>CAWDNW010000001.1:0-50000 GCA_963803685.1 uncultured Cytophagales bacterium
AGCTGAGCTATAGGCCCTAAAAAGCAATCATTAACTAACTGCCTTTATTTGGGACTGCAATGTTAAATATTTACGCTCAATTGAGCAAAGGTTATCACTAAAATAAATTTATTATTTTTGAGTATTGCTGCAAATCCTTATCTATAATAATTGAACAGTAATACACAAATTGAACATTTCATTGTTGAAACAAGTATAATCATTTTAATAAATAAATTTGTCAACATCAAAATATCTAAGTCTCAAAAGTTAATGAAAAATATTCTGTTAGTTGAAGATGAAACCCAAGTAGTTTCTTTTGTTAAGAAGGGTTTAACAGAGGAAGGCTATTCGATTACTGTAGCCCTAGATGGTAAATCAGGTTATCAGTTAGCGAAAGATAATAACTTTGACCTGATACTACTCGATATCATGCTGCCCGAAATGAATGGACTGGAAGTTTGCAAGGCCATTAGAAGAGAAGACACGATAGTACCCATTTTGTTTCTAACTGCTTTAGGTACTCCTGAAAATATTGTGTTAGGTTTAGATTCCGGAGGAGATGATTACCTTGTAAAACCCTTTAAGTTTATTGAGCTTTTAGCAAGGGTGAAAAGCCTATTGAGACGATCTGATTTGAATAATGGAGTAGATTCTTTGGAACCCAATGCCAACATATTTCGATTTTCAGACATTGAACTGAATGATGACAGCAAAATTGTGAAAAGAAACGGATTAGAAGTTGGGCTTACTACAACCGAATACCGTCTTTTACTATATTTCTTAAAAAATAAAAGGAGGGTCTTATCACGAATGGATATGCTGGAGGAAGTTTGGGGTGTTAATTTTGATTTAGGTTCCAATGTGGTAGATGTTTATGTTAATTATTTAAGAAAAAAAATTGATACTAACCCTGAGAAAAAATTGATCCATACTGTAATAGGCATGGGCTATGTTTTAAAGGACTAGAAAATTAGATTCTTATCTTTACTTTTTCCCTCTATAGCATTTTATGAAAATTCAATTAAAGACTGCATTACTCATTTTAATAACATTTCTTGTAATTATTCTGTCTTTTAGTGGATTTATTTACTATTCGGTGACTGACTATAACCATGATGATTTTTTTAAACTATTAGAAATTAGAGCGCTGACAGCTGCAAAATTAGAGCTTGATGATGTTGGCCCTTCAGGCACAAGGGAAATGAGTGAACTAAGAACTAAATTCTTTGAAAAACTACCTTACGAAAAGGAATACTTTTTCCCCCTCACTGCAGAGTACAATTATACGGATGAAGCAGATAGTTTAAAAATTCCCTTTTCCTTTTTCCAGTCAATTGTACGAAATGGAAGTGCGGAATTAATTCATGACAACCTATTTTATAAAGGCATAACTTATAAAAGTGAAAATGGCTATTATGTGGTAATTGCCTCTGCGCAAAATTATTTTGAACTTTACCACACCTCTTATCTCAGGAAAATTCTTATAGTTGCCATTTTTATCTCCCTCGTTTTCTTATTTTTTATATCCCTTTACATTTCTAAATATATTTTTAAACCCCTCACAAAAATAACTGAGAAAGTACAGGAAATTAGTTCTGAAAGTCTTCATTTGAGATTGGATATGCCCGAAAAGCATGACGAAATGCATGATCTGATTAAAACCTTTAATGGAATGCTCTCCAGAATTGAGACAGCTTTTGAGACTCAAAATAATTTCATCAGCAATGCCTCGCACGAATTGAGAACTCCTCTCACTACAATAATTGGTGAAACTGATGTGGTGCTTACTAAAGAGCGGAGCAAAACAGAATACATTGAATCATTAAAAATTGTTTTGAACGAGGCAGAAAAGCTTGATAATAAAACGAAAGCATTGCTATTTTTAGCACAGACAGGATTTAAAGGTAAAAAACAAGATTTATGCAATGTAAGAATCGACCAGATTGTTTGGGATGCTAAAGAAACAGTTGAGAGAATAAACCCTAAAAGCAAAATAGCCATTGATTTAAGCTTACTTCCGGAGGATCCTTTGAAGCTAAAGATTAAAGGGAATGAACAACTACTACACCTGGCATTTACTAACGTCATTAGTAATGCTTGCAAATATTCTGACTTTCAGCAAGTTCATGTGGCTATTGGTGCCTCCGATAAAAATGTGATAATTTTTATAAAAGACATTGGTATAGGCATACCAAAGGAGGAACTCAAGCACATTTACGATCCTTTTTTTAGAGCTTCAAATACCAATAAATATGAAGGTTACGGTATTGGATTGCCCCTTACCAGAAATATAATTAGAATACACCAGGGAGATTTGATTGTAACTTCTGAAGCAGGACAAGGTACCACAGTAAAGGTGACTTTTCCAATTTCTAATACAAAAATCAAATAATCACATCCAGATTATGTCTAAGTTATTACCTGTTTACCATTACTAAAATTACACAATTCTCATCCTATTTTAATTTCGATTAAAAACTTTAATCAACTTCTAATTCCTTTCTTAAAGAGCTCTAATGAACATAATGTAGTTTTGTAAAGTAAAAAACATACAGATGAACAAGAGAATAATTATACCAACAGACTTTACCGTGGAGTCATTAAACATTGTTAAACTAATGTTAAATGAGGAAAAAGATAAGAATAAACTGGATATTATTTTGTTACACGGAATAAGCTTAACTGAATCAATCACAGATTTACTTTACTTTTCTAAAGCAAATACTGTAAGATCATTATCTAATGCTTCATTTGATGAAGGTTGCGCAATCATAAAAAATAAATATGAATCAAGGATCAATTCTATCAGGGTTGATCTATTTTTTGGTACCAATCAAAATGCCTTTAATAATTATGTAGAGGGATTACGAGTAGAAAAAGCATTTCTACCGATTAAATACAAATTCCAGTTTAGCAATGATAAAAGCTTTAATTTGTTCGATTTTATTTACAATAGCCCACTTGAAATAAACAAATTTGATTGGATAAGCGAACATGGCATAAGCCCGAAAGGAGAATTATCCAACGTATTTTTCAATTCGATCTCAAGATCATAAGCCCAGCATATATGAAACTTTGGACTATATACTGTAGCATATTTATTATTATCCTTTCTGGATTTGTCTTGATGGTATCATCTAATCCCCACCCTGAAGATACCATCTCCGGGAAATGGGAAGAGGTCTCGTGGAAATATGAGAAAGTGAACAAGCCTGATAAAGCAACAATCAGAGATTATTCTTCAGCAGAGATTAAGCAAATGATTGGTCAGGATTTAGTAATTCATGAAGCTGAAAAATGGACATTCTTACCCAATGGCCGCTTGCAGCTTGAGGGAAATAATGACACCAAAACGGTGGAGTGGCGCATCAAAGGAAGAGGTCATATCTTGCAAATTAAATATGATGGAGGAGTGGTAGAAAATTACAATATCACCTTTTTAAATAACAGTCAACTGGTACTAAATTTTGATTTAGAGGTTAAGGCGAAAGGTATAGCTCAACTTACTTTCAATAGAATTTAAAATGCTGAGGAAATATAGTAACAGTAGATCTTTGAGTGACAATGTTAAGCTTGGCGTGCTTACGGCTTTTTCTGCAGGCATGGTAAACATTGCCTCATTGCTGATCTTTTTTGCTTTTAGTTCAAATGTTACTGGGCACTATGCAATATTAGCTTCCGAAATTGTACATGGCAATTACTACCAAGTAGCAATTGTGTTCGGCTGGATATTTCTGTTCTTTTTTGGCAGCTTTGTTTCAAACCTCATTGTTATTAACTTCAACAGCAAAAATAAGTATATTACCCACGCTACGCCTATAATTTTAGAAATACTGTGCCTGCTAACTGTAGGGGTTTACGGACAGTTTTATTATCAGGAAACACTTACCGAAACCGAAATCCTATTAGCTTTAATGATTTTTTCCATGGGCCTGCAGAACGGATTGACAGCAAGCATATCAAATTCCGTCGTTAAAACCACACACTTAACAGGTACTACTACAGACCTGGGGCTTCTTTACTCCATGTTTACAAAGAAAAAATATAGAAAAAATAAAGAATTGAAGGCTAAAGCAATTCTTTTAAGTTCAATTGCAATGGCCTACGTATCGGGTGCGGTTTCTGCCGGTTTCGTATATATGGAAATAGGTTTTAAACTTTTTTACCTGGTGAGCGGTTTCCTTGTCATAGTAATTCTTTACGATTTCTATAGCATTAATTTAAGAAGGTACTTATCCTACACAAGAAATAAGAAAATACAGAATACAAAGAAATCTGTAAGAGAAACTTTCTCAGAAACCGAGAAACCCAAAAAAAAGATACCCTCATATTGATCTTTCATTGGTGTTCGATAGAAGGTAGCCATCAGCGAGAAATTGCTGGTGGTTTTTTATATTTCTACTTTACAGAACCAACCTAAACCGTCTCATTCAATTTTCAGCTTAATATCCATCACAAATTTATGATCTACTTTTTTAAACATTCTCGTTCGAACTATTCCATTGAATATGACTGGAGACATTAATACTTTTGCTTTTCTTTTACAGCAAGAAACTTTTGTGAAGTGCGTTTTCTCAATGGTAGTTGATTTCTTCTTCATAGTGTGCATTTAAACAGTAAAATTAATTGTCCATATTTCTATTTATCATCTGATGGACATCTGATCTGCTAACAGTATTACTATCGTACAATACATCACTGATTCTCTTTACTATATTGTCCAATTCTTCAGTTGTGACTGAGAGGGCCGTCAACATTTCTTTATCCTTTTGCAATTCAACCTCGTTGGTGATGATATTGGCTAAACCTAATATTCTGGCAATAGGGGCTCTTAATAAATGAGAATTGATAAATGCATATTCTGTTAACTGATTATTTTGCATCTGTAGCGTAGAAGTTCTCTCTGCTACTGCTTGCTCCAAACTTTCATTTACAGACCTTAATTCCTCATTTAAAGCATTAAGCTCCACATTCATCTTTTCGTTCTCACCAACCTGCGATTCTAAAAAAATATTTTTGGTTCTTATTTCTTCCAACAATTGCTTGATTTGCTGATTTTTATGTGCTATCGCAACATAATCAGCCAGAGATTGTACGAAAAGGACATCTTCTGTGGTCCAATCCACAAATTTATCCTGCGATTCGCAGCAGATAACTCCCGTCGGCTCTCCATCTAGCCTGAAAAGGCAATCCAACATTGAGCATATATTTAGAGGCTCTAAATATGATGAGGTAAAACTTTTAGTATCTTCATGTGTATAAACATTAGATGCTTTTATAAATAATTTATGCTGCAATGAATGGAAGTAAGCCGGATGATCAGCTTGTTTCAATACCACTACTTCATCATCAACCTGATTATTAGCATACAAGGTTTTACGTTTTAAAACTGTCATATGCTCTTCGAAAGTCCATATACTTACACGATTTACACCCATACATTCTGCTGATATTTTACAGATATTAAAGTAAAGCTGATGCAAACTATCAACATGAAGAGCGTTCGCCTTGGTAAGTTCTACCAGTGCATTTTGATAGGTGGATAATTTGATAGTTCTAAGTTGATTGATTTCATGTCGATCTTGGGTTTCCTTAATTGTCTGGTTGAGCCCTTCAGTCAATCGAGTGATAGTTCTGACCAGAAAATAGCACATAACAATGAATCCGACAGAGGTGAAAACATTCACAAATACATTGTCAAGGAAAAAAGGATCTTTTAAATAAAAAGTGTAATAGAAAATTAAACCATTTAATAGAAGTCCTTGGATTACGATATGACGTTTATCTATGATAAAACCACTAATTGCAGTAAAAATTATCATAAAATAAGTGTCTCTGAGCCCAATAAATGATTGATTTACTGGTTCATCAAAATCAAAATAATCATAAAAAAAACTTGTAGATATTAGCGTTAAGATAACCGCGTAAACGGTACAAAGATAAGCTATTTTATAAAATTTTTTTATGTTAATGATTACAATAAAAAGAGAAACTAAACTCACTGCAATACAAAAGTATTGTAGGTAAATATGCTCCAAAATATAGTTATCATAGTATGTATAAGTATCAAGGGAAATACCTATAAGACTGAAAATAACCATTACAAAAACAATTACTTGTTTCCCACGGATATAATTATTTGTGATTTTCTTGTAATCCATTAACACCTCCAACCTCGAATTTCACTATTAATTTAAGGCTAATTTTTGAAATAAAGGTGTACAACCAAATTATTTTATGAATCGCATAATTTGGACTACGAATCACTAATATCTGTGGTTAAATCTTTGGATTATTTTACTTGGCTGGCATAATTTGGGTCCGTACTTCTCCGAATCCAATCCTTATATCATTTTTAACTCCATACCCCCTCATAGCAACCGTATCATTGTCATTTACGAACTTGCGTTCTGTTCCGTCAGGCATTTTAACCGGTTTAGTACCTTTCCATGCAATTTCCAGCATAGAACCGTAAGAACCTTCCTGCGGACCACTTATGGTGCCAGAAGCATACACGTCTCCTGTATTAATGTTGCAACCGTTGATAGTATGATGCGCTAATTGCTGAGCCACATTCCAGTACATATGCTTAAAATTGGATTTGGTTACTACTTTCTCCTCCCCACCTTCTGCTGAAATCCCCACTTCTAATTGAATGTCGTAATGGAAATTACCTTCAAACTTCAAGTAGGGCAATACTTCTGGCTCTTGCTTGGGGCCAGCTACTTTGTAAGGTTCCAGGGCTTCGTAAGTAACAATCCAGGGTGACATAGAAGACCCGAAATTTTTGGCTAAAAAAGGTCCTAACGGAACATATTCCCACTTTTGAATATCCCTTGCAGACCAATCATTAAAGATAGTGAAGCCAAATATATGGTTTGCTGTTTCATTTATACTGATATTGTCTCCTAATTTATTACCCCCACAGGTGATAAATGCCATCTCTAATTCGAAGTCTACCCTTTTGGAAGGGCCAAAGATTGGGATTTGTGCCTCAGGCTCTAAAGTTTGTCCTTTAGGCCTGTGTAAAGGTGTTTCTGAAACAACTATGGAAGAAGCCCTGCCATGATAACCCACCGGTATATGTTTCCAATTAGGTAATAAAGCATTATCAGGATCGCGAAACATGGTTCCCACATTAGTGGCGTGGGATTCAGAGGAATAGAAATCTGTATAATCACCCACTCTTATTGGCAAATGCATAGTAGCTTTATTCATCGGTATTAAAGCTTTCTCTCTCAATTGGTCGTTTCCCTGCAACTCCCGATTATCTTTCTGCAGTAGTTGAGATAATCGCTCTCTGACAGGAACTGTAACAGCTTTACCTAAATCCATAAATTCATTTAATATGGGATGGTCAAAAATCCTGTCGGGTAACCCTAAGTCATTCAAAAGCTGTACCGATTGCAACTCGCTTAAATCTAATATGAAGTCACCAATAGCAACACCTGCTCTGGGAGATTTTTCTTCGGTAGAAAAAATGCCGTAAGGTAAATTCTGAATGGGAAAGTCAGAATCTTTAGGTATGTCGAGCCATGATGTAAGTGAGGGGTTATTTGCGAGGTGGGTCATATCTTTAATTTTGTTAAAAAGTACACAAAATTAAAAATTAAAAGAGGCATAAAAAACTATATCCATTGTAATCTGAACATAAGATATCCAAAGGTCACAAAAAAAGCCGAAGATTACTCTTCGGCTTCTACAAACACAAGTTTTAATGCATAAATTACCTTCCTTTTCCTCTTAAGATTTCTACCCAACCATTTTGCACTGTTTCATTAATCTTCAACTGGTAGAAATAAATACCATCCGGTTGTTCGCCCCCATCCCATAAGTTGGAAGGCCTGTAGCTTTTATTTCTATAAACAATAGCACCATTTCTATTTGTTACTATTAATTCTGCACCATTATCTGGTAAATTAAGTATTTCAAAGAAATCATTTACACCATCGTTATTAGGTGTAAATACATTTGGAACAAATGGGCTACGATCGAAATCAACAACTAACTCTGTTGTACCGTCTTCACCAAAAATCAACCTGTTTCCAGAAAGTCCACAACCAAAAGCATCATAGTACTCGATTTCGTAGATTCCTGGCAATAGATTATCGAAGGTTACAGTTTGGCTACTATTAAATGGTACAGGTTGTTGTGGCAAGCTATATTGCGCTGTGTTATTGCCTCCCATAGGTTCCACTAAGAAAATTCTAGCGGAATATCCAGTCGCTCCTGTCAAAGTAGTTAATCTAACACTTATTGAACCATCTGCAAGATCCGGCCGAGTAGTTGGCATAGGATTCATTTCACTTCTTGCACGATCTACCCCCGGAGGCAAATTAGGCTCAGGAACCAGTTCAGCCTGCAGTTGTCTGGTAGGTGCATCAATAATTACTGTCAGTAAATCAGAGGCGATTAATAAGGTAGGACAACTTGTATTCAATTGAACTATTCTCACTTCATAGGTTCCTCTTTCTATTCTGTCAGTATTGTTATTACTAATTATAAACCTTCCGTTTGGCGATAATTCATCTACATTAAAAGTAGTAGGAGATGAGTTAGAATCCCTTTCATACAGTTCAATTATGGTAGGGTAATTAGGATTAGGATCTACCACGATATTTTCTAAGATAATTGACCCAGATTCTCCAAAACAAGCCACATTTCTACCTTCAACTGTAAATGAAGGGATGATAGCTCCTCCGTTGATGGTAATAAAATTATCTGCCGAACAAGCCTGATCGTTTGATATAGATCTGATAGTCCAACGGTATCTTACACCTTTTTCAAAAGTGAAATCAAGATTTTCGCCAGGCCCTACGATAAATGTGTTACTACCACTCACATTAATATCTAAAACAAATTCAGTAGTTTCCGAATCATCTACTCTGTTAATGATCAGTCCATATGGGCCAGGAACATTGTCGATCGTATTCTGATCTATTACAATCTCTATTCCTTCAGGCTCACTCACACAATTATTGGCAGGATTAATTTCAGTGACCGTTGCTCTCACTTCATTTGGAGAGACTATTGCACCAATATTTATCGGTTGACTAAAACATCCAACATTATCCAGGATCACCAAACTAGAAACATTTCTGGAAAGGCCTCCTATAATACGATCATCATCTAACTGTACTTCTACAGCATCTATTAAATAAGTATAAGGAGCAACTCCACCTGTCACTGCAGGCACTCTTATCTCCCCCACCTCTTCAGATGCAGTACAACTAGCTTCTGTAACAAGTGTAACAGGTCCATTAAGTAGAATTTCATCACTTAAGTGAAGGATGTCTACTGCTAAGCTCACTTCACAGCTTGAAGTTCCAGGCTCATCACTCACTAATAAATTGTTGATAGCAGGTAAACCGGTAATTCTATTACCTGAAGTGAA
This sequence comes from uncultured Cytophagales bacterium, assembly GCA_963803685.1. Taxonomy (GTDB): domain Bacteria; phylum Bacteroidota; class Bacteroidia; order Cytophagales; family Cyclobacteriaceae; genus Marivirga. The sequence goes on from CAWDNW010000001.1 coordinate 9,377, forward strand.
CTCTACCCAACTACTTCCATTATCTATAGAATAGAAACCACTGGCTGCACCCTGTAAGGTAATTACTACTGATCCTGTTTGTGCGCCGAAGCAAGTAACATCTTCCTTATCGGAGGCCATTGCTACAAATGCATTAGAATCCTCAATTTGAATATTTTCTCTAGTAGGAAGCGTACAACCATTCGGGTTAGCATTAATGTACTTAATTGCATACACACCCTCATCTAATCCTCCAAATATTCCATTATTATTAGAAGCTACAAGCGAATCCAGATCAGACTGCAGGTAAAGTTCAAAAGTAAATGCATCAGCAGTTCCGCTTAAAGTAACTGTAATAGTACCGGTAGCCACTTCGCAAGTTGGTTGGATCACACTAAGATTATCAGTAATATTAGCTTTAGTGCCAATATTAACATTAATCACATTGCTTGCACAGCCAAGTGTTTCATCTTCTGCAATTACATTATATTGCCCTGGTAAGAAATCAGCTGGAATTTCTATGATAGTGCCACTGCCCAAATTATTTACAGTGTACTCTACATAATCTGTATCAGGAGCACCAGCTGGTTTTACATTGAATTTTAAAGGACTTGTACTGCTTACGTTAGTTAACAAGAAGAATATTTTACCATCCTGAACTCCAAAACATGAAGCAGCTTCCGTTAATGGTGTTACTCTGAAAGTTGTACAATCAAAATCACAATCGGTAGGTGCAGTAATCTGGTAAGATGCTGTTACCGTACATCCCGCATCTACTATAGTTACAGTATAAGTGCCTTCTTCAGCTAAACCTGAAATGTTCTGAGTGCTTGCTGAGAATCCATCCGGACCTGTCCATGAAATAGTTTCCGTACCACTAGTGCCTGAAAGTGTTAAGTTGATAGCACCCTCTGCTGCATCACAAGTAGTAATATTAGTAATACTCGCATTATCTATGGCAAATGGTGCATTATCATTCACTAGCACACTTAGGTTTACTTCGCAGTTCGTCACATTGTCTCTTACTATAATATTATAAGTACCCTGACCAAGACCACCAAATGGTAATGGATTTAGGAAGCCATCCTGATTTAAGGCCTCTGCTACAAAATTATTGTCACTATCGTTAATAATTATATCATATGGATTAGTACCAACTTGAGTTACATCTATAGTTATGGTACCATCATCAACTCCACATGTAGCTAAAGTGGCATTACTAGCTACTGCAGAAATAGATTCAGCTGGAGCTATTGTATAAGTATCTGTAAAAGAACAAGCCCCATCTGAGATTGCCACAGTATAATCTCCAGGTACTAAATTAGCCTGATCCTGATTATTCTCATTTGTTGCGTCAATGCCCGGGCCTGACCACACAAAAGTAGCTGTTGCCGAAGGAGGCGTTAGTGTTAAAGTGATACTACCGTCATTAACATCGCAAGAGGTTTGATCTGTAACAACAGCATTCACCGTGAAAGTAGCTGGATCTGTAATTGTAAAAGTTTCCTGATACATACAAGTTGTAGTTAGATCAGACACCATCACTGTATAGGTTCCGGCTGGAGCTGATAAAATAAGATCATTTCCATCACCATCATCAAAAACATTGTCATCAGAATCTAACCAAACGATCATATCTGCTGTACCTGTAACTACATTTAATGTGATAGTTCCATTAGCACCACAACTTACAGGCTGCAGAACATTAGATGTGACCTCTAACTCTCCTACTGTTACTGTTAAAGTAGCAAAATCAGGTGAGCATAAACCATTGTCTAATATGTAAGTGAAGTTATAAGTGCCTGGGGTAACACCTGTTAAGTCAGCAATATTTCCAGCTATTGTAGCACCACTTGCATCTGTGTCATCCCATAGGCCACCATCATCCCCATCGCCTTTTGCCGCTAATAGATCAAATGAGTCATAATTGTTACAAGCATTAGCAGTTGCGTCAGAACCAGCATCAGGTTCTGCTAAAATCTCAACTACTAAGGTAGCTGATTCTTCAGCGCATGGCGCTGCTCCTATTTCATAAGTAAATTGATAGAATCCTGGAACGACTCCTGTAAAATCAGCGACATTACCAGCTATGGTAGCACCGCTACCGTCAGTATCTGTCCATATTCCCCCGTTATCTCCATCTCCTTTAGCGGCCAATAAATCTAAAGAGCTAGTTTCTACGCAAATTTGAGTAGAGTCATTGGTTCCTGCTGACAACTGTTCTATAACAGTAACTGTTAAAATTGCATCATCAGGTGTACATGGTGCTGTTCCAACAACATATTCGAAATTGTAAACACCTGCAGGCACAGCAGATAAATTCGCTAAATTACCTGTTATTACTGCACCACTACCGTCTAAATCATTCCAAACTCCGCCATTATCTCCGTCTCCTTTTGCTGCTAATAAATCGAAAGTAGTTTCTGTATTGCATACATCTGCTGTTGAGTCAGAGCCTGCATCACCACCAGTAGTGATGGTTAAAGTCATATTATCTACTGCAGGATCACAGCTTGCATTTCCATTTGCTGTTAAGGTCAAAACTACTGTGCCATTACTAATGTCACTGGCTCCAGGGGTGTAAACTGGAGTTAATACTGTCGCGTCACTAAAGCTTCCATCTCCCGGAGTAGTCCATAACAGACTGTTGAAGTTACTAGCACTTACTGTTCCTGAAACTGATAAATCTAATGCGTCACCTGCACATATGCTTACATCATCGCCTGCCTCTGAAGTGGCTGCTGGTGTAATCGTAAGGATCATGTCATTTGATATTGGAGCGCAGCTTCCGTTACCATTTGCTGTTAAAGTTAAAGTAGCTGTTCCATTTGTAATATCTGTAGCACCAGGAGTATATGTAGTAACCACTGATGTTGCATCTCCAAAGGTTCCATCTCCACTTGTTGTCCACAATACACTGCTAAAATTAGTAGCTGTTGGTTGAGTAGCTGCAGTGCTCATATCAAATGCTATATCTGAACATATCTCTTCATCACTTCCTGCATCCGCTGTCGGACCAGTAGTGATGGTTAAAGTCATATTATCTACTGCAGGATCACAGCTTGCATTTCCATTTGCTGTTAAGGTCAAAACTACTGTGCCATTACTAATGTCACTGGCTCCAGGGGTGTAAACTGGAGTTAATACTGTCGCGTCACTAAAGCTTCCATCTCCCGGAGTAGTCCATAACAGACTGCTGAAGTTACTAGCACTTACTGTTCCTGAAACTGATAAATCTAATGCGTCACCTGCACATATGCTTACATCATCGCCTGCCTCTGAAGTGGCTGCTGGTGTAATCGTAAGGATCATGTCATTTGATATTGGAGCGCAGCTTCCGTTACCATTTGCTGTTAAAGTTAAAGTAGCTGTTCCATTTGTAATATCTGTAGCACCAGGAGTATATGTAGTAACCACTGATGTTGCATCTCCAAAGGTTCCATCTCCACTTGTTGTCCACAATACACTGCTAAAATTAGTAGCTGTTGGTTGAGTAGCTGCAGTGCTCATATCAAATGCTATATCTGAACATATCTCTTCATCACTTCCTGCATCCGCTGTTGGACCAGTAATTATGGTTAATTCAACATCATCAGTTACTGGTGAACAGCTGCCTAAACCTATTGCTTCAAGAGTTAAAATAACAGAGCCGTTGGCTGCATCATTGGCTCCAGGAGTATAAATTGGAGACAATACCGTAGCATCACTAAAGCTTCCATCTCCAGATGTGGTCCATGAAAGTGCACTGAAGTTGCTCGCACTTGGTGGAGTTAATGAGGTACCTAAGTCATAACCTGTACCTTCACATATTGCCTCATCACTCCCTGCATCCGCTGTCGGACCAGTAGTGATGGTTAAAGTCATATTATCTACTGCAGGATCACAGCTTGCATTTCCATTTGCTGTTAAGGTCAAAACTACTGTGCCATTACTAATGTCACTGGCTCCAGGGGTGTAAACAGGAGTTAATACTGTCGCGTCACTAAAGCTTCCATCTCCCGGAGTAGTCCATAACAGACTGCTGAAGTTACTAGCACTTACTGTTCCTGAAACTGATAAATCTAATGCGTCACCTGCACATATGCTTACATCATCGCCTGCCTCTGAAGTGGCTGCTGGTGTAATCGTAAGGATCATGTCATTTGATATTGGAGCGCAGCTTCCGTTACCATTTGCTGTTAAAGTTAAAGTAGCTATTCCATTTGTAATATCTGTAGCACCAGGAGTATATGTAGTAACCACTGATGTTGCATCTCCAAAGGTTCCATCTCCACTTGTTGTCCACAATACACTGCTAAAATTAGTAGCTGTTGGTTGAGTAGCTGCAGTGCTCATATCAAATGCTATATCTGAACATATCTCTTCATCACTTCCTGCATCCGCTGTCGGACCAGTAGTGATGGTTAAAGTCATATTATCTACTGCAGGATCACAGCTTGCATTTCCATTTGCTGTTAAGGTCAAAACTACTGTGCCATTACTAATGTCACTGGCTCCAGGGGTGTAAACTGGAGTTAATACTGTCGCGTCACTAAAGCTTCCATCTCCCGGAGTAGTCCATAACAGACTGCTGAAGTTACTAGCACTTACTGTTCCTGAAACTGATAAATCTAATGCGTCACCTGCACATATGCTTACATCATCGCCTGCCTCTGAAGTGGCTGCTGGTGTAATCGTAAGGATCATGTCATTTGATATTGGAGCGCAGCTTCCGTTACCATTTGCTGTTAAAGTTAAAGTAGCTGTTCCATTTGTAATATCTGTAGCACCAGGAGTATATGTAGTAACCACTGATGTTGCATCTCCAAAGGTTCCATCTCCACTTGTTGTCCACAATACACTGCTAAAATTAGTAGCTGTTGGTTGAGTAGCTGCAGTGCTCATATCAAATGCTATATCTGAACATATCTCTTCATCACTTCCTGCATCCGCTGTCGGACCAGTAGTGATGGTTAAAGTCATATTATCTACTGCAGGATCACAGCTTGCATTTCCATTTGCTGTTAAGGTCAAAACTACTGTGCCATTACTAATGTCACTGGCTCCAGGGGTGTAAACTGGAGTTAATACTGTCGCGTCACTAAAGCTTCCATCTCCCGGAGTAGTCCATAACAGACTGCTGAAGTTACTAGCACTTACTGTTCCTGAAACTGATAAATCTAATGCGTCACCTGCACATATGCTTACATCATCGCCTGCCTCTGAAGTGGCTGCTGGTGTAATCGTAAGGATCATGTCATTTGATATTGGAGCGCAGCTTCCGTTACCATTTGCTGTTAAAGTTAAAGTAGCTGTTCCATTTGTAATATCTGTAGCACCAGGAGTATATGTAGTAACCACTGATGTTGCATCTCCAAAGGTTCCATCTCCACTTGTTGTCCACAATACACTGCTAAAATTAGTAGCTGTTGGTTGAGTAGCTGCAGTGCTCATATCAAATGCTATATCTGAACATATCTCTTCATCACTTCCTGCATCCGCTGTCGGACCAGTAGTGATGGTTAAAGTCATATTATCTACTGCAGGATCACAGCTTGCATTTCCATTTGCTGTTAAGGTCAAAACTACTGTGCCATTACTAATGTCACTGGCTCCAGGGGTGTAAACAGGAGTTAATACTGTCGCGTCACTAAAACTTCCATCTCCAGGAGTAGTCCATAACAGACTGCTGAAGTTACTAGCACTTACTGTTCCTGAAACTGATAAATCTAATGCATCACCTGCGCATATGCTTACATCATCGCCTGCCTCTGAAGTGGCTGCTGGTGTAATCGTAAGGATCATGTCATTTGATATTGGAGCGCAGCTTCCGTTACCATTTGCTGTTAAAGTTAAAGTAGCTGTTCCATTTGTAATATCTGTAGCACCAGGAGTATATGTAGTAACCACTGATGTTGCATCTCCAAAGGTTCCATCTCCACTTGTTGTCCACAATACACTGCTAAAATTAGTAGCTGTTGGCTGAGTAGCTGCAGTGCTCATATCAAATGCTATATCTGAACATATCTCTTCATCACTTCCTGCATCCGCTGTTGGACCAGTAATTATGGTTAATTCAACATCATCAGTTACTGGTGAACAGCTGCCTAAACCTATTGCTTCAAGAGTTAAAATAACAGAGCCGTTGGCTGCATCATTGGCTCCAGGAGTATAAATTGGAGACAATACCGTAGCATCACTAAAGCTTCCATCTCCAGATGTGGTCCATGAAAGTGCACTGAAGTTGCTCGCACTTGGTGGAGTTAATGAGGTACCTAAGTCATAACCTGTACCTTCACATATTGCCTCATCACTCCCTGCATCCGCTGTCGGACCAGTAGTGATGGTTAAAGTCATATTATCTACTGCAGGATCACAGCTTGCATTTCCATTTGCTGTTAAGGTCAAAACTACTGTGCCATTACTAATGTCACTGGCTCCAGGGGTGTAAACTGGAGTTAATACTGTCGCGTCACTAAAGCTTCCATCTCCCGGAGTAGTCCATAACAGACTGCTGAAGTTACTAGCACTTACTGTTCCTGAAACTGATAAATCTAATGCGTCACCTGCACATATGCTTACATCATCGCCTGCCTCTGAAGTGGCTGCTGGTGTAATCGTAAGGATCATATCATTTGATATTGGAGCGCAGCTTCCGTTACCATTTGCTGTTAAAGTTAAAGTAGCTGTTCCATTTGTAATATCTGTAGCACCAGGAGTATATGTAGTAACCACTGATGTTGCATCTCCAAAGGTTCCATCTCCACTTGTTGTCCACAATACACTGCTAAAATTAGTAGCTGTTGGTTGAGTAGCTGCAGTGCTCATATCAAATGCTATATCTGAACATATCTCTTCATCACTTCCTGCATCCGCTGTCGGACCAGTAGTGATGGTTAAAGTCATATTATCTACTGCAGGATCACAGCTTGCATTTCCATTTGCTGTTAAGGTCAAAACTACTGTGCCATTACTAATGTCACTGGCTCCAGGGGTGTAAACTGGAGTTAATACTGTCGCGTCACTAAAGCTTCCATCTCCAGGAGTAGTCCATAACAGACTGCTGAAGTTACTAGCACTTACTGTTCCTGAAACTGATAAATCTAATGCGTCACCTGCACATATGCTTACATCATCGCCTGCCTCTGAAGTGGCTGCTTCGATCACATTTACAACAACATCTTCTTGATCTGGTGTACAAGAACCTGCTGTCACAGTATATTGAAAAGTAAAGATTCCTCCTGTGGCTCCTGTAAAATCAACTACTCCAGTCGATCCATTGACACTAGCACCAGATCCAGTTAGAATTGACCATGTTCCTCCTGCATCCTCAGACCCATCTAATAATCCAAATAAATCATATGAAATGTCTGTTGTACATGCGTCTCCATTTCCAGGAAGGGCAGTACCAGCGTTAGGGCCTACATTTACAACAATTCCAGTTGAATCAAGAGTACAAAAATTAGCATCGGTTATTGAAACGCTATAAGTTCCTGCAACGAGATTGATTACATCCTGAGTTACTTCTCCATTACTCCACAAATACGTATAAGGAGAAGTGCCTCCTACCACATCAATATCTATTGTACCTGAACCGAGATTATCACAATCCTCAGTTATAACTATTGAAGAAAACTTTAATTCATTTAATTGATTAACTCCAATGCCAAAACCACCTAAAGGGGGACAGCCAGCTCTTGATGCTAAATAAGTTCCATCAGGCACATTACCAAAAACTAATGTTTGAGTGGTAGCATTATAACTTTTTGTAACTGATCCAAAGGGCTCACTCACAGCAACTGGCCCATTTGTGTCAAATAGTATATAATTTTGCTGTTCGGTAGTGCTACCATCGGTAAAAATTATGGTTATAGTTCCACCTTCACTATTATTACAAACATTAATTGTTGTTCCTGCAACCGTCGGACATTGAGCACTTAAATTCTCAAAGGATAAACAAAAAAAAGATATTAATATATTTAAAAGTAAATATTTTTTCATATTGTTCAATTATCAATTACAATTCCTTCCATTCCGCCTATTGTGAATTTACATCCATCTCTCCCTGAGACCTGAACTAAATAAACCTCACCTTCTTTCAGCCCTGAAAATTCTATTATTTTACTGCTTAATTCATTTTCACGCTCTTCAATAAGCGCGGTATTAGATCCAATTAAAAAAAGTTGATAGTTATATATCGTATTAGTTTTTTTCTCTACAATCAATTTTACAGTAGATTCACTTTTTTCGACTCTGTAAGAAAACTCCTCATCACAAACATTGGCCTGAGCAAATGAGCTACTTAAATTAAATACACCCATAAAAAATAATAGGAGAGCAATTTGAAATACAGAATTTTTCATAGTCCAAAAATAAATCATTTTAAATTTAATAAAATGCAAATCTACGCTGTTTTAGTACATTAAATATTTTTTCATCGAAACCTTATTTAATAAAGTCGAATTTATCTACATACGTGTACTTTAATCTAAGCAGATTTTCCATTAATGCCCAAATATAAGTGATTCAATATTGTAAACAAGAAAAAACAAGTAAAACTTTAAGTGAACGATCCTAAACAGCTAACATAAAGCAATTTATAACAATCTTTTAAACTCCAAGCACCAAAATTATAGTGAAAATTTAGCTAGGAAAAAATCTGTGTTTTTGTATCTTTGCACTCATTAAATAAAAGCATTCAATAAAATAAATAATTTTATGGCATTCGATTTAGACATGATTAAGGCAGTTTATGCCGGCATGAATGAGAAAATAGAGGCTGCAAGGAAGGTAGTAAACAAACCACTCACTTTGTCAGAGAAAATATTATATACTCACCTTTGGGACGGAAAAGCAACAAATGCTTTCGAAAGAGGAAAATCTTACGTAGACTTTAAACCTGATAGAGTGGCTATGCAAGACGCAACTGCGCAAATGGCATTACTTCAGTTTATGCAAGCAGGTAAAGATCAGGCAGCCGTGCCTTCCACCGTTCATTGCGATCACTTAATATTAGCTAAAGAGGGTGCCAAAGAAGATTTAAGAAGTTCACTTACAGCAAGTGGCGAAGTATTTAATTTTCTTGAATCTGTCTCTAATAAATATGGTATCGGCTTCTGGAAGCCAGGAGCGGGTATTATCCACCAGGTGGTTTTAGAAAATTATGCTTTCCCAGGTGGAATGATGATAGGTACTGACTCACACACAGTAAACGCCGGAGGATTAGGCATGGTAGCTATAGGTGTAGGTGGTGCTGATGCCGTTGATGTAATGGCTGGCATGGCCTGGGAACTAAAATTCCCTAAATTAATTGGTGTTAAATTAACAGGAGAACTTAATGGCTGGACCTCTGCCAAAGACGTGATACTAAAAGTAGCAGGTATTTTAACTGTAAAAGGTGGTACAGGTGCTATTGTAGAATATTTTGGTCCGGGAGCAAAATCATTATCCGCAACAGGGAAAGGAACTATCTGTAATATGGGTGCTGAGATTGGTGCCACCACTTCAACGTTTGGATACGATGAAGCTATGGAAAGGTATTTAAGATCTACCGACAGAAATGAAATAGCTGACGAAGCGAACAAAGTAAAAGCACATTTAACTGGTGATGATGAGGTATATGCAAATCCAGAACAATATTTTGATCAGGTAATTGAAATCGACCTCACTACATTGGAGCCACATGTAAATGGTCCATTTACTCCAGATAAAGCTACTCCAATTTCTCAATTAAAAGCTGAGGCTGAAAAAAATGGCTGGCCAACTAAAGTGGAATGGGGCTTAATCGGTTCTTGTACTAATTCTTCTTACGAAGATTTGTCTCGTGCCTCTTCTATTGCTAAGCAAGCAGTGGATAAAGGACTGAAAACTAAATCTGAATTTGGAATTAACCCTGGTTCGGAACAAGTAAGATTTACCGCGGACAGAGATGGTTTGCTAAAAATATTTACTGATTTAGATGCTACAATTTTCACTAATGCCTGTGGTCCATGTATAGGACAGTGGTCGAGAACTGGAGCTGACAAAGGCGAAAAGAATACCATCATTCACTCTTTTAACAGAAATTTTTCAAAAAGAGCAGATGGAAACCCTAATACGCACGCTTTTGTAACTTCACCTGAAATGGTAGCTGCAATTGCTATTAGTGGAGATTTAGGCTTCAACCCATTAACTGATACTTTGACAAATGATAAAGGAGAACAGGTAAAATTAGATCCACCTTTTGGTGCAGAATTACCTGAATTAGGTTTTGCAGTTGAAGATAATGGTTACCAGGCACCAGCAGAAAACGGGCACGAAGTTAGCGTTAAAGTGGCTCCTGATTCTAAAAGATTACAATTGTTAGATCCTTTTGACGCATGGGACGGCAAAAACATTACTGGTGCGAAACTGCTAATCAAAGCGCTAGGCAAATGCACTACCGACCATATTTCGATGGCTGGTCCATGGTTGAGGTTCAGAGGACATTTAGATAACATTTCTGATAATTGTTTAATTGGTGCAGTAAATGCATTCAATGAGGAAACTAATAAGGTGAAAAACCAACTAAATGGTGAGTATGGTCCAGTTCCCGCTACACAAAGAGCATATAAGGCGGAAGGCATTCCAACCATTGTTGTAGGAGATCATAATTATGGAGAAGGTTCATCGCGCGAGCATGCAGCAATGGAGCCAAGACATTTAGGAGTGAAAGCTGTTTTAGTAAAGTCATTTGCCAGGATACACGAAACCAACCTGAAAAAACAAGGTATGCTTGGTTTAACTTTTGCAAATGAAGCAGATTACGACAAAGTGCAGGAAGATGACACTATCAATTTCTTAGACCTTGACCAATTTGCTCCTGACAAGCCATTAAATCTAGAGTTTGTGCATGCGGATGGAAGCAAGGATGTTATCAAAACTTTGCATACTTACAATGATGCTCAAATTGGATGGTATAAATCAGGCTCTGCACTAAATAAAATTAAAGAGTTAGAAGCAAATTCTTAGTAATTTTTATAAGCACTAGTAAAAAGCCTCTGAAGTTCAGAGGCTTTTTTGTACCCAATCTTTCTTTCACATGATTTAAAAAAAACTTGGTCTTGCGGAAAACCTACATATCTCCTTTGATATGAGGGATTCTAACTAAGAGTACCAATAGATTTCGTCTTGCTTTGCGTTTTCGTACAGGCAAGAGAACACCAAAATTGTGACGATAGTGGGCGTTGTTGCTCTGAATTATCTACGTTTGGTTGAAAGAGAATTTAGCACCTCAACACATTATCACTTTAGCACCTCCGCCTCTTCTTTAGAGTGAGTCCAATTTCATATTAAACCTTATGCAACTTTCGGCTGGATAAATCTGTATATTTGATATCATAAAATAGAATACATATGAAGGACTTAATCACACCAAAAAGATCATTATCAGAACAAACCGAGCAATTATTGAATAAACAAATTGTAATGGAGGGCAAATCTTCGGCCTACTATTTATCAATGGCTTCCTGGTGCGAGACTAAGGGATATATTAATTCAGCTAAGTTTTTATACGAACACTCAAACGAAGAGAGAGGTCACATGTTAAAGCTTTTTAGCTATATAAATGAAGCGGGTGGGCATGCTTTACAGCCTGCCATAAGCGAAATAAGACATGATTTTAATAGTTTAAGAGAGGTATTTGAATTGATATTGGACCATGAGCTTAAGGTGACTAAATCGATTCATGAAATAGTAGATCATTGTTTTACTACCAAAGATTTCACCACATTTAACTTTTTACAATGGTTTGTAACAGAACAAAGAGAAGAAGAAACCATTTCCCGAAGAGCATTAGAAATTTTTGACATTATTGGTGAAGATGGAATGGGCTTGTGGTATATCGATATTGAATTAGGTAAGTTACATGGTGTAGACCCTAACACCACCGAAGCAACTGCCTGATAAAACTGCTTTTTAGTAAACATTTCAATCCTTAGAGTTCAGAAAAGCTCTAAGGATTTTTTTAAAATGTAAATTCCTTAATTCCATTGCTCCTATCCTTCACTTAGCAGCATCACGTCAGGTAACTGTGAGGATTTCGATTGATACAGTACGACAGGGATAATTTCTTAAAATTCTAATGGGTCATAATGCCTAAAATGTCCATTCATCTTTACCAGCTCTTTATTTTTTTGTATATCTCTCAGCTGCGGCAATATCACCTTTAAATGATCCAGTAAAAATCGCTGCCGCTGTCGCTCTTCTCTTAATTGCAATAAATCGTACTCAGCTTCCTTAGACAGACCAATTTGATGAGCAATGTCAAATACCCTAAAGTCTGAAGTGAGAGGTACCTTTTGGATTTCTACTAAGGAATAAAGTTCTTTCAGAGATTCAAATAATTCATCTTTTAAAATTATGTTTCCGTTATCTACATTAGATATAATTTCCACCTCTCCTGCTGCATATAACTTTTCTCGATATGGGTTCTCCATATTTAACACCTGAAGTACATTTAAAGCCTCAGTTTCGATATCGAAACGACCATCTTCATATTCCTTTGCTATATTGGCAATCTTCATTTCCGTGCCAAATTCAATTTTATTCTTCACATAAGAAGGAATTGCAAAATTGCTGTTATTTGCTGCACAGTCGGTAACAAGCTCTTTATACCTTGGTTCGAAAACATGTAAATTTAACTTTTGCCCGGGAAAGGCGACTAAGTTTAAAGGAAAAAAGGGTAAAATAGATTTCATAATTGCTTTAAAGATTTGTTTAACAATCAGGTTTCATTTTTCCACAAAAAAAAGCCCACTTTCTTAGTGGGCTTTCATTATATATTGAAATAATTTAATTAATAACTATTAACGACTGCTTTAAGGCATTTAAGCCACTATTGATGACAAAATTTCATTAAGCGTTTTGCTAGGTCTCATGAGTTTGTTTAACAAGTCTTCATTAGGTTTGTAATAACCTCCAATTTCTACTTCTTGACCTTGCGCATCAATTAACTCTTCATTAATTACACCTTCTTTTAAAGATAAACTGTCATATGCTCTCTGAAAAATCTTTTGAAGGGCAGCATCTTTGGACTGTGCTGCTAAAGCCTCAGCCCAGTACATTGCTAAATAAAAATGACTACCTCTTACATCCATTTCGTTTACTTTACGAGATGGCGACTTATCGTTCTCTAAAAATTTACCAGTGGCAATATCCAGTGCTTCGCCTAAAATAATTGCTCTTTCATTATCAAATGTTTTACCTAAATGATCCAAAGATACTGCCAAGGCTAAAAATTCTCCTAATGAATCCCAACGGAGGTGACCTTCTTCTACAAACTGCTCTACATGTTTAGGCGCAGATCCACCGGCACCAGTTTCAAATAAACCTCCACCATTCATCAATGGAACAATAGACAGCATTTTCGCACTAGTGCCTACTTCTAATATAGGAAATAAATCTGTCAGATAATCCCTCAACACATTTCCTGTAACAGAAATAGTATCTTTTCCTGCTTTAATTTGCTGGCAAGAGAATAAAGTTGCCTCTTTCGGTGCCATGATTTGAATGTCCAGTCCGGAGGTATCATGCTCTTTCAGGTACTCATTAACTTTCTTGATTAATTCTGCATCGTGCGCTCTCTCTTTATCCAGCCAAAATATGGTAGGTACTTTAGTGTCTTTAGCTCGGTTTACTGCGAGTTTAACCCAGTCCTTAACTGGAGCATCCTTCACCTGACACATTCTCCAAATGTCTCCTTCTTCTACTTTATGAGAAAAAATCTCTTTACCATCAGCATCAGTTACTTTCACCACACCGGCAGCAGGTATTTCAAAAGTCTTATCATGCGAGCCATATTCTTCCGCTTTTTGCGCCATTAAACCCACATTGGCTACAGAACCCATGGTTGACGGGTCAAAAGCACCATTTTCTTTACAAAAATCGATAGTTTGCTGATACACACCTGCGTAAGATCTGTCAGGAATAATAGTGATGGCATCCTGCAATTCATTATTTTTATTCCACATTTTACCTGATGTTCTGATCATGGCAGGCATGGAAGCATCAATGATTACATCACTTGGCACATGTAAATTGGTGATGCCTTTGTCTGAATTTACCATAGCTAGATCAGGACCTTCTTCGTAACAGGCTTCAATATCTTTTTCTACTTCTTTTCTTTTATCTTGAGGTAATTCTTTCAGATGACTTAATAAATCAGCAAAACCATTACTTGGGTCTACTCCAATTTCAGCTAATGTTTGGCCATGCTTTTCAAAAACCGGAGCAAAAAATACAGTAACTGCATGACCGAAAATAATGGGGTCGGACACCTTCATCATAGTCGCTTTGAGGTGGATAGAAAATAAAACACCTAACTTTTTTGCCTCAGCTTTTTGAGCAGCTAAAAATTCTTTTAATGCTTTCCTGCTTAACACTGCTGCATCAATAATTTCTCCAGCTTGCAATTTTAAGCCTGATTTCAAAACTTTAGAGTTTCCATCTGTTCCTGTCCACTCTATTTTAGCTTCTGTAGCTTTGTCAATGGTGGTCGACTTTTCACTACCATAGAAATCACCTTCACTCATACTGGCTACGTGAGTCTTTGAGTCCTTAGACCACTTACCCATTGAGTGCGGATGCTTTTTAGCATATTCCTTTACGGCTTTAGGCGCTCTCCTATCGGAATTACCTTCTCTTAATACGGGGTTTACTGCACTTCCTTTTACAGAATCGTATTTAGCCCTTATCTGCTTTTCGTCATCTGTAGAAGGCTCATCAGGATAATTAGGAAGCTCATAGCCAAGTTCTTGTAGCTCATTAATCGCTTCTTTCAATTGCGGAATAGAGGCACTAATATTAGGCAATTTTACGATGTTGGCTTCTGGTGTTTTGGCTATTTCACCGAGCTCAGCCAAATCATCTTTAATTTGTTGCTCAGACTTTAATTTATCTGCAAAAACAGCAATGATTCTTCCCGCTAAAGAAATATCGCGGGTTTCTACTACTACTCCTGCAGAATCTGTAAAGGCTTTTACAATGGGTAGAAAAGAATAAGTGGCTAAAGCCGGAGCTTCATCTGTTTTGGTATATAAAATCTTATGATTATTAGTTGCCATAGTTTATGAATTGGTTTGTAAAAAGTAATTGTATGCGAATTTACTAAAAAACGGCAAGTAGGAAAGCTTGTTTCTTTATTATTGGAAGGTTGTGGAATTATATTCTTTTACAAGAGAGAAGGAAAAAGAGATTATAGCAAAACTAGAGTTCAAAAATTTCTATATAATAATATATCATTGGTGTAAACCCTAAAACAATCTCCTTCATCAGACAGTAACTACCTAAAATTACTGACTATGGAATTTATTATTGCCAGTGGTACAATTTTAATAGCTGCACTGATTGTAAGAGGAATTTTGAAAAGGGTTTTCAAAGATTAAATAACTTGCTGATTGCAGCTTTCGTACTTTCCTAAATAAAAGTATAAACATCACTCTGAAAATAAACAAAAGCATTTAGCTCATGCAGATCTCACAAAAAATAAAGAAAGAAGTTTTGACTCCTGAAATGGAATTCACAGCGTCAAAAAGCAGCGGGCCCGGCGGGCAGAACGTGAATAAGGTAAATACCAAAATCAGTTTGAGATTTGATATTGGGCAGTCAGCCTTATTAACAGATGAAGAAAAGGAGTTATTGCGGAAGAAATTAAGTACAAAGCTAACTACTGAAGGAATACTATTGATTGAGGCGCAGGAAAAACGCTCTCAACTCCAAAATAAAGAAATTTCCATCAAAAAATTTTATGATTTATTTGAAGAGGCTTTCCGGAAAAAGAAAAAAAGAATAGCCACGAAGCCTTCTAAATCGGCAGTAAAAAAAAGATTAGATAATAAGAAACAGCATGCAGAGAAAAAATCGAATAGAAAAAAGCTGCTGTAGGTTTGTAATTTTATCTCAATTCCAATCTTTCGCTAAACATGCCCTAATAACTCTCATCTTCATTAGGGAAGTCCACGCTTTTTACGTCCTCCACATATTTGCCAATTGCCTCAGTAATGATACCATCCAATTTAGCATAATGTCTCAAAAATCTCGGTTTAAACTCGGTAGTGATGCCTAACAAATCATGTAAAACCAAAACCTGACCATCAACTTCCGCACCGGCTCCTATTCCAATTATAGGGATGCTTACAGATTCCGCTACTTTCTTAGCCAATTTTGCTGGGATTTTTTCTAATACAATGCTAAAACAGCCGCATTCCTCTAAAATTTTGGCATCATCAATTAATTTCTTTGCTTCATCTTCTTCCCTTGCTCTTACCGTATAAGTACCAAATTTATAAATAGACTGCGGAGTTAATCCTAAATGTCCCATCACGGGAATACCCGCCGATAAAATTCTAACTACGGATTCTTTTATTTCAGCTCCACCTTCCATCTTCACTGCATGTCCACCCGATTCTTTCATGATCCTGATAGAAGATCTGAGTGCTTCAGAGGAATTACCCTGATAAGAGCCAAATGGAATATCAACTACAACTAAAGCTCTTTGCACAGCACGCACCACTGAAGATGCATGATAGATCATCTGGTCTAGTGTAATGGGCAATGTTGTTTCATGCCCTGCCATTACATTTGATGCCGAATCTCCCACCAAAATAACATCTACTCCTGCAGCATCCACTAATTTCGCCATCGAAAAATCGTAAGCAGTTAACATAGAGATTTTTTCACCTCTTGTTTTCATCTCCTGCAATTGGTGTGTAGTTATTTTCTTAACGGGCTTTTTATGTACTGACATCTACTCTATAATTTTTCTAAATCTAAAATTATAAAATATTGGGTAGAATAAAGGCTGTGTTTGCGATTTATTTTAAGAGGTTTTATAGAGAAACAAAGCCATCAGTTGAACACTCTAAAAGTAATGCAATCCAGGCAGTCTAAGCAGATGTTAATTGACAATCACAGTAATTGTAAATAAATATCAAGCTGTGCTCTACAATGACTTTGAAGATTAAGCAAAATTATTGCAATGTTAAATTATTAGGGATTTTTAAAGTAAAAGTAGTACCTTCTCTATCAACAGAATCTACCTCAATCGTAGCATCTAATTTTTTTATAACGTTTTTAACAATATACATCCCTAAGCCACTTCCCTCGCTACTCTCAGATGCCCGGTAAAACATATCAAAAATTTTCTCAAGTTTATCAGGAGGGATACCTTCTCCATTATCCTCAATTTTAATTATTGCTTCGTTATTAGTAGTTTCCACATCTATGTTGATATAAGAAATTAGATTATATTTATTCTTCCGATACTTTATTGCGTTTGATATGAGGTTATTTAAGATAATTCTAATCTTGGTTAAATCTGAATAGAATGGTGTGCTCTGAAGGATTCTGGTTCGTATTTCTAAATTTTTAGTGGTATATACATGATGAAAATTAGTTACGCTGTTGTTAATTTCCACCATGAAATTAATAGCTACTGGCGGTTCTGCCAGGCGATTATTTCTTGACATGGCTAATAGATCCACTACAAATTTATCAAGCCTGTTCACACTACCTGAAATCATATCTATGATCTTGCGAACCTCTGCAGGGTCATTTTCTGACTTTAGAATTTCAATGAGACCCATCATAGATCTCAAAGGAGACCTAATATCATGTGAGGCATGGTAAACAAAATTATCTAACTCGAAATTAAGCCTCTGAAGCTCTATCAAATTTTCCTTAAAATCAGTTATATCTCTAAAAATTATATCAAAAAAGCTATCCTGCTCATCCTCATAGGCAATTGCAGACATTGAAATCCAGGTTTCAGATTCATCCCAACGAGTTACTTTTATTTCATACTCCTCCAGAACATTTTTCTTTCGCAGATGCTTCTTTATTTGCCTTATTTCCTCAGTATTCACAAAAATATCCTGCAATTTCATAAAGCGCTTCTTCTCAGGAAGTGCCAGTATGTTTAATCCACGTTGATTAATTTCTGAAATACTTAAATCAGAGGCTTTTATCCTCATCATGCCTATGAGGGATTTCTCAAACAGATATTTATATTTCTTTTCACTGGCAAGCAAAAGCTCAGCAGACCTCTTCTTTTCAGTTATATCTGTATGAGAACCTGAAATACGAATAGGATTACCTTTATCATCACTTGTTAGTTTAGCCTTAGAGTGAATCCATAGATAATTACCTTGCTTGGTTCGCAACCGAAACTCAATTTCATATTTGGCAATTTTTCCGTCTAAATAGTCTTTGAAATTCCTAAGTGCCTTTTCTTTATCTTCAGGATGGATTAAACTTTCCCATACCCCATCTTTTTCCTGTATTTCCGACTTGCTAAAACCAAGCATTTTAGCCCAGGGAGGAGAAATAAACACCTCATTAGTAATTAAATTTCGCTCCCACAAACCCTCAATAGCGCCTTCAGAGGCATGTTCGTATTGAGCTAATCTTGTTTCAGCTTTCTTAAGTTTATCCAGTAATTCCTGATTTATACGCTTTTGTTCAATCAGTTCTCCCTGTAACTTATGAGATATGTCATCAATACTTTTATCCATGCAGGTAAATTACAAATTATCTATTGTTACAGTAAGTTATGATTTAGCACTTGTGCTTAAAATTCTTTTCTTTTGGTTTGGTATTATGTCTATAGGAGTTTCCACTAAGTGAACAGAAAATTTTTCTCAACAACTATCTATCAATCGTTACCTTTATATATGTATTTTCAAATATCCACTCTTGATTGACGTGGAAATATCATAAAAACTATTTGAAGCTACAACACTTTTATCACTAACTCGATAAATCCACTGTTTCTATCGAGTAAGCAATTGTAAAAACAATAAATTTAAATTGTTCAGAAACGTAACAGGGAAATAACTTTTCATTTACTTTTAAAAGGTTGATTTTGAGTTCTTTTTAGTTTTATACCATACATTTAAAGCCACACCACTCAGTATTAAAATAATACCGGAATAAACTGCTAAATTAAATTGCTCGTCAAAAAAAACGAACCCAAAGCCCAACGCATAAATTATGCTAAGATATTTTAAACTGGCAACTTTTGACAAATCTTCAGCCTGATAAGATTTAGTCATAAAGTATTGAGCAACTTGTGTCAATATTCCGATCAAGAGAAGAATTAGCCATTCTTCATAAACAGGCATCACCCAATTAAATAACGAATATAACCCTGCTAAGGGTAAGGTGACTAATGGGAAATAAAAGACGATTACTAAAGGATGTTCCTTATCTTTTATTCTTCTAATAAAGTTATAAGCTAAACCTGCAAAAATAGCTCCAGCAATTCCTATTAGAAACATCTTCAATGAAATTCTAGGATCAAAACCCTGAATAATGACAATACCAGCAAAAGCCATTAAGTAGAAAAACCATTGAGCTGGCTTTACTTTTTCTTTAACTATATAGACACCCAGAATTGAAGTGAAAATAGGCGACATAAATTGGATAGTAACTGCAATGGCCAGTGGAATATTTTGTAAAGTGTAAAAATATAGGGTAAGACCTATTGCTCCCGCTACCCCTCGTGCAATAAGCCATTTTTTATGAGTACCGAAAAGTGGAACTTTAGCAGATTTTAAAAAAGAAAAACTTATAACAAAAGAGACCAAAGAACGAAAAAATACTATTTCAATGGCAGGAATTGTAGGGAGAAGTTTAACTAAGACATTCATGATAGCAAAAAACAACCCTGCTATAAGCATGTAGAATACACCTCTGTTCATTTAATTAGTTAGGTGAAGTCAAATTAGAGAGTCAAAACTGTGTAGCACTTAAGCCAACTTTTCTTTCTTAACCGTTATTAAGGTATCAGTTTCTGCATTTAAAGGAATGCTTAAAACAACATTAATACCATGACCTGGTTTTGAATTTACGTTAGCTACACCCTGAACTGAATTCATTCTGGCATAGATTCCACGTAAACCCATTCCTGTATCAGCTAAACCATTAATTTCGAATCCATCACCATCATCTTCATAAAAAACATTTATTTCATTATCCACAAAGCTTATTTGTATCATAATATTATTGGCATTTGCATGTTTTAAAGTGTTATTAATTAACTCCAGAGTAACATGATAGATATTTCGCTCCACTTCCAAAGGCAAACGCTGCTGCAATCCATAACTAACGAAATCAGCATTAATTTGCCCTGAATCATTTATGCTCCGGATTATGTCTTTTATTGCAGTTTCTATTCCAAATCGAGTGAGCATGTCGGTAGACAAATTATGGGAAATTTCTCTGGTTTCCTTTATGGCTTCATTGATAGAGTTGAGCACTTTGAATTTGATATCAGGTGAATCCTCTGTTTGAAACATTAATTTTATGGAAGATAATCTAGCTCCTAATCGATCGTGTAAGTCGTTGGCTATTCTATTTCTCTCCTCTTCCTGGCCATGCATCATAGCACTGAGCTCTTTAAGTTCTTGTTCTCTTCTCATGGAAGCAATTTCTTCATTTTTCAATTTTTTTACATACTCCTGTTTTTGCAAAAAGAAGAACACTGCACTTACGATCAGGATAATCAGTAAAATAGAAAGGCTTAAGAATAAGTTCGATTGAAAAGTTTTTTCGCGAATAGCCATCTCTTGTAACTTGATTTCCTCTTCCTTTTTCGCTGTTTCGTATTTAGTCTCGAGGTCTTTCACCTCCTGCATTTTTTCTTTGTCGTAGATGGAATCACGTAATGCATTATATTTGATAAGCAAATCAGATGCCTGCTCCACTTGCCCTAAAGCCATTTTAACTTTCATTAAATTAAATAGGACATATAAGTCCTGTGCAGGGTTTAAATTTTTAGATGAATAATCTTTAGATCTTTCATAATACTCTAAACTTCTTTTAAATTGTTCTAATTTTGAGTAAACATTACCTAAATTCAAATAAACTATTGCGAGCCCAGTAGAATCATTTATTTCAGATTTTAAATTGGCAGATGCTTCATAATTTGTCAAAGCAGCTTTATAATTATTACTTTTTTCAAATAAATAACCTAAATTATTGTATAGAAAGGAAATATTTAATGTATCTTCTAGTTTCTTATACAAATCCAATGATTTAAGATTATAATAAACAGCAGAATCATAATTGTAAAAGCCACTGCTATCGTAGGAAAATAAGGTAGCAAGATTCAAACTAATATTAGCTAAGTACTTCGGATTTGGATTAATTCTTAAGGTCTTCTCAGCCAGTTTATAATAAGTAAATGCAAGTTTATAATTCTCTTCCCCATTATAATAATTAGCTAAATTTACATAATTAACAACTAAACCAGGTTGATTTTTCAATAATTTGTTAACCTCAATTGCTTTATAAAAAAATTGAATCGCACTCGCCTTGTCATTAATTTTTCTGTAGGTAATTGCTAAATAATTCTGAATTTTAGAAATATTTAAGGAATCTCCTTTTTTTAGAGATATTGAAAGTGCCTCTTTAAAAGTCAAAATAGATTTATCATAATTATTTTCACTCTTAAAATCTCTGGCTTCTTCAATCAAACTGTCAATTTCATTCCCTATAGATTTTTGAGAAACTGAATCTGAGGTCGCTTGATATAGCAAGAATAAAACTAAAAAAACCCTTATCATTTGTTAAATATACAAATGATAAGGGTTGAATTTCAAATAACTTGAATAATATCTTGAGACTTATTCCTCTAGATCTGAAGTTTGCTGCTGACTGCTTCCAGTCTCAGTGTCAAAATTAGGCTCTTCTACTAATTCACATCCTGCAAAAGAAAAAATAGCGGCAAATACTAATACGAATTTTAAAGTTTTAATTGCTTTCATAATATGGAGGTTTTAAAGTTTGTATCTTTTGAAAATTATAATGAGACAAACATAAACATGATATTTTAGTCGATAAATACCCAAAAAAGTAAGATTAAAACTAAAAACAGTAGTGTCGGGAGCTATAAACTAGTATATCAGGAACTATACATAGAAGTGAGTAGCTAATAAAACATAGCATCTACAAAGATTAGAGAAAAGTAAAATAAATACAGTGTTATTGCGTAAGGAGGCACATTTACTTCAAAAATATTTTAGGCAATTACTCTTATAAAAATAAAATGTAGTATCTGACAAAAAATACCTACATGTAGGTATTGCATTACTAGTTTAATGATTTTTACTTACTAGTTCCTCGGTAAAAACACCCTAAAAAAAGTTTTTTTCTTACTGTTTTAGGTAATTTTTTTTCGAAACCTTTACCGTAATTTTGAAGTATCGCAATAACAAATAATGTCCAACGGACACAGCCAATACTTTAATATATATATAGCGATATCAGCCCGGAGGGTCGGGATGCAATAATGAAAATTAACAGATCCCCTATTACTGTTCATCTTCATTTTCTCGACCTAAAGGGTATTTTTTTTTTGTAAAAAGCTTAACATTCAACTTACACTATATGTAAGCACATAAACTTAAACTTGTAACTGATGAATCTCCCCGTACATTATGAAACAAACACCATAATCCCTATGCATCTCATAATGCATGGCATATATGATGATGTTTTATCATTAGCAACAGGTCTGTGTGAAAGTAAAATGTCTTTTATTATATTATGGGATGAAGACTATCATGTGGCACATCACCATGCACACGGAATCAAAACTTTTCAATCAAGCGATTTTCAAACTTACAAAGAAAGATTTAGCAATATTAATGCTCCTTGCTTTTATGCTCCTAATGCTAAATTTCATACCCTTTTCCAAGATTTGTATTTTTTCAAACTATATGAAAAATATAATAAGGTATTAGTATTCCCAATTAAAGACGGCAACGACAAAACCATTGGACTTTTAGGGGTAATGCATCCTGAAAATCCAGCTTCGATTGATCCTAATAAGCATATTTTAAAAGGACTAAGCCAGCACGTTACCAAATTATGGCAGGATAAAGTACAAGAACAACAAAATTCACAACCTAAACCTTCGTTTTCAAAGTCAATCAACCAAATACCTGGCGCTCATTTTGAATTTATTATTGGACCAGATGGCAAATTAGGTCGTATTGTGGTGACAGATGAACTCATCAATACTCACCAACACTTCAATGATATAAAGAATTTAAATTGTCCTCACGCCATTTTTAAACTTTTAAATCAAATCAAATTTGAAGATTTCTACCAAATTATCTCTGATGAAAAAGGTGAAGATTCAATTGAGTTTAGTTACTCATTTAGAGCAGATGAGGGAGAGCTAAGTAATTTTATGGTTAAAATTAATAGTTTCAGGAATAAATCAGGAGAGATTTTATGCTTTGGGACTATTCAAAACATCAGCATCCAAAAATGCTATGAGGAGGTGTTGGAGCAAATAGTATTTGACATTTCACATGTGATGAGAAGGCCTGTAGCGACTATGCAAGGTCTTACTCAGCTTATAGAATTAGATAAGATGAATAGAGAAACTGTGAAAGAAGTTGCCTATAAACTTCAGTTAGTCTCTAATGAAATGGATACTTTTATTAAAAGATTGTATGCTAATTATCAAAAGAGATGGGAAGATTTGGAGAATCAACAGACAAATTAATCTGCACACGCCAAAATTTCCCATCATTAAGATTTAATAGAATTAATTTAAAGTATATTCTGAGGTAATTTCTATGTCAAATAATTTTGATATCGGACAATTCTTTTCTGCTTTTTCTACCAACTCTTTAAATTTATCCTCTTCTATTTTCGGCACTTTGGCAGTAAGTATCAGATGTGATTTAGTTATGGAACCATCATTTAAAGTAACTTCACATTTGGTTTTAAGCTCATCTGCTTCGAAACCCGCTTCAGTTATAAAGGCGCTTAATTGCATACTAAAACAACCTGCATGTGCTGTTGCTATTAATTCTTCAGGATTAGTTCCTGTTCCTTCTTCAAATCTACTTTTGAAAGAGTATGGAGTTTCACTTAATATTCCACTTTGAGTTGTCACGTGCCCCTCTCCTTCTTTTACACTTCCTTGCCAAACGGCTGTTGCACTTCTTTTCATAAATTAATAGTTTTTTTAATCAATAATTTTTTCAGTGTTCCCTTTATAATTAATGGTTACCTATTTTAATACGAATTCAGCCAGCACACGTTGTACATCATATACATTTACTGACTTATTGAATTTCTTAACCACGCTGGGTTGAATTTCGCTTGAAATCCAAATTTTGAGTTCCGCATCTAAATCAAAAGTACCTGCGGTTTCTACACTAAAACGAGAAATGCTTTTGTATGAAACGGACATATACTCCGTTTTTTTTCCAGTTAAACCTTGTCTATCAATTAAAATGAGTCGCTTATCTGTAAAAATAAAAGTATCCCGAAATAGTTTAAATCCTATTTGAACCTCCTCACCTTCTATCAATAGTTTATGATAATCTTTGAGTAGTTTTTCTTGATCAACTACCCCTGAATTGCCTAATAAAGATGAAAATATACCCATGATTTATAAAGTTTTTTGTTCTTTGTTAATATACGCAACAGAATACAAATAGATCACTAATTATCCTCACCTGAAAAATCAAAAATAAAAAAAGCCCGATTTAAAATTCGAGCTTTCATATTACCTTCTAAAACTAAGATTAAGTTTCTAATCTCAGATATGACTTACCTTCTTTTAGATTTATGCCAGGGTTTCTTTTTGTTGGATGGTACTTTTTGTTTCGGCATAATCTTTTGCGCTAAAGCTCCGGGAGCCACTTTGTATGGGTGCTCTTCAACAACTGGGATTTTGATTTTAATCAGCTTTTCGATATCCTTTAATTCTGTTCTTTCCTCAACAGAACAGAAAGCGATAGCTACTCCCTTATTTCCTGCTCTTCCGGTACGTCCAATACGGTGAACATAAGTCTCAGGTATATTTGGCAGATCGAAATTAAAGACATGCGTCAACTCATCGATATCTATTCCTCTAGCAGCAATATCAGTAGCCACCAAAACTTGTATTTTACCCGCTTTAAAATCATTGAGGGCATTTTGTCTTGCATTTTGACTCTTATTACCATGTATTGCAGCAGCTTTAATATTAGCTCTCTGTAAAAATTTCACAACTTTATCTGCTCCATGCTTAGTACGAGTGAAAACAAGTGCTGTGGTAATTCCCTGCTCCTCCATTAAGTGCAGAAGTAATTTAGGTTTCTCTGCTTTCGTAGTATAATATAAACTTTGGGTAATCTTATCTACCGTAGAGGATGGCGGGGTAACCTCAATTTTTGCAGGATTTTTCAGTAAAATATCAGCCAGCTTCTGGATCTCAGGCGGCATAGTGGCAGAAAAAAACAAAGTCTGCCGTTTAGCTGGCAGTTTGGCAATCACTTTTTTAACATCATTAATGAAGCCCATATCTAGCATCCTGTCAGCTTCATCCAGAACAAAAACACTTAAATTCTTTAAATCTATAAAACCTTGATTCATTAAATCAAGTAATCGGCCAGGCGTAGCCACAAGTATCTCCACTCCCTTTTTTAAGGCGGTGGTCTGACGTAGTTGCGTAACCCCTCCAAAAATCACAGTATGAGTGGTTCGGGTAAACTTCCCGTATGCGGCTATACTTTCATCAATCTGAATAGCTAATTCCCGAGTGGGAGTTAAAATTAAAACCTGAATTCCTTTCTTGTGCTCTCTTTGCTGATAAAGTTGCTGTAAAATGGGAATGGAGAATGCTGCTGTCTTACCAGTACCAGTTTGTGCACAACCTAAAACATCTCTACCTTCTATAACCAAGGGAATAGCTTGCTGTTGAATGGGTGTTGGATTAGTATAGCCCTCAGCATCTAATGCTCTTTGGATAGGCTCAATTAATTGTAAATTCTTAAATGACATGTAAAAATGGATAAGTTAGTTTGGCTGAGATGGAGTTTGTCATTTCTTTACAGCCCTATTTAGATATATTTATTAATTTTTCACCGTAAAAATTGCCGTAGCAATAGTGTGAAGAAAGTAACAAAGATACGAATTATTAATGATTTGCTTAGAGAGTTATAAGAAATACAGTTTGGAAAAAAATTTTTAGTAAAGATTCATTTAACCTAGGTATCCTCTTTCAAAAGCTACTTTAATCAGATGAGAAACGTTTTTTGCTTCAAATTTCTGCAAAAGCATTTTCCTATAGGACATGATACTGTGAGTGCTGGTTTCAAGTTTTACTGCTATTTCATCTGAAGTATCACCTTCGCTAATACATTGTAAAATTTTCCGCTCAATATCTGAAAGTTTTACACCACCTTCCGTTTCGCCATAAACCCTCATCTTATTAGCCATTTTCTCCATTACATCCTGAGAAAAATAAGTTTTACCAGACATAATCCTATAAATAGCTGAGTCTATTTCACGCTCATTTACGTTTTTGAGCACATAACCATCAACCCCTACATCCAGAGCATTCTGAATATACCCTTCACGATCAAACATCGATAAAATAAGCACTTTTACTTCTGGAAACTTGTCCTTTATTTCAATAGTAGTTTCAATGCCATTTAATTTTGGCATGTTCATGTCCAAAATTACTAAATCCACTTTTTTACTTTTCAGCATGTCCATCACTTCCCTGCCATTTGTGGCTGTTCCGCAAATTTCAAATTCTGAATTCTTACTTAACATGGAAGCAATTCCATTAGCTAAGATCTCATGGTCGTCAGCAATTATAATTTTTATTGGATAGTTAATTTCCGCCATGACCAAAGCTAAAACTTATGAACATAGTTTATAAAGAGTGAAGAAGATTTTAAGAATTTAAGTAGCAAGTAAATTTAAATTGGTTTAAGTAACACATAAAACAAATATAACATTATTCAATAACATATTGTGAGTTTTAAACAGTAGGGGCTCCTACCCTGGTAATGTCTGTATTTATCACATCGGTTTCTATTAATCCATCTCGCATTCTTACAATCCTATGAGCGTATTGAGCAATATCATCCTCATGCGTTACCATCACAATTGTATTACCTTCATCATGCAATCTTTGAAAAAGCTCCATTATTTCATAGGATGTTTTGGTATCCAAGTTACCAGTAGGTTCATCAGCTAAAATAATGCTCGGATTATTCACCAATGCTCTGGCAATGGCCACCCGTTGCCTTTGCCCCCCCGATAATTCGTTAGGTTTATGATAAGCCCGGTCGCCCAATGCTACACTACTTAAAACTTCAAGAGCTCTTTCTTGTCTTTCTGCTTTATTAAATCCAGCATAAATAAGAGGAAGAGCAACGTTTTCTAAAGAAGATTGACGAGGCAAGAGGTTGAAAGTTTGAAAAACGAATCCGATTTCTTTATTTCGGATCTCTGCTAATTCATTTTCAGTCATGTCGCTCACATTTTGGCCACTCAATTCATAAGTTCCGGCAGTGGGGGTATCCAGGCATCCTATAATATTCATTAGTGTGGATTTACCAGAACCCGATGGCCCCATGAATGCTACATATTCTCCTTTATTTATATTAATTGAAACGGACTTCAATGCCTCAACCGTTTCGGACCCCATGCGGTAAATTTTAGAGATGTTTTGAGTTTGAATTACAGAGTTAGCCATATATTTAACCGGAATTATATTGAATTTTTACAACATGAAAGTTAATACCTTTGTTATTAGTTACCAAACATTATTTTACAAACGGATTCACCAGGGTTTCGAAGCAACTTCTACTTTAATCTTCTCATACAGTATCTTGAATTTTTCGAAGGATGATTCATTCATTAGTATAGCTAGTTCTGACAACGAATCTTCGGCATAGCTCACCAAATTTAATTGAGCAGCTTGCAAAATATAACTTTTCAGTAATCTCACACTATTTTCATTTAATCGCACTGCCTCTACAAGTATCTCGTAGGCCTTATCTTTCTTATTCCGTTCATTAAAATAATTACTAGCGAATATAACGGACTCCTCAAAAAACATATTTTGATTACCCAGCTCCCACATTAACTTATCTGTGTAAACAGAGTCTTGATCTAAAGTAGCTTTGTACGCTTCAAATAGTAATTTATAATTACGCGGATAAATACTCAGCTTTTCCATATCAACTTCACTTACCGATCCACGTTTGTTTAGTTTTGCTACCAAAAATGCATTTAAATTATTTTCATAGATTTTTAATGCAATCTCATCTTTATCTATTTTTATTTTAGTAAGCTTTTCCAAAGCCTGTTCGTTTTCATTAAATGTTATAAGCTCCTGCACATTATCCAATTGTCTTAATTTAAGAAATGGAGAATTATTTAATTTATTTAGGATACTATCCTTTTGAGCAGGTTGTATAGAGGCATTTGTTTGCAACCATAGATACAGAAAATTTTCAGGCAATTCTTCCACATTTCCTTTAAGAAATTGAAATAATGGATCCTGACTTAAAATATTTGAATCTACTAAATCTTCATTAAATTGTGCTTCAAAGGCACGAGCTGCCTCAAATAATCTGCCTGCCCGAATAAGAGCAATTATTTTAAAGGTAATTGCTTTACTCATTTTTAATTGCTCTGCCTTCTGAAATTTTTCAACAGCGAGGTTATAGGCTCCCTGTTCATACAACCATAATCCATGGGTAAGAAAATAAAATCCTGCATCGGAGATATCAGCGTTCTCCAATTCATATACATACGAGTATGCTGATTTAATATCCCCAGAATAATTCTTCCTATTGGCAATAGCAAAATTAATTGATTTATTGAAAGGTTCATTTTCCACGAAACTGTTCAACCAACTTAATGAATCATCCTGCATCTCTTCATGATTCAGTGTTTTATTCATGCTGTAGTTATAAAGAAAAGAGAAGTCGTTATAAGTCAAATAAGGAGAGTAATTTGAGCTATTAAGTTCAAATTGATTATTTATAACTCTTTTTTTGTTGGCCAAAGCATAGTAATTGGCTTTAAGCGGCACTGATGAATTTGCAACCTTCTCCCAATCAGGTAAATCTTCATCTATTCCGTTTTTAGCAAATAATGCAAGTTTATTAGCCTCCGCCACTTGCTTAATTTTCTTTCCTTTCCCGGAACGGATAGCAGCATCAAAATAAATAAAAGACGAATCAATTTTATTTATTTGCTCATAAACCAAACCCGTCATATTCTGAATGTAAGCATTGTCAGGAAAGATGAGTTGGGCCTCTTCAGCTACAAAAAAGGCATCGAAATAAAGGCTAGCATTAATGAGCGTTTGTACACGATTTACAAAGGATTGCACAGTGGGCCTCCTACGATTGGCTTGCTTAAAGTAATTGGAAGCCTCTACCCAATTTTTATTGGCATATGAAATTTGACCAATCTTGAAATTTGATTTGTGATTGGTTACTGAATATTGTCGAGCAATTTTATATGTTGTATTAGCTGCTTCCTGATTTTCAATTTGTTCGTAATAATCTCCTAAAGCATTATAATAGCCTGCTATCGCCTGGTTATATGGTAAATAAGATACTTTTAAAACTAATAAAAATACCACTCCAATGCCTAATAACCTTACCAAATTATAAGGAACACTCACTGGCCTGAAAACTACAGGATATATGCCGTGCCCAGCCTTCAGTAAACCTAGGAAATTATAGATTACATAAATTAAAAAAATTACTCCAAAACCTAAATGTGAGAAGATAATCATATCTTCAAATGTATCTATAAAGGGGTCGTTATTAGTGATGAAAACCCATGCTATAGTGGAAAAAGTTAAAATACCAAAAACCAGGTATAAATATCCTCCTAACGGTCTAAAAGGGAGTTGCTTAGCAATGAGCTCATTTCTTTTTTTAAAGCCCCAAACACCTAATACTGCAGAGATCCCTAGCAGTAAAAATTCATCTAGGTATATGATATCCCAATTAATAAGATAATCATTTTTAGCATACGTCAAACTTACATAACCAAGGTATAAAACACTTAGTATGAGAAAATGTCCAAGATTAGAACCCCCTTCCTCGTTCTTCTTTGAAGCTAATAAGTATAAAATGTGTAAAACAACCTCATAAGCCACATTAAAAATGAATACAATGGATAAAATGATAGGTACTATGATACCATGCTGTGCCATAAATAACACCGGACACTTTACATCAGATCCAAAATGTACTAAAAGTAGTAGCACTATCAATAATGAAGAAAAACTAATCCATCTCTTGAAAAGGCTTAGGTCAGTTTTAAAAGCATGAAAAATATAACCAACGATGAGAAAAACCCCAATAAAAAGATAAGTGAAGATTTGATTATTCATCCCCAGCAAATGCAAATATTGAAGCTTTAAAGTAATAATCCAGATCACTATAATCGACTGGAAAATTATAAACCATATGCGGCTAAAGTAAGTCGATGCTGCTAATAAAAAAGAAAAAGATAGAAATACGATAGCTAGCAATATATAACCAGCCATTGGCATAAAACCTGTTTCCAAGGCCAAAAACCCTTGAAAAATCACATAATTCCTAGTTGGCACACCCAATTCAAACACAAAATCGGATATATTGTGAAGGGTTAACTCTATACTTTGGGTTTTCCTGACTGTTTCAAGCGGTATCGCTATATCTGCACCAACATATTGTAACACTAAAAATCCAGCAAGGAAAATCACAAACACTATCAAAAGCATAATGTAGATACCTTTGTATCCCTTATTCCATCCTTCCCAGAACTTAATATGTGACATTTACAATTGGTTTATTCTTAGTTAAATATTGGAAGGATAAATCCTTTCAATTCCACGCTTTACTTTACTCAATCACCTTTGGAACGCGGAAATAATCCTGATCTTTTTTCGGAGCATTTTTTAATCCCTGATCGTGCGATAGGTGGTTTCCTAATTTGTCTTCTCTTAATTGATTAACTTCAAAAGACATACTTTGCAAAGGCTCAACATTCTCGGTATCTAATTCCTGTAATTTCTCTACAAATACTAATATATTGTTCATGTCCTTCAGCATTTTCTCTTCTGATTTCTCATCAAATTCAAGTCTTGCCAAGTGGGCTATTTTTTCCAGTGTTTCTTTATTTATGCTCATTGCTTAGGATAATGCTTTTCCAGTTCTAGTGTAATCACCTCAAAAACCTGTTTTTTTAACGCAGGAACGTCACTAATATTGAGGCCTTCTGTTATAATAGGCTCATGAAAGATCATTCTCATCTTCCTTCTGGTTATCAACGGAGATTTATTATCTGGTAAAATTATCCAATTATCTGGAAGTGTCACAGGTACAACAGGAATTTGTTTCTCTATTGCTGCTCTAAATGCTCCATCTTTAAACCGAACCATATCAGGAATATTCAGGCTATAAATTCCTCCCTCAGGATACATCACTAAACTTCTGCTGTTGTTCATCCTGGCTATAGCCGTTTGTAATGCAGCATAACTGTTCTTTAAACTTGCCCTGTCAACTGTCACGTGTAATCTGCTAAACATGAATCCGAAAAGAGGAATTTTTGATAAAGACTTTTTCCCTACATAAAGGACAGGGTTTGGAGCAAATCCAAAACTTAATATATCCAGCAGAGAAAAATGATTAGAGCAGTATACAAATTGTTGCTTTTTACTAATCTGCTCCCTACCCAAAAACTCCGTGGGAATTGCTACAAGCTTAAGGGAAGACCAAGCCCAAAATCTATTAAGATAAAAACAATGTTTATGCCATTTGGGAAATGGTATCAGCAATAGAAAAAAAGGAAATAACAGCAGAAATAGGCCTACGAAAACAATAGCGCACCATATAGTGTATATTTGCTGGAAGAGTTTTAACATGTTTAAGGTTCAAAAATAAGAAAAGATACTTAATAAAATAGACTCTTAATATGAAGATCATGTATTTTATAAGAAACAGCGTTTTAGCTATGAAGGATAGCTTAATTATAAAGTTGATTTTTATCAATTATATGAAACTAAAAAAGAATGATGCGGTAAATTCATATTAAAATTTACATTATTTAATTAGAGAGAGAAATTGTAGATGAGGTTTCTGCTTCGATCAGTTCGAATTATGATTTTTCAACGATCAATTTAGTAGCCCTATTTTTAAATCGAAGAAAAAGTATGACTGCGGTAATACTTAATCCAATTAGCAAGCCATACCAAATACCTTCTTCACCGAAACCTAATTGAAAAGCTAACAAATACCCCATCGGAAGGCCAATAGCCCAGTACGCAAGAAAAGTGACCAAAGTAGGTAATTTAACATCACCCATTCCTCTTAATGCACCTAGCCCAACCACTTGAATACCATCCGAAAGCTGAAATAATGCTGCTATGATTAAAAGAGTTGAAGCTATATCGATTACGGCACCGTCATCTGTATACAACGTAGGCAAAAGCTCATTGAAAATCATAAATATTGAGCCCGCTACGGCCATAAACAGAATTGCCATTACAAAACAAGTATAACCTGCAATCCGCATAGTAGTGAAATCTTTTTGACCTAATTGATTACCTACTCTTACAGTGGCAGCAGCTGAAATACCTGTAGCCATCATATAACTTATTGATGCTAAATTTATTGCAACCTGATGTGCTGCTAATGGAATAGCCCCCATCCAACCTATCATTATAGCTGCTGTCGCAAAAGCTCCAACTTCAAAAACATATTGAAAGCCTGTAGGCACTCCTAAGTTCAGTAAATTCTTAAATGTCTTTCTATTCCAAACGGTGACCTTCAGGTAACGCCAGTATTTAGTAAAACGATTAGAGTGCCTTACAAAGAGTACCATTACTATAGCCATTACTATTCTCGAAATGAGCGTGGCCCACCCTGCACCTACCAACCCCATTGGCTCAAATCCCAATTTTCCAAAAATGAGAATATAGTTTAATCCTACATTTACCAGATTTGCACTGATTGTAATGTACATTGCTTGTTTGGTTAAAGCCAACCCTTCTGCAAATTGCTTCGAGGTTTGAAAGATCATGAAAGGCACTAATGAAAAACCAATAATAGCTAAGTAAGGCTTAGCTAGTATTACTACCTGAGGTGGCTGATCTAATAAGTCTAAAATAAATCCACCAAACAGTAAAATCACAAATAGAATTATGCCAAATATTAGGTTTATGACAAAACTATGTTTGAAAAACCGCATTCCAGCTCGGGCATTACCCTCACCGTCAGACTGAGCCACCAAAGGGGTTAATCCAAAAGAAATACCAATTCCAAACATCATCATGACACTAAAAACTGCATTTGCAACTGATACCGCTGCTAATTCATTGGTTCCTACCCTACCTACCATCATAGCATCAGCAGTTCCAACTAGCACATGACCTAGCTGGCTTAACACTACAGGATAAGCTAATAGATAATTACGTTTAAAATGTTCTTTAAAATCTGTTGAAATCATATTTGATGGAATCAACCGCAAAATTAGCTTTATAAATGGAGATATGAAGAATTAATAGTTTAAATAAAAGCTACATCTTAGCGAATGGCACATAGATAAAATGATGAAGTGTGAGAAAATATTCTCATTCACATATCCTGTGAATATTTCGACTAATGGATATTATTTGTAGGAAATATATATTATCTTTAACGGAGAATAAATTGTATTTATATAACTATTATGAACATCACTAGCAAGAATTCTATCATAATCCTTCTTACCGCTACTTTTTTGATAACTGCTATTGAATTCGTTCCGGCTCAAAGTGTTAAGAAATTTAATAAATACGTTGAAAAAGCTGAAAAGAAATTCCAAAAAAATAAATATGAAAAAGCAGTTAAGTTTACCCATAAGCTAGAGGAAAAGAGTATTGATAAATTAGGTCCTGACAATTTATTCTTAGCAATTGCTTATCTCAACAGAGCCAACTACAATTGGGCTTTAGGACATTTTACTGATTTTTACGAATTGCACGAAAAAGCTATTAGAATTAGTGAAAGCACAAATGGAGCCAGTTCCTTAGGACATGCGTTAAATCTAAAAAAAGCAGCTGAAAACATGCTTAAATATGGAAATTACTTCCAGGCTGGAGAGTACATTCAGCAAGCTTATCAGATTTTTTCCGATTCTGATGAAGCGGATAAAACCTATTTGGCGAACCTTGATTTACTGAAGTCCGAAATTGAAATTGGCAAAGGAAACTATTCAACTGCTCTAAAACTTTTACAAACTCACGAAACTTTTTTTCTGCAAAAAGCAATCGATCGCAATTTGGATAGAGAAGCAAAAGAAAATGTTGAAAAGGATATTGCGCAATTGATCACATTAAAAGCAAATGCTTTAAAGCACAGAGGAGAATTTCTTAGATCCGACTCGGCTTTTGTTTATGGAGAAACATGGATAAAAGATAAGCTTGGAAAAAAAAGCATTCAGTTTAGCAATCATTTGTATTATTTTGCTCAAATGCTTTCTGAAAACGGTACAAGAGAGCTTCCTGCCAGTTATTACAAAGATGCGTATCTGTATGCTTCTGCAGCGCTAGGAGACTCTCATCCTTTTACAATTCGTAATCTACAGAGTTTAGCGATTAACGCAATTAAAGAAAGTAAGGCAAATAAAACATCCGTTTATCAAAAACAACTTCAGAAAACTGTTAACAAGAATTTACCTAAAACCAGCGCTCACAGGGTGCGGCTCAATATTGTAGATTTCGAAATTAACTTGAGAGGTGGGCGAGTAAACAATATCGAAAACGAAGCCATTAAATTAATGATGAATCAAAAAAATTTAATTGATGATCATCCCTTATTGATTGAATTGCATCAAATAATGATTAAAGCTGCGGGTGCACAAAATCAATATGCAAACATAGAAAATTACAGCAAAAAGATTGTAGAGTTAAATTCTACTCTTTGTGGAGACTCATCAGTTGCCGCTAGTTTCAGCAGGATTGACTTAGCAAATTACTGGGTAGATTACTCAGATAAATTTGATCAAGCCAACAGAATTTATCAAACAGATTTTTTTGATAAAGTAAATAAGGAAATAACAGACGGACATTATAAATATGTTGGGATACTTAATCACTTAGCTACTTCTTATCAGGCTCAAGACAGATATAAAGAAGCTTCAGAATTACTTGACAAAGCCCTTATGTTAACAAGGGTAAAATATGACAATAAGGATATAGATTTCGGAAAAGAACTCACTCTGATTGCTGACCTTCAAATTAAGATTGGAGAGTATGAAAAAGCAGATAAAAATTTAAAAGAAGCCTTACTAATCCTTGAGAATTTTGATACTGATTTAAATATTATCTATTATATAAAAGCATTAGAAACGAATGCAAAGCTATTAACATTGAAAGGATTTTACGATGAGGCAGAAGATGCAATTGCACTTTCACAAAAGTTGTTTAAAAGTGCTATCCCCAATCCTGAATACAATCCTATAACGGCTTCACAAGAACTAGCTGCTGTTTACCTTAAAATTGGAAAATATAACGAAACAGAGGCGATTTTAACCAAATCTATTAAGCAAAATAGCCGGCAATATGGCGAGTCCAGCCAAAAGTTAATTGGTCCATTAGTAGAATTTGGTCGGCTACAATTGATTAAGGGAGATTATCCTAAAGCAGAGGAATATGCAAGAAAAGCCTTAAAAATTTCTGAGTCGACTTATAGTAAATATTCCACCAAGAATATTCCTGCTACCTTAGTTTTAGGTGAGTTGTATGAAGCAATTGGTGACTATGACAAGGCCGAAGAATTTTACTTAAACGCCATTAACATTTTAGAGAATCAGTTCGGAAGAGCGCATGTAGATGTTGCCACAACAATTTCAAGATTGGCTATAGTACAATTTTACAATAACTCTGCAAGTCCCGAACAAATTGAAAAGCTACTATTCGAAGCCAAGGAAATTATTGGTAAGCGATTTTCAACTATAAGTCCTATTTATGCAGACCTCCTAAAAGATATGGCGAACTTCTTTATTTCCCAGAATAAGCTGGAAGATGCATTTAGTTTTCTAGCTCAATCTGAAACAATTTGGAAAAATAAAGTAGGCAGAAGAAATAATATTAAAGCGGCCGACATTCATATTTTAAGAGGAGATATTTTCTACAGACGAAAAAATTATGACGATGCTGAAAAGGAATATAAAGCAAGTCAAAAACTAAATGAGAAATTTTTTAATACAAAGCATCCTGAATATGTAAAAGCTACTGCAAAACTCAGTAAAGTTTATTATATGTCTGGAAATGAAAGAAAAGCGAAAGCTACAATAGAAGAAGTAATTAAAACATATGACACTTTCATAAGCGAGTACTTTCCTTCCCTAAGTGAAAGAGAAAAAACCAAATACTGGAATACAATTAAAAGTGACTATGATTATTATAATACCATAGCAATAACTACATACGATAAGTATCCGGAAATGATCGAACAAGTGTACAATAATACCTTGAAAACCAAAGGACTACTATTGAACAATTCCATCAAAATGCGGGAAAGAATTCTGAATACTACTGATAGTTTACTTATAAATAATTATTTCGATTGGATTGAAAAAAAGGAAACTTTGACAAAAGCTATTGCCATGAGTGAGGAGCAATTGACGGAAATAGGCATCAACCTTTCAGATTTATCTAAAGAAGTAGAATTAATTGAAAAAGGATTAAGCCAAAAATCAGAATTATTCAGTCAGGGTTACGAAAACCAAAATTATAAGTGGGAACAAATAAAAAGCACATTGAAAGAAAATGAGGTAGCAGTAGAAATGGTAAGATTTAGATATTTCGATCATTTCCTGACTGACTCGGTAATATATCTCGCGTTAGTGCTAAAAAACGACAAAAATACCAAACCAAGTTTTGTGGTGCTTAACAATGGACAAGATTTGGAATCTAAATTTTTCAATTACTACAGAAACAGTATCAAATACAAAATTAGCGATCAATATTCCTATAGAAATTTTTGGGAACCATTGCAAAAAGAAATTGGAAATAGTAATACGGTGTTCTTTTCTCCCGATGGAGTTTACAATCAAATTAATTTAGAAGCCATACCATCCGGAGTGGGGTATTTAATAGATGATATCAATATCATTTTAGTAAGTAATACAAAGGACTTATATGTTAATAAGATAAGAACCAGAACACCTACCTTAGAAAAAACTGCTTTACTTTTTGGTGATCCGAAATTCTATACTGCGGAAAAATCTGGTTATAAAGCAGAATTCAGAGGAGGAACCACCCAAGTTAACGAATTACCAGGCACCAGAAGAGAGATTGAAGCTTTAACCAAGTTGCTAGTCCAACATGGATGGCAAACTTCAGACTTTTTAGAACTTCAGGCTTCGGAACCTGAAGTAAAAAATCTGAAAAGCCCTAAGGTTTTTCATATTGCAACTCATGGTTTTTTTAACGAAAATAATGAAAGCTCACATACTCGCATCAATGCAAACAATTTAAACGAAAATCCATTACTAAAATCAGGATTGATGCTTAAAGGAGCCGGAGACCTTTTAGTAAAAACAGAACACAACTTTAATATTGAACCCGGTATTTTAACTGCATATGAAGCAATGAATCTCAATCTGGACAAAACAGAATTAGTTGTGCTGTCAGCATGTGAAACAGGATTAGGTGAAGTACATGAAGGTGAAGGTGTATTTGGTCTTCAGCGATCCTTTCTGGTAGCTGGAGCTAAAACTTTGATAATGAGCCTGTTTAAAGTATCAGATGAAGCCACTGAAAAACTAATGATTTCTTTTTATACCAAATGGTTAGAAACTGACGATAAAAGGCAAGCTTTGATAGATGCAAAAAAAGAAATTCGAGAGGAGTTTAAAGATCCCATCTACTGGGGCTCCTTTGTAATGATGGGGATAGATTAGATAGAAAATAACATCTTAATTTATCCGAATTCGATACAATAATGGGTTGCTTCAATTCTTACAAAAATTAAAGCCATAGAATTACTTTTGATTTTCCTTCCAATCCCTAATAAAATTAGACCATGTAATAGGGTTTAAAAAATTATTAGCGGGCACTATTCCTGTCATATCATAGAGTTTCGCGTATCTCCACTGATCATAATAGTATTTATCTTTCTGATACTCTCTTTCTATTAAATCATTCATATCTCGCTTAAATCTAGAAATATCTTCTATTTGCTTAGAGGTAGGATTTGTTTCCATGATAGTCTTCGCAAATACATCTATATCGGGTAGGGGATAAACTATTACCTCATCCAAAATAACATTATCTCTAATCATTAACTCAATCATAGAATAGGAATTACCATTTAATATTTCAGGAATAATAAACATTCGATTTTGGTAACCCACACTTCTAAAAACTATGGTATCACCAGGATACGCAAGAAATGAAAAATAACCGGAATTGTCTGCTACCGTGCCCCTTTTGCCATCATCCATCAAAATATAAGTGTAGGGTACAGGCTCCATATTTTCAGCGTCAAGAGTTACTCCACTTAAATTTATTGGATTTGTCTCTTTATTAGGGGTAACCTGAGCTTTAGAGGTAAAAACAATCAAAACAAATAGTAAACCTGAAATTGCAATTCTCATCTTTTATATATTTAGTGGCTCCAGTTAAACTTATCCAGATTCTCCAGACAAGCATTTAGTAGTAGAACGGCATCAGCGATATCTTGTTTATGAGCCATTTCAATTACCTGATGTAAATGTCGAGTTGGAAGGGAAATAGCTCCAGCAATTGCGCCATTTTTCCCCATTCGCTGCAAACCTGCCGTGTCTGTACCACCAGCTGTCAGTATCTCTGACTGCCATGTTATTTTTTCATTATCTGCCATTTGTCGCATAAACTCAACCATTCTGTAATCACAAATTGTCATAGCATCTAAAACTTTTATAGCAACGCCCTTTCCTAAAGAGGTTACCTTTTCATGTGCCTGCGCACCAGGTAAATCAAAAGCAATAGTTGTATCTAAAGCAATACCAAAATCTGGATTAATTTTATGAGACGCCACATTTGCTCCTCTAATTCCTACTTCCTCCTGTACCGTAAAAACACCATATACATCATATGGAACTTGCTTTAAAGATCGTAATGCTTCAATTAATACATACACCGAAACCCTGTTATCAATTGACTTGCAATTAACGCAATTACCCATTTCTATTAAACCTCTTTCCCTGGTAACAGTGTCTCCCACTTTTACTAACTTTTCAACTTCCTCCTTTGGCATCCCTAAATCAATGAAGTAATCAGTCAGTTTTGCTACTTTATTCCTTTCATCAGGAGTCATTACATGGATGGGTTTTGATCCCATCACCCCAATCACATCTTCTACTCCATGTACAATAACCCTCTGAGCTGTTAAAGTTTTAGGATCAAATCCTCCAAGAGTGGTAAATCTTAAAAATCCATTATCATCAACATGGGTTACCATAAAGCCTATTTCATCCATGTGTGCGGCTACCATCACTTTTTTATTTTCAGGATTTTCTGCAGCACGTTTTATAGCGTAAACATTACCCATATTATCTACTTCAACCTCATCAACCAGTTCCTTCACTTCTTCCATAATAAAATTACGGATTCTTTTTTCGTAGCCAGGAGCTCCTGGTGTTTCACATATTTGGGATAGTAATCTTATATTCAAATTCATCTTTAATATTTTATAGTTTGATGTAAAGCTACAAAATGATAAGTTGGTTATGTAGCAAATAGCGAAAGGTTATTGAAAATGGAGCGTTGCTAAAAAGCACTATTATTGATTTAAAAATTAAGAATTGAAATGAGCGAGTGAATGAAAGCTTGAGAATTACAACCCGATAACTACTATTAATTTAATTGTAATAATTTATCTTTCGATCTATCATAAAGGATTTGCATGATCCCATCCTTTAAGCCACTATCTGGTACGATTATACTAGAAGCTTTTGCCCATTTCATAGCATTGGTGTAAATATCAAGAGCAGGAATAATTACATCTGCCCTGTCCGGATTAAGTTGTAATTTATGAATCCTATCATTCATACTAAATGATCGAATGTATTCCTGCATTTTTAAGATCTTTTGTAGTGAGATGGCTTTTCCGGGCTTTTTACCTGCTAAATCCAAGACTTTATTAATGTTCCCACCAGTCCCTATAGCCATTACTTTACCATATTCTCTTTTTATTTCATAAGAGATCCAATCTTTCATTTCATCCCAAACATGATCAGAACCTCCTTTCTGTAACCTTCTCACAGAACCCAGTTCAAAAGACTTAGCCTTCGTCTTTTTGTTTTCAACATATAGATTTAACTCTGTACTACCGCCACCAACGTCAATATGTAGATGTGTTTGATCGCTCATATGAGGAAAAATAGCTTTATTAATAATCTCTGCTTCTTTATCCCCATCTATCACTTCAATTTTCAAACCGATCTTTTGCTCAACTTCATCTAAAATACTTTGCCCGTTTTCAGATTCTCTCATTGCAGAGGTGGCACATCCCATAAAGTCATCCACCTCATATAAATCTATTAAAATTTTAAAGGCATGCATCAGTTTAAGAAACTTATACTTGGAAGAATTGCTGATCCTTCCTACAGAGAAAACATCTTGCCCCAAACGCATTGGGAAACGAATATACTCCAACCTTTTAAAGGTAGTTGCCCCTTCAAAAATTATCACACGGGTTAATTGTAACCTTATTGCGTTGGATCCTATATCAATTGCAGCTAATGTAAGCATTTGTAAAAAAAGCGAAAAATAATCAGAATTTCGAAAGGCTAGAAAAGAAATAATAAAATCCTTTTAACAATTTGTAAACAGCAGACATAACCTTTCCGTAAACAGTTATTAACC
>CAWDNW010000001.1:57500-687500 GCA_963803685.1 uncultured Cytophagales bacterium
TCTATCACCCGAAGATGATATTCAAGGCATTTGGCTCTCGCCGCCTGCTTTTGTGTTTGAACCGTGGCTACGTTTTCTCAAAGTACTATATTACTTAGTATTTAAGTGGTTTGCTATCTTGTCGTACATTCATTCAAAGAACTTTTGTCAATATCCCGTTAAAGTATCAAGCAGTTTGCCTGTGAGCTTTCAACTCCGACACTTACTTAAATTATTCAGGCAATGTGTTCATCAATTAACTATCCCTATCCGGTTGTTAACTCCTCCCACCTTACTAACAGTGTGATCGATTCCGGCTACCCGGTGTATCTATCAGTATTTTTTATTGCTCTAAAGCCTTTCGCTTTATCGCTGCTTCTGTAATTGTTTAATGAAGTATTCTTCTTCGTTTTTCCCTTTGTTTCTCTCAAAGCGGATGCAAAGATAGCTGATTTAATTTCTAATTTCCAAAATGTTTTTGAAAAAAAATTGAGAAAGTTTTTTATCGTTTCTACCTCAGTGCTTTAACTACTTTTAAAAAAGTAATCATCATCCTTAAGCTTCTTCTCTTGCTACAATCTCTTGTTTCAACTATGCTTCAGTATTTCAATTTATATCTGTCTTCGCGCATTTGCTACGACCTTGTTTTGAGATGTTTTTCAATCTCTTTTCCCGTTTGGGAGTGCAAAGATAAGAGAAAGTTTTTAATTAACACAAACTTATTTGAAAATAAATTTGAAAAAGTTTTAAGGCTTAATCTAAGACGCTTAAACCTATCTTCATTACCCCTCTCTCATCCTTTCAATAAACTTCGCTTAACGCATACCCCGCTTTTGGGTTGACAAAGGTACAATAAAGTTTTACTTTTTTACTACTCTCTTTCTAACTTTTAACTCATTTATTTTATCCGCGCTTTTAAATTATTACCGCTCAATAACTTATAACATTAAAATAATTTGAATTAAATATGACATCTGGAAATGCTAATAATTAAATATAAAAACCAACCTTTTAATTCTTAAGAGTTAAAAGGTTGGTTTTTAATTGTGCTTCAGCCTAATTAATGATTTCTTATTACAGTCTGAGTTCTATCTGGACCCATAGATACCAGATTAATAGGTACACCTAATTGCTCTTCTATAAATTTGATATAATCTAATAGAGCTGCAGGCATATCCTCAAAACTGGTTACACTATCCAATGCAATGTTCCAGCCTTTCATTTCCTTATATATAGGTGTAATTTCTTTATCAACCATATCATAAGGGAATTCATCTGTGGTGCTTCCATCTGCTAATTTATAATGAGTACAGATTTTTATAGTTTCAAAATCACACAACACGTCTGATTTCATCATAAAAAGTTCAGTTACGCCATTAATCATCACAACATACTTCAAGGCAGGAATATCTAACCAGCCACATCTTCTAGGCCGACCTGTGGTAGCGCCAAATTCATTGCCAATCTTTTGTAATTTCACTCCATCTTCATCAAAAAGCTCTGTAGGGAACGGTCCGCTGCCTACCCTTGTGCAATATGCTTTGAAAATGCCAAAAACGTTTTTTATTTTATTAGGAGCAACACCTAAGCCAGTACAAACCCCCGCTGTCATGGTATTAGAACTCGTTACAAAGGGGTAGCTACCAAAATCAACGTCCAGCAATGAACCTTGAGCTCCTTCAGCCAACACCTTTTTTCCTTCATTCATATCATTATTAACAAGATATTCTGTACTTCTGATATTGAACTGCTTAAGATATTCAATAGCCTCGAAGAAATCAGATTCCAGAGTTGCTAAATCATATTCATGCTGATAAAAGCCAAGTATAGCTTCGTGCGCATTTATTAACTCACGGTATTTACTTAAAAAGGTATCTTCGAGCACATCCCCTACCCTTAAGCCAAGT
Organism: uncultured Cytophagales bacterium; assembly: GCA_963803685.1. Lineage (GTDB taxonomy): Bacteria > Bacteroidota > Bacteroidia > Cytophagales > Cyclobacteriaceae > Marivirga. The sequence continues at coordinate 59,387 of CAWDNW010000001.1, forward strand.
CTTGCAATTTTATCCTGATAAGTAGGCCCTATACCTTTTAAAGTAGACCCTATCTTTTTATTGCCTTTTGATTTTTCATATGCAGCATCTAGCAAACGGTGGGTGGGCAATATCAGCTGCGCTTTATTGGAAATAAATAGATTTTCTTTAAAATTGATATCAAAAGGGGCTAATTTTTCAATTTCCTTTTTAAAAATGACTGGATCCAAGACTACACCATTTCCAATAACATTTTTAATGTTTTGTCGAAAAATACCGCTGGGTATCTGATGTAAAACGTGCTTGATACCGTCAAATTCTAGCGTATGACCCGCATTTGGCCCCCCTTGAAAGCGTGCTACTGTATTATATTTTGGTGCAAGCACATCTACTACTTTACCCTTTCCTTCGTCACCCCACTGTAACCCTAATAAAACATCCATGTTGATAAAATAAAAATAGTTTAACCGACACAGCGATGCACTGCCATCTACCAGCCGGCTATTAAATAATTTAAAATTAGATTGAAATTTTTGATCATTATTTAAGATGCTGCAAAGCTTCTTCCTTAGTATCGAAAATAGAGAAAATGTTGTTTAATTTAGTAATTACCAGTAATTTTTTAACCTGTTCTGAAGGATTCAATAAAACCACTTCGCCTTCCTTATTTCTTAATTTCGTGAGTATTGTAATTAATAATCCTATACCGCTACTATTCATATATCTTACATCTGATACATCAATAATACATTTATTAACCCCCTTAGATATGTACTGATTCAAAACCTCCACTAATCCTGGACCGTTATTTTCACCGATTAAATCACCAGCTAACTTTAAAATTAAGGTGTTGTCAATTAATTCTTTTTCGTAATTCATTAAGATTCTGATTTTAATTTGGCCTGGCAATCACCACAGATGCCATATAAATTGAGTGAGTGGTGCATAATTTTAAAGTTTAACAGATCACCAACCATGGTTTTAATATTTTGGATTCTGGGATCGCAAAATTCCACCACTTTATGGCATTCAGCGCATATGACGTGATCATGTTGTTTATAGCCATACGACTTTTCATATTGCGCCAAATTACGTCCAAACTGATGCTTACTCACTAAGTCACATTCCACAAGCAAATCTAAGGTATTATAAACAGTAGCCCTACTCACCCTATAGTTTTTATTCTTCATACTAATATAAAGAGACTCCACATCAAAGTGTCCATTCCTTGAATAAATCTCTTCCAATATAGCATATCTTTCAGGAGTTTTTCTTAAACCTTTATTTTCCAGATAAGCGGTAAATATTTGTTTTACCTCTTTAAAAACCTTTTCATTCAATACCATATTATTCCTTCCATTCTTAGAAGGCAAATATATGAATTTAGCTGTTAATCGTAGCGGTTCACCTTAACAATCCCTCTGACAGCTCTCAATTTGTCAATTAATTTCTCCAAATGCTTCGTGCTTTGCACAAAAAGATGAATTTTACCTTCAAAAATACCATCTTTGGTATCAACTGAGATTGATTGCATATTCACTTTTAATTCACTGGAAATTATTTGCGTTACATCGCTAATTAATCCTACTCTATCTGTGCCAATAATTTGCAATCCTGCTAAAAAGGCAATTTCCTGTTGAGAAGTCCATCTGGCTTTAATCACCCTATTTCCATGATTGGATAACAACTCCGGGGCATTGGGGCAGGACGTACGATGTATTTTTATCCCTTCATTTACAGTTACAAAACCAAACACTTCATCGCCAGGAATAGGATTGCAGCAAGCTGCTATTTTATAATCCACTACATCTAAATCCTCTCCAATGAGCAACATGTCTTGCCCCTTTACTTTTTTGAGCTCTCTTTCAAATGAACTGGCATCAGTATGAGATTGAATTTTTTTAGTATCCTTTACTTTATCGACAACCTCTTCCTGAAATCTTTTGATCATTTTAGGATCATGTTTGCCAGTAGCAATACCATAATATAAATCTAATGGAGTCTTTTCATCGAAATAAGCTCTAATTTTATTTATCACTTCATCTTTAGGATCAATTTTCATTTGTTTAAGTTTCCTAAAAACGATTTCCCTACCTTCAAGTGCTGCCGATTTTTTATCTTCTTTTAAAAGGTCCTTAATTTTTGCTTTGGCTTTAGAACTTACAACTAGTCTAAGCCAATCTTCACTAGGTTTTTGTTTATTGGATGTAAGAATTTCTACCTGATCACCATTCTTAAGCTCGTAGTTTAGAGGAACTAACTTCTGATTAACCTTTGCTCCTAAACATTTAGCCCCAATCTCTGTATGGATATCAAAAGCAAAATCCAGCGCAGTAGATTTATTTGGCAATGTTTTTAAATCTCCTTTGGGAGTGAATACGAAAACCTCATCTGAAAACAGGTTAGATCTGAAATCATCCACAAATTCTATAGCATTGGTGTCATTTGACTCCAGCATTTCCCGCACTCTGGAAATCCACTGCTCTAGCCTGGTTTGTTCAGGATTTGAGTAGCTGTCTTTATACTTCCAATGGGCAGCATATCCCTTTTCAGCTATCTCATCCATTCTCTTGGTTCTAATTTGCACTTCTACCCATTGTCCCTTTTCACTCATGACTGTAGTGTGGAGAGATTCATAACCGTTTGCTTTGGGGGTTGAAATCCAATCACGTAATCTGTCAGGATTGGGCTTATAGAAATCAGTAACGATGGAATAAACTTCCCAAGAAGCAGCCTTTTCATTTTCTACCGGAGCATCGACAATAATACGTATTGCAAAAAGGTCATACACCTGATCAAAAGGAATACTCTGTTTCTTCATTTTGTTCCAGATTGAGTAAATAGATTTGGGACGACCTTTAATATTATATGACCACTTTAATTTATCTAATTCTCCTTCAATTGGATTTATAAAATTCTTTATAAATTTCTGTCTTGCTGCTCTTGTTTCATTGATTTTTGCAGCAATGTCTCGATAAACCTCATTCTCAGTGTATTTTAAATGCAAATCCTCCATTTCGGACTTTATAGCATATAAACCTAACCTATGTGCAAGTGGCGCATATAGGTAAATCGTTTCTGAGGTGATTTTCAATTGCTTATTGCGGGGCATGCTCTCCAGTGTCCGCATATTGTGTAATCGATCTGCCAATTTTATTAAGATCACACGAACATCCTTAGAAAGCGTAAGCAACATTTTCCTGAAATTCTCTGCTTGTTGAGAACTACCATATTCAAAAACACCTCCAATTTTTGTAAGGCCATCGATTATAGGAGCCACTTTAGGACCAAACTCTTTCTCAATATCCTCCAGTTCCCAATGTGTATCTTCCACTACATCGTGTAATAAAGCCGCTATAATGGAAGTGGTACCGAGGCCGATTTCCTCTACAGCAATAGTAGCTACTGCAATTGGGTGCAGAATATAGGGCTCCCCTGATTTCCTGCGCATATCTTTATGCGCTTCCATAGAAGTTAAAAACGCCTTCTTTATTAACTTTGCATCGCCATCCTTTAAATAAGGCTTGGCTTTTTTAAGCATTTTCCTGTACTCTCTTACAATTACCTTGCGTTCTTCCTCAACATCTATATTTAACATACTCTAATCTAAATCTTACTACAAAATAAACTATAAATTTTATCAAACTCTATTTGCAATGAATATATATTTCACTACATTTGCACTTCAAAATTTATCAATGCGGATGTGGCGAAATTGGTAGACGCACTAGACTTAGGATCTAGCGCTTTACGGCATGGGGGTTCGAGTCCCTTCATCCGCACACATAATCAACCCTTAATTTTAGTATAAATATACCTAAATTAGGGGTTTTTTCATATTATCCAACATCTAAAACAACAAAAACTTTGGACATTACAATCAACAAAAAGGATTCCGCCAACGCTTCAATTAAAATTATATTAAATGAAGCTGATTATCAACCTAATGTTGAACAAAAAATTAAGGAATATGGAAAAAAAGCCAACATCAAAGGTTTTCGACCTGGAAAAGTTCCTGCCTCTTACATTAAAAAGTTGTATGGAAAGAGTTTATTAGTAGATGAGATCAACCAGATTTTATCTAAATCATTGAATGATTACATTAAAGAAAACGATCTGCAAATTTTAGGTGAACCATTACCTAACAAAGAAAAGGCCGAAGCAGTAGATTGGGATAACCCCAAGGTACTTGAATTTGAATATGATTTAGGTTTGGTAGAAGAGTTTGATTTAAAACTTGATGAAAAACTTAAAGTTGATAAGTATATTATTGAAGTTGACAAAAAGGTGTTGAAGGAAACTGTTGACAATCTTTTGGAACAATATGGAGAGGCTGAATCTGTAGCCGAAAGTGCTGCAGGTGACACCTTAGAAGGCAAATTGAATTCTTCAGCTGCTGATGTACAGGAGCGAGTGGTTTTACCTATTAATGATATTGAGAAGAAAACTCAAAAGAAATTTACAGGTCTGAAAAAGGACGATGAAATTGCATTAGAAATTGATAAAATATTCACTTCGGACGAAGCAAAGCAAAGATTCCTGGGGCAAAATGACGGTATAGCATCTGAATCAGAGCAAACCTTCACTGTTTTAGATATTAAAAGAACTAAACCTGCTGAAATTAATCAGGATCTATTTGACAAGGTCTTTGGTAAAGATGCGGTAAAATCTGAAGAGGAGTTTAATGAAAAGATTAAGGAAACGATGGGTGAAAATTACAACCGGGAAACTGAAAATCTTTTAGGAAGAGATATCCAAAACACTTTAGTTGAAAAAACTAAGATAGACTTACCAGATGAGTTTCTTAAAAACTGGTTGCTATTGAGCAATGATGGTAAAATTACGCAGGAACAAATAGATACTGAGTACGATCTATATACCAAAGATTTGCGCTGGAATTTGATTAAAAATAAAGTTGCAGGCGAAAATGAAGATCTAAAAGTGGAGCATGCAGATATTATGGATCACACAAAAAGCTTAATTAAAGAGCAGTTTGGTGCGTATGGCATGTCAGAACAATTAGATGAAAACCTAGATAGCTTTGCTAATAATTATTTGCAAGGTGAAAAAGGTGAAAATTACAGAAAAGTTTTTGAAGAGTTACTGAATAAGAAGGTAATGGACTTTGTAAAAGAGAAAATTACAATCAACGAAAAGAAAGTTGATTTAGAAGGATTTAAAAAGGCAGTTGAGAAGAACTAAACACTTTTGAAATCGTTTATCAGAAAGTCCTTTTAACTAAGGACTTTTTTTTTAATTTTGTGTTACTATAAAAATATTTAAATGATTAATAAAGAGGAATTTAGGAAATTTGCCGTTAAAGGCGAGAGAATACCAGGAAGTCATGTTGACCAGTATGTGCAACAGGTCGAAAATATGACTAGATCGGTAATTGAAGAAAGACCTACCAATTTTAGAGAGATAGATGTGTTTTCAAGGTTGATAATGGATAGAATTATCTTCTTAGGTATGCAGGTAGATGATAATATCGCCAATATCATTACGGCTCAATTGCTATTTTTGCAGTCAGTTGATGCAAAGAAAGATATTAGTTTATACATAAACAGTCCTGGAGGTTCTGTGTATGCAGGATTAGGAATTTATGACACAATGCATTACATTACTCCAGATGTAGGTACAATTTGTACAGGATTAGCTGCAAGTATGGGTGCTGTATTATTAGCAGGTGGTGCTGAAAAGAAAAGGTCAGCTTTACCGCACTCCAGAATAATGATACACCAGCCGATGAGTGGCATGCAAGGTCAAGCCTCTGACATGGAAATATCCTTAAAGCAAACTTTATCTGTTAAGGAAGATTTATACAAAATACTTTCCAAGCACAGTGGAAAAACATACAAGCAGGTAGAAAAGGATTCAGACAGAGATTTTTGGATGCGTGCAGAAGAGGCGAAAGAATACGGATTAATTGATGAAGTTTTAGCGAAAAAGTGATGGCAGAAGACAACGCACAAGTGACATGTTCGTTTTGCGGACGAAATAAGAAAGATGTGGATTTGATGATTTCGGGCATACATGCGCACATATGCGATAAATGTATTGTTCAGGCTCAGCAAATTCTGCAGGAGGAAGTGAAGACCAAAACGTCTTCCAAGAATCCGAAATTCAATCTGATTAAGCCGGTGGACATGAAAAAGCACTTGGATCAGTATGTTGTTGGCCAGGATGAAGCTAAAAAAATTATGTCTGTAGCGGTGTATAATCACTACAAACGCTTAATGCAAAAAACAAACAGCGATGATGTTACGATTGAAAAATCGAATATTATTATGGTGGGAGAAACAGGTACTGGTAAAACCTACTTAGCTAAAACATTAGCCAAGGTATTGCAAGTGCCTTTCTGTATTGCTGATGCCACAGTATTAACAGAGGCAGGTTATGTAGGCGAGGATGTAGAAAGTATATTGACGCGATTACTGCAGGCTGCTGATTATAATGTAGAGGCAGCTGAAAGAGGTATTGTTTATATAGATGAATTAGACAAAATTGCCAGAAAATCTGATAACCCTTCTATTACAAGAGATGTCAGTGGAGAAGGTGTGCAGCAAGCAATGCTTAAATTATTGGAAGGCACTTCAGTAAATGTTCCACCACAAGGTGGGAGGAAGCATCCTGATCAGAAAATGATCAACGTAAACACTGAAAATATTCTGTTTATTTGTGGCGGAGCATTTGATGGTATTAGCAGAAGTATTGCTTCACGCTTAAATACCACTCCTTTAGGGTTTATGAATGCTGAAAAAGGTGATGAGTTAGTTGTGGATAAAGATAATTTACTACAATATATTACTGCACAAGATTTGAAAAACTTTGGTCTGATACCGGAATTAATTGGAAGATTACCTGTATTAACACATTTAGATCCTCTTAGTAAAGATACCTTAAAGCTGATTTTGACCAACCCTAAAAATGCTCTTGTGAAGCAATATCAGAAATTGTTCGAAATGGAGAATATTGAGTTAGTAATTAAAGAGTCCGCTTTAGAGTACATAGTTGAAAAAGCTGTAGACTTTAAATTAGGAGCTCGTGGTTTACGCTCTATATGTGAAGTGATAATGACAGATGCTATGTTTGAGTTTGATGGTGATTCTGAAAATTCAAAATTAGTTATTGATGAAAGCTATGCAAAAACTAAATTTGAAAAATCTAAGTTTAAGAATTTAAGAGTGGCTTAAAGAAAGCATATATGTATTGAGGCATTGAATTATCCTCAACTAGTGGCATGAAAAAGCTGTTGGTACCACCAGCAGCTTTTTTGTTTTTATAAGCATTTGGCAGAGAATCAATTCATCTCTCCCCTTAAGGCATATGCCATATTCATTTTTCTGATCATAGCAGCGGATTCTTCGAAGTACAAAGATTGTTGACCATCCGACATGGCAGTTTCAGGATCAGGGTGAAGCTCAAAAATAACGCCATCTGCTCCAGCCATAATTCCTGCCAGTGCCACAGGCTCCACGTGTTTTCTTATTCCAATTCCGTGAGACGGATCCACAACTACAGGCAAATGAGACTTATCTTTTAGTACAGGAATTGCATTGATATCCAATGTATTGCGTGTCATATTTTCAAAAGTTCTAATACCTCTTTCACACAAAATGAGGTTCTCATTACCTCCTGAAAACACGTATTCAGCTGAGTAAAGCAATTCTTCAATAGTTCCGCTCACCCCTCTTTTAATCATCACCGGCTTATCTACCTTGCCTAATTCGTCAAGCAAATTAAAATTCTGGGTATTTCTTGCACCTACCTGGTAAATATCTATGTATTCATACATTTCTTCTACCTGTGAAAGCTGCATTACTTCAGAAATGATCATAATACCAGCGGCTTTGGCTTTTTGATGCCACATCTTCAGGCCTTCCATCCCCAATCCACGGAAGGAGTAAGGAGAACTTCTTGGTTTATAAACCCCTCCTCTCATGATTTTTACATTGTTTTCAACTAAATGGGCTATCACAGCATCTACTTGCTCCTCACTTTCAATACTACATGGGCCTGCCATGATAGAAAAATCATTTTGAGAGACAACAGTGCCATCATTCAACTTAATCTCTGAAGGATCAACTTTCCATTTTTTTGAGACCAATTGGTAGTTATCTGAAACAACATGCACATCTCTAACCCCTGCTAATTGTCCGATTTCACGAATATCAATATTAGCTTTCTCAATGGCTACTAAATAGAAGCCCTTTTGAGTTTGGACTTCATTTACTGATTTGGCAAACTTCTTAAGATCCTTGATCAACTGAGATTTCTGAACGGAATCTATTTTTGTATCTAATTGGAGTATCATCTTTCTGTCTATTAATTTAAATGAAGAAACTAATTTCTAATTTCTTGAATAAAGTCTTTAATGTTTTTTTCTAGGTCACCATGAGCTATCGCTTTGATAAATGCACTCCCTACAATACCTCCATCTGCATACTGATTCACCATGGTTAATGCATCGTTATCACTGATTCCGAAACCTACCATTCTGGGAGTTTTCAAATTCATTTTTTCAATGCGCTTTAAATAATCTAGCCTTTCAGGACTTTCTCCCCAGCTTCCACCTGTTGTGCTGGAACTACTTACCATGTAAATAAAGCCACCCTCCTGAGCATCGACCTCTTTAATGCGGTCTTCTGAAGTTTTGGGTGTGATCAGAAATACGTTTTTGAGCTGATACTGATCAAACAGAGGCTTAAATTGAATTTTATATTCTGCCATAGGCATATCTGGCAAGATTAGACCGTCTACTCCTACTTCTGCACATTTCTGGCAAAACTTTTCAGTGCCAAATTTGAGCACGTTATTACAATAACCCATTAAGAACACAGATTTTTGAGTGATTTTCCTTAAGTCTGCTAACTGCTCAAAAAGTTTATTGAGATTCATCCCATTTTTTAAAGCCTGCATGCTACTTTCCTGTATAGTCGGCCCATCTGCAAGCGGGTCAGAATAAGGCATGCCGATTTCAATGATGTCTACATCTTCACTATCAAGTGCTCTTAAAATCGTATTTGTATCTTCCAATTGCGGATAGCCTGCAGTGAAATAAATAGCAAGCTTTTCTTTATCCTTTTTTTGGAATATATGTTCAATTCTGTTGGTCATTTTTTCTGTTACAGTCTAGGTGCTAAATTTATGTTCAGGGTTTAAATCCGATCTGACTATCGTCTGACCTTGGATGGTGCATAAGTCAGACGAAAATAAGGGCGAAACATATTAATAATTCCCATAATCCACATAAGTCTTTAGATCTTTATCGCCTCTTCCAGACAAATTAATGACCACGATATCTTCCTTTTTAAAAGTAAACTGGTTCAACGCAGCTAAAGCATGAGCTGTCTCTACAGCTGGAATTATACCTTCCAACTTACTCAGTTCCACACCGGAATCCATAGCCTCTTTGTCTGTTACATATTTAAAAATAGCTCTTTTGCTGGTGAACAAAAAGGCGTGCAAAGGTCCAATACCAGGGTAGTCCAAACCTGCTGATATGGAGTAGGGCTCGGTAACCTGACCGTCTTCAGATTGCATCAATAAGGTTTTAAATCCGTGCAAAACGCCCATACTACCTCTTGCTGTTGTAGCTGCCGTTTCACCACTATCCAATCCATGGCCAGCAGCTTCTACCGCCACCAATTTAACCTTTTCATTATTAAGGTAATGGTAGAAAGCTCCCGCTGCGTTACTTCCTCCACCCACACAAGCAAATACGTAATCCGGCTCATTTTTACCCTCCTGCTCTTGTAATTGAGTCATCATCTCTTCACTAATCACCGCCTGAAAGCGAGTAACCATATCTGGATAAGGGTGTGGCCCCACTACAGATCCAATAATATAATGGGTATCATCAGGATTATTGATCCAGTGTCGCATAGCTTCGTTAGTAGCATCTTTTAAAGTTTTACTTCCTGAACTGGCTGGAACAACCTTTGCTCCCAATATTTTCATGCGCTCAACGTTTGGTTTTTGCCGCTCAATATCCTTTTCTCCCATAAAAACCACGCAGTCCATTCCTAATAAAGCACATGCGGTGGCAGTAGCTACCCCGTGCTGACCTGCGCCAGTTTCTGCAATAATTTTATGTTTACCTAAACGCTTTGCTACCAATGCCTGCCCAATGGCATTGTTTATTTTATGCGCACCAGTGTGATTTAAATCTTCTCTTTTCAAGTAGATCTTAGCACCGTACTTTTCTGATAATTTCTTAGCTAAATATAAAGGAGTTGGTCTGCCTACATAATCTTTCAATAAAGCTTTGAACTCTTCCTGAAAAGCCGGTTCAGCCATTATATTTAAGTAGTTGGCTTTTAGCTCTTCAATATTAGGGTGCAGTAATTCGGGTATATATGCCCCACCAAACTCTCCATAATATCCGTTTTCATCAACTTTAATATCTAGTTTTGACATAGTAATTTACTTTAAGTCATTCAGTTAGTAATTTTTTTACTCCATCCAGGTCTTTTAAACCCGGTAATAATTCAATCTTGCTGTTGTAATCCAATGCCATTAAATTAGGCATAGAGTATAATTGGCTATTGTGCATATCCTCCACTTCCAGCCCACCACTTAAAAAATAGGGTAACTTAATATCTAACCCGCTGAGAATCTCCCAGTCGAATTTATATCCATTTCCTCCACGATGAACACCTTTGGTATCAAACAAAAAATAATCAACAACAGATTCATATTGCTCCAATATATTTGGATCAAAATCTTCTCCTACTGAAAACACTTTAATTGTCTCTATCCCCTGGTATTTTAATGGAAGAATCTCTTCAGGACTTTCATCCCCGTGCAACTGAACCAAATCAAAGTAGCCTTTTTCAAATTTCTCAATAATTTTATCAGTAGCCTCATTCACAAAAACTCCTACCCTTTTCGTTGGTCCAAAATTGAGTTTCAATAATTTTTCAAGTTCTTCGTCTGATACAAACCTTTTGGATCCTTCAAAAAAAATAAAGCCCATGAAATCCGGCTTACATTTGAGAACATCTTTCACGTTCTCAAAATCGCGCATACCACATATTTTAATTTTAGGCTTTTTCATTCCTACTTTTTTAATAGATTCCTGACCTGATAAGAGAATTTTTGGCAAGCCTTTTCCGGTCTTGCACTTTTCATAAATATTGTTCCAATTAAAAAGCCATCAAAACCTGCATTCTTAAACCTCGAAAGATCCTCAGGTGTTTTAATACCACTCTCAGCAATTTTAATATAATTGTCAGGAATCTTTTTAACCATTGCAAGCACTGATTCCAAATCCGTTTTAAAAGTTTTTAGATCACGACTATTAATCCCTACCAAATCGGCATAATCACCCAAATGACTTTCAATCTCCGCTTCAGAATGGACCTCAAGAAGTACCTCCATTCCTAACTCATGAGACAATTCAGCTAAGGCTTCTGCTTCCTCTCTACTTAAAATAGCTGCAATTAACAAAATGGCATCAGCTCCATGGGCCTTAGCTTCATGCACCTGATAAGGATCAATCATAAAATCCTTCCTCAAAATTGGGCAGTAATTAAATTTTCTGGCGACCTCTAAATCCTTCAAACTCCCACCAAAAGAAGGTCCATCTGTTAAAACAGATAATGCACTGGAACCTGCCTGCATATAACCAATAGATACCTCTTCTACTGATATATGCTGGTTAATAAAACCCTCTGATGGTGATTTTCGCTTAATTTCTGCTATGATCCCTGTTTTATTTTCATGTTTGATATATTGAGCCAGCGACACTGGCTTAGCTTTGTAGTACATTTTCTGTTGCAGCAATTCAACCGGATAAAGTTTTTTCGCTTCATTAACTTCATCTCTTTTGTAAGCTACTATCTTTTCAAGTGTATTCATATCTGTATCTAAATGGTATTTATCCTTTAATCTTAATGAAGCATTAATTTAATAGTTGGTTGAAAACTTTAAATGCAGCCCCTGATTCGATGGTTTCTTTTGCTACCTCTGCACCATCTACTAAGGAAGGAAATTTACCTGCTGCCTGCAAAGCTAAAGCGGAATTGGCATAAACCACCTGATTCTGCGCTTCTGTTCCTTCCCCTTTTAAAATATCCACAAAAATTTTGGCCGCTTCTTCAATAGTTTCTCCACCATATATCTGTTCGGCTTTAATTTTAGATAAATTGAAATCATATGGATTAATAACTGCTTCCCCAGAGTTTGAAAAAACTTTGGTTTGTCCAGTTAAGGAACATTCATCATAACCTTCCAAATCATAAACAATTCCAAACTTCACGTCTGAATCCTGAAATAAATAGGCATAAATTCTGGCCAGCTCATGATCAAAAACTCCTGCCATTTGCTTTTTTGGTTTTGCAGGATTTACCAAAGGACCCAACATATTAAAAAATGTTTTTACTCCTAATTCTTTTCTTATTGGTCCCACGTGGCGCATGGCGGGGTGGAATTTTGGTGCATGCAAAAAGCAAATTCCAACTTCCTCCAGTTGCTTTTCCAACGCGTCCTGCTCATTAGTAAACTCATAGCCGAAGTGCTCCAGTAAATTAGAACTCCCACATTTAGAGGAGACTCCATAATTGCCATGTTTAACCACATTTTGACCGGTAGCTGCCACTACAAAAGCTGACAATGTAGATATATTAAAGGTGTTTTTGCCATCACCACCAGTACCACATAAATCCATGCCATCATAAGCCGACAAATCAATTGGAATGCAAAGTTCCATCAAGGCATCACGAAAGCCCGAAAGTTCTTCGACTGTTACTGGACGCATCATAAACATGGCCATAAATGCCGCTAAGTGCGAATTATTAAATTCACCTTGGCCAATCCTTAGTAAAATTTCTTTGGATTCCTCCTGGCTTAAGGTATTGTATAGTGCTAATCTATTTAATATTTCTTTCATTTTGTAATCTTTACATGATGTAATTATAATTCTAATAGCCAATATCGTTTAGTTAAGTTTTATTTAAAACCTCAACCTTTAGTCCTTCTCCGATGGGAGAAGGAGCATTATCTTAACAAAACGACATTGGCGCATCACCTTCTTTTATTAATTAGTAATCCAGTTTCGCATCATTTTAGCTCCTTCTGGTGTCATTACCGATTCAGGGTGAAATTGTACTCCTGAAACATCATAGGTTTTATGAGCTATCGCCATAATTTGACCATTTTTATCGCGGGCTGTAATTCTCAGTTCCTGAGACAATGTTGATTCATCAATTAACCAGGAGTGATATCTGCCTACATTCACAGCTGACGGAATTCCCTCAAAGACATAATGATCGTATAAATCTATTTGCGTCTGGATACCGTGTAACACTGATTTCATATTGAGTAATTCACTTCCAAAAGCTTCTCCAATAGCCTGATGTCCCAAACAAACCCCAAAAATTGGTTTAGTAGGAGCGTAGTACTTAATAAGTTCAGGCATTATCCCTGCGTCCTTAGGAACTCCAGGTCCTGGTGAAAGCAAAACCTTATCATATGCTGCCACATCTTCCAACTCCAACTTATCATTTCTTATTACATTAACTTGCACCTCTGGCATTTGCTGCCTGATTACCTCCACTAAATTATAAGTGAATGAGTCATAGTTATCAATCAATAAAATCTTTACCCTGCTCATGGTTTAACAGTTTTTTGGGTGGCAAACATGTTCTCTGCTTTTTCCATGGCCATTCGCAATGCGTGCAATTTGTTATGCACCTCTTGTAATTCACTATCAGGATCTGATAAAGCCACAATACCCGCACCAGCCTGATATCTTAATTCATTGTTTTTACTCACAAATGAACGGATAACAATGGCGTGGTTCATATTGCCGTTTAAACCAATCAAGCCCACTGCTCCACCATAAAGTCCTCTGCCTGTAGGTTCATATTTATTGATGAGTTGAAGCGCAGAATACTTAGGAGCTCCGCTTAATGTTCCTGCGGGAAAAGTATCTCCTAGCAAATCGATACATGATCTTGAAGCAACATCTGCACTTACTTTACTTACAAGATGTATCACGTGAGAATAAAACTGCACTTCCTTGTATACTTCTACTTTCACATTTTCCCCATTTTTAGATAGATCATTTCTGCCTAAATCTACCAACATGGTGTGCTCTGCATTTTCTTTTTCATCGTTCAGCAACTTTTCAGCCAGGGCGGCATCAGCAGCGTCATCTCCGGTTCTTCTGTACGTTCCTGCAATTGGGTTCACATATGCCTTTTTACCTTTCACACTAACCTGAGCTTCCGGAGAGGAGCCAAATAACTTATAATCACCATAGTCAAAGTAAAATAAATAGGGCGAAGGATTGAGTGATCTCAAAGCACGATACACCGTAAACTCATCGCCCTTAAATTTTTGCGTAAACTGCCGGGATAAAACCATTTGAAAAACGTCTCCTAGTTTGGCATGCTCTATTCCCTTGCGAATTATTGACAGAAACTCCTCGTCCGTTTGATTAGAGCTCTCCTCACCTACTTTTGAAAACTTGAATTGAGGAATAGATCGATTCAAAATAACTTTCACTAAGTCATCTAATGAAAAATCATATTGCTTGCCTAATTGGTGTTCAAAAACATGTAATTCATCTTTAAAGTGATCGAATACAATCACAAAACGGTAAAAATGGTATCTGAGAAAAGGAATGTCTTCCTGGATTTTTTCGAAATGGATATCCTCAAAATATTGTACTCCATCAAAACCAGCAGCTCCAAAAAATACACTCTCTTCGAAATCGTCATTTTTTAAAATGGGATCGCATTGAAACTGAAAAATGAAATCATTCAGTTTTTGAGCCACCTGAAGTGGATCTGATATAGACATTGTTTCTTCAATACCTTCTATGTTAGTCTTAAGCTCCTTTGCATCGGCTTGTATTTCTGCAATAGATTGAACGCCAATATAAGAGAAGCTATTTCTACGTGTATGGTAATCCGAGCTTTCCAATAAGATAGTATTGGTAAACTGATCCCTTAGTCGTAGATATAAGCCTACCGGGGTAAAGGAGTCGGCCGGAAGGCTAATGTGTTGTTTATTTATTTTCATTTTCAATTAAGAATTTAGCAATAAAAAAGGCTTGCCGGATGTCCGACAAGCCCTAAAAATTTACATAGTGGCATTGTTCATCCGTTGAGATAATCTATAAGATGCCACCACCAAGTTTTGTTTGTAATTTTTTCCATATTGTTATTAAATAAAAAAACCCGCAGTAAGCGGGTTTCATGAATATCATTTATGCCGGTACTGCCTTCCTAGTTAAAAGAAGTCCACCACCAGTTTGTATTTGTCATTTTTGTTGTCATTGATGCAAATGTATACGCAGAATTTTAAAAAGCAAAGTTTTTGTCAAATAAAAAACGCTTTAGTTTTAAAATGATAGGCAAGCTATTATTTTCGAAGCGTCAGATCATGGCAAGATGTAGATATTAATACCTACAAATTACAGATTAAAGCACAAAACAATTACTCTCCTTATTATTATACCTAAACTATAATTTATTAATTATCATTCTGACTCTTCTTTGGTTTTTTAATAACCTTATCTGCCATTTTTTGCTCTGCTTCTATTGCAACTGCTTTGGCTCTCTCGGCTTGCTTTTTCTCAAATACTGAACCTGTTCCTGACGTTGTTTTTTTAGGCCGCAACACTCCGTGTGAACCTTTAGCTATCTTACCTTTTTTCGATTTTTTATCTCCTCTTCCCATAATACCTTTTTCATACGAAAAAAAAATAAAAATAATATTTAGAGGAAGAAGGTCCGTCTAAACAATAAATATTTTGCTGCTCTTTTGTAAAAGAGATGTAGAGATTTTGTAATATTGACCCATATTTTAATGATCATTTCTTGAACATACTTGTTAGCAGTGGCCTGGTTTTTATAGGCTTTATTTTATTACAGAAGGGTACAGACTTTCTGTTCTCTCAATGCATTTCATTACCTAAAATGATAATCATTCCTGGTTAAATGTTTTTGTTAACTGCCCTTCGAAGAATTACCAGTAAGCAAAAAGTCTTCTATCAGAAAAGTATTTTTCAGATAAAAACTATGCATATCGTAATACGTTTCTATAAACACTTCTTTATTTAGATAAATTGAAAAATAAATTACTTTCTCTGGATATTTCCAGACAACCCACAGACACCACATGTGGCCCAACCAGCCTGCATGCTGTCTATAATTATTTCGATGCTGAATTAGCTTTACAAGAGGTTATTGAATCCATTGAGTATTTAGAAGAAGGAGGCACCTTAGCTGTTATGCTGGGGATAGATGCTTTAAATAGAGGATTTAAAGCTGAAATCATCACCTTCAATTTAAAAATTTTTGATCCTAGTTGGTTTAAGGAAGCTGACATAAACTTGATTGACAAGCTAAAACAACAGTTAAAATATAAAACTTCAACAAAATTCAGACAAGCCTCGAAAGCCTATATTCAATTTTTGAATTTAGGGGGTACAATTCATTATAAAACCCTTAACAGTGAACTAATACAAGATTACCTTTTGAAGCACGTACCCATATTAACAGGGTTAAGCGCAACTTATTTATACAATGAAAAACGTGAAATTGGTGAGCCAGCATATTTTGACGATATAAAAGGAGCACCTTCAGGACATTTTGTGGTACTCAAGGGAATGGATATGGAAACAGGAACCATCAAAATTCTAGACCCTTTACATGCAAATCCGTTTGAAAGACAACAATACTCTGTAAAGACTGATCATTTGATTTGTGCCATTTTATTGGGGGTAATTACCTACGATGCCAATTTATTAATTATTGATAAAAAATAACATGAGAATTATAATAACTGTTACAAATCTGAAAGACTGGGATTTTAACATAGAAGGTGTAGAAGTAATCACAGGGAAACAGTACCTGACTGACTCACAATATTCCAAATTAAAAAACGCAAGGCTATTTAACCTTTCAAGAAACTATAAATATCAAAGCACAGGATATTATGTGTCACTGCTAGCTGCTGCCAGAAAACACAAAGCTGTCCCTAGCATTTCTACCATACAGGATATGAAATCTGCAGCAGTAGTAAAAATACTCTCTACTGAATTGGAGGATTTGATCCAAAAGTCATTGAAAGATATTAAATCTGACAAGTTTGTTTTGAGTATTTACTTCGGTAAAAACTTATCCAAGAAATACGATGCTTTAAGTAGTCAATTATTCAATTTATTTCAAACACCATTCATCAGAGCGCATTTTAGTTATGCCAACGAAAAATGGGTGCTACAAAATATATCTCCTATTACAGCAGGTGATGTTCCTGAAGACCATAAAAGCTTTGTGGAAACTGCGGCCAAAAAATATTTTGAAGCCAAAAGATTTAGCGTACCTGTACGAAATACTTCAGGATATGACATGGCAATCTTATGGGATCCGAAGGAAAAAACAGCCCCAAGTTCGGAGAAAACACTTCAGAAATTTATAAAGGCTGCTGAAAAGAAAGGAATCCAGGCAGAACTGATCACCAAAGATGATTATAGTGAGTTATCTTCTTATGATGCGCTTTTTATCCGAGAAACCACAGCAGTAAACCACCACACTTTTCGATTTGCTCAACGTGCTAAGGCAGAAGGATTAGTAGTAGTGGACGACCCTGAAAGCATCATAAAATGTAGCAATAAGGTTTATTTGGCTGAATTACTTAAAATGCACCAAATGGATGCCCCAGAAACCATTATTATTCATAAAGATAATGCGAATTCAGCACCCGATATTTTAGGCTTTCCGTTAATTCTTAAACAGCCGGATAGTGCCTTTAGTGTGGGAGTGAGTAAAGCTGAAAACCTGGAAGAATATCAACAAAAGGTAGCCTCTTTACTGGAGAAATCAGATTTAATAATAGGGCAGCAATTTTTGCAAACAGATTTTGACTGGAGGGTTGGAGTATTCAATGGAGAAGCTATTTATGCCTGCAAGTATTATATGAGCAAGCAGCACTGGCAAATTGTAAACTGGAATAAAGAAGGTGGCGGAACATATGGTAAATTTGAAACCTTCCCGGTAGAAATGGCCCCTCAGGCCCTCATAAAAATGGCTGAAAAATTATCTAAATTAATAGGCGACAGCTTATACGGAGTAGATATAAAACAAAAGGGACAAAAATTTTATGTAATTGAAATAAATGATAACCCAAATATTGACACAGGCGTTGAGGACGCAGTGTTAAAAGACAAACTCTATTTAAAGATGATGGATGTCTTTTTGGAGAAAATACAGAAATCTAAACAATTATTATCTTAAGAAATTATGCTAATGGAAGCATCACCTACCAAAACCTACCACCTGTTTGAATGTATAGGCATTGAACTAGAATATATGATAGTGGATAAACAAAATTTGAATCCACTACCCATTACTGATCAGGTTATTATTCAAAAAAATGGACTTATTACAGATGAACTGAGCAATGGACCTATCAGCTGGTCGAATGAATTAGTACTGCATGTAATAGAATTGAAGACTACCAATCCGGCATTAAATACCGAAGGTCTCTCCTACATGATGCACCAGAATGTGTTGGAAATAAATGAGATTTTAGCATCTAAAGGCGCACAGCTTTTACCCACAGCTATGCATCCTATGTTAAATCCATTAAAAGATTTGAAATTATGGCCACATCATAGAAATGAAATCTATGAGAAGTATAATGAAATATTTAACTGTAAAGGTCATGGCTGGGGAAATTTGCAAAGTATGCACATCAATTTACCTTTCGGTAATGATGAGGAGTTTTATCGCTTGCATGAAGCTATAAGACACCTAATGCCTCTGATTCCTGCTTTAACTGCATCATCACCTTTATTTGAGGGGAAAAGAGGTGAGTTTTTAGACAATAGATTGGCATTTTACGAAAAAAACCAGGCCAAAATTCCATCTATTACAGGAAAAGTTATTCCTGAAAGTATGATAGATAAAGCAGATTATGAGCAAAATTTGCTTCAGAAAATTTATGACGATATTAAGCCTTACGACTCTGAAGGAGTTTTGCAAGAAGAATGGCTCAATTCACGGGGTGCAATAACACGCTTTGACAGAAACGCAATTGAAATAAGAATTATTGATTTACAAGAATGCCCCAAAGCAGATATTGCAATAGCAGAATTAGTAGTACAGGCTTTAAAAGTTTTGGTGGAGAAAACTACAGATTTTAATGCGCTTAGTTCAGAAAAACTCTATGATATTTATAGAAAAGCTTTAGAGAGCGGAGCAGATGCTCTGCTTGAAGACATCTCGTACTTAAAATTATTTGATGATACAATAGAGAAACCAATCAGTATAAAAGAATTATGGAAACGCATAATTTCTCAAATCTATTTATCTGGCGATAGTGAAGGAGTAATTCAGTATATTTTATCACAGGGTAATTTATCAGAGCGTATTCTTAAAAATCTTTCTGCTACTGATTTCAGTACAGAAGCAATTTCAAAGGAGTACCAAAAACTTGCTAAATGCTTACAAAACAACATAATTTATGATGTAAAATAATGTATAAGTACTTAATTACCTGTGAGCACGGAGGTAATCATATTCCCACCACTTACGCAGCATATTTCGCAGGTTATGAAGATCTATTGAATTCTCATAAGGGATGGGACATAGGCGCTTTAAGTTGCGCTTTACCATTCGCGAAAAGATTAGGCTATCCAATATTTTACACTGAGGTTTGTAGGCTACTTATAGAACATAACAGAACTTTAAGTCACCCGGAGTTATTTTCATTTGTTACTAAATCGTTTACTCAAGCAGAAAAAGAGAAGCTTATTAATCAGTATTATTTACCTTATAGAAATCAGTTAGAACAATTCATAAAAGCCAATATTGAAGGAGGTGACACAGTGATACACTTATCTGTTCATAGCTTTACTCCTATCCTGAACGGTGATACTCGCAAAACTGAAGTGGGCTTATTGTTTGATCCTGAACGAGATTTAGAGGTAAAGTACGCCAGGAAATGGCAAAAACATATTCAAAAAAAGAATGATTTGTGGAGGGTGAAATTTAATTATCCCTACTTAGGAATAGACGATGGCTTTACATCCTACTTTAGAACTTTATTTCCTGAAAATTATGCTGGCATCGAACTAGAAATCAATCAAAAATTGTTTGATTGTTTCCCAGCGCAACAAGTTGCTAATGCACTGATCCCTAACTTTAAATTTGAGAGAAAAATAAAAACCTAAGTACTAGTTGAAGCAATTATTCGGATTTCTATTAGAGTTTGATTGATATAAATCTTAATTAGTAATATTCTATAAAAAAGTGTTATGCATGCCTAATACTTTTTAATAACTTTAAGCATGATTAATAGTGAAAGTCTTTTTATTGATAAAGGATCATATCAATTACATTTAAAGCATATTTATACCGATGAAGCCAGAGAAAGTATATTTCTATTGCACGGCAGCATTGAAGACGGTAGAATTTTTTATTCCAAATCAGGAAAAGGGTTAGCGCCCTTTTTAGCTGAACAAGGCTACCATGTTTATGTAGCCGATTTAAGAGGCAAGGGTAAAAGTACACCAGTCATTTCCAGCAAATCTGATTTTGGACAAAAAGAAGCCATTTTGGAGGATATGCCAGCCTTTATGGCATTTATAGAGCAGGAAAGAGGCCGTAAGCCCACGTACATTATGGCACATAGCTGGGGCGGAGTAATTGTATTGTCCTACCTGGCAAGGTTTCAACATGATCACCTTAAGGCAATGGTCTTTTTTGGTTCAAAAAGAGATGTGAGGGTGCAGAATATGTACCGTTGGATTAATATTGATTTATTATGGAATAAAATGGGTACCTATTTAGTAAACAAATATGGCTACCTACCTGCCACAAAATACGGTGTGGGCAGCGATAATGAATCTAAAGATTTCTACCTACAAGTGAACCACTGGGTATATTCAAAAGATTGGATTGATCCGTTTGATGGTTTTGACTATGGTCAGATACTACGCAATCTGGATTTACCTCCTACTCTACACATTACCGGAGCAAAAGATACCCACTCAGGACATCCTAAAGACGTCAAAAGGCTAATGCTTGAAATAGGAGATCAGGATAATCATCATTTTAAAATCATTGGAAAAAAAAATGGCAATCAGCATAACTATAATCACATTAACTTGTTGACTCACCCAAAAGCCAGGGAAGATCACTTTCAAGAGGTAATTGAGTGGTTGAACAAAATTGAAAAACAAAAGTAATATTAAAAAGATGCAATTTGTGTACCTGAATTGCATGATAATACGTACATAAAATAAAATAAATCATATTATGAAAAAAAATTTATTAAAGTTAAATACAGTATTTCTAGTAATTTTGGTATTTGTAATGTCAGCATGTTCTTTGCA
Organism: uncultured Cytophagales bacterium; assembly: GCA_963803685.1. Classification (GTDB taxonomy): domain Bacteria; phylum Bacteroidota; class Bacteroidia; order Cytophagales; family Cyclobacteriaceae; genus Marivirga. Next base: position 80,718 of record CAWDNW010000001.1, read on the forward strand.
AAATAGAATAACTGGTACTTGGCAAATCACGAATTATTCAGAGCAGAATGTAAATGGAAGCAATGCTAATTCTGTTGATATTGGAACAATTCAATTTAAGAGGAATGGTACGGGTATAAATGACCTCGAGTACAAAATAATGGGATCCACCAAAGCTGACAAAAGCAACTTTAAATATGAGATAGGTGATAAATTTATTACAATTGATAGTGATGATGAGAATACACTCGCTAAGTCGTGGATTGTGATTGAAAATAAAGCTAAGATGCAAAGATGGAAATCAACACTTAATGGAACAGTTCAAACTTTAGAACTTAAAAAACAATAAATCCAAAAGCAATTTGAAAAGGCGCCTTCAGTCTAATTGAAAGCGCTTTTTTTTATCCAAGAGGAATTTAGTCGTTTTATTGATACACTTCCTACTTTTTCTATTTAATAAGATTTACAAAAGAGCTACCTAAATTGTCGGCCACGATTTTTTTGTAAATGATACTATTTTTAAACTCAGGTGTAAGAAACTCACTCCAAACTTTTACCCAGTCAGAATTTTTAGGGAAAATAAAACCTAGCTGATCCTCCAAATCGTTAAGTGCTATGTTATGCCTTTTAATATCTAATTTCCTTTTAACTGCATCGTAATACTCAGTAAAGTCAATCAGCGTAAAATAATTATTGTTTTCTTTTAGTATATTATTTACCTCTTCCCCAGAGTTAACATATTCAATAACTAAATCAGGATAATATTTTGCTTTTATTTCTTTAATATAACTTTCGTGTGTTGAGCCTTTAATTATTACTGCCTTATAACCTACAAAACTACCTGCCAGCTCCTCCAGGGTTTTAATAGCTGGAGCATTGCCGCTGGACAATAATACGGAAGGATTATTCATATAAGGAGGAGAAAAGCCAAGATATTGTTTCCTTTCTTCCGTAATACTTGTATTACACACTCCCATGACATCCTTTGCTTTTTTAACCCCATCAATAAACCTCGTGAACACCTGCTCTCTTTTCATGAATTTATATTCCAGGTTTACATTATGCTGTTCTTTTACATATTTTTTGAATTCATCCATTATATCGATGCAAACCCCTTTCATGGAACCTCCCTCCTCATATACTAACCCTGGAGTTGCATAATAGATAACTGATAAGGTACCTGCCCCCTTTGATTTCACCTCTTGCCAACTTTGGCCTTTGTAGTTTTGGCCAGTGGCTACATGCACACACACAAACAGAAATAAAAATATTAAACGCATCTTATCTTAATTTAGAACAGAGTTTATGAAATTTTCAATTAGCAATATAATAAATTATACACAAGTATTCATAGATAGTTCCGCTTTATAATAGCAAAAAATTGACCGTTCTAAATTTTATAATTTAAAATGGCAGAAAAAGGTTCTTCGTGTAAATTAAGTAGGTGAGCAAATGCAGCTTCAGTATTATATCCAGCTTTTTTCAATGTGACCACCTGGCTCCGAAAGCTATTTCCTTCTCTGGCTAAAATTTTATACTCAATAAGCATGTGACGATATGCCTCTTGTTGCTGAACAGGCCTGTTTTGACCGAAAATCTCCATCTGAAACTTCCCAATTTTAAAGTTGGCAATGATAGTTTTATAGCCATTGATTATTTTCGAGGCCAATTTGAAATCAAGTTCATTTTCAAAAAATAAAATTGCGCTGATAAAATCAGTTGGTTCTTCCCAGTAGCAAATAATATCCAAATCACTTTCATCTGTATCTACTTCAATAGGGATGGTACCAGCCAGAACAGGATTGAAATCAGCTAATGTATGGAAAACTTTAGAAGAGCGCAGTAACTGAAAAACCTCTTTTTGCTTTGTATTACCATAATTTAAGTAATCTGGCTTAGTAAAGTCTATCAATTTCGGTTTTTTTATGCGTGCCTCACTCCCATTAAATCCAGTTCTGGTATATAATGTAGGTTATCTTCTTTAATGCTGTCAGGAACAAAAATAAATTTCTTATCAAAAATCTGATCCAAAATATAATAACTTACCCAATATTCATTATTTAGTTTAAACACTTCGGGGTCTATAGGCTCAATCCTGGCGAAGCTTTCCTGTTCCATCTTTTCTATCATATGCCTAAGAGTTGAAGTCTTTTTCTTCTCTCCTTCCAAATCCCCATAGCCTTTAGAGGTGATCATCACATTATTTAATTCGATTAAATTCCTATTAATCAGGTACACATCCCAATGGGTATCCTCTTCCTGTTTTGATTTTGCTATCACCATTTCCACTCCTGTAACAGGAGAAAAATCAATGTCTTTTTTCATAATAATGTTATGCTTTTACAATTGCGTATTCCTGCAGTCACGACACTTCTAAAATAATTCCATTTCAAATAATTCTGCAATATGTTTTTTCAAAGTGTCGCTTACTTCCTGAATATTTACCTCTTCACTCAATTCCTCCTTCATAGAAGTAACTGCTTTGTCATCTATGCCGCAGGGTACAATATTCCTAAAATAGGCTAAATCTGTATTTACATTAAAAGCGAAGCCATGCATAGTTACCCACCTACTTGATTTAACTCCTAATGCACAAATCTTGCGTGGATTAGGAGCAGCTTCCTCATAATCGATCCAAACCCCAGTTAAGCCAGGAATTCTGCCTGCATCGATCTTATAATCATGCAAAGTGAGAATAACAGCTTCTTCTAAAAGTCGCAGGTATTTGTGGATATCGGTAAAAAAATTATCTAGATCCAGGATAGGATAGCCAACAATTTGACCAGGGCCATGATAGGTAATATCTCCCCCTCTGTTAATTTTATAAAAAGTGGCTTCTTGATCTATTAACCCTTGAGTATCTAAAAGCAAATTTTTCTCATCTCCGCTTTTTCCCAGGGTATAAACATGCGGGTGCTCCAAAAAAATTAAAAAATTTGGAGTAATATCATCTATTTCAAGCTTTCTATTGTTTGTTTTAATAGCAATGGTTTCCTTAAAAAGCTTTTCCTGGTAATCCCAGGCTTGTTGATAGTCTACCTGACCTAATGATAAAAACTCAGTTTTCTTATTGATTGTATTATTCACTCAGATAATAATTTAAGAGGATAAAAACACCTTTCTAACCCTTGTAACAGAATACATCACATATTGGTTTTACGAGATGATTTTCTATCGTAAAGATAGTACTTGCTCTTTTTAATTTTAATTGAAATGATAATTTATTACTTTAGCTAATGCACTTTAAGCACCAAAAATTCAAGCAAAACCTATGAATAACAAGCAAAAAGGCGATGTAGGAGAAAATATAGCTGAAGAGATTTTACTAAAATCTGGTTATGAGATTCTTGAACGTAATTATCGGTTTAAACGTGCTGAAATTGATTTAATCTGTCTCAAACCTCCACTTTTGGTCTTTGTAGAGGTGAAATCACTAAATTCTTCTCAATACGGTTACCCTGAAGAGCGAGTAAATTATGGAAAAGTAAAAATGGTGCTGGAAGCCGCTGAGCACTATATTTTTGCTATTAATTGGCGAAAAGATGTGCGTTTCGATATTTTAAGCATTAACCTTCAGGATAAAACTAAATTCTTACATATTGAAGATGCATTTTACTAGTTTTCAGTTAAGTAATATTAATTAATTTGAGGGTAAAAATCATTTAACGAGTGTGTATAGTAGCTTGTATTCAAGCTGAAAATCTTCTGGAAATATGTTGGTTGTTCAGCACCTACTGGATATAAAGTCAATTGCTTTTTATTTCCTAAAACTCTGTCTTTTACGCTTAAACTCTCTCCTTTTAGGGTACTTATAAAATAATATAAATAGGGAGCAACCCACACTTCATATTCACTTTTAGTAGTCGCATTATTAGGGTTTAATATTTCAAAATCTTTATCTTCCGCGATAAGTTTCTGTAATTCAGCTGCGTTGAGTGGGATACCATTAGACATTGAGATCACATCATATTGCGGATCTATAATTACCCACTTTTCTAAATCATCTAGATATATCTCATTTACCGCATGGCCTCCACCATATTTAACTTCACTTATATCCTTAGTCATTAATCCTAAACCGCGCACCCTAAAGCCCAAAGAGGCAAGGCACTGTCCTGCTTCAAAACTGTACTCTACACACCTAAACCTTTCCCCTTCCTCAGCTTGTTGTATTATATAGATAGCATTGTTAGTTTTGGGAGCATTGTTGCTATCATGAACCCACCTACTTTGAACCCAACTCTGAATTTTTACTATCTTATCAAAGTCAGTTTTACAGTCCTCAATTAAACTATCCAATTGATATGTTTTCCTCAGATCAGCTAAATGCTCCCATTGAGAAATATCTTCATACACTAGTGAATGATTTCCGGAAGTAATCGTGTCAAAAGCTAATTGAAAGATCGCAGTATCTATTTTATCTTTTCCGATCGGTATTATTCCCCCTAGTCGAGGAGACATCCAAAAAGAAAATAGCGTGAAAATCAATAAAAGGAACAGAAATACTTTTGATTTTCTTTTATCATTATCCCGTGAATCAAGAAGAGATTTAATTTTTAATTTAATGGCTTATCAATCAAACAATCTCTAACTAAAGAGACATAATTGTATTTAAAATTAATCAATCTTCGAAACTTTCTACAATGAAGAATTCCAACTACAATTTGAAAAAACCTCGAGTAGTACTGCCAATCATTGGTTTAGAAGGAAACCCACAAAGAAAATCGCAATCTATAATATGATAAGTAACAGGTAATTGAAATTGGTCAGATTATATTTGTTTCAATAAAAGCTAAATCTTTAAAATAAGTATAGTAGGAACTGCTGCAACTAGAAAAAATAAATTTTTATTTTTGAACATGAGTAAGCCTGTTCGGAGAGAAGTTTTAGTGATAATTGTACTAGCCCAATTCTGCTGTACTTCTGTATGGTTTGCAACGAATGCTATTATGACGGATTTAATACAGGGGTTCAGTTTACTGCCAAATGCGGTAGGCCAGTTGACTTCTGCTATTCAGTTTGGTTTTATTATTGGTACCTTGGTTTTTGCATTTTTAGCTATTGCAGATCGGTTTTCTCCCTCTACAGTCTTTTTTATTTCTGCGATTGCTGCCGCCGTTCTAAATTTCGCTATAACATGGTCAGTCAACTCAGTTGAAAGCTTACTATTACTGAGATTTTTGACAGGGATTGCGTTAGCCGGGATCTATCCTGTGGGGATGAAAATAGCGGCAGACTATTTCGATAAAGGATTAGGTAAATCATTAGGGTTCCTTGTAGGGGCACTTGTTTTAGGAACTGCACTTCCGCATTTTTTGCAAGCAATTGGTTCCGATTTTCAGTGGCAGTATATTATTTACGCTACTTCGTTTTTATCTCTACTGGGTGGTTTGCTCATTTTCACTTTAGTACCAAATGGTCCGTTCCGTAAACCTGGAAAAAGTCTTAAAATCAAAGCAATCATTTCAGTTTTCAAGCCTAAAGGCTTTCGCGTAGCTGCTTTTGGCTACTTCGGGCACATGTGGGAGCTTTATACTTTCTGGGCATTTGTGCCACTTTTGCTCATAAGCCATAATCGATTTCATGCAGTTTCCAGTGTAAATATTTCTTTTCTATCATTTATTGTCATAGCCCCAGGAGCTTTAGGTTGCATATTTGCAGGTTATTTGGCGAACCGAATTTCCACTCAAAAAGTGGCTTATTCTGCTTTGCTCATTTCAGGTTCGTGCTGCCTCCTGTTACCATTCATTTTTTACGTAACATCATCAACCATTTTTGTCATGTTCCTACTGATTTGGGGAGTAGCTGTGGTGGCTGATTCTCCTTTATTCTCCACTTTGGTAGCTCAAAATGCAATTACGGAATTAAAAGGCAGCGCTCTGACTATAGTAAACTGCATTGGGTTTTCAATCACTATCGTAAGTATTCAAATAATTAATTTGATGAACCTATATTTTGAATTGCATTATATTTTACCGGTTCTAGCTTTGGGGCCTATATTTGCAATAGTTTACAAATCCATCCGACATAAAATTTAAAATGATAGACTTTTTCTAAAATTTAGGTGATTCAATCCAGTGCTTAGATATTATAATTACTCTTCTTCCAATTGCCTAATATTCTCACGCCATGTTTTTACTTCCTGATTAATTTTTAAAATAGTAGTGACGCCAATAAAAAAGAATAGTATTACTGCTAAAGAAAATGTAACTCCAAAGAAACTTCCAAATAATACATTTACTAAAATCAAAACAACTGAAACACCAACAATTAACATACTAGAATACTTGTGCGGAATACCTAACAAAAGCACTAAATGATGTAAATGGGATCTATCTGCTTTAAAGGGGCTATAGCCATTTTTTATTCGGCCTCTATACACTCTCAAGGAATCAATTACTGGCAAAGCCAATACTCCAATAACAACAGATAGAGTGAAAGGAAGTTGAGTGGCGGTTTTTTCAGCCATCTGGATCATATAAATTCCAGAGACCACTAGAATAAATCCCAGAAAGAGTGACCCTGCATCACCCATAAAAATCTTTCTTTTTTTACTTAGATTAAACCTCAAAAAACCAATTAAACTACCAATAATACTTAAAAACAGTATTAGTAAAAAACTACTGCCTTGGCAATAAGCAAGGTACGCAAAGAGACTGAGAGCCACTATTGCAAGGCCTGCAGCCAGGCCATCAATTCCATCCATTAGATTAAAGGCGTTAATACAACCTGTGATTACTATTAAGGTGAGCGAATATTGTAAAAAGAGGGGTAATTCGTATATACCAAAAATTCCATAAAATGAGGTGATTCCAACTCCATTTACAAAAACATAATGCGCTAAAAGCAATTGAATAAGCAGCTTGAAACTGGCTCTGATATTTAACTTGTCATCAATCACGCCCATCACTAATAAAACAAATGTTCCCAGTGCCAGTACTTTTTCAATGGCAATATCTTGCCAATTACTATAAAAAACTAGGCTCACTATTAGGGTAGAAATAAATATGACAACTCCTCCAACTAGTGGAATCGCAGTTTGATGTACTTTGCGCTGATTAGGTTTATCTACCAACTCCACTGCTATGGCCAACTTTCTAAAAATGGGAACTAAGACAATGGTTAAAATAATTGATAAGAGTAAACTGATAACATAATTTTCCATGATACTTCTTTTTTATCTTTTAGTGTAAAAGGCTTCCTGATTCTTCAAGTGACCCATGTTCATCTCTAGGAGTTGATCGTAACTCAGTTCTGCTGTATTATAACTAACTTCTTGTTTGCTCTTTGCACTGAGGGCCTCCACAATCAATGCTTTATATTTCTGTACAATTAACTTCCAGGTATATCTTCGTTTTGCTATTTCTCCCATTTTCTGACCAAGCACCTCAAGCTCACTCATAGGAGTACTTTCTAATACATTCTTTAAATCAGCCGCTGTTTTGAAATAGAGTGCCTGATTTTCGGTAGTTACTTTATTATAAGAAACACCATAGGTTATTATTGGTAATCCAAGATACATTGCTTCCACTAAAGAAGGGTTTGTGCCTCCAGCCGAATGACCATGTATGTAAACTGACGAATTCCCTCTTAATACATCAAGTTTCTGTTGATCATAAATAGGATCTAAGAGATGCAAATTTGGGAAACCTCCATATTTTGATCGCACATCTACACCGTACTCGCTATTTTTCCAATTGCCAACCATCACTAAAATACGATCGGGTAACTCAGAAAACACCTCCAAAACAACATGAACATTGTTTTCGGGTTCTATCCGGCATACTTTGAAGGCATATGGATTATTAAGAAATGGATAGGACTGAAAATCCTCCTGTTCAGGATTAACCTTTAGTGTATGGTCTGCTCCATATTCTATTATCCTGCTTAACGAACCGTAACGCATGGCAGTATAGTCCTGAATTGCTTCATTATCTGAAATATCAATATGAGAATATTTAACAGCTAAGCCTTCAGCCCAAAATAAGTACCACTTTGCAAGGATATTCCATTTGTCTCTTTTCCATTCAATACCATCAATAGAAATGATGATTTTGCGATTTGTGAAAAATTTTACGAAAGGCAAAATCCAGGCACCCGCCACTCCAAGCACCAATAATACATCACTAAAAAAGATGGCATGTAGGATAGAAAGAGTGTCATAGAATATACTTTGTATTCCATTTGCCTCTAATGGTAAAAACTTGAGCTTTGCCTGCTTATAGACCTTTTGTCTTTGCTCTTTCGGGTATCGTTTACCTGAACAGTACACCGTAATATCATAGTCTTCACTAAGATTCTCTACAATATGTTCTGCTAATGTTTCAAAACCACCATAGTTAGCAGGTAGCCCTACAGTTCCAATAATAGCTACGCGTTTTTTCATGATGCTTTTCTTTTATAGTTGTACAATTCCTCTTCGATTAAATGCTTTTGCCAGTTCCATGAATGTAGCAAGGCATCTGCTACGGAATATTTACTGGACCAATTCAATTCTCTGGTCACTTTAGAAGTGTCTGCATAAATTTGAATAATATCGCCTTCTCTTCGAGGCCCAATGTGATACACTAGCTTTTCACCACTTACCTTCTCAAATGTGGTAATTAGCTCCTTTACTGATGTACCTTTACCAGTTCCAACATTATAAGTACTTAAAAGGTCAGTAGATTCGAATTGCTTCTCAAGTGCTGCCAAGTGGGCATTTGCAAGATCAACCACGTGAATAAAATCGCGGATACATGTGCCATCTGGCGTATCGTAGTCATCTCCAAATACTGTCAGTGCTCCAATTGAACCCGATGCACTTTGACAAATGTAAGGTACCAGATTACTAGGTACTCCATTAGGCAACTCCCCGATTATTCCTGAAGGATGGGCTCCTATTGGATTGAAATATCTTAGCAAGGTTGTTTTAACTATATTTTTTGAGGACTTAGAAAGAAAATGTAAGTAATTTTCCGCTACTTGTTTAGTGTATCCATAAGGAGTTGAAGCTAGCTTATGCTCTTGTTCCTCCGTGACAGACACTTCATCAGGCTCGCCATAAACCGTACAAGAGGAAGAGAATACCAAATTGCTTACATAGTATTCATTCATGAGTTTTGTCAAGACTAACAGCGATTGCAAATTATTATTAAAATATGCTGTTGGTTCTTCAATTGACTCTCCCACTGCCTTGTAGGCTGCAAAATGTATTACACCTTCCAAGTTGTAATACTTAAAAATAAATCTCATCAACGACTCATCAGTACAATCAACTTCAAAATATAGAGGTTGTATTTTACATAAGTGAGACAAACCTTCCTTAACCGATTTATCGCTATTGCGGAAATCATCCACAATAATTGCCCTATAACCTTTCTCAGCCAATGCTACTACTGTATGGGAGCCAATATAACCAGCCCCTCCTGTTACTAGAATATTTTTCATGATGTTGTTCATAAGTCGTTCGATTTTACTCTAACTTAATTCAAAAACATACCAGAAATTTAAACCATTGAATTACAGCGCTTTATATAATAATTACACTGATACTATTCCATTTAATGGAATAGTATTCCGAAAAATGCATTATTATGAAGTAGGATTTTGTAAAATACGAAGACTATTTCCGATGAAATTTGTTTCTCTGAATTGCTTTAACTTATGTTTTGCCTGCAACGATAGCATATTGTAGATAGCAGTGTTTTCTAATAATAAACTTAGCTTTTCCTTGAGCTCAACTAAATCATTGCTATCTACCTGATAACCATTAACTCCATCGCTCACTAATTCCGTGATACCTCCCACAGGAGGTACGATGGCAGGTAATCCGTAAGCCATTCCTTCAATAATGGTCAGGCCAAAAGTTTCGACCCAGCCCTGTGGTTTTGATAAATTTAATATAACATCTGCCTTAGCATAAAATGGGTGTAAATTTGTTTGTGTGTCGAATAAAGTTAAGTTCGTAGGGAGTGCCTCCGTTGGAAAATACCGATCAATTTCCTCTTTGGAAGAGTTCATCACCAAAGAAAAACTATAGGAAGGGCATAATTTAGCTAACTGTACAAACTCATTTACTCCCTTATACTCTTTTAAACTGCAAACCATTAAAACACACTTTTGCTGATTGTAAATTTTACTCACTGTCTTGTGTTGAAACCATTCTTCTTCAATAGCATTATGTAAAACTATCGACTTAACTGATGGGACAAGATCTTCCTTCTTCAGAAAATTGGAAACATACACAATCTGATTTGCTGTCAGCTTCACTACACCAAAGAGAATTTTCTTAAGTATTGCTGGTTTTACGGTAGTTTCATGGATATGGTAAATTACACGTAAACCTTTAAGTTTGCCTGCAATGGCAGCTCCAAATGGCAAAACTGTATTCACATATATAATATCCCCCTGCTTTGCTTTCCTAATAATTTGAATAGCTAGCAATAACTGACTCGTTATTAAAAAAATTAATCTGATGAATGGATTTTTTGCATACCTGTACCAAAATTTGTGATAGTTTACACCCTCTAAATTGGATAAAAAACCTACTCTCCCTCCACAGGTGAAAAGATTTACTTCTATATGATTATTAGTCCAACCCCTTAAAAGTTGCTTTAATACTTTCGGACTGCCACTAAAATCATTCAACAAATGACAAGCAAATATTCGCATGTTGCTATTAATTAAAGATCTTGATAAATTTTATTTAGCTGTTCTCCTTTAACCTCCCAGTGAAAGTGGATTTCGAAATGCTTTCTTGCAGCTATAGACATTTGTTCCAAACCATCGGGATTTTGATACAAATTATCTATGGCCAAACTTAATGAGGTAATTGTGCTTTGATAACTTCCTTGAGGAACGCCTATTCCACATGCCTCTGTAATGAACTCACCTGGCCCTTCATTGTCCAGACAAATTACAGGTAACCCAAAGCTCATGGCTTCAGCCACTACCATGCCTGCCCCTTCATGAGAAGGGAATATAAATGCATGGGACTTCTCATATAACTTTAAGAGCTCTTTTCGCTCGATCCAGTCGATGAGTTTGACATAGGGAAATATATCGTTATGCAGAATTAATTCTTGATACCGACTTAGTTCAGGGCCACTCCCCACTATTACTAATTCACAATTAATCTTTTCTTCTATCGGTAAATTATTTAAAAAGGCAGCAAAAGAACTAATAGTAAGATCAAAACCCTTAAGAGGTACTAGCCTACCGGCAGAAATTAAACGAAATTTATCATTTGTTTTCTTTCTTGACCACCCAAAATCTTCTGTAGCCACTGAAGGCATAATTGAAAACTGTCCATCCTTCAATGGTAAACAATTTTGTACTGAAGAATTCATACACAAGACATGATTTGCCTTCTTTACTGTTTTCGCCAAAGCAGGTGAAAAATTCCAAAACAGTTTTTTCACTATCCAGGTGAGTCTGTCCTTCCACCAGTAATGATTAGCACTATCAGTTAAATATTGATTTGGGATTAGAGGATGGTGACCTATCGGGCCCCAAACAAAAGGTTTCTTAAGTTTCCACAGAAAGCTGGGTGTCCAATCGTTGTGAAAATTAACATTATGAGCAACATCAAACTCTAATCTCAGCCTTTTTATAAAGCGGACAATTCCGTACTGCCACATCCAAAAGTATAACATTGCTCCTCTCCCACCTTTTTTCCAAAAACGCATCCAATAGGGTAAATCAAAATAATGAAACTGTATATTTTCATATACCTCATCTGGATTTTGCTCCATATAAGTTTCTATCTGAGGTCTGTTATTTTCCCTGGTAATAGCAATCACCTTTCTAAACCTTGCAATCTGGTACACAAAATTCCAACCCATTCCATCTTCAGATCCTTTGAATGGATTTATCGCATATGCTGTTGCTAATATTACTTTATTTTCCATTAGTTCTAGATTTAATTAATTTAGCTGGTACGCCTCCGATTACGCTATTAGCCGGAAAGGACTTATTAACCACTGCTCCCGCTGCGATAACACAACCGTCACCAACATTTACACCATCCAGTATAGTGACCTTGCTACCTATCCAGCAATTCATCCCAATTTTGATTCCTTTTCGGGATACACCCTGCAGGCGAATGAGCTTGTCAGGATCATCACAATTATGATTCTCCGGATGACAACTAAAATACTGACCGACAATACAATTATTACCTATTTGCAAGCCCCCTGCTCCTCCTAAATAGGCAAATTCTCCTATTCCTACGTTATCTCCAATGTTTATGCCCTCTCCAGGATTATCCATTGTAGTAGCTACAATTATTCTGCTGAATGAACCTATGCTCACGTTACTTCCCAACTGCACACCTTTTTTACCCATTGCATTAATACTGACCATGTCACCCAGTTTTAGAAATCGACCATAAGTGAACTTATGACTACTGCTTATTCTAACCCCTCTGCCGAAAAGTGCCATTTTGCACTTCTTAAATCTAAACAATAGTTTTATGCCTCTGATTAGGCTCCAGCTCTGTGTCCAGATAAATTGAATTACATCACGGCTACTCACACTTTCATGAATTTTAAATGCCGGATTTCTTAACCGCACAATAGTTTGTACTATATTTTTCATCTTATGCGATTTTTATTAAGGCCTTATCCATCACTGAATGAATTGTTGTATTCAATACAATATTTTCAATAGGAATGTAAGCTCCTTTTTTTGCTTTATTTAAATTTCTGAAAAGATTCAGATACCGCTCTGTTAAGGAAGTAATTGTAGCATGATCAAGCTCTTGTTTTCTCTTTAGAATTACTTCAGGCTTAGCATAAAGAAAGAAATTAAGATCCGGTGCAAATAGAAGTCTGTAACCCAACATTAAAAGCCTTTTTGGTAGGTATATGTTGCTTCGTTTGCTATCATTTATGAAATCAAAGTAGTACCGATCATATAGCACAACATATCCTCTGGAAACATACCTGAGTTTTACATAGAATTGTCCGAAGAAATAATCACAATAATAATATGTAAAGCGGAAAATGGAGCTGACAAAACTTCTATTGCTTCCTTGGCGAGGCAGTGTGTTAGCAGCATCTTGTTCCGCTTTCTGCTTACCTTTTGTCCAGGCACTAAGAATAGGTAATAAGGAAGGCCTGTGACGTAAAACAACTACACGCTTTCGCAATTTCTTTTCCAGTTCATATTTTGTTTTTTCAATAATTGTAGATTTTCCTGCACCATCTACCCCACTGAAAGTAATAATTAAACCTTTTTTGAATAGAAGTTCTCTTGCAATATCAAGTGCATATGCCACATGATTCTTTAACTTCCTCACTCCCAAATTAATTTTACATTTAAATAATTCAGCTTTCAACTGCATGGTGGGAATTTCATTATTCTCAAGTCCTTTGTAAATAATTTTTTCGATGTTTGAATTTGCATCCTTCAATACTAAAATGTGGGGCTGATAAATCTCAGGTATGCTATGTTCATTAAGACCGTAAAACAAGCCTAGATAAGTGGCAAGGTGTGTCACATTTATGTTTTTAACCCCATATATATTAGTTACCGTACTTTCAATCACATCTTTGGCATCCATCATTACAAGTGATTTTCTTTTTAGTGTCCAGATGAGATCAAAGCATACTATACTATTGTCATGCAAAAAAACTCGTATGGTGGCCATAAAGGATTTTCGCTCTATCATTAAATGCTTAACAGAAGAGTGATTTTCTAAGTATTGGCATATTGAAGCATAGTCGCTTTTCAGGATGCACAAATCGATATCAGAATTCTCAGATAAACGTGCAGGATTAATGTTGGGGAATTTAATGGCGGCATATTGCTTCGGTTGCAAATATTCAAAAACCTCCGCTATAAAAATACCCCTGTCGGCATTTTCTGTTTTTGTTAAATCGGTAATTGCGTCTTCCCATACGGATAACAACCAACTAATTTGAGGATGCCATTTTTCCTGCTGACTGTACAAGTACAAATAGCGAGTTACGTTTACTAAAAAATATAACTTAAGATAATCATCTCTATTTAAATCGGATTGCTTTGTCCACTTTCTCATCAATTCTTCCGGAATAAACAAATCGATTTCTTCCTTAATTTTTGCCCAGGTTTTACCCTCCTGCATCACTCCCTTTTGGAGAATAAAATGAAAAGCATCGAATCCTATAGGCAAATAACCTGCTAACTCCCAATCATAGATATTTAAACCTGACACATTACTATACATGTTCCAAGGCGTAAAATCTCCATGATTGAGAGACATCTTAAAGGGCAATAATTTATAGTGTTGAGACAGATCCTGTAGTTTATCTACTAAATTTCCGGGTATTCGCTTATCCTTAATAATTTCATCAGACTGAAGCTTTTCGCATAGTTCTAATAAAAGTTGAGTTCGAAAAGCATCAGAATTCACGCTTGTTTTTAAACTTAGTTCATAAATAGCACTTTTGTGATCACTTGAAAGGTGTTTTACTCTGTGCCCTCCTTCTGATATATCACTTAATCGGAGTCTATTATCAGCATCCATGTTAGCGCTGGGATGGGCAAAAGTTAAAGGCTTTAAATTTTTTAAGATGTTAATTGTATTAAATTCATTTTCAAGCAACTCATTAGCAGATTCATAAGGTGCTACCTTAATAAATTCATTCCCCTCATTTCCTTTGTGAAAGATCACCATTTTATTATTAGGACCAGTAGTTCCTGTAAATAAGGCCCATTGTCTGTGATCTACTAAATTAAATATGCTATTGGAGCGTGGATTCTTAGAAAATTTTAATTTACTTTTGGAGAATATAAATCTTTGAATTCTAAGGAAGAATACGACCTTACAAAAAGTTGCAAAAGCAAGCGGTATTAATCCCGATATGTTATAGAACTTAAGGAAATATGGCTTCTCTGCCTCGGCATGCCAAATCCATCTCGGAGATCCATCGGGATTCTTGATAAATATGACCGACAATTCTTTGTCCTCTGTGCTATTTGTATTTACACTATAACCTAAATGTGAGAATATCTTTTCCATATCAACGTGTATTTTATTGAGAGAATGCCAAAAGACTGCCAAATATTCAAGTGACTGATTTACAGGGTAATACTTTTCGTGTTTTTAAAGTTTTTTCCAGAAAATGGAATTTAGTTCTAAACTGGGAAGAGTTGGAAGAGATTGTAATTTTTTTAACACGCTAGGAAACCAGCAGATCTGGCCGTCTCTTTTTGAGGTGTATTTTATTAAGTGGTGTAAGTATAGGGTTTGTCTTAAATGAAATATAAATTATCACTAACTGGTAAAATAAAATCCCATAATTAGACTCCCCAAATATTCCGAACTCGGTAAAAGAGTTGATAAAGAGTGGTATTAACAAACTCCTTAGCATCAATTTCTTTTCTTCATTTTCTGAGGCAATTCCCTTAAAGGTAAAAATCATTTGAAAAATTGTAATGGTAAGCCCCACAAATCCGAGGTTCATTAACACCTGCATAAATGTATTATGGGTCATTTTACCTGGATAGGTATGAGCACTTTGAAAGTATTCTTTATAGTCAATTCGCATGAAACCAAAACCCAGCATAGGTTCTCTGGGTAGTCCTTCATTGATGAGCGCTTTCCAGAAAGGCAACCTTCCTGTCATGCTCATCACTTCTTCCAGTCTGCTTGTATCGCCATCTTTTAAAATTACTTTCCATATAGCTATTGGAGTGATCAACAGCATTCCAGCAATAATAATTATCTTCAATTGCTGATTACTGGATTGTTTTACATGATATCCTATTATTAGCAATGCTCCAATGAGTGAGGACCTTGATCCTGTTGCATAAAGCCCATAAAAAAGTACTGCTAATTTAAGTATAGTCCACCATTTTGCATGATTTCGTTTAAGATCGAAAAGCAGACCTGCCACACCCAATCCTGCTAACATTCCCAATTCATTAGGGTTCATCATATAGCCCCCCAACCTTGCTTCTTCTCCACCATGGGTCATTCGAAAGAATGTATCCGGATCTACCCACATGCCTACTACAAAGATTAGAATAAGAACAAAACAAGAATTACCCAGCAAATTGTAAAGCCTAATAGGATGCTTATCAAAATATTCATCCAATAAATACAGGCTTTTGATGAAAAAATAACAGAATACTAGTGTTTGACTGGTCATAAACCATTGAAGGACGCTATATCCGACATTTGTACTCCACATAAACGAAGCAAATCCTAATAATAAATAGGCTGCATAAAGCAGGATGGAAAACAAGTTATTCCATTTCAAAGAATCCACAGCTCCATACTGGATAATTTTACGATACACCAAAAAAGAAGAGAACAGCACGCCCATACGACCAACTACCTTGATAGCCCTTGTAATCATAACATTTTCACTCCATGTGAAAAAACAAGCCACCATCAGAAAAAGAATAATTAATAGATATCTGTCAATTTTCTTCAAAAATGGGCCATGATCGATATAGACTGCTGAACCTTCCACTACTTATATAATTGATCAAAATCCTCTACAATAGAATCCCACTGGAAACATTCTTCCACCATTTTCTGAGCATTTCTACCTAACTCTTTTAAGCCATTCTTTCTGTGAATAGAATACAAATGTTTAAAAGACCGAAATAGAACTTCCTCATTTTCTGTAGGAATACTTACACCTGCATTATAATTGTCAACAAAACTGCCCACATTTGTGGCTTCACTAACAATACAGGGGATTTGCAAATTGGCCGCTTCCAACACAGCTGTCGGTAAGCCCTCATTGCGAGATGGATGTACAAATACTTTCATTTTTCGCATTAGTTCATCTTTCTCCACACCAAACTTACTGCCCCATAGCGTCACTTTATTTACGTTATTTTTAAGAATGTATTGCTCTAAAGTATGGCGTTCATTACTATCTCCTATAATCCATAAACTGGCTTGCGGCACAGTTCTTTGAAAGCGATTGAATGCTGCTAAAAGTAAATCCAGTCCCTTGGTGTATATATCTAATCGACCTACAAAACCTATCACAAATTCATTTGAATCATCAGCTTCATCGTTTACCAGATTTTGCGCATATTCAAAGCCGTAAGGCAATAAAAAAGATTTGTTATTTGCGTAAATACCATGCAAACCTTCAACTTCACTCTCGCCTATTGCATGAACTCTTTGTGCACGATTTAAAAGTGCTTTCTCAAAAAGTTGAAAGTATATTTTTTTCATCCATTTACTGCGTTTCATTGCCACGGTGTTATAGGCTCCATGAGGTGTTAAAACAAATGGTATGTGATGTGCTGCCATAAACCTGGATATGCTATAATAAGTGGGAATCCATCCTCCATGTAAGTGAAATACAGCTTTTCCTTGCTTTTCCAAAATGGATTTTTTCAAATTCTCATCCAATAGAAATGGATTTCTATTAGCCTGAAATAGTACAGTACTAAAATTTCGATCCCCGTAGTTGTGAGTAGTTTCTTTTGTAATTCCCCAAACAGCCACATTACGTCCTGAATTTGCTTGTTTGGAGGCTAATTGGAAAACGACTTTATTCACTCCGTTCATCCGATCCGGATTGGCTTTCCCTAAAATTAAATGTATTATTTCCATAATATGAATTTGTTTTTAACTAAAATAAATTGCCAGAAGCTAATTAAGATGAGCTGAGATCCAATTAGTCCTAACAATGCTCCAATCAATTGAAAATGACTGAGCATAAATTGAAAACTTAGCAAACTGAACAAGAGGGACATTGAATACCCTATAAAAAAATGTTTATTTAATACCAATGCCCTAATTGCCAGTCTTACAGGGTAACCAATAAAAATAATCAGATACAAAATAGCCATCCCCTTTACCAGGAATCCGTAATCTGCATATTGTTTACCACCAGCCCATACAATAATGTAATCAGACAAAAGAAAAATGCTTACTAAAAGTACTGCAATAAATGCCAGTGATTGAACACTAAGTTTCTTCAGATACTGCTTTGCAATAATTTTTGAGTCCGTCATTAATTGAGCTGTTTGAGGAAGTACATAATTTTCGAATGTTTGAAACAAAACGTTTAAAACACCGAACAATGACTGTACCAATCGAAATGCACCTAGAGCAGCAATGCCTAAATACATGCCGGAAGCAACCACAAACAGGTTCCCTGACCACCATTGCACTATTGCAGAAAGAAATAACCACCTACCTTGCTGATAATGTAGTATGAGATAATTTTTCCATTTTATGGAAAATTTCCAATTTTTGAAAGAGTATGCAACCATGAAAATTAATCCCGGCAAGTATGATAATGCCAGTAATTGAACTAGCATTAGAAATGAACTGGAGCTCATTCCTGCTAAAATGAGTATACCGCTCTGTAAGCAAAGTAAAAGAAAATCAGATAGGAGTATTTTCGTAAGCATTTTTTGCGCCAAAAAAATTTTACGAAAAAAATCATGCAACATAAATCCAAAGGCATATAGCAATAGAGGTTCTCTATAATTATCAAAGCTTTGCAGAAAATTTGTGTATCTAAAAACTACATCTGCTATTACCAGCAGAACGATAACACTACTTAATTGCATAATAAGTACAAAAAATTGGTAAGTTTTTTTATCGGCTACTTTGCTGATTAAAATCTGAAAGGGTTGAATCAATAATCCGCTTATTAAGCTTACAGCTAAATAAATCCCTAGAATCCAGCCGGAAAAAAGACCAAATAATTCTGGTGAAGAAAGTCTTGCTATTAAAATTGTAACTAAAAAGCTATTTCCACTAAAAATTGCCTGATCAGCCAGTGCCTGTACTTTGGTAGATTTTACTATCTGCTTTATAGTTTCCATGATATTTCTTTTGATGCCTTATGTCTTCTTAGCAAGCGAGCGATAAGCAATTTTAGCTCTCTTAAAATACTGGGTGTGTATCTGTCTCTGTTCAGTATAAAATTTACATTTGGAAGCTGGTACTCTTCCTTTAACAAATCAACTTCCAGCACTTTTTTTGCGGGTGTCAAGCGCGCATCAAGTACTACCATATTTGCTCTTACTAATGACATCATCAATAGAGACATTTGGCTAAGCATATCACCATTTAGAACCAATGTTACCTGAAAATCCTTAGAAACACTTTTTAGTAAATTATCAAGCTTATCTTTGGAATAGCATTTATAGTGCATATCATCTAAAGAAAGATAACTTAGGAACTCTCCATGATGATGTACTTCTCCAGGAGTTGCATCGGCCACTTGGAAGGTGTTTTCTGTATCAATCACTAATACTTTTCTGCCTTGTCTTGCTAATGCTTTGGCAAATTGAAAGCAATTAAATGGAGCACCTTCCTTCGGTCTAAAAGAGCTTAAAGCCACACAATAGTTGTCGCCAATAAGCCCTTTAATTTCTAATTGAGCAGTTAATTTCTGAAAGTGCTCAAACATTTCTTTATTGTCAGTTAGTTTTGGCGTTACCGCTGCAAGTGGAATCATAGACCGACTTTCAATAGTCTTTTTGTCATTCACTTTTGCTTTAAGTGCGTGTACTATGAATATTAAAGCCAAAGCAAAGAACATTCCTAGTAGGGCTGCTACAATTTTAATTATTGGCTTATTAGGTGATACAGGCACTTTAGGGATGTTCGCAGGAGTAATAATACGATGAAAAGCAATTTTAGCGGCCTGTGCTATCTCTGCTTCAATTTTCTTTTCATTTAGGAAATTGTAAGATTGCTGGTAGATTTGAAACTCTCTGTTTAGAATAGCCAGCATTTTCTCATTTTCCGGAACCACTTTAAATACTTGCTCTGACTTTTCTATATCAGCACTTAAATTGTTGTACTTGATCTCGAGATTTTTACGTGTATTGGTTATACTTTCTATCAAGTAGTTCTTAAGATCCTCAATTTTATCA
The DNA here is from genome assembly GCA_963803685.1 of uncultured Cytophagales bacterium. GTDB lineage: Bacteria > Bacteroidota > Bacteroidia > Cytophagales > Cyclobacteriaceae > Marivirga. Next base: position 100,533 of record CAWDNW010000001.1, read on the forward strand.
TCAATAATTTGCACCCTTTCATCTTCTGCGGTGTACACTAAAAGAAGATCCATTTTTTCTGACTGCAACTTCTTAATATTCTTTACAATTTCTGTAGAAAGCAGATCTGTAAATGCCTCAAAATTTGGTGCTAAGCTTAAAAATTGTTCTTCTCCTTCTTTAATATATTTTTCGAGTTCCTGAATTGCATCAAGGCTCATTTTTAAATTTATTTGCTGTATTTTTAATTGAGAGATTTTACGAAGATTCGTTTCATTTTCCTGAAAAATGTTTGTGATATTCTTTACATTTCTATAGTCCTGAATTTTATTTTCAGCATTAGTCAATTTTTGATTTACAGCATCAATTTGATTATCTAAAAAATTAACTGTTACGTTCGCTACCTTATATTTTGACTCAATATAGTCTAAAATGTAAATCTCAGCTATTTTGTTGGCTAGTAAAGCAGCCTTCTCGGGAACTGCAGATTTAGTGGTAATTTTAATAATTGCCACATCTTTATCGACAGACATAATATCCAGGTCTTTCTTAATCAGACCTATAAGTTTATTTCGACTGATGAATTCAAATTCATAATGATCAGCTACTTGTAAGTAAGGACTGTTTGCTAGAAGCACTTCATTTCTTCTGATAACCACTTTTCCGTGTTGCAGCTGAAGTGTATCGCCAATTTGTCCTTTTTTTAATCCTTCTTGTGGTATATTAACCGTATAACTTCCATCTTGGGCAACTTTCAAATCAAATTTTTCATCAAAATACTGATCTCCCAGACTGAATTTCTCTATTATAAAAGGAGACTGATCATACAGCTCTACAGAGCGAATTTTACCAACCCGATAAACAACTACATCAAAATCTAGATCATCCAATACCTTATTTAACAATACCTGTGATTGTAAAACTTCAATCTCACCGGCTATTTTATTGCTGGTGGAAAAGACATCAAAATTCTTAAACAAGTTGCTATTTGCTATCCCCTCAGAAATATCAGCCAATTTAAGTTTTGTAGTACTTTCATACATTGGAGTAACATAACTCAAATATTTGGAAGCAATAAAAAAACCAACTACCAGTGCCAGCACTATAAGTGGTAAGCCGCGGAAATAGGGTCGTAAAATTCCAAAATGTTCTTGCATGATTTTTATTTTAAAGGGCACCCATAAATATGGCAGAAGCCGTTAAAGTAGTTGTAAGCGGAATTATGTTAGATATTCTTTTATCAAATTCCTTATAACCTTTGGAAGGCACTACAACTACATCTCCCGGTAGTATTTGAATATTTCTACTCAAGTAATCCCCACTTTGAGTCAGGTCAATATTGGCTACGTAAACATCTGATCCTTTCTGTCGCAGAACTTTAATGTATTTAAAGTTTGCATAGAACTCAAAGCCTCCACATTTAGCCACCAGATCCATTAAAGAACTGTTATCTCGGTCAACAGTAATTACTTTGGGATCCCGAACCTCACCAAGTATAGTTATTTCCTTATTTAATACTTTTACATCGACCACTGGCTTCACTATCCACTTAGCCAGCTTAGTTCTAAGCATCACTTTCAACTCAATGACCGTCTTCCCTTCTACAGGTAAGGTTCCTAAGCGTGGGGCTTCAATGTTTCCTTCAGCATCAACCATTATCCACTTACCGTATACTTCATTAGAGTTATAAATGCCATAAAGGGATCCTACGCTGAGTTCATCCTGTCCCCAAACACTAATGCTAATTTTATCACCCTTTCTAACCTGATATTGATATTCTGGATTGTAATGGAAAACACTATCCAACGCCTCAACAGTATTTGGTCCATCTTTTTTAGACTGATGAAATAAATTAGGCGTAGTGCAGGAGGCCAAACTAACTAATAAGAGAAGAGTAATTATAAGATAACGCATTGTTGGTATTTTAGAGAAAATGAAATAACTTTTTTAGTATTGTGGGTCGTGAACGTTCCAACAAGTCTTTAACTTCAGTAATCTTCACCAGTACCTGCTTAATTTTTAATAACTCATCGTCACCTTTCTGAATGTAGTCAAAGGCTCCATGTTTCAGTACATCTATTGCTGGCTTAATTTCTTCCTGAGCAGATATCATTACCACATAGATATCAGGATTGAAGCGCTTAATTTTTTTCAACACTTCATAACCTGAAAGATTATCCATATTATAATCCAGAAAAATAACATCCGGATTTTCATTTAGGCGTTCAAGACATTCATAACCATTGTTATAAAGGTTTACATTCTTATACCCTAAATTCATCAGCTGCTGATGAAATACATTCTGATAGAAGAAATCATCATCTACTACAAAAATTTTAAACTGTTCTACAGGTCTCATTATATTTATATTTTAATTTTAAACAGATAACCCTAAAACAATACCAAACATATAAAATACTGTTTATTAGATACTTAACAAAGTGAGGGAGTTAAATTTTTCCAGTCACTAAAGATCAATTCCATTTTTTGGAATTTCAGAAGACCAATTTGAATTTATGTGAAGGAGGTAAAATGATGTAAATACTCGTAGGTAAGCTTGTTATTTGGAATCAATATCTTAAATGGCACTCCTATTTTAAATGAGTCTTGCTTCGTAGTCTCAGGTGGCTGAAATACAAATGGGAAAGGTGAAGCTGTCAACCTAAGTTCTATTAGTAAGAGCTAAGAATGGCGACCTTGCTAAGTAGAGGCAACCTATACTGCACAATTAAGGCTTATTTTTTCCAAAAGTCTAAATTTTTGCTGCCTGTGTCCATCAATCCGCATATCTTCTTCTACATAAATTGGGCTTGCAGACAATTTTCTTCTATTGAAAAATGTGAAAATAAAATTTCCAAAATGAGGAAGCATAATACTGTTCTTTTAATTTTAAACAAGTCCGCTGGTATTCATTTTTTACCGGCTATTTTTACCATTCACCTATGGTTAAGTAATTACTAAAAAAGAAAACCGAGCCCTATAACAGAACTCGGTTACTCCAACAAAAACCACTTAATAATTTTTACTGTACAATTAATTTCCCTTGATACTTTACTCCGTTTTGGTCTATTGCACCTACAAAATATAATCCTTTAGATAACCTGTCTACTGCCAGCTCAAATGTTAAATCATTCATATTCTTAAGCTCCAAAACTAACTTACCGGCACTATCACGAATGTTAAATTGACAGATGAGTGGATTTTGCTCATATTTTAAGAACTCATCATCTAATTGTATTTCTGCTCTGGTTGTGGCCGGATTAGGATAAATCCTAATTGCATGCACTCGTCCATCGCCCTTATATTTAATAGTGTGTTGAACTGTATTTGTCGCAATAGGAGCTTCAAAATCAAAAGTGATATTAGCAGCATTCCTAATCTGTTCGCCTCCACTTACTGACTCATCAGGTTTAATCCGATAAGTAAAATAACCATGACTTCCTGGTTCATCTACTTCGGTACTGGGAAGAAATATTTTCTCGTATTTCACCTGAAGTTTATCATCATTTAAACTATACTCATAAGGGTGGCTTGAAGCAATTACTTCAAAAGTTTCTAAATCCAGATTTTTTGACAACTCGTTATCTAGTGTTACATAAGTTGCATAAAAGCTACCCACATTTTGGAAACGAATAGTATAGGTAAGCCATTGGTTTTTATGTACATAACCTTCAGTCCCCTCCCCTTTAGGGCTTGCCACCATGTCATTTGGGTCTACTGCACCCACTACCTCAACCTCTGTTTCAAACTTGTTATTGGTAGAATCCAATTCGGTTCCTAACGCCTCAACACTGGCCATTACAGTAAGCACCTGTCCTACTGAAGAATTTAGACCTACGCTATCATTTACATTGAAAAGAACTGTTTCTCCTGGCTGTATAGTTGGAATATTCCACTCATATACATTTTCTGCCATCATTTGATAATCATTTACTGAGGAAACTACCTGTACCTCTGCAGGATAGGTCACCCTGACAATGGCATCAGAAGCTTCAGAGGATCCCCCATTCGCTACTTGAATTAGTGTTTCACTTTGAAAACCTCTCCTCCAGGCTGTAGTGTGGAAATTAATAGACAAGTCATGACCATCATTTAAAACTTTCAATGGGAAATAATACGTAGTATCTGTAAGATTAAAAACCTCTACAGAAAGCGCGGAACTGCTTTCCCAATTGACCATTCCTGTTGTGTTGAGTAGATAATCCCCCTCCGCCAGGTGCCATACAGTAATACCATTTTTATCTGACTTTACTACTTTATTGTTAGGAAGCATCTGTAAAGAAATATTCCCCACTGTCTTTTCATTAGCTTCTTTAATACCATTGGCATTTTCATCATTAAAAGTGATAACTGTTACCGCTGAAGCACCTTCTTCCTGAATAGTAAGGAAACTATTAACAGGAACACTCTCAAAATACTGCTTTGCTCCGGAGGGCCAATTTATCATTACAGAATCGATTGAGTTTGAAATACCTAACCCAAAATGTGCTTGTAAACTATTCTGGCTTCCAAAGCCTGAAACTGGCAGCACTTCTTTCAGTTGCCATTTTCCATTGGCTTTTATGCGAACTGTGGCTCCTAATGCGTTGGTATTACTACTGGTGCCTAAGAGTTTGAAAGATATCCAATTATTGCTCGTTCCATTATGGCAGTACAACTTATTTTCGTCTCCGCCATGTGTTGAAAGGAAAGCATCTAATGCTCCATCCTTATTGTAATCGGCCCAGGCAATACCATATGCTTTGCCAACATGTCCAGCAATTATTTCATCTAATTTCTTATAAAAACTTCCATCGCCATTATTGATAAATAACTGATTAGCTTTCTGATCATCTGTTACGAATAAATCTAAGTCTGCATCATTGTCAACATCAATCCATGAAGCACTATGGCTATGTCCATTTCCTTCAACAATAAGATTATTTAGTATTGATGTAAAGGTACCGTGTCCATCATTTTGATATAAATTATTTGGTTGACCTGAAGCATTTACCACATATAAATCCTGATCACCATCACCATCATAGTCGCCCCATGCAGCACCCACTGAATTAAAAGTGTCTGTCACAATAGCCCCTTGCTCAACCTTCTCAAATTGAAACCCACCTAAATTCTTAAACAATGAATTTGCTTCATTGCTGCCATTAGGGATAAAAATATCTACTAAACCGTCTTGATTATAGTCTGATAAGATGGGTGCCATCGCCCGAGCACTAACTGTTGAAACATGTGTACTTTCCACCAGTTCAAAAGTGTTGTTTCCTTTATTTCTATAAAGATGATGAAATTTAGTTGGGAAAAAATTAGTCACAAGTAGATCCACAAAACCATCATTATCAAAGTCGGCAAAAGCTCCTCCGTGAAAGTACTGTGGATGTACAGATATGCCACTATTAGGAACTGCTACGAAGTGATTTCCTCCTTGATTGATGTACAACAAACTCGCCTTTCCAGTAGCATTCACAACAAACACATCTGATAATCCATCATTATTAACATCAGCCCAAAGAGTTGATGTACTTTTTCCATTTTGCAGAAAATCTGGAGTTGTATTAAGAGCCAGGCTTCCACTGTGATTCTGAAAATAGCTATTCTTAGTATCCTGATGCTTATCGGTAATTATCAAATCCTCGAAACCATCGTTATCAGTATCAACCCAAGCTGCATTCCAATTATCTCCCGTATTGTTTTCACCCAATGCATCAGCACAAGTGCTAAACAATAAATTACTAGTGTTAGAGGCGTTATTCTCTACTCCCTGTGACAATATTGATTGCTGCAATTCACCATCTACTTCACCTGTTACTACAGTTTCCACACTTACTACGGTTCCATCACTGATAGGCTCACCATTATTATAAGAAGTAGACAATACTAGTTTTGTCTCAACCTGGTAATCATCTCCCGATGTGATAGATGGCACGCTATCAAAAGTAATAATTGACATACTTTCCTGATAATTGATGCTGCCGTTGATGGAAGTATTATTGTTTCTATTTTTTAAGGTACTCTTTACAGGAATGGCTCCTGAGCTTACCTGAAGTTCAATTTGAGTCTTTTCGATCGTGGCTCCTTCCAAAACAATTTCCGATACCAATGAAATAGTATCTCCTGGTAAACCGGAGCTTACATCAACACTGGTATTTTGTGTGAAACTCTGCGGTAAGGAAGAACCAAAATATGTCATCCAGTTATCGTTAAAATTAGAGGAAAGCATGGAAATATTGCTGCTTGATTCCACCAAAACATAAGGCCTTTCTGATCCGGTAGGCGCACCGGTACCGTTATAGATACTTCTCCACTCCTCCAAACTGAAAATAGCATCAGCGTAGCGGCCGGCTTCAATATTGAAAGTTTTATGCAAAACCTCACCATTGGTTTTTGCATCTTTAATAGTAACAACGGCATCATTTTTTCCTGCGAACAGATACAAATGACTATAACTATTATTAAATTTTTGACCGGTAAAAGGGTTTACAACATTATTTTGCGCGCCAGGGGGCAACAAGTAGACTAAAAATGTATCTCCCGAAGTGGTGCCATTGGAAGAACTCACCATTGTAGCCATATCAGAAGTACTGGTATAACCAGTTTCCATCCAATTGGCCTCAAAAACTGAAACTTTCTTCCCAGCAGTACATTGCACTCGAAATACTGTTTGATAATTTACATTTCCTTGTTGCTTACCTACCCAATCCGCAGGTTGATTAGAATTTAACTCCCAGCTATTGATCGAAACCCAGTTCCCATTACTGAAGCGCTCAAGAATAATCTCATTATTATCATCCCATGAAATCACTCGTATTTCCTGCTCTCCCCTGGCCTGGTAAGGAACAGCAAAATAAAACAATTCTCCAGATGAACTTCCGCTTTTTGACGGAACATAAGCTCCACCATCACGCTCATTTTGGTATAAAGCCCCATACTGAACACTAACATCTTTATTAGATTCTATCATGTATGTTTCTCCTGTATTCATCAGGTTGCGACCATCCTGATAAAAATAGATTATATCTTCACCGGGATTTAATGTGCGTTGTGCAACAACTTCTTTCGCATCAGGATTTACATTAGTATATCCGGTTTGAGTAGTTGCTGATTGAGATATTTTAGAAATAGTTACAGTTGTATTTTCTTCAAAAGCAAATACATTAAGATCACGCAGTGAAGAGGAGATTTTAGGGGAATAAACAATGAACTTCTCTCCTACTGATTTTTTATTAACACTGGCTACAAAATCGTGCTGCCAATCACTATCTGTTGACATAGATGCGTAAACCAGCTTATTACTTTCTATAATAAAATAATCACCATCCTGTTTTAATTCACCACCTGAGGCGTAAGGCGCATCATCATTAATTCCATTATCTTTTATATATAATATATAGGATTGACCCGCCATCAACATGCCAGAAAAGGAGTCGTCTGAGTCTCCATCTAAATCATCATCTGTGATTGTAAAACTTGTACTGTCATGGATAGCAGTTACTATCAAAGCCACGTTTCGCTGTACAGCATCATTATTGGGTGGAACGTATATATTAAAATAAGTTGATGGCTCTCCTGCTGCCCAGGATTTTAATATAAAAATCAGACTGACTGTTAAAATTAGGATTAATCGTTTCATAAGCATACCTTTTTCCTTTACTTGAATTGAGGTAAACCAAAACTATTCCTACAGCAATAACCATTTGATTATCAGCATATTAAAAATTTTTCCTGCAAATATATTTCCTGATTTTACACTAGAATTCCATTTTATGGAAAGAGCTATGAGTTGTTAATTTGTTCAAATCTTATCTGTTCAATCACTTCCAATAGCAAATCGCAGACTTTTTTAACTAATTGTCGAAGGGAAATTTCTGTATTATTAGTTAATGAAAACTTGTTTAGCTCTCGAATGGGAAACTTCAAACTGCTAATTCCCATGTTATCAATACTTGGCTTCATTCTATGAGCAATTTTATTGATGCGAGTTACATCCTGGTTTCTTAGCGCTTCTTCAAAATCCTTAACCGCTTGTTGGCCTGTTTCAATAAAAACCTGCAGCATTCTATGAATGAACTCATCATTTCCTCTGCTCATTTCCTGTAATTGAGTAAGATCATAAAGCTTCTCAGTCTTCATTTCTGATTTTTGATCTATTTTGTCGGTCTCATTTGCCTGAACATCTAGCCTGTAATCTATATATTTGAGAATCGTTTGAACAAAATCCTTTTCATCAAAGGGCTTAGTAATGTAGTCATTCATTCCGATGGCTTTGCTATGTTCGATTTCAGATTTAAATGCATTAGCGGATAGGGCTATGATTGGGATATTGCTATTGAGTTCATTTCGTATAATTTTGGTGGCTTCAATACCATCCATTTCTGGCATTTGAATATCCATTAAAATTAAGTCAAATGATTCCTGTTTTAACATCTCAATTGCTATTTTACCATTTTCAGCTTCCTTAATACTTACATCTAAGAGAGAAAGACTGTTAGAAGCAACTAGTCTGTTCATCTCATTATCTTCCACTAACAATATTTTAATTTCCTTAAGTGAGGTATGATCCTTATTCGCAGTTCGTTCTATTACATGTTTTTGTTTCCCAAACGGTAATACAATCCTAATTTCTATTTGAGTACCCTCGTCTTTCTTACTTTCTACATTGAGTTGTCCTTCCATCAAATCCACCAACTCTTTGGTAATTACCATTCCCAAGCCAGTACCACCAAATTTTCGGGTAATACTTGCATCTTCCTGCTGAAATTTCTTAAAGAGTTTATGCATGTAAGAGGCCTCCATACCAATACCTGTATCTTTAATATGAAAAACCACCTCCTGCTCTGTATTAGATTTCATTCCACCACTTACAACTATAGAGACTCCTCCTCTTTCTGTGAATTTTATAGAATTACCTGCAAGGTTGATCAGTATTTGTTTTATCCTAATTTCGTCTCCTTTATAATAAGGAAACAAACTTGGCTCTGTTTTTATTTCAAATTGTATCTTCTTTTCATCAGCAGGAATTTTCAAAATAGAATTAACATCCATTAGTAATTCATTGAGTGAAAAATGACGAATTTCCAATTGCAACTCCCCAGCTTCAATTTTTGCCAAATCCAATATATTATTTATAATTTGTAGCAGATGTTGTGACGCACGATTGGCCCTTGACACATTTTGCTTCTGTTTTTCAGAAATTGTCGTATCTTTTCCTAGCTCTCTCACCATTCCAATAATTCCATTTAATGGAGTACGGATTTCATGGCTCATATTGGTAAGAAAAGCTTCTTTAGCTTTACTTGCATCTTCAGCCAATTCTTTGGCCATCTCCAGACTCTGAATAAACTGGCTTCGCTCAAAAGTAGTATTTACCCATCTAGACAATAACAAAACAAACTCTTTCTCACTTTCATAAAAGGGACGGCCTTTTGGCACTGAAGATGAAAAGTTTATAGTTCCGTAAGTTCTTCCATCAACAATTAGAGGAACTCCAATATAACTCTCTAATTTAAAATTTGTATAGCAAGGGTGACCCCTATATTCTGAATCTTCCATCTTATCGATAGCTACCAAAGAATAATTTGAGAGAGTGATATCACAGTAAGTGTTACCAAGTTCAAAAACCATATCGTCTTCCAGTGCTCCGGTAATAGAATGCTGCACCAAAACTTTATAACTATTTTTTGAGGAATCTATTTCACTAATTATAGCCATTTCCAACCCAAGATAGTCCAGACCTAAGATAAGAGAATCTCGTAATTGTTCCTTCACTGACTTTTTAGAGAGGGCATTGATTTCATTAAGAGCTTTCAAGGCCTTCTGTTGACTTACTAATTGTTCCTCCGCCTCCTTTATTATAGTCATATCCTGCACCATAGAGAGGATTAATTTGTTCCCATTGCTATCTTTATAAGTTACACCATTTAGAAGAACAGGATAGTGAGAGCCATCTTTACGGATATATTCTTTCTCGTAAGGTCCATAGCGTCCATTTTTTTCTAGTAGTTTGAGCTGCTCCCCTTCTTCATCTTTATACTTTATTGGGGTAATGTCCCAAAAAGACAAAGCGCCTAACTCTTCTTTTGTATAACCAATAGAATAGAGAAGTGCGTCATTTATTTCAATAAACTCACCAGTTTCGAAATTATTTAGAGCTATTCCTACAGGGCTTAGGTCATATATGCTTTGAAATTTATAAACATTAGACTTAAGTTCATTTTCAAGATTCTTAAAATTTGAAATATCATTATGCGTGCCATACATCAAATGGGGCTCTCCATTAGAAGTCCATGCAAGTATTTTTGCGCGATCCATCACCCAAACCCAATGTCCATCCTTATGCTTCATCCGGTATTCACATTGGTAAAAATCAACCTCCCCACCCAAATGGCGTTGCATTGCTCTTCTACATCGATTTACATCTTTAGGATGAGTATATTTCTCCCAGGTAATGAAGTTATGAGGCTTTACCTCATCTAATGAATAACCAATAATTTGAGCCCATTTTTCATTTAAGAGGATCTCCCCTGTTTGCACGTTCCATTCCCATGTGCCTAAATCTGTTCCTTCAATAATATAGTTAAGTCGCTTACGTTCATCCTTTAAGTACTGCTCCATATTCTTCTCCTCAGTAATGTCTAGATGCACACCTATAGAACCTACAATTTCTCCTTTGTCGTTAAAATTAGGTGCCCCACTAATAAGCCACCACTTAGCGTGTCCGCTTTTGTTGCGCACCATGATTTCATAACTATCAGAAACTTCTCCTAAACGTTCTGAATTCTTTTTACTCATAAATTCACGCTTTGTATTAGGTAGAAAAATTTCAGCAGCTTTCTTTCCCTTCAACTCCTCTAATGAAAAACCAGACATTTCCTCAAAACTTTTATTGCATAGCTGAATAACATCATCTGTACTTACTTCAAGCAGACCTAAATTCATGTTGGAGATGATATTGCGATACTTTGCCTCTTGAATTTTCAATTGAAATTCTCGCTCCTTTCTTTCGCTTATATCTCGGGAGTTTGCAATAATAAAGCCTTCATCTCTTATTTTAAGGTATTTCACGGATACCTCCACCGGAAATCTTTCACCTGTATTTTGGTTCACGTTTTCTCCTTCCAGTGTGCTAAACCCCTCCTTCATTAGTTCAGTAACATGTTGCTCCCAAGCACCTGAAGTTTTAAACATATTATCGAAATCGCTAACATGATATTCCTGTATTTCTTCAGCAGGGATGCCAAGCCAGTTACTGGCAACTTCATTTATATAGAAAAGCTTACCACTTTCATAAGCAACTTGCACTGCATCGGAAGAACCCTTCAACAAATTCTTGAACAATAGTAATTGATCATTGGATTTCCTAACTGCCAGCTCAGCTTCTTTCTGACGTGTTATATCCGACAAATACACATTGATATGTTTTTTCGTTTCAGAAAGCACAATATTTACCTGATAGTATTTACTATCATGGACCAATTCTACACTTTCACTTAGATTTTGTGAGTCAACTTGCTGAGCTAATTTTTTAAAAATTCGTTCAATAGAAACTTTGCTACCCTCATAAATGAAGTACTCGATATGTTCAGCAGGTTTATTTTTAAGTAAAATTCTGCCATTTCTGTCTACTCGAAAGATAGGATCAGGTGTCTCCAGGGCGAATAGTGCCATTTCCCCAAGCTCTGAGGTATATTGTGAGCGCTCGAGAGCGCTACTGATATTATTAATGTAGCTTTTAAGCAGCAATATTTCTTCCTGCGGCCAAATTCGCTCCGTGGTACAATCATCATACCCCACAAAGCCCCAGAATTTACCTTTGAGGTAAATTGGTAAAAGTACTATAGACAAAATACCCTGATTTACTAAAATCTCCTTAATACTAAAACTATCATCCAGTTGAGATACAATTGCTTTAAACGGACGCTTAGCTAACAAGTCTGGTAAAAAATCACCAAATACCTCTATCGGTACTTGTTGCAAATCAGGATTATCAATCTGAGAATCGACACTGTCTCGAGACCATTCAAAACGCTGAGATGTTAAGGTAACTCCATCTACTACAGTATTTTCGAATAAATAACTTCTATCAACACCAACTGCTTCACCTAATACCGTCAAAGATTTTAGAATGGCATCATTCAAGTCTGAATTGTTGAGTAATTCTTCTGTAGCTAAGGCAATTCCACTTAGCATCTGTTGGGCCTTTAGCAAATCTTCTGCATCCTTTTTTCTTTGGGAGATGTCACGACAGTCCAACACAAGGAGAGCTACACCTTCACTATACTTTAGATTTATTGCATTAAATTCTAAATACTTATAGCTTTCATCGTACTTTTGAAAGGAAAATTCAATTCCTTCGGTATAAGCACTACCTTTGCACTCTTCGAAAGAGGCTTGAACTCTTTGGTAATATTTTGGATGAACATAATCAAAAAAATTTGTGCCTTCTAAGGACTTTTCCGAAAAGTTCAATGTTTCTGTAACGGCATAATTATGAAAAAGAATTTCTCCTTCATAATCCACTACTAAAATTATGTCGGAACCATCTTCCACAACCGAACGATAAAAGCTTCCTTCCTCCAAAAATTCCTTAACTGATTTCATAATTTAATTGGTAAAATTGTTACTCACCCACTCGCACTTCACCTGACTTAATCATGTTATAAATAGTAGATTTTCCAATATCCAGCTTCTTGGACACATCCACTACGTTCTGATTATATTTGGTTAGAAAGAAACTTATAATATCCGCATTGTACTCTCGTAAAGTTTTTTCTGTGGCAGTAAACATCTCGTCCTTTTTAATAGTATGAAAATTGATATCATCTTCTATTAGGCTATCTCCATCGCTCATAACACACGCAAGGTCAATAATGGCCTTTAACTCACGGACATTCCCCGGGAAGTTATATTTCATTAATTTATCTTTTGCTTCATTATTAAGTGCAGGTATTTTACCCAGTTTATTTTCTTTGGCATACTCCTTTATAAAGTGCTTTGCTAAAATAAGTACATCCTGACCTCTCTGCCGCAGTGGCGGGAGTTCAATTGGCATCCCCACAATCCGATAATACAGATCTTCCCTAAAATTGCCTTCATTCACTTCGTCAGCAAGGTTTTTATGGGTGGCAGTAATAATACGAGCATCAAATTCTATTGCTTTATTGCTTCCGATCCTTACTACTTCTCGTTCCTGCAATACCCGTAGTAACTTACTTTGATGATTAAGATCCAACTCTCCAATTTCATCTAGAAACAATGTGCCTCCACTTGCAGCTTCAAACTTTCCCTGCTTCTGGCTTACAGCACCTGTAAAAGCTCCTTTTTCGTGTCCAAACAGCTCGCTTTCTACTAATTCCGTAGGAATAGCAGCCATGTTAACAGCAATAAATGGCTTCTTTTTACGTGCACTATTAAAATGTACAGCACGAGCGACTAATTCCTTCCCAGTGCCGGTTTCGCCAGTTACTGATATATTTATTGTTGACTTAGTGGCTTTCTCAATTTGTCTAAAAGTTTTTTTCAAGCTATCACTTTGACCTATTATACTGTTCTCAAAGGTGTACTTTTGTTCTAGCTGTTCCTTTAATTCCTCCACTTCCTTTTTAAGATTGCTATTCTCCCTGATCTTTAGAATACTCCTCCAGAGCAGATCCTTCGCATGTTCATCTTTAATAATATAATCTGTAGCTCCAGCTTTCAGCAAACTAACAGCAATGGCAATCTCTTCCTGACCACTAATCACAATTACAGGAATATCTGCCGAATACTTCCGAATTTCATTCAGTAATTTCCCACCATCCATATCCGGTAAACCATAATCAATACAAACAACATCAGGCCCTTTGTGTAGCTGGTCCAGACATGCTCTGGCTTCCTTAAATAAAATTACCTCATAATCCGGATTTAAACTTAGGTGATGTTTGAGAAACTCACCGTACCACGGATCATCTTCTACTAAATAGATTGAAAACATAATTTTAACATTTGGTTTGAAATCCTAGTACTCCTATTCTTATAATATTTATAATTAAAGATTAAATGACATTTTATAAACTTCAGGTAAACTACTTCAAAAGAACACCAAATCATGGGTGACATAAACCTGAAAGCATGTCACAAATATGTTTTCAAATCAAGTCGGTTTTAAAGCAACGAAGACATCTTCACAAGTACCAGGCATTCATAATTTTAAGTTCAACTTTGAGCTAGTTAGTTTTAAAAGTTCAACTAAAACAACTTCATCATCTACATCTTTTCCATCATTCATTACCGTTGAAAATCCACTAATGATTATAGGTAATTTCAATTTTCAGCTTATTGAGATTTCTCGCGGTATAAATTAAAACCGTCCTGAAAAAAGAAAGCTTCATTAATAGTTTAACTTAGTTGAATCTAAATAAAAATAATGATGATTAAAAATTTAAAAATAAAGTTTTAATATTGAAATAAGAATCCGCACCTTTTACAGATATATTCATATGTGAACTAAATGAAAATGTGATTACCTCAAGATTGAAGTATTTGTTAGACAGGGAATTAAGATGGATAGACTGAAAATAAAATTTTGCTTCTATGCCCCGTAATTTTCACTTCTTTTTTACATTTACTTTGACTTTAAAAAATGACTGTACATCGACATTTTATTATCCATAAACCCTACGGTTATTTATCTCAATTTGTGAATAATCAAACCCGACGGAAGAATAAGAAGCTACTTGGCGATCTGGGAGATTTTCCCGAAGGCACCATGGCTATCGGTCGGCTTGATGAAAAATCAGAAGGTTTGCTGCTGCTAACTACCGATGGTAAAGTGAGTGAGGTTGTAAGAAGCAAGGAGGTGGAGAAGGAATATGCCGTACAAGTAGATGGAATCATTACCGAAGAGGCCTTTACTCATTTGAGGGATGGAGTAATCATACAAGTTGATGGGAAACGCTATGAAACTAAAGCAAATCAGGTTCAACCTTTCGATTTCCAGGAGTATTTTAAAGAGCCACCTAAACTCGTCCGAAGTGAGAGGCATGGACCCACCAGCTGGATGAGCATTACTTTGAAAGAAGGTAAATTCAGGCAGGTGCGTAAAATGACAGCTGCTGTAGGCCTCCCAACTTTGAGACTCATTCGCATCCGAATTGGTGATATCTCACTATCAGATCGCTCCTCAGGAAGCGTGGAAGAGGTGTCTGAGTTAAAATTTGCCCCTTAACTAAAGTAAATTGTTAAAAAAAAACCTCCTTAAAACAGCTCTTTACTTCAAAAATAGTCAGTTTCCTCCTGGAACTAAATATATGTGAAGCAATTAAAACACTTGCTCTCCTATTCTATAAATTGGATCTGATTTGCCCATAGAGTAATAATGCAGACATGGGGTCCCAAATTTTATCAATTCCTTTGACTGCTGGACACACCAATCAATGCCTACTTCCTTCACTGCTTCATTTGTTGTACATTTTTCCAACTCATCTACCAATGCATCAGGTAAATCCAAGTAAAAAGTACGTGGCAACGCTGTCATCTGCTTTAAAGAGGTAATCGGTTTTAAACCCGGTATAATTGGTACATTAATTCCCTCTTTTCTACAGTTATCTACAAATTCAAAATACTTTTGGTTATCAAAAAACATTTGAGTTACTACATAATCTGCACCAGCTTCAATTTTCTTTTTTAAAATTTTAATATCAGATTTCATGCTTGGCGCTTCAAAATGCTTTTCAGGATAGCCTGCTACACCCATACAGAAATTAGTAGGAGTCGCACCCTTTAATTCCTCATCTACATATTTTCCACGATTCATCTGTACCACCTGCTCCAATAACTCAATGGCATAAGCATGACCTGCAGGATCAGGAATAAATTTAGCCTCTGATTTAATAGGGTCACCTCTCAAAATTAGTACGGAGTCAATCCCAAGAAAATCCAGATCAATTAAAGCATTCTCAGTTTCTTCTTTTGAGAACCCCCCACAAATAATATGAGGCACCGTATCTACATCAAAACGATTCTTAATTGCTGCACAAATACCTACAGTTCCAGGCCTTTTCCGAGTCGTAAACTTCTCTAGCAAACCATTTCCTTTATCACGATACACATATTCCTCACGGTGATAAGTGACATCTATGAAGGGTGGTTTAAACTCCATTAAAGGTTCTATATTAGAAAACAGAGTTTTAATATTTTGACCTTTCAAGGGAGGTAAAATTTCAAAAGAGAAAACTGTTTTCTTTGCGTTTGCTATATGTTCAGTTACTTTCATTATATATGTTTTGAGGTGTTGAAGTGCTGAGGTATTGAAGTTCTGATAATGATAAACAGTACCACTTCACTTCATCACATTTAATAATTTAAATTGGGACTTAGCCATCTTTCCAGTTCTTCGAAAGGTTGATTTTTTCTCTTGGCTATATCTGCTACCTGGTCTTTACCAATTTTACCAAGACCAAAATACTTACTATCGGGGTGAGCGAAATAAAAGCCACTTACAGCTGCTGTTGGATACATTGCCAGGTTTTCTGTCAAGGTAATTCCAATGTTTTTCTCTACTTCCAGCAAGTTAAATAGCGTTATCTTCTCCGTATGATCCGGACAACCGGGGTAACCAGGAGCAGGACGCACCCCATGATATTTTTCCTGGATCAGGTCATCATTGTTCAAAGACTCATCAGCTCCATAACCCCAATACTCCCTTCTCACTTTTAAGTGCAGCAATTCAGCAAAAGCTTCCGCTAACCTGTCTGCCAGTGCTTTAGCCATTATGGAATTATAATCATCATGCTCCTTTTCATACTTTTCAACAATTGCTTCAAGTCCCACGCCTGTTGTAACTGCAAAAGCTCCCATGTAATCCGTATAACCAACTTCTTTTGGAGCTAAAAAATCAGAGAAAGCGTGGTATGGCAATCCTTCCTTTCTTTTACTTTGTTGCCTTAAGGTATGAAATTCAGTTAATTTTTTAAATTTACTACTATCGGCAAAAACTTCTATGGAATCATCACCTGAAGTATGGGCCGGATATAAACCAAAAATACCGTTAGCTTGTAACAACTTTTTGTCTATAATATCTTTAAGCATCTCTTGTGCATCTTTAAAGAGCTTTCTGGCCTCCACTCCTTTTTCAGGATCATCCAATATCTTAGGGTATCTGCCGCGCATCTCCCACGTCTGGAAAAATGGTGTCCAGTCAATGTACTCAGCTATTTCTTTGAGGTCATAATCCTTCAACACCTCCACACCAATTTTCTTTGGCTGTGTTGGTTGATAATTGGCCCAGTCTGCTTTATACTTTTGTGCCCTGGCTTCCTCAATGCTTACATAAGACTTATCCTGTCCTCTTCTACTGTGGCCATCACGCATGGACTGATATTCATCTACAATCTCTTTAAAATACGCTTCCTTATTCTCACCTAATAGTTTACCTGCCACCGTCACGCTTCGAGAAGCATCATTCACGTGAACTACTGCTCCGGAATATCCAGGCTTAATCTTTACGGCAGTGTGAATTTTAGAAGTAGTTGCACCACCAATCATCACTGGAGTTTTTAAGCCACGCTCTTCCATTTCTTTTACTACATAAATCATTTCATCTAATGATGGTGTAATCAGTCCACTAAGCCCGATGATATCCACCTGATGTTTTTCAGCCTCCTCCAGTATTTTTTGAAGAGGCACCATCACTCCTAAATCTATAATTTCATAATTATTACAAGCCAAAACCACCGAGACAATGTTTTTACCGATATCGTGCACATCTCCTTTTACAGTGGCCATTAATATACGTCCATTGGTCTGACGGTCACCATCTGCTAAAGGATTTTTCTTTTTCTCTTCCTCAATATAAGGTAGGAGATAAGCCACCGCTTTTTTCATTACTCTTGCACTTTTCACCACTTGAGGCAAAAACATTTTACCGGCTCCAAACAGATCGCCAACCACATTCATCCCATCCATAAGTGGGCCTTCTATTACATCTAAAGGTCGGACTGCCTGCTTTCTTGCCTCCTCCACATCTTCCTCAATAAATTCTGTAATCCCCTTGATTAAAGCATGTTCCAGGCGTTTATTAACCGGATAAGACCGCCACTCCTGTGCTTTCTTTTCTGATTTCTCTCCTGGTCCAATATTTTCGGCATAGGCCATCAATCTTTCTGTGGCATCATCGCGCTTATTAAAAAGCATATCCTCCACATAAGTCAGTAGTTCTTTATCTACCTCCTCGTAAATTTCAATCATTCCCGCATTCACAATACCCATATCTAGTCCGGCTTTAATGGCATGATATAGAAAGGAGGAATGAATAGCTTCACGGACAACATTGTTTCCACGGAAAGAGAAGGAAACATTGCTTACGCCCCCGCTGGTTTTAGCATAAGGGAGGTTTTCTTTAATCCACTTCACAGCATTAATGAAATCAACTGCATAGTTGTTATGCTCCTCCATGCCCGTACCCACAGTAAGAATATTTGCATCAAAAATAATGTCTTCGGCAGGGAATCCTACATCATTGACTAAAATATCATAAGATCTTTTGCAGACTTCAATCTTCCGCTCAAAAGTATCAGCTTGTCCGGTTTCATCAAATGCCATAACTACTACGGCAGCACCATAACTCATGATTTTACGGGCAGTTTCTTTGAAGGCTTCTTCTCCTTCTTTTAGACTGATGGAGTTCACAATTCCTTTTCCTTGTAAACATTTCAAACCGGCTTCAATTACTTCCCATTTTGAAGAATCTATCATAAAAGGAAGTCGTGCGATATCGGGTTCGGCAGCGATCAGATTTACAAATGCCGGCAAAACAGTAACTGCATCGAGCATTCCATCATCCATATTAATATCAATGATTTGGGCGCCACCATCAACTTGTTCACGGGCAATGTCTACAGCTTCTTCAAATTTTTCTTCACGAATGAGACGAGCAAATTTCTTAGATCCCGCTACATTGGTTCTTTCTCCTACATTAACAAAATTAAGTTCAGGGGTGAGACTTAGTGGCTCCAGCCCACTAAGCTTCATTATTTTTTCTGATGGTTTTACTGGGCGCGGTTTTGCAATCTTAGCATAATCTGCAATTGCTTGTATATGCTCTGGCTGAGTACCACAGCAGCCCCCTATGATATTGATGAGTCCGTCATCAAAATAGCTTTTAATGATGCTGCTCATTTGGCCAGGTGTTTCATCGTATTCACCAAACTCGTTAGGTAAACCAGCATTAGGGTGACAGGAAACAGGTACATTTGCCACCCGTGAGAGCTGCTTCAAGTATTCTTTAAGTTGCTTGGCACCTAAAGCACAGTTAAAGCCTACGCTCAGTAGTGGAAAATGACAAATAGAATTCCAGAAGGCTTCTACTGTTTGACCAGAAAGGGTTCTTCCGCTGGCATCGGTAATGGTTCCAGAAACCATCACTGGAATATCAATTCCACTTTCCTCTTTAAATTCCTGAATAGCCATTAAAGCTGCCTTGCAATTAAGGGTATCAAAAACAGTTTCTACCAGAAATATATCTACTCCTCCATCGGATAATGCCTGAACCTGCTCTTTGTAGGTTATCTTTAAATCATCGAAAGTTACTGCACGGTAACCAGGCCTGTTCACATCAGGGGACAAAGAAGCAGTACGGTTGGTAGGTCCAATGGAGCCAGCTACAAAGCGCGGAAAATCGCTAAACTCACTGGCCACTTCTCTGGCTAATTTGGCCGACTGATAATTGAGATCATAAACCAATGACTCCATATTATAATCAGCCATAGCTATTGAAGTACCGCTGAAAGTGTTGGTCTCTACAATGTCTGCACCTGCTTCAAAGTATTTTCTGTGAATTGTCTTGATGATCTCAGGCTGGGTAAGCGAAAGCAAATCGTTATTACCTTTTAAGTCGCTGGGATAATCTTTGAATTGTTCACCTCTGTAATCAGCTTCTGTTAATTGGTATTGCTGAATCATGGTACCCATGGCACCATCCAGTACAAAAATTTTATCTGTTAATAATTTCTTATTGAAATTGCTCATTCTGCGTTTGTATTTATCTGCCAGAAAGAGCTAAGGAAAGCTTTCTTATCTTCTCCTGACAAGCAAAGCTGTCGGAATGGGAGTTAGCACCATTTCCTTTTACAAAATTGAATTGGAAGGGTTGCTAAGACGTCAAAGGGCCCAATCCCTCAGTCTTTCTGGATAAGTACTACAAATAACGAAAGAATTTGTTGAAGAGAAAAGTTTAGAGATGTAAAAAAATTATAACGTCAAGATGTTTTTTAAATATTTACATACATTATACGTTATTATTTTAGCCAATTATCAACTAAAAATAGTATATATGCTCAACCGAAATCTAATTTTACTCCTGTTCTTTATTTTTTTACCGTTCATATCATTTGCTCAGAAAAGAAATAAACGCCTCTCTAAAACCCATCTTTCTCTTTTCCCCGGTTTCAGTAATACGGGCGTTCAGGAACTTGAGCAAGATTATAACTTATCTTTAAACTTAACATCAGGAATCACCAGCAGCGTACACGGAATTGAAATTGGACTTATTTCCAATTACAACTATGAGAAATTTCAAGGGATCCAGTTAGCTGGTTTCGCCAATATTTCGGGAGCAAATAATGTGCTTAATCCAAAAGAAAAATTAGAAAAGACCTTTGGTGGATTTCAGTTTGCAGTATTATTTAATAAAACCTTTGGTGATGGCATCGGTTGGCAAATGTCAAGCTTTAATATAGCAGAAAGCAGTTTTACCGGCTTTCAATTGGCTTTTATAGTGAATAAAAGCAGAGATTTTACTGGAGTACAAGTTGCAGGACTAATGAATTCGGCCACTAAAGGAGCAGCAGGATTTCAGCTGGCACCTCTACTTAATTATTCTGGCGGACAGTCGTACGGCATCAAATAAGTTTATTCAATTATGCACGTACTGGAGGCTTCATTAGCTCTAGCAATAGTTTATTTAATGATTTTTATCAGATCGGTCTCATCAACTTTAGTAAAACCAATAATGGAAATCAAATCGGCCTAATCAACATCACTGGGAAAAACAATGGTGTTCCGCTGGGGCTTATTAATATTGATGCCAGTCACGGCAATTTTAGCTTCAGAGTTACAGATATGTTTTTGAGTAATCTGTCATTTTCTACAGGTAGTAGGTTTTATACCAATCTTTTGCAGGTAGGCTATAATTTCTCAATAGACGGTCTACCTGTCTGGGGGTTAGGATATGGATTGGAAAAGGAATGGAGAAATTCAGGGTATAGCAAATTCGTGAATACTGGTGTCAGCTTCTGGCAGCAAAAACAAAAAGACATTAAGTTTTTAAAAAGTCCTAGAATTCTAAGAACAGAAGTTATCTATGGCTTTAAAATTTCTAAACTAAGATTTCTTGAACTGGGTGTGGCTTTAGGTTACCAAATTAATGATTTGAAAGGGGATGCTTCTGCATTATTCTCTCAGGGTAAGTGGCAAACAGGAATGATTTTAGGAATTAGATAGGATCGGCCAAAATACAAGCGTTATAAAAAAAAGCCCCGGAACATTTCGGTGCAGGGCTCTAACTAAATTTGGCTGATCAAATTACTTCTTAGCCATTTGTTCCTTTTTACCCTCAACTAAATCACCATTTTGTAAAGTCTTTGACACTGCAAGGAAAGGCCCTCTAACCACCTTATCGCCAGCCTGCAGACCTTTTTTAATGAAAATGAATTCAAAATCACTAATTCCTGTTTCAACCTCAGTCATTTTCACGGTGTTGTCTTCCTGTACTACAAAAACAACTTCCTTCTCCTGTGACTTATTAGTTAATTTAGGGGTATTCAATTCATTTTTAGTTGAGTCTTTCTCTGCAGGTGGAACCCGAAGAGAAACAGCGGATAAAGGTACTGTTAAAACATCCTTCATGGTTTGAGTCATAATTTCTACACTTGCTGTCATCCCCGGACGAAAAGGTGAATCTCCCTCAGCAGTAATTAAATCCTTATAAGATTCATTTAAAATTTGCACCTTAACTTCAAACTCTGTAACCGCATCATTTGAGGCTTTTTCTTTGGCGGTGTTAGCAATGGCAGATACCACTCCTCGAAACTCTTTTTCCATGTAGGTGTAAGAATCTACTTCAATAATTGCCGTGTCACCAATATTAATACGGATAATGTCATTTTCATTCACATCAACTCGCACTTCCATATTATTAAGATTCGCAATTCTCATCAATTCAGTTCCAGCCATTTGTTGCGTTCCTACCACTCGCTCTCCCAGCTCAACACTTAATTTTGAAACCGTGCCATCAACTGGTGAATAAATAGTGGCTCTTCTTAAATTTTCCTGAGCTTCTTCTACAGTTGCCATCCCACTTTGCACCTGAAATCTTGCTGCCAACACACTTTTCTCAGCGGCCACTTTATCGTTTTCTGCTACAGTGTAATTGGCCTGAGCAGTTTCAAAATCAGATTGTGATATAACTTTCTCATCATATAGTTGTTTTTGTCTGTCAAAATCCTGCTTTGCTCGTACTGTCTGCGCTTTTGCTCTTTCATAAGCAGCTTCGGTCTGGGCTAAATTCGCCTTTTGTTGATTCATATTCGCCCTTGATCTATCAAGTGCACTGATGAAATTATCAGGCCTAATTTTAACCAGCAGCTCCCCCTTCTTTACCGGGTCACCTTCTTCAATATTTAATTCAATAATTTCCCCGGCCACATCAGGACTTAGTTTCACTTCCACTACTGGTTGCACAGTTCCGCTTGCGTTCACTTTTTCAATGATCGTTCTTTCTTGCGCCTCATCAATTTCCACTTTCGTTGAAGGAGGTTGACCAATCACCCCTGATTTTTTACCTATAATTGCTGCAATTATCAGCACTACTACGACTGCTAATAATATATAGAGTGTTTTTTTTGAAGACTTCTTCTTAGCCATGTTTAAAAATTTAAAGGTTTACCCTGGTAAAAATCCAATACTTTTTGTTTAAATATATAATCGTATTTAGCACGTATCAGGTCAGACCTAACTTGCTCATAATCATTTTTAATTTGAGTGTATTCTACTGCATCTGTGGCTCCATACTCTAATCTCTGCTCTGCATTTTGAAATGCCAACTCGGAAGCCTCCAGACTATTTTCTAATGCTGAATAGGCTTTAGCAGCAGATTTAACATCCAGATAGGCCTGCTCAATGGTCTGCTGCAATTGATTTTTAGTCGATATCAGCTGATATTCACTCCTCTTCTGGTTGAGTACTGCACGCTCCACATTATTTTTTACCTGAAATCTATTAAAGATTGGTATGTTCATGGATACACCTAAAAACCTTCTTTGGTTGAAATCTAATTGATTCCAATATGTATTCTCCGTGAATTCCGATGGGATTTCATTTTGTGCCATTACAGGATAATCCTTTCCATCTGGTAATCTCACAAACCCAATCTCCTGTGTTACGGTTTGGTTTTCAGACCCTAAAACCGGAAATACAGCTGGTGCAGCGCTTGAATAGGCTGTTGAAATACCAGCATTTGCATTGATTGAAGGATAGTATCCACTTTTCGCTACGCCAATTCCATAATAAGCAGCTTCCTTTCGTGCTTCAGCTGCTTTAATCACTGGTTGGGCTTGTAAAGCAAATTCGTATATAGCAGAAGAAGATTCTAATACCTCGTTTTCCTCAGGATCAGGCAAATCAGGCGTTACCACGTCAAAATTAACTTCTGCAGAAATTTGTAGTAATTGTTTGAGCTGTAAGACAGATAATTCTAAATTGTTCTCTGCCCTAATCACTTCCAATTCATCATTTGCCAATTGTTGCCGAATTTGCAATTGATTCGTTAAGGGTAATGATCCTATTTCTACCTGTCTGTTTACTCGTCTTTCTTGCGACTGAGTGGTGCCTAACCTAAGCATAGCAGTTTCCAAGAGCTCTTTATTGAACAGAATGTTTGTATAGAAAGTAACAACATCCAGAATTACATCATTTTTCACGCTCTGTAAATCAAAACTGGCTGCTCTCATTCCTGCTTTATCCCTATTAATGGAATTTCTTATCTCAAATCCATTAAAAATAGGTACACTTGCTCCTAAGGAAGCATTTTGAGAGTTGATACCTCTATCAATAATGGTGTTGGTGAAGGGGTCAATTGATCTACCAGTAGAAATATTATATCCAATGTTTCCGTTTAAGTCCGGTAAACTTCGCATTCTTGATCCAAAAAGATTCAAATCAGCCTCTTCCAGATCAAGCTCAGATTGCTTCACCTGAATGTTATACTCCATGGCGTAATCTATGCATTGCTGCAATGTCCATTTTTCTTGCGCTGAAACGCCATAGGAGCTAAAACAGACTATTATCAAAAAAACAGTTCTTAACATATTAAAAAACATTTATTATTTAAGGTCCTTTTATTCAGTTGAAATTCAAATATATACAACACTTTTTACATATCAATATCCGGAATATAAATTACATCCATTACCCAATCCAAACTTTTCAGGTATTCCAAAGATATAGGTTTTAAACCTGAGTCCATCTCAATAACCAGACAGGCAACATCATTTTTACCTTTTCTGGATACACTCATTGTGGCAATATTTACTTTATCGTTCGTTAATATATTGGAAATGAAAGCGATACTCCCCTGTGTATCTCGTGCGGTGATAATTAAAGTATGCAATGCAGCTGAAAAATTAGCTGTAAATCCATTTACTTTTGTGATGTTAATTACACCTCCTCCCCTACTTTCACCAATTACTTCCACTAGTTTATCACCTTTTTGTAAATTTAATTTGATGGTGTTCGGATGAAAAGTAGCTGCATTACCAATAGATTTAAAGGAATATGCAAGGCCATTCTCTTCTGCAAAATCAAAGGCATTTTTTATCCGCTTATCATCTGTTTTGTAATTTAATAATCCCGCAATAATAGCCCTGTCGCTGCCGTGCCCTTCATAAGTGCGCGCAAAAGAATTAAAAAAAGTGATTTCAGCTTTATCCGGAATCCCGCCCAATACCTTAATGGCTGCTCTTGCAATTCTCACAACACCAGCCGTATGGGAACTCGAAGGTCCTATCATTACGGGTCCAATCATATCAAAAACACTGCTACGTTCTGCCATATTCCAAATTAAAGTCCAATATTAGAGAATTATTTCTAAGCAAGAAAGCTTAATTGATAAATGGAAGTTTGAAGATTTAAAAGCAAATATAAGATGATTAATTACAATGGTAAGTTAAATAAGGACAATTTTTTTAATATTCAGTACAATAATAGAGGGTTAAACTATGGAGATGGCCTTTTTGAAACCATTATTTATTATAATACTGAAATACCATTATTCAATTTACACTGGGACAGGCTCCAGGAAGGTGCAGGTGTTCTTCATCTACATTTACCTTTTAATGAAGAGCAATTAAAAACTTTCATATTTGACCTAATAGATGAAAATGGGCTAAAGCAAAAAAGAGTGAGGATAAAGCTGATGGTTTTCCGTAAGGAAGGAGGCTTTTACACTCCTGACAGCCTTGACTGCCATTTCTTAATTACTGTGCAAGCATCAGATAAACTACCGCTTAAAAGGTTAGAAAAAGTATTTAGTGCAAATACTACCTTCTTAACACAAACCCAATTTAGCCACCTGAAAACGATCTCTGCACTAAATTATGTAATGGCTGGCATCGAAAAAAAAGAAAGGGAAGCCGATGAATTACTTTTGCTGGATAATGAGGGAAATATTGCCGAAGCTAGCGCAGCCAATTTATTCTTTCACTCTGAAGATGAAAATACTTTCTATACTCCGCCATTAGAATGCGGTATTATCGGGGGAGTTACCAGACGCTTTTTATTAAATGAAATGGAAGAGAAGAACATTGCTTGCAAAGAACGCAAATTTAAAATTAAAGGATCTAACTGAAGACATTTCTATTTTCACTTGTAATGTATCGGGCATTCATCAAATCGCAAAGTTTGAAAAGCTTGAACTTAACAACGGAGAAAGTGCTTACTACATTCTGAATAACTTATTCCCCTTTAACCATTAATGGCTTCCTCATAATCAGGTATATTTTCCTCAAAAACTAATTCTTTACTATTAGGCCTGAAACAGAAATGCTCAATTCCATTGGTTAAAACCATATACCTGGCACTTATTTGGCTAAAATAGGCCGAAATCTGAGAAAACGTTTTTTTTGTAATCTTAATGGAGGGTGCCTTACATTCTATTAATAATAAAGGAATTAGCTGTGGACCATAAGCTATCAAATCAGTCCTTTTTTTTCTTTCATGGTACTTCAGACCGCTTTCCATGCTAATCAAAGAAGGGGGATAACCTTTCTGGTTAATTAGAAAATGAACAAAATGTTGTCGTACCCATTCTTCAGGACTTAATACCAGATATTTCTTCCTGATAGGATCAAAAATATGTATCTTTCCGTCCATTTTTCGTAAGTCCGCTTCATAGGGAGGAAGATTTAATCTTTCCATTATTTTTTTAATTATTCATGAAGGGCAAAATAACAATCAAAATTTGGATTTCGGATTATAAATAAGAAAAACTAACCCATGAAAACAAAAAAAGAAATAGTAGATAATTGGCTTCCAAGATATACAGGCACCGCTCTGGAGGATTTTGGTGATTATATATTATTAACCAATTTCATAGCGTATGTAGACATTTTTGCAGCCCAATTTAAAGTAGAAATAAAAGGAAAAGACAAACCGATGCAAACAGCTACTGCAGAGGGCATCACCATTATAAATTTTGGAATGGGGAGCTCGGTTGCTGCAACGGTAATGGATTTACTTTCATCTATTATGCCAAAGGCGGTTTTATTTTTAGGTAAATGTGGTGGCATTAAAAAGAAATCTAAAATTGGAGATTTAATACTTCCTTTGGCCGGCATTAGAGGTGAAGGAACCAGTAATGATTATATTCCACCCGAAGTTCCTGCATTGCCCTCTTTTAGACTGCAAAGGGCAGTTTCCTCCATGATCCAGAAACATGAAAGGGATTATTATACAGGTACAGTTTTCACAACAAACAGAAGGGTTTGGGAGCATGATGACGAGTTTAAAGCTTATTTAAAGAGAATAAGAGCAATGGCAGTGGATATGGAAACCGCTACTATTTTCTCAGTAGGTTTTGTCAACAGTATTCCGCGAGGCGCATTACTTTTGGTTTCAGATAATCCTATGACGCCAGAAGGTGTGAAAACCGCCGAAAGTGATTTAAAAGTTTCCGGTAGCTTTGTAAATTACCACCTGCAGATTGGTATTGATTCCCTTGTTGAATTAAAAAATTCTGGGGAATCTGTTAAACATCTTCGTTTTACCGAAACTTTATTCGATAAAGATCAAGATTAAACATGAAATCATGAAATGTCTCTCAATTTTATTAATAGTTACTATAGTCTTTTCCTGCACCTCAAAAGAAGAGGTAGACTATATTTTCTTTAACGCCAAAGTATACCAGGTAAATGAATCTTTTGATAAGGCAGAAGCTTTTGCAGTCAAGAATAATCGTTTTCTATCGGTTGGCACTGATAAAGATATTCTTAACAACTATGAATCAGCCAATAAATTTGATTTAGCAGGAGCACCTATTTATCCTGGCTTTATAGATGGTCATTCCCATTTTTACCGATATAGTATGGGGTTAAATGATGTAGATTTAGTTGGAAGTACGTCTTTTGAGGAAGTAATCCAAAGACTGCAAAAACACATTACAGAATTACCTACCACAAAATGGGTGGTTGGCAGTGGATGGGATCAAAATGATTGGAAGGAAAAAGTATTTCCAACTAAGGATACCCTTGATATACTTTTTCCCAATAAGATCATAATGCTTAGCAGGATTGATGCGCATGCTGTTATCACCAACCAGAATGGTTTAGATATTGCAGGCATTAATGCACAAACTAAAATAGATGGAGGGGAAGTGGTCCTGAAAGACGGTATTCCTACAGGAGTATTAGTAGATAATGCAGCAAAAGTTTTAAGAAGCAAAATGCCTGAGCTTAAAACCGAAGCAGATCAAAAGCAATTACTGGAAAGAGGTCAAAACAACTGTTTTGCAGTAGGTTTAACTTCCATTGTTGATGCAGGCCTAGACAAGCAACAAATTGATTTGATTAATAAAATGCATCAAAATGAGCAACTAAAAATGCGGGTTTATGCAATGATTAATCCTACGGAAAACAATATGGATTACTATTTTGGTACAGGACATATCAAAACTGATTACTTGCATGTGCGCTCATTTAAGATTTATGGAGATGGTGCTTTAGGTTCCAGAGGTGCATGTCTTGTAGCTCCCTACTCGGACATGCCTTCTACTACTGGCTTTTTATTAAGCACGGTTGATAGATTTGACAGCCTGGCAAGATTAATTTTTGCTAAGAATTTTCAAATGAACACACATTGCATCGGGGATTCGGCCAATAGGGTTATAACCGACATTTATGCAAAGTACCTCAAAGGAAAAAACGACAGAAGATGGAGAATAGAACACGCTCAGGTTGTGTCCAATACTGATCTTTCTAAATTTGGCTCATATAATATCCTGCCCTCGGTACAACCAACGCATGCTACATCAGACATGTATTGGGCAGCTGACAGGTTAGGTGAAGAAAGGGTTGAAACTGCTTATGCCTATCAGAATTTACTAAAACAAAATGATAAAATAATTTTAGGTTCAGACTTTCCTATTGAAGATATCAACCCAATATATGGTTTTCATGCTGCAGTGGCCCGACAGGATAATATGGATTTTCCGGATGGTGGATTCCAATCTGAAAATGCCCTAAGCAGAGAACAAGCCTTAAAAGGGATGACCTTATGGGCTGCTTATGGTCAATTTGAAGAAGAAGAAAAAGGAAGCATTGAAACTGGAAAACTAGCAGATTTTGTAATCTTAGACCAGGATATTATGGAGATTGAACCTCGCAAAATCAGGGCTACTAAAGTCATGAAAACATTTGTAGGCGGAAAAGAAGTTTTTGGTTTAAATTAAGCATCAACACAAAATCTGACCAATGACAGAAGAATCCAAAGAAATAAACATTAGTGAAGCACAGAAAATGGTAGACGAATGGATAAAAACCCATGGAGTCCGCTATTTTAATGAGCTTACAAATTTGGCTATCCTTACGGAGGAGGTGGGTGAATTAGCACGTTTAATTTCACGAAAATATGGTGAGCAGTCTTTTAAAGAGAGCGATAAAAATAGAGATTTGGGCGATGAAATGGCTGATGTGCTGTGGGTATTACTTTGCCTTGCCAACCAAACGGGTGTTAATCTTACAGATGCATTATCAAAGAACATTGAGAAAAAATCCAGCAGAGATAGAGAAAGGCATAAAAATAACGAGAAGCTGAAATAATCAGCTTCTCATTTTTTTCTAATTGATTTTTTAAATAAGACTTTACAACTCAAAAACTACTACCCCTCCAAAAACGGTACTTACAACCTTGGTTTTGAGTATTTCAGCTTCAGGAATTTCCATAATATCTTTATCAAAAATAGTAAAATCGGCAAGCTTCCCAACTTTTATTGAGCCTTTTACATTTTCTTCAAAAGCTCCAAAGGCAGCATCTAAAGTGTAAGATTTCAAAGCCTGAGCACGTGTCATTTTCTGAGCAGGCTCATATCCTCCAGCAGGCTCCCCCTCTAACGTTTTTCTGGAAACACTGGCATAAAAGCTTGCTAAAGGGTTAATAGGCTCAACAGGTACATCTGTGCCATTCACAATCGGTACACCAGATTTAAGAAGATCCTGCCACATGTAAGCACCTTCCTCTATTCGTTGTTGACCCAGTCGATCTATTGCCCACGGTCTATCAGATGACATATGTACAGCTTGCATAGCAGGAATTACTCCTAGTTCAGCAAACCTGGGAATATCTTCAGGATGTAAATGTTGTGCATGTTCTATTCTGAATCGATGATCACTGTTTTGTTCAGGATGATCTTTTAAAGCTAATTCATATCGGTCAAGGATTTCGCGGTTGGCTCTGTCACCAATAGCATGAGCACACACCTGAAAGCCGTTCTTCAGTCCGCTTTTGGCAGTTTCTGCTACAAATTCCATCGGTAAAGTTTCATGACCAAAGTGACCAGGACGGTCGCTATACTCTTCTAACAACCAGGCACCTCTTGAACCCAGGGCACCATCGCAATTAAGTTTAACTGAACGGATAGTAAGCAAATTTGCAGAATCAATTTCAGGACCACTAGCATACCATTCCTGCAACAATTCTTTATCCCAACCTGTGAGCATAGCATACATCCTCACGCCCAGCTTTCCTTCTTTTTTCATCTGTTGATATAAAGCTATATTCTCTCTACCTATACCGGCATCATGAAAGCTGGTAATGCCATTTCTGTGGCTTGCTTTTACTGCAAGTTCAAAAGCTTGCCTATCTTTCTCCTCTGTGCTTTCAGGAATGTGTTGAGTTATGAGCGTCATAGCCCTTTCATTGAAAACTCCGGTTGGATTTCCATTTTCATCTCTTATAATTTCACCACCCTCTACTTCTTCAGTATTAATACCTTCTTTCGACAGCGACAAAACCCCAGCAATTTCCATAGCTTTCGCATTTGCAAATCCTGCATGTCCACTAGCATGCCTTAAGTAAACAGGATTATCGGGAGAAATTTCACTTAACAAATCATGCGTTTGGAAACCCTTTACAATTTCTTCAGGCATTTCTGTCCATTTACTTTGGTGCCATCCTCTCCCTGTAATCCACTGTCCAGGAGCTGCATTTTCCACAGCTTCTTTCACTTTTTCAATTATCTCCCTATAACTTTTAGTCTCCAGTAGATCTACGTTTAATTCATTGTACCCTAATCCCATAAAATGACCATGCCCTTCAATTAATCCGGGAGTCATTGTTCTGCCTTTTAAGTCTATTAATTGAGTAGTCCCATTTTTGAATTTTTCTGCTTCCGAGGCATCACCCACAAAAATTATTCTATCTCCTTTAACAGCTACTGCCTCCACTTTAGGCTGCTGATCATCTACTGTATAAATTGTTCCACCAGTAATTATTAAATCTGCCTGTGCTACTTCACTTTTCTGGCAAGCGCTTATTACCGCTATTGAAAAGATTAACGGTAGAAACTTTTTTAAATGCTTAATCATATACATAATTTAAATTAAAGGAAATTTGATCCAATTTAATCATAGCTGAGATTGGAAACAATAACATTTATTTGGAAGGAGAGTAAATTCAATAGAAGAGTAAATAATTACAGTGCGAACCTTTTTTAATAGGATCATCATCAATTCCCTAGCATTTAATTAAATAAATATCGAATTACTCTTTGGCTTCTTCCTCTTCGATGTAGATCCAGGTTTCATCAAAGCCTTCAGTTTGTCGCATAACCATTCTCATGGCTCGGGCGTCATCAAGGTCTTTGGTCCTAAGAATATAAACGTATGTTAGGCGGCTATTCGGATTATAAATCTGGTTTACATCATCGAACCCTCTGTCTTTCATTTCAGTTATGTATTCTTGTGCATTTTTCAAATCGTTGAATGCCCCGATTATTACAAAATAAGTTTTAATGGTTGGTTTAGGTTCTTCCTTAGGTCTTTCTACTTTTGCTGGCTCCGGTTTAGGTTCAGGTTTAATAATTCTTCTTGGAGCTTCAATTTTGACGGTATCTTCAACTGGCTTCTCTTCAATTATTGGTTCTTCCTCAATTACTTCCTCTTTCACTTCAGGCTTTTTCTCAACCTTTTTCGGAACCGGAACCACTTTTGGTTCTTTTACAGCATAAGATTTTTTCTTTCCTAATCTTATCCCTAATAATAACTCATGACTACCTTGCCCAAATTGGTCTGCCTGTTCAGCCGCTAAAGCGTAAGCATAGCCAAACCTAAAGGCCCCTAAATTAAAACCAAATAATAAGGAGGGGCCGTAATCCAATCTATAAGAGCCCCCGGCATAAATAGATTCGCTAAAATTAAGTAAGGCACTAAATTCTACATAATCATCAAATTCAGTATCCATCTTATACACAGCAGAAGGCTCAAAAGAAATCCCCCCATTCGATGATTGCAACTTGTAACCAATAGAAAAAACCAATTGATCATAAAAAACTTCGTAGGGCTTTTCAGCAATTTCCGGATTAGAAAGCGTGTTACCTAATAAAGTTGGTAAAGCTACACCGAAATGAAATTTAGGACTATAATAGGCAATACCAAAACTCACCAAAGGACTAAAGGAAGAGTTAAAATTGTCAATTGCCGGATCTGTAGGATTGTTGGAGTTACCTAAATCATATTTCGTATTAAAAAACCCACCTGCAAGCCCTACACTCAACCTTCGTGAAGAACTAAATGGAATTAAATAATTAGCAGAAATCATGGCTGAACTAGTGTTTATAAGACCATTTTGATCGTAAAACATGTTAGCGCCCATATTAAATTTCCTACTAATTGGTAACTGTAGAGCAAAATTAGATAATGCAGGAGCATTTTCGATGCCTAACCATTGCTGCCGATGCATTACTTGGATATAAGTATAGCCTTCAAGTCCTGAGTATGCTGGGTTAATGGAATATGGTGAAATAAAGTATTGGCCAGGCACCTGAAAAATTTGTGCATTGGATACAAAACATGCAGCACATAATAAAAGTGTGAAAAATATTTTCCTCATTTTATTGCTCTTCATACTACCTGTTCTGTCATATTAGGCACTTAATAATTTTTAGTTACAATGAATTTCATTTGAACCGACCAATCTGATAAGTATCAAAATTCTACAACCAGCACGCAATATAAAAATATTTATATACTTTCAGATCATAATTTGTACAATTGAAAGCCCAAAACCACTCATCTATTCAATAAATGTATTGACTAAGCTGAAAAATTACTGCATCTTTTAGGTAGCCTTAAAATTTCTTCAGCTATAAAAAGTATCCCAATTACCTTAGCAAATTAACGCTGCCAGTTTTAATCACTGAACCTCCTGCATCCCTCACAACATAAAAGTAAGTAGTTGGTAACAAATCTTTTCCATTCTGATTTTTCCCATTCCAATCATTTTGATAAGGTTGGGCCTTAAGCACTTCCTTTCCTGATCTATCAAAAACTACAACTGTGTAATCTGAAAACTCTTCTATTTTTTTAATTACCCATAAATCATCTATACCATCCCCATTAGGAGAAAATTGGTTAGTTGGATTTATTACAATAGGAATAGGATCTATATTTAAGGCTAATTCGACAGATTTTATAACTGTATCTGATATGGCTGAAACAGAGATTTCGACTGCGCCTAAATCTATATCTTCAGTGGTGAATATAGTTAATTCAGTAGTTCCATTTCCTTCAGTAATTTCCGCAGGATTAAATTCGAAATCCACCAAATTGTCGGATGCAGCAGCCTGAAAATTAACTGTTTTATTGAATCCATTTAATGGTTTAATTGTGAAACTTACTTTCCCATTTTCTCCCTTAATAATTCTGAGGCTGTTCAAATTTGCAGATAATTCAAAATCTGCAGTGGAAGCTCTATTAATATTCAGTTCAACAATGGTACTTGAAGATATTTGGTTAGGCCCCAAAGCATTTACCCTTACAGAATAACTACCCACGGGTGCTGATTCACCTACTTCAAACCTTAAATTAGAGGTTCCTTCAGTATTTAATGTGGTAATGGAGAAAAAACCCTCAACCCCTGACGGTAAATCCTCTGTAACTAAATCAACCTGGCCAGAGAAATTATTTTCGGGAATCAAAGTAACTACTGTTCCTTTTGATTCTCCCTGTGTAACAGTCAAAGAAGATGGGCTGACACTAATATTAAATGTAGGGGCCGGAGCAGATTCTATAGTTATTACAATTTTTTTTACTTCACCTCTTTCCGTATTATTTACTTGTACTGCCAGTAACTCATAAACCCCGGTATTGACAGTCCAACCTCCACTAGGAAATAAATAATACGGTGCAGAATTATCAGTATATGCTTGAATATTAGAGCCGCTCCCCTGTTCCTTAAATGTCCATTCTACACCGGTTACAGGTCCGTTTGTATTAGCTCCAAAATTGAGAATATCAGGTAAATTCTGTACATCGAGAGTAATATTACCATTTATGTTACTTAAACCATTTATCGGATTGTCGTTTTCTAGAAAATTAAAACTGGCAACTACTCCGGCAGGTTGCGCATCTTCAATGATCAAAGTAATTGATACAGTTCGTAATCTAGTGGTGCCACCCTGGCTACCTGTTCCGGCAATTTTAACAGTATAAGTACCACTTACAGCTTCTGTACCAACCTGCAAAGTTAGCACTGAGCTTGAAGAATTGGAAGGAAGAGAGGAAGGCGAGAATGGTGCAGTAACATACGCAGGTAAAGCTGGAGAAGGAAAAATGGTTAAATTGACCTGGCCGGTAAAATCGTCTTCGCGATTAACGGTAACATCAATAGTTTCTGAACTGCCCTTTTGTATGGTGACCACTTCAGGTGTTGCTAGAACCTCAAAAACATCAATATCATTTTGAAAAGTGTTTGGAAGCTTGTTTTCATTCAATGCTGTCGCATTACATAAAGCTATATTGATAAAGCAAATGCATAATGAGCAAACAATAATCTGTATGCTTGTTTTTTTAAAAATTTGCGATGAATAATTATGACCAACCTTCATATAATTAAATAATCAAAATCTTAAAATGTTGTTACTTAAATAATTAGGAAACATACCTCCGTATTATTTTTCTATATAATGTTAGTTACTTTTATATTATTTAACTAGTAGATGTAATATTTTCACAAAATCTACTAAAATAAGTACGGTAAATTAAAGCTATTAGGATTTGGGGAAATCTTAAAATTCCGGCGCTAAATTATAAAAAAACACGATATTAACCTGAGTTCGATTAATAAATTGGCATCATGTCGCATGATAAGACTTAATTTTTATAAAAGTCTTATTGTATCCTGACTGTTTCGACTACTGGGTATATTTCCTGCCATAATACAATGAGATTGCGGATGCCGCTGTTTCTGTAAAAGACTAACTTCAATATATAGTGAAATATAAAAAGAAAATTTCCTAAATAGCCTGGCCAGGCAGACCAATAAAATTCAAATGCGCTTTTAAATAAAGGGATCTAATTACTCACAATTCATTGGAGTAGACTTTTACAATTGAATTAAGATTCCTACAGAAGCATAATTAACTAATGTGAAATTATAAACTTCATTTATGTTAGCTCCACCTTCCAATATACGATAACCTATTTTTGCAGATACAAATTTTGACAGTGCTACTCTTCCACCTAAAAAGAAATCAAAGGCTCTTCCAGGCCCTCCTGCCAGCCCATCCCCTTCCATGTAAAAACTATAATTTCTATACCGATATTCAGTAAATATATGTAATAAAGGCACAAATCCAACGTCACTTTTCCAATCTCGCAAACCACCCTCATTACTTAGGCTAACTCTTGCATCCCTAATTTTAGCAGTAAGTCCCACACCAAAAATCCAATTCATTCCCCTTACAAGGTCTCTGCGATAGGTAAAGCGGTAGCTGTTGAATTTATAATCACCAGAAACTTCAGTGCCTTGCGGAAAATTAGAATCCTGAAAACTAATGTCGTATGGAGCAGGTCCTTCATATTTTATTGACAATGGCGCATAAAGTAAAATAAAGTGATTCTTCTCATTTAAGCTATAACCTAATCTTGCTCTGAAAGGAATAACTGGCCCTTTAGTTTGAAAATCCTTTGTAAAATCAAAAGCAGTACCTTCCTTGTTAGGAATTCTAACTTTATTGTAGCCTTGAAATGCTACACCTGTCTCCAGGTCTAATGTCCATTGCGCATGAGCAGTGGTTGATAAAAATAAAAGAGTACAGATTGCTAAAAAAGTGAATTGGTTGTTCATCCGTTAAAAAATTAATGAAATACTAAATCCTAACGGGTTACTAATTACAAAGGTTAGCATTATTCATATCAGCCCAGTAAAATGCAAATTGAACATACTGTTTTTCACTTCTACCACTTGAATAAACAAGTATGCACAAATAAAAAAAGCCGGTCTGTCCCGGCTTCTATAATTAGGCTAAATTAAGTTATTTACATTAGCTTACCCACGCTTTTACTTCATCTGGAGAAACACTTGCTATATCTAACTTCATTTTTTTCTTTAATCCACTAATTGCATGATGTAACTTGGTATGTTTTGTTTCTTTCAGCTGCTCAATGCTTTGAATACCAGCCTCCATTACCACAGGAACCCATTCTTTGGGTATTCCGGCTGCTTCAAAATCGGCAGAGGTAGTCACTTTTGCTAATTTTTCAGCTTTCATTTGAGGAAAAAAGAGTACATCCTGAATTGAATTACTATTGGTCATAATCATGGCTAATCTATCAATCCCGATACCTAATCCTGCTGTAGGTGGCATACCGTATTCTAATGCACGCAAGAAATCCTCATCAAGCATCATTGCCTCATCATCCCCCCTTTTGCCTAACTCCAATTGCTCCTCAAAACGCTGACGTTGATCAATAGGATCATTCAGCTCCGAGAAGGCATTGCATATTTCTTTACCATTACAAATTGCTTCAAAACGCTCAACCAATCCTTCCTTTGTGGGATGTTTTTTCGCTAATGGTGACATCTCAATAGGGTAATCAGTAATGAAAGTCGGCTGAATAAGTTGGCCTTCACATTTCTCTCCAAAAATTTCATCTATCAATTTACCTTTCCCCATTGATTCGTCAACGGGCACATGTAATTTATTGGCTGTATCTCTCAATTGCACCTCATCCATTTCTGAAATATCTATTCCAGTAAAATGTTCGATCGCTTCGTACATTGTATAGCGTTTCCATGGCCTTTGGAAATTAATAAGATTCTTACCGACCTGCACTTCTGCTGTTCCATGAATATCCATTGCCACTTTTTCTACCATTTCTTCCACCAGGTTCATCATCCACTGGTAGTCTTTATAGGCAACATATAGTTCAACCTGCGTAAATTCTGGATTATGAAAACGCGACATTCCTTCATTTCTGAAATCTTTAGCAAATTCAAAAACACCATCGAAACCACCAACAATTAATCTCTTCAGATATAATTCATTAGCAATACGCAAATACAATGTCATATCAAGCGTATTATGATGGGTTTTAAAAGGACGGGCGGCAGCACCACCATACAATGGCTGTAATATTGGTGTTTCCACCTCTAAATATCCTTTGTCACCCAAGAAATTACGCATCGAACTTACTAGCTTAGTTCGCTTTTTAAAGGTTTCTCTTACTTCAGGATTTACTACTAAATCAACATACCTCTGTCGATACCTTTGTTCTGCATCAGAAAAAGCATCATATCTTTTTATATTTCCCTGATCATCTTTTACTTCCTTGGTAATAGGCAAAGGACGAAGCGACTTAGATAGGATGCTTAATTCAGTAACATGAATAGAAATTTCGCCAACTTGAGTGGTAAAAACATACCCTTTTACGCCTAGAATATCACCAATATCCATATGCTTTTTGAACACTGTATTATAAAATGAAGTATCATCACCTTTGCAGACTTCATCCCTACTGATGTACAACTGTATACGACCTGTACTATCCTGAATTTCAGCAAATGATGCTTTCCCCATAATACGCTTACTCATTAAGCGCCCTGCAATACTGATGTTTTTATAATCCAGTTTATTAGTTTCGTAGTTTTTCTTAATGTCTTTTGCTGATACATTAATTTCGAAAGTTTCGGCAGGATAAGGATTAATACCCATCTGCTGTAATTCTTCCCTACTTTTTCTTCGCTCTAATTCTTGTTCGCTTAATTGCATATTAAATAGTGATTTATTCTGGATTTTCTTTCACACCTCAAAAGTATAAAATAATGTGATTCATCGGGCTAAAATGGGAAAATAGCTTACTTATTTAATTTCCTTCTTTGAATTTCTTCTTTAATAAGTAAAAACTCTCTGCTACTTTGGCCTGCCATAGCCGTATTTTCTTCAGCTCTTCTTAAAAGGTAAGGCATTACCGCTTTCACGGGACCATAAGGCACATATTTTGCTACCTTATAGCCCTTATCGGCTAAATTAAA
The DNA here is from genome assembly GCA_963803685.1 of uncultured Cytophagales bacterium. GTDB lineage: Bacteria > Bacteroidota > Bacteroidia > Cytophagales > Cyclobacteriaceae > Marivirga. The sequence continues at coordinate 138,561 of CAWDNW010000001.1, forward strand.
AGAAATATTATCACTCATTCCATACAATTGTGCGAAATAAATTCGCTCATCTTCAGGTGATATTTTATATTTCTCCATTAAAACCGTAAGGAAATAATTACTATACTGATTATGTGATCCTGAACACAATCCAATATTACTGATATTTTCTATACAATATTCAAGTGCTCTGTTATAATCAAGATCAGTGGCTGCCTTACTAGGCTGAATAGGGTTTGGGTAACCTAACCTTTCAGCCCTTTCAGCCTCTTTTTCCATATAAGCGCCTCTTACTAATTTTACTCCTAAATGATATCCGTGATTTACAGCTCTTTTATGTGCTTCTTTCAAATTATCAAACATATCTGACCTATACATTTGATAGGTATTATAAACAATGGCTTCTTTCTTATTATACTTGGCCATCATTTCGTACACGATGATATCCACAGTTTCCTGAATCCAGCTTTCTTCAGCATCTACAAATATCCTAACGTTTTTTTCATAAGCATATTTACAAATAGATTCTATACGCTCTTTACTGGCATTAAAACTGGCTTCTTCTTTTTCGCTAAGCTTTTCCTTATTTTGCACCTTCGCAAAAACATCAGTCATTGCAATTCCCGTTATTTTAAATACACAAAAAGGAATGTCTTCATCACCAGACGATCTATCTATTGTGCGAATTATTTCCTGGGTAGTTTCTTCAAAGCCCATATCATTATCAGCACCTTCTACGGAATAATCCAATATAGAACCAATATTAAATTTGGCTAATTCATCAATAGTTCCCTGACTGTCTTCAATATCAATTCCTCCACAAAACTGGTCATAAATGGTTTTATGAATGATCCCGGCTATGGGTAATCTTAATGCGAAACCTAAATTAATACCAAATTTCCCAATATTAACAAGCCATTTCCGGTTCATTAAAGAAAATAAATAGTAGGCTTTTTTTAACTGCTTATCAGATTTTGAGGAGAAAGCTATTGAAACGTTTTCAAAAATAGGGTTAGTGGTTACTTCCATAGTATCATTTAAAAATGCAAATATAGGAAATGCCTTAGTAGAATTTCATCATTACCAAAACAGATTTCTCTTATACTTTTTTGCGTGATCAATTGTTTATAAAATTTCAAATACTTGTTTTACCAACGGCTGAAGAAGCTTTTCGTTTATTGTGGCTACACTGATTAATACAAAATGTTATCAACTCAAATTACTTTCTAAAAATTGTTCTTAAATATTCTTAAAGAACTTTCCTACAACATCTTTGAATACATAATAGTAATTGAAGGCAAAATTAAATAGCTATATAGTGTCACGCACATAAATATTATAGTGGTTTTCAATAATTTATCAACTTTTTATTTTGTTTTATAAAACAAGTGTTTACATTTGGGCATGTTAAATAATCAAGGACGATTTTATTTTTACTTTTATTTTAGCCCGCGAGAGCGAGTCGGTCCTTGTATTACTATGTAATTAAAAAAACTAAATGATACACAAGCCCGATTCGCAAGAGTCGGGCTTTTTTTTTGCTTAAAAACAACAAACAAAAATAATAATACAATGAAAACGCTAAAAATGAAGGATTGGGGACTTGGCCTCGGTAAGCATGTAGTTATTGCAGGGCCTTGCAGTGTAGAAACAGAGAAGCAGCTGAATGAGCTTTGTAACAGCTTTGAAAGAGAGCCTCAAATTGGCATGTTTAGAGGCGGAGTATGGAAACCCCGAACCCGACCAGGTAATTTTGAAGGGCTTGGTGAAGTAGCTCTACCCTGGTTGCAGGAGGTGAAAAATAGATTGAAAATTCCCATTTGCATAGAAGTAGCCAACACCAGCCATGTAGAAGCAGCGCTAAAACACGGTATTGATGTGCTATGGATAGGGGCAAGAACAACCGTTAATCCCTTTTCTGTGCAGGAAATTGCGGACTCTCTTAGAGGGGTTGACATCCCGGTTATGGTGAAAAACCCCATTAATCCTGACTTGGCATTATGGGTGGGTGCGATAGAAAGAATGTATGATGCCGGAATCAATAAACTAGCAGCCATCCACAGAGGATTTGCTGATCCATATGACAAAATTTACAGAAACAAGCCTAATTGGAATTTAGCAATGCAGCTAAAATTAGAACTTCCAGAAATAGAAATTATTAACGATCCTAGTCATATTGGAGGTAAATCAGAAATGATTAAAGATATTTCTCAGCGTGCCTTAAACTTTGGTATGGATGGGTTAATGATAGAAACGCACCCCAACCCTAAGGAAGCATGGAGTGATGCAAGACAGCAAGTTACACCTGAGCAACTTTTAACCATTCTTAAAGAAATTTCTTTCAAGGAAAGAATTAATCTTGAAGATGAAATTTCTGGAAATTTGAAAGAAATGCGAAATGCTATTGATCATATTGATCAAAAATTAATAGATTTATTGTCTGATAGGTTTCATGTTATTGACCAATTGGGAGCCTACAAAAAAGCGCACCAATTAGCAGTTTACCAGGATGACAGATGGAAAAAGGTGCTGCAAGAAAGAATTGACTTAGGTAAACAGAAGGATATGAGCGAAAAATTTATGAAAAGCTTTTTAGTAGCCATACATGATGAATCTATTAAAAGACAAGAAAAACAAATAGCAGTGAAAACTGAAGAGTCCACGATTATATGAGTAAAATTCATTTTGGCGAAATTAATGCTATTGAAGAAGTACTTTTATCTACACCACATACAAAGCTTTTTGTTTTAGTAGATAAAAACACGGAATTACATTGTTATCCGGTATTGAAACCGTTTTTGACAAATCATCATTTAATAAGTGTTGCTGACGGTGAACTAAACAAAACACTGGATACATGCAATTTTATCTGGCAGGAACTCACTAATTATGAAGCGGATAGAAATGCTTTGTTTATCAATTTAGGAGGTGGAGTAATCACTGATATGGGTGGCTTCTGCGCGGCAACTTATAAAAGAGGCATTAATTTTATTAATATCCCTACCACTTTACTGGCGCAGGTAGATGCCAGTGTGGGCGGGAAAACTGGCGTGGATTTCCAAGGTTACAAAAATCACATTGGTCTTTTTGCCGAACCTATTGCAGTTCTTATTGACACAGTATTTCATGAAACACTTGAAAAAAATCAAATGGCTTCAGGTTTTGCTGAAATGCTAAAGCATGGTTTGATAGCAGATAAAGCACACTGGGATCTTTTGGTGAAAAACGGATATAAAAGTGTTGATATTGCACTTATTAAGCATTCTGTAGATATAAAAGAAAAAGTAGTAAAAACAGATCCTCATGAAAAAGGGCTGAGAAAGGTGCTTAATTTCGGACACACAATAGGGCATGCCATTGAGTCTTTCGCATTGGCAAATAACCTAGCACTTCTACATGGAGAAGCTGTTGGAATTGGTATGATTGCCGAAGCTTTTATCGCCAAGCAAAAGAAGTATTTAAGTGAGAAACAGTTATCCGAAATTGAGCTAGTACTTACAAGTATTTATCAAATCCCTGATATAAAAAAAGCCTCATATGTTGAAATTATGAGACTTTGCAAGCAAGATAAAAAAAATCAAAATGGCATGATAAACATGAGTTTATTGGAGCAACCCGGAAGGGCAAATTTTAATATTCCCGTGGATGATACCTTAATTGAACAAGCACTAGACCATACTTTTACTGCACCTGGTTAAAAATTAACTTTTGACCTTACTTTTTTAGCTGATTCTAAGGCAGAATCTCCCAGATCATTAAACCAATCAGAATTAAAACTATCATTAGCTTTGCTTCTGGCGTTTTTCAGTGATTTTGATAAAGAACTGGCAATAGATTTACGTATTTTTAAACCACTTTCGGTTTTAAAAAATACACTAGCTGCTGCAATGGTAGCTGCACCTGCTAAGAAAGAGAAAAAAGTTTTACTAGAAGCACTCATGTTCCAAATATTAAAGGGTTAATTAAATCGAAAAACGAAAAAACTTAAATTTAAGTTTAAATAAATAAAGAATATTTTGAATTATTATATAAACATAGACAAAAAGTCTGCCAACCTTAAAAATAAGACGATCAATTTACCTAGCTCAAAAAGCGAAGCAAACAGATTGCTGATTTTGAGTGCCTTATCTGAAAATTCCTTTGATATAATGAACCTTTCAGAAGCTCGGGATACAAGAACGTTAGATCAATTATTAGCAAATCAGGCTAATTTAAATGAACTTAATGTACTTGATGCAGGTACGGCTATGAGATTTTTAACAGCTTATCTTTCCGCCACGACTACTAAGCCAGTTACACTTACCGGAACTGAAAGAATGCAGCAAAGGCCTATTGGCATCTTGGTAAATGCTCTAAGGACAATGGGTGCTGATATTCGCTTTCTTAAAAATGAAGGTTATCCACCAATGGAAATTTCTCCTTTAAAAAAGCAAATACTTCCGGAACTATCCATACCCGGAAATATCAGCAGTCAATTTATTTCAGCATTACTGATGATTGCTCCCACTCTACCTCTTGGGTTGCGCATAAATATTGAGCCACCGGTTTTTAGTCTACCTTATATAGAAATGACTATAAGTTTAATGGAAAAAGCCGGAATTAAAATTGAAAAAGATGGCTACGCTTATAAGATTGCACCACAGAAATATAGTTCTATTACGCATCACGTGGAGTCGGACTGGTCAGCGGCCAGTTACTGGTTTTCATTTATAGCACTAGCCCCCATAGGTTCACTAATGAATTTACACGGTTTAAAGCAGGAAAGCTATCAAGGTGATCAGGCTATTGTAGATATTATGTATAAATTGGGTGTATCTACTAGATATACCGAGTCTGGAATACAAATTGAAAAAACTGACTCACCCCTTTCAAATGATTTTGAGATAGATTTTAAAAAATCTCCCGATTTAGCACAAACCGTTTTACCATGCTGCGCTGCCTTAAATATAAACCTACATATTACCGGGTTAGAAAGTCTGAGAATTAAAGAGACAGATAGAATTCTAGCGCTTCAAAGTGAGTTGAAAAAATTTAACACTCAACTGTTAGAAAAGGATTCCAGCCATTGGGAACTGAAAAGCAATCACTTTAATCACACATCAGGGATAGAAATTAATACGTATGAAGATCACAGGATGGCGATGGGATTTGCTCCTCTGGCAATTAATGGTGATCTGCTAATTCATGATGTAAGCGTTGTAGACAAATCATATCCTGGTTTCTGGAAAGATCTACAAAGTGTTGGACTTGATTTGATTCAACAATGAGGCAAAGTAGGAAGATGCTTTGAGTAACCTACTTCCATACCAACTAAAGAATTCACCATCTACTAACAAAATATTCGTATCTGGCAATTTAGCTTTTAATTCATCAACATGTTTTTGCTGAAAAGGATAAGGTTCGGATGATAAAAATACATACTGCGGGGCTAACTGCTTTATGTCATCCCAATCTATTTCAGGATATCGATTATGAGTTACTACATTTTTAAATTGACAAAAATCTAACATGTGATTGATGAAGGTATCTTTTCCAGCCCACATCCATGGATCTCTCCAAATACAATATGCAACCTCTGGATAAGGCTTATTCAAGCTTATTAATTTTAAATTTTGAAAACTTTGTTCTATGTTGTCAATGAGAACTCTAGCCTTCTCAGTAGTTCCTGTCAAAACTCCTACATCTTTCATCATCTGATAAGCCTCACTCAAATTAGCAACAGCAGAAACGTATACAGGATATTTTTTTGAAAGTTTATGTATAAACTGCTTGGTGTTTTCTTCCTTATTTGCTAGAATCAAATCAGGTTTCAGCTCATCAATTTTATCTAGATGATGATTTTTTGTACCTCCTACTATCGTCTTTTCCTTTCTCCAACTAGAAGGATGTACACAGAACTTTGTAATTCCTACAACCTCCTGAATTAAACCTAAATCATACAACAACTCTGATTGAGAAGGCACTAAACTAATTATCTTAGTTGCGGGTTTTTTAAGTAATACATCATTTCCGATTTGATCTGTTATTTCAATTGCCTGCATCTAATAGTTAAGTAATTTTAGCAAAAAAAAAGCTTCATCAGTTATGACGAAGCTTTAATAGTATTGTTCAGAAATTCTATATCAATATTCCCATGCTAACTAATTGGCTGGAAATTTTCAATTTATTACTATCGAAGGAGGCCTGGTTTATTTCAAATTTTAATTTACCACCAACTTCCTTAAAATTAATACAAGAGCCTTTTTTGCCTAACCCTGATCTATCTGTAATGATCAAAGTAGGCTTACCATTAAATCTGGTACTCAAAGATTCGAAATCTCCACTCTTTTTATCTGCTACATATACTACATGAGCGGAATTTAAATCAGTCAAACTATTTACGTTGATGATCTTTGCATTTTGCCCTTTTATAGGTCTACTATTGTAAAACGTATTTAACTGATTAAATACATCTTCATCTCCATAAACAGCAATTACAAAATCTCCTGATTTAGAAGCATCAGGCCAATCAATATATTTAATGAAATTAAATATCAGCATTGAATGAATTTCATGCATTGGTCTTTGAGCCTGAATTTCAGTTAAGTTGGCACCGACTGTGAACACCATTAACAATACAATTAGTCTAAAAATTTTTTTCATGTCAATCAATTTAAGTCCCTCTACTACTGTATAAAATTAACTCAATTTTAGTACAATTTTAATTATAATATGATTTTTTAATGATTTTTACGTCTAATTCCAGTTTTTAGGCTATGAATCTTATATTTCTCTCTTTGAATTTTGATCAGGGTGTAATAAAAAACCCTGGCACATTGAACTTTAACAATCCAGATGGCCAGGGTAAAAAACTAATTTCTTCAAATTATATAAGTATTCCCATGCTAGCCAATTGGCTGGATACTTTCAAATTATTTCCTTCAATAGAAGCTTGATTTATTTCAAACTTTAACTTACCTCCTACTTCCTGGAAATTTATACAGCTACCTTTTTTTCCCAATCCAGTTTTATCTGTGATTAGCAAAGTAGGCTTGCTATCAAATTTACTTAACACAGCCTCAAACTCCCTACTGGCAGTGCTTGCTAAATAAACCACATGAGCGTTATTCAAGGAATTAACATCTTTAGTTCCAATAACTTTCACACTTTGCCCTTTAACAGGTCTATTAGCATAAAAAGTAACCAAAGTGTTATAAACATCTTCACTACCAACTACTGCTATCACAAAATCACCTGACTTAGTTTGCTCAGGCCACTCTACATATTTAATAAAATTAAACATAAGCATGGAATGTATTTCATGCATGGGTCTCTCTGCTGAATTCAAATTGAACCCATAGACCATAAGGGCAGCAACAACCAAAACTTTAGTAATTTTTTTCATCTGATAATTTTTATAGATATTTTATGTTACAAAGATACTAGCGTAAAATCAGTTTGTTAATCCATAAAGTATAAAATGCTTGCAGAGGTAATATTTATTTCAATTATGTCAGATCATACTTAAAATCATGCTTATTTGTAAGGTCAATCACAAAATTATACAATAAATCAATTACATTTTGTACATCTTCGGCATGTACCATTTCCACAGTAGTATGCATATATTTAAGAGGAAGAGACACTAAGGCGGACGGAACCCCATCATTTGAATACGCAAATGCATCAGTATCGGTTCCTGTAGCCCTGCTGGCAGCGGAACGTTGAAATTTAATATTACTTTTTTCAGCTACCTTAATTAACATTGTTAGCAAATTGTTTTGTACAGACGGACCATAAGTTAAAACAGGCCCATTGCCTGCTTTCTGGTCTCCACTTTCGATTTTATTGTACAATGGTGAATGGGTGTCATGACAGACATCGGTGATTACAGCAACATCTGGTTTTATTCTCTCAGAAATCATCTGCGCTCCCCTAAGTCCCACTTCTTCTTGAACCGAGTTTACTATGTAAAGGGCAAAAGGAAGTTCGTTTTTATTTTCACTTATCTTCCGTGCCACTTCAGCAATCATGAAGCCGCCCATTCTATTATCCAAAGCTCTTCCAACTATGTATTGTTTATCTTTTAAATACATCAATTCGTCATCAAAGGTGAGTACACATCCAACATGAATACCCATTTCTTCTACTTCCTGTTTATTTGAAGCCCCCACATCAACAAATATATTTTTTAATTCAGGTTTAATATCATTTTCCTTATTACGCACATGAATAGCTGGCCAGCCAAAAACCCCTTTCACAATTCCTTTATCCGTGTAAATATTTACTCTTTTGGAAGGAGCTATCTGATGATCAGACCCTCCATTCCTTATGACATAGATATAACCATCATCGCTTATATAATTTACAAACCAAGATATTTCATCTGCATGTGCCTCAATAACAACTTTATAAGGAGCATCAGGATTGATAATAGCAGCTACAGTACCGTAATTATCCTGTATATAATCGTCAGTATATGGTTTCAAATACTCTAGCCAGAGTTTCTGACCAGAGGTCTCGAAACCTGTGGGTGATGAATTATTTAAATATTTAAATAGAAAATCTTCTGCAATTTTATCCATAATTGAAATTTTAATTATTTGATAACGCGAAGATAAGTGTTGACAATAGCAAATGTTAGCTATAACTGATAAAATCTGAAGATTTAATACTCACCGTCTTCCTGCTATTAAAAATGGTAATGAAAATATTGCTCCTATGGCAGCAAAAGATAAGTTAACAGCAAAGCCTAACAATCTAAATGGCAGCAACACTAACCATATCACTGGGTAAAGAAACATGATAATAATTGCCAATGGCCAGCAGAGCACCAGTAGGATACACCAAAGTAAAAATTTCAACATAGCGATTAATTTTAAGTCGATCCTTCAATAGGTATGCCAAAGGCTAAATTTGCCAGTTTTGAGCTTTCCACAAATGGAATGCAACTCAAATAATCTAAATATGAACAATTGATTGTTCATCAGTGGACAAGATTTATTCTGACGGGTGCACCTTTAAAAATAACTGCTATTAAGATTTTACGATAATGATTAAAACCTTCCATTTGTAGTTATAGAATAGCAGGCTTTAGACAAGTGTCAATCCATTATAGGTTTTTATACACTTTTCCTTTTTTCATCACAAACTGAACATTCTCCATTGTATCAATATTTTTTATAGGATTATCACTCACAGCAATAATATCAGCGATTTTTCCTTCCTTGATGGACCCGTACTGATCAAACACTTTGAGTAATTTTGCAGGAGTAACTGTAGCAGAAATGATTGTTTCCATAGCTGGCATGCCAGCTTCTACCATATACCCAAACTCCTTACCATTATCACCATGCTTAAATACACCGGCATCAGTGCCAAAAGCAATCTTTACACCCTTCTTATAAGCTTTACTGAATGTATCCTGAATTTTAGGACCAATTGCTTTCGCTTTCGGAACAACCACCTCCGGATAGTAGCCATCAATCTCAGCTAACTCTGCTACGCTCTTTCCTGCTGTAATCGTAGGCACATAATAGGTGTCATATTGCTTCATTAGCTCCATTGTTTGTTCTGACATCATTGTGCCGTGTTCAATCGTTTTAATTCCTGCTCTAATGGCACGTTGCATTCCTTCATCTCCATGGGCATGGGCTGCAGTTAGCATTCCATAGTCATTGGCTGTTTCTACAATTGCCTTTAGTTCATCTTCGAAAAACTGTGGGTTTTGTCCGCTTTTAGCCATACTTAAAACTCCCCCTGTTGCAGTAATCTTTATCACATCTGATCCATTTTTATATCTTTGCCTAACAGCTTTTCTGGCTTCTTCCGGACTGTTCACCACACCTTCTGCTGGACCAGGATTTCCCATTAAATCATTTTTATATCCATTTGTAGGATCCGCATGACCACCCGTGGTAGCAATTGATTTTCCGGCTGAATAAATCGTAGGACCAACAATATGACCTTTATTTATAGCATCCCTCAAACTATTATTCACTCCACTTCCACCTAAATCACGCACTGAAGTAAATCCCGCCATTAACGTTTTATTAGCATAAACAGTAGACTGAAAGGCAATATCAGCCTCGTTCAAGGTAAACCTCTTGATATAATTATCTTTAGAGGTTTCACTTTCAAGATGCACATGCATATCGAATAATCCAGGCATCACTGTCATTTCTGATAAATCTATGAATTCGGCAGATTCTGGAACAGCAGTAAAGCCCTTTTCCACCTTTTTGATTTTATCATTTCCTACGATAATTGTCATATTACCGAGTACCTTATTTGACTCCACATCGATAAAACTTCCACAATGAATATAGGTATCTTGAGCATTGGAGGAAAGAATACTAAATAAAGCAAGGCTGAAACTCAGTAGTAATTGGTATATTTTTTTCATAAAGTTATATTATTGACATTATTTACATAGAATTTCAACTCATTTTCATCCAAAGAAGGATTTGTATTATCTTCCGCTGCAGAAACTATTGCATTTGTTAAAGCCCCCACCAACGATTTCTTTAGATTCATTTTTTCAGCAATTCTCACACACATTTTCGCCTCTCGTTCGTCAAGCTTTCCATCTACCAACATCATTTTAATATACTCATACAGAAAAATCGCTCTGTCAACTGGATTATTTGGTAAAATAAAAGGGTGATCCTCTGATTCTATAATAATTTGATCAACCAGTATTTGGTCACAGCCATTTTTCTCCCCTAGCGCATATAAATATAGCTTTTCTTCATTCACAATATGATCATCAATTTTAGCCAACTGATGCAGATGCACTAAGTGTGATTTCACTTTTTCAAAAGTGAGCTTTGTTTGTAATACAATCATTTAGTTTAGGATTGCTTTGATGAAAAGCAATATACAAATGATTGCGAAATTTCTACTGCTTATTTTTCCCGAATTAAGGCTATTATCTAGCTTTTTAGTTTAATTTGAATTTATTTAAGGAACATTTCCCTTTGAATGAGGTGTTTAATAAAATTGTATTTACCTTAATGCTGAATGAATTTTCTAGCTCACTTATACTTGTCCGGAGAGAATAAAAATTTAAGCATTGGTAATTTCATCGCTGATTTCATTAAAGGGTCAGACTTTGAAAATTATCCTTCAGGCATTCAGCAAGGTATTTTGTTACATAGGGCTATTGATGAATTTACTGACAGTCATCCTGTGGTTTTAGAAAGTAAAAAACGCCTTCAGCCTACTTATAGACACTATTCAAGTGTTATTGTAGATATTTACTATGATCATTATTTAGCCTTAGATTGGAAATTGTTTTCTACTCAAACATTAAGAGAATATGTTGATAGTAGATATGACCTTTTAACAAATAACCTGGCTCAGCTACCTTTTAAAACAAAGAGTATGTTACCTTTTATGATTCAGAATGATTGGTTATTTAATTATCAATACTTTGAGGGAATTCAAAAGGTGATGAATGGGATGTCGGGTAGGACAAAATTCAATTCTAAAATGGAGCAGTCTGTGGCTGAACTACAGTTATATCATAAAGAATTCAGGAGCGAATTTCATTTGTTTTTTCCTGAACTAATAAGCTTCACTGAAAAGATGATTAGAACATTTTAAAATTGAATCCTATCTAAATTCTACTAAAAGCTTAACACAGAGGCAAAAAAAATACCCTTAGAAAAGGGTACTTTATATCAAATTAAAATATTTCAATACCTGAATCTATGCTGCCCCAATCACTTTTAGGTGCCGTGTATGAGATTTCATAGCTGCCAACATAGATGGAAACTCATTATAAGCCACGTTAAATTGTGCACAGGTTTCTCTTACCATTTTATTAATTGCAGGATAGTGCACATGACTTATTCTCGGAAATAAATGATGTTCCACTTGAAAATTTAAGCCTCCAGTGTACCAGTTTAGCACTTTACTTTTAGTACCAAAATTTGCAGTAGTTCTTATTTGATGAATAGCCCATTCAGAAGGTATAATTTTTTGACCTTCGATTGGTCTGTCATGAAAATCAGTTTCTTGAACAACATGTGCTAATTGAAATACCACTCCAATAGTATAACCAGTAATTGCTGTCACTACTAAATAACCTAACAATGTTGCTAAAAAACCGTGCATTAAAATAGGTAAAACAAAGAACGTTCCAATGTAACCTACTTTAGTTAACCAAAAAATTGCGTGTTCCTTAAAACTCATATGAGCTAATTCAGTTTCAGCTACTTTCCTCGTGAAATACTTTTTAAAATCTTGCCAAAAAACCCAAAAACTATAAGATGTGGCATATAATGGATATGCATATATATGCTGGTATTTATGGTACCACCTTCTTTCCTGATGTGTTGATACCCTGATGAAAGGTCCAATATTAATATCGTCATCCATACCTTCAATATTGGTGAAAGAGTGATGATTTTTATTGTGCTTATTTTTCCAAATGAATACTACACCACCCATAAGGTTGAGAGTAAGACCCATCATGTAATTCACATGTTTATTATTTGAAAAACTACCATGTGCGCCATCGTGCATCACATTAAAACCAATTGCGGCAAGGTTTAATCCGAAAACGCCACACAAAACTAAAGTTAACCATGCGGGCATGGATACGAATACTATTAGTATGTATAGTGATATGAAGGACACTAATAAAATTGTGGCCTTCGTATACAGTTTACGATTTCCCCAGGTATTAATTTTATTAGATTTAAAATATTCATCGACACGTTTCTTTAGTGTAGGAAAGAAATTATTGTCGCTTATTTTTTCTTTAACTAATTGCATAAATTAAATTGCTTTACTGGAAACTTCATAACGAAGTGATATAATTTTAAGTTCTTAAAAATAAAATTTTAAAAATTTTAATGAAAACATTCTGTCTAAAAATTACTGCAAATGCATTAAAAAATATAATCTGTTTAGATTTTCCACACTACTTATCAGTAATTATTACACAAAATTAGCTTTTAAATCTGTATAAAATCTGAAGATTATCTATTTTTCTTACCTGTTCCTATTATTTAACAATTAACAACTTGCTAACGAATCGATTTAGTCAAATATTACAAAACATCATTAGCCAAATTTGCCAATTCTGATCTTTCTCCTTTTTCAAGTGTAACATGGGCATATAGCTGATGCCCTTTTACTTTATCAATTAAATAAGATAGGCCATTAGATTGCGAATCCAGATAAGGAGTATCAATTTGATTAACATCACCTGTAAATACTATTTTAGTGTTTTCTCCTGCTCTGGTTATAATTGTTTTAACTTCATGTGGAGTTAAATTTTGAGCCTCATCTACAATAAAATAAATGTTGGAAAGGCTCCTGCCTCGAATGTAGGCCAGAGGCTGTATCATTAGTTTCTCTTTATTAATCATATCAGTAATGTTAAGAAACTCCCTTTCATGCTCTTGAAACTGATGTTGAATAAACTTCAAATTATCCCAAAGCGGCTCCATATATGGATTGAGCTTAGATTTAATATCTCCCGGCAGATATCCAATATCTTTATTGCTTAGAGGCACAATTGGTCTTGCTAGGTAAATCTGCTTAAATTCCTTTCTTTGTTCCAACGCAGCAGCTAAAGCTATTAATGTTTTTCCAGTACCCGCTACCCCCTGTAAGGTCATTAGTTTAATATCAGGATTTAGTAAGGCATGAATAGCAAAAGCCTGCTCAGCATTTTTGGGCTTAATACCATAAGCGGATCTTTTTTCCACTTTATCGATTTTATCTGTAACTGGGTTAAAAAAACCTAAAGCAGAGTTCTTATTACTTTTAAAAATATAAAATGTATTGTTTGCTGGCTTCTTTTTACCAAATATATCCTTCACCTCACAACTATACTCATCGTAAAGCTTATTAATGGTATCTGAAGAAATGTCTTCTAATTGCTGTTTCCCTGAATGTAAATCACTAACATTTTTTATTTTTCCTGTCTCGTAGTCTTCAGCTCTTAAACCACAACTTTTTGCCTTCAGCCTTAAATTAATGTCCTTAGTTACCAGGATTACAGGTCTGTCTTTTAGTTCATCCTGCAGCTGAAGGGCACTGCTTAAGATCTTATGATCAGGAATATTCTCTAAAAAAATATTCTCAGATTCCACCTCTTTACCGCTAGGCATAAGTACTTTAAAACTACCTTTGGTTTTGCCATTTAATGGAATCCAGTCGCTCAAGGATTGGCCGTCTGCTAGCTTATCAATCATTCTGATAAACTCCCGGGCTTCAAAGTTTTTCGTGTCATTTCCTTTCTTAAACTGATCCAGTTCTTCCAAAACAGTAATAGGAATAGCTACATCATGTTCTGCAAAATGTAAAATTGAATCATGGGAATAAATAATTACAGAGGTATCGAGAACAAAGATTTTTTTATCTTTTTTAGCCTTAGCCATAGATTAACACTTTAATTTTATCACTAATAATTCATCAATTTATAAAATATTTATTATTAGCATAGGGATGTTAACAGGTAAATATTCAGATAATAGCTAATTAACAGTAAGTCAAAAAGATAGCGGATTAAATTTAATGCAAATATAACATGATGGTTATTCCTAATTTTGAACAGAGAAAGAATTCTGCTCACTTTAAGAAACTAATAAGCCAGTTTTTAAGAAACTCCGGCAAATTTTATAATCTGCTTACAAAAAAGAACTCACAGCCTCCATCAGTTCTTCCAAATACTTCTGATCGGTTTTATCAAAGGTATCTAGTTCGCAACTATCTACATCCAACACTAAAGCAACTTCATTATTCTTAAATGCAGGCAAAACAATTTCTGACCGTGAAGCGGAACTACAAGCTATATGACCTGGAAAAGCATCGACATCAGGTACAATGATGGTTCTGGCTTCTGACCATGAAGTGCCACAAACACCTTTACCTTTTCTAATTCTAGTGCAAGCAATAGGTCCTTGAAATGGCCCTAGCACTAATACTTCATTCTTGACTATGTAAAAACCTACCCAGTAGAAATCCATTCCTTCTTTTAAAGCGGCTGATATATTAGCTAAGTTTGCGATCACATCATTTTCTCCATCTACTAAAGCTTTAATCTGTGGAATTAATGATTTATACTTCTCTTCTTTTGTGGCTGTTTTATCAATTAACAATGAATCTGACATATAATATTATTAAGCGTATTTCTAAGTTCAATTAAAGGGTGTTCGAAGGTTTTATCCAATTCTGCAGTTGATCACTCTCAATATGGGAGGTTTTTACGAGGACAGCATGATTTAGTTGAGGAGATAATATACCAATATGAAACAAGTGCGGAGATGTAAAAATAGCAGCCTCATCCCATAAATTTAAGCCAATTAATTGCTGAATAGTTTGGGTACCACCTTCCACTAATACCGTTTGCAAATTCTGGGTATGTAGAAACATCATTAGTTCTTCCCAAAAAGTATCTTCTGACAATTTAACGTAATGCAAGTTCTCAATTTTGTGCGATTTTTCCAGGTTGAAGATGTAAGTCATTACAGAGCCATCCATTACCTTAAAATCTTCGGTGGTGCTGCATAAATGATCCACTATCAATCGAACAGGGGATTTACCAGCCCAATCTCTAGTAGTAAGGGCTGGGTTGTCATACTTTACTGTATTTTTACCAACAAGGATCGCATCTACCTCGCTTCGGGTTTTATGCACCAATTGTCTTGACAATGTACCACTTATCCATTTTGAATCAAAATTCTTGCGTGCTATAAAGCCATCTGACGTTTGTGCCCATTTAATTATTATGTAAGGCCTTCCTAATGTCATAGCCAAAAAAAACGACTTATTAAGCGCTAAACACTCTGATTTTAAAACATCTTCAACTACCTCTATTCCAGCTTCCTTCAGTTTAGCAATACCTTTTCCAGCTACTAATGGGTTAGGGTCTGTACAACCTACAATTACTTTTTTTACATTATTGTTGATTAGTAAATCAGCACAGGGAGGTGTTTTTCCAAAATGCGAACAAGGTTCAAGCGTAACATAAACAGTTGCTTCTCGCAATACATCTTTATTTTTTACAGAATCAATTGCCAAAACCTCTGCATGGGGCTCCCCTGCTTTCTTGTGCCAACCTTCACCAACTATCTTGCTATTATGTACAATTACACAACCTACCATAGGGTTAGGACTGACTCTTCCTTTCCCGAACTCAGCTATTTGCAGCGCCCTTGACATAAATTGTATATCTTCCTGCATCATTGTGGCAAAAGTAACGAAAAATGAAGAACTTTGACTACTAATAAATGTCATATGAATAGCAAAGAAGTTTATAATAATATATATCAAACAATACTTTCTTTTGAGGAACCCATGGAGGCAGAGGCTTTAAGCTATTGGCTGATGGAAGCTTTCTATCATGTTTCTCGCACAGATATTTTGGTGCAAAATGAAATAGAACCCACCTCTGAAGAGGAGAGAAATTTACAAAGTGCGATTGCCAGACTGAAAGCTCATGAACCTATTCAGCACATAATAGGCAAAGTATCATTTTTCAACAGGCAATTTCTGGTTAATAGGAATGTTTTAATTCCAAGGCAAGAAACAGAAGAGTTAGTTGATCTGATTTTAAAGAATCATCCCGATTTGAAAGATAAAGTAGTAGTTGATATTGGTACAGGTAGCGGAATAATCCCCATAACCATAGCCAAGGAAAGGCAAGCGGCAAAAGTATTTGGAATAGATGTTAGCAGCTCCGCAATTGAAACAGCCAAAAGAAATGCTGAGTTTAATAGAGCAGAAGTCACATTTATTAAAAGTAATATTCTCGAAAAAATACCGATAATGCCGCCTGCTGATATCTGGGTGAGCAACCCACCCTACGTTCTGGAAAGTGAAAAATTAGTTATGGACAGGAAAGTGCTGGATTTTGATCCATCAATAGCCTTGTTTGTGCCTGATGATCGACCATTACTTTTTTATGAAAGAATTACAGTTTTGGCAAAACAAAATATGAATTCTATGGCTTCTTTATATTTTGAAATAAATGAAAAATTTGGTGAAGAAGTAAAGCAACTGATGGAACGAGAAGGTTTTTTCAATGTCATGGTCATTAATGACATGCAAGGCAAAAACAGGTTTGTTTCTGGTATAAATCCATAAACTTAAAAACAATATTCAAGCAATTAATTTAGTTTCCCTTTTTTAATTGGTTTATAATTAGATATAAAAACTGAAAAATGGTTAAAACTGCATTTATTACAGGAGCAACATCAGGCATTGGAAGAGCCACTGCTATACTTTTGGCAAAAAATGGCTTTCAAATTATAGCTACAGGTAGAAGAGCTGAGCGACTTCAGGAACTAAAATCAGAGCTTTCATCATTTGCTAAAATTCACACGCTAAGTTTCGATGTGAGAGATCAAAAATCAGTTGTAGAGGCCATAGAAAATTTACCACCTGAATTCCAGAAGATCGATGTGTTGATTAACAATGCAGGAAATGCACATGGTTTGGCCTCCATAGAAGATGGCAGTCTTGAAGACTGGGATGCCATGATTGATATTAACGTTAAGGGGTTATTATATGTGTCGCAGCCAATCATTAAGCGCATGATTAATCAAAAAAATGGGCATATCATCAACATAGGATCTGTTGCTGGAAAAGAAACTTATGCAAACGGAAATGTATATTGTGCATCAAAACATGCAGTAGATGCAATCAGTAGCTCAATGAGAATAGATTTAAATAAGCACGGCATTAAAGTTTCTCAGGTGGCTCCCGGATTAGTTGAAACTGAATTCTCTTTGGTTAGATTTAAGGGTGATGAGGAAAAGGCTCAGAAAGTTTATGAAAAATTTGATGCTTTAAAGGCCGAAGACATTGCTGATTTAATTTTATTTATGGCTACCAGACCAGCACATGTTAATTTGGCTGATGTGCTGATTTTCCCAACTGCACAGGCAACTTCTACCATGGTTAATAAAAATTGACAAATCTTTCATCTCAGATTCCTCAATCTACCTCTAAGTATTTTAGCACTTACCGCATATTGATGAATAACTAATCAAATTGGATTGCTTTAATCGGGTTCATAGAGCTAGTTAACCATGTAGGAATTATTAGCGTTAATGCCACGAGTACTAAAACCAAGATGTTCATACCTACAATGGCAAGAATATTCCATTCAATTGGTACAAAACTCATATAGTAATTATCCTGATCTAGTGGAATTAAATGGAAATAAAACTGCAAGGCACAAAGTCCTAAAGCAATAAAATTACCCCAAAACAGACCTCTAATGGTGAGTCGCAGTCCACTATAAAAGAAGATTTTTCTGATAAAGGAGTTTTTTGCACCTAGCGCTTTTAACAGGCCAATCATGGGAGTACGTTCCATGATCAAAATGAATATTACTGCAACCATATTAAAACAGGCAACAAACAGAATTAGGCCCAGGAATAATTTCACATTTTGATTTAATAATTGCAGCCAATCAAAATACTGCATGTACTTCTGGCTTATTCTGTTCACGTACTGATCACCTTCTATCGCAGAAAAAATTTCTTCTTCCGCCTTTATTTCATCTTCTGGATTGTGAAGAAAAATTTCATAACCTCCAACCTGATCCTCCTCCCAGTCATTTAACCGCTGAATCATTCTCAAATCGCCAATGATTAATTTCTCATCAAAATCTTCCATGCCTGTTTGATAAATTCCGACAATTTCCAACTGGCGATAACGAGGTGGGTTCTGAACAAAATACATTAGCACCTTTTGATTGAGTTCTAGCAAAAGTAAATCTGCAATTTTTCTGCTGATGATCACTTCTGTAGAATAATCCTTTGAACTTAGGTTTGGAAATCTGCCAGCTACCAAGTTTGGAGAAAAGATTGAAGTATCGTTATCCTGGCTAATTCCCTTCAGTAAAACACCTTCTACAGCCTCATCCGTTTTTAATAAACCAGCTTTAAAAGCAAATGATTGAACTTGCCGAATAAAAGGATATTGTTCAAATTTTTGGTAAAAATCAGTTTCCGTTGAAATAGGTGATTCTTCAAAAGAATTACTTAATGTATATTTTGTAACCTGGAGATGACCTGCAAAACTATAAACCTTTTCTTTAATGGTTTTTTGAAAACCGCCCATTATTAAGATAGAAATAAGCATAATAGCCAAGCCAATAGCTACACTTATAATAGCAATGTTATGTATGCTACCTGAAAATTGTCCTACTTTAGAATTTAATGTACGTTTTGCTATAAAATCAGGAAGATTCAAGATATTACGTTAATTTTGAGTTATGATTCAGCATGCAAATTACAATATCATTAGCAAAGTCATTATTATCTTTTGCCTTATTTTTCCATTTAGCTTAATTGCCTGTGAAAAGACAAATAAATCCAATCAGATTGCAGCGCAAAAGCAAGAGGTAATAGTACCTGGTGCTCATCAGATGGAAAAGTATCTTCCCTTCTTAAAAGGCAAATCAATCGCTTTAGTAGTGAACCAAACCTCCATGGTAGCCAACACACATTTGGTAGACACTTTAAGAAGCCTTGACGTAAATATTAAAACAGTTTTTGCCCCTGAGCATGGTTTCAGAGGTGATGCAGATGCCGGAGCAGTCATAAAGTCGGGTATAGATGAAAAAACTGGTCTTCCAATTATATCTCTATATGGTAAAAATAAAAAACCCTTACCTGAGCAATTAGAAAATATTGATATAGTTATTTTTGATATTCAGGATGTAGGAACAAGGTTTTATACATATATAAGCACCATGCATTATGTAATGGAAGCTTGTGCAGAACAGAATAAAAAATTGATCATCCTTGACAGGCCTAACCCAAACGGCATGTACGTTGATGGACCATTACTAAACTTGGAAAATCAATCATTTGTAGGAATTCACCCAATTCCTATTTTACACGGTTTAACTGTAGCAGAGTTGGCGTTGATGATCAATGGAGAAAAATGGTTAAATAAGGAACTCACCTGCAAATTAGAAATTGTTGAAGTAGCAAATTACTCTCATGACAAAAAATATTCTTTACCAATACCTCCTTCACCAAATTTACCTAACGATCTAAGCATAAAGCTGTACCCCAGTCTATGTTTTTTCGAAGGCACTTTAATTAGTGTTGGACGAGGAACAGAAAAACCATTTCAGCAAATTGGCCACCCATCATTAAAAGAATTTGAGTACGAATTTACTCCAGTATCAATGGAAGGTTCCAGTAGCAACCCACCTTATAAAAACCAAAAGTGCTATGGTAAGCTTTTCCATTCGAATAAGGTTTCTGGTGGACTAGATTTAAAGCCACTATTAGAAATGTATAAAGCATTTGATGATAAATCATCATTTTTCAATAACTTCTTTATAAAGTTGGCTGGCACAGGTCAGCTTCAGAAGCAAGTTGAAGCTGGATTCAGTGAAGAAGAAATAAAATTGAGCTGGCAGGAAGATTTAAATGAGTATAAAAAAATGAGAGAAAAATATCTACTTTATCCTTAATTTACTGGAAGAGTCTCAACGTAAGATATAAAGTTAGTGATTTAATAAGAATAGCAGTTCGTAAATCTATAAATAGAGTAAACCAACACTATAAGAGCATATTGAATCACCTAATCTAACGAAATTTTGTAGATTTCTAATATACAAAAACAACCAATTATCGAGGAAGTTTTATAATCATTCCAGCATTAAAAAATTCTGTAAGCATACAATTAGTTTTACAAATTATATAATTTTGTTGATTTATTACATCAAAACTTAAATGTTCAACAGATACAATTTTAAGTCTAAAAAGCCCTTTTGATGTCATAATAGTAGATTTACGTAGAAATAATGATAACTTTATATTAAATAAATTAACATTCATTACATGATTATCATTTATTTTTATGATATTTAACTGAAAATTAGACTATTACCTTATGACCCTGCAAGCATTGATTAAATATAATCAAGACATCAAGATACTTTTGGTGGCTATAGGCTATTTTCTTTTTGCGCGTCTGGGATATTTTTTTGTATTTCAGGATATTTATATTTTACCTACATGGCCTCCATCGGGCCTGGCGCTGGCATTTATCATTATTTTAGGAAGAAGGATGTGGCCAGGTATAACAATTGGTGCACTGCTTGCCAACATTCTGGCATACTGGAATTCAAGTGAGTTGGAATCAAACTCTATTATTTTTCTTTCTGCAATTATAGCTACAGGGCACACTTTAGAGGCGCTGTTAGGTAACTATCTAATAGAGAAATGGGTAGGAAAAAAAGATCATTTTAGTAAAACTGTAAATGTTTTCAGATTTTTAATAATTACACTTACTATCTCTTTGGTGAGCGCATTAATAGGGACCAGTGTACTATATTTTCAGGGTTTATTTGATGTAAGTGAATATTTACAAAGATTTGTTTCCTGGTGGGTTGGGAATTTAGTTGGTATTTTACTATTTACTCCATTTATATTATCTTTTCAACAGAAATTTGTAAGGAAAGTAACCAAATCAAACATCTATGAAATGGCTTTTTTTGTGATAGCCGTCGGGTCAATCGTTTTTATTTTAAGAAATGAGTTTTTACGAAACCCGCTCCAACAGGCTATCCCATTTTTGGTACTCCCTTTTCTACTTTGGCTTGCGTTCAGATTTCATTTATTTATAGCAATGTTAGGAACTATTTGCATAGCACTTCTGGCAGTATACTTAACTACACATGATATTGGTCCATTTGTCATGGAAGATTCTTCTAATGCCATGCTACTTCTGCAGATATTCATAGGAGTTATTACTATTTCCACCATAGTGCTATATGCTACTGAAAAAGAGCGGACGAATACACAAAAAGCATTAGAACAACTAAATGGATCTCTTGAGGAAAAGGTAAAAATAAGAACAGAAGAATTGGTAATTGAAAACACTAATAGGAAAGAAACTGAAAAGGCTTTACAAGCATCCAATATTGAATTACGGAAAATTAATTCGGAGCTAGATAATTTTGTTTATAGGGTTTCTCATGATTTAAGAGCTCCAATTGCAAGTATGCTAGGATTATTAAATTTGGCCAAAAGTGATCCAAATGACGAACTGAAAAGGTTATATCTAGATAAAGTAGAACAAAGTGCGAAGTTACAGGATAACTTTATCACTGAAATTCTAGATCAATCCAGAAATGCTCGTTTGGAAGTGAAGAAAGAACCAATACAATTTAATAAGATCATTAACGATACTTTTGATCAACTAAAATATGCCAATCCAGATGATGTTATCAAGAAAAATTTAACTATAAAAGAAGATGTGCCATTCATATCTGATTCCTGGCGATTAAAGGTGATCATGAACAATTTGCTTTCTAATGCCATACGTTATAGAAACGGAAGAGAGCCTGTCATCGATATTGATGTACAGGTTAATAAGAAACGAGCTATAATAAAAATACAAGATAATGGTAGAGGTATAGCACCGGAGCACATTCAAAAAGTTTATGACATGTTTTATAGAGCCACGGACGATAATGCTGGATCTGGCCTTGGTTTATATATTGTAAAAGAAACCATGATTAAACTTAATGGAGAAATAAAAATTGAGTCACAGGTAGGTAAAGGCACTTTGGTAATTTTAGATTTACCATCCCTTAACTAAAGCTACCCAGGCACTCCCTTTTCCCAACCATTGTTTCCTTCAGTTGATAACAAATAGTTGCTATGTAAAATAACGCTTTCAAGCTGAAACATATCTTGATTAGAATTTCGGACTCTAACAATCCTTACCGAAACTATTGCCTTCTCAATAATACTTGTTTTTGCAAAGTAAACTAAAGCAAATTCAGAATCTCTTCATATAAAACACGCTACTTATAGCAATACTGTTTATAACTTACATACCACCGTTTATAAAAAGTTGGAAGCATATTTAATCCTATTCTCTGTACTTATTTTACTTGCTTATGATTTTTTCAGCAGTTGTCATAAGATTTTAAATCCACTTAATCCGCTAATCTTTACTGCACAGGTTGAGATATTTTTGAGCATAAAAAAAGTCGACCGAAGCCGACTTTAATTTATGATCAATTAAAAATTTTTGAATTTTAGTTCAACGTAAATCTAATTGGTATAACTCTCTGAGAACGAACCGCTCTACCTCTTTGCTTACCTGGATTCCATTTTGGTGCATTTTTCACTACTTCAACAGCTACTTCATCGCAACCTCCACCAATACCTTTAACAGCTTGCACATCGGTTAATGAACCATCTCTCTCAATTACGAATTGAACGAAAACAACACCTTCAATACCCATTCTCTGTGCTTGCCTAGGGTATTTATCAGATAACTCTTTACCTACGTAATCATAAAATGCTTGGATACCACCTTTAGGTTCAGCTTGTTGCTCTACAATTTGGAATACCTTATCCACATCCTCTTCAGGAGCAGCTTCTTCAAAAACCATTTGCTCAATTTCTGAATCTTCCGTCATCTCTAAATCAAGATCTAAGTCGATATCCTCTTCAATTTCCTCTTCATCTGGTATTTCAATGATTTCCGGTAATTGAACTTTTGGTGGTGGTGGGGGTGGCTGCTCCGTTGGTGGAATCTCCATTATATCATCCATAATATCATCCACTTCACCTAAATCCATTAAAGGTCCATCGTCATACGATTTGTACTCAAAAGCAGCAAAAACCAAAGAAAGCGATATCACTAATCCCATCATAAGGAATAATGTCGATTTCTTGTTAATGTCCACTTTTGGATTCTTTTTTAGTTCCATAATTATCCAGTGTTTGTAATAGTAAAACTATTAAATCTAAAATTAAATTCCAATTTAATAAAAACCTTTAATACATAAACCTTATTTATAATTTATATATTAAATAAAAAATAACCCAACCTGACAACGCTCCAATACAATTAGCTAATAAATCTGCGTATTCCAAACTCCTGCCAGGTACTAAGGATTGACCTAGCTCAATTAACAGGCTGTAAAAAACACTAAATCCGATCGCTAGTACTTGCGCATTATATCTTACGAATTTGAAGCTATACTGTTTAGTAAACCCTATAATTAGCAAAAAACTCAATACGGCAAAAACAAAAAAATGTGCTACTTTATCAAAGCTCATGAAATCCCAAACATCCGTATCGGGCATTGCTTCTCCTGGAGATAAGCCTAGGAGCAGAATGATGAAAATCCAAAATATGGCAAACAGGTTGTACCTGAAAAACATTATTCGCCTATCAACTCTTTATAATCACTTGCAGAAAGTAAATTTTCTACAGCAAAAGCATCAGATAATTTAATTTTAATCATCCAGCCTTTTTCGTAAGGATCTTCATTTACAGACTCTGGTGCATCTTCTAAAGCCTCATTAAATTCCAATACTGTACCTGAAACTGGCATAAATAAATCTGAAACAGTCTTCACAGCCTCCACCGTGCCAAAAACTTCACCTTCCTCAATAGTTTCATCTACAGTCTCAACTTCTACATAAACTATGTCTCCTAATTCTCTTTGAGCAAATTCCGTTATGCCAATATAAGCTTCTTCACCTTCCACTCTTACCCACTCGTGGTCTTTGGTGTACTTTAAATTTTCAGGGATATTCATAAATAATTATATTTTTTTATAATACTTGTTTTAAATAATTCTCAAAAATACATTCTTTTTTCGGATGCAAAAATAATTATTGCAAACCAAAACGAACTTGTACTCCAAAAGTAGTATTAGTTGTAGGAAATGAATTCTGAACACGTGGTTCATTAAAACTTCGTTGATAATAAAAATTTAAATTAAGCTTCTCATTTACCGTGTAATTAATTGTTGGTCTTATCTGGTAGTTAATATTACCATCAACTAATACATTTCTGTTATCATCTATTGATCTTTGTACAATTTCAGTATCGCGAATGGTGACACTTAGCTGCATAGTGAGATCGTTTTTTAATGCTACTGTTCTACCCTTTATTTTAAAAGGCACTTTGAACGCAGGATCCGTAAAACCTATATCTATTACCACGTCATTACTTCTTTGGTCTGTCATCTGTGATGTTTCGGTGCTCAAAGATAAATTTCTTTCTTTTTTGTATTCCATTTTAGCAGTTAACCTGCCTTTAGTTCTCAGGTTTACACCTACCAGAGGAGAAAACCTTTCAGAAAGAAGTACCTGGCCTATATTATAGACTGGCGCAAAGTTATTAGTACCTTCTGTGGTTTCAGACGGCAATGGATAGTTCTCAATCCTGCTATCGAAACCGATAGCATCAATTTGACCATACAAACCATTGTTAATGAAGTTATTTACACTAAAATTAGAGTTATAAGCATGGCTAATCGTAATAGAAGGAAATATTTTCTTTATAGCGGCAATTTTGGACAGCCCTTTGTAATCAATTCGCCAATTAGGAAGTGGGAATTTTGGAAATGGATTAAGAGATATCTCATTGACGTCCGTATCAGTATATGCTGCCAAGAAAGCTGGAATTAACACATCCTGGTTGTTTAATTGATATTCACCGTTATTTGCGTTGCTATTATTAAGTCTAGCCTGGATAGCCTCTCTATTCTCTCTCAATTTTTCAAATAGTGGGGAATTGTCCTGAGTGGTACTCACAAAAGAAGTTCTTATCATATTATAACTGATGCTATAATTTCCGCTTCTTGTTGGGGTAAGTCCTGTAAATGCATCTAAATCTTCACTGTATCTATAAATTTCCTGATAATTCTCATTAATTACTCTGTTAAAATCAATTTGAACTACCAAATCTGTGGCCGGCTCCAGCATTGCTTTTATATCTAAGGTTCTAATGATGGATTGGGTAAAATTACCAGTTTGAGATTCTGATCTGGCTAACCAACCCCTGGAAGCCGCGGTTTGCCTTATTCCAGGATCCTGGCTCCCCAATATAAATGGTAGACCAGGTCCAGCAAAAGAAGAGTCCAAGCCGAATAGATAAGCCCTGTTTCTAAAACCTGGCAACATAGTTCCGCTTCTTTCCGAATAATTACCGGTTACATTTTTTAACGACATTAAGAACTTAAGAAACCCTTTCACCACTTTTGCTCCAGGCTGGGTCCAGGTGGTATCCACCTCATTGGCTCGTAGTCTCGGTGGATTATTAATGCTATTTAAAATTTTTAACTTATTGTAAAGCTTATTCATATCCAGACGAGAATTAACAGACCAATCACTGCTATTTTGGATTATATGGCCTAATGTGTCAATCTGGTTAATAGCACCTGAAGTCCAGTTATAGTCCACTTTATAACGCGCCTCTGCAGATACCCAGTCCGTAAATGGAATTTTATTTAATGGAACGGAGTAGCCTAACACTACACTTTGGTCAAAATTCTTCATTCTTCCAAGATTACTAAGATTGGTCAATACTGAATCTCGTTTGGCTTCAGTATTGATCTCCCCCTCCTCTTCATCTATTATAGCAAATGCCCTTGCTGTATAATTAATGTTTAAATTTTCCATGAGATTCCATCCTAAATTATAAGCTCTTGTAAGTGTGAAACTCTTTTCAAATTGAGGCTGAATCCCTTCTGTGGTTAATTCATCATTTCTCAATTGCGTTTTTACATAGCTTCTATCAATATCTCCTCTAAAACTGAAAGTACTAGGCAGTGGATTTAGATTAATATCTTTAATTAACTTAAGGTAAGGAGATTGTAGAAAGGCTACATTTTCCAATGGTGCCATACTTGCATTAGGGAAAGCATAATTGTATCCAATAGCCCCTTTATAATTCCGAACCTCATAGTTAGCAGTTTGTAAATTACTTCTGTTAATATCGTTATAAGCGTAGGTAAAGTCAAAATTAGAAATGGCAATTGGCAGCACAATTTTATCCGATTCCTTTCTCTCTTTCCTTACATTTGTAAAATTTATACTTCTGCGTTCCTCCTGATCTATGACAATTTGCCGGTAGGCTTCCCGCTCCTCTGGATCATCGAAGCCCTCCAAAGATGCCGAAAGCGGGATATCCGGATCTCGAGGATCAAAAAATGGTGTTGCTGTAAAAGTTTGATAACCCAGATACATAGGAATTTTTATGCCCGACTCTTCTTTAAAAAACTTACCAAGACTCACATTAGAAGAAAAGTCAAAACCTAAGGAATTCTCTCTTGTTCTGGCAGAAATATTTTCTTCAATTCCACCAAAACCTACAGAAGTATACCTGGTACTTGCAGTTACATTTGCAAAATCTGCTAGTTTAGTATTTAATGAAGCATTGGCTGCCCAACCAGACGTTTGATCAAAGTCTGTCACACGCATTTCATTAGCCCAAATACATACATTTTTTGGCACAGAACCTCCACCCTGCGGATTCCTGATACCAATCATAATGGTTTGTAACGAACTCATATCCGGTCGACCTTTTACCGTTAGTGTATACTTACCCACTTGCTCAGTATATGGAAGCAATACGTTCTGACTACCTAATAGTCTATTCCTTCTTGATTTTACCTGATACAATTGATCAAAAGCTAAATCTATTTCATTTTCCAAAGGCCAGATATCTCTTGGGTTGGTAGTTTGATATGGAGTAATTTTAAGTGGTAGCTCTATCTCATAATAATTATCATCAAAATCAGTTCCCAGTCTTACAAAGGCTGTAATTTCATCATCTGAAGCGTTTGGACTCTGAGCATGTAAAAACAATTTGAGTCGGCCATAATTCACCAAATCATAAGAAACATTTTTAAAGGCGGCTACTGCTTTGTCATCTTCGAAATCATCTACACATAATTGAATGGATTGTTCATTCTGCCTTACCTGATTGGCTGGAGCTGCAATATCCTGGTCTCTATTAATGCCTGGTGGTAGAACATAAGGGACTTTGCCTGGCCCATTTTCAGCATTTGCCTCAATATTAACTACCGAAACTACTAAATTGGTCCTTTTATCTTCTGGTGTTTCAGATATTCCAGCGCGGGCTAGTGAACCCTCATAACGTCTCCATTGTGAACCAACTAATCTGAAATCTGCCATTCTTAAGACCACGGGTTGTTCAAATTCTGTCAGTACAGTTCTAATGTACCTGATAGTTTTAAAACCTTGAATATTTCCCTGGGTTCTGCTTGGGTTTCGAATAGGAATTCTAAATAAATACCATTTGGCACCTTCCTCCTCTGAAACTACCTCATCTACTATTAGAGGATTACTTTCTACATTTAATTGCTCTTTCCTAAGGTCAACCTCATATTCGTAATACTCTTCTAATGTTCCGATCGTTTTATCGTTATTTAAATCCTCACTGTCAGGATAACGACTACCTGATGGGTTGAAATTCAAATTAGCTGAAGGGCCTGGAGTATTTCCTTCAGTACCATTAAAGTTTTTATACCGCTCGATTAAAGGTGCCTGCCTGGTATCGTAATCTTCTCCTAAGAAATACCTAAAGTTGTCTGCGGATACGTCATCCAATATTCTTTGTCTTGCATCAGGAGTTAGGCCGGCATTATTATTGATTTCTGTTACAAAATTCTGGTAGAAATCTGCTTCATCATCATTTCTGACACCATCTAAACCAACGTCCTGATTAGCTCGGGCACCTGTTTCATTTGAAAAAACATCTGTAATCGGAGGGTTAGCAGGTACTCTTCCAAAGTCGGTAGTTTCAATTTCAGATACATTATCATAATTAGCAGGCAATCCATTTTCATAGGCTAACTGCCCATCCGGTAACACATCCTCTGATACACTTCCCAGGTTAAAATATAGTTTACCACCTGTAGTATTTGGAGTCGGATTTTCGGTTCCATCATCAACTATCCCTCTCTGAGTGTTAATGAATGGGTCCAACAACCAAAATTCTATATATTCAATATTATTTTTATCAAAATCCACTTCAGAAGTAATAGCCCGACTTACTCCAGCCCAACTACTTCGTGGGTTGGGCAATCTTCCATCCGAATCTAAGTTAGAGGAATAATTATACATCCCTCTTTCAGATGGAAAATAGGCTAAATCAAAGGTGGGTAATAGATTTACACCAATATTTCTGTCCCTTTCTGTGTAAATTTCCTGAATCCTTATACTCCGGGCATAATGGTTTTCTAAGGCTTCATCAGATATTTCAGGTACATTTTGGCCTGAATTTCTGTAAAAAATATTATCTATAGAATACCAAGCAAGTTTTCCTCTCCTTTTATTCTCCCCATATTCGCCGCTTTCTGCAAATTTACTATCAGGTGTTGCTGGTGTTGATGCTAGTTTCCAGCCATTCAAATCGCTCCCTAAATTATTCACAGTAATGGACTGCTCAAAATCATCAATATAGGAAGTGCCTTCACCATCTACCTGATTAGAGGTTCCTGGCACCATCTGGGCAAATTCACCTCGGAAGGTTACAATTGAAGGCTCTTTCGTATCTATAAACGGTATCAAATCAACCATTTTAGTTAAAAATGGCATTTCATCACTATAATTAATGTCAATCCCCCACTTAGTATTGTTGGTAGGTTCGGTACCTATACTATAACGTGAAACTCCCAACGGCCTCTGAGTATGGCGTAAAACTGTAGCCCCAAAATTGATTTTATCACTGACAACATAGTCAAAACGGGTGCCTACGAGTGTTCTGGATTGAAAATTGAATAAATCTTCTTTTTCATAGGTAATATTTAAATTTCTACCTGAGCTTAAAATTCCCTGGTTCAAAATAATGACCCTGCCTAAATTATAATCGACCCTATAATCCAGGTTCTCCTGTAATTGAGTGCCACCAGCACTCACCCTTACAGAATTTGGTGCAATATTAATTCCTGGTAATGCAATTTCTGTGGATGATCCACTTGAGTACTGTCCTTTGATAAAAAATTTATCTTTTGATGTTAGCTGTTGCGCATCATTTTTTGTGGACTCATATAAAGTATTAAATACATACTTACCAATAAATGTCTGTTCTTCCGGCCTAAATAAATCAGCTAGTCTATCCCCAAAAGGTTCCAGGACTGGAAATATAATTTTACCTTCTTCTTCATTAATAGTGATCCCAGGAATATAATCAAAATTACCGTCAGGCTGAGGATCACCGTTTTGATTTAAGCTATCTAAGTTGAAAAGTCTTAAGAGGGGAATATCGCGAAGCGAGCTTTCATGTAAACTGGGGTTATCCTGTCCTGTTCTGTCATCTCTATAAATAATTCTCAGCTGAAAACCTTCGCGAGTTATTTGATTTCCATTGAGATTATAAATGTTTTTCATCATTAAATCCCAGGTGGGAGCTTCTACATTAATTTTAGAAGGTCTTAGCAACTTTAAAAGCACAACCTGATCATCTGGCCGACTACCATATGTTTCTGCTAACTCCCCAACCCTGTATATTTGACCATTATAGCTATATTCGTATGCAACAGCGAGCATTTCATCATTTTGAAGCTGTCTCCTTAAAGAAACGTAACCCAATTGTCTATTAAAACTAAATTCTGTTGACTCAAGCTTTCTTGCTACATTAATCGCTTCATAATCTTCTGTTCTATCCAGAGATGGATTAATAGTTTCAACAGCAGATAAAAAGTTATTATAATTTTTATCGAATGTTTGAATCTGATCCCAAAGTAAATTAGCATCGTTACTGGTAGGATTATTAGAAGGAACACCAGGTTCAAGAAAGGCATCTTCTGCAATATTATTAGGGTTTGCCTCACCCAAATCCATAAAAGCTGCAATACTTCGTAGGGCATTGGTGTTTTGGGTTCTGTTAATGACATATACCTCAACCCTCCTGACATCCAATCCTGATGTAATTTGCGGAAGACCGGCCAGCCAGCGCTGATAATTATCTCTAAAAAAATGACCTAGAAAGAAATGTCTGTTTTCATCGTAATCTGATGCTCTAACGTCAAATTCCTGTCTTTGTCCTCCCCCTTCTACACTTATAGTTTCTGATGTTCCTCTCTGTGTAGAAGCTACACTGGTGACAAATAAATTACCGAACTGCAATTGGGTTTTCACACCAAACAAGTTCTGAGCTCCTGTAATGAGCGTATTATTTACAGGCATACTCACGTTCCCAATTTCAATTTTTTTAATGATTTCCTCTTCGTAACCAGTATACTCTACTTTTAGGTCATTTTGAAAATCGAAGGAGTTATTATTGGCAAAATTGGCTGTTACTGCTAATTTCTCACCTACCTTACCCACTGCATTCATATTTATCTGTTGGTCAAACTCAAAACTTGAATAGCGCTGTTGTTGCACAGGTATATTTGGGTTCTCATTTTTTGTAAACCTTCCTCCAAAATCGAGGGTGATAAAACCATTAGGTATTATTTGAACTGTGCTTCCACCAAAAAGTCTATCGAATGCAGGACTCACATATAAAGGGGGAATTAAAGATCTGCCACTTACAGCACTTTCGCCATCCAGCCCAAGTGATCTTTCTTTCCAATAATCATTGAGGATTTTATCTTCCTGGTAGCGTGAAAATTCATCGAAGCTCATGGAACTGGTAGGTCGGAAATTTTCTTCTCCAATCTTTTCATAAATAGTATAGTTGAGACCCGTATCTATTTCTACATCCAGGCTCAAGTCGGAAGGATTGTTTAACTGAAAAGGACTTTGACCCTGCTGACTTGAAAAAGGATCGCCATACCTATCCTGAAACTGAAAAGTTGGTCTTTTGGTCGGCTGATATTTTTTAATACTATCTGCTTTAATACTATCCTTAGGGATGGTATCCTGCTGCTGGATATTTTCTTGAACTTCCTGGAACAAAGTTGCTTCAACTTCGTATTTATACCCATATAGGTGTTTCCCGTTGAATGAAAATACAACGACAAAAAATAAAACACATAAAAGAAGATGAGTACTTCTACTAAGCAAAGTTTAAATAAGTTTAGGCTGATTTTAAGGCTAGCTTAATTAATTCCTCCAATGTAATATTTTCACCATTTTTCTCCAAAATGTTGTTAATAACTTTTTCCGCAGAAACTTTAGCAAATCCTAAATTCAATAACGCAGATAACGCTTCATTTCGTTTGCTATTGTTTGAAGAGAGTTTAGAATTTGAAGAATCTGCAATCAATCCTTCTTTTTTATATTTATCTTTCAATTCTAAAATCACCCTTTGGGCTGTTTTAGCTCCAATTCCTTTAATAGATTGAATTTGTTTTACATTTTCGGCAACAATTGCCATTTTTATTTCTGAAGTTTCCATAGAAGAGAGCATCCCTAAAGCAATTGATGGCCCTATTCCTGAAATTCCAATTAAATCTAAAAACATCGATTTGTCAGACGGCTGGTGAAAGCCGTAAAGGGTTTGAGCATCCTCTTTTACGTGGAAATGAGTTAAAACGATCGCCTCCTTTTGTTTTTTAAAAACATCATACGCTGAAAGTGAAATATTTACATGATACCCAATGCCACCTACCTCAATAATAAGGTAAGTGGCCTCGCAGTTAACAATTTCTCCTTTAAGAAAAGCTATCATAAGTTATTATCGCTGTATTGATTTTGGGCGTCTACCACTGAAATAGCAACCATATTTACTATTTCACGCACAGAACTTCCTAATTGTAATATGTGGACAGGTTTATTCATGCCTAGTAAAATAGGACCAATAGCTTCTGCATTACCTAACTCCATCAACAATTTGTAGGCTATATTCCCCGAAGCTAATGAAGGGAATATAAAGGTATTAGCTCCTTTCTCTGCCAGCTCACTAAATGGATATGTCTCCTGCATCAACTCTGTATTAACTGCAATATTAGCCTGTATATCACCTTCAATAATTAGGTCAGGCCATCTGTCTTTCGCTATTTTCCTTGCTTTTGCAGCTTTCTCAGGTAT
This sequence comes from uncultured Cytophagales bacterium, assembly GCA_963803685.1. Classification (GTDB taxonomy): domain Bacteria; phylum Bacteroidota; class Bacteroidia; order Cytophagales; family Cyclobacteriaceae; genus Marivirga. The sequence goes on from CAWDNW010000001.1 coordinate 171,269, forward strand.
TTCTCCTTTACTGGATCCAAAATTAGAATAAGAAAGTAGCGCCATTCTAGGTTGAATTCCAAAAAATTTAGCTCCTCTTGCGGTTAATCCAATAATTTCTACCAACTCCTCAACACTTGGGTTAGTATTTACAGTAGTGTCTGAGAAAAAGTATGTACCCGTTTTAGTGGTTAAAATGTACATACCAGCCACTCTTTTTCCTGGTTCGGCTCCAATAATTTCCAATGCAGGGCGTATTGTTTTAGGATAATCCTTGGTTAACCCTGAAATCATAGCATCCGCTTCTCCCACTTCCACCATCATACTCCCAAAATAGTTACGATCTTTCATCAATTTTTGAGAATCGTATAAAGTTGCTCCTTTACGCTTTCTTTTTTCGTAGAGTTTGGCACCAAAAGCCTTCAGTTTTTCTTTACTTTCGAAAATATCGATTATTTCACTATTTCCAATATCAAGTCGGTGTGCCTCAACCATCTCCATTATTTTCTCCTTGTTTCCTAATAAAACCGGAATGGCAATACCTTCGTCAACTACAGTTTGAGCGGCTTTTAATATTTTTACATTATCAGCTTCTGCAAACACTACTCTTTTAGGATCCTGTTTGGCTTTATTCAGGATTCTATTCATCAATTTTTGATCTACACCAATTCTTCGATGTAAATCCAGCTCGTATTGTGCCCAATCAGTAATTTGTGTTTTGGCCACTCCTGATTCCATCGCTGCTCTGGCTACTGCTGGGGAAATAGTAGTAATTAATCTTGGATCAAGTGGTTTCGGAATTAAGTATTCCTTCCCAAATACAATGCGCTGATCATCATATGCTTTATTAATTAATTCCGGAACAGGCTGCTTTGCTAGACTAGCAATAGCATAGGCGGCCGCTAATTTCATTTCTTCATTTATGGCAGTAGCTCTTACATCCAGTGCACCTCTAAAAATATATGGAAAGCCAATTACATTATTTACCTGGTTAGGATGGTCAGATCTTCCGGTAGCCATAATAATATCTTCCCTGGCATCCATCGCCTCCTGATAAGGAATTTCAGGATCGGGATTAGCCAGTGCAAATACAATAGGATTAGGAGCCATTTCCAATAAATGTTCTTTAGTAATCACATTTCCTGCAGATAAACCAAGAAAAACATCTGCCCCTTTCATTGCATCTTTGATGTCGTTAATTCCTTTCTTATCAGTAGCAAATAAAGCCCTATTTTCATCCAGATCATCACGATCTACAGAGATAAGTCCTCCCCTGTCAAACATGAGAATGTTCTCTTTTCTTAAACCGAGCGATTGGTATAGTTTAGTACATGAAATAGCAGCGGCACCAGCTCCACTTACAACCAGTTTGACATCTTCAATTTTCTTACCTACAATTTCCAAAGCATTAAGTAATGCAGCACTGGAAATTATTGCCGTCCCATGTTGATCATCATGCATAACGGGAATGTTCATTCGCTTTTTAAGCTCCTGTTCTATTTCAAAACATTCAGGTGCTTTGATGTCTTCCAGATTAATCCCTCCAAAAGTGGGTTCAAGTGATTGAATAATTTCTATTAATTTTTTTGGGTCAGATTCTTCAATTTCAATATCAAATACATCAATTCCTGCAAATTTCTTAAACAAAACTCCTTTCCCTTCCATCACAGGCTTTGATGCATCAGCACCTATGTTCCCTAAACCCAATACGGCTGTTCCGTTTGATACAACTCCTACTAAATTCCCTTTGGCAGTATATTTATAGGCATTTTCTTTATCTTTTTCTATCTCTTTACAAGGTTCTGCTACACCAGGCGAGTAAGCCAATGCAAGGTCGTTTTGAGAACTCAACATTTTGGTGGGTACTACCTCTATTTTCCCAGGTGTACCCTGACTATGATAGTTTAATGCGTCTTCTCTCCGGATTTTTTTCGACATAATATATCTATTTCAATAAATTTCTTCTACTAATTAACCACCTCAATTTTCACACTAATTAAGAAAATGTTAACAAAATTATTAAATATCGCTCATTAAACATCAAATAAATGATTTTTTATACCTTTTTCAAGCCAGATTCGGTCCTTCAGGCGGAAATGTGGTTAAACCTTTCTATACAATCAAAATAGAAAAGAGTATTCTTGTTGTAGAATGGTAATTAAAAAATATGCTCAATCTTTAAGTGATTAAGCATATTTTCTAAAAAGTGATTAGTCCTCGATGGTATCTGGAATATCCGCTGTACTTAAAATGGCTTTAATTTTTCTCATCGGCTCCCTTTTATCTTTGCCGGGATTATCCAGATATCCTTCCAAATAGTATAGCTCACCATCTTTTTCGTCAGCAAATAAGTAGCTAATGAAAGCTCCACCTCTTGAATTATCGGAATATTTCCACAGTCCTTTAGTGCGTAATGCATAATTGCCATTCAGGTTTACTGTATCAGTAACCAACTCTAATTCATCTTGTGTGGTTAAATGTAAAGAATCGTTATCAAGGTCAGTAATATATCTTTGACCTAACTGATTTCGAATTTGCTTGATGTTCGCAGGATCAAATACAGCCTCATCTGTGAAAGGCAACTTAGCGATCCAGATGTTTACTTCCTCCACTTGATCAAGTTTTCTAATCCATGTAAAGTTTGCACCTTTATCAGCTAAATCATATCCAAAAGGAATTACTAAATCAAGTCCCATTGAATCAGACAAATAATTCATTACCCCTTTTGAGGTGCTCTTTTTAATACCGGAAACAAGGCGGTTTTCTTCAATTCCGTTAAAAAGATCCTGAACTCTTTCTTTATTTTCTTTGATGTTCTTAATCAACTCTTCCTGCGTTCTTCCAAACAAGTAAAGAACCTCTTGCCCTTCAGCATACACATCAGATTGCGTGAACGAAAACAAATCCGGATTTTCCTTAATTCTTTCTATAGAGGCATCTGTGAAATATTTAGTTAATTGTTTCCCTTCGGAAGATTTATCATCCAATGCTGCTACAAAGATTAAATTTTTGGTAGCTTTTAATACGCTATTGAAATTACTCGGATCAGTTCTATGGATATTATACAAGGGCTCATCTTGAGGAAGACCCTCTACACTTTCAGTAAAGATATTTCTCACTAAAGTACCTAAAGGGCTCTCCCATTGATTGGGCGTCATTACCAAAATAATTTCACCAGTTTCGCCTCTAGCTTTTGTCATAGTAGAAGATTTTCCTGATTTATCATCTGTATCGCAGGAAAATAAAGAAATTAGCACGAGTGATGAAAGAAAAATAGTTTGAATTTTTTTTAGTATTTGCACGGTTAAAAGGGGTTTAGTTCTTAAACAAACATACTACTATTTAACTCAGCTTTAAAATTTGGCCAGGTTTGATAGAATTACCATCCAAATTATTAAGTTTTTTTAATTTTTCCACAGTTAAATCATTAAACTTTCGCGAAATTATCCAAAGTGAGTCGCCAGGCTGCACGGTATAGGTACCTTCCTTCGCAGCTGTAATTTTTTCATTTGTATCAATACTTTTATCTGAACTTCCTGAGGGATTTGCAGTGGAGTTAGATTTTCCCGATTGATAACCGTCCGCTAGCCATATAGTTAGGGGCTGCCCCACCCTAATCATATTCCCGGAAAGCTTATTCCAAACCCTTAGATCTGCTACTTTTACCTGATGTTTGTTAGCTATAGTGCCTAAAACATCACCAGATCTCACTTTGTACACAATTTTTTGCTTGCCGTGCGTATTACCGATAATGTTCATTACCTCCTTTTCCCAGTCTTTTTCACCTGAACTCGCAATTTCTAAAATCTCAGTCTTATTGGCAGCAAGTCTTTCTTTTTCATGCTTTGGTATTCTTAAAGGGTATACTTGGTTCCCAGTGGTGATAGCGCTCCTTTTCAGTTCCGGATTCAATTCTTCCAAAGTTTCAATGCAGATATTTGTGTGATTTGCCAGCACAGGCAAATTTACAAAACCTGTAATATGCAAGGTGTCATATTCCGGCAAATAATGTTTCTCATCTACGAACATATTATGCTCTTCCATGTATTTCATGCTATACATAACAGCAATAAATTGAGGCACATAAGACCTGGTTTCTCTAAGGAGGTGTGGATAAATTTCCCAAAAAGTCTTTTGATAACCGCTTTTTCTAATGGCCTTCCTAACATTCCCCGGACCCGAATTGTAGGCTGCCAAGGCCAGGTGCCAGTCGTTATTGAAGTACTTATACAGGAAGGTAAGGTACCTGCAAGCCGCTACAGTTGCTTTCTCCATGTCCATTTTTTCATCGAAGTACCAATTTTCAGATAAATCATAATCTAACCTACCAGTAAGTGGCATAAACTGCCATAATCCTACTGCTCCGGCTCTTGATCTGGCCTTTGGGTTTAGTCCTGATTCAACAATTGCTAAATACTTTAATTCATCAGGCAGGCCATAAGCTGCAAGGTATTTTTCAATCATCGGGAAATACTTGCTCTGCAGAGCGGCTACTCTTTTTGTGTATTCGCGGTCACGAATAGTAAAATAATCTACAAAAGATTTTACCTGTGTGTTAAAAGTGAGTTCAATTTCATTTTCAATGCAGCTTAATCTGTCTTCAATTAAATCGCCTGGTGTTTCGGGAATATATTCATATTGAAATTGAGATTGCTGCAATTCCAGTACGCTAACTCCTGCCATCTCAAGTGAATCAAGACCGAAAGGCTTTGCTGGAATTTCTGCAGGAACATTTCTGTATTGAGTAGTTTCAGTTTCGGGATCAGGCGCTATTGCCTTTAGTTTCTGTAAATCCACCTCCTGAAATCCAAATGATTTGAAACCTGTTAAACATACCACCAATGTTATCAAAAAGATATGTCCGCTATGTTTTTTCATTCTTAAAGTTTCATTAAATAATCTGAAAAGGCATACAATTGATCTTCCTTAAAAACATCTGTCATAATTTGAAGGCCAATCGGTAGCTGCTTCTCATCCACTCCATTAGGAATCGAAATAGCAGGGATACCACTCACATTAGCTTGAACGGTAAAAATGTCAGCCAAGTACATCTCCGCGGGATTTTCTGATTGCGAATTCAAAGGAAATGCAGTGGTAGGGGTTGTAGGAAGAATTATGAAGTCGTATTCAGCTAATATTTTTCTAGTAGCATCTCTGATCAGTCTGCGCACCTTTTGGGCTTTTGTGTAGTAGGCATCGTAATAGCTGGCACTTAGAACAAAGGTACCAATCATAATCCTGCGTTTCACCTCTTCTCCAAAGCCTTGTGTTCTGGATAACTTATACATGCTTTCCATATTATAGGTATCAGGAGACCTAAACCCATATCTTACACCATCGAAACGGGATAAATTTGAGCTGGCCTCAGCTGTGGTTAATATATAATAGGTAGCCAGCAAATGATCTAAATAAGGAAATGCTATTTCTTCGACAGTATGCCCCTCGCTACGAAGCAATTCCAGTTTAGAAACTGTTTGCTCTTTAATCTCCTTCTGAAGCGAACCGCTTTCAATTGTCTCTTTAATAAAAGCTACTTTTACCTTACGCTCTAAATTAAGTAAATGAGCATAATCTGGTACTTCATTTTGGGAGACTGTACTATCAAAATCATCTGCTCCTGCAATAACGGATAGTATCAAAGCATTATCTTCCACATTATGGGTAAAAATACCAATGCAATCGAAGGAAGAAGCATAAGCGATTAATCCATAGCGAGAAATTCGGGAATAAGTAGGCTTTAAACCGACTACACCGCAAAAAGCAGCAGGCTGTCGCACTGATCCTCCAGTATCTGAACCTAGCGCAGCCATACATAAATTTGCCTGCACAGAAACTGCAGACGCACCAGAGGAACCACCTGGCACTCGTGTAATATCGGCCGCATTTAAAGTAGGGCCATATGCGGAGTTTTCTGTAGAAGATCCCATCGCGAACTCATCGCAATTTTGCATCCCGATGATGATGGCATCTTCCTCAATCAATCTTTGAACTGCGGTACCTGTAAATTGAGATTCAAAGCCGTCAAGAATCTTACTCCCTGATCTTACCTTTTGCCCTTCAATTACCAGCACATCTTTAATCCCGATTACTAATCCAAATAACTTTCCTAATGGTTCTTCATTAGCGATTTTCAGATCCAGTAACCGCGCTTTATCCAGTGCTTCCTGTGCATAAACTTCCAGAAAAACATTTAGATGTTGGTTTTCTTCAATCCTTTGAAGATAAGTTTCGACTACTGATAGTAGAGAAGTACTTTTATTTCTAAGATCTTCCTGAAGGGATCGTAAACTCTTATACGGTTCCAATTGTGCAGAACTTATATCTCCTTACTATCTACTTTGGCTTTTTTACCGCCTTCTTCTATTTCGTCTTTAATTTCGGTTGTAGCATCTTTAAATTCACGGATACCTTTACCTAATCCTCTTGCTAACTCAGGAATTTTCTTGGCTCCGAAAAATATTAAGATCACTAACATAATTAAGAGAATTTCCCATCCTCCCATGTTCATAAATGCAAATACTGTGTTCATTGCTTTGTATTTAAAATGTAAATGTAAAGTTATATAATAATCTGCTGCTTAACCAATCACTTTAAGAAAATACAGCACTTTCTTTTCACTGTAATAGTTATTAGAGAAAATAAGTTCATTTATTATTTTTTAAATAACCAGGGCTCAGGGTCCATTTTTTGATTACTTTTCCAAATTTGGAACTGAATTTCTGAAGTTCCATCTCTATCGGTGTAAACAGTTCCTAAAGCTTGCTTGGCTTTAATCTTATCTCCTTTTTTTACTGCTACGGTTTTTAGTTTCGCATAAACTGTAAAATATTCACCATGCTGTACCATTACAATATTATTCATACTTGGCACAAAAGCTACTGTCTTCACTTCTCCATCAAAAACAGCCCTTACCTGTTCATTTTCGTTTGTCTGAATGTCAATTCCATCGCTAGGCACCATAATATTTTTATAGACCGGGTGCGGATGAGTTCCGTATTTTTGAGATATAAAACCTGAATTTACTGGCCAATACAATTTGCTTTTATTGCCTTCAAAAGAATCCGATAACTCTTTTGATTCAGGGGTTAGAGCAAACTTGGTTGAGGATTTTCCTTTTGAACTTTTTTCTATTTCTTTCTTAATCAAGTCAGCAATTACTTTTTCCAAATTGGCCACCGCTTTCCTGCTGTCAGAAATTTCCCCTTTTACTTCCTTTTCGCGTTTGTTCAGTTCAGAAACTACAGTGCTTTGCTCCTGTTTCAGCTGATTTAATTCCCGATTTCTGTTAATTTGCTCTTGCAATAAAGCACTTTTTTCAAACCTGATACCTTCTATAGATTCTTGCTGCTGAACTAGCAAGTTCTTAATTACTTCAATTTGTTCTGCCTGATTACGCCTAACTTTTCCATAGTACTCCATATGTTTGATGCGCATGAGCATTTGATAAAAGGAGGCGGAAGCAAAAACATAAGATAGCTTGCTTAATGATTGGTTGCTTTTTTGGGTTGCATAAATCATTGCCGCATATTCTTGCTTCATTTGCTCTAAGTCCCTTTCCATAGCACTCAAAATACCACCAATCTCATTAATTTGTTGGTTAAGCAAGCTAATTTCGTTCGAGATAGAGTTAGTGATGGATTGCTGTGCCTCAATTTTATAATTTAATGCGTTGAGCTGACCAATTGTAGCTTTCTTTTTTGAGGTTGTCTGGTTGAGGATTCTTTCTGCCTGCTCTATTTTTTCCAGATTTGCTTTTTTCTCTTTCTCCAGCTCAGCCCTGGATTTCTGGGCGAAGGTGCCATGACCACAGATGATCATGAAGAGCATTAAGAAGCAAAAATTAGCCTTAAGCTTTATTTTATACGGCATATTATCCAGAGAAAGGGAAAGTGATTGGAGTGGTGCCCACATCAATTTTCGAATGGTTAATCTCGATTTCTGTTGTTTCTGTACCATTTTTAGCTTTACTCAGTACCGTAATCAGTGCTTTGAATGGAAAAGCTTGTCCCGATACCTTGTCAAAATTACTAAAAACTAAATTCATATCACTGCCATCGGGAAGTTCTTTCACCTTTACATTAGTTACTTTTCGTAATTCATCTGTTGCAAAAGTTTGAATCTGAAACCTATCCCTTCTTTGGTCAATTTTCATGTCATTACCTCTTTTGGAATAACTGTCCTGAGTAGTGAAATCAAAAACCTGGTTGCCTAAAATAATAGATTGCACCATTTGAAAATCAACTTCAAAATTAAGCATATCGCTTAAAGTTTTATAATTGTACCTGTGCGTTTCTTTATTTACCCGATCATAAAAAACGATAGTATCCTCGTTAATAAAACCCCTTGCTGCTTCGATGCCAAAAATTGGCGAAAGTGACACCCAGATTATACTGTCTTTTTTCATGCGAATAGTAGCGCTTGAACTTAAAGTTTTATCAGGAGAGGAAAATTTAATTTTAGACTTGGTTTGTAAGTACTCGAAATCAAATCTCTCTAAACCATATTCCTTTTCAATGCTTGAAGTGGGTAAGTTTTTCTTTGCACATGAAGTGAAGATAAAAATTATTAGGATAGGTAAAACCCAGTTTGATTTATTCATAATATTTTTTTTCTGCTATTTTTTGGTCAATTTGTTCAGAAGTGCCGCCTATTTTTTTAGCTTTCTCCCACTGTTCAATGGCCTTTTCTACCTCACCTAATTGGTAAAGCACATCTCCGTAATGCTCAATTATTGTGCCTGAACCATTCAACTTTGCAGCTTTTTCCAGAAATGGCCGCGCTGTTTCATATTTTTCCATCTGGAATAGAATCCAACCGTGGGTATCTAAAAAAGTAGGATTATCCGGATTGGCTTTCACCATTCGGGCAGAAAGCTTCTCCGCTTTATCTAGTTTTTCCTTTTTTAGCGAAAGGTAGTAGGTATAATTGTTGATTGCATAATAATTAGTGGGATTAGCTTCTATGGCTTCCTCATAAGCTTTAAATGACTTATCAAATTGCTTATCAGCATGGTAGATATCTGCCATCTGCCCGGCAAATGAACTCTTCAATTGATCATTTCCATAAACAATCGCTTTCCCTTGCTCCAACATAAAAATAGCATTCTGGTAATCATCTAAAGAAAAATGCGCAGAACCGGCATATAAATACAAAATGGGTTGGTTCGGGAAGTAAGACAATGCTTCATCTGTATATTTAACAACATTGGCATAATTCTGTAATTCCATTTCCAAAGACAATATATTTTGCCAAAGCTGAAAATTGCTCCCTTCTTTTTCTATTGCTTTTCGGTAAAAAATTAATGCGCTGTCTTTATTTTGAATAGCATAATACATATCTCCAGTAGCAGCCAGTGCATTTGCGCTATTGGAATGAACCTTTATCAGGTAGGTACTTAATTCTTTTACATAATCATTCAAGCCAGGTGAGGGCAACCTTCTTACTAATGGAACAAAATTATTGAGTTTACTTTCGAGGGCAATCTCTTCGGATTGAAATGCCTCTTTAAAATGTGGCTTGGTTTTATCTGGGTTGTTCTCCTGCATGTACAGCTGCCCCAATTCCATGTGCACTGATGCTCTGCTAGAGTGCTCTTCTAGATACCTTTCCAGGTAACTAATAGCCTCCTCGTTTTTACCATTTGACATTAAAATTTGAGCAACAGAAACAGCATATTGGCCAATTTTAGGAAAAGCTTCAACCAATTTTTTACCTTCTGCTATCGCTTCATCCAATTTATTCTGTTTGAGTAGAATTTTTTGTTTTTGGGTACTTACCTCTTCCAGAAGTCCCAACCTTTTTTCTATTTGAGTGTAAGTCTCCAATGCCTCATCAGGTTGACCATTGTAGAGATAAATGGCGGCCAATTCAATTAAATAATCGTTTGGAACATCTTGCACCACCTCGTACATTGCTTCAAAACTATTGACTGCACCACCTAAATCTCCTCTTTCTGTCTGAATTTCAGCTAGTTTTACCCAGTAGACATATTTGCTCTGGTCATTCTTTACTGCCTCATCAGCATGAAATAGCGCTTCATCAAGCTTTTCCTGTTGGAGAAAGAGCTCAGCTAGTTTAAAATTAACAGCAGCATTACTGCTTTGTAACTTATTTGCTTTCAGTAAACTCCCAATAGCCTGCTCATTTTTATCTATTGCCTGAAATCTTATCCCTTCAGCAATGAGAAATTCGATTTGAAACCGGATATCCTTCAATGAATCTGGTTCAGGCAATTTTTGTTCCTGCGGAATTACGGGTGAAGGAATTTGTGCAATAAGTCTTCCACTACTAGAAATAGTCATTAGCAGACCAAAAATCCAAATATTCTTACTATTGTAAAGGTATTTTCTCACTATCTATTCTGTAATCTTATTAAAGTCGCCAACGCTTACATTCTTGGCAGTTCCATTATATTCCACAAAGTTGCCCAGCATACTATCTTTTATTTGTGCCTGATTAATAGCACTGTTAGTTTGGATAATTGAATTTTGCACTCTTGAATCCACAACAGTAGAGTTTTCACCAATGGAAACATGCGGACCAACCACAGAGTTCTTAATAATTACGTTTTTCCCTATATACACAGGAGGAATAAGCACGCTATCCTCAACCTGCGCTGTAGCATCAATTAACTCCTCGGCTTTAATAAACTCCAGGTAGCGTTGGTTTGTATAAACAGTGGCATCTTTATTCCCGCAATCAAGCCATTCAGTGACAGTTCCAGGGCGAAGCTTTACCCCTTTTTCCTTCATGTTTTCAAGGGCTACTGTTATTTGGTATTCTCCCCCAGCATCTCTTATTTGGTTGTCGAGTAAATACTGCAGCTCACTTCTCAAATCCTCTCCCTTCTTAAAGTAATAGATTCCAATTATAGCTAAATTGGAAACAGGCGTTTGTGGCTTTTCTATAAAATCGGTGATTAATTCTTGCTCATTAACCTTTACCACCCCAAATGCAGAAGGATCTTCCACTTTTTGCGTCCAGATAATACCTTCCTCCTCGATATTCAATTTAAAATCCGCTTTGAATAAGGTATCGGCAAAGGCCACCACTGTGTTTCCAATGAGCAATTCCTTTGCACACATGATAGCATGGGCAGTACCCAAGGCTTCTTCCTGATAATGAATGGAGCCTTTTGCTCCAACAGAAGCTGCAATGTTCAGTAATTTCTCTTCAATCTCTTTTCCAAAAGAAGCTTTGATGATAAAGCCAATTTGATCCACATTACTTTGACAAACTTTTGCAATATCTTCCACCAAACGCTGTACAATAGGTTTTCCTGCAATGGGAATTAGTGGTTTAGGGATAGTTAAAGTATGAGGCCTCATGCGTTTACCCATTCCGGCCATTGGAATTATGATGTTCATATGTATAATTTTATATAAAGCTGGAGAAAGTGAGTATTAACTACCTCATTTTCACACTTCAATCTAATAATTTTTTATTTACTTAAATCAGTGTTTAGAATTGCTAAACTACTTACGATAGCATTTCCTGAAATTTATACTTTCCCGGTACTACCAAATCCGCCAGCATTTCTTTCTGAATCCTCCAGTACTTCTACTGAATTCCAGGTAATTTGTTCATGTTTGGATATAACCATTTGAGCTACTCTTTCACCACTTTCAATGATAAAATCCTCATCTGAAAGGTTAATGAGTAAAACTTTTAATTCTCCACGGTAATCAGCGTCAATAGTTCCGGGACTATTTAAAACCGTTATACCATGCTTGTAGGCAAGACCACTTCTTGGCCTTATTTGAGCTTCATACCCATCGGACAGCTCCATATATAAACCAGTAGGGACTAAAGTACGCTGCCTTGGCTTTAACACTATTGGTGCCTCCAAATTGGCACGTAAATCAAGTCCGGCAGCACTTTTTGATTGATATGCCGGTAATTCATGTTGTGATTTATTAATTACTCTTACTTCCATTATACTATTTCATTTTTAAAAATGGGAGTTAAATTTTATCCGAAAATATACGTTTTCGCTCGTATAAAAATATAACACCCATATAAATGATGCTTAGTAAAGCACCAAGTACGTAATTTAACAATTCATCCTCAGGTTTAAACCAAAAATAAACTCCAATGAAGGCGCTAGTCAGCAGTATATTCCTTATAATTTTCTTCATTGGGTAAGGAATAGGGTAATACTTATTGCCACTGTAATAACAGTACACTAACATTACCAAATAAGCTAAAACACCTGCAAAGGCAGCACCTAAATACCCTAAAACAGGTACTAACAAAATGTTGCCCACTACTGTAACGAAAGCGCCTGCCAAACTGATATAAATACCAAAATAAGTTCTATCAGTTAATTTAAACCAGATACTCATATTGATGTACATGCCAAAAAACAATTTTCCTAAAAGCAAAATTGGCACCAGGTACAAAGCTTCCCTAAACGCAGCACTGCTTAGAAAGATTCTGCCGATGAGTTCCGCATTTAAGCTAACCCCCACCCAAATCACTAAAGAAAGTGCTGTGAAGTAATAAAGTATTTTGCCAAATAGTTCAGGGGCATTTTTATCTTCAGCCCGACTAAAGAAAAAAGGTTCTCCTGCATAACGAAATGCCTGAATGGCCAATGCCATAAACACGCTCAATTTAAAAGTTGCACTGTAAATACCCAAAGCTTCTTTCGCAGTTTTATCATCATAAAAACCTGCTGGGAGTAGCTCTTCGAAAATAATTTTATCCAATTGTTCTACAGCTATTCCCGCCAGACCCATTAAAAAAATGGGTGATGCATAGACAAGAATGGGTTTCAATTTCACCCAATTCCACAACAACTTAGCCTGTAGTAGTTCTTTATACAGTATCAATAACATAGATAGATTACCTAACAGATTGGCTAAAAAGACATAGGAAATATCGAAGGGTTTGTCGGTACTCCAGTTGATGTATCCATCTTCAGCTAATATGGGCAGCCACCACAAGAATATACAATTGAAAAGAATAGTGAGTACAATGCTTGTCATTCTTGTAATTGCAAACTTTTTAGCTTTAGAGGCTAATCGCAGTTTTGCCAGAGGTATTGCCACTACAGCATCAATAAAAAGGATTGCTGCTAAATATTTAATAATGTAAGGTTCTACAGTGAATTGCAAGAAATTAACTATAGGAGAAGCTAAAACAAAAATAAGTGCACTAAAAATTAAAGAGGTACATAATACTGATGTGAAAGTAATATTATAATGGGATTCAGATTTATCTCTTGCAGTAAAACGAAAGTATCCTGTCTCCATTCCATAGGTGTATACAATGTTGAGGAATGCCATATAGGCGTATATTTTCGATATCTCCCCAAATTGATCCGGAAAATACACTTTGGTATGAAGTGCAACCAGCAAGTAGTTGAGTAACCTGCCCAGGATACTGGGCAGCCCATATAATCCGGCTTCACTAGCTAATTTTTTGAGTGGGTTCATAAAAAAAGTGCTTCAGAAAGTAAATCCTGAAGCACAAATATATTAATTGAATTAAGTTTAATGGGATTTTATAAGACTAACATTACCGTTTTTCTTAAAAAAGAAACTTATTCCCCTTTAAATTCAGCAGCTCTTTTCTCTAAGAATGCTTTGGTTCCTTCTTTGAAATCTTCTGATTTACAGCAAGATGCAAAGCTATTTGCTTCTGTTTGATAGCCATTCTCATCTTCTGCATAATAAGCGTTCACACTTTCTATCACCATCCCAATGGCTAGTGGAGCTTTACTGTTAATTTTTTGTAATATGTCTTTGGCTTGTGTTAATAAGTCCTCCTGATTTTCAGCTATATTATTGACCAAGCCTAAAGATTTTGCTTCCTCAGCCGAAATAAAATCTGCAGTCATCATCAATTCGAAAGCTTTGCCTTTGCCCACCAACTGAGTAAGTCTCTGAGTACCGCCATAGCCAGGAATAATTCCTAAATTCACTTCAGGCTGACCAAATTTAGCGTTTGGAGTGGCAATTCTCATATGGCAGGCCATTGCCAATTCGCACCCCCCTCCTAAAGCAAATCCATTTACTGCTGCAATTACAGGTTTGTGGCATTTTTCAATCATTGAAAATACCTCCTGCCCGCTTTCAGCAAATTTTCGCCCGTTCATTTCATTGAGTTCAGCAATTTCGGAGATATCCGCTCCAGCTACAAAGGCTTTATCTCCCTGCCCTGTAATTATCACTGATTTTACAGTTTCGTTATCATATACATCCTGAAAAGCTTCTCTAAGCTCCTCAATAGTATCATTATTTAATGCATTTAATTTTTCGGCTCTGCTGATGGTTATGGTTAGTATGCCATCAACAAGGTTAAGTTGTAGGTTATTAAAATCTGCCATAGACGATTTATCGTTTCTAATGAAAAGCAAATATAGCGTATGTGAACTCAACCACAAAGGCTAAATGCGCTTTATCATTTTCAGCAAAAGATCACCAAATAAAATTTGGGTACCTTATCGAAAGAAATTGGATGTTTATCTGATATTTCTTTAAGCCAAAGCAGCTACACTGGCTAGTCATCTAAAACTTGAGCCAAAATGTAATAAAAATTAGAACTATAAAACTTTTCTAAGATCCAATTGCCTCAATATGCCGTATCTTTGTTATATGAAAAATGTAAAGTCAATGTATAAAAATTTACTTCTTTTAATAATCTGTTTATTAGTTGCTCAAATAGTATCTGCTCAAAATTATACATCCATTGGAAATGGTAATTGGAATAATGCAGCTAATTGGTCAAAAGCTGAAGATTGGGCTACTCCAATTCCTCCAAATAATGGGTACGGTAGTAGGAATCTTAATCATAACCAAGTATTTACTGGTAACTTCATATCTGGTAGTGCTAGCATAAATGTAGCTTCAGGTAAAACTTTAACAATCAACGGCAACTTTCAGAATTCGAGCCAAACAAATATCTACGGGACAGTAAATGTTTCAGGTGACTTTCAAAATACAGGTGGAGGTGTAATAAATATTACTGGTTCTTTAGTAGTGGAAGGTAATGCTATAGTGAATGCAAGGATAAATATTGAACCAGGGGGAAAACTTATTGCTAAAAATAATCTACAAGTAAATGCATCTAATTATTTATATATTGGCAATAATGAAGAGCCCGAGCCTTATGCTGATTTAATCATCTATGGAGATTTAAATGCAACAGGAAGTGGTGATGTTTTTGTTGAAAGAAATGGAAGAGTAGCTGTGTTTGGAGATGTAAATGATAATAATGGAGGGGGAACAATATTAAGAGTGAATAACGGTGGCCAAATGTATGTAGATGGTGATATTAATTATTCTGGAGGCGGAAGCAATATTCAAAACAATAATTCCGAATCACCTTTTGGACTTTATGTCAATGGTGAGATTAGTAATACAGGGGGTGGATCAGGCACTACTGCAAATGTTGGTGATCAGGAAACGCTAATTAATAACAATCCTGACTTTTTTGACTGGTTGAGTGGGATTGAAAACGGGCCTTTACCCATTGAGCTCAAATCTTTTACAGCGAAAGAAAATTCTAACTCTATTCAATTAGAGTGGGTAACTGCTAAAGAAGAGAATTTCTCACATTTTGAGGTGGAGCGTTCAATGGATATGATAAACTTTGATATGATTGGTTTAGTGCAAGGACAGGGTGAAAGTTTATCAGATGTGTCCTATGATTTAAATGATTCAGATGCTCCATTTGGGGTGATCTACTACAGGTTGAAAGCAGTTGATATAGATGATACTTTCGACTATTCCCCGGTAGTGAAGATTGAAAAAGGTTTTAAAGGCCAATTGAGCGTATACCCTAACCCAACTGAGCAAAACGGCCATTTAAAAATTACATTGCCTTCTAATTTTCAGGAAGATATTGACCATCTGGCCATCTATGATATGCAAGGAGCAAAAATGCAAGAATTTTTTACTTTCAATCCATCAAAAGAATTAAGTATTGATCATAAAATAAAGGCAGGTCTTTATTTTTTAAAGATTCAACACAATGGTTTGGAAGAAAATATAAGAATACTCATTAGATAATTTCCAAACTTATTTTAATTAGTAAAAAGCTGTTAGTGAAAAACTAAGAGCTTTTTTTATGGAATATTTTTAAATGTATCAACACAATTTAGCAACCCTAGACGCTATATAGAGTTAAAGACGATTGAATCAAAAATAAATAACTATGAAAAAATCATTTTTTTTAGCACTTGCAATTTTTTTAGGGGCAGGAACATTGGGTTATGCTCAAGATAGCGAAAGTAAAGCAGGAATTAGAGGATCATTAAACCTTTCCAACTGGTACACAGATGAACTGAATGACAATAACATGAAAATTGGATTTGGAGCTGGTATCTTTTACAGAGGTTTTGTTTCTGATAATTTCAGTATTCAGCCAGAACTTGGCTTTAGCCAAAAAGGGTCTACTTTTACCTACGATAACTTCTTAGCTTCTGGTGAAGTGAGAGGGATTTTAAATTACGTTGAAGTACCAGTACTTTTTAATGTACACCTGACTGATAATTTTCATATCGGAGCTGGTCCTTATATCGCTTCATTAATTTCAACTTCAGCAAAGTTAGTTGACGATGATGGATCAACTGACGGAGAAGAATCTTTTGATCGTGATAACTTTACCACATTCGATTACGGACTATCGGTAGATGCTGGAATCGATTTTGATAATGTAACAATAGGAGCTCGATATAATGTCGGCTTACAAGATGTAGAATGGGACACTGGTGTTGGAACTGTAAACTTAGGGAAAAACTCAGTTGCTCAGGTTTATATTGGGTTCATGTTCTAAATAAAATTCAATCGATAAAATGATAAAGCTGGCCTAATGGTCGGCTTTTTTTATGTATAATAATTTAAAAAATTACTAGCCTGTTACTAATTGAAACAGTAAATTTCCTGATTTATTCTAATACTTTATTCTATTTTTATATGGATTCATTTTATTTTCAGTAGCGATTATCTATGCAAGGCTGTACAGCCTTTTGGGTTCTATAAATTCGAATACCTTACAAATTCTTGATCAAATTACTAGAAATAACTTCTATAAAAATTTTTATTTTCGCTGTTAAATCATTAAAATAGAGCACATTATCAACTAAACACCTCAAAATTATGAAAAAATTTATACTTTTTATATCCCCTTTTGTAAGCCTTATGCTTTGATTGAGTTCTAGTTTATTAGCTCAAAATTCTTTAAATGAAAAATATGTACTTTGGGCAAATAATTCGGGCTGGTCTGGTGGAGTGAGCCCCGGAGCAGTGCTAAATGGCGAAAATGTAGTGATACGAGGCTCTGTTCAAAGAAATGGAAATTTAGTTTTACAGCGTGATGGGCTTTTCGGTGCAGATAGTAGATTAGTAATAGACGAAGGGGACACCTTAGTAATCGATGGTAATTTAAATATAGGATCTACTTCAGAAATGGAGGTAAGAGAAAGTGCCTTTTTAATAATTTTTGGCGATTTAACAGGTGCTGACTTTTTATTTTTTAGCGGAGCAGATATGGATAATACTGGAACTGTAGTGGTTACGGGAGATGCAGATTTTTCCAATTATGGAAATAACGATAATAATGGGGATTTTTATGTATTTGGAGAGACCACAGGCGATTTGGATGGAAATAGTACACTTGGTGAAGATGATTTACCTGTAGATTTAGGCGACTTTATTGATAACGGAGCACCGTTGCCCATTGAGCTCAAAAGCTTTATAGTAAGTAAAACCCAGGAATTTATTGAGCTGGAGTGGATCACTGCAAAGGAAGAAAACTTTTCTAATTTTGAATTGGAAAGGGCCACCTATAGAAATGATTTTGAGATTATAGGGATCATTGATGGTACTGGAAACAGTTTAAGCGATGTTTTATATGATTTTACTGATGATTCAGCTCCTATAGGTTTGCTACAATATAGGTTAAAAGCTGTAGACATAGATGATAGCTTTACATACTCAGAGGTAATTGAGTTTAAGAACAGTTTTAAGGAGAGAATAGCTGTATATCCGAATCCAACTGTTTCTCTGTCACAATTAAGGTTAGTGTTTCCGGAGGATTTTAATGATGAAATTTCCAGCATTCACTTATATAATATGAAAGGTGAGTCTTTAATGGAAGCACAAAATGTAGATACCAGAAAAGGTGCAATTTTTAATCAGAATGTAAAATCCGGCTTATATCTGTTAAAGATACAGCACAACGGTCTTGAAGAAAATGTGAGATTGTTAGTTAAATAAATTATTTAATTAAAATCAAATTCGTCCTCAGCTTGCTGAGGCACGGTTTTTTCATTTATCACTTCTACCTCTACGTTATCCTTTTTGAACAATGCTTCTTCCTGATCCCTAATCTGTTTAGCAATTTCTTTATTGTACTCAGTTACTTTAAATTCGGTTCTTCGGTTGGTCTCATGCTCCTCTTCGGTTTTTGCCTCCTTAATAATTAACTGACTTTCCCCATATCCTCTTGCGGTAATTCTTGATGGGTCAACGCCCTGAGAAATGATATAAGCTACGGCAGATTGAGCCCTACGCTTTGACAGGTCCTGATTGTAAGCAGCTTCTCCTCTCGCATCAGTATGCGAACTCAATTCAATTTTAATTGGTGGATTGTCTTTCAGAATCGTTACTAATCTATTAAGTTCTATAGCGGCATCAGCTCGTATATTGGCAGAATCAAAATCATAGTAAATATTTTCCAGCTCAAATGCTTTATCCAATACTATTTCCTCCAATAATATATTGGTTTCAAAAATTTTGTTAGTAATTAATTCAGTGAGATTAGTTCTATCAAGAGATTTGCCCACTGTAGAAAATATTTTTCTGGTTGTAAAGTAATCTTCTTTCTCAGCAATTATGATATACTCTTCCTCTTCTGACACTCTAAAATTGAATTTGCCGTCCTGAGAGGTAAGCACTTCGCCTAACAAAACGCTATCCTGGGAATAGAAACGTACATTAGTCCCCGGTAAAATCACCTCATCATCGCTTGAATTGTGAGTAGTGGTAACTCCTGCGAGAAAATAATTAACAATCTTAAGGTCAGGATCCTCATTTTTAAAGGTGTAAATATCATCTCCCCCTTTTGCACCAGGTCTATCTGAGGAGAAAAAACCTCTATCAGGAGCATACATAAACAATGCGAAATCATCTTTATTTGAATTCATAGGGTTCCCCATATGTGTAATAGAGATTCTACCAGCTTTTCTTTCCGCATAAAACAGATCAAGCTTTCCTAAGCCAGGATGCCCATTTGAAGCAAAAAACAATCTGCCATCTTGAGAAGTTGCAGGAAACATTTCATCTTCTGGAGTATTAATTTGAGACCCTAGATTTCTTACATTACCCCATGTGCCTCTGCCATTAACAGTAGCTGAGTACAAATCATTGCCTCCAAAGCCCCCTTTCCTATTAGAAGAAAAGTAAAGCGTGCGGCCATCTGCGCTAAAGGCGGGTGTTGAATTCCATGCATTAGGGTCATTTATAGCCATAAGTCTTGGCTCAGACCATTTACCATTTCTAAAACTAGTAAGATATAAATTTACATCATTAGCACCTTTTCTTTTGCCAGTATTACCACGAGCAAACACCATAGTTCTTCCATTAGGGGCAATAGCAACAGATCCTTCATTTGCATCCGGGGAATTGATTACAGAAGGCAATTTAGTAATTGTAGCAGTATCTACATTTGCTCCTCTGGACTGCACTTTATAAATGTTGGAGAAACTCTCACCAGTTGCTTTATAAATTCTCCCATCATCTCGAGTTGATGTAAAATAAATTTCACCGTCATAAAAGAATGGGGAATATTCCGAATCTGAAGTATTTATTTCTTCCAAAGGATTGATAGTATAGAATGACTTATCCTCTATTATTTCATCTATGTTAAACAAATTCTTAATTTCCAGATTAACCAATTGTTTAACTTCTTCGTCAGAGGCATCTAAAAGATAGTTTTCAAGCACTTCCTTGGCCTTATCGTAGTTAGCGTTAGCTTTTAATGACAAGGCATAGTTATAGAAAATCATCTCATCTCCAAAACCAAGATCTATTGCCTTCTTATAATATGGTGTAGCAATTTCAAGACGGTTAGATAAGCGGTATGACTCTGCTATGAAATAGTAAGCTCTATCTGCCTGATCTTCACCTTTTACAGCTTTATCAAAGTAATCTATAGCTAAATCGTATTCACCTCTGTTAAATTTCTTTTCAGCCTTTTTATAAACTGAACAAGAAGTGAGAAAGAGCATATAAAGGATAATGGAATACCTACCTATAGTCATTTGTTTGAGTAATTCGTTGCACACTTTTCAAACGATTGAAAAATCATTGTCGTTTAATTTAAAATAAATTTTTGCATTTACAGTTTCAGCAATTTATACAAACCCAATTAATAGTTTCTAAAACATTTATTTCATGGGCATTTAAAGTAAACATTTCTAATTAATTTCTTGTCAAAATTCCTTCTAATTAAAATATCTTTTCATCCAGCTGTCTTTTGCCGGTACAAGCCAATGTGTTTGAAACGAATCAATATCAGCAACTAAATTGTTAAAAACTAAACTATTTTCATTTATAGAACCTCCTTCAATTTTATCTTTAATTTTGTGCATTGGTTCAAGAAACACTTCCCCTTCTACAAAGAAAGCTACATTACTTTTGTCCAATAAATTAACTCCTAACTTATTTTCTAAATACTGTACAAAGTGCACAGATTTATCAATGGAGCAACCACTGGCTGAAGTCTGAGTTTCATCAACTGAAATAATTATAAATTGATGATGTTTAACTTCTAAAGATGCTTTTAAAGCCTGATTGTGTGCTGTCCAATTTTCTGAGAAAACCATACCTTCTGATAAAATGAGATTTTTTTCCTCGTCAGTAAATTGCCTGTCGGACTGATATATCCAAATTCTTGCTTTTTTATTTAATTCTGCAAAAGGTATATACATAATAATTTTTATTTGAAAATAAACGACTCATAAAGGTAATAAGTTCAAAGGAATTCATACTAAAATAATAGGAATTAAAGAGCTCAATTAAAGCTCATTAGTACCTACTTATTTAAATTTTCTTTTTTAAACTGATAAATAATCTGTTCCTAAAAAGTTTTTGTACCCATGTTCGAAACCAGAAAAAGTACTATTGATTTACTAACTTTTTACTTCAAATCCCAAAATTCACATAATCAATTTGAAACAGTTCAGAGTACAATTTGATATTTGGTAGATAAAATTACACAATTCATCTAAAAAGTAAGTTTAAATAAGGATTAAAAGTGGTTGATACAATTTCTAATATCTAATATGTAACTGATTAAATTAAGTCACGTTCTATCTTAGCATACGATATTAAAATAATATAATTTAAGCAAGTCAACCATGAGATATTTTACCACTGTAATTATAATAATCATATTTGCCGTTTTTTCATTTTCATGTGAACGACCTGAAATAGTTCAGGAACGACCTGGAAAAATATTACCTACTGATGTTCAACCAGATGTGTTGGAGGAACTCAATGTTGTTTTTCCAGAAAGAGTGAATTTCGTAGCTCAGCACCCTTATCTGTTCACCGATACAATAAACCATAACATCGTTTTAACTGAAGAATCAGAAGTTTACTTAACCTTTGTTTCCGAAGGAGCTGGTTTGAAAAATTCATTAGGATACTACATCTACAGTCCTAGTAGTAAAATAGTTGAAGTAGGGGAGCTTAATCTGAATATACTCTTTCCAAATGTAAGTAATATTATATTAGATCAGGGAGATATGCTGCAATTGGGTGATAGAAAATTTCCTGCAGGAACAATGGTGGGATTTTTCCTAATTGTGGATGGCTGGAGAGCAGGCAGTGTAAACTATGAAAATGAGACCTTCTATACTGATACTTATTTAAACTTGGAAGAACAGCAACAACACGTTCTTTTCAAATTTGACAACTTCGATGCAGTGATTCTATCTTTTGAAGATAAACTAGCTAGCGGTTCAAGCGATCTTGATTATAATGACGTTGTATTTACATTATCTGATAATAGAAATCAGCAGCCTATTTCGAGATTCAATTTAGAAGCTATACCTACTCTAAGAAAACCTGAATAAAATTAAGGTACTTTAATATTAAAATAAATGCGACTGTTTGGTTAAACAAGTCTGATTTAGTGAGCTTATTGAATTGGACAGAATTCATCCGCATTCAATAATCTAGTTCGATAATGTTCTACGGAGTAAATTATCAATTACCTGACTTGTTGGAGTATCCACTCACTTACCTCATTTAGTAATATTGGATCTAAAGTTTGCTCGATTTCAGCATATTCTTCAACTGTACAGGTTTTGCATTCCTGAAATAAGTGATTTAAACCTGTCAGTTTTTTGATTGTAAATTGGGTGTTATTTCCTGCTTTCAAAGATTTTTCAATACCTGCCAAATTTTCTTCCGAAGTAACCTGCAAGTCTTTAGTACCATTCAATGCTAACACTGGGCAAGTCACTTTTGCCAGATTTTCGTGCGGATTGTACTTGATAAAATACTGAAACCATGGGCTTAATATACTTTGCATCTGTTGATGAACAAATTTATTTCTGCGTTCGCTGGTGCTATTTGTACCACCAACATTTTGATCATAAAAATTACCAAATAACTCCTGTAAATCTTTTCTCAAATTTTCCTGTGATTGCACATTCTTTATGAGTGAATATGCCTGCTTATTTAGATTATTATTTAACTGTACTTGCGATTCATTCATTCCAGATGCCTTCATCAGTGCTTCAGTTTGTAGTAACAACATTTCGCTGATTGGTAAACCAGGCCCTGCCATTAACACAACAAATCTTATATTATTTGCTTTATCTGCAGCCACCATTGGTGCTATCATTCCGCCTTCACTATGTCCTATTAGCCCTATTTGCTCCTTCTGAATTTCCGATCGCGTTTTCAAATAGCTTACTGCAGCTTCAACATCTGCTGCGAAGTCTTTAGATGTTGATAATCCGTAATTGCCTTCAGATTTACCTACCCCCCTTTCATCGAATCGCAAAACCGCTATACCATTTTTTGTTAAATAATCTGCTAAAACAAGAAACGGCTTATGTCCTAAAATTTCACTATCTCTATTTTGAGGGCCGCTCCCGTTAATTAAAACAACTGCAGCAAATGAACCATCTTTTTTTGGTAGGGTTAAGGTGCCGGCTAAAGTTATATTTGCTGGATCATTTTTGAAAGAAATCTCCTCCGAGATGTAAGGATAGGGCAAATTTGGTTCTTGAGGCCTTTGAAGCTTTTGCTCCTCCTGCATTAAAACTAATGGTAATTCCATCCCATTTTGCAGCGCTTTTCCCTCTATTGAACCGTTTTTAACTAGACCAGAATATGAAAATCCAATATTTTTAATCAGCATGTTTAATGAATCGTTTTCATACCGGACACTGGTGACAGCAATACCCTTAACCCCCTGGTCTGGACTGTCCATAGTTGCCGAATAACCATCATTCACTTTTTCGATATGAAATACAATTCTCAATTTAACTCCTTGAATGCTGGCTGAACCGTACCAGGATCCCGTCACATCCTGAGCATGCAACTGAAAGGAAAAAACAAAAAAAGTTAGAAATAGAATATTTTTCATAACATTAAATTTAAAGTTTTTTTACAACTAATGAATACTGAAAAAAAATAGCATTTTAAATCCATTAGATATTTAGACAAATATCTAAATATTACCTTTAATTTACAAATTTTTTCTAAACCACTAACATATAACTTACCTGATATCTAATTGAACCATTGTTAAAACAATAAATTGTTCGTTAAATTTTGAACATAAAAAAATCCGGTTTGTCATAAACCGGATTCTTATCTACTCTCCTTTTTAGCTATTGCCTATTCTTCATCGGCAGCTAATCGAACCAGCATACCATCCATATTATCATTCAATCGAAGCTGACAAGCTAATCTACTATTAAATTCTGCATTAGGCAAAGTATCAATCATATCCAACTCATCATCACCTGGCTCACCAAGGTTATCATTTCCTTCCTCCACCTTTACATGGCAGGTGGCGCAAAGAGCCATACCGCCACAAGTGGCCAAAACTGGATATTCGTTAGCTTTTAAAAGTTCCATCAGACTCAAATTCATGTCAGTAGGAGCATCTAATTCTTTAACTTCACCATTATAATCTTGTACCTTTATCTTAATGTCAGCCATTAGAACGATTCAATTCCGTTAACAGTAGTGTATTTGAAACTTAGGTGTTTGTCCGGATAAATATGCTTGAACGCACTTTGTGCCATCAAAGCCCCTTCGTGGAATCCACATAAAATTAATTTTAACTTCCCAGGATAGGTATTAATATCACCAATAGCATAAATTCCAGGTACATTGGTAGAGTAATCTGTGGTGTTTACTTCTATCTGGTTTTTAAAAATACTTAATCCCCAGTCGGCAATAGGACCTAATTTTGGGCTAAGGCCAAACAATGGAATCAGGTAATCTGCCTCCAATTCCAATTCAGACTTATCAGCTCCTTGCACTTTTACAGCATTAAGTTTACCGTTTCCTGATACGGAAGTCAAGTTACTTTTTAATAGTAAGTTGATTTTACCTTCCTTGGCTAAATCAAATACCTTTTCAGCAGAATCAGGTGCTCCACGAAACGTTTCATTTCTGTGGATTAAGGTAATTTTCTTTGCGATTTTAGAGAGCTCAATAGTCCAATCCAGCGCAGAGTCACCTCCACCTGCTAAAATCACATTTTTATCTCTAAAGGTTTCAGGATCCTTCACCATATAATGAACACCTTTACCTTCAAATTTAGCTATATCAATAATAGGTGGCTTACGAGGTTCAAAACAACCTAAGCCTCCTGCTATTACTACTACTTTACAATCAATTTCAGTACCATCACTGGTTTTTAGCTGAAATCCTGTAGCTGTTTTTTCCAAAGAATCCAATCTCTCCCCTAAAGAGAAAGTAGGATTGAAAGGTTTTATTTGCTCCATTAAGTTATCCACTAATTCCTGAGCTTTAACATCCGGAAATCCAGGGATATCATAAATAGGTTTTTTAGGATATATCTCAGATAGCTGTCCTCCTACTTGCGGCAGTGCATCTACTAAATGACATCTGAGCTTTAGTAATCCGGCTTCAAAAACTGAAAAAAGGCCTACAGGACCTGCTCCGATTATGCAAATATCTGTTTGTATCATTGTTGTTAATAGTTGTCAATTGATATAACTACATTCATCAGACAAAGTTCGTATAAATATAGTTGTTTTACTAACTATATTTGAGAAATCTTACACCCAATAAGTTCCGGATTGATTTATTGTTCCAGTATTATTAACTTATTTCAAAACTTGCACTTTCTAGTTTGTGTATTAACCTTGTGAACGTAGTTATTTTTAAACGATATCAAATCTGGGAAAAATAGGGAAATTATAAATTAGCAACAAACTAGAATCTTACTTGTACTGGTATTTTAATGATCATAACTTTAATAGCTATGAAATTTACTTTTGAGATAATCCGACAACTGTCGGTTTTACTTCCAATGGGTTGGCAACCTCTATTTAGCCACTAAAAAGCACAAGCATTCAAATTGAAAAAACCTGGCAATTCACAAAATATTAATAGCTTAAATTTCGATCAGCTAGTGAGTTCAACCCTTTACAATGAAATTGATCTGCGATCAGATCCACCCTCTTCTTAACTTTAGATTTTGAATATGTGCTAAATGATGGTTGCAATGCCAGGCATATAATCCTATAGCTTCTTTAATTCGAACTTGATTTCCATTCTCGGGGTGAAGAAATGAGCGTTCGAGCTGTTCTTGGCTTAAACTTTTTAACAATAATACCCAACGAATATGCAATCCCTCCAAGATTTGCATAGCTGGTTCAATGGGCATATTTGTGCTATCAGCCAACTCCGCCCAACGATCTTCAAAATAAGGTTTAATGGTGGGTTGGTCTTCAGTAAGGGCCAGTTTAAATCGGATCAAACTATTCATATGGCTGTCGGCACAATGATTAACCAATTGTCTAATAGTCCAGCCCCCCTCACGATAAGGAGTATCCAATTGAGCCTCTGATAAATTTTCCACTTCAGCTCTTAGACGCTTAGGAAATGTCGAGATTTCACCTATACAGCTTTCTAGGAGATCTTCTGTTACTTTTTCAGGTTCATGATATTTTCCTATCGGATATCTGACTGCATTTGATGCCATATTGTTATGTATAAAATCGTTTAATTTAAGAATATTTAATAATCATATCTGCAGCAATTCTTTTATGTTAAACATTAATTATACCCTGCAATTGCAAATGCTGTAACAGCATAATAGTTTTAGCATCCCTAATTTCCCCTGCTTTCATCATCTCAATTGTTTTTTCAAATGGTAATTCCAACACTTCTATATTTTCCTGTTCTTCGTCCAGCCCGCCTCCTTCGCTGACTTTCATATCATCTTCATATTTTGCTATAAAAAAGTGCAGAATTTCGGTCACGGAACCGGGCGACATATAAGCTTCAAAGACTTTTTGCACTGAGTTGATTTTATAACCGGTTTCTTCCTCGGCCTCTATTTTAATGCGTTCTTCAGGTTTATCATTTTCCAATAAACCTGCACAGACTTCAATCATAAAACCTGTGGCATTACCATTTAAATAGGTAGGTAATCTGAATTGTCTCGTGAGTATGATGGTTTGTTTTGAGGTATTATAAAGCAAAATAGCAGCTCCATTACCTCTGTCATAAGCTTCTCTCGTTTGTTTTTCCCACTTACCGTTATCCAGCTGGAAATCGTAACTGACTTTCTCTAATTTGTACCAGTTGTCGGAAAGCAACTCTCTTTTTAAATTTTTAACTCTTTTATTCTGCATCGGGAATTTCGTCTACGTGATAATAAATTTTGAGTCCTCGCTGCTTAGCAATTTTAACATCCTGATCTGCTCCTTTTGACTCGCCTTGGATTCTCAATACTGCATCACATTTTTCCAGTAACCTGTGGGCAACTGGATATTGAATTTGATCCCAGATCTCATCTCCCGGATTTTCTGACTCGGCAAGCTTAAGTAAAGGCAAAGCTACCCACTCACCTATCATTGGTACATGGCCTTTGTTGAAAATAGGTAAAGCCATAGCTTCCAGTTTATCAAGATTTTTTTTAATTAGTTCAGGCTCGTTATTGGTTCCACTTCGGTACGGCCCTGCAATTAGAATTAGCATAGTTTTTTTTTATAAATATACCGATCGGAATCTGCAATAAAAATAAGATATCTTAAGAAATCCAACTGCGTACTTCAACTCTTTTTTCCTCTTATAGTACTTAGAAATTCCGGGGTAATACCCAGATATGATGCGATTTGCTTTAAGGTTACATTTGCAGCAATCTCCGGATACTTTTGGATGAACTGTTCATATCGCTCCTTTGAGGATAAAGATAGATTCTGTAAAGTTCTGAGTTGTTCTCTGCAATAGGCATTTTGCATCAAGATTTTAAAAAATTCGTTAAACTGCGGAATTTCATTGTAAAGCTGATCCAGATGCTCTTTAGATAATTTTAGTATATTAGAGTTTCTTACAGCTTGAATGCTTGCCATGGCAGGTAACTCATTTAAGAAACAATGCATGTCTGTAACCCACCAATCTTTCAGACCGAACATGATAGTGGATTCTCTGCCGTCAGGACCAAGATAGAAGGCTCTTAATATTCCAGAATTGATAAAATAGATATGACTGCAAAACTCATTTTGTTTTAGAACAAAATCCTTTTTAAAAAATTGCCTCTCCTCCAAAAAGCTTGTGAAGTGCAACTTTTCTCTATCACTCAAGTAAATATGCCTGGAAATATTGGCAAGGATCGATTCAGTGTTCACTTTTATTTTCTATTCATATTCGAGCGTTAATTACAAACTCAAATTATCATAAATACTATCCAAAATACGCTTAAATTCTTTAAAGTCGGATTCTGATAAGTTTTCCCAGGCTTTCATTCTTATACTTTGTACTTCAGGCAAACATTCCTCTACCAATTCTTGCCCAGTTTGAGTAAGGGAAATTTTAAAACTTCTTCTGTCCTCAGGATGTGCCTTTCGAACAATCAATTCTTTGGTAGATAACAAATCAATGATTCTGGTCATTGTGGGATGATCTTTAAATGTTAAATCAGCCAGCTCTCTCTGATTGAGTTCTCCCTTATCAAATAGCTGCTTTAAAACTGTCCACTGATCTACCGTAATGCTCCATCCTAATTCCCGAAACCTTTGTTTGGCATATTGTTTTACCCGTCTTGCTGTCCGATCTAGCAAAAACGAATACCTGCTGTATTTTTGTGCTTCTTGCATTAATAATTATTAGTGTAACAACAAATGTAACGGAAAATCTTGAGATTAGGGCTCAATTAAAATTGTTAGATTGGTCATTAAATGAAAGTGATATTTATATTGGCTAGGTAAACTAGATATCTTACCTTCAAAGAATATTCCGTCATTTGTTCAGTGCTAACTTCTAAAGGGTAGAATGAACGCACTTCGTAATTCTTAAAGATGATATGGTAAACCATTCTTTTACTGATATGGTGGAAATTGTTTTTAAAGCGGGAGCAAAATACAGTCCTGAAATAATCTTAGAAAATGGAAATAGGGAATTTGGGCTAAATCAATTTAAAAGAGAATGAAGAGAATCCATAAATTCACAAAACTCTTAGGAGCAATACTTTTCGTCAGTTTTTCGACTTACTCTCAACAATAATCAATTTCTATCACAATTGATGATGTGCCTAATACCACGAAATATCTCAAGGAGAATTTCAAACCAAGCCTACTCAATGTCTTGGATTCTTTAGATATTCCTTTTACGATTTTTATTAATGAAGCTAAGATTTTCAATAATGAATTTGAGGATCAAAATAAGGAGTTGCTGGAATTATGGATAAAACATAAGCACTCGATAATCGGCAACCATACTTATAGCCACTCCAGATATTCAGCAGTTGGTTTTGACCAGTTCGTTGTGGACATAGAACAAGGGGAAACCCTAACAAAGCAATTCGCAAAAAAGCATAATAAAGAGCTAAAATATTTCAGATTTCCTTTCAATGATTTAGGGGCAGATTCAATCCAGCATATGCAAATCAGAAATTATTTGAAATCGAAGAATTATGTGATTGCACCTTTTACGGTAGAAAGTTCTGACTGGATGTATAATTATCTGTATTGGCATTATTTGGAAAATGGAGAGATTGAGAAAG
Organism: uncultured Cytophagales bacterium; assembly: GCA_963803685.1. Classification (GTDB taxonomy): domain Bacteria; phylum Bacteroidota; class Bacteroidia; order Cytophagales; family Cyclobacteriaceae; genus Marivirga. Next base: position 200,486 of record CAWDNW010000001.1, read on the forward strand.
CCAAAGCAATTGGATCTCAATATGTGGATAAGACTATTGAATTGGTATCATTTTATGAATCATTAGCAGAAAGCATTTACAAACGCCCTGTCAAACACACTTACCTCTGCCATGATAATTATATTAATACAGATTACCTGAGCGAAATAATTGCTCGATTAAAACAGAAAGATTATGAGATAGTCAGTTTTAAAGAATCCTTGACAGACCTTATTTATAAGCAGGAAGACACTTATTACCAAAAATGGGGTGTCAGTTGGTTCTACAGATGGATGGAAACTCAGGAAGAGCGTGTTAAGTGGATGAAACAAGAACCTGATTTATCTGAAATAAACCGATTGTATAGTGAAATAACAGTTGACTGACGTGTTTGATACAAATATTTACTACTTCTCATTTGTTCATTTAACCTGCAAAATTCCAACCTGGTAATCCAATATAGTTTGCTGAAACAACAATGTAAATCTTGCTTGCTCCATTGTTCCTGCAGCTGTAACGTACTCCTGATTAGATAAAGAGAAATCTGCTAAACTGGCAATCCCGGCATTATATCGCTCTTGTTGCACTTTGTAGGCCTCCTCCGCTGCTTCTAAAGCGATTTTGCTTATCTCATAACGCTTAATAGCCGCATTGTAGTTAAGGTATGCATTTTGAACGTCTTGAAAAATAAGTCTTTCCAGATTTTCATAATCCAGCTCAGTATTATGTAATGATACTTTTGCCCTTGCAACCTGAGCTTTGTTTACATAATTATTAAAAATAGGTATGCTTAAATTTAATCCAACTGTATTATTGGGATATAGATCCAGTATTTGATCTTGAAAATTTAAAGTATTAAGCGAGCTATATTGGGTACCATATTCGTAAAAAGCTCTTAGTGACGGATAATAGGAAGATTTTAAGCTTGCAATATTTTGATCAGCGGATCGAGTTTGGTAGTTGAGTTGCTTCAAATCAGGTCGGTTTTCCATTGCTAACTGGAACAATTCAGAGAGCTCAGCCATTTCATATTGAGGTGCTTCCTGTAGATCCTCATCTGAAATACTAAAATCTTCTAAGGGATTCAGCTGTAATATTTGGGTAAGCGCTGCCTTATCCAACAAGAGCGTATTTTCTGCTTCAATAAACTCCATTTCTAATTGCTTTACTGCAGCATTCTGTGTGAAAAAGTCAGCCTGTGGTCTTAGTCCGGCTTTCGCAAACCCCTCTATTCTTTCAAGCTGGTCCTGCTGGTTTTCTACATTTTTTCGAGCGATTTCCAATAACTGTTGATCCAGCAGAATCTGCAGATACTGCTGAGCCACCAGGAATATCACGTCCTGTTTTCCTCGTTCTATGCCCTTGGATTGTGCCTTAAACTCCAGTTCGGCAATTTGTCTTTGATTTTGTCTGCTAAACCCTTCAAAAATTGATAGTCTGGCAGAGAGTCCACCAGATAATCTATCGGCCTGCACATTGCTAATTTCAAATCCATCTTCTACCAACTGAAATTGCTGCCCCGTCTGCCTGGCCGCTTGTACGTTTAGGAATACGCTCGGTAAATAAGCTAATTTTGATTGCGTTTTATCCATTGATAAACTGAGCAACTGGTTCTGAGCCTTTCGTAAATCGATGTTCCGCTCTAATCCAATGTTTAACGCTTCTTTGTAGCTAATGGTATTATCTGCTTTGTTTTGTGCAAAGCCATGAAATGAAATCAGACACGTAAAAAGAACTAGTATTTTATTTCTATGAAGCATGTAACTGATTATTAAGTGATACATCTTTCACCACTGCGCCATCCTCCAACTCTATAATTCTTGAACCGTACTGTGCATTTTCTTCTGAATGAGTCACCTGAATAATAGTAGTGCCTTGGCGGTTCAGTTCCTGAAACAGCTCCATAATTTCTTTAGATTGAGTGGAATGTAAATTCCCTGTAGGTTCATCAGCCAATAAGATGGAAGGTTTCCCAATGATGGCTCTTGCCACCCCAACTACTTGCTGTTGCCCACCTGAAAGCTGTGCAGGAAACAAATCTTTTTTAGCAACTATTCCAAACCTGTCTAGCATTTCAGCCACTAAGCTCTTTCTTTCGGATGATTTCACACCTCGGTAAAGCAGTGGTGTTTCTATATTCTCATAAACTGTTAATTCATCAATGAGATGATAAGCCTGAAAAACAAAGCCGAAGTGTTGCTTATGTAATGCAGCTTTTTTCCTTTCATTTAAAGCTTCAATTTTCTCTTCATTCAAAAGATAGGTGCCAGCAGAGAGTTCATCTAGCAAACCGATTATATTCAGCAAAGAAGATTTTCCAGCACCACTTGGGCCCATAATGGTGACAAATTCACGTTCTTCAATTAATAGATTAATTCCTTTTAATATAAACTGCCTTTGAAATTTGCTGCTTATGTACTTATCAAGATCTGTTAATGTAATCATATCTTTATTTTTTAATTAATTTTCCAATTAGTGTGCCATATAAATGGTGTGGCTTTAAAGGGTTCTAAAGGTCGATTTTTCAATAGTTATTGTCCAATTGCGAAAGAAATCGTCCGGTATCGGACGGCTCTTTTATCTATTTCCAAAGAAAAAATTCTGCTCAAGAAAGGCCGATTTTTTGATTCATTTACAATATTTAAAAGTGACTAAATACTACAGAACGGAGAATACTTTCATCACTCCCCAGTCTTTATTTCAAAGCTCCCACATTAATACTTATGCCAAAGAATCGGGGAAAGTTCTCTTAATCCAAGCAATTAGAGCTAAATAAACCTTCCTTCAATCCTAAAATTATAGAATACATTTGTTGAATTTTCCTACAATTTGATTTTCAAAACCATACTCTGTTTTAATTATATCAATAGTTAAAATTAGCAAAATACTGATTACTAAGTACTTAAAAAATTTAAATGAGCTGGCACGATTGTGACTAATACTTCCGTAACATTAAAACTTTAGACTTAAAATTAGAAATCATGAAAAATGTAATCGCAAGTGTATTAGTAGCAGGTTTTATCGGTACAGCATCTATGGCGCAAGCTCAGGATGGCAGCCCTGAAAAGCAAAGCACAGAAATTGTTCAGCAAACAGAAAAAACTGCAATAATTATGGATAAGGTACCAAAGAAAGTTCAAAGTGCCTTTACTACCAATGATTACAAATTAGCTGATTTGGAAGGTATTTACGAATTTACGGAAGATAATGAGAAATTGTATGAGTTCATAGTTGCAAAAAACGAAGAGAAATGGGCTATACATTTTGATGCTAATGGTAAATTGGTAGAAAAAAAGAAGATTGACGCATAGTCATTCTACCTGCTCTCATGTTCAGGTATTTTTAGAATAACGCATAAAAAATCACTAACACTTTTGACTAATACCAATTTATAAGCCCAGCTATTCAGCTGGGCTTTTTTCGTTTAAATGTATTTTGTATACAACCTCATCTTGATTGAAGCACGCTTTTCTCCAATATCAGATTACCGCATCAAAACTATTTTTTATTAATTATTCATTCTTTAAAGTATTTGCAGGATTAATTCTTACTGATTTAATGGTTTGGAAGCTGATGGTAATCCAAGCGATGAGCAATGCAATTAGGCCTGCTCCCCCAAAATACCACCAGGCAGGTTCAATGTGGTAAGCGAAGCCGTTCAACCAATTACCGGCTGCCCAATAGCTTATGGGCAAGGCAATCACTATGGCCATCAATAACATTTTTGTAAAATCTGCAGATAGTAGTTTCATAATCTGCAGACCGCCAGCTCCCAATATTTTTCTGATGCCAATCTCCTTTTGTCTCCGTTCAGCAGTAAAAGCTGCCAAACCGAATAAACCTAAACATGAAATAATTATAGCGATGCCCGCAAAATAGCGTGATAGCAGTGATACACGATGCTCTGCCAAGTACTGCGCTTGATAATTTGCATCCAGAAAGTCGTAATTTAGAGTAAATCCAGGATTAAAATCTTTATAAAGTGCTTGAATCCCTACCAGCGTTTCCTCAGTGTTGTTAGCGTGAATTTTAGCAAAAATGTTGAGCATAAAACTGATATCGTAATGAAATAGCATGGGGGCAACTTCCTCATGTAAGGACGAAAAGTGAAAATCTTTCATGACACCTATAATTTCTTTCTCCTTGCCCCACATGGTTACTGTTTTACCAACAGGATCTTTCAAGCCCATCACTTTAATGGCTGATTCATTAAAAATGATCTTGTTTTCCTCCGATCCAAACTTTTCAGAGAAACTCCTACCCTCTTTTATTTGTATCCCTAAAGTCTCTACTAACCCGTAATAGGCTCTTGCCTGCTCAAATAAAATATTGCTTTCCGGATCTTTTCCTTGCCAGGTAACGCCAGTGGTTGTAGCACCGCTCTCCACAATTGAATGCGTAGTAGCCGAAGCATTAAGTACTCCAGGCACTCTTTGAATTCGATCAAGAAATACTTCCAGACGTTCTGCCACAGCACCCTCTATAGGCATTCTGAGTATCTGGCTTCGGTCATAGCCCAGGTTTTTGTTCTGTACAAATTCAATTTGCTTATACACTACAAAAACAGATACCAACAACACAATGGAAATTACAAATTGAAAGACGACAAGGCCTTTTCTTGTCCAAATTTCACCAGTTGAAGTAGTTAATTTGCCTTTTAGAATACTTACCGGTTTAAAGCCTGAAAGGTAAAGTGCCGGGTAACTCCCAGCCATTAGACCAGTAATAAGTGTAATTGCGAATAGAGCCAGCAATATTTCGACACTAAAATTGAGGTTTAACTGCTTACCGGTGATGATGTTGAACTGAGGCAGTAAGGTGATTACTATCAGGCAAGCCACTATCACAGAAAGAAAAGTCATTGTAATTGACTCTCCCAAATGCTGAATCACTAACTGCTTTCTATTAGCACCTAAAGTTTTCTTAACTCCTATTTCCTTTAACCGCCCGGATGCTTTGGCGGTGCTCAAATTCATGAAGTTGATACATGCAATTGCTAACACAAACATTGCAATAACAGCAAACAAGTTTACATAACTAATTCTGCCACCAGCCTCCTCACCATTCTCAAAGTTTCCATGTAAATACCTACTGGAGTACTGTTTGAGAAAGGGCTGCACATTTGTCCTTTCTACTTTATTTTTAATCAGTGGCGCCACTTTTTGGTTTAGCTTTTCAATATTGGCTCCTTTTGCTAACTCTACATAGGTAAGTGCTATATAATTGCCCCAGTGGTTCCTTTCCTTTCCCATTAAATCATCAATAAAGACTGAAAATGGAAGCACAAATTCAAAGGATTCGGTGGTGTTTTCGGGCAAATCATGAATAACAGCAGAGACCTGTGCCTGTCCTTTAAAATTCAAAATTTGCCATTCAAGTCTTTTACCTATAACCTCAGTGGTTCCGAATAATCGTACAGCCAATGATTCCGTTAAAACTATAGCACTTTTTTCAGAAAGTGCAGTTTCAGGATCACCTTTTAAAAAAGGAAAAGAGAAAAGCTGAAAATATTCTTCACCGGAAAATTTCCCCCGTGTTTTCAATTTATCTTCTCCTACAGAAAGAGAAAAACTGTCGCCAAATTCGTTTGTATCAGTATCCTCCACAGCTACCAGCACTTCGGGAACCTCTTCCTCCAGCACATCGGCTAATAGTGCCGGTACCGGTGGGGCAGAGCGAATTTCTCCATCTTCCTCGTGGTGTAAATATACTTGATAGAGTTGACCATCCTTCTCATGAAATTTATCTATTGAGAGTTCATCATTAATCCATAAAAAGATGAGTAAGGCACACGCCATCCCAGTGGATAAGCCAATAAGGTTAATAAAAAATGTGCTTTTAAATCTTTTGAAATTGCGATAGATGAGCAGGAGGTTGTGCTTGAACATGATGAGCTTATTTAAATTAAAATTAATTCATCAATACATATTCAATTGGGGTGCCATAGTATTAAAAGACCCTTCAGGACAAATTTGGTTTAGATTCCGCTCATCTGATGTTCGCAATTGATGAGGTATTGTTCGATGGCGGTCGGTGACTGCCAATGAACAAACTTTTCTAAATTGTATTTCAAGAACAGAATGATTGAGGATAAAGATAAAAAATCACAGACCCGTTGAATTTAATATTGCTTAAAACAATTTTTTATTCTTTATATTTTTGCAACAATCAAACTAACATATTAAAACTCCTGCATAAGCCCCAGAGTGGGCTGCATTTTTGAACCACGCATCGCGTGAAAATCAAAAATGATGACAAAATCTATATTGAAAATAATTTAGCATATTGTAATGAAGTGATCTACCATTAGTTTCAAATCTAAACCTAACATAAGTAAAAAAGAATTCATCATTCACTTTTGAAAAGAAAAACTTTTCCAAAGTTGATAACTTCAGAAAAGCTCTTTTAGCAAAATCACTCATCCTTCAGCACATTTGCAGGATTACTGTTCGCTGCTTTTAATGAGTGTAAGGCAACTATTCCAATACTCAGCAGAAAAGCTATTCCTCCTGCTAGCAGATAGATACTCACTGGAGTGTCCATTCTAAACTGAAAACTATTGAGCCATTCCGACATAAAATACCAAGCGGGATAAATGGCAATCACAAACGAAATTCCTATCAGTAAAGCATACTCTTTAGAAATTAATACTAAAATACTGCTAAGAGAAGCGCCCAAAACCTTTCGAATACTGATTTCCTTGGTGCGCTGTGCAATGGTGAATGATGCCAACCCAAATAACCCTAAACAGCTGATTAAAATTGCAATGGCAGTGGAGAAAAACAGGACCTTCCTAAGCCTCACTTCACTTCTGTAAAAATTCTCTACAGTTTCATCCAAAAACTGAAATTCATAGGTTTCATTTGGATAAACCCCTCGATAAGCCTCTTTCATCTTTTCAAGTGTTTGTTCAATATCCACCATAGAAGCGAGCTTCACATTCACAGTATACAAATTTCGTTTATCGAAACCCATCATCATCGGCCGAATGGCAGCATACATGGATTGCGTATGAATATCAGGAATAACACCCACTATAGATAGGTTTGTGCTGTCGTAAATCACTGTTTGCCCCAAGGCTTCCTGAGGAGTACTAATTCCAAAATTTTCCAAAGCAGCTTCATTCACCACAATTTCAGTTTCGTCTGTAGAAAAGTTTCTTCCGGCTAGCAGCGGCACCTCGTAAAGTGCTAAATAAGAAGTATCTCCTATTTTTGACTGGATATTAATTTCTTCCAATTGTCCGTCAACTTCGTAATCTACCGAAGTAGTCCAGAGAGAATTAGAGATAAGCATATCACTACTCAAAGCAACATTCTTTACTCCTGCTATGGTCTCCAACTTAGTTTTTAATAACTCAGTTTTGGAAAGTGAATCTTTAAAGGGTGTGTTTATATGCAAAACAGCCTCTTTATTGAAACCTACTTCCTTTTCCATTAGGAAGTTAATTTGGGCATTAATACCTAAAATAACTACGATAAAAGCTATAGAGGAAGCAAACTGAAATACAATGAGGTTCTTTCTTAGAAAGTATTGAAAATTAAACCTCCTACCTGTAAACTGTTTAGTTCTTAAGGCCTTAATGGGTGAAAAGCCTGATAAAATAGAAGCGGGATAAAAACCTGAAAACAGGAGTACCAGTATTGATAAACCAAAGAGAAAAAGTAAATTCTGAAAAGAAAAATAGCTAAAAATAAAATTTTCAGGTAAAACCTCTTCAAAATAGATAATACCCAGTTCGCTTAACAAGACAGCTAAAATAATTGAAGTGATGATTAGTAGATAGGTCTCAGCCAGAAACTGACTTACCAGCTGCTTCCGCGAGCTACCTAGTGTTTTTCTTACAGCTACTTCTTTAGCTCTTAATTTTGACTGTGCCGTCTCTAAATTAATAAAATTAATACATGCGATTATCAGGATAAAAAATGCAATGGCTATTAAACCATTTAAGGTGGATTTGTCTGCCGTATGATTAGAAAAATTACTTGTAAAATGTAATTGGCTCAAAGGTTCCAAATCAAAATGGGTTGTCCAGTCGCCATCTTTCTCTATGTATTTATCTGTAAAAGCCAATAATTCTTCTTTCGCCAATGCAGTTTTTTCAGGATTCACCTTTACAAAAAGCTGGGCAGAGGAATTGACGGTACCCCAAGCGTCTACATTTCTACTTTTTCGGATGTGAGGATTACTCAACAAAGTGGCATAGGAGAGAAAATCAGTAAAGATTAAATCTGTTTGCTCTTTCAGATCAGCCACTACCCCAGTTACAGTTGCTCTAATAGTGTCCGTATAAATTAACTCTTTGCCAATTATTTCATTCAGAGAGGCATTGCCAAAATATTTTTCAGCAGTACTTTTTGTGAGTACTACTGAATAAGCATCTTCCAAAGAGGCAGGATTACCAGCTAACCATTTATAGTTGAAAAATTCAAAATATTGAGGATCAGTAAATACTGCTTTATTCGTTACGCCATAGTTAACCTCTCTATCAGCAGACTCTACCAACCACCTGTAAGGGGTATATAGTTGAGTAACATTTTCTGCGGATTTCATTTCATTACGGACTGCTTCAGCTAATGGGATAGGTGAGCCAGGGTTGGGATAATCCTGCACTCCGCTACTTGTTACAGTAGTGACGCGGTTGATTTTTTCTCCATCCTGATGAAATGTGTCAAAACTATATTCATAGGAGACCAGGTTATAGATTACGAAACAAGCCGCAATACCAATAGATAAGCCTATCACATGAATAAAAGAGCGCAGGCTGTGGCGCTTGATGTTGCGCAGGGCGATTTTAAGGTAGTTTAGTAGCATAAAGTTTAAGATTAAAATTTACTCATTTTTTAAAGTATCCGCAGGATTAACCCATGCGGCTTTTAGTGTTTGATACAAAGTGGAACCAATAAATATGATGGTTATTAATAAAACAGGAATGGCAAAAAACCACCAGCCCAGGTCTACCCTAACAAGGAAGTTATCAAGCCAACTAGAAAAAAGGTAGTAAGATAATGGTATTCCTATCGCAAAGCAGATGCTTAACCAAATGAGGTACTCTTTCGAAACCAAGGCCAGCACATCCGTAAAAGAAGCACCCATAATTTTACGAATACTGATTTCTTTATTGCGCTGAATAATCAGCTGGGTTGTTACGCCTACAATACCCATCACAGCTATCAAAATAGCCATTATAGCAGCCAAACTAAATAATTTTACAAATTGGAGCTCGCTTTTGTACTGCTTATCAAAATGTTCATCCAGGAAATAATAATCAAAAGGAGATGTTGGAAACAGCTTATTAAAAGCAACTGCTATTGCAGGGAGTACTGTCTCTGCCTCACCTTGTTTGATATCCAGAATATAGTAAAATAGATCGCCCGGAGAATAATGTAATACCATTGCGTTCATTTGATTGTTTACCCCCTGCTGACGGTAATTTCCTACCACGCCTACAATGGGAATAGTCTCCCCATTACTTTCCAGCATCACTCCTATCGCATCTTCTGCTTTATCAAATCCTAAAGCAGCCAAAGATTTCTCGTTGAGTATAGCCTCTTCACCTCTTTCCAAATCAGTATTGAAATATCTACCTGAAAGAAGTTGTATGTCAAAAACATCGAAATAGTTCTTCCCCACATGCAAAATATCATACATACTTCCATTTTTAGCCTTTCCCTCCTGATGCACATTATCGGTACGCCAGTACACTTCATTTCCGGGTATTTCTCTGGCAGAAGCCACCGTCTTAACTGCCGGGATTTTGGTCAGTTCATTACTCATTTTCTCGTAGTAATTCCCACTTCCCTCAATAAAAAGCTTGGGAGAACGGACTACAATCTTATCTTGCAGAGAAAGGCCTAATTTTTGGTTTTTCATATAATCAAACTGATAATAAATAGTGAGTACGCCAGAAAGAATAATTAGGCAGAAGACCAACTGAACCACTAGCAATGGCCTGGCAAAAGTATTTTTCAATTTAAAAGTAAGGGTTCCCTTTAGCACTGCAGAGGGTGAAAAAGAAGTGAGCACTGTAGCCGGATAAATTCCTGATAACACCGTGCCTGCCAACCATAGAATTATTAATGGTTGATAAAGTTGATTTAACTCAAAAACAGAAGCTGGCAAATTTAAGGTAAGAGCTTCCACGAGGAGATTACCGCTAAGCAAAATAATTGCCGCAGCTATTGTTACTGCTATTAAGTTAATGAGCAGCGATTCCAGCATGAATTGCAAAAAAAGCTGACTCTTATTGCCGCCGGTCACTTTTCTCACGCCTATTTCCCGTGCTCGGTTCAATGCACGGGCATTGGTTATATTTACACTATTGAGGTACACCATCAATAGCACAAATGCTCCAATCCAGATAAAGTATTTTAGTTTAGCTCCATCTATCCCCGTATTATATTCTCCTACATATTGCGTAGTAGTATGGATTTGATCCACTGACTGCAAATCAAGGTCCCAGTCGGTTCCTGCAGATTTAAGCGCCTCGCCATGCCTCGCTTGCAAGGCAGCATTGATTCGATTCTGAGTATCTTCAATATTGGCATTGTCATTAACTTTTAAATAGGTGTAAATATTCAGCCAATCGAATGACTGATCGACTTGCTTCCCAATGAAATGATGTAGGGTAGCATAGGAAACCAAGATTTGTGGCTGCAAATGCCTGTTTTCAGGGAGGGATTCAAATACTCCCACCACTTCAAATTCTACAGTTCCGTCAAAATTGGTGCTATTGATCTCCAAGACCTGCCCGGTTGGATCTGAATTGCCATATATTTTTTCAGCTGTAGTTTCAGAAAGCATGGCTTTTAATGGCTGACTCATGGGTGCAATACTTCCCTGTTTAATTTCTAAATCGAAAAAATCAAAATAGTTGCTATCCGTAAGGAAGATTTGGTCTTCACGAATAAAATCTTCTCCTTGTCCTGCAATTACCTCTCCCATAATGGGTACCCTGCTAAAAGCTTCCACTGCCGGGACTTCATCAACTGCCATTTGACCCATGGCGGGAGAAGTTCGAGTACTTCGTTCTATGAGTTTGCCTTCAGCGGAAGATGTCAGATTTAGTCTATACAACCGATCAGTATGTGTCAAATCAGCATCATAACTTTGCTCAAACTTCACATACAACATGATCAATAACGTAGCAGCTATTCCTATTGATAAGCCGCCAATATTGATAAAAGAATAGGCTTTATTTTTAAAAAGCTGTCGAAAGAAGATTTTTATATAGTTTTTAAGCATGATTCTAATTTTAGATTGATAAGCTAAGATTTACGATTTACCAATTCGTGATTCTATACTTGTTTCTCCCAAATGATTTATTCATCTTTCAATACTTTAACAGGATTAATGATTGATGCCTGAAATGATTTATAAGCAATAATTATTAGCGTAATAAGCACTGAGGCAAAAAAGGCGATGGCAAACACTCCTATATTAATAGAAATTCTATTACTGAAATCCTGAAGCCACTGGCTCATAAAGTACCAGGAAATTGGAATAGCTATAAGAAAGGCTACCACCACCAACTTCACAAAATCGACAGTGAGTAATTGCATAATTTCAGAAATACTGGCCCCTAACACCTTTCTTACACCTATTTCTTTCGTTCTGCTTTTTACAATGTATGAAAGTAGTCCCAACAAACCGATAGCGCCTATAAATAAGGCTATGCCCGTAAAGAGGCTGAAAGTGCGCTTCATCCTTGCTTCATTAATATAAAACTGATTGATTGTATCGTCCAAATAGCTATAAGTGAACAAATAGTCAGGATAGCTAAGCTCCCACTCATTTTGAATGGTAGGTAGTATAATATCGGCCATGCTGTTATCTATTTTGACAGCTGCTTGTGTAAAGTTTTCTTTGTCGTACCACAGAGCAATAGGTGGTTTCTCCTGATGCAAGGAAGTTGTAAAAAAATCTTTGATAATACCTACCACTTTCCCATCTCTTCCCCAAACCTGTACAGTGGCACCGAGGATATCTTCATAGTTTTTCACCCCCAATGCTTTAACTGTTTCCTCGTTAAGCAAATATTCTCTTATAGAATCCTCTCTAATATTTCTTCCTGCTATCAATTCTATATCATAAATATCTAAGTATTGCTCATCAATATTTTTGACCTCTACAGCATTACTGGCAATTTCTTCCACACCATCTTTAACATAATAAATTTTACCGCCCCAGGTGGAGCTTGAAGCTGCCCCTGTATTTGAAAAAGAAACAAGAGTAACCCCATCAATTGCTGAAATTCTATTACTTAGGTTTTCAAAGTTGGTTCGATCTGCCTCATGAATTGGTATTTCAATGATATTCTCTGAATTGATACCCATCGGCTGCTCCAGGAAAAAATCCATTTGCCTGGTCACCACAAGTACGGCCACTATCATTACCTGAGAGATAATAAGCTGCGAAACTACTAGAGATTTTCTCACGGAAAAGCGAGATTTATCCACTTCATGTAATTTACTTTTCAATGCCTGTATTGGTTTATAACCAGATAGTATAAAGGCAGGATAAAGTCCTGACAGAAGGGTAACAAGAACGAATAGGCCGAATAAAGCTGCGATTAAGCCTAGATCATAAGAAAGCTCGGGAATATCATAACCGATAAAAGGTTCGATATGCTTAGTGGCTATTTCGGACAAACCGATTGCCATAAAAATGGCGATTAGCGTGATAATGGCTGTCTCCATCATGAACTGTTTCATTAATTGAAGCCTTCCCCCGCCTAAAACTTTTCTTATACCTATCTCTTTTGCTCTTTTGCTGGCTAAAGCAGTGTTGAGATTTACAAAATTTATACAAGCAGCCAATAATAGTAATATTCCAACAAGTGCAAGCGTAATAGATTCTCTATCCGTTGCCAACCTACCTGTGAAAGTTCCATAACGAATATCTGTATGCATTTCAGCAAGAGGTTGTGCCAGTAGTCGAATTTTAGTAGCATCATCTGCTTGTCTATTTTCTTGTATAAAATCAGCTATTTGTAAGTTGAAATCAACCATATCAACATTTGCATTTACTTTTATAAATGCCTGCACAGAACTGGAGGATGCTCCCCATGAATCGCGAATTCTATCGGCACCACCTAACTCCTGATTAAGTATTATTTGAAATGGTAAATCAGTATTAGCAGGAGGATCTGCCACTACAGCTGAAACTAATACCTCATAATTGTTACTTAATATGATACTTTTACCAATAGCTTGTTGATGGCTTCCAAATAGGCTTTCAGCTTTAGATTTTGTAAGCACGGCCGCATTTGCTGTATTAAATAATGATTGAGAGGTGCCTTCTAAAAATTGGTATTCAAAAATATCAAAATATTCAGCGGTGACAAATGCTACACTAGCGTCATCCAAACCATATTTTATTTTTTGACCATTTTTTTCAGTTGAAATCAAACTCCCATTGCTCATATCTACCATGGTGAATTTTTCAACCTCAGGAAAGCGCTCTTTAAAAGTCTTTCTAAGGGGATATGGAATACCTATATCAAAATCCTTATCTCCATGCGTTACCTCTTCCTTTACCAATCTATAAATATGATCAGCATCATTATGGTACTTATCAAAGCTGAAATCAAATTTCAAAATGAGAAATATAACCAAAGTAGCAGTAATACCTATACTTAAGCCTATCAGGTTTATAGCTGTATGACTCTTATTCTTTAGTAAGTTTCTAAACGATATAGTGATGATATTTCTAAACATAAGCTTTGATTTTAGTTATTCATTTTATAGAATTCTCTTATGGTATTACTCGTTCTTCAAAGAATTTACAGGATTACTTATAGCCGCTCTTATAGAGTGATAGGCAACTGTTAACCAAGCTATTGCAAAAGCTGAAATACCCGCTATCGCAAATAATTCCCAGCTAATATTTATTCGGTAGTTGTAACCTTCCAGCCATGTCGAAATACCCCACCAGGCTAAAGGCACTGCCAATAGAAAAGCAAAAACAACCAATCGGGAAAATTGCTTTGAAAGCAAAAGCACAATTCCATTGACAGAAGCTCCCAACACTTTTCGGATACCAATTTCCTTGGCGCGTTGCTCTGCCATAAAGGAAGCCAAAGCAAACAGACCTAAACAACCAATAAAAATGGCGAGTCCTGCAAAAATTGAGAACACTTGAGCCAGCTTAAGTTCTGCTTTATACATGTTGGCGAATTCTTCATCTAGAAAAGTGTAGCTAAATGGCAGGCTGGAATCAAATTCATTCCACTTGGCTTCAATATTATCAAGTGAAGAAGCAATTTCATCTGATTGCAGTTTAATGACCAGCGAGGAAGTACTTCTGCCTATAAATAAAGCCACAGGGCCAATATTTTCTTTCATGGATTCGAAATTGAAATCTTCCACCACGCCCAGCACCTTATGCTGTTCAAATCCCCCCTCTATCAGGTTGTTAGATTCATCAAATGCATTGGTTTGAATAGCATTATCTTCACCTTTTTTGAAGCCAAACATTTCAAAAGCTCTTTCATTTAAAATAACACCGGAAGAGTCAGAAGCTATTTCTTCATTAAAGTCCCTCCCATCAATTACTTTCATCCCCATAGTAGTCACATAATCCGGATCTACTCTCCACATTTGAATGCCGACTAAATTATTATCAGAGGCATCCTGGCCAACAGGCCAATAGGTATTATCACTTCTGTTATATCCACTTACCGGTATAAATCCGCTATAACTTGCTGAAACTACATTGGGAAGCATTTTAATTTCCTCTTTAAATGCTTTGGTTTTATCTCCTAACATGTAGGGATCATTCAAAAGAATGACCTGATCTTTTTCGAAGCCAATATTTCTATTCTGAATGAATTGCAGTTGCTTGTGGATAGCGACTGTTCCAATAATTAGAAGTATGCTGATGAAGAATTGAAAAACTACCAGTCCACTTCTGACAGTACTATTTCCCGAACCTGTGGAGAGCTTTCCTTTTAAGGTTTCTACAGGGTTAAAAGCACTTAAATAAAAAGATGGGTATAATCCGGCCAACACGCCTACCGCTATAGAAGAAACTAACATTAAGCCTATAAAAGCAGGGCTTGCCAGAGGTAAAACCAGTTGTTTATCTGTAAGCTCATTGAAATAAGGCAATAGCAGCATCACTAAAAATAGCCCTACAAGAAAGGAGAAAACACTTAGTAGTATGGACTCTGTAAGGAACTGCCCTACTAAATTAGAACGATAAGAACCTAATACTTTTCTTACTCCTACTTCTTTTCCTCTGTTGGCAGAGCGTGCAGTGGAAAGATTCATGAAATTGATACTGGCCAAAATAATGATAAAAACAGCGATTAAACCGAACAGAATGACATAATTTTGATTGCCCATTCTACCTATATCAACATTAAAATCAGATTGCAGGTAAACATCATTTAAAGGCTGCATGAAGAAATCCATGGTGCCTCCCTCAGCTTTAAACTCCTCAAGCGTTTTTCCATTCATCATCGTATTAAGAACAATTGCTAATTCGGCATCAGATTTTTGATTAATCTTACCTAAAACATTTTGTACATTGGCATCATCTCGCAGTTCGTAATAAGTATAGAAATTATTGCTGGTCCAGCTGTTGTTGCTTGCCTGATCTTGTATAGTGGACATAGAAATCAGAAAATCGAACTGGATATGCGAATTTTCCGGCATATTCTCAAATACTCCTGTGACTTTATAGGTCTCTTCACCATCCAAAATCAAGGATTTATTAAGCGGACTTTCATTTTTAAAATACTTACCGGCCATTTTCTGGCTCAGAACAATGCTATTAGGAGCCTTAAGTTGTTGAGAAGGGTTTCCCTCTACTAATTGAAAACTAAAGAGGTCAAAAAAACCTGAGTCTGCACAAATCAGCCTTGTTTCCTTAAAGCTTTGGCTCATTTCAGGTCGTTTGACCAGGAAAGAACCGACATTTCTTAACCTTACTGCTTTTTTTACTTCAGGAATTTGCTCTTTCATAAAAGAAGCAACCGGTGCGGGAGTGAATGCAAAGTGATAAAAGTTTTCTCCTACCTTAATATCCCTGTTGAGTCTGTAAATATTATCTGCCTTTTCATGAAATTGATCATAACTCAATTCATGCATTACATATAATGCAATCATTAAAGAGCAAGCCACCCCAACGGACAGGCCTACAATATTAATGATGGAGTAAAGCTTGTGCTTTCTTAGGTTCCTCCAGGCGATTTTTATATAGTTTTTGAACATGACAGTATGGAGTTAGATTTTATTCATTTTTAAGTGAGTTTACCGGGTTTGCAACAGACGCTTTTGCTGCCTGATAGGCTACGGATAATAAAGCAATAACTAATATGGCTGTTGATGCTATTACAAATGACCACAGATTAATACTTGTGTGGAAGGCATAACCTGATAGAAAATTATTTCCCAGGTACCAGGCTAATGGAGTTCCAATTAACAATCCGATCACAACCAGTTTGATAAAATCGCTACACAGCATGAGAATGAGTTGACCTACAGAAGCTCCCAACACTTTTCGAATGCCTAGTTCTTTTATTCTCCGTTCTGCTGTAAAAGAAGCTAGCCCAAATAAGCCTAGACAGGAAATAAGCACAGCTACTATTGTAAAACTCAAGGATAATTTCCCAATAACAGCTTCAGATTGATACTCACGGGCATAAGCTGCATCAAGAAAAGAATATTCAAACGGATGCTGAGGGCTTACATTTTTAAATATTTGTTCAATCTCACCTAGCGCTTCTTTCATTAGTTTTTCATTTTCCACTTTCACCAAAAAATGCTGACCAATTTGCTCGGTAAACATGAAAATAAGTGGCTCTATACCTTCACTTAAATGATCATTATGAAAATCATCTGTCAGTCCAACGATCCTGCCCGGCCCATTCCATACTTCAATCTCTGTCCCTATGACATTTTCCGGCTTTAGGCCCATTACTTCCATAGCCTTTTTATTGATGATGTAATTTGATCGATCCTGGATAGAGTCTACAAAATTTCTCCCTTCCAATAAGTTAATGTTAAGAGTTGGAATAAAGCCGGCATCACATCTGAACAGCTTGAATTTAAGGGATGAATTATCTGGCATACCTGGCCATACTATTTCTGTAGTGGTTATGGGGACAGAAAAAATATTACTTCCTGCAAAAGCTACATTCTTAACTGTGGAAGATTGGAGGATTTCATTTTTGAAGGTGCTATTATTCCTGGTAAGCTCCTCATTACTTTCAATCACTACAATGTTATCCTTTTCGAAGCCAAGGTTTTTATTACTGATAAAGGCTATTTGCTCATAAATAATAATGCTTCCAACTATTAAAACAATAGATACAACAAATTGAATAATTACCAATGTTTTGCGTAAACCGATACCTGAAAGCGCATTGTGAACATTTCCCCTTAAGGCCAGCAATGGTTTGAAAGATGATAGAAAAATGGCTGGATAACTACCCGCTGCGAGTCCGCAAACTAAAGTGATCAGACAAACACCAACAATAAATGTAAAATCAGTGAAATCAATCAATAAGGATTTGTCAGTAATACTATTAAAAAATGGTAGTAACTGCCACACTAAAAGTAAAGCTAAAACTAAAGCAATAAATGATAACATAATTGCTTCAGCCATGAATTGGGTGATTAATGC
This sequence comes from uncultured Cytophagales bacterium, assembly GCA_963803685.1. Classification (GTDB taxonomy): domain Bacteria; phylum Bacteroidota; class Bacteroidia; order Cytophagales; family Cyclobacteriaceae; genus Marivirga. The sequence goes on from CAWDNW010000001.1 coordinate 218,096, forward strand.
CGAACGTCCGGCTCCTACTAACTTCCTCACCCCTACTTCTTTACTTCTGGTGGCTGATCGCGCTGTAGCTAGATTCATAAAATTGATGCATGCCATCAGTAAAATAATGAATGCTATAAAACTGAAGAGGAATATTTGCTCTATCCTGCCCCCTGCACTTTGTCCATTTTCAAATGAGCTATAAAGTCTTGATTTTGTATAAGGAAACAAGAAAGGCTCAGTAGAGCAGTCTGTGCAATTCTCCTTTATTAAACCTTCAATTTTAGTATTTGCCTGTTGTAATGAAGCCTCTGATTTCAGGCTTAAGAAAGTGCGACTACCTCCGCTCCTCCAATGCTGTGTCCAGGGATTTTCCTTTACAAAAAGCGCGAAAGGCATTACATAGTCAAATTGGAGACTTGAGTTACTGGGAACATCCTCAAATATGGCCGTAACTTTTAATTGCTGTGTTTGATTCACCACAATGGATTTCCCAAAGGCTTCTTTCGTGCCAAATAATTTCGAGGCAAGTGTTTCTGATATGGCCACTGAACTCACTCCCGGAATAGGATCATTATCATCTCCTTCTAAAAAGGGGAAAACTAAAAATTGAAAATAGTCCAGCATCTGCATATACCCCATTCGCATAAAAACTCTTATTTTCTTGCTCAAACAAAGATTTGGTTTCCATACTTAGCTGCGTTATGGCCCTCACTTCAGGAATTTCTGCCTCTAAAGACTCTTTCAATAAAGCCGGGGTGGCTCCATAAGTTTCCATCCTTCCATCAGGGTATCTTTGATTAATCAGCACTTTGTAAATATTTTCCGAATCTGTGTGGAATTTATCGTATGATATCTCGTCAGCAACCCATAAAAAGATAAAGATGGCAGAGGCCAAACCAATGCTAAGACCAAAAATATTAATAAAGGTATAACCCTTATATCTTTTAATATTTCTTAAGATGGTTTTGAAGTAGCTCGTAAGCATGTTTATGTTAGTTAATTAGTCATTGGTTTATTAGTCATTGGTTTATTAGTTGTTGGTTTATTAGTTGTTGGTCATTGGTTTATTGGTTATTAGTTCTTTCCTATGTCCCAATGACTAATGACCAACCCCTATTTTCCCCTACTCCTCTTTCAAACTCCTCACAGGATTCATTAAGCCCGCTCTTACCGTTTGGAAAGAGACCACCAACACAGTGAAAACTACCCCAAGTAAAATAGTGGCAATAAAAACTCCAGCTCCTGGACTTGACTTAATCTCAAACTGATCTAGCCACTTCGTCATCAGCCAGTAACTGAAAGGCATGGCTAGTACAATTCCAAAAGATGTGATTTTCAGAAACTCTTTATTAAACATTAAAGAGATATTATAAGCTGAAGCACCCATTACTTTGCGAATTCCTATCTCTTTCATTCGGCCGGAAATAGCCAATGAGGCCAATGCAAACAAACCCATAGCTGCAATTAAAATAGCTACGATGGAAGCCAACCCTACCATTTTACCTAATCGCTGATCTGCTACATATTGCTTTTGTACAACTTCGTCCAGAAAAGAAAATTTAAAAGGCTCTGCAGGGTATAAATTCTTCCACTCAGTTTTTAAAGTGGATAGTACTGCCTGAAAATCATCAGTAGCCGGTTTTATATAAACTGTAGGGTTTGTACCACCTGAAATACTTAATGAGCTGATTCCAGAGAAAATAGCTAATGGATCCAATGCAATCATCACTGGCTCAATTTTATCATAGAGTGAGGCATGGTGGAAATCCTTCATCACTCCAATGATTCTGTTATCTTTGAACCCTTCTTTATTGGATGAATAAATCTGTTCTTGCAACGGATTCTCCATTTTCATCAGTCTGGCAAAAGCTTCGTTAATGATTACCGCACTGCTATCAGAAGGGATTTCGGCTGAGAAATTCCTACCTTCTACAAATTCTAGATTGAGTAAATCGGCATATCCGGCACCAACAAAACTGAACTTAAAGTATTTCATTTGTCCTGATTTATCAGGAAAACCACCTTGCCACCAGGTATCATTGCCATAAGTAGCGTTGGCAATGGCCGCACTTTCAATTTGAGCATTTTGCATGATTACCTGTTGAAAACGGTGTGCTTTCTGAAAGCTCTTTTGAATGGTGGTAGTGAAACTCTGATCAGGTATGGCCGGGACTTCCACCATTAAGATATTATCCTTGGTAAAACCAAGACTGTATTCATTAATGTCTTTCATTTGTTTGTACATAATGAAAGTACAGGCCAGCAAAAAGAGTGATAAAAACAACTGGAAACCCAACAGGAATTTTCGTAGGCCCTGCTTACCAAAATTGAGGTTTAAGTTGCTCTTCAACACTGCAATGGGCTTTAATTGTGAAAGAAACAATGCCGGATAAGCTCCTGCAATAAAAGTGATAAAAATGAGCAAACAAAAAATGATACCTACCTGCACCGGACTGAAAACTATTTCCAGTGTTTTTTCAAACAGATTATTGAAGACAGGTAATAGCAAATTTGCCAAAATAATCCCTACTAAAGCTGCAGCGATTGTCATCAAAACAGATTCAGTCATAAATTGACCGAAAAGCTGCTTATAGGCAGCGCCCATAGTTTTCCTTACTCCTACTTCTTTCGCTCTGGTGGCAGATCTTCCAATGGATAATGTGGTGAAGTTGATACAAGCAATTAATAGGATAAGCACAGCAATTCCCGAAAGAATCCATAGCAATTGTGGGTTGGTAGTAACTACTGTGTCAGTTTGAATCTCACTGTCTAAATGGATTTCTTCCAGCGGTTGTAAAAGCAAATTATAGGTGTCTTCTTCTGCATCTTGCTTAACCGTCTCATTTACTAACTCAATAAACCCTGCTTCCACTGTAGGAATAGGAGTTCCTTCCGCCAGTAATACAAAGCTGCCACCATATGTATTATGCCATCTTTCTCTATAATCGGCCGAAATGATGGTTTTTAAAGTATTTTCCGGCAATAGTACTTCAAAGTCCAGACTAGAATTAGAGGGTAAATTAGCCAGCACTGATTTAATGGTAAAAGGCTCGTAAGTGGCTCCCAACTGGATCAGTAACGTTTTGCCAATTACATCTGAGTTGCCAAAATAAACTTCTGCCACATCTTCCGTAATAATTACCTGATTAGCCTCATTTTCATTTAAGAATGGATTTCTTTCCCCTTTAAGTATTTCAAAAGAGAAAATATCAAGGAAATCAGCACTCACCACATGGAGTGGCTGATCGATACTTTGCTCTCCTTCTACTTTCATTAAAGCCCCTGTATTTACATAATGAGTAGCCTTTTCAACACCTTCAAATTTACCTTTTATGCTGGTAGGGAAAGCCATAGGTGTACTTGCAGAAGTGCTTACATTTCCTTCTTCTCCTGATTCCCATAGGCCACGTGCAATTCTATCTTTATTAAGATGAAAATCATCGAAAGAATTTTCATGCTGCACAAAGAGAAAAATCAGCATACTGATGCCTAATCCCAATGATAAACCAATCAGGTTAATGGTAAAATACAACTTATATTTTAATAAGTTTCTGAGGGCGATTTTGAAATAATTTTTGATCATGGTTTATATGATTAATGAGTTTTATTCTCTCTTTAAGGAATCTACCGGATTCATCAGTGCCACTTTCACGGATTGGAAACTGATGGTAAAAAAGGCGATGGCCATTACGGCAATACCTGCCAAAGCAAATATCCACCAGCTCAAATCTACTCTATAGGCAAAATCCTGCAACCACTTATCCATCGCAAACCATGAAATGGGTACTGCAATTAAAGTGGCCAGTAATATTAGCTTTAAGAAATCTTTAGAAAGTAATGCAATAATGCTTGTTGCTTCTGCACCCAGCACTTTTCGGATGCCAATTTCTTTGGTGCGCTGCTGAATAATAAAAGAGGCCAGGCCAAATAAACCTAAACATGCAATGAAGATGGTTACACCTCCACCAATGGTGAACACATTGCTGACCCTTCTATCTTCTTTATAAAAAGCGGCCCACTGCTCATCCAGAAAATGGTACTCCATGGAAGAGTGGGCATCAAACATTTGGTGAACAGATTCCGCATGAGCCAAAACCTCTTCGGTATGCTCCGCATCAAATTTGAGCGAAAAATAATCGATACTTTGAAACACATTTGATCGATAACCTAAAATCATAGGACCTACCTTATTATGAAGTGATTGAAAATTGAAATCTTTTACTACTCCGGCAATCTGCAATTGCTGCTCAGTTCCGTCATCGCTCAACGATAGAAATTTACCGATGGGGTCTTTCAGGTTCAAGGCTTTAACAGCGGTTTCATTAATAATGATGTGCAAAGAGTCTACAGCATTATTACCTGAAAATTTTCTCCCTCCACCAATTGCATTTTATAGAGGTTGATCATATCTGCATCAAAACCAATAAAATTCATTTTGATTGAATCGGCACTTCCGAAGTTTTTAGTATATACCTCAGCAATGGACTTCCACTCGCCGGGAACCCGTGAATAGATACAGCCACACCTTCCACATAGGGTGAATTAGCAAACTCCGTTTTGATAGTTTCAAAACGTTCCCGCACATCACCACTATTAATATCAACAATCAGCATTTGCTCATTTTCGAAGCCTAAAGGCACATCCTGGATGTATTCCAGTTGGCGATAAGCGATTAAAGTGGCTATAATCATTATCACCGATAAAGTAAATTGCGTACTAACCAACACTTTTCTAAGCAAAATACTACCTTTACCAGTTTGCATGGCTCCCTTTAAAATACTGGCTGGCTTCAAGCGCGACATCAAAACCGCCGGATAGCTACCAGAAAGCAGGCCTACAATAATAGTGATACTGGATATGAGTATAAAAATACTCCCGAAACTAGCCATATTAAACTCGAATTGCTTTTCTGTGAGTCCGTTGAAAGTAGGCAGAAGCAAATCGACCAGAAAAAAGGAAAGCAAGAATGCGATAAAAGCAAATAAAGTGGATTCAGAAAGAAACTGGGAGATTAACTGATATTGATAAGCACCGGATACTTTACGGATCCCTATTTCTTTACCTCTGTCAAGTGCTTTGGCTGTGGCTAAATTCATATAATTAATACAAGCAATTAGAAGCATGAAACAGCCTATTGCTATGTAGATATACACGTAAGTGATTTCACCTCTATTTGTATCGCTGCTATACTCTATGGCAGCTGAGTTAAAATGAATATCAGGTAATGCTTGTAAATAAAAGTCGTGTTGCTGAGGGTTTTTAAAATGATTGGCTACAAATCCCTCCATCTTTTGATGAATAGATTCAGGCTTTGCATTTTCTTTCAGCAGCAGATATGTGTAGGCTCCGTAATTGTCCCAGCTAGTAGATATTTGTTGGTAGAACTCCATGTCAGTGGGTATTCCTACCAGTATTTTATATTGAATATGAGAGTTTTGAGGTAATTTTTTGATCACACCCGTCACCAGGAAATCTGTATCGCCACCAGAGTCTAAAGTTTTCCCAAGCACATCTGTGGAACCAAACAAACGCATGGCCCAATCCTCATCAATCACTACCGCAAAAGGTTTCTGCAAAGCGGTCGCAGGGTCTCCAGCAATCCACTCCAGATTAAAAAGTTCGAAGAAATTAGGCTCTGCAAAATAGTAATCTCTTTCCTGGTACGCTTCTTCATTGTGTTGAAAAACTACTTGTCCGCCAAACTTATATAGCCTTGTGTAGTCCTCCACATCTTCATATTCTTCTCCTAAAGCCTTGCCGGTAGGGCCGGGAACAATTCCAAATTGCCTTGTTTCCTCCGGAGATGAATTGATTTCAACCAGACGATATAGTCTGTCTTTCTTCTCGTACATAGTATCAAAAGAAAGCTCATCTATCACCAGCATAAAAAGCAAGCTGCTGCAGGTAATACCAAGCGTTAAGCCCAATATGTTGATGGTAGAATAGGTTTTATTCTTCCACAGATTTCTAAAGGCGATTTTAAAGCTACTCGCTTTTCTTCTTCAAAGAGCTTCTCCGCTTCATTATCAATGAATTTGTAAACAAAAGGAGTGCTTTGGTTAAGTGCCTTCCACTTAGTTTCAATCTCTAAAAGTAAATCCTGATAATCGTGGGTTTGAGCTTTCACTACAAGCCAGTCTGTTCTGGATTCCAAATAATGTAAAGTTGGACGAATGGCTTCTTTCAAACTGGCAAAGTGATAATTTTCAGTTACACCCACTATCTCCAATTCCTGAGGTTGAACATCTGACGCATAAATTAATTTTGAACCAACAGCTTCCTCCAAGTCTATACCGAAAGCTTCTATTGTAGCTAGGTTTACAATAATTTGTGTGGTGTCGGTCTCACTTAATCTTCTTCCTTTAAGAAGTTGAGTCCCTACAGTTTCAAAATATTCAGGGCTAATACCGTTGTATACCACTGTAGTAATATTACTCGAACTCTGGGAGGGCAAGTGAAGCCCCATATCAGCCTCTCTGGGTTGCGAAGGATATGTATTACTAGCAGCAGTAGAAACCACACCTTTAATTTCTTTCAGGCTGTTTCTTAATCCATTTTGATTATTCTTTGCCTCGTCTGAACCTAACCTTAAAGCCAGAAGGTTATTCCCATCAAAACCTAATTCCTTTTGTTGTGAAAATCTTACCTGCTGCGTTGTTACAATAACTGATACAATAAGGCTTATGGAAATTACAAATTGAAATACCACCAATACCTTCCGTAATGACACATTGCCAGAAACCGTGTTAAGTGATCCTTTTAATATGCTAACTGGTTTCACAGTAGAAAGTACAAGCGCTGGATAAAACCCTGCTATTAATCCTGTTAAAATGCCAATTCCAAATAATGAAATAAAAATAGGCCAATCAAAAAGATTTAAAACCGTAAGCTGGCTTTGTGTTATTTCATTAATTACAGGCAAAATAATAATTGTGATAGGAATGCTAATCATACAAGCAACAAGGGATAGAAGCAGTGATTCGCCCATAAATTGCATCACCAGGTTCTTCCTGTCAGCTCCGATAGTTTTCCTAATGCCTATTTCTTTCGCACGTTTATTTGCTCTTGCAGTACTTAAATTAATAAAATTGATACAAGCAACCGATTGAATAAATAATGCTAAAAGCATCAAATACTTTAAATAAGTCATGCTGCTAGTTGTGCCTATTTGCATATCAATACCTTCAGAATATAGATGTATGTCTTGTATAGGTTGTAAAAAAAGTTCCTTCTCCCTGCCGTTAGCAGCAAGGTCATCCGATGCATGTCTTTCAAGAAAATCAGGGAATTTTCCCTCCAGATTGCCAGCGCTCGTATTTGGTGCAAGCTTCAGATAGGTATAGATGAAATTCTGTGTCGCAAAGTCATTGGTGTTCCTAACAAATTCTCCTAACCCAGGAGTATTCATAGTGATGATGTAATTAGGAGCTAAATGTGATTTTCCATAGCTGTCATCAAAAACACCTGTTACTTTTAATCCTAATTCACTTTCTCCATTCCCTCTAATGATGGTTCGGTTCAAAGCAGATTGATCTCCATATAATTTATTTGCTAGTGAAGAAGAAAGTACAATAGTGTTAGGATCGTTTAGAGCATTCTTTGCTGTTCCTTCAAGGAATTTAAAAGTGAGTACATTAAATATAGTGGAGTCTGCTAAATATCCATGTGGTTCAAAGAAACCTTCTCTTTCATCCGCCACCCTAAGAAGCTCACCTGAATCTGCACCGAGGTAAACTATTCTCGTAGCTTCAGTAATTTCAGGGAAATCATTTTTTAAGGCATAAGCATAAGGAGGGCCAGCTGTTGCAAAGTGCACATCCCTACTATTATTGAGCGTACTTCTACTATCTGTTCTTAATCTGTATATCAATTCAGCATCTTGATGATGCTCATCATAACCCAATTGAGCAAAAACATAAAGTAAAATACAGAGACAGCAAACTGTTCCAATACTTAGGCCAAGCAGATTAATTCCTGTCTGCAATCTGTTTTTATGGAGGGATCTCCAAGCCATTTTAAGGTAGTTTTTTAGCATAAGTCTAACAATTAAATTACTCGCTTCTCAATGATTCCACAGGATTGATTTTTAAGGCTTTATACACCTGGCTGCCAATGGTAAGCGCTACTACAGCTAGCACCATCAAAAAGCCTAAAGCAATGGTGCCGAAACCAAAATCTACCCGATAAGCATTGGTTTGTAGCCACATATTATTTACAAAGTATGCCAGGGGACCTGCAATCAGGTAAGAGACTCCTATCAAAATCAGGAAGCTTTTAGCCACCGTGAAAGTGATATCCATTGCCTGCGCTCCTAAGGTTTTTCTGATCCCGATCTCCTTGGTTTTATTCTGAATGTGAAAGATCACCATCCCTAAAAGTCCTAAGCATGCCAGAGACACCACAATGAGGGTTACATAACTCAAAATAGCCAGCAGAGCAGCATAATAGCCATAACTTTCTTTCATGTCATCTTCAAAATAGCTGTAATTGAATGGCCGGTTGGTGTGTTTCTTCCAGCCTGCTTCCAATTGTGCCAAAGTTTGTTTCTCCTGCTGATCATTGATAGTCACAATCATACTGCTCACTGAAGAAGGCATATAGCGCAGGCCAAGCGGACCAATTTCGTCATCCATTCTTAAATAGTGATAGTCTTCTACCACCCCAATAATTTCTAATTGTTTATCACTTTCGGACAATGTAATCAGTTCTCCTAAGGCCATTTCAGGACTTTCATACCCCATGCGCTTAATGGCTTGCTCGTTTAGCAAAATGTATCGCTCCTCTTCCGGCATCACCTCTGGGAAATTTCTGCCTGCTACCAAAACAATGTCCATTGATTGCAGGTAATTATTATCTACCCCAAAATAACTAAAGTAAGCAGGCTCTTCTTCATTCGGTAAGCTGATTTCAAAGCCATTTTCAGTGCCTAAAGCCGGCATGTAAGTAGTAGCTGATATCGCTTGCACATTGGCTATGGAGCTAAATTCATTTTTAATGGTTTCGTAGGACATGCCCTCCAACCGAACATTGAGGATATTTTCAGTTTTAAATCCGTGATCAGCAGTCAGCACCATATTCATTTGTTGGTAGATGGTGATGATAGTGACCACAAAGAAAATGGAGAACGCAAATTGCGTAACCACTAAAATCTTACGGATACTCACCTTTGCAATACCAATCTTCCTGCCCAGGTTTTCAAGGTTGATAGATTTTTTCAGCGCTACCAAAGCATTGGTGGAAGAGAAGAAAATGGCGGGTACAATTCCGGCAATTATACCGGTTAAAGCGGCAAAACCAACATAAATCAGGTACAGATTATTGGTTTTATCAAATCGGATCGGGGCTCCTAAAGAAGTAAACATTGTGTTCAGGGCAGGATGAAGGTATTCTACCAAAAGTGCTGCAATGGCAAAAGCAAACAGCGCAATAAGAACTGCCTCCACCAGAAATTGACCGATGATGTGCTTTTTACCGGCACCAATCACTTTCCTGACGCCTATTTCCTTGGCACGATTCATAGCCCTTGCTGTAGTTAAATTAGCATAATTGAAGCAGGAAGAAAGCATCACCACCACTGCAAGTCCCAACAATACATACATCACTATGGCAGGCAATCCGAAGCCCATCGTATTGCTCATCAAAGGCCCCATGGTAATCTCTGAAAGTGGTTGTAATTTAAATTTATAGCTATAATCGCCTGCTGCATCATAATTAGCGGTGGCAGACTGGCTTAAAAAAGTTGCTAAATCGTCTTCTTTAAAACCTTCAGTGGTTTTAATGTAGATGTAATTATCGTAGATATTGTTCCAATCGGTTAAAGGAGCTGATAGCTTTCCCTCCTTTTCCAATAAAGGCAGACCGTTCACCGAGGCCAATATATCAAAATCGAAATGTGTTTTACCAGGGAATTCAGCCAAAACAGCTGTTACCACATATTCTCCGACTTCCTCTACCTCAATAGTTTGTCCTATCGGGTCTTTATCACCAAATATTTTTGAGGCTAATTCATTACTTAAAACCACTGCATTCGGAAGTGTGAGTGCATCAAAAGTGTCTCCACTTTTCACTGGAAAATTAAAGATGTTCAATACTTCATTATTGGCAAAAAGGCCACGAAAAGGAATCTCCGCCTGCTCCCATTTGGCTGTGCCTGCAAAATTCTTTTTTACCAAAGCCAATTGCTGCACGCCTTGCTGCTCTTTTAAGGTGGCAGCTAATGGAAAAGGAGCGGTTGCTGTATTCCAGACATCGTCATTTTTCATTTCACGATCGGTAATTACCCTGTAGATTTTATCTTTATCCGGGTGGTAATTATCGTAGGAATACTGATCGGCAACAATCAGGATGAGTAGCAGGCAAACAGTCATGCTTACTGCCAGACCAAAGATATTTATAAAAGAAATGGTTTTATTTCTGAGGATATTGCGGAAGGCAACAAGAATGTAGTTCTTTAACATGACCGTAATTTTAAAGTTGATTTTTACCCCTACTATTTAGTTTTACACATGAAACTGCTCTCTTATATTCTCTGTAACTACCTGTCCATCAAATAAATTGATTACTCTGTGAGCATAGTTGGAATCATGCGGTGAGTGCGTTACCATTACAATGGTTGTGCCCTCATTATTCAATTGCTCCAGCAATTTCATCACTTCCTCGCCATTGGCAGAATCCAAATTACCTGTTGGCTCATCGGCAAGGATCACTGCAGGCTTAGCTACAATTGCGCGGCTAATTGCCACTCTTTGCTGCTGTCCACCGGAAAGCTGCTGAGGGAAGTGATTTCTTCTGTGCATAATATTCATGCGTGTTAACACTTCTTCTACTTTGGCCTTTCTCTCTGAAGAAGGCACTTTCATGTAAAGTAAGGGCAGCTCTACGTTTTCAAATACCGTCAACTCATCAATGAGGTTAAAGCTCTGAAAAACGAAGCCAATGGAGCCTTTTCTTAATTGCGCTCTCTGGCGTTCTGAGTATTTGGCTACTTCATGGTCCACAAAATGGTACTCGCCTGAATTGGGATTATCCAGAAGGCCTAAAATACTAAGCAGCGTTGATTTACCGCATCCAGAAGGTCCCATGATGGCAACAAATTCACCTCTTTTGATTTCGATGTTAATGTTATTTAATGCCGTGGTTTCCACCTCTTCTGTGGTGTAAAGCTTCGTTAAATCAACCGTTTTAATTACATGATCCATATTTTGTTAGTTTTTTATGTTCTTTACTTTTCAATTTTTCTTGCTGACAAGTTCTTAGGTTGTCAAATCACATTTTCTCTTTAAAAATAATTTTGATTTTCTATCCTTTCTTTTAATCTTTTGTCTTGATACAAAAGATAGAAAAAATCAAGACAAAAAGATGCTCCCACCCTACAACTCCACGCTCTGCCCGCCTTTTTGTCGGGCCGCCCGCTTTCGTCCGTTTCGGGCGGACGATTTGTTACACATGATGCGGAAAATTTACAATTGCAATTAATTCCGCTATTCATTGAGGTTCTGACCTCTATTATTTTATCGAGTGTAACACCCCTATGATCCCCTCAATGCTATTAAGTTAAGCTTTCTTTTAGACCCCATCCTTGCATCCTTCCCCGAAGAGAGAAGGAGGGAGTGGTCTTAACTTAATAGCATTGCTTCAAACCTCAAGGGGATAGTCCCTTCGATTTAAATAAGCAGAAAACAATAAACTTTTTTCACCATTTTCTCACTCTACAAATATTTATTAAAGCGATGCTAACTATTTAAGTACAAAGTTCAATCAGGGCAGCTCCCCCCTTGAGGGGGGTAAGGGGGTGTTCTTTAACAAAGCGACCTAAAACTACCCCCTTATTTACCCATCACCTCTCAATACTCTCTACTTTCCTCTTTGGCATTCCGGTCTGACCTGCGGTACTGACCTAAGAACCACCACCCAAATCTCAAATCTTTTTCTCACTTCTCTTTACTTAAAACTTACAACCTACAACCCTCCTCCTACTTCAACTCCAGCTTTTCCTTATCCCCATAATTCTCATATCCCGAAACAATCACTTGCTCTCCTTCTGCCAAACCTTCTATCACTTCGTAGTAGTCTATATTTTTTCTTCCTAATCTAATGGGTTGCTTTATTGCTTCATCCGGGTTAGATGGATTGATCACATAGGCCCAATTGCCACCGGTATCCTTGTGAATTCCTCCCACCGGTAAAAGTAAGGTCTCTTCTGTCGCTCCCAATTCGAGTTTAATTCTCACGGTTTGCCCTCTTCTGATGCCTTCCGGACTGTCTCCTTCAAAGATCATATCCACTCAAACCTTCCTCCTGTAATCGTTGGGTAAATTTTATTGATCATCAGCTGGTAATCTCCTCCCGCAAATGTAAAGCTGCCTTTTTGACCCACATCTACTCGTGGCAAATACAGCTCATCAATTCCTACCCTGATTTTGTAATTATTCATGATATCTATCTGGCCTAATCGCTGACCTGAAACAACCGACTGACCAACCTCTAATTGTGGTGTGGCTAACTGGTCATCTCTGGTCGCTTTCAAAGTAAGGTTATTCAAAATATTTCCTACAGCATCCAGACTGCGCTGCATTCTTTGTTCAGAGTTGCGCAACTGCTTCAATTGAAAAACCCTGGCTACAGAATCGTTTTTGTAGCTTCTGTAAGTCAATTGTTTACGTTTTACGTTATAGTCATAATTCTCGCGTACCTCCTCAAACTCCCGTTCTGAAATCAGTTTCTGCTCAAAAAGCCCTTTAAAACGGATATATTGGGGCTTTAATAAGTTGAGTTGGTAGTCAATTTCTGCCAACTGCGCCTGCTGACTCAAATCATTTTGATCGAGGAGTAATCGGGTTTGTCTTAAATTATTGATTTGCTCGTATAATTGCGTTTCACGCTGCATCACTTCCAGTTGCAGATTGGAATTGGTTAAGCTCAAGATGGTATCGCCTTTTTTCACTATGGCCCCGGACTCCCGCACTATTTCTGCAATAATTCCTCCTTCTATGGCATCTAAGTAAAAGGTTTCTCCCGGTTCCACATTGCCTGTTACCGGAATAATACTTTGAACTCGCCCATCTTCACAGAAGCAATACTTAACCTGTCTTTATTCACATTTAAGGTAGAGCGTGTATCAGCAAAAAGCAATTGATATACTATTAAGCTTAATACCAACACCCCGGCACCTATCATCAGTAGCTTCTTGGTTGTCCACCTCTTTTGTACAATTTTCTTATCCATTTACTTATTGTAATTATTCGGATTCACATTTACCAACACTATGCCAAGTAAAGTAAATGGGCTTCAATTAATATTTAAAGGCATTATTGGGCATTTCACTCCGTTCATAAAAGCACGCAAACGTCCGCAGGCGGACGGATGGGTTTTGAGGAGAGGAAAGGGGAAATTAGGGTGAGTGGGTATAAATTTTCGAATTGAGAACCCCTCCCAGCCCTCCCCCAAGGAGAGGGTCTCGTTCCTTCAAAATTTATAACTATACTATTCTAATTTTAATGGAAATCCAGGTGTTAAGAGATTTGTAATTAGAACACCCACGGCATTATTCATTTTAGGTATTCCAGCCAGAGGCTGATCAGCCTCTGGCTGATTTCTTTCTAAGCCAAGGTTCTTGTCTCACAAATCTTTTCTGGAAGGATCTTTGATTGGATCTTTAGTAGTTCTGGAGACTCGAACCATGGAATGGATTGTTTATAATCAGATAATTATTCACGTGTATTCAATTGAAACGTCATTGCAAGGAACGAAGCAATCTCTTAAATCCGAAGTAAATTCCTCAGAACGGCTTGTCATATTAATCATAAGATTGCTTCAGTCGTGCCTTCCTCGCAATGACGAAGAAATGGCGTGCCCGATACCAAATTTTGTTTTTTTAATATAAAAATTAGCTACCTCACCGAAGCCCCCTTAAACACCTCCAACTCCAACAAATCATACTGATCTGCTATACCTTCCATATCGACATCGGCAGAGGATCGTAAATGCAGATCGAAAAAGGAAGTTAATAGCTTGAAAGTTATTTCAGCGCCTAAATCTAGTTTGAAGCTTAAATTTATTTAAAAAATGCCTTTGTGTATCCCTAAGCAAAATATTTTGTTATCATTTTTGTTTTCCTTGATGCAATACGTAGGTCTTTATACAGCGTTTTGTGACCCCTCCCCAGCCCTCCCCAAGGAGAGGGGGCTCGTTCTCTCTTAACTTATAGCTTAACTATTCTAATTTTAATGGAAATCCAGGTGTTAAGAGATTTGTAATTAGAACACCAACGCCCTTATTCATTTTAGGGATTCCAGCCAGAGGCTGGTCAGCCTCTGGCTGATTTCTTTCTAAGCCCAGGTGCGTGTCTCACGCAGCTTTTCTGGAAGGATCTTTGATTGGATCTTTAGTAGTTCTGGAGACTCGAACCATGGAATGGATTGATTGTAATCAGATAATTATTCCCGTGTATTCAATTGAAACGTCATTACAAGGAACGAAGCAATCTCTCAAAACCAAAGCAAATTCCTCAGAACGGCTTGTCATTTTAATCATAAGATTGCTTCGGTCGTGCCTTCCTCGCAATGACGAAGAAATGGCGTGCCCGATACCAATTTTTTTTTAACATAAAAATTAGCTACCTCACCGAATCCCCCTTAAAAACCTCCAACTCCAGCAAATCATACTGCTCAGCTATACCTTCCATATCCGCACCGGCAGAAGATCGTAAATGCCGATCGAAAAAAGCAGTGAGTAGTTGAGTAGTTATTTCCGCTCCTAACGCAGGATCAATTTCCCCTGACTGATTGACCGCAGTGATGGTCACCATAAAAGGAATATCCATAAAATTAGGATGGCCTGAATTGAGCAACTTCGCTTCATAAAAATAGTCGCTGCTCTTTTTGAGGTACACATGGGAATTAATATCATGGTGCTCGGCAGGCCAATCTGCAGAAATAAAGAGGTAAGGTAAATGATACACCGTATCAATTTTTTCTCCCCACTGGATGCCGTCCAAATTAGCCGCTGCCTTTATTCTTTTGTCCTGCATGGCCACTCTGCCGGCAGTGCCCCCTCCTACTGAATGTCCGAAAATCCCAATTTTATCTAAATCAAGCTTGTTCTTCAACAATCCTTCAGCATTCCACTGATCTAATAAGTCCAGAACATGGACCATATCGTTGGCCCAGCGTATCTGAATATTTTTTTCCTGATAATTTCTAATGGCAGGAAGCACAATGGGATGTCTTTTCTCAAATTCCATCCCCCCATCAAAAGCTTTTATCATGGGATCCATCAACTCTGCATCCCAGGCCATCCTTTCTTGCTGATACTTGTAATCAAAATACTTCTTGCTGCCATCCGGAAAAGTTGCACCTAAGCTTTCATAGGTATGGTTCATGTTGATGATGATATAGCCCTGGCTGGCGATTTCCGACAGCAATGCATAGTATCCCGTGGCTTTGGAGCCGTAGCCATGTGAAAAAAGCAGTACCGGAAACTTGCCATCTGCTACTGGAAGCTCCGGGTAGACATAAGTATCCACATAATCCAGGTAGTTGAGAGCATTGGCTGGCAAGCCATATTTAGTGGCAAAACCTTCCCTGCCGGCGGGGTCCAAATAACTTTCACCGTCTAAATCCGATACATCAGCATCGCTGGGGTACCAGATTTTGCACAGAAATTCCCGCTTGTCGTTGGGGTCTTCCGTGATCTCTTCAGGCCTTTCGGTTTTAACATGAATGGTTTGTGTGCCTACCTGGTAATTTCCACGAGGTTCCGGCAAGGTAAAAACGGGTAAAGCCAGCGGAAGCACCCAGGCTATAATGGCGACCAACAAGAAAACAAAATAGCCGCTGCCCCTCCAAAAGTTTAAGCGGACTGGTTGTGCAGCATCCACCGATTTTATTCTCCATGCAAGGATAAGAAGCAAAACATAAGCCGGAAACATTTGCCAGCGTGCGCCTTCAAAAAGTAGGTGCAGAACCAACAATGCAGCCAGAAAAAGTAAAATATAATTAGCCGGAAAACGCATAACCACTTTTCGTTTGATAAAGGGCAGAATGGTAATAACAAGTAGTAAAATGATCTCTAAAATCCTCATAAGTTCCTGATTTTGTTTAGCTTAATTTTAATACCATAAAACTAGAGGGAAGCCGAATAAAAGGCAAGGCAATGCACCGACCGAAAGCAGTAGTCTGCCGACTACAATTGGAATTTAAGTTTTTGGAGGGGTATGGAAAGGGTTGTTGTCAAAGCATATTCGTACTGTTGTTAATAATATTGGCACACAAATGTGAGCATACAGACACTAAAGTTTTTTGGGAGAAGTCAGAGAGGTTGGGAAGAGTGAATTGGGTATTTTTGAATTTGATTGGAGATAGCATTTAACAGCTACTGTATTTAGTGAAAATATTAAAATTCATATGACTAAGCCTTAAAATACATGATCTGATTACTCCTTTAGCTCAAAGTATGCACTTTAAAGCCTTGATATTAAAACCTCATCTCTTCGAGTTACTCAAAAGCAGATAGCAGTTCTAGCAACCTAATGGTCGCGCCCTAAAATAAGTCGCAATTGTTTCAACTTATTTTAGGACGAGAAATTTTTAACAATCTTAAGTTACAGTCCAGTTTTTTGAGAAATCAGTTTGGATTAGTAATCTTGATTTCGATAGTGATAAAATAAACTATTTCATCATTTGAGTTAGCTTGACTTTTGCCGATTGACCATCAGAACCCTGATTATCTATCTCTATTGCTTTTTTAAAGGCTTCTTTAGCTCCAGGAATATCACCAGCGGCAGTATAGGATTCTCCTAAGTAATTAAAGGCTTTGGCAGAGTCTGGAAACACTTGCGTTATCATCATAAAAACCTGTATAGCTGCCTGAATTTGTGGTTCACGCTGACTTTGCAATAGTAGGTTACCTAGGCCAATTAGCCCGGCTTCAAAGTCGTAAAAAGCATAATTAGGATCCTGCATCATTTTACTAAGCTCTGCTCCCATTTTTTCGGTTTGACCGGATACATATAAGCTTACGATATAACCTAAAGGTTTTGGTCTAAACCCAGGAATATCAAAGTTCAAAGCCGCTTGCAGTACAGGGTCCTCGTTGTTTATATATTCCTCAAAACTGATCCTTACAGGAACACTTGGTGCTATCCACTCTGCATTCTCCAGGGCGGGTTTATCCTGCCACCATAGGTAAGACAGGGAAACGGTGATGCCTGTGTTAGGTAATTTTTCTGGTCTATTATCTCCCCAGAAATTGATATTCTCTGCAGTAGGCTCCCCCACAAAGATGACATTGGTATAATTGTCCAATTCATTAACCAAATTCTGACAGGCAGAAAACGTTCGTTTTCCGATAATTACAAATAGTTTTCCTGTTGCATTGATTCGCTCCGTCTGGATGATACGCTTAATTACATCTTTATTAAGGTAGTTGTTACCGCCACCATTTAGGCGTAGGTCTATAATCAATTTATCTGCTTCCTTCTCTTCTACTTCCTTAAGCACCCTGGTGTAAAAATCATTAGTGCTCTCTTCCGCCTCATCAGCGATTCTACTATGACGTATATACATGGCCTTCTCCTTTTCCAGATAGGTAGAATAATATACTTTGTCCAGGTCTTTTAAATACAGCGGAGTTGCAGATTGATCCCTGGCATCAAGCCAATTCTCACTTTGGTGAACATACCCACGATGCGTAGGTACACTTTCACCATCTGCCATAACTGTAAACGAATGCGTAAATTGTTTTCCCTCTTTTTCTAGCGTTAGTACGACTTCCTGTTGTAAAGTGCTAGTAATTCTCTGAGCATGCAATACTTCAGGACAACCAAGATAATTAATGCCATAGGCTTTAAAATACTGCGTATTTTCTGCATTTACCACAGATTTTATCTTCTCAAGGGCTTCAGCTATAGGCATTCCATTAATTTTAACAACTTTGGCTCCCAAGGCCTTTTCATCCTTTTTCTGAAGACCCTGTATGTAGATCTCATCCTTAAATTCATATAAATTATAAGGTAAGGAGTGAAAGTTCATCGGTTTTTGATACAGATAAAGCCCTGTATGTCCATATTTAAAAGATGCAATAATACTTGTCATCCGCACCACAATCTCGTGGGCTTGCAGATTGGGAATATCTTTATATAATGCTTCTACTTTCTTATCAAATGCCTCCTTAGTAGTTTTTACAAAAAGAAAAGCATATTCCTGGTGTATAGTTTTTTGCAAAAACCGCAGGTCTTCCTGCCACTGTGCCACACTTAGATCGTTGATAGATTGGGACTCAATATTCGTGGAAGTGGTTACTGTTGACGCTTCCGAGCTATCATATTTACTGATGTTCGCTGTTGATGGATGATAAAGCCCTGTCAAAAACAAAAGCGTTGCAATTAAAATTTTTGGTATCATGATTGGTTTATTTTAAGTTTGATAAAGGATGACTTAACCATTTTGAGTAAGTAAATCATTTGACTGAAAGCAAAACTATGGGAATACCATCCTTTATCAGCTACACCCAGGAGTAGTTTTATGATACCGCATCGCTTCTTTACTATTATTTTTAAAGTAAACACTACCCTGGGGAGTAGTTTTTCAAAAAAAACTTATATTTGTTACAAAGCCTTTATGGGTTATGGCAGATACAAATTCCTTTTTTACCTTTCAAAATAGCGTGCAACGGCTAAGCGATAAGGATGTAGCGCAAACCGCAGATTATCTTTCCGCCATCGCAGCCTTTGCAAGAACCACCTACCAGAGCGTTTATGTGATTGATTACGAAATAAAGGGGTTTGAATATGTTTCTGACAATCCCCTGTTTTTATGCGGCCTTTCTCCTGCCGAGGTGCAGGAAATGGGCTATGACTTTTATTTTAAATATGTACCGGAAGAGGATCTGAAATTGCTACTTAAAATTAATACTGTTGGCTTTGATTTTTATGAGCAAATCCCTGTTGAGGAGCGAAAGGAATACACAATAGGCTATGATTTTCATCTCAGAACTGATGAAGGGAAACGTATTTTAATTCATCAAAAGCTGACACCTTTATACTTAACGGAAAGAGGAAAAATCTGGAAAGCTATTTGTATCGTCTCTTTAGCAACAGCGCAGCAATCCGGAAATATAGTGATTACTAAAAAAGATGATTCTCAGCGTATAACTTATGATTTAGCAACCGATTGCTGGAGAAAATTGCCGAAGGTTGAGCTTTCTACCAGAGAAAAGGAAATACTGCAATATGCCATCAGAGGCTATGCCATCAATGAAATCTCGGAAAAGATTTTTATCTCTCCGGATACCGTCAAATTTCACAGAAAAAAACTATTTGAAAAATTAGAAGTCGCTAATATCCACGAAGCTATTGTATATGCTACGGCAAATAAGCTGTTGTAGCGGTATACCTATGCAGATAGTTGTAACCTAATATAGGCAGGAAACATTTGCCAGAAAAAGTAAGATATAATTAGCCCGAAAACGCAAAAGTACTTTTCTTTTGACAAAGGGCAGAATGGTAATAATAAGTAGTAAAATAATCTCTAAAATCCTCATAAGTTCCTGATTTAGTTTAGCTTATTTTTAATACCCTAAAACTATAGGGAAGCGGAATAAAAGGCAAGGCAACGCACCGACCGAAAGCGGTAGTCTGCCGACCTGAATTGGATTTTAGGTTTTGGAGGGGTTAGAGGGTGGGGAAAGGGCTTTGCTGAGGTATAAGGTTGCTTCATAAAATAATGTAAAGCTTTATATTAGAAAGGATTTAGTTTGGAGATATATTTTGTTTTTTCACGAAACTTGTAGAAATTCTTGCCAAAATACATTTGACCAGAACACGATCGTAAAATTTACACGATATCCTAGATTTTAATACCATCATGAAGAGCGCTGTGGGATTTATGCAGATAGTATCTTAAAAGGAATTGTATTACAAACTCAATTATTACTTATGAAAATTGAGACTGTACAGAGCTATTAGTTACAATATTTTCTTATAAGCTCGTAAGCTTCGTAATCACCTAATTCTCCAGCCCTGCTA
Organism: uncultured Cytophagales bacterium; assembly: GCA_963803685.1. Lineage (GTDB taxonomy): Bacteria > Bacteroidota > Bacteroidia > Cytophagales > Cyclobacteriaceae > Marivirga. Next base: position 238,101 of record CAWDNW010000001.1, read on the forward strand.
AAATCTAAGCATGCATTATTTATTTCTTTCATTTCAATTTTAGCAAGACCTCTATTTCTAAAAGATCTTAAATGTTTCGAATCAAGTTCTATAGCTTTATCAAAGTCCTTTATTGCACCTTCATAATCTTTTAATTCATATTTAACTATTACCCTGTTATTATAAGAGCTTGCATCACTTTGGTTGAGTTTTATGGCTTTAGTATAATCTACAATAGCGCCTCTGTAATCTTTGAGTTCATGTTTTGCATATCCTCTTTCATAATACAGAAGTGCATTAGTGGAATCGAACTCAATTGCTTTGGTATAGTCCGCTATACCTCCCGCATAGTCCTCTAATACAAACTTCAAATTACCTCTCTTGTAATAAATATCTTCATGTTCAGGCCATATTTCTATAACTTTATTATAATCATCAATTGCACCTTTGTAATCTTGCAATATTTCTTTAACATTCCCCCTCTTGAAATAAGCAGTATAATTATAATTCTTCGGAAGAATTTCAATAATTTTACTGTAGTCAGATATTGCCCCATTATAATCTTCCAGCTTTTCTTTGCTGATACCTCTATTTAAATATGCCCCCCAAAATTTAGGATCAGCTTCTATAGCTTTATTATATTCTTTGATTGCCCCTTCGTCATCTCCTTCAGAGGATTTCTGTACTCCATTTGTATTATATTCGTATTTTATTTGTCCTATCAAATTACTACTAAATAGAACTAGCACTGAAAAAATTATAGTTTTCATTTCTTATTTTTTTATTTAATCTTAGAACCGAAAAAGTCTTAATTTCTATCAAGAATATTACCTATTTTTCTAATTTTAATTGAATTAGATTTGACAATTCCAAATCTACTTGTTTCGATATAAAGTCTTAGCTTTTTAATTTTTCCTTTGGTGAGATGAGATAAAAAACCATCATGTTTTATAGAAATTTCCTCAGATAGATGATGTTTCATTTCTTTACTTTCAGAAAAAATATAATAGCGTCCAGTACCGTACATCATTTCTCCCAAGGTAGAATTAGGATTAATATTTCCTCTTAATTTTTTGGGTAAAATAAAGTATGCAGCATTGATCGATATTTCATGACCACTAGTATTATTTATATGATAGCGGACACTAAATTCAGTATAGTCTTCCCTTAGCATTCTAGTAACATTGTGCTTCAGTTTAACTGTTAATTCTTTTGTTAATTTATTACGCCAATTATTCCTGTAGTTTAATAAGAAAGTCAGTATAGATAAAAATATCCCTCCTACTATTCCAAAAATGATATTTATCACATCTTTATATGCTGCTATAAACTCTGATGTTGCGTTGATTGAATCCATTATAAGTAATCTTTTAAGTAACAACACAAAAGTTTTTACTATGAAAAAACACCTGATAAACTAACAACTACATTTACATTATTTCAGGTATACTGGCCACAATAACTAACTTAAATCAACCGGAGAAATAAGAAAATTTCTATAATTATAAGTCCTGCTTATTAATGGACTTACTTCCTAAATATAGCAGATTAATTATAAAACATCCTCAAAATACAGGAGTTTATCGAAAAGTAGATGAATTTTTAGATTTGAAAACAAAAAGATTGTCTAAGGAAGGCTTTAGATGAATTACAAAGCTCAATTTTCTCTGATGAAGGTTGTTGGGGCTGTTAGTGAGGCTCGCGTTATGAGCATGATGGATTTAACTATTTAATCGCCACTTTTGAATAGAAAATATTAGTGGCTGTGCTTTTATAGCGGTTCCGCACTTCCCCAATTTCTACTAGGAAAAACTGCTTGATTAGTTGTGTATGATATAGTCTCTTTGTTTTTATGGGTACTGTATATACCGCAATTTGGTAAATTCTTTTTTATACAACTAATAACTGCTTTTCTTGGATGTTTTATATTTCCTTCTGCTGAAATCGAAGTAGAAATTTGGTGAAAACTTGGCTATCCATTCAGTGCTAATATTTCTTCTGCTGCCGTGATGAGGTAATTGAACTATATTTAGGTTTTCACATTGAAATCCATTTTTTTCCATATCATCAAATGATTCTACACCAGCGTCACTTGTAAGTATATAACTTCTTCCTAGACTATCTATTAATTCAATTACCGTGGCTGAAAGATTTTCAGGTGAAGCGTCATTCCTTTCATCAACCACAGCACAAGGTTTTAAGGATTCTAATGATTCGTAAACTTGGCTAAAAGTTTTCGTATAATCTACAGCTTTAAGGAAGTCAATGTTTGTAAATAATTGAACTTTTTCCGTATAAAACTCTCTTGATGGTGATAAGATTTTTATTTCACTGAAGTTAAAGCTGTCAGATAATGCTTCTACTCTTTTAATACCGTTCTTTTCACACAATTCATTTAATTCTTGAATTTTTTGAAATGATTCGTACAAATGTTCAATATCTGCATCTTCATTCCTTAATGCAGATATTTTGATATTACTTCTAAGTTCATCTGAAATAAATTTAACAGGGTCATTATATATTCCCAAGCTCATCTCGCTTCCAATTTCTTTGACTATTTCAATCAAGCCATTTATGTGGTCAGCGTGTGGATGACTGTTTATAAATGCTATTGTTCTGTTACTATATAAATTTGGCTTTATCCAACTTTTATAATGCTCAACAACTTTGCTTCCTAATTCAGCATTCCCTCCTCCATCCACAAAAAAAACGAAGTCATGCTCATTGGGATTTCTGCCCCAAACTATTATTGCATCTCCATCTCCAACATATATAAAGTCTATAACAAAATCCATAATTTAGGTATTAGCATCAATTCGTTTAGTAATATAATTCGTTTGTTTTCTATATGCGAAAAGATAAATTATCGCTAGAGAAATTAAAAGTAAATATTGTAGCGTATTAGTGCTGATTTGTAAATAGTTAAGGTTGATTGAATAAAAAATCTTTGAGCCTATGATTAACAAAGTAACAGTAAATAGAACACGGAATTTATTGTTAGTCTCAACTAAAATATCAAGTTTGCCATCTTTTTTACATGCATCAACAAAAAGCTTATAGTCCTTAAACTTTACAAACTTTATTTTTTTTAGTAATGGCTCAATGATAACTGATGAGATTCGGCTAATTGTCAAACCTATAAAATAATATAGAAATGCAGCAAGTAAGACATTGTCTTGATTGATTTCGTACTCCGTAAAATAGTTTAATAGAATTACGAACAAAATTCCAGGAAGAAGATTATTGAATAAATTGTAGGAAGAAAGTTTATTTAATAAGTCATTCATAAGTCCTATTGATTTGTTTTATTTTTGCTCAGATTATAAACTATGCCTACTATAAAAATATAAAAGGTGTAGTTAACTTAAAAACACCTGATTTAAAATTACATTACCATAATATCAGCTATGCTGTCCCCATTAACCAATAAAATAAAAATCAAATATTTACTAATTTAGGTTGCCTATGAACATGCATCCTAAATTTAGCAGATTAATTATAAATTACATCCTTAAAATACAGGAGTTAGTCGAATAATATGTGAATTTATAGAATTGACAACAAGAATATGGCTAACAGGGTTGTTAAACGAAAGCTCTAATCCAAATAATATTCTTTCCTGAGCATCCATCACCCTTCCTGACCAAATATTATTGCTTCCTGAGTCATTGCTGACTTTCCCTGAATGAATTTTTGCTGTCCTGAGTCATTATTGGGGCTTCCTGAACCATTCTTGAGCTTTCCTGAGTGATTTTACCCCCTTCCTGAGTGACTTTTGGGCTTCCTGAACCACTTTGCACTCTTCCCGAATGACTTATTACCCTTCCTGCGAGACTTGGCACCCTTCTTACGTGAGTTGGCATCCTTCCTGCATGACTTGGCACCTCTCCTGCATCAATTTGATGGCTTCCTGCAGCAATTTCCGGGTTTCTCTCGTGGATTTTAGTAACCCTTGGCAACTAGGCTTTCCTCGGGGGCTTTATATAATTTGATGGCAGTGTAGGTAATCCACGCAAAGTAGAAGAAAAAGACAATTCGCTGTCCTACGGAAGGAATATTCGGGAATATCAAATACCAGGAGCCACAAACAATAGTGAGCCAGACAAAAATCAGTAATGGTAAACTGCTGTTTTTCCAGTATTCTTTTCGCTTCATCAATTTAGGATAAGAAAAGGCACCTAACAGAAAAAACACGTAACTTCCGTAACTACCGACCATGTGTAAAAGTGTTGTAGCTGATGACCGATTATCCATATCGGCTGGAAAAATACCTGAAATGGTCATAAAAAATCCACTTAAAAATATCCCCATCAGCGGTAGTTTGCTGGATTTTTCAGTTGCAACTGATTTGTATAATCCTATGGAATAAAAGGAAATCAAAAGTCCGGGAATGATATAACCAAAGATATTCCACATCCACTTATTGGGTGCATCAAGTGACCCGAGCTCACTAATTGCTTTATACAAAAAACTGTATTCGGGCCTTTGGCTTGCCATTATAAAATAAGTAGTCCAAAGTAAAATGGGTGCTAAAAGACCAGCAACTGCAAAATTTTTATTGTTCATTGATTTAATATTAAGTATTTCGAAACAAAAGTAGTCTTTTAGATAATCCTAAAAATTGATCTAAATCAAAAAGCACTTTTAGAGGACCTCACTCTGCTTAAGGTCTCTTGTGTCATGCCTAAATGGGAGGCCAACATATGGAGGGGTACCCGCTGCAATTTGTTCTTTGAAGTGCGTTCAAAAAATTGGTAACGTTCCTGTGCAGAATTAAATTGAAGAGAGATGATGCGTTCTGACTGCTCTAAAAAATATTTGGAAATCAGCATTCTACCAAATCTTTCCATTTCAGGGAAATCTTTAAAGCACTCTTCCAAATCATTCAAGGAAATGCTTACTAATTCAGACTCCTCCAGAGTTTGAATGTAAAAGTAATCAGGAATATTTTGAAGAAAGCTATAGATTGAAGTGATCCACTCGTTTTCTGCTGAAAAACTATCTGTAATTTCCTTGTCACCCTTCACATAAAAAACCCTAATAAGTCCTTTGTTGATGAAGTAGGTATGCTGGCAAGTCCTGCCAGGTTTGTGCAGAAAATGACCTTTCGAACAAAGCTCAATTTTGCCAATTGATGCAATTCGGCTTTTCAGTTCATTTGAAACGGGAATAAATTTGGCTATATGTTGTATTAAGTGCTCGATATTTTATGTTGTTAGTTCCGCTTTGCTGCTGAAAAATTAGTAATGCTGAACGCAGCCATAATATTACAACATTGTTTTCATGTATTATCATCTAGTGTTGTGAAATGGTAATTTAAACTGTGAAGGCTCACTGATTCAAGTATTGTGTTAGTTTGGCATTCTTCAGTACTGAGGAATTAAAGCTATAAACCAAATATTATTCTTCCCCTCCCATGTCTTACCCTTCCCTCTACACTTTTTAGGCTTCTCTCCGGACTTTGCATACTTCCCTCGGCACCTTTTGGCCTTCCCTTGGCACTTTGGGGGCTTCCCTCCAGGCTTTTACCCCTTCCTGCGAGACTTGGCACCCTTCCTGCATGGGTTTGGGGGCTTCCTGCATCAATTTGCACCCTTCCTGCGGCACTTTTTATCCTTCCTGCGGTCAAACATATTGTTTCTGATCCAATGAGAAATGCAAAATCCTTAAAATGAACAAGGCCGATCCTACTAATGACAACCCGAATTACCATTAAATTAATGGTAGTACCTTAATTTTTATAGTTTTCCACCTGGCCTAACAGTTCCATAGATTTCATTAAAGGGGTCCATTCCTTTCCATTAAAGATGAATTGAAACCATTGCTTATTTCTGTTCTCGTATTTTATGTTAAAGAATAGCCAAAGAGCAATAAAAGTAAATGAAATGGTAAAAAGCAATATTATCGCCCATTGAAAAATACTCCAATCTTCCAGCATCGTTTCATTCCACCAAAAGGTTGTCCAAACGGGAAGTTGAAGAAAGAGAATTCGGGTTACCCACAACGATGATATTTTCAGGCTTGCCAATTTTTCTTGTGTTTTTATAATCGAGTCTGATATATCCACTTTGTAAATCAGGATGAGCTGATAGAGATAAACAAATAATGACATAGCTGTTAAACCTACCTGAACAGAAGCTGAAAACAGAAAAAACTTATTTGCTTCCATATATGAGTGAAAATAAATTGAACTCAAAGCAATTACCCCGATCCCAACCCATAACATACCCATCAGAAGGGTGAAAATTTTAATGGGTTTCATTGAACCTACCATGCTGTGAACTTTCATTCGGGTTATTTCATCAGTATTTTTTTTATTGATGGCCATGCTTCTTTCCAATTTTTCATTAGTGCCTTGCCAAAGTTTTTTTAATTCCAGCTCGTTCATTTCAATAAAATTTAAATTGTGAAAATCGTGTCTTTAATTTCTCTTTAATTCGTCCTGTTTTGGTACCTACATTGCTTACCGAAATTCCTAATATTTCAGCAATTTCAGTATGGCTCTTGTCCTCCAGGTACAGTATCATCAAGGCTTTATCTACCTCTTTTAGGTCGTTGATAAATTGTTCCAATAATTTCAGTTGCAATTCATTTTCCGATTTGTCTTCAACCGGAGTTTCTATCAATTGCTCGGTCAGCTCAGTATACTTTTTGCCTCTTGTTGCACTTTTACGATAAAATGAGATAGCGACATTCAGCGAAATACGGTACAACCAGGTTGACATTTTATACTGATCGTTGTATTTGTGTACAGACTGCCAAATCTGAATCATCATCTCCTGAATGAGGTCTTGTCGGTCCTCTTCGTCTGGACAGTACGCACGTGCCACCTTGAACAAAATACCTTTGTGTTGTTCAATGATGACTTTAAAAAATTGCTGTTGCGCTTGCTTGTCCATTACAATGTTGAAAACCCATCTTTAACAAAAATAAAAGATTGTGCGCTATATCTTGCGCCACTGTGCGAAGCTTCGTCAATTATCTGAATTTCTCCAGGTAAAGATCCTGTAAATGTAGCACCTGCCAGACGAAGGGAAGCTTGAAAAGGATAAATTATAAGAATCTTCATTTTGCGATATTTTAGTGAGCTTGTTTACCCATTATTCGCAAGTCCATTCAAAAAATCACAGTTGTGAGATGTTTATTTTGTTCCAATGTCATGTCACAAATATCAAATATGAGAGTATCTGTTAAATCAGGTTTGAATTTTATTATACAACTAGAATCATTCATATAGGAATGACCCTCAATTCTTTTATTGTTTTCATACAGAGATACGCGATTATAATAAGGCCCTGCAAATCCGATGCATTGCTTCTCAATAATTCTGTAGTTTTCAATCTTCCACACTCGATTATCTTCGCATTTTGCGCCAAATGCTTCTGAAAAAATATACACAAATAAAATACAGCCTGTAATTCCTATTATTAAAATAAATGCAGTGCTCCATAATAGTGCTTTCCATTTCTTACGTAATCCCAGCATTACTAACAAAACAAGAATTAGAGTCAATAAAATATAAAGTTCTATCATGTTATTGATTAATACTTTTTACAGAAGATCAAATATACCAACTCTCTAAAATTCAAAATATTTTGAAAATTGAATTGTAAGACTTGATTTCCGATAAACTGCAGCACTAAATATAGCAGATTAATTATAATGTACTCCTTATCATACAGCAGTTAATCAAAGGCCTGTTAAAAAAAATGTCTCAGTAAAAAATCACTGCAGTAAATTTTCCACTTTACTAAAGTCTAATCCCTGCATGTTAACCCCTATCTTACTGAAGGATGACCCATACTCTCTCCCTCCAGCGGCAGAAAGATAATTTTAGAATAGGCAGCACCCTCACTGCTAATTTGCCTTCCTTGCAGAAAAGCCGGAATGCTTTCATCAAAAGTTTCCCTGTCCCACATGGCTTGCTCATGCCCAGTGTTTTCTACTTGAATGTGAACGGAATTTTTAAATCCTTTGCGGGTTTCTTCCACCTGCTCCATGGGTGTTCTATAATCTAAACTGCCAGTAATAACCCAAGTAGGGAGGTCTGTTATAATGGCTTCAGTCGGTTAAAAAGTAAATACAAATTGGGAGATTGGGGTTTTTAAATAATTCTCGAGCAATTTAAGCTTTAATAATCCAACCTTCAGCAAGAACTAAATCAAATGCTTTTAATACGCTAGTTTTTTCAGTGCTACTTGGGCCTAAGAAAAAATGAAGGGCTTTTGGATGAGTAAATAAGTCTTTAATTGATCTAAAGATTTCTAAATGGATACTGCCTATCAATAAAAGTATTTTCATTACAAGTAATGAATACCAAAAACTTGAATAAACGCTCGTTTCAAAGGCATTTATTTTTTGCTAGCTGCATTATTTTGTTCCTAATAACCTTGTATTCTGCGTGGTCAATTGTTAATCTATTGACAAGCAACTCAAAATTGTAATCTACTATTTCTTTATCATACCTAATTATATTCTTGTCTTCATTCATCATATAAAATTTGAACCCATCATATGATTGACAGGTTTCCTCCACCACAGGAATAGCTCCACACATAATAGCTTCAAAAAAACGATATGTCCAAATGTAATCTCCTGATGGACAAAGTACAAACTCTGATTTAAGGATAAATTCATAGTAATTTTCATCCCAGGTTTTTATAGGGAACGTTCGTCCTTTAGTTGAAGACCAAAGATAGAAGTCGTCATATTGCTGAATTAATATATTACCAACATTGATATAATTATTAATTTTTCTAATTACCCGTAGGATTAGGGTATTGTCTCTTATTTCAATTTTTTTGTTGCCATTTGTATTGATCCAATTTTCAAGTTTGATTTTTCTTTGAGCTGTGATCAAACCTGAAAATGAAAACTTATAACGCCTTTTGTCAGGCCATTTACTTTTTAAGTAACTTGTAATTTTTTTTGAATAAATAAGAGGTTTAGATATGGAAAATATTGAAGTATTAGGTATAGAATGGTCAATTGTAATGATTTCGTCATAATCTATTGCGTTTTCTTCTTTTCGAGGAATCTTAAAAACCATATTGAATTTTTTCTTAAGAATAAAAAATTTATACGCTTCATTTTTATCAATATGTAAGTCAATATTTATATCGCTTAAAGCTTGAATAGCCCTAATCTCCTGAATCTTGTCTATTTTATTTATTCTAATCATTTAAGTTATCACGCATTCAACTGGGGGTGCGTAACGTTGTCGATATCACCCAGGGAGACAATGCACTATAGTCGTTGTATGTTTGAATTTTATCATTCCTTCCAATAGTCCAAATCATATTGTAATAGCAAGCTAGAAGTACTAAGTATTCATTGTCACTATTACTAAGGCTGTCAATCAATTTGTTATTATCCATTGGATTTGTCTCTGCGAGGTTCCAGTTGATTGAGCGAATTATAAAAAGATGTTCGAGCGTTTTCTGATTAGGTTTGGACAGGTATTTTTTCAAGCCTAATGAATTTCCTGATTTAATGAGTTCAGCCAAAAATACTCCTGAGGTCTTTAGTTGCACTGGTTGCATTATTAACAAATCCTGAAATATTCGTTGAGGTGTATTGTTCGAAAAGGTATCACTCCGATAAATCTTGGCAAGTGATATCAAATCTTCGTTTGAACTATGAGCGGACCCGACAATTGTAAGTTGGGCTAATATGAGGGTTGTTAAAATTCTATTCATGGTTCTAATTATCCTCTACAACAATTAGATTATAAAATAAAAGTTGTCAAAATCCTTTACAATCAGATATAATGGCAATTAAATTGTCATACTTTGCTGTACCGTCCTCATTAACCAAAACAGAAAAATTGAAAATTCACAGACTTGGTTGCAGGTGAACTATTTAGGTAAATATACCTATACATTTACAGTTTACATCAGCAAAATACAGCAGTTAGTCGAAAATATTGAAATAATCGTTTATCAGTAAAAATCATCCTGGAGTCCATCTTTCCACTTCAGTAGAACTTTAACTTTTTCTATTCACAAGCTATTTCAGCTAAGTATGACATGTGGTGTCACCCTCCAGCGGCAGAAAGGTAATTTTATGATTAAAAGCTCCCTCTCTGCTAGTTTCTCTGCCTCGGAGGTGTCTATCATATCAGTAGACCAAGTATAAATATGGCCATTTCCTTTCACCACAAATGCCTTGCAACTTATGGACTTGATGAATGCTTCACGATCTTGATTAGCTCAATCAATAAGCCCCATCTGTTCAAATGCATTCATTGTAACAGTTTTTCTAATCTCTGCAAACCCAGCCATATCAAATTGCGGCTGAGGCTCAAGGTTTGTCGCAAAAAAGAAGGTGTTGTTTTGGGTTTCCATGTATCCTACAAACCACCCATTATGGTTTCCAATGCTGTTAGACCAGCCGGTTTTACCGCTCACTTTATAAAGCTCTTTTTCTTCCATCACCATCATTCTTCTCATGATCTTTTCTGTGCGATCAGAAATCGGAAGCTCGGATTGATAAAGTCGCTTTAAGAAGTCTATTTGCTGCAATTGCGAAATGCGAGAGGCTCCTTCCAGCCAGAACATATCAATATTGGAGGAATCCACCTGCATAGTTTCATAATCAAGCGTATCCAAAAAGGAAGTCATATTATTGACACCAATTTTTCTAGCTACTTCCTGATAGCAGGGTACGCAGGAAAAATGAAAGGCATCCCTGAAAATTAAATCCTGCTCCCAATTCTCCATGTTTCTTTCTTCTCCGTCCCATTCAAAAAGAGTGCTGTCGTTTTCCACAACTCCTGTTTCCAATGCTATAATGGAGTTGGGTATTTTAAAGGTAGATGCAGGCAGATGTCCTTTACTAGCCCATGTGAAATCATTCGAATAGTAGGTGTCAGTTGCTAAGTCGTAAATTAAAATGGCTCCGTTTACAGCTACAGAGTCAAGAATGGCTTGAAATTCCGCTATTTCAACTTCTCGTTGTGGGGATTCTTTTTCTTTTTGAACGGAACTACTTTCCTTACCAATACAAGAAAATAGGAGCATTAGCAGGAGTAAGTTTTGTAGCGTTTTCATTTCTGCAATGATTATTAATGTTTCTTTGTGGTCAGTATGGTTTCAATTTAAGATTTTTCACTTTCAAAATAAAAATTAAGCTCTCTTATTCGGCTGCACCATGTCATACAAATCAAAACCATCTGCCCAATAGTTTTTTACAACATTCAGAAGCTTGAAGCCCATCTTTTCATAGAATCTGTGGGTATGTTGGGAGGTTCTCACGCTGATGCGATCGATTTCATCCTTTCTATTGATATATGCAATTCTATATTGGGTCAGACTACTTCCTATGCCCTTTCCGTGTTGCATGGGCTTAACAATATCCCAGGAAAGAACAGCCGTTTTGGCTTGGGGCTCATAGTTAATCCCTCCGGTACCTATAATCTCACCCTCTTCTTCCACTACAAAGTAATCTTCTAATTCATTTTGCAGGTAATAGCTTAAACCCGCTCGTTCTGCTTGATCAAAATACTGCGGTGTATTTAAATCAAACAAGCGAAGTACAGCTGCTTGGTCGGAAGGTTTGTAGGTTCTTATTTCCACGATAAGTAATTGGTAAAAAAGATTTATAATTGTTAAAATTAAGAATTTTTTTACTTTTCATAACTTACTCAGGTATTTGTAGGAATACGCTTTTGCTTTTCCCTTCTCTTCAAAAAAAGAGAAGGGTGGCGCACCGTAGGTGGGTCGGGATGAGTTTGTCAGAAAAGCTCACTGGTCTTGCCAATGCAGAACCTTTAAATGGTTATTCTTTGCTTTTGTTGCATCTCTGTTTCTAATACTATAACTCACCCCTAATTTGTCTGCGACAAATCTTTCCCCTCTCTTCCAAGAATAGAGGGGAGGCGTCCTCGTAAGGATTAAAACTATTCTTCAATTTTGCTACTACTTTTAAAATGATGGAAATTGTACTTACTATTCCCTTCTCTTCGCAACCTGTCCCGACCCATCGGAAAAGAGAAGGGTGGCGCACCGTAGGTGTGTCGGGATGAGTTTTTTATAGCTAATATCTCCTTTGTTTATCGTTAACTCAACACCTTTCTTCAGCAGCAATTAGCCGCTACAAATCATGTGCAGTAATAAATTGATTAATCACTTCTAACGCTTGGTCTGGAAGGTCCACCATTTCATTTTTGATTCTTAAAACCTGTATACCCATTTCATTTAGGATTTGGTCTCGTCCTTTATCATACTCTTTTTGTCCTTCATGAATACCTCCATCCAATTCAATGACCAACCTTTTCTGATGGCAATAAAAATCAGCAATAAAAAAATCTTCCCTACTTTTATTACCACCATACACAATCGGATGTTGCCTTAAAAATTTAAGCTGATTGAATTTTCTACCCCTTAAGTATTTCCATAAAATATCTTCGGCCTCCGTAGATGCCTTGCGTAATTCTCTTGCCAATAAAATTGTTCTTTTCTGAGCCAAATTACACCGATTAAAATACTAATGTATCAAATTAAAGTAGTTAAACAAATTCTAAAATAGCAGTTATACATTATACAGAGAATATGCAGTTGCGTTCTTTCTAACTGACCTAAATGCAAGCAGGCCTAATTTGTCTTCAACAAGTTTTTTCCTTCTCTTCACCTGTCTAAACCAAAACTTTGAGGGATCGACCGTACTTTTCCCTTCTCTTCAGAAAAAGAGAAGTGTGGCCCACCGTAGGGGGGTCGGGATGAGTTTTTTAGAAAAGCACACGAGTCTTGCCAATCCAAAACCTTTAAATGGTTAATTCTTTGCCTTTGTTGCATCTCTATTTCTAATACTATAACTCACCCCTGATTTATCTGAGATAAATCTTTCCCCTCTCTTCAAAGAATAGAGGGGAGGCGACCTCGTGTGGATCAATATTCTTCTTCAATTTTACTATTTACTTTTAAAATATTGGAAATTACCACTACTATTCCCTTCTCTTCAGAAAAAGTGAAGGGTGGCCCACCGTAGGGGGGTCGGGATGAGTTTGTCAGAAAAGCTCACTGGTCTTGACAATCCAAAACCTTTAAATGGTTATTTCTTTGCCTTTGTTGCATCTCTACTTCTAATACTATAACTCACCCCTCCCTGATTTATCTGAGATAAATCTTTCCCCTCTCTTCGAAGAATAGAGGGGAGGCGCCCACTTTTCAAATAATGTCTATTTTCAAATGAGTGCTTCAACTAAAAAATGAAATGTCCGCTTTTGCTTTTCCCTTTTCTTCAACGAAGCAGATGGTTGTCTAAACGGAGCCGGGATGGGCTTTCAACCTCTGACTTGAGTTTCCTATCATTTCAACCCCAACTACCTCATCTGAACCCCCCGTCCATCACTGACCAAAAACGTCCGATATCGGACGTCTTCTTAAGAAGCCAAAATCTACCATATCAAGGAAAACAGCTGCTTACACTGAATAAACTGCGATTTCTAACTTTTTAACAGGTAAATTATTTTAAATTTATCAAAACGGTATAGCTTTTGACTATATCTCATTAATATAGCAGTGGTTTTCTCAAAACACCATTAAATTATTTCTTATAATGAATGAGCAAAAAGCAGGCACTCTTTTAATTGTTGACGATAACCAGGATCTTCTGAATGCTGCGAAAATATTTCTGAAAAGGCATTTTAAAAGAGTTGACATTGAAAGCAATCCTAATTTAATCCCCACACTGCTCCAAAACGACAGCTACGATATTATTTTGCTTGATATGAATTTCACCAGAGATGTGAGTACGGGCCAGGAAGGTTATCACTGGCTTAACAAAATTCTGGAAATTGATCCCGCTGCTGTAGTTGTACTCATAACGGCCTATGGAGATGTGAATACTGCTGTAAAAGTGATTAAGCAAGGAGCTACTGATTTTGTACTAAAGCCCTGGGACAACGATAAACTTTTAGCCACTTTAAATTCGGCCTTAAAGCTGAAAAATGCTGGCAATAAAGTAACTCAGCTGGAATCTGCACAAAAACAATTATCAGCTGATATTGACCGCCAATTTCGCGATATTATAGGGAAAGGTTCTGCCATGCGGCAGGTTTTTGAAACTATAAAAAGGGTGGCACGCACTGATGCCAATGTTTTAATTACTGGCGAAAATGGCACAGGAAAAGAACTTATCGCACGCGCTATTCATAGAAATTCTTTAAGGGATGATAAAGTATTCGTTACGGTGGACTTGGGTTCTGTAACAGATAGTTTATTTGAAAGTGAGTTATTTGGCCATAAAAAAGGAGCCTTTACAGATGCCAAAGAAGACAGAGCGGGTCGTTTTGAGGTAGCACAAAATGGCACACTCTTTCTGGACGAAATAGGAAACATCAGTTTGCCACAGCAAGCTAAGTTGTTAACAGCATTGCAAAACAGGAAAATCACTAGAGTGGGTAGCAATAAAGAAATTGATATTGACATCCGCCTCATCAGTGCCACTAATATGCCCATTCAGGAGATGATTCAGTCCGGTAAATTTCGACAGGATTTACTCTATAGAATCAATACTATCGAAATAAAACTACCTGCATTGCGGGAAAGAATTGAAGATATTCCGCTTCTGGTAGAGCATTACATTAAATTTTACAGCAAAAAGTATAACAAAGAAATTTATAAAATAAGTGATGCAGCCCTATCCAGATTGTGTAAATACGATTGGCCGGGCAACGTAAGGGAACTACAGCATAGTATAGAGCGTGCAGTAATTCTGAGCAATCAGTCGATATTGCAGCCAGAAGATTTCTTTTTCCAAGCTACGGAGCAGGACAATAAGAAAAATGGAAATGTTAATTTAGACCACTTGAATATTGAGGATGTTGAAAGAATTCTGATTCGCAAAGCCTTGGATAAAAATTTCGGAAATATAACCCAGGCGGCTCAGGATTTAGGACTTACCCGCTCCTCTTTGTATAGAAGATTAGAAAAATATGAATTGTAATGGGTAAATAAGTATCAGGAAGTCGGTATTAATTTAAATCAATATAACACCCCCCAGCCCCCCTCAAGTGGGGAGTTGTCTTGATGCTGCATTGTGGGCTGAAGTTTAGTATTAATTATTCAAAAATTCAGAGACCACGAAAATGGGGGAAAAGCTTGTTATTATCTGCTCCTTTAAATTGAAGAGACTATCCCCTTGAGGGGATTATAGGGGTGTCAAGAGTGATCAATAAGTTAAGATAGAGTAAAAATTATGAGACCATATCATCAAAAAATATTCAACATTAACAGGTAATAAATTGATATTTAAGAACTTCAACATAGGCGTAATTGCTAGATTGCTTTTGGTTTTCATCGTCTTGAGCTTTATCGCTTACCTTCTGCAAAGCAATGAGAATTATTTAGCCCCACTTTTGCTCCTTGCGCTTGTGATTTTTCAATTTATTGAGCTTTATAATTATATCACCAGCATCAATAGAAAGGTTATACGGTTTCTGGAGTCTGTTAAATATTCTGATTTTTCTTCAGGATTTTCCTCTGATAATAAAATGGGTAAATCCTTTAAGCAGTTAAATCTAGCTTTTAATGAAGTGCTAGATGTATTTCGCAATACGAGGGCAGAAAAAGAGCAGAATTTGATCATGCTTTCCACCATTTTACAAAATATACAGACGGGGATCATTAGCTTTAATTCAGCCGGTGAAGTAGGTATTCTCAATAGCATGTCCAAAAAGCTGCTGCTCACTCCGCAAATCAAGGACCTGTCAGATATAAAGAGAAGCCAACCGCTCATTTATGAAAAACTCATCAATTTAAAACCCGGCAAAAGCGATTTAATAATTGTGAACAATGATATTAAGCTAGCATTGAATAGCACGATTCTTCGTTTGGGAACACAGGATTGGAAAATTGTTTCAATGCATAATATTTATTCTGAATTACAGCAGAACGAGTTATACGCATGGCAAAACCTCACCAAAGTATTGCGACACGAAATCATGAACTCCATTACTCCTATTGCTTCTCTGGTTAGCTCCATGAATGATATATTGGAAGAAGATTTAATAACCCTTCCAGATTCCTACAATATGCCTTATGAGGCACACGAAGATTTAAAATTGGGGCTCAAAACCATTGAAAACCGGAGCCACGGGCTAATTAATTTTATAAATGCTTATAGAGATTATACCAATATTCCTGAGCCAAATTTTGATAACATTTCTGCTAAACAATTGATCCTTTATGTACAAAAACTACTACAGGAAGAATTACAAAGGCATCAAATATCATTAAAATTGAACCTACCTGAAAATGATATCATGCTATGGGCTGATGAGGAGCAATTGCAATTAATATTTATTAACCTTTTAAAAAATGCAAAAGAGGCACTACTGCAAACTGTAAAACCAGTGATTAGCATCACCATTATAACTACCCAAAACTTCTATTACATTAATATTGAGGATAATGGAGAGGGAATTGTCCCAGAAGCATTAGATCGGATATTCATTCCGTTTTTCACTACCAAGAAACAAGGCTCAGGCATAGGTTTGGCCCTTTCAAGGCAAATTATGCAATTGCATAAAGGTAAATTGAGTGTAAGTTCAACTCCGGGTGTACATACCACTTTTACCCTGCAGTTTCCTAAGGTTTAACAACTATCTTGGTAAGGAAAACCCAATGTTTTGTCTATCTACCTACTTTTAATGCTGTTTTCTTTTCTTTGCAATCCCTTTATAAAACTTATAACAAGCTACCAACACCGTAACACCTGCCACTATATGGTAAAGACTCATTTGAATTTCGTTCAGGAAATATAGTTCTTCTACCAAAGCACCTAAAAATAACCACATAATTCCGTATCCAAATTCACTACGCACCTTGTGCCGTTTAGCTCTGTATTCATGATTAAATTTGGATTTCATGTGTATGCATTTATTTCCATTGGTCACATGCCCGACGGGGATCCCTATGGGAGAATTCGCAAATTGATATTCCTACCAGAGGCAGACAAGCTATCCTTGTTTGGTGTTTCTCAATGATGCTCATTCCATGAGTAAAAACTTACCGTGACTTACCTCTCCCAATCAGAGAAGCAATAACAACAACTACTAAAAGCACTACAAATACCCATCCTAAAACCATCTCAATAACTTTATATAGTTTGACTTACATCTTTTACTGTACAGAGTCTTTTTGATTTTCTTTCATCATATTGCCCTCCATGGGATCCATTTGATGCTCTTCTTCCATCATTTCAGTTTTATCAACGTCCTACACCTCTTCGTTTGCCTCCTTTTTGTCCTCTACTGAATTACAAGCATAAAGTGAAGCCACAACGAACATTGAGGCAACCATTTTAAATAATAAACTTTTTACTTGATACATATGCCGATAGCTTAAAATGTTCGACTTTTCTGCTAACATATTTTACGAACTAAAAAGAGCATTGTTTAAAATCATAATGCGAACTCAACTTTAAGCATCCACCAGCATGACAAGTTGAAGCTTCGCTAGGATTAGAAAACTTTCTTCTGTTATGCGATGCATTCACTTTAGTTATATATATTTATAGCAAATGAGGAGAACTCAATTAGCTAAAGAAAAAATTTCAATTGAAGGTATAGGTCTGTTTAGGTTTTGGATGGGAATTACCACCGGTCTGCTCATTAGTATAACGTTAAGCTTACTCTTTAACTATTCTAGAGAATTCTTTAGACTATTTAGTGCTAATTCTGCTGATTTGATTATCTTAAATAGTAGCGAACTACTATTTTACAACTACTTCTATTCAATAACTTCAGTTAGTTTAGGATTATCAATATGCATATGGGTTTGGATGGCCAATCATCAACATGACCGTAAAAAAGCACGACTCTTTAAGCAACTAAGCAGAAGCAATAGTCTCTTAATATTCTGGTTCACCTTGATGGCCATTAGTAGATTGGGAAGTAATTTTCCATTCATACTATATTCTCTTGAAGGGTATGATAACCATTTAGATTTTTATAAAAATTTTAAATTACTCCTCATACTTATCCCGGTAGTTATATTTTTACAATCTTGGTTCAATGCCCGACTTGTCTACAAAGCTGGCAAATGGATTTTTATCTCATCAGTAATATGTATTATGTTCCCCCTTACCTTTCTACTTCTAGATTTTAACTATGAAAAAAATAATGACTTATACAAACAGATATATGCGAAGGATTATGCTATAATCAATGAAGAAATAAAGAATGCGGAAGAAAACTATGGCATCAGATATGACAATGAAACTATCGAGAATCTCACAAAATGGCATTCTGAATATGCCATGAAACAAGTAACTCAAGTTAAAAGAGCTTTCTCATCTACAGATGCAGTTCCTTTAAATACCATCGTCCTACAGAAAATTATTATTCAATTGGCCAAAAAATCAGCCACTGGAATAAACCACCGCAAACCAATGGAAAATTGGTTTTATGCTGAACCGAATCAGATACTGGAACAGCTTAAATTTTATGATCCAGAGGTCCCCGAAACTTTTGAACTTTTCCAGATTTTAAAAGAACAAATAGTACTTGCTAATCTTGAAAGGTTAAGATGGACTGAGTTCAAAGCTTATTCTAGATTAGAAGTAAGAAGAGCAAATTACGGGGAATACTATGTACCTAATGAAATTATACTCCAACTAAAAAATGTTTCAGATAGCCTAAAAAATTCAGCAAAATACGAAGCTTTAAGCTCAAACTTGCCTAAGATCACTAAACTGGAAAATAAATATCTTGTTGAGTAAACCTTGATAAATACTGATTACCATTGTGAACCAGAAAGAATCAGAGCCAGTAAAGTGAATTTATTTGCGCGCACTTACAACAGCATTTTCTTAAACACAACCGATTAACTAAGAAAATGTAAAAACTGCTAAGTGCTACAACATTTCCATAATCACGAATAAAAGCCGTTTTCCTCTTCATCTTTTTAGGATTATTTCACGTTTTTGTAGATTAAAATTTGAGAAACCTTTATATTGGAAGTCATTTAATCCAATTATTGAGTTTGAGCAGGAGCAACAAATCACTATATCGCAGATTGGTACCCAAATATATTAGGAGGCCCATCGAAAAAAATAAAATTAAGTCCACAGTACTCAATTACTATAAGTCACTTGATGCCAACCAAATTAGTGAAGAGGAGCGCAAGGCCTTAGCATATCTGAGAAAAAACGATTTGTGTGTTTTCCCTTATCCTTTCCGAGAGAAATATGATCGATCAAATATAGAAGTGCAAATCGATTCGTCAAATAAACTTAAATACATTATCACTGATAACAAAAGGCTCTACTTCAAAAGAAAATCTTCCAAAAGAGGAGTCAGACGAAATTACAATTTCCTTAAAATAGAGCAAGATCAGCAATCACCACACCGTTATTTAACGGACCAATTCAATTTGCAAAAAGATGATATTTTAGTAGATGTAGGGGCTGCAGAAGGTAATTTAGCGCTGGAGGTAATTGAAAAAGTGAAAAAGGTCTACCTGTTTGAAACAGATAAGCGTTGGATCGAAGCACTTGAAGCCACTTTTGCCCCCTGGAAAGATAAGGTAGTTATCATCAACAAATTTGTTTCGAATGTAAATGATGAAAAAAATGTCACTTTAGATGAGTATTTCAAAGATAAGGCACCTTACAATTTTTTAAAAGTAGATGCAGAAGGTGCTGAAGACCAAATATTGCAAGGAGCTGAAGAAACTTTAACCGCCAACCAAAATGTAAAACTAGCCTTATGCTGCTACCACAAACCGCATGATGAGAACAAATTCGAAGCACACCTGGAACAATGGAATTATGAAGTAAGCTTTGCAAATGGCTATATGATTTTTCCCGAACCTAAAACGTTCAAGCCGCCCTATTTAAGAAGAGGCGTGTTGCGGGCCGTGACGTAAGAACATGGATTTATGTTATTATTTTCTCTTCCTCTGCTCTTCTAATCGTTCTAATCTTTTTTCCATTTGTATTAATCGTTCTTCCAGAGACGTAGCGACTTGTAGATGCTGATAAACACCAATCACTTTAACAGCTCTGGTAATATCTTTCAGTTGCACTACGCTACCGTCCAAAACTATTGAATTTGGTGCAACATCAGTAATCTTACCTATCAATGACTGACTCCCTAATTCAATAATAAATAATTTATTTACCACGGGGGCCTCCCTTAGACAGAATAGCACCTCACTATTTTTGTAGTAAACATTTTCATTTAAAAGATCGGATTTTATAATAATTACTCCCTTCGGAAAAAAATCCGCCAGATCATCATTTACTGTAGCACCATCCGGCTGTTTCTTCTCTTTTAAAAGCTCAGGTAAAGTAAACCCGCTTAACTGATTTACTGTAATGTTCTTTTTTAATAATGCATCAACAGTTACTTGAAAAACCTCGGCTGTTTTAATAATAGTTTCAATCTTCGGCTCAGCTCTCCCTTCTTCATATGAGCTAATAACACCCCTACTCACATCTATTATATCCGCCAACTGTGCTTGTGTTAATCCTCTAACACTGCGTATTTTTTTTATATTCTCTCCATATTTTGACATATTCTAACAATTTAAATAACAATACTTTGCAAATAATATTATCACAAAATGCAAATAATATTTGCAAATATAAAAAATTTTATTCATATTGTGTTATGGTTTACAACACCACATCAATTTTAAATATACGATAGCAATGGAACTCCATTTTAAAAAAGTGAAAGATTATGTTTTGGAACTAGGTTCTGTCATTCTCTATGAAAGTGAAACTGATAGTTTGCTTGTAGTAGAAAATGAGGAACTAGGTGTTAAAAACATGGTAATTGGTGTGGCTTCTCCTATTTTAATTATTGAGCAGTATCTGTTCGATGTGAAGGATGAAGGTAAAATTTACAAGCAGTTATTGATCAAGAACCGGGATATTGTTCATGGTGCTTTTGTATTAGATGAGACTGGCGAAAAAGTCATCTTTAGAAATACCCTACAAGTTGAGACTTTAGATCTCAAAGAATTAGAAAGTACCATTAATTCATTAGGATTATTACTATCAGAGTATTCCAATGAGATTGTATCATTTTCAAAAATTTAAATTTAAAAATCATGAATGTACTAAGAAGATTATTTAAAATTGGTCAAGCTGAAACTAACTCAGCAGTAGACAAATTGGAAGACCCTATAAAAATGGTGGAACAAGGCTTACGGGATATGCATGAAAACCAGGATGTTGCTATGCGCTCATTGGCGGAAGTAAAAGCAATGCACATAAAAAGAACAAGGGAACTTAATGAGACAACTAACACTGAAGAAGATCTCCAGAATAAGTCGGTTCTATTACTTAAAAAAGCACAACAAGGTGAAATTGACAGTACTGAAGCAGATAACTTTGTTAAAGAAAACCTGAAAAGAAAGGCTCAATTAAGTAAAGACATACTATTAATGAAAGCTGATGTAGCTAATTTAGAGAAACAAGTGGCAACCCTGGAAAAGAATGTAAATAACATCAAAACTGGCATTAAGCAATGGGAGAATGAATTAAGCACTCTCAAAGCCAGGGTCAAAGTGAGCAGTGCCACTCAAAAAATTAACAAACAAATGACTAATATGGACAGTCACAGTGTGGTTTCTATGTTGGAAAGAATGAAGGATAAAGTAATGCAGGATGAAGCATTATCGCAAGCTTATGGAGAAATGGCTGATGCCAGTGAAACCAATGAGGACAAAATGAATAAAGCGCTGCAAAATATTACAGTTGAAGATGAGTTGGCGCAAATGAAAAAGCAATTAGGAATATAGCATTTCAGAATATTCATTTTTGCTCTACGAAACGGGCGGACCTTTCAATATTTCTGAATTTATATTTTTAATTGAATGCTATGGAAAACTTAATTAATATCTCATTAGCACCTGCTAACTTTATTTTAACCTTATTAGCCGTATTAATGGTCCTTTACTGGCTGTTGATCATCTTTACCGGGTTCGATTTAGATTTTGCTGATGTTGATGCGGATTTAGATGTAGATACGGATTCTGGCGCTATTGATGCAGGTGAAATTGAAGGGGCAGGATTTTGGAACTCCTTTTTAGCATTCTTTTATATAGGTGAATTGCCGGTCATGTTTATTATTACCATTGTAGTATTTTGTATGTGGCTTATCAATGTAAATGTTACGGCAATTTTCGGCTTAGAAGACAATCTATTTGGCTTTCTTCTATACATTCCTGGCTTAATTGTGAGCATGCTAATCACTAAATTGGTAGCAAAACCTTTTGTCAAACTATATTCACAATTTAACCATAAAGGAGAAGTTGCCATCGACTTTATCGGTAAAACCGGCAAGGTGCTCTCACCGATCGGCTTTGATAAAATAGGTCAGATTGAAATTCAAGTAAATGGCGATGTGATAAAAATATATGCCAAATCTATTGATCAGCAATTAGTGGCATTTAATGAAACAGTAATAATCTTAGAAGAATCAAAAGACAAGAAATATTTTCTTGCACAAAAATACCAACTATAATTTAAACTTAATCTTATGATAGAATCATTTTACGTGGTGGCCACCGTCGGTGTGGTAGTATTATTTGGGCTAGGAATCTGGCTCATCTCAATGTATAAAAAAGTAAGCCAGGGCAGGGTCTTGGTTAGAACTGGCCAGGGGGGAGTGAAAATCTTCTTCAATGCTGGAATGGTTATTCCAATTCTTCACAAGGAAGAAATTATGGACATCTCTGTAAAAAAGCTGGAAATTCATAGAATGACCAAAGATGGCTTGATATGTAAAGACAATATGCGCGCAGATATTAAGGTAGCCTTCTTCGTGAGGGTGAATAAATCTGTGCAGGATATTGTAAATGTGGCCCAAACTATTGGTTGTGCAAGGGCATCAGATCACGAAACGCTGGAAAGCCTTTTCGAAGCAAAATTTTCCGAAGCATTGAAAAGTGTGGGTAAAAAGTTTGAATTTATAGAACTATATGAAGCCAGAAGAGAGTTCAGGAATGAAATCATTGATATCATCGGAACAGATTTAAATGGCTATGTTCTAGATGATTGCGCCATTGATTACCTTGAGCAAACTAAGGTGGAAAACCTTGATCCAGATAATATTTTAGATGCTGAAGGTATCAAAAAGATCACTGAATTGACAGCTGCACAAAAAATCAAATCCAACCTTATCCGTAGGGATGAAGAGAAAACGATTAAGAAGCAGGACGTTGAAGCCCGAGAAGCCGTTTTGGAGCTTGAAAAGCAGTTAAAAGAGAAAGAAGAGTCGCAGCGTAGAGAAATTGAAACCATTATAGCACGTGAGCAATCTGAAATTGATACAGTAAGCTCACAAGAAAAACTCAAATCCGAAGAGGTACGAATTAGGACCGAGGAGCAATTAGAAATTCAGCTGGAAAACAAACTCCGTCAGGTTATTATTGCAGCCAAAAACAAGGAAAGAGCAGAAGCTGTTGAGTCGGAAAGAGTTCAGAAAGACAAAGAAATTGAGGCTACTGAGAGAGAAAGAGTAGTTTCACTGGCTCAGATCGAGAAAGAAAAAGCGGTAGAAATTGAGAAGAGAAATATCCAGGACGCTATCCGTGAGCGAGTGGTAATGGAGAAAACTGTGGTTGAAGAGCAGGAGAAAATCAAAGATGTGGTAGCTCTTAAAGAAGCCAACAGATCTAAAGATGTTGCATTGATTAAAGCTAACCTGGAAGCAGAACAAGCTTTAATAGAAGATGTAAAAGCAGCTGAATCAAGAGAAAAAGCAGCCAAATTTGATGCTCAGAAAGTTATTATCGAAGCAGGTGCCAAAAAGGATGCTGCTGATATGGAAGCTGAAGCAAGGAAAATTATTGCAGATGCAAAAGCCAAAGAAGAAGCAACTATTGGTATGTCAGAAGCGCAGGTGATGCATGCAAAAGCAGATGCTAATGAGCGACAAGGAACTGTAGATGCCATCGTAATTGAGAAAATTGCTGAAGCGAAAAGGAAAGAAGGATTGGCAGAAGCAAGTGTTATTCAAGAGAAAGCCATTGCTGAAGCTAAGGGTATCCAGGAAAAAGCTGGCGCTATGAAGCAATTGAATGATGCAGGTAAAGAACACGAAGAGTTCAGATTAAAACTCAACAAAGAGAAGGAAGTACAATTGGCAGAGATCAGTATCCAAAAAGATATTGCTGATGCGCAGGCTAAAGTACTTGCTGAAGCATTCAAAACTGCTAAAATTGATATTGTTGGGGGTGATAATACCTTCTTTGACAATCTTATCAAGCAGGTTTCCAATGGAAAAGGTATCGATAAGTTAGTGGAGAACTCACAAACCATTACTCATTTCAAGGATGCTCTCCTTGGTGGTAATGGTGAGGAAGGCAACCAACCTGATTTAATTGAGAAAGTGAAGGGAATGGCCAAAAAATATGGTGTTACAGCGGAAGACATAAAAAATCTTTCTATCGCTGCCTTAATTACCAGAGTGCAAATGAAAGCTGACGATGAAGATAAGAGCTTCTTATCCAACATCAGCAAGTTTGTAAGTGGTATGGGTATGGATCAGAAAAAGCTGAAATAAAAGGTTCGTCCACACATAAATTTTAGTGAGTTTTTCATTAGAAGGATCGGCCTTATTCATTTTAGGGATTTTGAATTTTTAATTGGATTAGAAACAAAATGTTTGACCGAAGGGAGTTTTTTTGTTTCCCAATTAAAAATCCAAAATGCCGTTAAGAAATGAATACAGCCTTGACCTTTTGTTTCTTTTGGGTCAAGCCAAAAGAAAAGAATTAAGCTTACGAAGTACGGATAATAGAAATAAGAACGAAAAGATCATTCTTGATAAGTTATTTATATTGAGTAATTTAAATGTAGTTTTCCACTAAATTTTTGGTAGAATTAAATAAATTAGGCTCACAAAAGCTTATTTTAACACGGCTCTTTTAAAATAATAAATCATCTTGCACTGACCTCTCTTTGAGGTCAGCTGCAAACTTGATTTACTGCTATGAGCCAAAATATCAACTCATCATTAAGCATAAGTGATTTAACCGACTATGGACAACAATATTGAAAGAGGCACCTACGAAATTATTCAAAACCGACTGCAAGAGCAACGGGTAAATTTGGTAGACAGACTCCAGAAATTAAATAAGGAACGCCAGAATATATTTGGAGCAGTAGAATTTAAATTGCTGTCCAATGTTCGAATCAAGACTGAGCACAACTGCATTGCCAGGGATATAGTTTCTCTCGGTAATATCTGTTTGTTTGGATACAATGTTCGCTTAGGTCTTAAGTCAATTTTGGAAATAGATGATGTTTTCAGTGTATTTCGCTTTGAAAATAATGAGTTTCATCCTATAGCGTCCGATATTTTAAAAGATGCCAACTTTTCGGAGGAATTAAAAAACCTTTACAAATTCTATAGAAATACCCAATTTTCCAGATTTTATAAGAAAGGAAGCTTTTTATACATGGTCTTTCAATTGTCTGAGAGCCCTACCGATATAAAAGCGTATAAATGGTTGGTAGAAGATGAAAAACTCACTTTTGTAGATTCCAGGAGCGCCACTGAGGTAAAATTCCCGGACCAGCATGAGTTTAAATGGGTGAAGGCTACTCGAGACATGCAACGAACTGGTAAAAATCCTCATGTTTCTATAGCAGACAAAGTTTTTGTGGAGACTGTAAATGGCAACCTAACTATCAAAATTGAGGATAATACCGATGATGGCGAAGGAATTTATAGCGAAGATGTTGAGCAAAGAGACCAATCTTTAGATGATGCGGAAATTTCATACTGCGATTTAGGTAACCTGGTACTGCTTAAAATTAAGCCCTATTTAGAAGAAAACCGCTATTTCATTTTCAATTACAGGGTTAAAAAAGTGGTGCGGGTAGATACCTTGAAAGACGCAGGAATTTTGCTGCCGGACGACCAGGGTATCATCTTATCCAATGGCTACTATTTACAAACCGGCGAGAACAAAATATTCGATAGAAAAATTGAGGGGGTTAAATTCCTCAGAAAAATACAATCTCCAAACGGTGAGGATTATCTCTTTGTATTTTATGAGGAGAAAAATCATGACTTTGTGATCCTTTCTTACAATGTAATTGAACAAACGGTAAAAACTCCGATTTTTTGCAATGGCTATACGCTTTTTGCAGAGGGTGAGATGTGCTATTTCAATACGGAAAAAGACCCTAGCAAAACCCACCTTGTGCAAATTTGGCAGACGCCCTACACAAAAGAATTAATTCCTAATGATGAGTTTAAAGACCATGATCTTTACAAGATCGGCAATCGCCAGATTGTAAATGCTATGGCTGAAATTCAGGAGTTGATAGTATTACTGAACAAAGAAGATAGCTATAATGGTTTGTACGAAGACATTGAGAAAAGAAGTCAGGGTATTTTAGATGGTTATTTCTGGTTAAAAAGCGATTCACCTGAAGGCTTAAATCAACCCATAAAAGCAGTAAAGGATATTGCGATTTCTGCTATAGATGAATTTGAAAAAGTAGTAGAAATCCGCAAGAAAACCAGCGATACACTGGCTGCAACAGAAGCTAAGGTGGAAAAAATACTTTTTGACACCCGAAGAGCCAATTACGATACTTTAGAGGAGTACGTTTCTCTGCTGTCACAGATGCGAACCATCAGAGGCGAGATTATAGGCCTGAAAAATCTCCGCTATATTAATTTGGAGGTAGTTGAGAAGATGGAAAGCCAGATAGCTGAGCGGGCCGATGAGCTTTCTGAAGCTTGTGTTCAATTTCTCCTGCAGGACAATGCTTTGGACTACTACCAAAAGCAAATGGACTCTTTGGTGGAGTCGGTTCAGGAGCTCACTAAGGTGATTGATGCCAAAGCTTTGGAAAAGGAGTTTGATGAACTCTCCCTTCAATTGGAGCTCCTAATTGATATTGTAAATAATTTAAAAGTGGAAGATACTGCCCACTCTACACAAATTATTGAAAATATCTCTCTCATTTTTGCTCAGCTTAACCAGCAACGGGTAGCGCTTAATAACAAACGCAGACAACTTGGTGAAAGAGAAGCTAGAGCAGATTTCCAGGCACAGATGACGCTTTTTGAGCAGTCTATTGTAAACTATCTGGACTTAGCAACTGATCCACAGAAATGTGATGAATACCTCACTAAATTGTCCATTCAATTAGAGGAGTTGGAAAGTAGGTTCGTAGATTTTGATGAGTTTACCGAGAAAATCAGCGTAAAAAGGGAATCAGTTTACGCAGCTTTTGAATCAAAGAAAGTAAACCTTACAGAAGCCAGAAATAAAAGAACCAACTCGCTATTTGGATCAGCAGAAAGGATTCTAAAAGGAATAAAATCAAGGGCAGCCAGCTTTGAATCGGATGTTGAAATTAATGGTTATTTTGCTTCTGACTTAATGATTGACAAAGTCCGTGATGTTGCTGAGCAGTTAGAAAAGCTAGGGGATTCCGCTAAATCAGAAGATCTACTAAATCGTCTGCAGGTATTGCAACAAGAGGCCCTGAGAGCCCTGAAAGATAAAAAGGAGCTTTTTGAGGATGGCAACAATGTAATTAAGCTAGGTGAATATCGCTTTGCCGTAAACAGTCAGAAATTGGATTTAGCTTTGGTAATAAAAGATAAAAAATACTTTTATCACCTAACGGGCACCTCCTATTACGAACCTATAGATGCAACCAATATCCATGATTTAAGAGATGTTTGGGAACAGGAACTTCCATCTGAAAATAAGAAAGTAAACAGGACCGAATTTCTGGCATGGCAACTCTTTCATCAGTTAAATCATCAAAAAAAATATACAGATCTTGAGTTGCAGGAGCAAATCAATCTGTACACAGCTGCTAACTATGGAGAGGGCTATGTAAAAGGAGTGCATGATCATGATGCTTTACTCATCTTAAAAACTTTGAAGCAGAAACACAGCGATTTAGGACTGCTGCGTTTCTCTCCTGATGTGAGAATTTTAGCGCAATTATTTTGGCATTTTACCAGTGCTGACAAAAAAGCTTATTTCAAAAAGCAGTTTGTATTGGTCAATTTACTGAAGCAAGCTTTCCCTAATCCTAAAGAACATGCTCATTTAATTGAAAACCTAAGTCAGGCGATTAAGCATTTTGCAGAGGAGAACCAATTGTTCGCGAAAATTGATGCCCGACAGGCCGCACTTTACTTGGCTGAAGAGCAGGTGACCGATGGCTTTGTGATGGACAAAGCAGCATTTGATATCTTAAAAGCTTTTCAAAAAGACTTAAAATCTAAAAATGCTGACTTAAGCTTTAAAGATGCACAAAAAGAACTAGCTGAGCACCCGGCAGAAAACTGGCATTTATGCAGACAATGGGTAATCTCGTTTATTGAAAACAGTAAACACCAAGCTTCTGAAGGCACAATTAATGAGGTCTCAGGCTTTATCATGACGGATGCTGCTGATAGCAAACAAGTGCAAACTGTTTCCGGAGTTGAGAAGATTGAAAATCTGAAAACTATTATTGGGAATGCGGAGCAGGATTATGATACAAGTACAAAATCATATCTTTTTGATTACCATGAATATTTTCAACGACTTACGCATTTTGTGGAAGAGGTAACACCGCGCTATATACAGCTTCAACAGTTAAAGCACGATCTGATAGAGCAGAAAAGGAAAGCACTGAGGCTGCATGAATTTCAAACACAGGTACTCACCTCTTTTGTGAGAAATAAATTAATCAATCAGGTTTATTTTCCTTTGATTGGAGCAAATTTCGCCAAGCAAATGGGAGCTTATGGAAATGATAAACGAACCGATAGATCAGGTATGTTGCTTTTAATTTCTCCACCGGGGTATGGTAAAACCACATTAATGGAGTACGTGGCAGATCGATTAGGTTTGATTTTTATGAAGATTAACGGCCCCTCCATTGGTCATGAAATAACCTCGGTAGATCCCGGTGAAGCACGAAATGCTGCTACGAGACAGGAACTACAAAAACTAAATTTGGCATTTGAAATGAGCGACAATGTGATGCTCTATTTGGATGATATTCAGCATTGTAATCCTGAATTCTTACAGAAATTTATCTCTTTGGCCGATGGGCAGCGAAAAATAGAAGGGGTATTTAACGGTGAATCCAAAACTTATGACTTTAGAGGCAAACGCTTCTGCGTAGTGATGGCAGGTAACCCTTATACGGAAAGCGGTGATAAATTCCAGATTCCTGATATGCTTTCTAACCGGGCAGACATTTATAATTTAGGAGATACTGCTACCAATAAAGCAGATTTATTCAGGTTAAGTTTGATAGAGAATGGACTTACTTCTAACCCATATTTAAAATCAATCACTCAATATGGGTTGGAAAACCTGTACAAATTGGTGAAGTATATTGAAAGTAATGAACAGACTATGCCTGATATGGAAGGCAATCTTTCTCCACAAGAAGTACAGGATTGCCTGAAAGTATTAGAGAAAATAATGTACATCAGGGACATAGTATTGAAAGTGAATGCGCAGTATATTAAATCGGCAGCCATGAGCGATGATTATAGAGTTGAACCACCTTTCAAACTGCAAGGCTCTTACAGGGATATGAATAAGCTTATGAGCCAGGTGGTGCCTATTTTGGAAGATAAGGAAGTTTATCAGTTACTAATAGACCATTATCAAAACGAATCGCAAACCTTAACTTCTGATGCTGAAGCTAATCTCTTAAAATTAGGAGAACTGATGGATGATTTAGAGGGCATTAAAGCCGAAAGATGGCAAATAATAAAAGAGACCTTTGTGAAAAATAACAAAATCCGGGGCTTGGGAGACTCCGATAGGATGTCCCAAATTATTGGCCAGATGACTCTGTTTGTAGAAGGTCTTGAAAATATTGAAAAGGCTTTGAGTAAGCGGAAAAATTAAGAAGATTAGGGATTTGTGAAAGCTACTATCTCAAATCCCGTACATTATTGTGCATTTGTTTGGAAAAATGAGTCGTCTTCCTGTACCCAGGCTGTCAACCTGCCGTCAATCTTGCAACCTTGATCCAGGTTTAAAACATTGCCCATTTTTACGGGCTCAGTAAGGCCAAAATTGACTGTAGGTGTATGTCCGATGTAGATGGTTTCAAAATGATCTATTTTTGAATCTCCATCCACTTCCAAGCCTTTTCTTTTAAGATTCCATTCAGTGTAAGCACGCTCAAAGAGACTCCTATTCCATAGAAACACCTCTTCATTGGTATTCTTCGAGGTTTCAAAGCCCACATCAGGATCGTACCCGGCATGAACGTATAAATTATTGTCTTCTACGTGATAATATTTTAGCAGATCGTAAAATTTAGTCTTATGTTCAAGGATTTGCTTATCTGTTAATTGAAGGTAAGCCTCATGTGTCTCCTTCCCTCCTTGCCTAATCCAGGAATAATGCTTAGATTCTATATATACCTGATCCCTAAAATGTGGTAAATCCTCATTTAAAACATTAACCATCCAGGAGTCATGATTACCCATCAAAAAAATATTATCGAACGCGGATTTTTCATTAATATCAATGAGAAAATTCACTACTTCTACCGGCTGATTGTATCCATCAATATAATCACCAAGAAAAATCAGTCGATCTTCCTCAATTTTGAAGTTTGCCAGGTCAAGTACCTCCTTTAAAGAATCAAAATTCCCATGTATGTCACCTATAATAAGTGTTCGTACATTCATTTGATGAAACTATCAAAATTCAGGCTATATTAAAACCAATTCCCTAAAATTATCTTTAATCCTACCTGATTCTGCCAATTACTATCTAGGCCTTCCAGGTTGTAATAGCCGGCACCTAGTTGCAACCCCACATTGATACTAGCTTTCTTTTCCACATTAAAACTTATCCCTGGTTCTATTAATATGGACGTATTATATCCATTATCACGCTCGTTAAATTGTAGTAACGAAATTACTGGAGCCAGATAAAAGTCTTGCGATGTTTTGAATTTCCCAGAGCTGTTAAAAAAGTAAGGGAAAGCTATTTCTGCTCCATAGTTGATAATTTCATTACCATCTCTTCTAAAGCCGTAGTTTAAAATACTTATCAATCTCATATCTATTGATCCGGTGAGATTTGTTTGATAAACCAAAGGAATGATATTCATATCCATTTCACCACTTTGATAAAATGGCTTAATTGAAATGCCTGGGTTCATACCTAGAAAGTGGTCGGAGAAACTATTTTGAGCGCAGGGCTTGTGTAAAAGGAGTAGCAAATTGAACGAAAGAATTAAAAAAATTCCTTTCAAATAAAATCTCATTGAATTGTATACTAAATAGATGTAAAAAGGATACGGTTATGATATCGTTTCCTCAGAATTTGGAGGCAAAACTAAAGAAAACAAGTAAGAAAAATTAATGATAAATCAAGAGACTTTTTGTCTCTGAAAAACCTAATTCTTAAATTCCATTTGGCCCCTGATAGTTTAATTCAGCTCCTTCAGAGCTTTTCGGACGCGTCAATATTCTTAGCAGGGTGACTATATGATTGCGCCAATTTTGGCCTGTACTTTTTTAAGTTTCATTTTCTTAATAAAGATTTACAAATTGTATAAAATTGTCCTCGGCCCAAAGGGCTGACATCATATAACCTAGGGTGCCAGCCCTAGGACTTAATAACTAACCAAAACAAGCCCTGAATGGGCGAAATCAAATGTTTGCTAGCATTCTCTTTCACTGATTTCGCTCCTTCAGAGCTTTTCGGACGAGTCACACAATCTTAGCAAGGCACTGCGTACCCTGCTCTATGATTCCGCCCATTTTGGGCTAGGACATTCTAATCCCACACATATCTTTCATCATATTCAATATTATATCTATTAAGAAACATTCTGTATTCATCCTGAAATGATTTCTTTTGATGATGAACTTTTTGGTTTAAGATATATTCTCTCACCTGATCAATTTGATTAGGATTCACGGAAAATGCTCCATATCCTCTTTGCCAATAGAAGTTTGAAAATTCGTTCCCTTTAGTTTTAACCCATTTTGAGGAATGAGTTTTTAACTCCTCAATCAATTTCATAAGAGAAATTTTTCTTGATAGATTACATAAAATGTGCACATGGTCTTGATAACCTCCAACCACTATAGGCTGACATTCTAGTTGTTTGCAAGTGCCTCCTAAATAAGTAAAGAGTTCTTCTTTTATATATTCATTAATTAATGCTTCTCTATTTTTGGTACTATAAATAATGTGGATGAAATTTTGAAATAAAGACTGGGGCATGATTGAAAAATTTTTGAGATACAATAGTAATTAATAAATATTAGAAAATAAATTTCCTCAGTATTTATCGAATTGAATAACTATTAATTAAGAATAAAAACCAATATATAAGAGGTGACCACGGCCCAACGGGTCCAAATAATGTAACCTAGGGCAAAGCCCTAGGAATACTAACTATCTTGAAATCAGCCCTGAATGGGCGAAATCAACTGAAAAGAGTTAACTATATAAACTCACTGATTATCAATGATTACGCTCTTTCAGAGCTTATTACAATTACGACTATTAGCAGGGTGCACAGCGCCCTGCTATAAGATTCCGCCCATTTTGGGCTTTACTTTGTCCTAATTTGTATTAACGAATGCCATAAGAATGTCCTAGGCCCAAAGGGCTGAAATCACTAAACCTGGGGCAAAGCCCTAGGACTTAATAACCTTCCAACACAAGCCCTGAATGGGCGAAATCAATTAGAAAGCTGAATAATTCAGCTCCCATTGCGCCTTCAAATTCACTGCTAGAAAGCCTCTCTTTTACTAAGTTAAAATCTTATAACTTAATTCCGGCAACCTCCTTAGCCCATCTATTAGCTCGTTTGTTGGGTTAATCTTGTATTTCCTGGACATAGACTCTACCAAAAAGCCAGCGTTTTTATCAGTAATTTCAAATTGTACATTGCATTCTCCTTTAAAAGTATTGCACAAGTTATCTAGTTCAACGATCATGTCTTCATTAATATGCTGAAGATCAATGCTTATTTTGAGACCCTTGCTCCTCTTATTTCTCAGCTCAGAGAGTAGCTCCATATTGCTTATTTTAAATTCCAGCGATCCATCTCCCCACTTTTTTCTGGCCACTCGACCGGAAACATAAACAAACCAACCAGTCTCCATAAACTGCTTGAAGGCCAGGTAATCATCTCCAAAAAGGAAGAAATTAAAAGACCCGGCATAGTCTTCAATACTCATGGTACCAAATGGCTTACCGGTTTTAGTGGTTCGGTGAGCCACAGAGGTGACAATTCCTCCTAATTTTACTTCATTCTTAGAAGCCAGCTGTTCCAACGAGTTCAGTTCCGCCAGGGCGGTATTGCAAAAGCTATCCATCTCAAAGCGATATTCATCTAACGGGTGGCCGGAAATAAAGAGGCCTACTACCTCCTTCTCAATATTAAGCTGATGCAATTTGGAGTAAGGCTCCATTGCCTCCACTCTTGGAGGTGGAATGGCGACACCTGAATCACCACCAAACAAAGAGGTTTGGGCACTTGTTTTTTCGTGTTGAATTTTCTGGGCGTACTTAATGATTTTCTCAATTAAGTTCGACTCATCCCCATTACCTTCCAAAAACTGCCTTCTATGATACTCTGAAAAACAATCGAAGCCGCCAGCCATCGCCAATGACTCAAAAGTCTTTTTATTGACACTCTTCAATGGGATACGTTCTGCAAAATCAAAGATATCTTTATAAATCCCACTGGATTTACGCTCTTCAATAATACTATCAACAGCTGCTCCTCCGGCACCCTTAATAGCTGCAAGCCCAAAACGCACCGCACCTGCATCATTAACAGTAAACCCAGCATTAGATTCATTTACATCAGGACCTAAAACAGCCAATTCCATCCTCTTGCACTCTTCCATAAAAAAAGTAACATCAGTAATATTATTCATATTATTACTCAGTACAGAGGCCATATATTCAGCCGGGTAATGCGCTTTTAGGTAAGCCGTTTGGTACGCTATCCATGCATAGCAGGTTGAATGCGATTTGTTAAAAGCATAGGCAGCAAAAGCTTCCCAATCTTTCCATATTTTTTCTAATACTGCTTTAGGATGCCCTTTTTCAGCTCCCTGATTTACAAATTTTGGCTTTAGTTGTTCCAGTAAAGCAAATATTTTCTTACCCATGGCTTTCCGCAGCACATCGGCCTCACCTTTGGTAAACCCTGCCAACTTCTGTGATAAAAGCATCACCTGCTCCTGGTATACTGTAATACCATAGGTCTCTTTCAGAAGATCTTCCATTTCAGGCAAATCGTATGAGATTTCCTCTTGCCCGTTTTTACGTTTAACGAAGTTAGGTATATACTCCATCGGACCCGGTCGATATAAGGCATTCATAGCAATCAAATCTGAAAACTCTGTTGGCTTCAGATCTTTCATATGCTTTTGCATGCCGGGCGATTCATACTGGAATATGCCGACCGTTTCACCCCTTTGAAAAAGATCGTAGGTTTTTTGGTCATCAAGCGGAAAGGTATCAGGATCTAATTTAATGCCATGCTTCTCCTCCACAATGCGCACCGCGTCCTTAATTAATGTAAGCGTTTTAAGACCTAAAAAGTCCATCTTAAGAAGACCAGCATTCTCCACCACCGCGTTATCAAACTGGGTGCAATACATGTCGGAATCCTTAGCAAGAGCAACCGGGACAAATTTGGTGATATCATCCGGTGTAATAATTACTCCACAAGCATGAATACCTGTATTCCTCACTGACCCTTCCAAGATCCTGGCCTGCTGAATTACTTTGCCGGAAGGATCATCAATACTGGCCAACTGTAGTAATTGCTCAGCCATTCCAATGGCTTCACCATTACTTTTTAGCTGCATGGATAACTTTTTCTTATCTCCTGCTAAATCAAAGAGCTTTTTCAGCTTGATATCGGGCACCAGTTTGGCAATTTTATCGGCTTCGAAAAGTGGAAGCTCCATTACGCGGGCTGTATCACGAATGGCGGACTTGGCTGCCATGGTGCCGTAAGTGATAATTTGTGCTACCTGGTTGGCTCCATATTTCTTGATCACATAATCAATAACCTTCTGCCTGCCATGATCATCAAAATCAATATCAATATCGGGTAATGAAACCCTATCCGGATTTAGAAAACGCTCAAAAAGTAGATCGTACTTAATAGGATCTATATTGGTAATTCCTGTGCAATAGGCAACCGCCGAACCAGCAGCTGAACCCCGTCCTGGCCCTACTGATACGCCCATTTCTCTTGCGGCTGTGGTAAAATCCTGAACAATAAGGAAATAACCAGGATACCCGGTGTTTTCGATAGTGGCTAACTCAAAATCCAGTCTTTCTTTAATTTCGGCTGTTATTTCTTCATAGCGTTTCTCAGCTCCAACATAGGTTATATGCTTTAAGTAAGCATTTTCCCCTCTATTGCCACCATCTTCTGCATCTTTAGGATTAATAAACTCTTTAGGAATATCATATTTAGGAAGTAAAACATCCCTGGCCAGTTCGAAGCCTTCAATTTTTTCTGCTATCTCAGCTGTACAACTTACCGCTTCTGGGTACTCCAGGAAGAGCTTTTTCATCTCATCGGGAGACTTGATGTAGAATTCATCATTAGGGAGGCCAAATCGATATTCCCTTCCTCTTTTGCCGATGTATTTTTTCGGTTTACTAACGAAATCACCATCTTTCACACAAATCAGAATATCGTGCGCTTCAGCATCCTTTCTATTGGTATAATAGGAGTTGTTCGCTGCAAAATATTTTACATCATATTTTTCAGCAAATTTTAAAAGCACTTCATTTACCTTTTGCTCTTCCGGAATTCCGTGCTGATTTAATTCTACATAAAAATCTTCGCCAAATTGCTCCTTCCACCAGACAAAAGCTTCTTCAGCTTGCTGTTCCCCCGCGTTCAAAATCAGAAAGGGAATTTCTCCCCACAAACCACCGGTTGTGGCAATCAAATCCACTTTGTATTGTTTTAATACCTCTTTATCAATTCTAGGAACATAATAAAACCCTTCTACAAACGCAGTGGAAGATAACTTGGCCAGGTTATGATACCCCTTTTTATTTTTAGCCAATAAGACAGTCTGATAGCCATCGTCTTTGCTGCTCTTGTTTGTTCTGTCTTTGCAAAGATAAAATTCACATCCCACAATTGGTTTGATGCCAGCTTTGTTCGCATCCCTAACAAAATTGTAAGCCCCCATCATATTGCCATGATCAGTTATTGCAATGGCAGGCATCCCTAACTCTTTTGCCTTGGCTACCATTGCCGGAATTTCAGTGGTAGCTTGTAATACTGAAAACTGTGTATGACAATGTAAATGCACAAAAGGAGTATCATCTAATCCCGATATATCTGCTTTTTTAGCCTTTTTTAATGCATCTTCTGCTGCTTTTTCATCGCCTTGGTTGCTCTGTGCAAAATTTGCCGCTTCCAAAACCGGAGGCTCATAATGTATGGCTTCAATGGGTGAGCCATCTACAGGCTTCACGACTTTGGCTGTGATTAAACCAAAAAAACATTTAGCGGTGGCATCTACATCGTACGCTGCATCGTGGGCATCTCCAAAGCCTTTACCAAATAATTTGGTGTGAAGTTCTGTTAGTGTAGGCCATTTAAATTTACCACCTCTCCCACCCGGAATTGCGCAGAAATTGGTAGACTCATCTTTAGTATCAATAATTTGCTTGCTGATAAGCTCCTTTTCT
The DNA here is from genome assembly GCA_963803685.1 of uncultured Cytophagales bacterium. GTDB lineage: Bacteria > Bacteroidota > Bacteroidia > Cytophagales > Cyclobacteriaceae > Marivirga. The sequence goes on from CAWDNW010000001.1 coordinate 274,754, forward strand.
GAAAGCTCCTTACGGAGCAATTCAGCACCCATAATATTAATATCAAAACTAATATTATGCCCCACTACAACATCCGTCCTTTTTAAAATCTCCTGAAATGCCTCTAAAACCTCTATTAAAGGTTTCCCTTCCTTTTGTGCTCTTTCCGTAGAGATTCCATGCACTTTCTCTGCATTGTATGGAATATCATAACCTTCTGGCTTCACAATATGATTTTGTGCATCTAATAGTTTTCCCTTACCATCATGAAGCTGCCAGGCAATTTGCACACAGCGAGGCCAATTATCAGAATCGCTTAAAGGTGCATTGTAATTTTGTGGTAATCCGGTAGTTTCGGTATCGTAAATCAGGTACATAGAATAGTGAGGTGATTGGAATTAAAATCAGAGTTTGAATTTACGCAAAGTTGCAATAATTGGGAAGACAAAAATGAAATGATTGAGAAATTTCTGAAGTAGCCCAGTAATAATATAAAACATAAGTTGAAAATTGATATAGTAATGATCCGCTCAAAAAGATAGACAGTTTCCCATACAGTATGCTGAGAAATTTAAAAAGCCTATAAAAGAAAAAAAATATAAACTGAGTTTTAGATTCAATCCTCTTAAATTGCTTCTTAATCGCTATGACAAGCTTGTCGTAAAAAAATCGTAAACCTTGCGTAAGAGAAATCACCCAGAGCTTTTACATTTGAGAATCAACAAAAACATTTAAAATGGATAATCAATTTTTAGCACAAAAAATTCAGAAATTACGAAAACAACATGGCTTGTCACAGGAGCTTTTAGCAGAAGAGTCAGGGCTTAATTTGCGAACTATTCAACGGATTGAAAGCGGCACTTCTGAGCCCAGAGGAGATACTTTGAAAAGATTAGCTGCAGCATTGAATGTTACTACGGATGAAATCATAGACTGGAGTATCTTAAAAGATAAAGAATTACTTTCTAACCTGAATATTTCATCACCAAGCTTTTTGTTATTTCCTTTACTAGGAATACTGGTACCTCTCATTATATGGGTTTCAAGAAAAGATAAAGTCAAAGATTTACATCATACTGCCCGGCAAGTTCTGAATTTTCAAATTTCATGGACAATTCTGTTATTCTCCTGCTTCATTCTTGCACTAATTTATCGCAATTATCAGCTAGAGCAGTTAGTGTTAATAAGCCCTTCTATGGTTAAAACCCCTACATTTAATTATATAATTTTTGGTTTTCTCTACGGAATAAACTTTCTATCCATTATTGTGAATACAATTAGGTTAAGATCAGACAAACAAGTATGGTACCCCTTGCAATTTAAGTTTATAACTTAAAAATTTTATCATTGAGTGAAACTAAAATTTCAGGCGAAAAGTCACTTTCCGATAAGATTTAATGATACATAAGCTATTTAGTGTTTGTAAGAACAGTCTAGAATAAGCTTCTGTGGTTTAAGTGTGAAACTATAGGGTAAAAGTTTAGCGAAGGTAGGAAAAGCTTCTTTTACTGCTAACATTCTCCACTAGTTAAAAATGAAACCTTCCCTCTTCCCTGAAGTATTAAGAAGGAGTGATTCAATATTACTTTATGGTTATTAATACAATTCCTTTCTATTTTAGTTAGAGAGCCTTATAAATTGTTTTAAATTTGGTTTAATCCTAATTTACATTTCATGCTGCTAGCAATCTTATCTGGATTTTTTGTTGCAATATTACTGGTGCCCTTTGGTAAGTGGCTCAAAGGCAGATGGAGTTTTCTTTTAGCCTTGCTTCCAACCTCACTTTTTGTATATTTTTTAAGTAAGCTGGCTGAGGTTAGTGCTGGAAGTCCAGTCATTCAAAAATTAGATTGGGTTCCTCAAATGGGCATCAATTTAGATTTCAATCTGGATGGCCTGTCTCTAATTTTCTCTTTAATGATAACCGGGGTAGGCGCACTTGTATTTATTTATACTTCCTCCTATCTAAAAAAACATGAATACCTGGACCGCTTTTTTGGCTACTTATGCCTTTTTATGGCAGCAATGCTGGGTCTGGTTCTATCAGATAACCTGATAACTCTTTTCGTTTTTTGGGAGCTTACCAGTATAAGTTCCTTTTTCCTGATCGGGTTTAATAATAAAGATGCCGCTTCCAGAAAATCAGCATTAACAGCATTATCCATTACCGGTATAGGGGGGTTATGTTTATTAGCCGCTGCTTTGGTGGTGCATCATATTACAGGCACATACAGTATTATTGAAATTTTACAATCTGACGTGGCACTGCAAAGTCATGACTTATACATAGGTTTAGTTTGCCTGGTCTTCGGTGCTGCCTTTACAAAGTCGGCTCAATTTCCACTTCATTTTTGGTTGCCTGGCGCTATGAAGGCTCCCACTCCGGTTTCTACTTATCTGCATTCCGCCACTATGGTAAAAGCAGGTATTTACTTGCTTTTCCGCTTGAGCCCCGTCCTCTCCGGACCTGATTTTTGGCACTACAGCCTATGGATTTTTGGAGGAGTAACTATGTTATATGCAGCTGTTCAAACCCTCTTCAAAGATGATTTAAAAAGTATCCTGGCATATTCGACCATATCCGCTCTGGGAATTCTGGTGTTTCTGATAGGTATAGGAACAGAAGAAGCCATGCTTGCAGCGCTTATTTTTGTGTTGGTACATGCCCTGTATAAAGCTACCTTATTTTTAATGACAGGCATTATTGACCATGAAACCAAGACAAGACAGGTTAGTCAACTGTCTGGTTTAGGGAAACTGATGCTACCGGTTGCTATTGCAGGTTTTTTAGCGGCTTTATCCAATTCGGGTATCCCACCCAGTTTTGGCTTTTTAGGAAAGGATCTTATTTATGATGCCTCCCTGAAAACACAACTTTTTCCGGTTATTTCAACTATCGCATTAATACTCACCAATACTTTATTACTTTTTGCCGGCTTTTTGGCAGGAGTGCGACCATTTTTAGGTGCTGTAAAGGAAGAATATAAGCAAGCAAGCTCAGGATCCCCCAGATTATGGGTTCCTCCTTTAATTTTAGCCATTTTTTGCATTGTTTTTGGTTTAGCACCAGGACTTATAGAGCAATCTCTAATAGCACCTGCCATGCAAGCATTAGGAATGGGAGAACTTGATTTTCATTTAAAGCTATGGCACGGCTTTAATCTTATACTGGGGTTGAGTGCCATCACAATTGGAGTAGGTTTCACTCTTTTCTTCCTTCTTAAACCAAGTGAAAAGAGGGAAGAAAATATGCTCAATTGGGAAAAATTTGCTCCCAAAGCTATTTTTGAAGCTGTAGCGAGAAGCTTTCAGCAATCATCTTCCTTCTGGACTGAAAGAATACAAAATGGCTACTTAAGAAATTACATTCTTGTAATACTACTTTTCCTGATGGGGATGATGATTTATGGTATTGGTGGTGACTTTGAATTACAATTTGATTATAACCAACTCTTAAATCTCACAGTTTACGAAATTGCCATCGTATTAATCATGCTGGGAGCCATATTGTATTCTATTTCAACCGGCTCCCGACTTACTGCCGTAGCTGCCATGGGAGTTGTGGGTTATTCCCTTTGTTTATTATTCGTTTTCTATAGTGCTCCGGACCTGGCAATGACTCAGTTTGCCATTGATACTCTCACAGTTATCTTGTTCGTTTTAGTTTTGTACCGACTACCTAAATATCTACCTTATTCAAAAAAAACGACCCGAATTCGAGATGGAATAATTTCTACGATATTTGGAGGAATGATTACAGTATTAGCACTGAGTGTTCTGAATCAACCGATGACACCAGAAATAGGTAACTATTATACGGAAAACGCCTACAAATTAGCCAAAGGCAAAAATATAGTGAATGTTATTTTAGTCGATTTCAGAGGCATGGACACCATGGTGGAAATAACCGTATTAGTAATTGCCGCTTTAGGGGTTTTTGGCTTAATGAAGTTACGTTTAAAAAGTAAAGAGAAAATTCGTTAAATAACAGCAGAAATGAGATCATTAATTTTAAAAACAGCATCTAACTACTTGCTTCCCTTGCTTCTGCTATTCTCCATATTTATATTATTGAGAGGGCATTATTTGCCCGGGGGCGGATTCATCGGAGGGTTAATAGCCTCCATCGCTTTTGTGCTACATGCATTTGCACACGGGTTAGCTAATACAAAGTCAATCCTAAGAATACACCCTGGCTTTTTAATGCCCGTAGGCTTACTTTTAGCCCTCTTAGCTGGATTATCACCACTTCTTACAAATCAACCGTTTATGACTGGACTATGGTATCCGGAGAAAGTGCCAGTTATAAGCATGATAGGCTCTGCACTCTTTTTTGATATTGGAGTTTATCTGGTGGTAATTGGGGTAACCCTAACCATAATTTTCACTATATCCGAATCAGCCTGATATGCAAACAGTTTTAGCTATAATGACAGGAGTGCTTTATGCCGCTGGTATTTATATGGTACTAAGAAGAAGCCTGGTAAAGCTGATAATTGGCCTTATTTTACTAGGTAACGGGGTAAATTTGTTGATTTTTTTACTAGGTAGGATCACCAAAGGAGAGCCACCTGTTATTCCGGATAACGCAGAAACCTTAACAGGAAGCTTTGCCGATCCTTTACCGCAGGCTTTAATTTTAACAGCCATTGTTATCAGTTTTGGTTTGCAATCCTTTGCCATCATATTGATAAAAAGAGCCTATAAAGTGGTTAAAACTGATGACCTGGACGAAATGAATACAACAGACGAAAGCGCATGAGCCAACATTTAATTATAGCACCAATTCTTATTCAATTCATCATTTCGGTGGTATTGATGTTTCTCTGGAAAAAGATTTTAGCTCAGCGAATAATTAGCATTATAGGAAGTGGCATCGCCTTATTTATTTCTATCATTCTATTCACCAATATTTGGCATGGCGGCATTGCTTCCATGCAGGCGGGCAACTGGGAAGCTCCATTTGGCATAACTTTAGTTGCTGATACCTTCTCTGCTACTTTGGTGCTGCTTACTGGTATTTTGGGATTAGCCATCTCCATTTTTGCTTCAGGTTCTATCGTAAATGCAAGGGCCCGCTTTGGCTTTTTCCCAATTTACCATTTCTTGATAATGGGTATTTGTGGTTCCTTCCTTACTGGCGATATTTTCAATTTGTATGTATGGTTCGAAATTATTATCATCAGTTCTTTTGTACTACTCACCATTGGTGGGCAGAAAGCCCAAATTGAAGGTGCTGTGAAATATTTCACACTTAATATTTTGGCATCTATCATTTTTCTAACTGCAATTGCAGTATTGTACGGCCTTACCGGAACATTGAATATGGCTGACTTATCGCTTAAAATTGCTTTGTTGGAGAATAAATCACTTGTACATATCTGTGCAGTAATATTCTTTGTTGGCTTCGGGATAAAATCGGCAGTTTTCCCCTTATATTTTTGGTTGCCGGCTTCTTATCATACGCCACCCCATGCTGTGGCAGCCATTTTTGGGGGTTTACTCACAAAAGTTGGTGTTTATGCAATGATTCGCGTTTTCACCCTCATATTTGCGCTAGATCCATTTCTGGAAAGCGTTATTACAATAGTAGCTATACTTACTTTGTTCAGTGGAGCAATTGGTGCATTGGTTCAAAATAATCTACAAAAGGTTTTTTCCTATTTAATAATATGCCACATAGGCTTTATGGTGGCAGGCTTAGGAATGGGATCAAGCCTGGCGATAAGTGGTGCAGTATTTTATATGATTCATGACATAGTTGTAAAAGCCAACCTTTTTATGGTGGGGGGACTGCTTTACAGAATTAATGGCACCAACAACATAAAAAAAATGGGGGGAATTTATGCTCAAATGCCTATTCTCAGTTTGCTAATGGCAATCCCTTTATTTTCTCTCGTTGGAATACCTCCCTTATCTGGTTTTTGGCCGAAGCTCTCATTAATAAATGCAGGTTTAAATGGAGAAAACTATTTACTAATAGCTTTTATACTATTTGCTACCTTTATCACATTGTTTGTAATTGCAAAAGTGTGGGCGGAAGTGTTTTGGAAGCAAAAAAGTAATATTGATGCACCAACTGTACATTTCAGGTATTTCAGTAATCATACTCTGAAAGAAAAAGTAATGATTGTCAGCCCAATTATTCTATTGGCAGTAGTTTCGCTCTATATTGGGTTTGGAGCAGGTCATTTGCAAGCATTATCAGAAAGAATAGGTATGGAATTAACAGATGCAACAGGCTACATTGATGTGGTTCTAAAAGGAAAATCTAAATAATTAGCTATGAGAACTCCATTTTTAATGAATTTGCTTTTAACATTTGTTTGGATAGCCTTGAGTGGCACCTTCTCATTTAGCAATATTTTATTTGGATTCACTTTAAGTTTTTTTATTATTTGGGTAATCAGTTTGAAATCTAAAAAGAGAAAGTATTTCAAGGTTGTTCCAAAGTTCATCTCTTTTATCTTCTTTTTTCTTTACGAATTAACAAAAGCAAATCTACAGGTTGCTACAGATGTTATGACTCCAAGTTTTTTTATGAAACCGGGTATTGTAAGGCTTCCATTAGATGCCAAAAGTGATTTAGAGATTACTTTATTAGCTAACTTGATAACATTAACTCCTGGCACATGTAGTTTGGATGTTTCAGCTGACAGGAAGGTTTTATACGTACACGCTATGTACATTCAGGACAAAGAGAAATTCATCAACAATATTAAAAACGGATTTGAAAGAAAATTACTGGAAATTTTAAGATGATTTACAACTATCTATATTATATAATATTGCCTGTTTTAACATTTTCTGTGTTACTGATATTCTATCGCTTTTTAAAAGGACCAAGCATTTCAGACCGGGTAATTGCATTAGATTTATTAATAACTACCGGAATAGGAATTATTGCTGTTTACAGCATAGTCTCAAAGCAAAGCACCTTTTTGGATATCGCAATGATATTAGCTTTAATAGCTTTTTTGGGCACAGTTGCCTTTTCCTATTACCTTGAAAAAAGAAAGAAAAATGAGTGACATCATTACCATAATACTAGTATCACTGGGTACGCTATTTGTACTTTTCGCTGCAGTGGGTCTGGTGCGAATGCCCGATCTTTACTTGAGAATTTCAGTTACTACGAAAGCGGCCACCTTAGGCATCGGTCTGATTTTAGCTTCTGCAGCTGTGTTTTTTAGTGAAACCTCTGTAACCACAAGGATACTTGCCATAATTTTATTCATCCTTTTAACCGCACCAGTGGGCGCTCATTTATTAGGACGAGCTTCTTATTTTATAGGAATTCCTATGTGGAAAAAATCTCTGATCGATGACCTAAAAGGGAAGTATAAGAAATCTAATCACGAATTGGAGAGCGGAGAGGAATAGCTTTTGAATTTTTACGCTTAAGTACAACCTTCATGTCAAATTCTTCTGTATTAAATGAATTGACTAATTCCCAGCCATTAGCATCTAAAAAATTTAGAGCTTCAGATCTTGAATTAAATTGCAACAGCACTCCTTCTTCATCTCTTAATCTGGTATCAGCAAATAGATTTGTACCCCGCTCCCTTTCAACCTTAATCAGCACCCCCTGAAGCAAAGAAGGACTTGTCAGTTCTACTATCTGATAATTTTTGGTAGAATCATAATTTTGATTTTGAGCATTGCTAACATTTATGATGAAAAACGAGAAATAAAGAGAGAGGTATATCAGTTTCATACATACTAAATTAGTTCTCTCAAGCTTAACTCAAGGATTGTACCAATCTTATTTAAATTGTATAAAATGATGGCCTAAAGGACTGAAGTGTCAACCTCTTAATATACCAGAAATCTGCAGTGAAACATTTAGTAAAGTCATTTTTGCACTGGCATTTCTTTCCAGGTAATAAGATGCTTTGTTCAAAATTTCAGTCATTGCTGCTACTTTTTCCAATGAAATGGTTTTGCTGAATTTTTGCACAAATGCTTTATGCTCTTCAGGTATCCGCATGAGTTCATCAGATTGCATCATTGCTATCAGGGCTTCTCTGTAAATGTTTTCTGCATGGATAAGCCATTGCTGCTGATTTACCTTCCCAAATTTCTGAAAAGCTTCTGATCTTTTTACCAGACTGGTGTAGTCCCTGGTATAGCATTCTCTCATCCACTGCTCAAATTCGGGTTGCGTATCATCTGAAATATCATCAGAAAGTGAAAGTGCTTTATTCAAATCTCCTTGAGCAATATGAGCCAATTGTTTTGCCAGTCGTTCATCAATCTGATAGCGGCTAATAAGGATTTGCATGATTTCCTCATCATTATAAGCAGGAATATGAACACTTTGCGTTCGTGAGGTAATTGTACCCAACAGTTTCCCCTGGTTATTAGAAACCAACAGAAAAACTGTTTTTTCAGCAGGTTCTTCTATAATTTTTAGCAAAGCATTGGCAGCAGAAGGATGTAGATATTCAGGCAACCAAATGAGCATCACTTTATACTTCCCTTCAAAGGCCTTTAAAGACAAACTTTTGATAATTTGCCTACTTTCCTCCCTGGAAATATTCAACTGCTTGTTATCAGTACCAATATGCGAAACCCAATCATTAACAGAAGCAAAAGGATCGTTTGATAAAAATGATCTCCAATACTTAAGAAAATTCTGACTTATTTTGGCATCTGCGGCTTTTACTTTATCATTAGCTGCGGTAGGAAATGAAAAGTGGAAGTCGGGATGGATAAATTTAGCATTTTTTTGACATGCCGGACACACCCCGCAAGCATCATCTTCTCCTCTATTATCGCAATTTAAAAAAGTAGCATAAGCTAGCGCCATTGGTAGATTCGCTGCACCGGCTGTACCCAGAAACAACTGTGCATGTGCAATGTGATTTTCTTTCACACTTTTAACAAGGTGCTTCTTAACTTCAGTTAAACCCGGTATTTCTGCAAAAGTCATACTATTTATGCTTTTTTGTATTCAATTAATCATTGGTTTGTAATGCAGCTTCCTTTTTTTGCTTCCTTCTATAAATTACTGTAGAAATAGTGATGCTAATTTCGTACAATAACATAATTGGTAAAGAAATTAGCATTTGTGAAATAGGGTCAGGAGGCGTTATAATGGCTCCTAAAATTAAAATCACTACAATAGAATGCTTTCTGTAATTTCTTAGGATACCTGGAGTTAAAATTCCTGCTTTTGTCATAAAATATATTACCATCGGCAATTGAAACATTAAGCCACAAGCTAAAACCAGCATAGTAATAGTACCGACATAGGATGTAATATCAAATTCGTTTAAAATAGAAGGGTCAACCTGATAGTTTCCTAAGAAATGTATTGAAATAGGTGACACAATGTAATATCCGAACAGAACCCCAGTCATAAACAGCAGAGTTACAAAAAAGGTAGCGCCTCTGGTATGTTGTTTTTCATTACTATACAATGCCGGACTGATAAAACGCCACATTTCCCAAAAAAAGTAGGGAAAAGCGACAATAATACCTATTACAAGCGAGGTTGTAATATGCATCGTAAACTGCCCAGTCATTTTTCTACTCTGGATAATAAAAGGGAGCTCATCAATACAAAAAGCGGTAGAATTAGCCACTGCCTGACCAAATTCACAAGCCATTTGATAGAACCAAAAATCTGGTCGCGAAGGACCTAAAATTAAAGTCCCAAATATAAACTCCTTGGAGGCAAAGGCCGCTAGAGAAAATACGAATATAGCAATAAACGACCTTACTATATGCCATCTGAATGCTTCCAGATGATCCAGAAAGCTCATCTCAGCCTGTGGTTGATCTGATGGCATGCTTATGCTTTAAATAAAGGAAATTGAACCATCCATTCGTTAATCTCTTTCTTCACAGCCTCAATTTTGGTTGTGTTGTCATGATTGGTAATTACTGTGTCAATAAATTCAACAATTCTTTCCATGTCCGACTCTACTAAACCTCGTGTTGTAATAGCTGCAGTTCCAATTCGCATACCAGATGTAACAAATGGAGATTTGTCATCAAAAGGCACCATATTTTTATTAATAGTAATATCAGCTTCACCTAAAACAGCCTCAGCTTGCTTACCTGTTATATCTTTGGAACGTAAATCAATTAGCATCATGTGGTTATCGGTGCCACCTGAAATAATTTTGTAGTCTCTATCAGTAAAAGATTGAGCCATTACTGCTGCATTCTTTTGCACCTGAAGAATATAATTGAAGTATTCATCTGTTAAACACTGACCGAAAGCTACTGCTTTGGCGGCAATTACGTGCTCTAACGGACCACCTTGCGTTCCAGGGAATACGCCTGAATCCAAAAGCTGAGTCATCATTCTTAGCTCTCCCTTAGGGTTTTTCTGTCCGAAAGGGTTTTCAAAATCATCCCGCATCATAATTAAACCACCTCTAGGGCCTCTTAAGGTTTTATGGGTGGTGGTTGTAACAATATGACAATGATCTAAAGGGTCATTCAAAATGCCTCGGGCAATTAACCCGCTTGGATGAGAAACATCTGCCAAAAGCAAAGCCCCTACTTCATCAGCAATTTCTCTTAACCTTTCATAGTCCCAATCACGACTATAGGCAGAAGCACCGCAAATAATCATTTTTGGCTGTTCTTTTTTAGCAGTCTCCTCTACTTTATCCCAATTAATTAAACCGGTCTCTTTTTCCACGCCATAAAAACTAGGCTTATAATATTTACCTGAAAAATTCACTGGCGAACCATGCGTTAGGTGTCCCCCATGTGATAAATCAAAACCTAATATTTTATCACCAGTTTGCAAACATGCCAACATTACTGCAGCATTTGCTTGAGCGCCAGAGTGCGGCTGCACATTGGCCCATGTAGCTCCAAAAAGCTCTTTTACTCGCTCAATAGCAAGGTTTTCTACCTCATCTACTACTTCGCAACCTCCATAATAACGCTTGCCCGGTAAGCCTTCTGCATATTTATTAGTCAGCACACTACCCATGGCCTCCATTACATCGGGTGATGTAAAATTCTCAGAGGCAATCAGTTCTATACCGGTTTCTTGTCTTTTCTGTTCTTTTTTAATAAGGTCGAATAGTGCGCTATCTCTTTGCATAGTAAATTTTGAATTAAAGCTTAAAATTAGGTCAGAATCTCGGGATTTACAATGTTATTTTTGGGAACCTTTTCACTTACCAAATTTTATGTAGCGGCAGCAGAATTAAGGCCTATGATGTTATTTTGGAAGGCTTATAAAAGCATCAAAATTAAATGGACTGCAAAATACAAGGTTAGTTTAACCCTTGATCCCGATTTTTGCAGCAAAGTCTGCCGGCATTTCAGCTATTTTCCGTTTCTCATAATCCAGGAAAACAATGCTTGTTTTGCCCAAGGCAGCTAATCTGTTATCCTCCTTTATGAATCTGTAGACAAAATCAAAGCCGTACTTATTATGGTCTGTAACTCCAATAGAAATTTTAACCGTCTCATGCGCAAAAATTTCCGCTTTATAGGTAATAGCTGCATCAGTTTGAATAAAGCCTAAACCATCAAAACTCATCTCATCAGAGTAGCCTAAGCTTTTCAGGTATTGTACCCTGGCATCATGCATGAATGCAAAAATTCTATCATTTCCCACATGTCCGCCATAATTTAGATCTGTTACTCTGGTGTGAATTATAGCGGTGAAATCATATGAAAATGGTTCGTCAATCTTAATTCTGCTCATTTTTCTTATTTTTTTCCTGCGTTGCTCTCATCTTCCTGGTAATTTTCCTGAGATTTCGGGTATTAGTAATTAATAACAATTTATTGACACCACGTTCCATTGGTGTAATGGACAAAGCCAATATTACATTAATAATGAAGGTGTACACCGGTGAATCTTCTACCAGACCCTCCAGGTTGTTCTCCAAAACAGTGGCAAAAAATTCCAATATTAAAATTAAGGTTAAAAATGTAACCGTATTGGTGAGGTAAGTATTTTTGCTACTTCGATTTAATTTAAGTGATATTAAAATTAATGTACTAAAAAATGCGATCTCCAGCAAATAAAACCACCAGGTTCGCCAATAGGGTGGTAGTACCTCAAAGGAGAAATCAAAGTTGCTTACTTCACCTGAGAAACCGCTCCTTGCCTTAATTTGAATGGTATAATCGCCCGTTGGCAAATAGGGGAAATCTATTTCCCCAACCTTGGACCACTGCGACCATTCTTCCATCAAGCCTTTTACATAATACTGATAGCTCACCCCTTCAGGAAAAAGATAATCAATAGTGCTCAAATTAATCCGTAAAGAATTATTATTATGCTTCAATTCAATATCTTGAAAATCATCAATTTTCGTATTTTGTTTGTATACAGAATTAACAAAACTTAAAGATGAAAACTTTGCATATTCTTCCGTAGCCTTTAGTTCTATAATCCTACTATCCACAATAAAATAAATAATCGAATCGGAGATTGGGTTAATAAATTTAACATGCGGAAAAATTCTCATCCACCTCAGATCTGTATATAGTCCTGTACGGTTTAGTAAACTCCATTGATCCATTTGATTATTTAGCCATATAGAGTTTCGGGTATCTTTCAGGAAGTATTTTAAATTTTCATCAAAGGACTTTTCTACCACTATGCTGTCTTTTTCTATTTTATAAAGTCCATCTAGTTTTAAAATTTTCAACTCTTTCTCTTGATAGAAAATTAAGATTTTATCCGAAAAATCATTTTTGATCGCATAGGTTTTCAGACTTGATAACTTCTCATTGTCAATTTTAAATGTAAAAACGTTACTTGCTCCAGCAAGGGCTATCTCATTTTTAATAATGGCGATATCATTGATTGAAGAAGAAAAATGAAATTTAGGATCATAACTGTCATCCTTTAGGGACAAGCTAAATAACCCAAAATCGCCTGTGAGCCATAATTTTTGATGAATACTATCGTACAAAGCCTTCTCAATAAACCTTTGATTACTCAATTTAATAACCGTAAGGTTTTTTATAAGGAAAACTCCATTGGTGGTAATAGCTATTATGCCATCAGATGTATCAATCAATTCTTTTACTTTTCTGTCAATCTTATCTATTTTCAAGTACTGAAATTTGACAGATTTCAATTTCGAAATATTTACCACCTTTCGAATAGTTTTATAACTCACCTCTTTTCTAACAGCAGGTTTTTTATCAGCAGGCTTACTTTCTATTTCTGGTTTTTGATCAGCAGATGCGATAGAATCTCTGAGGTATGTCTCTTTCTCTTCTAATCGATCTTTAAGCTTTCTAAACCTGTAGCCCTGGCTCCTGAACAACTTTTTGTAAACATCCAATTGTTCTTCAATAAATTGCTCCTTTGCGCTTACAGAGGTAGAAAATAACTCGGAAAAGAATTTATTATCTTCTTCATATTCCGTGTCTTCTTCCTCAATAAAAGTCTCCACTTTTACTTTCTCTTCCATCACCTTCTGCAAGGTTTCATAATCTTTTACCTCCGCCAAATAAAATAAACCATCGTTTGTACCAATAAAAAGTGTGTCGTTTCGGAAAAGCACTGTTTCAGGCTTTCCTTTAAGACCGGGATAATGCTGAAATTCTTTAAAAGGCAATTGCAAGGAAGCCCTGGATATTCCTGCGCTATGTGCCAACCAAATGCCACTTTGATCATCCATGGTTACCGCACTGACCTGATCGGAGGGCAATCCGTTATAATACTGAATTGAATTTTGAATTTTACCGGATTTCATATCTACCATTACCGCCCCCCCGTTGAGGGTTGCTATCACAATGGTATTACCCAATATCTTGCCAGAGACCGGGTAATTATCTTTTAAATATTGATTGAGCTCTTCAGAAAACACGTTGAAATCTTTTCCATTGAAAGCAAAGAAATCTCCATTATCATAGGCAAAAAATACAAGTGAATCTGTCTGGCACGAAAACACAAAATCAGTATCTTCCGGTGCGTATAGGTTCATATCAATCCATGAACCTTTATAATATTCTAGTAAAAAATTTCCTTCAAAGGCAAACAGCTTATCTTTATAGGTGAATATATCGTTATAACCAAGATCACTATTAAAGATGGTATCAATTTCAAAATTTTGATCTTTAAATCTGATGATTTTGTTGCCTGCTAAATAATAGTACTGATCATTAAATTTTATTAAATCTGCACCCATCAAAAAATGATCATTGCTGAATACATTAACCACCTGATTGTGATTAAAATTATTTTGCTTTATGAGAGAAATACCAGCTCTTGTAAGTACAAATAGGTTAGTATCAATATGCAAAAATTGCAGCGGACTACTGGAAATGGCTATTTTTTCCCATTGCCTGCCATCGAATTGCAGGAGCCCTCGCCTGTGTGCCAACAAGAGTCTTCCTTGCTCATCTATATCCATATCATTAAACAGGTAATCCTGTTTGGGTAATGGAACACTGAAATGTTTTAACGATAAATGACCATCTTGAGCAAACACTGAAGATAGGTTTAAAAATATAAGTAAGGTTAAAAAGTTTCTCATCAAAGGGTTTAGCAGTCAGAAAAATACGCTAATTAAAACATTTCCGCATGTTAAATTAATAATTATATGATTTAAGCTAGTATTAACTTACCCAAAAAATGATTTTACACTAAAATAAACCTTAATAATTATACTAATCATAAGCATTGAAAAGGTTTATATTTTTTAGTGATAATCTAATAGGCAGCACTGTTTAGCATTATTCAAATCAATATTGTGAAGGGTAACGTACATATTCTAAAGAACTGATAAGTACTCCCTTTCATTTTTAATTCTTTTAGTTATTGTGGTTGTCCAATTTCAAAAACGAAGTATTGTGAATGGAAAACATTGTTCCAAGCCATGATTTGGTTAGAACTTTTTTCCCATACAGATGTAAAGTAGTTGTTTATATATAGGCAATGCTCAACAGATTTTGATTAGCTCCGTTCTCTTTTAAAGCAAGGATACTTTATAAATGCGAGATTAGGTACAAAAGAAAACAGAATAGATAACTTTTTATCTGCTTTTTACGAAAAACGACTACTCACTTTTTAGCATAAAATTTTAGAACGCAATGAACTTACAATTAGAAAATAAAACTGCATTAGTAACCGGTTCAACAGCCGGAATAGGCTATGCAATTGCCAAGCACCTGGCAGCCGAAGGGGCAATTGTTACCATTAACGGACGAAAAGAAGAGGCGCTGAAAGAAGCCGTTGAAAATTTAAAGAGGGAAACTAAAAATGAAAATATCGACGGGATTGTAGCGGACTTTGCTAAAAAAGAAGAGGTGGTTCATTTGATAAAATCCTTGCCTGATGTTGATATATTGGTTAATAATGTGGGCATTTTCAATGAGGTTGATTTTGCTGATATTACTGATGAGGAATGGTCAGAAATCTTCGAAATTAATGTAATGAGTGGAGTAAGGCTATCCAGACATTACTTTCCTAAAATGATGGCCAAAAACGAGGGCAGGATTATTTTCATCAGTAGCGAATCTGGTTTAAATATCCCCACTGAGATGATCCACTATGGAATGACTAAAACTGCCCAGCTATCCATTTCCAGAGGTTTGGCTCGATTAACTAAAGGAAGCAAAGTTACGGTAAATTCAGTTTTACCGGGACCTACCTGGAGCAGGGCCAATGAAAATGGCATGAAAGCTCAGGCCGAAAAAGAAGGCAAAACAGTGGAAGAAGTGATAGAAGACTTTTTTAAGGAAAGAAGGCCAACATCGCTCACACAAAAGTTTGCCTCCACAGATGAAGTAGCATATTTAGTGGCCTATGTTGCAAGCCCACTTTCTGCTGCTACCAATGGTGCATCACTGAGAGTGGATGGAGGTGTGGTAAATTCGATTGTTTAAAATAAGTGAACAGTCTTTAGTGGGGAAAATATAGCAGGTCTGAAGAGGTTTAACTTCTCTGCAACGAAATGACACATACATTCCTCATTAACTAACATAGAAGATGAGAGGGTTAATAAACGCTTTTTTTCGGTTTTAATCAACCGGCATTCATAGCTTGAAATCTTTTTTAAATTCTACTCTGTACGCAACACCATCTTCAGAACCTAAATTCGTAATAGAAGTGGGTCCTTCAGGGTTCATTAACTGACCGATATCGACAGGCATTTCATTAATTATTATACTGTCTGTCTTGATGAGATTACCATTTTCGTCCTTCCTATAATTATCTATTTGACAAGGAACGATTGGTTTCGCTATCCACATAATGCTTTTCCATTTGTGCGTATGAATAGGCTCTGATTTTTTCCCATCGAGAATAACTGCCAAAATTCTGATGTTATCATCTTCATAAACTATCTTATGATTATCTGGTGCCGCTTTTACGGCATCCAAACTGTCTGCCCAGCCCCACTTCTCGGAAGATGAAGGGACATCAGTGGATGAGGTTTTTGAGGTGTCAGTTTCCGATTTGCTGTTGGCGAAATTCTTTGTAACGACAAACCCCAGCAGTCCGCCAAGTAAAATACCGATAAATAATTGTGCGAATTTCATATGATTGCATTGATAAGTTTTATGAGTTTCTAATGGTTTTATTTGGTTGAGGGCCACCCCCCCTGTATAAATTCATGGCGGATTAAAAATACAAAAGTTTGCTTAAACTACCGAGGCAAATCGCAGGATTGGCGGGCTCTCTTCAAAGAGCTAAAGGCTCAATAACCTACCATCCACCCATGACTTATACAGGATGATAACGGTTTTCTCTTTTTATTTTTCCTCCCAAGCTTCTTTTCTTTTTTGCTGGTCATTCTGACTCAGGTAATGAATTATCAATATTATCTGAATTGATGATTTATTTAAATCTACTCTACCTGATTTACGAAATATTTCATTTTCAAGTCGTGTAATTCCGGTAAAATCACCTGAATTTAGCAAGTCTTTATGATAACCTGTAATGATTGGGTTTTCATCTACAAGCTTTAGTAGAAATGCATTATATTTTCCCCTTGGCTGATAGCAGATTGACTTCCGTTCCCAGTCTTCGTTTGGGTTTGCAGATTTGCAAAATGTCCAAATTTCGCTAAAAATATTAGACTCAAAGCTTTCATAAAGTTCTAATTGCTTTTCAAAGCTTATCTTTTCCAATATTGGTTGCAAACCGTATTCAGCTAATTCTTTCGATGAGTTTTCTAAACAAGTCAGTGCATCAAAGTCTGATCCGCATAATTGACTGGAGAAAAAAACACTCATTTTTTGTAAATCCTCTAACTGTTTAGTACTAAAGATTGGATCCGTCAAACTTAACTGTCCTGAAGTTTTGAAACTACAAATATTTACCAAAAAGATAATTAAGAAAAGCTTGATTGATTTCATGCAATAACCGTTAACGCCACTGTATAAAGTCGTGGCTGATTAAAAGTATAAAAATTTCAATTAACTACCGAGGTAATCCGCATGATTAACTTTATTAATGAATTTCATTAAGTAACTCAATACTGTGAAATCACGCACTAAATTCGAAGAGCCAAAGTATTATAACCTACAAACATCATGATTTATACAAAATGTTAGGAGCATTTTTAATCATTTTACATGCTCATTAATTCTTTGATTTGTAAAAACCTTAATCCAATTTAATGTGTCGTTAGAAAAAGCTAACTGTAGATATTTATAATGGATGAAGACCTGACCTGACATCTGCTTAAAAGTATTTTCAGGTGCGCCAAGATTTTTAATTACATCTTGAGTAGTTGCGGAACCAATACATAAATTTTCAGATAAGCAAGCATTAGAGGTTCCGAAAAGTGATATGTTCACGAAGTTTTGCCTTACAGTATCTACATTCTCAAGGCAAGGAGTTGAGAAAGCAAAAGTGATACCTAAACTATCATTATAGAGCTTCGTCCAATTTTCATAGCACTCAAAATCATCTCCCTCCGCTAAAGCGGTTCCCGTTTCCTTGGTATATGAAAGTCCTTTGTAATTATAAATATCTGCGGTGTCAGAGTTTATGAAAGTTAGATTATCTATTCCAATGCCAGCTCTTACAATAATAATATCTGGATTTTCGCAACCAACAATAAATAAGGACAAAATTGTAAGTAGAAGTAAATATTTCATTCTTCAAATTGTGACTAAAGTTAAATTACATTTCTGATCACTAATGATGTACCATCAGTTCATTTCTTTGTCAAGTCAATTCTTTCAATTTCTAAGCTCTATTGTTAGCTCTTGAAGTCAATGGTTTAGCTATTTGTGAAATTGCACCCAACATTTCAACACGCAGGCAATTCCGCCTATCTGCTATATAATTCCAGCAATCTAGTAAATTTTTCAATCTAATAATTGTAACCACAGAGAAATGGATCGAATGATAGCTGTTGCCGGCTAAGTCAATTTTTGTTTATACTTTCATATCTTGAGCATAATCACCATTTCTACATCGCATCAACTGAATTTTATTGCAAGCGTAAATGCTAATATCCTGAATGTAAGAACATGAAATATCTAAATAAACTGAAATTAGATACTACTTTAATGCCATTTTGTCTTTATTTTATCTAAAAATGGTTAAAATAAGTCATTTAGTCAGATTTTAAAGATTGGATTTTAATTTGTTAATAATACAGAAAACCTAAAAAGACAAAGCAATGAACTTAAATCAATATACCATAAAATCTCAGGAGGCCATTCAAAAGGCTGCTGAGATGGCCCAAAGCAACGGGCAGCAGGCCGTGGAAACCGGCCACTTATTGAAAGCCATACAGCTAACAGATGAGAATGTGCTTTCTTTTGTTTTCAAAAAATTAAATATAAATAAAGGCTTATTAGATAATAAGCTACAGGAAGTAATGGACTCTTACCCAAAGGTAAGTGGTGCCCAGCCCTATTTATCTAATGATGCTCATAAAACCTTAACCGAATCAAAGAAATTTTTAAAGGAATTTAAAGATGAATATGTATCTATTGAGCATTTGCTCTTGGGTTTACTTAAATCTGGAGATAAGGTAAGCACCCTATTAAAAGATGCTGGTTTCAATGAAAAAGACTTAATTAAAGCCATAAAAGAATTGCGCGGTGGAGAAAGTGTAAAGGATCAGAATGCTGAATCAAAATACAGATCGCTGGAGCGTTACTCCATCAACCTCAATGAATTGGCCAAAAACGGGAAAATTGACCCTGTGATTGGCCGTGATGAGGAGATACGAAGAGTGCTTCAAATTCTTTCCCGGAGAACCAAAAACAACCCAATCCTACTAGGAGAACCAGGGGTGGGTAAAACAGCCATTGTGGAAGGAATGGCCCAAAGAATGGTGGATGGCGATGTTCCTGAAAACCTCAAAGACAAAATACTTATCTCTTTGGATATGGGCCTCTTAGTAGCAGGTGCCAAATATAAAGGTGAGTTTGAGGAGAGGTTAAAGGCTGTCATTAAAGAAGTGACAGATTCCGATGGTCAAATCATACTATTTATTGATGAAATCCATACCTTAATAGGTGCCGGAGGCGGAGAAGGTGCTATGGATGCCGCCAACTTATTGAAACCGGCCCTGGCCAGAGGCGAATTGCATGCAATAGGTGCCACTACACTTAAGGAGTATCAAAAGTATGTGGAAAAAGATAAGGCGCTGGAAAGAAGGTTTCAGTCAGTCATAGTAGATGAGCCTTCACAGGATGATGCCATCTCCATACTAAGAGGAATAAAAGATAAATATGAGGTCCATCACGGGGTGCGCATTAAAGATGATGCTGTGATTGCTGCTGTTGAGCTTTCAACACGCTATATTTCTGATCGTTTCCTGCCAGACAAAGCCATTGATTTAATGGATGAGGCTGCAGCCAAAATGCGAATTGAGATTGATTCTTTACCGGAAGAGTTGGATGAATTGAATAGAAAAATCATGCAGCTTGAAATTGAGCGGGAGGCTATGAGGCGTGAGAAGAATAAGGACAAGGAATCCATGATCAACAGGGAATTGGCTGACCTGGACGACAGGCGAAAGGATTTACGTGCTAAGTGGGAAGGTGAGAAAGAAGTCATTCAAGGCATTCAGCATCAGAAGGAACATATTGATAAACTGAAACTGGAAGCAGAGCAGGCAGAACGTGCGGGTGATTTCGGAAGAGTAGCAGAAATACGCTACGGTAAACTGACTGAAGCTGAAGCTAAGCTCAATGAATTTCAGTCTCACATGAAGGAAATGCAGGCTTCAAGCAGCCCGCTGCTAAAAGAAGAAGTGGGTGCAGAAGAAATTGCTGATGTGGTAGCAAGATGGACAGGCATCCCTGTAACCAAAATGCTGCAAAGCGACAGGGAAAAACTGTTGCACCTCGAAGCAGAACTTGGTAAAAGAGTAGCCGGTCAAAAAGAGGCAATTACTGCCCTGTCCGATGCAGTGAGAAGAAGTAGAGCCGGGCTGCAAGACCCGAGAAAGCCAATTGGGTCCTTTATTTTTATGGGAACAACCGGTGTGGGTAAAACTGAGTTGGCGAAAGCATTGGCAGAATACTTATTCAATGATGAAAATGCCATGGTACGCATCGATATGTCGGAATACCAGGAAAGGCATTCCGTGAGCAGACTGGTAGGGGCGCCTCCGGGCTATGTGGGTTATGACGAAGGCGGACAATTGACCGAAGCAGTTAGACGAAAACCCTATTCAGTGATTTTGCTGGATGAAATCGAAAAGGCACATCCGGATACTTTCAATATTTTATTGCAGGTGCTGGATGATGGAAGGTTAACAGATAACAAAGGAAGGTTAGCCAATTTCAAAAATACCATTATCATCATGACCACAAATATCGGCTCCGGCTTGATTCAGGAACGCTTAAGTCCGGACAATTTTGAGGGAGACGAGTGGAAAAAGGAGCAAATTCTGACTGAAACCAGGAACGAAGTGTATGAGTTGTTGAAACGATCAGTAAAGCCTGAATTCCTGAATAGAATTGACGAAACAATTATGTTTGAGCCGCTCAATACAGAGATTCTCCGTCAGATTGTTACGATCCAATGGAAGGATATTCAAAAACGCTTGAAGGAAAATGGCATTCAGGTAGATGCTACTCCTGAAGTGTTGGACTATCTCGGAAGAATAGGCTACGATCCTCACTTTGGAGCAAGGCCTTTGAAGAGACTGATTCAGAAGACAATTTTAAATACACTTTCCAAGCAAATCCTTTCCGGTGAGATTAGCAATGATAGCACAGTGCTGGTGGAAATGGAAGGTGATGAAATAGTTTTTAGAAATGTTGAGAATGTTGAGATAGAGTAAATACTGAGAAGGGCTTTTAATTTGAGAGCAGGTTATTTGAATAGCCTGCTCTTTTTATGCTATTTCCTGTGTTCCTCGGTAAAAGTATAAGTCTTAGTCGTTTAAATGCGCTTGTTTGCAGGTTGTTGATGTCGGAGAGAGCTGAGATACTCAGTAATTTATTCATTTATGCTCATACTTTTTCCATTGATGAAAAAGTATGCAAAAAATCTAGGTAAAATGATGCCTCTGCCCGCAAATGCTTGCGCTAGCTCGCCATTTTACCCACCAGCCCGCCTTTTCGCTGAAGGCGAAATTGGAGGGGTTGGTTTTGAATCAAATCTTTAGCTATATTAATCGTTGAGCTTTCAAATTAAATCTACTTTAACTCGTTCCTGCGTAATTTTACATCATTGAACTGAGAGTATTAAGGATGTGAAAAATTTCAGTGTCAGAGCAAAGAAAACAGGAGAGAAGCTATTTAAATAACCTATTATTTTCTTTATCTTATTTACATTTGTAAAAGAGCTTAAGTTATTTTAATAGCTGTTTTAATTCTTTCTCATTTACACTCAATAAACCTACTTTAGGAAGCCGTCTGGTGAGCTCGCGCCAGTTTTCATCCTGTTTGTAAATGCTCTGCAACATTTTAGATGCCTTTTCTACTTTATGATCGTTGGCTAGAGTAATAGCTGTCCAGTATTGCATCTCAAGGTTAGCGGGAAACATTTCCATGGCTTGATTATATTCCTCCATTGCAGCAGCCATTTCATTCTTTTCAACATGCAAATCTCCTTTATTCATATGTTCGTAGGCACGAAAAACTGTAAGTAAACGAGCTAATTGCTGTACAGGATTTGGATGATCATGCACTCTTAAATCGAGTAAGCGATCATTCCAAGGCTCATTGCTGGCTTCAGCTGCAACAACGAGCAAGGCAGCTGATTGCTTTCCCCTGATATCACCTTTTTCATTTTGTGCAGCTTCCAATACCTTCAACATCCTTTCACCTAGCGGTAAATTTCCATTATCCTTCCAGGCTTTTTCCATGGCAGGCACTACTTTGTCGTTGAGCATCATATTAGCTTGAACCGAAAAATTTTCTCCGTTGGCATGCCCTGCCTCCTCAATACAACTCTTGCCTGTATGTGTAGCCACCCTACCTTTTGCATCAAGTATAGCCACCTGCCTGAACTCACGCCCTTCATCATCGCTCAATAAAATATCCAAAGCCTCCTGTGGGGACTTTCCTTATTTTAAAAGTGCAAGTCCGCGTAAACCGAAAGATTTGTTAGTAAAAGACTGTGAAGCTACCACTCCTACTCCAGCTTCTCCCCATGAAACTGCGGTACCTACGCTAAACCAATGGCTTTGTACCGCTACTGCCATTTCTCCTGTTGTGGCATCACGCGCCACGATGGAATAAGTATGAGCCAATGGATCGGAAGGCTTGTGGCTTTGGGCTGAGGTTGAAAAGCAGAAAGCGCTGAATAAAAGAGAAAGTACAATTCTTATCATAAACTTTTAAGGTAGAAAATGAATGAAGTCATTTTTTTAATGACGCATCATAAATATTGAAAGAATTAATCTTTAAAACAAAAAGGAAATACTAGTCTTCTCTTAATCAGAAAAATAATTACGCTTTCATACATCTTTAAATTATGCAATGTAAATAGATTTTGTTCAATGCAATTGACTTAAAGCTATGAATGCTTGAATATTTACTTGAAAAAGTATAGATAAATAGTATAAAATATTAAATATTTCATCTACTTTTAGTTGTATTAGAAACACTTTGCCAAACAATTAACCTTATCAAAAACATGCAAAAGCTAAAACCTGTCCTTTTAAGCACCTTACTATTTTCATTGTTCGCTTTTCAAACGACTGCACAGGATTGTTCATGCTCAGAATCTTTTGAAGCAACGATTGAAACTTACGAAAAAAATTACTCCCTTTTCAGGTATAAGGTAAAGAAAGAAAACCAAAACTTATACAAGGCTCATACTGACTTAATGCGTATAAAGGCCAGTGAAGCAGCGAATTTAGTGGACTGTAAATCAGTTTTAGATCAGTGGTTAGAGTTTTTCAAGGACGGACATGTTTACCTAAGCATTTCTGCACAAAAAGATTACAACATTGATGCAGTATCTATTTCGGAAGCTCAATTCAAAGCCGATTATCAAAAAAAGAACTATAACAAAAATCAATTATTGGGCATTTGGCAAAGTAAAAAATATACAGTGGCTATAATTCCTAAGCCCAAAGGAAATAAAATCGATGCTGATTTTCTAGGAGTTGTTTTGGAAAGCGCTTATGAAAACTGGAACAAGGATGATGTGAAATTTGATCTCAAAAGTGACTTTGGAAGCAATTACCATGCTAATTTCAAAATGGCAGATCGTTCAGAGAGGAAAATCTATGCGCATCAAAGCAATTTAAAAACACTAAGTTTTGATGGTCTAGCAGAGTGGACAAAAATATGGCCACAATCAGATGAAAAGGCTTCCCAGAATATTGTGGAAGCAAACTATAATAAATTTCATTATGCTGAATTAGATGGAATTCCATACTTGAGATTTCCTGATTTCTCGACAGTGACCCCAGAGCATGTAGATAGTATTATGAGAGCAAACCATAAAAAGTTGTTAGCCGCTGAATTCCTCATTGTAGATGTGAGGGACAACGGAGGTGGAAATGACGGTACATATTTTCCTATTTTACCCTACATTTTAAGCGGCCCTGTACAAATTCCCAATTCCGGCTATTGGATGAGTGAAGATAATATCCAGGGGTTTCTAGCATGGAGTGATTTAGATGATAAGCCCTTGGAGGATTACACGGAAGAAGAACGTCAGGCATATGATTATCTAATGACCTTTAAAGATTCTGTCTATTTTGAGGAACCTGATAATTATTTTTATACTTACAATGCAGACACGCTTTATTCAGGACCTAAGAAAGTAGTCCTATTGAACAATGAAGGGACAGCCAGCTCTGGAGAGACTTTTGTTTATCGGGCTAATCAAAGTGAAAAAGTGGTAGTCTATGGACAAAATACTGCAGGCGTAGTAGATGGCTTTAATGGCTTATCAAAAGATATTGGCTGTTTTAAATTGACTTATCCTTCATCCTACAGAGCAATGGATTTGGACAAAAACCCAATAGACCCATATGGCATTGCGCCCGATGTTTATGTAGATGAAAAGATTGATGCTTTACAATATGCTGTAGAGCACATGGAACTTTTGATTAAAAATGAGAAAGAAAATGCAAACTGATAACTGTATGTTGGTTGTTGTGTTCCTGTTCAGTTTTTCTTTGAGTGCAAAAGAATTGTGTAAAAGGTCATATTTCGTATAGAAGCTTATACACCTCCTCCTTCAAAGCAGGCAATACTTCGGCTTTAAACCACGGGTTTTTAGCTTGCCAGATATTGTTTCTGGGGGAAGGGTGTGGGAGAGGGAAAAATTTAGGGAGGTATTCCTCAAAATTCTGCACTGTGGCTGTTAGGTTATTTTTGGCACTTTTTCCAAGGTAGAACTTTTGTGCGTATTGTCCGGCCAAAATCATCAATTTCACATTGGGCATATTTTGCAATAATTGATGATGCCACAAGGGACCGCATTCTTTCCGTGGGGGTAAATCACCATTTTTGCCTGTTCCGGGATAGCAAAATCCCATAGGTATTAAGGAAATCAGATCAGGATTATAGAAAATATCCTTATCGACAACCATCCAACTCCTTAAGTTATCTCCGCTTTTATCGTTCCAGGCAATTCCTG
Organism: uncultured Cytophagales bacterium; assembly: GCA_963803685.1. Taxonomy (GTDB): domain Bacteria; phylum Bacteroidota; class Bacteroidia; order Cytophagales; family Cyclobacteriaceae; genus Marivirga. Next base: position 299,706 of record CAWDNW010000001.1, read on the forward strand.
TTTCATGCACTATTCTGCCGGGAGCCTGCCCCACTACAACAATTTTTGAAGAAACACCTGCAGTAAAAACCGAGTTAGCTCCACAAGGCAAATGCTTCTGGCAAACATCACATTGTTTTATACGATTTAAGAGTGATTGCATGGCAGTAAAAACCAGGCATAAGCATAAGAGGTTCCTGACACAAGGACAAAAATCACATTTCCAGCCCATTCAAAAATTCTCTGATTGCTATAATGTATTGCTGGCTGTTATCTCTGGCGGTAGAATGACCGGCATTATCAATTACCGAAAACTGGGAATTAGGCACCATTTCCTGCAAACGCTTAACTGTTTGCGGTCGAGCTTCATCATATTCTCCTGTCACAAATAAAGCAGGCACTTCAACTTCTCTTAGGGCTTCTACATTATCGTAGTTTTTTAAAGTGCCTGTAGAAGTAAACTCACTTGGTCCCCACATATAGTTATAAATGAAGGAGTTACCAGGTGCTGAAACAGTATCTAAAGGATGCTGTTTGAATTCCGACCTTAAACCAAATTTACTCCAATAGAGATCGTTTGCGAATTGATATTCATTTGTTGTGTAATCACCACTTTCTTCGGCTGCAGAAATATAAGCCTGAACAGAATCTGGCAATTGCATAATCAAAGTATCAGCATCTGCTGTCCAAATAAGCGTGCTCACATATGGGCTACTAAAAATAATGGCTTCAATTCCTTCAGGGTGCTTTTGATAATATTCTAACTCCAGGGCAGCTCCCCAGGAATGCCCCAACACATAATAATCATCCAGCTTCAAATGTTTTTTGAGTTGGTCCACCTGCTTGACAAATTTATCAACTTTAAGCAAAGTAGTATCAGTATGATAACCTGAGCGACCTGTTCCCAGTTGATCATATAAAATAATTGGGCGCTCCTTACTCAAGGGTTCCAGCTCATAAAAATAGCGATGTGTACCACCAGGTCCGCCATGCATGAGTAATAACGGAGTTGCTGTACCTTCTCCCATTACTTTATACCAAATCTCCCCACCTTCAACCTCCACATAACCTTCATGCGCTTGCAGTCCAGTTTGTTCAGATTGCTTAGGTTGTGATTGACAACCAAAGTTGATGATCAAAGAGAAAAAGGAAAATATTTAAAGTAATTCATAATTCAACAATCATTAATATTCAATTTAAAAATAAGTCACATACTCTTCCGGCATGGATTCCAGGTCCCTAATTTTAATATCTTTATAGTACACTTCAGCTGCTTCACTTTGCAACTGAATTTTACCTTTATTGAGCGGAATAGATTTCCCCTCTTCTACATAACGAGAATTTTGAAGCACCATCACTACCTCGCCATTCACTATATGGATGCTTTTGCCCTCAAAGCAAATGAGGTCTAAGGTGTTCCATTCTCCCATTGGCTTCTCAAAGTTGGAGTTTCTCAGCACAAGCCCTGTGATTTCTTCTCCCTCTCCTACAGGAATAAAATCCTGGCTTACGTCCGCCACCGGGTTCATAATATATTCAGGAATATAAGCCCTGATATCAATGGCGGAATTAGCCTGGCTCCAGTAATCTCCCATATGGCCTTCCATAATCTGAAATTCCTGTGAGAGCATCCAACTTCTCCAATACTCTGCTCCCATCGGACCCACTGAATGATATAAAATGCCGGAATCTTTTAATAATTTTTTCCTAGGCGTAAATTTGTTGTCTCCCCACTTCACCTTTACTTGCAAATGATAATTGTCGTATTCTTCTTTGCTGATCACGCAGCCGTAAATTTCTCCGCTGACTGTCAAAATTGGCTCATTTCCTTCTTCCACCATGGTAAAAACATCATATCCTGTGGGATTTAAACCAATAGGTTCAATAAAATTTCCTTGTTCATCCTTAGGCTGTTCACCATTATAACCCAGCTGATGCTCATAACTTAAATATTGATCCCATTGAGATAATTCTGGATCAAGCAGATTGGTCCATTCGGTTTCAGATTTCTTTTGGCAGGAAGCTGCAATACCATACAGTATAAAGAGGAATATAACTTTTTTCATGGAGGTGAAAATAGGAAAATATTAAAGAAAGAGATATCAAATCCGTCATTAAATATTACTATTTCACTTTAAGTCTCCGATTGAATCAGGAACTAAATCAGCCAGTACTTCACATTGAAAGCCATACTCTGAAAATATTTGGACTATATTTTCAGTTTTGACAGGATTGCTAAGTGATTCAACACGCAGTATTTTGTCGCAATCTTCCAGATCAAAGTTGACGTGGCAGATTGGAAAAGCTCGTTTAAGCAAAACGATCATCTTTTCTGCCTGTGGAATTTCGCTAATATTCGTTTTAAAAACCTCTACCATCATCAAAAGAATTTCACACCTCCTGCAAAATAGAAAGCACATTACCTGCAGGGTCTTCGAACCATGCTATATCCGGCCCCATCCCTTCTTTCAAACCCCGAAGCACACCTTTCTCATCCTGAGGTAAATCATCACTTTTATAATGAATAAAAGAAATGCCTTTAGTTTCTAATCTTTCAATAGTTGTATCAATACCCTCCACTACAAAATTGAGTACTGTAAAGGTGGCAGGTTGATGATCCGGTTTTGGGTAAATGAAAGGCTGGTTCCCCCCCTTCCAATAGAAGCGCAAACCCCATATCCTGCTCTTCACGAATAGAAATTCCAAGTAAATCTCTGTAAAAAGCTTTTGCCTTATGCAGGTCATCTACTGAAAAACCGCTGAATGTTGATTTGAAATTAAACATGTCTCTCCTTTATTGTTTTAGATTATTTATTGCTAAATTTTTAAACTATTTGGCACTTTCATCCACTTCAAAAAGACCAAAGGTATTACCTTCCGTATCCAGAAAATAACCCTGCCAACATTTACCTGGCACTGCAAATTTGGGAAGTGCAATTTCCCCATTAAGTTCAAGGATTTTCCTTGCCGTTCCATCAAAATCTTCAACCTGTATAGAATTTACAAATGCATTGGCTCCATATCCGGGAGGGGGCGTTTGGGTAGGGCGCTGAAGCAGTCCTCCAAAAATGCCATCAGTATGAATGTTCCAATATTCTACAGGTAAACCTTCTACCCTTTCAAATTTCCATTCAAACAGTTTCTTATAGAATGAAGCCGCTCTTTGGATATTATCTGCCTGTATTTCAAAATAAAAATATGTGCCCATGTCTTAACTTAAAGATTTTTTTCACAATAGTTTTTCAAACGCAAAAGGAACATTGCCCAATTATAATTACACCATCTATAGAAATCGGTAATTTCATTCCAGTCATAGTGCTTGAGCACAATCGTAGTCACTCCCTCCTTTTCGGACAATTCAAACGAGATCTTTGTTCCAACCCATTCAGGATCAGACTCAGTACACTCCCAAAGCACCTTTCTATTTTCCTACAACTCTAATACACTCATTTTAGTAATATATCCTTCATCAAAATCGAATTCGTTCACAAAACCTATTTCAGGTTTCACTTTTAGTTTTTTAGTCCAGATATTGCTCAACCCCTCTTCCGTAATAAGAGCTTTATAAATCAATGGTGCAGGGACTTTTACATAATTTATTAATTCTATAGCTTCCATCATTATTTATCATAATTAAGCATCCAGCGTACGCCAAATTGATCAATTAACATAGCAAATTTAGCTCCCCAAAACTCATCTCTCAATTCATTCAGAATTTCACCTCCTGCAGACAATTCTTGGTATAAATGATTAATTTCCTCTTCAGATTCACAAATCAAATTGATTTCTACATCGTTTCCTCTTTGTACCTCTCCCATTCCACACATATCTGAAGCCATGATCATAAAATCACCATTTTCCAAGCTAGCATGCATTATTTGATCATGAATTTCAGGCTGAAACTGATCCTTAGCAGGCGAATCCATAATTGGCATCAATTCAAGTTTTCCACCAAATAGATTTTGATAGAAAGTCATTGCGTCACGGCAGTTTCCATCATAGTGAAAGTAGGGTTGTGTTGCTTTTTTCATTATTTCATTTTAAAGTTTAAGGTTTAAGTGCTATTCCATAAGAGGTCATTTTTTTAATTTTTCTGTTTTACCATGATTCTCGAACTCGTATACATCGCAAAAGCCATATTACGCTCCAGAACTTATCTTAAAGCTTCTATTACATGCTGCTGTTTTTCCATGGGTAATAATATGATCAATATTTAGTTCTTCCTCAGTGTAATCCTTCATAGTTTGCAGTTCGGCAGCTACTTCCTCTTTCCCCTTTATCACTTTATCTCCTACCATCTACCAAACAATATCATCACTTAAATGAGAACAAATATTATTGACATCTCCTTTTCCGAAAGCAATATTAAAGTCTCTTAACAAGAGCTTTTTAGGAGCATTTGCGTAATCTTCCTTACAAGTTACTTTTATCATCTAGTTCTGTTTAAAGGCTGTGAATTAATAGCATTTACTTATTCCATCTTTTTTAATATCGCTATATTTACAAATGTAATAGAATATAAGGTCAATATAATGTGCAAATACGTCAATCTATGGGGCGTATTGCGCCAAGTATTTGGATATCAATTTACAAGTGATGTTCTTGTTCAGAAATTCATCTTAATGTTTAACACGGCTATTTAATTCCTTTTTCAATGAAACATGTCTCTATTCTTTTATTAAATGATGTTAACCTGGGCAGTATGGAGAATGCGCGCCAGGGATTTTTGGAAGCTAATGAATACTTAAAAGCGCGAGGAAAAGCTGATTTTTTTCATGTAGAACTTATCGGACTTACTGCTGATGTGAAACTAAATAGAGGGTTGTATGCTATTCGTCCTGACAAATTAATTGGCGAAGTGAAGCATACCGACATGCTAATTATCCCCCCTGTACAGCATGATATTGCACAGGCATTACAGGCTAATGCTGAATTTATTCCATGGATTATTGCAAAGCATCAAGCTGGAGCTGAAGTTGTTAGCCTTTGTTTGGGAGCATTTCTGCTAGCTTGTACTGGTTTATTGAATGGAAGAGATTGTGTTACCCACTGGAAGGCAGCCAATCAATTTCAGCAGCTTTTTCCAGAAACCCGGCTAATGCCTGATAAATTATTGACTGATGAAGATGGTATTTATACCGGCAGCGGGGCATTTTCTTCAGCCAATCTTATTTTATATCTCATTGAAAAAAGCATAGGACGAGAATCTGCTGTTTACTGCTCCAAAGTTTTTCAAATAGATTTGGGTAGAGATTCTCAGTCTCCTTTTATTATTTTCACTGGCCAAAAGGAACATCCTGATGAAGGCATAAAAGAATTGCAATCCTATATTGAAAATAATTACCGAGAGAAGATTTCAGTAAGCAGTTTATGCAAAAACCATGGAATAGGTCGCAGAACCCTGGAGCGCAGGTTCAAAAAAGCTACGGGTAATACTGTATTGGAATATCTGCAAAGGGTAAAGGTGGAAGCTGCCAAACGAGATTTAGAAAAGGGTTATAAAACTGTAGGCGAAGTGATGTTTGATGTTGGCTACTCTGACGATAAATCTTTTAGAAACGTTTTTCGCAAATATGCAGGGATGTCACCCGCACACTACAGAATGAAATATGCTAAGGAAGGTGTTAAGGCAGCTTGATCATAAGGTATTTGCTAAAGCAAATGAAAACATTAAGAAGTTAATAGAATTAAGAATTGGAGTATCTGCTGAAGCAGATTAAACATTGAGTTAAGGAATTAAGATTAAAGTATTTGCTAAAGCAAGTTATTGATCCGGCAGGTTTTTGAAGATTTCATTGACCAATGGTTTGAGCGATTTCGTAATATTATCTGTATAGAAATTGATCAGCAGTCCTTGAGGTTTCTTTAATAGCTTCATGTAGGTATATAATTGCGCTTCGTGAACTGGCATTAAATATTCAACAGTTTTTAATTCTACCACGATGGTGTCTTCAACCAATAGGTCAAGGCGAAGCTGAGCATCTATAACTAATCCGTCATAATGGACTGGAACTACTAACTGGTTGTTTACTTTATACCCTCTCCTTGCCAATTCATAATGTAAGCATTTTTGATAAACACTTTCCAATAATCCCAGGCCTAATTCTTTGTGGACTTTAATAGCACAACCGGTAATTTCATATGCTAATTGGGTAACATCTTTTTTAGTCACAACTTTAGATTTTGGTTAATTACTAATGTATGATAAATTATTATAAATCCAGCCAAACATTAGGAATTAAGAAATTAAGTAAATTAATCTTTCTAGTGTAAAATTCTTTTCTTTAAATAGTTAAAAAAATACCACATCTTAATTTTCTTAACTTCTTAATGGTTTGAATATGACCATATTCTTTGACTTCTTAATTCAAAAAACCCAACAACTCCTGCTTATTCAATGATTTTATAAATGAAGCATCTTCCACGATTAATTCGCCAGCCAACTGCTTCTTAGTAGCTTGAAGCTGCATGATTTTTTCCTCCACAGTATCTGGACAGATCATTCTGATGGCAGTCACATTTTTACGCTGCCCAATCCGATGTACTCGGTCAATTGCCTGGTTTTCCACTGCAGGATTCCACCAAGGATCGACTAAATACACATAATTGGCTTGCTCTAAATTTAAACCTGTGCCACCTGCCTTTAAGCTGATTAAAAATATCCGTATATTTTGCTGCTTTTGGAATTGCTCTACTACAGCTTGTCTATTTCTAGTCCTCCCTGTTAATTTAACATAGGCAATTTCTTTCTTCTTTAACTCAGCTTCAATTAAATCCAGCATGGAAACAAACTGAGAAAAGACTAAAATTTTATGATGTGGTGCATTGTCTTCAATTTGTTCGAGTAAAGCTTCAATTTTGGAGCTTCGGTGGTTTTCGGTAAAGGTGCCATCTTTCAACAATTTAGTGGAATTGCAAATTTGCCGTAGCTTAGTTAACCCTCTCAGCACGTTCATTCTATTTTTGTCTAGCTCCTCTTCATTTTTGGCAGACACGTACTTCCTGAACTCCTTCTCATAAGCATCATAAATAGCCCGCTGCTGCTCCTGCATTTCGCAGTATAAGATGGTTTCCGTTTTCTCAGGCAACTCCTTAGCCACTTCTGATTTAGTTCTTCTTAACAGAAAAGGGCGAATCTTTTGTTGCAGATCCTGTGCTGTCTTGCTGTCCTTAAACTGGTCGATAGGAGCCGAATAAATATTTTTAAAATATCTCTTACTCCCTAAAAGCCCAGGACAGGCAAAAGAGAACTGACTGTATAAGTCGAATGTATTGTTCTCCACAGGAGTACCGGTTATCACTATTTTGTTGCGGGATTGCAGCAGTTTTACTGCTTTATATCGCTGGGATTCTGGGTTTTTAATCTGCTGCGATTCATCCAGAAAAATATAATTGAAGATATAGCTTTTCAGGAAGTTTACATCCGTAAGCAATGTGGTGTAGGTGGTCAGGATAATATCATAATTTTTATAATGAGCTGTTTCCCTACTTCTTTCCGGCCCACGAAGGATAAGCACTTTGAGTTCGGGTGCAAACTTTTCTATTTCAGCTTTCCAGTTAAAGATCAGTGTCGTGGGCACTACCAGTAAGTTGGTGTTTTGTCCTATTTTCTGTTTCTGCAACAGCACAAAGGCAATGATCTGCACAGTTTTACCTAACCCCATATCATCTGCCAGGCAACCTCCAAAATTGAATTCATCGAGAAAATTTAACCAGTTGAGCCCTTCCTTTTGATAGCCTCTTAACTTGCCCTTTAGCCCGGCGGGTACTTTCACTTTTTCAATGGTCGTAAAATCATCTGCCTTCTCCCGATATAAAGCCAATTCTCTCTTCACGGAATTATCCAACATTTCCTCTTCGAAAAGCTCCTCAACTTGACTGAAATTTACCTTTTGTAGTGTTAGATGATCATCATCGGATATATCGGCCGCTATAAAATATTGCTTAAATTTTTCGATCCATTCTGTTGGAATAATGCCCTGCGTGCCGTCATCCAGCACCACGTATTTGCGTTTGTTCTTTACTGCAAGATGTATTTTCTTCAAAGAGGCCTTTTGCTTGCCAAATTTCACGTCCACCTCAGCATTAAACCAATTGATGCCACTCAACACTTTGATATCAACTTTTATCTTATTAGGATTGAAGCGGTTATCCCGGATCTCATTAAATCCTAAAACGCGAATTTGATGATTTCCCCACTCTTCAAATGTGTTCAAAAACCACTCTTCATCAAGAAAATATCTTTTATGCAGATAGAAGTATTCTAGCGGATCATCCAGCTGCTCTTCAAAATCAGGGTGTTGTTTAATGAGGAGTGATACCAATTTATCCTCTTCAACAGGATCGCGTTTCACCTGAAAAACTTTCCCTTTTTGATCAGTCCCATACACCTGGCGTTTACTTCGGACGGCAATTTCCATGTCGCTATACCGTATCACCGGAATAATCATGACATGGCTGCCAAAATCGGACAAGTAAATGATGCGTTCCCTATCGGAGTCATAACTACCCCATGCGATTTGTTTGGGAGTGGCTTGAGGGATATATTGATAATCAATTTTGATCTTATCTTCAATTTTATTGAGCAAACCTTCCTTGAATGCATTGAATTTGCTTGGGTAAACCAGCAAATTGCCCTTGTGCTCAAATAATTCCTGGATGGTTCGAATAAGTTGCAGATTTAACATGAGGTAAAGCACTTCTTCTACCTGCAGAAAATATTTATAACGAACAGCAATCTCTTTTAAAGAATATGTTTTCCCTTCGATTTTAACAGTGACAGATATTTCATATGCTGCTCCTGGTTTTGAGACCGTAATAACAGGTTCTTCAGCAAGCAAAGCCACTTCTACAGGCAGCAGTGCCGATGAAATAACGTTTTCAGATTTATCAGGCTTATGCAAATACAGGGGATACTGCAGTGGATTTTCGACTATAGCTTTTAAGGCTGAAATATCTTCTTCAGCCAATACTCCTTCAGTCCGGTTTTGAAAACGGCTGAGCGCCATGAAAAACTGCAACTTTGCCGGATCCTGGCTTTTCCAAAGGTATTTTTGAGCATCTATTATTACCAAAGGATTTTTAAGTTTTCCTTTTTCAGTTATTTGTCCGTGGTACAACTCCACAAGTAAATGATGATAGAATTTATGCTGTCGAAATACGATGAATCGAGCTTCAGGTACAGATTCGGATTTGACAGAATCTTCTTCCGGACTAATTTGCTGGCTGAGCCGATAAACACTTTCCCTGGTAACAGGTATAATTTCAGGTTTAATGGGCTCAATGAAAAGCCTTCGGTTTTTTAACTCCAGATTAAAAAATTGATCCAGGTTTGGCTCAGTTTCCAGGCCGAAGTCTAGGGCAGCTGTCCTTAATTTATCATCTCTAACAGCTTTATTAAAGAAAATTTGCAGCTCCTTTTGCTTACAAACCGCATTCAAAATTTGAATTTGGTAATCACATGCTTTGCTTCCATCCTTGCCGCAATCACATAAAAGAACTAATTGATTTGCTTCTTGTAAAACCGAGACAACAATGGAAAATTCACGAGTGATTTCCAGATCAAAAACAGCTTCATTGACTTTGATTTCCTCTGGAAATATTCTTCCTGTGTCAGAAAAATCAGCACCTTTTATTTCCCGAGGCAGATTATTCCAGGACAAACCCTCCACTTCCTTTAACTGGAGCTGGAGACGGTGCTGTTGTATAATTGTGCTGGAATCAGAATCAAAAGATTTCATTCAATAGAAAAATTAGAGATCATCTTAATGAAATAAAAGTAAGTAAGCACTGGCAGAAAGCGAAAAATAACAGACTATTTAAAACAAAAGAAACCAAAATCTCACAGCTAATATTGAGCCTACATCGCTTTGGCTGCCAGGTAAGCAGTCGTCCAGGCGGCCTGAAAGTTGAAACCTCCGGTAATACCATCAATATCAAGCACTTCGCCGGCGAAAAATAAGCCTGGCATAATTCGGCTTTCCATGGTTTCCATGTTCACTTCACCCAGTTTTACGCCTCCACAGGTGACAAACTCTTCCTTAAAAGTGGTTTTTCCTGCTGCAGCATACTCATCGCATACCAAATTATTCACCAACTTGTTAAAATTTTTCCCGGAGAAGTTATTCCACCTTATCTCATTGTCAACTCCGGCTTTCTCAGTCAAATACTCCCAAAGTCTTTTGGGAAGCGGAAAAGGCGGAGTGCCTGTCACCTTCTTCAAGGGATTCTCCTTCTGAAAATCTTCCAGCATTTTTCTTACTTCCGATTCTTTTTCACCTGAAAGCCAGTTAACCAGCACAGTATATTGATAATCCTTTTCTTGTAAAATCCTGGCTCCCCAGGCCGATAGTTTTAAAACCGCCGGCCCGCTAAGCCCCCAATGTGTTATAAGTACAGGGCCACTGTAGGATAACTTTGTACCTGCAATTTTGACTTCTGCCTCCTGCACGGAAAGACCTGATAGGCTAGTGATATTTTTCTCCGTTAAGTTAAATGTGAACAAAGAAGGAACAGGCAGATTAATGCTATGACCAAGCTTTTCGAGCCACTGGTAACCCTCCGGTTTATTGCTACCGCCTGTGGCGATTAGCAGCTTTTGGCATTCAAACTCCTCTCCCTGCTTTGTAGCTAAATGAAAAGAATCAAAGCTTTTCTCTATACTTTCAATACTTGTTTTAGGATAAATCTTTATTCCATATTTATCACAGGCTCCCAATAGGCAATCGATAATAGTTTGTGAACTATTGGTGACAGGAAACATTCTTCCATCTGCCTCGGCATGTAATTTCACTCCCTTTTCTAAGAACCAATTCACTGTATCGGTTGTACCAAATTCAGAAAAGGCTTGCTTTAGCTTTTTATTTCCCCTAGGGTAGTTTTTGATCAGTTCATTGGGCTCTTTGCAAACATTGGTTACGTTGCACCTTCCTCCACCTGAGACTTTTACTTTAGCCAGAAGCTTCGAGGACTTTTCTAATACAATTATCTTTTTTGAAGGATTATTAATTGCACAATTTACTGCAGCAAAGATTCCTGCAGCACCTGCTCCTATAATGATGATATCGCTTTTTTGAATGGTCAATTTTTTAAGAATGTCTTAAACTTACTTATTTCTTTATTTTAGATGAAAATCTGATCGTCACAAATTAAAATATTAATTCTTATTTGTTTTCAAAATTCAAAAATCCCGCCTTCGTATAGATCATTTGTCCTTTTACAAAATCGGTGGTTCCAATTTTTTTCTCTTATTCTTTTGTCTACTATATAACAATACTTCCGCAGGCGTCTAAAGACGCTAAAAAGTCTCGCAGAGGCGCCAAGGCGCAGAGTTTTAGCAAAGGAAATCTTTTGTTATATCCCTTGAGGTTCAGTGGTTAAACTGCGAAGACTTGATACAAAATAAAAAATCAAGAAAGTTTAATGCTTCAACCCGCAAACCCTACGCTGGCCCGCTTCCCGAATGCTTTCGGAACCTTCCACCCGCTTTTCCGAGTTCCTCGGAAGTGGACGATACAATTCTTATATTAATTTATTGATAACATCTAGGTTCACTTCTGTTGAAATCCAGAATACAATTGGAATTTTTATGATTCTCATGCTATCGCCCTTTATTTTTTTTATTAAAGTTTTTATCTCCTTTTCTTTGCGGCTTTTTATATTTTGCTGCAAGCTTCTTTTTATAGGAGCCTCCTTCATTTACTTTAAGGTTCTTCTCCAACTTTTCATGATAACTCGGTCCCCTTTCAATGTCTTTAACATTTCTAGAATGATTTTTATCCCCTTCTTCTATTCTTTCTTCCGGAATTAATTCGTTTACTTCCACTACTTCTTCTGGAAAATCCAAAGTCGGTATCCGGTAATCCATTAATTTTTCGATGGCTTCTTTGCCTGACTCTTCTCTTTTCGTATAAAAAAGTAAAGATTCACCTTCCTGCGTAGCTCTACCGGTTCTACCGATACGATGCATATAATTTTCAGGGTAAACAGGGGTATCAAAATTGACAACGTGGGAGACTTTATCCAGGTCTAGTCCACGGGAAATAACATCTGTAGCTATTAAAATACGCTTGGCACCACTTTCAAACTCCTGCACTGATCTGATTCGGAAGTTCTGAGATTTATTAGAGTGAATCACACTGCTCACCGGTCCCATATTTTCTTCAAGTAAATCAAACAGCTTATCAGCCAGTTTTTTGTTGGATATGAAAACCAATACTTTTTTAAATCGATCTTTATCTGTTAATAAATGTACAAGCAAATTTACCTTGGTGAAAAAGTTTTTTACAGGGTAAGCTTGTTGAGCAATATTTTGCAGAGGAGTACCACTTGGTGCTATAGAAATCCGGATAGGAGAAACAAAGAAGTCATCTAATAAAGCATCCACCTCATCAGTCATGGTAGCTGAAAAAACTATATTTTGTCTTCGGGTGGGCAAAAGATCAAAGATATTGATGAGTTGAGGTCTGAAACCTAAATCAAGCATCACATCTACCTCATCAATCACCAAATTCTTAACATCCTTTAAAACCAAAGCTCTTTTGATTACTAGATCATACAGGCGACCAGGAGTTGCCACCAAAATATCGAGTCCTTCAGCGATAGCCTGCATTTGCAGTTTGATATTAGCCTCTCCATATATACCAAATACACGCACATTCATGTATTTGGTATAGCTGCTGATGTTTTGTACAACCTGCATAACCAACTCCCGGGTAGGTACAATCACCAATATTCTAGGGGTGAGCTGTTTGGAAAATTTCAGTTGTTGAAGTAATGGCAGCATATAAGCCAAAGTTTTTCCTGTACCAGTTTGCGCAATACCCACTATATCCGCACCGGAAAGCACTACAGGGAGTGCTTGCTCCTGAATAGGTGTTGCATGCTCAAATCCTAAATCCGAAAGGGCATTTTGAAGTGGTTTGGAAAGGTTTAAATCCTGAAAATTACTCATTACTACAGCTAAATTTATGCAAAGGTAAGGAATTGTGTATTAGGATTGATTAAGGGAGTAAAGTAATATAGGCTACTAAGCAAAATCATAATTACCTAAAAATGTCGGTTGATTTGTTTTTGATTGTTATTTTTAAAATTAGATTCTATTTGCAGAACCACAAAAACTAGAAAATTCACCACATATTGAGTTTAATCTATTGAGTATATCAATTCCAAATTTTATTCTTTATCTTTTGCCTTGATGCAAAAGATACAAAAAATCAAGACAAAAAGATGCTTCCACGCTACAATTCAGCGCGCTCCCCGCCTTTTTGTCGACCAGCCCGCTCGCTATTAGCAAATATAATTTGGTTTTCTAATATTGTAATATTTTCATGATCTCCCTATTGTAAAAAGGTAGATGTCTTATTTTAATACTACTAGCTTTAAGAGTAACTTATACTAGTATAGTTCAATAGCTTTCATCTAATTCTATATCATCATAAAGTTGAATAACAGGAATATTCTTAGGCATTGGAGGCGGTGGCGGATTTAGGATTGTGTCTTTTTGAAAAAAATTCAAAAGTTCTTTTGTTAATTGGTAAGCGGTGTCCGATTCTTCTACTCTATACAATAAATAATGCTTGTTTCCTGAATGTGAAGGAAGAAAGCCAACCACACCATTTTTTCTATTAAAAATGAATCTGTGGTCTGTTGACCATTCAGGATGAAAGAGATAGCACATTGCAAAATTATCATTTTTGAAATATGCGATTTTGGAAACTCCAATTTCATATTTTGAAACTTCGAACATTGTGTCTGAAAGATTTTCTTGTTTTATAGTGGCTTTTAAAAGTGAGTCTGCGAATAAAATAAGTTCTAATCTTTTGAAATTATAGGGGGTTTTACCAATAGTGTCTACAGATATCATCGTGTCATATGGCGTTGAAAATGTCTTCCAAATTACAGCAGTAAAAGGCTCTTTCTGAGTGCAACCTAAAAGATGGAGAACTAGAACTAGTAATATTATTTTCCGATTTTTATTAGAATACATTAGTAAATTATCATACAGATAGTAATTTTCATTCTATTTTAAAAAAAGAGAATTAATCAAATGGCTCAATAATACTTCTCTTTTAAGAATTACAATGTGAGTATACACAATAAAAATCTAACATATCAAGTCATTATCACCATCGGTGATGCACCTCTTCTTTGATATACTTCTCGTAAATAGCATCAATCTGCTTCATTTCTTCGGATGTTAATGATTTAGTATTTAAGGCTTCCAGATTTGATTTAATCTGCTCTACTTTTGACGCTCCCGGGATCACGCAACTTACTTCTTCAAAGCTTAATATCCATTGAAGCGCTTTATGAGCAAGACTTTGATCCTGATCAAAAAGTTTTTTCAGTTCATCAACTGCTTCAAGTCCTTTATTGTAATTGATACCCGCAAATGTTTCACCTTTATCGAATGCTTCTCCATTGATATTGAAATTTCTATGATCTTCCTTATCAAAAGTGGAGTTTTCATCAAATTTACCTGTTAATAAACCACTGGCCATGGGCACACGCGCAATAATACCAATGTTTTTAGCCTGCGCTTCTCTGAAGAAAAGCTCGGAAGGTCGTTGCCTAAACATGTTAAAGATAACTTGGACAGTACTCACTCCCGGGTACTCTATGGCTTTTAACCCTTCTTCTACTTTTTCCACACTTACACCATAGTTTCTGACTTTACCTTCTTTGATAAGATCCTCAAACAGCGCGAAAATTTCTGGTCGGTAATACACTTCAGTTGGAGGGCAGTGTAATTGAATTAAATCTAATCGTTCCACTCCGATGTTCTTTAAACTAGCTTCCACAAACTTTCTTAAGACTTTAGGTTGATACTCCTCGCTGGTATGTGGTTGTAACTGTCTGCCACATTTAGTGGCTATGTAAACTTCTTCAGAGCGTGAATTCACTATCTTTCCAACAGCTTTTTCACTTAAGCCTGCCTCGTATACACCTGCAGTATCTATAAAATTTACGCCATTATCTATTGCCGTATTAATAATTTCTTCCGCATTTTTTGAATCAAACTCACTGCCCCATTTACCACCTACCTGCCATGTGCCCAGGCTAATCTCTGATATTTTTAGTCCTGTTTTCCCTAAAGTTCTGTAATGCATAATATTTTATTTGATTCATGATCAGGCTCTTGGAAACCTAATTTTTTCCACAATTTCCTGAACCCCCTCAGGAGGTGGGGCAGTAAATCGACTGATAGTTAATGCAACCACAAAATTAATGATCATACCTACCGTACCAAAGCCCTCCGGAGAAATCCCAAACCACCAATCGTCAGGTGTTGTAGGTCCGCCAATCCATCCCAATTTGTAACGCATCATATAGAATAGTGTTATCAGCAAACCCGTTACCATCCCAGCAATAGCACCTTCTTTGTTCATTCTTTTATAAAAAATACCCAAAATAATAGCAGGAAAAAATGAAGCTGCTGCCAGTCCGAAGGCCAGTGCCACTACAGCTGCGACAAAACCTGGGGGGTTTATTCCGAAATATCCTGCTACAATTACAGCCAACACAGCGGCACCACGAGCAATCAATAATTCCTTTTTATCCGATAAGTCTGGTGCAATCTGCTTTTTCACCAAATCATGAGAGACGGAGGTAGAAATGACCAATAACAACCCTGCAGCGGTAGATAATGCAGCTGCCAAACCGCCTGCAGCTACTAATGCAATTACCCAATTAGGAAGTTTGGCTATTTCCGGGTTGGCCAGCACCATAATGTCAGGATCAATGATGAGCTCATTTTTCTCTTTATCAGCAAGATACTGTACATTGCCATCCTGATTTTTATCTTCAAAAGCAAGCAAACCTGTTTTCTCCCAGTTGCTAAACCATTCAGGCATACTATTATAAGGCTTGTCACTTACCGTTTCAATCAGATTAGTCCTGGCAAAAGCCGATACAGCCGGTGCGGTAGTATAAAGAATTGCAATAAAAACCAGCGCATAACCTGCTGAAATTCTAGCATCTTTTACCCTTGGGACAGTGAAAAAACGCACTATTACATGGGGTAATCCGGCTGTACCCACCATTAAAGCACACGTTATAAAGAAAACATCTATTAAATCTTTGCTGCCATCGGTGTAAGCAGCAAAACCTAATTCTTCATGCAAACCATTCAGTTTATCTAACAAATAGGTATCCGTTCCAGCAATAGTATCTCCAAACCCCAGTTGCGGAATTGGGTTATTGGTGAGCTGAATAGATATAAAAATGGCCGGTACCATAAAGGCGAAAATCAGGATAATGTATTGTGCTACCTGAGTATAGGTAATGCCTTTCATTCCACCTAAAACAGCATAGATAAATACTATGATCATTCCTATGTAGACTCCGGTATTGATATCAACTTCTAAAAAGCGACTAAAAACTACGCCCACGCCACGCATCTGACCTGCCACATAAGTAAAGGAGACAAATAGGGCACAAATTACAGCAACAGTTCTGGCAGTATTAGAATAGTACCTGTCTCCAATAAAATCCGGAACTGTAAACTTGCCAAACTTTCGCAGATAGGGAGCCAAAAGAAGGGCTAACAGCACATAGCCGCCTGTCCAGCCCATTAAATAAACTGATCCATCGTAACCGGCAAAAGAGATTAAACCCGCCATGGATATAAATGAAGCTGCGGACATCCAGTCGGCTGCGGTTGCCATACCATTGGCTAAAGGATGGACGCCACCACCAGCAACATAAAAATCTTTAGTGGATCCAGCTCTTGACCAAACAGCAATGCCAATGTAAATAATAAAAGTGATTCCAACGATTAGATAACTCCAGGTTTGTACGTCCATCATTTATCCTCTTTTTCGTCTACATCAAACTCTCGGTCAAGCTTGTTCATTAGCCAAACATAGACGAAAATAAGTATTACAAAAACATAAATGGAACCTTGTTGAGCAAACCAGAACCCTAAAGGAAAGCCACCCAATTTGATAGTATTTAAAGGTTCTACAAATACAATTCCTGCTAAGAAGGAAACTGCAAACCAGATGCTCAATAATATACCGAGATAAGAGAGATTCTTTCTCCAGTATTTTTTCCTTTCCACTTTATCCATAAAATTAAAAGTAAACATTTATCTGATAAAGCAAAAACAGAAGCTAATAATTACATAGCATTTACTCAATAGAGCGTAGATAATTCTATCTATTAAGAATTCATGCAACATTAATTTTGATAAAGAGTCAAAATGCAATTTAATTCAAAACTCTCAAAAAGGTTTTCCTATTACTCCACTTGAGAAATTACTAAAAAAAAATGCGTATGGTATTCCTGCACTCTCGTGTTTAGGTTATTTTTTTTGATAGAGGTGCTAATTGGTGTTTATAAAGTGAATGAATTCCTGTAGTTTTGAAATAATTTGGCTTTAGCTTATAGCAGGCGAGTAATAATATCTTCTTTGCGTTGAGGAGAAACTTCAATCTCATGACCGTCTGACATTTCCAAAGTACCACCATCTCCCCGTTTATATTTTACCACATATTCCAGATTTACTATACAGGAGCGATTTACTCGCACAAAAAAGCTATCAGTTAGTAGGTTCTCATATTCTTTCAAAGTTTTAGAAATCATAATTTTCTTATTCTCAAGTAGAAAAAAAATACTGTAATTACTCATTGCCTCAACTCTTAATATATCTGATTTCTTTACTAAGTGTACTCCTTCAGAAGTTGGAAGAGCTATGCGTTTATCTAAGGTTAAGGGTGGCATTGAGGTCACTTTTTGAGAATGTTTTTTACCAACTTTTTTAATCAACCGACTAATTGCTTCATGCAGTTCATCTTCATCAATAGGTTTTAAAAGGTAATCAAGCGCATTTACGCGCAAGGCATTTAATGTATAGGAATTATATGCCGTTACAAATATGACTTCGAAATCAAAAGCTCCTAATTTTTCTATAAACTCAAACCCATTAAGTTCAGGCATTTCAATATCCAGAAAAAGCACATCAACTTTCAGGTGATTAATTTCGGCTAAGGCTACGATAGCATTATTATATGAGGCTATAACAGTTAATTCCTCTTTAAACACCTCGAGTTTTTTTTCAAGAAGTTTACTGCCTCTTTGTTCATCATCTAAAATAATTGCATTTATCATAGCTCCTATGGTATTAAAATGTATTGATCGACATCAAAGACGGCTTACTATATTCCTAAAAATCAGGATTATCAGTTTTGGGCGCATAAATCATATTCTGCAAAGTATTTGAAAATAGATAATTTCCTGATTAAGTCCTGAAAAATAGGAGAAATAAGCATGCCGCATCTCCTCATTTCTGTACTTTCTCCATGGCTCCATCAGATTCAATTTTTTTTTATCACTTGTGCCAAACATAATAATTTCTAATTTAAAATTTCGTAGATATCCAGGGTATTAGAACTTTTAAGAGTCAGGATCATTACAGGTTCTGAGCTATCCTTCCAGGCAGGTACGCTAACACCCATAAAATCTATATTATTATTAACATTGTTTCCTTTCCAGGCACCGCGTGAAATGGTATAACATGATGATGGTTTTACTGAATCAAAATCTGCTGATGTAGCCCATCTGAAAAAATCCTTCTCTGGAAAGTTAAGATAATAATTAATTAGTCCAATTTGAGTTGGGTCAACTTCTTCTTTAAAATATGTTAGGCCTTCAATCGGCTGAACATCTTCCACCTTGCTCATTTGCAGGTAAATGAGTTTAATATTTTGGTTATTACTTTTCAATTCATAACTAACCAAATCTAAATGCCCAATACTGTCTTTTGAAATTTTAAAGGTGTAGACAAAAGCCTGATCTCCATTTACATCAAATTGAAATATGCTATCCTGTACATTTACTACCTGATCACGTCTTGAATCAACCCCATCTAAGATTGCGAGAATGTCGTCATTCTCCTGTTCCTGGAAATAAAGAATTCGCAGATTGTTTGATGAACCTTCAAGTTCTATGGTAAAGAAATAATCCAACAGATCATTGTTTACCGCATTAATAGGTGTTACAGGCTCTTCCTCTTCTGGTTCTTCATTATCTATATTAGGTTCTACTGTTTCTGTTTTACAAGATGAGAAAACTGACAAGAGAATTACTGAAAAAGAAAAAAGTGTTAGGGAAAATTTGCTATATGTTTTCATTGTGGGATTTATTTAGTTCTGATCAAATGTAAAAAATGGATGCTAATCTTAATTCATTAATGAGCAAGGCAGGAGTATGACTGAGTGGAAACAGGATTAAAATGAGCTAAAACTAAAAGGTGCTAATTCAGGAGAATTTTTCTACGAACTTCTCACTATCTATTTGATTCTCAAAATCTTCTATTTAAATGCCTTTTCATTGTAATTGTAGAAATAATTTATATTTTTGAAGGTTTTCCATTTCTTTCAAGGCTGAAAAATGAAAATATTATTCAAATTTGCTTTACTCACCTTCCTGCTATTAACAATTGAAATCAGCGTATTTGCACAAAAATACGGACAAGGGGCAATTGATTCTTTGCAAATCAATTTAGAAACCTCAAAACCTGACACCAACAGGGTTTGGCTGATTTATGGGATAGCTGTGGAATATCAAGGAATAGATGCTGACTCTGCGATGGCCTACGCGGAGCAGGGTTTAGCACTTTCAGAGGAACTCGATTACAAAAAAGGTATATCTTCTTTTTATAATTGCATAGGTGTTATTCATGTTAACAATAGTAATTTAGAGGAGGCACTCAAATATCTGGAAAAGTCATATGAGATAAACTTAGAAATTGGAAATACTCCTAAAGTGATTTCCAACTTGATTAATATGGGTGTTTTGTATCAAAATCTGGGAGATTTTTCAACATCACAAGACTATAATTTGAAAGCTTTAAAAATAGCAGAAAAAGAAAAAGACAATGATAAATATGTGGCTTTGATTCTAACCAATATTGGTAATGTTTACTCCTATGAAAAAGATTACGATAAGGCACTATCATATCACAAACAGTCACTTGAAAAATATGCAAAATTAGGAAATTATGAGGGTTTAGGGCTGGTTACTAACAAAATTGCTAACATATACCATAACATGGATGATTTGATGGAGGCTGAGAAATTTTATAATCAAAGCCTGAGTTTTTACCAAAAAATAGGGAATAGAACAGGCGAGGCAGTTACACTCTCTCAGCTTGGTCTACTTTTTATAGATGAGGATATGGATACTCATTTAGATTATTTGTTCAAGGCACAGGCGATTTTTGACGATACAAATCCTTTTCACATCAATTCGATTATCAATCTTGGAAATATTGGTGGAAGCTACTGGGATGTATACCTTGATAAAATGTTGGAATCTGGTATCCAGTACAACCACATCCCTGGTAATTATGATGAAGTTGCTAAGCTGGCTGAGGATTATACGGCCAGAGCAGTAGAAATAAGTGAAGAGGCAGGAAACCTTGCAGTGATGTTGACTTATCTGTACAATATTTCTATGATTCAGGACGAAAGAGGTGATTATAAAAATGCATATACAAACTTTAGGCGTTCAACTGAAATAAAAGATTCTATCTACTCACAAGAAAGTAAAAATGAAATTGCAGCCATGGAAGCTGACTATAATATGCAGAAGAAAGAGGATGAATTTAAACAACAACAACAAATTACAGATCTGAAGCTGCGTCAATTATACCTCTATGGTATATTGATTTTTGTGTTGTTAACATCCATTTTACTTTATTTGCTTAATCGCTCCAGAATCAAAGGTCTACGATTAAAGAATGAACTACAAAGAAAAGATGTTGAAGAAAAAACCAAAGAGCTTCTTCACAGAAATAAACTTTCTGAAAGCGAATTAAAAGCAATCAGAGCACAAATGAATCCCCACTTCATTTTTAATGTGTTAAATTCAATAGAGTCTTATGTTTTAGAAAATGACTCAAAAACTGCTAGCAGGCTTATTCAAAAGTTCTCCACACTTAGCAGGCTTATTCTTGAAAATTCCACCCAAAGCCTTGTTGTAGCTGAAAGAGAATGGAAAGCACTTCAACTATATACTGAGTTGGAAGCTATGCGATTCAATAATAGATTTCAATACTCGTTTATTTCAGACCAAGGTTTAGATCTATCCAAATTAATGATTCCGCCCATGTTAGTGCAGCCATTAATAGAAAACTCCATTCATCACGGTGTATTTGATACTTCACAAAGTGCCAACCAAATTTTAGTGAAGATTGAAGATGCGTTTGACAATGTAATTTTTACGGTTGAAGACAATGGCCCCGGAATAGATGAAACCAAACAAGCATTGAATTTTTCTAAAGTTAAAACCAAGTCAATCGGACTGGCAGCAATCCGTGAAAGGATTGAAATTATTAGTTTATTAAATGGTTCAGCTACCTTTGTTATTAGAAATAAGGAGGTATTGGAAGGTAGAGGAACAATTGCTCAGCTTACCTTACCAAAAATTTATGAGTTTACTGCTGAACAATTAAGTATCCCGACATCTTATTAAAGAAGGATTAATAGTATATATAAAAAACATCGTTTCAAATTAATTCCCTTTTAGGTAGATTTTACTTCCCTAAGTAATTATTTCAATTCGCTCATTTAAAAAACCTGTCCGCTCAGTATAAAAATTACGGAAGTTATAATCTTTTAGATTGCCAGAAAATTAGGCAAGATGAAAGCTGTAATCTTAATAACTTTTTTCCATCTCAGTATTTGTACATTATTAGCTCAGGACCTGAGTAATATAAAAGATCAAAAGCCCTTTACAATATCCGGGGTACTTGAGGCAAGAAGTATTTTTTATTCAGCCAGCGGTATTGCGAATAGAAGGCAGCCACTTTCGTATCTTCTCTCTGGCAATCCCACCATCGGAATTTATGGTCTTCAGATTCCAATTTCATTGCACATCAGTGAATCAGATAGAGCATTCAGACAACCATTCAACCAGTTTGGAATGAGCCCTACTTACAAGTGGCTTACTATACATGCCGGGTATAGAAATATTTCCTTTTCTCCCTATACATTGGGCGGACATACCATGCTGGGTGCCGGGTTTGAAATGAATCCCGGTAAACTCAGATTGGGTTTCATGTATGGCAGATTAAATAAGGCAACAGCTATAGATACCACCTCGCAAGCGCTTGTACCATTCTCCTTTTCAAGAAAAGGTTATGCTGCCCGTTTAGGTTACGGCTCTGAAAGAAATTTCTTTGAGCTCAGCTATTTAAGTGCAATGGATGATGAGGATACAAAGCCTGAAGGCTTGAGTGCACTTCAAGATTTAATTAATCCTGCTAAGAACGATGTTTTTGGTTACGCCATGAAACTCACCGTTTTTAAGAAGATGTTTTTTGAAAGCTCAGGAGCCTTTAGTATTTACACCAAAGATCTCAATTCCCCTCTTCAGCAACCGGCATTTCTAAATAATTTCTTAAGAAATGCGCAAACATACTTTCAGATGAATGCTACTACAGAATATTACTTCGCATTCTCAGGCATTCTTGGTTACAAAGGAAAAAATATAGGACTAAGCCTTAGCTACAAAAGAATTGAACCGGATTATAAAACAATGGGAGCCTACTTTTTCAACTCAGACCTGGAAAACCGAACGCTCAATTCCTCCGCAGTATTATTAAAAGGAAAAGTGAAATTCCGAGGAAGTATTGGGGTTCAAAGAGACAATTTAAAAGGCCAGAAAGCGGCTCAGAACAACCGTTTTATTGCATCAACTAATACCAGCATCGACCTTACAAAATCTTTTGGGCTAGATCTGGCTTACAATAACTTTTCAGACAATCAGAAACCGCAAACTGCATTTTTTGCAGACTCTTTAAGAATTATACAAACCTCCCAGAACTTCGGTATTATGCCAAGGTACTTCCTGATCAAATCTGCCACTACACATATTTTTTCAGGTGCTGCTAATTTTAACAGCTTGAATGATTTCAATAATTTTTTCAGTGACCAGGCTATATCCAGGAATATTAGAACACGACAATACTTCATCAACTATAATATAAGTATCCCTAAAAAGGAGCTCAGCTTTTTTGTGAATCTAAATACTACGAAGCTGACCGGGCAAGACTTAGAGAACTCATTTACTGGTGCCACTTTAGGAGGTAATGGGGCTATATGGAAGCAAAAACTTCAAGTGGGATTAAGTTCAACACTTACAGCCTCAAAAAGCAATTTCAGTGGAAAAAGTTTTATAGTAAATAATAATGCCAATCTATTCTATTCATTTGGGAAACATCATAGGCTGGGAATGCTAGTTTTCTTAACCAATAATAAAATGCTTACCACAGACATTTTAAACGCCAGCTTCAGAGAAACCAGGGGTGAACTTAGCTATCAATTAAAATTTTAGTATATGAAAAATTATAAACTTCTACTACTTTGTAATTTCCTGTCCTTCATCTTTTTTCAGCTGTCCGCATTTGCTCAGGTAAATGTGAATGTGATTGTTTCCGCTCCTTATGCTCAAAGAGTAGTAGATTATAAAAATCAGATGGTGATTATGTTAACGAATACATCTAACACCAGGCAAAATGTACAACTTAGAGGCATAATTACAGGAGATAATGGAATTATCGTTCAATCCAGACCTAATTATAAAAGTACCAGTGCAATTGTGCTCGCTCCGGGACAAACGCTCAATTTAACCGGTGAAAATATGGATTACTTCTTTGATTTCAGAGATTTACAATATTCGGGAATTACCCAGGATGAAGCGGTACGGATTGGTGGTTTACCGGAAGGTAGATATCAGCTATGTATTAGAGCTTTTGATTACGACAATAATCAACCTTTAAGCTCAGATGAACCTTTAGGATGTAGTAATATTTTCACCATTAGTAGCCTGGAACCGCCAGTGATCTTGAGCCCTATGGCAGATGAAGAAATTGCAATGGATGCTGGTCAAATTTTCACTATCAGATGGCATACGCCAGTAAGTGCGCCCAGAGGTATAAAATATCGCATAAGGATGGTGGAAGTGTTAGGTAATTCTAATCCGAACGATGCGATAATGACTGCAACTCAGCCCTACTTCTTTGAAAAGGAAGTAATGACCAATATATACATCTACAATCCTGCAGACCCACAATTAACCCCGGGACGAAAATATGCACTCATGGTAGAAGCATTTGATCCTTTCAATAATGCTGTTTTTCGTAATCAGGGAAGAAGCGAAGTGGTGGGTTTTATATACTCTCCGAGTAAAATTATTACCATTGAGCTCCCCGTTATCACTGAAAACACTTCTGAAAAATCAACTATAATTACTTCTGTGATAGTAGGAAAAGCAGTTTGGTCATTCAAAAAGGCAGAAGAAGAAATGCCACCTACGGTTGATAATGCCATGTTTCAAATGATTGACCAGGGACAAACAGTGACAAATTTTTTAGGAAGTATGACCAGTAATGCTGCATCAGAATCGAACGCAATATCGGCAAACGCTCACATCCAAAGCTACAGAACTGCTATTGATCCTAACTTACGTGTTTCTTCTTCAATAAGTACTGGTTCATCCAACTTCACTCAAAACATTGAAAGCAATTTGGTAATACCCGAAGAGAGTGTGCTTTCTGCGGTAATCGGAGATGGAAAAGTTATTGAAAAAAAGGATCTTAAAATTGCTTCTGAAAACGGTAATACAATTCACCCTTTGTACAGAGCAAAAGTAATGGTAAAAGGAATTAAAGCTGAGGCAATGAATTTGAAGGTGAATACCAGAATCAGTAAGGATTTGCCTCCGAAAGGAAAGCAGGTGAGCCTTTCAACACAACTTGGAATGGTAACGCCTATGCCTCCACAGAAGAAATCGGAAAAACAAGGTGCCTTCATCCATGATTTTGCTGCATCCTATAATATGCCTGCAACAGGTGAGTCATCATATGATTTGCTAGCTTCCGGCACAACAAATAAGGAAGGAAATTTTAAGATCAATTTTATCGATCCAAAATTTAGAAACATCACTCAGTACTCGAAAATACAGGTAACTATTGAACACGAAGACTTTGAAACTTACAGCAAAGTAATCAGTGTTGCTTCACATGCCGATAGCGCAGTGTTGGATTTAGGTGAAATGCAATTACTAGCAAAGACCTACCGATTTACACCCTATGTGAGTGGTTTTACTGCTGGCGCAAAGATAGATTTGTGGTGTCCCAGCTCAGCCTTTAATCAGAATCCTCACTACAACATGATGGTTTCTGAAAGTTCTGATAAAGAAAAGAAAACAATAGCAGGAAAGCAATACATTAAACTTGCTACACTCAGCAAGGGTGAGACTATTAATAAATTGTTCTATCAGAAAGGCACGCATGACAACCTGATTGTGCAAGTGAATGCCAGCCAGAAGGAAGAGTACACTTCTTATTTCGGAGTTCGTCCTGTGCGCTACAGTAAGAAGAATCTCTTTAGCAATGCGCAGGTGGCGGTTGATGAATCGAATATGGTGTTATCTATAAAGACAAACTATACCCTGAAAAATCAACTCCCCTATATCTCAGGCAAAGTTGAAATTTTTGTAGAGGACAGAAATAACTCGGCCAACTCTGCCACAATTTTCGATAAGGGTGCAGTTGTAACCATCACCTATGAGAAATCGAAAGTGGTGGAAGAATATAAAGAGACCGTTTTAGATGGAAATGATACGCCCACCGGTAGTAAAAATAGTTCTGGAAACGTTAATACCTCATCTGCTACAGCCAATAGATTGGTTTCGGCTAAGGTAAAAACCGCCATGAGTACGGTAGCAGCAAAGCAAAATATATCTGCAGCCAAACCTGCTTCTACATCTATTTCTTCTTCAAGTGCTGGTACTTTTAAGAATGTGGCAGATTTTAAATCAACCGCAGTCAGCAATATTGCTATTTCTCAACAACTTCTATCCTTATACAAGTTTACTACCACTACCGATGAAAATGGAGAATACAGAATTGACAAATTACCCATTTTAGAGGAAGGCGCTTATTTTACGGTAAGTGTTAAAAGTACTGATGGAATGGATTCTTCACAAGAGCTCAAAATTCCTTTGAAGAGAGGAGATCATGAGGTAGTTAATTTTCAATTTAAGCCTGAGGTATTTACCATAAGCGGTATTGCTGTTGACGAGAATGGGAACCCACTTACAGATGCGCTGTTGCTGTGGAAATCTGGTGGCATGCCGGTGGAAGCCGATCAGAACGGCCTGTTTGTTACCTCCAACTACAAAGACGATTCCTTAACTATTAAAAACCAAGGCTTTATTGACAAGACGATTTTTGTAAAAATAGACAAACCGGATACCGGAAAAAAGTCCAAAGGCAAACAGAAAAGCAAAATTACCAATACAAGTGCCTCAGCTACATTAAATAAATCTGTAACCATCAATAATTGGGCAACCACTTTATTGCAGCAGCCATCTATTAAAGCTTCCGCAACGTCCTCATCCCCTGTTACCGCATTTACTTTTGGTTATGCTGTAAGTAATACTTCAATGCAAACCGGCATCAGTGCGGAATTCACCACTATGTATTCGGATCTTTTTACAAAAAACCAAAAACCTGTAGGATTTAAGGACCTGGGGAAAGTAGGCTATCTACCAAAAGGGTTTGCAAAAATTAATTTCATCGTTAAGGATTTGGTGACAAAGGAACCAATCCCTAATGCTGTTGTCACTATTGATGAAGTATTTGATACAATCACGAATGCTGCCGGTGAGGTAATTTATAAAAGTGGTGGTGGAGGTTTTACCTACCAAATAAAAGGTCCAGCGCTTTCTGCCTACATTGCTCAGATAGGTGAAGTAAATGCTTCGGCTACAGATGGGAAAATTACCAATGTGGAAGTCCTTCTAGAGAAAGGAGTCAAAATCTCAGGAAAGGTTACGTCCAAGGGTGAAAACCTGGATTCTGCTGAAATTTTTGTGGATGGAAAAGAATTTATTAGCACCCGATCAAAGAGCGATGGAACATACGAATTGTACATTCCTAAAGGCGAAAACATTTTAAAAGCTACCAAAAGCAGATACATAGGCAGCAAAATCAGCAAGAACTTTACCCAAGACTTGGTGCACAATTTTGAATTGGAAGATGGAGGAGGTAGAAACGTCTCTCAGCTATTAGGATTTGAAATAGAACTGGAAAGCTATACCAAAGATGGTACTGTTGAAAAATGGACAGGATCATTTATCAATTTAAAGCCCAATACAATTTTTTCTATAAGTGCCAATACAAAACTAAAATTCAGCAATGTAAAAGTGAGTTTTGATGCTGCTGGAAATGCTATAGTGCAAGGCAACAAAGTAAATGTGGATGCCTCCCAGCTAAGCATGAAGCTTTATAATTATGTGCCGGTGATCATTAAGGGATCACCTCAAATTACAGTAATGGAAAAAGATGGAGTGGGCATTATTGGCGGCAAGGTTCAAATAAATCTGGATCAGATTACAACAGGGGGAGGCATCATATTTGATAGTTCCTTAGAACCCCTTCTAATCCCTTCAAATGGCACTATTGAAGATGAAATAGCTATTTTCAGCAGTAATAATAGCTTCCCAGACATCCAGTTTGCGTTTTCCTATGAAAGAGCAGATCTTAAAAAAGCTGCCGACAAAGCGGTAAAAGAATTTGAGGTTTTGTTGCAAAATGCAAAAGGTGAAGGAAAATCCAGTTTGGAAGCGAAATTAAGTGAACTGAAAGCCGCTGCATCAAGTAGCTCTACGTACAGCACAGGAACTTCTGCCATTCCTGCAACAGTGCAGCAATATGCATCTGTAGAACTCTATGGTTTTAAGTCAATGCTTAACCTCTCTCAATCCCGCATTGACCAGTCAGGCCTAAACATGGCAGGCTTTGTGATCTCGCCCGATATGCCGATAATGAGCGCTATGTATTTCGATTTAGAAAAGTTAAAAGTAGGAACTGACTTTTCAGTAAAGGAAGTTTCAGTAAAATCTGATCTACAGAGAAAATTCAGTATCGCATCCTGGTCTGCCGAAATTAACTCTGTTATTTTGAGCCTCAGAGGATTTAAAGTAGGAGGAAAAATAGAGGTAGAAGTGCCTAAGTCTCCTAAAACCTCATTAGTATTTTCAAATCTTGCATTTGGCAACAGCGGGCTTTATGGAGGGTCATTCACCTTTCCGACAGAAGGATTAAGTATTTTTAATGTCATCAATTTAAAATCCGGCAGTACCCCTCTTACCTTCGGGGAAATAGGTAATACAGGGGTTTATAAGTTAGGCGGATCTGCAAAATTCAGTTTTGACAAGATGTTTACCGACACAATTCAGGTTCCTTATTTTCAGATACAGACCAATGGCAAATTTGGAGTTACTGTTCCTGTAAATAAATCTCTCAATATTAGCTTTGCTAAGTTCGCGCTGCACAGCATTAACTTTAATACAGACACTTCTATTCCCCAAATTGATGTGGAAGGACAGTTCAGCGTAGATGTTAAACTGTTGAAGCTATCGGCAGGAGCAATACATTTTAAAACCTCAGGAATAACGGTAGACAAAATTGGTTTAGGCCTCGATATTCCAGGGACAAAAGTAGATGGTTTTGTTGATATAAAAGAGCATGGATTTGCAGGAGGAGGCTCATTGGGCATTGTGGGCACGCCAATTAAAGCCTCTATAGATTTCCATTATTTTAAAAGACCTAATCAAGGTGTTGATTTGGGAGCCAGCTTTTTAGCAGGCGTTAAAATACCTATTGGCCCTGTAATTATTACCAAAGTAGGCGGTGGCTTTACTTATCGATCTAATCCTGAACATTTCTCAGTAACTATTACAGGTGGTGCCAGCATCACAGGTTTTGAAGAAGCAATTTCACTTGACCCAATCAGCATTACGGTGGAAAGCGGTCCTAAAATAGTTGGAGAAGCCAGCTTGCGTGTAGCCACTTTTAGTGTGGCAAAGGCCTCATTAATAATTGATATTCCGAACGAATATTTTGCTGTGGGGATAGTAGCAGATATTGAGCCCCTGCCAGATATTGCACAAGCACATATTCAGGGCGATTTGATTATAAGTACAAAAAGTTCCGACACCTATTTTTTCCTTGGTTGCGGCATGAACGTCAATTTATTAGGCCTTATTAGATCGGAAGGTGTATTTGCTGTTGGGGTTGGTGTAAAGAATGCGAAATCGAGACCTACTATCAGTTATTATATGAAAGATGCGCCTGATGATTACTTAAGCAACGGTACTTTTTCCGGTTTATATGTGAAAGGACTTTCTGAAATGGGGGTCAGAAAAGAAAATGCGCCTTCTTTAAATTTGGTGATTGTCTCCGGTAAATTGTGGCTCTACACACGAAGCGAATTTTCACTTATTGCCAATATTCAAAACAACAACTTTAGAATCAGTGCCTCCACAGCATTTGAGGGAGGAATTCAAGCCTGCGTAGTAGGTTTTTGTGCAGAAGCCTCAGCAAAAGCATGTGCTTCAATCGAAGGAGGATTTCACAATGAGCTGGGTTGGAATTTTGCTGCCAGTGCCAGTGGAGAAGCTATCCTCGCATTGGGTAGTCAATGTGGATGCAACGATATCTGTGTAGGCCTATTCTACGCTGGAGGGAAGATATGTGTGGGTGCCGGAGCCAGGATAAACTATGCTTCACGCAGGGGTGGGCTCACTGAATTAAGCATGTTTATTGGCGATCGCTCAACCTGCTATTATTAACCACTAATTAACTAATTATGAAGCATTTATGCGTTATTTTTTTCATTCTGATTATTGCACATTTTGCAATAGCTCAACCAACTAAGTATAATAATGATTTTGTATTTTCATCTCCAAAAGGCAATTATATTTTCCTGGACTTGGGTAAAAATGCTTATTCTCCAGAAATTATGAGTCAATACAGCGTTGAAAGACGGGCAAAATCTTCAGAGAATTTTACCAAACTAGGCAGCTTCACGCCTGTACAATCATTCGAGTCTTTTACTTCAGTAGTAGGTCAAGCATTGGCAGAAGAATTTAAGAGCTTTATTCAAGCAAAATCTAATGAAGATGTTATAAGCTTTTTAAATGCTGATAAACCATCAAAAAATTACGGACTTTACATTATGAATATCGATTTTTTGACGGCACTGGGGATGGTGTATTTAGATGAAATGCCACAGGACCAAGCGCACCAATATGAATATCGACTGGTAAATTCAAGTGGCGAAATTGTAAAACAACAGGTAGCTGACAGATTTGAGATAAATAGTTTACCCAAAGGAGTGGTTAGAAAAATATATTCTACAGACTCTATTGTGGGTATTAGCTGGGAATTTCAAAATTTCAAACCCGATCTTCCGCTCTTTGCAAGAGTTTATCAACAGGAAGATGCGCAAGGTAAGTTTAGGGCTATCCCCGAACTAAAAGTAATTAACAGGGGGGATACCAGCATGTACGCAATGTTCACCAGTGAAACTGTACCGGAAAAATTAACCAATTATTATATAGTAGCTGTAGATGTTTTTGGAAATGAAGGTCTTCCTTCTGATACCGCATCTGTTATTTCTATAGATTTTAAAAGTGTATCAGGAATCCAAAATATAATAGTGAAAGACACTTTAGAAGGACTCCTTTCCCAATGGAAAGCTCTACCAGCTAAACCTTACTACACAGGAATTCAGGTACTAAGATCAAGAGATGCCACTAAAGATTTTATTGTATTAGATACCCTTCCAGCAAACACCACCACCTATCTGGACAAGCAAGTGCTCGGGAATGTCACCTATTTCTATAAATTTCGAGTGCTACTTTATAACCTTTCAGGTGCAGAGGAAATAATTGCCACTACTGTTCATGGAACTAAAAGTTCATCAGATATTCCACCTTTGGCACCCAAGAACTTATCCGCTTTTAAAGAAGGTGAGCATATTCGCGTAAGCTGGGATCAAAACATGGAGCTCGATCTATTTGCCTATTATGTGCTGCGTGGGACATCAGAAGCCAATATGGAAATTGTATCTCCCGCAGTGATGGATATTACCTGGCTTGATAGTACTGCTAACTTAAGTGGTAGAACCAATTATGTCTTTTCGGTATTAGCTATGAATAACAGCCAACTTAAGAGTAGTACTTCCAAAACAGCTGGAATAAATCCCGCAAGAGGAGAATTTATTGAATCTCCTTCCGGCATCAGTGTTCGCCCTTCAGGTAGAACAGCCATTATTACCTGGCCGGATGTAAGTAAAAATGATGTGGCTATTGCAGGTTATTTACTATACAAACAGCAAGGAAATGATACTACTTTTTACCCTATTGTAAATCAAATAATTACCCGACCTTATTATGAAGATACTAATATAATCACCAATACATCTTATGCTTATTGTGTCTCTTCAGTAGATAGGTTCGGATATGAAAGCAGAAAGTCACCTATTGCTCAATTTCATTTAAAAGAGAAGATTCTGCCCCCAAAAGAACTGTTTATAAGGAAATTATCTACTGGCATTGAGGTTTCATGGCCCAGGAAGAATGATGAAAAGATCATTTCCTACAATGTGTACAGAAAAATTGCAGGAAAAAATGAGTACATAAAGGTGGGAAGTAGCAATGCAACATCACTCCATTTTATTGATAAAAAATTTGCACCTAACACACTTAACATTTATGCTGTATCAATTACAACTGCACAGGGCGAAAGTGACAAAAGTGTAGAAAAGTCTTTATTTATAGAGAAGTAAAAGCTACTCTGGTGCTGTAATTCTTAGTTAAAATGAAAAAGCCCCGAATAGCAGGGCTTCATACATTAGATCAATTATTCTCAAACAATCGATTGATAAAAATTCCTCTGCATACTCATTCAATCCAGCAATTCCAAAATAGGTTCACCAGTGGCTCCATTAGGAAGTTTGGTGTCCAGCAAAAAGGAAAGCGTAACAGCTATGTCATCAACGCTTTGTCTTTTGTAAGAAGTGCCAGCTTCTATTCCGGTACCAAACCAAATGAGGGGTACATGGGAATCGTAATTATAGCCACTTCCATGAGTGGTTCCAACACGGCCTTCATGAAACCAGCCAGGCTCTAACACGAACAAAACATCACCAGAGCGCTTGAAATTGTAGCCCATTTGCAAGGCAGAAGCAATACCTTCAGTGAATTCGCTTTGCTGCATATCTGAGGCGGAAAAAGCCTGGGCCACACCTTCCAATTGCAAAGTTTTCTGCACCACAAATTGCCTGATTTCTCCTAAATCAATTTCCTTTTGATTGATTAGCTCCTGATTTAGAAAAAATTGTTCGTTAGAAAGCGATTCAATCCAGTCACCACTTCCATATTCTGTAGTTAAAGCATCCTGGATGGCCTGCTTATATTCTTTTCCGCTATAATAACCGGCAGGAATTTTCTTTGAAAGCATATAAGATGGTACCTCTGCGCAAGCATGATCAGCGGTAACAAAGATAAGGTACTCTCCCACTCCCACATTATCATCCAGGTAATTCAGCAGTCGCTCAATATCCTGATCCAGTTTAATATAAGTATCCTCCACTTCCACTGATCTTGGGCCAAAGCCGTGGCCAATATAATCAGTAGAAGAATAACTGAGTGCCAGGAAATCGGTAATTTCATCCTGTCCCATTTGCTCCCCTTCAATGGCTGCAATGGCCACATCTGTGCTTAATGTATTTCCAAAAGGTGTTCCTGGCAGTAAACCATAATTCCCATTCTCATTTCTTAACTCTCTCAAGTTGTAAGGAAAAACAGAGTTATCTTTTCCCTTGAAAACACTTTCATAAGGCATATCATCCGCGGTTGATTGCGTGTAAGCCTCTGCAGGCTTGGAAAGCGTCCACGCACTATCGAGGTACTTATCAGAGAGTTTAAGCGCATTAAATTCCTTCATCCATTCAGGAAGCTCTTTATTATCATAATAACTACTGGTGATAAAATCTCCGGTGCTGCTATCATACCAATAAGCTCCTGTTGGTGTATGGCCTGCGGGCAAAATAGAGCCTCGGTCTTTAATAGCCAGCCCAACTACCTTCGATTTGAAATTTGTAGCCAACATTAGCTCATCGGTTATGGTGCTGCTAATCATACGGTGGGGCGACATTAAGCCTTTGTTAGAGTCAGAACCTACAGTGCTAACTGAAGTATCTTCAGCACAATAAACCTTATCCCTCATTGCACTGTCATACCAGCTATTGGCTATAATTCCATGGGTTTTAGGCGTGGCGCCTGTATAAACAGATGCATGTCCAGGTCCTGTGTAAGTAGGAATGTAATTAAAATGAGTGTTTTTATTTTGATGCCCGTTTAACAGCAATCTTTTAAATCCATTGGGTGAAAAATGATCTGCGTATCGTGTAAGATAATCGGGCCTGAACTGATCTATTACAATACCCACCACTAACTTTGGTTTCTTTAATGTTCTATTGGTTTGCGCTTTATTATTTTCATTTTGCTGGCAGGCAAATGGTATAATTAATAATAAAATGAGCAGTTGTAAAATTCTTTTTTGATGAATGCGCATCACTTAAGCTTAAATTAACAAATGAAAGGGCAATTTAATAATTTGGCATTATTTAGCCTTGCTATTTATATTATTTGAGTAAGAAATACATGAGTGGTTATCTTTCGACAGTAATTAAGGTTAATCACAAGCAGTTTTAAGGTACTCTTCATTGGTGAATCCTTCCCTAAAAAGCAATTCACCTTCAGCATTAAAGTAGGCGATTACCTGGTAATCCATTTCAGCAATTCTTCGCTCTGCTTTCCACAACATCTGATTGTTATAAGTAATTGCTTCTATAGAATTAAATATAAAAGGAATAATTTCCTGAGCTGATGAATTAATAATACCATACCCTGAATTTAGTCTAATGAGATAGAAGTTCTGATTCTTAAAACCACGCTTCTCAACAATCTTAATCTCATCAATCAATACTTCCTCAGTCCTAATATTAATTACCTGACGAACGTTTTCGATCTCTACAAATGCTAATGAATCATTTAAATAATCAATAGATTTAAACTTATTTTCCAGCACATTTTTCCCGGAAGCATCCATTATTCCATAACTGCCATCCTTTTGATACACAAATAGGTTATTTGGAACAAAAACCTGAATCTTAACATCAGACTTAAAAGGAATTAATTGACGATTATTAATTTGAAACGCACCAAACTTTTTATTCTTTAAGATAGGAATTAAACCATTTTGCATACTGCCAAAAGCGTCTACTTTCTCAGTGAAAAGAGTATTCCCTGCACTATCCATGAGAAATTTCTCATTGCTGGTATTTATTTGGAGTATCTCTGAAGTTAAAACATCAACTTTTACATCTTCGCCTTCTTTAATTTTTCTCCCGAATGAATTATATATTTGACTGTAGCCTTTCTTATTTACAACTTCTACAAAACGAACCTGACCTTCACTATTTAAGACTTCTTCGTTATAGGTTCTTAATATTTTAAAATATTCCCCATTTTCCAGAACCACTCGTTCTCCATCGTTAAAGAAAAGCTCCTTTTTTTCACCTGCTTCTAAATAGGTTAGCCAGGAATTAAACAGCCGAATCGAGTCATAAACAAATTCCGGAAAATTCGTTTCTGAACTAATGACGGCCCATTTATCTTCATTTTTAATTGATATGATGCTGCTATTTGCTTTATAGTCCTGCGCTAGTAAGCTTATCTGACTTTTAAAATCATTTGTCAAAATCGTTAATTCTTCTCCATTCTGAACAATCCACCCTAAAGGAATTTTATTGATCACCACTTTCTTTAAAGGAATAACAGGAGTTAAATCTGCCTTTAAAACCGACTGAAAATCGTTTGACTCCAGCCAGATGCTTCCATTATCATACAATTCATAATCGGTATAAAGCAGACTTAGGGCCTTAAAATCTTTCTTTCCCGATTTTCTTAATTCAGCTCTGTTAGAAACAGCCATTCTATCACTATTTTTAAAAAAATAGAGGTCATGCTCAGTCCATATAGAATCCACCGGTTGGGATAATATCTCCTCTCCTAAAAAAGATATGAGTTGCCATTTCTGACCAACTTTTTTAGTTAAAAAATAATCGTCTATTTTTCGAAAGTCTACCGCCTTCTGTTCAAAAACTGAATCTTTGCTCAGATGAATTAAAGTGGCTAGGGATTCCGTTGAGTAAAAAACTTTAAAAAACCCTGACTGTAAATATTCTGGTCTACTTCCGAGCTGATCCAAAAAAGTATTACCTAATCTGTCGTACCAGCTACCATTACTATCTCCGCCAATAATTGTAGAGTTTACCTGACCACATGAGTCCATCTCTACTGAAGATACACTGAAATCTAAAAGCTTTTGCTTTTGAGTATCAAAAAAATAGTAGCTGCCTGACTTAAAATGAACTAAAAGCGTACTAAATAGACCCTCATTTCTCCAATACTGCATTAAATTACCCGCAGTAGCTGCAGCTTGGGTTTTCGGATACTTATTAATAAACGTTTGCAAAATACTGCTATCTGCACCAGTGCTAATAATTTCCAGAATTCGCAAAGCAGCTTCTTCTCTGAGCATTGACTGAGGTTTTTCTGTCAAATAATTTTGGTAAGATAGTAACGTACCAGTTTCAGTAAATTTTTCGTAAAATAAAGTCTCGTAGATATCCCTGGCATTTTTGGCTTGTTTGGCATCTGGATAATTACTAAAAAACTGCTCCATAGCTTCAGGGGAATTTTTAGAAACAGCATCTTCATAAGCCACCTCATTTCTTAATTCAATAGCTTCTTCTCTTAGAACAGTATTATAATTCTCTATAAAATGATTGTAATCTTTTTCTGTGTTTAAAATTTTTGCCTTTTCAAATGCGAGACTATCTATAGTAGAGGATAAATTGTCAATAGAGGTGCTATCCATACCTTTTCTTGCATATTTTTCCTTTTCCTTTGTTTCGAGATTGATCCATCCAGACCTGGCTAATGATATATATTGATTAGCTGAATCCACAGCTTCTAACCCGAAATCCGGATGAATGTAATAGTTTGCTAAAACATAGTAATTGGCCGGATCAGTAGGAGATTTTCCGACAGACTTTTCAACAATTTTGATGACCCGTTCTAAATTATCTTTTTCTAATTGCTTTATTGCCTTCAATGCTGATTGAGCCCAGCCAGAAAAAGCAATTACAGTAAAGAATATGAAAAATATAAAAAAACGGCTTACCATAAAGTAAATATATAAAAATGTAAAATTAGAAAATATATGAGCACTTTTAATACTATAAATCACTTTTATAGCATCCTATTTTAGAAAGTAATTAAGTTAAGGATAGTATTTCACTCTGCATTTTTTTTTAAATTTGGTTTATGATTGAAGATAATTACAAGCAACAGGGAATGCGAAGAGGCTTAGTTCGAAAATTAAGGGAAAAGGGCATTTACGCTGAGCGAGTATTAGATGCAATTGGTAAAATTCCTCGTCATGTTTTCTTCGATCAGGCTTTTCTGGAGCATGCGTATCAGGACAAAGCCTTTCCAATTGGCCATGGTCAAACAATTTCACAACCCTATACAGTGGCTTTTCAGTCGCAACTCATGGAAATTAAGCAGGGTGACAAGGTGCTGGAAATTGGCACAGGTTCTGGTTACCAGGCCATAGTTTTAATGGAATTAGGGGCTAAGGTTTATACAATTGAATATCAGAAAGCACTTTATGAGCGCACCAAGTCTTTTTTGCCGACAATGGGTTATAAGCCTTACTTTTTTTATGGAGATGGATCTCAAGGATTAAAAAAACATGCTCCTTACGACAAAATTATTGTTACTGCAGGTGCTCCTACTGTGCCTAATGCCCTACTAGATCAACTGAAAGAAAAGGGTCTCCTGGTGATTCCTGTCGGAGATAATAAAACTCAAAAAATGCTAAGGCTTAGAAAAACTACTGATCGAAAAATAGAGAAAGAAGTTTTTGACAACTTTAGCTTTGTTCCTCTTTTGGGAGACGATGGGTGGAAATAACGCACATTAGTAAGTGAGTAAAAAAAATGAATTAAGCCGGAGTATCAATTCCTATTTTAGTTTTTTTTTAGTAACATTGAACTTCAGTTTAATACAAATTTTTCATAGATAGATATAATAACAAAATCAAATGAGTGAGCATTTTGAAAAAGTAAAAGGTTTCCTAATTGACTTAGAGTTTACTATATTAAAGGAGGATGCCAGCGAAGAACTTTTCATCGTTGAAAAGGAAGAAGCGGGTATTACTAATTTAGTAATTGATTGTGAAGATACAATTCTAATAATCGAGGGGTTGTTGTTTGAAATTAAAAACAAGCAGATTTCAGTTTTTGAGCAGCTATTAGCAAAAAACAGAGAGATCATTCATGGTGCATTTGCGCTTGACGAATCCAGAAGTAAAGTTTTATTTAGGGACACCTTACAATTAGAGAACCTGGATCTTAATGAGTTAGAGGCTTCACTCAATTCATTAGAACTACTTCTAGGGGAGTATTCATCTAAGATAATAGAATTTTCAAATCAGTAAATAAAAATCAATAAAAATGGGCATATTCAATAGACTTTTCACAATAGGTAAAGCTGAAACAAATTCGGCCATCGATAAATTAGAGGATCCTATTAAAATGACTGAACAAGGCATTAGGGATCTCAAAAAAGATTTAGATAAAAGTTTACAGGCACTTGCAGAGGTAAAAGCAATGGCTATAAGAAGTAAAAGACAACTTAATGAATCTAAATCTTCAGCTCACACCTATGAGCAAAAAGCAGTTTTGCTTCTCCAAAAAGCAGAAAAAGGTGAATTGGAACCGGGAGAAGCCGACAGGTTAGCAACTGAAGCACTTACGCGACAAGAAGAAGCTAACTCAGAAGCCAACAGAGCACAAGAAGAAATAAATCGATTCGATAACAACATTGCACAGCTGGATAACAATGTAAAGAAATTAAAATCTACAATCAGCAGATATGAGAATGAATTAAAAACGCTAAAGGCCCGTTCAAGAGTAAGTAGTGCCACCGCTAAGATCAATAAACAACTATCAGGTATTGATAGCTCAGGCACAGTAGGCATGCTTGAAAAAATGAAGGAAAAGGTTTCGCAGCAGGAAGCTATGGCAGAAGCTTATGGCGCTATAGCTAATGAGAACAGAAGCCTGGATGATGAAATTGATTCCGTTTTAAATGAAAATTCAATGAAAGCAAGCTCTTCGTTGGAGGCACTAAAAGCTAAAATGAAAAATAATAATCAATAAAACTTATGGGTATTTTCGATGGACTTTTCTCCAAGAAAAAGGAAGAACCGCATTATAATAGTACTGACATAAAGATCCAGGACATAGATAAGGGATTCGTTTTTGAATATGACCTCTCTACCTGGGAAGTATTAGCGGCTTACGAATATGATTGGGGAGACAATTACTTCACCCACGAATTTAAAATTAACAATGGAGCTGAAACACTTTTTCTTTCTTTAGAAGAAGATGATGAGGTTGTTCTTTCACTGTCTAATAAAATAAAGGTAAGAGCTTTGGGCGAGGAAGTGCTTCAAAAACTGATGTCCACCCAAAAGCCACCTGATAAAATTACTTACGAAGGCTCTGATTACCTATTAGAAGAAGAAGCTCCTGGCTATTTCAATGATTTATCTGCGGATAAAGAAGCCTGGGAAGAATTTATTGCCTGGGATTATTCTGATCAGTCCGGTAATAAAATTATTACGATTGAGCAATGGGGCGAAAAGGAATTTGAGGCTTCTACAGGTAAATTTATTCAGACACATGAAATATCCAATATTCTTCCTGGAAACAGAGAATGAAGATGGAAACTATTAAATTAAATGATTATGAATAGTAACACTATTAAATTTTTAATTGTTGCCGTTGTACTTATTGTTGTTATTAAAAGCTGTTCAAGTGATAAAAGTGGATCTGGCTGGGAAAAATCTCCGGTGGATAAACTGGTAACTTCTTACTCCGACAAATCTGATTACTCCATCATTTTAGCAGATATGGATGCGGAAGGTTCAGGATCCTCAACAATCTATAAACATAAATACCAGGTATTACTACCTGAAGAGGACACAGTTTTAGTGCAAGAAACTGGTTGGGAAACCGTTTCCGATGTCTTTTTCAACCAGCATATCAATGATTTGGGAATGGAGATTGTGTACAAAAAGGACGGTAAGCTACATAAAGAAACTGCGCCCGCTGGATATAGCAACTATGTTGGTAATGAAAAATATGGGAGATGGGAGCAACGAGGAGGAAGTTCTTTTTGGCAGTTCTACGGACAATATGCTTTTATGTCCACCCTATTTAATTTAGGTAGAAGCCCTATCAGAAGATCTTATTATGATGATTACCGTGGTGGGTACTATGGATCTGGCAGATCATATTATGGAGGCAATGGAGCACCCAGGTACGGCACTCAAACTTATGGCAATACCGGAAAAAGCACCAGATGGGGATCAAAACCCTCTACTTTTAAAAGTGATGTGAGAAGCAGAGTATCTCGCTCAGCCGCAAGTACAAGAAGAGCAAGAAGCGCTTCTCGTTCTTCCAGCAGTTCTTCTTACAGATCAAGAAGCGGTGGATCAGGCAAATAATTAATTCTCAATCTGAATATAAAATTTATGTCAATTTCTGAATTTTCAATTGTAGCTTACAATGCCTTAGTATACATTGCTGTAGCATTTGTTTTGTTTTTTGTGGGTAAGTTGGTTTATCAACTGTTCCATAAAAACATTAATATTAAAGAAGAACTGGTAAAGAAGGATAACCTGGCCTTTAGTATGGCCCACGCTGGTTATTTCATAGGATTATTAATTGTAATTGGTAGTGCTATAATTGGACCCTCCGAAGGTTTGCTAAATGATATTATAGATATTTCAGTTTATGGTGCTTTAGGGATTGTACTTTTAAACCTATCAGTTATTATTACCGATAAACTTATACTTACAAAATTCTCAGTAAGGAAAGAAATTATCGAAGACCAAAATGTTGGCACTGGGATCATTGAAGCTGCAGTTTCCATAGCTTCCGGTTTAATTATTTTTGGAGCAATCACAGGAGAAAGTGAAAGCATGGGTGCAGGTATATTTTCCGCAGTGGCATTTTGGTTAATAGGCCAGGTGGCACTTATTCTCGTAGCCAGGATATACAATTTGATCACTTCTTATGATATCCATGAGCATATTGAAAAAGATAACGTTGCCGTAGGGATTGGTTTTGCAGGAGCATTAATAGCCATGGGTAATCTGATCCGCTTTGGTATTTCCGGTGAATTTGATGGCTGGGCCTCCAAGTTATCAGAAGCTGGCCTTGAAATAGGTGCAGGATTAATTTTACTGCCCATCCTGAGGTATTTAACGGATAAAATATTACTACCCGGAGAAAATCTAACGGATGAAATCATCAATCAGGAGAATCCAAATTGTGGAGCAGCCATTATCGAAGCATTTGCTTATATAGGTGGTTCCGTTTTGATCACCTGGTGTTTATAATTGAGAAGTAAGTAATAAATTTTCGGAAGAGGTTTAGCTTTTTTGTAAGGTGAAGAGAGAAGGAGAATTATATGGAGATTAAAAGATCAACACTTTTAAAAGCTGCCATTTTTGCAACTGGGTTTTCGGGTGTGGTAGCGGAATATATCCTTTCTACACTTGCCACCTACTTTTTAGGGGATTCCATTTTTCAGTGGATCATGATTATTTCACTTATGCTGTTTTCTATGGGTTTAGGAAGTAGGATCAGTAAATCTTTCGACAAAAATCTGCTTAAGAGATTTCTGCTTGTTGAGTTCACGCTTTCCTTTCTCGTTTCATTCTCCCCATTAATGGTTTATACAGCTTCAGCCTATACCGAAATAACTTCGGTTTTAATCTATGGGCTGGCAATATGTATCGGTT
The DNA here is from genome assembly GCA_963803685.1 of uncultured Cytophagales bacterium. Classification (GTDB taxonomy): domain Bacteria; phylum Bacteroidota; class Bacteroidia; order Cytophagales; family Cyclobacteriaceae; genus Marivirga. The sequence continues at coordinate 340,495 of CAWDNW010000001.1, forward strand.
TGCTAATTGGCATGGAAGTTCCCATAGTAATTCGCATGAATAACAAATTCGAGAAACTCAGGTATAACATCTCCAGTATATTGGAAAATGATTACTACGGAAGTTTATTAGGTGGTGTGTTTTTTGCTTTTATAGGATTGCCATTATTAGGACTTATTTACACGCCTTTTGTACTTGGATTTGTTAATTTACTGGTAGCTACAGCTCTAATTTTTGGCTTGTGGCACCTACTTGAGAAAAAAGAAAGAGTTACCATCACACTCTCAGGATCATTTGTTTTAATTAACCTGGTAGTAGGCCTGTTTGTGGCAAAGCCCATTATACTATTTGGTGAACAAAGTAAATATCAGGATAAGGTAGTTTATAGCGAGCAAACGCCTTATCAAAAAATTGTAATTACTCAGTGGAAAGATGACTTTTGGCTCTACTTAAACGGAAATCAGCAACTGTGTACCAAAGATGAGGTGATGTATCACGAGCCATTGGTACATCCTGCTATGAAATTGCACCCGCACCCTATTAATATTTTGGTTTTAGGTGGAGGAGATGGATGTGCAGTGCGCGAGATATTGAAATATCCATCGGTAGAGTCTATCAAACTAGTGGATTTAGATCCAGCCATGACATCACTTGGTAAAACGCATCCAGTGCTCACCAGTTTAAATCAAAATGCCCTTCTGGATGAAAAAGTGGAAGTAATTAATGGTGATGGGTATCAAGTGATTCAAAATGATGAAGATTTTTATGATGTTATAATTATAGACCTTCCAGATCCACGCTCAGTAGAATTAGGAAGGTTATACAGCTATGAATTTTACCGTAGTTGCTACAGACAATTGAGGCCTCAAGGAGTGATAGTTACGCAGGCCGGAAGCCCTTACTTTGCTACTAAAGCCTTTTTATGCATAGGTAAAACCATGGAAAAAGCCGGTTTTTTAACCCAGGCAATGCATAATCAAGTAATTACTATGGGTGAATGGGGATGGAGTATTGGTCAGAAAGATCCTCCCAACGAGTCACTTAAAGAATCTCTGCTACAGCTTAACTTTAGTGATGTAAAAACAACCTGGATTAATAATGAAGCCATGAGCCTGCTGACCTCTTTTGGAAAGAATACTTATATTTGGGAGAACGACAGTGTTGAAATAAATCAAATTCATAATCCGGTTTTATATAAATATTATTTAAAAGGAAATTGGGACTTATACTAATTTAACTATGTCCGAACAATTAAAATATAAATCGTTATTACCACAGATTTTCAGCTTAAGGTGCTGGGCCAGAAATGTTGATCCAGTCGCTCTAAAAGTGCATTTTGATGAATTACTTAGCGTAACTGGGTTTACCGTATTAAACTTTTCAGAACACCATTTTCCGGTTCAGGGTTATACCTCCATTTGGTTATTAGCTGAATCTCATCTGGCCATTCACACTTTTCCACAAAACGGATGGAGTTATATAGAGCTTAGTGGCTGCAACGAAGAAAAAACGCATCAATTTAAAAACCAGCTAAAGAGATCGGGTTTGGAAATTAGCTTTGAATCAGAGAAGCTAGCTGCCAGTCAACCTGAAAATGATACCAGTGAAAGCTTAAAATAAAAAAGTATGGGAAAATTTAAATATCTCCTTATTGGCTTACTTTTTTACACTATAGTTATATGTCTCATTGGTCATATAGAATCTTTATCTCCATCAGGCAATATTAAAAGCATATCTGATGCCTTCTGGTTTGCAATAGTTACTCTGACCACAGTTGGTTATGGAGACCTTTATCCTGTGACCCCAGTAGGTAAAATTTTGGGGCTTCTATTAATCCTCGGTAGTATTGGCGTCTTAGGATTTATTATTGGAGAGATAACAAATAAAATCAATCAATATATGGAAAAGAAAAAGAATGGTTATTACGGTACAGATTTCGAAAACCATTATGTGGTAGTTGGTTGGAATGATTTTGGACGACAGGTTGCAGAGCAAATATTCAACGCCGGCCATAAAATCGCTTTTATAGTTGATTCAAAGAATGAAATAGAACTCATTAATTCTATTTTCAACTCCAAAAATTGCTTTTGCTTATTTTCAGATTATCAGAATATAGATGCTTTCAACAAGGTTAATATTGAGAAGTCAGGTGGAGTATTTGTGAATTTCAAAGAAGATACAGAAAACCTGGTTTTCATTCTCAATTTAAAGAAGAAATTTCCTGATATCAATATAGTTGTGACCTGTAAAAATCCCACATTGGTAGACACATTCAAAAGTGCCGGCATAACAAATGTAATTGCTCACTCAGTTGTGGCTTCAAAATTAGTAGCCAGTTATATTTTTGAGCCCCAGGTGGCTACTTTTACCGAAGATTTAATGACCACCAGTGTGTTGGATACAGATTATGATATTCAGCAGTACAAAATAACAGAAAACAATCCCTTCATTAAACTAACTTATATAAAAGCCTTTATGCAGCTGAAGGAAAAATATAATGCAGTGGCCATTGGCTTGGTCATTGATAAAAGTTTAGTGAAAAACCCCTCTTCTGACTATGTATTGAAGGCTGGAGACTATTTTATCCTCATTTCAGATGGGATTAATAAAAAGAAACTGGAAAAAGACTTTGAAATAAAAGAGGGTGCCTAATCGGAAGGCAATTCATGTTATAGTCCATACTCCTACTTTACTAGCAGCTTCTAGAATATTTTGCTAAAGAAATATTATATTAAAGAATTTTGCTTAACAAAAGCATTTATAGTTCCACATAATTACACATTTTTGGGTTTGATGATAATCTAAAAATTGGTTAAGCTGTAATTTTATAAACGCGTAATTAACCAAGACAGAATCACCAATTAGCTGCTAGTCGCTTCTAAAACCTATCTTATCTAAAAAACATCCTATAATTTAAATTATTTTAAACAAATTCAAAAATTAAAGCTTACCATTGAGTATTATTTTATTGACCATTTACAGCATAGGGATTATTTCAGCTATCTGAATTAATGCAGTGAATTCCAATGGTAATAAAACAATATTTCAACCTCATAAATTTCTTGAATCCGAAATACTATTTGTGTTCGTATATTTTATTTTTATATGAGGAAATTATTAGCTTTTTCACTTCTAGTCACTTGTTTATCAACTATTGGATTTATTTTTTGGAAACAAGAATTGCAATTTGTCAAACCTACTCCTAAGCCACCCAGCCTAAAGGAGGTGATACAAGGAGATTCTGTTGATTTAAGCTTATTTAAAGGTTTTGAAAATAAACCCCTTTATATTCATTTCTACAATTACGATTGCCCCTGCTCCAGATTCAATATTAAAGAATTTGAGATAATGGTGGCCAAATACAAAGATAAAATCAATTTTTTAGCAATTGTGGAATCATCTGATCCTCTTAATAACACTGCGGTACAGGATTTTGAAACTAAGTATGGTTTAGGCATTCCCACTTTATACGATACTAATGGAAAATATGCAGAAGCCTTAGGAATATATAGTACTCCACAAGCAGTGCTGGTAAAAACAGGTACCATATTTTATAAAGGAAACTACAATAAAGCGAGGTTTTGCACCTCCAAAAACACAAGATTTGCTGAAATGGCACTAGATGCTTTGCTAAATAATGAAGTTGCTCCTGAATTTCCATTGCTAGCTACCATACCCTACGGTTGCGAACTCCCCTCAAATGGAAATGAAGACCAAAGATTTCTCAATATTTTTTAATTATATAAATATGAATACCGAAGTAAAAAGTCATACATTTTATAATGTAATTAACCTCAAAGCGGACAGGGCTCTTGAATGGCTGATCCTGTTTTATTTCATTTTTGGAATATTTTTAGGCTTCTTTTACGACACCTGGCTGGTTGCTTTTGGCGTAGGCGGACTAAATTTAATGCTATATTTCGGAATGAAATTTTTGCTACCAAAGTCGACTGCATATCAATATGTAGGCAGTCTGGTAGCAGGAATTTTTATGGCTCAATTTATCTATCAAATGCATGGCCTATTTGAAATGCACTTTACCGCTTTTATAGCTATTATTATTTTAATGGGGTTTCAAAACATTAAAGTTTTCATTCCAGCTATACTATTTATCATAGTACATCATTCCATATTTGCTTATATCCAATACATCGGCTTCACAGAAAATATAGCCTCCTACCAGTCCATCTATTTTACTCAAATGGATTACATGGATTTTGAAACATTTTTGTTTCATGCAGGGCTCGTTGTAGTTGCAGCAGTAATAGCAGGAAATCATGCGGTAAATGCGAAAAAGAATTCTGGTAAACTGTACGAAAAAATTGTAGAAAATGAGATAAAGGCTGAAAATACGGAGAAAAACATTGCATTTGCTCAGGAAATAGCAAACAACAATTATGATTTTGAGTACCAACTACAGGATAATGATCCATTAGGCCTGTCACTAATAGATATGCAGAAGAACCTGAAGGTCAGTAGCCTGAGGGAAAAAAGAGAGAAGTTTTTAAACCTTGGTCTGTCTAAGCTTTCGGATATAATAAGGGATAATAATAGTAGCTTAGAAAAGCTTATGTACGAAACCCTTACATTTATTATCAAATACATGAATTTAAACCAGGGAGGGATGTTCATGGTCAATGATGATGATCGTAATGAGGTATTTCTGGAATTAAAGGCAAGCTATGCGTATGGAAGAAAGAAGCATGTCAACAAACAAATATTGCCAGGTGAAGGATTAGTAGGACAGTGCTACTTGGAAAAAGACATTATCTATTTAACAGAAATTCCTGAAAACTATATTAGTATTAAGTCAGGGCTCGGAGATGCTAACCCAAGAACGATAGTAATTACACCTATTAAGCGGGACACCAATATGGAAGGTGTACTGGAACTTGCCAGCTTTACGAAACTGCAGGAGTATGAGATCGATTTTTTACAGGCCGCCAGTGAAAGTATTGCAGTGGCATTAAATACAGCCAAGGTAAATGATAAAACAAAACTCCTATATGAAGAATCGCAACAGCAGACGGAAGAAATGAGAGCTCAGGAAGAGGAGATGCGGCAAAATATGGAAGAGATGCAGGCTACTCAAGAAGAACTGGCGCGAACCAGTAAAGAAACTGAGAAGAACAATGCTGCAAACAATTCTTTGCTTTCGGGAATCCAGAGCTTAATGGCTATCATCGAATTCACCCCAGAGGGTCAAATTCTTGAAGCTAATACGAATTTCTTATCAGCTATGAAAACTAATTTGACTACTATAAAAGGTGAACATCATAAAATATTTGTTTCTCCTACCGAAGCTCAGACAACAGAATACAAAAACTTTTGGAACGACTTAGGAAATGGACAAGCTAAAAAAGGCATTTTCGACAGGTATGCCACGAATGGGAAATTAGTGAAACTAAATGCGATTTACACTCCCATTATGGATGATAAAGGAGTTGTTCAGAAAGTGGTGAAGCTTGCAACCCTGATTGAGAATTAAATTCACAATTTAATCCTTTGCAAGGATAGGAAGCTTTTTTAGGAAATATAGCAGGATTTATTATAAAATTTCTTAACCCTTAATTTATTGAGAATCAAATACCTGAAAAATATTTGAAAGATTATTGAATATGATGTTTGCAAGAATGAAAAACTATACTACATTTGCATTCCCAAACAACGAAAGAGTTGCAGGGATTATTTAAAGGGGATATAGCTCAGTTGGTTTAGAGCACCTGCCTTACAAGCAGGGGGTCGTAGGTTCGAATCCTACTATCCCCACCAAAAACAAAGCCTTTCGATTGATTTCGGGAGGCTTTTTTTCTTTAGGGACTAGAAAGCAACGATAAAATCTATAATCCGATAATTGTTGTTACTATAATTAAAGACCTGCAAATTTGACCTGCTCAGTCATTAAAATATGACTATTTTGCTTTTTTTACTATCCTACTTAATTAGTAATTTTACAGAATCAATTTTTGATGATAAAATTTAAGATTAAAAATACCGCTTTCAGCTAATTTACGTTTCCTTTTTTAAATACTAATTCACTTTGAAGCGCCTTAAGAAATTTTTACTATACTTTTTCATTATTTTTATTACTGTTTTCGCTTCAGTATCTGCTTATTTGTACTATAATCAGGATAAACTGGTGCAGCAAATTATTGTTGCCATCAACAAAAACCTCGAAACACCTATTGAGGTCAGCAAAATTGATCTCAACTGGTGGACAGATTTCCCCAACATATCTCTCCGCTTTCAAAATGTTCGTATTCAGGAAGCCATTGAGGGAAGTAAACTACCTCTGGCTCAGCTTGAACAAATTTCTTTATCTTTTGATATATTCTCTTTGATCAAACAGGATTTCGAGTTCGATAAAATCATACTAAAAAAAGGGGAAGTCACTATAAGAACTAATAAAAATGGAGAACATAATTATCTTATTTTCAAGAAAAAAACTAATACCTCCACAGAAAATGACCATTTTAATTTCAATATAAAGGACATTAACATTGATAATGTTACTATCAATTACCTGGACCAGTCCATCGACCAATCTTATCTTCTATTTGGTGAAAAAGTAACCGCACAATTGAAAAAATCAGGAGATGTATTCAAAATTAAGGCTGAAGGATCACTTACCTCCAAAGCTATTAAACTTGGTGAATTCAGCTATTTTGAAAATAAAGCACTTCAAATAAGTGCTAATCTCGACTACGATGAAGTAAAGGAAAATGTAAATATAAAACCTTCTAAAATACGTGTAGCAGACAATAATTTTCAGATTTCAGGATTGTATCAGTTACAAGATAGCTACATGAATCTGAGGATTGCAGGGATAGATACGAATTTTAAAACTTTAATTTCTCTACTACCAGATCAATACAGTAAAGAAGTGCTCGCTTACCAGAGCTCAGGAGAAGCAGATTTTTCGGGCACCATTATTGGAAAACTTACCAAACTGGAGAACCCTGCTGTTAACTTTGATTTTAATATTAATTCCGCATCTCTTTTCCATCCAGAATATAAAACTACGATAGATGGAATGACTTTAAAGGGCCATTTTGACAATGGAAGGTCAAATTCTTTCCAAACTTGCAACTTACAATTGCAAAACATATCTGGCAATATTCAGAACAAACCTTTTAATGCAGATATAACCCTTACAAACTTTAATAATTACCACATCAATTTAAACGCTGCTGGTACACTAACCACCCAGGACTTTTTCACCTTTATGCCTAACAAAGACAAAATGCAGTCTTTAGCGGGCGAATTTGAATTCAATGTTAAACTATCCGGTTATATCAATGATTTTAAGAAAGCCAGTACTGCTCATAAAATCAATAATTCAGGAGAATTAATTTTAAAAGATATCGGAGGTGTTTATGCTGACTACCCTCTCCCATTACAGCATATTTCCGGACGCTTGCTGTTCAATAAAAATGATATTGCTATCAACTCACTGAGCGGTATGGTGGGTGAATCAGACATCAGGTTGAATGGTTTCTTTCTTAATATTTTCCCTTATCTATTGCAAGAGAAACAGTCCCTATTAGTTGAAGCGACCACAAAAAGTGACAACGTAAATCTCAATGAGCTTTTATCTGGCCTCTCCAACTCTGAAAATTCACTGGAAAAACAAGAAAAGTCATTTAAGTTTTCTATAAGCCCTTATTTAAAATTTGATTTAAAGTCTGACTTTAAAAAACTTGCCTTCAAAAGATTTACTGCAAGAGATATTAGCGGAAGTATTAGTGTAAAAAATCAGGAGCTTACTGCCAGAAACCTAAATTTAAAAACTAGTGGCGGTGAAATGCTATTGCATGGTTTAATTAATACAGAAGCTGAAAATGCAGTGAAAATTCACACCTCCGCTACTTTTAAAAAAATGAATATTGACAGCATCTTTTATTCCTTTAACAATTTTAATCAGGATTTTCTTACTGAGCGTCACTTAAAAGGCAAAATTGATGCTACCGTGAGAGCATTTATTTTACTGGATAACAGTTTAAATTTTAAGGCAGATGACTTTACGGCTGACATACAAGCTTCAATTACTGATGGGCAATTAAATAATTTTGCTCCGATGTTGAGCCTTTCAAAATATGTGAACGAAGAAGAACTGTCCAACCTAAGTTTCGGTGAATTAACCAACACCATCCGTATTGAAAAACAAACCATTTACTTGCCCGAAATGCTCATAAAATCAAATATTTCTGAGATTGTACTACAAGGTACACATACATTTGACCAGCATATTAATTACCGGTTACTAGTCCCCTTAAAGAATTTTAGAAAAAAGGATAAAGATGCAGCATTTGGAGCTATTGAACAAGTGGATGATTATACTAAATTGCATTTAAAAATAGTTGGCACCACGGAAGATTTTAATGTCAGCTGGGACGGACAGCGATCACTAAAATCTGTGGCAGAAAGAATAAAAGAAGAAGGTAAAACTTTGAAAAAGATTATTACAGGTGAAAAACTGCCTGAGGAAAAGAAAAATGAAGTGGAACTCAATGAAGACGAATATTTTGATTGGTAGCAATAAACTGCCCTTGGTGCTTTACTCCTTCCTAGTGATTATCGGATGTTCAGATCCACAAATAAGATACGAAGTAACTGAAATTAATTCTGGCACTGAAGCTTTATTAATTGGGCTGGAACCGTTGAATGATTCCATAGTTTGGGCAAGCGGGACTCAAGCCACTATTTTAAAAAGTATAGATGGTGGAAACAATTGGAAAAAATTTATTTATTCCGCTGCCGATACCTTACAATTTAGAGATATACACCCTATTAGTGATAAAGAAGCAGTTGTTTTAAGCTCAGGTGAAGGAAAAGTAAGTCAGATTTTTTATTTTCATGAAGATGCCGGCTGGCAGAAAGTCTTCCAAATGCAGGATTCCGCAGGATTTCTAGATGCAATTGAATTATGGGAAAATGGACAAGGATTGGCTTACGGAGATGCCATTGATTCTATTGCATATATATTAAAAACTACAGATTTTGGAATGACCTGGGATAGAATTCCTACAGCACCAATTGCAGGAAAAGGTGAAGGAGGGTTTGCTTCAAGTGGCAGCAATATTGTCCTAAAAACTGATGGCGAGGCATGGATAGGCACAGGTGCGGGAGGAAACGCAAGGGTACTATATACAAATGATTATGCAAGAAGCTGGCAGGTGCTACAGACTCCAATGATTACAGGTGAAGCTGCAGGAATTACTGCAGTAAAATTTTCGAACGATAAACTATGGATTGCAGGAGGCGACCTTGCTATCTCAGATAAGTTGCTTGAAAACGTTTATTCATCAAGAGACAAAGGTAACAACTGGGAAGTTTTATCAGGACATGAAATAAAAGGCTCATTCTATGGGCTGGCAGCAACTCATTTAAAAGGGAATGACTTTGTGATTGCCTGCGGCCCAAAGGGAGTGGCTCTTTGGCTTGGTGATCAACAAAAGTGGAAAAGCATAAGTAATCAGAATATTTGGACCGCCACCTTTATTAATGCTCATCAAGCATTGTTAGCCGGTCGTGATGGCACGATTCTAAAAGTGGAATTACTTTAATCTTATCATTTGATTGGTAGAAAACTTTCCATTTTCATATAGCAATTCACCCTTTCATAAGATACGTTGCCGCCTTAAAGGTTAGAAAAGTAAGGAACCAAGTCCTCCAATGCGTTTTTCCTGGAACCTTTTATGAGGATGGTGCTGCCCTCTTTTATGTGATGGTCTTTTAAGTAGGCGAGCAAATCGGCCTTTGTATCAAAAAATTTTCCAAATTTATCTGTTTTCTTTGCTGACTGAATATGCTTTCCACAATAGAAACGCTTACTAATACCAAGATCCACTGCTATCTCACCAAGCTTTTCGTGCTCAATTTCAGTCATTTCTCCTAGCTCCATCATGTCACCTAATACTACCACAGACTCAGTTTTTTCAGTTGATGAAAGGCTTTTTATCGCTAATTCCATCGAATCAGGGTTTGCGTTATAGGCATCCAAAATGATATTATACTTCTCCGTTTTAATTAGCTGAGAACGCATATCCTTAGGTTGATATAGCTCAATAGCATTAATAGCATCCTGTTCAGGTACTTCAAAATATTTAGCTACACATAAAGCTGCCACAACATTCAGATAATTATACTGTCCCACCAATTGCGTATTAATTTGTTGGTGGTGTTTCGTCTCCAACTCAAGAAAAAAGCCAGCCTGAACGGGTTTTGCAGAAAAGAAATCATGTTCGTTAGGATAGGTAACCGCATTATCGAATCGTTTCTTCATGTTTTTTAATACAGCATCTTGCGTATTGATAAAAGGTATCCCATTGTTCTTTTTCAGATAATCAAATAATTCACTTTTGGCAATAACTATCTTCTCAAAACCTCCAAATTCTCCAATATGAGCTTTACCTATGTTAGTAATTAGACCATGTGTCGGTTTAGCAATTTTACAATAGGAAGCTATTTCACCTACGTGGTTGGCGCCCATTTCGATAATAGCCATTTCATAACTAGAATTGATAGCTAATAAACTGAGAGGAACTCCTATATGATTATTTAAATTTCCTTTAGTGGCAAATGTTTTAAATTTGCTGGCCAAAGCTGCTTGCATTAATTCCTTTGTAGTTGTTTTTCCGTTTGAACCAGTAATGCCAATAATGGGAATATCCAGGGTATCTCGATGGTAGGTAGCTAATTCCTGCAAATTAGCCAAAACATCCTTCACCAAGATGTACTGATCCGTATGCATATCGTAAGTATCTTCATCTATAACTACTGCTATAGCACCTTCTTTAATAGCCTGCTGTGCAAATAGGTTTCCGTTGAAATTGGGTCCTTTTAAAGCATAAAAAAGGTTGCCTTTTTCCAATCTACGCGTATCAGTACATATGCCTGTACTTTTGAGGAATAATTGATGAATACTACCAATATCAGCCATAAGAAATCGTTTATACAAATCTAGAAAATTGTTAAAGCTTCTAAATGTTTATAGAAAAAAATAATTAAGAAATGTAAATTTGAATTATGCGCAATACAATTTGTCTTCTTTTACTGCTTTTTAACTTTCATTCCAGCATAGCCCAGTGGCAATTTCAAAGCTACCAGAATATTCCTCTCAATAACCAGAATACTACCTTAAGGTTCCCTTGGGCTGGAGGGCTTAACGGAGTTCAATATAGCCAAATTGATTTAAATAATGATGGTGAAACAGATATTGTTGGGTATGATCGCTCCAGCAAACGTACCCTTTGCTTTATTAAAAAGAATAATTCGTATGAGTATGCACCTGCCTACGAATCCTACTTTCCAGCAGAAATTGTTAATTTTTTGATTATGAAAGATTATGATCAAGACGGTAAAACAGATTTATTTACAGCGGGTAATTTAGGAATTGCTGTTTACCGGAATGTAAGTAACGGAAATACTCCGCAATGGGAAAAAGTTTCAGATTTTATCACATACGAAAGCCTAAGTGGCAATAGCATCAACCTTCAGACCAGTTTTAATGATTACCCATTTATTGGAGATATAGATAATGACGGTGATTTGGATATTTTTAATTTTAACTTTTCAGGTATTGAAAGTAAGATAATTTTCTACAAAAATGAAAGTATCGAAAATACAGGAATCGCAGGCATTGATGACTACAAAGTAGAAAACAACTTTTGGGGTGATATGGAAGATTGTGATTGTAATGTTTTTACTTTCGGTGGTGCCCCCTGCAATTCAAACCTTGCCAGGCAGACACAAGAAAGAAGACACGCCGGAGGCAAAAGTGTTTTCATCTTCGATTTTGATGATGATGGGTTTCTGGATTTGGTAACGAGCCATGAGGAATGTAATGAACTATATGTGTTTACAGATAGTGAAAACCCTGGAATATCACCAGTATACAATAGTTTTAGCACCAATTTCCCTAATTCGACTAATCCAGCCGCTTTCAATTTTTATCCGAATACCATGCTGCTGAATTTATCTGGAAACGAATCAAGTGAAATAGTAATTAGCCCAAATGTTGAAGCTAATTTAGGTAGTCCCGTGAATTTTTCTGCCAGCAATTGGCTCTACGAGGCTACTGAAACCGGATATCAGCTGAAAACAAAATCTTTCTTGCAGGAGGATATGATCGATTGGGGATTTCAAGCAAGTCCTGCCTTTTTAGATTATGATTCAGATGGTGATTTAGACCTTTTTGTGGCTTACACCAATTTAAACGAGAATGAAGAATTGTATAGTAGTATTGCTCACTACGAAAACACAGGTTCCTCAGGTAACCCGGCTTTTGAGCTGTTAACCGATGATTTTCTCAACATTAAATCTGTAGGAATGGCCAATATGGTGATGCAATGGATAGATATTGATAAGGATGGCTTTAAGGATTTGATGATACAGGGAACGGTAAGCAACAGTAACCGACTCTTTTTTATCTACAATAACAATGGTGCTTTCAATGTAAATAACAGACAATTAATTACGGATGTTAACATTGGTTTCGGGTTTTCTGTACATTTGGCCGATGTAACTGGCTCTGAGGCTGTCGATTTACTTGTAGGAAAATCTTCAGGTGGTTTAATTTTATATGAGAACAATGGTTCAGGCCGAAATCCATCCTTTACACAAGTGGATGCGCAGTATCTGAATATCAATGACGACTTTTTTCGCTCTGCCTTAAAAGTATATGTGGATGATTTGGACAATGATGGCAAAGCAGATTTAATCGCTTCAGATCAAAGTGGTATTTTACGGGTTTTTTCTGATGTTAAAAATAACTCCGGAACATCTGATAGTTTAGTCTTAAACAATCCTTTGAGCAACAGTTTTGAAACTTATAATTTCGGTGGAAGGAATCTGATCACCAGCGCCCGACTATTCAATGATAACTACCCTACGCTTATATTAGGTAGCATTTCCGGAGGATTAAGAATTATTAGAAATGTGCAGGAGTTTCCTGTATCAAATTCTCCTAATAAAAAAATATTCTCCGCTTATCCTAACCCTAATACTAATAGAAGCTTGCAAATTAACACGAATGAGAATGTAAGCATAGCAATTAGCAATTTACGGGGACAAAGAGTTATCGAAGCACTTCCGTACGTTGCTAATTCAGGAAGCACAATTAATTTATCAGGACTGAGCCAGGGTGTTTATATAGTCTCTGCAACTTTTAGAGATGGTAAACAAATCAGTAGAAAAATCATTTTGGAGTAGTTTTAATATACTGATAAACAGCATCTTATTTGAGATCCGAAAGTATTTCGTGAAACACGAACCACAGTAAATGATGATCCATTGCAATTTACAAATTCATTTATTGGAATATCATACAATTCTCTTGCGAGACATGTTCTGTCTAAACCATTAGAAAGCGGAGTCCTGTGAGCCACAGGACCCAGGAAACAGAGCAGGTAAAAAGTCCTCAATATTATTATACCCTTAGTTCATTGAACTTCAAATACCTTAACCATCTAAAACATGCTAACTTGACAACCTTAAAACTTGCGCGCTTCAACACTCTAACATTTCTTCACCTAAATACTTCAGGCACATGATCTACTGATCTTCCTTTTCAATAATAGCTTTGTAGGTATCTCCACTTACCTCCATCACAGTTTCCCATTCACCATTTTCATTCTTCTTCTGAATAATGTATTTCAATACACCATCTTCCCAACCCGAGTATGGGTTCCAGTTCAATTCATATTTTTTAAACTGATTTTGCTTCTGCAATAAAACAGTATTTGATTTAGCACTTATGGGTGCATTAATACTACAGTCATTAATAATCTTTACCTGGTATTCGTATTTATTGCTCTTACTATTTACATTCTTATCAATAAAGTACTGATCCTTCGGAGATACCTCAGCATAAAACTCGAACTCCCCATCATTCACAGACCTGTAAATGGAATAAGCTACTATTCTGCTTTTCCCAGCAGCTGGTACCTCCCACTCTGTAAACACTTCTCCTTGTTCTAAAACACTGGTGGTTTTAATTTCAGCTTGTTGCGAAAGAAAAACAGCATCACTCACTTCAAATTGAATGGAATTACTACTGGACAAAAGTCTATTTTGAGAGAAAGAGGCTACTTTATATTTATAAACACCTGGGCATAACTCTGATGAATCAGCAAAATTATGCGTTGCAATATTAGAAACTGCTATTTCAGACCACTCCTCCTCCTCTGGTGCTTTTCTGAAGACACGATAATTATCAGCAGTAATTCCTATATGTTCATTCCACTGCATGGCCCTTCTTTGTTGTTCAGTATTTTTCTTAAGATGTAGTGTGTTGTAATGGGTGATTTCATTCAGTAGCACACTATCAGCGCAGTAGGATATTGCCTGAAAAACATACTCATTGGACCTGTTTTGGGGCTGGCAGGTATTGTCTTCAAAAACACCACTCCTATTTGGGCTAAATTCAGCTAAAAATTCATAATCGTTCTCAGACTTTCTATATACATTATAATGCGAAATATTATTTTTTATATAAGGAGATACATCAAAGCGCGATAAGTTTTCTTCAACCCATACAGTCTTCACATCCGCTTCTTTATGGGTAGCTGTATCTCTCACTAAAATCACAAAGTCATGTGTTTTGGTTATTTCGCAAGTTCCTTCATTCTTAACAGTTAAGCTTATTTGATAGCTACCCGGTTGAGTGTACGTATAAGATGGACTTTCCTCAGTACTTTTAACCCCATTTCCAAAATCCCACAAAAAACCAGCACTCTGCAAATTAGAACTGTTATTTTTGAGATCTACTTCCACAGGATAGCACTCTCCGGAGGCCTCAATATCAAAATCAACAGAGGGCGTAGGCCGCACTTTTATTTTATCTACACTAAAGCTTTGCTCGCAACCATCTTCATTTTTTGCAATTAACGTCACTTTGTAAACCCCTGGATTCTCATAAGTATGCTCTGGGTTCTGTTCATTAGAGGTAGTTCCATCACCAAAAAACCATTGCCATTCCACTGCATTAGCCGACTCATCGGTAAACCGGGCAGGGTTAGGCATACATACATTCTTACTCTCAATGGAAAAACTGGTCTGCGGACCTTGTGTAATAACCATTTGCGGCATAGTGAGTGTATCTGAACAACCTATATCATTAGTGACAATTAATGATACATTAAAGGAGCCAACGCTTGTATAGTAATGCAAAGGATTAGCCACTTTTGAAGATTTACCATCTCCAAAATCCCAATGATAATTATTAGCTCCAATGGATTGATTTTGAAAAGAAACCTGAACAGGTACACAATCTGAATTGATTTGTTCTGCCAAAATAAAATCTGCTTTTAATTCCAATATCTCAATATAATTTTCAAAAGAAACAGTATCTGCACATCCTGATGAGTTTTCTGCAATCAACTTAACCGAGTAAATTCCTGCTTGCTGATATTCATGAACGGGGTTGGAGACATCACTGGAATTTCCATCTCCGAAATCCCATTTCCAATTAACAGCTAAATCACTCAACGCATTAAACTGTACCAGACCAGGAACACATAATTTTGTGTTTTCAGCCTCAAATTTCGCACTAAAAATACTATTCATTGTACGTTTTGTACTTACTTTACAGCCATTAGAGTTGGTAACCGTCAATTGGATATTATCTGTAGGTATATCGGTATATAAATGGACCGGATTTTGCAAATCGGAGGTATTGCCATCGCCAAATTCCCACAACCATGCTACTGCATTGTTGCTTTCGTTTGTAAATTGAACCTCAACGGGTAAACAATCCTGCTTAGCTTCAAAGGTAAAATCACTCGTTAATTCCTCAACGAGAATATAATCTTCTTTAACCATAACATCCGTACAGGTGCCAGTTGTCGCTGTGAGTGTTACTGTATACTCGCCCGGAGAGAATGTTATTCGAGGATTTTGCTCTGTGCTTGCTATACCATTCCCAAAGTCCCAAAGCCATGAGTCTGCACCTATTGCCTCATTTACGAAACTAACCTGGTAATTCCCACAACCGCTTGTGCTGTTGCGGGTTCTAAATTGGGCAATTGGGTTTTTAACATTTATTTTTTCCGGTAAATCGAAAGTATGCAAACAGCCAGCATAATCCGTGGCAATCAATTGAATATTGTATTCACCCACTTCACTATAGCTATAGTTTAAATGAGCACTATCATAGCTGTCACCATTCCCCAGGTGCCAACTGAAGGATTGAAAACCCGACAAAGTCTGATTAATAATCAATTCCTCTCCTAAACAAAAGTTTGTATTATATTCAAAGAGATTTTCTTCGTTTCCAATAAAAATGTTTTTAATGGCAGTAGCTTCACAGGTATTTTGGCCGCTAGCAGATAAACTTACCTGGTAAAGACCCGGATGCTCAAAATAAAGAATGTTTCCGTTTTCAAGATTTACAAATTGATTGTTTACTTTCCAATTGTAGTATTCAAAATCGGGATTAGTAGGCTCAAGTACTACTGCGAAGGAATCACAAACTACTTGTACTTCATATGTGAAATCTACAAGAGGGTCTTCTATTGTAATTGTAATGTAATCTTCCAATAAAAAAGCACTATCCTCTGAAAACATAGCGTAGAAATCTACTGTATAATTCCCTGGGGAAGAATACAATTTCGAGAAGTTTGGATCATTCGAAGTACTACCGTCAGAAAAGGTCCATTCCACCTCGCTTGCAGCAGGTACAGGATTAATAAACTCCACACTAAATGGTGAGGTACAGCTTTTAAAAGCATGCTTTGATATTGGACTAGATCCATCTTCTTCCTCTTCTTCCTGATTTCCTAAATCAGGAGCTTCACAATCTGACCAGGGATTTTTAACCATTATAGCTTTTGATTTTGAGCAATTCCCACTACCTCTGATCGTTAAAAAAATAGTTATATCTTTTAAAGTGGCAAATGATAGACTAGCATTTGTATTTGTAGATACTAACTCATCATCATAATACCAAAAAGCCTGTTCCCCATCTTTCAAATCTGTCTGCAAATTTACTTCGAAAAGTCCACAACTTTCCATGGGAGTAACAATATATGTCGCTTCAGGCTCTATCTCTGGTATTTTTATAATATTATAATTACTAATGGTAGTAGCACAGCCATTTTTGTTCCGTGTAGTTAATGAAATAGTATAAGTTCCTGGCTGACTATAACTATGCACTGGATTTTGTTCATTAGAGCTATTTCCATCTCCGAAATCCCACTGCCACAAATCATAACCCATGGAGCCATTCAGCTGAACCTCGGTATAAGTACAAGATTCTATAATTTCAGGCTCATTTATACTAATAGATGAGTCATAAACAGTTACATAATTTTCTAAATCATACTCCACCAAACATCCATACACATTAGTATAAACTACTTTAGGGCTGAAAACTCCGCTTGACGAATAGGTAAACTCTGCAGTTTCTCCTGTAGCCACAGATCCATCTCCTGAGTGCCATTCTACATTTAAAGCATCTGTGTTATCTAGAGTGAAATTGGTGGTTAAAGGCAAGCAACCTTTCTCATTACTTAAGGTAAATTCTGTATCTGGATTATGAACCTTTACTTTTTCCTCTAAATTTTTCTCAATTACACATCCATTTTCATAATGTGTTATTGCTGTAATGGTATATTCTCCTGCATTTGCAAAGGTGTAACTTAGAAAATTACCTTGAATAGTTTCACCGTTTATTTTCCATTCAAATTGATTGGTTGCAGGCGTATTATTAAGAATCTCAAAAACAAACGGAGCACATCCTTCAATAGCATCATATTCAAAAACAGGAGCTTCAATAAATTGCACTTCCACAAAAGCGTTAAGATTCGTGGTATATTCGCAGCCAATTTCGTTTGTAAAGTGAAGGGATAAATCGTAGGTCCCTGCCTCACTAAATGGAATTTCAATATTCTTACCTTCAAATTCGCGTCCATCACTAAGTTTCCATTCAAAATTCCCATCATTTTCTACACTTGCCTCAAGGTTTACAGACTGACCCATACAAATAACCGTTTCTGATACTGTAATTTCAGGTTTATCACTTGCCACTACTTGAATTGCATCAATTAATTGTAAATTTTGAATGCATCCATTAGTATCCACTGTGGTAACCATAACATTGTAAACACCTAAATCATTATAATTGTACTCAGGACTTAGCAAAGCACTTGTGTTTCCATCTCCGAAATCCCATAAAACCGAAGCAAAGTCTCCAGTAATATTAAATTCCAAAGGGTCACCACCTAAACATTGCACATTATTATTAACAGAAATCTCTGCTTCAACAGATTGATAAACTTCCACAGCATTTTCCATCACAACAATATCTTCACATCCTTCTGAACTAAAAGTTTTGAGAGTGACTGTAAATTTCCCACCCTCATCATAAGCATAATAAGGACTTTCTTCAGTTGATTGGTTGCCATCTCCAAAACTCCATAAATAGGACTCTGCCCTAAGGGATGTATTAACAAACTGCAATTCGGCACCTTTACAAAGCAAACTTTCATTCACGACAAATGATGCCTGTGGCCTTTCGAATACTTGAATAAAGTCTACTTCACTGTAAGTTACCACCTCATTACTCGTTAAGGTAACTGTTAATTCAACATTAAAAACACCTACGTCCTGAAACAAGATTGAGGGATTTGCTACTCCTGAATTTTCACCATTACTGAATTTCCACTGATAGCTTTTAATATCTTCAATATTGGTTGAAAAGTCTACTGCTAACGGGAGGCATCCTTCCTGTACCGAAGCATTAATTTGACCATTTACTCTGCTTTGAAAGAAGAGCAAAAATGATAGTATAGTGGTTATAAAAATAGTGAATTTGGTGGCCATTTCTTTATAATTAAATAATTACTAGTACTTTACCGGATTTTTGAAGTTGCTCATTTTCATAACTGCTGGCTATAATTTCATACATATAACCTCCGGCAGGTACTTTTCTACCTTTAAAAGTTCCATCCCATTTACTATCAATAGAATTTGAATTAAATACAATTTCACCATATCTGTTGTAAACTACAAGTTTAAAATCTTTCACACCTTGTGCCACTGCTCCAAAGCTATCATTTAATCCATCATTATTTGGGGTGAAAGCGGTAGGTAAGTCCAAAGAAAAATCATGATACAACTTAACACTATTAGAAAAACTTAAAATGCTGTCACCAGATTGGCTCACTGCTACAATTCTGTAATTTGTACCCTCTGAAGCTTGCTGTCCAAACAAAAGTAATGGCTGTAAGGCCATCGAGATAATTGAAAGTATGATAATAAGCTTTTTCATATTGCATATCAAATATTGATACTACAAATTTGCGACAATTTAATACGCTGAACATGAGTTGATTGCTTATTATTAAGATTAGGTGATTACCTCAGTAGATTAAGTGATATACCTATTCCCAGGTAAGTATTGGTTGCAAATTAAAGTACCACTCTTCAAAAACTGTTTTGTATTAATGCTAATTAGCTAAGCCGATTTTAATAACTTAAAGCTGATTTATTTTGATCCGCAACCGAGAAAGTCACGTCACTTTACAATTTTTAAGATCGAAATGTCATTTGTTATGAGCTTTCTAGATTTTTACAATATACTTTCTAAAAGAGGGACTGTAGAAATAAATATTATTAAAATTTTAATCCCAAAGTATACATTTATCCATCATTTTTATTAATTTACCGACATTAAATAAATCAAAACTTAACACTCTTATATAAGAACATAAAAATTACCGAGGAAAAAGCTCTTTGGTAAATTGATTAAATGAAAATAGTAAAAAATAATAACCAAAACCTTTCAAGTACCCGGTCTGAACTTATTAGTATTATTAGTTTTGGATTTGGACTTGGCTTACTGATCGCAACAAGCTTTCTGGGCACACTTATTGTTTACTTCCAAAAGCTTCATTTCATACAAATTAGCAAAATATTTTTGCAATCGGCTATTATTGGACTGATCACTACCTTTGTTTACAATTATTTACAAAAAAGATATTCCTTTAACACTCTAGCCTCAATCTTTATCCTGGCTATATCAGCTTTTTATTTTTTCCTTTTTTATAAAATTAGTTTTTCAGCATCAAAAGACATCTATTTTCAATGGTCTTTTATAGCTCTTTTCCCCATTATCAATACCTTATTTGCGCTATTCAACGGATTTAACAATTCACTCTTCAATATTAGAGACGAGAAGAAACTCTCTTCTTTTTCCACAATTGGCCTCGTTATTTCTGGAATTACAGTTGCTATTTGCACACCTTATGTATTATCGCAGTCTTTATTTTCCTCTTCCCACCTTTTCTTTTTCGCCTCACTATGCGGGGTATTCTCTATTTTTATTACGTGGCTAGTTTCTATTAAGCATAGAACTTTTAATGAAATTCACTTTAATGCACAATATATCAACTTTCATAATAAATTTTGGAAGCTGATCAAAAATCCTTATTTCCGCAACCTGAGCTTGTTTACAATATCCTTCACTATATGCTTATGGTTAATCAATTTACTATTTCTCTATGTGGTTGAGGAATCTGCAAAAGGTGCTGGAATAGTAAAATTTGTGAGCTATACATTTATTAGTTTAATAATTCTTAGTTTTCTTTTCAGATGGATATCAAACAAGAAACTAGTCCGCCAATACGGGATTAAAGTAAGCTTGCTGGTCATTCCCATTTTGGCCATCCTGCTTTTCGGCGTTGCCTTTGTTGTAGGGTTTTTCTTTGGTTTTGAAAAAGATTCCATCTCTTTTATAAGATTCTTCATTATTGTGATAGCTGGCTCTGTACTAATAAATGCCTTCAAAATTGGACTTCAAAATTCATTGTTTAAGCTCTACTTTTCTCCCGTAGAAAGTAGTTTGAGATTTAACCTTCAAAATGCGATGGATGGGCTTGTAAAATCTATTGCAACTATTGGTACGGCAGTTTTACTAATAGGAATTCAACTACTTGACAACTCTGCTGAATTTAGATCTTATTTCCAAAACACTGATAAGCCATTGATGCCAATGCTCTTAATGGCTGGCATTGCCCTCTCTTCTATTTTTAGCATAGTTGCCATTTTCAGAATGTATAAAATATATAAAAAACTTCTTGAAGATAATTTAGGACAGCAACGAAATTTGGTGAAGCATGAACATTCTTTAACAGAAAGCTTCTTAGTACAAATGGAAAAAAGCATTACAGAGTCTGATTATCTACATGCTATTTATAAACTGAATCTACTGGAAATACTGGATCCGGTTCTATTTCGTAAAAAAATTGTTGAATTAGCTGATCATGGAAATGAGCATATACAAGAGTTCGCGCTACAGCATATAAAAGATCTGCATCTATTGGAAGCCTTGCCTGCCTTACAAAAGGTGATGAGCTGGAAGTATTTTCAATCTTTAAAGACTGCAGGACTAGTGAAAGAAGTAAATTTAAAGTTAAATGAAGCATTATTCAGACTAGAGCAGGTGAAATATGTGGATCAATTGACATCTTCCAAACTACGTAACGAACGAATTTACGGTGCTTTGCTGGCGCAGCATCTAGATGCAAGCGAGAAAGGACCTGTATTAAATAAGCTTTTTAGTGATAATCATTTTGACGTTTTATTTAATGCAGTTGTTGCCTCGGCAAATACCAATGATACCACCCTGCATAATCACATTATTTCTCAGCTGAAAAAACCATCCTACTCCAATGCTTCTGTTTCTGCAATATCTGCTTCGGAAGATTCATTTTTAAAGATGCTGGAAACAGCTTTCTATTTAAGCAAGCAAGGTCAGAGAACACAGCAAAGAATCCTGCAAATCTATGGCAGAATTGGTTCTGAAAGTGCCGTAACCCTTTTATTGAACAAGCTGAATTACCCCAACCAAAATGTAGTAGCAACTTGCCTGGACTCCCTAAGCAGATGTGGCTTTACAGTGCATGACAATAGTAAAGCGCTGCAAGTGCGATCAGAGTTAGAAGAAGTATGCAACGCACTCGCCTGGAACATGTCTGTTTATTTAGATGCGGAAAACCACCAATCATCGGAGCTGTTGATAAGTGCTTTGGAATACGAAATCGTAATGAATTACGAGACCCTTTTTAGGTTACTGGCGCTTATTTACGATCCGAAATCAGTGGAATTGGTCAAGGTTAATATCAATAGTAAAGATGTGGAGGAATCAGAATTTGCTTCTGATTTGCTGGACATATTTATTTCTGATGAAATGAAATCATTTTTGATTCCCATCTTCAAAATTTCTTCTTATCGAAACAAAGTGGAAGAACTGATGAACATATTTCCTACTGAATACATGAAGAAATCTGAAATGTTGGTGAACCTCATCCAACGTGATTATAAATGGACCAATAGTTGGACAAAAGCATGTGCACTTAAAGACCTTTCAGCTTTAAAGAATTTTAATTCTTCCGAAATTATGGCATCTCATCTTGTAAATCCTGATCCTATTTTAAGAGAAACAGCAGCGCAGGCACTTTATGAGAACTTTTCGGAGGGATTTGAAGCATTGGCAGCCAGATATCAAAAGCAAAAAGAATTTTATTATGCTTATGAGACCACAGAAGTTATAAGAACTATTTTATCAGAAGGAGCAAGTCAACAACTTTTTCTAAAGTTTGATGTGATTGCTTTTATGAATAAAATCCAAGAGTTCAATAATATTTCAGGACTGGTTTTATCTGAAATTATTAAGAAAGTAAGTGTACAGCATTATTCTGATGGAGAGGTGGTTTTCAGTAATAAAATTCAAGAAGCAGATATTTATTTTGTCTTCAAAGGTGAAGCGCTACTGCAAAGCATCACCAAGAATATCATTTACAGAGAAGGAGAGATGATACATAATATGGGTATTAATAAATATGATCATCCGGAAGTAAGCATTGAGGCACATAGTGACTGTATCCTACTTAAGATTGAAAAAGCAGAGTTTCACGAACTGCTCTCTTTTTACGAAGAAATACCTAAATCCATGTTGCAATATTATGAGCAACATGAAAACGCTAAATATACCATACCCGAATTAGTTTGAGTACATTAACAACCAAAATCAGATGACAGATAATAGTTCAAAACCTCTAGAAGAATTATCAAACAATCCTTTTCCCGGACTAAGACCCTTTAAGTTCGGAGAGAGTCACATTTTCTTTGGTAGGGAGAATCAGGTAGGAAGTGTGGTGAGCAAATTAAAAAGTAATCGTTTTGTGGCTATAATTGGAGCATCTGGAGTAGGAAAGTCATCATTTATGTCATGTGGGGTATTATCTGATATTTTGAAAAATAATACAGAACAAAATGTAAATAAATGGGAAGTATTCACTTGTACCCCTGGCAATAATCCGCTCTTAAATTTAGCAAAGAGTTTATTTAAAGGGATAAGTTCAGAAACTTTACCCAATGAAGACTCACTACAACCTGAAGAAGATCAACTGGCACTCATTTATCAGCAACTAAGTGAATCGAATGAGGGGCTGGTTAATGTTTTAAAAGAAAGAAACGTAGATAAAAAAACCAACTATTTGCTATTTATTGATCAATTCGAAGAGGTATTCAGGTTTCCACCAGAGGATTTAGACGCCAACCAATCGGTAAAAAATCTGATCGATTTAATGACTTCTACTATTTCACAATCTGGTTTACCAGTTTATATTGTTATCTCAATTCGTTCCGACTTTATCGGAGATTGTGCTCGATTCCCTGAATTAACAGCTGCTATAAATAGCAGCCAATACCTCATTCCTCAACTTACAAAACAAGAAAAGCAAGCAGCAATAGAAGGTCCTATCCAATATATGGGTGCCACTATAGAAGGAGAATTAGTGCATAAAATTTTGGAAGATGTTGGTGAAAGTGCTGATCAGTTGCCTGTAATGCAACATGCTCTCATGCGCACCTGGGATTACTGGAAGTTCTACAAGACAGAAAACGAGACCATTTCGCAATCAGATTACGAAGCGATAGGAGGTATGAAAAATGCACTATCAGAACATGCCAGGGAAGCATTCCGCGATTTAAACGAACAGGAAAGAATAATTTGTGAACGAATCTTTAAGGCACTGACTGAAAAAGGTGAAGAAGGAAGAGGCGTAAGGAGACCAACTTCTCTGAAAGAGATTGCTGAAATTACTAATGCAGATAAAAGTCAGGTAATAAGGGTTATAGAATATTTCAGAATGCCAGGCAGGTCTTTGCTTTTACCACCCGCTCAGGTTTCACTTGATGATAACAGCATGATCGATATCTCGCACGAAAGCCTCATGAGAAATTGGGTGGAGCTGGTAGAATGGGTAGATGAAGAAGCTGAGTCGGTTAAGTTATACTTAAGATTAGCTGAAGCTGCCAGCATGCACCAAGAAGGAAAAGCAGGGTTGTGGCGTCCCCCGGATTTGCTTTTAGCGCAGAGCTGGCGTGAAGAACAAAACCCCACAAAAGCCTGGGGCTTGAGGCACCATAAATCCTTTGAGCGCACCATGCTATTTTTAGACCATAGCGAAAAAGAATATGAGCGTAACCAGCGAATTAAAGAAAAATTACAGAAACGTAGAATAGCAGTTTTCAGGCGTATAGCAGCAGTTATGTTTCTACTTTGTCTGGTAGCAGGCTGGTTCTGGATATCAGCCAACGAGCAAAGAAACGCTGCTTTAGTAGCTACTGAACTCGCCAAGGAAGAAGGAGAAAGGGCCAAGAGGCAAAAAGAAATAGCAGAAGAAAATGAAGAAAAAGCTAAAACGCAAGAGCAAATAGCCATTCAACAAACAGGTGTAGCGCAATACAATGCCAAGTTGGCGCTTCAGCAGAAAATTTTGGCCGAAGAGGAAAGAATAAAAGCGCTGCAACAGGAAAGTATTGCTTCCTACAACGCCAAAATCGCCATTATGAGTGAAAGAGAAGCTACAGGCCTCAGATTACTTTCTACGGCAAAATCCATGGCTATTAAATCAATTCAAATTGCAGACCCAGATGTAAAGGGATTGGTAGCCAAACAGGCTTATAATTTTAATAGGGATCAGAATGGAAAAACCAATGATCCTGATATTTATGATGGCTTGTATTATGCTTTAAAAGCGCAAAAAAGTCCGGATTATTTCAATCTGGAAGAGCATGACCAGAACGTGAGAAGCTTAGTAGTTGCTCATAATACCAGTAAGGTGTACTCTACAGGTAGCGATGGTAAAATAATTCAGTGGAATTCCACAGCCAGCAAACCTACGCCTCAATTAATTAATAGCAATAAGGGCTTAAAAATTAACAAATCTTTAGCCATTAGTCCTGACGATGCGCTTTTGGCTAGCGGAGGTGATTACCGTTTTATTGAAATATATGATTTAACTAAGCCAGGATTAAATCCTAAAAAAATTCCGATCAGCTGGAATGAAACCTGGTATTTAGACTTTACCAAAAGTAAAGACATCATCACTGTAGGTTCTAATAATCAGATCATGTTGTACAAGAATGGTTTGTTCCGACCTATTTCCGGTGGTACCCAGAAAATCAATGCTTTGGCACTTCACCCACTTGAAAACAGTATTGTTGCTGCACAAAACAATGGTGTTTTGGTAAAATACAATCTCGATTCAAATGATTCTACTATTCTATACAAAAATCCATTTGGAGTGTTTTCAGTCTCCTATAGTAAAAATGGCAGATTTTTGGCTATTGGTGATGAGAAAGGAAGAGTGATACTAATTGATCAAGTGCTAACCAATGTAAAATTGTTGCCAGGGCATACCGCCAGAATTAACAACATCGCCTTCAGCAATGACGGGCAAAAACTGGCAACGGGCAGCTTTGATAAAACAGTGAGGGTATGGAATTTAAATGCCATTGATGACGCTCCCATTATTTTAAGAGACCATAAAGACTGGGTATGGTCAATCATTTTTAATAAAGATGACAATAAGCTTTGGGCGGGCAGCAGAGACTATCTGATCCGAATGTGGCCTATTAATACAGCAGCCATTGCAGAGGAAATTTGCAATAACCTAAATAGAAATAAACTGAATGAAGATGAATGGAAGGAATTTGCCGGTGATGATTTTGCTGAAGCAGACTCCATCATTACTTGTACCAACTATAGTGCATTATTAAATAAAACATTTTAGAAAATCATGATAATTAACTAACAATCAATCTCCGGATCGATTTGTTCATACATTTAAAATCTAATAATTAATTGTAAAAAAGATGTTAAAAAAGTTTCACCAAAACCCAGCTATAGTCATTTTAATGGCTTTAGCAGTGGGTTTTTCATATCAAAGTTTGGGGCAGAAGCCTAAGGAAGAAGATAATGCATGTGTGCTGAACCTGGAAAGGGCTAACGAATTGTATAGAGAGGGTAAAATTGATTTAATATCAGATCAGCTCACTCCCTGTTTAACATTAAATAAACTAAACAAAGAAAACCGGATAAGAGCCTATAGATTGCTGATTATTACAGAATTATATTTCAATGAAAAATCAGCAGCTGTCAAGTACATGACTGAGCTCTTGAAATTAGATCCGGAATATGAGATAAATGAAAATCTGGATCCCACTGAATTTATTCAATTATTTAACCAGTTTAGAACCCAACCCATCTTTTTAGTGGGATTAACAGCAGGCGGCAATTTCTCTTTTCCATTTATAGAGCACAATTACAGCCTGGATAATGTAAGTAATAGTTTGGGAGAATACCAACCAGAAATAGGTTATAATGTGGGTTTTTCGTTAGAAGTGCCTCTATTTAAAAAGTGGTCGGTTCACACAGGCTTCAATTTTGATTTAAAGCGGTATAGTTATGAAAAAAGACAATTTTCCTATTCCGAATTGCGCTATGCGGAATCGCAATCCAGTATTAATTTGCCTTTACATATTAGGTACTATCTTACCAATAAGAGCGATTTCAGCATGTACCTTCAAGGTGGGGCTTCTATCCATTATTTAATAGATGCCAACGCAACCTTGAGCAGGATTGATAGCATTAATGTGGAGCTGGGAAATCAAACTGTAGCAGGTCCTTCTGTTGATATGACTCCACATAGAACAGCCATAAATCTATCTGTGAATGGGGGCTTAGGATTTAGGTGGAAAGGCATCATCGGAACCGGGTACTTGTTAGGAGAAGTCTCTTACTCTCGCGGAGTATGGAATCAGGCCAATCCTGTTGAGAGGTATAATAATTCCGAATTAATTTACGATTACAATTACGTTGACAATGATTTTATGCTTAGTAGCTTAAATGTAATGGTAGGCTATGCTTTGCCCATTTACCGACCTAAATTAATTGAAAGAAAAAACCGTTTGAAATAAGAAATGATGCGCATAAAACCATATACCCTGTCTCTCATTCTATTTTCGCTAGCACTTAGTGCTTGTGATTTTGATGAACCTCTCGTTCAAACTTCAAATGAAAAATATCAAAAATTTATTGGAGGAGCCTTTAGAGAATCGGCCGTGAAATCCATTGCTTTAGAAGATGGCAACATGCTGACTTTAGGCAATAAAGGTTCAGGAAATTCTTCTGACTTTTACCTTGTAAAAACAGATGAGGGAGGCAACCTACTATGGGAAAAAGAATATGGTGGTAACCTGAATGATGAGGCAAAGGATATGCAAATTACTGAGGATGGGGCTATTTTACTCTTAGGGTTTATGACAAGCGCCAATAGCGATACTGATTTTGTACTTCTGAAAACCAATGCCGAAGGTGAATTAACGGACAGCCTGGCCATTGGTGAACCTAATAGAAGGGAAGAGGGAAACTGTATATTACAACTATCAGATGGTTCAGGTTTTGTGCTTGGAGGTGCTGTAAGGCAAGGCAACCAGATAATTGAGAATATTTTTTACAAGATTTCCTTGCAGGGTTCTGAAATTTTATGGCAAACGATATATGGCAATTTGGTGCAGCCCGGAGAGGTAATAGGAATGGGCGAATTACCAAGTGGTGAAATTATTTGGGTAGGTAATAGCAACATCGGTTCCGGAGCAGACAGCAATATTATTTCTTCTGTTATTGAGGCAAATGGCTTAGAAAGTAGCTTGGCATACTTTGGCCAAAATAATGACAAAAATGAAACTGCCTACGCTTTATACCACACTGGCACTTCATGGATCATAGGTGGAAGCACCTACGATAATGGCAGCAGCAATAAGAACGGTCTGCTAATCACCCTTTCCAACAGAGGACAAATCAATTTTGAGCCGAGTTATGAGTTAGTTTCTGATCAAAACACGGTAATTTATGACCTCACCCAAGCACCAAATGGCAATTTACAACTCACTGGTTATAGAGAAACTGCTCCAGAAGTGTTAGATATCTACCTGGCACAATGGAATGCGGGAAATGGTGTTACGCAGGAGAAAACATTCGGAGGAAACAATGCAGACTTTGCCAATACAGTGATTGCCCTACAGAACTCGCTTTTCCTTTCCGGCACCAGCACAGTGGCTACTAATGAGTCGATAGTGTTGCTGAAGACTGATTTGGAAGGTAATTTGAATGATTGATAGATTGCAATTGTGCTCAGTGAATGTGGTAGAATTAAATAAAACAAGATTAAAGCTAATTGCAATTAAAACTATCAATTCGTTTCCCCGTGTCCAAGAATGTAACCACCCTCAGCTTTTTCAATAATAACATCGGCTTGGGCATCGTCTCCTACATAGTAGAGATGATAAATTATCAAAGATTGATCAACGGAATCCATATAATTACGGAGATACAACGTTGACTCAGGCCCCCATTTACGCTCTTTATGTTCCCGGCCCTCGGGGCTCTGAATAAATTCCCCATTTTCCGAGTCAAAATCTTCAGCTATTTGAGCACGAGTTAGTTGCACTTCCTTAAGCAATGAAGGTGTCAGTAATTTCTGTAGTAAAAAGGCTTCATGATCTTTGATTTTAGGGAAGTATATACCACTACATTTTTCGTTTTTACATTCAGCTCGAAAACCCAAGTTTTGTAGCTCTTCTACATATTTTCGGTAATCTCCTTCTTGAAAAAAAGACCTTTCTTTAGCAAAAGACGGTATGGGGTAAGTAGACAAAGCGCCCGAGAATACAAATCCTTTTTGTCCCTCATGACTCACCTTCAAAATTTTTCCTCTAAGAAACCCTTTCTCCTGATTGACCTTAGTCTCACGTATCAACTCTAACCGACTACCTAAAGCAATTGTCTTAATAGTAGCAGATAAAGTATCCTCATTTGCCTTCAAAAGAATCCCATCCATCAAAGCGAAGCGGGTGCTATCTGTAAAAGGTATTTTAGTTATATCCGCGAGATAGTTATTAGGTTCTAATTTGTCTTTCTTACTGTTGCTTTCTGTCACCATTTTTTGTCCTTTATTTTCAACCTGTTCTAACAAGTCTGAATCTTTTTCCGTCTTTTCAGATTTTTGGCACGCATTAAAAGCTAGTAAAACCAATAAAAGGACGACTGAACTTATACTTTTCTTCATATTTAATCCTTTTCTTTTTTCATAAACATTTTACGTGAATTATTTTTTCTAAGACTAAAGCTTTCATCCTTCTGAGGGTGCAATTTCCTGTTCACCTGATTCATCTAAAATCTCACTTAAATCGAAGGCAATATAAGTGTTTACTTTCTGAGCTGCTTCTACTCCAATAAATTCCCAATGATGCCTTTCATTTACCATAGGCAAAGGTAAAACAAAACCATAGCATGATGCATTCTGTCTCATCGTACCAATCACTTTCTTTTTGGTAAGACTCATTTATACTTCCTTTTTCTGATTTAATTGTTTTATTTCTTAAATGCGAAGAATCTACTCTAAAAAAATTATATTCCTGATTATCAACATGTTCTATTTGCTGACAACTTAAAAATATGTTGCAAAAAGGTATTACTGATAAACTAATTAAGTATTGTATTTTCATTACCTATCACTTATTGTTGCATCTCCTTTTCTTGCTTAGAAGGTATTAAATCACTTAGTTCAAAGTGCCATATTTCAGCCCAACCACCGGCTCGTACTAAACCAAAATTTAAAGCTATCAGATCAAGAATAGAATCTTTTTGGTTGAGAAATTGGTGCCGGTTAAAGTGCACTTCCATGGCTGTGGATAAAATCAGACTTTATTCAACCTGTGCTATATTTATAAATTTATCAATCCTCAGTTGAGGTAGAATAATGATCTTCTAAGGTTTGAAAATTAGTTAAAAGCCAATCATTATCCTCGTATATAAAATCAAAAACTACCTCTGTCATTTTCCAAGAACCTTTATAATAATTGTAATTAATCCCTCTGTTATGTTCTTTATACCATTGGCTTAAACGGTTATAAGCCAATATCACTTCTTCTTTCTCTCTCCTAGTAGCTTTATTCTCTTTATGAGAAGGATCTACTTTGAAGGACTATTTCGTATCATCTATAGTCTC
This sequence comes from uncultured Cytophagales bacterium, assembly GCA_963803685.1. GTDB lineage: Bacteria > Bacteroidota > Bacteroidia > Cytophagales > Cyclobacteriaceae > Marivirga. The sequence continues at coordinate 370,833 of CAWDNW010000001.1, forward strand.
CATTTTTCCTCTGTCACAACCACTAATGCAAAAAATAGTTATCCAGGCTATAAGACTGAAGGCAAATTTACTTTTCATTATCTCCTAAGTTTTGTAGCTTCTTCTTTTTCTTCTCTTGTGAGTTCCAGATCACTTAACTCAAAATGCCAGGTTTCTCCCAAGCCCCCAGCCCGCACAACACCAAAATTTAAAGCTATTAAATCAATAACAGCATCCTTTTGGATGAAAATCAAAAATGGAATTCACCTTGATCTCAGGTGATTTTCTTATCAATTTCATCACCAGTCTCACAATCTGTCACAATAATAGAAGTACCATATTCAGGTAAACGAAATCCTATAATGTCATTTTGCGAATTTATTGAATTTGAAATTATATCTCTCTTAAAAATTTCTTCTGTAATATTCTGCCATTCACCCTTTTCTACAGTCCAAAAATCATAGCGTGGAGGACATTGACCTCCTATGTTACAAGCTCTGCTGAATGCACCAATTACATCTCTGTTGTTTGTCTTATCTTTAAAGAGAGCCATTTCCAATTCAAATTCAAATGAGTCAGTAGCAAAAAGATATCCGTTTTTTATATTCAAACTTATAATTTTAGATTTCCTTTTTTTCGCAGGCCATTCATTATCAAACTCACAGTTGAAGTAACTTAAATCGGGAATTTCCAAATAGTAATATAAGATATTTCTATTTTTCACAATCGTAGTAGTATTTTCTACACCAGAATTATCCCAAATGGAATAAAATAAGACAACAGTTAATGAAAGCTCAAAAGTCAAAAAAATATCTCGAGATACTTTCATTTTACTTCAACAATAACCGAGTCAGTTTTTTGGGACATAATCTCATCACGCTCTTCACCCTCTTCAATTATTTCTCTTTTAATAAGAATATTGTCATCATTTGTAAATGATAATGAGCCATTAATAACAAATCTATAAAATTCCAGTGTAGGATCATTTGCACCTTGCGTACTATTACCAGAAACTAAATGAAGTTGTTGCAAATTTCTTGAATTACTGAATTCAAATAAAAATAAAAATTCACTATACCATTCATGATCGCCAGATTGCAATCCAACAAGAACAAAATCATGCTCACTCTCTATATTGTTAATTCTACCAACTTTATAAACATCCCCGAATCCATATTCTGCAAATCTTTGCTTAAAATGCTCAGAATGAATTTCTTCTAAATAGTGAGATACATGCTGAATTATTTTTTCAGGGGAAAGATAGTTGAGAAACAGAGGATCCTTTGTTTTGTCTTGTGGAATTACTTTTATGTCACTTTGCTCTTGTAAATCATCAAAAAATAAACCTCTATAAGAAATAGGAATAGTTACTTCACTGTAATTATCAAAATAATTAGTTTGTATTGATTGATTCTCAGCAGAAGTTTTTGTAAGATTCTCATCTTGTTTCTCAGAATTATTACTACTTTTTTCAGCACAAGATTGCATAATTAACATCATTAAAATAACAACTTTATAATTCATCATTTTTATTTTTAACTTTTAAAAACCATTTACCAATATTGAATTTTTTCACTTCCTCCCAGTTATAAAAGTTCATTTCCCCTAAATTTTCAGGCAAGCTACCTTCCGGATTTTCTTTCAATTCTATGAGCTTTTCTTTGAGTGGGGCATTACATTTAAGTCGATGATCTATCAAATCCTCTGAAATATTACTTAGCCTATTCTTCATTTTTATACTCTTGGATAATTCATACGCATTCAGAAGATAGCTACCCTCCTCTCCTGTGTTTAAACCGTATGGATCCTGAACCAGTAGTCCTTCATCAGTAACTTCTTGTAGGTAAATTATATGTCCACCAGTTAAATTTGTGGAAAGTATTACCTTTTCTCCATTCAATAGACTTGCGGCTATTTTACCAGTAAAAGTAGACTTTATGTCATCTGTGGTTTCGGCTGTATTAACCTCTCCTACAGATGCATCTAAATCACAAATTATCAGTCGACCCATCTCTGCCAAACAATAGGCGTATTGATGTGGTAACATTGATCCACTTCCATTGCCAAAGCTAAAGTTTTCATGTCTTTCTCTCATTATTGATTGCCAGTATTCGACCCCCAGTTGCTGGAACCGGTAGATTATTAAATCCTCTATATCATAATTGCTTTTACTTTTTACTTCTTCATTTGCCAATCCATCTTCCAAAAATTGAATCATCAATACTTCCCTTATATCTTTCTCCGGCTTTAGCGCGCGTAATGCAATAGCTAAGGATGTTACATTGCAAGTGGAAAATTTGTTCACCTTTTTTTTAGAGGCTTTATCGCCATAGACACTACCAGAATTAAATACATTATCCATTTGGCTAGCATATGGAGCTATTTCAGGAGTATCAATTCCTTCTTTAAGAACTTCAACCACCTCTTGGTCTTTTGCTTGATCTTTTTGATCCTTTATTCCCATTATATTATCCAGCCTTTGAATCACTTTCTCATACTCTCCAGAATTATAAGAAACAAACCAGGCTTCCAATGAGCTCTTCATCGAAACCAAAAGTTCTCTATCCGTATTCGCTAATTCTGAGTCAGAAAGCTTGTTCATTAAGGCAAATGTTAGGTTATCTCTTCCTGTCCTGCCTAATTCTGCCAGCACAGTATTCACTAATGCAGGATTGTGAGTAACAAATTCTTTCATTCTAGAAGCAAGGACAAGCTTGTCAGGATGTTCTCTAATATACTTTTGAGCGTTTTCAACTGAAGCTGATTCATTCCTAAGCTTATCAACCCTCTCTTGCTCTTTCTTTTCTGCTGCTTGTTGAGCCTTTAATTTAGCATCTTCTTTTTCCTGCTTTTCTTTTAGCTCTACTGCCGCTTTGGCTTTACCAGCTGCCTCTGCCTCTCTTTTTGCTTTAATAGCCGGATATTTTTCCATTCGGGCTTTGGCTTGATCTGGAGTAGTAGTTTTTAAAGCAGCCAAAGTTTTACTTGCCGGGCCACCTATATTGCCGTCTGTATCTGGCCAGTACAATACTTCTTCCTGAAAAGTAAAAATAGCTGCAATTAAATTCGGCAATTGTGCTTCTTCCAGTGCTGCTCCAGCATCTTCCGGGATAGCATCTATTTCGGTGAGTAGGCCTGCTTCCTGCAAATAGTATTGTACAATCTCCACGTCTTCTTTACAGTTCACTCCTCCTATTCCTACACTCTCCTGAATTTCAGGAATTACCCGTTCTGCAGGCATCTCTTTCGGTGTGCTTAATTGGTTTTTGCTAGTGAGTTCACTAGATTCAGATGATGTGGCTGAAGGCTTTTGACCTATTGGTTTTGGAGCTGGTGTTCCCAAACGGCTCAAGCTGCGGCCCATCGATCTGCCCATTGTTCTTCCCATTTGCCTGGGATGCACTCCATGTCTTTGAGGATGAGATTGATTGTTATTTTGATGATCGTCCTGGGTAGGACCTTTTGGTTGAAATTTATCCATACTATAGATTTTTATTAAACATAAATACTTTGGTTGTAAAATGAAAATATTCAGCGTTTTTATTGCTCGTTATATTAGCTATGTTATCGCTAAAGTGATTTTTGGCTCTCGCAAAGACGCGGAGGCGCAGAGGTTTGCGCAAAGAAAAAAAAAGCATCCCTTCTCCTATCCTTAGAGTTCCGCAGGGCTCTAAGGATTTAGCAATAAACAAGAGTTTTTAACTCTTTAAAGACAAATATTTACATCTATATAATATATCATAGCTCCCTTTATTTCTGAGTCACAGACTCATTTGTATTTGCCAATCCGTAGTTCGCTGCGCTAAAACTACGGATAGATGTACCTATTCGAGAGTTTTAAAAGTGGTACGTGTGAGACACGTGCCACTGTAAAGGCCATTTGCGGGCCGCTACGTCATTGCGCCTTTTCAAGACGTGCCCCTATGGCTTTAGCCAAATTTTTTCCGAGGTAATCCCCCTACTCCTTCACGAATTTTCTTTGCAGCTGACCTTCGCTACTATTCATCTGCAGCATGTAGATACCTGCATTCAGCCCAGATACATCAATATTAACTGCATTGGTACCACCGCTGTAACTGCCTTCTTTTACCAATGCCCCTGTGGTACTGATGATCCGCCATTCTATTGCTGCATTGATGGTTTCCTGCCTTTGAACTTGGATGTTTTCCTGGGCAGGTACCGGGTAGATCACCCAATTGCCTTTCATGGTCTGCTTGTTGGACAGGATTTGAGCTGGCTGAAGGGCTATGTCAATAGGCAATTCTATTACCTGCAGGGTTTCCACCATCTGGTCACCATACTGATTATACTCCGCACGGGTGCCGGTTTCTATCCAGGTAACTATGCCGAACCTTTCGGGTGCTGCCTCCACCGGTATCATCCATTCCTCCTGTAGCTCCAATGTCTCTCCTGCCTCCCATTCTGATTTACGGTAGGCTCCTGCATGGTTCGGTAGGTATTTGACCAGCACATTTCTCAAGGTATCTTCGGTATAACCCGTAATGGCTCTTTCTACAATAGCTGCTTTTAAGGTGAGTAACATACCGCCCTGAGCTGTGTCAAGTAAAGGGATAGGAATGCTGGTACGGGTGGCATTTACCCTTACCTGTAGAGGCTTGCCTTCTTCATAGCTAAAGCCAGCTTCCAGTTCAAATGCTGCTGAAAGCAGGCTTTCCTTGCTGTATTGCTTTTCTCCCCATTCTCCTGCAAAAAAAGGATCTCTAAAATCGAACCTGCCATTCATTATGGTGTAAATGGGTTTATCGAAGCCATATTTAAAGCCTCTGAGCAGATGGTCATTGCTTGAGTTTAATTTGAAGTGATAGCCATAGTGCAGTGGATCAGGAGTAGGAAAAATGGTATGGTACTGCAGGTAAACCACATCTTCACGGCTATAGGCAAAATCTACTATTTCCTCTCTTTCAGGATCATCTACATAAATACTGGTAAAATGCTCAATTAAGGAATTCCTGTTCTTTTCCGCAATACTTAAGTTGGTGAAGGCAAAGCCTAATCGGTTGGGTTCTCTGTTGGCTCCAAGCGACAAGCTGGCAAAGGCTACTCTAAACTGCACTAAGTTCCCATTGGCTTCGGCTTTTACACTGCCGAGGTCATAGGCTACCGTTTGCCAGGCAGCTTCGATGTTGGCATTGCCTGCTTCTACATTTTCTCTTTGCGATGTTCCTGACCAACCATTGATACTACCGCCGGGACCAGCTGAAATACTTCCATTATTGTACCAGTTGAGACCTAATTCAGGCTCTCCCAGCGTGGTCCAGACGGAATTATTTTCAGGGTTCTGACAGTCGATAAGCTGGTACTGTACTACGGCTCCTTCCAGCTCAGGGGTATCAAAAAGGATATCCATCTGCAGTTTGGGCGATCGCCAGTTCTCCAGGTTAATGTAAGGACTCTGCACCCAGCTAAATTCATTGTCGTTATAGGTACCTGTGCTTTCATTGTAAGCGTGCCAGGCTGTTTGTCCATTCACTTCACGAATGTTCCAGCTGCTGTTGCGGGCTGCGGGTGCTGCATTGTTATTATCTGCAGTAGAAATCCAGCCGTTGCTGCCTGCTTTAAAGTCTTCTACATACACTGATTTACCGTTCACCGACTGAAGATTGGCCTGGTCAAATACCGTTACTTTACGTGAGAATGTATCCGTGCAGCCTATTGAGGTTTGTACTGCCATTTCAACATTATAAACTCCGGGAGAGGGAAAGGTAAATTGATGTGTTTGACCCGCCACTGCCATAAATTCAGATGCTTCACTATCATTATAGTTGAAATAAATATTTTGAATGGAATCCCCTTGAGAAAGGTTACCACTATGAGAATCTAAAGCTGTAAAGGATGCAGCATTAGCGCATTGACTCATGAAAGAATAATTTGCCTCTGGTTGTTCGCCAATTTGAATGTAAAATTCCTGTGCTTCGCCTGAACATCCACCCTGAACATTTTGCGACTCTACACTAAACCTTGTAAGGCCTGATTCATTCACATTCACTTCTGGCAAAAAGCTATTTCCAGAATCCAATAAAAATCCTCTATCATCTCTCCATAAAAACCTTGTTGTACTATCTTGAGAGTAAGTCAACCTAATACTATCTTGAAGTTCTCCAATACAATAACGCTTTAAGATAGGTAAACTCTGAAACTCAGGTAAAGTAGATTGAGATAAAACAGGTACTTCAGGGACATCCACCACCTGAATTTGAAAAGAATCCACAGAAATGCATGTAGTGGAAGGGTCGGTGTAAGAGTAATAAAGTGTATATCCTTCCGTGTTTGGTGGTATTTCTCCTGCATCTTCATCATAACCTGGAACAAAACTATAATCACCTAAATTCCTGTCAAAATTGGCGTCTTCATTCGATTTGATCCTATATGATTTCCCATTAAAGGTGTTACCCGGCAAGCCTAACAATAAGACTGGCCCGGAATTGACGCAATAAACGCTTTTAAGTGAATCCCTTGTTACATTCGTAAAAGTAAGTGGGACTGAAGGAGAGTAACGAATGACATATTTCTTTTCAATGTTTTCATCAAAAGTCTCAATAATTGTCTCCACTCTTGTACTACATCTCTGAACATACCTGCAACTGCCTATTGGTCTATCAATATCACGTTGGAGTTCACAATCAATATCAAAGGGACATGGTTGAGGAAAGTCATCACAGATCAATTCCTGATAACATTCAAGTATATTTCTTGTAGTGGTAACTGAACCTTCAATCTTGTAGTTAAAGGAGAGCACAACTGAGTCTTCAGAAGGAAATACTGCATCCGGATTAAAGGAATAACCTGTAGCCTCCTGTGTTTTTGCATTCCATGATATACTCCCGTCTGTTTGGGTAATACCTTGTCCTAAAACAGACAATTGGCTATAGGTAAGTGAATCATTGAAATCATTTGGAGTAAATTCAATTAGTATAGATTCCCCTAAACCATTATCACAGAACGCTGGTTTTATTCCAATTTCCTGCTCAACATTAGGGATAGGTGAAATTCTAATAATGCGCTGAACTGGAGGACCTTCACAATTAGTATTATTAGCCACTCTTGCATATACCACCCTCAGAGTCACCGATTCAGTTGGTGATGCTAATTCATTAATATTAAGTTGAAAAGGACTTTGGTTGTTATAGTCGGACAAACTAACTTCATTGCTTTCCTGACCTCCATTTTCACTTTTAAAAATACGAAGGATTCCACCATTATCTACAACCTCAACATCAAAAATCTGGTTATTGGGAATAATATTAGATGCAATATCAAACAGATCACCACTAAAATCAGTATCTAAAGCACTGGTATCTATCAAATTTACTGTAATGATTTCACTTAAAGCCCTGCAAACTCCATCCGGATTCAGAATTTCCGCGCTTATGGAGAAAGGAAATATATCTTCATTCGTTTTATCATCTGTTGTTCCAAAAATAGCTTCAATGATTTGGGATCTCGATAACAATAATTGATTGTCTTCCACACCTTCAGTTATTGCAGTAAATGCGGTGGCATCTTTTCCTTTAATGTAAAAAGTTGGTAACTCTGTTAATTCTTCTGAAGTAGCTGACAAGGCTAGCTGCCCTCCGGGACAAATTGAAAGTGCGGTTCCTGTAATTTCAGTGTCAGTATTTAGGTTGGTTAATACCAAAGGCGGACTTTCTGCTACCTGTAGCCTCGCAAAAACAGTTCCTTCTTCTAAAGCAGGTATTACTGCATTATCGCTGTCTGAATCAATTCTTTTGATTTCATACATAGTACCGGCAACTGGCGAGTTCGTAGCAGTGGTTCTTACCGCCAAATTCCGAATTGTAATTTTATCTTCGTTGGCAGAGGATGGTAAACAAGGCGATCCTGTACATAGTTTGTATTTGATTAGTAATTGCCTGGCGTTTCCTGAAACAATTTCAATAGAATGCTCACCAATATCTGTTTCGCTCTCCAAACTAATAGAGCCCTCAGATATAAACTCAAACCCTGCATCCACTTCTAAAATTAGCTGATGTTCCTGTCCATTACTCGTGCTGAAAAAATTATCAGCAAGATTTTCCGTAATGACAATATTGTTCAACTCTAATCCTGCAGGATCGCCAATGCAGATATTGGATGTAGTATCGATCGCTACTGTGGGGGCTGAGCCTGTTGTGAAAGTATATGTGGACATCTCCAATGTATCACCTACAGCAGGATTTTCCTTTTCCACAGATCCTAATTGAATAAAATATATTTGATCATTTAAGAGTACTGTACTTGGAGTTATAGTGATTACAAGTTTATCGTTATCTAAATCTGCGTTAAACTCAATATCATTTCCTCCTGAATCATTTAGCCTTAAAGTCAGAATTGACTCAATACTTGCACCCCTTAAATCAGCACCTCCAACTCCATCTATTGAGACATCACTTGTTAACTTTATAGATTCTCTTATAGAAGCGTTTGATAAGCTTGATGATATGCTGATATTTGGAGCTTGAGCAATCAAGCTGCATGAGAATATAAAAAGAAGGCATGTAATTAAGATTATCCGCATTATAAAATCAATTAGACTTTAAAAACCTTACTGAACAACCTCGGAGTTTTTCTGTCGTAGTACTTATTTCTATCAAATCAACGGAAGGAACGATTGCAAAAGAAATTCCATTACTTGGGTTATCATTACTTTGATCAGAAGTCCAAATTTGACCAGTATCATTTAATTGTACAAAAGCACCATTCCTATACCTTCCTCCCAGTTTAAATTCAAACCTACTTGAACCACCAACCTCCAAAGCGGCAATTGCGCTTGATCCACCACCAAATTCTTCGATCAACACTTGATAATCTGACGCACTAGGCAACTCCCACCCGGTAGGGGCAAGATTTTGTGAGACCTCCCACGTATACAATCGTCCATACACTTCACAGTTAGCGGGATCGTTATCATAACAGTAAGAGTTTTCTTCAGTTTCATAGTTAAAATTCTCTGCAAACCAGATTTGCTCACCTATCTTTATAGTTTGGTAAGTTTGTCCATCACGACTGTCGGTGAAGCTTTTTACCTGCTCTGCAGTCATTGTGCTTTGCTCTTCGCATCCATTGGCATCTGTAATGGTTATGGTGGTTTCTTCGGCTTCATCAAGGTCTACTGTGAAGCTTCTTTCATCAGAGGTGCCTTCTTCTGTAGCATTACCATAAGTAATTTCATAGCTAAATGGCGCATCTCCTTCTTCAATTTCTACTGCCACTGCATACCCTGCTCCGCTCGTAGTAAAGGTGAAACCTACACATGGGTCAGTTATTGTCAAGGTTTCCGAGTCAGTGCATTCATTGGCATCAGTTACTGAAACTTCGTAGGTATCTGGCTCCAAGTCTATAAATGTGGTGCCTTGTTGTGCTGCTCCGTTTAAACTGAACACGTAAGGACCTTCCCCTCCTGTTGCTGAAACTGTAATGGTGTTTCCTTCTGCATTAGCAGTTAATACCAAACTATTGCAATCAGGAGTGGCTTCATCATCTCCTCCGCAGGAGCTGAAAAACAGGATGGATACCATTGCTAGAAGGGAGAAAAGCTGGTTGATAGATTTGAAATGCGTAGTGTTGTTCATACTTATATTAGTTAATGTTGATTTCTATAAAAAACACGCTGACCAAGGTGGGGTAAGGTTTTGGCTAGCGTTTCATTTGTTTAATTGTAAAGCTGATTATTTTCAAATTCTCAGCTCTGTAAATCCCCGCTTCTTCATTCTTTTTACAAGAACAAATTGTGATAAAACTATAAAAATATTCTTTTAATGACTAATGTATTTGATAAAAATTGTATGTGGGTATAAACTTCTGCTCAAAACTTAAGTAATAAAATTGTATTGGATAAATCGTTTTTAAAAGGATATTCTCAGATTATCTAGCGATCAGGTAGTTATTGTTAATCTATACCAAGGGTTAGGCATGAAAGAACATGTAAGGTTTTATAGCGTATTGCTGCTTTTACTTCTTTTTAAAACCTATCTGCAAGCAGCTTTGCTAGGCTTTTAGCCGCCTTTTCAAAAGTCAGATATCTTGCAATAAGCATTACAAGGTGTTGTGTGAGACACGCACCACGGCAGAAGATTCAAAAAAAGTATGTAGTGTGATTTCATAATAACTCATTAAGGTTTTATCAGGTTTTTCAAGGCATGCCATTCCTTGTAATTTACCCTTTCCTTCCAAAGACATTTAACTGATGAGTAGTAAAGTAAGTTATCAGTACTTTATCACTCCGCATGTATGCTATCTATTAGCATGCCCCAGTCCTCTTCGGTTCTGGTAAAATAAATGGAATCTACTACCACATGCTCTATACCATAAATTTTAATCTCAGGAATGGCTTCCAGCATCATTTTCAAAGAAGCATCTGAAATAGGAGTATAGTTTATCCGTATTTCCTTAAGTTTTTTAAGTTGGGCCATTTCTTCAGGAAATTCCGTGATATTATTCCCTTGTATATCCAGATAGGTCAAATGCTTCAATTTGCATATTTCTTTTGGGAGTTTTTCCAAATCATTATGAGATAAAACGAGTATTTGAAGATTAATAAGCTCCTTTAATATATAAGAATTTAATATCTTTAATGAAGAACGTTTTATCAGTAAAACTTGTAAATTCGGATATTCAGCTAGTTTTTCTGGTAAGCTTTCGATTGGCTCCCTATCATATCCTCCTAGATTCAGCTTAAACACACTATCTTTGGGTACTGCATCAGCCTCTTCAAATCCCCTATATAATTCTGCATTGTCTAATTCTTCTTCGGAGAGTATTTTAACCTGATTTTGCTCATTTTTTTTTGTGCCATTGCAGCCTAACAGGAAAATTAGATTGATAAAAAGTATGTAGTGTGATTTCATAGTAACTCATTAAGGTTTTATGAGGTTTTTAAAGGTATGCCATTCCTCGTAATTTACCCTTTCCTTCCAAAGACATTTAACTGATGAGTAGTAAAGTAAGTTATCAGCCCCTTATCACTCAGAATGAATACTATCCATCAAATGCATCCATTCTTCTTCTGTTCTGGCAAAATACATAGAATCCACTACCACATGCTCTATACCATAAATTTTAATCTCAGGAATGGCTTCCAGCATCATTTTCAAAGAAGCATCTGAAATAGGAGTATAGTTTATTCGTATTTCCTTAAGTTTTTTAAGTTGGGCCATTTCATTAGGAAATGCTGTAATGCTATTTCCTTGTATATCCAGATAGGTCAAATGCTTCAATTCGCCAATTTCTTTAGGAATCTCTTCCAAAACATTATTGGATATATATAAGTCTTGAAGATTAACAAGATTCTTTAAGATAATTGGAGTTAATTCCTTTAATGAAGATCGACCAATTAGTAAAACTTGTAAATTAGGATATTCAAGTAATTTTACTGGTAAGTTTGGTATTGGTTCTTCATCATAACCTCCAATGCTCAGTTTAAACACACTATCTTTGGGTACTGCGTCAGCTTCTTCAAATCCCATATATAATTCTGCATTGTCTAATTCTTCTTCGGAGAGTACTTTTATCTGCCTTTGCCCACTTTCTTTTGTGCCATTACAGGCTAATAGGAAAATTAGGCTGATAAAAAGTATGTAGCGTAATTTCATAATAATTATTTAAGGTTCTATCAGATTTTTAAAGGTAGTACCATTGATATCAATTTTCCCATCTTTATAGACTTCTTTTAGTATTTTATCATCCACCAATTGTTGCTGAAACTGATCAAGTGCCTCCTGACTCGTGTTATCCCAATCACCGGTTTTTTCTAACGTATAGCCTTTCTTACTCAAAAAACCCTGTATTTTCAAAACATCTTCTTCCTCATTAGGACAGTCTTTTCCTACTTTTTTCTTTATCTTTTTTTGATTGATTCTTTCCTTATCGTAAGCAATAAAGTCATCTACTTCCTCACCTTTATCGGTAGCCTTAAACTCTTCTAATTTCACTTTTTTGCGATTTTCCATGGCTTGAATGACCATATCCAAATAAGAAATCCTTAGCCGTGTTCTTCTAGGCACCTTGCCGGTATGTGGCTTCATTTCTTCCCCTCCTATCAGGTCTTTTAATGCCTTTAGTTTTTCAAGATCTGTCTTCTTTTGGTCTTTTACAATCGTATTTACCCATTCCACTCTATTCCATCCATAATCGCCTCTATATTTTAAATCTACAATGAGTTCCTTAATGGCTGGGTGCATCCCTTCCCATTCCTCATTCTAAAGGTACCTTCTGGTTTATTGTGCTTGAGCTCTCTTGAATAAGCATTAATATTACTTTTTTTCTTTTCTTTTGCAGTTGCAATTTCTTTAGCACTGTTTGCCTGATTTTGAAACTCTAATGAAAAAAGCTTGTACTGCACCACTTTAGGAATTTCACCAACCTCTGATTTATTTTTGTTTACCCATTCTTTTGCCTTATCACCTTTTAGTCCCGCTGCGTTAGAGAGAAGTTCTGCTTTCTCTTCTAAAAAACCAGCTTCTTCTAATTCGACTTTGATATAATCAGTTCTTCTATTACCACAATCATAACCTTTGCCTAATGTAACGCCAGATGCTGCATTGCCTGGCCAATGGACATATTTGGTTTGTTCGTCATTGCCTTCAGCCGCTATGGTTAAGGTGCCACTTTTAATTACAAAATTGTTTTCATTGGAAAGGGCTGTTTGAATACGTTTTAAGGGTTCAAATGAATTAGAAGCTACCATATTTGACCCAAAATCACTTGCTAATAAATCATTAAATTGCAATAAAAGATTATTCTCTATTTTATCTAATTCACTATCTGTGAGTAAATTGATCAAGTCAACTGTTAAATTCCTTTGTACAAAGGAGCTTAATTCATTGAACAGCTCTACTACCAACGCAGGTTCTCGTAGAATGTAATCTTTCACCTTAGCAGCAAGCAATGTTACATACGGATGTGCATTAATTATATTAATAGCTCTTTCTTTCATAGACTGCTCTGCTTTGTCCGTCCCGCCCTTCTTCTTAGCTGCTTCTTCATCCTTTGCTTCAGCATCCGCCTTAACTTTAGCGGCAGCATTTGCCTCCCTTTTGGCTTTAATGGCAGGATATTTCTCCATTTGCGCTTTTGCTTGCTCAGCAGTGGTGGTTTTTAAAGCCCCCAGCGTTTTACTTGCCGGGCCACCTATGTTGGCATCTCTATTCTGCCAATGCAGCACTTCTTCCTGAAAGATAAACAGAGCAGCTATTAAGTGAGGAATCTGTGCTTCTTGCACTAACACTCCTGCTTCCTCTGGCATAGTGTCTGTTTCTGTAAGCAGTCCCAACTCAAGCAGATAATATTGCACAATTTCAACGTCTTCTTTCCTGTTTACTCCACCTTTCCCTACGCTCTCCTGCAACTCAGGAATTACTCTTTCTGGGGGTAGTTGCTGAATTTCACTTAATCTACTTTCTTCAGGAATTGTGCTGCCTTCAGGCTTGGCATTTTCTATACTTTTGGATTAGGAAGCTTGACTTTGACCAGAGGTGCCTGTTCCGTACCGCGACTCAAACCGGTTCATACTCCGACCCATTCTTCTGCCCATTTGCCTGGGCTGGATGCCATGTGTTTGGGGACGAGATTGATCAGCCTTTTTATGACCGTCTTTTGGTTGAAATTTACTCATAAGTATCAATTTTAAATAAACATAAATACTTTGGTTGGGAATTGAAAATAATGGTAGAGTTATTTGGGCAAATCCTAATTTTGCATAATGTACCGTGTGAACATGAACCTTCGGGATTAGATTTTGCTTTTCAAAATGCTAGTTTCAGGCTGCTCGCTAAAACTTCGGGGAGATTCCAAATATCTTACTCGTTCCTCATAAAATTTTGGAATGACGAGCGCTTTTGTTGGTTTGGCAGGAGGTTTATAGGCTTTTCTTTTAGAAGTGGCCTGTGAAAGTTTACCACTGATTTAAATAACTAATTGATATCTGGGGCAAATAATTGAAGAAGTACCTTCATATGCCAAATGATTATCTTAATTAGAACTAGCCCTCGACTTTCTTCAATACCCTACAGGCTTCATCTAATTGCTCATCCGTAAAATCCAAGTGTGTGACAAAACGAACATCATGCTTCCCAAAAGTAACAGCTAATAAGCCCTGTTCTTTTGATTTTTGAACAAATTCTGTAGCTAAAGCCTGATTAGCCAACCTAAAAATTACAATATTAGTGTCTACCGGCAATACATTTTCAACATAATTTTTATCAGCCAGGTTAGCTGCTAGCACTTTAGCTCTATTATGATCTTCTGCTAACCTATCAACATGATGATCCATTGCAAAACTACCAGCTGCGGCCAAAAATCCTGCTTGACGCATGCCGCCTCCAAGCACCTTCCTAATTCTCCTGGCTTTTTTAATATCTTCCTTATTACCTAATAAAACGGAGCCTACTGGGCAGCCCAAACCTTTGGATAAACAAATTGAAATAGTATCAAAATGCTTTCCATACTGTTTAGGATCATCTCCCGAAGCCACTAGAGCATTGAACAACCGAGCGCCATCTAAATGAAGCTTTAAGTTTTTATCATGGCATAGCTGGCTAATCTTTTCAATTTCCTGAAAATCGTAAAAGCAGCCTCCTCCCTTATTCATGGTGTTTTCCAATGATACTAACCTGGAAACCGGCGCATGGATATCATCAGCATTATTAATGTTATCTAATATCATTTCAGCCGTTATTCTACCCCTGTCTCCATCCAGTAACCTAACCGAGGCCATAGAATTATAAGCAATACCCCCGCCTTCATATAAATAAATATGAGATTTTTGATCACAGATTACTTCAGTAAGTGGAGAGGTGTGTAATTTAATTGCTATTTGATTGGTCATGGTTCCGGAAGGGCAAAAAATACCTGCTTCCATGCCAAAGTAGGTGGCTGCTTCCTTTTCCAAAGCATTCACAGTCGGATCTTCTCCAAAAACATCATCCCCAACCTGTGCTTCCATCATAGCAGCCTTCATTTCTGAAGTTGGTCGTGTTACAGTATCACTTCTTAAGTCTATCATTCTTTAAAATAAGTTAGGTAGCCTTACCTGATCAGCGTAAAATTTATTTCTGGAGTGTTTTTTATCGAATGGAATAATTTTCTCGATTCTATCTGTTTTTGGATGGTAAAAAGCTTCAATATAGTAGCCATGAAGCAAAAAAAGATTTACTTTATACCTGTAGTAGCGGATAGATGTCACAAATTCTCCATCCTCATACAAGGTTTTTATTTTCTTAAATAAAGACAAACTTTTAAACTCCTCTACTTTCACTTTTGCTGTTTATTTCTTTTTGAGTGAATATAAATCTTTTCTTCTATCATTCAAATTTCTTACGCTACCATATGTGTGTAATTCTTTTAATAAATTTACATCCACATCGGCTATCAAAGTCATTTCCGTATTTGGTGTAGCTTCAGTCTTAACGCCATTGGTTGGAAATGCAAAATCAGAAGGGGTAAAAACTCCCGACTGGGCAAATTGAATATCCATGTTATTCACCTTCGGCAAGTTACCTACACTGCCTGCTATAGCAACATAACACTCATTTTCTATTGCACGGGCTTGTGAACAATGTCTTACTCGCATATATCCATTTTGTGTATCGGTAAGAAATGGCACAAACAATAACTTCACGCCTTCATCGGCCAGCAATCTACCCATTTCCGGGAATTCCACATCGTAGCAGATAAGCACACCTATTTTACCGCAGTCAGTATCAAAAGCTTCAATCTTTCTACCACCAGTCATCCCCCAGGCACTTACTTCAGCTGGGGTCATATGAATTTTCTCATAGGTTTCAAAAGTACCATCTCTGCGACATAAAAAGCCTTTATTGTACAATTTACCTCTGTTAATTACCGGCATACTTCCGGTAATAATATTCACATTGTAGTTAATAGCATACTCCTGAAAAATTTCTCTTAAAGGCTCAGTGTATTTGGCCAGCTCCCTTATGGCACTCGCCTCATCCAGGTGGTTGAATTCAGCCATTAACGGGGCATTAAATAGCTCAGGAAATAAAATAAAATCACACTTGTAACCACTTACCACGTCAATAAAGAATTCAATCTGCTCCTGCATTGTTTTCAAAGAGGGAGTCGGTCTCATTTGCCACTGAACCAAGCCTAATCGAATAATGGTTTTAGGCAAATTCACATATTTATCAGAAGGCTCAAAATAGATATTATTCCATTCTATTAACGCCGCAAACTCCATGGAGGCTTTATCGCCAGGCAAATAGCCTTTCAAAACCTTTTTCACATGGAAATCATTAGACAATTGAAAAGATAAGGCTTCATCATAAACCTCCTTCTTAATAACTTTTTGAATATATTGTTTGGGAGAAAACTTCTCTGCATATTTTGAATAGCTAGGCAAACGTCCGCCAGCCAAAATCGACTTTAGATTAAGTTGTTCCACTAAATCTTTTCTGGCATCATACAATCTGCGACCTACCCGCATCCCTCTAAATTCAGGATGAACAAAAACATCAATGCCATACAACACATCTCCATCACCGTCATGTGTAGCGAAAGTTTCCTCACCAGTAATCTCCTGATAGGTATGATTGTCACCAAAATCGGAATAATCCACTATAATGGAAAGCGCGCAGCCTGCAACTTTCCCATTTACTAAAACGCACAATTGCCCTTCAGGAAATTTATCTATAAGGGTTTTGATATGTTTTTCTTCCCACAAATCATCCCAACCTGCATAAGCCTTTTTCATTGAAGAAATTAAACTTCTGTAATTTTTAAGTTTTAAATTTTCAAGCGTTATGTAATTATCTTGCATATTTTAAAAAATACTTTTAAAGGCGAATTTCAGTATGGACTACTTATTTACACAAATCTGATAAATAAATAGTAAATACATCTAAAATTAACCCTTGTGACATTAATATAAAATGCCACAGAACTAATCATTAAAATCAATAATTAACTCCGTGGCATCGGAAAAACAATTTTGGAAATTTAAATAGGTACGTTTACATGCCTTTCTGCATGGTATGATGATCTTACAAGAGGTCCTGATTCTACATATTTCAATCCTCTTTTCAAGCCTTCTTCCTTATACATTTCAAAAACATCAGGATGAACATACTCGATCACTTCATGATGTCTTTTAGTTGGCTGAAGGTACTGGCCTACAGTTAATATATCAAGTCCATGCGCAACAAGGTCATCCATGGCAGCAAACATCTGGTCTTGGGTTTCACCTAAACCAACCATTATGCCCGATTTTGTTCGCTTACCGTACTCCTTCGTCAACTTTATCTGATCCAAACTTCTTTGGTACTTTGCCTGGGGCCTCACTCTTCTGTACAAATCAGGCACAGTTTCCACATTATGAGAAACTACCTCCTGCCCTGCTTCAATCATTCTATAAAGCGCATCCCAATTACTTTTTACATCAGGTATCAAGGTTTCTATTGTGGTACTCGGAGATAATTGCTTGGTTTGGATCACTGTCTGATACCAGATTTCAGCCCCTCTATCTTTCAGTTCGTCCCTATTTACAGAAGTTAAAACTGCATGCTTAACGCCCATTTTTTGGATAGCTTCTGCCACTCTTCCCGGCTCCTGCTCATCATATTCCGGTGGCCTACCCGTAGCAACTGCACAAAATGAACAACTCCTCGTACACACATTTCCTAAAATCATAAATGTTGCAGTACCCGCACCCCAACATTCACCCATATTAGGGCAGTTTCCGCTTTCGCAGATGGTATGTAATTTATGTTCATCAACCAGTTTACGTACGTTGGCGTAAGCTTTCCCAACAGGAAGTTTTACCCTCAACCAATCTGGTTTCTTATTTTTTTTCTTCTCTTCCTGACTTACTACCGGTAAATCTATCATAACACTATTCCTTTCTCTATTCTAATAAATACTATTTCCTTGACCCAAAGATAATGCTTAGAAACGCACTCGGGTAAAATCTATAATTTTTGGTACCTGTTGGCACAATCTGAATCTCTTTACTAAATATTTCACCAATAAAACCGACTTCAAAACCAGTTATATTACTCTTGAACGAACTAAACTCAAATTGTAAAGAAGCTCTAACATTTAGACCAATCGCCATTTCCATATTTCCTAAACCAGCAAAATATCCTGCAGGACCTACTATATTGTTGTTCTGACCAGGTTGTGATATTTCAGAATACTTCACTGTTTCGCCTTCCGCAGTTCTTAAAAAATAATCAGAAATAAAACCCAAGGAGGGTCCACCGAGCAAAACACCATTTATTTGCACACCTTTTTGCTCCGCTTTTCTGAACATTAAATAATCGTAGCCATACAATAAGCGCGTACTTAAAAGGTATTTCTCTTTACCAGCGTAATAATTTGAAGTATTGAAGAAAAATGGATTCCTTAATCTTAATTCTTGTGGGTGTCTGATATGAGCAAACTCAATGCCGAAAGACTGATAGATTCTATCCGTTTTCTTTGCACTATATCTAAAAAAACCTCCTGATATTAAGCCACTATTTGTGCTCTTTGATACGCCAAACAAAAACTCCTGCCCATAGTCAAATGGATCGTTCTCTTGCGCCAAGGAACCCGATAAGGTAATAGACGCAACAAATAAAATAAGTAAAAGGCGTTTCATAAGTAACAATATTTGTACAAATTTAAACTTTTAAATGAAACGATAAAAAACCCCGATAGTTTATGTCAACTTCTAAGATTCAATACCGTCCTGCATTACAAACTGATGCCGTCCACATCCGGTCAGGAAAGAGCATACAAACCGATGCTCCTGTTGATAACAATGGAAAAGGCTCCTGCTTTTCACCTACTGACTTAGCTGCAACATCGCTTGCAAGTTGCATGCTGACAGTAATGGGAATTTACGCTGATCAAAATAACTTAAATTTAGGAGAAATCCAATGTGATCTTACTAAAATAATGGCTGCAAATCCAAGACGTATCAGCGAAATTCAAATTGAAGTATTTTGGAACACAAATCTGGAAAATAAGGAAATTGAAAAGCTAAAACAAGTTGGCATCAAATGCCCCGTTGCTAACAGCCTGCATCCTGACATTCAACAAACCATTAATTTCCACATTAACAAATTAAGCTAAAACCTCATTTTTTATTGACTGGTAGCTAATTCCCATATGAGAATTATCGTAAGTACATACCCCATTTTTTATAATTAAAACTTGAGGAGACTGATGATCTACTCCAAATTTTTGTGCTATCTCGTTCGAAATATTTCTGTAAGATAGCAAATCAAGATAATATGGATCAGTGTTTTCCATTTCTTCATCTTTCCAGCTTCTTTCTAATCTATTGAGTGCCATTGCACTAATTGAACAACTTGTGCTGTGCTTGAAAATAACAATCGTTTTATCTTTACTTTCTTCAGCTATGCTGTTAAGCAAATCTATATTATCTAATTTCTTCCAGTTTACCATATATTTTAAACAATAAAGACTAGTAATTAATTCTCATTCTGACCTGATTCCGGCTTCTCTTCGGCTTTTCTCCATTCATCAGGATGTACTGAATTATCCCAAATCTGACCTTCTTTTTTATCTCTTCTTAACTTAGGCTTTTTCTCCTTTACTGAAGAAGGTTGTAAGTCAGGTCTCCATATTTTAGACCAAAACATAGATAGCGACTGTTGAGTTCTGGCTAGCCAAGGAATTCCATGTCGCCTCGCAGACAGATATCTGCTACTGGGGTGATAATCTTTTCCCATCTTCCTTTTTAACACGTAATCCCCCTCATATTTCGCAATGTCTTCTGTTATCCTCTTCATTGTAGCAGAAGGATATTGCCTTTCTGGTACTGTTAATAATTTATCACCATGCAATTTAGAGCGCTCAATTTTTGGAATTGGTCTCATCAATTTATCATCATCAAAAGGCTTTTTTTCTGGCTTTTTAACAGTTACAGTCATGAGCTTATCGTCATCCATTCTTGTCTTTTTATAATCCGGAACGGCACTGGTCATCAATTTTTTATCATCCAAGGGTTTGGGTTTGCCATCTTTTTTGATGTACAATAGTTTATCATCGTCCATCTTCTGCCTTTCACGAACCTGAGCAGTTTCCAACTTATCATTATCATAGGATTTTCTTTCAGAATCATCCTTTTTAGCATACAACTTATCCCCATCAGTTTTTGCCCTATTCTTTTGTTTGTCCTGCTTGTAAGTAGTTTTATCAGGATCAATTTTCTTCAATTTTCTCTTTTTCACGGCAATTTTACCTTCCTCTGCCACACTAGGATCAAAGGGAATGAGCGGCCTTTGTAATTTTACATCTGAATCGCCTGGTTTGCGACTTTCTGACTGGTAATTGGGGTTATTTTTATATTGTTTATACCTGGTTTTCTTTGGGGCTGTATATTCATTAGTCTCATAATCCTTCTTTTTAGCTTTGAAAGGCATTATTTTATTCCAATTCCAATCAAAAGGTTTAAAAAGCTTTACTTCATTAGCTCCTTTATTAGGATTACCTTTAATCTTTTTACGTTTCCTGGTTTTAACCTTTCCTTCATTCATTTTTGAAGGCGAAGATTTTTCAGTGTTCTCCAATTTTTTGCCACTTGTCTTTTGTGCAGTTACAGGAGTCACTACGGACATAAAAAACAGGAAGAATACACCTGCTGCCTGAATAATATACTTAAGATGATATGATTTACAATGATTCAAATACACAAAAAATTAAAATCTGATAAACATTAATATCATCAGATCAGATTCAAATAACATGCAATTACTGATGCTTTCAATTCAGCAACAAATTAAATACCAATATTTTATTACCTACAAAACACAAAGTCAATCTAACTAATAATTTAGTAAAACTTCCAGTTTATCTTTAATTCGTTGTTTTGGCAGAAAATCCTGCTCTAAATCTTTGTTAAATGGTACAGGTGTATCAAGGCTTCCTTCCCGCATAACAGGGGCGTCTAATGCTTCAAAGCAATTTTCAGCAACCCATGCTGCAATTTCGCCACTGATGCTTCCGGTCAGGCAATCCTCATTACAAATGAGCACTTTCCCTGTTTTGCGAACACTTTTTTCCACAGCTTCTTTATCCCAGGGTAGCAAGGTTCGTAAATCAATAAGCTCAACAGATTTATCAGTAAAATCATTCAATATTTCTTTAGCCCAAAGCACTCCCATACCATAAGTAATGAGTGTTACTTCACTCCCCTCCCTTACCACTTTTGCTTTACCAATTTCTTCCGTATAATAATCGTCAGAAACACCTTCACTAACCGCCCGATATAAGGCTTTATGTTCAAAGTACAGTATAGGGTTTGGATCTTCAATGGAGGCCGTTAAAAGGCCTTTAGCATCATGAGGGTTGGAAGGATAAACAATTTTTAGCCCGGGGGTATGGAAAAACCAGGCCTCATTGCTTTGCGAATGGTACGGACCTGCTGCCACCCCTGCACCAGTTGGCATTCGCACTACAACATCTGCATTTTGGCCCCACCTGTAAAATGACTTCGCTAAATTATTCACAATTTGATTGAAGCCACAGGTCACAAAATCAGCAAACTGCATTTCAATCATTGTTTTCTGTTTCATTATGCTCATTCCAAGTCCTATTCCTAAAATGGCCGACTCGCATAAAGGAGTGTTTCTCACTCGTTTTTTTCCGAATGTTTCCACAAAGCCTTCAGTAATTTTAAAAACACCACCATATTCAGCTATATCCTGCCCCATGAGCACCAGCTCCGGATATTGCTCCATAGATTGACGCAAGCCATCAGAAATCGCATCAATATATCTTTTAGTGGTTTTACTACCACTGTCGGATATTTTAGGTTCAGGGGTAAAAGGAGCATATACATCTGCTAATTGTAGCGTATGATTTACTTCTGGATAAAAATCTTCACCGGCAGTTTCTAACCCTTTATTTATTTCTGATTTAATTTCACTTCTTAAGGATTCGATTTCATTTTCTGATATTATTTTTTCATTTAATAAAAAACGCTCATAATTTTCGACCGGATCTTTCTTGGCCCATACATCGAAAAGCTCCTGAGGCACATATTTTGTACCTGAAGCTTCTTCATGACCTCGCATTCTGAAAGTGAGTGCTTCAATTAAAATGGGCTGTGGTTTCTTCCTGATCTTTTTAGCTGCTTCCTTAACAGCAGTATACACTTCTAAAACATTATTACCATCTACCTGAATACTTTCTATTCCATATCCAGGTCCTTTATCAATAAAATGCTTGAATTTAAACTGTTCCGTACTTGGTGTTGATAAGCCGTATCCGTTGTTTTCTATCATAAAAATAACAGGTAAATCCCACACCGCTGCTACATTCAAGGCCTCATGAAAATCACCTTGAGAGCTTCCTCCATCACCACTAAAAACCAAGGTGGCTTTTGACTCACTTGCTAATTTATTGGCTAATGCAATCCCGTCCGCTACGGCCAGCTGAGGGCCCAAATGGGAAATCATACCCACTATATGAAATTCATTAGTGCCAAAATGGAAAGAACGATCTCTGCCTTTAGTAAATCCACTCATTCTCCCTTGAAATTGAGCAAAAAGCCGTGAAAGAGGAATATCACGAGCAGTAAAAACGCCTAAATTACGATGCATAGGCAGAATATATTCATCGGGCTGCAAAGCTAAAGTAGCTCCTACAGAAATAGCTTCTTGTCCAATTCCTGAGAACCATTTGCTGATTTTGTTTTGCCGTAAAAGAATTAACATCTTCTCCTCAATCAGACGAGGCAACAAAATATGCCTATAGAGGTTAATAAGTTCTTTTTTGGATATTTTTTCTTTTTTGAATTGCATATTAAAAAAGTTCTTTACAAAAGTGCACTAAAAAGATGGAAAGAGATGATTTTCCGAATAATTATTAGTGTGCAGGTAATAAATTTTACCTTTAAATTCCGATCACAAAATTAAAGTAAAGCATCAATCTGCAAAAGGTCGGTATATTTTTTATTTTTGAATTTCAAATTAGCTTATGATTAAATATAATTCTTTTACTCTCGATAATGGTCTTCGAGTTTTTGTGCACGAAGATAAGAATACTCCCCTTGCAGTACTTAATATTTTATACGATGTGGGTTCAAGAGATGAAAGTTCTGAAAAAACCGGTTTTGCGCATCTTTTTGAACATTTAATGTTTGGAGGCTCCAAAAACATACCCAATTATGATGAGCCGCTACAGAGAGTAGGTGGGGAAAATAATGCATTTACCAGCCCCGATATGACCAATTATTATGTCACAATCCCAGCAAAAAACTTAGAAACTGCTTTTTGGCTGGAATCAGATAGGATGATGTCACTTTCTTTTGATCCAAAAGTATTAGAAGTGCAAAGGAGTGTGGTAATTGAAGAGTTTAAGCAACGTTATCTCAATCAACCGTATGGGGATGTATGGTTAAAGCTTAGACCGCTGGTTTATGATATGCACCCCTACAAGTGGGCTACTATAGGTAAAGAAATTAGTCATATTGAAGATGCTACGATGGATGATGTGAAAGATTTCTTTTACACCCATTACAGACCTAATAACGCTTTTATGGTAGTAGCTGGCAATGTTGATACTGAAGAAGTGAAACGTTTAAGTGAAAAGTGGTTTGGAGAAATTCCGTCTGGTGAAAAGAAACTAAGGAAATTGCCTTCAGAACCAGAGCAAAAAAGTGCTAAATTTTTAGAAGTTGAAGCAGCAGTTCCCGCAGATTCCTTATATAAAGCTTACCATATGCCAGCTAAAACAGACCAAGAGTACTACGCTGCTGATTTACTAAGTGATATTTTAGGAAGGGGAAAATCATCAAGGCTTCACCAAAAACTAGTGAAAGAAGAAGCTATATTTTCCTCTTTGGGTGCATACGTCACAGGTTCTGCTGATCCTGGATTATTGATGGTAAGCGGACAGGTTTCTGAGGGAATAAGTATAGAAAATGCCGATTTAGCAGTTGAAAGCCTGATCAATCAACTAATATCTGAAGACATCTCTAACAGAGAAATTGAAAAGGTGAAAAATCAAGCAGTATCCAGTATTGTCTACGGAGAGGTAGATTTACTCAACAGAGCCATGGCTATTGCTTTCGGTGCCGTATTAGGAAATGCCGATTTAGTAAATCAGGAGACTGAATTGATTAAGTCGGTGAGCAAGGATGATATCCAAAAAGCCGGAAAGAAAATATTGATACCACAAAATTGTTCAACACTATATTATAGAGCAAAAAAATGAAAGTAAGAATAGGGTACGGATATGATGTGCACCAATTAGCTGAAGGAGAAGAATTTTGGCTAGGTGGTATTTTGCTTGACTACCACAAAGGAGCTGTAGGTCATTCAGATGCAGATGTGTTGATTCATGTAATTTGTGATGCGCTTTTAGGAGCTGCTAACCTGAGAGACATTGGCTTTCATTTTGCGGATACCGATCCTCAATTTAAAGGTATAGATAGTAAGATCTTATTAAAGAAAACAGTGGAACTAATAAGATCCAAAAATTATGAAATAGGTAATATTGATGTCACAGTTTCATTACAGAAACCCAAAATTAATCCTCATATCCCCGCTATGAAATCTTGTTTGGCGGAGGTTATGGGTATTTCAGAAGATGATCTATCTATCAAAGCCACTACCACTGAAAAGCTTGGCTTTGTAGGTAGGGAAGAAGGAGTAGATGCCCATGCTGTGGTTTTAATTCATCAAAACTAATTTTAAAATTTTATTCGAAATGAGCAAAGTAAAAATCATCACTACTGAAGATGGCTCACACTCTTTGTACCATGAAGAGTTAAAGGAAACTTACCACTCATTTCATGGTGCTCTGCAAGAATCTCTGCACGTTTTTATTGAAAAAGGCTTGCGTTTTTGGCGCACCAAAGAAGGCCTACCCAACACTGTGAAAATTTTTGAGGTGGGCTTTGGCACTGGTCTTAATGCACTCTTAGCTGCCCAATTTGCTACTGAAAATAAAGTGAGTATTTCTTATACAAGCCTGGAACCATATCCTTTAGATAGCAGCATTGTTGAGCAGTTAAATTATTCGGCTCAAATACAGTCTGGCACTGGCGATGTACTCAATCAAATATTTCAGAAAATTCATTCTGCTGAGTGGGAAAAAGAAATTGACATCAATTCTTATTTTCAATTAACAAAGCATCAAACTAAATTGGAGGAATACTCAATAGGTAACGATCCTTTTGATGTTGTTTTTTTTGATGCATTTGCTCCAAACAAGCAGGCAGAATTGTGGGAATTAAATATTCTACAAAAATGCTACTCAATTTTAAATAAAAGTGGTGTATTTACAACCTATAGTGCAAAAGGGCAATTAAAGAGAGACCTAAAAGCAATCGGATTTGAGGTCGAAACACTTCCCGGCCCTCCAGGTAAGAAGGAAATGGTGAGGGGAGTTAAATAGAAGACAAGCATAATCTCACTAACAATACTTAAATAAAGCTTAATTAATAGTAATTTCACTTTATGGATTTAAGACTTTTCTTCAGCCCGGTACCTGAATCAGTTTTTGCTGATATTAGCAAGCAAAGCAGCTTTTATAAGAGCATTCATGTCTATCAGGAAATTTTTCCCGACTATAAATCAGCGGACATTGCGCTAGTTGGAATTTCCGATAACAGAAGTGCAACTGAAGGTTCAGGGATAGCTGAAGGAGCAAATACACTTCGGAAAAAGCTTTACCGCCTTATGAAAGGCACTGGTGCTTACAACATTGTAGATTTAGGCAACATTTCCGAAGCCATAGATATTGATCAAACTTACGGGCGAGTGCAGGAGGTATGCCGTGCCTGTTTGGAAAACAATGTGCTCCCCATTTTAATAGGAGGCTCACATGACATGGCTTTTCCCCAATATCAAGCCTATGAGGATATGGAAAAGCTCATCAGTCTCATCAATATTGATGCTTTTTTAGATATGGATGATGAGAAAGCACCTGCCAATAAGCGTCATGTACAGAAGCTTTTGATGCATCAGCCTAATTACTTATTTAACTACAGCCATTTAGCATATCAGAGTTATTTGGTAAATACGCAAGCGATCAGTATTTTGGAAAAACTATATTTCGATGCGCATAGAATTGGTGCTTTAAGGCACGATATTAAAGAAATGGAACCCGTTATACGGCAGGCTGATATGCTTAGCTTTGATTTGAATGCCATTCGTTCTTCTGACTTTCCTGCAGCCAGTGAATCCCAACCTTTTGGTTTAACTGGAGAAGAGGCTTGCCAATTAGCGTGGTACTCTGGCATTAATGAAAAATTAAGTACTGCAGGATTTTATGAGTTTGATCCGCTGAAAGACGATGCTTCAGGTAAATCTGCAGCAGTGCTTGCTACAATGATCTGGTACTTTATTGAAGGATTTTATCATAGAAAGGATTCTAAAGACTTTCGGTCAAACGACTACATCAAATATGTTGTATCTATGCCGAGTGAACCGGAAATACTAACATTTTATAAAAGTGTAATAAGTGAAAAATGGTGGATGGAAGTGCCTAACCCCTCCAAAACAAGCATGTACAACCGAAATTCCATTGTACCTTGTAGTTATACTGATTACGAACAAGCCAATACAGGTGACCTTCCTGAAAGATGGATAGTGATGCATTCCAAACTGTTTTAAAAGCGGCTAAACCCTTAAACTATGAAGAATAATATTATAGTCTTACTGTTGTTTTCACTCGTTTCTTGTGGAGAGGACAAATTAGGTGCTGACCAAATAATTGAAAATTCCATCCAACATCATGGAGGAGTCTTCTACGATTCTTTAAATGTTAACTATACTTTTAGAGAGAAACATTATAACCTTAAACACAGTGACGGACTGTTTAGCTATAAAAGGACTTTTAAAGATTCAACCAACCATCTGGTTGAAGATGTTCTAAACAATGAAGGTTTTTATAGAATAATTGAAGATGAAAAAATATTATTAAGTGTGGCAGATTCTGCTGCCTATGCAAATTCTGTTAACTCTGTACATTACTTCGCTTTGCTTCCTTATGGTTTAAATAGTGCTGCAGTTATCACTAAAAAACTTGAAAATACTGATATTAAAAATAAAGAGTACTACACTGTAAAAGTGACTTTCCAGAAGGAAGGCGGAGGAACAGATTTTGAGGATGAATTTGTTTATTGGTTTGACATTGAAGATTATTCAATGGATTTTATGGCGTATTCCTATCATACAGAAGGTGGTGGCGTGCGTTTTAGAGAGGCCTTTAATCCTCGCAAGGTTCAAGGAGTAACTTTTCAAGATTACTATAATTATAAAGCTGATAAAAATGCTACCCTCCACAATTTGCACGAAGCTTTTGAGGACGGACGACTAAATTTATTGTCTAAAATAGAATTAGATTTTATTAAAGAAAAATAATACCACTTATGATTGTTTCCAAACCACGATATCAAACAATATTTGCTTTAAGTATTTTCTTGATTTTAGTTTTTGGTTCATTTTTTCTGTTGCTAAACAGTTTATTAAAAGCACCCGAACAATTTTTCATAATAAAACTGATTACAACTCCAGTAGTGCTGGTAATTGGTTTATTAGTACTTAGCAAATTAATTACTGCTATTAAAGTTATAAAGGTAGGGAACAATAAGATATCTATTAAATTTTTGATAAGCAGAAGTATTATCAACCTAAATTTAGTTGACATTAAAGCCTGGAATGAAGAAATAGTTAAAACCAAGCAGGGAGATTATAAAGAAACTAAAATTCTCTATGGGCACAAAAAAATTATTAAGCTATCCAATAAAGAGAATACAGAATACGATAGCATTATTAAGTATTTGAATTCTAAAGCTAAGAAAGTTAAAAAATAAATCTGCAATAATTTAATTAAGCACTTCCGAAGCTTCAGCACTTACCTGGTCCTTCGCTTTTTGAATACTTTCCTCAAAATCACGCTTTAAAGGTGCTTTATCTTTTACCTCATCTTTCTTTTTAATGAAAGGTTTAAATAAAAAGAAGGTTGACGGCTCTTTGTCGTCTGGTAGTTCTAATAACAATAACCCTTTCATAACCTGCTTTCCTCTTTTCGTTAATTTATAGAAAGGATAAATTTCAATATCGTTCACCACTCTCCTTCTATTTTTTCTTTTATAATAGGTGGTATTAGGAATAATTCTAGACAAACCATCCAGTAGAAAATCAGAAGCTACATATAATTTTTCATCTGTACGTGGAGGATTCGTGACAAATAAAGCCAGATTATCGCTTTCTTTCATCACTATAAGCCAACTCCTCTTATATTTAAAAGCGTAGACATCATAAGGTATACAATTTTGAGCATTTCCACTAAAGCTTACAGTAAGAGACTCCAATTTATCAATTATAGGGGCATTAAAGGTTGTAGAATCAGCTTCTTGTCCATGCAATGCAGAAAAACATAAAGTTAATAGAATTATAAGAGGAAAGGTTTTGGTTTTCATACAGACTAAAATTGATCAATAAACAAATTAATTAGCTCCAAAAGTAACAGATATAAATTAAATGAAAAGATATCTCTTGAAATATTCTAAAAAGAATAGTGAATTCTACCTGCTTAGTTAATTTTTTAGAAAAAAAGTAGATAATTTAAATATGTTGTTTTACTTTAGAATTTTAGAATTTAACCGAAACCTATATTGCATTGAACTTGTACTTCATTAAGACATATCAACTCAATTTCTTATCAACATTAGTATTAAGCATTTTTGTAGCTTTTTTCAGCTGTACTAATTTATTTGCACAGGATGATGGTTTAAAAAATCTGATTAATCAAAAGATTGAGGAATCTCAAAGGATTGATTCTTCTCAAAAGGTTAAAAGCGGTCAAGAGAAGCAAGTTATACTGAAAAACTTTGAAAATTCAGATTCTGTAGGAAATAGAGAAGATTCACTGGATTTAGAAGCTGAGTTAACATTTACCCCACCGGAAGAACCTAATAATAAAATTGATACCACCTCCTTTATACAGCGTGCACTATCCGTAAAAAAAAGACGGCCAGCTAAAAACTACAAGACTGAAGAGAGTTGGAATAAATACTATGCCATTACATCTGGTAACTCATATAAAAAATCACATGTATTAAATAAGGATTTTGAAGTTTTTGGATGGCACCCTTATTGGATGGGCTCTGCTTATAAAAGTTATAACTTCTCATTACTTTCAACCATTGCCTATTTTTCTTATGAGTTAAATCCTTCAACAGGAGGCTATCACAGCATTCATGATTGGAAAACTACTGACTTAGTGGATTCTGCGCATAAACATGGAACCAAAGTTTTACTGAGTGTTACAAATTTTGGAATAAAGAACAATGATGTTTTTTTAACTAGCCCATCAGCACAACGTAATTTCATAGATATTTTAATTTCTCTTTTAAAGGAAAGAAATGCAGATGGAGTAAATATTGACTTTGAAAGCCTCCCCGCCAACAGAAGAAATGAGCTTACAAATTTCATTATAGACTTATCGAACCGGCTTAAATCAGCAGATAAAAAATATATGATTACCCTGGCTTTGCCTCCTATTGATTATAATAGGGTATATGAATTTGAGCATCTGAACCAATATGTAGACCTGTATATTATCATGGGTTACGAATTTTATGGAATCAATAGTTCAGTAGCAGGCCCCGTTGCTCCTCTGGAAAGCGGACAAACATGGTGGGACTATAACTTAAATGTAGCACTGGATGAATATTTGGTTGCAGGTTTAACTCCAAAAAAAATATTAATGGGGCTACCATATTATGGTGCAGAATGGGAAACAGAAAGTCTAAAATTTCCTTCCAAGGCGAAAAAGTTCGTCAATTATCCTATGTACCGTAATGTTATTAAAAAACATGGGCAACTCCCTTGTTGTGAAGATGAGCCAAGCAAAAGTAAGTTTTATGTGTATAGGGATAATAACAGTAATTACCGACAGCTTTGGTACGAAGACAGCCTTTCTTTGAGTAAAAAGTATGATTGGGTAATTGAGAGACAAATCGGTGGGGTTGGAATTTGGGCATTGGGATATGACAATGGATACAATGAACTATGGCAATTGCTGGGTGCCAAATTTGCTTTAGGCAAGGATGAAGCAAAAATAGCAAACGCTAAAATGTTCTGGAGTAGGTATTCACCCCGAAGACTCATGGGGTTAGCTCTAAGGATTATGAAAAACCCATCCTACCTTATTAAAAATCCAAGACCACTAATGGGGCTTTTTGGAGCTATTTTCGGGGTTGGTTTAGTGAGTTTTTATTTTCTCTTCAGGTTTGGGCATAGAATCAAAAGAACCTTCAATGTAGCAATAAAAGGGAGTTTAGCGCTCATGGTTATAGTATTGATAGCTTTAATATTTATAGGAATGAAATACATTGCATTTGACGAAATAATTTATCTAATTCTGGGATTCATTATTGGAGCTATTATTATATTTTTTCTAAGTAAAAGATTTCTATCTGAAAAGGATTTACCTTAAAAAAATATTTTTTATGAATTTTTTTACAAGTAATTTGTCTCCTTTTGTATTTATGCATATATTTAAGTAATGATTTATTCAGCAGTTTCAACCATCTCCTCAGTCGTTAATGACTATTTAAGAAATCGGTTTTCAACAATTGAAGACAAGTTAGTTGTCTCCAATTTGGTAAATCCAGATGGTTCTGTAGCCGTTACTGAGCCAGATAAAATAATCATGAGTCTTGTTAACCTCCAGCAAGAAACGGTAAGTCATAAAGGCCGAGGTGGATCAAACCGAGCAGTCAATTTGAATGTGTTCCTTTTATTCTCCGCATCATTTGAGGAGAATAATTACCTGGAAGGTTTACGCTATCTCTCGGGAATCATCTCATTTTTCCAATCAAATAAGATTTTAAATCATTCGAACACACCTGATATGGACTCTGATATTGATAAATTAAGTTTTGAAATAGTAAATCAGGATCTCCAGAATATGAGTCATTTATGGGGTACAATGGGTGCAAAATATATGCCTTCAATTCTGTACAAAACCAGAATGATATCATTCAACGAGGACTTCCTAAATAATTTGGATACACCATTTTCAGGTTTTGGAACTAATTAATTTTATGTTAGAATTAACTTTCCAATACCGTCCCCTTTTCAAACTTGAAATATTTCATGATTACTATGAAAATCAAAAAATCAAAAACATTCAAAATGTTCCCTTAAATACATCTTTACACTTAATTAACAGGTTAGGTCTAATTTTTAAATCAACGGAGAGTGGATTTGAATTACTTATAGACCATACCAAAAAAGATGCCTTTAAAATGAGGATTTTGGAGGAAAAGAGCATATTGTTCGAGTTCTGGATGATTTCCACCAATCCCTATTTTAGCAATATCACTAAAAATAGTGATTTTGGATTAAATAAAATATTTGCGTTCACTAATGAATCCGGTTCCGACAAAGAACCAATCCCCTTGCACAAAGAGGAATACGCTTCTTCCAACAATTTAGTCACCTTGTTTAATGGAGAAATTCAACTAGAGAACAGCAATAAATTAAAGTTGGTAGAAATAAAAGACAAATTTGGAACTGTCATTCAGCAGTATGAGAACTTAAGCCCGCAATCTAGTATTAGTCCGGCTCCAATTGGTGAAGGATATTTTGAGCTATGGGTGGATAATAAACTAAAAGAAACATATATAAATCTACCTTTTAAACGGCCGCGGTACCCCGTTGCATTAGTTCAGTTGGTGCTTGATGCCAAAATGATCAAAACCATTTTAAAGAATATTGAGCATGGGGAATCAATACCGAAGTTCGAATTTAATATCTCCTTTAAAAATCAGGAGACGTATTGGAGGTATAAACTGGTATCAAAATATATTAAAAATATTGAAAAAGCAGTGATACTAGTGGATGATAAAAAAGCAGGATTTGAGGGGCCGGAAATCCATACGTTACCCAATGGA
The DNA here is from genome assembly GCA_963803685.1 of uncultured Cytophagales bacterium. Lineage (GTDB taxonomy): Bacteria > Bacteroidota > Bacteroidia > Cytophagales > Cyclobacteriaceae > Marivirga. The sequence goes on from CAWDNW010000001.1 coordinate 402,715, forward strand.
CAAATTGCCCATGTTTTTCAATCTAAAAACCCGTTAATACTTAAGGAATTTTCGCCTCATGTATTTCAGCTTAATAGAAAAAATGGATCTTTAAATAGCTTTGAGAAAACCTTAGTAAAAAGGTTACCAGTCCCTGCTATTGATAGCCTTAATACCCAATTAGTAAAAGATGAACAGAGAATTTATTCAGATATAATAGTTTATTTATGATTTTACAAAACCCAAAATTATGGCAACAAACCTAGCAACACCAGGCGTTTACATTGAAGAGAAAAGCGCCTTCCCTAACTCAGTAGCAGGTATCCCCACTTCAGTTCCGGCTTTTGTGGGTTATACACAGCTCACTAAAAAAGATGGAAGATCCTTAATTAATAAACCTGTAAGAATTAATTCCCTGACAGATTATATTAATACTTTTGGCAGAGGAATTGTAACAAAATTTGCAATCCAATCTGCAGATAATGAAGATGGAGCTGTCATTCAGGTAGCAGGCAAAGAGTATAAGCTCTCTCCTGATAAGCCAAATAGATTTTTACTATTTGATAGTATTCGCCTCTATTTTGCAAATGGCGGAGGAACTTGCTGGATCGTTTCTACTGGAGCGTATCAAAAAGATGACAGCACAAGTGGAACACCAGCAAAAGAGGATAAAGGAGGTAAAGGCGCCCCTCCTCCTGTTAAACAGGAAACTGGCTCCTCTTTAAACAGTATTTCCAAAAAAGCATTGCTTGATGGCATCCAGTCTTTAATTATGGAAGAAGAGCCATCTATGTTGGTTGTTCCGGAGACTGTAATGTTAGAGGAAGCAGATTGTTATGCGGTTCAACAAGAAATGCTTACCCATTGCGGATTCAAAATGAAGAATAGATTTGCCATTTTGGATGTATATAATGGAAGCGCAGCAAGAACTTACGATAAAAATGATGTAGTCAACAGGTTTAGAGAAGGGATTGGTCTTAATCAACTGGCCTATGGTGCAGCATATTACCCTTGGGTTCATGCCGCAGTAGTAGATTCTGAAGAAATTGGATTAAGCCACATTTCTAATCTTAATGACTTAGAAGATATTTTAGGTAAAGAAGCAGATGAAATAAGTGCCAATCCTAAAAAAGCAGATGAGGTTAAAAATGAACTCAAGAGGATTAACCAAAAGGATCAGGATATAGAGAAACTGACGCAAATGCTTAATGTGATTAGCCCTGCCTTTAAAAAGTTAATTGCTGGTATTAAAACACACCTCAATATTTTACCTCCAGCAGCAGGTATGGCAGGAGTTTACTGTATGGTTGACAATGAAAGAGGCATATGGAAAGCTCCTGCTAATGTAAGTGTTAATTCAGTAAGTGCTCCAGCAGTTAAAATCACCCATGATGACCAGGAAGATTTAAATGTTACAGTAACTGGAAAATCAATCAATGCCATACGCGCTTTTGTTGGTGACGGAACCACTGTGTGGGGTGCCAGAACATTAGACGGAAATAGCGGTGATTGGAAGTATATTAACGTACGTAGAACCATCACTTTCATTGAGCAATCAATTAAATATGCAGCTAAAAAGTACGTATACGAGCCAAACACTGCCAACACCTGGGTTCTTATCAGAAGCATGATTTCATCCTTTTTAGGAGGAATATGGAGACAAGGCGGCTTAGTTGGGCTCACGTCAGCGGAAGCATATGATGTTCAGGTAGGTCTTGGTACAACGATGACATCTAACGACATTTTGGATGGAGTAATGAGAATTACAGTGAAGGTAGCCGTTTCAAGGCCTGCTGAATTCATTGTAATTACTTTCCAGCAAAAAATGCAGGAATCTTAATTGTTAAAATTATTATAAAATATTATTCACATTTAATTTAAAAGATCATGGCAGATGAATTATGGCCAATTCCTAAGTTCCACTTTACAGTTGAATGGGGTGGAATAGCATTAGGATTTCAGGAAGTATCGGGCCTGGAAATGGAAACTCAGTTTATTGAATACAGAGCAGGTAACGACACTGAATTAATTACCCGTAAAATACCCGGACTTAAAAAGCACGGTACTATCACTTTGAAAAAAGGGGTTTTCGAGGATGACACTACCTTCTACGATTGGTTTGCTGAAGTGCAAACTGACACAGAAAGAAGGGAAGATGTTATCATTTCTTTACTGAATGAGGAAAACACGCCTGTTATGACATGGACTGTCAGAAATGCCTTCCCTGTAAAAATTTCAGGACCGGATTTAAAAGCAGATGCTAACGAAGTAGCTTTAGAAACTATAGAATTAGCCCACGAAGGAATTGAACAATCTGCTGGTTAAGTTAAGTAACTTTGTATGGCTGAAAAAACTAATGCACTATTTCCAGTTTCGGGTTTAAGATTTGCTTTAAGCTTAGGTAAATTTAATGACAATTCTGATAATCAGGGATATGATGCAAGCTTTCAGGAAATTTCAGGCATAAACACGGAAATACCCGTGGAAGAAATACAAGAGGGCGGGGAAAACCGATTTGTTCATCGGGTTCCCCAACCTCTTAAATATGCCAATTTAGTTTTAAAAAGGGGGGTGGTAACCAATAGCTCTGAACTATCTAAATGGTGTCAAAGCACCATCAATTCAGGTTTCTCTACCCAAATTGAACTAAAAGATGTGATTGTCAGACTACTTAGTGATCAGAATGAAACCATTTTGGATTGGACATTTATAAACGCATATCCTGTTAGATGGGATTATTCTGCTTTGGATGCTTCTAAAAATCAGATTTTTGTTCAAACTATTGAGCTTTGTTTTCAACGGTTTGAGGAAAATATTTCTGATTGGAGAAGGACCGTAAAAAAAGCCTCTACTTTATTTTAAAATTTGAAGTTATGCCCATAGAAATAAAAGAGTTAAGTATAAAGATGTCAGTAAAGGATCCTCATTCACCCCAAATGCAAACACCGGTATTTGATAAGGCTACAGAAAAAAGAATTATTGACGCAAGTGTAGAAAAAATTCTGAAGGTTTTGGAAAGAAAATCGGAAAGATAATTGGGATAAGAAAAACTACCGCAATATGAACAATAATGCCAAACTATCGAAAATTATTATATCATCCAAGGATGGAAAAAAACAAGCTGGTGAGAAAGAATCCAAATATGAGGTGATGATTAATCCTTCTTCTGTTAACCATACGCATGGCATTAATTACGCAACCAATCAGTCCGACGGAATGGTCAATACTGATGCTAAGTTTCAGAATGTATCACCGGAAACTCTCAGTTTTGAAATTATAATTGATGGCACAGGAGCCACCGGAATAAAAAAGATTGTCAATGACGAAATAAAAACCCTTAAAGGAGTCATTTATAACTACCAGGGAGAAATGCATGAACCTCCTCATGCTAAAATAGCTTGGGGAGACACATTGCAGTTTGAAGGTAGGTTAACAAATATGGATGTAACCCATACGTTGTTTGCTCCTAATGGCCAATCTCTACGTGCTAAAATTTCATTAAAATTCATCAGTTCGATGGACCTGGAAGAACAGAAGAAGAAGAAAGAAAATGCTTCACCAGATCTCACCCATTTGGTCACTGTTAAAGTTGGTGATACACTTCCTTTAATGTGCCAGAGAATTTACAACAAAAGCCAATATTATTTACAAGTAGCAAAAATTAATAACCTGGTTGACTTTAGAAATCTGGTACCTGGCCAGGAATTGATTTTTCCACCCATAAAAAAGTAAACTATGGCCCAACAGCCTGATTTAAGTAAATCCCTCATAACTTATACCATTCTTTCTGAAGGGCAGGAAATAGATGGGAGCTTTTTGGCTAATTCAATCAGGGTTTTTAAGGAAATTAATAAAATATCATTTGCCAGAATAGAGTTTTTTGATGGCAGCAATACAGATAACGAAGAATTTTTGATTGCGCATTCAGATGTATTCAAACCAGGAAAAAAAATTGGGATTAAAGCAGGTTATGAATCGGATGAGGAGTTAATTTTTGAAGGAATAGTTACTAAACATCAATTAAAAGTGGGCAGAGATCAGCCTGTGCTACAAATTGAATGTAAGGATGAAGCAATCAAAATGACTTCTGGGAGATATAATGAAATTTATCAGGATAAGAAAGATAGCGATATTATCAAAGAACTTTACTCCAAACATGGATTGAAAGGAAAAGTAGATTCTACTGAAAATGAAAATACAAACCTTATACAACATTTCACATCCGACTGGGATTTCATGCTCATGAGGGCTGACATCAATGATTTAATTGTTATAACAAACAATGGAAGCATTGAAGCAGTAAAACCCGGCATTGATCAAAAACCTCTGTTTGAAGTTACTTACGGAACAGACTTAATTAGTTTTGAGGCTGAGATGGACATTAAAAATCAGTACTCTGAAGTATCAGTTGTAAGCTGGGATTCTAATAATTTAGCTATAGTAGAATCTACAGCAAAAGGGAATATAGAGGTTAAGCAAGGCCAATACAAATCCGAAGAATTATCAGGCATTTTAAATTCAGGTAAAACCATTCTACAAACCGGTGGAAATTTATCAGTGGCAGCTCTCACTGCATGGGGTAATTCATTACTAACGAAATCAAGACTAGCAAAAATTAAAGGAAAAGTTTCTATCAGAGGTAATAGTATTGTAAAACCCAATTCTATTATCAATTTAAACGGTGTTAGTAATACTTTTAATGGAGAAGCTTACATTAGCGGGGTAATCCATACTATAGAAGACGGAAATTGGTTATGTGAGTTGCAAATTGGTTTAAAGGAAAAATGGTACACAGAGGATACACCTGGTATTGAAGGGGCGAATGCATCTGGTTTAAATGCAGGAATGCAAGGTTTACAGGTAGGCGTGGTGCAAAAGTTAGATGAAGATCCTGAGGGAAACTATAAAGTGCAAGTAAAATTGCCAACCTTACAAAGGGACAATATGCATGTTTGGGCTCGTCTATCGAATTTTTACAGCACTAAAGAAGCTGGCGTATTTTTTTTGCCTGAAATTGGAGATGAAGTTGTTATGGGATTTCTTAATAATGACCCACAATTTGCCGTGATACTGGGTTCAGTATACTCAAAAAAAAATAAGCCTAAACACACTCCAGAGGCCGATAATGGCATTAAATCGATTTTGACAAAAAGCCAATTAGAAATTCAATTTAATGATACTGATAAAATCTTAACACTCTCAACACCAGGGGGACATCAAATTATTTTAGATGATAAGGAAAAATCATTATCGATTATTGACGATGCTAATAAAAACAAAGTGGTACTATCGGACGCAGGAATTCTGATGGAATCTGAAAAAGATATTATTCTGAAAGCGAAAGGTGACATTAAATTAGAATCCACCGGTAGTACGGAGATTAAGGCAACCAAGGATTATAAAGCGGAAGGAATGAATGTGGAATTGACAGGTAAAACTAAATTTGCTGCTGAAGGTGCTCAAGCTGAGATTAAAGGATCCGGTATGACAACTATCAAGGGCGGTGTTGTTCAAATAAATTAAATAAATATGTCTTTTGCTGCAGTTATAGGAGATAATCATGTATGTCCAATGTCCACCGGGCCAGTTCCCCATGTAGGAGGGCCGATTCTTGGGCCATGTGTTCCTACCGTATTGATAGGAGGAAAACCTGCTGCGGTTATGGGTGATATGGCTGTATGTTCAGGACCACCAGACTCCATTATTTTAGGTTCTACTTCTGTTTTGATTGGAGGAAAGCCAGCTGCAAGAGTCGGTGATTCCTGCGCTCACGGAGGCACTATTGTAGGGCCCGGAGTACCCACTGTATTAATTGGAGGATAAAGAAACAGAAGTTGATGCGTAAAAAAACATTTTTAGGAATTGGCTGGAAATTCCCGCCTTCATTCGATAAAAGGATGGGAAGTGTAGTCCTTGTATCTGAAGAACAAGATATAAGAGAAAGTATTTTAATATTGTTATCAACGAGGCCTGGTGAAAGATTAATGTCACCCGACTATGGTTGTGCCTTGACGCAGTTTACTTTCGAAAATATGGATTTTACCATGGTTAATGAAATGAAAAGTAGAATAGAGAAAGCAATATTATATTTTGAACCTCGTATCAATGTTGCTGAAATCACTATAGAAAAAGATGAAAGCATAGATGGTTTGCTCAATGTTAATATAGAGTACATTGTAAGAAAAACCAATAACAGAAGTAATATGGTGTTTCCATATTATTTAATTGAAGGAACTGATGTAAAATACAAGCCTAAATCATAATCAATAATTACATCAATCGATTAAAAAGTTAAATAGAGGACAGATAATTTTGGGTGGCATTTATGGAGAGTAGATTTAAAAATACAGGAACATCGCAGCAAAAGAGGATGTTCGAAGCGCTCAAGGAAAATTACGTAAACATTGACGAAAAAAGCTTTGAAGACATGCTTGTTTTTACTTCAAGACTTTCTAAACTATTCAATTTTTACAATGATAAAAATGAAATAGATGGTGATTGGTCGCATTTTTTCTCGGATGAAACTGTAATCCTTGCCACTATAATTGATGTTAAACCAACAGAAATAGAAAAAAGATTCAAGAGCCACATTAAAAAGATTTCACTTTTTAAACAGCCTTCAAAAAAGAACAAATACATACTAAAATGCTTTCATGAAATACTTAGTTTAGCTAAAAGGTTTGAGCATTGGTATAGAAGATTAAGAGAAATTGAGGAGTTCAGTAGAAACCAACTCAGTGTCCGCAGTGAAATTTCCAATGCTATAAGCTCCAAACTGGCATTGTCTCTTCATAAAATGAATAAGCTTTATGATGAAAATCTGGAGTATTATGGGGTTGCTGAGGATTTGTCAATTTCCTTTGATGAATTTAGTAACATCTGGAATTTAGATAATGAAATAATTGAGGAGGATGTACAACCTTCAGATGACTCAGCTACAAAAAAAGAAGAATTCTTACTAAAGGAACTTCAAAAAGTATTTCAGAGCTTTTATGAAACGCTTTTGTATCTAAAATCCAAAACCCCTGAATATTTAAAGCAGTCTATGCAGAGCGATATTCATTATCCTGAAATAGCTTTGTTTCTCGCTTTTCTCAAGCTTTTCGAGCACACTAAAGATAATATAAACCAGATTACTAGTAAGCACATTGAATTTTACTTCAAAGACATATTAAGGCAAGTCCCTAAAATTCAAAAGCTTGACAAATTATATTTACAGTTTTTATTAGATGATCAGACGCTTTTTACAAAAATTCCTATCGGAACAAAATTTATTGGAGAAGATCCAAGAAGCGGAGAGGACATAATCTATACGGCTTCAAGCGATATCTTAGTAAATAAGGCGCAAATAAAAAAAATGTTCTCTGTTTTTATAGACAAAGAAACTCTAAATGTGAATGGAAAAGCGGTAAAGAAAATTAATGATATTCTAGGCACTGAATTGCCATTAGAAGACTTGATCCCTAAAAAACAGATTTCTGATAATTTAGCTACGAAGTCGTTTGCAACATTTGGTGAGTTTCAGGGTAAAAAAGGAGCTTCAGAAAAAACCATGAGAAGCGCAAAACTAGGTTTTGCATTCAGCTCTCCAAATTTGTTTTTGAAAGGCGGATTTAGAGAAATTGAAATAGTAATACAATTAAGTGAAGATAGTTACACAAATCTGCTCTCTGACTTGGAAGCCGTTAGTGGCTCAACTAAAGATAACTTGGAAGAGCTTTTTATAAAGGCATTTACGGCATCTTTCAACCTTTCTATCACTTCCAATAAAGGTTGGTTGCCTATTCCTAAATACGTAGTGAAAAGAAATGATCAGCTAAAAAGTCTAACATTTTCATTTGATTTATTAAATGCAGATCCTGCAATTATAGCACATCAAGCAAGCTTACATGATGGGACTTTTAAATCTCAATTACCTATTATTCGGTTTGAGTTGAATAGCGATAGTTTCATTTACCCATACACTTTGCTCTCCCAAATGGTTATTGATCAGGTTTGGTTTCATGTAAGTGTAAGTAACATGAAAGACATTCAGCTATATAATAACATTGGCCAGCTTAGTCCGGACTCTCCTTTTTTACCCTTTGGCCCCCAGCCCAAAGCAGGTACGTATTTCATTATAGGAGAAAAGGAAATATTCAATAAGGGCCTTGAAGATTTAAAGATAAATATTGAATGGTTTGATTTACCAACCCATAAGGGGGGTATGGAAGAGCATTATCAAAGCTATGGGCTATCTATTGATAATTCTTCTTTTGAAGCTAAAATTTCTATCATGGATGACGGAAGGTGGGTTCCGGCTGTGGAAAAAGATCAACAATCGATCAAATTGTTCCGCACTGTGGAGAAAGGGCCTGAAAAAGATCCTGATCCAAAAGGGAAATTGATTGCCCAAAGTATTTTCTCTGGCATCGATATTAAAAAAATTAAGCAATCAGCAAATTTTGAGGCGATAGTTCAGGATCTGGTTTTAAGTCCTACTTCCAGCAGAGGCTTTATAAAGTTAGAATTATCAAGTCCCGCAAATGGATTCGGGCATGATGTTTATCCATCGGTTCTTTCAGAAGTTGTTATGGAAAATGCGAAAGGCGGCTTATTAAAAAATAAAGAAAAATCCAAAAGAGTAGTCCCTAATGTCCCTTATACTCCTCAAATTAAGACCATTTCATTAGATTACAGTGCCTCTTCTGCTATCTCAGGTACTGAAAGTGGCAGCCAAAAGAATAACTCCAAATTTTCAGGAGAGATCTTTCATTTACATCCATTTGGACTCAAAAAATTAAAATCGTCAGGTGGTAGTAGCAGAACATACTTACTTCCGGAATACCAATTTGAGGGAGCTTTGTACATTGGACTCGCTGATTTAGCCCCACCGCAACAAATCTCCATTCTCTTCGAGATGATTGATGAATATACGGAATCTTCTGAAGAGGAATTACCTGTTATTGAATGGAGCTATTTAGTAAATGACAATTGGCTACCTTTGGCCCCATCACGGATATTAAAAGATGAAACTAATAGGTTTTTAAAAACAGGTTTAATTAATATTGATGTGCCTGCAGAAATTAAAAGCAATAATAATATATTACCTAAAGACTTATTTTGGTTGCGAGTAACTGTTGAAAAAAATATCGATACTGCCTCAAGCCTTCTAAGTGTAGCTACCAATGTGGTGCAGGCTGACTTACAAAATACTAACCTTCCAACATATTATCTAAATCAAGAATTACCTGCATTTTCTATTCAAAGATCAGTCAATAATATTCCTGGGATAAGATCGGTTAAACAACCTTTACCTTCTTTTGGTGGTAGAGCTATGGAAAGTCCCGACAAATTTTACACAAGGGTAGGTGAACGATTACATCATAAAAACAGAGCGGTTACCGCCTGGGATTACGAGAGAATATTGTTAAATAAATTTCCTGAAATAGCCCATGTCACTTGTCTGGCAAACATGACTAGTAAAAGTACGGATGCGCCAGGCAATATTCTGTTAGTAGTTTCTCCTTTAAGCAAACAAAATGGCAAACAAAATGAGCCCATGGCAAGTAGTGAACTGCTTTTTAAGATAAAATCCTATATAAGTAGTTTCACTTCCCCGTTTGTGTCAATAGAAGTGCGAAATCCTAACTATGAAAGAATTAAGATTATTTGTGCAGTAAAGTTTACTGATGGCTACAATTATGGATTTTATATTCAAAAACTCAACGAGCAAATTAATCAGTATCTAAGAGGAACTTTGCTTACCCAAAGTAAAAAAGTGGAGCTCGGTGGAAGTATTCATAGTTCAGACATTTTGAGCTTTATGCGCACCTTGCCGTATGTAAATTTTATCACGAAGTTTTCAATGGTACAGGTATCAAGAGATTTAGATGGATATTATCAATTAATAGATACTGCCAGAGAAGGGGGCAAATCATCATCACTTGTGGCTACAAAGCCGTGGTCCGTTTTGGTTCCTGCACCAGAACACCAAATTTCAGTGCTGATTGAAAAATCCGAGGAGAGATCAAGGCAGGCTGGTATTGACTATCTGGAGCTGGGTCATGATTTTATAATTGAAGAATAGTAGTTTAATTAAGTAAGTTAGTTATGTCATTACAAAATAGAGAAACGCTTAGGAATTACTTCAGAAAAGGGAATTTACCCACTGAGCAGAACTTCTACGATTTAATAGATTCTATCATCAACAGAGTAGATGATGGCATGTCCAAAACAGTAGACGAAGGTTTGATGCTATCTCCTATTGGAAGCTCTGAAAAGCTAATCAGTTTTTATAAAAGTATTGAAGATAAAAGTCCCGCATGGAGCATTGACATTAATAAGGGAGATTCAAATCTGCATGTAAAAAATAGAATGGGGAGTAGCTTAGTTACTATTAAACAGGAAGGAAAAATTGGCATTAATAATAGTAACCCAGAAGAAGCACTAGATATTGATGGAATAGTAGCTCAAAAGGGAAGAAAAGGTACTGCTCATCAAGGAAAAATTCCAGGCAATGGGAAATGGCATACAATTGTTGATGAACTAAATGGATGCCATGCTTTTGAAATATTAGCAGGCATAGGCAAAAAGAAAACCGGTAAATATGCTCTAATCTCTGCACAAGCCTTAACCACTTTTGGAAAATCAAGAAACCGAATACGATATACACAAGCCTACTACGGAATGCGTAGTAATAGAATTCTCCTGAGGTGGACCGGTGACACCTACAATTTTAGACTTGAAATGAAAACCAAAGCCAATTATGGAGACGGGTTCTTTCTTAACTATTTCATTTCACAACTCTGGCATGATCCATTTATGGATAAAAGCATAGAACAATAAGAAGATGCAAAAAGAACAAAAATTAAATATTTCTATTAGTCTGGATGAAGCCAAATTAATATTTAAGGCTTTAGGAAAAATGCCCTTTGAAGATGTTTACGAACTGATCGGGCATTTAAATGAGCAAGTGAATAAACATGATAAAAGCTCCTCACAACATAACGAAGATACTAATTTCAACTAAAATAAAGTCTAAGCAACATGGAGCAACCTAAATTTATAGACTATAAAAAGCCTGAAAATAAGGGACTGGATTATGATTTCCTGAGGGAAGAAGGTATACATATTATCCAGAAATTAACTGGCGCCTTTTGGACAGATTTTAATGAACATGATCCTGGAGTTACCATTTTGGAACAGCTATGCTATGCACTCACTGACATATCTTACAGGACACAATTTGATATAAAAGACATTCTCCATTCGGAAGACAAAAGTGATCAGTCTTTCTTTAAGCCCGATCAAGTACTCCCATGTAATGCATTGACTATTAATGATTACCGTAAACTAATTTTTGATTCAGTTTTTGAAATTAAAAACGTATGGCTATTTCCTGTTGTTGCCAAAAACAGCGAGTTCAATGGTTTATATAGAGTATTGTTAGATATAGATGAAAATATAAATAGTAAAGAAAATAAAGAAAAAGTATTAGCTAAAGCGTTAAATGTATATAACGAAAATCGAAACTTGTGTGAGGATATTGAAGAAATCCTGATCCTTGAACCAATGGCGATTAATTTAATTGCCGATATTGATTTAACAGGAGAGGTTAGCCAGGAAATAGTGATGGCTCAAATTCTGTATAAAATAGATGAATATTTGAGCCCTGAAATTAAGTTTTACTCGCTGGAAGAATTACTAGAGCAAGGTTACTCTTTAGGTGAAATCTTTAACGGGCCGCTACTTAAGCACGGTTTTGTGAAATCAAGTGAACTTCCTGCTAAAATTGACAGAATCCTGATTTCCGAAATCATGAAAATTATCATGCAGATCAATGGAGTTTCAAGTGTAAAAAACCTAAAACTCATGGCCAATGGCGTAGTGCATGACAATCAAATAATTGTGGATCCCTATCAATTACCGAAGCTTGTAGCTTTCGATTTGGATGGTCATGATCAAAATCAAATTACTTTCTTCAAAAATGGTATCTCAAATAGAAATTTAAATACTGACGAATCCAACCGACATTTGAATGAAATGAGGTCTGCTAACAGACGAGTTTACAGACTATCGGAGGCAACAATAGAAATACCAAAAGGAAAAAAATTAAATTTAAAAGAGTACTACTCTATTCAAAATCAGTTTCCTAGTATTTATGGAATAGGTGAAGACGGCATCCCTAACTCACCTACTGAAAAGAGAAAAGGTCAGGCTATGCAATTGAAAGGATATCTTATGCTATTCGAACAGATACTAGCAAATTCCTTAGCACAGTTGGAAAATACCAAGGAACTACTTTCAATAGGTGGAAGCTACTCAAAAAGTTACTATAGTCAGACACTCGACTCGGTGCCCCTTGTTAAAAACATTTTTAAAAATACCAATCGATCAGAGGTGGATCTGTTTTCTCCCAACAATGAAGAAATTCCAATCAATTATAGGGAAGGTCTTTCCAAAATAATGGAGATGGGGGAAGACAATCATGATAGAATTCAGCGGCTATTAGACTATTTATTGGCACTGCACGGTGAGGAATTTGGCAATTCCATAAAGCAGTTTAATTACTACTTTACAGATTATGAGTTCAACCGTTTCCTGATTACCAACAAAACTTATTTTTTACAATTTTTACCATTTATCAATAAGAACAGAACCCGAGGGTTCAATTATAGAAAATCTATAAACGACATAGGAAATATATCGGGAATAGAAGCTAAAATTTCTGTATTGTTAGGATTAAGTTCTTTTGCAATAAATGAGGAGCAAAAAGAGCTGATTTATCAAAAAAGTTCTTTGTTTGAGCATTTTGAAGATTTAGAACTCGAATTACTGCCAAGCCTGGAAAATCAGGAAACGACAGATGGCTTGAAGTCAATTCCTGAATCTAAGGTGGCAGAAAGGTTTGAAATAATTGATGAGGAAGAATTAAATATTGGGGCCTTAACCAATGAAGAATACAATAAGATATTAGACAAGTCAGTTTTTAAAAACACAACTCTGGTAACAATTAAACACTTACAGGATGGTCTACTTTTAGAAAATTACAGAGTAGGGAGGTTGAATGATAAAATTAAATCAACTTCAGTAGTTTTTTACAGCAACGAAACGAAACAATGGATTGAAATCGCTAAATATTTGAAGGCAGAGGATGCTGAATTAGCGGTACTTATCCATCAACAGCTATTTAAAGAGCTAAGCATAAAAAGTGAAGGTATTCATGTAGTTGAACATATTTTACTGCGTCCTGATACTAGTGAAAAAAAGTTTGGAATCTATCTTTTAGGTCAAAATGGTGAAAAAATACTAGCCTCTAATAAAAATTTTCAATACGATGAAAGAACTGAGATTTTAGAAAAGCTGAAAGAATATGTAAGAGACTTTGAAAACTATTCTGTGGAGATAACCAATGACAAAGACTTTGAAATTCATTTAAATATTGAAGACCTAGATCTAAAATTCATTAGTATACATGCAAATGAATCGGTTGAGACCACTCATGCACACATGGAACAACTTTATGAGTTTCTCATCAATAAAAGAGACATTATCGCTTTTGAGAAGAAAGTTGGCTTTTTTATTAAGAACTCAAAAAACAGCGAAAGAATACCAGAAGGTTTCTACTCAAGTAGGATGAGTATTTTCTTCCCGGATTGGACTGCACGTTTTGGAAACCCAGAATTTAAGGCTATTGCTGAAGAAGTAGTTTTTAAACAACAACCAGCCTCTATTGCTTTGACTACTAACTGGCTTCAAATTAAACAAATGAAAGAATTTGAAGAAAAATATTTTTCCTGGGCTAAGTTAAAAGTGAAGCGAAAAAACGATGACGCTTTTCAGCAGTCTGTAGATGAATTAACAAGGTTCATCTTCCAATTCTACAATATGGAAGCGTAAACTGGAAATGGAAGGCTTACACAAAATTCAAAAATTGATATTTGAAATTGAAGGATATTCTGAGCAATCCGCAAAAGAGCAACTAAATTTTATTGAAAGCATCATAAAAAGAAGACTTATCGACTCCATTGATAAGGTATTTGATGAGCAGGGACTAAAAAACCACACACTGAAAGTCGAAAAGCTGGAATTAGATCTGGGTGCAATTGATATAAATCATTTAGAATCAGATTTGGAGTATAAATTAAGGAAGGAATTATCAGAATTAATTTATAAAGTGCGAGAAGCTAACGCTGAACCACTCAAGAGTACGCAAAAAACTTTGCAGACTGCAGAGAATGCAAATGCAGAATGGCTAAAACAATTTCTTCAAACTGGCACTTTGCCCTGGTGGAAAGAAGGTAGTCATCTCTCTAAAGATAATATCAAAGATAGCCTGAGAGTATTGTTTCAGACGCATCCAAAAATATTTTTCAATTTGGTGAATGCTAACTTAAAGCATCCGCAATTTAGCCGTAGACTACTAACATATAGTTCGGAGAATTTCATAGCAGATGCTATAGGGTTTTACCCCCTTCTATTGGAAAAATGGATAGATAGTATTTTGTTACTACTAAAAACAGAAATTAATTACAATCAGATTACTTTCCTTCAACTTTGGACGCATACAGTGGAAATGTTCTTGATGTTCCCTCTCCATTCCAGAAACAAAACACAATTTGTAAAATTATTCGTGAGGGAAGTTTGCTTCTATGTAGAGGATACTGCAAATCTTAAGAAAGGAGAAGCTATTTTACTTTTCAAAACAAAGCTCACTCAATTGAAATTAGATAGCACCCTTAGAAAAGAAATTGAAATGCAGTTTCAAGGCAGTAATTTTAATAAAAGGAAAATTAAATTATTATCAGCTGCATTTAATAAGCAAAATGATGAGAGAATATGGTTATTTGATTCCATTCAAACTAAAAAAACTCTTACTACAAATCTAAAGTCGATAGCATACCGTCATCAGTTTATTACACGTTTGAATGATGACGATAAGCAAATTGTTTTCAGATATTTTCATGTTTCTTATTCATTAATGCTTCAAAAGATCTATTCATTTGCTAAACTCCTCATGAAGTCGGTGAATTTAAGCGAGACAAGATCCGCTCAAGTCATGTTGTTTACTGAGGATTTATTCCTTCAGAATTTGGGTACCAAGCATTTAGAAATCAAAGATCAGTCAGTTATTTTAGAATCTATAGTAACCTATATATCTGGCTTTTCTGCATATGCTCCTGCAACAATACTTAGAGGAGTTAAATATATAGAGCCACAGAGTTTATTGATCAAAGAATGGGGAGATAGCATCAATCTGCTTGAAGAAAAATTTAAATCTAAAGAATCGAAAAATGTAGCATCCACTTTAATAAATAATGTACCTGAGAATGTGGTAAAGTTTTTAGTTACAGGAAGAAGTAGCGCGACCCTAAAAGATGCGAAATTTAAAGAACAGCTAGTTAATACTATTCAATATTTAATAGGAAGTGCAAAACCATCTGATGAATACAAGAACCGAGAATTTTATAAGGAGCAGTTTAGCTCACTAACAAAGAATATTTCAATTCTAGAAATTGCCTTAATAGTTGACAGAATCAAACGATTACCCATTAAGGGTATGGATCAAGATCAGCTTTTATCCTTCTTCTTTCAAAACCACTCATTAGGAACGATTATTATTGATCAACAAAATGAAAGTATATCACGGTGGATAGAAAACACGAATCTTAGCGATTTTGTACTGCAATATTTGCTAAAATTTGACCGACTCCCAATTAATATTAATTGGGAGTCTAGGATATTCTTAATTGCAATAATGTTAAGTAACCCGGATAAATTCCTAGCCACTGCTAAATCCCTCAATGTAGCTCACTACAATAATCTACTCAACCTACTAATAGATATTGATAAACTATATCTGTCAGAAGATAGAATAAGAAAATTATCGACCATTACAGCAGCAACTAATTTAACTGCATCTAAAATTTTAAAGAAAGTTGAAACAATTCAGCAGAAGATTAAAAAAGCAACACAATACGAGCTTGAAAAGCCCCTTATAAAAAACCAAACGAAGGAACCTTCCGAAAAACTATCAGCAGAATTAGAAAAACTGGCTGAGAAACAATTAGAGACCGATCTTTACATACAAAATGCAGGTGTTGTATTATTAGCTCCCTATTTAACTCAGCTGTTTAAGAAACTCAATTTATTGAATGCAGAAGGATTATGGAAAGATGATAGTAGTCTAATTAAAGGAGTAGAACTCATTCACTTTTTAACATTTGGAACAGATGAAATGATGGAGTACACTTGTACACTAAACAAAATAATGGTTTCTATGCCTATCAGTACTCCTTTGGAATCATTCATTAGTTTAACTAACGAAGAAAAGGCGCTTTGTGAAAGTCTACTTACATCTGTAATTTCTAATTGGACAGCTTTAAAAAGCAGCTCCATTGATAATCTGAGGGGTTCGTTTTTAATTAGAGAGGGTAGGTTATCTAAGCATGATGATA
Organism: uncultured Cytophagales bacterium; assembly: GCA_963803685.1. Lineage (GTDB taxonomy): Bacteria > Bacteroidota > Bacteroidia > Cytophagales > Cyclobacteriaceae > Marivirga. The sequence goes on from CAWDNW010000001.1 coordinate 419,133, forward strand.
GATATGATTTGCTTGTAGAGAGTAAAGGCTATGATATATTAATCGACAAAATTCCATGGTCGTTCAAATTAATAAAATATAAATGGATGAAGAAACCCATTTTTATAGAGTGGAGATAATTATTAGAAAAAAAATGGATGCATTATTGAAAGGGCAACACCTCTGGCCTTCCTATTTGCATCTCTAGGAAGTCACCCGGATAATTGGTGAATAAACTTAGATCAGATGTATTAGGGTATCCATTCGGACTATGATAAAATGTAAAGTTAAATTCAATAGTAGGGAACACAAAACTTTCATTTAAAATACGAGCTCCGACAGAAAAAGAACTAAACAGGTTGCTATGATCAAATTGATTTTTATTACTTAGCCAATTGAAGCTATTTCTGTTGTATAAACTTAATTTGCAGCCGTAAAAATACCACGGTGTAAAATACACGGTTTCAAAGGCCATATTAAATCTTTTTTCTCCTAACGGGCGTAGAGTTGAATCATTGACAAAATTTTTATCAATAGTTAAAGAATTTTCGGATCTTCGGTTTATTCCTGATAAGTGATTGAGATAAATAAACTGTCTGAAAGAAGACTTTCCACTAACGATCAGCGGACTGAAATAATTTAAATTTGCACCGAAAGCACCATCTTCCCAATGCTTTCTATTTCGAAATGCACCAATGGCAGTTGATGCACTTAAATAGCCCACTTTGCTAAAATATTCTGCAAAACCCAATTTGATCTGCCAATAGTTTCTATTAGAAAATTCATTTATATCGTAGGCATATGTAAAGGATAGTAGTTTTCCCTTAGGGACATCTTCTGTTCTTCCAAATCCTCGAATTAATTTACTTTTAGAATAAGTTCTATTTACCAAAGAGGTACTAACGAAATACATATCACTATTTAGAAAGAATCTATTACTGTCTTCTTTAACACTTGGTCTTTCAATAAATTCAGAACTCTTAAACCTGCTCTGGAAAATAAGGTTGGTTCTTTCCTGCAACTGATATGACCTACCTAACCAAACAGAAGCTTCATTAGCAGTATAGGGAATTTCAACATCGAAAGCGTATATAGGTCTGTAAAATTCCTCTACCCTTCGTAAAGAAACTCCACCACCATACTTAATTTCGGGTGTAAAGAAGTTGCGCATCAAATTCATGCTTAGTTGTTTTCTGAAGTATGCATCTTCGTATAGAAAAGTTCCCTCTATAAAAGTACCCCAAAAATTGGGTACTCTATACTGCAATCCATATCCGTGTTTAGGCGACTCGTGTTCATTAAAATAGTAACTCACCTGAAAATCTCTTGTGCTTCCCAGAATATTTCTATCGTAAACATCTATACCCAAATTATTGATCTTATTGTAATTTATAGAGGCTCCAAGGGATATTACATCTTGTGTCACAATTTCCACATCTACAGTATCAGGCGCATTGATTCTGGGCTTAAGGTATATTTTCGCATCTCTAATAGAGGATAGCTGCCTCAGAATTCTTTCATTGTCTGCCAGGATATAGGGATCTACCTTCTCTCCACTCTGAATTATAATGTTTTGTCTGAGAATTTTCGTTCGTGTATTTATATGCACTTTATTTAATGCTTTTCCATACCATGTTTTTGCTATTCTTCCAGTGTCCTGAACTGATCCCTCGAGAATAGGCACCTGCCTTATACTAATTTCCCCTATAGTTTTTCCCTCGAATGGTATAAATGCATCTTCAGCCTTGCTTATCGGTTTATTATCTGTAACATTTTCTGATGAACTCTTGAATAAAAGTGAAAAAAGGATTCTGGTAACTTTTGTTTCATCTGCTTTACTTCTCAGCGAATCGTAAAACTTTTCAGATTTGAAGTAAGGGCTTTTCTTAATAGTGTATTTAGTATGATGAGGCAAAAAAACAATTGTATCATTTTCAGGTAAATAAAATGTATCTCTAAGAATAAGAACAAAACCTGAACTTATTTGCACTGAGTCTAACTGGATGCTTAATTCCTTATTCTGAGCATTAACCCCGATAACAGAAAAAACCAATAAGAATACATAAAGTAGGCGATAAAATTGATATTTGCTCTTGTGTTGGATCATCTGAAAAAGCAATATTATCAAATATATATTAAATGAAGTTACAGAATTTCAAATATAAATATCAATAAAACATAAAGCTGAACTCCAAGTGGTAAACATTCAAAACTAAAGGGCTTATTTTTGAACTGCAGAGCTGATTGATCTTTTGCTAATTAAAGGATTAGCCTGCCCAGCTTCCTGATTGCAACACCATTCCATTACTATTGTAATAAATGTAAGTACCACCTGTGCCAGCAGAATCCCAGGTATAATCAGCATTAGGAACATTATTAATGAGTACCTCAACTTTCCCTGAGCCATCATTTCCAATAGATATGTCTATTTTCTTATTGGCATTTACCAACGAAATAAAAAAACCCTCTTGTGTTGATTCAGACCACTGGTAATTTAACTGCACCTGAGAAGAGCCACTCAAACCATAATCTAACAAAAATCCATTTTTAAGTGAATTAACACTTTCTTTTCCTTCTAAAAACTTATCTAAGCCATCTCCATAATCAAAAAAGATTTCAAAGTTATAATTTCCTTCTGATTCACTGATTTGGTAAGCTGCATTTACAAACTGAGAGCCATTATTGAATGTCCATGTATAAACAGTTGGACTTGAATTTTGCATGGCACTGCCTTCCACGGGGCTATTACTTACCACAGCATTAGAGGGCACAATAAAATAATTTTCATAAGAAGTAATTGCATTTGTTGATCTTAAAATATCTACTATTTCTTTAGCTTTTTGATCTTTTGAAGTATTCAATGGACTAGGAACAGTAATAGGAGGGTTCTGAGCATTAAAAGGTAAAGCAACTATCGGATCAATGGTTTTAGGAGTTTCAACTTTTTCATCCGGTCCGCAAGAGTTGAACGTAAGAGCTATAAAGCCTGCGAATAATAGCTTTACTATATGTAATTTATACATAAAAGGTTTAATATTTTTCAACAAATCTAATTAAATCACTGAATTATAAAAGTAAATACTATTATTTTTTTTATATAAACTTGATCACTATTTAAAAAAGAAACACATTCTCATAAAATAATCATATTTAACCACATGCTAAAGTAGCCAATAGGCTTTGATCAACTAAATTCACACCTTATTAACTTCAATTCTCAATTAAAATATGTCAACGATTACAAATGGTTTTAAATTCACAATAACTGCAATTTTCTATTTGCTTCGTCTGATTAAAAGATTGATCACTGATAAAAATTTCTGATAACAAATCTTTTAAACCCAACTCAAATGATGGCATAATTGGAATTGCATTGCTTAGCTCGTCCTTACCCATCTTAAGTTTTTCAGAAAAATCAGCCTGAAATATGCCTCTACCAAAATACAAACCCGGAACTATTGAGAAATCTTCTTTGCCACCCGCTTGCTTCCAGTACATATAAGTATACATTAAAGTTTGCATTGCCGCTCCATTTCTACTCTTATGGTCTCTATCGAATAAACTTACAATATCTGGAAATCTTACTTTATCGCCTCCTGACTTATAATCGATAACTCTAATGTTCTCTCCCACTGTATCCAGCCTATCGATAGACCCTCCCAAAAATACTATTATATTATTATCAATTGGTAATCCTACTTGATAATCTCCTTCAACTTCATTAATAGTTAGAGGGGCAATTTTTGCATCATAGTCTAAAATTTGATCAACCACTCGTTTAACTACATCACGGATAATGATATTTCTACCTTCAAAGATGAAGTCTTCCCCTTCCTTACCATATAACTTATGAAATTCTGACCTCACTAGACCTACAACAGTATGTTTCAATTGGAGTATCTTTTGCTCATCAAGTTCTTGACCCAAATAAGGTTTATACAGCTCTTCCATTACATGATGTAAAATATTACCAAAATCTGCGGCATCCAGGTCTTCACTTACTTCCTCTTTTTCTTTTAATCCCGCTAAGTATCTAAAATAGAATTGCAACCTGCAGTTGAGGTAGGTTTTAATTGCTGTAGCTGATAATTTCCTCCTATTTGGTAGGGTATATTCATTTAAAATCTCCTTAATCTCAATATTCTTGGCAATATCAATAGGCACCACTTCTGCAGATTGAGGATTCTGATTGAGTAGTTGTCTGCTTAACCTATTAGTTTGTACTCCTAATTCATATTGCAATTGTAAAAGATAACGACTAGGCTCCCCTCCTTTTGCACCTGTAGTATCACTATTAAACATTAAATGCATATGTTTGCTTCTTTGCAACAACCTGTAAAAAAGATAGGCATAAATTGCATCTCTTTGCTCCAAAGTAGGTAACCCATAAGCTTTCCTAATATTATAAGGAATAAATGATTGGTTTGTTGCTCCGCCAGGAAAGTTGTCTTCACTCATGCTTAAAAAATAAACGTACTCAAAATCGAGATTTCGAGACTCGAGCACTCCCATTATTTGCAAGCCTTCCAGAGGTTCTCCACTAAAAGGAACCCTCAACGATTGAACAATTCTATTGAAAAGTCTTATAAATGCATTAATATCAAGCATTAGTTGAAAGGACTCTACAATTTGCTCTAACTGCTGAATATTTTGGAAAATAGTAGCAATGAATTCCTGCTCCGTAGTTTCCATTTGTTCTTCATGAACAAATTGTAAAATTGTTTTTAGATATTTAAAGTAGTTTGATCGGGCATCTTTTAATATCAATAACAATAATTCATGAGGCTGATCTGTCAGATTAGGTACAGTCACTCTTATAATATTTCTATCTTCTATTTTTTCAATATATTCCTTTGCAGATTCTCCGATAATATTAGCCACAAAAGGATGCTTTAGTAATTTTAATAAATCCCGATGGTTAAAATTAATTAGTTCTCGGTCAACCCTGGAGTTTTTCTGCAGATGTAAGCATATATTCATTAATTGATAAATGGATGCATACTTAAGGGGGTAACCCATAGTTACGTTAATCTTTTGTACTTTCTCTGGTAAGGCATAAAGTACTGGAAACAGTAGGCTTTCATCTCCTAAGATAATGGCCGTTTTTTCTGGTTCTTCTAAATTTTGCAATTGTAATAACTGTCCTAAAAACTTTGCCTGAGCAATATTGCCTTTTACCTCAGTAATTTTTATTTCTGGAGTTTCTTTTAATATTCTTTCAGGTTGCTCTTTAGGAAATGTGGGAGCTAGAATATTGCTTTGTGCATATTCCCGAAAAAAATTTCCAGCTTCCTGACTTGTTTGTATTTCAGAAGCATAATAAGCATCTAAATCCCAAAAAACTTTGGCGCCATTTTTTACTGCTTCTTTTATTATTATTTCTTCTGTTTTGGTGAGCGCATTGAACCCTGCAAACACCAATTTTTCTGAAAGATCAATTTTACTTTCTTGTAATCGTTCTGCAAAATCTCTATAGAGCATACCGTTATAGGCCTGATTTTGTTCTTGTAATTTAACCTTAAACGCATCATAAACGGGCAATAAAACATCCCAGTTCCTACTGAATTTTTCCTGAGCCTCTTTAGGTTTTGCTTCAAAGCTTTTCCAAAATTTCTCTATCAAAAGGATCTGTTCAGGTAAAAGAAAATCCGTGCTAGCTAATTTCTTCCACTCTGAGAGATTAGCAAATAAGGGCCTGGCATCTGCCATGTAATGGTCAACATCATTAAAATCCTTTACCAAAAGATCCCCCCAGAAATAGAATTGTTCAAAATTTTCCTTGAAGGGAGAATGCTTCTGAAAAATTTCATGCAGTGTAAAAACCAAACTTAGTTGATCAGGGACTGAATAATCAGATTGTTTTCGCACAAAATCTTCTATAGAAATTACTTCCGGAGTCCAAATTGGTTTATCTATTAGCTTTCTTAGAGCCCTGTTAAAAAATAGCCCAGCCCTTCTGTTAGGAAAAATAATTTTCCAGTCGGCTAAATTTGCACCTAACTCCTCATAAAGCTGTTCTGCAATATCGTCTAAAAATGTTTGCTGCATAGTTCGCTACATCAAATCCCTAAATTAAAAGGAAGCATTAAAAAAGGTTTACTTTACTTCTAAAATCTCCAAAGGTTCTAAATAAGCAATAAAAGCGCTCACTTTAACATACCCCATTTGCTGTAAACTGCTTTTATAGAATTTTACCTGCTTTTCGTATTGGTCATCTCTCTTACCTGTTTTGAAATCTAAAATTCGTGCCTCTTCTCCCTTTATCAATACTCTATCAAGCCTTATTAATTCGCCATCAGGTAACAAGATTGGCACTTCTGTTTTCACAGTACAATCAGTCTCAAACCACGAGAGCAAAGGACTTCCTTCCTTTAGATTATCTCCAATTAGCTGCTTCAACTTCTTATAGTCATCCGTTAATAACTTATTTTCAGCCTCTAATTTCCTTAAAATTTGTGGCAACTGATCTAAATTCTGCAAGCGCGCAAGCACATCATGTACAAAAATACCTAAATCTACTTTTGAAAGCTTATCAGTAGTAGCCGCGAGCGTAGTTGCTTGTTTAATTTGGAGTTTTTCCTGCCAATTATGACTTTCATAATATTCCAGGTCAACAGTTTTTATATTTCTACCGCTATTGTCAATTTCAGCATCTTTGGCAATCAAGCTAAAATCTCTAATTTCACCCCTTATTACCGCTTGACTCTTTTCATTCCAAAATTCTGATTGCTCTGCATATCTCCGTAATATCGCAGAAATATAATTATCCTTACTGTTTGCGGCAGTATTAATAATGAGTGCATCACCTGCACGTGTTGCTGCCACATACAACATATTTAAACTATCCATAAACGATCTCACTTCTTCTTCCCAGTAGTGACTGTTAAAATCGGAATTAATCAATGCCGCTGAATGTTTAACCGGTACAAAGGGGATATCTTCAAAATGTGAGTTGTGAGTTTTCACCCATAAAGTTGGTGCTAAAGAAGCTGCCGGAGTTATTGACCAATCTAAAAGTGGAATAAAGCATACTTTGAACTCAAGTCCTTTGGCTTTGTGAATGGTCATCATCCTGGCCGAGTTCTCTCCTGCTTGCAGTTTAATTACATAAGACTCTTGATTCTGATCCCACCACTCCATAAAATCCGGGATTCCTCCCTTATTACCAAAATCAAGTAGCACATCCTGGAATGCAGATAAATAGGCCTTCTCTTCCTGAATATTTTTGAGTTCAAATATTTGGATCAACCGCTCACTCATTTCTAATAAGTTTAAACTCAACAATTGCTTTTGCTGAGAAAGAAAGTCGTTAGGAAGAAATTCGCTACCTTCTTTCGCTTTCACTATCGGATGTATATTTCCTTTTTCGCCCTTTACAATCTTCTGGTAATAAAACTTTATTTGAGCCTTGGAGATAGCATCGTCAGAATACAGAAAATGAAAGCAATTCAATAAAAAATTAACAATATGAGCAGATGATAACCTCAAGGTTTCGTCTGAAATGATATTGTAATGATAACTTTTGGCTTTAAGAGGGTAATCCAATTTGTATTTTTCTAAATAATCTTGAATTGCAATACCATCTTTCTTACTTCTAATTAGAATACCTACCTGATCTAACTTTACACCATATTCTTGAATATTTTCTAAATCTGCTACAAATTTTGCCAGAGAGAGTTGTTGCCAATTTATTGGTTCACCTTCTTCATTCTCCTCTTCAGTTATAAATTGTAAAGAAACATATCCATTATAGGGATAATCACTTTGCTTCTGCTGAACCACATCTGAGTATGCTGAGGTTAAATCTTCTAATAAAGGAATGTACTGGTCATTAAATGGATTAGATTTCCTATTCACGGCATAATTCTGGATAATACCAGGGAGCTGAAGAAACAAATCGTTATTAAATTCGATAACGTGCGGTTTACTCCTGTAATTATGATCTAAAGATTTTTCCTGATAAAAATGAGTTGGTATGTCTTCTTGTAATCCTTTAAGCAGTAATCGCCAATCCCCTCCTCTCCATCTGTAAATTGATTGTTTCACATCGCCAACAACCAAATTTTCCTTGCCATTAGCCAAAGAGTTTTCTATCAGTGGTCTGAAATTTCCCCATTGTAAAGTTGAGGTATCCTGAAACTCATCCATTAAAAAATGCTCATAAAAACTTCCCATTTTTTCATAAACAAAAGGACTTTCGGTTGGGTCTGTACCAATAATTTCATTGAGGAACTGTGTAGTATCAGACAAAAACTGGACTCCTTCTTCCTTTTTGTACTCCTGAAGTTTCTGATTGAAATGCCAGGTTATTCCCAAAAGATAAATATTCTTAAGAATTTCCCTAGCTGTAGTATAAGCTTTAATATTTTCTTCTATATAGTTAATTACCTGTTGAAAGTAATCTAACAAGCCTTCATGAGCAAGTTCAAGAATTTCGTTTCGCTTAATCGACTTTTTCGCTGCTAACTTTTCTCCGTTGCTCTCTATAGCTGCCAAAACTCTGGCGCCTACTTCGTAATCTTTTATATTACTTTGGATTTTATTGAATAGATTAGGTGCTGAGGCTAAACCATAACTGAAATCGTGTATAGTAAGTCCTTTACTTTCAATGAGTAGATTAGCGTCTCTCCCAATTTTATCTAAATCCTGTTCGTATCGATGTATAACCTTAAAAAGCTTAGTCTTATACTCTTTGAGCTTACTATAGTCATCAATTGCTGACTGAAGAGCTTCCTCCTTTATTTTAAAATCATCCTTCATCAATTCTGAAGTGAAATTCAAGATGTCTTTACGAATGTCCCATCGTCCTTTTTGCTCTAATTTATCAATCGAAAACTCTAAAATCCAATCTCTTAGTGGCTGGTTTACACTTAAATCTTCCATTAATAAGTCGACCACAGCATTTCTTACTTCATCAGTTTTTAGCAATAGTTCGCCATCACCTTGCAAACTCAATTCTCTCGCAAATGAACGCATTACATTCTGAAAAAAGCGATCAATGGTCTGTACCGAAAAGCGACTATAATTATGAAGAATTGCTGTGAGCAAAGATTGACATGAATTCTGAAAAGTGACAGGATTCATCTTCAGCAATTCCATTAACTGAAAGCCCATCCCATCATTTACACCTCTGGAAAAGAGGAATAAATTACGAATAATCCTATCTTTCATCTCTTGTGTTGCCTTGTTTGTAAAGGTAACTGCTAATGATCTTTTATACTGATCGGAAAGCTGAAGAGCGAGTTTAAGATATTCTCTCGTGAGAGTAAAAGTTTTTCCCGAGCCAGCAGATGATTTGTAAACTGTGAAGAGTTTATTTCCCATGTAGGGAAATTAGCAGATAGAAGTATAATAAAAAATAATAACGCGATTAAATAATATGAGATAAAATAATCCCCATGGCAAGAATGCACTGTACTCCAATTACTACATTTGAGATTACTACTTCAATCGGTTGGTTCACTGAAAAAAGCTCAGGATAAGATTTTCTGATTTTTAGTATAAATGCTTCAGCCATATAATAACATTACATCACAAATATACTATCCTACATTGAAAGAAATCTATAATTTAGGATATTTATTAAAACATACTACCAATAATTCATTTTTTTCTATATTTACTACAAAATGTTCTTCGTTTAAAAAGAATAAAATCTCAAAAAACTTACATCTCTTCTACCCCGGTTACTCCTCCTGAAACAATAAATTTCATAGCATCTGTTCCATTAACATCCCAAGGTTTCACTAAGTCATTTGATACAATTATAATATTTCCTGAAAAGTTATAGGAATGAGGGAGGTAAACAGAGCAGTATCCGTTCAATTTCAAGTCAGAAAGATCCTCTTGTGTGATAAATCCAGGTTTCATAATTTTTCCCGCAGTATCAAATTGCACCATCACTGGTTTATTAAATTTTCTCTTATCTCCTACAAAGGCGCCAATGAGATCTTTAATGGAATTATAAATAAGACTTAATAAAGGTATCTTGTTAATAAATTGATCAAAGAGCTCGATAAAAGGTTTGAGAAAGTACGTTGAAGCCAGGTAACCGATGAAAATCACACTCAGCACCAATATTACAACACCTAGCCCTGGGATATTAAAAGGAAGTAAACCATCCAGCCATGTAAAAACTGCCTGTATTACCATAACCGTAAATGCTATGGGAGCAACAAAGATAATTCCTTTAAAAAAGTATCCTATGATTTTATTTAGATATATGTTTTTCATATTAATGTCGATAATTTCTTAATCATCTGAAACGAAAAAAGCCTTGATGGCACGTGCATCAAGGCTTTAATTAACTTATGAGTAAAGCACTTATATAGAAATACCCATGAAAGACATAAATGCTATCCCCATCAAACCAGTGATCAGCATGGTTATGCCCAATCCTTTCAAACCATCAGGAACATTTGAATATTTCAACCTTTCTCTAATAGCTGCTAAAGCTATAATAGCCAAAAACCAACCAATACCTGAAGAGAAACCGTATACGGCAGATTCAGCTAAGTTATATTCTCTTTGAGCCATAAATAAAGATGAACCTAATATTGCACAGTTTACAGCAATCAGTGGCAAGAAGATACCCAAAGAACCGTATAATGAAGGTGAGAATTTCTCAATAACCATTTCTACTAATTGTACCATAGAAGCAATAACAGCAATAAACATGATAAAGCTTAAAAAACTTAAATCAACTTCAGCCATAGATGCACTGATCCATGTCAAAGCTCCTTCATTTAAAATGTACTCTTGCAATAACCAGTTTACAGGAACTGTAATAGTTAGAACAAATATAACAGCTAAACCTAACCCGAAGGCTGTGCTCACCTTTTTTGAAACCGCTAAGAAAGAACACATACCTAAAAAGTAGGCGAAAACCATGTTCTCAATAAAAATTGCTTTTATTCCTAAATTAACTAAATCCATTATTATATATTTTAGCGATTAATGTTCTACGTAACCTGTTTTATTTCTTTGAACCCAGATAATAATTCCAAGTACGAAGAAGGCTCCAACTGGCGTTACCATTATTCCGTTTGCCTGATAATCTATTCCTACCCAACCGTCAGCTGAAAAACCAATAGCTTCAAAGACCTTGAAACCGAAGATAGCCCCAGACCCAAATAGTTCTCTAAAGAAGGCAACAGCCAATATGATCCATGCATAACCCAAGCCGCTACCTAATCCATCTAATATTGAATCATAAGGTTTGTTTCCTGAAGCAAAAGCCTCCAGTCTACCCATAATGATACAGTTTGTAATAATTAAGCCAACAAATACACTTAATTCCTTATACATATCATAGGCAAAAGCCTTTAATACCTCATTAACTAAAGTAACAAGCGTTGCAATTACAGCTAGTTGCACAATGATTCTAACCCTTCCAGGAATTAGTTTCCTCATTGCAGATATAGACAAATTAGAGAATACAATTACAAAAATTACTGCAATTGACATTACCATAGTAGGCTTCATTTGGGTAGTAACAGCCAGAGCTGAACATATGCCCAAAACCTGAATGGTAATAGGATTATCATCATTTAAAGGGTCTGATACTAATTTCTTCCTTCTTTTTGAAAGTAACTGTTCAGATTCCTTCTTTACTGGTTGATCTAAAGTTTCTGTACTCATAATTAATCAAAAATTATAAAGTGGCTGTTGCACCACTTTGCTTTTTAAAATATGACTTATAATATTCAAAGTAATTTTTCAACATATCGTTAACTCCATTACCTGTAATTGTAGCGCCTGACATACCATCAATATGGTGCTCGTCAAGCTTGCTTTCAGGGTTATTTTCTCCTTTTAGCATCCTTACTGATACTAACTCACCTTGTTCATTATAAAGTTCCTTACCTTTATATCTGCTTTGTACCTCTGGCTCAGTTATTCGGGCACCTAACCCTGGAGTTTCACCTGCATGTGCAAGCACTGCTCCTTGAATTTCATCACCCTTTGGATTAAGCGCTATATATCCCCAAATATTATCCCAAAGTCCATTTCCATATACAGGTAAAATGTAAGACTGTACATCAGAACCTCCATCTTTACCCAAATATTTAAAAACTGGGTATAACCTTTCTTCGGGAATCTTCTTGAATTCCCTTTCAATTTCTACATTTTCCGCAACAATGTCTTTGCCTTCATCATCTTTTTCAACAAGATTTCCTTCATAATCAACTACTTCAGATTCAATCACCTTATCGTAAAGAGCGATTATATCTTCGCTTCCATCCAAAGTCATTACAGCTCCTAAAATTTGCTTTTTAGTATCAAGTTCTACTGATTTCTTCTGAATGGGCCCTAAGCCTTCAGAAGTAGCTGCCAATAATCCGCCTAATACTACAGTGAGTATTACGGAAAATAATATTACATAATAATTAGACTGTCGCACGTTTTAACCTCCTCTTTTTATTAGATTCAACAACATAATGATCAATTAATGGCGCAAATACGTTCATTAATAATATGGCCAGCATAATACCTTCAGGATATGCAGGGTTTACTACTCTTATCATAACAGTTAATACTCCAATTAGGATTCCATAAATCCACTTACCGGTTTCGGTGTGTGAAGCAGATACCGGATCTGATGCCATAAATACAGCACCGAAAGCCAATCCTCCCATTACAAGGTGATAATGAGCTGGCACATCCATAAATGCATTATAACCTATGGCATTAAAAAGCAATCCCATTAAATAAGCACCTAGGAAGACACTAAAAATTATTTTCCAACTACCTACTCGTGTTATAATGAGAATAGCCGCACCTACAAGCGCACATAATGTAGAAGTTTCTCCAATAGAACCAGGAATAGCGCCAAGAAACATATTTTTAAAAGTGAACATACCTTCTACCCAAAAATTTGAGAATGCATCTAGCACAGTGCCAGTGCCTGCCAAAGCAGTGTCATAAGCTATTGCTAAGGCAGTAGCTCCGGTATATGCATCTACAGGGGTAGCCTCACCAATATAGGTCCACACTGTTCCCGAAATGTCGGTTGGGTAAGCAAAATACAAGAAAGCTCTGGCTGTTAAAGCAATATTTAATACATTCATTCCTGTACCACCAAATACCTCTTTAGCAATGATTACTGCAAAAACAGTAGCTAAAGCAACTTGCCATAAAGGAATAAATGGAGGCATTATTAAAGCAATCAACATCCCTGTAACCAAATAGCCTTCATTAACCGGATGATTTCTGATTACACAAACGGCAAATTCAGTTCCAAGCCCAACTGCATAGGAAACAATAACAATAGGAAGCGCCTGCATGGCACCAATTCCTATTTTTTGAATGAATGTAGCTGTTTCACCAATTGCTAAAAAATGCTGATGGCCAATATTCCAGATACCAAAAAGTAAACAAGGAATCATCGCTATAACCACGGTGATCATGGTTCTTTTCAGGTCATTTGCATCACGAATCTGAACCCCTTTGGAAGCTGTAACTATTTTTGGTCTGAAGAGAATAGTTCGATGACCTTCGTATAGGGTATAATACTTTTCATATTTACCTCCCTTTTCAAAGAGAGGTTCAATGTTATCGAAGAATTTTTGTATTGGATTCATATTCTATTATAAAATTTTAAAGATATCCACCCTCTTGAGGCAGCCATCGGTATTATCCATTAATCATTAAATTGATTCCTTTTCTTAAAATGCTTTGAAGTTCATGTTTTGATACATCAATAAACTCGCAAAGCGCCACATCCTCTTCAACTAATTCAAAAATTCCTAATGCTTCCATTTCATCAAAATCTTCAGCCAAAATAGCTTTGAAAAGATGTAGAGGAAGTATATCCATAGGGAGCACCCTATCTAATTGACCAGTCATAACAAAAGCTCTTTCTTCTCCGTTCGTGTTGGTGTTTAAAACGTACTCTTTACTTTTATTAAAAAATGACAAAAGCCCAATTGCTCTGTGAAAGCTTAATTTTGAAGTTGTAGGCTTGATCCATCCTAATAGCTCTTCAAAATCTCCTTCGGGAACAACAGTAATTTGCTCATCATAAAATCCTAAATAGCCATCCGCACTGATTCTTTCTCCTGTTAAGGGGTTTCCCGAAATATATCTAACATGCTCAGATTTAATATTGTCTTTAATTATATTCACAATTGAAGCACCTGTTGATGTCTTGTAATATTGTGGCTGACTAACTTCTGAACCAGTTAAGGCTACCACTTTTGATGCATCATATTTACCTTCAAGGAACAATTTACCTATTTGTATAACACCAAATGGTTTAATGGTCCAAGCTATATCTCCTTTACTTATGGGATCAAGGTGGTGAATCTGCACCCCAACATTACCTGCTGGATGCTTTCCTGAAAACTTATTGATTTGTACTCCTTCAGCTCCTGAAAACATTTTGGATACTTCCGTATCTGCAGAAATATTTAAATGAACTGTACCCTTGGTCAACTTCTTAATTACATTTAGTCCTGCCTGAAAAGCTTCTTCCTGCCCTTTATAGATAAAATTATAGTCTGGAGCAAGTGGATGTGTGTCGAAAGCTGATATAAAAATAGCTTTAGGTTCATCTTCAGGGTTAGCAACAATACCGTAAGGTCGCTGAATGATATTTGGCCATGCGCCTCCTTTCAATAGCTGCGTTACAGCATCTTCCCTACCAATAGTCTTTAAATCAGAGACACTAAATTTGGTGAAGGATTCGTACTGATTTTCTTTATCAGCTAAAATCCTGATTTCCAACAATTTTCTTTTCTCCCCTCTTTTAATTTCGGCAATTTCTCCACTAACCGGTGAGCAGTAAAGAATATTATCTGCCATTTTATCATATAGCAATGGAGTTCCTGCCTTTATTTGATCACCTACTTCCACCATTATTTTAGGCCGGGTAATACTTGGGAAATCCGTAGGCTTAATTGCAAAAGTTTCTGGCTTTGGGGCGTCTGAAACCTTTGTATCAGCCTTTCCCGCTAAATTAATTTCGAAGCCTTTTTTTAATTTTATCGTTTGAGACATGTCTTTATTTACGAATGAACTCTAATTTGAAAACGTGGCAAAATTAATAATTTTTTGACTAATAAAAACGTTTTTATGCAATATTACTTACTCAATTTTAGCTACTATAGTAACGTGTTTTCACTTATACCTCTAATTCAATTTCCTTATTCTCAACAAAAGCTTTAATATTTTGCATTAACCACATTGGGGTAGATGTAGCACCACAAATACCTACACTTTGAGCATTTGTAAACCAATCTGGGTTAATATCATCTTCATTTTCTATAAAATAACTTTTATCATTATATTGTTTACACACCTGATATAATGCCTTCCCATTTGAGCTTTTCTTTCCACTAACAAAAAGTATTACATCATGTAGCTGAGAGAATTTTGTCAAACGGGGCTCCCTGTTTGAAACTTGTCTACAGATGCTGTCATTCGCACTAAAATCATTCTCTTCAGTATTAGATGAAGCAATTTTCGCTTGCTTAATTCTATCTTCGATTATATTTCTAATTCGGTAAAAACCTGCGGTACTCTTTGTGGTTTGACTAAATAAGGTAACTGGTCTATTGAAATCAATCAGATCAAGATCCTCATCTTCCATAACTATGATAGCATTACCGTTGGTTTGACCCGTCAATCCAGCCACCTCAGCATGCCCTTTCTTACCATAAATAACTACTTGCCCCTTTCCCAATTCCATTTTATCATAGGAATTTTTTATTCTATTTTGAAGCTTTAAAACAACTGGACAACTTGCATCTATTAGCTCGATATTGTTTTTGAGTGCTATTTTATACGTTTCAGGCGGCTCACCATGGGCACGGATTAAAACCTTACAATCATTGAGATTTTCAAGCTCCTGATGATCAATTACTCTCAAACCCTTTTTATGCAATCTTTTAACTTCCATATCATTATGTACGATATCCCCTAAACAGTAAAGCATACCGCTCTCTTCCATGGCATCTTCTGCCATCCTAATAGCATATTCAACACCAAAGCAATAACCTGAGTCCTGATCAATGCTTACATTCAAATTATTTATCATGCTTAATCATTTTTTCTGTTGCCAATTGCAACACTTTTTCAACTTGTTCTTCAAGCGTTAAAAAATTAGTACTAATATTGAT
Organism: uncultured Cytophagales bacterium; assembly: GCA_963803685.1. Taxonomy (GTDB): domain Bacteria; phylum Bacteroidota; class Bacteroidia; order Cytophagales; family Cyclobacteriaceae; genus Marivirga. Next base: position 435,233 of record CAWDNW010000001.1, read on the forward strand.
GGCGTCATCTGCCTTAATTAGCGGATTTTCTTTTCTTTCAGAATCAATTTTATCCCTTTGCACTAAATTTTCTTCAATCACTGAGAGATCAACTAATTCCCCCTTATTCAGAAGTTCCTGTTGCCTTCTTTCTGCACGAATGTCCATGTCCGCATCCATGAAAATCTTTAATTCCGCATTTGGGAACACATTAGAACCTATATCTCTCCCATCCATTACAACGCCTTTCTTTTTACCAAGTTTACGCTGTTGGTTTACCAGGCACTTTCGCACATGTTTTAAGGTACTCACTTCACTTACTTTTTGAGAAACCTCCATTTTTCTAATCTCCCCCTCAACATTTAAACCATTCAGATAAGTTTCGCTGTAGCCTAATCTTTCGTTGAAAACAAAAGAAATTTCTAGTTGATCCATGGCTTTCTCAACTTCCTTTTGGTTTTCAATATTTATATAATGGTTGATAAAATACAGGGTAACTGCCCTATACATGGCTCCCGTATCAATATAGTGGTAACCAAGCCTTTTGGCAACTTCTTTAGCAGTACTACTTTTACCACAAGCTGAAAAACCATCTATTGCTATTACAATCTTCCTCATTTAACAATCTTTTACAGGACAGGGCAGAGGTTTTCGTTTTGGCATACTTTTCCTCCCTTTATTATTGGCACAGCCGGATACTATAAAACATAAAATAGTTACGAAAAACAAGAATTTAGATAGCTTGAAGATTTTCATTTATTCATCTTTTATTTAGAAATAGAGAATTCTAGTCTTACTCACTTACAGACTTTCATTACTTAATAATTTACTACCTACAAATATAGCTGTAATATGGCTACTTCCATAAAGACCTTCAATATTAGGTCATGAAATGTAAGTAAATTTAAGATAATTATAAAAGTACCTGCATACACGGGAATCCTGCAGATTCGTACCCTTTATATGGATTGTAATCGCTTAAGAGTGTAACCATACGTAATAAAATGGGTATATATAGTAGTAGAAACACAAACATTTACTAACCAAAGCTATGAAAAAAGAATCTATAGAATATAATGGACTGAAAGCTGGCATAATCATTTTCATTGGCCTGCTGGCTTTTTTCTTAATTATGAAAGCAGTAGGACTTCTTAATACCTATGAACTAAGGGCTTTCAATATATTAATAATGGGCGGTGGTATTTATTACGCTATCAAATCCGCGATAAAGAATAATCCTAATTTTGACTATTTGAAAGGGATGGGGACGGGTTTATTAGCAGGCATTAGTGCTTCTTTGGCTTTTGCAATTTTTAATTTACTATACCTTTTAATATTAGATCCTGAATTTATGGTTGAAGTTACAGAAAGAAGACCATTCAGCGAATATCTTAATCCATTCACTGTGGCACTTGTTATTTTAATGGAGGGAGTTGCTTCTGGAGTTATTATAAGTTTAGGCTTGATGCAGTGGTTTAAGAGTAGAGGTAATTCCACTGAAATAAAGAAGAAAGAGTCAAATGAACCCACAAAATAATGAACACGCTTTTGATTTATTCAATTTTATTGTGAAATTGAGTCTATGGAATACTCAAAAGGGAAAGCAGAAGAATTTTTCAGCAAAGCAGGAAAAAAAATAGATCAATTACTGAATGATATTCGTAACTCGGATATTTCGCAAAAAATTGAGCTAAACGAAAGGTTAGCTGAGCTGAAACGGAATAAAGAAAAGTTACAGCAGGATTTTGAAAAATTCTCAGCAGATAATCAACAGAATTTTAAGGATATTGGGGATAGTTTTGAGGAATCTTTCGAGGAAATAAAAGCAGCTTTCAAAAGAAAAATGTCAAATCAAAAATAACTAGAAAGGGTAGCCAATACCAATATTAAATGCTGGTCCATAATTTTGCTTAGTACCAAAGTTCCATTGATCTACTACCCATCGGTTTCCTTCAGGTTGCGCGGGATCGTAGACTTTATATCCAATATCTAACCTTAATATAAGGAAAGAAAAATCCATTCTTATGCCGAAGCCTGTACCAATCGCTATCTCTTTATAAAATCTGTTTAATTCAAAGTCACTGCCTGGTTTATCCAGTGGAGTGAATGACCACACATTACCTGCATCTATAAAAACAGCTCCATCAATAAAGCTAAATAAATTTCTTCTAACCTCCACACTTGTTTCTAAAATGATCTCCCCTGGTTGTTCAAAACTATAGTCAAAATTACCTTCAGAATCAGTTGCCACATAGCTTCCAGGACCTAACCTACGAGGTGCCCAAGCCCTAATTCCATTGCTTCCACCAGCAAAGAAATATTTTTCATAAGGCAGCACATTTTGTGAAAAACTTCCATAGGGTTTAGCCACTCCCACATTTACTCTAAAAGCTAAAGTACTTTCATTGCCATAAGGCGTATAATGCCTAAAATCAACGGCTCCCTTTAAAAACTGAAAATATGCTAACCCAGTGCTGTCAGAATTATCGATATTTTGAGAGATTGCATCAATATTGAGCAGGTTACCTCCTGCTTCCACAAAGAATTTAATAAAACTGGCTTTCTTTATATCTGTACCATAATTATTGAAGTTTTTAGTAACATTAAGGAAGGAACTAGACACAAAAGATGGCAAAAAGGAACGCTCCAATTGGCTCCCAAAGCGGCGCTGTCCTTCTAAGGCTTCAATAAAAATTGAATCAAGCTTGGATTCGATTAAGTTTATATCTGAAATAGTAAAATCAAATAACCACTCATCTTTATTTTGCCAGGAGTATCCATAAGAACCATTGAAATTACTTCTCAAATATTCGGGTCGGTCGGTATAATTATAACCTATACCTGCTCTTGTTTTTGGGTTAATAAGGTTAAAATGATTCTTTATCTGGTTGCCAAAAGGAATTAAAAAATGCGGAAAAGTTAAGGAGAGATTAATTCTCGCTTCTGTAGCGGTTGTAACCTGAGTTTGATCCGATAGATTGGCAACCGCATCAAAACCAATCCTTCCAGAAAGCTCCAATATCTCAATTCCCCCAAAAGGATTTCTATTTTTTAACGACACATTGTAAAATGGACCCGGTAAACCAAATGTAACATTAACATTTACTCCCACTTCGTTACTAATCTGATACTTTTCCAACGGGCTGGTAAAAATATTTGCCACGAATTTTCCACCTGCTGTGTCATATTTTACATTCACAAAACGGAACATGTCCAGGTTAGCTAATTGTCGTTGGGTACTGAAAGTCTGCTCCAGACTATAGTACTCTCCCGGGTGAAGAAAAACCCGTTGATCGAGCATTTTCTTCCTATAGGATGATTCGTAATAATAATAATTTACGTTGTTATATTTTTCTAGTTTCCGTTTACTTCCTTCGATCTGTATATTCACATCAGTAGTAAAATTTACTTCATCAATAGTATATCTTTTGTGTATAGGCCTTTTACTAGGCTTATTAATTAGAATTTCAACTGATAGTAAGGTCGTATCGGGGTTTTGGTAAATATTAAACTCAACAAACTGACGATTAAAAGCATAATATCCATTGTTCTTCAACAGCTCCTCTATCCTCTCACGTTCTGCTCTCAATTGGTTTTGGTCATAATTGCTATTTTCCTTAATCAACACGTCTGATCTGTTAGTTTCAAGTAAATTGTGTATCGTAGAATCTTGTCCGGTGCTGAAAAAAACTGTATCAATGGTGTGTGGTATTCCTTCTTCTACAATGTAGGTAACTGTTGCTCTTTTCCTATTGAGACCTCTTAGCTCCGTAATATAATTTACTTCAGAATCAAAATAACCCTTAGATTCATAATATAAGCGGATTTGATCACGCGTAGTTGCAGTAGCTGCGGAGTCGTATACTGAAATGGGCTCGCCCCACCTCATAAATAAATTACCTTCCTCTATCTTCTTATTTAATTTCTCCGTTTTTCGATTATACTTTTTCTCATACTTATTAACTTTTCTATAATTCTCAGCTTCTCGTTGCTTTGCAATTTTCTTTTCATAGTATTTTTCAACAGAATCAAGTTCATTTCTTAAAGCATCCTGATCATACTTTTTAACACCAGTCTCATACAAGGCGACATAAGGCGATATTGGCAACATAAGCAATCTTTTATTTGCTTGATTCACATAAAGATCATCCAACTTATCTGATGAGATATTTTTATTACCTTTAATTTTCTGTTTGAAAAGAAGTTTTTCTTCCCCCTCCAAATACCGTGTGCCTACACAGGACGAGAGAAAAATAATGGAAATGAAGAAAAATTTTTTAAGATTATTTTTTACCAATATTACGAATTCAGAATAAATGCTAACAAAGAATAATATAAAGTTCATTAAATCTCTGCAATTAAAGAAATTCAGACAAAAAGAACGCCTTTTTATCGTTGAAGGAGAAAAAAATACAGTAGAATTATTGACATCCGACTTTCAAATTCAATCCTTAATTATTTCAACAAAATTTTCAGAAAAATATCACGAATATATTCAAAAAAAGTCTTGTCCCATTATTATTTCTGATGAGAAAACAATCAGTAGCTTAGGCACTTACAGTTCCAACGAAATGTCCATTGCTATAGTTAATGAGCCAAATACCAAGTTATTTATTAATAAGGGTGTTCAACTAATTCTGGATGATATCAGAGATCCTGGCAATTTAGGTACTATTATCCGAATTGCCGATTGGTATGGAATAGAAAATGTTATTTGTTCTTCAACTAGTGCCGAGTTTTTTAACCCAAAGGTGATAAGTGCTTCTATGGGTTCAATTTTTAATGTTAATTTATACAGAGAAAATTTAAATGATTTTTTGAAAGTAAACAGCAATGTAAAAGTGTATGGTGCTTTTATGGATGGGGAAAATGTTCATCGCGCCAACTTTGATAAAAATGCTTTTATAATTATTGGAAATGAATCGCACGGTATAAGCGCATCTTTGTCTCCCCAAATCAATCACAAAATAAATATCCCAAGAATTGGGCAAGCTGAATCGTTAAACGCAGCAATGGCCACGGCAATTATATGCGATAATGTTTTTAGGAATATTTAAAAGTGGTTTGAGCCTTATTCGAAAAACCCCTTTTCGGCAGCTTCATCTGCAACCTCTCTGGCTTTATCTTTTCCTAGATAATTATCAATTAAGTAATGGGCTAAATATAGAAGAGGTGTAAGTAAAATGGCTACCAACCCTTTATAGATGTAATTCATTGTTCCAACCGCCAAAACTTGCTCCATTGGCCAGTTACCAAGCAGATAAAAGGCTATCCCTAAAACCAAATAGCTATCAACCAATTGACTTACCAATGTTGACCCTGTAGCTCTTAACCATATTTTACCGCTCCCTGTAAATCTTCTTAATTTTTGAAAAACCAGGACATCAAGAAATTGACCCACAAGAAAAGCTGTCAAAGATGCAATAATTATTCCTAAACCCTGTGTGAAAATAATAGAGTAAGCAGTGTTAATGTTAAAATTCTGAATGCCTGCTTTGTCCGCATTTAAATCAAGCCAAAATTCCGCTGGACTTAATTTAGTAACTGCATAGATGACTATAAAAGAATAAAGTATAAAAAAAGCTGTTAGAAAACTTATTTTCCTTACACCTCTTTTTCCAAAATACTCATTGATAATATCAGTTGTGATAAAAACCACGGGCCAAATAATAACCCCAGCTGTTAAGTTGAAATCCAACACGTATTCGCCCATCATTTTCCATTGAACAGGTTCAAAACCGAAAGTATCTTCAACGGAAAAAATCTTAACCCCCAGGATTTCAGCTAAAAGAGCATTTGTCAGAAATATTCCACTTAATACAACAAATAGATTCCTCCTTTTAGTCTGCAGGTCGTGAGAAGTTGGGATAGGTGTCATAAAGGTGATTATTCAGCGATATTAAATTGTTTTCCTTCTTCTGCTAAATCAGTTTCCTTGAAAATTGTTTGTGCTTCTTCCAATAAAGGACTTAAATCTTTATATCTGTTAGAAAAGTGGCCCAATATTAATCTCCCAACCTGGGCTTTGGTGGCCAATGTTGCAGCTTGCAGCGCTGTGGTATGAAAAGTTTCCTCTGCCCTCTCCAACATTTCATGCAAAAATGTACCCTCATGGTACAATAAGTCTACCCCAGAAATGAGAGGTATTAGGGATTCATCGTACTTTGTATCAGAACAATAGGCATAACTTCTGCTTTTTTTAGCTGAAAGAGTCAGATCAATGTTTTTATAAAGCAATTCTCCTTCTTTGTCAAATACATCTTTCCCAGCTTTTAGATGGTTGATTTGGGAAATGGATAATTTTAAGCGCTCTATTTTCTCCTTAATTAATTTTCTGGGTTTGGCCTTTTCTCGAAATAAAAAACCGTTGCAGGGTATTCTATGCTGAAGAGGTATGGTATCTACAGTAATTTTATTATTCTCGAAAATTCTTTCCGAGCTGCTTTTTCTTAGTTCTTTGAAATGAAGTGGATAATGTAGTCGGGTATTGGCATATTTGAGTTGGAGGGTAATAATTTCTGCCAAACCTTCTGGGCCGTACAAGTATAAATCATGCTTTCTTCCATTAAGATGCATGGTTGAAAGCAACCCCATTAACCCTAGATAATGATCACCATGTAAATGACTGATAAAGATATGGTTTAAGCGGTTTTTCCTTAAACCATATCTTTTCATTTGTAATTGAGCACCTTCACCGCAATCTACCATGTATTGCTGATCCTGAATGAACAAAATTTGAGAAGTATGATTTCTCCCGTGAGCAGGTGCTGCTGAGTTGGACCCTAATATATGAACCTGAAAGGACAAATTAATCTTCTTCGGAACCTTCTTCCTCGCTTAAACCACGCTCAAGCTCATGCATAAATACAGATTCTATGGCTTCATGAACTGTAGGAAGCACATCAAATACTTTATCTAACTGAGAAATTTTAATTAGTTTTTCTGTGTGCTCTGAAGGCGAAGCCAAAACGAAAGCACCACCTGCTTCACCGAATATTCTGTTACCCACTAAAAGCGCACTTAAACCGGATGAGTCAATATATTTCACATCTGAAAGGTCTATCACAATATTATTTACCCCTTCAGCCTGCATGGTTATTAAATCTGATTTAAAACCTGACGAAACTGTTGAATCAAATTTCTCTTCCTTAATTTTTAAAAGTGAATATTTATCGTCTTTATCAATTGAATATTTCATAAATAGGTTTTCTAGTTTTTAAAAAATGTTTTTCGTAATTATTTCCGATGCGAAAATACATCAGATTCTAAATTAGTTAATGGATTTTAGAATATTTTGTTCTATATATTTTAACACTAACTCATACTTTCTGTGTTGAAACACTTCTCCAGTTACTTTTTCATATAACTCAATATATCGATTGGATATTTCTTCAATTTTCTGATCTGTCATTTCAGGTATCTGCTGACCTTCTTTACCTTGAAAATCATTTTCAATGAGCCATTCTCTCACAAATTCCTTAGATAGCTGCTTCTGCTTCAATCCCTTCAACTGATTATCCTGATAGGTATCAGCATAGAAATAACGAGAAGAATCCGGTGTATGTATCTCATCTATCAAATAGATTTTTCCGTTAGCTTTACCAAATTCGTATTTTGTGTCTACTAAAATTAATCCATTCTCTTTTGCAATCTCTGATCCTCTATTAAATAACTCGAAAGTATAATTTTCCAACATCACATAATCCTTCTCTTCCACTATGTTCTTTCTCAAAATTACCTCTCTCGAAATATCTTCATCATGGCCTTCATGAGCCTTGGTGGTTGGTGTAATGATGGGTTGAGGTAATTGATCATTTTCTTTTAATCCGTCCGGCAGCGGCACTCCGCAGATAGTTCTTTTGCCAGACTTATATTCACGCCAGGCATGCCCAGCTAAATAACCTCGAATTACCATCTCCACCGGAAACGGTTCACATTTTATACCAATACTCACATTAGGATCAGGGCTTTCTTCCAACCAGTTGGGTACAAGGTCACGAGTAGCATTTAAAAATTTAGCCGCTATCTGATTAAGCACTTGCCCTTTAAATGGGATTGCTTTAGGTAAAACCACATCAAAAGCCGAAAGCCTGTCAGTGGCAACCATTATCACTTTGGTAGGAGTAGTATATACATCCCTCACTTTACCCCTATAAAATGTTGTTTGATTGGGTAATTGAAAATTGGTTTCTTGAATTGCGTCCATTGATCACAAAATTAACTAAGAGAAGGCAGATAAAAAATTAATGCTGTCAATTTTAAAATTAATAACTTTTGATTGCCAACTAAAAACTTTTAATCCGATTTTAATTATAATAAGAACTTATAAAAATCATAAGTTGCGCTGCATATCATTGTGATTTTTCCTGTCTTACATTTACAAAAATTGTGTTAGCAAAATCAACAATTATCATTTAGTACCTTCAGCAGCTACAGTTAGTCACTAATCGATTTAATCGGTGTAATAGCGCAACTTGAGATTAATTTTAGCATTTAGTTGATATTCACAGTGAGTATATCAGAACCTTCCTGTATTTATAACCGAAACAGAACCAATATTTTCGCTGCAAAAACGAATCAATAAATAGGAATATCAGTAGAAAGAAAACATGGGACTAAAGATAATCAGACGAAGCCTTTTCATCAGCTATAGAGCGCATAATGAAAGAACAATGTGCAGCTGCGAAAAAAGAATTACATACAAAATCCATAGATCATGAAACAGTTCATGAAGTTCGGAAACATTTCAAAAAACTACGTGCCTCCCATCGATTAATCAGAGACTATAGCAATTTTTATAAAAAAGAAAACACCTTCTTCCGCGATGAGGCTAAAAAGCTCTCAGATTTGAGAGATGCGAGTGCTATACTAGAAATTCTGGAGAAAATAAGAGAGCGCTATCAAGATGAGCTTTACAAAAACACCTTTACAAAGGTGAGGGAAGCACTTATCGAAAGAAAAGAAATTATGTGGAATTCAGCGTTTGAGGAACAGCAAGGTTTTAAACCAATACTCAAAAAACTTCACAAAAAGTGCGAAGAATATGACCACTTGTCCATCAAGATTTTCAAATTTGAGGAAATTAGACCCAGCATTCACAGAGTTTATAGCAGAGGATTTGATGCCTATAAAGCATCCACTAAAAAGAAAGAGAAAGAAATATTTCACGAGTGGAGGAAGCGAGCAAAGTATCTTAGGTATCAGTTAAAAATGCTTAAAGAATTGTGGAAACCTATTTATAAAAAATATGAGGATGAACTTCATAGGCTTTCAGATTTGTTGGGCAACGATCAGGATCTTTATCATCTGAAAACATGGCTGAAGGATGCTTCACTTAAAATAAGTACGGAGGAAAATCACTTCTAATAGCTCTTATTGAGCAAAATCAAAAAGAATCCAAGGAGGATGCTTTAGTACTAGGCAAAAAACTTTATGCTTTACATCCTGATGAATTTGTTCAACAAATGGAGGCGTGTTGGGAGGTTAGTAGTTGGTATCATAAATAAAAAAACACAGCCTATGAAGGCTGTGTTTATCATTCTTTTGTTTGCTTAAAACCTATTATGCTAATTGTGCATCAATTTTATCTGCCAACACTTGCTTAGGCACTGCACCTATTTGCTTATCAACTATTTCACCACCTTTAAAAACCAATAAAGTAGGAATACTTCTAATACCGAACTTTGCAGATACATTAGGATTTTCATCAACATTGACTTTACCAATTACTGCTTTGCCATCATAGTCACCTGCTAATTCTTCCACTAAAGGACCAATCATTTTACAAGGCCCACACCATTCTGCCCAAAAATCAACTAATATAGGTTGATCTGAATTAATTATTTCTTCAAAGTTACTATCGGTTATTTCTATCGCTTTTGCCATTATCTATTTATTAATATTATGTACTTGAAATTGAAAACGTAAATATAAAAAAAAATGTTACTACAGTTAATTGCACAATTTAGTCAAATGTCACATACAAGACTTTTATGAGAACTTTCTACATTTAGTAGAACCTTAGCCTTTTACGCTTTTCTCAAATTTCTTCCTGGACTTTACCGCATTTAAGCATCTTATCTCCAAAATATGGATTTTCTATTTCCTCCTCACTACTTAACCAAAATGCCCCTTTATTATCAAACGCCATAGGGCAATATTGTTTATATATAGTCTGATCCTTACCTTCTGCATTATCTTTTACGACCTCGTACATGCTGTTACTTAAATCTTCAAATTCAGCACGAATTTCTTCTACATCCTCTTCTTCAGCTATGTTATTAGCATACTTTTTCAAATCTTCCATTCCATCACCCAATTTCTCCAGAAATTTAGAAGAGGCAGACTTTGCTTTGGAAACATCAGTTAATACTAACGCATTTTTGATATCGAAATAAGCAGATAAAATACCCTCCAACTGCTCTTTACTCACAGTGCTTGCAGTAGTTTTCCGCTCATACAAATCCTGCTTGGCTTCTATGCTTGTTTCAGTATTGTTTTCATTGGATTTTTCTTTTTCTGACGTACATCCAAATGCAGTAAAAATTACTACTGTGGCGAAAAGTAAAAGCTTATTCATATAATTAAAATTTAAAAATACCAGAAGGCAAAGGTACAACAATTCAGGCAGTTTATGCTGATGCTGTTTTCAAAATACAGTGCTTAATTGAAGAAACTTGAACTATCTAGGGGGCCGGACAGTAGATAACTAACTAGAACTTAAAAGACAGAGACAAGACCAGGGCCACTTTTTAATATAGAGTTCTTTTGATTCTCTGATTTTGTTTCTGACTGTTTGTTTTTGGATTTTTGCATTTTGTCTTTATCTAGATTCACATCGCCAGATTTCAAGAGCATTTGCATTTCAAGTCTGGGTTCAATCTCCAAAAAAAGCAAACTTCCATCAATTTCTTCATTCAGTTGTGATTCCTTCGAGATTTGTTGATTCTGATGATCCTGTCCAACAAAATGTACCGCTGCCAGTCCAAGCACTGCCAGACAGCTAAAGCCGGTGAATAAAATTGTCTTTATCATAAAATTTGTTACGCTAAAATTGCTAAATAGATTTAAGTAAGATTTTAAAGCTCTCCAGAAATACAATAATTTAGAAATTAATTTTTTTAACTTCTGCTGCTTAATTGTGCAATCATTGCTTTAACGTGTTTAACTGCTGTAAACATGTTTTCATAAACAGCTACAATTCTATGCTCCTTATCTAGTAAATAAGTTACTCTCCTATTCATATTTAAAACGGGTACCACTGCTTTATAAAGTTTCGCAATTTTCCCGTTGGGATCGCTTAGCAAATCGAATGGAAGCTTATTTTCTTCTTTAAATTTCTGATGTGAATTAATAGTGTCCTGACTAATGCCTACTACCTTGACATCTAAATCTCGAAATGTGGAAAAAGCATCCCTAAATTCACAAACCTCTTTGGTGCAAACCGAAGTGAAATTTTTAGGATAGAAAAAGATAATTAAAGGCTCTTCTTTATAGTCATCTAAACTGAACGCCAAGCCAGCTGTAGATCTTAATTCAAATGATGGTGCTTTATCACGTACTTTTAAGGCCATAACAATTTTTCTTTAATTTATTTAAACCAAATTGAATAATATATGTTATAATCATTGTTGTAATAACAACGAATAGTTTTCATGTTCAATTAGGTTTTAAGGCATCAGCGTAGTTTCTGATGCCTTTTTTTATTAAAAGTAACAAAAAAAGCAGCTCCAGGCTGCTTTTAAATCATAAAACTAGAATTATTCTAATCTACATTATCATGTAGAAATTTATTATTTCCTAAAATCTGGTTATCGTCATTCAAATTAAATTTAGAAATATTCTTCTCAGAAGAATGAGGAACTTCTCTCAATTTAACTTGTTTTCTTTTGTACGCTGGAACCTCCATTTGTTTATAAGATTCAGGCGTATTAGCTTGTCCACCATTTAGTTGCTTTAACTTTGCAATCCTTTCCTTAGACTTGAGTCGTAAAAATTCCTGTCTCTCTTCTTCAGCTCTTAATCGGGCTTCAGCATCCGGGACTTTGTTTACGATTTCATACTCTTCTGATAAACCCTTCGTAAAATCATCTTCTTCGGCATCATTCTCCTGATGATCATATTCGTATTCATAATCATGGGCTTCTTCCTTTTCAGGTTCCTGCGAAGGAAAACCAAATGAATACCCTCTACCTTCTTCGGGCCTCTGTTGAGGTTTATAGGATGTATTCTCCTTACGCTCCTCGTGGCGTATTTCGTTTTTATTATTACGAGGGCTTTCTTCTTCAGTATTAAATAAAGTGATTTGCTTAGGCCCGTCAAGATCAAAAACTCTTTTATTTTCCTTTTCAGGAATCGCATTTCGCTTGTAGCCACCCTGATCAAATCCAGTGGCAATTACTGTAACTGATAATGCATGGCCTAAAGATTCATCCACACCATGACCAAATATTACTTCAGCATCTTCTCCAGCTTGCTCCTGAATATAGTCTGTAATTTCAGTCAGTTCATCCATCTGAAGCTCTGCCTGCTCACCGGAAATTATAGAAAGCAATATTTTTTCAGCTCCTAAAATATCAGTATTATTAAGTAAGGGAGAAGATAATGCCTCTTCTGCAGCCCTAATTGCTCTACCGTCACCTTCAGTACGTGCAGAACCCATTACTGCAGCACCGGCATTTTTCATAACCGTTTTAACATCTTCAAAATCCACGTTTACATAACCAGGAACTGTTATAATTTCAGCAATACCTTTGGCACCTGTGGTTAAAACGTTATCTGCTTTGGCAAATGCATTACCGATGGTAAGGTTACCGTAAATCTCTCGCAATTTATCGTTGAGGATGACTAGAACAGTATCACAGTTTTCCTTTAACTCGCGAATACCTTCTTCAGCTTGTTTCGCCTTCTTTTTCCCTTCAAAACCAAAAGGTGAGGTAATAATACCCACAGTGAGAATATCCATTTCCCTGGCGATGCGTGCAATTACAGGAGCAGCACCCGTTCCGGTACCTCCTCCCATACCAGCCGTTACAAAAAGCATTTTAGTATCTGTGCCCAATAGTTCACGGATATCCTCCTTACTTTCCATAGCAGCTTCCTTGCCTTTTGCAGGATTAGCACCAGCTCCTAAACCACTGGTAAGGTTTAAACCTATTTGTAGTTTATTCGGTACAGGACTTGTTTTTAAAGCCTGTGCATCAGTATTGCAGATTATAAACTCTACATCTTTGATGCCCTGGTTAAACATGTGGTTGACTGCATTGCTGCCTCCTCCACCAACACCTATTACCTTGATAATAGATTTATGGTGCTTGGGTATTTCGAATTTATATGCTCCTTCTGTCATAATGGTTCAATCTTAAAAATCGTCATTTTCATCAAAATCGTCTATCAATAAACTTTTAGTTTTATTGATAATCTTACTAAAGAAGTCTCCTCCTTTTTTACCAGTTTTATGCTTTTGATTTACATAAACATTCTGATTCATCGCTTTAGTTTGAAGATATCTGTTCTCCCTTTCATCCAATGAGCGATAACCTACCAACACCAGCCCCACTGAAGTGGCAAACATTGGACTTTTCACTTGCTCTATTTTACTTTTACCCAAATGTTCATTAGGATATCCAATTCTGGCATCCATCCCTGTTAGGTACTCTACCAATTGCCTGACACTATGTAATTGCGATCCACCTCCGGTAATAACTATCCCGCCTGCCAGCTTTCCTTCATAACCTGATGCTATAATTTCAGCATGCACCAGGTCTACGATCTCTTCCATTCGTGCTTCCACAATATGGGCAAGGTTTTTAATTGATATTTCTTTAGGTGCCCTGTTTCTTAAGCCAGGAATTGAAACAATCTCATTTTCATTCGCTTCCGTTGCAATTGCCCTTCCAAACTTTGTTTTTAGTAACTCAGCCTGTTGTTGCATTACCATACATCCTTCTTTTATATCTGAAGTGATGATATTACCCCCAAACGGTATAACACCCGTGTGGCGTATAATATTTTCGTGGAAAATAGCGATATCAGTGGTACCACCCCCTATATCCACCAGGCAAACACCGGCTTCTTTCTCATCCTCACTTAAAACAGATAAGCTGGAAGCCAGAGGTTCAAGAATCATATTTTCAATATCAAGGCCTGCTCTTTTAACACATTTCTCGATATTATTGATAGAATTAACGTCAGCAGTAATTACATGAAAATCAGCTTCTAAACGCACCCCAGTCATACCCACAGGGTCTTTAATACCATCATCATAATCAACGGTATAAACCTGAGGCATTTTATGAATAATTTGCGTTCCGGCAGGCATTACCATACGGCCTATATCATTTGCTAACCTGTCAATATCTTCAACAGTTATTTCATCCTCTCCATCATCGCGAGTTATGCTTCCTCTATGAATGGAACTTCTGATATGATGCCCTGCAATACCTACATTTACCACTTTTATATCAATTCCTGATGCATCTTCTGCCTCCTGAACTGCCTTTTTAATGGCAAGAATGGTCTTTTCTATATTAATGACCTTTCCCTTGACTACACCATCAGAAACGGATCTACCCATTCCTAACACATCAAGCTTGCCATATTCGTTTTTTCTGCCCACTATCACGCAGATTTTGGTGGTTCCAATGTCAAGTCCGACTACTATTTTATCGTTTTGCATATTCATGTATTGCCTAAGGTTAATCTATTCACAAATAATCTGGTCTTTAAACTGTAAATTTACACGTTCATATCGATTCCACCCTCTATCAGGCAAAATCTTGTCGTAAAAAATTTTCAATCTTGATAATTTATTCAAATAGTCTTCTGTATTTCCAAATTCTATTAATTGTTTAGTCACTTGTGGATATATATTTATGATACCCTTCCTGTTTACGTCTAATTGTGCAAACTGTGCACTCCAAAATTGATCTTTCTCAATATACTTGATGAAGTGAAACAATTCAGCACCTGCATCATCTATTAACAGGTTAGATTTTAAATAGGGTTTAAAAAATGAGCCAGATAATACCATTACCCTGGCGGTAAATCTATCAGAAACTGGTAAAATCTCAGCCCTATCACTCACATAATAATCTTTTCCGCCCGAATTTATAATTCTTGCTATAGGCTTTGCTTGTTTTGCATCTACCATCATAGCACCTGATAAATCCTGATAAACCTGAGCAGACTCAACAAATTTCAACTGCTCAATTCGTTCCTCTATCGCTTTCAATTTTATAGATTCGAAAGGCATATTAACCACCAGATCCTTACCATTTTTGGTAATGATATCCATGATATCGCTTTCGTTTATGAAAAAATTTCCTTGTTGGTTTTCAATAGTTATCAGAATTTTTGAACATAGCTTATCACTCTGCTTTTTGCCTACAAAACCAATGCACACAAAAAACACCAGTACAGGGATTGCGATTTTAAGGACGATATATATTTTATTTCTAGGCTGCATACTGCTGCTCAAATAATGTTTTTATAGGTTTAATTAATTGATCAATGTTTCCAGCACCTAAAGTAACCAGCACTTCCAGCCGTGCAGTTTTTAAGTGATTTAATACTTCAGCTTTTTGCATTAAGCGTTTCTCACCAGATTGAATACCTGCTAATAACATTTCACTATTTACTCCTTCAATAGGTGCTTCCCGGGCCGGATAAATGTCCAGCAACATTACTTCATCTGCTAAGCTTAAACTTTCAGAAAAACCTGCTGCAAAATCTCTGGTGCGGGAATATAAATGTGGCTGAAACAATACACTTACTTTCTTACCCGGATACAAGGCCTTTACAGACTCCAGCATCGCTTTTATTTCTCCGGGATGATGTGCATAATCATCAATGAAAATTAAATCATCAGACTTGAAAATATATTCAAACCTCCGCTTAACCCCTGTATAAGAAGCTATTCCTGCTTTTATAGTTTCGGGGTCTAGCCCTAATTCTACGGCTATTGCAATGGCGGCTGTGGCATTCTCCACATTGTGATAACCCGGTACAGACAATTGAAACTCATTTATAGAAACTCCTTGGCCTTTCACATCGAAAATGAATTTACCCTCTGTAATTTGAATATTATCAGCTATTATTTGTCCCGCATTTAATCCATATTCGGTAATAGTTGAATTTACCTCTTCAAGGTTTAGCTCACTCTTTAATCCTGCTTTAATAAATATTTTACCAGAGGGGTTTACTTTACTCAAAAACAGTGAAAATGACTTCTTCAACTCGGCTAATTCACCATATATATCAAGGTGATCGGCATCGGTAGAGGTAATCACTGCCAAATTAGGGTGCAATGTGAGGAAAGAACGATCAAATTCATCCGCTTCCACTACAACAATTGCGTTTTCAAACTCCGCTTCATTCACCAGCATATTGGTACCGTAATTGGTAGAAATACCTCCCAAAAATGCGGCTACATTTTTACCTGCGTATTTTAAAAGGTGAGCTATTATGGAACTGGTGGTTGTTTTTCCGTGGGTACCGGCTACTGCTACAGTAAAAAGCCCCTTGGTAATGAAGCCTAATACTTCTGAGCGTTTATGAACTGCAAATCCTCTATCCCTGAGGTAGTTTAATCCTTTATGCGAATGAGGAACTGCAGGAGTATAAACCACCAAAACACATTCTGTATCCTTTCTTATTTCCTTTGGTATTGATTCAGCATCTTCACTAAATTGAACTGAAATTCCTTCTTGTTCCAGTTTTTCTGTTAATTCTGTAGACGTTTTATCATAACCACATACGAATACGCCATTATGGTGAAACCAACGAGCCAAAGCGCTCATACCAATTCCTCCAATTCCAATAAAATAGGCGCTATGTATGTTTTTTAAATTCATTTAATCAATGAAAAAATAATCTTAACAATGTCTTCTGTTGCATTAGGTTTCCCTAATTTCTTAATATTAGCTGCTAACTCCTTCTTAAGTTCTTCGTCTTCCAATAAATCAAGCGCTTTAGGGACTAAAACTTTCTCAGCTTCCTGATCGGTTATTAAAATTGCTGCATCCTTTGCCACCAATGAATTCGCATTTTTAGTCTGATGATCTTCAGCAACTCCTGATGAAGGCACAAAAATTACAGGTTTGCCAATAATAGCCAATTCCGAAACCGACAATGCGCCTGCACGAGAAATAATGATATCTGCAGCTGAATAAGCCATTTCCATCTCCTTAATAAATTCCACTATTTTAACCTGAGACTTCGTAGCAGACTCCGCTCTTACCAGCATTTCATTATGATAAAGCTTCCCTGTTTGCCAAATAATTTGTGCATTACTTCCCGAAATAGCAGGCAATTGCTTTACTATACTTTCATTAATAACCCTGGCACCCAAACTTCCTCCTAATACCAGAATTACCGGTTGTTCATCATTTAAATCGTAATGTTTTAAAGCGGTGGCTTTATCTGGCAAATTCATTAAACCCTTTCTTACCGGATTACCAGTTATTTGAAGCTTTTCAGAAGGAAAATATTTATCCATGCCTTCATATGCCACGCAAATCTTCTGCACTTTGTTTTTCAGCCATTTATTAGTTAGGCCAGCATAGGAATTTTGTTCCTGCAAAAAGCAAGGAATACCCGCATTAGAAGCAGCTCTAAGCGTAGGCCCACTTGCATAGCCTCCCACACCCACTACAACATCGGGTTTAAATTCTTTTACAATAGATTTAGCCTGTCTCAAACTATTTAAAAGTTTGAAAGGAAATGCCAGATTTTTTATTGACAAGCTTCTTTGAATACCTGCAATGGGTAATCCTAATATCTTATAGCCCGCCTCAGGTACTTTTTGCATCTCCATTTTTCCCTCAGCACCCACAAATAGTATTTCTGAATCGGGTTTTTCGAGCTTAATTTGGTCAGCAATAGCCAATGCCGGGAATATATGTCCTCCGGTTCCTCCCCCACTTATAATAAAACGATATGGTCTTTGCAATTGACTCACTTATGCAGCTTCCTTTTTAGGTAAATTTTCAAATTGATTTCTTGCTCTTAGCTCGGAACTTTCTTCTATTTCTCCACGACTCACGCTTAAGATAATACCCATTGCCAGGCCTGTGAATAATAATGATGTTCCCCCCATGCTTAAAAGAGGCAATGGCAATCCTG
Source organism: uncultured Cytophagales bacterium (assembly GCA_963803685.1). Taxonomy (GTDB): domain Bacteria; phylum Bacteroidota; class Bacteroidia; order Cytophagales; family Cyclobacteriaceae; genus Marivirga. The sequence goes on from CAWDNW010000001.1 coordinate 453,335, forward strand.
TAATTGGCCCCAAGCCTACTGCTACTCCCATATTGACCATAGCTTGCAAAACTATAGCAAAGCTAAGTCCAGCAGAGAGTAGTCCTCCATAGGCTTTACCACTGGCAGCTGCAGCCTTCATTCCCCGATATAACAGTGTGAGATAAAGCAGGATTACAACTGTTGCACCAATCATACCATATTCTTCGACTACTATTGCAAAAATAAAATCTGAAAAAGCCTCTGGTAGAAAATTTCTCTGACTACTATTGCCTGGACCTTTTCCTGTTATGCCACCTGTTGCAACCGCTATGTATGACTGCTCAGCCTGAAAAGGAACCTGCTCTTTTTTAATGAAACTTTCCACACGATTGATAGCAGTTCTACCCCTTTGCCCAACTACCATAGCAATCCCGACTGCCATGATCCCCACTAAGAAAAGCATAGCAAGATATTTTACTGGGATTCTCCCAATAAATAATAACAGCATACACGTTAAAAAAAGCAGTATTGCGGTAGATAAATTAGTCATAGCAATAAGCCCGCAAATGAGTCCGCACCAAAGCAGCATAGGTATTAAGGCCTTTTTAAAATCGGTGATATTCTGCTGTTTTTTGGAAAGCATTCCTGCCAGATTAATAATAAGAGCTAGTTTTGCTAAATCTGAAGGCTGAAACGATTGGTTCAGAAATGGAATGGTGATCCATCGGGATGCATCATTCAAATTTACCCCAAACTGCCACGCAAAAATTAATAAAGGCACTGAAAGCCAAAGAGCCAGCCGTGACAATTTTGAATAATACCTATAATCGATTTTATGTGCCACCCACATTGCAAAAAAGCTTAACAGCACTAAAAAACTGTGTCTTAATAAGTAATATTCCGTATTTCCATCAAATTTAAAATATGAAATTGTGCCAGTGGCACTATATACCACCAAAATGCTGAGCATCCCTAAAGCAAAAACCACTGTCCAAATAACAGGATCCCCCTTTAAGTGCTTATCTGCAAAGCTTTTTATGGTTTGAATATTTATCATGATTGCGATAATTTTTTTAATTCCACTTCACGTTGTAACAATTGTACTGCTAATCTGAATTGATCACCTCTATCTTCATAGTTTTTGAATAAATCAAAACTAGCACAGGCGGGTGACAATAGAACAACTTCTCTATCTTTTGATAACTTATAACCCATTCTAACCGCTTCCTGCATGGATTGTGTTTCTTCAATAATTGGAAACTTACCTCTATAAAATTCCTTAATCTTGGTATTATCTTTACCTAAACAAATAATTGCTTTTACATTAGAATTCACAGATTCCAATTTCTCGTAGTCGTTCCCTTTATCTACTCCCCCAACAATCCATATGATAGGTTTTGTATAGGCATCTAATGCATAATATACTGCATCCACATTAGTAGCTTTTGAATCATTTATAAACTCTACACCATGAATATTTCCAACAGGCTCCAAACGATGGGGAACATTTTTAAATTTTGGCAAGCTTTCAGAAATCTTATCTGATTTTATTCCTGTAATCTTTGAAGAAAGTATTGAAGCCATAGCGTTAATCTGATTATGTTTTCCTTTAATTGTTAGTAAGTCGGAAGTAAAAGTTGTACTTGATTTTTGGTGTTTTATTATAATACCATCCTTATTCGCATAAGCACCTAACGTGGGCACACTATCGAAATTGATTGTGTATACTTTTGCTTTGAGATTTCTTGCTTCAAGTTCATTATCAATTAATCCATTGTCGTGATACAAAAGCGCGTAATCTTCTACTGTCTGGTTTTTAAATAAATTAAACTTGGACTCCACATACTGCGATAAATCGTAATTATATCTATCCAAATGATCAGGCGTAATATTGAGCAAAACAGCAATATGTGGATTAAAGTGAATAAATCCATCAATTTGAAAACTACTCACCTCTACTACCCACCAATCGTGATCTTGCTCAATTAATTGTGCGGCCATACTTTTACCCACGTTTCCAGCTAGACCAACAGAAAAGCCCGCATCTTTTAAAAGGTGGTAAGTCAATAGCGTAGTGGTTGTTTTACCATTTGTACCTGTAATAGCAATAATTTTACCATCCGTAAAACGATAAGCAAACTCCAATTCATCAATTACCGGAATACCCCTTTCTACTGCAGTTTTTACTATAGGTACTTTTGGAGAAATGCCTGGGCTTTTGACAATAAAATCTGCTTTTAAAATTTTGCCTTCAGAATGCATTCCTTCCTCAAAAACAATCTCTGCCTGATTCAATTTATGAATATTTTCAACAGAAATCCTTCCAAAATCAGACACAAAAACATCATATCCCTTTGCCTTCGCAAGCAAAGCGGCTCCGGTTCCACTTTCCCCGGCTCCTAGTATGATGATTCTTTTTGTCATTACTTTAATCTCTTTTTACTTTAATAATTTATTGCAACTTTAAAGTAGCTACTGTCACTATTGCCAGTAAAATTCCAATAATCCAAAACCTATTTACAATTTTTGATTCATGTATTCCTTTTTTCTGATAGTGGTGATGTAAAGGCGACATTAAAAATATTCTTCTCCCCTCACCAAATTTCTTTTTTGTGTACTTAAAATAGGACACTTGTAAAATCACAGAAAGCAGTTCCACTAAGAAAATACCGCACAACAGCGGAAGCAATAATTCTTTTCTAATGGAAAGAGCAAGAACTGCAATTACTCCACCTATTGACAAGCTTCCTGTATCACCCATAAAAACCTGAGCCGGGTGCGTATTGTACCATAAAAAACCAACACATGCTCCTACGAAAGCAGCACAAAAAATCACTAATTCACCAGAATTAGGAATGTACATAATATTTAGATACTGCGAGAAAATAGCATTACCTGACAGATAAGCAAAAATCCCCAAGGTTAAGCCAATAATAGCTGAAGTACCGGCTGCCAGGCCATCTATTCCATCAGTTATGTTGGCGCCATTCGATAATGCCGTAATGATAAATATAGCCCATGCTACATAAATTACTACCGTAAAATTCTGAGGTACAAAAGGAAGAATTTCGGAATAGTTTAGCTCATTGCCTTTCACAAATGGAATGGTAGTTTTCATGGATTTAACATCCTCATAGGCTTCTACATTATCTGCCTGATTGGGAGATTCATTGAATTCTCTTACTACTACCTCCTGATTATAGAAAAGTGTAATTCCTACAATTAAACCAAGACCTACCTGGCCTACTATCTTGAATTTACCTTGTAGCCCTTCCTTATTTTTCTTAAAAACTTTGATGTAATCATCCACGAAACCAATTAAACCCATCCAAACACAGGAAATCAGCAATAATATAATGTAAACATTTTCTACTTTAGCGAATAATAAAACAGGCACTACAATTGCTAAAATAATAATGATCCCACCCATAGTTGGTGTACCAGCTTTTTCACTTTGACCAGTTAATCCTAAATCTCTTATGCTTTCGCCAACTTGCTTTTTCCTGAGTAGATTTATTAACTTTTTTCCAAAAGTAATGGTAATTAAGAGAGAGAAAAGTGCAGACATACCAGCCCTAAAGGAAATATATTGAAATACTCCTGCTCCTAAAAGATCCCATTGCTTATCTAAAAAGTCAAATAAATAATATAGCACTGCTTTACTTGTTATGAATTAAATTTAACATTTCATTTACTACTTCTTTATCATCAAAATGATGCTTCACTCCTCTTATTTCCTGATACGTTTCATGGCCTTTACCTGCTACTAAAATGATATCTCCTTTCCGAGCGAAGCTACATGCCAGCTTAATCGCTTCCTTTCTATCGGGCAGGTTTGTTACCTTTCTAACCTGAGAAACAGGCACACCTTTCTGCATATCTCCAATTATTTCTTCCGGCACTTCATCTCTTGGATTATCTGAAGTCAAGATTACCCTGTCACTTAATTTGCAAGCTATCTCAGCCATGAGAGGTCTTTTACTTTTATCTCTGTTGCCCCCGCAGCCTACCACAGTAAGCACCTGCTCATTTCCAGTGCGAATACTATCGATAGTGTTGAGCACATTCTCCAAAGCATCTGGTGTGTGAGCATAATCAACTATTGCAGTAATACCTGTACTGTTAGGGATTTGCTCAAAACGGCCATTTTTCAGTTCAATTTGAGACAAATGGGTCAAAATCTCCACTGCATCTTCCTCCAGAATATTTGCCACTGCATAAGCGGCTAATAAATTGTAAGCATTGAAATACCCAATCAACCTAAACCAAACGTCTTTTTGATCTATACTTAGTTCTAATCCCTGTAAACCATTCGATAACACCTTTGCTCTATAATTGGCCATCATTTTTAAGGAATAAGTATATTTTGTTGCCTTGCAATTTTGCAACATGACCATACCACGCTTATCATCTACATTGACCAAAGCAAAAGCATTAGCAGGTAACTCATCAAATAATTTTTTCTTTGCTTTAATATATTCATCAAAAGTTCCATGATAGTCCAAATGATCATGTGAAATATTTGAAAACACAGCACCTGCCAACTGCAAGCCTGCCATTCTTTCCTGCGCAATGGCATGGCTACTTGCCTCCATAAAAACATGGCTGCAGCCTGCCTTCACCATTTTATGCAACAATTCATTTAATTGAAGAGCATCCGGTGTAGTATGCGTTGCAGGTATTACCTGTTCGTTAATTTGATTTTGAACTGTAGAAAGTAAACCTGAATTATATCCAAGCCCCATGAACAGTTGATGCATTAGCGTAACTGTTGTAGTTTTACCATTGGTACCTGTTACCGCTACTAAAAACATTTTGGAAGACGGATGTCCGTAAAAATTGTCAGCCATTAACCCAAGAGCCTTTCCGCTGTTATTGGTTTGAATATAGGTAATACCTTCTACCAGGTTGTCCGGAAAGATTTCACAAATAATAGCAACTGCGCCTTTGTTAATAGCAGACTCAATATATTCATGTCCATTTACCTGGGTACCTGATATTGCCACAAACGCATCATTTTGCTGCACCTTTCGGGAGTCAAACTGGATAGCATTGATCTGCTGCTCCATGTCACCAGAAACGCTCAACAATTTAACTTTATACAATATATCTTTTAGCAATACCACTTAACCTACTTCAATTTTTATTTTACTCCCTTTTAAAGCCCTTGATCCAGGCAGTTGTGATTGGGTAAGCACCCTACCCTTACTTCCGCTCACAATCACTTCCAATCCGCTATTTTCTAAAAGAAATAACGCGTCTTTTAAGGTCATTCCACTTACATCTGGCACTTGACCTGGTTCACTTCTGGTTTCTTTCCAGCTAATTGCATTTTTATTGATAGAGGCTCTCACCCATTCTACATCCGAATTACTAGAGTGGTTAGATACCCCTAAAAAATTGAGCATAATTGACAAATCTTCCTTCTTTCCTGCCTGAACTACCGGAAATACTCCTATTTCTGGTTTTTCTTCTAAATGGTAAGGAGCATGCATTTTTAAATCCAAAGCGTAAATCTTATCGGCAATTTCTTTAAAAACGGGAGCGGCCACATCGGAACCATATTGCCTGTAACCTTTTGGGTTTTCCATTACCACAATGGCTGAATATTTTGGATTATCTGCTGGAAAATAGCCTGCAAAAGAGGTATAGTATTCCCTGGTATATCTTCCGTTTTTAAGTATTTGCGCTGTTCCTGTTTTACCTGCAATTTTATAATTAGCGTTATTAATATTTGATGCGGTGCCGTTTTCTACTACACCTTCTAAAAGAATTTTCATTTTCTTTAAAGTTTCTTTCGAACAGATCTGGCTTGTAATTACATTGGTTTCAAATGAATTAATTTCCTTATCTACTTTATTGATCGCATTAACCAATACCGGACGAATCATTTTTCCATTATTTGCAATTGCATTGTAAAGTGTTAAAACCTGCAAAGGAGTAAATTCCATGCCATAACCGTAGGCCATCCAGGGAAGTGTAATGCCACTCCACTGATTAAGAGCTGGAATTTTTGGTTTGCCCTCTCCTATCATCTGAAACCCTAAAGGTTGGGTTAAACCTAAAGTTTTAAGGTAATCTAGATAACGTTGTGGATTGGATTTAAAAGTTTCATCTACCATTTTAGCAACAGCGATATTAGAGGATTTTTCAAATGCTTCCTGTATCGTTATTGTTCCGTAACCTCCCGGCTTGTGATCTCTAACAGTTTCTTTATAAAATTTCAACTCACCACCTCCCGTTTGAATAGTATCCTTCAATTTTAAGTTCTTCTCTTCAAATAGGGCAATATAAGAAGCCAGCTTTAAGGTAGATCCTTGTTCTCGTAAACCATGGCTCCCAACTGCATAGTTATAAACCTCTCCGTACCTACCATTTTCAAGTTTCTTTAAGTTGGATATGGCTTTAATTTCTCCGGTTGCAACTTCCATCACAATAACACAACCCATATCTGCATCATGTTGAACCAAATGGCTGAGAAGTGCAGATTCAGATACATCTTGCAAATTGATGTTAATGGTGGTTTGGATATCAAATCCATCTTTAGGTCTTATTTCAGTTCCGTCATTAACAGGCCTCCAACTACCTCCTGAAATCTTTTGAAATAAAGCTTTCCCATTTTGACCTGATAAATAATCATCAAAGCTATATTCCAGTCCAGCACCGTAGTCATTCTCATTTAAAAAGCCGATAGTTCTGAAAGCCAAATTAGAAAATGGCCTGAATCTTTTGTCTGTCTTGTTAAATATAACACCACCCCCTAATCTTCCTTCTCTGAAAATAGGCCATCTTTCCATTTCCTTCTTTTGCTGGTAGCCTATTAAATCTCTTGAAAGAATGACATACTGATTACCTTGCTGGCGTGCCCCCTTAATTTTTTGCTTGTAATAAGTAGTTGATTGCCCAAAGTTTTTAGCCAGCAAATAGCTTAATGAATCAATATTCTCCCGAAATATATCGTCATCTACAATGGTAGGATCCAGAGAAACCCTATAAAAAGGTAAAGAAGTAGCTAAAAGGCTTCCATTGTCAGAATAAATATTTCCACGCGTTGCTTTAACTTCCTGGTAACTTAACCTCACCTCTTCAGATTTTTTTCTCCACTTATCGCCTTCAACCCACTGGATGTGGAAAATCTGATAGATGATAGCTACAGAAAAAAGCAAAACTGCCAAAAATGCCAGTCGAACACGGAGCAATATGGATTTTTTAATATTCACCTTTTTCCACTATAATTTTAAAGGGTGGTACTTCCGTTTCTTTGAGACCTAATTTCTTTACTTTTTTAGCCACTTCTGACTGCTTAGAAGCAAACATATATTCTGATTTCAGCGTAGTGTAATCCGCTCTTAAATCTTCAACTTCCTGGTGAAGCTTATCAATTTTTCGAGTTGTTTTATCAGTATAATGGCTATTTCCTATATAAAAAATACCCATTACCACAAAAAACAGGACGTAAGGCAAATATTTAACAGGTAAACCATTTTCCGATGATCCACCGCTAATGGACTGATCAAATTTTGAAAATATGCTTCCTGTGCCAGATTTCTGACCTTTATTTTCTTTTTTCTCTTTTACCCTAAATGTGTTTTGCTTCATGATTTTTGTCGTTCAGCAATTCTTAATTTGGCACTTCTTGATCTGTTATTGATCTCCAACTCTTTTTCACCAGCCGTAATTGGCTTTCTGTTAATGGCATTAAAAGATTTATGCACATTACCGTATAAATCCTTATCTTCTATTCCTTCTATATTTCCTTTATTGATGAAATTTTTCACCAACCTATCCTCTAAACTATGATAGCTCATTACGACTAATCTCCCACCTGGCTTGATTACAGATTCCATTTGAGCTAGTACTTCTTCTAATGCCTTAAGCTCTTCATTTACCTCAATTCGAAGCGCCTGAAAAACCTGAGCATAATATTTATTTTCTCTTCCTCTTTTAGCATACTTATCTAATATACTTTTGAGGTCTGCAACTGTTGCAATCTCTTTATTAGTCCTAGCAGCTACAATGGCTGAAGCCAAAGTTTTAGCATTTCTTACTTCACCATACAAACCCAAAATACGTTGCAAGTTTGCCTCATCATAAGAATTTACTATCGTTTTTGCTGACAACTCAGACTGCTGGTCCATGCGCATGTCCAGCTCTGCATCAAATCGCGTTGAAAAGCCTCTTTCTGCTTTATTAAACTGATGCGATGACACGCCTAAATCAGCCAAAACACCATCTACTTCTTTAACTCCAAATAATTTTAAGTATTTTTTGCAATGGCGGAAATTAGCCTGTATAAATTCAAAACCTTCATGGTTTATAGCCTCTGCATTTATTACCGCGTCCTGATCCTGGTCAAAAACCAGAAGTCTTCCATCAGTTAAATTTTGCAAAATAGCCAGCGAATGCCCCCCACCACCAAAAGTTAAGTCCACATAAACACCGGAAGGATTAATTGACAACCCCTCGATGCATTCCTGCAACATGACTGGTTCGTGGTATTCGCTCATTATTTATATTATTCAAAAAGATGTTTCTCAGCTAAATCAGAAAATTCTTTCTGGTCTTTAATAAGGAAGTCATCGTATTTCGATGCATCCCAAATTTCAACCCGATTACCCATCCCTACTACTATTGACTCCTTTTCAAGCCCTGCAAAAGCTAGCATGTTTTTAGGAAGCAAAATACGTCCTGCATTATCGAGTTCCACGATGGCGTTACCTCTGAAGAAATTTCTCTGTAAATTTCTATATTCTGCATTAAATTCATTCAGAGATGATATTTTGGAGAATATTTTCTTATATTCCAACATCGGATACAGCACTAAACAAGGTTCAAATCCTCTCCTAATCACTAGTTCATTGGCTGAACTTTCGGGCAGGTTGTTTTTGATCTTGGCAGGCAAGACCAAACGCCCTTTCGCGTCCAGTTTACAATCATATTCACCAGTGAGGAATGCCATCTATAGTTTTTACACAATTTCTTAAAGACAAAACTAACACAATATATGACATATCATACCACTTTCTCCCACTTTTTTACACTTTTCTTCAAAAGATTACATTGAACACTTCAAAACTTAAAAAAAAATCAAAAATAGAGCTATTTTATGCTTAATGATTAGAATATGAATAACTTACCCGATGGCAAATTAATTGGATGTATAAATCTATTTCATACTTAAACTACATCAATTGACTGATTTCCTGAGCAGAATAATGTAAAATATCACTTAAAACGTAATGAAAATCCTGATTGTATGCAGGTGGTGGGGAAATGTGGGAATTTTTACTAATTACTTCAGATTCTGCTACAAAATTTCTTAATCCAACAGTTTGCAGATTAGACTTAATCAATAGATGATCTGCAACACCGGAGTTAAGGACTTCCTGAACAGACTGTAATCTACCAGCTGGAATTTTATGAGCGTTTAGCTGAAGGATAATGCGCTCAAAATGAACTTTTGAAAAGGAATTTTGCAACAAACCATCCAGTTTCTTCCGATTGGTTACTCTAGCGGAATTATGCATAAACTCACTTAATTCCGCTATTTCAGGAATAAGGAGAACAGCACAAAGTGCTTTAAACTGCATATCGGTTCCTATGGCCAATACGACTTGCTCACCACTTTTACATTGAAAAACACTACCATATGGTGCTATATTTGGATGATCGGCACCCATTTTTACAGGGTTATGTCCTGCTATCAGGTAATTAGTGGCTTGGTTTGCTAAGCTTGAAATTGCAGCATCTAAAAGTGAAACAGATACTCTACTGGCTTCTCCGGTTTTCAAATGATGGATGTAGGCTATAAGTAAAGCTTCTTTTAACTGATGTGCTGCTAAAATATCGATTAAGGCCACTGGCATTTTGATAGATTTACCCCCTGGCTCACCATTCATAAACATAAATCCGGTTTCTGCTTGCAAAATAGCATCATAACCAACTTTCGGATCATCATCGCCATACCCTGTAATTTGCCCGTAAATTAAATTTGAATTTACTTTTTGCAAAGAAAGGTGATCGATGGCAAGCTTTTCGGCATCCCCTGGCTTATAACTGGAAATAAGCATATTAGATTTGCTCACCAACTCCATAAGCACCTTAAAATGTTTCGCATTTTTTAGATCCAGGGCTATCGAGACCTTTCCTGAATTTATTGCTGAAAAATAAGCACTGTTTAATTCATCATTAACTTCTGAAGCTAGCTTCCAGGATCTGGTAACATCCCCTCTTGTTGCAGGATTTTCAACTTTTATAACCTGCGCTCCTAATTCCGCAAAAAACTGGCCTACTGATGGCCCCGCCAATACATTAGCTAGTTCTATAACTCTAAGTCCTTCGAAAATACCAGGCATGAAGTGATTTATTTAAATTATTATAACAATAAAAATATGTCTAAAATTAAAAAATAAATTTGTGACTCTTACTTCATTCAGAAATCACAGCTAAACCTTAATTCTCCAAAAAATTGCATTTTTCCTTGAAAATGGATTTAAAATCCGCTAGTACTTCGTATTTTGCATAATTATGGTGAGAGTAATGCTATTTGCAAGAGCCATTGCGAAACCAATCACAAATAACACAAAACATTTTATTCAATATTCTGTATTAAATCATTATGAAAAAATATGTACTTCTCATTTTAGTAGCAGGTGTAATGGCATGCAATCCTCAAAAACATAAAATCGTTTTAGATGGAGTGTGGATAGGTAAAATTAGTATGCAAAATAAAGAAACCCCTTTTAAAATGCAGATTGATGAAAGTGATGAAGGAAAGATCACTGCAATAATTATCAACGGTGAGGAGCAAATACCCTTAGATGAAATTACTCGAGAAGATGATTCTCTGCACATCCCTTTACATGTTTTTGATATTTCTCTGGACTTAGCTATTCATAATAGCGCTCTTTCAGGAATTTACACTAAGCATTATGAAGAAGATTATGCATTGCCTATTACCTTTCACAAAGGAGATGAAAAGTTCATCTTAGTGAATGAGGATGAAGCACCATCGGATTTTTCAGGAAAATGGGAAGTAACATTTATTGAGCCCAAGGAGCAGGACACTATCAATGCAATCGGTATTTTTGAGCAAAATGAAAACGAAGTTAGCGGAACATTTTTGACACCGACAGGTGATTACCGATACTTAACTGGAAGTGCAGATAAAAACACGCTTAAACTTAGCACTTTTGATGGCAATCATGCATATTTATTCGAAGCTTCCCTACAAGAAGATAGTACACTTATTGGTGATTTTTATTCAGGGAAAGATTGGTATGAATCGTGGACTGCTTTTAAAAATGAGAAAGCTAAATTACCTTCCCCAGATTCACTTACATACCTCAAAAGAGGATATGATAATATCAATTTCAGCTTTCCTAATTTAGAAAACGAAAAGGTGTCCTTATCCGATGAGCCATACAAAGACAAAGTAGTTATCCTTCAAATTTTTGGCACCTGGTGCCCAAACTGTATGGATGAAACCAAATTTTTATCAAACTGGTATGATAATAATAAAGATAGAGGAGTAGAAATTATTGGACTAGCCTATGAGCAAAAAGATGATTTTGATTATGCAAAAAAGCGCATAGAAAAAATGATTGGGAAATGGAATGTCAACTATGATTTTTTAATTGCTGGCACCAGTGATAAAGAAGAGGCTTCCAAAACCCTTCCAATGCTTAGCGAGGTAATCTCTTTTCCTACTATGATTATTATAGATAAAGATGGTGAAGTAGTGAATATCCATACTGGTTTTTCCGGTCCTGGAACGGGAAAGTACTATGATGAATTTGTGACAAATTTTAATCAAAAAATGGATGTACTATTAAATGAACAATAAAAAAGCATTATTTCCCTCAAACTGTTTCAACATCAGAACGTAAAAAATATTAGTAGAAATTCAAATTCTTTTTTTATCTTAACTTATATTTTGAACTTTTTTATGAAGCGTTTTCATGTACATTTCGTCATTTTATCATCGTTCTTCTTAATTTTTAGCTTTTCTTCTTTTGCCCAGAAAGAGGGGGAAAAGATTGAAAGAGAAATCTCTATTAAAGAAGATCAATTCCCAGAAAAAGCACTGAAGCTTGCAGCTCCGATCTTAAAAAAGGCAAAAAAGACTAAATACTATAAGGAATTGTCGGAAATGGGGGACTACTACGAGTTCAAATCCGATTATAAAGGAGAGCAAATTAGTGTCAAATTCAATGAAAAAGGGGAATTAATTGATATTGAAATACTCAAAAAGCTTAAGGATTTCCCGAAAGACATTCAGCAATCCATTGAAGAATATTTTAATGAGAATTACGAAAAACATCGGCTTATCAGAATTCAGATTCAATATAATAGAGAGGTGGAATTCGAAGATGGTGAATTAGAACAGGATGAAGATGATGAGTATATTAAGGAATTTCTCGAAATGGACTTAGAAGACCTCATCGTAAAGTATGAAATAGAGGCTGAAGTAAAGACCAATGACAATAATACCGGTTTCTTCGAATTTCTATTTGATGATAAGGGCAAGTTGGAACTAAAAAGAGCTATTGTAACAAGAGCTGATGACAATGTGCTATACTAGGATTGTTTTTATTCTTTTCTTTTGGCTTTCAACTTTAGTTCTTTCAAGTCAAAATAAACCTTCTATTCGTTGGGAACCTGGCGTCTCTTTTACTAAAAAGGTAAATAGTAGATGGGCTTATAACATTTCACTCATGGGCCGACAGCGATTTACCAATTATGGCGAAGGTGAAAATAATGTTAAAACAGATCGATGGGAGATTAAGGGGTTTGGAACGTATACGCTATTTGGTTCCAAAAAATTAAGTTTAGGCTACATGTACAGAGAGTTGGATCCCTTCGAGCCAGAATCGGGATTTGAACATAGAATAACTCAGCAGTTTGCTTTCTTAGCCCGTTATAAAGGGCTGAGGTTAGCAAATAAATTTAGAATAGAGCAAAGAATACGTAGTTTCGATTACCTAACCAGACTGCGTTACGCAATTAGCTCAGATTTTCCCTTGAATGGAGAAAGTTTAGATCCAGGAGAATTTTACCTTATAGCAGGCAATGAGTTGGTATATTCATTTACTTCAAAAGAAGATGAGTTGGAAAACCGATTATCATTTGGAATTGGTAAACTAATTAAAGATGGTCAAAAACTTCAATTTCAAGTAGTAAGCAGAAATAGCGACCTGATAAGTAGTGTAAGAGACCATATTTTACAATTTGAAACAGTTTATTATTTCAATTGGTAGATTGATAATTCGAAAAACAGTGTAATTAATCATGAATTTATGTCCATAAGGGATGTTATTACCACTGCTATAAGGAAAGGTTAAACAAAGAAATTTTTATACCAAACTGTATTCTTAATTCCAGTCAATTACTGGTTAGGACAGCAAATGAATAAAACATCTTTTGATGACCAATCCTAGGAGTTTTATACTATACGAAGAACATTAGGTACAAATTATTGAATGTTGAAAACTTTAAGCTGATAATACTTGTTTGCTATCTGAAAGCTGTAAATTTGCAGTATTCCTCAGGGTACTGAACACGTTTGGTGAACCTAACAAGTAAACTAGTACCGGGTGAAGCAAGCTTGTAAAGCCAGGCCTCAATCCGCCAACTGGCGGACCTCGTTTCCCGATTTATCGGGAGGCAGGATAACAGTGGAAGGCTGATCGAGTAAGCAGCCCAAATCCTGTAATAAATGGGGTTCACGCAACGATCTTTAGTGCTCTGAGGTTTTTTTCTCTCTCTAAGTTAAGAATTCCCAGAATTATTGCCTCTACTCAATTAGTTATCGCTTCCATTTTAATATTAGGAAGTACTTATTCCCAGCAAATGGAGGCGTATTTCCTGCAACCACCTGTGGTGCTTTAAGGCAACTTATCTTCCCTTGTTTTCCTACCGCTTAAAACAATTTCATTTACTATTTTCTTATTATTCTTTATATTTCCTAAAAATAAAATTTTATGAAAAATATATTTACCCTTCTGTTACTATTTATCATACAACAAGTTTATGCACAAAAACCAGTACCTCCACAGGCAGACTTAAGGTTTTATGACATAATTGATGGTGTATCGGCTGAAAGATTAGAGAGTGACATCCGTACCTTGGCTAATTTTGGAACTCGAAACACCTTTTCGGATACTGTTTCAGAAACCAGAGGAATTGGCGCAGCAAGAAGATGGATAAAGGCAGAATTTGAGAAGATTTCCAAGGAGTGCAATAATTGCATGAACGTTTTTTATCAGAAAGACCTGGTAACCAAAGAGGGCAACAGCAGGGTACCAAAAGATGCCTACGTTGTAAATGTAGTGGCTATTCAGAAAGGTACTGAATACCCTAATAATTATGTGATTATGTCTGGAGATATAGACTCCAGAGCTAGCAATACCATGAATTTTGAAATTGACGCACCAGGAGCAAATGACAATGCTTCTGGAATGGCAGGAACTATAGAAGCTGCCCGCGTACTTTCCAAGTACACCTTTAAACACAGTATTATATATGTGGGCCTCTCCGGTGAGGAGCAGGGACTATTTGGAGGGGCAGGTTTGGCTAAATATGCCAAGGAAAAAGGATGGAACATTATGGGTATACTCAATAATGACATGATCGGTAATATTGAAGGAGTTGATGGGGTAATTGATAACAGAGCTTTCCGTATATTATCAGAACCAGTACCACCAACAGAAACTGAAAGAGAACGTACCATGAGAAGGTTTTATGGCGGTGAAGTTGATGGGATTTCTCGTCAATTGGCTCGATATGTACACAATCAAACAACAACTTATATGCCCGAAATGAATCCCATGATGATTTACAGATTGGATAGATTTGGCAGAGGTGGGCACCACAGACCTTTTAATGATTTAGGTTTTGCTGGAATAAGAATTATGGAAGCACATGAAAATTACAATCGACAGCATCAGGATATTAGAGTGGAAAATGGAATTGAATATGGTGACGTTATTAAAGGGGTAAACTTTGATTATGCTAAAAAGCTAACTGCTGTTAACGCTATTTCTTTGGCAGGCTTAGCCTGGGCACCTGCCGCACCTAAAAATGTTGGAATTGGTGGAGTAGTAGAACCTTCTGCTAAATTAGCCTGGGATGATCAAAATGATGATAATATCATGGGATACAAAATATACTGGAGAAGTACCACTTCTCCTACCTGGGATCACTCTCGATATGTTGGCAAGGTAAATGCTTTCACATTGGAAGGAATAGTAATTGATAATTACTATTTTGGTGTATCGAGTGTATCTAAAAATGGGAGTGAATCTGTAGTGGTTTTTCCTGAAAGAGTAATTCGAGACTAAAACAAAAAAGACGGCTTACTAAATCTAAGCCGTCTTTCATTCATAAAAGTGCAAAGTATACTGTTTTAAGCTAGTTCCAATTCAGATACTGGTTTTACAGTTTTAATTATTCTGGCTGCAATTTTATATGGATCTGCGTTGGATGCCGGTCTGCGGTCTTCCAACCATCCTTTCCACCCGTTTTCTACAGTTCCAATCGGTATTCTGATTGAAGCTCCCCTGTCTGAAATACCGTAACTAAACATATCAATAGACTGCGTTTCGTGTGCACCCGTTAGGCGCTGATCATTGTCGGCACCGTATACTTCTATATGCTCTTTAACCAAAGGACCGAATGCGCTACAAACTTTATCGTAAATATCTCTGGATCCAGCTTCTCTTAACAGACTGTTAGAGAAATTGGCGTGCATACCAGAGCCATTCCAGTCGCCTTTGAGCGGTTTAGGATGCCAGTTAATAGCAAGCCCATATTTTTCAGCGGTACGCTCAAGCAAATATCTTGCAATCCAAATCTGATCACCTGCTTGCTCCGCTCCTTTGGCAAAAATTTGAAATTCCCACTGACCTGTGGCTACCTCTGCATTAATACCTTCTACATTTAAACCTGCTTCCAGGCATAAATCAAGATGTTCTTCTACTATATCTCGTCCATAAGCATTATTTGCACCCACTGAGCAGTAATAAGGGCCTTGCGGCGGAGGATAACCTCCACTAGGAAAACCATAAGGTAAACCCGTAGCAGGATCCCAAAGAAAGTACTCTTGTTCAAAGCCAAACCAAAAATCATTATCATCATCATCAATTAAGGCTCTTCCATTACTGATGTGTGGAGTACTATCCGGGTTTAATACTTCGGTCATCACCAAAAAACCATTTTTTCTAGCAGGATCAGGAAAGATAGCTACTGGTTTAAGTAGACAATCTGATGAGTTTCCTTCTGCCTGCCCTGTGGAGCTTCCATCGAACGACCAAATAGGACAGCTCTCAAGCTTCCCATCAAAATCTGAAACAATTTTCGTTTTACTTCTTAAGCTTTGAGTGGGTTTATACCCATCGAGCCAAACGTATTCAAGTTTAGTTTTTGCCATGATTTAAAATTTGAAATTAATTACCATTCAATTTCTGTACTTACTTGACTCAATGCATCTACCTTAAGCTTTTCACTGAGCTTATTAGCATAGTCTTCGCTTTGCACTTTAATTTTTTTAAATATGGATGAATTAGCATTGAAGTTATGTTCACATACTAATTCAGCTTCAGTTCTCACCACCTGAAATCTTCCATATCTATCTCTTTCCATTGGAGTGAAGTAAAAATTATCTACCGCACATCTGAATTTTTCATCCTTTATATCAATTTTATAAAGAAATGAAAGTAACCCAGAGGGGTGGCCCATTTTACCTAGCAGCTGATTGTAAATTTTCAATTGCACCTGAATTTCAGCGCTATTACTATCTAATAAAGAAATAGCGGTACTATCATAAATCTGATAAATTGTATTGGTTATTTTATTAAATAAAAGCTCCCTTTTAATTTCCTCACAAAGTATAACATTTTGGTAGGAAATAGTATCTCCTACCAAAACTCCTTGTGCAAGTACTTTATAACTATTTATCCCCCCCATAAAAAGGAATAGAAGCGTAAAAGCTATATGATACCTTTTAGAATGCATACACTACAGCTAGAAGAAATGAACTTAAGCTTTTTGTATTCTGCAAATCTCTGTTGTAAAAAGTCTCCTCCTGTGAGCCATTATCTAATCTGAATTCCGGAATAATGGTTAACCCCTCAATTTTATATTGGGCACTTAAAGTAAAATCTATTATGCTAGCATCTCCATTGTCATCATATGCACCTATCGCTCCAGCTCCTTGTTCGAATTCACCAAAGTATTCAATACGAGTCCCAAGTGCGAAAGCATCAGAGAATGAATATTGCAAATAACCTGCCGCTCCATAAAAACCGAAGCCGTCAGCGTCAACGTCAGATATCGTGGTACCATCAAAAGATTCATTGATACTAGTTGTATTGTAAGTAGCATTTACACCAAAGAATAGTTTATCAGAAAGATCCCATCCAGCAGTTAAATCAGCTTGAAAGGTACCACCTGAAGATACCACTGTTTCACCTGCATCCACTGGTACATTTTCATTAATCTGACCATCCTGATCACCATATAAGAAGTTCAAATATACTCCTCCAAAACCTAATTGAGCTCCATAAGTATATGTTCCAAATGGATTAAATTCAGTGAAATCAGTAGGATTCATAATTGAAAGCATACCAGTTACATTTTCCGCTAGCTGAAAGTCCGCCTTGATCCCTGTATGAGAAAATGGGCCATAAGAAAACATGTAAGAAGTGGAATAATTAAAATTAGCTGTAGGAGAAATTACTTCGTAGCCTAAATAGGTGTTAAAATTTCCTAATGTTAATGTTACCTTATCACTTACATTCCAATAAGCATAAAGCTGATTAACTATTTGGGAACTACCACCAAATGGGTTGTTTGGGTTATAAAGTGGAGAGCCAAAAACAGCATCTTCACCTCTAGGACCAAAAACTAAATCTGCCACAAAACCAGCTTTTTTACCTTCGTAAGCAGTAATAAGATTTACCATACCTAAAGCAAAACCAGAGTTATTCGCAAAAGAAGAACCAGGAGCTGCTGCATCTTCATTATTAGGTGCAGAAAGATTGGTTCTAAAATAGGCATCTACCGATCCAGAAATACTTAATTTAGGTTCTTCCTCTTCTACTAAATCTTGAGCATTTAATTGATTTACCACTAAAAAAGTGATGGTGGTCAGTAATAAGTAATACTTTTTCATTTTCTTTGTATTTAAGTTAATAATTGAGTTAACTGAGAAGCCATTAATGCCCTTCGGAGAAGGTGAGATTTCTCCGGGGGCAGGCTTCGATTATTTAATTTTAAGGGTTATTCATCGTAAGTAATGGTATATCCTCTTATTCCATGTTCATGGCTATCCATTCCATCTTTTTCATGTTCAGCTGATACACGAACTCCAATAGTATATTTTAGAACCAGGAATATGATGAAGGCACTGATAAAGGCAGTTGCGCCACAGGCTAAAACACCTATTAACTGACTACCAAAAGAATGCTCTACATTGTTGCTAAAAATTCCTACAGCAAGTGTACCCCAAATACCGCAGGTTAAGTGCACTGAAACGGCACCTACAACATCATCTAATTTTAATTTATCAAGCAAAACTGCAGATAACACAACCAATATTCCGGCAATGAAACCTACAAGAATAGCATAACCTGGCTCTATCACATCGGCTCCGGCAGTAATACCGACTAAACCAGCCAATATCCCATTAAGCACCATGCCCAAATCAAGTCTTTTGAAAACAAACAAAGCAATTAACATTGCTCCAATTCCTCCTGCACAAGCAGCCAACGAAGTGGTAACCAATACGAAAGAAGTAAGTGCAGGATCTGCGGAAAGCACTGAGCCACCATTGAAACCAAACCAGCCTAACCAAAGCAGAAAAACACCAATAACAGCCAAAGGAACACTTGAACCAGGCTTATCAACTACTTTTCCATTCACATATTTGCCGATCCTAGGTCCTAATACAATCACACCGGCTAAAGCAGCCCAACCACCTACAGAGTGCACTAATGTAGATCCGGCAAAGTCATAAAATCCATTCATATCTAACCAGCCTGCTCCCCATTTCCAACTACCAATTACAGGATAAACTATTCCAACAAAAACAAGTGTGAAGATTAGATAGGCAGATAATTTAATTCGCTCAGCTACAGCTCCAGATACAATAGTTGCAGCAGTTGCAGCAAACATGGCTTGAAAAAGGAAATCTGTCCAATAAGTATAACCACCACCTGCGTAATCAACGGTGTTACCGTTTTCAGGCAAAGTCAAAAACCAACCTGCAAATCCGAAGATACCAGCATCTCCCTCGGCAAAGCCTGGATACATGAGGTTAAAACCGAGAACGAAGTAAGTTAAAATACCAATGATAGGTGTAAGTGTATTTTTAAATAGAATATTAACTGTATTTTTTGCCTGCCCGAATCCTGCTTCAACACCAGCAAAGCCTAGGTGCATGATAAATACTAAAGCTGTTGCCAACATCATCCAAACGTTATTGGCAGTAAATAAACCAGAAGATATCACCTCTTGCTGAGCTGCCAAACCTGCATCCAGCAGCATGTTAAAGTTAAATACACTTCCATAGAGAGAAGATAATTCTGTAAGTAATAGTGTTTTCATAATTATTACATTATTTTAAAAGATTTAACATTATTTTATTCTATTTAAAAGAATCAATACAATACAAAGTAAATATTTTAATAAATGAAAATTTCTGATGTGTTTTTTAATCACTTTTTACATTTTTTTTGTTTTTTGTGATTTTTATAATTCTATTTTAACCCTTATCAATACTTTTTTTACATTTTTATAATTTTTTAGGTTATCATTTTACCATACAAATTTAATATTTACATAATTTGAGTTAAAAAAATGAGTATAATTACAAATTAGTCGCGGTTTTAAGGAAAACTCGTTCCCATATCGTCCGGATGTAAGGTTATATCAGATAAATCGCACTTTAGAGGTTAAAATCCGAATTGCTTCAATACCTATTTAAGGAAATTAGCAGTTGACTATATTTCCATTAAAATAAATCACTTCTAGGAGTTTGTTATCCTGTAGGAGGTCAGCTAATTTTTTGAAATGATTAATACAATCAATTCAAAAAAAGACGCATAAGTCAGTAACTCCCAGACAAGGGGATAGCGGTATTTACATTAGTTTCACTTGAGATCTCACCTAAATTTGAAGGAAGTTCATAAGGAACGTAGCATCACCCCATTGATCGGGGCAGTAAACTTTATAGGAATATAAATTGATTTTGTAATTCATTTACTTCCTATAGTTTATATACAGGGTATGATAGCTACTTTTGGCCCTTTGTTAAACCGATAGGAAAATCGTTTCCCCTGGAAAAAGTGTAAGGATATTGAGGTTTTCCTTTTAATCTCATATTTAATTCAGGCACCATTTCATCAATAAAAGATTTCATTTCGTATACAGTTAGCTTTCCATCCTGAGGGGCACCATCCGCACTACCTTTTAAGGCTTCCAATAATGTATAAGTAAATAAACCATGCCCCAATTCTGCAAATTCGGAAGCAAACTGCTGACTACCCGCTGCTGACATAATATGCACCCCAGCACTTCTTGATAGTTGAGCTATGGCTTTTTCTTCTACTGCACCTCTTTGTGCAAGCAATTCTACTGAACCACCACTTTGACACGCATCAATTATTACCATTTGCTTTAATGCTTGAAGCTGTGTTAATTTCTTTTGCAATTCCGAAGCACTTAAGGCATAATTTTCTAAGGCTTTCTGGTCATACAAACGGGTTGACTCGTATGGGATAAAATAGAAGGTGTCATCATTCATACTTCCATGCCCTGCAAAATAAAAAATGAATAAGTCATTGATACCTGCTTGAGCAATAATTGAATCCATTGTTGATAAAATGCCAGCCTTAGTGGCATTTTCATCGTATAATTCATGCAACCTCAATTCAGAAAACAACCCAACAACTCCTTGTTCCATTTGTTTCACAAAAGCTTTTGCATCAGCACCGGCATAATTAAGGTTAAGTTTGGAATTCTTATATTGGTTAAGTCCAATGGCCAAAACATGACAAGTTGCTCCAGGCACATTATTTTCAGTTACCAGATCTACTGTGGCGGGTGCCGACTCAATGTTTTCGTTGTTTACAATTTTAACCAGAAACCTGTTATGTCCTGATACTAATGGCTGCTCACAGCTATAAGTAATACTTTCATCCACCTCTTTAGTAATTTTAAATGCACTAAGCTTCAGATCAACTCTTTTTCCATTATGAAATAGTTGAATTTCAGCAATAGATTTCTGTTGACCATATACTTTTAAAAACAATTTAGCACTGAGTTGATCATCTGAGGCAAAACCTGCTATTTTCACATCGTGAATATCAGACTTATCCAACATCCCCTGAATGCTTTTGCGATTTTGTTTTTTATTATTTGAAAATGTTTCTTTTATGAGATCAGGCGTATAGAAGTCTTCAAAAAATTGATCTAGAAAGAATGCCTCATTTCCTTTCACATAATGAATGTACTTCTTAGCTCCATCTGTTGCATAAAAATATCCACCAGGGTTTCTCACCATCCAATTTACCCTATCTACAATTACGTACTCCAAAATTTCCTGGCCCGTTTTCAAATCCCAATATTTGGTTACACCATCTAAATCACCGGATATTAGTAAAGAAGATTCCTGATCTATATTAAGCGAACTTATTGTTGCCTGATGCCCCTCCAGTCGTTGATGAACCTCTCCTTTTACACTATCCCAAATTCTGATAACTCTATCTTCTCCTGCAGTATAAAATTTGCCATTACTTAATAAAGCTGCACGAACAGCTCCAGATTCGTGTTTGTATTTCTTTCGAATCATTCCATCATAAATATTCCATAATACTGCAGTGCCGTCATCAGACAAGCTAATAAACTCCTCTGATTTATCAGTTAACAGAATTTGACTGACATTTTTGGTGTGACCAATAAATGATTTCACTAATTGCCCCGTACCTACTTCATAAAGTTCTAATTTTTGATCTAGACGAGCCACAATAAGATATAAATCGTCTTTTGTGAAAGATACAGCATATGCTGATACATTATTCCAATAGATTTTCGATATTATTTCACCCGAATCCACATCCCAAACCAATACCTGCCCATCCCACGAGGTAGAAACTAACATCTTCTGGTTTTTGCTCCACCGCACATCAAACACTGGAGAGTTATGTCCATTCAAATACTTTATTTTTTTACCTGAGTTTTTATCCCATATTATTATTTTCCCTTCACCACCACCCGTGGCAATCATCTTCTCATCAGCTGAAAGATCGAAGCAAATAACTGTCTTCTCATGACCTATATATTCCATTACCGCCTTTCCAGTTTTCAGCTCCCACATTCTAAGGATTGAACCTATTTTACCCTTTAGAAGGTGTTGCCCATCTGAAGTTAACAATTGTTGGCTTTTTTGATGGATGTACCTGGCGATGTGTGATTCCCAGTAATTATTAGCATCATACATTAAACCTCCTTTATCCTGATCATGCAGTAAGCCTTGATATTGTCTGATCATATTTCCTGATGAAATTTCAATCAGGCTGGCTTTATTATCATCACCTGCAACAATGACTGCCTCGGACACCTTATTAAATATGGCTTCATTAATTTCAACAACTGAAGGGTTTAGTACCTTTAAGAGCATATTCTGAGGTAAGGAATAGATAAAAACCTGCTCACTTGTTGCAGCTAGTAATTTTGTACCCTCTGTATTAAAAGCAACTGATCTAATATCTTCCATCTCCTCTTGCAAAGTTTGAGTGACATTGCCAGATTCAAGATCAACTAACTCCAAACTACCATTATCAGATAGCTTGGCAAGCTGCTGATTATTAGGATGAAAAGCCATCAATGTTGGACAACCACCGCACCAACCAGCCTTGGGAGTTAATTTATATTTCAGCTCCCATGTATCAGTTGAATAAAGTGATAACGATTTGTTATCTTCACCAATAGCCAACCATTCGCCATTTGGGCTCCATTTTAAAGCAACTCCATACCCTGTGCCCCTATCACTATCTACCTTCAAACTCACTATTGTATCAGAAGTATTGATATCATAAACCAACATTTTATCATCATAGCCACCTACAGCTATAGATTGCCCGTCTGGAGAGAGTGCTACAGCTGTCATATAATTTTTACTCTTTGGACTAGTCCAGATTATTTTGCCTTTCTTCACGTCCCACAGTTTTACCATTAAATCAGCTGAGGAGGAGGCAAATACATTTGTAATATTTGATTTTGAAATATTATTGATAGTGCTTTCATGTCCAAAGAAAGTCTTTATCTCAAGGCCACTTTCTACATCCCACATCTTGATGGTTTTATCTCTACTACCTGTATATAAGTACTTTCCATCTGAACTGAGCTCAAGTGATTTAACCGCAGCACTATGACCTTTTTGGAGATTAATTGATAAATTTTGAGTAAAAGCCAACTGCGTTATCAGTAGGTTAGCAAACAGCAATGCGAAAAATGTTCTCATAGGTGGGCAAGATAAGGCAAAGACTGTGAAACTGATATTAAATAATAAAGAAATAGAGCATCAGCCATCAAAATTCGTTAAACACTAGACAAATAGATTAATGAAAAGCATTGTGTCGACAGCAAATTTTAAGAGTTCTAAAATCAAAGAATTGGATTACCCAAGATATTGTAGGGCCATTTAAAGGGGTTGAGGGTAGTTGGGGTTGGTAGTAATGAGCGTCTCTAACATCCTAAATAAACCTTACATCGCCAAAAGATCATTTTTAATCGAATACATGGGTTAATTAGTAGATTTACACTACATAAAGGTTTAAAACATTTTATTAAACATTATTTAATACATTTAGTTTAATATACAAGAAATACAGTCGTATCTTTACATCACTAATCAATTAAATAACTATGAAAAATTACAAATTAACATTATTTACTGGGGTACTGGTTGCAGTTATCCTTGTTGCAAGTTGTGGAGACGGTGGAAAAGCCGAAAGAGAAAAAGCTACACAAGATTCTATCAGAGTAGCTGATTCAGTTGCTATGGTTGAAGAGCAAGCTCAAAGAGAAGCTGATTCAATTGCTGCATTACCTAAGTCAATTGCTGAAACAGCGATGAATGTTGAAACGCTAAGCACTTTAGTAGCTGCTTTACAACAAGCTGAATTAGTTGAAACTTTTAAAGGAGATGGTGATTTCACAGTTTTCGCTCCAACCAATGACGCTTTCGCAGCAGCTCAATCAACAGTAGACATGTTGATGAAGCCAGAAAACAAAAGCAAATTGCAAAATGTATTGAAGTATCATGTTGTTGATGGTGCAGCTATGGCAGCTGATTTAACAGATGGTCAGGAATTAACAACATTACAAGGTGAAACTCTAAAAGTTTCTGTTGCTGATGGAAAAGTGATGATTAACGGAGCTGAAGTAGTTATGGCTGATGTAGAAGCTAGTAACGGTGTAGTTCACGTAATTAACAAAGTAGTTGTGCCTAAAAAAATGTAATCATTGGCATTTCCGAAAACAAAAAAAGCTCAACTTTTACAAGTTGAGCTTTTTTTATGATGTTACCGGTACAGTGAGATTAATCTTCTTGTTCTTCTTCAGTTACCACAGCAGCAGTTTGCTGTTCTTCATTCGCATCTATATCACCACTATAATTAAAAACTTCTATAATAGGACTTTCTGAAACTTCAGGAACCTGAAAAGAAACTAACATATTGTTTAAACTTAGATAAATTCTATCGTAAGCTTCTTTTACGTTGTGAGCAGTAACAATCATCTGATTAGTGATTTTCTTTTCTTTGCCGCTTTCCTCTGCTACAAAATAAGTGACTTTACATTTATACCACACATCAGCATCTTCATAATTAAAAACGTCAGCTATTTTACTTTTGCTAATGCCTGTAATCATAAACTCACCTCTTACTCTCTCTCCCATTTCTTCGTACATCCGGGTTTCCGCTTCAGTAAATGAAACGGCATCTACCAAATAAGGCTCTGTAACCGATTTTAATCTGCCATTTTCGTCCTCTTTTTGGTACTTAACTTTACACAAAAACCACTGCTTCATTTTCTTTTTTATTAAATTGGAATGCAAATATAAGTCAAAAGGAAATCGAATAGAAACCACATGAAAATTTCTTTAACTTTGCCCACATGGATAAAAGTAAAATAGTATTGCCTTGCCCTCCTTTTATTGCTCCCGTGCTGAGAAAAGAAGTAGAGGATTTAGGCTATTCCGTTTCGCATGAAGGTCCGCTAGAGGTTTCTTTAATGGGAACTATGGCAGATTGCATGAAACTTAATTTACATTTAAGGTCAGCTAATAAGGTGCTTTTTCAACTAAAAAGTTTTAGAGCTACTTCTCCAGATCAGTTATACCAGCAATTATATCAAATAAGGTGGGAAAATTACTTGTATGAAAATGGTTATTTATGCATTACCTCCTATGTGAACAATGATAGCATCTTAAATACACAATTTGCCAATGTGCGCGTAAAAGACGCAGTTGTAGATAGATTGGTCGATAAAACAGGGAGCAGACCAGATTCTGGTCCTTTAAGAGATCAAATGGTATTATTTTTACACTGGATGGAAGAACAAGCCTCCATTTACCTGGATACATCAGGAGAAACAATTGCTAAACATGGTTACCGTAAAATACCTGGAAAGGCCCCTATGATGGAGTCATTAGCCGCTGCTGCCATATTTGCAAGCAACTGGAAACCTAATCAATCCTTTATTAATCCAATGTGCGGATCAGGAACTTTAGCTATAGAAGCTGCATGTATAGCAGCAAAAAAAGCACCTGGCCTAAACAGAGAGAAATTTGGCTTCCATTTTTTAAAAGGATTTGATGAAACCATCTGGGAAAATTTGAAAAAAGAAGCTATTGAGGCAGAAACCAAACCAGAAATAGCAATTATTGCTACAGACCACAGTAGAATGGCTTTACAGGCTGCAGAGCAAAATGCAGAGGTAGCTGGTGTGGCTGATTATATTAGCTTTAAGAAATGTGATTTTAGAGATACACAAATTCCCGAGGAACCAGGAGTAGTGTTTCTTAATCCCGAATATGGCGAACGATTAGGAGAAGAAGCAGAGCTAGCAATTCTTTATCAACAGATAGGAGATTTTTTTAAACAAGAATGCAAGGGAAAAACCGGTTATATTTTCACTGGAAATTTACAACTAGCCAAAAAGATAGGTTTAAGAACAAAAAGAAGAATTCCTTTCATGAATGCTAAAATTGAATGTCGGTTGTTAGAATTTGAATTGTATCAGGGCACCAAAAAAGTGAGAGATGAAAGTTAGTAAAAAGGATAAATCTGTCGTAAAAAAGGCGCTTAAAATATGGGAAGATCAGCAGCTCATCAGTCCGCAAAAGGCATCTGAATTGGAAGCCTCCCTGATAGAAAAACCGTTCAACTGGCAGGCGCTGGCATATTACTCCTTTATTTTTGCAGTAATAAGTTTGCTTATTGCCGTACTTAGCATTTTTGCCGATAAAGCTCTTTTAGATTTAATAGATTCTTTAATTTCTACTTCCTACTTAACTAAATCTTTTACCTTCTTAATGCTTAGCGGATTAGCCTTTTGGTTGGACTGGAGATATGAGCAAGCAAATGCAAAAAAGAAATATAGTAAAGAAGTTTTTTCATTCTTCGGATGTGTTTTATTAGCGATAGGTGTAGGTTTCTTAAGCTTTCTTTTGGGAATGGAAGAAAAGCCCGGAATCCTGATTTTCTTATTATCAATACTGTATTTTGTAGTTGCCATTGTAAGAAAAAAGGAGCTCGTTTGGCTGTTTGGTTTAATGGCGTTAATGATAGGATATGGCGCTGTCACCCACAACTTAAGCAAAGATAACGAGCTGTTTGTAGGGATGAACTTTCCTATGCGGTTTACGCTTTTAGGACTTTTTATTTTGGCGGCTAATTTCATTTTAAAAAATTCTGCTAGGCTCAGTAAATTTAAAGAGCCTACTTATTTCAGTGGCCTTATTTTATTTTTTACAGCTTTATGGATATTGTCGATCTCAGGAAACTATAGCAGCTATGAAAAATGGCTGGAAGTAAGGCAATATCAGCTGTGGTTTTATAGTATTATCTTGTTGGTGGCAAGTATTGGAGCTATTATAATAGGCCTCAAAAAGGAAGACATTATGCTTAAAAACATGGGAATAACATTTATATTTTTGAATCTTTACACGCGTTATTTCGAGTATTTCTGGGACTCTCTTCATAAAGCGCTATTCTTTGCCATTATAGCGGTATCCTTCTATTTGGTTGGCAAAAAAGCAGAGAAAATCTGGGACAGGGGAGAAATTGAGGAATCGAAAAATGAACGCCTCTAAATCAAATAATCAGTTATTGAAAATCTTTTAATACCTGCTTCTAAACAGTAAATCATATTTCAGATTGCACTATAACAAAATAAATTTTCTGTGAAAGCTTGTATTTTCTCTCACAACATATAGAAAGTACATGCCAGTTTTTAAATTTTTCGGTAAGTACAAAGTAATCAAATTGGACTGATAGGCCAACTTTTCCCACTTTACCTTTCTACCATAGGCATCAAAAACATAAAGGTTTTTTAATGACTCCCTATCCTCTTCGTTAATTACCACATTTAATTCATAGTTATTTCCTACGGGATTAGGGTATATTGAAAATCTATGAAGTGAATCTTCGTCAACAGGCAATTCTACCACTGGTTCTTCATCAATTGGTTCCTCATCGTCTTCATCTTCATCTTCACCAGCACAGACCGAAATGGCAGCAGCTACGTCAGATCTAATTTCCGGAAGCCTGGCATAGACAAAATTACCAGGACACTGAGTGCTACAGCCATTTCTATGTCCAGCTATTACACCAAGATTTTCATTTAAAGGGTGAGGATTCTGAGATTGCACATTTAATTCGTCAGTAAATCCTTTCCAGGTGAGCAACTGCTCTAATGTCTCGTAAGTGGCTTCTGAAGCATCCTGGAGATCGTAATTACCCAGCAAACAAACACCCATGGTCCCACCATTTCCACCGCAGAAATGAGCTCCCATTACCTTGTCCTGTTCTCCATCCCCCGGGTCACGCCCTGCATAAAGTCTCCCATCAGGTGCCACCAAGTAGTTATAACCTATATCTGACCAATTCCTTTCCTGTGTGTGAAAAATATAAATATCCCGAACAACCTGCGTATAATTAGTGGCTGTATTAGATCCTGCTGAATGATGCACTATCATATTTTGGGTAGTAGTGAAGGTTCTTGAATAATTGGGGGGATTTAAACCACTTCTCCATTCGGACTGCGGAATCATATTAGGTAATTCACAATTATTGATATTGTCCTGCATTCGTCTGTCATTTAGTCCACCGCTGGCTGACTCATCTCTTCCATTCATCAATACTACATGGACTCCTTCTACTCCCTCTGGATATAGTAGATTCAAATTACTGATTTCATTATCAAAATGAACTAATGATGAATAATTAAAATCAGATTCTTCAGAATCGTGAGCATCGTTTGTAAAATAGATAGTATCCTCATTATTAATGATAGCAAAATCTCTAAAATCAGTAATAGTTTTACTTTTTAAAGCGATGGATGTAAAAGGAAAATCAATGGTCTGTTGTAATCTTTGACTTGTATATGAAAAACTTAAAAATGCATCGGCATGCCTGCTATTTTCATCTACTTTTAAATTAGAAATAATATTCTGTCCACTTACCGTTACACTTAAAATGAGCAAAACAAAAAATATAAAATATGATTTCATAAACACAGTTTGGATGAGTAACGAACTATATGAGAATTCTTACGTATTTTTAAACAAATAAATTGAAAAATTATGTACAAATTAAAGGCAAGTATTTTAGTATTGACCCTGGTTGCATTTACCTTTTTACAGTTCGTTCCAAAAAACGACCAATTTCTTAAAACAAACTTACGAATTACCATTCAGGATGATTTGGGAAATGTACAAGAAGGTGCTACTGTAACTCTTTACGCTAATAATGAAGATTATAGAAATAGCAAGAATCCTGTGGCAGGACCTGAAAAAACTGATAATAAAGGCAGGGTAACTTTCAAAGATTTGGATGAACAAGTATATTTTGTATATGCTACAAAAGGGGAAATGAATAATAATATGTTAGGGGTACAAACTGACACTTTAGAAGGAGGTAAGCTAAACAGAGCTGCTATCGTCATTCAATAATAGTATTATTAAATCTAAGAAAACGGCACCATCAATTATGTTGGTGCTTTTTTTTAACCTCAGTACGATAGAACTGTAAGTAGTACTTACCTTTTTACACTCAATAATTGATTATCGGCACCAGGCTATATGTGTCCTCCTTATCAGAAGGGTTGACCGTAATTAAATTTGACAAAGTAAGCTTAACCAATATTCGTGAAGCATTATATCTATTTAAGTTACTTATTTTCTGAAAATCAGAAAGTGTTATAAAATCATGCTCATCCAGATATTTTAAAAGTAACTTCTCATTCTCTTCAATGGAAAAAACTTTAGCAGATTTTCTGTTAGATAATTTAATGATATTCCTGACTTCCTTACTGGCTTGTATACTTTTGTCCATTACGCGCACATATGCCTTACCTCTTTCTGTTAGTTGATCCGGCAATGCATAGTGAAGCTTCTTTTTACTTTCAGCAATTTCATAATGCACCACAGATCTATTTTGATCTTCATCCAATGGGATCACGTAATATTTAAATTGCACTTTAGGTTTACAAAGAGTGAAAATCGCCTTATTTAGAACAAAAATTTCTTCATCAGCATACTTTACTCCCGGAATAGTTCCGTTGTCATCTACTCCTATTAAAAGGTCTCCTCCTTTGGTGTTAGCAAAAGCTACCACCTCTCTGACTATTTTTTCAGGGTGGGCAACTTTTCTTTTAAACTCTAAGGTTTCCCCTTCCCCTCTTTTTACTAAACGGTATAAATCTTTTACTTCCATTTTGAGAGAGTAGGTTCATGAAAATTACTTTACTTAACAATTCTACGAATTCAAATTTCGGTAGAATCTGTTTTAGGATTGAAAAATAGCAGCATCATCTTTAAATGCTTTAAATTCCAGGGCATTGCCGCTTGGGTCAAGGAAAAACATAGTAGCTTGCTCTCCTGCCTCACCTTCAAACCTGATATGTGGCTTAATAATAAATTCAATGTGGTTTTTTTCAAGGCTTTCAGCTAGCTCATGCCATTGGTTCCATTCTAATATTACACCGAAATGCTTAATTGGAACTTTCTTACCATCCACCTCATTTGCCGGTGGCTCTGCAATAGGCTGGTCAGTTAAATGTGCAGATAGCTGATGTCCATAGAGGTCAAAATCTACCCACCTTTCTGAAGACCTGCCAATTTTACATTTCAATATATCTTCAAAAAACATTTTGGTAACCTGAAGGTCTGTGACAGGAAAAGCCACATGAAAAGGTCTTATCTTATCCATTATTTTAAAAAATTATGTTTTATGAGAAATTAATAAGGAGAATAAATGAGATTAAACTCCCTCTGCTTCTACCTCTTTCACATCGTTAGGCAACATCCTTTTGAGCAAGTTTTCGATTCCTGCCTTTAAAGTAATGGTAGAAGAAGGGCATCCGCTACAAGCACCTTGCAATAACAATTTTACTCTTTGTGGTTCCTTTTCATATGAATGAAAAGAAATAGCTCCTCCATCCTGCTCCACAGCTGGCTTTATGTACTCTTCTAAAATATTTTTGATTTGCTCTTCGATCTCAGCATTTTCACTATTATTTGGTGTTTCTACTAAATCAGCAGGCTTTAAATCAATAATTCTCTTACCAGTTTCCAAATAACTCTTAATTGTATCTTTTATTTCATTTTGTATTTCCACCCAATCAACCTCAGGTTTCTTAGTAACAGTTACAAAATTGCTCATATAAAAAACCCTGTCTACATAATCCTTTTCGAATAACAATTTTGCCATCGGAGCATTGCTGGTAGATTCCGCATTAGGAAAGTCAAAAGAATCCCCTTCTGGAACTAGCATTTGATTGGTGGCAAATTTCAAAGAATTTGGGTTAGGATTTGACTCCATGTATATGGTAACAGGTTGTTGTGTCTGCGTACTCATTATTATTTGCTTTATTTATTAATTATTTACTGTGTGAAACGTTTTCAGGCACATTAAGTTCACCTTCTGAGTGAGCAATTAAGGTAGAAACAGTAGCATCTCCCGTAACGTTCACTACGGTTCTGAACATATCTAAAATCCTATCTACCGGGAAAATAATTGCCACCCATGCAGGATTAAGCCCTACTGAATTCAGTACTATGATCATCATAACAAGTCCGGCACTTGGCACTGCTGCTGAGCCGATAGATGCTAAAGTAGCCGTAAGTACAATCGTTAACTGCTGACCCAAAGTAAGGTCAACCATGTGTAATTGAGCAAGAAAGACTACCGCTATTGCCTGGTACATGCTTGTACCGTCCATATTAATGGTAGCTCCTACAGGTAAAACAAAACTTGAAATTTTTCTGGAAACACCTAGATTATCCTCTACACACTCCATAGTTACAGGAAGTGTAGCCGCACTACTTGAGGTGGAAAAAGCCAGGAATTGAGCAGGGCTAAAGCGTCTGAAAAATTCGCGATAGCTAATTTTCTTTATGAAAGTACTAATAAGTAATGGATACAGTACAAAAATCATAAACAACAACCCTACCATTAAAGTGATGGAATAGCTCCCAAGCCCTTTAAAAATTTGCCAAACCTCTGCGGGAGTGTCTGCCATTTTAGCGATAACACCTGCTAAAAGGGCGAAAACAAAAAAGGGAGCCGCTTTCATGATAATGTCTACCATTTTTAAAATTGCTTCATTGGCTCCATTTACAAAGTCCAACACACCTTGCACCTTGCTATTGGGTAACATGGCCAAAGTAATACCAAAAAACAAAGCGAAAAATATCACCTGCAGCATGTTGCTATTACTGCTAAATGCACCAAAAACATTCTCAGGCACCATATCAACAAAAAATGACAAAGGACCTTTGTCTTTTGTTTCGTCAGCATTTTCGGATAGTTTTGCTACTCTTTCATCAGTGGATTGAGCTACTGCACGCAAAGAATCCATGCTCTGCTCTTCTAAAGCACTATTCACTTTTTCTGCAAACTGCTCTTCCTTAAGGAAAGAACGACCATCTTTTGGCTGTGGCACATCAGGATTATTGCTCACCCATAATTCATATTTTATTCTGTTTTTCACTCGTTGATCTTCCTCAACAAAGCTACCTGGCTTAATCACATTTACAAGAGTTAAGCCGATCCCGACAGCCAACACGGTAGAACAGAGGTAAAAAACAATGGTTTTAAAACCTAATTTGCCTAATTTATTGATATCAGTTAAACTTGATACACCACTTATAATAGAAAGTAGTACCAAAGGCACTGCAATAGCTTTTAAAATTCTGATAAAAATTGTCCCAAAAGGATCTATCCAGTTAATAGTAAATTGATTCCAACCTAAATAACTGGAGATGAAGGCCCATAAAATTCCAAGACCTAATCCAATAATAATTTTAATATGTAGAGGTAATTTTTTCATTCAATTTTACTTGTTTTTGCTCTTAAAATAAAGTCTGCAATTGTGAGTGCCGCCATAGCTTCAACTATTGGCACAGCTCTTGGCACCACACAGGGGTCATGTCTCCCCTTACCTGTCACGGTTACAGTATCACCTTTATTATCAATACTTTCCTGATCATGCATTATTGTGGCAATAGGCTTGAATGCTACATTAAAATAAATGTCCTCTCCATTGGAAATACCACCTTGAATACCTCCGGAATGATTTGTTTTAGTAATGATCCTATCATCTTCGTTGGCAAATGCATCATTATGCTCAGACCCCAACATTTTCACACCTTCAAAGCCACTTCCATATTCAAAGCCCTTCACTGCGTTTATGCTGAGCATTGCTTGTCCCAATACAGCATGAAGCTTATCAAAAACCGGCTCGCCTAAACCGACAGGTGTGTTTTTTATAACGCATGAAACAATTCCACCGATGGTGTCCCTATTTTTGCGGGTATCATCAATTAGTTGAATCATTTTGTCAGCAGTTTCAGCATCCGGACAACGGACAATATTATTTTCTGAATGAGAAAGATTTAACTTTTGATATGGAATTTCGAGTTTCAAACTACCTACCTGAGATACATACGCTTCTACAGTGATATTATAATGAGACAACATCATTTTAGCAATTGCTCCTGCTGCCACTCTTGCAGCAGTCTCACGGGCTGAGCTTCTTCCACCACCCCTATAATCTCTTATGCCATACTTCTTATCGTAGGTGAAATCTGCATGGGATGGTCTGTAACTATCTTTTATATGTGAGTAGTCGTTACTTTTTTGGTCCTTATTACGAATGCTCAATGCAATAGGCGTACCTGTTGATTTGCCCTCGAAAACTCCAGAAAGAAGTTCTACTTCGTCTTCTTCCTTTCTTTGGGTGGTAATTTTAGACTGCCCCGGTTTTCTCCGTTGCATATCTTTGAGTATAAGCGCTTCATCAATGGAAACTCCCGCCGGGCAGCCATCTATTATAACTCCAATACCCACACCGTGCGATTCACCGTAAGTAGTAATTTTGAAAATTTTACCGTAACTGTTGCTCATTTATTAAGAATTGAAGCGCAATTTAGGATTTTTTAAATAATATGAACAATGAAACACCTAAAGCAACCACAATAATGATATTGACGAACATTTTCAGCCAGTCGTAATTTACCATTGCTTTCAACTGATTGGGTTCATTTTCAATTCTATCATAAAATAATCCTTCAGAAGAGGCTTCTCCGATAGCTTTATTTTTAAGGCTGCTTCCAGTTACATTGATAGTATATTGAGATTTTAAAGTGTCATATTTTTCCTTACTGGTATTGAAATATACCAACTGAATGTAATCAGACAGATCGTAATCACCAGGTTCCTTCGGAGACAAGTAATAACTGAAAGATTTAGTCCCCATTACTGAGGTGCCACTTCTTGAAATTCTTTCCTTGGAATTAGGAGGATAAATTTCCAGTTTCTTATCTTTTTTAACAATAGGCTCTGAAATGTAGGCAATATTACCGGTACCTCTTACATCAAAATCCAACTGAATACTCTCACCTGTTTCTGCCTGCGTTTTGCTAATTTTTTCGCTTAGCTGATAATCTCCCACTGGCACATTATCTTTCAACGGGTGATCTGGCAAAGCTTTCACTTTTACAGTTTTAGGTTTGCTGTAAAATGTTTGAAAACCTTCCTTTCTGTTTTGCCCGAATACAGACCTGTTTTTAGACACTTGATATTTCACCATTTTTAACCCTACCGAGGGAAACTTGATATCCTGCTCGTTTAATGGGAAAAAAGTAGCCTGAAAAATTTTATAAACACTGTACCTCTTACCATTTAAGTTAATAGGTTCAGGCTTTATATTTACAATACTAAAGTTCTCCTCCCACACATTCTGTGGTTTAATCTCCTTTAATATCTCATTTAATTGTGCTGTTAATTCATGAAACTGCAATTGCGCCTGGTTCTCATTTGAAACATAAAAAGCTAAAGAAGTATTTACTCCCTCTCCAACATACACTTCATTTTTATTGGTGGTTAGTGCAAAGAAGGCATCAGCCTTCACATCAACAAATTCATCTGATTCATTTCCTCTTCCAAAAAAATCCTCGAACGGATCGCTTCCAAAAGGATCATACCTTCTTTGTTGCTGCCTTTGTTTGGCAGGCCCCACTTTTAGCGTTTTTCCTGCTGAACTGACCTGCTTACCATTTACAATAATAGTGAAGGGAGGAATAGTAATAGTGCCTTCCCTTTCAGCAACATAAGTTTGTGTAATACTTTGGCTTCTTGTTACTTGCCCATTAAAAATATTAGTAGAAGAGCTACTTGATGTTCCTCTTTTAATTAATCCTGTAATTTCCGGGAAGTTATTATAAGATTTTAGCGTTTCTCCTTCCAACTTCACAGTTATGGTAAATGCTTGATTTAAAGCTATTTCAGAAGGACCTAATTCAATTGAAATATCCTGTGCCTGTAAAGAAGCTAAAAGTATTATTTGAAAAACGAAAAATGAAATAAATTTTCCTAACCTAATCATTGCTATCTCCGTATTAAAATGAAATTTATGTAATTTTTCAACGTTAAAATTACAGTATAATTTCCTGTTCTAATAGAAAATTACTATATTAGTTTTCTCAAAAAAAGGAAAGTTCTTTAATTTTTTTATCTACAACATAAACCAAAATAGCTATGTTAGATTACGTTAAATCGATACTTTCGAAAGTTAGCTTTGATAAGCGATTATTTGAAAAAGAATTGGTGAAAGCTATTGCTCTTTTAGTGGAAAAAGAGCTGAATACGTTAAAAGATTGGTGCTATCGACATTTTGGTTCGAAGCACATTGATGTTCTCAACAAACATTTCTCTACCGTTTAATTTATAACATGTAAGCCTCCTATTCGGAGGCTCTTTTGTTTTAGCTAGGATAAAAAATCTATATTTCTTTTTAAGCCTTCATATTTAGTACGCTTTACAGCTGACTTTCGAAATACCTCATTGAAAACATCTTTGGTGAGTTCCTCCCATTCCTTTTTATCCATTGTATGCATGTGCGGATTCGGATTAAACTGTTGTTCCTGGTGTGGCGTAGAAAATCGGTTCCAGGGGCAAACATCCTGACAAATATCGCAACCAAACATCCAATCCTCCATTTCATCTGAAAACTGTTTTGGTATTTCGTCTTTTAGCTCTATGGTTAAATAGGAAATACATTTGGACGCATCAATTATTTGGTTACCCACAATTGCATCGGTGGGGCAAGCATCCAGACATTTAGTACAGGTACCACAATAGTCTTGTACAGGCCCATCTGCATCCAATTCAAGATCAATAATGAGCTCAGCCAAAAAAAAGAAGCTTCCTCTCTGTTTATTGAGCAGCAAAGAATTTTTACCCAACCAGCCTAAGCCACTTTTGGCCGCCCATTGCCGTTCCATCACCGGAGCAGAATCAACAAATACTCTGCCGCCAATCTCTCCAATTTCCTCCTCAATCCGAGCTAAAAATTCCTTAAGTTTATCTTTAATTACAAAATGATAATCTTTCCCATAGGCATATTTCGCAATTTTATAGGTACCATCATGAGCTAAATCTTCGGAAGGGTAATAATTGTATAATAAGGACACCACGGATTTGGCACCCTCTACTAGTTTGGTGGGATCTAATCGTTTATCAAAATGATTAGCCATGTAAGCCATTTCCCCATGGTAATTTTGCTTAAGCCACGACTCCAACCTAGGCGCCTCTTCTTCCAAAAATTCAGCTTTTGAAACACCGCAAAACTGAAAACCCATTTCTGAAGCAATAGCTTTTACGATTTGAGTATTTTTCGATTTTTGATTTGGCATAAATTAAACATCAGTAATTACTTAATCTCACCCTTTATAAAAACGGAGCAATGATGAGCTCAAGACAATACGAAGAAATATCAAAAGTAAGCTTAGTCAAATAAAGTTCCTGTGCGAGAAGGGGGAATTATTCCTAAATGTCTGTAAGCTAATTCAGTCACCTGCCTACCTCGCGCAGTCCTTTTCATATAGCCTTCCTGAATCAAAAAAGGCTCATAAACTTCCTCTATTGTATCAGCTTCCTCACCTACTGCGGTGGCAATTGTACCCAAACCAACTGGCCCCCCTTTAAATTTTTCTATAATGGTGCTTAGTATTCGGTTATCCATTTCATCTAAGCCATGCTCATCTACATCAAGAGCATTTAAAGCAAATTCTGCTATATCTTTAGTAATGGTTCCATCTCCCTTAATTTGTGCAAAATCGCGGGTTCTACGCAATAACATATTGGCAATTCGGGGTGTACCTCTGCTTCTTCGCGCTATTTCAAATGCTGCATCTTCTACCAAAGGCGTGTTTAAAATAGCAGCAGACCTGTTGATGATACGCTGTAATAATTCCGCATCGTAGTACTCCAGCCTGGCGTTAATGCCAAACCTAGCCCGTAAAGGCGAAGTGAGTAAGCCAGATCTTGTTGTAGCACCAATTAATGTGAATGGATTTAAACTAATTTGCACTGACCTGGCATTTGGACCTGAATCCAGCATGATATCAATTCGATAATCCTCCATTGCAGAATATAAATACTCTTCAACTACAGCATTTAATCGATGAATTTCGTCAATAAATAACACATCGCCTTCTTCCAGATTGGTGAGAAGGCCCGCCAAATCCCCAGGTTTATCTAACACCGGTCCTGAGGTAATTTTAATGTGAGTATTCATCTCATTGGCAATAATGTGAGATAAGGTTGTCTTACCTAATCCGGGAGGGCCATGTAATAGAACATGATCTAGTGGCTCTGCTCTTTTCCTGGCTGCCTGAACAAAAACCTTTATATTATCAACCACCTTCTGTTGTCCTGTAAAATCTTCAAAAGACAAAGGCCTTAAGGCTTTTTCAATTTCTTTTTCAACAGGGCTTAAATGCTCCTCATCTCCACTTAAATAATCCTCTCTCATGCAAATGATAATTTGATGCAAGTTAAAATATTCCTTGTTAATAACCTTAATGGATCTGGTTCAGTTTGCAATTAATTCACGAATAAATAGGGCAATTATTTCGTAAAACTACTTGCTTTACAGTAATTTTGTGCAAGATTATTTTAATATGGATAATAGAAGAAGAAACGCAATTTACTCACTTATTTTATTGGTAGCTATTGCAGTAGTATGGCTAATAAGGAACAAAAATTCAGAAAATACTGAAGATAGAACTTATACTTATATAAACGGAAATGCCCAGGGCACCACATATAATATTACCTACGAAGATAGTCTAAAAAGAAATTTTAAGAGAAGTATTGATTCACTCCTTACTCAATTTGATAGTAGTTTATCAACTTATAAGGAAGACTCCGAAATTAACAAATTTAACCAAAATGACAGTCTGGTATTTGATTTACCCTATTTTTTACCCGTTTTAGAAGCAAGTAAAAAAGCTTATGAAGCATCAAATGGGGCTTTTGACCCAACTGTTTATCCTTTATTAAATGCATGGGGGTTTGGACCTGAGAAACAGACTTTTCCAGATAGTACTGAAATTACGAGCATAATGAAATATGTAGGTTTTGATAAAATTCGATATGATCAGAACGAAGTGTTAAAGACTGTTGATAAAGTTAGCCTGGATTTTAATGCCATTGCCCAAGGTTATTCAATAGATATATTGTACAATTTTCTACAGGCAAAAGGGATAAATAACCTAATGGTGGAATTGGGAGGAGAAGTACGAGTTGGAGGCTTAAATGAAAGTGGTGATTTATGGAGTATAGGGATTGATAATCCAAAACCTGAAGAAGCAGGTTCTGACAGAGCAGCTATTATTAAGTTAGACAACCAAGCCATTTCCACATCCGGCAATTACCGCAAATATTTTGAACATAACGGTGTTAAATATGGCCATACAATCAACCCTAAGACAGGCTATCCTGTACAAAGAGATATTATTAGCTCTACTGTTATAGCTCCCAATTGCATGGAGGCAGACGTGTGGTCTACCACCTTTATGGTAACAGGACTTGAAGAGGCAAAAGAAATATTAAAAGAGCAACAGCAACTATCCGCATTTTTTATTTATGAAACAGCAGCTGGAGAACTAAAGACTTTTTACACTGAAAATTTGGACTCAAATATAATTATGTAATGATGATAGAGGATAAAGTAGAATGGTTTAATACCTGGTTCAATTCCCCCTATTATCATATTCTATATAAAAATAGAGACTGCAAAGAGGCTCAAATTTTTCTAAAAAACCTTATACAATATTTAAATATTTCTTTAAATCAAAAAGTATTAGATGTTGCCTGCGGTAAAGGACGCCATTCTATATTTTTGAATCAATTAGGTTATTCTGTAGAAGGGATTGATCTTTCTGCAAAAAATATTGAAGCTGCTAAAAAACACGAAAATAATGGTCTGCATTTTGAAATTCACGATATGCGGCAACCTTACAAAGTAGGGCATTTCGACTACGCCCTGAATATGTTTACTAGTTTTGGCTATTTCGAAAATGACAAAGAACATCAATTAGCTATTTCTTCAATTGCTAATTCACTTCGAAAAGACGGTGTTTTTGTATTAGATTTCCTTAACCCCTACACAGTCATTAACAATCTGATAAAAGAAGAAAAAAAAGTAATCGAAGGAGTTGAATTCAGCATAAACAGAATATTTGATGGAGAAAATATTATAAAAGAAATTCAATTTGAAGATGAAGGAAAGCATTTCCATTTTCAAGAAAAGGTGAAAGCTATTAGAAGATTATCATTTTTAACGTACTTTCGTAACGCAAACTTAATGCATTTAAAAACTTTTGGCGATTACCATTTAAATGATTACAAACCAGAAATATCTGAAAGGATGATATTTATTGTTAAAAAATTATGATTCTATCTTCTATTCTATTATTCTCATTAACATTTTTAGCTGGCCTGGCAGTTTATTTCATCCCCAAAATGAATAACCAGTACTTCAAATTAAGTCTGGTATTTGCCGGTGCCTACTTATTTTCTATTACAGTAATCCATATTTTACCGGAACTATTTACGCACAATTCCGATATGCCTAATATAGCTTTATACGTTCTATTAGGGTTTTTCATTCAGGTAGTACTGGAATATTTTTCAGAAGGTGTAGAGCACGGACATTTACATAATCAACATGGGAATCACCAACATAGCAATAATAAGTGGTTAGGACTACTTATTGCTCTTTGTATTCATGCATTTTTAGAAGGAACTTTATTGGCACATCCTGAAACAATGCATTCTCACGAAAATAATAGTTCTATATTCTTAGGAATTTTAATGCATAAGATGCCTGCTGCATTTGCTCTTATGTCGGTTATGATTTGCCATTTCCATACCAGATGGAAAACCTTGACGATTTTATTGATTTTCAGTATTGCCAGTCCTTTTGGTTTAGCATTAAGTAGCTTTTTCCATGATCAATCTGTCTTTTCAGATGAGGCTTTTGTAATTTTATTTGCTATTGTCTCAGGTAATTTTCTGCATATTTCCACCACCATCTTTTTTGAAAGCAGTCCGGACCATAGTTTCAGCTTTCAAAAGCTTTTTGTGTCTATTATAGCGGCTCTGATTGCTGTGTTGGCAGAGTACGTAATTTAGCCACCCCTCTTACACTTCTGTAAAGAATATAGTAGCAGGGCAGCAAAATGATATGACTAATCACATTTTGATTGATCCAATCATTGTAATAAATGCTAAACCCATGAATAAAAGCTGGCAAAAGAAATAATGCGATAGCGAGCGGCACATGGAGGAATTGTTTTTGCTTCTTTTGGAAATAATTCACTAAGTGAATCACAAAAACGAACCCAATCAAACCTAATGTTGAATTCATTTTTACTACTTCAAAAGTTTGAACACTAAATAACCTGGCTATAAAGAAACCAAAGAGCGCATATATAAAAGCCCTCAACAACTTTTTGTACTTATTCCCTTCTATTAACCGCACACAAGCTAACTCTACAAAAATAATTGAAACACCCTGAACCATCCAGGCAGTCATATGTCCGGGTTTACCAGTGTAATTCTCTAATAAATGAGAGGATCCTCCAAGAAAAGCAGACAAACCCAGGAAGAGAAAGAAAAGTCCGAAAAATTTAGCGTACTTAATTTCGAAATCATAAAATAGTCTATGCCCACAATAAAAACATACTGCAGACATCATAAGATCTGAAATAAATGTTAATGGGTCGGCTAATTGCCAACCCATTAACTCTATATAGGTATGATCCATTAATGCTTAACTTTTGATCAGCAAATGTAATTCTTTAAGCTGCTCCTCTGAGATTGTCGCTGGAGAATCAATCATTACATCACGACCTGCATTATTCTTAGGGAAAGCAATATAATCTCTGATGGAATCGGAACCACCGAACATAGCACAAAGCCTATCAAAACCGAAAGCTATACCGCCATGTGGGGGTGCACCATACTCAAAAGCATCCAATAAAAAGCCAAACTGCTTTTTAGCCTCTTCCGGAGTAAAACCAAGTGCTTTAAACATCTTCTGCTGTAAATCACTTTCATGTATTCTGATACTACCTCCACCGATCTCTACTCCATTAATTACCAGGTCATAAGCGTTAGCTCTGATTTTTCCCGGATCAGATTCTATGTATTGCATATCTTCAGGCTTAGGACTTGTAAAGGGATGATGCATGGCGTGGAATCTTTTGGATTCCTCATCCCATTCCAACAATGGAAAGTCTAAAACCCAAAGGGGTTTGAAGACATTTCTATCACGTAAATCTAGTTCTGAACCCATTTTTAGACGTAATTCATTCATACATTTACGAGAATGGTCTGTATCTCCACTTAAGACCAATAACAAATCGCCAGGCTTTGCATTAGCGGCATCCACCCAGGCTTTTAAATCTTCCTGATTATAAAATTTATCAACAGAAGACTTATAGGTCCCATCTAGATTGCATTTAACATAAACCAAACCCTTAGCTCCGATTTGTGGCCTTTTTACGTAATCAGTGAGCGCGTCAATCTGCTTTCTGGTGTATTCTGAGCACCCTGCAGCATTAATAGCTACTACTAATTCTGATTGATCAAATACATTAAACCCTTTACCTTGGGCCAACTCTGTAATTTCAACGAAAGGCATTCCAAATCGCAAATCAGGCTTGTCTGACCCATACAATCGCATAGCCTCATCGTAGGTCATTCTTTCCACATCGGAAATATCAATATCTTTTATTTCTTTAAACAAATACTTCAC
The DNA here is from genome assembly GCA_963803685.1 of uncultured Cytophagales bacterium. Lineage (GTDB taxonomy): Bacteria > Bacteroidota > Bacteroidia > Cytophagales > Cyclobacteriaceae > Marivirga. Next base: position 495,191 of record CAWDNW010000001.1, read on the forward strand.
TAAACCTTCAAAGGTATTTAAGATATCTTCTTGTTCCACAAATGACATCTCACAATCAATCTGTGTAAATTCTGGCTGTCTATCAGCTCTTAAATCTTCGTCTCTAAAGCATTTCACGATCTGAAAATATTTGTCAAATCCAGATACCATTAATAGCTGCTTAAAAGTCTGTGGGGATTGCGGTAATGCATAAAATTCCCCCTCGTGCACTCTGGAAGGGACCACAAAATCTCTCGCACCTTCAGGAGTAGATTTGATAAGCACGGGAGTTTCCACCTCAAGAAAGTCCTGCTGATCCATATACCTTCTGGTGGCTTGCATCAGTTTATGTCTTAATTGCAGTTTTTCTCGAACTACGGACCTTCGTAAATCTAGGTATCTGTACTGCATGCGAAGCTCTTCTCCTCCATCAGTATCCTCTTCAATGGTAAATGGAGGCGTTTTGGCAGCGTTTAATACTGTTAATTCCTCTACAAAAATTTCTATATCACCGGTAACAATTTTGTCGTTTTTGGAAAACCTCTCTGCCACTTTTCCTTTGGCCTGAATAACAAACTCTCTTCCCACTTTTCGGGCAGCAGCCATTATCTCCTCCGAAGATTTTCCTTCTTCAAACATCAGCTGGGTGATGCCATACCTGTCCCTTAAATCAATCCACATCATGCCGCCTTTATCGCGTACACGTTGCACCCAACCACTTAGTATTACACTTTTATCCTTGTCATCTATTCTTAAAGCACCGCAGGTATGTGTTCTTAACATAATTAAATTTTTCTAAATCTCAAATTTGGGCAAAGGTAATCAATATGATCTTTTTAAGTTAAGGTTTTGAGTGGGTTTTTTCAGATCCTACTATTTTATGCCAAGTTAAAGCTGTCATTAACAACTTGAGTTCGATTTAAAAATTGACATAATATAAAATTAGGACCTCATCTCGATCCCGCTCGATCGGGATTACATTTTTCAAAAAAGAAAATTAGATTGTACTGACACATCGGTATCCGAAATCTCATTAATCTTTGTCATGAGATTTACCGATTGGTCGGCACAGGCAGCACAAATTAAGACTTTTGGGAAAATTAAGCCTCAATTTTGCGGCATGACGCCATTGGTATTAATGGAACTAAGGTTAATTGTAATAAGGTAAGAGGTGACGTGTGAATTATACCTCGTCTAGATAGATCTTCATTTCTTCCTGTAAATCTTTTGCTTTCTGGCCGGCTACTTTGGCAAAATCTTTACCGGAATCGGCATAGATAATTCCTCTGGAGGAATTTACCAAAAGACCACCATTCTTGTTCAACCCTATTTTAGAAATTTCGGCTAAACTACCACCTTGTGCACCAACTCCTGGCACTAATAGGAAATGTTGAGGAATGAGTTTTCTAATGTGCTCGAACTGCTCATTTCTTGTTGCGCCAATAACGTACATCATATTTTCATGAGTCCCCCATTGTTGAGACTGCTCAATAACTTTTTGATATAATGGCTTGTTCTCCGCTAATTCCTCCAATTGAAAATCCTGTGCACCTGAATTGGAAGTAAGGGCTAATAGTATCACCCATTTTTCCTGAAAGGTGAGGAAAGGTTCTACGGAATCACTCCCCATATAGGGCGCTATTGTAATGGAGTCAAAATTCATCTGCTCAAAAAATGCCTTGGCATACATTTTTGAGGTATTTCCGATGTCTCCACGTTTGGCATCCGCAATGGTAAAGACCTCTTTGTGCAAATACTCCATTGTTTTCTGTAAAGTTTCCCAACCAGAAGGGCCTAATGCTTCATAAAATGCGATGTTAGGTTTATAAGCTACTGAAAAATCAATGGTATGATCAATTATTTGTTTATTGAACTCAAATATGGGATCCTTCTCCTTTAATAAGTGCTGCGGGATTTTATCAATGGCTGAATCTAAGCCCACACAAAGATATGATGATTTGCTCCGGATTTCACCGGTTAATTCCTGGTAAGTCATATATTAAAAAGTCTCCCTTACTTAAATATGAAGGGAGACTGTGCTGTTATCTAAAATCTAAAATTTCAATATTGGGGTATTTGCTAGTATCAAAGTTAAAATCTGCTGCAGTCACACTGTTCTTCACCTTAAAATCAGTCACTGAATAATTAAAGATGTTGCCCGCCCTATCAAAAATCGACCAGCTGTTTAACAGGTTGGTGTTTTTATCGATTTTAAGTCTTATTTTATAAAAGGTTTCGTCTTTGTCTTCCGGCACTAAATCAACTACATGAAATTTCGCTGTGCCTTCACCTGCCATATAGAGATATTTGTAACCTTGTTTATAAGCATCATAAATTTTGCTGGGATTCATCTCTCCTTCTTCCTCTACGTAGTTATTAATTGTAACCTCGTTAGCATCCTTTAAATAGGTCCAAACAGTTTCATTATTATTTACAATAAGCTGTCCTGCCACATCGGCTTTGAACTTATCACCCATTACAGTAATTTCACCTTGAAAGCTATCACTTATATTCTCATTCTCATTTTCAAGATTCTGGGTAAAAGTAGCCGTAAAAGCTGGAATCTCTTTATATTTCTTGCTCATCTTATCCAAAATCTCTTTGGCCTTCGGGTCATTTTGCGCAAAAACTATGGTACTAAAGCTTACTAATATTAATACAATAAAATTTATCTTCTTCATTTTTTATTTTTTAAATGCAATGGTGACACTTCAATAACTGTTCCAAATTTTATTACTTGACATTTTAGACTCAGCGTTCATCATTTTTATAATATACTTTCTACAAAGAAACGTTTAAAACAAAATAAGGATATTCTGTTATTCTATTCACAATACTCTTGAACTACTTCAACTATCTATGTTTTTCAACAAATGTTCAAGACTCAGTTCATCAGGGATTAATACTTCTCTTGCTTTGCTTCCTTCAAATGACCCTACCACGCCAGCTGCTTCTAGCTGATCGATGAGTCTACCGGCTCTGTTATAGCCTAATTTCAACTTGCGCTGGATCAAAGAAGTACTTCCCTGTTGATGTAAAACTATTAACCTGGCAGCTTCATCAAACAATGCATCTCTCTCGGAGAGATCCACTTCTCCGACTTTGCTATTATCATCGTCACCCGAAAATTCAGGCAATTGATAAGCTCTTTCATAGCCTCTCTGATTACCAATAAAGTCTACCACCTCATCAATTTCAGGAGTATCAATAAAAGGACATTGCAATCTGATTAATTCAGAGCCTTGCGACAAAAGCATATCTCCCATACCTACCAACTGTTCTGCACCCCCCATATCCAGAATAGTTCTGGAATCAATTTTAGATGTTACCCTAAATGATAACCTGGATGGAAAGTTTGCTTTAATAATACCGGTAATTACATTTACTGAAGGGCGTTGAGTTGCTACAATTAAATGAATACCAATGGCACGTGCTAATTGCGCAAGCCTAGCAATAGGAGTTTCAACCTCTTTACCGGCAGTCATCATTAAATCTGCTAGTTCGTCTATTACTAACACAATGTAGGGCAAAAATCGATGTCCTTTTTCTGGATTCAGTTTCCTGTTAACAAACTTACTGTTATATTCTTTTAAGTTTCTGCATCCGCCATCTTTCAGTAAATCATAGCGATTATCCATTTCAATACAGAGAGAATTCAATGTGTTTACCACTTTTTTGGTATCTGTGATTATGGCTTCTTCACTATCAGGCAGAGCAGCTAAAAAATGTCTTTCTAACTTATTAAAAAGTGTTAGCTCCACCTTTTTGGGATCAACCAAAACAAATTTTAATTGAGAAGGATGCTTCTTATAAATTAAAGAAGCCAGCATAACATTGAGACCTACAGATTTACCTTGTCCGGTAGCACCAGCCATTAACAAGTGAGGCATTTTAGCAAGATCTGCAACAAATACTTCATTGGATATAGTTTTACCTAAGATGATAGGTAATTCTTTATCACTCTTCATGAATTTATCGGTACCCAGAACAGAGCGCATACTAACCATTTCCCTGTTTTTATTAGGCACTTCAATACCTATGGTTCCTTTACCAGGGATAGGAGCGATAATTCTAATACCTAAAGCAGCTAAACTCAAGGCTATGTCATCCTCCAAATTCTTAATTTTCGAAATTTTGACACCAGCCTCTGGTACAATTTCATACAAAGTTACAGTGGGACCTATGGTGGCTTTAATACTAGAGATATTAATTTTAAAGTTGGTTAGAGTCTCTAAAATCTTATCTTTATTTGCTTCAAGTTCCTCCTGAGTAACTTTTACCCTCCCTGAATCGTGGTGTTCCAGCAATTCCAGATTGGGATATTGATAAGAGGACAGGTCCAATGTTGGATCATAATTTTCTACAGTGGTAGCTGCTTTTTCATTAAACTCAGCATCGTTAACCTCGAAATCAGAATCTTCGTCTTCTTTTACATTTTTATTTTGAGGCTGATTGAAATCTTTAGTGAAATCATCATCTTCAAATGAATCCTCATCCATTAAAGTATTTTCCACTTCCATCTCTAAATTAGTAGGCTTCTTTTCCTTTTTGATGTTTTTATCATTTACGGTCCAGCTTGCGGCATCATCTTCCTGAAACGATTCATCAGAGTCTGATTTAGAAACTTCTGCCGACTTAGTACCTGTTTCTTTTATGGCCTCACTATCCGTTTCAACCATTGAATCTTCTGTTTCAGTTAACTCCTTTTGTCCAAAACCTAGCAAAGTGGTCACATCAAAGTAAAAAATAATGAAAATTAAAAGCGATAGAATCAAAATCAAATAAGTACCCCAACCGAAAAGGCTGTGAAATAATAGCGCCAGTTCGTAGCCAATGCCACCGCACAAAAAGGAAAAGCCAGTTACACTGTTGGACTCAAACACCATAAATCCTAAGAATAAGCTAATCCAGAAAAGAAAGAACATCATAAACACAAATGCCCTTGAAATGCTCATGATTTGTTTACGAAAAGTTATATGATATCCTGCCAGAAATAGGAACGGGGGAATGAGAAATGCAGCTAATCCGAACCATCTAAACACGAAGTAGTACGCACTTTGTGCACCGAGTAGACCCAGCCAATTGTCCATTTCGGAACCTGACGCTTTCACTCCTGTTTCGGAAACCGACTGCAAAACACTCATATCTGCTTTTCCGGTAAATAAATACGAAAAGAAGGCAGTAAATAGAAAAAGTGCCGCTGTTAATAAAAAAAAACCTGAAGCCAAATGAAGTCTTCTATCTTTTAAAAACTTAAAATTCCAATTAAGTTTTTTAGCTGCTTTAGCAGGTTTCTCTTTTTTCTTAAAAGTATTTGATTTATATGTGTTTTTAGCCATTAGTAATGCCCTGTAAGCGCATGCAAAATTGAGAAATTCTAGGGTAAACGCAAAATACGTGAATTATTACAGAGAATTAAAATTATCTTAGCTTCTTTAGTAAGGCTTTATTGATTTTTTTTATCAATCCAGGGCCTTCATAAATGAAACCAGTATATAGTTGAATAAGGCTTGCTCCGGCCTCTAGTTTATCCAATGCATCCTCTGCAGACATAATACCGCCCACCCCTATAATTGGGAATGAACCCTTAGATTTCTGATGTAGGTACCGGATTACTTCAGTAGAACGATTTTTTAAAGGCCTGCCACTTAGGCCTCCGGCTCCGATAGCAGTTAAATCGGCGTCATTAGCTTGCAGATTCTCACGTGAAATAGTGGTGTTTGTAGCTATTACTCCAGCAATTTTAGTAGATTCTACTATTTCAATAATATCGTCTAGCTGACTATTGGTCAGATCAGGAGCAATCTTGAGCAGGATCGGCTTAGGTTTAGCTTTCAGGTTATTTTGATCCATTAACTGACTCAATAACTTTTTAAGAGGCTCTTTTTCTTGTAACTCCCTTAAATTAGGCGTGTTAGGTGAGCTTACGTTTACAACGAAATAGTCAACATAATCAAAAAGCTTTTCAAATGATTCAATATAGTCGTTTACTGCATCCTCATTAGGTGTAATTTTATTCTTTCCAATGTTCCCTCCTACAATTACTGAGGACTTCCTCTTTTTGAGTCGTTGAATAGCAGGCTCTAAACCTTCGTTATTAAAGCCCATTCTGTTGATGATGGCTCCATCTTGCTTAAGTCGGAATAACCTGGGTTGAGGATTACCTGGTTGGGCTTTGGGTGTGAGCGTACCAATTTCTATAAAGCCAAATCCTAGGGAAGCAAATTCGTCTATGAGTTTAGCATCCTTATCAAAACCAGCTGCTAAACCAACAGGATTTGGGAACTTCACACCAAAAAGCTCTCTTTCTAAAGACTTATTTGACTTTAAAAAAAAAGCTCGGTTAAGTGCTTTAATACCTGGGATATTAAAGGAAAATCTAGCTAAATTAAATGTTAAATGATGTGCTTTTTCAGCGGGTAAAAGAAATAGTAGAGGACGGAATAGGAATTTATACATTGAGAATTGACTTATCGTAGAAAGGCTCTTAGCATATTTTAATACTGTTTATTTGCAAAATGATAGCCCGAATACTTTTAACTTGAGAAATAAATAATTTTACCACAATTTATCAAAACAAATATATTATAAATAATCGATTATTATGAAATTGCAAAAAATAGGGACTAAATAAAATTGAATATTCTTTTTAATTTACTTTATCTAATACAATCTCCTCATTAAATTTATTTACGATGATATTGATAGATTCTTTAATGCTATTATATTCTTCAGAATGATATATTGCTTGTTTAAAATTATATTTACCTAAAACAGAAATACTATTTTCTTCAATAACAAAGGATAATGAAATCTTAATCAATGGATTATCTATATTATAATTTTGAGGAACATTGGAAATTTTATAACCTTTTGGAATATGCAGCTTGGTTTCGAACTCAGTATTTTGCCTGTAGATAAAATCAACCGGATAACTCCTTTTTGATTGGCTCAACTTATTTTCTTTTATCGGTAAATTTAGAAAAGGTTTTAAGATCAAAGTAGACCCGATTTTCATAATGTCAAAATTCCCCTCAAAAAAAAGTACATAAGGTCGATTAAAATTCTCATAAAATAAAGATTTAAATGAGCTTATGCTCTCTAAATTACTTTTAAATTGATTTTCTATTTCGGAAGCCTCATCTTCAAATTCCTTTCTAAAAACATAAGCTTCATATTCAGTTGTTTGTAGAGTCACAGAGTAGTCAACATAAGATTTATCAGGCTGTGGAGTTAATTCAATCACATACTTTTTAGCAGAAGGCATATCAAAATCTAATGAAATCCATGCTTCTTCACCCTTCCGTACTATTAATGCTTTATCATTTAAGCATCTTGGAGGTATCCTATCGACGGGTAAAAAATCATCAGTGGCATCAGCCAGAAAAGTTGATTCTTCTCCTACTAAGCCGACTACATAATTTGTAAAGAAATCAAATGGATATTCCCCTCTAATAATACCGTGATCCCTAGTACTGAGAATAACTGGTTCACACTTTATATTAGCTGTTTGCAATAAAGCAATCATGAAGAGATTAATATCTGCAGAATTACCAACGTGAGATTTTATCAAATCTTTTGGGGATTGAGAGGCATATTTAGCGTTAATATTATTCCATTCAAAGTTTTTCTTTACATACTCGATTATTGCATGAGCCCTATCTGATTCAGAAAGTTGGGAAACATTTAATTCTTTCAATATCTCCTTGGTTTTACTGGAAGCACTTCTAATATATTTCCCAAATTTTTTATGATCTAATAATGACTTATTAAGATTTGGCCAAGTTGAGATTATTTCCTCCTTCCCAGAACTAGGGTGATAAAAAAACGCCAACTGAAAATACATTTTAATAATATGATTATTAACAGAACTTATATAGGACTCATCTTTAAAAGCGGGTACATCCTTTAAAACGAATTTGTGAACAACATCTTTAAATTCGAATCCATTTCTAACATTTTGCCCGTAACTTTTATTAATCTTACCCCATGTTCTGGTAGAATTTGAAGCATATTGATCCACCTCATTAAATTCATCAACGCCTTGAACATAATATACATATTCATAAAAAGGAATTAGACTCACCATATATTCACTATAGATAGTTGGTATATCACTTTGAAAAGTCCAATTTGGCATTTTAGATTTAAAAGGTGTTTCTAATTCATATCTGTATTCTAAAATAGAGCCATCCTGAACATTAGGAAACACAAATTTCATAATACTCCAATTCTCATTTATTTTTTCCTCAAAAATAGCCACTGGCAAAACGTGACTTTTCTTTATTACCCCATTTTCTTTATTTAATGTATGCGCTTCAATAGAAACTACTTTTTCTGACTTACCAAATCCATCCTGATAAAATGGTATTGTTACCTCTTGATTTCCATACTTATTTTTATCAAAGACTTTGATGCGTCTATGTCTTCTAAAACTGATATTATATCCATAATCTACTTCAAAAAATTCAGAATTACCGACATCAAACAAAACAACAGCTGATGCACTTGAATCATCTTTGAAATATCTCATTTCAAACTCATCTTTGTTAACATTTCCAAAATATTTTGGGCTTTGTGCAAAAGCTAGACTAGACCACAAATAAACGATTGTTATAAAAAAATACCTCATTTTACAATAATTGCTAATGTTTTTTGATGTTGATCAATGGTATTAATAAAATTTAAAAATGATTCATACTCATCGATTAAATAATCTCCAGAGTATAACTGAAAAATTACTGTTGTCTCAATAGTTTTTTGATCAGTTTTATATGTCCTTTTATAAAAGCCGAATTTGCTAGAAATTTCAAACTCATTTGGTAATTCAATCTCCTTAAAGTGATTGCGATTAATTAGATAATTTTGAGTAATTGTTTTGTTGATAGGAAAACTAATTCTGACTGGTAGATTCCTTTCCTGACTATTCTCTAAGAATGGTAATTCAACTTCAATAGGTTGTATTACTTTAATTTCACCATATTCCAATATTGGAGATTTGATTTTACCATAAGAACTAATTTTAACAAAATGGTCGTTCCTGTTTAAATGCTGAATTGCAAAATTTGTCATCTTGAATGATTTCACAGAAATTTCCTTTAATACTGCTTTTTTCTGAGCAGCCTCATCTCCTTCTTTAAGTTCATACAGGAAACGTTCAAATTTCTTACCTCTTAAAAACTCTTTTTGAACAGAAAGACTCCAGCCGTCACTAGAACCTGTTGAGTATGTATAAGTTCCCTTTTCATATGTATTCTCAAGATTTAAAGCAGGCGTTTTAATTAAATGGCTATTTTGATCAATTATTGCAAGTCCGAATCGACCTTGAGTAAATGTGCCTAAATAATTATATGGCAAAAAATTAGCTGTATTTTCTAACCATAGGGTATCATTATCCAAGGGAATAGATAAAATCACATGATCGAATTGCTGACTTGGAATTTCCTTATTTATTCTCTCGATAATCTCCCCTGAATTTATTAAAGTATAATATGATTCAATCCCTACATAATTGAGCATTGCTTTCATGTACGTAGTTAATGCTTTACAATCACCATATCTATTTCTACAAACATAATCGGCGGAATAGCTCTTTAATCCACCTATGTCTATTGCAACATTAATGTAAGTATTTTTGTCTTGTAAGTACGCATAGAGTCTTCTTATGACTAAATCTTTGTCAGCAATGCCTTGAATTAATTCATCTACCATTTTTTTTTCTGAATTTGGAAGATCATCCATTCCCTCGTTTAGTTTTAATTGCCATTGTCCAAATTCTCTCCAACTAGCAGCACTTCCTTTTATTCCGTAAGTAAAATTATCAGGTACAATAATAATATTAGGTATTAATTCATTTATAGGAGGTGTCAAGCTACTAAATTTTGGCAGTTCGGTATGCCCCAAATTCCAAGTTAAGTACTGATATCCGTCCTTTATATAGATCTCTGGATTCAAATTGCAATTACTTGATAAATTATATTTCATTGCTACAGGTATTTCAACCTTCAAAGTACTGCTTTCAGTAGCTTCTCCATAAAAATAAATAGGAGACCAATTTACTATATTCAAATATTCTCTGGTTGTTAATTCATAGGAAAATTCAATCAGATATGGATATTCATTCCAGTACAAATCAAACTCTTTTATAACATTATCCTGATAAAATGTACCGAAGCCTCTAAGACTTCTACTTTTTATTTCCTTTTTCTTTAATGTCCTGACTATATTACCTTTTTTATCAATTATTTTGGCCTCTATTAATTCGAAATTCTGAGAGTTAGAATGTGGTATTTCAATATGTGATAAACTATTGGAGTTCTCACTTTTCACTTGAATCTGAAATTTTCTTTCCGTAATTTTTTGATGGTCCACTATTCTCACACGGGTATCGTAATTTAATAGCTGTGCTTTACATTCAAGAATAAAAAATATATTCCAAATTAAACAAAACTTAAATACCAATTGAATCATTTAAAAATAATTATAAAATCAAAACTTAATATGGTAATATGAAAAAAATTAAGTGTCTGTATTTCACAAAAAATCGTTTTATAACAACCTTAAGCAAATGACAAAATACTAAATTTAATTATAATAAACAGGGAAAATTCTATTTTTCAAAAGTGAGTTAATTTTGAGTAAAAAGAGAAAAAGAAAACTGCACATGATTTCTCCAATTAAGTTCTATGCAATAAGACTTTAGATAAAAGACACATCACAAATAAAGAATATTTAAATAGGATTAATTTTTGAAACTCGGACACAGTGAGTATTTAAATACAAGGCCGTCATATAAATTAAGCGTGCTAGTGGAGATTTGTGGAAAATATTTCCATTAATAGCAAAATTTAGAATTGTTATAAAATTTTGCGTAAAGAACTGATAAATAAAATCTTAAATAATTGCAACTTCATAACTATTGCAATGCTGAATTTACGTTCTCTTCTGTATTTATTTCATCATCAAGCTTATTCAGAAATTCAATAATTAAACATTCTTTCAGTGGGGTTTTCCATGAAAATCTAGCTCAGCTAAAAATAGCTACTCTTTTTAAAAAAAATAGTTAATATAACACTGTTTGGAAAGTTATAACGAAAAACATAATGTTTTCTGTTTTAAAACTTAATCATGAAACTAACTTTACAAATACTCAAACCTCATTTAGGTACTAAAATGATAAATTACCTCACTTTAATCGTATCGACAGCTCTACCCACTTTACCATCCTGCGTCATACCCTCAACGATTACTGTTATATCCATTGGCTCATCAGATGTATAAAATTCAAGCCGGTGCACCCCACTCTCATCCGTAGTAATCATAGGTTCCCAATGAAGAACAGCTCTTTTATCAGGCTTTGCATTTTCATCCTTCTTTACAGAATAGTCAGGACTATAAAATTCCCTGTACTCTTGATAACCTGACAATATTGTTGTAACCGCATTTCCAGTTTCGTATGTAGTAAAATTCTCTCCGCCTGGCTTTGTATAAAAGGATAGAACTCCATTTGCTCCTCTTACACCAAAAATAGCAGCAGATGCACCCTTATACACTTCTACAGTTTCAATCTGCCTTGCCGGAATAGAATTCAAAAAATCTATTGGGACTTCAACATTATCTACCAAAATTAGTGGAGCTGTACTTGAATTAATTGAACCCGAACCTCGGATTTCGATTTGCCAGCTCATCATACTACCAGATATGCGAACACCAGCAACTCTACCTCTGATCAACTCGAGTGGGTGGAGAGCAGTTTCACTTATATCCAGTTCTGTAACATTTAAAGTATTATCTCCTGGCCCATACAAGTTATTCACTTCCTTTTGTTTAGTGATTTTATCAGCTTTTACGGTTACCTCTTCTAGTACTTCAAAATTATTTTCAAAATTGTAAGCGGCATCAATCTCCTTCCTTTCCAAAGTTTTTGCTATAGCTTTACTTTGAAACTCAGTGAGCGTACCGCTAATCTGATGTTCAGCTGCAATAAGATCGGGATAGTTTTTGGTTGAATCAAGCAAAATAATAACGTTTGGCTTATTCTTTCTATCTTCACCAGTTAGAACAATTGCTTTTTCCCCTGTGAAAAACAAATCGTTAATAACAAAACTTCCATCATCTTCTACATCAACTTCATTAAATATTTTACTGCTATCTTGAATAAAATAGCTTACCATGCCACCTTTTGCTGGTTTAGAAAAAATATCTGTTTCTAATCTACCTGAAACTGAAAGTCCTTGTTCAATTTTGAATTGACTTTGGTTTGCACCAACTTCCAAAATATTTTGCCAGTTAAATGTAGTGGCTCCCTGGGTCATCATTAACAAATCTAAACGTTTCCAATTATCCTCAAAAGTATTGTTGAAATAGTTTGCAGGAGATTCAACATAACTACTTAAATCACTTGTTAAGTACAAATTTGTTTTTATATTATCTTCTTCTAGATCAATTAGTACTTGATTATTACTAGTTGCAGATAAAGATAAATAACTTTTGACACCTGTTCCCAAACTACTTGTTGATATTTTCAAGTTTACCTTATCTCGTTTTGAATAAACATCTTTATCTGTTTCGACATTTAAATCAAAAGTTGGAATTGCATTAATGAAGAATGATCTTTCAGCAAGTGGAAAACCCTTCTCATTAAATATTGTCATATAATTTATACCTGGCATAAAAATACTTTTCGGGATCATTCCTGAAATAGGCTGACCATTAAATTTGGCACTAGCTACATAAGTAGGGATTCCTCTGCAGTGAGTAATAATGTAACACGCATCACTTAATTCATTAGATGATAATTTAAACCTAATCTCTTTCAATTGTGGTAAATTTACGAGGTATATGGAAACTCCACTAATATGAACATCAGGAAATTTAATCTTTGTATCAGGAAAGTGATCCAAAACTACATAATAAGTTTTACCAGCATCTGGAAGGAGAGACAAATCACCCATTCCGAGATGTAAACTTTTAAAACTCGTGATAAGCTCATCTTGGTTATCGTACAGGCTTCCGCTTATATCTTGCCCGTATCCTTCAGAATTTAGTGCTTTGAAAGCTACTCTATTCTCAACACCATGTATAAGCTGCCCCCCTTCTGGCATAAATTGTAAATATGGTTTTCCTTGATCCACTTCAGAATTTACAATTGAAGACTCTGTATCGAATAGACTGAACACGTTCAATTCCTTTGTAAAAAAATATTTATCAGAGCGATTTCTCATCCAGTTGGTGTAGGCTCTTAATAAATATTTTCCGGTTTTAAGACTGTTCGGAATCTCAATATAACCATTTCCAATTCCATTATCTGAATAGAATTTAATTCTAATTACCAAATTTGAATTTGGGTCAATCAATTCAACGTACACCACTCTGCTTAAGGGAGAAAATTGATTAAAATAACCAGCTGTAATATAACCTTTAAACCAAATAGTTTCACCCGAAACATAATTAGACTTATCTAAATCCAAATATACTTTCTCTATTGGGTTAACATCGAAATGACTTCTTATTGAATCTGCAATCTCCTGGATTTGAAAATTTTGAGAGTATAAGACTGAACATTGCATTAGAAACACAATGCTCAGTGAAAACTTTAAATTATTCACAAGATATACTTAAGGTTGAAAGAGTGTTAAAACGATATTTAATAAGATCCTATTGAAATAAGTTACTATCCATATACTCTAAAACGAGTAATAAATGTAGTTTATTATTCAGATCAAGATCATCTTGCTTAACTTTCTTTTTTATAACATTCTTTTTACCTGGTACAATATTATAGACATCATTTTTCCTACCTTTGTATTTTTCCACACCATTATCGTAGATAATCAAACCTTCTTTATCATTAACAAACTTTTGATAGGCACTCTCACCGTAACTTGCTGGAGCCACTCGTGTTTCTACAACTTCCAATTTTTCGACCACTGAAAAATTTTTCCCTTGATAAATTACATGAAAAAATTCATTTTTTTCAATTTCCCCTTCTACTGAAAATCCATTTTTAAAAACGTACTTAATTTTATTAGAATTATCACTATTTTCCACATACATGTCAAACCCTTTCAGATTATAATTTTCAATTATCAGCACTTTCCCGTCTCTGCGATACTCCACCTCATCATCATAACCATTATAACGTAATGAGATATTTTCAATCTTTTTACCATCTGCTAAATAAAGTGTCCCATCGCTCCACTTTTCAGTACCAAAATAATACGGTGTCCCTTCAACTTTGTCATATTTCTTAATCATAAGGGGCTTTCCTCCAACATCAGAGTAGTTGGAAATTTGTGAAAATAAGGGCTGGGCTATAAACATGTGGGCCAAAAATACAATACTAATTTTTAATCTATTCATGAGAATAATATATTATTTTATTAAGAATTTACGTTGAATAGTTCGATTATCTTGAACTATTTTTAAAAAATATAGACCTGTCTGGAAACCACTAACATCAATTTCTAATTCAGTCTTGACTGGATCTATAGAATGTTTTTCGATGATTTTTCCTTCAATATTCAAAATTAAAACTTCTTTTGACTTTTCAAAGCCTTTTACCGTTAATACATTGCTTACAGGGTTCGGGAAAATTTTGATTTTGGATTCAACTGCTGAATTATTACTAACAACTATATTCTCGAACGTATGGGATACCCTGTTATTGCATTCCGTGCCTTCAGAAAAATACACAACATTATAGTCACCACTTTCTGAAATATTTCGCAAAATCCTCTCGTTGCCACCTTCTAAAATAGGGATTCCATTTTTAAACCACTGGTAATTCTGCACATTAACAGTAGCGACCAGCCCTTGCTCAGTTTTGATAATATTAACTTCAGGCAACGAATTTTCGGTAATTTGATAAGTCTTCGAATAGCTCGCTTCCTGATTTGCATTTGACGCGGTTAACATTATTTCGTAAAAACCTGGAGAATTAAACCAAATTTTTGGATTCTTCACATTAGAAATCCCATCCACAAATTCTCGTCCGTCAAATAGCCATGAATAAGAATCAATTTCACCTATGGTATTGTTGTTTATGGTAATGAGTGAATTAGCGCATACCGAATTGATATCAAAGTCAGCAAAAATTAACTCATCACATGCTAATTGTAAAATATTAGCAGTATTAGTTAAAGTGCTATTACTTCCAACATTTAACACAGATTCAGAAATGAAATGAAGATTCTCGAATGTTATATTGTTCATACAAAATATCCCCCTAGATCCTAGAATTAAGGAAGCCTGTGAGTTAGGCTCTGAGCCAGCAACAACTTGCATCCCATTTTCCTCAACGATAAAGGAGGTATTTATAAGAAGCGAGTCTCGAATGATCAATGAACTATTTTTATCCAAAATAAGAGTATCGACTTCACTAAAATTAAAGAACTCAATATTTCCTGAATTTACTAGTTTTCTAAACTCGAATTGACCTGAAAATGTTGAAATTCCTCCTATATTCAAACTATCATTGAAACTTAAGTCTGTTGTTGAATAAATCTCAGAGTCCACTACCGTCCACTTATTATTGTTGGAAATTAAGTGCTGAGATTGATTAAACAAGGATCCATTCAAAGATATATGATTACCACTTAGGGAGAATCCTGCTAATTCTTCTACTGTTAGACTGTTTAATTTTATATCTCTATTACTGATACTATAATTACCATCTCCGATAACCAATTTATCTACATTCAAATTAGATATGAGCTGATGACTTGTACTGGAAGATAGGTAAATTGATAAATCCTCTGATCCGTTAAATGTTAAAGAAATATCTTCATTTGGTAACGGATATATGTTAACAGCACCATTAGTAATTTTAAATATATCACTACTAGAGTAAATGGCACCAGATATATTTAGAACATAACCATTCAAATTGAAAACTAATTCTTTATTTCCATTAAAGATGATGTTATCAAGAGAGATATCATTAGACAAAGAAATAGTTCCAGCACTTGAAAAAGAATTTTCATCGATCACTAAATTTTTCACATTTTCAATCGGTATGACATTGACATCTCCACCGGACTCATCTGATAAATTAATTGCTTCATTGAGAGTCCCTCCGTCATTAACCCAATAAACTAAATCATCAGATATATTAGCCCTGCCATAAGTAAGGGTTAATGCATACTTCTGAGAACTATTTTGAAGAGTATTTTTATGTTTAACTACTAATTTATATCTTCTCACACTAGGAGCAAGAAATTGGATTTTCTCCACATTATCACGACTGTTA
Organism: uncultured Cytophagales bacterium; assembly: GCA_963803685.1. Classification (GTDB taxonomy): domain Bacteria; phylum Bacteroidota; class Bacteroidia; order Cytophagales; family Cyclobacteriaceae; genus Marivirga. The sequence goes on from CAWDNW010000001.1 coordinate 511,419, forward strand.
TCACCTTTCTGAGCTGCTTGGGTTCTATTTTCAATATTCATTTTCCAAGGATAAACCTTATTTAAAGCATCATCTATTAAATAAATATCTAAATCGTTGACAAGATCAGCACTTAGAGACCCCAATTCTTTGGCAAGTCCTGGCACATCAGTCCATGCAATAGTAGCTGTTATGGGAGTTTTGGTGTCCGGAAATATCAAGTACTCGTGAGCATCATTATTTGCAAGTTCGTTAAGGATCAGGAGAGTGTCTGTTTGGTTTATTCCATCAATAATCTTTACCGCGTCAACACAGTTTAAAACCCCCCAACCAAATCTATAATCAGGTCCTGGTGTAGTTCCAGCTTCACGGGCACTATGAATTGCTAAAGACTTTAATTGAGCAGCGGTCATAAAAGTATCCGCTAAATTTCGATAATATTCCTGAAGCAGACCTAAAGAACCGGTGACATTAGGTGCAGACATTGAAGTTCCACTCAAAGTACTATACGAACTGCTTCCATTAGAGCTTGCAGATACTAAACCTACACCATCAGCCACAATATCTGGCTTAATCCTACCATCATCTGTAGGACCCCAAGAACTAAAAGTACTGATAACTGCTGAACTAGGATCTGTGTATTGTTCAAATCCCGTAATTGCACCCACTGTAATAATATTCTTTGCTCCTGCGGCAGGTCCTATCAGATCGAAAGGCCCATCAGGAGGCCTTGTACCATCTCCAACATCGCTTCTATCATTACCCGCCGACCAGACAATAGTATAATACGGCGCATTATATGCAATATCATCAATTGTTCTACTATTATTAGTATATGCTCCAAACCTATTGTCTGCACCATTTTCTTGTCCGAACCACTGCCAACTTTGGGTACTGGAATTGTAATTCCAACCTAAAACTAAACCGTAAGAATGATTAGATAATATTAAACCATTCGCAGCCTCTATTGCCATGGGGCCTAAATCATCATCGAAAGCATAGTATGAATGAATATTTACGTTTGGTAACATTCCTTTAGCTTCGGGATTAACACCTGATGCTGCAATAGTACCTGTTACATGAGTCGCATGATTACTAAATTCTGAACCTATTTTATTTTTAACTCTTTTTTGAAATTCTTGGTGATCACTCAAAACTAAACCCCCATCCCAAACACCGATGGTAATGCCTGAACCAAATAGTGGAAGATCTAATCCCCCTACACCCTGGACAAATTCAACTCCTGTTGTTTTTCGAGCTTGCAAGTTGTGGGTAAAAGAATAATACGGGATACCGTTGATCACATCTGTTAATATCGCTTCACTATCTTCTCCTAACAAAATTCTCTCTTCATAATTATCTGATCGCACCAAAGAATTAATTTTTGCCTTTCTTAGAATTAAAAGAGACTCTTGTTCCTTCGAAATTCTTTTCAGAGCAGTAGAGTTAAATTCTTGCGCAAAAACTATTTTAACAGATACCAAAAGCACTATAAATGTCAGTATTCTTATTCTCATTTTCATAATTTATAAATAAATACAGTATAAATATGCCTTAAATTTACCTAATACTAAACAAGGCAAATATATAAAATGTTCCAAAACAAAAAAAGAGGCTGATCACTCAGCCTCTTTTCTACGTTGTTTTAAAAGATAATTAATTTTTCGTCATTATAACAGTACCAGAATCACTGTAACCGTTACTAACAGTATAAGTAATTATTCCATTGCAAGCATCTAGCAATCCACTAATTTCCCATTGCGTACCGTACACTTCGTCACCAGAACCTCTGATTTCACCGGTTGTAGTATTGATGAAAAATGATCCTGTTTGTGACGTCAAGCCACCATTATAACAAGTTCCATACCACGCTTCATACAAACCAGCAAAAGAATCAGAGATAGTGAAAGCAATTTCAGTATCTGTATCACTTGCCTCATCTCTTGTTAGTGTTTCTGATGATGAAAAGGTGTAAGGATCTGGACCAGGGCATGGATCTGTAGAAGTTCCAACAGATTCGGTAGAATATGAACCTGCCACCGTTGAATAATCATATAACTCTGGTGGACATAATCCCTGTAAAGTTATTGTAACCTCTTGATACTCCTCTAAAATATTCGCAGAAGCTGCAGTAATTCTAAAAGTTACAGTTAAAGGATTATCTGGATCCAAATTATCATCAACTACACTAAACTGTACAGGTACAGTATATTCTCCAGCTGGAATGGTAACAGTAGATCCTGTAATCATAGTATAATCAACACCTTCAATTGCAGAAGACTCTTCAGACACAATCTCGTAAGTAATTTCAGTTGGAGAGGTACTTACCGCACCACCGAATGCAAGAGTTATCGAAGAAGTCACATTTTCACCGTCAGGTATAACAACTATATTTTTTGTCGGATCCTCCCCGCCATTAGCTTCTACAATTTCAACAAACCCTTCTACCTTATCGGTAATTAAAGTTTCAGTACCACGTTCCTCAAAACATCCTGTTAAAAACGGAATAAGAACAGCTATATAAACAATATTTAAAATTTTTCTCATAATTAAATTAATTTATTAATTGTAACCAGGATTTTGAACAAGAATATTCTCGCTTAACTCCAATTCGGATTGAGGAATTCGGGATAGCAATCTAAAATCAGAATAATTGATAGAACTTACTCCAGAAGAAGCTGGCTTAGTTATATTTCTACCTAGCCTTTTCAAGTCAAAAAACCGATGTCCTTCTGCCATGTACTCAATTCGTCTCTCTCTTAGTACATTATCCACTGTTGCACTAACGCCTCCAGCCATTCCTCTAGCAGCTCGGTACACTGTCAAAAACGGATCGCCAGCACCAGGCCCTAGTGCCTCTGCTGCAATCAAATAACCTTCAGACAATCTTAAAATAGGAATATTCTCTTGAAAAGGAACTGTTCCTTTAGCACCTTGCCATTTTGTAAACATTTCACCCAATGGAATTGTAGTTAATAGATCTCTCCGAACGTCATTGGCATTTTGATCAATTACAGCTACTAACTCATCACTTGCTGCTACTACAAAAAAGCCAGCTGAAGTATTCATAGTTAATGAATGTAAACTACTATTTGCGCCGTCAACAGTGCTCCAATCTGGTATTCGAAGATCAGATTCGAAAACGGATTCAGGATGGAAATTGAAAGCAGCATCATCCCATGAGTCAACATAATTTACAGCTGTTACCAAATCTGACCCATCACCTGCAATAGCTTGCTGGGCATAATTAGCCGCTTCAGCATTTCTACCCCAGTACAAATAAACTCTTGCCAATAATAATTGCGCTGCAGTTCGATTTGCTCTGGCAACATCAGGTGAACCTGTCACTACAACAGGCAAACCTGCAATTGCATCCAACAAATCCTGTTCGATTTGTTCGTATACCTCCACATTTGTTGATCTAGGCCTGTCATCAGCGTCAGATAAACCAATGGTTGGAGTAGTTCTTAGAACAACAGAAGAATTAAAACCGTTGACTTCTTGTCCTGGCTCATACCCATAAACTCTCGCTAAATCATGATAGAATAAAGCACGCAAAAACTTAGCTTCAGCAACAAGACGATCCTTATCTGCTTGCTCAATTTCCACATACTCATCATCAATCAAATTGATTACTATGTTGCACTCATTGATTGCAGTATACCTGTTAAACCAGATATTAATAATTGCATTTTCAGCATTCACAAATTCTTGCTCGTACCGGCCACTCAAGTTAACTAGATCCATATTATCGGCTAATATTTCAGGAGCTATCATCATAGTTTGACCATAATAGCCGAAATCATTTACACTTTCATATGCTGCAAACAACACAGCTTCGAACCCACTTAAGTCTGCAAGAACGACTTCTTGCGGCAAGGAGGCTTTATTCTCAACATCAAGATCATCGCAGGATGTAAAGAAAAGTCCTAATAGAAATATATATAATATTTTTTTCATAATTCTTTCAAATTTAAAATTAGAGTCCAATGTTAATACCAGCTGAGAATTGTCTACCTAACGGGTAGGCACCATATGCACTTACTCCAGTACCATTATTATTGGCAACTACCTCCGGATCCATTCCATCGTAGTTTGTAAAAGTTAACAAGTTTACACCTTGTACAAATATTCTGGCACTTCTCATACCCGCACGTTGCATCAGAGATGTCGGTAAATTGTAAGATAATGTAGCAGTTTTTAATCTTATATAAGAGGCATCTGAAAGAAATCTATCTGTTCCAATAGCCCCATAATATTGATCAATGCCAGCAATAGTACCGGTTGGAGTTAGTTGAGGAACGTTAGTAACATCTCCAGGCTCTTGCCATCTATTTAGAATTTCAGTTGATTGGTTATCAATACCACGTCCACTTAGTAGATTGTACAAATCTGAATTAAATGCTTTGTTTCCATATTGGTATTGAAAGAATATATCTAACGATAATCCTTTATAAGAAAACGTATTACTCCATCCGCCATAACCTTTTGGTATCGCGCTTCCTCTAATACCTGCATCCTCAAAACCACCAGAATAAGAAGGGTTTCCATCTTTATCTATAATCATAGCTCTTCCATTGGCAGGATTCACTCCAGCGTACTCAAGTAAAAAGAAGAAGTCTACAGGTTCACCTACTATCAATGTCGGGAAATTGCCTGCAAAAATAGTATCTTGATCACCTATAAGTGAGGTTACTTCATTCTTTAATAGTGTGATGTTGAATCTAGAATCCCATCTGAATCCACCTCTATCTACAATTATACCACCTAACTCAAAATCTATTCCCTGGTTTCTAACTGAACCGATGTTGTCATAAACAGAATTGGTATTTACACCAGCATTTTGGAAAAATGGCACATCAAATAGCAAATCACGATTATTAGTTCTCCAAAAATCTACCGTTCCAAATAATCTGTTGCTAAATAACGAATAGTCAAAACCTATATTTATAGCTTCTTCTTCTTCCCATGAAATATTATCGTTACCTATAGCACCAATGGTTGAAGTACCGCCTCCTAAATACTGACCACTCGAAGCACCCCATGTAGTTTGTGGAGCATAGTTTAATGGTGCGCCACCTCTTATAATATCGGAGTTTCCAAGTACACCATAACTTGCTTTCAACTTAATATCATTGATGAAGCTTACACCTTCTAAGAATGCTTCATCTGAAATTCTCCAACCTACTGATCCAGCATAGAAAGTTCCATACTTAGAATTTGATCCAAATCTAGAATGTCCGTCTCTTCTCACAGTACCACTCACAATATATTTATCATCGTAGTCGTAATCAACTTTACCAAATATACCTAATCTTTTATATTCTTGGAAAAAGCCTCCTGGTTGCAGAGGTTGACCATTACCTGGTAATGTAAAGAACGGATTAGTGAAGCCATTTGCACCTAGGTTATTTCCTTCTCTTTCTTCAAACTTATATTCATAACCAACAAGAGCCCTAACCCTATGAACATCTGCAAAAGTTTTGCTGTAGTTCAAATTATAATTGGTATTTACGTTGAGAGTTCTTCTATTGACAATAGAAATTGAACCACCAGCGGGTCTAAAAGGCAATATAGTTGAAGGTCTTTGATTATCGTCACGGTTCATTGAGAAATCGATCCCCACAAAAGCGGTTGCAGATAAGCTTGGTAAGATTTGGTAAGTTGCATTTGCACTTGAAACAGTCTGCAAAGTTCTACCTAGCCTGACTTCTTGCTCCACGCCCTGGATAATGTTATATCTCGCTAAGTGACTAGGATAAGCTGCACCGGGATAATCTCTAAAACTGCCATCATCATTATATGCGGAAACAACTGGGAAAGATGAAAATGAAGCTACCCACGGACCATTGACAAAGTTACCATCAGATATAGACCCAAATGTCCTTAAATGAGCTATTCCAAGTTTTGCATTAATGGTTAATTTATCAGTGGCTTGATGCGTTAAATTCAAGCGTCCAGTAAATCTTTCAAATTCAGATTTTCTTACTTGTCCTTCTTGTTTATTATATGAACCCCCAAAATAGAATTGTGTTTTTTCATCTCCTCCAGACATTGATAAATCATATGTTCTAAATCTGGCATCTTGAAACATGTTATCAACCCAATCAAACTCATTATAAGTAGATGGATCTTCAGGATTTCCGAAAACAGGAAATACACCATCAGGACCAGCAGGATCAATCCCCACATTTCTCTGTGCTTCAGCTTTAACTTCCAAATACTCCTGTGCATCTAATACATCATACAAATTTACAGGCTGAACAACACCTTCTTGAGCGCTGAAATTTACTTGCGTTTTCCCTTTCTTTGAACCCGATTTGGTTGTCACAAGAATTACACCATTTGCTGCCTGAGCTCCATAGATAGCAGAAGCGGAGGCATCTTTTAGAATATCAATAGACTCGATATCATTAGGATTGATAGAGTTCAATGGATTAGCTGAACCTTGACCTGTCTGACCTAATGAAGCAACCTGTACCCCATCTATAATAATCAATGGATCATTTCCAGAATTAATTGAACCAGTACCACGTATTCTAATGTTCATAGCTCCACCTGGTTGACCGCTGGCAGCAGCAATCTGGGTTCCGGCCACCCTTCCTTGTATTGCTCTATCAAAAGATTGCATTGGTAAATTCTCAATAACATCTCCTTTTACAGAAGAAATTGAACCTGTAACTTCTCTTTTCAATTGAGATCCATAACCAGTAACTACAACTTCACTTAATTGCTGCACATCAGTTGCCAGTTGGACATCAACAATTGATCTTGATCCGATTTGCACCTCTTGCTTAGTCATTCCAATAAATGAAAAAACTAAAGTACCTCCCTCCGCTGGCACAGAAAGTTTATAATTCCCATCTAAATCTGTGGTAATTCCTGTTCCGGTACCTTTTAATAAAACGTTCACACCTGGTAAGCTTTCTCCAGTATCAGTATCTGTTACTTTACCGCTTACGGTGCGATCCTGTGCCCATGCAGATAGCACGAACACCAACATAAAACATGTTAGTAGAATCTTCTTCATACTTAATTTAGTTTAGGTTAACAATAATTAAAGATTAAATGTACATAACATTCAATTAAACTTCCTAACAAAATATAATTTTTTTATGAAATTTAATGTTGAAATATAATGGAGGTGAACTGTCAAAAAGGTAAGCAAATGTTGTATAAATTACATAAGTAAAGACTTTTTCAACTACCCCTGTAGTTCAGAAATATTAATATATCAATAACATATGTTTACTATAGAACACTTAGAGTACTTTTAATCTAACTGTTTTAGAATATAAACCATTTGACTGAACTGTTGCACCGTATCCTTTCGCACGAATACGTTGAGCCGATATTTCCATTTTTTGTAATGCATTGAATACAGCCTTAGCTCTCTGTTCCGATAGTTTTTGATTATACTCATCACTACCTTTTTGATCTGTATACCCCCCTATTTCTATTTTAATTTCAGGGTTCAAAATAAGGAATTTAGCAATTTTCTCAATCTCATTCCGGGATTTCTCATTTAATTCGTAGCTATCAAATTCAAAGTAAATATTGTCTAATGCAATTGATTCACCTGGCATTACTTTACTAAGTTGAAAATCTACCTGAGTTGGCTTATTACTTTCTAGAGAAATTTGTTTGGACTGAAATAAATATCCATCTGCCTCCACATAAAAAGAGTAAGCTGATTGACCTGGAATAATAATTTTATATAAACCATCAAAATTATTGCTTTCAGTTTCATGAATAAGACTATCTTTTTCTAAATCAAATATTTGAACTGTAGCATTTAGAGGTTTTTTATTGTCTGCACTTGTTATGTATCCATAAACTAAACCTACATTTTCTATCATTTCAGAGCTATTCTCAAAATAGAAAATCTTACTTTCAGGAAACCTGCTGTCCTTGCCTACTTCTCTTGACCAATAGCGCATGCCATCAATTTTTTGATGATAAGAAATTTCGTTTGCATATGTATTAACAGGATAACCTATGTTTTTGGGGGTAGCATTAGAATTATTCCAAACTACTTTATAAATATCAAAACCGCCCATTCCGACTCTACCATTTGAGCTAAAATACAGGGTATCATTAGATAAATTTAAGAAAGGGGAAATTTCATCAGCAAAGCTATTAACTGCTACTCCAAGATTCTCTGCCTTTGACCAATTACCATTAATTTTTCTAGAATAATATAAGTCTCGCTTACCTAAACCTCCTTTTCTATTGGAACTAAAGATCAAAAGCCTTCCATCAGACGATAAAAATGGTTGCGACTCCCAGGCAGATGTATTTATATTGGCACCTATATTTTCTGGTTTTTGCCATTTGCCACTTTCCGCATAGGAAATATATAAATCGCAACTACCATAACCTCCTTGTCTGTTACAACTGGTAAAAACCATTACTCTACCATCCGCAGAGATAGCTGCTGCCCCTTCATTATCATTTGTATTTACTACAGGCACCTCTTCCACTCTTTGAAATTCCCCATCATTTAACAAAGCTCTATAAATACCTTCCTCTTGGTTATTGCCTCTTTGTGCTGTAAAATAAAGAAATTCCTTAGGATAAAGAGTGAAAAATGGAAAATAGACACTCTTGAAAATTTGATCTGATCTGATACTTTTTACATCAAATACACTGTCTTCAAACATGTTCAATTCCTGAATAGCGAAATCTACTGATTCCAAAATGACACCGGAAAGCTTAATTGACTCTTCGTTGTAACCTTTCTCCTTATATAGTTCCAAAGGTCTTCTGGCCTGCTCATATTTTCCCATATCAAAAGACTCTTTTCCTAAGATGAAATAAAACTCATGAAATTTTGCAGGCCATTGTTCCTTCAATTGGAAGGCAATTTCTAAAGCAGGAACTATCTCTTGGAAATTTCTGGCGCCATAATGAAGAGCAGCTTTTTCTAAATACACCAGGAAATTATCATCCTCAGCAGCTACAGCCTGGTTCATGTAATCTTTGGAAGCTTCCCAGTTGCGCTTTAGCAGTGCCTCTTTGGACTTCTCGATTAATTTTTCTGTCTTCTTTTTAAAATTTTGACCGCTTAAGCTTGAACCAAGAAGTACTAGAATTATAGGGAGTATAAAAATGGTTTTTTTAATCATTTCACAATTTAATTGTTATTAAATAATTAAAAAAACGAAGCAATGATTTATCATTGCAAGCGCTTAAAGTTTATTCCCAAAACCTATAAAAGAAGGAGCACTAACTGAATCCAAATACTGAAAGGAAAAACAAAAGAAGTCTTAAATGGGCTTCAATAAATTCTCGAATTCTTACCACACTGGGCTAGTAAAAATTTCTTAAGGAATATTTAAATATTTGTGAGTTTGCAAAGAAATTCCCCATTTTGGGTTTTCTTTCACGTAATTAATTAGAAGTGGCGTTACTTGTTCTTGTTTGCTCCATTCCGGCTGAAGCAAGTGTCTACAATTTGAATTAATTTGAGTAGCATGTTCTTCTGCCCATTTAAAATCGGAGTTATTGAAGATAATAACTTTCAATTCATTGGCATACTGATACCACTCTGCTAACGGGGCCTTAAATTTCTTGGGAGATAAGCATATCCAATCCCAATTACCAGAAAGAGGGTGAGCTCCTGATGTCTCTACATTTATCGTAAAACCTTCATTTTTTAGTGAAGTAGTTAAAGCAGTCATGTCATACATCAAAGGCTCTCCACCTGTAATTACTACTAACCTTGAAGGGTGCTTTTTCGCTTCTCCTACTATCGATTCGATTTTAACCACCGGCCATTTTTCAGCATCCCATGAATCTTTTACATCGCACCACACACAGCCCACATCGCAGCCTCCCAAACGAATAAAATACGCAGCTCGTCCACTGAAAGCACCTTCTCCCTGAATAGTGTAAAATGCTTCCATTAGTGGTAGTTCAACTGATGCATCGAAACTGGCTTTATCCATATACTTCATTTTTAGCAGCCAACCAGGTATTCATTAATAAACCTGCCCGAGTCATTGGTCCCACTCCTCCAGGTACAGGTGTAATGTGGGAAGCTTTATCCTTTGTTTCTTCAAAAAGGACATCCCCTTTTAAAGCAAAGCCTGATTTCTTTGATGGGTCAGCAACCCGTGTGGTGCCTACATCAATTATTACTACACCATCTTTTACCATTTCAGGTTTTATTAAGCCAGGCTTTCCCACTGCAACTATTAAAATATCTGCTTGTTTGGTATAGTGTTCTAAATTTTCTGTAAATCTATGAGTTAGGGTAACAGTGGCATCACCAGGATAATTCGCACTTCCCATTAATATAGAAACGGGAGATCCTACTATATGACTCCTACCTACAACTACACAATGTTTCCCCTTAGTTGGTATTTGGTATCTTTTTAATAATTCCATCACACCGTAAGGAGTTGCGGGGACATAAGCCGGAAGATTAGAAGCCATTCGTCCAAAATTTACAGGATGAAAGCCATCTACATCTTTTTCAGGTTTTATCGCATTCAGCACCTTATCTACATTAATGTGCTTTGGTAGAGGCAATTGCACAATAAATCCATCTACACGGCCATCATTATTTAACTTTTCTACCTCATGGAGTAACTCTTCCTCTGTAATACTATCATCAAAAACATATTTAGACGATTCAAATCCTACCTCCTCGCAGTCTTTCACTTTCGCATTTACATAAGTTTGGCTGGCTCCATCAGTACCTACTAAAATAGCAGACAGGTGCGGAACCTTCCCTCCTGCATTTTTGAGATGTTGCGTTTTAATTCGTAATTCTTCTTTAATTTCGGATGAGATTTTCTTTCCGTCAAGTAAAATAGGCATGATGATTTTGATATGTATTGATTAAAGAAAACCAGGAATAATGCACCTGGAATTGAGGTGATACTTTATTATTTAATTAGTGTAAAAAGTAGGATTAATATGATAATTTTTTCTGGAACAGATTTAAGTATACTATCTCGGATTACTAATCAAGTTTTAAAACTGCCATAAAGGCTTCCTGCGGAATTTCTACATTTCCTACCTGACGCATTCTCTTTTTACCTTTCTTTTGTTTTTCTAATAATTTTCTTTTTCTGGAAATATCTCCTCCATAACATTTAGCCAGAACATTTTTTCTCAAAGCTTTAACGCTCTCTCGGGCAATCACTTTGGTGCCAATAGCCGCTTGGACTGCAATTTCAAATTGCTGACGAGGTATCAACTCCTTCAATTTCTCACAAAGCTTTTTACCCCATTCGTAAGCTTTATCTCTATGCACAATAGCAGAAAGCGCATCTACTTTATCACCATTAAGAAGGATGTCCAGTTTAGATAGATTACTTACCTTATAACCAATTAACTCGTAATCCAAGGATGCATAGCCTTTGGATATAGTTTTCAGTTTATCGAAAAAATCGAAGACTATTTCGGCCAAAGGAATTTCAAAAGTAAGTTCTACTCTACTTTGAGTAAGATAGACCTGGTTTTTTATTTCACCACGTTTATCCATGCAAAGCGTAATTACAGGTCCAACAAATTCATCTTTAGTAATTATTTGAGCTCTTATATATGGCTCCTCCAAATGATCTATTGCACCTAAGTCTGGTAATTCAGAGGGAGCACTTACTTTAACAAGTGTTTGGTCTTTTAGGAAGGCATGAAATTGTACTGATGGTACCGTTGTGATTACCGTCATATCAAATTCCCGCTCGAGTCTTTCTTGCACAATTTCCATATGCAACATTCCTAAGAAGCCACATCTAAAACCGAAGCCCAGTGCAGCAGAAGTTTCAGGCTCCCACACCAAAGAAGCATCGTTCAGTTGCAATTTTTCCATCGAAGCTCTCAACTCTTCAAAATCTGAAGTGTCGACAGGGTAAATACCTGCAAAAACCATTGGCTTAACATTTTCGAAGCCTGTTACCGCCTTACCAGGATTTACTGCGTTCGTAATTGTATCACCAACTTTCACTTCTTTGGCAACTTTAATTCCACTTATTAAATAACCTACATTACCGGCACTAATCACATCTTTCGGCTGCTGCTTAAGTTTTAAAACCCCAATTTCATCAGCTTCGTAGATGTTTCCTGTGTTAATGAATTTGATTTTATCTCCTTTTCTGATTTCTCCATTAAAGACTCTAAAATATACCTCTATTCCTCTGAATGGATTAAAGACAGAATCAAAAATCATAGCCTGCAATGGCTCCTTAACATTGCCTTTAGGAGCAGGCACTCTGTGTGCAATAGCCTCCAGAATTTCCGAAATACCTATTCCTTCTTTAGCACTTGCATGTAGAATATCCTCTTTTTTGCAACCAATTAACTCAATAATCTGATCTGAAACTTCATCAGGCATTGCACCAGGTAAATCAATTTTATTTAGAACTGGAATGATTTCTAAATCGTGCTCAATGGCCAAATACAGATTAGAAATAGTTTGGGCCTGAATTCCTTGAGCTGCATCAACAATTAACAAAGCACCCTCACATGCAGCAATTGAACGGGACACTTCATAAGAAAAATCCACATGTCCCGGAGTGTCAATTAAGTTGTAAATATACTTTTCTCCATTAAGCTCATAGTCCATTTGGATGGCATGACTTTTAATTGTAATCCCACGTTCGCGTTCCAAATCCATGCTATCCAATAGTTGCTCCTTTTTCTCACGTGCGGTAACGGTATGTGTAGTATCTAATAGCCTATCTGCCAAAGTACTTTTACCATGATCGATATGCGCAATAATGCAAAAATTCCTAATATTCTTCATCTCCATAATCAAGATGCAAAACTACATATTTAAGTGCAAAGTTTATAATGGGAGCGCTTTAATTTCATATGAGTTAAATGGCAATAAAGAAAGTGCTGCATCCTTTACTTTTTGCTTGAAGGTGATTCATAAATATATATTGGCATGAAAAACTCCCCATTATTGAATTAAGAATTTTTACCTAGATCTACCGAAAATCAAAGAGGTATATTTCCATGCTTCTTTTTAGGTAAAACATCTACCTTATTTTCCAACATAGCAAAAGCCTTTATCAACTTACTTCTTGTATTTTCAGGCATTATCACTTCATCAATATATCCTCTATGAGCGGCACGATACGGATTTGCAAATTTCTCAGTGTACTCTTCAACTTTCTCATTTAATTTAGCTTCCGAGTCATCGGCTTCGGCAATTTCCTTTCTAAAGATTATTTCGGCAGCACCTTTGGCTCCCATCACAGCAATTTCTGCTGTTGGCCAGGCATAATTTAAATCTGCTCCAATGTGTTTGGAATTCATTACATCGTACGCTCCGCCATAAGCCTTCCTGGTAATTACAGTCACTCTTGGAACAGTAGCCTCACTAAAAGCATATAACAATTTAGCTCCATTCGCTATAATTCCATTCCACTCCTGATCGGTGCCTGGAAGAAAGCCTGGAACATCTTCAAAAACCAGCAGTGGAACATTAAAACTATCACAAAAACGAACAAAACGAGCTGCTTTCTTACTAGCCTCATTATCAAGCACACCAGCTAAAGAGGCAGGTTGATTACCTACCACACCAATACTTCTTCCTGCAAGATGTGCGAACCCTACCACTATATTCTCCGCATAATTTTTATGTACTTCAAAAAAACTTTTATCATCAACAGTGCCCTCGATTACCTCGCGCATATCATAAGGCTGATTCGGGTTATCAGGAATTATTTCGTTTAATTGCTTTCTGCTTTCATCCTCTTTTTTCTCATATGGCACAGATGGTGGTGCATCTTCACAATTTTGTGGTACATAACTTAATAATCTTTTAATATTATTTATACATTCCAGCTCATTGGCGCAAGAGAAATGAGTTACTCCACTTTTTGTACTATGAGTACTTGCCCCTCCTAGTTCTTCAGCAGTAACATTCTCCTGAGTAACTGTTTTTACAACATTAGGGCCGGTAACAAACATGTAGCTCGTGTTTTCTACCATCATTATGAAATCGGTGATAGCAGGAGAATAAACTGCACCACCAGCGCATGGACCCATGATTGCTGAAATTTGAGGTATTACTCCAGAGGCTCGAACATTTCTATAGAATATATCCGCATAGCCCCCTAATGAAACAACTCCTTCTTGGATACGTGCTCCACCAGAATCATTTAATCCGATAACAGGTGCTCCATTCTTCATGGCCATATCCATTATTTTCACAATTTTTTCGGCATGTGTTTCAGAAAGTGAACCACCAAAAACTGTAAAATCCTGAGAAAAAACATATATTAATCTCCCATTGATTGTTCCGTACCCAGTTACTACACCATCACCTGGATAGTGTTGTTTATCCAAACCAAAGTCTTTGCATCTGTGCATCACGAATTTCCCTATCTCTTCAAAAGAACCTTCATCCAGTAACAAATCAACTCTTTCGCGTGCGGTCAATTTTCCTTTCTCATGCTGTTGATCTATTCTTTTTTCTCCACCACCTTTTAAAGCCTCTTTACTTTTTTGAGACAACAATTTAAACTTTTCTTTTGAAGTTGGTTTTGTATAAACAGGTTTTTCTTTATCGTTTTTTGCCATTATGATTAGAGTTGAATTTTCATCAAATATAAGGCAGACTATAAGAAAAACGAACTTTAACAGCTCAATATTTATCAAAGCCAACTCTGTGCTTGTCTTAATACTAAGTTAACTCTGTTTTTTCTAAAAATGTGAGCCATTCGATCTTAGTCAAACCAAGATGGTTCATGTAAAAATTTAGAACATCAAGTACTTGTTTTGATTCTGACATAAGCGACCTTAGGCACCTCACAGATTTTAAAAGTAGTTAACTATAACTTACAGGCATTAATTGTTGCTTTATGATTTAATGGTATATTGCGCAAAATTTTTCCATCCACCCTCTATATGAACAAAGTTGCAGTAATTGATATTGGCACAAATACTTTCCATTTATTAATTGTAGACCTGGAAGGTGGGATAAGAAATGTGATTTTTAAGGAGAAAATTGCTGTAAAATTGGGCGAAGGTGGTATAAGTGAAAGCAAAATAACGGATGCTGCACAAGAAAGAGCATTAAACACGCTATCCTATTTCCAAAGTATTATAGAGAAGGAAAAAGTTGAAAAAGTGTTTGCCAGTGCGACAAGCGCAATGAGAAATGCATCAAATGGTAAAGATATAATACAAAAAGTATTTGAAAGAACAGGCATTACAATTAACCTGATTTCTGGAATCCAAGAGGCAGAGTTTATTCAAAAAGGAGTGAAATCCGCTATAACATTAGACTCAAAGCCTACTCTAATAATGGACATTGGAGGTGGTAGTGTGGAGTTTATTATTTGCAATCAAAATGAAATATTTTGGATTGAAAGTTTCGAGATTGGCGCTCAGAGATTGCTTGACAAATTCCATAAACATGACCCAATGACAGTTTATGATATTGATCGGCTAAATAAGTATCTAGAGGAACAGCTAACTCCTTTGACGGAACAAATGGCAAATTGGGAACCACATGATTTAATAGGCTCCTCTGGTACCTTTGACACACTTGTAGACATGGCTTTCAAAAAAAACGAAATAGAGAAGCATGAAGATATATCTTATTTACTAAGTTTAGGTGATTTCGATTTACTATATGATGAAATCATTCATAAAAAAAGGGATGAAAGGTTAGCAATACCGGGAATGCTAGAAATGCGGGTTGATATGATTGTTGTTGCAGTCTGTCTCATTAAATTTATTTTAAGAAATAATGATTTCAATGCTATTCGGGTATCTACCTATGCCCTAAAAGAAGGAGTGCTTCAGGCAATAATTAATGAAGAAATAGTACTGTAATGAAAAATATTAAATACACCTCTCTTAAGGCCTTCGTTAAAGATGTATTCTTTAAAATAGGCTGTCCTGCAGAGCAGGCGGAAGAAGCTGCATTGGTTCTTTTAAGTGCCGATTTACGCGGTGTAGATTCTCATGGAGTTGCCAGGTTGAACGGTTATATACGACTATGGGAGCAGGATAGAATAAATGCAAAGCCCAATATCAAAATTGTTCATGAAACACCCAGCACAGCAGTAGTTGATGGAGATAAAGGTTTAGGGTTGGTAGTAGCTCCATACGCCATGAGAATAGCTATAGAGAAGGCAAAAAAGGTTGGGACAGGCTGGGTTTCTGTTAAAAATTCAAACCATTTTGGAATTGCCGGATATCACAGTATGATGGCGCTGGAAAATGATATGATAGGCTGGTCAATGACAAATGCCAGTCCACTAGTATCTCCAACTTTTTCTACTGAAAGGCTATTAGGTACCAATCCAATTTCCATTGCAATTCCAGCCAATAAGCAACCGGCATTTGTGGCAGATTTTGCTACCACCACAGCTGCTAATGGGAAATTAGAAGTTTTAAAAAGGAAAAATGAAAAAGCACCATTTGGTTGGGTTCAGGATGAGAAGGGAAATCCCACAACTGATGTAGACGCTCTCAAAAAAGGTGGAAGTATGTTGCCATTAGGTGGTGATAGAGAACATGCCAGCCATAAGGGTTATATTCTGGGTTCCATTGTGGATATATTTTCTGCGGTTTTGTCAGGTGCTAACTATGGCCCGTGGGCACCCCCGTTTGTAAGTTTTCTGCCCTTAAGAGAAGATCCGGTCGGAGATGGATTAGGTCATTTTTTTGGTGCAATGAGAGTGGACGCTTTCCGGCCAGCGGAGGATTTTAAAAATCATATGGATAACTGGATTCAAACATTTAGAAGTTCTGCGGTAACCGAAGAAAATGATAGGGTTTTAATTCCTGGGGATCCCGAAAGAGAGATTTCTCAAGAACGAATGGAAAATGGCATTCCACTATTAGTGCCTGTTATAGAGGACTTAAAAGAAATTGGTAAGCGTTTTGAGATTAAATTTGAAGACTACATCAGATAACAAAGCCAAGTCTTAACAGAAATGGGCTATTATAGGGTGATCTTATGGGGTCATATGTAAGATTATAAAGTAGCATTAAATTAACTCCTGATCTTCTTCCTATGGCTTGAAAATATCCAGCCCCCACAAACATTCCCGGAACCCAGGCTCTTTCAACTTCATTGGAGTTTAAATTTACAGCATCTAAATTGATATGTTCATATTCAGCATAACCGAAAAGGAAATCGGTTATATTATACCTTCCAAATAATTTACCCCCGTAAATATTTGTTTTAATTTCATAAAGTCTACTCTGAGTTTGAATTTGAGCTTTAAAATACTGATAAATTATCCCTACTCCCGCAGAAGCTTTATTATTAATCATATAGCCAACGGCTGGCGATATTTCAATTTGGGTTAAATTAGTCCCTATTTGTAAACCGAAGTTGCCACCCAAGTATATTCGCTCTGCAAATGTACTCTCCTCCGTAACATATTTTTGCGCATACGTATGACAGGCACATACCACATAAAATAAAAGCAATAGAGTTAGATATTTCGGTAAACTATTTTTCATCCTGCACTATAACAAATAGATCTTCATTCTGTTTTTTCATCAAGTAACGTTCACGGGCAAACTTCTCCAAAAGTTCCTGATCACTTAATAAGCCTTCTCTATCAATCTCAACTTCCTTAATTTTTTCCTGATAATATTCTTTCTCCTCAATCAGATCATTGTATTTTGCTGAAAGCCTGAATTGAGATATTAAATCGTTATTATCAAGAAAAATCATCCATATAAGGAAAATAAATCCAGCGATAAAATAGAAACTTTTAAAAATTTTAGGAATTCTGTCCATAATTTCAATCCACTTTATAAGTGAATATAATGTTTAGTTTAATGATAGTCAATAATGAGAACATAAAAAGAGCCATACTTATTACTAAATATGGCTCTTTTAGTAGAGAGTTATCACTATTTAGAAATTGATACCAGGAAAATAGGCCATTTCACCTAATTCTTCCTCGATCCTTAACAGTTGATTATACTTAGCCATTCTATCAGAACGCGAAGCTGATCCGGTTTTAATTTGACCTGAATTCATTGCTACTGCTAAATCTGCTATAGTAGTATCTTCAGTTTCTCCTGATCTATGCGATATAATATTTTTATAAGAAGCTTTATCGGCCATTCTAATGGCATTAATAGTTTCTGTTAGTGTACCAATTTGATTTACCTTAATTAATATAGAATTGGCAATTTTCTCGTCAATCCCTTTTTGCAATCTTTTAGTATTAGTTACAAACAAATCATCACCTACCAGCTGAACTGTTCTACCTACTTCTCGGGTTAATTTCTCCCACCCAGACCAGTCATCTTCTTCCATACCATCTTCGATAGATAAAATAGGGTATTTGTCACACCATGTTTTCCAATAGGCTACCATTTCATCAGAAGTAAATTCTTCTCCTGTGCTTCCAAAGACATACTTCTTTTTACTCTTGTCATAAAATTCCGAAGCTGCTGCATCCATTGCAATATAAATATCTTCTCCCGGCTTATAACCTGCTTTTTCAATAGCTGTTAAAACCACCTCAATAGCTTGCTCATTAGATTCAATATTAGGGGCGAAACCACCTTCATCCCCTACATTAGTGGATAAACCTTTGCTTTGAAGTACCGCTTTTAAATGGTGAAAAACTGATGTCCCCATATGTAACGCCTCGGAAAAAGAGCTTGCATTAACTGGCATTACCATAAATTCCTGAAAATCTATTTTATTATCGGCATGGCTACCACCATTCAAAATATTCATCATGGGTACAGGAAGTGTATTTGCATTTACACCACCAATATAGCGGTACAGCGGCTGATTACTTAATTGAGCTGCAGCTTTAGCAACTGCCATAGATACGCCTAAAATAGCATTTGCTCCTAATTTTGATTTATTATCAGTGCCATCTAATTCGATCATTAACTTATCAATCAGATTTTGCTCATATACGGAGAATCCAATTAATTCTTCAGCAATAGTTGTGTTAACATTATTAACCGCTTTGAGCACACCTTTGCCCATAAATATGGATTTATCCTTATCTCGCAGCTCAACTGCCTCATGAACACCAGTGCTGGCACCTGAAGGCACAGCTGCTCTTCCAAAGCCACCGTTGGAAGTAAACACTTCTACTTCCACAGTAGGATTTCCCCGAGAGTCTAAAATTTGTCTTGCGTGAATGTTTTCTATAATACTCATAGTTTTATTAGTTGATTAGTGAAATAAATTGATCAAATAAATATCTGGAATCGTGCGGTCCAGGAGAAGACTCGGGATGATATTGTACAGAAAAAACTTTCTTATCTTTCATTTTTAAGCCTTCAACTGTATCATCATTAAGATTTATATGTGTGATATCCACCAAAGAAGATTTATTTACATCTTCAGTAATCACACTAAAACCATGGTTTTGAGAGGTAACTTCACCTAAACCAGTAATAATATTCTTAACTGGTTGATTTAAGCCCCGATGACCATTATGCATTTTATAGGTGCCTATCCCATTTGCTATTGCAATTAACTGATGTCCCAGGCAAATACCAAATAAAGGCTTATCACTTTTAATAATCTCTTTAGTGTTTTCTATTGCATAGTCCATCACTGCAGGATCTCCTGGTCCGTTTGAAAGAAAATATGCTTGTGGCTTCCATTTTTCAGTATCAGTAAATGTGGTTTTTGCTGGAAAAACTTTACAATGGAATCCCCTTAGCTGCAATTGCTTTAGAATACTAGATTTAATTCCATAATCCATGACAGCCAACTTTATACCCTCCGGCTCACCTACTTCAAAAGCTTCCTTCACTGAAACTTCCGAAGAAAGTTCTAAACCTTCCATAGATGGCACCTGATCCAAATGCTTTTGTAACTCATCAATATCCAAAATCTCTGAAGATATGATGGCGTTCATTGCACCTTTATCCCTGATATGTCTTACAATGGCTCTTGTATCTACATCGCAAATACCAGGGATCTCATGTTTTGACAAATACTCCTGCAAACTTCCATCCGCTGTAAATCTACTGAAATCTTCAGAAAACGAATTTATCACTACTCCAAAAATCTTGGGTGATTCAGATTCAGTTTCGGAAACTAAGGTACCATAATTACCAATATGTGCATTGGTGTTTACCATGATTTGACCATAGTAGGAAGGATCCGTGTACACCTCTTGATAGCCAGTCATACCGGTATTGAAACAAATCTCTCCGCCTCTTGTACCATGAAACCCAATCGATTTTCCTTTAAAAACAGTTCCGTCCTCTAATAATAAAACAGCGGGAGTCTTATTTAAATACTTCATTTAGTAATTTTTAATAAATGTGATTGATTTCTCAATCAAATAATAAAGTTGAATAAATTTAAACAAATACAAAAATAAAAAAGGGATTGAATAAATATCCAATCCCTTTTAATTAATTACTTCTAAAGAAGAAATATTTATGCATCTTCTTTTTTATCATCAGAATCCTCAGATTTTTTATCTTCAGTTTTCTTCTCTTCTGTATCAGCAGGTGTATCAGCTTTCGCAGCCTTTGGCTTCTCAGTCTTAGCTTTAGCTTCCTTCTTAGGAGCCTCTTCAGCCTTTCCAGACTCTGCCTTCACCTCATTTGCATCAGATGATTCAGATTTTGACTTTCCACCTCTTCTACTTCTTCTGGTAGTAGATTTTTTCTTATCAGATTTTTCACCTAATAAATTTTCATTATAATCTACCAATTCTATCAATGCCATTTCAGCATCATCTCCTAAACGAGAACCTAATTTAATAATTCTTGTATATCCACCCGGACGAGAAGCTATTTTAGCTCCTATTTCATCAAACAACTCTTTAATAATCTCCTTATTTTTCAAATAAGAAAATACAATTCTTCTGTTATGGGTAGTGTCTTCTTTTGCTTTAGTTAAAAGAGGCTCCACATACTGACGCAAAGCTTTAGCTTTAGCAACTGTAGTAGTAATTCTCTTTGAAATAATTAGAGAAGAAGCCATGTTAGCTAACATCGCTTTACGATGAGGAGCTGTTCTGCTTAAATGGTTAAATTTCTTACCGTGTCTCATTTTCCTTATTCTTCGTCAAGTTTGTACTTAGATAAGTCCATTCCGAAAGTCAAATTCTTGTCAGCTACTAATTGTTCCAGTTCTGCAAGAGATTTCTTTCCAAAATTTCTAAATTTCATCATATCCGAAATTTCAAGACCTACTAAATCACCTAATGTTCTTACATCTGCTGCTTTCAAACAATTATAAGCTCTTACTGAAAGATCTAAATCGTTTAATGCAGTCTTTAATAATTTACGCATATGAAGCATTTCTTCATCAACAGCTTCCGGTTCATCAGAACCTCCTGCGTCAAGCACCATATTTTGATCAGAAAATAACATAAAATGCTTAATCAAAATATTAGCTGCTCCTTTTAATGCAACTTCAGGATGAATACTTCCATCAGTTTCAATATCTAGAACCAATTGCTCATAATCCGTCTTTTGTTCAACACGTGTATTCTCAACACTATATTTTACATTTTTAATCGGAGTAAAAATAGAGTCAATAGCTATATATCCTACAGACTGTTCGCCTACTTTGTTATCCTCTGATGAGAGGTATCCTCTCCCCTTTTCAATTGTTAATTCAATTTCAAAATTTACTGATTCATCCATATGACAAATTAATAAATCCGGGTTAAGAATTTCATAAGCAGAAGTGAATTTGTTAATATCACCAGCTCTGAACTCTTTTTGATTTTTTAATGAAATAGATATTTTGTTATCAGCATTTTCAGAAATTTTCTTAAAACGAACCATTTTAAGATTAAGTATAATCTCTGAGACATCTTCTACTACGCCTTCAATAGAAGAGAATTCATGCAAAACACCAGGTATCTTGATCCCGGTTATTGCATATCCTTCTAAAGAAGAAAGTAAAATTCTCCTCAATGCATTACCAACGGTAACTGCATAACCTTTTTCTAATGGTTTGAATGTAAAAAGCCCGTGGAAATCATCTGCTTTTTCCATTGCAACCTTTTCAGGCATTTGGAATGCTAAAATGGACATATTATAAAATTTTCTTTAATTTTGACTAATTACTTAGAGTACAACTCAACAATAAGTTGCTCATTAATATTTTCAGGAATATCATCTCTCTGAGGAACATTCACAAATTTTCCAGTCATGGAAGATTTCTCAAACTCCAACCAAGAGTATTTAGATACTGAATTAGTTGAAAGACTATCTGTGATAGCTTCCAAAGACTTTGACTTTTCTCTTACACCGATGGTATCACCTTCAGTTAATTGAAAAGAAGGAATATTTACAATCTCTCCGTTCACCAAAATATGCTTATGAGAAACAAATTGACGTGCTGCTCTCCTTGTAGGTGCAATACCTAAACGAAACACTACATTGTCCAATCTAGACTCTAGCAACTGAAGTAACAACTCACCAGTAATACCACTTTTACTTGAAGCTTTTTCGAATAAATTAGCAAATTGCTTTTCTAACACACCATAAGTGTATTTAGCTTTTTGCTTCTCCATAAGCTGCACGGCATATTCTGATTGCTTTCTTCTTCTACCACGACCATGTTGACCAGGAGGATAAGCTTTCTTAGTAAGTGCTTTACTTGCACCGAAGATAGGCTCATTGAACCTTCTAGCTATTTTGGATTTTGGACCTTTATATCTTGCCATTTCTTAAATATCTTTGACTATGTATTAAACTCTACGTCTTTTAGGAGGACGACAACCATTATGAGGTAACGGAGTCACATCCTTAATTACTGTAACTTCAATACCTGTATTTTGAATAGTTCTGATAGCAGAATCTCTGCCTGCACCAGGACCTTTAACAAATACTTCTACTTTTCTTAAGCCTAAGTCATACGCAGCCTGCGCAGCATTTTGTGCAGCAACCTGACCAGCATATGGTGTGTTCTTTTTAGAACCTTTGAATCCCATTTTACCGGCTGAAGCCCAAGATACAACCTGACCTGTTGAATTGGTTAAGGAAACAATGATATTATTAAAAGAAGCTTTAATGTGAGCCTGACCGACAGCCTCTACATTAACTACTCTTTTTTTAGCCTTATCTTTTCTTTTTTGAGCCATGATCTATAAATTACTTAGTAGCTTTCTTTTTGTTAGCAATTGTCTTTCTCTTACCTTTTCTTGTTCGAGAGTTGTTCTTTGTTCTTTGACCTCTTACCGGAAGCCCTTTTCTATGGCGCAATCCTCTATAACATCCTATGTCTAATAACCTTTTGATACTCATTTGCACCTCAGATTTAAGAACACCTTCTGTTTTAAAATTTTCACTGATGATGTTACGTACTGCATTAGCCTCATCTTCTGACCACTCAGCTACTTTTTTATTAACATCAATACCAGCCTGCTCTAAAATCTTTAAAGCTGAACTTCTTCCAATACCAAAAATATAAGTTAATGATATTGCTCCTCTTTTGTTATCAGGAATATCTACACCGGAAACTCTTGCCATAATTACCCTTGTCTTTGTTTGAAACGTGGATTCTTTTTGTTGATCACGTAAAGTTTGCCATTTCTTCTGATCACTTTACAGTCAACACTTCTCTTTTTTATTGAAGCTTTAACTTTCATAATTCGTTTTATTTATATCTATAAACGATTCGTCCCTTAGTTAAATCATAAGGAGACATCTCTAGTTTTACTTTATCACCAGGAAGAATTTTAATGTAATTCATTCTCATCTTCCCTGAAATGTGAGCAATTACTTCATGCCCGTTACTTAATTCAACGCGAAACATTGCATTTGACAAAGCTTCGGTGATTGTACCATCTTGCTCTATTGAACTCTGTTTTGCCATAGTATTTAATTAAGCGACCGCACTGGTTTGTGAAGATCTGCCTTTCATTTTACCTGATTTCATCATACCTTCATAATGACGCATTAGCAGATAACTTTCAATTTGTTGTAATGTATCTAAAATTACCCCTACCATAATGATCAGAGAAGTTCCTCCAAAAAACTGGGAAAATTGAACTCCTACACCAGCTCTCGCAACAAATGCAGGTAAAATTGCAATTAGCGCAAGAAATATCGATCCAGGTAAAGTTATCTTTGTAAGTATATTATCGATAAAATCGGAAGTTTGTTTTCCTGGCTTAATTCCTGGAACAAAACCTCCATTTCTTTTCATATCATCAGCAATCTGACTAGGATTAATAGTGATAGCTGTATATAAGAAAGTGAAGATAATAATCAATAATGCAAACGTTAAATTGTATTGCCAACTCTGGAAGTCAGAAAAAACATTTCCAATATAAGAAGCTGTTTCATTTTCAGCTGCCCAAAGATTGGCCAACAAAGAAGGCAAAAACATTAATGATTGAGCGAAGATAATTGGCATCACACCAGAGGCATTCACCTTTAAAGGTATATACTGTCGTTGTCCACCATAAACTTTCCCACCCACTACTTGCTTAGCATATTGCACTGGTATACGTCTAGTAGCTTGAACCAACATAACGGTAACCATTACTACAAAGAACAAAGCAACTATTTCTAATATAAAGAATAATAAACCACTCATTCCTAATGATAATGCCTCAGCTATAATTGCTCCAGGAAAACTAGAGATAATACCAATCATAATTAACATAGAAATACCATTACCAATTCCTTTATCAGTAATTTTCTCACCTAGCCACATACAAAAAATAGTTCCGGATGTTAGCACTATCACTGAAGTAATTGTGAAAAAGGTTTGACTCATCATAACCGCTTCAGGGGGAATAGTTCCAGCAACATAACTTGCACCTTGCACGAAAGTAATAGCTATGGTAAGTACCCTAGTAATCTGCGTTATTTTCTTCCTACCTGATTCACCTTCTTTTTGCAGTTTCTGAAAGTAAGGAACAGCAACTGTTAATAGCTGTATTACAATACTAGCAGAAATGTAAGGCATGATACCTAACGCAAAGATTGATGCATTAGAAAAGGCACCACCTAATATAGTATCTAATAAACCAAATACACCCTGCGCATCTCCTGACAATTGATTAGGATCAACACCGGGTAAAACTACGAATGAACCTAAACGGAAAATAATTAAGAAACCAATGGTATTCAAAATCCTATCCCGAAGTTCTTCGATAGAAAAGATATTTTTTATGGTAGAAAAAAAACGATTCATATTATAATGTTGATGCAGTTCCTCCAGCTTTTTCTATTGCTTCAGCAGCAGTTTTAGAAAATGCATTAACAGTTACTGTTAATTTAGCCTTCAGTTCACCGTTCCCTAAAATTTTAACTAGGTCATTCTTTGCAACTAAACCACTACTCTTCAACAAAGCAGTATCAATAGTATCAACCTTCAACTTTTCATGAAGCTTTTGCAAATCACTTAAATTAATAGCTTTATATTCTACTCTGTTCGGACTATTAAATCCAAACTTAGGAACACGTCTTTGTAAGGGCATCTGACCACCTTCAAAACCAGACTTACTAGAATAACCACTTCGGGATTTAGCTCCCTTATGACCTCTTGTAGCAGTTCCGCCAGCTCCTGATCCTTGACCTCTACCTATTCTTTTTCGTGTTTTAATTGAACCCTCTGCAGGTTTTAATGTATGTAATTTCATCTTATCCTTCAGTTACAGTAACTAAGTGACTAACTTTTCTTATCATTCCCTCAACCTGGGGACTAGCAGTCTTTTCAACCGTCTTATTAATTCTACCCAAACCTAAAGCCTGAATAGTCAATTTTTGATCATTAGGTCGACCGATGACGCTTCTGATTTGAGTAACTTTTAATGTCTTTGCCATCTCTATTATCCGTTAAATACGTTTGCTAATGATATGCCTCTATTTTTAGCTACTGTAAAAGGATCTCTCATTTTCGTTAAAGCATCAAAAGTTGCTTTTACCACGTTGTGCGGATTAGAAGAACCTTTAGATTTAGCTAAAACATTATGAACACCAGCACTTTCAAATACAGCACGCATCGCACCACCTGCAATAACACCTGTACCAGGTGAAGCAGGTTTTACTAAAACGAAACCACCACTATATTTCCCAAGTGACTCATGAGGAACAGTACCTTTCAAAATAGGAACTTTTACTAAGTTTTTCTTAGCATCATCAATACCTTTGGTAATAGCATCAGTTACTTCATTCGCTTTTCCAAGACCATATCCAACTACACCATTGCCGTCTCCAACAACAACTATAGCCGAAAAACTAAATCTTCTACCACCCTTTACAACCTTAGCTACTCTTTTTATAGCAACAACCTTTTCTTTCAGGTCGATTTCGCTTGCTTTTACAGATCTAATATTACTTTGAGACATATAATTAAAATTTTAAGCCACCTTTACGAGCACCGTCAGCCAATGCTTTAACCTTACCATGAAACCTGTAGCCACCTCTATCGAAAACGATAGTACTAATACCAGCATCTTTGGCTTTAGCAGCTAAAGATTCACCTACCTTTGAGGCAGTTTCAATATCAGCATTACTTTTAGCTCCTAGTTCAATTGAATTGGTAGCGGCTAGTGTATGACCTTTTAAATCATCTACTAATTGAGCATATATTGCACGATTGCTTTTGAAAACCGACAATCTAGGAATATCAGATGTACCTGAAATCTTCCTACGGATTCCTTTTTTTATTCTAGCTCTTCTATCTGTTTTACTAATAGCCATTATTCTAATTATTTAGCGGCAGTCTTACCTGCTTTACGTCTAACATACTCACCAACAAATCGTATACCTTTTCCTTTATAAGGTTCAACTGATCTTAAAGATTTAATCTTTGCGGCTACCTGGCCGATAAGTTGTTTGTCAATACTTTCTAATGTTATTTTAGGATTTTGACCCTTAACAGTCTCAGCTGTAACAGCTATTTCTGATGGTAAACCCATAAATATACTGTGAGAATAACCCACGTTCAATTCTAAAACATTACCTTGTACTGCTGCTTTGTAACCAACACCTACAAGTTCAAGTTCTCTCTTATATCCTTCAGAAACACCCTCTACCATATTAGAAAGTAAGGCTCTGTAAAGGCCATGCATTGCTTTATGTCTTTTGGACTCTGTTGGTCTCTCAAGAGTTACAACACCATCCTCAACTGAAAGCTTTATAGCAGGATCAACTTGCTGATGCAAAGAACCTTTAGCACCTTTAACGGTTACTAAATTATCCTTCGCAACTTCTAAAGTTACTCCCTGAGGTAATTTTATCGGACTTTTTCCTATTCTTGACATCTCAGTTAATTAATAAACGTAGCACAAAACTTCACCACCGACTTTCAAATTCCTGGCCTCTTTATCAGTAATAACACCATTGGAAGTTGACAAAACAGCTATTCCTAAACCATTTAATACTCTAGGTAATTCTTCTGAGTTACAATATTTTCTCAATCCTGGTTTAGAAACTCTTTCCAATTTCGTAATGGCAGAGGTTTTACTAACAGGATCATATTTTAATGCAATTTTAATACTTCCCTGAGCATCGTTATTCTCAAATTTATAATTCAAGATATAACCTTTCTCATGAAGTACTTTTGTCAGACTCTTCTTTAAATTAGAGGCCGGTACTTCAACGATTCTATGTTTCGCCTTAATTGCGTTACGAACCCTTGTTAAATAATCAGCTATTGGATCAGTTACCATTTCTTATAATATTATTCTTTTTCAATACCTCTGCCGAAACAGGCCTGCAAAGATATGAAAATATTTTGTTAATTAAAACTTACTAAAAAAAAATCACCAACTAGCTTTAGTTACTCCTGGAATCTTTCCAGCTGAAGCCATTTCTCTAAAAGTTACCCTTGAAACACCAAATTTTCTCATGTAACCTTTAGGTCTTCCAGTTAATTTACATCTGTTGTGTAATCTTACCGGTGAAGCATTTTTAGGTAATTTATCGAGCGCATCATAATCGCCATTGGCTTTTAATTCTGCACGTTTAGTAGCATACTTCGCTACCATTTTCTCTCTTTTTCGTTCTCTGGCAATAATTGCTTTTCTAGCCATGATTAATTATTGTTTTTACTTGCAAACGGCATTCCAAATGCTTTTAACAATTCAAAAGCCTCTTCATCCGTAGTTGCTGTAGTTACAAATGTGATATCCATACCTGAAATGGTAGCAACTTTCTCGATACTAATTTCAGGGAAAATGATTTGTTCTTTGATACCTAAGGTATAATTTCCTCTTCCATCAAAACCTTTATCTTTTACTCCTCTAAAGTCACGAACTCGTGGTAATGAAACTGACAATAATCTGTCAAGAAACTCATACATTTTACTTCCACGTAAAGTAACTTTTGCACCAATTGGCATACCTTCTCTCAACTTAAAATTCGAAATTGAATTTTTAGCTATTGTGGGTGTTGCTTTTTGTCCAGATATAGTTGTTAATTCCTCAACACCTATATCTACTAATTTTTTATCAGCTGTAGCTGCACCAATACCTTTGTTGACTACTATTTTAACCAATTTAGGTACTTGCATTACAGATTTGTATTGAAATTTTTCCTTTAAAGCAGGAATAATATCACTTACGTAAACGTCTTTTATTCTTGGATTAGCCATTATTGATTACCTCCCCTGTTTTCTTAGAAAATCTTTGTAGTTTACCTTTATCATCAGCTTTTCTACCAGTTTTGGTAGCTTCACCTGTTGCAGGATCTACCAACATTAGGTTACTAATGTGGATAGGAGCTTCGACTTTATCAATTCCACCTTCAGGACTAGTTGCAGATGGCTTTTTATGTTTAGTAACAATATTTACACCTTCTACAAGTGCTCTTTGCTTCTCTCCAAACATTTCTAAAACCTTTCCACTTTTACCTTTCGAATTACCAGCGATAACTTTAACAGTATCGCCTTTTCGAATATGGAACTTTTGTTGTTTATTTTTCTTCCTTTCCATAATTATAATACTTCAGGTGCTAAGGAAACTATTTTCATAAATTGCTTTTCTCTCAATTCCCTTGCAACCGGGCCGAAGATACGAGTACCTCTAGGTTCATCATTAGGGTTTAAAAGAACTGCAGCATTATCTTCAAATCTGATATAAGAACCGTCTTTTCTTCTTACTTCTTTTTTTGTTCTCACAATTACGGCACGTGATACAGTTCCTTTTTTAAGATTACTAGACGAAAGAGCTGACTTGACACTTACAATAATCTTATCACCAATAGAAGCATACCTTTTTTTGGTACCTCCTAAAACACGGATACATAATACCTCTTTGGCACCACTATTATCCGCAACACTTAATCTCGACTCTTGTTGTATCATGGTTATTTAGCTTTTTCAATGATTTCTACTAATCTCCATCTTTTATTCTTGCTGAGAGGACGAGTTTCACTAATCTTTACAGTATCACCGATATTGCATTCATTAGTTTCGTCATGAGCAGTAAATTTGGTAGATTTTTTCAAAAATTTACCATATATAGGGTGTTTCACTTTTCTTTCTACAGAAACAGTTATGGATTTCTCCATTTTGTTACTGGTTACAAGCCCTATTCTTTCCTTTCTAAGGTTTCTTTCCATCTTAGCAATTATTTAGCAAGTAATTTAACCCTTAGTTCAGTCTCTAACCTTGCAATATTTTTACGAGTAACCTTAATTTGCATTGGGTTCTCTATTGGTGATATGGCATGAGCAAACTGAAACTTCTGAAGCTTCTGCGCTTCATTGTTAATATTTTCTTTGAGCTCGTCAATAGATAATTTCTTGATATCTGTATTTTTCATGACGATTAATTTTCTGCGTAATCTCTTCTAACTGTAAACTTTGTTTTTAAAGGAAGCTTTTGTGCAGCTAACCTTAAAGCTTCTTGTGCCAATTCAATTGGTACACCACCTGCTTCAAACATAATAGTACCAGGCTTAACTGTTGCTACCCAATATTCAGGAGCACCTTTACCTTTACCCATACGTACCTCTGCAGGCTTCTTAGTGATAGGCTTATCTGGAAAAATTCTAATCCAAACCTGTCCCTGACGTTTCATCGCTCTTGTCATTGCAATTCTAGAAGCTTCAATTTGCCTACTAGTAATCCAACCCGGTTCAAGCGATTTCAAAGCAAAACTACCGAAAGCAATAGTATGACCTCTTTGGGCAATACCTTTTACTCTACCTTTTTGCTTCTTCCTAAATTTCGTTCTTTTCGGCTGTAACATCTTATATTATCTTTTAATCAAAGAAAGATTTATTTTCTCTTTCTTTTAGGACGTTCACTTCTTCTATTATTTCCAGGGCCTGGAGCATTACCTTTGGTTGGTGCACCTGCTCCTACATTAAGTGATAAATCTCTCTTACCGAAGATTTCACCTTTGAAAACCCATACTTTGATACCAATAATACCATAGATGGTGTTAGCTTCAGATACTTCATAATCAATATCAGCTCTCAATGTATGCAAAGGAATTCTACCTTCTTTATACATTTCGGTTCTTGCCATTTCGGCACCACCTAAACGACCTGAAACTTTTATTTTGATACCTTGAGCTCCTACTCTCATTGCAGAGGCAATAGATTGCTTCATTGCTCTTCTATAAGAAATACGTGCTTTCAATTGTTGAGCAATAGATTCACCCACTAATTTCGCATCTAATTCAGGTCTTTTGATTTCAAAAATATTAATTTGAACATCTTTCCCTGTTAATTTCTTAAGCTCCTCTTTCAACTTATCAACTTCACTACCACCTTTACCGATTACAACACCCGGACGAGCAGTATGAATAGTAAGAGTGATTCTTTTCAAGGTGCGCTCTATAACAATTTTAGAGATCCCTCCTTTTGGGATTCTTGCAAGAATATATTCCCTGATTTTATGGTCTTCGATAAGCTTTTCTGAAAAAGCATTTCCTTTACCACCGTACCAGTTGGATTCCCAACCTCTTACGATACCTAAACGAAAACCGGTAGGATTAACTTTTTGTCCCATCTATTTTTTATTTTCGGAGTTTTCTGATTCTTCAACTACTGCGCTAACAGTTTCTGCAGCACTGTCAACAATAAGCGTAACATGATTAGATCTCTTTCTAATTCTATGTGCTCTACCCTGCGGAGCAGGTCTTAATCTTTTCAACATTCTACCACCATCAACCTTGACAGATTTTACGAATAAATTCGCATCTTCCAGGTCAGTATCAGGATTAGCCTGTTGCCAATTGGCAATAGCAGATAAAAGAAGTTTTTCCACTTTAGCTGCTCCATTCTTAGATTCAAACTTAAGGATGTTTAAAGCGCGATTAACTTTTTCTCCTCTGATAAGATCTACTACCATCCTCATTTTACGAGGTGAAGTGGGTACATTATTTAACTTAGCAATAGCTTCCATTATCTCTTACCTTTATCTTTCTTGTTAATATGACCTCTGAAATTTCTTGTTGGAGAAAATTCACCTAATTTGTGTCCTACCATATTCTCAGTTACATAAACAGGAATGAATTTATTTCCGTTATGAACAGCGAATGTGTGCCCTACAAAATCAGGAGAAATCATGGATCTTCTTGACCAGGTTTTTATCACTGATTTCTTACCGGAATCAGTCATTGCATCAACTTTCTTTTCAAGTCGGAAATCAATATATGGTCCTTTTTTTAACGATCTAGCCATTTATTATTTCTTTTTACCGATAATTAAATTATTGGAATATTTCTTAGGTGTTCTGGTTTTGAGACCTTTAGATAATAATCCTTTTCTTGATCTTGGGTGTCCACCTGAAGATTTACCTTCACCACCACCCATTGGGTGATCAACCGGGTTCATTACAACACCTCTTACTCTAGGTCTCTTACCCATCCATCTATTACGACCAGCTTTTCCTTTTCTGATCAACATATGGTCAGAGTTAGAAACAACACCCACTGTAGCTAAGCTAGCGCTTAACACCAATCTCATTTCACCAGAAGGTAATTTGATAGTTGAATACTTACCATCTCTAGCCAAAAGCTGCGCATAAGCACCAGCACTTCTCACCATAGCAGCACCAGCGCCTGGACGAATTTCAATATTATGAACGATTGTACCAAGAGGCAATGCTGAAAGTGGCATTGCATTTCCTAACTCAGGAGCTACTTCAGTTCCAGAAACGATACTATCTCCAACTTTTAAACCATTAGGTGCAATGATATATCTCTTCTCACCATCAGCATAATGTAATAAAGCTACAAACGCTGTTCTGGTAGGATCATATTCCAAAGTGGCAACTGTAGCCGGAATATTATGCTTGTTACGCTTAAAATCGATTATACGGATATTTTGCTTATGCCCGCCACCGATGTAACGCATAGTCATTCTACCTGAATTATTTCTACCACCTTTCTTTCTCAAAGGAGTTAAAAGCGATTTTTCAGGCTCTACCTTACTTAATCCCGAGTATACCGGGGCTATTCTATGTCTTGTTCCAGCCGTAACTGGTCTTAATTTCTTAACTGCCATTTTTCAGATCATTAAATTTCGCTGTAGAAATCAATTATTTCACCTTCCGCTACTGTTACAATCGCCTTTTTGAAATTAGGCTTTCTACCAGTAAGGATTCTTGATTTTGTGTATCGTGATTTCTTCTTACCTAAATACTTCATTGTATTTACGTCAGCCACATTTACACCGTATCTTTTTTCAACTTCCGCTTTGATTTCAACTTTGTTTGCATCATTTGATACAACGAAGCCATATTTACCTTTTTCGTTTAAGGCAGAAATCTTTTCAGTAACAAGTGGTTTAACTAAAACGCTCATATCTTTTCCTTAAATAAGTTTTCTACTTTTTCCAGAGAACCTTCTACAAAGAATAACTTATCTGCATGTAATACATCGTATGTATTTAACATGTCAGCAGTAATTACTCTCGAATTCTGAATATTTCTGCTTGCCAAAACGATATTCTTATCATTTTTTGGAAGTACAATTAATGTTTTAACAGAATCAGCAGAAAGGTCATTTAGTAACTTAATATATGACTTCGTTTTAGAATCATTTAATGATAATGACTCTACAATGCCGATCATTTGATCTTTTGCTTTATAGGTTAAAGCAGACATTCTAGCCAATCTTTTTACTTTCTTGTTCAATTTGAAACTGTAGTCTTTCGGTCTTGGACCGAAAACTCTACCACCACCCTTAAACACAGGAGATTTTATACTACCGGCACGAGCTGTTCCAGTACCTTTTTGTTTCTTAATCTTTCTTGTTGAACCACTAATTTCAGCTCTTTCCTTAGATTTATGCGTGCCCTGTCTAGCGTTAGCTAACTTTTGTTTCACATCTAAATAAATGGCATGATCATTTGGCTCAATTCCAAAGATGGCATCGGATAAAGAAATTTTCCTTCCCGTGTCTTCGCCTGTCGATTTTAATATTGAAAGCTCCATCTTTATTTCTCTATTATTACGTATGAATTTTTAGCGCCAGGAACAGAACCGCTTATTAATAGAATATTCTTTTCCGGAATAACTTTTAATACTCTTAGGTTCGTGTTTTTAACTCTTTCTCCACCCATTCTACCAGCCATTCTCATACCTGGGAAAACTCTGGCTGGATAAGAAGCTCCACCAATTGAACCTGGGGCTCTACCTCTGTTATGCTGACCATGCGTTGCCTGGCCTACACCACCGAAACCATGACGTTTCACAACACCCTGAAAACCTTTTCCTTTGGAAGTACCCGCAACATCCACGAAATCACCTTCTATGAAAATATCTTCAATCTTAACCAACTGCCCCAAGGACAAATTGTGTACAAAAGGCTCCTCTCCAACATACTCTCTGAACTCTACTACTTTACGTTTTGGAGTTGTTTGTGCATTTGAAAAATGACCTTTTAATGCCTTAGGTGTATTCTTTTCTTTGCGCTCGCCAAAGCCCAACTGAACTGCAGAATAACCATCGGTTTCCTCACTTTTTACTTGCGTTACAACACAAGGACCAGCCTCTATCACCGTGCATGCGACATTACGTCCATCGGCACCGTAGATGCTAGTCATTCCGATTTTTTTTCCAATTATTCCTGACATTATCTATTTAATTATTAACCTTTTACACCGAGATTCATAGTATTTTTCCCGAAAGGACTGCAAAGTTAGCAATTTTCTATTAGATACAAAACTAAGCACCCTAAAAATTGTAAGTATTTTATAAATCTTTAGAAAAATGTTAAATCATCATTCCAATTTATATCTGCTTGATAATAAAAACTCTAAGTAAAAGTCACTTTCAACTTTTACAGATAAAAAAAAGAACCAATGAATCACCGCTCATTGGTTCCTTTATAACAAAGTTATGTATCTGTCAAACTTTTATTTCAACATCTACTCCACTTGGTAATTCCAATTTCATTAATGCGTCTACAGTTTTGGCGCTATTTGAATAAATATCAACCAATCTCTTATACGTACATAATTGAAACTGCTCTCTTGATTTCTTATTTACGTGCGGAGAACGCAATACTGTAAATATTTCTTTTTCAGTTGGTAAAGGAATAGGACCACTTACAACTGCTCCTGTAGTTTTTACCGCTCTTACGATTTTCTCAGAAGATTTATCAACCAAGTTGTGATCGTAAGATTTTAATTTAATTCTTATTTTCTGATTCATAATTTCAATTATTTAACAGCTTCTCCTTTTACCTTAGCAATTACCTGCTCAGCCAAATGATTTGGAACTGGATCGTAGTGAGAAAATGTAAGGGAAGCAGTTGCTCTACCTGAAGTGATAGTTCTCAAATCCGTTACATATCCAAACAATTCAGAAAGAGGAACGTCAGCTTTGATGATTTGTGCACCACCTCTTGTATCCATACCTTTCATTAATCCTCTTCTCTTGTTCAAGTCACCAGTCACAGGGCCTGTATACTCGTCAGGAGAAGTTACTTCAACTTTCATCACTGGCTCCAATAATTGAGGGCCAGCTTGCTTGGCAGCTTGCTTAAAACCAATTCTTGCAGCTAACTCAAAAGATAAAGCATCTGAATCGACATCATGGAAACTACCGTGCACCAATTCTACTTTCATTGCTTCAATAGGATATCCTGCTAAAACACCATTATTCATAGCTTCAGTAAACCCTTTTTGAATTGCTGGGATGAACTCCTTAGGAATAACACCACCAGTAATTTTATTGTGAAACTGCAAACCAGCCTTAATCTCGCCAGTTTCTTCATCAGGATCAGCTGGAGATAATTTAAATACGATATCGGCAAATTTACCTTTACCACCTGATTGCTTCTTATAAACTTCTTTGTGATCTACTAAACTTGTTATAGATTCTTTGTAAGCCACCTGAGGAGCACCCTGGTTTACTTCCACCTTGAATTCACGTTTCATACGATCCATGATAATATCCAAGTGCAATTCTCCCATACCTCTAAGTATAGTTTGGCCAGTTTCCTCATCAGTATTTACTTGCAAAGTCGGATCTTCTTCAACCAGTTTAGCTATTGCCATACCCATTTTATCAACATCTGCCTGAGTTTTTGGCTCAATGGCATATCCGATAACAGGCTCTGGGAAAGTCATCGACTCTAATACGATTCGGTGATTTTCATTGCAAAGTGTATCCCCTGTTTTAATATCTTTAAAACCAACTACAGCTGCAATATCACCAGCTTGGAGCTGATCAATCTGATTTTGCTTGTTTGCATGCATTTGGAATATACGGGAAATTCTTTCTTTCTTGCTTGTTCTTGTGTTAAATACATAAGAACCTGAATCTAGAAACCCGGAGTATGCTCTAACGAAACATAATCTGCCCACAAATGGATCAGTGGCAATTTTAAATGCTAAAGCAGCAAACGGATCATCTTTAGTAGGCTTTCTTGAAGTAGGCTCTTCCGTATCAGGATTAGTACCAACAATGTTATCTCTATCTAATGGAGAGGGAAGTAATTCCATTACATAATTAAGCAGAGTTTGTACACCTTTATTTTTAAAAGCTGAACCACACATCATTGGAACAAAAGCCAAATCAATCGTTGCTTTTCTTAATGCACTAATAACTTCATCTTTAGTAATAGATTCTGGAGCTTCAAAAAACCTTTCCATTAAAGATTCATCGTATTCCGCCACAGATTCAAGTAATTTCTCTCTGTATTCAGCAACTTCATCTGCCATGTCTTCCGGAATAGGAATTTCCTCAAAGGTCATCCCTTGATCTTCCTCATTCCATACAGCAGCTTTCATCTCAACTAAATCAACTACTCCTCTGAAGTTTCCTTCAGCACCGATAGGCAATTGGAGAGGAACTGCTTTAGTTTTTAGCATGTCTTTTACCTGATTACAAACTTTAAGAAAGTCGGCACCATCTCTATCCATTTTATTAACAAACCCAATTCTAGCAACTTTGTAGTTATCAGCTAATCTCCAGTTTGTTTCGGATTGAGGCTCAACACCATCTACAGCACTAAATAAAAACACTAAACCATCTAAAACTCTTAATGATCTATTTACTTCTACAGTAAAATCAACGTGACCCGGAGTATCAATGATATTGATGTGGTACTTTTCATCTTTATACGGCCAGAATACAGTAGTTGCAGCAGAAGTAATAGTAATACCTCTTTCCTGCTCCTGCTCCATCCAGTCCATAGTTGCAGCACCATCGTGTACCTC
Source organism: uncultured Cytophagales bacterium (assembly GCA_963803685.1). Taxonomy (GTDB): domain Bacteria; phylum Bacteroidota; class Bacteroidia; order Cytophagales; family Cyclobacteriaceae; genus Marivirga. Next base: position 547,928 of record CAWDNW010000001.1, read on the forward strand.
TCCTATTTTATGGCTAACCCCTGTGTAATAAAGGATACGCTCAGTAGTAGTAGTTTTTCCAGCATCGATATGTGCAGCGATACCAATATTTCTTGTTAATCTAAGATCTCTTGCCATTATACTAGCTATTAAAATCTAAAGTGTGAAAATGCTTTATTTGCTTCAGCCATTCTGTGAGTGTCATCTTTTTTCTTGATGGCAGCTCCTTCTCCTTTGGAAGCGGCAATTATCTCACCCGCAAGGCGCTCCATCATAGTTTTTTCTCCTCTTTTTCTAGCGTAAGTGATCATCCACTTAATACCTAGGGATACTTTTCTTTCAGGACGAACTTCTAATGGCACTTGGAAAGTTGCTCCACCTACTCTACGGCTCTTAACCTCTACAGAAGGTGAAATATTAGCTAACGCTTTCTTCCATGTTTCTACACCATTCTCTTTAGTTTTTTCTTCAACTAATTGAACAGCATCATAGAAAATTGTGTAAGCAGTACTTTTTTTACCGTCCTTCATTAAATAATTAACGAATTTAGTCACCATTGTATCCCCAAACTTAGGATCAGGCAGGACGTATCTCTTTTTAGGTTTTGCTTTCCTCATCTCGATTTATTTCTTAGGTCTTTTAGCTCCATATTTTGATCTCCTTTGCGTACGACCACTTACACCAGCTGTATCTAAAGCACCTCTGATAATGTGATATCTTACTCCAGGTAAATCTTTAACTCTTCCACCTCTAATTAAAACAATAGAGTGTTCTTGAAGATTGTGTCCTTCGCCAGGTATATAGGCGTTAACTTCTTTTTGATTGGTCAATCTTACCCTTGCTACCTTTCTCATTGCTGAGTTAGGCTTCTTTGGAGTTGTAGTGTAAACACGTGTACAAACCCCTCTTCTTTGTGGGCAAGAATCCAAAGCAGGAGATTTTGACTTAGTAGTCAACTTCTTTCTACCTTTTCGTACTAATTGCTGTATAGTAGGCATCTATTATTACTTTAACTTCTTTTACTACTTGAGATTTTTAGGACTGCAAAGGTAAAAAATCAGATGCATAATCCAAATACATCTGACTTTTTTATTTTACAATCTCCTAATTTATAAGGAATAAGCTTAAGCCTCTCCCACATTTGATCCAAAATTCATTGGAAATTTTGGCACTTCTTCAGATTGCTTAATAGGTCCGAAGTTCTTTTCGTACTTATTAATATTATCCTTCAATGCATTCAATAACCTTTTAGCATGCTCCGGGGTAACCACTACTCTGGATTTTACCTTGGCCTTTGGTACTCCCGGCATTAATCGAATAAAATCGATAACAAATTCACCATTGGAATGAGCAATCATAGCTAAATTAGCATAAACCCCTTCAGCAACTTCTTCCGAAAGTTCTATATTAATCTGATTTGGATTTTTCTTATTGTCTGCCTTTTCGTCCATTTTCCAATGTTTAACTTAAATCAATAAATTCAATAGTTACTAAAATTTTACTTTTGCAATTCTTTTTCTTGAGAGATCAATCTATCTTCTTTCATTGCATCTAATTCTTCTCTGGAACCTACAATAATATCGTTATAGTCTCTTAAACCTGTTCCTGCAGGAATTAAGTGACCTACAATAACATTTTCCTTCAGTCCATTTAGAAGATCAGCCTTACCTCTGATTGAAGCTTCACTCAATACTTTAGTTGTTTCCTGGAAAGAAGCAGCTGAAATAAAGCTTTCAGTACCTAAGGAAGCTTGCGTAATACCTTGTAGGGTTGGCTTAGAAACAGCTGCCTCAGCATCTCTTACTTTAACCAATTTTAAATCTTTCCTTTTCAAAGTAGAGTTTTCATCTCTCAATTTTCTGGCCGATACAATTTGACCTGGCTTAAGATTAGATGATTCGCCTGCTTCTACAACTACTTTCATATCTAAAATACGATCGTTCTCTTCACGGAAAACAAATCTATCGACTACCTGATTAGGTAAGAAAGTCGTATCGCCTGATTCCAATACTTGTACCTTCTGCATCATTTGACCTACAATTACCTCGATGTGTTTATCATTAATAGCCACACCTTGTAAACGGTACACTTCCTGAATTTCATTTACAATGTACTCCTGAACTGCTGTAGGACCTTTGATAGAAAGTATATCAGAAGGAGTTGTTGCTCCATCAGATAAGGCATAACCTGCTTTCACAAAGTCATTATCCTGTACAAGAATATGCTTAGATAACGATACCAGGTATCTTTTCTTCACACCATCTTTAGATTCGATAAAGATTTCTCTGTTACCTCTCTTGATACCACCATAAGTTACAACACCATCAATTTCTGACACAACTGCTGGGTTAGATGGATTTCTAGCCTCAAACAATTCAGTAACTCTTGGAAGACCCCCTGTAATATCCTTAGATTTACTGGTTGACCTCGGTATTTTAGCAAGGATCTGTCCTGGTTTAATTTTCTCATTCTCACCAACTGATAAGTGGGCTCCAACAGGAATATTGTAAACTTTAGGTTCCTCTCTACCTTTGGTATTGACAATTACCGCAGGGTTCTTAGTTTTATCTTTTGTATCGATAATTACTTTCTCTCTGTGACCGGTTTGATCATCAGACTCCTCTTTATAAGTAATACCTTCTTCAATGCTATCAAATTCAGTAACACCTTCAAATTCCGATAAAATAACAGCATTATAAGGATCCCAGAAACATAGCTCATCTCCTTTAGAAACCTTATCGCCTTCTTTTACTTTTAAAATTGCACTGTAAGGCACGTTGTTGGTCATTAGAACCTTCTTAGATTTAGGATCAACCACTTTAATCTCACCAGATCGACCCATTACCACAGTTTGTGGCTCGCCATCACTGTTAGTGGATTGAATAGCTCTTAAATCTTCGAACTCAATAACACCGTCAAATTTAGCTTTAACAGTTGCTTCAACAGCAATGTTAGAAGCCGTACCACCCACGTGGAAAGTTCTCAATGTTAGCTGAGTTCCTGGCTCACCAATTGATTGCGCTGCAATAACACCTACAGCATCTCCTCTTTGTGCCATTTTTGAAGTGGCGAGGTTTCTTCCGTAACATTTACCACAAACTCCCTGACGTGTTTCACAAGTTAATACTGAACGTATTTCTACTTCTTCAATATTTGCCTCATCAATCTGTTCAGTAATTTCATCTGTAATTTCGTCCCCTGAAGCAACAATCAGTTCATTGCTTTCCGGATGATAGATATCGTGAACACAAACCCTACCTAAAATTCTTTCAGATAAAGATTCTACTATTTCTTCGTTATCTTTTAAAGCTGATACTGTTAGACCTCTTAAAGTTCCACAATCCACTTCAGTGATAACCACATCTTGTGCTACGTCAACCAAACGTCTTGTTAGGTAACCTGCATCAGCAGTTTTCAAAGCTGTATCCGCAAGACCTTTTCTAGCACCGTGAGTTGAAATGAAGTACTCAATTACATCTAATCCCTCTCGGAAGTTTGATAAAATCGGGTTTTCAATAATACCACCTACTGAACCGGCAAGGTTTTTCTGTGGCTTAGCCATCAAACCTCTCATACCACCCAACTGACGAATCTGTTCTCTTGAACCTCTGGCTCCAGAGTGCATCATCATATAAATTGAGTTGAATCCCTGGTCATCCTCTTCTAATTGTTGCATTAGAGAGTTAGTTAGCTGAGAGTTAATTCTTGTCCAGATATCAATTACCTGATTATAACGCTCGTTATCAGTGATAAGACCCATTAAGTAGTTATTCCAAACTACATCAACTTCTTCTTTGGCTTGTGCTACCAAGGTTTCCTTAATTTCAGGTACCATAATATCACCTAATCCCATTGATAAACCACCTTTGTAAGCAGCCTGGAAACCTAATTCTTTAATATCATCCAAGAATTGAGCAGTTCTTGCAGAACCACTGATCTTATATACATGCGCAATAATATGCTGTAACTTTTTCTTGGTTAGTAGCTCATTTACGAAACCTACCTCTTCAGGTACAGACTGGTTAAATATAACTCTACCTGCAACAGTCTCTATAAGTTTAGTTTCTAAACTACCATCTGCATTTCTAACACTTGCTCTAACTTTAATGTTAGCATGCTTAGAAACCTGACCTTCGTTTACAGCAATGATTACTTCATCAGCATTGTAGAAGCTCTTTCCTTCTCCTTTTACTATTTCGTCTTTGGTAGTTTTCTTACCTTTAGTTACATAGTATAAGCCTAACACCATATCCTGAGAAGGAACCGTAATAGGTGCTCCATTAGCAGGGTTAAGGATGTTGTGTGAAGAAAGCATCAAGGTAGAGGCTTCCAAAATAGCTTCATGTCCTAATGGTACGTGAACTGCCATTTGGTCACCATCAAAATCGGCGTTAAATGCAGTACAAGCCAACGGGTGCAACTGAATAGCTTTACCCTCAATTAACTTAGGCTGAAATGCTTGAATACCTAATCGGTGCAAAGTTGGGGCTCTGTTTAATAAAACAGGGTGACCTTTCAATACATTTTCCAAGATATCCCAAACTACAGGGTCTTTTCTATCTACAATTTTCTTCGCAGATTTAACTGTTTTTACAATGCCTCTTTCAATCAGTTTTCTGATCACAAAAGGCTTGAATAACTCAGCAGCCATATCCTTAGGAATACCGCATTCGTGCATCTTCAATTCCGGTCCTACTACAATTACAGAACGACCTGAATAATCCACACGCTTACCTAAAAGGTTCTGACGGAATCTACCTTGCTTACCTTTCAACATATCTGAAAGAGATTTTAAGGCTCTGTTTCCATCTGATCTTACAGCATTAACTTTTCTTGAGTTATCAAATAATGAATCTACAGCTTCCTGAAGCATTCTCTTCTCATTTCTAAGAATCACTTCAGGTGCTTTAATATCTATTAATCTTTTTAATCTGTTATTTCTAATAATAACTCTTCTGTAAAGGTCATTTAAATCAGAAGTAGCAAATCTACCCCCATCCAAAGGAACTAATGGACGTAGCTCAGGCGGAATAACAGGCACCATTTTGATAATCATCCACTCAGGACGGTTCTCAATTCTAGTTCTTGCATCACGGAAAGCTTCTACAACTCTTAGTCTTTTAAGAGCTTCCGCTTTTCTTTGCTGAGAAGTATCAGTTGCAGCCTGGTGACGTAATTCATAAGATAATTCATCTAACTGAATTCTTGCCAAAAGCATATCCAATGCTTCGGCTCCCATTTTTGCAATAAACTTGTTGGGATCATCATCATCCAACTGCTGATTTTCTCTAGGTAATTTATCTAAAATATCTAAATACTCATCCTCTGTTAAGAAATCCATGTAAGCGATGCCATCTTCTTCCTTGGCACCTGGTTGAATTACAACATATCTTTCGTAATAGATAATCTGATCTAGTTTTTTAGTAGGAAGGCCTAATAAATAACCAATCTTATTCGGGAGAGATTTAAAATACCAGATATGAGCTACAGGAACTACTAATTCGATATGTCCCATACGCTCTCTACGTACTTTCTTCTCAGTAACTTCTACTCCACAACGATCACAGATAATACCTTTATATCTGATTCTTTTATATTTACCACAATGACATTCCCAATCTTTCACAGGTCCGAAAATACGCTCACAAAACAATCCGCCCATTTCAGGTTTATAAGTTCTGTAGTTGATAGTTTCTGGCTGCGTAACCTCACCATGCGAGCTCTCCAAAATAGATTCAGGAGAAGCTAAGCTGATAGTGATTTTTGAGAAATCAGTATTAATTTTTTTATTTTTCTTGAACGCCATAATTTTTGGTATCTAAAATGGGAGCCTAAGCCCCCGATTAAACAAATGATATTAGTCTAAAGTGATTTCTAAAGCTAAACCTCTTAATTCATGAACCAATACGTTGAATGATTCCGGAATATTAGGTTTCCCCATATTCTCACCTTTCACGATGGCTTCATAAGCTTTTGCTCTACCAATTACATCATCCGACTTAATTGTTAGGATTTCCTGCAACACATGTGAAGCACCAAATGCCTCCAAAGCCCAAACCTCCATTTCACCGAAACGCTGACCACCAAATTGTGCTTTCCCACCCAATGGTTGTTGCGTAATTAATGAATATGGTCCAATAGAACGAGCATGCATTTTGTCATCTACCAGGTGACCTAATTTCAACATATAAATTACACCTACTGTAATTTTCTGATCAAATCTATCTCCAGATAATCCATCGTATAAATGCGTTCTACCAAATTCAGGTAATCCTGCTTCGGCCAATTCTTTAGAAACTTCATCAGATGAAGCACCATCAAATATTGGCGTAGCATATTTTCTACCCAACTTCAATCCTGCCCAGCCTAACACTGTTTCATAAATCTGACCAATATTCATCCTTGATGGTACACCAAGAGGGTTCAATACAATATCAACTGTGGTTCCATCTTCAAGGAATGGCATGTCTTCATCACGAACAATCTTGGCAACAATACCTTTATTACCGTGACGACCTGCCATTTTATCTCCTACTTTTAATTTACGTTTTTTAGCTACATACACTTTAGCTAATTGAACAATACCTGCTGGTAACTCATCTCCCACTTCAAGCGTAAAACGCTCTCTTTTAAATTTACCTGCAATTTCGTTACGTTTCTTATTGTAGTTCTTTACTAATTCAACAATCAATGAATTAATTTCCTGATCAGCAGTCCAATTGTCCAGAATTAAATCTGATATTAAGTTTACCTCCTCAGGAACATTGTAATTGCTTTCATCTCTATAGATGTTTTTCTCAGGGAATAAGTTTTTCTCGATGTTAGTTCTATTGAATTTAACACCCTTACTCATGATCTCATCACCGAACTTATGCTTGATACCTTGACAAGTTTTACCATTAAGTAATTCAGTCAATTTATCAATTTTGATATCTCTTAAGTTTCTTAGTTTTCTGCTATATTCTTTAGCTAAAACTTCTACTTCTTTCTTAGCACTTGCTCTGCCATCTTTATCTTTCTTATGACGGGCAAATAACTTAGTATCTATTACTACTCCTTTCAACGAAGGAGAAGCCTTTAATGAAGCATCTTTGACATCACCTGCTTTATCTCCAAAGATCGCTCGAAGAAGTTTTTCTTCAGGAGTTGGATCAGTTTCACCTTTTGGAGTAATCTTACCAATGATGATATCACCTTCAGATAGTTCAGCACCAATTCTGATGATGCCATTTTCATCAAGGTTTCTTACAGCTTCTTCACTTACATTAGGAATTTCAGAAGTTAATTCTTCCTCACCTCTTTTGGTGTCTCTAACTTCCAACTCAAATTCTTCTACGTGAATAGATGTAAAGATATCTTCTCTAACCACACGCTCTGAGATTACAATAGCATCCTCAAAGTTATATCCTTGCCAAGGCATGAAAGCAACTTTCATGTTTCTTCCTATAGCTAATTCACCTTTTTCAGTTCCATAACCTTCACAAAGAATTTGACCTTTTGTTACCCTATCGCCCTTGTAAACAATTGCTCTTAAGTTGATAGTAGTATTTTGGTTTGTTCTTCTGAATTTAATCAGGTTATAAACTCTTTCCTCTTCCTCAAATGAAACTAATTTCTCAGTATCATTCATATCATACCTGATCACAATTTTAGTAGCGTCAACGAAGGTAACTACACCATCTTTTTCTGCTACAATTAATGACCTGGAATCTCTTGCCACACGACCTTCAAGCCCGGTACCAACAATTGGTGCTTCAGCTCTTAATAAAGGTACCGCCTGACGTTGCATGTTTGATCCCATCAAAGCACGGTTTGCATCATCATGCTCCAAGAATGGAATCATTGATGCAGCCACGGAAACAATTTGATTAGGAGCAATATCCATATAGGACAATTCTTTCGGCTCTAATATTGGGAAATCACCTTCAAATCTGGCTTTCACCCTATCGTTTAAATAGTTACCTGAATCATCAATAGGTGCATTTGCCTGTGCAATGTTATGATCATCTTCCTCTTCAGCTGTTAAATAGAGTACATTACCACTCATATCAACCTTTCCTGATTCTACTTTTCTGTACGGAGTTTCAATAAATCCCATACCATTTACTTTGGCATGTACACAAAGCGATGAAATCAGACCAATATTTGGACCTTCCGGAGTTTCAATAGTACATAATCTACCATAGTGCGTATAATGCACATCTCGCACTTCAAAACCAGCTCTTTCTCTAGAAAGACCACCAGGTCCTAATGCTGACATTCTTCTTTTATGAGTAATCTCAGACAATGGATTGGTTTGATCCATAAATTGAGACAACTGGTTAGTACCAAAGAAAGAATTTATTACAGAAGACAAAGTCCTGGCATTGATCAAATCGACAGGTTTAAAGTCTTCATTATCACGAACATTCATTCTTTCACGAATAGTTCTGGCCATTCTCGCCAAACCAACACCGAATTGAGCATAAAGTTGCTCTCCCACAGTTCGTACTCTCCTATTACTTAAGTGATCAATATCATCAACAATAGCTTTCGAATTGATCAAACCAATTAAGTATTTTACAATGTGAATAATATCCACCTTCGTTAAAACTTTGGTTTCAGCATCAATATCTAATCCTAGCTTTTTATTGATTCTATACCTACCTACTTCACCTAAATCATATCTCTTCTCACTAAAGAAAAGGTTGTGAATAATTTCACGAGCTGTAGCTTCATCAGGTGCTTCAGTATTTCTTAACTGACGATAAATTTGTTCAACTGCTTCTTTTTCAGAGTTTGAATTATCTTTCTGTAAAGTATTATAAACAATGCTGTAATCAGTAATATTTACATCTTTTCGGTGGAAAATGATTGATTTGACACCTGAATCAATGATCAAATCAATATCCTCTTCTTCAAGAACTGAATCTCTTTCTAATAAAACCTCATTTCTATCAATAGAAACTACTTCACCTGTATCTTCATCCACAAAATCTTCAGTCCAGGTTCTCAAAACCCTTGCGGCCAATTTACGACCAATGGCTTTTTTCAAAGCTGCCTTAGTGGCACTGATTTCTTCAGATAAATTAAAAAGATCCAATATATCTTTATCTGAACCATAACCTATTGCTCTCAAAAGAGTGGTTACTGGGAATTTCTTTTTCCTGTCTATATAAGCATACATCACGTTGTTAACGTCAGTAGCAAATTCAATCCAAGAGCCCTTAAAAGGAATAATTCGGGCTGAGTACAATTTAGTACCATTTGTGTGCTTGCTTTGAGCAAAGAAAACACCTGGTGACCTGTGCAATTGTGATACAATCACACGTTCAGCACCATTAATAATAAAAGAACCTTTTTCAGTCATGTAGGGGATATTCCCTAAAAACACTTCCTGCTCAATTGTTTCAAAATCTTCATTATCTTCATCATTGCAAAGAAGACGTAATTTTGCTTTAAGAGGAACAGAATAAGTTAGACCACGGTCAATACAGCCATCAATGTCGTATTTTGGGGGATCTACAAGATAGTCAACGAATTCAAGAACGAAGTTCTCTCTGGAATCAGAGATAGGAAAATTCTCTTGAAATACTTTAAAAATACCTTCTTCAGCTCTTTTCTCCGCAGGAGTTTCTAGTTGGAAGAAATCCTGGAATGACTGGAGTTGAACATCAAGGAAATCAGGGTAATCAATAATTCTTTTAATGGAAGAAAAATTGATTCTATCAGATTGATTTATATTAGCCAAGGCTCTGAATATTTAAAGTGATAATATTTGTATAGTAATGCTTTTAGGCATCATCTTGCTTGAAAATATCTAAAATATCTACAAACAGGAAAAGACCTGACTCCGATTGTGCTTGAGCACAATCGGGGACCAGGCCTAATTTCTTGGGCAGAAATCAGATAATCCTTTCAGGATCAACTAATTACTTCAATTCTACTTCTGCACCAGCTTCTTCTAATTGCTTCTTAAGCGCTTCAGCTTCGTCTTTAGCAACTCCTTCTTTAATAGCTTTAGGAGCGCCATCAACTAATTCTTTAGCTTCTTTCAAGCCTAAACCAGTTAATTCCTTAACTGCTTTAACAACTTGTAATTTAGCAGCACCTGCAGATGTTAATACAACATCGAAAGTAGATTTTTCTGCAGCAGCATCGTCACCAGCACCAGCGCCACCTGCAACAGCAGCAGGAGCAGCTATAGCTGCAGGTTCGATACCGTGTGTTTCTTTAAGGTAATCAGCAAGTTCATTAACTTCTTTTACTGTTAATTCTACTAATTGATCTCCAATTGCTTTGATATCAGCCATGTTTGTGTTATTTAAATTTTAATGATTTTGTTCTTGATTATTTTAATTTGCTCTTTCTTCAAGCGCTTTTACTAAACCAGCAATTTTGTGACCTCCACCTTGTAGGGCAGAAATTACATTCTTCGCAGGTGATTGTAACAATCCAATTACATCTCCTAACAACTCATTCTTAGATTTAAGTTCACTTAAGAAATCGAGATTGCTTTCGCCTACGAATACATCTGTGTCTATAGCAGCAGCTTTGAATAGAGGTTTTTCGCTATTTTGTTTTTTGCGAAATTCCTTGATTACTTTAGCAGGAGCATTACTAACTTCAGGAGAAAAAAGAATTCCTGAGAACCCTTTTAGTGAGTCAAACATTTTCGAAAAATCAGCTTCTTGCCTTTCTAATGCTTTTTGAATGAGTGAGTTTTTAACAACTTTATACTCAATTCCTTTTTCAAAGCATAATCTACGAAAGGCATTAACCTGCGCAACAGACAATCCACCTGCATCTGCAACGTAGAAATGGCTTGTTTGCGATAATTTTTCAGAAAGCTCCTCTATCAGTTGTCCTTTTTCTTGCTTATTCATATTTAAATTCCAGCTATAGAGTTTTTATCAATAGAGATGCCCTTGCTCATCGTAGATGACATGGTCATACTCAAAAAATACGTACCTTTAGCAGAAGCAGGTTTAAGCTTTGCTAAAGTTTGGATCAATTCATTCGCGTTTTCAGTAATTTTCTCCGGAGAGAAGGAAGCCTTACCTACACTTGCATGAATGATTCCGAATTTATCCACTTTAAAGTCAATTTTACCTGCCTTTACTTCCTGGACAGCCTTACCCACATCAAGCGTAACAGTTCCTGATTTAGGGTTAGGCATCAAACCTCTTGGTCCGAGCACCTTACCAAGTCTTCCGACCTTTGCCATAACAGTTGGCATGGTAACAATAATATCTATATCAGTCCAACCACCTTCGATTTTCTTAATATACTCATCTAAACCTACGTAGTCTGCACCAGCATCTTTAGCTTCCTGCTCTTTGTCAGGAGTAACTAATGCCAATACTTTAATGTCTTTACCTGTACCATGAGGTAAGGCAACAACACCTCTTACCATTTGATCTGCTTTCCTAGGATCTACACCCAAACGAATATCTAAATCAACGGAAGCATCAAACTTCGTAGTTGTAATTTCTTTTACAAGAGAAGACGCATCAGTCAAAGTATAAGACTTCGAAGCATCAATTTTCTCTGCTGCTATTTTTTGATTTTTTGTAAGCTTAGCCATTATCTCTTATATTTTATGATTCCCAAGGAGCGGTACCAGTAACTCTTAAGCCCATGCTTCTTGCTGTACCAGCAACCTGACGCATTGCTGACTCAATTTTTAAAGCATTTAAATCAGGCATTTTAGTTTCCGCAATTTGCTTCACCTGGTCCCAAGTAACAGTACCTACTTTATTTCGGTTTGGCTCAGGAGAACCCTTTTTCTTTTTTGATGCTTCTAAAAGCATAACCGGAGCTGGAGGAGTTTTAACAACAAAATCAAAAGATTTATCCTTGTAAATTGTTAATAAAACTGGCAACACCTGACCAGGTTTGTCTTGAGTTCTTGCATTAAATTGCTTACAAAACTCCATTATGTTAAGTCCTTTACTACCTAGAGCAGGACCTACAGGAGGTGAAGGATTTGCTGCCCCTCCTTTAATCTGTAATTTCAGATATCCACTTATTTCCTTAGCCATCTTGCTATTCTGTTTTTTCTACTTGCATGTAATTCAATTCCACTGGGGTATTTCTCCCGAATATTTTCACCATCACGTTGAGTTTCTTTCTTTCTTCAAAAACCTCCTCAACAGATCCTGTAAAACCACTAAATGGTCCATCCATCACTTTAACTGACTCACCTATTATAAATGGAGTACTTAATTTCACATCCATCTCTTCAGTTTCATCAACTTTACCTAATATCCTATTAACTTCAGATTGTCTTAACGGAACCGGAACCTTCGCATTGCCTGAACCTTCTCCACCCAAAAATCCAATCACTCCAGGGATACTGGTTATCACGTGATTTGCTTCACCATAAGAAATGTCAGCTGATACAAACACATAACCTGGAAAGAAATTTCTCTCTCTTACGCGCTTTTTACCATTCCTCATCTCATACACCTTTTCAGTAGGTATAAGAATTTGTGGAATATAATCTTCTAATTTTTGACGAGCAATTTCGTTATCAAGATAAGTCTTTATTTTCTTCTCCTGACCACTCACCACTCTTAAAACGTACCATTTAAATTCTGACATTGTCTAATTTAAAATTGTATATGCTTAAAAAGCATTATAAAACCAATCCATTGACTTATCGAATGCTAAATCAATTACACCAATTAATATTGCAAAAATTAAGGATGCAACTAATACCAAAATAGAGCTATTCTGAAGCTTGCTATAGGTTGGCCATGTCACCTTGTATCTCATTTCTGACCAAGACTCCTTTATAAATAATGTTAATTTTTGCATCTTTTGTCTTATCTAATTTTGCACGGGTGGAGAGACTCGAACTCCCAGCCAATGGTTTTGGAGACCACTACTCTACCAATTGAGCTACACCCGTAAATACCAATGCTACTCAAAATGGTCTGCAAAGGTAGATAAAAGTTTTATATGAAACAAATGCGCTCCCAAAAAATTGAGAACGCATCTGTAAATTTAAATTTATATGTGAGAAATTAATCTAAAATCTCAGTAACCTGTCCAGCACCTACAGTTCTACCACCTTCACGGATAGCGAAACGTAAACCTTTTTCACAAGCTACTTTGTTGATTAATTTTACTTCAATTGTAACATTATCACCAGGCATTACCATTTCTACATTTTCAGGTAAGAAAATCTCTCCTGTTACATCTGTAGTTCTTAGGTAAAACTGTGGACGGTATTTGTTAAAGAACGGAGTGTGACGACCACCTTCTTCTTTTGACAATACGTAAACCTCAGCTTTAAAGTGTTGGTGAGGCTTCACAGAACCCGGCTTACAGATAATCATACCTCTTTTAATTTGAGATTTTTCAATACCTCTCAATAAAAGACCTACGTTATCACCAGCTTCACCTCTATCTAGTATTTTTCTGAACATTTCAACACCAGTTACAACTGATTTTAAACCTTCAGCTCCCATACCAATGATGTCAACTGCTTCACCAGAGTTTACAACACCTCTTTCGATTCTACCTGTAGCAACTGTACCACGACCAGTAATTGAGAAAACATCTTCAACTGGCATTAAGAAATCTTTATCAGTTAAACGCTCTGGTAATGGAATGTACTCATCAACAGCAGCCATTAATTCATCTATTTTAGATACCCACTCGGCTTCACCATTTAATGCACCCAAAGCAGAACCTTGAATTACTGGTAAATCATCACCTGGGAAATCGTAGAAAGAAAGTAATTCTCTCACTTCCATCTCAACTAATTCTAATAATTCAGCATCGTCTACTAAATCTACTTTATTTAAGAAAGCTACTAATGAAGGTACACCAACCTGACGAGCTAACAAGATGTGCTCACGAGTTTGAGGCATTGGACCATCAGTTGCAGCTACTACAAGAATAGCTCCATCCATTTGGGCAGCACCAGTTACCATGTTTTTCACGTAATCCGCGTGACCAGGACAATCTACGTGAGCGTAGTGTCTGTTTTCAGTTGCGTACTCTACGTGCGAAGAGTTAATTGTAATACCTCTTTCTTTTTCTTCCGGCGCATTATCGATAGAAGAAAAGTCTCTCATTTCTGCAAATCCTTTATCAGACAATACTTTACAGATTGCAGCAGTTAGTGTAGTTTTACCATGATCCACGTGACCGATAGTACCGATATTCACGTGTGGTTTTGAACGGTCAAAGGTTGCTTTAGCCATATTTGAAAAATCCTCAGTTTAGTTAAAATTTATATTATATTTATTAGATAACACTGATTGAGCCAACGAGGGGAATTGAACCCCCGACCTCTTCCTTACCAAGGAAGCACTCTACCCCTGAGCTACATCGGCTTAAAACATTTGTTAAACTCTTATCAAAGTCTCTCGCTTAACAGCAGGAAACGATCTTATTTACCATATCCTATAAAAGGCAGTCGCGAAACCGCTCTGCCTACATGATAAAGAAACGCTCTAATGAAAGAGCGGGAGACGAGGCTCGAACCCGCGACCTGCAGCTTGGAAGGCTGCCGCTCTACCAACTGAGCTACTCCCGCTTGTATAAAAAGCAACCTATTACCAGTATTACTTTCTATTAATATGCAAACCTACACTAAAGCTTCGGTTTGCAAAGTGGGGGAAACAGGATTCGAACCTGTGAAGTCGAAGACAACGGATTTACAGTCCGTCCCAGTTGGCCGCTTTGGTATTCCCCCTTTCTTTCAATAAGCATTCCCTAAAATCACTTTCGTTTTAGGAAGTGCAAAATTATAGGTATTTTGTATTTTATCAAACATTATACATAAAAAAGATTGTTTTTTTTCTTTGCGCAAAAGCTAATTTATAGAGATGTCTGAATATCAGATGCTTACATTCTCTAAGTGTAACAAATATTTTTTGGTAATTGTGTAGTCGAATAAAATTCGCTTTAAAATGATCTATATAAGTGTAAAATCCGAAGTGAGTTTTTATCTTCGTGTTAAAATTTAGCTATGTATAAGGTAAATATAAATAAAGTGGAGTCGGAACTAAATGTAACCGTTAAAGATAGTAACATCTTAATAAACAATGACACATTTGATTGGGATATACACCCTATTGATAAAAACAGCTTCCACATCATACATAATAATCAGACATTTACGGCACATGTTGTTGATATAAATTATGATTTGAAAGAATTCACCTTTCAACTGAATGGAAAAATCGTTCAACTAAATTTAAAAGATAAAATGGACATTCTGCTTGAAGAACTTGGGATGTCTGATTTAGCGCAGGTTAAAATAAATGATGTAAAAGCTCCCATGCCTGGCCTCATTTCTGAAATTCTTGTGAAAGAGGGTGATGAGGTAAAACAAGGGGACTCTTTAATAATTTTAGAGGCTATGAAAATGGAGAACGTAATTAAATCACCCGGAGATGGTGTAATTACTGAAATAATGGTAAAGAAAGGTAGCAGCGTGGAGAAGAGCCAAATTCTTATACAGTTTTAGATTTTTACTTTATATTTACAAAAAAATTTACATGAAATGAGCATGATTATGAGACATCAATTGCTGTTGGATGTTGATCTAGCGAATTCCATGTGGCAAATTAGAACAATTATACACACATGAAATTTAAGCGCATATTATTAAAATTAAGTGGCGAGTCATTAATGGGCGATGAAGGGTATGGTATAGATCCGAAAAGATTGGAACAATATGCTCAGGAAATACAAAAAGTAAAAGATTTAGGTGTTGAAATTGCGATAGTCATTGGCGGTGGCAACATTTTTAGAGGCATTCAGGCGGAAGGTGCTGGCTTAGATAGAGTACAAGGAGATTATATGGGTATGTTGGCCACAGTTATTAATGGCATGGCAGTTCAAGGTATTTTAGAAAAGCACGGCATGTTTACCAGGTTAATGTCAGGTATTAAAATGGAACAAGTTTGTGAACCATTTATCAGAAGAAGGGCCATCAGGCATTTGGAAAAAGGGAGAGTCGTGATTTTTGGAGCAGGTATTGGAAATCCATATTTCACTACTGATTCTACAGCCAGTTTAAGAGCCATTGAAATTGAGGCCGATGTAGTATTAAAAGGCACCAGAGTAGATGGTGTTTACTCTTCCGATCCTGAAAAAAATGCTGACGCTACGCGCTATACTACAATTTCTTTTCAGGAGGTTTATGCCAAGGGCTTAAATGTAATGGACATGACAGCTTTTACACTTTGTCAAGAAAATAACTTGCCGATAATTGTGTTTGATATGAACAAACCAGGTAACCTGGTTGATTTAATAAATGGTGAAAAAGTTGGAACATTAATCCAATCATAAAATTAAAACAGGAATGGAAGAAATTGAATTTGTACTTGAAGAGACCAAAGATTTAATGGAAAAGGCAATTCAGCACACTAAAAGCGAATTGCTTAAAATAAGAGCTGGAAAGGCTTCACCTGGTATGTTGGAAGGTTTAATGGTTAAATACTATGGAAATGAAACTCCAATTTCACAAGTTGCCTCCATTAGCACACCCGATGCCAGAAGCATTCTCATTAAACCATGGGAAAAGGGTATCATGGGGGAAATTGAGAAGGCAATTATCAATAGTGACCTAGGTTTTAACCCGCAAAATGATGGTGAAATTGTTAGAATTAGTATACCTCCTCTTACTGAAGAGAGAAGGGTTAACCTAACTAAGCAAGCTAAAAATGAAGCAGAAGAGGGCAAAATTTCTATTAGAAATGCCCGAAAGGATGCCAATGATCAATTAAAAAAGCTGCAAAAAGAAGGAACCTCAGAGGATGATGTTAAGAGAGCTGAAGATAAGGTTCAAGGGCTTACAGATGACTATGTAAAAAGAATTGATGAAATTCTTGAGCAGAAAGAAAAAGAAATAATGACAGTTTAAATTAATTCCCATATGAATGAGGAATTTTTAATAATAGACTGATTTAAAACTTTAAAAGTCTTTGCGTAAATTTTATGAAAATTTACGCAAAGACTTTTTTTATTCCTCCTATTTAAAATGGCACTATAAGGTACAGTACGACATTTAAACGATAAACTTATTTTTTAGCGTTTTCATAATCATTCTCGGAGAAAATAAAATCATAAGCAGGCTTCTCTTCAACCATCAAAAACTCATAGGAACTTTCATCAAATAAGGAATTAACCTTGGGAATCCCAGGTGAATGAATGAGCGTATCTGTTTTATTAAAAATAACAAATATGTACTCTACTGGATATGGCAAAGGCGGAAAACCAGTCGGGACTTTACTTTTTGGTACCGATTGATCATAACCTATAACTAACAGGCTCTTACCATTTTCAGATGGTATGTGAAACTTTTTTTCATCAAATCTGAAATTACGATAAACAACCAGATCAATATCAACTCCGGTATCATTAAAAAAAAAGTATTTTGGATATTCAGGTATTGGATCTTCATCGTTTTTACAGGACAAAAACAATAAGGGTAACATTAACAACATTCTTCTCATTTCATTAGAATCCAGACTTATATTAGGATAAATATTCCTACTCGTCCTGGCTAGTATCAATAGACACGCTTCCACCCAAAGTGGTTGCAATCCCTACTCTAAAACCTATTCCTTTATATCTGAAATTCTCATAGTTCGTTGCTACCTCAATTCTGAAAAACTTAAGAATACCATCTAATGAATAGCCTAATTCTGAATAATTATTACTTTTATTTGTATAAAGGTAATTAACAAAAAAGTTTTCTTTCAGGCCCATAAATCTTACTGCTGGAATTTGTGTAACTAAAAATTTCCTAAACTGATGGTACAAAAAAGCCTGTGCATAATAACGATCGGTACTGTATAAATAATAATCCAGCAGTCTGAAGCTTTGCACTGGATCAAGTTGAGTTAAAAAAGAGCGGTTACCGGGAAAGTGTGCATAATCCATAAAACCTAAGGAACTATTATTTAAAAATGTCCCCACTTTTGTACTAAAATAGGTGGTTCCTTTTGCTCCAATTTCATATTCATCTTTAAATTCAAATTCTATTCTATCGAAATCAACCTCGCTCTGAAATAGTCCGTTTACCCCTTTCATGTAAGCTAGAGATAGCACAGGAGTTTCGCTATTGATCGGAAGCATGCGGCCATTGTTTATTACATACTTTACTTTGGGCTTATAAGTAACTTTAAATTCAGTAGTGAAAGCATTTTGGCCATCAAAGTCTTCAATAGGATCTACATTAATGGGTAAATTCGGAGAAAATTCTCTTTCCCAATCGAAAACTGAATAAAAAGAGTTATTCAATAATCTATATCTTTTACTATATTCAATCTGAGCTGTTATACTCCATTGATGTGAAATATCCTTTTCAAAATTGAACTTGACAAAATCCTTTTCATAGAGCTTCATGAAATTTTGCTCCCAAATTACTGTAAAATTGGTATTCATTAGAGGGAATATGGCTGGCTGATCATTAAATTGACTGACATATCTGCCACCCTGAACTGAAACCGATCCTTTTTGAAATTGATACTTAGCTAATGCCTTTCCGGATAGAGTTTTTCTTGCCTCTGCATATCTGAATGTCGGTTTTAAAAGCACAAAAGGAGTGCGATATAAGGTGTAATCCTTTTGCATAAACTGAGTTGAATCTAATTTTGACTTCAGGTTTTTCCTAAGGCCTAAACTATAATCGATGTTAAGACCTTCCACAGTATTGTACTGTACACCTAACAACGCATTATAAATAATAAATCTCCAATCTTTATTCTCCCCAAAACTATACCTACCTCCAACAAGAATATCAAAAGGCTCAAAAGAGGATTTTTTCGCATTCTTCACTGAGTCTTTCTTATTCTCTTCTTCATTTATGATGTTTAAACTATCAATTTTAGCGTAACCTCTTGATTCAGTTGTGGAAAGAGGAATCGGTCGTATCTTATTCCAAAAAAGTGAATCCTGGTTGTAGGCACTGGAATCAATTGAATAATTATAAACACCAACCACATCAATTTTCGACAGAGAATCGCTTTGGTTCTTTTGATAATTCTTCATCATTTTTGACAGATCTTTGGTATTTACAACCGCAGTTTCGTTTTTGCTATTTGATTGCTTCAGACCATCAACAGACTCAACCAACTGTCCTGATTTTAAATCCTTGCTTTTTTCAGGATCATCTTCGTCCACTAGCTGAATTTTTTTAGGGAGTGCGGGATTGATTGTTATTTTATAATCTGCTACTGATGCAAGGTATTTGAATTCAAAGCCTACCCCCATCAACTTTCCTTCTACATCGAACTGGTAGCTAATAGGCATCCATGCAAGGTCGTTAATGTTCTGGTAAACTTGTTTTAAGCGTATTTCAAGACCCAATTCTATCTGAGATATCAAATCTACACTATAAAGCGCCCAATCTTCCTCTACCAACTGAAGCCTACCTTCAAAAACGTTAGGAGCTTTCACTTTAGGGGTAACTTTAATTTCATTAATTAAATGACCTCCATCCATAAATGCTCCCAGATGTTTAAATTCGTAATATTGAAAAGCTTTGGTGGAGAGTGGAGAAATTGATGAAGCTATTTCCTCTTGATAGAAACTTCCAACAATAAATCTCATAGGATTAGCATTAAAATCACTCTCTTTAGAGGCATATACAGATATCACCTTCTCAGAAAATTGATTAGGCCTTTTATAACTCACTTCGCTAACGGATTCCGTAATGATTAGGGTGGTGGTATCAATGCCTTCCTTCTCAAGGAGCTTTTCAAAAAAAAATGGTATACTCGTTGCTCTCCCCTTCCCTTTTACATAAACAGTTCCAGAATAAGCATCAACCAGTTGCCGGTGATAGCTACTTTTGGCAATAGCCTTTCGCATCATCCAGTTTGCCGGGTCTGTTGACTTAGCTGTGGTAACCACCTCATTTAATAATAATGTTTGCTTCTCAAGTTTAACATCAAGGGTTATGAAGGATGAACCGATACTTACTTTCTTAGTTATTGATTCATAACCAACAAACTTAAACTGTAATGTATAATCACCTGGCTTCAGGTTAATTTCGTAATAAGCATCCTGGTTAGCAGACGTGCCAGTTTCCAGCTCTTCTAAATAAATAGTAGCAAAGGGAAGGGCTTCACCATTTACATCGTAAATAACTCCTCTTATTCCGTTAGAATAGACAGTGCCAGAAAATAAAATGAAATATGCAGTAAATAGGTACAGGTGCTTCATTCGGTTCTTTTAGAAGTAGATGCAGGAAATGTAAAAAGGTTGATTGATGAATTCATTAAATTATTATTTAAGATTAATAGCACCGACATTTGTTTACCAATCTGCTAATCTAAATATAATTTTTTAGCTTTAATTCTATCTAATACGACTTCAGGTACTAAATATTTCACTGAACGGTTATTTTTTATAGATTTTCTTATAAATGTTGCTGAAATGTCTAGCTGAGGTGCCTCCACAAATCTTACATTTGGATGATTCTCAAGATCAGAGGGCTTTGAATTAGGCCTAGGGTATACCAGTAAACCATACTGAGTTAATATTATATCATGATTTTTCCACTTAGGGAAACTCCTAAGATTATCTTGCCCAATAATAAGTTGAAAGTTATAATCAGGGTATTTATCAGTAAGGTACGCCAATGTATCAGAAGTATAACTGGGCTTAGGCATTTGAAACTCAATGTCAGATGCCTTCATTTTAAAATGATCAGCAGTAGCAGCTTCTACCAGATCAAAACGATCAAATTCATGCGCAAGAGTGTTTTGTTTTTTAAATGGATTTTGGGGAGAAACCACAAACCATACCTCATCAATAACTTCTTGCTCAAGTATTGTATTGGCAATAATTAAGTGCCCCACATGAATAGGATTGAAGGATCCGAAGAACAATCCGATAGATTTACTCATTTTTTGAGTTTAACTTTTTAAAAAATCAGAAACGTATCTTTCGGCTTTCTGAAGAGACGTATGAAGTTCCTCATTTACCAAAGTTAAATCAAATTCCTTCTCAAAGGTCATTTCAAATTTGGCTTTGTATAACCTTTGTGATAAACTTGAAGAGGATTCGGAATTCCTATTCTTCAAGCGTTGCTCTAAAATGTCAAATGAGGGCACCTTTACAAAAATAGCTAAAGCATTGTCTCCAAAATACTGCTTAAGTTTAATACCACCTTTTACATCTACATCAAATATCACATGCTTGCCGGAATCCCATACTCTTTGAATTTCAGATTTCAGTGTACCGTAAAAGTTGCCTTCATATACCTCCTCCCACTCAACAAACTCACTTTTATCAATCTTATCTTTAAAATCTTGCGCTGACAAAAAATAATAATCCACGCCATCAACCTCTGTTCTTCCTCGCTTATCTCTTGTACAAGCTGAAATAGAGAAACCCAGATTTGGTATTTTATTTATAAGATGATTTACTATGGTAGTTTTTCCAGCTCCTGACGGAGCGGAGAAGATAATAGCCTTACCTACGTTCATTAATTATGCTGTTTCGAAGACCTTAGATTGAATAGAAGTGGCAATGTCGGTGGGAACATGAATTCTTTTAAGTTTTTTCTGTAAATTCTGCTTAATTAGCATGCCGAGAGCAAGTTCCTTTCTGCACCAATCACAGGTTTGCAGGTGCTTTTCGAGTGCTTGAGTTTGTTCTAAATCTGCCTGCCCATCAATTACTATCTGTAATAATTTAAGACATCCATTTTTCTCCTCTACTTCCATTGGTTTTTTTTTATGTTAAAATTAACACAAACAGATTTGAAATAAATCCATTAAGACTGAATTAATTACAAATATGTTTAATGTTTGGCAATCAAAAAATTAATCTCTACAATTATTTCCTTTTATCTTTATAACCCATCGAGGTAGCGTAACCTGCTAACTTTTCTTTTAATAAATTTCTTGCTCTATGTAAGCGACTTCTCACTGTGCCAATCGGAATGTCTAGAATTTTTGCCATTTCTTCATAAGTAAAGCCTTCTAAATCACATAAAATAATTACGGTTCTGAAATCGATATCTAATGCATTAAGCGCATTTGTAATTTCATCACCTATCATGTGCTGTACAGTTTCTACCCTTAAATCAGTAGTGATTTTCTCATCTACACTGTCAGAATTATAATAAGATTCAACCTCCTGATAGTCAACTTTATTAGGCTGTTTACTTACCTTTCTATAATTATTTATAAAGCTATTTTTGAGAATACGAAATAGCCAGGCCTTAGCGTTAGTACCTTCCTCAAACGATTTAATAAACCTGAACGCTTTGAGATAGGTTTCCTGCACAAGATCTTTAGCATCATCTTCATCTAAAGTAAGACGGTAAGCAAAATTATACATCGCATCAATATGCGGCATAAATTCCTTATTAAAAACCCTTTGTTTATCTTTGCTTTCGTATGGCATACTTTCCCCCACTGACATAATCTGAATGTAATTATTATCTTTTAAAATATATAACCGAAATTAATGCATAAGGTTATACATTTCAATACTTTTAATACTATACGCTCAAAAAGTGGAATTATTTGGTAATTAATGCTTTAACTAAATTTTTTGCGTTCTAAATTTGACTGCACCAGTTTAAAAGTAAGGCCTATACAGTAATTATTTACAACTTTATAATACTATTGATTTGTACATCGGAGAAAAAAACCACGCCGATTGATCTTAGAATAATTTACTTTACCCATAATGAATATCTTAATTTTATGTGCTCAAGGCGGTGTTGCAGGGTCAACATACAGTATTTCTTATTTAGCTAAAGGTTTAGCTGAAAGAGGACACAATATTACTTTAGGTTTGCAGGAAAACACATTTCTTGAAACGCTATTAGAAAACTCTTCCGTAAAAAAAGTATATATGCCTTTCAGAGGAAAACTTTGCAAAAAAACAAGGAGAATTATTAAGCAACTTATCATAGAAGAGAATATAGAATTGATAAATGCACAATCGTCTAATGATAGATATGTGGGGCCTATAGTCAATATTTTAAGCGCTAAAAAGCCCATTATTGTGCAAACAAGAAGGCAGCACCCTAAACAAATGACAGGGATCAATCAATTTTTTCAGAATTTATTTAATAACTATTTTTGCGATAAGGTGGTGGTGGTTAGTGAGGCTTTAAGACAAATATTCACAGAAAGAGGTATTCAAAAAGAAAAGCTAAAAGTAATTCATAATGGTACACCCAGTGCCCAATATGATCCTGATCCTAATTTAAAAAAATCTCTATTAAAAAATACAGGTTTTCAAGATAATGATATTGTTATTGGATGCGTTTCCCGATATAAAAATCAACCTCAGCTAGTAAAAGCTCTTCAATTTTTACCTGCTCACTGGAAAGTGTTATATATTGGACTGGATGAGCCAAGTTATCGAAACAGATTCCCTCACGAACCAGATATATTAGATGTACCGCAACAAGTTGTTTGTAAAGGAATAGTTGAAAATAAGCACGAAGTGATTCAGTACTATACCTTGATGAAAGTTAATGTTTTACCCTCTACCATGGATGGGTTTGGTTTGACATTAGTGGAAAGTATGGCTATGGGCACCCCAGTGGTTGCAACTGATTATGCAGGCATAAAAGATGTGGTGCAACATGAATATAATGGGCTACTTTATCCTAATGAAAATTACCAGGAGTTTGCAAAACAGATAAAAAGAGCTGTTGATGATCAGGTTTTGCGCGAAGAACTAATAAAAAATGGTAGAAAAACCGCTTTTGAAACATTCTCAATAGAAAATACCATTAACAAATATGAGACATTTTTTGAAAGTTTAATTCAATCAAAAAAATGAAACCCAGCTATACTCTAATAACTATTTAATAAGGCGACTCCAAACTGATAATTATTCCTTACAGCTATACTATCGCCTTTTACTCTTTTGATTGTAAAATCGTTCTTAGCAAAGTACCCTTCTGCAGCGCCATATTCTTCATCACTTAAATGCCTGCTCTCAAAAACAATTACTTTCGGCTTATTTTTGCTTAGGTCGTATAGTTTTATCACTTCAAAATCAAAGCCTTCTACATCTATTTGAAGTACATCCACTGTACCAATCTGGTATTTGGCTCTAACAAAGTCGAAGGTTTTAGCTTCTACTTTTACCTGATCTATATACTTTGACTTATCCGAGGGCATTTTAATTCCTTTTCTCTTAGCAATAATATCTACATCTCCCCTATCAACCTTATCTTGCAAAGTAGGCTTATGAAAAGTTGTTAAGCCTGTCGCCCACCTTTCAGTAGAAAAGCTGATTTTATACATATCCATCAGCCCTATTTCATCACTTATAGCTATATTTTCCATATATATTCCTTTGTTTTGCATGTACAAAGGGAATAGCTGATAGCGAAATACGTCTGGTTGCGGCTCTACCAACACACCTTGCCAATTATCTCGTTTTACAAATTTATGGATAGGATCATGGTTAATCCCATCATTAGCACCTATTTGGATAACAAAAACATCTTTCAAATCCTGGGAAACCTGATCATAAAAATATGAAAGACTTCCAGGAGAGGGCTTATAAAAGTACTTATAGAAAAACTTAAAAATAAAAGAATTCTTTGCTGAAAGATTGAATATAAACCTTTTGTAAGCTTGAAAGAAGAATTTCTTCATTATAGAATACGATTTTGTTAAAAATGAGAACACAATAATAATACTATTATCAGTATTATTTGAAGTAATTAAAAAAATCTAGGTGGCTTTGAAGTTATAGTTAACTTTATGAATTTATAAGGTCTTTATAAAATTTCTCATATTCAGAAACAGTTCTACTTGTATGGAATACGGTTTGAATTCTGTTCTGGGCAGCTTTCCCATATTTATTAATTAATTCTGGCTGTTCAAGATAGGTTTTCATCCCCCCTGCCAAAGCTTTAGGATTGGCAGGAGGCACCACTAAGCCCGACTCTCCATCAACTACAAGATTTTTATTGCCTGGTATTTCAGTTATTAACGGTGCTTTTCCTAAAGCCATTGATTCTATTACTGCTTTAGTTATCGCTTCTCCGTAAAGAGAAGCTAAAACGAAAACATCGCACGCTTTAACAATCTCTAATATATTGTCCCTGAAACCCAGAATATGAATTTTATCTTTTATAGGACTTTTATCAATCAGGTTTAGAAACTCCGGCTTTTCCATTCCATTGCCAGCTAAAAACAGATGTATAGGTGCATTTTTTTCTAAAAAGTGTGTCGCTTTTAATAAATGAACAACTCCTTTCATTTTTCTGTCATTAGCTGCACAAATAAAAGTAGTATCGCCATCTTTCACTCCAAAGGATGATAAGTCAAAGTCATCGCTTACTTTATACCAATCTATATCATGGCCTTTGTTAATGGTTCTGAATTTATTTTTAGCCCATGGTGCATTTTTCACAAAAATCTGTCTAATAGCTTCTACCAGACAGACTACACCATCCACTCTTGGATGAAAATATTTCATGTACATAAAAGGATCATACCAGGAAATATTTCCTGTATATCCTCTATACAGGACTAATTTTACTGCTAACCCTTTCGCAGCAGGAATTCCATTTAAATAGCCCATACTGGTGAACATCTGAAAGATATCGTATTTTCCAGCTATCAGTTCCTTCCTGATGAAGTCGATACTGCTTTTTTCACGTTTTTTTTCAGGGTAAAAAGGAATGACTTTAATATCATTTTGCTCAAATCTATGATTATATTCAGCATCACCATAGGTCATAATAGTAACTTCATGACCCCTTTCTTTTAAGCCAATAAAAATTTCTGCCTCTGGTCTTGCTGTACTACTCCCTCTATAATTTGATAATACTAATATTTTCATTTAAATATCTTTTACTTAAAGCTATAGTAAATCCTCTTAAGCTTATTGATGAAGCTGCTTTTTGCAGTTGGTTTCGCTGTATTGCTCACATTTACTCGTGAACCAATATTTAGATACTCTTTTGTAAAGGTTTTTGCTGAAATACCCCATTTCATTATAAAAGCTATTCTTCCAGTGTTCTTTTTAAGTCTTTTGGTAGATTTTGAACCAAAATGATAGACTAAGCTATTCCCTTTCCCTTTAAAAGTGCGAACACCAGCTTCATAAAGCTTCTTGGAAAAATCGGGGTCTGAGTACATTCCCGGGCTGTATTCGATACTTAGCCCACCAACTAAGTCCCATAAGTCCACATGCAAAATATTAGGTGGCCAGGTACTCCCATTCCAGTCTTCTACCTTCAGCTCTTCATATGAGTTAAGCAATTCTTCTTCCTTAAAATCATCGAGGTCTCTACCAAAATTTTTCACAACTACACATGAGTTTCCTGTGTCAGTTGGCTCTATCAAAGTAGCTGAAAGCATAAACATCTTAGTTTTCAAAGCCCTAATTTCATCAAATAATATCTGATCCCAATTGGGAAGCACATACATGTCATCGTTTAAATACAACATATAATCTGCCTCAACTAAAGCTCTGCAACTATTGAGAGCATAGCATATACCTACATTGCCGGGGCTGTAAATATAATCTAAATGCTTTTGAGATTTTACCCAAAGTAGAGTATCATCATTACCTTCATTAATAAAAACAATTATTTGATGACCAAGAGATGAATTTTTCTCAATCGCACTAACGCACCATTTCAAAATATCAATATTATTCCAGGTAGGTATTATTATTGAAAAATGAGGTTTTACCTCTTTAGGACTTTTATACTTTTGAAAGTTATCTAACATTAAATACAGGTAAAGTGAAAACAGAAAAATGGTTAGGAGTTCTGCTCCTTCTCAAGTTCCCACAATTTAATAATTTTCAAATACGTTTCCACGGATGTAAGCAAACAAATGGTTAAGCCACGATAACCACCTAAAAAACCGTGTTTTAAGATGTAGTCTCTGAAGAAACGCCAAAGTGGTTTTGTTATTAGTTTAAAAAGAGAAAATCTCTTTCCTCTCTTAAATGATTCTTGTGCTGCAATACCTGAAAAATAATTAATCTGACTGATATGTTCCGATATAGAATTGTAGGTGTAGTGATACAGGTCACCCTTGATATATGCTTTACTATCTTCTGATAAAATCACTTTATCATGAGGATTAACTCCTCCCCATTTAGCAACTTTCTTATCGAATAACCTGACTTTTCTATCAGGATACCAACTACCATGCGGGAAGAATTTTCCACAGTAAGAAGACAATCTATTGAAATAATAGGCGTGATAATTCCAGTTATCCTTAAGAACTAAAATGGAGTTAATCAACTCAGGGGATAACTCTTCATCAGCATCCAAAGAAAGAACATAGTCATTTTTCGCCTGCTTTAGAGCGAAATTTTTTTGCTGGATATGACCTTCGAAAGAATGTTCAATAAATCTACAATTATAGGCTGTACAAATTTCTTTGGTTTTATCTGTAGAAAGTGAATCTACTACCACAATTTCATCAGCTACCTTTGTTAATGATTCCAAACATCTCTGTATATTATGCTCTTCATTAAAAGTGATAATAACGGCAGATAAATTAATTTTCACTACTGACAGCTAAAGGTGAGAAATCATAAATGAGAAAAGTCAGGCTTAGCACCTGACTTTTCCCTTTTTAACAAACTAATATCTGTAGTACTCTGGCTTGAAAGGACCCTGAACTTCAACTCCAATATAATCGGCTTGATCTTTTGAGAGCGTATCCAACTCTACACCAATTTTAGATAAGTGTAATGCAGCTACTTTTTCATCTAAATGCTTAGGCAATGTATAAACAGCATTCTCATATTTATCAGAATACTTCCATAATTCAATTTGTGCCAAAGTCTGGTTAGTAAATGAATTAGACATTACGAAAGAAGGGTGACCAGTTGCACAACCTAAATTCACTAATCTACCTTCCGCTAATAAAATAATTTGCTTGCCACCTTTCATGATAATTAAATCAACCTGTGGTTTAATGTTGTCCCACTCAGCATTTTTATGTAACCAATCTACATCAATTTCATTGTCGAAGTGGCCAATATTACAAACAATAGCTTTATCCTTCATTGACTCAAATAAGTCAGAAGTAATGATATCTTTATTACCAGTAGCAGTTACAATAATGTCAGCTTCCTGCACTGCTTTCCTCATCGGCTTCACCTCAAAACCATCCATAGCAGCCTGCAATGCACAAATTGGATCTATTTCTGTTACAATTACTCTTACACCCGCACCTCGTAATGATGCAGCTGAGCCTTTACCTACATCTCCGTAACCGCCAACAACAGCAACTTTTCCGGCCATCATTACATCAGTAGCTCTTCTAATAGCATCTACTAAAGATTCTTTACATCCATATTTATTGTCAAATTTAGATTTAGTTACAGAATCATTTACATTAATAGCAGGCATTGGAAGTGTTCCTTTCTTCATTCTCTCATATAATCTATGAACCCCAGTGGTAGTTTCTTCAGACAAGCCTTTAATTCCACCTGCTAGTTCCGGGTATTTATCCAAAACCATATTGGTTAAATCACCACCATCGTCCAAAATCATATTTAAAGGTTTTTTATCATCACCAAAAAATAAAGTTTGTTCAATACACCAGTTAAATTCTTCTTCCGTCATTCCTTTCCAAGCGTAAACAGGTACTCCGCTAGCAGCAATGGCAGCAGCAGCCTGATCTTGCGTTGAAAATATATTACAAGAACTCCAGGTAACTTCTGCACCTAAAGCAGTTAAGGTTTCAATTAAAACTGCTGTTTGGATAGTCATATGCAAGCAACCTGCAATTCGGGCACCTTTCAACGGCTGCTCCTTACCAAATTCTTCTCTTAATGCCATTAAACCCGGCATTTCAGCTTCTGCTAACGTAATTTCCTTTCTACCCCAAGCGGCTAAGGATATGTCTTTAACTTTGTAATTCTGAGTATCAATCATTTTTATTGCGTTTATTTCAATTAAAGAGTTAATATCGTTTAATGAGGCACAGAGTGAAAGTGTAGAGGTTTCAATCAGCTTTAGCCTCCAATCATTTTTCTTTTCTAAAGCTTTGTAAGATTTAAACCTCCAAAGCTTATAAAATTCAAATAACTGAACGAATTATATCAAGAACACAAAATTACTATATTAGTTTTATAATAAGAAATTTACAATTAGTTATAATTAAGGTGAAGTCCTCAGTTACAAAAATTTCACTTCTTTGAAATTATACGAACGGATCGAACCTGCTTCATCCTCTATCAGTAAAACACCATCAGCTTCCGTTCCTTTCAAAATTCCGTTGTATCGACCAGCTCCGTCTTCATAATACGCCACCTGATCTTTTCTAAATAGCTTTTCCTCATATAGCTGATGAATTAGACGCAAATCGTTTCCTCTTAAAATGAGGTAGTAATGTTCCAACTTCTCAAGCAAAAGAGAAAGTAGCCAATCTAATTCAACATCTTTACCAGATACCTTTTTCATTGAAGTAGCAGTGGGTAATATTAGTTCCTCCTGATTGACATTTAATCCGATTCCTAAAATAGTTTGATTGAGAGAGGCTCCATTCAGATTATTTTCTATTAAAATTCCACCTATTTTTAATTTATTCACATAAATATCATTTGGCCATTTAATACGTACTGTAGATTGAGGAAGAAAACTTTTGACCACATCGTAGATTGCCAAAGAAGAAATTCTGTTAAGTTCAAATTGTTGGTTAGCTTTTAAGAATTTGGGTTTTAAAAAAACTGAGAAGGTCAAATTTTTACCCACCTCACTCAGCCAAACATTCCCCCTTTGACCTTTGCCTTTGGTTTGATTTTGAGTAACTATAACTGCACCATCAAACAAGGAATGATTATCTGCCATATCAGCGACTATGTCATTGGTTGAATGACAGCTTGGCAGAGAAATTATTTGTTTACCTATAAATAAGGTATTGGCAGAGATTTTATGCAATATAATTTTGTAGATTTACTGCAAAGAAACAAGTAAGTTTTCAATTGCGGAAATTTTAAATGAGATTGAAATTCTTAAATAATTTAAAAGCATAGTAAAATCTCCACACAAGACACTTAGATTTAGAATAAGTGGTTACTTAAAAAGACTTAGAAAAGACAGTAAATAATGAATTCAGAAGCTTTAAGCCAATTAGTAGTTCAAGGAATGCAGGAGAAAAAGGCTAACAATGTCACTATAATGGACCTTTCAAATGTTAAAAATTCTGTGGCGGATTTTTTCATTCTATGTTCCGCTAATTCAGATACCCAGGTAGATGCTATTTCTGATTCAGTGGAGGAATATGTGTTTAAAAATGCAAAGGAAAACGTTTGGCAAAAGGAAGGGAAAAATAATAAGGAATGGATTTTGCTTGACTTCGTAACTGTAGTTGCCCATATTTTTAAAACTGATAAAAGAGCACATTATAATCTTGAAAATTTGTGGGGAGATGCTAAAATCATTGAAATTGAGAACGTATAAATTATAATAAACATATTGCTTTACCCCATCGTTAAGGTGAAAGCTAAATGAAATAGTAACAGATAGTAATGGCAGATATACCTAATAAAGACAAGAAAAAGAAAATTATTCCAAAACCACCTCAAAAGCCTAATTACCAAATATGGGTAATTATAGTTTTAATTTCTGTGGTATTTGGAATTTCGCTTTTTAGTGGTGGCAATAACGCCATCAAGATTTCAGAAAAAAGATTTGAAAGAATGTACATTAGTAATGACATTAAGAAAGTGTTATTACTTAAAAACCAGGGGGTCGTTGAAGTGTACCTTAAAGATGAGGCGCTACAAAATTCCAAATATATATCAGAACTGGAGAATAGTGGCAACCCATGGAATTACGAAAAGGGACCTCATTATACTTTTGAGGTACCAAGTTTAGATATTTTCGATAAGAATTTCAATCAACTGGAGGCGCAGGTCCCTGAATCCGACAGAATTGGATATGAGGTAGAAGAAAGAACTTCATGGACTGATATGTTTGCAAGTTGGGGATTTTTGTTACTCCTCCTTTTTGGGGTGTGGTTCTTAATGAGAAGAATGACAGGACAGGGTGGACCTGGAGGGCAAATATTTAACATCGGCAAATCTAAAGCTGCCTTATTTGATGCTGAAAATAAAGTAAAAATTACTTTTAAAGATGTTGCTGGCTTGGATGAAGCTAAAGAAGAGGTAGCAGAAATTGTTGAATTTTTAAAAACACCTTCAAAGTTCACAAATCTTGGAGGTAAAATTCCCAAAGGAGCATTATTAGTGGGCCCTCCAGGAACAGGTAAGACGTTATTGGCAAAAGCTGTAGCTGGAGAAGCTGGCGTGCCGTTTTTCTCTCTTTCAGGCTCAGATTTCGTGGAAATGTTTGTAGGAGTTGGTGCAGCAAGGGTGAGAGATTTGTTTAAACAAGCAAAAGAGAAAGCACCATGTATTGTATTTATTGATGAAATTGATGCAATTGGACGTTCAAGAGGGAATGGCAGAATGCCGGGCTCCAATGACGAGAGAGAAAACACTTTGAACTCATTATTAGTGGAAATGGATGGTTTCTCTACAGATTCTGGGGTTATTATTTTGGCCGCTACCAATAGACCCGATGTATTGGACTCTGCTTTAATGAGACCAGGTAGATTTGATAGACAAATAAGTATTGACAAGCCAGATATAGTAGGAAGAGAGGCGATATTTAAAGTACATTTAACACCATTAAAAGTAGATGCTGCTTCAGTTGATTCCAGAAAGTTAGCTGCTCAAACTCCAGGATTTGCTGGTGCTGAAATTGCGAATGTTTGTAATGAAGCGGCATTAATTGCAGCACGTAAAAACAGAAAGGCTGTTGAAATGCAAGATTTCCATGACGCTATCGACAGAGTAATTGGCGGTTTAGAAAAGAAAAATAAGTTGATTTCTCCTCATGAGAAAAAGATTGTTGCCTACCATGAAGCTGGGCATGCTGTAGCGGGTTGGTTCCTTGAGCATGCCGATCCTTTGGTGAAAGTAAGTATTGTACCAAGAGGTGTGGCTGCATTAGGGTATGCACAATATTTGCCTAAAGAGCAATTCTTATATCAAACGGAGCAGTTGATGGATGATATGTGTATGGCATTAGGTGGCAGAGCCGCTGAACAAATCACCTTTGGTAAAATTTCTACCGGAGCCTTGAGCGATTTGGAAAGAATCACAAAAATGGCCTACAGTATTGTGAGCGTTTATGGTATGAACGAAAAACTAGGAAATGTTTCTTACTATGACTCCAAAGACAGTGATGGATACAAGTTTACTAAACCATATTCTGAAAGCACAGCTCAAAGCATAGATGAAGAAGTAAGGCTATTAATTGATACGGTTTATGAGAAAACGCTAAAACTTTTAACGGATAAGAAAAAGGAACTTGGTATTTTAGCAGAAGAGCTACTGGAAAAAGAAATACTTTTTCAATCGGATTTAGAGCGGTTAATTGGTAAGCGACCATTCGCAGAAGAAACTACTTATGAAGCTTTTACGAATAAAAAAGCATCAGTGGCAGATTCCGAAATCAAACCTGGAAATGAAAAGGAAGAAGAAGAAGCTATAGCTGAAGAAAATACTTCACAAAGTAGTGAGGACAAAAAAGAGTAGTAATTAATAATTGTGCTCGAATAAAAAAGCTTTCAGAACGTTCTGAAAGCTTTTTTTTTTGCTTTATCTTTTGATGATTTATTCTTAGCTTAACCTGCATTGAAGAATTTCTTATAAATGGGTTTTCTGTAAACAAATTGTAGCCATAAAACCGGATATAAGAAAAAATCCATTATAATAAAAGGAGAGTTAAATGTGATATCATCAATAATAATTGACTCATTATTTCCGGAGTTCTCCACTACATGATGATGCTTCCACTTCTTCAAAAAAAATGGTAAGCATGTGCCTTCATCTATAAATTCAAATACCTTCTCATCAGTATTATCAAAAGTAATTTCACTAATCCAATCTTGCTTGAAGAAAATAAAATTGAGCTGAAGATGCACCTTATCACCTCTTTTACACCCACCGAATTCCTTTAGTTTTACAGGAGGAAATGGTGGGTTAAGTTTTAAAAATAAATCTTCATTGAACTTACCTTTCACTGATAAGTAACTTGCTTTAACTCTCGTGCTGAATCTTAAATGCATGTCATTATAAGAAGGAGTTTTAACAATTGTTTTAAAAAAAGATTAAAAAAAATGTTCTTCTTTCTACTCTATCTTACTATTTATTAAACATGGACCCATATTGATGAACTACAGCATTCTTAGCCGATAGTTTCACTTCAAATATTTTATCATATTCATGCTCTTCTATTTTACTCTGAGGTTTTTTTATTCCCAGGGCTTCAATTTGAGCTAACACTGTATTGCTATGGCCTATGACTACAATAGTATCTGCTTTCATTTCTATTAACTTCGTTCCAAAAACCTCATACTCTGAAGGGTTGTATATACCCACCTTGAGTCCTTGGGCTTCGGCTAGAGGTTCTGCGGTCTCCCTTGTCCTTCTATAATCTGAACTTAAAATTGTATCTACCTCAATTTTTTTGAACCATGTAGCTAAATCAACTGATCGAATTACTCCATCAACAGTTAAAGCAGGATCGTTCTTAATCAGTGTGTCTTTCTCTGCATGTCTTACAAAATAAATGGTTTTCATTTTGTTTTCATCAGAAGTACAAGCCATAAAGCTGAGGCCTAGCAAAAATATTAAGATCATGTTTTTCATATCCCAAAGTTAAAAATTTAAGTTAACTCCGCTCATCTTGACATAGGATATTTCATTTTAACCATATTATAAAATTCAACTATCATGTAATATTTTAATAAGGATTTTTTCTTTACTGGGCGTTATCTTTTCTCAGGATAATGTTTCAATAATTTTTTCTTTAATTTTACACGAAAACATACATAATATCGATAAATATGCGTTTTCAAACGATGAATGGTAAATTAATTTAGAATTAATAATTACATTTGAAGGTATTTAAGTAATGAAATGTTATGGCATTAACACCATTAAATGAAAATTTAGGTCGTACCAGAGCCGCTCACTTATTAAGGAGAACAGTTTTTGGTGCTACCCAAGCAGAGGTGGATACCTTTGCCGCTTTAACTCCTACAGAGGCACTCACGTTGCTTTTTAAAGACGGCTTAGAAAGTCCCCTCCCTCCTATTGACCCTGCTACTGGTTCAGAATGGATGGTTTCAGGTACCAGTGATGCAAACAGCGAAAATTTAGATAATTTATTTTTGCGATGGCATTTAGGACAAATGGCTGGCGGAATTGCGACTGAAGAAGATAAATTAGCCCATATTTTTAAAGAAAAGCTAGTTCTGTTCTTACATACCCACTTTACAACTAAAAAATCATCTGTATCCAACAGTAGATCATTGTATTTTCAAAATGAGTTGTTTAGAAAATTTGCTTTTGATAAAAATCTGGAGGCAGAACCATTAGATCCTTTGGAGCCTCCAATCGAATTAAACTTTAAATCACTTGTGGTTAAAGTGAGTGTAGATAATGCTATGCTTCGATTTTTGGATGGTAGGTTAAACGTTAAAGGTAATCCTAATGAGAATTATGCCAGAGAACTTTTAGAGTTATACAGCGCTGGTCGTGGGCTTGAAGGAAGTGATAAAAATGTTGAATTTGAAGGTGACTACGGCACATTCACAGAACAGGATGTGCAGGCTGGTGCAAAAATTTTATCTGGTTTTGAACTAGACGATACATTTACAACGATAGATCCTGACACAGGTTTGCCAACAGGAAAACTAAGAGGAAACAGCAACATAGCCAATCAGCATGATAATAGCATAAAGGAATTAAGTGCCAGGTTCAGCAATACGGTTATTACTCCTAACCCAGAATTGTTATTAGGAGGAGAACCTACCAGAGAAAGTACTTTAGATGAAATTCAGCAATTCGTAGATGCCATTTTTAATAATGAAGAAACTGCTCTTCACATTTGTAGAAAACTTTATAGGTTTTTTGGATATCATGAAATTACGGAGGAAATCCACTCTGGAATTATTTCTGACATGGCCCAGGTTTTTATCGATTCCAATTTTAAGATACAACCAGTATTAGAAGCTTTCTTTAGTAGTAGAGAGTTTTATGAGGGAGCTTCAGGAGTAGAGGACGATGTGTACGGTAGCATCATAAAATCTCCTATTGATTTGGTATTAGGACATGCCAGAACTTTCGAATTACAACTACCTCATTATCTAAATAACGCAGCAGACTTTTTTGAAACCACTGGTTTTATGTTAGGTAGAATTAGTGACATGGGACTCGATTATTACGAGCCTTTTGAAGTAGCAGGTTACTCAGCATATCATCAATTCCCTATTTACTACAGGGGCTGGATTACTACAAATTATCTTACTCAAAGATACTCTTACTTTCAAAAAGTTAGCCAGGGAATGATGAATGACATACCTGTTTCATTATTAGCTCCTATTAGTTATGTTGAAAACAATTTAACTTTTGCCACAGCATCTAATGCCCGAAATTTAGTAGAGGAAGTATGTAAACAATTACTAGCTGTTTCTTCCAATGTTTCTTTTGGAGATGATACTAGTGAGCTAACTGAAGAAAGGCTAACTTATTTCTTAAACGCCTTTCTCCTGACTTTTGCTATAGATGAGAACCCTGAAGAAGCTTGGACCATCAGATGGACTAATGGATTTGATCCTGAAGTGGTTACGCGTCAATTACAAGATTTATTTAATGCCATACTTCAGTCACCTGAATATCAACTAATGTAGTTATGGAAAGAAGAAAATTTTTAAAAAAATTAGGTTTTGCTGCAGGAATGCCATTTGCACTATCAGGTATTCCCATTCAAGTGCTTGCTTCGCATGAGCCGCTTAAAAACTTATTGCATAAAAGCACCAATGACAACGTGTTGGTAATTTTACAAATGCATGGGGGTAACGATAGTTTGAATTCTTTTATCCCTATCGATGCTTATGATCAGTATTACAGTAGAAGAGCTAACATCGCAATTCCTTATAGAAGCGGAAACAGGACATTAATCCCCTTAGACAGCACCCTCGCTGGCCCTGATCAAGTAGGATTACATCCTGATATGATTGACTTCAAGTCGATGTATGATCAAGGACAAGCAGCAGTATACCAAGGTGTTTCATATCCTAAAAACAATGGTTCTCACTTTAGAGGCCGTGATATTTGGTTCATGGGCGGAGACTATGACGATTACTTTTCTTCTGGCTGGATAGGTAGATACTTGAATTTAGCCTATACGCCTTCCTCCTACCCAGATGATTTCCCTAATGCGGAAATGCCTGATCCTTTGGCTTTAGAAATGGGTAACGATAGCTCCCTTGTCTTTCATCAGGAGGGTAATATCCCTACTTCAATTTCATTGGGCAATAGTCCGGGTCAGTTATTAGATCAGATTGAGAATTTGGAAGGTTTTCAGGACCAGGGCGTAGATCCAAGAGGATTGCCGCCTGAATTTTTAAATGGCTCTGCCTACAAAAAGGAAATGGACTGGATTTTAGGTCTGGAAGACAAATCTGAAACATACATAAAAAGATTACAGGAAATTTACGCTTCTTCTTCTGATGCGAGCAACGAGTATCCGGAAATTTATCCTTTCAATGCTCCTTCAAACAGCCAAAGAAATCCTTTAAGTGGTCAACTACAGTTGGTTAGTAAGCTATTAGGTGGTGGAATAAAGACTAAAGTATTTTTAGTTAAAATTGGCGGGTTCGATTCTCATGCTGATCAGGTAGAAAAAAATGATACTACAATGGGAGTTCACGCTACTAAAATGTATCACATTTCAGCAGCATTAAAAGCATTTCAGCAAGATCTTAAAAACAGAGGTATTTCCGACAAGGTTTTGACTATTACCATGTCAGAGTTTGGAAGAAGAATTAATTCTAACGGAAGTTACGGAACCGACCACGGAAAGGGTGGATCAGTGATGTTATTTGGAGACAAGGTAAATGCAGGAGTATTTGGAACAAATCCGGATATGTCTAAAAATAATATCGATTTACAATTTGATTATCGTCAACTTTATTCAGGTATCTTGCACGACTGGTTTGGTGTAGAGCAATCCGTAATAAACCAGGACATCTTCTTTAAAGACTTTTTTAATGCAACTGGAGAAGATGGGAGCCCACTACCAGATGTGAAAATTATATCTGATAGGATTACAG
Source organism: uncultured Cytophagales bacterium (assembly GCA_963803685.1). Classification (GTDB taxonomy): domain Bacteria; phylum Bacteroidota; class Bacteroidia; order Cytophagales; family Cyclobacteriaceae; genus Marivirga. Next base: position 585,022 of record CAWDNW010000001.1, read on the forward strand.
GTAATAAAGATTGGTTAGTAGAAAGATTTAATGTTTCTTCACCTTTCCCTAATCCTGCAAAATACTATACTTACTTAAATGTACACAGTAATATAAAAGGAAGTGCTCAGCTTCAGATTCTCGATCAAAAAGGAACCGTAATTAAATCATTGAAAGAAAATCTGCAGCAAGGGAAAACAGAAATTAAAATTACCACTGATTTCCTGAAACAAGGCATGTATTATTTAAAAATTGACGCCCAAAACATTCATGAAACTAAAAAGCTTATTATCCAGTAAACATCGATCTTTTGCAGCAATAGTTTGTATAAGTATTTTATCTATTTCTGTTTCCCAGGCCCAGACTTTCAAAAAGAAACCTAAAAATTTAGGGGATGATTTTTTGAAAACGCAATGGTGGTTAGGAATTAGAGGTGGCGCAAATTTTACTAATGTTACTCCCATTAATAAATTTTCAGGTTTCAACCCGATTAATTATGATGAGGAAGCACTAGAAAAGACATATAATGAGTTTGAGAATCCAGGCTTTCATGTAGGGTTAGATATCACTTTTTATCATGCAGGTTTTTCGCTATCTACTTTCCCCTCATTTTTTATTCATAACCTCTCTTATGAAAGTAACAGATTGTGGGTAGGTGATACAGAGTTTGACAGGTACGAAACTAATTATGCAGTAGAGCAATCTGTCACTTTTATTGATGTGCCAGTAGCCTTAAAATATGATATATTGCAGAATAAAGTTAGGCCATTTGTAATGGCTGGTGCATTTTACAGTTTTAGGTTTGCAGCAAATAAAGAAGTAAATATTCGTGAAACAGATTACGCATCTGGTTCTCCACAACAATATGAACGAGCTACAATTAACCTGAGTAACCCAGAAGAATTTAAAAATAATTGGGGTGTTCTAGGAGGAGTTGGAGTGAGTTTTGACTTTTGGAATATTAGAACTGTCATTGACTTCCAATATCGACACAGTTTTAATTCAATTGTAGATGCATCTGAAAGATTTAAAGAAACAGAGTTTTCTGCCTTCGGTGAATTACAAGATGACTACAGTATTCAGAATTTTAGTGGATCTCTTAGTTTCGTATTTCCTTTAAGATATATCGATAGCCAGTTTAAAGCTCTATAAATGAAATGTCCATTAACGGCTGTCTCCAACCAGAAATTATCGAGTGAGGTTGAGCTGAAATCTAAAACCGTTGAAAAACATTCCCTGAGACGAAAAAAAACAAATTATATACACATGAAATCATTAGTATTATCAATCTTCGCTTGCATTGTATTTTTTGCCTGCTCCAATGAAGAAGAATTCAATCCTGAATCAGCATTTCTTCAAATTTATGACGATAATAACTATAATGTTGCCTACCAACCAGTGGGGTTAGGTGCCAGTGATAGTAATTTGTTTGTCCTATCAGAAAGGAACCTGGATGTAAGCAATTTCTCCGGTATAAACCTAGTAGTAGCTAATCAGGCAGGCGATTTTACTCGAGAGGTTGAGTTAGAAGATATTTATGTGGCGCCAACTAAAGGCTTGCTAAAAATTGGCACCACGCATTATTTCTTTTGCATGGACAGAGGCAGCTTGCGTCCGCAGCTAGGCAGCATTCCGGCTAGTGGAGATCAAGTGAATTTCTCTGCCTTAAATATGCCTGCCTCCTACCCTTTGGCAGCTGCTATCAGTAATAACAACAATTTAATTTTACTTAGTTATAATCCTGAGAGCCAGTCTTCAGTTATTTCAGTGGTAGATTTAAATGGAACTGTAGTAAATCAGGCTGCTTATTCTATTGGCCCTGGAGATGATGTCCGCACCGCAGTTGTCAACCATTTTACCAATAGAAGCGATCGTTTACCATTTTTTTGCGGTCAGGCACCAAATGGTAGTTATTACTTCAATGGCTTTTTTAATTATACGTTGTCAATGGTGTTTACTGCTTTAGGAGATGACCCAACAGGAGTAATTCAGGGGCAGGCTTTAAATGCTGGTATGAAAAGCATGATACCAATTGGTGGTAATAATTTTGCATTTATGGGATTTCAGTTTTCAGATCATTTTATATCTGGCCAGGAGCAATTTTCCACGACAGGCATCACTTCTTCTGTTAATTATTTTCAAAGAAACATACCAGAATTAGCAGAAAAGGCAAATAGTAGAGTTGTGACCTATAGCAGCAATAGTGCCGAGCCTGAAATGGTAATATTTGCTTCCGAAACTGAAGGAAGACAGGTAGTGCTTTATTTTTACGATATATTTACTGGTAATTTGCTTAGCACCTATTACATAGGCACGTTAAATCCATTTACTTTGGCCGATATTCACGTATTCGAAGACGGGAGTATTGCCGTAGCAGGTACCACTTTTTTAGCTGGCCGGTTCGAAAGAATTTACGTGACCAAAATAAATCGTCAGCAAATACTTGATCTTCTTTAAAATTTTCATCCTTCGGCAAAAATTAAACTCTTTGAAAGTTCAATAACTTAGTATACTTTGGTGGTTTAATTTAATCTGCAGAAGAATGCATTGGATAGTAAAGCACCAATGGCTGGCATTTCGAAGATCGCCAGCTTTTGAAAAGGATTTAGGGATAAAGATATTTCTGGGAGTAGTAGGGATTTTATTTTTGCTAAACCTTATATTCCTATCATCTGGTTTAGAGAGCATTTTAGATGAATTTAGAGGTGAATCCACTAAAGTTGCATTTATTAATAAATTTGTTCTCTATTATTTTTTAGTAGAATTAGGCATAAGATATTTTTTGCAGCCTGTACCCGTTTTAGATGTGGAACCATATCTACACCTACCAATTCGCAAAAATTTCATTGCTAATTATCTTCTGATAAAATCACTCCTAAGCCCTTATAATTTATTAGCTCCTGCTGTTTTAATACCTGTATTTTTTTCGGTAGTTATTCCTGAAATAGGAATGACTAGTGCTCTTATTTGGCTTTTTTTCAATTTAACATTATCATTAGTTCTCCATTTCTTTAATATTATATTTAAAAAGAAATTAGAAAACAATACAATTACCTGGATAGTCATTGCTATCATTTTTGCAGCCAATTATCTTGCAGGAACGTATCTTAATTTTGATTTCCTACCTCTTCATATACTTTTAGAGGCCACAATAACTTCTCCATTTTTAATTATCATTCCAGTTATTTTATCCGTAATAATGGTTTTTATCTCTTTTCGTTTTTTCACAAATCATCTTTATTTGGAAGATCTATCAGATGCAAAAACACTTTCTGGTGAAAAACTGACAGCCAGGTTAGGAGGATTTGAGTCAAAAGGATTGATTAACACTTTGATTGTACAAGAAATAAAATTAATTCTCAGACATAAAAGGAGTAAGTCAGCACTAGTGTTATCTTTACTATTTTTACTTTATCCTCTTCTTATTATAACAAGGGATGACGGAGAGGTAAACATGGTAACTTTTATGATTGCCAGCATACTCTTAACTGGAATTTTCATTATGAATTACGGCCAATTTCTGTGGAGTTGGAATACTAATCAAATGGATTTTTTTCTAACAAAAATTAATCCTTACACGCAGTGGGTTGAGTCACGCTATAGATTATTACTATACTCAGCCGTAATTTCGAGTGTTTTAGCCGTTCCATATGTCTATTTCGGATGGGAGATTTTACCGGCTATACTGGCAACTGCTTTATACAATGTGGGCATCAACAGCATGTTAGTCATGCGCATGTCTTTGTGGTCACCCAAAGCAATAGACCTTAACAAAAGCTCCATGATGAACTACGAAGGAACCGGTGCTGCACAGTTTTTAATTGGTTTGCCTATTATATTAGGTCCACTGGCTATTTACGGAATTTGTTATTTGACCGGGATTCCTCAATTAGGCATACTGGCTGTAGGCATAATTGGAGTAATAGGAATAGCGTTAAGAGGAGTTTTTTTTAAAGCTATTGCATCAAAATTAAAGAAAGATAAGTACAAACTCATTCACGATTTAACTCTATAGGCTTGTGATTCAATTCAATAACCTTAAGAAACAATATAAGCAATTAACTGTACTAGCTGTAGAAAGCCTCGATATCCCTGCAGGCCAGTCATTTGGGCTAGTTGGGAACAATGGAGCGGGAAAAACAACACTTTTACGACTAATGCTGGACTTAATCAGAGCCACTGATGGAACTGTGTTAATTGATGGTGCTGCTGTTAATGAAAGTGAAGAGTGGAAAAGTTTTACAGGTTCATTTATTGATGAAAAATTCCTGATTAGCTATTTGACTCCTGAAGAGTACTTGAACTTCTTAGCAAAACTGAACAATATTAGTCAAGGCGATTTAGAAAAGCACTTAAGTCTTTTTGAAGCTTTATTTAATGATGAAATCTTAGGAAAAGGAAAATATATCCGAAACTTGTCAAAAGGCAATAAGAAAAAGCTGGGAGTGGCTGCAGCCTTGTTAGGCAACCCTAAGTTAGTAATTTTAGATGAGCCATTTGAGAATTTAGACCCCACCAGTCAGATTAGGTTAAAGCGTATTATTCAAGAATTAAAGGAGGGGAACTCAGTTACATTCATAATCTCCAGCCATGATTTAAACCATGTAACTGAAATTTGCGAACGTATTGTAATTCTGGAAAACGGTATAGTGGTAAAGGACCTTACCGCCAATGAACAGACCTTAAGTGAGTTGAATGATTACTTCAGTGGCAATGCGAATATTAGCTCCACAACATAGTATCATTTCAAAAATTAAACGTTAGCTTTTTTTTTGCTCTTCAAACTTGATGTAAATTTTTAATCGATCCTTGAATTGATTAGCATGAATCACCGAGATTAAAAATTTTGCAAAATCGGTCTTTCAAATGTATTATTAAATGATAACTTCCCAAATTAGCCTCCGCAAATTTCTTGCGCATAAAAAAACCCCACATGTAAATGTGAGGTTTTTATTATCTAAATGGGTGGAAGACCGGGCTCGAACCGGCGACCCTCGGTACCACAAACCGATACTCTAACCAACTGAGCTACATCCACCATTTTGGAGAGGCAAAGGTAATTGAATATTTCACATTTGTAAAATGATAGAGAAAAAATTATTAGATTTTTATCTATTTTATATCATAAAGTAAAATGTCAAAAGAGGCTAGCTACTTTAGATCCAGGGGAACATTTATATTTAAAGTGAAATTTCTGCCAATATTGTTAATATTAAATGGTCGTAAAAATGATAAATGGTCTACGTAAGCCTCATTGAGTAGATTATTAACTGCCAGATTGAGTTGCAATTTTTGTGAACCAAAATTTAAATCAGTGCCTAAATTAGCTCCTAAAAGATGAAAAGACGGAGTTGTTTCACCCATATAGCTCACCTCTTCCCGTGCGCTTAACCTATCTTGTTGTGAAACATAATTGTAGTTGACTTGTATTTTCATGTTTGTTAATTTTTCTAAATCATTAAAGTTCCAGGTAGCGGATGACATGATTCTATCTGCTGGAATTAGGGGCATGGCCTCTTTTGTCTGCGGGTTTACACCTCGCACCATTGAAAAGCTTGAACTCAAGACCAACTTCTTTTTATTTAAAGGTCTTAATTTGGCTCTAAGTTCACCTCCAAAAAGTCTGGCATTTTCCTGATCGAAAGACCATACGATTAAGTCGGTACCATCTACAGGCTCTCCAGTAGGCGTAAAATAAATATAATTGGCTACCATATTAAGGAAAGGGCTCAATTCGAAACTTAGCATCGGAGTACCATATTCGAGTGCAAAGTCCAGCTGGAAATTTTGCTCACGCTTAGATTCGGTATTGCCTAGTTCGAATCGTTGTGTACCTGGGTGCTCGCCGGAAGAGAATAACTCTGCCAAATCAGGAGCCCTGAAGCCACTAGAAAAATTGGTTTTAACATTCAATTCTTTACTAAACTTGTGAATCACTCCTACTGAACCACTGGCGCCAGAGTGCTGCGTGCTCAAAGTGACCAGTTCGGATGGTTTGTTTGGGAAAGTGTAACCGTAGTCCTGAATAACAGAAGCCGTAGCATCACCAACCGTGTTTCTGGCATCATATCGTAAGCCTGCCTGATAGGTAGTGTTATTTTTCCTTAAAGTATATAAGTAGTATAAAGATGCATCTATAATTTGGGCATCTGGGATCAGGATTTTTGAAACACCATCCATATTTTTGTTCTGCAGATAAAAGCCCTGCAAACCCAGAACATTTTCTGAATTATCTTTTTCATAAAAATACTTCGCATCGAAAGTGGTGTTATTTTGTATTAAACCTAAATCCACAGCAGTAAAACTTTCAGCTATTTCTTCTCTTAAATTAAAGTGATGTCCAAAAGTGGTTTCAAGTCTTCCCTTTCCTATTGACACTACCCCATGCAGGGTAAGCAGATGATCCTGAATTTTCTGAAAGGGAAGCTGCATACTTCTGTCACTTCGGGTAGTAGATAAACTTTGGTCTAGCTCACTGCCTTCAATTATCCCTAAATTTTGTAAGTGATAGGTATAACCTACATTCACTACTCCCCATTGCTTCTGCAGACCAGTATTTACCCGTAAAGTACTTGTGTTAAATCTGGAATTACCAATAATTCTATTATTCCCATCCTTATAGTCTGCATGGTTTTCGTGAGCCAAATTAAATCCGTAAAACCAACCTGACTCTTTCGTTTCTCTCAATCCAAAAGTTTGTCGGAAACCCAAAGTATTGGAGTGCAAAGTACTATTTAGATTTGCCAGCATTTTACCCCTGCGAGCTGGGCGTTCATCTACCAAGTAAACCACTCCGCCAACAGCTCCTGAGCCATATAAAAAAGAGGCTGGACCTTTGATAATTTCAACTGCCTCTATACCTAAGTCATTTACACCCAGGCCATGATCTGCACCCCATTGCTGGTTCTCGTAACGTGCACCCTGATACATACTTAAAATTCTACTGAAGGACATTCCCCTGATGACTGGCTTCCCTACCCCAGTTCCGTAAGCAATTTGTTCCACTCCCGGCACTTTCATCAGAGCAGTCATTGTATTGATTTGCCCATCGCTTCGCATTTCCTGAATTCCCATTTTCTCCACTAACACAGGGATTTCATCTCGACTGGCTATTCTACCCGCTGACACAATCACTTCATTTACTATAATACTTTCCCTTTCTAAAGGAATAGTAGTGTTATTTTTCCATTCCTCCACATTTATTCTTAGCAACTTGGATTTATATCCCACAAAAGAGATTTGAAGGAGTACGTTTTTCACATTATCATTGAAAGATAAGCTGAAATCACCGCCAAGATTGGTAACTGCACCCTGGTTGAATTCATGAATGTAAACATTCACTCCAACTAAAGGATCATTTGTTATGGCGTCTATAACTTTTCCCTGCAAAATGAAATTCTCTCTTTCTTCCTTCTCAGCTTGAGAGTTAGATATACCGAAGGAAAGGATAAGAAAAGGAGTTAAAAGCATACAATTATAAAGAACTTTCATTCTATTTACTTTAAGTTAACTACTATTTTTAGTCTTGTCTAATTTTATTTTATAGTACAAACTTACTTTCTTTTTTCTTTTTATCTACTTTTTAATATGCATAATTTAATTTTTTTTCATGTTTAAGCTTATAAGTTTTTAAAAGAGATAATACTGTGCTATAGATTCATAAAAAATATGAAAAGTCGGGAAGCGAGCATTTAATACTGTATGGTACATTACTATAAAGTAAAGATAAATCCACACCCTATGCATTCATGATTTAAGCTCCAGTTTTCGATAATGAATTTACAGGCTCAAGATCTCCCCTTAATTAAAGGTGGCAATCTAAAAACCTATACTGGTTAGCACTCAATCATCACTGAACTCCTGAAATAATTCTACCTTATAGAGAAATGTGAAGTATAAATGTCTATTACAGTTTCTTTTAAGATTATTAGTGATAATTTTGGTTTAAATTCTTATGGCCACTGTAGGCTTCTTCCATTTTTATGTGTATCCTGACTTTTTGCAAACCAATAAACTTTAAATTACTTGTACTGTTAAATCTTCAAAGTATTATAGTGGTACCTCATATCATGGCAGTATCATCAAATTCAGAATCTGCCTTTAATAAATCGTTAAAAGTAAGTAGTGAAAATGATTCAGTAAAAATTGATCAGTTCCCAAGTAATTCCATTGAACAAGACACTTCTGCTTCATTTAAAGATGCTATTCTGCAGATAGATAGTTTGATCAGACTAGGACATCTCGATGAGGTAAACGACAAGCTAGAAATCCTGGAGAGTAATGAGCTCATACAGATTGACTCTGCAAAACTTGGAGTTTTTTATAGCAAAAATGGTCTTTATCACATGCTAAATCAGCAGTTAGATGATGCCCTTGCAAACTATTATCAAAGTGTGACTTATTTAAAGGATATTCATCCTGAGTTCCCTATCGTCTTATCTAATATCGGCATAATACTCTCTAATTTAAAGCAACATACAAAAGCCAAATCATACTATTTGAGGGCTTATCATACCTTTGAAGCACAGGAAAATGAGGGGAATGCCAAACTCATCACCATGCTTAATCTTGGCGGGGCTTTATTAGATTCTGACGATGATTCCTTAGCTCATGAGTTTTTGAAAAATGCACTCATTCTATCTGAAAAACTCAATAACAAAATTATTGAGTCTGCCATATACACCAATTTAAGTCAATATTTTCTAAAAAAAAACAATTGGGAATTTGCTATTTCTCATGCTAAAAAAAGCATTAATATTCGTGAGGATTTAAAAATGCCCCCTTCTGTAATTACATTAAATAACATGGGATATGCCTTGGCCCAATCTGGAGAATATGAGACTGCATTACATTATTATTTGAAGGCAATACCACTGGCAAATCTTTGGGAACAAAAACAGCTTTTGCTAAACATTAAAAAAACTCATCAGGATTTGGGCAATCTTGAAGAAGCAATAAAGTATTACGAAAAATATGTGCAGGTAAAGGATTCTATTGCAGGAATGGATTTTGAAGCTAAAATATCTGAAATCTCAGCCAAATACGAATCTGCTCAAAAAGAACAAAAAATAGTAATATTGGAGGCGGAAAATAAAGCGCAAAGAGACAAGAATAAATGGCAATGGTATCTAATAATAAGTGCTTTTATCATTTTTCTAATGAGTGTAGGTATTACCTATATGCGTTTCAAAAATTACAAGGTAAAAAAGACGCTTAATGAAACGTTGCTGAAAAGACAGCTCCTACTCAACCAACTGAATCCACACTTTATTTTTAATGCACTTCAGAGTGTTCAAAACTATCTCTATAAAAACCAGGTAGAGGTTTCTATGCGCTACCTTGGAAATTTCAGTAGATTAATCAGGTTAATATTGGAAAATTCTGAAGAGGAGATGATAACCATGGAAGATGAAATCCATATGATAGATCATTACCTTCAACTTCAGCAATTGAATGCAATACCTAAATTTCAATATAAGATCACTTATGATGAGGCTCTGGAGGCTGAAATCATAAAAATCCCATCTATGATGCTACAACCTTTTGTTGAAAATGCAGTACTTCATGGAGTAAGCAAACTGAAAGATGGATTTATACATATTCATTTTAATAAAGTTAAAACCGGACTTGAAGTTAGCATTAAAGATAATGGAAAAGGTATTGGTCAAAAAATCAACATGGGATCAAGGAATCTACATAAATCTATGGGAACCAGCATTATACAGAAACGAATAGAAGAATATAACAAAACTCATAAAAGAAAAATTGTAATGGATTTAAATGCCAATAAACACGGCAGTTCCTCTTCTGGGGTACATGTCCGCTTTGTATTTCCAATTGATATTGAGAGTAATGATTACAGAGACTAACCAACAGCCAATTAATTGCCTGGTGCTGGAAGACAATCCAGAATCACAATCGATGATTATTGATATTCTCGTAAAAAACTTTGCTAAAATAATCCCTCATGGCTCAAGCAACCTCAAAGAAGCAAAAGATCTATTTAATGTAATTCGTCCTGAACTAATGATCTTAGATATTAACCTTCCTGACGGAAATTCAATTGAATTCTTAACGGAAATTGACCCAGTTAATCTTAAAGACACTAAGATAATATTCACAACTGCCTTCGCAAAGTACGCAATAGAGGCATTTAAATTTAGTGCACTGGATTATCTATTAAAACCTTATACGCCAAATGAACTAATAGAATCCATTAAAAACGCACTTCATATATATAATAAGAATACCTATCAGCAACAGCTGGAAGCCTTTTTCTTCAATAACCAGGGAATAGAAAATAATAACAAAAAACTTGTATTAAAAAGCGTAGATACCATGTTAGTGGTAAGGATACAGGAAATATATCAAGCCGTATCTCACAGTAACTACACAGTTTTTCATTTAACTAATGCTAAACCAGTAATGGTTTCTCAAACTTTAAAAGAATTTGATTTTAAATTAAAGCATGAAGGCTTCTTACGGATTCATCAATCTCATTTAGTAAATGTAAACTATATCAAGTCCTTTCAAAGAAGAGACAATTCAATAATTCTTGAAAACAATGCAATAGTTCCAGTTTCTCAAAACAGAAAATCTGATGTTATCAACTACTTAAATAGTCTATAAGCATCCTATTCCAGTGCTACTATTTAAGCCCTATCAAATATTTACCAATTGATCAATTAACTGCTTCAAATACTCAGTTACCTACATCAAATACTAAAGGCCCACTCTTTGATGTCAGGTTAGCACTTCAGAGATTGTACATTTGCATCTAAATATTTAAAAAACAACATCCATGAAAAAGCTTATAGCGATCCTGACTTTTATTTCATTTTTGACAGCCTGTAATAGGAATGATGAGGTTACTCCTGATGAAGATATCACTCAAGATTTGTTTGTTGAAGGCGAAATAGATGTAGAAGTTACCATGCCAGGAAATCCACTAATTGATTTAATGGCAGAGGTATATACAAATCTCGATACAACCAGAAGTGTTGACGAGCAAATGGAAGAGTTAACAGAAAACCTTACGGATGAGGAAAAAGCGCAGCTTATAGAGTTTTCAAAAACTTTTGAGCAGTACAATTCTGGCTTACAAGGGCTTGGGTACATGTTGAGCATGTTTAATCTTCCTATTTTAGGATCAAAGATTTACCTTAAGGACAATGAGGTCACTGCTAAATATCAAACTGTGACCTATTTTGGAGAAAATACTATGAATGCCAATGCCTCAAGTGGACAACATTATGTACAATCCAGGTTTAATCCTGAAAACAGCATTAGTTTCATTTACACAGATGAAGATTTAAATGGCGATGGAGGAGTTCAAAATGGTATTGATGCTAATTCTTTTACTATTGAAAAAACAAATGAGACTGCAAACATTGGAGGCTTCATTTCTTCTAAAAGTATTTACACGCCTATAAATCAAGATAATGGAATCTTCAAACTTGAGGTGTGGACATCGGAATTAATGCCCACAGTAGTCAATTTTATGCATCCTTATTATATGGAAGAAACTGGCGGTATCATGAAAATTAGTATCTATATGCTTCCAGACAATGCCTACCCTATAATATATGAATTTAAACAAGTAACATCAAGGGAGGTAGAAGCTTCAGAGATGACTATTAAAGAAACTAACCAAATATATAATCTTGGAAATGATGCGATTGAAGTGGGATTTAAACTTCTCGGAATCATGTTCCCTCCCTCATCGGACGATGATGACGATGAATGGGAATAATCGGGAGCAATATTCCCTTTAAAAAAGAGGGTACTACCATTAATTTAATGGTAATTCGGATTGTATTTAGAAGGACTGGCCTTATTCATTTTAGGGATTCCAGCCAAAGGCTGGTCAGCCTTTGGCCTGATTGTGAGAGGGTCTTAATTGTCTTTTGAAAGGAAGCAGTTTTTTTGTTTCCCAATTAGAAATCCAAAATGCCGTTAAGAAATGAATACAGCCTTGATTTTTTGCTTCTTTTTGATTAAGCAAAAGGAAGGGAAAGATTCCTTTTCTAATATAGTGACATAAGCAAGAATCGACAGAGAGTTATTGATACACTTAATCTTACCAGAAGGTAATTCTCCACTAAATTCCCAGTAGAACCAAAAAGAGAAATCGATAGGGGTTTCTCTTTTTTTAAATACTTATCTGCCTTTTCTCTTGAAAGGAAAACATACAGAAAAAAATATTTTAAACTCTACCGAAAGCTTGAAAAAAAAATGTGCGTTGAGAAAACTGGATTTCGATTTTCACTCCGTTATTTCTATAAGATTACCTTCCGGGTCGGAGATAACGCTCTCATAGTACCCATCTCCTGTAACTCTAGGCTCTCCTACCACGGTATATCCATTTTCTCTAATTAAGTTGGTGAGTGAATCAACCTTCTCCTTGCTGCCCACCGAAATCGCAAAATGGGCGAAACCAAGTTTTTCTTTAGCTGCATGAGGGCTTTTATGCAGGTCTGGTTTACGCATTAGTTCAATTCTTGCGCCAGATGCAAAAGATAAAAAATAGGAGCTGAACTGCTTAATATTATTTACATATTTATCATTGCTCTTTAACTCAAAAAACTTGAGGTAGAACTTTTTCATCTCCTCTAAGTCTTCAACCCAAATGGCCAGGTGTTCAATTTTCATCATTAGATATCAGTTATTGTCGAATTATGGCACTGAATAATTACGGGCAATCTCGCAATTAACTTGCAGCGTTTTTAGATTAAAACTCCATGAAATCCATTGAGACTGCATTTTGTGTAAGTTCAAGCGACCTATTTTTTCCGTCTTCTGTCTTTCACCTTTTTACCTGTCCCTCCTTTTGAATGTTTAGCAGCATGCGGGTTCTTTTTTTCATGGAAAGCCCCCTTAAAAGTAGGGTCTTCTATTCGCTTTTGCCTGTCAATTTCCATATCTATGTCCTTCTGCTCGTCTCTCAAAGTAGCTTCAACCAAAACTTCTTTTGGCAACTGACGTACAGGAATTTTCATGCGAATCAGCTCTTCAATCTTAGTAATATTATAGACTTCCGCGGCATTTACAAAAGTGATAGCAACTCCTCTGTGTTGCACTCTGCCAGTCCTACCCACTCGGTGCACATAGTCTTCGTTTTTGTTGGGTACATCAAAATTGATTACGTGACTGACCTCGTGAATGTCAATCCCCCTGGCCGTTACATCAGTAGAAACCAAAATACGAATATTTCCTTCGCTGAAATCCTTTACTGAGTTAATTCGCGTGGATTGCCCTTTGTTAGCATGAATCACCCGCACACTTTCTGTTATTTTTCTATCGATAAAATGATAAACATTATCTGCGGTCTTCTTCGTGCTTACGAAAATAATCACTCTCTCTAGCTTCTCATTAAGCAAAAGATGCCTTAACAGATTAATTTTAGTCAGAAAATTTGGGACATGATACAAAAATTGCTTCACTAAAGTAGTGGTAGTAGCCTGTGGAGTTACTTCTACTTTCTCAGGAAAATCTGTAAACTCGTAAGCGTACTTTTCTACCTTTTCAGGAAAAGTAGCTGAGAAAAACACGTTTTGTTTTTTCATCGGTAATATTTCCAGGACATTTCTTATCTGGGGCATGAAACCCATATCCATCATTTTATCTGCCTCATCTAAAATAAAGGTTTTAATGCTTTTAGTGGCCAACACCCCCATATTGTAAACATCCAAAAGTCTGCCGGGAGTTGCCACCAGAATGTCACAACCTGCGGCTACTTCTTCGGCTTGTTTTTTAGGCCCTATGCCACCGTACAAACATACTGCACGTAAATCTGTGTATTTCCCTAAGGATAAAAGGTTTTCATATACCTGCATCACCAGCTCACGGGTGGGTGCAATTATTAAAGCCCTTGGAGCGTCACCCTGGGCATATTTTAATTTCATCAACAAGGGTAATACAAAAGCAGCAGTTTTGCCGGTTCCGGTTTGAGCTATACCTATCACATCATGTCCATTTAAAATGAGCGGGATAGCTTTTTGTTGTATAGGACTTGGCTTATCATAACCTAAATCATCAATTGCATTGAATAATTGCTTGTTTAGTTTAAATTCCTGAAAGGATGAGATATCTTGCGACATGAACGAATAAATTTGGGCAAAAAGATGAAAAAGGTACTGATTGTAAACGCAAAGATAGTAAATGAAGGGCAGATTGAGCAGAAAGATATTTTAATCGTTAATGGACGCTTCGAAAAAATAGCCTCAGAAATTAGTGCAGATGGGGCAGATGAGGTTATTGATGCTAATGGCAAACACCTTTTTCCAGGCTTGATTGATGATCAGGTACATTTCAGAGAGCCTGGCTTAACCCATAAAGCCAACATCTTTACAGAATCAAGGGCTGCCGTTGCAGGAGGCGTAACTTCCTTTATGGAAATGCCCAACACCGTGCCCAACGCCTTAACACAAGAGCTCTTACAGGATAAATATGATATAGCAGCTAAAAGTAGCCTTGCTAATTATTCTTTTTTTATGGGTGCCAGTAATGATAATATTGAGGAAGTATTAAAAACCAACCCGGAGAATGTTTGCGGTGTAAAAGTTTTTATGGGCAGCTCTACCGGAAATATGTTGGTTGATAATGAAAAAACGCTAAACAATATTTTTTCGCAGGTGCCCATGCTCATTGCCACGCATTGTGAAGATGAGGGTACCATAAGAACTAACACTGAAAAATATAGAGCGGAATTTGGAGAAGAAGTACCTATTGAGATGCATCCAAAAATCAGGAGTGAAGAAGCTTGTTATTTATCATCCTCACTGGCTGTTCAGTTAGCTAAAACGCATGGTTCACGCTTGCATGTCCTGCATATATCTACAGCCAGGGAATTATCTCTTTTTGAAAACAAAACTCCATTAGAAAAGAAAAAGATAACTTCCGAAGCCTGTATACATCATTTGTGGTTTTCGGAAGAGGATTATAAAGAAAAAGGCACTTTCATCAAATGGAATCCCGCAGTAAAAACCTCAAACGACAGAGAAGAAATTATCAAAGCGGTCTTAGATGGTAGAATTGATGTGATAGCTACTGATCATGCTCCACATACTTTTGCAGAAAAGCAAAACTCTTATTTTAATGCTCCATCAGGAGGACCATTGGTACAACATAGTTTATTGGCATTGCTAGATTTCTACCACCAGGGTAAAATGACATTAGAGCAAATTGCTTTGAAAGCAGCACACAATCCGGCCACCTTATTTAGAGTGAAAGAAAGAGGTTTTATAAAGGAGGGATATTTTGCTGACTTTGTTTTAGTTGATTTAAATGTGCCGTTTACTGTTTCTAAAAATAATGTTCTTTCAAAATGCGGATGGTCGCCATTTGAAGGTCACAGCTTTAAATCTTCGATTGACTGTACATACGTGAATGGACAATTAGTTTACAATAAAGGTCGTATTTTAGAAGGAGAAAGTGGTAAAAGATTGCAATTTGGGGAGTTTTGAGGGTTTTTAGGCCGATTTTAAGTAAGAATTTAAAAAGTGTGATATTCTTTTCCCCTTACTTAAAAAGGGATATTTTATGGCTTCTAAATTTTTAACATTATATAATTCATGTGGTTTAAAAAATTAACAGGATTTGAAGAGGCTTCCTCTTCTGAAATCTACCAGAACCTGGAACCGAGGGGGAATAAGATATACTCCATAATAAAAGGTAAATCTTTTCAATGTGGACAATTACAAATCGCTACGCTAAAGGAACTGAGAACACAAGCACCTCCTCTTTTTCATTACAATGATAAGATTTCTGTACAGGAAATAGTATCTGATGTTCAAAAGCTACACTGCGATCCCACAAACGAAAAGGCATTGTTTCAAGCCGCCTCACAATTCAATTTATTAGAAATGGTAGGGCCGCATATCTCGCCTGAAGCCGGAATTGATCGATATGAACATGATTACACGCAAGGTCCTGCATGTGCTATTTCATGTGGCGCAGGGTTGATCTATAGAAATTACTTTGTACCTATCAGAGATCAAATCGGCCAAACAGAAGAGCTACAGATAGATTGTCTTGATTTAATAGGAGAAGCACTTAATAACTCAGCAAATCAGCTTTGGAAGATGAAAAATGGCTATGCGCTATTCCAGATGGACGGCTTACTAAAAGTAAATAAACTTTTAGGATCTATGACAGAAAGTGGTAAAACCGAACTCAAAGAAAAATTAAAAATAGGTATTCAGTGGGAAACAGAAGTTACTATTGGTGACAATCAACAATTAGTTTCTCAGGCTTATTGCTCTGCCTTACCTGTGGCTTACCATTCTATTGAAACCTACTATTGGGCAGGTTTTGCTCAAATCATATTGGAAGCTGCGTATGAAGCAACATTATACGCTGGTCTAATTAATTATGAAAAAACAGGATGTAACAAAGTTTTCTTCACCTTATTGGGTGGAGGTGCATTTGGAAATGAACTTCATTGGATTACCGATGCCTTACAAAAAGCATTAACAAAGTTTAATAATACTCCTTTAGAGGTAAAAATAGTGAGTTACGGTAAGTCCGAAAAGGCACTTCAAGGTTTATTAAAGCAGGTCCAAATCCTGTAATATCAACTCACCCAGACAAGAAAAATAAAGATTTAAAATAATTCCTCCCCCTTTAAAACTTTTTCAACCGGTATTACATCATAAGGGCAAAATCGTTAATTTGATAGTTAATGAAGTTTAGGAAAACAATTTTCTCAGTCTCTGGCAGGCAGGCCTCTTCAAGTAAACCCTTTTTCGGGCAACATGTAAAGAGTTCTTTGCCGGCTTTGACTGAGTTAATCAACAACTTAACTTAACGACATTATTGTATTTGTCCATATAATTTAATACGCAGTGCAAGCAGAGGCATCAGTCAACAATTTAATAGAAACAGCCCAGGCAGGAAATAACGATGCAGTGGGCCAGCTGGTGCAAATCTGGTATCCTAGGATTTACAATTATGCCCTTAAGTACTTTAATGATTCTGATTTAGCAGCTGAAGCAACTCAAAATACATTTATTGCCATGCACAAGCATATTAGCTCCTTAAAGGAATGTGCAAAATTTAAATCATGGTTATATACCATTGTTGCCAATCAATGCCGACAAGAAAGCAGAAATAGAAAAAGAAGCAAGTGGATGAGTTTTGAATCTTTACTGCCAAAAAAAGAGGAAAGTGAAAGCCCGGTTTGGGAAATTTCAAAACCAGCTTATTTAAATCCTGAAAGTAGCTTTCTTCAGTCGGAATTAAAGGCCACTCTTAAGACATGTTTACAAAAATTAAGTGTCGATCAGCGGGAAGTGCTGATTATGAAGGAATACGAAGGTTTAAAATTCAGGGAGATTGCAGAAATATTAAGAGTGTCTGAAAACACGGTGAAATCTCGCTTGTATTATGCATTTACGCATATGAGAAAATTATTAGAGAAAGAAAATATTACACAAAAGAATATACAATATGAAGACTGAAGAATGGAAAGCGAAGTTGATGGATTATCTCTACGATGAGATGGCTCCACATGAAAAAATAGCTTTTGAAAAGGAATTAGAGTCAAATTCAGCCTTACAAAAAGAGCTGGAACTACTGAACAATGATCGGAATACACTAGCTGAATATGAGGATGAACCTGCAACTGCACCACCGTTTTTCAAGGTGTATAAGAATGGTGTCACCAGTAAAAGTTCAAGCGCTTTAAAATGGTTTGCAACGGTGGCAGCTTCATTACTATTACTCATGATAGCAGCCAGAGTCACCGAGTTCAACGTCAGTTATGGTCCTGAAGGTAAATTTCAATTGGCTTTTGGAGTTCCTGACACCAGAAGCGCTGAAGTTGATGCTGCCCAGGTAGAGGATCTCATTTCTAAATCATTAGCATCTTATGATGAAAAGATGGAAGCAGAGAGATTGAAAGAGCGTGAGATTTTTAGAAACCAGCTAATAGCATCACAAAGCACCCAAAAGATGCTTGTAGATAATTATGTGGAGTCACTGGAAGAGAAACATGCTCAATTAATGAAAGTGTATTGGACAGAAAACACAAAACAACAACAGGTTTATATGCAAAATTTATTGACTGATTTTGCAGGATATATGGAAGAGCAAAGAAATGAGGATCTCAGTTATATTATTGCAAAACTGGAATTGATGGAAACAGATAAAGATTTATTTAAACTGGAAACAGGAGAGATGATAAATGCTTTAGCAAATAATACAAAGAACAAAAACACCTACTAATTCGAATGTACTACGATTTATTTGTCCGGAGAATAAATAGCTAGTAAGGATTACTCAATATTTAACTTTAATAAAATGAAAAAGATAAAGATAATTTTAGGCTTACTGATCATGTCGGGCTTTGCCACGGCTCAAGAAATTAATCAGGAGAAAATGGATCGTGACCTCGAGGTTGCTGAAACAATTCTAAAAGGCTTGGTGGAAACTAAACAAACCCACGTTTTTTGGCTTGGTCGCGACAAGCAAATTAATGCAGAATACATAGAAGATTATGGTGTAATCATTACCCTTCCTGATGAAAAAAATGTTTTCCAGTTTAATATGAATAAGATTTACAGCAGGTGGCCTGAGGTTTCGGAAGCAGTAAATTATGCAATTGAAGATCTGGAGTCTGACAATTACATTACTTATTACTCTCAATCAACTAACTCAAACCAGGACTCGGCCCAGCAAAAAGCTATGCAGGAAAGACAAAGAGAACAAATGGAGAGACATGCGGAGCAAATGGAGAGGCATCAAGAGCAAATGGAAAAGCATCAAGAGGAGTTAGAAAGCCAGCAGGAAAAATGGGAAGTAAGACAAAGAGATCTGGAGGCCAGGCAACATGATATTGAAGAACGTGCACGTTCATTTGCACTAAGAACATTGAAATCTTTAAATACAGATAGTATAAGCAAAGTTAATTTTGATAAAAACTTAGAAAACATCAAACTTTTCATGTTGGACTATGGCCATATTATTAGCCAATTAAAAGATGATGATAAAATAAAAATCATTGCAAAAAGTAACGAAAGTAATATCTACAGAGTAGACAATGGCACAGTAGAGAGAGCTAATAATTTCAATGAATTCTCTGCAGAAATTGAGATGAAAGATGTAAGAGCCTACCAAAGCGGCAAATTAACAAAAGAAGAAGCAGAAAAACGGATCAAAATAAATACAAAAGAAGATGCAACACCTTTGGCGAAGGACGTAGCTGTATTCAAAAGTATTATGAATCGACTGTATGAAGCTGATTTATCAGACACTTACTTTCTCAAATCTGACATTAAGCATCAGAAAATTGAAGGTTTAGGAATTATCTTCTACTTAAATATGGCTTCTTCACAAAAAGCGGAAACATATTACAGCATGCCAACGCAAGGCAATACGCAATATAATCAGACAGAAAGAAGCGAAAAGGTGAAAGCACTCTATCCTCAGTTTGAGACAGACCTGATCAATAATATTTTTGAGTATGGCAAAAATATTTCAAGCCTGGGTGATGACGCAAAATTGATTTTTAAAGTGAATAACACGGAATGCAGGGGATGCGGAATACCTGAAAAATTTGAGATTTTGATTAATGGAGAAACCTTAAAAGCCTTGAAATCGGGCAAAATGAATGAAAAAGAAGCCAAAAAGGAGATGAAAATTATAACAGGAAAGATGCAGTAATTAAGTCAAGTAGGCCATGTATTTGCTTAACCAGTATTCACCTTTCACAATTTGATTACTCCAAACTAGCTTGGAAAATTCAGTCTTGAACTTCAACAATTATTATAAGTCATGTAGAGTCCTCATGATTAATACTGCACTGTTCGATAACCAAATAATATTTGTTCAAAACGAGCGGGCTGGTCGACAAAAAGGCGGGGAGCGCGTTGAATTGTAGCGTGGGAGCATCTTTTTGTTCCCGATCAATCGGGACAAAAAGATGAAGAATAAAATTTTGTTTAAAATACATTAAAATGTAATTGAAAACTCAATATTAATTGAAACCCCTCTTTTTTGAGGTTCTATACTTAGTTTTAAAGCTTAAAAACACTTATTAAGGTCAGTATATCTAGTTTTTAAGTTCAATTTCATTTTCCATGAGTTGCCCATGTAATTTTTTGTACCAAGGTGCGTGTCTCACGCACCTTTTTTCGGCCTTTAATTTAAGAACTCCTGCCCCTACCCTTAACACTTGGCAGGAACTATCTGGTGCGAGAAATAAAAATGGTAGCTAAAATCGCTCAAAGTTCAAATCGAGAGTGGTGTTATCACCAGCTGAATTTAGTGGCTATACCGATGATTTGCGATACACGGATCATGACGAAGAGGTTTAAAGTCTAGCGTTTACCCTTTCAACTTCTCCAGCTACAATCTCGTCCTTCAAGAGTTTTAAAAAAAGATTATATTTCCAACCCTATAGAAGTGTTCGATAAAATTACTAAGATTGTATATCTAACATGCCAGAGATAAAAATCTTAAAAATTGAAATGAACTTCCTCTCCCAAAGCCTTTTTAAACCTGTTGACAATAGCTTTCTGGTCATCTTCAGGGTATGTTTTGGCTTTTTAATTACTGCAGAAGCCTGGGGAGCCATTCTAACAGGTTGGGTCAGAAGAGCCTTTATTGAGCCTCAATACACTTTCCCTTTTATAGATTTTCAGTGGCTGCAACCACTGCCCGGAGACGGAATGTATTACTATTTTTTCATAATGGGCTGCTTTGGGGTGGCTGTGATGTTAGGGTACAAATATCGGATAGCCATTGTCGGTTACACCTTTTTATGGACTGCCGTTTACCTGATGCAGAAGACCAATTATAATAACCACTATTACCTTTTGGTGCTGCTTTGCATTGTCATGAGCATTATGCCAGCTCACAAAAACTTTTCTTTGGATGCAAAAATGAACCCAGCCATCACAAGAAATTTCTGCCCTAATTGGTGCAGGATTATTTTCATCTTGCAAATAGGTATTGTTTACACCTATGCAGGTATAGCCAAATTGAATCCCGACTGGTTAAGTACCGATGCCGTTGCTGTTATTTTACAATCCAAGAAAAATTTGTGGCTTGTGGGTGATATTTTACAAGAGAAATGGATGCATTGGTTTGTAGCCATTGGCGGAGCTGCATTTGATTTATTCATAACTCCTTTACTATTGTGGAAAAAAACGAGGAAATGGGCTTTTATCGCTTCCATATTTTTTCATCTCTTTAATTCTGCTGTATTTCAGGTTGGTATATTTCCTTTCATGGGCATTGCGATCTGTACCTTCTTTTTCCCTCCCGAAAAAATCAAAAATACATTTTTCAAACACAGGAAATCCACAGAACCTCTTAATAGCTATACCATTAAACAAGGTTTTGTTGCATTGATGGTTGTATGGTTTGCTATACAGATTGTATTGCCTTCACGCCATTGGCTATTTAACAGTAATGTGCATTGGACAGAAGAAGGCCATAGGCTTTCCTGGCGTATGATGCTCAGGAGCAAAAGTGGATATGTTAATTTTAAAGTAGTAGATGGCAAAACCGGCCAGAAAGAAGCGGTAATTGCCGGGAATTATTTAACTGCTAAGCAAAAAAGAGCAGTGGCCACCAAG
This sequence comes from uncultured Cytophagales bacterium, assembly GCA_963803685.1. Lineage (GTDB taxonomy): Bacteria > Bacteroidota > Bacteroidia > Cytophagales > Cyclobacteriaceae > Marivirga. The sequence goes on from CAWDNW010000001.1 coordinate 606,582, forward strand.
CCTGATATGTGCTGGCAATTCGTACAAATCCTCAAAAAAGAATATGCAAAGCAGGGTAAAAGCGATATCGAAATTTATGCTACTGGTAAAGTAGGAGTAAATGGCAGAGAAAGAATGCCCTTATATGATGAAAAAGTGGATTTAGCCAAAGTAGAATGGCACCGATTTAGAAAATCAGACTGGTTGTTGCCTTATAAGAAAGAAGTAGACACCGGGCCAGGTGATATTTACTAATAGTGGGTTTTGCATTTTGGGGTAAACTAAGCAGGTTTGTACCACAAAAATTACCAAATTTCCGCTAATTACAATAAAGTTTGCTACGAGGTGCTGAGCAAATGGGTTTTTACCATGTTAAAAAGTTTATGGTCAAGGATTGAGAAATATTTTCAATTCACTAATCAGTCTTTTATGGTTTTCAACTCTGTATTTATAAAGATTAAGAATAAATAATTTTTCAACAAAGTCTTCAAAGGTCCTCACACCTCTGAATTTCTTTTGTAGAACTATATCTTTCAAACTCCTGGGGGTAATTTGAAATAATATTATTGATGGTGCTAAACCAATGAACAATGCATTAAGAATGATAAAATCATAGCCAATGATTAAAAATTCTGGATACTGAAAAAAGAATTCAAAAAGAATCAAGAAAACAGAGCTAAAGAGCGCTAAGTTAATTGCAACTATGATTAGTAACCTAATAAATGGCATTTCTTTATAAGGTATAGTCAAATCTGCATAATCACTAAATTATGTAATTACAGATTTTTCTTGAAAAAATCTTTTGTGATGGACCTTCATACTTTTATCAATCACAATGTTTGATTGCTTGTGAAAGAAAAGAATCAAGTGTTGATAAATCAGGAATTTTACCGTCTCCCAATAAATTTCATTTTGAGATTGAACGGCTATGATTACTTCTTCAATATTATTAAAGCTATACTCTTTGAGTAAAGGAGCATTTTTCTTTAAAAGGTTTATTTTGCTCTGATCCATTTCATTGTTCAGTATGCCCATAACGACCAACTAAAATGAGTATGCCTCCCCCGTTGCTAGATGTACTGAAGTATCTGTTTCGCATTGCTATATCATTAGGCTCAGTTCGCATATTCATTTTAGTGACTGTTGTAGGTAGTTTTCGATTTCGACAGTCAGTTCCTTTTTCCTTTCAATACTGTAAGCTGTTTCGGTAATATTGTCAAAGTGGTGCAAAACAGTCTTTAAACCTTCGACATCTTGAAGCTTTTTTAAAACCTGCACTTTTTGTGTTATATAAGCAGGTTCTGGTACTTCCTTAAGTTTTGTATTAAGTCGCTCAATTAAATCAGTGAGAACAAATCTACTTTGTTCATGACTTTGCATTTCCTCATAGATATCTGCCAACATTGTTCTTTTGTAGTCATCCAGACCATATTCAAAAGCGGTATTCAGATATTCTAAGGCTTTTTCATAGTCCTTATTAGAAAGGTGATTTGAAGAAATCTCCCGATAGATATTCGATAATTCTCTATTTCTTCTTTCTTCGTCATATTTAGAAGGAATCGATTTTTCGGTTTCAAGAAGAATGTTAATTGCTTCACTATTCATATTGATTTCTCTATAGCTATGAGCTAATTTCCATAGATAGTTGTGCTTTTTCCTTCCGTCATTTCCTTCTAACTCAATTAATTTCTTAAGCACCGAAATCAAATCTCGAATTAATTCATTCTTTGTTGAATAAGTCTTTATTTTATGAGCTTCCCTAGTTCGTTCATCCAAATATATTTGACCTTCTGCAGTCAGCTTTGAAATAAAAGAAAGTAAAGTACACTTTTGATTTATAGTCCAAGAATTTCTAGGTGAAAGCTCAATTGCTATATTAATTGAAAATATAGCCCCATCAAAATCAGCAATCTTATGTTGCATAGTTGAAATATGAGTCCAACCCTCAAGATTGTTAGGATGCGAAGATAGAAGCTCTTTATATGCTTCAATTGCATTCAATTCTTTTCCTTCTTGGAAATAGAATGCCTCAGCCTTTTTGTATAACTCCTGTTCTGTCATTATTGCTTTAATTACCTACAACGCCACTGTATAAGTTCGTGGCTGATTAAAAGTATAAAAATTTGCGTTAACTACCGAGGTAATCCGCAGGATTGGCTTATTAAATTAATTTTAAACAATAAGTCAACCTTGCGGATTGACGGGCTTTCCACAAAGAACCTAAGTTTCGTTGCCCAATGATTTATAGCACAGCATGTTGGGCACTGACTAAGCTTTTGTTACCAAATGCAGATAGATAAACCACGCGTTCTATACCCTTTTGCTTTAGGAAATCAGTAAAGAGGATTAAAATATCCTCCAGATCAAAAGTACGAGGCGGCCCTAGTACAAAAACCTTTTCTACATTCTTTGTTGCTTTGTCGAAGGTCTTCTCATCTGTATAATCAAATTTCACCCATTCCTCTTCAGAAATAGGTAAAACAGATTTTGCTTTTTCATAATCCCTACTACCCGCAATAAAGTCAACATTTGATGCTTTTAATTGCTTGATCAATGATTGACCAATTGTGCCGGTTGCTCCTGTAATTAAAATTCTTTTACTCAAAATTTTGATATTTAAATTAAATAGTTACTTTTAGTAACTCAAAAGTAAAAAGTAACTATTAAGAATAAAAGAAGGCACAATGGGAAAACCAGGGCACACTGATGTAACTAATATTGAGGCTCAATCGGTTGAGGGAGGAAAAAAAATGAAATTAATTTTGGATCGGGCAAAGGATCAAAGCAAACTGTGCCCGGTTCGGGATGTAATTCATAGAATTAGTGATAAATGGAGCTTGCTTTCCATTCTTGCGTTGGGCACGCATGGCACTATGCGTTTTAATGCACTTAAAAAAGAAATTGGTGACGTTTCTCAACGCATGCTTACAGTAACCCTCAGAAATTTGGAAGAAGATGGATTCGTGAACAGGAAAATTTATGCAGAAGTACCTCCCCGAGTAGAGTATCAGCTTACTGAAATGGGGCAAGGCTTAATGCAACAAGCTTTACAACTGGCCGACTGGGCCAATACGCAGTTGCCTGAAATTGTTTCCAGTAGAAAGAAATTCAAAAAAAAGAAATAAATTGAACAGATTATAATTCATAAAATGGAAATCCAACATCAATCAACAGATAGCAAAGGCTCTTTTTTTATTGAAGAAGACAAAGAAAAAGCAGCTGAAATGACTTATAGTAAGGCAGGATCAGGACTAATAATCATTGATCACACAGAAGTTTCTGATCCATTGAGAGGTACCGGATCAGGTAAAAAATTAGTGATGGCAGCTGTAGAGTATGCCCGAAAAAATAATCTGAAAATTATGGCTTTATGCCCATTTGCTAAGTCAGTTTTTGACAAAACCGAATCAATCAGAGATGTACTTAAATAAATAAAGCACCTTAAAAATTACAAAATGGACAAAAATGACATTACAAAGCGCTATTCCAACGGAGAGGTGATCATACTTTGGCAGTCTGCTAAATGTATTCACTCCGGAAACTGTGTGAAAAATTTAAAAGCTGTTTTCAATCCTAAGCAAAGCCCGTGGATACAGGCAGATAATGCCAGCTCAAGAGAAATAAAAGATACGGTGGCAAAATGCCCCAGTGGAGCTTTAAGTATTGAATAGCATAGAAAGTATGAGTAAAAAAGTCCTTATCCTGTTTTTTCACCCTCGTTTTGAAGATTCACATGCGAATAAAGCATTAGTGGCTGCAGTGCAGGATTTAGAACATGTTACACTCAGGGATTTATATGAGCACTATCCTGATTTCAATATCAATATAAAGGCAGAACAGCAATTACTATTAGAATATGACGTCATCGTATGGCAACATCCCTTTTATTGGTATAGCTGCCCACCTTTGATGAAGCAATGGATAGACCTGGTTCTGGAATATGGATGGGCTTATGGTAAAAATGGTGATAAACTGAAGGATAAATACTTTTTCCAGGCACTTACCTCTGCCGGGAATTTTGAAATCTATCGTAAGGGCGGCAGAAATAATTATACTTATCGGGAGCTGCTTCAGCCTTTTGAGCAGACGATAAACCTTTGCCTGGGGCATTATTTGCCTCCTTTCGTAGTACCTTCTGCTTTAAAGCTATCAAAAGAGGAATTAAAAAATTACGGCAGCTATTATCGGGAGATTATTTTAGGCCTACAAAATAGTACTACTTCTTTGCAAGATTTAACTTCAAAAGATTATTTCAACGATTTATCACAGGGAGAATGGAAAGCTCTTTTCTACAAAATGCAGTAATACTGTTAGGCGCTGCCCTTGTTTTCGTGCCAATTGCTAAAAAATTGGGCATTGGCAGCGTGCTCGGTTACCTTATCGGTGGAATAATAATTGGGCCATTTGTCTTAGGTTTTATAGGTGGTGAGGGAGAGGACATTATGCACGCAGCCGAATTTGGTGTTGTCATGATGCTTTTCTTAATTGGGCTGGAGTTAAATCCTCAATCGTTTTGGAAGATGCGAAAAGCCATTTTAGGAATGGGATTGAGCCAAATGTTGCTCAGTTCCGGTCTCATATTTGCAGTATTCTTTTTCACACAAGGCTACAGTTTTAACACCTCTCTTGCCATTTCACTGTCCCTGGCAATGTCATCTACCGCCATTGTTTTGCAAACCTTAAAAGAGAAGGGTCTTAGCAATACGCATGCAGGGAAATCTTCTTTTTCAGTATTATTACTTCAGGATATCGCTGTTATTCCCATCCTGGCCATTATTCCTTTATTGGCCATTAACTCGGTGGTCTCTACCAATTCGCACGATAATCTAGTGGCTGATTTAGACCCGAAGTATTCCACCTTGGTCATTTTAGCAGCAGTAGCTTTTATTTACATCGTAGGCCGGTTTCTAATAAACCCTTTCCTGCATTTCATAGCCAAAGTTCGAATGCGCGAACTTTTTACAGCTTCTGCTTTATTTATTGTAATTGGTGTAGCCTGGCTGATGCAACAAGTAGGAATTAGTGCAGCTTTGGGCACTTTTATGGCGGGCGTTTTACTGGCCAACAGTGAATTCAGGCACGAGTTGGAAAGCGATATTGAGCCTTTTAAAGGGGTATTGCTAGGTTTATTCTTTACAGCTGTTGGCTCAACTATCAATTTTGAACTGATTTTTGCCGATCCCATTGGCATCTTTTCTTTTGTATTACTCATTATGTTTATCAAAGCTTTGGTGCTTTTCATCATCGGAAAGGTATTTAAACTGGCGATAGATCAAAACCTGCTCTTCAGCCTACTACTTTGCCAGGTAGGTGAATTTGCTTTTGTTTTACTGGCCTCCACACGGCAACTGGAAATAATCAATAAAGAAACACTGGATTTTCTAATGGCAGTTACCACCATTAGTATGATTCTTTCTCCCCTATTTTTATTTTTAAATGAAAGATTAATTGCCCCACGCTTCGGAACCAAAGAATCCGATTCCAGGACGGGCGATGATATTGAAGGAGAAGAAATCGTAATTATTGCAGGCTTTGGCCACTTTGGAAGCACCATTGGTCGGTTTTTAAGGGCTAACGGAGTTTCTGCCACCATATTAGACAATGATAGTGAAAGAGTGGATTTATTGAGGAAAATGGGATTTAAGGTTTTTTATGGAGATGCCACCCGTATTGACTTATTAGAATCGGCCGGAGCAGCCAAAGCAAAAATTTTAATCTCAGCCATAGATTCCCCGGAGCGGAATTACCAATTAGTAGATGAAGTGAAAAAACAATTCCCTCATTTAGAGTTATTTATCAGGGCTAAAAACCGAATGGATGCGTATGAATTAATTGATTTAGGCATCAATCATATTTACCGTGATTCTTTACACACCTCTGTTAATTTAGGGGTAGATGTTTTGCATGCGCTAGGCCAAAGAAGATACACTGTGAGCAGAAAAGCCGCTGAATTTATTCAATACGATGAAGAGGCATTGCACAAATTAGGGATGGCTAGGCATGAAAAAGAAGGATATGTAGAAAGTGTTCGTGCGGAAATTGAATCACAGGAGAGAATATTGTCAGAAGATGTCAAATTTTCAGATCAACGACAAGATGTTGCCTGGGATAGCTCTACGAGGCGGGGTAAATCATAACAAGCTCGTTCTCACTCATCAAATCCCGGCCTTATAAACAACATGGCATCAGGAAACTCTGCTTCAATGAGGTTTTGTAGTTTCTGTAGAATTAGTAATACCGACAAAATTTCCTCCTCCTCCTCCGGCATCAACTCCAGTAACAGACCCCAGGCGGTGATGGACCTTTCAATCGCTATCAAAGTGATTTTTGCAGAACCATTATACATCCGCTCTTCCGGTGGATATTCTTCATCCTGAAAATCTCTATCCATATTTTCCATTACCAACCGCTGGCACTTAGGAGGAATAAAGAAGTTATACCATTTTACAATATCGACTGCATTTTTAATCTGGCGCATATTGTTTCTAGCCTCTTTCTCGAGGCCCATCTCATACTTTTCAATTTCAGCAGCTAACTGCTCTTTAATAAAACCTGCATTTAATACTTGCTGACTAGTTTTAAAGTATTGCAAACCTACTTGAGAGATGGGATGATCCTGACCTTCTTCCCACTGCTCTTCACTTTCCTTTTTTATCTGTTCCCATTCTTCCTTCGGAATATCTTCCAAATTAATCCCTCTTTCTCTGGCTGCCTCATTAATTAATTCTATGGCTTTCTCAAATTGTTCTGCAATAGTTTCCCAAAATTCCGGTTGAGTGCCTTTTTCTTCCTGTTGTAATAACTCCAATTCCTTTAAACCAACAGCACATCTACCAATAAAAGGACATTTCTCACACCATCGGTCGCACCAATTATGTATTCCTGGTATAATATCATTATCAGAATTAGCTTCCATTCTTGCAGATTATTACATATTTGGTTCCCATCCTTTTTCATAGGTTCTGGCCCAAAGTGCCTTGGCTTTATCGTTATTCAAAATATGTCCATTTTTCGGGTCACATGCAAAGTTTTCATTAATTCTGGAAGAAATATTAGCCAAATGGCATAATAGCGTGCTTTTAGCACCTTCATCTATAGGCGATCTTTGAGTGGCATTACCGCGGATAGCCTCAAAAAAGTTAACGACATGCTGGGTACTCATATCTCCACCGCCACCAAGATTAGTGCTTCCTTCCGCACCGCCTGATTTCATTTCTTTCACTAAGGCGCCACTCCTGTCAAATAATCGGTACAATTCCCGATCAACGTACACTGATCCTTCAGTGCCGTAAATGATGGTTCCTCTGCCGCTACCATATGTCTGCTGATTATTACGGCTCTTTCCGTCCCACTGAATGCTTTTTCCATCCTCAAATTTAAATGTAGCCATCATGGTATCGTACATGGTCCAGCCATCATTAGGGTAATGGTATTTCTCGGCATCAACTGTCACCTGATTAGGGAAATCAGTTTGCAGTGCCCAGCGTGCGACATCTAATTCATGGGTGGCATTATTTCCTGTTTCAGCAGTACCAAAATCCCAGCCATACCAATGCCAGTTATAATTCCAGGTATCATGTTCATAAGGCTTTCTGGGTGATGGCCCCTGAAATAATTCCCAATCGAGGCCCTCAGGTACTGGCGCCTTTTGAGCCACTGGCACCTCCCCCCTGGCGTTATTATAAAAAGCAGTGGCCATATAGGCTTTGCCAATAGCACCCTCATGTATTTGCTGAATAATGTCAATAGTATGGTCTGATGATCGCTGCTGATTACCCATTTGCACCACTTTACCATACTTTTTCTGATAATCTACCAGCAATTCCCCTTCCCTCGGGTTATGACTGCAAGGTTTTTCTACATACACATGTTTACCAGCCTCCAAAGCTAACCACGTACCTGGCGCATGCCAGTGATCAGGTGTTGCATTGATGATGGCATCAACATTTTTGTCTTCAATCACTTTAAAAAAGCTATTCTCTACTTTTGCTTTATAATCTATATGCTTAGCGAAATTAGCCATCGCATTTTCTCTTTGAGATTTCATTACATCGCAGAGGTACAACAATTTTACGTTGCTACTTTTTTGAGAAATCGGTTCGTAAAAAGCTCCTAACCTCCTGCCTAAGCCAATAATAGCAACATTAATTCTTTCGTTGGCTCCTATTATATTTCTGTAACTTTTTGGTGAAAAAGCGAATGAACCTAAAGTGCTAATCCCTGCGGTGGCAATGGCTGTCTTTTTTAAGAAATCTCTTCTTGATTTATCGTTTGAGTGGGTCATTGTTGTCTAATTAAAATACAGTTAATTTAAAATAATATAAACCTACTTCTTATTACGCAATGCTAGTAAGTTAAGCTTTTATTTAAACCTCAACCTTTATCCTTTCTTCCCGATTGGTCGGGACAGGCCTGAGGGAGAAGGAAGATTGCCTTAACTTAATAGCATTTCTCGTCTTTTGAAAGGTATATAGATAAGTTAATAATCATAATATTTTTAACTTATTGTAAGCTCCGGATTTTAAGATTTTTAAAGCTCACTTTATCTCCATGGTCCTGCAATAGAATATGTCCTTTTTCGGCTTCTCCAAAATTGTCCCAGACTTTGTACTTACTTTCAGCAACTAAATTTCTGTATTCCTCAGATGCTCTCTGGTATTCCAAAACCTTTATTCCGTTCAGGAAATGTTCTACTTTATTATCCGGATGAACAATGATTCTACCCTTATTCCATTCTCCTATTGGCTTTAAAAATCTTTGCTGTTTATCTGCAGTTTTTAAATCGTACAAAGAAGCTAGTGTCCTGTTGCCATCCTTACCCATTTTTGCATCGGGGTGTCTTTCATCATCCAAAATCTGATATTCCAGTCCAATAGCAGAACCTTCATTTCCTTCCGAAAGCGTTACAAAATATTTAACTCCGCTATTAGCGGTTTCAGTCAGTTTAAAATCAAAACCTAAGTCGAATGCGCTAAATTCCTCTTTAGTGACTATGTCACCCCAGTTAGTAGATTCGCCTCCATCAGCACCTTTTACTGTAAGTACCTGATCGTTAATCACCCAGCCTGCTTCAGGGAAAGAATCTTTGTAGGCCCCCACCCATTTTTCAGTTGAGTTACCATCAAAAAGTAATTCCCATCCGGTCTCCTTTTCATAATCAGTTAGGTTGTTCAGACCAGTGTTTACCACGAAAACATTACTTTCAAATGGCTTTGGCTCCAAATTTTCTGTTTGAATTCTGATATTTCTAAACCAGGTCTTATTACCTTCATCTTCTTGAGTATAAATGCTGTGCACCTGCAGACCTATGAACCCTCTTGTATCCATATCATCTACTACATAAGCTACTTCCTGTCCGTTAATCCACGATTTAATAGTATTACCTATGGCTTCCACCCTGTAGGTATTCCACTCACCCATCTTAAAAGCCTCCTTAGCTTCAGGATTAAGGTCTAAAGGGTACAACCAACCTCTGCGCTCTTCATCATATAAACCACCAGACCAAGCCCGCGCAGTTGGATCTGCTTCTATCTGATAGCCATACACCAAACCGGCTCCATCTTTGGCTTCAGCGTCATATTGTCCACGAATCATAATGCCGGAGTTGCTCGATTCATCCTCTATCTTTAAATCGAGCTCAAGGATAAAGTCGTCATAAATTTCCTCTGTCACTAAAAAAGTGTTGGGGGTGTTGGCTTTAGCTATACCAACAATGGCAGAATCCTGGATTTCAAATTCTGCAGCTCCACCCACAGGCTTCCAGCCCTCTAATTTTTCACCGTCAAAAAGATATTGCCATGGGGTGCCAGTTTCTTCTACTTGCTTTTCGGCGGGGCTACAGGCTGCTAATAAAAGTAAGAACAAATAGGAGCCTGGAAAATAAGATTTTTGCATGATTTCATTGTTTTGAAAGATCAAAATCACAAAAACATTGATTAAAAACAAGTATAAGCACTTTTATTATATGAATGGGGAAGACTATAAAATTCTAGAAAAATAATATCTATCTTAAAATCTTACAGCAATGCGGTGATGCTATTGCTTAAAAAGCGCATAAAATATTGGATTACTGTCCCGCAAACACCCTGAGATTAAACCTCCTCCTTGTTTATCCATTTAGGAACTTCAGGAGCAATGTAATTCTCCATCTTCTCCAGTAAGCCTTCAATATTATCGCTGACAAGTAGCATTTCCTGATTTACCTTCTTCAGAAATCCTTTTTCTACCATGGAGTGGATCATAGTGATCAAATCATCATAGAAACCAGCGAAATTTAAAATTCCTATCGGTTTCTTATGCAAACCCAATTGCGCCCAGGTCAGCATTTCAAAAAGCTCCTCGAAAGTACCAAAACCACCGGGGAGTGCAATTACGCCATCGCACAGCTCATTCATTTTGGTTTTTCTTTCATGCATGGTATCCACCAATACAAGCTCAGTTAGCGCATCATGACTAATTTCTTTTGTTTGCAAAAAATACGGCAATACACCTATTGCTCTGCCTTTTGCTTCTAAAGCACCTTTGGCAACAGCTCCCATTAAACCTACTTTAGCTCCGCCATAAACCAGAGTGATGTTGCGCTGAGCCAGAGTTTGTCCTAAAAGATTTGCCTGCTGCATATATTTAAGATCTTTTCCCGGACTTGAGGCACAAAAAACAGTTATACTCTTCATAATTCATTTACATTAAAAGAAAGCCAAACTAATCAAAAAGGAATGCTTTACCTATGAATTTTTCTTTTAGCGGCTTAAATTAAAATTTTATACCGAAGTTATCTTTTGATTAAATTTAAGCAATTATCTTTAAGCTAAACAGTAAATAATAAAATCTGAACCATGAAAAAATTTGGCAAAATAGCCCTAATTGTTGTAATAATTGGTCTGGCAATATTTATCTGGGTGCGTTTCTTTTATGTTTTTAGCGAAGGAGTAAAAGCCGGAGAACTTAATTATTTCGAAAAGAAAGGTTATATTTTTAAAACCTACGAAGGCAGGCTGGTGCAAGCAGGATTTCAAAGTCCCACTGCCGGTGCTTTACAAAGCAATGAGTTTAGATTTAGTGTGGACAGCGATTCAGTTGCCAGTAAATTGGAACGAGCTAGTGGGAAGTTTGTGGAGCTTCGGTATAAGGAATACTTTGCTCCTGTAATGTGGCGAGGAGCCTCTCAGTATGTAGTGATTGAAGTACTCTCCATTGAAGAAGGTAAAAAAAGAAATAATAATGATAATGATGAAATGCCAATAGAGTAAAAACAGACAATTGTTGAAATGGAGAGGTTGAGGCTGCTTTATATACCACATAAAATCAAACCTGAGACATTTGCCCCAGGTTTGATTTGGGTTGGCTTAAAAATGCATCAATTCTGAAAAATCCGGTTTGTACTTTTTTAATGAATTTCCTTAAATAGTTTTCGCCAATGGTTACAGCTTTACCTTAACTCCTCCATTAATTACAAAACCATCAACGGGGGCATAAATATCTCTGAATTGTGGATTGTCAATGCTTCCGGTATAAATTGTATCAAATGCAGTTTGCCTGGTATCGAGAAAATTCTCAAAATTCAGAAATACAGAAAAATGATCACCTATCCTCTTTTCGGTCATTAAGCCTGTAATCCAATAGGACTGACCGGTTGTGCCATCATTCAATTGCTGTGGACTGAAATAATAAGCTTCTAATCCGATCCAGAAATTTCCGTGCTTCTCATACATCAACACATTATTCAATCGGTTTTTCGCCACCAAAGGGAAGGTGTTGGTTTCTCCATTGGAATAAGTATTCACATCTGCATAAGTATAACCTATAAATAATTTAAAGTCGTGGTAGCTCCACTTCATATTCACTTCAACACCCTTGGTATCAAGATATCCGTCAAATTGATCGAATTGATAGGTATTACCAGTGCTTCTCAGCACTAAGGGATTTTCAATTTGCGTATAGTAAAATAAGACATTACTGGAAAGTGACAATTCATCAGTGACTGATTTCTTATAGTTAATATCAAAATTTCCACCGATAGAACGTTCTGCGTCAATCAAATTGGTGTTGATAGGTTCAATATTTCTAAACTGGAGTCTTTCGGCATCCTCAGTAAAAACCGTAGGCGCTTTGTATCCTAAGCCTCCCCCTAACCTAAAAGTAAGTTCCTTTTGAGGTTCAAACATTACTGACAAACGAGGCAGAGGAAATAAGCCATATTCATTGTGGTAATCAATTCTAAATCCAGACTCCAAAGTCCACAGTTCCGTTGCATTCCATATATTTTGAGCAAAAACGCCAAATGTAGTATAATTGAAATCAATGTTTTGGTTGGGAGAGCCTTCCACCTGGTTAAACTGGTCTGTCCAGAGGTTTACTCCTGTCACCCATTCAGATTTTTCGCTAAAACTGGAATAGTTAACTTCACTAAAGGATGAAACTTGTGTCCCGGAAAAGATAAAGTCAGGTACCTGAATGCTTCTGTCATAAAAATTAAAGCTATTTTTCACTTCAATTTGTGCATTTTCATCTTTTTCATGTGTTAAATTAAATTGAGTTGAAACCCTGTTCGTCTCATTTCTCTCAAAATAGGTATCAGTTACCTCCTCGCCTTGGATAAAATCGATATTACCACCAAGTCGATCTTCTTTTATAAGGTTAAGACCAAAATTTAATTCAGTAGCATCATTTAAATAAAGAAAAATTCGAGGATTGAGTGTAAAACGGTCAAATTCCGGAATAGCTGTTAATCCTATATCAGCTGGGTCGTAAGCGGTACCTTTATTATAAGAAGCGAAAATAGTGGTTCCCACTTTTTCATTCCTTTTAGAGTAGAAACTGCTTGCATCCAAACCAAGAGCAGAAGTTCCGTTGAACATGAAACTTAGCTCCCGATCGTATTCCGGCTTTTTGGTAATTAAATTGACAAGTCCGGCTATAGCGCCACCTCCGTATAAGGTGGAAGAAGATCCTTTAATAACCTCCACCTGCTTTAAATCAAGCGGGGCAATCTGCATTAAACTTAATCCACCGGAAAAACCAGAATACAGCGGCATCCCGTCTCGTAGCAGCTGGGTATACTTTCCGTCTAAACCCTGTATTCTTATACTTGAATTATAGCTTGTAGCTGAAGTTTGCTGCGTTTGAATGCCCGTGCTTTCATTTAATAACATCCGAATATCTCCAGGCTTCATATTGCCTTTTTCGGCCAATTCTTCTCCGGCAATTACTTCAATTCTGGTAGGTATATCTTCTATTGTTCTGCTGCTTCGGGTGGAAGTAACATTTATTTCCTCCAGTTCCTCATGATCATGGTGCAAATGAATAATCAGTGGCTGATTTTGCTCAGCAAGAGGAAATGTATACTTTTTTTCTAAAGTCTCGTAGCCCACAAAACTGATTTTAACATTGTACTCTCCATTGGGTATTGGATCAATATCCACAAGACCATTTACATCAGTAACTGTACCTATTTTTAGTTGAGGGAAATAAACGCTGGCACCTACTAAGGGTGTCTCCGATTCCTCATCCTGCACAGTAACTTTAAAATTATTTTGAGAAAAGGTTATCTGGCTCACTGCTAAAAGCAGTAGTAATAATATATATTTTAACATGATTTAAAATTTAAGATGAATGTTTTCAAGAAGTAGGTACTGACAAATGAAATTGTCTTTCAGAAAAGTTATCCTAGTACAAAATACTAAAATAGTCCTATCAATTAAACTACTTCTTCTGTATCAGTATCTTTTTTTTATCTTTTTTCTTGACAAAAAAGATAGAAAAAGTCAAGACAAAAAGATGCTTCTGCGCTCAATGCTGCGCGCGGCCCGCCTTTTTGTCCACCCACGCGCTTTCTTCCTAAGGGCCGATTTGGTGCACTCTTAATAATAAAAAGTCTTTATCTAATGGTATTTTACTTTAAGTATAAGAAGCACCATGATTTTACAAAAAATAAATTCTTAATTCTGCTTTGGAGGTTTTAACAATGATAATGGGTAAGGTTCAGAGGCACCTGGGTGGTACTTTGAATGAAATTTGAGGGTTTTTTCAATGTGAAAAGGTTTTTTTACTAATTGAAAAGCAATAACATTAAATCCTGTGCAAGCCCCGCACGAGTAAAAAGGGGAACAGGGAACATCACCGCTTTCATCTTCAGATGCTTGGCTTTTTTCCTCGGTACATGAGTGAACTTCTTCGTCACAATACTCTTCTTTTGCGCAGCACGGCATTGCTGTTAAGCTCAGAATAATACTTGCCAGAAGAATAGAAATTACTTTCATGCTTCAAAGATAATCTATACATTCTAAATTTACATCATTTCTTGTTTTCCAATCCTTATTAAAATATACTAGCTTTAATAATTAGCGAATAAATCAAATGAGTAGAATAATTTAAAGATATTTGAATTAAAAAAGGTTTCATGTTTTAATTTCGCTATTAGACACAGCGCTTAATAGATGTTTAATACGCTCCACCATACGTAGGAACCAGAAATACCTTCCTTTAATATATATTAAATACATAAACTTTTAAAATAATTGTATTTAGGCATCGTTTTTGAACAGTGTTTTATCAGAATTACAAATCTCAGAAAAAAATATCAATGAAAAATATAGCGGATTTCAAGAAAATCATACAAGTTTTCCAGCATTATGGTATTTCACTAACCGGAAAAAGAAAATCAGTGAATTTTTACCAGGGTCTGCACATGGAAAAAACCTTTGTACAAGGGCTCATTTTTGAACTGGAATACGAGTTAAAAAGAGACCTGACAGATGAAATGGCCAATACAGTGGAAACTCCACAGCAATTGATAGGTCATTTAGTCAGTAGGTAAGTTACAATTCTTACTCTTTTGATCTAAGAACTTACTTGAACTTTAATCTATTTTACTTTGGCAAATAAATTACCCCTCCACAATTGTCTGCCTGCGCTCCGGTAACAGAGCTCAGGCAATTGATCTCACCCCTTAATCTTCCACTCCTATAAAATACGATGAGATTATAGATGCCGATGTGTCGGCACAAGTTAATTTTCTGTTTTTCAGGAAAATATGATCTCGCTCCCGCTGGACCGATATAGCCTGTCCCGGCTGACTGGAAACATTCTAATATGCTTAAAAAGCGTATTGAAAATTGAACTCAGGTCGTTAGAAAAATACTATAAAATGTATCCTCTGACTAATTCTCATTTATAACCTTAATGGTTCGGAACTCAGCCCCAGCTTTAATACGGACAAAGCAAGGTGTACATATTTCACTATTTAAATCAATTTCATATTCATTTACGTCCGTTTGTAATACTTGCGGAGAAAATTGCTTACCAATTGCATTATATACCGTAATGTTATCGGATGTAACATCTATTTGAGTTCGGATCGTCAATTTATTAATTACTGGATTCGGAAAAGCGATTATTTTATATTGATCAGCCTGTCGATTTCTCGTAACCATCTCATCAATCAAGCTGAAGCTTCTTACTTCAGACCATTCTCCAAATCCACCAGGATTCCTAGCAGACACACGAATATAATAAATTGTATCTCTTAAACTTCCTGTAAAATTATATTCTGGAAAATCAAAAACCCTTTGATCGATTAAAGGAGTATCAAATTCCTCATTGAGAGAGATTTGTATTAAATAGCTGGTTGCAGTAGCAGGAATAGTCCATTCAATAGACACATTTTCGTTTACTAATTCCGCCCCTTCAGCAGGAGAGCTAATATTTGGAGCCGCTGGAGTTGGAAACAGTGTTTTGAACTGCACGATTTCAGTCCAGTTAGAATATCCAAACTCATTAAAACTGCGCATCCGCAAATAATAGGTGGTAAAGGCTTTTAGGTCTGTATTTAATTCGTAGTTGTTCTCACTATTATTCTTTACATTGTTCTCTTCAAAAAGATTGTTTGGGTTAAAAGTATTTCCTCCTTCAGAAATTTGTATTTGAATACTATCACTTGCTGAAGTAGCATTCCATTTTAAGCTTGGATTGAGTGGTACCATAGTTCCATTTTGTGCTGGATATACGATAGATATGTCTTGCGGGAAGGTGGTTGTAAAGGTAAATACATCCGAAAAAGTACCTGGTCCTCCAAAATTTTCGCCCGCTATTCTCCAGTAGTAGGTATTTTCGCCTTTTAGCGGTATTTGATTGATTTGAATGCTTGTATCATTTATATCAAAAGTTTCGAAGTTTTCAGTAAATGTATTATTAGTGGCTATTTCTATCACGTATTTGGATGACAGAGGAATAGATGACCATATTAAATAATCGGTGCTTTGTATGCCTGAAGCATTATTTACAGGTAACAATAAGATTCCTTTTTCAGGGGCTGGTACTTCAAATAGTTCACTTGGTCCGCTTTCTTTACCGTATCTGTTTAAAGAGGTTACTACTATCGAGCGACCCTCCTGAATTTGCACTGTGGATAAGTCAAAGGCATTTGTGTAGGTGATAGCCTTTCTGTTGGCATCGTTAATAAATGTTGACGGATCTTCGTGAGGGTGGACAGCATAGATAACTGATCGATCGCCCTCTTCAGTCTGATCCCAAACTAAACTGAAAAAAGCTTGACCATCTGCTTGTGCTAACCTTATATTTGAAGGCGCATCAGGCAATGTTGAGGACTTCCAGGTCATTTCAGGCACCAGGGTTAACTCTTGGTACACTTCAGCTTTCAGATATTCATATAATCCATCAACTCTATAAAAATCGTCCATTCTAAAATAAACACTTCCCAGTGACCCTTTGTCAGATTCGTCTCTGTTGATGTTCACTTGCTGCACTATCTGACCCAGTGTCCATGGGTCTGCTGCTACCCTTTCAGAGGTTTCTGACATATTAAAGTAGCTTTTTAACTCATGGAGATCACTCCCTCTGGCCACCGGAGAATTATCTAACCGATAGATCCCTTGACCTGGATAAAGATGTCTATTATAAGTGCTCACCTGATCAGCCCACCAAGGTACTAGGGTGGCATAATCCTGCGAACCACCAGTTGGCCAATAGAGTTGAGGCGTAATATAATCCACGGTACCAGCTTCCAGCCATGCAAGTGGATCACAATAAATTACACTATATGCATTTAAACCAGAAATACCTGGAGGGTTCATCCCATTCCCATAAATACCAAAAGGACTTACTCCATACCTTACATAGGGCTTAACTGCTTGAATAGTATCCCACACTGCTTCTATCATCTGGTTAATGCTGCCTCTCCTAAAATCCCCTAATGTGCTATAGTCGCCACCGTACGTGTTGTAGGTATCTTCATCCAAAGCTGAAGGCGTACCGCTGTAAGAATAAAAATAGTCATCGAAATGAATTCCATCAACATCGTAGTTGCTAATGATATCTCCTACTATTTGTTTAATATAATTCTGGACCTGAGGCAGACCTGGATTCAATATTTTGCCTCCGTCTTCATAGGCAAGTGCCCATTCCGGATGTTCCACATAAACATGCGTTTCGTCATAATAAGATTCTCCTGCAGATTTTGAAGCGTTAATTCTGTAGGGGTTAAGCCAGGCATGTAGTTCAATGCCTCTTTTATGAGCTTCTTCAATGGCAAATTGTAATGGATCATATCCTGGGTCGGTTCCTTGCGACCCAGTTAAATACCTTGACCAAGGCTCAAAACTGGATTGATATAGTGCATCACATTCAGGACGAACCTGTAGCAGCGCTGCATTCATATTTAATGATTGAAGTGTATCGAAATATGCAATTAAGCTTTCCTTCTGAGCAGGTATATTGTTTCTATCTTGAGGTCTGGGCCAATCCAGGTTAGAAACACTGGAAATCCATGCAGCTCTAAATTCCCCTTGAGTGGACGGACTTTCCTGCCTTTCTGTAGTATTTTGGGAATAAGCATAGGGAGAAATCAATAATATTAAGAAAACCAAAAACCACTTCATTTTATAATATTTTATTTTAAAAAAAATGGGCAGGAGTAAAGACTCCTGCACCATCCCAATTTTCACTCACTTAAGTACTTTAATTGATTTATTACCTCAGGTAATTAACGTTTTGCATCGTCCAACGCTAAACCATATACTTCAACACCTTGAATGAAATATTCCACTTCTCCTGAACCATCTAATTTATAACGTTTAACACCTGATTCCAGTAAAGGATTAGCTTCAATATCTTCTTCAGTATTATCAGGAGATCCTCTATATGACCAATACACGTACCCGCTCTCATTGTCAATCTCAATATCTGTAATGTAGATAGCTTCATTATCAGCAGGATCAATAAGGGGTGAATCATCAATAAGCTCAATATTTGATCCGTCAGTATCACATACATAAAAGCCTACATTTTGAACATTGGAACTGAAATAAACTTTTCCATTATCATCATTAACCTTGAAGGCTCTTACCCCATAGGCTCCTAGAATCGCTCCTTCTTCTGGTACTGCATCAAATTTATTGATGTCATCCTCCATAAAACGATATAGTCCTCTCCCATTTCCATTTTTCGCCCACCAATATACGTCTCCTCTTCTTTCTACTGCACCATTTACGTTACCAAAACCAATAGTTGGTCCTGTGTAACCTTCAGGGGCGAAGGCTCCATAGTAAGCTAACTGATTATTCTGTACCAAGAAAGGATATTCTTCAGGATTACCTACCGCACCATTATCACCCCACTCAAAATTTCGTTCAGAGGTAGGCACTATGGTAATATCATTATTTCTATCTGTAAAAATAAGCTCATCTCCATCTACTGAACCAAAAAATGAATCATCATACGACTGAGAACTAAAATTAATATGAGTAACCACATCTGTCGCATCAAAATTCATACTAAAAATGCTTCCTGGGTTATCCTCTGCCACGGGGGTACCTTCATATCTCACTCTTGAGCCAGCATCGAACACATACAACCTATCTCCTGAGAAGTCCATCGTCCAAGGGTTAGATCCTGACGGAATTTCACTATTGACTAATTGTGCCTCACCTGCAGCGAAGATTTGCTTTGACCATAAAGTACCATCTTTTTGGGCAAGCCATAAAGTTTTGGCCAATTGCGCACTAACAGATGTAGTCAAATCCGCAGAAAATTCCTCTGAGCCAATAGTTGCTGTAACCGAGTAGGACAAAGCATCGGTTGCATCAGTAAATGTTACTACTACTGATTCTCCAGTTCCAACACCAGCATCATCAAGGTCGTCACTAACTACTCCAGTGTCAGGAAAATCCCAGGTATACGTCACTTCACCACTTTCAGGATTATAAATCGAAGCAGTAAAGGTGGTTGCCACCCCTATTTGGATAGGATCCGGGCTAATTACTACCGTGGGCTCCGGAGCAGCTACAGTGATGTCATTTGAAGAAGATAAATCATCATTCCCATCAATTGTCAAGGTAACGGTATAGGTACCATTTGCTTCATAAGTATATACAGGGTTTTCAGAAGTTGAAGTTCCTCCATCTCCAAATTCCCATAGGTAAGTGGCCCCGCCTGTTGAAGCATTGGTGAAGGTTACTTCTTCACCGGCAGTAGGGCTGGTAGGAGCAAAACTAAAACCCACCCTAATCTCGGGAGCAGGATCTTCATCGGAATTACAGGCTACGATCCCTACAAAAAGGGCGCCTAGAATAAGCATTTGTAAAATTTTTACATGTTTCATAAGTTTTTAAGTTTAATGGTGATTAATTAACAGTAAATGCTCGAGCAACGGATGAGTTCACACCTCCCAATCCATTCTCAATAGTAAAAAATAAAGCAACTCTATGTGAAAGTTCATATTTATAATCAGGCTTAATTAGCTCCTGTAAATCAATTGATTGCAAATCGGCAATGGTTTTCCCTTTACCTTCTGCATTAAAAGTGGATCCATCAAAATAGCTTTCAAAGGTGGTTAAAGTAATTACTGAATCAACCTCAACCAATATCGTTTGCAACTGCGTCTTACTTAAGCCAGTGGCTATGTTATCGTAAAAATCTTCTAGCGCTTCAGGAGGTAAGGAAGACTTTAACTCCAGGATTGTACTATTAGAGCTGTTTCTTGTAATTCTTCTGAAATCAGTAGGAACTTCATAATCAGGGGTGATCACATATGCATTCTTAGCAGGTACAAAAGCATTGAAGTTATGAGGAATAGTACTTACCACTTCGTCTTCAACCTTGTCTCTTCTGTTTTCATACGCGTATGCATAATTTACTGCACTTAAATTAAAAGTGATTTTATCATCTAGAAAAACAGAATGTTGCATTTGAATTGATACGAAATCATCATCTTCGCTCCAATATTCGACTTCCGTATCTATTGTTGAACCAGAAGGTGCTATGGGATCGATTGGTAGAAAGTAAACATTCGGTGTAAACACTCCAGGATTACTCAGGTCATTTAATATATCATTGCTATCACAAGAAATAATTGCGCATAGTAGGATGCATGCAGCAACGGAATAAAGAATTCTTTTCATTTTTAAAACTATTAAAGTTAATTTATAGAAATGAAGATTTAGATTTTCACTTCTACAAGCTTTTTCAAATCCATTTAATTTGATTAAATCTAATAAGATCTCATCAATTACTGGTTGGCGCCCATATCATGGGTACTTTCAGCCATTCAGGATTTTGGAATGCCCCTAATCTATCTAATTCAGGCTTATTATATATTTCTTCTGTTTCAGTATCATACGGTAATCGTTGAATCCATTCGCCTTCATTCCAGTAAAAAGCAAGATTTGGAGGTTGCTGTAAACCCGTATAGATCTGATTATTATATCCATACCTTCTCATATCTGTCCACACTTCTCCATCCAACCAAAGCGCTATATATTTTTGCATCATTATATTGCTCAAGGTAAGGGTATTAGCACTTTGCGGCAGCATGTTGCTGGCTAGAAATGCATTTCTATCAGCTGCTGGTACACCCGCCCGATCCATGTTTACTGTAATTCCTTCAATGAAAGCAGTAAAAGCTCCACCAGGATTTCCTTGATTGAACATTGCTTCTGCTTTAATAAAGTGGAGCTCCTCTTCTCTAAATAAATACATAGGACCATAATCTAATGTAATGTAAGAGCTATCTAATTCAGGATAGTCTTCATCTTCGAAAGATGCTACTTTGCCCGTGCTTGGTACTATAGATAAGAAGATACTATCTTCATTAGGCTTCATTAAATACCAGGTTCTAGGGTCTCCAACAGTGTTGGTAATAGGGTCATATTGCAAGGCTTCTTCTAACATAAATCTACCTGGGGCACTGCTGGTAAGTGTATTATTTCCATAATTCCAATCCGGATCTGCTTGTGAAGGCCCCCACTGATTAATATGCAAAACGTTCCCAACTGTACCTGCTGAGTAGTCAAAAGTAGCATCAGTCCAATTATTTAAAGCTTGATCAACTACTGCTATTACCTCATCATAGTTCTGGTTGACATTAGGTGTTAAATGTAATAATGCCCGGGCCTTAATAGCGTAAGCGAAATTAATCCAATTATTTAAATCCCCTTTATATATATTATCCTGGGCTGCTGTTAATGGACGAACTGACGCTGCATCAGTATTTTGCAATAATTCGATAGCTTCATCCAATTCGATAATCACTTGCTCATAAATTTCTGACTGGGGATCATAGGCAGGTGAAGGAAAACCCTTAAGTGCTTCAAAATATGGCATATCACCGAAGATAGCAGTAGTTCTTAATGTTGAGAAGGCATAGAGGATTTTAGCTA
Organism: uncultured Cytophagales bacterium; assembly: GCA_963803685.1. Lineage (GTDB taxonomy): Bacteria > Bacteroidota > Bacteroidia > Cytophagales > Cyclobacteriaceae > Marivirga. The sequence continues at coordinate 628,232 of CAWDNW010000001.1, forward strand.
CTCCTTGATAATTTGTAGAGTTTTCTTTCGCAGCAACTTGCTCAGTATGCACGGCATTAATAGAAATATCGTGATAGTGCCTTCTCCATTGCCCAATCCTATTGGCAGTAACATAATCCCAACGATCGTGGTACTTATCAAATCCGCTAAAGGTGGCTAGCTGTTGCGTGAGATATGCCATCTCTTCCCCGTGATCAAAAATACTTGTAGCAGTCCAAGCCATTACGGGAGGCAATAAGAAATCAGGAGTACTACTAACTGGACTATCAGGATCAACATTAAGCTCTTCAAAATCTGAACATCCAATCAATAAAAAAAAGCAAGATACAATTGTGATTATTTTTTTCATTGTAATTCTTTTAAAATGTCGCATTTAATGTAAAATCAATACCTTGCGTAGTGGGAACGTTAAAATAGTCAAGACCAATTGTTCCTACTCCACCCACACCAGCACCTGCATAGTTAGTTTCTGGGTCGCCACCAGAATATTTTGTCCAAAGTGCGAGATTTCTTCCTGTTACAGAAAAGCTAAGGTTTTTACTACCAATTTTGGAGGCCCAGGTTTGGGGAAGGTTATATCTAAGCGTCACGTATCTTAATCTTGTCCAGGAGGCATCCTCAACAAAATTGGAACCAATACCAGCATAATTAATAAAAAAAGATTGATCTAGCACAGTCTCCTGAGTATTTTCAACGAAACCTCCTTCAGTTTCTACTACCCCTTCAAAAACTGTAGATTTATTTCTATATTCTTCCAAATACGCTGCTGATCCATTTCCTATCATGGTCGCTTGTGCAGCATTTAGCACAACACCGCCCACTCTGATATCAAATAAGAAGGAAAGACTGAAATTTTTATAGTCGATAGAATTGGTGATACCAATGATAGCTTTAGGCTCCCTGTTTCCAAGGTATACATTATTGCCGTCAATCTGTCGAGTACCGTCAGAATTTAGTACGTAGTTCCCTTCACTATCCTGAAGATAATTACCAAATCTAGGCCTGCCATCTTCATCTACAACCAACTGTCCCAATTCATTATATAAATAAGTCGATCCCTCAATAGCGAACAGAGGCTGACCCAAAAATGAGGTAGGTCTGGCAGCTGAAATTACTTGACCAGATGTAACAGGTAATCTAGATACAAAAGAAGGTAAAGCAGAAACCTGTGAACGATTACCTGAGAGGTTCGCCATGATATTCCATCTTATTTCCTCATCATTAAGCACTATGCCAGGCATGTTATAAGTAATCGCTAATTCCATACCCCTGTTTTGGATGGAACCTGCATTAAATAAAAGCTGAATCCATCCAGAAGATGGAGAAACACGACTACTTAGGAGGATGTCATCTGTATCACTTTGATAATAAGAAAAATCTATACCCAAAGCACCTTCAAAGAATTTTAAGTCAGCACCAACCTCCCAATTACTTGTAAACTCAGGTTTGAGGTCAGGATTCCCGGCAAAGAAGTCGTACTTTACTCCTCCATTTATTGCATCATAGGCCTCCACAGTGGAAGCAAGCCTGTGGGGTGAAGGGTCTTTGGCAGTTTGAGAAACGCTGGCCCTTAATTTACCAAAGGACAGAATATTATTGCGATCAAAAAATTCCGTAAAAACGACCCCAAGACTAGCCGAGGGGTAAAAAAATGGGTTTTTATCTACTGAGAGCGATGAGGACCAGTCATATCGGCCTGTTAGTCCTAAAGAAACCATTCCGTTATAGTCGAATTTCACGTCCGAGAAAGCACCTATTATCTCCCTTTGACCTATACCTTGGCTAGCTCGTTCAAAATTTTGAAGGTTGTTAATATTAGATAGGGTTGGGTTGCGGAAACCCGTTCCACTGATTGTGGTATTTCTACCATAGTCTTTTTGGAAATTATGACCTACAAGTGCTGATACTTGAAGTTTATCAAAAAATGTTTTGTCATATTGTAATAACGCTGTAGAAGTAAGTATTCTCGAAGAACGTTCTGTTTCTAGCATAGCTCCAGTAAAAGAGATAGCATCTCCAGTGCTTCCCGGACTTGAAATAGTGCGGTAAAAATGATTAGTCAAATCTCCTCCAAAGCGATAAGTAAATTTCAAATCGTCAGTAATAGCCCAATTAACAGTATTAGTAACTATAATTCTCTGTATGTCATCTAGAATTGGGTTATTCTCAGATTTCCAGTAGGGATTCTCCAAATTTCGCCATTCCTCGCCAGCTGGCCGATCGATAAGGTATCTCTTGGAGCCATCAGGATTTAAATAGTTAGACATGTCATCGTTAATCGGCCAACGATAAACGTTAGCCATAGTGCCAAATCCGGTACGCGTATTAACAGTGTTTATGAGGTTTGTAGAAGAAGTAATAGATAATTTGTCACTTAATTTAACAGTTCCCTTTAGCAACAAACCATATCGGGATAGGCGCTCACCAGGAAATATACCGGTATGATCCAGAAAATTACCTGAAATATAACCGTTTGCTGTTTCAGTTCCTCCGGCAACAGATAAATCATATTTTTGCCTTATGCCATACTGTAAAAAATTGTTAACATTGTCATAGACCTCTTGATTGGGCAACACTTGTGGTCCCCAATTACTGGTTGACTCATCATCGAAAACCCCTAATGATCCCTGGATAAATTTCATTTGCCTTGGAGATGGTCTAAGCGCTCTATCTACCGATACCCCTGAAGAAAAATTTACTGTCGCTTTACCGGCTACAGCACTTTTGGTGGTGATGATGATGGCCCCATTTGCTGCTGCAATTCCGTATAATGCTGCGGCCGGCCCAGGTTTTAACACAGTCATGGATGCAACGTCATTAGTATTAATATCGAAAGCCCTATTGGTTCCACCAAAAGCTGAAGTATTACTTATAGGAATTCCGTCAACAACAAATAAAGGCTGGTTATCTGTACCCTCGTTTATGGAACTTGCTCCTCTTATAATTATTGAACTACTAGCTCCTGGAGATCCGCTTGTATTAGTTATTTGCACCCCAGTAACCTTCCCTTGTAACGCATTTACAATATTATCCTGACGGCTATCCATGATCTCTTTGGCCTCTACTTCCTGAACAGAATAATTAATCTGTTTTTTTTCTGTCTCTACCCCAAATGCCGTTACAACTACTTCACCCAATTGAGTAATATCTGGCAAGAGCGAAATGTCAAATACCGAAGCGCCATTTACTGGCACCTCCTTTTTAGTATACCCCAGAAAGGAAACTATGAGTGTGATTTCTGATCTGCCCTCAGGTAATGAAATTTTAAAATTTCCATCGAGGTCAGTAACAGAACCTATAGTTGTGCCTTTTATTATTACATTGGCTCCTGTCAAAGGTTCTCCCGTTTCGTCTTTTACTGTTCCCGATATGCTGTTTTGTGCCAACAAGAGAGATGGACTTAAAAGCAAACAAATAGCAAATAAAGCGATGTAATGTTTAGTCATAGTTTCTAATTAAACTCCAATAGTTAAATATAATTCAAGAAAACCATAAAACAAAGTGTTTCGTGCAATTTCAAGTATTTTATTCTCTAAAGTGTGCAATAACACGTATTTTCAGAAGAGAATATAAGTTTTTAATGCGTTTTTATATGGTATTTGGCATAATTCAATTACCTTGGTCATGTAATTGAGACCGAATTAGATTCTGCCTATAACCCATGCTTAGAAAAGAAAGACATAATTTTATACTTCAGAAAATACGATCAGATAGCAAAGTAGTCTCTTCAGATTTGAGCGATGAATTAGGTGTTTCGGAGGACACAATTCGGCGTGATCTCAGAGAGCTCTCTCATAATGGTGCAATTTTGAAAGTTCATGGAGGAGCCATCGCCACTAACAAACATATATTTCAATATAGAAAGGAAGAGATAGTAGATTATGAGCTTAAAAATATTGTGGCCCAAAAAGCAGTTCCACTGATTAAAGATAACTCAGTGATAATAATGAGCGGGGGAACAACTAATTTAGAATTGGCCAGCGTTTTACCCCCTGAGTTAAAAGCCACTATTTACACTTACAGCTTACCAATTGCCATGCAGTTAACGGAACACCCCAATATAGAATTAATTTTTATTGGAGGTAAGATGCGGAAAACTGCACAGGTAACCATTGGACTTGATGTAGTTACTTCGATTAAAAACATAAGAGCTGATTTTTGCTTTCTTGGTGTGAGCGGATTGGATGCAAATGCCGGACTTACTGAAACAGACTGGGAAGTGGCACATATTAAGAAAGCTATGATCTCCATTTCGCAGAAAACGATCTTGCTATCTACGGCCGCCAAATTGGGGATTATACAGAGGTACCTCATTGAAACCCCAGAAAACCTGGATACGATTATAACAGACGCTCCTGCTACTGATCCTAGGATTGAAGTATTTAGCAAAATGGGAATAGAGGTATTTTAGTGTTAGGAAAAACAATAAAAATAGTCATCGAGAAGAAGAATCGTGATAAGATCTAATGATCAAAACTGTCTAAACCAGCAAGAAGTTCCTAGGTTTTTTAAAAGGTTGATGATGATCATGAAAAGAAAATTTTATTCAGCTATTGATAGATTGAAGTTTTGGCTATTGAAATGGTAAGCAACTTATCTTCCCGGTCGTCAAGGTAAATAAATTACGCCTCCTACATTGTCCCTGTGCGCACCTGTAACTGAACTCAAGCAGTTTACTTCATTTCTTAGTCTTTTTATACCCATAAATGCAAAAATTATTGCCTCTTTGAAGTCAATAATATTTATTTCTGGAATTACTACGCTTGCTTTGCCTGATAAAAGCTGCTGTATGGTTTCGATTAAAAACTTATTTTTTCCTCCTCCGCCGGTGATAAGCAAATTGGCATCTTTCTTTTTTTCAGCTAATACTGCATTTGTAACCTGAACGGCAATATGCTGTACTGCAGTGTGTAGCTGATCCTCAATAGTTGAAGCGTTCCCCTCAATTATAGGCTTAATTTCTTCATTGAACCATTCAAATCCTGTCGATTTTGGATAAGGTTGCTTTAAATAGGATAAATTATTTAATTGATTAAATAATATCTGATCCATTTTGCCTGATCGAGCTAGATCGCCTCCATCATCATAGTTTTTACCAATTTTTTGCGCTAAATAATTGAGCAGCATATTGGCTATGCTAATATCATATGCAATTCTAAGCCCCTTGACTTCAAAAGAGATATTACTGATTCCGCCTAAATTGAGGCAAAAGTTATACTCACTGAAAAGATGATGATCACCTATTGGAACTAAAGGAGCTCCCTGGCCTCCTAAGGCTACATCCAAAGCCCTAAAATCACATACTGTGGTCTGTTGGCTCTCTTTAGCAATTTCATGACCGGAACCAATTTGCAAAGTAAATTTCTTTTCAGGTTGATGGAAGACTGTATGCCCGTGGCTGGCAATTAAGTCTACATTTTTCTCATATTTAGTTAAAAAATTAAATGCTTGTTGTCCTAGCCATCTACCATATTCTATATGCAGCAAAGATAAATCCTGCCCGTTTAAATTCCCACTACTCTTTAACTTTTCAGTCCACTCAGCATCATAACTCACACTAGCTCCTTGTAACAATTCAAATTGCCATTTTTCATGCTCGTAAAAAAACCGACATAAAGCTAAATCTAAGCCATCAAGTGAAGTGCCTGACATCAGTCCCAGCGCGAGATATTCTGTTTTAATCATTAGACCTGTTGTTCTCAATTTTGTAATCTTAACTATTGGATTTTCAAAAGTAAACCCATTTTTAATGGAAGTTCTTTTAGGAAGCTCTATTTACTTCTACTACCTCCCTAAAATTACCTTAATTTCTGCAATTTGTTATTGCATATGTAAACAAAAACAAATGTTTAAAATGCCTACAATGGCAAAAATGATGCAGAACGCCATTTTTCTATATGTTTTTGCTATATTTTAACGCGAAATGTCAATTCTTATTTAATTTTTTTATATTAGTGAAATAGAGAAGGTAAATCAATGGCAAAAAAAGAAGAGAGATATATTAAAATATTGCATCAAGTGAATATGCATAACAGAGTTTTGCTTACTGATCTATCTAACATGCTAGGAGTTTCAACCGATACTGTGCGAAGGGACTTAACCGAGTTGGATGAGCTTAAAAAACTTAAGAAAGTACATGGGGGTGCCATTTCTATTGTTTATAATATTTCAGGTAAGGGAAACGACAAAGAAATATATGCCTCAGAAAGTAAAATTATAATTGCCAAAAAGGCAGTTAATCTTCTACAGAATAACCAGGTGGTTTTAATAAGTGGAGGTACTACTAATATAGAACTCATAAGACAAATATCTCCTAAACTTAGCGCTACGTTTTTCACCCCCAGTTTACCTATTGCTATCGAGCTTCTAGGGTTCCCTAATATTGAAGTAATTTTTATAGGAGGTAAACTTTCAAAAGAATCCCAAATTACAATAGGAGGCAGTGCAATTAATGTTTTATCAGAAGTAAAAGTGGATATTTGCTTTTTGGGTACAGGTTATCTTGATCCAACAAATGGACTCACAGAATTTGACTGGGAAGTGGTGCAAATGAAGAAAGCCATGATAAATGCTTCTAAGAAGGTTTATTCTCTTACTATTAGTGAAAAACTGAACTCAAGACAACGTTATAAAATCTGCGAAATACAAAGCATTGATACTTTAATTACTGAATTAAGTCCTGAAGATGAAAAGCTAACTGCCTATAAAAATCAAAATATTAATATTCTGTAATTTATTGATGATAGAAAAATATCTGGAGGTTTGAGCATTATTTTATTTGAGCTCCTCGATTAAATGTAAAAGTATACTGAAATGAAATGTACAAGCAGACGTGAGTTCCTCAAACTATCTATCTTTACAGGCATAGGTTTAAGTGTCCCTAACTCGCCAAAATTAAATATTAATCACATTAATGATTTTGATTTTTCTTTTATCCACCTTACTGACATGCATGTTAAAAGAAAAAGAAAAGGAAATTTAGGTTATCAGGCATGTATAAAGCATGTGAACCAGTTACAACCTGCGCCTGACTTAGTGCTGATGGGTGGGGATGGAACTTTTGATGGAATGTATACTGAAAAGGAAGAGTACTTAGATCAACTGGATCTATTTAAGAGCATTTCCGATCAATTGAAAGCCCCCTATTATCCATGCATTGGGAACCATGACACTTTTGGACTAAGTAGCAGAAGAAAAACTACTCCGGATGATCCCGATATTGGAAAAGATCTTTTTAAAAAGAAATTAGGACTTGAAAGCACTTACTACAGTTTTGATCATAAAAATTGGCATTTCGTTGTGATGGATTCAATGCTGGAAATAGTTTCTGTGGAAGGCCCTGTTCAAGATCATGCTTTTGGAGAAAATCAATTAAATTGGTTAAGGAAAGATTTGGGTGCTCATTCTAATAAACCGACCATAATCGTTACCCACGTAGCTGCTTTTTGTAATATAGGACAGTACAATTCTGATCCAGATCTTATGGCAATGAAGCATATGGTGGTAAAGGATAACAAAGCTTTTAGAGAAATTATTGAAAGACATAATGTAAAAGCAGTTCTGCAGGGACACAGCCATATTCCTGAAGATTATTTTTTCAATAACATTTGGTATATTACTTCACAATCTGTTAGCGCTGCATGGTGGGGCGGTAACTGGAAGGGGTACCAACCCGGATATACGCTTTTGAAAATAAAAGATGAAGAACTTGAGTGGGAACGGATTTCTTTTGAATGGACCCACCATTTGGAGCCTGAAGATGTTTTGGAGAGACAAAAAAATGCAGAGCGAAATTTATTTGTAGAACAGCAAGAGAAGTTAAAAGAACAAGATATATCTGGCTCATTCAGAGAATGAATGGTTTTGGAAATACAGCCTTTATCTAATCGGTGGAGTCGAAAATATGTTTATTCAAATAAATAAATGCTACAGTTCTAAATCTTTACAGAACCTAAGGGTTTCTTTGCCTAATTTCTGTTGAAGAGTTCTTTAAGAACTGAAGGGCGATACCCCAAAGGCGTGTCTCCTTTTTGAGAAGTAAGTAAATGCCTCTTTTTGAAATTCGAGCTCACTCTGAGGAACTAAAACAACTTGCTGAAAGTGCTTTTTATCTTTAAATAGCTGAACAGCCAGTGGGTTACCAAAGATGTAGAGGTAGCAATGTTTTTTACTACATAAATCATGAATGAGTTTTAGCACTTGCTGCGAAAATCCAAATAAATTCTTTGTTTTAAGTTGAGGGACAAAGAGAGCAATCACCACGGTATCTACATTGCTCAACTCTTCGTTTAGTTCAAGAATGGAAACTGTATCCTTTGGTAGTATTTTGATCTCCTTGTCTGCATTTTTTGAAACTATTTGATTTGAAAAATATTCATTCTCGGCTTCACTTATTGTAAGCACTAATTTTTGAGAATCTTTATATGATGCCGATTCGCTTTCATAGTAACTGACAATAGAATTCCTTGCCACTTCTTCAAAAAAACTGCTTTGTTCTGATGGTACTTTGGAGCTAATGCTATTTTCAAGATTCGATTCCACTCCGGCAAATTCTTTCGCTTTAATAATTCTTTCCGCACTGCTCTGCCATTGCTCTTTTAAGTCAGTTTCCTCAATTTCTTTGATTGCCTCTGAGATATTTAAGGGCACTAACAAAATATCACTCCCTGCCAAAAATGCTTGTTTTTCCAATTCTCCTTTTTTAGAAAACCGGTTAGATAAAGCTCGCATATTGAGCGCATCAGTGATGATAAGGCCCTTATATTTCCATTCTTCTCTCAGTAAATTCTTTATTATTGTAGGTGATAATGTTGCTGGTAAATCTTCTTCTCCCGATAAAGCAGGGACTGAAAGATGCCCAACCATTAGGGAATCAACTCCTTCAGTCAAAGCGTATTTGAAAGGATACAGTTCTTCATTTTCTAATTGGTTCCGAGATTTGCTAATCGTAGGTATATCTAAATGAGAATCCTTATCTGTATCACCATGCCCAGGAAAATGCTTTACTGATCCCAGTATATTTTCGGAACGCATACCTTGATAAAATTGTAGGGCCTTTTTAGCAACAGAAGTTTTATGCTGACCAAAGGAGCGGTAACCAATTACAGGATTAGCCAGGTTTGTATTGATGTCAGCTACTGGCGCAAAATTCATATGTAACCCTACTTCTTTTAAATCTTTAGCAATCTGTTTGCCAATTTCATAAATGATGTGATCAGAAGATTCTTCCAAGCAACCGAGGGTAATTGCGAAAGGGTAAGAAGCTGAATTTTCAATGCGCATGGCAAGCCCATATTCTGCATCTATGCACATCAGCAATGGATATTTACTTATTTTTTGATAGTAAGTGGTGAGTTCCTTTAATTTCTCGAGGGTGTTATCATAAACCTGCACCTCCTGATTAGCTTCAAAACTGGTTGCAGCGCTTACCCTGCTGTGGAAAAATACCAGCCCACCCACATGATGATGTTTAATCCATTGAGCTACCTGTTCAACACCTTCTTCATCATCATGAATATAAGCCGCAGGAAAAAGCAGTTGACCTATTTTTTCCGTTTCGCTCATTTGATTTATATCCATTTTCATCACTATTAGAAAGTAGCTAATTGGTTCAAATTATATTTTTTTTCCGTAATCGGCAGGGAATCTCAGGAAACGTAAAATGATGAAACCCGGCAATGAGGTCAATAAGACCCAAATAAAAAATTGAGTATATCCTATCGCCTCCTGAATTAAACCGCTTATCATTCCGGGTATCATCATACCCAAAGCCATAAATCCTGTGGCAATAGCATAATGAGAAGTTTTTGTGACCCCTTCAGCCAAATAAATCAGGTACATTAGAAAAGCTGCAAATCCAAAACCGTATCCAAACTGTTCAACAAAAACTACAGGTACAACATAGTAGATGCTTTCAGGCTGATAATAGGCTAAAATCACATATAAAAAATTTGGAATATTCAGCGCTAAAAACATTGGTAAAATCCATTTTCCAAGACCATGTCTCGAAATGGCCAATCCGCCGAGAATACCTCCAAGGGAAAGAGCAACAACTCCCACTCCTCCATAGATACTACCTACTTCATTTGTATTCAAGCCAAGGCCTCCAACTGCAGGGTCGTCAAGCAAAAAAGGAGAAGTCATTTTCACCAGTTGAGATTCGCCCAGTCGGTAAAGAAGGATAAAGGCTATAGCAATTCCAATGTTCTTCTTTCTGAAAAAACTGACAAAAATCTCTATAAAACCAGGTTTTCTGTGTTTCTCATCAGTTTCATTTTTTGAATCCAGCTCCTCGATAGCGGCACTTTTAGTACCAAAATAGTTTATGAAGGCAAAAATCAACATCATAACTGCCACCACTATCATTGTAAATGACCATGCCTTATGGTTATCCATAAAGCGCTGCTCCAAATAACCAGCTAAAATTACTATCAGACCCTGACCTGTAATCATAGATAATCTATAAAAAGTGCTTCTGACTCCTAAAAAGAATGATTGCTGCTTTTTATTTAATCCAATCATATAAAAGCCATCAGAAGCGATATCATTTGTTGCGGAGGAAAATGCAACCAGCCAAAACAATGCAAGACTCAAAACAAAGAACTGATTAGTATCTATACTGAAGCCAATTAATAGGAAGGCAACAGATATTAAAAGCTGAGTGCAAAAAAACCATTTTCGCTTTGTACTGAATAAATCAACTATAGGGCTCCATAAAGGCTTAATTACCCACGGCAAATACAATAATGATGTGTAAAGACCTATATCAGCATTTGAAATATTTAAATTTTTGTACATGATAACTGATACAGAAATTACCAGTACATAAGGCAGTCCTTCCGTGAAGTATAAGGAAGGTACCCACAACCATGCTTTTTTATTTGAGCTTGTTTTATTCATGTTTTAATGATTAATTATCAATCGTACCAGGCCCAATTTGATCTTGAATTTGCTTGAGAGGTGCTTTAAAAGCCATTTAGTAAAATTGAAATGCCGATATTTATTTATTTCTTAGTAGATGTTCATAAATATTCAATTCGGAGCCCTCTATAACTTTAGCTCCTACAATTTTCTCATAATAAGATACTGGCCCTACCCCTCCAATAATGCCATAAACATAACCTAAGTCCCGTAAGGACTCTAAAGCTTTTATTGTAAGTATTTTCCCTATACCTTTTCCTCTCTCCTCCTCTTTTGTACCGGTAGGACCAAAAAAGCCTCGAGAAGTGGTATCGTAGCAGGCAAACCCAAGAATTTCATTTTCTCTTTGTGCAATCCAACAAGTAACTGGCTTGGCAGCGAAAGCAACTCTCACTTCTGAGGCCCAGTAATCACTAAAATTGCGGTTTACCCAATCTTCAATCAAATGCAGTTCAGGAGCAATTACGCGTCTAAAAATAATTCCCTGCCTATTTAAATCTGACTCAGCCTCAATTGTAAAAGGCAATTTAAGTAAGGAAACTAGCATGTCTTTCATGGGATCATCTATTATAAGTAACAACCTACGACTAAACTTAAGGGGATTTTAATAATAAGACTTCCGGCATGCTTTCCACATTAAAGCGGTTGATCACCGTTACAGCCCCAAGTTTTTTGCCCGCCAGTAAGCTAGAATTAACCTGTAAAACAGTAGTATCATCCTTTTGCTCCAATTCCTTAATCCAATACTTTCCTATAATCTGAGCTGGGTTATTTATTTGCACTTGCATGCCTTCATCTGCGGCATATAGCACGATAAACGACAAAGAACTGGGATCCGTAATTTTTACTTGAATATTTAAATTACCTGAAACATTATCGATCTTAATGAACTCAGGTGTATCAGGTAACTGCACTTTCCCTGGAAAAGAGGGTGTAAGAGCGGGATATTGGTAGTAATTTTTCTTTAAATGATCCACCACTTTCTTATTTTCCGGCACCATTAAGGATTTAGCGCTAAAAAACACGTTCCCTTGTACCTGACTATATTTTCTTGCCTCACTTATTTGCAAGGGCAGTTCTTTTTTCTTGTTCCATGCTTTATCTGCATTATTTTTTATTTTGTAAGGTCCATTCCCTATATAAAGATTCGCATTTCCGGAGTAGCTAATCCACCATTGCACCAGCTTTTTGTGAGAAGCAAGATGATAATCCAAGCTCCAGTAGATTTGAGGCAAAATATAATCAATCCATCCCTCCTCAATCCACATCAGCACATCTGCAAAAAGATTATCATAATTTGTTTGGCCCGCTTTAGTGTCAGATCCTTTAATATCGTCCTTTTGGTTGCGCCACACACCAAATGGGCTTATTCCAAATTGCACCCAAGGTTTTATTTCTTTTGATCGTGTATCTATTTCACGGATGAGCTCACTAACGTTATTTCTTCGCCAGTCTTCTATACTTTGCCCTTCTGTTTTGTATTGTTCAAAACTTTCCTGATCGTCAAATTCTTCACCTGTAATTTGATAGGGATAGAAATAATCGTCAAAGTGTAAGGCATCAATATCATAATTGACTACTACCTCTTCGATAATTTCAAGCATATGCTCTTGTACCTCCGGCAAACCAGGGTTATAGTAAAATTTAGGTCCGTATTGAATCATCCACTCGGGGTGCTTAAAATAGTCATGCTCTGCACTTAAGTCAGTAGTATCAGCATTCATAGTAGCTCTGTATGGGTTCAACCATGCATGAAATTCCATTCCTCTTGAATGTGTTTCATCAATCATCCATTTTAATAAGTCTATCTCATCATCATTCACTTTGCCTTGCTCACCGCTTAAATATTTGGACCAGGGTGCTTTGTCAGTAGGATAGAATGCGTCTCCGGCAGTTCTTATCTGAACAATTGCCGCATTGAAATTCAAATCTTTATAGAAATTCAGAATTCTTAAATAGTCTTCCTTCTTTTTATTTAAATCGTCCTGAGGGGATTTTGGCCAATCAATATTCACTACTGTTGCTACCCAAAAACCTCTAAATTCCTTCTTAGGTAAATTTTCTTGTTTAGGATTGAAGACCTTGCAGCCCATCATCAAGAAAATAAAACCAACACTTAGAAAAATTGGACTTAATTTTAACTTACTCATCATAAAGATTTGATTTACAGCCTTGATATTTATCAATCAGACTTATTTGCTAATTTATTCTATTATTCTATAATACCACTTCTATTTCGGCCTCTTTGTTGTCATTTATAGTTAAAGTAACTTCTGTTTGCTCAAAGTGATATCTTACAAAGCCTTCTATTGCTTCATATTCTGGTAGGCCAAGTTGATTATATTTAAGGGCTGTTTCTTTATTTCGGTCTTCCGCTCTTTTCCAAAACTCCCTCTTGTCATTTCCTGGAAACATGGCTCTGTCTTTCTGGGATTGATGTTTGAATATTGCATTTCTTTTCCTTTGGAAGTCTTTTGGACCTATTGGAATTGCCATCTCCATGTCAGCGATATTCCACTCTTGCCATGCACCCCTATACAGCCATACCCAGCAATCTTTTAGCCATTGCTCATTGGTCTTTAATCTCTGTAGTGATTCGAAAACAATTTGCAGACAAACTCTATGTGTACCATGCGGGTCTGACAAATCTCCAGCTGCATAAATTTGATGCGGTTTAATTTTATTGAGTAAATCACATGTAATTTCAATATCTGCCAAAGTGGGTGGATCCTTTTTAACCTTTCCCGTTTCGTAAAAAGGCAAATTAAGGAAATGTGCATTTTCTTCTTCAATACCGCAATATCTGCAGGCAGATAGCGCTTCACCTTTTCTTATTAAACCTTTTATTTCCTGAACTTCAGGTGAATCTACCTGTCCCGGTTGTTTACTTTTTACAAAGTTTTTCACGGATTTCAAGAGCTCATTTAATTCATTGCTTGCCTTTTTGTGCTTTACTGCTTCCCTTGTGAAATCTAAAAAACGAATCACCTCATCATCAAAAACCGCAATATTTCCACTTGTTTGATAGGCTACATGCACTTCATGGCCCTGGTCTTGTAAACGCAGCAAAGTACCGCCCATTGAAATTACGTCATCGTCAGGGTGCGGACTAAATATCAAAATCCTTTTAGGGTAAGGCTCTGCTCTCTCCGGCCTGTTTATGTCTGAAACATTAGGCTTACCGCCTGGCCAACCAGTAATTGTATGTTGTAATTGATTGAAAACTTTTACATTAATTTCTTCTGCAGACCCGTACTCGGCAATTAAGCTTCCCATGCCATATTCGCTATAATCCTCATTTGTGATTTTTAGCACAGCTTTGTTCACTTTCTCTGACAACCAGATGACTGCCTTTTTAATTAATTTTTGATTCCATTGAGTTTCTCCTACCAGCCAGGGGGTTTTTTCTCGCGTTAGCTCGGAAGATGCCGCCTTATCAATAATTATTTCACAGTTAGGATGATTCTGTAAAAAAGTAGCTGGAATTGATTCACTTATTTGGCCTTCAACAGTTTTTTGAACGATATTTGACTTGCCTTCACCCCATGCTAATAAAAATATTTTCCTTGCTTGCATGATTGTTCCAACCCCCATGGTTATTGCCCTGTCTGGCACATTTTCATCTCCGAAGAAATCAGATGCTGCATCCAGTCTCGTGATTCGATCAAGCCTTACCAGTCGCGTTTTACTATGAATGGTTGAACCAGGCTCATTAAAGCCAATATGACCTGAGCGTCCTATTCCTAACAGCTGAATATCTATACCACCCAAAGATGTAATTTTGTCTTCATACTCCCTGTTGAAAGCTTTAACATTTTCAGCATGTAAAGTCCCATCTGGAATATGAATGTTCTCTTTTTTAATATCGATATGATCAAATAAATGCTCGTTCATAAAGCGAACGTAACTCTGCAAAGCCTCAGGATTCATCGGAAAATATTCATCCAGATTGAAAGTGTGTACATTCTCAAAACTTAACCCTTCATTCCTGTGAAAATCCACTAAGTAACTATATACCTTAGTAGGAGTGGAGCCTGTGGCTAAACCTAGCACAACACTATCACCCGTCTTCGATCTTTCCACTATTAAATCTGCAATCTGCTTTGCTACAAAAAAAGACGCTTCGGAGGCATCTTCATAAATCTCAGTGCTTATTTTCTCAAATTTCCGTAATTCTTCAAAGACTATGTTCATCACAATAAAATTTTAATTTAGAAGTAAAGAGATACACACTATACTCTGCTAGGCAATGTAGATAATAAATCAATTTGTTGCAATTATTTGCAATATATTTTTGCAATACATCGTATTTTACGCATTTATTTCTGCTTTTTATTGCAAAGTAGAGTTAATTTGCCATATATTGTATTAATTTTATTTTTGCTGAAAGCTTTTATTTATGGATCAATTGGCCTTTAAGCTATATTTCTCCTTTAAATAAATCTAGCTTTCAAAAGAGATAAAAGTAGGTAAATCTTTTATTTTGCAGTAATTTGCAGTTTTATGACTACTGAAGAATCATTACATTTGAAAATTTTTCCCGGTGCTAAAGGAAGAAAATGAAGTTCAGATAATATACAATTGATTCGTTGTAAAAATCAGGAGTTAAAAATGCCAATGATTTTTGTTAGGAGATATCTTGTTAAAAAATTAGAGCTTTTAAAAAGGTAAGAGGGCAACTTTCTCACTTGCCGTAAGTTCTTCTAACACACATGATATTCACTTTTACAGTATGAGATAAAAAATTATCATTACAAATGAACAGTTAATTAGGAAAAGGAGAACAATAGATGTTGGTTATACTAATTACTAGAACAAATTTTAATTAGTAAACAGTAGAGACCTAGATGATAACAAGAATCAAAAAGAACTGAATAACTGGCTGCAACTTGCAAGTTAAAAGCTGTTCAAAAATGTAAAGTATTTCTCCTAATCAATGAAATTATTTTAACTACAGAACCTGCTACCGATTCAGATCAACTAATAATATTTACAAAAAAGAATTTATAATGGATACCATGCGATTTATGAATAACTCAAGAATCACAGAACAGCCCTCAAACCACGATCATCTGGAAAACAAATCCAGCACTGAATTACTTGATTTGATTAACCGCGAAGATGCTAAAATAACTGAAGCAGTAAAAGCAACAATTCCGATGATTAGTCAATTTATGGATGCTTTCGAAAGCAATTTCGCAAATGGCGCACGTCTCTTTTATATTGGAGCAGGTACAAGCGGACGTTTAGGTATTTTGGATGCTTCAGAAATCCCCCCGACTTATGGACTTGATTATGACCGAGTAATAGGAATTATTGCAGGAGGAGACATAGCTATCAGGAAAGCTGTAGAGTTTGCGGAAGATGACACTGAGCAAGGCTGGAAAGATCTGCAGAAATTTAATGTTGCTGCAGGAGATGCAGTGGTGGGAATTACCGCTTCTGGCACCACACCCTACGTATTAGGTGCCTTAAAAACAGCAAAAACGCATGGAATAATCACCGTTGGCCTTTCTAACAATCCGAATAGTGCCTTATCTCAGTTAGTAGACTATCCATTAGAAGCAGTAGTGGGACCGGAATTTGTAACAGGGAGTACCCGAATGAAGGCAGGAACCGCTCAGAAACTGATCCTGAATATGATTTCCACTACGCTGATGATCAGAATTGGTAAGGTGGAAGGCAATAAAATGGTAAATATGCAGCTTTCCAACAATAAATTAGTTGACAGAGGCGCTAAAATGCTGATGGAAAGATTAAATCTTGATGAGGGTAGAGCACTGCAATTAATTAAGGAACACGGCTCAGTTAAAAAAGCTATGGACGAGTTTAAATCGTAAACTAAAGACCAAATTTGCTGCAGAACTTTAAAAATTGTTAAAATTGGTAATCCTCAAGCCAAAATTGAGAGAAGTGGGCATTCTCTTTTCCACTATCGTTTCAATAGGTAGCCAATAGGTGTACATAAATTCTAGTTCAATTTTCCTGGTAATAAATAGCTTAGTACCCGCACCAATCTCATAAGGTAAATTAAGCATCACAAAAGGGCCTAATCTTTTGGCGACCAATGTCCCCGCAAATATCCTCGCATATGGAAAAATCTCTCCTGATAATGGATACCATGCGCCAACATTACCGAATAGCATGTATCTGCCCTTTATGATGTGTTCATAGAAAAGATCTGAATTGACTATCCAACCCTCTTCTAAATTGCCTGTCGGAATTTAAACTGCCTGCTGAAATGTAAATCGCTTATTTTTAAATGGTTTTGTGCGAACTCGCGTGCCGAAATAGGTCAGACCATGATTGAGCTGCGTATCTAATTCATTACCCATCACCGTATTGCTAATACTGCCATCCATAAAGTGGAAAACGCGAAACGGAGAAGAAGAGCCTGCGTCATTTGTTATATTAGATTTGTACAAGAAATCAAATCTGTAATTAACTGTAACGTCCAAAAATAGCGTTACAGTTTACAATAAAAGAATACAATAGATAGCATCAAGAATAACCTTGGTGCTATTTTTCTTTTTATAGGTTTTAATTTTGATTGGAAGTCGTTTGTACATTTGTTCGGATGTATTCATATGGTAGCTAAGATGAGGCGTTGCCGAAAGGTATAGCAGCAGATCCACACCATAATATGACATGAGTATATTTAGCAGTAGACTCACCCTCCGGCACTTTAAAAAAGTTAACACCAGAAGACTTGACAGGGCCTAACACCAGTAGATTAGGGTTTCCATTCATCGGATCTGCCATAAAAGTAGCTGAAGTGGACAAAAATACCGTGACAGTTCCTGTACCTAAAGCTGTATTAAAACCTTCACCAAATCTTACAAATTGATCTCCGTCTGCATCTGTTCCTAATGCAGCGGAACCGGTACTTCCTGCTTCATTCTCGTCTACAAAATTGCCAGTCCTAGCAGCGGTAAATTCTCCTTGTGGAAGGCTGGAGTCAATAATCATTGTTTCTGGTTCATCATCATCGCATGATCCAAAAAGCAATGGGAGTGCTAATAGCATAAAAATTAATTTTTTCATGATTTTGTTATTTTTTTGTTCCTACAAAAGTGCTCGAAGAGTATCACAAAAAAATCACAGAAGTTTAAAGGATTTAACAATTGTCGCATTTACCCCTTCACTATGTCTTAACTGCACAGCTAGGACATTAATTTATTTCTCTACTTTTATCTTATCATTTAAATCTCATAATTATGGAAACTTCAAAATCAACAAAAATCATTTACTGGGTATCGACAGGTATTATATTCCTGTTTGAAGGCGTGCTGGTAGCGGTAACGAGTCAAACCGAATTTGCAAAAGAAGGCATCAGACATTTGGGCTATCCTGAATATTTTGGTTTGTTGCTAGCTATATTAAAAGTGATAGGCTCGGTGGCTTTAATGTTACCTACGGTACCTCCACGTATTAAAGAATGGGCTTATGCAGGCTTTGCTTTTACCATTATTTCAGCCGCCACAAGTCATTGGGCAGTAGACGGATTTACTGGTCAAACTATTTTTCCAATTGTCTTCTTCGGAATCCTTGCTACTTCTTATATTTATTATCATAAACTGCAAACAGGTCTGTGGCCCGTTGTTAAAGCACTATAATCATGTCATTTCAATCGTATTTAAACAATATTCAGGAAAAAACCGGACAATCACCGGAAGACTTTAAAAAACTAGCTGATCAAAGAGGATTGATGGAAAATGGTTTGCTAAAGAAAACAGTGAAAGCAGGAGAAATAGTGGGATGGCTTAAAAAAGAATATGACCTGGGTCATGGGCATTCAATGGCCATTTATGCTCTATTAAAGGGAAAGAAAGAGTGAATCTTTTCTTCAACCTGATAAAACTCTGCTATTGGTACCGCTGAATGTCCGTTAGCAATAATCAGCACAAAAATTAACAACTTCATTTTAAACAATTATAATTATGGCAAGTGTAAGCACCTATTTAAATTTTGCAAGAAATACAGAAGAAGCCTTCAACTTTTACAAGTCAATCTTTGGAGGCGACTTTTTTGGAGATGGCCCCATGAGATTTGGAGATGTACCTCCGCAAGAGGGACAACCACCTTTAACTGATGAAGATAAAAATCTTATTATGCATATAGAGCTTAAAATTCTTAATACTCATAGCTTAATGGGGACAGATGCTCCTGAAACTATGGGTTTCAAATTAACTTATGGCAATAATATGCATATTAATCTCCAACCTGACTCCAGGGAAGAAACTGATAAACTATTCGCAGCTTTATCAGAAGACGGAGATGTTACCATGCAATTGCAGGAAATGTTTTGGGGAGATTATTTCGGCTCTTGCAAAGATAAGTTTGGAGTGCATTGGATGTTTAATTGCGGTGAAAAATCCAAATAAATAAAACCTAGAACTGCATAATAAATCTTAAAATACACCCTAAAATAATGAAAATCAGCTTAGCACAGATACAGTCAGCACCTAGGGAGGTTGAATTGAACATAAAAAAACATGTATATTATGTTAAAAAGGCGATTGCTCAAAAGGCAGATTTTATTGTTTTTCCTGAGCTTTCGCTAACTGGTTACGAACCTACTTTAGCAAAAAAACTGGCCCTGAAAATAAATGATGCGAGACTGAATATTTTTCAGGATTTATCACAAGCAAACAACATTACTATATGCATAGGTGCTCCTACAATTGCTGAAAATGACACCTGTATCAGCATGATCATCTTTCAACCTCAACAGGAGAGAAAACTATATTCTAAAAAATATCTTCACCCTGACGAAGAGCCATTTTTTGTGAGCGGAGAAAACCTCCCTCCTCTCAACATCAAAGGGCACAAAATAGCGCTAG
Source organism: uncultured Cytophagales bacterium (assembly GCA_963803685.1). Lineage (GTDB taxonomy): Bacteria > Bacteroidota > Bacteroidia > Cytophagales > Cyclobacteriaceae > Marivirga. Next base: position 647,995 of record CAWDNW010000001.1, read on the forward strand.
CCATTTGTTACGAACTCGCTATTCCTAAACATTCAGCAGAAGCAGTGAATAATGGCGGTGAAATATATCTTGCCAGTGTAGCAAAATTTGCCTCAGGTGTTGAAAAAGCCAGAGAAACATTGTCAGTGATTGCCAAAAAATACAAAATTACAACATTGATGGTGAATGCTGTTGGCCCTGCAGATAATGGCATATGTGCTGGATCATCCTCAGTATGGGATTCAAGTGGCAAAGTTCAAGTTCAACTAAGTGATTCTATAGAAGGACTTTTAACTTATGAGATTAGAAATAAAGATGATCAACATCTTGAATTTACTACTGATTAGAAAGTACTATAAGGAAATCAGATTCTCAAGTCACCCAACACATCAGTTTTAACTTTTAAAAGCAGAGTACAGAAGATTTCATTAGCTATTTTATTCTATTGATGGTATTTTATAAGATAAGAAATATCTTATATTTACAAAGGTAATAATTATTAAAAAGAGACGTACAATATTATAAAAAATTGGTTAAATCCATTGCTTAAAATTATTCCATGAAAACTATCTCAATACTTGTACCGGAGCGGGCTGTACCGGCTGCCATCGTAGATCCGCAATACATGTTTACTGCCATTAATATGTTTTATGAGAAAGCCGGGATGCACCCGGTTTTCAAAGTGCAATTAGTTGGTATCACCGAAGAGGTGCAACTAAGCAACGGCTTATTGAGTTTCCATCCGGACGCACTGCTGGAAAATGTAAAAAGTACTGACTTAATTATTATACCCGCGATCAGTGGGGACATTAAAGACGCCATTGCATTAAATGAGGCTATGTTTCCATGGATTATAAAACAGTATAACAAAGGTGCTGAAGTAGCCAGTTTATGTGTTGGTGCATTTTTACTGGCCTCTACAGGGCTTCTGTCTGGAAAAACCTGCTCCACCCATTGGTTGCATGCACCAACCTTCAGAAATATGTTTCCTGATGTGCGGCTTGTGGATGACAGAGTGATTAGTGAGCAGAATGGATTATACTCCAGTGGGGGAGCCAACGCATACTGGAATTTGCTGCTTTACATTGTGGAGAAATATACCTCCAGAGAAATGGCCGTAATGGCTTCGAAATTCTTTTTATTGGATATTTCAAAAAACAATCAGCTCCCATTCTCCATGTTCAAGGGACAAAAAGCACATGGTGATGAAATTATAGTTGCTGCTCAGGAGTACATTGAAAAGCATTACGATGCAAAAATTCATGTTGATGAGCTGGCTGATCGTTTCGGTACAGGCAGACGAACGTTTGAAAGAAGATTTAAAAAAGCAACGTCCAATTCAATAATTGAATATATTCAAAGGGTAAAAATAGAAGCAGCTAAAATGCAGCTGGAAACTGGTCGTAAGAATGTAAATGAAGTAATGTATGAAGTAGGATACAACGACCCGAAAGCATTCAGAGAAGTTTTTAAAAAATACGCAGGTATTTCCCCTGCTGATTACCGCAATAAATTTATAACTGAAGTAGTTCCTTCATAAAAAACAAAGCATGAACCTTTCATCTGATGAATTAAAGAACCTGGCTAGTCAGCTAAGATGCCCTAATGGTGCAGCAGGGTTGGAAGTTGCTGAACAAATGAACCAAACCAATTATGGTATGACAATGAGCACCATCCTGTACCTAGAATTGAAGCCTGATGACGTTATTTTGGAAATTGGTCATGGAAACGCACTACATTTAGCTGACATATTCAATTTAGCTCCCTCTCTCAAATACAGCGGCTTAGATATCTCCTTAGATATGAAAAAAGAAGCAGAAAGAATTAACGAAAATTTTGTAAAGAATGATCAAGCAGCGTTTTTTCATTATGAAGGACAATCTTTCCCTTTTGAAGAGGCTGTATTTGATAAAATATTGACTGTTAATACCCTCTATTTTTGGGAAAATCCTTCAGCTACATTAAATGAAATTTACAGAGTGCTGAAACCTGGAGGCCTATGCAACATTACCTACAGTCATAAGGATTTTATGAAAAATTTACCGTTCACGGAATTTGGATTTCAGCTTTATAATGATGAGGATGTGTTGACTCTCATAGAAAAATCCAAATTCAAGCATCCGGAAATACGATTTGAAACAGAACAAGTGAATAGTAAAAATGGTGAATTTGTAAATAGAACCTATTCCATTTTAAGCATTTTAAAATAAGCAATGGACAGGTAGTAAGCTTATTCTCACCCAAGTAATTGTTTGAATAGTGAGTAAGTTTAGGAGAAAACTCACTTTTCTATACTGCATTGACTTATCAATCTTACTATTGCTAAAAATATTCCAGTATGGCTGATTGTAGCTGCAATTACCCCAATAATATTGACTAGGCTGCTTATCATGCTTTTAATTTGAGTTTGCAGATTGGAAACACTTGCTCGCTACTAACCTTTTTGGCCATACAGATTTCTTAAAAGAAGTCCCTTTCCAAGGGCTACTCCATAGGTCAAAGTGCTTAAAAAAATTCGACTAAAACCCAAAATCAAAACTTTGTATTCCCTTTATTCACAGTGTGTTGATGAGAAAAAAAGGCCTTCTTACCTTAAAATAACGGTTATTTTTATTTCCAATCATAAAGTTATATATTTACTAAGACCAAATTTCAATCATCATGGATCAAATACTCGATTTTTTTAGTAATCTTTTTTCTGCTGACGATTGGCCAGCACGTTGGGTATGTGGAGAATGGTCATCATTTCATGGATGGCTTTATATTGCGAGTGATATGGCCATTTGGTTAGCCTACTTTGTTATTCCTGCTATCATCATTTTTTTTATTCAGAAAAGACATAACCTCCCATTTTTACCGGTTTTTTGGTTATTCGGAGCTTTTATTATTTTATGTGGAAGCACACATCTCATTGATGCTGTTATGTTCTATTGGCCAGCATACAGACTAAGTGGCCTCTTGCGGGTACTGACAGCAATGGTTAGCATGGCTACTGCATTCGTGTTAATTCGTGATCTGCCAAAACTGATAGAAACAAAACCAGAGGATAAATTGAAGTCCTATCAGTTGGAAAAGCAACTCAGAAAGTATGAAACTGAGATAACAGAACTCAAACAAAAGCTAAACAGCAAAAATTAATGTTTTCCAGAAGTAAACTTATGATGCTTCTGCTTAACGCAGGCCTAATATTTTTGGCTGCAATTATAACAAGCATCATTTTCATAATTGATTTGCAAACAGGGAACACAGTTGCCGTGGCCAGTCTTTATATTATAGTGATTCTCTATAGCTGGCTTTTACCGGGTAAGTATTCGAGTATTTGCGCAGCCACTATTTGCACTTTACTAACTATCTTTTCAGTGGTAAACTCCGGTGAAATGGATATCAATGCGAGAGGTGAATTGAATAAAGTAAATATGATCATTTCATTGGTGGTTATCTGGACTAGTGTTTCACTCGTTTATATAGCCAAGAGTAGTTTTACAAGTTTGGAGAGCATTAATAAAGAATTATCGAAAAGTTCTGATGAACTATTAGAAAAAGTAATTAAATTAGATGAACAGCAAGAGGAGTTGTCAAGGAATAAAAATGAACTTGAAAACCTGAATTCCGACCTTTTAATTAAAAACAGGGAATTAGAGCGTTTTACGAGTATTGCCAGTCATGATTTACAGGAACCTCTGAGGACCATTGGAAATATGACTCAATTAATAGAAAAAAAATACTACAGCAGATTTGATGATCAGGGAAAAAAGATTCTCCAATATGTGACCAGCGCTACCGGCAGAATGACTCACCTGATTAAGGGCTTACTTGATTTCAGCAGAATAGGGAACAAAAGAGAGCTTCATCAGGTTAATTGTCAGGAATTAGTAGAAACTATAGTAGAGGATTTTGATGTTGCTTTGAAATCAGCAAATGGTACAATAAATTTAACGAAATTACCTCAAGTAGTAGGGAATCCTGTTGAACTACGTCTGCTATTTCAAAACCTGATAAGTAATGCCTTAAAATTTAGAAAAGAAGGTGTACCTCCAATTATTAACGTGTCTGCAAAAGAAAATAATACCATGGTTGAGTTTTGTGTTTCAGACAATGGGATAGGAATTAAAAAGGAGAATTATGAAAAAATCTTTTTTATTTTCCAACGTTTACACCAGTTGGAGGAATACGAAGGAACCGGCCTGGGCCTAGCCTATTGTAGAAAAATTGTAGAGTTACACGAAGGTAAAATGTGGGTTAAATCAACAAAGGGAGCAGGAAGCTCCTTCTATTTTACACTAAAGAAAGTTATATGATAGCAAAAAGCAAAAAGCTAGATTGTATATTATTAATAGATGATGATGAAGCAACCAATTTTTACCACACCATTATTCTAGAGGGTGAAAATGTTGATGCTTATATAAAATCAGTAAAGTCTGCGAGCGAAGCATTAGATTTTCTACTTTGTAAAGGTGAATATGAAAATTGCCCTCAACCAGGAATTATATTTTTAGACCTTAACATGCCTGGCATGAGTGGTTGGGATTTTCTTAAAGAGTATGACGAGTTATCTAAGGACATTCAGGATCGATCTGTAGTAACTATATTAACCACTAGCATGAACCCCGATGACAGGGAAAGAGCTGCTTTGATTCCTTCTGTAAAGGAGTTCGCACACAAGCCTTTAACACCTGAAACATTTTGGAAAGTAGTGAATGAAAATTTTATTGGAGATAACTAATCACAATACTATGCGACTTCATTTTGTTTTGCGAAGTTTTTTAATGTTAGCTTTTAAACTAAAGACATTCTCAATTACTTTTCAAGTATAAAATTTTGATAAGTGGCCTTCTTTTTTAGCTTCTTTTCTTAAAATTACAGGCTTCTTCACTAAAAGTATCAGCAGAACAAAGAATGGCTAGTATCTGTTAAACACTAGCCGATCTTTTTCTTACCATATTATGCCGCGTTCCGGGCTGCGTTTACAATTCCAAACATACTTCGTAAAATCAATCTTTTAAAAGTCTCTTCATCTTCCACACCATCTCTCAGTTTCTGAATAGCATATTGCTGAATAGTGATTAAAGGCAGAACAATTCTTTCCCTTATAGCAATTGAAGCCTGAGAAACCGGGGCCTCATGTAAAATCCCCTTCTTTCCACTTATATCATCCAGCTCGGATTTACTTAAGTCAAATTCCTTTTTCATCAACTGCCAGAAATCACCATAATCTACATCTTTAGCCAGGTAAGCAGTGGCCGGATAGAATGATTTTGCAATTGACTGCATGGAATTTCCCAGTAGTGTTCTGAAAAACAATGAATCACTATAAAGCTGATTAATTTCCTTTCCTTTACCCTGCTCTTTCAATGTATTGAGAGCGGTACCCACTCCATAAAAGCCGGGAATATTCTGTTTCATTTGAGCCCAGGCACCCACAAAAGGTATAGCTCGTAAATCTTCAAATTTTAATTCACCTTTTTTACCCCTGCTGGAAGGCCTGCTTCCTATGTTGGTATCTCCAAAATATTTTAAAGGAGTAACGTTTGCTAAATAAGGGGTAAACTTATCATGACTTTTAAAATCTTTATACAGCTGATAACCTGTATCAGCCAATTGATCTAGTAAATCACGTTCCTCCTCATTGAGGATCCTGTTATCATCCGCGAACAAATGGTTTTCCAACCCAGCTGAAAGCAACTGCTCCATGTTATACCGACAAGAACCCACCTTTCCGTAATTGGAGCTGATAGTCTGGCCTTGAATAGTTACTTGCACTTCCTGATCCTCTATTTTGGAACCGAGAGAAGCATAAAAATCATGCATATTTCCGCCTCCTCTTGCTGGCGGCCCACCTCGTCCGTCAAAGAAGATCACCTTAATTCCATATTGTCTGGAAATTTCAGTAAGCGCCTCCTTGGCTTGAAATATCGACCAGTTAGCTCTTAAATAACCCCCGTCTTTGGTACCGTCTGAAAAGCCGACCATGATAGTCTGCTTATTATCCCTCTGCTTAACATGCTCTCTGTATGCTGGAATTTCATATAATTCCTTCATAATCCCCTGCGCATTAGCCAAGTCATCAATGGTTTCAAAAAGTGGTACTATATCAAGAGTTTCAAAAGATTTGGCACTTAACTTTAAGTTAGCCAGCTTAAACACTTCTATAATGTGCAATACTGATTGACAATTACTGATGATGTACCTGTGGCATGCTCGATTTCCATTTCGCTTCTTCACTTCTTCCAGAGCATCAAAACTTTTTAACATTTCCTGATGAAAATCTTCATAAATGCTAATGTCTTCCGGAAGTGATTGATATTTAAGAAGGAAGTTTACTTTATCCACTTCCTGCATTTTTTCGTATTGGCTTACGGTACTTTTATCTTCATTATGCGCTAAAATATCTTCCCACAAAGCATCATGTTTCCTGCTGTCTTGCCTGATGTCCATAATTGAAAAATGGAAACCAAATACTCTGACTTTTAGAATAAATTTCTCTAGTAGCTCTGAAAATATTCCACTGTGGTCATTTTTAAGATGATCTAGGGCTTCTTTTAACACACTGATTAACTCTTCTGGCTGCTTGAAACCTTTCTCTTTGTCGCCATATAAAGCATTGTAAACATTTTGCTCAGCTAATTGAATTTTATCTTCTACTCCTTTAAAGGTTAATCTACGTCTTATTGCTCTCAAATCTCTATAGTAGCATTTTAGGATAGTTTCTCTTAATCGATCAGCCACTTTTACGGTAATCTCATGTGTTACAAATGGATTGCCGTCCCTGTCACCTCCCGGCCAAAAGCCAACACTAAGCAGGTCAGGATTTGCCCACTCTTCCCAAGGTTCGTCCAGTTCTTCTACTAACTCATAAAGGGAAGCAGGAATACTTTTATAGAAAACATTTTCTAAATACCAACATAAGCTCACTGCTTCATCGTAGGGACTTGGTTTTTCTTTATTGATAAACGGAGTTTTTCCTAGTTGAAGCATCAATGAATTAATAGCTGCTAAATCATCCTTTCGAATGGCGGCCTCTAAGTCATTATTAATGGCCAGTACATTTCCTGGGTAAAATTGCGTTGGGTGAGCGGTTAGCACAATTCTTACAGAAAAGGTTTTTAACTTTTCCTTCAGTTGATCCATTTTATTGGCATGTCTTACCCTCCCAATTAATTCTTTCACGGAACCCTTACCTTGCACATTGAATATTTTTTCAAAAGCTGCATCTTCTATAGAGTCAAAAAGCAATACTTGTCGCTCAACATATTGAATCAATTGAAATAGTAACTGATGAAGCTGTTTCTCCTCTTTATCGCCTAGAATTTCCTTCTTAAACTGGTTGATGATTTCTTTAGGATCCTTCCCATCCTCATAGCCTTGCGCGCTAATTTGTTGTAACATAGGTAGCAAAGTTCCGGTTCGGTAAATATGATCGTAAGGCAAATCTAGAAAAAGGCTGTTATAAACAGTGTAACGAGTGGCTACTTCATCTTTATAATTCAATTTCTTCATGTAGAATGTATTTTTAAGGTGGAAAATGAGAGCATTCTCTCGTAAAAATCATTTTTATTACATAAATATACTGAAATAAACCTTGGAAGTTTAAATAGGAAGGGGCTTTTAGCCGCGAATTTAAGATGAAATTGTAAATTAACTAGTTCAGGTAAAATTGCAATCGTTTGCAAGTTGAGATATTCAATTTCTCATGTTTAAAAGTAATCGGCATTATTGAGTTTGATAGTTTCCCGTATCATAATGGCTAATTTGAGCAGAAAGCGATTCGGTTTTCAAGCCTCGATTGCATATTGAATTTCACCGGTTTGAATATATTGACATACAGTACTAACAACCTCCTCTGATTTTAAATTATGGCCCAAACCTTCCGTGGTGATGAGGGTTGAATTGCTCCAGCTCTTTTTCAATTCCAAAGCATTTTCGTACGGGGTCTCCGGGTCATTTTTATCATGTATAATTAAACCAGGAACTGTTAAATCCTTGGCAAAGGCTGTCAAATTTATATCCGCCAACTGATGGCGGACTTCCATTTGGAAAATATTAGTGATATTGCTGATAGACTGCGAGTTGAGATTTAAAGCTTGTGTATAAAATTTAAAAAACTCGGCAGCTTTACTTGGTGAAGCTAAAGAAATAAAATTCTGGACGTTTTCCAAGGAGTAATACTTCATTGCATACAGAGCGGACATACTTCCGATAGAGTGCGCTATCACAGTATCAAAACCTCTGTATTTAGTAGCCAAATTAGCAATAAGAAAAGCATTCAACGGAACATGAAACTGATTGCCATCACTTTGACCGTGGCCAGGCGCATCAAATGCTATAATTGTGTACTCTTCTTTTGATAGTTGCTCAACATATTTTTTCCATCTGTATGAGTGACTCTGCCATCCATGAACCAATAATATTTTTTTATCGCCATTACCCCACTCGTAAGTTTTGATGTTTACGCCATTGAAATCATAATTGTGCTGCCGAGCTGACTCAAAAAATGCAATATGTTGCTTTTTGAGCTTTGCTCTTTGCGGCTTGCAAAAAAGCCTGAAACCAAATTCCCCGCCTTTTTTAGCATTCAATTTATTTAAGGTATTTACGTAAAAACCAATTGATTGATAGATTAACTTTTTCATATCTCGTCATTGTAAGATACCGATAGGTATCATTTTAAATAAATTTTTTTAAGCCTTTATACTTTTAACTTTTTCTTGAAGATCTTGAATTATGCACTCAAAATCCACACTTCTTTTTCTGATTTTACTTATTAATATGCCTCCTTCTAAAGAGGCGATAAATATGACTGCAAAGGTTTCTGCTTTGGTTGCCTCTTTAATTTGGCCGTGATCAATTCCTTTATTTATAATATGTATCATTGAATTTTGAAAAAGATCTAAAAGTTGTTTTACTTTCAAATTTAAACCAGGCTTGGTATCGTCCGCCTCAACGCCGGCATTGAGTATAGGACAACCACCTGTAATAATGGGGGCATGAATATTAGTTCGGAAGAAATCGCAAATAGCTAATAATTTATCGGGTGCGGTTTGTTTGCTTTTGATAGCGTCACGTAATTTCTCCTGCATTTTTTGAGAAATGAAATCATATGTGCTTTCTTCCAGGCTTTCCTTATCCCTAAAATGACGGTAAATCGCACCCTTGGTAAAACCTGTTGCCAGCGTAATATCTCGCAGGGAGGTCGCTTTAAATCCTTGTGTGTTAAACAAAGAAGCAGCCATTGATAGAATCTTGTTTTTGGTGAGTTCCGCATTACGCATATTCAAAGATACCGATTGGTATCTACAAACCAATAAATTACTTATCTATTTTTTCGGTTGTGGCCGCTATTCTATTTTTAAACCTCTGGAAATAAATAGCTTAATGGTCAAATTAACTCTCAACCACTTCCTTCAATGCCAAATTCATTTTCACAAAATTCTCTTCTGTCTGCTTTCCAATTTTTTTAATGATCATTTTGCTGAGTATGCCGGAAAAGTGCTCCCCATGAATCAACTTAGTTTTGTCTTCACCTAAGCTCTCAAGTTTGAAATAATGTTTACCATCAAATAACCCTTTAAACCATAAACTCCCTAACCATTCAAAATACTCGTTTTCTTGTACTTTTAAAATTTGGGGTTTAAAAGTCATATTCTTGTCATCATTTTTCATCGTATTGGTAATTTGGTTTCCTACTTTCACTTTCCCCTTACTCTCAATCATAAAAGGATTCCAATTTTTGTAGTTTTCCAAATCTGTTAAGATATTCCAGATTTTTTCACCAGAAGCATTGATTATAATTTCAGTTTTAATCTCCATCATACTATCTCATTTATTTGATCACAAAGATACGGTAGGTTTAAAGATGTTGTCGTTAACAAAAGATAAGAAATGCTGGATGCTTACTTTTCCATAAGTCTTTTTCGAATTCTACTCAAGCTTACCGGGGTGATTCCTAGAAAAGAGGCGATATAATGTTGTGGAACACGATTAATTAGGTCTTTATTGGCGGCCTCAAATTTCTTATATCGCTCCTCCGGACTATCCAATATAAAGGAAGATAAAATCCTCTGAGCGTTAATAAAACGCTGCTCGGCCATTTTTCGAGTAAAAATATGCATTGATGGTATCTTTGCATATAGTCTCTCCATATCTTCGCTGGAAATCACCAATAACTCGCAATCCTCTACCGCTTCCAGAATCTGCGAGCTTGGCGTTTGAGTTAAAAAGCTGTCATAGCTGCTAGAAAAAAGATTCTCTTTAAACAAATAACCTGTAATTTCTTCTCCTTCCTTGGGATAAAACAAGCGAATGATTCCTTTATTAATGAAGTAAATGTGAGTGGAGACTTTGCCAAAGTCAACCAGTCTAAATTTTTTAGCAACCTCCCTATACGTAAAACTCCGTTCTAATAAATCTTTCTCTTCTTCTGAAGTCTCAATAAATTGATTAATAGATTGGTGAAGTTGTCCGTACATGCTTACGTCTTCAGTAGATAATTTTTTAAGATTTAAACTGTAAGCAATTTAATATAATTCGGAAAACAATATGAAGAACCTACTAAAATGAAAATAATTATTGCAGTCAATTAGACTCTCTTAAGAAGCTCGCGATTCATCATGAGGAAAAATCAGCTTAAATGTGGTTCCGTTCTCTTTGTTACTTTCAACAACAGCTTCTCCCCCATGCGCTTGCATCACTTCCTTTACAAAAGCAAGACCGATACCCCAACCTTTGCTACCCCCATCACCTTGATAATACCTGTTAAAAATGTTCTTTATGTTCTCTTCGGGTATTATTTTACCAGTATTCTGAATTGAAATATTAACCTTTCCATTTTCCAAATAACATGAAACTGTTATTTTACTTTTAGAATCTCCATGTTTAAGTGCATTATTCAATAAATTACCAACTGAACGTCTCAAAAGAGCCAGATCAATGCTTACATAAATATCCTCTTCACCAGGAGTAAATTCAACATCTTTGCTGTGAGAGATTCTGTAAACCTCTATCTGATTTTCCAATTCCTCATTGATATTAAAACTACTTGTCTGTAAAGGAAATTTTTCACTTAAGTTAACTTTCCCAACATCCAAAAAATCTTTAATTAAAAATTCAGCCTGTTGGGCACTCGTCTTTAATATGCTAAGAATTTTATGAGTTTTACTTATTTCCATTCCCATCTCTAATAGAGAAATGCAACCCTTAATATTGTTAAGCGGATTATTAAGGTCATGCGTAATAGATTGAATAAATTCCTCCCGATTATCATCTTCAATCTCAAGTTCATCAGCTTTCGTCTCTGCTGCTTCTCTAGCTTCTATATGGACACCTTGTTTCACCAGAAAAAAAGTTTCAGCAGCTTCCTCAATTGCATGATCCACCATTAACATTATATCATCTCTATCCTTAGGGTCAATTACCTGATCAATATCCAAGAGATGCAAAATTTCTGATTTCAGAATATTATATTCTCTAATAACATGGCGCAAAGAATAATTATCAAATGAAGTCCTTTGCGCTCCATGCAAGCGACTGCTGGATTGGATCTTTTCTATACTATCCGATTTAATTTGTAAAATGATAGCGTCCAGCAAGTCAGGGACACTATTTTCTATCGCAGCTTTATCATGTTTCAAAATGACGGGCATCTCCTCCTGCACCTTTTGCAGCCAATTTTTAAGGATTTTACCTTTGTTACTTTTGAGGATTTGAACTGTTGACATGATATATAAAAAAGCTTACTACCTACTGCTATATTTGAAATAGCCATTAAGCACTAAAATGATGAATAATGTTAAAAAAATTAATATTTTACCTTATTATATACGTGCTACTTTTTAGTAAGTTACTGAATACTAGATATTAATAATCCAGGGTAGCTCACTCAATTATGTTTTATTGAGATCTACTCTTATTTCAAACTCTTATAAAGAATTACGGTTCTGTATACGGTCTGATTGAACTCTTTCTACAAGGAAAACTGTTGTTCATTTATTTAAAATCCAATGCAGTGAATATTCCAGATCAACTTACTGCTAATTCTACACTTTTTAAATATGAACGTCTTCCATATTGCTGTTAAGTTAATTATTGGCTCCATTATTTTGAGTGCCTGTAAAATAGATCAGGTTTTTGCGCCCAAAAGCCCTTATGAAAAATATAAAGCAGCCTTAGTCAATACCGATTTACATCAAACAGCGCTCGCAAAAGATTGGATTCTCGCTGGAGAGAACGCATTGAAAGATTCAATTAAAATAGACCTACCGTATGCAGAAATCATCAAATTTACAGCAAGTGAGCCTAAAGCATCTTTGATCAGATATGATGTAAAAGAAGGCCAGAATATTGAAATCATTGCAACTCCCATTTCCGCAAATAATGCAAACTTATTTGTGGATGTACTGGAATATAAAGAAGGTGAATCTAAATTTCTGAATAAACAATTTGAAAACGGAAAACTAAGTTACAAAGTCGATCAATCTGCTGAACATGCCATAAGAATACAACCAGAGCTCCTAAGAGGTGGAATGTATCAAATCAGCATTCGATTTACCTCCTCACTTGCCTTTCCTGTGCCTGAAAAATCATACAAAAACATTAGTAGCTTTTTTGGTGATGGACGTGATGCAGGTAGAAGAAAACATGAAGGCATTGATATATTTGCCGAAAGAGGCACCCCTGTAACAGCCGTTACAGATGGAACTGTAAGAAGAGTGGGGAGCAACAATCTCGGAGGAAAAATCATATTTCTTTCTGGCGGAGGATATTCTTACTATTACGCACATTTGGATAGCCAATTAGTTAACACTGGCCAAAGAGTAAATGTGGGAGACACTTTAGGCTTAATCGGGAACACAGGAAATGCAAGGAATACTGCTCCCCATCTGCATTTTGGAATCTACAGCTTTGGAAAAGGAGCGGTTAACCCTTACGACTTTTTAGCACTGTCAGATCCTTTCAACCAGCCAGATCTTTCCGATACCGTGTCTCTTAATCAGTACCAAAGAGTTTCTAGCAGCAAAATTAATATCAGGGCAAAGGCTAGCACTAAATCTGAAGTAATTAAACAATTGAAAAGAAATGATGTGCTAATGACAGAAGCTTCATTAACTAATTGGTATAAAGTAAGGTTGCCTGATGGTACTCAAGCATTTGTCTATAAAAATTTATTGGAGCAAATTGCAAATCCGCTTAAAACTGTAGTATTTAATCCTAAGGATAGCATTAAGGATCAATATCAATCAGGAAGCTATTATGATGCGAATTTATTGGCTTCAGAGGCTTATTTACAAGGCAAGTTTGGTGATCATTTGCTAGTTCAATTTGAAAACGGTCATCAGGCATGGCTAAAATCTTCTATTGAGAGGAATAGCATTCTATAACGTTTAATTTTAAAATAAGAAGGCATTACTTTCAAACAAAGTAATGCCTTCCAATTCAGAAATTTCAATAATTATTTCTTTACCTCCTCTTGAACATCTACAGCTGGTCTCACTGGTCTGTTAGCCAATTCCCAGGCAGTATAAAAAACTAAATCAGTTCGCTTTTTTAATAAATCAAATTCTATTTTCTCCACTGTATCGGTAGGTCTATGATAGTCATCGTGTGTGCCATTAAAATAGAAAATGATAGGGACACCATTCTTGGCAAAATTCCAATGATCTGATCTATAGTATATCCTATCAGGATGATCTTCTGCATTATAGGTATAGTCAAGGTCCAATTTTGTATAATGTGCATTCATTTTTTCACTAACTTCATGCAAATCAGTTGAAATTCTGTCAGATCCGATTAAGTAAACAAACTCTCTATCATCCTTATGAGCCGAATCCACCCTGCCAATCATATCTATATTTAGGTTGGTAATAGTGTTCTCTAATGGAAACACTGGATTTTCAGCATAATATGCAGATCCTAACAATCCTTTTTCTTCACCTGTCACTGGCATAAAAAGTATACTTCTTTTCGGTGTCTTACCATCTTTTTTCGCCATGGCAAAAGCCTCTGCTATTTCTAAAACTGCGGTGGTACCGGATGCATCATCATCAGCACCATTATAAATTTCATCACCTTTAATACCTTCATGGTCATAATGTGCTGTTATCACTATCACTTCATCTTTCTCATCACCGCCTTCTAAAAAGCCCAGCACATTCTCGGTTTCAATTACATCAACTTTAATTTCTCCAAAAATCTCCGCTTTAGCCTTGGCTCCTCTTTTAATTTCTGAAAGAGGTTTACCAAACATCTTATCTGCAGTTTCTTTATAAGTTACAATACTCACCATCCCGCCTTCTTCGGGCTTCTTTCGAGATATAGCTCCCTGCGTCACATAATACTGTCCGTACCTGTTTACCATATCCATTTTTGCACTGTCCTCAGCCAATACAATAACTCCTCTGGCTCCGGCTTCTTCCAATTTATTTAGCACTGGAGTGAACTGACCCTTTGCTTTAAATACCACAAACTGGTCTTTTACATTAATTTCTGCAAGATCATCGTTATTTGCTTCATTGATAAATACAAGATTAACTTTTGCTCTCTTCATAGGATGGCTTGACCAGTACACCATTCCATTGAGGTTCTTCAAGGTATCAGCACCAAAAATAATTTCAGCATCTCCTCTTTTAGTTTGATATAAATTAAACTTCTGAAAGTAAGATCCATCCACAGGAGCCGTTAGTCCAAGCGACTGGAAATGATTTTTTATGTATTCGGCAGCCATTTTCTGACCCCTTTTACCAGTTTCCCGTCCTTCCAGTGAATCAGAGGCCAAAAGTGTTAAGTGTCTGGTTAAATCAGCATCTGTGATAGTGGCTGCGTACTTTCTTGCAAGCTTTTCTTTAGTCTGCGATTGCGCTGTATAGCTAAACGAAAAGCAGATAATTATGAGCATTAAAACTTTATTCATGATTATTTATTTAGGTAAATTATTTTTTATTTTTACAGTTATTCAAACAAATATACTCTTAAATATATTGTACTTTTGTGGCTTCATTCAGATGCCTGAATTTATAAAGTTTTAAAAGAGTTTATCTTATAATTAATATGAAATGAACCTTCATTTAAATCTCCCCCCAAAGCATTTAATTGATAGCCAATTTCATATAACGGTCTAAATTAATACAAAACCTATGAAATTAAACCCTCGATACCAAGAAAGATTTGATGTGAGGCATAATGCACCGGATAATCAGCAAATAAAAGAGATGCTTGATATTGTGAAGGCTGATTCTCTGGAACATTTGATAGAGGAAACTATTCCAAAAGGAATCCGACTAAAGCAGGATCTGAACCTCCCAGAGGCTCAAACAGAATTTGAATTTCTGGAATCCTTTAAGGCTATGGCTTCTAAAAATCAGATTTTTCGATCTTATATTGGCTTAGGTTATTACAATACCCACGTGCCCGGTGTTATTTTAAGAAACATCATGGAAAATCCAGGCTGGTACACCGCTTATACCCCATACCAGGCAGAAATTGCACAAGGCAGATTGGAAGCCCTCATCAACTTCCAAACCATGGTGATAGATTTAACCGGTATGGAGATAGCAAATGCTTCTTTATTAGATGAAGGAACCGCAGCTGCGGAAGCTATGAGCATGTTTTATGGCTTAAGAAAGGGTAAGAAAAAGAATGCTAATGTTTTCTTCGTGGATGAAAATATTTTCCCACAAACACTAGACGTACTAAAAACCAGAGCCATTCCTATTGGCATTGAGTTATTAGTTGGAGATATAAATAAAATTGATGTAAATAATGAGTCAATATTTGGTCTTTACACTCAGCAGGTTACACAAACAGGAGAAATTCTTGACCTAAAGCCTATTTTAGAAGCTGCTCAGGAAAACAATGTTTATTCTACTATTGGCTCAGATTTACTAGCGCTAACAATGGTAACTCCACCGGGAGAAATTGGAGCGGATTGCGTAGTAGGTACTTCCCAGCGATTTGGCATTCCAATGGGCTACGGAGGTCCTCATGCTGCATATTTTGCTACTAAAGAAGCATTTAAAAGACAGATACCTGGTAGAATCATTGGAGTTTCTGTTGACAAAAATGGAAACAAAGCCTATAGAATGGCTCTGCAGACCAGGGAGCAGCATATCAAAAGAGAAAAAGCAACATCCAACATTTGTACAGCACAGGTTTTGCTTGCGGTTATGGCTGGGATGTACGCTGTATACCATGGACCTGTAGGTTTAAAAAAGATTGCAATCCGTACGCACTCTCTGGTGCAGCTTTTAGCTAAAGGTTTAAATTTCTTAGGGTATAAAGTATTGAATGCAAATTATTTCGATACTATTAATGTACAGTTAGAGTCTGAAAAATTTAGAGAGAAACTTCATTCAACGACTCTAGAACGTAAAATCAATCTCAATTTCGGTACAGATAAAACAGTATCTATCGCTTTGAATGAAACTACCCGGATTGCCGATGTTAAAGAATTGATTGAAATCTTTGCATTGGTTTTAGATAAGGATGCTTCAAAATTCCCATTAAATGAAACATCTGAAACTTTGGAATTAAACTGGACTAAAGGCCTAATCAGAAAAAGTAGTTATTTAGAACATCCAGTATTCAATAATTTCCATGCAGAACATGAAATGCTTCGCTATATTAAGAAGCTGGAAAATAAAGATTTGTCTTTAGTACATTCGATGATTTCATTGGGATCATGTACAATGAAATTAAATGCCACAGCTGAAATGATACCGGTTACATGGCCTGAGTTAGGAAATATTCATCCTTATGCACCTAAAGAGCAGGCATTAGGCTATAGAGAAATGTTCATTAAGTTGGAAAACATGCTTACTGAAATTACTGGTTTTTCGGCTACCTCTCTGCAGCCAAACTCTGGTGCTCAGGGAGAGTACGCGGGTTTAATGGTAATTAGAGCTTATCATTTAAGCAGAGGAGATGAGCAAAGAACTGTGACGATCATTCCATCTTCTGCACATGGCACCAACCCTGCAAGTGCAGTTATGGCTGGGATGGAAGTTGTAATTGTTAAATGCGATGATAATGGCAATATCGACTTAGCTGACCTTAAGGAAAAGGCTGAGAAACATGCTGAAAAATTATCAGCATTGATGGTAACATACCCGTCTACCCACGGAGTTTTTGAAGAAGACATCCAGGAAATATGCCAGATTATTCATGAAAATGGTGGTCAGGTTTATATGGATGGTGCTAACATGAATGCTCAGGTAGGATTAACTTCTCCAGCGAATATTGGTGCGGATGTTTGCCATTTAAATTTACATAAAACATTTTGCATACCGCATGGTGGTGGCGGTCCGGGAATGGGCCCAATTTGTGTAGCTGATCATTTAAAGGAATTTTTACCAGGCAACCCTATAATACCAACAGGGGGAGATTCTGCCATTAGTTCTATTTCAGCAGCCCCATGGGGTAGTGCGAGTATTTTAGCAATCAGCTATGCTTACATTAGCATGATGGGATCGCAAGGATTAAAAGAAGCTACTCAATTAGCTATTTTAAATGCAAACTATATTAAAGCCAGGCTGGGGGAACATTTTCCCGTTTTGTATACCAATAAAAAGGGTAGAGCAGCACATGAAATGATTATTGACTGCCGATCTTTTAAAGATTTTGGTGTAGAGGTTGAAGATATAGCCAAAAGATTAATGGACTATGGATACCATTCTCCTACTGTTTCTTTTCCAGTACCAGGCACCATGATGATCGAGCCCACTGAAAGTGAGACTAAAACTGAATTAGACAGATTTTGTGAAGCGATGATCTCAATCAGGAAAGAAATCCAAGAGGTGGCCGATGGTGTAGCAGATGCGGAAAATAATGTTTTAAAGAATGCTCCACATACTATGAATACCGCAATGGTGGAAGAATGGATTTTACCTTACTCTAGAGAAAAAGCTGTCTTCCCAATTTCTTTTGTAAGAAACAACAAGTTTTGGCCAACAGTAAGCAGAATTGATAGCGCTTACGGAGATAGAAACTTAATGTGTAGCTGTATTCCAATTTCAGAATATCAAACTGAAGAAGAAGCTTTAGCTTAAAATATAATTAAGACACTTGCAAAGCCATTTCAGAAGAATCTATTCTTCAGAAATGGCTTTTTTATTTATGCCAATTGTGGAAATAAATTTTATTACTTATATTCGAACTACTTAAAATTCTAAATGAATGAATAAAACAATTTTATTAAGTAACGGTACTAACTATGTTTCCGCAAAGACTAATAGATTCATGTGGATTATTGGAGCTGTGGTTTATATAGGCATAGGTATATCACAAATTTATCGGTATGAGGATGAAAAATTCGGCTTTATAGTTTGGTCATATCTTATTTTAGGAGGCTTATATTTATTAGGTTACAGCTTTCTTGGGTTATCAGAAAAATCAAAATATGCCCCTAAAGTCCTATTAAATGAAGACTATATTCTAATTAAAAAGTCCTTTTGGAAACCTGCCAAACAATTAAACTGGAATAATATCTCATCCATAAAGTACCAATCTTACCAAATTGATTTTCGGGGAAATAAAGAAACCTATACTTTTACCTATGACACAAGTTCTGCTACCTCAATAGAGATTAAAAGAGCTATTCGGGAGCTCGCTGAAAATAAGAGGATGCAAGTGATTTCTGGTTAAATTAAATTTACTGGTAACCCTTTAGAAATAGAAGAAAATTGATAAAGAAAGTATTAATAGGCGATAAGAACACGTTCTCGATGAAAACCAATAGGTTTATATGGGTTTCAAGTGGCGTTTTGTATATAGTTGTCGGTGCTTTCCAAATCTATAAATACAGCAATGAAGGTTTAAGTGGATTAGCTTGGTCATATCTCATCATTGGTGGACTATATTTAATTCTTTATGGCTATTTGGGTCTATCGGAAAAATCAAAATACGCTCCAAAAGTGGTTTTAACCAATGAGTTCATTAAAATCAAAAAGTACTTTTGGAAAGCTGGCAAAAAGTTAAAATGGAGCGATATTTCCTCTATTCAATACAAATCTTATCAAATTAATTTTCAAATTGGTAAAGAAAACTACTTCTTTATCTATATTACAAATCCCGACACCTCAATAGAAATTAAAAGAGCTATTCGTGAAGTTGCTGAAATTAATAGTATTCATGTGAGCGGAGGTTAATTATGAGCCTACCCTTTTTAACATCCCTATCCCTGAAATAAAAAATATAAATCCTAAAATAGCCAAAGCCCATGAGTTAAGGGCAATAATAGGGGTGCCAAATACTCCTAAAACACCACAAACAAGTCCTATAGCTCCTGCTATTGTCAATACTATTCCAATTATCTTAACAACCATAAATATAATTTAATGTAGAAAACAAATGTACGATAAAATCTAAGCATAGTTTAAAACGCTATAGTGCTAAGCACAAAAATCCTCTTAGAAAGAGTACTTCCTCATCAAAAAAGTTATTAGCTGTCGGTGCTTTCATTCATTTTTTGTACAAGTTGGTCTAGATCCAGATACCTGGAAGCCTTTAAATAGTTATCGTCATTATAATAAGCAAAAATTGCTGACCTTTCTTTTATAGTATTAATCACTTTTTCACTTAGGCCAACTGGCAAAGCAGGACATCCATAACTTCTACCCAAACGACCATACTTTTTCACAAAGTCTTCACTTACATAAGAAGCTTCATGCATCACAACAGCTCTTCTCATCATGTTATCATTCCAACCTTTTTCATCACCAATTAAGCGCAAACTATAACCATTTCTGCCAGCATAGGTACCACCTGTGACATAAAACCCTAAACTGCTAGAGTTAGAAGATCTTTCGTTAGAGAACTTGGTTGCCATATCTTCACCGGTATTTCGTCCATGGCTCACCAGGGAATAATATAAAAAGTCCATCTCTTTCAAGTTTATTGTGTAAAACCTTTTATCGCAACTACTTTTAGTGAAATCTATGATAGAAACAATTTCCTTTTCATTTAACCTTTTCTCCTGACGTAATGTATAATACCCGATCACAGCATATCTAAAAGGCTCAAAACTTAATTCTACTTCAGGATTATTCTCCATTAACTTATCAAAAAGTGATTTCACTGTATCCTCAAAACTCATTACATCCCTAAATTGGCTGTTCTGAAATGCTGTTTTCTTTCTCAAGGAGTCTACCTCCATATCCTTTTCCAACACTAGAGGGTCAGTAAGAGAATCCATATCGGCATGAACTCTATCTTCTAATTTTGTTTCCAGTTCTACCGCTTCATTGGGTTTATTTGAACAAGCTATTAATGTGAATATTAAAAATAAGAAAGGAATAAAAATTGTACGGTTTCTAAGCATTAAAAAATTTCTTTGTTTTAAAAAATTTAAACTGAGTATATCATATTACCACATTTTTTCTATGATAAAACTCAATTCCCTTAATGATTTCAATACTTAAATAGTTCCACTTCCCCCCTCAAATTTCAGTTAGAGGTAACAATTTGCCAAAAAAGCGTTTAAATCTGTTCTTTATCACTTTTCCGCTTTGAGGCTGCTAAATCATTTAAATTTTCAACTTTGGCTAGCTGCTTTCTATCAAATCCATATATATCATCGAAAAGCTTTAATCTTCCATCATTATCCACCCAAGCTGATAAATAGGTGATCTGAACATGATAGCGCTGATCCAGAAACACTTTTTTAGGCTCCTTTTCTTGTAATATGCTATTCATTTCATCTTTGGTCCAACCTTTGTTATCTGAAAGTAAAAAATTAGCTAACTCAAAAGGTCTTTCTAACCGTATGCAACCATGACTTAAATCTCTGTGGGTTCTGTTAAAAAGAACATGCGCTGGCGTGTCATGTAAGTAGATACTTAATTTGTTTGGAAACATAAATTTCACTTCACCAAGCGAATTATCAGGACCGGGTTGCTGCTCAAAAACAAAGAAATGCTTTTTCTTGAGTTCATCATCTTTCCAATTAACAAAGTAAGGATCCACTTCCTCACTGTCTTTATATATTTTAAAACTTTTTTGAAAGTAACCACGATCCTTCTTTAATTTGGGCACCATTTCTTCCCAGATAATGCTCTGCGGCACCGTCCATGTGGGGTTAAATACTATGTGACTTAAAGTATCACTAAAAACAGGGGTAGATTTATCAACTTCTCCCACTATTGTTTTCATTTCCATTGCGAGCTCATTTGCCTTGTATATTCTCAATTTGTACTCAGGAATATTAACCAAAATGAGATTCTTTCCTATCTCTTCCGGTAACCACCGCATCCTATCAAGATTAAGAGACAAAATATTTTTCAATTCTCTATCCTGCATATTTAATAACCTTAGCGTTGATTCACCTGGAAGTCCATCTACTTTCAAATTGAAAGCCGTCTGAAACCTCTCTATACCTTCTATTAAAGCAGAATCTACTACTGTTGGATTATCAACTACTTTCACATCTATCCCCCATTGATCTAAATTATTCCGAAGTAATCGTATTTTCTCATTGTTCCAGCCAAGTTCAAATTTATCTAATCCATTAAATTTAAAAGAAACAATTTCTCTAGGCTCACTGTATATTAATTTCCTTAGCTGATCTCTCAGTTGACAGTAAAACGGAAAATCAGGCTGCACTTTTTCTACAAACTGAGCAATAGAATCTGCGGTATTCAATTGAAGAAACTTTTCAACTTCTGCATTTTCTTGCTCAATTTTAAGCCAAGGATTATCCTTGTACCCGGGATTCAAAATTTGACCTTTATTTAAATGTGAAATAAACAATAAAAATGAAGCGGTTACATCTCTGTCCAATTCGCTTACTCTCCGCTGATCAATCTTTTTGTCTGCATAAATGGCATTGGATTCAGCATTTAAATAATTGTAATTGTATACTTCTGAGTGCAATCCATAATCCTCTGCGTTACCTAAAATATCCAGCAGAGAAGCAAATAACTGTGACGGGCCACTCGTCAATAACCACTTGGTTTGAGCTTTATTTTTTTGGTAGAAATTAATTAACTTTCTAACAACTTCGGTTTTACGGGCTGTATCTATGATTATTGCCTGATGAAAAAAAGCAGAATCACTTGTTATTAAAGTAATTTTGGATGCTTCTTGAGCAGAATTGTCCTGCGGAGAAGTTGGTTTTTTTTCTCCACAACTCATTAAAATCAGCAATAGTAAAAAAGAGGCACTATAAAATATTTTACTCACAATTAGTATTAGTTTAAAAAATCAGGTTTGCATCGAACCAAACCTCAAAAATAATAAAATGCTTCCTGGCCTAAAAAATATACTTTATCACAAGAAGGAATATTAACAGATCGACACAGAGAAATAAAACCAGAAGATTTTTATACTGATAGTCGATTACTTAAAAATGTAGCAGAATGATAACCAATTAATTAATTATACGATATATACATCATAAGTTTTGTAAGATTGTTCTTTCCTGCTAAATTTTATTAAAGAGACTTCTTCATATATGAAATTCATTTACCTCTAACTTTTATATCTCAAATATGTAATTATGAAAGCTGCCACTATCAGTGAAATCAAAAAAGAACTCAAACACCGATCACCAGAAGAGCTTATTGAGCTATGTCTCAGAATGGCAAAATTCAAAAAAGAAAATAAAGAACTACTTACTTATCTACTTTATGAAGCCTCAGATGACGACAGCTATATCAGAGCCGTAAAAAATGAAGTTGATGTGCTCTTTGATCAGGTTAATACCCAAAATTATTATTGGATGAATAAAGGCATCCGGAAAGCATTAAGAAACACTAAAAAATTTATTCGATACTCTCAGAAGAAGACAATAGAAGTGGAATTACTCATTTACTTTTGTGTTAAAATGAATCAACTAAAACCTCCCATAAAAAACCATAATGGTCTGTTCAACTTATATGATCGACAAATTATAGCAATTAATAAAAGTATAGAGAAATTACAGGAAGATTTACGTTATGATTACACGCTAATGATGGAAGACCTATGATCACTAATTCCTAAAACTTCAACTTTAATCCTATCCCATTACTATCAACTGCCAATACCAGTTGTGCTTTCCTGTAGCCACTCCCCATCATAGCTTGACAGGCATTGTACAAATCAATGGCCTTATCTGCTTTTCTATCAGCCTTAATGCTCAATGAGACAGCAAGCAAAAACACTCCTGCGCCAATACCAGTAATTCCAATGTTAAATCCATCATTATCCTCGGCACTTATGAGTTCACCTGCTATAATACCTAATCCTGTTCCGGCACTAAGCATTGAAAAAAATCTCCACCGTCTCGATGCCTTCATTTCCTTATAGGCATCATTATAAGGCTTCATTAATTTGACCATCGGCCCGGGTGTCACTTGCTCTCCTAGAATATAAACTGGTTGATAAATAAAACAGTTCGTCTTTCAATTAGGGGAACATTTTTAGGCTGAAGAGTTTCAATTTGCGCAACTGAATTGTAAACATTTGCAAAAAACAATATGATAATAAATTAATAAGCGCATCCCTAACTTTTTAAAAAAAAAGTACCTGAATTGCATAGGATGTTTTGTTCATCCTCCAAATCTATCAATTAATCCAAAGCACGTACTATTGTTGCTAAAATAGTTAAAAATTATTCCAAAATACTAATTAATTTTACTAGAATTAAAATTCTGTAAGCATTATCAAATTGGTCGAATAAGCCTCAGGGTTCATAGTATTTTACTTTATGTAGTACAATACTACACTTGATGGAAATACCATATAGCTGTTATTACAACAAAAGGTGTTTGTACTTTTTTAGCAAATAAAACAATGAAAAAAATATTAGTTCTTCTATTTCTTTGCCCCTTTTCTAATCTCTTTTCTCAAGATAAAGAAGTATTAAATAAGCTGGAACAGTTGGGCAAAAACGTAAATACACGCTATCATGAAACAGCGCCATTGGTTACTCCTGATAATAAAAGATTGTATTTCACAGTTTCCAATCATCCTGAGAACAACGATGGAACGGATAACACACAGGATATTTGGTATTCAGATAAGCTTTTTGACGGCAATTGGGGCAAAGCACAGCACATGGGCTCACCGCTTAACAATAGGAAATTTAATCAGGTGCTCTGCATTTTAGATGACGGTAATACTCTTTTAATTAGAGGAGGAAAGAATAAAAACAAAGAAGGCTTTTCTTTAACTACGCGTGCTGCAGGCGATAGTTGGTCGAAACCTGAGGCATTAGATATTAAGGATTTTGAAGAAATGAACAATGGCAGATTTTCCGGAGCAGTCATTTCTCAGGACAGATCAGTATTAGTAATTTATATGAGTGAGAGAACAGGTAAAGCTTTTAGCGATCTATACTTGAGCAAACTCCAATCCAATGGCTCTTACTCTCAACCTAAAATGATAACCAGTTTGAGCACTACTCAGGATGAATTTGGACAATATTTGACCAATAATGACAAAACTATGTATTTTGCAAGCAACCGCCCTGGCGGTTTGGGTGATGTAGATGTATGGAAAACTGAAAGATTAGATGATACCTGGCAAAAATGGAGTGAACCTGAAAACATCGGTGCACCCATAAACACTTCAGGGTTTGATTCTTATTTCTCCATAGATGAAAGTGGTGAAAATGCATTTACTACAAGGACCTATGTAAGTCCTGACGGAAGCAATATGAATATTTATGCGCTTGTTCCTAAACCTAAAATAACTGTGCAAGGAACTGTTAGGGATGAGGATACAAAAGAGCCGATTTCCCTTTCCTTGTCAATTCAGGGCAAAGATGAAGAGCCTTTATCAATCAACACTAAGCAAGATGGAAAATACTCTTTTACAACCAGAGAAGAAAACAAATATCAATATGATGGAGAAAAGCTGGGGTATTCTACCTTGGCTGATGAAATAGATTTAAGAGGCATAAAAAAGGATACTATAATTAAAAAAGACGTGTACCTCACTCCGATTCAATCGGAAATTTACTTATATGGTTATGTACTGGATGCTGAAACCCAATACCCAGTCGTAGTAAAAGTGAAATCTGCTCAAGGCAAATGGATTAAATCAAAAGAAACAAGCTATGCAGACGGAGCCTATAGATTGCAATTAAAGGGAGAAGGAGATTATAAGATAAGCATTAATGACTCCATTTATGAAAGTGTAGAAGAAAACATCAATGTAGCATTAGAGGAAGGAGTATTTTTCAAGGAAATCAGACAAGATTTTGTTCTAAAGAAGCGAGTTCTCCCTTACGTTCTCTCTGGCTACACCTTTGACAATAAAAGCAAGGAACCTATTTCAGCCACCGTAGTATTAGATGAAAATGATGAAATACTAAGCACAGTTAAAAGTGACGAATCAGGATTTTATACAATTACAATCCCGAAGGCTGCCGAATATAAAGTAAGAGCCAGTAAAGAGTCATACCTCAATTTAGAAGATAAAGTGAATGTTTTCGAAAATCAGGATTTTCTCTACTACAATAAAGATTTATATTTAGATCCCATTGAAGTGGGTGTTACCGTGGTTATCAAAAATATCTACTTCAACTTTGATAAAACTGAATTAAAAACAGAATCATTCCCGGAACTCAATAGGCTTACTCAATTAATGAAGACGAATCCAGGAATTACTATTGAAATAGGTGGACATACCGATGACAAAGGCAGTGATGAATACAATTTGGAGCTAAGTGATGGCAGAGCAAATTCTGTAATGAATTATCTTTTAGAACAAAATATAGCAGCTAAAAGAATGATTGCAAAAGGCTATGGAGAATCGGAACCCATTAGCTCAAATTACACTGACGAAGGGCGTGCAGAAAACAGGAGAGTTGTATTTACAATTTTAAGTAAATAATTAGGCTACTTTATTCACTTTTGGGAAAGGGCGATAGGCATAATATTGCAATACTGTTTCTACAGCAATCTCTATTGCTTCATTAATTGGCAGCATTTGATTTGCCAGCCTAAAATCAATTTGCATTAACTTTTTGTAATAGTCTGAAAAAATTGGCACCTGCTCATTTCTTTTGAGCATGGCAATAGCTGCATTATAATTATCAACTTGTTGCTCTTTAATTAATTTGCAGGTTATTAGTCGCAGTTCACCGTATTTATCTTTACCTGCACCATATCCAAATAGCCTGCAAATAAGGCCTCGAAACTGGTAATGCCCACAGCTTCCTGCATTTTGTTGAGCAATAGAAATAGGATTATATAAAATACAGTTTAGTGATTTTTCGTGTTGCAAAGCGGTTAGCATTTCCTCGGCCCTTCCCTGTTTAAACCAGTCAAAAGCTAAGGGTAAAAACTCCAGAGGAGAGGCCTCGATGTCTGATTTATTGCAGCATTTACCGCATCCTGAAAAACAATATATTCCTGATTGTTTACTGAAGGAACTGATACTCTCGTCAAGCTGTGCATACAAATGATTCACCGCTTTAACTTTCTGAATTATACTCATATTTGTACTGCAAAAGTACGTGAATGGAGGGTCTAAATTAAAGAATCTGAGCTTTTTATTTTACATTTATATTGCCCGTAAGAAAGTCATACCACTTTGACCACACAATATTTCTTTGAGAAGTATTTTTGACTGATTTCCATTATTCTTTCGGCCGAAATAGTCCTAATTGCCGCTACATAATCATCGAAATATTGCTGGAAATTTACTCCTTCAAAAAGTTTAGACTTATAATTATCAGCCTGGCTAAAAATAGTATCTAAATGACCGGCTAGTTTTCCCAGCATATAATTCTTTACTGTCTCCAGCTCGTTTAGTGAAACTAATTCTGTTTGCATTATCTTCATTTCCTTAAAGACTTCTTCAACAGCTTCATCTACAAACTCCAACTTCACATCTGCCCCTATTATATGATAATTTACATATTTGTAGTTTAGTAGAGAAGAGGAGATACCGTAAGTGTAACCCTTATTTTCCCTGATATTTTTCATTAAACGCGAACCGAAATAACCTCCTAAAATTTCATTACTAATAGCCAAATCAAAATAGTCGGGACTACTTCTAGGAACCGACAGAGACCCCAGCCTGATAGAAGCCTGCACAGAACCTGGTTTCTGAAAGACTTCTTCCTGGAAATCAGTTTTTAATTCAGGAGCTTCAAAAGCGTGTCCTTGTTCAAATTGAAGTAAACCTAAATGATCATCCAGCAAATTTTCTACCTTATCAGTTACATCTCCTGCTATAACTAAAAAAGGCTTTGTGGTTTTGAGTCGTTCAAAAAATGATGATATATCATTTATGTTCAGTGCTTTCACATGCTCTTCTTCTAAAACTACGCTGTAAGCAGAGCCTTTTAACAACTTATTTCTTAAAAGTTTAGTGGCAATTAATGCATTCTTTTGAGCATTTACCCTAATTTTTTGAATCTGCTGCACTTTAATTTTCTCAAAGTCCTCGTTATCAAACAGTGGCTCTGTAATTACACTTTTCAAAATAGGCAGAAGAATACCAACATGTTCCTTCAGACATAAGAGGGAAATGGTAACATGATCATAGTCAGCACTAGCATCCAAATGAGCCCCATAATGATCAAGTGTATTTTGAAAATCTTCTGAACTATAGCTTTGAGTACCTTCTGTTAACAATTTTGCACAAATACTCGCTTGCCCGGGCCTATTTTCATGAACTTTACCAATAGGAAATACACAATCCAGCTTTATAACCGGATTAGTGGCAGCTGCTAAACAGTGAAGTTCAAGTCCATTTTTTAATTTAGTTATCCGTGGCTTAGTTAAAGCCAAATCATCAAGCATATAGGCGTCAGGAGCCAGCTTTCTATCTAACATACATTTTATTCAGTAATTGATTCTCTGTTGGAAGAATTTAAATTTTCCATATTGAAGGAAGCCGTAAAACGGAGAGTTTCGCCTAAAGGATTTTGCCTTGCAACCGGAATGAGGTAAGAGAAATCCAACCCTAGCACTTGGTACCTGAAGCCCAACCCTGCGGTGAAGTATTGCCTGCCACCTTTGGTCATATGTTCATAAAAGTATCCAGTCCTTACAGCAAATACATTATTATACCAATACTCTACACCAGAAGCGATGCTTATTTCACGTAACTCTTCTTGAAAACCACCTGGGGCATCAGAAAATGATCCGAACATGCCAGGAAGGACCCCAATATTGTCAGTGCTATTTGTAGAATCCTCCGGATTTGGCGTTGGCACCATTAATTTGTTGAAGTCTATAGATATAGTTAACGAATTATAGGCATCCAGAGCTGTAGTAAAGGCAGTACCAATTTTCAAATTAATAGGCAGAAACTGCTCATTATCGCTATTGGAGTAAGTTATTTTGTTTGAAATATTCGAAATCTGTAGTCCGGCAGAAAAATCAGAATCATTCCCATTAAATACCAAAGGCTTGGTGTAAAGTAACCCAACATCAACCCCTAAAGCAGTAGCCGGCTTAGGATCCTGTAAATTGGAGCCTTGGTAGTCTCCAAACAAGTTAGATCTGGCAACTCTGGCAGTTAATGACGCGCTTAAATTATCGCTCAGTTTTCTTGCATATGCTACTGCAATAGAAAAATCTTTTGGGGAAGCTTCTAAGCCATCCCCCGGTACCCCTGTATCCGTAAAAAATATACTTCCCAGGTCAAAATATTTCATAGATACACCAACCACTTGTTCCTGATTTATGCGATAATAACCACTTAAATATGAAATAGACATATCATTAACACCTATTGAAGTAAGCCACGGTGAGTATGATACCGATGCTCCAATTTCGTTCTCAACAAATGCTAATCTTGCGGCATTCCATTGAACAGCATTGGCATCAGCTGAAAGTGCCACTCCCACATCACCCATACCTGCCGATCTGGAGTCAGGTGAGATTAACAAAAAAGGCATGGCTGTTGTAATTACATTTCTTTGTGCGTCTTGGTCTTGTCCGGTAACGGTTGGGCCACCGGTAACTTGTGCTTGTGCTGTATAGCAAACTACTGCTTGCACCAATATGAATACTATAAATTTTGCTTTTCGCATTTTCTATCGATTTATCTCAAATATACTTAATTGATTACAATTAACTTTTTAATTTCTTGGGTTTTTGCCTGATCTTCTACAGAACGAAGGAATACACGGATAAAATATAATCCAGGAGATACTTTTGTTCCATTTTCGTTTGTAAGGTCCCAATTATCATCCCTCTTTTGATCAGAAGTGATAAATGAATGCTCATGTATCAATTTTCCCTGATTATTAATTATTTGGTAAGTAACCTCCGTCTCTCTGTTTCTTCGGTTTTGTTCAATCCTAAAGTTTGATGAATTCATGGCCGGATTAGGGTAAACGACAAAATTCAAAATTTCTAACTGATCGTTGTCCACCACAAAAAACTCAATAGTATTTTCTGACAGATTGTTATTTACATCTTTGGCCTGGACCTCTAAATGATGCCAACCTCCTTCCAGATTTCTTAAATTATAACTTATTTCGCCTTGTTGATAGGAATTTACATCATAATAGAAATAATCATTTAATTCCACAGGTTCTTCATTATCTAATGTGAAAACTATGCCATTATCTAAACCAACCTCCGAAATACTTATTCCATATTCATCATACAATTGAACTAGCAACGTGGCATCACTACCAACTTTATCCCTAGTACTAAAATTAAAATCATCCATAAAAACAGAAATATCCGGACCAATTTCATCCTCATTATTTAAGGTACCGCTACCTCCTATGTAAAAATCATCATAAAAGCCATTGGCATCTTCAAAACCTTCATCTGGAATAACGTACAGACTAATTTTACCAACATCTATTTGGTAATTCATATTTTTAGGCATGTTGAAGTTCAACAAAAATTCGCCATTTAGTATGCTACCTTGCCCTCTATAAAGGACATTCTCAAAATTTTCAAATTGAAAAGAAGCTTCTTCACGTTCAAAAGTTCTTTTCGTTACAGCTTTATCAAATATTTCTGCAACTACCACGCCTCTAAAATTATTCATTTTGGCTCCTGAATAGGATACAATTTCTCCACTTACCGATACTTTATTCATGCTTTTTAAAGTATCAGTTTCACCCTTCTCGTTTAAAATCTGCGTGATATTGACCTGGTGAACAGGCTGAGCCAGTGTTAATGCTGGATCTCCCAGCAAAACAAAATTTCTGTTAGAAACCCCAACAATTCCATTGTTTTTGGTCTCCTTCATTATGTCCCCTAATCTTTTCGGTGGAGCACCAGCTCTATCAAACACACTATTATAAAAGGATTCATTTAGGGTGTAGTTAGATGCCGAACTTACTGGTCTTGCTGTGGTGAGCA
Source organism: uncultured Cytophagales bacterium (assembly GCA_963803685.1). Taxonomy (GTDB): domain Bacteria; phylum Bacteroidota; class Bacteroidia; order Cytophagales; family Cyclobacteriaceae; genus Marivirga. The sequence goes on from CAWDNW010000001.1 coordinate 678,228, forward strand.
ACCCTATTGCCCCTCCGTCTTTCATTAAAATTAGATCCTGTGCTCCAGAAACTATAACAGGGTTATCATGCCGGCCAAACTCGCACGTGGCTGTTACAAACAAAGGGAGATTAGATTTATTTTCCCATTGAGAAATCATATTTCTGGTCAGAATACTTTCATCTGCCCATGAGGTTTCTGATCCATGGCCATTATAATTAACTATTAAAGCACCTTTATCAATCATTTCATTAATTGCCTTCTGCATTTTTGGCGACCTCTCCAAACTAGCAAATATTTCTTGCTCAAAAGCACCCAGGTATAATTTATTAATATTGTAATTGCTGTAATTATCTACCACATATTGGTTTAGACGTTCCGCATCCCGTTGATGCAGATTATTGTCTCCATCATCTGCAATAAAATAAACGTCATTTCTCCACTTTCTAAAAACGTTGGGGTTAGTTTCATAATAAATGATTTTATCCACTGTATTTTTAGCTTCTATGCTGGTTTTACAAGGAATTCTTCCAATCCCTATATCTATATCATCAACATTGGAGGATACCTCTTCCCATTCCCCTTCATCATCGTCCATAAAGCCATAAAAATCATCCGATGAATAAGTAAAAACAGGGTGAAGTGAGTTTCTGGATTGGTAAATAGGCACAAAGTTTGAATTATCATTGACTCGGTTTTTGTAATCATATGATGCCGCCCCCATTAATAATACATATTTCAGTTTACCAGGATCTCTATCATGTAAATATTTGATATAATTTCGAATTGCAGAAACATCCTTTCGTCCTGAACCGAATTCATTAGCGATTTCTTCCACTGTACTAACTTTTGTTACATACTTATTATGGTTTATTCTATGGGAAGCCAGCCTGATAGCTTCATTCTTAAAAGAAGCATGAGTGACAATAAGATAATCAGGTATTTGATCATCCTTTAAATTCTGAGTTTCAAGTTCATTTACCAGAAAAGGGATTCTTGAAGATGCTTTATTAAACACCACAAATTTGACTTCTTTCCCTTCAGAAATATTGTCAAAACCAAATACACCTTCTTTATGACTTATTATTTTCGCATTTATAGGATCTGATACTTCCCAGATTTTATGATTTTGAGCATTCTTGAGCACTACTTCATAACTACCTAAATTTTGGAAGGCACTATTTCTCAGAATTATTTGGTCTTGCTTAGGTTCAGTTTCCTGTGGTATTGATATCAACAAATTATCCAAGTATCCATCTGAGCGTCCTGCTCCGTTGCTAACATGGGATATTTGCACTTCCATTTCTTGCCCACTTAAAATCGCGGAACTAACTGAAGATTGATTACTAATAACATGCCCCCGTAAATCATACACGTATTGTCTAATGGAAAAATCATTTACAGTAGGTAGATCAACTTCAGCAAGATCAAAATCGTTAATGCCAATTTGAAGGGTTGCAGTATTAAAAGTCTGCACCATGTAGTTGGTACGTAATTTTACTTGCCTATTCGCTGCCAAACTCCTACTAAAAGAGAAAGAAAAGCTTCTACTACGGGTTATGTTAAAAGATTCACCAAACCATTGCCTACCTGACCTTAGGATATTTATTTCATCTAACTCGTGTGATTGTATATCTTCAAACCAATCAATTTTAAAAGCATTAGCTGTTGCTGCAGAATAAGGTACTGATTCGGCCATCTTTACTGATCCCGCAGCATTGAAATCCACAAAGAAGTAAAGTGAGTCAGCATAAATATTGTTCTCATATTGATATAGAGCTGATTCAAAATCAAAAAGCACATTTTGCACACGGTCTGCATAAAAATAAATAGCCTCCCCCTGTTCAAAAATTGTATTATTGTTAGCTTCAACTTGCATGCTTACAGGTTGGGGATCGTTCGGATAACTAACCGAGTTAGCTTGTGGAAGACTTCCTCCTGGCATGCCATAGACTTGAATATCATGGGGATTAATTCGAGTTCCATCCAACGATGCGGATTGAAGAAACCCGTAATCTATCTTATAAACACCTTCTGTTGTTGTAGCAATTTTTATTAACCCAGGCTTATTCAAAACAGACTGACCCTTTATGTGAGGGTGTAGCAAAAAAAGGAGTAATATAAGTAAAAGTTTATTCTGCATGTAAATTGTAAGCGGTAAACAGTCTTGGTAACACTAACTGAGGATGATTAATTTCTTTTGGCAATAAGAAATTGAATCCCCGATAAGACTAAATAGCTAATTATAACGAAAGGGATAGCAGAAAATTTAAACAACACTAAAAAAATAAGTGATAATATAATCGTCATATATCTAAAAAGATTGTCGCCCCATTTTAAATTTTTAAATTTTAGAGCAATCATTGGTAACTCAATTATCAGGAGGATAGAAAATACAAAAGAAATGATTAACAAGCTAGTGGTTGAAAAAATAAAACTAAAAGCTTGAAAGTCTTTCAAAAAAATGAGTGACCCTATAAAAAGCGCATTTGCCGGAGTAGGTAACCCTAAGAACTGGTCTCCTTGGCGGGTATCAATATTAAATTTCGCTAATCTAAAAGCTGAACATACAGCAATAAAAAAAGCTAAAAAGCTTATCCAACCTACATTATTATTATCAAGATATTGAAAAACAATAAAGGCGGGTAGTACACCAAATGTCACCATATCTGCCAGTGAATCTAATTGTTTTCCAATTTCCGAATGAACTTTTAGCAAGCGTGCTACCATTCCATCAAAAAAATCGAATAGCGCAGCCAATGCTATAAAGTAGGCAGCGTATCTAAAATTAGATTGCAAAGCAAAATATATTCCTATACATCCAGACACAAGGTTTGCGGCGGTAATAAAATTGGGTATGTTTTTTTTTATCATATCAGTTTAGTGAATGGCGCAAAATGGGTTAGTGTTTTTCTCTTTCTGTAGAGTAGTCTCAGGACCATGACCACAATACACTTTGACATCATCGTGGTATTTAAACAATTTTTGTTGGATACTATTAATGAGAGTATCAAAATCTCCTCCAGGCAAATCTGTTCTTCCAATGCTGCCATCAAATAATACATCACCGCCTATAAAAACTCTTTCTCGCTCGTTCATTAATCCGATATGACCGGGAGCATGGCCTGGAAGAAATAAAATTTCAAACTCCAGGCTGCCAACAAAGTGCTTGTCACCTTCCTTTAAAAACTTATCTGGTTGAGTAGGTACATAATTTGCAAAACCATAACCAGCAGCATAAGAAGGTACGGCCTGCAGCACAGGCAAGTCAAGTTCATGCATAAGAAGTGGTACCTGAAAAGTTTCCTTCACAAAAGCATTTCCTAACACATGATCGATATGGCAATGGGTATTTATTAATTGCTCTATTTTAATACCTTCTTTTTTTATAAACTGAGACAACTCATTCTGTTCATAACCTTCGTAGCAGCCTGGATCAATTATGGCTCCAATTTTGTGGTCATCGTAAACTACATAGGTGTTTTCCATAAACGGATTAAAAACAAAATGCTTAATATGTATCATATCATTAACTTTATTGCAAATTTGTTGAAATTTAAACTGAATGCCTAAAATATGATTATTAATATATGAACGTTGATTTTTTAATAGTGGGTCATGGAATAGCTGGAATTTGTATAGCAGAACATTTGGAACAAAGTAAAGCCTCTTTTGCTGTGATAAATGATGAAGTCCCTAATTCCAGTTCAAAAGTTGCCGCAGGTTTGTATAATCCTATAACAGGAAGAAAAATGAAGGAAACCTGGTTGGCAGATGAGCTTTTCCCATATTTAAAGCGGTTTTACAGTAATTTGGAGCAAAAATTAGATACAAAATTCGTATTTGAAAAAGATATTTACAGACCATTTGTGTCTATAGAAGAACAAAATGAATGGATTGGTAGTGATCTTACTTCTGAGAGTAGGGAGTTAAATTTCATTAAAAAAGTAGCTACTAAATCTATGTACGGAGATTTTATTGAAGATCCTTTTGGGGGGTTGTTATTAAACAATTCCGGATATGTAGACTTGAGTATTCTTATTGATTCACATAGGCAGCACCTCTTAAAAAGAGGACAATATATAAATGAGCATTTGATTTATGATGAGGTGGATGTGGCCCCTACTTATATCATGTACAAACATATACAAGCAAAACAGATTATTTTCTGTGATGGGGCTCTCACTCAAAACCCCTTTTTTAACTGGGTACCGGATGCGCCGGTGAAAGGAGAGCTTCTACACATCCAAACCGCATCTCCCTTACCAGAAAATGTAATATTCAATAGAGGGATTTTTATTGTAAAGAAAAATAATGGAAACTATTACAGAGTAGGTGCTACGTATGAGTGGAATAACCTTCAAATCGAGCCAACTTTGAAAGCCAAATCGCAATTGCAAGGTAAACTAGGGGAATTGTTAAAAGTGTCTTACAAAATAGTTGATCAGGTAGCTGGCATTAGACCCGCGTCCAAAGATCGGAGACCATTAATTGGGAACCACCCAAGACAAAAAAACGTTTTCTTATTTAATGGATTAGGTACAAAAGGCATTTCCCTTGCACCTTATTTTGCAAATAATTTCTGCTCATCCATCTTAAAAAGTGAAAAATTAAAAGAAGAGGTAGACATAAGTCGTTACTATTCATTATATTCAAGCTAGTATTTCTCACATATGAAGAATATTTTTATCAAACTCATTCTAATAATTGCATCAACTCTGATTGTGGGGCTAAACCACCTGAAATCACAGGATAATGAAGAGGTGTACGGCAAAAACAGAATTCAATATCGAAACTTTGACTGGAGATTTTATAGTTCGCCACATTTTGATATTTACTACTATTCAGGTGGCCAAAAAATAGCCAAGCATGTGGCAGATTATATTGAGGAAGAATACAACAGGATTACCGACATAATGGGATATGCCCCCTACATTAAAACTAAAATATTTATATATAACAGTGAATTAGATCTTACACAGAGTAATGTTGGCATTAAAGAGGCAACATTCGATGTAGGCGGTCAGACAAATTTTCTAAAAACTCATGTTGAAATTGCTTTCGAAGGATCCATTCCAGATTTTGAAGATGATTTAATTTATAAAGTTTCTAAATTATTTATAGATGATATGCTGTTCGGAGGATTGGTTTCAGAGGTTTTCCAATCTACTTATCTTTTTACAGTTCCGGAATGGTTTGTTAATGGTATTGCGGCATATATTGCTTATGGCTGGAATGCAGAAATGGATGATTTTGTGAGAGATTATTTAATCAATAATAATGCAAGTAAAATTAAAAAATTAAGTGGTAAAGAGGCAATGCTAGCGGGCCAGTCAATTTGGAATTTCACCTCTGAAAAGTATGGTAGAATCAATATTTCAAATATTTTAAATCTTACACGGATCATACGAAATGAGGAAAAGAGTATAACTAATACCTTGGGAATTCCTTATAAAGCATTTTTAAGTGAATATCGTTATTTCTATCTGAACAGTGCTTCGGAGGATGAAATGACTAAACCTGAGAAAAGAAATCAACTTTCAAAACCATGGAAGAAAGATTTGTTATATAACTCAACATTTAGTCCAAATGGCCAATACTTGGCATACACAATAAATGATCATGGTAGATTCAAGGTAAAATTAAGAAACGTTTTAACTGGTAAAGAAAAGACCATATTAAAGGGAGGAATTAAGAGATTAGATGACAAGTATTTTGAAAATTTGCCTGTAATGGACTGGGGGGATAGCGCTACCCTTGGAATTGTGTCTCACGAAAGAGGAATAAACCTTCTTCATCTATACAACCCTTATAAAAAAGAAATGCAGGCAAGGGACTTGAGAAGATTTGATCAGGTAAACCAAATGGATATTTACCCTAATGGTAAAACTGCGGTTATCAGTGCAAATGTGAATGGTCAATCTGATCTTTATTTGGTAAGTACGGGCCGACCTAATATCAGGAGATTAACTAATGATGTATTTGATGATTTGCACCCTGCATTTATACCGGATACCAAAAGAATCATATTTTCATCGAACAGAAGTATCGATTCACTATCTATTAACTATGGTTATGATAAAATATCAGATAATTTTAATCTTTTTGAATACGATATAGACTCCACAAAAGATGTGTTAAAAAGAGTAACCAATGATTTTGGTACTAACACCTTTCTTAAAATCGTAGATTCAACTCAATATTACTTTTTAAGTGATAAATCAGGGATATTTAATTTGTACCAGTATAATCCAAACAAGAAGGTATCTAACCAAATTACTTCGTTTAATAAAAGCATAAAGTCTTATGATATTTTACCGAAGTATAATAAATTTAGTTTTGTAATGAATCAGGATCAAGGTCAGGATTTATTTTATTATGCAGACTTCACCCCTACCGAATCAAAATTTACCCCATCTACTTTAAGAAAGCAGGTTGAGCTCAGTAGGATTGTTGCAAGGAATGATAAAAAACAACCTAAAAAGGAATTTGAACCTACTTCCGAACTAGCCCCACAAGAAATCAATGGTCAAAATTTAAACCCAGTGGACTCATCTGAAATTTCAGGGAAGCTTAACCCGGATGACTTCTCATTTGAAAGTTCAATATTTAATCAACGGCCAAAAGAGAGTTCATTGCTTAAAAACTTAAACAAATTGCGAAAGGCTTCAAGTTTAAATGGACCTTTTGAGTATGCTCCTACATTTATGGCAGACAATGTGGTGCTTTCATTTGTAGTAGACCCCCTTATAGGATTCGCTCCTTATATGGTCTATCAAATGAACGACTTAATGGAGAATAATAAATTTTTTGGGGGTTTTAAAGTTTCCACCCAAGGGTTTGTCAGTGGAGAAATCTTTGGTGAATATCAGCATTTAGCCAGATTTCTAGATTATTCAGTAAGATTCGACAGGCGTGTACTTAATTTTGACGGTAGAAATACTAATTTTATCCAAAAATACGCTTTAAACACCCTTAGTTTGGGAGTGTCTTATCCTTTCTCCACTACTTCAAGAATAAGTTTCAAACCTCATTTCTTAATAAAGCAATTTAACGAAACCAGTATCAATATCCTTAGCAATTCAACACCTATAGCTAAAAGTCCGATATCCAATGAGTTTCTTTTTGGAGGCAAGATTGAATATGTATTTGACAATTCTGAACCGAAGGGATTAAACATACGACAAGGGTTTAGAGCAAAAGCTGTTTTAGAAAACTATAATGGTTTTAGTGCAGGGCAGTCATTCTCTAAGCTTTATGTAGATATTAGAAATTACCAGAAGGTATTTAGAGAAATAACATTTGCCACCAGGTTATATGCGGGAGGGTTTTTTGGAAGAAATTCACCATACTTTATGTTGGGGGGAGTAAATAATTGGCTTGGGCAGGATGTGAATACACCAACAGCAACTGAAACTTTACCAAGTCAAAACCCTTTAGCACTTACCTCTACTGCAAGCTCGGTAGATAACTCAAATATTTTATTTCATGAGTTTGTAACCGGTTTAAGAGGTTTTAGATTAAATGAATTTAGCGGAAAAAATGTAATGCTACTTAGTAACGAATTAAGAATACCAGTATTTAGAGTTTTAAGTAATGAAGCAATTTCTTCTTCATTTTTACGAAACTTTCAAATACTTGGGTTTTATGATATAGGCACTGCTTGGTTAGGAGGATCTCCGTGGGATCAAAATAATAGTATAAATACACAAAGAATTGAATCTGGTGATATCTTTTCTGCTGTAATAAGAAACTATAAAAATCCTTGGTTATCTAGTGTGGGAGCAGGTGTAAGAACCACCATCTTTGGTTATTTTGTGAGAGTTGATTACTCATTCCCTATAGAAGACTACATATTAAATGACCCTACCTTTCAGTTAAGTATTGGATACGACTTTTAAATAAAATACATGATTAAATCTATGACAGGCTTCGGTAATTCTGAGGCTCAAACAAATAATTTTGAAATTACAGTAGAAGTAAAAACACTCAACTCCAAATTTCAAGATCTCTCCCTAAGACTTTCCAGATTACTTAATTCCAAAGAGATAGAAATAAGGAATATTATAAATGACAAGCTAATTCGCGGAAAAATAGCGTTATCCATTCAGATTAATGATAATTCAGCGGAAACCAAACAGCTTTTTATTAATCAAGATTTATTTAAGAGCTATTTTGAACAGTTACAGCAGCTGGAACACATAGCAGAAAGGCCCTTCAATGACATAATAAAAATGGCCTTAGAATCACCTGATGTTTTAAAACAGAATGAGTCGACAGGTATTTCAGAAGACGATTTCATCATTGTTAAAGAGACTTTAAAAGCTGCTTTGGAGGAGTGTAATCAATATAGATTAGCAGAAGGAAATACCGTAGCAGCTGTTTTACAAGGTTATATATCCACCATCGAAGAATCGTTGAATATAATTCATCAATTAGAACCTAGTAGGGCCAATAAGATAAGAGAGAAATTGAAAACCAGTATTTCAGAAATTGTAGGTACAGTCACTTATGATAAAGAAAGATTGGAACAAGAATTAATTTACTATTCTGAAAAGTTAGATATAAATGAAGAAATGGAGCGTCTAAAAATTCACCTAAACTATTTCAAGGAAACTATAGCTTCAGAGGCAGCATCTCATGGAAAAAAGCTAGGCTTCATTTCTCAGGAAATGGGCAGAGAGATTAACACACTTGGATCAAAAGCAAATGATTCTTCAATACAAGAGCAGGTTATATTAATGAAAGAGGAGCTCGAAAAAATAAAAGAGCAGATATTGAATGTATTATAAACAAGCAGGAGTAAAAAGAAGACTAGGGTATAAATGACTCGATCAATCAGCCAAAGTATTTTCTGTGAACCAGAGAAAAGGATGAATTTCAAGTGATGAAATACAAATAAACACCTTGCTGACTTACTCAAAGGATGAAAGCGGAATGTACTTAATTAAAATGCAAAACTTAAACTTATTAAATCTTTTTCTGCCAAGATGGGCTAATAAACGTACTTCGCCCTCCTACTTTAATCTTTTTAATGTCTTCACCTGTATGATAACATTTACCATCTTCATTTCGATTATGAATTAAAAAATCCTCAGGGAATTCTGTATATACGGCCTCCTTCTTTAGGGAAACGTCAACTACATGTTTCATCGACTTAAAAATGGCTCGGAGTTGCTCTTCATTTAAATGACCCACTTTGCTGTCTGGATGAATTCTTGCCTGATATAGGATTTCATCAGCCATCCAGTTACCTATTCCGGCTGCCACACTTTGGTTGAGCAAGACAGGTTT
>CAWDNW010000001.1:695000-4912337 GCA_963803685.1 uncultured Cytophagales bacterium
ACAAAAAGTTTCCTATCTGCTTTTCAAAAAATTAAAGAAACGATTTCTTTTTAGAGAGAGGGGAATAAAATTCTTTTCCGTAATCAGGCTCAAAATACGCCAAATCTTCGAACATACTTTGCTCGTACTTTCGATAAGCCAAAAATCCAATATTGGAAGCTGATGGATTTATCTCCTCAATTATTCTTATTTTAGATTTGTCCTGAAATAACTCCTTTGTTTTGCTAGCTCCATTTCCAAACAATAAAATAGCATCATATTGATCTATATATTCATTAAATGAATCCTCCTGTACCACTAAATTACTTAAGGGTTTTATTTCCGTAAAATCACGCAACATAATTTTATAGAAAACCTCCATCCGTCTGGCATCAAGCATAGGCGCAAATACCACACTTAGTGCCTTATCAACAAAGTTCATAACCTGAACTGTCATAGCGTCTAAAGAGGAAATTGCAATCAGTGGGATACTTAAAGCATAACACAAACCTTTTGCGGTACTTAATCCAATCCGCAGACCAGTATAGGAGCCTGGGCCGGACGATACCGCAACTGCATTCAAATCGTCAAAAGCGATCTCACAATGGGTCAAAAGCTGTTCTATCAAAATAGCTAAAGCACCAGAATGTGATTTTTCCGAAAATAGATCGGCAGAGACCAGAGTTTGACCATCTCTATGAATGGCTACAGAGCAAATAGAGGTGGCAGTTTCTATACTAAGGATGGTAATCATAATAACTCAATTACTTTTTTCAAAATAACAATCACCACAAAAATAGAAAACAAATAACTAATGGTTGTAGCTGATATCCTTCTACTTAATTTGACACCCATAGTAGCACTTAAAAGTGTGCCCAAAATGAGTGGAATAGTTACCTGAAATAAGATATAACCTGTGTGTGCAATATCAATCGGAAGCATAGGTTGTTGAAACAGATTATATATAACCATTGATAAGGAAGTAATGCTAATTACTCCTAAGGATATTGTTTTTGCCTTTTTCACTTCCATTTTTAAGCCTTCACTTAAAAATGGAATGATAATTATTCCTCCACCTAAACCGGTAAGAGCTGCTACCATTCCAGCAGTACCACCAGTGAAACTAAAAAATCTTTTCACCTTTTTAACTCTCTCGACAAATAAGTTCTGCTTTTTTGCATTTCTCATTGTTGAAAACAACATCAGTGACAAAAGGAAAATGACAACAATATTAAATACCTCTTTGGAATAAAATGACGTATTCACCACAAAGAATATTGTTAAAATCCCTATTAAAATTCCAGAAAAGCTGATTACACCGATCGCTTTGGGGTAAAACTCCTTATTACGAAAATGATTAAAGGTACCGAAAGAAGCTGCAAAAAAAGTCCCCAACAGGGAATTCGCTATAGTATACTGCGCTACTTCTTGTTCCGGAATGCCTAAATATAGAAAAGCGGTAGGAAGGATGAGTATATAAATTAGGCCTCCACCTACTCCAAGCATCCCAGAGATGAAGCCTCCTACTACTCCTGCGAAAAATAGTAATAGATAAAATTCCATTAATCGGCCGTCAGCAATTCCTGGTATTTTTTAGAATTATTTAAGATTTCAGTAGCAAGAACTACCTCAGCATCGTTTTCAAATGAGGATTCAATCATACCTTGCCTTTTATGGTATCTAGAAATAATCTCTTCTTTTAAGACTAATTTAATTTCCTCTTGAAAGATCTGGAGGTCTTTAGATTTTTGAGCAACTATTTCTTTCTCCAAAATGGCTAATTCCTTCTCAATAAACTCATGAAATTTATCTTTTTTAGCCTGTTGCTTTAATCTCTCAACCATCTTTTCAGTTCCTGACTGATACTGATAGTCTTTACCATTTAACCAATTCAGAAAATCATTAAATAATGCATCTGATACTTTGAATGTTTTAGCATCAGGAGTAGATTCATTGGTATAAAAATAATTAGTTGCGAAATCGAAAATATATCCATTTTTGATCAGTTCTATAGTAATTGGGGCAAAAGTTTCATCTTCTACTTTAACATCAGGAGAAACACCTCCCCCATCGTAAACCACTCGGCCTGATTTGGTTTTAAAAGCAGTTTTTAAGGAATCCGGAATTTTACCTACACTACCATCCTCGTTCCTGTGGCTATAATCTATTGCCTGAATACATCTGCCACTTGGGATATAATATTTGGCTGTTGTTATTTTTAGTTGACTATTATAACTCAAAGGTCTTGTGGCCTGCACCAGTCCTTTGCCATAACTTTTTTGACCTACCAGTACTCCTCTGTCGTAGTCCTGCATAACGCCTGAAACAATTTCTGAAGCAGAAGCACTTGTTTGACTGATTAGTACAACTAAGGGAATATTTACATCCAGCGGATTTTTAGTGGTTGGATAGGTTTTGTTCCATTCCTCAATTTTTCCTTTGGTGGATACCACTTCATAAGCTTTAGGGATAAAAACATTAGACACTTCTATAGACTCATTCAATAAGCCTCCCCCATTCCCTCTTAAATCTAATATTACTTTTTTGGCTCCTTTATCTTTCAGTTCAATTAAAGCACTTCTAACATCTGCGCCTGCTCCGTTAGAAAACTCCGTTAACCTTATATAAGCAATGTCATTTTCAATTAACCCATAGTATGGTACGCTCTCAACATCAATTCTTCCTCTTTCCACTTCAAAAGTCATCGGCTTTTTCTGGTTGTGTCGTTTAACACCAACTTGAAAGCTGGTTCCAATTTGTCCTTTTAATAGCGTATTAATTTCCTCAGTTTGCATGTCAGTGATATCCACTTTATCTATTGCAACAATTTCATCTCCAATTTTAATACCTGCTTTTTCAGCAGGAGAATTTTCAAAAACCATTAAAACAACATTGCGTCCGTCAAACTTACCCATAGCAGTTCCTATACCACCGTATTGACCAGTACTCATAATTCTATAATCCTCTATTCTATCTTCGGGGATAAAATTTGTGTATGGATCCAAAGAAGCCAACATAGCTTCAATTCCTGTTTCCATCAAATCAGTTGGATCTATTTCATCTACATAATAGGTATTTAATTCTTTGTAAAGGCTTGTGAAAATATCAAGGTTCTTTATAATTTCAAAATACCTGTCTGTGACTTTAAAACTGAAAGAAAACAGTGCAATTAATCCAAATGAAAAGAATATAATTATGATTTTTTTATTGAAAGTCATAGGGTTACTCAATTTTAACTGTTTGTTTCAAACGCTCTAAAACTAGTTTTAGTTTTTGTGAGAGCTTTGAATAGGGTAAACTTTTATCACTAGTATAAATTAAAGCTATCGACAAGGATTTTTGAAGCGTACTTGGTTCAATCAGATGCTTTTGCAATCTGTAGCCCTCTTTTAATTGCCTCCTGATTCTATTTCGGGCAACAGCTTTCTTAAATTTTCTTTTTGGAACGGTAATTAATACCTGATGAGGCAGGGGTGCTTCAGGTTTAGAGAAACTATTCTCTAAATAAATCACTTTAAAAGGGAATAAATAAAAAGAGGAGCCCTTATCGAAAAGCTCCTTTATTATTTTTTTACTACTAAGACGTTCTTCTTTTTTGAAAGAATAGGATTGATTGTCTTGTAGATCAACAGACACCATTTTTATAGCATTTGCTATATTATTTTCTGTGCTTGCTCTTCTCGTCAGAAACTGTCAACTTGTGACGACCTTTAGCTCTTCTTCTAGCTAACACAGATCTGCCATTTGCAGACTCCATTCTAGCTCTAAAACCGTGCTTATTTTTCCTTTTTCTTTGAGAAGGCTGAAATGTACGTTTCATATTTTTTACTATTTATAATTTCCTACTACTAATTTGGCACTCAAATTTTATTACGGCCTGCAAAGTTAATTACTTAATTTATTATTACAAAGATACCTTGAAAAATGATTTGGATTTATTGAAAAATAATCCAATACTTATCGCTGACTGCTAATTATTTACAATAAATAATTCATTTCGTTTTAGAAAATAGCTAGATATTCACAATTTTATCAAAAATAATAAAAAACAAGCAATGCTAAAATATCATTTAAGTCAGCACTCTTCTCAAAGTGAATTCTTAAAAGTAAGAATAGAAATTGATCAGCCGTTAAACATCAATTCAAATTTACAATTGAAATTGTCAGCATGGAGGCCAGGCAGATATCAATTAGGTAACTTTGCCAGGAATATCCGAAATTTTCATGCCATAAATCAGGAAGGAAACGAAGTGGCATTTCACAAATTGAGCAGAAATGTCTGGCAATTAGAAACTGCAATTGCTTATCCAGTAATAATTAGTTATGAATATTATACAAGCGAAATTGATGGCGGTAGTACTTATGTGGATGAGGAGCAGTGGTATTTAAATTTTATTAACTGCCTTATGTATTTAGATGAAAAATTAGACCAACCTTGTGAAGTACATTTGAATATTCCAATTGAATGGAGGATTGCTTGCGGATTAAAACAAAAAGGACAAATACTTTCTGCTCCCTCATTCTATGATTTAGTAGATAGCCCTGCAATAGCATCCCCTTCCTTAAAAGAACTTTCTTATAGCATAAAAGATATACAGTTTCATTTATGGTTTCAGGGGGATGTAAGCTTGAGAAAGCAAGAGCAGATATTAAATGATTTCTCTAAATTTACAGAGGAGCAAGTGACCATGATGCCTGAATTCGAAGGGGATTCATATCATTTTTTGTATCAGGTTCCAGATCAAAAAGCATATCATGGTGTAGAACATCTTAACAGTACATGCATTGTTTTGGGTCCAGCACGGGATTTTAACACAGATGAATTCTATGATAATTTGCTAGGTATTAGTTCACACGAACTTTTTCACTATTGGAATATTATCAGGATACGGCCGAAGGAGATGTTTCCCTATGATTTTAGCAAAGAAAACTACTTTTCAACTGGCTATGTAGCAGAAGGAGTTACCACGTACTATGGAGATTTATTTTTAATCAGAAGTGGAGTTAAAAATCTAGATTGGTACAAATCTGAGCTTAATAAATTGCTAAAACGACATTTTGATAATTATGGAAGACATCACCTCTCAGTTGCTGACTCTTCATTGGATTTGTGGGTTGATGGTTACGAACCAGGAATACCCGATAGAAAAGTCTCTATTTATGTAAAGGGAGCCATAATCGCACTAATTCTTGATCTTAGAATTATAAAAAAGACTAAAGGGACGAAAAGTCTTGATGATGTCATGCGTATTTTATGGACTGACTATTATAAGGAGAGTAAAGGTTATTCACCGGATGATTACCTTACTACTGCGGAAAATGTAATAGAGGAAGGTTTAGATCAGTACCGAATTGACTTTATAGAAGGTACGGTTCCTGTAGAGCATGCGTTAAATGAAATTTTACCAGATTTCGGATTTGAACTGGTAGAGAAAAAATCGGAAAACCTGTTAGCCAGATTTTTTGGGTTTAAGTTACTGGAAAATGCAGAAAAGGCAAATGTGGTGAACAGAATAGCTCCGGGCAGTCCTGGTGAGTTAGTATTAAGACGAGGTGATCAATTGATTAGCATTAACAACCAAGAGTTTGCTCAGTTCAACTTAAATAAACTAAATACGCTAAATAGCTGCAGTCTACAAGTTATCCGGAATGGCATACTAAAGGAGGTAAATGTAGCAAAGAATGAAGAAGAAGACTATTTTACTTTCTTTGAGGTGAATGGATTAAACAATTTTAGTAAGCAGCAGCTGGGCCTCAGGAATAAGTGGTTAAAATGCTAAGAAAATCTCAAATGGCTACAAAAAGCGAAAGGTCCCTCCCCAGGGACCTTTCTATTTCAACCAAAACCTTACAAAGTCATTAACTTATATAAGATATTGTAAAGGTAATTCAAAAAATTTAATGTGCAAACATACAATTCAAAAAGAATCTGAAAAACCTTAATTATTATACTAATACCGCTAAATAAAAGATCAAAACGGCATTTTAGTCGATAATTTTAATGCTAAAATTCATAAGCTTGCTTATCTGACAGGTGGCTGGCTATAGATCTTCTGATTTCTTTTAAGTTTGCAGGCTCAATTTTAGTAAACCTTTTTAAACCTAAAAGCATCATTCTTTGTTCATCACCTTCAGCAAATGCAAATATTGCTTCTTTACCTGCTTTTTGCGCAATATCCACAGCTCTGTGCATGTATAACTTAGTCATATTAATTTGTTGCTGACAAGCTTCCTCTCCTTTTAATGAAACAAGTTTTTCTGTTCTTAACAATGCAGATTCAGCTACGTAAACTTCAACAAGCATATCAGCGAGATTCATTAAGATTTCCTGCTCATTAGAGAGTTTCTGCATGAATTTCTGCACAGCTGCTCCGGAAATCATTAAGCCAGCTTTTTTCAAGTTAGCCAACACTTTCTTCTCTTTTGCAAATAAAGCTGTATCCTCATCTGCTCCAAAATCAGGAATACTGGTTAATTCCTTCTGAACATTCATAGCTGGCGTCATTAAATCCAATTTACCTTTCATGGCTCTTTTCAAAAGCATATCAATAGTTAACATTCTATTGATTTCGTTTGTACCTTCAAAAATCCTGTTGATTCGAGCATCTCTGTATGCTCTATCCATAGGTGCATCTGCTGAAAAGCCCATACCACCATAAATTTGCACTCCTTCATCTACTACATAATCAAGCGTTTCTGAGCCGTGCACTTTCATTATAGCACATTCAATAGCAAATTCCTCAACGGATTTCAATTTAGCTTCAGCCTGATCCATGCCACCCTCTATTAATTCTGCGTAGGCATCGTCAATGTTCTGACCTGCACGATAAGCAGCTGATTCAGAAGCATAGGTTCTGGCAGCCATCTCAGCTAATTTATGTTTGATAGCACCAAATTTACCGATTGAAGTTCCAAATTGCTTTCTTTCATTACCATATTGTGCTGCATGCCCAATCACCGCTTTTGAAGCTCCAATAGTTGAAGCAGCAAGCTTGATTCTTCCAATATTCAAGATATTAACAGCAATTTTAAATCCATTTTCCCTTTCAGAAAGTAAATTTTCAACAGGCACTTTACAGTCATTGAAAAATACCTGACGAGTAGAGGATCCTTTGATGCCCATTTTAGCTTCCTCCTCATTCATAGTTACACCACCAAAGTCCTTTTCAACTATAAAAGCAGAAAGATTCTTATCATCATCAATTTTAGCAAACACTATAAAGATATGTGCAAAGCCACCATTGGTGATCCACATTTTCTGTCCGTTGATAATATAATGTTTTTTGTCTTCAGTTAAGACAGCTTTTGTTTTACCACTATTGGCATCAGAACCTGAATCTGGCTCAGTTAAGCAATAAGAAGCTTTCCACTCCCCAGTTGCCAGTTTTGGTAAATACTTCTGCTTTTGATCACTATTACCATAATATAAAATCGGCAAGGTACCTATCCCAGTGTGAGCCGAAAGTGCTACCGCAAATGAATGTCCCGCACCAATAACATCTGCAACCAGCATAGATGTATTGAAATCCATACCAAAACCACCATATTCTTCTGGAACTGAAGTACCTAAAAGCCCTAGTTCTCCAGCCTTGTCCATTAATGATGGCATTAATTCCGGATTACCTTTTACATTATCAATTTCATCCAGTCTCGGATAAACTTCCTGATTCAAGAAATCTTTACATGTTTGAGCAATCATTTGTTGCTCTTCTGTCCATTCTTCTGGAGTGAATACTGCCTGAGCTGGAGTTTCTTTTATAAGGAATTCCCCTCCCTTAACTGCGAATTTTTTTTCTGTAACTGTTGACATTGTATTTGTATTTTAATTGTGAGTAGTGGGTGATAAAGAGTTGATTTTCTTTCTACCCACAGTATTTTATTATATAGAATCGATCAATATTTCATTTACATCATTTCATAGATGCCAGCAATACCCTGACCACCTCCAATACATGCAGTAACCATTCCGTACTTACCTTCTCTCCTTTTCAATTCATTAAATAATTGAACAGAGAGCTTAGCGCCTGAACAACCCAGAGGATGACCTAGTGCTATAGCTCCACCATTTACATTTAGTTTTTCAGTATTGATGTCTAACTCTCTAATAACTGCTAAAGATTGAGCAGCAAAGGCTTCGTTGAGCTCTATTAAATCTAAATCAGCCATTTTCAGACCAGCATTTTTCAATGCTTTTGGCACAGCTTCAACGGGGCCGATACCCATAATTCGCGGCTCTACTCCTGCAACTCCAAATCCAACCATTCTGGCTATTGGCTTAACATTCAATTCCTTTACCATTCTTTCCGACATCACGATTACAAAAGATGCTCCATCATTAGTTGGAGAAGAATTACCGGCAGTCACTGAACCACCTTGCGCAAAAACCGGTCTAAGTTTTGCCAAAACCTCTTTGTTGGTATCAGCTCTAGGACCTTCATCTTTGCTTACAGTATAATCTCTTGTTTTCTTTTTACCATCTTCCACATATGTTTCTTTCACATTAATGGGAACGATTTCCTCGTCAAATTTACCTTCAGACTGAGCTTTCACTGCTTTCATGTGAGAATTATATGCAAATTCATCCTGATCTTCTCTTGATATTTTCCATTGCTGAGAAATTTGCTCAGCAGTTAATCCCATAGAAGTATAATAATCTGGAGTTTCTGTTGCTATTTTGTAATTCAACGCAGTTTTATGTCCCATAATTGGCACTAATGACATAGATTCTGTTCCGCCAGCAATTATGATGTCAGCAAAACCTGATTGAATTTTAGAAGCTGCAATATTAATTGCCTCTAAGCCTGAACCACAGTATCTGTTAATCATCATGCCCGGCACTTCTTTGCCTAATGCCAATAAAGAGATCATTCTTCCCATTTGCATTCCTTGCTCCGCTTCCTGCACAGCATTTCCTACGATAAGGTCATCTACCATTTTATTTTCAACACCCTCCACCTGAGAGACTAAGTGCTTAATAATATCGGAGGCTAAATCATCCGGTCTGTAAAACCGTAAGCCACCTTTTTTGGCACGAGTTACTGCCGATCTATAACCTGCTACTATATATGCGTCCATAATTTAAATTTTTAATGTTGTTGATATCTTTTGTCAATTATGTATTGTTTGAAACCGCTGGAAACTAGTTTCTCAATGGTTTTCCACCCTGAATCACTGACTGTATTCTTTCCAATGTTTTCTTGGTTCCTAAAAGAGATAAAAATGCTTCTCTTTCCAGATCTAGCAAATACTGTTCAGAAACTTCTTGCGGGTAGGACAGATCACCACCACACATTACATAGGCAAGTTTATCTGCAATCAATTTATCATGCTCTGAAATATAATTACCCATTTTCATTCCGCTAATTCCTGCACTGAATAAGGCAATGCCTGCTTTACCTTGCACTTTAATATCTTCTCTTTGCTTCGGCATAGTGTATCCTGCATCATATAACCTTAAGGCAGCTTCTTTTGCATCTGCAATTTGTCGGTTTCTGTTTAAGCTTATGCCGTCTGAAGGCCTCAAAATACCCATTTCTCTAGCCTCTTCTGCTGATGTAGCCACCTTGGCGGTAGCAATATTCATGAATGCATTTTGTAATACATTCAATTCTACATCACCCTCTTGAAGTCTATCAGACACACGGAGTGCATTTTCTTTAGTACCGCCACCACCAGGAATAACACCAACACCAACTTCTACCAATCCAATATAAGTTTCAGCAGATGCCTGAATATGATCCGCATGAAGCGAAAGTTCGCAGCCACCACCTAAAGCCATATTATGCGGAGCTACAACTACAGGAACCGCTGAATATCTTGCTCGCATCATGGTGTTCTGAAACTGCCGAATCATAAAATCCAATTCATCGTAATCCTGCTCGATAGCATACATGAAAATCATTCCTAAATTAGCACCTACTGAAAAATTAGAACCTTCATTAGCGATTACAACACCCTTATATTTTTCTTCTCCAAGAGCAATTCCTTTATTGATAGCCTCAATTACACCGCCACCCATTGAGTTAGACTTGGAATGGAATTCTACGTTAATCACATCATCACCTAAATCTATGATGGATGCTTCAGCATTTTCCCAGATTACTTTACCGCTTTCTCTAAGATTTTCCAGAATGATAAATTCTTCAGTTCCAGGAATAGCCTTATAGGATTTGGAATCTATATCATAATATTGCTTAACCCCTTTTTCAACTTTGTAGAATGAATCTGCTCCACTTTCCAGCATGTCATACACCCACTGATTAGGTTTGTATCCTAGCTCTTCCATTTTTTCTACGGTCTTCTTCACTCCTAGAGAATCCCAGGTTTCGAATGGACCAATTTCCCAACCGAATCCGGTGCAAATGGCCTGATCTATTCTGTATAACTCATCTGATATTTCAGGAATTCGATTACTTACATACTTGAAAAGAGCATAGAAAGAATCTCTGTAGAATTCGCCAGCTTTGTCTTTTCCATTTAATAGAACAGGAAATCTTTCTTTTAAACTCGAAATCGGCTTAGTTTGCTCTAAAGTGCCGAATGAAGCTTTTTGCTTAGGCTTATATTCCATCGATTCTAAGTCGAGGGTTAAGATTTCGGTTTTTCCGTCTTTCTTAGTTTTCTTGTAAAACCCTTGTCCGGTTTTATCTCCTAACCAATTATTATCTTCAAGCTTTCCAATTACCTCCGGCAATTTAAAAGTTTCCCTGCTTTCATCTTCAGGAAGGTTTTCATATAAACCATTAGCCACTTTAATTAAGGTATCTAAACCCACAACATCAGAAGTTCTAAATGTGGCAGATTTTGGTCGGCCGATTACCGGACCTGTTAATTTATCGACCTCATCTATATTAAGACCCATTTTCTGCATGGTATCCACTACCTTCAAGATGGCGTAAATACCTACTCTGTTTGCAATAAATGCGGGAGTATCTTTACAAAGCACAGTGGTTTTACCTAAGTACAAATCACCATAGTGCATCAGAAAATCTGTAATTTCCTGATTGGTTTGCTTTGTAGGAATTATTTCTAATAACTTCAGGTAACGAGGAGGGTTAAAAAAGTGCGTTCCTAAGAAATGATTTTGGAAATCTTCACTTCTTCCTTCAAGCATTAAATGAATAGGAATCCCTGATGTGTTTGATGAAATGATTGTACCTGGTTTACGATGCTTCTCTACCTTCTCAAACATTTGCTGTTTTATATCCAAACGTTCTACTATGGCTTCTAAAACCCAATCGCACTCTTGTATTTTTGTTAAATCATCGTCAAAATTACCGAGCTTTATGCGATCGGAAAATTCAGGGTGATATAAAGCTGCGGGTTTATTTTTCAGTGTTGATTCAAAAGCTTCATTGACAATCCGATTTCTCACTTGTGGAGAATCCATAGTTAAGCCTTTCTTTTTTTCTTCCTCTGAAAGCTCCCGGGGGACCATATCAAGTAATAGCACTTGTACTCCAATGTTGGCAAAGTGGCAAGCAATTCGGGAACCCATGATTCCTGAACCTAATACTGCTACTTTTCTGATAACTCGCTTCATAAGTATAATAGTTTTTTGTTGACCTATGTTAATTTAAAAAATTATTTCTGTTCTACTTCTTCTTCTACTTGATTGTAGATATTGTTGTCATCAATGATTTTATTCACTTTAAAAATAACATCAAAAAATGTTTCCAATTCCTGCGTACTGATACTATCGATTACTGCTTCATTAAAAGTTTTGACAGTAATTCTTGAAATTGCTTTTTTTTCAATTCCCATTTCGGTAAGGAATATCCTCACAGATCTTTTATCTTCAGGATCGGGCTTTTTAAAAATGAGCCCTTTTTCTTCCATGCTTTTTAACATGCGGGTTAAGCTCCTGCTTTCGAGCCCCATTAAAGGAGCAATTTTTGTGGCAGGAGTACCTTCCTTCGTATTTATATTTAACAGCACAAATCCAATTGAGGTTGTGATACCATATTTTACCGCTTGTTGATTATACATGCGTGATATAGCGTGCCAGGCAGCTTTTATATTATAATCTATTGATTCTTCTCTCTTCATGGAATTCAAATATACAAAAATATAGTATGCATGCATACTATATTTGAAAAAAATTTTTTATTTGATGAAATATCGATAAGATAATTGTTTAATTGGAATTTGTTCTAATTAAACAATTAATGAACTGCATAAACCAAATTTCAAGTCAATTTTAAACTTAGTATCTCATCTTTTTAATAGATTCCTCGTCTATATACTATAGAAATTTAAGTTTTTGCAAAAACAAAGTGTGCTGAATAATTTTTTAACCTGAAAAAAGATAATTATGAATTCTGTGCTGTATTATCCTATAACTTTAATAAGTAGTTTCTTACTCTTACAAATACCTCAGGGAGTGCCTCACCCCTCTGAAAATGAACCATTAATTTTGGAGACTCCCTTTGACTACATTCTTTATGTAGGTATGCCAATTCTAATTTTACTGGGATTTTTATTATGGCGAAGAAGAAATAAACAGAGGGCGAAAGAAAGGGAAGAGAAAAACAAAAATTTATAAACAAAAAAGGGAGCTTTCTGGGCTCCCTTTTTTGTTGTGTATGTATGCTTTTATGAATAATTATCCACCGAAATCATCAAACCTGATATTTTCAGGGGGGACACCCATGTCATCCAACATTTTGAGAACAGCTGAGTTCATTAATGGTGGGCCACAAAGATAAAATTCAATTTCCTCAGGTTCCTTAACATCTTTTAAATAATTATCGTACAATGCCTGGTGAATGAAACCTGTATAACCATCTGCGTCCCTATCTTCTATGCTGTTTTTAATTTTCCAATTATCTTCTTCCATTGGTTCAGATAATGCAATATGAAAATTAAAATTAGGGTTATCTTTTTCAATATCTCTAAAATGATTCACATAAAACAATTCTCTTTTAGATCTACCTCCATACCAATAGGACACTTTTCTGTCAGTCCCTTGCGTGTGGAATAAATGGAAGATATGAGAACGCAATGGAGCCATACCAGCACCACCACCTATATAAATCATTTCCGCTTCAGACTCATTAATATGGAATTCACCATAAGGACCTGAAATGGTCACTTTATCGCCTGGCTTTCTAGAGAAAACATATGAGGAACAAATTCCTGGATTCACATCCATCCAACCATTCTTTGCTCTATCAAAAGGAGGAGTTGCAATACGGATATTTAACATGATAATGTTACCTTCCGCAGGGTGGTTAGCCATAGAATAAGCTCTAAAAATCTCCTCGTCATTTTTCATCACTAAATCCCACAGTCCAAATTTATCCCAGTCTTCCTGGAAAATATCCTCTTTATGACCTAATTCAGGATGTGGGGTAATGTCCATATCTTTAAATTCAACAGTAATTTTAGGTACATCAATTTGAATATAACCACCTGACTCAAAATCCAAAGTTTCACCTTCCGGTAACTGAACAACAAATTCTTTGATAAAAGTAGATACATTGTAGTTTGATTTTACTGTACAATCCCACTTCTTGATACCAAAAATTTCTTCTGGTATACGAATATGCATATCTTCTTTTACCTTAACCTGACAAGATAAACGTACATTTTCCTTCTTTTCAGCTCTGGTCAAGTGACCTTCTTCTGTTGGAAGCACATCTCCTCCACCATCTTCTACTACGCATTTGCACATGGCACAAGTACCACCTCCACCGCAAGCGGACGGAAGGTAAACACTTTGAGCCGATAGTGTAGATAAAAGCGTAGATCCGGCAGATGTTACAATTGGATTTTGTTCATCTCCATTTACATAAATATTTACCGGGCCTGATTGAACTAATTTTGATTGTGCAAATAACAGTATAAATACTAAAAAGAGTATGATAACTGTAAAGGCAATAACTGATGCAATTACTACTTCTGTCATGAACTTATAATTTTGTTCTTTTACTATTCAATGAATTGAAATGCAAATATATTAGATAAAAGCCAAAACTGTATAAGCTTGGAGTTTTTTTTCTAATACATTTTCAATCTTAACAATACATGCTTTTAAAAAGTTAATAGAATTTTAAAATAATTTAAAAAGCGTTTTTCCAGGTTCCTTTTAATGCATTATATTTAATGGTAGAAGGTAAAGATTTCCAAAAGTATTTATTTATTTCTACAGCAAAAGAAGGTTGCATGTAGCAATTGATGGCACATCCTTCGCATGCTGGAAGCCTACCTTCCAGCGCTACTAATTCCTGGACTTCTTTTGTTTTATATAGTAGTGGCAAATTATTGTTAATAGGAAACGATTTCTCTCCTAGATGATAACATGGCAAGACCAATTCATTATGGGGGGAAATTACCAAAGTTGTGCTTGCCGCCTTACAAACTGGGTTGGAAGTATTGTTACCTCCATCTCTTCTCAATTGCAAAAAAGCTTCATTCATAAAGACGTTCTTTTTCCTTCCAAAGGCACTTAGCTTATTTAGGTTTTCCGAATTTAGACCACCTCCGGTTTTCACTTCATTATAATCAAATATGGGATTAATAATGAGCACTAAATCATTGGGAAGGCAAATATTTTCATATACTTTTTTCAATTCATCCATGTTTTCATTCATGGCAGTGAATAAAATGTCCGGTTTTTCTCCAAGACTTTTTGCCACCTGAATTGATTGCATCACAAAATCATAACAGGCAACTCCCCTGGCTGTATCATGCTTTTCCTTATCAAACGCATCCAGTGAAAAATGCAGCATATCTACAAGCCCTTTCAGACTGTTTGCTTTCTTAGGGTACAGCAAACCATTGGTAGTAAGCGTTGTAATAAACCCTAAGTCTTTTGCAATTTTTAGAAAATGATGAATTTCATTGTGCAGTAATGGTTCTCCCCCTGTAAAATCTATCACTTTTATGCCCATCTTTTTCATGGCATTTAAGTTGTTTTCTACATCGGATAATTTAATATAAGGACTAGGCTTTTCCCAAATGTCGCAAAAATAGCAGGTGGCATTACATCTGTAAGTGACATAATAATTACATAAAACAGGTTTACGGATAAGTCGCATTGTGTAAAACTATAAAGTTTGCAGGAGATGGACTATATTTAATCAATGAAAAGTGAGATTCATAAATTTATCAATTACTCAGATTCTATTTCAAAAGCAGAGTTGAATTATATAGTAGGTTTACTGAATAGTGACAGAACCGCACTTAAAGAGCTGATTGTAGCTCTTTTTCATAAAAACAGCAGAGAACTTCAACGAGTAGGTTTAGTTCTGAGCAAGTTAGCGAATGAAAAACCAGATTTGTTTGAGGGATATACTGAGATGATGTTCGAAAACTTATATCATGTCTCCTCAGATGCTATAAAAAGAAATGTACTAAGGGTTTTACAATACGTTAAAATCCCAAAAAATCAACACGATGCAGCAGTCGATATATGCTTTCAGTATTTAGAAAACCGGCGAGAGGCTGTTGCTATTCAAGTTTTTGCTATGACAGTGCTTGCCAATATTGTAAATGAATATCCCGAGCTGAAGAATGAACTTTTAATTCTTCTAGAAGATGGAATGCAAAATGGTTCGGCAGGTTTTAAATCCAGGGCTCAGAAAACAATTAAACTATTAAGCTAAAATCGCTTTCCAATTGCAAGATGAGCCCAAGGTGATACTGCTCGGTCATTAAAGACTAAATTTATTCCCACTTTCATAAAAGTATCGCTTTTAAATTGCTTTCTATATGCTAAGCTAGGTACCAAATTTATAAATTGATCTCTAAACCTGCCATCTTCTCTAACTCCTACATATTCGTTAGCCAGACTTACCCCTGCGCCTAAATCAATAAAAGCATCTTTAGTTTTATTCAAAGAAAACAAAAAATGTGTTCCTACATTATTTTACGTAAAGATCATCTTCGGTATAAAAACCAATCCCTCCTCTCAAAGAAAACCCTGGCACTTTGCTAACCTGCCTTTCATAATTAAGAGAAGCAAATAATCCAATTCCTCCTACTTCCAGAAATGCAAAGTTACGCTTTGTTGAGATTTCTTCTGTTTGTGAAAAACCAGGGGTATGTGAAAATAATAAGATGAATAATGAAGATAGGAGTATGTTTTTCATGAATAGTAACTTTTGATTGATCTTTGAAATTAGGAAAAGAAAAATATCTACCAAAGTTCAAAGGTCATTATTACCTTCTGCATAAAGCAAAAGGTCAAAAATAAATTTCTGAAAATTCATTTTTGACCTTTCAAGACCTAGCAAGACAAAAAATTAATCCAACATTTTCAACAAGGTTGTCAATTTAGTTTTTAACTGCCTTCTATCCACAATAAAATCTAAAAATCCGTGATCTAATACAAATTCTGCACTTTGAAAACCTTTAGGTAAATCTTTGCCTATGGTTTCTCTGATTACCCTTGGACCAGCAAAGCCTATTAATGCGCCTGGTTCAGCGATATTAAAATCACCTAGCATGGCATAAGATGCTGTAACACCACCGGTAGTTGGGTCTGTTAACAAAGAAATATATGGGATTTTAGCTTCTGAAAGTTGTGCCAATTTTGCAGAGGTTTTAGCCATTTGCATCAATGAAAATCCAGCTTCCATCATTCTGGCACCTCCCGATTTTGAAATCATTAAAAAAGGAACCTTCTTTTTAATAGAGTATTCGATAGCTCTGGCTATTTTCTCCCCAACCACTGATCCCATTGAGCCTCCAATAAATGAAAAATCCATACATGCTATGCAAATAGGCAAACCATTTATCTTACCATGGGCTGATCTAACGGCATCTTTTAATTCTACTTTTTCCTGCGACTGCTTTATTCGAATGGGATAGGGTTTACTGTCAACGAAATCTAAAGGATCCGCTGATGACATTTCTTTATCAAGTTCAGTAAATTTGTTATCATCAAAAAGAATTTCAAAATATTCCTTAGAGCCTATTCTTACATGGTAATCATCATCCGGACAAACATAAGCATTCTGCTTTAATTCCCGCATGTGGATAATTTTACCGGTTGGAGTCTTATACCAAAGTCCATCCGGAGCTTCTTTTTTATCTTCTGTTGGGGTTAAAATCCCTTTATTTTGTCGCTTAAACCAAGCCATAAAGTGTTTTTGTTTAATAGAGAACTACTACATTCTCGAATTGAGGTTCAAATATAATCTAATTGAAGTTCATTTGCCAAAGAACTGCTTTAATTCCCATGGCTAATCCCAGTTTTAGTTTCTTACGTAAGTGGACAATTAAAGATTAACTTACATCATTGAACGAATTCAAATTAATTTTGATTTTATGTAACGGATACTATAATAAATAGATCAACGTTCATTAAATTTGGATAAATAGCGTTTTATTATCGACAAACCTAAATAGCATGTTAAAGAGAGCCCTATACATATTGTCTACCATTTTAATTGTATTTTACTTTTCCACCTCCTGCACTCCTGTTACAAGAACAACGCAATCGCAACAGACATGGAATGAATATAAAGGTAAGGATAAAAAGACCGTAAAAAGAGCAAAGGGACCAAGAAAAAAGAGGAATAGGTAACTACTGAAGGCTGTGAACCCTCTTTTGTAAATAATTATACATAAATATTTGGATGAGATATTTTAGGATATCTTACATTCAATCTGTCTGTTACTGGCTAATGCAATCTGCTCTATGTAAAAATAAGTCTTTTCTTTGTGGAAATATTAACATAATTTGGATAGGAAAGAAGGAGGCATTTTTATGATAAGGAGTATTATTGTTGATGACGAATTAAAAAGTAGGGAAAGCTTAAAAATATTGCTAACTGATTTTTCCAGTGGTGTTGAAGTAGTGGCAATGTGCGAAACAGTTGAAGAGGCATTAGCAAGTGTACAAAAATTCAAACCTGATGTTGTATTTCTCGATATTCAAATGAGAAGGGAAACAGGTTTTGATTTTCTAAAAGCACTCCCTGAAATTAATTTCTCTGTCGTATTCACTACAGCCCATTCTGAATATGCTATAAAAGCATTCCAGTTCAGTGCAATAGACTACTTACTTAAACCTGTTGATATCAACGATCTTCATAGAGCTATCGGAAAAGTTAAAAATAAATCCAGTAGCGACTTTTCTCCTCAATTGAACTTACTTTTGGAAAACCTGAATTCTTCTCAAGGTCACATTAAGAAAATAGCCATTCCCTCGCATGACGGAATTGTATTCGTTAAAACAAAAGACCTTATTTACTTGGAAGCCTCCGGTAATTACACAAACATTTTCCTCAAAAGTGGTCAGAAATATTTAGTCAGCAAATCTCTAAAGGATTATGACCAGATGCTTAGTGAACATAATTTTTATAGAATACATCACTCTTATTTAATAAACGTTGATGCTGTTACTAAATATGTGCGCGGTGATGGCGGTTACGTTGTTTTAAATAATGAGGTGACACTTGATGTTTCAAAAAGAAAGAAAGAAGGTTTTTTGCAAAAGCTAGGATTATAAATCAATCCGAACTGCAAAAATATTTTCATGCTCCAACTCACTCCTTATTTTTCTTTCAGCTCCGTTTACCTTTTTATACATTCTTGATATTATTCGGCAATTTCTAGGCTAACTCAGCTTTTATCAAACTAGCCTTACGCCTTTTTTTATTCCTCCTGAGTTTCAATTTTGAATGATGACAGTCACCTCCAAACCTAATCATCAAACTAGGTATTTTTACTTACAGAAATAAAAAATTATCAGTAAATAACCAACCGTTTTTTACATCCAATTCCCACTTACTCGAAATACCCTACCACTTAATCATTTCCTATTTCAATAGCATATTTAAATATTAATATTTGCTTATTACTTAATTAAACAAATCAAGAATGATTAGTGAATTCAACTTAACAGAGGATTTAGACTCCTACTTATCCTTTCACATTAAGGAGGAAATATTTGCCCTTGAAGTAGGAAAGGTTATAGAAATAATGGAAGTGCCTAATATCACCTTTATTCCCAAAGCGCCTAGCTATATGAGGGGAGTGATCAATTTGAGGGGAAAGGTGATTCCAGTTATCGATGCAGGTTTAAAATTTGGATTAGACCCTATAGAACTGACCATTAATTCATGTATCATTATTATAAAACTGGAGGCTGATGATACTGATATTGAATTTGGAATAATTGTAGACCAGGTGCTTGAAGTTTTTGAATTAACCAAAAATAAATTGCAAGCATCGCCAAGTGTAGGTTCTGAATACAATCTTGATTACATAAAAGGTATCACAAAGATTGAGGAAGATATAGCTATGGTAATTGACATAGACAAAGCTTTCCAAGCGGGTGAAATTAAAATAAAGAATCAAGTGAATAAGCAGATTAAAAAAACGAAATGATGAGAAAATTACTACTTATTTTTGTAATGACTTTGTGTATCTGCAGCATAGAACATGCAAATGCACAATTTTCATTAAAAGCTGATTTCCGAGCTAGGTCAGAATATAGAGATGGAGCAAGAATTCTATTGAGCGATTCGTTGAAACCAACATTTGTTTCTTCTCAGCGCACTAGATTAATTGCAGATTATAAAGATGAAAAGTTTGAAATCAGAATAGGACTCCAGAACGCGAGAATTTGGGGTAATGATGACGAAAGAGCTAACATACCAAATGTAAATCTGCCTGAAGGATGGTTTAAATACTACATTTTACCAACTTTATCTGTAAAAGTAGGAAGACAACACATGGTTTTGGATGATGGCAGAATATTTGGAATGAGAAACTGGAATGATATTGCTGTATCCCATGATTTAGCTACTCTTCAATATGAAAAAAATGGTTGGACATTTCTTACTGGAGGTGGCTATAATAATGATGACAATGACTACACAGCAGGTGACTATGATGTGAGGTATTATAAATATCTTGCATTTCTATGGATAAATAAAAGCTTTGAAAATGGTTTGCAAGTTTCCTTCCTGCACTCTACCGATGCCACTGAAGACGCTTTAGATTTCAACAAAGTATATAATAGAAATACAGTAGGTGTTTATTCTAACTACACGAGCAGCAACAACTTTAGCTTTACAGGATCTGCCTACTACCAGTATGGTAAACATTCATCCGGTATGGATCAAAGCGGTTATATGTTTTCCGTAATTCCAGCCTATAAAATAAATGAGCGATTAAGAGTAGAAGCAGGTGCCAATTATTTTAGCGGAAATAATCAACTGGATACTACTTCAACAACCAATCGTTCTTTTAACAAACTCTTTGGAGATGGGCACAGATATTACGGTCTGCTAGATTATTTTCTCAATATAGAGGATAATACAGACAGAACAGGTATGAGTGAACTCTTTTTGAGTGCCTTCTTAAAAACTGGTGAAAAATCTGAGTTCGGTATCTCCTATCATCACTTTGCTACAGCCGGAGAGTTACTTGACACAGCCAGTCCTAAATTTAAAGCTGCTGATGCAGAACTAGGCAGCGAAATAGACCTGCAGTTTAAACATAAAGTAAATAGCTACTTCAGTGTGGCATTAAACTACTCCACCATGTTTGCAACACCCTCCATGGAGATTTTAAAAGGGGGTGACCATACCAGATATCAGCAGTGGGCTAACGTAATGCTTATTGCCAAGCCCGAATTATTCAGATCAGATAAAAAATAATTTTAAATAGTAAAAAAATATGAAAACTTCTAAACTCACAACCAATCAACGCATCATTTACATCTTTGCTTTGGTTATTCTAATCTCGGTAAGTGGAGCCGTTTACAATTCACTTCAAACTCAAAAGTTAGAGTCTGAAATTGATAAAATTTATAATGATAACTTATTAAGTATTGATTACCTGATTGAAGCAGACAGAGATGCTTATCAAGCAAGTATTGCCATAACGCACGCTTTCTCCGATAAGGCAGCAGCCACAAATCCCGAGAGATTGAATACTCTGATAGATGAAGTATTTGTGAATTTAGACCAAGTCAATAGCAGATATAATCAATTCTATGAAATTTCAGCATTTACACAAAACGATGAAAATAATCAATATGATGTATATGATGTAGCATTTAACTCAAATTTTAAAATAGTTAAGACTGTTAGTACTGAAATAGTAGATCTATTGAAAAACAAACAATTTAGCAAAGCCGCTGATGTTTACTACAGCAAATATGACTCAGCATATGCTCCAATGAGATTAGCAATGGACAATTATACAGGATTGAGCTTACAGGCAGCTGAGGAAGCTTATAATGCTGGCATCACTTTAAGTCAGGGCATCTTTCAGAACTCTATGATAATTGTTGGAGTAGTTTTCCTATTTATCTTCTTAGGAGGATTCTACTTAAAAAACAGTATCTCAAGACCATTGAACGAAGCAATGAATATTGTCGATAAAATGTCTGTCGGCAATTTACAAATCAATATCGATAAGAATAAATACAATAAAAAGGATCAGATTGGCTTCCTTCTATTGAAGATGGATGAAATGGCCAATAACTTAAGAAATGTTATTGCAACAGTGAGAAATGGTGCTGATTACATCAATAGAGCAAGTATAGAATTATCATCATCTGCAGGCCAATTATCTCAGGGTGCATCCTTGCAGGCAAGTTCAGTAGAGGAAGTTTCTTCTTCAATGGAAGAGATGGCAGCTAACATTATGCAAAACACGGATAATGCAAAAGAGACTGAAACTATTGCAAGAAAAACTAATACGCAGGTAGCAAGCTCCAATAGTGCTGTTTTAGAAACAGTTGAATCAATGAATTTAATTGTAAGAAAAAATTCAATTATTGGAGAAATAGCCAGGCAAACTAACTTATTAGCTTTAAATGCTGCGGTTGAAGCTGCAAGAGCTGGGGAACATGGAAGAGGTTTTGCTGTTGTAGCTTCCGAAATCAGAAAACTTGCAGAGCGAAGCCAAAATGCAGCAAAAGAAATAGATGACATTTCTAATACAAGTGAGAAAGTAGCCAGAAATGCGGGTGATATGCTTAATTTATTAGTTCCTGAAATTGAAAAAACGAGTAATCTAGTAGCTGAAATAACCTCAGCCAGTTTAGAGCAGAATGAAGGTGCTAACCAA
Organism: uncultured Cytophagales bacterium; assembly: GCA_963803685.1. Taxonomy (GTDB): domain Bacteria; phylum Bacteroidota; class Bacteroidia; order Cytophagales; family Cyclobacteriaceae; genus Marivirga. The sequence continues at coordinate 717,018 of CAWDNW010000001.1, forward strand.
ATTAACGATGCTATTCAACAGTTGAATACAGTGGTGCAACAAAATGCAGCTAGCGCTGAGGAACTAGCTTCTAATTCAAAAGAACTAAACTTTCAGGCTGACACGCTAAGAAAAGCAATCTCTTTCTTCAAGTTTGATAAGCAAGGTGATGAAAACGAAACAGATTTAGAGGACATTAATGAAATGCAAATGAATTATAATCAAGAAAGCAAGTTTAAACCTGTTTCGATAAATAGTGAAAAAGGTAAGTCGGAGCATCCTAACAAAAAAAGCTCAAAAAAAGATTTGGAGCTTGAAAATGAAGGGTTTAAACTCGTGCTTGATTCAGTGGACGATGATATGGATAGTGAGTTTACTAAGTATTGATTAATCATGCCTGCATAATTATAGTTATGCAGGCAACCTCTAAATGTTTAAAACAGAAATGACTACTGATATAAATAAATCGGCCGCTTCTAATAATTTGATCAAGCTTAATGACAACGATTATTATAAATTAAGCTCTTTTATCAGAAAAAATTTCGGTATAAATCTTACCGAGTCAAAAAGAATTCTTTTAGAAAGCAGATTACAAAAAAGATTAAGGTTATCAGGCTTTACTAGCTTTAAGCAATATATCAAAAAAGTGTGTGAGGAAAATCATCACACTGAATTAGTCAATATGATTAATGTAGTTTCCACCAACAAAACTGATTTTTTCCGAGAGAAACCTCATTACCAATTTCTACTGGACAGCATCTTGCCTGAATATGGGAAACTCCGCTTCAAAAACGAGGTAAAAGTGTGGAGTGCCGCTTCATCAACAGGTGAGGAAGCTTATACTGCAGCGATGGTTTTAGAGGAATACAACAGAATTACTAATAACAATATACACTATACAATAGATGCGAGCGATATTTCTACGGATGTCTTAAAAAGTGGAATCCAGGCTATTTATAAAGGAACTGACATTGCTGTAATTCCTTATGAGATGAAACAACGTTATTTTTTAAAAAGTAAAGATGCTGTTATTTCAAAGGTGAGAATCATTAAAAAAATAAGAGAGAAGGTTCAGTTTTTCAGATTCAATCTCATGAGTAATAATTACCCAGGCAGAGAGAAATATGACATCATTTTCTGCAGAAACGTTCTCATTTATTTTGACAGAGCCACACAAGAGCAGGTTATTCAAAAACTGTGTGAATCATTAAAACCAGGAGGATACCTTTTTCTAGGTCATTCTGAATCCATAATGGGCCTTGATGTTCCACTTAAGCAAATAATTCATACAGGCTACAAAAAAGTTTAAAAAGATAGAATGACATCATCAGATCTAAAAAGAAAAGAACGTTTTGTACACCCTGGGGAGATAGTTGTAGTAGCTTCTCCTGACATCATATGGACTGTATTGGGATCATGTGTAGCACTGATATTATATGACATTAAAAGGAAAATTGTAGGAATGAACCATTATATGTTGCCAGTATGGACAGGTAAAGAAACACCTACAGCTATGTATGGAGATATAGCAATTAAAAACCTGATTGGAAGAATGATTGGCTTGGGATGTAAAAAGGATGATTTAAGAGCCCGAATAGTAGGAGGATCAGAACAAACTAATAAAACATTTGAAATTGGTAAAAAGAATATAAAAGTGGCGTTTGAAGCCATAAAAAAAGAAAATATTAATCTGGTATGCAGCCAAGTTGGTGGTGCATGTGGAAGAAAAATAAAATTTGTTTCAGCTAAAGGGCAGCTCTACATCAAAACTCTGAATGAAGCAGAAAAAGTAGACAATATTATAACGCAAATTGTAAAATAAACCATTATGAAAAACATTGTAGTAGCCGAAGATTTTGGAGTTTCCCGCAAGATCATTACTAGTGTATTAACTAAAGCCGGCCATAAAGTAATGGAGGCAGCAGATGGCAAGGAAGCTGCTTCACTTTTCGATGGAAGGAATATAGATTTATTAATTACTGATTTTAATATGCCGGAAATGAATGGTGCTGAACTTATTAAGAAAGTAAGAAATTCAGAGCAGTATTCATTTATTCCTATTCTATTACTAACAACTGAAGTGAATGAGAGCAAGATAAAAATGGCTCTTGATGAAAATATCACTGCCTGGATCAAAAAGCCTTTTCAGTCTGATGAGTTTCTAAAAGTAGTAACTAAAGCCTTGAGGTAATCATGGATTTTAAGCAGGAATACATCGAAGAAGTAAAGCAGATTTTGAAGAGTCTGGAAAACTCTATTATGCAGCTGGACAAAGAACCCAGCAACACTGAAGAAATTGATAATGTATACCGCTTCCTTCATACTGTAAAAGGAAGTGCAGGCATGTTCGATTTTAAAGAAATGGAGCGTTTAACCCATGAATTAGAAAACATCTATTCTGATATCCGTGATGGTATCAGAACTATTGATGAAGGCATTCTGGATTTAACTTTACATGCAGTCGATGTATTAAATGACTTAATTGAGGGAAATGCTGATAATGGTGCCACTGATCAAATTATTGATTCGATAATAGCATTAAGAGGCATATCTGAAGAAGAATCGGAGATTATTGAGGGAAATAATAAAATTTCTCCTACCCAAAAACATGAAGCCTTTATTATCATTTTTACCCCAACTGATAATATTTTTAAAAGAGGAGTTAACCTGACAGCTATTCTACAAGATTTGGATGAACTCAGTTGGCATGAAAAAATTATTCACAATGAAACTATTCCGCTTGAAAAACAAATTAGCACAAAAAAACTTATCTCGTGGTTAGAAATACTGGCTGTTACAAAAGGAGGTGAGGAAAGCATAAAAGATATTTTCATGTTCTTAAATGACGGAGAATATCAATTGTTGAAAATCAGCACAATTGAAGACTTTAGCACTGAAGCATATACTAAACACATTCAATTAACCGAGAAAGAAACAACTTTGAGGTTTGAAAAATTTACAGAGTTTGATCCAACTTTATTTACTGCTGATAACGGCTTGGTTGGGGAAAAACCTCATATTAATAAAGAGAATATACTGAAAGAGTTAAAATCAGTAACTGAAGATTTGGAATCTGAAGTAGTATCTCAACTTTCTCAAAGCACTACAAAAGCACACAGTAATTCTTCTAAAAAGAACAGTCATGTAAATGTCTCTACTGAAAAATTAGACGGACTCATCAATATTGTAAGTGAGTTGGTTACGTTTCGATCTGAAATGCAACATTTATTAAGTGATGTACAAGACACCAAAATTACTGAAGCTGTTGAGAAACTAGAAAACCTCACTTTAAAATTAAGAGATTCTGCTTTCAACATTCGACTCGTGCCCATTAATATATTGAGTGTTAAGCTTCAGAGATTAATCAGGTCAGTTTCTAAAGAACTTAGTAAGGAAATTGAATTTATTACTGAAGGACTTGATACCGAGCTGGATAGAAGTATCATTACAGCTCTTGAAGCACCGCTAATGCATATAATCCGAAATTCATTGGATCATGGAATAGAATCTCCAGAAGAGCGAATAAGGAAGAATAAACCTGAAAAAGGCTTGTTAAAGTTATATTCTTACAATAGTGGCGACCATGTTTTTATCCAAATTCAGGATGATGGAAATGGTATTGATTTCAAAAAGATAAAAGAAAAAGCATTAGCTAAAAACTTGCTCAGCCCAAACAAGGAGTATACTGAAAAGGAACTCATCGCAGTAATGATGTCTGCAGGATTTTCAACGGCTGACTCAGTGACAACTGTAAGTGGCAGAGGTGTAGGAATGGATGTTGTAAAAAGAGAAATAAATGCTTTACGGGGCGAAATTGATATAAGTACAGAAGAAGGTTTAGGTACCATCATTACTTTAAGATTACCACTCACACTTACCATACTGGATACACTTGTGGTAAGCGTATCAAAAGAAAAATACCTTATTCCTATTAATGAAGTAGAATACTGCTATGAAGAAGAACATAGCAAGCTATTTAAAAATAACAGGCGATTAATCAACTATGAGAATGTTTACATTCCCTTTGTATCATTAAGAAATTTCTTTTCAATTGCAGAATATCCAAAAAAAGAAACCGTCATCATTATCAACAAAAATGATACGAGAATTGCGATTATAGTAGATGATATTTTAGGACAATATCAGACTGTTTATAAACCATTAAATGAACTCATTCAAGATATTGATTGCTTCTCAGGTGCATCCATACTTGGTGATGGGTCAACCGCTTTAATACTAAATGCACTTAAGCTTAAATCATAAGATATATGAGCTACAAAATTCTTATAGTTGATGATTTAAAAAGTATCTACAATAACATCAACAGTCTCTTAACACCAAAAGGCTGTGAAGTTGTATACAAATCTGATGGCTATGAGGGTTTAAAAGAAGCGAAAATTAATAAATATGATCTCATCATATTGGATATCCATATGCCTGGCATTAATGGGTTAGAGGTATGCAAGCAAATAAAAAGTGTTCCCTACTATCATCTTAGGCCAATACTGTTACTAACTTCTGATACTAAAAGCTTGGAAAAGGGTCTGTTGGCAGGGGCTTCGGACTATATACTCAAGCCTTTTAATAAGCTGGAAATGACTGCCAGGGTTTTCACGCAACTAAACCTGAGCAAAGAAAGGTTGGCTAATTACAATGAAAAAGAGAATCTAGAAAACAACCTCAGCAAAGAGAGAGAGAGGCTCCTGGAAGCTCAAGATGATTTACGTAAGTATTTTTACCAGACCGCCCATAAATTAAGATCTCCTATAAAAACTATGCAGGGCCTACTTTCACTTGTTGAAACAGAGCATCCTGAGATGTACCATCATATATATGTAGAGAAACTTTATGAAACTGTTCAAAAGCTTGACTACATAAATAGTCAGATATCTCTTATTGGAGAACTAAAGGCAGTTTTACCAGATCACAAAGAGTTTGAATTAAAAGAGTGTATTGAAGAATTAATCGCAGATAAGTTCGCCAATTCAAATATCCGGGTTGATATACCATCAAAATTTAATATTTATACTGACTTTTTTTCATTTGTAAATGGAGTTATTCCTCTGATTAATAACGCTGTCTTCTTTTCTTCTTTATCCAGAAAGAATGTAAAGGAAATATCAATTTCTCTCATTGAAGAGTACGATGATTTCATCTTGAGTATTAAAGATGAAGGACCGGGGATACCTGAAGAATCTTTAGATAAAATATTCAATATGTTCTTTGTAGGTAATAATTATTCAGGAGGAAATGGTTTGGGTTTATTTATAAGTAAAGTAGCACTGAACAAGCTTAAGATAGATGTAGAAATACAAAGTATAGAAGGGGTTTTCACTACAGCAAAGCTTAAACTAAATCGATACGCAACTAAAAAAGCAAGTGGTATTTAATTTAATCAAAACTGAATATTAATTTTAAGCAATGGCCATAATAAAAGTTCTAATTGTTGATGATTCTGCCCTTGTGCGGCAAACTTTCAAGTCATTGCTGGAAAGTGATCCTGAAATTGTAGTTATAGCAACAGCAAGAGATCCATTTGTTGCAGCTGAAAAAATCTCTAAAATAAAACCAGATGTAATTACTCTGGACTTAGTAATGCCAAAAATGGATGGCTTAACATTTTTGCAGAAGTTAATGAAACAAATACCAATTCCTGTGGTAGTAATCTCCAACCAGACAAAGAATGGCGCAGATTTAGGTTTGAAAGCATTAGAGTATGGTGCTATTGAAGTTATCTCTAAACCAAATATTTCTACTGATACCTTGTTGGAAGAATCGCGGGTAACACTAATAGACAAAGTGAAATCTGCTTACTATGCAAGTAAAAAGACAACATCCGGCAGAAATGAAAAAGCTGGACAAGCATCTAAGAAGCTTGTGAACTTTCAATATTACCCGGGCAAAAATATGGTAATTGCTGTAGGTGCTTCAACTGGAGGTACAGAGGCTATCAGGGAATTTCTACAAGCACTACCTAACCAAATGCCTCCTATACTTATTGTGCAACATATGCCAGAGAAATTTACAGCCAGTTTCGCAAAGAGATTGAATGAGTTATGCGGTCTACATGTAAAAGAAGCAGAAGCAAATGAAGAAATACTTCCTAATACAGTTTATATTGCTCCTGGAAACTTCCATATGACCGTTTCTCATTTGAACACTAAAAATTATATTCGTATTTCCAAAGGTGAATTAGTAAACCGACATCGACCATCAGTCAATGTGCTTTTTAACTCAGTAGCTTCTCAATTAGGCAAGAATGCTATTGGTGTAATTATGACAGGCATGGGTGATGATGGCGCTACTGGCATGAAAGCCATGTTTGACAGAGGTGCTTGGACTATTGCCCAGGATAAAGATTCATCTGTAGTTTTTGGAATGCCCAAAAAAGCAATACAGCACAAGGGTGTTGCTACAATACATTCTTTAAAGGAAATAGCACCAGCAATAATTGATACGCTTACAGAGGATTAATAGAATTAGCAAAATGAGATGATAAAAAAATGGCTTAGATCGATTATTAGAGTAGGAGTATCAGAAGAGTTGACAAAACAACAAAGTATGTCAGTGACTCTTTCAAATTATATCTCATTACTCCTAATCGTAATATCTACTATTCTCCTTTTTTCATCCTCTGAACAAAATGAAATCAAAACTTTCCCAATAGTTCTTTTAGGCCTATTTTTATTTATAGTCCCACTTTTATTAAATAAAGTGAGGTTTTATAAAATCAATGAGCTTTATATTTCGTGGGTGCCTCCATTATATATTCTTTTCCATCTTTTTTATTGGTTAAATTATTTTGACGGACTTCTGTCTATAGAAAACTATATTGGAATAAGATTTTATTTCATCGCTTTAGGTTGCATACCTTTCATTATTAATAACTCTAGAAAATTAGGATGGATATTACTTGCTGCCTTACCTACCTTTACAATTTTACTTTTTCTTAATAATCTATTAGCACTTTACGATATAGAATATTTCAACAATCTTACGGAGCCCGCCCATTTTTCTAATTCCACAAGACGATCAATATTGGCATATTTTTTTGTAGCTGGTAGCTGTTATTTACTAAAATACTTTGTAGATAGTTACTTATTAACTAATCAAAATTTAGTTGAACAATTGGATGCGCAAAACTTATTTATACAGAAGCAAGCCGATGTTAAATTAGACCAAGTCAATCATCAACTAAAAATAAAAATAGAGGAGTTAAATAAGAGGGAGCAGATGTTGAAACTTTCTCAACAGGTAGCTAAAATTGGAAGTTGGGAATTCGGCATTAAAGGTTTTTTTACTTTTTGGTCAGAGGAAATGTATAACATTTTTGACATTGATACTGATACTCCTTTAAATGAAATAGACCATAAAAAACTTCTAGGGGAAGATAAATGGGAAGGATTTTCTAAAGTAAGCAGTGATCTCATCTCAAAAAATGGAGAATTCACTTTAGTATTTAATATAATATCCACTTTAGGCTACAGCAAATGGATTAAAGCCTCTGCCTATTCAATTATAGTTAATGATAAACTAGTAGGTGTTAGAGGGATTTGTCATGATATTACCCAGGCAAAGGAATCTGAAATGTTACTGAAAGCGAGTGAGAATAAATACAGAAGCTTATATGAACAGTCTTTTTACCCGATTCTGCTCCTTAATCCAGAAGGTCTAATTCTTGATGCCAATTCAAGCTTAACCGCACTCACTCAAAAACCTAAAGGACAATATTTACTGAAAAAATTGGATACAATCATTCAATTTAATGAAGGAAAAAAATATGATTTCAGCGAAAATAACTATACAGAAGAAACCCTTGGAGAAATTACCTCACAAGAAGGCGAAAAGCTTCTAGTAGAAGTAAATTGGAAAGTAATGTCCAGTGAAAGGGTGGTAATGACTTTACGAGACGTAACTCAAATTAAAGCTGGAGAAAAACACTTAATAGAGAGCGAAGAGCGCTATAAAGAACTTGTTGAAAATGCAACAGAGGCCTTAGTACTTTTCAATACCAATTCGAAACTTTTTGTAAATGTAAGTAAAAGTGCTGAACAACTTTTTAGATTTCCACAAGAGACTTTGTTGCAGATGGGTTTTTGTGATATCAGCCCAATTGTACAACCAAATGGACAAGAATCAGAGGAATTTATATCCGAAATTATTAAAGAAACCCTGATTTATGGCAAAAAATCTTTCAATTGGATTTGTCAGGATAGCGAAGACAATAAAATTCCTGTAGAAATTCGATTAATCAAAATACAGTCAAAGAACGGAGAACTAATTCGTGGTAGTATCATCGATATTTCGGATAGAATAGAAAATGCAAAAGAACTTGAAATAGCCAACAAAAAAATAGGAGAGCTCAAATTAACTGCGTTGCGCTCTGCCATGAGCCCGCATTTTATTTTCAATGTACTCAACTCCATCCAATACTTTATAGGGAAAAATGAAAGGTTAAATGCAATTAATTATCTTTCCACATTTTCAAAATTGATAAGGAGTATACTTACCCATTCTGTTGATAATAAAATCAAGTTATCTGAGGAACTTGACATGCTTAAAAATTATATCTCTCTGGAAATGCTTCGGTTCGAAGAAAAATTTGATTTTAAACTAATCATTGATCCCGAATTAGAGATTGACTACATCAAAATACCCTCTTTGCTTATACAACCATACGTAGAAAATGCTATTCTACATGGAATTTACAACAAGAAAGAAAAAGGTTGCCTTACTATTAAAATCAAAGAAAAAGGAGATGTGATTTACTTTACAATTGAGGATGATGGAATTGGTAGAAAAGCAGCGATGGAGCTTAACGATAAAAATTTCCCTGGCCATAAATCATTAGGTCTTAAGCTTACGGAAGAAAGATTACGATTAATAAATGAAAACAGAAAAATCACTTTCTATATTGAAGACTTGCAAGAAAATGGTAAAGCCAGTGGTACTAAAGTAACAATAGGTATCCTACTATAACGTTTATATTAACCTTTAATTCCAGTTTTTTTTATTTTTCAACAAATAATTTGCTATCAAATTATAAATCACGACCTTCAAGGAATGAACGTTCATTCCGCGACGGAAAGTAAACTTGATAAGAAATCACTTATTTTAAAAAGCACCTTAATATGCATTTCTGAATTTGGATTTCATGGTACCCCAATTTCCATGATAGCAGAACATGCAGGAGTTGGCGCAGGAACTATTTATCGATATTTTGAAAATAAAGAGGCATTGATTAATGAGCTTTTTCTGGAGATAAAGCGGGAGGTGATGCAAAATATGTTGGTGGATTATGATGAGACTATCAGCTTCAAAAATAGGTTTAAACATTTATGGATGAATTTGGTCATATACTTCTTAGATCACCCGCAGGAGTTTCAATTTATAGAACAGCATAGATACGCTAACTATATGAGCATGCTTACACGTGAGGAAAGCTTTATGATTATGTCGCCGGTGATGATGTTCTTTATAGAAGCCAAACGAGCCAAAGCCATTAAAGACTTACCCTTATATACGATTATCTCACTTAGTTACGGACCAATCACCTCTCTGGCAAAATTGCAGATTGATCATCAGCAAGATTTAAGCAGAGAAAGAATTGAGCAAGCAGCAGATGCGTGCTGGGATGCAGTTAGAGTTATCAGAAAATAAGTTAAAAGTTGAAGAAATGAAAACACCAAATGTAATATTTAATGGGACGGGATCTTTTATACCTGATAATATCGTCAAAAATGAAGATTTTTTACAAAACAGTTTTTTTACAGAAGAAGGAGTGCCTTTCGAGATCAGCAACGAAGAAATTATTAAGAAATTTGAGAAAATCACAGGTATACAAGAAAGAAGATATGCAGATTTCAATCAATTAAATTCTGATTTGGGTTATGAGGCTGCCAAGATAGCGATTTCTAATAGTAGTATAAATAAGGAAGAATTAGATTATATCATATACGCACAAAACTTTGGTGATATAGGGCACCAAACTAACAGAGTGGATAATGTACCTAGTTTAGCTGCTAAAGTGAAGCATAAATTACAGATCGAGAATCCTGATGTGGTTTGCTACGATCTTGTTTTTGGCTGTCCCGGATGGTTGCAGGGCATTATACAAGCTTATCAAATGATAAGAAGTGGGTTTTGCAGAAATGTAATGGTAATAGGTGGTGAAACCTTAAGTAGAACAATAGATCCGCATGATAGAGACTCTATGATATTTTCAGATGGAGCCGGAGCTACAATTGTTTCTGCATCCTATGACGATGATCGAAAAGGAATTCTTGGCTTTGCCAACAGAACCGATGCTGATGCAGAATTAAGTTACCTGACAATGGATAAATCTAACAATCCTGCCCACAATCAGGACAGCAGATACATTAAAATGAAAGGAAGGAAAATTTATGAGTATAGCTTAGATAAAGTCGCTGCAGGGATCCAGGTTGCGTTAAAAAGATCGGGCATTATGCTGAGCACTATTCAGAAGGTGCTTATACATCAGGCAAATCAGAAGATGGATGAGGCTATTTTAAGAAAGCTAGGGCAGATTTACGATATGCCTTTGAATCCCGATCATTTAATGCCTATGACAATTCAAAAATATGGCAATAATTCTGTGGCAACCATTCCTGTTATGTTGGATATGATGATGCAGCATAAACTGGATGAACATACTGTAAAACCTGGGGATGATATTATTCTGGCTTCGGTAGGTGCAGGAATGCATATCAACGCAGTAGTGTATAGAATTTAAGGGTTTCTTTTTTGGAAGTAGATATTAAACTCTGGTAATTTCCTGTAGAGCTATAGCCAGGGCACTTACTACATTAATGGATGAATTGGCTCCATACAATGGAATATGCACAGCTTTTGAAACAATTTCAAGCGATTCTTCAGATATACCTTGTCGCTCGGAACCAATTATTAAAGCAATGTTATCGAATTCTGAAAAATCAAAATTTTGAATAGGATTGCTTTCTTCAGTTATTTCTAAAGCAATACTACTAAAACCCTGACTATGCAAATTAAGTAAGCAGTCCACTGAACTTTCGTTAAAGGAATACTTTATCCGCTGGTAAGTACTTCGAGATGCCCTCTTTGCCTTAGTACTTAGCTCAATACCATGAATACCTGTGAAAATGATCTCTATTACTCCAAAAGCTTCTGCCACTCGAAAAATCATCCCCATATTTTCCGGGGTTCGGATATTTTCAGCTACTAAAATAATTGGCTTCTTTACCTGAGTTACTTTAAAATCTTTGTGAGATAGTTGATTTGACACAACACAAAATTATAGAAATAAAAATTATGGTTATAAAAAAACAGAATAACCTCCTAGTTTAGTCTTACTTTTTACCAGACTTTGAAAAGAACTTTTTGATAGTTGCAAACAAATCACTAGGTTTTTCACCAGGGGCTATATGCACCTCAGTACCAACTAATGTAGAAACTGGCTTCAAATGCTCAAAATGTTCACAAAATACTTTGAACATTGCCATCATAGGCACTGATAAAATGAGACCAGCTATACCCCATATCATTTGTCCTAGCATTAGTGTTACAATTACGAATAACACACTCAACCTAAGGTTTCCGCCAACAATTTTAGGGTTTAGTACATTACTCTCTAGTATTTGACTGAACCAAAACAGTCCTATCACACTTACAGGATAAACTAAGGAATCATAATTAAAAACAGTAAATAGAAACACGATACTAGCTCCCATTAACGACCCAATATATGGTATAATACAAAATAAGGCAGGTAGAAATCCGAAAAATAAAGGATATTCAATTCCTATAATCAATAATCCAGTTGTATTGATTATGGTTAACACGATGATTAAAAGTAAAATACCCAACACATAATTTCTTCCAATTTTTGAGGCCTCCAGAACCGCATGCTCCAAATTTTCCCCAGCTTCTTTGGTATTACCAAATCTTTTAATCGCTTCCAGTAACCCTTTTCTATAATTTAAGAAGAGTATGGAAAAGATTAGGATTAATAATAAATTACCCAGTGATTTTAATATACCTGCTATTACCTGTGGAAGAAATTGGTTGTTATCTACTACCTCCCTGGCTTTATTCATCACCTCGGGAGTCTTTAAATCTTCATCTAAATCTAAATTATTATTAATTGCCTCAACTATAGAACTAACAGTATCAATAAGTTTATTTTGGAAAGACCCTATTTGATTAATAATTTGACTAATTTGACTAGAATACAAAAAAATGACAGTACCAACAATAGCTACTAAACCAACAATGGTCACCAAAATAGCCAGAAACTTCGGAAAGGATTTCTTCTCAAGAAATTTTACAATCGGTAATAATATAAATGAGATAAGGAGACCGGCCGATAGAGGTACAAGAACAGGTTTTCCCATCCAAAGAATGGCTATACCTCCAGTAATAATAAACATTTTTAATGCTATGGCAGCATAAAAACTAAGCTTCGAATTTTTTTCTGTTGTTTCCAATATAGACTATGTGACGATAAATGATAGCCAGGGTTACAAAAGTATACACCTAATTAATTATGTCAATACGGTTTTGTCATTAAATAGGGTCTACACTTTTGCTAAAAATGACAATATGTCATAGAATAAAGACCCACAATGGCTTGGCACAAGGCTTGTATTCTACTCTGCAATTCGAAAAAAGAAAACACAAACAGAAAAATATAAAAGTTATCATGGGAAAAATTATTGGAATAGATTTAGGTACTACTAACTCCTGTGTTGCGGTTATGGAGGGTAATGAGCCCGTTGTAATCCCAAACAGCGAAGGTAGAAGAACTACGCCTTCAATTGTGGCGTTTTTAGAGAATGGAAAAGGTGAAAGAAAGGTTGGAGATCCAGCTAAAAGACAAGCTATCACTAATCCTCACAATACTATATCTTCTGTAAAAAGATTTATGGGAAAAAACTTCTCTGAAGTTTCTGATGAGAAGAAAATGGCTTCATATGGTGTGGAGCAAGGTAATAACGATACTGTAAGAGTTAAAATAGGAGATAGAAATTATACTCCACAAGAGCTTTCTGCTATGATTTTGCAAAAAATGAAAGCTACTGCAGAAGATTACTTAGGTCAGGAAGTAACTGAAGCAGTTATTACTGTTCCTGCTTATTTTAATGATTCTGAAAGACAAGCTACTAAAGAAGCTGGTCAGATTGCAGGATTAGAAGTTAAGAGAATTATCAACGAGCCAACTGCTGCTGCTTTAGCTTACGGTTTAGATAAAAGAGATAAAGATCAAATCATTGCAGTATACGATTTAGGTGGAGGTACTTTTGATATTTCCATACTTGAATTAGGTGATGGTGTATTTGAAGTAAAATCTACTAACGGTGATGTTCACTTAGGTGGTGATGATTTTGACCAGGTAATTATCAACTGGTTAGCAGACGAGTTTAAAAATGATGAAGGCCTGGATTTAAGAAAAGATCCAATGGCACTTCAAAGATTGAAAGAAGCTGCTGAAAAAGCTAAGATAGAATTATCCAGCTCCACTGAAACAGAGGTGAATTTGCCGTACATCATGCCAGTAGATGGTGTTCCAAAACACTTGGTTAGAAAATTAAGTCGTTCTAAATTTGAGCAATTAGCTGATAGCTTGATCAAAAGATCGATGGACCCAGTGAAAAAAGCTTTAAAAGATGCTGGCATATCTTCATCAGAAATTGACGAAGTAATTTTAGTAGGTGGATCAACCCGTATTCCAAGAATTCAGGAGGAAGTAGAAAAATTCTTCGGTAAAAAGCCTTCTAAAGGTGTGAACCCTGATGAAGTTGTGGCAATTGGTGCAGCAATTCAAGGTGGTGTATTGACCGGAGAAGTAAAAGATGTACTGTTACTAGATGTTACTCCACTTTCTTTAGGTATTGAAACAATGGGTGGTGTAATGACAAAATTAATTGAGTCTAACACTACGATTCCTTCTAAAAAGTCTGAAACTTTCAGTACAGCTTCTGAGAATCAGCCATCAGTCGAGATTCACGTATTACAAGGTGAAAGATCAATGGCTAAAGATAACCGAAGCATTGGTAAATTCCACCTGGATGGTATTCCACCAGCTCCAAGAGGAGTACCTCAAATTGAAGTGACTTTCGATATTGATGCGAATGGTATCCTTAATGTATCTGCTAAAGATAAAGGAACCGGAAAAGAGCAGAAAATCAGAATTGAAGCGTCGTCAGGATTGTCTGATGCGGAAATTGAAAAAATGAAGAAAGAGGCAGAAGCCAATGCTGATACTGATAAAAAAGAGAAAGAAAAGATTGATAAAATCAATCAGGCCGACTCTTTAATTTTCCAAACGGAAAATCAGATGAAAGAATTTGGCGAAAAGCTTTCTGAAGGTAACAAAACTGCCATTACTGAAGCTTTAGCTAATTTGAAAGAAGCACATAGCAAGCAAGATGTTGATGCGATTGACCCAGCAATGGAAGCCTTGAACAATGCATGGCAAGCCGCTTCACAAGAGATATACCAGGCGCAGCAAGCAGCAGGTGGACAGGCAGGTGCTGAAGGTGGTGCTCAACCTGAAGACAAAGCCGGTGATGGTGTAGATGATGTGGAGTACGAAGAAGTAAATGATGAAAACAAAGAATCGAAGTAATCTCGATTTAAAATAAATGTAAAAACCTCTTGGGAATTATCTCAAGAGGTTTTTTTATACCCTATCGATTCGAAAGCCCCCGTGACTGAAGAAGCCACTATATTTAAACCATAGGTTTGAATACTCTTATTCATCTATTTATTGCTGCAATACTTCTAGAAATGCTTGCCGCATCTTTTCAACGTATTTAAAGTCAACATTTTCTTTTTAAAGAAAAAGAGTTTGATTATTCAACACTTCAAAATTCACAAGCTTTATTATTGAGTATTTTTACATAAATGAAACAATGATATGACATGATAGAGGACACAATAAGACAAATGAAAGAAAAAAAACTTTTGCAAAAGAATCAGGTTCTTTTAAAAAAACTAATAGATTCGGATAAAGGAGTTAGCATTTATAATACTGAAGTGCAGAATATTATAGACTATTTGCTGGGGTTTTATGAACAAAAAGAAGAAATGGAGGCACATATAAAGATAGTTAAGTCATCTTTTGAGATGATTCAAATATTTTTAAATAATCACCTCTTAACATTCATTAGAGGGTTCTACTGTTCCAATACAGCTAGATATTCTTCTGTCAATTTTTCTATTTGGAATGGTTACCTTTGGTCTGATAATACCGTTACTGAATATAATTCCATTGCAATAGATTCAAAAAGATACACTTTTGACTTAAAAACAGCTTCAGATGTTCAATGGATTGATTCACATGGTAAGAGCCATAATTCTAATGAGTTAGCCTCCTACTGGTTTGAGAAATTTATTAATATAAGTAAGAATAGTGGTAGAGAAGATTGATACTAAAGCATTTTCAACCCTTTCATTGACAATAGATCAAAAGATGTACACTTAAACAGGTCGATAGAAAATATTCCTTTGCTCCTGTCGTATGATTTAAGGAGTTATCAATTGTATAGCTCCTTTTTGTATCTCCACAGTAATTTCATTGACCTCACCTTTTAGTTCGCCATCTACCTGCAACAACTCCTTCTCATGACATACAATTTTTGCACTTGTAGCTGAATAAATATCTACATATGCTGAGTTACTTATATCACCAAAAAAAGAGCTAAAAGATAAAGAAACTAAATCGGCTAGCGGAATAGGTTTAAACACTATTATCTCAAACACACCATCACTCATGGAGCTGTCAGGATTGATTACTGCACCAGTTCCATAACTGGAGGCATTTGCAAAAACAATCATTTCCGCCTCAATTTCTATACTTTTTTGCTCTAACTCTATTGTGAAAAGGGTGGTTTTTTTATCTCTTAGCGAACTGAAGAAAGATTTCGCATATGCCAGCTTACCTCTGTCTCCACTTTCTTCAAAATCCTTTATCATTTTTGCGTTAAAGCCCACATCACTTAAATGTAATGAAATGTATTGCTCATTAATTACTACTATATCAATGGCAGTAACTTTTTTACGAAGTACAATTTCAAGACTTTCCTCTATATCTTCAGGTATTTCCAGCTCAAAAGCTAGACCGTTGGCAGAACCCAGAGGGATTATACCCAATAAAACATCTGTCCCTTTTACAATTTCAGCAATCATATTAATGGTTCCATCTCCACCACATGCAACTACCGCGTCAGGTTTGAAATTTGAAATTTCTTGTTTAATCTTTTCACCATCATTTTCACCTGTCGTATATAATATTGTATATTTCAGTTTATTATTATTGCATGATGAACCAATCATGTTTTCTAATCCTTCTTTTTCAGTATTACCTGAATTAGGATTGATGATAAATAAAAATTTTTCTTGACTCATAAATAATTAACCATTAAAAAAGAACTATCATTTTACGCGCATTAAACATACGGCTCGCCCTCTATTTCAAACGCTTACTAGGCATCATTTCTCCCGCCACCATTATACCCTATAGAGGTTACGGAAGTGAAGAAAGAATTTATGTTAAAGGACAGGTTTTAGAAAACAGGCCTGAATTTTTTTCCGAAGAAAGCGATAAAAAAAGTAAGAATATAAAAACAATGTTATCCCGGTTTTTAAGCACTCCTCTACCTGAGATGACAGTGACCATTCAGCTTGACGGACAAATTTACGAAACGATAAGCGATGAATTAGGTTATTTCAGTGAGTGGCTTTATCCTCAAAATTCCATTGCTGAAGGCTGGCACCCAGTAACATTTTCTATTTGTGATAAATCAGGTGCAGAGGAATGTGTGCAAACCGGAGAGTTTATAATGGTAAATTCCGAAGCTAAATACGGTGTAATCTCAGATATAGATGATACAGTACTCGTTTCACATGCCAATCAGATCTTCAGAAAACTAAGGTTAATCCTTACTAAAAATTCCAAAACAAGGCTTCCTTTTGATGGAGTTGCGTCTTTTTATAATAAACTTCAAAAAAATGGAAATCCTCTGTTTTATGTAAGTAGTAGCGAATGGAACTTATATGATTTTCTGGCAGATTTTTTTGATGTCAGAGGCATCCCTAAAGGCCCCTTCCTTTTACAGGAATTTAAATCAGGTTTTAGAGATTTGTTTTTCTCCGGAGGAGGAAGTCACCTTCATAAATTTGAGAAAATTCAACGCTTAATGAACCTCTATCCGAATTTAAATTTTATTCTAATTGGTGATAGCGGTCAGAAAGATCCGGAAATCTATGAAAAAGCACTTATCGAATTTCCAGGTCGAATAAAAGCCGTATATATTCGGAAAATTGGAAAGAAAGATGAATTGGAAGAAAAAACCATCAGCCATTTTAAAAATCAGGGCGTTGAACTATTGATGATGGAAACTACCGAACAAGCTGAAAAGCACGCTACAAAAATGGGATATATTTAATAGCGATATAAAAACTATCTGCTTCTAACATATATTTCGTATGAAAGCAAATTTACTTTAGAAGGATCGACCCTATTCTTAGAGAAAATTATTTCATTTGTGAGATAAATATTTTTTCTAGTTAAGGTACTGAGGATTAGTAAATTTTCATTACATTTGCAGTCCTTTTACAGGAAGAAGGACGTGATCCTTCGATAATTTGCTAAAAAAAATATAAAAAATGGCAGTAAAAATTAGATTGGCCCGAAGAGGTCGTAAAAAACTGGCAATGTACGATGTAGTCGTAGCAGATGCCCGTGCACCACGTGATGGTCGCTTTATTGAAAAAATTGGAACTTACAATCCGAATGCACCAGTAGCTGCAATTGAGCTTGACAATGAGAAAGCTTTCACATGGCTAATGAATGGCGCACAACCAACGGATACGGTAAAAGCAATGCTTTCTTACCGTGGTATTCTTTACAGAAAACACTTGCAAATTGGTGTGATCAAAGGTGCCTTAACTCAGGATGAAGCTGATAAAAAACTTCAGGAATGGGTTGATAAAAAAGGTATTAAGATTGAAGGTAAAGAGAAGGAATTGGCTGATAAAGTGGCTGCTGACAAAAAAGCCAGACTTGATGCTGAAACTAAAGTAAATGAAGCAAGAGCTGAAGCTATCCGTAAGAGACAAGAAGAAGCCGCTGCTGCTGCTAACCCTCCTGCTGAAGAAGAAGTAACTGAAGAGGCTGCAACTGAAGAGGCTCCGGCTGCTGAGGCACCTGCTGAAGAAACTCCTAAAGCTGAAGCGCCTGCAGAAGAAGCGAAAACTGAGGAAGCTGCTCCTAAAGAAGAAGCAAAGACAGAAGAAGCCCCAAAGGCTGAAAAAGCTGAGGAAGAAGCTCCAAAAGAAGAGTCTGCTAAATCAGAAGAGTCTGCTGAAGAGAAAAAAGAAGGTTAATCAAATTATAAGCCATGAAGCCATCACAATGCTTTCAATTAGGTATTGTTTCTCGCCCTCATGGCCTTAAAGGTGAGGTCTATGTCGCTCTAGACACCGATTTCCCCGAAGATTACACAGAAATGGAATCAGTTTTCTTGTTGCAAAACGGAAAGCTGGTTCCTTTTTTTATTGACCGAATTCAAATCCGAAACTCCGAAGCGCTTGTCAAGTTTGAAGAGATTGATGACAAAGAAGCCGCTTTAAGTATTAAAGGATTATCCCTTCATTTGCCATTAGACCAATTACCAGAGTTAGAAAACGATCAGTTTTACTTTCATGAAATTATTGGCTACCAGATTATAGACCAAAATACAGGTGAGTTAGGCAAAGTAGGCCAGGTGTATGAAGCCGGCCATCAGGATTTAATAGGAATGGATTACAAAGAGAAAGAAGTTTTGATCCCTATTAATGATGACATCATCTTAACTGTTGACAGGGAAAAGGAAACGCTACTAGTGAACTTGCCAGCCGGACTATTGGATTTATACTTAGAAGAATAAAATTCTTATGAGAATTGACATCATCACTTGCTTGCCAAAACTGTTGGAAGGCCCGTTTTCTGATAGCATTTTGAAGCGCGCTCAGGAGAAGAAGCTTGCAACTATTCAGGTGCACGATTTGAGAAAACACTCCACCAATAAACACCACAAGATTGACGATTATGCCTATGGAGGCGGTGCAGGAATGGTATTGCAGATTGAGCCTATTGCCTCAGCTATAGAAGCGCTCAGAGCAGAGCGAGACTACGATGAGATCATCTTTATGACTCCTGACGGTGAAAGTTTCACACAAACTATGGCCAATGAGCTTTCCTTAAAAGGCAACATCATGATTTTATGCGGACATTATAAAGGAGTGGATGAGCGAGTAAGAACACACTATATTACCAAAGAAATTAGCATAGGCGATTATGTTATTTCAGGAGGTGAACTAGCTGCTGCCGTTGTTACTGATGCTGTGGTAAGACTATTACCCGGGGTTCTAAACGATGAAACTTCTGCCTTAACAGACTCCTTTCAGGATGGCTTATTAGCCCCACCGGTTTATACCCGCCCTGCGGATTTTAAGGGACTCAAAGTACCTGAGGTTTTACTTTCTGGCCATGAAGCCAACATAGAAAAATGGCGTTTTGAAAAAGCTGTGGAAAAAACAAAATTGAGAAGGCCTGATTTGTTTGAAAAAGAATAATATTTTTCCACAATCTTATGCATAGAATAAAATAATTCTTATATTTGCACTCCAATTTTCGGACAAGCATTCGAACTAGTATCGAATTAAATGATAGAGCCATGAGCGAATTAATAAAATTAATTGAGAACGAATACTCAGAAGCAGTGAGCAAATTACCTGAATTTAAATCAGGTGACACCATCAATGTTCACGTAAAAATTACTGAAGGTAATAAGGAACGTATTCAGCAGTACCAGGGTACTGTTATCCAAAGAAGAGGTGCTGGTAATTCAGCTACATTCACTGTAAGAAAAGTATCTAGCGGAATAGGTGTAGAGAGAATTTTCCCATTAATTTCTCCAGCTATTGATAAAATTGAAGTAGTAAGAAGAGGTTCTGTAAGAAGAGCTAAATTATTTTACTTAAGAGGCAAAATGGGTAAAGCAGCAAGAATTAAAGAAAAGATCTAATCTTTTTTTAAATCATATATTTAGGGAAGCTATCATTTTAAAATGATAGCTTTTTTTTTGCCTTCTTTTTTCGATAAAACATATGTTTTCAACTCCAGAGATCGTAATCTGATAGATTAATACTATTTTTGATAAATGTTGAGCAAGTTTTACCAATATGTAAGGGCTTTCAGTCTGGATGTAGTAGCGGGTGCTGCAATTAGTGCTCGTTGGATTGGTAATTATTTCGAAGCAGATATCAGTTTTTCCTCTATCCTGGCTTTAAGCCTTACTGTTTGGCTTATTTATACGATCGATCATTTACTTGATGCCAGAAAGTTAAAATCAAAAGACGCTGTATTCAGGCACATTGTCCATCAAAAAAATGCTCCTTATATCTTCGGATTGGTAATGGTGGTGACCATGATTTTAATATTTACGGTCCAGCATTTAAAGGCAGAATTGCTTTGGTATGGCTTTGCTTTAGGGCTGGCTGTAATCGGGTATTTGCTGTTTGTCCATTTCATCAGAAAAAAGCCTTATTGGGGAAAGGAATGGTTTATCTCAGTGGTATATGCCACAGGTATTTGCCTACCTACTTTCACTCAGTTAGAGTGCATACCGCTTGACTTATCCTATTTTTGGGTTCAATTATTTCTTCTTGCCTCCATCAATCTGCTCCTTTTTAACATGTTTGAGTACAAAGCTGATAAATTGCAAGGATTTAATTCATTTGCTACAGTTTGGGGCTTCGATATTACCCGTAGAGTTATTCTAGCACTTTTCCTCCTGTTTATTATTATTTGGTCAGGAGCATTTTTATTATTCCCCGAAGACGAGATTTTGGACTATCAAGCCATTCTCATTTTCATGTGCTCAGTGCTTGCTATTGTATTAAGTAAAGAAACTGTTTTGAAGGAAGAAGAATGGTACAGGGTGCTAGGCGATATCGTTTTTATCCTCCCTCTCATAGAATTATTAATTCAGGATTAATGGCTAACTTCAATCGTGTTGCTTCCTTGTATGATTTTATGAAGCAACTTGTCTTCAAAGGTCAACTGGAGAATGCTTCCGCACATTTTATAGAATTTATTCCTTCTGATGCACGCATCCTTATTGTAGGTGGCGGTAGTGGAAAGCTACTGTCTTCAATAAAACGAGGTCATCAAGTGAGCTATGTGGACAATTCTAAAAAAATGATAGCTTTGGCTCAAAAGCGAGAGTCTCGGGCTGATATATTATTTTTCACATCAGACATTACAAATTTCGAATCAAATCAACCCTTCGATGCAGTTATTACTCCCTTCGTGTTAGATTGCTTTTCGGAAAAGCAGCTTCCTATGGTTTTCAATCATATCAACCAAATGCTAAAAAAAGGTGGCATCTGGCTTCATAGCGATTTTTATCCTCAGAGTAGAAAACAGGAGATGTTCGTGCAATTTATGTATGTAGTATTCCGGATAAGTACTGGCTTAAAAGTGAGTAAGCTGCCGGATTTCTCTAAATTCTTCAATGACAAGATTTTTTTTGAAGAAAAAAAAGCAGTATTCAGGAATGCTATGGTACATTCTTATCTTTATCAGAAGATTGCCTCACAATAACCTTTTGATTCTGACATTATCCTATTAATTTTGCCCAATTTATTTAAGCCCTAACTGAAAGAAAACAATTTATCATGCCAAGAGATAACAGCATCAAGTCAGTACTCATTATCGGATCAGGACCTATCATTATAGGCCAGGCCTGCGAATTTGATTATTCAGGTTCTCAAGCTTCAAAATCGTTAAGGGAGGAAAGAATTGAGGTTACACTTATTAACTCCAACCCTGCCACTATTATGACCGATAAGGTAACAGCTGACAATATTTACCTGAAGCCGTTAACTAAAAAATCCATCATAGAAATACTTGAAAAGCATAAAATTGATGCCGTTTTACCAACAATGGGTGGTCAAACTGCCTTGAACCTCGCAATGGAATGCGATAAAGCAGGCGTTTGGAAGAAGTATGGAGTTAAAATGATAGGTGTGGACATCAATGCTATTGATACTACTGAAAACAGGGAACTCTTCAGGCTTAAAATGAAGGAGTTGGGAGTTGGGGTATGTGATGGTGAAACTGCTACCTCATTTCTTCAGGGAAAAGAAATAGCTCAAAAAATAGGCTTCCCATTAGTATTAAGATCTTCCTTTACCCTTGGTGGATTAGGTGGTGCTATAGTGAGAGATCCGGAAGAATTTGACAAAGCCTTAACAGATGGTTTGCATTCCTCTCCTATTCATGAGGTATTGGTGGAACAAAGCATTTTAGGTTGGAAAGAATATGAACTTGAGATTTTAAGGGATCATATAGGCAATGTAATTGTAATCTGCTCCGTGGAAAATTTTGACCCTATGGGTATTCATACTGGGGACTCCATTACAGTGGCACCTGCACAAACTTTACCCGATACGGTTTATCAGGAAATGCGAAACCTGGCCATTAAAATGATTAAAGGCATAGGAAATTTCGCTGGAGGTTGTAATGTTCAGTTTGCTGTAAACCCTGAAACGGATGATATTATAGGTGTTGAAATCAACCCAAGGGTATCTCGTTCCTCAGCGCTGGCTTCTAAAGCCACTGGTTACCCTATTGCAAAAATTGCAGCAAAGTTGGCGATTGGCTACAACCTGGATGAATTAAAAAACCAAATCACAAAAACTACCTCCGCATACTTTGAGCCTTCATTGGATTATGTAATTGTTAAAATACCTAGATGGAACTTTGATAAATTCCCTGGATCGGACAGAAGATTAGGTTTTTCTATGAAATCTGTAGGGGAAACAATGGGAATTGGCCGTAATTTTCAGGAAGCACTTCAAAAAGCTTGTCAATCGTTAGAAATTAAACGAAATGGACTTGGTGCTGATGGCAAAGAACTTACTAAGCAGGATCAGATTCTGCATAGTTTGGAATTCCCGAGTTGGAACCGCCTTTTCCATATATACGATGCCTTTAAACTAGGCATTCCGTTTAAAACTATCCAAAAAATCACAATGATTGACAAGTGGTTTTTGGAGCAAATTGAAGAAATGGTGGTGCTGGAAAAAGAAATTTCTAAATACAGCATCGATGATTTACCCGTACACCTCATGCGTGAGGCTAAAAGTAAGGGATATGCAGATAGACAGGTGGCACATTTAATTAAATGCCTGGAAAGCGAGGTATTTAAGAAAAGACATGAAATGGATATTAAGCGTGTCTATAAACTAGTTGATACATGCGCTGCTGAATTTGAAGCACAGACACCATACTACTATTCTACTTTTCAGCATGAGAACGAATCTGTTTCCAGCGATAAAAAGAAAGTAATAATACTAGGTTCCGGTCCTAACAGAATTGGTCAGGGAATTGAATTTGACTATTCCTGTGTACATGGAGTTTTAGCAGCCAAAGAATGTGGCTACGAAACCATCATGATTAACTGTAATCCTGAAACGGTATCCACAGATTTCGACACGGCTGATAAATTATATTTCGAACCAGTTTTTTGGGAGCATATTTACGACATTATTCTACATGAAAATCCGGTTGGAGTAATTGTTCAGTTAGGTGGCCAAACCGCTTTAAAGCTGGCTGAAAAATTAAGCCGTTACGGGATAAAAATTATCGGAACTTCTTATGAGGCATTGGATTTAGCTGAAGACAGAGGGTCTTTCTCACGTTTATTACAGGAAAACGACATCCCCTACCCTAATTTTACTGTTGTAGAAGATGCAGACAACGCCTTAGAAAAAGCAAAAGACATTGGCTTCCCTATGTTGGTTCGTCCTTCATATGTATTAGGCGGCCAGGGAATGAAAATTGTAATTAATGAAAAAGAGCTGGAGGAGCATGTAGTAGATGTTCTAAGAGACATTCCTGGAAATAAGGTTTTGTTGGATCATTTCCTTGATGGAGCCATAGAAGCAGAAGCTGATGCTATTTGTGATGGAGAGGATGTTTACATCATTGGAATTATGCAGCATATTGAGCCTGCAGGTATCCACTCAGGAGATTCTTATGCAGTGTTACCTCCTTATAATTTGGGAGATTTAGTACTTCAATTGATTGAAACCTATACTAAGAAGATTGCATTGGCATTAAAAACAAAAGGTTTGATTAACATACAGTTTGCTATTAAAAATGACACTGTATATATCATTGAAGCCAATCCGAGAGCTTCCCGTACTGTACCATTTATTTGCAAAGCATATGATGAGCCTTATGTAAATTATGCCACTAAAGTAATGTTGGGAGAAAAGAAAGTAAAAGATTTCAAATTTAACCCAACCAAAAAGGGTTATGCTATCAAGGAACCTATATTCTCCTTTAATAAATTCCCGAATGTTAACAAGGAACTGGGGCCTGAGATGAAATCTACCGGAGAATCCATTTATTTCATAGATGATTTAATGGACGATTATTTCTTAAAGATATATTCAGAAAGAAACTTATATTTGAGCAGGTAATGAAGAAGATTTTTACGTTTATACTTCTATTTTACATTTTACCCGCATGTAAAGAAGAGGATAAAATAGTTTTACCAAGCTCTATTGAGATAACTCAAATTGGCAATATTGAGGCTACTAGTGCCCTTATTTTTACCAAAATTGGTAAAAATGAGTCCATATCAGAATCTAAAATAATTGTATCAAGTAATAGACATATAGATAGTCTTGACATAAATAATCCTTCAATTTTATTACAAAATCTAAGGCCCGGTGAAGATTATGAAGTGCGTGCATACATTAAAACTGCTAGTAATGTAATATATACTAGTGAGGAAAAAACCTTTACCACCAAAAGCTTTGATATTGATTTTGAAAGCGACAGCATCATACTAGGATATCGGTATGGTTATGAATTACTAGGAGACAATCTACCTCAAGAAGAGATTATTATAACAATAGGCGGGATGCAGGTGCCCTTCGAAAATACATATGATAATCGAACAGTTCTTCATTTTCGAATTGCATCGCCAGCAGGTATGCAGCCATTAAAAGTAGTGGTCAATGAAAAGGAAATATATAGTAAGGAAATATTTGTGCCAACTTATGGAAATGTGCAACATCCTGGTCAACCTCCTTTTGCTTTTCAAATTGGAGGCTTACTTGCATTTAATGATGCAATTTTTAATGTTATGAGTGTTTATGTTGATAACATCAATGTCGAAAATGGTGAGGTTCACACAAATAAAGCGTGGAGATTTGATTTAGAAACAGAAATTTGGAGCCTATCATCCAATGAATTCCCTGGGTTAAGAAGAAATTACCCTCTTTCTGTTACAATAAACGAAAAAGGTTATCTTGGATTTGGGTCATCAGATGGTGAATTTTTCCAAGATTTCTGGGAATTTGATCCAATATCTCAGAACTGGACTCAACTTCCTTCACCGCCAGTATATATTGATGATCATCCAAGGTATGTCTCTAAAGGTAATAAAATTTATATTTATGATCAGAAAGATAATTTTATGTCTTACGATGTTCAAACTATGGAATGGGAAATTTTAAATTTTAAAAATTTAGCTCCAGTTTCAAGAAAACCAACTTATCAGAGATTTAATCTTCAGTTTACTTTTGGAGATAATTTATATTTTCTGTCTGAAAATTTGACCTTATCGATTTTTAATCCTGAAACTAAGCTTTGGAAAACAGAGACCATTTACGATGATGGTTTGTGGCTAAGAGATTATTCTAATAATTCCAATAGATTTTTTCATTACCTAATTGGAGACGACCTTTATATTGGATATGATTACAATTTTAATAAAAAAATGTATACTTTATATAAATTCAATTTAGAATCTAATATAATAAACACTAATGTATATGAATTTAAGGGAAATTATAATAATCAAAATTTCATTGCATCTCAAAATGAAGAAAGCGTTTTTTTAAATTATGGAACTTCATGTACAGTAATAAAAAAAGTCTCGCTTTAAAATTTCAAATTACTAATTTAGATCATATTACCGGTAACAAAAACTTATATTTGAGCAGGTAATTTATAGTTATTGCAGAACTTATTTATCTTTAACTTTTTTATAACCTAAGATATTAAGGTTGCGTAAATAGATTGTATTATGTTTAAAGTATTATTAATTACATTTTTAATAGGATACATCTTCTTCAAGGTAGGAGGGTTTTTATTCCGTATTTTATTAGGAGGTTTAGGTGCCAAGGCTGCACATAGCCAATCGAAGCAAAATTATTCACAAAGCAGTCAGCAGAAAAAGAGAACCGCTGATGGCATTAATATAGAGTTTGTGCCTGAAGATCAAGGGAAAAGAAGCGCCAAAAATTTCAAGGGTGGCGAATATGTTGATTATGAGGAGATAAAATAAATTTCAATTATAAAAAAAAATGTTGAGAGCCTGTTAGTATTTCACTAGCAGGCTTTTTTGTTTTCAAATAATGTCGGTTCTACTTTAAGATAATTCTTGAATTCCATTTTTCACACTCATAAATACTTTCTACCACCAAAAAGCATATTATTTAATTGTATTAAGCATCATTTTTTTATTAATCATACATTAAGTTAACATGTCTTTTTTTTGTCCCTTCTGGCTAAACAGGAGCCTCTGGCTAAAGTGAAATAATTAATTTTGCAGTATCATAACAGCACGGCAGACAATCCTACATTATACTTTTTATTAATTTATCTAGATCAAGAGCTCTGATAGAGAGTAAGTCATCATTTGAGAAAGCACATATTACTTATTATCTCTGTAATAGTCCCTTCTGATCTTGTTAACAACACTGAGCTCTTAAATTAACGAATACTTCACTTTGCAGTAATAGCTGGTAACATGCTATTTCGGCTACCCCGTAAGCTAGTGGCAATAACCAATTCACTCTCATATATTTAAACAAAAATGATTAACCTCATTAAGAGAAATTATTTTTGTCTATCGGTATATCTTTTTGTGATTGGTTCCTGCTTCTTGCTTAATCACATCTATGGCAAAAAGTTAATCCATTTAGCGGTTAATAAGTACCATTGCTTTGCTACAGACTTACTCTTCAAATACATTACCCATATAGGAGATGGCTTTTTTGCAGTTATCGTCATTCTAATGATGCTTTTTAATAGACTAAGAAATGCACTGATGCTTCTTTTTGCATTCCTGCTATCTGGATTATTTACGCAAATCCTGAAAAGAACCATATTTAAAGGAACACCTCGTCCTGTCCCATTTTTTAAAGATATCGCAGAATTATATCTGGTAGATGGAGTTCAAATTATGCATTCAAATACTTTTCCCTCCGGTCATTCAGCTACGGTATTTGCACTTGCTTTCTGTTTCATATTTACTGCTAATAAAATACATCAACAGTACATATTTTTTATTACTGCTTTGCTTGTGAGTTTTTCAAGAGTATACCTTTCAGAGCACTTTCTGATAGACATTATTGCAGGCTCTTTAATTGGTGTAATAGCAGCTTTTATTGCCTACTTCTCCATCAAGAATCTTAAGCTGAAACTCCTTGATAATCAACTAAGAATTAGTCTTTACAATACCACCGAGAAGAAACTAAATGAATCCAATTAATAGAAAAACACTGGATTACAATTACTTACTTATAGCAGGAGTAACCGCCATCGTCCTGATTCCGTTTCTTGGCAAAGTTCACTTGTTTGATTGGGATGAAATTAATTTTGCTGAATCTGCAAGGGAGATGCTCATCAGTGGAGATTTCCTGGATGTTCAGATAAATTTTATAGCCTTTTGGGAAAAGCCACCTCTCTTTATATGGATGCAGGTTGCATCCATGAAAATATTTGGCATTAATGAATTCGCTGCCAGATTTCCCAATGCCGTTTGCGGAATAGCAACCTTATTAATCCTATATCATGTGGGTAAAAAACGCTTTAACAGAAAATTTGGCCTGATATGGGTGCTGGTGTATATAAGTTCTATCCTTCCGTTTTTCTATTTCAAATCAGGCATAATTGATCCCTGGTTTAATTTCTTTATTTTCCTTAGCATCCATTTTTTTATCAAATATGTTTACACAGCAGAAGTACGTACAAGATGGTGGATAGCAGCATTATCCGGTCTGCTTTTAGGATTGGCGGTACTCACTAAAGGCCCGGTAGCCATTTTGCTATTTGGAATCACCATTTTGGTTTTCCTAATAATTAAAAGGTTTAAGTTCAGCTTTTCAACTATGCATTTAGTGCTTTTCACTTTTGCATTAATCCTGAGCGGAGGTTTTTGGTTTCTATTACAGATTATTACAGGAAACTCTGATGTAATACTTAAATTTATAACCTATCAAATTGAGCTATTTCAAACGAAGGGAGCAGGACATGGTGGTTTTCCAGGATATCACTTTGTTGTAATTATCTTTGGCGTTTTTCCAGCTTCAATTTTTGCATTGGCCATGTTAAAACAAAAAACTAGTTTTAACGACCAGCAAAGAGGCTTTCAGCTCATCATGACTGTGCTGGCTGCCGTAGTTTTAATAGTTTTTACAATTGTCAAAACTAAAATTGTTCATTATTCTTCATTAACGTACTTCCCTGTTACTTTTCTTGCTGCATGTTATATACAGGGGCTGTTTGAGAAAAAATGGCAAACAAACAATTTCGTTAAGTTTTCTACAGTGATTGTTGGACTTGCTGTTGCTATTAGCTTGCTCCTTCTGACACTGATTGGTCAATTCAAAGAGAAAATAATAGCAAGTGACCTAATCAAAGATCCTTTTGCAGTCGCAAATTTAGAGGCTAATGTACGGTGGTCGGGCTTTGAAATAGTGATTGGTATCATATTAATATTTGGTATTATATACTTTGCAATTGCTACTTCTGGCAAAAAGGATGCACCAGCTATTTATGGTTTATTTGTAAGCTCATTCCTATTTATAAATCTAAGCTTACTATTTGTTGCTCCGAAAATTGAAAGCTATTCTCAAAAAGCTGCAATAGATTTTTATCAAGACATCAAAAATGAAGACGCCTATATTTTACCCATGGGCTTTAAAACCTACGGTCATTATTTCTATGCGCAAATTAAGGCACATGAAAACATAAATTATTATAACAAGGAATGGCTCCTGGAAGGCAAGGTAGACAAACCGGTCTATGTAATCTGCAAAATTCATCATTTAGAGAATTTAATGCAGGAAAGACCAAATCTTGAACTGCTCTATTCTAAAAATGGATTCGCTTTTTTAAAAAGAAAATTAAACCAGCAACTATGATTAACCAGCAAAAAATCACTATTGTGCTACCTGCCTACAATGCAGCAAGAACATTAACGAAAACTTATAACGAAATTCCTTTTCCCCTTGTAGATCATGTAATCTTAGTAGATGATTGTAGCAATGACGAAACCATCGCTGTCGCGCAAGGTTTGGGAATAAAACACATAGTGCACCATGAAGTAAATAAAGGTTATGGTGGAAATCAGAAAAGTTGCTATGATAAAGCAATGGAACTAAACTCCGACATAGTAGTTATGCTGCATCCAGACTATCAATATACCCCTAAACTTATAGAATCGATGTGCTTTTTAATTGCTAATGATGTTTATCCAGTTGTGTTTGGATCACGGATTTTGGGGAAAGGTGCACTTAAAGGGGGAATGCCATTGTACAAATATATTGCTAACAGAGGCCTAACGCTGATACAAAATGTAATTCTCAATCAGAAACTTTCAGAATACCATACTGGCTACAGAGCATTTTCAAAAAAAGTGCTTAAAAGCGTTGATTACCGATTAAATTCAGATGATTTTATCTTTGATAATCAAATGATAGCTCAAATATTTAATGCAGGATACAATATTGCAGAAATCAGTTGTCCCACCAAGTACTTTGAAGAAGCCTCTTCAATTAATTTCAAAAGAAGTTTTATCTATGGATTAGGTGTTTTAAAAGTCTCATTCGAATACTTTCTTCACAAAAAGAAAATTAAATCTGCAGCGTATCTGGAAGGACAAACACGTATCGACTTTTCACATACTACAATCTCAACCCTAAGCAAGTGATTTTAGTAACCACTCATTACCAGTAAGTATTTTTAATATTGATTTATTACTCAATTACAGAATCATATACTATATTCATCGATTTATTCGAAATTTTGTTTAGCGACATATATACTAAATCCATTTTATTGCGTTTAATATTTAGGTGTGTGAATAATCATGTTAAACTTTAAATGATTATTCTTATGGAAAATGACAAAAATGCAACGAAAAGTTTGTACGCTAAAGGCCCAATGTTTTTTAATATTGGTTTAATCATAGCACTTACCCTATGCTTTATCGCCTTTGAGTTTAAGGTATATATTGCTGAGAGCGAAACTGTTGAAATTCCTGAACGCCCTATATTTATGCCAATGGGAGATGTAAAAAGTACTGTACAACCTCCAAAAGTGAAACCATTCATTCCTCCAAATAAAAATACAGAAATCAATATCGTTGATGAAAAAAACGATGTTGAAACCACTGAGCAGACACAAGAAACCCCCGTTGATTTAAGTGAAATTGCGGAATTTCTTTCTGGAGAAGGACCGGAAAAAGAAAAAGTCGATGACAATAATATCTACTTTGAAGGAGTCCTAGAGGTCGGCCCCTCTTTTAATGGAGGGATAGACGCCTTTTATAAATTTATTGGAGATGAAATCAACTATCCTAAACAAGAGCAAAGGATGAATATTGAAGGAAGAGTTATCGTCTCATTTGTAATTGAAAAAGATGGTAGCCTTTCAGATATTCAAATTTTAAAAGGAGTATCTACAGGTTTGGATGAAGAGGCTATTAGGGTTTTGAAAGAAGCGCCAAAATGGAGTCCAGGTCGACAAAGAGGAAAAGAAGTTAGAGTTAGAATGAATATTCCAATCTTCTTTAAATTAAACTAAGTACATCATACTTCATCATCAGCTTTTCCAAAGTCCTAAACTTTGGAAAAGCTATTTTTTACTTAAAATTAAATCCAACCCACCCCTTAAAACAATTTCTTTAGAAAATCATAATCCATTCCAATTGCCAATCATTATTCGTACTTTTGCACTTTCATTTTAGCAGCATATGAGCAACTTAATAAAAGAGATTAGTAAAAGAAGAACATTTGGAATTATTGCCCACCCCGATGCAGGTAAAACCACACTGACCGAAAAACTTTTACTTTTTGGAGGAGCCATTAATACAGCTGGAGCAGTAAAATCAAATAAAATAGATACCGCTACTAAATCAGACTGGATGGAAATAGAAAAGCAAAGAGGTATCTCTGTGGCTACATCGGTGATGGGCTTCGAGTACCAAGGGATGAAAATCAATTTGCTGGATACCCCCGGTCACCAGGACTTCGCAGAAGATACTTACCGTACGCTCACTGCTGTGGATAGCGTGGTAATGGTAATTGACTGTGTGAAAGGTGTAGAGCAACAGACTGAAAAACTCATGGAAGTGTGCCGAATGCGAAACACTCCTGTTATATGCTTTATCAATAAAGTAGATAGAGAGGGGCAGGATCCATATGATCTGATCGATGAAATTGAAGAAAAACTAAACATAAAAGTTTGTCCCCTTACCTGGCCAATAGGAATGGGGAAAACTTTCAAAGGCGTATACAATCTGTTTACTAAAAATTTATTACTCTTCCAGGCGAGTAAAAAGAAGTTATCTGCTGAAGGTGTTGAAATTAAAGATTTGTCAAGCGAAGTGCTTGATAAGAATGTAGGAGACACTTTAGCTAATCAATTGAGAGAAGATGCTGAGTTATTAGGAGGTGTTTACCCTGAATTAAATGTTGAAGATTACCTCGCAGGTAAAGTAGCACCAGTTTTTTTCGGATCAGCCGTAAATAGCTTTGGCGTAAAGGAAATGCTGGATACTTTCATTCAAATTGCTCCCCCACCAATCGAAAGAGCAACTGAAGAACGAGTTATTAAACCAACAGAAACCAATTTTTCAGGATTTGTATTTAAAATACATGCGAATATGGATCCAAAACATAGAAACAGGATTGCTTTTGTCCGAATTTGCTCAGGCACATTTCAGAGAGGAAGTAGCTACCTGAATGTAAGGCATGATAAAAAGTTTCGTTTCTCCAACGCTACTGCCTTTATGGCACAAGATAAGGAAACCATCGATGAAGCCTTCCCAGGAGACATTGTAGGTTTATTTGATACCGGTAATTTGAAAATTGGAGATACACTTTCTGAAGGAGAAAAAGGTTTGTACAAGGGTATTCCTAGCTTCTCACCTGAAATTTTCAGGGAAGTAATTAACAAAGATGCTATGAAAACCAAGCAGTTGGATAAAGGCTTAAATCAATTGATGGATGAAGGAGTAGCTCAATTATTTACGTTCGAAATGGGAGCAAAAAAAGTTGTCGGTGTAGTCGGCAACCTCCAGTTTGAAGTTATACAGCACAGGCTAAAGAATGAATATGGTGCTTCCTGCACCTTTGCACCTCTGAATTTATACAAAGCCTGCTGGTTTAGTAGTTCCGATAAGAAAAAATTAGATGAATTCATTAAGTCTAAATACCGTCACATCGCCAAAGATAAAGATGGTAAATTAGTTTTTATGGCAGAAACCAAAGCATGGTTGCAGATGGTGCAGGACAATTTCCCTGACATCCAATTCCATTTTAGTTCAGAATTCTAGAAAGCAAATCCAATTAAATTTAAGCTTACTGACAACTATTAATTTACACTTTAAATTTAACAACTATTGTTCCTATGACCTATCAGGAGTTTTTACAAATAGTAATGTATGAAGATAATCACCTATTAGTGGTGAATAAACCTTCAGGCATGTT
This sequence comes from uncultured Cytophagales bacterium, assembly GCA_963803685.1. Classification (GTDB taxonomy): domain Bacteria; phylum Bacteroidota; class Bacteroidia; order Cytophagales; family Cyclobacteriaceae; genus Marivirga. The sequence continues at coordinate 749,841 of CAWDNW010000001.1, forward strand.
AGTGCAGGGAGATCAAACAGGAGACAAACCCCTTTCCGAATATGCTAAAGACTATATCAGGCAGAAGGAAAACAAGCCCGGCAATGTATTTTGTGGCACACCGCACAGGATCGACAGACCTGTTAGTGGAATTGTAGTATTAGCTAAAACTTCCAAAGCTTTAGAACGGGTGTCTAAGCTGTTTCAGGATAGGCAGGTCAAGAAAACATATTGGGCAATCACAGAAAAGAGGCCCCCAAAAACAGAAGACAGTGTGACTCACTGGCTCAAAAAAGACACTAACAAAAACCTAACTCATGCGCATATTGGTGACAATAAAGGAGGCCTAAAATCCACTTTGGAATATAAATTGGTAAGTGCTCTGGGTGACAGAAACTTGGTTGAAGTAAATCCTCTCACAGGCAGGCCGCATCAAATTAGGGTTCAATTAGCCCGAATTGGTTGCCCTATTATAGGAGATGTAAAATACGGTTTTCCGAAACCTGCAAAAGATGCTTCCATTGCTTTACATGCAAGAGCCATTTCCTTCGAGCATCCCGTTAAAAAAGAGCCGTTTCAAGTAGTAGCACCAATACCCAGAGCATTTGTTTGGTCCCACTTTGAAGGTATGCTATAAGTCAATCCTAAGTGTTTTTCGCCTTTGATGTAAATGGTTTTGCTCTCTAACAATTATAATCCGACATTGGTAATATGAAAAAATTGTTGATTATTGTAGTGGCTTTTTTCTCTTATTCATTGACTCACGCGCAAACGAATGCAGAAAAAGACTCTGTAGCAATCATGCAGGTTATTATTGATGTTTTTGAAGGCATGCGAACAAATGATAGCAGTAAAGTAAGCCAGCATATGCACCCCAGGGTAAAAATGCAATCTGTAAACCTGGATGGTGAAAACACTAAAATTTCTGAGATTGGTGAAGCTAGTGGCTGGCTGGAAGCAGTAGGCCGGCCAAAAAGTAAAATATGGGATGAGCGTACTTTTAACTATAAATTACAAACCAAAGACAAATTAGCCTCTGTATGGATGGATTATGCTTTTTATGTGGGAGGTCAATTTAGCCACTGTGGTGTTAATTCATTTCAATTAGTAAAAATTAATGAAAAGTGGAAAATTATTTATATAATTGATACGAGAAAGCAACAAGATTGTGATAATCCTAAAAATTAAAACCTAACTATTTTATACTATAAACCAATTTTAACATGGAAGAGAAAGTAAGCACCTCAAAATTTGCCTTTCAGCAAGGCTTGATACTCGCACTAGTTGCAACAATTTACACCCTAATAGTTCAATTAACTGGCTTGTATCAACAAACGTGGGCTAATTATATTAGCTACCTTATTTATCTGGGGTTTATTATCTATTTATTCAAAAAATATAAAGACTTAAATGGTGGCTTTATGTCTTTAGGCCAAGCTTTAGGTGCGGGCACCCTGGCAGTAACAGTAGGAGGAGCTATTTCGTCAATAGTTTATGCCTTGTATATTCAATTTGTTGATGATTCAAGCATTCAATACATGATGCAAAAGCAAAATGAGGAAATGTATAATAGTGGAATGTCAATGGAGCAAATCGAAGCAGCAGAGAGTATGGCTGGAATGTTTCAAGGTCCTATTTTCATCATAATTGCTGGTACTATAGGCTCTGCAATTATTGGATTTATTATTTCCTTAATTGTAGGTTTAATCATGAAAAGAAACCCACCACAAGAATTTTAATTATAAAATTATTTAAATTCTGAGAGACTGCTTAACAGGCAGTCTCTTTTTTATTATTGGTTATGTTAAAAAAGTTAAGGGAAAGATGGAATCTGAAATCTGGCACACAGTTATTTATTGTATTGCTTGTATTTGCTTGCACTGGTTTAACCGTGATGTTTCTAAAAGAACCGATACTTTCTTTGTTCGCTGGAAAAGAAGAACGCAACTGGTTATTTAGCACTATTTACTACATTTTAATCCTACCTGTATATTTTCTAATCTTGCTTTTCTACGGTTTTATTTTCGGTCAATCCAGTTTTTTCTTAGGTTTTGTAAAAAAGTCAATGAGTAGATTTAAAAAGAAGAAAAAATAGCCTAAAACCTATAAAATATATAGTTGCGACAATATTGTTTTCTCCAATATTTATTATCCATTTTTACGCTAAATCACCTATTTTTCTTCTACATTACTTAATTATTACCAACTTTTCACAATCTTTTTAAACAAAACCCTTCGTTTATAAATAATAAACTCTTAGTTTTCGATTTCTAAAGAAAATGCCAAGTAATAATACTTTATATCGCCCAGCAAACACTTTGTTAGCAACTGCTGCCAACTTCCGTGCTCTGATGCGTAATTCCCTTTGCCCTACAATTTTTACAGGCATTACAATTACCCCTTTTAGGGGTTAAAATTTACATATCATCCGAGAGGCAGGGCCTCGACTAATCACATCAAACATCAATATTATCAATGCTTTATTGCATTAATCAACTATTTCACTCAGCACAAACTAATTTAAGTAAATATGCAGGTTCTCAAATTTGGAGGTACATCCGTAGGTACCCCACAAAACATTCAATTAGTTAAAGAAATTATTCAGGAAAAAACATCCCAGGACACCTGCATTGTGGTGGTGTCTGCTTTTAGCGGAATCACTAACCGACTCATCCAGTGCAGTACGCTAGCCTCCAAAGGCGATGAGGATTACCAGACTTTACTAACCGGCATCATTACCCAACATTTGGAAGCCACGGAGCAGTTGATTGCTTTGAAAAACCAAAGTGGTATTATGGGTCAAATCAGGCTATTGCTTAATGATCTGGAAGATATACTCAGGGGAGTATTTCTTGTAAGGGAGTTGTCTGCCAAGACTCTTGATAAAATCAGCTGCTATGGAGAAATACTTTCGGCTAAAATTATCAGCTATTTCCTGATTGAAAATAACTTAAATGTAGTGCTGGCAGATCCTAAGCAATTTATTTTTACCGATAATAACTACGGGAAAGCACAGGTTTATTTTAAAGAAACCAATACAGCTATTCAGGACTACTTTCAGCAGCAAGCTTCTGTTTTTATTTGCCCTGGTTTTCTGGCTGCAGATGAAAATGGTGAAACCACTACATTAGGAAGAGGTGGCTCTGACTTTACGGCAGCTATAATAGCGGCTGCACTAAATGCTCCTCATTTGGAAATATGGACAGATGTTAGTGGCATGATGACTGCCAACCCTCAATGGGTACCCAATGCCTATGTAATTGATGAAATGGATTATGAAGAAGCCATGGAATTGACTCACTTTGGCGCAAAAGTACTTTATCCGCCTTCTATACAGCCTGTTTTGAGAAAAGACATACCAGTTTATATAAAAAATACTTTTAGAAGGATTGATGCAGGCACTAAAATACATGGACTGGGCAAAAAAAACGGACAAATTATAAAAGGCCTATCATGTATTGAAAACATTGCGCTTCTAAATTTATCTGGCAGCAGTATGGTTGGTATTCCGCATTTTTCTTACCGGCTATTTGAGACCTTAGCATCTGTAAAAATATCTGTTATTTTAATCACCCAAGCCTCCTCCGAACATTCTATTTGCGTGGCTATTGATAAGGATGATATACAAAATGCAGAAAAAGCTTTAGAAAAAGCCTTTAAAAACGAATTTAAATATCAGCAGCTGAATCCGCTCAGAATTGATACTGATTTGGCTATTGTAGCTTTAGTAGGTTCAAATATGAAAGAGCAGATAGGTTTAAGCGGACGCATGTTCAATATTTTAGGAAATAATGGTATCAATATAAAAGCTATTGCACAGGGTTCTTCAGAGAAGAATATTTCTGTGGTGATTCAAAAAAATCAAATTAAAAAAGCACTAAACAGTTTGCACGAGAGCTTTTTCCTGAAGGATACAAAGCGGGTAAACCTGTTTGTGGTGGGAACTGGAAATGTAGGCAAAGCACTGCTAAAACAATTAGAATTGCAAAATGAATACTTAAAGGAAAAATATCACCTCGATATACAAATAGTAGGAATTGCCAATTCTAAAAAAATGCACTTTAATGAAGAAGGTATTGATTTAGCTAAACCTTTAGCATTCATTGACGAGGAAGCCGAAGCGATGGAAATTAATCGTTTTATTCAAAGAATGGTCAGTCTCAATTTACGAAACAGCATTTTTATTGATAACACCGCCAATGAAGACATTGCAAATACTTATTTAGCAATCCTAAAACAAAGCATATCAGTGGTTACTCCCAATAAAATTGCCTGCACTGGTAAATATGAAGATTATAAAAACCTAAAAGCAGCAGCTTTACGCTATAAAAGCAATTTCCTGTTCGAAACCAACGTGGGTGCAGGTTTGCCTATCATAAATACGCTTAGCGACTTAATTAAAAGTGGTGACGAAGTGGTGGGAATTCAGGCAGTGCTTTCAGGAAGTTTGAATTTCATCTTCAATAACTATGATGGTAAAAGTGCATTATTTTCAGAAGTAGTGAAACAGGCACAGGTGGAAGGGTTTACAGAACCTGATCCGCGTATTGATTTAAGTGGTGTAGATGTAAAAAGAAAAGTACTAATCCTCTTGAGGGAAAGCGGTTTCGAAATGGATATGAATGATATAGAAGCGGTACCATTCATCCCCGACAACTGTATGAAGGCGCCCACTGTTGAGGAGTTTTTCAAATTAGTGGAAAAAGAGGAAGCATTTTTCAAAACTCAGCTGGCAGCCGCTGAAAAAGAGGATAAAAAGCTGAAATATGTAGCTACCTATCAAAATGGCAAAGCTGAGACTGGACTGCAATTGATCGAAAGATCACATCCATTATACAACTTGGAAGGAAAAGACAATATTGTGCTTTTCACCACCAGAAGATACCCTGAACAGCCTTTAGTGGTAAAAGGTGCAGGAGCTGGGGCAGATGTGACAGCTTCTGGTATCTTTGGAGATATCATGAGAATAGCTAATACATTTAGAGACAGTTAATGCAAAGAACATGTCGTTTTGGAACAAACAGCAAAATCAGAAAGAAATGAACAAAGTGAAGGTATTTGCCCCTGCAACTATCGCTAATATTGGTCCTGGTTACGATATATTCGGACTTGCGCTGGAAAACATAGGCGATTTTTTAGAAATGGAACGCACAGATAATCAAAAGATTACGATAGATCCTGTTGAGGGCTTTCCTGAATTACCTACTGAACCTGATAAGAATATTGCTGGCATTGTAGTATCCCATATGCTAAGACAATTAAAAATTGATGCCGGTTTACATATTGTAATCAATAAAAATGTAAAGCCGGGTAGCGGTTTGGGCAGTAGTGGCTCCAGTGCTGCTGCAGCCGCTTTTGCTTTGAATGAATTACTGAATAGGCCATTTACCAAAATGCAGCTGATAGAATTTGCCATGATCGGAGAAAAATCAATTTCCGGTAAAGCCCATGCTGATAACGTAGCAGCCTCTATTTTAGGCGGTTTTACTGTGGTAAAAGGTTATAATCCCTTACAGGTTTTCAACATCCCGTTTCCAGAACAACTTTTTATTGCTATTGTGCACCCATTAATTGAAGTGAAAACATCGGATTCTAAAAAAGTTCTAAAAAAAGAATTGATTCTGGAAGATGTGGTGAAGCAGTGTGGTAATATTGCTGGTATGGTTGCAGGCATGATGCAGGGGAATTATGAATTAATTGGTGACAGCATGCAAGATTTAATTGCTGAACCGATCAGGTCATTTTTAATTCCCGGATATAGGGAGGCAAAATCCTTAGCCATACAAAATGGAGCCATTGGTTGTAGTATTTCGGGCTCGGGACCTTCGCTATTTGCATTTATCAGAGGCAGAGAAGAAGCAGAAGAAATTGCCAGAATATGGACAGATTATTATAATAATTTAGAAATTCCAAATCATGCATACTGCTCATCCATTAATCCGGTTGGCTGTGTAGTAATTAATTGAAAGCTCTCCTAAAATATTAACATCTCAGATGAATTTTTACAGCACAAATAATAAAAATAGTAAATCGAGCTTTAGAGAAGCGGTGATTCAGGGTTTACCTGCTGACAATGGTCTGTACATGCCAGAAAGAATACCGCAATTGAGTGACTCTTTCTTTAGTAAGTTACCGGAATTGACCTTACCTGAAATCGGGTTGGAAATAATGTCACATTTTGTGGGCGATGAAATTCCATTGGAGGAATTAGAGAAAATTATAGCAAAAACCCTCTCTTTTGACATTCCATTAGTAGAAATTAAAAGAGGGATATATGCGCTGGAACTCTTCCATGGCCCTAGCTATGCATTTAAAGATGTTGGTGCCAAGTTTCTGGCGCAATGTCTGGATTATTTTTATAAAGATTCAGACCGGAAATGCACTATTCTGGTAGCCACTTCAGGTGATACCGGAGGTGCAGTGGCTGCAGCATTTTCGGAAACTAAAAATATAGAAGTCGTCATATTATACCCCTCCGGAAAAGTGAGTGATTTGCAGGAAAAGCAACTTACCACCTATGATAAAAATGTGATTGCTTTGGAAATTAATGGTGACTTTGATGATTGCCAAAAGCTGGTAAAAGCTGCATTTTTGGATGAAGAATTAAGAAGCAAGATGCAGATCAGTTCAGCCAATTCAATCAATATAGCCAGGTTTATTCCGCAGTGCATTTACTATTTTGTGCCTGCCAAAGTGTTAGGGCTTAATCAAAAAATCTCCTTCTCCGTTCCAAGCGGCAACTACGGCAATTTAACAGCAGGTTTGTTAGCACAAAAGATGGGGTTGCCTGTTGAGCAATTTATAGCTTCAGCTAATAAAAATGATGCAGTACCTCGTTATCTATTCTCTGGTAATTACGAACCTAAACCAACCATCCCTACCATTTCCAATGCGATGGATGTAGGCGCCCCCAGTAATTTTACCAGAATGTTGGAGCTGTTTGAGCATGATCATCAAAAAATGAGCAAGAACATAATAGGATACAGTTTTTCAGATTCGGAAACGCTAAAAACGATGCATGAAGTCTTTAAAAAGCATAGCTACATTTTAAATCCTCATGCTGCAGTGGCTTATAGCGGTCTTTCAGATTATTTATTGAATAAGTCGAATGATGAAATTGGAATTGTTTTGGAAACTGCACATCCTTGTAAATTTTCCGAAAGTGTTGGACAGGTAACTACTGCCAACTTATTGCCCGCAAGTGCTAATGCCTTTTTATCCAAAGAAAAAAAGAGCATTAAAATTGAGCCAGAATATAAGGCGTTTAAGGAGATATTGTTAAATGAGGATTAGTAAATATTCTCGGTTCAGTAAATGGACTTCAGTCGCAAAACATGGAGATAATACCGAATTATTCAATCATTTTAGTACTACAATAAATCAAATGAGCTCGTCATTCCTAAAAATTATGTAGTGCAACGGAGAAATTTATTAGGAATCCCCTGGATAAAGCACAATAATGGCTAAGAACTAGGTGATAATTTGCAATAGTAATCAAATATTGATCTTGAGAACAAATTGGTTTATCTAGAGGTGTTATTTGAAATTGAAAGAACCCGAATTCTATAGAAGTTAAAAGCAAAATATCTGCTTTGGCAAGGGGATCCTGGATATTTCCCTCGTGACTCACGAAATTCCAGGATGACGGCACCTTTTTTGGAGATTTTAAAGAAGATACTTTTTGATTTAAACAAGAGCTCTGACCTTTGGGAGGTACCGACATCAGCTATGCTGGCCTTAAGTTCTAGAGGAACGACCTTACGGTAGAAAATAACTATCTATTTTCAGTAAATCCCGGAAGGATGACCTTTTCTATAATGGCTTGTACCCACAGGTACCGTAGTTATGCACCAGTATATATTCACAATTTCTCAACCCTCCACAATCATTTTTTTAGCTTTTTCCTGAATCACCTCCTGCACAGATTTATGCATTATTTTGCTCTCAAGCCAACTGATAATATCAAAATAAATAAATGCCCTCTTTTCATACCTAATATATTGCAATGGTAGCAGTTGTTGCAGCAATTTCTGGAATTCAGGAATCAAGTCTTCTTCTTTAAAACCAGAGGATAATTTTCTTAAAAATCTCAAAATGTACTTTTGAAATAACTGCAAATCGCCTTTTTTGAGCAAAAACCTATAAGTTGACCTAATGTAGTAATCAATCACTTCCATATTGCCTAACTCATAATGAGCAATAAGTCCCAAGATGCGGGCAAATGAATGAATGTCCTCCCTAAGCTCAACATTTTCATCATTTTGAACTCTGTTGATCCACTCTAATGCTTCACTGTACTGGCTGTTTCCAAAATATAAACAGGCTATTTTATAAAATAATATTATTCTGGAATGCTCATCTGAGCGTGAAATAAAAGCATTTAAATCATCTCCTATTTTATTTAAAAGTGAAACACCGATGTTAAATTTTCCTAACATGAAAATCCTATTGAATTCATGTACAAAAACATACTTCAGTAATTTATACCGGATATTTTCATTGACTATATTCTGGGTTTGCTGATTCAGGACCTGTAGCCTTTTCCTCGTGCGCATAAAATCAGCAAAAAAGAATAACTTATATTCAGCAATCATAACCTGATTTATCGCATTCAGATATTCATCCATCTGTGATTTTTTCATATCCGGATGTTGATCAAATAAATGAAGCCATTTCAAGGCATATTGATAGCCTAGTTCCATGTCCTCCAGAAAGAAATAATAATTTACATAAAGCCTGTTAAGGTTTAATTTTTCATATAAAGATAATTCCTCTGCACGGTAGTCAGGCATATTTTCATGGAAAAGCCGTTCAATTTCTTCGTAGTGTTGATCATTCCTGATATAACCTGTTCTTAAATAGATGGCATTTAACTGTACAGATAAGTTAGTAAACTTGTTGATCAGGTTTATTTTCCTATTGGTGTCCTCAACCTGCTCAATAATTCTATGTACCCGCTGTTGATAACCGGCATCTACTGTTTTACTTAGGATATTCTTTTCCCACTTCAGCAGCTCCAATTTTAACTCTAAATTATCGGTTTTTTGCACTTTCTTATGTGCTTTAGCTAACATATCCACACTTTGCTGATAGAGTCCCCGATTAAAAAGTACTTGGATATAGTCAATATGCTCTCTAATTTGAATTTCAGCCACCTTTTCAACTTCGTACTGCCTTAAACTTTGCAATATTCGCTTATACAAATGAGCTTTTAAATTAGAAAGTTGTCTTGGATCAAATAACTTTTCCTTCTTTAATAAAGCCTCATCATTAAAAGATTTCTGATCATCCAACAAATCGAAAAGCCGCATATATTTGGAATCAGCCTCTTCCTGTCTGGTGACAAATAATTTGAAATAGCGCTTCTCACTGCTTTTCATTGTTTTTATCAACTTAAATAAATGATCAGATCTTTCTTTAGACATCGTAGTTATTTTTAATCATTTCTATCAACAAAAAATATAGAAAGTAGCCATTTAACAAAAATATGAGCAAATACAACAAACTTTCAGAATCCTAATCCTCAACTTGCAGGACTACTTTCCATCTAAAAATATTAAATCAGAAGTCGTAATATAAAAAATATTTGGCATTACATCAGCTAAAGTTTACCACTACATTAGTTTTTGATTAGAAAAGATAGAAACAAACATTTTTATAAAGCACAAACTAATTGTAAATGCAGAACAGAATCCAGATTTTCGATACAACTTTAAGAGATGGAGAACAAGTGCCGGGTTGTGGTTTATCAAAAACCAAAAAATTAGAGATTGCAAAATCTCTTGAACTTTTAGGCGTAGATGTTATTGAGGCAGGTTTTCCTATCTCCAGCCCTGGTGATTTCGAGTCAGTTAAGCTTTTGGCAAAAGAAATCAAAAATGCTAGCATTTGTGCATTATCCAGGGCAGTAAAAAAAGATATCGAATGTGCAGGAGAATCTTTAAAAGGAGCTGCCAGACCTAGAATTCACACTGGCCTAGGCACTTCAGACCAACATGTTTTCACTAAGCTCAAAATGACGCGAGAGCAAGTTATTGAGAAGGCCAAAGAATGTGTGACCAATGCGAAAAACTTTGTGGATGATGTGGAATTCTATGCTGAAGACGCAGGAAGGACAGATAATGCATTCTTAGCGCAAGTAGTTGAAGCTGCAATTGGCGCAGGAGCTACTGTAGTTAACATCCCTGATACAACAGGTTTCTGCATGCCGGAAGTGTATGGAGCAAAAATAAAATATCTGATAGATAATGTTCCTAATATAGACAAAGCCATCATCTCTGCACATTGCCATAATGATCTCGGATTAGCCACTGCCAACAGTATTTCAGCTATAAGAAATGGAGCTCGCCAGATTGAGTGTACTATCAATGGAATTGGAGAAAGGGCAGGTAACACTTCTTTAGAGGAAGTAGTAATGATCATGAAGAAACATGATTGGTTAGGTTTTGAAACTGGCATTAACAGTAAGCACCTTTACCCTATAAGTAGAATGGTTGCAGAAACCATGTGCATGCCGGTGCAAGCAAATAAGGCAATCGTAGGTGCAAACGCTTTCTCTCATTCATCAGGTATTCATCAGGATGGTGTGATCAAAAACAAAGATAATTATGAAATTATTGACCCATATGAAGTGGGTGTAAATAAATCCAGCATTATATTGACTGCAAGAAGCGGAAGAGCAGCACTGAACTTCAGACTGGCAGAAATAGGAATCGCACTCTCTAAAGAGGAATTGGAAGATGCGTATCAACAATTTTTAATCCTTGCAGATGAAATTAATGTGGTGGAAGACACCGACTTAAAGCATTTAGCAAGAAAATTTAATAATGTAGCAGTAAAGTAAGGCACAAGAGAAAATGGGAAAAACATTATTTGATAAAATTTGGGATAAACATGTAGTCCACTCTGTAGAAGATGGTCCGCAAGTACTTTATATTGACCGGCATTTTATTCATGAAGTAACTAGTCCGCAAGCCTTTGCCGGGCTAAGAGCTAGAAATATACCGTTATTTCGACCTGGGCAAACAATTGCTACGGCAGATCATAACGTACCCACGGAAAATCAGCATCTACCCATTAAAGATGCGCTTTCACGCCATCAAGTAGATACCTTAATAAAAAACTGTGAGGAATTTGGGGTAGAATTATATGGTTTAGGACATCCCTATCAGGGTATTGTCCACGTAATTGGACCAGAACTGGGAATAACGCAACCTGGTATGACGATTGTTTGCGGTGATAGCCATACCTCTACTCATGGTGCTTTTGGCAATATTGCTTTTGGTATTGGCACCAGTGAAGTGGAGCAGGTAATGGCCACTCAATGTGTACTTCAACGTAAACCTAAAACCATGAAAATTCAGGTAGACGGTGAACTGAATAAAGGCGTAGTTTCTAAAGATATCGTTCTGTACATCATCTCCCAATTAACCGCAAGCGGGGGGACAGGCCATTTTATTGAGTTTTGTGGATCAGCCATTGAAGCATTATCTATGGAGGCTCGCATGACTATTTGCAATATGAGCATAGAAATGGGTGCAAGAGGTGGCTTAATAGCTCCTGACGAAAAAACCTTCGAATACATTAAAGGGAAGGCTTTTGCACCTAAAGGCGATGCATGGAAAAATAAAGTAGAGTTCTACAAGACTTTAAAAACAGATGAAAATGCTGAATTTGACAGCACATATCATTTTAAAGCGGAAGATATTGAGCCAATGATTACCTACGGCACCAACCCAGGAATGGGAATCGGAATCTCTCAATTTATTCCTCAAATAAATGGTGCTTCCTCCGCAGGTTTGGAAAAATCATTAAAGTATATGGAATTACAAGGTGGAAGCCAGTTACTGGGACACGCCATAGATTACGTTTTTATAGGCAGTTGCACTAATTCCAGAATTGAAGATTTACGCCTCGTAGCCGAAATGGTGAAAGGTAAAAAGAAAGCGGACCATGTTCAGGCAATGATTGTGCCCGGTAGCAGGCAGGTAGAAAAACAGGCTATTGCTGAAGGTTTAGATAAAATACTAAAAGACGCAGGTTTCGAATTAAGACAGCCTGGATGCTCTGCCTGCTTAGGAATGAACGAGGACAAGGTGCCCAAAGGAAAGTATTGTGTCTCAACTTCGAACAGAAATTTTGAAGGTAGACAAGGACCTGGGGCAAGAACGATGTTGGCCAGCCCTTTAACGGCAGCAGCAGCAGCTTTAACAGGGAAAATCACTGATGTAAGAGACTTTTTTAAAGACTAGCACCATGGAAAAATTTGTAAAGTTACAATCAAATTGCGTACTGCTTCCGGTGGAAGACATTGATACAGATCAGATCATTCCTGCTCGTTTTCTAAAAGCTGTTAGCAGGGAGAGGTTTGGAGATAATTTATTTAGAGATTGGCGATATGAAGAAGAAAATGTTCCCAATCCTGAATTTGTTTTGAATCAACCAGGTGTTTCTGGTGAAATCCTAGTGGCAGGAAGAAATTTTGGCTGCGGATCGAGCAGAGAGCATGCTGCCTGGGCTTTGTACGACTATGGTTTTAGAGTAATTGTATCTAGCTTTTTTGCTGATATTTTTAAGAACAATGCCTTAAATAATGGATTGCTGCCCGTGCAGGTTAGTGAGGGATTTTTAGAGCGTATTTTTCAGGTTTGTGCAGAAAGACCAGAAACCAATGTACAAGTCGATTTGGAAAAGCAATTAATCTCGATTGAAGGCACTGATTTTTCTGAGGAATTTGAAATAAACAGCTACAAGAAATATTGTATGATTAACGGATTCGATGACATTGACTTCCTAATCAATAAAGCTGAAGAAATTAAAGCTTACGAGCAAAATACTATTACAACATAAAAAATACCTGTTTAGGTTAAGTCCCGCTCCCCTTCTAACCTCATTTTTTTGAGGTTTGGGAGGGTGATGGATAAACAAAAGAATGTTTAAAAGATTAAAAGATAATTAGCATAATGAATAAATCAATAGCAATTTTAGCAGGAGACGGAATAGGCCCGGAGGTAACAAAACAAGGTATCAAATGCCTGAATGCAGTCGCTAAAATTTTCAGTCATCAATTTGAGTATCATGATGCTTTAATTGGCGCTGCTGCTATTGATGCTACTGGGAATCCATTCCCTGAAGCTACGGAGAAAATATGTAAATCGGCTGATGCCATTTTATTTGGTGCCATAGGTCATCCAAAATATGACAATGACCCAAAGGCAAAGGTAAGACCAGAGCAAGGCTTACTAAGCATGCGAAGAAAATTAGGGCTTTTTGCTAATGTAAGGCCAGTAAATAGCTACGATGTTTTATTACCGATTTCTCCTTTAAAAGAGGAAATTATTAAAGGAACCGATTTTGTAGTTTTTAGAGAATTGACCGGCGGCATCTACTTCGGAGAACCCAGAGGCAGAGCAGAAGATGGCAATACAGCCTTTGACACTTGTGTGTATAGCAAACATGAAATAGAAAGGGTTTCTCACCTGGCTTTTAAAGCCGCTCAAAAGAGAAGAAAAAAAGTAACCTTGGTCGATAAAGCCAATGTTCTAGCCACATCCCGCTTATGGAGAGAAACAGTTACCGACCTGGCTAAAGAGTACCCTGATGTGGAGTTAGATTTTATGTTTGTTGACAATGCAGCAATGAAAATCATTCAAAACCCTAAGCATTTTGATGTGGTACTAACCGAAAATATGTTTGGTGACATCATCACAGATGAAGCCTCAGTTATTTCCGGTTCTTTAGGGATGCTTCCATCTGCTTCGGTAGGCACTGAACAAAGCCTGTTTGAACCCATTCATGGTTCTTACCCACAGGTAGCCGGAAAAAATGTTGCCAATCCGATTGGTGCTATACTATCTGCAGCCATGTTATTGGAATATGCCTTTGATCTACATGAGGAGAGCGACAGCATTAAAAATGCAGTTCAGCAATGTTTAGAAGAAGGCTTTGCGACAGAAGATATCGTAAAGTCAGGAGCTAAAACAACAGATGAAATGGGAGACAAAATTGTCTCATTGATCATGGCAAATGCTAAAGTTTTAACGCATTAATCATTTTTTAAAAGAAGTAATTATGAACAGAATTCACAATTTATTTAATCGCGTCATTATCATTATTAATAAAGTCATTATCCTTAATTACACAGGATGACAATACCTCTTAAATAAAAATTTAACAGGACGTCATCCCAAAAGGATGGCGTTTTTTATAGATAGAAATTAAAAAAATTAATTCAAAAATATATGTATTACAAAGATAACACGCTTGTATTTCTGAATGGCGATTGGCTCCCGGCCAAAGATGCCAATACCAGCCTATATGGACAAACACTACATTATGGGAATGGTGTTTTTGAAGGTATCCGTGCTTACAAAAATGATCTGGGTTTTAATATTTTCAAGGCTCATGAGCACTATGAAAGATTGCATTATTCTGCTCAGTTAATGCATATCGACCTCCCTTATACAGTGGAAGAATTGGTAAGCATTAGCTATGAACTTTTAGACAAGAATAACTTAACTGATGCATATATCAGACCTCTGGTTTATTTGGGTGCCAACATGGCTTTGGAGCCGGTAAACGAAGTAAACCTGTTCATTTGTGCCTGGAAATGGGAGAAATACTTAGGAAATAAGGCAGTTAGAGCAAAAATATCCTCTTATCAAAGAATTCATCCTGCTTCCCAACATGTAGAAGCAAAGGTTGTAGGACATTATACGAACTCTATATTAGCCACTACTGAAGCGAAGAAAAATGGATTCGATGAAGCTATCCTATTAGATCATTCCGGCTACGTATCAGAGGGTTCTGGCGCAAATATATTCATCGAAAAAAATGGAGAGCTGTTCACACCGTCCCGAGGAAACATTTTGCCTGGTATTACCAGACGAACCGTAATAGATTTAGCAAAAGAATTAGGGATTAAACTGACTGAAAAACCAATTTCAAAATCGCAATTACTGGATGCAGACACTGCCTTTTTCACTGGAACAGCTGCTGAAATTGCACCAATTGCCGGAGTTGATAAAATTACCTTCCCTATGAAATGGGAAGATTCGCACGGTTTTAATCTGTATCAAATGTATCGTCAAAAAGTATTGTATAACGATTTACAAAATCAAACCATCATCTAAAAAATGGCTGAAAATTATAATAAATATAGCAAAGTAGTTACTCAGGATCCTTCGCAACCAGCAGCGCAAGCAATGTTGCATGCAATTGGTCTTTCAGATGATGATCTTAAAAAGCCTCAAATTGGCATAGCCAGCACAGGTTTTGAAGGGAACCCCTGCAATATGCACCTTAATGATTTAGCTGTAGACGTAAAAAAAGGAATTTCAGCAGTAGACTGGGTTGGGTTGATATTCAATACTATTGGAGTGAGTGATGGTATTTCTATGGGTACTCCCGGGATGCGCTATAGCCTACCCTCAAGAGATATTATAGCAGATTCCATGGAAACTGTAGTAAATGCCCAGGCTTATGACGGACTTATTGCTGTAACAGGCTGTGATAAAAATATGCCAGGTGCTTTAATTGCGATGGGGAGATTAGACAGACCTTCTATCATTATTTATGGTGGCACTATAGCTCCTGGCTGTTTTAAAGGTGAAGCGTTAGATGTAGTTTCAGCTTTTGAAGCTTTAGGGAAAAAGCAGGCTAATACCATTTCTGAGGAAGATTTTAAAGGTGTGGTAGCCAATGCTTGCCCTGGCCCCGGTGCTTGTGGCGGAATGTACACAGCCAATACCATGGCATCGGCTATTGAAGCGCTAGGTTTATGTTTGCCTTACGGTTCTTCCAACCCTGCGCAGAGTCAGGATAAGAAGACTGAATGTGCTGTAGCTGGAAAAGCCATTAAAAATCTGATCGAGAAAGATTTAACTCCGCGTAAAATCGTAACAAGGGAATCATTCGAAAATGCTATTGCTTTAGTCACTGTTTTAGGTGGTTCAACCAATGCTGTCCTTCACTTATTGGCCGTGGCCCATGCTTTTGACATTCCACTCACATTGGAAGATTTTGCAGAAATCAGTGCTAAAACACCTTACTTAGCTGATTTGAAGCCGAGTGGCAAGTACTTGATGGAAGACCTACATAATTCAGGTGGTATACCAGGAGTACTGAAAATCATGCTCAAAGAAGGACTCCTAAATGGCGATTGCATGACGGTGACTGGGAAAACATTAGCTGAAAATTTAGCTGAATTACCTGATCTAAAAGAAGATCAAAGAATAATCCATGAAGTAAAAAACCCTATCAAAAGCTCAGGTCATCTAAGAATACTAAAGGGAAACTTAGCTCCTGAAGGTGCAGTAGCCAAAATTACCGGAAAAGAAGGGGAAATTTTTGAAGGGCCAGCCCGCGTGTATGATGGAGAATTTGCTGCCAATGATGGTATAGCAAACGGTGAAATTAAATCGGGAGATGTAGTCGTAATTCGCTATGAAGGTCCCAAAGGTGGTCCTGGAATGCCGGAAATGCTCAAACCTACCTCTGCTATTATGGGCAAAGGCCTGGGTAAAGAAGTCGCATTAATTACTGACGGAAGATTTTCCGGTGGTACTCACGGATTTGTGGTCGGGCATATTTCACCGGAAGCATTTATCGGTGGACCCTTGGCATTGGTAGAGAACGGAGATATTATCCGAATTGATGCTATGGAAAATGACATTGTATTGAAGGTAGCACCGGAAGTCTTAGAAAAACGCAGAAAGAATTTACCTGAGAGGCCTAAAAAGCAATATTCAGGGACTTTGTATAAATACGCAAAACTTGTTTCATCCGCATCATTGGGATGTATAACTGACCAATAAAATGGAATCAACAAAAACCAAGCAGAAAAAAACGATCAAAACCACAATTACTGGGGCAGAAGCACTAGTGAAATGTTTGATCGAAGAAAATGTAGATACCATCTTCGGATATCCTGGCGGTGCAATCATGCCTGTTTATGATGCCCTCTACAACTATCAGAAGGAGGTAAAACACATTATGACCCGCCACGAGCAAGGTGCCAGCCATGCTGCACAAGGCTATGCCCGCGTTTCAGGAAAAGTTGGTGTCTGCTTAGCCACTTCCGGTCCAGGTGCCACCAACCTAATTACAGGACTTGCAGATGCACAGTTGGATTCAACCCCTATCGTATGTATAACCGGACAGGTATCCAGTAAAATGATTGGTTCGGATGCTTTTCAGGAAACTGATATAGTAAGTATTTCTATGCCAGTTACTAAATGGAATATTCAAATTACAAAGGCAAAGGATATCCCAGGAGCATTAGCAAAAGCATTTTACATTGCCCGCAGCGGAAAACCGGGCCCCGTTTTAGTTGATATCACTAAAGATGCCCAGTTCGAAATTTTTGAATACAAGTATGAGCCATGTCAAAGCATCAGAAGTTATGTTCCTAATCCAAAAATTGACTCTTCTGCCATCAAATTAGCTGCACGCGTAATTGATTCCGCCAGAAAGCCATTGATTCTTTTTGGACATGGTGTACTTCTAGCTGATGCCAAAAAAGAATTCAAAGCCTTTGTAGAAAAGTCTGGTATACCTGCAGCCTGGACTATCATGGGCTTGTCAGCTTTAGACACTGATCATCCTTTAAATGTGGGTATGCTTGGAATGCATGGAAATTACGCACCTAATATAATGACCAATGAGTGTGATGTATTGATTGCCGTAGGCATGCGTTTCGATGACAGAGTAACCGGTGATGTAAGTAGATATGCCAAACAAGCAAAAGTAGTTCATCTAGAAATTGATCCGGCCGAAATCAATAAAAACGTGACAGCAGATGTCGCTGTTTTAGGAAATTGCAAAGAATCGTTAAATCAGCTTACTGAAAGCATAACTGCAAAAATTTACCCGGAATGGACACAAAAAGCCACTGAATTGACAGATAAAGAGGTAGAAATGGTCATAAAAGATGAGCTTTTCCCACCTGAAGAAGACAAGATCACCATGGGAGAAGTAATTCGATGGATTTCTGATATTTCCAGAGGTACTGCAGTAATTGTGACAGATGTGGGTCAGCATCAAATGGTGACCCAGCGATACTACAATTTTAAGCAATGGAAAAGCAATGTAACTTCTGGGGGGTTGGGAACCATGGGTTTCGCTCTTCCCGCTGCCATAGGAGCAAAGTTTGGGGCTCCGACCAGGCAGGTTATTGCAGTTATTGGGGATGGTGGTTTTCAAATGACGATTCAGGAATTAGGCACTATTTTTCAAACCCAGATCGATGTAAAAATTCTTATTCTAAACAATGAATTTCTTGGTATGGTGAGGCAGTGGCAGGATATGTTTTTTGAAAAAAGATATTCTTCAGTTGACATGGTAAATCCTGACTTTCAGATAATAGCCAAAGGATATGGGATTACGGCCGAAAAGGTGACAGAAAGAGCTGATCTGGAAAAAGCAATTCATCGGTTTTTATCTTACGATGGCAGCTATTTATTGGAAGTCCTGGTAGGTAAAGAAAATAATGTTTTCCCTATGATTCCAACGGGCGCAAGTGTTTCAGAAATACGATTAAGTTAAATAAAGGCAAATGAAGGAGCAATTCACTATATCTATCTACACAGAAAATTTAATTGGTTTACTCCATCGGGTAACCACTATTTTCACAAGAAGACATATTAATATTCAAAGTATTACTGCTTCTGAAAGTGAAGTAAGCGGAATCCATCGGTACACCGTAGTGATTACAGAAAAAGAGGATAAAGTCAAAAACATTGTGAAGCAGATTGAAAAGCAAATCGATGTTTTCAGGGCTTTTTATCACAGAAACGAAGATATTGTTTATCAGGAAATGGCACTTTATAAAATGCCAACTAATAAACTCTCACAGACCCGGGAGGTTGAGCAGATTGTAAGAAAACATCATGCTCGCTTATTGGCGGTGGAACCTGAGTTCACCATAATTGAAAAAACTGGCTTTAAAGAAGAAACTCAGGAGTTGTTTGAACAACTAAAGCCTCATGGTATTTTGGAATTTGTTCGGTCGGGAAGAATTTCAATTTCCAAACGAATGAAAGAATTTCAAGACTATTTCACAGAAGTTGAAAAAGCATCAAAACTGTAAATCCTCATCCATAAAATATACAAAAATTTAATTAATCACTTTTTATAATCTAAAGAACAATGGCAAAACTAAAATTTGGAACAGTAGAAGAAAATGTTGTTACCAGAGAGGAATTTCCTCTTAAAAAAGCGCAGGAAGTATTAAGAAATGAAACCATAGCAGTTTTAGGATATGGAGTTCAAGGACCTGGACAAGCACTTAACTTAAAAGATAATGGCATTAATGTGATTGTTGGCCAAAGATCAGGCTCCAAAAGCTGGGAAAAAGCTATTGAAGACGGATGGGTTCCAGGTGAAACACTTTTTGAACTGGAGGAAGCAGCAAAAAGAGGAACGATCTTACAGTATTTATTATCAGATGCTGGTCAAATAGCGCAGTGGGAAATGGTGAAAAAACACCTGACGCCTGGTAAAGCTTTATATTTTTCACATGGATTTGGAATTACATATGCAGACCAAACCGGCATTGTACCTCCAAAAGATGTTGATGTTATCCTAGTGGCTCCCAAAGGATCAGGCACCAGCTTGCGTAGACTTTTTGTAGCAGGCAGAGGTTTGAATTCGAGCTTTGCTATCCATCAGGATGCCACAGGAAGTGCTCATGACAGATGTGTAGCTTTAGGAATTGGTGTTGGGTCAGGTTATTTATTTGAAACAAATTTCAAAAAGGAGGTTTATAGCGATTTAACGGGTGAAAGAGGCAGTTTAATGGGTGCTATTCAGGGACTATTTGCTGCTCAGTACGATTTACTACGTTCTAAAGGACATTCTCCTTCTGAAGCTTTTAACGAAACAGTTGAAGAAGCTACGCAATCACTTTACCCATTAGTGGCTGAAAACGGCATGGACTGGATGTACGCTAATTGTTCTACCACAGCGCAGCGTGGAGCTTTGGATTGGTGGAAAAAATTCAGAGATGCAGTAAAACCGGTATTTGAAGAATTATACGAGAGTGTAGAAACCGGAAATGAGGCGAAACTAACAATCACTGCTAATGAGAAAGAAAATTACAGAGTTGAGCTCGAAAAAGAATTAAAGGAGTTAAAAGATTCTGAAATGTGGCAAGCAGGTGCTGCAGTAAGAAAATTGAGACCTGAGAATGCATAAATTACGAATAGCAGAATAGCTTTGTGAGTACAAGCTATTCTGTCTTTTCACTCAATTCTAATGTAATTAGAATCACGTTTTAAGTTAACGACATAAAATGCTAGATACCTCCACTACTTATTACCCTCAAATTGAAGCAGTTAAAAAAGCAGCTGAAAAGCTAAAAGGTGTAGCACTATATACTCCTCTGCTTCCTAATTTAGCCCTCTCAAAAGAGTTTAATGCCAATATATTCTTCAAAAGGGAGGATTTGCAAACAGTACGGTCTTACAAAATCAGAGGGGCGTACAATAAAATTAGCTCTATGAGCAAAGTGGATTTGGATAAAGGAGTAGTTTGTGCCAGCGCAGGAAACCACGCTCAAGGTGTGGCATTATCTTGTCAGCTTCTCAAAGTGCAGGGCACTATTTTTATGCCTTCTCCTACACCCAAACAAAAAGTAGAACAGGTAGCTATGTTTGGTGAAGGATACGTCAAAATTGAATTATTTGGAGATACCTTCGATGATGCTTATGCAGCAGCCATGGAACATCAGGAAAAAGCAGGTTCTTTTTTCATTCACCCGTTTAACGATGAAAAAGTAATTGAAGGGCAGGCTACCGTAGGTTTAGAAATTATAGAACAGACTGACAAGCCAATAGATTACCTGTTTTTACCAGTTGGAGGAGGGGGACTTTCTTCTGGAGTAAGCACTATATTCAAAGCTTTTTCTCCACAGACCAAAATAATAGGGGTAGAACCTGCCGGAGCTCCTGCCATGCTTACCTCCTTAAAGTATAACAAAAATACTGAGTTGGAAAAAATAGAGAAATTTGTAGATGGAGCAGCTGTTAAAAAGGTTGGGGATTTAAATTTTGAGATTTGCAAAAAAAACCTGACGCAGGTGGTTACTGTCGATGAAGGGAAGGTTTGCGAAATCATACTACAGCTATATAATAAAGATGCTATTGTAGTGGAACCAGCAGGAGCACTCTCCATAGCAGTTCTGGAGCAGTTTAAGGGTGAAATTGCCGGCAAAAATGTGGTTTGTGTGGTAAGTGGCAGTAATAATGACATTACCCGAACTGAAGAAATTAAAGAACGAGCACTTCTATATAGAGGATTGAAGCATTATTTTATTGTGAAATTCCCTCAGCGTGCTGGTGCTTTGAAACATTTTGTGGGAGACATTTTAGGTCCAAATGATGACATTACTCACTTTGAGTATACCAAGAAAAACTCCAGAGAAACCGGTGCTGCTGTAGTAGGTATTGAGTTGAAAAATGCTGAAGATTTTCACCATTTAGTTGACAGAATGAAAGCTTCAGGCTTTTATGGGGACTACCTGAATGACAAAGAATATTTAATGAATCTCTTGGTATAATACTTGATGAAAATTTATGCATAAAAAAAGGGCTTGCAAAACAAGCCCTTTTCATTAACATACGGAAATTATTATTCTTCAATAACTTCTTCTGTTTCTTCTCCCATTTCTTCAGTGCCTTCTTCAACTTCTTCAGCAGCATCTTCTACTGCATCTTCAGTCTCCTCAGCAGCATCTTCAATTGCATCTTCAGTTTCTTCAGCTGCTTCTTCTATTTGATCTTCAGCTTTTTCTTTTTCGCTTTTGTTGTCACATGATACAACTGCAAAACTAAATGCAGCTAACATGAATAGTGTGAATAATTTTTTCATAGTTTAATCGGATTTTGGGTTTTAAACATCAAATGTAGATATTTTTTTAATGAAAAAACTAATTAAAACTTATTTTTTTCTAAAAACAAGTTTAATTGGAACTCCTTCAAAGTCAAAGTGCTCCCTTAATCGGTTTTCAAGGTATCTTTCGTAAGGGGCTTTAATGTATTGTGGTAAATTACAAAAGAATGCAAAGCAAGGAGTATAAGTTGGCAGCTGAGTAACATACTTTATTTTGATGTGTTTACCCTTTAAAGCTGGCGGCGGATATTTCTCAATCTCTTTCAGCATGACTTCATTTAATGCCGAAGTCGTCACTTTTTCATGTCGACTTTCACAAATTTTCATCGCTAATTCAATAGCCTGAAAAATCCTCTGTTTTTGTAATACAGAAGTAAAAATAACAGGTATAAAATCTAAAGGGCCTAATTTATGCTGTATTTCCTTTTTGAAAACATCATGGGTTTTTCCATCCTTTTCTATTAAATCCCATTTATTCACCATTATCAAAATACCCTTCTTATTTTTATGGGCAAGGGAAATTATTTGCATATCCTGAGCTTCAAAACCGCGCGTTGCATCAATCATAATAATGCAAACATCGCTATCTTCTAAAGCCTGAATAGCTCTGATGGTCGAATAAAACTCTATATCGTCTTTTAACTTAGTTTTTTTTCGTAAACCGGCGGTATCAGTTAAAATAAAATCCTTACCGTATAACTTATAATGCGTGTTGATGGAATCTCTAGTGGTTCCGGCAATATCGGTAACAATGGTACGCTCTCTTCCCACCAAAGCATTAAGAAAGGATGATTTACCTGCATTCGGTCGTCCTAAGATGGCAATTCTTGGCACACCGGCATAAGGATCTTCATGATTCTGGTCTAGTATTTTCACCACTTCATCAAGTATTTCACCTGTTCCTGATCCATTAGCAGAGGAGATGGGAAACACCTCATCGAAGCCCATAGCATAGAATTCTCCTGAGGTGTAGCTCTTCTCAGGCGTATCCGCTTTATTGGCAACTACAAAAACAGGCTTCTTTATTTCTCTCACTATTTTGGCAAAATCTTTATCCAAACCAGTAAGCCCTGTGTGGCAATCGACCATAAATAATATGACAGCCGCCTCACTTAAAGCCTCTTTTACTTGCTTTCTTATTTCAGATTCGAAAACATCTTCAGAACCAGTAACATATCCACCGGTGTCAATCACGGTGAATTTTTTACCATTCCATTGTGCTTCACCATATTGCCTGTCACGGGTAACACCCGATTCATTATCCATAATGGCTTGCTTCTTTTCAACCAATCTATTAAAAAAGGTAGATTTTCCTACGTTGGGTCTACCTACTATTGCTACTATATTTGACATTTTAATTACGAATTATTAATTGTTTAATTAGGAATAGATTATCCCATGCGAAAAAGGTTTTTAGAATCACAATCCTTTTTCTTTCATTGTTTTTTGAATAGAACCTATAATTTTCATTATTTCTTCACATCTAAAGATCATCTCATTTGCATGGTTTGATTCTAAAAAACCTGAGTCTCTTATTAATCTTAACCAGTAATGTGACTCTCTTGATTCTTTATACCATATAGCTAGCTTTGCAAAAAAATCCCTTCTTGATTGCCCACCAATCGCTTCTTCTACATTTGCGCCAATTGAGGTTCCTGCTTTTAAAAGTTGAGTTGAAGTTTCAAAGTGAGTATCTTTCTTCAACAATTGTGCTATTTTAATAATATCTAATGCAAACTGATAACTTTTTTCTTGAATTACATTATTTGATTTCATGTTTTGGGGTGTTTAAATTAAAGTTAAGATTGAAGACTCTAATATTAAAAATTAACTCCAAAATTTCAATTAACTAATTCGTAATTCCCTCATTATCAATTCGTAATTATTATCTAGTATCCAAATCTTTTCAGTTTCAGATCTTTCTTTCTCCAATCCTGCTCCACTTTTACAAAAGTTTCCAGGTGCACCTGCTTAGCAAAAAAAGCTTCTAACTCGGCTCGGGATTCGATACCCACCTTCTTAAGAGCCTCTCCACCTTTGCCAATTATAATTCCCTTTTGCGATTTTCTCTCCACATAAATTTCAGCTCTTATGCGGATAATTTTTTCATCTTCTTTAAACTCAGTCACCACTACCTCACAGCTATAAGGCACCTCTTTCTTGTAATTTTTAAAAATTTTCTCTCTAATAATTTCTTCGACAAAAAACTTTTCCGGTTTATCCGTTAACTCTTCTTTAGGGAAATAAGCCGGATGCTGAGGTAGTAAATCAATTAACATTTTAAATAGTTCATTGATATTGAGCTCTTCCAGGGCAGAAATCATAATTTGATGATCAGGTTTAATAATCTCTGCCCAATATTTCATCTTGTCCTCCGCCTGGCTCCCTTTCGACTGATCTATTTTATTCATTACTAAAATAGTAGGAATATCAGAATTAGCTATCGTGTCGATTAAAGTGTCTCCTTCCTCATATTTTTCATATAGGTCGGTTACAAACAATAAAACATCCGCATCCTCTAAAGAACTTTTTACAAATTTCATCATTGACTGATGCAATTCATACTGCGGTTTAAGAATACCTGGTGTATCCGAATAAACAATTTGAAAATCTTCCCCACTCAAAATACCCATAATTCTATGGCGGGTAGTTTGTGCCTTCGATGTTATAATCGAAAGTCTTTCCCCCACCATGGCATTCATTAATGTAGATTTACCCACATTGGGTTTTCCTACAATACTGACATAGCCTGCTTTATGAGATTTTTCTTCCATTAAAAATATTTTCTTTTAATTTCGTTTAGTTAAGCTTTTACTTTAAACCTCAACCTTTTATCCTTCTCCGATATGAGAAGGAAAATTGTCTTAACTAAACGAAATTAATTTTTCTTTTGCAAAGGTACTTGTTTTTTCTAAACTTTGTGTTACCTTTGTATTCCTTTTGAGGGAAACATCACAGATATTATGTGAAAAGATGTTAAAATCATAAGGAAATATATTGCGAGATGGAGCAGTTGGTAGCTCGTTGGGCTCATAACCCAAAGGTCGCAGGTTCGAGTCCTGCTCTCGCTACTAGAAGGTTAATCGGAAACGGTTAACCTTTTTTTGTGGTAATTTATTTAGGTAGATGAATTTATAAAAGTTTAAAAAACCACATTTCTTTCCAATATGGATCGAATTTCAAAAGTTTTAAAGAAAAATGAAAAACAAATTCTTTTACAGGATATTGTAGATACCATAAATAAAAAGAATATGTAAACCAGGCCCTACCCTATCAAGAATAAGCTCCCCTTTAACAATTAAATTGGAGAGTAATTATCTGCCTTACATTACCACTAAACTGTCTACAGGTAAAGAAACCCAAATTTATTACGCTTAGTAGAAGTTTGCAGAAGATTAAAGATAAAAGGAATGCACCCATCTCCTAAGAACCGAAGAACATTCCCAAAACCTACTACAATAACTTAAATCTATTATTAATTAGGAGCCTGGAAACAATACTGAAATCTCAATTCCCTCATCATTTTCCTCTTCTAATTCCTCCAGCTGGTTATCAATTACGGTAATTATAGACTCTGTACCAGTAATGTCATTTCTATATTTTGCTTTCATAGTACCTTCATTTAAAAAGGTAAGAACTATATTCCCAGAAATTAAATCTCTGTATTTTTTTCCTTTCTGTACGTCTTTTACTTTCATTATATTATTTGTTTTTTTTAAATATGTACCACAAGTATAATACAAAAATTAGCTTCCACCTAGATATTTTTAAAATTAATTTACTGATTTACAGTTCGTTACAATTTGTAACAATATGTTACAATTTTTCACATCCACAAAAGAGATGCTTACTAAAATGTCGCTTTTTTATTGGAAATTTTATAGTAAAAAAATCCGGTATTCTTGGGAGGGAGGGTCTAGGAAGTTTTGTTGCTTACTGGAACGATTTCTCAGGATCAAACCACCCACACTTGATAGAATGACATCACATTATCTCCATTTTCTAAAAGAGATGCTTCAAGTACCACCTCATACATTACTATCTCTAAAGGAATATTTAGCGGATTTTAACTAAAAACGTCATAATGACGGGCATAACCATCTAAAAGTTCGTTTTATTGAAGTTGATTTCATACTTTAGGATTATTATGTAATTCATTTACACAGCAATGGCCACTTTAATATCATCAAATAAACTTTTCATATGGACTTAAAGTACAAAAATAGCATACTCATTCTAATCACTTTTTGCTGCTTGCAGTTTTCATGTACCAGTCGTGAAAACGCAAAACAACAAGAACAGCAATCGAAGATCACCACAGATAAGCAGGTAGAGAAGCTTGCTCAAGAAAATCTGGAAAAAGCTGTAGAACAATACAAAGTATTAATGGGAAGACTTCCTGAAGGCCGCTTTCCCAAAACTTACTACGAAGAGAATGACTCGCTGGAAACCAGCGGATCGGAGTGGTGGGTGAGTGGGTTTTATCCTGGCACTTTACTCTATCTCTATGAAGAAACCGGGGATGAAGAGTTGCTTACAGAAGCAAACCGGATCATGAAAGTTTTGGAAAAGGAAAAATTCAATACCCAAACCCACGATCTAGGCTTTATGATGTTTGACAGCTTTGGCAATGCCTATCGTTTAAACCCATCTGCAGAATACAAAGATATTATTATGCAGAGCGCTAAATCTCTGATCACTCGTTATAATCCGCAAGTTGGAGCCATTAAATCTTGGGAATCAAAGCCGGAAGATTTTTTGGTAATCATTGATAATATGATGAACCTGGAAATGCTTTTTTGGGCCACTGAGCAAACAGGAGATTCAACCTACTACAATATTGCGGTCGAGCACGCTAATACTACTATTGATAACCATTTCAGGGAAGATAACAGCACCTACCATGTCTTGAACTATAATCCTGAAACCGGAAGTGTGCAGGAGAAAAAAACTGCACAAGGCTATGCGGACGAATCCGCCTGGGCCAGGGGACAGGCCTGGGGCTTATATGGTTATACAGAGATGTATAGAGAGACTGGCGATGAAAAATACCTGGAGCAGGCAAAAAAGATAGCTAATTTCATTCTAAATCATCCTGATATGCCTGAAGATAAAGTGGCTTATTGGGATTTTAATGCGCCTAATATACCGGATGCCTTAAGAGATGCCTCCGCAGCTGCCATCATGGCTTCTGCATTACTGGAGCTTAGTGAGTACGTAGATGGTGAAAAAGCAGAAGAGTATTTTAAAAATGCAGAGCAAATGATTCGCACTTTGTCATCACCCGAATATGTGGCAGCACCCGGTACAAATGGTGGTTTTATTTTAAAGCATGGAGTCGGGGCACTGCCGGCAAATTCAGAAGTAGATGTTCCTCTTACCTATGGGGACTATTACTATGTTGAAGCACTGAAAAGGTACCTGGAATATGGCAAAGATGAAAAGCAAGATATTGCTGAGTAGCCAATACCCTTCAGGAAGCATAGTGAAAAATTCGTGTAAATGATTCCCTAGTTGAATATAAAATAAGTTTTATTATGAAATATTACGTAAGCCTTAACTTCTCGAAAAAGTGTATTATTCCAGTAATGTTATTTGCACTTTTATTTCATGAAGGACAAGCCAATGAAAATTCTTATGTTAAAAAAGACCCGAAAGTCAGAGAGTTCTATGTTTCCACCTTAGTAAAGATTGCTGACCCTGTGTTAGAAGCATTAAGCAAAAATGAGCTAAAGAAAAGAATGCCTGTTGAAAAGTCGCCAGGCGCCTGGGACGACCGTACCCACGTAACCTACCTGGAAGCATTTGGCAGGTTACTTTCTGGCATGGCCCCATGGCTAGAGCTAGGCCCCGATGATACTCAGGAAGGAAAGCTCAGAGAGAAGTACATTAAGTTGGCCCTTAAGAGTATTCATAATGCGACAAACCCTGAGTCGCCCGATTTTATGAACTTCACCACTGACAAACAACCTCTAGTAGATGCCGCATTTTTTGCTCAGGCCCTGCTTAGGGCGCCAACTCAACTTTGGGAGCGTCTGGATGCTGAAACACAAAAAAATGTAATTGAAGCTTTAAAATCTAGCCGAGTGATTACTCCTTTTTATGGTAACTGGCTACTTTTTACAGGAATGGTCGAAGCCGCATTATTAAAATTTGATGGCGAAGCAGATATGGTACGCATTGAGTATTCAC
Source organism: uncultured Cytophagales bacterium (assembly GCA_963803685.1). Taxonomy (GTDB): domain Bacteria; phylum Bacteroidota; class Bacteroidia; order Cytophagales; family Cyclobacteriaceae; genus Marivirga. The sequence continues at coordinate 777,900 of CAWDNW010000001.1, forward strand.
TTAATAAGCACATGGAGTGGTACCTGGGAGATGGGATGTATAGTGACGGACCTGAGTTTCATTGGGATTACTACAATAGTTTTGTGATTCAACCTATGATGCTGGACATCCTTAAAACCGTGAACGAATCTGGCTTTGATGAAAAAAAGAAATATGAAACTGTGCTGAAACGGGCTCAGCGTTATGCAGCCGTACAGGAGCGACTGATATCGCCTGAGGGTACTTACCCTCCTATTGGCAGATCTCTTGCCTACCGATTTGGTGCATTTCAAGTACTTTCGCAAATAGCTTTATGGGATCAACTCCCTGAAGAAGTGGGGCCTGGCCAAGTCCGCTCCGCTCTTTATGCAGTTATACAAAGACAAATAGAGGCCCCTGGGACGTTTGATGAAAATGGTTGGCTCAAAGTAGGGTTCTTCGGACATCAAAATAATATAGGTGAAGGATATATTTCTACCGGAAGCCTTTACCTCTGTGCAGAGGCCTTTCTAGTACTGGGTCAGGCTGCTGATGAACCATTCTGGACTGCTCCTGAAGAAGATTGGACACAAAAAAAGCTGTGGAGTGGCAATCCTGCACCAATTGATCATGCAATTAAAGATTGATTTTCTTAGCGGATTAACCAAATTAAAAAAGCTATAAAAAAACCCTGAAAGCTTTTGCTATCAGGGTTAGTTTTGCAGAGGAGGAGGGATTCGAACCCCCGGTACCTCGCGGTACATTGGTTTTCAAGACCAACGCGATCGACCACTCTGCCACTCCTCTATTCAATAAAATCCGGAATCCTTTTCCGAATTGGAATGCAAATGTATGGGAAATAAATTAGCTAGCAAATAAAATTTATGAAAATTTAATTTTTCACCATTTTGCCATTCTTAGCATGGTCTAAACTTACATTAAGCTCTAAACCAACTATCAAAAACAGCGACAGAAAAGAAAACCATATCATAATAGCAATCAATGCTCCAATAGACCCATACAATTTATTATAGGTCCCAAAATTATTGATATAAAATGAAAAGCCAAACGAGGCTGCCAAGCATAAAAAGGTAGCTAAAATAGAACCAGGGTTAAAAAAATGCCACTTTTCCTGAACCGCGGGAGCAATATAATAAATCAGGGAAATAGCCATTTGAAACAAAAAGAAAACAACTAATAATCTTAGCACAACAAAAACGTAAATTTCAAAATCCCTATTAAACAGGCCTTTACTTTCCAAAAAGGTGATGCCTTGTTGTGCCACTATCAGCAACACAATAGCGGAAAATAAAACGAAAGCCAATAGAAAAGTGAGTCCTACCGCAATCAGCTTTGATCTTATAAACCCTCTGCTATCTTTTGTTTTATAAGTTCTATTAAAAGAGTTCATTAAAGCTGATGTTCCATTTGTCGCAAAAAATAATGCCAGTATAAAACCAATTGATAGCAAACCTCCTCTGGATTTCGAAAGGATATCTTCAATTGTCACCTCCACTTCCTGAAAAACAGAATAAGGAATAGTGTCTTCCAGAAACAGCATGACTTGCTCAGTTAAATTATCAACAGGCAGTTCTGGAATTAGTGTGAAAAGAAAAATAATAGCAGGGAAGATCGCTAAAGTAAAATGAAAAGCTACATTGTTTGCCCTTTCTACGATGTTTTGATCTCTAACTTCCTCAACAAAAATTTGGAATAAGTTATAATAAGAAACACCACTCTTTTTTAGTTTTTTCCTTTTCAAAAACCGAATAAATTTGCTGATCGGGTCTATAGATAATATGATGCGTTTATATCTAAACTTCATCAAAATATGGGTTTAACACATCAGAAAGAATAGCAGGTATGTGGCAAGGTTTTCCTGTTGCTTTATTTACAAATACTAAAATAGTGTAGCCTTTATGAATCAAAACATCATCCTTAAAAATTTCATACCGATATTTAATCCTCACATTGGGCTTCTCTGGAATAGTAAGTTTAATCAGCAACTCATCATCATATCGAGCAGGTTTAAGATATTTAGAACCATTTTCCAGCACAGGCATAATAACTCCTTGCTCTTCAATTAATTTATAACTCAAGCCATGACTTCTGATAGCTTCCACCCTGGCCACCTCGTAGTAGGTTGAATAATTACCATAATAGCAATATCCCATTTGATCTGTCTCAGCGTAACGAACTCTTATTGTATGTTCAAATTGATACATTATTTATATATCCGTGCTTTATTCAATGCATTTTGATATTCCCTGGCATTTCGGTTATGTTCAGCTAAAGTAGTAGCAAAAGCATGATAACCAGAAAAATCTGATTTAGCACAAAAGTAAATGTACTTATGATTATCAGCATTTAGCACTGCATCTATTGAGTTGATTTCTGGTAAATTAATGGGGCCTGGTGGCAAACCTCTGTATTTATATAAATTATAGGGCGACTCTACCTCTTTGTGCACATTAAGTACTCTTTTTATGGAGAAATCACCCATTGCATACACCAGTGCAGGATCCGCCTGCAATGCTATACCTCTTTCCAACCTATTTAAGTACACACCAGCAATAGTAGGCCTTTCATCCGCTTTGATGCTCTCTGCTTGTACAATTGAAGCCAGAATACTAACGTCTTGTAAACTCAATCCGATTTTTTGGGCTTTCCTTTTTCTCTCCTCTGTCCAAAATTTTTCGTATTCCGTGTGCATCCTCTCAAAAATACCTTCTTCCGAGGTTGTGTAATACATTTCATAGGTGTTAGGAATAAACATTGACATAATGTTTTCATCAGTAAAACCATAGCTACTGATTAAAGAATCATTATTAAGTAAAGAAAGAAATTTAGTAGAATCAGCCTGTAACCTTGCAGTGATTTTACTTGCCAGGTCAGATTTCAACCTAACATTATTGAAAGTAACTCTGGTAGGGGTTTGGATTCCTGCTCTCAGCATTCTGATAGCCTGCAGATTAGTCATATCTTTCTCCAATAAATACAGGCCCGGTTTCATATTTTCCTGGTAGTCAAGAATTTTTGCAACAAAGCTAAAAGACAGCATATCATTCACTATTCCCTGCTCATAAACTACATCCTGCAAATCTTTAAAGCTCATTTCCTCGCTGATTAAAATGGTTTGATCTCCCTTTTCCACCAAAATATTTTCAGTAAAAAATACCTGATAAAAGTAAAACACAAAACCTGTAACCAAAACAGAAAACACTATTACAAATGCTACTACAAATTTATTTCTTTTCATAAATGGATAAAGTCAACCAGGAATGATCAACATTAAGTAAAATTTAATAATTTCATTTAGCCTTAAAAGCAAATGCAAATTTACTAATTTAGTTTTTAACCGTCTCTTTAATTTTGGTGGATTAATTATTAAACAAAAGTAAATCAATGGTAATTCTTACATCATTGCTGCTTCGCCACCGCATCTGTGCCCCTTCATTATTAGCTTTTGTTCATGTAAAGGAAGCTTTATAGCAATACATTGCGCTATTTGCTTCTAATTTATTAATTTTGAGTATGGCTGCAGAACTTATTAAACTTTATGAAGAGAATCCTGATGAGAGGAAAATTAAACAAATTGTCGATTTGCTAAAAAATGGTGCTGTTATTATTTATCCCACAGATACTATTTATGGATTAGGGTGTGATCTAACAAACCGGAAGGCAATCGACAAACTATGTTGGGTGAAAGGCATAAAGCCTGGTAAAATTAATTTATCCTTTATTTGTGAGGATATGAGCCACATCTCAGACTATGTGAGAAATTTATCGACACCTACTTTTAAGTTAATGAAAAAAAACCTTCCTGGTCCATTTACTTTCATTTTGCCGGCTAATAGTAATGTTCCTAAAATTGTAAATGCAAACAAAAAAACGGTAGGGATTAGAATACCGGAAAACAAAATACCCTTAAGCATTGTGAAACACCTGGGAAATCCTCTCATAACCACGTCTATTAGAGAAGATGATAACATCGTAGAATACCCTACAGATCCTCTTGAAATTTATGAAGCTTTTAAAAATTTAGTTGACGTAGTGATTGATGGAGACTTTGGTAAAAACATTCCTTCTACAGTAGTAGATTGCACGGTTGAACCCGCGCAGATAATCAGAGAAGGTCTTGGCCAATTAATCAGTTAATTAATCCTTCTCCTGTAAAAAATTCATGGCTCAAGTACTTGCTGATTTACAATATTTGCCTTCAGTAGCTTATTTCGTCTTAATAAATAACGCAGATAAGCTGTTGCTGGAAGCTAATGAAAATTTTGAAAAACAAACCTTCCGGAACAGGTGCGAAATTTTATCATCTCAAAAAAGAGAAAGCCTGACAATTCCTCTGATTGGTGCTAATAAAAAAATCAAAAGCAAAGAAATTAGGATTGATTATGACCAAGCATGGCAAGTAAAACATTGGAGAACCTTAAAAACATGCTATGGAAAAACTCCATTTTTCGAGTTTTTCGCAGATGAATTCAGCCAATTCTACCTCAAAAAATACAATTACCTTTGGGACTTTAATTTAGACATACTGACAAGGTGTCTGAAAATCATACGTTTGCCTTTGACAATAGAAGAAACTGACAGCTATGAAAAAGAGATGAAAGATAACGTTATTGACGCCAGATCGTTAATAACTCCTAAAAACAAAGGGATTATAGCTGAAAATTTTGACGCGAAAATTTATCATCAAAACTTTGGCAACACTTTTGAGAAAAACTTAAGCATAATAGATTTATTGATGAATGAAGGCCCAAACGCCCAGAGTGTTATAAGAGAATCAAATTGTACTAAACTATTTTATTAAAATTACAATTGTATAGTTGTATAGTAACATTCAGGCTAGTAAATAGGCAGTTGAGTATGTCTTTTAGACAACATAGCATCAAATTTATTTAAATTAAAACTTTAGTTTTTTTATTTAGTTTTTAATATTGTTACATTGTGTAATCTAAGCTATCTCTTAATTTAACAATAAAAAACGGCAATAAAATTGCATAAAGAATTGTTGAATTATATAAGCTTGTTATTAAAGAATGATTAAAGTATTCCATGCCGCCTTATTCAGGTAATTTAAGCAGGAGTCACAAATTCAGAGGAGAAGAATTATGGAAGCAAAATTTTCAAATAGAGTAAAAGAAGTTATTTCTTTGAGTCGTGAGGAGGCATTGCGTCTGGGTCACGATTATATAGGTACAGAACATTTATTATTAGGTATGGTGCGCGAAGGCGAAGGAGTTGCCATTAGCTTATTAAAAAAGTTAGGCATTTCTTTGGATGAATTGCGCGGGGAGTTAGAAAGAAGTACCCGAGGTACCGCTACAAACAATGTAAAAAATCTCGCTAACATCCCCTTAACTAAGCAGTCAGAGAAAGTATTGAAAATTACTTACCTGGAAGCTAAAATTTTTAAGAGCCAGTTAATTGGCACTGAACATTTATTACTCTCTATTTTACGAGATGAGGATAATATTGCTTCCCAGGTAATGGATAAGTTTGATGTTAACTATGATGTAATTAAAGAGTTACTTGAATATCAAACCCAGAACCCAATGGCATCTTCAGACACTGATGATAGTGATGAAGATTCTGGTAAATTATTTGGAAGCGGACCAAAGGAAACCGGGAGTGGGTCAGGAAGTAAAACAGCAGAAAAGTCTAAAACTCCCGTTTTAGATAACTTCGGTAGGGATTTAACAAAATTGGCTGAAGAGGATAAACTGGATCCGATAGTTGGCCGTGAAAAAGAGATTGAAAGGGTTGCACAAATCCTTTCCCGTAGGAAGAAAAACAATCCAATCTTAATTGGTGAACCGGGTGTAGGTAAAACAGCAATTGCCGAAGGCCTGGCTTTAAGAATTATTCAAAGAAAAGTATCAAGAGTGCTTTTTGGTAAAAGAGTTGTTACACTTGATTTAGCTTCTTTAGTAGCAGGCACTAAATACCGTGGTCAGTTCGAAGAACGTATGAAAGCGGTGATGAATGAACTTGAAAAGTCACCAAACGTCATTCTATTCATAGATGAGTTACATACCATTGTGGGCGCAGGTGGAGCTTCCGGATCTTTAGATGCCAGCAATATGTTTAAACCTGCATTGGCCAGAGGTGAAATTCAATGTATAGGTGCTACTACATTAGATGAATATCGTCAGTATATTGAAAAAGATGGTGCTTTAGCGAGACGTTTCCAAATGGTAATGATTGATGCTACCACTGTAGAGGAGACGATGGAGATTTTAGAAAACATCAAAGATAAGTACGAAGATCACCATAATGTTAATTTCTCTCAAGAAGCTATAGAAGCATGCGTAAAGCTAAGTGACAGATATATATCTGACAGATTTTTACCAGATAAGGCAATTGATGTAATGGACGAAGCTGGTGCCAGAGTGCATATCAACAATATTCATGTGCCTGATGATATCGTTCGACTGGAAGCTGCCATTGAAGACGTGAAGAAGGAGAAAAACCTGGTAGTAAGAAGCCAAAAGTATGAGGAGGCGGCCAGACTGAGAGATTCTGAAAAGAAACTTTTGGATGAGCTCGAAACTGCAAAACGAAATTGGGAGGAAGAAACCAAATCGAAAAGATATCAGGTTACAGAAGATAATGTAGCGGAAGTAATCGCGATGATGACTGGTGTACCTACCAAAAGAGTGGCTCAAAACGAGGGTGCAAAACTCAAAGGAATGGGTGACGATCTCAAAGGTCAGGTAATCGGTCAGGATGAAGCAATCTCCAAGCTATCAAAGGCGATCCAAAGAACCAGAATAGGATTAAAAGATCCGAAAAAACCAATTGGATCGTTCGTGTTTCTAGGTCCGACTGGGGTTGGTAAAACAGAACTGGCTAAAGTGCTTTCATTATATTTATTTGATAAGGAAGATGCCTTAATTAGAATAGATATGAGTGAATACATGGAGAAATTCTCTGTTTCACGCTTGGTAGGAGCGCCTCCGGGATATATTGGATATGAAGAAGGCGGTCAATTAACTGAAAAAGTAAGAAGGAAACCTTATTCTGTAGTGCTTTTGGATGAGATTGAAAAAGCACACCCTGATGTGTTCAATATTTTACTTCAAGTGTTGGATGATGGAATCTTAACAGATGGTTTAGGCCGAAGAGTAGATTTCAGGAATACAATTATTATAATGACCTCAAATATTGGGGTAAGAGATTTAAAAGATTTTGGTGCAGGTATCGGGTTTGCCACGCAGGACAAAGCCAATAGCTCCAACGAAATCATGAAATCTACTATTCAGAATGCGCTGAAAAAAGCTTTCAGTCCAGAGTTTCTGAACAGACTTGATGATGTGATTGTTTTTAATTCTCTTGAGAGAGAACATTTACATAAAATCATTGATCTTTCATTGAAGAAAGTATTTGATAGAATGTTATCCTTAGGTTACGATATTGAATTAACTGAAAAGGCTAAAGATTTCTTATCAGAGAAAGGCTATGACCAGCAATATGGAGCAAGGCCACTGAATAGAGCCATCCAAAAATATTTGGAAGACCTAGTAGCAGAAGAAATCTTAGGTGAAAATATAAAAGTAGGTGACTCAATTATTGCCGACCATGACGGAAAAAGTGAAACGCTCTTCATCAAACAGAAGAAGAAAAAGAAGGATGATAATCCTGAAAACAAAGAAAATAAAAAAGAGGCTGATTAAGCCTCTTTTTTTTGCTTAAACTTTTCATTTCGGTTTGGCTCTTTCACATACAAGCAGGTGATACTTTCATTACTTTGTAAAAATCAATAGAACTTACATTCATTTATCAATCATCCATCCCTATTATTAGCCTACTTATATTGTAAATATTGTATTCTAACGATATTATCTTTTAATAATTTGTACTTTAAGGTTTTTGAACGATTTTTACAATGATAAAAAAGCAAAGAAACCATGCATACTACCACCATCGAAAAGACCTCAATCATTGAAAAATTCAGCAGCATTATTGATCAGAGCGAAGCTCCATCTCAAGAATGGAAGATAGGAATTGCTTCCTTACAAAGAATAACTTTACTTGAGGTGCATGAAGAGATCCACTACCAGATTTGCGAATTGGAAGAGGCCAAAGAAATACTATTTAATTTCATTGCGCAAGGAGTTCAGACCTGTAAAATGAGCAAGGCTAATTTTAGTGGGATTTATTTATATAGGTAAATTAGCTATGCAAACTAATTATTTGAATTAGAAGGCTAATTTTCTATCAAGAAAAAAATATAATAGCTATTTCTATCATACTTGATCTTCCCTAGTCTGCACAACAACTAACCTCAAGCTGGCAAGGCTGGCAGGCTCTCTCCAATAGAGAGGGAGTATGAGTCAGTTACAGTTTTGTATTTCTTTATTATATATTAATAACTCTCCAATATTAATTAATAGCTCGTCATGCCAAAATTTCATTCGTACCTCATGAAATTTTGCCACCCAGATGTGGAGCACTAAGCCAACCAAGTGCTTTTTGAAAAGGTAATCTTCATTCTAGATGGAAGTCGTCAATTCAGAGAGTTCTGACATCTTGCTTCTGGCAGATTGAAGATAAGCCATCTTTTTCCAAAGTGAACATCATTAAAAATTTTCTTTAAGTGCCCTTTGTATTTTTCTGCAATTCTTTACCCTTTTTATTCAAGACATATTTGTTATTACCTAAGTTACTTCACAAGTCAAAACTTACTCCCTAATTACATTGGAGGTAATAAATAGTATAAATTGATACATTTTATATCGATTATAGATATATTTGATACATTAAATGCAAAATCAAATAATGGAAGATAATTATCAACTCGACAATACAGATTTAGCTATATTGAATATTTTGATGCATGATGCAAGGCGCCCCTTTACTGAAGTGGCTGAGGAGGTGTTTGTTTCTCCTGGCACCGTACATGTGAGAATGCGGAAAATGGAGAAATTAGGACTCATTAAGAATGCGCAGCTCCAAGTAGATTTAGGTAAGCTAGGAATGGATGTAACAGCCTTCCTGGGTGTATATCTTCAAAAAAGCTCCTTGTATGATGAGGTGGTTACTGCCCTTAAAGCCATTCCTGAAATCGTAGACTGCCACTATACAACAGGGGCATATTCTATGTTCGTTAAAATAGTGTGCAAAGACACAGAACATTTAAAAAATATCTTGCACGATTCCATTCAGCCTATTGAAGGCATTGAGCGCACAGAAACCTTTATATCCTTAGAAGAAAGCATTAATAGGCCTATTCAATTGAATGCAAAGAAATAATTTTTATGGCGATCAGATTTTATTTTCGTTAGTTTGCACCTGATTTTACCTTCATTAATTTACTAAATTCATGCTCAACTACATTATTTGGAATCCTGACGGTACTTTACTTGATCTTGGTTTTTATCAACTCCGCTGGTACTCTATATTATTTGGGTTAGGCTTTATATTAGGTTACTTTTTTGTAAAGTGGCGCTTTAAAAGAGCAAATTTAGACTTAAAACTGCTGGATAACCTGGCTGTATACTTAGTAATATCTACAGTATTAGGTGCTCGAATTGTGCACTGCGTATTTTACGACTGGGGTTATTATCAAAACCACTTACTGGAAATACTTCTTCCCTTCCGTTTTAGTCCGGAGTTTGAGTTTACCGGATTCCTTGGCTTAGCAAGTCATGGTGGTGGTTTAGGTGTTACCATAGCACTACTCATTTTCGCAAGGGTTTACCACATAAAAAAGCTGTGGTTGCTAGATTCAATCGCTTTGGTAATTCCGTTAGCCGCTGTTTGTATTCGTTTGGGAAACCTAATGAATTCTGAAATTATTGGTGCCCCAACAGATGTTCCCTGGGCCTTTGTATTCACGGCTATTGACAGTTTACCACGACATCCATCACAGTTGTATGAAGCTTGTTCATATCTATTAATTTTTATTGTTTTATACCTTATTGATAAGCAGCAAAAAGTGAAAGACGGATTCATCCTAGGTTTAATGCTTGCTACCATGTTTACAGCCAGATTCCTTATTGAATTTGTGAAAGCTGACCAGGTCGATTTTGAAGCAGGAATGGCGATTAATATGGGGCAATGGTTGAGCATTCCTTTTATTATCGCTGGCGTTGTTTTAATAGGTTTCTCCTTTAAAAAGAGCACTTAGTCCTCTTGTCTTAAAATGCACGAAAAAAATTGCCTCTTCTGATGAAGAAAGTTTATACAAGGGATTTGAGTTTAATGATTTTTTCACTAACTATTAACTCCATTTCTCAGAATTTATCTCTATCAAAATCAAACAATAACCCTGCATATTTTGTAATTTAGCAAGTTGGAAATTTGTAGAATAATAGATCTTGTAAATATCATTTAGATAGAGTATAACCATCCTAAAGTATCTACGTGATAATAGAGTTAGGGCTGTTTTTACAATCTGAAGAAACTAAAAGAAATCAATGAGCGTAACCAAACAAGCTGAAAAAGCTGTTGATCATATAGCATCAGATGCCCCTCAGGAATATTTGGAGGTGATTGGTGCCAGAGAGCATAATTTAAAGAATATAGATATTTCCATTCCTCGGAATAAATTGGTGGTGATCACTGGAATCAGCGGGAGCGGAAAGTCGAGCTTAGCCTTCGACACTATTTATGCGGAAGGCCAAAGACGCTATATGGAGAGCTTTTCTGCCTACGCCAGGTCTTTTATTGGAGACATGGAAAGACCCGATGTAGATAAGATAAACGGTCTCTCACCCGTAATTTCTATCGAGCAAAAAACCACTTCCAAGAACCCGCGCTCCACTGTAGGTACTTTGACAGAAATCTATGATTTTCTCAGAGTATTGTACGCACGGGCTGGAGAAGCATTTTCATACAATACTGGGAAGAAAATGCAACGGCAAACAGAAGATCAAATCATTGCTCACCTGATCAGCGACTTCGACCAGGCAAAGCTCAGTATTTTAGCTCCTGTGGTAAAGGCCAGAAAAGGACATTACAGAGAACTTTTCCAGCAAATCAGGAAGATGGGATTCACTAAAGCGAGGGTTGATGGCGTAATTGTTGATATTGATGACCGCATGCAGGTGGACAGGTACAAAACACATGACATTGAAATTGTGGTAGATAGAATTGCTGTGGATGCAAAAGATACCTTCAGAATTACACAATCTGTTAAAACTGCTCTGAAACATGGGGATGGTATTATGATGGTGCGTGATACGGATGGTAATATCCAACACTTCTCCAAAAACCTGATGGATCCTGAAACAGGTTTAGCTTATGATGAGCCTGCACCCAATAATTTTTCATTCAACTCACCCTATGGGGCCTGCCCAACCTGCAATGGCTTAGGAGAAATTGAGCATATTACTCAAGAATCGGTCATCCCAGATCCTAAATTAAGTATTAGTAGAGGTGGAATTGCACCCTTAGGCGAATATCGCGACATATGGATTTTCAAAAAGATTGAAGCCATCTTAAAGAATACAAAAGTGAATCTTTCTACTCCATTAGAAAAATTCCCTGAAGAAGTAATCAACGTTTTGTTGTACGGTGCCAAAACAAAAGTAGAGGTACCTTCAATTAAATACCCCGGGACTAGTTGGAATACAAGCTTTGAAGGAATCATTAAATTTTTAGAAAAGCAGCAGGAAGGTGGCACCGATAAAATGCGGGACTGGTTGCAGGATTATATGATAGTGCAGACCTGTCCGGATTGTAATGGTTACAGGTTAAAAAAAGAATCTCTCCATTTTTTAATAGACAAAACTAACATCTCCGAGTTGGCCATGATGAGCATTACAGAGCTAGGTATCTGGCTTGAGAATGTCGAAGATAGGATGACTGTCAAACAAAATCTCATTGGTGCAGAGGTCCTCAAAGAGGTGAGAAAGCGTGTCGGATTTTTGCTGGATGTAGGTCTTGATTATCTGTCCTTAAATCGAACACTTAAGACTTTATCGGGTGGTGAAGCGCAACGTATCCGTTTGGCAACTCAAATAGGAACACAATTGGTAGGAGTTTTATACATTTTGGATGAGCCGAGTATTGGTTTGCATCAACGGGATAATATGAAACTGATAGCTGCCTTAAAGGATTTACGCGATTTAGGAAACACAGTGATGGTAGTGGAGCACGACAAAGATATGATGTTGGCTTCTGATTTCATCCTGGATATAGGTCCTGGTGCAGGCAGACATGGTGGGAAAATAGTAGCCGCCGGAAATCCAGATAGTTTCCTAAAACAAAGAAGTAAAACTGCTCAGTACTTAATGGGCGAGCTAGTCATAGAGGTTCCTGAAAAGAGAAGAAAAGGCAACGGCAAGAAACTGCAATTGAAAGGAGCTACAGGAAACAACCTGAAAAATGTTTCTGTCGACTTCCCTCTTGGAACTATGATCTGTGTAACCGGCGTGTCAGGAAGTGGAAAATCTACGCTAATTCATGATACCCTCTACCCTATTTTGAATCAAAAATTCTATCGTTCCAAAAGAGAACCTATGCCGCACAAAAGTATCAGCGGTCTGGAGCATTTGGATAAAGTGATAGAAGTAGACCAGTCACCCATAGGACGTACACCTCGTTCTAATCCGGCCACTTACACAGGAGTTTTTACAGATATAAGAGCACTTTTCAGCAATTTGCCAGAAGCTAAAATAAGAGGTTACAAGCCAGGACGCTTTTCATTCAATGTAAAAGGCGGAAGATGCGAAACATGCGAAGGAGGTGGCATGAAGTTGATTGAAATGGATTTTCTACCGGATGTGCACGTACCATGTGAGACATGTAAAGGTAAACGCTACAACCGAGAAACTTTGGAAGTTCGATTTAAGGGCAAATCTATCTCAGATGTATTGGATATGACAGTTGAGCAAGCGGTCGAATTCTTTGAGAACCAGCCAAAGATCTTAAGGAAAATTCAAACCTTAGCGGAAGTAGGTTTAGGCTATATTACATTAGGCCAACATGCTACTACCCTTTCAGGTGGAGAAGCTCAGAGAGTAAAACTAGCTACCGAATTGTCCAAGAAAGACACAGGAAATACTTTCTACATTTTAGATGAACCTACCACTGGCCTGCACTTTCAGGACATCCGCCATTTGTTGGATGTATTGCAAAAATTAGTAGAAAAAGGTAATTCTGTGTTAATTATTGAGCATAACATGGACGTTATTAAAGTGGCAGATCACTTAATTGATTTAGGACCCGAAGGCGGTAATGATGGTGGCAACATTGTATTTACTGGGACTCCTGAGAAAATCCTAAGTAAAAAAGATAGCTACACGGGCAAGTTCTTGAAAATGGAGATGAAGTAAGACTTTTAATCCTCGTTTCATCTTAAAAAGGAATGAGAAGATTGAATTTGTACGTTACGAATTTCAGCCTGGTGCATCAACTAAATCTAAAAAGGATTGCTGAGAAGTGCTTTTGTCACATTCGGGATGCTTGCCAGCCTAGAACTGGCCTATGTACTAAAGCTCTTTTTAATTAAAGGCTAAGTTCCAACCATGTTAAAACTTAAACCTCAATGCTCCTCGTTTTAAAAAAGGAGGAGATCAATGCCTAAAGCTCCCCAACAAATTCTTGCATTTTTTCGATTGTCACATGATCCATGATTACAATCTTATACCATTTCGGATAGTTATGACTATCGGGTACTAGTCCATATTTTTTGCAAGTTTCCTTCTTTAAATAATCGGCTTTAATGGTTACAATATTGGCATCAGGATGTCGATAGTAGTCGATGTCCTTTTTATCTAATTGGTCTGTCAGCCAGGAGGTTCTGTGTTTAAGAACCAATGTCTTCTCATACCAGCCATTAGGCCCATAAGTCATTAAAATCATCCAAATAGCAATGGCATTCGCTCCTGACCTTGAACCAATTAATGTATAATCCTCTCCTTCAACATAACTGGCTTCCTGCGTGTTGGCAAACTGCATCCAGTCTTTCCTAATAAGAAAAATACCAGTTCCATACGGAGCCTGCAACATTTTGTGAGCGTCCAAAGTGATCGAATTCACTTTCTGATTACTGAAATTTAAAGAGCTTTCGGGATTAGAAAAAGGATAGAAGAAACCTCCATAAGCTCCGTCCACATGCACTTTATATAAGAGCCCCATACCATCTAAAGCATTTGTATAAATATCTACATCATCTATGGAACCAAACATGGTGGTCATCATATTAGCCACCACTATAAAGTATTTTTTACCCTCTGCCTTGGCTTGTTCCAAAGTAGCATTCACAGATAACTCATCTATCTCCCTTGTTTCCTCATCTACTTTGACTTTATAAAAACCCACTTGAAATACATTGCTCGCTTTTGCAGATGAATAATGGGCATCAGAAGAACTAATTACAGCTATCTCATTTAAATTTGCATGGTGTTCCTGAATGAAAAAATTTCGATATATCCATACAGCCTGCATATTGGCTTCGGTCCCACCAGAAGCTACATATCCATCAAAATGAGCATTGCCTCCCTTTAAAATATCGTGAGCACAAATATGAATTACTTCCTTTTCTATTTCCTGAGTTCCCTTAAAGAAGCTCTCGGATTCTCCCAGAGTATGGCAACCAATATGGTTAGGGTTATGAATTAAGGTAGAAAGGTAAGGCGCATCTTGCAGGAATGGGGCATTCTGATAAAACACCTTGTCATCGAGATGTGAAGCTGGGAGGCCTAAAATGTTCTGATTATAATAATCCACATTTTCAGATAATGCAGTAAATATCCGGTTTTTGATCTCGTTTTGAGACAGCTTTTTCCACTGATGCATGGTTTATTTTTTTAAAAGATTGTGAAAACTAATTGATTCCTCGTGCGGAAATCCTATGATGAGATGCGCAAAAATAAAAAGAGCCATTTGAAAATACAAACAGCTCTTAAATTATTAGTTATCTGAGTATATTAAGGTAACTCTGCAATGATTGTTCTACCTCCTTTGGTTTTATCTCCAATAGCTACATTAATTTTAGCATCTAAGGGTAAAAATACATCCACTCGTGAGCCAAATTTTATAAAGCCAAATTCACCGCCTTGCTCAACTGAATCACCGGGTTTCACATACCACCTGATTCTTCTCGCTACTGCCCCGGCTATTTGCCTGAACAATACTTCTACTCCATTTGCACTTTCCACTACTATGGTAGTTCTCTCATTTTCAGTACTGGATTTTGGGTGCCAGGCTACTAAATATTTTCCTGCATGATACTTACAGAACTTAACCACACCTGATATAGGACTTCTATTCACATGGACATTTACCGGAGACATAAATATTGAAATCTGTTTCCGCTTTTCGTTAAAATATTCTGTTTCTTCAGTATCCTCAATTACAACCACTTTTCCATCCGCAGGTGCTAAAACATGCTTCTCGTTTGTATTAATTACAAATTTAGGATTCCGGAAAAATTGTAAGATTAAAAAATAAAATATGATCATTACCCCTAAAACAGAATTGCTGAGCCAACGTGGGGTTTCAAAAGCATATTCCATTAAAAAAAATACGCCTACAAAAACCAGTAAGGCTATAAATAAAATCTTCTTTCCTTCTTTGTGTATTGTCATCTCTACTTAAATATTTACTTTCAAAGATAAAAAAAGCGCAGATAAACTGCGCTTTTTATGTAATTAATTGAATGTAATTGTATTAAAAATTAATATCCTCCACGGAATTTATAAGTTTTTGCTACCTTATCAATTGCTACAATATATGCTGCAATTCTCATAGGTACATCATATTCAATTGAAGTTTTATAAACCACTTCAAAAGCATCTTTCATAATTCTGTCAGATCTCCTATTTACTCTTTCAGCAGTCCACTTGTATCCAAGTCGGTTTTGAACCCACTCAAAGTAGGAAACAGTAACTCCGCCAGCATTGGCCAAAATATCTGGAGCCACCATTATACCTTTATCATTAATAATTTTATCTGCTTTAGAAGAAGTGGGGCCGTTTGCACCCTCCACAATAAGTTTGGCTTTAATATTATTCGCATTTTCAGCAGTAATAACATCTTCCTTAGCCGCAGGAATTAATACATCAACCTCAAGGGTTAATAGATCGTTCCCTTCAATTTTCTCTGCTCCTAAAAATCCTTCTAAGGTACCGTTGTTCAGATTTCTGAACTCAATGGCCTCTTTGATATTTATTCCCTTCTCATTATAGTAAGCTCCCGAAATATCAGAAACTGACACGATGGTACCACCTCTTTCTTCCAAAAGTAATGCTGCAAATGATCCAACATTACCAAATCCCTGAACAGCGAAAGTAGCTTTATATGGATTAATTTTTAACTTTTCCATAGCAGCAAGTGCAGATACCATTACCCCACGACCAGTAGCCTCAGTTCTGCCTAAAGATCCGCCTAATACAATTGGCTTGCCTGTTACAACGGCATTTACTGTCATCCCTTTTGAGCGGGAATAAGCATCCATCAACCAAGCCATTTCTCTTGGGCCTGTCCCCATATCAGGAGCAGGAATATCTCTGTCCGGACCAAAAACATCTACCATAGATTCTGTATAGGAGCGTGTTAATCTTTCTATTTCACCAGCAGACATAGCACGAGGATTACATTTGATACCACCTTTTGCACCACCATATGGAATATCCACTACAGCACATTTCCACGTCATCCAGGCAGCAAGCGCTTTCACCTCATCTATATTTACCCCCATATCATATCTGATGCCACCCTTAGAAGGGCCTAATATGGTGGAGTGAATTACACGATATCCTTCAAAAACCTGAATTGAACCATCATCCATGGTAATTGGTATGGAAACTATTACCTGACGAGCCGGAGATTTTAATACATTGTACACTTCATCTTCAAGGCCTAAATGTTGAGCTGCGATATGAAATCGAGACATCATTGACTCAAATGGATTCTCTAAGTCTTTAATTGGAGCCGGTTCTATATAACCCATATGTTTTTTGTTTTTTTTAAAAACTTTGAGCTAAAATTAATGATTTGTTATATCATTTTCGTTTTTTTCATCTTAAAGTTGACAAAATTAGTCGAAAAGCATTAAAAAAGCTGCTATGAAAGGTGCGGATAACAAAAGCCCGTCAAATCTATCTAAAAACCCTCCATGACCTGGTATTATGGAGCCAGAATCTTTGATATCCATGCTTCTTTTAAAGAGGGATTCAACTAAATCTCCATAGGTTCCTGCAATTACAATTATACCTGCAACACACAACCATTGCCAATCTGCTATTTCATCAAAATTTGCCGCCATTATTATAGCAAAAACAAAGGCCAGTATAGTGCCACCAAGTGCACCTTCCCAGGTTTTCTTAGGAGAAATTCTTTCAAAAAGCTTTGTCCTGCCGAATTTTACACCTGCGAAATAAGCACCTGTATCGCTGGCCCATTGAATAAACAAGGCTCCTAAAATAATTTGAAAGCTGTAAGTGCCATTATAAAATACCGCTATATGCAAAAGAGAAAAAGGCACAGCCACATACAGAATACCTAAAAAAGTAAAAGCTATACTTGTAAATGGTTTTTTATCAGTTTTGTTATATAATTTAACAAAGTAGACGGTAGAAGCAATAGGTGCTATAGCAAAGTAAATTTGAGGGGTTAAATGTTCTGCATGTACCAGAAAAGTAATTGTATAAATGGATAGGCCAGTAAGAGTACCCCAAAATTTCAAAGGCAACATACCATCTAAACCTACTAATTTATAAAACTCTAATTGAGTAAGTGCACACAATATAAAAAACACTATAAAATAGGGCCACTCCCCATAAATGATTGCTGTTAAGATAATAGCAACCCCCACTAATGCTGCAATAATTCTTTGTGTTAAATTATTGTATTTATTCAAACTTGATCTCATCCTCAATAACTTTTATTGCTACAAGTACTTCCTCTGTAGCCACCTTCACTTCATAAAAACCTAACTGATAGGCCGAATCTTTTTTATCCACCACTATCGGTTGAATATTATAATCTTTTAAACAATCTTTTACAATTTCTGCCCTATATAATTTATCCGTTTTAAAAACAGTTTGCCAATTAGCCATTATACTTACTCTCCTTAATCTGCTTTATAAATAAATAAAAAAGAAAGGCACTCATGGCTAATGCTACCAGAGAAAACAATGGTGGAACACTAGAATCAATCTCCTGTGGATTCCACTCTTCAATATATCTTGGCCCAATATACATTACTAAAACGGCTAAACCATTATTTATGAAATGTGCCACGATAGGATACCAAATATTACCAGAAAAATAATATATATAGCCAAAAAGTGCCCCCAAAAGAATTCTCGGTACCACTCCAAAAAATTGCAAGTGAAAAACTCCAAAAATGATAGCGGTTATCCAAATGGCTGCATGAGGTGCCTTTATTGCCGACACCAATTTCTTTTGCAACAAACCTCTAAAAATTAACTCCTCTCCTATAGCCGGTAAAATTCCTATCACCAACATGGCTATTAGCATTTCTCCTGCGTTGGCATAAGTACTCATAGCTCCTGTCAGCTCTAACAACCTGTCTTCCATTGCTCTGGCCCAGGTTTCAAATCCTCTTAAAAATTCAGGAAACTGCACATTCATGTTCCATTCAATTACTATTGAATTAAAAAGCATAAAAGTGAATGTCATAAAAACAACTAATAATATCCCTGAAATTGTTAAGCCTTTATCATTAAAATAGTTTTTTAGTTCTTCATTGTCCAATACTTTAATAAAAAATAGGCCGAATGCAGTGAATCCTAAAAAATGACTTAAACCTTGGGCAATGTATAAAAATCGTTTGCTTTGATCTGTAAATGGGGGTTCGAAAAGCTTATCTAAATCCTCAAAATTTGCTCCTGAGGCAAATATGGCAATAGCAGAGCCTAGAAGCTGAGCAAATAAATTAGCGGCTAAAAAAAGCATAATTAATAAAAATAATGAGGTCCAGGGATTTTTCTGGTGAATTTGTGGGTTTTTATACTCGAAAGAATTCATATATAGCGTAAATTTACATCAAAATTCAGATTTACAAATTGGTAAAGATAGGAAACATAGAATTAGGAGACTTTCCATTGCTTTTAGCACCCATGGAAGATGTGAGTGATCCCCCTTTCCGGGCTGTATGCAAGGAAAACGGTGCAGATTTAATGTTCACAGAATTTATTTCCTCCGAAGGTTTAATTCGTAATGCTGAAAAAAGTGTTCAGAAGCTGGACATTTACGATTACGAAAGACCAATTGGTATACAAATATTTGGAGACAAAATAGATTCTATGAGGGAGGCAGCTGCCATTGCAGAAGAAGCTAACCCTGAAATTATCGACATTAATTATGGTTGCCCTGTTAAGAAAGTAGCGTGCAAAGGAGCTGGAGCTGGTATCTTATTGGATTTGCCTAAAATGCAAGCCATGACTGCCGAAATTGTGAAGCAGGTAAACAAGCCAGTAACAGTTAAAACACGGCTTGGATGGGATGATAGCACTATCAAAATCCAGGAAGTTGCCAAAAGATTGCAGGACGTTGGCATTCAAGCACTGTCGATCCATGGCAGAACCAGACAGCAAATGTATAAAGGAGAGGCCAATTGGGATTTTATAGCGAAAGTAAAAGAAGACCCGGCCATACAGATCCCCATTTTTGGTAACGGAGATATCGATTCGCCACAGAAAGCGAAAGAGTACAAAGAAAGATACGGAGTTGATGGAATAATGATTGGGCGTGCCGCTATCGGTTACCCCTGGATTTTCAATGAAATTAAACACTACCTTAAAACCGGAGAACTTTTAGAAGGTCCTGATTTAGCTGAGAGAGTTAAAGTGGCTAAAAATCATTTGAAGTTTTCCGTGGAATGGAAAGGAGAGAAAAAAGGCATCTTTGAAATGAGGCGACATTACACCAACTACTTCCGGGGGATTGTTAACTTTAAACCTTACAGAAGCCGGTTGGTAGAATCTGAGAAATATGAAGACGTATTGGCCACTCTCGATGAAATAAATGAAGTATTTACAGATCACGCCATTCTGAGTTTATGAGCGAAAAACCTGCAGCAAGCCCTTTGATAGTTTGGACACTACTGGGTACGCTGGCATTAATATGGGGTAGTTCCTTCATATTAATAAAAAGGGGGTTGGAAGTGTATGCTGCAGGAGAAGTAGGTGCTATAAGAATAGTCTCTGCCGCTGTGGTTCTGCTGCCTTTAGCTTTACCTAAACTTAAAAACTTGAGTAAGCGACAATGGAAATGGCTTTTTATTTCCGGTATGCTTGGCAGCTTTGCGCCAGCCTTTTTGTTTGCTTTTGCTCAAACTAAACTAGAAAGTGGAATTACCGGTGTATTAAATGCCTTGACGCCTATTTTTGCATTATTGGTTGGTGTTATGTTTTTCAACGGAGCACTTAAACGAAGAGACATTGTGGGCATCAGTTTAGGATTTGCAGGAACCATATTATTAATAGTAGCAGGTTCAGGAGGTGACTTGGGCAACTTCAATTTTTATGCATTTTTCGTCATTTTAGCTACTTTCTGCTATGGCATTAATTTAAATATTGTAAAATTTCAGTTCAGTATTTTAAAGCCAAAGCTTATTACAAGTATTTCCTTGTTTCTAATTAGCCCAATTGCTGCCTGGTACTTATTTGGTGTAAGTGATTTTGTTGATAAACTGCAAAAGGCACCTGGTGCTGGAATGGCACTATTTTATGTTTGTATTTTAGGAGTAGTTGGAACAGCAATTGCTTTAATTATGTTTAACAGGTTAGTTCAATTGACTTCCGCTGTGTTTACCAGTTTCGTTACTTATATTATTCCTATTGTTGCAGTAATCTGGGGTTTAATAGATGGTGAAAAATTATATCTGGGACATTATTTAGGAATAGCTTGTATTATTATCGGTGTGGCATTTGCCAATCGGCCTAAAAAATAATATTTGGATAATTTTAATATTGCGCAAATTATCAATTGATAATGTGCGCTTAACTATTTTTTAATACATGATTTTTATTTGATAATAATTTTTGCTTTACCAGCAAACCTTCTATTTTTGCGCCAAATTAAAATATGTAAGCCATGAGTGATAAAGAAAAAACAAGATATACCCCTGAGGAATTGGTTGAATTTGAAGAATTGATTACTCAGAAGCTCGATAAAGCAAAACAGGAACTTAGTTATATAAAAGCTACAATCACCCGTTCAGCTGATTCTGGTACTGATGGCACTGTTGGTAATGTAAAGGTTTTGGAAGATGGTGCAGACACCATGGAAAAAGAAAACATGAATCAATTGGCTGCAAGACAGCAAAAATTTATCAAAAATCTGGAAAACGCGTTGATCAGAATTAAAAATGGTACTTACGGAATTTGCTCAGAGACTGGTAAATTAATACCGAAAGAAAGGTTAAGAGCGGTGCCGCATACTACCCAATCTATCGAAGCAAAATTAGCACAAGATAAAAGTTAATGAATTTTTTACTGAATCATATTGAAGCCTTAATTTTTTGTGCCTCCTCTCCTTTAAAAACGCAGGAAATACAACGTTGTTTGTCCGAAATGTTTGAAGCGGAAGTTCCCTTAAAAGATATTGAAGGGGCACTAGAAAAGATTTTAAAAAAATATGAATCAGATGATTATTCTTTTCAGGTAGAAAAAGTAGGTGGCGGATTTCAATTTATGACAAAACCAGCCTATCAGGCAAGTATTGGCATCATGTTGAAACAGCAATCGAAAAAAAGGCTCTCTACATCTGCCCTGGAAACACTTTCTATTATTGCTTACAAGCAACCTATTACAAAAGGTGAAATGGAGCAAATTAGAGGAGTAAATTGTGATTACACAGTGCAAAAATTACTGGAAAAGGAATTAGTTGAAATAAAAGGTAAAGCAGATGCCATTGGCAGGCCTATATTATATGGAACCAGTCAAAATTTCATGGAGTATTTCGGCATCAACGATCTGAAAGATTTACCAACCCCTAAAGACTTTAGTCAGGAAGAAAATCAAATAGGAAAGGAAGGCGAGGATTAATCGTCTTCCTTTTTTTATTGAAGAAATTGGTATAAAACTGTTTCGGTAAAGTGATAAATACCCCATCATGCACCACAGATTAATTGATAAAACGTTCGAGACTCCATTGGGAAAAGTGAACTGTAGTTTGCTCAGTAATATCTCTTCAATAGCATTTATTAAAAATAAGAATTACAACAACGGCATAGGGGAATTATACAATTCACAGGACTTTCAAATCGAAATAATTGAATTCAAAGTTAAACTCCCACTATATAATGGAGGTATTATTACGGATTCAAAAGGTTGGATATGGAGAATAATTAGAAAAAGCGAAAGCTCCGAAAAACTTGAAATTGAGTGTCGCTTTTTGGAACCCATTGCTAACCTAAGTTATGATTATGCAACTGGCCAGCACATAGATGCAGTAGAAGTCAATAATAATGAATGGATTCTTCATATTGGTACTGAAGATGGAGAAATTTTAAATGATAGAGCCATAAATAATGATTGGTTCCCAAGCCGATTGAAGAACGCAGACTATTATCAGTCTATTACAGAAATGAAAAATTATAAGTTTAATTCATGGATACCTGACTTGGCTGTAGAGGAAAGAATTTATCTTCAATATATATGTGCATACGACAAGCAACCCAATAATCCGGAAAATATAAATACATGGATAGCGGTTGATGAATATAAGGGAAATCTTGAAAATTGGATCGGAACTAGTACTGTTATTTAATTTCTAATCTTTCTTCTTGAACGAAACAAAGCTAGAAACTTTAACACTTAAATGTATGCTTGAAAAATATTCCCTTCTTTTCCGTGGGGCGTAATTAGATTAGCCTGCCCTCTTTTGGTTGACAGCCTTGTCAATAGAACACTTCCATAGACGTGACAGCGTTGAGTTTCAATTTTGGGCTATAAGATGTAAAGGCCCAAGGGGCCGTAATCCTTAAACCTAGAGCAAAGCCCTAGGTGTTTAAAACTATCCAAAACGAGCCCTGAATGGGCGGAATCAAAAACAGACAATCATTCATTCCTCTTTGCCACCCCTAGAATTGAATTAATACACCATGAATTTCCTCATTTAGGCTACAGAAAGCCAATGAATATTCTACCTTTGTGTTAATTATGGCAAAGAAACCCTTCAAAAAGAAATACTCAACTGAGAAAAGACTGCAAGAAGCTAAGCGTCAATCCAAAACAGAGGTTGAACAGGAGGTTCCTTCCTACAAGGAGGTAAAAAAGAAAAAGGTCCAAGAAGATCAGGCGAGAGCGGAAGAAAAAGTGCCTGCTGATGGAATCCGACTGAATAAATACATTGCTAACTCAGGCATCTGCTCTCGAAGGGAAGCCGACCAATTAATAGCGGACGGCAAAGTAAAGGTAAACAGAAAAGTAATTACTGAAATGGGCTATAAGGTGATGCCAAAAGATACTGTTTATTATGAAGGCAATCCAATTACTCGTGAAAAGTTAGTGTATGTGTTGCTTAACAAACCTAAGGGTTTTTTAACAACAAGTGAAGATCCGAAGGAACGTAAGACGGTAATGGATTTGGTGAGCAAAGCCTGCGAGGAACGGATTTACCCCGTTGGCAGATTAGATAAGAACACCACAGGACTATTACTTTTTACCAACGATGGCGATTTAGTGAAAAAATTAACCCAGCCTGGTCATAAACTCAGAAAAATATACCAGATTGTGCTTAATAAGCCTTTGGGAGAAAATGATTTTCAAGCCATTGAAGCAGGTTTAGAATTGGAAGATGGGCTGGCTGTAGTGGAGAAAATTGCCATACTAACTCCCGATTTAACGACCATTGGAGTGGAAATAGTAGAAGCTAAAAACAGAATGGTTCGAAGAATTTTTGAGCATTTAGGTTATGAAATTGAAAAGCTGGACAGAACTGTTTATGCAGGCTTAACCAAAAAAGATTTACCGAGAGGTAAATGGAGAAAATTGAAGGAGAAAGAGATAATTAATCTGAAGCATTTGAAGTAATTGGCAGGCTTTAAGCTAAATTTTTGCTAATTATCTCTCTCCATCCATCTTAACTGAGGCACCCATAATAATCACTTTAAAGGTGCTACCTCTTCCTAATTCCGATTTTAACAGAATATCTGCGTTAATTTTTTCAAGGGCCTGCTTCACAATAAATAAGCCAAGTCCGGAGCCTTCAGCCTCACTGGTAGCTCTGTAAAACATATCAAAAACCTTATGTTGACTTTCCTTGGCTATTCCCAGGCCATTGTCCTTCACAGAAATTTGAATGTTTCTGTCAATCTTTTCAAAACGAACAGCAATGAACTGATCTGGTTTGTCAGAATCGTGGTATTTTACGGCATTGGAGACCAAATTAGATAAGATTACTTTTAATTGATAATAATCTGTTTTTAAAATATGGTGAGGCTGTTCGTCATAATCCAGACGGATGGAATCAGCGCCCTGGTTAAATTTTACATCTGAAATCACATCTTCCACCATTTCACCTAATCTAAAAATTTTAGGCTTTATTTCTGTTTTAATGTTTCTTGAATAATTAAGAATATCACTAAAAATATGATCCAGCTTTTTCACGCGCTCTTCCATCATGTAAATGTATTTTTTGCCGGTTTCCTCCTTTACATCATGCCGTGCAATGTTAATTAAGCCTAATAAAGAAGCAACAGGAGCACGCAAATCGTGGGAGGTACTGTATAGAAAGCTATCAAGTTCCCGATTGGTCTTTTCAAGTGTGGCGCGCTCATCTTCCAGCAACCAGATAACCATACCTATTCCAATTAAGGATAGTAAAAGAAAATCAATGATGGCCATTGAATAATCAATCCTTATTAGATAAGATTCATCCATTAGCATTCTTAAACAGGAAACAAAATATTGCAGGTTCTCGAAGCCATACAGTATAAATGAAATCCATAGCAATTTTTTACCAACTGCCCGGCGACTTCTTGCACCATTTCGCATGATTGCTATACCTGCAAAAACAAAAGCCAGGCCTACAATTAACGATTTTAAAGCAAATGGAATCACAATTGAGTAAATGATTTCATCAGTTTCTCCCTGAAACAAGAATAATAAACCTGATAGAAGACTGATGAAAATAATTAAAACATAATAAAAGTATTCACGGCTCGCCTTAAGAGATTTTTTCTCAATTAAGTGAAAAGTACCATATAAAAGCCAAAAAACATGAATAAGACCGGCAATCATAAACGTGAAGGTGAACAGACTTTGCCATACATTGTATGCCACACTATTTTCGGAAAAATATATAGTGCCCAACGACATTACCAGGTAAAAAGAAAAGGCAAGCCAGCTTAAAGCCCAGAGCTTAAGATGCTTTTTTTTGTAGAGGTTATAGAAATAAAAAAGAACCAGAGCCAAAACTATACCCCATACAGCCTGGCCTGTATAGCTGTAAAAGATTTTATTTAAATATTCATCAAATATTTCAGGTGCAATCAAATTGGATTGGGTTTATCACGGGTAAAATTAGTAACAATATGGACTAAAACACTTATCTGTATTGATTTTAAATTAAAATAAAAATAGTATGTATGCATACTATTTTTCTCTTCATTGATTATTTTTAAATTTGATTAACAGAAATGGATTAAAAACAGCTTAAAAGTGTAACTTTTGAAGAAGGTTGGTACCTTAAAGGTACAAAACCAGGTTATTAGTCAACTTTGGCAATTTATAATGCTCTGAAAAATTAATGAAAAATATAAAAGAACAAGTTTCCGACCATAAAAAAAGCCCCGTTTCAATAAACGAGGCTTGTGGTGCTGAGTGGATTCGAACCACCGACTCACGGATTTTCAGTCCGATGCTCTACCAACTGAGCTACAGCACCGTGATAGAGTGGTGCAAAAGTAGATAAATTATTCAACCTGCAAAAAATATTTTAAATAAATTATATAAAAATTTTAGAGGCTTAAAATCAAACTATGGAATATATCTCACAAATCGCTTTCATTCTGACACTTGCGGTGGCAGGGTACTTTCTTACCAAAAGAATTGGTACCATAAAAAATAATATTCAACTAGGAAAAGATATAGACAGATCAGACAGGAAAGGTGAAAGATGGAAGAATACTTTTCTAATTGCCTTCGGTCAGAAGAAAATGTTCAAAAAACTAATCCCGGCATTTCTGCACTTACTAATTTATGTAGGATTTCTTGTAATCAATTTAGAGGTACTGGAATTTATTATAGATGGTATTGCAGGAACACATAGGATATTTGCCCCGTTTTTAGGGGATTTCTACACCGTTCTAATTAATATTTTTGAATTTCTTGCTGTAGCAGTTTTAGTTTCTTGCGTGGCTTTCCTCATTAGAAGAAATATTTTGAACATCAAAAGATTTAAAACGCTTAGTGGCTGGCCTAAATTAGATGCTAACTTGATCTTGGTAATTGAGATTATTTTGATGTTTGCCATTCTTACTATGAATGCAACAGACATGTTAATCCAGGGCAAAGACGAGCATTATACGCAAACCGGGACTTTCTTTTTCAGTAGTTTTCTAATTCCTTTGTTTGATGGCATGAGCGTTGAGTCATTGATTATTACTGAGCGTGTAGCTTGGTGGTTTCATATTATCGGTATTCTTGGATTTGCTGTGTATGTTACATACTCCAAACACCTTCATATTTTTATGGCTTTTCCTAATACCTACTATGCAAGACTGGAAGAAACGGGTAAAATGGTAAATATGGATGATGTTACCACCGAAGTAAAATCTATGTTAGGCATAAATACGGGAGCCATAGATGGGGAACCACCCGCAGAAGTAGCCAGATTAGGAGCCAAAGACGCAAATGATCTAACATGGGTGAGTTTGATGGGTGCCTATGCCTGTACAGAATGTGGAAGGTGTACAGCTGAATGCCCTGCCAATATTACCGGTAAGAAATTATCTCCAAGAAAGATAATGATGGACACCAGGGATCGTATCACTGAAATTGGTGAAAATTTGAAAGAGGGAAAAACAGCCGAAGAAGGCAGTCCACTTTTTAGTGCCGACTACATCTCTGATGAGGAAATCAATGCATGCACAAGTTGTAATGCCTGTGTAGAAGCCTGTCCGATCAATATTAATCCATTGGATATTATTTTAGAAGGAAGAAGGTTTAAAGCAATGGAAGAATCAAGTTCCCCACAATCGTGGAATAGCATGTTCCAAAATATTGAAACCAGCATGGCACCATGGAAATTCCCTCCTACCGACAGATTCAACTGGTCTAAAAAATTAACTGAAGAAAAATAAACTTGAAGTTTTAAAACATTTAAATACAAGAAAGATGAGTGATATAACATATAAAGTGCCAACAATGCAGGAAATGAGTAGTAAAGGAGAATCTCCTGAAGTGCTTTTCTGGGTTGGTTGTGCAGGTTCTTTTGACGACAGATACAAAGCAGTTACTATTGCTTTTACTAAAATTTTAAATAAAGTAGGAATTAATTTTGCCGTTTTAGGGCCAGAAGAAAGTTGCACGGGTGATCCTGCAAGAAGAGCAGGCAATGAATTCCTCTTCCAGATGCAGGCAATGTCTAATATCCAGGTGTTAGACGGTTATAATGTGAAGAAAATAGTTACTGCATGCCCACATTGCTTTAACACTTTGAAAAATGAGTACCCCGAATTAGGAGGCAACTACGAAGTAATTCACCATTCAACATTTTTGCAGCAGCTAATAAATGATGGCAAGATTACTTTAAAGGGTGGTGGAGAATATAAAGGAAAGAAAATCACCTTCCATGATTCATGCTTCTTAGGAAGAGCCAACGGTATATATGAAGCACCAAGAGATGTAATAAAGGCCTTAGATGCCGAATTGGTAGAAATGAAAAGATGTAAAACCAAAGGTTTGTGTTGTGGAGCGGGTGGAGCACAAATGTTTAAAGACGCCGAAAAAGGTAATAAAGAAGTGAATATTGAGCGCACCGAAGAAGCTTTGGATACCGGAGCGGAAGTGATTGCAGCAGGCTGCCCTTTCTGCATGACTATGATGAGCGATGGCGTAAAAAACAAAGAAAGAGAACACAATGTGAAGGTTTTTGATCTGGCAGAATTGATTGCTAAAAATGAAGGCTTGTAGAATTGTTATATAGAATTAAGTACTACATTGGCCTCAATTTCACTTTTTGATTTGAGGCCATTTTTTTTAGCTGATTTCGAGGGATGTGATTCACAAGTATTAAACTTCCTGGATAACTCAGAGTATTGTCTGACCTCTAAGAATGTGCCGACATTCACTTCCACTTAAAAACTCAAAAACTTCCACACCACAACACCTACCTCACTTCAAAACATCAACACTTGCACACTTATTCCTCCATCTCACTGATCCATTGTTTCACCAGTTCCAATCCTTCTACATGCACCATTTTTCGGCCTAGCTCCGGCATCATAATACCAGGATCTTGTGATTGCATCCTGTAAACCAAAATTGACTGTTCAGGATGGCCAGGCACTATGTCATACCTTAAGCCGCCCGAACCTTTGCCTGCTGCAATGGGAGTTTTACCCACACCTAAAGCTGCAGGATTACTTACCGATGCCATTAAATTTAATGCTGAATTTTTTGCAGCTCCTTCCGGCCTATGACAATGCCCGCAGTTAATTTCTAAATACGCTCTTGCCCTTTCAGGTAATGCAATAGCTTCGTTAACATAATTAGCTAATTTTGGTAAACCTCCAGCAGGTACATTAGTCAGTTGACCTTCCGATTCCCAAAAATCGAGCTGGTTATGAATACCTCGGTCAGCATAATCAAAATTGGTGTTGAGCTGCCTGGCAGAGGGACCAATCGGCATAATTTTGTCGTTTAATAAGTGGCAGCTTCTGCATTGATTCATGTTAGGAATGCTATACATTACCATTTGTCTCTTTCCTTCTACATCCTGCCAGGAAACACTCTTTGCACCTCCTGCTATTTCCAAAAAGGCCTCTGTTTGCTCATCATTCCATATGTAAGGGAGTGCTTTCCAACCTTTTTCTTTATGAATTAACAGACGAGTTTCTAAAATTCGCCTTTTACCTGTCGGTTGCTTAAAATCTAAAGGATAGTAGAAATTCTTAATAAGCACAGTTCCTAGCGGAAAATCGAACACCTCCTTAGAATTATATTGTGCAGCCTCCCCTTCAGGGATTTTAATAAAACGCGCTTTATAAGCATAATCTGAAAATAAAGGAGAGTTGAGTTGATAAGGAATTACACCATCCACTGGTTGCAAATCTGACAAGTGCCCCTTGAAAAATCCATATTCTGATAACTTCCCCTTACCCAATATACTACTACTCTGATTTCCAAAAGATATAACTTTCGGCGAATCCGAAGCAGAATTCTGAGCAGTACTTTCATACTCTTCTTTAGAATTACTACAGGAAATTAGAAAAATTAACCCTAAAATAAATATAGTAAGTTTATACAGCGGCACTCTCAAAATTTCTTAAATATTATTTCACTGCCTCCACTTTGTACCCCTTCTCCCTCAACAATGCTATTACTCCTTTTTCTGTGGGTAAATGTGCTGCACCCACTGCAAAAAACACTGTTTCCTTTTTAATGTATTCTTCTATTTTAGGAATCCAGGTTTCATTTCTGTCGTAAATAAATTGATCTGCGTACCCCTTAAAATCTTCGTTCTCCTCAGTCAATTTGGCAATTTGAAGCATATCCATAGAAACGTAAGCTTCTACTAGTTCATTCATCTCCTTGTCTGATTTTTCAGGATTATTGATTTGCTCAATGAGTGACTTCAATTGTTCTTCCCTAGGCATGGAATCGAAAATACCTACTTGAAATTCCATACTTTCAAGCCCCTCTACTTCTATGCTGTCGGCTTTGCTCATGTTTACTAATTCTGTTTCGTATTGCTTAAATTCGCAATCCAGTGATTTCATCATGACTAGTGAACTTAGCATAAAGGGCTTGAAAACACCAAATTGATCTATTCCCTGTCCGTAGTTGGTTTTTAGAAAATTATCAAGCGCATTCGCGTCTTCCGGTTTTAGTTCAGTTTTCACATTGGCAAAGTTATCGTTCATTGCCAATTTTTGCATTTTCATCGCTAGTTGCGGATCGGTCATATCAAGTTCCATCACTAATTTCTCTGAAGACTTAAGGGCATTTTCAATGTCATCCGTCATCACATACTCATCTTCACATATAATATGAATAGTTCCGAAAAGATAAGAAGGACTTTCAATACCATTTCCGGTTATTTTCCATAGTAATGCTTTTTCTGTGGGAGCTTGCGATATCGCTAAATGCGCGCCAAGCGTTAGAATAAGAGCAGATAATACAAATTTTACTTTTTTCATTTTAAGATTTTTTTAAAAAAAAATTACAATTTAACTGTGTCGGATTCGCATTTAAAACCTGTGATATCCTTGTTTAGTCCTTCCAGGTCATTAGGAGCATCCAAATTAATAAATGTAAGCTTCTGTTTCTCATCCAAACACAAAATATCTCTGAAACTTTTACCAGGCTCAATAAAGCCGTCAAATACTATGTCCGGGGGATTAAAAGGAGATTTATAGATGAAAAGTTTGCCAAAATCGTGCTGAAATGTAGCAAACCAATTATTGTTTTCATAAAAATTATTCTTGACGGTGATTTTTGCGGGGTAAGGATTGTATTTTTTATCCAGTTTGTAATTGCTATTAATAGTTTGTGATGAGCCTTCATGCTCTTCCGTGTCTTCGTCTTCCTTACTAATAGCAGATACTAACTCGTAACTTACCACTGCTACACCCACCGTGGTATTATTTATAATATTATTTTGGTAGATGTCCACTTCTCTGGTTGCCAATACCATTATTCCAGTCCCGGGTGGAACTATACCCACAATATTGCCTTCGGGAGCAAAATTATCATGGTTATTTTCTCTCACCATATTATTATAAACTTTTATCTGGCTGCCGTATTGCGTGAGGCCTGGCAGATCAAATATTAAAATCCCTCCTGTATTGTTAACAGCGGTGTTGTCGTAAATTTCTACATAATTAGAATTTTCACTTTCTATCCCAGCTACATTTTGACTGGCCTCGTTATTTCTAATAATTACTGAATCAGATTGACCTACATAAATGCCGGCATCTGAGGCTCCAATAGCTATACAATTTTCTATTATTACATTTTTGCAAAGCACCGGATACAATGCATAGGCTCCATTATTTTTATTAACTATACCAGTCCATTGAGATTTTACAAAACTTAATCGGATACCATCTGTATCTGCAACTTTTATATTATCACCTGCTGCATCCTCAATGGTAAAATTCGCAAATGTAATATTTTTGCACTGGCTTACTTTAATACCTTCCGCACCTTCAGTTTGATTTTTAAATGACAAAACGGTTTGATCAATTCCTGCTCCTTGTATGACTACGTTCTTTTTATCATCTAATAAGAGGCTTTTCTCAAAGCTAAAAAAACCAGCAGGGATCATTAAAGTATCACCTGACTCAGCCATGATCATGGCCGTTTGAAGATCCTTTTCTATATTTTGCCAACTAACACCACCTCGATTGGCTACTTCCTCATAACTACTACAAGCAATTAGTGAAAAAATGAGGGGGATAAATAATAATTTGTACATAGTTGAATTTTTAATCAATATACAAAATCTTAGTAATTAGTTGTTATTCTACATAGATTCAATTTTTAAATTCCTAAATGATGAAAAAATTCTTTTTTTTACTAGTGTGTTCAACTGTTATATCATTTCAAATTCAGTCACAAACAAAATTAAATCATATTGCGGTTTATGTGGAAGATTTGAAAGAGAGTACGCAATTTTATAATGAGCTGATAGGATTAGAACAAATTGAAGAGCCATTTAAAGATGGCTTGCATACCTGGTTTGCCTTGGGCAGTTCACAATTACACCTTATTCAAGGTGAGTGGAAGGATGTTACCATCAATAAAAATAATCATTTGTGCTTTAGTATAGCTGATATGGACTTATTTATTAAGAAACTAAAAGCGCAGGAAATAGCATTTGAAGATTGGCCTGGTAAAGCCGGTGCCATAACAACAAGGGTAGATGGAATACGCCAAGTCTATTTCAAAGATCCTAATGGCTATTGGATAGAAGTAAATGACGATTATTAAATAGTAATTAACCTCAGCACTTTCTACTCTTACAATTTTGATAAGTTACAATTTGTCAAAGTGCATGATTTTTTAATTTAAATGAAGCAACAGATCATTAAAAGAAGCGCGAGTTGTCATACCAAACATCTTTTCACAACGTTTAAAGCCTGAATTATCCAATTGAATCCAACTTATTCACAATATTCGGTGTCTTATACAAGGAAAATAATATTAGAAGTGATTTTGATTAACTTATGCAAGAATTGATTAGCAGCATCCTTTACGATTATTCCTACCCGGCTCTTTTTGCCTTGTCGTTTGGGTATTTTCTGTTCTTGTATTTTGGCATTGCCCCTTTGTTTCTCGCCTGCTGTAAATGGCTGGAACGCAAAAAAATCCTCCATAAAATAGAAAAGAAGGAAGTAAAAAGCGCTCAACTTCAATTTGAAATCAAACACTCTCTCCTATCCATAGTGGTTTTTGGCTTTTCCATTATTCCTATCGTTTACTCAATTCGCATAGATTTCATTTCACTGCTTCCTAATACTACCTTCAATGCTATTTTGGGTGTTATTATACTCACGCTATGGAATGAAGTTCATTTTTACCTGGTACACAGGCTGATGCATTCAAGGTTTTTTATGAAACGTGTCCATTATATTCATCATCGATCCAAAACACCTACTGTGTACTCAGTGTACAGCTTTCATTGGCTGGAAGCTTTGTTACTTAGCACAGTCCCATTAACAATTGCACCTTTTTTTTCTTTTTCAATTGTAGCCATTTTTCTCTATCCACTTGCCAGCATTTTACTGAACTACGCAGGACATTGCAATTACAGGTTTGGCCATGGAAAAGGAAATAACTGGCAACTTTTCGGGACCTGGCACAATCAACATCATAGCAAAGCGCGCAAAAATTACGGCTTTGCACTCAATTTTATGGATAAACTATTCCAAAAGCATAAATCCTAAATATGACGGAAGTATATATCACAAGTTCAGGTGTTTTTATGCCTAATGAGGCCATCACTAACGAGGAAATGGAAGATTACCTGGGGAGAATCAATGGCAAAGACAGCGTGGCAAAGGCTCGAATTCTCAAACAAAATGGCATAAAATCACGGTATTTTGCTATCAATAAACAACAGGAAAGTACGCACTCCAATGCCCAATTGGCTGTAGGTGCTATTGAAAATGCACTGGCTAAAAGTACACTTTCCAGCAAAGAAGTTGCCTTACTCTGTACTGGTACTACGCAGGCAGATCTTCCTATCCCAGGTTTTGCCAGTATGGTGCATGCCAAATTGCCATTCCACCGCTGCGAAGTAGCTAGTTTTCAAAGCGTGTGTGCCAGTGGAATGATGGCACTGAAAAGCGCCTTCGCTCAAATAAAAAGTAATGAAAAGCAGAATGCAATTTGTGTAGGAAGCGAATTTGCCAGTCGATTATTTAAAGCTTCTCGGTTTGAAAAACAGCAAATTAATTCACTTCCTTTTAACGCGGAATTTTTAAGGTGGATGCTTTCAGACGGTGCAGGTGCTTTTGTCCTCCAGAATAAGAAAAATGAAAAAGGTATTTCTTTGAAGATCGACTGGATTGATTTAAAATCTCATGCCAATGAATTCCCAGTTTGCATGTATACTGGCAAAGTCGATAATAAAAATGAGGATGAGCAAACCTGGCTGGACTATCCCAGCTATGAAGAAGCCTCACAGGCAGGTGCTATGAATCTCAAGCAGGATACCCGACTATTGGATCAGGTGATAAAAACGGGAGTGGCGCATTATTTCGAATTGATTGATCAAGGGAAAATTAATACGAAACAGATCGATTGGCTTTGCTGTCATTACTCCTCAGAAATATTCAAAGAACCTATTAAAGAACTGATGCGCAAAGGCGGAGGAGAAATTGCTGATGAAAAATGGTTTAGCAACCTCAGCACCAAGGGAAATACGGGCGCAGCTTCCATCTTTATAATGCTGGAAGAGTTAATGTATTCCGGCAAATTGAAGTCCGGTGACAAAATACTCTGTATGGTGCCGGAAAGTGGTCGATTCGTCACTTCTTTTATGCAACTAACTGTTGAGGGAAGCGCTGCTGCAGAAAAGAAAAGTTATCCACAACGGGAAATTGAAGCACCAGAACTGGTGGTAGATAAAACTGAAACTTCAGAATGGCTGATCAGGCAGCTGGCCCAAATATGGATTGATTTTGAAACAGAATTACTGAAAGTGCCTATCATCACTAAAATTCATGAAGGCAAAATCAGCATGGAAGACTATAAATTGTTGCTTATGGATTTAAGGCAGCAGGTAATTGATGGCTCACAGTGGATTTCACGAGCAGCCTCTAATATAGATATTCAGCTGTTTGAGTTGCGGTCTGCATTCATCAAGCACACCGCTACTGAGCATAAGGATTATCAGATGCTGGAAAGGAATTTTGTGGCTTTGGGTGAGGAACTTTCCACCATTCAGGCAGGAGAGAAAAATATTGGCTCCGTGGCTTTAAGCTCTTTTATGTTTCAGCAGGCCAGCAAAGCCAACCCAATTGATTTATTGGGAGCCATGTTTATTATAGAGGGTATCGGTAAGCGACTGGCTGCCTATTGGGGTGAAATGATTAAAGATCAGCTGAATTTAAAAGAATCGCAGGTGTCTTTCTTCACCTACCATGGTGTGGCAGATGAAAACCACTTCCACAATTTGGAAGAGGCGCTTAACCACCCTGCCATGAATTTGGAGATTGCCAAAAAGATTGCTAAAACAGCTAAAACTACCGCCAGATTGTATAAAATGCAGCTGGAGGAATTGGGGATTTATTAGGTTGTGATGATGCTAAAACAGAAGTTATTGAAGACAAGGCCCCCCCCCCCTTCCCCACTCAAGGGGGGGAGTCGCTATCAATGAATTTTTGTGTTAAAAGGTTTTGAATCGACTTACTATTACTTTGAATTAAAAAAATAAGTTGAGGTTAAATTAAATATTTACTGCAACTTTTAATCCGTGATGCTATCCCCTTGAGGGGATTATAGGGGTGTTACTATTGAGAGGGTTATCAGGGAGGTATTTTAAAGAAAAGTATTAAATTATGATAAAATAAGATAAATTAATAGTGTGACTAGAAACAAGATTATACCTTATAAAGCTTATTTAAAACAATTGGCAAGGGAGCTAGAAATAATAGCACTATAGCCGAAATAATGCTTTGGGAACAAATTAAAGGGAGAAAATTGGGTTATCAGTTTCACAGGCAAGTTCCAATGGATCAATATATTGTGGATTTCTATTGTCATGAATTAATGATAGCTATTGAAGTTGATGGTTCTTCACATCATAAAGAAGAAGCATACACTCTTGATTTGGAGAGGCAAAATAGGATTGAGAAATTTGGAGTGAAATTTTTAAGGTTTGATGATGAAGATGTTAAACGTAGCATAGAAAATGTAGTGAATTATATTGAGGTGTTTATAAAGGAGATAGACACCCCCCTGCCCCCCCTCAAGGGGGGAGGCGCTTTGATTTAAACTTAGCTATAATTTATTACAGTAATATTTCGATTTATCATTTTAAGTAAAAAAATGAACGAGTTAAAAGTGTACTGCAAATCTAAATCTATGAAGCTATCCCCTTGAGGGGATCATAGGGGTGTTACACACAAAGGTTGTACAAAATTTAGAATTGAAATAATTAAAATAGCTTGTGAAGATTGAGTATCCTAAATCTCAATACTCACACCTCAATACCAAAATTATGAAAGAAATGGACATATCAGCACATGATGAACGAGACCCAAACCCTTGGTTGGCATTGTACTTAGACGACAGCATCCCTATCAATAGAAAAACGAAGAATGCACTGATGCGTGATAATTCTTCAAAGTCTGTTCGCTACCTCCTCCCTTTTATCCAGTTTTGGTCGAAGTTGACAATGTTTTTCATCCACATTTTTAAGTTTTTCTTACCGAAGATCTTCAATTCCTCCAAAGTACTGCATAAGATTTTAGCCTGGGGCTTGCGTAGATTTGTGAGTCCGGATGCCAATCTGCTCATTTTCCGACATTTTCATGTGGGCACCGAAATACTTCAATTTATAGCTGGCAATATTGAAGGCATTTCCATCAAGGGCAATCCGCTCAAACCTAAAGATTTTGAAGCTGTAAAGGATGACCTCTTCCTTTTGCACGATCTGAACCTTTACAACTTTGTGATTAACCTAAATAAGCAGTTGAAAGAGAAAGGCATTACCATAGCCCCACCTAAAAAGCCTTTGAATGTGGAGATGATCACCGAAGATCAGTTTGATCATATTGAGTTCCCCAACAAGTGGACTAATATTCTAGACCTGCGCTCTGCCATTGAGCTTTTTACACCATTTTACCAACTATTTCTCACTTCCAACGATTTTGTGCGTGCTTCCAACTCCTTGCAGCTGGATGAAACCATCGCCATTTATACCGCCCAAATATTGGGCACACCCGGCCATCTCGGCTTGGTAAACAACAAGCACCCAATGGTGCCGGTAACTACCTTCAGTGCAGCTTACAGACTGGTTTTACATGGCTTAGCTGCCGAAACCTTGCACGAAATTCTGGTAAATGTAAAGCTAAAAAGGAACCTGGATAGCGTGATTAGTCCAAGGGAGCAGGATTTACAGGACGAGAGCAGCTAAAGGCAATTCCGAGTTGGCAAATAAAATTTCACTCTTTTTTCACTATCTCATATTCGTCAAAGAAGATATCGTCATTAGGTACATTCATTTTCATACCTGATACTTCCATATTATCATTTAACAGAAATGTAAGTAAACCGAAATCAAACCATGCATGGGTATTATCCCACTCAATTTGCCAGGTATTATTATGCCAGTGCGTAAGCGAGGCTGATAAATCCGGTGAGTGTGAGAAGTACAGTCTTAATTGGTCTTCTTCTAGCTTCACTGAGAAATCTCCGTACATATCAGCATAATATTTACCTGCATACTGTGAAAGCTCTAAGTCAGGACTGGTACCAGTTAGCCGGTTTTCTTTCAGCTTTATAATGCGTTCATCTTGTTTTTGAGGCTGGTAAAAATTAGCAATCCAATCTTGTTTATCTTCCTTTATAAAGAGGTTAAATATGGCATAAGTCAAAGGTGTAGCAATCCCTGACATGCTATTGGTTAAAACAACCACCCCAAGATTTTCATCTGGCATCATAGCTAAGCGGGAATACATACCATCATAACCACCACCGTGGCTCACCATCATCCGTCCAAAATAATCCTGGAGACCAAACCCTAAACCATAACCTGTAAAATGTCTGCCGGGAATAGTTGTTCTGCTATTTTCCGAAAGCGTGTAATTATTATGAAGGGTCCAAAGGTTATTTTGTTTTTCAGGGGAGAGCAGCGTATCTCCATTTACTACACCATTTTTCAGATGCATCATCATCCATTGAGCCATATCATCAGAAGAAGAAATGATAGCACCGGCGGCACTCATATTATCCCAATTGGTCCAGTTGATGGGTGTATTTTGATCCAACTGGGTTTTATGCGGAGTAGCTGCATTACCTTTTGCCTCTAATTGGGTGGTTGAAGTGATTGTTCGCTCCATACCTAATGGTTGAAAAAAACTTGCTTTAACATATTCGTCCCAAGGCATATCAGTCACTGCTTTAATTACTTCACCAGCAGTAATAAACATTAGATTCGAATAGCCATACCCGGCCCGGAAAGCAAAAGCCTGAGGCACGTACTTTGTTAATTTTACTATTTCTTCCGCTGGCAGCTCTGATTTATACCAAATGGCATCTCCACTAAAGGTCCCTAAACCAGACCTGTGAGAAAGCAAGTCCAGGATGATGATGTCGCTAGACACATATGGGTCATATAATTCAAAGTAAGGCAAATAGGTTTTCACCTTGTCGTGCCAGCTTATTTTACCTTCAGATACAAGTTTAGCGAGGGCAGATGCGACAAATCCTTTAGTATTGGAAGCTATGGCAAAAAGTGTCTCACTATTTATTTTTTCCATTTTGCCCTCCTCAATTACACCAAAACCTATGCTAAGCACTATTTCACCATCCTTCACTACTGCCACAGCGAGTCCTGGGACATTCCATTGCTTTTGTGCTTTTTCAATCAGCGTTTCAATTTCTTTGGTTTTAACCTGAGCGCTAAGCTCCTGGACTAAGAAAAATAGGAGAAATAAAATAGAAATTCTTTTCATCGGGTAACGTTTTGTTTTTTGGTGAATTTAAGGACAAATAAGAATAAATGAAACTGAGTTCTTGTTAAAGGCAGATAAAATTAGCTAACAAGGATTATCAAACAGAAGTGGATCGGTTTTATACTTTAAAAAACTTCAATTATAAAATTATTTTTTTAGATTTCTGTTGCAAAAATCGAGATCTTCAGGTGAGATTTCTGTATTCTATCTTTATCGACTTTATGAACGTATTTTACAAGGTTGCGGGAGGTACTTTTGTTTGCTTTTTAGCAGCAGCACTACTATGGCCTCAGTTCCTCGCATTATCTATTAATAAAATTAGAGCTTCAAAGCTGATTCTAAATACAAATGGTTTTGACATTTACAGTAATGGCAGTACTGTCTTCATATTTGCTATTGGCTTAATTCCAATATTACACTTCGCGGTGAGTAAAATCTCAAATATGAGGTCTTTTAAGCAAAAATTGTTATCATTAATGATAATTCTTTTCAGTGGTTTTTCAGCTTGGCAGGGAAGAATATGGGCGGTGATATTAAAAAATAAACGCAATATTTCGCTTACCGAATCCATTAATTCAGAATTATTTACTGAATACTCAATAAATGAACTACACCCACAAATATATCTAGCATTAGGACTAGTAATAGGAGGCGTTGTTAGTATGTTTGTCTTCAAACAGATAAATGCCACTGATCAGAAATAATTAGAAATGATAAAATCAGAATTTGTATCCACCATAATTGAAGTAACTTTTGAAGGTGAAAAATTTGAAGATCTCTTACTTGAGCAGATTCAACATTTATCTGAAAAAGAAGAAAATTATACAGGTTCTGGACTATTTCTTTATTTCCAACATAATAATGCGATAGAGAACTATAGATTGTCCAGAGCACAGCTAAATGAGATTTGCGGAGAAGGTTGTGATCATCTAACAAAATTTGAATTGATCAATCCACAGCTAAAGGTATTAGCTTATGTAACAGTACATTTTTCCAAGGGACTGGTTAGTTACGTTGAAATCTGGAATAAACTGGGAGAATACCCTAAAGAGGAATTGCTTTCATATGAACTGCAGCGAATTAAAAACATCTAGTAGGGACAAAGTCATTCTAACTTTTCAATCGATCGAATAAGGTCTATCAATTGATCTTATTCAACATAGTTTAGAGTAAATAAGCAATCTACATAATATAAACCCCATCATTTTCACTTATTAAAGTACATAAAAACCACTCAATAGATATTTAAAAATCATTCTAATTTTTATTTCTTTCAAGAATTTTAAATTAAGTTCGGTATTCGAAAAATTAAAGCTATTAATTAAACGGTTACATTCTTTTACTCAAAAAAGGGAATAAACTTAAATAGGCATATGAAATATTACCATGAACGAAGAAATTAAGAAGCTAAAGGAAGCACTTGCTGCCTCTCCGGATAATCATTACCTCACCCAATTGGTGCTGGATGCCATGAATAAAGGTGAATTTTGGGATGAATTACAGACCGAATGTTTGCAAATTATTACAAGAGATCCCGGCAACAAAAAAGCTAAGTTAGGCCTGGCTCAGAGTTATTTCGGAAAGGGTAATTTCAGTACCGCAGCAGTCGTGCTGGAAGAATTAATTGCTCAGCAACCTAACGACTTTGAAACTCAGCTTTTGATGTGCCGCATTCACATGGCAGAAAATAACCTAACAGAAGCCGTTCTTGCCTACCAACTTCTCAAAGAACTCAAGCCGGATTTTCAAGATCAGGAAATGGAAGCTAAACTCTTGCTGAATTCAGAACAAGCATTAGAACAGCAGGAATCCGACACTTTTTCTGATGATATTGAGTCCCAGGTTTTTGGAAAGCAAGAAAAAACCACTTTTAAAGATGTAGGCGGAATGGCTTATGAAAAAGAGCAAATTAGTCTTAAAATTATACATCCACTTCAGCATGCTGATTTGTATAAATCTTACGGAAAAAAGATTGGTGGGGGCATTCTTTTTTATGGCCCTCCAGGCTGTGGCAAAACCTTCCTGGCTAAAGCGACTGCAGGTGAGATAGACTCTCAGTTTATTTCTGTAGGTATTGATGACATTTTGGACATGTATATAGGCCAAAGTGAGAAAAAACTGAACATGATTTTTGAAAAAGCCCGCGCTATGTCGCCATGCGTGCTGTTTTTTGATGAGATA
Organism: uncultured Cytophagales bacterium; assembly: GCA_963803685.1. Lineage (GTDB taxonomy): Bacteria > Bacteroidota > Bacteroidia > Cytophagales > Cyclobacteriaceae > Marivirga. The sequence goes on from CAWDNW010000001.1 coordinate 818,329, forward strand.
GATGCCTTAGGAGCCAACCGCAATGATTTACGCACCAGCGCTGGCCGTAATTTAATTAACCAATTTTTGGCAGAGCTGGACGGGATTGATAGCAATAACGATGGCATTTTGATAATAGGTGCCACAAATGCACCATGGCACCTGGATTCTGCCTTTAGAAGACCTGGACGTTTTGATCGAATGATTTTTGTGCAACCTCCAGCGCTTGAAAGCAGAACTGAAATTTTCAAGTTGTCTTTGCAAGGAAAACCAATCGACAAAATTGACTATACGGGACTTGCCAAGTTGACAGATACTTTTTCAGGAGCAGATATTAATGCGTGTATAGATGTAGCCGTTGAAGGCAAATTAGAAGAGGCCATTAAAAACGGTAAGCCAACATCCCTGCAAACGAAAGATTTGACCAGTGCCATCAAAAAAGTAAAGCCAAGTACCAAGGAATGGTTTCAAACTGCCAAGAATTATGCTTTATACGCCAATGATTCGGGTATTTACGATGAAATACTTACATACCTCAAACTAAAATAATTTTCTCTCCCACTCATGGAATTAGATAAATACCTTTATAAAGCAGAGCACCTGCTTAAACAAGAAAGATACAGTGAAGCCCAAGGTGAAGTACAGTCTTTTCTTGCTTCGGATCCAGAAAGTATCCCAGCACTTATCTTGTTAATTCGCATTTACCTGGGAATGGGCAATGATAAAAAAGCAGATGAAATGGCCGATCAGTTGGTAAAAAGAAATCCTGCAGATCCCGAAGTTTTGTTTTTAAAAGCAGTCACTCAAATCCAGCTGGGTAAGAGAAAAAGTGCATTGAAATTTCTCGACAGCGCATTGGCTTATAATCCATTAATTACAGAGGCACATGGTTTAAAAGCAGCGATCTATTTTCAATTGGCAGAGTTTGAAAAATCTCTTGAAGCCGCTGATACAGGTCTAAGCATCGATCCTCAAAATGAAACATGCCTAACCCATAGAAGTATGGCACTCCTCAAGCTTGACCGAAAGGATGAGCACTTTGATGCAGACGAGCAGGCGTTAAAAAATAACCCGATGAACTCGCATACGCATGCTTCGGTGGGCTATAGTGCTTTGGAAAAGGGAGAGAACGACAAAGCCAAAGAGCATTTCAGAGAAGCTTTAAGAATAGATCCGACGAATGAATACGCTAGGCAAGGGATGCTGCAAGCTATAAAAGCAACTAATGTTTTTTACAGCTTGTTTCTCAAGTATATTTTCTGGATGCAAGGATTGAAACCACAAGTCCGTTGGGCTGTAATCATTGTAGGTTATTTACTTATTCAAGGCTTAAGCACTTATTCAGATCAACTCGGAGTATTCTCGCCGCTTGCCACAATAGTTATTGCATTGTATATGGTTTTTGCCATCTCCACATGGATTATTGGTCCTGTTTCTAACATCTTTCTTCGTTTTCACTCCTTTGGTAAATTTGTACTGACCGATGAAGAAATAAGATTAGCTAACAGATGCGCTGCATTATTATCCATCGCTCTCTTTGGTGGGATTCTACTTCTTGTTACTAATGATAATGCCATTATGTGGAAAAATTTGGGCATTTATCTTTTGTCTGTCGGGATTGCATTAACCGTGATAGTAAGTTCCATAGCCAATCGGTATTTGCAGAAAAGTAAAAAGAGGTTAAAAACAATTGGGACAATCTACGCAGTTGCTTGTGGTATTCTGATAGTCTGTGCTATAATTTTACCCGGCCTGGCGCTTCAACTTTTCACCTGGCTTATTTATGGATTTGTAGCGTATCAGTTTTATGCCAATACGCAGGAGTAAATTTAAAACGGAACTATTTCCTTTTATATGCGATAGAAAAAAAAATGAGTGAGCTGACAAATATCTTAATGAACCTAATGCGTTTTTACACAATATCAGCCATCACTCTTTCTACTCTTTTAAAGTAGTATAACCCACTTAAGAATAGTATAATAACTATCGCAAAAGAAAAATAAGCATAGATGCTGGGAGCATCTCCCCCTAAAATACTCCAGCGGAAGCCCTCGACTATTCCCGCCATGGGGTTAATATAGTAGAGGTAGGTTCCCCATTCCGGTAGATTTTTAATAACATCCTTGGCCTGGTAACCCACCGGGGTGGCATATAGGCCAAATTGCACTAAAAAGGGTACAATATGCTGAAAATCCCTGTATCGAATGGTCAAAGCGCTTAACCAAATTCCAACAGCGAGCGCAGAAACTAAAGTAAGTAAAATGAAAATGGGCAGATAAATTATGCTTGTTGCAGGAGAAATGCCATAGTAAAACATTAAAACAATAATGAAAAGCATAGCTATGGCAAAATCTACGAAACCTACCAAGGCTTTTGACAAAGGAATAACCAGACGAGGGAAATAAATTTTCTTCACCATTTCCTGTGCGCCAATAATGGAATTCCCGGACTGATTTAGCACAAAAGAAAAGTACGACCAGGCACCCAAGCCTGCTACTGCAAATAATGGATAAGGTATGTCACCAGTATCCACTTTAGCAACTCTGCCGAAAACCACCGTAAAGATAATCAAGGTTGCCAAAGGCTGAATAACTGCCCAAAGCAACCCTAAGAACGTCTGGGCATAGCGCACTCTGAGGTCACGGTAAGCTAAAATCAAAAATAAATCTCTGTATTGCCAAAGCTCTTTAAGGTTGATTTTCCACTTGGGCTTGTCAGCATCTACTATCAGTCTTTCCATATTGTAAGGCAAAGATAATGGCTTTGAATAAGATGCCCATTTATTTTTAAATTTATATGGCGGAGATTATCGGGGGATGGTCGAATAATTGCATTTATTTGTTATTAAGATAATCATAAAAATCATGCACATATTAACCTGAGTTCGACATTAATTTGGAAATTCAGATTTTCATAGAATTCAATAGACAAGACGTCTTACTAAAGATATAGCGGGCTATATCGAGGGAAGACAACGCAGTATATTGGATTTTATGGAAAAGATTTTCCTATTTCCGCCTCTAAACAGCGATTTTCTTCCTAAAAATTCCTTACAATAGCCCGCTATTGTCTCAAAATTCTTAGTGGAAACTCACTATCTACAGGCGGTCTGAATCCTAAATTAATAATCGAACTCAGGTTATTAAATTTTGTCATCACTCTTGTGTTTCACACTTAGCGTTAATCAAAAATGATGACAAATTTGCGTCTCACTCAAACAGCTCATTAATCAATGGTGCAATGCTTAAAATTTTCAGGAAATCGGTCTCCTTTCTATTCATATTCGCATGAGTATCTGTAGTGATTACCTGCTCTATCAAACCACAATCCATTAATTTTTGCAGTCCTTGATTAATGAATAGGCCGTGAGTGGTAATTACATAAATTTTGGATGCTCCTGCACCTTTATATACTTCGGCTGCGTTAATAATGCTTCCTCCTGAGCGGATCATATCATCGTAAATTACCACCACTTTTCCCTCTACATCTGCGTTAACTGCTGTTATTTCCGTTTTGTCTCCTGCTAGTCTTCTTTTGAGCAAAAAGGCAGCATTTACTCCTATATCATTGGCTAATGATTCTACCCACTTCGCCCTGCCTGCATCTGTGCTCGCTAAAACAAAGTCGGAGCCACCTACCTTCTTTGCTGCTTCAATGATTAATTTTTTGCAGTACACATGAAAGGGCTGCAGATCATTTTCAAAATAGTGCGGAATACCTTCTGTATGTAAATCAAATAGGTAGATTTTATTGCCCTTATGACTTTTGGGTATTGAAGACAGCAATCTGGCTCTGGTTTTTGCAGTTACAATTTCCCCGGATTTAACCGCCCTCTCCATAGTGGAATAGCCGAAATAAGGTACCACTATGCTTAATGAGTTAGCACCGTAAGCTACTAAAGAAGAAGCCAGATCATACAATTCCATGGTTTCCTCATCATTCAATGTACCACCAATCAGCACGATATTTCTGTTCTCCACATTGCTCAGGATTCTTTGGTAACGTTCGCCATCGTTAAAGGCTTTCACCTCTACTTTGCCTTTTTTGAAGTCTCCTTCGGCCTGTACTTTTTCTGCGAGGTATTGATACTTGGATGTATGGAATAAGATTTTTTTCATTTCAAGATAATTAGTATAGTGGTATTAGATTTCATGTTTTTTATATAGAGCCATTAATAACTCAAACCCTCTTTAAAACTAGGTTTTAAAAAACATTTCATAGTCCTTGTATTTCCTTTATATAATTTACGTTTGCATCTTAACTTTTCTTTAATCTTTTGTCTTGATACAAAAGATAGAAAAAATCAAGACAAAAAGATGCTTCCACACTTCAAAACCTGTACTGAGCCCGGCTTTTTGTCGTCCCACGCGCTTTCGTCCGCTTTTGGAGGACGAGTTGTTGCACATAGTGCGCAAATTTCAACTACTCTTTTTAATCAATAACCTATTCCGCTTAAGCTATATAAACTCTGCGGCCAGCATTTTAAATTTGCTAAAGTCTGCCTTGGGGGCTAGTGGTCAGTACCACTGGTCAGACCCGCTCTAAACTGCCTTTTGCATGATTACTTCCGGATGCTTGCTTAATGCCAGTATCACCTTTTTCCAATCCGACAAAGCATCAAAACCAGCTTTATCTTCAAAAAGCACGTTAAAATAAGGCTTTTTCGAGTAATTTCCGTATCGTTTGTTTATCACTTCCGGATTTTCATTCACGTAGGAAAAATAAATATTGTGCGCTGCAAATAACGCACAATATTTTTCAATTTCGGAAGGATGCGAGCAGGTATATAGTATACAGCAGATATCTTTCCTTTCGGTCATCATCTGCATGGCTTCTTTTGCCAAAGGATAGAAGACAGTAGGAAGCTCCTTGTCAGTCCAGTTGGGCTTCAAAATTGTTTCATGGATGTCGATGGCCCAATAGGTTTTATCCCAAGCTCGCACTTTGGCCAATTCGAATGCTTTATTTATGGCTTTGGTGATCATATAACTACTTTTTCTATTTCAATGGAAGCACTTTCTCTAATCTCCTCAAAACTATATTCCTTCAGAATTATACCATTTACAAAAACAGTTTTTAGTTCATCTTCCAACTCAGGAAGTTCATCACTACTAACAGTTTTATAATTACCATTCTCCTTCACCAGCTTCAATTTTCCTGCTTTGCTTATTTTAAAACTTTTGACCATTTCCCCAGAGCTGTTTAATTCCTTGGGTCTCTTTTGCACCAGCACAGGCTCTCCATTAATTTCAGCATAACTACATTTTAAGGCATATTTTTGAGTGTCACGGTCTATTTTTTGCAAAAGCGCTCCCCCCATTCCTAATACCAGATTTTCTGCACTGATCTTCTGCTGCTTCAATGCTTCATAAATCTCCTGAATAGCTTCATAGTTTACACCATCGCCTTGGATAACCCTTACCTGTGGGAGTAGAACTTTATAGCCTTTGTCATTCTCAGTATATCCAAACTGCTCAAAAAGTATTTCAAATACCTTCAAAAGTGTTTGAACAGGATCACCACTGTCGGGACGAATCACCAAAACACCATCTCTTTCCAAAACCTGCGCTTTCAGTTCATCTCCCCAATACTCTTTGCAGGCTCGAAAGATATCATAGCTGTCGGACACGCAAGCCACTAAGCCTGTAGGAAACTCGTTGAGTACATGACGGAAAATATTTTTTTCGCCCTCCTCACCTAATAAAGTGACAATACTATGCTCAGTGGCAGGAATACTGTTGCCATACACTTTTTTAGCATCATAATATCTTTGCGCAAAGACTGACGCATAAATGGTATCGCTGCCATTAAAATTAATTAAGTGAGCGCTTCCGCCGATACCAGCACTTTCCATGCTACTCGCACCTCTAAAACCGAAATCGTTCAAAACAAAAGGAATTCCTGCTTCTGAACCTTCAGTGGATGTCTCCTCATAGTACTTAGTGATTACTTTTTTAATTTCCCTGCTGAGTGTAGCCACGGTGCTGGGATACCAAATCTGCATCAACAGTGTTTCTAGAAAATTAGGCAGCCAATAACATTCAGGATCCGTATTTTCAATTGTCATCAATACGTTCTTAACGGGTACAGCTTTGCCTTCTTCCACAGCTTTAATTTTGACTGGTAATTTGCCATCGTACTTATCTAGAATGTATTGGAATTCATCTTTATTGAATACGTCATCTCTACCAAAAACAGCTTCCAAAATAGGAGCTGCCTCATCCAGATCGGCCTGCGTAAAAGCCTGGCCTTCCAGGTAGGCCTTTAAGAAATACTGCAGCCCGTAGAAAACAGTATTATCAAATTTGCCACCTCTACTTTCCAGATAGCTATACACTTTTTGTGTACCCGGGTAGTACAGTTTATGGTGAGAGTATTTGTAAGCATCTGCGAGTAATATAAGATTGTTGTTGCGCATGACCTTATTATTTAGTTGTTGAAGTATATTTATTAAATAAAAAATTAAAGAGTAATTGGTGTTCTGGCGACAATTTGTCTCCAGCTTCCATACCTGGCAAATCATTTAACTTAAACCACTGAAGCTCTTTGATATCATCCTGTGCCTGCACTTGACCCTCCACATAGTCGCAGCTAAAAAGCAAAGTGATGATTTGATCAACTTCGTTTCGGTAGCGCCAGTCATTTATTCTTGAAGAAGTTTCATAGCAAAGATTTGTCACCTGCAAATCACCGCATTCTTCTTTCATTTCTCTGAGAGCCGCTTTTTCAAAGCTTTTATCAGTAGGATCAGAAAAACCTCCAACCAATCGCCAGTTAGACGAATTGGCCTTTCTTCCAAGAAGAATTTCTGTTTTATCATTTTTGAATACAGCTACATCGACAGTAGGATAAACCTTGGCATACTGATTATGCAAGGAATATAAAATACCTGCCCTGAAATCTCTGGAGTTAGAAACCTTATCAGCATATTTCTTCCTTAATTCTGTGGCACTATAATCACCATGTTCTGGCAATTCAACCACAGGCTTTTTACCTGAATAGGACGGAATAAAACTATCTCTGCTGCCATATAGAGTGAAGTTCTCATTTGGGAAAGCATTTTCCAGCATACTGTCCAAATTACCAGACCATTCCTCATCACTTGGGTGATCGCTAAGTGGTAGGACCACTATTTCCAGGAATTCTTTTTTGATCATGGTTTCACGCGTATAAAAGTCATAAGGATTTTTACGACTGCTCCGCACAGGGCTCACTCCTAAAATGATAATGAGTTTATCGTGCTGTTCTTTTACCTTTTGTATGAGGTCCATATGCCCTTCATGTAAATAAGGCGTCTGAAATCTGGCTATTATTACTCCTGTTTGCATACTTAATTGCGTTAATTATACACAAATATAAAAAGAGATTTTTAAGCCGCAAATTTATTTGTGTATTTTTTACGCATTTATATAAAAAATCTTAAAATTAGCCTCCCGGACATTCAAAATGATGGGGATCGAGAATCACGATTTTTATCGTGTTTTGTATTAAGATCAAGAAGTAAAAACTATTTTATTTGGCGTGAAATTTAGCTGGCGTTTCTTCAGCATTGTTATAAGTGCTTATCAATAAAGAACTTTACAAAAGCTCATCTCAGCAATCCTCATTACAAACGAGGATTAGCTACTTAAACCTCAAAATTGATTCCTTTTTTCTTTAAATCGAAATACTTCTTTTCATTGAACTGGTATAGAAAGCCTGGTCGGCCGGCACCGACTAGCTGTTGCCTCTCGGCAGTTTCCTCAATAAAGCCATATTTTAAAATTTTCTTTTTGAAGTTCCTCCTATCAATAGGTCTGCCTAAGACTGCAGAGTACAATTTCTCTAAATCTGAAAACGGAAATTTTTTATCGAGCAATTCAAAGCCTACAGGTTCATAAGTCATTTTGCCTCGGAGTCTTTTAATAGCTGTACCAACGATATGTTCGTGATCAAATGCCAGCTTTGGAAGCTTTTTAATGGAAAACCATTGCGCATCTGTAGCATCCGTGCTGGCTTTTAGTTGAAAGGAGTCGGGTTTGATTAGCCCGTAATAAGCTACCGAAATCACTCTATTGCGGGGATCACGATCAATTTTGCTAAAAGTATAAAGTTGTTCTAAATAATTTAGGGCAACGCCGGTTTCTTCATTCAATTCCCGTTCAGTAGCTTGTTCAAGTGTTTCATTATTTTTCACCAATCCACCCGGTAAAGCCCAGGAACCCTGAAAAGGAGCTATTTTCCTTTTAATTAGTAATATGGAAATACCCTCTTTCGCTTTGTAGCCAAAAACTACGGCATCTACAGCAACTTTTATATTTTGCATTTCTTCCATGTCCAAATTTATTCAAAGCCAGGGTAAAAAGCACTAAATTTTGGTGGCTAAAAGCAAAACATTGGTAGGGGGATGCTCCAATGGTTTCATTTTCAGATCAAATAATAGCACTTTATGCTCAAACCTGTTACTTGCAATCCACGGATTAGTATAAGCTTGGGAGGCTTCGTTTACCTGAAAACCGTAACATTCCAAAGCTTCCCTCCAATCAGAAATGCTCCAAAAGCAGAAGCGCTCGTGCATTTCGCTGTTCCAATTATCATGGTAATCTTTAGTCAGCATAAATTCAGCAGCATCTTTTAGAGGCAATTGGTAGTAGGTTTCTCCGTCAATTATTTTTTCAGCGTAAGTGATCATATCATTTTCAGACTTCCTGAAATCCAGGCAAAACCTTTTAAAGAGTGTGAAAGTGCTCAAACCTTGAAGGTATTCAGCCATATCCTGATTATCCGAAAAATGCTGTTGATAATCCTCGTTTCTGCCATCCTCTTTGGTTAATAACATGAGTATCTGCAGGTCTCCATTTTCAGGTCCAATAACATCTCTATTGATCCATATTCCTCCACTTTGCAATTCCTTGTATCTATTGGCTATAAATTGAAGTAAATCCTGCCGATTGCCATACGACTCTATCTCATGAGTGAGGGATGATGTATGGATGGTATTCATACTATTTGGCTCAAAAACGTGAGAAGTAACCGCATTTTTCTGCGCAAAAAACACATAAGGATTGCCAAATTCCCTATTGTTTTTCCGCTGCTGGCAGATATCGAATAGCTGCCTGGCTACTTCAATGCCATAAAAGTCAGATTCACGGAATCTTGGGTCTTCAGAAGCCTGTTTAATCCAAGAGCCTACTGCGCAGCCAATATCTCCAATAATGCCGGACTGAATATATTGTGCTGTCTCTTTGTACTTGATTTCTGCAATTTCGTCCATCTGGCGAACATAAGAATTGTAGTCTCTTGATTCAGTGATATCTCCATCTTCTCCAATGATTGGGTCGTTCAAAATATTTCTAACCTTTTCATCCAGACTATATGTGGTCCATATTTTAATTGTCGATGAATGCACCAAAGCTGCTAATTCTCTCGATTGTTGCCAATTAGAATTGCCTGCGATTTTTTCTACCAATTCCCATGGAAGAGCGGTTTGATAAGACTGATAGTTATTGCCTACAAGCTCTGCTTTTAGCACCTCGAAACCAATTTTCTGGTACATTTCCATTACAGGGGTAGAGCAAATCAGTTTGGTGTTTTTATTATTCAATTGCAGTTTCTGCTCACTTTGATGACTAATCTGCTTGAGGGTATAGGAAGCAAAATCTTTCAGGTCGCCCACATCATCAATTCCATAAACATATGTTTTGACAGGAATACTTTCACAAAAATCCTGTATCATCATGGCTCTTAAATAGAAAGGGACGGGATTTCTTTTGGTGCCGCTGTGGTTGGCAGAGGTTACCGCAAATACAATTCCTTCGATAGTATCTTCACCATATTTTTCAAGTAAGCTTTGGAGATAATCGTACTGAAATTGTGTGAACAGGTGATGCCTGCCGGGAAAAAGTAGATACATAGTTATTTTGTGTAGAAAGTAAAGAAAATACTATTGGTAATGATAAGCAACTAAAAGGAATTTTTTGATTTTGGTATACCAGCGTCTGCCAAAGTTTCTGCTTAATATACCTACAACTTGCAAGGTCTTTTTGAATTAAACCTTATGTAATCTCAATATTTTAAGTTTATTTGAGTGGATTTTGTGAAATCCGATAAATGACTCAGAAGAAATCCATCAGCTTATCCTATAAATTAATAGCTTTAGTAGCTGGCCCACTAGTTTTCATGGTAATTCAGGTGGCAGAACCTGACTTTTGGTTTGCTGAAACAGGATGGGATGTTTTCTCCATTGCACTATGGATGGTCATATGGTGGGTTTTTGAGGCTATTCCTATCTTCGCGACCGCATTGTTGCCGATGGTATTATTCCCAAGTACCGGTGTTTTTAAGTTGGCTGAAGCTACAGCACCTTATGCCAGCCCCATCATTTTTTTATTTATGGGGGGATTTATGCTGGCACTGGCCCTGGAAAAGCATCAATTGCACCGAAGAATTGCCCTTAACTTAATTCGTCTGACTGGTACGAGAGCTAATGGCATCATTATGGGATTTATGCTGGCTACTGCTGTGCTTAGCATGTGGATTAGCAACACTGCCACTGCTGTAATGATGTTGCCTATTGCGCTCTCAGTAGTAAAACTGCTGGACAAAAATGAACAAAACTTTTCAGGTTTCGGTAAATTCAAAACCGCCTTGTTTTTGAGCATTGCTTATGCGGCCAACGTGGGAGGTATGGCAACGATTATTGGCACACCTCCAAACGTAGTTTTGGTCGGCTTGGTAAAGAATATTTTAGGACGAGAAATCTCTTTTGCCGGATGGCTCATAATCGGGTTGCCTGTGGTGACCATTATGCTGGTATTGGTCTACCTAATGTTGACCAGAGTGCTTTTCAAACATGGAATAGGTAAAATAGAGCAGGCAGAAGATTTTATTGAGGCGGAAATAAAAATCTTAGGTGGCTGGACCAAGGAGCAGAGATGGGTTGCCATTATTTTTAGTTTGACAGCTATTTGCTGGATCTTTAAAAGTCAAATTAATTCGCTGATAGCTTTTGATTTATTAAATGACACAGTTACTGCTATGTCGGGCGGATTGGCCACCTTTATAGTGCCGCTGAATAGGAAAGGTAAAATGCTCATGAATTGGGAGAGCATGAAAGAGCTGCCCTGGGGTATTTTGATTCTATTTGGAGGAGGTATGGCGCTGGCCAAAGCAATGGAGGCGGCAGGTTTTGTAGATCAAATCGGCGTGGCGATTAGCCAGTATGATGAAATGCCAGTATGGCTATTACTTCTGATTTTAACAGCTTTAGCACTCTTTCTTACAGAATTGATGAGCAATGTGGCCTTGACCACCATTGCCATCCCAATGGTAATTAGTATCGCTGGTGGGCTTTCAGTAGAGCCTCTTTTATTGGCTATTCCGGTGGCTATGGCTACCAGTTGCGCTTTTATGATGCCTATAAGCACACCTCCTAATGCCATTGTTTTTTCTAGCGGTTATATTAGTATTAAGCAAATGGTGAGGGCGGGATTTGTTTTGAATCTGATCGCTATTTTGGTGCTATTTTTAGCCGGGCTTTATTTGGCTCCCTTGGTTTTTTAAATTTATATCCTATGCAATTTGAACCCTTAAATCTCAAAACTGAACTTCATTCCAAAAGCCTTGCACAAAGGGTAGAGGTTCTGGATCGATTATTAAAAGAATTAGACAAAATGACTTTAACTCCTTCAATCATTGGGATGATCAATGAGGAGGTGAAAAGCCTCAATGAATTTAAATGGACAGAAAGAGACTTGTCTAAGCAAATTTTAAAGACTCAGAATAAAATAGTAAAAGTTATTTTAAAAGAGCAAAAATTAGTACCTAAGAACTATTACAGAAATTTGTGGATGGTTCTAGGAATGTCCGCTTTTGGTCTTCCCCTTGGGGTCGCTTTTGGCATTAGCATTGGTCAGATCGGACTTATGGCTATAGGTCTTCCAATTGGCATGGGAATAGGATTAGCTCTCGGCAGTTATATGGATAAAAAGGCTAAAGAAGAAGGCAGGCAGCTGGATGTGGAGCTTCGATAGGCTACTAATGAAAAATGAATTAAACTCATACACTAAATATACTGACCCGAATGAGCATTTTTTAAGTTTTGGATTTCAGTACAAAACCTTAAAAAAAAAAGTAAATTTCAATTAGTATTCCGGTTTTCGCTTAAAGTTTTAAATTTTAAAAGCTAAATTTTATTCTTTATCTTTTGCCTTGATGCAAAAGATACAATGCCATAGGCATCCCGATGGGGAAAATCAAGACAAAAAGATGCTTCCAAGCTACAATTCAGCGCGCTGCCCGCCTTTTTGTCGACCAGCCCGCTCGCACTTCGCAAACTTAATTTGGTTTTCTAGCAGTGCAGTATTTATCATGAGCTCCCTAAATATATAAAAAGCAAATCTCCTAAGATTAATAATCATAATGACTCTAAACAATGGCTATCTACGAAAAGGACACCCTTTTCAATTAAAGCAAATCCTTATTGGAATTGCCTGCTGGATAGCATTTTCATATATTTTGTATGCATTTTTTTACATGTTCAGGGAAGTCATCAGATATTTAACCGCTGGTGATAATTTAAGTGGAAATACTTTACTTATTCTCAATGCGGATGAGAATTATATTTATAATTTATTTTTTGCTGCAATAGCTTCTGCTTTGGGTTATATGCTGGCTTTTCGTTTTTTGTTGAGGCACTTCTTCTTTTATCCATCCAGAAAAACCCGCCTGAAAGTCCGCCATTTAAATAATAACCAAGGTTTCTATTTCTGGACATTCCTATTTTGGTTCGGGGAGGTAGGAAGTTTTCTGGGTATATGGTATTTAGTTTATCCTTTACAGTACGATTTTACTTTTATTCAGGAAGCCCCGGAATTTTTAATACTACTACCTATAGTATTATTCTTTTCAACCTGGCCAGGAATAAGAAAATTGATAGGAAGTGTTTGGAAACAATGGCTGTTGATCACCACCTCCATTTTTGTAGCTATGAGTTCTCTTTTTGCTTTGAAAGATTTCATAAATGTTGAAGCCCTTAATACAAATTTGAAAAAACGAATCATAGAAACAGCTTATGATTTACAAATACCTGAGAGTAGCACTTATGATCGAATACAAAGATTTTCTTTAAGAAGTGATTTATATGTAGTTAAAGACACAGTCAATAATGAAAAACCTTTACTGTTTATTAATAACATTTCACAGCCGGTTACTTTTGATAATCTCGCTTTAGCGATTGATTCAGAAAAAAGGATGTTGGCTGAGGTGGAAAGAGATTATTTAATCATTAATATAATGATGGATAGCTCTTTAAGCATCCAGTTCTTAAATCAAATAAAGCAGATTTTGAGAACGCAGCGTTTGCGCTCAGTCCAGTTCTCAACTGGTATTCTACACTCTAGATATCCCTCTGATTACCCCTACTTCAAGTATTGGGGTGTTCGCCAGGTTTTACCTGTCCACTATCCTAAATTGCAGGCTTTTCTGGACTCTGCTGAAGTGCTTGATTTAAAAAAGTATAAGATTCATTTACCAGAATCAGATTTATATCGAAATGACGATTTACAAAGAACCAATAGGGTAAAAGTTGCTGTAGGGGCACAGCATACCTATCTCAATAATCAATTAATCAGCTCGGATAGACTGCGTCAAACGATTTATGAATTAGTAAAAACATACAGCCCTGATTTTAGAGTGATTTACGAGCCAGCATCTGAAATAAGTTATGGTAGATATATCAAATATCTTGATTTAATTAATTCAGCAAATCAAAAATTAAGGAATGAAATGAGTATGGAACTCTATAGTAAACCATTTGATCGCAATGCATACGATAGAGAAGGAAGCATCATACTGAACCGATACCCAGGCAACATTGTTGAATGGACAGAGGAGGAAAAGAGGCTAAATGTACTTCTTAAAAAGACTAGAGAGAACTAAAACCTACTCCACCACACTAATCCTAACCTTCTTCTTCTTCAATTTGCTATTATTCACCTCCTTCAGTAATTGCTTTACCTTAGCGGATTTAACTGCTGCAAAGGCGCAATCTTGCTTTAATTCAATCACTCCTAAATCGTCCTTCTTCAGGCAACCCTCTTTAAAAAATAAACCTGCTATATCCCCTTTGGAAATCTTATCTTTTCTACCTCCGGAGATAAATAAGGTAGTCCATGCTGCCTCATCTTCGTTCTGGTCTGATTTGATCTCATCCATTGAAATTACATCAGCTTTAATAAAATCCGGCAGTTTTTCGTCTACGCCTTGCAAGACATAAGCAGTCCCTGACTTGTTCATTCTGGCGGTGCGACCGTTTCTGTGAGTGAATTCCTCTGCTTTTACAGGCAAATGGTAATGAATGATAAACTGAATTTCAGGCACATCTATACCTCTTGCTGCTAAGTCAGTAGCTAGTAATATATTGTAAGTTCCATTTCTAAACATGATTAAAGCACGCTCACGGTCTCTTTGCTCCAAACCTCCATAAAAATTACCATGTTCCATTCCTAAATCGCGCAGATAATCGCTTACCCTATCAATGCTATCTTTAAAATTGCAGAAAACAATTCCCGGCTTATTGCCAATTTTTTGCAAGAGTTGTCCTAAAGTTTGCAGCTTATCCTTCTCAGGACTCTGCACAACACGAATATCCAGTTCCGAAACGCCCTCATTTAAGTAGTTAATGTAAAAAGGTTGGCGCAAAGCCATGAAGGATGGCAACTCTTTAGGTTCGGTGGCAGAAGTTAATATTTTTTTACTCACATTGGGTAGGCTCCATACAATTTCTTTCATTTCGGTTTCAAATCCTATTTCCAAGGACTTATCGAATTCATCTAAAACCAATGTTTTTATAAAATTGAGATTAAAGGATTCTCTTCTAATATGGTCAGCAATTCTGCCTGGAGTTCCAACAAGGATAGCAGGTTTATGTTTTAAATCTTCCTTGTCTTTGTCTCCGGCTCTCCCGCCATAAATAGCATTGGCTTTATAGCCGGTGCCCATTTCTCGAATCACCTGCTCAATTTGTAGCGCTAATTCCCTTGAAGGTACCAGTATCAATGCCTGAACCTCCTGAAGTTGAAGGTCCAGCCTCTCAATAAGCGGCAGTAAGAAGGCAATAGTTTTGCCAGTTCCGGTAGGGGATAGCAGGATAGTCTCCTCGGCAGTATCGATAATTTGAAGTGCCTCCTGCTGCATAGGATTAAGTTCAGAAATACCCATTTTAGCTAAAATCTCCTGCTGGTTTTTAATTGCTTGTGCCATGGTGCAAAGCTAGGGGAAAAATATGGAATGATGAGTAGAAAATACTCACCTTTACGTCTGCAAAATCTTTTGAATTATGTAATATTTGAAATGATGAAGAACCACCTTCTAATTGGAAAGGGATCCCCACTAATCGAGCATAATTTTGATAAAAATCTAATGCTTATTAGCCAGTTGCCCGCAAGCCGCGTCAATATCTTTGCCACGGCTTCTTCTAACGTTCACTGTCACTTTATTTTTTTCTAAAAATGCAGCAAAAGCATCCAGTTTATCTGCTTCTGTATTTACAAAATCAGCTTGATCAATTGGGTTATATTCAATCAAATTCACTTTGGCAGGCACATATTTAGTGAATTGCCATAGTTCTTTCGCATCTTCCAATGTATCATTAAAATTATCAAAAACACAATACTCAAAAGTGACTCTGTTCTTCGTTTTCTGATAATAATACTGTAACGCATCTCTCAAAATAGGCAGGTTGTTGCTATCATTAATGGCCATTATTTTGCTACGCTTTTCATCGTTAGCCGCATGCAGAGAAAGTGCCAGGTTGAATTTTACATCATCATCGGCCAGTTTCATAATCATTTTGGAAATTCCTGCTGTTGAGACAGTGATTCGCTTAGGCGACATATGTAATCCTTTTTCAGAAGTGATATGCTCAATAGATTCCAACACGTTTTTGTAATTCAGGAGAGGCTCACCCATTCCCATGTATACAATATTGGTTAACGGAATGCCATAATGCTCTTCGGCCAGCTCCTTAATCATCACTACCTGATCGTAAATTTCTGCGGCTTCAAGATTACGCATTCTTTTTAAATAACCAGTAGCACAAAATTTACAGCTTAAAGAACAACCTACTTGAGAAGAAACACAGGCAGTCATTCGACTTTCGGTAGGAATTAAAACACCCTCAACTTCATTGCCATCATGCAAGCGGAAAGCTACTTTGATGGTTCTGTCAGTACTTACTTGCTTGGAGGCAATGGTAATTCTATTAATGCAGAAATTTTCGTTGAGCCATTCTCTCAGGTCTTTAGAGAGGTTGGTCATGTCCTCAAAGGAGGCAGCAGCTTTTACCCAGAGCCATTCATAAATTTGCTTAGCTCTAAAGGCTTTCTCTCCTTTAGCAGTTAATTCAGCTGCAATTTCTTCCACAGACATTTTACGAATGTCTTTCTTTGAAAGATTGACCTCTATAATCTCTTTGGGTAGTAAAGTGGCTTTTTCCTGCGTTTGCATCTGGCAAATTTACATTAATTAGCACACATAAGTTGTATTACCGCTAAATAGTTCGCATTACCTCCATAATTATTGAAGGAAGTCTATTATGCAAATAGATCTATTTCCTTAGCTAAACCATCAGGATTGATGATACTTATTTTCTTTCCGTTGATGTTGATCAATTGATCTTTCTTAAACTCTGACAACAGCCTGATAACTGTCTCAGTAGCTGTACCTACTATTTGCGCCAAATCCTCACGAGTTAAAGCAATGTCTATGCTGGTGCTCTCTGCCCCATCTATTCCATATGTGTCTTTTAACATCAGCAGAGTGGTGGCCAGTCTTTGTCGCACATTTTTATTGGCCATATCTGCCATTTTTTGCTCCATAACCCCCAAATCATGACATACAGCCTGCATTAATCTATTCTGAAAATTAATGTCCTTAGAAACTAATTCATTGAAACTGCTTTTTGGAATAAAGCATACTTTTGCCTCCTCTAAAATTGTGGCTGAGGAGTTATATTTTTCTCCGGAAAGCAAGGCTCTGTATCCTAAAAAATCTCCTTCTTTTGCTAACCTGATAATTTGTTCTTTCCCCGAATCGTCAGTTTTAAAAATTTTTACCTTTCCCTCACTTATACAAAATAAGCCCATTGGAAGGGTGCCTTCTAAAAATAAAATCTGTCCTTTATTATGCGCAATTGTACTTTTGCTTTCAGAAAGCGTGCAAAGTGCATCTCCAGGCAAACCAGCAAACATAGATTTTCTCCTGCTTAAACATAAGTCGCAAGGAATATTTTTCACTCTTTTAGACATATTGAAAAAGTTTTAAATCCTATCTTATTAATACTACTTAGCAATTTTGTTTAAAGTTACATCAAAAAAAGTAGTAAGAAAATTAAACAAGAAGCATATTTATGCTTAAAATAAGTTATATCGATCCGATTCTATTAATTCAAAGAAAATAAAACTACGCGGACATATTCTAACCATTGTTGACTTAGGATTTTCTAATGGAATTTAATATTATTTTTTCTATCTTGGACAAAGCAAAATCACTTTTTATGAGTAAATCTCTTCTAAAGGGCTTTTTTATCATTATAATTGGAGCCTTTATTATTTTTTGGACAGTAGATCATAGCCCGCATGCACCAGTAGGGCAACAAATTACAGATATTCTTGATTCAAATGAATACAGGATGAGTGAGTTCTGGTATTACACATGTTTAATAGGAGGCATTATCATAGCTATCATCGGCATTCGGAAACTATTCCATTAAATAGATTATTTATTGACATCTGTTATTTTGCAATAATCATCACCAAATTTTATACTTTTCCATAAGCTTTAATTACAGCTTCTTTTAAATAAGGATGATCAATATAATAGTTAATAGTTTCAGCGATTTCTTTTGGCGTTACCCAATCTGAAAAATCCGAGTTCGGCATATTCTCTCTATTTGGCTTTGTATCTATAATGCTTGGCACTACCACAGTGCAGTTAATACCATGTTTGTCTGAATCTGCATTAATAACCTCCGCTAGAGTAAAAATCATACTCTTGGCTATACCATACGCTAATTTTCCTTTCAATTCATTGATGTTAAGTGCTGGTTTAGCACCAATAAGGAAAATTTGACCTTGCTTTTTCATATGCTCTAATAAAGGTTGAACCAGATGATACGCTGTATCAAAATTCAATTTTATTTGATCATGGATATCTTTAGTGGTGGTCTCTTTTAAATTACCCATAGCAAATCCACCTACTGTTAGTACAGCTGCATCAATATTACCCTTTTTTGAAATGATTTCATTTAGAGTTTTCTTCGAGTCATCAGGATCCATCAAGTCCACTGCATATTTGGCAATTTCTCTCTTATCTGCGTTCAACTTTGATTCTGTTCCATAGATTCCTATGACATTCTTCCCTGTACTTTGTAGCATATCTACAACACAGCTACCTAAATTACCGCCGGCACCACTTACTAAAACATTCATAACAGTTATAATTTTATTTTTCAAACACAATTGAAGAAGGCTCTGCTCCTAATACTTCTAAATATTTAGCAATATCAGTAACCATAGATTCTGGCCCACAAATGTAAAATTGCTGAGTAAAATTATTGATGTGCTTATTAAGAAAATCTAAAGTTATTCTTTCGTTATCATGTCCTTCTACCTTTTGGTTTGTTAAGGTAGATATAAAATTATCCTCCAAGACATCTTGAAAATAAGATTCAAATATCACATCATTGCCATATTTATTGGAGAAAATCAAACTATTATTTTCCAAGTCCCCGTCTTTCTCCAATTGTTTCAATATTGAAATAAAGGGGGTAATCCCTGCGCCACCAGCTATAAAGGTACCTTCACCCTTATATTCAATTGCGCCCCAGGGATCGTCTATAATTAATTCATCTCCTTCCATCAGGTTGTATAATTGATGAGTAACTCCGTCATGATCATGATAAGATTTTATAACAAACTGTAAAAATTCATCTTCGGGCAATGAAGTAAATGTGAATGGTCTCTTCTGCTCCTTCCATTTCGGTTTATTTATGCTTACTTCTGTTGCCTCACCGGGTCGGAACTCAAAATCAACAGGCTTTTCTAGAGTGTACTCTTTTACATTATGAGTAACGGATTTAATATTTTTAATCTTTAATGTATGTGACATAATATAATTTAATATTTTAGCTGAGTTTTATTCTATAATAAGAAACGATTTAAGACTAAAAAGTTATAATTAATTGCTTTTCACAAGCAAATGAGGTGTTTTGAAGCAAGGGAGTTATGAAAAGAGTTTTAAATTTTCATCAAATTTTGATACATTTATAGTAGCTAGCAAAAGGCTTTTGATGTAGACTTTTGCTTTTAAGTCACTATTTTTTCTATGATAATTTATTTTAAGGGTTTATGAGAGATCAGCAGGTACTTAATTTATTGAATCAATCCTCTGATCTAATTTGTAAAATAAATGAAAATTTAGAGGTATCCTGGGCAAATAATGCCTTTTTCAAAACGCTTGGATGGCTCAAAAGCGATATTCTGAATCAAAAATTCCTGAATTTCATTGCTGCTGAAGATCAAAACAATTTTTTACATTACGTTAATAATACTCTTACGAAGCCTTTTTCATTCAATTGCTCATGCTTGCATAAAAACGGAACCACAGTTCTGATTGAATTTAAAGCACAAAAAGACATCGATGCTAACTCATTCTATTTAGTTGGGAGTCAAAGTGCCTCTGTTCAAAAAAGCGGTGAGGAGTTATTTTTGGAAGAAAAAAAGTATAGATCTCTAGTAGAGAATTCTACTAATGGTATTGCTATTTTACAAGCTGATGGTTCCACCTCTTTTGTATCCCCCAGTGTAGTAAATATTCTTGGGTATCCTGAGAAGGAGGCAATCAAAATGAATCTATCTGATATTTTACATCCTGATGATGCTCCAAAAGTTTTTCTGAGTATATCAGAGGCATTGAATAACCCTGGAGTGCCAATTTTGGGGAATTTGTCAAGAATCAAACGAAAAGATGGCAGCTGGATTTGGGTAGAAGCTACTATTACAAATCTACTTCATGACCCTGCTATTAATGGAATTGTAGATGATTTCAAAGATGTTACAAACGCTAAAACAGCCACTGAACATTTAGAACAATCAAAGAATGATTATAAAAAGTTATTCAATTTCAGTCCTATCCCAAAGTTTATTTACCAGGAAGGAAATTATAAGATTTTGCAAGTAAACGAAGCAGCCATTAAACATTATGGCTATTCAAGAGATGAATTTATGAAGATGTCTGTCCTGGATTTGAGGCCCATGAAGGACAGACATTTGGTTGACCTTATCCATAAAAATATTGAAGATAAATCTGGATTAATACAGTTTGGAACAAACGTACATCAAAGAAAAGATGGCTCAGTCTGTAAAATGGAGATTTTAGGTCAGAAACTAACATATAATCATACAAATTGCATTATTGCCGCTGCTGACGATGTTACTGAAAAAGAACTGTTACACGGAATGGAGCAGTTGGAAAGGGAAATCATGTCTAAATCTATTCAATTAGATTTTGACTTAAAGATCCTTTTAAAGGAATATGTCTTAGGATTGGAGTCACTTTTTCATGGAATGTATGTATCTATACTAAAAGTGCGTGATAATAAAATTTACAATTATATTTCACCCTCATTACCAAATGCTTATCTAAAAAAAATCAATGGTGAGCCTATTGGCAAAAATGCCGGATCATGTGGAACAGCTGCTTATAAAAAAAAGAAAGTAGTTGTTGAAGATATAAGTATTGATAGTTTATGGGCAAATTATAAATCAATTGCCATAAAAAACAATCTAAAAAGTTGTTGGTCGCAGCCAATTTTCAATGCAAAGAAGGAAGTGGTAGCCACATTTGCCAATTACTACTCCTCTATAAAATCACCTTCCAAACTTGAACTAGAATTATTTGATCGTTCAGCTGCCTTACTCAGCCTACTTTTTGAGCACTATCAAAAAAGTAAGGATTTATTGTCCAGCAATGAAAGATTCAATTATATCAATAAGGTAACAAATGATGTGCTTTATGATTGGGATGTTGAGAAAGACATATTTAACTGGAGTGAAAGTTTTCAGAGAGTTTTTGGCCATAAGATTAACCGCGTTTTTCGATTAAAAAATTGGGTAGAATTAATGCATCATGAAGATGACGCAATATTAAGTGATAAGTGGGAGAATTTTATACAAGACAAGAAGGAAAACAGATGGGTTCATGAGTTCCGCTTTCAAAAAGAAGACGGTAGCTTTGCCTTCGTAGAGGAAATCGGATATTTAGTAAGGGATAAAAAAGGGAGAGCTATACGGATGTATGGCGTAGTAAGAGATAGAACTACCCAGAAGATTGAACTTTTACAAAATCAACTTCTGGAGGAGGTGAGTCTGATCTTTAATAAGAGTATCTCGATCAGTGAAACTTTAACTAATGTTTTAGATCATTTGAATCATTATGCAGAGTTTTGTCTTTCTGAAGCCTGGCTAATCGACCATGACCATAGCCACATCAGCTTAATATCTACTGCAATAAATTTTGAGAAAGGCTCTCTTTTTTACAACGAAAGCAAATCGAGTTGTAATTTCCTCAAAGGCGAAGGGCTACCAGGAATTGTCTGGAAGGGTGAAAAACCCGTGATTTGGGAAGACCTTGGCAATTCAACATCATTTAAGAGACATAAAGCCGCTAAAAAAGCGGGTCTACTAGCTGGGCTAGGGCTTCCTATTTTCGACAATAAGATACTAATTGGAGTGTTGATTTTTGGTGTAAA
This sequence comes from uncultured Cytophagales bacterium, assembly GCA_963803685.1. GTDB lineage: Bacteria > Bacteroidota > Bacteroidia > Cytophagales > Cyclobacteriaceae > Marivirga. Next base: position 840,095 of record CAWDNW010000001.1, read on the forward strand.
TGACGAGAAACATAAGTTACAGCACTACAAAAAGTTTTTAGCACCATTAGGAAATCGGTTAGGTATAGAAATTATAAGAAAAAAAGCAGAAGAAGAGCTTCATATGTTTTTTCACTATTCCCCTGATATACTTTGCATTGCTGCACAAAATGGCAGGTTTAGGAAAGTAAATCCTGCTTTTGGCAAACTACTAGGTTATACTGAAGAGGAAATTACTTCCCAGCCTTTCACAAACTTTATACCTGAAACGGATCAGGTAAATAGTCTTTTAGAATACAATGGTACTATTAAAGGAGAAAGACAGGTAGAGGAATTTATAAACAGATATTTAACAAAAGCGGGAGCAGAAAAATGGATCTCATGGAATTCTTCCCAGGTTTTTGGAGCTGAAGGTCTGGTATTTGCCTATGGACGAGATATTACAGAGAAAAAAGAACTTCAGGATTTGCTAGACCAGGCCAACCAGTTGGCTCAAATTGGGGGGTGGGAATATGACCTTGATACAAAAAACATCTATTGGTCTTCTATTACGCGTTCCATTCATGAAGTTCATTCACAATATAATCCTACTCTTGCAGAGACAATGGAGTTTTATAAAGCAGGAGCTCATAAAAATAAGTTACTCGAAGCTATCAATAGAGCAATTGAAATGCATGAAAAGTGGGATTTGGAATGTATTATTATTACAGCAAATAAAAAAGAGAAATGGGTTAGAACGATAGGAGAGCCTGAAATAAAAGATGGAAAATGTACTAAGATAGTTGGTAGTTTTCAGGATATAAATAAATATAAAAAATTAGAACTGAGATTAAAATCTGTTTCAGATAACATTCCTGGCGTTATTTTTCAATATAAAATGTATCCTGATGGAAGTGATCAACTACAATTTATTAGCAAGGGTTCAACGGAAATTTGGGGAATGAGCCCAGAAGAATGTGAAGAAAATAATGAGCTCATTTGGCGACAAATTGAATCAGGGGGAGAGTTAAGCAAGGTCAGGGAAAGCATTAAAGTGTCGATGCAAAATGAGACTAGTTGGAAATGCGAATGGAGAAGCATTCACCCTGATGGAACTCAACGTTGGCATAAAGGGCAAGGCAGTCCGCAAAAGCAAAGTGATGGTACCACCATATGGGATTCCCTTATTATAGATGTTACTGAAAAGAAGGAACTGGAGTTTTTAGTAGAGAGATCGAGCCAGATGGCACGTATTGGAAGTTGGGAAATGTTCTTAAAAAGCTCATTAAATCATTCCATTTTCTGGTCTTCTATGGCAAGAAATATTTTTGAGGTAGGGCAAGATTTTGAGGTTGCTTACTCCGATGCTATCGCATTTTTTAAAGGCGAAAGCCAACAGCAGCTTGAAGAAGCTTTAGCAGAATTAATTGACGATGATATATCCTTTGATCTTGAGTTATTGATCGAAACTGCAAAGGGAAATGAAAAATGGACACGTTGTATTGGTCAGTCTGAACGACTGGACGGTAAATGCATTAAAATATTTGGTAGCATTCAGGATATTCACGAAAGAAAAGTAGCAGAGCTGGACTTTCAAAAAATATTCAGAGAAAGAAATAGTATTCTGGAAAATATAAGTGATGGTTTCTTTTCTGTAGATACGCAATGGACAGTAAAGTATTGGAATGAGAAAGCTGAGTTACTTTTACATACAGCTAAGCAGGATATTTTGGATAAATGTCTCTGGGATGTATTTGACGAATCAGCCGGGTCCTATTCCAGAGAAAATTACATCAAAGCCATGGAGTTTCAGCAACCTGTCTACTTTGATGATTATTATGAACCTATCAATAGTTGGTTTGAGATCAGTGCCTATCCATCCGAAAATGGTCTTTCAGTATTTTTTAAGGATATCACCGATAAAAAGAAAAGCGAAGAACTCATTAAGCAATCAAACGAGCGGTTTGAAATGATTGCCCAAGCTACAAATGATGCCATTTGGGATAACAATTTAGAAGAAAACACAGTTTTTTGGGGACAAGGGTTTGAAGAACTATTTGGTTATGATCTATCAACGATAAATCCTTCAAGAGAACTCTTAATGAATCTCATACACCCTGAGGATCGTGACAGGGTAAAAAGAAAAATGCAAATATCCTTCGCTAATAGTAAGTCTATGAATTGGCGAGAAGAATATAAATTCAGAAAAAAAGATGGTAGTTATGCATTTGTAATAGATCGGGCAATCTTCTTAAGAAATGAGCAAGGAGAGGCTGTAAGAATTTTAGGTGCTATGACTGATATATCTTATAGAAAAGAATATGAGGAATCTTTAAAAAGTTTGAATGCTGCATTAGATGTAAGAGCAAAGGAGTTGACTAAATCAAACGAGGAACTGGAACAATTTGCCTACGTAGCTTCACACGATTTGCAGGAGCCGCTGAGAATGGTAACAAGTTTTATGAATTTACTCAATGCAAAATACGGGAATCACTTGGATGAAAAGGCTCACCAATATATTCATTACGCTGTAGATGGAGCTGAAAGAATGCGTCAAATTATATTGGACCTGTTGGAATTTTCCAGAGCCGGAAAAACAGAAGACGACCACAAGAAAGAGAAAATTAGTAATATAGTAAGTGAAGCTTGTGCATTGCAAAGAAAGGCCATTCAGGATAAGAAAGGCAAGATCTTGATCAATGAAATGCCTGATATTGAAGTTCATAAAATGCCATTTCTACAGGTATTTCAAAATTTAATAGGTAATGCAATCAAGTATACTCGCAAAGGCGTGATTCCTGAAATTAGTATCTCCTGTAGTTCTTCTAAATCATCTCATACTATAATTATAAAGGATAATGGCATCGGAATTGACAAGACTCAGTTCGATAAAATATTCATAATATTTAAACGACTCCATACCAAAGATGAGTTCAAAGGAACAGGAATGGGTTTAGCAATAGTGAAAAAGATAATTGAAAATTACGGGGGTAAAATTTGGCTTGAGTCCGAACCTAACAAGGGAAGCACTTTTTATTTTACAATACCTAGAAAATAAATAAACTATCCTGAAGTAAGAAATGACCCGCACTTTTCACGGTTATTTCTTACACCATGCCCATATTAGCATTAGATGTATTGTTGAGTTGGCAAAATTCGATGCCTAAAATGATTGCATTCAATTACTACTTGAAATAAATTGTGAGGCATGCAATAAAAAAATCATCTTTTGACTCTCACAGAAGAAGACATGTTCATTCTCTTCATCAATTTTAATTATTCATCTCTTCTCAACTAAGAGACTTCTCCAATAATAAATCACTTTAATATAATTAGAAATCTATTTTAATTTTACAATTGCAATTTACAAATATTATATATACCTTTAAATATATAGCAGTTGTATAGAATTTCGACCAATGGCATTTTTTAACCGATTAGACTCCAAGTTGTCTATATAACTAAATTTTTAGCGCAGGAGTGCTTTCTAAAAGTCAAGCAACTTTTTTTCTTCCCTGGATGAATACAAAATGAATTTTGAATATCAATTATATTATTTAACCATATAAACCAAGTTAATTATGTCAGATTCAAATCACCACGGAATGCACAGCTTTGAAGGTAAAAATGTGCTTTGTTCTCACCAATCTTTCGAGGAAGAAAGTTTTGGTCGCTTTGGCCGGATGTTTATTAATTTACCTCCACTTTACAATACCCCTTCCGCCCTTTCCGGATTGGGAAAGAATGATGGACCAATGAACGGCGGAAACTCGCCCAAATTTACCAGTTCTGTTCCTTTAGGGATGGTTTTCTTTGGTCAATTTATTGATCATGATATCACTTTCGATACTACCAGCAGTTTTAGCAGTATTAATAATCCAAATGAAATTGACAATTCACGATCAGCTGACCTTGATTTAGACAGTGTTTTTGGTGGAGGACCAGAAGACGATCCATTTCTGTACAGACCAAGAAGTGAGGGTTTCTACTTATTAACAGCATTAAGCAATAATAATATAGGACAAAATCAGGCAACTGAAAAGCATGATTTACAAAGAAATGGCTATGAAACAGCCATTATTGGAGACCCTAGAAATGATGAAAACCGAGTGATTTCACAAATGCAATTGGCATTTATCCGATTCTATAACGCAAATTATAAAACCTTAAAAGACGCCAACCCATCTTATAGTCCGGAGCATGTGTATGAAGAAGCAAGGAAAATTACTACTTGGCATTATCAATGGGTCATTGTTAATGAATTTCTACCAATCATGTGTGGGAAATATTTAGTCGATGATATCATGGGAAACGGTCGAAAATTTTATCAACCTGTGTATAGCGCATTTATTCCGGTGGAATTCTCTGTAGCGGCTTTTCGCTTTGGCCACACTATGATTGCTCAAGATTTAAAGTTACAATTGGATGGGGTAACGAAGAGCATATTCTCCCCTGAATTTGGTCAGGGATTTGCAAGGATTACTAGCAGTAACCAGGCCATTAAATGGGATGCCTTTTTTGACTATGGTACCGCTTTCCAAAAGGCAGAAAAGTTAGATACTACCTTAGCACCTATCTTATTGGATTTACCATTTGTGCCTTCTCCCAATCCAGATGATAAGTCATTGGCCACCAGGAATTTCAGAAGAGGACAGAGTTTTCTACTGCCGTCTGGCGAAAATGTAGCCCGATATATGCACAGAGAGAAAAGTGAAATTGAGCAAGTAGTTGATTTTGTGCACAGTAAGGTGAATGCTCATAATGTGGATCTTTCAGCAGGCATTCCGCTTTGGTATTATATTTTGGCGGAAGCAGAGGTGATAGGCAGACAAGATTCTGATACTCAATTTTCACAAGGTGAGGGTTTAGGCCCAGTAGGAGGTAGAATTGTAGCGGAAGTGCTGATTGGCCTTTTGGAATTAGATAGAAATTCCTTTTTAGGAAATAATCGTGATTGGGTGCCGTCATTAGGAACCAACAATATATTTACTATGAAAGATTTAATGGAAATAGCAGATGGTGGTTATGATCTCTGATAATTGCTTTTGCTACTATCTTAAATACAGTATCCAGAAAAATTAAAATCTAATCTTACTTTGACAAATCTGAAATTTAGGGTAACTTTTCCTAAATATCAGAAATCATGTCGAAGGAAAAATCAGTTAAAAAAGCCGTTAAAAAAGAGCCTACCAAAAACCTGAAGGAGAAGAGGGCAGAAAAAAAGGCTAAGAAAGAAGGTAAAAAGAGAGAATAGAGTTATTGAAGTATCTTACAAATTTTCTATTCTACAGTAACAATTATATTAATGCTGCTTCCAAAGGAGGCGGCATTTTTATTTAACTTTTGACATATTACTAATATAAGTAGTATTTACTATTTTCTTTAGTATTTTTGTGTATGAGTAATGACAATTTGATTAAAGGTAGAGGGGCTCAACATAACCCTCATAATAAATTTCTTTCTACCAGCTTCAATCTAGAAGAAGATGCAGCAATTGATGAATACACGCATCTTGATAAGCCAAACACCCAGATTTTTTATGAATCACCAAAAAAGATCATTAATAAAGTTAAGAGTCCCGATGTGGGAATGGCTTATTCTCTGAACCCCTATCAAGGTTGTGAACATGGCTGCGTTTATTGCTATGCACGAACTACTCATGAATATTGGGGATACAATGCAGGACTAGATTTTGAATCAAAAATAATTGTGAAAAAGAACGCAGCTGCTTTGTTGGAAAAAGAGTTGCTCAAGCCCGGCTGGAAAGCACAACCAATTGTATTGTCCGGAAATACAGACTGTTATCAACCCATAGAACAAAAACTAAGAGTTACCAGAAGCTTATTGCAAGTCTTTTCTGATTTCAGACACCCGGTTGGTATTATCACTAAAAACGTAAGTCTCCTAAATGATCTCGATCTCTTAACAAATCTGGCGTCCGATAATTTGGTGAGGGTGATACTATCCATCACTAGTTTAGATGAAACTTTAAGAAGTAAATTAGAACCGAGGACTGCAACGGCGAAAAAGAAATTAGAAGCAATTGGTATTTTGAGGGAGAATAATATTCCTGTAAGTATTATGACAGCCCCTATTATTCCCGGACTCAATCACCATGAAATTCCTACAATTATTAAAGAAGCAGCTAAATACGGTGCTACTGATGCTGGCTATACTGTAGTAAGATTAAATGGGTCTATAAAAGATGTCTTTTCGCAGTGGCTAAAAAATTATTTCCCAGATAGATATGATAAAGTTTGGAGCGGAATTGCATCATTGCACGGAGGAAAAGTGAGTGATTCGGAATGGAATAGCAGAATGAGAGGTTTAGGTCCTGAGGCAGATATAATTAAACAACTTTTTGAGGCATCTAAGAAGAAATACATGAATGGAGGACAAAAAATTGTTTTAAATACATCCCTTTTCAGAAAAGGCGGCAATTATAAATTATTCAATTAGTAATCTCAGAAAGTTGATGATTTGAATCAAATAGTGAATTTATATTCGAAATACGGAGGTTGATACGCTGTTGATCCAATTGATTGTTTACTTCATCGCGAGAGCATTTGATGAAATTAACTATGAAATTATATAGAACCTCTGTATAGCGCTGTGCTTTGTGATCGACAAAAAGCATATGTTCCAGGCAATCCAAAAGACGATTTGCAATCATAATATCGCTACTTCCATATTCTCTGATAGGAATTAAAGTCTGATACATTAAGTCCTCGTATGAAATAGGACTCAGATATACACAAATTTTATCATGCTCATCTACAAAATGAGTTCTTTCGTGCACAAATTGCAATTCAATAAATAGATCAGAGAGCAGATCAATAGCCTTAATTGCAGTGCCAGGATCATTTATACCAGGACTTAGTGCCTTCACTGCAATTTCAGAAATTTGTTTGAAACCGAAAGAGTAATGGTCAGTTACCCGTTCCTGCATATATAAAGTAAATTGAGACATAATCTGCCTTTGAATATCCTCATCAACTGCTTTGCTAACTTGAAAGAAAGGATAATACCTGGCCACAAAGGAACCCAGGCCCACATTAACTTTTATCTGCATATTATGTTCCTCACACAACTTGACCAGGCCTTCTGAATCTATCCGTTTTAAATACCCTGAAACATCGGCACTGTATTCAATCCATTCTTTCTGATCATCATATCTTTCCACTGATTGGTCAGCTACAAGTGTTTTAATCTCCTTTTTTGTATTCAAATAGATGCTATTTAGGATGTGATCTACCTGTATTTTTTGAGAAATGGAATGTATAAAATACACAAAAAGCCCTAAACAAATTATGACCATATTCATGCTAAAAAAAATACCGAGCGAAGGGGTGGCATATTCTATGTCAGGTGAGTCAATGTTAACAATCAGGTTCAGACTAAAAATGATACTACCAATGTAGAACCCTAGTACTATCTGATGAAATTTATTAGAGATTAAACTGGGAAGCACGCGAGGCGACAAGGTGGAAGTAGCGCTATTGAGAACAACCATCACCATTGAAAAACTAAAGACCATTAAAGAAATAAGACTAGCCAAAATTGTACCCAGGATAAGTCTAGCATTGTCGCTACTATGAACCAGCACCGGGGAGATACTTTCTTTCAGTGAGATTACGGATTCACTAAATTCAATATTAATTACCACAAAGCTAAACAGAAGGAATAGAATGGCCATTAATGATGGGTAAAAGGCAATGCTGTTAACAATGTTAAAATAGGTACGCTTTAGTTTCTTTAGCCCAAATCTCATTGACTTTCCTGGTTAGGTTTAAGTTTTTTTTCTGTAAAATCCTTCAATGCTACAGGTATCGGCTGCCCTTCCTGATAAATTTTTAATTCTACAATATCGGCTGGTAAGTTAAATCCTTTTTTGAGTAATTCGCTAATAACCGATTGCATCACTTCACTACGTAATACAGTGAATGAGCCAAGCACATCATAGGTATTAATCCAGAAAAAAATCTTTAAATTGATAGTACTGGTGCCAAATTGATCTATGATTACAAAGGGCTCAAGATCTTTTTTATGCATAATGTTGCTCTGGTTTTCAAGGGTTTTCATGATTACAGCAATGGCTTCAGCAACGTCTTCACCATAATCAATTCCCACCACAAAATCGTGTCGCATCAGACCGTCTTTGGTAAAGTTTATAAGTGGATTTTTAATAAGCATGGAATTCGGTATAAAAATATCTCTGCCATTATAGGTTCTTATATGGCTGTTTCTAAATGTCATAGTCTTCACCTTACCCATAAATCCATTCACTTCTATGATATCTCCTATTCGGAAAGGCCTGCTAAATGCAAGAAAGAAACCTGCTATGAAATTTTCACCTATGTCCTTAAATGCAAAACCTAAAATAAGTGCAGTAACTCCGGCACCAGCTAATAAGCCACCTGCAGCAGTGCCTAAGCCAACCTGATTTAAAAAGATTACAATTCCAATGATCAAAAACATCAAAAACACTAATCTGCCAATGAAATTCAAAAGTAATTTGTCCGTAATCTTTTTGTGTAATCTGGTTGTTATTAGTTTTCTTCCGAAAATACCTATAAAAAGAAAAATTAGAAGTAAAACTAATCCGACAGTGATTTCAGGAACCTGTTCAATAATGTTATCCCAGTAATTTTCGAAGGCAGATAGAAGTCGTTGTTTCATTTAATATCAATTTGAATTAATGGTGAGGTTTTTATATGATTAGACCTATGGTGTTAAAATAATTTTCCCAATATGTTCACTACTTTCCATTAGCTTATGTGCTTTATCAGCATCTTTTAAGGGGAATACCTTATAAATAATAGCTTTGATTAAACCTGTTTCCAGGTGTGGCCATATATATTCTTTCAAATTCTTAGCTATTTCCCCTTTAAATTCTGGTGATCTGGCCCTTAGTGTAGAACCTGTAATGATAAGCCTTTTTGCCATTACTTTTTTCATATTAATTTCCGATTGGGCATTTTTCATGGCGTTAATTATTACTAATCGGCCCTCAGTATTCAATAGTTCAATATTTTTAGCAGTGTAATCACCACCAATCATATCCAGAATAACGTCAATTCCTTCCGGTTCTATTTCCTTAATTGCTTCCAGAAAATCTTCTTTCTTGTAGTTCACCGCCTTCACTGCACCAATCTTTTCGGCATACTCACATTTTTCATCGGTGCGTGCAGTGGTGTAAACCTTCACACCCATGGCCCGCGCCATCTGTATAGCAGCCACTCCAATACCGGAAGTACCTCCATGAACCAGGAAATTTTCTCCCTTCTTCAACTGGCCCCGATCAAATACATTGGTCCATACTGTGAAAAAGGTTTCTGGCAGAGATGCTGCCTCCTCGAATGTTAGCCCTACAGGAATGGGTAAACACTGTAATGCAGGAGCTACTGCCAGAGTAGCATAACCTCCCCCAGCTAAAAGTGCACAAACTTTGTCACCAATTTTCCAATTTTTCACCTTTCCCCCCACCCTTTTGATTACTCCTGCCACTTCCAGGCCAGGCACATCAGGATCTACCCCGTCCGGCGCAGGATATTTCCCTTCTCTCTGAATAATATCCGGACGGTTAATTCCGGCAGCTTTTACTTCAATGAGAACTTCGTCTGCTTCAATTACCGGATCAGGTTTATCTCTCAACTTCAAAACGTCTGCTTCCCCAGGCTGGGTGATGATAATGGCTTGCATATTAACTACTTTTTTTGATGTCAAAATTTTATATCCAGGCAACGCTGAATGAACTTTAATTTTTACGCATTAAAGGGGGCAAAGTTGAAGCTTTAAATTGCTAAGGAAGCTTGGTATATTCAAATTCTTTAAACTTGCATGATTTGCGAGTAGGTTTACATGGAAATATTAAAATTAATTAATAAATTACTTATATAATTATTTAATACTATATGAAACTTATTCTCATTTCTTTCTTATTCTGTACTCCAATCATTCTTAATGGACAATCTTTAGATACAATTGATTCGCTACAAGCTCTCCTCAAGAACGCCAAGGATAAAGAAGAGAGACATTACCTGAGATTAGATCTTGCGAATGAATTCTTTGCTGTTAGTTCCTACAGAAGTGATAGCCTGGCTAAAATAATTTTGAATGATTCTGAAATTAAAAACAATATTGATCTCCATTCAAAAACCTTAAATCTATTAGCGCGAATTAACTTCAAAGAGCAAAAAGACTTCGAAGCACTAAAGTACTTTAAAGCATTAGATTCCGTACTTGAGGAAAATAATATCCAAAACGAATTACTGGTTAATTCTAAATACCAACAGTCGCAGATCGCGAAATTTTCCTTTACCGAGCATGGTTTAGCATTGTCGAAAAAATATCTGCAGGACATGTTATCTGTTGCAAAAGCGATGAAAGATCAAACTCAGATCCATAAATCATATCAAGCTTTCGGAAATTATTATGGACTCATGGCCGATGTGGTTCAAAATAAAGACTTCTACGATTCTGCAGTTTATTTCTTTCAAAAAGCCTTAGATTTTTTCCTTCTTGAACATGATACCCTAAACATTTCCCAAGCTTACTGGAATCTAAGTTCTGTTGCAATACGGAAACAAGAGCTAAATAAGGCAGAAAATTACCTATTAAGAAGAGTTAGCATTTTAAAAAACCCCACGAATCTTGGGGAACTAGGTAATTCATACAACAACTTGGGAGGATTCTATTCTAGAAGAGTAAAAGATCATGAAAAAGGACTAATATACTATGATTCCGCCATGTCTGTCTATGAAAATTCTGGCTTTGCAAATCAGAGTTTCAGATTAGGAATATATAATGGTTATGCACTCACATATTATGACTTGGGTAGGTACAAAGAAGGATTTGAATGGCTGGATAAAGCATACCTTTTGAAAGATTCGCTAGATAGAAATAAAAGTAGGGAAGCCACTATAAACTTTGAGAGCAAATACCAATCTGAAAAGAAGCAGGCGGAAATTGACCTATTGGAAGCAGGCAATAAATTAGTTCTGGAAGAGAAGCGAAAACAATTAATTGTTTTATTGGGTACGGTAGTGGCAATATTCCTATCTACACTTTTCCTCTTCCTGCTTTACCGCAATAGACAGAAAACTACACGCAAGCTACAAGAAATCAATGAAATGAAATCCACCTTTTTTGCTAATATTTCTCACGAATTTCGAACTCCTCTCACACTGATAAAAGCTCCTGTGGAAATGCAGTTGGATTCAAATGAACTTAGTGAAATTCACAGAGAACAATTAATAAGTGTTACTAAAAATGCAGATCGATTATTGGATTTAGTGGATCAATTACTAGACCTATCTAAATTAGAAGCAAAAAAAATTGCAATTAAGGTAAGTGCTATAAAACCTAAAATTTGGTTAAAAGCCATAACGCAGGTTTTTCAGTTTTCTGCAGAGCAGAAAGATATTGATTTTAAAGTAAATATTGATGTTGATGATACAGAGATTTTCCTGGATGCACAATTGATCGAAAAGGTGGTCAATAACTTATTATCGAATGCAATCAAGTATACTAATGAAGGAGGAACCATCATCTTTGATGCAAAGATCGAAGAAGGGTTACTTAAAATAGTTAGTTATAATACAGGAGAACTAATTGCAATAGATAATCAGAATAAGGTTTTTGACAGATTCCACCAATTAAATGCAAATGGAACAGGAGTTGGTATAGGGCTTGCCTTGGTAAAAGAATTAGTTGAATTGCATCATGGTAAAATTTCTTTCAGATGTGACAACTCCTTCAATGTTTTCAGTGCAGAAATTCCAATAAACAAAGCCGCTTATAGTGTCTCAGAGCTAAGCCTTATGGTTCCCGACACTAATGGGCACGATGAATTGTTAAAGTTTAAGAAGATTATAACCAACGTAGAAAGTAATAATGGTATAAATAACAAAAATGGACATGCAAGAGAGGAGCTTCCTATTTTATTAATAGTTGAAGATAATGCTGAAATCAGAAAGCTCATTCGTCAGCAGTTTGAATTGAACTACGAAATTGAAGAAGCTGAAAACGGCAAAAAAGGCATTGAAAAAGCGTTAGATATTGTTCCTGATATTATTATTTCAGACATTATGATGCCTGAAACAGATGGTATAGAACTGACTCGAAAGTTAAAAACAGATGAGCGAACAAGTCATATTCCAATTATTCTGCTAACTGCAAAGGCAGGTGAAGAAAATGAGCTTATAGGACTGGAGAATAAAGCGGATGATTATATGCTTAAGCCTTTTAGTTCCGAAAAGCTGAGAATACGTGTAGAAAACCTGATTCAGGTAAGAAAAAAGTTAAGGCAGAGATATAGTCAGGAAATAATATTACGGCCTAAGGATATTGCCATTAGCTCCCACGATGAAGTTTTTCTTGAGAAAGTTCAAATATTGTTGGATAAGAAGCTGACAGACAGCGAATTTACCTCAGAATACTTTAGCACCGAAATCGGTATGAGTCGAATGCAGTTGCACCGCAAGCTTAAGGCATTGGTAGGTTTAAGCACTACAGAATTTATTAGGTCTCAACGCTTGAAAATGGCAACGCATATTCTCCTGAATTCAGATATAAATATTTCAGAGGTTGCGTACGAAGTTGGGTTTAATGACCCTTCGTATTTCACTAAATGCTTTAAGGCCAGTTATGGTATTTCTCCTGGAAACTATGCTAAAGCACAACTGCAGAAGTAAAGAAAAGATTAATTTAATTTATTTGAAAAATAACTTTCCCTCAATTATGAAAAATTTATTAGTAACATGTTTTATCGTAGGATTATTTTCATGCACCGGTAACAATAGCCATGATGATCAGCGCAAAACAGCAGAAAATGGCAATGAAAAAGAAAAAAATGAAGTGCAAACTGATTCTGATTTAAAGCAGAATGGAGATTACAGTTCACTGTTTCAAAGGGATAGGGAAGAATGCAGGTTACTAACTATAAAAGAAGTAGCCGAGGCATTAGAAATATCTGAAACCGCTATTTCCAATGAGGTCGAAGGGCTAGGCAGTTGTAGCTACCTGGTGGACGAAGATGGCAATCGAAGCCGTTTTCTTTTTAAAATTGAGCATTGGGGTAAAAATACTACCAAAAAAGAAATCGAATCGGCAAAAGAGAGTGCAGAAAATTTTGGCCCAGATTCTAAGTTGAGCCAATATAAAATCAGCGACAGTGGAGATACTTATTTGTCGATGCACCAAAATAGAATGGTACGGATACTTAATGAAAAAAATGAAAACGCCATCATTATTTTATATACTGCCAACTACGGTTCTACTGAAGAAGATATACAGAAGCTTAGCGGCTTAAAGGACACAGCAAGAGAACGTGCTTATGCGCTCGCAAACTACCTTTTAAATAAATACAAAGAATAGAATGCGTAAAGGGACAAGTCTTTTCTGAAGCAATCATATAAGACTACGAATTAAACAAAAAAGCTTCCGGTTAAGAAATACCGGAAGCTTATATTTACAATTTTACATTTAATAAATGGGGCTCATTCTTGTGCCATCTTTCTGATTTTATGATTATTTGTATCTGCCACATACACATTTCCACTAGCATCTACAGTTACTCCATTGGGTGCGTTAAACCTCGCTAAAGCTGCACTACCATCAGTATCACCGCGCCTGCCATTTCCTGCCAAGGTGCTCACTGCGCCTGCTGAAGTAATCTTTCTAATTTTTTCATTTTGTAAATCCGCTACATACACATTTCCATCGGCATCTACTGCAACATCTGATGGACGATTTAATTGAGCAGCTGTTCCAATACCTTCTCCATCCCCAGAATCTCCACTTCCCGCAAAAGTGCTCACTTCACCTGCGGGTGTAATTCTTTTAATCTTATGATTGTTTGCATCAGCCACGTATACATTACCGTTGGCATCTACAGCCACACCTCGCGTACCCCTAAACCTTGCAGCCGAGCCTGTGCCATTTACGTCTCCTTCAATGCCGTTTCCAGCTAAGGTACTCACTTCTCCAGCTGGGGTAATTATTCTGATCTTATAATTGTCTGCATCTGCAACATACACATTCCCACTGGCATCTACAGCTATGCCTAATGGTGCATCAAATTGTGCCGATGCTCCGGGGCCATCAACATCTCCTTCAATGCCACTTCCCGCCAAGGTGGTTACTAGACCGTCTGCAGTGATTTTTCTAATTTTTTGATTTTGTAAATCCGCAACATATACATTTCCGCTGGCATCTACAGCTACATCTGAAGGGTTATCAAACTGTGCGTCAGCTCCAGTCCCATCAGCATCACCTTTAACGCCACTCCCCGCGAGAGTGCTCACTAAACCCGCTTCTGAAATCTTCTTGATTTTGTGATTTTTTTGATCAGCAACATAAACATTCCCATCGGCATCTACAGCTACCCCCATAGGAGATGCAAACTGGGCTGATGTGCCGTTTCCAAGAACATCTCCAAAAGTGCCATCCCCTGCTAAGGTGCTTACTATACCATCGGGGATGACCTCATAAGTAAAGACGGGGCCAGATGTTTCCCTTTCCCCTATTACTACTTTTATCGGTCCGGAAGTTCCTCCGTCAGGCGCAGTAGCTATCATTTCCGAATTTGTAACGCTGCTTACACTCCCTTCCACATTATTGAAGAATATTTTAACATTTCCAGTGGTTGCTCCAAAGCCTGCACCTGAAATTGTGACCTGCGTACCTGCTGCCCCACTCGCTGGGGAAATGTTTGTAATACTAAAATCGCTTTGCTGCTCTTCATCGCTATTACATCCAATCATAATAATGGCTACCATTAATATTACAGAAATGATACTGCCTAGTGAGCTAAATTGCTTCTTCATTGTATTTGGTTTTTGTGGTTTTTAAATTTTTAATGGCGCTGTCAACAGCAAAAGCAGCATTTCATTTTATCGCTTTATTGAGAAAATAATCTTAATGCTTTGGCTAAAGCTTGCTTCACGCTATCCTAACATTGATTTTCTTTAATCAGATAATCTTATGCAAAATTGATCCAGAGTTTCTATAACTATTGTAATCTATGTAACACAATCGTGGAGATATGTAACATTGAACAATAACTCACCTATTAAATGGCTAAGAGGTGCTTGTTTAAATTATTTGCAAATGTTAAAAGAGTCTTTCAAGGGTTAGCTTCTTAAATTCGAAATAGCACTTGCAGTAGCTGGTTTAGAAGCGTCAACACTGAATTCAAATTTGTATTCAGTGTATTGAGAGATAGTGTATAATAATGATTTTAGACTAATTCACAAATGAAGAACTATTGCGATTGGAATAATTCAAAATAATACCTTTCAATACCACACATAAGGTAGCAGTTACATAATTACTAGCTTTAGTTACATATTTCATAGAGAAGATAAATTGTTGAAGATAGATTTGCCTATCGAAACGCTTAAACCTAATCTGTTTTATGAAAAACTTATCTCTCATTTTAGCAGCATGCATATTGTTCTGGAATTGTTCCCCCGATGACCCATTAGATGATATCATCAGCCAACAAACTGTTATCTCTACAGATATCAACGAAGATACCATTCTTGAAGATATTATAGATGATCCGACAGTTGCGGATTATATAATTCGGGGCTACTTGGATGTGCGCGCACTGCTCACGATTGAGCCAGGTGTTGTGATTGCCTTTGCGGCTAACTCGGGATTAGTTATTGAAGGAATTGGCTCAGCTACTGGTACAATCAGAGCAGTGGGAACTGCACAAAATCCAATAGTATTTACCGGAATGGAAAAAATACCTGGTTTTTGGAAAGGTATAACAGTATTAGCTAATGATGTAAGGAATGAAATCAGCTTTTGCATTCTGGAATATGCAGGAAGCGATGACTTAGTGGCTTACGGCTCAGTAGGAGTTAAAGGCGGACTCGCCCTGGAGAGTGTAACAGGTTTTAATGGAAGTTTAAAATTAAAAAATACTACTATACAATCATGTCTTGGCTATGGTTTTATAGTGGAGCAGGGTGCTGTTCTAAGAGAATTTTCTTCCAACAGTTTCTTTGACAATGAGAAAGCAGCTGTACGCATAGATGCTGACAATACAAACTTGATGGATTCCAATAGCACTTTTTCAGGTAATAATGGTATAGAGGGGGTAGAAATCAATGCAAGTGGCAGCCCAACCCATCGGCTTACTGCTGACGCTATCTGGAGCACATTGAAGGACGATGCAAACTACGTTATCGCACAATCTTTTGTAGCGGAGGCAAAACTTACTATTGACGCAGGAGCTACACTTGCTTTTGAAGCTAATCAAACCATCACTTTTAGAGAAGATTTTAGCGGCAATAATGATGGCATACTCATAGCCAATGGCACAGCAAACCAGCCTATCACTTTCACTGCAGTAACACCAGAGCCAGGGTATTGGCAAGGTTTAGTAATAAGAAGTAGCAGCAACTTAAACAGTATGGATTATTGTGTGGTAGAATTTGGCGGAAGCGATTTAGTAAGCGGGTTAAGGGCCAATGTGATTTTGGATAAGGACGGTGCTTTTAATGCTCCAAGTTTGACTATTAATAATTCAACCTTGCGAAATAGCCTGGGTTGCGGTATTGCAGTAGATGAATTTGGAGGCACTTTAAATGCTGCTGATAACACTTTTGAGAATAATGACGGAAGTAATATTTGTCTTTGATTGATCCTCGGCATAAAATAAAAATACCATGTTAAAGTGTGGTGGTGGAAAGAAAACAGAAAAACTACGAAGGCACATTGAAAATAGAATTGGAAAAGAAAATTTTACTCAATGTAGACCACCTCACCAAGGGCCAATATGAAATTGTCATTATTGAAAATGGCAAGCCATTGAAGCAAATACATTTTACTAAGAAATGAACCATTAAAATGAAAAAATCACCTCAAATAGCTTTAATCATCTGTTTGTTTTTGCCCTTCTTGTCGTGTTTAGAGGAGGGAATCCCTCAAACTGATTCAAGGCTTGCAAATATCTCCACTTTGCTACCTGACTCAGGCTATTATGGAGATACCATTCGACTCACAGGCTCACAATTATCAGAAGTTGATTCTCTATTTTTAAATGGAATGAATGCCCTCGTACTTAATAGTTCCGAAGAAGATTTGAACTTTACTGTCCCATTTAACAGCACAACCGGACCAGTTTCAGTTTTAAACCCTTTTGGGATTAGTATTGGTCCTGATTTTACCGTTTTGGGTGAAAATGATAGTATTCCGCAACTCATATTTATAGATTCTATCAGTCCTGCTGAAGGATTGGTATTAACTCAGGTAACAATCTATGGTGGTAATTTTGGGAGTAATACTAATGTACTTCAAGTGCTGCTAAATGAGGAAACAGTTGAAGTGGTTTCTGTAGCAGATAGCGAAGTAGAATTTATTGTAGGAGCCAATTCCACAACAGGAAATGTATCTGTGGTGCTGGAATCAGACACGACAGTGGGCCCTGTATTTACAGTGCTGCAGCCTGATATTTTAAGCATTCAGTCGATCAGTCCAGACTCAGGACCGGAACTTACTCAGGTTTTAATCACAGGGACTAATTTTGGAAATCAGCTGAATGACATAGAAGTAACTCTCAATGGTGAACTGGCAAATATTAATAGTGTATCGAACACTGAAATAGTATTTTTTGTGCCAGATGGAGCCACTACAGGTCCAGTTGTGGTCAGCAAAATAAGCGATGGACAGGAAGCTGAGGGGCCAGTATTTACTGTTACTGAGCCTCCTTTAGTAGTCACTGTAAGCACCTTAGTGGATGATGGGGTTGGCAATCCTTTTGATATTATCCAGCTCACTAATTTTCTGTTAATTTCTGATGATGCCGGACATAGAATTCGTCTTTACAATTTAAACACTAATCAATTTGTAGCCAACATTGGGAATGGCCAGTCCGGTTTTGTGAATGGTCCTTCAGCAAGTGCGCAATTTAACTTACCTTCAGGTATGGCATTGGATGGCAGCAGTAATCTTATTGTTGCAGATCGCTCTAATCATGTAATAAGAGGGGTGTCAGGAGGGAATGTTTCTACCATATCAGGTATAGGCCAGGCTGGATTTGCAAATGGAGATATGTTTCAACAAGCCCAATATAATAATCCTGTTGGCGTAGCTATTGATGGGAATATGATCTATGTGGCTGATTTCCAAAACCATGCCATCAGAAGAATAAATTTACAAACTCAGCAGGTAAGCACCATTGCCGGAAACGGCACGCCAGGCTTTGCGAACGGAAACAGTACTGTCTCACGATTAAATTTTCCTTCAGGTATTGTGCTTGATGGTAATGGAAATTTGATCATTGCAGACTATCTCAATCATAGCATCAGATCTCTAAACCTTTCTACCTTGCAATTGACCACTTTAGCGGGCACTAATCAATCCGGTTTTGAAGATGGTAGCAATTCCTCTGCACGCTTCAATCAGCCAATAGATGTGCACATTGATGACGAAGGAAAGATTTATGTAGCTGACGGACTCAACCACAGCATAAGAATGATAGCCAATGGAGAAACGACCACGCTGGCAGGTACCGGAAGTCCTGGCGACCAGAATGGGTCTGGCTCAACTGCACAATTCGACACACCAACCAGTGTCTATGCAATTTCAAGCTCTGAAATATTGGTGGGTGACTATAATAATAACGCTATTAAAAGGATAATTCTTGAATGAAAAAGCTCACTTGCATATCGTTATTTGTTATATTTTTACTTTTCAGCTTTTCAACTGAAGCTCAAGATCTGGAGAATTTAAAAGATCAAAAGCCAATAGGATTCTCAGGGAACGTAGGTCTTGGCATGCAAACTTATACAACCAATAGAGAAAACCCTTCCAGACAAAGCTTTATCTGGTCTCTTTATGGAAACCCAACACTCAGTATTTATGGGCTAACATTGCCTTTTAGCTTTGTGTTGAGCCGAAAAAATGAGGAATTCAGACAGCCATTTAATCAATTTGGAGTAAGTCCTTACTATAAGTGGATAAAATTGCATTTAGGATTCAGAAATATGTCCTTCTCTGATTTTACCTTGAACGGACATGTTTTCAACGGTGTGGGGATAGAGCTCGATCCAGGTAATTGGCGTTTTGGTGCCATGTATGGAACATTACTTGAGCCTATTTCTCCCGATATTACAAATGAGTTTCCAATTGAGCCTACTTACAAGAGGAAAGGCTATTCTGTGAAAGTAGGTTATGGTACCAGTAGCAATTTTTTAGATCTGATCCTTTTTAAAGGAAGGGACCTGATAAACTCCATTGATAGACCGCTCGATAGCGTGAATGTCAATCCTCAGGAAAACCTGGTGCTGGGCATAAAAACACAGCAGAGATTATTTAAAACCTTAATATTTTCAGCAGATGTTGGATTGAGTGGCTGGACTAGTAATTTATTCGCAGAAGGCATTGATAACACAGATATTCCTTTTGCAGGAATTACCAATAGTTTGCTGGACATAAATTATTCTACCCAATTCCTAACAGCCGTAAAGTCTGCTCTTTCACTAAGAATACGGCAGGTAAATTTGCGCTTGCAATACCAGAGAATAGAACCTGATTACCAAACCATGGGTGCTTATTTCTTTAATAATGACCTGGAAAATATAACCTTCTCACCCAGCTGGTCTATGTTTAAAAGAAAACTCACTGTAAATACCAGCATTGGCTGGCAGCGCAATAACCTTTTTGAAGACAAAAGCAACCAAACCAATAGAAGGATTAATTCAGTACAAATAAATTATTCTCCTGTAGCAAAACTCAATTTTTCTGGGTCTTATACGAATTTTCAAATCAACCAAAGACAAATCAACATAGTAACCCGGGATGTGATAGACTCACTGCAATTGGCCCAGTTTTCCAATAATCTCTCCTTAAATATGAACTATAATTTTGGAGACAAAGTGAAAGTTTACGGCATCAGCGCTGGCTATACTAACCAATCTATGAGTCAGGAAATGAGTAATGAAGGTCTGGGTAATAATGATTCCCGCTCGGTTAGCCCACATTTTGGTTTCAGGTTCAATAATAGAGACAGCAAATGGGGCTACAGAGCTACTATTAATTACAATAACTTCGAGAACAGCAGCATTAGCACCTTTCGCTGGGGATTTAATTTTAATACCAACAAGTCATTTTCAGATGACAAGTTTTCCCTCAATGGTACCGTGGCTTACAATATTACCCAACTGGATGGAGAACAGGGTGGTAAAACCCTAAGGCTTGGAATTCGAGGAAACTACAAGCCTGCTGAAAAGCATTCTATCGGTTTTGGCACCAATTTAATACGACAAAATTCTTCAAATGAACGAATAAGAAATTTCACAGAATTTTTGGGTAATCTAACTTACAGCTATGCCTTTTAAGGGTTTTTAAAATTATCATTATGAAAAAATATTTCTCCATCATACTTCTTTTAAGCACCATAACAAGTTTTAATACTTGGGCCCAATTCCCGTTAGATGTTCAAATAAATGTGGCTCCTCGTTATCCGGTCAGTCTCTCCGATTATACCGATATATCAACTCAAATATTCATTAATGTAAATAATTCAAGCGGACAGAGTTATGAAATCACCTTTTTAGGTACTCTCACCAATGATGCCCGTGGAATAAGAATAGAAACAGATCCTAACAGCCAATTTGGTCGTTGTATCACTATTAATCCTGGTATGAACACACTATCAGGTGCAGATTTGGAAGGAATATTTGATCCGGACAGATTACGTTTATCAGGAATTACTGCTTCTCAGATTAGAGGAGATCAGGCATTGCCGGAAGGCGATTATGAACTCTGTCTTCGTGCTTATAGCTGTCAGTCAAGAGGTTTAGCCCTATCTCCTCCTCCTGAGATGATGATGGGATGCTTTACTATACCAAATGCTTACGTGGATCCTCCAGTTATTATTAATCCTGAATGCGGTGCTAGTGTTTCTGCTGATGCTCCTTCAATTACCTTCAACTGGCTATTTATCCCTCCGGCTGGTGGAGTTGGGAATACTGAATTCATCTTCAGACTAGTGGAAATTGACCCGCCAGGTAGAAATCCTTTTAATGCGATGCAAAGTGCTACTGCACCCTACCTGGTAGATGAGAGGGGCATCATCTCTAACAATTATAACTTACTATTTAATTCTGATGTAAGCTTAGAAATTGGTAAATCCTATGTTTACCAGGTAATAGCAATTGATCCAACAGAGGAAATTGCTTTTAAAAACAATGGAGCCAGTGAAGTTTGCTATTTTACCTACGGTAGTACAAGTGGTGGAGAGCCTTTTGCTTTTCAGGCTTCCTATCCAAGGGATGGAGACTACATACCATTCGATATTCTTCCTTTTATTACAAAATATACTCCTTACGAGGATGATTATTTTCTTTTTACGGGTGATTTCACCCTAAAGGAAAAACGGGGAGGAAGTTTTTCAACTATCGATACAAAAGCGGCAAGCAACCGTTGGCCCCGTGGCCCACTGACTGAACAGAGAGACCTTGGTTTCAGTGATATGACTGAAGAGCAATCTCAAAATTTGCCCGTGTACAAAAATCCTTCGGACTGGACCATTAGTTTAGAAAGAGGAAAAGAATATGCCTGGAATTTTAATGGTAGCATGGAATTTCGAAATGGTTCGATCCTGAATGATGCCAGTGAAGAAAATACCTTCACGCGAGGAATGTCACCTGCTATATTGGAATCGCCTCCCACGGGCTCCACCCAGGCTCCGGGAAGTATTACCCTGAGCTGGACATCTGCAGAGAAGCCTGAGGCGCTGGTACCTAAGTTTGATATAGCACAATATAGCGGAAGCAGTCCGGTCAATTTATTCTCAAGTATAGTAGATGAGCACTGGGTTTTGGAGGTATCTTCAGCAACTACATTTGACAGCATCTATTTTACAGCAAATGAACGCATTAATGATCTAACATTAAACGGAGTCAGCGATTCTACTGAAATTATCAATGCATTATACAAACAAGTTCAAAGAGATACCACCTTCACAGAAGAAGGAACGTACTATTGGCGCTTAAAATGGCTCAAAACTCCAGGTGACTTAAGCTCCGAAGCCTACAGCATCAGTCCGGTGTGGAGTTTCACAATTGGTACGCCTACTGGTACTACTCCTATAGTGGAAGAAACGCCTGCAGAATGCGTCAGCGAATGCTTAACAGCAGAAATAACTGATGAAACTGCTGTAGCAATTGAAGTAGATGCGACTATTAAAATGGGTAAATTCAATATGAGGGTAACCCGTATTACTAGCTCCAGCAGCAACCAATATTCAGGAGAAGGCGAAATAGCTATTTCATTTTTAAACAACGTAAAAGTGAAAGTAGAATTTGCAAATATTAAAGCCAATGCTGCTGGACAGATATTTACCGGTAAAGCGAAAGCGATGGATGATCTGCCACATATTTCTGCGGACAGCGTTTCTACTTTTGTGAATGGACTTCCTGTCTCCATTCCCGATTTCAACGAAGCTCAATCTGATGCTATTGAAGAAGTGTTTGAAACGGGCGAACGCCTGGTTAGCGTTATCGGTGGTTCCCGGCCTATGGGTATGCCTTTAGGCTTTGATAAAGAAATTGACGATTACCGATTTGTAATAGGAATTACAGAAATGCATTTTCTTCCGAGGAAAGCAGATATAACTGCAGTGGCAAGGATAGATATTCCTGCTCTGGGGGAAAAATTACCTGCTTTTGGTGCCAAAGGGGTGTGTATTACTCCTGGCGGACTCGGGGATGAGTATGCATTGTATTTAGCGCGTGACCATGAAATAGTTACAGCTGGAGATTTTTCATTTGTTTTTAACGGAAATATGGCGGGTGATACTACTAAAGCCAGCTATATTGAATTTGATTGCACTGGATTTAAATGTGTGAGGCTAGCAGGCACTGTAGCCATTCCCGGGGATAAATTAGTGGCAGTAAATGAAGATAGAACAATTAATGAAGAAGGGCACGTGGAAGGCACTTTTGCTTTCAAAGGCTGCCGTGGAAAAAACTTTATTGGGAGTATTGGATTCTCTGCATTTCAAATCAAAGGGATGAAAGGCTGGAGTTTTAAACCAGTTACTGCTTATTTGGATTGGTCCGATCACGAAAACCCCCCTGGTTTTGAGTTTCCTGAAGGTTATGTAACGGGGATAGAGGAAGATGCAACAGCAGAACAAAGAACAAGGTTAATAAACTCCTGGAGTGGCTTTTACCTCAAGGAACTTTCATTGCAGGCACCACCTGAGTTCGACAAAGAAATTGCCGGAGATGTATCAGTTAATGTACAAAACGTGATCATTGACGATACCGGTTTTACAGGGACTGTCAACGTCCGTAATTTAGTAGATTATGATGACGGGGAAGTAGAGGGTTGGGCTTTTTCATTAGATAGTATAGGTTTTGGGGTGATTCAAAATACCAATATTAGCGGTGGCTTCAAAGGCAAACTTGGCACCCCGATTTTTGATGAAGAAGATTATTTGAATTATAGTGCGGCACTTACTTTTGCACGTGATACACTTAACTATAACTTTAGGGTATATGCCAAAGATACCCTCGGCATGGACATTTGGAAAGCCAAAGTCACCTTGAATCCCGACTCCCAAATACTATTTAAAGGCGGAACAACGGTGGAAACTGAGCTTTCAATGGATTTAAATGGAACAGTTACAATTGAGGGGGATTTAGGTGTTCCTCAACTGTCCTTGCCTGGTATTGAATTTCAGGATCTACATTTAAGCACCAAAGACCAGTTTAGTATTGGCCATTTTGGGTTTACGAGTCCGCAAAAAAGTGCTGCAGGCTTTCCGGTAAATATCAAGAATATTGGTTTTGGGGGTGGCTTTTCTAATCCAGCCCTCAACTTTGATGTAGGACTAACCCTTTCTAATGCTGGCTTTAGTGCAGAGGTAGGGTTTGAAATCATCGGAGAGACCTATACCAATGCTAGTGATCAGATTAGATTAAGGTACGATCGTACCAGATTGGATGCTATCACTATTGAGCAAACGATGGATGGAGGCATCAAAATAGCAGGATCTCTTCAATTCTATCAGGAAGATCCAGTATACGGTAATGGCATGAGAGGAGATGTTTCAGTGATGCTACCGATGGAGTTAGGGATAGATGTTGCGGTACAATTTGGCACTTTAAGAACCAATCCCACAGCGAGTTTTAATACCGCAGGCTATTTTTCTTATTGGTATATCGATGGATTGGTTTCACTACCAACGGGCGTTCCTCTATTTCCAGGTTTTGCCGCTTATGGCTTTGGAGGAGGGGCGTACCACCACATGGAAGCTGTTTCACCACCGAGGGCTTCCGATGCAGAAGCTACTCTAACAGCCGGTGCAAGTGGAGGACGTTCAAGAACCACTTATCGTCCTAGGTTCGAAACCCTCTTAGGACTAAAAGCTACCGTAGTGGTGGCCACAACACCCTCAAAAGAAACTTTTAATATGGACGTTACGCTGGCTGCACAATTTAATAGGCATGGAGGATTAGATACCATTGGAATTCAAGGAAATGGTTTCATCATGACGAAAATTAGTGAGCGTGAAAGTGCTAAAGTTCGGGCTGACCTCGCCATTGGTTATGCCAATGATTCCGAAGGAGGAAAAAGGGTCAGCGGTAATTTTGATGTGTTTATCAAGATTGGATCAGTTATATATGGAGTGGGTGAGGGGGCGTATCAGGATAGAATGGTGCATGCCTCCATGTTTGCCGATAGTGATAAATGGCATTTCTATATGGGAGAGCAGGAAATGGGTAAACGTGGAGGGTTAAAAGTAGATTTAAAAGTGGTAACCGCCACGCTTACAACTTACCTGATGGTGGGTCATGGCATACCTACTTCACTACCGCCTTTGCCAGATAAGATCCGGGAATTAGTTTACGGACCACAACAGCAGGTGGAAGGTAAAACGAGTAGTTCGGAAATAAATACCCGAGAAATGCCTGGACATTTAAGCAGTCAGCTGAACCGTGGAAAAGGCTTTGCTATGGGCGCACATTTGTACATGGGTACAGAATTTGACTTCGCAATATTTTATGCATCTCTTGAATTATGGTTTGGTTTTGATCTCAATATCAGTCAGGATTCACTAAGGGTTTGCTACGAAACGGGTATGGCACCAGGTATTAACGACTGGTATGCTACTGGCCAGATGTATGCTGGAATTGAGGGGGAGCTAGGTGTTCAGGTAAACCTTTGGTTTATCAGGGGTCGGTTTCCAATCATTAATTTGGCGGCGGCTTTTGCACTAAAAGGAGGCTTACCAAACCCGGCTTGGATGGAAGGTAGGGCCGGCTTGCGCTATAATATTTTAGGAGGTCTAATTAAAGGGCAGTGTAATTTTAAAGCACAAATTGGCGAAAAGTGTAGTTATGTGGATCCTAATCCATTCTCTAATATCGAGTTCATTTCTGGGTTCACTCCTGACCATGGCGATGAAGATGTAAGTGTTTTCAGCTACCCGCAGGTCGCTTTTGCCTTACCCGTCAATGAATTTCTTGAACTACCGGCCGGATTGGAAGATGAGCCTGATAAAATGAGGACCTTCTTTCCTTTTGTGGAAAGAAGTAGAACAACACTGAAAGATTTGACTAATAACATTCAGGTAGCTGGAAATTACACTACAGGAAGTGAACATGTTTCAGGAGAATTTGCTCCTATAGGTGCCTTAGAAGCACAAGCCAGACACAAGTTTGAAGTTGTAGTGCGTTCGAGGGAATACTTCCCTAATGGAACAAATGATCTGGTAAGAGTTGAAGGTAGAGTGTGGGAAGAGGTGAAAAGTGTAATCTTTAAAAGTGGGGATAGGCCTGATGTTATTGATGAGGCGCAAGTCGCTTATACTTACCCTATTGATCGCCAGGCATATTTTATGCGAAATGCAACAAACAACAATCAAGGTGAACTGAAATACCTGAACTCTAACCCTAACTATTTATTTGATGAAAGTGATGAGGAAGGTAACAGGTACGAGTTTTTCACGCGCTTTATCAAGCTGGAAGATGAAACCACGAGTCAAGGAGCTATTACCTTACACAACGACCATCTAAATTTCAATCTGCCTGCTTTAGAAAATAGCACGATTTAT
Source organism: uncultured Cytophagales bacterium (assembly GCA_963803685.1). Lineage (GTDB taxonomy): Bacteria > Bacteroidota > Bacteroidia > Cytophagales > Cyclobacteriaceae > Marivirga. The sequence continues at coordinate 866,136 of CAWDNW010000001.1, forward strand.
GGTGTACAGATTATAAAAAGTAAGATTATACCAGAAGTTTCACCCTCAACTTCAAATAACCCTTTAGCGGCCGCACTAGCAAACGCAGGAGGTGTTCGAAATGTGGCTGTTGCTAACACAATTATTGAGGCCATGAATATAAATATGGGCATCGCTGGCAATTTGCAATTAGAACTCAGATCCTCACAAATACTGCCCACAGAACGAATAGCATCAAACGAAAAAATCTTGTACTCATTTCATTTCCGAACAAGCCAATACAGTTCCTTTCAAACAAAAATGGCAGCCATTGAATTAGAGAAGAATTACAGTTATTATGGTGGTTCCTTATTTGAAAACGTGCAGCTTCGTGGTGAAACCACAGAACCTTTTGATCCCTTCGAAATAAACGGATTGTATAAAAACGGTAGGCAAGTATTACCACCCATCCTGCGAGTTTATGATAGACACGCTGTATCCAGTTTTAATGGTGCAGCTAATCAAATCTATAATTTGTATGATGATGTACAAGCCCTCAATGGAACCAGCACCACAATAAGAAAGCGATTTGGTTCTTTTAACGTAAGCGTTGAAGAAGAATATAGAGTGGCTTTCAACACCATGCGTTCTACTCAAAGAGGTCAGGCTTATATGAACAATATACCGCATAATACGGTCTCATTAACCTCAAATTCTTATATAGGTGAGCCTCTTAGAGACTGGGAGCTGGATAGAGCTGCTGGTGTGGGTGAGTATGCACAAACGAGCACCGCAACTTCACCACCTGTATCAGGTTCAAGTACAGTTGGCGGATCGAGCTCACTAGGGTCATTCGGCTTAACGTCAGGTATTAATTCAGGCATAGGTAATGTATTTTCTGGTACCACTGAAATAGACTTTACAAACACCACGCCATCAGCACATCCAATAGGGTTTAATATCCTGACAAGTCTTTATGTTAAATTAGATGCTGCATTTTTACAATCACAACTTAGCCGATGGATGAGCCAAACACAGTATACAGATGTTAGGGTTTCAGGTAGTCAATTACCTGTGAGGGTCACTTACACAAATGCAGAACTTATTGCATCACACCCAACGCTCTCCGGCAGAATAACGCGATTTTTAAGATTTCCTCAATCTTATTTCCATTATAGAAATGGCACGTATAGATGTCGCTTTCTTTATGACTACCCCGGGTCAGGAAGTATACCGGGCGTTGATAAATATTTCACTATAAATGAGCATGATGAAACACTTCGCTAAAATAATAATTATAGTCTGTACCATGATGAGTATCACTCTTTATGCCCAAGATGATGTCGATTCTATATCAACAACAGTTACAGTACAAAGGGATACGATCATTCCTTTCCATAGTAAGCTACAGGTTATTACAAGATACACAGGTAATTCAGTTATACTACGATGGGCGCCCGATCGTGCTGGTGGCTGGCATGTGGGAAACCAAATTGGCTACATTATTGAGCGTACAGAAATTGCTAAAGACAGTGTATATAACCCTGAGAATTTCAGCCCGCTTAACATCGGTCCATTAAAACCCTGGCCTTTGGATGATTGGGAGAAAATAGCTGGAGAAGGTAAAAGTAAGTATGCAGCTATTGCCGCACAATCGCTGTACGGGGAAGGTTTTAAAGGTGCTGGGTTATTGGATAATGCCGATGAATTTCAGAATCGATATTCTTTTGCGCTACTTGCGGCAGATTTTTCTCCTGAAACGGCAGAAGCACTAGGCTTACGATACGTTGATAAGCAGATTGAAAAAGATAAATTATATATATACCGCATTAGATTAGCAGATAAATCGGCCAATTACTCCATCGACACAGCCTATCAGGTAGTGAATACCAATGAGCTTGAGGAATTACCAGAAGTAATACCTTTTGATATAATTGAAGATGAATTGAAAATCACTTTCTATTGGGACCGTCTTTTATATAATCAATATTATTCTGCCTACTATATTGAGCGCTCTTCAGACGGGAAAACCTATGAAAGGCTTACTGAAGAGCCTTATATAAACGCACTTTCAGCCGATTTTAAAGGCAACAAAGAGATTATTATTTTCACTGATTCTGTCCCAAAAAATTATAAGCCCTATTACTATAGGTTCATCGGGTTAAATTCTTTTGGAGAGCTATCGGCCACTAAAAAACCTATAAAAGCAATGGGGCGTGACCGCACGCCACCAGCACCACCAACTGCTATAAAGGCTAAGCCATTATCTTCCACAAGCGTAAAAATTACCTGGCAAAAAGAAGCCCAAGAAAAAGACATGCTGGGCTATATTGTCTCTCGCTCTCAGGATTTCGAAGGAACATTTGTTCCCTTATTTTCTAAACCTATTAAGCCTGGTAAAATTGAGTATACTGATGAATCAGCAGTTGAGTACGGAACCAATTACTATATGGTTAGTGCACTTGATACTGCAGGAAACATAAGCAACTCGTTGGTAAGCTATGCAATGATGATCGATAGCATTCCACCGGCACAACCAGTAGGCCTAATAGGTACTGTTGATACTACGGGCTTGGTAACACTAAGCTGGAAACTAGGTCCTGAAAGGAACATAAAAGGATATAATGTATTCTTTTCAAATTCCAAGGATCACACTTTTACAACTATTAATAACCATCCCATTCAGGATACAATCTTTTATGATACCATACAGGTTAAAACCCTAACTGAGGAAATTTTTTATACTATAAATGCGGTGGATGTAAACTTCAGTAGATCAGAAATGTCTGATACTATAATGATTAAACGTCCGGATATGATTGCACCCACCTCCGTGGTTTTTGCTGATTTTTCCATTGACAAAGAAGGCATCACCTTAAACTGGATTAATAGCTCCAGCACCGATGTGGTGGATTACATTTTATTACGAGCTCAAGAGAATCAGGAATTTCAAGAAATTGCACGGTTTCCTCTTTCTGAAAATAGGTCCAGTTATAAAGATGTAACGGTAGAAAGTAATAAAGTATATACCTATAGCATGATAACGGTGGACGATGCTGGTCTGAAATCTGAACTAGCAGCACCTATGACGCTGAAAATGCGAAATAAGGAAAATTTAGAGCTGGTAACGGATATCTCACTGAATAAGAACATCGAAGAAAAATATATTGTTCTCAATTGGAATTATGCCGCGGAAAACGTTTATAAATATGTAATATATAGAGCGGTAAATGGCAAAAACTTTGTCACCTATAAACATCTGGATCCATCAGAAAAACAATGTAAAGATTACATGATCAAGGAAGGTGGAAATTATGAATATACTGTGAAGGTGAAGTTCACAGATGGAAGGGAATCTGGCTTTGGAAAAATTGTTGCTCTAAACTTTTAGCAGAAATCTGTTGACTTTTTAATCTGAATGAACATTACTTATTATTAGCCCATATGTAAGATGCGCTATAAAGTTACCGCTTTTTCAAGAAAGTAAACCAATACATTTGATTTGAAAAAACATTCTCTTACAAATCATCTATTATGAATAACTTTCTAAGAAAACACAAAAAAGTACTGATCTATTGCAGCCTACTTGGCATTCTCTTGTTCGGTTTAGAGATAGTTGATTATTTTTTCATTACTGGTCCTCAATACGACATATCAGCTAGTTCAGGAATCACCTCATATCTACTTTACCTAGTTTCCCTCGTGATGATATCAGCTGAAGCTGTGGTCAAAAAAAATTGGAAAGAGGCAATCCTGATAGTAGCGGGTGTTGCTGCTTTCTCTGCTTTTATGCGATTTGTACCCATTAAGATCCTTGAAGATCAATCAAGTAATTATATAATCATTTCGGCTTTCAACGCACTTTTTAGCAATATATTTATTTTTCTTTTGATCAGGTACTCTGTTCAGAAAATACCATTTAATTTCTTTTTAGTGTTTTTAGCATCTTTTCTTATATCAACTCTCATTTTTTTTACGTACCGAACACTGACTATTGATTTTTCAACTGAGCAATTGACTGCTACAACAGTAAACAACTCATTAAGCCTATTTACTCTATTGTGGCCTGCAATGCTTTGGTTACTTGTTTTTGCTTTAGATGCTTTTGTGATCGATACTGAATGGAGAAAAGAGTTCACCAACAGTAAACTCGCAATTGATGCAAAGACCTACAATAAACGTATTTCCGTTTTATTGGTCATTCAGCTGATTTTATTAGGGATGCTGTATGTGCATATTATAGTAAATAATTACCTGAATGAATATGATATTTTAATGAACATTGCGCTAATCATGTGCTTTCTTACTGTGTCAATTTTTATATTCATTCAAAGCCAGAAGCGAATGGTTTTGGTCAATCGGTCACCTGCCTTTGTATATCTTTTTGCAATTCCTCTGTTAAATATCATAGTTGCTTGGTATTTATCTGCATCAGGATCTGATACAAAAGCACAGTCAGAGGATGAAGAACCTGGTTTTACAGATAAATTAGACTATTGTAAAAGCTGTGTCAATAAATATTTTGACTTTAAAAAAGGATTAGTCTGCAACTTAACCAAGGAAAAGCCTGCTTTTATTGATACTTGTGCAGATTACAGACAGCTAAATTTCAGCTCTCTACCTATTGTACAAAATGCACCTAATTCACTGCTGTACACGTTGAGAATTTTCTTGTTTATATTCTTTTTTATCTGTTTAGTACAGGCTATTTCAAAACTTAATAATACTTACAATATCTCCCCTACTGTAATCATTACAATTGTGGTCAATTTAATACTACAGATTGCACTGATCATAAATTTATGGAATTTAAAAAGATGGGCAGTTTTAGCAGTTTTAGGCTTACTGTCGGTGAATATTTGCGTTCAATTATTTGTAAGTAGAAGTAGTCAGGCGCTTGTCTTTTACATCATCTTTTTCGCTGTTTCTTACCTGCTCATAACTCTGGCAACCCCACTTTGGAGTTATATGACTGGTTTTGAAAAGCAAAAAGTGGAATAGCTGAAATTTAATGCATTAATACTGGCATCAATCTAGTTTTACGATTGAGTAAAAAAGAGACGTAACCCATGGGTTGTAAGTAACTTAGGATTCTGTGGAGCATATCACGCTGTAGGTGTGATGATCTCTTGACTGCTAGCGAAGTGCTCTAGCCACTTGAGCTAATGACCCAAATTACAATTTTTGGTAAAGAAGGATTAATTTCTGCACTTAAAAAGATTGAAGACTTAAGCAATAAAAAAGGCTTACACCTTATGATGTAAGCCTCAGTGGAGCATATCGGAGTCGAACCGATGACCTCTTCACTGCCAGCGAAGCGCTCTAGCCAGCTGAGCTAATGCCCCAATTAATAATTGGGTTTGCAAATCTAGGTAAAAAATCCATTTCTAAAAATATCTTCTCGCTTTTCTGAATTTCTTGGTGTAATAATCGGTATGTATATTGGTTTCAATTACACCTAAGCTGGATGAGGCATGAATAAAACGTACATCATTTCTACCCCTTACCTCTGTAACCAAGCCAACATGGGTGATTTTTCGTCTTTTCTTACTCATAGCAAAAAACACCAAATCCCCTGGTTTCAGCTTATTAAATTTAGCTTTGCCCCCACCTTTACTTTGCATGGCAGAAGTGCGGGGTATATCCATTCCTGCTGATTTAAAACTCACAAATAATAAACCTGAGCAATCCATACCTGACCTGTTTACTCCTCCCCACTTGTAAGGGGTGCCAATATACGAACGTGCAGTGGAAATTACTTTATCCAACTGCTGTTCACGCTGTCTAGCTTTTTTGCTTGAAACACAACTTGTTGAAACAATTATTAGTAAAATGAAGATTATTAAAGTAGAGGAAGAAAATTTATTACTTTTGTGTAGTTGCATCATTAATTAGGATAACAAAGTATTCATATGGAAACTGTTACAAATCAAAGCATTTTTGAACGAATAGCCAGTATAGTTAACAAAGAAAATGCATTTTTATTGGATGAGGATAAGTATAAATACTCTCATGACATGACTGAGGACTACTCTTTTATGCCTGATTTGGTAGTAAAACCAAATACACCTGAGCAAATAAGCGAAATTCTGAAGATATGCAATGAGCACTTAATACCAGTAACTCCCAGAGGTGGAGGAACCGGACTCAGTGGAGGAGCACTACCCACTAAAAAGGGGGTGGTGATCAGTATGGAGCGCTTCAACAAGATTCTGGAAATTGATGAATTAAACCTACAGGCAACTGTTGAGCCAGGTGTAATCACTGAGGTTTTTCAGAATGCAGTAAAGGAAAAAGGACTATTTTATCCTCCTGATCCTTCCAGCAAAGGCACCTGCTTTTTAGGTGGAAACCTTGCTGAAAATGCCGGAGGGCCAAAAGCTGTAAAATACGGTGTTACCCGAGATTATGTATTGAACATGCAGGTGGTCTTGCCTACTGGTGATATTATATGGACTGCTGCCAATGTATTAAAAAATAGTACTGGATATAACCTCACACAGTTAATGTGTGGTAGCGAAGGAACATTGGGAATCGTCACTAAAATAGTATTTAAATTAAAACCTTTTCCTACTAAGGATGTAACCCTTCTCGCTCCTTTCACCAGTAACGAAGAAGCTTGTAGAGCAATTGCAGCAATATTCAAGGCTGGTGTAGCACCTTCCGGTGTTGAATTTATGGAGCGTGATGCGATAGAGAAAACTCAAAGATATCTCCTAAAAGAGATGGGCCAAAAAGTCAATATTGATTTGCCTGACAATATTAAAGCGCATTTATTAATTGAATTAGATGGCAATGACGATGAAGTTTTAATGAATGAAGCGGAAGTAATTCTAAATGTGTTGGAAGACTTCGCTACAGGTGAGATACTATTTGCTGATAATCAGTCTCGAAAAGACGAACTTTGGAAGTTAAGAAGAAATGTAAGCCCAGCAGTAAATGCCTACTCACTCACTAAGGCGGAGGATGTGGTGGTACCTCGCGGAAACCTACCGGCCCTAATTGTTTTTATTAAAGAGGTAGGTACAAAATATGGATTTAATTCTGTTTGCTATGGCCACGCAGGTGATGGCAACCTTCATATCAATATTATGAAGGAAGAATTGAGCGATGCATACTGGCACAAGGAAGTAAACGAAGGAATTGCAGAAATTTTTGAGGAGGTTGTCAGATTAGGCGGTACTTTGTCCGGGGAACATGGAATAGGGATTGCCAAAAAGCCGTACATGCAAATGGCCATGGGTGATGTGAAAATAAATTTAATGCGTGGTATTAAGAAGGTGTTTGATCCAAATAGAATATTAAATCCCGACAAAATTTTCGAAGATTTAAAACATTAAAAGTAAATATCCGTTTTCCGGTAGTATTACTTTCAATTACGAGTAAATGACACAACAAATACTACCTCATCTTAAAATAGAGGTGAATTCCCTAATTTATTTAAAAGATCCAGCATCCTCAGAACTGGGAAGAAATATTCTTTCCTCATCTTTGCTCATGATTGATGAAATGGGAATGGAATGCTTTACTTTTAGAAAGCTTGCCAAATTATTGAATACGACTGAAAGTTCAATTTACCGTTACTTTGAAAGCAAACATAAACTACTTTTGTACTTCTATAATTGGTATTGGGCCTGGATGGAGTACAATATCTTATTCAGTACCAATAACCTTTCCTCCCCAAAGGAAAAGTTACAGATAGCTATTAATATACTTTGCAATCCCGTAGAAGACAACAACCAGGTTGAAGCGCCTTTAAACCTTGTAATATTGAATAAAATTGTTATTTCAGAATCCTGTAAGGCCTACTTCAGCAAAGAGGTAGATGAAGAAAATAAAGCAGGATTTTTTCTATCTTTTAAAAGAGTGGCCCGTTTACTTGAAAGTTTTATTTATGAAATTGATCAATTGTACGATTATTCCCATACATTAATTGCTACATGTATGGAGGGCATACTACACCAGCAATATTTTTCACAGCACTTGCCATCTTTATCTGATTACAATGGCGATAATGAGAAACTGGCTAAAATATTTTACGAAATAATTGTTAACAATCTGAACCAAGTAGATAATGGCAGGTAATACCGATATACACCCATTTAGAAGGTTTATAAATCTCCTTAAGCCAGAACGAAAACTGGTTTACACCATTTATATTTATGCAATTTTTGCCGGTTTAGTAAGTCTAACTTTACCTCTAGGAATACAGGCTATCATTAATTTAATAACAGGAGGGCAATCCACCACTTCCTGGATTTTGTTGGTTATACTTGTTATTATTGGTGTAATAGTGTTTGGAATATTGCAAGTGAAACAGATTTCAATCAATGAGATATTGCAACAAAAGATTTTCAACAGTGCTTCTTTTGAATTTGCATACAGAATACCAAGATTAAAATTATCACAAATTGACAAGTCATATTTACCAGAATTGATCAATCGATTTTTCGATACAATGACAATCCAAAAGGGTCTTTCCAAAATCTTAATTGATTTCTCAGCCTCTTTTTTTCAAATATTTTTTGGCTTAATTCTAATCTCATTCTATCATCCTTTCTTCATACTCTTCTCCATCTTTTTGGTGCTCTTGATTATTTTAATAGTGCGGTTTTCATTTCCAAATGGCTTGAAAACAAGCATGATTGAGTCAAACCATAAATATAAGACAGCGAATTGGCTTGAAGAATTAGCCAGAAATGTGGAAACTTTTAAAATGGCAGGAGAATCCAGGCTGGCTCTGGAAAAGAATGATGAGAACACTGAAAACTATATAAAAGCGAGAAGAAATCACTTCAGAATTTTACAAAATCAGTATACCTTACTAATTATATTCAAGGCAGTTGTTGCAGCAGGATTACTCTTAATAGGGGGTATTTTAGTATTTGAGCAACAGATGAATATTGGACAATTTGTTGCAGCAGAAATTATCATCATCCTTATAATTAATTCCGTAGAGAAAATGATTTATACTATTGAATCAATCTACGATGTGCTGACAGCAGTTGAAAAATTAGCAGTAGTAACTGATCTACCTCTTGAGAGAACTAACGAAAAGAGCCGAGATACCAATAAAACAGGGGGGTTGAAGGTGAAATTGAAAGACTTAAGCCTGGTGGATTCAGATTCAGGACATAAGTTTTTAAATAATATTAACCTGGAGATAAAACCTGGAGAAAAAATCTGCCTTACAGGTCCTTCAAATGCTGGAAAAACAATCATGTTGCAGCTACTTTCCGGCTGGTTTGAGGCTTATGAGGGAAATATTTTATTTGATGACATAGCCTTGCGCGATTTAAATTTAACCAAGTTAAGGAGCCATATTGGTGATTGCATGACTAAAGAAGGTATTTTCCAGGGTACCATAGCTGAAAACATTATGATAGGTGACCATACAGCCTCCTTCGAGGAAATGCAGAACGCAAGTGAAATTACAGGATTGAAAGAATTTTTGGAATCAGAACCTCATGGTTACCACAAGATGCTTTATCCCGGTGACAAAATATTTCCTAAAAGTGCTAAGCAACGCATCCTATGGACAAGAGGAATTGTAGGTGGAAAGTCGCTTATTTTATGGGAAGATATTTCAGGTCGCATTTCATTTCAGGAAAAGTTAAAATTTGTAAATTATTTAACCTCATCTAATAACCCGCAAACAGTGGTACTGGTGAGTAAAGATTTGAATTTCATTAGCAAATGCGATAGAGTAATAGGAATGGAAGATGGCAAAATAGTTCATAATATCCCTGGCAGCGAGGCTCAACATAACGATTGGTTTCAACAAATTTGCGTAAATAGAAATGCTTAACATAAGTCCAAATTCTGTCAAAGACAAAATAAATCCTCAGGAGTATAGATCCTTCGGTTTGTTCAAAGAAGGTTCTCCGGATCGCCTTTTTAAAAGGTTGCTGATTACCCTATTTGTTAGTTTCATTTTGATTTCATTTTTACCATGGACTCAAAATGTGAGAAGCCCAGGGAAAGTAACAGCCCTATCTCCTTCAAAAAGGCCACAAGACATCAACTCCTTAATTGATGGTAGAATTCAGGAATGGTTTGTTAGCGAAGGTGATAAGGTACAAAAAGGTGATACTATTTTATTTATATCAGAAATAAAGGATGCTTACTTTGATCCCCGCCTTATTGAAAGAACGCAGGAGCAATTATCTGCTAAAAGGCAATCTCTAGAATTTTATGCAAGTAAAATTGAAGCCCTGGATGACCAGGTGAACGCAATTGAGCGGAGCAGAAGATTAAAGCAAGAGCAAGCTCGAAACAAAATTCAACAGGCTAAACTACAGATTCAAGCGGATAGTATTGATTATGAAGCGGCTATCACAAATCTTGAAATTGCGCAATATCAACTTAAAAGACAAGAGGAGCTGTATAAAGAAGGATTGAAATCTTTGACAGATCTGGAAAACCGCAAATTAAAAGTCCAGGAAACCCTGGCCAAAAAAATAAGTGCTGAAAGCAAAGTATTAAGTAGTAGAAACAAATTATTGAATGCTCAAATTGAACTCAACTCAGTATTTAATGAATATACCGACAAGTTACAGAAAGCCTTGTCTGATCAGTTCTCAACACGATCAATGCTCCAGGATGTGCGTACTGAAGTCGTGAAAATGGAAAATCAATTAACTAATTATCAGGTGCGAGCAGGATTTTACTACGTAACTGCCCCCCAGACAGGATACATAACGGAAGCAGTTAGTACAGGAATTGGTGAAAATATTAAGGCAGGTGATCCTTTAATAACCATTATGCCCGATAATGTTGATTATGCAGTTGAAATGTATGTAAAACCTATGGACTTACCTCTAATGCATGTGGGTAACAAAGTTAGAATTATTTTTGACGGCTGGCCTTCCATCGTTTTTTCGGGTTGGCCTATTATAACTTACGGAACATTTGGAGGAGAAGTGGTAGCTATAGACAGGTTCATCAGCCCAAATGGTAAATATAGAATGTTGGTAAAGCAAGATCCAAATGAACCTGAATGGCCAGATGCTATTAGAGTGGGCAGTGGCGCTAATACGCTGGCACTTTTAAAAGATGTGCCAATTTGGTATGAATTATGGCGAAGAATTAATGGCTTTCCACCTGATTACTATAGTGCCGATAATAATATGAAAGACGATTACCAAATTAAAGGAAAAGCCAAAAAATGAGCATCAGAAATAGCCTTTTCTTCTTTTTTCTTTGTTGGGTTGGTTTACAATTTCAACTTAAGTCTCAGGATATTTCCGAAGACCTGAGCGAAAATGAGTTTCTTAAGCTAGTACTCAATAACCACCCATTGGCGCGGCAAGCACAAAATTTACGGGAAATGGGTGAGTTCGCAGTATTAGAAGCGAGAGGAGGATTTGACCCATTTCTCTTTTCTGAGAATAAGCAGAAATTTTATGACGCAACCAATTATTATCTTTACAGCAATTCAGGCCTTACCCTGCCTACCAGAACTGGAATTTCCTTTCAGGCCGGCTACGATTATACTGAAGGTGAGTATTTAAGTAGGGAGAGTACCTTGCCTCCCAATGGCTTATGGTATGCCGGAGTCACAGTACCTGTTTTGCAAGGTATGTTTATAGACGAACGCAGAGCCGCCCTGCAACAGTCTTTTGTAGAAAGACAAAACTTTGAAAACGAAGCCAGACTTCTTCTCAATGACATTTTATTAAATGCCAGCAAAAATTATTGGCAATGGGTTCAATATAAAAATCAGAAAATGGTGATTGAAAAGTCAATTGCATTAGCGCAAGATAACCTTCAAAATTTTATTATAGCCTATGAGCAAGGTGATAAGCCAGCTATTGATACATTAGAAGCTTCTATTCAACTGCAAAACTTATCTATCCAGAATCAAGAACTAAGTAATGATTTGGAGGTTGCAAGACTAAACCTTTTCACTTTTTTATGGGAAGAAAACCAACAACCTCTGGCTGAAACGGATCTTGTTCCAACGCCGGTTAATTCTGTCTCTAATTTCTACGTTGATAGTTTAAGCTCTACCTTACCACTTTTTATTCAAGAACATCCGGTTATTCGCACTTATGAGCTGAAAATGCAAAATCTGAGAATTAAGAACAGGCTGCTTAGAGAAAAAATGAAGCCTAAGCTAGATTTAAAATATAATATTCTTCAAAATCCGGACGATGATATTAGAGAAGTACGCGGACTCGATAATTACAATTGGGGATTAAAATTCAGTGTACCACTACTCTTAAGGTCGGAGCGGGGGGCATTACGAATGAATGAGCTTAAAGTGGAAAACAATAATTATCAAGTAGAGCAAAAGAGACTTGAAATCTTAAATAAAGCGAAGCAGTATGAAAACACCTTTTTAAATATTACTGGACAGCTGGAGAGCTATCAAAAAGTTGTAACCCAATACGAGCAATTGCTAAAAGCAGAACTGAGGAAATTTGAGGTTGGTGAAAGTAGTATCTTCTTAATCAACTCGAGGCAAATGAGTTTAGTAAATGCTCAATTAAAATATATTGAATTACAATCTAAATACCGATACTATTTCAGGCAATGGCTACATAGCCTGGGAGCTGAAGTGCCGCTGTGGCTTAATGAATAATTAATATCATCTCTATCAAAATTCATTAACTTCGCGGAATGTGTGGTATTACAGGAATTTTTGCATTTAACGAAATTGGCAGATTTAACTTGCCTAATTTATCATTGGCCACGGAAACTCTCTCTCACCGTGGTCCGGATCATCAAAACATTTATATAGATGATTTTGTAGGGCTAGGCCACAGAAGACTTTCTATTATAGATCTTTCGTCAACCGCACATCAGCCTATGTCTTCTGAGAACAAGCGGTACCATCTGGTTTTTAATGGGGAAATATTCAATTTTAAGGAATTAAGGCAGAATCTGACAAGCAAAGGAATCAATTTCACTACAGAAAGCGATACCGAGGTGCTCCTCCAAATGTTAATCAATTATGGACCGGAAGCTTTATCACAGCTGAACGGTTTTTTCTCTTTTGCTTTTTACGATCTGGAAAAACAGGAAATTCTATTAGCCAGGGATAGGTATGGCATTAAGCCGCTTTATTATTTTCAGGATGAAGACCGTTTTATTTTTGGTAGTGAAATGCGGGCAATATTGAAATTTGGTATTGAAAAAAAAGTTAATCAGAATTCACTATTTACCTACTTGCAACTTAACTACCTGCCTGCTCCTCTAAGCATGGTAGAGGGTGTTAAAAAGCTGTCACCAGGACAATTAATAAATGTTAGAAAGAAATCAGTGGAGGTGAAAAGCTGGTATAAATTAGAGGACACTTTTTATAATCAGTTTGCAGGTGCTTATGATCAAGCAATTGAGCAATTGAAATATTTGATGAATCAATCTATTGATCGAAGACTCATTTCTGACGTGCCTTTAGGTACATTTCTAAGCGGAGGGATTGATTCGTCTATCATTTCAGCGCTGGTAGCTGAAAAAACGGATCAATTACATACTTTTTCGATAGGTTATAAAGGCCACTCCTACTTTGACGAAACCAGTTATGCAAATGCAGTGGCTAAACATATTCAATCACATCATCAGGTATTTCAATTGAGTCTTGAAGACTTGTACACTTACCTGCCTGATATGCTAAAGCAATTATCCGAGCCATTTGCCGATAGCTCTGCCTTGCCAGTGTTTGCTTTAAGTAAGTTAACAAAGCAGAATGTAACCGTAGCACTCTCTGGGGACGGAGCTGATGAACTTTTCGGAGGTTATAACAAACATGCTGCTTTGTATAAAATGTGGAACCCGGGAGTGAAAGAGAATATTGCGGGAAATCTAGGGGCAATATGGAATCAATTACCACAGTCAAGGAATAACCCCTTTGGCAACAAGGTGAGGCAATTAAGCAAATTTGCCGAAACCTTTCATTTAGATTTGAAGGAACAAAATTGGCTATTGGTAAGCTTGCAGTCTGCCAGGGCAGTAACTGATTTACTTTCGGATAATGTACTAGAGCGAATAGATTTTGAAGCTTTTGATGCGTGGAAAGACAGTGTGCTGAGTCATATTGATCAAAAATCAATCAATCAGGCACTGCAGCTCGATCAGCAAATGGTTTTACCAGGTGACATGCTCCAAAAAGTGGATGTTATGAGCATGGCTCACGGTTTGGAAGTGAGGGTTCCCTTCCTGGATCATGAATTAGTTGCATTTGCAAACAGTCTGCCTGATCATTATAAGGTGAATGGAAAAATGAAAAAGCGCATTTTACAAGATGCCTACAGAGATAAATTACCTGAAAAAATATACAACCGGCCTAAACATGGTTTTGAAGTGCCGCTTCTGAATTGGCTTCAAAACCAATTGAAAAATGATATTAAAAACAAATGGCTGAACCCTGACTTCATTGAAAGCCAACAGATCTTTGATGTGGAAGGCACCCAAAAACTTCAGAACAAACTCTTTTCCAGCAATCCGGGCGATAGCCATGCGCACGTTTGGGCTTTAATTGTTTTCCAGGAATGGTGGGAGCAATTTATGAAGTAGGTAGTGTTAAATTATTCTAGAGAAAAGGGGCATCGCCCTCACATCATCGTAGAAATATGGATTTCGATAGACGGAATGGGCAGAGCACTGTAATCTCAATTATTTATGGAAAATGCCCATAATTGAATTATCAGTTGACATTTGAATTGACATGTGATAGAGCTCCAACCGTGGTCTGTGGCACACAGAACACGGTTGATGAAGCCTCCTTAACCTTCTAGTTAAAATAACCCGAAAATTTGCGATTGTAAATAAAATCAATTGCAATGTGCAAAATTCAAAATACTAAAATCGGCAAATTCCATATCGCAAAAGATTTCCGAACCTAGTTTCATACACTTCTCTAAAAAGCCTGTGAGCCATAGACCTTGGGCATCATTGTATAACAAAAGATTTCAGGGCTACGCCCCTCTCTTTCTAATTTAATATTGGTTTCTACTAAGACAACAGGGCTATGCCCCTTCAATTAAAAATCATATCGCTGAGAAATTGTTGGGCAGCAAATAGTATCTTGGTAGAAAGCTTGATCATATAAAACCATGGGCAGAGCCCTGACATCATCGTAGCAGAATTATTTCATTAAACCAAAGGGGCAGCGCCCTGATCTCTTAGTAAAATATTTTATATTGTTAGCAAGCAAGGGGCAGAGCCCTGTCACCTAAAATATAGATGATATTCAAGTAGATACACGTGGTTAAAAGCAGTGACTAGTAAGGCCATGCCTTTATTTATAATATCACCTATTGAAGCACTAATAAATACCATGCTTAAATAATTTTCATTCAAATTCTACAATAAAATGACATGTAGTCTACTTTTGTACAAAAATTTTATTTATTTGTTTATCTGATAATGAAGTTGAGGGGCAGAGCCCTAATATCTTCTTAGAAAATTTTATTTTTTACGACCAAAGGGGCAGAGCCCTGTAATCTAATCTCTTAATGGCAAATACCTACACACAATTGTACATACAATATATATTCTCAGTGAGAGGAAGAGAAAACCTCATAAAGGAAGAATTTAGAGATGAACTTGAAAAAATCATATGTGGAATAATTTCAAATCAAAAATGTAAAACCTACGCAATTTATTGTAATCCTGACCACACACATATATTTGTAGGAATGCATCCTACTATGTCTCCTACGAAATTAATGGAACAAGTGAAATCAGGCTCATCTAATTGGCTCAATGATAAAAAATATATACAAAGTAAATTTTCCTGGCAAAATGGATTCGGGGCTTTTACTTATTCTAAATCTCACATTGATATGGTTGTAAAATATGTTCTAAATCAGCCTAAACACCATAAAAAGCGGTCTTTCAAAGAAGAGTATTTATTATTCCTTAAAAAATTCGATGTTGAATATGATCCAAAATATTTGTTTGAATGGTATGATTAAAAGATTTCAAGGCTATGCCCCTCTCTTTCTAATAATATTGTTGGCTATGAAGAAACCAGGGCTACACCCATTGAACTAAGAATCCCATTGGAGGGAAATTTGAATGAATGCGCATAATAGCTTCGTATAAACTTTGATAATATTAAACTGAGGGGCAGCGCCCTGACATCTTCGTAGAATTGATTTCGATATACCAAAGGGACGTAACCCTGTAATCTAATCTGTGTATGGCAAATACCTACAAAATCAATAGTGCAGGCATTTTTATCTCCCCAGAATGCGGGGAAAACAAAATGATGAAAAAATCTCTGTGCAAATAAAAAAAGCCGAAGATGTGATCTTCAGCTTTTCAAATATATTTCAAAGTACTATTACTCCGGTTGTGGCGTGGTTCTCAAATATGGTTTAATCACGGTATGCCCTTTTGGAAATTTAGCTGGAATCTCCTCGTCTTTTATTGCAGGAGAAATAACCACATCCTGCCCTTGCATCCAGTCCGCTGGAGTAGCTACACTAAACCTGGCAGTTAATTGTAATGAATCAATAACACGTAATATTTCAGCGAAATTTCTACCGGTGGATGCCGGATAGGTCAAACTTGCCTTAATTTTCTTATCAGGACCGATAAAAAATACTGATCGTACAGTTGCTGTTGCCGATGCATTTTCGTGAATCATATCATAAAGATTGGCCACTTTCTTGTGAGGGTCAGCTATTATCGGAAAATTAACTACGCAGTTTTGTGTTTCGTTGATATCTTTAATCCAACCCTGGTGAGAGGTTAAATCATCAACACTAACTGCCAAAACTTTCGTATTTCTTTTATCAAATTCGGGTTTTAATTGCGCTGTTCTCCCTAGCTCTGTTGTACAAACTGGTGTGTAATCTGCAGGATGGGAGTATAATATACCCCAGCTATCTCCTAGCCAGTTATGAAAATCAATTTTCCCTTCAGTAGTTTCTACCTGAAAGTTGGGTGCGTCATCTCCTATTCTTAAACTCATAGTTTTTTTATTTACATTGATATAACAGAACAACGTATTGAAAATGATGCTGTTTAAAGAATAAGGTTTTTTTTCTAATTAAAATTGGAATACTTTTATCTTAAAGTGATAGCATCTAAATAACCCTGAATAGTGTAACCCGTACTAAAAGGTATATGTAAGAAATAAATCGTAAGGAAATCATAAGTACTTCAATTTCAATATTATTTGCTTAATCGCTTAAGCAATTTTTAAGTTATTTATTAACCCTTTATATTTGTTGTAATATAAACGATAGCCTCATAATGGATAAATATTCATACATCGCCAATGCGCATGGTAATTACCTAGATGAATTATACCAATCTTTTAAAAACGATCCTGAATCAGTGGATGAATCATGGCAGAAATTTTTTGAAGGATTTGAATTTTCTCAACTTGACTTTGGTGCCAATGGTGTGAAAAAGGAAGAAGTAAAAGTATCTTCCAAGGAAACACAAGTTCGTAATCTCATACAGGCCTACAGAATGCGAGGCCATTTGAAATCTAAAACTAATCCGGTTAGGGAAAGAAGGCAGCATGACGCCCGAATTAGCCTTGAAGAGTTTGGTCTTACCGAATCTGATTTAAAAGCAGATTTTGAAATTGGAGCTGAGATTGGCATAGGCAAAGCTTCACTCAAGAATATTATTGAAGCACTTGATAAGATTTATGTCGGCTCTATTGGGTTTGAATATATGCACATTCGCGACCCAAAAGTGATAGATTGGTTTATCCAAAAATCAGAAACTCCAAAAGGCAATTACCAGCCCTCTAAAGATGAGAAAAAGCAGATTTTGTCAAAATTGAACGAGGCAGTTGTCTTTGAAAACTTTCTTCATACCAAATTTTTAGGCCAAAAAAGGTTCTCACTGGAAGGTGGCGAAAATACCATTCCTTTTTTAGATAAAATCATCAATCATTCTGCAGAACTTGGTACTAAAGAAGTGGTGATTGGGATGGCTCATAGAGGCCGATTGAATGTTTTAGCTAACATTATGGGTAAAACTTATGAAGAAATATTCAATGAGTTTGAAGGAAATACCGACCCTGATCTCACCATGGGAGACGGTGACGTAAAATATCACATGGGTTATTCAAGCCATCTGGAAACTGTTGGCGGAAAAAAGATGTATGTGAAATTGACGCCTAATCCATCGCACCTGGAGGCTGTAAATTCAGTGGTTCTAGGCTATACGAGGGCTCAAATTGACGATGAATATAAGGAAGATGTAAATTCAGCTATCCCCGTTTTAATTCATGGCGATGCAGCAGTTGCAGGACAGGGAATAGTTTATGAAACCACTCAAATGTCACGTTTGGAAGGTTATTCAACAGGAGGAACTATTCATCTGGTTATTAACAATCAGGTAGGTTTCACTACCGATTATGATGATGCACGATCCAGCATTTACTGTACTGATATTGCTAAAATGATTGATGCACCCGTTTTGCATGTGAATGGAGATGATGCAGAAGCAGTGAATTTTGCAGCAAATCTAGCGGTTGAATATAGGAAAAAATTCGGTCAGGATATTTTCATTGATTTATTATGCTACAGAAGACATGGGCACAATGAGAGTGATGAACCTAAGTTTACACAGCCCAAATTGTATAATAAAATTGCCAAGCATCCTAATCCACGTGAGGTATACGTAAAAAAATTAACCGAAAGAGGTGATTTTGATAACGACACCATCACCAAGATGGAAGATGACTTTAAAAAGCAACTGCAAGACAGGCTAAATGAGGTAAAGCAGAAACCTTTGGCTTACAAACCTCAGAAAATAGAGGAAGAATGGAAGCAACTAAGAAGAGCGAAGACAGAAGACTTTTTCAAATCTCCTGATACAGGAATTTCCAAAGATTTAGTTGATCAGATTGGAAAAGCACTTACGACATTGCCAAAAGGCTTTAAGCCATTGAAGCAAATAGATAAACTATTTAAAGAAAGAAAGAAGAATTTCTTTGATGAAGAAAAACTAAACTGGGCCGATGCGGAACTGCTAGCCTATGGTTCGTTGGTGATGGATGGAAATATTGTTCGTATGTCAGGTCAAGATGTGAAAAGAGGTACTTTTTCCCACAGACATTCTTACGTTTTTGATGCGGAAACAAACGAGCCATATTGCAATTTAAACCACATCGATAAAGAGCAAAAACAAAAATTTAAAATTTACAACTCTTTATTATCAGAGTTTGGTGTGTTAGGTTTCGAATATGGATATGCGATGGCTACTCCAAGTGCGTTAGTTATTTGGGAAGCGCAATTCGGTGATTTCGCCAATGGAGCCCAGGTAATGATTGACCAGTTTATTACTTCAGCAGAAAGTAAATGGCAACGAATGAACGGACTTGTAATGCTTTTGCCTCACGGTTATGAAGGTCAGGGACCGGAGCACTCTAATGCGCGACCTGAAAGATTTTTACAATTAGCTGCTGAAGAGAATTTAATAGTAACTAATATAACCACGCCTGCAAACTTATTCCATATGTTCAGGAGACAGGTGAATTGGGAATTTAGAAAGCCATTGGTACAGTTTGCTCCAAAGTCATTACTAAGGCATCCAAAAGTAATTTCTCCGATCAAAGAATTTACCGAAGGTGGTTTTAAGGAAATTTATACTGATCCTTATGTGGTGAACAAAAACGTAAAACGTGTACTGCTTTGTAGCGGTAAAATATTTTACGATTTATTAGAGAAACAGCAAGCAGATAAGAGAAAGGATGTTGCTATTATTAGAATTGAGCAACTTCATCCATTCCCAATGAAGCAGGTAGATGAAGCATTGTCTAAATTTAATAATCCTGAAATTGTGTGGGTACAGGAAGAGCCTTCAAACATGGGCTATTGGACTTTTATTCTAAGAACTATCTCCGAAAAAGGAGGAATTGAATTGATTTCAAGAAAACCTAGCGCGTCACCTGCAACAGGGTATGCTAAAGTGCATAAAGCTGAGCAAGAAAATATAGTAAATAAAGCATTCGATATAAAGAAATAATTTTTTAAGCAACCGATAAAGCAATGAGTTTAGAAATAAAAGTTCCTGAAGTAGGTGAATCAATTACCGAAGTAACCATAGCCAGCTGGTTAAAAAAAGATGGCGACTATGTGGAACAAGATGAAATTATAGCAGAGCTGGAATCTGATAAAGCCACTTTCGAGCTACCTGCAGAAGCTGCCGGAGTAATTAAAATAATAGCTAGCGAAGACGATACTGTTGAAGTGGGTGCTGTAATTTGTGAGATTGATACTGAAGCAAAAGGAGGAGAAAAATCTTCATCCGCCTCTGATAAAAAAGAAGAGGTAAAAGCGGAAAGTAACAAAGAAGAAAAAGCGGAAAAGAAGGAAGAGAGTAAATCTTCGGATTCGGGAGCACAAAAAACAGGTGAAACCCATGAGATGGTTGTACCAACAGTTGGCGAATCCATCACTGAAGTAACCATTAGTTCATGGTTAAAATCTGAAGGAGATTATGTGGAATTAGATGAAATTATTGCAGAAGTAGAATCTGATAAAGCAACTTTTGAACTCCCTGCTGAGGCCAATGGCTTGCTTAAAATTGTTGCTCAGGAAGGCGATACGCTGGAGATTGGTGCTACAATTTGCAAAATTGAAGTGACAGAAGGAGGAGCTCCTTCATCTGACCAAAAGGAAAGCAAAGATAGTAGTGAATCAAAATCATCTGAAAAATCAACATCAGGTGAAGAGACATATGCTACCGGCCATGCTAGTCCTGCAGCAGCAAAAATCCTAAAAGAGAAAGGAATTGATGCATCCCAGGTGAAAGGTACTGGCAAAGACGGCAGAATAACCAAAGAGGATGCTGAAAGTGCCGAAAAGAAAGCAGCTTCAGCTCCAGACACTTCTAAATCTGAAGAGAAGAAAGAAAATACTGGTTCATCTGCTCCGCAAGTAAGTGGAGATCGCGACCAGAGCAGGGAAAAAATGTCGAGCTTAAGGAAGACCGTAGCTCGTAGGTTGGTGAGTGTCAAAAATGAAACGGCAATGCTTACTACTTTCAACGAAGTAGATATGCAGCCTATCATGGAGATCAGAAAAAAATACAAAGAGCAATTCAAGGAAAAGTATGAAGTTGGATTAGGCTTTATGTCCTTCTTTACAAAAGCCTGTACTTTAGCATTAAAAGAATTTCCTGCCGTAAATGCCCAAATAGACGGTAATGAAATGGTGTACAGCGATTATGTTGATATGTCTATTGCAGTTTCCTCTCCTAAAGGATTGGTGGTACCTGTGATTAGAAATGCTGAAAAACTTTCTTTCAACGAAGTTGAAGCTGAAGTAATTCGCTTAGCCAAGAAAGCCCGAGATGGTAAATTGAGTATAGATGAAATGACAGGTGGAACATTTACTATTACCAATGGCGGTATTTTTGGTTCTATGTTATCTACACCAATCATTAACGCACCTCAATCTGCTATTTTAGGAATGCATAATATTGTAGAGAGACCCGTAGCAATAAATGGTGAAGTAAAAATCAGACCTATCATGTATGTGGCTTTAAGTTATGACCATAGAATTATTGATGGCAAAGAATCAGTGAGCTTTTTGGTGAGGGTAAAAGAGTTACTTGAAGATCCTACAAGGTTGTTGTTGGGGATATAGTAGGTTATAAGTAATCGGTTTTAGGTAGTAGGTTTTAGTATTTGTTACTAATGTATGTTTATTAGTATATTACACTTTTTAACTAAAACTTATATACAATGCAAGATTACAGAAAATTACGAATTTGGTTATTAGCGATGGGTTCACTTTTTGAGTTAGATACGCAAGTTGAATTATCATATAACTTTGGATTTAGGAACGTTGAGAGTTATCAGAAAATTGAAGAGAAAATAACTC
Source organism: uncultured Cytophagales bacterium (assembly GCA_963803685.1). Lineage (GTDB taxonomy): Bacteria > Bacteroidota > Bacteroidia > Cytophagales > Cyclobacteriaceae > Marivirga. The sequence goes on from CAWDNW010000001.1 coordinate 887,903, forward strand.
ACCTCAAAAAAATGCTGTTCCATTTTCAGCAGAAACTTAAAACCTAAAACTTATAACTGAAAACAGTTAAATTAAAAATATAAAATCTCAATACTCAATACTCAAAACTCAGAACTCAGAAAAAAAATCAAAAAAATATGTCAAAATACGATGTAACAGTAATCGGTTCAGGCCCGGGAGGTTATGTAGCAGCCATTCGTTGTGCGCAACTAGGAATGAAGACTGCAATCATAGAAAAATATAACACTTTAGGAGGAACTTGCTTAAATGTTGGTTGTATTCCTTCTAAGGCCTTATTGGATTCTTCGGAACACTATCATAATGCAGAAACTACTTTTAAGGAGCATGGAGTAAACCTTTCCAACTTGAAGGTTGATATCAAACAAATGATATCTCGTAAATCTGAGGTGGTGAAGCAAAACGTAGAAGGAATTGCTTTCTTAATGAAGAAGAATAAGATTGACGTCCATACCGGTATAGGTTCTTTTGTGGATAAAAACACTATTAAGGTTACAGATTCAAAAGGTAAAGAATCAGAGATATCTACTGATAAAGTGATTATTGCAACAGGTTCCAAACCAATGGAATTACCCTTTGCTAAATTTGACAAGAAAAGAGTGATCAGCAGCACCGAGGCACTGGAACTGAAGGAAGTTCCCAAGCATATGATTGTGATTGGTGGTGGAGTAATCGGATTGGAACTAGGTTCTGTTTACAAAAGAATAGGTTCAGAAGTTACTGTAATAGAGTTTCTGGATAGTCTGATTCCTACAATGGATGGCACCATGGGTAAAGAAATGAAAAAGAGCATGAAAAAGCTCGGCATGGACTTAAAATTAAAGCATAAGGTAACAAAAGTAGAAAATAAAGGAAAAGAAGTAGAAGTTACCTTCGAAACTGATAAAGGTGAAAGCCAAACAATAAAAGGTGATTATTGCCTGGTTTCTGTTGGGAGAAAACCCTATACCGATGGTCTTAATTTAGAAAACGCGGGACTTAAAACTGATGAGAAAGGTAGAATACCAGTGGATGAGCACCTAAAAACGGAAGCTGATAATATTTATGCCATAGGCGATGTGGTGCGTGGTGCTATGCTGGCTCACAAAGCGGAAGAAGAAGGGGTGTTTGTAGCTGAAGTAATGTCAGGTCAAAAACCACATATCCATTATAAATTAATCCCAAATGTTGTGTATACCTGGCCGGAAGTAGCTGGAGTAGGATTCACAGAAGAAGAATTAAAAGAAGAAGGCAGATCTTATAAAGCAGGATCTTTCCCTTACAAAGCATTAGGTAGAGCAAGAGCCAGTATGGATGTAGACGGCTTGGTGAAGGTGTTAGCTGATAAAGAAACAGATGAAATTTTAGGAATGCATATTATTGGTGCAAGAGCTGCAGATATGATTGCTACTGGCGTGACTGCTATGGAATTTAGGGCATCCGCAGAAGACCTAGCGCGAATGTCACACGCCCACCCTACTTATATGGAGGCAGTGAAGGAAGCTTGTTTAGCTGCCACCGAAAACAGGCCAATCCATATGTAAATAACTAATGCAATTGATTTTCAAAAAGGGAATTATGAAAATAATTCCCTTTTTTTATTACCATGCAACTACGTCAAACAATTTAAAGCAGAAAATATCTATTCATGGGAAGTTGGAAAAATTTATTTCAGGAATATAAATATATCCTAAGTTTAGGCTTTCTCTTTGCCTATTTCTCTAGTTTCGGGCAAACATTTCTGATCTCGCTCTACATCCCTTCTATTGAAAAAGTTTTCGGATTATCAAATGCAGCGATGGGAAGCGTTTATGCAGCAGCTACCGTAGCCTCTGCTTTTACCCTACCCTATCTTGGAGGCAAGTTCGATAAAATGTCTTTGGGGAAATATATGGCAATGATCCTCACCGGTCTAATGATTGCCTTGGTATCTTTATCATTTGCTTTTCATATTGCTATGGTAGGTTTTAGCTTATACCTTATGCGCTTGTTCGGACAAGGATTAATGAGCCACACTGCTGTATCCACCATGACCCGCTACTTTGATAAAAACCGTGGAAAAGCGATTGGAATTGCTACCACCGGCCACCCTTTTGGAGAGGCTACCCTTCCTGTGCTGATTACATTATGCATTGGGTGGCTAGGCTGGAGAGGATCATTACAGCTCAATGCTTCATTTGTACTGTTAATAATAGTTCCTATCGTCTATTCGCTTTACAGGAAGAAAAAGAAACAGGAGGTTCAATCTGACGCAGATATAATGATTCAACCCACCAAAGTAAGTACGTGGGGGATCATTTCTCATAAAGCATTTCTCATCATAGCTCCAGCAGTTTTCGCTTTAGGCTTTACCAATACCGCTATTTTCTTCTTTCAATTAAAATTGGGAGCCGCTAAAGGATGGAGTGATGCCTGGGTATCCTCTTCGCTGGCAGCTTTTGCCGGTGCCAGTGCATTAGGTATGTTCATAGCTGGTCCGTGGGTAGACAAATTAACTGCTAAGAAGCTGTTTCCTTATATTTTGATACCCTACACCATCGGGGTGCTCTCCTTGCTTACTACAGATGCTCCCTTTATTTATCCATTGGCATTATCATTAATGGGATTTGCTCAGGGATTTGGTAGCACGGTAAAAAATGCCATTTTTGCGGAAGTATTTGGTGTGGAAATTATCGGGAAGGTTAGAAGTTTGTTTGTCACTGTAATGGTATTAAGTACTGCTCTAGGACCATTATTCTTCGGTATACTAGTAGATAGGGGCTATACTTTTGATGAGGTGTTTTTGAGAAATGCTATTGGTCTCATTGTGGTGATCCTTATTAGTTTTAGAATTAGAGGCATAAAAAAAGGCAGAGCCTAAATAGCACCTGCCGATCCCCTAAACAAAATATTTTTTCAAGACTTCAACCAATCCTTAGCTTCTTCCAAAGAAGTAAAATATTGAAAGTTTAATTTACCTTTTTGCTTTTCCAGAATATTTTTAGCTGCAAATTTTCTAAAAACGTCTTTAGAAATCACTACTGCAATTTTTTCTACGTAGTTTGCCGCTCTGGGAATTAAATCATTGGATACCCATTGTTGATCTTCTAAAGACAGTACACCTGCATCAGTATTATTTTGAAGCCAATTCTTAACGTTGGACTTCTTGCACAGTTCGTAATTAGCTTCCATTGCATTGCGGTAATCAACGCTTTTCAAAGATCCTCTGAAGCTGATAACTGCTGCTGCTATCTCTGTTTGTTCTTCTACAATTACCGTTGGTGATTCAAGTACTGTTTGCGTCATGCCTTTGATTATTTATAAAGCAAAAGTATGACTAAACTTGGCAAAAATTAGAGCAAATCAGGAATGAAAGTTACATATGTAAAGTAAAGGCTGTTTAGTCAAGCTTTTTTTGATTCCATAGAGACCTCCTCTTCGATTGCATCGAGGAGGTCTGAGAAGCAAGATTGTAACGTGATAAGACACAGTTCAGTAAGAAGTATGTTATTTACGTTTAACATGCTTTTCAATTATTAAAAGAGCTTTACAAAAGCTCCACTCAGCAATACTAGTTTGGTTATTCTATGCCTGGAATCTATAATTAGTATTAAAAAACATTTTTTTGCTAAATGACTGGCCATAAAACGAAACGAGGATTAGAGTAATTTGATATAAGAGCTTTGCAAAAGCGCCATTCGGCAATCCTCGTTACGTTTTTACTAGCTTGGAATTTCAACATTTTATCAAAAAACTGTTTAACGGGATGCCTATTTATCACTCAAAACGAGGATTAGGTCTTTCTTACTGAAAAACCACCTTTTTCACTTTTTCAAGCCCTTCATATCTAAAGCGAATGAAATATATGCCGGATTTTAAATTGGCTCCGTCAATTTTTATTTCATTGTAGCCTGCCTGAAGCTCAAAACGCAAATTAATAGACTGCTTACCATCACTTTGTTCAATTACTACCATCAAATCGCCATCACTAGGTACAATAACTGGCACAGTAACATTGGCCCTGGCAGGGTTTGGGTAGATATCCATCACTCTAAAGGCATCATCCAGATTGGTACAAATTCTATTATTGCCTATGTTCTCTTCCAATAATGCGCTGCTAACTACCTTTGCATCCAAACAGATTTTATTTAGTCCTCTCAGTTGGCTTTCCGTCAGGTTTAAACGCATAGCATAATTCACTGTGCTTTCCGGGCTGATCACTCTATCCACTCTTTCCGTAATTGAGAAATCACCTAAATCAACATTCAAATCAATAAATTCAGGAATTAAACTTCCTCTATTAGTAATGGAAATAACAAATCCGGTCAGGTCTCCCTGTGTAACAACCCTCAAATTACCGAGAGAAATATCCATCTCAGGAACTCTCACTCTGACCTGCTGAGAAAAACTATTGGTGCAACCTTCAGAATTAGTGGCACTCAATCTGATAAGATAATTACCTGCCTCCTGCAAAGTCTCCATTAAGCTCACTTCTTCTGAAACAAGTTGTCCGTTGATGGTCCATTCGTAAGTAAAGTCAAGTTGCTGCTGAACAATCGCATTCAATTTAAAGGGGTAGGCTCCCACAGTTTGTTCCAGATCAAAAGTGACATCAGGCCTTGGTTTAACTTCAATAGTTTGAGTAAAAGTTTCAGTGCAACCACTTAGGGTATTCACTTCCAGGCTCACAGTATAATTTCCAGGCTCTGCAAAAGTAAATTCAGGATTCTCATTATTTAAAGTTGCTTCTCCTCCCATATTCCAACTGAAGCTTTCCACAGTATTGCCAAATAATTCGGTACTATTCGTGAAACTAATGGGCAGCCCTGCACATGACTGAGTAAAAGTAAAGTCGGGCACTGGGTTGGATAAGATTTCAATCATTTCTTCGTACTCGTTGCTACATAATTGCGTATTCTGCTGACGGTATCTTAGTCTGTAAATTCCAGCATTGGTGAAATTATACGAAAAATTAGCCTGACTACCTACCGCTAACACCTCTCCCAAATTGCTTTGTAGTTCCCAGTAATTAGTGCTAATGCTTTGATTAGCATTCCCTAGAAAGGTTATAGTACTTCCCACACATTTTGGAACGTAGCTAAAACTGGTTTCTGGACTGCTTTGAACAGTTATTGACTTCTGCCCCTGGCTTACACAGCCATCGGCAGTGGTCACTTGCAAACTTACCTGGTAAGTACCAGCATCAGGAAATGAAAATTGAGGATTGGCTTCATTGGAGATATCTGTATTAGAACCTGCAATCCCGAAATCCCACAGGTAATCTGTTACGTTGGAAAGTTCAAGAAAAACTTCCTCATTAAATTGAACAGGCTGAGTGGCACAGGCTATTTCAGTACTAAAATCTACTACTGCTACAGGGTATACTTCTATTTCTTGTTGAATAGTAAAATTGCAGCCATTACTGGTAAAGGCTGTTAACTCTATCATTTGTGTGCCTGCTGTTTCGAAGGAATATTCAGGATCTTCCTGAGTGGAGGTTGTACCATCTCCAAAATCCCACAGATAACCAGTAATAAAATCTCCGATGCTAGTATTTTCAAAGCTAACTGTCTGCCCCAGGCAATTATCAACAGTTGTAAAGCTCACAGCCGGACCTGGGTTTACTGTAACAGTCTGTTCCGCATAGGACTGGCAGCCAGCAAAAGACACTGTAAGCCCTACAGTATATTCACCACTACTGGCAAAAATATGCTCTGGATTTTCCAAAGTGGATGTATTACCATCACCAAAGTTCCAGTTATAAGTAGCTATATCAGGAACAATAGAAGTATTTTCAAATAGAATAGGTTTCTGCGAACAGATGGCACCCTGTGCGCTATTGTTGAAAGTAACTGGCTGGGGCTCATAAACTGTTACTATTTTCTGAAATCTATTATTACAGCCATTGGTTCCTTCAATAGTGAGTAGTACTTCATATTCTCCTGCAGTTGCATAGGTATGGTCAGGATTTTGACCTGTAGCAGAGTTGCCATCTCCAAAATTCCAACTCCAACTAGTTATGCTTATGCTCTCATTGCTGATGCCATTAAAGCTTATGGGATCTGTTATGCACAGAGCAGTACCTGTTTCAAAATCTATTGCCGGTGCAGTGTTGTTGGTAACGGTGATCTCTTTAGTGGTGGAGGAGGAATTGCCAGCAGCGTCAAGACCGGTGAGGGTAATGGGGTAAGTGCCCGTGGCGGAATAGGAGATAGTGGGTTGGAAGTCAGTGGAAATAGATGGAGTAGCAAAGCACTGGTTATCAAAGTTAACCTGATAGAATCTGTTAAATTGCCACGCTTGACTTACAAGAACTGATTTCGATTCAAAAGTAGCTAAATCAATTTTTAGGGTGCGATTTAGAACGCCAAGAGAACCTAAATTCTCAGAAGTAAAGGGATTTGACAAACCATCTGAAAAATTCAATCTCACTAATTCTCCATTATTTGTAGAAATGAATGCGAGCTGCTTTGATCCATAATTCTTTATGGCTAAACCATATGGGGTTGCAATACTTGTAAATATTGCAGGTGTAATATTTGAAAAGGAAGGGGCATTTGATAGCATATTTCCAAATGTGATTCGGTGTAATGATTTCGAATTAAAGCAAACAATCAACCCTACAAAGTTCCCATCCTCTAAGCGAACAATTGAAATATCTCCCACTCCATTCGCACCAGGAACAGCCATACTTGGATATAAATCCGTCCCTGTTGGTATGTTTTCAATATTTGACCCTAAATATAGTCTTGTGAATTTATTCGACCCAGTAAAAAAAAGATGCCATCCATTATCATCTCTAAATACGTCCAAGCCACTATTGATTATTTCAGAGTTACCAGCCAGTAATATATCGGTGGAAGGGCTAGCATTGTCAACTGACGCACCCATATTAATTCTAATTACTTGATTAACAGACCTATTAAACACAAAAAGATACAAATTACCATTGTCGGAAATTGCTTTAATATCTTGAGGTTGTGATAACATGCCTCCCAAATTGCCCAGGTTTTGCAAAATAGGTGCGGCATGCAAGTCTTTTCCGAAGGAGGCTAAAGAAATTGAATTATTGCCCACATTTACTATAAATCCATACCATTCTTCGTTATGTCGTACCATACTAATTCCAGTAGGTGTGAATAGTCCACCACCTGTAAGGAAAGGTTGAGCCAATGCTCCTTGGTAATAATCACCAGAACAAAAATCCCACACAAAATGCAAGGCATCAGAAGATGAATTCTGCGCCAAAAACTGCTCATTTAAGCAGGCATCTGAAGGAATATTAAAATCAGCTGAAGGTCTCTGTCCAAAAAGGCCAAAACCTACCAAATTTATTATTAATATTGTTATTGCTTTCTTCAACTATCTATAGATTAGTAAAGATTTCTCTAGAAATCTCGGTGTATGCAGATAAACTTCGGTATTCCATTCCTATCTGTCGGTTTTTACTGCTTTCTTTGTTAGCTAAAAGCTCCTTTATCTCTTTCAAGTTTGCTTTTACTTCTGATTTAGTAAAATGATCTAAAACCACCCCTACGCTATATTTTTGAGCAATAAGATCATCTTCAGAAACCCCTCGGTTAGTTACAAAAGGAATACCACACAATAAATATTCACCCACTTTTATTGGAGATCGAAATTTTTGCGAAGGTAATCCGGGAATTGCACTAATACCCATATCAGCAGCATTTAAATATTCATAAACTTTCTCATAGGGCACCTTATCTACGTAAAAATCATCTATCTTCTGTCTTTGCAACCTTTCGGTAATCCATGCTTTGTCATTAGGACTCAATATAATAATGAAAAAATTGTTTATAGAGCGATTAAGTTCACCAATCACTGAAAAAAGTTCATCGCTGTAATAAATCCCTCCAAACTTTCCCACATAGATGAAAACTTGATGATTTTCGCAAATGCCTAATTTTGCTCGAATTGAAATTCTTCTTTCGCTATCTATTTTAAATAAGAGATCATCAGCACAACTAGGTAATTTATAAATTAATCCATTGGAACCAATGTCCTTCAATTTCTTAACCATTAAATCTGTCCCTGTAGAAATGATCTCTGCTGATTTAGCAGTCTTGTTTTCAAAATACCTTAGCATCCGAAAAGAAATACTTTCCTCTGTCCATATCCCAAAATCTTTCATAAACTCACTGTGAGGTTCGTGCTGGTACGCAAAATGGTTATAGGAAAACAATAATTTGATAAGGTAAGAGAAACTACCGGAAATAGTTCCTAGGGAAATTATTGCCTTTGGTTTAAATTTGAAGTGAAGTTTTAGAATCAGTAAAAAAGCATTTGTAATATCATATAATTTTTTTAATAAGATAAAGTTCCCGGAATGCCATTTCAAAGGATACCAATGCATATTTAATTTTAATAATTCATTTTTGATTTCCCTTTCTTCATTAAGAGTTGTTTGATATTCTTTTTGTTCAAATGTGATAATAACAAACTCAAATATACCATTCCCACTTTCGATTTTGAGATGTTTAAATAAATTCCCTTTAAAAAGCGGATCTTGAAAACTATTATAAATAAATACTAAAGCTGTCTTCAATTATTGAGTCGTTTTCAATATGTAATTAGAGGAGTTAAAAGTAAAAAACAAAAAAGTAAGATTACTTAATGAGAATATTGATTGCTTTCTTTACTTTGAAAGTTCGAAGATATGATAGAAACATGGCTCTTCTAAATCTATAATTAAACAATTTTAAATCCTTCCTTTCTATTTCAACCCACGATTTTATTTGATTCAATGTAAACCTATACCCATTTTCTAAACCTGTTAGATTTTTCATCGCTGAATTTGGAGAATCCCTATAATGCAAAATGATTTCTGACGTGAAAGCATATTTACCTCCTGTTCTACACAGCTCAAGAAAAAATAATAGATCTTCCAAATGTGTTAATTCCTCATTAAACTTGTAAAAGTTATCCTTTCTTCTTCTTATCATCCATGAAAGCCCCATAAAACTCTTACCTGTAAGACGGATCAAATCTTTCAGTGGGTACCCTTCAAAATCAGGATACCAACTATATTGCTGATCCTTGAGGTTTTGATCAAATTTGATTACTGTCCCATCTACGAAATCGACATCAGACTGCTGTTTCATAATCTCAACTCTCGAACTTAAACTGTTTCTTGGTAATATATCATCCGAGTCTAAAAAGCAAAAATAGTCACCTGTCATATTACAGAGACCAGCGTTACGTGCGGCAGACACTCCTTTGTTTTCTTGCTCAAAATAAATAATTCTATCATCCAAAAAACTAAACACGATTTGTTTAGACTTGTCAGAACTGCCATCATTTATCAATAATAACTCCCAATTAGTATATTCCTGATTAAGAACAGATTGTATTGAAGCTGATAAGAACTTTTCAGCATTAAAAAATGGTGTAATAATGCTAACTTTCAGGGAGTGCAGCATGAATTAAGTTTGCTAGTTTCTTTAATTGCGACTTCCTACTAAAGGATAATATATATTCATGATAGGGATTATATGTAATTTTCTTATTTAATTGATGTTCTTCATACGTTTTCAAAATATATTCAAAAATATCTTGCTGGCTACTTGAAACGAATCCTGCTTTGGCATTCATTATTACCTCTTCAAGTTCTCCACCGTTAGTTGGAGCTAAAATTACCGGTTGACCCAGAATTAAATAATCATATAATTTAACCATAAATTGGCCATTGTATTCTTTAAAATTTGGCAAAAAAAACATAGAGGCATTCTCTGCGGAATACTCCATGAGTTTTTCTTTGGACATGTAATCAATAAAATATACTTCGGGATAGTTTAATTGACTCTTTAGGTATTCTTTTCCATCGAACGTAGCAGTACTTTTAACTCCTATCAGTGTAATCCTGAAATTATGTAAATTTAGGTCAAGGACTCTTTTTAAGACTGATACAATTACATCCAAATCCATATTAGGATATAATCTTCCAAAGAAAACTAAATTAAAAATTTTGGAGGTGTTTTGTGGATAAATAAATGAGTAATCGTGTCCATTCCTAATCTGATAGCCGGCCGTGCCGGACAATGACTCTAAATAATCTATCCAAATTTTAGATGTTGTGGTGAAAAAAATCGATTTCTTCAACCATTTCCTCCAATAAAACTTCGCTATATTATTAAAAACTAATTTCTTAAATGTTCTAGTATATGTTTTCGTAATAATATCATTATCCCATAAATCTTGGTAATCTAGTACATACTTAATGCTAAACTTTCTCCCGCATTCGTAGGCTAGTTTGTGGTGATTATGTGGGTGAAATATTGACAAAATTAGATCCACCTTATTCTTCACCAGATATTTAAACAAATATGTTTTGTATGCTCTGTAATTAAATAGCAAATCAGGATCAAGATTTCCTTTTAATAAGTGAAGAAAGGTGTCGATTTTCGACCAAATTTTAGAATCAATAGTTCGAATCCCAAAATAGGGGAGCCGGTGAATTTCAAAATTTTTATGCCTCTCAATTTGAACCTTGTCATTTTTGCTATGGATAACCCAGCCATTTTTTGCAGGCTCCCATCTGTTGGTGATCAAAATTGGAAATAGTCCCTTTTTGTGGAAATGCTTTACAAAGCTTTCAGTCCGGTAGGAATTGACAACATCCATGGGAAGAGCAATCGTACTAATTATTAGGACTTTCTTCACAATATTTACCTGAAAAAATGAATCATTATATCCTGAAAATCAGTATCTAACGAATAACTTGACTTTACTTTATATTTAAATCCGCATTTAGAAATCATTCCTAAAAAATCGTGTAATTGCACAATCTGTTCATCTAGATTATGATGAAATTCGACAATCATCTCATCAATTAGATCGATTTTTCTACTGCTAATTAAGTCAGATATAATTTGGATTTCAGCTCCCTCAACATCAATCTTTACTAAGTCTATTCTCTCTGTAATGTAATTTGATAATTTTTTGGTTTGAAGTAAGACGCTATTCGCCCCTCCTCTTTCTTCAAAAATTGATGAGGTAAGGGAATTGATATTTTCTGAATAATAGAATTTCATTTCCTCTTCTTTATTTGACAAAGGAACTTCGTGTAGAAAAACGTCCTCCAAAGAATTTCTCTTAATATTTTTTTTTAAAACTTCGACTGCGCGAGGATTTGGTTCAAAACATAAGATTTTCGATTTTGGATAGATCGCCTTAAAATATAACATTGCAATTCCAGTATTAGAACCACAGTCAATTATGATTGGATTATCTGATATCAATCGTACATAATAATCATTACTGACAAATATTTCTTCGAATAGGTAAGAGAGAGTATTAAAATCAAAAGAGTAAAAAACCCTATTCATCAATTTAACTTTGACATGCTCATTCCGTGACCTCAGCAATGATTTTGCTAATAAAATTTTTAAATAGGCTCTAAAAAATAACATCTTACTTTTCCTACTTATTTGGGCCTGTTGAAAGTAATTAATTGCGCTTAGTACCTTTTTTATCATATTAATTAATCTTAGATATAAAGTCTTCCACTTTAGTTATTTGAGCATCATAAGAATTTGATTGAGCATAAGATACTCTTGGAGTTATACTTTTTAGATCATTCCATAAGTTAGTTTCTGAAGCAACCAGTTTAAAATTAGAAATAAAATCCTTAAGATTTTTAGCCATTTTAATTATTCCTTTGTGGTGCAAGTCTGTATACTCATCCGTCCATGTGGCCACAACCATTTTCCCGGAGCCTAAGTATTCCATCATTTTATGAGGATTGGCCAATTGTTCAGAAAATTCCATATAATTGTAAAGCAGTAAAAGGATGTCTGCTTTCATATAAATATCATTAAGTTCATTGGCAGGTATTATCCCATAATAAAAGAAATTTGGGCCTCGTAAGATGTCTTCAAACCCATTTTTTGCATTCCATTGCCCCATAAAATGAAAGTCCACTTCCGGAAAGTCAAAAATCAGTTGCTTTATTAAATCCCAATCCAAATATCTGATATCAAGATTCCCCGCGTAAACTGCATTTATTCTATTCGCACCTCTCAACTCAATTGAACTGCGCATACTTTGTTCTTCATTGAATCCATGACCGATAAAATAACTATAGTTATTGTACTTCTTTTGTTTAGAAAGAATGTATTGGGAGGAAGCTAAGCACAAATCAGCAGTTGAAGAGGACCTTTCAAATTCAAAATCTTGATTTAAATCCACAATATGAGAAATACAAAATACATCTTTTGATAAAGCTGAAAAATCAAAGAAAACTGAATTATCAAAAGACCATACTACATCGAATGCGGTTTGACATAGTTTTTGTATTTCCTGAAATTTTGATTTGATAATTCTCTTTTGAAACAGATAGGGAAAGAATCTTAGTCCTTTAATGAATCCGGTGTACTGAACCAACATTAAATTTTTATATTCACTTTCGACACATTTATTTTTCTTGGTCGGCGGATTCAAAAAGAAAACCCTATTTCCTCTCTTCGTCAAATGAACAGCATAATGATGCTTTGATACAAAAAGGTGATCCCAGGATTCTGAAGAAATGATTAGAATATTTTTACCTTCTAACTTCAAAGTTTTCTTTTACTATTTTTAAGGCTAGTATATATTTTTGACCAACATTTTTTAAACTGAAACGACCATCATAATCGCTTTTGAAAGTATTGGGGATATGTTGGAAAGCATCTTTCCAATGATTTAAACTATTTTTACTCATTAGCTTGCCATTATTTCCAACAACCTCAGGTATCCCTCCTAATTTTGGAGAGATTACATAGGCTCCACACGCCACTGCCTCGGCACAAACTACGGAAAATGTTTCATAATCTGAAGGATGTAAAAAAGCCGAACATTGCTTCATAAACCATGCAATTTGTTGACTATCTAAAGCTCCAATTAAGTCTATTCTTTTTTCGGCATTTTGCGCTTTTACGAAATCCTCCATTTCATTCCATAAAGGACCATAGCCTGCAATTTTAAGAGTATATACATGTGAAAGTTCTGATTCTAGGAAAGCTTGCATTACTAAGAGAGGGGTTTTTGGTGATTTCCATTGACTTACCATAAAAAGAAACGGCTTCCTATCTTCATTTTTATCCGTAGTAAATACTTGGTCATCCACAACGTTAGGAACTACGTGATATGGAAAATCAGCATGGGCAAACTTCCTGATATCTTTAGCCAATGCTTTTGATACGGTAATAACAGGAATTTTTTGCCTAAATATTTTCTGAATTCTCGTTAATTTTTTTTTTACACCAAAATTAAAATGATAGGCACTCCAATGTTCTGTTATTACTATAGGTTTTTTGACCCATCTTTTTATTAAATGCCAGTAAGTAAGCATTGGATAGGCAATATGAAAATTAATCACATCATACTCTTTATGAATCTTTTTTATAAGCAATTGATAAGAAAGCCATAAGCCGAAAAATATTTCAAGTATAAACCACTGCTGAAAAGGCAAACCGATAATCCTTTGGTTTAGATTTACTTTCTTTTCTTTAAAACGTGTAAAGCCTATTGTTTTAATTATGTTGAAATGATAGACTGTATTTACATTTTTTTCATCCAATGCGGCAATATGCTTTTCAATCCATATGGCCTCCTTGTTGCTTAGCATACTGGGATACCAGTTAGTGATATGAAGAATTTTCAATTCGAGAAAATAATTTTCCTTAAAATATATTGAATCAACTTATAGTTTCTCAGAGTTGTTGGAGCGCATTGAACAGCACGAAGTCCTTGCGTCAGGGCTTCAATTTTGAGACCAGAGTACATTAACATCTCCGCTTTTTTTGTGTAAAATCTATCAGGATATTTTAAATAAATTTTTACTTTTTCGTCAATTAGTCTTTTCAATTCCTCAATTTCATTTTTATCTATTTGATCTATACCTTCTGAATCACGTTGAGAATCCAATAGTTGTGCAATTTCATGTCCAATTAATTGTGCTGGGTGGTTAAATCCCTTAGTCATTGCTGTCGATAAAGATCTATAATAGTATAAGGGTTCTTCAAAATTGATATTCGACAATTTGAAAAACCTATTAGCACGTAACAACCAATCATAGTCTTCACTAATATTTCCAAGTTCTAAAAAAGCTTCTCTGAACCCACCAATTTTATTTATCACCTCCTTTTTGAACATGATGGAGGGTTTCTGAAATTTATTTTTCTGTTTTAGTTCAGTTTTTATTTTTGCTGGCTCATCATCTACCTGACAAGTTCTAATAACATTACCCCTACTATCTATTACACAGTAATTTGTCCCCACTATCGATACTTGAGCATTACTACTTAAGAAATTACGTTGAATTTCCAATCTTCTTGAATGGGATACATCGTCAGCATCTTGAAAGGCAATAAACTTTCCTGAAACTTGTTCCAACAACAGATTAATCGTTCGAAGATATCCTAAGTTTTGAGTGTTTTTGAGTAGTTTTAATCTTCTATCTCTAATCTTTGAAAGCCTGTTGTAGGAATTATCGGTGGATGCATCATCAATGACTATTACCTCTATATTTTCATAAGTCTGATTAAGAATACTATTGACCGACTCTTGAATATAATTTTCAGCATTATAGCAAGGTATTATCACCGAAACCATCTATAAGAGATGTTTATTAATACCAAATAGTGTTTCTCCTTTGGAATATAGCAGAAAACCTTCATTGATTAATAAATCTGAAAATTCGATTCGCGAAACAAATTCGTCATGCAACTCAATTGCTATCATTTTTGTGACTAGTAATGCTTTTTTGAAACCTGAAATTTCATCTAATAACATCTTTTCAGCCCCTTCAATATCTATTTTAAGAATGTCAATTCGTTCTAGATCATTTGCTTCAATGATACTTTTTAGTGTAATTGATTCAGTACCGTTATCGGTTCTTTTTGTGGCTTCCTTAACACTAATAGCCCAACTCCTTCTGTCTCTAATTTTATCAAATTCTAAAAAGGTATCCGAACTCCATAATGCTTTATTTATTAATGTGGCCTTATATCCATTATTAATAAAGTTTTTTTCTAATTGGCTAAAATTGTCTGGGTCTGGTTCAACAGCAATAATGCTATTAATATTGCACTTATTAGCGAAATAGATACTTGTTAACCCAATATTTGCACCGATATCGAGTAAATTAAGCCCCTTATCTTGCGGAAGATATTTTTGTATTAATTCCAAAGCAAAGCTATATTCTTCTTGCATAAAAACTTGATAAAAAACATCTTCGTCTGAAGTGTTCATCCTGATTTCCACCTTACCTTCGAAGTAATTTACTACCATAAGCTTTGAGCTAATGTAACTAGACTTATCTTTTATAAAATCTCTGAAGAAAGAGCTTCTTACCGTAGAAAAAGTAGGGGTATTTTTTTGTAGCAATCGCGATTTTAACATAGAAATGAATCTATTCATTGCATTTTCTTAACATTTTTTTTTGACGAAATCTGTATGTTTTTCGAAGAGCATCGAGGTTTTTTTTTAGCAAATAATGTAGTTGATCCGATTTTGCTGTATGCGTTTATATTCAATTCCTAATTATTTTTTAAAATCAATGAAAAAAAATTTTTCCAGGGTTTGAAATGAAAAGGTTTTTTTTTAATCCATAGTAAATTTAGCTTTAATGCTGAAGTTTTGAATCCAAAATATAAAGATCGGCTTATACCATCCCAGTAAACGAGTTCGATATTGTCAGTCCATTTCTTTTCCCATTGAGATATTTTTTCTTTGATTACCGTAGGAAATTCATTATTCCATAAAGAATCATATCCATGAACTTTCCTTTCATCCCTTAGAAAAGTGAACAAGTCTTCCAATGCGTATCGTTTGGCAGAATAATATTTTATGTTTTTTGTGAGAGAATCCTCTACAATTCTATAATTATATAATTTATCGAATAAATTGCACGCCAAGTATTTTTCAGCTACTCGTTCACAAAAATCAGTATCTTCAGCTACAATGAAAGGAGTTCTATAAAGACCCCCAACTTCTTCCAAAATAGATTTTTTAAATACAATCGTAGGTCCATGAAATTGGCTTTGTTTATAAATGTTTTCCTTTATTGTTTCATATTCAAGGTTAAGGCTGTCAACTCCTGTAATTGTGCCAAATTTGTCTATTTCGTTATAACCGCAACCTACTAATTTGTAATCAAAATCAATGAGTTTCTTTATCTGCTTCTCAAATCTCATCTCCTCTGACCAATCATCTGCATCATGAATTGTTAGGTATTCACCTTTACATTTCTCGAGAAGAGAATTAACAGATTTTACTTTTCCTTGATTTTCATCATTTTGATAGATGAAGATCCTATCATCTATAGCATCAAATTGCTTGATTACTTCCCAGCTTCTATCCGTACTTTTATCATCACAAATATGTAATTCCCATTCCTCATAGGATTGATTTACAATAGATTCTATAGCTTGTCGAAGATATTTTTCCGCATTGTAAACGGGCATTATTATACTTAACAAAGCATTAATAGTCCGTCCTAAATGCATAGATTAAGCCTGCATTTTTATTAATAACAGTACTTACTATAGAAAATCCGTTATTATTTAGGTATTTTTCAATAGTAACCGGTGAATCAAAATGCCATTCTAACATTATTATCCGCACGTTATCCCAAAAATTTTCTCTCTCCAATCTTTCAAAGATTTCGAACTCTGCTCCTTCCGTATCAATTTTTATTATAATTTCTGCTTCAGAATGAATTTTTATTAGTTCATTAATTTGAATATATATATCTCTTATTTGAATTCTTTCTGACTTATTATCATCAGATTTTCTATCATTAGAATTGACCGTAGAATTGATGCCAGTATTCAAAGAGGAATAAGGTACTTCTAATTCTTTATTATCTGCTCCTAGGCCAAAATTGAGTGGATTAATTTTTTTTGTTTTATTTGGGTTAAGAGAAAAATTTGCCTTTGCTTTTAGATAGGTTGGATTAAATGGTTCAAATCCATAAATCTCTTTAACCTGTGGCATATTAGAAAAAAATAAAGAGGCTAAACCTACATTCATTCCAATATCGAAAACTACTAGGTCTTTGCTGTTACTAGTAGGCATTTTGAATTGGTAACATTTTTCGACAAAAATCTCATTTATAATAAATATCTCACTAGCACTTGTTATATTGATTTTGTAATCTTCCCAATTGAAATGCAATTCATTAAATTCAAAGGAATAATTCCCATTTAGATTTTTAGCATTAGAAATAAAAAGTGTAAAACTTGTGAAGACAAAATCATAATTACCTTTTGGTACATGTAAATTTAATTCTTTTACATAACACGCTTGGTTTTGAACTTGGATTCTTTCATCAAATCGGTTGATCTCTGCGATTAGCTTTTCCGTGATATTATTGGCAAAATGATATTTTAACTTTTGCTTTTGTCTGTAAATAAAATTTGAAATACTCATTAAATTTCAACTAAATGGTCAGTGTATATAAATGTTTGAGATTTCGGTATAGTTTTTCCTGTACCAAAAAAATCCCCTTCTTCAATAGTAAAGGCATATCCTTGATGTATATAATCTATTAGCTGACCATTAACAGTACAATAAAAAGTAAGATAATAAGTGCCTGCTCCAAATGGAAATTTAGTAATCTTTAGTTTTATACTTTCAAAATCAGTTCGTATTTTAGAATTCACCGCATCAGAACTAAACCATGCTATTCTTTGATCCTGTTCATTGTCTATTGCAAAGTCTATCCGGAAAGAACCCTCTAGAGGGTTGACTTTTCTATTAAAAAACACTTCAAAGATCAATTCGGAGCCAGTTCTACCGATTCTAATCGTGTTCAATTTATGATCTAACAATTTAATTTCACTAACCTTGAATCGACCATCCCCTTTCCTGAGATCTAAGTTAATTAATTCGCCTATGTTGGATTGCGTTCTATTATAACTTATGTACTCATGAATAACAGCATTTACCTCGTCCTCAAGTATCAAGTTACCTTGCCTTAGTAAAATTCCTTTATTGCAAAGTTGAGAAACGGCGGCTAAATTATGACTAACAAAGATCACCGTCCTCCCTTCATTCTTACTGACCTGATCCATCTTCCCAAGGCATTTCTTTTGGAATTCGGCATCTCCAACGGCAAGTACTTCATCAACTATTAAGATTTCCGGTTCCAGGTGGGCAGCAACAGAAAAGGCTAAGCGTACTTTCATACCGGAGCTGTAGTGTTTAACAGGGGTGTCGAGGAATTTTGATACCCCGCTGAAGTCTACTATTTCATCAAATTTTTGTTTGATTTCAGCCCGCTTCATGCCGAGTATGGTTCCATTGAGAAAAATGTTTTCTCTACCTGAAAGCTCAGGATGAAAGCCGGTGCCTACTTCCAATAATGAGGATACGCGCCCGTTAATTTGGAAACGGCCGATGCTGGGGTCGGTAATGCGGCTGAGTATTTTAAGGAGGGTGCTTTTACCTGCCCCGTTTCTACCAATAATACCTACTGCCTCACCATGTTTTATTTCAAAGTTGATGTCTTTAAGTGCCCAAAAGATTTCTTTCTCACTGGCACTAGGTTTAAAAATACCTTTCAGCTTATCACCTAAAACATGGCGTAAATCACCCTGCTTTTTGTGGCCGATGATATATTGCTTGCCTAAGCCCTCTACCTTAACTGCAGTATCTGACATACTCTTTACATTTTCCGCTGAAGGTGACTTTTTGTACAGATTTTTTCAATTTATAATTATTAAATTTATAGTTCCTAATTTCTTACGGCTCCGCCCTTTCAGTCACATTTTACGACCTAGCAGCCCCCTATACTCCCCCAAAGGGCATGGGTGCATTTAATTTACAATAAGAGAAAAGGAAGGTTTACATCTATTGCCACTTTTAATGATTAGACAGTTGAAAACGTCAAACTGCTTTGAAATCCCCTGTCAAAAATGGTACTTCCCACTCTTATTATCTTCTTTTCCCTCCACTTTCTTCACCTTAGCCTTATTTAGTTCTGCTGTGAGGCTCAAACCAAGGCTCTCAATAAAGACAATCAACTTGTCTTTTTGCGTTTTTATTACTTTTCCTTCCTGTCCTTTCATTCCACCATGCTCAATTTTCACTGTGTCTCCCAAAGTAAATGTTTGTACACTCACTTCATCATACTCCCCTAGTAAATTTTGTATGGCTTCTATCTCTTGCTGTCGAATTTTTGCATCCTGCCCCAGGTAACGTACGAAACTAACTACTCCCTGAGTTTGCAGGATATTGAGACGCTCCTGCTCATTTTGAAATTGCACAAATACATAGGAGGGGAACACGGCAACTTTCACCTTCTTTTTCCTATCCGACCACTGCCTCAACACAGTTTGAGTAGGGCAATAGACTTCAACTCCTTTGTCGGTTAGCCTATCAGCCACTTTCTTCTCCATTCTGGACTTTGTATAAATGGCAAACCAGTATTTCATATCATGCAATATAAGACTCCAAAATTAACCTTTCATAGAGTTTATAAAAAGTAAATATTGCTATTTCGATGAAGCATGTAGGAAAAATGATGAAATGATATTTTATTAATTGCTATAAGTGTTTTTAAAAGAAGCGTTTAGAGGAAAATGACTAAGTTTGAGAAGGACCCTT
Source organism: uncultured Cytophagales bacterium (assembly GCA_963803685.1). Classification (GTDB taxonomy): domain Bacteria; phylum Bacteroidota; class Bacteroidia; order Cytophagales; family Cyclobacteriaceae; genus Marivirga. Next base: position 907,487 of record CAWDNW010000001.1, read on the forward strand.
GCGGGTTTTTAAGAGAGCATCAACAAACCTGCAAGGTTTAAAATGTGACTCAGGCAAAAAAGGCTGCGTCATTCCAGAAATTTAGGATCTGTGACGTAGGAGCAGGACATAAATTATATGGAATCCCCTGGCCCACGTAGAAACTTTGCTCATGGTCTGCTCTGAAACGCTTACATTATTAGCATTATTTCTATTTTAAAGACACATTACTTTTCAAATTTTTTTTTGGCTGACAGAGGTGCCAATAAGCTAGGGGATCCCAAATAAATTTTATTCGTTTCACTCATTTTTTTTTGGAATGACGAGTTCTGCGGGTTTATATGGGATTCAAGGCTACGATTAGAAGTGAAATTTGCCTTCAGTCCAAGCAATTTTCTTATCTAGAGCAATACCAGTCTCACAATCTGTTACAGTCAAAGAAGTACCATATTCTGGCAAGCCAAATCCTATAATTTCATTTTCCTTATTGAAAGACCTGGTAATCTGTTCAATATCGAATATTTCTTGGGAGATATTTTCCCATTCACCCCTTTCTACAGTCCAAAAATCATAGCGTGGAGGACATTGACCTCCTATGTTACAAGCTCTGCTGAATGCACCAATTACATCTCTGTTGTTTGTCTTATCTTTAAAGAGAGCCATTTCCAATTCAAATTCAAATGAGTCAGTAGCAAAAATATAGCCGTTTTTTATATTCAAACTTATAATTTTTGATTCTCTTTTTTCGGCAGGCCAATCATTTTCAAACTCACAATTGAAATAATTTAAATCAGGGATTTCTAGATAGTAGTTTAAGATATTCTTATTTTCCACAAATTTGGTAGTGTTTTCTATATCAGAACTATCCCAAATGGAACAAAATAAGCCAGTTAATGAAAATACAAAAGTCATAAAAATTTTTAGAGATACTTTCATTTTATTTCAACAATAACTGAATCAGTTTTTTGGGAAATAATCTCCTCACGCTCTTCACCCTCTTCAATTATTTCTCTTTTTATGTTGATATTACCTTCTCTATTCAATGAAATTGAACCATTGATTTTATAACTATAAAATGGTAAGGCCTCCGGATCTTCCGGATCACCATGATAAATTTGACTTATATTTCCCGCAATAAAATGATGTCGGACTAGTTTTTTTGATTCTGAAAATTCCAGTAAGAAAAAAAGTTGAATATACCAATCAGGATCACCCTCTTCAAAAGCCATTATAATTAGGTCATTTGAAGAAGAGTGGTTTTTAATTATCCCAACACCATATAAATCATTGAAGCCCACATTCTGGAATCTATCTCGAAAAGGATAATTGGGATATAACTTTATAATCTTTTCTAATAACAGCTTATCTTTATCGTATGAGAAATAATTATCTCGAAAATATGTTTTCTCTTCCTCATTTAACTGCATACTTCGATTTAATTCTCCATCCTTATACAAGGTATTTTCATTTATCTCTTTAAGAGGTAAATTGAGTTCTGTAAATTCTTTAAAAAACTTATCATTTATAACCCTGTTTTCACTTGCAGGTTGAGAATCGATATTTTCAACTTGATCGCTGTCTTTCTTGTCTTGCTTATGAGTGCAATGCATTAACAAAACAGTTAAAGCTAAGATTAATAATTTCTTCATGATAATTTTACTATTTTGATCTTCCTAAAACTAAATACCATTTACCAATATTGAATTCTTTTACCTCAGCCCATTTATAAAAATTCTTCTCTCCTAACTTTTGAGAAAATATCCCTACTTCATCTTTCTTTATTTTTTTTAAATGCTTTTTGACAGATGGATTATATTTTAATCTTTCATCAATTTTAGAATTGGAAAGATCGGCTAGTGCTGATTTCATTCTGTAATGTTTTGAATCATACCCGTTTCTTAGATAAACAGATTTCTTTCCAATATTCAAGCCATAGGGATCTTCAATAATCACACCTTCTTCTGTAACCGATTCAAGATAAACTATGTGACCTCCTGTCAAATTCGTAGATAGTATTATTTCCTCACCAACTTCAAGCTTGCACCCTAAATCTTGAATATAGAAATCCTTTATGTTGTCCAAAGGATTAGATGTTTTAACTTCGCCTACTGAGGCTTCTAAATCACAAATTATCAATCGTCCCATCTCTCCCAGACAATAGGCGTACTGATGTGGTAACATTGATCCACTTCCTTTGCCAAAGCTAAAGTTTTCATCTTTCTGTCTCATGATTGATTGCCAGTATTCGACCCCCAATTGCTGGAATCGGTATATTATTAAATCCTCTAAATCATAATTACCTTTAATTTTTACTTCCTCTTCCGACCACCCACCTTCCTGTAGTTGTACCAAAAGGGTGTCTCTTACTTCAATTTCAGGTGCTAATGACCTTAATGCCATCGCTAAGGATGTTACATTACAGGTTGTGTATTTATTAACTTTTTTAGCAGAAGCCTTAAGTCCGTATACATTAGATTTTTCAAAAATATTATCGAGTTGACTTGCATATGGAGCTAATTCAGGAGTATCAATCCCTTCCTGTAAAACTTCAACCATCTCTTGGTCTTTTACCTGATCTTTTTGCCCTGCTATCCCCAATATATTATCCAGCCTTTTAATCGGTTTCTCATACTCTCCGGAGTTATAAGAAACAAACCAGGCTTCCAGTGAGCTCTTCATCGAAACTAAAAGGTCTCTATCCGTATTCGCTAGTTCTGAGTCAGAAAGCCTTTTCATTAAGGCAAATGTTAGATTATCTCTTTCCGTCCTGCCCAGTTCATTTAAAACTGTATTTACTAAGCTGGGTTTATAAGTTACAAATTCGCTCATTCGATTGGCCAGTGCAAGCTTATTGGGGTATTCACTAATGAATTTTTGCGCATTTTCAGGTGAGTCGGACTCCCCCTTCAACTGCTCCACTCTCTCCTTCTCTTTCTTCTCTGCTGCTTGTTTAGCTTTCAATGTAGCGGCTGCTTTTTCCTGCTGCTTTTTTAATTCTGCTGCCACTTTTGCTTCAGCGGCAGCCTCTGCCTCTCTTCTAGCTTTTATAGCTGGGTATTTCTCCATTTTGGCTTTGGCCTGATCCGGTGTGGTGGTCTTTAATGCTGCTAACGTTTTACTGGCTGGTCCTCCAATATTACCGTCTGTATTGGGCCAATGCAGCACTTCAGTTTGAAATGTGTAAATAGCTGCAATTAGATTCGGCAATTGTGCTTCTTCCAGTGCTGCTCCAGCATCTTCTGGAATTATATCTAATTCAGTGAGTAATCCTGCTTCCTGCAAATAGTACTGTACAATCTCCACATCTTCTTTACAGTTCACGCCTCCTTTCCCTACACTTTCCTGTATTTGAGGGATTACCCGCTCTGCAGGCATCTCTTTCGGTGTACTTAATTGGTTTTTGTTAGCGAGCTCACTTGATTCAGATGATGTGGCTGAAGGCTTTTGACCTATTGGTTTTGGAGTTGGTGATCCCAAACGGCTCATGCTGCGACCCATCGACCGGCCCATTGTTCTTCCCATTTGCCTGGGATGCACACCATGTACTTGAGGATGAGATTGATTGTTTTTTTGATGATCGTCCTGGGTAGGACCTTTCGGTTGAAATTTATCCATGCTATAGAATTTTATTAAACATAAATACTTTGGTTGTAAAATGAAAATTATGATTGGGTTTTTATTGCCCGCTAAAGAGATCTTGCATTCTCGCTAAGGCGAGGTTCTTTTTCTCGTCAAGCCGCCAAGGCGCAGAGGTTTACGCAAAGAAAAAAATAAAAGCTCCCCTTCTCCTATCCTTAGAGTTCCGTAAGACTCTAAGGATTTAGCAATAAACAAGAGTCTTAGACTCAGATGAATGAATAACTAAGTCTATCTAAAATTTCATTTTATAGTTCCTGCTATTTCTGAGTCACAGAATCATTTGTATTTACAAATCCGTAGTTCGCTGCGCTAAAACTACGGATAGAAGTGCATCTTACATTTTTCATTTCTATAAATATATCCCCCTTTGCGGGCCGTTGCGTCTTAGCGGCTCCGCGAGAACAGCCACTTTGGCTTTAGCCAAACCTTCTTCGAAAGAAACCCCTACTCCTTCACAAATTTTCTTTGTAGCTGGCCTTCGCTGCTGTTCATCTGCAACATGTAAATGCCTGGGTTGAGTCCGGACACATTAATGTCTACTGCATTAGTGCCTCCTTTATAACTACCTTGCTTTACCATTGCCCCGGTGGTGCTGATGATGCGCCATTCAATGGCTGACCTGATTGCCTCCTGCCGCTGGACTTTTATATGTTCCTGCGCTGGTACAGGATAAATTACCCAATTGCCTTGCATGGTTTGTTTATTGGAAAGGATCTGTGCGGGTTGCATTGCTATATCGATAGACTTTTCTATCACTTGCAGGCTTTCCACCATTTTGTCTCCGTACTGGTTGTATTCTGCCCTTGTGCCGGTTTCTATCCAGGTTACTATCCCGAATCTACCTGGCGCTGCTTCAACAGGTATCATCCATTCTTCTTTCAGTGTTAAGGTATCTCCACCTGACCACTCTGTTTTACGATATGATCCTGCATGATCCGGTAAATATTTCACCAGCACATTCCTTAAGGTGTCTTCTGTATATTCTGTAATGGCTCTTTCTACTATAGCTGCCTTTAAGGTGAGGAGCATGCCGCCCTGGGCGGTGTCCAGCAAGGGTATAGGTATATTGGTTCGGGTGGCTTTTACCACTACCTGTAATGGTTTTCCTTCTTCATAGCTATAATCTGCTTCCAGTTCAAAGGGTGCCGATAGTAAACTTTCCCTGCTGTATTGCTTTTCTCCCCATTCTCCTGCAAAAAATGGATCTCTAAAGCCAAACCTGCCATTCATGATGGTATAAATGGGTTTATCAAAGCCATACTTGAAGCCCCTCAGCAGGTGGTCGTTGCTGGAGTTCAGTTTAAAGTGATACCCATAGTGCAGGGGATCAGGGGTGGGGAAAATCGTATGATATTGCAGATACACCACATCTTCCCGGCTATAGGCAAAATCTACTATATCAGCTCTTTCAGGGTCGTTGACATAGATGCTGGTGAAGTGTTCAATTAATGAGTTCCTGTCCTTTTCTGTAATGCTCAGGTTAGTAAAGGCAAAACCTTTTCTGTTGGGTTCTCTATTAGCTCCTAATGCCAGACTGGCAAAAGCTACTCTGAATTGCACCAGGTTTCCTGCTGCTTCGGATCTCACTGTTCCTAAGTTATAAGCTACTGTTTGCCAATCACCTGCTTGTGTGGCTTCTCCGGTTGGTGTATTTTCTCCTTTTGATTGTCCTGACCAGCCATTGATGCTCCCTCCCGGTCCTGCTGAGATACTTCCATTATTGTACCAGCTGAGTCCTCCTTCTTGCTGACCTAAGGTAATCCACTGCGAGTTGTTTTCTGGATTGCTGCAATCAATTACCTGGTACTGCACTACGGCTCCTTCCAATTCGGGGGTATCAAAAAGGATATCCATTTGCAGTTTGGGAGCTCTCCAATTGTCTAAATTAAAGTAAGGACTTTGCACCCAGCTAAATTCATTGTCATTATAGGTATTGGTGCTTTCATTATAAGCGTGCCAGGCTGTCTGACCATTCACTTCCCGGATATTCCAGCTACTGTTGCGGGCATCAGAAGCTGCGTTATTGTTGTCGGTGGTGGAGATCCAGCCGTCACTGCTGGTGCTGAAATCTTCAGCATACACCGATTTATTATTGATGATTTGAAAATCTGCTTCGTTAAAAACGGTGACCTTACGAGAAAAAGTGTCTGTGCAGCCTATTGAGGTTTGGACAGCCATTTGTACATCGTAGACGCCGGGTGAAGAATAGCTAAAGCTTGTGTCAGCTTGCTGGGAAATGGTGTAAGCTGTATCCTCAATGGAAAATTTCCATAGATACTCAGCAATGGCATCACGGTCTATTCCGGATGAAGAAGTATTTTCAAAAAAGGCTGTATTAGCACAAGTGGCTTTAAATTTGAATTGTGAAGTGGGTTCTTGTCCTACTATTACTTCTACTCTACTTAAATCACTGCCGCAACCACTACTCCTGGATACCAGTTGCGTAAAAAACACATTCTCCGAAACACGTTGATCAGAGATCCCAGGATCGAAAACCCAGGTAGTATCAAGTACCACTTCATCTTCATTAAACCAAACCAAATTAAAATTGGCTGTATCATTTTGTGTAAAATCCAGTGAAGGCAAAAATCCCTCTATGCCATAAGTACGGCAATTGAAAATAGTTGTATCGGGTAAAGGGCTGGGGATTTCGTTCACAAAAAATGTGAAAATTTCAGATTCTATGCAATTCTGAGGACTTAAAAACTCAACTCTTAAGCTATAGCCATCCTGATTAGGTGATAAATAATTTTGAGGTAATAAAGGATCTGTAATACTGCCTGGAGCAGCTGTGAAAATTAATCGGGGAACCTGCAATAAAACTTCTGTTCCTGTAGTGTCATTAGAATTGGTTATATAGTACAAAGCATCTCCATTTTCCGAAACAAACAACTCTATCGCCTCATCATTTAGACAATAAGTTGATACTAAGTTGAGTGAATCTCCACTGTTTAATAATTTTACAGTAGGATTAATTCCACTTACAATATTGATGGTTTGAAGAATAGAAAATTCAGATGAATCATTTCTCATTGCATTGATTCTAAGGCGAAGTGTGTTAGCACTAGCTGGTATTTCAGCGGGATTAATATACCATGTTTGATTGGATTCTTGAGATAAAATAGAAGGAATATAACTATAACTAACTAACTCAAAATCTATTAATTGATGATTGCCAATACCTTGTCCTATCCATTCAATTTCAAAAGGATCTACTAAATTACTGCACATGGAGCCATTTGTAATTCCCTGACTACTAATTTGACTGGCCCCATCAACGTCATAAAGTCTGATGATAAAAATTAAGGCTTCACCACAGTCCGGATTGAAGCGGAAGTAATAATTACGGGCTAGTTGATTGGCTGAGTCTGTAGAAAAGTAGTATCGGTCATCATTATCGTCAAAATACAGGCCCGGATAATCAAAAATATAGTTTTCTACAGTTCCCGAGGATCCGGAAGGTAGCTCTAGAGGAATGGGGTCAGAGGTATTATTTGCAAAGGTAATAGTTTGAAAAGCCTCTTCAAGAACTGTGCCTCCAACTGTAATAAAAGGATTTTCCAAAAAAGTCTGAAAAGTAATTGTTTGCGAGGCACTTGTACCCGCACAAAGAGAGGCTGATCCAGCAGAAACAGCATATATTTTATCGCCATCTTCCATATTACTTGCAGCTAAGTCCACTTCTATGCTATTTGTAATGGCTGAGTAGGCTCCATTCAACTCCTCCGTAGTAGTGCCGTCACTACTTTCCCTGAAAAAATTGTAAGGTTCGCTACCTCCAGAGGCACTAAAAGTTATGTATCCTTGAGGACAAACATTTACTGTTGCTGCGGTGCCATTTATTGAATTCGAAATTGAGATAGTTTCTCTCCCTTTAGCAGAAAAATCACCCACCACATCATCTATCTCTAATCCGGGAAAGGAGGCATCTACCTGACTTAGCGAAATATCAAAATCACCTGCACTTGCGCTCGGAACTGCTCTAACTTTAACATTAGAAAGCCTAATAATATCTTCAAAAGCAGCATTAGTTATATTAGCTCTATTAAAACCAATTAACAAGTCGCCAGTGTTAGCCCCGGCACCTACTACTTCAAATGACAAATCTGTCGTGGGTATATCAGATGGACCGCCATTATTAACTGAGATAGTGCTAGCACCATCTGTAATAAACTCAAAATTATCCGGTAAATGGAGCAGAATGTTTTGCCTGGTTCCTTGATCCCCAGGATTAAAAAAATTGCCGGGTGCACCCTCTCTTATTACAATCTGAGAGAGCAGAGCTTCTCCTGTTATACACAACTCCTCAGTTAAGGATAAGGCATCAATGGAAGAGGCGGAGCCTGTAGTGAACGCAACTTTTAAATCTCCTGAAATATTGGGAGGGGTCTGTGTGACTGTATCTGATACGCCAGTTAACGTAACTGTATACACCGTATTACCCAAAAGGAGAGTTGTAAAATCAATTACAATTTTATCAGGTTCGAGGTCATCATAATCCACGTTATAAGTTAGTGCAGGTTGAATTGTAATTATTGAGGAAAAACCGCTCGTTGGTTCAATGACTTCTTCAGAAAAGGTAATGACTAGTTCATCTAATCTTAATGATACAGATGTATCCCCGTCACTTGGAGAACTATTCAGAATCGAAGGTGCAGTACTATCTTGTGCTTTACAAATGCTTGTAGAAAACAAAATTAAATAGAGAAAAAAATATTTCATAGAGGTTTGAATTCTACTGCTTCAACAATCTTACACTCAAAGCATTATCTTTTTCTGTTTCACCGACCACAATCGAATTATTCGAAGTAGAAACCCTAAAAAAAAGTGATTCAACCTCGTTTACCTCAGAAATAGTAGATGTCCAAAAATACCCGGTCTCTCCAAGGTTCACATAGGACATATTATTTGCTAGAAGTGCTCCAGCCAATTTAGCCTCAAATCCACTTCCACCTCCCACTTTTATTTTATCACCTGAATCTACTCCTAAGACTGCGATCAAAACATCTCTATCAGCCTCACTAGGTACGTTCCAACCTTCCGGAGCAATAGTTTGCGCTACATCCCAAGTATACAACCTTCCATAAGTCTCACAGTTTGCTGCATCATCTTCGTAGCAATAAGAATTGTTTTCTGTCTCGAAATTCAGATTCTCCGCCAACCAGATCTGATCTCCTATTTTAATAGTTAGATATGCCTGTCCATCGCGGCTGTCGGTGAAGGTGCGTACTTCTTCTGCAGTTAAAGAAGCTTCTGCTTCACAGTCATTCGCATCAGTTATCGTAATTTCTGTATCGGCGGCCTGTTCTACTTCAAGGGTAAAGCTTCTTACATCTGAAGTGCTAGTTATTGGTTCACCACCATTATCGATAATGTAATTAAATGGAGGCTCTCCGCTTGTTAGAGCAATGGTAATTTCATAGGCAGAGGCAGTAGCTGAAACACTAAAATTAGCACATGGATCTAGTACAGTCAGATCTTGGGAATCTTTACACTCATTGGCATCGGTTACTTCTACCACATAAGTGCCTGGAGCTAAATCGGTAAAATTGCCAGTTCCCTGTGTGGTTCCACTGTTTATGCTGAATTGATATGGCGCGGCACCTCCGTTCGCAGTAGCTGCGATGGTATTTCCCTCTACAGTAGCTGTGAATTCAAGACTATTGCAATCAGGAGTGGCTTCATCATCCCCGCAGGAGGCTAAGAAAGTGATGGCCAAAAAGCATAAAACAGAAATAAATAAATAGAAGGATTTGGAGTTTGTAGAATTGTTCATCAGTTATATAAGTTAAATGCTGACCAAGGTGGGGTAAGGTTTTGGCTGGCGGTTTTTCTATTAATAGTTTGTCTAAAAATGAATGACCCCAACTGCTTCACACATACAATGAACGAAGCAGGATTTATCTATAAAAATATTTAATTGAAATAAGAAATGCAAGGGTTTGCGTGAATTATTGACAAATGTAGTTGTTTGTGGATGTGCCTTTTTCCTTTGATGAATTCATTCTTCCAGATAATTTAACTCAAGCTCTGGCACCGATCATTTCAAATAATAACCTTCATGGCTATCATTTTAAATTACGAAAACAACGCTTCGGTCATTTCAAGTTAATCATTAGCCACCTTGGTTAGGTTTTTTCCCATCAACTCTCCGTTTTCTTGTAAAACTAATTTGCTGGTTTCCAAAGTATCTTGTATTAGAAAATAATACTTATCAGAACCTCCTAATCTTTCCTGTTTTGTTGGCTCCTCGCGATACAATAAGCTCACCTTATACTGATAAATTACAGAATCAATAATAGTAGTAGTTATTATATAATTATTGGAAACATCTGCACCTAAATGCGATTTTTTATCTTTTGCAAATATAGCAATATTGTGAGATTTATGGAGCTTTTGATCTTTGAAAAGATAAAGCCTTATTATGTTATAAAAATGACTCTTAGTTCCGGTGGTTATACGAGAAATATAACCTTCAAAATCGAGACCTGAGAAATTAATTCTGCCAGTGGCAATTATTGATTGAAAAAACGTAAACGTAGTGTCCTCATCTCCAATAGTAAAAATAGACATACTATCTTCAATCAAATATTTCTCTATGATTGGGTCCAAAAGAACATTCTTAGAGAAAGCAGCTTTCGAAATAAATGTAGTGTCAATTAAAATAGTGTCTCCTTTCAGCTTGCGGAATTTCTTTGCAAAGCGTTCGAAGCTGAGATCTTGCTTTTCAGTATCTTTAATTGGTTTATTACATGAAAAGAGCAGAGTTGTTAATAAAAATAGTATAAAAGCGTTTTTCATTTCATTTTATAATAAAATCTGATTTTAAGTCTGAGAACAAACTATAATCGACTCCATCAACATTGCTTAAATACGATAGAATATTCATAAACTTGGCCTGGTATTCATGTTTAAGCGATTGTGTATCCGTGAAGCTTTGACCATTTACAAAATTCCTTTTAAAGCCTTCTGATAATTGAGATTTTACCTCATCCACTAGTAAGCTTGGTAGCGCTTTGGGGATAGTTATTATATCCCAGGCTTGGTTAAAGACAGATTCTATAGCTTTATTAGTGTTTAATACAGTAGCGCTATAAGAATCAATGGCTGCGGAAATGACAATGGCCGAATTGGTAATAATCATAGAAGCATGTCTATCTTCTTTATTTTTACTGACCTTGTTATCAGTATTTTCTGTTTGATTGGCTAAAATACGCTTTGTTGCAGCTACAGCAGTGGCAAAGGCATTATCAATCATAGCTTGAACGACTCTTGGATTATTTATTTGAGGGTCGCTCCAACGTGTTCCTTCCGTGGCTAACTTTTTAACATCGTCATACTGTATTGCAACTTCTTCGGTTCTTTCCCCTTTTTTATTAGGCATTCCAGCTGATTTCTCACTAATTAGTAAGGTTTGGTATTTTGAAATAAATTTAGCCAATCCGTCAAACCCCATATCATAATACCTTGGGATATTACTTCCACCTTCAGTCCAAAATTCATTAGGTAGGTCTAATGAGTTTTTAGAAGTTCCATCCTCAGTATCGTAGAGCGCTTTAAGTAAGTTTAAAATATCATGATCTCCAGGTGTAGCTTCTTGATATTCATAACCTTCAGTATAATCTCCATCATATGGATTATACTTTACATTACCACTTCCACAACCCAATGCTGCTAAAAAAGGACTTAAATATTTAATAACTGATCGATCACTATCAAGAGTAGCTAATAATTTCTTCCAGTCAGTCGCTTCACCAGAATAGATAAAACGAGTAGTATGAGAGGTGCCAAATATCGTCCAGTCTGCAGATCTACCCCAACCTAAGACTTTCATATATGAATGATCTGGTTTAGGCTCTTTTTTACTATCCGTCTGTTCAGTCTTCTTCTCCACTACAGCTTTTTCCCCTCCGGCCGCCTTTTTCCCCATCTCATCTGCCTCTTTTTCGAGCGCAGAATCTTCATTAATGGCTGACCCTTTAGCTTGCTTAGTGCCGATTGCCCGAGCTTTCTTTTGCTGCACAACATGGGCCAGCTCATGCCCTATCAGTTCCTGTCCCTGTGTTGTTTTAGGCTTGTACTCTCCTGGCGCGAAATAGATACCGTCACCCTGTGTAAAGGCAAGAGCGCCCATGTTTGTCGCCTCTTTTGAGTTTTGGGTGATCTCTACGTTCGAGAAATCTTCATCAAATGCATTTTCCATTTTAGCTTGCACCGTGCTATCCAAGCCAGAGCTCTTGGAGTCCTCTGTTTCAGGGACTGATCCTAAACGATTCATACTTCGTCCCATTCGCCTGCTCATTTGCCTGGGCTGCAATCCGTGTGATTTGTTTTGATCGGAATTATGGTCCTTTTTATGACCATCTTTAGAGGGATCTTTTGGTTGAAATTTATCCATGCTATAGAATTTTAATAAACTTAAATACTTTGGTTGTAAAATGAAAATGTCAGGTAGATTTTTTAATTATTCTCTCCTACGAAGCGCGGATTTCATAATACTGATTCAACTATCCTTATTGTTCAGCAGGGCTCTAAGAATTTGGCATTAAACAAACGTTTTAACTCTTTTTGAAACAAAAAATGCATCAATAAGAAATTTCATTTTTCATTTCCTACTACTTCTGAGTCACAGACTCATTTAAATTTAATAATCCGTAGTTCGCTACGCTAAAACTACAGATAGTAGTATTTCCAAAAGTGACACGTTCTAACCAACACCCCCACTTTTGATTAATTAGTTAATAAAAACACAAATCGAAATAGTTAATATAATAACTTACTGGTATTCTTATTTGTAAAATACTTTCATTCATAGAAATAAATTGTCGTATGAGGAAGCCATTCTTTTATTTGCTTTTGAAATGCTTCATCTTCTGCACAAGGGTTGCCTGCCAGATCCAGAAAGCGTAAGTTCTTCAAAAAGGCTATTTGTGGAGGCAATTCCGTTAGTTGATTATCTCTTAGGTCGAGATTTTCCAGATTGCTTAGATCGCTTATTTCAGTGGGGATAGAAGTTAAACTTGAAGATTGCATGCTTAATGAAATTAAATTTTTATGACTAAGTACAATTTCAGGAACATTTTTAGAATCAAAGCTTAATTTCAAGTGCGTAAGTTTTGGTGGTAGAGATTGCATGCTATCAAACAGGCGAGCTCCTGCATCTATAAGATTCAACTTTTTAAGTGATGAAATCTCATTAAAGTTTTGAGGAAGAATTGCCTTTGTACCATAGGGGTCATTGGCAAATGAAATATACTCCATAGAAAGCTCCTCAAAATCCGGTAAATCGGACAGAACATCTACTAGGTGGGGCATATCTAAGTGGGTATGATTATCTAAGTTGAGCCTTTTTAATTTTTTAAGGGTTCGGATATTATCTGGAATTCGTTTAGCTTTTTGTGGAGCATTGTTTGGATTTGGATCAGAACTTGAGAGGTTTAAAACTTCCAGGTTCTGCAAGTGCAAAAGATCTTCCGATAAACTCTCCATGTTTAAGGATTTATCGTAAGAATCAGAAGTTCTAAGTTGCGTTAAAACCAATTCTTTCAGGTTTTTAAACTGGCGAATGTTTTTAGGCAGTACAGTGAATCCTTCAACACGAGATATTTCCAGCGTTTCTAAGGTTTTAAATGCATCAGCCTGTTCAAATGTTTTTCCATAATCCAATTGCCGATTATTAAGGAAACGTAGTTCTTTTAAATTCAATTTGCCTAATCCTTCAGCAAGTTCTATTTCCTGATATCCATAAACTGTTAATGCTTCTAAAGTAGGTACTGTAGAAAGTACATTAAAGTGTTGTCCATAATCAATGTTGTCACTTCCCAAACCTATTGATTTTAAGCTTTGAAGGCTCTTAATCGATTCAGGTATCTTACTATAAGATATATTATATAAGGTTAATTTTTCCAGCTTTTCACATTGGGTCAATTGAGAAATAACTTTTGGCATCTCAATTTCATCTTGTTTCCAAAGATCAAGCTTTTCCAATTCAGGCAAGCTATCAGGGGTAAAAGGAAGTTCTGTAAAATAGTTATCAATCAAGCTCATTTCCTTCAAATGGCTAAAACCATTGATGATCTTTTTGGTATGCTCAAAATCCAGATCACTTTCAGAGGCCAGTTCAAAATACCGAAGGTTTTTAGCAAATACCAGGTTCATGGGCAACTCTTCAAAAGGATAATCCCATACTTTGAGTTTAAGGACATCGGCAGGTTGTTTCACCGCAGAGTGCAAAAATTTATAGTTGGCATAAGCGAGGTTTTCCTTTTCTATAGTACTGTTATTCTCTGAACTTCTATGTTTTGACATTTTAGGATGGCATGATATTATGGCTAGAAAAAAAATAAAAGGATAAAGTTTGGTCATATATTTACATGTTGTTTTTATTGATGTTGGAATTCAAAAGAAATCAAGGGGCTGAAATCAATTAGGGAGGCTTCTACTACTCCCAAATCTATTGCTTTTTTAGTAACCCTACCAATTATAAATGTTAGTTTGGGAGCATCATTTCTTTTTCCACTTACTTTTAATTTCACCTCTATTTTATCGGAAATCTCCAAAGGGCCTTTACCTGTAGTTCCTGCTTTTATAGCATCCAATGTGGCAGCAGCACCGGTCTGCGTCAAAAACCCCTGAACTTTCTGATGGATAGCCTCAATTGCATCCGCAGAATTAAGCTCTTTGGGCCTGGCATCAATATCTTTTTCTTTCACCTGCATCCTTTCCGAGTTATACAAGCCTACACCTGCCTGTATAATTTGTTGAATGATTTCTTTACTGGTGAGTGACATGCCCGCCAATCCTTTCATGGCATAACTCATAGTGAAATCAAGTCCTTGGTATTGCCAAGGTGTTTTACCTCCTTCGTTTTTTCCCGATTGCAAGTATTTAGCCACCAATGTTTTATTGCCGGAAAAGCCACCTGCAGAAAAAGCGCTGCTGAATTTCAGGGCCAATTCATTAAAGCCACCAATTTTGTAATCCTCAAAAAAGCCAATGTTTTTCTGCTTGCCAATAATGCCTGTTTCTCTTAAGCTATCCTGGTTGATTTTGGTAGCCGAAGAGGCTTCTGCCTCAGCTTTAAAGGCCCCATCGGCTACATCTAAACCTACTCCAGTAGAGGCTCCGAACGACACTTCATTTTTATTGCTTTGCTCATAATCCCCATAACCCTTTATGCCAAAAAGCTCCTTTTCCAAATCAGCGATATTGGATTCGGCCCCTTTATCGTCTTTCGTTTTATCAAGTAAGCTATCATTACTACTGGAATACAGGTAGTTTAGCCCGTAATACAATGCCACTGATCCGGGTAGTCCACCAGTCGCAACACCACCGAAATCGTTTAGTAGATCTGCTGCAGCCCTGCCAGATTTGTAAAAACCATAAGATAATAATTGTGCACTTGTATTAAAATTATTGCTTTCCGCTCCCAACATTAATCCAAATTCAACATTCCCCTGACCTATATTTTCAATACCTACTGATATGCCTGCTGTTCCTTTAAGGGAATTCTCTATTTGACTGGCGTTGTTTTTTCTTTCTTGCTCTGCCTCCATACCTAAGTTGACCTTAATTCCAGTTGCTGCAGGTATATCTACACTTACTTTGGCTCCTAATTTAGATCCTTTTACCGGCCCAAGGTAATTTGAGAAGCCTTTCATTAATGTGGCTATTAAATCAAACATGGGATTGTCAGAATCCTTGGCAGCTACTTCAGCCTGACGAGATATTCTTGCATTAGCAGTATCAGGTAATTCAATTTGTGTAGGAGCCATTCCTGCAATAGAACCGGCACTATGCGCAGATACGTTTATCAAACCCTCTTCACTTTCAGCCGCCTTTTTCCCCATCTCATCTGCCTCTTTTTCGAGCGCAGAATCTTCATTAATGGCTGACCCTTTAGCTTGCTTAGTGCCGATTGCCCGAGCTTTCTTTTGCTGCACAACATGGGCCAGCTCATGACCGATCAATTCTTGTCCTTCCGTAGTATGAGGTTTATAATTACCAGGTGCAAAATGAATCTTTTTACCCTGTGCAAAAGCCTGAGCACCCATTTGAGTGGATTCAGATGAATCTTTCGTCACTTCTACATCGGAAAAATCTTCCTGAAAGGCATTTTCCATTTTGGTTTGCACCCGTTTATCTAAGGGGTTCTTGCTGGTTTCACCAGAGCCAAACCGATTCATACTTCGGCCCATACGCCTGCTCATTTGCCTGGGCTGCAAACCGTGTGATTTGTTTTGATCGGAATTATGGTCCTTTTTATGACCATCTTTAGAGGGATCTTTTGGTTGAAATTTATCCATGCTATAGAATTTTAATAAACTTAAATACTTTGGTTGTAAAATGACAATTATGATTGGGTTTTTATTGCCAACTAAAGGGATCTTGCATTCTCGCTAAGCGAGGTTATTTTTCTCGCAAAGCCGCCAAGGCGCAGAGGTTTACGCAAAAAAAAATAAAAGTATCCCTGTTAATTCCTATTTCATTATCCTGCAAATGAACTGTGAGTCACGTTACATGGTACAAACTACATTTTTAAAAACATAAATATATTTCCTTGCCGTTACGGCTTCGCAAGACTAGTCTTTCTGGATTTAGCCAAAGTTTTACAACCTTATTCCTTCTCCAACTTTTTAACCTATGCTTAGAGTTCCGCAGGACTCTAAGGATTTAGCAATAAATAAGAGTTTTCAACTCTGTTTGCCCGAAAAAATCCATCTATTTGGAATTACATTTTTCATTTCCTACTACTTCTGAGACACAGAATTATTTGCATTTACTAATCCGAAGTTCACTACGCTAAAACTACAGATAGTAGTATTTCCAAAATTGACATGTTCAAACCAAAACCTCCACTCCACACATTCTACACTTCATCCTTCTCCTTCTACACTTCAGTCAGTTTAAATTTTAAATAAGTAGGCTTTGCTCCACTTTTGAACTGACAATCAACAAAAACTATCATCATGAAATTAATTATCACTTTACTTGCCATTCTAACTGCCACCTTCTCCTTTGCCCAAACAAGTATCAAAGGGACAGTGACAGATGAAAAAAAGGAGCCTATTCCCGGAGTCAATATTTATATTCAAAACACCTACTCTGGCACTTCTTCTCTTACTGATGGTTCATTTGAATTTACTACAGATGAAAAAGGAGAACAAACATTGATCATCCAATCGGTAGGTTATAAAAGTCAGAATCTAAAGTTAAGTCTTACAACCGAACCCATAGAATTGAATATTGAACTGGACGAAGCTATTGACAAATTGAATGCAGTAACGGTATCTGCCGGGGCTATGGAGGCATCAGATGAGAACAAAGCTGTAGTGCTAAAGCCTATAGATATAGTAACTACTCCCAGCGCTATGGGTGATATAATCGGTGCTTTTCAAACACTACCTGGTACTTCTACAGTGGGCAACGATGGACGCCTTTTCGTACGAGGCGGAGATGCTTCTGAAACTGCCATTTTCATTGATGGATTACAGGTAGGAAATGCTTTCGGGACTACTGCTTCCAATGTACCTACTCGTACACGCTTTAATCCAAATCTGTTTAAGGGATCATTTTTTAGCACTGGAGGCTATTCTGCCGAATATGGCCAGGCATTGTCATCTGCCCTTGCTTTAAATACTGTGGATATTCCTGCACGGAGTCAGGGAGATATTAGTATTCTTTCCGTGGGAGGAGGCTACTCGCACACCCTGGTTGGAAAAAGAAACAGTCTCACAGCATCTGCCAACTACTTTGATTTGGCTCCTTATCAATCATTGGTAAAGCAGAATTTCGACTGGGAACGTAGTCCTTATGGATGGGACGTTTCCCTGGCGGGAAGTCAAAAGTGGGGCAAAAGCGGCATAATAAAAGCCTATTTTCAGAAGGAATCAAGCGGATTAGAAATATATCAAAAGCAGCCTGGAGATTCCTCAAGAGGCTCGCATGTCCACATTACAAATGATTATACCTATGGACAAAGTAACTTTAAGCAAGCTGGCGCTCATGATATCATTTACACCGGAGGTATATCCTATTCAAACAACGTAGATATATTAAAAATTGATGGACGCAATATTCAGCAGCAAAATAGACTACTTCATGCTAAAACAGTGGCCGTAAAAGACTTTTCCGATGCTTTTTCAGTAAAAAGTGGGGTAGAAGCCTACCTATCAACTTTTGAGGAGTCTTTGGTTGATGAGGGAATGTCCAGGGATTTTATTGATAACAGGTATAATGCTTTTATTGAGTCTGACTATTACTTAAGCAATCAATTAATCATTAGAGCAGGTTTACGCACTGGCTACAGTACATTAAACAATGTTCTTTGGGCAGATCCAAGGGCTTCTGTTTCTTACAAGTTTGAAAATGAAGGCCAGGTTTCCTTTGCTTATGGAACTTTCAGCCAGCTTCCACAGGAAAAATTTCGAATGCTTAACAAGCAACTGGGAAATACTGAAGCGGAACACCTCATTCTTAATTACTTTATTGCCAAAAATGGCCGCACTTTCCGTGCCGAGGCTTTTAACAAAATGTATAAGAATTTACTTACCTACAAAGGAACTGCACAGCAACCTGAGCAGGTATCTTTAAGTGGATTTGGCTATGCCAGAGGGATGGATTTCTTCTATAGAGATCGAAAAAGCATCAAAAACACCGATTTCTGGATCACTTACAGTCTCGTAGAAACAAAAAGGAAATTTAGCACCTTCGATAGTGAAGTTCAACCAGGTTTTGCTCCCTTACATAATGCTTCAGCAGTGGCCAAGCATTTTGTGTCAGGCTTAAATTCTCAAATAGGAATGTCCTTTAGCATCAATTCAGGATATCCTTATCATAACCCGAATCAGGCTGGCGAGCAAAATTCAATGACCAAAAGTTTTCAGGATTTAAGCTTAAGCTGGAGCTATTTGCCAAAA
Source organism: uncultured Cytophagales bacterium (assembly GCA_963803685.1). Classification (GTDB taxonomy): domain Bacteria; phylum Bacteroidota; class Bacteroidia; order Cytophagales; family Cyclobacteriaceae; genus Marivirga. The sequence goes on from CAWDNW010000001.1 coordinate 926,023, forward strand.
CCCAACTTAATCATCCATTTTGCCTGCAGTAATGTACTTGGCAGAGAAAATGTATTTGGCTACAATTATGCCCAGGAAGCTAATAATAGCGGACTTATTCCAGGAATGGCTATTCAGCAAGGAGCGCCGAGATTCTTACTACTTGGAGTTTTCCTAACACTATCATCAGATAAAACTGCAAATCAATTAAACAATTTATAAACATTTAAAACACAACTATTATGAAAAAGTATCTTTCAATTTTGGCAATTTTAATTTTCGCAATTCAATTAAGCTATGCTGCAGATCCAGCTTATCAAAAAGCAATGGGGGCACAATTGGAAAAAATGCAAACTGCTGAAACAGCTGAACAGTTGCGTGATGCGGCTAACGGATTTAATCGGATTGCAGAAATGAACAAAGAAGAGTGGCTTCCCAATTATTATGCAGCTTTAGCACTAATCAATGCAGGCTTTAGAAGTGAAGAGATAAAAACTAAAGATGCATTCTATAATGAAGCAAAAAATTACATAGATAAAACAATCAAGGCTAATGGAGAAAACGCTGAACTGGTTGCCTTAAAAGGGTATGCTTTAATGGGTGAACTATCAGCCGATCCGGCAAGCAGAGGCCAAAGTATGTCGGCTGAGGTAATGAATACATTTGGTAGAGCGCTTTCATTGCAGCCTCAAAACCCGAGAGCGATGATCTTAATGGCTCAAATGGAATTAGGCATGGCTCAATTTTTTGGGCAAGGACCTGAAAAAGCGTGTGGAATGGCTCAAAATAGCTTAAAACTCTTTGAGCAGGAAGAGAGCAAAGAAGTTAGTGCCACTGAAAAGCCTGTGTGGGGCAAAGAATTAGCTAATCAACTGCTTAAACAATGTAAATAAAGTGATGCAAGCTTAATTTGGGTTCAGACCAGAGAAGGCGTTATGCTGTATGAACAATTGCTTCAGCATAGCGTCTTACTTTTATACTATTTTAGTGTATTATCAACCATTGAAATTTTGCTTCTATTCAAAACCTGATAAAAACTAAAGAAAAGATTGTATTTTTAGCCGCGTGCTTTTACAGCTTACTGAAAAACTCATTGATTATAATTTTGCTTTAATCATGCCTTACAAAAAATTAAAAGATAAAAATTCTTTACTCAGCAGGGTCGCCAGATTTATCCTGCTAAATATGTGTATTGCTCTAATCCTTGTGGTTTTCTTTTGCCCTCAGTGTTTTTTAAATTGGGAAGGTATAAAATCACTTTTTGTCGATTTTTGCTTTTCATTTTTAATGTCCTCCACCCTAAGTTTTGGTGGCTTCGTGGTAGAAGCCTACTTTGACGCGAAAATGAGCTGGATTAAATTCCCGGTGAAAAGACTACTGCTCACGGTAGTAATTTATTTAGTTTACTCTTTCATAGCAAGCTATATTTTATCAGCTGTTTTTACTTTAATAGCAAATGAATCTGCCAACTGGGAAAATATAGACTGGATTAAAATGATGAATAACACCATTTTACCAGTAGTTATAGCACTGGTGCTAATTACCATTTTCACTGCAAGATCGTGGTTATATGAGTGGAGAAATGCTGCAATAGAAAGTGAAAAACTGAGGACCGAAAAACTGGCGGGCCAGTATCGCTCCCTAAAAGATCAGCTTAACCCTCATTTTCTATTCAATTCATTAAATGTGTTGTCAGGTTTAGTTTATGAAAATGCGGATAAATCAGCAGAATTTATTCAACAACTTTCGAAAATATATCGCTACGTGTTGGAAATACAACAGGAAGAATTGGTTAGTCTTCACTCAGAAATCAAATTTGCCAAAAGTTATCTGCATTTACAAAAAATCAGGTTTGAAGACAGTTTGCGCTTCGAAATTGCCACTCAAAGTGAACAAAATTTTTATTTACCACCGCTTTCGCTTCAGCTTTTACTTGAAAATGCAGTAAAACACAATGTGGCAAGTCTGGAGCAACCTTTATTTATAAACATAACACAAAAATCTGATCGATTAATTATCAGCAATTCCTACCAGCCCAAGCAAACCCCAGATAGTGAAAGCACTGGTATTGGGTTGGAGAACATCAGGAAAAGATATGCACTTTTGAGTGACAAGCATCCAAGTATTGAAGAGACTAAAACAGAATTTATAGTGGATTTACCCTTGTTGGAATTATCGTCCAATCATCACATAAAAAATAAATAGCATGAGAGTTTTGATTATAGAAGATGAAAGGCTGGCAGCTACCCGACTGAGGCAATTAATTGAAAAATGCATGCCTGAAGCTGAAATTTTTGGACGTTTGGATAGTATCTCATCCTCCGTAAACTGGTTGAAAAAAGAAGTAGCACCTGACCTCATTTTTTGTGATATTCAGCTGGCAGATGGCCAGAGCTTTGAAATTTTTAAACAGGTTAAAATAAATTCCCCAATTATTTTCACAACAGCCTTCGATCAATTTGCCCTTAAAGCTTTCAAGTTGAACGCTATAGATTACTTATTGAAACCAATAGATCCACAAGAGCTTGAACAGGCTGTTGTAAAGTTCAAATCAGGCAGATTGCAACCTTCTGTCGATCTTAACTTATTGAAAGATTTACTTCAACCAGAAGCTGTTTCATACAAAAGCCGTTTTATGGTGAAAATTGGAGAGAAAATACAGAGCATACCCACTGATGAAATTGCATATTTCTACAGTGCTGAAAAGACCACTTTTATGCAACTCATAGAAAATAAAAGAAGATACATTTTAGATTATACTTTGGATCAGATAGAAGAAATGGTGGATCCAGGTAAGTTTTTCAGATTAAATCGGAAATATATAAGCTCCTTTAATGCGATCGGGGAAATTTTTAGCTTTTCAAATAGCCGATTAAAAATTCATTTAAAAGAGTGTGAGGATAGAGATATCCTGATCAGTAGAGAAAAGGTAGCTGCGTTTAAGAAGTGGCTAGACGGATAACTTTCAGTAAAACCGAGCAATTTGAATCTACGTTTTATCAAAATTCCATTCAATTCTGCATAAATCTTCTAAATTTCAGTGCGTTTTTCTTTATCCTCAAAAGCAGCTTTAGTATATTTGAAATACCAAAGCGGCATTCTTTCGTACATTGAAGACCATTTTGGAAATAAATTATTATGAAGATAAACTCAAAGCATCTTCTTTTTTCAAATACCAGATTGATAAAAGGTCTGTCGATAATGCTATTCCTTTATTTTAGTAGCAGTATTCTTCATAATTCTGTATTAATATATTTTCAGGATCAAAGTAATGAGTATTCGCTTTGCAGTTTGCCTTTTATGGAAACGGAAAGTTCAAGTGAAGCGGAATCGCAGAAAAAAAATACAGCTGAAAACTATGAAGAATTCACGGTGTCAGAAAAAATTGAATACCAGTTTCATCTACCGGAGAATAACTTATATTTTTTCATAAAAGAAGATGCCCTTAATAATCAAGTAAAGGAGTATCCTACGCCACCCCCTAAACAATTCATCAAACCTGTTTAATTCAATCACATTTTATCTAAAATAAAATCCCGATTGATTTTCTATTTTTTTACTGTTTACATAAAGTTAGTACTCTATAAAATTGGAGTAGCTAATAACAATATCTTTATATTATGAATAAATTTCACCCTTTAAAGAATTTAAAATCAGACATTCCTGCAAGTATTGTAGTGTTTCTTGTAGCCTTACCTCTATGCTTAGGGATTGCGTTAGCTTCCGGAGCACCTCTTTATTCTGGTCTTATAGCCGGTATAATTGGAGGGATAGTGGTAGCTTCAATTAGCGGTTCACCTGCCGGTGTGAGTGGCCCCGCAGCAGGTTTAGCAGTTATAGTATTGGGAGCAATACAGGATTTGGGCTCATTCGAAATATTCCTAATGGCAGTAGTAATTGCTGGTGTAGTCCAATTAATTATGGGCTTTTTAAAAGGTGGGATAATTGCTTACTATTTTCCGTCCTCAGTAATTATGGGAATGCTGTCAGGAATTGGTATCATCATCTTTATAAAACAAATCCCTCATGCTTTTGGCTACGATCAAGTGCCGGAAGGTGAGCTAAGTTTTTTCCAAAGTGACGGAGAAAATACATTTTCTGAGCTGATAAAAATGCTGGATTACATTAGCCCGGGAGCCATAATAATTACTGCAGTTTCCTTAGCAATTCTCTTAATTTGGGAGACGAAAGGAATGAAAAAACAAAAAATATTCCAGCTAATCCCGGGGCCTTTAGTAGCCGTGGTTTGCGGTATTTTGTTAACTCAATTTTTTGAAACTTTACCTAATCTTGCACTAAGAGGAGACCAACGGGTTAATGTACCACTTGCTGAGAGTTTTAGCGGTTTTATAAGCAATTTCACATTCCCTGATTTAGCTGCTTTAGGTAACCCACAAGTATATATAACTGCTCTGGTTATTGCTGTAGTAGCCAGTTTAGAAACATTGTTATGTGTAGAGGCAACTGATAAATTGGACCCCTACAAAAGAGTTACTCCTACCAACAGGGAACTAAAGGCCCAGGGTATAGGTAATATTGTTTCAGGCTTAATTGGAGGGCTTCCTATTACACAGGTAATTGTTCGAAGTTCAGCTAATATACAATCAGGAGGAAAAACCAAAGCTTCTGCTTTTATTCACGGCTTTTTAATCCTGGGTAGTATTATAGCCATACCTCATGTATTAAATTTAATTCCACTCTCTACTTTAGCAGCCATCTTATTCTTAGTGGGCTTTAAATTGGCAAAGCCTTCTGTTTTTAAGAAGATGTACAGTCAGGGTAAGGGTCAGTTTATTCCTTTTATTGCCACAGTGATAGGCATTGTCTTTACAGATTTATTAATCGGACTCGGTATAGGTTTAGTTATTGCCATATTTTATGTGTTGTTTAATAATTATCATATTACTCATTTCACCCAAAAGGAAAATGAGAACGGTAAGGATAAGATAAAGATAGTTTTGGCGCAGGAATTAACCTTTATTAATAAAGCTACTATCTTAAGGACCTTATCTGACATACCCAATGACAGTACTGTAGAAATTGATGCTACCAATACGCAATATATGCATCATGATATATTTGAAATTATTGAAGATTTCAGAATTAGTGCAAAAGAAAGAGATATTGATTTAGCAATTAAAAACCTGCATGAGCCGGTGGAGGGGCCTACTCCTTCAAAGATCACGGTTTCTTCTCATTCTGACAAAGGGGAAGATAGAAAAGAAGTAATACATTAAATCTGGGAGTACCCAAATAACATTTATCCAATTAGTAAACATGAAAACACAAACTGAAAAAAGTCAGGCGGCATTAAGCCCACAAAAAGCACTTAATGTATTAGAAGAAGGTAATAAGAGATTTGTACAGAATTTAAGATCCAACCGAAATCTGCTGCAACAAGTAAACGACACGAGAGAAGGGCAATATCCCTTTGCTATTATTTTAAGCTGTATCGATTCTCGAGTACCTGCAGAATTAATTTTTGATCAGGGTTTAGGAGATATATTTAGCGTTAGAATAGCAGGAAATTTTGTAAATGAAGATATACTGGGAAGTATGGAGTTTGCTTGTAAAGTGGCCGGATCAAAATTAATTGTTGTGCTTGGTCACTCAAGTTGCGGAGCGGTTAAAGGTGCATGTAATAATGTAGAATTAGGTAATTTAACTGGCTTGCTAAAGAAGCTAAAACCTGCGGTAGATGCCGTACAAACTGATGGTGAAAGAAATGCATCTAATGCCGATTTTGTGCAAAAAGTAGCGGATAAAAATGTGGAGCTCACCATGAGTAAAATTAAGGAGCAAAGCCCTGTGCTTAAAGAAATGTTAGAAGATGGATCGATTGGCCTTGCAGGTGGTATGTATGATGTGAGCAGTGGAGAAGTTGAATTTTACCATCAACCTTAAAATATAAAACCCTAAGCTTTTTTACTTGAAGGCTTAGGGTTTTTCTTTCATTCTTAAGATAATGGCACTAACCTGTACATTCACGATGCTTATTATTCATTGCCACCTTTTGTAAAGATTTCTACTACACCATTCTTAGCTTTCTGTCCATATTTTTTGGTGGCTTTTTTATCTTTTAAGACATTTATTTTCTTTATATCATTAGGATCAATATTTTTTAGATAAGATTTTTCGGTTGGTACACCATCGACATAAAATAAAGGCTGCGTTTCAGTATCGAACTTTTCCATCGGTCCCTCCTCATCCCTTTCATTTTGTCCGTATGAACTAACGAGCATGTTTAAATCCTCTTCCGTAAAACCATCACCAGTAATTACTTCTAATACCCCATAAGCAGCTTTCTGACCATACTTATCTAATGCAGTTTTGCCTTTTAAAATATTGATTGAACCAATTTTATTTGGATCTAAGTCCGACAAGTGAGAAGAACCAATTCCAAGTATTTTTCCATCTAAAACAATCAATAAAGAGTCAGTTTTTAATTTGTCTTGAGTAGTATTTTTTTGAATAACCTTCACGGTGTCTTGCACCATGGATTTACTACTAGTTATAGTTAGATTCTCAACATCAGGGGTTAATATTTGCGGTTTTATACTGCTTAAATTACCAGGTAATATATTATCTGTATTTGCAATCTCCTTCTTTGTCTCATTTAAGCTAAATGTAACCGGACCATAGATCGTACTTTCATCAGTCGTTCTTCTTTTTTCCAGCTTTGAACTCTTCTGATTTTTTTGTGAATGAGGTTTTTTCCAATTATTAAATTCGGTGGTAACAGATGATCCATCACCAGTATTAAAACGGTACAAGATATCGTTATCAGATCTAGCAGTAAAAACCTGATCTCCCTCTTGTGTGAGGTACTCTTTGCTGTAAATCCTGTATTCTTTATTGTTATTTGTCAATAAGATACCAACTAATTGATCATGGTTGATGTCTATGTAGTTGTTTTTACCAAGTCTTTGATCATCCAGCCAGAATGAATGCTGCTCATTTTTCGACTTCGCAATTAACACATCTTCCTTAACGATGATACCAAAACTCTCATAGTCATTATATACTTTGAAATAAACTCTTTCAGAAGTAACTGATTTTTCGACTTTACTTGCCTCATTGTTTTTCCAACTTAAAAGAGTAAAGCTCATTAAAAAGGACGTAAGGCATAATAAAACTAAAAATGGTTTTATTGAAAATGATTTTGAAGGCGCTTTTGAAAATAATCTCATAATTCTATTATTTAATTGTGAAGTTTTACTGGAGAAATGCAGACTTAGAGCTAAATGGTTTTGTCGGTATTCTTCCACATTTATTAAAGCCTTAGCATATGTGAAGGGGTCCTTTATTTGACTAATAACTGCATCATCGCAGCTATTTTCTCTTTCTGCTTGTATTTCTTTCGATAAATGCCATATAAGAGGGTGGTAGAAAAAAATGATCTCCATGCTTATTACCAATAGATTGAGAAGGTAATCTTTGTTTTTAATGTGATACAATTCATGTAGAATAATGGCTTCAATCTGGTCAGGTGGAAGTGTGGTGAAAAAACCAACTGGAAAAATGATCACTGGTTTTAAAAAGCCGAATGTGAGCGGACTATTTACCTTTTTACTTAATATTAGTTTTACATGAGAGCTAATTTTTAACTGCTTCCTCAATGCAATTGCTTTTTCCTGCCAGTGGTGAGGTATAATCGAGGAAGCATTTTTAAGTAAGAGTTTCATATAAATATATCCACCTAAAAACTTAATAATGTATATAAAAACACCTACGAGCCACAAAACACCAAGTGCTATCTGAATTACATTAACATAGGAGGATTCATCAGATCGCGCCGGACTTGAAACAGTATCCCCTGTACTCTTTTCAAATAATTGATTCACTAACTGTCTTTCAGCTAAGACGTTTTCTGTGATTTCATCACCTGATTTTGTGCTGAAAATACCTGAAATATCAGGTAGAATATAGGAAAACCAAAAAGTAAGAATAAATAGCACACATAAACTCAATAAAGCTGTAAAATATTTATTTTTTGCAGTTAATTCAGGATTTAAATATCGATAAAGCAAGAGTAAAGTTGCAACAATCAATCCTGCCAGCAGACTAAGAATTACCCAATTGCCCAATAACATGAAGCTATTTTTTAAATCTATTTCAGCCATTTTTTTCCTGTTTTTTAATCCACTCTTTTAATTGATTTAGTTCCTCAGCCGATGTTTGAGAATTATCCAGGGCATGCATTACCATTTGCATTGCAGAACCCTTGAACAAAGTATTACTGAGACCTGAGAAAATCGCTCGCTTCGTTTTCGATTCATCTAAAACAGAGGAGTAGCGATGAGTTTTGTCTTCTATATTTCTGGAAAGCATTCCCTTCTCTAGCATTCGCTGCATTTGTTTTAAGGTGGTTGTGTAACCAATATCCCGTTTTTCCTCCAAAATCTCATGCACTTCTCGTACGGTTAGTGCTGGGTAATTCCACAAAATTTGAAGGATTTCCAGCTCTCCATCCGAAGGTTTCAATGTTTTTTTTGTCATCTTTTTTAAAATATCAAACGCAATTAAACGACATTTGTCGTAACAAACAAATAGATGTACGACAAATGTCGTATTTTCCTATAAAATTTATTTATTACATTTGAAATCTTTTTAAAAATACTAGCGTTAGGCGCTGTAATCGCCTGTTTTCGATTAATTAACTATGAGACAAATTTCGTACTTCTTAGTTGTTATTTATGCTGCTTGCTTTCTTGCAAGGCTAGCTATCTATTCAAGCAAGAAATCGAAAAATATTAACTCTTTTTTAAATTTTAGCCATGAAACACCAATAGCTAAAATTTATACTGCTCCCCTCATTCAAAACTTGGGGATTTCAGAGATTAAAAAAATAACTCCTTTTAAAATTGCCATCGCCACAAATGCTTTCCAATTTAAGATAGCCATATTAAGTAAATTTATTCCCGCTATTCCTAATAGGCTAATCTCGGATTATAGCAAAGTCGAATGGCCAAAAATCTGTATTAACGCACCATAAATTTAATTTTCCATCAATCTTTTCCTTTCAGCACTGTATCAGATGCTGGCACAATTCCATCAATTCAAAGAATGATAATGTGGAACCAGGAATCTCAATCAATTATTGAAAATTAAATTTTGAAAAATGAAAACTGCAATTCAGAATAAAAATATTATAGACACTTCAGACGAAAGAGAAGAGCCAAATTGGCCTGTCATTATCCCTATTTTGTTGATAATGGCCGGATTAATGGCTGCTTTCTATTTTATTTATTAATGACAAACCTTTGGCCTGCTAACTAATTTAGCAGGCCATCTTTTTTCCTTCAGCTTCCAACAACTTTTTATGACCGAAGGCTTAAATAATATGAAGACATGTAAAGCAAAGACTATATTTCTTTAAATAGAAGCAATTTGTAATGCACTAAAATGTAAGCAAAGAGATTTACTTGATTGTCATGAAGATTAAAGAGCTCACCTAAGCTTTATGCTAATAGATGACGTTGATCAAATTATATCACCTATATAAAACTTTCTCCCTTTTTACTTTTTACAGCTCCTACAATCTCTTTAATTTCCTTTTCAGCATTCTTCTTGCAAATAAGAATTACGCCATCTTGCTCAGAAACTAAAAAACCATCCATACCATGTAAAACCACTAATTTACTTTTATCTGTAGTCACAATATTATTATGTGCATCAAAACATAATACGTTATCTGGTTTAGCATTTTGATCCTGATCTTTTTCACGGATTTCGTGTAATGAATCCCAATTTCCTAAATCGGACCAGCCAATATCTGTAAGTAAAACAAAAACGTTTTCTGCCTTCTCCATTATCCCGAAATCTATGGAAATATTAATGCATTGCGTGTAAGCTTTATTTACAAACAACTTTTCATTGTTGGTAAAATAATGCTCATCTCCATCAGCAAATATCTCTGCCAGATCTGGTAAATTATTCTCAAATGATTCAATAATACTTTTGGCAGACCAAATAAAAATACCTGCATTCCAAACAAAATCACCGCTATCAATAAATTTTTCAGCCAGCTCCAGCTCTGGTTTTTCTGTAAAGGTTTTCACCTTTTTAACTGCTGCTGAATCTGGAATATATTGTATATAACCATAGCCTGTTTCTGGTCGGTTAGGGTGCATGCCTAACGTTATTAATTGACTATTTTTTGATGCGCTATCAATGGCTACAGATAAAGTTTGATGAAAGACGTCTTCTTTTAAAATCAAATGGTCAGCCGGAGCAATAACCATTACAGCATCTGGATCTTTTTTGTATATCTTGTAGGCAGCATAAGCCACACAAGGTGCGGTATTTCTCTTGTTAGGCTCGAGTAAAAGCTGATCTTCACCCACTTCAGGGATTTGTTCTTTTATCAACTCTTCATAGTCCTTATTTGTAACAATATAAATATTCTCTGCACTGAAATTTTTCCTAAACCTCTCATAAGTCATTTGCAATAACGATTTCCCAACTCCCAGTAAATCATGAAATTGTTTTGGTTTCTGACTAGTGCTCACAGGCCACAAACGAGTGCCTGTACCACCGGCCATAATTACAACAAATTTATTATCAGTCATTTTTTATTGGTTTTTTGTAGTTGTAGAATTCTTTGAAAGTTGTAATTCATAAATTTTATTCCTGAAGTGATTATCTACATGCTAATTTACAATTCGCGAAGATTTATACTTTCTGTTTAACTGCTTTACGATTGGTATATCTTAAAAGTTTATGTATTAAAACCCTAAATGAAGTCACGATTAAACTTCTATTCATTTTTAATAGCAATGCGAAATTAAAAGATTTTTCACGCATTGCAATAGTAATCAGCATTTCAATGGTATTAGTAATATCACATTTATTATAATTTTATCAAAATTTTGACACCGCTAGCATTATTCTTGTTTTCCTAAAACAATCCTCTTGAAAAAGCAATAGATTACAACATATTCTAGTGCTTATTAGAAAAGAATCGCTGCTTTGTATCGTTGTTTAACCTTATGTTAAAATAGCCTATTTCTACTATATAGCATTACAGTTAGTCAAATAATTTATTTGCTTTATTATTAACTACTATTTGGGCTATATTTATAATATTTTTTCTTAAATTCAAGGTATCTGGTGTTTAGGAAGTAAATTTGACACCTTAAATGAAATTTTTGATAAGAGATAAATCAAGCAATTGATGTTAAAGAGATGATAGAAGCGAAACAAGCTACTTTAAAAGAAAAACTAAAAGAAGTATTTGGATATAACCAGTTCAGAGGTAAGCAGGAACTGATTATGCAGAACATTCTGAATAAAAAAAATACATTCGTTATTATGCCAACGGGAGCAGGCAAGTCATTGTGCTACCAACTACCGGCATTATCACAGGAAGGAACAGCAATAGTGGTGTCACCATTGATTGCGTTAATGAAAAATCAAGTAGATACCCTGAACGCGCTGGGTGTAAACGCAAGATTCCTCAATTCTACTCTTTCTAAGTCCGAGGTAAATAAAGTAAAGAAGGAAGTACTAAATGGAAATTTAAAATTGCTATATGTAGCTCCCGAGTCATTAACCAAAGAGGAAAATGTACTATTTCTGCAGAAAGCGCATATTTCTTTTGCAGCGATAGATGAAGCGCATTGTATTTCGGAATGGGGACATGATTTCCGACCAGAATACAGGAAGATTAAAGCAATACTCAAAGAGATTGCAGACATTCCTATTATTGCACTTACAGCTACTGCTACCCCTAAAGTCCAACTCGATATTCAGAAAAACCTGAATATGGAGGAAGCTAATGTATTTAAATCTTCTTTTAATAGGGACAATCTATTTTATGAAGTACGTCCTAAAAATCAGGCGAAAAAGCAATTGATCCGCTTTTTAAACGATAGAAAGGGTAAGAGCGGGGTGATATACTGCTTGAGCAGGAAAAAGGTTGAAGAAATAGCTGAATTCCTGAATGTGAACGGGTTCAATGCAGCTCCCTACCATGCTGGTTTAGATGGCAGCGTCAGAATGAAAAATCAGGACGATTTTCTGAATGAAGATGTAGATGTAATTGTGGCTACAATTGCTTTCGGAATGGGTATAGATAAACCTGATGTGAGGTTTGTTGTACATTATGACACTCCTAAATCTGTAGAAGGTTACTACCAAGAAACGGGAAGAGCAGGCCGTGATGGTTTAGTTGGTGATTGTCTGATGTTTTATAGCTATAATGACATACTGAAACTGGAGAAATTTAATAAAGACAAACCAGTTACAGAAAAAGAAAATGCCAAGTTATTATTAGAGGAGATGTCCTCATATGCGGAATCATCAGTATGCCGTAGAAAACAGCTATTACATTATTTTGGTGAAAGTTATGGAGATAACTGCGACAAATGTGATAATTGTGTGCATCCTAAAGAAAAGTTTGAAGCAATGAACGAAGTAGTAATTGCTTTAAAAACTGTGAAATTAACTGGCCAGAGATTTGGAATGAACCATTTGGTAAACGTGATCAGAGGTTCTAAAGATCAATATGTAACAAGTTACAGCCACGATCAATTAGAAGTACACGGTAAAGGTGCTGACCAGGACGTGGAGTTTTGGAAATCTATCATCCGACAAACTATGTTGAATGGATTTCTGGAAAAAGATATTGAGAATATTGGCGTTTTAAAAATGAATGAGGCTGGTGAAGAGTTCATTAAAAATCCAAAAGAGATTAAATTCACTAGAAATCATGTTTATACGGATGATGGTGATGAAGATCAGATTGAGAAAGAATCCTATGCCACCAAGTCTTTTGATGAAGTGCTTTACTCACAGTTGAAAGCCCTCAGGAAGAAAGTAGCTAAATCAAAAAATGTTCCACCTTACGTAGTTTTCCAGGATCCCTCTTTAGAGGAAATGGCCACAACTTACCCAACCACTAACGATGAAATGGCGGCAGTGAATGGTGTAGGCTTAGGAAAAGTTCAAAAGTTTGGCAAACCTTTCATGGATTTGATCAAGCAATATGTGGATGAAAATGACATTACAACCGCTGCAGATGTCATGGTGAAATCTTCAGTGAACAAATCTAAAATGAAAATTTTCATTATTCAGCAAGTGGATAAGAAAATTGAATTAGAGGAAATTGCTGAAATGAAAGACATTTCTTTCGAACAATTGATCACCGAAATCGAAAATATTTGCTACTCAGGAACAAGGTTAAACTTAGATTATTACCTGGAGCAAATCATTGATGAAGATAAGCAGGAGGAAATCATAGATTATTTTCTGTCTGCTGAAACTGACAGCATAGATGATGCCTTAGATGAATTTGACGATGAATTTTCTGAGGAGGACATGCGATTGATGAGAATCAAATTTTTATCAAATTATGCGAATTAAACCAGTAAGAATTTAATTTGAAATAAATTCTTACTTCACCTTTCTTATGGTTTTAGCTCCTAATCTAATGGGACGGTAACTTAGGACTGGTAAATGTTTTTATGAGTTATTAGAATTTGTCAGATAATACCGATGTTTGCAGCATCTGACAAATAATGAATGAAAACCTGGGCTCAGAACTGAAAACAACGAGCCCTATAAAAAATTGAAGATTAAATGAATATACTTATATTAGGTGCTGGAGGAAGAGAACATGTTTTTGCCGATCAAATAGCAAAAAGTCCAAAATGCGACAAGCTTTTTGTGGCTCCTGGCAATGCAGGTACTTCTCAAATTGCTGTCAATGTCAACATTTCTCCTGAAGATTTCCCTGCTTTGGGTGATTTCTGCATTAAGGAAAAAATTGAAATGGTAGTGGTTGGGCCGGAAGCACCATTAGTGGCAGGTATTTCCGATTATTTCTCTACAACAGTTTCATTACTAGACATTTTAGTGGTTGGCCCTGGAAAAGCAGGCGCTGAGCTAGAGGGTAGCAAAGACTTTTCTAAAAAGTTTATGCAGAAAAATAATATTCCTACTGCAGCCTACGCCACCTTTAGCAAGAATCAGCTGGAGGATGGCATCACCTATTTACAAAGCATTAGTGCTCCTTATGTACTTAAAGCAGATGGTTTAGCGGGTGGAAAAGGGGTTGTTATTTGCGAAAGTTTGCCCTATGCAGTTCAAACCTTAACAGAAATGCTGCAAGAGGCCAAATTTGGCAAGGCAAGTGCAAAAGTAGTGATTGAAGGTTTTCTTTCAGGAATAGAATTGTCTGTTTTTGTATTAACTGATGGCGAAAACTACAAAATTTTACCGGAAGCTAAAGATTACAAAAGAATTGGTGAAGGAGATGAAGGGCTAAATACTGGTGGAATGGGAGCAGTGTCTCCAGTATCTTTTGCAGATTCCCAGTTCATGGAAAAAGTAGAAAGTAAAGTAATAATACCAACTATATCAGGCCTGAAATCTGAAGGTATTCCTTATCAAGGTTTCATTTTTATTGGATTAATGAACGTTGCTGGCGAGCCATTTGTAATTGAATACAATGTGCGAATGGGAGACCCTGAAACCCAGGTGGTTTTCCCTAGAATTGAAAATGACCTGGTGGAATTATTTTCAAGTTTAAAAAGCAAAACTTTAGATAAACAAAAATTACAGATAAGTAAAGACATGGCCACAACCGTAGTTTTGGTGGCTGGTGGCTATCCGGAAAGTTACGAAAAAGGAAAAGTGATAAAAGGTTTGGACGATATTAAAGACTGTACAGTTTATCATGCCGGAACCGCTTTAAAGGGATCAGATGTAGTTACAAATGGAGGGCGTGTAATGGCTATTACTGGTGTGGGGAAAGATGTTGAATCGGCCCTGCAAAAAGCTTACAATGGAGCCAAAAATGTGTGTTGGGATGATCTCTATTATAGGAAGGACATTGGCCGCGATTTGCTGGCCTTAGAAATTAAAAGTTAACATTTAAGCCTTTGAGGCTTTAAATATAAATATTAAGAATTATGGGTTGCTCATCGTGTGGAGTTTATAAGAAAGAAGAGGGAGTAGTTAGCGGTTGCCAGAATAATGGAGGTTGCAGCACTGGAGGCTGTAATAAAATGAATGCCTTCGACTGGTTATCTAATATGGACTTTCCCAACTATGACAATTTTGATATTGTAGAAATAAAATTTAAAGGTGGTAGAAAAGAATTCTTCCGCAACATTCATAATCTGGAGCTAGTAACTGGGGACCCGGTGGTAGTTAATGTTCCCAATGGACACCATATTGGTTACATTTCATTGCAAGGCGAGCTTGTCAGATTACAAATGCAGCGGAAAAAGGTTAAGAATGATGATGAAATAAAAGCAGTTTATAGAATAGCTTCTGATAAAGACCTGGAAAAATGGAATGAAGTCCAAAATCGTGAACTCACCACCATGTACCGTGCCAGGGAAGTAATAAATGAGTATAAACTGAACATGAAGCTGTCAGATGTGGAGTATCAGGCGGATAACACAAAAGCCACTTTTTTCTACTCTGCTGAAGAACGTGTAGATTTTCGTGAGCTAATTAAGAAATTGGCAGGTGAATTTAAAATCAGGGTAGAAATGCGCCAGATTTCTTTAAGACAGGAAGCTGGAAGATTAGGCGGCATAGGCTCTTGCGGACGTGAACTGTGCTGTAGCACCTGGCTTTCTGATTTTAAAAGTGTGTCAACGAATGCAGCACGCTACCAGAACTTGTCATTAAATCCTAGTAAACTCTCTGGTCAATGTGGAAGATTAAAATGCTGTCTCAATTACGAACTAGACACCTACATAGATGCTTTAAAAGGCATTCCTGAGGTAAATAGACCTATACAAACCCAGGTAGGTAATGCTAAGTTGCAAAAAACGGATATTTTTAGAAGAATTATGTGGTTTAGCTATTCTGATGATAACATTTGGCACCCTGTCAATGTGGACAGAGTAGCCGAAATTTTAGCGCTTAATGAGAAGGGAGAAAAGCCTGAGACCTTATTGGAGGATGTGCTTGAAATTGAAGATCATGTAAATATCAATAGTGACCTTATTCGATTAGATAGGAAATTTTCAAAACCTAAGAAGAAAAAGAAATCTAAAAATTTCAAAGGCAAGCCAAGAGCCGAAAATGCTCCCACTCAAAAAAGAACCCAAGAGCACAGTGAAAAGAAGAAACCGGAAAACCCACAGGCTAAACGAAATGATCCACAATTAAAAAAAGAAGGTGAAGGCTCAACGCGCCCCAAAAGCAGACCAAAAAATAAAAGGAAATTTAAGAAAAGAAACCCTAATAATAACTCAAATAATAAGCCCAATAACCCAGCCGGAGAATGAGTAGAATTACTAAAGGAATTGTATTTTTTGCCCTCATTGGCATAATTAGTTGTACAGAAGACAGGTATTTTGAAGCCAACAATGATTTTACAGACAGGTTATGGCCTATGAACGAAAAGGTAAGTTTCACCTTTTCAATTGATGATGCTGACGCCATGTACCAGTTATATGCAAATGTTAGAAATGATATGGAATATCCTTACCGGAATTTATATATACATTATACGCTGGAGGATTCAACAGGACATGTAATAGAAAAGAAATTGCAGGATATCCAATTATTTGAAGGGAAAACCGGTGCTCCCTTTGGCGATAAGGTCAGTAATATTTATAGCCATCAGATACTATTGGAGGACTCCGTCTTATTTCCATCAAAAGGAGATTTCACAGTATCCTATAAACAATATATGCGAACAGATTCCTTAGAAGGCATTTATTCCACTGGCCTTAGAATTGAGATAGTATCTAATTCCGCTGAATAAATTGGGCTATTTTATCTAATAACTCTTCCTGATTGTTCCAGTAGTTTCTGCTCTGAACCTGCATATAAGGCCAGTTCATTTTTTGAAGCATAAAAGGAGTATAAGCGTAAATATCTTTCACTGAAGGGTTGTCATAAAAAAGTTCATCATCAGTTAATAGCAAACCTTTATACTTTTCCCCTGCTATCAGGCTCAGATCAGCAAATGGTAGTTCTTCTTTAATTTGTACATTTTCTTTCGTTATAATGTCTTCAGTGAGCTTCTTTTTTAAAAACCACTTGTTCGCAAACTGTTCTTTTGTATGCGGTTGAGGTGTAAATTCTCTCTTAGATACCTCTAAAGCATACTGCAAGTAAGCTTTAAGCAATTTGGGCCCTGTATTTTTTGCATCTTCCACCTTAAGCTGATCGGGGTATATGCTACTTACTATCACAACCTTTTCACGAGCTCTGGTGATCGCAACATTCAAACGATTTTCACCCTTAACAGCATTTATACTACCAAATTGCATCATCATTTTACCCTTACGGTCAGGTGCATAACCAGTACTAAAAATGATAATATCTTTTTCATCACCCTGTACATTTTCAATATTTTTCACAAAGAACTTGTCTGGCAAACTAATAAGCCCTTGGCTGACTTGTTCCTCCAAAATATCCAGGATGAGACCTTGCTGAGGCGCATTAAATGTAACAACACCTATCTCCTTTTCTGGCTCGTCCTTTAAATAGGCCTTAATAATATCAACCACATTTAAGGCTTCTACCTCATTTTTCTGCTGCTCCCAAAATCCATCGACTTTAATATAATCAATTCCTGGATCAGCAGTATTGAGGTAATTGAAATCAGGCAATAACCTTAGTCTGTTATTATAAAAATGTTTGTTCGAAAACTCTATTAAATCCAAAGACTTGCTTCTATAATGCCCAGCCAAATGCACATTCATCAGGTACTTATTGGCTAAATCAAGCAGTGAGTCAATTTCCAAATCCACATGTTCAGGTTCATCTTCTTCCCATCTTATCTTGTACAAGTCGTTAGGACTTAACTGCTTATCATCCCCAGCAATTACAACTTGCGCCCCTCTGTACATTGCTGGAATACCTTTTTCCACAAAGCACTGCGATGCCTCATCAAATACCACCAGGTCAAACATTTCCTGCATAGGGAAAATTGCAGATACGGACTCCGGGCTGGCCAACCAGCATGGTACCAAATCAAAAAGTTCATCACTAAATTCCTGAATCAATTTCCTGACTGGCCAAATTTGACGTTTCTTAGTTACCTGATGACTTAGATCCCGATAAGAAACTCTATTATTTAATCTGTTATATTCAAGTTGAGAAAAAGTCCTTTCTCTGACTTTCAAAGTCAGAATCTCCTTACTAAGCTTCCACTTTTCATTTATCGCATTTTGGAGTTCTTCAGTTTGTTTATCAAACTTGCGAGTGGAGACTTCTGTTAGGATTGGATATTTGGTTTCAATATGATCTAACCAAGAAAGGTAAATACTATTGACAAAAACATTAACAATATTGTCCTGATGAACTACCACATCACTTTCAGCTAATAATTTGAGTGCCAGCTTTTCATGGTCTTCCATGGCTTCATACATCTTATCGAAATCAACTAGTTCATCAAAATATTTTTGGAACGCTTTTATGTAATTTTCATTGAATCCCTTCTGCTCAAGCAAATCTATTTGTGAACCTGTGAAAAACTTCTTCCACTGAAGCTTCTCAGACGTCACTTTTTCAGATAGGTCAATGATTGCAGATAACTTCTCTCTGAACGTTTTAAGGCTTGAATCAGTGAAAAAAGAAAATTCCTTGAAGTTGGTAAAGGAAAATAATAACTCCTTAACTTTTATGGCATTTTTCTGTTCCTCAAACCATTCATTTAATGCTGCCTGATCCATGGTATCTGGCTTGTCCTTCAACCATTCCTGGTTTTTAAGTTTAGTTAAATTATGTTCAAAATTCAAACGATTATCTAACCGGGCTTCCAACTGTTCTATACCACGCTTATCCGTTTCAACATTATTAGCAACAGCTACTTTTTTAAGAAAAAATTTTTCCTTTGAGAACAAATTCCATTTGATCCATTGAAAAAGCCTTTTCCTTGAATTACTTCTTAACTGTAAAACATTCTGCAGCATGCCTAAATTATTAACACTTAAACTGCTTTCAATACCTCCCTCTTTAAAACAGTCATTAATAATTCTTTGAATATTTGATAACCAGAGCAGATTTGTATTTTCATCATTATGATCGATGATATGAAGCAAATAGGAGAAAACAGTAGGGTTTAGAAGATTTTCAACCTCTATTAATTTATCCTTATGATCTGAGACTTCCTCGAATTCCTGCAAGCTCATAGGTACTCCTACAATGCTGTCAGACTGTTTATTAGCTTCTAAAATCATTGCAGGGATATCACCTAATAAGGCAATCATTGCTTTCTTGTCAGAAAGGGTAAATTTCTTAAAGTTCAGTCTATCGTTCCAGATAAATTGCTCATTCCGAAAGTCATCTACATAACTTTGATAATGCACTGCTTTTTGGGTAAAAGCTTTTATTTCTGCTTGTTGAAAATATCTGTAGACCTGCTTCATATTTACTGCTGGCCTGGTATGGTCTGAATTTAAATATAGCTCCTTCGCAGATAAACCACATTCGTTCTCGTCAAAGAATGCCTGCCTGTATTCTTCTCTTTCTTCTACTATCTGATCAATTCTACGACTAGCCTGCAAAAATTCCCGCTGAATTTGCACCGCATCCAGCCCATTATTTCTGGATTCATACTCGTCAATCCGCTCGATCTGACTCTGGATTTGCTCGAATATTTTCTTTCTGTCATTCTTAAAATCATGAACTAAGGCTGTAAAAGCATCCATATCTATGGATTGCAGTTTCTGGTAAATCACATCCAAAGCTGCCCTTTTTTGACATACCACCAATACCTTTTTACCTCTGGCAATAAAATCTACTATTAAATTACTAATGAGCTGTGATTTTCCTGTTCCGGGAGGCCCTTGCACTACCAAAGAATTGCCTTTTTTTATAGCTTTTAAGGCATTTTCCTGATAGGCATCCATTGGAAAAACAGTAAAAGTTTCTTCCTCTTTAATTTTATCAATAAAACGATATTTCTGTCGATAAAGATCTTGTTCATCGTCAGTTTTATCGGGATTTCTGCTCAGAAAGAATTCTTCAATGTCCTGCACTTTGTTTTCCTCACCAAGCATAAAGCTATAGTCAGGAACTAAATATGAGCCACTTTGAGGAAAAATCCCAATGACAGCCTCAGGATACAGCTTGATTTCCCCTTCCTTTTGATCAGCCTCAAAATCTGCTTTCTTAAAGTTCTTGAAAGGTTGAAGTTTATCTATAAAATTATCCTGATTAAAATTTAAGTTAACAGCACTCTCTTTAAAAATCTGATAGAGCTCAGTTCTAAAAACCCTGCTATCAGCATCATAAATCTCAAATACTTTTTCCAGCAAATCATCGTGAATTTTAACACCATGATAGTAGGCGTAAGCTAGGAGAAAAGTTTTGTTGAAGGTAATATTCACTTCTTCACGCAGCTGAATCACCCACTCATCATTTTTTTGCTTTAATTCAATAGGGAAAAAAATAAGGGGACAGCGAATATTAGTCCCTCCTTGTAGTTTACCCCTTACAAATGGCCAGCCGACATATAAATCTTTGGCGCCTCGTTCATCATAAATAAACTTCTCTATGCGCTGCATCTTTTTCAGTTTTCCGCTCAATATATTGTTTGCCTCCATTCTAGGGTCTGAAATAGCTGCCAGGGGAATGTCTTTTTTCTGACTAAGAAGATCTTCGATTAAAGAAAATGAAGGCTTGTTTAGATTGAAATCAAAATCGTGTAAGTCGATAGTTTGGTCTGAAATAAGCCTTAGTAGTAGTAGCGAGCGGTTACTGCTCGATAGGTTAGTAAGCCTTTTCAGGTAATAACTTAGGATTTCATGCATGCACAAATGAGTTTAACATTGTTAAATCAAATTCGATTGGTCAAACTTTCTTCACAAGCTGTTTTTAAATCAATCGGACGATAAGATGCCCCTAAATCAATCAAAGTTTTGTCAGCCGATGTTAATAATAGTTGAGTCAAGTCAACGATATCGAATATTAAATTTAGAAAAAATTATGAACTAATAGCAACCTACTAATTTCAGTTTTAACTTATTCAGAATTAATTATTAAATAAGGCATAATTTTTTGGGTGAAGGAAGTATCAATTACTTTAATATTCATGAGGTCTTCTACACTCTTATAATTACCGTGCCTATTTCTATAAGAAACTATCAATTTAGCTTGTCTGTAGGAAATATAAGGATGCTTTCTCAATTCTTCCTCGGTACTGGTGTTAAGTTTTAGTTGCCTGAGTTGTACTGTTTCATCAACTATAGCATACTTTTTTAGCGAATCCAAATTTGGTGATTTCAACCCATAGATTTCATCATATTGTTTCGTATTTGAAAAACCTCCCAGAAGATTCCTGTAATCGATGATTCTTTGTGCATAAACATTGCCAATTCCATAAATTCTCTTTAGTTGTGCTGTGTCGGCTGTATTAATATCAAAGCGCTGTAGTCTAAATTTAGGAGGTGATTTCTTGTGAGTTTTTACATTATTATGAGATCTATCTCTTTCAAAATCCACATAATTGTTTTCTGAGAGCAACGCAGATTTCTTAAATTCTTTAATTTTAATATAAGGCCTCATCTGCAAGTATAAAGAAGAATCCATTCCATAAATAAGGAGTAAGTCATCAGCCTTTTCGAAGGGCTTCACCATGTTTCTATATTTAATTAGTCTATCTGCCAAAAATTGAGGAAAGCCCAGAGATTGCAATGAAGGACTTGTGGCTGTATTTGGATCAAAATCTCGTAAAACTACCTGTTTGGTCTTTTGAGAAAACTTATCGATACCTGGGTCCTCATCAATCAATTGCTCATCCATGATCACTAAAAGGCTGTCCAGTTGTTGATAATCTGAAGCTAATAATAAATCAGGATGATTATAAAGTAGAATTTGCTTATTAATGAATGGAGCAAATAAGATCACAAGCATGATCAACAGCAGTATCACAAAGCCATTAGCTTCTGATCGTGAAAATCCAAAGAAATTGCGTAACCAACTATTAATCGCTTTCCACATATTGTTTTGTGGTTGGGGAGACAAGCATTTAAATTCAAATTTGGTGAGCGATAAAAATAATGACTTATGTATTTAGATCAAAGTGGAATGGAGGGAAATGTTTGAGGGCTTTGGATTTAAAGCCAATGTAGATCAGCAAAAGCAATGCTTTTTACTTAAGCTACATTGGTTCTAGTTATTGGATTTCAGTAATGATAAACTGGCAAATTCTCCAGAATATCTTCCACCATTTCTTCTAACAAATATTTAGGTTTCCATCCCCAGTCTTTATTGGCAGCACTGTCGTCTAAGCTGTTTGGCCAGTTGTCTGCAATGTTTTGTCGGTAGTCCGGGGTGTAGCTAATCTCAAAATCAGGATGATGCTTTTTAATAGCTTCATAAATCTCCCGAGGACTGAAGCTCATTGCTCCCACATTGTAACTGGACCGTACCGATATTTTATCAGCTGGCGCCTGCATTAAATCGATGGTGGCTTTAATAGCATCCGGCATATACATCATTGGCAAATAAGTATCTTCAGATAAGTAACATTCAAACTTTTCCTTATTTAAAGCTTTATGAAAAATATCAACTGCATAATCGGTAGTACCCCCACCAGGTAAAGATTTATAACCAATTAGTCCTGGATATCTTAAGCTTCTAACATCTACCCCAAATTTTTGAAAATAATATTCACACCATCTTTCTCCTGCCAGCTTACTTATGCCATAAACGGTATTGGGATCCATTACACAATTCTGTGGTGTGTTATCTACAGGTGAGTTTGGTCCAAAAACAGCTATTGAACTTGGCCAATATACTTTAGCTAATTTCTTTTCTTTTGCTAATTCCAGTACATTTAAGAGGCTTTGCATATTAAGATGCCATGCAAACTGAGGGTTTTGTTCTCCTTTAGCAGAAAGAACAGCAGCCAGCATATATATTTGATTTACTTTATACTGGTCAATAATAGCGCCTAATCTTTTAGTATCCATCACATCCAATTGCTCGAATGGACCATTATGCTGCTGATTATTAGCCGGGGTGTGAATGTCTGCCGCTATTACATTAGAATTACCATAAACAGCCCTTAATTCTGAAGTTAATTCAGTACCTAATTGCCCCCCGGCACCAATAATTAATAAAGTATCTGTATCCATAAATTAAATTTTGCACAAATTTCGTGAATTATTCTGTCCAAAAAAATTAAAGTGAATCTATTTACCTTTGACCTAGAATCAAAAAATCAGGTAGCTTATTTGCTGCTAAAGCATGGATAACTTTGGTTGTAACTTTCATAAAAAGATGAATTAAAATAAGCTTGCTCATGTTACCTTTGCAATAATAAAAGTTTAGATACCTGGAAAAGAAATTTACTTATTTAGACAAATAATAAATAAGTTAAAGCAGCACTTACTACTTCTTTTCTTGGTGCATAACTGTTAATTTTGCGTATTGGAATAAGTTTTATGTATCAGAATTTTAAGGCTTTAAGTTTATCTTTCAAAAATGCTCCTATTCAAATAAGAGAGCAGGTTTCCCTCAGTGATGAGGCAGTAGGGAGATTGCTACATTATTTTAAGGAGTTTACTTCAGTATCTGATGTTTTGGTTTTATCTACCTGCAACAGAACCGAGGTTTATTATTTAAGTGATAAAGAGCTCACTGAAGACATTATTAAATTAATAAGTATAGAAAAGGGAATCACTAATTTTGATCATATCCTCCCTTTTTTCGACATAATCAATGACCATCAAAATGCTATAGCACACTTGTTTCATGTAGCAATGGGCCTTGAAGCACAGGTGGTAGGTGACATACAAATTTCCAATCAGGTCAAAAGAGCCTATCAATCTTCTGCTGATTTGCAATTAGCCGGTCCTTTTTTGCATAGGTTAATGCACACGATCTTCTTCACTAACAAGAGAGTGATCCAGGAAACCACCTTTAGAGATGGAGCAGCTTCAGTATCTTATGCTGCTACCGAATTAGTAAAAACATTAACAGCCGAAATCATTAACCCAAGAATTTTAGTAGTGGGAGTAGGAGAAATTGGTGAAGATGTTTGCAAAAATTTAATAGGCAACAATAACCTTTCCGTAAAAATAACCAATAGAACCTCAGATAAAGCAGAAAAACTTGCTGCAGAATGTAACTTTGGGACGCATCCTTTTTCAGATCTTTGGAATGCAGTAAATGAAGCAGATGTTATTATCAGTTCTGTAGGATCGGAAACTCCAATTTTTACTAAGAATAAAGTAGATGAACTGGATATTCTGAGCTTTAAGTATTTCATCGACTTATCGGTGCCAAGAAGTGTTGGAATTGATGTAGAAGAAAATCCTGCTGCTATTGTTTACAATGTGGACAGCATTAAAAGTAAGGCAGATGCAGCTCTCGAAAAAAGAGTGAAGGCTATTCCACAGGTGGAAAATATCATCTCCGAGGCAATTGAGGAATTTAACGACTGGTCTAAAGAAATGATCGTTTCTCCAACCATTAATAACCTCAAAAATGCTTTAGAGCAAATCAGGCAAGAAGAAATTGCTCGCTTTTTGAAGGAAATTAATCAATCAGAAAATGATTTGGTAGACAAAGTGACTAAAAGCATGATGCAGAAAATCATAAAACTACCCGTGCTACAACTAAAAGCTGCATGTAAAAGGGGGGAAGCTGAAACTTTAATTGATGTATTAAACAATCTATTTGATCTCGAAAAACAACCTGACAGTTTAAATAACTAAGGTTTTCTTGCTACTCAATCAGCTTTATTCTATTTTTGTAACACATTTAAAATACTAC
Organism: uncultured Cytophagales bacterium; assembly: GCA_963803685.1. Classification (GTDB taxonomy): domain Bacteria; phylum Bacteroidota; class Bacteroidia; order Cytophagales; family Cyclobacteriaceae; genus Marivirga. The sequence goes on from CAWDNW010000001.1 coordinate 950,704, forward strand.
ATATATGTTTTATGATATTCCCGTAACTGAAGGTGCTAACACATTTTTTTGGATTTTGGTGCTTCTTGTTGGATTGCTTAATGCCGTTTTGTTTATCGACAAAAGAAATACAGATAAAGAATCTGAAACGAAATCATAATTTTTATCCCTAATTTAAGTTAAACAGGTATGAAAAAGAATCTAGTCGTTTTCATACTTTTTTTATCTCCCTTTTTTACTCATTCGATTTATTCTCAGGAATCTTACGTGGGTGTAAAAGGTGGAGTTAATATCCCTTTTCTCAATTTCACTGATTTTGTAATTGACACCCGAATTGCTTCAGGCTTTTTTACTGCACCAAATTTCGGAATTAGCTACCGTTACATGCATAGACCGAAAATTGGTATTCAAATAGACTTAGCATATAGCGGTAAAGGATGGCAGCACCTGGCAAGAATAGATAGGGTGACTACCAACACCCTACGAACAGAAATAAACTATATAGAATTACCCGTATATCTACATTGGTCCGTTATAGGAAATCAGAAATTTAAATTCAACATCAATTTGGGGGCTTATGCGGCTTATGCACTTAATGCTACCACAACTATCGCGAATAATCAGAATCTGGAGCAACTATTCCTGCGATACAATTATGAAACAGATAATAAGGGAGACTTTGGACTGGTGATGGGTGGTAGTTTTTCCTACGATTTTTCGTTTGGCACTTTAGAAGTAGGAGGTAGTTTTAAAACCGGATTTGCAAACATTCTTCCCACAAGTCACATTATAAAAGAAAATCCTATTGTTTCCACCAATCAGGTACCTACTGTTTCACTAAGTTACCTCTTGCCCCTTTCTCAATTTAGAGCAAATAATAAAAGTTTAAGTAAAGAACAGGTTCAGGGCAAATAGCCTTAACTTTTACACGTTTATTGCTAATCCTTTGTGAACTTTATATGGCTTTTATAACTTCAATATATTCACAGATTTTATAGGTCGATAAATCTTAACTTATTGAAAAATTCAAAACACACAAAAATGCATAGATATATAAACAGAATAGCTCTAATTTTGCTCTGCTTCTCATTATCAGCCTCTTTATTGGCGCAAGGTAACAAGCTAACAGTGTATCAGGAAAAAACTGAGAACGGATACATCTTCTATGCTGACAACAATGCTGTAGTTCCTTACTCCATCCAGTTGAATTTTAAAGAATTAAAAAATTTAAAGCCCAATAAAGATTTAAGCAAATATATAGCTGTGGCTCCTGCAACAACTCAAAAACATGAAATTTTACGACTTAATAAGGTAAAGGAAGCCAGCACATCTTACGATTTTAATTATTTATTTACGATAGGTGACCCTAATTTAAAAGTAGATGACGAGTATGCGTATTGGTTTCCCTTTGCACATGGCAATAAGGAGCGTGTGGGACAAGGCTATAATGGTGCAGGAACACATAAAGGAATAAATGCTGTAGATTTTAATCTTAATACCGGAGAGGCTGTTCATGCAGCCAGATCAGGAGTAGTGATAGATGTAAAAGAAGATTCAAATACTGGAGGTAGCGATCCTAAATTTGAAAAAGATGGTAATTTCATCCGGATTTATCATGCTGATGGTACCATAGCAGACTACGTACATCTGGTACAAAATGGCAGTATGGTTAAAATTGGAGGTAAGGTAAAGGCAGGAGATAAAATTGGTACCAGCGGAAATACTGGGTGGAGTTCAGGGCCACACCTGCATTTTATGGTATCATATAGTAAAAACTTTCAGAGCATTTCACTACCAGTTAAGTTTCTACAATATGATGGTTCTAAAGTTATTCCAGTGCAAGGCGGAAATTACTATGCATTCCACGAAGGAAAAGCAAAATTTGAAGTAGAAACCAAGGAAGGCTTTGATGAGAAGCTTCTTGAAACAAAATTGGAAAAATCCAGCAAAAGTAATGATATAGAGTTTACTTCTTCCAATTATGACGACTATGTATTAATTTATGTAGATAATGGCTTTACAAAAGCCACTAAAGGCAAACTCATAATTACCTTAAGAAATATGGAAAGCACTAAAAGACTGCCACATGATTTTAATGTTCCGGCAAAAACAAAAATGTACTTACTGGCTTTAAAACCCAAGGATGCCTCCAAGGAATTCGGATACCAACTATCTGCAGAATTTACTCAATAAATTGGCATTTTTCACTTAGCATTGGATTAGCCAGCCAACACTTTACTAAATTAGAGGATGGAATTACTTTGGTTTTTTTCTGGTATCGCTTTAGGGGCCTTACTAGCCTATTTTATTGTTAAATATCAAGCTCAATCAGGCAGTGCTTCTTTACAATTTCATAAAGAAAGACAGGATTTACTGCTTCAACTAAATCTCCATAAAAATGATAAGGAAGGGTTGAAAGTAGATTTGCTGGGTGAAAAAAAAGAATTGCAGTTCCAGAGGGAAAAAAATTTACAGATCACAAGAGAACTAGCAAGCCTGGAATCTGATTATAAAAATCTGCGAGAGAAACTACTAGAGCAAAAAAACGAATTGAAATCTATTCAAGAGCAGTTTAAAAACGAGTTTAAAAATTTAGCGCAGGATATATTTGAAGAAAAGAGCAAAAAATTCACTGATCAGAACAAATCAAGTATCGGAGAACTACTCAACCCCCTGAAGGACAGAATAGAAAAATTTGAAGAAAGGGCTGAGAAAACCAGTAAGGAAAACTTATTGTGGAATAGTGCGCTCAAAGAACAAATTACTTCCTTAAAAGAGCTAAATATGCAAATCACTAAGGAGGCAGAAAATCTTACCAGAGCATTAAAAGGCGATTCCAAAGCACAAGGCAATTGGGGAGAAATGCAGTTGGAAGCTATTTTAGAAAAAGTAGGTTTGCAGAAAGGAACCCACTACGAAAAAGAAAAAAGCTTCAAAGGTGAGAATTATGTAAATCAGAGACTTGATTATATTATTAAAATGCCGGACAACAAATTTCTGGTAGTAGATTCCAAGGTTTCCCTAACTGCCTACAGTAATTACTTTGGAGCTGAAGATGATGTAACTCAAAAAAAGTATCTTAAAAGCCATATGGATAGCATCTACTCTCATATTAAACTATTAGGAGAAAAAAGCTATCAGAACCTCTATGAAATCAACCAGCCTGACTTTATATTGATGTTTGTAGCCAACGAACCTGCTTTAATGCTGGCTTTAAAAGAAGATGACAATCTGTATGAAAAAGCGCTTAACAGGAATATCGTTTTGGTATCTACCAGTACGCTCATGGCTACTTTAAGAACCATTTCCTACATTTGGAAACAAGATGCTCAAAATAAGAACGCTATTGATATTGCTATTCAGGCTGGTAAACTCTATGACAAATTCGTTAGTTTTTCTGAAGATTTGATAAAAGTTGGAGCTAATTTGGATGGAACACAAAGAAGTTATGCAGAAGCCATGAAAAAACTGGTCTCTGGTAAAGATAACTTAGTGAGAAAATCTGAACGACTAAAAAAATTAGGTGCTCGCACAAGTAAACATATAAATACCACGTTATTAGACAAGTCGGAAGAATAGTTATTACTTGTTTAATGAAGCATGCAGCATTTAACCCTTTTTATTTTCTGTGTTTTCTGTTTTTGCAGCACTTTCATATCTCACGGTCAAACTATAAAAGGCACACTCCTATCTTCTACAGATACAACGGCAATTGAAAATGCTCATGTGGTCAACGTTACCCAACATAAAATAACAAGCTCCAATTATTTAGGCCAGTTTACAATTGAAGCGAAACCCGGTGACACCCTAAATATTAGCAATATTAATTTTAAAACAAGACAGTTTACTATTAGAGATAACCTTCCATTAAGATTAATGATGGATCCAATCCATATAGAATTAAAAGAAGTTCAGGTCCGGAATTTACTAGAAAAAGCATCTGATTTTAAAGATCAATTGATCAATATGCCAATATATGACCCAAATGACTCACTACCTTTTGGAGTAACCCCTGGTAAACCTAAGGGGCCAGTACCAAAGATGTACGAACGGGAAACTAAATTAGTATTTAATGGGGGAATCGGACTCCCAATATCATTTTTCACAAAAAAGTTTAGTAAAAGACACAAAGCAGAAAGAGATTATTATGAAGCCAAAGCGGAAATGGGAAACACTATTACAAATTCAAAAAAATACAATCCTGACCTTGTAACAAAACTTACTTCGCTGGAGGGTGAAGGCCTGCAAGATTTTATAAATTACATGAACCTTACTGAAGATTTCATTAATAGATCAACTGAGTATGAAATAGCTATAAAAATCCTCAATGAGTATGAAGCATATAAAGAGTTTCTAAAAAATACCAAATTTGATAGGGAGGATTAAAAGCACTAAATTTGTATAGGAGGGATAAAATAATATTTCGGAATATAATAGCGTTATAAATCTCTATGCATAAAATATTACTCGTATTTATCATTACTTTAATTTCCGTCAACTGGAGCAAGGCACAAAAAGTGCAGGGTAATTTGCTTTCCTCTGCAGATAGTTCAGCAATTGAAAGCGCACACATTATCAATACATCAAGGAATGTGATGACAACATCTTCTCTTTCCGGATACTTTGAAATACCAGGTGAAGCTGGCGATACGCTAATTATTAGCAACGTCAACTTCAACACCAGGCAACTCATTGTCAATGCATCCAACTATGTGAAAATATATCTTAATCCGGCTGAAATTCAGTTAGAAGAAGTAGAAGTGAGTAATTTACCTGCAACTGCATCAGAATTCAGAAGGAAACTTGTGGAAATGCCTATGCAAAGCAATGGCAACTTCATTCCCTTTGGAGTAACACCAGGCAAACCAATGGGAGCAATCCCTAAAAATTTTGATAGCGATATCAATAATAGTCTTGGTTATGCTATCACCAAACCATTTTCTTTTATCCAGAAAAAATTAAGCAAACACCATCAAGCGAAGGTCAAATATTATGAAACCGTAGCAGCAGAAGGAAAGAACATCAGCAATGAACGAAAATACAATAGAGATTTAGTGGCTGACCTTACCGGTTTAAAGGAAGATGAATTAACTAGATTTATGAATTTCATCTATATTGATGAATCATTTATAAGCCGATCAACAGAATACGATATAGCTTTGAGAATCCTCAGCGAGTTTGAGAAATTTAAAGAGCAGCCGACAACTGATGATTCATCTAATAAAGGCTAGTATTTCAAATACTTCTATAAAGCTAAATTTCTAGCCCCTCTATACAACTGAAATTGAACTGATTGATTTGAAGATTAATTAATAATTACTATCTTAAGTAAAACTTTAATTTCTTCAATCATGGTAAAAAGTTATCAAGGGGCATTCACCCTCAAGAGTAAGCAGAAAGATGAGGCGCAATCCATTACTGTAGCCGACTATATGGCTACCAAATTAATTACTTTTAATGAGATGCAATCTATCAATGAGGTAATGGAAATATTACTTAAAAATAAGATTTCAGGAGGACCTGTCGTAAATGAAGATCATGAATTAATAGGTGTGGTTTCCGAAGGTGATTGCCTTAAAGAAGTAGTGAGAGGTAAGTATAATAACTCACCCAAAATGCCGGGAGTTGTAAAAGACCATATGGCCACGAATGTTATTTCAATTCCACCAGAAACAAATATTTTTGAAGCGGCAAATATGTTTTTACGCTTACGATTCAGAAGATTTCCTGTTATAAAAGATGGTAAATTAGTAGGCCAAATTAGCCAAAGAGATATTATGCGCGCTGTGCAGGGCATGAAAGAGGTAGACTGGAAGCATTGATAGCAAATGGTATTAAAATCATTGTTTTAGGAATCACCAGTAGCAAATACCCACTAGAGCCAATAAAAAAGCCCCATCTAGTGTAATAAATGAGGCTCTTTCAGGTATTGACTGATTTTGGCTATTCAGCTGCTAAAGCTTCTGCTCCAGCAGTTATTTCTAAGATTTCTGTGGTAATTGCTGCTTGTCTGGTTCTATTGTAAGTTAATCTCAACTCTTTCAATAGTTCACCTGCATTTTCAGTAGCCTTATCCATTGCTGTCATTCGGGCTCCTTGCTCAGATGCATTAGAGTCAAGCAAAGCTTTAAAAAACTGCGTTTTTAATGAGGTTGGAATTAACTCTTCCTCAATATAACTTTGTGAGGGCTCAAAAATATAATCGTTAGCAGAGCTATTGTCAACCTCTTCGCTGGATTCAGCTTTTTCTATAGGTAAAAATTGCTCATCATTTACAATTTGGGTAGCGGCATTGACAAACTCATTGTACAGAATTTCTACCTGATCGTAATTACCCTTTGTAAATTGTTCCATTACAAAAGTGGCAGCCTTACTACTATCTTCAAAGTTTAAATTACTGAACAGATCAACGAAAGCTGGATTGAAGGGTAATTTAGATCTTTTCACATACTCAAGACCTTTCTTTCCGATGGGTAAAAATTCAACATTGTTACTTTCGGCCAAAGCCTTGTATTTTCCTTCCATTAAGCTTTTAGCTTTACGGATAACAAAACTATTAAAAGCGCCACATAAACCTTTATCTGAAGTAACAAGAACCAAAAGCACTTTTTGAACAGACCTTTCTTCGGCATATGGATTATCCATATTTTCTTCATTATTGCCACTCACATTTTGCAATATTGCTGAAAGCTTTTGAGAATAGGGTCTCATCATTGTAATCCTATCCTGCGCTCTCTTCAACTTTGCTGCCGCCACCATCTTCATGGCTTTGGTAATTTGTTGAGTAGAAACTACTGAATTAATTCTGTTCTTTACTTCTTTAAGATTTGCCATACAGCCTATAAGTAATTATCATTTTCTGAATTATGAAAAATCAGAAACAAATCCTCAATTTTTAAAATGAGCCATGTAAATAAATACTACATGGCTTTAATTTTTATTAGTATTTAGATGCTAAATCCTTAGCTACTTTTTCCACTACAGCTATTAATTCATCTGAATATTTACCAGCTTTAAAAGCATCCAAGGTCTCTTTCTGTTGTGTTTCCATCATTCTGGCAAACTCAATTTCAAACTGCTTCACTTTATTTACCGGTACTTTATCAATAAAACCTTTAGTAGATGCCACAATAATAGCTACCTGCTGCTCAACAGATACAGGAGAGTACTGAGGTTGTTTCAGTATTTCCTGGTTTCTCTTTCCTCTCTCAATTACTCTTTTTGTGGTTGGATCCAAATCAGAACCAAACTTAGAGAAAGCTTCTAGTTCACGGAACTGAGCCTGATCTAACTTCAAGGTTCCAGAAACCTTTTTCATTGATTTAATCTGAGCATTACCTCCCACTCTGGATACTGAAATACCTACGTTAATCGCTGGTCTAATACCTGAGTTAAATAAATCAGTATCAAGGAAAATTTGACCATCTGTAATAGAAATTACGTTAGTCGGGATATATGCTGATACGTCACCTGCCTGAGTTTCAATAATTGGTAAAGCGGTTAACGAACCACCACCCTTTACCATATTTTTCAAAGATTCTGGCAAATCGTTCATATCTTTAGCAATCAAATCATTATTGATCACCTTAGCCGATCTCTCCAATAAGCGAGAGTGCAGGTAGAATACATCACCAGGATAAGCTTCACGTCCCGGAGGTCTTCTCAAAAGAAGAGAAACTTCACGGTAGGCTACAGCTTGTTTAGACAAATCATCATAAACAACTAAAGCTGGTCGACCTGTATCTCTAAAGAATTCACCGATAGCAGCCCCTGAAAATGGTGCGTAAAATTGCAATGGAGCAGGATCAGCCGCAGAAGCAGATACAATAGTTGTATATTCCATCGCTCCGGCCTTCTCTAGCTCAGCCACAATCATGGCTACGGTTGAAGCCTTTTGCCCTATGGCTACATATATACAATATACAGGAACACCTGCATCATAAAATTCTTTCTGATTGATAATTGCATCTATGGCAACGGCAGATTTTCCAGTCTGACGATCACCAATAATTAATTCCCGCTGACCTCTACCGACAGGAATCATAGCATCAATAGCTTTTATACCAGTCTGTAATGGCTCAGTAACAGGCTCTCTAAAGATTACACCTGGCGCCTTTCTTTCTAAAGGCATTTCGTATAATTCTCCTTCAATGGGGCCTTTTCCATCAATTGGTTGCCCTAAGGTATTTACTACACGACCCATAATGCCGTCACCTACTTTAATAGAGGCGATTTTTCCAGTTCTTTTAACGGTATCACCTTCCTTAATTCCTTTGGATTCACCAAGTAATACAGCACCAACATTATCCTCTTCAAGGTTCAAAACCAAAGCCTGTAAGCCGTTTTCAAATTCTAGCAATTCACCTGATTGTGCTTGTGTTAATCCGTAGATACGGGCAACACCATCACCAATTTGAAGTACTGTTCCTACTTCCTCTAATTCTGCTTCTGTTTTAAAGCTGGAAAGCTGTTCTCTTAATATTGCTGAAACCTCATCTGGTCTAACCTCTGCCATTATTGTATTATTATAGGTTAATTAATTTATATCTGTTTGATGTAGTGATTTTGGGTCATTTCCCTTCTCAAAACATTTAATTTACTACTAATTGTATCTTCGATTTGTCTGTCACCCACTTTCAAAATAAAGCCTCCGATAATCTCTTCATCTATCACTTCAGTAAGAGAGACTGTTTTTCCAGATACTTCATGAACAATCTTTTCAACTTCCTTTCTTAGATCCGGTGTAAGGGCAAATGTAGTGGTTACTTCTGCTTTAATAATTCCTTTATGCTCGTTATAAAGATTAATAAAAGCCTCTGCAATTTGCGGCAAAAACTTCTCTCTGCCTTTACGGGTAATTATATCAAAGAAAGCTAAAGTCAACTCTGAAGTTTTATTACCAAAAACTTCCTTGATGAAGGTATTCTTCTTAGCGCTTGGTACTATTGGATTTTGTAAAAGAAGTACAAAACCTCTGTTCTCAGCACACACCTTAAGAAATAAATCTATGTCCTTTTTGGTATCTTCTAAACTATTTCTTTCTATCGAAAGCGTTAAAAGAGATTTAGCATATCGGGAAGCTATTCTAATTTCTGACATGTATCAGACTAATTAAGTTTTAAATCTTTTAAATATTCATCAACTAAAGCTTTTTGCTCTTTATCGTTTGATAAATTTTTACGCAAAACCTTTTCTGCAATATTCAATGATAGTTCGGCCACTTTTACGGTAACTTCCTTTAAAGCTGCATTCTTCTCTACCTCAATTACTTTCTTAGCATCACCAATTAACTTTTCAGCTTGTCTGGCCGCATCAGTTTTTGCCTCCTCCTTAATTTTATTGGCTACTTCAGTAGCATCTTTTAAGAGTAGATCTCTTTCGGCTCTAGCTTCCTGCAATAACTTTTGATTGTCAGCCTGAAGTTTGGCCATTTCTTCTTTAGCACGCTCAGCAGATTTCAGAGCATCTTCAATACTTTCCTCTCTTTGCTTAAGAGCAGAGAGTATCGGTTTCCATGCAAAAGCACGAAGAATAATTATTAGTATGAGGAAAACTATTCCTGTCCAAAATACTAAGCCAATTTCAGGAGTGATTAAATTCATCTTGTTTAATGTTATTTTACAATGAAAGGTTTAAGAGAAAGCTCAGCACCTAACGTAACTGAGTCTTTCCTTTAATCTTTTGCAGATTAACCCTGCAATAAGGCAACTACAATTCCAAAAAGAGCGGCTCCTTCAATTAGGGCTGCTGCAATAATCATTGCACCCTGAATTTTACCTGCTGCTTCTGGTTGTCTAGCGATACCTTCCATCGCTGAGCTACCAATTTTACCAATTCCATAACCTGCGCCTATTACTGCAAGTCCTGCTCCAATTGCTGCTAACGTTCCTGTCATTTTACTTATATTTAATTAAACATTCAAAATTCAAACTAAATTTAATGGTGTTCATGTTCTGCTACTGCCTGACCTATAAAAAGGGCTGACAATAAGGTAAACACAAATGCCTGCAGAAATGCTACTAATAACTCCAAAACATTAATAAATAATGCTAAAGGAACAGAAGCAAAACCTGCTAAAGCGGTTTCCATAATAAAAACTAAAGAAATCAAACTCAAAACCACTATATGCCCTGCAGTAATGTTTGCAAACAAACGAACCATTAAAGCGAAAGGCTTTGTGAATATTGAGATGATCTCTATTGGAGCTAATAATATTTTGATCGGCACAGGAACACCTGGCATCCAGAAAATATGCTTCCAATAGTCTTTAGATGCACTTACGTTGGTAATTATTAACGTAATAAAAGCTAATGTAAAAGTGAAAGATATATTCCCACTTAAGTTAGCACTTCCCGGAAAGAAAGGCACTAATCCTATGAGGTTGTTTAACCAAATAAAGAAAAACACCGTCAATAGAAAAGGCATAAATTTGGCATATTTCTGTTTTCCTATGTTTGGAATTGCTATCTCATCTCTCACAAAAATAATAAGTGGCTCCAAGAAAGACTGTAAACCCTTAGGTGCACCAGGTCGCTTTTTGTAAGCTCTGGCTGCAGAAATAAACAATAAACAGATTAGAACTGAGGAAAGAAATAATGTGAACACATTTTTAGTGATTGAAAAATCTAATGGTTGCTCACCCGAATGCGCTTCCTCTGAATAGGTGCCAGCGTAATAAATCTTATCGTGAATTAGTTCATAAGAACCTTTCTCAGTGGTAACAGTTTCTGTACCATGATGAAATTCACCTGACATAAATGCATCAAGACCATTTTCTGACCACAGAATTATTGGCAAAGGGATTGAAACACCTTCTTGTCCTTCTCCCCACAAGTGAAATACATGCGAATCACTAATGTGGTGCATTATCATTTCATTAGCATTGAAATTACCCCCTTCTTCTTCTGATGCCTTTGCTGTTCCTGAAAAAAGAAAAGAAATAAAAAAAAGAATTACCAGAGATAAAGACCCTCTGTGTATATTTTTAATCATTTTTTGATTGTTTATCAGTTCCTTCTGAAATTTCGCGCAAGTTAGACATTATAGGTATGATTTCAAACAACATATATGACAAATAAAGTAGAAAAAAATTAATGACAAAAGTAATTTTATTTTCTACACCATTGTACACCAAAATTAAAACAAAAACCATTGACATCAATAAGCGAAGGGTTGTTGCTACTAAATACTTCTGCCCGCTGTCGAAAACACCTAAATTGGATCCTAAATTAGTTAAAATGATAATTAAAGCAGAAGAGAATGCAAGAAAGGCAACCACCAAATAGGCCGTTTCATGAATCAGATCAGCGGTAACGTCAATTTGAGAGAATATATATATAATAATGAGCTGAAGTGCTACCATTATTGACAATTTCCCTATATCATTAAATATCTTCTTCAATTTAAATCAGATTTTAAATAAACTCCTTTATTATTTGATACAAGGAAATGCCGATACCTAACAAGGAAAATACTATTAAAAAAATAGGAATGGAATAGCTCAAATATTGATCTAGTTTGTAGCCTATAAAAACAAATATTCCTATTACGGCTAGCATTTGAAAAGCTAATCCTGAATACTTAATATAGTTATTATACTGATTTGGCTTCTTTGAATTTTGGGGTTGCTTGTCCATTAGCTGCCTCTTCTCCTATTTTAATGCTTTTACTTGCTACTCCCATCTTACATGAACCATTAAAAGTCGCTCCAGACTCAACAATTAATTTATTAGTAATAATATCGCCATGAATTACTGAAGAGGGTTTTAACACAAGGAGCTCGGTAATTTCCACTACCCCTTTTACTTCGCCTTCTATTTCTGCATTTTGCGACAATACATTTCCCTCTATATGGGAAGTACTGCCTAACACTAATTTTGACTTAGTTTTAATATTACCAATCACTTTACCATCAATTCTAATATTGCCAAAAGTTTCAATATCTCCATTAATCGTTGTGCCTTTCCCTACTGTATTGCTAGAACTCGTTACGTCTTGTGCCATCTGATTTTTTTCTTGCTTCTTATTAAACATCTCTTTTTCCCTATTTTAAAAAGTAATAAACTCCTCAGGATCTACCGGATTTCCATTGTACCATAGTTCTAAGTGAACATGTGGACCAGAAGTTAGTTCCCCAGTGTTGCCAATAATTGAAATTACTTCCCCTGCGTTCACAAAATTACCAACTTTTTTCAATAAAGCCGAATTATGCCTGATTACAGAAATTAAATTGGCTCTATGCTGTATGGCAATTACATACCCACCTTCCTGAGTCCATGATGACAATATAACGGTTCCATCAGCAATAGATTTTACAGGCTCATTATTTTTTGATACTATATCAACCCCGTAGTGATCTAAGGACATATCATAAGGGGAGCTTACGATTCCTTGTAAAGGAGTAAAAAAGAATATATCCTTTAACTCTTCAGAATACTTATTTCTACCATAGCCTGCCAGTGAAATGTCTAATTGTTCAAATTCCTCCCTGATTATAGAATCCCCTTCAGCAATTTCCTTTGAAGTCATTTCCCTGTTATAATTATCCGTGCTTACATTCTCAGGTTCCCTATAAACAGAATTGCCATTGGGTGTATCACCTCTTAAGATATTTTGAAAATTATCAATAAACTTATCCTGAGCCCTCAATTTACTTTTTAGGGAGTCCATTTCCACGGTAAGTGTTAAAAGCTTTCGGTTATATTCCATTGTAGCATGCCTGGGGTCAAACCATTTTGCCAGTGCAGTTTGAGCAAGGAAGAGACTAGCCACAAATAACAATATGATTACCAGTAAACTTAACACCAAAACCTTGGCATAGGTAAAATTAATTGAAGATACTTCAGCAAGGTTTTCTTCATTTCTTACCACCATTTGATACCTGGTGGTAAGCCAATTGGACATTGTTTTTTTGATGCGCAATTCTATTTTCGTTTAATTTGTGCAAATTTACATAATATCGAACACTCTTAACAGAAATATTATATGAATCATGTAATTTAGTCGTTTGTAGTTTTAGTGAAAAGTACCCTTTATAAATATAGACACCTATTATACCTGCTTTTGCTGGGTATGACCGCATGCTCACCCGCAAATTCCGGGCTGGTCGGCTATTCCTACCATAATATTACGGCAAAATTCAATGCTTATTTCATCGCCAAAGAAAAATTAGATGAAGTAATGCTTGACCTAAACTCAGCACATGCACACAATTTTAACAAGACATTAAAAGTTTTTGCACCAATTGACACCAACATTGTTAACTCCAATAAGGAAAAAATAGAAGATATTGTTAAAAAGGCTTCTATTGGCATACAAAGACATAAAGTCAGCAAATGGGTGGATGATTGCTATTTATTGATAGGAGTAGCCCGTATGCTCAATCAGGAGTACGAAGAATCTATTGAAACATTTAAATATGTTAATGTCAATAGCGATAATGACCCAACCAAGCACCAGGCTCTTATTAATTTAATTAGAACCTTTACTGAGTACGAAGAATATAATAATGCCCTTGCAGTAGTTGATTATCTTAATCGGCAAAAGCTATCTAAAGACAATAAGTTAAATCTTTATTTACAGGCAGCCAATTTTTACCAAGTAACAAACAACCCTAATAATATAATTAAGTATTTGACTGCTGCTACAGAGTTGATGAGACGTGGAGAAGAAAAAGCTAAAATACATTACATTCTAGCTCAGCTATATCAACAAGTAGGTTTTGATGCGATGGCTTATGAAAATTACCAAAACGTATTAGGAAACAGGCCTCCTTATGAATTTTCTTTCCATGCCCGCCTTAATATTGCCCAGGTTACTGAAATAGGGAAAGGTTCAGATATTAAAAAGGTTAGAAAATATTTTGAACAATTATTGAAAGATGGAAAAAACGTTGAGTTTCGAGATAAAATTTATTATGAAATGGCCGAATTTGAGATGAAACAAGGTAACGTACAAAAAGCCATTCCCTACTATGAATCATCGATTAGCGAAAGCGTTAGTAATCCACGACAAAAGTCCTTTTCCTATCATAAATTAGGCATTCTATATTTTGAACAATTGAAGGAATATCCGCTGGCTAAGGCTTACTATGACAGTGCTGCTACAACAATGCCAAAAGATGAAGAAATTTACACTGCTGTACAAAGCAGACAAGAAGTATTATCTGAATTTATAGAGCAAATTAACACCATTGAAACTAATGACAGCTTATTGAGCCTAGCTTCAATGGATAGCGCACAGTTGGACAATATATTCCTGAATGAACGAGCCGAAAGAATTGCTAAAAAAGAAGAAGAAGACCGGTTAAGAAGAAAAGAAGACAGAAATAGATCCAGACAGAGTGTTCAGACAAGTTTCGGGGATACACCCTCATTTCAGACGCCTACTGTTGGAAACGGAAAATTCTATTTCTACGATGCGAGTACATTAGCTTCTGGCAGAAACGAATTTAGAAGAATCTGGGGTAACAGAGCTCTACAGGATAATTGGCGAACGGAAGATTCGGAAATAAACCAGCAGGAATTAGCAGGTGATGGCACGCAGCAAGATGTACCACAAGGGGAAGTAGCTAGTGTTAGTACAGAAAAACCTGTTGATGAAAAGGCTTTACTAGAGCAAGAAAAAGTCGCTTTTTATGCAAAAATTCCATTTTCGGAGGAGAGAAAAACTGAACTAAATCAAGAAATGGAAATTGCTTATTATAAACTCGGTAATATTTATAATTTTGATTTAAAAGAGAAAAAAGATGCTTCAGATACTTATATTACCTTAATTGAAAGATATGATGATACTGAATATAAACCAGAAGTCCTTTACTTACTCTACATATATTTTAAAGATCTGGATAAAACTAAAGCTCAGCAATATGCCAATCAGTTGACAAAGCAATTTCCCGAGACTATTTTTGCTAAATTAATTGAAAATCCTAATTATCGTGAAGAGAGCAATGTAGCAAGCGCCAAAGTAAAGTTGATTTACGAAAAAGCCTTTCGTGCTTACGATTCCAGCAATTACAAACTAGCACTTCAACTTATTGCTGCAGGGCTAAATGAATATCCTGAAAATGATTATGAGGACAATCTTAAACTTTTAGATGCTCTCATAACTGCACAAACTGAAGGCCGGGACAATTATGTATTTAAGTTGCAGCAATTCATAAAAAAATATCCTGAAAGTGAGCTATTGGAATTTTCTAAACAATTATTGCAAGCTGTTGATAATTTAGCTGAGAAGCAGAGAGCTATAGATAATATTAAATACCTGGCCTATTTTGATCAGCCACATTATTTTGTGGTCATCTATGAAAACAATAAAGCTCTGTCGGGCATACTGCCAAATGAAATTGAAAACTTTGCCAAAGAAAATTACCCGAAAGAGAATTTATCTGCAGGAAATTTAGTTTTCAATGACTCCTATTCTATGATTTTATTAAGTGAATTCAAAAACAAAGAAACCGCAGAAGCATTTTACACAAAATTTAATAGTGATTTATCTCCCTTGAAAAATTTCAACTCATTAAATTTTAGTAATTTTATCATCTCTAAGGACAATTTCCAAATTTTCTATAAAGCAAAATTAGCGGATAGTTATAACAAGTTCTTTAAGGAGCATTACAAATTAACACCATGACATCAGAGAAAAAACAGAATTCAAAAGTTAAGAAGGTAATAATGGCCCTATGGATTATCTTCTTTGGTGGCATTTTATTTTTCGCAACCTTTATTTATACAATTAGCATTAATTTTAACGGATGGTATGGTGAATTACCCAGCTTAAAATCACTGGAAAACCCTGAAAGCGACTTATCCTCAGTTCTTTACTTTGCTGATAATGTGGAAATGGGTAAATACTTTAGATACAACAGGAGTCAGGTTACCTACGATGAGCTTTCCCCGAACCTGGTTAATGCACTAATAGCTACTGAAGATGTGAGATTTACTGAACATTCTGGAATCGATCTGCGGGGTTTAGGACGTGTTTTTTTTAAATCTGTTTTGCTATTCAATAAAAGTTCAGGTGGTGGAAGTACCATCTCCCAACAATTAGCTAAAATTTTGTTCCGAACAAGAAGTGATTTGTCTAATGGATCCTTAAATGATGTCCCCGGTCTAGGCCTGGTAATTGCCAAAATGAAAGAGTGGTTAGTTGCAGTAAAATTGGAGCAATCTTACACTAAAAAAGAGATTATTGCTATGTACCTCAACACTTTTGAGTTTGGAAGTAATGCTTTTGGCGTTAAAACAGCAGCTAGCACATTTTTTAACACTACCCCCGATCAATTAAATCTAATTGAAGCATCTGTTTTAGTAGGTCTTTGTAAAAACCCGAACTTATATAGTCCGGTCTATGAGCCAGAAAATGCCTTTCATAGAAAAAACACGGTTTTAGGCCAGATGCATCGATACGGATACATCGATGATGCGGCATTTGATTCATTAAGAGCTAAACCTATTGAATTAGACTATAATGTAAGCAACCATAACGATGGTTTGGCTACCTACTTCAGAGGAACCATTTTATGGGACTTGTTGAGATGGTCTAAAGAAAATGGTTATGATTTATATGAAGATGGTTTAAAAATTTATACGACCATTGACAGCCGAATGCAAAAATATGCTGAAGAAGCCGTTGAACAACATATGGCATATCAACAGAACCTGTTCGATAAACATTGGGATGGAGAAAACCCGTGGAGAGATGAAAAGGGAAGAGAAATAAAAAATTTCCTTACCAACGAAGCTAAAAAAACAGAGTATTATCGCCATCTAAAAAAGGAATATGGCAGTGATGAAGACAAAATTTTCGCAAAATTGAATGAGAAGAAAAAAATGAGAGTTTTTAGCTGGGATGGTGAAATTGATACATTGTTCAGCACTATAGACTCAATCAGATACTTTAAGAACTTCTTAAATACCGGATTTATGGCTATGAACCCTAATAATGGCCATATTAAAGCCTGGGTAGGCGGTATCAATTATAAGTATTTTAAGTATGACCATGTAAAACAGGGTAGAAGACAACCAGGATCCACGTTTAAACCAATTGTATATGCTTCGGCTATAGATAATGGCTACTCACCTTGCTATCAAATTCAGGATGTCCCTGTTACTTTTGAAGTAGTAGGAGATCCTCCAACCTGGACCCCTGCAAATTCTACGGGAAAATATACAGGTGAAACCATGACAATAAGGCATGCTATGGCTCAATCGCTTAATTCTGGAACTGCTTACATGATGCGGAAAATTGGACCTGAAACAGTTGTAAATTATGCAAAACGCCTAGGAATTGAAAGCCCTCTTGAAGCAGTACCCGCTTTATGTTTGGGTACCTCAGATGTTTCTGTATATGAATTAGTGGGAGCTTATGCCACCTTTGCGAATGATGGATTCTATACCAAGCCATTTTATATTGAAAGAATTGAAGATAAGAATGGAAAGGTATTACAACAATTTGTCCCTAAAACAGAAGAAGCATTAAGTTCCTCAACCGCATATGCCATGTTACATATGTTAAAAGGAGCCACAGAACTATCTGGTGGTACCGCTTTAGGTCTTGATAGAGAGCTAAGAGTGGATAATGAAATAGGTGCCAAAACAGGTACTACCCAAAATTATTCTGATGGATGGTTTATGGGAGTAACAAGCGATTTAGTTGCCGGAGCCTGGGTTGGTGGGGATGACAGGAGCATTCACTTTAAGAACATTACTTTAGGGCAAGGTGCAAGAATGGCTATGCCTATTTGGGAAATTTTCATGACAAAAGTGTATGCCGATGAAGAATTGGGAATTACTAAAAAGGAATTTCAAAAACCGACAGATTTTAATATTCAGCTTGATTGCGAAAGGTACAATATGCAGCAAATGAATGTAACCGACTCTGTTGAACAAGTGAACCAATTTGATGTAGATGACATTCAGTAATAGATAGCATTTGTAATTTGGCGGAAAAGTGTCTTATTATTAGTCATAAATTGTTAAAATCGATTTTACTCACCATTGAAATCAGTTCGATTGACCTAATCAGTTGAAAATTATATGTATGAATCTCCTTTCTTTAAAAGAGACGAACTTAACTTGTTACCGCATTCACCTGGAGTATATAAATTCCACAATGCTGAAGGTACAATCATATATGTAGGGAAAGCTAAGAATCTTAGAAATAGGGTTTCCAGTTATTTTAACTTGGCAAAAGCTCATAATCGCAAAACGCTGAGGCTGGTAAACGAAATTCAAAAAATTGAAATTTCAATAGTAAATTCTGAGTTTGATGCTTTGCTACTCGAAAATTCACTCATAAAGGAATTACAGCCTAGGTACAATATTCTTCTAAAGGACGATAAGACGTTTCCTTATTTATGCATTACAAATGAGCCGTTTCCACGGATTATTGCCACGCGCAAAAGAATAGCACGGGCTGGCACTTACTTTGGCCCCTATGCAAGTGTAAGAGCAATGAATAACGTGCTTGAACTGATAAGAAAACTATACCATATCAGAACATGTAAGCTCAACTTAAGTGATGCCAACATAAAGGCTGATAAATTTAAAGTTTGCCTTGAATATCATATAGGCAATTGTAAAGGCCCCTGTGAAGGATTACAAGGACATGAAGATTATAATAAAGATATTGAGTTAGCAGAATTAATACTAAAAGGGAATCTGGCCATACCAAAGCAATATTTTAAAGAGCATATGGATGACGCTGCTCAATACCTGGATTTTGAAAAAGCTCAAAAATATAAAGATAAGTATGATCTACTTGAGAAGTTCCAGTCCAAATCATTGGTAGTAAATCCAAAGCTTACAGATATTGATGTATGTACCATCATTTCTGAAGAAAAGAATGCTTTCATTAACTTTATGCGAATAAAAAATGGCAGTATAACGGCTACTCATACCATAGAAATTAAGAAGAAATTGGAAGAGTCTGATGCTGAAATTCTTCTTTTAGGCTTAATTGACCTACGCAAGCTATATGAAAGTGAGACAGAAGAAATTTTAACCAATATTCATATTGACAATGTATTAGCCGAATTTCATTTTATTAAACCACAAATTGGAGATAAAAAGAAATTGGTTGATATGAGTGTGAAAAATGCACTATTCTTCAAAAAAGAGAAGCTTAATCAAAATGAATCGAGTAAAATAAAGGAGCTCCGCGTCATTAAGCAGCTTCAGGAAGATCTCCAATTAAAGGATTTACCAATCCGCATCGAGTGTTTTGATAATTCTAACCTGGGTGGCACCAACCCTGTGGCATCCATGGTGCATTTCAAAAATGGAAGACCGGCAAAGAACGAATACCGCCATTATCATGTAAAAACCGTAGTGGGTCCTGATGATTTTGCCTCAATGACAGAAATAGTGGGCAGAAGATACTCCCGGCTAGTGAAGGAAAATGCAGCACTTCCTAATTTAATTATTATAGATGGAGGTAAAGGACAACTAAATGCTGCTTGCATAGCTTTAAAGGAGCTTGATTTGTATGGAGAAATTCCCATCATTGGTATTGCTAAAAGACTGGAGGAAATCTATTTTCCCGGAGATCAATTTCCATTGCACATCAGCAAAAAAAGCGAATCATTAAAACTCATTCAGAGATTGAGAGATGAGGCGCACCGCTTTGCTATTACTTTTCATAGAAACATAAGAAGTAAAAAGAGCTTTGTCAGTGAACTGGAAAACATACCTGGAATTGGAGAGAAAACAGTTAATGAATTACTGGGTCATTTTAAATCATTAGCCAAGATAAAAAACGCCTCATTTGAAGAATTAAACAAAGTAGTTGGTAATTCAAAAGCCGAGCTTCTGATTAAATCATTCCAAAATAAAAAAGGAGAACTTTAAAGTTCTCCTTTTTTAATCAATACTAAGATTATTTATTCCTTAATAAGACCACAATTCATGCTCCTTCTCCATCAATTGGTATTCTAACCACTGTGAAGCTAAGATACCCTGCTTTGCAGACTCGCTATATACATCAATGATAGCATCATCATTTGGATTTGCAATTTTCACAATTCGAGCACTGAACAATCTTAATGCAAACGCATCAGCAAGATTCTTATGCTCGGCACTATTTTGTGGGTTAAACCAAATTGCTTCATTAGGCATGCTTCTGAACAACCGAGCCAAATCTTTATATTTAAATACACCTACTTCTCTGAAAATACCAGCAGTAAATTTATCTGCAGGAATAATCAATTTTATAGCCTGAATATCCCAATTTAAAACAGATCTTTTCTTATCGAAAATCATATCTTCAACTATTTCCATGATTGAAACGTCCTTAGCTGAAAACTTGGTATCAATTGGTCCTACTGCAGCAGCATCGCCTCCACCGCCCCAATCATCACCACCGCCCGTGTCTCCACTACCAGTATCGCCCCAACCATCGTCAGATCCACCTGAGTCTCCCCAGTCATCTCCACCGCCAAATCCATCGTCAGCTGCTTCACCGTATCCTTGAAGCTGCGGGTTTTCCATATTTGTTAAAAACTCTTCCTTAGTATAACGTACAGTCATTGAATCGTTTTTATAAATAGGCAAAATACCTGCCTTAGCTGCCTCTATAATGATTTTGGAAATTTCATTTCCAGCAGCAAAGAATGGCTTGTTTTGCTTTTCGTTCAAATCCATTCTTCTCCAAATCCTTTTCTTGAACATGATATCATCTTCATGAATTGGAAATACAGAATTAGGATTATATCCGTCACTCTCTGATTCCTGAGCAAAAGCCGGCACCACAAACAGTACTGGTAATATTGCTAATAAAAACACAAACTTTTTCATAACACAAATTATTTAACTTATTTAATTAAGAGGAATTACCTCAGTAATTTCCGGTAATCTCACCTCTTCTGTACTTCCTCTGAAGTTTCTTCTCAAAACCTGATTAATTTCAACTACTAGTCTGTCACCTGGTCTTGCATCATTCATTAATTGAGACAAGTTTACAGTTTCAGCAGTTGCTCTAATTGGCTGACCAATTGGTCTAGGGCCTCTTGCTAACCTGATAGTCCACTGAGTTACTTTATACTGAGAGTCCTCAGGTAATTGCTTTTTGAAGTTATCTTCTGCAATAGCTGCTGTTCTTAATATTCTTAATGCACTAATAGATTCTCCTTGCTTTTTGTTTACTGGTTTAGCACCATTAAAAACCTGCACCGTTGGGCTTGGTATTCTTTGAACGTCAAATTCTACATCTCCAATTTTATTACCATTGGATGATACTCCCAATTTCACTTTTGGAGCATTAGGCACTACAGTTACTACACCAATTTCTTTACTAGCAATAGAAGTACCGCCTGTAACGTTGAAACTTGGATTGTAAGAAGTTCCTAAAGCTGGAACTGATACATTCAATTTGTTTCCACAATTTAGGTATAAAGTACTTAATGCTGCTGATTGTACCTGAATAACGGGCTTAGCCACAAAATATTCTATAGAGTTACTATAAACACTATCTTTCAACTTAGCTGAAGCTTCGTAAGTCTTTCTTACTAAACCATCTTTATCATAGGCACCCGGAGTAGCTGTAAATTCAATTTTACCTTTTCCGTTTTCTGTTGGAAGATTATTACCATTTAAAGACATTTCCGGATCTTCTGCAGATGATGACGCAGCTACAATAAGATCAGCCTTATATTTAGCTCCGGCAGCTACCACCTTAGATTCTGGTAATGCAACTAATTGAATTAAATCGAATTTTAAATCACCAGCCCCTACTTTCTGTGCTAGGAATTCAAGTGCTCTTGACTCATAGGCCATCACTTTATTTTGATAATCACTTAAAGTAGCTAAACCTGCAGGAGTAGGCGTTTCCATAAATTCTAAAGTCGCCCAGGTTTTATTCTTCTGATTTGGATCATTCTCAAATCTTGGATTATCATTGGCATCTAATGCTAAAGGAGCAAATTGTAATGCCGGATCATTGATAATCTGGTTTAATTCAGCCGAATACTGGTTCAGAGATTCCTGTAATTTAATACCATTATTTTGGTTTTCAGGCATCATATAGTTGCCTACCATATCATAATTGGTTTTACCCGCTATTTCATTCGTTTCTTCATTGTAACCACCAGTAATTTCAATGAATTTTTCTTTATAATCGCCCAGCTCTTCCACCATAGCCCTGGTCTTATCCTTAATTTGCTTAGCTTTATCAAGTATAGCCACATCTGAGGCTCTATTACCTGACTCTTCAACAGCATTACTGATTCTGGTGATTGTATTATTATTTTGCTCCTTAGCTGCATCAAGAGATACTTCTAGAGAGTTATTTATATCGATGAATTTGTCGAGTACCGTAACACTTACGTTTAGTGCCAACAAAGCAGTTAGCACCAGGTACATCATTCCAATCATCTTCTGTCTTGGGGTTTCTTTTCCGCCAGCCATAGGTTTCTAATTTTTTAGGTACAACAAATAATTAACCTTTCATTGCAGAAAGCATATTTCCATATACTTTATTCAATTGAGAAAGGTTAGTTGTCAGATTTTTAACCTCTGTTTTAAACTGCTCAGCATCTTTACTCGCTTCAGTCATATTTTCCATCGCCACAGCAAGGTTTGAATAAAATTTATTCATTGCTTTTACGTGGTTCTGAGAATCTTGTAACTCCATTTCATATACCTGGTTTAAAGCAGATAAATTTTTAGTTACAGCCTGTACTTGTGAATGATATTGTTTAGCATCTACTGAAGCATTTGACATTTCTGACATTGCTTTTACAGTAGAATCATAAGACTTGTTCATTTCTAATAAAGACTTACTTGCAATTTTAACATTGTTAGCATAGTCATTTGTAGCCACTGCCGCGCTGCTTAAGTTAGACATTTGCTTAGCAGATTCTGCCATGCTTTTCATTCCTTCACCTAAACTCTTCACCAAATCAGGACCAACTTTACCTTCTTCTAACACTTTATCAAGTTGCTGAGATGTAGAAGCTCCACCTGCTGTAGTTATTTGCTTTCTTTTTGGGGCTGGTTCACCGTCAAAATCATCAGATAATTCTGGGTAAACTTTGCTCCAATCAACCTCACCGTGTTGAGGTTCGAATGCACTTAAGAAGAAAATGATTGCTTCTGTAGTAAGACCTACTACTAGCATTGCACTTGCACCTTCCCAGTGCATAATTTTAAACATTGCTCCGACAATCACGATAGCCGCACCAATACCATAAATTTTAGGCATTATAGTTTTGAAAAGTAATACCTGAAATCCTCCTTTTTTATTGCTCATTGTTGTAGATTTTTAGTGGTTAATGCTTTATTAAGTTTATATTTTTTTGTTACTGTCAATTAAAATTCTGATCCTGCTGATCTACCTAAGTAAGTCATTGCACATCTGAAACCAATATAGGCTCTTGTAGAATCTTTGTGCTCAAATGCTCTCGTTCCTGTCTCTAAATAGAAAGCTACATCTTTCCATGAGCCACCTCTCGTTACTTTGCGAGGCTCAGTTTCATCAAAGAAAGTAGGATTTAAATCCCAAACCAATGGAACAGAAGCTGGATTAAAGGCGTCTTCACACCATTCGGATACGTTACCTGACATATCGAACAATCCAAAATCGTTTGGAAAATAGGATTCAACAGGTGCTGTGTAGGCAAAACCATCATCAAAATAGTTACCTCTTCCTGGCTTAAAGTTGGCTAACATACACCCTTTGGCATTTCTAATATATGGATTTCCCCATGGATATTTTGCCATGTCTCTTCCGCCTCTTGATGCATACTCCCATTCCGCTTCGGAAGGAAGCCTGAATGCAGGCATTGGAAATTCACCTAAAGATTCTCTGTACGCATTCAGATAATCCGTTCTCCAACGAGAAAATTGCTTAGCTGCTTCCCAATCTACACCTACAACAGGATAGTCATCAAAGGCAGGGTGCATATAATAATACTCCTGCATTGGATCACCCATGTGATGTGTAAAATCTTTCATCCAAACTGTAGTATCAGGGTACAATTCTTTATTAATGTAGTCTCTTCCCAATGTTGATGCGGAATCTTCTAACATTCTGTCAATGAATTGTCGATACTCATTGTTAGTAATTTCAGTATCATCCATATAGAATCCACCTATAGTTACCTGTCTGTTGAAATTAATTTGTGAAGCTGCAACGTCTTCATCGGCTTGCCCCATATGAAAGGTTCCGGCTGGAACAGCCACCATACCATA
This sequence comes from uncultured Cytophagales bacterium, assembly GCA_963803685.1. GTDB lineage: Bacteria > Bacteroidota > Bacteroidia > Cytophagales > Cyclobacteriaceae > Marivirga. The sequence continues at coordinate 974,868 of CAWDNW010000001.1, forward strand.
AGGTACTGCCATGTACCAACCTTCCCGGCCGGCCACACCTACTACTTCGCCCTGATCACCTGCTCCACCACCAAAAAGACCACAGCCTTGAAGGAATAATGAAGCTACAAACACTAGTGATAGGCTTACATTTTTCAAAACACTTTTATTATTCATAACACCTATTTGTTTCAAACTAAACGCTAATATATTGTTATTTATTCATTTAACGTTTCACACCTTACTAATAAAACCTTGCATTGTAAGGTTTTATTGTATTTTAAAGAAAATATTGAAATCTCGACACAATATCATAAAAAATATTAATAATCCAAATTTAATACGATCAATGCCTAAATCGTGGCGTTCTTACCACTTTTTTACCCGATGTAGATATTGCAGGCAATCTATAGCTTAGCATAATTTCATGAGAAGTTAAGCTTTTAGCATCCTGCGCAACTACAGTATAATCGAAAGCATAACCGAACCTTAAAGTATTTTCCTTTAAGAAGCTATACCCAACCATAAGAATTAATGCCTCTTGCTGTCTGAACGATAAACCACCCCATATCTTATCCTGGTAGGTAGCTATTGTAGAAACATCAAAAGTAAAAGAGGTGAACTCTGTCGACCTTAATAATACACTCGGAGTAATTTTTATATCATAGGTAAGGGGAAAGGTATAGCCACCGGTTAAAAGCACTTCCTGTGGATAAGGATTTTTATATTCATCTGCACCAAATCCATAATCCGATTCAATCATATGATTAAAGGCTGCACCTACATAAAACTTTTGATGTTGATAATGCACTCCTAATGAAAAGTCTGGTCTTACCTGTGTTGGCTGAATATTTAAAATGGTTTCATCGTCTGGATTGATTGCTCTGTAAATATCTTTATCAACTGTTTGAGTGATAGCCCCCACCCTAAATCCAATACTTAGTTTAGAATCTTTTATACCTAAATGATAAGCACCGGAAGCCTGTACCTGAATAAAATTTGAAGCTTGAATTTGATCATTGACTACAAAAAAACCAAACCCACTATTTATTCTATTAATAGGGGATGACAAAGAAATCATTTGAGTATTAAGTGCTCCACCAACGCCTACCGTTGGGCTGTATCCTAACCACTGCGTTCTGTGCAATGCAGTAAGCATAGTATAGCCTTCTACCCCTGAATAAGCGGGGTTATTATATGTATTATTAAACATATAATGTGAGAAAGGTGAATCCTGTGCATAGGAAGTACCTACCGCTAACAGCACAAGGGAAAAAATAACTTTTTGTATAATTTGCTTCATTTTTCTGTTTTTACTCCTGTAACAATATCAATGATTTATTAAAGATACTAAAATAAATCTCAATACTAAAAGAGGTAAAAGATTCAGAAAGTTTCAGTTACCTCATACTTTAAGCGATAAATATAATGAAAAATACTTCCGATCAGGCCTTTATGTAATATATTTAAAGTTATTGTATAAAATAAAGCATTTAAAATACTAGATGACAGCTATTTAAGACCATTACATTTTTTAATGTAAAGTTCTAAAGCACCCGTCATAGAAGGCGCATTAGGCAAAGGTGCTTCAATATCAAGTATTAAACCTGCCTCATTTGCCGCTTGAGCAGTAGTTGGCCCGAAAACTGCAATCCTGGTATTGTTTTGCTTAAAGTCAGGGAAGTTTACAAATAAAGAGTTGATCCCTGAAGGACTGAAAAATGCCACTATATCATAACTTACATCATCAAGGTCTGATAAATCGGCTGCTACTGTTTCATATATAATGGCTTCTGTAAAATTATAACCATTATCATTCATAAAAGAAGGTATATCATCCTTTCTTATATTTGAGCAAGGGAACAGGTATTTCTCGTTTTTATGCTTTTTAACAACCTCGAGTATATCCTGAGCTGTTCTCTCACCTACAAAAACCTTTCTTTTCCTTACTACAATATATTTTTGAAGATAATTAGCAGTTTGCTCAGAAATACAGAAATACTTCATTTCAGGCGGCATTTCAATTTTACTCTCTTTACAGATATTGAAAAAATGATCAACTGCATTTCTACTTGTAAATATAATTGCAGTATGTTTTAAAATTTCAATCTTCTGCTTTCTAAAATCTTTTGAAGATACTGGCTCCACTTTAATAAACTGACGGAAATCAATTTTTATATTATATTTATCAGCTAACTTATGATAGGGTGAATTAGTGATATCAGCGGGTTCAGGTTGTGAAACAAGAATACTCTTTACCGGATAAAAACGATCCTTCGTTGTTGTTGACATATTTTCGGTTCTACTATAAAAAGATAAATCAATAGAAATATTTCAGTCCTAATATAAAGGGGAATACTTCTGTGGCACAAAAGTAAGAAAATAAATATAGATAAGTAAAACCACTCAGTTTTAATATTTTAAAATATAATAAACCCATCCTAATCAAATACATACCTACTATAGAATACCTCGCTAGCCCACCCCAATATTCAGGTAGCCCTCCTTTATAAAAAAATAGCAGGATGGTTACTGTTAAAAGAATGGTAATAAATAAAGTGCTAATATTTATAAGCTCCTTAATGTAAAAAGTATTAATTCTACTAGTCTTATATAAACCTGACAAGAAAAAAATAACACTTATTTTAACAATTAATAATATGATTATGTATAACCACGACTGAAAAAAAGAAATGTAATTCGCTGAGTTCTGTTCCAAATAATCTGCGCTCGTAAAACCTAAATACAAGTAGATGATTATTGCTGTTCCAAATGTGTATGTAAGAGCGGCAAAAAGCCCATCTTGTTCAAACAGCCTCACTCTAACATTATCCCCTTCCACCGGCCGGGTTGAAAAGGTGCCTGATAAAGAGAATACATCTTGAAACTTCTTAGAAAAACTAACTTTTAATGTGCTAAGCAGAATAAGAAACACCATAATTAAAGCAATGACAAAATTTGTGCGGCCATCTCCAAAAGTGTTCTCAATTATTCCAAGTTCCTGAGTGAATGAAGGTAAATTTGTGACTTTATTTTTTGAATAGAACCCGTACTTTAGCAGCGCTGGAGCAGATTGATGAAAAAGAATTAATGTATCAGAACTAAGATGACCTCTCAAGCTATCAACAAGTAAATTTATTTCCGTGCTTTTGGCAGCAGCTACCAAACTGGTGTTATTAAAGAGGTAAAAATGTTTATCAGATTGAATCTTTAAAAAGGTTTCGTTTCCTGTAAAGGGCGCAAGATTAATTATAACCTGTTCATCTGCGTTATTCACTATTTCCTGCTGAAGCCAATTAATTCTATAAGATGTATTATTAACATTTAGGGTAGAATCGTTCACTGGCTTTTCCTGAAGAGGAGTTACACTCAGTAGTAAGCTCAATAAGACATTTAACATATAAAAGATTATAAAATTTTGGCTAAAATAAAGCTATATATCCGAAATGCACTTTGGCGAGGGAAAAATTTACTTTTTCATTAGCTCTGTTTCCTACAGCATAAATTAATCTAAACCAACCATTCTTGGTTTTCACATCTAAACCAGCACCAAATGTATAAACATTACCTAGCATTTTTTCAAGTTTAGCAAAATCAGTTAACAGAAAAAAGCTTGAATTATTATCCAGAAAATATCTGTAATTCAAACTTAGCAAGCCATAGTACCTGGTGTAAAAGAAATTTCTATCAAAGCCTCTTAAATTTTGCAAGCCACCCAGTCTCAATAAATCGTTACGTGAAATTGCCTTGTTTTCTATCATTGCAAACTCTAAATACTGTTCCAAAAGAAACCTTCTAAAAACTTTTTGCTGAGCTCCAATTTCCAGTTGAGCACCATAGTTAACACTTGACTCAGGAACGTTTCTCCAAATCTCTGGTAAATTATTAATGTTACTAATTTTTTTAGTTCCAACATCTAGAAATCCTGAAATATAATAATCATTCTGCAAAGCTGGGTAGGTGATTTTAGTACGCCAATTTGCCACTAAGCTTACGGCATTTAACTGACTACTCCTGAAAGATTCTGCCGCAGATAACATTTCTGTGGAATCAAATTCCCGGATTACATTATTTAAAAACCCTTTGTAGCCTAACCCGAGGGATAAGTCCCCTTTAAAAGGATACAAAAAGAGAATTTGATAATTATTTTGCAAGAAGGTACTATCTTCCTGTAATAAGCAAAACTTTAAATTAAAGCCAATAGGTGTTTTGAAAGCTGCTATCTGAGATAAATTTGTGTTTAAGAATTGTGAATTTGCACTATACTTTTGCCAATTGAATTGCCATTTAATAGCTCTCTTAAACAAATTTTGGAAGGAAACATCCACCTGACCGGTGAAATTAGTTCTGTTTGCTTCCGGAACTAATCCTATAAAGGCATCTAACTGATTAGTAGCAATCTTCTCTGGTTCTAAGGTGATTATGCTTTGATTATTGCTGAAAGATACCTGGGGAGGGCTCACTAATTTCAAAAAAGGTAATTCCTTAAGTTTTTCAGGAATTTGCAAATATTGTTTCGTACTAAAATCGGTGCCAATAGGTAATTTTAAAAATCTTTGAAGGTAATTTTCATTAATGATTTTGTGGGCAGACTGAACATTGATAGAGTCGTAAGTAATCTTGTTTTTATAATTAAGTTGAATGGATGCATAAACATTAGATTTCCCTACACTATCTATTAGCAATTGTGCTTCGGCAAAAGGATAACCAGCATTATGCGCATTTGCTTTTAGAAAATCATTCATTTTTTTTTGAAGACTAAATCTATCTGCCGGCTTATTAAGTAATTTGTCAATAAAACCTAGTGCAATAGTTTGACCTTCTTTTGTTATATGTAGTGCCCCCCAGTTATATATTGGACCTTTGTTGAAATAGAAAGTAGATATCGAATCCTTTAGCTCTTGTGAGTAGCTTGCTTCAAGATATCCTACAGATTGTAAAGAGTCTATAACTTCTAAAGGACTAAACTGATTACTTTCAATTGTAAAAACTATCCTTTCAAAATCATGTTCCTGACAATAACCGCTTAAGGTATTTAAATAAAGGCAAGTTAAAAGCAGGCACTTGTGCAGAATTCGATTTAACTTTACAAATATTTTGGCAGGCTTATACATACATATTCCATTTTGCAAGCAGGCGTGTTTCTACTGTGATTTCCACTTTTCAACCAATTTGGCTTTAAAAGAAGAAATGGTTGCCGCCATTTGTTCTGAAATTAAACTTCAGAAAGAATATTTAAAGAATGAAAAAATTGACAGTATTTATTTTGGAGGAGGCACGCCCTCTTTATTAGATGAAAGTCAAATAAATAGCATCATAAAGTCAATACATCAGCATTATAGCATAAATGACAAAGCGGAAATAACGCTGGAGGCCAATCCAGATGATATTTCTCAGCAAAAGCTAGAAATGTTCCGTAATTCTGGAATTAACAGGATTAGCTTGGGGATTCAATCCTTTAATAGTGATATCTTAAAATGGATGAACAGAGCGCATCATTCAAAACAAGCTGTAGAAAGTTTGCAGTTGATTAAAGATAGTAAATTTGACAACTATAGTGTAGATCTTATTTATGGAGTTCCCATCAGCACACATGAGCAATGGCATAAAGATTTACTCCAGCTCATCAGTTATCATCCTCCTCATATTTCATCCTATTGCTTAACAATTGAACCTTCTACGGTCTTTGGAAAATGGCAAAAACAAGGCAAGCTTTCAGAAGCATCAGAAGATTACTCTGCTGATCAATTCAATGAGTTAGTAGAAGTTCTTATTATAAACGGATATCAACATTATGAAATATCAAATTTTGCATTGCCAGGAAAAGAATCCAAACATAACAGCTCCTATTGGCAACAAAAGAAGTATCTGGGAATTGGGCCAGGTGCTCATTCTTACAATGGCAATAGCAGGCAATATAATATAGCCAATAATAGCAAATACCTTAAAGCGATAAAATCTGGTGTTGGTCTGTTCGAGAAAGAAACCCTAAGCCTTTCGGATCAGATAAACGAATACTTAATGACTTCCTTAAGGACATCTGCCGGATGCAGTTTAGCTTACTTAAGCAATCAATACCATTATGATCTCATGAAATCTCGAAAGGCAACCATTGAGCAATGGAAAGCGCAAGAATTATGTGTTCTAATTGATAATCAGCTTATTTTAACTCAAAAGGGCATGCTATTGGCAGATAAATTAGCTTCTGATTTATTTTTGGTTGATTAAAGACTCATTAAATCTTTGAACTTAGTAGCCTGTCTGCGACTTACCTCTACCTTTTCACCACCTTTTAATTTCACCATTAGGCCACCGTTGAACCAAGTTTCAATTTCATCAACCCAATCCAGATTAATAATGTGCTTTCTGCTTACTCTAAAAAAAGATTTATCATCTAGTTTTTCATCTAAAGCATTTAAGGACTTGTGGATCATAGGTTTAAATTTATCAAAATAGACTTTAATGTAATTGCCATCAGACTCAAATAATCTGACATCTTTTAGGCGTACAAACCAACAGTTGTCTCCATCTTTCACAAAAACCTGGTCGTTAATAGTGAGCTTAGACTTATTCGATTTCACTTCAGAAACAGCTTGAATTTCCTTTCTGATCTTCTCAATAGAATCACCCAATCTTTTAGGCTCAATAGGTTTTAAAAGATAATCTAAAGCATTGAATTCAAACGCCTTAAGCGCATATTCATCATAGGCAGTAGTGAAAATTACTTTGGGAGTTTTCTCAAGGGTTTCCAACAATTCAAAACCTGTTTTACCTGGCATTTGAATGTCTAGAAAAATTAAATCAGGCATTAATTGATCTATTAGTTCCTCTGCTTCTTCAGCGTTTACTGCTTCACCAACAATTTCAATGTCTTTATATTCAGCCAAAAGGTTGATTAATTCTTTTCTGGCTAACCTTTCATCATCAATAACTAATGCCTTCATTTTTCTAATTTTAAAAATTGTACTTTAAATATAACTCTTAATAATTTAATTGTGGAATCCGTAAGGTAGTAACCACTAAATTGTCTGTTTCGTTTTTAATGCTAAACGTTGCAGCTCTATCAAAGATCAGTTTTAATCTTTGCTTCGTATTTTCAATTCCAAATCCTTTTCTTTTTCTTCTTTTGTCTAAGATTAACTGACCTGAATTCCTTATAAATATTACTAATTGGCCATTTTCTACCTGCGTTTCAATGGCAATTAAACCGCCATGGGTTAAATTTGAAATTCCATGCTTTATACCATTCTCTACTAAAGTTTGCAACATCAGAGGAGGAATTTGGTACTTATACGACTCGGGGTGAATTGTAAACTCTGTGGTAAGCCTCTCCTCATATCTAATTTTTTCCAAAGCAAGAAAATCTATTACGGTATTAAGCTCATCATTAAAATTGATCAAACGCTTTTTATCTAAAATTAGGGAGTTTCTCATGATATTGGATAATTGCGTAATAGCATTTTTTGCCTTAGCAGGATCTTCATCTACCAGGGCCCTCACACTATTGAGCGCATTAAAAATAAAATGAGGATTGAGTTGCGATTTAAGGTTATTGAGCTCAATTTCATTCATAGCCGCATTGTATTTCAATGACCTATTATAATTTTCTACATAATGGTACATAAAATAAAATAGTGACCATAAAAAATATAAAATGAGATTTGCTAGTATACTTATGAAAATTACTATAAGGTTAAAATCTTCCTCAGGAGTTATTAATCCTAATGTAGAGGATATAAAAAACAGAAAAGCATAGTTAAGTATTGATAGCACTAAGCATGCTATAATTACTCTTAGTACTAATTTTTGGATAAGAAGCTGCAACCAACCTTTTCGAATTATAAAATTTCTATACAGGTGGGTGATGATAATATAGAAAGGTACTAAAATGAGTTGACCTATCGCACCCTCTGTGGAGAGCCTTTCGCCTAAAAATACCAGATAAATATTAAGGAGCCCGTAAATTGTCCAGCCTATTATTTGTAGTGTCCAATAGAGAGATTTTTTATCCATTTTAGCAATTGCATCTAGCTAGGTGTAGTAATTTTACTTATCAGATCGCAAATTAGCATCATTTTAAAGTAATAAGAAACCGCCTATCAAATGCCTATATTTTACTATCATCCTTTTTAACCAACTTTCCATTTTGGGATGGAAGAAATGGTCTTATTATTAGTCGGGTGCCTCTGTCATAGGTAAAGTAATTCCAAATCCAGTTAGTGAGCACAACTAATTTGCTACGGAATCCGATTATTGAAACTAGATGTACGAACATCCAAACAAACCAAGCAAAGAAACCTCCAAAGTGCAAATTTTTAGGTAAATCCACTACTGCTTTATTCCTCCCTATAGTGGCCATACTTCCTTTATCGAAATAAGTAAAAGGCTTCAATGCTTTGGCAGGGTTGCTAATTAGGCTTAACAAATTTTTTGCTAAATGTTCCCCTTGCTGCATAGCAACCGGAGCCAACATAGGATGCCCTTTCGGATAATCATCTTCCTCCATGTAAGCAATATCTCCCACTGCGTAAATATTGCTGGTATTTAAAATTTTATTATACTTGTCTACTTTATACCTGCTTTTGAATACGCTTTCTTCCGGTAAACCGTCAATTACATTACCCATAACTCCAGCAGCCCATATCAAAGTGGTTGTTTCAAGTGTTTCCTCATTATCAAACACAACCTGTTGACCATCAAAGCTTTTCACCATTGTATTTAGCTTCACCCTTACGTCAAACTTTTTTAAATATTTCTGAGCTCGCTCATTGGCGAAATCCGACATGCCTCCTAATAGTCCTGACATGCCCTCCACCAAATAAATATTCATCTTATCCAGATTTAAGTCAGGATAATCGTTGGGCAATACATGTTTTTTCAGTTCTCCAAAAGCACCAGCTACCTCTACTCCAGTTGGACCACCACCTACAATTACTACATTAAGGAGTTTTTCTATTTGTTCAGGCTCGGAAGTAAGTACTGCTTGCTCCAGATTTTGAAGAATATGACTTCTTAAATCAAGCGCTTGTGGAATTTGCTTAAGCGGAAAAGCTTTTTGAAATTTATCGGAATTACCAAAATAGTTAGTTTTGGAGCCACAAGCTATTATTAAATGATCGTATTCCAAAGTCCCTTTATCAGTTAAAACAGCATTACGGTCAGGTAAAACCAGAGAGACAGTAGCCATTCTGAAAAAGATATTTTTAGAATTATCTAACAGTTTCCTAAGTGGGCCTGCAATAGCGTCCGGCTCCAGACCTGCGGTAGCAACCTGATAGAGTAGAGGTTGAAACGTGTGATAGTTGTGCCTGTCAAATAAAACAACTTGTACATTTTTGTTGGCAAACTTCTTAGCCATTTTTACGCCGGCAAATCCGCCACCAACAATTACTATTCTGGGAAATTCTGAGTTTGGTATTCTAAAAGAATTATTTTCTTGCATTATGGAATGAGTTAATCTGAATAATGTAATCTTCAAAAAGATTTCTTTATTAGTTTAATGGAAAATAAATAAAAAAGTTGGCTCATATATGCTTATTTTTTGAAATAAATCTAAGCAAATAATTTAGTTCCTATAACGATCTTCTCAGTATAAAATACTTATAAATATGCTATCAATAAAAAGAAGGTTGGCATTATAAATTTATTATAAAATCTTAATATCTAAACATAATATTATTTTATTGATTTTACTGGTGTTTATTACATGAATATTACATTCATAAAATATTATTTTATACTTCCCATGCAACTTTGTCTAAATTTGATGCGTCATGGAGGTATAAATAGTAAATACAAAATATTATGATTAATACCTTATTGACCTTCGCAGCTTTTGTTGCTTTAGAAACCACTCCTGCTAATGAAGATATCATTTTCAAGAAAGAGGCTAAAATAATTAATGAAATACTGGTAAATTTGGAGCAACCTCTTTTTCCAACATTAGAAATTGTGAAAAGCAAAACCATCTCTGTTTACACTCCTGAGGGCAAACTACTTCATGAATTTACTGAAGAGAACTATGATGCAAAAGCGTTGAGAAACGTAGACTTCCTGTTAGAGGATGCTTCTTCAAAAATATTTATTAAGTATAGGAACTAAATTACTCTAATTTCACTTTAATTATTAATAGTTTAATTCATAGTGAATGGTTGATGTTTTGGTAAGTAAAAAAGCCACCTTCGGGTGGCTTTTTTCATTTTGCTAATTGCTAATATTTGATCTAGTTTTGAGCTACAGCATCTAATAGTTTTAGTGCGTTCGGCCCAAGGTGTTGAGCAATAATTTTCCTGTAACTTGGGCTTGTCTCATAAGCCTCCGTTAAAAATTCATTGAAAGGTTTTACCCAGTCACTATTCTTTGGCATAATAATTCCAAATTTTTCAGCAGTTTGGTCTCCCGCCGGATGTCTTTTTATTGGATCCTTTGAATTTAATGCCTGTAAATAATATGTGAAGTCAAGATTTGAAAAATAATCAGAGCTACTTTTTAATTTATTCATACACTCTTCAAATGAATTCACGTATTCGATCTGTAAGTCAGGATAATATTTGGTTTGTAATTTTAAGACCTGCTCCTCATTCGTTGAGCCTCTAACAGTAATTGCTTTTTTCCCATTAAACACCTCACTAATTTTAGAAATATCTGATAAAGTGGGTAAGGCATCATTACTTAGTAACATACCTATATTTGTGATATAAGGAGGACTGAAACTGTATTCCTTTTTCCTGGCATCCGTAATTGTAGTGTTACTTAATCCAAAAACTCCATTAGACGAATTTTTTATTACCTTTAAATAGCTTGTAAAATTATTGGCATGTTGCTTATTTATGGTAGACTTTACAGTAATCCCATATTTGTCGAGCAAGAAAAATTCAAAGTCACTCATAATATCCACGCATACACCCTGCACTTTGCCATTTTGCTCAGAGGCAAAGCCTGGAGCCTCAGAATAAATGTAGATTAAATTTGCCTCCTTGGACTCTAATGCATTTGCAAAAGTGTCGCCTGTCTGAGCTTTTAAACCGTGGGCAACTGTAGCAATAAGGACAAGCAGAATTATCTTCGTAAAATTTTTATTTCTCATAATAATAGATTTTAAATATAAAAAGGTACCTATAATAAATTGGGTTTGCAGAAGCTTCCTGCTAATCAAATACTTTTTTCGATGAAATAAAATTTTTCTGATACCAACTTAATCTATCTACCTTCAAATAATGCAAATCTATAATTTTACTAATAATTACTTTTAAAAATAGACCATAAAAAAAGCATAACTATCAAGTTATGCTTCTTATTTTATATAATGAAATGAGCTGTTTATTTATCTATAGAACCCATAACCCTCTTCATAAAAGCATTTAAAGCCTCTTTCTGTGAAGTTCCACTTTTTATATCTTTACTAACTTCCAAAGCTCCTGAAAAATTTGAAAGTAATTCACCTATTACATCCAACTCTTCATCCTTAATGCCTTTAGCTTCTATTAAATCCTCCAGTAGCTCCATAGACTCTACTATATAATCTTCATCATTTTTGTCGATGAATTCTACTAAATGTTTAATTACTGGTAACCTCATTGAGTAAATCTGTTATAATGCTTGGTTTATTTCCTGCTACTGAATTCACTAATTTACCATTCTTAAATCCGGCAAATGTGGGAAGATTGTTTACTGTGGCCAATGACCTGGAATTAGGAAGCTTTTCAGCATCTACATATACGAATTGTATATTACTGTTTTCTTCTCCTAATCTGCGAAACTTAGGCTTTGTAATTTTACAATTACCGCACCATGTAGCTCCATATTGCACCATCACCATTTCGTTACTATCAACGATCTCCTTTAGTGTGTCTTCTGTTAGTTCTATCATTATATTGTACTTTATTATTTACTAAAATGAACTGCAAAAATAATACTTAGTTGTATAAAATGTCATTGATTTTTTGAATCAGCTGATAGTAATTGGCAATCAATTATTAAGTTGTTCGTAAATGTTATTGAACGAGCAGGCTGTATGTAAAAACTGAGATAACTCGCTTATTGCAATTCGTTCCTGATTAGTTGTATCACGGTGTCGGATTGTTATAGTATCATCTTCCAAGGTCTGATGATCTACCGCAATACAAAATGGCGTCCCAATTAAATCCTGCCTTGTATAGCGCTTCCCAATTGAAGCTGCCTCTTCATAAAACACATTAAAATCACCTTTTAAGCTTTTATAAATCTCCTGTGCTTTTTCTGGTAAGCCATCCTTTTTAGTTAGTGGTAAAATAGCCGCTTTTACAGGAGCTAGTGCAGGATGTAATTTCAAGTATGTCCTCGATTTTTGCTGATCCGCTTCACCAGTTATTTCTTCAGTATATGCGTTGCATAATAACATCAAAAACAATCTGTCCGCTCCCACTGAGGTTTCTACCACGTATGGTATGTAATTTTTACTTACTTCAGGATCAAAATACTGAATTTTCTTTCTTGAAACTTCCTGGTGCTGCTTTAAATCGAAATCTGTTCTGCTATGAATCCCTTCTACTTCTTTGAAGCCGAAAGGAAACTGGTATTCAACATCTACTGCAGCATTGGCGTAATGTGCCAATTTTTCATGATCGTGGAATCTTAATTTTTCCTCAGGAATTCCCAGTGCTTTGTGCCACTCCATTCTCATAGTTCTCCACTTCTCATACCAAGCCATTTCTTCACCCGGTCTTACGAAAAACTGCATTTCCATTTGCTCAAACTCACGCATCCGAAATATAAATTGTCTTGCTACAATTTCATTTCTAAAAGCTTTTCCAATCTGCGCAATACCAAACGGCACTTTCATTCTTGCTGATTTCTGTACATTCAAAAAGTTTACAAAAATACCCTGTGCTGTTTCAGGCCTTAGATATATTTTACTTGTGTCTTCTGCCACACTTCCAATTTGTGTAGAAAACATCAAATTAAATTGTCGCACTTCTGTCCAGTTGGTAGTGCCTGAAATGGGGCAAACAATGCCCTCCTCGATAATAAGGTTACGAACTGCATCCAAATCTTCCGCTTCTAATAACTGACCTGTTTTTTTGAGCAATGCATCTGCCCGGGTTTTATCTCCAGCAGTTTCATAAGTAGCCGCTTTATCTTCCAAAAGCACATCGGCACGGTATCTTTTTTTAGAATCCTTATTATCTATCATCGGATCATTAAAACTATCTACGTGACCTGAAGCTTTCCAGGTATCAGGATGCATAAAAATAGCAGAGTCAAGTCCAACTATGTCATCGTTGAAACGAGTCATGGTATTCCACCACAATTCCTTTATGTTTTTCTTTAGTTCTGATCCGAAGGGGCCGTAATCATAAACTGCCTGCAATCCATCGTAAATCTCACTTGACTGAAATACAAATCCGTATTCCTTCGCATGTGAAATAATATCTTTAAATAAAGTGTTTTCTGTATTTTGTTCCATTTTTGCCATGGGGCAAAGATAAATTAAATCATTAACTGAATGGAAGGGAAAGGAAAAAATTAATCAGTTAATTAAAATTTCGGGAGTTTAAGGGAGAACGTAGTTCCTTCGCCTATTTCAGATTTCAAAAATATTTCCCCACCTATTCTTTCAACCATCTCTTTTACAATATAAAGACCAAGGCCGGATCCTTTGGAATTTTCGGAAGCTCTGTAAAACATATCGAATATCTTTTCCTGAGCCTGTGAGGGTATACCCTGACCATTATCAATGACCTGAATAATGACATGATGGGCTTCCTCTACTGTTTTAATGGCTACATACTTTCCCGGATGGGAATGTCTGTGATATTTGATTGCATTGTCTACCAGGTTGTTTAAAACGATGCTTAACCTACCCTTATCAGAAAAAATATTTAAGTCTTCTTTAATCAATAAATTAAAATCGATAGAGGTAGCCAACTCTCTAAATTGAGCATTTTCAAAAATTTCCTGAGTTAAATTCTGTAAATTGATAGACTCCTTAACAATCTCTGTTCTGGTGTTCCTTGCAAAGTTTATTATTTCATCAATAAAAGAATAAAGCTTTTTCACTCTATTCTTCATCATACTCATTATCTGCTTGAGTTCATTGATATCTTCTGTAGTATCGCTAATATTAATTAGTCCCTGAATAGAATTTAAAGGTGCACGTAAATCGTGCGAAACACTATAGACAAATCTATCTAACTCTGCATTGGTCCTTTCCAGCAAGTTATTTTTCTCCTGAATCTCTTCTTCTTTCACCTTTTTCTCAGTGATATCCACCAAAGAACCTACCATTCTTACAGGCTGTAGGCTTTCATCCTCCCACTTGGCCTGACCTGAACCATGGAACCACTTGTAACTGCCGTCTTTACACTTAAATCTATATTCAACGGAGAACGGTTCTTTGTGTCTGAAATGCTTTTTGAAATCATTTACCAATCGTGGATAGTCCTCCTCCTGTGCCAGCAGATTTTTAAACGCTATCCTATTGGGTTCTATTTCCTCAGGTTTATAACCTAATAATTCATATAACTTTGGAGACCACCACTGTTGGTCTTTATTTATATTTTCCCAATCCCAGATGCCTGCGTTGGTGCCTTCTACGGCTAATCTAAATCGCTCTTCACTTTCTTTCAATTGCTTATCTTTCAGAATAAGTTTCTGTTCAGATTTGTATTGAAGTTTTACCTGAAAATAAATGATTACTATTAAACCCAAAAAGGTGAAAAAATAATTTAAAAAATATATTTTATCTTCTTTAGCTTCATTAATGGTTTCAACAGGTATAATTTGATAAGTAGTAAATTCACTCAATACAAAACACATAAATGCTAGGACAGCATAAAACAGCCAGACTTTCACTCTTTTATACCCAAAGAGTGAAATAGAGGCTACTAAAATGGTAAAAAGATAGAGTTGAGAGCCATAGTACTTACCCTCATTTGTCATGAAGATGGTGACAAAAAATAAAGCGATGAGAAGAAGTACATGCTTGGCCAATTCAAATTTTTGAAGACGATTTAAGGTAAATCCAAATGCTCCACCTAAAATGCCAATGATAAAAGTTAAATCTAATTTTAAATCCCATAGTAATAGATTTAGCGCTGCATTAATAGCACTAATGAGTATTAAAATTAAACAGCATACCCCTACCAATAGAGACTTTCTATAATCACTTTCAGAGGCTATGCGAACCTCTTTTCCCAGAATTATATGTTTTAACGAAACCCCTATCATTTAAGTAAATATACTTATTTATTGATATTAAAGGATTGAGTCTAGAAAAATCAAAAGATTGCTAATGTAATTTTGAAGGGTGTTTTTGAGACTGAATTGAATGATTAGATAGTTTTCAATCGATATAGAAAAATATACTTCTCCAAAACGAATGTAATAAAATAATGCATTATCCATTATTTAATTTTGTGAAAAAAGTAAGTCCCCATAGAACGTACTCCAGCAACCTGAATGCGTTTTTCAGGCTCCAACAGCTCCAGCGAGAATTTTCTGCAGCAATACTGCATAAGTTCATCATTCAAAAGAAACCGTTCATGTTCGTTCTGATGATTTTCAGTCATGCATCTGAGAAACAATTTCCCTTGGGGCTTTAAGACCCGAAGCATTTCAGTTAACATTTGAATAAAATGTGCTCGATCTTTAGCAAAATGCAGAACAGCAGAACTAATAACCACGTCAAATATTTCGTTAGGGAAACGGAGCCGCTCAATTTCCATTTTTTGAAAACGAGCTTGATAGTCTGACAACTTCAATTGTTTAGCTAAAATATGCATAAACTGTATGGCTTCAGGACTTTGATCTACACCGAAAACATCATAGCCCATTTGCATTAAATAATACAAGTTTCGGCCTTCACCGCAACCTGCATCTAAAATTTTCGCATCATCAGGCAGATGGCCTTTCAGAATAAAATCGAGCCAGTAAATATCGATATTGCCTAATAGTTTATTGATCGCTGTCCAATGCATCTTGATACGATTTATAGGATTTAAGAAAGGCTTCATTGCCGGCTTCCACCAATTCCTTACTTTTATAAAATTCAAAAGTACCGCATGATTCTCTTGAAATCCGAACAACTATCTCTGGGGACAATTGCGACATCTGCAAAGCTGTAATCTGCTGTTGCATCAAATCAATGGATCGGTTGAGCAAATCGAAGTAGCCGAATTTCTTAACTGTAGTTACAGGCGAAACCTCCTTGTAATTGTAAGGCCAAATACTTCTTAATTTTAGCTTAAAATCATCGATAAGCTGCTTGTATTTTTGGGCTTCCTGCACTTCTACGGCAGTCTCAGGAGCTTTTATTGTAAAAGGAATGTTAGCATTTACATCAACCGCCACCAAAATATCACCAGGAACTCTCTTTACTCTATTAATGGGGATAGGATTTAAAACGCCACCATCAACTACTTCCTCACCTTGCACATAAACCGGAGTCATCACGGTTGGAATGGCACTGGAAGCTCTTAAAGCGTCCATTAAATTGCCTTGCTCAAATAATACCTCTTGCTGGGTTCTTATATTTGAGGCAACCGCAGAAAAGGGGATTCGCATATCCTCAATGTTAATATCTCCCAATATTTTGCTCATTTCTTTAAAAACCCGTTCTCCACGAACAAAGCCTTGTAAGCTAAAGGTGAAATCGAGTAATTTAAAAACATCAATTTTATCGAAGTTACAGACCCATTCCTTATATAAATCTAGTTTGCCCGCAGCATAAATTCCACCTACTACAGCCCCCATACTTGAGCCTGCAACCGAGGTGATTTCAAAATTATTTTTTAATAAGGCCTCAATAACACCGATGTGAGCCACTCCTCTGGCGCCTCCACTTCCTAAAACTAAAGCTACTTTTTGTTTCATGCGCTAAACTGAATTACTTATCATGGTTAAAGTTAAATAATCCTATTGGATAATGAGAAAAAGTTCGGAATAGTTAGGGGAGCGGAATAGTGTAATAAAATAAAAAATAACCTTTCAGATATTCGAATAAACCGCATTCTCCTTAGAAAGCAAAATTTGCGGATAGGATTTATCTGCCATTTAAGGTTAAGAATATTTTAAAACCTCTCCTCTTTTTTGTTTTACTTATAAAAGGAAAACACTTTGAAATAATTTATCACTTCTTTCTAATCAAAGAAAGAAATCATATTAAGTAGAATCTCTAAACTGTGAGTATCCTTATTTATTCACCTCAATAAACTTATTTACATCCTGAGATTTGCCTAAAATGATCATGATATCGGTTTCTTTCAGAAAGGTGTCTGCCCTGGGAACGCCTATAATATGCTCCACTTTCTGAATTTCTTCACCTTTTTTTTCTTCAAAGAAACGCTTCACAGTGATTAAATTCAGGTTATATTTTTCACGAAGGCCAATTTCACTAATAGTTTGATCTACCACACGAGATGGAGTGTTGATTTCTACAATCTCATAATCATCTGGCAAAGGAAGGAATGAGCGCATATTGGGGTGCAAAAGCATTTCTGCTACTGTTTTACCAACTGTTTCCTCGGGAGATAAAATTTCCTCAATGCCCATTTTCTCCAAAATCATTCGTTGCTGTGCGTTGGCTGCCCTGGCAATAATCCTTTTAACTTCTAACTCTAGTAAAAGCACCGTAGTAAGCAACAGACCTTCAAAATTTTCGCCGATAGCTACTACAATGGCATCCATATCCTGAATATTTTGGGCTTTCAGTGCTTTCACATCAGTAGAGTCTAAAGCTACGGCATAGGCTACCTCATCCTTTAACGCTTCTACCTTATCCAAATCAATATCTATAGCTAATACCTCTGCACCACGGTCGGCCAGTGTTCTTGCAATGGATTCACCAAACTGACCTAATCCTATTACTGCAAATCTGTTAGTCATAAGCTTTTACTTTTTAAATAAGACACCAAAACATCCAGTCCTTTATCAAATTTAGTATTATTTGGTATGATTATATCTGCATCATACTTAAAAGGTTCAATATATTTTTCGTACGTTGGGGCTACATGCTTTTCGTAACGGTACAAAACATCATCCAAATCGTAGCCTCTTTCAGTATTGTCTCTCACTATTCGTCTTTTTAATTTCACGTAGTCTTTAGCATCTATAAAAACCTTCAGATCCAGCAAATTAGTTAACTCGGGAAAATAAAATACAAAAAGACCTTCTACTACGATTATTTTAGAGGGTTTGAACTCCAGTATATTTGGGATTACATCAGGATTATTAAAGGTGTATTCTTTTCTGGTAACAGGGTTTCCCGATTTCAACTCTTTTATGTCATGGGCGTATTCGTCAAATTCAATAGACTGTGGAGTATCAAAATTTTCTACACCATTCTCATCTTTGGGTTGTAAGTGCCTGTCTCGGTAATAATTATCCTGAGAAACGAGGCATATTTCATCAGGGTGGAAATGACTTAGTAAGCTATTGAGAAACATGGTTTTGCCTGAAGCGCTTCCTCCGGTGATGCCAACAATGAAAGGTTTATTCATGACTGCAAAACTAGTCTTTAAGGCTGAAAATTCACAGAAAATTATGAGCTTTTGAATTGCAAAAACTAAATTAGATTAAAAAGTAATAAATTCAATGACAAACAATCATGAAGTATAATTTTACAGGTACTCTGCCTTCATAAATTCCACAAATTTTTTTACAGCTCTGCCTCTGTGCGAGATTTCATTCTTTTCAATCATAGTCATCTCTGCAAAGGTTTTATTAAACCCTTCAGGCACAAAAATAGGATCATATCCAAAACCTTCTTTTCCGGTGAGTTCTGAGGCAATTTTGCCTTTTACTATGCCCTCAAAATAATGAGTTTCACCTTTAATAATAGCACAAATCACTGTACGGAATTGAGCTGTTCGATCAGCTATTCCTTCCAAATTTTGGAGTAAGAGCTTAATATTATCCTGATTTGATCTTTGTTGACCTGCATACCGAGCTGAATAAACTCCTGGTGCTCCATTTAAAGCTTTCACTTCAAGCCCTGTATCATCTGCAAAGCAGTTTACTTCATATTTATCAGCTATATAAGCAGCTTTTTGATGAGCATTTTCCTGAAGGGTTTCATGATCTTCAGCCAACTCTTCGGTGCATCCAATATCCTTCAAGCTTAATAGTTGAATATTGCCTGCCAGCATAGACTCCAATTCCTGAATCTTATGAAGGTTATTGGTGGCAAAACAAATTCTCATTACTGGAAGCTATTCAATCGTATTCTAAATTCAATGTTGGTATTTGGTGGTACTACAAAAGTGCTATCAGACCTCATTAGTCCTGCTTCTCCATAAGCAAGACCTGAAGGTACAAATAACCTGTAATCGGCACCTTGATTCATGTTTGCCAATCCAAATTTCCAACCTAAAAATATATTTCCGCTCATCGAAAATCGCGCATCATTTTCGAAATTGAAGGATTCATCTTCCCCTATGATAGTTGATAAATAGCTTGCAATAATGTTGCTGCAGAATGTAGGTGATGCTCCCTCACCCTCCTCAACTACTGAATATCTGATCCCAGAAGGATCAGTTTGGTAGGTGATGTCATTTTCTTCCAAATACTCTTCTATTGTTTGAATATCCTGGGTTAGTTGCTGCTGATCAACACCAGAAAGACCTGGAGCTTCACCGCAATCCCTGTCGTCAGTACAAGCAAAAATGGTAATAAAGGCTAAAAACGCCGGTATTATTTTATAGATTCTTTTCATTGATTAATTAATCGTTAAAACCTGATATTCACCAATTCTACCTCAAATAGTAAAACTGTATTAGGAGGAATGCTCCCTGATCCTGAATTGCCATAAGCAATATAAGAAGGCAGCACAATAATGGCTTTTGTACCTTCCTTAAATAAGGAGAAAGCTATTTCCCAACCACTTATTACTCTACCAGCACCTAACGTAAAACTATAAGGAGAATAATCTCTATTTTCATTATAAATACCAGCCTCTCTTGCCACTGATTCTATTGAGGTATCGAAAACTCGTCCATCCAGGAATTTACCTGTGTAGTTAGCTACAATAGTCTGACCTACCTCTGGAGTATCTCCGGTACCTTCTTGCTCAATAATATAGAATAAATCTGAAGGATGTCGTTCTGCCACCAAATTACTGTCTTCTAAATAATCTTGAATAATTTGCACATCAGTGGCAAGTTGTGCATCTGCGCACTCCTGCGTATAATTATCCTCACAGTCTTCACTGCAGGCGCTTAAAAGCACTATTGATATAATGCATAAAACGAATCCATGAATTATCCTCATATACTTTACTGAACCTCCACTAACTCAACGTCAAATATTAATACAGAATTAGCTACAATTTCTGCACTTCTTTGTCTTGGACCATAAGCCAATCCTGAAGGAATGAAGAATTTAGCCTTGGCTCCTTCTTTTAATAATAAAAGACCTTCATCCCAACCTGGAATTACATTACCTTGTCCTACTGGGAATTCAATTGGTGCGTATTCCTTCCCTTCGGTAAATTTATCATTGGCTTTAGCCACCTCTTCCATAGAAGTATCAAATAATGTTCCATCCATCAATGTACCTGCATAATGTACTTTTACATTATCTCCAGGTTCAGGACTTTGACCTGTGCCTTCTTCTTCAATAATATAATAAAGACCTGACTCCGTTTTCTGCGCTTCTAAATTATTCTCAGCTAAATAATCTTTAATAAGCTTATCATCAATTGGTTTTTGTGCTTCAGCATCTTTCTGCATTTTAGCCATTTGCGCAGCTCTTTGCTCTTGTTCCCATCCAGCGATACCAGCTGAATCATATTTTGCCAGTGCTTTTGCATAAACGGTAATTACTTCATCTGCTGGCATATCAGGTGATAATGGCTGACGAAAACCTTTAGTATAAACTTCGTTAGCAGATATTTGAGCTTTAACACTATCACCCACATTTAAGCTGGTTAATACTGAAAACAGTTCTCCTCTTGGTTTAATAGTAGCTGAATCTATTAAAAGAGGCATTTGGCCTACATCTTTGCTATCTATCAAAACTGAATCCTTGGTGTTTAACATTTTTATGAAGTATGTGGCATAATCACCTTCTTCAAGTGCTTCACCATTTTCTGAACTAAGTAGTGTATAAGAAACACCGTCTTCAGTGGTTTTTTCCTTGTTAGTTTCACATGCTGAAAACAATAAAGCTGAGATTAATAAAATCGCTAGGAAATTTTTCATATTATATATACGTTTCAATTGGTTTTTTATTTTTAAGTTGTTCTGAATATTCTTCAATAATTGATTCAAATAATTTTACTGTTTCTGCAAGGCTTTTCTGAGAAATACCCCCTGCCGCATTTTTGTGCCCCCCTCCTTTAAAATAGTGAGCGGCTAAAGTATTTACCTCAAAGTTTCCAATAGACCTCAAGGATAATTTAACACCTTCTTCACTTTCAGTAAATAGTGCAGCCATGGTGATTCCATTAATAGATAAAGCATAATTCACCAAACCTTCTGTATCACCTGTTCTGGATTTAAATTTCTCCAAATCTTCTTTAGAAATAGCAAAAAAGGCCGTGTGGTATTCCGGATACACTACAAGTCGTTGACTTAAAGCAAACCCCAGAAACTTCAAACGATCTAAAGAATTAGTATCGTAAATTAACCTTGACACCTCAGAGTTATTCGCCCCTAAACCTATCAGTTCAGCAACAATTTCATGTACTTCCTGGTTGGTGTTAGGATGTTTAAATGATCCGGTATCAGTCATAATACCTGCATAAAGGCATTCTGCAATATCCTTATCCACTAAATGCTTTTCTCCAAATGCCACAATCATTTTGTATGCCAGCTGCGCAGTTGATGCTGAATTGATATCGTGGTAGCCATAATCAGCAAAATCTTCCGGGTCTCTATGGTGGTCTATTAATACCTTTTGAGCCTCAGACTTTCTCACCATCTCTCCTAGCTCCTTTATCCTTTCCAGATTAGAAAAATCAAGACAAAAAATTAGGTCAGCATCATCGATAAGCGTTTGACAGTCTGATTTATTAGAATCCTCAAAAACCACAACTTTATCGTTGGATTTCATCCATTTCAGAAAATCAGCATAATCCGAGGGTGTAATTACAGTGACTTTATGCCCCTTTTTAATGAGGTAGTTATAAAGTCCTAAACTGCTACCCAACGCATCTGCATCCGGTTTATGATGTGTTGTAATAATTATATTTTGAGGAGTATTAAGTACCTCCTTCAACTTCAGTATTTCCTGCATGAGCAATCATTAACCGCATTCGGCACAAATTGATTTGCAAAGTTGCTAAGAATTTAAAGAAAAACAAATGATTATACCTTGTTACTATTAATTCGAAAAATAGCGCTAACCCTTACAATTTCAATTAATTTTAACTTCGTAATCGGAATTATCCGTTAAATTTGCAGTAAAATTTATAAACAATAAAACAAAAACAATGGCTGGTAACAGAACATTCACGATGATTAAGCCCGATGCTGTGGCTGAAAACAATATTGGTGCAATCACAAAAATGATTGAAGAGGCGGGTTTTAGAATTGCAGCAGTTAAAATGACACAACTTTCTAAAGCAAAAGCGGGAGAATTTTATTCAGTTCATAAAGAAAGACCTTTTTACAACGACTTATGCGAATATATGTCTGGTGGGCATTTAGTGGCTATGATCTTAGAAAAAGAGAATGCGGTAACTGATTTCAGAAAATTAATTGGTGCTACTAATCCGGCTGATGCAGAAGAAGGAACTATCAGGAAATTATATGCTAAATCTATAGAAGCTAATGCGGTTCATGGATCTGACTCTGATGAAAATGCACAAATTGAAGGAAGCTTCTTTTTTGCTGGTCTAGAGAAATTTTAAGTATATATAAATAGCTCTCGATATATATTTGATGACTGCAAAAAGGCATTGCTTTAGTGATGCCTTTTTTTATGCCCTAAAGTCAATTTCTTTTTATCCTTTGGATGAATCCTCTAAACATTACACACATACTTTCGTATATTATTATTGTAAAATGAAGGATCTATGGGCAACTTTTTCAAAAACATACGTAATTCTCAATACAAGTGGGGCTGTCTGGTAGGATTACTAATTATACTTATGCTTGTATTTATCTTTTTTGGTGGCTTGTTAGGTTAATTTGCATCTCTTGCTTTAAAAGTTAAGATCAGAGGTTTATTAAACCCAGTACTAGACTCAATGCCCTTATGCGTTCCATACCGCCAACTTTATTAACCGAATTCAGGTTAATAATACTTTCGCTTGTGACGGCTGCTTAGATGAGCAAGTAATCTCTTACATAACTTTTTCCTGGAATCGTGTAATATTTGTTCTAGAGCTAATGTAGTGATGTGCATTTCTTTGAGCCTATATTCTCATATATTTCTCTTGCAGTCATGCGAATAACTTTATCTTTTCCATTTTCCTACAATAAATAGTTATTTTACGAAATCGATTGCGTAAATTGCAATTATGCTTAAAATCACTACTCAATCCTCTGCTTCTTTAATTAGTATAATATTAATTTGCTTCTGTTTTACCCAATGTAATTCTAGCAAACCAGAAAGTGAAGATTCTTCAGAAAAGACTGGTCAAGGACTATCTGATTATTACCAAAAATATTTTCCCATAGGAGTAGCTGTTTATCCTGCTGCCTTACAAGACTCGGCAAAAAGTCAGTTAATCTTGCAGGAATTTAATAGCATTACTGCAGAAAACGTAATGAAGTCCGGCCCTATTCATCCTAAACCTGATATTTACAACTGGGGACCAGCAGATGCGGTAAGTGATTTTGCAAAAGCCAACAATATGAAGTTAAGAGGCCATGCCCTGGTTTGGCATCAGCAGCATCCAAAATGGTTTTTTACAGAAGAAAATGGGGACACAATCAGTAAAGAAACCTTATTTGCCCGAATGGAAGAGCATATTACTGCGGTAGTTACAAGATACAAAGATGTAATATATGCATGGGACGTGGTTAATGAAGCGGTTTCTGATAATTCGGATTTTGTATATCGTCAGGAATCTCCATTTTACAAAATTGCCGGAGAGGAGTACTTAGCCAAATCCTTTGAATATGCACATGCTGCTGACCCTGATGCTAAGCTTTTTTATAATGATTATAATGCTGTGAGGCCAGAGAAAGTGAAACGCATTTATGAACTAGTGAAGAAACTGGTAGATGCCGGAGTACCCATTCACGGAGTAGGGATACAAGCTCATTGGTCTATTTTTGAACCAAGCGAAAAAGAATTAAGAGATGCTATAGAAAAATATGCCTCCTTAGGGCTAGAAGTGCAGATTACAGAACTGGATGTATCTATTTACAAATGGGAGAAAGAAAGACGGGCCATAAAAGATGATGAAACTTTTGAATTCACTGCTGATTTAGAAGAACAGCAACTGCAACAGTACGATATGTTCTTCAGTGTTTTTAGAGATTATAAAGATATCATTACTGGCGTTACTTTCTGGAATATATCAGATCACTATAGCTGGCTGGATACCTACCCTGTTGAAGGTAGAAAAAATTACCCCTTACTTTTCGATGAAGATTTGAAGCGCAAAAAAGCTTATCATAAAATAATTGAATTCAATAAATAACATAGTTAGACAATCATGGCAAATCGGTCCACTTACTTAATAATTGCAGTTAATTTTATTCTCAGTTTTACTGCTTTCAGTCAGAAAAATGAAGATTATGTAGTTTTTAAGTCGGAAGCTAATGCTTTTTCAATTGTTTCCAATGATATCGCTGTTCCCATTCTGGTGAGTCCCTCAGATTTTGCTGGAGTAAAAAAGGTTGCTTCTCATCTGCAGCGCGATATTTATAGCGTTACAGGTCAAGAGCCTGACATGGCGTTTACCAACACAACCACAGGAAAAAGCGCTGTGATAATAGGTACTCTTGGAAAAAGTGCATTGATTCAGCAGTTGGTTGATAATGGTAAATTAGACACCTCCCATATAGCTGGCAAATGGGAGAAATTTATCATCACGGAAGTCAAAAATCCATTTGAGGGTGTAGAAAGTGCATTAATCATAGTAGGTAGCGATAAACGAGGCACAATTTACGGCATGTATGATCTCTCAAGACAAATAGGTGTACATCCATGGTATTTTTGGGCCGATATTCCAGCTGAAAAACATAGCGAAATCTTTGTAAAAAAAGGTGCACATACTTTAGGTGAGCCAAAAGTAAAATACAGAGGCATTTTCATCAATGATGAAGCCCCGGCACTGAGCGGCTGGGCATATGAAAATTTTGGTGGATTCAATTCGCAATTTTATGAACACGTTTTTGAACTCATCCTTAGGAATAAAGGCAATTATTTGTGGCCTGCCATGTGGGGGCGCATGTTTTATGTAGATGACCCCAAAAATGCGGCGGTAGCAGAAGAATATGGTATAGTGATGGGCACCTCCCACCATGAACCATTGACCAGAGCTCATGCAGAATGGAATAAATATGGCGAGGGGGACTGGAATTATAATACTAATCCTGAAAATTTAGAAGCATTCTGGAGGGAAGGTATGGAACGGATGGAGGATACTGAAACAATTGTTTCCATTGGCATGCGGGGTGATGGTGATGAACCTATGACTGAAGGCACCGCCATTGAACTTTTAGAAGAGATAGTAGCCAAACAGAGAGAAATCATAGCCGAAACAACAGCTAAACCTGTCGAAAAAACACCGCAAATGTGGGCGTTATACAAAGAAGTACAGGATTACTATGAAAAAGGGATGCGTGTGCCAGATGATGTCACTTTATTATTATGTGATGATAATTGGGGAACTATTAGAAAATTACCTGAATTAGATGCCCCTGAACGAAAAGGCGGTTATGGGATTTATTACCACTTTGACTATGTAGGAGGGCCAAGAAATTATAAATGGATCAATACAAATCAGATTGAACGCACCTGGGAGCAAATGAACTTAGCCTATCAACATGGCGTAGATCGTGTTTGGATTGTTAATGTGGGCGATATAAAGCCTATGGAATTCCCCACTCAGTTTTTTCTTGATTACGCATGGAATCCTGAAGCTATAGGCGCTGAAGATTTAACTAAATATTATCATGATTGGGTCAGCGATATTTTCGGGGCCGACCAGGCAAAGGACATTGCCGATATTATGAAAAAATATACTCAGTATAATGCCCGTAGAAAGCCGGAGCTATTGTCACCAGAAACCTACAGCCTGCAGCATTACAATGAGGCAAATCGCGTTGTCAATGATTATAACGCTTTAGTGGAAAAGGCTAAGAGCGTTGAAAAATCTATTCCACAAAATTTAAAAGATGCCTATTACCAGCTGGTTTTATTTCCGGTGGAAGCCAGTGCGAATCTTAATGAGTTATATGTTGTAACTGCCAAAAACCGATGGTATGCTCAGCAAGGACGAAGCGCTACTAACCAATATGCTGAAAAAGTAAAAATACTTTTTGAAAAAGACTCTGCCCTCACCGAGTTTTATCACAACGAATTATCTGATGGCAAATGGAATCATATGATGTCGCAGACACATATCGGCTATACTTATTGGCAACAGCCAGAGAAAAATAGTATTCCGGAAACTCAGACTATTACAGTAGCTGAAAAAGGTGAAATGGGAATAACTATTCCCGAATCAGGTGAATGGTGGCCAAAAGAAAGCTCCAAAGCTGTTCTACCAGTTTTTGATGCCTTTACCAACCCTACTTATTCTATAGAAATATTTAACAGAGGGAATAAGCCTTTTCAATATAAAATCAAAAACAAGCCAGCTTGGATCAGTTTATCCAAACCTAAAGGCAAAGTCATCGATCAAACGACAATTGAAATCATGATTGACTGGAAAAAAGCACCTAAAGGCGAAACAGAAAGTTCATTTGAAATTGAAGGGGCCGGATCTAAAGTAAAAGTGTTTGTTCCCATTCACAACTTAAGTGACTTGCCAGATATTGGGTATCTCGAAGCCAATGGTTATGTGTCAATGGAGGCCGAAAATTTTATCAAAAAGGTAGAAAGTGATAAGGCAGAATGGGTACTAGTGCCCAATTTAGGCAGAACAAAATCAGGGGTGATATATCAGCCCAGGTCTAAAGAACCTAGTAAAATTACGGAATTCAGTCCTCGGTTAGAGTATAAATTAAATACTTTAACTGGAAAGAAGGTAAAAGTGCACTTATATTTTTCACCCACTCTCAACTATAAAGAAGGAGAAGGCCTTCATTATGGTATAGGTTTTAATGATGAGGAGCCTCAGATTATCAATGTGCATCAAGACAAATCGGACAAAAACTGGAATGAATCAGTAGCCAACAACATAAAGGTAAGTACAAGCCTGCATACTGTTTCTAAGGGACATCATACCCTAAAATATTACCTGGTAGATAGTGGATTGGTATTGCAAAAAATTGTAATAGATACCGGAGGCCTGCAAGAGACTTATCTCGGCCCTGCTGAAAGTTATTTTATTGCAGAGTAAAAATCTACTTATGTGGATATGGAAGTAGATTTAATTTGTATATTTAAATCAAAATAAAGATACTGCTTGATACGGTTCGAATCTATATTACATTACCTTTTTCGATTATGAGAGAAAAAAAGAAGATCACCATTTATGATCTTGCTAAAAGAATAAATTATTCCCCTTCTACCATTTCAAGAGCTTTAAATGATGATAAAACCATAAGCAAGAAGGCTACTAAGCTAATAAAAGAAGCTGCTGCTGAAATGGGTTATAGAAGGAATACTCTTGCTGCCAGTTTAAGGAATAGTAAGACAAATACCATTGGCATTATGATTTCCCGCATTAATAGACCATTTATTGCCTCCTTGATTAGTGGAGTGGAGGACCATGCCAGAAAGGAAGGATATAATGTCATCATTAGCCAGAGCGATGATATCTATGAAAATGAAGTTAATAATGCGAAGGTGCTTTTTGATAGCAGGATTAGTGGATTAATTGTCTCGCTTGCTATGGAAACCCAGGATTTTTCTCATTTCCAGCAGTTTGTTGATCAGCGTGTTCCCATTGTGTTTGTAGATAGGGTGCCGGAAGAATTTAATTCGTATAAAGTATTAATCGACAATTATGCCGCAGGCTACAAAGCAACCAAGCATTTAATTGAACAAGGTTGTAAAAGAATTGCTCATTTTGCCGGTGCTCAATATAGAAATATCTATAAAGACAGAATGAATGGGTATTTAGATGCCCTGAAAGAACATAATTTACCTATTGATAAAGACCTTATTATAAAATTTAAAACTTTAAGTTTTGAAGAAGGGCATAAAGCGGCTAAGAAATTGCTTTCAATGAATCCGGCACCGGACGGTTTATTTTCTTCCAATGATACCGCTGCCGTTAGTGCTATTATGTATGCAAAAAAGAATGGGGTAAAAATCCCTCAGGATTTGGCAGTAATAGGATTTAATGATGACCCTATGGCTTCAATTGTGGATCCTCCTCTATCCAGCATTACACATCCTGCGTACCACATGGGTAAAATATCGGCTCAAAGAGTGTTAAATCATTCAGAAGAAAACTACGATAGTAATGTGTCAGAAATGACCATTCTAAGCACTGATCTTGTGATAAGGGAGTCTTCTAAAAAACTATGATTTATAGGTGAAATAGCTAAAAAAGAAATTTTAAGCTCGCTCTGCATTAGCCAATTTTGATTCATGGCTCATGTAAAATGTGTCCGCAGAAATGATGTCCAATTTTATGATGAAGAAGATTTTCCTATATTAAATCAAACAAGCCTGGTAACCACAGGCTGATTTCTGGAAAAACAGTAATGAGTACCAATGCCAATAACATGGCTAAAAATAAAGGCATTAATGGTCTGATCACTTTTTGAATAGTGGTATTGGCTATACCCACTCCTATAAACAAAACCGCTCCTACGGGTGGTGTACACAATCCAATACATAAATTTAAAACCATGATAATACCAAAATGGACAGGGTCAATTCCCAATGCTGTTACTACAGGTAAAAATATAGGTGTGAAAATGAGTACCGCCGGTGTCATATCCATAAAAATTCCTATGAATAGTAAAATCAGGTTAATAATAATGAGCACTACCCACTTGTTGTCGCTCAAAGCCAAGAGCGAGTCCGTTACCATTTGAGGTATGTTTTCGTACGACATCACCCAGGACATAGCCAATGACATGGCAATTAAAAGCATGACCACGGAAATAGTAACTGTTGATTCTACAAAAATTGATTTGAAATCTTTTAGCTTTACTTCTTTGTACAGCAATGAAAGTAAAATGCAATATAAAACTGCCACTGAAGATGCCTCGGTGGCAGTAAAAATACCAGCCACGATGCCCCCAATCACCACAATCAATAAAAACAGACTAGGAACCGCGCCGATAAAGGTTTTTAGCAATAATTTAAAAGTACTTCTGTCTGCCGTAGGATATCCTTTTCTCTTAGCCCAAATGTAGGCCACTACCATCAATATAAAGCCGGTTAACAGACCTGGCAAATAACCCGCTAAAAATAAAGCCCCGATGCTAACGCCTCCACTGGCCAGGGAATAAATGATGAAAATATTACTCGGTGGAATTAATAAGCCTGTAGTAGCTGAGGTAACATTTACAGCAACCCCATATTCTTTATTATAGCCCTCTTTTTCCATTTGAGACGACATAAAACCGCCAATAGCTGCTGCAGCTGCACCTGCTGAGCCAGCAATAGCACCAAATAGCATAGCTGCCACAATATTTACATGAGCCAGACCACCAGGCAAACTGCCCACTATGGCTTTGGCAAATGCGATTAGTCTTTTGGCAATTCCGCCTTTGTTCATAATATGGCCAGCCAGAATAAAAAATGGAATTGCTAATAAAGAAAAACTATCCAGCCCTGTCACCACCCTTTGGGCAATCGTTGTTAATGCCGGTATAGTTTTTACGCTCAAAACGATGGTTAGGAGAGAAGAAATTCCGATGCTCCAGGCCACTGGTACTCTAACTGCCACTAAAATAATAAAACTTAAAACTAGGATGGCTATTTCCATTAGTTGTTATTGATTTGAGATGAAAAGAGCTTTTGTAGATCGTTTAATTTGAAATAAATGATAATGAAACCTGCCAGAGGAAAAATCCCATAAACCACACCCATAGGAATATGTAGTGCGGGAGATTGCTGACCTAATTTAAATGCAATATAGACGTAGCGAATCCCACCTATTATAAAAGCCAGGAAAACAAAGGCTGAAATCAGCATTGCAATAAAAGCCGTTAAGCGCTTTTGATTTCTTTGACTTAGCGTAGCAGATATTAAATCAATAGCAATATGCAGGTTTTGACCCGATGCATAAGCCGCGCCCATCATTCCAATCCAGATAAGAAGATAACGAGCCAGCTCATCCGTCCATGAACTTTGAGCATTGAGCAAATAGCGGGTAAGGACTCCCCATAGAACATCAAGAGTCATCAGCGCCAATAAGATAGCCAGAGTCCATTCCAAAATAAAATTGAGTTTAGAGCGCATTACTTCTGATCTTTAATTCGATTGATTAAATCATAAAGTGCAGTATCACTTTTTTCAAGTTCATTTACCATCTGTCGAGACAACTCTTTAAATAATGCTTTATCTGGATAATAAATCTCCACACCAGCTTTTGCTACTTCCTGGAGTGCTTCCTTCTCTGCTTCTTTCCGTAATTTCCTCTGATAAACAGTGGCTTGCTCCACAGATTTCATCAGCCAGCCCCTCTCCTGTTCCGATAAATCATCCCAAATAATGGTGCTGATAACTAAAATGTCGGGAATAGATGAGTGCTCATTAACCGTTAAAAATTTGGCTACTTCATAATGTTTAGAGCTATAAAAACTGGGCAAATTATTTTCCGCACCGTCCACTACTCCTTGCTGCAGGCCTGTGTATAATTCGCCCCACGAAATAGGGGTGGCAGCTCCGCCAAAACTCTCGACCAGATCAATGGCTGTTGGGCTTTGCATCACCCTGATTTTTAGACTTTTTAAATCTTCAGGTGTTTTAATTTGTTTGCTTTTGGTATAAAAAGAGCGGTTGCCAGCATCAAAATACGTTAATCCTTTAAGCCAGTACTGCTCCCCTGCCTGCAATAATTCCTCACCAATTGGCCCATCATATACTGCAAAACGATGTTCATCATCTCTGAACAGATAGGGGAAACCGAATACTTTTAGTTTAGGTGAAAAGTTTTCCATGACGGCTGCAGAGACTTTGGTCATTGCTAAACTTCCTATTTGTAGGAGTTCCAGACACTGTTGTTCAGACCCTAGCTGGCTTCCAGGATAAATTTCCAGTCGTAAATTGCCATTAGAGTTTTCAGTCACTTTTTCTCCCATATAAACCATTGCTTTGTGTACAGGGTGCGCTTCACTCAGGCTATGAGCCAGTTTAATCTCCTTCCCTCTTTTAACTTCTTTGCAGGAGATAAAAAAGAGAAGAAGGATCATGTATATAAAAGTGTTTCTCATATAGGCGCTACCTTTATTTGGCAAACTGGGTTATTTCTGCAGGCTTATGTTCAGGAAATTGAAAGTAATCTTTCGCATTTTGGTAACAGATATCGGAGATCATTTTACCTATCCATTTAATATCATTTGGTAATTCGCCCCTTGCTATATCATTTCCAAATAGGTTGCACAAGATCCTTCTAAAGTATTCATGACGAGGAAAAGACAGAAAACTTCTGCTGTCTGTTAGCATGCCAATGGTGCAACTAATTAATCCCATATTAGAAAGTGCGTTTAATTGATTGATTATTCCACTTTTCTGATCTAAAAACCACCAGGCAGCCCCAAACTGTACTTTCCCTTTAATTTTTACTTCGCTAAAATTTCCGGCCATAGTGGCAAAAACCTCATTATCATTAGGGTTGGAGTTATAAATAATAGTTTTTGGCAGGCCTTCTTCTGTATTGAGAGTATCTAAAAACGAGGCTAAATTTTCTGCCTGAGCGAAATCCCCTATGCTATCAATACCTGCATTAATGCCGATTTCTTTTAGCACCTTGGTATTATTATCTCTGATGGGCCCTAAATGCAATTGCATAGTCCACCCTTTACTGGCATAAAAGCATCCCAGGTAAAACATCATTGCAGATTTGAATTGGTGCTCTTCAGTTTTTGTGATATTTCCCTTAGCTAAACGTCTTTTCAGTATGTCATCAACCTGCTTAGAAGTAAATTGCGAGGCATAGGCATGTGGCAATCCATGGTCCGACAACC
Source organism: uncultured Cytophagales bacterium (assembly GCA_963803685.1). Classification (GTDB taxonomy): domain Bacteria; phylum Bacteroidota; class Bacteroidia; order Cytophagales; family Cyclobacteriaceae; genus Marivirga. The sequence goes on from CAWDNW010000001.1 coordinate 1,007,042, forward strand.
TGCAACCCTTTGAATGAAAGAAATCGATTCGGGCTTTAGTTGCCTCTTTCAAAGTTTCTAAGTCTTTAATGCTTACCCCACTAATTGTAGAAAGCGTTTCCATATATTCCACAAAATCATCCTTTTCAATACCTAAAATACCATCCGGCCGAAAAGTAGGCAGTACCTGGGTAGAAAAATCTGAGTTCCTTAGTTTTTGATGATATGACAGATCATCCAGCGGATCATCAGTGGTGCAAATTACTTCTACGTTCTGCTGCTTAATCAAACCCTGGGTGGAAAACTCTGGCTGTTGTAATAGGTGGTTACAGTGTTTATAAACAGCATCTGAATTTTCAGGATTAAAAACTTCCTGAATACCAAAGTATCTTTGTAGTTCCATGTGTGTCCAATGATAGAGCGGATTTCTAAGTGCATAAGGGATGGTGTATGCCCATTTCTCGAATTTCTCTTTATCTGTTGCCTTGCCAGTGATAAAATCTTCCGAAATACCCAAATTGCGCATTGCACGCCATTTATAATGGTCGCCATCTATCCAAAGTTGGGTCATATTCTCAAATTGCCGATTTTGTGCTATTTCAGCCGGTGGCAGGTGGCAATGGTAATCTATAATGGGTTGTTGCTTTGCATAATTATGATGGAGCTCCCTGGCATATTCTGTCTCAAGCAAAAAATTATCATCGATAAAGCTTTTCATTTTATTAGTTTAATTTATTGAACAGTAAAAGTTGTTGTTTCCATTGTTGATGCTCCCAAATCAATACTTCTTGCCATTGGGCTTGAGCCTCCCAGGAATAATTTAAATTTGCCTGACTCCATTACCTCTTCTCCCTGTTCATTAATTAAGGCACGCATTTCAGGAGTTATTGTAAAACTAAGTTGTTGGCTTGCCTGGGGAGATAAATTAACTCGCTTGATGCCAATTAACTCAAAATTAGGGGCGTCAATAGTGGTTTCTGTAGCTGAAATGTATAATTGCACCACTTCCTCCGAGGCTGCCTTCCCTGTGTTGGCAATATTTACAGTCACTTGAAGGTCATCAGTTGTATTTACATTGTCGGCAGAAAGTTTCAAATCACTATATTGGAAAGTGGTATAACTTAACCCAAAACCGAAGGGATAAAGTGGCTCTTCATTCATGTACTTGTATGTTCTGCCCTTCATGGTGTAATCTTCGTATGGAGGCAGCTGATCCAATGATTTTGGAAAGGTAATTGGCAACTTGCCTGATGGTGAAATTTCTCCGAAAAGTACGTCCGCCACAGCCGTTCCTCCTTCTTCACCGGGGTACCAGGTTAATAAAACCGCATCGGCTAATTCGTGCACTTCTGCCAGATTCATAGGACTTCCTCCCGTTACCACAGCCACAATAGGTTTATCACCTGCGGCATCTCTCAGTTTCTTCAGAAAATCTATCTGGTTGGAAGGCAGATTATAATCCAGCCTGTCGCCAGCAGTTGCTGAAGCCAGCGATTCACCTTCCTCGCCCTCCAAAAGGCTTGAAATCCCTATCACAGCAATGGTTACATCACTATTTCCTGCATTTCCGGTTGCCCAATCCATAGGGTTAACCGGATCACGATCTAATAAAGCACCCATTCTGTACTGCAATTGAGAGGCAGGATCTACTGCTTCGGCAATACCTTCCAAAATAGTGACCATTTTAGGATTTACACCATAATAGTTCCCCAGTAAAATATCTACATTGGCAGCATTAGGTCCGGTAACAAAGTATTTGGCTAAGTCATTTTTCAGTGGTAGCACTCCATTATTTTTCAACATAACGATACTTTTTTGCGCTACCTCTTTAGCTAACTGGCGGTGCTCATCACTATCTACCACATCAATGGAGATATCATCAAAAGGATTGGAGCCTACCGGATCGAATAAACCTAACTTAAATCTTGTTCTCAGTAAAATGGCTAACTGTTCATCAATTTCTGCTTCAGTGATTAAGCCTTGTTCCACAGCTTGTGGTAAATATTCATAAGTGCTTCCACAATTCAGACTTACATTACTTTTAACCGCCAAAGCAGCCGCCTGCTCGGGAGTTTCTACCACTCCATGACCTTTTTCCTGCTCATAGAAATCGATAATAGCCCAGCAATCACTTAAAACATGCCCTTTGAAGTTCCATTTGCCCAAAAGCACCTCATCAATGAGATATTCATTGGCACAGCACGGCTCTCCATTTGTGCTGTTGTAGGCACACATTACGGATTCAACTCCGGCATCTACTAATGCTTTAAATGCAGGTAAATAAGTTTCGTATAGATCCTGAATGGTAGCTTCTGCATTAAACTCATGTCGCAATTTCTCTGGCCCACTATGCACCGCATAATGCTTGGCGCAGGCAGCGGTCTTTAAAAAGTCAGGATCATCACCTTGCAATCCTTTTACAAAGGCAGCCCCAATTTGGGAGGTAAGGTAAGGATCTTCACCATAGGTTTCCTGGCCTCTTCCCCAGCGAGGATCACGGAAAATATTTACATTGGGAGTCCAAAAGGTTAGACCTCCATATTGCTGGTGATAGCCTTTGGCTTTTGCAGCATTGTGCATAGCACGTGCTTCATCAGAAATGGCTGAAGAGACCCGGTAAGCCAAATCTGCATCAAATGTAGCCCCTAAACCTATCGCCTGAGGAAAAACGGTAGCGACTCCAGATCTACCCACACCGTGCAGAGCTTCATTCCAGTAGCTGTAAGGGGGAATTTGCAGGCGTTCAACCGCTGGTGTATTGTGCATCATTTGTAATGACTTCTCTTCCAAAGTTAACCTTCCTATTAAATCGGCGATGCGTTCATCCATAGAAAGGGAGGTATCATAAAAAGGAAAATCAGGGACCTCTGTAACTTTTTCCTGAGCTACTGACTTATCATCAGCATTTTTGTCAATTCCACATGCATGGAGTAAAACAGTTGCAATTAACACTATTAAGAACCGCTTGAAATAATCCATATGATGATTTTTAAATTTTATGAGTAACCTAATCTACAATTTTAATAAGAGCTCGGTCAGGACAAACTTCTCTCTCAGTTTTAACAAATATTTACAGTTTATTCTGGTTAGTGTCAGCAGCATTTTTATAAAAGTATAAGCTATCTATACTTCTCTTCAATTGTAATTCTAATATAAATAAATAGAATACACAATCGATTGCGTAATTTTTTGTTAATTTCTAAATTTTTAACTTATTTTACTAAATTATACATCAATTTTTATTATTATTGTACTTATTTCTTATTTAAATCGATTTCATTATTCAACTAAAATAGATTGAAAAGTATTAGAATATTTCTTGTAGCTTCTTTTATCATCGCCAGCCACTTATGCATTTATGCAAGGCAGGCAGATAGTTTGTGGTTACGCTATCGCCCCATGCAAACAAGCCCGCTTTACGAGCAGTATGAAGAGGTGTTAAAAAGTGTTTACCTAGAAAAAGGGAGCGAAACCTTAAATATCATTAGTGAAGAGTTGATACCAGCTTTAGAAAGTATGTTTGGTGAAAGCCCAGAGACAAAAGATGCGCAGGCAAGCACATTGATCATTTCTAAAGCGTCTAATTTGAACAAGCAAAGCTCAAAAAAACTACAAAAAGAAATCTTTGAACTTTCAGATGAAGGATTTATCATTAGGACTTTAAATAAGCAAACAATTATTACCGCTAAAACAGACATAGGTCTTTTATATGGTACTTATCATTTGTTGCGACTACTTCAAACCCGGCAGTCTATTCTGAATTTATCAGTTTTGGAAAATCCGAAAATAGATGTGAGAATTTTGAACCATTGGGACAACCTGGACAGAACAGTAGAAAGAGGTTATGCAGGTTTCTCTATATGGAACTGGCATAAATTACCAGAATATATAGATCAGCGCTACATTGATTATGCCCGAGCCAACGCCTCTATCGGGATAAACGGGACAGTTTTAACTAACGTAAATGCCAACGCACTGATTTTAACTCCTGCTTACCTTGAAAAAGTAGCCGCCCTGGCTGATGTATTCCGTCCCTATGGCATAAAAGTGTACTTAACAGCAAGGTTTTCAGCACCCATAGAAATTGGTGGTCTATCTACTGCTGATCCTCTCAATGAAGAAGTACAAAACTGGTGGGCTGAAAAAGTAGATGAAATTTATAAGTATATCCCTGATTTTGGTGGTTTTACTGTTAAAGCTAATTCCGAAGGACAGCCTGGCCCTCAAAATTATGACAGAACACATGTAGATGGTGCTAATATGATGGCGAAGGCTTTAGCACCTCATAACGGCATTGTAATGTGGCGCGCTTTTGTCTATTCAGAACATGATCCGGATGACCGTGCAAAGCAAGCCTACTCTGAATTTGTACCTTTTGATGGGCAATTTGAAGAAAATGTTTTGGTGCAGGTTAAGAACGGGGCCATTGACTTTCAGCCCAGAGAGCCTTTTCATCCTATGTTTGGAGCTATGCCAAAAACACCTTTGATGATGGAATTCCAGATTACGCAAGAATATTTAGGATTTAGTAGCCATCTGGTTTTCTTGCCTCAACTTTTTAAAGAAGTGTTGGAAGCGGACACCTATCAGAACGGAGAAAATTCTACCGTTGCAAAAGTAATAGACGGCTCATTGCACAATAATAAAATTTCCGGCATTGCAGGTGTGGCCAATATTGGCACGGTCGCTAACTGGACAGGCCATCCATTTTTACAGGCCAACTGGTATGGATATGGCAGATTAGCCTGGAATCCTTCCCTTTCTGCAGAACAGATTGCAGAAGAATGGTTGCGGGCTACATTCAGCAATGAGGAAGCATTTGTAAAACCAATGCAACAAACCCTGATTGATTCCAGAGAAACAGTGGTAAAATACATGACACCTTTAGGCTTGCACCATATCATGGACGCCCATCATCATTACGGTCCGGGGCCGTGGGTTTCTGATATGGGCAGGGCTGACTGGACTTCCGTTTACTACCATAAAGCAGACAGCTTTGGCATTGGTTTTAACAGATCTCAAAGCGGCAGTAATGCAGTAGCACAATATGCAGAACCTCTTTCAGAGGATTTTAATAATCCTGAAACTACCCCTGAAGAATTTTTACTTTGGTTCCATCACCTGCCTTGGGATTACCAATTAAAATCTGGCAAAACCTTATGGGAAGGTATAGCACTTATGTACCAGGAAGGCGTAGAAGAAGTACAGGAGATGAATGATCATTGGGCGGAGATGAAATCTTATGTCGATGAGAAAAGGTATAAAGAAGTAAAGATGCTTCTGGAAATTCAATTAAAAGAAGCGAAGTGGTGGAGAAATGCATGCCTCCTCTATTTTCAGCAGTTTTCTAACATGGAATTACCAGCGGGGGGTGTTGAAAAGGCTCCACAGAGTTTAGAGTATTATCAATCTCTTGAATTTCCGTATGCACCGGGTATTAAGTCCAATTGGAAGTAAATAAAGTCTATTGGGCAGTTATGAGAGAACCGTTTATAAATAATTAAAACTCAGAATCAAAAGACAAACTTTTGTAAAAATGTGATTTTAGAGTTGATTTAATAAGTATTAAAAGCAGTAAATAACGAATGAAAAATAAGATAGCCATAGTAACAGGAGGGAATGCAGGATTAGGTTTTGCTACTGCCAAAAAACTATGTGATAACGGTATTATCACATATATTATCGGCAGGAATAAGGATAAAACTGAAAAAGCTTGCTGCCATTTAGGCGAAAATGCTCGATTAAGAATTTTTGACTTAAATCAAACAGATGAAATCCCCGCTCTCGTTCAAGAAATCGTGGGTGAAGCTGGCCAGATTGACATTCTGATTAATAATGCCGGTATAAATATGAAGAAGGACTTCCTGGAAGTAACCGACGAGGAGTTCCAAAATATTTTCAACACCAATGTGTTAAGCGTGTTTTCCATCTCGCGTGAAGTAGCCAAAGAAATGAAGAAACAAGGGTGCGGAAGCATCATTAATATCAGTTCTATGGCTGCCTTATATGGAATACCGAAAGTGATTGCATATACGGCAAGCAAAGCTGCTATTGAAGGGATGACTCGCTCTATGGCTGTTGACCTGGCACCATTTGGTATTAGAGTAAACTGCATTGCACCAGGATTTATTAGAACTGACATGTCGGAAAAAGCATTGAATAACGACTCTGAGAGACGAAACCGGGTACTCGGTAGAACTCCCATGGCTAAATTAGGGGAACCCTCAGATGTAGCTGATGCTGTTTATTTTTTAGCTTCATCGGAATCTAAATATACAACAGGTGTAAGCATTCCTATTGATGGTGGTAATAGCATCGGCTTTTAAAATGCCAGAAAGATTATTTAAGTAAATCAGTAGTGAATTTTTGATTTACAATACAAAAAAGACAACTGCATAACTTGAAAATAGTGAATCACAATGATTAAGATGCAACAAACCATGCGGTGGTTCGGTCAGGAAGATAGTATTTCACTTGCCGATTTAAAACAATGTGGCATTAGTGGAATAGTTACTGCTCTGCATGATGTTCCCATTGGAAAAGTATGGACTATTGAAGCAATTCAAAAGAAACAGCAAGAAATCAGGGCTGCTGGTCTGGAATGGACTGTAATTGAAAGTCTGCCGGTGCATGAGGACATCAAATTGAGAACCGGCAATTATCAAAAGTACATAAGCAATTATAAAGAAAGTCTTAAAAATATTGGCGCTTGTGGAATAGCAGTAGTCACTTATAATTTTATGCCCGTGCTGGATTGGGTTCGTACCGAGCAAAACCATTTAAATGAAGATGGGACAAGAACCTTACTCTATAATCAAGTCGCTTTTGCTTATTTCGATATTTTTCTACTGAAAAGGCCGGATGCCAAAAATGACTATGAAGCGGCACTGGTGGAAGAAGCAGAGGCATATGGCGGTCAATTGACCAAAGAAGCAAAAGAATTACTGTTTAATAATGTGCTTTTGGGCCTCCCTGGCAGCAAAGTGAATTTCACCTCAGATCAGCTACTCAGGCAACTACTAGACTATCAGGAGATTGATGGAGCAAAACTCCGGGAACATCTTGTTTTATTTCTGGAAGAGGTGGCTCCTGTTGCTCAAGAGGAAGGAATTTCACTTGCCATTCACCCGGATGACCCTCCATTTTCAGTTTTAGGCTTGCCTCGAGTGGTATCTACTGAATCCGATTTAGCTAAAATTTTCAATGCTGTTCCTATTCAATCTAACGGATTATGTTTTTGCACAGGCTCCTTGGGAGCACATGCAACCAATAATTTGGGTGCTATGGTTGTGGATTTCGGTGATCGCATCCACTTTTTACATTTTAGAAATGTGATTAAAGAGAATGACCTGATTTTTAGAGAGGCTCCGCATTTATCTGGTGATGTGGATATGGAACTAGTCATCCAGAAAACATTGGAATTGATGCAAAAGAGAAAAAAGAGTATCCCTATGCGACCTGACCATGGCTTTTTACATTCAGTAGAAGCACGAAAAAAGTTTTATCCTGGTTACTCTTTAGTGGGTAGATTAAAAGGATTAAGTGAATTGAGAGGGCTGGAGCAAGGCATAGCCTATCAGATGAATAAATTATGAAATTAAATATTAAACTAATGAAAAAATACCTATTTATATGCTTTACAGTATTTATGTTCGCCTGCGGAGGTGAGGAGGAACCTGTTACACCTTCTGTGGGCGGTCCAACAGATAAAGAAGAAGAGCCTGGTGATGATTCAGAACCAGTGACAGACCCCTTATTGTACAACCCTGGTGAGCCGTTAAAAACACTGGTGGATTTTCCTATTGGTATGATTGTATCTGCTGCAAGGCTTAACTCTAACAACACAGATAATCAAAAATTCAAAGAAATTTTGTTAGAGGAATACAATAGCATTACCGCAGAAAACGATATGAAAATGGCCAATATTTTCCGAGGTCCGGGCGACTACGATTTTTCAGATGGAGACGTTATTGTTGCCTATGCAAAAGCCAATGGCCTAAGGGTGTTTGGGCATACCCTTGTTTGGCATTCTTCCATCCCTGGATGGCTAAATAATTATGATGGTACAGATGAAGAGTTTACAACACTGATAGAAAATTACGTAAAAGCCACAGTAGCTCATTTTGCAGAAGAAAAAATGACTGTAAACGGTGAAGAGGTTTCAGTTGTAGCGGGTTGGGACGTAGTAAATGAAATATTTGAAGGAGCCGGCTTAAGAAATTCGATTTTCAGAGAACGTATGGGCAATGACTATGCTTCAAAATTGTTTACATGGGCCAGAGAGGCTGATCCGAATGTTAAATTGTTCTACAATGATTTCAACACCGAGTTTGAAACAGCGAAAAGAAACGCCATGTTAAATATGGTGAATAATTTTAAGGAAAATAGTATTCCCATCGATGGCATAGGTTTCCAAATGCATGTAAACCATGACTTCCCTAATGAAAACGCCATCGAAGATGCAGTAAGCGCTGCTGTAGCTACCGGCTTGCTCATACATTTCTCAGAATTAGATGTAAAAGCAAATTTCAATGACGACATAACTGAACTGACCCAGGAAAGAGCCGAAGCACAGGAAGCTAAATATAGAATAGTTGCTGAGCAATATCATGCGGTTCCACCTGCACAGCAATTTGGGATTACCATTTGGGGCATGCGCGATGTTGATAGCTGGTTATATGATGGTGGCAACGATTGGCCTTTGATGTACGACAGTGAATTTAATTATAAGATCGCACACCGAGGATTTGCGGAAGGACTTCAAAATAACTAGTTATGGGAAATTTTAGAATTATCTGGTTAGCTTTTTGCGCAGTAATATTGCTTAGCGCTTGCAAGGATGATGAGCCAAATGGCCCTACTCCTCCACGAGTTAATGAAGCTAATTTTAATATCACCCTAAATCCAGAAGTAGCTTATCAAAATATATCCGGTTTTGGAGGAGCAAATGGGGTTTTTAATGGCTCTTTAAATCTTAATAACGAGCAAGAACGGAAAGTATTTAGCACCGAAGATGACGGACTTGGCTTTAGCATCTACAGAATTAAGCTGCCTTACAACTCCGCTGACTGGCAGGCTTTGGTACCCCAGGCGCAGGCAGCACTTAGTTATGGTGCTAAAGTGATCGCTTCACCCTGGTCGCCACCACCTGCCTTAAAAAGTAATAACAATGCTATTGGTGGCTTTTTACTGAAAGAAAATTACGAGGCATATGCCAATCACCTAAACGACTACGTAGCTTTTATGGCAGAAAATGACGTGGAGATTTATGGTGTTTCCATTCAAAATGAGCCCGACATCCAGGTTTCTTATGAATCCTGCGACTGGACAGCTGCTGATATTCGTGACTTTGTGAAGAATTATGGAGACTTAATTCAGAGCACTCGAATTATGGCACCTGAATCATTCAATTTCAACCAATCGTATTCAGATGTGCTGCTGAACGATGCAGAGGCTGCAGCCAATACCGATATTATTGCGGGTCATATTTATGGCAGTGGCTTAGCCCAATTACCTTTAGATGAGCAAGCCGGAAAAGAAATTTGGATGACGGAGTACCTGATGAACCTGGGAACAGGAAATGCTGGAGCTGCAGCATGGACCACTTATTCTGATGAGCAAATTTGGGATGAAACCATGGATATGTTGAATACTGTTCATGAAGCCATGAGTTTCAACTGGAATGCTTATATCTGGTGGTATACCAAGCGGTATTATTCTTTTTTGGGAGATGGCACTCAAGGCACCACTGAAGGAGAAATTTTGAAAAGAGGAGTGGCTTTTTCTCATTTTTCCAGATTCATCCGCCCTGGTTTTGTGAGAATTGAGGCCAGTGCGGACAAAGAAAGCGGATTAGATATTACCGCTTATGAAGGCGAAGATCAAATTGTAGTGGTGATTATAAACTCAACCGATAGTCCTATAGCAGATGTAGCCTTTTCCTTTGAGGGTATAAACATTACTTCTGCTGGTTCTTATAATACTACTGTACTGCTTGACAGATCCTTCAGGAGCTTAGAAATCAATGATAGCCAGGTAATGATTAGTGTGTTGGGGAGGAGTGTGACTACTTTGGTGTTGGATAAATAAGGAAATTAGTTGCCAGGACTAAGGTGGAGCACATCGGTTGGGCATTTTACTCTTTTAAATGACCTTCAATTATCTTTGCCATGGAGCTCTTTATTTCGTTGTAGGGTTGAACTCTCCTGAAAAAGCCAAATAGTTGAATTCCATTACCCACGTGCTTCTTCATTGATGGCTCATCGAACAAGAACATGTGCTCAAATAGTGTTCCGCCACAGTTTATAGTCTCTACTGTTGCTACATACTCCTGATCCTCAAATATTTTAACTTGATAAAACATTTTCGAGCTTGTTTTCTCCGGATTACCAATAATTTGATATTTGATTTTTTGTTCTGACTTCCTAACAGAAAGCATAAATTCATAAAGTACGGAGCTATGCAAATAATTATCTAGAATCTTAGATTTTTCTGCATCTGACTTCTCATCAAATTCTGGATCATCATTTAATATATTATTGAAAGGATCATAGAAAACAACTTCTACTTTATTTTTACCCACTTTAAACTGGTCCACCGTTTTATAAATTTCCTGTGCGGAACTTTTGAGAAAAAACAGCACACAAATCAGGGTAAACAAATATTTGACCATATCCTTAGTAGTTTTATCCTTAGCGTTAAAAATATGGCTTGGTGGCAGTTTTTGAAGTTACCTCCTGCCGGATCGCACTGCGTTAACTTAAAAACTCTTCATTTTCTTTTAGTAAACCACTGCTTTACGCCATATTTAATCTTTATAAACGTTCATTTCTTTATATTTTGCAATTCTAATAGCAGTTTTTTCTTTTGATCTTCAGAATAGATTTGGGATTTTGAAAGTGAGCTGGCAAAAAGCTCACTAGTTATAGATATATCCTGGCCAAGTTTGAGTTGAGCATCAATAATATACAAATAAGCATCCGAGAAATTAGGGTATGATTTAATTAAAATCTCCCAAGCTTCAATTGCTTTATCATACTTTTTATCATTGTAAAAAAACCATCCCTTTCCGTTCAGCACGCCGATAGAAAGTACTAAGCCACTCCCATAATTTGTCTTAATTTCTTTTTCTAAAGTCGTTATTATTTTTAAATCCAGTTGCTCATTACTAAAATATCTTGACTGAATTTGCGACCAATCTTCAAATATCTCATATAGGGCCTTGCTTATTGTTAGTCCTGGTGTTACATTATGTGCTGCTGCCTCAAATAGATCCCCTTTGCTATCAATATTTCTATTGTTAAGTTGCTTGAAGGTAGAATCCATTTTGTGGAAATCATCTGGATAGTCATTTCCAATTCCGTAGCGGTAATACTTTTTTGAATTAAAGGATTGATTAGCTAATGTGGCTATTGAATCAGTCAGATCAACATTATCTTGCTCATAAAAAGGACTTAGAGAAACAACTGCATCCACATCATTAATTCTGGCATGAAATAATGAAGTTGTAAAATACCCATACCGAGAATGGCCGACAAATAATCTAAATGACGAAGCATTATATTTGCTTTCTGCTAGGGGAATTAATTCATTAAAAATAAACTGTTCATTTTCAAAGGCAAGACCTTTTTCGCCTGATGCTTTATGCCAAGTTTCTATAAAACGATTTTCATCTGATCCAACACTAATGATAATTGCTGAAGGCATTTGTTCATTACTAGTCAAGTAGTCGATAGTATTTAAAATATAGTTATGACTTCTTCCATTTTGTCTATCAAATACAACAATCAAAGGGAAATCTCTATCCAGGTCTGCTTGCCATTCAAAAGGAACTGTGATAGTTATATTTTTATCATACCCTAGATGCCTTGAAGTAATTGTGGTATCTGCAAGTTTTTTATATCTTTCATACTCCTGAGAATATACAGTATTTGTATATAAAAGGATTAAAACGATTATTTGAAATGTTTTTTTCATTGGCTCCATAAAATTTCCTATCGCGTGCATAAAACCCGGCTGCTACACTGTGCTACAAAATAATGCAAGAAGCAATTGTCTAAAACATGAGCATTAAAGCTTTTGTACAATGATCAGATGGAAGACAATTTACTTGGCTAATTTTCTTTTCAGCATTATAAAACCACTAGCAAAAAATAGTCGCAACAGTTCCAAGATAACTAAAATAAGTCATTATCTACATTTTATCATCTAATCCATTCTCGAAAAAATATATTGGTAATGTCACGTTAATATATTAAATAGCTAAAGTAAGAACGAATCTATTGTCATAAATATTGATGAAGTAGTCTTTCTCTCATTTAATATGTAATAGAGAACCAAATATGGCAATCTGAGGAGACATAATTAATAATTTCATTGAAATATTTATCAATTCTGACATATTTTATGGGGTCGGATTGTGAGTTTCATTCCTTAGAAAATACAAGAACGCAAAAGCGGATTACCTCTTTATAGTTTACTGTATCACCTCTTATTTTTTTAAATGTTAACTGTTTTTTTTCTCAATGTCAATTGTCTAATGCTTGCCAAGTGTGAAAACAAAACTATTGGAACTATGACTGCCGGTATCCATACAAAAGGAAAGTAAGTTACTCCAATATTGGGTTGATCATAAGCCAATTGTTGAAAGGGGGTTTGTGCACTTAATGCGGCTATCACCAGTATATTAATCAACAGTGCTAAGCATGCGATATTCCATATTAGAAGGCCTTTCGGTCCTATTGTTTTTCTTACAAATACTAAATAATATATAATTGGAGCTGTAATTCCTGATAAAACGTCATAATTATAGCCCTCAAAGGTCATTAAATCGGGAATTAACCCGCTTAAGAAAGCAAAATACAGTGCTATTTCCACAGGAATACGGACAATATGCACTATAGTTAAATATTGTATACTAAGGCTATCTATAAATTTTCTACTCTTTTTTTTAATGAAAAGTATCAACACAAATAAAATAGTTGGAGCAAGTAATAAAATAAACCTTGGTGGAAATGTTCCCAATTTTTGATAAAATCCAGTTGCACCTAATAATTCAGTAATAAGCATCCATATGATAGTGCCGTAAAGAATTTTTTTATTATTAGAAGCTTTAAAAAATAACCAGAGAGAGACAGTGTTGTTAGGATGAGCCCAAGAGATGTAAAGATTGAAATTTCTGCCATTTGATATTCTTAATTTATGAAATTCAAAATTAGGCAGTCAAAAATGCACTCCACTTGACAAAAGGCAAGAAAAAGTAATGGCTATTTTTTCTTTCGAATTCTACTTAGCGTACTATCCGTAATCCCTATATAAGAAGCTATATATTTTAAAGGTACATGTTTTAATATTTCAGGACTTGTAGTCAGCAAGTGGTGGTAGCGTTGTTCGGCAGTTTGATTAATCATTGCATAGTTTCTCTTTTTGGAAGCGATGAATTCTTTCACTAAAATAGCTCTTCCAAAATCTCTAAATGCCGGTTTATGATGAAACAGCTTGTTTAATTCTTCGTAAGAAATGCGAAAGCCTTTACAATCAGTTATAGCCTGAATATTGGTTTCAGATTTAACTCTATTGAAAAATGAGGTGAATTCAAAAACTATGTTATTTTCTGTGAAAATATCTGTAGTGATTTCATTTCCTTCTAAGTCGTAGAGAAAAACTCTCATTAATCCTTTTTGAAGAAAAAAATAGTCGTCACTAACTTGATTCTCTTTTAAAAAAAGCGCCTCCTTTTCAATTTTTGTGAAGTGAAATTGATTAGCGATTTTTGTGGCATCTATTTCATCTATTGGAATGATCTGTTTAATGAAATTTATTAATTCTGATTGATTTTTATCCATATTTCAAATTCTGAATAATGCCACTGTATAAATTCGTGGCGGATTAAAAGTATAAAAATTTCTGTGAACTAGCTATGCAATCCGTCAGACTGGCTTATTAATTTATTGAGAACAATAAGTCAATTCTGTGGATGAACGGACTTTCTACGAAGAGCTATAAGAAAAATCACCTATTGTCAGAGCTGATTTAAAAAAGAATTTTAGGCTTAGATCTTAATCAACAAACATTTCCTTAATTATACTTTAAACTTTCTTGATTTCATTGGCGGTGTCTTCGATCGACTAATGCTAGTGAGTTAGGAGTGTTGTTCTATTTTTTTTCAGATAGGTTTACTTGCCTCCCGTTAATGCTTCTCGACTCACAGATATTTTTGGGGTGGCCTCACCTATGCTTTAAAAAATTAAACTAGCTTAAATCCGAATGAAAAGCAAGGGGCAGATCCTACTGAAGCCAGAAGATGAAGGATATTGTCTGCATCAAAAGCAAAAAATTTAAGCCTTTCTCAGAGAGGTTTAGTGGTGAGGTTCCTGAAGTAGAGGCTATAAGATACCTAAGGCCCTTCATCAAACTGCATATTAGAAACTTTCAATTTGCTTATTCCTCTTGCTGTTAATTTGGGTCAAAAGAATCCAAATTGTTCCCACCATAATCGATACATCAGCCATGTTAAAAATTCCGGTTTGGAATATTTGGAAGTTCATATGTAAAAAATCAGTTACTGAACCATAGAGAATTCTGTCATACAAATTTCCAATCCCTCCACCAACGATGAATGCAATCGGTAGTGCAAAGTTTAGGTCTATTTTTCTGTTTCTGAGTACAAAGACTATCATTCCCAACAATATGATAGTTGGAATAATTGTTAGCAAAGAAATTTTGAGGATGTTCGGTAAGTTGTTTCCTAAACTCAAGAAGGCACCTGAGTTTTCAACTTTTGTCAGAGTTAGATAGTTTGAGATTACGGCTATTCTCTCCCCATAATCAATATTCTCCCTCGCAACATTTTTTGAAATTTGGTCACATCCAATGTTAGACAATAAGACTGTGATTACAATTAAATTTCTGATTGCTCTTTTTAGTGATTTCATAACTATTCTGCTTGATGCTCGATTGCTGCTGACGCCAATGTACAAATTCACAGCTGATTAAAAGTATAAAGATTTGCGTTAATTACCGAGGCAATTCGCATGATTGGCTTATTAAATTAATTTTTACCAATAAGTCAATGCTGCGGATTGCCGGGCTATCTACAAAGAGCTGAAGGAACAAGAATCTACTGCCAGCCATGATTTATGACAGGATGTTACCCACAGGTTTTATATTTCGTTTCCTTCTTCGTCAGGGGTAACGCCACTGTATAAATTCGTGGCTGATTAAAAGTATAAAAATTTCAGTTAACTACCGAGGCAATCCGCAGGATTGGCTTATTAAATTAACTTTTACCAATAAGGCAATCCTGCGGATTGCCGGGCCATCTACAAAGAGCTGAAGTATCTTTAACCTACTAACAGCCATGATTTATGACAGAATGTTGGCACTCGTATTTTATTTGTGCAGAAACTCATTAAAATCCATTTCAATCTTTCCTTTAATTAAAGACAGTGCAATTTCTGCTTCACTTAGCGTCATATCGTAGAAAATAGCAGATATCCGATCTCTCTCATAGAATTCGAGAATATTTGGAATGGCAGTTAATCTCGATTCTAAACCTGTCAGTTTTTTATAAGTTAATGTATAAGTGGTAAGTAGGCTATCTATATCTTTATATGCATTAGACCTGTAACTGTTTTCTTGAAAAAAGTACTTGTCAACATAAGTCTTTGCTTTAGGGTTTGCGTAGTTTCCATCGTAATTGAGTCCTCCGCAGAATGTAATAAGTTCATCTTGGATCTCTTTAAGAACGTCATTTGTTGATGTTTTTAAACTATCGATTTTATTCAGAAGCGGTTTTGATTTGGTTACCTTATCGAGTTGTTTGTCGTTTAAAAGAGTAAATAACTCATCATTAGTTAAATTGTATAAAATTTTTGTTTTCTCCTGAACTCTTTCCTTGTCCCAATCCCAATTAAAACGCAGAATATAAAATAAGCCAAAATTGAAAATTAATGACAAAATTAAAAGAACAGAGATAACTACGAATACTATTTTCTTCATTGATTGATTCGATTTACTATGAGTGCCAACGCACAGCTAAAATAGGTATGCGCCCCATTTGCTAGACTTGATTAAGTTTAATTTTTGCAGATGTCTTTCAGAATGCTCAGTTTGCATATTCATTTTAGCATTTGTTAAGTGCTTATTTTATTGCATTCAATTTTAAATGTCGTCTCAAATTTTATATTATTGGATGGATAGTAAGTTTTGGAATATTTATCTGCGATCATGAAGTAAACATTGTAAGAATTGGACTCAGAAAGTTCCTTTTTAGGTATTGACATTTCAAAAACCACATGATCAATTTCTAAATTTTCTGTTTTTTTGAATTCTCTTTGACAAGTTGAATTTGAATTGAAAAAACAGGTGGTCTGTCTGCTTTTACTGTACAATAAAGATTTACATACTTGGAGCTTGTTTTTGTAAAACTTAGGTCCGAAGTTTCTGTCAATAAGCGAGTCTAATTTGCCATTATTATTGAAATCAACCCACAAGTAGAAATAATCAAGGTTTGGCCACTTACCGCTAGTATTATTCGTTCTATCTCCGATAACATCAATTACAAATTCTATTCTATCCTCTAAGCATTCGTAAGTAATAACATGATTCTCATTTCTTACAAGTTCGTTATGTCCAGGATTTTCCGTGTCCTGGCCTAGAAAGAAGAAAGAAATTATTAGTTGAACTATATACATATCTTGCACTTAACGATTAGTATATCAAAAGTAGGCGATTTTGAAGTACGAAATTTTCGGTTGAGCACAAAGTTTGATACGAGCCAAAAGCCTTGATTTAACTGATATTTCGCCTATTTTTTATATATGGTGTTAGAGGCAGTTTTTATTACTGTCCTAATTCCTTTAGTTTAGCTTGAGCTTCTTGATTTGAATCTATTCCTACAGCTTTTTTATAGTTTAATATGGCTTCTGATTTGTTTTTTTGAGATAAAAAGTAATTTCCCAAAGCAACAAAACTTTTTGATTCATTAGGATAGAAATCAACATTCAGTTCTAGATATGCCAAGGCTTTTTTAGGAAGATTATGTTCAACCAACATAAAGAACCCAACTTGATTTAGTAATTCCCAATCAGGTTTTACTTCACGTTTCATTCGAATGCTCAATTTTTTATAGTGGGTTTTAAATGGTTCTGTTAATTCTTTGGCGGTATATTCTTTTGGTGTGTTAAAACGCCACATTTCTGGAAATGGAAACCAAGAAAAAATAGACCGTAATCCATTATACTGGGCCGGAACAACAATGCTTCCGTGGTCTTCATTCTCAAAGTATTCCCATTTAAAATTAATCTCTTTATTATTTTTCACTAATAGGTCGTGAAAATTTAAATTGGCCCTAATCTGTTCAGTAGGAACTGTTTTGTCTTTTCTAACTTTAACCGTGTCCATTGCTTTGCCAATATTATTAGCCACAGCTATATATAATGACTTTTCTTTTCGATTTCCTTTATTTAGTAGTTCTTGAGTTTCTTTAACCAAATTTTCTTTGTCCCACCAAAGGCTTGGGTCAATTGCTAAATAATTATCAAAAGAATTTTCGTGATGTAAGTATGAATAAAGTACAAAAAGACCTCCTGTAGAATGACCAATAATAGTATTGTTGTTTTCGGTTGGGTATTTATTGTTGATATACGGTTTTAATTCTTGATTTATGAATTTTAAAAAAATACTGGCACCTCCAGAAGTTTCCGATTCTTGTCCGCGTTGAAAAGGAACATTAGTATGCGTAAAATCTCTTGTTCTATCTGTATTGGTAATACCAACTATTATAGATTGAGGAATTTTAAAAGGCGTTAGTTGCTTTTGCATTCCTGTAATAACATAAAATTGTTGAGATGCGTCCAATACATAAATAACTGGATATTTTTTAGTGCTATTAAAGTCCTCAGGTATATGTATCCAAATTTCTCTTTGTTCTTTTAGTATTTTGGAATATAAACTATCAACTTTCCCAACAACTAATTGCTTTTCGCTATTTTGATTAAATTGTGCTATTCCTTTGAAACATAGGAACAAGGTAATTATGGTTATTACAATTTTAGACTTTCTCATTTGTTTGGTAAGATTTTAGTTTGTAATTATTTCTTTTGGCTAATTGACAACATCAAAAATAATTTCAGACTTGTCCTTTTTACCTATCGTGCTTTTAAATTGCCTCTAACACGCAAATATCAACACTTAGGTGTTGATATACTTATTATATTTTTTCTACACGTTCAAAAAAAATCTCCACACGCTTTTTATCCTACAACTTATTTCAGAGAGTTAATATACCTTATCGATGTATGAATTCCTATCTACTTTTCGAAAAAAGATGACAATACCATTTATGAAAAAGATCATTTATACATTTTCAAAATTAAAAAGCACCTGCTTCTACCTGGTACTTTATTTAAAGGTATTGCCACATGGTTTTAAGGAAAAAATGCATAGTGTTCTATATAGCACAATACATTACAAAGTTATCTGCTGCTAATATCCACTATCAAGATTTTTCAAGTTTTTCGCTGTTCCAGTCGGAGGTATTTACTGCTGCTTTGTACGTAGTTTGCAGGAATTCCATAAGTATTTTTTCAGGATCACTTGACTGCTGTACATCTTCATACTTTAAAAAGAACTCTCCCATCTCTTCGCTATAAAAAGCTTCCGCTGGCAGTACATTCTCCTTTCCAAAATTGGGATCACTCGGATAGGCATAGGAATAAAATACCGGAACTGGTGAATCTTTAGAGCCTGGCCAAAAACCTGCACTGCTTACTTCCTGAGAATAGGCTTCTTGCATTACATCCAGTGGCATATTTGGTACGCCACCCTGATGGGGTGGAGCTGTGTTTCCTGAAAACCTTGTAACCGCCAGATCAAATGCGCCCCAAAAGAGATGGACGGGACTGCACTTTCCAATAAATTCACTCCTGAATTTATTAAATACTTCATTTGTTTTTAGCATGGCCCGCCAGATAGTATTCGCAGCAGCAGGATCATATAGATACTGCTCATTATTCTCAGCAAAGGGGATGGCATCGGCTAATTCATTGGGCGCAGGGTGAATTTGCACATGAATATCCATACCTTCCAATTTTTCGAATAACTCATGATAGAAATCCGCCACTGTCCCGGATTGTAAATTCATACTTACAGTTTCCGCTTCTGAGCAATAAATAAATAGCTTATGCTGCTTAAAATCGAAATCAATTTGAAAAATATGACCATCATAAGGGATTGCTTGAGTAGAATATCCTCTGGCGGTCACATAAAGTGAAGTGTGCCAGGAGTGATTTTGCCAGGGCATGGTTTTTAGCCTGATTTTACCCACTATTTGAATCCATTGATGGACGGTCTCCAGCGTACCCTGAATCTCAGTAAAATTTAGTTTCGGCCAATTATTTTTATTTTCCACAGCAGTATTTTTTTCCATTATTTAAGAGATGATAAGCAAGCCTTACTTTTTAGTGCTCAAACCTCTTTTCCCTTTTAACTCTGATGGCTCTTTTTGGTTATTAAACATCAGTTGCTTCCTATCAATTAAACTCCGTGTTCAGTGCTTTAGTGGTAGGTACTAAAAGTACTTTTTCTCACCTTAATGGAGCCGGTTTCAAATGCTTGCTGGCATTTTCTGCAATTTCCAAAACTCTCTTGAGCCTGGTCTCTTTTCTTTTTGCAGAAATGATCCAATACAATAAAATCTTCTTATCTGAATTGCTCAGCTTATCAAAGAATTCCATTGAGCCTTCGTAATTTACAAATGCACTTTTTAAATCTTCAGGAACTACCAGGGCTTCCACATCATCTAAGATAAACCATGAACCGTTCTGCTTAGCAATATCAATGCTCTCATATCCTACTTTTGTCATCAGTTTGTTTTGGATTAGTGTAGATACTTTTTCTTTATTTATTTTTGACCAAGCGCTATTCGATTTTCTTCTACTGAAATACTGCATATAGCTTTTCTTGTCAATAGTCATTTTTGTACTGTCTATCCACCCAAAACAGAGGGCTTCATCCACTGCTTCACTCCAGCTTACAGATGGTAGCTTTGTCGAAGCTTTAAAATAAACAAGCCAAACAGCTTGTGCTGACTGATGATTGCTCTCTAACCATTGCCGCCAATCTGCTCGGCTTTTGGGACAATATTTTTCTATTTCTTTTTTAGTCATTCAAATAATCATGCGAAATTTACACCTGGGACTTTCAGATTTAATTTATTACAAATAAGCACCTATCCCATGACAATAGTATGTCAACAGTTAGAATCATTCGCTAGAATATTTTATAATGCTCTTTTCATCTGAAATTATAAGCTTCAAACTTCTCTGAAATTCACTTATTACTAACTCTCAATTTATACAAATTTAAACGAAGATACATTGAACCAATTAATTATTCAGTTTGCTATTATATTGGTAGCTGTTATGGTATTCTGATCTACTCTTTCCAAAGCTGCAGGCTTCACTCCAAAAAGAGGTCTTATCCACCGGATTCTCCTGATCAGGAACTCATAAGTAATAAAGCATCCTGCAAATGTGCCAAGATTAACTGCTATAAATTTCGTCATCGGATGAAAATCTAATGGGAAAATGAGCCAGGAGGACAGGTACAGAAAAAACATATGAATGATGTAAATTGGATAGGCGGCATTGCTCAAGTATCTAAGCGTGTCGCTCGGGCGGTTCAGATATTTGAACCCAAAACCAAATACAGAATAGATCCATAAGTTTGATTCAACAGGGATTAAGTATCCTGCCAAATCGATCGTCATCTGCTCAATCCGTAACACATATAAGGTAAAAGCGATTATCAGCGACAACCATCTCCATCGAGTAACATTTTGCCAAAAAGAAGTACCAAAGTAAACACAGAAAAAGCCAGTGAGAAAGGCAATCATCCCGATCCAAAATCCATGGCCTGTCATTGCATAAAGCTCAAAATTTTCAGGTTGTACAATTTTTGCTTCTGCTATAAATGGAATCATCAATAGTAGCAAGGCTAGTGGACTCGCCATCAATTTGCTTATTGCTGAATATAGTTTACCTTGCTGCTTGTTCTTAATGAAAACAAATAATGGAACAAAAATTAGCACATAAATGAATATATTAGCCAAAAACCACAGGTGTGCTGGATTTACCATGTACGATAAATCCTGACTGTAATATGACTGCCATAACCATACGTGCAAAGGTACTATTAACAACATTCCAAATATAAATGGAATAAGAATTCGTTTTGTTCTCTCCATTAAGAAAGCTTTCCAATGACGCCTCTGAAGGGCAAAATAAACTCCCATTCCAGAAACGAAGAACAAAAGGGGAATTCTCCACACATTTAGCATGGACATAGGTGTCCAGATCCCTTCCAGCGACTCGCTATTTTGGATAAAACCAATAAACACCCCCCATGGCTGAAAGCCTATTGCTATATGGTATATTAACAATAAACCAATAGCAATGACTCTCAACCAATCAATATCATATCTTCTTTCTACTTGCATGAGGCAGTAATTACTGATGATTTCTAATTAATTCCGCTATCACCTTTCTATCCTCCTGCAATTGATCATAGTCCAGTTTTAAGCCTAATGGACCCAAACTTTTGATAATCTGATCATACATAGGCTTCAAAGCTTCAAAAGGAGCTGATACGGATTCAAGAGCAGTGGCATCGTAAGAGTTCTTTACTGAGACAGTCGAGTTTTTCGTCAATAAAGCCTTTACAATGTCCACTCTGCCAAAGAACGCTGCTGTATGTAAAGGGGTGGAGCCATCGGCACTTGTAGCATTGAGGTCGGCTCCACTTTCAATCAATAATTTGGCTGCTTCTGTTTTTCCAAAAGTTGCCGCAATATGTAAAGGAGTTGAGCCATAATCGTCTTTCTCATTAAGGTCCGATTTTGCTGCTACGTGTTGTTTTATCACTTTGGTATTCCCGAAAAAGGCCGCTTCCTGAATAGGGGTTTGGGGCTTTTCTACTTTACTGGATTCCGAGTCCTTTTCCTTTGCTTGCTGACAAGCTACTGTTGAACCTAGCGCCAGCATTATAACTAAAGCGCTTATAAATTTTGCTGATTTTAAATAAATTGTTTTCATGATTTTCTATTTTATCTTTAAATGTTTTGTGATTTCTACAAAGGTCTGCACGAATTCAGGAAGGCTCTTAACAAGCATGCTGAATTGAATATAAGCCATGCTTTTTGTATAGCAACTATGGCTATGTACTATAAATTATGATGCAAAGGCTTCAAAATAAGCTTTGTAAATAGGATTTTAATTTCCGATTATTGTATTTACTCATTTGATAAAATGCAAGACTACCTGAGCCATAAAAATCCATTTTTACAAAAAGTTGTGTCGGCAATTCAAGCTAATTTGGATGATGAAAATTTTGGTGTAACGGAGTTGTCGGAGGCTTTGAACATGAGCCGCTCAAACCTTCTTCGGAAAATAAAGCAGGAAACCGGAGAGTCCGTAAGCGTTTTTATCAGGAATGTTCGTTTGCAGAATGCAATGCTTTTATTACAGCAAGAGGAGCTTACAGTATCTGAAATTTCTTACCGGGTAGGTTTCAGCAGTACCTCCTACTTTACAAAATGTTTCCGCGAATTGTATGGTAAAACGCCAGGCGACTTTACTAAATCCAATCTGCAGGAAGAAATTACAGCTCCAACATTGGAGAGAAACCCTAAAACAACCCATTCTAAAAAGTATTGGATTATTGCTGTAGTCGCTTTTCTGGTCGCAATAGTTGCTTCCTTATTTGTTTTGTTACCAATAGATGAAAAAGCAGGCCAACAACTCAGTAAAACCATCGCAGTTTTGCCCTTTAAAAATGATAGTGCCGATAGTACCAATGTCTACTTTATGAATGGATTGATGGAAGCCATCTTAGATAACTTTCAGAAAATAGAAGACTTGAAAGTGACAAGTCGCACCACTTCAGAAAAATACAGAAACAATTCTAAATCTATTCCTGAGTTAGCTGAAGAGTTGAATGTGAATTATTTTGTGGAAGGCAGCGGACAAAAAGTTGGGGATGAAATTGTTCTCACTATTCAATTAATTGAAGCTCCCACCGATAAGCACCTATGGTCGAAAAGGTATAAGCGAAAGCTGAAAGATGTTTTCGATTTACAAGCGGACGTGGCAAAAAGCATAGCTGCTGAAGTAAATGCTATTATTACACCTGTTGAGCAGGAGCGGATTGAAAAGATCCCTACCAATAACCTGGTTGCCTACGACTATTATCTCAAAGGTTTGACTTTAATAAAAGATGAAACCGGCAATGGTCTACAAGAAGGTCTTCATCAATTTAAAAAGGCCATTCAGGAAGACAGCGAATTTGCCAACGCTTATGCTTATGTTGCTATATCGTATTATTACCTGGATCTTTTCAGGGAAGAAAAACAGCATACCGAAGACGTAAAAAACTACGCAGACAAAGCCATCCTTTTAGATGCGGACCTGGGAGAGAGTTTAATAGCCAAGGCATTATATCTCATGCAAATTCAGGATTACACAAATGCAATAGAAGCTTTGGAAGAAGTGCTGGAGTATTATCCACACGAGGCCTGGATTCACAATTTCCTATCAAATATTTATGCTTACATGTTGCCTAATACTCAAAAATACTTAGTTCACGCCTTGCAAGGTATTCAGGTAGCTGTTTCCGACAAAGATTCTGTCGCTACAAGTTATACATATTTGCATTTAAGCAATGCCTTGGCCCAAACTGGCTTTATGGAAGAGGCTGAAAACTACGTAAAAAAATCGAAAGCATATAATCCTTATAACCATTACGCCAAATACCTGCATGAGTATATTAAATTCAGTAAGCATGGCGACTTAAAGCAAACAAAAGCTGCAATGATTGAAATTTATCAGGAAGACACCACCAAGATAGATGTAATCATGGAAATTGGTAAAATATGCTATACATTAAAAGAGTATTCTCAGGCCTGGGTGTATTATGAGAAATTGATTGCAATGAGATCAGCTTTGCAATTAGATCTTTACCATAATGAAGATGCCAACATCGCTTTTACGTTAGAGCAATTAGGTCGTAAGAGGGAGGCAGAAGCATTTTATGAAAGCTATTTAGACTTCGCCAATAAGGATCAATCTATTTACAATGATTTGATTTTTGCTTCCTACTATGCTGCAAAAGGTGATATTGAAAAAGGGATGGAACATTTGAAAGCATTTACGAAACAACGTAATTATCAATATTGGTTTGTGCTGTTTCTGGAGAGAGACCCGATTCTATCTAAAATGAAAAATCATCCTGAATATCAGCCCACCGTCAAGAAAATTTTGGATCAATTTTGGCAAGATCATGAGGACTTGAAGGCTCTTATGGTTGAGCGCGATCTAATGGAGTTATAGACTAAAACTAAACACTGTAGTTTTCATTTTTCAATAGATATATTCTTAAATTTTCAAGAATAAAATTCTTTGATTTTGCGAATTACTGTGTTTGGGGATTGAGGAATGTTTTATTTTCAGCTAAACATTTTCAAAAGACACCATTTGAAAAGTAGGGTTTTCTTCAATTTTTGTAAGTGTATTACTTAACATAGAAACAGCCTTAAGCGCAATTTTTCTCATTAAGTTCTTTTAATAATTTTGCTTTTAAAGCATAACACTTATTGCTAATTATCCTGTATAAGATAATCATTCAGCTGCTTGATCCAATCTCTATCTGAATGAAGTGTAATCTCAGGTTCAATTCCATTCGATTCAAAATCGAGGTATTCAGAATGTTTTTTAGAAGGTAGTACTTCCACAAATTTATTGCACGACAAAGTATAACTACCATCCTTCATTTTATATGCAAGCGTTCCGAAAATGCCAAAAGAACCCAAATGGAAGACAGAAATCTAAGTTTTATGATAGTATCTATTACTCAAAAATTTAGTCCAAGGTAGATGTTGGGTTCTAAGAGAAAATAACTCCTCCATTTATTGTCTAATTTTTTAAATTCAGAGGGAGTACCAGTATCAATTACCCAATTTTGGCAATGAATTTGAGGCTCTATAAATATCCTTTTGTTCTTAGTGAGCGGTATATGATAGCCGATATGGTAAGAAGTGTATAATTTAAAACCAGTTCCTACTTTATAATTGTTTTCATTTATATAGGATTTTAACTGCGGTAAGACTTCAATGGTGGCAAATAGTCCTTTCCATATTATATGCTGATAAGAAATACCTATACCAGTCTCGTATAAAAAGCCTGGATAAAATTCACTTTGAGAATCTATTTTTTCTAGTAGCCCATCCCACCATTGAATGCCCATAGGCTGAAACAAACGCCAACTAGCAAACTTCACACCAATTACGTTTTTGGAATTTAAATTATATTTAAAATGAAATTCAATGTGCTGAGTGCTTGTTTCACTCTGCCAACTACCTATGTTAGATAAGATTATTAAAGGTGTACTAATCTTAAATTTATTTGAGGATTTTTTATTGTTGACGCGCCCCACATTTTGACTATAGGCATTGGTAGCAACAAACAACAGTGTAATAATGCAAATTTTTATTTTCAAATTCATAACCTATTCTTTATATCAATTATAATTGAGTACAAAGAAATGTGTCTTTAAGGAATAAAACCCTTGACTAAAGTTAAGAAGTAATGCAAAAGGTTATTTATTTATATCGGGTGCTTAATCGTTTACGAATTCTACTTAATGATTCAGGTTTCATTCCTAAATAACTTGCAATTTGGTGAAGAGGTACTCTCTGAAACAAATCGGGTCTATTGTTTTGCAAATTTAAATACCTTTGTTCCGCATTCGTGTGCTTGAACTCTATAAACTCTTCTTTATAATTAGCCATTAAAACATCGTTCATCACTCGGGATAAGGATTCTAATTGCGGATATTTAGCGTACATTTCTGTTTCTAATGTAGGGCTACCCACTGTTACAACTGTATTTTCAATACATTCATAATATACTTTTGAGGGAATATTTTTACCGTAACAAGCAGGTGTTACTGCTTGCTCTTCCGTATACAACCCTGTAGTAATTTCCTCCGCATCATCAACATAAAAGCTTCTAATACAACCTTTAAAAATAAAGAAGCACTCATTGGAAACGTCTCCCTCCTTCAATAGAATGGTTCCTTTAGGAAAATGTCTGGCAAAGGTGCTTTCTGCTAGAGCTTGTTCTAGTTCAGATGTTATTTCAACATATTTAGAAATATACTTATTTATTTCATGCTTCATAATCAAGTTGTATAGAAGTACTTTAGAAATATCCAATCTACTGAAGGTAAAAGTGAATTTAATTAAATCCTTACCTTTATTTAGCGTTCAAAAACGACAAAAAATAGCAATACCAAGATCTGAAATGCCCTAATTTGATCTCTCCATTTTCTTGATCTATGTTTTATGTCAAATATAGGTAAATTGCTGTAAATCATATTGAAGGCCACTTACAAATTACTTTTTATAGAATCATAAAAATTACCAATTGAGTAACAGCTTTAAGATAGAGCACTATTACGTAAAGGGCAGTCACTAAGCACATTAATTATAGCCATTTCAAATTGGCTGGCATATAAGAAATTTTGAATGCATACAAGTATTAGACATAGGCTCTTTCTTGTTTATTTTTAAGAATTTCTTTATCTGTGTCTTTTTTTGTCAGCTTGATTGCTAACTTGAAATGTTCAAGTTGTTTCGTTTGATCTATCTCATTGTATAGATCGGCCAGAAGTGAATGATAAAGGTAATTATTTTTTAAGTTGATCTTTAGAGCCTCTTTTAGCGCCATTTCTTTACCTTGCACCATAGCCAAAGCATAAGTTCGGTTTAAGGCGGTAATCGGCGAATACTCTATTTGTAAAAGTCTGTTATAAGATTGCAGGATATTCTCCCATTTCTCTTTTTCATCAAATTCCGTTCGCGTATGCCAAAAAGCTATCATTGTTTCCAAATGGTATTTCGTCACTTGGTTTCCCCTTGCAGACTTTTTAAAATAATATTCCCCCTTTTCAATAAGCTCAAAATTCCATTTGGTTTGATCTTGATTGTGGTATAATACTTGTCTACCAAGTTGATCCGTTCGTGCTTCAAATCTTGACGAGTGAAAACAGAACAAAGCCATTAATGCGTTTGTTTTTGGAAGACAGGTTTTGTCGTTTTCGGTAAGAATATAGAGTAATCGCATTGCCTCAAGACATAGCTCCTTACTAATTGTGTTTGAGGAAGTTGAAGAATAATATCCCTCGTTAAATAATAAATACAAAATTAACAGCACATTATCTAAACGATTTTCTAATTCCAGATTTGCCGGAAAGGACAAATCAGCATTATTCTTTCGCAATACGGATTTTGCTCGATAAAGTCTTTTGTTAATTGTCTCTTTAGTGGTTAGAAGAGCATTAGCAATTTCTTCAACTCCAATACCACAAAGTATACGTAAAGCAAGTGCAATTTGAGACTCCTTGCTGTTGATTGGATTGCAAATGGCAAACATCATTCTTAACTGGCTATCTTTGATATTTTCCTCAGAAAGGTCAAGTTCCAATTCATGAGTATAGGATTGTGAATATTTAAGTTCTACTGACACCTTTTCTGAAAAGACTTTCGCCCTTTTGAGGTAGTCCTTTGTTTTGTTTTTAGCTACAGTATAAAGCCAAGCAGTGGGATTATCAGGAATTCCCTTACTGTCCCAAGTTTCGGCAGCCAACAGAAAAGTATCGTTTACAATGTCCTCAGCAGTTTCTATATGCTTTATTCCAAACAACTTGCAGAGCACAGAAATAATT
Organism: uncultured Cytophagales bacterium; assembly: GCA_963803685.1. Taxonomy (GTDB): domain Bacteria; phylum Bacteroidota; class Bacteroidia; order Cytophagales; family Cyclobacteriaceae; genus Marivirga. The sequence continues at coordinate 1,034,801 of CAWDNW010000001.1, forward strand.
TTCCTATACTCTGCTTTAAATAGTTGTGGAATAAGCTCTTTTTCCTGCATTGCCGGTTATACTCCAAATTGATTTAAGTGATGATCTAAATGTTTGTAAAACATATTATTCCATTCCATTACACTTAATTTCCCAAAAGAGTGAGATTCTTTTTTATCAAAACTATTTGCACCCAACCGTTGCGTCTTATTAATGAATTCAACCAACCGAATTCTCTCTGTTTCAAAATTTCTTAGATCTTTTATTTTGAATGCAGGTGCAGTTTGAGAATTATGTTTATAAGGTTCCTCGCTTGTCACGATTTTTTTTACGAAAGATTTCATCATTGCCTTCATAAAAAAATTCGGTTTAGGGTGTTTGTCCTCGTATATCATTTCATAAGTGACATTACAATGTGCCAACATCTGCGAAACGTTCATTTTTCCCCAATTTGGTTGGGTGTTACTCTTCAGTTTGCCGATACGCCGGATAACATTTTCTGAAATGTCCTTGGTGAAAATATCTGGTAGTGCCATAGTGTTACTCACTTATTTTCATCACATCTCTAACTTCAACTTTTCCACCCATAAAAAGTGTGGGACACCCTTCCGATAACTTAACAGCCTCTATAAGATTGTCGGCTTTTACAATTACATATCCTCCAATGATTTCTTTTACCTCTGCATATGGTCCATCACTCACTATTCCGTTTGAGTTTACTGTTCGTCCTTCGTAGCCTAAAGCATTAGTGCTAACAAATTTTCCTTGGGCAGCAATTCCGCCAATCCAATCTTGCCACTGTTTAATAATTGGCTGCATCTGTTCTGGCGTTGGTTCTGGTTGGTCATTCTTTTCATTTCTGAAGATCATCATAAATTCTTTCATAATTTCTAAAATTTTATTTTACATCTTCATGACGATTAACTTTTATAAAATAGGACAAACCTATCATTCTTTTATTTACATATTACACAAAAAAATTAAGAAATCTTTTTATTACCTTAACATAGTGTCATTCATGTATTAATTCAGGCTTTAATAGTTCCTGTGTAATACTTTTTCTTCAACCAAAAAGATACTTTCACTAAAAGGATAAGAGCTGGGACCTCCACCAGTGGACCTATTACTCCTGCAAAGGCCTGTCCTGAATTAAGTCCGAAGACTGCTATTGCCACAGCAATGGCTAATTCAAAATTATTCCCGGTTGCGGTAAATGCCACCGCGGCATTCTTATCGTAAGAAGCACCTGCCGCTTTGGTAACAAAAAAACCAATGACAAACATTATGACAAAATAGATTAATAGTGGAATAGCAATTCTTACTACATCCAGAGGAATTTCAACAATTAATTCTCCCTTTAGGGAAAACATGACCACAATTGTAAAAAGAAGCGCAATTAGAGTGAGTGGTGATACTGCGGGTATGTATTTAGTTTTGTACCAGTTTTCCCCTTTCCATTTCACCAGCACTACCCTGCTCAGCAAGCCTGCTAAAAATGGAATACCCAGATAAATGGCAACACTTTCAGCAATTGTGGCGATAGATATTTCTACAATTGCACCTTCAAACCCAAACAGCGGTGGTAGTTTAGTGATAAACAACCAGGCATAGAAACTGTATGCAAAAACCTGGAATATACTATTTAATGCCACCAAGCCTGCTCCATATTCACTGCTACCTTCTGCCAGGTCGTTCCAAACCAGTACCATGGCTATACAGCGAGCAAGGCCGATTAATATTAAGCCTACCATGTATTGAGGATGATCCTGAAGAAAGAGCAAAGCCAAACCGAACATCAAAATGGGGCCAATTACCCAATTGAGCAAGAGCGAAATAGAAAGAATTTTTACATTTCTGAAGACCTTCGGCAATAATCTGTAGTTCACTTTGGCCAAAGGCGGGTACATCATCAATATCAGGCCGATTGCTATTGGAATATTGGTACTTCCACTACTAAATGACTCAATTAACTGGGGAGTAGAGGGAAGAAAGTAGCCAATGCCTACTCCTATGGCCATAGCAAGGAAAATCCATAAGGTGAGGTATTGGTCAAGGAAATTTAGTTTTTTGTTATTCATTTTAATCATTTACTTTTTCGTTTCTGAAAGAAGAATCATTTCGCTTTTAATCTTATCAGCTAAATAAAACATTTCTCTGGCTATTTCCTTCACTGTTTCATCGTATTTTAAATTTTGAGACGGTGTATCATCATAATAGCGGGGATCATCATAAGATAAAGAGAATCTCTTATCTGCCCCTTCCACTACTGGACAAGATTTGTCAGCCTCAGAGCAAACCATTAACGCACCAAAATCTGATTGCGGGTTTTGGCTGTCTGTATATCTTTTCGAGTACATAATATAAGAAGTTACACCGTCATATGCTGTATATCTAGGATTGTCACCGGATTGGACCTTAGGTATATTGAAGCCTGCCCTTTCAAGAGCGGCTATTGCATTAGGATGGAAAGCAGAGGACTCCAATCCGCCAGAGAAGGTATAAATATTCTTTACTCCATAGTATTCAGTCGCTGTCTGCAACCACAACTGGGCAATATGGCTTCTTCGCGAATTTTGAGTGCATATTATTACAAGGTCTGCTTTACTATCTTCTTTCAGCTCCTGAATGATAAAATCAGCAATTTCTGAAAGTGTTTTTTTGCGTTCGCCTGAAACTTGATCTAACTCCTTAACCACTTCTTGAGTGTACTTTCGCAAGTTTTTGTTCAGCTTTTGTGCAAAAGTATTTCCTGTTGAGGCAAGTGCCAACAAGATGAATAAGAGATATTTACTAAGTGTTTTCATTGCTGATATTTTTTGGTTAGTTAAGAAAGAGTTGCATTTCTTCTGTTTTTGTAAAGTCGTTTGTTTTGTATATGACATTGCCAGTAGCATCAGTAATAAGAAAAAATGGCAAGCCTATTTTTAGTTCTGGAAAGCGTGGGTCATTGCGGTACTTCTTAAACTCGGTGGATGTATCATATACTTTGTACAAGATTGCATTCTGCAATGCAGCATTTAGTTCCTGATCTGATTGGGTGTTTTTCTGAAATGCTTTGCAATTAGTACACCAATCACCATGGAAATCCACAAAGACCATTTTACCCGTTTCGGCTGCTTTTTGGTAGGCGGCTTCTTTGTTTAAGTACCAGGTAAGTTCTCCTTTCTGTTCAATGTTATCGCCTGCGGTGTCAGTAGATGTTGTACTGGCAGCCAATACTGCACCGCCGGTTGAAGGCAATATATTAGCTCCCAGAACAAAAAAGCCCAATATTCCAGCGAGTGTGTAAAGTGCCTTTTTGACTTTGTATTGTTTGCTTTTGCCCCCAGATTGCAGATTATAAGCAGCAACGAAGACCAATATAGCCCCAATGAAAATGTAAAAGCCTAGCTGATCATTAATTCCCATACCATTGAGCCCTTTAAGCAAGTAGCCATAGGCAAAATAACCAATTAGAATAGCAAATATCCACTGTACCGCCATCATCCATTTGCCACTTTTTGGGAGTGCCAAACCAAAAACCCCCAGCAACAAAACAGGAATTCCCACACCCATACCAAACAGCATCATCTTGAATGCTGCTGTCGCGGCAAGGCCTGCTGTAACACCTCCTACATTGGAAGCTATGGCCACCAAAATACTCACTACAATTGGACCTACACAGGCAGATGAAAGTAGACCAGCTCCGGTACCCATCAAAAAGGTACCACCCAATCCTTGATTATCACTATCCAGTTGCCCACCGAAGAAAGGCACATGTAGATAGTCTATAGTTGCCAATGCCATTATGAATAAAAGTATACCTATAGAAAGATTAGCTAGAGGTAATCTCAATACCTCGTTAAAAGCGCCACCAGTTAAAGAGGCTATTATACCAAACAGGAAATAAATAGCTGCCAGGCCCAGGTAGTATATGAGAGGATGTGCAAATTTACCTAACTTGCTTTTCCTGTTTCTGAGAAAATTAACAGTAAGCGGATAAATAGGGTAAACGCAAGGCAACAAACTTGCCATTGCGCCCCCTAAAAATAAGATCAGGTAAGATCCAATTCCGGTACTTTCTGCTATTTGAGCACCAATCCAGCCATTCATTGAATCAAACACTGATTGTGCCTGCACCTGTTGGTTACCAAGAAAAAGGAGTAAAGACAGTAGCTTCAGTTTTTTCATAACTGGCTAGGCTTTAACCTGTGACATCAAATAGAGCATTTCGGTCGCAATTTGCTTACAACGCTCATCATACATAGCCTGCTCCTCATCTGTTCCGTCCGATTCTTTAGGATCTACATAAGGGATAGGAATTCTTAAAGAAGCTCCAGGAATGAAAGGACAATTTTGATCTGCTTCTGAACAAGTCATAATGGCTACAAAGTTTTTATCAGCATTAAATGAGTGATCATATTTCTTGGAAAAACATTCCATAACTGGACCATTTTCGGCATAAGTCACCTTATAGGCCGGGTTTTCTCCCCCCGGATTATCAATTTTAAAGCCAGCTCTTTCCATAGCAGCTACAGCGCGCGGATTAAAAGCGGTAGCTTCAGTACCACCCGAGTAAGTATTAATTCCCTCCTCTATATCGTAAAAAGCAGCGGCTGATGCTGCCCAAATTTGGCTCATATGGCTCCTTCGGCTGTTATGCGTACAAATAAAAGTAAGGTTGGCTGGCTCATTGGATTGCTTCTTTGTTTTTACAAATAAAGCCACTTTTTTTAATTCGTCTTTTCTTGCCTTGGGAATGCTTTCCACACCCGAAAGGGCTGATTCAATGTAAGTACTTAATTCCGGATACATAGTTTTTTCTGTTTTAGTGTTGAAAGATGCTGTTTGTTCATTAACTTCTTTAATCTGCAAACTATCCTTATTTTCATTTTCTACAGTTTGTTCTTTTTGCGACTGTGTGCATCCCGCTAACAGTAAAACTGCCAATGAGAAAGGGAAAATGTGTTTTTTCATTGTTTTTTTATTTGATGGTTTAGTTGTTTAACAGCAGCCAGATGTAGGATCGCAGCTTGCAGATTGTAATTCCGAGAGGTTTACTTTCGGTTTGTCTGATTTGGCACCAGGCTTTTCTGCGTACACTGTGATGCTAAAAATACCCGTTTCCCCCTTCTTAAAATCTTCAATCTGGACTTTTGATAAGTATTTGCCTAAGATATCGTCCGGGATGATAATGGGCTTTTCCTTTTGAAGTGTGATTTGCTGGAAACCTGCTTCTTGAATATGTTGAAGATATTCTTGTTTTTGAATGGCGCCTGAAACACATCCTGCATACATTTCCGCATCTTCTTGTAATGCTTCCGGTAAATTGCCCACTAACACAATGTCAGAAATGCTAAAATGCCCACCGGGCTTCAAAACCCTAAAAATCTCTCTAATAACTTTCTGCTTATTAGGGACGAGATTCAGCACACAATTGCTCACGATTACATCTGCAACATCATTGCTTACAGGCATATTGTCGATATCGCCTTCCCGAAATTCCACATTGTTAAAGCCTAATTTTTCTGCATTCAACCTGGCTTTGCTAATCATGGCGGGGGTAAAATCAATACCAATCACCTTGCCATCCGCACCCGTTTCATGACGTGCCACAAAGCAATCGTTTCCTGCTCCTGAGCCAAGGTCTATCACAGTATCACCTTTTTGAATATTCGCAAATTGCGTAGGTAATCCACATCCCAAACCTAGATCAGCTTCTTCTGTATATCCTTGTGTACCGGTATAGTCATCTACCATAATGTTATATACTTTATCGGAAGAATTGGTAGCACCACAACATGAGGAAGCATTTTCTGCTTTGCCTTGTTCGGCTATTTGAGCGTACCGCTCCTTTACCACTTTTTTGAGTTCTTTTTCTGTTTTCATAATTATGTTATTGCAATATTACGATCATATTAAATAAATTTTTTTAGCAGCAATCGCCTAGAGGAGGTGATTTAAACTGGTTAAATACCTCGTTAAATTGATTTTGTATTTCCAACCAACGCGCTGGGTTGATGCAGTAGTTCACTCTTGAACCTTCAATGTTTCCTTGTATAATACCAATGTCTTTCAACTCCCTCAAGTGCTGGCTGATGGTTGCCTGGGCAAGTCCCAGTTCTAAAACCAAATCCCCGTTAATACAAGCATTGGACTTTAGCAGATATTGAATGATGGCTACGCGGGCTGGATGGGCAAATGCCTTCGCTGCCACGGCTATTTCATTCTGTACATCTGAAAAAAGATTTGTTTTGGTAACTCCCATGCTTATAATTTGCCTCTAACTATCTCATTGCAATATTACGATAGGTATTTGGGCTATGCAAATTATGTGGGATAATTATTTTAGAGAAAGATTAAAATCAATTATTTTATGAATGCGGAATTAGAAGCAGAGCAAACTGCTTAAATATGATGATAGTGGTTCTTTATCCTGTACTAAGCTGTGGAAATAATTCGAAGTGTTATATATAATATAAAATAGAGTACAAACTCTGCGACAGCCGTATCCATCGATACAGTCTTTGACGCTCCATCAGGTTTAGTCAGCAGTGCGGAGGCTAGTTTATTCTTCGGGCCATCGTAAACAAGTACTATTTCAAACTTTTCTATTTCCAGAATTCATCGATTTCGTATACTACAATTTTATAGTCGGGCAAGTTTGAACGTATAAAATCAATCTGCTCTGGGCTTACTACTTGGTGAATTATTGATAAAATTTAGTGTATCCAAATTAGGCAATTTCGAATCGGAAAAATTTCTATTAATACAAAGTCTGATTTGAGTTACAAGGTTAATGTTACCTCTATTTATCCTTATTTTTTTGTATACTTTGTATACATTGTTTCATGCGGCATTTATTTCAAAGTTTACTTTTTGTTCCAATTCCATAATCCGAAATTTACTGATTTATCTATTTTTAAACCATTCCTTGATATGTTTTCCATTACCTGCCCTCGATGATGAGATTCGTGAGCAATCATTTGAGTAAAAAAGGCAACTGGATGCGGATTGTATCCTTTAATGCTTTCTTGCTCAAATATCTTCGATAAAGTATCATTCATTTTTTCAGATGACTTTTGAAGAGTACTGATAAGATGCATTTTGTCATTTACGTACTTCTTCTCCAATTTTAAATCAACCTTTTCGCCAACTTTGCCAATCCAAAACCAGCGAATGTTATTTATGTGTAAGAACTGTTCGCCAATGCTCCGTCCGCTATTGTTTATTTTTGTTGATAGCCATTCGTTATTGATGTTATCAAGTAAATAAAGTGTAACCTTATTATTTAAATCCCACGACTGAACTAAATCTTTTTTGATGTCCATAAGTTTTAGCCCTCTTTAAAAAAACCAGTAATTTGTTTCAGTTTACCGTTTTCATAAGTGGCAAAGTCGGCTCCGGTAACCACAACTTCGTTTTCGAAATTGACCATATTCCAATAGGCCAAACTTCTATCGTGATGAACTTTCAAATCTGTAATGACAAAAGAGGCTCCAATAAATTCTTCTTGAAATTGGGACATATAATCTGAAAGTTGCTCAGATCCCGTCAATTCTATGTTTGGGTCTCGATATTCAAAGTCATCTGTTGTGATTTTCCTCAATTCGTCAGTTCGATTTGCTGAGTTTTTATTACTCCAAGATGCTCTGTAGGTTTCCCAAATTTGATTAATCTCATTCATATAATTAATTTTTAAGAGTATTTAGAAATGTAGTCATTACTGCACTGCCCGAAGTTTTTGTACTCTTTGACCGTGTAAGCAATCCAAAAAAAGTGGTGTGAATTATTTCCGTTAACAACTTTGAGGTAATAGAATTGGTCAGGTCTTTGTCCTTCTGTGCTTCACGAACTGTTGGCTCAATAGTATTCACGAATTTGTCGAATTGTTCTGATGTTGCAGAAGCTATTGAAATGTTCAAAGCACCCATTTCACACATTGTATTGTTCACAAAACAACCTATATGATTATTTTTGGTTTGTGCATCCAACAATTCTTGATAAAGAATGCTCAATTTGTCGAATGCCTTTAGTTTGGTTTTAGTAAGTTGATTTTGCAAGTGGTCCATAATGAAATTACCGTAAGTCTCAATTGTAGTCTGCAGAAAAAACTCCTTGCTTTTAAACGCATTATAGAAAGCCCCTTTTGTCATTCCCGTTTCTCGGCAAATTTCAACCATGCCCAAATTGTTAAAGCCCTTTGCCCAGAATAGTTCCATACCTTTTCTGATGACCGCTTCTTTATCGTGTTTATAATTCATAAAACAAATATAAACAAACCGACTGTTCGGTACAATTTTACATGGACTTATTTTACTGCTTTTGGTTTTTTAGGTTTGTTATTAACGATTATTCTAAATTAAACCTCTATGCGGTTTAGAAGTTGTTTCGCCTTCATAGCAGATCTTGACTAGTCATGTTAATTTATTACTGGTCGGTAATATATTATATTATAAATATCACCATAGACTGAACTCGAATTTCCTTTTCCTATTTCGTACTCAATTAAAATGAACGATGCATTTGTATCAGATTCATTACCTATAAAATATAACATTCCATTCTCATTAGACCGATAGATAGTTGAAGTATGCCATAAATCTCCACTTCCAGATGAAATCTTGAAATTTAAATTATCCTGATATTCAAATCTATACCAACCCTCTAAATTATTATCCACTTGTAATTCATTGATGACTGAAATCCTTCCTCTAGAGTCATAATCATATGATAGTTAATATTCAATGTCACCATCAATATATTTCCTAGTGTAAGACAATTGCTTTCTGGTATTTTTTCGGTAAATGGTTAATCGATCGTAATCTGATTTAAAACGAAAAGGAGACTTCTTCTCAAATGAGGATTTTAATTTGAGCCAATCGATAAGTTTTTGAGACTCTGAATATTCACGATTACTTCGCATCCCTTTAATTTGGATAGAATCATTTCCAACATAAAATATTGAATCATACTCAGAATAAAATTGGTCAGTTTTATTATTAAACAATCTACTAAAAACTAAAATTAATTTACCATTTTCATAGTGGTATATTATTTCTCCACTCTTTGTTGCTGTTGAGGTATCAATTTCTTGCAGCACACTAAATGAATGAAGAGTATATTCCGTTATTTTTTTGACCCTTTGATTAATCTCGTTCTGCCCGTATGAAATATTTCCACAACACATGAGAAGCAAAAAATGATAAACTTTCATGGGATAATGAATTAATTTGATGATAGTTAACGGTTTATATAAACTGCATTTCAATGCAGTCTAGGTCTTGTTGGGCCGGCCTTCCGCAGGCAGGTTTTTATTTATTATATATTTTAAAAATGGACTGAAAATTCTCTTCAATTAATGATACTTCTTCACCAGTGATCTCCTCAAACTCCTTCTGTTTTTTATTCTTTGATAACCTACCGTTATTCTGATTTAGCAACTTGATCAATAAATCCACTTTGGTGTCTGGTAAAGACAAATAATTGTTTAGGTATTTAGTCATTCGATCATATTTTCCTAAATAATCCAGTTCTTCTGGTATTATTTTCTCGATGGTTTCTTCTACGTATTCGAATAAAAATTCTACCTGTTTGCTTAGGTCGAAATAACGATATAGATCAATTGTGTCATTAAGAATTTTAACATTGTGATCTGCTGTTGGTTCCCATTCTACTAATCCTATTCGTCGAGATGAGTATGACACTAGAATTGACTGGTATTCGTCAATCCGATTTAGTATGGCTGCTGACACTGGAAAAATCATCCCCCTTTTAGTATACCCCATTCGAGTCAGTATATGATAAACCATCTATCTGTGTATCCGGCCATTACCATCAGAAAAAGGGTGAATAAAGACAAATCCAAATGCTATAGTTGCCGCTGCTAAAACCGGGTCGTACCCTAACTCTTGTAGCATTTTATTTGTATCTAATAGTCCTTTCATCAACGATGGTAATCTTTAGACTTAGCTGATATATGGTCAGGTAAGGGAGAAAGAGTTTCGCGGTCATGCTCTCCGATAAAGCCTTCCTGCGTTCTTAATCCCATATTCTTCAGTTTTTTTGTTCCAATTACTATGACTTGAAGCCTCTCTAATTCTTCTAATGTCAGCTGTTTTTTTCCTGATAGTCCAATCGCTTTACCCCAATTTCTAGCTCTACGGCTTAGAGGAGCTTCTCCTTCGATGGCAAAGGAAGCTTTTGAGTCTTTTAATAACAGAAGTGTAGCAGTTCTTCTAATGAGATCTTTGTCCCTGCCCTCTAAGCTTTTTTCGATTGAACCAGATAAATCTTTAGCTATGAAGCTCCCGATTTTATCGGTTTTACTAATCTTGGGACAAAACGCAGGTGTACCTGGCAAATTATTTTTTATTCGGTGTCGTGTGGAATTGATTGCAGCGCTCGTGAACTGTAGTTGCGGATTGACTATTTCGACATATGTTCCTGCCTTTAGATCTGGTATATCAATTACTTCATCCATTAGCCATTCATAGAGGAACCATACTCTCCTGCTATATGACTGATGGGCTCTTTCTTTATCATGTGCAGAACGGGCTTATTACCTTTATGCTTAAAAAGCTTTTTCAGAATATATAGATCAATACCTTCGTACTTTAATGCAAAAGCTAAATGACCGGTTATAGTATTATCAGGTTTGTATCTGATTCTAAATACTTGCCAATGTTTGGTATTGTTCCGTTGATGCTTTTCAGTAAAAATAGCAAGTCTCGCAGGTAAAGGAACATTCACCCCATTTTCTTCTATAATAGTTGTTAAAAAGGCGTACCCAGCAAGAAATCCAGGTTCTGGAGTAGCTTTTCCATGAAATGTAGTTACTTTTTGTGATAAATATTTACTCACTATTCTTTTTTATGAAATTCGAGTACCAATATAACGTGAAAATCAATTACTTTTCATGAAATACAATTACAATTGAACGTGTGAAAATTGGATTGAAGCCTCACATTTGAATACGTGTACCTCATGGTTCACATATTTGTCCTGTTTTTTATCATTAGACCACAAACGACTACAAATTTACAATCAAACTAATTAAACATAAGTTGGTTAAATTTCTTAACCACGGATTTGTCAATACAAACATCAACACATGCGGTGTAATGTTGTACTCTCACACTAATGCAAGACCACATTCATCACAAACCTCTTGCTTATCTATTAATTTTGAATTACAAGCTGGACAATTGGAAAAGCTTGCTACTTTTTCTGAGTACTCATTCTCTGTTTCTGAAGTTTCTAAGGAATAGGAATGATATTCATAGTTTTCAGAATCTTTTAAATACTTGTGGGCTTCTTCTTTAAGTTTAGCAATGTAAACCATCTTCAAATTGCTTTTCATACTTTCAAGTTTATCAAAATCAGCATCTATCTTGTTATTCAAAAAAGCTCGTTCAGATAGATAATCTAGCCTAACTCTATTCTCAAGTTTCTTAAGGTATTTATTATCATATTTGTAATCTAAAAAGCCGATGATTATTAATGCCAATGAGGGTGAGATAAGTCCAAAGATCCCCCAAAATAAAGGCTCCCGATTCTGTTCTTTTGCTATTTTTACGGTCCAGTAAAAAGTTATCAATTTTACTATCCAAATTGACCAATACATCATCCACAATACAGTTGTATTCATAGAATCAATATTTCTGATAATATAAAATCTGTCCAATCTAGAGTCTAAATATCTGGTAACAATAAAAGAATGGATCATTATCACAATTCCCCAAATTATTGCAGAATAATATTGTTTTTTTTCAAGGCTTAATTTTTCTAAATCTTTCATAATTACCAAATAATATAAAATAGGTAGCTAAATGCCTTTGAATAGGCAATTCACCCACATAAACAACTGCTTAAAAAAAGCAATGCAGCAGATAGCATATTTAAACCTCTGAACATAATTGCTTTCTGAGCTAAATCCTAATTACTAATCGAAAAGCATAAAAATACCTGCAAATGGAATTTAATTATTCCACAAAACCAAATTTTATGCTCTCCTCTGCGTAATCGCAGGCTCGTTTTTTCCAGAAATGGATAATAATGCTTTCAAATACCGAAGGATAGGAAACGGGTTATTCATTTTTCTAGAAGCTGTCCTATTTTGTAATTAAAGCCCAGCATTAAATAATAAGGTATTAAAGGTGTGGATTTAAAATTCTCTGTAGCAACTTTGCCAATATTGAAGGTTATATCTGATTTCTGAAAAGACCAACCTGTTTGGATGCCATATAGAAAATTGCCTCCGCTAGTAGGTTCGTACCAACCATCTTTCACTTCTGCAAAAGCAGCCTTTTTAAATGAGTCCGAGTGTTTGAAATGCGTAACAATGGCTTTGTCAAAACCAAACTCAGCAGCAACAAACCATTTAGATTTGTAAAAGCCACATGTTCCTTTTAGTTCTGTTCCGAAGTTATGCAATTGCACTAAGGGGTTTTTATATGTTCTGTAGATTCCATTAATTGTAACACTTCCTTTAAATCGCGACTGGTTCAACAATAAAATCTGAACTCCACTTTTTAATTTAACATCATCAAATAAATCTTTGCCGGACGGGATAGAAAAATTGCCGTTCAATAAGACAGGAATGCTTGTCTCTAGTTGATAGGCATAACCTATACTGTAATTCAAACTATAATCCCAGCCCATACCTACAGATACCAGGTGTTTGGTGTTCACAGAGTTCCAGTTTATAGTTTGAGAATAGGCTGAATGAGCGTAAGCCGCTATTAGTAAACCTAATATTATTTTTTTCATGTTTTTCATGGAGTTGATTATAGAGAGTTCAAATAATTTAAAACTATAGGATGTACTGACTCCCATTTGAAATAGATCATTTCGTGGCCGGTATCATTAATCTGAGCAATTTCTGTATTAGGGAAAAAGGCAGCTTCTTTTTGAGCGAATTTCAATCCGTAGGATTTATTATGTTCACCATAAATGAAAAGTACTTTGTTGCTGTATTGATCCAGATTGGTGGTAAAATCAAAACCTTCATTTTCTGAAATATCTACAAAAGCTTCCAAAACCATGGCCCCGTTTCTCCAAAAAGGAGAAGGGCCTTCAATACCTTCATCATTTCCTTCCGCATAAGAAAAGCTTGAGGCGAGACTCATTTTATAGTCTAGAATTGCGTGCTCATTTTCTTTCCCTGTCAGAAATTGATCGAAATAAAGTACATCATTTGTGGTTTCTGAAAAGAGATTCAGTTTTCGACTACTTGCACCATATTCATCGAGCAACTGTTTATTGAACCCTCCCGCTTCTGCAAAAATGGCTCCATCAATCATGTCGGGATAGGTATTAATATAAGCGGCAGCCACCATTGCTCCCCATGAGTGGCCGAAAAGAAAAACTTTCTGCATAGCCGATGTGCGATAATGCTGAATAACAGCGGAAAGATCATCCAGATAAAGTTGGATGGAATATGAACTTTTATCATGTCTCTGTGACAGGCCTGAACCGCGCTGGTCGTAAAAGATGACGTAATAGCCATTTTCCGCCAATTGTTTAACATTGATACCGTTTTGATAGTCAGCCCCCGGCCCCCCATGCAAAAATACTACCATTGCATCTTCAGGATTTCCAAATGTTTCTGAATGTAATGTTGTTCCATTGACAGCTATGGAAGGTAATGCAGGGTCTTCAATTACTGTTTTAGGCACCAGGTTACCTGGCTCGTTGATGTATAATTCTTCCTCACATGCTGAGAAGAAGAAGGTGGCAATAATAGCAATTGCCCGTAGAAAAGAATGTTGTTTCATTTTTGATCCGATTTAAATATTCGGTAAAAATGTGGGCAGAAAACTTTTAAAGCGTTCCAGAATGAAAGGTGGAACCAATTATTTATTATTTTCCGGCTAAAAGGGATAGAATTTTTAGCTGAGTTGAATTTTGGCTTCCTTAAGGTATGCAGAAGGAGAGATGCCTGCTAGTTTTTTAAAGTTCCTGTTGAAGGATGTTTTGGAGTTGAATCCACATTCGTAGGCGATAGAAAGTAAAGTAAACTGTTGATTTTCCGGTTTGGCAACGAGTTCTTTAAATTTTGAAATTCTCTGCTCATTTACATAATCGAAAAAGTTTTTTTCCACCACTCTGTTAATTACCTGAGAAAGAATGTTTGGATGGGTATTTAATTTTTGTGCAACATCAGAAAGGGTGAGTTCAGGAGTAGTATAGAGCTTTTCCCGCTGCATCAAGTCAGTTAATTGCTGGTAAATTATTTCGAGTTCAGTTAGTGCTAATTCAGATTTTTCATATTTGGCTTTGGCTGGAGGTGCTTGATCAATTACTGTTACTGATGCTTCAGGCTCCACTGAATGTTGTTCAGGTGGCTGATTAGTGAAAACACCCACCTGTTTGATGCCATAGTACCCAATAAATATAACGTAAATAACTCCTGAAGAAAAAATGTAGTGGTCGCTTGCAAAAATTACAAAGAGCCAGATACCTCCCATTCCCAAAATAAGATAATAAAGCCATTTTAAATTAATTTTTTCTACCTCGGAATACGATTTAAGAATATTGACTTTATGAACTTTCAACAAGCGTAGGGAGAGTAAACTGTAAATTATTCCTGAAAGAATGATAGATGTTAAAATTATTACCATCAGCACTGCATATGATTCGCCTTCTTGCTGGTAAACCATTATTTTTTCTTCTACAGGAAGCTTTAAAAAAGGAGATATAACCACTAAACCCAGTATGAAAGGGGTGAAATGAAGCAAACTCCTGGCATTTACCGAACCTGGATTTGTGAGCGATGCCGTGTAGAGAAAAAGAAAAGGGCCATGAAGTAATGGCATAGGTATTTCAAACCCTAACACAAATGGGAATTGGAAGTGCTTTTCAGTAGCTATTAAATAATAAAATGTTAAATGCAGACCTATTACAGAGAGCCACAATGCCAGTATTTTGTCTGCTTTGCTTTTTTGTTTTTTGGTGAGTAAAATAAATGACAGGAAAAAAGTAATTGCTATTCCAATGATATAGAGCATTTGTACGATAGGTTCGTTTACGTTATTCCCAAACCATCACTACTTTTCCCTTGGTGTGCATTTCTTCAATATAGGCTATGGCATCAGGAATTTCGGTGTAAGGGTAGCTTCTATCTATGTGGACTTTCAGTTTTCCGCTATGTGCCAAACTAGCTAATGTTTCTAAATCTTTTGTATTGGCTTCTGCAGTAAATTGAGCGAGCTGAAATTTGCTTACGGTATTTTTGAGTAATACTGACATCATATTGCCTATAGTGGTAAAGCCGATTAAAACCCCTCTCTGACCCATTCTTACAAAATCTGCATGGGTGAGATTTCCATGCGCATCCAGCACTAGGTCATATTTTCCGCTATGCTGCTGTATATTTTCTTGATCATAGGCAATCACATGATCCGCACCTAATGATTTTACGAAATCTACATTCTTGCTTGAGCAGATTCCAGTTACTTTCGCACCCTTTGTCTTAGCAATTTGAATTGCCAGATGCCCTACACCTCCAGATGCGCCATTGATGAGCACGGATTCGTTCTTCTGTAACTTCCCGTATGTGGTGAGTGCCTGCAAAGCTGTTAGTCCTGCAATAGGTAATCCTGCCATTTCAGGAAAATCAACACCCTCCAGTATTTGTGCACAAACATTAGCATTCACACTGACATATTCTGCAAAAGCGCCTCCCTGTAGTGTTTCTCCATATACCCTGTCTCCGACTTTAAAATGAGTTATGTTTTTACCAACTTCCTCAACAACACCTGCAAAATCAGCCCCGAGAATTTTATCTTTGGGTTTAAATAATCCGAAAGAAAGTCTGGCAAAAAATGGCTCTCCACGCAGAATATGCCAGTCTGCAGGATTAGCTGAATTGGCCATCACCTTCACAAGGATCTGGTCATCCTTAAGGGTAGGTTTGTCTACTTCTTCCAGTCGGAGCACTTCCGGCCCTCCATATTGTGTTTTAATAAGCGCTTTCATGCCTATAAATGTAGATAAAATGACGAATAATAGCTAAGCAGATACAATTGTTAACAAAAGGGTAATTTACAAGAAGTACTTTTAAATAGAAAGCGGAGTGAATATTATAGAAATACCGATGAGCATGCAATTAATTAGTATATCGCCATGAAGAAAACACTTACAACGGCTAAGCAGTAAAGGCCAATAAATGTATAAATTCCCAGCACAGCTCCCTTTTTTAAGTGGGAAGCTGTATTAATGAAAATGCCTGCAAGAGCAAAAAGCTGAAGACCGTGCATTCCTAAAAAATGACTGATTTTTAAATCCCCCTGACCCAGCTTCCAATTTAATATTGGAATAGAGAAGTTTGCAGTCAATTCTGGAGCAGCTAAATGACGATTCAATCCTATCATGACACCACCAATTAGTGAAGAAAATAATAGTAGTAGTAAACCAATCCGTATAAAATTGAGCAAGTGCCAGGATATCTCTGAGGGTTTACTTTTCTTTTTGAAGTATAAGGTGGTAATCCTAATCA
This sequence comes from uncultured Cytophagales bacterium, assembly GCA_963803685.1. GTDB lineage: Bacteria > Bacteroidota > Bacteroidia > Cytophagales > Cyclobacteriaceae > Marivirga. The sequence goes on from CAWDNW010000001.1 coordinate 1,051,260, forward strand.
GAAAAATAGTATTGATGACAATCAATACACCCATAACCTGAAAGATTACCATACCGGAAATACTGCTTATATTAAAATGAGAGGCTACTCCTCTGCCTCCCTGAACAACGATTAAGGCCAATTCCAGTATGATTACTATGGAAATATTTCGAATTAGTCTTCGCTTCCTTTTGTCGGTGATGTTCAATAAATGAACCACCCAAATGATGGTGAGAAGGTAAATTCCAACAGAAAGACAGAATTTTGCTGGCTTATACCATGTATTAAGAGAATTTACTTCACGCAAATCTACCATTGAAACTAAGAAGAATATACCTGCTAGTATAATGCAAAACCAGGATGCGCTCCACCACAAACTGTATTGTAATTTCATTTTTAAATGAATACCATATAATTCCTCCTTCATACTAATAAAGGCTTAGTGCTTTTGGCTTTTTCTTTACTAGTAGATAGATCAACCAATACAATAGTACACCCGCAGGTCCTGCCATAAAGGTTAAGATCAAACACGGAATTATAAAGAAGTGATTGATTGAATTTTTCTGTGCGTGATGTACTATCCAGGTGCCTAAGAAAAGATCAAAGGCTAAATAGTGCACCCAGCCAGCTAACAACGATTTATCATTTTCGAATAGTAATCTTACCTGCTCCAGTGAGCTAAAACCTCCATCTGTCGCACCCCAGGAAGTGATCATCAGATAAATATACAATACAGCAATCATCAGCATGATTCCGAAAGCTGTAATGTATTTTGTTAACTTCCATCTGGGAACGAAAATGAGTAAAATCCATCCCAGCATGGCCAAATAGTTAGCAAAGGAAAACAATAGGTTAATGTTCATATGAAATTGGTTTTATAGTTTAATACCTTTATGAATCCACAACTTTTATCTCTGTTAGAAAGAACTGAAGTAGACTTATTTGTAGATAATTTTATAGCAGATTTTTCTCTATTTGTTGATGCTTCTTCTTTTACTAGAATTTGTCCAGATATCGTGAACTCAGAATACCTCTGGTGCAGTTCAGAAATTTCACTTTCTCCTAATAAGACTTTCAATTCTTGAAAGTCTTTCTTTGTTTTGGACGGAACATTGGGAGAGCACGAAAGCATTAATCCAAGCATTAGAACAGGAAATATATACTTCATTTTTTTTAATTAATATTCACACAGGTTGAAACAAAGCAAGACCTCACAGTGCCTTTAACTTTTTAAGCTCCTTTTTGCTTTTTTAGTATTTTAACAATTCTATTATTGATGATTTCTGATAAATTCCAGTTATAAAGTTTAGGATCAGTAGTACTGTAAAATTCAATTATTACAGCATCAAGGTCTTTGTGATATTTTGCAAAACTTTGATATCCGGGCACCCAGCCTGCATGTTCATACTCATAAATGGAAGCATATATTTCTTTCTCTCCAGGTTTAAACAATGAGCCATCATTCAAAGCCCTCACAAAAATGCCCACATCCTCAGCGGTGGCAAGCATGCCATGTTCATCTTCCTTCAAATCAAAGGGGTGCCCCACATGGTATCCACTCATTACCTCGTCTAAATCCACTTCATAGATCGAGCCGAAGGTATTTGTAAGATTTAACGGCAATAAGATTTCCTGCTCAATGAACTGAAAGTTATCATAAACTAGCTCATTATCCATTATCTTATTGATTAAAAGGTAATTTGTATTACAATATTCGTAATCTTCCCCAGGTTTAAAGTTAGCCGGCAGGTCTGCTATTAATGCCAGACTTTCTTCGTAGGACTGTGTGGGTGCTGCCCAAAAATTTGGGGCGTCAGTGAAATTGGGAATACCGCTTCTGTGCTGTATCATTAATTTCAAGGTGATTTCATCTGCGTTTTCTATTTCCCCATCCAATTCCGGCAAATAATCTGCGATTGTTTTATCCAAAGAAAGTCGTCCTGCACCTACCAATTTGGTTACAGCCACAGCATCATACAGCTTACTAATACTGGCAAGTTTAAATAATGCCTTTGGTTTCGCAGCAATCTTTAAGTCACGGTTATGCCAACCAGCAGCAAAATGCTGAGCTGGTTTTCCAGCTTGGTGAACATATACAATCATTCCATCAAATCCATGTTCAATAGCTTCATCTGCTTGTTCCTGAATTGTATCCGGCAAAGGTAGTATCCAGGCTTTTACCAATAGCCATGGTACAAAAAACAGGGAGGAAATAGAAGCCACTATCAGCAGTATCCTCAAAATTCGTTTTTTTGCTTTCTTATTCACAATTCTTTTGCTGGAGATTTAATATCAGCCCACATTGCTGCACAATGCCGATTTTTAGATGCGGAGATGAATCATTGAATTTAGCAATTTCTACTTACACAGCCAACCGTTTCGGGTTTTAATCATTCCCGTCATTGTAAAAAGACAAGCCAGTATTTACAGCACCATGACTATTTGGCAAAACATTTACTTCTTCTATTAAAACCAATAGAGGATTTCCTTCTTCATTTACAATCATTGCTGTCAGTTTTTAAATCGTTAGATATTATGGTCAAAAGTTAGCATTTATCGCACAAAGTTTTATGGCTGGCTGTAAGCGAAAGTCTATCTTTTGATTGTAAATGTTATTGATCATTTGGGCGCCAGGCTTTAGTTTTTGGTATCCATCGCGGTACATTTGCTTTGTATTCAACATATTCTTTTCCAAATTTTCTTTCCAGGCCTGGCTCTTCTGAAAAGATAAAATACCCTGTATTAATAACCAAAAATGCCAATGCCCAAATGCCAATGCTCAATGAGGTGAATAATATTGCTTCGCCGATTAATACTATAAGCACCCCCAAGATCATAGGATTGCGAACATAACCAGACAAGCTGCCGGTAATTAGATTTCTTGTTGGATCCCATGGGGCAAGGGTTCAATTTCCAATCCTCACAAACATCCGGATTGTTAAAATTATAATCAAAATACCAAAGCAAATTAAAACCACCCCAAGAATATTAGTCAGAAGCCATGTCAACTGGAAATCACTCTCAATCAAATAGGGTACAATAAGTAGAACTGATACAGGAAGTATAAACGAAACTAATTGTCTGAGTATGTTCATCCTTTTTTTAAATTTCGCCGGCTGGCTTATTGATAATTTTTTATTTTAAGAAGCACCTCTGAGGCATTTTCAAATTTATTAAGAATTACTCTGGTTTGCTTTCTACTTTGATTTTTTTTGAAGGTGATATATGTCATTATTTGCTTTCCGTCTTCAATAGATAAGATATTCTGGGGTCTTAATTCAGAAGTTTTAAACCATTCTCTAATGTAAATCGATTCATTATCTACCCAGCAGTCGATAATTAACCTTGACGGCATAGAAACATAAATTATCACAAAAATCGATGCAGCTATAAAAGATATGTATTGTGATAACATCAAAAAGTATACAGAGACCGCTATTGTTAATAAAGGAGGAATGAATATGAACAGAAATGTGAATTTTAAGGATAATCTCGTTTTCATTGAGGAGCTAATTAATTGCTATATTGATAAAACTATACACTGTAGCGCAGCGAAGTCATTTCTTCAGCAAAATGTGATAAAGATGGCAAAAAACTATAATATTTAAATTACCTGCAACATCGCTATTGTGTATAGCTAGTGTTGGTGGATTGAACTTTTCAACCCATTTTATTTGGAAAGCCAAAATCTTTTGCACTGTTAATAATCTTCCAATAAAGGATTTTAGTGGAGTTCTATTTTCGCTATAAAATTTGGATGAGAATACGTAACTTTTCCACTTTCATAAATCTGATTAGAGATTTCCAAAGATTCAAAACCCGTTATAACTTCTTTAACTTTAAAATATTGAGAAGAATATTTTGCTTCAATTAATTCTAAACCGAATGTTTCTGCATAATTTATAAGATCAGATTCAGAAATAACATTATCGTTGTTTTTTGTAAGGACTTCACTTAATAAAATAAAATAAGAGTTCGGATCATTTTCCGATAGGTAAAATACTGGTGACGCTGAGAAAATTTGTTTGTCATTATTTAATTCTTTCAGATATTCTTGAACAACCGCACAATCAGTCGCATTTTCATTTATTCTTGTTTTAACTTGTTTATAGTCGTTTGATAATAAATTGACTTCCAGAAAAGAGTATTTACCCAAAATAGATTCTGCTAATTCCTTTGAAACTTCATCTTGATCAAAGACAATCCATATCTCAGTCAACGATTGATTAAGTTGAGTCTTCTCATCTCCAGAATAATAAAAGTATCCATTATCGCATACTTCCCTTGTTGCTAACGATTCGTCTTTATCGCACGAAGATAATAACACTATGGATCCAATGATTGTCAAGAATGAAAGTTGTGGATTTCGTTTCATAATTCTTTTTTATATAGACACACAACTAAGTCAAATGGTTGAAAAATTTATAAGAAAATGTTTCGTTATCTATTATAGCACACTCATAACTAACAGTGCTTTTTTATCAATTCTTTCAATTTCTAAGCTCTGCCATAAGCTTGCGAAGTCAATAACTTAGCTATATGGGGATTTATCGCAGATACTTCAATAGACGGACAATTCCGCCTATCTGTCTTATATTTTTTACATGCCGACCATAAACGCTTTCAAAAATTTATACCATTTCTTGCCAGTTATTCTAAGCCCTTAAAATATCTGCTTCCCAAACCAAATCCTAATTTTAGATAATAATCACAAAGTTCCAGCAGTTATAGACTTTGATTAAAACCCGATTTTATCCTTCTCTGAAGGAGTTTATTTTTTTCCTCAAGTCTTGAACCTGGTCTGCATCGCTGCTGCCTGCTACTACACGATAAACTTTGCTGAGCAAATCGCTGCACTTACGGAAAGCATCACCAAAGGCGTGTTCCAGGTTTTTTTTAGGACATAAGCCTCTGGGCTTATGTCGTCCCACTCTGGCTGGACCTGTTCTGTGGTACACTGCTTTTTGTTCCAGGCCGACTGTCCATAGCGCAGTGCGCCAATGCGGGCTTTCAATCCCTCATGCAGGGTTTTGTATACACCTAGTGCCAGGAGCTTTCCCTGGACTTGTCGGCTACATTCCTGTAGGTCGGAGGCTACCTACAAAAAGCACTAAAGTAATAAGGATTAGTAAGAATTTCATTTCTTAACCAAAGTCAATGAAACCAAACAGTTGTCTAAATACATTTGTGACATAATTTAAACAAAACTAAAGATGACAACAATAATAAGAATTTTATATGGATTGAGTTTTACTCTCCTAACTGCACCCTGTTTCGCACAAGAAGGGGAAGTTCAAAAATTAAATAATAGTCTTGAAATTTCAGAACCAATAAATAAGCCTGTAATTAAGCCAATTTATTCGGCAACTAATTTTGACACTGTCTTGCATAATTCAGGCTTTAATGAACCATTGAACCTAATTGCATCAAAACAGATTTACAGCCTTGAAAAACAAAAAAAAGACATAAATCTGATCTCTAAGCCTGTTGTTTTACATTATAGTAATAGTAAATTAGGTGATAACTATTTATTGTCCAATAAAAAGCAAGAAGTTCCATTAAACAATTTTTTAACAAAAAATCATCAACCAAAATTGGATTTAAATCTGTTCTCACAAGAAAATGAGTCCTTTTTTAAGAATAGACGAAATGTGTATTCAAGTATGTGGGCATTCGCCTCACTAAACTACTTATATGCCGATTTGGTTGGGGTGATGGATAAAAATAAACTAGTACAATATCAAACTGGAATTGTAGAAGGAGTAAAAATAACACCTGAGTTTTTAACTGTAGCGGCTGCATTTATGCAAATACCTATTGCAAATGTATTTTTACCGCATTTAATTAAAAATGAAAAAACATTACGTTGGGTGCAAATAGCATCAGGTACAATAATGACCTTAGTGCAATCTGGTACTCTCTTTGTTGGAAAACCAACGCCATATTATGCTTTGTTCTCTGCATTTGAAATAGCAGCTACTACCTACATCACTTTTGATGCGATTAAATGGAAAGCAAAATCAAATAAAAAGAAAATAATTCAGGATTAGTAATGAAAACGAAAAGAGAAATTCTAAGTACATTATGGATTTTTGTTATTTTAAATTATTTGTACTGCGATTTAATTGGACTAATGGATGCCAATCTTTTAAAGCAATACTTAACAGGGAATGTAGAAGGGATGACAATAAATGAAAATTTTTTGCTTTATGCAGGCATCTTAATGGAAATTCCAATTGTGATGGTTTTACTTTCCAAAATACTACCTAAAAACACAAATTGCCTGGCTAATATTTGTGCAGGAGGAATAAAAACCATTGCAATGATTATTACACTCTTTATAGGGAATGTAACTAAGTACTATTTATTTTTTGCGTTTATTGAAATCTCAACTACTATTTTTATCATTGGATATTCCTGGAAATGGCTGAAGACAAAAGAGGAATTAATTTAACCCCTATTTTGTAGTTTTTTCCTTATTCGGCTCAAAGATTCTGGTTTCACGCCAATGTACGTAGCAATGTCATATTGAGGTACTCGTTGAAATATTTCAGGACGGGTTTCTAATAGGTTTAAGTAACGTTGTTCTGGTTTGTCGGTAATGTAAGAAGTCATTAGATTTTGTTGTTCCATAAAAACAGTTTCCATAATTTGACGAGAAGTGGTCTCAAAGCGTGGGAACTGTTTAAATAGTTCTTGAGCCTTCTGTTCATCACCAACTACAAGGGTAGTATTTTCTACACAAACCAAATTATATTTTGAAGCAATCTTTCCTTCAAAATTTTCCAATGATATTATCCACTGTTCTTCGGTATAAAAATTAGTAGTGATATCATTTCCGTCAACTGTTTTAAATTGCCTCACGCACCCGTCAAGTATAAAGTAGGTGTCATTCGTAAATTGACCTTCTTTAACCAGGTAGTCATTCTTTTTAAAATTTTTAACCACCATACTTTCAGTTAGCATTTTTGTTTCATCTGCTGTCAAGCTGGTAATTTTTAGAAAGTAGTTAATTAGTCTATTGTCCATTGTTGGTGTCGGCTTTTAAGATGCCTCATAACGATTGGGTTAACATAAGTTTGTCACACTTAGCTTACAGAGTAGAAATGTAGCGAAGCAAATCCATAACTACAAGGCCTGCAATAATTAAGAGCGGAGTTAAGGAGAGAAGTAGTGCAGTTCCCTGTATTTTCACTCTTGAATGCCAGCAACAGTTTGTCTTGGCGGTAAATTCACGTTCTCACCTTGCTAGAAGTAGCAAAACAAATGCATTTTTAGCAAATGTTAGAGAGATTCTATTTCATGCCATTAAAAAAATGTCCACAATTATCTTATTTCCAATTTTCCATCTTAACCAGCCTGTTGCAGAACTAGGACAATCGGCAATATATGTTGAACAGGGCATTCCCTCGTGTGGATTCTGGGAGGAATTATAGAAGCAGTCATATTTAACCTTGATCCAGTCTCCTTTTACTTCTATCACACAAAATAATTCATACTTGTCATCAGGTAGCTGAACGTTTTCAGAGGAGTCATTTGGTTGTTCTTTTAAAGGCTGGTTCTTAAAATTGTTATTTTCAATGCTCCGTCTTATTCCGTGGGACTTCTTTAAATATTCCTCCCAAGGCCAGAATGTGTAACTTGTGTCGTTCGGAACAAACTTAATATCCTTTTCATTGACCAAAACTTTATATGAAGGGCCAACGGAATCTAAAACTACAACTTGGACAATGCCATAATCTGGTTTATGAAATTTAGCACAAAATGGCCAAGGAACTTCAAAATCATATATCTCCCATGAGCAGAATTTATCAGACAGGTCACGGTTATTATAAGCTTCGAAAATAAATGGTCTATCACCTTCAGTGTTATATGCTAAAAGACCAATTCCCAATTCAGAGGTGGGATTAGAATACTCACACTGTCCAAAAGCAGATACATTACACAGACTCAAAATAAATATAATTATCAGATTACGCATATTCTCTCTAACGCCAGTATAAAACCCGTTTGCTATACTGGTCTATGAAATACTGAAAGTAGTAATTTATGCTTTCTCCACAAACAGATACACTTCATTAATTGCAAAATTTTAGAATTTCAAACTTGTTTGCCTTCTAGGAAAAGCAAGCATAAATTGCGGGCGATTTAGCAGAAACGTGGCTACAGGGTGGTGAGCAAATGGGTTTTTATATTATATTACCAGCTATTTTATTTAATCATCAGATAAAACCTTTTTCCTTCTGGGTCTAATAGAGAGATATAATCTAATTTGTTTGGTAAAGAGCATATTTCCAGCTTAGGATCGCTTTCTTGATACCAAAAAATATAATTTGAAGTTGTCTCACTAAAATCATCGGATAGGTGATTATTACTTTTTAGTTTTATAAGGTAGTTCCAGGCTTCTTCTATCTTCGTTGGCATATTTGCACTCAGAAAATCTATATAATAATAGCCTTTATATAGATGTATTCTGTCAAGTTCTTGTAAGTGTTTAAATCCTTTTAAATAGTTGTTTTGGAAATATTTGAAATCTGCGCTATCCAGTTTTGCTTCTATAGAGGTAATATGTCTTTTATAAACTACATCACCTTTAAGATTATATGCAACTAATTGAAAGGGATTCCACAACATGATGTTAGTAATACTAATAATATATTGTTCATCATCAGAAACCTCAATATGTGTTAAAGCCGGAGAGGGTGATTTAAATAAAGTGTCATTAGATTTCTTGTCTATGGCCATTACATAGGCATAGTTGTTTTCTGGCGTAAATGGATTTTGATCTGTAGAAATCATTTTAAATCTACTTTCTCTTGTAGAGTCTGACCAGTTATGATAATGTATAATCCGTAAATTTTCCGTCTCAACTTCAAAGGAAATAATTAGATCATAACCGAAAGGATCCGATTTACAGAGAGTTGATGCCATCAATGCTATAGAAATAAGAATTATCCTGTGCATATACGATTATTGCTGGTAACATTTCAATAGGCACACAATTCCGTCTATCTGTCTTATATTTTTCATTCACCAATTACAAACGCTTACAAATTATATTGGCTTAATTGTGAATGTTCTATTAAAAGCTTTGAACATACCCCCTTCGCTTTTATAGAAAAGCAATTAAAAATACCTAAGCTTAGGTAGGCTACTCATGAAAAACAAAAATATGCTTGTGGCAATTACTAAAACTAATACAATTTTTCTGACTATTTTGAAATGCAAGATAAATTTACGCCTGACTCTAAATGAAGTCTAATGTTGGTTCATTTCTATTCCACCAGTTTGATCCTAAATGTTATGGGATGCTCATCCTTGAGCAAATGATCATCGCTTTCAAAAACCAATGACCAGATACCCAACCTCCCTAGAAGCATTACTGCAATTTCAACTCATCAGTCACATCTTCATTATTAAGCAAAACCGGCTTTCCGTATCCCAATTCTTCTAATTTATCCATTTGAGTGGCGGCATCTCCTACTACCAGGTAGATCATCTTATCAGGATTCAAATACTTTTCAGATAAGGCCTTCATTTCCTCCACCGTAATTCCTTTTACAACAGCTTCCCGTTGCTGTGCATAATCATCGGCATAACCATAACTGCTAATATTAGTCAGCATGTTGAGCTTACTAGAAAGCGTCTCAAAAGCTCGCGCATTACTTTTAATCATATAACCTTTGGTAATCTCTAAATCGTCCTCACTATAGTTTTCACCATAATCCTGCACTATATTCCTCACTAATTCACTTGCTTCATAAGTAACATTAGAGCGCACGCCACTCGAGATTACAAATTCGCCTGTGGTAGCAGAGCCTGAAAAACCAGAGCGAATTCCGTAAGTGTAGCCTTTACCTTCACGCAGCTCTTGCGTTAACCGGGAGGCGAAACCTCCTCCGCCTAAGCGATAGTTAAGTAAAGTGGCGGGATAATAGTCCGCATCAGTGGCTGCAAGGGCAGGGTAACCAAACATCAACACCGACTGTTTAGCATCCGGCACATCGTAAAAATAAACCTGCGAAGTTTCAGGAGCTGTTGGTTCCGGTAATGCAGGAAACTCTACATTTTTAGGCTTCCATTTTTCATTCAAGCCTGCTAAAGATTCACTCACTTCCGGTTGTGAAATGGCACCTGCCACATGCATTTTTGCAATACCTGGGGCAATATAGCTGTTGTAATAGGCTTTTAGATCCTCCATGCTAATGGCTTTTACTGAAGCTTCTGTTCCTAAATTATCATTCGAAAGAATATTATTTTCACCATACATTAACTTGTCAAATTGAATAGAAGCAATACTGTTCGGCTCTGCTTTCTGACGTTCTATGTCGGCCAGGGTACTTTGCTGAAGTAAGTCCAATTCTTTCTCATCCCATCTCGGTTCTAGTAGTATTTCCTGCACCAACTCCATGGTTTTAGCGTAATTTTTAGCTAAGGTATTTCCTGCCACTACTATCGCTTCCTTATTGGCATAAACGTAGATAGATGCGCCCAGTCTTTCAATTGCATTTTCAAGCTCTTCCGGCGTTTTAGTAGCTGTTCCTTTGGTCATTAAACTGGCCAGTAGATTAGAAACCCCAATTTTATCGGCTTTTTCCAATAACATGCCGCCTTTTATTTCCATTCTTCAAATTGTACTAAAGGCACCTCATTAATTTCAATGCCTAAAAGTTGTATGCCTGAGGAAAGTTCCTCTTTCCATACAGCAGGCACATTCAGATCCGGGCTCTCTCCATAAGGAGGTTCCACGCTTCTATCAAAACTGGAAGGTGTTTTTTCATACTCAGCGGCAATGCTTGCATCGAATGTTTCTTCCGCCCCTTCCTCAATAGTTTCTTCCACCACATCCGCTAATTTGGAGTCGTTTAGGGCCAATTCTGCTCCTTTCGGATAAAGCTAGTGGCTACAAAGTTTTTATCCTTTACATACTGATTGTACACCCGCATCACATCTTCGGCAGTAACTGCCAGAATATTTTTCACATCCTGATTGACAAAGCCGGGATCACCGGCAAAAATCTCGTATTGCGCCAACTGAAACCCTTGCCCAACACGCTGGACAAACCCCTGTAAAAATTGGTTTCCTGTCCGCCTTAAAAATCCTATCCAAATCAGCCTGGGAAGTACCTTCAGCTTCAAAATTTTGAATCCTTCCTCAATGGCCTCATAAACTTCCTGAAGGCTTTTATCTGAAAAAGCAGTAACCTGTAACATCCACTGACCGGCAATTTCTGAGTTGTATTGAAAAGCATTCACATTGTCTGAAAGCTTCTTATCCTCCACCAAAACCTGGTAAAGAGGTGCTTTTTTGCCTTCAGTTAAGTAAGAAGACAGAACTTCCAGCGGGTAAGAATCCGGATGGTACTGGTAAAACACCCGGCCAGGTGAGCGTTAATTGTGGTGCACGGGCAAAATTGTCTTCATAATATAGTTTCTTGGTTTCAGAAAGGTTTACAGGCTGCTTTTCCATTTCCGGGATGGCTTCTCCCTTTTCAATTTCACCAAAATATTTTTTCACCCACTCCTTGGCTTGCTCCACATCAAAATCTCCTGCGATGGTGAGTGTTACGTTGTTTGGCACATACCATCTGTTATAGAAATCTTTAACGTCCTGCAATGTGGCACTTTGCAAATCTTCCAGAGAGCCAATTACCTCCCAGCTCGTAGGGATGCCCCTCAGGGTACAAATTTTTATTGATCACATAGAAAGTGTGTCCATAAGGTCGGTTATCATTACTTTGTCGTTTTTCGTTTTTCACTACTTGCTTTTCCTTGGCTAGAACTGGGTCAGTTACCGTATTAATAAAGAAGCCTAGTTTGTCTGCCTCGGCCCAAATCATTTTCTCCAGCGCATCCTTTGGCACTGTTTGAAAGTAGTTTGTTCTGTCTCTGCTGGTATATCCGTTGGCCCCCGATCCGCCAATGCGTGCACTCATTTTGTCAAGTCCCCCTTTTCCCCCTAAATTTTCGGATTCCAGGAATAGCAGATGCTCAAATAAATGAGCAAAACCGGTCCTGCCTTCAATTTCCCTTGCTGATCCCACATGACTTGTGAGCGCCACTGCTACCACAGTATTCTGAGCGATTGGTATGAAAAATAACATTTAAGCCATTGTCAAGGGTGAATTTCTCGTACTCCACTGTAAACTCCTGCCCTTCTGCTGAGTCCGTTTGCTCATTTTTGCAGGAAACAAAAGCACTGAATACTAGTGAAAAAATAATGAAGGTTCTAAATGATTTCATAGAGATGGCTTTAAAATTATTGTAGGGTTATCAAGTTGAATGAGTAAGTTAGCTTCTTTTTATTACTTATTGATTATTTAATAACACTATTGGCTGAAATGCTTGTTTTGTGGCTGGTTGGAGGGATGTGGGTTTGATAGAGAGGGTTAATAGGGGTGAGAAGAATCAAGATCAAGTATTTCATTCAAGTCATTAAATAATTAGTTAGTAGCCCAGAATTTTTTCTACTATTCATCTTCTTAACAATTTTTCCACTTTGCAATCCATTTTTAAGTGTTTTCTTAATTTAAGAATTTGATAAGCAATTAAAGTTATAGCAAAAGTTGCTATTCCCGGCTCACCAAAATTGGTTAAGTACTTCCTCACTAATTCATAAAACATTTTCACATAGGGCGTTTGGTAACTATAAGTTTCAGGATTGAGTATGCTTGAATTATTCCATATCAAGCCAAATAAGACCAATATGATAAGCACATTAATTAGCAATTTTCTTTTATACCGGCTTTTAAAATTAAGCTCAAAATGTTCATAACTTTTAAATCTTTGTGCCAAAGCTTTAAATATTAAATTTCGATCTGTTCAGCTTTTCAAATGCTAAAATTTCAGTGCTATTACTGTTTAAAGTAATTAATATAGTTCTATTCTCTTTAGCCCTCTGAACAGATTTTATATAGTCCAATTTAATTCCCTTTAACTGCTTTGGAATTTTTTCGGAATCAAGTGAGTTGTCGATATAAACTGATCCACTTGAACTGTTGAATAAGTACCAAAAATTAGCGCTCTGTCAGATAATACAAACAGCTGATATCTATTCTTTGACTTAAATTTCCAACATTTCATTTGGGCTATGGAAGTGTTCGTATAAATTAGGAGTGTGACATCGCAAACAATTCAGGACTTAAATCTCTCGCAATTTGAATTGCCATTGATTTCGATGATACTGATCGCAATCTTCTGAGGCTTTTATACATTGAGTAACGTTATCAGATTTTCTGGCATTTTTATGAAAAGTAAACGTTTTAAGATAATGTTCTGCTTTAATATTGCTATTGATAAATCAGTATTTATTAGTAAGCGTATTTGAAAATGTTTCATCCAAAAAGCTTATCTAATTTATTTTCTGCACGCTTCATTCTTCTTATGATTAAAAGTGTGCCGAAAAGTGGAAATCCAACAAGAAAAAATAAGAGTGCCACTGTATAAATTCGTGGCTGATTAAGAGTATAAAAATTTGCAGTTAACTACCGAGGCAATCCGCAGGATTGGCTTATAAATTTAAATTCACAAATAAGGCAAGCCTGCAGATTGGCGGTCTTTCTACGAAGAGCCAAAGGAACCATAACCTGCTAACAGCCATGATTTATACAGAATGTTAGTAGCTTTTTTCTTTAAGTAATTTTTCCATCGCTAATCTCGGGAGTTCATCATAATCCTTCGGTTGTCAAGCCTTGATTTAAGTTCCTCGCTTGATAGGTTTGAGAACTTTTCTTTCCAATTGTTCAGTTGTTCTTATTCTATGTTGTTCAGTTCGATCAATCTCTGGTTGATGGTCTTTGTAAGCTGAGTTAATTGATGGCCAAAAGGAATACTTAGTTTCTATTGGTTCAATAGGGAATTGCTCTTTTGTAAGAATTAATGAGCTAATCTGAAACTCCTTATTATCAGATGTTGAAATCTGTAGATAGGAGTAGTTAGACCAACCTGTGGACAAGCGCTTCTTATTCTCTTGATATAATGAAAGGTGTTCAGTGACTGTCAGCTGATCAAAGCTAAATTTATGAGAGCCTCCCTTATTAAGTCGAAACGTTATGGTTTTATTAGCGGAATCAATTAATATTTGAAAATGCTGCGATCTTGTCCAGTGGATTAAGTGAAATATTAGAGTCGGTATGACCTCTAATACAATGAATCCAGCAACTGCTAAGGGAGGTCCATATGTGTAAGAGAATTCCCAGCTCTTGTCTTTGATGTAATGAGCAAAAGGGATAACGAAAAGCATTCCAACCGGTAAATAATAGAAGTGTTTTCTCAGATATTTGAGAGATTTGGAAATGCAAGCTGCTTTCGATATTTGGTATCTCTTTCTCCAAGTATGGAATTGCTACTAACAAGCGAATATCACAACTTAGGTGTTGATATACCTATTATATTTCTTATTAACCGACAACAAACGCTTACAAACATTTACAAATGGCTTTCTGTTGTCTACTATTTTTAACAAGTTGAACATACTCTCTTCGCATATCAAATCCTAATTTTTCATCGAAATGGCATGTGAAATACCTTAATGTAGTCAGTGGTCTTAGTAAAAGATAAAGAAAAGAGTTGAGTTCTTGTGCGATGAGCAAGTGGTTGAATAGATTGCTAATAGTCAAGCTAGGGTAGGCATTTATTTTGTAACCTGTTCTGTGACAATTTTAGTTATCAGGTTTTTATCTATCCTCAAGAGGAACTAGTTTTATCAGTTCCTGGCTGAATTTTTTAGGCTCCTGGCTTGGAATCTCATGAGTTGATTTAGTAAACCACACTATCTCTTTATCTTTGGCCATAAGATTATTAAAATACTGCTGCGATACTTCGTAGTTAGCGACTAAATCCTTTTCAGCCAGAAAAAAATAAACAGGGCACTTTAGTTCCTTTACAGTTTCATCATAATTTGTTGCTGAGGCTGCAAGAAAAATCGGCATCCATTTGTACGACCAATCTTCAAATAGTTTTTTCGGATAAGTCCTATTGGTGGATTTGGTACCAGAGAAATGTGCTATCCACTTCCTTTGAAAATAGAGTTGTTCCCAGGATTCAAATGGAATTTTTACTTGAGACAGTTCCTCTATGGCTTCCTTGTTGTTGGCAGACTTAGCTTCTTTACGGATAAATTCCAATGTTAACCGCTCTGATTCATCACCATGAATCATTGAACTGACCGAGATATAGGCATGGAGCTTTTCAGGATGATTATTTGCATAACTTAGTCCTAAGTAACCTCCCCATGAAAAGCCCACCAGGTAGAGTTTCTTCTTTTTAAATTTCTTTAGTAAATAGTCAATCACCTCCTCGGTATCTGAATGCATTAACTCTAAAGATAAGGAATCATTGGTAGGGTTCCAGGCAGCCGTTATGCCAGTTCCTCGTTGATCCCACTGGGCGACTATAAAGTCCTTCTTGAGAAGCCTGATGAATTTTTTAGAATATGCTCTTGATGAAAACCCCGGGCCACCGTGCAAAAAAAGAAGGATAGGCTTTGAATCATCATCCGATTTTGCTCCTATCCACTGTCTAATACCTCCTATTTCAACACCCTCGTGTGTTTTGACCTTGTTCTGTGCTGTTAAATCGATGGAGAATAATAGGAGAAGGATTATAGTAGCAGTTATCTTCATCATCTTTAAGATTTTGATATACCGCACAATAAAAGTGCCAATTAACTACTATTCTGTTCGAAAGCCAATCTCTTCAGTTAACTACCGAGGCAATTAACAGGATTGACTTATTAAATAAATTTCAATTTATCGGCCAGCAGGTACTTTTAGTCTACAACTTAGATTTTAGACCAAGATGAAATGAATGATTTCCACAATATCCATAGACGTGTACAATAATTTGTTAACCAATATCGTACAGCTTTTTAGCCTCCTCTTCTTTAAACTTCATAATTAGCTGCAAGGCTTCCGGAACTACGTCACTACATAATACTATCAGTGTGTCTTTTCTAGCACTGTTAATTGTTTTAACAATGGCTTCTATTTCTGAATTGATTACAGTAACTGGCTTATCAGGATGTACACTTTTAATTCCAGCATGTACCATTTCTATTATTTCATCCGCTGTCTTGCCCCGGAGGTTTTTATCCTGCCTAATAATTATCTCATCAAACATGGTAGCGGATACAGCCCCTATTTCCATGTTATCTTCCACCCGTCTGTCTCCTATGCCAGCAACAATCCCAATTTTAGGAAAACCGTCCAGTTTATCTACCACTTGCTTCAAGGCTCGAAGGCCTGCAGGGTTATGGGCATAATCAACTAATACATTAAAATGTTTGAATCTAAACATATTAAGCCTTCCCGGAGTAAGCGCCGGTGACGGTATAAATGACTCTATTGCAGACTTAATATCTTCTATGGAAAAGTTGCGGATGTAACCTGCAAGTACTGCTGGTAGTAGGTTTTGTATC
This sequence comes from uncultured Cytophagales bacterium, assembly GCA_963803685.1. Lineage (GTDB taxonomy): Bacteria > Bacteroidota > Bacteroidia > Cytophagales > Cyclobacteriaceae > Marivirga. The sequence continues at coordinate 1,067,655 of CAWDNW010000001.1, forward strand.
ATAAAAACAGCCTTACCCTCAAAAGTGAGGGGGACACTTATGGCCTTTGTCACCCTCATTTTCCATTCTCCTTTGCATATGGTAATATATCCGTTTTCATATATAGCCGCTAAACCGCCAGCTTTTGCATGCTTTATAATTCTTTCATTGTGCTCATCCAGTGAAAAAAGTGCCACATTCGATTTTACATTTTTTCTCATCTCGTAAACCAAATCATCATCGGCATTTAAGATTGCATAACCATCTGGAAAAACTGTTTCAGGTATCACCCCCTTCACCCTTGCCAATTGCTCTATTGTCTGAATTCCTTTTAATCCTAAATGATCAGCTGTTACGTTGGTTACAATACCAATATCACAATTTTTAAAGGCTAATCCAGCTCTTAGTAATCCGCCTCTTGCTGACTCCAAAACGGCGAAATCTACGGTGGGATCTTTAAGAACGAATTCTGCACTGTTAGGGCCGGTACAATCACCCTCCACCATTAGTCTATTTTGTATATAAACCCCATCAGTAGTTGTATAACCTACTTTGTAGCCTTTCATCATTGCCATATGTGCAATAAGACGCGTGGTAGTTGTTTTACCATTTGTTCCTGCTACAGCAACTATAGGAATTCTGGAAGAGGATCCTGGAGGATACAGCATATCTAACACATGTCCAGCCACATTTCTGGGTAGGCCAGAAGTTGGAGCCAGATGCATTCTAAAGCCAGGGCCAGCGTTCACCTCCAACACTGCACCTCCGGTGTCAGGTAGAGGTTGGCCAATATCGGTAGTCATAATATCTATGCCACATATATCTAAATTAATGATTCTGGCTATGCGTTCGGCCATAAAAATATTATAAGGATGTACCAGGTCAGTTACATCTTCTGCTGTTCCACCAGTACTTAAATTAGCGGTATCTTTTAGATTTAAGATCTCTCCATCACTTAACACAGATTGTAAAGAAAGGCCCCTTTCTTCCAAAAGACCCAAAGTCATCTCATTAACTTCAATAGCTGTAAGAACTTTTTCATGTCCATAGCCGCGCTTAGGATCTTGATTGACGATGTCAATTAATCCCTGGATGGTATTAAGCCCATCACCTATGACATGAGCAGGTGTGCGCTTTGCTGTTCCACCAACTTATAATTAATGACTAACAGGCGGTAATCTTCACCTTCAATATGTTTTTCTACAATTATAGAATTTGAAACTGTTTTTGCAGCTGCAAATCCATACACTGCGTTCCATGTTTGAATATTAGTGGTAATTCCTCTTCCATGGTGCCAGAAATCGGCTTGTTACAAGAGGATAACCCACATAGGCAACAGCACTCTTCAATTCCTCTTCTGTATCAATAATTTCTCCTCTTGGAACAGGCACTTCAGACTTTTCCAGCAGAAATTTAGTATCTTCTTTTTGTCACTCGCTAACTCTAGCCTATATTACTAGTCTGGCTAGTAACAGTTGCAAGAATTCTTTTTTGATTAACCCCAGAGCCTAACTGGCAGAGTGAATTTTGATTCAACCGCATCCATGGAATATTTAGAAGTTCGGCTTCTTCAATAATAGAACCAGTGCTAGGCCCAAGTCTTACTTTTTCTCTGAGTTCCCTCATTGCCTGAATCAGGCCTGCAAGGTAGTAGGAAGGTCATCTATCAAGGCCTGAGCTAGTCTTACAGAAGCTTAGCTGCATATAGACCAACCTCTTCTTCTTTATAGGAAAAAACAACACTGTAAACTCCTTCTTCCCCATATCCCCTTGTTCTTCCAAACCCCGTGTCCATATCTGCAAGGGTCTGTATCTCCAGTGCTATGTGTTCTATAACATGACCAATCCAGGTTCCAACTTCAACGCGGTGGAAAAATCCACCTGGCCCTCCTTCTGAGCATGAATGTTCGTATAGTGTAGGCAACTTTTCTTTTATTCTCTTATAAAAACCTTCGATGGTGTTGGTAGGCCTTTGTTCCATGTCACCTATATCCAATACCATCACTATAAGCTTGTGCCTGTTTACAGACCGATGATTCGGGACCCCGAAGGGCATGCATCTCTCTAATAATCATTAAAATGAAATTAATTTACAGTCTGCTTATTCTTTTCTAAGAATTCAGGTTTTTTAATAATAATATTAGCCATTTTTAGGCATTCCTAGCAAATAAGTTAATACAAAAGTAAAAAAGTTGTGAAAGGAATTTGATCCCCATAGGAGGCAGTGAGGCAAAAGGAAAAAGCGAGAATACAGGGCTTGATTTTATCGCAGAAGGTATTTCTGCTAATGTGGTAAGGGAATGCGGAGGGCCCGGATTGTAAAATTGGCATGTGATCCCCACAGCATCAGGCATTTATTAGGAAGGTGGGGAATAATTATATTAATGCCTTTAAGGAGCTGGGATGCACAAATATTTCTGTTTCTAATATAAGCAACACCGATCAATGCAATGATCCGGAGACGCTCAACTACTTTAGTGATGCTAATTGAGTAATGTTTTCCGGTGGTGATCAATCTCGCATTGCAGATATTATTGGTGGCACGGAATTACATGCCTTACTGATGAAAAAATTAAAGCAGGAGGCATTTGTATTAGCAGGTACCAGCGCAGGCGCTATGGCTATGGCTCATGAAATGATGGGGAGGGAGTATCAAAGAAGCTATTATAAAGGAGCGGTGTTAATGAGTAAAGGGCTAGGATTTATGCCTGAATTAGTCATTGATACTCATTTTATTCGTAGAGGACGGTTTGGACGTTTAGCAGAAGCCGTAGCTATCCATCCCGAGTTAATAGGCATCGGACTTGCAGAAGACACTGGCCTTGTCATAAAAAACAATCATTTTAAAGTAATTGGCTCAGGTATGGTTATTGTATGGATGCGAGCGAGTTAAGTCATAATGCTCATAATCAGCTAAATATAGGTACACCTATATCACTCTCCAATCTAAAAACCCATATTCTGGCTAATGGAGATAATTTACAGTAGGACATGAAAAAATATCAGTGATATCCATCCATAAGGAAATGGTTTAAGTATTAGCTGTTTATGGATCCAGCGTCGATTGCCCTTGAGAATTTCTTTGAGCCCGATACATTCCTTCGGTATTAAATGCAAGAGTTATATTGCCTTTAGCATCAAGAGCTATCAAGCCACCATCGCCACCAATTTTCGGTAAACGGCGGTGGATGGCCTGGCAAGCTTCCCACCAAGAGTTAAATTTTTATGTCCGTAAGCTGACATCATAGGCTACAACGCCACGAATAAAAAACTCCCCACTACCGGTGCATGAAACTGCACAAGTAGCATTATTGGCATAGTTTCCGGCACCAATCATGGGGCTATGGCCGACACGACCAAATTTTTTATTAGTAATACCACCAGTGAGAAGTAGCTTGAGCCACATTTCCATATTTGTCCAAAGCTACCGCACCTACAGTTCCAAATTTTCCTTCCTTACTCTTTGAATGATCTAATTGAACTATGTTGGTGCCCTTTATTTCCTGCCATTGTTTATAGCGGAATTCATCATAAAAATATGAAGGGGGCTGAAATCACATACCATCTCATGAGCAAATTCTTCACGCCCTGGCCAGATAACAACGCATGCCCCAGGATCTTCTTCCATGACCAGGCGAGCTAATTTCACCGGATTTTTCACCCCTGAAATAGCGGATACAGCTCCAGCTTGAAGATTGCTTCCATCCATTATGGAGGCATCCATTTCATGTGTACCTAAAGAAGTAAAGACAGAGCCTTTTCCTGCATTAAAGAGCGGACAGTCCTCAAGATGTGCAACTACAATCTCCACAGCATCCAAGGAAGATTTTCCAACTTCGAGCAGCTGATACCCTTTATTTTAAGGTTAACGTTATCTTCCATAGCTTTCAAATAGGATTGCTCCTGATCAGCGGTGATTGATTCTTTGATAATGGTTCCTGCTCTCCCATGAAGAGCTACCAAAGCAATAGTTTCCATAAGTAAATCTAAACTTCGAAGTTACGGCTTTGGATGGGATAGATTTATACATGTCCAAAGTAGAATCCATAATATTTTTTATTGCTGATGTATTATTTCCAGTTATATGAGAAAGATGATTCGATAAAAAAATTGAAGTATCATTTGAGGCTTAAAGTCAGAAAAACATTAAAACTCAGTGGTTATCCAACTCCCCCACTAATCCTAGACAGAATTAAATCACATCCTGATAGAATAGTTAAATTATTTTGAGTAAACCTTTAAAGAAAATCCCAGGTCTCCGATCCAGGGAAAATCAGAAAAACACCTACTGTCAATAACTTATTTGTTAGCTGCATTTTCATAACTCCTTGTATGCTTACTCGCCTCAAGAAGTGTAGTTACCCAGAAGTCCTTTTCATTGGCTTTTAAATAGTCGAGAAATGCATTGTGTTTATCCAAATCAATAGTACTGGGATGTCCGCCACTCACGCCATGGTATAAAATAACTAATAATGCATTTTCAGCTTTAGCTTTTTCAGCCCATTTTACTAATTGATCGGCATTGCTATTATCCACCACATAACAATTAAGACTGGTGTAATCCATCTCACCGATCCTGTTCACGTCCGCATGAACACCTCTAAGTGCGACAAATTGGTCTTCTATTGCCTCCACGAATGAGCCCTGGGAGGTTTCCGTATCTCCGCAAGTATAGGCAAAAGTTCTTTCGGTCTTGCCATCCAAAGCTTTCAGAAAAACATTGGTCATATGTACTTCTCTTACTATCTCAGCAGTTGTATAATTGGCAAGGTCGTTTTCAGGGGTAATCCAGGTTCTGTTACCATCACTATTATCGCACGGATGATATAACGTATGATTTCCCAGCTCATGGCCTTCTTTAGCGGCTCTTCTCCAATCAGGTATACGATTTTCACTGCCTTCATAATTAGCCGATAGGTAAAAAGTGCCTACAAACCCTCTTTCTTCCAAAGCAGGGATGGCATTGTCCAGATGCACTTCCAAAGCATCATCATAAGTAATTACTACTGCAGCTTTCTTGCCATACCATAATTGTTTAGCAGCAGGAAGCTCTGCTTCAAAAGGGGAAGCTGGAAGGCCTTCCTTATTGTACAAATTTACCTGATCAGGGTTATCTGCCCAGGCATAGCGCACATAAACAGGGTGCTCTATGTTCTCGGCAGACAAGACCACTTGTGTACCGACAATCTTTGCATCTACCCATTGAAATTCTTTGCCGGCCCCCGCTAAAGCAAACCAGCGAAGTGGCTCGCCATCATTAGCAATCAGCCCACTGCCCACGTGGTCAAAAGTGAGTAGTACTTTGTCCTCTTCTACTTTTGCAGACTTAAAAACAGGACCGGAATAGACGATTTTAGTTTCTCCATAAGCCAGTTTTTGTGCAGCCAAAGCCAATCTTTCGCCAACCGGTTTTTTGTTTCCAGGGTGGATGTCGTTCCATTCTCCCAAATCAATTGCAACTGCCAGACCTGTATTGGGCAGAATTGACGCATTTAACTGTGCTTGCCGCAATTCGGCCCAATTGCTTTCAGAAGGTGAATAATCTGCTTCCATAAAATTGGGGAGTTGGACAAACAGAAAAGGAAGCTCACCTTGATTCCAGTTTTCCCGCCAGTCCTGAATTTGTGCTTTTTGAAGGCTTTCATAGGTATGAGGTCTGCCCGTATTACTTTCTCCTTGGTACCAGATAAATCCTTTCACTTTGTAATTGGTGGCGGGGGCAATCATGCCGTTATAAAAGCTGGCCGGCTGATGTCTCATGGAAATACCTTCCGGGCTTAATGTCGTTTTCGGAAAAACAGACCCAACTTTATAATCCCAGTAGCCCTTTAAATCAATTGTGTCATTGGCTGTAGCCAGATAATAGGGTTTATTCGGCACAAAACCTCCTTTACCTCCATAATTGGTTACTCGGATGGTCAAAACATTCCTGCCGGCCTTCAATAAATCGGAAGGCACATTATATCTCCTTTGTGGATATTGATAACCTGTATCTCCCACTTTTTCTCCATTGATGTATAATTCATCTGCATCTACAATGCGGCCTAGTTTCACTTTTGCAGGAACACCAACCATTGATGCAGGCACTTCAATTTCATTACGAAACCAAACTATTCCATCTAAATTTTGAATGCCCTGATCCTCCCAGTAGCCTGGTATATTGATCTTTTTCCAGTTTTTTGGTTGATAATCATATTCGTGCCATGGTTTATCACCTTCAAATCCTTTATCGGAAGGTCGCTGTTGGGCAATTTGTTGATTGACCTGATCCGCTCTTCTGTTTGTGCTGAATACGAAAGCTGTATCTTTATTTCGTTCCACTGTTTCTATAATTTCAGGGAATTCCTTCAAACCTTCCTCACTTATCCAGGCTTCAATAGGCGAGCCACCAACGGTAGATTTGATGATGCCAATATGCACCTCGTATTTTTCATGAAGGTTTTTAGCAAAGAAATAAGCTACTACAGAAAATTCCAGAATATTCTCAGCAGTAGCAGTTTTCCATTGTGCTGGCGGAAAATCATCCTTCGCCCCGGTTAGAACAGGAGTCATTGGTACATTAAATTGCCTGATATCCGTATTGTTTGCCTGACCGATTTCATCAGCAAAACGCTCCTGGTGTATTCCAAAGTAGTGCTCCATATTTGATTGGCCGGAGCAAAGCCACACATCTCCGATTAAAATGTTTTCCAGTTTGATTTCGTTTTTTCCTTTGATCTTCATCGAGTAGGGACCACCTGCTTTCTGATGAGACAACAACACTTGCCAGTTCCCATCACTGTCGGCCTGAGTGGTATATTTTTTCTTCCTGAACTCAACACCTACTTTTTCACCGGGTGAAGCCCAACCCCATATCTTTAATTCTGTATCGCGCTGGAGCACCATCCCATCGCTGACCAATTGTGGTAGCTTTTACTTGTGCCACTGTAGAAATAGAGGGATAAGAAAAAGTAATAATGTTAGTTGAGTTTTTTTAATATCCATGCTGTCTACTTTATTGCTAGCACAACCACACTAAAAGGGGGCAGTGTTAAACTAATTTGACTCTTCCTGGTCTTAAAATCTTTAAAAATTTGTGGAGCGACTTTATTGGGATTATCGAAATCGTTTAAGTCTTGTATTTTGTCAGACTTCAGAAATTTCTGCCGACACCGATTTACCTTTCAATTGAGGTATTTCAAAATCTACTTCCTGACTTTCATTTGCATGAATATTTACCAGGGATACATGAATAATACCTTCCTTATTTTTCGATGCAGATACTGAAAGTGCTGGAATTGCTTTTTCACCCACCTTGTATTCAGCATCTGAATTCAATGCAATGGGCAAAAGAGCAGCATCCTGATGACATTGTACATTTCCATGACATGGTAAGTAGGGGTAGAGCACCATCTTTATATCTTTGGTAAGAATTACGGCTTGTAAAACATTAACAGTTTGAGCCAGATTAGCCATTTTTACCCTGTCAGCATGGTTATTAAAAATATTTAAGGTAATTCCGGCAATCATGGCATCGCGCATGGTGTTCTGCTGATACAATGCACCATTTCCTTAGGGTCAGTTTCATACCAGCCACCCCATTCATCCACTATTAGTGCTACCTTTTTTTCAGGTGATATTGATCCATAATTTTGCTGTTTTTAGTGATGAACTCTTCCATAAACCAGGCTTGATTCATGGTTTGAAAATACTCCTCAGTTGTAAATTCATCTGAGGAGCCTTTATCGGACCAGTCGATAACCGAATAATGATGCACAGAGATGCCCTCCATCAAATTTAAAGGGATTTGTTTCATGAGCTGCTCTGTCCAATTATAGTCCGCAGATCCGGGACCTACCGCAATCCTAAACATATTGTCTCCTGGCATTGCAACAGCATATCTTTTATATAAGTTGATATAATAATCTACAGTCATATGGCCGCCACAACCCCATGATTCGTTGCCTATCCCCCAATATTTTACATTCCAGGGCTCTTTCCTGCCATTTTTCTCACGAAGATCCGTCAGGTAGCTGGAGCCATTTTTGTGGTTTACATATTGCTTCCAGTCTACAGCTTCTGCTACAGAACCTGAATTCATGTTTACTGCTAAATAGGGCTCAGCACCAAGCGATTCACAGAGGTTTAAAAATTCGTGTGTTCCAAAAGCATTGTTTTCCCTGTAGCCGCCCCAGGACATATTTTCAATAGCTTTCCTACCCTCCTTTGGTCCGATTGCGTCTTTCCAATGATAAGTATCTGCAAAACAACCGCCCGGCCATCTTAAATTAGGTATTTTCAACTCTTTTAAAGCACTTATGAGGTCATTTCTAACTCCATCTGTGCTGGGAATTTCTGCATTTTCCCCAACGAAAATCCCATCATAAACACCTCTGCCTAAATGTTCTGCAAAATGCCCGTAAATATGCCTGCTGATGGTATCTTTTGCATTTTTAGTATCAATAATGATAGTGGTAGATTTCTCTTGTCCGAAAAGAGAAAATGTAAGCGTTATTAAAAGTATTAAGCTTAAGGTTTTTTTCATCTGGCTCTATATTTTTGACTATTTTATTTGAATTTTAATTTCAGTTTCTTTTAAGCCAGGTGCTTCAGCCTTCAAGAGAATGGTACCTTGCTTATCCTTTGCTCCTCTTACAATTATTAATGCCATCCCGCTAAATGCATTTCTGGAACGAGACGGAAAAGGAGTCATATCAGTAGGATCTCCGTTATCGGTGGCTATAATTTCACCCGGGCCCTCTAAGGTAAAACTTATTTTAGGAATAGTATGAGATAGCATTGAACTATTCTCCTTTCTAACGTCTAAGTGTGTAAATGAAAACTCTATGTCATTATTCAAGTCCGATCGAATAAGAAAGCAGAGGCAACTAAAATAACAATATACTTTCTGCTGTACCAGAATTTTGCTTACTCAGAAATTCGTACAAGGGCCATCGATACATATAAAAAAACCACCACATCAGTGAATGATGGGTGGCTTCTTTTATTACTACTAAAACTAACTAAACAAGTATTATAAATTAAACAAAATAGACTCTATTGCGGTGGCTCTAACACGCTAACATCATCTATGAAATAGACCGCGTCTGCAGTAAAACCTAAATCTAATACCAATGAAGTCTCAGTTCCGTTAGCCGTAAATGCCCAGGTCACTTCTTGCCATTCTTCTGTTACAGTTACATCCCCCTGGTATTGAGCACCACCATTTCCTTGTGTTGACATTCTTATGATGCCACCTACACCAGGAGAGCCAGCTTCACCTTTAATCCAAATTGATGCCGTATATTCTACTCCTACGATAGTTGCCATGGCGTCACTTGCAAACTGTGTTCTCCAGTGATCCTGACCAAAGCCAATAACTTTTACAGCTCTGCTACCACTTCGCACTTCTCCTTCTGAGGTTGTAGCCGTAATTAAATCAGCACCATTAAACTTACCCCAATTCGTGAAATCATCTCCATCACCTTCTTCAAAACCGCCATTTATAACAATATTAGTAGGTTGAGGTGCTGCCGCTCCAGTTTCAATCAATGTAACGTTATCAACGAAATAAACAGCATCTGCAATCACGCCTAAATCAAGCACAATCTGAGTAGCAGGTTCATTTGCCGTAAATACCCATTCTATTTGTTGCCATTCAGAGGTAATATCATAATTACCACTGTATTGAGCACTAGGGGTTGTTGAAAAACGGATATTACCACCGTCACCTGGTGATCCAGCTTCTGCTTTTATCCACATAAAAAGCGTATATTCTACTCCTACCTGTGTTGCGCAGCATCACTAGCAAATTGAGTTCTCCAGGCGTCTCCCCCAAAACCTACGAGCTCCAAAGATCTTCCTGCATAGGCTTCATCTTCAGCAGTAGTGGCAGTAAGTAAATCTGCACCATTGAATTTATTCCAGCTGGCAAAATCATCTCCATCTCCCTGCTGTAATGTACTGTTAGCTATTAGGTTTTCGCCTACATAGAAGATAGATTCGATCTGGTTTCACCACCTTCTGTAGTGATAGTAATTTCTGCTGGAAGATTATCTGGCAATCCGGCTGGTATAGTAAAAACCAAGTTCATTAGCCTCGGAAGAAACAACTTCTGCTTCAACTTCTCCAACTGTTACAGTTACAAGATTACCCAAAGACTCTCCGGAGATAGTTACTTGTTCACCAACACTAGCAGCACTTGGTGAAATCGAATTTATAACTGGTATTGGTCTTATTAAGACTTCGATCTCAGCGGATTGCCTATAATTATTTGGCATTGCTAAGGTCACTTTATTTAAACCACCGGGTGCGGGAAGCGGGAATCTGAAAAGTTAGTGTATTCCCTTCCAATTGAAAGGTAGTTTGAAGAGAACCTACAATAAGAGTACAAATTGCACTGTATTGAACCCTGCACCTTCAATCGTTACATCATCTAAGCGGTAAGCAGATGTTGAGCTCATGCTTAATATTTCTACGCTGCCTATATCTGCATCATCTTCCTCACAACTTGATGTGAATACCACAACAATTGCTAAAAGGCTGAAAATAATATTTTTAAAATTTTTCATTGTTTTCATTTTAAGATATTAATTAATAACCAGGATTTTGGCTTACCCCTAATTGAGACACAAAATTCTGTGGAATTGGCCATCTCAAATGTCTTGACTGAAAGTTAGAAGATGCGCTAGGATTATATAAAGTGACACGTTCTTCCAAAATTCCCAGACGCTTTAAAAAAGCCCATCTGTGGCCTTCATGACCTAATTCTCTAGCATGTTCTTCAATAATTGTTTCAAGTGAAATAGTAGAGAAATTATGCTCACTGTTTCCAAAAGCTCGCTCCCTAATAGTATTTATTAGGGTCAGTGCCCTTCCTTCATTTCCATTTCTCCAGTGAGCTTCTGCTCCAATGATATATGCCTCAGCCAAGCGATAAACAATCACATTTCTAAAACCTTCAGCCTCTGATTCTGTACGACCATAGGTTCCATCTTCCCAAGGTTTTGTAGTGGTAGGATTTAAATAGCGCTCTTCTCTATCGTTTGATGCCCATGCAATTAGGTATTCTCTGGTAACAGTATCTCCTACAGTAAGACCAAATCCATCAATGATATTTTCTGCATCATCAAGAATCCAATGTCTTTTATGCCATGCATCAATTCTTCCATCTGCTTCATTATCTAAACTACCATCGTTATCATAGTCAAAAAGAGACCAATAGTAGTCCGAAACTTGAATTCTAGCCCATGGTCTTGCACCTTGTTCCAAAGACCTAGCTACACCAGGAACCCTATCATATAAAGGCACAAACATTTGTACAGTACGTTGAGGCCTGTCCTGATTACTGGCATTAAAAATCCATGAAAATATCAATTCCTCATTATTTTCTTCCCCAGTTTTACCACCTTCTAAACCAAAAATATAATCTAATGGCTGTAACTGAGCTCCCTGTAAAATCACATTATCGGCAGCTTCAGCTGCCGCTTCCCAATTTTCCAACCACATATGAGCCTTAGCTAGTATTAAATAAGCCATATCCTTAGAAGGCACTCCAACATCACCGTTTGCTACTCTTGATTGCAGCAATGGGATTGCTGCTTCTGTATCGTCAATTACAAGATTTAACAATTCTTCCTGAGAAGATAAATCTGCTGAAAACTTCACATCCTCTACAGTTTCAGCCAATTCTGACACTACTGCATTATCCCATCTTTCAGCAAGTTCTAAATAAGCATAGGCCCGTAATGTATAAGCCTCCCCAATTACCTTGTTTTTTCGTGCTTCTTCACTTGCATTAATAGGTTCATAATTATTACCGAATGCAATTACCACATTTGCGCGATCTATCGCTTCGTAGAGTCCATTAAAAATATTTTCCACTTGGTTACTAGATGCATCAAATGCATTAATGTACTCCATCATACCCTGCATACCTGCTGTACTCACATCAACCATATTAGTTCCTGAAGTTACTATATCAGTTCCGCACTGCTTATACAATGAAATTTCATTATTTTCATGCAAAGATCTAGCTCTTTCATAAACAGCTAACATAGAAGTTTCCATGCCTTCTAAACTAGCAACAGCAATATCTGTAGGTAAGGAGTCCCTTTCTTCTAACTCTATTATCATATCATCACAACTTGCAAAGAGCAGTGATAATATTATTATTTTATAGTATTGTATGATTCTCATGATAGATAAATTTAATTAAAACGTAATTGAAGTTCCAACTCTCCAACTTCTTACAATTGGATATTCGCCTCTTCCTGTTTCGGGAGAGTAAGCATCTTTCATTTTTGTGAAGTAATGCAAGTTATTTCCTCGAACAAAGACGGAAAGTCCTCTAATTGGGGTTCTCTCAATTAGAGACTGTGGCAAGTTATATGATAATGAAATATTCCTCAATGATACAAAAGATGCATCTTGTGTTTTTACAGCATCACCCCTTGTACCTGTCCAATCGGAAGTGCCAGGTCTTGGGAATTCATTGCTTGGATTGTCAACTGTCCAATAATTTATGTCTAATTGGTTATTTCTTCCATTAAATGATCCATAAAAACTATTAACTGTTTTAACTCCTTGTACAGCTTCTAGCAGAACAGATAGTTCAAAACCTTTAAACCTAAAAATATTGTTAATAGCACCATACCAATCAGGAGTAGGGTTACCCAGGAAAACTCTATCTTCAGCAGGGGTAATTGCATTATCTCCATTAACATCTAAGAACTTAGCATCACCCGGCACCTGTCCGAATAGATTTGCCTGATCAGCCTCCTCCTCTTGCCAAACACCTAAATATTCATAATTGTAAATCTCGTTAATATCTTCACCAATAAACCATCCATTTGCTTCATCACTTACAGCCTCTCCATTTGGACCTGTCCGACTTAATTTCACAATTTCGTTTTTATTAGTGGCCCAATTTACTGTAACATCCCAAGTAAAGTCTCCAATTTCAACGGCTGTTCCTCGTAAAGAAACATCAATTCCTGAATTATTAGTTTCACCAATATTGGTGATATAGTTCCTGTATCCATTTATAATGGGAATAATTTCTGGTAAAAGTAAGTCGGTTGTTCTTGTATTATAAACGTCAACAGTACCTCCAATCCTATTATTGAACATTCCAAAATCTATTCCTAAATTAAACTGCTTACTGGTTTCCCACTTAAGGTTAGGGTTACCTAGCGTCCCTTTTGCAAATCCTACAATATCAACAGGTTCACCATCGCTGTTTAAAACTGAAGATACTACTACAGATGGACTTGACCTATACCGGTATGTTCCAATTCTATCATTTCCTAAAGTTCCATAACTTAATCTTAACTTGGTTCTGTTAACAAACCAATTTGGATTCCAGAAGTTCTCCTTTTCTGCATTCCAAGCCACGGATGCTGAGGGAAAATAACCATACTTATTTTTGCCTGTATATCTTGATGATCCATCTCTACGCAGAGTAACCGTAGCTACATACTTATCATCATAGTCATAGCCTACTCTTCCCACATTGTAAACCCTGCCCCATTCATCAGTATCCCAACTGAATCTCTGGTCTGCGGTAGCTGAAATATCAATTGCATTATACCCTAGCAGGTCTGTAGCTAATTTATCTGAAAAAGCATCATATTGCTCAAACTGATTATTTTGAAAACCATACACAAAGGTTGCATCTATCCCATGGTTTCCAAAATTCTTTTTATAACTCAGAATATTGTCTACAAGATAATTCGTTGAGGTTTGATCTTGAATTTGTGCAGTGCTAGGGTCACCATCTCGGTAATTACTTGATGTAAAACGGCCAAAGAATTGGCTTCGAACCTCTGCAAAGGTGTTGAGTGTGTATGTAAGACCGTCCAGGATTCCAATCTCTAGATAGGGATTCACATAAGCCCTTGTTACAAATCTATCTACAACCGACTCATTATATCTGTGAAATGGATTAATTTGAAACTGATCATCTCGAACAAATTTAACGAATTCGCCTTCATCGTCTCTTACATCACCCAATGGAGTATTTTCTAATATTGGAATAAAGGGAGCAAATGAGCCCGGACTTCCGCCTGGGAAATCTTGAATAACGTTAGAGGTTTCGTCTGCAATACTTTTTGTTAATTGTATTCTAGCACCAATTTTTATTTTCTCATAAGGACTGTATTCTCCATTAAAACGAAGAGAGTATCTATCATATGCCGACCTGGCAACAATACCATCTTCCTGATATACATCAGCATTTAAGTAGAAAAGTGTTTTCTGAGAACCCCCAGAGACTGATACATTAGCGTTATATACTAAACCAGGCTGAAGAAGTTCTTCTTGCCAGTCTGTCGGTGTTCCATTGATATAGTTAACCAATTCGTTATCATCTAAAATTCCATCCACTGTATTTCCCTGCCCAGAGTCAAATAAATATTTCAAGTATTGATCAGGGCCCATAATGTTCAAACGAGTAGCTAGTTCGTTAACCCCTACAGATGCATTTACAGTAATAGTAGGTTTTCCAACATCACCCTGCTTGGTCGTTACTAAAATCACTCCGTTTGCAGCACTTGATCCATAAATAGCTCCCGCACCAGCATCCTTAATTACATTAATACTTTCAATATCTCCAGGATTGATTTCGTTTAAATTGCCCCCTGGTAGAGGAACACCATCTACAACAATTATAGGCTGATTGGCCTCCTGTACATTATTAGAGCCTTCACCCAATGAATTAATACCTCTAATAGTGAAAGAAACTCCTGATCCTGGCTGTCCACTTCCTCTTTGAACTCTCAAACCCGAAACTTGGCCTCTTAAAGATTCTACCAGATTTGGCACTGGCACCTTATTAATTTCCCCTACGTCAACGGTAGAAATCGCTCCAGTTACATTCGATCGCTCCATAGAACCATATCCTACTACCACCACTTCTGATAATTGTTGTAAATCTTCCTCCATCGTGATATTTAAAGAACTTTGCCCGTTAACCGGAACTTCCTGAGTCTTATATCCTAAAAAACTAACTTGCAAAACAGCATCAGAAGGAACATTGATTTTAAAGTTTCCATCCAAGTCTGTAATAGCTCCCTTGGAAGTTCCCGCGAGGGACACCGTAGCCCCGGGAAGAGGTCCGTCTTTATCGGAAACTACACCAGTAACAGTGATGTCTTGCGCACTCACTGTAAGGGAGGTGACGCAAAACACAGCAAGGCATAAAAGCATGCGATACCGCTTTAGAACACCTTCTTTTAATAAGAGTAATTGATCGGTCATATTGTTTAATTTATTGGTGATTAAAAAAAAATCCTTATCACTGAAACACTGCGTTTTCAGTTTCGAGAATTAAATATACAAAATATTTTTATTTATGAAATCGATTGCGAAAAATAATTTCATAATTTTTAAAAAGATTTTTAAAGTCGAAAAACAGGTTTGCATGACTTCAAAGCATTTATTAATCATTTTTATCTATTTAACTGCCGTTATCACCATTTTATCTAAGTTTGACTGTAAACGTTTGCAACTATTTAATTACGAAATCGATTTCGTTTTAAATCAAATTTTTTATAACTTTATTGAATAAATAACTATTTAAACAGCGGCTTACTATTCATGAACGAGTCAACAACCTGTAACCATCATATTTAAAACGTTCACAAATTCTAAAAACATGTATTACCAAAAATTGAAACACTTATCCTTTGTCGCACTACTCCTTATAATAGGGTGCTCCCAAAATAACAATGACACCCGTGCAGAAGAGGATGAACAGACAGAGGAGACGAATGAAATGGGGCAAAACGAGAATCAGCAGTTAGAACCTCTGGTAACTGATCTTTACACAGCAGACCCATCTGCCCATGTATTTCAAAGTAAACTGTATGTGTACCCTTCTCATGACTACGAATCAGGGATACCTGAAGATGATCTGGGGAGTCATTTTAACATGAAAGACTACCACGTATATTCAATGGATAGCGTTGGAGGGGAGGTTACTGATCACGGTGTAGTGCTGGATGTTGATGATGTACCTTGGGCAAAAAGACAAATGTGGGCTCCTGACGCAGCGGAAAAAGATGGCACCTATTATTTGTATTTCCCCGCTAAAGACGAAGATGACATCTTCAGAATAGGAGTTGCCACTAGCGACAACCCCGCAGGCCCCTTTAAGGCACAACCAAAAGCCATGGAAGGGAGTTTCAGTATAGATCCTGCAGTATTTAAGGATGCAGGTGGCTCTTATTATATGTATTTTGGAGGTATTTGGGGAGGACAACTGCAGCGTTGGAAAGATGGCACTTATAAAAAAGATGATGATACCTACCCTGCCGATGATGCCCCTGCTCTTGCTCCTAAAATTGCAAAACTCACAGACAACATGCTGGAATTTGCTGAAACTCCAAAGGACATTCAAATTTTAGATAAAGACGGAAAGCCTATTCTTACCGGTGATAATGACAGAAGATTTTTTGAAGCAGCCTGGGTACATACCTATAATGGTAAATATTATTTTTCTTATTCGACAGGAGATACCCATAATATTGCCTACGCCATTGGAGATAACCCATACGGCCCGTTTACCTACCAGGGTGTAATTTTAAAGCCTGTGCTGGGCTGGACTAATCATCATTCTATTGTAGAGTATAATGGTGAATGGTATTTATTCTTCCATGATTCCTCTTTGTCTGGTGGCAAAACTTTCTTAAGAAGTATTAAAGCCACTGAATTAGAATATAATGAAGATGGGACCATAAAAACCATTGATGCGATGGTAGAAGCAGGCTCTTAAAACCATTAAATTCAATAATTCTGAAGCATTCAGACATAAAAAATCCCTCGATGTTTTTGCAACATTCGAGGGATTTTCATTTTCCTACATGCGCATTAATGCAAACCTAACTGTTTAAAATTGCTCACATAGAACCGAAACAGCACTATTCTTTATTACTTAAACATAGCGTCATTTCCATCGTAAGTAAACTCTTTAAAATATGCTTTACTCTCACTTTGTTCTCCATCTGACGTAGTGTACAAAGCTATGGTGACCCCAACAAAGCCTCCGGCCTCTCGGGTACTCAAGTAGCGAGCATCAAGACCTTCGTTTAAAGGTTTCCAGTCGTTCCCCTCTTCAGAAAAATGAAATCCATAAGTAGTTACGTCAGAAGTAATCTTAAGGCTTATTGAACTGTTCTCGGCTATATCCAGCTTTTCCGAAGCTACTACTTCCTCACCGTTGTCAGTACCTTTAATCACTTGTATCACTTTTTGATTATCCTCTTTGCTTAGGGCGATGAAATAATAATGAGATTCATTCTGAAATGCTATAATTCCTGCTTTTTCATTCTCATTAATCGGATTAAACTGAAGTTTTACCTCGGTAGAAAATGTTTGATGCTGTTGCCGGTGACCTATGAAACTTGGATTAGACAAGCCAGATACAGTTTCTGCACGCGTATTCATTGTTAAAGAACCCTCTTGTTCAATTAATGAATACCAGCGTTCTTTAACAGTTCTTAAAAAATACCAGTGATAATCCAGTTCATTAGCATCAAAAGTATCAGTAAAAGAAAAGTTACCATTAAGAGGAAAAAGGGTAGTATCAACAACTACTCCTTGAGGTGAGTCATACCTATATTTAATGGCTTCTCCCTCTAGATCAAAAACTGGCCAGTCCTCTACCCACTTTACTGGTGACATAAAGGTTTCGCGACCTGTATTATAATGATCCTGATCATAATCTCTGCAAGCCAGAAAAATTCCGTACCAATCGCCATTAGGATGCTGCACAATGTCTGCATGCCCTGCAGAAGTTATTGGGTATTTCCTATCAGGGTCTAAAGATCGCTGTGTTAAAATAGGATTATCTTCATAAGGAATAAAATCATCATTGATGTCTTTGGTGCGGTATACCATTTCTGAATGATTAACCGCTGTTCCACCTTCAGCTGTCATTAAATAATAGTACCCATTTAATTTGTAAATACGAGGACCTTCAGCCCAAATGGGTTTTGAAGAAATATCTACACCTCCATTTACCAGGATTCTATTATCACTTATCACCTGCAATGTTTCTTTATCAAACTCGACCATTCTAATGGTTCTATGACCTTGATAAAGAGGTTTGTTGTCAGGCGCATCACTATTATATACCAAATACGTTTTTTCTTCATCAAAAAACAGCCCAGGATCTATACCTCTCACTTCAGGTAAATACACCGGATCAGACCAGTCGCCTGCAGGGTTAGTAGCTGTTACCACAAAATTCCCTTCTCCGTCTACCACAGTACAGGTTACATAGAAAATTCCATTGTTGTAGCTAATATCAGGTGCAAATATGCCTCGGGACACTCCAAAACCCTGCAAATCTAGTTGTTCTGGCCTGTCCAACACATTCCCAATTTGCTTCCAGTTCACTAAATCCCTACTATGGAAAATAGGTATACCCGGATAATAAGCAAAGGTGGAGTGTACCATATAAAAATTACCTTTCCCATCATCTGTGATGGCAGGATCAGGATACCATCCTGCCAAAATTGGGTTTTGAAAAAAGCTTTTATCTTCTATTGTGATGTTATCATTCTCTTCAGATTCACTTACTGAAGGAGTTTGACATGCGATGTTCATCGATAATAATGCGATAAAAAACGCAAAATGTAATTTATAAATCATTTTCTCCATGAAAATTTGAAATGAAATATAATCACTTAATACAAGCTACACAATCGATTTCGGAAATTATTCAAAATCTACATGATAGAGATTTATTTCAGAGGTTGAATCAAATAACCCAACCGATCGAAAAATTTAATCACTTCCTTCCTGTTAAATTTTTCCTCACTTTCAATTCTCATCACCTTGTCAGAATCCTCCAAATCAAAACTAATATTGATATTAGGATAAGAAAGCATTAAACTGCCCGCAGCCAAATGAGCATTTGCGCGGCTACTCATATTTGTTTTAAATATCTCAACCATCTTTCTCAAATTAAAACTGAATTCTGTACAACACATCAGGGAAAAAGCCATTCTGCGTAACAGTATTTACCTGGTCAGTTACTTCATTATACCTTCTTACGAATTCATTTTCTCTATTAAGTACATTTTGAAAATCCACAAAGAACTGATGGGAAACATTCCTCTTTTTACTATTAAATCTCACTCCAAACTTTGCATCCCATCTTAAGTAATCATTATAAATATCGCTGAAAGCATCATTTTCCATCAATATTTGCCTTCCCCCGTTCATTCTTGTAGCCTCCACATCTATTGGGGTAAAAGGATTACCACCTGCTGTTGTAAATTTCGTATCAAACGTGAGAGCATTTTTGCCTCCTTCACCAAATTTCCATTCCTTTCCAAAAAGCATATTGCCTACAAAGTTTTTATTGAAAGCAGTACTTCTCTCAATACCATCACTCCCCTCGTAGGTAGACTCAAATAAAGAACCTGTCATTAATACATAATAACCTTTGCTAAAGAATTTTTCCAGTGTTACTTCTAAACCGAAATTGGTACCAGTACCTTCGCTTACCAAAGAGCCTCTTTCTTCAAAAACAAATTCAGCTCCTTCATTAATTACAGAATAGCTGCTAGCAACCTGCTCAACGGGAATATCAAATAAAGATTGATAATAAATCTCAGACTTTAAGCGCCAGTTTTCGCCCAATGTTCTGTCATAAGCCAAAACAATCTGATTACTTTTCATAAAATCCAGGTTTTGATTGGTTCTTTGAAAAACCCCAGGTGCCGTCTGCTCGCTGTAAAAAAGAACCGGACCCGGTACCGTTTGTGCATGTAAACCGTAAGCTAAGCTTAGGGTCTGATTAGGCCTTAATTTCCAACTTAAAGCGGTTCTAGGTTCTAAAGAAGCTTTTTCGGAGAGATCCAGGTATTGACTGTGAAGCCCAAAAGTAAAACTTAAATTATCTGTTACGTTATTTTCTACCTGTGCAAAAACTTGTGTTAAATTATAAACATCATCTACATCCCGCACTGTTAGCAATCTGTCTGGTTTGCCATCATTATTCTGATCCAGCTCTGGCCGGGCGTCTCCGTCTTCAGTGAAAGATTGTAAATCGTACAATTCATGAACTACGCCTGCTCTTAAGTTCCACCTGGCATTAAACTTTTTATTTAAGGTAGAGGTAATAGTGTACCTGGTTTCGGTATCCTCATTATTCACAGCGCGGTATTTATCTACCACCTCCTCATTTGCATTTTTTATTAAATTATCCTGCACAAATTCCGAATAGGTAGTAGATACGCCAAAACTTGTTTTGAGAAAAGCTGTCTTTGTTAAATTAGCTTTGTGGGTAATCCCTACTAAGCTCAATTGATTTGATACAAAAGCATCTTGGGTAGGATCTGCAAACAAATCATTTTCATCTATTTCATTACCAAAGAAATCAATGCTGCTTAAGCCCCACATACCAAAAAGCTCAAAACGTCCGATTTTAGTTTCTCCCAGGTTCACTTTAGCAGAAAAATCCTGGAAAAAGGGTGTTGCACTCGTGCCTGTAGCTGCAAGACTGGCAATTCCATATCTGTAGGAAGCAACGAATGATCCTCCGTTTTTCTTTAACAAGGGACCTTCCGCCATAAATTCAACTCCACTAAAAGCACTTAACTGACCTGTGAATTCAAACTTATCAGGATTGCCATTTCTAAAATTAACATCAAACACAGCTGCATTGGCATTACCGTATTCAGCCGGGAAAGCACCTGTAAGGAAATCTGAAGTCCGTAAAAGGTTTACATTTAGAGCACTTACCGGACCACCCGTGGTACCAAAAGTCGAGAAATGATTGGTGGTGGGCACCGGAATTCCCTCTACACGCCAAAGCAAACCTACCGGTGAATTCCCTCTCACTACTATGTCATTTCTTGAGTCGTTAGCGGCACTTACTCCTGCAAATGAAGTGGCCAAACGTGCTACATCATTTCTCCCGCCTGAAAACCTGTTCACTTCTTCAATACTAAAGGTCCTCGCACTTACCTTGGCAAGGTCGTTCAGCGGTAAATCTTTGCGGGAATTTGCTTTCACTACCACCTCATTAAGGCTTTCCACAGATTCCTTTAAGTTAATGGTCAGAATGACCTCTTTACCTGCTGTTACCAGCACATTTGGCAATGTAATAGGTTTATAACCTACATATTGCACTATCAAGGATTGTCGGCCTACCGGAATGTTTTCCATTCTGAAGTTACCTTCAGCATCTGTTACGGCTCCAATAACAGGATCAGAATCCTGTAGAATAACATTGGCACCAATTAAAGGATAAGAAGCATCTGCATCTAGTACCCTGCCTTTGATTACCTGAAGTTGTGCATTTGCGCTGGTGAGTATGCCAAAGCATAATGCACAAGAAATTAGGAAAGTTTTCATGTTTTTGTGTTTTGATGATAAGTCGAAAGTAGAGTAAAGTACTTTTTTACAAAATGCTTAGTTTAGTGAACCTGTCAATTTCTATGCTTAGACCTACTAATTAGTGGATGAGTTGAATGGTTAACAATGAAAAGGGTATTGCGGGACTCATGTCTAAAAATTCCCGCTTCGTTACTAAAAAATCCGACTCCAGGTAAGTTTGGCTTATGCCCAGGTGATTAATTGTTGTATCTTAGTAAGAATGAAAAAGAGAGTCAGAAATTTTCAAATTAAGGAGATCCAGGTTAGGTGGGTGGGAATAGTTATACTAGCTTTTATTATGAGCGCTATTTATCCCACGGATCCGGGGCAATCTTTCCTTAATAAGTATATAATTTCATTTTGTTTTACAGCGATTTTTTGGAATGCAGCATACAGGATTTTTATAATTTTTAGAAAACAATTCCCTGAAATTAAGCAGACTCCCAAAAGGTTGTTGCTCACTATTTTAACATTGACTCTGGTATTTGTAGTTATAGATCCGCTGCTTTGCACGCTGCTAAATGTGCAATCAGCTGAAAAATCCTTCTCTCTAGAACATCTTTCAGTAAGTATTCCTGCCAATTTAATTGCAGCAGCAGTTATAGGTTCTGTATATGAAAATGTTTATTTCTTCGAAAAATGGAAAAGGACAATTCAGCTAAATGAGTCTTTAAAAAATCAGCAGATTCGCACTCAGTTTGAGGTGCTGCAGAATCAAATGAGCCCCCATTTCTTATTTAATAGTTTAAATACACTCACTACTTTAATTGCTGAGGACAAGCAATTGGCAATTGACTTTACAGAAAAGCTATCTGAGGTTTATAGATACATTCTTCAAAATAAGGAAAAAGAACTTGTTTCTTTAAAAGAGGAACTTGAGTTTGTCAATAATTATATTTTCTTGTTACGAATACGCTACCCGGAGAACCTTAAAGTCCATTTTCAAGTACATGAGGAATTTTTAAGCCGAAGCATCGCACCTTTAACAGTCCAGATTCTTGTTGAGAATGCCATTAAACATAATGTAATATCCAAAATGCATCCCTTACAAATAGATATTTATGTAGATAATGGTAAATCAATTGTGGTCAAAAATAATCTCCAACTTAAGAAAACCGTTGAAAAGTCTACAAAAACCGGCCTGGCAAATATTAAAAATAGATACGCATATTTAGGTACACCAACCATTGATATAATTGCTACTGCTAAAAATTATATGGTCGCTATTCCTTTGCTTTCTGTAATTAACGACAGAGAAAATATAACTACTCCATCTTTAAGCATATGAAAATAGTAATTATTGAAGATGAGGCACCTGCTTTTAGAAGGCTACAAAAAGTGCTGGAAGAAATTGACAGTACCATTGAGATAGTTGAGGTAATCGATAGCGTGGAAGAAAGTATTAAATGGTTTAATAATCATACCATGCCAGATCTTATATTTATGGAGATTCAATTAAGTGATGGTTTGAGTTTTGAGATTTTTGAATCCGTACAGATTAAGAAGCCAGTAATATTTACCACTGCTTATGATGAATATTCCTTGCGCGCTTTTAAAGTTAACAGTATCGACTATCTGCTAAAACCCATTAAAAAAAATGATTTGGAGCAGAGCCTTATCAAATACAATGGAATAAAAAATTCCTACGCTGAAAATCCGTCCAACTTAAATGCGCTAATTTCCCAAATCAAATTGGATGAAAAAAACTATAAGAGTCGCTTTCTGATCAAGATGGGAGATAAGCTAATTTCAATTCTATCGGAGAATATCTCGTTGTTCTATGTTCACAATGGGCTGGTTTATCTAAAAACTATGCAGGACAAGAAGTACATAGTTAATTACACTTTAGATGAACTTGCTCAACAGCTTGATCCCACAGTATTCTATCGCGCTAACAGACAAAATATCATACAGTTTCAGGCTATTCAAACAGTGCATAAGTGGCATAAGGGAAAATTGCTTGTAGAAATCAATGTGCTGGTGGATGAAAAGATAATTATTAGCGCAGAAAAAGCTACGGATTTCAAAAAGTGGCTAGGGGATGACTAATAACCGGCCAATACAGACAAAATACTATATTTAAGATTCAATAATCAATTATAGTTACGATGGCGTAAACTGTGAACATATCTTACTTTAAACAAAAAAACCCCTGATCTCTCAGAGGTTTTTTGTGCCAGGAGCGGGACTTGAACCCGCACGAACAAATGTTCACAAGATTTTAAGTCTTGCGTGTCTACCAATTTCACCATCCCGGCAAATTTATCAAGTGTATGTCAAAAAAATAAGTGAGCCTTATGCTCACTTATCATACTTTTGAGCGGGAGACGAGGTTCGAACTCGCGACCTCAACCTTGGCAAGGTTGCGCTCTACCAGCTGAGCTACTCTCGCATTTCCCTGATTGGGATTGCAAATTTAACACTGCTTTTTTAAATTACAATAGAAGCTGATGAAAATTATCAGTTTTTTTATTCTTTTTTTTCTACTAAGCTACTTGTTGCTTCAACTTTTCTTTTAGTTCTTTTGCCTCTTGCCTATTTTTAGACATCTTAATGTGCTTAGGCACAGGCTTTAGGTCCCAAATTAAACCCAACCATGACATAAATTTCAAGCCATAGTAAGTAAAATCAAACTCCCACCAGAAAAATCCCTGTCTTGCAGAAGATTCATAGTAATGGTGATTATTGTGCCAGCCTTCTCCTAGAGTAAGTAAGGCTAGCCACACACTATTTTTGGACTCGTCACCAGTTTCGTAGCGTTGCCTTCCAAATTTGTGCATGATACTATTAATTGAAAACGTAGCATGGTATAAGATAATAGTGCTTAAGAAAAAGCCAACGAATAAGGTAGAAAAACCTGCTGCTGTGAACATAGCCAAAATACTTCCACCATTAACAATACCTCCCAACGCCATTACAAATAATGCTAAAAACACAGGTGGGACTAGGTAATTTTTATTGAGCCATCGCAATTCCGGGTACTTACTGTAGTCCGATATTACTTTAAAATCTGTTTGTTTAAAATCTGAACCAATGATCCAGCCCACATGAGAATACCAAAAGCCAAAGTGTAACATGGAATGTGGATCTTTTAAGGTATCACTATTTCTGTGATGATGACGGTGATGGGATGCCCACCATAAAGCACCTTTCTGAGCAGAGGTTTGCGCAAAGAAAGCAATTAAAAATTGGAACACCCTTGAGGTATTGTAACTCCTGTGAGCAAAATACCTGTGGTAACCCCCTGTGACCCAGAACATTCTCCAGATATACAGAAAAATGCAGACCATCCAGTCGAATAAGGTAGCACCTGTCCAAATAGCAGCCAAAGGCAATAGATGTACAATTGCAAAACTCACCTCTTTCTTCCAGGCTCCTTTTTTTCTTAATTTAAGATTCTCTTTTACTTTTACTTCAGACATCTGATCTTTTAATAATTTAAACAAAGATAGGCCTTTTCAGCCAAGACAGTATTATTAAATTGAATATTCAAAACGAATTGTCATTCTTATTAGTTCATAACTTATTGTAAATGTATTTATGCTGCAGTTTGCCACTAGTTTTACTTGCTATTATAGCATTTCATACTAAACATAATCGTCTAAATCTATGTCAGTAAGCAAATCAAACCTTCCTATTTTCGGCTTTTATAAGAACTACTATTCAGCAATTAAAGGAAGTAATTATTAATCAGGGTCCATCGTATTAGTTCCTTAAAAACTGATTTTTAAATTTCGTTCTACGCTTAATCGATTATCATCAGCATGCAATAACTACAACTCTACAATATCATACGCAATTGTATTGCGTTATTAAGATTTAATCCTATCTTTGCAGAAAGGCAAACCGTGGATATGTTTGGTAGAGAAAATCACTGAACAAGCCAGACTCACCCAGTTGAATAATATGAAAAACATACAAAATTTTGAAGTGATCATTATAGGTGGAAGTTATGCTGGTCTTTCAGCAGCAATGTCACTAGGCCGTTCTTTACGAGATGTTCTGATAATTGACAGCGGATTCCCTTGCAATCAACAAACACCTTACTCACATAATTTCTTAACGCAAGACGGAAAAACACCTCAGGAAATTTCTACTTTAGCGAGGCAACAAGTTGAAAAGTATGAAACGATACAATTTTATAAGGGAGTTGCAACAAGTGCAATTAAACAAGAAAATGGTTTTATCATTACTACTGATAAAAACAACCAATTCAATGCGCAGAAATTGATCTTTGCCACAGGTATAAAAGATTTAATGCCAAATATCGAAGGCTTCTCTGAATGTTGGGGAATTTCGGTACTCCATTGCCCGTACTGTCATGGTTACGAGATTAGAGATAAGAAGACCGCCATAATAGCAAATGGAGAAAGAGCCTTTCATTTAGCATCTTTAGTTCATAATTTAACTAACAAAGTCTCCATAATAACAAGAGGGAAAGCTGATTTTAATTCTGAGCAATTAGCAAGGCTCGACAAGTTCGATATTCATATAGTTGAAAAAGAGCTTTCTGCAATAGAACAAAAAAATGGTCAGTTAGGAAACATAATATTTGAAGATGGAAGTAAAGAAATTTATGAAGCTGCCTATGCTTCCATTCCTTTTACACAGCACTCTGATATCCCGGCTTCATTAGGATGTGAATTCACAGAAATGGGACATATCAAAGTAGATGACTTTCAGAAAACAAGTGTTGAAGGTGTATATGCTTGTGGTGATAATTCTGCTAGGATGCGTTCTGTTGCCACAGCTGTTTACGGAGGAAATATTGCAGGTGCAATGGTTAATAGTTTACTGGTTGCTCTATAATTCTAATTTAGTATTCTATATTAGCATACACCGAACCGGAACGTATATCCAATGGATATGAGCTAGCACCCCTTCTAAAAATTTTAAGTACGATTAAAATTAGAGCCTTGTTTCTACCATAAACTGATTTCCTTACGAGACAAAATTTTAACATCACGAATCAAAACTATGGATACTTACTATCGAAACATAACTAAAAGTATCTCTGCAAAAAAACTAAAGTTCTATGCAACTGTCACTTCTCCTCTTGGGCATTAAAATCAATCGTATTATCAGTTTCACCTTTAAAAGCTTGAATAAAAGCATTTTTGAAAACATTACCCAATGTGGGTAAAATCTTAGTATTCACATTATCGAATTTACCAGAGACTGGGATTTTACTTGCAAATTGATCCTTCTTCTGATTTTCAAAAATTTCTGTCACCCCTTCTAAAATAGCCTCCCATGCCACTTTTAAAACAGACTGATCTTTCTCTTTAAAATTTAAAAATTTGAGGTTTTTGATGAGAGGCTTAACATAACCGGTAATTTCTCCTCCTTTTGCACTTAACTCCGAGTATACACTTAAATTTCCGGTCTCAACATCAGCTTTAGCATAGGCGGTCATAAAATCATTAAGTGCCACCATATTTAGATTTTCAAACGAAAGGTTAAAATCGAAATCTGGGGTTTCCTTAATGATATTTAATCCCCCATCAACTTTTAATTTCCCACCACCTATAGAATTAGCTGAAATTTCAAAAGGAGAAGGGAGGTTCTCTTCCAGCGATTCTGTATTAGATAGATTCTCTACCAATAGATAAAGTTCACTAAAATAAACATCGACCTTTGGATCGGATGCAATGTCCTTGTAATGGATGTTACCATTTAATATCTCAAAACGATTAATCTTAATTGGCATTAAATCTTTAATCGGCTTAGTCCAATCTACCTCTGTTCCTGTTTGACCAGTATTACTTGAATCAGATTTTTCAGTGGAGGGTATGATAACCAAAACAGGTTTATCCAAAATTATTTTACTACTTATAGCACCATCCAGTAATGCTCGCCATTCCAGTGACAAATCAATTTGTTCTGCTGCAAAGAATGGCTCAGGCAATTCTTCCCCAGATTTCAATATTTCGATAGTGTGAATGGTATAGGAGCCTCGAAATAAATTGATATGAATCCATTCTACAGATCCTGTATATCCATCAATATTTTTTAAGGTTTTATTAACGTAGTTAACAAGTATAAATGGTAATGTTATATGCAGTAGCACTAAAAAACCAACGATACTTCCCCAAATAATTAACCTTTTTTTTGTTTTGCTTTTCATTTTTTCAACTATTAAGTGAAATGACAGTTAGGTATATACTGCACACACAGATAAAGGTTGTTTAATTCAATTTCTTTCGATGCGGAGAAGAGTAGGATCAGCGGCCAGATAGTTTGGTATTAAAAATTTTTAACTGAGAGCTACGATTTTATATCATGTAAAAGATATGCTATAAAATGAAGGATCACTAGGAGAGTATATTATTTGTGGTTCCTAAAATATAGAAACAAATAATGGGAGAATCAGAATCTAAATTTAGAGAAGTAAAGAGCTTATTTAGCCATTACCATTTAGTCTGTGAGGCATGTTTAATGAATAATGAAATAAACTCCTATCTCATAGACTTATCTGAGAAATAGAAAAAAAGGCAAGTTTGCTAATTTAGGCTAAAAAAAACAGCCATACTGAAAATGGCTGTTTGATTTGCGGTTATTTAGATCGTATTTTATCGAATTTCACCTGTAACGGTTCCTGTCCCATAATTTAAGTCAACCTCAATTATTTCTGCAGTTCTGATTCTAAACGATTGGGTAATCCTTGTGCAGTTTGCCCAATCAAAACCGGTTGGGTGCATTGTAGTGACATTTTCATTGCTTCTGTAGTCAGGATAGTCTTGCCCCCCATCATATATCGTAATATCTTCATTACTTAAACGATAGTAATTAGGATAGTTACATATACTTGGATCATATGATCCGCCAACTGTAATGTATGCATCAAATCCATCTTCAGCATCAATAGAAATTACAAAATTACCTGAATAGCCATATCCAATTTCACCTATAATAACATTGGTAATCTCACCATCTAAAACTTCCACAGAATCAACATATGCTTGTCTGCCGTTATTGTAATTCGGATTACTAATAGTTGCCTGTATATTTGAGGTATTAGGTAAAGCTTGAGCAGCTTCATCATGCCTGAAAATTGTACCATATGCTGTTTTTAATACAGGACCAGTCTCTTCTACCACGTAAAGTTGCTGATCATAGCTAAGTTCTGGAACTAATAATGAAAAGCTTCTCCCATTTGCAGTAGTAGGTACCTTAATATTAAAATTACCAGTTGCATCCGTTGTACCAGAAGCGATAACAGTATTATTTTCAATTAAGTCAAATTTTACTCCTTGAGGATAGTCATATTCATCTGTTGTTAAGTCTGTCTTTAATTTGACCTTCCCTTTCACAGTTGCAGCATCCTCCATAGAATATAAAGAAAGCGATACATTATCTCCTCCTAATCGTCCTGCTGTCTCTATTTGTCTTTGCACTATCAGGTCAAAGTATCCCTCTTTGCTCATTTTAATCAAAGCTTCACCTTGACTAACATTGTCAAAATAAGCTTGTCCAAATTCAT
This sequence comes from uncultured Cytophagales bacterium, assembly GCA_963803685.1. Taxonomy (GTDB): domain Bacteria; phylum Bacteroidota; class Bacteroidia; order Cytophagales; family Cyclobacteriaceae; genus Marivirga. Next base: position 1,096,486 of record CAWDNW010000001.1, read on the forward strand.
CCGTCATTGATTCTAATACAGTTCCGGCAAAAACTATTGTAATAGATGCATCCTTAACCGGCCTATCAGAACCAACCTGCACCGCATTTACTGTCAAAGAAGTGCTCTGTGTCAGATTTTGCAATTCTTCTTCACTTAATCCATCTTGCTGACATGCAGTAGCCAAAGCTAAGAATCCTAGGAAAAGAAAATATAAATAATTCTTTATTTTATACATATTAATTGTTTTAGTGAGATGCATAATCTTAGTTAATTGACCTCCCTTACAAAGGAAGGTCAATTAAAAAATTTACTCAATATCTTCTGCTCTGGAAGTACCTGTACCATAGCTTCCATCACGGATAAGGATTTCTCCCGTTTGCACATTAATGCTAGTAGAAAGTCCAGGACTTTGAGCGCTTCTTCTATTTGCATTTGAAAAAGTAGGATAACCGCTACCTCCATCTATGATGTCTTCATTAAATTCAAATCTACCATTTGAATTAGTTGGCCAAACGATGTTGGCACCTGAACCGCCGAACAATGAAGTAACCGTTACTGCAATATTGGCATCAGGGGTGTAACCTTCTCCAAGTCGATCGTAAGTTAAACCCTGGATTTCACCATTATTATTGATGCTATTAATTCTAACTAAACCCTGTACACCATTCGCCTCTATTGGAGCAGGAACAGTGGTAAATATAGAAGGCACAGATGGTACGCTTACCGCTGAACCTCTTGGGTTGAAAACAGTGGAAATAGAAGTAATTTCAGGTAAAGTAGCTGGAAATTCTTCCTCTCCTTCATTTCTGTTTTTAGCGATGGTTTGATCAATAGTAAGAGTTGGATACTTTATTTGATAGTTTACACCTGATCTATTAGCTGGCAGTATAAATTCATAGTTACCATTTTCATCAACTGTAGTTAAAATCTCTACCGTATTAATACCATTTTGATTTAATAGTGCCATTATCTCAGTTCCAGCAGGAACTAACTCAGGGTCTTCATTGGTAAGATCAGTCTCAATCTCCAATTTACCTCGAACTGTAGCGGTATTCTCTGTTAAAGAATATATTTCCACAGTCGTAGTAAACTGACCTTCTCTGTAATTAGAAACGCTTACATTTACTAACCTTTGTGTTTTAGTAAATCCTTCCTTCTCTACCGTAACTGGTAAACCGCCTCCAATTTTAACATCATTAAAAGTAGCTATTCCTAACTCATTAGTTTGAGCGGTCACTAAACCTCCATCCTTAATGATAGAAACAGTAGCATCACTCACTCCGCTAGTACTAAAATTATTCATTACATACACGGAGAGATCAATAGTTTGCTGCGCATCTAAGGCATCTTTTTCTGAGAAATCATCTTCACATGCACTGAAGATTCCTGCTAAAAATACAGCAAATAAAATCTGCAAAATTCTGGTTTTTTTCATAATAACATTCATTACTTCTATTTTTTTGATTTGATTTATTCTTGATTAAAATTTAACTCCAATTGAGAAATTGAAGGCATTGCTATAGACATTTTCACTAACTTCCACGAAATCGATATAACTAAAAGATTGCTTCACCGGAGTGATACCGTACTGATAATTACCCCCAATTAGTAAGCTGTAATCTCCTTCACTAGGGATTTCAAATTGAAAGCCTATGGTCGCCCCAAACTGAAAATCATTGTATTGATCGGTAACTTGGCTAGTTCCGGCAGTGGTTACAAAGACACCTCCATTTAATTGACCAGTTGTTTGATAAGACTCAGTTGCGTATGGAGTATATGAAACGTAGGGCCCAAGTAAAAGCTTTGGTGCTACGGGATTATCTGTTAGCTTAATACTTAATTGGATCGGTAAGAATACATTATGTAAACTCACATCAGCATCTTTCACATTCTTACTGAATACATCGTCAGAACCTCCAAAGCGAGACTCATCTCTGAACTGCAAGTAAGCCCCCCCAAACTGGAAATAGGCCAATTCAGCCTGCACACTAAACATTTCATTTATTTGATAAATACCAAAAATTCCTGCCGTGAATCCCGTGCGAGAACCGGAGTGATAAGATGAGTTGAATTCACTACTTACCACACCCACCTTTACTCCATATTGAATAGGGAGCTCACTTGATTCTTCCTGAGCATAACTAACGTTAGCAAAGAAAATTAACATTAAGGCTTTTGCCGCTGCTACAGAGATTAGCTTCATATTATTTTTTTTAATTTTTAAATGATAATAAATCTCAACCAGCCTTTACCCTTATGATATAGAAACTTGGTTGAACCTGCGGCAAACATAAAGGAGCTTTTTGAATAATTCAAATATTAAATTGAATTATCGAGCAAGAAAATGTGCGGAATATGTAATGAAAATCATTTATTTACAATTGTATGACTTGGATCAGAAGGAGAAAATTTTGGCAGAATCAGTAAAAGCCATTCTTTCTACGGGCAATCATTAACAAAAGTATATTTTATGCACATATAAAATATACTAAAATTATTTTTAACATGTAAGTTTTCTATAATTTTCGTATTATTGGGATGAGTACGATGCAATTATTTCAACTTATTCTTTAACTCATTGAGCCTCAGTAGCGCTTCAACTGGAGAAAGGGTATTGATATCCATTTTATCCAACAAATCTTTGATTTCTGCAAGAGCAGGATCAGCCTCAAACATGCTCAGCTGATAATTGTTTTTAGGAACTTCCTGCATCCGCTTCTGGTGTTTGTTTCGAATTTTATCTTTCTCCAAATGATGCATTATTTCATTAGCCCGTAACACGACAGGGTTAGGCATTCCAGCTATATGCGCCACATGAATACCAAAACTATGCTCACTACCTCCTTTTTTCAATTTTCTCATGAATATGATCTCTCCATTAATCTCTTTTACAGAGACATTAAAGTTTTTAATCCTTGGAAAATCATTTGCCAACTGATTTAATTCATGATAGTGCGTGGCAAACAGCGTTTTGGCTTTAGATTTAGGATGATTATGAAGAAATTCAGCTATACTCCAGGCAATAGAAACGCCATCATAAGTGCTGGTTCCTCTTCCTATTTCATCCATCAAGATCAGACTTCTGTCAGACAGGTTATTCAGAATACTGGCTGTTTCAGTCATCTCTACCATAAAAGTAGACTCTCCTTTTGATAAATTATCCGATGCACCCACCCTTGTAAAAACTTTATCCACCAACCCAATTTCAGCAGATTTGGCAGGTACAAAAGACCCCATTTGTGCCATGAGAACGATTAATGCTGTCTGACGCAGTAAAGCGGACTTACCGGCCATATTAGGGCCAGTTATAATCATGATTTGCTGCGTTTCATTATCTAAATACACATCATTGGGAATATACTCTTCTCCATGTGGCAGCTGCTTTTCTATTACCGGATGCCTACCAAGTTTAATATCTAATTCGTGGCCTGTTTTAATGACTGGTTTTACATAGTTATTTTTATCAGCCGTTTCGGCAAAAGAAAGCAAGCAATCCACCATTGAAATTACTTTGGCATTTTGCTGAACAGGAGCTACAAAATCGTGTGCATGCTTGAGAATTTCCTGAAAGATTCTTTGCTCTATTGCCACCATTTTATCCTCTGCCCCTAAAATTTTCTCTTCATATTGCTTCAGTTCTTCGGTTATGTAGCGCTCTGCATTCACCAAGGTTTGTTTACGAATCCATTCCTGTGGCACTTTATCTTTATGAGAATTGGTAACCTCCAAATAGTAACCAAACACCTTATTGTAAGCTATCTTCAAAGAGCTGATACCCGTAGCCTGCATTTCCCTTTTCTGCATTTGCAATAAATAATCCTTCCCTGAATAGGCGATCTTTCTCAATTCATCTAAATCCTCATCAACACCTTCTTTGATCAAATTACCCTGATTGGTATGCAGGGGAGCTTCTTCGTGCAACTGTTTTTCTATTAAATCAAAAAGAAACTCACATGGATTGATCTGGTCTCCCAACTTTTTAAGTGAATCTATTTTAGATGTTAGGAGTGCTTCCTTGATAGGCACCGACAATCCCAATGCTTTTTTAAGTTGCAGCATTTCACGTGGATTTATTCTCCCTACTGCTACCTTTGAAATTAATCGCTCCAAATCTCCAATGGACTTCAGGCAAGTCTTAATAGAGTCAGCTAAATCTTTATTTTTATAGAAAGATTCCACAATCAGCAATCTCTCATCAATAATGGTTTTATCCTTCATAGGAAGCACCATCCATTTCTTAATCATCCGTGAACCCATGGGAGTTAAGGTTTCATCTAAAATAGATATTAATGGTATACCACCTTCCTGCTGCGGATAAACCAATTCGAGATTCCGGATGGTAAATTTATCCATCCAGACATATTTTTCTTCCTCTATTCGGGAAATGGAGGCGATATGATCTACCTGATGATGTTCTGTTTCTTCCAGGTAATGCAAAATGGCACCGGCTGCTATTATGCCTTCTTCTATATTTTCAATCCCAAATCCTTTTAAAGAATTCGTTTTAAAATGCTTAGTTAGTTTTTCGTAGGCGAAGTCATAGGCATAAATCCAATCCTCCAGGTAATGTGTATTATAATCATCCGAAAAAGCTTTCTCATATTCTGCCCTTACCCCTTTGGAATAAATCACTTCAGAAGGTTGAAATCCTTGTAGCAACTTATCTATGTAAGGCTTTTTCCCTGCGGCAGTCATAAATTCTCCTGTAGAAACATCAAGAAAAGCGACACCTAATATATCTCTGGAAAAATGAATAGAAGCGAGATAATTATTTCTGCCTTGCTCCAAAACATTATCATCATAGCTCACTCCGGGCGTTACCAATTCAGTAACACCACGCTTCACAATTCCTTTGACTGATTTAGGATCCTCTAGCTGATCGCAAATAGCTACTCTATGGCCTGCGCGCACCAACTTAGGAAGATAATTATCCATAGCATGATGCGGGAAACCGGCCAGCTCGATATGGGATGCGGAACCATTGGCCCTTTTGGTTAAAATAATATTTAAAACTTTGCTGGCTTTAATAGCATCCTCACCAAAAGTTTCATAAAAATCTCCCACACGAAACAATAATAAAGCGCCTGGATACTTCGCTTTAATCTGATTATATTGTTTCATCAGAGGGGTTTCATTCCCTTCTTTGGCTTTGGCGCTACTTTTGGACATGCTTTGCAGAAATGTTATTAGTTTTGTGGTTCAAAGATGATAAAATATGAGGAAATTAGCCAACGAAGAACTCAATCGATTAGAGGTTAACGAATTTAAAGAGGTAAAGAAAAATCCTCTTGTAATAGTGCTGGATAATGTTCGTAGCATGAACAACGTAGGCTCTGCCTTCAGAACCGGAGATGCTTTTTTAGTGGAGAAAGTAGTTTTGTGTGGAATTACAGCAAAACCTCCTCATAGAGAAATTAATAAAACTGCTTTAGGCGCCACCGACTCTGTTGATTGGGAGCATCATGAAACCACTTTAGAAGCGGTTCAAAAATTGAAATCAGAAGGATATCAAATTCTGAGCGTAGAACAAGCAGAAAAAAGCTTGAGTCTGGAAAATTTCAATCCTGAACCTGAAGGAAAATACGCTTTTATATTTGGCAACGAAGTGTACGGTGTAGAACAGGAAGTTGTAAATGCAAGCGACCATTGTCTGGAAATTCCCCAATTTGGCACAAAACACTCTTTAAATATCTCTGTAAGTATCGGAGTAGTTTTATGGCATACTGTTTTACAAGGCCAAATGCTTAAATCTTGAAAGTATAGTTTTAATCTGGATTAGAAAGAAGGACCTAAATCACAGTAAGAATTCAATCTGTTTGCTGACTAAAGAGCAGACTCAATTATGATAAGGTAAAATCCATGTCTTATTTTGATACCCTCTCTTAATATTTGACAAATTGATTTTTGGATCAATCAATAACTGACTGCCTTTTCCATTCACAGTAGCATAACTTTGCACAAAAACCTGTGGCATTACTCCATGTTTTGTAATGTATTGATCCCGCAAAAAATGGGCAAACTGCAAGATCATATCTGGTTGCGTACTCATCATTTTCTCTTGGAGTGGAGTTAAATAATCTGTTAGGTTTACTTCAAAAAATTTATTCTTAGAAGGAATGGCAAGTAAAAATTTAGTGTACCCAGCTTTTTCCATCAGCATTACGCGCCACGAAAAACGATAGCCTTGCTCGGTCCAAAATAGTTTCCCTGGATAAAGAACATATCGAAAAGGTAGCAGCAATTGCACCGCCAAATGAATACATAACAAATATTTCAATCCAGATGATACACCTGTTTTCCTATGTGAAAAAATCTGCTTTCCTTCATTATTACGAGAAAACTGAGACCAAAACCTTTTATGAAAATCCTCCGAGAAAAAAATGATATTGCTCGTAATCATGATAAAGGGAAACATGCCGATCTGGAAGAGAGTTGAAGTCATCAAATGAAAAAGTATTACAGTGAGGTAAGCTACCAGACGTGTTCTTTTCCATAAGAGAAACAAAGGAATGGTCAAATCAAATAACAAACCAATCCAACTAAAAACAAAAGCCACCCACACACTTCCTAATAGCGATCCAATTATGGGAGTATAGGAGCGGGAGGGTAGCCAGACCTTAAGAGGTAAAGCTTCAAGTATCCATTCTGAATTAATTTTAGCTAATCCCGCAAAAAAATACACCAAACTTATCTGCAGAATAAAAATGTGTATAGACCATGCAGGTACTGAATAGCTCTTAATGTATGGTTTAAGAAAAGCATCAAGAGAATATGCTTTATTTGCTGGTACAAAAATTAATAAAAAGGCAATAACACTAACAAAATAATAGTGATTAAGATAAAAAGTTTTATCAATGAGTTCAACGTAGGTGAAGGTAAGAAAAAAAATAGAGGCACTATACCTGTAGAAAGCACCCAATGCAATTCCTAAGGCGGCTAAAGCCATAATGGAAAACAGAAAGTACATGCCCGGCTCACCAAGAGGCTTTACCCAGTCAAATCCATAATACGTAAAGTAAAAATTGGGTTCAATATATTGTTTGCTGATCCATCCCTTACTCCAAAAACGCACTATAGATACGATCATCATTATACCAAAACCCACGCGAAAAGTAACTAATGGTGATATATGTTGGTGTTGATTGAAGTAATATGAAAGTCGATTCTTGATTACTCTTGTTAATTTGAAAAGTGATAGAACCAAAAAATCATACTTTAATTGGTTCTTCATCACTAGTGATCAATAATTTTGTATATTCTAAAATAGAAACCTGCCAGTTAACATTTTGAAGGTTATTCTTCAAAATTTCTATTTAATGTCCTTCATGCCACTCTATATTTAATCGCAGTTAAAGAGAATAATAGCAAATATAAGTATAATGGTTATCCATTGATGCTAATAAAATTCATATTGCAAAATTATAATAGTTTCATTTATTTATGTTGGAGAAGATTTGTACAAATTTGAGAACTTTTACTCACTATTAAATCCAAAATAACTCGATAATTATAATTTTACTTTTATTTTGTTTTGTTAATTCATGCATAGATTGAACTTTTTCTTGTAAGGAAATTCAGTAAATTCACTAAGTTATGTATGTAAAAGAGAGATATCCCCTGCCTCTTACAGCAAATCTTAAGCCATGTTAAAAAATTACAGGTAATTTATCGACCTACAGCTAATATGCTAGAAATCAAATTTCTAAAAACCTGTAAATCTTACATCACACCTGCATTTGAGAAATTACCATGACATTATATAATATGACAGCATACATTTGTTCCTTTCTATTTCTAAAAACAAATTGAATTATTAATCATGAAAAAAATTTTACTATTACTTGCTGTGTTAAGTGTTTTAGGACTTCAGTCTTTTGCACAAAGGCTTGACAAAGAAAAAGGCCGATTAGCTTATACCCAACTACCATTAACTCCATTACCTGCTGAGATAAGCAGCTATTGGGTAAATATCGACTTGGGCTATATTTTTTCGGGCGACAGCAAAACTGAAACACTTAATAAAATTAAAGCAGCTGCCACCATCTCTCATTTAGAGAAAACTGCAGATCAAGGTGTAGAACTCCTAGTTAGGCTAGAAACTTATTACAAAAGCGAAGTGGTGTTTTCTTCTTTCGAAAAAAAGGAAAAGAGAGATGACAAAGAGGTGACAGTAACCTACTACTTTGTAACTTTTGATTATAAGTACCCACTTTACTTTGAAGTAAAACTTCCTGGAGAAATGGATGCTCTTAATTCTGGATTTTCGAATAGCTCTAACAACATGGTAAATTACAGAAGTAGTGATTTCAAAACTGCTAGGGAAAGAAACGATTGGTGGAATGCCAATTACAAAACTCTTCAATCAAACTTGAGAACAACTTTGCTAAATACGAATGTAAGCAACCTAAAAAATACTTTGGAAGACTTATATTCTTACGGAAAAAATACCAAATACACTGAATTTGTTGCAGTAAAAAAATTCAAGAAGTTTGAATATCCTGATTTAGACTTAGCTCTTGAAAAAGTTAAAACAGCTATTGATAATATTGCAGAAACGGATATTGTTTTTAACGATAAGTTCACAGCTAATATGGAAGAAGCCATTGCTATTTGGGAAAAGGCTTTAGAAGAGAGTGACCTGGAAAGCAAGAAAACAAGAATTAATGAAAAGGTAACGGAAGCTATTTATAATAATCTCGCTCTTACTTATGTGTTAATGTCAGACTTTGCAAAAGCAGATGAAGTAATAGCTATTGGAGAGGAAAAGCTAGGTAAAAGGGCAATCGATAACTATATCGAGACCTTCTTGGAAGATAGAAGAGTACGCTTTGCTGCAAATGAGGGTAGAATCCCTGCTTCTTACGGAATCTAATTAAACAACTAATATATTTTTAAATTAAATAAATACAGTACACAATGAAATTATTAAAATTCACTTTATTAGGATTATTATTAACAGTAGTATTTGCATGTTCAGAAACAGAAGACGAAGCTCTTCCTGACAACGTTATCAGTGATAGTGAAGGGCTTGTAATTGATCTGGAATGGTCAACCGGTGGCTCTGCTTCTAAAGCACAAAGCGATGCTGATTTAGAACTATATCTATTAAAAGGCTCCGATGAAATTGATTCTTCAGCGGGAACACTTTTTGAGAGTGTTGATTTAAGAGATGTTTATGCTGATGGAACCTATTTAATACAAGTAGAGTATTACAGAGGCAATGTTGACGTTGATTATACTTTATTTTTAAGTGGTGATTCAAGTACTGAAAGTGTAGAATATACTGGTACTTTTAGATCAGATGACATGGGATTAGTGGTAGATTACCTTGAAGTCCAAAAATCAGGTGACACTTACACAATCATTGATTTGTAGTCAACATAAATTTTAAGAAAGAAAGGAGACCATTTAGGATGGTCTCCTTTTTTTATTTCCACTATCTTCCAATCGCAAACCGGAAGAAGAAAACGCATTCTCCCAATCTATATTTCTTTAGCGCCTTCAACAATACATTTACTTTGCACTAGAAAATCACCTTTGCACTCTTCCAAAAGGAATAATTACCTCTAAACATAAGTAAAAACAGCACGAAAATGCTTAATCTATCGTAGTAATTCATCTGAAACATTGTATTTTTGCTTCATTCAATCAAAAACCATCTCAACTAAAAGTAGTACAATCGATTAAGATATAAGCAGAATTGCTGCAATGGCAATCAGCACTTAAGGATTAAAATTTATTTAAAATGAAATATAGAATAGAGAAAGACACCATGGGTGAGGTGCAGGTACCGCAGGATAAGTATTGGGGGGCCCAAACTGAAAGAAGCAGAAATAACTTTAAAATTGGCCCGGAAGCAAGCATGCCTTTAGAAATTATTCACGGTTTTGCCTATCTAAAAAAAGCAGCTGCACATACAAACTTTGAATTAGGAGTACTTAGTGAAGAAAAAAAGAATTTCATTTCGCAGGTTTGTGATGAAATTATTGATAACCAACATAACGACCAATTTCCTTTGGTCATTTGGCAAACCGGTTCAGGCACACAATCAAATATGAATGTGAATGAAGTAATTGCCAACAGAGCTCAAATACTTGCAGGAAAATCATATGACGATGAAAATGTAGTGCATCCGAATGATGATGTAAATAAATCGCAATCTTCCAATGATACCTTCCCCACTGGCATGCACATAGCTGGCTATAAAATGGTGCTGGAAACTACTATACCTGGCATCGAGCAATTACGTGATACCCTTCAAAAAAAATCGAAGGAATTCGGAAAAGTAGTAAAAATAGGCAGGACCCATTTAATGGATGCTACACCACTTACCTTAGGACAGGAATTTTCAGGATATGTTTCGCAATTAAATCATGGCTTAAAAGCTTTAAGAAATACTTTAGAGCACTTATCGGAGTTAGCACTAGGAGGTACAGCAGTTGGTACAGGAATCAACACCCCTTCCGGTTACGCTGAGTTGGTTGCCCAAAACATTGCAAAATTTTCTGGCTTGCCTTTTATTACAGCTGAAAATAAGTTTGAAGCACTTGCCGCTCATGATGCAATTGTAGAGTCACATGGAGCTTTAAAACAAGTGGCAGTGTCGTTAAATAAAATTGCAAACGACATTCGAATGCTCGCCTCTGGTCCGAGATCTGGAATTGGAGAAATTAACATCCCTGCCAACGAGCCAGGTTCATCCATTATGCCAGGTAAAGTAAACCCTACCCAATGTGAAGCTTTAACAATGGTTTGTGCTCAGGTAATGGGTAATGATGTGGCTATCACGATCGGTGGCACTCAAGGGCATTACGAACTGAATGTATTTAAGCCCATGATGGCTGCTAACTTTCTGCAATCCGCAAAACTTTTAGGTGATGCATGTGTTTCATTTAACGAAAACTGCGCTGTGGGCATTGAGCCAAATTACCCAAGAATACAAGAACATTTGGATAATTCTTTAATGCTGGTGACAGCTTTGAATACTAAAATAGGTTATGAAAAAGCTGCTAAAATAGCCAAGACAGCTCATGAAAATGGGACGAGATTAAAAGATGAAGCCATCAATTTAGGATATGTAACTGCGGAGCAATTTGACGAGTGGGTGAAACCTGAAGACATGATAGGAAGCTTAAAAAACTAAAAAAATAGTATTATTTGTCTTTATGACTGTAAATTTTGTACTTTAGTCCAATTAATATTTGAAATTATCAATTTAGCACATATGAAAACTCGAATTAGCATATTAGCCTTTGCCTTGTTTTTTGCATTTTCACTGCCTGCAATTTCTCAAATGAGCAAAAAAGAGAGAAAAGAATGGAAGAAAAAAGCAAAAGAACTTAAAAGTAATCCGGAGGAGTTAAAAGCCATGTCCGAAGAAAATGAAAGCTTAAAAAGCTCCGTAACGAGCTTAAATTCTCAGGTGGAGAACTTAAAAGCGCAAATTTCAGATAAAAACGCCCAAATTGCTGCTGCCAAAGCAGAGGCTCAGGAAGCTCAGGCAAAAGCGATGGCTGCCATGCAAAAAGCCAACGCGACCAGTGCTCAACCAAAGGCCACGGCTTTAGACGAAAGTGGAACCTGGTTTAAAGTGCAGGTTGGAGCATTTGAAAATATTGACATGTCCGAATATTTTAAAAATAATCCCAACTTTAGTGGCGATACAACAGAAGAAGGTTACCAAAGAATTACCTTAGGGAGATTTCGTGATTATTGGGAAGCCGATAAATTTAAGAAAGTATTAAGAAAAATGGGCGTTAAAGAGGCTTGGATTGTTCCCTACAGAGAAGGTGAAAGAGTTCCTTTGAAAGAAGTACTTGAAAACCTATCTGCAAGACCTGAATAATTCTCTTCTAAAGGAGCAACATGGTTTATGTTAAACCATGTTGCTTTTATTTTACAGGTTTTATAAGTATTCACTATCAACCCAAAACTTGTATTGACACCTCACTTCTCCTCCCTAAAAAATTTTATTAAAGGTATTGAGCTACAAAGTTCAACTGATTTGCTCATAACGGAAATATTCATTGACAGCCGAAATAGCATAAACCATAAAAGTAGTCTGTTTTTTGCAATTTCAGGACCTAGAAATGATGGTCACCAATATATCGATTCCCTTTATCAGGCAGGAGTTAGAAACTTTATTATTGAGAAGGATATTAACCTTTCCAGAATTCCGGAGGCAAATGTATTTAAAACTGAAAACAGTATTTTGGCATTGCAGGTTTTTGCCGGTAAAAAAAGGCTGGCTTTCAAAGGTAAAATTATAGGTATAACAGGTAGCAACGGTAAAACCATTACTAAGGAGTGGCTAGGTCAATTATTAGAGAATTTCTTTTCTGTTTACCGGAGCCCAAGAAGTTATAATTCGCAAGTTGGAGTTCCTCTATCTTTATGGCCTTTAAGTGAGCATCATGATTACGGCATTATAGAGGCCGGCATTTCCAAAAATCGTGAAATGGAAAAGCTGGAGCAAATCATCAAACCTAATTTGGGAATTTTCACCAATATTGGGACCGCCCATGATGAAGGATTTGACAACTTAGAGCAAAAAGCTAATCAAAAAGCTCAGTTATTTAAATCTTGCAGAACTATCATTTATTGCAAGGATTACCCAGAAATTGCAAACGCTTTACATAGTTTACCTGAAGTACAAGATAAGAACCTAATTGGTTGGTCATTTGAGGATAATACCGGGAGTTATTTTGTAGAAACAGAAATTAAGAAAAATGGAACTGCCATCCGATTGCCATTTGGTGAAACCTACCATATTTTTGAAGTGCCATTTATTGATTTTGCCTCTCAGGAAAATCTGGTCCATTGCCTTTTTCTATTATTAAGTGAAGGTTTGCCTGCAAAATTAATCCAAAATGGTTTAAAAGATCTCAAACCTGTTGCGATGCGACTTGAAGTTAAACAGGCTATTAATCAAAACTATATCGTTGACGATTCATATAATAATGATCTGGTTGGATTAGACACAGCTTTACAGTTCTTCCGTCAACAAAGACAGTTTAAAAATAAGATAATTATTCTTTCTGATGTTTTGGAATCGGGATTAGGCACAACAGAATTATACCACAATGTTGCCAATAAGGTTTACCAGGAAAAACCCCACCTATTTATCGGGGTAGGTTCTTCAATTTCGAGTCAAAAAGAAATATTCCCTGATAATTCCTTATTTTTTTATGATACAAATGATTTGATTGAGTATATAAAAGAAAAGCCTTTTAAAGAGTCTGTGCTTTTAATCAAAGGTGCCAGATCATTTCATTTCGAAAAGATTGTACAGGCACTAGCCTTAAAAATTCATGAAACAATTTTAGAAATTAATCTGAATGCCATCACCCATAATTTAAATTTCTATAAAGCCAAAATTAAACCAAGAGTAAAGATAATGGCTATTGTGAAGGCCTTTGCTTATGGTAGTGGAGGCCACGAAATAGCTAATTGGTTACAATATCAAAATGTAAATTACCTTGCAGTAGCTTATGCAGATGAAGGCGTGGCATTAAGGCAACATGGGATTTACCTTCCAATAATGGTTATGAATCCTTCAGTTCAATCGTTCGATCTGTTGGTTCAATATAATTTGGAGCCTGAAATCTATAGCATTGAGCTATTTCAGGAATATGCAAGTTTTATCAGAGGCTCGTCTGATTCTTCAAAAATACACCTTAAACTTGACACAGGGATGCATAGACTAGGTTTTGAACCATCAGACATGTCTACCCTGATTGGATTACTGAGAGAAAACCCTTTTTTAAAAGTAGCATCAATATTTAGCCATTTAGCTGCTGCCGATGATGCTGCTCATAATGGATTTTCCGCAAAGCAAGCTTTCAACTTTAAAAAAATGGCTGAGGATATAATTGTAGCTATCAATTATAGTCCAATTCTGCATCTTTTAAATAGTGCTGGAATATCCCGATTCCCAGATTTTCAGTTCGATATGGTTAGGTTAGGAATCGGTCTTTATGGGGTGGACTCCACGCAATTGCATCAGGATAGACTAGTTGCGGTTTCAGAACTGAAAACAGTCATATCGCAGATTAAGTATGTGAAGCAGGGAGCTACAATTGGCTATTCCAGAAAAGGAGTAGCGCATGACCCAATGAAAATAGCCACAATTGCCATCGGCTATGCTGATGGGTACGACCGGAAATTTAGTAATGGCATAGGAAAAGTAAGCATTAATGGTCAACTAGCACCTGTTGTAGGAAATATCTGTATGGATATGTGCATGGTAGATGTTAGCCAAATAGAATGCAAAGCAGGAGATGAGGTTATAGTATTTGGAAAAACTCCTAACTTACTGGATCTAGCCAATGAAATAGGTACTATTCCTTACGAAATTTTAACTAATGTTAGTGAAAGAGTAAAAAGAATTTTCTATTCAGAATAATAGTATCGTAAATATGCATTTGAAAACTCTTTTTATGATAAATGCATGTCTATATTAGGCTTGTTATGGTTCAAGTATAATTAAATCAACTATGTATACATAATATACTAACTCTTCTGTAATACTTACATTTATATTAAAAATACCTACATGTAGGTATTGATTATCATTTTGAATACGTCCAATTTTAGCAAATGAAATTAGCTTTGTTCATTTTGGCTGTATTTACATGGGTGCTTCCGCAAGAAACAGTGGATTTAGAAGTCCCTGTAGTACTTTCCACAAAATCAGAAGCAGAGAGTATAACTAATAACAAAAACCTACCAGAACCTTACGATTTTTATCAAAAATCAGTGGCCTCAAAAAGAAAGATGGATCACTTATTAATCCGATCCAACCCATCTCCAAAAATTTATTAAGGCGAAATTGTAATAAAAATGTTTACACAAATTCATAATATGACCGTGAAGCTTACAGGCAAATGGAAATGTATAGGTTGCAAACTCGGTGATGAAGAAATAGCTGATCTTGCTTCATTCACACTTTTTTTCAGTGAGAATACTGTTTCCTGCTTACCAAAGGGGAATTTAGCATGGCCTCATCTAAGTGAATTTGAACCCATTGGCTCAAAGGATGGAGGCTATTACTTTAGGGAGGATGGTTGCTTTTTTCAGGTAAAAAATTTAACGCAAAACAGTGTGGATATTGAACTAAATCTTAAGGTTACTGAAGATAATTCCATTACTAAGTACTTCTTTAAAATGGAAAAGGAATGATTGCTCATTCCTTTTCCATTTTAAAAGCATATAAATTCACTAGGTCTTAGCTATTCGTTCTCATCCATTTAAAAAGTGTTTTATAATTCACTTTGGTTCCATGCATTAAAATACCAATCCTGTACACCCTTCCTGCAATCCAGATAGTAAAAAGAAAACCAAGTACCATTAACACCATACTTAATGCAAGCTCCCACGCAGGCACACCAAAAGCCACTCTCGCCATCATTGCTACCGGGGAGGTAAATGGTATAATAGAAAGCCAAAAGCTAACATTGCCATCTGGCTCTGGCATTACAAACATAAATGTACCAAGGAAACCGATAATCATCGGTAAAGTAATCGGCATTGTAAATTGTTGGGCATCTGTAATATTATCAACTGCAGAACCTACAGCGGCAAATAGGGCGCCATACAACAAGTATCCACTAATAAAGAAAAACATGAAAACAGAAATATAGTATACATAAGGAATATCATATACGATTTGTAGCGTTTCGTTGAGCTCGGAATTGTTCATCATCTGTGCTACAGCTTCATTTTCGGCACCACCAGCACCCGACATTCCTTGCTGAGCAGCTTGCATGTCTCCGGGATTTAATCCGAAAATTGAAAATACTGCTGTAGAAAGCACAAAAATAAGAACAACCCAAATAATAAACTGTAATAAACCTACTGAAGCTACACCAATCACTTTACCCAACATTAACTGGAATGGTTTAACAGAAGAAACTATGATCTCTACAATTTTGCTGGATTTCTCCTCAATTACACCCTGCATTATTTGTGTGCCGTAAATCAGCACAAACATGTAAACAAGGAAACTGAAAGCATAAGCTATACCATATGCTACTCCTGCACTACTAGCTTTTTCCTCACCATCTTCAGAAATATTCACTGCACGCAAGGAAATATTGGTTTTAAGAGCATCTAATTGATCCTCACTAATCCCTGAAGCAGTCAATTTCTTATCCCTTATTTGTGATTCAATCTTATTTTCAAAATAAGAGCTAGCCTGCAAACTTGGGTTCTTCTTGGCGTATAAAACCAATCCTTGAGGATCAGCCAAATCAATTTTTGGCAGATATAATAAGGCATAAGCCTCACTTTCATTAAAAGTAGTTTTAGCAGTTTCCAAGTCTGTTTCTAAAACCTGGAACTTATACTTTTGATCGTCTTCCATATTAAAGACACGACCCTCATCCAAAACATACACTGTTTGCTGCTCTGCATTCTTTTGCTCTTCAATTGCAAAATACAACATGCCACCTATGATTGCAGGAAAAAGCAAAGGCACTAATAAAGTTGCTAATAGAAAGCTCTTCTTTTTAACCCTACTTTCAAATTCTCTTTTTATAACTAATCCTATCTTACTCATGATTCAATAATTTAAAAATGCTTAGGCTAAAATTTCTTGCGGCACATTATCCCCCTGTACCAGTTTAATAAAAATATCACTGATGGATGGAATATCTTCTTGAAATGAAATAATGTGAATGGGCTGCTGTATAAGGATTTTAAGCAAGTTGTTAGAGCTGCTCTCTCCTCTCATTTTTATTCTGGTCACATTTACATCATTCGGAAGGGTACTCGTTGAAATAACTTCATAATGTTCATCTCCGGCAATCACAGCTCCCGTATAAGACACTTCAAATACATGTGACTTGAACTGCTCTTTTATGGCCGATTTCTCACCATCCAGAATTTTTTCTGATTTATTAATTAAAGCAATATGATCGCACAATTCTTCTACTGACTCCATTCTGTGGGTACTAAAAATAATGGTACTTCCTTTTTCCCTTAAGGCCAGTATTTCATCTTTAATGAGGTTAGCATTGATGGGATCAAAACCAGAGAAGGGCTCATCTAAAATTATCAATTCCGGCTCGTGCATCACAGTAGCAATAAACTGTACCTTTTGCTGCATCCCTTTTGAAAGATCTTCTACCTTTTTATTCAGCCACTCTTTCGCTTCGAATCTTTCTAACCATGCCTTTATTCGGGTTTTGGCCTCACTCTTAGAAAGACCTTTTAGCTGGGCAAGATATAAAAGCTGATCACCAACTTTCATTTTTTTGTATAAGCCGCGTTCTTCTGGCAAATAGCCAATGGTACCAATATGTTTGGGAGCTAAAGGTTCTTCATTTATTTGAATCTCTCCAGAATCAGCATAAATGATCTGATTCACAATTCTAATAAAAGTACTTTTGCCTGCTCCATTCGGACCTAATAAACCAAAAATAGATTGTTTGGGAATTTCTAAATCCAGATTATGCAATGCTACATTTTCATGAAATGTTTTATTGAGTTTTTTTGCTGTTAGTATATTCACGGACTATTTCTTTTTTAACAAATGTATTTTAAAAAAACTAAACTACCATAAAACATTGGCCTTTTGCATTATATTAGGGTTAAATGGCTCATATTTTGTGATGAAATGACAAATTTTAATAGGTCCCAGGTACAAGTTGTTTTATAGCAACTTTTTTGGAGTTACAAGCTGATCCGCTTTCGCTATATAAAAATAGCTTTTTTTTAGTTATTTCTGTTTACGAATAGCAGAGGGAAAGAATTCGGTAGGTACATTTTTTTCTAGATGGACTAAAAACCTCTAATCTAAAACCTCTTTATACTGCATGCTGTGCAATTGAGCATAAAAACCGTCTCTGGCCAATAATTTCTCGTGGGTTCCCATTTCTTTGATCTCTCCCTTATCCAACACTATAATTTTATCAGCTTTCTGGATGGTAGATAATCTGTGAGCTATCACTATGCTGGTTCTTCCTTTCATCATTTTCTCAATGGCGGACTGAATCATTTCCTCAGTCTCTGTGTCAACAGAAGAGGTGGCTTCATCCAATACTATAATTTTAGGGTTGTAAACCATTGCTCTTACAAATGAGATCAACTGCCTTTGTCCAACAGAAAGTGTTGCTCCCCTCTCCATTACATTATAATTATAAGCATCAGGTAGTCTTTCAATAAATTTTCTTGCACCAACCATTTCAGCAGCCTCTTTAACCCTTTCTAAAGTAATATTGGGATTACCAAGGGAAATGTTATATTCAATGGTATCTGAAAATAGAAAAACGTCTTGCAGCACTACTCCAATATTTGCTCTTAAATGGTTAAGATTATACTCTTTTATGTCTTTTCCGTCTAAGCTGATACTACCTTTTTGTATATCGTAAAACCTGCTTAGTAAATTTATAATGGAGGATTTACCCGCGCCAGTCGCTCCCACCAGGGCCACCGTTTCACCTTGTTTTACCTCGAAGCTGATGTCTTTAAGAACGGTTTCATCATCATTATAAGCAAACCAAACATTTTTGAAAGATATGTCTCCTTTTACTTTTTCCGGTTTGTAATTTCCTTCATTGGGAATATGTTCTTTATTATCCAATAAATTCAATATCCTTGAAGAACTAACTATGCCCATTTGGAGGGTATTAAATCTATCAGCAATTAGCCTGATAGGCCGGAAAAACATTTGAATGTAGAGAATGAAAGCAATCAATACTCCTAAAGTAATTCCACTTTCTAATTCGTTAATAACACCTTTGGATCCGTACCAGACCAAAAGACCAATTCCAGTTGCCTGAATTACTTCTGCAACAGGAAAATAGATGGAATAATATAAAACAGAACGGATATTTGATTTTTTGTGCTCATTATTGATTTTTTTAAAAGCTTCGTATTCGCGTTTCTCGGCTGTAAATATTTGCACAACCGACATACCAGTTACATGTTCCTGCACAAAAGAGTTAAGATTAGAGACCGCATTACGCACCTCATTAAAAGCTACTTTAACCTTTTCCTTAAAAATGTAAGTGCTTAAGAACAATAAGGGAAGTGTGGCCAGGGAAACAAGGGTAAGTTTCCAACTCATGGCAAACATCATAATCAGAATAAATAAAATCTGCAAAATATCACCAATCATGCCTGCAACTCCCTGGCTAAATACGTCAGAAAGCGTTTCCACATCCGAAACATTACGCGTTACCAAACGGCCGATAGGTGTTTTATCGAAGAATTTCAATCTCAACCCTAACAAATGCCTGAATAATTTTAATCTTATATCTCTAATAATATACTGCCCGAGCCAACCGGAAATGTAGGTATGCCCATACTGCACAATAGCCTGTAAAATCAATAGACCTACCAGAAGAATTGTCATCCAAACAAGGCCTTGCAAATTATTTTGTGCTATAGGTTGATCAATAGCCTTCTGTATCACAAAAGGGCGAGCTGGAGCTAAAATTGCCAGGGAAATGGTGAGAAATACAAGGAAATAGAACCGTTTTTTATAAGGCTTTACAAATTGAAAAAGACGCTTGAGCACCTTGGTATCAATAATATTTCCACTTTTTATCTCGTCTTTCTTCACTGCTTACAAATAAATATTGGATGGGTATTCGACCTTGGTAAGGTATAAACCATGTGCAGGCACTGATCTTCCTGCTGAATGTCTGCTTTTCTGAAGAATGATTGCTTTAAACTCCTCCTTTGTTAATCTACCTTGCCCAATTTCTAACAAGGTACCCACCAGGGCACGCACCATTCCTCTTAAAAATCTATTAGAACTAACACAAAAAACTAATTGCTCACCTTCTTGTTTCCATTCTGCTTCAAATATCTCACAATTAAATGTAAAAACATCGGTTTTCACCTTACTAAAACTCTCAAAATCAGTATACGAGAATAATAGATTTGACGCTGCATTCATTGCTGCTAAGTCTAAATTTTTAGTGAAATGATAAGCTAAATCATCTGCAAAAGGGTCTTTAAAGCGAGTGATTCTATATTTGTAAGACCGACTTACAGCATCGAAACGCGCATGAGCCTCTGGTTTAACTAACTTATAATCTACCAGCGACACGTCCATAGGAAGCATTTTGTTAGCGTTATAAATTAGCTGATCTGGTTTCACAGTATCAGCCAGGTCAACATGAAAAATCTGCTGATTAGCATGAACTCCGCTATCTGTGCGGCCGCTCCCAGTAATCTCTACTTCACTGTTTAAAATGACTGAAAACACCTCCTCTAGCTTTTGCTGAACAGAAATTGCATTGGGTTGTTTTTGCCAGCCATGATAGGCTGTCCCTTTATAAGCTGTGGAGAAAAAGTAGCGCATAATTTATTTCAGTAGGCAAATTTAAAGGGATTATTACGGAATAACAGCTTATGGTATTTATAAAGTTGAAATTTATGAAACCATGGAAAATTATAATGATCTACAATTCTCAATTAATATGAACGTTTTCATGCCTAAAACCACTAATTTTCTTATTTTCGCCTTTAATTATATAAATCTATTTTAAAAATATGACTTCTTACCAAAGAATCAACAACCTCGTAGGCTGGGTAATATTTCTTATTGCCTCTGCAGTATATATTCTTACCCTTGAACCCGTAGCCAGTTTTTGGGATTGTGCCGAATTTATAGCGAGTGCCTATAAATTGCAAGTGCCACATCCGGCAGGTGCTCCCATGTTTTTATTAATAGGTAGAATGTTTTCAATGTTCGCTTCCAGCGATGTGGAGTCCGTGGGTTTTGCAGTTAACCTGGTATCAGCTTTAAGTAGTGCTTTCACTATTCTTTTCCTGTTTTGGTCCATTAATTTATTAACGCATAAAATATTAAAAATAAGAATTGGAGAAGCCAGTACGGCACAAACCATTAAAATAATTGCTGCCGGTGCAATAGGAAGTTTAGCCTTTACATTTTCTGATTCATTTTGGTGGTCTGCTGTAGAAGCTGAAGTATATGCAATGTCCTCTTTCCTTATCGCATTGGTGTTTTGGGCAATGTTAAAATGGGATGTTATTGAAGAGGAAGCTCAAGCTAACAGGTGGCTCATATTAATAGGTTATATTATTGGTATTTCAATTGGTGTTCACTTATTAAATATAGTTGCATTACCAGCGCTGGCTTTAGTTTATTATTTTAAGAAATATAAAGTGGTAACTGCTAAAGGAATCATTCTCGCACTATTGGCAGGGGGTGGAATCCTAATTTTGATTTGGCAGTTCATTATTTTAGGTGTGCCAAATACCGCAGGGAAATTTGAGATTTTCTTTATTAATTCTTTAGGAATGCCGTTCGGTTCAGGTGCGCTTATTTTCGGATTGTTACTAGTTGGAGGCTTCGTATACGGAATTTTACATGCCATCAAAAAGGAAAAAGTAACCCTTCATACATTTTTGATGGCTTTTGCATTCATTCTTTTAGGTTATTCTTCTTATTTTATTGTACCTATCAGATCTTCTTATGATCCACCAATTGACCAGAATGATCCTGAAAATGTGATGAATTTATTGGCATACCTGAACAGAGATCAGTACGGTTCAAGACCCTTATTGCACGGACAGTATTTTGATGCAGCAGTAGTGTCTCAGGAAAAAGGAGCTCCCATATACACAAAAGGGGAAGAAGAGTATGAAATAACTGATTATAAGATCGTGACGAAACACGATCCTGAAAGAACCACTATTTTACCTCGTATGTACAGTGGTGCCCCGGGCCATGCTGAAGAGTACCGAAACTGGACTGATTTGAGGCCTAATGAAAAGCCAGACTTTGCAGATAATCTGGTATTCCTAGGAAAGTACCAACTGGGCCATATGTATTTCAGGTATCTGATGTGGAATTTTGCCGGGCGCGAAAGTGACATTGAAGGCGCAGGTTGGAAAACCATGTTTCAGGATACATCAGATTTACCAGACCTTGTTAAAGAGAATAAAGCCAGAAATAATTTCTGGATGTTGCCTTTCCTTTTGGGAGTTGTCGGGCTTTTATTCCATTATTCTAAGGATGTAAAAGGATTTAGTGTAGTAGGTTTACTCTTTATTTTAACGGGTGTTGCCTTAATATTATACCTAAATTCACCTGCAACAGAACCTCGCGAAAGAGATTATATCTATGCAGGCTCCTACTATGCCTTTGCCTTTTGGATTGGTTTTGGTGTTTTAGCTGTAGCATCTTTAATTGAAAGAGCTGTAAAAAATCCTAAGGTAGCTGGTGCTGTTGCCGGAGTGCTCTGCTTAGTGGTTCCTGGTATAATGGCGGCAGAAGGCTGGGATGATCATGACAGGTCTGACAGGCATTTCTCTGTGGATGCAGCCAGGAATTATTTAGCATCCTGCGCTCCAAATGCTATCTTATTTACGGGTGGTGATAATGATACCTTCCCTCTTTGGTTTATACAGGAGGTAGAAGGCTTCCGAACTGATGTTCGTGTGATTGTTTTAAGTTACTTCAATACAGACTGGTATATCAACCAAATGAGACAGAATTCTTATGAATCAGAACCACTTCCTTTCAGTCTGGGAGAAAATTTAATTAAGCAAGGCGGCTTGAATGACTACTTGCCATTAAATGAAAATGCCGGTGTGAAAGGTGCCATTCCTATTGATAAGTATTTGGAATTGATTAGAAACGAAAATACAGGGCTACAGGTACCTACATCAGTAGGTAAATACAATATGCTCCCTTCCAGAACTTTAACTATGAAAATTGATACAGATAAGGTGAAAAGTATGGGTATAATTCCTGAAGATAAATTGCCTTACTTAGTCGATCGAATGACATGGAATATTAAAGGGCAGGGAATTGAGAAGAAGGATCTAATGATCCTGGACATAATGAATGAGAACAATTGGGAACGCCCTATTTACTTTAACATGACCTCTTTAAATGGAGTGAAAATGAGCCTTAATAAATATGTGATTCAGGAAGGACTTACTTACAGATTGTTACCATTGGAAAGAGCCAATGTTAACGCAGATTTCGTGAATAAAGAAGTGATGTATGATAATTTGATCAATCAATTCAGCTTTACCAATACTAATGATCCGGACGTTTACTATAATGAGAACTACAGAAATTTCTTCTTGAATCACAGATCGGTTTATGCCACTTTGGCTAAAGCTTTTGCAGAAGATGGGCAAGATGAAAAAGCGGTAGAAGTGATAGATTTTATAAGAGGTAAAATTTCTGAAGAAGCAGTCCCTCTGGACATCACTGCACTAGAGTTTATTCAAGTATATTTCCTTACAGGTAACGATGACAAGGCCTATGCTTTAATTGAAGAGGTTTATGACGAAAATCTTTCTCTTTTAGAGTATCTCTTAGCAAATGATGTATATTATATGGAAAGAGAGAAGCAAATTAGCAACCACATGCTTGGACAGATTATCCAGCTTTTAAGGCAATATGGTACTAATGAAAAAGCCCTTGAATACCAGGAAAAGTATATGGGGATAATGAGGTAAAACGGTAATAAAAAAGATTTAATATTAGAAAAGGGTGCTGATCAACATAGATGAGCACCCTTTTATTTTGTTACAAAACTAATTCTTCCTTTCTAACCCAATGAATAATTTGTTCTTAAATGCTATCAACTGAAAGTTATTCTTTTACTTCCACACCCTTCCAAAAAGCTACATAATTTTCAAACTTTTTAGCCATCTCTTTGGTGTCCGGGTAATACCATGCTGCATCTTTGTTTTCTTTTCCATTTACTTCTACCGAATAATAAGAAGCTTTTCCCTTCCAGGGACAAATTGAATGGGTATCAGATTTTTTGAAAAATTCTTTATTAACAGTATCAGGTGGGAAATAATGATTTCCTTCAATCACAATAGTATCTTCGCTTTCTGCTAAAACAGTATCATTCCAGGTCGCTTTCATAATAACAGGGGTTTAAACATTCAGTATTTTAAGTAGAATAACGCCTTCCTATCCAATCAGTTTAGCAATTCCTTAAATCATTCAACTATTTGTCGCCCAGGCGCACTTTGTGGATTATTCCTTGCCCAATTAAACAAATACCAGAGTTAAAAACTACCAGAGAAAAGGCGCAATACGCAATCCATCATAGGTTGTCAGGATTTTGAAATCTGCTAAAACCGGCATCTATTCCCAAGCTGAGACCTGCTCCGAGCATAATTAAACCACCGATAGTGCTATAACCATCTCCGCTTAAGTGTTGTCATAACTTATACCTCAGTTATGAATGAACAAAAATTACTTATCTTCGTGTTTGTGATATATTACACGCCCGCGAGTTATAAAATGTTTATGAAGAAAATCATTGTTACCCTGTTACTTACAGGACTAATTTTGCCCTTATCCTTTAGCCAGGTTATTAAACCTATATCCTGGGAAAATGAAATTCTTACCGACAATATTAAAAAAGGCGACACTATTATTTTGTCGTTTCAAGCGAAAATAGATAGAGATTGGTACTTGTATTCTTCAGATTTTGATCCGGATTTAGGTCCAATGCTTACTGAATTTGAATTTGAAGCTAATGAGACTTATGAATTGGTCGACAGTATCATTCCCATTAATCCCTCAAAAGCTTATGATGACATATGGGAGGGCGATTACACCTATTTCAAAGGAACAGGTGAATTTCAACATAAAATACTAGTGAAGTCTATACCATTTTTCATTTCAGGTAGCTATTCCTACCAGGTTTGCTCAGATGTAGATGGAAAATGTATACCTTTTGAAGAAGATTTTAGCGTTGGGGAGGAGATTGAGCCCTTAGAAAAAAAAACGACAGAGAGTGACGAAAAATCTAACATAAAAGGGAAAACAGAAGATGAAGGCTCATTTCTTTCTGAAAAAGACGCTAACACCCCGTATTCACTATTAACTTTTATGTTTTTAGCCTTTTTAGGGGGCTTGGCTGCCTTGTTAACACCATGTGTTTTCCCTATGATTCCTATGACTGTTACCTTCTTTACAGGACAGTCGAAAACGAAAGCAGGAGCATTAAGAAAGGCACTGATTTTTGGAATTTCTATTGTGCTCATTTACGTTATCGCAGGCACAATAGTAGCCGTTTTTAATGGCCCTGAATTTGCTAATTGGCTAAGCACACACTGGGTTCCTAATATAATTTTCTTCCTGGTTTTCTTCATCTTCGCCCTATCCTTTTTAGGTCTGTTTGAAATAAATTTACCATCAAGTTTTGTGAATAAAGTAGATGCTCAGGCTGATAAAGGTGGGCTTGCTAGTGTGTTTTTTATGGCTTTTACCTTAGTTTTGGTTTCTTTCAGTTGCACTGGGCCTATAGTGGGCAGTATTTTGGTAGAGTCTGCCGGCGGACAAGTAATAAAGCCACTAATCGGCATGTTCGGCTTTTCCATGGCATTTGCCATTCCATTTACGCTGTTTGCTATATTTCCTGAATGGTTAAATAACCTCCCAAAATCGGGTGGGTGGCTCAATTCTGTTAAAGTGGTGCTGGGGTTTCTAGAATTAGCATTGGGTTTAAAATTTTTAAGCATTGCAGATCAAGCCTACCACTGGGGCATATTAGATAGAGAGATTTACCTTCTATTGTGGATTGTAATATTTACCTTCTTAGGTTTTTACCTGTTGGGTAAAATCAGGTTGTCTCATGACAGCGTGCTTGAAAAAATATCTGTCCCAAGACTTATGCTAAGCATCATCACCTTTTCATTTGTATTGTATATGATTCCTGGTTTATTTGGAGCACCTTTGAAAGCCATGGCCGGATACCTACCTCCAATGAGCTCACATGATTTTGATATTCCTGCTTTAATCCGGGAAAGTGCTGGTGCCAATAATATTATAGAAAATGATCAATGTGAAGAACCTAAATATGCTGATTTCTTAGAATTTCCTCATGGTATAAGAGGATATTTTGATTACGAGCAGGCTTTAGCTTGTGCCAAAGCATTGAATAAACCTATTTTCATAGATTTTACAGGGCATGGCTGCGTAAATTGCAGAGAAATGGAGGCCAGGGTGTGGTCTGAACCAGAGGTATTAAAGCGACTAAATAATGATTTTGTGATGCTGGCATTGTACGTTGATGATAAAACAGAATTACCAGAAGAAGAATGGTACACCAGTGAATATGATGGCAAAGTGAAAAAAACAATTGGGAAACAAAATGCCGATTTCCAAATCAGTCGTTTTGAAAACAATGCCCAACCTTATTATGTAATCCTAAATACTGAAGGTCAGGTATTAGTAGAGCCTATTGCATATGAGCGTAGTGTTTCCAAGTTTGTTGAATTTCTGGAGTTAGGTAAAGAAAACTTCGCAGCAGAAAGTAAGTAGCTTTGTTAGAACTATTGTAACTTTGCGTTGTTCAACAATAAAATATTAGATCAAAGAGAATGGCGAAAAGCAGAAGAGGCTCAGCACTCAATGAGGAAGAAAAGAGGCCACTCAACAAAGAAAATATCAAAAAACTAACTGGTATTTTTAGTTTTATTAAGCCTTATAAAGGTTATTTCATCGTAGGTTTATTCTTCCTGCTCATTTCCAGCACCACACTTTTAGGGTTTCCTTATGTTGCA
The DNA here is from genome assembly GCA_963803685.1 of uncultured Cytophagales bacterium. GTDB lineage: Bacteria > Bacteroidota > Bacteroidia > Cytophagales > Cyclobacteriaceae > Marivirga. The sequence continues at coordinate 1,122,994 of CAWDNW010000001.1, forward strand.
GGGAAATTGGTAGATGTTGCCCAGGGAAATGCTGCGGGAATTTTTAGTGACATCAATAGGGTCGCTATTATTTTGATAGGAATTTTAGCAGTACAAAGCACTTTTTCATTTTTCAGAGTTTACTTATTTGCTCAGGTCAGTGAAAGAGCCATGGCGGATATGCGAACAGGCTTGTATAGCAAGTTGATGGAGCTGCCTATGACTTTCTATGATAAAAAAAGAATTGGAGAAATTGTAAGTCGTATTACTACAGATATTGCTTTACTTCAGGACACTTTCTCAGTTACTCTTGCTGAATTTATAAGGCAAATTTCTACACTGATCATAGGTTCGATAGTAATATTCTATCTCACGCCGGAACTTGCTTTATTTATGCTGGCCACTTTCCCGGTTTTAGTTATTGCGGCAATGGTTTTCGGGAAATTTATTAGAAAACTTTCCAAAAAAACACAAGATGAACTCGCTGCTGCCAATGTAGTGGTGGAAGAAACATTGCAATCTATTAATGTAGTTAAAGCATTTACGAGTGAGTTAATAGAAGTACTTCGTTATAAAAAATCGATGGGGAAGGTGGTGAAAGTTGCCCTCAAATCTGCTACATACCGAGGCGCCTTTATTTCATTCATCATTTTTGCAATGTTTGGAGGGATTGTAGCCGTGATGTGGTATGGTGCAAACCTAGTACAAGATGGAGAAATGAGTGTAGGAGATTTATTAAGCTTTGTATTGTATACTACTTTCATCGGTGGTTCCATTGCTGGTTTAGGCGATTTATATGGACAAATTCAGAAAGCCATTGGTTCTTCTGAACGGGTAATCGAAATTTTAGAAGAAGAGGGTGAACAAAAGATAAGCGAACAGAACTATCCTGATATTGCTTTAGATGGCAATATTGAATTTAATAAAGTTGGTTTTTCATATCCTACCAGAAAAGATGTCAAGGTTCTTCACAATTTAGGTTTTGAAGTTAAAGCCGGAGAAAAAATTGCACTTGTAGGCCACAGCGGAGCCGGAAAATCAACGATTATCCAGCTTTTATTACGTTTTTACGATATAGACAGTGGTCAAATCAAGGTAGACAATCAGGAAATTAGCAAGTATTCATTGTCCGCATACAGAAAAAACATAGGCATAGTACCTCAGGAGATCATACTATTTGGTGGAACCATCAGAGAAAATATTGCCTACGGTAAACCTGGAGCAACAGAGGAAGAAATTTTAGAAGCAGCTGAAAAAGCAAATGCATGGTTATTCATTAAAGATTTCCCGGAAGGTTTAGACACTTTAGTGGGCGAAAGAGGCGTTAAACTATCAGGTGGGCAAAGACAGAGAATTGCTATTGCGCGAGCTATATTAAAGAATCCAAAAATCTTAATTTTAGATGAAGCCACCAGCTCATTAGATGCGGAATCAGAGAACTATGTAAAAGAAGCATTGGATGAATTAATGAAGAACAGGACCACCATAATTATTGCCCACCGCTTGGCTACTATCAGAAAAGTAGACAAAATCTATGTATTAAAAGAGGGCAAAATATCTGAATCAGGTTCTCATGAGGAGCTACTAGCTACAGAAAATGGCACCTACAACAACCTCATAAAGCTCCAATTGCAAGACTAGTTCATGGATTATCTGGTATATCTGATATTAAAAAGCTTGATTTATGTTGGATCAATTTTACCTTTTTGGGTATTGCATCGGCTTTCTGACTTTTTGTTTTTCAATGTTTGCTATCTTTTCGATTACCGAAAGAAGGTAGTATGGAATAATCTGAAAAACTCATTCCCGGAAAAATCAGATAAAGACTTAAGAGCAATTCAGAAAGAATTTTACCGACATTTCTGTGACATTATGGTGGAAAGCTTGAAAGCGTTCAGTATTACTGAAAAACAAATTAAGAAGAGACATAAGCTAATCAATCCGGAAATTATACATAAATATATTGAGGAGGGAAAAAACCTGGCAATATTAGCCCCTCATTACAATAATTGGGAATGGCTTATTAACAGCCTCAATTTTATAAAAGAACCCGGCAACCCTAAAGTATTGGTTATGTATGCAGTTTTAAAAAACCAATACATGGAGAAACTTATTAAAAAAAGCCGCACCAGAATGGGCACTATAATGTTTCCTAAAGCTGAAACGCTAAGGCAAGTAGCCAAATATCAAAACGAACAGCATTTATTATGCTTTGCAGCGGATCAGGCACCGCTTAATACATACAACAGTTATTGGATGGAATTTTTAAATCAGGAAACAGGGGTATTTTTCGGGCCGGAAAAAATATCTCAATCTAAAAACTATATTCCTGTTTACCTGCATGTAAAAAAAGTGAAGCGTTCTACGTATGAAATAACTCTTGAGGTGATTACTGAAACACCAAAAGAAACTCCTTATGGATATATCACAGAGAAGTTTATGAAATTAGTTGAAGCGGATATTCGCGAAGAGCCAGCGTACTGGCTATGGACCCATAAACGTTGGAAAAGAGCTAAGCCTGCAGATTTTGAAGAGAAAAGGAATCCCAGTGGCTAAATAAGCGGTGCTCTCTATGAAATTGCCTTATTAATATGAAAGACCCTTTTATTATATTATATTAAACCTATTGACAAATCAAGTTATGAGTGAAATAGATAGCGTAGATAAAAACGAATTAAATAAAATAAGAAAAGCATTTAAAGACCGAGATTGGAATGAAATTAAAAGTTCCGATTCGTGGGCTATTTTCAAAATCATGTCTGAATTTGTAGACGGATTTGAGAAGTTAGCTAAAATTGGCCCTTGCGTGTCAGTTTTTGGCTCTGCAAGAACGAAAGCTGATCACAAATATTACAAAATGGCCGAGGAGGTGGCAGCCAAACTCGTAAGACATGGGTACGGTGTTATTACCGGAGGAGGCCCAGGCATAATGGAAGCAGCTAATAAAGGAGCAAAAAGTGAAAACGGAAAATCTGTTGGTCTAAATATTGTACTTCCTTTTGAGCAGTTTAACAATATCTATATAGATCCTGACAAAATAATAACCTTTGATTATTTCTTTGTGAGAAAAGTAATGTTTGTGAAATACGCTCAAGGGTTTGTAGTAATGCCCGGTGGTTTTGGAACAATGGATGAGCTGTTTGAAGCGTTAACATTAATTCAAACACATAAAATAGGTAGGTTTCCAATTGTTTTAGTAGGTAAAGAATTTTGGGGTGGATTATTGGATTGGATCAAAAACACTTTAATTCAGGCCGAAAATAATGTTAACAAAGAAGACCTGGATCTTTTCACGGTAGTTGATACACCAACAGAAGCTGTAAAAGTGATTGATAATTTTTATTCTCAATTTATGCTTTCACCTAATTTTTAAAAGTAAACTACTTAGTAGTTTCAACGGTTATACTTATAACATTTTTAAAGTAATTGTATGTCGGAAAGTCGTTTTGCCTTATATATTTCCATTTTAGTGTTACTTACCTTCTTAGTTATTGCATTTAAGGGAAACCAGGATAGAAGGTCTACAGTAAAAGTAACTCCTGATATTGTTATGAGTGAGCCAATGGGATTCATTAACGCAAAAAGTATAACCTTACCTGAAAAAATGGAATTTGCTGGTGAAGATGTTCCTTTGCAAATCCCCGATGTGCAAGAAAGGTTAGACAAGGAACTTCATATTAATTCCTACTGGCATAATAATACAATATTCCTGATGAAGAGGGCAAATAGGTGGTTTCCTGTAATAGAACCTATTTTAAAAGAGTACAATATACCAGACGATTTTAAATACCTGGCTTTGATTGAAAGTGGATTGGAAAATGTAACAAGTTATGCCGGTGCTGTAGGATTCTGGCAGATTTTAAAAAGTACTGGAGAAGAATTAGGCCTTGAAGTAAACAATGATGTAGATGAAAGATACCATCCCGTAAAATCTACTATAGCTGCTTGCAAGTACTTAAATAGATCATATAATAAATTTGAAAATTGGACTAACGTAGCTGCCTCTTATAATAGAGGAATGCGCGGTTTGGAAAGAGCGATGGAACATCAACAAAATGATGACTACTATAACTTAATGCTCAATGAAGAAACTTCACGCTATGTGTTCAGGATTTTAGCCATCAAGTTAATCTTTCAGGAACCTGAAAACTATGGCTTTGAAATTCAGGAGGAGCATTTATACCCACCTTACAACTATAGGTATGATACCATCACCAATTCCACAGATTTAGTAGAATATGCTATAGAACAGAAGGTGGATTATAAAACATTAAAAATTTATAATCCCTGGTTAAATGACGATGATCTGAAGGTGCGAGGAAATGATTTCTATGTTATTAGCCTACCAAAAGACACTGTTTTAACTAAAAGGTAATTCCAAATTCCAATCCTAACAGATCATTTTGTACTTTCCAATCATCAGAGGTGGCACTTTCATTAATCACATTAAACAATCCTCTCTGATATATAATGCCTCCGAAAAGCTTGGTATCAATACCAAAACCATACTCTATCCCCACAGCAAGCAGGGCGCTTGCATCCATAAAATTAAATTTTGTCACAAAATCGTTTGGTTCAGTTTCTCCTTTTGTCCTTACATCTAGAGTTCCACCTACCTGAAAGTAAATTTTTTTGTCTAGTCCAACCTCCTCTGTAAACAATTTCAGGGTTAAAGGAATCTGAAGATAGTGAAGTGAATAATCTTCTATTCGTTCTGGAGTATTATTGGTACTTACATTTAAACCTACTCTTTTTGTGGCAAAAATAACACCTGTGCTAAAGTAATGATTTTCTTTAAACTCAAAATCTATTATTGGTCCCAGTTGCATTCTAAGTCCTAAGCCGTCGGGATTATAAGAAGTGACATCGGAATTTCCTTCCACCCTATTGAAAGACAAAGTGGGGGCCGCTTTAAGCCCAAATTTCACCTGCGCATGAACACTTGCAACAGAAATTAATAAGATCGCGGAAAAGAGTAATTTTTTCATTTATTTAATGTTTACTTTGTATTAAATGTTATACAAAAATATGCTAATGCAACGGATTAAAAGTGGCTTTGTTATTATTTTACTTTCAATATTCATACTCTCCTGCACTGAAAAAGAAGAGGAATGTGCTGCGGCTCCAGATGTGAGCAGTATTGATGTTGACATTTCATTGAAGGACCGTACTGAAGAACTCATCCAAATAGCTGATGCAGAGGATGCTCTTGAATTTATTGAGGAAAACCCTTTTCAAAGCAAATACTTTTTTGATGCGAGTAATTTTCCAACTGATTCAGCTCTTGCTGAAAGGATGCTTACCATTTTAAAAAATGAAACATATCGTGACACTGTTTACCAGCAGGTAAAGGAAGCATTTGGGGACTTTGGGAATATAAAAAATGATTTTACTGCAGCATTTAAATATTACAAGCATTATTATCCTGATATAAAGGCGCCAACATTAGAAATTATGTTGTCAGGCCTTCAGAAAGATCTTTACGTTTCTGATTCGTTAATTAGCTTCGCTGCGGACTATTTCCTTGGGCCAAAAGCTACTTTTGTGCCCGCTGGCGTACCTGATTATATCCTTAGAAGATACCAGAAGGATTACATAGTACCAATGAGTATGTTATTGGTTACTCAAGCTAAAAACAGAACCAATTACGAGGATAAAACTTTACTCGCAGACATGATTTTTTTCGGAAAATCTTACTATTTGGCTAAAAAAACAGTCCCTTGCACTCCTGACTCTCTACTAATAGGGTACACCGCTCAGGAAATGGAGGATATTTCTAAAAATGAGCACATTATTTGGGCTAATTTTTTAGAAAATGATTTATTATATGAAACTAGCCATTTTATTAAGAATAAATTTACTGGAGAAAGGCCAAAGACGTTTGAAATTAGTAATAATTGCCCTGGCAGGATTGGTATTTGGGTAGGATGGCAAATTGTAAAGTCATACATGCAAAATAACCCAAATGTAAGTGTGCAAGAATTGATGTCTGCTACAGATGCGCAGAATATATTTAGGTTATCTGGGTATAAACCAAGATCTTAATTCAATTTTTTCAATAGATTCATTTTTGAAGCTCAATTTTAATTATTAAATTATTGAAAATTCAGTTGCCGAATACTGAAAATACTTTTTAATAATATGTTGACATACAAATTTTTTTCTGAATGAATCCTTCTGAAAATGGGTGGTTAAAAGAATATTTGGAGTTTAGGAAGCCTCATCCTATTAATATAAAGGGCTATAAACTAAAAGGACGAGATTCACTTTTATATAAAATCATTCAGCCAACAGGACTCATTTATGGTCATCCTATCCATGCACCAGGTCTAAAACATGCAAAAGAACAGCGTTGGAACAGTCTGGGTAAAATGAAAATAATCTTAGTGGAAAGCTTTTTTCATAGTGCACTGCTTACCAGCAGGCAACACCCTGTCACAGCAGATGAATGGGACAATTTTTATGAACACACAGCTCAATCAATTGGCAACTTCTATTGCCATATAAATCCTGAACTATTAAAAAAGAAATTCTATTTATTTAAAAAGATAGAATCAACAGACTTCAGATTTACCGAAAAAATACTCCAGCGCCAGCTTTTTATTAAAGCCAGATGGGATAGTCTCTGGGTAAGTCTATTCAAGAACAGTCTTTTATTTCTTGATACATTCTATTTTGGCGAATGGAAGGTGGGTAGAACAAACAATATAAAAAGTCACAGAGATGGCATGAAAATGATGCTGTTGAAAATAATTGCAGCAGCCACACATGCTAACCACATACTTAAAAGTCAGCAAAAAAACGTATTTTTTGACTTTCTGGACTCTTACAACCTTTCTAAGGATCAAACAAAAATACTTAAGGATTCTTTTAGAGAAGAGATAACTGTTGATGACATTGATCTTACTTTAGCTGACACATGGCTTTTAAAACGATTTGTTTTAGAACTCACTATTTTAATGATTTGGGCAGATAAAGTAGTGGCAGATGAGGAAAGGTTCTTCTTGATAAAGCTAGCAAACAAGCTCGGGTTAAAGGAAATAGATTTAGATATAAGCTTAATTTCCATTGAATCTTTCGTAGTAGAAAACTGGAAGGAAGTGTATTTTCTTCAAAACAAGCATTCTTATCAGGTTATAACGCAAATGATTCAGCAAAGGCTTACAACAATTCTTAATAATTACAGAAATACAATTGTGAGTGAAATTAAGGAGACTGAAAACCTGCGTGAGTTATTGGAAAAGTGGAAATACGAAACTTTAACTGAGGAAGAAAAATCACAAACTAGCGCCTTACTTCGAAGTGTTTTGTCCAGGTTTGCTATTTTTAAAATAACTGAAATTCCTGACAGCTTCCTGAGATTTCCACAAATAATGAAAATACTTCCTAAAGATATTTATTAAATGCGTTTGAGTATATATCAGTAATGTGGCACTGATATTTTTGAGAAAAGCCCCATGAATTAGGTTATTGAAAGAGATTTACTCAGACTTAATTGGTGACGTCATTTAATGCCTTCTTCTGTGGAATAATCAAAGAAATAATTATTGATAGCAATAAAGTCGCGAAAATGACACCAAAGGAAATTACAGTAGAAATATGGACATCCACAATTTCTAGCAACATTTTAGCTCCAATAAAAATTAATATAAATGATAAACCTTTTTGCAAAAGATAGAACTTATCAATAATACCTGCAAGTAGAAAGAATTTGGCTCTTAACCCCAGAATTGCAAAAATATTAGAGGTATATAATATAAATTCACTTTGGGTTATAGCAAAAACTGCCGGAATTGAATCTACAGCAAATATTAAATCGGTTGTTTCAATTAGAAGTATAACCAAAAATAGTGGAGTAAAAAGGATCTTACCACCTCTGTTTACAATAAACTTTCCGCTAAAATCCCCTTTTGTAATTTTAAGATGCTTCCTGGCAAATTTAATAATAATATTTTTTTCAGGATCCAGGTCATCTTCTGATTTCTGAAAGAAAATCTTCACTCCGCTGTATACCAGAAAAGCGCCGAAAATATATAATATCCAATAGAACTGACCTACTAAATAGGCTCCAAGAAAGATAAAAATGGCTCTAAAAACAATTGCCCCTATTACTCCCCAAAAAAGTATTTTGTGATAGTAGATTTCCTTTACTTTAAAATACCTAAGTATAAGAAGGATTACAAATATATTATCAACCGAAAGTGCATATTCAGTTAAATATGCAGAGAAAAATTCTAAAGAAACTGTAGCGCCTCCATCATATTTATAAATTAGAAAACCAAAAATTACAGATATAACTACCCAAAAAATGGATTGAAAGGTAGCAGATTTAAGAGAGACCTTATGAGCTTTCCTGTTAAATAAGCCTAAATCAAAAATTAAAAAAATTATGATAACAGCTCCAAAAAGTATATACAGATTTGTTTCCGTATTATTCTGTAAATTTAAAGAAAATATCATAAAAGACCCATTCCACATTTAACATGCAAGGTAAGTGTTTTAACAACCATTTTTAAAAAATTAAAAGAAAAAATTACAATTTTCAAATGGAACATGAATTAAATGTGATTAAGTACAATATTGTCTAAAATATACTTTGGGTACATAAGGGGCTCTTAAATCAAAATCTTATGAAAGTAAAAAAGCAGCATCGTTTAGATGCTGCTCCGCCAAAAGTATCATTTATTCATACTTCCTCAGTTATTTGGAAAGCTTTTTCACTTTACTCTCATCAAGTCCATAGTGCTTCATTACAGCGTAGTAGTCATCGTAATCAATACTTTCAGTTGTTCTTTGGGTTGATTCAGCAGGAATTATTACAACCCGAAAGATCTTGTTATCTGTTTCTTCTGAAATTAGCAGATCTAAGCTGAAGTTAGCATCCATATAAACAAATACATCTACTTGGGTGAAATCGTAGTTATAGATATAGGTGCCTACTTCGTTAAATTTCGTTTGAGGCAGAGGACTCCAAATATCGTAACCACGATCATCTTGACCAGCCAATAAAAATGTTAGTGCCTTGTCTGATTCATAAATAAATGGCAAATCCTCTTGATCATACAGTAAAGTTGTGCTATAATTATTCCCTGCAGTAAAGGAGATCGAAGGAAATTCATATGCTATTGCTACAAATTCTTCTCCATCCTGACCATCCAAACCTGCTTGTCCTTGGGGGCCGCGGGGTCCTGGAGGGCCCTCATCAGTAATGGTACATGAAATAGCTAAGATAGCTAATAGCATAATTTGAGAAATTCGGATTAAGTTTTTCATAGCTTCAAAGTTTGATGTACTTGAAATAATCAAATAATATGCCAAGATAGGAAAAATACCCTTACTTGCTAAAAAGCAAGATTTTTAACTACAATTAAAAAACTTCGGAATTATTTTCCAGCACTTAGAAACAGAATGAACATCTGTAGCTTTTTACATGAGGATGGACATAAGATAGGTAATAATAAAAAGCAATAGAAAAATAAGCCCTTTTATAAGGTTATCTTCTATTCTGGTTTGGTGAAAGATTTTATGAAGCCCACGCATAGTAACTACAATAGTACCATAACAAGATGAAAAATGAAAACGGCGGGGTTTTTCGTGACGTAATGTTTAAAAAGGTAATCTGATTTTTGCAATTTTTCGACAAAACTCACCTAAAACCATACAAATAATCCGAAACTAAAATTTATCAGGGATTTAGAAGAAACCACTTCTAATCTACTAGATTGTTGATTTTATCTAAAAGAAATGAAAAGAACAACCTTAAAACATACATTTACTGCAAAATAGGCAATTCGCATTAAATCAAATACGTGCCTGATACGTATACAACTGGTAATATCTTCCTTCTCTACTAATGAGATCATCATGTCTGCCTCTTTCCACTATTTCTCCATCCTCAATTACTAATATTTGATCAGCCTGCCTTATAGTGCTTAATCGATGAGCTATAACGAAGGTAGTTTTACCTTTCATAAGTTCCTTTAAACTGGACTGGATAAAACTCTCACTTTCTGTATCCAGATTGGATGTAGCTTCATCTAAAATCAGGATTTTGGGATCAGCTAAAACAGCTCTGGCAATAGCGATTCTCTGCTGCTGACCTCCCGATAATTTAACACCTCTTTCACCAATTTGTGTATCAAGCCCATCTTCAAATTTATCAGTAAACTGATTAACATATGCAAAATTAACAGCGTTCGCTAGCTCCTCTTCGGAAGCATCGGGGCGTGGAAACAGAATGTTCTGTTTAATTGAACCCTCAAAAAGAAAATCTTCCTGTAGAACTACACCTAATCGGCTTCTATAACTTTCAAGCGTCAACTTAGTAATATCTTTGCCGTCCACATAAATGGTTCCGCTATCTGGTGAAAGAAAAGAGGCAGCCATACCTGCAATGGTAGTTTTACCAGAACCTGATGTACCCACCAATGCGGTAACTGTACCTGGTTTAGCTTCAAAACTTATATTTTTTATTACGTTTTTATTGTTTTCGTAAGCAAAGGAAACATCCTCAAAAACAATCTCTCCTTCAAAACTATCCAACTTAATTGTCCTTTCAGCATCATCGGATTCCTGAGCAATTCCCATTATTTCCTCAGTCCTATCCAATCCAGCAAATGCTTCAGTTAGTTGACTTCCAATGTTACTCATTTGAACAATAGGAGCAATCATAAAACCTAAATACAAAGTAAAGGCCAGGAAGTCTCCAAAAGTCAATTGATCTTGCATAATCATATAACCTCCTATACCCATAATTCCTACAGAAGCTAAACCTAGTAGTAATGTAGCTGAGCTTGTAATTATGCTGGTGGAAATAAGACTTGACTTAATATTTCTGAATAATTTGTCAACTCCTTCAGCAAAGATTCTAATTTCCTGTAATTCGGCGTTGAATCCTTTTATGACTCTGATCCCCCCTAATGTTTCTGTCAATCTACCTGTTACTTCGGCATTAATTTTGCCTCTTTCTCTAAATATTGGTCTTATTTTACCGAAGGCTTTAAGTGATATAAATCCAAAAATGGCAACCGGCACCAGAACGTAAAGCGTCATTAGCGGACTTATGTATATCAATAATATCAGGCAAACGATTGAAGTCAAGATACCTCCTACCATTTGAGCTAAACCAGTACCCACTAAATTACGCACTCCTTCCACATCGGTCATAATTCGAGATACTAGTTCCCCTGTCTTTGTATTGTCAAAGTAGCGAATAGGTAGTCGAATGATATGAGCCTGCACTTTTGATCGCAATTGGGCTATCAAATTTTGTGCCTCCACACTTAATATTTGTGTTAAAGCAAATGAAGTAATAGATTGTACTATAATAGCTCCAACAACTGCAAAAATTAACCATTTCAATGTCTCCAAATCTCCCTCTGGAACCACTTTATCAATAAGAATTTTGCTGGAACCTGGTAAAACAAGGGATGCAGCTCTGCTAATAATAATTAGGACAAGTCCTGTTAGCACATACTTTCGCCTAGGCCAAATTATTGTTTTAAAAACTTTAGATAAATTAGTTTGACTGGCTTTTTCGGCTTTAACCATAATGGTATTTTGTGAAAATTAATCCCTGTATTACGTAGTAGTTTTGCATTTTGTTCAAATACTCAGCGGGTATCAAGCTGCTGCTGACGCTTCTTATTTGATAAGCCTCAATAGATATTCACCATACCCGCTTTTAACCAGCGGCTGAGCCAGTTTTTCCAGCTGTTGTTTATCGATGAAACCCATTCTGTAGGACACTTCCTCAATGCACCCAATTTTTAAACCTTGTCTTTCTTCAATTACTCTAACAAATTCCGAAGCCTGCATCAGTGAGGCGAAAGTTCCTGTATCCAGCCATGCGGTACCTCTGTTTAGCACACTTACTTCTAAGTTTCCGGCCTCAAGGTACTTTTTATTGATGTCAGTAATTTCAAGTTCTCCTCTTGGGCTTGGCTTAATATTCTTGGCTATTTCTACTACGGAATTATTGTAGAAATATATCCCAGGCACAGCAAAGGATGATTTTGGCTCTTTCGGTTTTTCTTCAATAGAGATGGCTTTCCCGTTTTCGTCAAATTCTACCACGCCATAACGTTCAGGATCATGAACATGATAAGCATATACTATTCCTCCCTTAGGCTGTGTATTGGATTGCAGCAATTTACTCATCCCAGAGCCGTAAAATATATTATCACCTAAAATCAAGGCTACATCATCACTACCTACAAAATCAGCGCCTATGATAAATGCCTGGGCTAATCCTTCTGGTTTTTCCTGAATTGCATATTCAAATTTACAGCCTAATTGAGATCCATCTCCCAATAATTGCTCAAACATGTGTGTATGCTCTGGGGTAGAAATAATTAGAATTTCTTTAATACCCGCCAGCATGAGCGTTGACAAAGGATAATAAATCATCGGTTTGTCGTAAACCGGCATCAATTGTTTGCTCACTGCAATTGTTAATGGATGTAACCGTGTTCCTGATCCGCCTGCTAAAATTATTCCCTTCATGTTGATAGATTTTTTTGAATTTCGTATTAAATACTAATAAAAAACTTATTTGTACATTTCTTTATAATATTCCTGATAGGCACCAGACGTTACATTCTTCATCCATGCTTCGTTCTCCATGTACCAGTCAATAGTTTTGGCTATTCCTTCTTCAAACTGCAAGCTTGGCTTCCAACCTAGCTCCTTCATTATTTTGTCTGCGTCTATCGCATAACGTAAATCATGGCCAGCTCTATCCGTCACATAAGTAATCAATTTTTCTGATTCACCTTCAGATCTGCCGAGCTTGCTATCCATCACTTTGCAAACAACTTTAATTAAATCAAGGTTTTTCCACTCGTTAAAACCTCCTATATTGTAAGTATCCCCTTTATTACCTTTATGATACAAGACATCAATTGCAGTTGCATGATCTTCTACATATAGCCAGTCACGCACATTCTCACCTTTACCATATACTGGCAAGGCTTTACTATTCCTGATATTATTAATAAATAGAGGGATCAATTTTTCAGGAAATTGATTAGGCCCATAATTATTGGAACAGTTACTCACAATAATGGGTAAGCCATATGTATTGGCATAAGCTCTAACAAAATGATCGGAACCTGCTTTAGAGGCTGAGTAAGGCGACTGAGGATCATAAGAAGTGGTTTCTGTAAAAAATCCACCTTCATCCAATGACCCGTAAACCTCATCTGTAGAGATATGGTAGAATAATTTATCTTCAAAATTACCTTTCCAACTATCTTTGGCAGCATTAAGCAATGTGACAGTACCAAAAATATTGGTTTTTACAAATTCCATGGGATTGGAGATAGATCTATCTACATGAGATTCGGCAGCCAGGTGAATTACGCCATCGAAATCATATTTTTTGAACAGATTAAAAATGTAAGACTCATCCGTTATATCACCTTTTTCAAAAATATAGTTGTCAGCTCCTTCAATATCTTTCAAATTCTCCAGATTGCCTGCATATGTCAGCTTATCGAGGTTAACAATTTTATAGTCAGGATATTTATTGACGAATAATCTTACTACATGAGACCCAATGAATCCTGCTCCGCCTGTTATTAATATAGTTTTCAAATTGTTATTTATTTTTTAGATAGTCAAATTTAAGGATAGAATTGAATGAATAAAGGTTTAGACCAAACAAATATTTTAAAACGTGAATAAACTTCCGTTTCTTTGTACAAATTTTTAAAGAATGGCGGACGAAAACATCAAACAGAATAACCACGATAACTCAGATGAAATTGATTTAAGGCAGTTATTTGCTGCAATTGGAGATTTTTTCAAAAGCATATTTATTGGTTTTATTTTAATAATAGTTGGAATTAAAAATGCAACAATTAAGTATTTTCAAATTATATTTTTATTTGTGATACTTGGTGGAATAATTGGAATTGCATTAAATTTTTATTTACCTGACTATTACACCAGCTCCATGTTATTACAGTCGAAACATGCTAGCGGGAGGTTAATGGAAAATTCAGTTCAAAAACTTGATCAACTTTGTTCTGAACGAAACTATGCTCAGCTAGCAGAAATTTTGAAGGTTGATAGCTCCGCTGCAGCCAACTTAAAAGGCTTTAGCTACGAACCTTTTGTTTCTGAAGAAGAAATTGTGGAATTAGAAGTGCTAAAAGAGCAACTAAAATCTGAAATAAAAGATGAGGTGGTAATTAATAAATTTGTTGAGAAGCTTAAAAATGAAAATAAAGCTACTTATCGCATTTTCGTTCAGGTATACAACAACAATAAACTTAACAAATTAGAAGGACCACTCTTAAATTATTTTAAAGGAAGTGATTATGTTTCGAAAAGAATTGCAATTGAAAAAGAAAACCTAAAATTGAAAGAAAAAAGTATAGAGGAAGAAATTCAGAAACTTGATAGCTTAAAAACGCTCTTACTTAAGAATTTCAATTTATATGCAGAAAGAACTCGTGCGGGATCAAATAATGTAATCATGAATGATGATCAATTAGCAGATCCTATGAACATTTTCGAACAGAGCAGAAAGCAGAATGATGAATTAATAAAAGTGAGAGAAGAATTATATCTTACTCCAAGTTTTGAATTAATCGATGGTTTTACTGTTTTTTCCAGACCAGACAGCCCAAGTCTACTGAAATTAGGCTTTTACTCTTGCCTTTATGGATTACTAGTTGCCTATATTATTATTTTATTAATATTCTTTAACAGATATCTTAACTCAGTAGAAGAGAAGGACAAGGCAAAAAAAGAGACTCAAATATAAAATGAGCCTCTCCACTTAATTGTTTATTCTCAAAAGGGGGAATTGAAATCAGCGAAAGCACCGTGTTTCTTGTCTTTTTCTGAAATGACCCTTTTGTCAACAGGAATATTCCAGTCTATTTTTAAAGAGGTATCATTTATAGCGATGCCTCTTTCATTTTCCGGGCTATAGTAATTATCACATTTGTAAAAAAACTCTGCTCTATCGCTCAAAACAGCAATACCATGTGCAAATCCTCTCGGAATGTATAATTGCTTTTTGTTTTCTGCACTTAATAGAACGCTAAAGCTTTTACCATAAGTAGGTTTATTTTTCCTTAAATCAACGACAACATCTAACACTTCTCCCTGCAACACCCTTACAAATTTAGCTTGTGCAATGGGCGGCACCTGGAAATGCAAACCTCTAATCACTCCATAGGTGGATCTTGATTGATTATCCTGTACAAAATCGCATTTTATTCCAGTAGCCTCCGTAAATTTCCCATAATGAAAGGACTCAAAAAAATATCCTCTCTCATCCTCAAAAACTTTGGGGGTAAATAAATACAAATCATCAAATCCTGTAGTTTCTATGTTCATGTTGCAATTTTTCTACAAAGTAAAGACTTATGCTGAATAATGCCATGCCTTATTGAAAGGATTGTATTAAATTTGCGCTTGTGTATAGGCAAATACTATCAATAATTAATAAAGAAATAAAGCTGGAGTGGCGCAATAAGACTGCCTTCAATAGTATTATCCTTTATTTGGTAAGTACCATATTTATTTGCTACCTCAGCTTTAATGTAAAATCCGGACAAATGCAGGTGGTAACCTGGAATGCACTATTTTGGATAATTATTGTCTTCGCTAATATTAATGGAGTTGCTAAAAGCTTTATGCAGGAAGGTGAAGGTAGAATGTTATACTATTACATGTTATGTAAGCCACAGGTGATTTTGAGTGGTAAGCTCATTTTTAACACGCTTTTATCTGCAATGATAGCAGGAACTGGCTTAGTGGTATATGTAGTAATATTAGGAAATCCAATAACTAATTTAGGTTATTTCATAATAACCCTAATTTTAGCTTCAGTCGGTTTTGCAGGTATATTGACACTAATTTCAGGAATAGTGTCAAAAGCTAATAATAGTACAACCTTATTGGCTATATTAAGCTTCCCGATTTTGTTACCTGTGCTTTTACTTACAGTCAATCTATCAAAAAATGCTATTGATGGGATTGATGTCACTTTAATGCATGAGAAATTGTTAACCTTACTATCAGTAGATGCGGTGGTAATTGCCACCTCTTATTTATTGTTCCCTTTTATATGGAGAAATTAGAATTATGAGAAAAAGTTGGTGGAAAATTCTGGGTGTGATTATCATATTTTACACATTAATTGCTGGTTTGTTGATTGAAGCACCTCGTTTAGCTATTCTAAATGAAACCATCAGAGCCATGCATTTCCATGTTCCGATGTGGTTTGGTATGGTAATCATGTTAACAGCATCGGTGGTATACTCCATTTGCTATTTAAGAAGTGGAAATCTAAAATATGACATCTATGCTATTGAATTGGTTAATACCTCCATACTTTTTGGTCTTTTAGGTTTAGCTACCGGAATGATCTGGGCTAAATTTACCTGGGGTGAGGCGTGGAGTGGCGATCCTAAACAAAATGCCTCGGCCATTGGCATGCTCATATATTTCGCTTACATTCTTCTAAGAAATTCCATCACGGACAGGCAGCAAAAGGCAAAAATTAGCAGTGTTTATAATATATTTGCCTATGCTACATTAATACCACTGCTATTCATTTTGCCTCGTCTCACCGACTCCCTTCACCCGGGAAATGGTGGAAACCCGGGCTTCAATGCCTACGAATTAGATGGCCGTTTACGTATGATATTTTATCCCGCAGTTATTGGCTGGACTTTATTAGGCGTTTGGTTTACAGAATTAAGAATTAGAATAACCTTCATAAATAATAAAATTGATGAACAAGATTAAATATATTCTCACATGCTTTTGCATTCTGCTCTGTTTAAATTTGTCTGCTCAAAAGCAAGAAATAGTAGCTGAAGATTATGAAAACGACAGGATTGAAATGGCTGATGCCATGCGTTCTGATGGTAAAATTTATGTTTTGGTGGCAATTATTGTCTCACTTTTTGCCGGATTTCTGATTTATGTCATAAAAACAGAGCAAAAAATAAAAAAAGTGGAAAAATCATTAAAAGATAAGCTGTAAAGAATTTTTTGCATGGTACCTTTGTTGCTGTTGCAGAATCTTAAGAAATTATGAAAAAGTCCTATATTTTCGGAATCCTGGTTATAGCTGTGGCCATTACAATGATTGTTTCCACAGCTGGAGATGCTAGTTCATATGTTACTTTCAGAGATGCGCATGATATGGCATTGAAGGGGAATGATACTAAAATCCATGTGGTTGGAGAATTGAAAAAAAACGACAACGGAGAGATCTTAGGATTACAAAACTCAGCAGATAAGCTTTCTTTTACATTTACCATGGTGGATGAAAACGGCATGGAGCAAGTTGTGTTTTATAATGAGCCTATGCCAGCTGATTTCACCCGCTCTGAGCAAGTTGTAGTAATTGGCTCATTCAAGAAAGATAGTTTCGTTGCTGATAAAATACTAATGAAATGCCCTTCCAAATATCAAGAGGAAACAGTTAGTTAATTTGACCTTTAAAATATAATATGATACATACTGCAATAGGTGACTTTGGTCACCTTTTTGTCATTATAAGCTTTGTTACAGCTCTACTTTCTATCTTCAATTTCTACAAAGCTGAAACAAGTACTTCTTTAGAAAAGAAGACCGGCTGGATGCTTAACGGCAAATTCTCCTTTCTTATCCACGGGTTCTCAGTATTTGGAGTGGTATTTTGCTTGTTTTTTATCATTTACAATAATTATTACGAGTACTTTTATGCATGGAGCCACTCCTCTAGAGCGCTACCTACAGAATATATTATATCATCTTTTTGGGAAGGCCAGGAAGGCAGCTTTCTATTGTGGTCGTTTTGGAATGTAGTGTTAGGGGTCATCTTATTATTTACGAATAAAAAATGGGCTCCATCTGTCATGCTAATATTTTCTGTTGTTCAGGCATTTTTAGCTACTATGATTTTAGGTGTCGTAATTGGAGATGTAAAAATCGGAAGCTCTCCATTCATTCTTTTAAGAGAAGCTATGGATGCTCCAGTGTTCAAAATAAACCCTGATTTTGTTCCGGAAGATGGCACAGGATTGAATCCCTTATTGCAGAATTACTGGATGGTAATTCACCCACCGGTATTATTTTTAGGATATGCAACCACTTTAATTCCTTTCGCTTATGCAATTGCAGGATTATGGAAAAAAGATGTGAAAGCATGGGTGCGCCCTGCTTTACCATGGGCCTTGTTTTCAGCATCTGTTTTAGGATTAGGGATTTTAATGGGAGGTTACTGGGCTTATGAAACACTTAATTTCGGAGGTTATTGGAACTGGGATCCTGTAGAAAATGCATCATTAGTACCTTGGTTGGTGTTAGTGGCAAGTATTCATACAATGATCACTTACAAGAAGAGTGAAACAGCCTTGAAAGCTTCTATCATCTTGGTCCTATCTGTCTTTTTAATGGTGCTTTATGCTTCATTTTTAGTAAAAAGTGGTGTGTTGGGTGAATCATCTGTTCATTCATTTACTGATCTTGGCCTATCAGGCCAATTAATAATCTGGATTGGTAGCTTTTTTGTAATTGCTCTCATCTTATGCATATCGCGCTGGAAATTAATACCCTCTACAGAGAAAGAGGTTGCTACTTACTCCAGAGAATTCTGGATTTTTATGGGAGCTACTTTGTTATGTTTAATGGCATTTCAAATAATAATTCCAACCTCTATTCCCGTTTACAATACTATCATCGAATTTTTTGGTGGTATTTCTAATTTAGCACCTCCAGTAGATCAGGTGGCCTTTTATACCAAGTGGCAAATTTGGTTTGCCATTGGTTTAGCGATTTTGTCCGGCACAGGCCAGTTTTTCTGGTGGCAAAAGATGGAAAGAAAAAACGTAAAAGAGTCTCTTCTCTATCCTATATTAATTACTTTATTACTATCTGCCATTGTAATAACAACTGTAGGAATGACAGATATTATTTATATTCTAGTGGTTATAAGTGGAATTTATACCATCACAGCCAACGGCAAGATATTATTTAAGGTTTTAAGAAGTAACTATAAATTGTCGGGGGGTGCCATTGCTCATATAGGGTTAGGAATGATCCTTATTGGCATATTGTTTTCTTCAGGTTATTCCACAACAGTATCTAATAACAGTTCTGGTTTACTTTTAACGAAATCAACAGAAGTGGAAGAAGATTTTAATCAGACCAATTTGCTTCTATTTTTAAATGATCCTATAAACATGGACAATTACACACTCACTTATAGAGGTAGGTATTTTGAGGCGATAGAAGATGGAGGTTATGTAAAGGCATCATATTTAAATGATACAGATTTTGTTAATGTAAAAACCTTAAAAAGAACTTTGCAAAAAGACGAAAAAACTTATGAAAAAGGTGATACTATTGAGGTGTATGGAGTAAATCATTATTACAAGATTGACTATCTGCAAAATAATGGGAAGAAATTCTCCTTATTCCCAAGAGCTCAAATTAACCCTGATATGGGTGGCCTCATATCCTCACCTGACATTCAGAGAAAATGGAATAAGGACCTGTACACTCACGTTTCATCTGTTCCTGATCCAACTCAAGAAATTGAATGGTCCGAACCTAAAACGTTTGATGTGACCTTCGGGGAAAAATTTTTCCTCAACGATTATGTTAGTATTTTAGAGAAGGTAGAAAAAGTAGATGAAGTAAATGGAATGCCTTTGAAGGGCGAGGATTTTGCCGTTAAGGGCCAACTGAAGATCTATGGAGAAGGCGAAGACTATGTCCTCAACCCTTATTATCTGATTCGCAATAGCATGGCAGGCAGAATTCCTGATGAAAATAGAGAAATTGGTGTAAAGGTGAATATTGAAAGCATACAGCCTGAAAGCAATAGTTTTACCCTTTCTGTGAGTACTACCCAAAAGGATTACGTGATACTAAAAGCTATGGATAAACCTTTAATTAATGTGCTTTGGATTGGGACACTTGTACTAATGCTCGGTTTTTCAATGGCCATTGTGAGGAGATATTCGGAATTTAATAAAATGAAAATTAAGGGGCTTGAGTGAAATTAGCCTCATACCATATTAGTTTTATAGGTGCAGGTAATTTAGCATGGCATTTAGCACCTGCCCTGGAAAATGCAGGGCATTATGTTAAAGAAGTTTATAGTTTAAATGGACTTACCGCTAAGAATTTAGTAGCTAATTTATACGATGCCACTTTAAAATCACATCTGGATTTTTCGGATAGCACTTCACAGATTTTCATCATCGCTGCCACCGATGATGCCATTGAAACTATAGCACAAGAGCTCATTTTACCCGATTTAAGCTTACTTGTTCATACTTCCGGTACTAAGCCTATCGAAAATTTGGAGTATTCCGCTGCGGCTGCATCTGGCGTTTTTTATCCTTTGCAAAGTTTTTCAAAATCACGTTCTGTTAATTTTGAGCAGATTCCCATTTTAATAGAAAGTGAAAGCAAGGAAGCAATAGAAATACTTAAAAATTTAGGGAAAAGCATTAGCAAGCATGTCAAATTTGTCTCTAGTGAACAAAGAGCCAAGCTACACCTGGCAGCCGTTTTTGCCAATAACTTCACCAATCATCTTTTATCCATCTCTGAAACTATTGCAAAAGAAGCTAAAGTTGATTTCAGTATATTAAAGCCGCTAATTGTGGAAACAGTGGAGAAAAGTCTTACCCTTTCTCCAAAACGAGCGCAAACAGGACCCGCAAAAAGGGGAGATATAGAAACCCTTGATAAGCATATGGAATTGCTCTCTGATAATGAGGCACTTCAGGAAATATATAAGGTAATCAGCCAACATATTTTGGATAACAGCTAAATGGCTGGATTGGAGATTAGAAAAGATTTGAGGCTTCTTCGGATCTGGTTTTAACAATTTACCCAATACATTTCCTTTCCTATACTTTCCCCATATCTTATTAGCTACTCATACATTTATTTCATTATTCTATTGGTATATTTGCACATGTCTCCATCGCAACAGCCACCGAAAAACTTTTCTTTCCCTGGCTTTGTGAAACTAATTCGCCTCCAAAATCTGCTAATCATTGTTTTAACTCAATATTTAGCTGCTGTATTCCTGCTGGAAAATATAAAGATATTCAATCTTGATTTATTTTTACTAAGTCTAAGTACAGTAATTTTAGCTGCGGCTGGTTATATCATAAATGATTACTATGATGTAAAGATCGATTACATTAATAAGCCAGATCGGGTGATTGTCGGCAAAGTCATTAAAAGAAGGGTCGTTATATTCTGGCATACAGCGCTTAATTTCATTGCAATTGCTTTAGGCGCTTATTTGGACTGGCGCATTGCAGTCATTCATTTTTCTGTCGCTTTTATGCTTTGGCTATACTCTAATTTGCTAAAAAGATATCCTTTTATTGGTAATTTTACCGTAGCCTTGCTAACGGGTTTATCCATTTCAATTATCACTTTGTATTTTCAGCAGAAGGCGGTTTTGGTTCATACCTATGCACTTTTTGCCTTTTCTATTAGTCTTATAAGGGAAATAGTAAAGGACATGGAAGATTGGAAGGGGGATGCAAACTTTGGTTGTAAAACACTGCCTATAGTGTGGGGCATCCGCAGAACTAAAATCTTACTATATGTACTGATCATACTCTTTTACATCCTCATTTTCTATATGACACAATTTTTAGAAAACGATGTACTGTACATCTACTTTTCTGGTCTTACTTTCTTTGTGGTCTATTTTATCCATAGATTACGTTTGGCAGACACTATTAAACAATATCACTTTCTAAGTAATTTTTGCAAAGTCATTATGCTCAGTGGGATATTAAGTATGTTGTTTTTTTGATTAATTAAACTATTTTTGAAATACTCTAAATCTTAATAATTACTTGTTGAATGTTACCTAAAACCAAAATAGCCATTCTAGCCTCTGGCTCCGGAAGCAATGCAGAGAAGATCATGAATTATTTCAAAAATTCTCAGCTTGCCGAAGTAGTTTGTGTTATCAGCAACAGAAAAACTGCCGGCGTTTTAGAAAGAGCCAAAAAGGCTGGAGTTGAACAAAAGGTATTCTCCAAAGCCGAATTTGAAATGCAGAAACCTGTAATTCAGTATTTAAATCAGAAAGAAACAGATGTTGTTGTGTTGGCTGGTTTTTTACTAAGAATATCTCCAGAATTTGTTAAGAAATTCCCTGATAAAATAATCAATATTCACCCAGCTTTATTACCAAAATATGGAGGAAAAGGTATGTATGGTCATTTTGTGCATGAGGCGGTATTGGCTAATAAAGACTCAGAAAGTGGTATTACAATCCATTTAGTGAACGAAAATTATGATGAGGGTAATATTATTTTTCAAGCAGCTTGCGATATTAACCCCAAAATGACTGCAGAAGAAATAGCCGCAAAAGTGTTGGTTTTAGAGCATCAGCATTATCCTAAAGTAATTGAAGAGTACATTAAAAAACTACCTTTTTAACAGTCAAACAACCTCTCTACCATTTCTGCAAAATCCAGGTGAGGCTTATACATCCGATCGGAATAAATGCTTGCAGTTAATTTAAGGTAATTGGGTATGTCATTAAAATAATGAAGTTCCAATGCGATATTGCCGTATAATTGATCAATAGGTGGCTCTACTTGCATAGGTGGTTTTAGGTAATATTTTTCAATGGTTAGCACATAATCCTCTACAGATTGCACTTTTTTATCAGATCCAGCTTGCCTGTAATCCATCTCTACAATCTTCATTTTAAAGTACTCCATAATAAATGGAAAATGCTTATTCAATATTTCATCATTGTTCTTGATCGCAAAGCCATTGGCATATTTACTTCTGAACATCACGATGGGAATCTCATCTGTATTATCTGTTAACTTTAAATGATAGGCACGATAAATTTTTTTCATTAAATCCTGATGTTGCCCTTCTGCTAACCATTTTTCAAAATGCTGCATTTCCTTATCACTCTTATTTAGAGTTTGATGGCTTAACAACTGATTCTTACGATCAGAAAATAACTTATTATATATTTTATCAAAAAAGCTCATGAGGATTTATTTACTATCAGCAAAGCTGAAAACTTATTTTCCATTTAACTCAATAACTACAAGATTGAGTTTTTGTGTATATATTTATTTATTTTCATGTAGAGTATACCAATTAGAAGAGCACATAACCATTACCAAGCTTTTTACATCAATTGAACTTACTTTATTATACTTCTGCTAAGAACGATTATATAAATAATGAATAAAACTAACTGAAAAAAACCTTCATATAGAATAAAAAAAATATAATTCAATTAGTTTTGCATCTCATAACAAAAGTGCAGTCAACATGTCTAATAAAAAAATTACTACAGCTCTTATCTCAGTTTATTATAAAGACCACCTGGAACCCATCATCAAATTGTTGGATGCACAAGGAGTAAAAATATACAGTACGGGAGGAACTCAAAAATTTATTGAAGAACAAGGAGCGAAAGTATTTGCAGTGGAAGACTTAACTGGGTACCCTTCAATTTTGGGTGGCAGGGTAAAAACGCTTCATCCGAAAATTTTTGGTGGTATTTTGGGAAGAAGAGACTTAATTGATGATAAATCACAGCTTCAGGATTATGAAATTCCGGAAATTGATTTAGTTATTGTAGACCTATACCCTTTTGAGGCTACAGTGGCCTCTGGAGCAAGCCAGCAAGATATTATTGAAAAAATTGACATAGGAGGAATATCTTTAATTAGAGCTGCTGCAAAAAATTATAAGGATGTTTTAATAGTTTCTTCCAAGGGCCAATATGCTGCTTTAGAGGAATTACTGAGAGAAAATAGAGGCGGATCTAGCATGGACGACAGAAAAGCTTTTGCTGCCCAGGCATTTAACGTAAGCTCTCACTATGACACTGCAATATTTAACTACTTCAATAAAAATGAAACCCTAAGTGGTTTTAAAAAGAGCATTCTTAAAAACCAGGAATTAAGGTACGGTGAAAATCCGCATCAAGAAGGGAAGTTCTACGGAGATTTGTCAGCGCTTTTCGATCAGTTTAATGGAAAAGAATTGTCCTATAATAACTTAGTAGATGTTGACGCAGCAGTTTGCTTGATAGAAGAATTTGCTGAAGACACCGCTTTTGCCATCTTAAAACATACAAATGCCTGTGGAATGGCAACGGGAAGTACCGTGAAAGAGGCTTATCAAAAAGCCTTTGCTTCGGACACGCTTTCGGCATTTGGTGGCGTATTAATTACCAACAAACTTGTAGACAAGGAAGCCGCTGAAGAAATGCATTCTTTGTTCTTTGAAATCCTAATCGCTCCTGAATTTTCAGAAGGTGCGCTTGAAGTCTTAAAAGGTAAGAAAAATAGGATACTTTTGAAGCAAAAACAGCATCTAAGCACCAAGAAACAATTTAAAAGCCTGTTAAATGGAGTAATTGAGCAGGACAGAGATCTTAAGACTGATGCCAAAGAAGATTTAAAAGTGGTGACAAAAAAAGCACCAACAGAGGATGAAATAGATGCAATGTTATTTGCCTCAAAAATTTGTAAACATACAAAATCCAATACCATTATTTTAGCGAATAAAGATCAGATGCTTTCCAGCGGTGTAGGTCAAACCTCACGGGTAGATGCTCTGATGCAAGCCATAGAGAAAGCTAAGCATTTTGGTTTTAACTTAGATGGTGCTGTAATGGCTTCAGATGCGTTTTTTCCCTTCCCAGATTGTGTAGAAATTGCACAAAAGGCAGGAATTACTGCAGTAATTCAACCAGGAGGATCCATTAACGATCAGGATAGCATTGACTATTGCGATAAACATGGCATGGGAATGGTCACCACTGGTTTCAGGCATTTTAAACATTAATAAAAAAAGCTTTATATAAAAAGGTAAATAATTTCTATGAATGGAATGTTTTACCAAACAAATTTGTAAATTTCGAGAGCGATTTTTTTAATATAAAATAATAATAATTATCCATGGGGATATTCGATTTCTTATCTAGTGACATTGCCATTGATTTAGGTACTGCCAATACGTTAATTATTCATAAGGACAAGATTGTGGTAGATGAGCCCTCTATCATTGCTATAGATAAAGCCACCAATAAGGTACTGGCAATTGGACGGCAGGCAATGCAAATGCACGAAAAAACGCACGAGAATATTAAAACCATTCGTCCGCTAAAGGATGGTGTAATAGCCGATTTCCATGCTGCAGAGCATATGATTCGCGGCATGATTAAAATGATTGATGGAGGAAAGAAAAGCTTTTTCCCTTCATCTCATAGAATGGTTATATGTATACCTTCAGGTATTACTGAAGTAGAAAAAAGGGCAGTTAGAGATTCAGCGGAACACGCTGGCGCTAAGGAAGTCTATATGATACACGAGCCAATAGCTGCAGCCATTGGAATTGGGGTGGATATAGAACAACCAGTCGGCTCAATGGTGGTTGACATAGGAGGAGGAACAACTGAAATCGCTGTTATTGCTCTTTCTGGTATTGTATGTGATCAATCAATAAGAGTAGCCGGTGACACTTTCACTAAGGATATTCTGGATTATATGAGAAGGCAACATAACCTTTTAATTGGTGAACGTTCGGCTGAAAAAATTAAAATAGAAGTAGGTGCTGCACTTACCGAGCTAGATGACGGTCCAGATGATTATGAGATCAGAGGTAGAGATTTAATGACTGGTATTCCGAAGGTTATTAAAGTGTCCTATTCTGAAATTGCTTTTGCAATTGATAAATCTGTATCAAAAATAGAAGAAGCCGTTTTAAAAGCATTGGAGATATCACCGCCAGAATTGTCTGCTGATATTTATGATAATGGTATCCACTTAACTGGTGGTGGGGCACTCTTAAGAGGTTTGGATAAAAGACTCGCCTTAAAAACCAAGCTGCCTATTCATATCGCTGATGATCCGCTTAGAGCTGTGGTAAGGGGTACAGGAATTGCCTTAAAAAATATCAATCATTACAAAGCTGTATTAATGAGTTAATGCAATTAAGTAGTACAATATATTATGAAAGGGAACGCTATTTACAAGTGTTCCCTTTCCATTTTTATTCGTGGCAACTAGTAAGAAACAACTTTTTTAATGCGTAAGTTATTCCAAATCATATATCAATATAGAGCATTCTTCATTTTTCTGTTGCTCCAGTTGGTGAGTGGTTGGCTCATTGTAAATCATAATGATTATATCAGCGCATCATATTTTAATTCCTCTAGCTCTGTAGCTGGTAATTTTTATAACAGTAAGCAGTCAATTGCAGACTATTTTGAATTAGCACAGGTAAATCAACACCTGGCTGAAGAAAACGAAGCCTTGAGAAACTCATTGGCAGAAAGGAAACCTGTCGTAGATTCATCTGAATTCTTCACTCCGGTTTATTTATCCGGGCAATATGACTTTAAAATAGCAAAAGTTGTAAATAATTCCGTAAGCAGGTTCACCAATTATTTTACCATCAACAAAGGCTCCAATGAAGGAATTGAAGAAGGAATGGGGGTTGTTAACGCCTTTGGAGTAGTAGGCAAAGTAAAAAGTGTATCTGGAAACTTTGCGACAGGATACTCCGCCTTGCATGGTAATTTATTAATTTCTGCCATTTTAGGAGAAAAAGAAACACTTTGCACAGCTAACTGGGACGGCAAAGATCCTACAAAAATTTCTTTGAAATACGTACCACGACATATTAAAGTAGAACCAGGAATGGAGGTTTTCACCTCCGGATTCAATGCAGTTTTCCCTCCAAAAGTTAAAATTGGAGAAGTGGAAGTCGCCAACATTAAAGAAAATGCCACATTCTATGAAATTAATGTATCCCTCTCAGTGGATTTTAATAGCCTGGATTATGTATATATAATTGGCAATAAATTAAAGCAGGAAAAAGACTCAGTTGAACAAACTACTAAGGTTATAAATGAATAGTTCGCTCAATATAAAGCAAATAGTGATATGGTTACTTTTTATGGTTGCCCAAGTTCTCTTTGCTCAAAATTTAGTGCTATATAACAAAGCATTTTGCTTTATTTATGTAGGCTTTCTATTATTACTACCGATCAATATCAGCCGGAATTATTTAATGCTCATAGGCTTTTTTACTGGTTTCGTAATTGATGTTTTTTATAATAGTCTGGGAACCCATATGGCCGCGAGCACTTTTTTGTGCTACTTAAGACCCCTTTGGCTAAACGCCATAACTCCCAGAGGTGGTTATGAAAATATAGAAAATCCTTCTGTTAAAGATCTAAGCCTTACCTGGTTTTTGGCATATTCTGTTCCTTTAACACTTTTACATCTTTGCATTGTATTTTTTATAGAAGCTGGTGGTTTTCATATGTTCTTTTTTGTAATATTAAAGGCAATTGGCAGCACTTTATTAACTGTTCTTGTGTTAATAATCGTCCAATATCTATTTTATGCTAAAGGAAGGTATGCATGATTGAAAACAGAAAATATTATCTGCAATTTATTTTTATAGGAATAGGCCTTATTTTTTTAATTAAACTATTTTCTATCCAGGTGATGGATAGTCGTTACAAAATCGCGGCTGAAAATAATGTGATAAATAAAGTGATTGAGTACCCGTACCGGGGTATGATTTACGATAGAAATAATAAGATAATTGTGCAAAATACGCCGGTGTACGATATAATGGTGGTCCCTAAAGAAGTAGAGGTACCAGATACTACGCTGTTCTGTTCTCTTTTTGAGATAACTCCACTGGAATTTGAGGAAAAAATAGCCAAGGCTAAAAGTTATTCGTACATCAAGCAATCCTTGTTTTTCCCTCAATTAAATAATGAAGAGTTTGCTCGAATTCAGGATGAATTAGTTGAGTATAAAGGGTTTTATCCTGTTGCTCGTACTGTAAGGAGTTATCCGGATTCTGTTCTTGCTAATGGTTTAGGTTACATTGGTGAAGTAAGTAAAGGCCAATTAACAAGGGATACCACTAACTACTATCAGCAAGGAGATTTCATTGGTATTAGCGGAATTGAAGCTGCCTACGAAAAAGAGTTGAGAGGAAAAAGAGGGGTCAAATATAAATTGGTAAATGTAAGAGGCATAGAAAAGGGCTCTTTTAATGATGGTGCTTTTGATACGCTTTCTGTTCCTGGTAATAATTTAGTTTCTTCCATAGATCTTGAATTGCAAAAGTATGCTGAGTATCTGATGAAGGACAAAGTAGGAAGTATAGTAGCCATTGAGCCATCCACAGGTGAGATTCTTGCTTTCGTGAATAGTCCATCTTATGATCCAAATTTGTTAACTGGCAGAAAATACAGCAGTAATTTTACAAAATTAAATCAGGACACACTAAAACCATTGTTTAACAGGCCAATTATGGCTACTTATCGTCCGGGCTCAGTTTTTAAATTGGTGCAATCTCTAATAGCTTTGCAGGAAGGTGTTATAACCCCTCAAACCCGTACGGTCTGTAACAGAGGTATTATTAATTGCCATGGGGCACACACCAATGCTGATTTGCATGACGCCATCAAATTTTCTTGCAACCCATATTTTTATGCCACTTTTAAAAAGATCATTAACCAGGGAAAAGATCCTAAGGCTAATATTGACTCAAGAATTGGCCTAAAAACATGGGATGAGTATTTATATAAATTAGGTTTCGGCAGAAAATTAGGTGTGGACATTCCTAATGAAACTAGAGGATCTGCACCTCCTCCAGAACTTTATGACAAATATTATGGAAAAGGCGGGTGGAATTTTTATACTATTTATTCATTGAGTATTGGTGAAGGAGAGTTATTGACAACACCCTTACAAGTGGCCAATTTAGCTGCTATTTTGGCTAATAGAGGCCATTTTATTGCTCCGCACCTGGTAAAAGGAATAGATACTCCTGATTCTTACCTCAAGTTGGAGTACGACAAAGAAGATACCGGTATTAATCCTGAACATTTTACCACCGTGGTTGATGCAATGGCAGAAATTGTGAGTGGTACGGCTAGAGTGGCTAGAATAGAAGATGTTGTAGTTTGCGGTAAAACGGGTACTGTGCAAAATAAAAACAGCTTCGATCATAGCGCATTTATGGCTTTTGCTCCTAAGGAAGAACCTAAAATAGCCATGTCTGTTTACGTAGAAAATGCTGGATGGGGTGGTGGAGTAGCTGCTGCAATTTCCGGTTTACTGATTGAAAAGTACGTAAAAGGTGAAGTAGCATCCAACAGAGCCTGGGTGGAAAACTATGTTATGACTAAAGCCTACTTAAACAATTTATAATGAGTAGACAGGATAATATAGTTAATAAAGTAGACTGGTTTCTGATAGCACTTTTTTTTGTATTGGTGATATTCGGCTGGCTAAATATTTATGCTGTGGGATATGATCCCGAGCAAGTGCAAAGCATTTTTAGTTTTGAAATTAACTCAGGCAAACAATTATTCTTCATTTTAGGATCTTTTGTACTCATCATCGTAATAATGGTGCTGGATTTTCGCTTTTTTGATTCATTTGCTTATTATCTCTATGGAGCCACCATTTTACTGCTAATATTAGTACTTCTATTTGGTACTGAGATTGCCGGAAATAAATCATGGTTTGTTCTGGGTCCAATAAGATTGCAGCCTTCTGAATTTACCAAGTTCACTACAGCCTTGGCAGTGGCTAAGTTTTTTAGTAGCAACACAGTTCGTCTGGATCGGGTAACCGATCAAATTAAAACTTCCTGGTTGGTTTTACTTCCTATCTTACTAATTGTACTACAAGGTGATGTAGGTACCGCTATGGTTTTCCTCAGTTTTATTTTCGTCTATTATAGAGAAGGCTTACCCACCTACTATTTAATTATTGGGATTAGTGCCATTGTAATATTCATATTGACTTTAATGGTGGAGCCTTTGTACCTCACTATTGGAGCCGTAGTTATCGGTATTATACTTATAGCTTTTAGCAATAGGAAAGTGAAAAATATTGCCTTAATTGTAGGAGGAGTCGTGGCGGTAGTAGGTGTGATAGAAAGTGTAGATTATGTCATTACTGACGTACTAAAACCACACCAGCAAAATAGAATTACCGCCCTAATCAACCCAGATGCAGATCCATTAGGTTTCGGTTGGAATGTAACACAATCAAAGATTGCTATTGGCTCAGGAGGAAGCTTTGGAAAAGGATTTCTGGAAGGCACACAAACTAAATTTGATTTTGTTCCTGAGCAAAGTACCGATTTCATTTTCTGCACAATTGGTGAAGAACATGGTTGGACGGGAAGTTTTATCCTTATTATTTTGTTTTTAGCATTAATGCTCCGGATTGTTTTTATTGCAGAAAGGCAAAAAGGTAACTTTGCCAGAATTTATGGATATGCTGTGGCCTGCATATTTTTTGTGCACTTTGGAATAAATATCGGAATGACTATTGGTTTATTTCCTGTTGCGGGTATACCGTTGCCATTTTTTAGCTACGGAGGCTCTTCCTTATGGTCTTTTACCATTTTGCTTTTTGTGTTGATAAAGCTGGATGCGCACAGGATGCAAGTGTTAACCCGATAAAATTAGTCCCCATCACTATCACTAAAAGTGGTTATCAAACCTAATTGACCCATCATGTCGGTTTTCAGAAGGATAGTTAGATTTAGCGATTCCAGGTACATTTGATCCAATTTTTCTGAATCCTGATTGATTAAATCTGCTAGGGATTTGTCACTTTCGTCAAGCAGGTCAAGTAAATCCTGAAATTTGGAATTTATTTTATCGCTAAGAATTTTGCCATCAGCATCTTCAATATTCAAATCATTCAGATAATCGTCCACACCTTTGCCGTTGTCACCATTAAAGGCTATTTGCAATTCTGATAAGTTAGCAGCAATAATAGCTATAGAACTCTCACTAAATGGGGCAGGAACAGCCATGAAGTTCTTGTCGATTCCTGGTATCTTTCCAGCTGGTGATCCAATCTTATTGTTTTTCACTCTTTCAGCCAGTTCAATCCACTGATTTGTTAAAACAGTAATACTAGCGCTAATATTATTACCTGTATTGGTTATAAATTTTTTAGCGTAATCGCTTTTCCATTCATTTAAAATTTGCTGATTTAGTTTTATCAGATCTTTGCTTAATATTTTTGAAAACGAAATCTCCTTACTTTGAATCGTATCTGTGAAAAGAAGGTACTCAAGGGCTCCTAAACCTCTACTATTGCTACCTAACGCATTAATAAAGTTCTGCTCTCCTGAAAATTTTTTCACCGCTGAAGATAATTTCGAGGTATCCTGAGGGTAATAGTGAAAATTATTCTCGATTAAAAGCTCATCGATGGGTCCGAAGTTATATGGAGCAGTTCTAGCCCATTTTGTTGCTGCAACTATCCACAAATCTTGGACGACTGATAAATTATAACCATTGTTATATTCCTCCAGAAAAACAATAGCAGAATCTAATGAGACAAAGGACTTGAGGCTATTTTCATAAGCTGGAATCGCCAACTTATAAGCAATGTTTTCCAAAATAGGTTCTTTATCAAGATCAGAACTTTTCTCACCAGTACTGCAAGAAACAATTAATAAAAAAGTAAAGAATAATACACCAAAATCTCTCATTTTATAAGGAATTCACAAAACCAATTAAATTATCCCTTTCTGCTTTAGATAATTTTTTAAATTTATTTTTACTGCTTTCTGCCTCTCCACCATGCCATAAAATTGCCTCCTCAACATTTCTAGCTCTCCCATCGTGCAATAATGTAGTATGCCCATTGACAGTTTTAACCAACCCAATTCCCCACAAAGGAGGCGTTCTCCACTCAACGCCTGTTGCTTGTCCATCCGGTCTGTTGTCTGCAAGTGCTTCACCCATATCATGTACTAGTAAATCAGTGTAAGGGTAAATTGTTTGGTCGTTAAATTCCGGAATATTTGAATGTTCGGCAGTTACAAATGAAGGAGTGTGACACGCTGAACACCCCATATCAGCAAATAGCTGTTCCCCGGTAATATTATTTTCACTCTCTGCTTCCCTTCTTTTAGGAACTGCTAATACTTGAGAATAAAGCGTAACTCTCTGTAAAATATCGTCAGAAATTTCGGGATTTCCTCCATTTTCAGCTTTAATAAATCTCTTTTGAAAGGGAGTCTCATTTTCATCTCCAAATAAGGAACTACTTAAACCCATATCACCTTGAAAAGCTGCAGCCACTTGCTGCTTCACATTAGGCTCATTGGCTTTCCACCCAAACCTACCCAACTGGATGCTGTCAGTAATCACATTTAATACATAATTCGGTCTTCCGGAAACACCATCCTTATTTTCATCTTCGGGATCAGCTAAAGCTAAAATATCCTCTTCACTAATGGCTTCCAATAGACCTAGACCAATTATGTGAGGTGCTACGCGCGGTGAAACCATTACATTTTTATGCATTTCACCATAATTTAATGCTGTAAATGAATAATTAGGTTTTCTTAAGGTATAATTCTCTCCATCAGGGTAAGTTCCTAGAAGCTCTTGGTAGGTTATATCTACATCTCCTTCCTGCTTCACTCCAATAATGGACAGATGATTGAATTGATTTCCATAATTAGGTTCAGGAATTATTTGACCATCTTCTGTTTCTACGCTCAATCTGAAAAGCAAAGCAGATGATTGACCTTTCTCAAAACCTGGCTCCCCTTTTCCATCTAAAAAGTGACAGCTGGAGCAAGACTTAGAATTAAATAATGCGCCTAAGCCATCTAAATCAGCCGTAGATGAAGGTGCTGTCACCCAATTTCTTTTAAAGAATGCATTGCCTGTTACAAATTGCATCTGTTTATCATCGGAAATGTTCGGTGCAGCATGACCAAAGGCATTAACAGAAAAATCATCAGTAGTAGCAGCACCACCGGGATATAATGCAGATTTATTTACTGCTTCGTAAGTTTGCTGGTTATCGCAGGAAGCAAAAACAAATAGAAATCCTATTGAAACAATGCAGAAAATTACAAAACGCATTTTAAAAGTTTAATTTAAATGGCTTCAGGATCAAATTTAAATCCAAATTGGTTGGCAGATGCAGCCAGCAAATCTCCTTGCTTTCTAAACAAGCTAATTGTTTGAGCAATTTGTTTTCTACCGGACTCACTTTTTATTTGCTGGTCGAAAGGAGCCTCAATTTTTCTACTTGATGCAATACCTTTAGAGATGGTTTCCTTTAATTCCTCTGCTAAAGCCTCGTCCTTTTGTTTTAATAAATCATATATTCCAGGACCAGATATGGTGCTATCGCTTTCGTACAATTCGTATCTACCTAGATACACATTTTGAATTCCGATGGCATTTACGATAATATCGTTGTGTGTATTGTCGCTGAAACAAGAATGCTCATCTTCTTTGGATCTTAAATCGTAAGCCACAAACATGCGCTCACCTGCCAGCTCACCTTTGCTTAGTTTGCCTAGTCCCGAAACAATTTTTTCTAGAGATTTACCGGAATTTTCAATAAAGTCAACTCTATAATTTTGCTGTTCAGGTTCCCACTCTTGCAGAACTGAACTTAAATCTATCAAAAGTAAATTAGCGGTTTCCAGGAGGTAAATTTTTCTTCTATCTGCATTTTCAGCGGTGGCTTGCTCTGTCTCCAGGTAGTCAGTATATTTTCGTTCACCGGCTCCAGGACCCTCGCTCAAATCTTGTCCCCATAATAGGAATTCAATAGCATGATAGCCAGAACTCACATTGGTCTCACTTCCCTTTTCATTCATTGATGCAATGAAATCTGTTGTAATTTCAGGATATTGGTCTGGGCTATTAATAATATTAAGATTATCATTATTTGGTGATACTACATAATCTATATACGCTTCGTCTAATGGCCATGCATTTAGCTGCCCTTCAGGTCCATTTTCGCCATCTATTGGGCCACCGTAAAAGCGAAAAGCTTCTGTCTGTCCATAACTTTGCCTTGCTATAAGCCATGCTTCCTTACACTTTTCCAACCCATCTTCAGAAGGGGCATCTATAAATGTTGCAATTTGTTCTTTCAGTTTTAGTGTATTCTGAAAGGTATCATAATAGTTAGCGTAAACAATATTTGCATAATTGACTACTACCTGCTTATTGGAAATTTCCTCTGAATAATTACAGGAAAACAAAAACGACAATGAAATAAGAAATGAAAGTACTCTCTTCATTTTATTTAGATTTATTAAACATAATGCAAAAGTAATGCAGAAAGTTCTCTAAAAAAATGAAGCAGACAAATAAGTTCTGCTTAGGTAACGTATTATTGCATTTTAATGAGAATAACCTTACTCCAACATTAGTTTTAGCTAAATCTTTTTCCTACCACTTCCATAAATTCCTGCACTTCTTCATCTTCCAGGTTCCATTCGTATTTAGCAGCGTAATTTTTCTTGATTAAGGTATAGGCATCTTTGTAATTCTCCATAGATTCAACTTCTTCCAATGCCATCATAAACTCTTTTTGATTGCCATCAAACAGCTCATTCACAAACATAAATCGCTGGTTAAGTGTAAGTTGTTGTTTTAAATTCTTTACATTTCCCTTTGATAATCTCTCGGCTAAAGAAGGCTTCTCAGGTTGCTTAAACAAGTCGTTCAACGTTCCTTTTTCCCCAATACTTTCTGGTATCTCCTGCCCGTTACCATTTTCCAAATAAATATCCGATATAGTAATTGGGAGCTCCTCAGAAAAAGCTTTTAGGTAGGGCTGAATATCTTCCGGTTGATCATCTGATTGGCTACAAACCTCATTAAATAATTCAAAAGCTTCGTCATTAAACGCCACCTCCATCTTGTGAGATTTAAATTTCTCAATCAAGCCGTCTAATAGGAAATCGTTGATTTTAATATACTTTTTTAAATCTTTCAAATCATTTAAGGTGATTCTACTTCCGTCCCGCTGATTAATTTCTTTGGAAAAAAAATCGTAGGGAGAAAACACCAGTAAAATACTATCCTTTACAGATTCTTTTAAAAGAGGTTCAAAATGTTCCTTTTTTATAGAAATATGGCGAGAAAGCGTATTCATGAAATCTGTCATGGCTTTTTTGACTTCCGTATTGTGGTAGTCAAAGTACGGACTCTGCAATTTGGCATTCTCTTTTTTCCATTTTCGGAACAGATTTTTTAATACTATTAAATTAGTTTGCTTAAATTTAGAAAGCGCTAAAATTTCCTGACCTGTTATGTGAGTGGTCTCGTAAAAGAATGATTGACAGATTTGTTTTGCAAAAGCTTTGGCGTAAGCATCAATCGCCTGATGATTTAATTTGCTCTCCATTATTAATTTTCCTTTTTTTGTATGAAAGTATTATGCCTGAAATTCACATTACTAATCTTTACGAACGCAAGTTAATAAGTAAAAGCCAAGAAAAAACGGCATTACAGCTAATACACGAAAACTTTATAGATTGGATGCATGCCTGTGGCAAAAAGGGGCGTTGTACAACCTGTAAAATGATTGTTTTGGAAGGAATGCAAAATTTAGGAGAGCTAACAGAGCCTGAAAAAAAATTCAGATTGCTGAAAAAGCTAGCAAAAAATGAACGGCTAGCGTGCCAGGCCCAGGTATTAGGTGATATAAAAATTAAAGTAGCAGAAATAAATAAGTTTCCACATATGGAGTATTCCGATTAATATGTTTACAGAACCGCATATAGGTAGAGGAGAAGGAGGCAATGATAAGGGCAAGGGATGGATAGAATTGATCTGTGGATCTATGTTTAGTGGAAAGACGGAGGAACTGATACGCAGACTTAACCGCGCCTTAATTGCGAAACAAAAGGTGGAAATATTTAAACCTAAAATAGATACTCGCTACGATGATACCGAAGTAGTTTCACATAACAAAAACCGTATTCGTTCCACCCCTGTGGATTTTGCGGAAGACATTCTCTTGCTGACGGGAAACTCTCAGGTAGTGGGCATTGATGAGGCTCAGTTTTTTGATTCAGAAATAGTTAATGTAGTTAACAAATTGGCCAACCAGGGAAAGAGAGTCATTATTGCTGGTCTTGATATGGATTTTAGTGGAAAAGCATTTGGGCCCATCCCAGAGCTAATGGCTATTTCTGAATATGTAACGAAAGTGCATGCTATTTGTGCACAATGTGGTGGAATTGCCACCTACTCTTACCGGCTATCTGCCAATAGAGAAAAGGTAATGTTGGGTGAAAAAGATCAATACGAACCAAGATGCAGAAGATGCTTTTTAAACAAATAATAAATGTAATCAATGATGTTCTCTAACGTTTAATTATTGATACATTGACCGAATCCAACAATATGTTAAAAAAAATATTCCTGGTTTTTTCTTTTGTAATACTTTCACAAATACTTCCTGCGCAAAATATACCAGTGGGAACTTGGAGAAATCATGCCGACTACTCTAACTCACAGCTAGTTGCAAAATTGGACAATAAGATTTTTGCTGCTGGCGATAATGGCCTGTTCTATTTTGATTTGGAAGATGGAAGTGTTAATACCATTAGCATAACAACAGGTCTTTCTGGATTACAAATAAAAGCAATAGAAGCGATTTCTGAAGAAAACCTGCTGATAATTGGTTATCAGGATGGAACAATAGATGTTATAGATCAGGATTTAAATATAAATAGCTTTGAGCTGATAAGAAACTCTGACATTACAGCTTCTAAGAGTATTAATTCCATCTTCTATCAAAATGGCATCACTTATTTAGCTACAGATTTTGGTGTAGTTTTATTTGATGCATCCGAGAACCAACTCATAGACTTCTACAGCAATTTAGGTGCTACAGGTAACTCAATAGCTATTTCCCATATATATTCTGATGAGGAGAATTTGTATTTAAGTACAGAAGAAGGATTACTAACAGGCACATTAAATGATCAAATCAACTTGAAAGACTTTCAAAATTGGGAAAGAAGTCCTATTTCAATCGATGATATGGTTCCTATTAAAAAAGCTATAAAATGGCAAGAAAGTATTATAGCAATTGCAGAAAACGATATCGTATACCAATTAGGAGACAACAAATGGGATAGCTTATACCAAAGCACAGCACCAATCCACAATCTGGTGGAGAGTGATGAACAGCTCTGGCTCCTGGCTGGAAACCAAGTGCTTCAATTTCAAAATAATTTATTTGAATTAACCTATACGAGTTCTTTTGGTGACGTTTTTTATGATATAGTGTTAGAAAACGGAGACTATTACCTGGCATCGAGCAGTCAGGGATTATTAAAAGTAACAGGTACTACTTCAGAAAGTATAATACCAATGGGTCCACGAGGAAAGCCATCGGTATTAAAACAAATTGACGCTTTTACTTTTAGCCTAAATAATGAAGTGCCCGGTTTTTCCTATTTCCTGAATGGCAGATGGGACTATGTAGGGAAGATAGAAAATGATTCTTTACCTATTTTTAAGGATCTAACGCTGGATTTATCCACAGGCAATGCTATATTTTTAACCGAAAATGATGGTTTATATAGTTGGGATGCTGAGAATATTACACTTTTACCTGGCACTTCAGCTCTTCAAGAAAACAATTGGCAATTTATAACCACTGATCAGCAAACTAATCTTTGGCTGGTAGGGAAATCAGCTAGCAACCAGTGGCTAGCCTACAACTATTCCGAAGATATTCTTCATTTACTAAATATTAGTGCCTCTACCCAGGTTAACGATTTTGAGATTCTCTTTAATAGTGACTTATATATTGCAACTAACAGCGGTGTTTATGTGATCAATTCCGATAATAGTGCTAATCGCCTTCTGAATTCTACTGTAGGAAATGGCAACCTACCCTCAAACGTAATTACAGATTTCAGCTTAGATCTTTCTGGTAATTTATGGATATCTACAGCAAACGGAGCCTGCCTTTTCAATAATTTTCAGGGAGTATTGGAGGATCAATCGGTAGATGTAATTCGCTCTATTTTAGACGGTTTTTTCCTTTTTGATGAAATCAGGGTGAATCAAATTGCTATTGATGGTGGTAACAGAAAATGGATGAGTACACGAGATGGTTTATGGTTATTTGATGAAGACATTAATGCTAATTTATTACACCTTAGAAGATCAAATAGCCCTATAATAGAAGAAAACATTAGTGAGATTGCTATAAATCCATTGAATGGTGAAGTTTTCATGTCTTCCGATAATCAATTTTTATCTTACAGAACCGATGCTACAGCGGCATCAGGCACTCACGGCACGGTAGAGGTTTTTCCTAATCCTGTAAATTTGGCAAAAGATAATACAGTTACTATACGAGGACTGGCTAATAATAACGAAGTGATGATTACTGATCTAGCTGGAAACGTTATCCATAAGGGGAAAGCCAACGGAGGAACATTTAGCTGGAATTTGAGCAACTACTCCGGATTTAGAGTAAAAAGGGGTGTTTATATTGTTTTTTCTGTTAGTGAAGATGGAACTGAAAGCTACCGGACTAAATTTGCAGTGGTTAATTAAGTCTGGTTTCCTAATCTATCTTTACGTTCCGCCTAGGTTTGTGGCGTACAAGTTTTATAAATACTCGCTAAACCGAGGTTTTCTTAACCACAAAGGCGCAAAGGCACAAAGTAATCTCTGGAAATTAAGGAAATACTCGTTAGAAAGCTCTTCTTCAAAAAGAACGAGATTGCTTCACCTAAGGGGATTCGCAATGACTTTCTAAACTAGAAGATTTATCACTATGGAAGCTATAAATTATAACTTCCCATTAAATCCGTGGTAGGGCCAAAAAAGGTAATTATGACAAGCTGAAAATATTATGTTACACAAAACAAGAGGCATTGTTTTAAATCACATTAAATACGGTGAAAGCTCCATTATAGTACATATTTATACGGAAGCCTTTGGTGTGCAATCTTATATTGAAAACGGAGTAAGAAAGCAGAAAGCTAAAAACAAAATAGCACTATTTCAACCACTCACTTTGCTGGATTTAGTGGTTTACAAAAAAGCTTCAAGTAGCATTAACAGATTGTCAGAAATTAAGTGTCGACAGCCTTATAAAAGTATTCCGTACCATATTAAAAAATCAACAATAGGGATTTTTATTGCAGAAGTCCTCAGCAATTTACTACGCGGCGAGGAAGAACCTAATGAAGGGATGTTTGATTTTCTACAGGAAAGTCTCCTCTACTTTGATGTGAAGGAGAGCAACTACTACAATTTTCACCTTCAATTTCTTAATGATTTAAGTGGATACCTGGGATTCTCTGCTTCAAGTGCTCATCAGATGTTGAGTGAAATAAAGCCCTACTACAGTACCAGAATAGATATACTCACAGAAGCTAAATTAGATGAGCTACTATCCGGCAGCTTAGCAGAATCGATTGCTTTAAGCGGAAAAGAACGACAAGCAATTCTGCAGATAATTTTGCAGTTTTATCAAATACATAGTAACTCCTTAAAAGAAATAAAATCGTTAAAGGTTTTGCATGAGGTTTTACATTAAAAGGCCTGCTGAAAGAATTCAGCAGGCCTTTTAAAATATTTCTATTGTAGTAATTAGAATGTTCTTGAATACTGAATTCTGAATGATCTACCTGGATTTCTACTAAATTCAATCTGACTAGCAGCTCCAAAAGATACAAATTCTCTTTCCTGAATATCTCCTAACAGATTATTAACCCTAAAACCTAACTTGTTTTTATTATCAGCTCCAAACGATTTTGATACGTTGAAATTCAAACTATGAAAAGGTACAGTGTAAGTATCTGCCGTTCGGTTTACGCCAACTACTGCTAACGTTGCTGCCTGGACATTATATGCCAAACTTCCTTCCCATCCTGACTCAAAATTTAAGTAATCCAATCCAGCATTTATTATAAATGGTGGCTGCCCAACGAAATCTCTTGTATCAGAAAATTCTTCGCCTTCTCTCAAACCATTTCTTCTTCCCTTCGCTTCAACTGAATCGATTTTAACAAATGCTTCTGTAAAGGTGAAGTTTCCTTTTACTGAAAAGTTTTCCAGTTTTGGCGAAATGAAACTGAAATCCTTTCTTACTTCCAATTCAGCTCCAATTATTTGTGCATCACCAACATTGGTAGGCTTCACATTGGAGGGGTTGGCATCTGACCTAACTAGCTCAATAGGATTATTAAATGTTTTGTAGAAAGCTCCTAAAGAAACAGTTTGA
The DNA here is from genome assembly GCA_963803685.1 of uncultured Cytophagales bacterium. Lineage (GTDB taxonomy): Bacteria > Bacteroidota > Bacteroidia > Cytophagales > Cyclobacteriaceae > Marivirga. The sequence goes on from CAWDNW010000001.1 coordinate 1,163,052, forward strand.
CCTCGCTTAAAAAACATTTCATACCTCAAATCAAAATTATTTATATCAGTTTCAACCAAATCAATATTGCCTATGTAAGTCAAACCGGTTAGAACATCTGGAATTTCAATTGTAGATTTTTCTTTAAAAGAAGGTCTTGCTACGGTTCTGGAATAAGACGCTCTAAAATTAGTTGTTTCAAATGGCGAATAGGTAAGATTTACTGAAGGGAAAAACCTTAAAGAATTTAGCACATTTTGATTTTCAAAAACTCTGTCTCCTGATTGATTTTGACCAGTAAAAAATTGGTCATATTTTTCTGTTCTTACTCCTACAATACCTTTTAATTGATCACTGAAAGTTAACTCACTACTAACATATGCGCCTGCAACGTTAATCGAACCAGAGTAGGCATTGCTCTCAGTAAATCTTGAATTGTAAAAAGTACCAAAATCGCTATCATCAATCCCTTCCAATTGTCCTATAATATTTTCAGATGATAAAAGATTGTCTGCATTTCCGTTCAAATCCAAATTACCCTGAGGTCCAAATATTCTCATACTGAAATCTTGTAATTCGAAGTTTCTTGTTTTATAATCTTCACTAATTCCAACTTTGAATTTAGAATCATTACCCATAAATTGGAAACTCTTGTTGAAATCAACTCTACCACCATAGTTCTGCTCGTCAAGTAATCGCCAAATCCTTTGAGGCTCTCCACCTTCCTGAGACCTGATTTCTAATTCTCCTGAATCCTCATCAATGGTGAAAGGTGTAATCCTTACATCTTTATCATCAACTGTAGATAAAGTACCAGAAAGTTTCCAATTCAAATCTGACCTGCCGTTGTTAAAGCTATGTTTACCGTCAAAAATTAAATTATTCAATTGTCTTTCAGTGTACTCAATATTATCTAGTACCGAAGTATTAGAATTAGTTAAAGACCTTACTACAATTCTATCTCCTGCTCTATTTATTCCATTTTGAATTCTTAAGTAATTAAGAGAATATTTTGAATTAGCAGTTTTCAAAGCCAGTCCCGCAAGCCCACTCAATTTAACCTCACCGATGGCAAGGGTTCCATTGTACCTTGTATCAACGATCAACTCTGTATTTTCTGCTCTCTGAGGTTTCTGATAATAAGCATCTACTGCATCTTCAAAATAGCTCGTTGACTTATTATAGTTTAAAGCAATATTGTAACCCAACTTGTAGCCTCCTAAATCAAACTGATTTCCTCTGGAATAAGAGGCACTTAAATCTGGAAGGTTATTCATTTTATTTTTAACAGCAAGTTCATCTTCAAAGCTTCTTGTTATGTTGCTGAGCAATCTAATTCCTTGTGAGGAGGCAGTGTTAGCATCATTTACTGTAGATTGATTGTTTCTTGCATCAAAGGGAAGATCCCTCGTGCCATCATCAATACCTAAAAAATCCAAAGATCCACCTTTAGAATCTAAAAACTTTGACTGAAAATGCATTCCTGGATTGTATGTAGCTCCAAGCGAGAAATATGATGTTTTCCTATCTGGAAAATCTTTTAGTTCTACGTTTACAGTACCTCCTACGAAATCTGCAGATAAATCTGGAGTAAATGACTTGTACACCACTATATTATTGATCAAATTCGTAGGAAAAATATCCATTTGAACAGCATTTCTATCAGGGTCAAGTCCAGGAATAGTCATTGAACCTAATGTGGTTTTGGTATATCTATCTCCTAAACCACGTACATAAACATATTGGCCATCCTGAATAGATACTCCTGGTACTCTTTTTACTGCACTTGCTGCGTCACTGTCGCCTAATTTGGAAAAGGTTTCGGCTGAAATACCATCTATAATATTTGGAGATTTCTTTTTTATGGTAAGTAGTGCAGATTCTGTTTCTCTGATAATTTCAGCTCTTACCACAACTTCAGATAATTGTTCTACTGATTCACCCATTCTAATGGTGCCTAGAACTGTAACTTCACCGGCCGTAACGACTACCTCTTTAATTACTTTCGTTTCAAATGAGATAAATGATGCATTTATCTCATAGGTTCCAGGGTCAACTTGAAAAGAAAATGAACCATCTAAGTCAGTTGGTGCACCAATACTTGTTCCTTTTATTACCACTGAAACACCAATTAGTGGTTCACCTGTTTTATCTTCTATAACAGTTCCTCTTAATGTTCCTTTCTGTGCAAAAACAACAAAGCTGGATAATACAGCGAAAATCGACAATAATAAAACTCTTCTTAAAATCATTACTTACTAATTTATGATGGCACAAAATTATAGATAAATAATCCAAGATAGTTTACCATAGAATTGTCAGTAGATTATCTTTATGTTAACAAAAACAATTTGGTAATATTGAAGAACATAAAAAAAGCCTACTTAATAAGTAAGCAGGCTTTCGTAAAAAAATTATTTAATGCTTAAAAAACATCTAACTGTCCTTGTAGAGCAGTGTATGACCAATCAAATACCGTAACGTCAGCTCCAACAGTAGGAGAAGCTACTGCATTTGAATTGTTGTCAGCAAATTCTGAATTGTTAGCAGCAATTTGAGCTATTAAATCTGCTTCAGATGGATTTCCTGTAATAGCTGCTCCTAATGCTGCATTCAATCTGTCTTTGAAAATTACAGACATAGCATCAGAACTACTGAATTCTAAACCAACAAACTCCACTATACCACCAGCATAATTTGAGGAAACTCTAATATCATCACTTAACCTTGCATCGGAATCATCCGGATCTACTGATCCATCTGCATCCAACTCGATATCAGATCCTGTAGCAAAATCGAAGAAATATAAATCTCTCAAGCTGTATTTAGCACCATCTCGTAAGTCAGCATAATCACTTGATGTCAAACCTCTTAAAGAACCATTTGCAAAATTTCCAATTAAATCTTGATCTCCATCATCACCTTCGGATCCATCCAATTCCATTGCGTGATCTCCATCCCAGGCATAACCATTAGCTTGGTCTGCACCAATATATACAAAGTTGTCAACAGTTCCTGTCCAACCTTGGTCAGTATCATAACCATCATCATCAGAAGCCCAAACTATGAAGTTTGTAACATTTACTGTACCTCCAAATATTTCAATACCATCATCAGAAGAGTTGATTGATTCTACATGGTTTATAACAGTACCGCTACCAACACCACCTAATGTAAGACCTTGCAATTCGTTACCAGGACCCAATTCAGCACCGGTATATCTGATAGAAACATACTCGAAGTTACCTGAATTATCTTCAGGTTCAGAGCCTCCGTATAACCCTTCTGTAACAGAAACCGGAACACCTTCAATTTGCTTTTCAGCTGCATCAGCAGAGATAGGAGCATTCCCTAAAATTAATACACCACCCCATAAACCTTGTTGAGTTTTTAAATCTAATGTACTTTCGAACTGACCAACAGTTATTCCATCTAAAATAGATGTAAATACTATTGGATTTTCTGCTGTACCGTTAGCTTCAATATTACCATCTCTTGCAATGATTAAAACAGAAGCAGAAGCAGCATCACCTTGTCTTCCTTTTATAATAGTACCGGGCTCAATAGTCATTGTTACGTCAGCAGTAACTATAACTCTTCCTGCTAACTCCCAAATTCTGTCATTGGTTAATGTAATGTCTTCCTCAATTAAACCAGAAAGAACTTCATTAGCAAAAAACTCAGCTTCACCAACAGATAATACGTGCGTTACTGATTCTTCATCACCATCAACGTCAGTAGCAGTAAATACAAATACTATGTTTTTATCTGCATCAGCTTCTTCAGCAGTATATTCAAAATCTACAGTTTCAGTAGTTTCACCATCAAAAGTTACTTCATCACCATAAGCAGCTCCATTCTTAGTAATACTAAAAGAAGCTAAACCATCTGGAGCAGCCAAAGTAGCAGTAACAGTTGGTAAAGTGCCTAAATTTTCAATTTCAGCAGTTGCAGGAATACCAGTAATGGTCACACCAGCATCTGGCTCTGTTCCTTCATCCTCATCACATGCTGTGAATCCGAAGCCTATTGCTAACAAAAGCAATGTAAATAAATTAAATTTTTTCATCGTGAATAATTTTTGTTTTTGTTTATACATTCAACTAGCACAAAGGTGGTTTTTTAGTATTACCTGAAGTTGTATAAGGTTTTAGCAAATTGTTACCAATTATTCAACTGTGTTAACTTTGTGTTAAACTAAAAAAGCGTCCCAACCGGAACGCTTTTCTATGTGTCTTACACAACTGATAATAAAAAATTAACTTATATTGCTCTTCAACCAATCGGTATTTTATTTAGAATTTTCTGAATTATATCCTTGGTAGTTACACCATCAGCTTCTGCTTCATAATTCAATAATATTCTGTGATTCATCACATCATAAGCAATCTCTTTGATATCCTCTGGCAATACATAATCTCTACCTTCCATAAAAGCTATCGCTTTCGCTCCTAAATTTAAATTAATACTGGCTCTAGGCGAAACCCCATATTGGATATATTCCGCTTCTTCCTTTAAATTATAATCCATTGGATTTCTAGTAGCATACACCAACTCAATAATATAATGTTCCAGGGAGTCCGAAATTTCTACTTTATTGATTTCATCTCTGATCTTGAAAATGTCTTCTTTAGAAAGCAATACATTGACATCCTTATTGAAAGACATATTTGACATTCTGCGCATTACTTCCAATTCCTGATCTTTTGTCGGGTAATCCACTGTTACCTTCAGCATAAACCTGTCGACTTGCGCCTCTGGTAATGGATATGTTCCTTCCTGATCTACCGGGTTTTGCGTGGCTAGCACCAAAAATGGTCTGTCCAGTTTATAAGAATTTTCGCCAATAGTAACCTGCTTCTCCTGCATGGCTTCCAACAAGGCAGACTGAACCTTCGCAGGCGATCTGTTTACCTCATCCGCTAAAATTAAGTTGGAGAAAATAGGCCCTTTCTTTACTTCAAATTTTCCGTCCTTCTGATTATAAATCATGGTTCCTATCAAATCCGAAGGCATTAAATCCGGTGTAAATTGGATACGCTGGAAATCTAAATGTAGAACTTCTGCTAAAGTGTTTACGGTTAATGTTTTTGCCAAGCCGGGGACACCTTCTAATAAAACGTGTCCGTTTGTGAATAAACCTACCAACAATCTGTTGATCATGTATTCCTGACCTACTACTACCTTACCTACTTCTGCTATTACATCTTTTACCTTTTTCTGTAAAAGGTTTTTTTCTTCTGTTACTTGAATTTCTTCCATATTTCTATATGCTCAATCAAAATTACTGCAAAATCTATTAAAATGAAACGATACTATAAACGGAATCATTGTAAGAATTTAATTTTTTCCTCCCTTCCAGAAATCCTAACTCTATCAGAAAGGTAAAGTTACAAGCTTTTGCTCCTAATTTTTCTACTAATACTGCCGCCGCCTGCGCTGTGCCACCTGTTGCTAACAAATCATCGTGGATCATTACGCGTTGACCTTGCTTCACGGCATCCTCATGTATTTCCATTGTAGCGCTTCCATATTCCAAATCATAGGAATGTTTAATGGTTTTATGAGGCAATTTCCCTTCTTTACGTACTGGTACGAATGGTATTCCGCACTTTTCAGCTATCATCATCCCAAATAAAAACCCACGCGACTCCACGCCTACAATTACATCGATTTTATCATCTTTCGCTTTTTGCACAAACCAGTCCACAATTGCCCTAACCAACAACGGATCGGATAAAACAGGTGTAATGTCTTTAAATATAATTCCTGGTTTAGGAAAATTTGGTATGTCACGTATGGCACGATTTAATTTTTCTGCTGTTGTCATAGAAGTTGAATTGCAGATCTGACCTTTTAGGTCCGACCTTAGGGCTGTTTTGTTTACTGTCTATTTGTAAGTTTTTAATCCTACCTTAAATGCTAAGTTAATTCATTTATTTTTGGCAACAATTATTGATGCTTCCAAAATCTTACTTCTGATGGATGTCGGGACATTGCAAACGTCAGACATCTTTCTTCAGCACTCTGCTCCTTATGAGCAACCACTAAATGCTAAAAAGCAAGTCTGACCTCTGCGTGGTGCCAACTTCTATATTCCCGCAAGGTCAAACATCATCTACTAAAGACTCTTAGCCTCCTCCCAATAAGCATCCATCTCATCCAGCGTCATTTCACCTAATTGCTTGCCATCCTCTTTAGACCGGACTTCCAGGTATTGAAACCTTTTAATAAATTTTTTATTAGTCCGCTCCAAGGCTTCTTCAGGATTGATATTATTGAATCTCGCATAATTGATCAGGCTAAAAAGTACGTCACCAAACTCCTGAGTGGCTTTTTCATGGTCGCCAGATTCCTCTTCTTCTTTGAACTCTTGTAGCTCCTCTTGGACTTTATCCCACACCTGGTTTTTATTATCCCAGTCGAAGCCGACCCCTCTTGCTTTTTCCTGAATTCGCACAGCTTTTATTAAAGCAGGTAAGGACTTTGGCACTCCACCCAATACTGATTGATTTCCTTTTTCTTTCAGCTTATTCTTCTCCCAATTGGCTAGTACAGTTTTTTCATCATCTGCTACCACATCTTCATAAATATGAGGGTGACGGCTGATCAATTTATCAGAAATGCCATTAAGAACATCAGTCATATCAAAAGCTTTTTGCTCATCAGCCATTCTTGCATAAAATACAAGGTGTAGCATTATATCGCCTAATTCCTTTCGCACCTCCTCTAAATCTCCTTCCAGAATGGCATCTGACAACTCAAAAGTTTCTTCAATAGTGAGATGTCTGATACTCTCAATTGTCTGCTTTTTATCCCATGGACACAAATTTCTCAATTGATCCATAATGGTTAAAAGTCGATCGAAAGCTTCTAATTTCTTTGCTCTATTTTTATCAGGGTATATTTTTACTTCTTTCATACTTATAAACTAAAATTTTATTGATACAAACGACTGTATATTATATTGGAAAAGGAAATTGACTGGTAAATACTTTTAATATGAGAAGCTTATTAACAGCTTAAATAATTGACGAGACATTTATTGATTGTTTTCCTTTTCTGACAAAATTTCACTGATATTTATGATAATATCATTAAGCTCAGAGGCTGATACATCAATTAATTCAAGTATATTTCTTAATTCATCCTCTTTGTTCACATACATACTAATATTTATTAAGCCTAAAATACGAGCCAACGGTCCTCGCACCTTGTGGGCATTCAGATTTGCATATTCAATAATTTGCTTATTTTTTATTTGCAATAAATTTGACCGCTCTTGAACTAAGCTTTCCAAATCCCTATTCAGATGACTGAGTTGTTCGGATTGCGTTAATAATTCTTCATTTGAAAAAGTAAGATCCTTATTAATTGAATTTAGCTTTTCCTCATAACTCAGGTTAATTTTATTAAACCTGTAAATTATGAGGCTAAAGAATATAGAAAGTATAATTGGAGGCAGTTTGTAATCTGTAAAACTGGACATATAACTTGTCAATTCTATATCTTCAGTATTAAAAACAATTAAGAGCTTATCTATAATAATGGTTAGCAAAAAATAGATAAGGCATATAATTAGCATTATTACTTTTTCTCGCTTATAATGAAAAATTAAAAGTGGCATACCGGTAAAAATGGCTGTGGCGTAGTGAAACCATAAAAGCTGACCTGGAAAAAAATCCTTCATTATAATGGGCATTCCCAAAATGAAGAAGCCAGGAATAACCAGAAATACGCTTTTAGCCAACCTATGGTAACCGGCCATGTTTACTAAGGGTACTAATAATAATAGCAAGGTGGCAGATAACCTCCTGTAACCAGCTAAATTATTTCCCGCCAAAAAGAAATCGTTAAAAAGCAAGAATAAACATATCAAGGAAAGGTAAACACTAAGAGCGTTAGTGACATACACCTTGCGCTGCTGTTCCGCATCAGTTTCATGCTCTATGCCTAATTTGAATATTTTAAAAAAAACACTCTTTAATTTCATTTTAATGATTAATGTAACTACAGGTGAAAGAAAACTTAACCTTCAGAAAAAACTTCTTCCTAAATCTTAAATTTACATAGTTCTTCAATATAAGAAACTTTGCTTATTTCTTAGGCGTTATGAAGTAAGAGTATTAATTTTGTGAAATAAAATGAACGCGTTAGCTAAAATGCTTAAAGCGAAGCTAAAATTAGAGGTTTATGACTACTTTTTTTGTAACAATAGGATTTATTGCACTATTCTTTATTTTAATGTCGGTTAGGCTACTATTTATAAAAAATGGTGAGTTCAAAGGAACTTGTGCATCGCAAAGCCCTTTTTTAAATAAAGAGGGTGAGGCTTGTGGCTTTTGCGGCCGTGAACCAGGAGAGAAATGCGCCAATCCAGATTCCGAAGTAAATAAAGTGCTTAGTAAGTCTTAAATTACTTTTAAGTATTAAAATATTTGTAATAGGTTTATTTGATTTAGAATAAGTTAGCAAAAAAGCCTACAATTTCTTCTCTAATTGCTGGGTTGGCACCGGAAGCTAAAGCCACTGATATGACAAGGCCAATCATAGCATAACTAAAATCACGTAAAATCATTTTACTGGCTTTTATTTTATGTTTTTTACCCTTTTTCTTCCTGGAAAGACTTACTGCGATCTCTCTTCCTCCTATTATTCCCAAAAACACCCAGGTAGTACTCATAGGCACGGTACTGATAAAAAGTTTGTAAATTAGTAAAATCACATAAGTGAAATCTACTAAAGTTGCAGCTCTCACATCAGAAATCCTCACTTTTTCGCTTACTACACGCTGTATTTTATCTCCACGTAAGTAAAACAATAATCCTAATCCCAAAAATATTGTGCCTGCAAATATAAAAAATTGAAACCCAGTCTGCTGTCTTGGTAAGAATACTGCCACATTTGCGCCATCTTGCATTACCCAAACCGCCCACAGTGCTCCACTGACAATCCACTGCATAATGCTCCAACCAATATGCATTGTTCGGCTTTTAAAGTATTTTTTAATAAGACGGTAGCCTAAGTACCACACAATGAAAGAAAGGATGAATGCATACACATATCCCGTTAAGCTTTTGCCTACCATGGAAGTAATCCCACTGGAATCAGCAGTAAATACACTTAACATTAAAAAAGTTGTGGAAACCGGCATTCTCATTCTTGTAAGAATTAGTAATACCAGGGGGGCAATTATCTGAAAAAAACTGAAATTTTCAGGATGAGGGTAATTACTGGTGCCATCAGGGTTTAATAACCGTTGGTATGTCACATCTCCATCGAAATACAGCCAGCTGAAAGTTACTGTAGCAATAAAAATAGCACCGACAAATAACCATAAAATCCACCAGGGCCTTTGCTTATTGCTTTCAATAAAGGTCCCTAATGATTGAATACTATCGTTAGCCACAGCTGCATAAGCCGCAAAAATAAAACCCAGCCACATGGCCATCTGACCGTACTGAACCAGAATAGCAGAAAGCAAAAATCCAGTGAGAATAATTGCCAAAAAGGTCTTCTCCTGGGTCAAAAAATCCAGAACGTTCAAATATGGCCTATTCCTTTTAACCCTATTAAGTCTTTTCACTTTATCTAGATTTAAATGCAGTTAAATTTTGTATTCCTGTCGCAAAATTATGTTTTAATTTAGTCTTTTCAATTGATTGTAACTTTTTTATGGAAAAAAGAGATTTTAGGTGAGAATATGGTTTTGTAGTATTATGTGAAAATTAACTTTCAGGGCTGCATAAACTATTTTGTAATATTGTTTCTATGAAATTGTTATACCGCTTTCTTATTTTTAGTAACTTTGTGTGTTAAACAAACTATTCAATAAGTGACCTTAATTAAATCAATTTCAGGCATCAGAGGAACCATCGGTGGAAAAGCCGGAGATGCATTGACTCCAATTGATATCGTAAAGTTTGCAGGGGCGTATGCAGCCTGGTTAAAAACTAAATCTGATAACAATAAAATAGTCATAGGTAGAGATGCCCGACCTTCAGGGGAGGTAGTTTCTAAACTTGTTGCAGCTACTTTGCAAAGCATGGGTATGCATGTGGTGGACTTAGGCTTATCCACAACACCCACTGTTGAATTAGCTGTTACCATGGAAAAGGCAGCAGGGGGAATTATTCTTACTGCTAGTCATAACCCTGTTCAATGGAACGCACTTAAGCTTTTGAACCACAAAGGAGAATTTATTTCAGAAGCAGATGGTCAAGAACTACTGGATATAGCGGAAGCGGGTAAATACACCTTTAGCGAAGTAAAAAAATTAGGTAAGTACACCACTCAGGATCATTATATTCAGAAACATATTGATATGGTTTTGAATTTACCTTTGGTTGATTTAACAGCCATTCGCGAACGCAAATTTAAGGTGGTGGTTGATGCTGTAAACAGTACGGGCGGAATAGCTGTTCCAAAGTTATTAAAGGCATTGGGAGTGGCTGAAATACGAGAACTATATTGCTATCCTGATGGTAATTTCCCTCATAATCCAGAGCCGTTACCGGAAAATATCACTCAAATTTGTAATGAGTTAGCAAATGGTCACTATGATTTAGGGATCGTACTTGATCCTGATGTGGATAGATTGGCTTTGGTGACTGAAGATGGAACTCCATTTGGAGAAGAGTACACTTTAGTAGCTGTTGCCGATTACGTATTAAGTAAAACTCCCGGTAATACCGTTTCTAACCTCTCCAGTTCCAGAGCTTTACGTGATGTTACTGAAAAACATGGTTGCGAGTATTCTGCATCGGCAGTGGGTGAAGTAAATGTAGTGGAGAAAATGAAAGCCACTAACGCCATAATTGGTGGAGAAGGCAATGGAGGTATAATATATCCGGAAAGCCACTTCGGTAGAGATGCATTAGTAGGAATAGCTCTATTTTTAACTCATTTGGCTAAAAGTGGAAAATCATGCTCTCATTTAAGAGCTTCATATCCTAATTACCACATTTCGAAAAATAAAATAGAATTAACACATGATATTGATGTGGACGCTATTTTAGCAGGTATTCAGGAAAAATATAAAAACCAACCCATTAATACTATTGATGGAGTGAAGGTAGAGTTTGACAAAGAATGGGTTCACTTAAGAAAATCTAATACAGAGCCCATCATAAGAATATATTCAGAATCTGATTCAGAATCAAAAGCTGAGCACTTAGCTCAGAAGATGATAATGGATATTAAGGAAATAATTAATCATAAAGAAGACTAAATTTTCAGCATGGAACGTATCTATTTGGATAATGCAGCAACGACACAGTTAGACTCTGAGGTGTTTGAGGCAATGAAACCTTATATGCTTAACCACTTCGGAAACCCGTCATCCATACATGGGCATGGAAGAGATGTGCGTTCTGCTATTGAAAAATCCAGAAGAACAATTGCTGAATTACTTAACACTTCTCCCTCAGAAATATTTTTTACATCTGGAGGTACTGAGGCTGATAATACAGCCATACGATGTAGTATAGAGCAGAAGCAAATTAAAACGGTTTTAACATCTAAAATAGAACATCATGCTGTTTTACACACACTACAGCACCTGGAAAAAGCCGGCCAGATTGAATTACATTATGCACCCCTAGATGAATACGGAAGTGTAATGATTAATGAGGTGGAGAAATGGCTTAAAGAAAACCCAAATAGCCTGATTTCATTAATGCACGGGAATAATGAGATTGGCAATTTACTGGATATTGAAGCGGTAAGTTGGCTGTGCAAACAACATGGAGCAATTTTTCATTCTGATACAGTGCAAACCATGGGACATTATGTGCATGATCTGCAGGAAATTAAAGCGCAGCATATAGTTGGTGCAGCTCACAAATTTCATGGCCCCAAGGGAGTAGGGTTTTTATACATTAATGCAGAGCATAGTATTCATCCCTTTATTCATGGAGGGGCCCAGGAAAGAAATATGCGTGGAGGAACCGAAAATGTTTATGGCATCATTGGATTGGCCAAGGCTATGGAAATTGCATACAGGGATATGGAAGAGCACCATAACTATATTCAGGGCTTAAAGGACCGAATGATTAAAGGACTTACACAGTCTGTTGATGATGTAACTTTTAACGGATTAAGTTCTGATGCCGATAAGAGTTTGTACACAGTGCTTAACGTATGTCTACCAACTACGGAAATGAGCGAAATGCTTTTATTTAATTTAGATATTAAAGGTATTTCCGCCAGTGGAGGTTCAGCCTGTAGCAGTGGGAGCAATGTAGGTTCCCATGTATTAGCAGAAATGATTAGGGATCAAAAAAGACCCAATGTTAGATTCTCATTTAGCAAATACAATACGCCAGAAGACATAGATTTTGCTGTTAAAGTTTTAGCAGAAATTTATTCAAAGGAATCAGCACTGAAATAAGTAGTTTTAGGTGCTATTATAAAATTACTGTTTTTTATGGATGGCAGGTTGAAATTCATTTTAAAGTCGAATCACTAAATACTCTAAACTTTGCATTTTTCAAGAGCCTATACTTTAAAAAACTGAATTTAAATTACAATTTCAATAAAGCTTTTAGGAACCCCATATTTTCGTCCTTATCCTTAATAATAGCCAATGGCATATGTGATTTGTAATTAATCACTTTTTCTGTTACACTACCAAGTAATATGGATGCAATCCCTGTTCTTCCTTTAGAGCCCATTATAAGTAAATCTGCATTCACTTCTTCAGCATATTCATAAATTTTATCTGCAGGAGATCCTTCATCCAAAACAAAGTGACAGGGGATACTTTGATCGAAATCATTTTGTATCATAAATTTTTTAAAATCAGCTTCTGCATGGCCTTTCATAATTTCTGCAAATTCCTCTCTGCTTTTGCCAGCTTTGTGATAACCTGAAGGCACATAATATGCATTTAATGCAATAATTTCTGCTCCAGATACTTTCGCAATACTAATAGCAGCCTCCATGGCTAATTTGGAGTGTTTTGAAAAATCTAAAGGAATTACCATCTTATCAAGTTTTAATTCTGAAATCTCAGGTACTATCAAAACTGAGGAATGGGCCAGTTTAGATACTTTCTGGGGCATAACACCAGAGCCATTTGAAATATCTTTACGACCCATCAAAATCATATCAACACTCTTAATATCAATCCATTTTAGTAGCTGATCAATAGCATTCCCTTCCTTTAATTCAATAGATATTTCACATGTATAGTCAGTCACCCATTCTGTCTTAATCTTATCTTCTAAAAGTTTGATAATAGTTTCATCCTTTGGAGCCACTAAATCAGGGTAGTTCTTTTTTACCTCCTCTGGTAATTCATAACTATCTGCTACATGGAAAAAATATATCTTATCAGTATTGAATAGCTTAGCCATAAAGGAGGTATATCTAATTAAAGAATCATCCATTTCAGTAAGATCCAAAGCAACAAGTATTCTGTCGATATTATACATATAGATTGTATTAGCTAAAAAAATATTTCAATTGTTGGAGTAATTTAGTAATTTATCTAACGAATTATAACTTACAAAGTGGTAGTTTGGCCTGGCTTTTCTATAAATTCTTGAGGCTAAAGATTTCCCTTGCTCCGTTTTTATCAATTCAGAATATAGAGGCATTAAGAACTTTCTCCTGCCTGTTTCAATTAAAAACGTTTCCATATTAGGGTAAGCGACATAATAATTATTTTTTATTGAAAGTTTGAACCACTCTGTTAATATTTCTGCATTACCAGAGTCAGTGAAAGATTTTTGAAGGTCAATCATTTGCATTTCTTCTTTCCCAATGGAATCTGGTAATTGCTGTAAAAAATGAAGCCATTCATGGGTGCAACAATTCAATTGATTTAAAGAATCTTTCGGATTTTCTAACCAAGTATCCAAAAACGTATCAACTTCCTCAAATTTAGTTGAGCTAGGTGGCTCAAATCCCTCTGGTAATCCGCTCTTATATATCCACTCATTTAGCAAATCATCACTATCACTTATTTTGTATTTTGCTATCAAATATTGATTGGCATATAAGATAAAAGATTTTGTATTCATGCTCTGGAAAGCATGCTCCTGAAAGTAATTTCGAAGAAATACATCAAAATTGGATCTGCCAGCTAATTTCTCCAATGTTTTCAAAAAGAAGAATCCCTTATCATAAGCAATTGAAGTCATTCCATCATCTGGATTTCGGTTCTCGAGATTCAGTTTTAACTGAGTGTCAGCAGACTGGTCATTTTGTATCATTTCCGCCATCTCCTGTTGTAAGTCTTTGTAGGATATTAAAGCTAGCATGTCGGCATATTCTTTACCGTATAAAGATTCTACAATCCTATTTTCGAAATAAACTGTAAAGCCTTCATTAAGCCAAAAATCTTCCCATGTGGCATTCGTCACCAGATTTCCAGACCAGCTGTGCGCTAGTTCATGTGCAATTAAGGAGGTGAGAGATTTATCACCAGCTAAAATGGTAGGGGTTGCAAATGTTAGCATCGGGTTTTCCATTCCACCAAATGGAAAACTTGGTGGTAACATTAAAATATCAAACCTTCCCCAATGATACGGCCCATATAATGTTTCAGCAGTGGAAAGCATCTCCTCCACATCTTCTAATTCAGCAGATGCCTTCTCCAGTGTAAGCGGTTCAGCATAAACACCTGTTCTGTCACCTAATTCGGCAAAGTCTAATTGACCCACAGCCAGTGCCATTAAATAAGCTGGAATTGGATTTTCCATCTGAAAGCTATAATTCCCTGTGCTATCTATTTCCTGCGGGTTTTTGGCACTCATTAAGGCCATAAAACCTTCTGGTACCTTTACATCAGCAGTATAGGTAAAACGAATGCCAGGAGAATCCTGAATAGGAATCCAGGATCTGCACAAGATTGCCTGCGACTGTGTAAATAAAAATGGAAACTCTTTACCAGCAGTTTGTTCAGGACTTAACCACTGTAAAGCTTCCGCCTCTGGCCTAGTGCTATATATAATGGAAACCGATTGCGTCTGATTATCTATAGGGATCCTTAAAGCCTGTCCCAGGATCTCATCCTTCTCACCCAATTTAAAATTCTCGATAGCGATGGTGTCATTTAAAAACACGCTATCTATCAGCAAATTTTTAGTGTCCAAAATTATTTCCTTGGCCCTTTTTGATCCCTGGATTTTATAAATGGCCTTAGCCTTTATTACTTTATTAACAAAAGAGACTTCAGCTTGCCAATCCAAATGGACAATTCTAGCTTTTTGAGGCTGTGCAAATGAATGAGAGTCCTTGGTGAGTAAATCAACTTCATTCACACGATTTACTTCGTTTTTTTCTATCATTTGGCAAGAATAGACTAAAATGCTTAGAATTAAAAAAAGGTTAAGCTTAAGGAGCAAAATCTATATATTTAGGTAGAAATCAAAATTACAAAATTAATTAGTAAAATTAATTGCTCTAATAAAATATGGAGCCAAATACAAAATATTAATATTTTTATTAGCTTATTAGTAAAATAAGGACCTTTACTTATAACAGTTTTTACTAAATTGGGGTTATAGCCGCTTTACCTATGGATTGTAAGTGAAAAAATTTAATCCGTTTATCGAAAAATGCTCGTACATATTGCGGATACCATAATTTGTTATCATATTTGAAGGATCATGTTTAGAATGTCAGGAACACATCAGAGGCCAACAGTGGTTATCGATATTGAAAAAGGATTTTTCGAGTTATCAGGCTCGTCTATTCCAGAAAATCCTATGGAGGTGTTCAATCCAATATTCGATCATCTTAATAAGTACTTAGATGATCCGAAACCTTTAACAGAACTAAATTTTAGATTAGATTACTTCAATACATCTACATCGAAATTAATGTTGGATATGATTCATAAAATGGAAATCCTTAAGGATATGGATGGACATGAAGTAAATATTCGTTGGTTCTATAGAGAAAATGATGATGATATGATGGAAATTGGTGAGGATTTTGCCAATTTATGCAGATTACCTATCGAGATTATTCCATACAACTAATTTCTCTCCCTTAATTCTCTTTAATAATATCTACAATTTTTTAAAAGCTGTAGCTGGTTTGTCTTTGTCGTAAAGTAGCGAGAAAGAAAATCTATTCTTTATTAATTAAATCTATATCCAGTCTGAAATATATTCAAATAAAAAAAGCAACAGACTGATGTCTGTTGCTTTTCAACTTATATAATATACAATTTTCCTATTGCTTCATTACTTTCATTTGCGAAACAATAGCTCCTTGAGTATCAGTTAGTCTTAAATGATATAGTCCTTCAGGCAGAGTTCTCATATCAATCTGACCTTGATCTTCCCCGTTTTTCAACTCAAATTTCAGACTTTCTACCAACTCCCCTCGCACATTGTACAATTGAGTGTGGAATACAGTGCCTTCACCTTTTAAGTTAAATTGAACATAATCTGTAACAGGGTTAGGGTAAGCTCTTACCTCAACATCTTCAGAGTTGGCTACCATATTGATTTGGTCTACTTTCTCTTTCACCATTTCCATTTGGTTATCGTCTCCAAAGTTGTTGATTACCATAATTCCATCCAGGTCATAACCATCCGCATTTCCCTCTCTGAAATCATCAGCGTCACTGATATCAGTAATTCTGATATAGCTAGCTTTGGTTAATCCGCCATCAGCTAAATCAACTTCACCATCTCTGCAAATTTCCTCTGCAATTACAACCCAGTTTTCACCATCTTCAGAGGCTTCAACTTTTGCTTTCTCAGGATAAGAATTACAATCTCTATCGGAATCACGGAATGAAGTTTCAACAATTAATAAGTCGTTCCCTTCATGATCCATCACTTCGCATCCTAATTGAATGGTAATTGAACCACCAAACCCAAGAGCGACAAAATTGTAATTATCGTTTTCTTGTGGTTCTCCTAAAGCCAATTGCGGATTAGATCTACTTGGCGGCAAATCTCTTCCATTTTTCCTATCTCCAGGAGTGTAATCTACAACTGATTCACCATAACAGAAGTCAGGTTGATTGTCAATAACCTCAAAACTAATACTGAACGGCTCTCCTGCTACACCAGTTCCGCCTGAACCTGTATATGGAGTAGCAGTGACAGTATTAATTCCTAATGGAAAGGCAACAGGACTGAATGAACCTCCATTATCACCTGCTAAGGAATAAGGTGCTGTATCATCTGTCTGATAACTATCTTCTCCGTTAAAATCAAATATTACACTTCCAACACTATCGGTAAGCGTATTAGCAACGATGCTAAATTGATTATTGGCATAATTATCTACATTAACAATATCTGCTTCCTCTAAAGGACCAATTTCCTCATTAAGTTGCGCATTTACTAACGTGAAACTTACGATTTCTGGTAAGCCCAAAACTTGTAAGCTTACGGGAATATTTACAAGTGAGCTTACAGGATCATTGCTATTAATTGCTATATCACCAAAATAAGTTTCACCAGCTTCTAAACCTTCAGTAGAGAAAGTAATTGGCACCTCATCAGTTTCACCTGGGGCTATGGTTCCTCTTACAGGAGGAGTGAATGTAATAGCCAAACCATCTGTTAAATATTCATTATTGAAGATTACCTGCAAACCAGACAAACCCTGAGGACCTTCCAAACCAACTGTGGAGCTTGTTCGCATAGCAGAATTCTCAACATCCTCATACTGCATCTTAATAGTTCCATCAGGATATAAAATTACCTGGAAACTTACAGGAGCTGGAATTGGTATAAAAGGAGGAAAGCCAAAACCAGGTACGCTATCAAATTGAACAATGAAATACTCATCTGTTCCATAGTAATATACCCCACCACCATTTTGTGGCTCAATATCATCCCAGAAAGGCGCAATGAACAAGTTTGGATTTGCAGTGCTTGGTATTTGTTGGTTAGCAAAATTAGAGCCTGTTACAGGAGCGAATGTTAAAAATCCATTAGCCCCAATAGTTACGCTATCTTCGTTTTCTCCAAAGAAGTTAAAGCTAAATGGTAAAGCAACACTTTCATTACCATCGCCACCAACATTTGCTAGTTCTCCCATACCGGTGATATCAATATAGTCGTAAGCAGGGCCCCCACTATTGTTATCTATCCAGGTATAACCGAAAGTTCCTGGGCCACCGCTGGCATTTAAGAATTCAGGACCTACACGAGTATCTTCAGCTTCCTTACTTAAAATTTTATCAAATTCAATCTGCTCATATTGTTGTACCTCAGCATTTGCAGCCTGTGCACTTCCAAAGTAAGGAGGCGCCAATGAATAATTTAAGTCGGAACCACCATTATTAGTGATTGATATGTTTTCAACTGTTGAGTCTCCTTTATATAATACTAAAGATAAAGAATCTGGTGCAACCTCAATTACCGGCGGATCTACTCCTACACCAGATAAGTAAACAATTGCTGCTTCGTTGTCGAATGCATCGTTACTTTCAATCACTATCTCATCTTCTATAAACCCAACTGATGAAGGAGCAAACTCTACATTCACTATTCGGGATTGATCCGGTAATAAAGTAATTGGAGCAGTTTCATCTAACGTAAAATCGCTATTTCCATTTGAAATAGATGATATTTCCAATTCTTTTGAGCCTGTATTTTCAATTAGGAAAGAGGCTTCAGATGTTAATCCAATAAATAAAGAATCAAACATTAGGGAATCCGGTGTAATGGTAATTTCAGGATAACCAATAACTGTCAATTCAAACAAAGCTGTACTTCCTGAATCAGAAGGTGCGTTACTCGAAACAGTAAGCTCATCATAATAAATACCGTCATTTAAAGTAGTAGCATCTAAAGTGACTGTAAGTTGTTTAGATCCGCCAGCTGGAACGACACCTGACATACTACTTACATTACTTATAAACGGTGTGAGTGATACAGCAGGTTTGATGAAATGCAGTGCCAAACCATCTTTTACATATTCAGTATTAAAAGCAACCTGTGCACCATCGGTACCATCTCCATTTTCTATGCCAACTGTAGACAAATCTAAAAAGGAAGCTGATTCTACATCGTCATAATAAATATCTACATTTCCATTGCTATTTAAAACAATTTGGAAAGTCACTGTTTCATTAGCTGAGCCAAGATATTCAGCAACATCTGTCCATTGTATAATAAATTGATCACCTAAATCCTGATAGTGAAGAGAGCCATTGAAATTTTGTGGTTCTATGTCTGTCCACAAGCCCGCAATCATGTTATTAATTGCATTATCCACTGGAATTTGAGAATTCACCCATGTAGTAGATGACGTTGGTGCCTGGAGAGCCACAAACCCGTTAGCGTTGATAAATGCGCTTGTATAATCAACTCCATAAAACTCAAAGCTAAATGAAAGCGGTATTTCTACAGTTCCATCTCCGCCTGCATCGGTTGTAATCTCTGTACCGCTAGCAGTTATATCATTAAAACTATAAACTGGTCCACCCGCTTCATCAGAGTCAATCCAGCTATAACCAAAACCATTATCTGTACCAACACTATAAAGCACCTCGGCACCAACTCTTGTATCAGCTGCGCCTTTTTCTTCCAAAGAACTAATATTGCTGAAAGATAATATTTCAGTATTATTTAACATTACGTTTTCATTAGCAAGAGCAGCTGTTGCAGCTAAGTCAGGAAAAGAGTAAATTAATGGGGCATTACCGTCATTTCTCAATGTAATTTGAGATTCCACGGTGGTTCCCGCATCAGTGGTTTCACTGATTTCCTGTGGATCAAATTGAGCAATTGGAGGCTCAGCACCAATACCATTTACAACAACTTGTAATTCAGAGCTATTTGAAGCATCGCTTTCTACCGTAATTATGCCATTAATACTTCCTAAAGAAGTTGGAGCGAAATTAACGGTTACAACAAGGGTATCACCTGCTTCTATTGTAGCACTATTCGGACTTACTGAAAAATCAGAATTGTCAGATGAAATATCGCTGACATTCAGTACCGCCAAACCTTGGTTACTGATGGAAAATGTCCTCTCCCTCTCACTTCCAATAAATACATCATTAAATAGTAAGTACTCATCGGATATTGCAATAGCTGAAACCTGACCAGAAACCTGTAATGAAGTAGCAACAGCAGTACTTGGTTTTACTGGATCGTTGCTTGTAATAACAATATCAGTTTCGTAAAGTCCATTAGCCAAAGAAGCGGCATCGAATGTTGCAGTAACTTCAACTGACTGACCGGGAGCTACACTACCTGTTTCAGGAGAAAGTGTAATATAACTATCAGCTCCACCACCACTTAAGGCACGAACTAAAAATACAAACCCTGAAGGATTATAGGTTGCACCACCATCACTACTAAAGAAATAAGTGCTTGGTCTCTGTGCAATTTCTGTATCTACTCCTTGTGGAAAATCAATTCCATTAGGATATTTATGAACTACCCAGAAGCTTTCTCCAGCTTCAAATGTAAGTGCAGAATTCAATTGTTCTACTGCAAACACCCCTTCTTCACTTGCTTGTTCAAAAGTTTGAGTGGCTATTAATTCGCCATTATTAGGGGTACTTCCCCCTCTGTAAATCTCGAGAATTACAACGGGATTTGTATTTAGCTCAGTTCTAAAAGCATTTCTGACAGCGGTTAATGTGAAATTACTTTCTACATCAAATTGAATTGCGCTGGTATATGCCCCTCCTTGAACTCCTGAAAAATCTCCAGGAAAATCTACCCCTGAGTCATAGGCAATAGAGTCTGTGAAGGTACTGTTATTCGGGCTCACATTACTAGATTTAATAGCAGTGCTTAAAGCTTGCGAATTAATACCTGCTGACTTTTCTTCTAGAAGAGTAGAACTTCCCACTCCATATAAAGCCATATCTAAATCTTCAATTAAAATAGCATTTTCCAGACTGGATGGTGCAAAGCTTGTTGCGCCCAATGCTGTGGCAAACTCTAAAACACTTTCGCCGGAGTTGAGAATGGTAAATGTTTCTGATTTCGTAGCAGGATCGTCTACTTGCACGTCAATTGAAACACTCAAAGAATCCGGTGTAACATTTATTGTCGGTGGTTGAACCACTATAAGATCTACTGGTATATCAATTGAAGAATTATTTTCATCATTACTATTTACCGTGATAGTAGCAGAATAAATGCCCGGTTCCAAACCTCTTGTATCGAATCTTACATCAGCCGTAAAATCGGAGCCAAAAGGAACCGTTCCTGAATTTGGAACTACAGATAAAAAAAACAGATCTTCATTTCCATCAATAATTTCGAAATTATCAAGATCAAAAGAACTTCCTTCAGTTTCCATTCCAGATAAAAGCACTACTTGCTCAATCTCACCAGCGAAACCAGTTCCTGTAAATACTTGCTCATCATCAAAGAAGATTGAAAATGAAAAGTCAGCCTTATCTACTACGATACTTACATCAAAATATCCCTCTGGTGTATTTACATCTAAGGGTACAAAATTATTTGCACTTGCCTCTAAAGCATCAATGGTTCCATCAGGATTAAATCGTAGACGAGTAACTACAGATTCTGCAGCCGGTGATTGAGGGATGATTTCCCATGAAACACCCTCACCTTCAATATTAACAGTAGATTTAAAAACCATAAAAGGCTCATCTCCAGGAGTTACAGTTGGAGAAATAGCTAAGACAGAAGCAGGTCTTCCACCACCAAGTCCATCAGAAATTCCTTTAAAATGCTGACTCCCAAGAGCTGGATTATCATCAGAGATTACCCAATTTCCCTCAAACTGGCTTACCCAGCCGTTTTGTCCGTTTATATCTTCCAGATTAAAGTCCTCGAAATCCGTTGCATATAAACTCGATACTATTTCGTTATAGGAATTATTTGCTGTCTTTAGCACTGCACTAATGGCTCCAGACTCTCCTCCTTTAGAAGGGAATTTAACATTGGAAAAACCATTCCCGGCAATTAATTCATTGGTAGAATTAACATTAGATGTAAAGTTATCAGTGGTATCGCCATCCACTTCTATGTTAAAAGTTAAGTCTGCATCTCCGGCGTTACTTATGAGCAATTCACGAGTGACTACCTGAAACTGCTCCAACTCCTCGCTGAACGATTCTGGTGAAACCGCAATAACAGGAGCTTCGGTACCATCTAACACTCTTAGTTCAACTGGGATACTAATAATACTTGGTATCTCCAATGTTTCAACTAATATGGTATCGGTATAAATCCCTTTTTCGAGTCCTGCAGTGCTGAACTGTACTTGAAAAGAATCCATTGCAGTTGCCTGTAAGGTAAGTTCGGAAGGATCAAATGATTCAATAATTTCAGAATCTCCAAATGCGGACCTTATTAATACAGAAATGGAAGTGTCTGATATGTTTGATAAATTGATTGTGACAGCAAAAGTTTCATCAACGTTTACTTCCTCAGAAATATTATTTACATTGGAAACGACAGGAGGTGCATCCGCATCGTTAATTACCCAGCCCATATCTTTAAATAAACCTCGGGTAATATCTCCTATATCAAAATTTGATTCCGCTGACCCTACTTGTGGAGTCATTAGAGAATTAATATCTCCTGCAGGAAAACTAGCTTCATCCCAGTGTGCTAAGCTTGATCCTCCTTGCCAATTGCTTGGCGCATAAAGTTCAGGTCTTTCACCGCCTAAAGCAGCAACAGCAAAAGTACCTCCCATAAATAGATCTCCCCCAGTAAAAGCGGAGCCTAGTTGAGTGGAGGGATCTGGGAAATCAAGCAATCGATTACCATCACCATCTTCTATAAACACCGCAAAAATCGATGGGAAACCATTAGACCTCAAGGTGCCGGTTCCAGCACTATATCCTCTAACAGTTGTAAATCCTAAGCCATGACCTGCTTCGTGCAAAGCCACGGTTACAAAATCATATTGGCCAGCTGGTGTATTACCATCCAAACCGAAATACCATTGAATTCCAGTTCCCAGATTTACAACCAAATCAAATTCTTCATCCGGAAATAACGCTTCACCTGCAATAGCATTTGCCAGAGCTGCAGGATAGAGAGTACCTGGCTCAGGAGCACCAGGAAAATCCCTCACGTTATATGAAGGGCCTGCTGAGGCCAAAACGCCTGGGCCTAAATTAGCAAATTCTGCCGAAACCTTAATAGGTACTGACGAAACTATTTGAGTTGCCCAAATATCTAAAGCATACTCAAATGCTGCCATTGCTTCAGGATTAGCTTGTGCGCCTGGTCCAAATGTTACTTCAAATTCGGCCGTGGCCACCTCTTGGAGCATACGTTGATGATCTCCACTCACTACCTCAGGTATGTTCACTTTTGTAAACATATCTTTCTCTAGCGCCGGGCAAATAACTGGAATGGCTGGCACTTTCTCTGCTTTTTGCGCATATAGGCCATTAGGTACCATATTTACAAAAAACATCAATAAAATTGCTGTAAGGAAAAGCTGATTTTTACTACTAAAATTAATGTAAGTAGTCAAAAACACTCTTTTCAAGTAATTTTCTTTCATGTGTTTTTAATTTTGGTTAAACATCGATTGAACTTTAAATCTATGGCTTAATCGAGTAAAAAACAATAATTATAGCACCTTTAATTATATTGATCGAAATTTTTTCACTCTAGTAACATTGGTATTCATTATTGAATATTCTATCAGTACAATTATTTCATAGACAGATTTGATGTAATATATATTACGAAAACCAGTAAAAACTATAGAAGATGAGAATCCATTTACTGATTCAACATGTATGATTTACAACCAATCTTAGAAAATTTCTATAACAACATCATTTTAAAAAACAAGAAGAAAAATGAATTAAAGATTTGAAAATTGTCTCAAAACCGTCTGAATTTTCTACTATACATAGCCCTTATAATTTTTTCAGCAGCATTACCTCTTTTAATTAAAAAGACTTATTAGGATCTTAAATTTTCGCAAACTTCTAAGTATAAAAATTGGGCTTAAAAAATTATGATATGGGGTTACATCTTGGAAGATTAGGTATTTAATGGTTACTATTCATAAATTAGAATTAATAGTGGCCTAACCAAAGTTGCCAATTTAAAAAAGCAGATAGGAATAATGCAAATAATTGAATTTTCTTTTATATCTGGTATATACGTATAATCTGCAAAAAGAGAACTTCGAAGGTTGTTTATTCAATATTTCTTTTCAAAATATCTGCAAAAATGCATTATTCTACATTCTTCGCATTTTGGTTTGCGCGCTACGCACACATATCTACCATGCAGAATAAGCCAGTGGTGGGCAATATGCACATATTCAGATGGAATATTTTTGATTAACACCTTCTCTACCTCAAGTGGTGTATTAGCATTTTGATTCACCAACCCTAATCTTTTTGAGACCCGATACACGTGCGTATCTACTGCCATAGCGGGTTGATTATAAATTACCGAGGCAATTACATTCGCTGTTTTTCTGCCCACACCTGGCATTTTCTGTAAATCATCAATGCTCTCAGGGACTTTAGAATTAAACTCTTCCACCAGGATTTTTGCCATTCCTATTATATGCCTGGTTTTATTATTCATAAAAGAGATGCTTTTTATATACGGTAATACCTCATCAAAATGGGACGCCGATAAATGCTCAGGAGTAGGAAATGCCTTAAAAAGTGCAGGAGTAACTATATTTACGCGCTTATCCGTACATTGCGCTGATAAAATAACAGCCACAAGCAATTGATACGGATTTTCGTAATGAAGCTCCGTTTCTGCTTGTGGCTGATTTTCTGAAAAATATTCTAAAAATGCTTGATACCTTTCTTTTCTTTGCATTGGTTAATCCTTTACAGGATGCAAATTAAAGTCTTTTGAGTATTCTAAAATAGCATTTACTGTTTTTTCTGAAGGAACTAACATGCTCCCATCCAATTGCTCTTTTAATCCCTGCAACTCTTGATATTGCTCCAGCAAAGCATTATCAATGGCTAAGGCTTTTTCGATTAGTCGATTTTCTTCAGTGGTTGTTTCGTCATAGACATATCTGATTAAATCGTCATGAGTAAAAATTTTGGTCATAGGCTATATTATATTGTTGCATCTTTTTCCTCAAATTAATGAGGGCATAGCGCATTCTACCTAGTGCAGTAT
Source organism: uncultured Cytophagales bacterium (assembly GCA_963803685.1). GTDB lineage: Bacteria > Bacteroidota > Bacteroidia > Cytophagales > Cyclobacteriaceae > Marivirga. The sequence goes on from CAWDNW010000001.1 coordinate 1,188,080, forward strand.
TGATACTCACCCCTGTTTGCTCAGAAATTTCCTTGAAACTCATATCCATGAAGTGTCTCATAATCAACACTTCTTTTTGAGCATCAGGCAATTCCTGGATCAATTTTCTCAGGGACTTATGCATATCTTTTTTCATCTGCGCATCCTCAAAGCTGCCTTCAGCAAACTCTAAAGTTTCGAACACACTGTTTCCATCATCCATAACGATGGTCGGGTACCTTTTATTTTTTCTGAACTTATCTATTGCCAAGTTATGTGCAATACGAAGAATCCAGGGTAAAAACTTACCTTCCTCATTATAACGTCCGGATTTCAAAGTTCGTATAGCTTTAATAAAAACTTCTTGCATTAAATCTTCAGCCACATACTGATCTTTTACAATCATGTAAATGGTGGAAAAAATTCTAGACTTGTGGCGGATTACTAATTGCTCAAACGCTACTTCATTACCATTAATATACTGGCTAACCAATTGGCTATCATCCAGTTTTGTTTTTTGATTATTCATCTTAAAACACCTTGTTTAGTTTGGTAAATGTTTACTCTATAGCGTTGGGTTTGATGTGAAAAATTCTTTTATAATTTTAAAAGTATCTATTTTGTTTGTAACAACAAAAAAAAATCAAAAAAATTTAATAAGTAAAAATACGCAAGAGTCTTGCCAAAGATTAAATGAAGTATAAAAACAAGCCTGCATAAAAAGCAAATACATGTAAAATAACGATATACGCATGCTTTATTTATAATTATTCTTTCTATTTTCTTACTTTTTGCATAGAAATAATAATTTAATTTCATACTTTTAGTACTTATTATGAAAGAACAAGGAGAAATAACTGACTTACTGATAAGAGCAAATAGTGGCGATTTAAATGCGTACAATAAAATCTTTCCTATTATTTACTCAGAGCTTAGACATATTGCCCATCGTATCAGATTTCAATTTTTTGGAATTGACACCTTAAATACTACCGCAATTGTGCATGAGGCTTACCTCAAAATCATTCAGTCAGAAACAGACTGGGAAAGCAGAGCTCATTTTTATGGTGTAGCAGGCAAAGCAATGCGTCAAATTCTTTTAAATGCCGCTAGAAGAAAGAATGCTATTAAAAGAGGCAAACAAGCAGAACATGTCTGCTTTGAAGAGTGGGAAGAGAAAATAAATTTATCTGAGGAATGCTCTGACGAAATATTGATGCTTGATGAAATCCTTCTAAAATTAGAGGAAAAAGATCAAAGGCAGGTTAAAATTGTAGAATGTCGGTTTTTTGCCAACATGAGCATTGAAGAAACTGCTACAGTTCTTAATATATCACCCGCCACGGTAAAAAGAAGCTGGCAGGTAACCAAAGCATGGCTGTACACTCAAATACAGCAAAATAAATCTGCTTAAAATGGACTATGAATGGGGTCAACTAGAGCTAATATTCAACGAATGCCTGAAACTGCATGAATCTGATAGGAAAGAATATATATTACGAAAGGCTGCAGATAACCCGCAATTAGAAGCTATCCTATTATTAATGCTTGAAAATGAGGGTGAAGAAGAACATTATTTTCGAAATCTACAAGGAGGAATCGCCAATGCCTTAAACCCTGATAAAAGCAGTAATGCTGCATTCAGTAAAGGTGATGTAATAGGAAAATTTAAAATTGAGACTTTATTAGATAAAGGTGGTATGGGGGAGGTTTACCTGGCCAGCAGAAATGATGGACAGTTTAAACAAAACGTTGCAATTAAATGTTTTCCCAATGCGGCAGTCAACAACAAGGGACTGGAAAATTTTCATCAGGAACAACAATTTCTGGCTACTCTAAATCACGCGAATATTGTTCATATTATTGATGGTGGCTCCCTTAATGGTGTTCCTTATATCATTATGGATTATGTATCTGGAAAACCAATAGATCAATATTTAATAGAAAAAGCAAAAACTGAAAAGGAAAAACTACTAACCTTTGTAGAAATTTGCGAAACCGTTCAGTTCGCACATAATCACCTCATTTTACATTTGGACATAAAACCAAATAATATTCTTGTCACGGAGGAAGGAAAATTAAAATTATTAGATTTCGGTATTTCAAAAAAAACTGACGCGGTTGCTGACAAGTCAGACAAATTAATGGCAACTCCATTATTCTCTGCCCCGGAACAGCTCAACAGAGAACCAGTAAGTATTGCCACTGATATTTATCAACTAGGAATTTTATTGCATTTGATGTTGACGGGAGAAGTACCATTTTCTATTAACCATGATACCCATCCTGTAAGGACTTTGAAAATCAATAAAGTTCTGGTGGCACCAGAGTTGCATTCTATTTTAAAGAAATGTTTAAGTGACAAACCACAGCAGAGATTTTCCTCTGCCAATGAATTAATACAAGAGATAAAATTTTATCTTAACAAATACCCAGTTACTGTGCACTCGAACCGCGTCTTATATAAGACTGGCAAATTTCTTCAGAGACATAAATTACCATCTTTACTCAGCTTTGTGTTGGTAATTTCATTAATTATAGGCATTATCTCTTCTAAAACCCAAGCTAATATTGCAAGGGAGCAAAAATTAAAAGCAGAAATAGCAGCTGAAAAAAGTAAGCAGGTATCGGAATTTCTTTTTTCAATTTTTGAATCAGCTAATCCGGAATTACGAGGTTCAGGCAAAGTACAGGTAGATGAAATACTGAAAGAAAGTATAAATAAAATAAAATTATATCCTAACAACAGTTTAAAAGCTGAATTATTATCTGTTTTAGGAACCACATTGAGCAAAGCTGGCAATTATCAGTTAGCAGATTCATTACTTTCCCAATCGATTATGCTTTTTGAAAAATTTAACAAAACGCCACCTGATAATTATTATTTAGCTTTCTATGAATTGTCTAAATCACGAATGTATAATTCTCAATTGGATGAGAGTATGGCTATACTTAAAACAGGTATAAATAAGCTTTATTCAGACAAAAATAACATTGATAAATTTGCCGGAATTTTAAATTTACAATACGCTTTAATATTGATGGAAGCAGGTAATTTAAATAAGGCAGATAGTATATTTAATTTATCGAAATCTACCTTTGAGGAATTTCCAGATCCATTAAGAAAAGCCGAGGCCTTTAATGTGAAAGCAAGTATCTTAAATTATCAAGGAAATTTCGATTCATCTATTTATTATCTCCAGAAAAGCTTATCAATTATTGAAAAGTACTACACCTCAAATCATTCATTTTACCTCATAGTTTCAGAAAACCTTGCCTCTGCATACAGGCAAACAGGAGCATTGGAAAAAGCACTACTAATAAAAAAGGCTACAATTTCCCAAACAGAAGAGATTTTTGGCAAAAAGCATCTTGAATTCATTAAGTCAGCGAATGGATTAGGCCTTATTTACAAAGACATGGGAAGTTTAGATTTGGCCTACCAATATCTAAATGAAGCAGTAGTACTTACAGAAGAAGTTTTAGGAGAATTTACTTTAGCTTTTGTTTCCAGTGCTGGAAATTTAGCCTTAGTACTAAGTGATTTAGAAAAATTTCAAGAAGCTGAAAGTTTCGCAAAAAGAGCCAATGAGAATGCCAAACAATTAGTAGGCGATGAGCATCCATTTTATCTATGGAGTTTAGGTATCTACGCTGAAACATTGGCTCAGAATAATAAATTGCAGGAAGCTGAGCAAACTTTTCAGTTAGCTATAAAAGAACAATCTAGAATTATGGGAGAGGACCATGCCTGGGTTAAAAAAGCTAAAAAAGGTCTCACTAATTTATATAAGGATAAAAGTTTTTTGTGAAAAAGCTAATACTCAATTTCGGAATCAACTAAAAAGAGAGTAGATTTTATGAAAGAGATAAATTCTTGATTCTATACTGAAACAATGAAGAGCACCAATCCTTTGTCTAGCCAATGAACTGATGCTTTTACTTTTATTTTGACTGAGGGTGTGCCTCAAAAAATGGTTTCATTTTTTCTACGTAGCTTTTGTTTTTCCAATTCTCGTAAGCCTCCTCATCACTTATCAGTTTTCTGCTGGAGCTTCCGTTATTTTTCTCAAGGTTGAGGTATAGCATAGGACGGGAATCCTGGCTATCATTCTCGCTGGAATATATAACCATTAAGAAGTCATCCTCAAAAAAGGAGAGTAATACCCCCTTATTTTCACCACAAATCCACTGCCTAGCTACTTCTCGAGGCACATATATAGGAATTCTATTGATCAGCAAAGTATTAATTTGATAGAGATAACCAAAATTTGGTACACCAATTAATTCAAAATATGGATCATTATACTGCCATAGTTCCTTTCCTCCTAGACTATCCCAAAGTACAGTTTCATTTGCCATTTCCCAGGTTACAAAGTTTTGATCGAACATAGGCGACTCACTGCTGTAGAAGCCTACTCCCAAAAAATCTTCATCTACATCATCAACTACGCCAGAAAGATAAATGACAGCTTCGTTGATATAGAAATCTTCTGAACAGATATCACTACCAAACTCTTCATCAATAACCTCTTTAAGATTATTAAACCTCATAAGCGCATGAATGCTATCAGGCTCAACATTATCACTGTAATCACCATTTGCAATAAATAAATTTTTACTATTTGGAGTGGGTATTCCAAAAAAAGTATTTTCCACAAAGAAATCTGCCTGGTTGTAAATTGTAACGTCCTGGGTACCATTATAATCTCTGAAGCCATCTTGAAAATAAAAAGAATTGATGTTTCCATCCTGCCCATCTGCTCCATCGGAGCCATCGGCTCCGTCCTGCCCATCTGAGCCCTCTCCACCTGCTATACCTTGCTCACCTTGCGGCCCTGCGGGACCTGGCTCACCTTTATCACCTTCGCAAGCGAACAGGAATACTATTGACAAGATTGAAACGACTTGTGTAAATAATTTAAAACTTTTCATGGTTCATTTGATTTAAATTTTAATGTAAAAAGTATTGATCCTAAAATCCCTTTCAAAGAATTTCTTCATTTAATATAATTAGCTATCTTTTTTAAACAAAAAGCCACCCAAAATGAGTGGCTTCTCATTTAAAAGTGAAAAAACAACACCTAAACAATTACCTATTTGCTTAGGTCTCGCTCTTTTTATAGTTTTATTGTTAAACCTAGTGTAAAATAACTAAGGGCTCCGTTTCCGCCTTCGGCAAATACTGCAAATTTATTATTAAAATAATATCTTGCTCCCAGCACAGGTCTGAATCGGAAAAAAGTACTATTATTATTACTATTAAATCCTGAATAATCACCAGTATAGTTCTGGAATTCCAATCCTATATTTAGTACTACATATAAATCTAATTTTTGATCATTTATATCCAGATCAAGGGCCTCATTAATCAAACTTGAATAATGAAAAGAACCTCTTACTCCAGCAGCTAAAATATTGAAGCCATAACGACTAGAACCAAAATCATAATTCCAGCTTTTATAACCTACATAAGGTCCAACCCCAAAATAATCGTGAATTCCTATCTCAAAATTACCTAATAAGGCAGGAATTGAATTGCTTCTACTTCCCGCTAAACCATAGCCATAATAGCCAAAACCGATACCTGCATTTATTAAATTATCTCCTTTTTGATAGACCAATTGATCTCCGTCTTGCGCCTGCGCTGCAAAGCCTAGCAATACAGCAGCAAAAATTATTAGTAATTGTTTTTTCATAATTATATTTATTTTAAAAAAACACAAGATATACATAAATATCTTGTGTTTATATAATAATAACATTATTCAATTAATTATTGTCGTTCTGAACTCCACCCCCGTTGGCATTACCAGATAGCTGGTTACCACTGAAATTGGTGGAAGAAAGTGAATATGTGCCACCACTTTGGATTCTTATTCCGTAGCCTCCGCTTTCAGTTATATTACACTCAATAAACTGACATTTGGCATTACTTCCACCAACTTCTACATTAGCCTTTCTATTGCCACCGTCAAATCCACTACTTCCACCATTGGAAATATTTACAAATTCTAAGATGTTACTATTCGTATTTGTACGAAATCTTAATCCTCTCCAATAGCCCTTAATATTTTCCGCTCCTCTAAAAACAATCCTTTCATCTGATGTGCCAATAGCACTCATGGAACCTCCTGTTTCTACCTCTAAGCCTGAATTTTCCTGACCAACCACTACCACCCCTGGGTTGATAGTTAAATTTCCCGTAATACTTTCAGCTCTTGTGTTTAATCTGTAAGGCACATTTAGTTTTCTCCAGGTCTGATTAGTTGTAACATTTCCGCTGCCAAATGCAGTCACGTAATCAACATCATTGCCAGTATAATTAGATGCTTCATCAAAAAATGCGAAATGATTAATTAAGCAATTAATAGAAAAAGCATTATCTGTAATAGTATTATTAGCAAACTCTGATAAAGTAGCTGTCCCAAGTCTTACAGTAAGTCCTGCAGCCCCAGATTTTGTTAAGGTAGTATTATTCATTTTCAATCTACCTGAGTGATCTACAATTAGGTTTCCTTTCACGTTTCCACCATCAAAACCTGCTGAACCTCCGTTTGATATATTTACATAAGTTAGCTCATTGGAGGTATTGTTAGTTTCAATGCTTATTCCACGCCAGAATGCTCTAACATCCTCTGCTCCATAAAAAGAAATATTATCTTCCTCAGTTCCAATAGCTATTAGTGATCCTCCTTCATCTATTTGCAAACCTGCATTTGCTGCTGCAATAAAGCGAGCACCAGCAGCTATAGTAAGCTCAGAATTTATATTTATATAAGATCCTGGTAGCATATAAGGTACATCCAGAGATTGCCACGTAACATCTTGTTGTAAAGTGTTATCAATACCATTAATGAAATCATTGGTATTGCCATCGTATTCATTATTGGAGGCTAGTAGATGAAATTTAGAAATCAGGACAGATGCTGGATAGTTATTTTCAGTCAGTGTATTATTACCGAAAGATTCTAATTCCACATCTCCATTTCTCAAGTATATTCCACTTCCGCCAGATCCTCTAAGGATAGAATTATCCATTGCTATTCTTCCCGCCTGGTCTAGCATTATATTAGCCAAAAGACCTGCTCCATCAAAGCCTGCACTTCCTCCGAATTCCACAACAGTGTGATTGAATATATTACTTAAACTACTAGTCTCAATATTTAAGCCTCTCCAAAAGCCTGGTACTTTTTGTACGCCTGTGAAAACAATGTTCTGGTTGGCTGTGCCTTCTGCATTAATAGTTCCTCCGTTTTCGACTGACATTCCAGCATTATCTTCAAACTCTATCAGAACCCCTGGCTCTATTTCCAAAGCTGCTGTAACATTGATATTAGCAGTTACCCTGTAGTCAGGAATAGAAGGGTTATCAAATATATTTTCTAACACCCGAGGAGCGTTAATACTACTACTAATAATTACAGTTTCCTGGCTTTGAGTCACTGTTAAAGTCATTTGATCTGTAGCAGATAAACCTGCAGGATTTGTAACCGTCAATGTTAATTGATATTGCCCTGTCAAATCCGGAGTGATATTTGTGATGGCTGACGTAGCAGAATTGATTGTAGCGGTGCTATTGGTCGGACTGCTCACTAATTCCCACTGGTATTGTAGCGGTTCGCCTCCGGGGTCGGAAGAGGCTGATCCATCTATTTGAACCACATCTCCAAAATCTGCTTGTAAATCTGCACCAGCATTGGCAACTGGAGCTAAATTTGAGGGATTCTGATCATCTTCCCCGCATCCGTAAAAAATCATGGCAATAATAAAAAGCCAACTAAATTTTGTCATTGTTCTTAAATTTTTCATAATAAATAATTAGGTGTATTTTTCCTTTCATCTTACTACACACCAATTTTTTCCCAAAAGGATCATATTTGCCAAAAAAAGTTTAAAAAATATCTTTCTTCAACAAATTCCGTTTTCCCAGGTTGGTAATCTATCTTTGTACTCTTATGGAATTGATCGATCAGAAAACAATAAATGAGGATTTTGAAACTCTTGATCCTAAACAACATATAATTATAAAAGGCGCACGGGTAAACAACCTCAAAAATCTTAGTGTAGCTATACCCAGAAATAAATTGATAGTAGTTACGGGATTGTCAGGATCTGGTAAATCTTCCTTAGCGTTTGATACACTTTTTGCCGAAGGCCAAAGAATGTACGTGGAAAGTCTCAGTTCCTATGCACGACAATTTCTTGGCAGAATGGAAAAACCTGAGGTTGACTATATTAGAGGGGTTTCACCTGCAATTGCCATTGAACAGAAAGTAAATACACGAAACCCAAGGTCGACTGTAGGTACCACTACTGAAATTTACGATTATATGAAATTGCTTTTTGCCAGAATTGGTATAACAATTTCACCAGTAAGTAATAAACCAGTGACAAGAGATACCATTACCAGTATTTCTGACAGCATTCATGAAAAAGAAGATGGAGCGAAATTTATGATTTTAGCTCCTCTACTTCAACATGAAGACCGAACACTTAAGAAAGAGCTGGAGTTGCTCTTAAGCAAAGGTTACCCAAGAATTGTGGCTGATGAAGAGGTGCTTTTTATAGAAGATATTCTTTCAGAAGTTAAAGGTCTTGAGAAAATGAATCTATATATATTAATAGATAGAGCCTCCGTAAAAAAGGGTGATGAAGATAATCTGTTTAGGATTAATGACTCCATTCAAACCGCTTTTTTTGAGGGACATGGAGAATGTATTATAGATTTTATTGAGGAAAAAAAAGCTTATAACGACCGTTTTGAAAAAGACGGGATTGTTTTTGAAGAACCAAGCGTTAATCTGTTTAGCTTTAATAACCCCTATGGTGCATGTAGAACCTGTGAAGGCTTTGGAAAAATACTGGGAATTGACGAGGATTTAGTAGTGCCTGATAAAAGTCTTTCCGTATATGAAGGAGCTATTGCTCCCTGGAAGGGAGAAACCATGAAATTATGGGCACAACCTTTATTAAAACACGGAATATCGTTTGATTTCCCAATTCACAGACCTTACGAGGAGTTAACAGAACAGCAACAGCAGTTGATTTGGGAAGGGAATAAGTATTTTAAAGGTTTGAATGACTTTTTCAAACATTTGGAATCCAAAACTCATAAAATTCAATACCGTGTAATGCTTTCCCGCTATAGAGGCAGAACTGTATGCCCCGACTGCAAAGGCACCAGGTTGAGAAAAGATGCAGGTTATGTAAAAATTGATGGCGCCTCTATTATTGAATTAGTGCTAAAACCTATTGATCAGCTCATTCGATTTTTTATAGAAATTAAACTGTCGGACTATCAACAGAAAGTGGCTGGTAGAATACTGAAAGAGATTGAGAGCCGACTACAATACTTAATGGAAGTTGGTTTAGGGTATTTAACCCTCAATCGATTGACTTCAACCTTATCTGGCGGAGAATTTCAGCGTATAAAGCTTGCAACTTCGCTTGGTAGTGCTTTAGTAGGATCGATGTACATCTTAGATGAACCATCGATTGGCTTACACCCGAGAGACACCAAAAGATTGGTTGCAGTTTTAAAAACATTACGAGACCTGGGCAATACTGTAATTGTGGTGGAACATGAGGAAGAGGTGATGCTGGAAGCTGATCAAATAATTGATGTAGGTCCAGATGCCGGCGTGCATGGTGGTGAGATGGTTTTTCAAGGAAGCCTTGATTCACTTAAAAAAGCTGATAATACCCACACTGCGCGTTTCTTAAATGGAACCAATGAGGTGGCAGTCCCCAAGCATCGGAGAAAATGGAAGAACAGCATCTCGATAAAGGGTGCACGGGAGAATAATCTGAAAATTTCAGAAGTGAAAGTTCCCTTGCAAGTCTTGACTGTAGTGACAGGTGTTAGTGGTTCCGGAAAATCCACCTTAATAAAAAAAGTGCTTTATCCGGCTTTAGCAAAGATAATTGGCCAGGGCTCAAGTGAAAGCACGGGCAAATTTGATAAATTGGAAGGGGACTACAAAAAAGTAAAAACCATTGAATTTGTAGATCAAAATCCCATCGGCAAATCATCCAGATCTAATCCGGTAACTTATGTAAAAGCCTATGATGCCATCAGGCAATTATTTGCAGAACAAGAGTTATCCAAACAAAGAGGTTATAAACCATCCCATTTTTCATTTAACGTAGATGGTGGAAGATGTGAAATGTGCCAGGGAGAAGGTATTCAGAAAATTGAAATGCAATTTATGGCTGACATTGAATTAACCTGTGAGAGCTGCGGCGGAAGGCGCTTCAAAAATGAAATATTAGATATAACTTACCAGGGTAAACATATCGCTGAAGTTTTAGACTTAACAGTAGAAGAAAGCTTAGACTTTTTCAAAAAACAAACTCCGGTAATCAATAAACTACAGCCATTGTTTGATGTAGGATTAGGGTATATACGCTTAGGACAATCATCTAATTCCTTAAGTGGGGGGGAAGCACAGAGAGTAAAATTAGCCAGTTATTTAGGCAAGGGGGGCAGTATTAAAAATGATCATCACTTGTTTATCTTTGATGAACCCACAACCGGCCTGCACTTCCACGATATTAAAAAATTATTAGAGTCCATCAACGCATTAATTGAGCAAGGAAATTCAGTAATTATTATTGAGCATAATATGGAGGTGATTAAAACGGCTGACTGGATTATAGATTTAGGACCTGAAGGTGGAGAAAACGGAGGTTCGATTACTTTTGAAGGTACTCCGGAGGAGATGGCTAAAATAAAAAATAACCATACAGCTAATTATTTGAAGGGGAAGCTGTAGCTTTTTAGTTTTGCTTCTACAATGCCAAACCCTCTGATTTTACTTAAATCAGAGGGTTTTTTAATGTCAAAATAAACTGATAGCTCTTCTTTAATTGCTTTAAAATATCAGATTTTTACTAAAGGGCTACAGACCAGTACAGCTATAATGATCATTACTCCTTGATAAAAACCATGCAGTGCTGCCAAGGTAGGTTATCTATATTTTTCATCAATTTAAATCCAGACGCTTTCATTTCCTTTACAGCTTGTTTCTCGGTCATTTTATGAACTTTTTTAATTGGCACACTGTCATTCTCTCCCCGGTATTCGATTAAGTAAATCTTACCATCAGGTTTTAAAGCGTTTTTAATGGAGGCAATCATTTCTGCAGGATAACTAAATTCATGATATACGTCTACCATCAGGACCTTATCAACAGAGTTCTCTGACAGCTTAACGCTTTGTTCACTTCCTTTAACAAGTTTCACATTGGTAATTTCATTGCTAGTAATTTTCTCATCCATTTCAGACAGCATTTCCGGTTGAATGTCTACAGCATAAACTATCCCTTTTTGCACCATAGGAGCCATTTTAAACACATGATATCCTGATCCTGCACCAATATCAGCAATGTCTTCATCACTTTTTAAATCCAGGTTATACAATAACTGTGAAGTATTTTCTTCTTTTTCACGTTCAGACCTTTCTAACCAGCTCATTCCCTGATATCCCATTACACTAGCAATTTCTCTACCCATGTACCACTTCCCTATCCCGTTTGGATCTGCCTGTTTGTAGGTGTAGTTAGCACTATTTTCGGATTGAGAAAAACAGCTGGAAACAGGTAGATTCAGAATTAACAAGTAAAATACAATTTTCCATTTTTTCATCGCTTCCTCATTTAAATAATAATTATTATTAATAATCTTTAATGATATTGTATAGAAGTTCATCGGAACCAAAAAGGTTTAAAAATATATTGTAAACCGCCATAAGCGCCTATTAATAAAATAGCTGTAAGTAATTGTAATTGTAACTAAATCAGATAAACTACGTGATCTATACTATCAATTTTTTAAACTAAACCAATCTAATAATGAGTATTTTACAAATTATTTTAGCAATTTTTTTGCCTCCAGTAGCTGTGGCTATGGGTAAAGGACTTACAAGTGCCTTTTGGATCAACCTTATACTCACCCTAATATTTTTTATTCCGGGTGTTATCCATGCATTTTATGTTCTTACTAAATAAACTATCAGATGAATAATAAAAAAGAAAAATTCGCGCGCTTTGGTATTGCTACTAAAGGCTTCGTTTATTGTATTATTGGTGTACTTACTGTTGCAGCTGCATTCGGAGAAGGTGGAAAAAAAACTGGATCTAGTGGAGTATTGGAAACTTTAAGTGGTCAGCCCTTTGGGCAAATTTTATTAGGAATAACAGCACTTGGCCTTTTAGGTTTTGTGTTCTACAGGTTTTATCAAGCCATAGTTGATCCGCAAGATAATGGTACTGACCTTAAAGGATCAGTGACTAGAATAGGTTTTGGTATATCTGCAATTATCTACGGTTTTCTTGCTTTTACTGCTGCCAAAATGGCTCTAACAAACAGTGGTAGTTCTGGCGGAGGTGGCAACGGGCAAGAATCAATGGCTTCCACCTTACTTAGTAAACCATTCGGTCAAATACTAGTAGGTATTGTTGGTGCGGCCCTTCTGGGAAAAGCAATTTATCAAATATACAAAGCTTATTCTGGCAAATTTAAAGATAATGTGCAAGCTGCAGAACTTGATAGCAAAGTAGAAAGTACGGTACTTAAATCAGGTTACGTAGGATATACTGCCAGAGGGATAATTATAGGAATTATCTCATATTTAATGTTTAGAGCAGCATTTACTGCAAATTCCAGCGAGGCAGGTGGAACAGAAGAGGCTTTTAGTTTCTTGCAAAATGAATTTGGAACAATTGTTTTAGCCGTTATAGCGGCAGGACTATTCGCTTATGGTTTCTTTATGTTCATTAAAGCTAGGTACAAGACAATTGGGATTTAAAATCTAATCAATATGAAAATCAAGAAAAATAAATATTTAACAGAAAGCAACTTTGATTCCCTTGAGGCTTTTGCAGCTCTTGGTATAAGTTTTTTAACTAAGGAGCTGGTTAAGAAAGGGTGGGAAAAAATTACCAAAACCCCTCCACCTGAGAATCCCTACTCAACGAAAGCAAGCGCAAAAGAGGTTATATTATTTTCTATGAGTCTCGCTCTAGTGGGAACAAGTATTAAATTACTTACTCGTGGCGCACTTGCAAAGCAATGGGACAAAATGGATGGTAAATTGCCTAAGAGGCTTAAATAGGTCGTGCAGAAACATTGAAGTGGTAAAAAGCTGCTTAATCTTTTATACAGCAATTATTTCGGAACCGTTTTTAGCAAGTTCCCTCAGTTAAAATAGCATCTTCTTGTAGAAGGTGCTATTTTTTTCTCATTTTCTGCATTTTTATCAACTTGGTATGCTTCATTGGGCAAGCAGGTCCGAAAGTTCTACCAAAACCCACCAAGCCATATATACAAGCGCTGTTATTATAGCTATTACACTTAGGATAATTACAAGCATAAGTCCTTTGCCTGTCCCTTGATGTTTACCTTCCACGAAGTGTTCCTGAGCTAGTGTTAAGTTTCTTACATTTGCCTTGTACCATATATCGAAAACTGTCCCAAAAATAGGAATTGATCCAATTAAGGCATCAATAGAAGAGTTCAACATCATTTTCGTAAGTAATTCTCCACTGCCTCCTTTTTTCTTTGCTGTGTAAATAATGAATAATGAGATTATGTACGAACTCAAATCTCCAATGCCTGGAATAATTCCTAATATGGGATCTATTCCGAATTTAATGGAGGTGGATGGTATGGTAAATTTGGAATCTAAGAGTTGAGAAACTCTTCTAATCCATTTGAGTTTGGGCTGGGAAGTTTGTGTCATAAATTTAATAAAAATGAAAATATGTAAACATTAAAAAATAGTTGCAGTAAAAGATATTATCAATCATTACAAATCAAATCTTGAAGTGTAAAAATTAAATTTCCGTTAGCACCATCACTTTATAACAGAATTTCTGTAAATAGAGTTACCAATTGAAGTAAAATCAATATGTCAGAAAACGAATTATTCGACCGAATAAAAAAAAGAAACCCTAATGAGCCTGAATTTATACAAGCTGTAGAAGAAGTAATTTCTTCTGTTGGGAAAATTTTAAAAAAACATCCTGAATACCATCAGCTAAAAATATTGGAAAGAATGACTGAACCTGAACGAATGGTTACTTTTCGTATTAATTGGATTGATGATGATGGCAATGTTCAAGTTAATCGAGGTTTTAGAGTACAAATGAATAGTGCTTTAGGTCCCTTTAAAGGTGGATTAAGATTTCATCCTTCTGTAAACCAAAGTATACTTAAATTTCTCGCGTTCGAACAAATATTTAAAAACGCGCTAACAGGTTTACCGCTAGGTGGAGGAAAAGGAGGTGCTGATTTCAATCCCAAGGGAAAATCAGATCAGGAAATTATGCGATTTTGCCAGGCATTTATGTTAGAATTGTTCAGGCATATCGGGCATTTTACAGATGTACCAGCAGGTGACATAGGAGTTGGGAGTAGGGAAATTGGCTACCTATTTGGAGCTTATAAAAAATTACAAAATGAGTTTACAGGCGTGCTTACTGGAAAGGGTTCACAGTGGGGAGGAAGTCTTATTAGACCTGAAGCTACTGGTTACGGATTAGTGTATTTTGCTGCTAATATGCTGGAAAGTGCAGATGCTTCCCTGGAAGGCAAAACCTGTTTGGTATCAGGCGCTGGAAATGTTGCTCAATTTACCATTGAGAAATTGATTGAATTAGGAGCCATACCTGTGACCGTATCTGATTCATCTGGGTTTATATATGATAAGGAAGGAATTGATGAGGAAAAGCTAGCTCATATTAAACACATAAAAAATGTTAGTAGGGGCAGAATAGAAGAATACACAAAAAAGTACAAAAATGCAGAATATACTGAGGTAGATTCAGAAGCAAAGTATAATCCTCTTTGGAAAATTAAAGCCGAGTGCGTTTTCCCATGTGCTACACAAAACGAAATAAATGAAAAAGATGCTAAAAATTTAACAAAAAATGGATTAAAACTTTTAGCTGAAGGTGCTAATATGCCCCTAACGGCTGAAGCTATTGATATTATGCAGGATTCAAAGGTGATGTACGCACCTGGAAAAGCATCTAATGCAGGTGGTGTGGCAGTGTCAGGATTAGAAATGACCCAAAATAGGATGGGGGTATATTGGAGTCGGGAAGAGGTAGATGAAAAACTAAAAGATATAATGAAAAGAATACATAGCGACTGCCTTGAAACAATAAAGGAATACAAACTTGATGATAATAACTATATGGAGGCTGCCAATATCTTCGGATTCTTGAAAGTGGCTGATGCCATGAAGGCTCAAGGGGTGTTTTGAAAAAAATAATAATTAGGTTTGTGCTTCTCAGAAGTTGATTTCATATTCAGTCGAGAGCTCGAGGTTTCAATCCTTATCCTTTTAACAGTACAAATGCTCCCCAGTGTTTTGGGTGGGGGTATTTTTTCTTTAATTCGATTTGTGCCATTTTAAAAGCAGAAGGTATATCTTTGCTTTGCAAATAGAAATTATAAAAGTAAGTCATTAGTAGTTGAGTAGCTGTGTCGTCTACTTTCCATAAACTCATAATAATGTGCTCCGCACCTGCAGTAAAGAATGCCTTCTGTAGCCCGTA
Source organism: uncultured Cytophagales bacterium (assembly GCA_963803685.1). Classification (GTDB taxonomy): domain Bacteria; phylum Bacteroidota; class Bacteroidia; order Cytophagales; family Cyclobacteriaceae; genus Marivirga. The sequence goes on from CAWDNW010000001.1 coordinate 1,203,625, forward strand.
AACTCCCTCTCCCGGATAGTAATTTCCCAAGCCTGTTTCGCATGCTGATAGTATGACTAGTTCTGTGTTATCTAAATTTAAATTAGTGGCTTCATAGGCTCTAAGAATTCCTGCTTCTCTAATATCATTGTCATTCTGATTAATTCCTGCCAAGGCCAATCCTGAGTTAAGTAATAAGCTTAACATTGAGTGATTTGTATAGGTGGTATCTAAAGGGAAAAAAAATCCGTGTGTTGCAATATGCAGAATAGTGGGAGACTGCATGTCTTTGATAGAACTTGTAGTTGCATCGTTTCCCAAATTCATCTCGACTTTCCAATATTTATCCTCCAATTGCTTTGAAATTATCTTGACTTCCGCTTCTGAGCCTGGTAGAGAAACAAAATAGTTAGTTGCACTTTGAGGATCCAAAGTATAGGTAGGATTTCCAAGTAAAAAAGCTGTCTTTTCATCTTTTTTACTACTGTTCCTCTGGTCAGTAGCCAGATATTTGGTTGACTCTAGGATACTAATATCTAATTCCTCAATCAGGTATTTGTTGGTATGAACATTGAAAAGCGTGTTTAAATTTATTTGATGATAGATCCCATCTGGTGAAAAATATATCTTCTCTAATTTAGTCCCTTCTGGTAGAAAGTTTATGGCTTCCTTAATAATTGGTGCAAAATATACCTGATAGCTAAGCGTATCTTTTAATTGATATTGTATGGAGTTATTATAAAAACTCATTCTTTCCTTCTCTAGAAATTTGCCTTTACTACTCAAAACAAGCGTTAAATGAGGTCGATCTACTGTTTCAGAGGTTACAATTAAAGCTAAGTAGCCTAACCCTTCCAGAAATCGAACTGTTTCTATAGCAACTTCACCCGGACGCAGCTTTTTCTGAATATCTTTCCAAGATATTTCAGAAAATACAAATCCTTCTCTGAATGGATCAGAATTCCGGGATAGTTCTAACTCCATCTTATCAATCTTGACTTGTAACTGATTGATCTCTTCAAGATCAGGCTTACTTTTTGCCATTAGGGTGATTAATTGGTATCTATTTTCTATCCATTCCAAAAATTTTGCCCTTATTTCTTCATCCTCCCCCTCCAAAATTCTTTGTCGCATTTTTTCAGTGGCATTAAGTATGACACCTTTGGTCATTATTCTATTGTTGTAAAGATCTGAAGCTAAGTCCATCCCTGTGTATACAGAATCTGAGTATTGAAGGGCAGGGATTATACCACTCGCTTCAAGACAATAGTTAGCAAAATTCTCAAAATAAAATTGCTGTAATTGAAAGAATTTGCGCTTTTCTGCCTCAATTAAAAAAGAGAAATTATATTGAATTTCTTCCTTCAACTTTTCGAGCAACGTTCTCCAAACTTCACTTGCTTTAACATAGTTCCCACTCCAATTATGGGCCACGGCTAAATTATAAAGTGTGTTTTTATACAAATAGGCATCATAGCCTGAATGAGTATTTTGAATCGTTAAAGCATATTCTAAATAACTTATAGCAGAATCGTACTTTTCAAGGTGGGCCAACTCTGAACCTAGATTCACTAATACGCTTTTGTACGATGTTAAAGTTTCCAAATGATTAGAATTGCCCCACGCTAATGCTTTTTGCCAAAAATAAATAGCGGAATCCGGGTTTTCTTTTTTGCTATAGATAGCACCCAAATTTGTAAGTGACTGCAAATATTCCGCAGGATTTGATTGCTCGTTGATAATGGAATTATACTCAAACACATATTTCGAAGCATTCTCGACATCCTCCAACTCTAAATAATAGTTACCGATATTATTTACTATAGTAAAATAGAAATTAAGAGATTGGTAATTTTCTGGAAAAGTAGATTGTATGACCGAAACGAAAGGTATTAATTGAGAAATAGCATTTTCAGTCTCTCCTTTGTTGCTTAACAATGAAGCGTATATAGCTTTAAGTTCGACTAAAGCAGTAAAGTACGAAATTATATTTTTCCTGTAATATCTACTATTTGCCTGAGATTCCCCTTCAAACAATTTCATTCCTAAATTATAATAAATTTCTACTGAATCGGACTTACTTACAGCATTATAGACTTTGGCCACATTGGCAACTGCTTCTATATACTCTATAGATTTATGATCCTTTTCTTTATAGATTGAAAGAATGAATTTAAAGCCACGAATTGCTTCTTTATATCTACCTAAGGCCATTTCAGCATAGGCTAGATTATTTAAAGCAGCTATATAATCTGTCCTGTTTTTCCTAACTTTACCCCCTACAAGTGTAATGGCTTGCTTTGAAAACTCCTTGGACATTTTGTAATCCCCTTGTTCATAAGCACTTCTTGATTTCTTATTTAATTGGGCTATATCTTGAGCAAAACATATATTAACTATTAGTATACTTATGATAATCAGGACAATACGCATCTCATAAAAATATGAAATCCGCTTTTAAATAAAAATACTAATACCTATTATATTAATAATTAAGTGAGGAAGAGTGTTAGGAAAAGCTAATCTAATTTACTTAGTTTAAAGATATACAAACCACGACCATCGTGTACTTCCAACGTAATGTTATTTCTTGTAAAATGAGTGAGCTCTCCATAATATGAAAACTCAGTGCCATTTATATCATCATAAAAAATCATTTCGAGGTTAAAAACCTTTTCTCCATCATCATATCTGTCCAAATAGAGGTTCCAGCTACCATCAAAGATGGCGTTTAATGAATGGTCATCGTACAGAGCCTGATATTCTGGATAGAAGGTGATGTAGTCCCCACTATAATCACTCAAAATATTACTCCTAAATAGCACATTATCCCTTTTATAAAATGCTTTGTCAAAATACCAGGTTCCGGTAATTCTATCTTCTCGGCGTTCAAGAATTTCTTCATCCGAACAAGCAACTGATAGTACAAGAACAGAAATTGCAATTATAGTACGTATATACTTCATTATCAAAATGATTGGTTCAATTAGCTTCTATCAAAAACTAAACCAATATATTTTTTCGTAGATTAGCTCATAAAAATACTTGTTTATAGTTTGTTTTATTACATCTATTTATTCATATTTATTCGATAAATGGGAATATTATTTATTTACGTTATCGTTATTGTTGTCTGCTCATGGATTGTATGGAAAGGCGGCAGTTTATTAGAGGAGTCTTCAGAGAAATTAGCAGATTATTACAGGTTACCTCCAGTTGTACAAGGTACAATCATCACTGCTGTGGGATCCAGCTTTCCGGAATTAGCTGCCACAGTTCTTTCAACCAGTTTACATGGGAAATTTGATTTAGGTGTTGCGGCAATTATAGGCTCTGCAATTTTCAATATTTTGGTGATACCCGGCTTATCGGGTGTTATTGTAAAGCGGATGCCCACTGATATAATGCTCATTTACAAAGACGCGCAATTTTATACCATAGCAATTGCAGTGCTATTTATTTCTTTTGCATTGGCGGTTATATATTATCCAGTAGATACAGATCCTACTTACATTCAAGGAACTATGACACGATGGATAGCCATTATCCCAATGATCTTTTACCTTTTATACGTGTACATTCAAAGTATGGAGACGAGAGATTTCAGAAGAAATTCTGAAAAAAGAGACGTGTTAGGGATCACAGGGAAAGACATTAATGTTGGAAAAGAGTGGGTCAGGTTGATATTAAGCCTTGTGTTGATTGTAGCTAGTGTGGAAGGATTAGTGCAGGGAGCAATTTTCTTAGGAGAGTATTTTAATACTCCTGATTTTATTTGGGGCGTTACTGTTTTAGCAGCGGCCACCAGTATACCTGATGCCGTAATAAGCATTAAAATCGCAAGAAAATTTCAAGGCTCTGTCAGTTTAGGCAATGTGCTGGGTAGTAATATTTTCGATCTATTAGTTGCGGTCCCAATCGGGATACTAATTGCCGGTACAGCCCTTGTTAATTTCACTGTAGCTGCTCCATTAATATTATTTCTTGCCTTTATAACCATTGTAATGTTCATATTTCTACGAACTAATCTGGCTTTACTGCGGTGGGAAGGTCTCGTTTTACTTGGATTGTATGCCTTCTTCGTAATTTGGATGATGCTGGAAACATTTGGAGTTACTTCTTTCATTATAAAGTAGAACGAAAGAGTAAAGCTTACACCAAAAAAAAATGCTCGTGATCTTCATTACGAGCATTTTTTTTCTATAGATTATACTAATATTATTTTACTGTCGCAGCAAAATATTGATGAAACAAAGCCGCGGTTTCAATGCCCTTGTAGTAGTTTTCTAAGCCAAAGCTCTCATTAGGAGAGTGAATGGCATCTGAATTTAAACCAAAGCCCATTAAAATGCTATCTAACCCTAATACATCCTTGAACAAGGAAACAATAGGAATACTTCCACCTTCGTGAGTTGGAATAGGCTTTTTGCCCCATACCTTTTCAAAAGCTCTTTCTGCTGCCCTATAAGCATCGGAATCAGTAGGAGTAACAGCCGGCATACCTCCATGATGAGGTTTTACTACTACTTTTACACTCTTAGGGGCTATCGATTCGAAATGCTTCTTGAAAAGCTCAGTTATTTCTTTATGATTTTGATCTGGCACCAGTCGCATGGAGATTTTAGCATAGGCTTTTGATGGTAATACCGTTTTAGAGCCTTCACCAGTATATCCGCCCCACATCCCATTTACATCTAGTGTCGGTCTAATTCCTTGTCTTTCCAAGGTATTATAACTTGCCTCACCTTCTACATCATCAATTGCCAGATCTTTTTGGAATTCTCCTAAATCAAAAGGAGCTAAATTCATTTTCTCTCTTTGAGCCGCAGTTAATTCAACTACTTTATCATAAAAACCAGGCACTGTAATTCTCTTGTTTTCATCCTGTAAAGAAGCGATCATTCTGCATAGTACATTGATAGGATTAGCTACAGCCCCTCCATACACACCAGAATGTAAGTCTCTGTTAGGCCCTGTTACCTCAACTTGTAAATAGCTTAGTCCTTTCAGACTAACAGCCATAGAGGGGTGCTCATTAGCTATCATTGAGGTATCAGAAATCACAATAACATCGGCCTTCAATTTTTCGGTATTTTCCTTAATGAAAATTTCTAAATTTTCAGAACCTACTTCTTCCTCTCCTTCAATCATGAATTTAATGTTACAAGGAACTCCTCCATTTTGCATCATCATTTCAAAAGCCTTTACATGGATATACATTTGGCCCTTGTCATCGGCAGCACCTCTGGCTATCATTTTCCCATCTTTAATTACTGGATTAAAAGGGTCAGATTCCCACAACTCATAGGGGTCAGCCGGTTGCACATCATAATGACCATATACTAGAACAGTAGGTAATTGAGGATCAACAATTTTATCTGCATATACAATTGGATAGCCAGCAGTTTCACATATTTCAACGTTTTCTGCCCCAGCTTCAGTGAATTTAGTCTTTAAAAAATCTGCAGCTTTCAAAACATCTTTCTTAAATTTTGGGTCGGCACTTACACTAGGTATTCTTAATAAATCGAATAGCTCATCTAAGAAACGTTGTCTATTATCATTTAAATACTGACTTGTATCTACTTTTGTAATCATAATATATAATCTATAGTTTAATTCATTTAAAATCCATCGTCATCATCTGCTGGTAGTACAGGTGTACTGGTTTCAGGAAGAGGATCCGTGTTGGCCGGTATTGCTAGCGCAGAACTTGCTTCAGAACCCATCTCCAGAAAATAAGGTGCATCAATATCATAATAAGTTCTTCTGTAGTTCTCGATAAAATCGGTCACTTCTAATTTATCTCCGGTCAGGAATACAAACTCTCCTACTTTAGCTTTAGTTGCTTTCGATTTTTTATCAATTATATCATTCGCAGCAGCGTTTGAAGAATAAAATATCAATCTATTTTCTTCATAATGGAAGTAGTACCAGCAAGATGGAGATACCTGCAGGAATATTTTTAGGGATGTCCCTACATCTTTTTTATCAATTTCTACAAAGCCATCAATATTGGCATTAACATCTGTTGATCCTGTATTAGAAAAACCTATCTTTCCTACACTGAACCACGCTGAATTCTCGTTCGACCACTTCAAATCCAGGTTGGGTATAGTTAATGTTTTGGTAAAAGAAGACGAGAGGCCAGTTAAGGGAACATAGTCGTTAAAAACATTCTCCTCATACTTTTTAGCTACATTGTTTCCAGCTATTTCAGCCATTTTGGGCAGCAATCTATCTAAATCTTTAGTAGCTTCCGGTAACCCAAGGCGTTGTACAACTTCAAGCATGTCATTACCAATAACCGGGGTCAAAGCTCCAGGCAAATCAAATTCCGTGGTTAGCATTACATTAAAGACAAAATCCTGTGTTGCCAGATCGCCAGAACCCGAACCCGCTGCTACAATTTGTGCTTCTTTGTTTCCCTCCATAAAGTTTAGTGGGCCTTCAAATTCGATTTTTTGATCCTGCTCATTAAAGGCAAAATATTTACCGGCATATGAGAGACCAAGGCTTTTATTCTCATTCTCAATTACAAACTGACTTGTGGACGGTTTATATCTTAACAAACCGCTAGGCTTGAAAAAATCCTTATCTGCAAAATCTCTTTTTTCAGTAATGAAGGTAGCGTAAAGTTCATTTGTGGCATTATCAAAGTGTAAGCCAGCCTGTAAAGGGTTCCCCATTTCGGTAACACTATTATCAAAATCAAATACTACCTCTTTAGCACTTCCATCACTTGTATAACTAATCCAGGTATTGTAATTAGGTATATTCTTTAAATCAAGTTGTACATAGCCTTTTAAGTCCAATGCAGGTTTATCAGCATACATTGTTACGCTTCCTTTATAGTACATCGCAGGGCTAATCAACATTCTATCATCAGTGCTTACCGCACCTCCGGAGACAGTTCTTAATTGCTGCTTCTTTTTATCCTCTGCAAGGAGTGGAACAAGTTTAAATTTACCCATTTTGATGGAAAAAGTATCCCCAATGGAATTTACATAGCTATAAGTAGCATCACCTTCAAATTTTTTCCTCGAAATAATATCAATTTCACCATCATACAAACTATGGTATGCGGTAAGAGTATCTAACGTTAATGTTGCATTAATTAACTTTTGCATGGCTGCGTTTGCCCCAATAACAACCTCACCCTCTGCGGGAGTAATTCTTGCGTCTGCTACTTCTATAAAAGGGATGCCTGAAACTATGAGGGATTGTTGATAAATGTCGTACATTGCTGCTGTGGCATTGAAAACCAGAGAATCCTGATCTGGATTAGTGGAATAGAAGTATGATTTCTCTAATTCGTCATTAGCCGATTTTTGCATAAGAATCTGCTTATCTTCCAGGTTCCAAATAGCAGAAGGGATTGAAGTTTTATAACTGGCATAAGGAAAATTTAATGCAGCATCACCTGCAATTTCCGGGTTGATGCTTGCCGTATTATTAGAAAGATCAAAGTTCAGCTTTACATTGTCAGAAGCCAAAGCGGGAATAGTATCAGTAGATTCAATAATGAAATCTGCATTACGGGCAGAATAACTTAATTCATTAAATGTATACTTTTTGGAAGTAGTTTTAGAACCCCTTGTCGCTAGCTCACCTTCTCCGTAAACCCCATTTGTGGATATTATGGTTTTACCATTCAAAGAAGCGGTTTGTGAATACATTTTAAAGGGGTCGGAAACATTACTCAAGTAAAGGCTATCTTTAGAAGTTAGCCATCTCATATCATAATTAACAATCTCCATGTCAGGAAAAGAAGCACCTCCTATAGTACCCGGTTCCATTTTGGCATATGTTCCAATAGCTGTAATGGAATCTTTGAAAAAGGTGAAATTTTCCGAGTTTAGTGTTGTACTTAAAAACTCCATTTTATCACCGCCCCTCAAACCTTTATTATCTAATTTAATACTTCCATAAAATCTACCCATTCCTTCCAATAGGTCTATCCCTTCTTCCGGTAATGGGTGATTAAATCCCAAAGACTTATCAGGCATCACCTTCAACTTTTCATCAAACTCAGGAAATATTCCTGATGATTTAAAGGTTCCTTCGAAGGCAATTGAGTTGGGGTCGCTACTACTAACGGAATCTATAGTGAAAGGGGGAATTTCGAAATATAAACTCTTATCGTATACACCCCCTAATATCTCCTGACCTAAGAAATATACAGTGGCCCCTTTAGTAGAATTAAATATAGGATATCCTGGAAAATCTCTAGTAGCTGACTTATTATCAGGCTTATTGATGTAAAGTACTCCAGCAGTTTCAACCAGTTGGTTTTGCAGTTGTTCTTTATCAGATTGCGAAGGTTTATTTTTATTTTTGGATAGATTAAATAAAATCCGGTCAATTTTCGGCATAGATATGAGAAAACTATCATAATCCATCTCAAATTCCTCTCCTATATACTCATAGTTTCCTGCTACAACCGTTCCATTAAAAATTACATCTCTATTTTTCTTTAATACAACAATTCCACTATCAGGCTTAATTCGCACACCTAATTTCTCATTTACCTCAAATTCTTCCACACCTCGTAATGTAAGACTTCCATCCTCTAAATTTAATTGCCCATTAGGTTGACCTGAAGACACTGAGTTTATTTTAATGTTGTCGTAGTCTTTCTTACCCCATTTTGAATCTACGTAGTGATAAGATTTTTTCAACATATCAATTTTACCGCTCCTCCTATTGTATATCAAAAAACCATTTTCCATTAACAATTGCATAGAAGCAGCTAATTTATTTTCATCAATATTCATTTTATCAGCCACTTCATTTAAATAGAAGGTTTTTTGTCTGGCTTTCCTAGAATAAGCTACTACCAATTGTAATGGATGAAAATTATATAATCCTGAAAGGCTATTATAACGATATTCATTAAAATATTCGGAGGACTCAAAAATTGCCGGCACCCTGTTACCAGCAATTAAAATAGAAATATCCATTATGGCAGAATCAAGAGGCCACTCGATTTTATCTGCGTAGAAGTCCATTTTAAAATAACTGGCATGGAATGGGCTCTTTTTAAAACCATCGTTTCCTTGAAGCAAAGTGAGAGAATTATCTCTTACATCATATTTGAACTTGACTCCCGGATGATAAATTGAATCTCGTCTTTGATACATAGATATATTTGCGACTTTTGCAGTAAAAGCAGAGTCCCTAAATACAAATTCTCTGGAGTTGGCAAGAAACTTCTTCACAGCTTTACCCTGCAATTCCACCTGACTAAAATCGTTATTTAATGAAGCTGTGGTGATTGTTTTACCTCTCAATGTAAAACCGCCTCTAATGCTGAGCCCCTCTTTTTTAAACAAATTTAAATCAAAGCCTGATTCATAAGATTGAAAAAGCGGATACCTTGCTTTTTCTTTATTTCTAATATTTTCGGGTTTAAATTCTAACAATCCCTTTACTGGCTGCCTTATTTTATCGGGATAATGCAAAGTTGCAGACTCTACTAACAGCCCTGGTTTGTTTATTTTTATAGAGTATTCCGGTAATTCTGCATATAATTCATTTTCAGGAACACCCAGGTTTTGCCATGTGAGTTTTCCACCTTCACCTACAAAAGTATTACCTAATAATTCTAGTTTCCCACTTGTATTTTTTATTCGGGTAGTATCTAATGTTGATTGGAATTTAATTTCAGAATTAGTAAAAACCACAATTGGTCCTACAAGATCAGGCATAGGCGCTGAATAAGGCACATAGGCAGGTTGTTGTGATTCTTCTGATGCAACATCTGATGATTCTTCACTTGCTTCATCCTCCCACGAGGAGTCTCCCCATGCATCATCATCCCCCCAATCATCAGAAGCATCAGAAGAATTGTCACTCCATTCTTCTTCAGCTTCTTCCTCTACAGCCTCAGGTATGTTCATGGTTTCGTTTACTACCCAATCGAAAATTACATTACCTTTATCAAAACCTAATTGATAAAATTTGCTGTAGTATAAAGCTTTGTTCCCTAATATGCTTTCAGCATTTTTTATCAATTTACCAAATTGCTGTATTTCCAGTTCGGACAATCCTCTTTCCACAATAATTAAAAAGGTTTCAATTGTGGCTGATGGATTTTCAAGATTAGCCACTGCTGCACTAATGGCACTAATAAAAGGTAACCGATAATCCCTAACATTTAACTTTCTGGTAAGAAGAGAATCATATAAAGCTTCTATTTTATTTTTTGATGTTGTGGAATAGGTATTTGGATCCTGCCAGAATTTCTGGAAAAACAATGAAACTGCTTCTCCCTTTTCAGTTTTCAATTCTGATAAATCAGACTTAACCTGAGTGAGAAAGTCAACTGGTGTTGTAGCTAATGAATCCTGATTCCTTTGCGTAAAAGCAGGTAAACTAACAAAAATTAAAAATATGTATAGAAAGTGTTTCTTCATTCATTTTTTTGCAAGCACAAAGCAGCCCAGTGGTTGCGTACGCTTCTTTTCTTTTCTAACAACGCATATTTTCCAGATTCATTCAATAATGCATCAATATCTTCTTCGTAAAAGCCACTTAATAGTAAAATAGCATTTTTGTTCATATGCTTACTTAATTCGGAAATATCTTCCAGCAATATATTACGATTAATATTTGCTAATATTATATCGTAGGTATCACTAATATTTATAGAGTGTACATCACCCTTCCAAATCTTTATTTCTGCTGATAACGTGTTGTTAAGTTCAAAATTTTCAATTGAGTTTTCTACCGCCCATTCATCAATGTCATACCCTGCCACCTGGGAGGCTCCTTTTTTAGCAGCCATAATTCCTAAGATACCCGTACCACAACCTGCATCAAGCACTTTCACTCCCTTCAAATCCATCTCAAGCAAAAAGGCTAAAATCTGATAAGTAGTTTCATGATGACCAGTACCAAAGGACATTTTCGGAGTTACTATTATCTCAAAAGGAAAATGGGCTTTCGAAGGATGAAAACTTGCCTTCACTAAAATTTTACCGGCCACTTCAATTGGTTCGTAATTTTTTTCCCAATCTTCATTCCAGTTTTCTTTTTCTACTTCTTTAAGTTGGTAGCTGAAAGATCCGGCAGCTTTATATTTATTAAAAATACGATCGTACAATTCATTGGAAATCTCCTGACCTTCCTCTGCACAAGCTATAATACCTGTTTCATCTTCCTTTTCCTGAAAAGTAGAAAAGCCGATCTCTGAGAGTTCGGCCATCATTATTTCTGCATAATCAACAGGACACTGTATGTCCAGCATTAGATAACTCATGCAAATGATTTAATTATATCAACAAAATCACGGGATTTTAACGAAGCACCACCAATTAAGCCTCCGTCCACATCTGCCTGCGAAAATAATTCCTTAGCATTATCAGGTTTGCAGCTTCCTCCATATAAAATTGAAGTTTCCTCTGCTGCATTTTCACCAAATTTACTGGCAATGTGCTCTCTTATGGTTTTATGCATTTCCTGTGCCTGCTCAGAACTCGCTGTTTTACCTGTTCCAATTGCCCAAATTGGCTCGTAGGCTATAATAATATTTTTATATGCTTCTTCCGATAAATGAAACAGGCTATTAGTTATTTGCTTGGTAACATACTCATTTTGGTTCTCCGACTCCCGCACTTGAAGCGGTTCACCACAACAAAAAATTACTTTCAAATCATTTTTTAAAGCTGTGTCTATCTTGTTTGCCAGAAGTTCGTCAGTTTCTTCAAATTGCTCTCTTCTTTCACTATGCCCTAGTATTACATACTGAACTCCCAAAGACTTTAATATAGCTGCTGAAACTTCTCCAGTATAAGCACCTGACTCTTCCTGATGACAATTTTGAGCTCCCAGCGAGATATGGCCAATTTCTGGAATCAAATTCTGAATGGCATAAATAAATGGATAAGGAGGTGAAATGATAACTTTTACATCTGCTGGCGCCTCATCATCAACCATATTGGCAATTTCAGAAGTAAGCGATTGCGCTTCTATCAAGGTTTTATTCATTTTCCAGTTACCTGCTACTATTTTCTGTCTCATATTTCAGTTTTTCAGATTAGAATAGCACAAAAATAGTAAGAATAATATAAAATCTATTGAAATTCATTATATAAGGGAAAAGGAATTTCATATACGCAGCTGATGAAATAAAACATATATTATCTTATTTTACTGAAGAAGCATTCCAGGCATCTCTAATTCATTACCACTTACTCATGTCAACCATTGGATCAAAGTAGTCAACTTTAGTAGGTTCCAGTAAATTCTGAAAATCTTTCCTTTTTAACAAGCCAACGGTATGTACATTAAATCCTTCAATTTTAGCCAGTTCAGGCATCCAATATCTCACATAATCTCCTTTCGGATCGTATTTCTTAGCCTGGCTTAAAATATTGAAATATCTGTTTTCTCGTGGGTCGTTCCCCACGCCGGCAACATAGGCCCAATTTCCCCAATTGCTAGCTACATCATAATCAAGTAGAGCGTACTCAAAATACCATGCACCCAGACGCCAATCTATCCCCAAATCTTTCACTAAAAAACTTGCCACGTTTTGTCTGCCGCGGTTGCTCATAAAGCCAGTTTGATTCAATTCCCGCATATTAGCATCAATAAAAGGCACTCCTGTTTCTCCATTCGCCCATCGATCAAAAACTTTTTTATCATCATACCATGTCACTTTTTCTACTTTTATTCCTTCTGATTGAAACAATTTTGCTTGAAATTTTTTAAGAACAAAATGAAAATAGTCTCTCCATAAAAGTTCGAAAATCATCCAGTAGGTTGACTGGTTTTTAACTCTCTCCTTCTCATATTTCTTCACTTCGTAGTAGATTGATTTTGGAGATATACATCCTAAGGCTAACCATGGAGACAGTTTAGCTGAGTAATCTGCACCTAGTAAACCATTTCGTGTATTTTTATACTCCTGCAATTGATCTGTTTCCCAAAAGTAATGATTTAGCCTTTCCCAGGCTGGTTTTTCCCCTCCTTCAAAATGAACAAAGGACTTTTCTGAAGTTACTTTTGCCGGAATCTGCATTTCTTCTTTACTGAGCTCTAATTCACTCAATTCTATGGTGTTTTCAAAACTTTCAGGCGCAGCGAATAAATCCCGAACTTCTGTTTGCTGTTCGTTTTCTTTTCTGAATTGTGTAAAAACATCTGGTAACTTACTTATTGGCCAGGGTATATCATCCTCGTGTAATAGGGTGTTTTGCGCGTATAACCTAAAGGTAACTGCTCTTTTAGACAATGTTTTATTCAATGCCTCCTCAACTGAACGTTCATAGGTTCCAGCTTCTTTTGAACAAAATACCGCATCGCAATTGTACTTTTCTGCAAATTCCGTAATTATTACCTCAGGTTTGCCTTTTCTGATATGTAAGCTACCTCTGCCCTGCTTGATGCTTTTTTTAAAATCTTGAACAGATTCCCATATAAAATTCAGTTTGTTAGAGGATGAACGAGTCAAACCAAGTGGTGATGTAATCCAAAGGTCTTCATTAAAAATATAAAGCAGTATGCATTCATGAGATTTTTCTAAAGCCTCATGAAGTACTTCATTATCCTTAAGTCTTAAATTATTCCTAAACCAAACAATAGATCTGTTAAATACCATAAAATAATAAGCTTTAAATCTGTTATTTTTCTGCTTTTCAATTGATTTACTTACTTTAGAAAAGCAACATAGTCATAACTGATTCCTAGAATTTTATGTTTGAGACTTTTTTAATAAAAAATACGGGTATAAATTGAGACTTTATAATTTGGCAGCACAGTCACATGAAAAAAATAAACTTTCAGTCAATTAAAGCGAGGCTTTTAATAAGTTTTAGCTCTATGGCATTACTTATAATAGTAGTGGTGTTTCTTACGCTGTTCCAAATTGGAAATATTATGCAGTTAGGTAATAATTTGCTAGAAAATAAGCAACCCTCACGTATGTATATTGAAACCATGAAAAGCGGTGTTAATAATAGCAACGTAATGGTGCAATCCTATTTATTAAGCGGAGAAACGGATTATAAAAATATATATGAGTCAATCTGGAAAAATAAAATTTCCCCTGCAAAGGACTCACTTAATGTTTTAAAAAAGCGATGGAAAAATGCCACTAATTTAATTTTGTTAGAAAAAATTAACAGACTATCAGAAAGGATCCGAAACGCACAAGATCAGGTTGTCAGTCAAGCAAGTTTTACAGTAAATAAACCTACAGTAGACTTATTCGCATTTGAGGGGATTCAAAATGACACCCTTTTTGAATACTCAGAACTGCAAAGCTGGATAAATGAGCAGTTAAACCAACCTGCGGATAACAACGGAAATAGTGATTTGTTTATTAATGACCTGGCCAGTATTAGTCAGGAATACAACCAACTTTCTGAGGAATTATTTAAGTCTATAGAAAAGGAAGCTGTACAGCTAGGTGAAGAAATCTTTACCACCAGAGACCGATTTGTAATAATGGAATCCCTGCTTGTAATATTGGCTGTAATAGTTTGTTTTTTACTTTTCAGATTTGTTTTAAAAACTGTGTTAAGAAGTATTGAAAAGGTTAACCAGACAGTAAAAGTATTGGGCGAAGGCAATATACCGGAAGGTCACCGCCAAACAAATGATGAACTCAACAAAATCTTGACTGAAATTAATCATTTATCTAATAATTTGAAGAATGTTCAAAATTTTGCCTTAGAAGTGGGTAAGGGAAATTTTGATAATGATATTTCCGTTTTTAATAATGAGGGTGATATTGGTAGCTCCTTAGCAGAAATGCGAGATAGTTTAAAAACTGTATCAGAGGAAGCTGTGATAAGAAACTGGAGCAACAAAGGCTTTGCTGAATTTGGTGATATCCTTAGAAAGCATTCTGATAACTTAAGTATTTTAAGTGATCATGTAATCACCTACATGGTTAAATATTTAAATGCTAATCAAGGAAGCATATTTATTATTGATGAAAACGAATATGACACCAAAATTTTAAGACTAAAATCAACCTATGCATACGACCGGAAAAAATATATCGAGAAAATTGTAGAGCCTGGCCAAGGCATGATAGGACAGGTTTATCTTGAAAAAGAAAGCATTTACCTCAAAGAAATACCAGCTAATTACGCCACAATAACCTCTGGATTAGGGAAAGCTACTCCAAATTGTATTTTTATAGTCCCTTTAAAATTAAATAATGAAATTTTGGGGGTAATTGAAGTAGGTAGCTTCAACCAGCTAAAAGATTATGAAAGGGAATTTGTCGTAAAAATCTGTGAAAATATAGCTTCATCAATTCAGGCCGTAAAAGTAAATGAGCAAACCCGCAAGCTGCTGGATGAATCTCAGCAAAGTACAGAGCAAATGCGTTCGCAAGAGGAGGAGATGAGGCAAAACATGGAGGAATTGCAAGCCACTCAGGAGGAGATGGAACGTAGTCAAAAAGAGAATATGGAACGCGTTGAGGCTTTGGAAAAAAGTGGTATGTCATATATTGAATTTACTCCCAAAGGTGAAATCATTTATGCCGATGAAATTTTCCTTAATTTGTTTGAATACTCAACCCTTGAAGAAATAAAAGGAAAGCATCATAGGATTTTTGTTCCTCAGGATTTTAGAGATTCGGAAGATTATCTGCTTTTCTGGAAAGATTTAGCTAAAGGAAAAAGAAAAGAAGGAGTCTTTAAAAGGTTTACCAAACAGAATAAGGAAATTTATATAAAAGGTGCCTATGTTGGTATTGTAGACCAAAGAGGAGATATTTCCAAGATTGTCAAGTTTGCTACCGATGTAACCGCCATTATTAAAGAAACTGAGGCCTTCAAACTTGAAAAAGAATCTCTTTTATCCGATATCCAGAACTTACAGAGCAAAATCGGTGACAGCAATAGTTCTTCTTCGGAGCATTCTGACAGCATTGAGGACTTAAAAGCTTTGCAACATCAATTAGATCAGGAGTTAAAACAAAAGCTACAAAAAACAGAGCAACAGCTCAAAGAATCCTTAGCGCAACAGAAAAAGAAATTTGGGCTGTAAAATTAGGCTATGTCTGTCAGCCACCTTAATTTTGAATGATAAAAGCTAATCAATCATTGCAATTTTTTGTAGAACAAAGTTTCTAAAACAAAGTTAATACAGGCATTATGCAAAAACCAGTACAAGGCAAAACAGGAGTTCTGTTAGTAAACTTAGGAACGCCTGACTCAACCAACACAAGTGACGTTAGAAAGTACTTGAGGGAATTTCTAATGGATAAAAGGGTAATTGACATTCCCTTTGTTCAACGTTGGTTATTGGTAAATTTGATAATTGCACCATTTCGGGCTCCCAAATCAGGGAAAGAGTACAAAAAATTGTGGGTGGAACGTGGCTCTCCGTTAAAGTTTTACGGTGAAGATGTACGTGACCTGTTATCCGAAAAGTTAGATGATAAATATGTGGTTGCATTAGGCATGAGGTACCAGTCACCCAGCATCCAAAGTGCTTTGGATATCTTAAAATCACAGCATGTAGAAAAAATAATAGTAATACCACTATTTCCTCAATATGCCTCTGCCTCCACTGGATCAGTTCAGGATAAAGTGATGGAGATTGTTCAGAAATGGCAAATAATTCCAAATATTAATTTTGTAAGTAATTTTGTGGAGGAGCCCGGTTTTTACAAGACTTTTGCAAAAATTGGAAAAAAATATCTAGATAAAAAATCATATGATCACGTGCTATTTAGCTTTCATGGCCTGCCGGAGCGACAAATTAAAAAGGGTTCAGTAGACAATTATTGTAGATTAGGTGATTGTTGCAAAACCTACCATAACAAAAACAGGTTTTGCTATCGTGCACAATGCTTTTTAACTGCCCGATTGATTGCAAAGGAGCTTGAATTATCAGAAGAGCAGTATACAGTAACATTTCAAAGTCGGTTGGGTAATGACCCATGGATTAAACCGTATACAGATAAAGTTCTGGTTGAGTTAGCCAAAAGCGGTACCAAATCAGTTTTGGCATTTTCCCCTGCATTTATATCAGATTGTTTAGAAACTACCGTTGAAGTGGGAGAAGAATTTAAGGAGGATTTTATGGAAGCAGGAGGAGAAACCTGGGATCTGGTAGAAAGCCTAAATGATAACGAAGAATGGGTAGAAGGGCTAAAATCAATCGTGCTAAAAAATTCATGATGTTTTAATAATTGATAAAATATTTGCGTAAATTATAAGACATTTACTAGAGATGCGCTCATTATTTATTCAAACTTTTATTTTATCAATTTATGCTTCTTTTTCGCTATTTGCTGAAGAGCCAATTGAAAATAATGACTCCATTAAAATGGTGCTCAACTCGCAAATTGATACTTCTGAATTTAAATATGAGCATGAAGTTCTATATTTCTTAGAACTAACCAGCAAACTTAACTTAAGCAGTCCTACTGAGGCGCTTTTTTACACACGAGCTTTAGAAAATATTCAATTAAATAGTAATAGCACGGTGGGTAAAGCATACATTCACTCGTACAAAGCTAATTATTATTGGGCACAAGGCATTTATGACGCTGCTTTGAAAGATTATTTTCTAGCACTCAACCTGTTTGAGGACAAAGGTGATACGATTGCAATAGTAAAACAACTCAATAACATAGGTGAAACCTACAAAAAGAGAAATAATTATAAAAAATCAGCTTCTTTCTTAAAACAAGCATTGTCAGCTGCTCAGCAAATAGAGAAGATGCAGCCTGAATTAATACTTGTAAACCTTGGCCAGCTATATATGTTGCAGTCCAGGTATGATAGTGCCTTGTATTATCTGAATAACATACTTAATAACGATGAAATTAGAAATAAAAATGCTTTAGGCTTTGCACACTTATACAAAGGTGTTATAATGAGAGATCAGAATTTCTTCGATTCAGCTTCATATCATTTCCACAAGAGTTTGGAAATTTGGGAAGAAACCTCATTTCTTCGAAGTATAGTAGAAACTAATACAGAAATGGCCAAATTATCTATCATGCAGGAAAATTTGATATTTGCGGATCATATTTTGCATAAGGCCGAAAATGAAGCCATTAAAATTAATGCACTGGATCTGCTCATGCGCATTTATAAATACCAAATTGACCTTTCAAAAATTTTCAAAGGAAAAGATTCCATCATCTACTTTTATGATAAATACATCTCTATAAAAGACTCTATCTTTAATGAAGAAACCAGGTCGGAAATTAATAAACTTTCCATTCAGTACGAGCTATCACAGAAGGAAAAAGATTATTATAAATTGGCACTTGAGCAAAATATACTTACCAACGAGGTGAAAACTCAAAACAGATTCTTGGTTTTTTTAATCTTGGTAATTGTTTTTGCATCCATTTTCATATTACTACTGTGGAAACAAAGGAACAATTTAATTACAGCTCATAAGCAATTACGGCTGCAAAAAGATAATATAGAAAAGCAGCAGCATGAAATCTCTAAGAAATCTTTAGAATTAGCTAATTTAAATAAGGAGCTGTATTCATTAAATCAAACTCTTGAAAATAAGATTATTGAAAGAGGTAATCAGCTCAATTTGAGAAATAAACAAATAGCGCAATACACCTATTTTAATTCTCATAAATTGAGAGCCCCTGTAGCCAGCGTTTTAGGTTTAATAAATGTGTTGGAGCTTTCCAAAAATGGTCAATTAGACTACCAAATTTTAGAATATTTAAAAACCAGTGCAAATGAATTAGACTTAATTATTCATAACCTTAAAAATATTCTGGAAGCTGAGATGGATGATTTTAATCCTGAAAATTAGTTAAATGCTTGAGGAATAGGTAAGGTGATTTTAAATTTGGTTCCTTGTCTTACTTTAGAGGTAAAACTGATTTTACCTGCGAGCATATTCAAAGTATCTACAACTATATATAAACCTAACCCGCTTCCTTCTACACCCTGGTGTGCTCTAAAAAACATATTAAATATTTTCTCATGGTGCTCTTCAGGAATTCCCTGCCCGTTGTCTTCTATATAGATCTGATAATAATTCTCCATTTTTTGAGCAGACACTTTAATATATAGCTCGTCCTCTTGATGGTAATTGTGGTATTTTACCGCATTGGTCACTAAATTACTTAATACAATGTGCAGCCTTTTTGCGTCTGTAGTAATAGTAAAATCAGAATCGTAAAGACGAATAAGCCTAATTTTATCAGCTTTTTCGTAATACTTAATATCATCTACAATCCCATCAATTATCATATCCAAATTAATTTCTTTTAATTCGATAGGCTTCTTAGAATTAGTAGAGAAGTCCATAATGCTTTTAATGAAATCTTCTAGTTTATTGATACTGGTATTCATTAGCCTAAAGTAGTTGGTTCTACTCTCCTCTTTGGTATCAATTTGAGCAACCTGAATTAGTCCCCTTAGAGATTTGAGAGGTGCCACTAAGTCGTGAGATGACCTATAAACAAAGTTGTCCAGTTCTTCATTTAAAGTCTTTAACTCTTCATTAGCAAACTTCAATTGTTCTTGTTGAACAACAAACTCGTGGGTTCTTTGCTCCACCATACTCTCAAGTTTCTTGTTGATTCTAGTTAGCTTTCGAGTTCTATATTTAATTACTAAAAAAACTAAGCCGCTTAACGCAATAGCAATTAAGAAATAATTCCACACATTTAAATACCACGGGGTTGGCAAGCTAACTGTAATCTGAAATGGTTCTATATTAAGATGATTCAAATGGATATGCCGAGCCTTTACTCGAAAAGTAAAAGTACCCCCTGGTAAATTCGTATACTCCTTTCGAACATCTGTGTTCCAGTCCGCCCAATCATCATCAAACCCTTCCAGAAAATAGGAGTACTCAAGATCTTCAGTAATAAAACTTGGTGTGGCAAATAGGAAACTAATACTTTTTATGGGCTCACCTGTAAATTCGATTTTCTGATCTGTTTTTTTTATGTACACTGTACTATCATTGGATTTAATTCTGCTTATTACAGTTTGAGGCTTAAAAGAAAATTTTTCATCAGGATTTATCCATTTTATATAATCCAGCCCCATATCATTAGCTAACCAGACATTTCCCCTTCTATCCACCAAAGGAATATTATTATATTTAGTACTTAAGCCATTCTTCTCATCCACATGTTGCAATATCTTGCCATCCTCATTAAAGATAGTAATCCCGTTTGAATATGTGGAGGCAATAAATAAAGAGTCCCTTAAAACTTTAATATCATATAAGAATTTATCTCCTTTTGTAAAATATTCATTAGCTTCAGATTCCCACTGGGTTGTGGAGAAATCAACCGTATCTAACTTATAAAATCCAGACTCAGATGTAAAGATAATCCAGTCATCCTCACTGTTTTTCAGAATATTAAAAGCGGCATCATTATGAAATTTAAAATCAGTATTGACATAATGTAATGTATCATCCTGAAGAACTGCTAGACCTTTTCCGTAGGTCGAAATCACAATTTGATTACCTACCTTAAAGGAATGTGCATCAACCACATTGATCTGCTTCAGTAACTCACCATCCCAAAACACAAAGTGCTTATACGAATTGAAATAAATCTTACCATCTAATACATTAATAAAATGGAACAAACGCATCACATCGGTTATGTCACTTTTCTCCCTTATTGAGGTATATTTCATAACCCCGTTAAAATCTCTCTGAAAATAGCCTATTTCATCTGTACCAACTGTATAAATTTTGTCTCCAACAATTTTAATATTAGTTACTGGAGAAAAATTATCGCTGTAGTGAAGCTGCCAGGAGGCTCCATCAAACTCTAATAATCCATTTTCATTTCCAATAAACAGGATACCGTCTTCATTTTCTACAGCCATATAGTTAAAAGAACTACCTCTGTATAATGAACCATCAAAATTCTTAAAGGCAATAGAATCTTGTAAGCTAGTAATAGTTTGAGAATTGACTTGGGGACTTGATAAAAAGCAAAAAACAAATAAAAATATTATAAGATTATTATGATTAAGCATCATATGTAAAAAGTACAATAATTTACAAAGATAATATTTTTTTCCCTTCTCTAAATTAAGTTAGATGAACCGCCCGATTCACTAGATATAAGGGGCCATATAAAAGAAAAGCCTCTCTGTTTCCAGGGAGGCTCTTCTAAAATGTATTTTTTTAATTCCTATTAATTTAATTCTATTATTTCTTCTAAGGAATTCATAAAGTGATATTCCGTAATAGCCAATGAACTGTCTTCAATTAACTTTATCCACTTACCATACTTAAAAAACCACTTCACTCTGGTAGAAATAAGTCCTTTTGTGTAAAAAGAATATAAGAATGGATGTAAGGCTATTGCAATCGCTTTTTCATTTTGCTTCAGCATTAAATGATCCAAATCTTCTTCCAATTTATCAGAAACCAAAATGGAGGCCATTATTTTCCCAGTTCCATTGCATGTAGGGCACTTCTCCTGTGTTACAATATTCAACTCAGGTCTAACCCTTTGGCGGGTAATTTGCATTAACCCAAACTTAGATAAAGGCAATACTGTATGCTTGGACCTATCACCGTTCATGAATTCCTTCATGTTTTTGAAGATAAGCTTTTTATTTTCAGGGTTCTTCATGTCGATAAAATCGACTACGATGATCCCACCCATATCTCTCAAACGAAGCTGACGGGCAATTTCTTTTGCTGCTTCAATGTTAGTATTGAGCGCAGTATTTTCCTGATTCTCTTCAGTGCTGGATTTATTACCACTATTCACATCAATTACATGAAGTGCCTCAGTGTGTTCAATAATAAGATAACCACCACCTTTTACATTTACAGACTGTCCGAATAAGGACTTAAGCTGCTTTTCAATGCCAAAATGTTCAAATATTTTATTCTTCCCGTTGTAAAGCTTTAAGATTTTTTCTTTACTCGGATCCATTTTATGGATAAATGACTTGATTTCGTCATAAATCTCTTCATCATCTACATGAATATTGTCAAATGTTTCATTCAACATATCTCTTAAGATGGAAGAGGCTCTACCTACTTCGCCTATTATTTTATCTTTGGCCTGGGCGTTAGGAAGTTTTTTCATTCCATTTTCCCATGTTTCCAGCAGATTGCGAAGGTCAGTATCCAATTCGGCTACTTCTTTTCCTTCTGCCACTGTTCGGATAATTACTCCAAAGTTTTCTGGCTTAATAGAAGATATAAGTCTTGTAAGTCGCTTACGCTCATCACTACTCGATATCTTTTTAGAAATGCTAATTCCGTTGGCAAATGGCACTAAAACCAAATATCTGCCGGGAAGTGACAACTCACATGATAGCCTGGGGCCCTTAGTAGAAATAGGTTCTTTAATAACCTGAACCAAAATCTGCTTATTTCTTGCTAAAACCTGAGATATTTTTCCGAATTTATCGATCTCCGGCTCTAGTTTGAATTTACTTAACTTGTAAGAGGTGTTACTACGAGTAGTGGCGGACTTAGTATATTTAAGTAATGAATTTATTTTAGGCCCTAAATCATGGTAATGCAGAAACGCATCCTTTTCATAACCTACGTCAACAAATGCAGCATTTAAACCCTGCATCACTTTACGCACTGTACCTAAATAAATATCACCTACACTAAATTGTTCCTCCTTGTTATCGTAATGAATCTCAACAAGATTTTTATCATTCAGAAGGGCAATACGGCTTCCATTTTGAGTTGAATTAATGATTAATTCATTGCTCAAAGCTCAAAATTTAAAGTGAAAATTAGTAAAACTGCATTATTAGACAGAATTTTAAAGCATTTAAGGCAAGAAATGATCATTTGATGTTATTCAACAAATAATATACTTTCTTAAATAATTGATTTCGAAACTCCATCTAAAATACATCAAAGAAGAAGTTTATTACTTCTTCTTATGTCTGTTTTTTCTAAGTCTCTTCTTTCTTTTGTGAGTTGAAATCTTGTGTCTTTTTCTTTTTTTACCGCAAGGCATAATCTTAAAAATTTTTGTTAAACTAAATTATTTTAATTCATTTAAGTAACTATCAACAGCTGCTAGCACCTGTTCATCTTTACTTGTATTCTTAATTTTCTCAAATAGCTCTTTGGCTTTTGGCCTCTGTCCATCATTGAAATAACTTAATGCTAAATAAAACATTGCCTGCTCATTGTCAGGATGATTTTCTAATAATTGATCAAATCGCTCAATCGCATTTTTATACTGTCCCGATTGTATAGACAAAACACCTAAATTAAACAAAGCTTCCTCGTTTGTAGGATCGCTTTCCAATACCTCCCGTAACATCATGATGCCCGACATAGGGTTATCTGTTGAAACGTATGTCATTGCTATTTTGGTTTTAATATCTAGTCGACTGGCATCGTCTGCCAGAATCTTCTGATAATAAAACCTCACTTTCGCCCCTAACTCATTCGCTTTTTTGGCATCAACGGCAAAAGAAAAAGCATCATAATATGCATCACCAACTGCCTCTAAATTATTGGTAGCTAACTCAGTATATTTTGCTGCACTATCTAGTTTACTCGCTTCTTTGAACAAAAGAGCCAAAGAATCTGCAAATATAGCACTTTTTTCTTTGTTTTTTGCTGATAAATAATTATTTCTTAATTGATCTATCTGTAGCTGCATTTCTTCAGAAATTCCTGATTGATGCTGTGAGTCCAACTCTACGGTATTTTCTGAGTCTTTTTTTACTTCGGTAGTAGTGGCCTCTTCTAATTGCTCATTATCATTATCAACCACTATTTTAGGCAATAGGAATAATCCTATCACTACAATAATGGCAACAACTAAAACTATTAATCTTGATTTGAGCATAAAAGCCTATACTTTAAACAGCTTCTTTTATTTTATCAGAAGTTTTTATCTTTTCTACAAATACTTTTGATGGCTTAAAGCTAGGAACGAAGTGCTCATCTATTACAATAGCAGTATTTTTTGAAATGTTTCTGGCAATTTTCTTTGCCCTCTTTTTATTTACAAAGCTTCCAAAGCCTCTCACGTAAATATTCTCCCCGTCCGCCATTGAGTCTTTTACTACTGTAAAAAATGCCTCAACAGTTGCTGTTACGTCTGCTTTGTCGATTCCTGTTTTTTCAGAAATTTCTGTTATCACATCTGCTTTAGTCACGCTATTCTATATTTATGGTATTTAAAAAAAAATTAAGTCCCTATTATTTTGGGAGGGCAAATGTAATTCTACATTTTTGAATTTAAAAGTAAATCCACTGAAATAAATTACAGTTTCAATTGGAATATGATATTATAACCAATTAATTATCAAACAATTGTATTGTTCGTAGTTGTAATAGTATTTGAGCTCTAACTTTAAACATCTTGCACCTGTTTTATATTTAATAGACTAATTCTTAAAAAATGCAGGAAAATATATCTTCACTACTTATCTCGTGGTATCATAAGCACTACAGAAAATTGCCATGGAGAGAAACCAACGATCCTTATAAAATTTGGCTTTCCGAAATTATACTGCAACAAACCAGGGTTGCACAAGGTTTGCCTTATTACGAAAAATTTGTAGACAAGTACTCTTCTGTTTTTGATCTGGCTCAAGCTCCGCAAGATGAAGTGTTAAGGCTCTGGCAGGGACTAGGCTATTATTCACGCGCTAGAAATTTACATACTTGTGCTCAGGAGATCGTTGAACAGCATAATGGAGTTTTTCCTGGTGAATACTCTGAATTACTTAAACTGAAAGGAATTGGCAAATATACTGCCGCTGCAATTGCTTCATTTGCATTTAAGAAGCCGGTTCCTGTTGTGGATGGAAATGTATACAGGGTTTTGGCGAGACTTTTTAATATTGATTTGAATATTGCAGATGCTAAGAATTTTAATGTGTTTTTTGAAACAGCCAAAAGCTTAATTTCAGATGATAGACCTGATTTGTTTAATCAGGCAATAATGGAACTGGGCGCTACAATTTGCACTCCTTCTAATCCGGCCTGCCTGGTTTGCCCTTTAGCAACCGGGTGTATTGCCAGAGAGAAAGGATTACAAAAAAAGTTACCTGTAAAAGATAAAAAGATAAAAATAACTAAGCGGCTTTTCTATTACCTGGTTTGGCAAAAAAACCAACAATTAGCGATGAAAAAAAGAGGTCCCAACGACATTTGGCAGGGACTTTTCGATTTTGATTTACTAGAGAGGAAAGAGCAAATGGATGAGGAAAGTATTCAAAATATCATTCAGGAAATTGACCAGGAAAGCAAAATAGTCTCAATCTCAGCACCTATTAAACATATTTTAACTCATCAAAGAATTGAAGCAATTTTTATTGATATTGAAGTGAGAGAACACCCCTACCCAGAAGAAGAACAACTCAACTTCTATAGTTTTTCGGATGTAGAAGAACTTCCCAAACCTATATTGGTAAATAAATATTTGAAAGGAAGAATTAATTGAGTAATTTTATAATGAGGTAATAAGTATCTACATTTGCAGTCGACTCAATTTCTTTTGAGAGATTGTCCTACTTTTTTAAATTTTTTTACAACCCAAATTCTTAGCATATTATGTCAACAGGAGTTAACAAGGTGATTTTAATCGGTAATTTAGGTAAAGATCCGGAAGTACGCCATTTGGACAATGGAGCTACTGTGGCTAACTTTTCAATAGCTACAACTGAATCTTACAAAGACAGAAATACCGGTCAAAGAGTTGATCAGACTGAATGGCACAATATAGTGCTTTGGAGAGGACTTGCTGATGTAGCTGAAAAATACCTTAAAAAGGGTGATAGCGTATTTATTGAAGGCAAATTAAGAACCAGATCATGGGAAAAAGATGGTGTTACCCGGTATACTACCGAAGTGGTAGGCGATCAGATGACCATGCTTGGTAACAAAAGAAATAATGAAGACAGTGGCCAGGATTATTCCTCAAATAATAATTCTCAGGCAGGTTCAGGTAAGATGCAGGAAACTTCATCTGGTACAGCACAAACCCCGGATACGGATAGTGAAATGGATGACCTTCCGTTTTAAAAACTTAATGATATAATATAAATTGGACGACCCTCTCCCTAGTTTCTTTTTAATCGCAAGCGTGCTGGATTGGACCCCAAACTGGTTCTATATCGTGAATGGCACTTTGTTAGTGCTACTTTTAATGATGTCGGCCTTGATTTCGGGATCTGAGGTTGCTTTTTTCTCGCTCTCGCATGAGGATTTAGCGAAATGTAAAAACAGCAATCAAACTAAGGAACAAAATATCATTTCACTTTTAAAGAATCCGAAGGAGCTTTTAGCTACAATATTAATCCTCAATAATTTTATCAATGTAGCCATAGTTACTCTTTCCACTTTTATTACCTGGGAAATTGTGGGTACTAAGGATACTGAAGGTTTGTTAGTAGTTGTTCTTACTGCTGTGGTAACCTTTTTAATTGTATTCTATGGCGAAATAGTTCCTAAAGTGTATGCCAATCAGAATAACTTAAGCTTTGCCTCGCGCATGTCATCCTTTTTAATTGGTGCCGGCAAATTCTTTACCCCCATTTCCTGGGCGCTTATGTCCCTCAGTAATGTTATTGAGAAACGTGTTAAGCAAAAAGGATTTAATATTTCTGTTGATGAATTGCATCAGGCACTTGAAATTACCTCTAATCATGAGACTACGGATGAGGAAAGAGGTATTTTAAAAGGAATTGTAAATTTTGGGACACTTTCTGTAAGGCAGGTGATGAAATCAAGAATTGACATTACTGCTTTCGATATTGAAGAGGATTACCATGTGTTAATGGATCAAATCAACAAAAACGGTTTTAGTAGAATACCTGTCTACAGAGATACCATTGATAAAATTGAAGGGATACTGTATGTGAAGGACCTGCTGCCTTATATCGATCAGGATGAACATTTTGAATGGCAAAAACTGCTGAGACCAGGTTTTTTTGTACCGGAATCTAAAAAAGTAGATAGTCTTTTAAAGGACTTTCAGGAAAAGCGGGTACATATGGCAATTGTTGTAGATGAATATGGAGGAACTTCAGGCTTAATTACATTGGAAGATGTAATAGAAGAAATTGTGGGAGAAATCAGCGATGAATTTGATGAAGATTTTGACGTAGCCTACAACAAATTAGATGAAAACACATTTGTATTTGAGGGCAAGACTTCATTAAATGACTTTGGGAAAATTATCAACGAAGATCCGTCCTATTTTGATGAAGTAAAAGGTGAAAGTGAGTCTATTGGTGGTTTGCTACTAGAAATAAATAGTAAGCTACCCCGTGCAGGAGAAAAGATCAATTTCAAGAAGTACGTATTTACAGCAGTTTCTGTAGACAATAAAAGAATAAAGCGAGTACGGGTATTTATTAAGAGAGAAGAACCTTATCATCCAAGGTAAATCTATTATTGAGCATCCCTTAAGAAGCTTTGGGCACTTAAGAGTATATTAACTACTTTACTTCCTCCATTGTACTTAAATCCGCATAAGTCCATCTTTCACCATAAACAATATCCCCATCTCCCAATACGTATGGATAATGGTGTTGTAAATTCTCTCCAAACTTATCAATAGTATAAATCACTAGTGCTTCCTTATCAACTCCCTCCTCATCCAACACAAAAGCATCATAGGCTATAGCACAAGCAGTAATTGTAGATCGTGAGAGTAATAAATTAGCTTTCTTTTTTAACTTTTCTATATAAGTTCCTGAATCTTCGTTCTGCTCTTTTGTAGTAAGCCAAAACTCGTACGTTTTCTCGTTGGTATCCACCAGCATAGCAAAAGGAACAACTGCTTCCAACTCAAAAGCCAACTTTTCAAACTGATCTTTGCTTGCTTTAATGAGCAAAGACATTTCATCATCTTCATTAATATAGTAGGAGGGAAGTACCTTCGGTTTATTCATTTTATTCAAATTAAACAACGAAGGACTCATTTTTCTTATATAATATAAAATGAATATTCCCTTAAATATTACCTTGGGAAGGTATTTCAACTAATTCAATAAAACCTCAACGAACTAATTCCTTCTTCATTCCTGCCATCTGATTCATGATATCTTTTGCCTGCAGAATGGTTTCTATTCCTTCAATTTTGAGTATTAGCTTATCCTTATACTCTTTCATCTGGCATTTTTTGGGATGCGATTGTACAAATTGCAATACTTTTCCAAAAATTTCAGATTTGTAGTATTTCTCATTGCTGGAAGGGACAAAATAAGCTTTAATGGCTCCATTTTTTATCAAAAGTTTCTCAAATCCAAGTCTTTCTGCAGTCCAGCGAACTCTAACCGTTTCAATCAGATCGTAAACTGGTTCCGGAATTTTACCAAACCTGTCAGACAGCGATTGCTCAAACGCAGAGAGCTCTTCTTCATTTTTGATATTATCCAGTTGTGAATAGAGACTCAAACGCTCTGTAATGTTTGAAACATACTCCTCTGGAATTAAAATTTCCATATCTGTTTCAATTACGCAATCCTCCGCAATAATTTTCGCCTTCTTCGCTAATTCATCCTTAAACAAATCAGCAAACTCTGTTTCTTTGAGTTCAGAAACTGCATCGTCTAAAATTTTATGGTACATATCAAAACCTAAATCGGTAATAAAACCACTTTGCTCGGCCCCCAACATATTTCCTGCTCCTCTTATATCCAAGTCGCGCATTGCTACTTTAAATCCATCACCTAAATCCGAGAACTCCTCTAAAGTGGTTAATCGCTTTCTGGCATCAGCACTTAAGCCAATAGTAGGAGGAGTGAGTAAATAGCAGAAGGCTTTTTTATTTGACCGACCTACTCTTCCTCTCATTTGGTGCAAATCAGACATGCCAAACATATGGGCATGATTAATAATGATGGTATTAGCATTAGGTATATCCAAACCAGACTCAATAATGTTGGTGGAAACCAACACATCATACTCTCCTTCTATAAAACGCATCATGGCTTTCTCTAGCTTAGGCCCTTCCATTTGGCCATGAGCTACACCAATACGCGCATCTGGCACAAGCTTAAGAATAATGTTCCCAACCTGCTCAATATCACCTACTCTATTATGCACAAAAAACACCTGCCCACCTCGTTGCAGTTCAAAGCTGATGGCATCCCGCAAAATCTCTTCATTAAAGCTATGTAGCTCTGTTGTAACAGGCTGACGATTAGGTGGAGGTGTAGCAATTACACTTAAGTCCCTGGCACCCATTAAACTAAAATGAAGTGTTCTCGGAATCGGTGTTGCTGTAAGAGTAAGAACATCCACGTTTACGCGAAACTCCTTCAATTTATCCTTCACCTTCACACCAAACTTCTGTTCCTCATCAATTACGAGGAGGCCAATATCCTTAAACTTCACATCTTTATTTACAATTCTATGAGTCCCGATTAAAATATCCACTCTGCCTTCTTCCAGTCTTTTGAGAATTTCTTTGATCTGTTTGGTGGTTTTAAAGCGATTAATATACTCTACAGTAACGGGAAGGTTTTCAAGTCTTTCACTGAAAGTCCTGAAATGCTGCATGGCCAAAATTGTGGTAGGTACTAATACTGCCACCTGTTTGCCATTGTCTACTGCTTTAAAAGCAGCTCTAATTGCCACTTCTGTTTTACCAAAACCCACATCTCCACAAACCAGCCTATCCATAGGATGACTCAATTCCATATCAGCTTTTACATCTTCAGTAGCTTTGGCCTGATCAGGGGTATCATCGTAAATGAAAGAAGATTCCAACTCTGCCTGCATAAAAGTATCTTTGCCAGTAGCAAAACCGGGAGCAGATTTTCTTTTTGCGTATAGTTTTATCAGATCTTTGGCAATGTCCTTAACCTGCCTTTTGACTTTTTTCTTCTTATTATCCCATTCCTGAGATCCTAGCTTTGAAATTGAAGGAGTAGAACCTTCCTTTCCACTATACTTTGATATCTTATGCAGGGAGTGAATGCTTACAAACAGCAAATCGTTATCTCTGTAAATCAGTCTTACTACCTCTTGCTTTTTGCCTTGGTTTTCTACTTTATCCATCCCGGCAAAGCGGCCCACACCATGATCAATATGGGTTACAAAATCACCGGGTTGCAAATTCTTAAGCTCTCTGATGGTAATTGCTTTCGACTTACTCTGCTTATCCTTGGTTTTGTATCGATGGAAACGCTCGAAAACCTGGTGATCAGTATAACAGGCCAAATTCAATTGGTGATCCACGAATCCGCCCCGAAGGCTGATTGCCATGGTTTGAAATTTAATGAATGGATCTATTTCAGAAAAAATGCTTGCCAGCCTTTCTGTTTGCGAAACTGACTCGGAAGTAATGATATTTATAAGTCCTTGTTCCTGGTTTTCAGTCAGATTTTCTCCTAATAAATCAAAGTTCTTATTGAATGAAGGTTGAGGTTTAGCGTTATACTCATACGAAAAGTCTGCGTTTTTATGAAAGCGGTTGCCAAATTCTATAGTAACATATTTTCCAAATCCAGTCTCCAGGCTGCTATTGGTTTCAAAAAGCATCTCTGGTTTTAAAACCACTTTTGTGTCTGCGGTACTTTCAGTAATTTGCTGAAAAGATTGAGAGGCCTTTTCAAAATACTGATCCACTACGTCTAACGTTCTTTGATAATCCTTGATCCAGATTTTTGTGTTGTTAGGTAGGTAATCAAGAAATGACTCCCGCACTTCTTGCAAAAGCTTTGTTTGAACATTTGGGATAATGTTAATCTGGTTTATATTGTCAACAGAAAGTTGCGTAGCTACATCAAAAGTTCTAATGCTATCTATTTCGTTACCAAAAAGCTCTATTCTGAATGGTAAATCACTGGCATAAGAAAAGATATCTACAATTCCTCCCCGAACTGCATACTGGCCAGGCTCGTACACAAAATCCGTCGGCTCAAAATCGTACGTCTGCAGTAGCTCTGCAATAAATTCCACATCTAAATTCTCACCTATTTTGGCTGTAAATGTATTAGATGTCAAGGATTTTTTATTGATTACCTTTTCTGATAGAGCCTCAGGATAAGTCACAATAATTTCTCCTGAAGCTGTTTTGTTGTTGATTCTGTTGAGAATCTCAGCTCGCATTAATACATTAGCATTTTCTGTTTCATCAAATTGATAAGGCCTTTTATAAGATGTTGGAAAAAGTAGTGCGTCTTTTCTGCCCAGTAGGTTCTGCAAATCATGTTGGAAATAGGCTGCCTCTTCTTTATCATGTAAAATAACCAAATGATTTTGATGATTTTGCCCTTGAACTGCCACTAATAATATTGCATCGAGACTACCCACAATACCTTTTAGATGGATATTTTTATCTTCATTTGGCTTAATAGAAGCTGCAATGGTCTGAAGGATGGCATCCTCCTTATATAATTTTAAAAAATCGTTTATCTTCAATGTGTTACTCCTTATTCTTAATTTTACATTCTTGTAAATCTATCACTGGTATTTTCAATAATTGCAAAGGTAAGCAAACTATTAGGATAGAAGTATAGTTGAATATACTAACATATTTACTGTTATACATGTTATCTTTAAAAGCAATCTTTTTTAAGTAATTACCTATTGGAAGATGCTTTCAGCTTTTAATTTCTATTGGTTTTTTCGAATTAAAAAAGCAAATGACAATTAAATTAAACTCAACTATGCAAAAGGATACACAAAAGGAACTTTCATTTTTCGAAAAAGTGGAAAAAATGCATCCCTATAAAATGATATTGATCCTGGGCATAATTGGGAGTAGCTTAATTTTTTTCTTTTTACTATTTTCATTTTTTGTTAGCCTCAATCATGACACTTCTCAGAAAATTGATGTTCCTATCATTTTCGTTCTGAGTTCAGTACTTATTGTTGCTTCAAGTTTTCTCCTTCAACCTGCAATGAAGTATTTCAAAGCAGAAGCATTTTCAACCCTGCTAACTTCTTTACGTCTCACCTTTATTCTGGGGCTAGGTTTTGCGTTTTGTCAACTATTAGGTTGGAGCGAATTAAAAGCCGCCAATGTTTTATTTAACGGTGATGTTTCAGGTTCATTTTTATATGTACTGACCGGCTTACATGGCTTGCATTTTATTGCTGCACATACGTATTTGGGATATCTCATTTTTCAGACGCAGGCAATCTCAAGAGATCCGGTCAAAATCCTCATTGCCGAAACCAATCCTTTTTGGCATCTAAAGTATGAGTTACTCACTAAGGCCTGGCATTTCCTGGGAGTTCTTTGGATGATATTGATTATTAGTTTTTGGATTTTCTTATAGGGAAAATTGGACCTAAAAATCTGCTCATCAAAAAACATTTTATTCAAATGGAACTTTCAAGGTAGCAAATACAAGAATTTTAATTTCCTTTTATTTTTCATCTCACAGCATCTTTTCTAGATACTGTGTATAATAAAACCAAAAAAATTATGATTCGATTTTATTTGGTCTTAATGACTTAAATAGTAAATATTATTACATGTTACTAATGCTTACAATGAAAAAAAACTCGTGCCCGATTCCATAAATTACTAGAATTAAATAAACAAATTTCCATTTACTAATTAGCTAATCTCTTTAATATGTGCTTAACTTTTTAATTAGAACCTCTTCAAGATTTTGTCATTGAATTAAAAGAAAGTTACCAGCTGTAAAAGCCTATCTTCGTGAAAATCTCTTAAAATAATTCCGTCTATTTTAATATTAAGGCTACAATTACAGATACATTACAATTATTTGTTATCATAATACTATTCTAGGGTTGATGAAATCCGTATATTTGGATACATTATTTTTTAAACATTAACGACAATCTTATGAAAAAATCAAGTTTAATGGTAGTAGCAGTTTTATTTCTGTTAGCTTTTTCCCCATTACAGAGTAAAGCCGAAAATGCCTTGCCCGCTAATCCTACACCAACAGAAGCAACAACAGAATCTGTAAGAGCTCAGCAGCTTTTAAATAGACTTAACGAAATAAGTGAAATGGATATTTCTGCAATGAGCAGAACTGAAAAGAAAGAACTTAGAAAAGAAGTTCGAGCTATAAAAAAAGATTTGAAACAGCTAGATGGAGGTATCTATATCTCAGTTGGAGCTCTAATTATTATAATCTTATTGTTAATTCTTATATTCTAAAATTAACTTTAAAGGGTGATTTAAATCTTTTTAAATCACCCTTTATTATTTATTTACCTCTTATCCTTTCGGAAAAATAAGTGGTTATTAAAATTCATTTACTAATTCATCTATTTCTTCTTGCTTCTTCTTTGAGTATTTTCCTGAAGTAGCATACACTATTTTACCGCTTTTGTCAATTACGAAAAAGTAAGGTTCATCTTTTTTCTCAAAATCAAGTGCTTCTTTGTAATCACCTAATTTACCACTGTAGACCAAAACGTTGGCGTGAATTTTTTCATCAATATCTTTTTTCATTCTTTTTATAGCAGCTTTTGACGCACCTTGTTTTATCCCGGTAAACATAGGAACGAATACTACATTTACATCAGCTTTCATGGTAGGAATCAAGCCCCCGGAAGCAGCTTCCCTTACATATTCATTATAGATCGGCTGAAACCAAGATTTCAAATCATCCTCTGCTTTTTTGCTATAGGCCAAACCAATTAAAGTAAACTTATCTTGAGTGTCAGAAGGCACTGTTACTTCTTTATCTGTTAAAGAAACTCCACTCATAGTTGGGAACTGATCACCCACCTGGGCCTCTGTTATAAAGGTGGAGAAAAATATAAAGGCGAAAATTGGTGTAAATTTTATCATGCTAATATAATTTTTTTTTAGTTGTCACCCCAATAAGTCGGAGCAGGCTATGGAATCAGAAAGCTTGAATCTATCACTTTCTGGATGATCTTTATATACATCCATCGGTTAGTGTTTTCCTTAATCATACTGATTTCATGATCATAAGTACGATAAATCTCAACTTCTGTTAATTTTTGATGTTACTACAACTGAGATTGTTAAATTTTATTTTATACTTAACGGCTAAATCCGTAAAATCAGATTTTATGATAGAGCATTATTTTAATTGTCCACATTGCTTTCAGGAGATTAGTATGTTGGTTGATGCAAGTATTCTCCAACAACAATATATTGAGGATTGTGAAGTTTGTTGTAATCCATTGCAAATTAGTGTGAATATAGAAGAAAACGAAATCATTTTTTTTGATGCTGCTACCGCCCAATGATTTTTAGTATATTGACAACTAAGAAAACTATCAGCATAAAATTAATGTACCTTTTAGCACAACTAAGCAGTTTGAAAAGGAGTGAGAATGTGATGCTAAATTACTGATGACCATCAATAAAGAATGACATAAATGAAAATTGACTTATCGAACCAGCATATTTTGGTTACAGGAGGCACCCGAGGTATTGGTGCCGCAATTACCAGAGCCTTAGTAGATTGTGGTGCTTCAGTAGTAGCGCATTACAATAATAATGAAGAAGCCGCTCAAAAAATAAAAAAAGAATTGGGTAACTCAGTCCATTTACTAAAAGCGGATTTATTTGGCGCCATGGAAGTAGCACGTTTATTTAGCGAAACACTTTCCTATTTTAATGATAGACTAGATGGCATTGTAAATAATGCCGGAATTGCCATCTCTTCCGATATACATAAAAATGCCGTAGACTGGACCAATGACTGGCTGAAAACTATGGATGTTAA
Organism: uncultured Cytophagales bacterium; assembly: GCA_963803685.1. Taxonomy (GTDB): domain Bacteria; phylum Bacteroidota; class Bacteroidia; order Cytophagales; family Cyclobacteriaceae; genus Marivirga. Next base: position 1,238,193 of record CAWDNW010000001.1, read on the forward strand.
TGTAAATGCAGTAGGTCTCCTGTGTAAGCGAAGTATTTGTCAGTTTCAAAAGCAGGAAACTGGAGGTAGAATAATTAATATTTCCTCCAGAGCAGCTTTTAGAGGCGATACTGCAGATTATTTAGCATATGCAACCTCAAAAGGAGCACTTGTTTCTTTAACTAAATCAATTGCAAGGGCATTTGGGAAGGAAGAAATCAAGGCTTTTGTGGTAGCACCTGGGTTTGTACGTACAGATATGGCCCAAAAATTCATTAATCAGTATGGTGAAGATTATGCGTTGAACGACATTGCCTTAAAGAATTTAACAGAACCCGATGATGTTGCACCTACCATTGCAATGCTGCTTTCTGGTTTAATGGATCATGCGACAGGAACAACTATTGATATAAATGCCGGAAGTTATGCCCATTGAAACTGAAGATGGAAAGGAAAGGTGCCCGTGGTGCTTAGGCTTTCAGGAATACATAGAATACCATGATCATGAATGGGGTGTGCCTGTGCACAATGATCAAACACATTATGAGTTTCTCATTTTAGAAGGTGCCCAGGCAGGTTTAAGCTGGTCCACTATATTGAAAAAGAGAGATGGTTATAGAAGTGCATTTGCTGATTTCAACTACGAAAAAGTAGCGAAATTTACTGAACCTGATATTGAGAGATTGATGCAAGATAAAGGCATTGTAAGAAATCAATTGAAAATAAGGTCGGCAGTTACCAATGCAAATAGATTTATGGAGGTTCAAAAGGAGTTTGGAAGCTTTAACAAATATATTTGGAGCTTCGTAGGGGGTAAGCCTATCCAGAATGAAAGGATCAATATGAAGGAGGTGCCTGCCACTACTGCTGAATCAGATGCATTAGGTAAGGATTTAAAAAAACGAGGCTTTAAATTCGTAGGGAGCACTATTATTTATGCCTATATGCAAGCTTGCGGCTTGGTAAATGATCACCTTGTAGGCTGTTACAGATATCAATCTATTGTAGCTCTTTCAAAAAAATAAAAGTAACTGAAATCTAATTCGCAAAAATTGAAGTGTAAGCATGGAAATAAGTATTGAAAACATACTTTTAATTGGTTCATTACTCTTATTTATCAGCATCATAGTTGGTAAAACCACCTACAAATTTGGAGTGCCCACCCTCATCTTATTCTTAATTATAGGAATGCTTGCTGGATCTGAAGGGATTGGTAAAATAAATTTTGACGATCCGGAGCTTGCTCAATTCATTGGGATTGTTGCCCTAAATTTTATTCTTTTCTCAGGTGGATTAGATACCAACTGGAACTCAATCAAACCTGTGTTATGGCAAGGAATTACTCTATCAACTGTAGGGGTTTTGTTCACAGCCGTCTCTTTAGGAACCTTTGTTTGGTTAATTACGGATTTTACTATTTATGAAGGCTTATTATTGGGTGCAATTGTATCATCAACAGATGCCGCAGCTGTATTTTCCATTTTAAGAGCCAAGAGTCTTGGACTTAAATCAAATTTGAGACCTACGCTAGAATTGGAAAGCGGTAGCAACGATCCGATGGCTTATGTTTTAACCATTGCTTTTTTAGGTTTAGTAATTAATCAGGATGCAGGCCTAGTTACAATTATTCCACTTTTTTTACAACAGATGATTGTTGGAGCGGTAATAGGCTTACTTCTTGGCCGCCTAAGTAAATTAATTATTAACAGGATAAGTCTTGATTTTGAAGGACTTTATCCTGTCTTAGTGATCGCTTTAATGTTTATCACCTTCTCTCTAGCTGATTTTCTAGGAGGAAATGGCTTTTTAGCTATCTATTTATGTGCCGTTTATTTGGGCAACCAGGAACTGATTCATAAAAAAACTATAATGAAAATGTTCGATGGTTTGGCCTGGCTCATGCAAATAGTTTTGTTCCTTACTTTAGGACTACTGGTATTTCCTTCGCAAATAGTACCAGTAATGGGTATTGGCATCCTTATTTCATTATTTCTCATTTTTGTTGCGCGACCTTTAAGCGTTTTATTGGGATTGGCCTTCTTTAGGATGAAAATTAGAAGACGCTTCTATATTTCATGGGTAGGCTTGCGTGGTGCAGTACCCATAGTCTTTGCCACATACCCGTTATTGGCAGGGATTGAAAAAGCCAATATGATTTTTAACATTGTATTTTTCATTTCTGTTACTTCTATCTTGATACAAGGAACTACGCTGTCAATTATTGCCAAATGGTTGCATGTGGCCCTTCCCGATAAAGCCAAACCAAAATCGCCTGTGGATTTATTTCTATCTGATAGGGTGAAAACGGAAATGGCAGAAATTGAAATTAAATCAGATGGCTTCTCGGTTAATAAGAAGATAATAGAGCTGGATTTCCCAAAAACTGCAATTATTGCCATGATTAATAGGGAAAATAATTTTATAACCCCAAACGGATCAACCGAAATCAAAGCCAATGATACCCTAATTGTATTATCGGATTCCAATGAAGCAATGAATAAAGTTTATGAATGTTTAGACATGGACATGCGCATTTAAGTATATTTGGAAATGAATAAGTGAAAGCAGCCAAAAAAGCTTCCATAAAAATTAGTAAAACACCGGAATTTATGAAAAACCCTGCCAACATTATTGCAGAAAAGAAACAATTTTTTGCAGAGCAGATCAATCATGTTAACCTTTCGCAAGAAAAATTTAAAAGACTAACAAACCGCTTCGGTTTCATTAGAATCATTTATTTTATTGTAACAATTGTAGTAGCTGTTTATTTCATTAATGCAAGAAACGGAAGTGCTACGGCTATGGTATTGATTCCTTTTCCTATCATTTTTGGCTGGTTGGTAAACAGACATAGTAAGCATAAAAGATCACTCAATATTGCTCAAAACAAGGTAAAATTTCTAGAAAATGAAATTAGTCGCTTGGATTTGTCCCTCAGCCACCTGGATGGAGGAAATGAATTCCAGGATTTTGCTCACCCTTACACGCCAGACCTGGATGTTTTTGGCCGACATTCGTTGTTTTCATTGATTAATAGAAGTGCATTAAATTTTGGAAGAAACACCTTGGCTCATTGGTTTATGTCAGCAGCTGATAAAAAAACTGTACAAGCCAGACAAGAGGCTGCTTCTTCCTTACAAAATGAGTATGAATGGCGCATGGAGTGGTTTGCAGAAGGTTACATTAAAGAAATAGCAGAAATAAATAATCAGCAACTCTTATTTAATTGGTTTGAAGATGATCAGACTACTAAAAGCAAATCCTCATTAACAATTTTACCTGTAATTGGCCTAATTCAAATAACCATGTTTGCAGTTTTAGCCTTATTGGGCATTTTGCCCTGGGGGTTTTTAGGCCTAGGTTTACTCATTAATATTCTTTTGCTGCTACCAGTACAAAGGAGAATAATGGAAATTTATAAAGCCACTGATTTAGTATCTGACATGTTACAACAGCATAAAAACCTCTTCAAAATGGCTGAGGAGAAAAAGACTGATGATGCCTATCTTGCAGATATAAGTAAAGTGTTTAAAAATCCTTCTGCATCTGAGAAAATCAAGTCGTTGTCCAATATTTTAAGTTGGTTGCATAGCAGAAATGGTATGATGTACTGGGTAGTTAATCCATTCATTTTATCTGACTACTGGATAGCCCATCGCAGTATGAGTTGGAAAGAAGATTATGGTAAATTCTTGAGGAAATGGTTTACTGCAATAGGTGAGTGGGAGGCAGTGTTAAGCATGTCTGCTTTCTCTTTTGCTCACCCGCATTATGTTGCAGCTAAGATCACTGATAAAGAAGCAGTGTTACAGGGTAAGGACTTAGGTCATCCACTTTTACCTCATCATGAAAGGGTCAATAATGATTTTCTGATGGAAGGAAAAGGAGCAGTAACCCTCATCACTGGTGCCAACATGAGTGGTAAAAGTACCTTTGAAAGATCGCTTGGTGTAAATTTGGTTTTGGCACAAATGGGAGCTGTTTGCTGTGCTGAAAGTCTTATTTTAAGTCCTTTGAAAGTCTTTACCAGCATGAGAACGCAAGATAATCTGGAAGAAAATACTTCTTCTTTTTATGCGGAATTAAAGCGCTTAAAAAAATTAGTTGACTTAACACAGGAACAGCATTCTACAACGATTTTCTACCTGCTGGACGAAATATTGAAAGGAACCAATAGCGAAGACAGAAATATTGGAGCCGAAAGCCTGATTCGACAGTTAATGAAAACGAATAGTATTGGTTTAATCAGCACTCATGACTTATCTTTAGCTAAGCTGGAAACACAACTTGAAAGATTCCAGAATTACAGCTTCAATAGTGATGTATCCGGAAACGAAATTTTATTTGACTATAAATTAAATGAAGGCCCATGTCATACTTTTAATGCGGTGCCGCTTATGAAGAAAATGGGAATTGAGATTGTTTAACCATCCTTAGAGTTCCGTAGGGCTCTAAGGACTTACTAATAAAGCAGAGTCTTTGAATCCTTTTTATCTATTAGTCAATGAAAATGCAATTTGTACAAGAATACTTCTTTAACTGAGTCACAGACTCAGCCCTATTACTTAATCCGTAGTTCGCTGCGCTTAAAACTACGGACAGGATCGTCACTATCCTTAGAATCTGTAAGGCTAAGTGTTTTTAAATAAAGTAGAGACTTTGACTCGGGTTGACCCTTATTTCTTTACATTTATATATTTAAGGTTTGCATCCAGATTTTCAATGGACTCCTTAATCATGCGAATAGCTTCCAGATAAAAATCAGGGTTAACTTTATCGGCAGTGTCTGTGGGTTTGTGATAATCAGGATGGTCATCAACACCGAAATAAATGAAGGGTATTTTAGCCTTGTGAAAAGGAGCATGATCAGAGGCAGTGACCCAATTGGGCTGCTTTTTAGGATCATCCCGACCAAATAATACTTTTAAATTCTTGCCCTTTGCCGCTTCCTGGATGAATGGTTTCATCTCCGGATGAAAGTAAGTGCCAACTGCATAAATCTCCTTCTTATCACCACGTGCAATCATGTCCATATTTATGTTCAACTTTATCAAACTGCTATCTACCACTACAGATTGCATAAAATGCCTGGCTCCTTGCAGGCCTTCTTCCTCAGCATCGAAAAATGCAAATAACAAGGTATAATCAGGCTGGTTTTCATTAAAATATCTGCTTAATTCTAATAGTGCTGCTGTTCCACTTGCATTATCATCTGCACCATTGTAAATAGTGGTACTGTCTTCCATACCTACATGATCATAATGCGCTGATATAACGATTATTTCTTTATGAGTAAATCCTTCCACATATGCTAAAACGTTAACAGCGCTTTTTCCTACAGGTGCTTTACCTTTACTTTTATACTTAAATTTTTGAGTGTAACCAGGTACAAAGGCCGCAATTCCCTGGTCTTGTAATTGCCCTATAATATATTCTCTGGCCATCTTGCCCCCTTTCGTATCTACTTTTCTGCCTTCCATAGAGTCCGCAGATAATATATATAAATGATTGAGTACTTTTGCAGAATCAGGAAAATTCAATTTTTTGTTTTCCTGGGCGTTAGAACAAAAGGCAAAAAGTAAAAGAGATACCTGTAAAAGTAAATTGCGATAGTAGAGTCGTATCATTCAGGTAGATTTAAGGTGTAAAAGTGATTCAATAATTTTATTATTATACTTTCCTGCATAAATTTAGATATAAAGTATCTAAGAAAAAGCCATTAGTAACAAAAGATTTTAATTTAGTTTCAATAATTATTGTATGTTTTTAAAATTCTCCTTTTTATTATTTTTAAGTACCTTTTTTACTGGCCAAATTATGTGCCAGAGTGCCTTCCCTTTTTTCTCAGAGTCCCAAAAAATGCCTGAAAAATTACTGAGTGAAAGGTCAGTGGTTTTTATGAACACGGAAGGCTTGGAGTGGGAAACGAAAGCAGTGAAAATTCACAAATATTTCAATGAATTAGGGATAGATGCCGTGGCTTATTATGCGCTATCAGATATTATGTCGGGCCATGATGCCACCAATAGTTTTTACTACGACATTACAAAACGAAGCATTGAAAACATGATCATTATTCATGAGGCCAATAATCAATTTAGCTTGTATATCGGTAAAATCTCAGAGGGAGGTCAGTTTTTCACGCAAAATATGCCGGTTTATCAACTGAGCGCTCCCAAAATAGAAGACTTGGGAAACAAGCTAAAAAGTCAAATAAATCAGGCGGGTTTAGAAAGAAATAATTTCCTGATTATTGATGTACCTGAGACATTCAACCGTACCAATGTCATTAAATCAAGAAGGGTGGCAGATTATAATGCAGATTTGAGGATTGATAAATTAGCTGTACCCAAGTTTGAAAGTAGCGTAATGATGACAGGTAACATTGAGGAAATTAACCAGGAGTTAGACACCATCATGAATAACCACTATCCTTTCCGATTTGGATTAGTTGACTCCAATATTACTGATGAAGAAATGATTGCCCAGGGATACTTAATGGTACTCAGAAAATTAGAAAACAACGGGGAAAGTCTTAAGAGAATGCTGGGATACGAGGTGAAGGCTGATGAAACTATTTATATATCTGTAAAGAACGGAGATGATCCAAAGGTATCCAAGTTTAAAAAAAGCGATGTAGTACATAAGTATTATGTGCAACAGCTTTATACCAAAGACATATATTTAGGTGCTGAGTGGGATGCTGCTTCCACCTGGCAGCAAGCACTAATCAATCATACAGAAAATATTAATGCAGCGCTGAAGAATAGGTAAAACGGCAGAACAGAAGTGCGAAAAGCCAATACCTGGTTATGATTTCATATACCTTGATAGGCAATGTTTAGATTTTTAATTCCACCTTATGAATTCAAACAACCAATTTCCTTCAGAATTTTTTCTTAGAACAGCAACTGCTGATTGTACTACCTCAAAGTATATATCTCCTGACTGAATATTTGTCAACTTTTCATCATAATGATAGAGGACGTATGCTAGATCACCTGAAACTTCAATACGGTCTATAGTGAGATTAAAGTTGCCTTTATTTTCCTTGAACAATTCCCGCCACTCTTCTAAAATAGTTTCTTTATCAGATAATGGTTTTCCTTCACTTGGCCCCAATACAAACGATTCAAAATAAAAGGCTTTAAAGCGATTGAATGTGGTACTATCTGAAAGATCATTCTCATTGAAGAAATCATAATTATTCATTATGGCTTTTCTAACATCTTCTTTATCTGAACTGACTCTAGTAATTTCTAAATCCACTTCTTTCGAATTTTTATTACACGAGATGAGTGTTATCAGAGTTAATATTAATAAGTATCTCATTATATTATTTTCTGTCCTGAATTTAATATTGTTTAACGTTTCTTGTACGGTGCGTCTGTAGGTAGCATATGCATTACAAATTGTTATAGACTTTCTATTTTTCTAATAATTTTATAATCTCCTCATTCTTCATTGCGATGGCTAATGATAGCGGAGTATGATTTTCGGCTTCTACATTTTTATCAGCTCCATGTTCCAATAAGATACGAACCATTTCTAACCGACCCATTTCTGATGCTCTGTGCAAAGCTGTAAATCCTCTATTATCCTTAGCATTTAGGTCAGCTTGGTTTTTAATCAAAACATTTAGGTGTTCGATTTTATCAGACTGGATGGCATTCATTAGCGGTGTTGCCCCTTCAGTCGATTTAACATTTGGATTAGCTCCTTTATCAAGTAATAAACTTAAAACATTGGAATCAGTGGTCATAGCCCATTGTAAGGTTGAAAGACCATCTCCAGCTAAGCAATTAATATTTGCATTATGATCTAGTTGCTCATTAATTTTATCTAACTCACCTCTTGCTATTGCAATATGTAATAAAGAATGTGTCCTTAGTTTTAAATCCGTTTTGTAGTTAAAGCCTTCTCCAAAATATCCTAAGTGAGCCATATTGCCATAAGTTGAAAAAGCCCACATTCCAGCCTGATCAGTATTTTGCGATAATTCTTTAGGAATAGGAGCGGGAACTGTTTCTTTTAAAGAATGACTAAATAACAAAAACATCAAAATAGATTCTGTCAATTCAGATGATTCATTATTAGTAAATTCTCCCATTATTTCCGTTACCTTTAATTGGCTATTCTCTTGAACAGCTTTCGCAACTACGAAAGCTTCCCTTAGCCAACTTCTTATAAATATTAGGCGATTATTTATAAAATAGATGGCCCATTTATTTTCCATAGTTGATGGATTGAACAAAACTCCTTGTTCAAGTTTACCATCTGTTTGAATAGTCAAATTACTAGAGATTATCCTTACAGATTTTGGCAGATAATCTTTAAAAGTTGTTCCATCTTCTTGACTGTAAGAAATAGCATTAGTTGCTAATTTTGGGTCTTTTGAAGTTGAAAGCATAGTTTGAGAAATTGGTCTTAGATCCAGTATTTTTAAACCCCAAGGGTTTTCTTCTGCATCAATCCATTTTAAATCGTATTCATTGGTCTTCTCTTTTTCTTGCTTAGGATCGCTTTTTTGGTTGCCTCCGAATAACTTTCTAAAAATACCCATAATTTTTCTCTGACTGTCTATAACGCCTACATAAAACCTGTTTGCCTATGTGGGCTATGAAAAACGAATCTAAGCAATTTATGCGGTTTCCACCAAGGCAGAATGTTGATTAAAGTGATGCTGTCCAAATACAGTACGTCCAGTGGTTCGGTAAAAACAGTCCGCCCGATGATGGCAGAAACTTGAGTTGACTGAATTACCTTAAAGGCTAGTTGGAAGATAAAATGTCCAGTCCTCCGTTGGTGAAGCTGCCACAAAGTGAAAGCATAAATTGCTGGCTGGTTACTACTGAGTTTGCTACAGGGTGCTGAGCAAATTGGTTTTATGTTTTGTTGTGCTTTCGTTTTTTGTATTAATTCTGATTTGTTTGCTTTACAAATTCAATTCCACCTATTCGACCATCTTTGAGAATATCGAGAATAATTGTCCCTTCCTTTTCATCTTCTAAAACGATGTTTTCCTCAAATTGCCATTCTGATCCAAGTTGATTTGGCCTCTCTACGGATACAAATTGAACGTACGGTTGACGAATCCATTTTTGTTTATTCGACTTTCTCAATTGATCAATAAGGTCAAGTCTTTCAGGTTCTTGTTCCTTAATTAATGTAATAATTATTTTTATGTCAAAATATGGTTCTCGCATAATTCAATGAAGCACAACGCCACTGTATAAATTCGTGGCTGATTAAAAGTATAAAAATTTCACTTAACTACCGAGGCAATCCGCACCTTAGATTTACTATATTGTATTATTTTAAGAAAGGAGGTAGAATAGTAAACCAGGCAATACGCTAGATAAAATCTAGAATCCTTATAGGTACTATTCTACTTTTTAAGTACTCAAAACCTCAATAAGATATTAGTCTCGACTATTAAGGTCATTAGGAGTGTACTTAATCCTTTTATTTTTCATCCTTAAAAGTAAATCTATGAATTATTCTAATTTTATTGGTATTGATATCAGCAAAGCTAAAATTGACATCACTACTTTAAACACAGATGGTGAACTCAGTCACTCAGTTTGCACCAACAGCTCTAAAAGTGTTATTGGACATTTAAAGTCACTTAAAAGAAATGGCTTTGATATTGAAAACTGCTTGGTCTGTGCAGAGTTTACCGGACTTTATATTTTCTCCTTAGTGGAAGCTTGTAAAGCTATGGCTATTGATCTGTGGATTGAAAATGCTGCTCAGATCAAACACCGTTCGGGTATCTCTAGAAATAAAAATGATAAAATTGATTCTGAAAAGATAGCCATTTATGCTTCCCGATTTAAAGACTTGGTGAAATTATATAATAGAGATGATGAAGTTATTGAAGAACTCAAATTTTTATTAACTGAAAGAGATTTAATCTTAACAGACAAAACCAAATACACTGCTCAAATCAAAGATCAAAAAGGACATGTTCCTGACTCTTTCTACAAAAACAAGGTCAAACGATATAAGGCGATTATTAAAACGCTTGTCTTGCAGCTTAAATCAATACAGAATCAGATTGATCAACTTATAAGTGGTGATGATAATCTAAAACATCAGTTTAACCTATCTACCTCAATAACTGGTATAGGAACACAAGCAGCCATACAAACTATTGTGGCTACTAGAGGATTTAAAGACTTTTCAGATCCTAGAAAGTTCGCTTGTCACGCTGGTGTAGCTCCTTTTCAATTTATGTCGGGCAGCAGTCTAAAATCCAAAGCAAGAGTTTCTCAACGTGCTAATAAAAAACTGAAGCGAGTCTTTCATATGGCTGCCCTTTCAGCCGTTCAGGTTGATGGCGAATTAAGAGATTATTACAATAGAAAAGTGGAAGAAGGCAAAAACAAAATGCTAGTTTTAAATGCGATTCGGTCTAAACTCATTCATCGATTATTTGCAGTTATTCGCAACAATCAAAAATATGACAAAAATTACCTAAACTCTCTTGCTATATCCATAAGATAAGGATTGGCTTATTAAATTAATTTTTCATCAATAAGGCGATCTTGCGGATTGCTGGACTTTCTAAAAAGAGCTGAAGGAACAATAACCTACTAACAGCCATGATTTATGACAGAATGTTGTAAGTAGTTTATTTTCTATTTAAACCAAGAAGACGTTCAACCTTTGATCTTAATGATAATGTTTGAAAAATCATGAGTCTTGAAAGAACAAGTAGAAAGATAGATGAAACTATTAAAACTTCTATAAAAGATAACTCTACTAAGAGGTCTGAATTTAACCACTTTCCTAATGGCAAGAATAAAAAAATATAAAATACGATTACAAGCGCATAGTTAGGACGAGAATTTAAGGTAATTACTGTCTGTCCATTATCCTCCATCAATGTTCCATACACGTAGGTGAAGTCCTGATGCATTCCTCCAACTTTAAGAGTTCCAAAACTCCATTTAGGAGTAAATTCAAACCTTCTTTTTCCGATTAATTCTGCACTTAAATTTTCAGAAAAGTCATGCCATTTTTTATTCGAAACGGTTTCAATGGCATTTCTTATGTCTGCTAAAGACCGATTCACTGTATATTTATTTCTAAAACTAAATGTGAAATTCATACTCTATTACTTACAACACGCGAATATCACAACTTAGGTGTTGATATACCTATTATATTTCTTATTAACCGACAACAAACGATTACAAGCATTTAAAAATGGCTTTTGCCCAGGTAATGTATTATAAGATCTGAATATAACTCCTCTCCTTATCATACACTAATATTTCATCGAAAAGCAATAAAAATACCTAAAGTTTTTAGGTAAAATGAAATGGATATTGAAAATTTTGCTCCACAAAATCAAACGTTCAGTGCTAAAAGAGATAGCGAAACAATTCTATTAATTTGGTACAAAAATTTAATTAAAACTCTGAAAAAACATCTTCTTCCACGGTGTCACTAATTTTTATATTTCCCAATTTTCTTTCTCCTCTACCTGCAGAAAGCTTAACGCCATCAAAATCTTGGTAGTCGGACCATAAGTTGCTGAAAGTGGCAGCTGAATCAGTGGCATTTTGGAAATAATCCCATTGCATGATCATGTATGTCTCAGGGTTAATATAAGCCTGATATTTATTTTGTGGAGTGAAACCCACGCTGTCGAACTGTAATGAAATAACCTCTGCCCGATTTCCAGCTAAAGTAGTGTCGGAGCCAACATACTGTAATTGTACACCCGGGTCTTTCAACTTAAAAGGGAAAACTAACCAATAAGAATCGTTGACCCATATTTGTTTACCTCTGTCAACCATTGTGGCAAGAGAATCCGGATCAGTGATCAGTTTGTCATTGACCATTACCCGGCCCGTGTCTTCCTTAATATTTACAATAAACTTAGTGTTGGCATTCGGAAAGTCAATTCGGACCAAGCCCGTGTATTTATCCCAAACTAAATCTCTTGCTCCTAAAAAATTCCATGATATGTATCTTTTCTCATTCCAGGTTTCTGCACCTCCGTGGGCGGCAATCACTTTATCTGCTAGAGCAACAGCTTTTGCATCTGATTTTGATGGATCAAAGGCAGATTCCTCCACAGTTTGAACATTTTGTTCTTGTTTAGTTTCTGGTTGTTTTTCTGAGCAAGAAAACAAAAAGAGGGGAATGGCAAATAGTAATGCGTTTTTCATTAATCCGATTTTTAGTACTAGATAAAAATAGTGCAATTTTATGCAGGATACAATAATCGGGAGTAATCATTTTTTATCGCATTAGGTTTGCAGGGTGAAAATGAGGACTTGAATTTTTATTTAAATAATTGACACCAAAATTGAACTTTACCGTTATTACGTGTATGTACATTTAATTTAAAAATTATGAAAAGTATATTATATAAAGCAGATTCAAGAGGACATGCTAACCACGGTTGGTTGGAATCATATCACACTTTTAGTTTTGCCTCTTACTATGATCCGGAAAGAGTTCACTTTGGGGCATTAAGGGTACTCAATGATGACAAAGTTTCCCAGGGAATGGGTTTTGGAAAGCACCCACACGATAATATGGAAATTATTTCAATTCCTCTGTACGGTGATCTAGCCCATGAAGACAACATGGGTAATCAGACTGTTATAAAAGAAAACGATGTTCAGGTAATGTCGGCAGGAACAGGCGTTGTGCATTCTGAGTTTAACCATAATAAGGATAAGCACACTGAGTTTCTGCAGATTTGGCTATTTCCAAATAAGAAAGATGTGGAGCCTCGCTACGGGCAATTAACATTTGATCCGGCAGAAAGGAAAAATAATTTTCAAAGAGTAGTCAGTCCGGATTCTGCAGAATTAGCTACTTGGATTCATCAGGATGCCTGGTTTCACTTAGCCGATTTTGATAAAGGTTTTAGTAAAGAGTATATAATTCAAAAGCCCGGCAATGGTTTATATGTATTTGTACTGGAAGGGAGCCTGCAAATTGGAGAGCAAAAATTAGATAAACGGGATGCAATAGGTTTAACAGATTTAGAAAAAGTTAAGATTGAAGCTGATGAAAAAGCCACTTTTCTATTAATGGAAGTGCCAATGGAATGGTAATTAAGGAAGGTCTTGCAGAGGTAAGAAAAATAAACTTTTGAACTTTCCAACTATAGAAAAAAAATGTGGGTCTCTATTTTGACTCACTTTTTTTTAAAAAAACCTTATGAAAAAGACTTTCCTGTTTTTAGCAATTTTTGTTTTATGTGCCTCTTCACTTTTTGCACAATTTAAGCATCAGGTCAGCGTGCAAACCGGAATATATAACGTCCAGATTGAAAGATTTGCCTCTCTCGAAGGGGCTGCTTCTTACGACCATCAAAATAGCTTCTCGCTTGGTCTTGGCTATCAGTGTAATTTTAAATCGCAGTTTTCGATCAGAATTGAATTTAATTGGCAAAACAGTTTATTGACAGCTAATAACAGATCTGCCACCGGCTCATTAAATCGGCAGAATATTGAAGTGGAAACTATTAACATACCCATTCTGCTTTCCTATCATTTCAACAGGTTCTTTTTTATTGATGCTGGTCCGGTTATTAATTTTGAGAGTCGGAATCATCCAGAAAACTACCTGGACCCTCAAAATGGCATTGGGTTTTCTGTAGGTGCAGGTTTTCAATATAATTTTTACGGGTTTTCATTATTTGCCAAACCCAATCTTCAAATGCTAACTCTTTTGCCATTTAAGGCAGAAAATTACCATGAACGCCTATTAAGTGCGGGCTTTGTTTTTGGCTTAGGATATAACTTCTAATTCCTTCTGAAATTAGTCCATCCCAAACCAATTTTATAAATTTATCCCTATGAACAGGGAAACGCGACTGAGGTTAGTCATTGGCCTCAATATTATTATCACCCTCTCTCAAGTGATAGGCGGTATTTATGCCAATAGCCTGGCATTGATTTCCGATGCCATGCACAATTTTAGCGATGTTGCTGCACTAATTATTAGCCTGGTGGCTTTGATTTTGGCTAAAAGAGCAGCTACTTACAGCAAATCTTTTGGCTACAAAAGGGCAGAAGTGCTAGCTGCATTTGTAAATTCAGCAGTCATAATGGGTGTTGCACTTTACATCATTATAGAAAGTAGCAGCCGCCTCACCGAAACCTCTTCCCTGCTAATTAATAATGATATTATTATCTGGCTGGCTTTTGTGGCTATTATTGGCAACGGTTTAAGTGTCTGGATTTTGTCTTCTCAGGTAAAAGACAGCATGAATATGAAGTCAGCATTTCTCCATTTGATGTCGGATACATTATTTTCGGTAGCTGTTCTAATTGGAGGTTTGGCTATGAAGTACTATGGCGTGTTATGGGTAGACGGGGTTCTATCAATCCTAATTGGAATTTACCTGATTGTAAGCAGCTGGCGTTTACTCATTGACAGTATGCACGTTTTACTACAATTTGTTCCCAAAGGAATCGATATTCCTCAATTGGTAAAGGCTATTGAGCAACTTCCTGAAATAAAAAATATTCATCATGTGCATGTTTGGCAGCTGGATGAACACACCATACACCTGGAAGCGCATGTAGATTTAAAAAAAGACTTACCAGTGAGTGATACACACCACATTCAGGTACAAATTGCTAAATTGCTCAAAAGCAATTTTGCAATTGGCCACATCACTTTACAATTTGAACATGGTCTTGATGAGCCTAAATCTTTAATTCAATAAACAACATTCATTCAAATTGTTGCGATTAGACAAAAATTAAGTTCAAAGAAATTCAGTAGACCTGAAAACTTGCATGTGAAGATAATAAGATCAAGTTTTGCCTTTTAAAAATAACTATAATGCCAGATAAAAAGGTTTATACAATTAAAGAGGGGATTGCAAAAGGAATGAAGTACTGTGCTTACCAGGAAAGAACACAACAGCAGGTACGAGATAAGTTGTATGATTTAGGGCTCTTCGGTGATGAAGTAGAAGAGGTTATTAGTTATTTAATAACCGAAAATTTCTTAAATGAGGAACGCTTTGCAATTTCCTATGCGCTAGGTCATTTTAGACAAAAAAAATGGGGTAAAATCAAAATCAAGCAGGGCTTGGAACAGAAGAAGATTTCAAACTACTGTATCAAAAAAGGACTAAATGAAATAGATTCTTCTGAGTATGACGAAACCTTGAAGGAGCTGCTTCAAAAAAAATATACTCTTTTAAAAGAGAAGAATTTATACATCCGCAAGCAAAAAGCTGTGCAATATATGCTACAGAAAGGCTATGAGTCTGACTTAGTTTGGAGTGCATTAGATGAGGTTAATTAAAAAAAGCCAGAGCAGCACTATAACTACCCTGGCTTCTCATTACTATAGCTTCTAATAAATATTAATCCTCATAAATAAGTTTGCCACCAGCAATAAAAGCTTCTAAATCATCATCTGACGCTACATAATTGTAGTTATCATTGAAAACACCTTCAGGTTTTTCTCCAACAATATAATGTCTCACCACAAGATCGGCTGGAGCGTTTATTTCTATTTGATCTGAAATTCTAATTCTCTCGTCACCTAAATCTTGGCTTTCCATTTCCAATTCCGAAATAATGATCAACTTATTTTTAACAGCATAGACTTTTTCAATTTCTAATTCCTGCATGGTACCTGCAATTTCTGCCTCCACTCTAATGGTCCTCATTTCTTTGCCATTTTTAGAATTCGGCATATTCACATCAATACTAGGCACCTCAACCTCTTCCTCTTCCATGGTAACAATTACCTTTGGAACTTTTACAGTTTTAGTTTTGGTATTTACCTGAACATCTGCCCAGTTAACATCATACTCAGGTGCTTCACCCTCAGTTACATCTACGTCAACTTCAGGCATTTCACCTGATTCCTCTTTTTCAACGTTGCAGCCTAATAAAAAGAAAGAAACCAGCAGTGTTGATAAAAATAAAGTTCTCATAATTAATAGTTTAGTTTAAAAAATACACTCTCTCTAAATTTATTAACTACTAATACTCTGCTAGGTTACATGTGTAGCCTATTTAATTCAGAAAGGTAACAGATTCATCATTTTCTGGTACTCAACACCACCTTATCAGGTAGGTTTGGAAAGCGCAATACCACTGTCTGTCGGCTAATATTGGAGAGGAAGGGTTGAAGCACTTCTCCACTCATTCTTTCTGCATCTTCCAGAATGCCGGATTTAAGTGCTGCCTCTTTAATTTCAATTTCAGCTTTGGCATAGGTCTCCTGAATAAATTCTGCAGCCTTATCTTCATTGTCAAAATATTTGTAAATACTATTTGTGGCTTTAAAGTCGTATAATTTACTGTTTTGAAGGTCAATCTTGAAGTAGCATAGCTGAGCAGCAGGTAAATTCACATAAATGGTGTCATTACTAAATTGAATATCATCCTTTTGAACCTTAGTCAAATCAATACAGGCCACTGCCTCACCACTGGCTATTAAAACGGCTTTCATATCCGAACCAAGAGGAAAATAGCGAGCCCATTTCTTAGCAGTCTTCTCTGCTTCAACCACTTCTTTAAACCTATATTTTACGAGCTCCAATTTTCCCAAAGCTTCAATTTCCTGAAGCAATATAGTATTCTCAACAGTTAATTTCTCTGGAGTACTAAAGCTGGAAAGCCTTCGTAGCCATAAGAAAATTAAAAGCAGTATTACAATAGCCCAGGGAATAAATTTTAAAAATAGCCTAAAGTTCATCTTGTTTAATTAAGTTCGTATTTGAAACGATGTGTAGTTAAATAAAGGTACAAATTCATTTTTAAAGGAGTAGTTTGTGATTCAGTGGCGCGACAATGTTAATATATTAAAAAAACTTAACCTTTTTAAGTTAAGCAATGCCATTAAGCTGTGGTATAGTTATCATCTATCTAAAAATAAAGGCATCCCTAAAATGAGTGGAATGCCAATGTCTATATCCATAGAACCTACCACCTCATGCAATTTACGTTGCCCGGAGTGCCCCAGTGGTTTACGGGCTTTTTCCCGTCCTATTGGCATGCTAGCTCCTGAAACTTTTACCGAGATGTTAACCCACTTAAAGGAATCTTTAATTTACATGCTATTTTATTTTCAGGGAGAGCCGTATCTTAATCGTCAGTTTCTGGATTTGGTGAAAATAGCGCACGAACATAAAATATATACTGCCACTTCCACTAATGCACATTATCTGGATAATGCCACAGCTAAAAAAACAGTAGAAAGTGGGTTGGACCGATTAATCATTTCAATTGATGGCACCTCCCAAGCTACCTACGAACAATACAGAGTAGGTGGCAAATTAGATAAAGTAATTGAAGGGACTAAAAATATTGTCCGCTGGAAGAAAGAGTTGAAATCGAGCACGCCCCATGTTATTTTTCAATTTCTGGTGGTTAAACCCAATGAAGCTGACATTCCTGAAGTTTATCGACTGGCTAAGGAACTAGGGGTTGATGAAGTGAAATTAAAAACTGCTCAAATTTACGATTACAAGAATGGATCCCCATTAATTCCAGATAATCCCAGGTACAGCAGATATAAAAAACTGGCGAATGGTTTATACACTATTAAAAATAAATTACTCAATCAATGCTGGAAAATGTGGCATAGCTGCGTTATCACCTGGGATGGAAGAGTTGTCCCCTGCTGTTTTGATAAGGACGCCACGCACCAATTGGGAAGATTAAAGGAGAATAGCTTTCATGAAATCTGGAACGGATCGTCCTATAATAAATTCCGATCGCAATTATTACAATCCCGCGAAAAGATTGATATTTGTCAGAATTGCACTGAAGGTACTAAAATATGGGCCGAAGAGTGAAAACAATAAAAATAATGAGCAGTCGTTTTTCTGCAACTGATTCAAATTTCTTACATCTTGATGGAATTTGTATTAAAATACTTTAAAATTTGATTTTAATAGTTGAATTTAGCAGTCAGTAAAGTTATCTTTATGAAAAATTTTATATATTGCGTTGATATATAAGTGATTAAACAGTGTTTATTAAACGAATACAATAACAGGATATGAAAAAGTTTGTGTTTAAATTTCAAAATGCCTGTCTAGTTGCAATGGTTTCCTTCCTATTTGCATGTGGAGGGGGTAATCCTACGGCCAACAGCCCCGGGGTATTAAGTACCGCAACTGGACTTGAGTACAACAGTGACGAAGGTTTTCAGGTAGCTGATTTCCGCGGTCAACCCGATGGGCCAAATTTGGTTTATATTGAGGGTGGTAGAACCGTTTTGGGTTCTTTCGAAGAAGACATTTTAACTACCAGAGATAATATTGAAAGAACTGTTACAGTTTCTTCCTTTTATATGGACGAAACGGAAGTTGCAAATATTCACTGGTTGGAGTTTCTTCACTATGTAAAATTAGATTCTTCAAGAGATTATTATCAATCCGTTTTACCTGATACAACAGTTTGGGCTAAAAACTTAGCTTATAACGATCCTTACGTAGATCACTATTTAAGATACCCTGGCTTTAGATACCATCCGGTAGTAGGTGTTACCTGGTTGCAAGCCAATGAGTACTCAAAATGGAGAACTACAATGGTCAACTTAAAATTAGCTGAAGATGCTGGATTAGAAGCTCCGGCAGAAACAGGCGGAAGAATTCCTCTTGAAACTGGTGTGGTTTTACCAGATTACAGATTGCCGACTGAGGCGGAATGGGAATATGCTGCAACAGCACTTATAGGAACACAATGGGTTGATGAAGTTCAACTTTACAAAAGAATTTATCCATGGGATGGTCATTCTTTAAGAAATCCTTATGGAAAAGAGATGGGTTACTTCTTGGCCAACTTCAAAAGAGGTAGAGGTGATTATGGTGGTATTGCTGGTAAGCTAAATGATGGCGCTTTTGTAACTGATTATATTTATAATTACCCTCCAAACGATTATGGTTTATATAACATGGCCGGAAACGTAAACGAGTGGGTATGGGATTTATATCGTCCGCTTTCATTCCAGGATTTTGAGGATTTAAACCCTGTCAGAAGAGATGGTACTTTAGATGCTGCCAGAGATTATGATAATGGTGGTGATAACCCAGCAGTAATTAACTCATTGATTAATGACGAAATCAGAGTATATAAAGGAGGTTCATGGGCTGATGTAGCTTATTGGTTATCTCCAGGTACAAGAAGGTTTATTGAACAAGATTCTGCTACTTCAACCATCGGATTTAGATGTGCGATGATTAGAGCAGGTGCAAATAAATAAGATTACACATTCAACTACGTAAAAAGCCCGACTTGTTCGGGTTTTTTTTGCTCAATATTTCCAGAGTAAATGAAATATCCCTTACCAAATTCTAATGCTTACCTAAGTTGCTCAACCATTGCAATGCCTCCTCTTTAGCAGAAAATACTTTATAGGGTACCGGTTGGTTTTGAAAGGAAAATATCATTTTTAAAACTATCCTTATTGGAGCACTTGGTATCACATAAGCTGTGCCTTTACAATAATTTTTAAGAAGCAGCCAATGTTCATCAAGCCATTGCGCTTGTAACTTCTGGTAGCTTAATTTTGGTGTAACGGCTTTAGTTGCATCAAAAAGCATTGCCAATGATTTTCTATCATCGTAACAAGCTTCCAGCTCTTGCAAATAGGTACTGAAAGATTCGTCAGTAGGCTTATTCCCTGTAAAAGTAACAGTGACCAAAGTCAAATCACTTTTGTCAACAACAGCATATTTCGATGAGTTCTCCATTACAACTTTATAATCTGCTTATAACCCCAGGGTTGGGTAAAGCATGTATTAGAAACTGCCGTAATAGTAAAATGTTGTGCTAGTATAGAAATAGCACGATATTAATACTAAAGGTTTTCCTAAGAAAACTCCCTAGGTTAATAATCCTAATCAAGGTTAACCTTAATCACTCAGGCACAAAAAAAGGGACCACATTAAATTATGCAGACCCTTTTTGACAATTTCTTAATTCTTAACCGGCTACACTGAAAAAGGAATCATCTTTTGCAGGTAATTCAGTACGTCCCATTAGAAATTTATCTACTTCTCTGGCTGCCTCTCTTCCTTCTGACATAGCCCATACTACCAGTGACTGACCTCTTCTGGAATCGCCAGCGGCAAAGATTTTTTCCACATTGGTCTGATATTTTTTTGCTTCAATTACTCCTCTCGGACTTCTCTCCACACCGAAGCTTTCAAGCAAACCATGTTCTGGTTGTGTGAAACCGATGGCCAGCAAAGCCAGTTCGCAGGGCACATCTCTTTCAGTACCCTCTATTTCCTGCATTGATTGTCTTCCACCTTGATTAACCCATTCAATATCGACCAATTTGATGTGGGTAAGACCAGATTCGTTGCCTATAAACTCTTTGGTTAACACACCCCATTTTCTCTCTCCACCTTCTTCATGAGAAGAGGAGGTTCGTAAAGTCATAGGCCATAGCGGCCAAGGATCATGCTCACCCCTGTTTAATGGTGGTTTTGGCATTAGTTCCAGCTGCAGAACTGATGCAGCATTTTGTCTGTGCGATGTACCAATACAATCAGATCCGGTATCACCGCCACCAATAACAACCACGTTTTTACCTGTAGCCAGTATTTGCTCAACCTCATCGCCTGAAACCACCTTGTTTTGCATGGTAAGAAAATTCATAGCATAATGAATCCCCTTCAATTCTCTACCTGGAATAGGTAAATCCCTTGGTACAGTGGCTCCGGTACAAATCACTATGGCATCATAGTCATCTTTCAATGCCTCCGGATTAATATTCTTGCCTACTTCTGCGTTGGTTTTAAAGCGTATTCCTTCTTCTTCCAAAATAGTTATTCTTCTTTCAATCACCCACTTCTCCAGCTTAAAATCAGGAATACCGTATCTTAGCAAGCCACCTACTTTATCATCTCTTTCAAAAACAGTTACCCAATGGCCTGCTTTATTCAACTGAGCTGCCGCTGATAATCCCGCGGGTCCCGAACCAATTATAGCTATCTTCTTCTCAGTTCTTTGTGAGGGCGGTTGCGCCTGAATATACCCCATCTCAAAAGCTTTTTCAGCAATAGATTTCTCTATATGTTCTATTGCAACAGGTGGTTTATTAATACCAAGCACACAACTGGCCTCACAAGGGGCAGGGCAAATCCGGCCTGTAAATTCAGGGAAGTTATTGGTTGATTGTAAAATTTCAATCGCCTCTTCCCAATTTTCTCTGTAAACCGCATCATTAAACTCAGGAATAATATTGCCTAAAGGGCAG
Source organism: uncultured Cytophagales bacterium (assembly GCA_963803685.1). Lineage (GTDB taxonomy): Bacteria > Bacteroidota > Bacteroidia > Cytophagales > Cyclobacteriaceae > Marivirga. The sequence goes on from CAWDNW010000001.1 coordinate 1,259,394, forward strand.
CCCGAGTGGCAGAAAGGCACACCACAATCCATACATCTGGCTGCCTGCTTCTTGGTTTTTATCTCTGGAAAAGGCTGGTAAATCTCTTTAAAATCTTCTGTCCTGTTCTTTGGAGCTCTTCCTTTGGGTAGCTCTCTATCAAATTTCAAAAATCCGTCTTTTTGTCCCATTATGCTACAATTTTTTCAGGTTCTCTATTTTGTTCCTTCTGCTTCTTTTCAGCCATTACACGCTTATAATCATGCGGAATTACTTTAACAAATTGCAACACATGCTTATCGAAGTCTTTCAATATTTTTTCGGCCTTCACGCTTCCTGTTAGGCGGTGATGATACTCAATCAGGTTTCTTACGAGGTTAATATCCTCCTCCAGTAGCGGATCTAAGCCCACCATGCTCTTATTGCAATTGTTGTCAAAGGTCTTCTGCTCATCCAACACATAAGCAATTCCACCACTCATTCCAGCGGCAAAGTTCTTTCCTGTTTCTCCCAGCACTACTACGCTGCCACCAGTCATATATTCACAGGCATGGTCTCCAACCCCTTCTACAACTGCTGTTACTCCTGAATTTCTTACGCAAAAACGCTCACCAGCCATTCCGTTAATGAAAGATGAACCCGAAGTGGCACCATAAAAAGCTACATTACCAACTATAATGTTTTCCTCCGCCTTAAAAACTGAATTTTTAGGAGGATAAATTATAAGTTTACCACCGGAAAGTCCTTTACCAAAGTAATCGTTAGATTCTCCCTCAATTTCAAAACTCACCCCTTTTGCAAGAAAGGCACCCATACTTTGTCCTGCTGAACCTTTGAATTTATACTTGATAGTATCATCCGGCAAACCAACACCCTTGTATATTTTGCTGATTTCATTAGACAAGATGGTACCTACGGCTCTATTGATATTTTTAATGCTGAAGCTATGCGATACTTTCTTTTTAGATTCCAAAGCCGGTCTTGCCCTTTCTAAAAGCTCCCAATCCAATACGCTTTCCAACTCATGATCTTGTTCAATTTGCTTGAAAACACCTACTTGTTCAGGAATATTTTCCTGATATAAAATTGGGCTTAAATCCAGATCTTTCAATTTCCAAAAAGGCAAATCATTTCTTGTTTTAAGAATTTCAGAATGCCCAACCATATCATCAATTGTTCGGAATCCAAGTTGCGCCATGATCTCCCTCAAATCCTCTGCTAAAAAGCGGAAGAAATTGACTACGTGATCAGGATCTCCGGTAAATAATTTCCTGAGTTCAGGATTTTGAGTAGCCACCCCAACAGGGCATGTATTTGTATGGCATTTACGCATCATTATACAACCTTCTACTACCAAAGCGGCTGTAGAAACGCCCCATTCTTCAGCTCCAAGCAAAGTGGCAATGGCCAAATCCCGGCCCGTACGCATTTGCCCATCGGCCTGAACTGTAATTCTACTTCTTAAGTTATTTTTGACAAGCGTCTGGTGCGCTTCAGCAAGACCTAGCTCCCACGGCAAGCCAGCATGACGAATTGAACTCAAAGGTGAAGCACCTGTTCCTCCATCGGCCCCGGAAATCAATACTACATCTGCATTGGCTTTTGAAACACCTGCTGCTACTGTACCCACTCCCGCCTGAGAAACCAGCTTCACATTAATTCTAGCCGTTCTATTAGCATTTTTCAGATCAAAAATCAGTTGTGCTAAATCTTCAATTGAATAAATATCATGATGTGGGGGAGGAGATATTAAGCCCACCCCTGGCGTGGAATGTCTTACTCTTCCTATCCAATCATCTACTTTATGCCCTGGCAGCTGGCCTCCTTCGCCGGGTTTAGCACCCTGGGCCATTTTAATTTGAAGCTCTGCAGCATTAGTTAAGTAATAGCTTGTTACACCAAATCTCCCTGAAGCCACCTGCTTTATGGCAGATCTTTCCCAGTCTCCATTCGGCTTTACTTCAAACCTCACCTCATCTTCGCCACCTTCTCCACTATTACTTTTTGCACCAATCCTGTTCATTGCTATAGCCAGCGTAGAATGAGCTTCGTGAGAAATGGAACCAAATGACATTGCTCCTGTGGCAAATCTTTTAAAGATATTTTCTGCCGGCTCCACCTCTGAAAGTGAGATTGGAATCCTCTTTTTAAAATCGAAAAGACCTCGCAGAGTCAAATTATCCTTTACTTGCTCGTTAATTTTAGAAGCATATTTTTTATATACAGAAAAATTGTTGGTACGAGATGAATGTTGTAGCAAATGAATAGTTTCAGGGTTGAACATATGTTTTTCGCCCCGTTGTTTCCATTGATATACGCCTCCTACTTCCAGACCCTTCTTGACCTCACCATTTTGTTGGAAAGCCTGCACATGGCGTACCAGCACCTCTTTTGCTAAACCATCAAAGTCCATTCCTTCAATTCTGGAAATGGTGCCTGTAAAACATTTCTCAATTACCGGAGATCCTAATCCCAGTGCCTCAAATATTTGGGCTGATTGGTAGGATTGCAATGTACTGATCCCCATTTTAGATAAGATTTTGAGTAAACCATACCCAATCGCTTTTTGATAATTCTCAACAGCTTCCTTTTCACTCAGTTTCTCATCTATCAAACCCTTAGCATGAAGTTGTTTAATAGATTTTATTGCTAAATACGGGTTGATTGCGCTGGCACCATATCCAATAATTGTGGCAAAATGATGAGTTTCCCTGACATCTCCAGCTTCTACAATAAGTCCTGTTTTTGTTCTTAAATTTTTCTTAACAAGATATTGATGAACTGCACCAGTGGCTAATAAAGTAGGAATAGGTGCATAGTCTTTGTCAATATTTTTATCTGATAATATAAGAACAACTTTTCCTGCCAGAGCGGCTTTTTCAGCCTGTTTTGAGATATTATCTAAGCCTTCTTCCAATCGGCCCGGCTGACCGTCAGCTTTAAATACACAGTTGATAGAGGCATAGTCAAAACCTATATCTTTCAAATATTTAAATTTAGCAATATCAGAATCCAGTAAAACAGGTTGCGAAATATGTATTTGCTTTGCATGTTCTGGTGTTTCAGCCAAAATATTCATGCTCTCTCCCACACGTGTAAATAATGACATAACCATCCGCTCCCGAATCGGATCGATAGGGGGATTACTTACCTGCGCAAATAATTGCTTAAAGTAATTTGATAAATGCTGACTTTGTCTGCTTAAAATGGCTAGAGGAGTATCCGCACCCATAGAACCAATAGGTTCCGTGCCAGTTTTAGCCATATCTGCTAAAATTACTTTTAATTCCTCAGAAGTATATCCATACGCTTTCTGCTTTTGAAGTAACTGCTCAGCATTTAGATTTTCATCTTCTACTTCAGGTTCAGGCAAGTTACGCAGCTTTATCCGTTTGGCATTTATCCAATCCGTATATGGCTTGTTCTGGGTAAGTGGCGCTTTGATTTCATCATCAAACATCACCTTATTCTTCTCAATATCAACCATTAGCATTTTACCGGGTTGCAGCCTACCATTCTGCAAAATGTCTTCTGTGTTCACAGGTAATGCACCTGCTTCAGAGGATATAATTAATCTGTTTTTCTTGGTGATACAGAATCTGGAGGGGCGTAAACCGTTTCTATCTAAAGTAGCTCCTACTTTGTAGCCATCGGTAAAAATAAAAGCTGCGGGTCCATCCCATGGCTCCATTAATGAAGCATAAAATTTATAAAAAGCTTTACGCTCTTTGTCCATCATGTCATTATCTTGCCATGCTTCGGGCACCATCATCATCATTACCTGTTCCAGAGGTCTGCCGTCAAGAACGAGCATCTCAACCATTGAATCTAAATTAGCTGAATCGGAATGCTCAGGATTAGTGATAGGTAGTAATTTCTGTAACTCCTCATCCGTAAAAACTTCCGACTTAAATATAGACTCCTTGGATTTCATTTTGGTAACATTTCCGCGGATGGTATTGATTTCACCATTATGTGAAATAAATCTAAAAGGCTGCGCTAATTTCCAGTTAGGAAACGTATTAGTAGAAAATCGAGAATGCGTAATGGCAAAAGCACTTTTTAAACGCTCATCCCTTAAATCACCATAATATTTTCTGAGTTGATCAGTACGTAATTGTCCTTTGTATATAATTGTTCGTGTAGACAAACTACATACATAAAAAGCTTTATTATTTCCTTGTATATTATGACCAATATGGTGGGTAGCATAATTTCTTAAAACGAAAAGTTTCCTTTCCAATTCAGCTTCAGAAATATCACTTTTTGATTGAATAAAAACCTGCTCAACCAAAGGCTCTACCGGTTTAGCTCCAGCCCCCGGTACGCTGTTATCTACAGGCACTAACCTATATCCCAAGATATTTAAGTTTAGCTCTTCAGCATACTCATTTAAAACCTCCTTACATACATCAGCTACTTTTGACATTTTAGAAAAGAATAGCATCCCGATGCCAATAGGTTTTTGATCATCAAATTGCACCCTAGCTTCTTTAGCTACGATGTTAATAAAATCAGAGTCAATTTGTAACAAAATACCAGCACCATCTCCCGTTTGTGCGTCTGAGCCTGTACCTCCTCTGTGCTCCATATTTTCTAACATATCCAGTGCATCCTGAATAAGTTGAAATTCCTTTTTACCATCAATATTGATGATAGAACCAATGCCGCAAGCATCATGCTCGAAAGCAGGATTGTATAAAGATTTATTCTTCATATAAATGATTTTCAATGAGTTGTAACTGTATAAAAAAAACCGTGTGAATTTGGTTCCAAAAAATGTCAGGACAGACAGAGCAGCATCAAACACACTTAGTGTCCAATTTACACTAAGAAACTAAAATTTGCAAGTTTTATTGGGTAAAAAACGTAAATCACCCTCCAAAAAGAGGTTTTTTCTTAGTTTCTCCTCCCAAAAGTGTAGTTTTCGGAAAATTATTGAGATTTTATTCTGTAAAAATAATTTCTTTTATTTTCAACAGCACTACAAAAAATAGCAACTTTAACAGGTGTAGACTATAGGCCTACTTAAAATTTTTACTGATTCTTGATTAGTGAATCATTTTTAAACCATCTTGCCCTCTTTAGCCAGTTCCCTGCCAATGCCGTCCATCAAATACTGCTCTTGTACAGTTTCCGTTTCATGCTTTAATGCCATAAGTGTGCAGTAGCGAAGTACATTACTTATAGTTGCCCCGGTAAACTCATAGTCTTTTGCAATTTGCTTGAGATCAATATCCTTTTCCAATTGAATCCCTACACTAAAGGCTTTCTGCCACAGTTGCCATCTTTCCTCAGGACCAGGAACAGGGAAATAGACTATGGATTGAAATCTTCTTAAAAAAGCTTTATCCATGTTGGTTTTAAAATTAGACGCCAGCACAATCAAGCCCGGGTAGTCTTCAATTCTTTGGAGCAAATAAGAGATCTCTTGATTGGCATACCTGTCATTGGATGATTGTGTGCTGGTTCTTTTTCCGAAAATGGCATCTGCTTCATCAAAAAATAGAATCCAGCCTTTGTTCTCCGCGATATCAAAAACATTTTTAAGGTTTTTTTCTGTCTCACCAATATATTTGGACACCATCATAGAAAGATCGATATGGTATATATCCAACTTATATTTCTTACTTAATAAAGAAGCGGTTAAAGTCTTGCCAGTCCCTGACGGACCGTGAAAAAGTGCCCTGTAACCTCTTTTAAATTTTTTGCTAATTTGAGGTATCAGGAGTAAATCCTGGTGGTGACCTAACCAGGCATCTAGTTCATTAAGTGCTTCCAGCGTATCAAAGGGAAGTACCAAATCCTCCCAGGACAAAGGGGTATTGAGCAGCTGAGCGGGAAAGTTGCTGTTATAAGAAGGCTTAAACTCTCGGCCCGTGATAATGTACTGTAGGCATTCCTCGGTGGGTACTATTCTGCCTGATAAAAATGGATCGCCCTCAGGAACAGTTTGTAACTTCACTAAATTATTGCGGTAAAGGGGCTGGCTTGCAGCGAAAAGGCTTTGCAACGATATTCTAGTCGCTAAATTTGAACCTCCACAGAGAAAAACTGCCGTTTCTCCAGTAGGTAAAAATGCGCTGGTATTCTCACTAATTTTACCCCCTAATTGGGTATAATTCGCATTTGTTAGTTCGTTCTTTATGAAAAGTACATCTAATATTTCAGGCTTAAAATAAGGGGCCAGGGCCAAAGCCAGCACAATTCTTTCCTCTTGCACCAGACCAATGCTGTTGACTAATTTTGCGTAAGGATCTTGTGAATAGTTTTTTGATTGTTTAAACGATGTATCTCCATCTACATGCAGGCCTGCATCTAAGGTCTGGAGTCGCTTTTTAATTATCTGATTCAAACTATTTAAATCTTGGAGAAGCAAAAAGTTCTGTTTCATTAAAAGGATTTTTTTTGGCTGCTTATTTTGAACTGAATTGACAAATATTAATAGATAAATTTAAAATTACTACAAATGCAAAATGTATAGGCTGAAAAGGAGGAAACTATATACGAATTTTTACTGATAAGGAGTTCCTAGAAAGAACTTATTTGCTAAATCACTAATAATTATGGTCTATTTCTTGATTACATCAATATTCTCTTTTACATTAGTAAGTATATAAACCATATTACAATTATAATTAAAAAAAAAGAGCATGCCATTTCAACCAAAAGATCCCTCTCAGGATGGTCATAAAAAAGACCGGAATTCCAATCTAAACAACACACACGGCATGCAGCCCAGGCAAATGAGCAAGCGCATGGGTCGAAGCATGAACCGGTTTGGCTCCGTTGAGTTTAGCAAGTCCAATTTGGACAGCACAGTTCAAGCCAAAATGGAAAATGCCTTTCAGGAAGATTTTTCCGATGTACAAGTGACGAAAGATTCCAATGAAGCCACTCAAATGGGTGCTCAGGCATTTGCTCAGGGTAACAAAATCCACTTTGCCCCTGGGAATTACAAGCCCCATTCCACTGAGGGGCAGGAATTGATTGGTCATGAATTGGCTCATGTTATTCAGCAAAAGAAAGGCAGGGTAAAAGCTACTAAGCAAGCTAAGGGAATGGCCATTAATGATGATTCTACGCTCGAAAAAGAGGCGGATGAGATGGGAAAGAAGGCTGCAAGTGGGGAGCAGGCTGTTGTGCAGAAGAAAAGTAAGGAAGGAGTGGTTCAAAAGGCAGACGATGACTCAAAAATTTTAAACGATTTGCATGGAAGAGCCCAAGGAGATTCAAACAAAAAATATAATTATGATTCGGTAGTAGATAAGTCAAAAGCCATTGAATCTTCCGATAGATATTTCGAGAAAGCTTATGGTGAAGTGAATTTTGCTGAAAACTTAATTCAGTCTATCAATATTGACTTAATAAAAATTTATGATCAGATTAAGAATGGCCAGATCTCTGCGATTGAAGCTATCCAAAAATCTATGAATGAACAGCATGAAAAGGAACAAATGATTAGAGCTTGTTTAATTGCTTTTGTCTCAATAGTAGGTGCATGGGCTCCTATAGCTGCAGCAGGAGTAGCTTCAGCAGAGGCAAATATGATGTCACGTCTTCAAAAGCAGGTAGGAGATGGGCTTAAAATTAAATCTATTAAAATTCCTGCATATGCTCAAAAAATTAAAGATTTTGGGCAATCGAAAATGCTAAGCCCCTGGATGACCACTATGAGAGCAGTAAACGGTAGCATTAAAACCAAACCTAGTAGTGCTAAAGAAACTATTAGAATGAACATAGGAACTATGGCTGACAAAACTTCATTTGCTGTACATGCTCTTGTATTGGAAATGGGGATGATGCTCAAAAATGATCCTGAACAGAAGCTTGATCATGGTATTATTGCAGCACTAAAAAGTTCTCTTTATAAAGAAGTAATGGGGGCAATATTTCCGGAATATCAATCAGAGGTTGTCAACCAGTCATTTTCGGAAATTCAAAATCTAGCAAAAACTCAGATGCTGAAAAGCATTGTACTTAATTCTGGAAAAATCACAAAAAGCCAGTTTAGTGAATCATGGGATTCAATAGAAGGAAATAGGCATAAAGATGGCGCCTCAACAGTAGAGCACGCATTCAATGCTATGGGAGGTGAAAGTGAGTTTATAAGAGAATTGAAACATCCCAATGAATTTGCTTTTGCTTCATTAAATTCTTCTCTTAGCCATTTGGGGCTTTCTATCAATACTACCGATGAAAATATGATTAAAGCATCAGAAACAGATTTTTTGAATCAAAACAGAGGTTTTAAGATAAATATTAACGACTCTTCCAGTTTCAAGAATTTTCTCGATGACAAACAAATTGTTACAAATAATCATTACTCTGCTATAAGTGGTCCAATAAAAGATATGAAAAAGAGTCACCCTGGTGAGTCAGGAGGATTATATAGCTCATATACTGGATATAACTTCAGCTATGAAAATGTAGATGTTCAAAATATGGAAGTGTGGGTGCATCCTTCAGAATATGTATCCATGATGAATGGAAAAGTAAAAGATATTACATCTTTTACCTTGAAATTTAATTCTTCAGGTGAAGCAACAGTTTATAAATACAAAGTAACTCGAGTGGGAAGAAATTCAAACAAGCATGGAAAGCATGCTGTAAATGGACTTAATCTCATTAAGGTAAGGTTTTAAGTAATAGGTCTTTAATCTATAAAAGGCAAGATTTTCTTTAATCAAGTCATTCGCACTGATTTTAGTGAAAAACCAAAGAAGTTGGGTACAAAAATAGATTTCTTGATGCTAGGCCATCAATTAATAATAATAGCTAAAAAGTCCGAAATGAATATGAAAATAAAACTGGTCGTTCTATGTACCCTCTGCATGTTAACTGCTTGCTCTAGAACTAAAGAAAGCCAACACAGCCCAATTAACACCTCAGAAATTACTGATCAAGGCCCAATAGTCGGTAATGGTCTGATAGGTGATGACCTAATTGGTTTTCAAATCTCGACTAAAGATAGCGCTAATTGGTTAATGAATGCCAGAAATAGAAGCTACTTGAGCATCGACAAGGGTCAGAGTTGGTCAATAGTAGTAGATGATAAATTTGCTTCTCCAGTCTATTTGGATCAAAATGGGTCGCTAATATATTTGAACCAACAAAGATTTCTCCGCAAAGAAATAACTGAACAAAGATGGGAAAGAGTTTTCAATTCAGATTCGCTTGTGGCTTTTTCTATTGTTCAGCTCTCCGAAGGAAACAACTATTATATAGTGAATAAAGTGAATGATGTTTCTCAACTTTATTACACCAAGGATTTACCCTTAACAGGTCCTTTAAAACCTATTAGTAGAAAATCTTATGACAGTCTTGCTGAGGAAGGTCATCTTTACCGAATGTCACAATTAGCTGATAAGTCATCCATAAAGCTCTCCACTGGTCATTTGTATTATTTTGATTCAATGAAACAACAGTATGTAAAAAGAATGAATGGTATACAAAGACCTCAGATCTCATCCATTATCCAAAGTGAGCAAAAGGAAAATGATTTAATAGCCATTCAAGTTATTGCAGGCGCCTACTTTCTGGAAACTTATTACTGGGTTTATACCTCAAATGATTTTGGTAAAAATTGGCAGTTAACAGATAGTTGTTCAACTTTATCAAAGTTAAAAAACCTATTTCATGATCAAACAAACACTACTGAAGGACAGAAGAAAGACAGTTTTTCCATAAATGATACTCTCAGCCTTGTCAATTCATATGAAAAAGGTGGTTTAATGCTTGTCAATTCCCTAAAGAGTGATAGTAAAATTTTAATACCTCAGAAGGTGAAGAATTTTAAAGAATTACCCGATATCAATAATCAGCTTTTACCAGGCTTCCCTACTGCTTATGCTGCAAAAATTGAAAATGATTCATTAAAGTTATTGTATGGAAGTACTGCTGGTGGTTGTCAATTTATATCATTTAGTGTGTCAACAAATGATTGAGCAATATTGAAAATAAAATACATTTAAAATTGATGAGGAAAAACCAGGGAAAATGCGGTTCAAATTGGTCAGAAAGCTTGGGTTGTGAAGAAAGTAAACTGTCGGACGACTGCAAACCCTAATTATTAGAACCAGACTAATTTTAGCATTCAATTCTCTTTAACAGCAAAAAGCATAAAGAACAATGTAACAAAGTTATGGCTAAGCCTTCAGCCCTTTCCTGAGACATGGAGCCTGTTTCATCTAATACCTATGATAAAGTTGCCACTTGGCTAATTAATGCTTCCATTACTTTCAATTTACAACGCAAGCATTTGTGTTTATTTAAATTTTTTAACAATGAGTGAATTTCTGCCAAAAAATTCCCTGCACGTTGGCCATAAAAACACCTCGCAAACCCAAGCTGAGAAATATCAAGCAGAAGCAACCAGACAATTTGCCAAAAGCTTAGGCAAAAACAATTTCGGCAAGAGCATGGGGAACAAAAACTTTGGCAAAAGCATGCGCGGCCAGGCTCCTACGCTTCAAGAAAGATTTAGAAACAGCAGTCCGCTGGATCAAACGGTGCAGGACAAGATGGCAAATAGCTTTCAGGAAGATTTCTCTGAGGTAAAAGTGACAAAAGAATCTGATGAACCCACTCAAATGGGTGCTCAGGCACTCAGAAAAGGCAATGATGTTCACTTCGCACCCGGAAAGTTCAATCCCGGCTCTAGTGAAGGCCAAGAGCTCATCGGCCATGAATTTACACACGTAGTAAAGCAAAAACAGGGCAGGGTAAAAGCAACCACTCAGGCCAAAGGCGCACCCGTAAATGATGATCCAGCTTTAGAAAGTGAAGCAGATGCGATGGGGAAGAAGGCAGCAAGTGGGGAGCAGGCTGTTGTGCAGAGAAAGAGTGAGAAGGGGGGGGTGCAGAGGCAAGCAGAACCGGAAGAGAAAATTAATATCAAAGTTCAGGTTAATACATTCACCGAAGATGTTGTGGTAAAAGGTTTAAATAACCTCGGCTCATTTTCTTACATTTCAGGGACATCAGGAAAAAGAGTTCATGAGTATGTTTTAACGGGAACTAAAGAGCAATGGTCACAAATATTAAAGTATGCCGATAGTGGTGGAAATTTTATGACCTTTATAATTGGCTTTCTAAAGGCATCCAATAACCCTTCCTGGGTAGAAAAAGGAGATTCAAATCCATGGAAAGGAGATAAAAAAACAAATATAAAAAGGGCTCCAAATTCTAATGAAAAGCTAGAGTTTTTAAAAGCTCTTTATAGTGTAGACGTAAAAACTGATTTAGATCTTGCCGATAAGTGGTTTGAAAAAACACTAACCTCCCTTCAAGATGTCACAACGCCAGTGCTAGCTGAATTTATAGGTAAACACCAACATTTACTTATACATCATTTATCTAAACAAAGTAAAAATCAGCATTTTGCTTCTTCAGGAATAGAAGCTGTGGCTGAGGAAGGTACTCATAATGTTTTTAGACCAGTTTTGGTAAAATCAATGATGCAAAATGCATTTGCTACTGCTGTTAGTGCAGCAAAATTAATTATAATGGATAGTGTTGAAGGCAGTTCGGCTCAAAGTCCTTCTGAGTCCATTAATTCTATAGATATTGTTGCTAATTCAGCAATAATTCTAAAATCAGCAATTACAACATATGGAAAAGAAATTAAGTCGCTCAAAGAAGGTATAGGGGGTATTTTTGACCATGCTTGGGGTGTTATTCCTTTTACTACTAACCCAGCTGTTAAAATTATAGCAAGCGAAGCACAAAAATTGATTAAATCATCCTTAATTTCATCATTAAGTTTTCCACAAACAGATAAATTAAGTGAAGAATATTCAAGGAAATTTTCTTCTATCATTAAACAAACTTGTACTCAGGTTTTAGAAAACCACAAAGATTCATTAAATCAAGATAGATTTGTAAATGCCTATAGAGACCTCATATCAAGTTTTGAATCTTTTATTGACTAACATATGAAAATAATTGTTCCATTTATTACTATTTTAACTATTCTAAGCTGCACTTCTATGAAAGATGACTTCGATAAAATTTGTATGACGGCCGAACAAATACAAGAAAATGCTACTATAAGTAGAACAGAAAAGCTTAGCTCCTTTGTAAAAAAAATCAACCAGCTGAATCTTTCCAATGATACAAAAAAATTTATTATTGAATTGTCAATGAAAGAATCCTCACCTACTTATCAGGATTTTATCGATTTTGCAGATCAAAATGGAATTACCAATTGGGAATGCTCCGCTTTGAAGGAGCTTCATGATAAGGACTAAAATGGGATATGAAATGAACAGTCCACCAATCTTCAATAGTTAAGGTTAAAAACATTTAATCTGTTAAGTCAGATTTTTTGCAAGTAGAATTGCAAATGCCATAGGACGAAAAGCTTTCAAAACCCTTTCGATAAAAAGGAGAAAGGTCTCTTGTAAGATTTAATCAGGAAATAAATACAGTTGTGGGACTAGTTGGTTTTAATTCATACATAATTTAACGGTAATAACTTAGCAAAATTAAAAGACCTAAAAATTGATTAAGAAATTTATATCAATAGCCGCACACTGCGTACTCATTACTTTTATATGTTCCTGCGCAGGAGAAAATCTTGAAAAGAGAAAGCTCACGGATTATTTTACGCTCAGTAAATTGTCTTTAAATCATGTTTGCAAAGATCATTTTATTATACGTTATGATGATGTGATACAATTCGTATCAGCAAATGACTTGGATGTTTTATGGGAAAAAAAGCTGCCTTCTAGTAATTTTGTATATTGTATCGACGAGAATCAGCGCATCTTTGCTTTTTCAGCTTCAGAAGAGAAAAGCGAAATTAATATTTTCCACAGTATCGCAATGGGGAATGGCGTATCAACTAGCAAAAGTCTGCCTACTTCATTTTACATTCCTTATTCAATTTGCATGTGAAATGATACGTCTATTTTTGTAGGGGATAGTGAGTCATATGTGGCGATAGATAAGATAGAGGGAACAATAACTGATAGCAAATTACAATCCATCCACACCGTAAATAAAAGTACCAATAAAAAACTGGCTTCATCTCATAACAGACGAGGTTTGCTAATTGAGGAAGATGAGGAAGTTGTTTATGAATAAGATAGTATTATTATTTTAGCTAAAAATAAAGGTCGCATACTGGAAAAATGGTACAATGAAACGATGGCTTGGCAATTAAAACTCCCATCAAGAATGACCATTTTGGCAATGAACCAATCTTTTATGGTTATAGAAATACGTGAGGATGATAAGTATTTACTGTGGCTTATTGATTTGGAACGAGGACAAATTGTGCAAAACAAAATATTACCTACGGATTATAGAGTCCATATTTACGATGATTATCTTGTTTTTATAAGTATGCTCAAACAAGTTGAACTAATCCCACTCTCAGACGAAAGAAGCAGCTCTGATGAAAAGTCCATCTTTTTTCACGGAAACTATATAGACGCACTTTTGACGGATAATTACTTGATCATGATAGAGAACAATGGATATATTGTTTCAAAGGCATTGTAGTTCATGATTATAATTCCAATTTTGGGAAACTTAAAAGCATTAAGTAATTTTTGCATAGTCGCAATTAAACTAAAGTGATCCTAAGCTATTACCTCCAATCTAACTTCTAATAAAATTTTTCTGCATGCAAAAAAACCAAATCACCATCTACAGGTCATTGCAATTATTACTTTAGCACTTTGTTACACTCCTTTAAACAATTCATTATCAATTAATTAAATCTATATACGTAAGAAAATCTTCAATAATTGTGCGCAATCGATTGCATTTTCTTGGCTTTTAATTATCTTTACCTTAAATCTATTTTGGATTTAATTGAGCTTTAACAAAAAATTATCAATTATGAGTTACGACATGTTACATGCGGTACACCAAAGCCAGGCTAAAACTTTTGGAACAGAAGAATTAAGAAAGCACTTTTTAATAGAAACCATATTTAAAAAAGATGAATTAACAGCCACTTATACTTTATACGATAGACTTATTGTGGGCGGGGTAATGCCTGTCACAAAAACTGTTAAATTGCTGGCATTGGATACTTTAAAAGCTGAAAACTTCCTGGATAGACGTGAAATAGGTATATTCAATGTCGGAGACACTGGTAAAATTAGAGTTGATGGTACTGAGTATGAACTCCAGAATCAAGAAGTACTTTACATCACGCGCGGAGCGAAAGATGTAGAATTTCTAAAGTCTTCGGGTGGTCAACCCTACTTTTACTATAATTCGGCTCCGGCACACCGCTCATTCACCACAAAAAAGATCACCAAAAAAGAAGCTGAAATAGTGGAATTAGGTAGCTTAGAAGGATCTAATCACCGAATCATCAACAAACTTTTGGTAAATAGTGTAGTAGAAACCTGCCAGTTGCAAATGGGACTTACAGAATTAAAAACAGGAAGTGTATGGAATACGATGCCCGCGCATGTACATGATCGTAGAATGGAAGCTTACTTCTACTTTAATCTTCCGGAAGAACATATTGTCTCACATTTTATGGGTGAGCCGCAGGAAACCCGCCACATTTGGATAAAAAACCATCAGGCAGCGGTTTCTCCCCCATGGTCTATCCATTCCGGGGCAGGAACTACTAATTACTCCTTCATTTGGGGAATGGCAGGAGAAAATCTTGATTATGGTGATATGGATATGGTTTCAACAAAAGATATAAGATAAGGATGACATTATTTGATTTAAAAGGAAAAAACGCACTGATTACGGGCGGAACACACGGTTTAGGAATGGCAATGGCGCTCGGCTTAGCAAAAGCTGGTGCCCATTTAATCATTAATGGGCACTCCAAAGATAAAATGGTTACAGCAGTTGAGGAATATGCCAAACAAGGTTTTCAGGTCTCAAGTTATTTGTTTGATGTAACTGATGATGAAGCCGTTAAAGAAACAATCGACAAAATTGAGAAGGAGATTGGTCCGATTAACATATTGGTGAATAACGCTGGCATTATCCAAAGAACCCCTTTACTGGAAATGGAAACAGCAGATTTCCGCAAGGTGGTAGATGTAGATCTGGTAGGACCATTTATCGTAACTAAATATGTGGGAAAGCATATGGTACAAAGAAAATCGGGAAAAATTATCAATATTTGTTCCATGATGAGTGAATTAGGAAGAAATACTGTAAGTGCTTATGCTGCAGCTAAAGGTGGATTAAAAATGCTCACCCGTAATATGGCTACGGAATTGGCGAAACACAATATTCAAACAAATGGTATTGGGCCAGGCTATTTTGCTACTTCTCAAACTGAACCTATCAGAGTAGATGGTCATCCGTTTAATGATTTTATCATAAGCAGAACACCTGCCGGAAGATGGGGCAACCCGGAAGATTTAGAAGGAACTGCCATATTCTTGGCCAGCAAAGCAAGTGACTTTGTAAATGGCCAAATTGTTTATGTTGATGGTGGCATATTGGCAACAATTGGTAAGCCAGCCAATGAGGCATAAAAGTAGATGAAAAAGAAAACTACTATTCATGATATAGCGAAATCATTAGATATTACGGCATCTACAGTATCCCGGGCTCTTACCAATCACCCGAGAATCAGTGATGCCACAAAGAAATTAGTGCATAGAGAGGCGGCCAAATTAAATTACCAACCTAACCATTTGGCTGCTGCTTTAAGGAATGGTAAGAGCAGAATTATAGGCATTATCGTTCCAACTGTGAATAGGAGTTTCTTTTCTTCTGTAGTGCGGGGAATCGAAGAGGTGGCGAATAAAGCTAACTACAACGTGATGATTTGCCAAAGTTACGATGATTATGAAAAAGAAGTGGCCACGGTAGAAGCCTTGCTGAGCGCAAGGGTAGATGGCGTAATTACATCGTATGCCAAAACCACAAAAACGTTCGCTCACTTTCAAAAGATTATTGACAAAGGTTTACCACTTATCTTTTTTGATAGAACTACCAAAGCCCTTGAGGTAAGTAATGTAGTTTTAGACGATTATCAAGGTGCCTTTCAAGCTGTGGAGCATCTTATTAATGAAGGGCACAAGCGAATAGCTCATTTTACAAGTAGCAAAAAGGTTTCTATCTATAAAGAAAGGCTGCGCGGATACAGAGATGCCTTAAAACATTATAGCATTGAAATAGATAAAAGCCTCATTCTTGAAAGTAATCTGCAGCTTGATGATGGGCGTGCTTGTATGCAAAAGCTATTAGACTCACATGTCAGACCAGACGCAGTATTTGCCTCGAGTGACTATAGCATTATGGGTGCCATGCAGTTGCTACAAGAAAAAAGCATCAATATTCCTACTGAAATAGCGTTGATCGGATTCGGAAATGAGCCATTTACCAGTTTCACGAGTCCCTCTCTTACCACTATAGATCAGCATAGTTTACACATGGGAAATGCTGCTGCAGAGCTGTTTTTTGAGCAACTCAAAAATACTCAGGGCAACTCAAAAATGTATAAAAAGATAGTTCTGGAGCCTACCTTGATTATTAGACAATCGACTATAGGAAAAATAGAAGAAGCCACATCAATGATCTAATTTAAATTATTTTAACTTCGGAGATTAAATGTTTTAACCAGTAGTCGGTGACTTCTATATTGCTCGCTGCATAATATTTTGGTAGTGACTCGATAAGAAACTACTAGCGAAACAAATAGAGGCAATGCCGCCTTCCTGCAGTATTTTGTACGATTTTACCCTATCTTTAGAATTATCAAAATTTAAATAATAGTCAACTTTATAATAATTAATTAAACAATAATTATATTTTTATGAAAAAACTACTATTTAAAAGATTTATGCTCTTAGGTGTTCTTAGCCTGGGATTGTTTACTGCTTGTGATGAAGATGAGGGTTCAGTAGAACCACTTATTCCTGTAATAACTTCTATTTCACCAGAAAGTGGTGAGCCAGGGGACGAGGTGATCATTGCCGGTAGAGACCTAAATGAAGCAACTAGTGTTTCATTTGGAGGAGTTAGCGCTACTGTAACAAGCAACACAGCTACTGAAATTAAGACGACAGTTCCTGAAGGTGCTTCAACAGGTAAAATTAGCGTAGTTACAGCTGGAGGAACAGCAATTTCAACAGCAGATTTTGAAGTAATAGTAATTGGTGCAGCCACTGTTACGTCAGTAAGTAGAATTTCTTCACAAGTTGGAGGGAGTGTAACCTTAACAGGAACAGAAATGGCAACGGTGTCATCTATAAGTGTAGGAGGCGTTGAAGCAACGGTTGTTTCAGCTACTGACACGGAGGTAGAAATTACTGTTGGAGATTCTCCATTAGGCCTTTCAACGATTACAGTGGTGAATGAAGGCGGTTCAGTAACAACTTCCACAGAGGCTATCGAATTTTATGTAATCAGATTGATTGAAGAAAGATTCCGTGAGACTTTTGATTCTGACAATCCTGATGTAATAGGCATGACAGGTAGTGCAGATGGGGAAGAATCTGTTATTCATGGTATTAGTTCAGAAGTAGTGGAAACAGCGCAAGATCTTCCTCCTGCTGTAGACGGTAATTTTTTCCAGATGGAGGGTTTTAGCAGTATGGACTTCAGCGGATCTTACATGGCACAGTTAAACCTTAGAACACAGGAAGCAGGTACCTTTACTGAAACATTCGGTGATGCTCAGCCAAGCGAAGTTTACTTCAATGTTCAGATGAACTTTGGAGAGCTACCTGATGGTTATAAAGAATCTGAATTAGAAGATGATTTGTTAGCAGGCTTACGAATAAGATCTACTGCAACAGGTTCTTCTGACTATGAATTCAGACCTACCTGGATACAATTAGAGTCTTTAGGATTTGCTCCTGATGAAAATGGATGGTGGGACTTATCTATACCTTTGGATTTGTTTGATGATAGTTTTGATATTTCCACTCTCAATTTTTCTGAGATGACCAGATATGCTATCTCTATTAGAAGAAATTACGGTTCAGGTACTGAATTGCCTCTAACAGCTGAGCAAGGAGCTATTTACTCAACACTTAGCTTCGATAACGTAATAATCAGTATTGGAGGTCCTTATTCTTTTGAATAAAAACTGTTCTCAAGAGATTTGAAAAGGCTGCCCTTTTGGGTAGCCTTTTCTTTTTTCCTGCCTTTTCCCTCTGTTCCTTGGTAAAAGTATAAGCATATGCTTAAGTTATTTGAATGCACTTTTATACAGTTTTATGGTGTCCATAAAGTTGAGAGATGCCCGGTACATTAATCATTTATACTGATTGATTGCTTCATACTTTTTTCCTTGATCAAAAAATTATGCAATCCAGATAGCTACCGGGGACTAGGTAAAATGATGCTTCTGCCCGCAAAGAGCTGCGCTGGCCCGCCATTTTACCTGCCAACCCGTCTTTTCGCCAGAGGCGAAATTGGAGGAAGTAGTCTTAACTCAACTCTTTCACCACAAAAAAGGGTAAAGCTTTCTAATTAAATGTACTTTAGATCGTTCCTGAGTACTTTTACATCATTCAACTGAAATTATAAAGGCTGTGAGTAATTTCGGTGTCCCGGCGAGGAAAACAGGAAAACAATTGCTCTTTTTTTCCTTCCTTTTATAGCCTTAAAAATATATAAATGCGGAATTTGAACTTTAGAAACCCTTCCCTCTTCCCAAGATTCCTCACCGGTAATTCCAGTTGAATAGGGAGGGACATTTTGGTATAAATCGATCACCAAATCTTGAGCTTTAGCTAAAGTGAGAGTGCAGACAAGAAAAAATCTTACTAAAGCCCTTTTTCGAAAGCTCAACCACATTACTGCCATTTATTGTTTAATTATTCGGATCACTTTGCTAGAATCACCGAGTTTAAATTGTAATAAAAATACACCACTACTAAGGTCCTTTGCGAATAAAGTTGTTGTCTCAGCACTATAATCTACGCTAACTGAATTGCTTAAATTTCTCCCGTAAATATCGTAGAGCTGAACATCTGATATTGTTTCATTATCGCTTATCATTACAAAATGATCGTGAAAAGGATTTGGGTAAAAGGAGACTTTTCCAATTTCGCTTGCTTTACTACTTAAAATTTCTTCCTCCTCTGCCTCAATCACTATATTAATAGTGGACGAAGAGCTGCTACCTATGTTATCATATGCTACCACTTTAAATTCATAGTTTCCGGCTTCCATATTAAAAAGAATTCCATCTGCATCGCTTCTTTCTCCCCAATCATAGGGCGCTGTGATTTCTTCCCTATGAAATCTATTATTTATAAATAATTCAACGTTAGCAATTTCCCCATCTGTATCAGTGGCCTCTACATTGATCTTAATGTCACTTCCAAATTCAAATAGTTGATTGTTGGCAGGTGTAGTGAAGGAAACACCGGGAAGGTTATTGGCTATTATGGTTCTTGAAACTGTCGCCTCAATTCCATCATCATCTTTTACAAAAAGTTTCAATATATGTTCTCCACTTTCCACCCCAAATAGTGTCGGGTCAAGCGTTACATCTGTACCCCATATGTAAGGTGCAGCGGTAATCGTTCTTACTAAAACATCATCTAAGAAAAGAGCAACACTTTCTACTGTTCCGTCTTCATCGCCAGCATTAGCTTCTACCATAACAGGTTCACTGGCATCAACCACAGCATTTAATACTGGCTCCGTAAAGTTGATGGTCGGAATACTTCCTACAACAATTTGTATACTATCAGTGGCTTGATTACCATCATTATCAGTGGCAATAACCTTTAAATTATAAATACCTGCTGATACATCAAACAAAAACGGGTCTTGTTCGGCATCAGTTCCCCACTCGTAAGGCGCTTCAGTATCTTCTCTTAGCAGCTGATCATTAACGTATAACTTCACATCTGCTATTTCTCCGTTAGCATCATTGGCCGAAACCTGAACGAAAATATCACTTCCCTTCTCATTTTTTTCTCCATTTCCTGGTGTGATGAATGAGACTTCAGGAAGGGTAGCAGCCCGAGACAATCTTAAATTAAGTTGGGCGTCAAATAAAGATCGAGGCTCAACCATTTGATCTTCAAGTTCATTGAGCCCCTCATTGAGAAAAGTGATGTCTGTATCTGACTGAAAACCTACAAATAAGGGATAAGCATAGGTAAATCCATTTCGACCAGAAGGCCAAAAATCATAAGTTTTTCCTGATGTGCTGCTATGTCTGAAATTCCAGAAAGTTAAATGTTGTCCATGATGAGGGTAGCTTTCTATAGGGCCACCATTTTGATCAAAATCACCCCCTTGCACGTCATCTAATAAGGTAGCATATGGCTGCCCACTATGGCTATCTACTGACTGGTCTTTTTGCATTTCAAAACGTTGGTAAACCGTGTTTACCGCCTGATAACCTGTACCTGGACCATGATGCTGCCCTGTTAAATCTTCTGAATCCTTTACTAACAGACCGAAAGACCTTTTGGTAATTACTGAGGCATGTCCTTTTTCACCGGTAATTTTTATGTTTTCAATGGTAACACCAATTGATTGTTCCACATTTATCACCTGAGACCAACTTCTGAATTCACAGTTTCTAACCCATGAATTTTTCACATTTTTGAATTCTACAGCATTCCAGGCATAGTCATGTATGTCATTTTTATGATGCACAAAAGGTTCTCCATAGTTTTCCCAATCACTTGTAAACAGAATATCTTCTACCCCCACTTCTCCTATGGTAGTTAACTCTCTAACAACAAATGTTGTGGCTAGTTTGGGTAAATCTGCTTGAACAGGATTTTTGAATGTCACTCTGTTGCCATTAATTGCCGAAATAATATGAGGCTCGTACACAGTCATACCTTGTCCAGAACCAAACAGACGGGTCCAGGTGTCAGAAAGAGGTAAGTCTCCAAAATGAGCCCTGGCAAAAGCCTCACTTTTATGATAAATATGAATGGTTTTACCTATTTCCAATTGGCTGCTGTTATTCACAAGTACAGAAAAGTCACCCCTGGAAACTGGAGCTTCTATTGTAGTTATAGTAGTTACAGTAGTTGCAGCCGGTTCAAATACAAACTGCCAATGACCATTTTGAACCCTTCTTTCATCCATGAAAATTTCAGTGCCTCCAGCTTCAGACCCACTTCCTTTGAGCACAATACTATCTCTTGAAATTTGTATGAAATTAGCAACGCTATTGTCATTGCTCACTACAAATTTGCCTGCAGGAAAAAAAACAACTGCAGGTGCTCCACTAGCTTCAGCTGCGTTAATCGTTGCCTGGATAGCTTCATCATCGTACAATTCATCATTCGGAATTGCACCGTAATCCTCCACATTAAAATGTGTCCAACCAGAGATATCCGGAAGGCTCTTTTCGGAAAAATGATAACCTGCATAGGAGTAATCAGGGACTGTAGAACTTTTTCCTAATTCCTGATTGGTTTCAAATTCCAGCCAGGAAGGAGCCTCTTGCGCGCTCACAAACTGAAAAGTAAAGAATAATAACAGGTTACAGATGATATATTTCATTTGCTTTAATTTAATTGTAACAACATAGCTCACTTAATGCTATCTCTCCTTTTCGATCGTTTTTCTACTTTGGAGAGATTTCCAAAAATGAACCTTTAAAACTCTGGTTCAATACTGACACTTGGATGCTCTCAGCCGATTTATCCGGCACTAAAATAATAGAGGCTTTTCCGTTGGCCATGCTAATAACTGAACTACCTGTTGGGGTACCCTGACTTTCCAACAAATCTCCCCCTGTAATGCATTGGAAATAGATTTTTTCTTCGTAATCCAAACATCGTAAACCATTTCTATCTCTTGCCACAGCAGAAACCATATAGTTCCCATCTTCTAGCAATTCATACTCTAAAGCTAGCTTTTCAGGAGCCTCCGCTTTTTGATACCTATAGTTCATTTTAAGCGTATCAAAAGCTACTTGTTTTTTACTATTATAACCGATAGCCTTCAATTCATTTTCCCCATCCCTGAAAGCCAAATCCCAATTGAGGCCGCAAGCAGGAAACTGCTCTATATCCTTCTTCTTTTTACCCTGGCTAACTCCGTTAAGAAAGAGTTCTACTTCTGCTGCATTGCTATATACACTTACATTACGTTTAAGTCCTTCGGGCCCTGATCGCTCGGTCCATGTATGGGATTCTATATAAGCAAATGGGACATCAGACCAATAGCTTTTGAAGACATAGAAAGCATCTTTGGGGTTTCCTGCTCTATCTACAAGTCCTTTCTGGTTCATATACGGGATATCGTTTTCAGGCCTTAAAGGAGTTCCAAAGTCTTTAATTGCCCACTGTGCATTTCCAACAAATTCAGGATACGTTTCTGACACCCGAAGATGCCAATCAAAAAGATCAACAATATAGTTTTCACTCCAATCACCTGTTTGAGCGATATTTACCACTTCAATTTGATTAATAGCTTCTTCCCAACCTGAAGGATTCACCACTCCATCCCCATCAATAGGGTTTTCGGAATGACGACCAAAATGGCTGGAACCTCCATACTCCATGTGAATAAAGTGAGGATACTTGGCAAAGGATTTCTCAATGGCATTTTCATAATTCTTGTAGCTTCCTGAATACCACCCCGACCAAATAGAGGGACTAAAAACATCAATTATACCAGCCCCCTCATAGTATTTTCTGATGGAAGTTTTTCTGTATGGATCCATTTCATGGGCCAAATCGTTTAGCTCACTTAAAAATGCATTGATTTTAGTTGTATTATCACCGTCTTCAAAATCAGGCAGCCAATAAATCTCATTTCCGAGCGACCAGGTAATTATACTTGGATGATTATAATTCTGATTGATCATTTCCTTCAGAAGATTTCGGGTATTGTTTTTCCAGGTTTCATTGCCTACACCTCCTCGGCACCATGGCAATTCATCCCAAACCAATATTCCCAATTCGTTACAAGCTTTATACACTTCAGGATCCTGCGGATAGTGTCCCAGACGAACAAAATTAGCTCCCATTTCTTTGATAAGTTCTATATCTTTTCTGTGCAGTTTGTTAGGCATTGCAGCTCCATAACCCGCATGTTCCTCATGTCTGTGGGTTCCCCTAAGTAGAACCCTTTCCCCATTCAGGTAAAACCCTCCGTAATCTTTGAACTCAAACCACCTGTATCCAAAGCTGGTTTCATAGTTGTCAATTACATTTCCGTTTTGATAAAGCTTAACTTTTAATTCGTAAAGTGCTGGGATTTTGACAGACCAAAGTATTGGGTTTTTAATAGAAAATTTCATCGCAGAGGCCATCTGGTCCTGTGATGAGATTTCAGAAGATTTAACCAACTTACCCTCTGGAGAATGTAATTCAACTACTATTTTACTATTGTTTTCCTGCTGCTTATTTAATAATACCTCTACTTCAGTTTCTCCCTTCTTCCTGGAAACTTCAGGTGTTGAAACCTTCACTGCCTGAATAAATGATTCATTAACTTCCTTCAACCAAACATCACGTGTAATACCTCCATAAATAAAAAAATCAGATTTTTGGGAGGGAATTACTTCACGATCATAGCCATTATCTACACGAACCATTATGTCGTTTTCTCCATTTCTGAGTTGATCTGTGATATCAACTTCAAAACCTACATATCCTCCGATATGCTTGCCGGACATTTCGCCATTTACAAATACTTCCGTTACCAGGTTGGCTCCTTCAAAATAAAGTATATAGCGTTTATCATCTTCTACTTTTTCAAAGGTCAGCACTTTTTTGTACCAACTTGCATCTCGTCTATATCCAGGATTTTGGTCTGTTGCGTCTAAGCTGTTCCAGCTATGAGGGAGGTCAATATTCTGCCAATTATTATCCTGATTAACATTTTTTACATCAGCATAATTTTTCTCCAAATACTTCCAACCCAAATTGATATTTCTTACCTCGCGCTGCCCGTAGCAATGGTAAGAAATAAGCAGACAAAAGAGTATTAATTTATAATTCATTGTTTCTTTAAATATTAATTGAAAGCTGCATAGCAGCTTTTACTGATTTTTAATCAAGTGAATGCTTACCATTTTTTTATCCTAGTCAAACTCTCCAGAAAATAGTAATCCGCATAGCTCATCGGCACATCCACTTCGTCATTTTTAGGCATATTTCCTGTACTATGATCTAGAATAAATGGAACATTGCGCTCAACACTTAGTAAATATTCTTCCGTTTTTAAGGAATTTAAAATTGCAACTGCCTGCTCTCGATAAGATAAATTGGAGGTCGCATGACTTAATTCCAATAAAGCTGATGCAATAACTGTTGCCGCTGAAACATCACGCGGGGCTTCAGAAATATTAGGGGCATCAAAATCCCAATAGGGTATTTTATCCTCTGGTAAATTTGGATGTTCTAAAATATATGAGGCAATTGCCTGAGCCTGGCTTAAATATTGCTCATTATTTGTATAGCGATAGGCCATAATAAAACCATATAAACCCCATGCCTGACCCCGTGCCCATGCAGAGTTATCTGAAAAGCCCTGATGTGTTAGTTTTTGCAGCACTTCACCAGTTTCAGGATCATAATCTACCACATGAAAACTACTTTGGTCGGGTCGGAAATGATTCTCCAGGGTTTTTGAGGCATGGGAATCCGCTATTTTGTAAAAAGTACTGTCGCCGGACAAACTAGTAGCCTCAAATAACAACTCCAGATTCATCATATTATCAATTATTACAGGAAATTGCCATCGGTCGGTACCAAAATCCCAAGATTTCAGGCAACCGATTGTAGAATTATAGCGAGAGGCAAGTGTTTTAGCACTTTCCAAAATCACTTGCTTATATTTATCTTTTTGGGTCACCTCATAGGCATTTCCAAAGCTACAATAGATTTTAAAGCCCATATCATGGGTTTTATCATTGTACTTTTCCTTTTCAAGAAAAGGCAGAAGTTCAGTAGCTTTGTCCAAATAAGTTTCCTCGTTGGTTAATTGATACGCTTTAATTAAACTCCCAACAAAAAAACCGCTTGTCCAGTCTGAGGACGGCACCTTTCGTACGGTGCCGACTAATTCCAGACTTCTTGGAAAACCGGTTGAATCGAGCTGATAATTAAGCAAGTTCGGTAGTTTTTCCATCACTTGCTCAGTGCTTAGCGTGTCAGGATCTTCTATAAGCAATGCAGTATCCTCTTTATCGGAATTTTCTGTTTTACAGCCAGAAAAAAATGCTAGACCCAGTAAAATATAGATAGTACTCTTCATTTAGTATAAATCATTTTGGCTCAGATTAGGATTTATATCAACGTCTTGCTGATACTTCGGGAATAGATAATCACGAGCTGGGTTAAAGTTCTGGGGTTCCAAACCTGAAGGACCGAAGGCTTCCGTTCCAAGCTTCCTTCTTGCGATATCATACCATCTACCTCCTTCAAAAGATAATTCCAACCTTCTTTCCTCCAATACTAAAGTTCTAAAGGCATCAACACTAAGTCCGCCACTGACATTTTGAGGAAAAAGATTATCGTTGGTTGCATCGGCATCGAGCTCTCTTCTAGCTCTGCTTCTGATCTGATCCACATATCCTATTGCCTCAGCCGTCGGGCTTCCATTTATTTCATTAAGTGCTTCAGCAGCAATTAATAAAACTTCAGCATACCTCATACATATATAATCTATATCTGAATCTCTACCATTTGAGGAAGCCGCTGAACCTGACACACCCAAAGCTCTGAAGTATTTGGCTATATGTGGCCTTGGGATGGCCGAGGGAATTGTGCCCCATTCTGAGTAAAGCACTTCTTCTCCTTCAAAAACCATCACTGTATCAAAACTTACGGCTTTCCTGTAATCTCTGGAATCCCAATTTTCATACACGGCAAGTGAAGGTACCGCAACGCTCCAACCTGCACCAAAAGAAAAACGGCTATCACCAATGATGCCTGTTACTGAGGCCAGATAGTCAATGGCCGCATTTGTACCACCTAAAGAAGATAGATTTGTGGCAGCATCATTACCCAGAAAGTCTACTTCAAAAAGAACTTCATTTGAAGAGCTGGAGATTGACGGATCGAATAAATTAGCATATTCCGGATCCAATTGCAATTCAAATCTACCACTGTTGTCTATCACAAACTTAGCCTCATCATAAGCAGCCTGCCAATTCTCTCTGGTTAAGTAAACAGAGGAAAGAAAAGCTGTAGCAGTACCTTTACCAGGTCTTGCTCTCATAGAAGCAACATCTGGCAGCCACTGCTTAGCGTACTGAAAATCACTAATTATTGAAGCGTACACAGAATCGACAGAAGATTGTTGTAATGTGTAAGCTAATTCAGGATCTGTAAAAGCAAAGTCAATTTTAGGAATTTCTCCAAAAAGCCTTACGAAATGATAATTAATAAAACCTCGTAAAAATCGACCTTCCGCTATGGTAGGGTTGATGATCTCATCGCTTAAATCAAGATTTTCACCTCCTTCAATGGCGTAATTTAAGGCTGCTAGAGCCTCATATCCCATTGGCCAAAAAGCAGTAACCATTCCATTGTTTCCGCTCATATTCATTTGGTCTACTTCTATTCTTCTGGTAGGTGTAGCCATATCTCCGATGGTGGCCATATCGCCTCTTAACAACAATGATAAAGATAGTTTTCTACCCATAAATGATTCATGTCCCAACAAAGAATATCCTCCGTTTATTCCGAGAGCCACATCCTCAGGACTTGCAAAAAACCCTTCCGGATTTAATAAACCAATTGGCTCTTCAGTAAGATCTTCGCATGAAGACACCACAAATAGAACAGCCAGAATTAATGATAATTTTATTATTGATAATTTCATATTCTTGTTTTTAGAAGCCAATATTGATTCCGAATGTATAAGATTTCACGTTAGGGTAGCTGGCATAATCCAAACCAATTTTCCTGTTTCCATCTGCAGCACTTCCACTATTTTCATATCCTACTTCTGGATCCAGACCCGGATATTTTGTGAAAGTGAAAAGGTTTTGAGCACTGGCATAAACGCGAATCTTATTAACTTTTATTCTTTCCAATATAGATTTTGGAAATGTGTAACCCAATACGATGTTTTTCACTCTAATAAAACTACCGTCATATATAAACTTATCGGATACTCTAAATGATCGACTGGCATTTGCTCTTGGAACATCAGTATTTGGATTTTCAGGTGTCCATCTTTGTAAAGCAGTTGTGGTAACATTGCCTTTACCAGAGAAGGTTTCTAATTCCAGAAGGGTATAACTGAGCATATCGTTTCCATGTACACCCATGACAAATAGGTTAAAGTCAAAATTCTTATAAGACAATGTATTGTTGAGTGACCAAGTAAAATCTGGATTAGGGTCACCAATGATGGTTCGATCGAATGCATTTAATACACCGTCCGGCTCTCCATTGGGTCCGGAGATATCCTTAAACTTCTCTCCTCCCGCTACCTGTTCGAAACCAGTTCCTGGTATAAAAGTGTCTCCTGTTTGGTAGATTCCATCATAGACATAGCCATAAAATACACCAATAGGTTGCCCCTCTAACAATAACTGGTTATCGTTGTCAAGTACCAGATGGCCAGGTCCGTTTCCGTATAACTCGACAGAATCAGGAAGCGCAAGCACTTTATTTCTGTTCGATGCAAATATTAAGTCGGTTGACCACTGTAAATCGCCCACCAAATTTTTGGTGTTTAATGTTAATTCATACCCTTTATTACTTACACTGCCAATATTTTGCAGTTGTGTTGGTACACCAACATAACTAGGTAGTGGTCTACGGAATAATAGATCCTTAGTGGTTTTTTCATAATAATCAGCCGTTAAAAAAACACGTCCATTTAAAAGGCCTAGATCTAAACCAAGGTCTAGTTGTTGAGTAGTTTCCCATGACAAATCATTATTTGCCAATTCACCCACTTTTAAAGCATTATCTCCATTCACTATAGAATATGTTGGCTCCAATAGAGCAAGAGATTGATATGCAGAAATAGCCTGGTTACCTACATACCCAAAACTGGCTCTTAATTTCAATTCGCTTAATGTACTGGTAAGTGGTTCCATAAATGATTCCTCAATTAGGTTCCAACCAAAAGCACCTGAGGGGAAGAAAGCCCACTTTTTATTTGCAGCAAAGTTGGAAGCACCATCTTGCCTTCCTGTGAATGTGAAATTATATTTATCTAATAGAGAATAATTTAACCTTGAATAAAAAGATCTGATAATGGTTTGAGAAAATCCAGAAAATGGCGTTCCCGGATTACTTCCCTGATTAAGGGCCCAAAAGGAACCAGAGTTTGAAATAAATCCACTATTTACAGTTTCCCATGCCTCAGAAGTGTTCTTTTGAAATGAATATCCATTCACCCATGAAAATTCATGAATTCCAAACTCTTTATCGATGGTAAAATAATTCTCTGAAAGTAGCGAAAATTGCTTTCTGGCTTCAATTCCTGCAACACCATCTACCCCTTCACCGAAAATTAGTGTAGTTGGATAAAATTCACCATCTCTCCAGTTTGTATTTCCAACACCCAAGGTAGATTTAAAACTTAACCAGTCTAAAATTTCAAATTCAGCATATACGTTAGATTGAAATCTATCTGTAGTTCTTTCTCTTTGATACTGATCTGCAATAGCGAAAGGATTATCCAACTCACCACCACCTACAATTGCTCTCACGAATGAGCCATTGTCATTATAAATGCCTACATCCGGATTGAACCTTAATGCAGAGCCGATAACCCCTGCTTGACCTGTTCCTCCTGAACCCTCCTGAGTTTTCACTCCGTTTGTTGTACTTCGTCTTCCATACAAATTGAAGCCAACCTTAACTCTTTCGTTTACCTCGATATCAACATTGGAATTTAGGGAATATCTTTGATAATCAGAACCTAATAAAATACCCTCCTGGTCGAAATAGGTGCCGGATAAGTAGAAGCGAGTTGTTTCATTACCTCCAGATACTGACAACTGGTTGTTGGCAATGTAACCTGGTCTGAAGACAACATCTTGCCAGTTGGTATTACTACCTTGAAATTCATAGTTACCAAATTCCTGCCTGTAATCTGCAAACTCCTGTCCATCCAATAAATCTATTTGGTTGGAAGCTTCCTGATAAGAATATGAGCTATTGAATTCCACACGGGTCCCTCCGCTTTTTCCTCTTTTGGTGGTTACCATAATAACACCATTAGCACCTCTTGATCCATATATGGCAGTGGCAGATGCATCTTTTAAAACCTCCATTGAAGCAATATCTTCAGGCGGTGGCATTTCAGCTCCTACAAACCCATCTACAACTACAATGGGATCGCTATTGGCATTAATAGAAGTACCACCTCTTATTTTGATATTTAGATTTGCACCGGGTTCTCCACCGTTGTTGGATTGTACCTGAACACCCGCAGCTCTACCTTGCAATGCTTGAGTTGCTGATAAGGTTGGAAAAGCAGTTAATGCCTCACTGTTGACAGAAGCCACAGATCCTGTTAAATCGCTTTTCTTTACCGCACCATAACCTACCACCACAACCTCGCTGAGCGCAGAAATGTCGGATTCAAGAGAAATATTTATAACACTGCGGTTAGCAATAGGGATTTTTACAGTTTTGTATCCAATAAAAGATACCACTAATACATCTTCTGATGAAGCCATAATGGAAAAATTACCATCAATATCTGCAGTGGTACCTGTACTAGTACCTTCTAAAAGAAGAGTAGCTCCGGGAAGCGGCTCTTCATTACCATTTTCCAAAGATGTGACCGTTCCCTTCAATAATCTTTCCTGGGCCTGAGCAAAGGAAATACTAATTATACTTACTAAAATAAGTACAAAATTAAGTTTTGATAGTTTTGTTTTCATACCATTATTTTTAATTTAAAAAAGATAAATCATTAGCAGAATCATTGCTATTATAAATGCCTGAAGGCTTACCTGAAGCCAACGCCTATAATTTGATTTTTTATTTTTTGTGTGCATAACATAATTGTAAGCACAATTATAACTTTACCAGAATTAAAATTAGTCCTAAAATGGGGGTGTTAAAGTCCAACTTTGTGGCAGAATTCATTCAGATATGCTTAATACAGGAACTATAAGTCTGATTTAAATTTCTTAGCATAGGCAGTGGGAGACATACCATGATGTTTGGTAAAAGCTTTACTAAAATATTTGGGGTCTTTATACCCTACCTTGAAACATATTTGCGAAATAGTGATCTTATCTTGCTCTAATAACTGAGCCGCCCTCTTCATTCTCATAGATAGGATAAATGCGTTAGGAGTCATGTTGGTCCAGGCTTTGATTTTCGCAAATAAAACTGTCCTGCTTACCCCTAATTCTGAAGCGAAAAGAGGAACATCCAGGAATTCATTGGATATATTCTCATCTACAATATTTATAGCATTTTTTAATAACTCTTCATCTAATGAAGACACTGTAATCTCACTCGGTTTAATGATAGAGGCCTCTGCAAATTTTTCCCTTATTTTATTAAAATTATTGATTAGATTCCTAACTTTTAATTGAAGTTCTTTCACATTAAAAGGTTTACTAATATACTCATCAGCCCCAGATTCCAGGCCTTCAAATTTAAATATTAGGGATGTGCGGGCGGTCAGTAAAATTAAAGGAATATGACTTGTTTTAACATTTGATTTAATTCTGGAACAGAATTCAATTCCGTTCATCTCCGGCATCATCACATCACTAATAATCAGGTCAGGAACTAGTTGAGTAGCTAGCTTTAGTCCCTTAGCTCCGTTTTCTGCCTCTTCAACACGATATTCAGCCCTGAAAACATTAGTGATAAAATCTCTTACAGAAGCATTGTCCTCTACTATCAAAATACAAGGCTTTTCTTCATCTGCGATATAAATTTCTTTATGCTGGCTGGTATTTATTTCATCTTGTAGTAGTTCGATCTCTTCATTACTTTGAACTAAATAATTACTTACATCTTCGCTGTCCTTGAAATCAGAAATTATTTCCTCTTCGCAAAGGTGGCTCTTTCCTAACGGCATGCTTATTTTGAAAGTGGTGCCAATACCCTTTTTACTTTCTGCACTGATTGTGCCGGAGTGCATTTCTACCACTCCTTTTGCAATAGCTAACCCTATTCCAGTTCCTTTCTGATGTTTGTGTTTAATCTCATTGGTAGTTTCTACCTCGTAAAACCTGTCAAATATATTTTGAAGGTGCTCTGGTTCCAAACCTATGCCAGTATCAGTAATTTCAAAATGAAAACTTTGAGTATCCTTCCATGTTTTCAACCTGATCTCGCCACCTTTTGGCGTATATTTAAACGCATTAGATATCAGATTATAAAAAACCCTCTCCATTTTATCCCGATCGTACCATAAAGAAATGACATCCTCTTCCTTTTCATATTTGTAATGCATATCGTGGATTTTCGAATACTGCTTAAAAGAGAGAAAAACTTCTTCTACAAACTTGATGATATTACCTTCTGCTGCTCTTAATTTCTCATGTTTATTTTCAAATTTTCTAAAGTCTAATAATTGATTAATTAGCTTAAGCAACCTTACAGCATTCTTTTCAATCACCTTTAACTGCTTATAAGTTTTATTGCTGCCTCTATAATCTTGAAGTATTTGTTCTAAGGGTCCTAAAATTAATGTTAATGGTGTTCTGAATTCATGAGAAATATTTGTGAAAAACCGTAGTTTGAGCTGATTCACAGATTTTTGCCTCTCATTTTCCATATGCTCTAAATCTAGTTCCAGCTTCAATTTAGATCTTGATCTTATGATGTTGCTTAAAGTGTAAAGTGCTAATACAGTAATTAACAAATAAATTAAAAAAGCCCACCAGGTCCTCCATGGGGCAGGTAAAACCACAATTTCCAATTCAGTTATACTTTCGCTCCATAAACCATCATTATTAGCGCCCTTAACTTGAAATGTATAGGTACCGGCCTTTTGAATAGTATAAGTTGCAGTATTTTTATTTGTTAGATTCCAATTCTCCTCAAGTCCTTTTAATCTATACGCATACAGATTTTTGGCGGGGTTTATAAAACTTGGAATCGCAAACTCCAAAGTAAAAATCGTTTGATCATACTCCAGATTAATTTTTTCAGTCTCAGAAACTGTACTTTCCAAAACTGAGTTTTCACCTCCGATTTTAACGCTTTGATTGAAAAGTTTTAGATCAGTAATAACAGTATTTGGCGCATAGGTATTTACACTGATCCTTTGCGGATAAAATGAAGTAAGCCCTTGTGGCCCTCCAAAGTACATCTTTCCTTTTTCACTTTTATAACAGGCACTGTTATTGAACTCATTAGATACCAACCCATCGGACTCATCATACACTAAATTATCATTTTGATATGGCTGATATTTGATGATACCCTGATTAGAGCTCAACCACAGATAGCCTTCATCATCTTCCAGAATACCATGCACAATATTACTTCTCCCTTCAGCTGGTAGGTAGGATTTATGGGATTCAAAAGCATTTTTTTCTTCGTTATAAAGGCTTAAACCTGAATCATATGTGCCAACCCAAAGTTGATTTCTACTATCTTCAAAAATCACAAGGACATCCTCTCCTGATTCTTTAGATTGGTTGTAGAAATAGCGCTCAAATTGGAAATCCCCTGCTTTTATTTTTTCCGAAGAAAGTTTATTTAAGCCATACTGGGTTCCCACCCATAAATTTCCCTTACTATCCTTTTCTAATAGCCTGACTTGATCGTTATTAATAGTTGCGGAATCGGTATGACTGTGTTTTAAGACTTTGGTTGTCCTCGTTTTTATATTTAAAAGATTGAGTCCCCCACCAAATGTTCCTATCCAATAAAGGGAATCGTTTTCTTTTAGAATACTGTAGATACTGTTATGTGAAATACCTGAGTTTTTTTCGAAATGATCAACTACTTTTTCGGTCACTACATCATAAATATCAATTCCTGTATTCAGTGTACCAATCCATAAGTACCTTTCTTCGAGAAAGGTTAAAGCTTTAATATTGTTGCTGGAAATTTTGTTAACATTTTCATTCCTGATAGACCTTATAGCTCCATTTTTTTCATCTAATACGTTAATTCCTCCTCCTTCAGTTCCAATATATATTATATTTTCCGGCCCTTGTACAATACTGCTCACTACATCATAACTCAAGCCATTTCCAGCAGGCAATTGCCTAAAATTTATAAAATTGTTATTTGCAGCATCAATCATATTGACACCGCCATAATAAACCCCAATCCATAAAGAGCCATTGGCATCTACAAAAGTAGATTTGATGGTGTTCTTCGTTAAGCTCCGTGGGTTGTTTGGGTTACTTAGAATTTGAGTAAATTTTTCATTTTTGGTAAACTTATTCAGTCCATTATAAGTCCCTACCCACAAATTATCGTTTTTATCAAAGGACAGAGACCTGATATCGTTGTTACTTAAGCTGTTTTCAGCATCTGTGCTTTTATAAATCATCCAGGATTTGGTCTTTTTATCTAATGCACACAGTCCACTTTTCGTCCCAACCCACAAATTACCCATGCCATCTTCATTAATAACCTGACAGTAATTGTATTGATTTTCTAAATCATTTTCTGCAGCTATTTTAACTCTTTCAAACTTAAAATCACCATTGGTTCTGGAAGCTAATCGATTTAAACCGTTTGCAGTGCCCACCCATATTTGACCGGATTTGTCCTGAAAAATATCCAGAATAAAATTATCACTTAAACTATAGGCATCCATTGAATCGTGGTACAGCCTTTGGAAACTGTTACCCTTGAAAATATTTAAACCTTCCGAAGTGCCAATCCATATTTCTCCGTTTTCCATTTCGAATATACTCCAAATAGTATTATTGCTTATAGTTGTAGGATTTTCCTTTTCGTTATAAAAGCTGTAAAATCCTTCCTTATCGTAATCGAACCTATTCAATCCATTATAGGTGCCCGCCCAAATATCTCCGGAGGATGCAACCAATAATTCTAAAATATCATTATTGCTGATTGTGGTGGAGTCTTCCGGATTATTTCTGAAAACGGTGAATTTATTTCCATCGTAGCTATTCAAACCATCACGAGTGGCAAACCATAGCAATCCCTTTTGATCCTGTGCGATTGATATGACCGAACTTTGAGATAGACCA
This sequence comes from uncultured Cytophagales bacterium, assembly GCA_963803685.1. Lineage (GTDB taxonomy): Bacteria > Bacteroidota > Bacteroidia > Cytophagales > Cyclobacteriaceae > Marivirga. The sequence goes on from CAWDNW010000001.1 coordinate 1,293,388, forward strand.
TCACCAGTAGATAAATGCCTGAAATTATAAATATCCTGGCATAAAGCTCCAGATGAAAGCAAACACAGAATAATCATTAAACCATAACGAAACAGAAAACTATCTTTTAGGTGTTGAAACATTTTTTGAATGACAAGAAATATGGTAATATAGGGATTTTCTCCACACTATTTTACCGCTTCTGTGCGCTTTTTGAGTTGATACCGGTAAAGTGATGGTATTTGTGTCATTTCTTCATTTAATTGCTCAATATAGGCAGAAGGCCCATAAACGACTTCAACTGGCAAATTGCCATGTACCCCGATTAGTCGAGCATTGGGACCGTCCTTCATTCCATTGAGAATTACGGTTTTGTTTTGCTCAAAACCATCTTCAAAATTTACATCAATATTCCAGAAAGTTGTATAGGAGCCGTGAGACGGCTTCCAATAACCAGCACCTCCACCGGCAAATAGGGGATAGCTATTTTCGCCATTGAGGGCAATAGACACCTCTACTTTGTCGAAAAGATTTTGATGATTTACTCCTGAATGCTGATCGAGGATAGGTTCTACTTGAACTTTACAGTCCAGATAAACGCTTTTAGTGGAATAGGTATTGAAACTAAGAGGATGTCTTACTTTGTTTTTAACATTTAAGTTCTTGACTAATACATTATGCACCCCACTCATGGCAACGGAATAGTGCGCTAATTTTTCCCCCAAGGTTTCAATATCATTTATGGTGATATTGGCGACCTCTTCTGTGAGAATTCCACTGTCTGAGTTCTCAATTTTAACATCTGTCACCCAACCGTTGAATAGCCTGGTTAAATAAATGGCATTATATCCATCCTCCACATGATGTGCGATGGTAGGAGCTATAGGAAAAGTTACCTTAAAATGTTCAATTCCTACCTCCTCCAGATGCTTCCATTCTACCATAGCTGGTGCCCACTCCTCGGAAATATCGAGAAGAAGCGGATCTTTGATGGTGACTTTATTACCTGCAATTTTTGTAATTAAGGACCTCTGCCGTACTAATGCGTGACTTGGGTAATTCCAATGATGGGAACCGATTTTTAAGTCGTATTCCCCGTACAGTGCATTGAGCAGAGAGCCATCCTCTCCATCTTTATTATACCATTCAATCTGAACTACATCTCCTATTTTTAGTTTAGAAATGTTGTCAACCTGCAATATTTTTCCTCCTTGCTCACCCTTTAAGACTTTGCTTAGCAATTTAGGAGCTTCATCATATTTATCCAGATATTCTTTGACCCTTATGTTTGGATATTTGACCCATATAATGCCACCCGCCCACGCATACTGCGAAAAAGGAAGGTCAATGTTATTTTCTGATTCTATCTGCCGTTTGTCTAGTTCCACCAAGTATTCTCTTAATTCAGATAATTGTTCAGGATCTTTAAAATAACGCATAGGTCGCGGACAATAAATTTCGGTTCCATTTTCACCACTGCCTGCACCTCTCAGAATAATGTTGCTCCGCTCAATATACAGAATGTCGCTTAAAATAATTCTTCCCTTTGGTAATTGGATAATTACTGCACCTTCTACTTCCTGCGCTACCTGCATTAGGTTCTGCAATGCTTTCGTATCATCACGTCCATCATCAGGAATCACATTATAATCTTGTGCCTTTAAGATTTTCCCAATATTAGTGCCTGACTTTTTTTCGCCAAAATGGTAACCCGCATAAGAGTAGTCGGGTAAATAATGCTGAGAACTTTTTTGAAGGATATTCGGTAAATCCTGCCCATTTGCATTAAAAACAACAAGTGTTAAGAGGCCTATAATTGCAATTCTTTTTTTTGACATTTAAATTCTATTTATTATTAAGACATTAGTTTATGAACTAACACAACCATGCAATTAATGCATATTTGAGGTCTGTAGAAGTCATATTAATTCTTAAATGTATTAGAAAAAAGCTGTGCAAGAATCCAAAACATGGGGTGAATTAGTACAATTTATGAATTAAAACAGTAGATTCACTTTTCTTTGATTATCCCTACATAAAAATCTGAGAGACAAAGTCACACTGATCAAACTGTTAATAGGCATTCTTATAAGTTGTGTTAATCAGAACCAACACCTAATCTCACATCCTTTCTGAACAGCAATTTCCAATAACTTTCGTAATTTGCCTACTAATCAAAATCACTGTTATAAATGAAGCTATTTTTTCTGTCTATTTTTTCTTGCCTCTTTGTCTCAAGCTTAAGCGCACAGCAATTTATTACACCTTTTGAAAAATCTGATGGCACAGAAACCACAACCTACCAGGAGGGCATATCCTTTTACAGAAATTTGGCTGCTACCTTTCCTGAAATTCAAATGCAGGAAAAAGGCTTGACCGATAGTGGTGAGCCCCTTCATTTAGTGATTCTCAACAAGGATAAAAGTTTTGATTTAAAGGATATCAGGAATGGAGAAAAAACGGTTTTCTTCATCAATAATGGTATCCACGCCGGAGAATCTGATGGTATTGACGCCTCTATGATGCTCATTCGCGATTTAGCTCAAAATATTGAAAAACATGCATTTCTTGATGATGTAGTAATAGCTGTTATCCCTTTTTATAATATTGGAGGGGCCTTGAATAGAAATAGCGTTTGGAGAGTAAATCAAAACGGTCCTCTTGAGTATGGTTTTAGAGGCAATGCTCAGAACTACGATCTTAACAGGGATTTCATTAAAATGGATTCTAAAAATGCCTTTGCCTTTGTAGAAATATTCCAATCCTTACAGCCAGATGTCTTTGTGGATACACACGTGACTAATGGTTCCGATCATCAGCATGTGTTAACTATTTTAAGTACGCAGCACAATAAATTGGGAGGAGAATTGGGCAACTATCTTGAAAATGACTTCGAGCCTAAAATTTTCAAAAAGATGAAAGGACTTGATCATGAGCCTGTAGTATATGTAAATGTACATGGGGGCTCACCTGAAGAAGGATGGACACAGTTTTGGGATGCTGCCCGCTATTCAAGTGGGTACACCACTCTTTTTAATACCGTTGGATTTATGACGGAAAGCCATATGTGGAAACCTTATGAAAAAAGAGTCTATACAAATTATGACTTTTTGCTTAGCATGGCCCAGTTAGCAGCTGAAGAGAAAGCAAGTATCAGCGCTAAAAGGAAGGCTACACAGCAACAACTCTTAAAAACCGACAGCCTGCCTATACTTTGGGAAAAAAATGAAGATTCTTTCAAAATGGTTACATTATTGGGTTATGAAACATCTTACCCTGACAGTAAACTAACTGGGCAACCCTTGCTAAAATATCATAGAGATAAACCAATAGAAAAAGAAGTGCCTTTCTATAATGAGTATGTAGTGAAGAAAATGGTTAAAGTGCCAGATTACTATATAATACCGCAGGCATGGTACGAGGTGATCAAGCGATTAAAAGCAAATGGAGTGGAAATGAATAGATTAAAAAGTGATAGCCTTTTTCAGGTCGATTCCTACTGGATAAGCGATTTTAATACGGTCAAAAACGCTTATGAAGGTCATTATCTGCACTATAACACCGTTGTTGAAAGCAATGAATTAGAGATACAGATGAAAGAAGGAGATTATATTATTCCCACCAACCAACTTGCTAAACGATATTTGGTAGAGGTGTTAGAACCTGAGGCACAGGATTCATTCTTTAACTGGAACTTCTTCGATTCCATTTTACAACAAAAAGAAGGATTTTCAGATTATGTGTTTGAAGAAAAAGCTGCAAGGATACTTGCTAATTTTTCTAATGAACAACAAGAAGCATTTTTTAAACTTAAAGAGCAGGATAGCACTTTTGCACAAAGTAATTACGACCAGCTCGACTGGATTTTTAAAAGGTCAGCGCATTACGAAGAAGCGCATATGCGATATCCTGTGTACAGGCTTTTCAAATGATGAAAAAGCTTAGGTCAAGCCCTTTTCTAAAATTAGCGATCTGTACCTTGATAGGAACTGTAGCTGGTTATTTTTTAGACAGTACTTCATTAGGGATTGGTATTGGATTTGCTTTAGGGATTGGTTTTGGTTTTATTATGAAAAATGAAAAGTAGCTTACGACAAAAATATTTTGCATCGATTACTACACTGGGGCTCAAGGAAGGTGCTACTCCAAATGAGATCAAACAAGCTTATCGCAATCTTTCGAAAAAATACCATCCTGACATATACCAAGGAGATAACGGAGACACCTTTAAAGAAATTAGCAGCGCTTATCTTTTTTTGAAAAAGCACCCGGAACCACCCCAGGAAGTTTACCAATCGAACACAGCCGGTAACGCATCAACCGGACAACACGAGAATGACATAGACAGGCGAAGAAGCCGGTATTGGGCCAAAAAAGCGGAAGAAGCAGAATTAAAAAAACAAATGTATGCCTGGATTTTCTCAAAAGGAAGAGTAATAGTCTTTGCTCTGATTTTCCTCAATACCTTGCTTGCTGTCGATTATTTTATGCCTAAAAATATTATACAAAGCGATATATTATCATATAAGTACATCAGGCAAAGGAGTAGCCGTTATAGTAACGGGGATGAATTCCTCTATGATTTAAAATTTAAAAGTGGACAGAAAATTAGAATCGCACATACGAGTGGATTTCTTTTTAAAAAAGGAGAAAAATATCAGGTCTATGAAACCCCAATTTTTAAACAAACTACCTTCATTAAACCTATTGAGCAACCTGAAATCACTTTGCACCAGTCCTATGGTATTTTTAAGGTCTTCGGTTTCATAATTCCCCTCACACTCATCGGCTCTTTTTTCTATTTCTACGGTGTAAAAAACAACGATTACCGACTAACCTTGCTCTTAGTTTTATTGATGTGTGGTCTAATTCAGTTAGGTATACTGTTAAGTTCCTAAGTAAATTGGTATTCTGGTAAAAAGAAGTGCTTCGTACATCAACTGAATCTACATATTCGACCAAAATTTTTTAAATACAATTTTTTCTACTTATTTTTCTACAGAAATTTCCCCGGGGCCCTATGAATCTTAAAGCAGGTAAGAGAATTTATTTCTTAGTGGTAGCAATTGGATTGCTCATGATTACCAATGCTGTATTGATCTATCAAAACAGTAAAAGAATTCAACGAAATCACAGGCTTTTGGAAAGAACTGAACAAATAAAAACTCAGGCTCAGGGAATAACCCAAAGCCTGCATTTGCTGGATCTTGGCATTAGAGCTTATGCACTTCTATCGGACCAGGAAATGTACTTGAGTCCCAGAGATTCTTCTAAAGCCAGATTGTATAGGCAGATAGCTTATTTGGAGAAAGAATTATTGGAACAGGGTTATCCTGAAAATCAATTTCAAGTAATTAAAAATGCTTCGCTTCAATACCATGATTTTATAACTCAAAAAGTAGAGTACTTAATTAACCAAAATAAAATTGACAGTGCAAAACTACTGATTGCGGAAGACAGCGGATATGAAGTGGCTATGATATTAAATGATTTTGAAGCAGATCTTAAAGTTTTCGAAGGTGAAATCGCGGCTAAAGCAGAGGCCTCATTTACTCAAGCTGTCAATAGGTCCTACCTGTTACAGATTCTTTTATTCTTCATCACAATGCCAACTTTAATTTATGCTGCGTATTATTCGGTGAAGTCAATCCGTTTTGCTGACCAGCTAAGGAAAGCGGAAAGCGATAAATCCAATATTTTAAAAAATCAAAACACCAAATTGGAATTACTTGTAAGGGAAAGAACTGATGAAATTCTAGCTTCCAATGAAGAAATAACAGCTCAAAATGAAGAAATTAGCTCCCAAAATGATGAAATAGTGTCGAGGAATGTGCGATTAGTAGAACAGCAAAAGACCATTGAAGCTAAAAATGAGCAGTTAGAAACACAAAATATTGCTTTGAAAGAAGCCAAGGATCTCATTGAAGAACAACAGCAAATGCTTCTGTTGCGAGTGGATGAATTAGATGTTGCGATCAGTCGGCAAAATGAGGCTCTAAAAAATACCAATTCCGAAATGATTGCCCAAAATAGTAAACTGCAACAATTTGCCTATATTATTTCTCACAATTTAAGGGCTCCCATAGCGCGTTTACTGGGTTTAGGTGATTTAGTGGAACGAGAAGCTGACTCATCTGAAAAAGAAAAAATCATAAAATTAATACGCTTTGCATCTAAAGAACTAAACGAGGTAATTTCAGACATAGGAGAAGTTCTTTTAATACAAAAGGCAGGTAATAAGTTAATGGAAAAAGTTAATCTTCAGGAAACTTTAGATAAAGTCCAGCGGATACTTTCAATTGAAATGAAGGAAACTAAGGCAAGTATTCAATCTGATTTTTCTCAAGTGAAAATCATTTATTCGTTGCCGGCTTATATAGAAAGCATTTTTCTCAACCTGATAAGTAATTCTATCAAGTACCGAAAATTAGATGAAAATCCAAAGATTAAAATCAGCGGTACCCGAGTTGAGCACCAAATTATTTTAAAATTTAAAGATAGTGGAATGGGCATCAATCTTGAGAGAGATCAATACAACTTATTTGGACTTTATAAAAGATTTCATTTCCATGTAGAAGGTAAAGGCTTAGGTTTATACTTGGTAAAAACGCAAGTTGAGGCATTGGGAGGATCAATAGAAGTGAAAAGCAAACTCAATGAAGGAACAGAATTCATTATTACCCTACCTCTGCAATAAGCTTTATTTTGTAAAGTGGTATGAGTTTCATAAGATTATTTGTTCTTTTTAATAGCACTAAATTTAAGTATTGATACAAAAATTACTCCACCCAATATATTACCTATTGTAGACCATAATTGAAAATGACCGTATTGTGCAAAAGTTATGTCTGTCACCAATAGTCCTGCAAATACTTCTATGGATCCCACAATGGAATGATGCAAACCACCGATCCCTATTAATGATGTTACCAGAAATATCATGAAAATTCTACTAATTGTTTCCTGTGAAGAGCTCACTAACCATGAAAGCAAGCCCATAAGCCATCCTGCCACTATAGCACTTATTAAAATAATATGAAAGGGATGATCTACCAGCTTATGCGCTATTTTATAAAAGGCTTCGTTGGAAATAAGTTCCATACTTGGCCCCAATATGGTGAGAATGAACGAAATCAGGTAGCCACCAAAGAGATTACCCAGGTAAACCAAACCCCACACACGAAGTAAGCTCTTGATACCAACTAAACCATTAAGCACTGGAGTAAATGCGAGATTGGTGTGCTCAGTAAATAATTCCGACCTACCTATTATTACAAAAATGAACCCTACCGGGTAAGAAAGTGCTAGTAACCACTCTAGAAAGGACTCAGAAAGTTCCCCACTGAAAAGGGTATACATGATTCCTACTAATAATAAGGCGAAACCCACCTCCATACCCCCTGCAGTGGAAGACATAAATAAGCCTTTTGAAGATCTCTTGTGCTCAGCTCTACCTTCTTCCACCTGCTCTTCGTAAATACTTGAAGCCGATTTAGGTTTGTTGATAACATTTTCAATCCTTTCGCTATCTTTAATATTTTTGGCTCTCATGTATTTGTTTATTTGCAGCTAGAAATGTTCTAGAAAAGACAAACTAGACTAAAATACAATTGTTTACAAATAGTACTGGTAAAAAATTTACAAGACCCTTTCATTTACACTTCCGATCATAAAAGCATTAACATTTGCTCTGAATGTGAAAAGTGAAAAATTTCTCAAATATAAGATTGGATAATCGGATTACACTACTTTCTCATCAACCCTGGTTCAGCGTTAAATTTCTCTTAACTTGTGTGTAATCCAGAAAATAGATTAAACGTACGCTTAAATTTTGTTGATGATCGGCCGATAAAACATTTTTTAAATTCTTTGAAAAATCTAAATCTACCTGCTGATTAATATCCTGAACAGCATCTTTCCAAACAACATTAATAAAACTGCCTGGTGCAATTTGCCATGAATAAACTGCATCTATATTAAAGGCATTATAGTTGGTATCATGCTTCTCATAAGGATCTACCAGGCTCTCTTTTGCAGAATAACCAATATTTTTAATATCGCCATCAGTTTCTAAATTGAAGTAATTAAAGTAGTTTACTTTATTCCAATAATGCCTTAACCTGAAATTGAAACCCATTTTATTATTAATGGTAAAATTCATACCCAATACATTGGATAGCACATCAATATCCCGTTCACCAAAAATAACTTGTTCCTGCTCAGTAACATCATTTACAATATGTTCAGCAAAACCTATTGAATTAAACTGACGGTTTAAGCTCATAGAATAGTTAATGCTGAGTTGGTCGCTTACCCTGTACCTTGGAGAAATACCCACCCAATAGTCGTATTGATTTCTTGCAGATGAACTCCAGACTCCAAAATTTACCCGGCTCATAAAACTTTTTCTGCTATCGGAAGCATAATTCACACTTGTATTGAAACTTGCTGTTCTCATAAACCGGGCACCTGGTACTCTCGCTTCAAAATAATCGAAATTTTGCACTGGTTTAAAATTCGTATTAATTGAAAATGAATGAAATCCCCTGGTTTCAGCCCAAAACTGATTCCACATGGAAAAACTTTGGTAAACATCCGGCTTATATAAACGACTATAGTTTGCTCCAGACCAAAAATTAAATCGGTTAAAGGTCCCGGTTGGCTGAAACTCATTATAACCTGCCCCTACATAATGAGATACTTCATTAGAATTTTGTAAAAAACCCAAATCATTTGGATTATAGGTATCACTCTCAACGTTTCTACCTACTTCAAATTGATACTTACCACTTATTTTGGCTATTTCAGCAGAATACTTATAGCCATCAGATAGCTTTCCTGAATCATCAGATATATAATTGTAAGCCCCAAAGCCAGAAATTCTATAGGTATTAGTCCTATCCAACAAGGCAAAATCAGTACTTGTAACATTCGCATCTTTACCTCCATCCAGGCGCTGCACATTGGTATTCATGAAACTGATATTGTTGTTGTTTTTAAGGCTTTGATCAATCACCATTACATTAAAATTGGTAAGATCATCCACTTGTTCTTTTCTTATTTCACCAGTTTCCTTGTCATATATTTCCGCAAATGTTCTATTAGTGATAGAATTAAAAAAGCCCAATCCTGTACCATTTTTAGTTCTTCCCGTAATTTTACTGGCATTTAGGAGCGGAGCTTCCAATGGTTGGCTAAGCAAGGAATCGCCTTCCATTAAATTCACCTTGCCAAATGACTGCCCAATTCTTCTGGAATAAAACAAACCTCCTCGATTAAACAACTCAATTCCCTCAGTAAAAAAGCCCCTGTTCTCGGCATACTGCACCTCAAAAGGACCAAGGTTATACACCAAATTATCAGAAACCACCTGTCCAAAATCTGGAATAAGAGTCATATCTAAAGTAAAGCTCTCTGTTAAACCATATTTAATGTCCATACCACCAGTCAGGTTAAAATCAGCTCCATTAGTAGTTTGATTATAATATGCAGTGACATAAGGAGAAACCGAAAGTCTTAAAGGTGGCTTAATGTCTTTTAAGCCCGTAAGCAGTCCCGATTGATTTACAAGCCCACTAATTGAGTTATCTACATAACTCCAATACGAAATTTCATTTATACTTTGGATTTTTCGCATAAAGTTAATGCCCCATTCCTGATCAGGTATTTTAGGAAACCGAATAGCAGCATAAGGTATTTCCATTTCAACTTGCCAGCCATTGTCATTAATTTCTACAGCGCTTTTCCATACAGCACCCCAATTATAATCTGAATCGCCTCTATTGATAAAAATATCAGTTTGAACTCCAGCAGCACTTACTTTAAAATAAAATGCGTTTTGCCCATTATTATAAGTATCAATTATAATCCCAAACTGATCTGTGTTTCTGCTATCATCATCCCTTATGCCTAATTCCTTTCTAATCCCAAGCTTCGACTGATCCAATAATAGAGCCGAAACATAGATGCCGTAGTCGGTATAGGCTATTTTAATGATTGATTCCTGTTGAGATTCCTCACCATTTACAGGCTGAAATTGAACAAAATTCTTACGCTCTTCTTCAACTGATTCCCAAAACATATCATTGAGGTTACCGTCAATTTTAGGCTGTAGACCTTCCACCATATTGGTCTCTAAAGATTTAGCGGTCAGTTTCTCTTCTCTTGGGTCATTAGAGGCATGGGCACAAAAATTGATAAATGATAAAAGCAGTATCAGAAACCGCTTAATGCTTGCATTAAATTTGAAATGGATCGATTCGTTTTTGTCTTTTGTTTCTTTTTGCACCTACTCTTGATTAAATTCAAATTTAAGCACTTTATGTGTGTTAAATTTTAAGAATTTGATTCAGAACTTACCTGTGAGCAATAATAAGTAAATGTGTTCAATTGAAAAGGCACTTTTATTTTAAAGGCTTAAGAAACGTGATTATAGGTTATTAATATAGGAGCAAATTCTCAAACAGTTCTGAGATATAAAACATTCATGGTATTTTGATGAACATTTAGGATTTGACGAGGAAAGGATTTATGTTAGGAGTTATATTAATAATTTTATAGTGCAAGCCAGAGAGTGGCGATTTATACGTATGAATTCAATGAAAATGAAAAAAGCGTTTCAAAAAACTACAAAGCAACTCCCTCGGGTGGCGAAATACTTCTTCGACTTTTTGGTGGTATTTGCCGGGGTTTTTTTAGCCTTTTGGTTAAGTGATAGAAAAGATAAAAAGAAAGAAGAAGCGCAGCAATACCAGATTCACATGGCTATATATGAAGACTTAAACTCCTTTTACCTCTCTGGTAGAGAAGAAAATGAAAGAGGATTTATTAACCTATTTAGTGAGGCTAAATCCGATCTAGACAGTCTTATTGCTATTCGGAGGATCCCAGCTCATTACAGGATGCTTGCAGACTATTGGAACATAGATATTATAAATTCTCTCATAGAAAGCGGAAAATTAACAACTGTAGATATTGAAGTCTATAAAGCTATTGCGAGCTATCAAGTTATGCACAATGTTTTCTTAAATGAATTGTACCCTTTTAATGATCAATATGAGAAGTATATTACTGCAAATTATGATGAAGATAATATTGACTTTTTATAAACCGGAAACCAACGAATTAAAAGAAAGGTTTAAAATGCCTTTACAACGTCTTGATCTTATAATTGAGCAGTCTAAGATGTTGGTGGAAATTGCTGGTAAAGTTAAATACGAATTTGAACAGGAATTGGGAATTGAGAACGAAAAGTTAATAGAGTAGAGAAAACGGAAATTAATGACCCACTTTACACCCAGTTGAATTATATAGTAATTTCAGTAGTGCCCACTTTTATTGAAAGTGTACAGTTGGTATTAATCATCCCATCTAAAAATTTCGTTACGCTATTTATTAGATGAATTAGTATCATTATGACCCACATCAAGAAAAAAGTCCTTGCCTTTCTATATTTTATGAAATACAGGTTCTCACTTGGGAAACTTTGGTTCGGAAAAAAGCTTGGTCTCATTCGTTCTGTCATGATAATGCCTTATCAAGGCTTTGGTAACAATAAAGAATTGTTTTTCCTTGGTAGAGTATTAAAAGACAAAGGGATTGGTCTTTCAAATTTGGAGGATAGCAAATGGCGCAATTTTATAAAAATGTATAAACGCTTTATGACCTGGGAAATTCCTCAGGTAACAGTAAAGGCCTCATTTGAGGGTATTACGCAATTGGCCGTTACAGATGAGGAAGGGTATTTTGAATTTAAAATAAGGCTAACCGATCCTGTAATTAGCCAGAATCGCTGGCAGAAAATTCATTTGGAACTTATCAGTGCAGTGGTTAAAAAACAACAGCCTCCTGAGGCAAACTGTGATGTGTTTGTTCCGTCAGAAAATGTAGAATTTGGTGTAATTTCTGACATTGATGACACTGTTGTGCAGACAGGAGCCACAAGGCTTTGGGATATGTTTAAGACCACATTTTTCGGAAATGCACAAACAAGGGTGCCCTTTCCGGGAGTAGCCGCTTTTTACCAGGCTTTGTCCAAAGGTCTTATCGGACATGAAAATAATCCTTTTTTTTACGTTTCGAGCTCTCCGTGGAACTTATACGACTTCCTGCAGGAATTAATGGCCTATCATCAACTACCACAAGGTCCTTTAATGCTAAGAGATGTAGGTTTATCGAGAGAGCATTTGATTTCCGGCAGCCACAGTCAACACAAACTGGTGCAGGTAGAAAGAATATTTAATATCATACAGGATATTCCTTTTATCCTCATTGGAGATTCCGGCCAGCATGATGCTGAAATATATTTACAGGTGGTTAAAGATTTCCCGGGCAGGGTGAAAATGGTTTATATCAGAGATGTGAATCCGGCCAATCAAAATAAAATGGAAAAAATGGCCCAGGAATTTGACAAGCTGGGAGTTGAAATGATGCTCATTGCCAATACAATTGAAGCGGCTCTGCATGCAGTTTCTAAAGGCTGGATTTTAGAGGAGGATATTGCTGACATAGTGGAGGAAAGAGAGGAGGATGAATCCACTCACTGATTTCTTAAGATACTATCAAATAAAAATTGTTACCGATTTTATGCTAAAAATGGATAGGTGAAGAAGAAATGATTAAAATAATTAACCGCTTGTAAGAATTAGAGGAGTTTAGACAACTTATAGTGTAAATCAGAAACTAAACTTGTTGTCTTATGCATTTCTCAAAATCACTACTCTTAATAATCCTTAGCTTTGGTTTGACTTTTCCGAGTTACTCTCAAAAAGTGGAATTTGACACTGTAGAAACACTAAGGAAATACCTAAATGCAATTCATTTAGAAAAGGGATTTAATGGCGAAATACTTGTCGCTGCGGGTAATAATATCCTCTTTCAAGAAGCAATCGGAATGGCATCCTTTGAAAATAGTTTAAAGGTATCGATAGGAGCAAAATATCGAATAGCTTCCATCACCAAAACATTTACAGCTGCACTGATTGTTATCGCTCAAGAAGAAAAAAAACTAAACATTCACGAAAAAGCTTTCAAGTACATCTCAGATTTATCGCCACAATTTCAGGAAATTACCATCGAGCAGTTGTTAGAGCATCAATCAGGTTTACCGCATAATGAAGGAATTGAAGATTACTGGAATGTGAAATCAAAGCTTCAATTGACGACCAGCCAGTTGCTCGAAGAAATAAGTAAGCTTGATTTGCTTTTCAAACCCGGCTCACAAATGAGTTATTCTAGCTTGGGCTATTACCTTTTGGCTATTATCCTTGAAAATATTTATAAAAAAAGTTTTACAGCTATTTTAAAAGACAAAGTTCTAAATAAACTACACATGACGGAAACTGGTATTGTGGATAACCTGAAAATAATATCTAATGCAACAGCAGGTTATCATTTAGTTTCTGATGATAGTTTGGTGGTTGCTCCTTACCGAAATTACTCTACGCTTAAAGGTGCTGGAGACATGTACTCCACCACAACAGATTTATTGAAATGGAATAACAGTGTTTATTCAGTGGCAAAAATGAACGAGAATACTAAAGCAGTAAGCAAAGGCCTTACAGATGGTGACGTATATGGCTATGGTTGGTTTGTCAAGTATAGCACACCAAAAAAACAGTATCATGGTGGAGGCACGTGGGGATATTCTAGCCACATAGCAAAATATGCAGCTAACAATTTAAGTATTATCATACTTAGTAATATTTCCACCTTACCAATGAATGACATCGCCTCCAATGTTGAAAAGATTGTCTTCGGGGAACCATTCGAAATTCGATCTACTATAGAATTATCGAAGGATTCTGTGGATCTTGAGTTGTATACTGGAGACTACCAATCCGATTCAAATAAAATGATTCTACGTATCGCTAGAATTGAAAATGGTTTATATGCCAAACTTGGTGGCAACCCACCTTTTCAAATTTATCCACAAGGTGATCATCAATTTTTCGGTAAAAAAATAGAAGTTGAATTTACATTTGAAATAAGCAATGATTTAGTTCAAGGCTTAACAGCAGAAAGAATGGGACAGTTTTTTCATTTTAAAAAGGAACCCAAATAATGCAATTAGCTTTTTTGAAAATTGTAGAAGAGCACCAGGGGATTATCTATAGAGTTTGCAAGATGTACCGAAACTCAAAAGAAGATCAGCAAGATTTGTTTCAGGAAATTGTGCTTCAATTATGGAAGTCGTTCCCCAAATTTCGCTACGAATCCAAAGTTGGTACCTGGATGTACCGCATTGCTTTAAACACCGCAATAGCAATATTTAGAAAGAACACAATACAGCTCGAATTCAAAGAAAGCATTCCAAAAAATTACCTCTTAAGTCAACCGGACAGCTCCTCCGAAAATGAAGAGAGAATGTTTGAAGCCATAAGAAGATTAGATCAAACAGAAAGAGTATTAATTGCTCTCTTTCTGGAGGACTATCCTTACAAGGAAATTGCGGAAATAACTGGCATAACTGAAAATTATGTGGGTGTAAAGATTAATAGGATAAAAGAGAAACTTAAAAAACATTTAAATTCATAAAAGATGGAATTCGATGACTTAAAATCAAATTGGAAAAAAGCAGGTGCAGGGATTAAAGATCAGGATGAGTTATTAATGATGACCAAAATCAAAAATCATCCCCATATTAAAAGAATCAAAATTAAATTTCTAATTGAAGCTATCCTTTTAATTACTTTTTTGGTCCTTTATTACGATGGCTTTGACGGAGCTACGAAACCGCTGTGGGCTAACATTCTATTGATCGCCTCAACGTTTACATATATCATAGTTCGATTTATGGGATGGCTGGCTTTGCGAAACCCAGTGAAAGGTGACAACCTGAAAAAATCATTGTTAAGATTTTCACATCAGTTAAAACAAATAGCTTTTTCAGTTCTTGTTAGTTCTCTGCTATTTGGCTCAGCCATTATTGCATTTTTCACTTCATCAATAGACTTTACAAAAGAAAAATATTTTCTACTAGCAGGCATGATTATTACATTACTATGCTTAGTTTACCTTTCACTTCGGAATTGGCTGCAAAGAATTGAGAAAATTAAAGTAACTCTCAAGGAATTTAAAGATGGTACTACTTAAGAAAACAAATTTTAATAGGTTTGGGTTTTGATACTCTACGTTAAACCACCTCTGCTATATACTACTGCTAGAGAAATACCTTAACTACTCCAAGCTTTTTTTGGAATAGGAAAGTCATCAAAAATTTCGGAGATAAAATAGCAGTAACAATCAGCTTTTTGCTATAATTGGAGACTTGATGAGTGAGAAAAATTAAATAAATCAAATTTACTAAGTAAAAACGGCTGAACAGGATATGAAAGTCTAAGCGGTAGACAATTGAAAAAGCATAGTTTTATCTTATATTACCAATGAATTAGACATTAATTATTTAATGATGCTATAAGTGGCCGAGTTGAGTGTGCTATATCAGCTGCATCATGACTATTCACAATGAAATTCAACCAACTAATTGTAGCCTTTCTTCTTCTAAATATCTTCCATGCTTCCGGACAAGAGGATAATCTTGGCTCTTCCGATTTACAGTCAAAAATAGATTTCATAGTTAAGGAAAGTACCTTTAATGGTGTTATTCTCTTGACAAGTGATACTACAGACATATATAGCAAGGCTATAGGTTATTCCGATTTAGAAAATAAGACACCAATTAAATTAAATGATCAATTTGTTATAGGATCAATAAGCAAACAGATCACGGCTGTTTTGATTTTGAGGGAATATGAAAAAGAGAATATAAAACTTAATGATAAAATCAGTCAATTTCTAAATGAAATTAACCATTCCCGGGCTAGAGAAGTGACTATTCATCATTTGCTTACTCATACGCATGGAATTATTGCTGTGGACAAGCCTTTAGAATTTAAGCCTGGGGCCCAATTCCAATATTCTCAGTTGGGTTATGAGTTACTAGCCAAAATTCTGGAAAAAGTGACTGGCAAATCTTTTAAGGATTTATCCACTCAATTATTTGAGCAGTATGCACTGGAAAACACCTTTCATCCCGATAGTAAAGTATATGAAAACCTCGTTATGGGTTATGAGGAAAGTGAAAATGGAATTTTAGCATATTGCACCAATAGTTTGGACAACTATGTGCCAGCAGGTGGCTTTATTTCTAATGCTCAGGATTTAATCAAGTGGAACCAATTATTACATTCCGGTAAACTTGTTAACAAGGCAACATTTGATTTAATGAAAAGAAAATATGCAACCAGAAATCACACTATTTTTGATTCCGTTGATTATGGCTATGGTTTACTCTTTAAAGAAGGCGAAGAAAACACTCAAATTGGCGCTTTAGGCTACGCTCCGGGCTTTGTATCCGCTTGCTACTTTTACCCTCAATCCAATATGAATTTGGTAGTATTATCGAATACAGCGCATAACCTAAATGACTTTAAGAAAACTTTTGCAGTTCATACTCAATTAATGGAATTACTAAAAAAATATAGAGACAAAGAAAAACCATAGACCACTAGGTGCTTTGGGTTTTTCAGCATCTTTCATTTAAATAATAGGTATAGATTGGGGAGGGCTTTAAGTTAGGCATTTTTTAAAAATTGATATTGATAAGATTTAATTTGTCAATTGTTTTAAGGGCATTAAAAATGAAATATAACTTAAAGTTTAGGAAAGGAGGAAAAAGGGTAACTTTGCAATCAATCGAATTATTAATGATTTTGGTGTGATATATATTATGAGAAGAAAAATAATACTTTTGATTTTAATCTTTATCACAAGTAAAGTGCCTGCCCAAGATCTAAATGCTATGGAGTCAAATCCATCTGCTAATATTATCAATGAATTTAGCGGGTATAATCTAAGCAGTTTATTTGAGAACACAAACGGTTCTTATGATGGAGTTATTGGAAATAAAAATCAAAGGATTAGGGTTTATTTTGATTCCATCATAAAATCTGATGAAGATGACTTTACCTATATCGTTTCTGGTAGAACTAAAGTAAAAGAAAATGTATGTGACTTTAAAGGGGTCATTTCATTATACTTCGCTAATAAAGATGCTACTTTCAAAGAAGAAAACGAAACAAATGAAATTGATGGCACCTTAAAAGGTAAATATATATTTCGTGAAAATCCTGATCAAAAACATACTGGTCTTTTTACGGGAGAATTAATATCCTATTGGACTTTAAAAGACGGAAATGTAAGATTAGGATCTGGTGCGTACACTTCCATTTCATATGGTTTTGCATTTAAAGGAACCTGGCAAGGATATAGATCTGACAATATATCTAAGTGCTGCTGGAGTAATTACAGAATACCTTGCGCACCAGATGATTTTGATATGAGCGATGGACCTGATGTAATTCCTAATATTAGTTATAAAGATGCTGGTTGGGGGAATTTAAATATTATTTATACGGCTAATCCTGATTCTGAGGAGTTTAAAAATGCATCTAAATCCGAGAAAAAAGAATCGAATTGGTGGAGAAAATAAAAAGGATAAAGCTAAAATTAAAACAAATGAAGCACCTAAAGATCTTAACTTGAAGAGTTCTAAGTTTTTTCCTATTCCTAATTCCCTAATTCGTAATTCCTACTCTACCCCTCAACTTCCTCCTTGCTACCAAAAAACCTCTTCTGAAAAACTAAAATAATAGCTACTCCTGTAAAAATAGATGCATCAGCTATGTTAAAGATAGGCCACAGCGATAGGTAATCACCACCCCAAAGAGGTACCCAGTCAGCTACTCGGCCTTCCCATATGTCTATGTAGAACATGTCTACCACCTGCCCATGAAACCAGGGTGTGATGGCATCATGAGGGGCATTGTTGAGAAAAACACCATAAAAAGTACTGTCAATTACATTTCCCATAGCTCCACCTAAAATTAAAGCCATACTCCATAAAACTCCAGGATGGGTATTATCTTTAGCCAACTTGTATAAGTAGTAAGCTATGAAAACCATAGCCACCAATCTAAATAAGGTCAAACCTAGTTTACCGTACTCGGAGCCAAACTCCATTCCGAAGGCCATGCCGGGGTTTAGTGTATAATACAACTTAAACCAATCTCCAAAAACAGGAATTTGGCCTGAAGAACCTAAATCCATATTGAAATGCACGAATAACTTTACCGCCTGATCGAGGATAATAATAGCTATGGTCAGGAAAAAATACTTTGAATATTTCACTAGTTTAATTTTTTATAAGGAAATGGATAGTTTAATTGTCAATTCATCAATCTCAAAAGTTGTTCCATTGTCAACATTTGCACTCAAATCTAATGAAAGTGCCTGAGTTTCCTCGCAAATATAGGTTTTGTTTTGATTTATGGCTTCGTCAACTAAAGCATCACCTTTCTCAATTAACACATGAATTTTGTCTTGTACTTCCAGACCCTGATCTTTGCGCAAGTTCTGGATTCTATTTACCAAGTCACGTGCAATTCCCTCTTTCCTTAGCTCTTCATCAATATTTACATCTAATGCAACGGTAATGCCTGCCTCCGTGGCAACCGACCATCCAGGAATATCCTTGGAGGTTATTTCAACATCTTCTAAAAGTAATTTTACTTCCTTTCCCTCAAGTGCTATATTGATTTCTTTTTCCCGCTCAATGGTGGCAATCTCATCCTGTCCCCACTCATTAATAATGTTGGCTACCAACTTCATTTTAGGGCCAAAATGCTGACCCAATTTTCTGAAGTTAGGTTTTACATTTTTCACTAAGACACCGGAAGCATCATCGATATATTCAATGGCTTTAACATTTACTTCTGAAAGAATTAAATCTTCCACAGCCTGAATTTGCTCTTTGGTTTTTTCATTTAAAACAGGAACCAGTATTTTAGCCAAGGGCTGTCTCACCTTAATTTTTTGCACTTTACGAATAGAATGCGTTAATGAGCTGATTAATTGCGCTAAGTACATTCTTTCTTCCAATGATTTATCAATCACCTGTTCTTCGGCTTCTGGATAATTAACCAGGTGCACAGAAAGCGAAGTATCTCTCTGACTCACCATATTCAAATCTTTAAACAATTGATCCATATAAAATGGAGCAATTGGTGACGAAATGATAGCAATTTTCTCTAAACACTCATATAAAGACTGGTAAGCACACTTCTTATCTTCATTGTATTCACCTTTCCAGAACCGCTTCCTATTTAATCTCACATACCAGTTACTTAAATCATCAGCAACAAAATCCGAAATTAAGCGGGCAGCACGAGTAGGCTCGTATTGATCATAAGCTTCACTGGTAGCTTTTACTAGAGAATTCAGTTTCGACAAAATCCAACGGTCGCTCTCTGTCCTTTTTTTCAATGGGATATAATCACCTTCAAAAGTAAATCCATCCAAATTGGCATACAATGCAAAGAAATTGTATGTGTTTTGCAAGGTTCCAAAGAACTTTCTTTGTACCTCCTCAACACCTTGAAGATTAAATTTCAGATTGTCCCAAGGATTCGCATTGCTAATCATATACCAGCGAGTGGCATCAGGACCATATTTTTTTATTGTAGAAAAAGGGTTGATGGCATTGCCCAATCTTTTGGACATTTTGTTGCCTTCTTTATCCAGTACAAGCCCGTTAGCAATTACATTTTTAAAAGCCACCTTATCGTACAGCATTACTGCAATGGCGTGTAAAGTAAAGAACCAGCCTCTGGTTTGATCTACACCTTCAGCAATAAAGTCTGCCGGGTAATTTTTCTCAAAAATCTCCTCATTTTCAAAGGGGTAGTGCCACTGCGCATAAGGCATTGCACCTGAATCGAACCAAACATCGATCAAATCAGGTTCACGGGTCATTTTTTGACCAGACTCACTTACCAGAAAAACATCATCAACATACGGACGGTGTAAATCGAAATCTTCCGCCAACTCTTCCTGCATAAAGCCTGCCTTTACTGACTTGGAAACCTCGTCACGCAGCTCCTGCATAGATCCTATGCATTTCATTTCCTGGCGATCTTCTGTTACCCAAATTGGCAATGGTGTGCCCCAATATCTTGAACGGCTTAAGTTCCAGTCTACTAAATTCTCCAGCCAGTTGCCGAATCTACCTTCTCCGGTGGATGCCGGTTTCCAGTTAATGGTTTTATTTAATTCCACCAATCGGTCTTTCATTGCAGTGGTTTTAATGAACCATGAATCAAGCGGATAATATAGAATAGGCTTATCCGTACGCCAACAATGTGGGTAGGAGTGTTCGTATTTTTCTACTTTGAAAGCTTTATTATCCTCTTTGAGTTTTATGGCTATTAAAACATCGGTCGGTTTAAAATCAGGATCATTTCTGGTAGCATCATCATAGTATTCTTCCTTTACAAACTTATCTGCAAAATCAGTTACTTCAGATACAAATTTGCCCTGTTTGTTTACCAGTGGTACAGGCTGCCCCTGTTCATCTACCACCATCACAGCAGGCACATTATTTTGCTGAGCTACTCTAAAATCGTCCGCTCCAAAGACTGAGGCGGTATGTACGATACCTGTACCATCCTCGGTAGTTACAAAGTCTCCCGGAATTACACGGAATGCGTTTTGATCTAATTCTTCGGAAGTTACATAAGGCATTAATTGCTCATATCGGATTTCAACCAAATCAGAGCCTTTAAAATCTTGTTTTACTTCAAAAGGAATTAATTTATCTCCTTTTTTATAATCCTCCAGAGCAATGTCCTTTGCTTTATCTGAAAAATGTTTACCCATCAGTTCTTTCGCCAAAATAACTGAAACTGGCTCAAAAGTGTAGGGGTTGAAGGTTTTCACCTTTACATAATTAATTTTTTCACCTATTGCCAGGGCGCAGTTGGAAGGCAAAGTCCACGGAGTGGTTGTCCAGGCCAATAAGCGAACATCTTCATTTTGTTCTTCAAAAAGAAAGGCGGATTTGTCTGTTTTCTTTACTTTAAATTGAGACGTAACGGATGTGTCTTTCACATCTCTATAAGTGCCCGGTTGGTTTAATTCATGAGAACTTAAACCAGTACCTGCTGCCGGCGAAAAAGGCTGAACAGTATAGCCTTTATACAATAATCCCTTATCATAAAATTTCTTCAGCAAATGCCAAAGAGTTTCCATATATTCTCGCTCAAATGTTATATAAGGATTATCTAAATCTACCCAATAGCCCATTTTTAAGGTAAGCTCGTCCCACTCACCTTTAAATTTCATAACCGCCTCTTTACATCGTAAATTATATTCTTCAACGGAAATTTTCTTGCCTATATCTTCTTTGGAAATACCTAATTCTTTTTCTACCTGTAATTCAACAGGTAATCCATGGGTATCCCAACCTCCTTTTCTTTTTACCTGGAATCCTTTTAATGTTTTATATCTACAAAAAATATCCTTAACAGTTCGAGCCATTACATGGTGAATGCCAGGGGTTCCATTGGCAGAGGGAGGCCCCTCATAGAAAGTAAAAGTAGGGTTGCCTTCACGGGTATCAATAGATTGTTGAAAGATGTTATTTTCTTTCCAGTATGCTAAAATATCATCTGCCAGGTCGGCATAATTCAGGTTTTTGTACTCTTTATATTGACCCATTATTATTGTATATTTTTATCTTTTGAACCCTCGCGTCTAACGATAACGCTTTCCTTGCTGATTTGCCTGAGGTCAATCTCCTCATCATCTTCCGCTCGGTAGAACCCATCATCGTATTGCTCAATCAATGGATGAGAATCTCTTCTGCGTTTTCCGCTGTCAAAAGTAAGTAAAAGTGAAGGTAAAACAATCAAATTAGTTAGCATTGCCACTAATAATGTTACAGAAGTTAAAAAACCCAGCGCTACTGTGCCTCCAAAATCGGAAGCCACAAATACGATAAATCCAAAAAACAGAACAATGGAAGTATAAATCATGCTCTTTCCTGTTTCCTGTAATG
Source organism: uncultured Cytophagales bacterium (assembly GCA_963803685.1). Classification (GTDB taxonomy): domain Bacteria; phylum Bacteroidota; class Bacteroidia; order Cytophagales; family Cyclobacteriaceae; genus Marivirga. The sequence continues at coordinate 1,315,262 of CAWDNW010000001.1, forward strand.
ACTTGGTAACAGCGATAGGAACAAAGAAATTATTGGCAAAAAGCTCCTGCCTGTACTTGGCCAAAAAATGGATTGTGTCATCCACTGAAATACCAAATGCTATACTAAAAATAAGTGCTGTACTAGGCTTCAAAGGCACTCCAAAATATCCCATAATTCCTGCCGTTAAAATTAAAGGAATCATATTAGGTATCAGTGAGATTAGGATCATTTTCAGATTTGAAAATAAGATACCCATCACAAAGGCAATTACCACAAAAGCCACTATGAGGCTTAGCCGTAAATTTTCTACCAAATACCTATTACCCTTCACAAAAATAGGGGTGGTACCAGTTACTACTATATCAAAATCCGTATTATCAAATATTTGATGCATTCTTGGCTTAATAATATCCTCCACCAACACATCCATTTTGTCTGATCCTATATCCGCAACCTTCAGTGAAATCCTCATCGTCTGCAGATCTTCGTCAGTAAAATTGCTCATGACAGACTTTTGCCCTTCTTCTTTCTTCAGGTAGCGAAGTATAAAATTGAAATCCCGGGATGTAGGCAAACTGTAAAAGGCTGGATTATTGTTATAATAGGCTTGTCTTGCTGCCTTAACCATGCTCACAATTGATACGGGTTGACTTATAGCAGGAATGCTGTCCAAAAACTTTTCAAAAACTTCTACTTTTTTTAAAGTATTCAATTGCGTAATCCCACGCTTTTTCTTGGTATCAATAGAAACTTCCAGTGGCATAATGCCGCTAAAATTCTGTTCGAAAAACCTTAAATCTGTTTTGGTTTCGCCATCCTCCGGTAAATCATCTACCATAAAACTGATAGAATTAATCTTAAAAACACCTACAAGTGCGGTGGCTACAATGATGATAGTAACAATGTAAATCTTTGTTCTGTGTCCGTGAACAACCGTTTTCAACCATCTAATAGCGAAATCGGTCATTTTAAAATTCAGGTGCTTAAGTTGCTTACGACCAGGTTCAGGTAGATAAGAAAAGACTGCCGGAATTAAAATAATGCTTACAAAAAATGTAGCGAAGATATTGATCCCAACTACTATTCCGAACTCTCTCAATAATTTAATATCAGTAACCGCCAACACCAAGAAACCAACAGCAGTGGTGAAGTTGGTAATTAAAGTAACAACTCCGATTTTTCTTATTATGGTACTTATCGCTTTTATTTTATTGCCATGCAAATCAAATTCCTGATGGTATTTGTTAAGCAAATAAATACTATTAGGTATGCCGATGACGACAATAATCGTAGGAATTAGTCCTGTAAGGATGGTAACTTTATAGCCAAGCAGGTCCAGCGTACCCACTGACCATATAACCACGGAAAAAATAACAACCAAAGGGAATAAAACTGCATCCCATGATCGGAAAAATATGAGAAGAATAATGGCAGTAACTATTACAGAAAGCACCAGCAATTTTATAATTTCCTGCTTAACCTTTCCCATCATCACGGAGCGCACAAAAGGTAAGCCTGCGTAATGCAATTCAACTCCTGTTTTTTCCTCAAAGGCATCACCTACTTGAATTATATCATCCATCAGCCGTTGTCGATCCGCAGAATTGAGTACTTTTTCATCCACGGAAATGACAATAGCAGTGGCTCCGTTATTAAAATTGAGGAGTTGACCTGAATAAAACTTTTCGTCCTTTATTTTTTTCAAAAGGCTGTCTAAACCACTTTTTGTACGGGGAAGGTCATCATTCAAAGGCTCCAATTCAAATCGCTGCTCATCTGTATTTTTTTGCAGTTGCTGGAGATTAGCGATGGAAAGCACATTATTTACTCCGTTTACATCGTGGATGGCATTGGCCAAATAACTAAGACGTGCAAAGTTTTCAGGCTCGTAGATACTGCTATCTTTAATACCAATTGCTAAAATATTGCCATCATCACCAAAAAGTTCTTTAAATTGCTTCAGTGCGATGAAGTCTTCATCAGTATCAGGCACCATTTGAGCCAGGTCATAATCCATCTCAATATTTTTGGCACGATAGCCCATAAAAATGGTTACTAATGCCAAAAAAATGATAAGGAAGAGCCTGTACTTTATTACGTTATGAGCTAATTTTGTCCACATATTTTTAAACAAGCCGCAAAGGTAATGATTTTTTGAGTCTAGCACCCTCTAAACCAAAGCTTTTCCGGCATAATGTAGTGTTTTTTACATTTTTAACAGTGAAATGTAAACCAGTTGTATTGTGTAGTGTTAATCGATCAAAGTAATTAATAGTTTGGAAAACGGGCAACAAAAAGTAATAATAGTGGGGGGCGGTCTTGCGGGGTTAGTAGCGGCTATAGTCCTACAAAAAAGTAATATCCAAGCCTTATTAATTGAAAAGAAAAATTATCCGTTTCATAGAGTTTGTGGAGAATATATCTCTAATGAGGTAGCGCCATTTTTAAGAAGGATGGATTTATTTCCCTCCCGTTTTGAACCTTCAAATCTTAGTCGTTTCGTTTTGTCAGATATAAAGGGCAATACTGCAGAAATTAAACTACCATTGGGGGGATTTGGAATTAGCCGATACCATTTAGATGAGTTTTTATTTAAGAAAGCCAAGGCGCTTGGTGTTGAAATAAAGTGCGGTGAAGAGGTTACAGAAATCGATTTCAGAGAAAATCATTTTGATGTATCTTTGAAAGGTGGCGCTCTTTTACAGTCAGAGTTTGTAATCAATGCCTATGGAAAGCGTGCCAAACTAGACAAATCCTTCAACCGAGAATTTATCAAAAAGAAGTCACCCTTTATTGGAGTAAAATACCACGTTTATTTGGATTATCCAAAGGACGAAATAGGTTTGTTCAATTTTCCCGGAGGTTACTGTGGGGTAAGTCATGTGGAGGATAACATGGTGAATATTTGCTATCTTAGCAGAAGGGAAAACTTAAAAGAACATACCGGAATTCCAGAGATGGAAAAGGCTATTTTACATCAAAACCCTATTTTAAAAGATATTTTTATCCGTTCTGAATTTTTAAGGGACAAGCCAGAGGTCATTAATGAAATCTCGTTCGAGAAGAAAAAGTCTGTAGAAAACCATATGCTAATGGCTGGAGATACAGCCGGACTAATTACTCCATTATGTGGTAATGGGATGGCGATGGCTATTCACTCGGGCTATATTGCAGCACAAATAATTACAGATTTTTATACCCATAAGATCAGTTCGAGAAAAGCAGTAGAAGATATCTATGCCAAAACCTGGAAGCATCACTTCTCTAAACGACTCTGGTTTGGCAGAAGCACACAGAATTTGTTTGGCCATTCGGGCAGGTCAACTTTAGCGGTCGGATTGATTAATAAATTCCCTGGTTTGGCAAAAAGCATTATTAAACAAACCCATGGGGAGGTTTTTTAAAGCTGTCTCTACTATTGATTTCGCCCATTCAGGGCTTCTTTACGACCCGTTTTTAGTCCAAGGGCTGTCGCCCTAGGTTAGATGATGTCAGCCCTTTGGGCCTAAGTCCTCTCTTACCGATATCATCATAACTTTACTTCTAACTTTTGTTATTTAGATCTTGTGAGTTACTTTTGTATTTACTATTTTTTTTAATCATGCCCCAGACCTTAGTTCAAAATTTTCTCCATATCATATATAGTACAAAAAACAGAGAAAAATTGATACACGAAAATATTGAAGTAGAGCTGTTTAATTATTTAGGTGGTATATGTAAACAATTAGAATGCTTCCCTATTGCTGTTGGTGGCTATCAAGATCATGTACATATATTATGCAACCTCTCAAGAAAAATCTCTTTAATGAAATTAATTGAGGAGTTGAAAACGCATTCATCAAAATGGATCAAAACCAAAAGTGATAAATTCTCAAATTTCTATTGGCAAAGAGGTTATGGAGCCTTTTCGGTTAATCCTACTCAAATTAATCAAGTAAAAGAATACATCAATCAAAATAAATCTTTTCAAGATGAGTATAGAATGTTCTTAAATAAATATAATATAGATTTTGATCAAAGATATGTATGGGACTAAAGACCTAAGCCCAAAATGGGCGTAATCTATAGCAGGATGCGAAGCGCCCTGTATATAATTTGCAATCAAACAAGCCCTGAATGGGCGTAATCAAATGCGTTGAGGCATGCGCTTAGCGCATTTAATGTTAGAAATCTGTCCAACTGATTCCCCTTAGTTCTTGCTATAAGAACTTGTACACCTGTTAAATTTTAATTGCTTTACCAAAATAGCAATATCTACAATTCAAGGGCTAACACTCAAATCAAAAAATTGACAACATTTCATAATAAACCCTAACTTTGCCCGTAACTGCAAGCAGTTAAAAAATGAGTATTAAACATGAAAAAAGTAGTTAGAGTCCTCTTATTCCTTGTCATTCTATTAATCATAACCTATATTTTATTGCCTAATTATGCACAAAAGGCCTTCATCCACCTCTCCGCCAATATAGATGATTACGAAATTTTTGAAAATAGAAAGGTTGCGGCCAGTAATCCTCAACCATGGCGTTTTTCATCTGATTTCAATAAATATGAACTCGGGTCAACCTATCAGGAGACTTTAGATAATTATGAAACCACCGCTTTTCTGATTGTGCAGGACACTGCAATCATTTTTGAAAAATACTATTTAGGTTATACTGAAAACGAAATTTCCAATTCCTTTTCAGCTGCGAAAAGTATCGTCAGTTTATTGGTAGGTATAGCCATTGAAGAGGGAAAAATTGAAAGTGTTTTTCAGTCTGTAGGTGATTTCTTACCTTCATTTACAATAGGTGAAAAAGCTGAGATCAAAATTAAAGATTTGCTCAGCATGACTTCTGGCATCCGTTGGGACGAAGCATACATGAGCCCTTTTTCAGCCACTACCCAAGCTTACTATGGCAATAATTTGAAAAGCTTAGTAGATAGTTTGGAGGTAGAAGGTAAACCAGGTCAGGAATTTGCCTATAAAAGTATAAATACCCAGATTCTGGCAGAAGTATTGGAGGCTGCCACCGGGCTTTCCATTAGTGAATATGCTACCAATCGTTTATGGAGGAAAATAGGGGCTGAAAATGATGCACTGTGGAGCCTCGATAAATCTGGAGGGATGGAAAAAGCCTTCTGCTGTTTTAACAGTACCGCCAGAGATTTTGCAAGAATTGGTCAATTGGTCTTAAACAAAGGGCAATGGAATGGGGAAAATGTCATTTCTGCCGATTACATTGAAGTGGCTACGAGTCCCTACAGCAAAATTGGAACTGATGAAGTAATTCCGCATTATGGTTACCAATGGTGGATTCTAAATTACAAAGGGAAACAGATTCCTTATGCACGCGGAATTTTAGGGCAATACATTTTTGTCCTGGAAGATAAAAATGCTGTAGTCGTGAGGCTAGGTAAAGAAAGAGATAAAGTTTATGAAGGTCTGCACCCTAAAGATGTGTACATCTATGTTGAAGCAGCTTATGCGCTATTGAAATGAAAAATATCAGGTTTTTAAGGACAATTTATTGGGTACTATTCGTGATAGTATTCCTCGTTTTTTGGTATAGTTTGCGCTATGCGGAGGAGCAATATGTTGAATTCACCTTACTCGCACTACTTATTTGGGGACTCACATTTGGCTTGAACAAGTATATTAAAAAGTTAGAGAAAGCGGAAAATGATAAAGAGTAGAAGTAAAGAACAGCTCCTCAATTGTACTTACCACTACAAGAAAAATTTAAACATTACCGAAAGTGGCCCCTTAGTCTCGCTTTTTAGTGCAGTCATCGAAAATTAAATATACGGTTTCAATGAAATAGTATAATAATCAGACTATTTTCACTAAATTACCTGCTTGTTTATACCCCAAACCATATATTTTGAAAAAGCTAGTACTCAAGATATTAAATGCTGAAGAAGTAGAATCCAAACGAGTATTTCTCCTTTTATTTATGGGGTTCTTCATGGGTTTTTTCGTATCCGGGCTTTCCGTTGGCGCAGAATCCTTATTTCTTAATAATTTTGATGAAGAAACAGAGCTTCCCCTTGCTATACTTGTTTCCGGATTTTTTGGACTGGTATTTACGGCTTTATTCAACTACTTTCAATCTAAAGTTACTTTTCAAAAATTAGCCTCCACCACTCTGTTGCTTATATTTTTGGTTTTGGGAGGAGTTGAAATTGCCTACAATACACTAACTGACGTAACTCCCCTATATTTTCTAACTTTTACTTTTGTGCTGCCTTTTACATACCTGGTACTTCTGATATTTTGGGGCACATTTAATCGGATTTTTGATTTACGCCAATCTAAAAGAATTATTGGTGGAATAGATAGCGGTCAACTTTCAGCGTCCATTTTGGCTTTGCTCGTGGTAATTCCTTACATGCTAAACTCCACCTCTTTAACTGAAAAAGATTTGCTTACTCTCAGTTTGTTTGGCATTGGAGGTATGTGGCTTGCGTTTATATGGATTATGAACAGCTGCAAAGAACATCTAAGAAGCTCCAAAGGCAATCAGTTTGTACCATACAAGAAGGTTTTTGGAGACAAGTACATTAAACAAATGATCGCTTTTGTAGTGATTTCTATGGTAGCGGTCACTTTTATTGACTACTCTTTTTTTAGTGTGGCTAGTGCTCAATTTTCTGAGTCTAACCTGGCATTGTTTCTTACCTATTTTAACGGGGCGGTAATTATCTTCAGTTTTCTCTTTCAAACTTTTGCAACAGATAAAATTATTGCATTGTACGGACTGAAGGTTTCATTATTAATTAACCCGGTACTTATCATCATTATTACAGCTTTTGCCTGCTTTGTAGGCGTAAGTTTAGGGTACACTCCTGACAACCCTACTTTTATCTTCTTTTTTGTAATGATTGCAGTAAGTAAACTTTTTGTGCGCTCCTTAAAAGATGCACTTGACGAACCTTCCTTTAAGTTATACTTTCTTCCGCTTGATGAAATAAACCGTTATGATGTGCAAACAAAAATTCAAGGGGTTGTTACAGCCTTTGCAGGGTTAATTGGTGGGGCCTTCCTACTTGTATTGAATAATATAAAACTCTTTAATTTATTAACCATCTCAGTTGTAGTAATACCTTTATTATTCATTTGGTATTATATTACCCAACAAATGCACGGTGGGTATAAGACGACCTTAAAGGAGACTTTAGCCAGAAACAAGAAAAAGTCTGTTCATCATATCCAAAGCGAATATTCTGTAACTCGACTGTTGTTAAACCAACTTGAAGGGGATAGTGAGATCAGAAAACTTTATAGTTTAAAATTTATTCAGAAATTGGAGCCTAAACATTTTGAGGATTTTAAAAACAGTTATGAGGGAAAACTAAGTGTTGGAATGAAAGATTATTTTGAGTCTGACTTCCTGAACCCTCCTACAGATATTAGAGAACAGAAAAATACGGTAGTGAGAAAACTTGCCGAAAAGGCACTTAAAGAAAATCACTCCCGTGATGTCCTTCCTTTCACTTTCGAGGAATTATCTACACTTTGCCGATCCATTGAATTCCACAAAAGACAGTATGCGGCCAGGCTTTTTAATCAATATGCGGATTCTAATAATATATTTCTCTTAATTGACCTTTTGAAAGATGCCAATATTTCGGTGCGGATGGAGGCAATTGACACCGCTCGAAAACTAAAAAGGAGGGAAACATGGAATACATTAATAGACATGTTGGATTCCATCAAATATGGTCATGCAGCTTCTGCGGCTTTGGTTGCTGCGGGTGAACCTGTTTTGCAAAATCTTGAATCTGCCTTTCATAAATCAGGACAATCCGACAAAATTATGGTTTCCATAATCAGGATTATGGCGAAAATAGGTGGTGAAGAGGCCAAGAAGCTATTACTTAAGAAGCTGGACCATCCGGATAAAAGGATTGTTTTAGAAATGTTATCAGGGTTTGGATACTCAGATTTTAATGCTTCAGGAAATCAAATTCCTGTTATAATGGAGTTGATTGATGATGAAATAAACAAAACCTCCTGGAATTTAGCTGCCATATCTGAATTGCCTAAAGAAGCACTGTACAAAGATTTAAGACAAGCATTCAAAGAGGAACTCAACAAGAACTATGAACAGATTTTCATGTTGCTTTCCTTAGTCTACGATACTCAGTCCATCACACTGGTAAAGGAAAACATTATGTCCGAAACTTCAGATGGCATAGCTTATGGCATAGAGTTGTTGGATATGTTTATCGACAAAGATTTAAAACCAAAATTATTTCCTTTAGCAGATGATATCAGTATTGCAGAAAAATTGAATTTGCTTTCTAATTATTATCCTAGAGAACATTTTGAACCTTTTCAATTACTCAACAATATTCTTAACAGAGATTTTAACCAATTGTCACGGTGGGTAAAGGCTTGTGCAATGTACAACCTGGCTTTTCAGCAAAATTATGAAACACGCTATGCTGTTGTAGGCCACCTCTTTAACAGGGACAGACTTTTACAAGAGGTATCTGCATGGTTGGTATACCATAGAAACCCTAAGAAATTTAAAGAGATAATTAATCGGCTTCCAGAGATGGAAAAAGAAGATTTGCTTGAAACGATTTCAAATAACAGGTTGGAAGATGGCCTAAACGATGGATATTTTTTGTTGGTAGAAATTGTGATGTACTTAAAAACACTCGAAGTTTTTAATAAAATTAATGGCACTCAACTTTGCTCGCTGGCGGATAATACCAAGGTGCTACGCTTAGCAAAAGGAGAAAAAATTGACTTAACACAGGCTGAGAATAATGCTATTTATGTGGTGGCAGAAGGACAAGTAAAATTAAAAAAGCCAGATGAAAATACAGTTTCCCTTGGTAAAGGAAGTATATACGGTGAGTTGTTTATCCCTGAAAAAAGTCTAAGTGCAGAAGAATTCGAAGCCGAAGAGCCTTCAGTCATTTTCCAACTCAACATCAATAATTTTTACACATTAATGTCTCAAAGTAGGGATTTTACCAATCAGATTTTTAATGCCATTACTGAAGTTAACGAGATAGAAGTATGAAGAAGATAATATCTATCAAAATCTTATATGCTGATGCAGACAATGTACCCATTTTAAAAGGAAGGGGCTGGATAAGCTATTTCGAAAAGTTCCTGTTCATGATGTTGAAACAGACCACTGATCATCCTTTTCATATTCATCTTATATCTGAAAGCGAACCAGATTTAAAAACAGAAGCAACTGATATTCTAATTCCGATTTTATCTCCAGAATTCAATGCTTCTGGCATTTGCATGGATCAAATGGAAAGCCTGCTATTTACAGCGTCACAGTCCTCGCATAAATTGCCTGTAATGAAGGTTTTTAAGTCAGCACTACCTTCAGAGAATGAACCACACAGTCTAAAAGCATACAATGGATATCATCTTTATCTTAATGAGGAAAACAATAAAAGGGAGATTTCTGAATTTTTTGGCTTAGAAGCAGAAAAAAATTATTGGATGAAAATGGTCGATCTATGTTTCGATATATATGAGGCCATGATTTTTATAGCCTCCGAAAACAGGATCCCTCCCACAAGCGTGCAGCAGAGAAAATGCATATACCTGGCAGATTGCGGACAAGACATAAATGGGGCTAGAAATATAATTAAAAGAGAGTTACTTCGTCATGGTTATGAGGTTTTGCCTAAGACTCAACTTCCTATGCAGGCAGATCCTCTTATTAATAACATTAAACAAGATTTAGCTAGCTGTGAATTTTCAATTCATTTGTTCGGCAGCTCCTATGGCAAATTAACGAATGACAGTCCGGTTTCTATTGCAGACTTGCAAAATTCCGTAGCAGCAGAAAAATCAGCAACTCATCCTGACCAATTACAACGTTTAATCTGGATTTCACCATCAATAAAGTTTGCCAGTGAAAAACAGAAAACTTTTATTCACAATTTAAAAACTGACTCTGAGGCCTCAGCAGGAGCAGAAATTTTGGAAACTTCGTATGAAGATTTTAAAAACACCATATGGGAGCAGCTATTAAATGGAGGGCATCATAAAAATGATCACAATTTAGATTCAAAATCGGCCGAGCTCCCTATTGTCTATTTAATTTATGATCCCATCGACCAAAACAAGGTGCAGCCAGTTATTCAATTATTGACTAAGAGCAAAATAAAGATTATTACGCCCTCTTTTAGGGGAGATTTAATGTCACTCAGAAATGAACATATTAATGCTTTAAAACAAATGGATGCTGCTATTGTGTTTCAGCACTTTGTCAACCCAAAATGGGCTCAAATTAAATTGCTTGACTTACTAAAAGCTCCTGGCTTCGGCAGAAAAAAGCCACTGATAGGAAAACTATTTCTTACCCAAAAGGCAAAAACCACAGCCGCTGAAACTGAAACACAATATGAAGTTTTGGTTGATCATTCAGAAGTATTTGAAAAATTGGATACATTTATATCAGAAATTGAAAGCGCCCACAATTTAAACACCATCTTGCCTTCATGAAAGGTCCCGAATCTTATACTGATCCTTTTATCTCATCACCTAAACTAGGAAAAGGTAAAAATCCGTTTCCAGGTCTGAGGCCTTTCAAAATTGAAGAAAGTCATTTGTTTTTTGGAAGGGAGGGGCAGAGTGATGAGGTGTTGCTTAAACTTTCCCAACATAGGTTTGTGGGTGTAATTGGCCCCTCAGGAAGCGGAAAATCCTCTTTTATTTATTGCGGGGTTCTGCCCATTTTATACGGTGGCTTTCTTACCGGAAAAAGCACAGAATGGGAAGTAGTGGTTACCAGACCCGGTGCGGCACCCATTGATAATCTGGCACAATCTCTACTTCAATCTGATAAAAACTATCTGAATACAAACGAAGAAGATAAAAAAATACAGAAAACCATTATTTCTTCCATGCTTAAGAGTTCATCTTTAGGGCTGGTAGAAACTATTGCACAGTTAAAGAGGGGTTCTGAAAAAAATTATCTGATTCTGGTAGATCAGTTTGAAGAATTATTTCGATTTAAAGACTCTGAAAATGTCAATTCTGTAAATGAATCTTTGGCTTTCATTAATTTATTAATGGCAGCCATTAATGAGACGGAGGCACCAATATATGTCGCAATTACTATGCGGTCTGATTTTATTGGGGAATGCGCTCAATTTCCTGAACTCACCAGAAAAATCAATGACAGCCAGTACTTAATTCCGCAAATGACCCGCGAACAAAAGCGAAGAGCCATTACCGGGCCTATTGCAGTGGGTAACGCAGAAATAGCTCCACGTTTGGTACAGCAATTATTGAACGACCTGGGAGAAAGTTCCGATCAGCTTCCCATATTACAGCATGCATTAATGCGCACCTGGGATTATTGGTTAGATTTTAAAGATTATGCAGGGGAGCCTTTAGATTTAAAACATTATGAAGCCATTGGTACAATGGAAGAAGCACTTTCCATGCATGCCAATGAAGCTTATGATGAACTAAATGAAGAGCAGCAAAGGATTTGTGAGTACTTATTTAAGGCTATTACTGAAAAGAGAGGAGGCAATTATGGCATCAGAAGGCCGACAGCTTTATCAGAAATTGCAGCAATTTCTGGGGCTTCAGAAAATGAGGTTATTGAAGTAATTGAAAAGTTTAGGGAACCAGGCAGGTCATTAATAACTCCGCAATACGGTATCGCTTTAATTGGTGATTCCATTATAGATATTTCTCATGAAAGTATAATGCGAATCTGGAACCGGCTTAAAAACTGGGTGAATGATGAAGCTGATGCTGTCAATATGTACAATCGACTGGCTGATGCTGCCGATATGTACCAGCAAGGTAAAACAGGATTGTGGAGGCCTCCAGATTTGCAATTAGCTATTAACTGGAGAGGAAAACACCAGCCCACTCTAATATGGGGACAAAGGTACCACCCAGCCTATGAACGTACTATTTCATTTTTGGAACATTCTGAAGAAGAATATGCTATTGAACAAAGGGCAAAGGAGTTACAGCAAAAAAGAAGGCTCCGTACAGCGAGAGTTACCACGCTAATTATGGCTTCCGCCACAGTAATTTGTGTGTTATTTTTGGTATATGCCTTTCACCAAAAAACTGTAGCTACTCAGGCTGCTTTTGTGGCGAAGGAACAGGAGGAAATAGCCATTAAAAATGCTCAGTTAGCTGAGGATGAAAGAGATAATGCTAAGGAACAAACCTTAATAGCCAATAAACAAACGCAATTAGCAGAAGAGGCTTCTTTAAGAGCGAATTTAGAAGCTGAACGAGCTGAAAATGCTGCGAGGCTAGCAGAAGAAAGAAGGGTTTTTGCAGAACAGCAGGAAGGAATTGCCAGTAAAGCAGCCATTGATGCCCGAGAGGCAGAAAACGTAGCAACAATAGAAAAGGAGAGAGCTGAACAGGAGAAAGCCAAGGCGGATCAGTTACGATATTTGGCTATTGCTAATGCTATTGCTATAAAAGCCACACAATTAAATGACATTCAGCTGAAAGGTTTGTTGGCTCAGCAAGCTTTTGTGTTTGATAAAAGATATAATGAATACCGCTACGATCCTGAGATTTATGACGGATTATATTATGCACTTAAGAGTTTTGAACATCCCATCGTTGAAAAAATTAAAGCGCATCAAAAATCTGCGAAGGTCGTAGTTGCAGGAAAAAATGACAATGAATTTTTTACTGCAGGGGCACAAGGCAGCATTATCCGATGGCAAAAGCGAAGTGCAGAATGGATTGCGGATACAATTGCTTCTAAAAGAAACAGGAGGGTTATTAAAACGCTTATCTTTAATGATAAGACAAACCAATTATTTGCGGCCGGTCAGTTGATTAAAGAAACAGGTGAATCAATCATTGAGCAATATAACCTGAATACCAACCCTGTTCAAGTTCAAGAATTAAAAGGGTTGAAAGGATCATTTATTAAAATGCACCAAAACAACAATAGCCTTTTGGTGCTGGATGAGGCGGGTAAATCAGTTAGAAGTTTAAAGGATGGAAAACTCAATTCCGTTTATCAATCTGATCAGAAAATCAATGATTTTGCTGTTACACTTGATGGGCAGCATGTAATAGTTGCTTTGCAAAATGGTGCATTAATGAAATCTAATTTGGATGATGGGGAATCAGAACTTCTGTATGAAAATAACGCTGCTATTTCCTCTTTGGCTACAAAATTTGGATTTGTCATTTTAGGAGATGTAAATGGCTCAATTAAAGTATTTTCAGATAGTCAATTTAAAACTTATAGTGAGCTTGTGGGTCATTATGGCACAGTTGATGCCCTCAAAATCAGTGATTCAGGAGTGAACTTATTATCAGCAGCTAAAGATAAATCTGTGAGAGTCTGGAACCTTTCAGAGCTTACCCAACAGCCCCTCGTTTTTGCTGACCATAGCGATTGGGTTTGGTCAGTAGATTTTACGCCTAATAAGGAGAATATAGTTTCCGTTTCTGAAGATGGTTTCTTACACATCTGGCCTTTTAGCATAGATGAGCTTGGCAAACACTTATGTAGTGTGCTTGATAGAAATTTGACCAAAGTTGAATGGGCTACTTACATTGCTGGTGACTTGAAATATGAGCCTACTTGCCCTAATCTAGAACCCAAAGCCTTATCTTATGAATAAAAAACTACTGCTTCTTTTTCTACTATTAGCGAGCTTGCAAGGCATAGTATTGGCTCAAACCAACTGTATTCAAAATTTAAGAACTGCCAGAAATTTTTATGAGGAAGGTAAGCTTAACGATTTACCAATGCTTTTGGAAAATTGTATTAATAGTGGTTTCAGCAAAGAAGAAAAAATTGAAGCCTTGAGGTTGGTCACTTTGGCTCACTTATTTAATGAAAATGAGGTAGATGCAGAAGCGAGCTATTTACGACTGTTACAATTAGACCCGGAATATAAAGTAAACCCCAGTTCGGACCCTACCGAAATCATCATTTTAGCAGACAAGTTTGATACAGATCCGCAATTTTCTTATGGGGTAAAAGCGAGTCAGATTATTAATTTTATTGAACTGGAAGAGAGAGATATTGTACTTTCAACTGCTCAACCTGGAGCATATGAACCAAGTTTAAATATCAGTTTTGGTTTATTCTTCCAGTACCCCTTTAACAATAATTTATCAGCCAATATTGAGCTCCACTATGTTGGCCGCTTTACTTCTCTGGAGCGGGATATCGAGATTGAGTCAAGTGTTGACGAGCAGCAAAATATCAACGAAGCTCAGCAAACATTTGAAATTCCACTACTACTTAATTACAGATTACCTCTTGGTAAATTCCCGCTGGAGTTAACAGGTGGTACTAACCTTCATTTACTGCAATCTGCTTCTCTTACTTTAGAAGGTGTTGGTGTCAACAGAAATGGTCAGGATGTATTACCCTACAGAAACAGGGTCAATATGAGTGCCGTCTTAGGCATTAGATCTGAATTCAAAATCATTGGAAGAAACTACTTGTCTGCAGAGGTACTCTATCAGCATAAGCTTATGACTGAGGTAAAGTTACCTAATGAAATGGATCAATTACAGCTTGATATGCAATTACAAAATGCTCATAGTGAGTTCTTTTATAGAGGTCATGCGCTGGTGTTCCGCTTAGGTATTAGGTTTCCATATTTTAAACCGGAGCTAAAATGAGTAGGTCTATAATACATAATTTGCTGCTTATGGTGGTTTTTATTCCCTTTTTCTGGTCTTGTAATTCAGAGGAAGATTTAATACCCAGGGAAAATCCTTCCTTTATTAAAATTATGCCGGGGCTTGGTTTTGAAGATGTTCCCGTAAGAGTTATTTCAACGAACGAAGGCGGAAGTCATTCCGGTTTTATGATTATAAGTAATTCCACATTTTTTGTAGATGGTGTAAATACCTCTAAAATTAGAATGACTCAGCTATCACAAACTGGAGAAATTACTACGGATTCCTATTTTCCGGCTAATTCAAACGAAAGTTGGTCGGCAGTAGATGTGGACTTTGCAAGTGAAGATAATATTGTGATAGCTGGAAATGCTGGCCCGACTAATGCATCAAAAATATTGTTTTTGCGTACTAATTTAGCAGGTGATTCTTTAAATAGCTTTACCAAATCTGAAGAAAATGCCAGCATTAGTCTTGTTGGAATAAACAAGGACGCAGAAACTGGCAATTTACTCTTTCTTGCTGCAATAAATTCAAATCAAAACAACACCATGTTAGGTGCTATTGATTCTGAAACGCTCTCATTAAAATGGTCTAAATCAGAAAGAGTTCGTGCTGTTCCCAGTACTTCCATTATAACCATTGGAAACCAGAATTTTTCATGGGGATACAATGCTAACAACAATACCGAAATTGCCAGAACAGACACCACTTTCAGGCAATCCGAATCTAGCTTTTTGCAATTTCCTTCGGCCAGTTTAACGCGAGCCAAAACAATTTTCAGCCAAGGAAACGCTGCAGAACTTAGCATATTTGGAGAAGCAGTCATTGACGGGACTAAGAAGTTTTTTTACCATAATACACTTAGTAGAACTTTTCAACAATTAGGAAAATCCAACAGTAATAACACCTTAAGAAAGGTAAGTAAAATAGAAGACGGTTACCTGGTAACAGGAAACACAGAAATTACGGTACAAGGTACTAATTCCTTCCAACGTGATTTCCTGCTAATTAAAACCACTGAAAATGGCTTTCCTCAATTCACTCAGTCTTTCGGAACAAACGATGATGAAGAGTTATTTGATGCCATTATTGCGAATGAGAGTATATACGCGGTTGGCATCACTGTGTTTGGAGACAGAAATTCAATGGTTTTTATAAAATTTAATTTAAAAGGTGAATTAAAGAATTAGATTCTAAAATATCGCACTAAGCGTATGAAAATAAATATATATCTGATCCTATCTTTTTGGCTCCTTAATTTAGGGAGTGGCAATTTTTCCGGTATTCCAGAATCCGGAACTTCACATTTTGTAGATGATATAGATTTTACTGTAGCTCAAGTTGTGAATGTTACCACTTCTTCAACAAATGGCGCATATAGTGCTGGTGCATTAATTGAAATTTCAGTTAATTTCGACTTGGCGGTGAATGTTACAGGAGCCCCTATCCTGTTGCTAAATACAGGTGATGAAGCGCTATTTGTTTCCGGCTCAGGTACGGAAAACCTGCTTTTTGAATATGTGGTGCAAACCGCAAATGGTGTTGATTTGGTAGATGTAAATGATTTAAATTATAGTTCAACATCTGCGTTAGAGCTCAACGGAGGGACCATCGTAAATGATGCCGATAATGCTAACCTGGTACTACCTGGCCTGGGGTCTCCCAATGCCTTAAGCGGAAGCTCTAACATAGGTGTTGATACCACTAGTCCTGATTTGACAGGCAGCCCTTTCTCACCTGAAAACAGTAGCATTAACGCAGCCTCAAATTCTGTTTTGTCAATTTCTTTTAATGAAAATGTGAGTGGTGCCGGAACAGCTAATATTCAAATTGTTGATGCCACAACCATGCTGAGCACCACTCTGGATGGAGCAAGCGCTTTTTCTAATAGTAATAGTACACAACTTAACTTTGACCTCTCTTTATATACCTTAGATCCTTCCTCCAGATACTATGTTACTATTGCAGCAGGTGCAATTAGAGACCAGGCAGGAAATGATTTTGAAGGTTTTTCAGGCACTGGCGTATGGACATTTTCCACCTTTGGACCACCGATTATTGATACTTATCCTGCTGCCGCCTGTGTAGGAGAAGTAATAAGTATTGAGGGTGATTATTTTAGCGGATTAACAAGCATTATCATTAAAGAGGGAGTTGATGAGGTCATTATCCCATCAACGGCATTTAATGCACTTTCTAACACTGAAGTGATTTTTGAGATTCCTACAGATGCATTAACAGGGGTTTTTACTCTTGTAAAAGATAATGGCAGCACAGTAAGTACTGATACAGATGAAGCAATAAAAATTGGCCCATCTGCTGCAGAGATCGATATTACTGGAGATCAATTTTTATGCTTTGATTCAGAAGAGGGAACGAACCCAACCTCGGAAATAGGTGTGGAAATTACTGGTGCATCAGGAACATATACTCTCGTTTACTCCCAAAACGGCAGCAATATAACGGTCAATAATTATACTTCTGGAGCTCCTATTGTAGTCACCCCTCCTTTAAATGGCTCAAATGAATATGAACTTATTTCTGTGGTTTCCAACGATCCGGATTTCAGCAGTTGCTCGCCTGATTTAGGAAGCTCAGAAACTATCACGCGCTTCAGAAGATCGGTGGTAGATGCCGGAGGAACTTTTGATAGTGGTTTGGGCTATGGAGTTGTGGAACTCTGTGTTACAGAGAACAATAGTATTGATTTAGGTTCTGCAGCTGAAATGAACGGAAATTTTCCATCTATCGATGGAAGCGTTTCAACAGGCCAATGGAGTATTTTTAACGGCCCGGCAAATGGTGGTGGTTTTTCACAGAATTTTAGTCAAAAAACCAGTAATACGATCGGTGCCACTTATTATCCAAATATTGCTGATGGCTTTGCCGGTGAGGTTATTTTAAGATTAACTTCCAGTACTCCTTCAAATCCTAATAACACATGCTCCGTTTCTGAGGATTTCATAATGCTTCGTTTTATCACAAGCAATACAGCTAACCCTGGGCAAGCTCCTAATATTTGTAAAGATGCAAATAACGAACAAACTGACTTGGTACGTTTAAACGGGTCATCCGAGGGAGGTATAGTCTGGTCTTTAGATGATAATTACTATGATGTAGGTGATTACGACAACAGTTGGGGGTTTGCAGATACGCCCAATGCTAACTCCTTTACTGCCACTTCCAATAATAAAAATGCCTATTATAGGGCCAAAGAGGAGCAGCTCATAGCTGAAGATGTAATTGTGAACATAACGCCAATTTCTGCCGGAGGTGCCTGTAGCGGATCACCAGCCCCTATAGAATTAACTATTCCGGTAAACGATGTACCTGTACCCACTAATTTAAATGGGCCCTCTATTATTTGCTCTGGTGCAAATACCATCAGATTTTCCATTGATAGAGATCCTAATTTTAGCAACAATACTTTTGAGTGGACCATTACAAACCCGGGCAGCAATGTATTCGATGGAGGAACAAATGGCAGCTCTGTTTTTATAAATTTTAGAGAGGTAAGCACTGCAACCTTAGAAACCATTTCCGTGAGGGAAATTAATAATGTCACAGGCTGTGTAAGCGAACCGATTTCTATGAATGTGACTGTGCAGCCCTTACCACAGTTAACCGTGAGCTTTACGGGTGGTAGAGCCTTTTCTCAGTCCTCCGGTTTATTGGCCCTTCAAGAGGGAGATTCTCCAATAATTACAACTACACCAGCAATTGGGGGAACATTTTCAGGACCAGGAGTAGTGTTGAGTAGTGACTCGCTTTACTATTTAAACCCTGCTTCGTTGAGCGAAACCAATTTAGGCACAATGGCTGATGACCACATAATTACTTTCACTTATGAAGATGAATTTGGATGTGCTAACTCCGTCAATTTTGGTATAGATATTTTCAATGCCAATGATATATTCCCGCAGTTATCGGATTTTTATTGCGAAACTGATGACGCAGTAAATATTAGTGTGAATAACGCTATTTTGGAAAGTAATCAATCCGTAATTTCAATAACCGGTCCGGGAGTTACCTACATTGGTGGAAATAGTGCCACTTTTAACCCCGAAATAGCCAGAAACGAGATCAATGAAAATAATAGTGAAGTCAGGATTACTTTCTCAGTTTATAATGGCGATACCGATAGTAATATTGAAAATGTGGCCACTCAAAGCATTCAGGTCATACAAAATCCTAATCCGGTGTTTTTTCCCATCAATGACTTTTACTGTTCCGATGAAAGCGATATTCGCATACTAAGAAATACCGATCTAAACCCTAATGGTAAATTCAATTTTGCTTTGGTAGATCAATCATTACCAACTAACCTAATTACTGGCGACTCAACAATCGGTTATAGTTTTAATCCTAATCAACTTAATAGTAGTCAGTTGGAAAACGACTCCATTGAAATTGAAATAAGGTACACGTATTTCAATAACCAGGACTGCCAGAACGACTCTGTATTTTCAACAGTTATTTATAGAAAACCCTCTGCACCGATTCTGGAACAGACTGAACTTTGTATTATTAATGGAGTAATTGAAACAGCAATTATTGATAATGTAGGAGAATTCAATTCTGAAGTATATGAGTGGTATTCAAACAGTCAATTAGCTGGAGAAGCTTTAGCAAGAGGACAAAGTTTTACCCCACAACCGCAACAGGTTACTCAAAATTCAACAGTTTTCTATGTAGTTAGAAGAAATAACCAAAATCAGAACTCTAGTCAATGTCTGAGTCCAGTGAGTTCGGTCACATTTAAAAGAATTAACAACCCTGATTTTGACTGGAATCAGTCAAGCTATAAGCCAGGTGAAAGCATAACATTTAGCAGCACAACCAATAGTGTTGATTTGGAAAGCCACACATGGATCCTGGAGAAGGAAGAAAGTGGAATTTTTATTGAAAAAGAACAGGTTATTTTAGATGCCACCATCTCGTCCACAACTTTTAATTTTAATGTATTAGGTGCTGGATTGTATAAGATGACGCTTCTTATAGAAAATGATTTTGGATGTACCGCATCAGTAAGCAAAGAAATGGTGTTTGTTGAAGAATTACCAACAGGCAATAATTATCGCTTTAATTTTGATAGTGATCCGCAGGGCTGGGTGGCAACGGGAAATAACAGCTCCTGGGAATGGGCTATTCCTCAAACTCATCTAAATTCAAGTATAGAAAATCAAAACCCGTTGTGGATTACCGGAGCTGATACCACCTTCAAAAAATCCGAAAGATCTTATATGTATTCCCCGGTATTCAATTTGTCCCAAATAGAAAAGCCTTCTGTTAGTTTCGACTTGTGGTTTGATCTTACCCCAGGCACGGATGGACTCATTTTAGAGTATTCAACAGATGAAAAATTAATAGAAGACCCTAGCAAGAACTGGGAAAGACTAGGTGATTTTTCTAATAATGTTTCCTCTGGAATCAACTGGTATAATAGATCAGGAATAAGGTCAGCACCTGCTACCAGTAACAACAATTTATTACTTAGTGGCTGGACCTCAGTAATTGACTCCGTGAGTACCAGAATTCCTGCTAAGCATATATTAGATGGAATCAGCAATAAGGAAAAAGTACTTTTCAGATTTCATTTTGCCACCACCGAAAGTAGTGATCTGCTGGATGGCGTGGCTTTTGACAACTTTATTATTGAAAGTAGAAATAGAACCGTTTTAGTGGAATATTTCGGGAATGAGGCTTTTAATGGCGATGCTCTGGAAATGGATTTCTTAAATGACAGGTCAGTCAACACCAATGATTTTGCATGGATTAATTACAGAGTAAATGAAAGCGACCCGTACTTTAAAGAAAATAGTTCTGCCACGCTTTCCAGAATGTTCTTTTACAATGCCTATTCATCTGAATCAACATTTTCATTAGATGGAAATTATGTTGAAAACGGAATTTTTTCCAGTAGTCCTCAAAATCAGAATACTCTAAATCAAAGAGCCTTAATCCCGAGCCCAATGGAGCTTGATTTTGATATTGCCAAAATCAGCAACGAAGAGCTGGAAATTAAGGTGGATTTGACCAGCAACACCACTCTGGATGACTTAAAAAAATTGCATGTGATAGTGGTCAACGATTCATTAAAAAATGATGAAAAAGTATACTACCATGTATTAAGGCAGTTTTTAACACCACTTACTGGCTTTATCCCAGGAGATCAATCTTCTTTCACCTACAATTTTAGGGTGAAGAGTCCTTTAGATACAATGGCTCTTTCTTTGGTCGCTTTTATCCAGGATGATTCCACTTCAAATATATTACAAGCAGCAACTAAACAGCTTCCCAGGTTATCTACCAACTTGGTGCTTTCCAATAATCCAATAGAAATGGATGGCTTACTTGTGTATCCTAATCCGGCACATAACAGCATTAAATTTTATCATAATTCGTCATTGAAAACAGATTATAAGGGAAGAATAGTGAATTTAACTGGTAAAACTGTAAGAGAATTTGAACTGAGGACATTTAGTAAAGGCACTGAGTTGGATACAAGTGATTTAATGGATGGCCTCTATACCATCCAATTTTGGAATGAAGCTGGAAATAACAAAACTTTAAAACTGGTAATAAAGCATTAGAATTCTCTTGTACTTTTAAACAAGTGCTAATCTTTAGCTAAACTTTTAGTCTGAAATTATGAATGCCAACAACCTAAAACGGATTCCCAGACTTACTGCAATTTTAACTCAATTGCAATCGAAAAGGCTATTGACTGCATCGGAATTGGGTGAAAAATTCTCAGTAAGTAATCGTACTATTTATAGGGATATTAAAACACTGGAGCAAGCCGGAGTTCCCATTGTAACAGAAGAGGGTAGAGGATATTCAATATTGGAAGGATACAGGTTACCACCTATCATGTTTACTGAAAGTGAAGCAAATGCGCTAATTACTGCTGAGCAATTAGTTTTGAAAAACAGAGATGCCTCCTTCGTTAGGGAATACCAGGAAGCCATCTATAAAATTAAATCTGTTTTAAGAGCTAACACCAAGGATAAAGTCAATTTACTTTCAGACAGAATTGTATTTAGGCAAAATGAAAACAATAATCAAACAAGTAATTATTTATCAACACTTCAGCTCGCTTTAACTAATTATAATCTGGTAAAAGTAAAATACTACTCTCCTGTTAATAATCAAAGAACAGAAAGAATTATCGAACCTTTTGCAGTATATACCACACAAGACAATTGGTTGCTAATTGCTCTTTGCAGGCTAAGAAAAGATTACCGGGCTTTTCGTTTAGACAGAATTGAAAATTTGTCGGTTTTAAACGAAACCTTTGAACCGCATCAACTCACTTTCGAAGAATATTTTGACATCTGTCAAAAAAAATGTGCACCACCCTTGCCATAGGGTTGTCCCACCTGCATTTTATGTTTGTAGCTTCACAAACTAAACTATCAAAATATGAATGCTATTCGCTTCACCCTTGCAACTGCTTTTACGCTTTGCACTTTTGTATGTCACTCACAAATTGAACCAAAAAACCCTACAACTATGGATACTGAAATCATTGAAAAATTTAAGGTCATTGGTATTTCTACCAAAACAACTAATGAAAATGGACAGGCTTCTGTAGATATTGAAGCCCTATGGGGACAATTTTGGGGTGAAGAAATACAAAAACAAGTTCCGAATGCGATCAGCAATAATATTTATGCCATCTATACTGACTATGAAAGTGATTATACTAAACCATATACAGTCATTATTGGCTTACCTGTAAGTACTTTGGAGGAGATTCCTGAATGTTTTGTCGGAATAACCATAGAAGAAGCCAAATACAAGAAATTTGTATCAAAAGGGAAAATGCCCGAAGCTGTTGTAAAAACATGGCAGCAAATATGGCAGCAAAATTCTAATCTTAATAGAGCTTATAAAGCTGATTTTACAATTCACGGTGAAAAATATTATGATGGAGATAATGCTGAGGTAGAGACATTTATTTCTGTAGAGAAATAGATTTAATTGTCACTTTCCTCCTCTGGCTCTGCATATTCATAAGCTCCTATTGCAGGGGTTTCACCTCTCAGGTTCCCTGCAATATCTTCATCAATTTCAGTATTGATCCCATTTCCAATAGCCGGGGAATTGCTCAATAGCCTGAAATCAAAATTGGCAGGCTCATTAAAAATTGGGTCTTCATTAATGAGAGAGTTGTTCTGATCTAGCAATTCCAGCCTTGTTCTGAACAATGAATGTGAAAAGCTGAGTGAGAGGTTTCCAGCAACTTGTTCAAAAAAACCAACTTCATCACTTAATCTACCATAAACAATAGTGTTAATCAGCTCTACATTCATTGGATTTACTATTTGATTTTCGCTATTATCGATAGCAAAATCTGAGAAGAAAGCTGCTGGTTGCTCTCTTGCCACATTAAAATAATTAGCAATAGTGCAATGCAAATAAGCGGCTGAGCCTCCTCCTAAATGAGAAACCGTACTTGAAATGGTTTGAAAAAAAATGCTATTAACGGCCGAAAATTCACTATTTAGAGATAAAACAGATGAAAAAGACATGTTTCCCACTCTGGAATTTGCGAGAATTACATCAGGCAGTCCGTCCTGATTAAACACATTGAGATTCAAACCCACTATTCCATTCGTTATTTCTACATTATTGAGCATATTATCCTTGCTATTGGAGAGAAATACAAGTCCTCCCCATTGGCCAGGGGTACTGGCAAATGGTTCGTCCAGTCTGTCGTTTGTGAAAATAACCGGCTGTTGTAAAGAGCCTTCCACTTTTAAAGTTCCATCAATTAAAATAAAGGAATTATTCGCACTGTATATTTTAGTGCCTGCTTCTATGGTAAGCGTGCAGGCAGAGTCTATCAAAATATTATTGGAAAGGACATAGGGCTTTTTTGCTGTCCAGGTGGTATTGCAGGTGACTACAGAATCACTCAGGTAGTTCGCATTTTGACCGTAGGCTTCTACAATTACACTTTGCGCATTTGATTTGTTGATAAATTGAATAGCATCACGGATCACAAAGGGATTATTTTCGTCAGTTTGATCAATGTTTGCTTCTATGAGTAGCAAAAGACTATCATTTCCCAAAAGCAACTGATCAGAAAAGCTCTTACCTTCCCGGCCATTCAAAATTAAGTTGAAATCGTTTAAACCTTCTAGCAAACTTATTTCCTCTACGGAAATAGCCATATTAGAAGGGTTTCTAACAATTAAGCGCTGTGTAATACTTCTTCGCTCTGCAAAAATAGTATCAAACTGAATGGTATCTGTAGAAAAAGTTAGATTTACAGGATCTTCGGAAATTTCAGGATCGTAAGAGCAAGAGGAAATAAATAATGCTCCACTGATCTGTACTAGCAAAACCCATAATCCTATCTTATGTAGTTTCATTAAGTTTACTCGCGTTTTCTGCAATCTGTAAATTTTCAACAATATCCTCAAGTTCTCCGCTCATAATGGCTGGCAAATTATGAACTGTATAACCTATTCTGTGATCCGTTACCCGGCCTTGCGGATAGTTATAAGTTCGAATTTTCTCAGATCTGTCTCCACTGCGCACCATGGTTTTTCTTTGGGCTCCAATTTCATCCATTTGCTTTGCCAGTTCTATTTCGTATAAACGAGACCGCAATACCTTTAGTGCTTTATCAAAGTTTTTCAACTGAGACTTTTCATCCTGACAGGTGACAATCATACCTGTAGGCAGGTGGGTTAAACGCACAGCAGAATAAGTGGTATTTACTGACTGCCCACCTGGTCCGGAAGAGCAGTAGGTGTCTTTTCGCACCTCATTCATATCTATTTCTACTTCTACTTCATCCACTTCTGGTAGCACTGCTACTGTAGCTGCAGAAGTATGAACTCTTCCCTGCGTTTCTGTTGCCGGAACTCTTTGCACACGATGCACTCCCGACTCATATTTAAGTGTTCCATACGGTTCGGTACCTGTAACCTGTGAAATAATTTCCTTGTAGCCTCCCGAGGTACCTTCCGTTAAATCAAGCACTGTCAATTTCAATGAATTTTTCTCGGCAAAACGCTGATACATCCTGAATAAATCACCCGCAAAAATGGCAGCTTCATCTCCTCCGGTACCCGCTCTAATTTCTAACACGGCATTTTTTTCATCTTTAGGATCTTTCGGAATTAACATTTTCTTCAATGTCTCCTCTTGCTTCTCTTTCTGCGGATTAAGGTCATCTAATTCCATTTTAGCCATCTCTCTGAAACCGGGATCCTTTTCCGTTTCCAAAATAGATTTTGCCTGTTTTAATCCCTCTAATATTTTTAAATAATTATCATATTCCTTCACTACTTTTTCAAGGTCGGAGTATTCTTTACTTAATTGAGTAAACTTCTTCATGTCGGACATAGCATCTGGCTGCACCATCAGTTGTCCCACCTCCTCAAAACGATCTTTTATATTTTTTAATCTGTCAAGCATATGTATTCCTAAAATATATACAAAGCTAATAAATATTTAGGGTATTGAATCTACAATGAGATGCAATCATTCCCAAGAGCGCAATGAAAATTACCAATAAGGTTCATCTCTAAAGTTTTCATAGCCAATTATTCGGTGTTAATAGATAATCACTTCTTTTTTTACTTAAAAATAGCTACTTTTTGCCTTCAAATAAGAAACCAAAAAATGAGAAATATACAAATTAAACTAATTGTACTCTTTTGCCTGCTCATTATAGCAAAAACAGGCTATTCTCAGGAGAGCAAATACAGGTTTCACAAAGTATTTTTTTACAATTTCACCAAATATATTGAGTGGCCAACTACTTATAAGGAGGGTGATTTTATTATGGCCGTTTATGGTGAATCTGAAATTACTGAACTTTTAAAAGAAATGGCTGAAATTAAGAAAGTGGGAGTAAATGCTATCAAAATTATTTCCGTAGATAGAAACAGTCTGAACCAAAAAATTAATCTACTATTTGTGCCAGACAGCCAGGCAGCAAATTTTAATAATATAAAATCAGCGCTGGGTAACAAGCCTACGCTTTTGATTGCAGAAACAGAGGGGCTGGGAAAGCAGGGAGCTATGATAAATTTTAAGGATGTAGGAGGTAAGTTGCGATTTGAAATAAATACACCTGCTATTAACCGCAACGGATTAAAAGTATCAACTGAATTGGCTCGTTTTGGTGAAGAAATTAAGTAAAAAGTACACCATCGAAAAACAGCTGCATTATATGAAATATCTAATTATCAATATAATTTAGTAAGTTTAACATTATATTTTTAGCAATACAATCAAGATGAAGAATATTCGATTTACCATAGGGAACAAAATATTAGGTGGTTTTATTACCTTAATTTTGATTTTCATAGTTTATGCAGGTATTACTATTTACACAGTAAGCACAAACAGTAATTTAACAGAAAAGAATTCCAACATTATAAAGCCCTCTGTTACAGCTATTAAGGATTTCAATTTACTAATTATCCGTTCTAAAATGTTGGTTACCAACTGGGTATATCTTCAAGACAATGAAATAGATAAGGACGACCTTAGGAATATTCATGAAACTGAGTACCCTAACCTAAAAGAGAAAATTACCTCTTTAAAAGAGAATTGGGACGAAGAGCAGCAGTCTCAAAAAATGGATAGCATTTTTGATCAATTTGAAGAGTTAATTGATGTGCAAAAAGAAATAATGGGCTCATTAGTCACATTTGAAGATTATGAAGATGCCATCGTTAAATTTATGGCCTCTGAATCGTTGGAGAGAGAGGTATTGCCAAGAACTGATTCAATTATTTCCAAGCTGAATAAAGTAATGGAGTCCAAGCAAGAGGAATCTGATATTTATGAAGCTGAGGTTTTAGAGACATCTACCTCATTACGAAACACTTCCATCATCTTAGCAATAGTATTTATTGGTCTAGGATTAGTAGGTGCTTTCTGGCTTGCTTCTTCTATTACTAAACCTGTTAATTACATAAAAGATATAATTGTTCAATTAGGAAAAGGTATTTTACCTGAAAATAATACACGTAAATTTGGCAATGATGAAATCGGAGAAATGGCAGTAGCCATGGATAAATTAGTAGTCGGCCTTAAAGACACTTCGTATTTCGCAGAGAATATTGGAAGTGGAAAGTACGATTCAGACTATGAGCCTTTGAGTGAGAAGGATGTATTGGGGAATGCGCTTATTAATATGAGAGGCAACCTGAAACGTGTGGCTGAGGAAGATAAAAAGCGTAACTGGACCACTGAAGGTTTAGCAATGTTTGGTGACATCCTTAGAAGAAACAATGACAATATTTCGAAACTATCGGATGAAATTATCTCTAACCTGGTAAAGTATACTAAATCCAACCAGGGTGGTTTGTTCATAATAAACAGCGAAAATGAAGATGATCCTTATTTAGAGCTTACTGCTTGCTATGCGTGGGATAAAAAGAAATATTTGGAACAGAAGATTTATGAAGGTGAAGGTTTAACTGGTCAGGCCTGGTTGGAAGCTGAAACTATTTACATGACTGAGGTTCCACAGGATTATGTGATGATTACATCGGGATTAGGTGAAGCAAATCCTAACAGTTTATTAATTGTTCCATTAAAAGTAAATGAAAAAATTTACGGGGTAATAGAAATGGCATCTTTCTATGAATATCAGGCACATGAAAAAGAGTTTGTGGAAAAAATTGCGGAGAATATCGCTTCTACCATCTCTTCGGTAAAAATCAACGAGAGAACTTCCAAGCTACTCAATGAGTCTCGAGAAATGACTGAGCAAATGAGGTCACAGGAAGAAGAAATGCGTCAGAACATGGAGGAATTGCAGGCCACGCAGGAAGAAATGGAGCGTGCACAAAGAGACAGGGAAGACAAGGAAAAAATCATCAACTATACTAATATGATGATTGAGATGGATGCTCAATTTAAAGTAACAAGCATTAATAGTATCACATCAGAAAAGCTGAAGTATAATTATTCTGATTTAAGTGGTTCAGGCTTTGAGGCAATTGTGGAATCCAAAGAGGGCTACAAAGCTATGAAAGCAGCACTAGGTGATGGCAAAACCTGGTCTGGTGTACTAAAAGTAAAACATAAAAGCGGTGAATCTCTGAACGCCCAGGTTTCTGCTGGTGTTCTACACAATCAGGGATCGGGAGATAATAAATATCTACTAATTGGTGCCCTGGTGGAATCTGAACAACTTATATAATGAATTTATTTAGGAATATTTTCCTATTTGCGCTTGTATTATCTATAATTGGTTGCGGTTTTTCCACCGAAAAAAGGAGGCCAAAGTCCATTGAAGAATCAATAGACCAGCGAAGTATTAAGAAGATTTCTGAAGCTGAAATTATTAACCGTGTAAATGAGCTGGGAGACTCAATAACGGCAAATGCCCAGGAGGTATTTATGCGAAAAATCTCTGAGCAATTTGAAGCAGGTGGTTATAAAGCTGCAGCTAAATTCTGCAGTATGGAAGCATACCCTCTAACTGACAGTTTAGCCAATAAATATAAAGTATTTCTGAGCAGGGTCAGTTTGAAAAATCGTAATCCTGCCAATGCTGCTTCAGGGGTGGAGAGAGATTTACTAGAAGCTTATACGGATGCGCATGAAAATGAGATTAAGCTTAGCACAAACGTACAATTTATACGGCCTGGAGATAGCATCTTGTACAATAAACCTATTTTTATAGCAAGTAACCTTTGTCTTAATTGCCACGGATCAAAAGAAGAAATTTCTGCTAAAATTGAAAGCTTTTTAACATCAAAATATCCTAAGGATAAAGCTACAGATTATAAAATTGGTGACTTAAGAGGAATGTGGAGCTTGATGTTTTTGAAGAAGGACATAGTGCAGGGGTTGTGATTTTTTTCTAAGCGCACTCAAACTCTGCCCAAGATTGTTGAGACTCCTATCATTACAAAAGACCATTGAATACAGTTTAGCTCATGGCAATCTGTGAGGGCTTAACTTCAGATTATATTAATTTAAAGCGTTTTATTTATTTAATTTCTGTAAACTTTTTCCTCAAGGATCTTCTCACTGGCTTCCCACAGCTTTTCCTGTATCGCAGTACTTTTTGAATCGGAGGAGGAGCGAAACGGCTTTTTATTTTTAAAATAGCTTCCATTTAAGTCCTTATTGATGTCGTTTAACGCCAAGTAAATGGAAGTAGATGCCCCTTCCCTGGTGGTTTTCATAAAAGGTTTGCCTAATTTCCACATCACCTTAAAAGGCCCTGATAGGTTATCTCCAAAACCAGAGTCGATTACGCCCGGGTGTAAGGCATAGCTTTCAAATCCCTTTTCAACCAGCGATTTGGTGAACAACACATTATATAATTTTGCATTACCATAAGCCCGAATGGTTGAATAGTCATTTTCTAGATTCAAATCTTTAAAGTCTATTTTACCTGCTTTATGTGCTTCTGAGCTTACATTGATAATTTTTGTTTTACTTTTTTGCAGCAAACTCCAAAGCTCCTTAACTAACAAGAAATGTCCGATATGATTGATAGCTAAGTGAAGCTCGAGTCCATCTTTACTACAAATTCTCTTCTCAAAAGTGCCTCCGGCATTATTAATAAGCACATCCAAATGACTATTTGAAGCCAGCAATTCTTCTGCCGCATTTTTTACCGTTTTCAGATCTGCCAGATCGCACTTTATAATTTGTATTTTATCAGACTTTGAAAGTTTTTCCTGTATTTCAATAGCTTTACCAGTGTTTCGCACCAGGAAAATTAATTCATGGCCTTTTTCAAGTAACGCTTTGGCTGTTTCAAGGCCAATACCAGAAGTAGCTCCGGTTATAGCAATTTTTTTCATATTAATTTATTATAGAAAGGAAACGCATTTAGCCACGTATAGTTAGAAAAAAAATAGGGAAACCTTTTTACTAACAATATCGCATAGTGATATGAGGATAGATACCATCCTCTCTGAAAAATTTAAATTCCGCTTTATATTAAAGCAGCATGTGAAAAAGAATTAATTGTAAATAGATTGTCTTTATAATTCAAGCTGATTTTTATAGGATCGGGAAATCTTTAACCATACCTCTTCTACTTTAACCTGATCGTGCGTGTAGGCAGATATTTTGGTTTTATTTATGACAAAAGAGCGATGTATTTGAATAAAAATTGTGAGATCTAGCTCCTGCAAAGCCTCTTTTAGAGTCATTTTAGAAATAGTCGGTTTTTCCCTTCCAGTATAAAACTTCACATAATCACCCATGGCTTCCAAATATAGTATATCTGCAAAAGGCATTTTAATCATCTGACGGTCTACTGAAACGTATAAATGATCCTGGCTTTTAAATGGTGCATTGCTTTCAGGTTTTACCTGTTCTAAAGGGCTTAAGGCTTTTAAAAATCTTTCAAAAGAGACTGGTTTTACGAGGTAATCCAACGCTTTCACCTCAAAAGCTTCCACCGCATAGTTTCTGTGCGCTGTTATGAAAATAACATAGGGAATTTTGGTAATACTTTTCACCATGGTTAATCCATCCAATCCAGGCATTTCAATATCTAAAAATAGCAAGTCCACTGTATTATTGGATAAATGAGACTTTACCTCCCAGGCATTCTTAAATACCCCCTGTAAATGTAAATAGGGAACTTGTTGAATATGAGATTGGATCAACTGCCTAGCTAAAGGCTCATCATCAGCTATTATGCAATTATAGGTTTGCATCAGTAGGTAAAGTTATTTTTAAAGAGTACATATTTTTTTCCGAAGATGTAATCATCGTAAAGCTATTGCCATAAAAATAGCCAAATTGTTTTTTAATATTTTCCAGACCAATACCCTCCGTGTTTGTTTTTTTATCAGGATTAAAAGAATTCAATGCTTCTATTTGCAATTGCCCATTTTCATTTTTTAGTTTTAATTTGACTATCACGTCACCTTGATTGTTCATTGCTCCGTGCTTGAAACAATTTTCCATGATGGTAATTAAAACAAGAGAAGGGATTTTTATAGTTTCCCCATCTTCGATGTCCAAATCTTTATGTAAGGTCAACCTGTCTTCATACCGCATGCTTTCAAGATAAATAAAGTCATTCATGATAGCAATCTCGTTTTTTAAACTTACAAGATGGCTCTTTTCTGCATGTAAAATATAATCCAGCAGATTGCTTAATTTTAAAACCAGTTCAGGCGCTTTATCTGACTTTTGAAGAGTGAGGGTATATAAATTGTTTAAGGTGTTGAAAAGAAAATGTGGATGCAATTGCGTTTTTAGAAAGCGCAATTCGGATTCTGCGGCATTCTTAAGTGCTCTTTCCTTTTCTTCAATGGTGAGGCTCCATTTTCTAATGCTCTGAATAGCCACAAATAATATCACCAATAGAAATAAAATGGCCGTTAAAGTCAATAGGTCTCTGGCAGCAGGAGGCATAGCATCAATTTTATAATCAGCTACAAAAATAAAAATACCAAAATTAATCATGGTAGCCACATAAAGCGATGCTATAAGTGTATAAACCACAAAAAGGAAGAATCTGAAATACTTTTGTTTCAGCAAATACTCTTCCAGTAAATAGTAAGTGATGAGGTACGCACTTCCAATTGGAATTGGGCTAAACACTAGCGTTAAAAAAATTGCTTCCTCCCAATTGCTTCTGTAACCAATGATTAGTATGCAAAGCGATAAAGCTAAAAGCCAGTAAATGATATGAAAGATAATTCTTTTGTACATTCGCCTTAAAGATAATAAATTCACTCACCTAATGGGAGCAAAGTCGGCAGGAGGTAAGTAAAGATCGGCAGAAAGCAATATTTCCTTTTAACTTGCTGTGAATGCTATCCACCATTTATATTTCACTATCCAACGATTACTAAAATAGTTCTACTAAACATTCTCTAAAATTGCTACTCATTAAGTAACTAAAAACACATGGGATTTTTCATTGAATCACACATCGAGGGAGGAATTGAATTTATGGCTCTCCTTTTTATTTTATTGCTCGCCATTTTGGCAACAGGAATTCTATCCATTATTAACAAAAAAGAATCTGCTAAACAACAAAAATGGATTACACTGAACCAAGACTTGGCTCTTTTTGCTTTGGTATGGGGTATTTTAGGGCAAACTATTGGCTTATTTGCAGCTTTTGCAGCTATTGAAATGGCTGGAGATATTTCTCAAGGAGTAATGGCTGGTGGCTTAAAGATTTCCTCTTATACTACTATTTATGGTCTCATTATCTTTCTAATTGGTAAGGTATTTAAAATAATCGTCAGTTCTACAAAATAAGTTAATCAACAATCCGACCGTAATAAAAAAAGCTATATAATGTCGAATTCAGTTTATATAAATTAAAAATAGAATTCAGTCACCTCTCTTTGTCATTCCTAATTCAAATGACTTATTCAAAGATCGTTAGTTTTAGTTTCAAAGGGTTTGAGTTTTGCTTAAACCTTTTTTTTACTGAACCTCGTTGTAGCATGTATGAGCACAGATGACCACAAAGAAACAAAGGAAGAGAAAAAGCAAAAAGACCTTGACGAGAAATTAACTTCACAAAAGAAAAAAGAAAAAGAGGAGCAGGAGGAAGAAGAAAGAGCTGGCATTTTCCCTAAAGGAAGAGATTTTAAAAAATCTTTAGGCTGCGGATGATTAATTGGCAATACTTCAACTTTACCAAAAACACCCCTATAATCCCCTCAAGGGGATAGTTTGCACAGATTTATTTTAGGCTACTCATGGAAAATGAAATTAAACTCAAAAGCTAGACATACTGACCTTAACAAGTGTTTCTTAAACTTAAAAACTAAGTGTAAAACTTCAAAAAAGGAGAAATTTCACTAAATATTGAGGTTTCAATTACATTTTAAGGTATTTCAAACAAAATTTTATTCTTCATCTTTTTGCTTGATCAAAAAGATGTAAAAAATCAAGACAAAAAGATGTCAGCCAGAGGCTGGCTTCCACGCTACAATTCAACGCCCTCCCCGCTCCCGAAAGCTTTCGGGATCGACCAGCCCGCTCGGTTTTAACCAATATTATTTGGTTATCCAATAGTGCAGTATTTATCATGAGCACCTATTTTAGTAGATTTAAAAGTAACCTTACCACTGTTTTAGACTCATCCCGGTTCCGCTCCGCAGAACCAAACTCCTTTATCGTACAATCATAAACTTCTTGCTGACGATATTTGTATCCGTATGCAACCTGATAAAATAAAGCCCCTCAGTTAAATGCTGCGTGCTTATTTGATTGCTCTGCTCAGTTAATTCACCTGTTGATTTTATCCGGCCTAGGGCATCCAAAATCTGGTAAGAAATTGATATCGCTCTAGTATTTTTGAAATTTATACTTATAATTATAAAAGAACTGGCTGGATTTGGGAATAAGGCGATCAGCGCATCATTTTTTTTTTCAGTAACTGATGTAACTGTAGCTCCTGTTTGATTATAGAGATCTAAAACCGGATTTTCTCCTTCTTTGAGCCTGTAGGTTCGTAGAAATTCAGAGTCTGGAAATTCTTTTTTGCCATTTCCTATTTCATTGATCGCATATTTATACTTAATGGCAGATCCAGTTCCAACGTCATTAATCACGGTTGAGTAAATTCCATCACCCGAATCGTCCGTCAATTCTATCAGTTCTGACCCCATACTATTTTGATCTGAAATCAATAATACCTTATCAGTATTGGGATCAAATGCAGATAACATTATCTGCTTATTCATATCTACCATTAGATTCAGCTGAGTAATTGAGTTTTCTTGCTGCAAAAGCTTATAAATCCGAGTCTGCCTGGGATTGAATTCTGCTAAAGTGAGTGATAAACCTCCTCCACCTGCTATGGTCACGTTTTCCTGCTGACCTGTTAACAAATCCACCAAAACATATGCTCCTGCCTCAATATCAGAAGTATTTAAACTAATTTGTACACCCGAATTGGCTGAATTAGCCAGATTTGCCACTGTAAAAACATACTCATTCTCATAGGATCTCAAGAAAGCATAAATGCTTTTATCGCTTGCTGTCACATTTCTGTAATTTCCTCTTCGCAATGCGATTTGTGAATTTCTTGTCTGTACTAAATGATGGTAATTCCTCCATAGAGATTCCGGATTACTTTGTTGAGCTTTAATATTTTTAGAGGTATAATCTGCTTTGGGTGCTCTCCAGGGGCTGCCACGTGTAAAGCCTGCGTTGGCAGAATTATCCCATTGTAGTGGCAAGCGAATATCTTCATCGGGTTTTACTCCCTCCATTCCTATTTCTTCACCATAGTAGATATAGGGCACGCCTGGTAAGGTAAATAATAGCTCAGCCGCCTGCCTTACCTTTTCCTCATCGCTACTTAATAAATTCATTAGGCGGTTGATGTCGTGATTTGAGAGAAATGTACCGAATTGCAAATAAGGATAGCTGCTCATTACTTCTGCCGTCTTAGAAATAATGCCGGAAGCATTGCCATTGCTCACTGCGCCTATAATGGCATTGGCCAGATCGAACTCAAAAACGTAATCCAACCCATCGCTATCTACATATTTTTTAGCTTTGTCAGTGGAAGTCCAGGCTTCTCCTACTGCAAAAGCTTCTGGTTTAATGGCTTTATAATGCGTTCTGAAATCCTTCCAGAACTGAAAGGTTTCTTCTGTATCTTCCACACCGGCCTCAGTTTCATAAATGTATTTTACGGCATCCAGCCTGAAACCATCAACATCCATTTCTTCCAGCCAAAAGGTGGAAATGTCAAACATTTCCTCTTTCACGCCAACGCCTTCATAATTGATGTCAGGCATTCCGCTCCAAAACAGACCGTAGAAATAATCGCCATTTGTGGGGTGCCAAAGCGTTTGCCCCCAAGGGCCACTTCCTCCGGGATTGCTATCTTCCCAAACATACCAATCCCTTTTATCGCTGGCAGTATTTTTAGAATCAAGAAACCATGGATGTTGGCTGGAGCTATGATTCATTACATAATCGATGATTACTTTGATGCCACGGGCGTGAGCTTCGGCCATAAAAGCTTTAAAATCTTCATTGGTGCCATAATCCGGCTCAATTTTCCTGTAGTCGGTCACATCGTAGCCATGGTAGCTGGGCGATTCATGAATGGGCATTAACCAGATGCCAGTCACACCCAAGTCACTTTGCGTGGCAGGATTGCCATCATTTAGATAATCTAATTTCTCGGTGAGTCCTTTAAAATCTCCGATGCCATCGCCATCCGCATCGTAGAAACTGCGGACAAATACTTCGTAAAATACCGCATCATTCCACCAGTGCACATCCTGGTTGCCAATATTGATAAAGCTTTCAAAGACTTTGGTTTCGCTTTTTTCATCGGTATTTGTAACAGTTAAACTCACATTATATTTTCCTTCCTCTGCATAGCTGATCAGAGGATTTTGCTCTGAGCTGCTTGCCTGAGAGCCACCCGGAAAGTCCCATGCCCAGCTGACAGGATTGCCATTGGATTGATCTGTAAACTGAATCACTTCTCCCGGCAGTCCACTATTAGTAGAGGCGCTTATAGCCACCTGTAACAAATTAGCGGGAAACTCATCATTGTACCAAAACTCTATGACTCCATTGACTACAATGGTAAAGGAGCGGTTGCCACCTCCACCGGCAAATTCCTCTCTGCCATTCCAAGCGCCATTGATCCGAGCTTTTAATTCAATGGTTTCCCCCACATTAAAATTTTGGGCAGCGGTATAAATACCATCTGCATCAGTGTCTGTTAAAGCTAGACCCGGAGCGCCCCAACTATTAAATGAGCCTGCGATATCAAGCGTTTCGGAATTAGGATCAAACTGATCTAGTTCAATCTGCTCATTCATATTCACCTGGAAAGTAACGATGGTATTGCTTTGGCTGTACGCTGAAGAAAGGCTGCCAATTAAAAGAAAGAAGAATAAGGGGCTCCAAATATTTTTCATGTGGTAAATATAAGGAAAATGCTTTTGCACTGCTAAGTTTGATTTTTGAATTTGCGCTAGCTGGAGATCAATCAATTATCAAAAAGCGAGGGTAATTAGTTGTTAGCAAAACGAGAACTACTCTTTTAGTATTTGAAATAACTTCCATTATTATATGATTTCCTCCTTAGGCCATTTCCAGGCATACCAAACAATTAAACCAGTGATTATACTTTCTAAAAATGCTAGAAAAACATAAAACAGGTACCATTCATTAGTTGACATAATTCCTATAAACACCATCATCACAGTAAATAATGTGCCAATTAGAATATTGAGAATTCTGTTTATTTTTGCGCTTAGCAGAATTGAAGCTGCAACCATGACAGCGGGAATTGCCAAAACTACAGATGCTATTAACAAAGTAGTGGGACTATCCAATACATTATCACCGGTTATTAAACTGTTTACTTTGCCAGGTGTGTACAGCTCAAAATAATCTCCGTATAAATAACATAAAACAACTGATGTCCATAAAGCTGAAAGCTTAATTTTGATGTTCACTTTTGTATCAACTAACATTTAGATTTGGTTCAAATACAGATCTTGTCAGGTAGATGCAAAAACTTAAGGAGAGGTTGCATACGTATGTGAATCACGATGGTGGGGGCACAGGCAGGACTAATCTCTCAAACGCCTCATTTTCAAATGTGCTTTAGCTTATGGTAGTGAGCATTTGTAAAGTTCTTAAATACTCTGTGCCTAACGCACCCGAAACTTAGCTACAATCAATAGTTTCAATAATTAGACTATGTTTTGCCATAATTATTGTTAATTTAAACAACAAACTCCCGTTTTGTGGTTGGCTGAAAGTCTTATGGCTTTTCATAGCACAAAGTGTTTGCAACTGGCTTTACTTATTCAAAATGCATTTTCATTCCTGCATGAGTTGCTTTAAATCCTAAATCTTCATAAAATTTAATTGCCTTTGGTCTTTCTTTGTCAGTCGTGAGCTGAAGTAAATGCGCTTTCCGTTCTTTAGCTCTATTAATAGCCCATTCAAACATTGTTTTTCCAATTCCGAGTCCTCTTTTGTCTTTTCTAATTCTTACGGATTCTATTTGTGCTCTAATTCCGCCACGATAAGTCAAGTATTGAATAAATGACAATTGTAAAGTTCCAACTATTTCAGCGTTTTCGTTTTCGACAACAATTAATTCTTGGTTTTGGTCAGAATGTATTTCTTCAAAAGCAGTCAGATATTCTTGTGGTAGTGGGATTTGAAAATTTTCTCTTTTCTTTCCAAGTTCATCGTCTGCAATCATTTCAACTATCGTTGAAATATCATTTTTTGTCGCTTTCCTAAATTTCATTAATAGTTCGGTTTTCAGCTTGTTGCCTATGGTTACTATATAAAAAGTAGGAGATTACGAAGCACGAAACTTTCGGTTAAGCACGAACATTGCTACGAGTCAAAACTTTTGAATTTAGCACTAATTCGTCTATTTTTTATATACATTGTTTAGTGCTTTTCTCTATTGTTAATGCAGTCATTTATGAATTCATTTAAAATTCCTGACAATTTTTCGGGAACACTCAACATTGGTAAATGACCACTTTCAAGTTTTACTATGTTTTTACAGTTTAAATTTTCCGCCATTTTCTTTTGAACTGAAATGGGAAATTCCTTGTCGTTGGTCAGTTCCACATATAATTTCTTGATATCGGGAATTTTTGTTTTTGATTTTTCTGTATAAAGGCTTTTCGATTCTGCTGTAAAATTCTCGACAACCATTTTCGTTTGCGATGGATTTAAGTCATTACATAGTCCACTTTCAATTGCCGATTTCGGTGGTTTTGTCCCTGCCATTTTCATTATTAACGGAACTATAAATTTTTGAGGAAATGGAAGACAAGAAACAAATGAATTTCCATTTTTTGGGATTGCAGAGCCAATTCCGGCAAACCCAATAGTCTTGGCTTTAAAATGTTCCGCAATTCTTAATCCAACAAGTCCTCCGATTGAGTGTGTAACAATGATTAATTTTTCTTTGTTAAAATTTTGAGTTTCTGAAATTGCTTTGACGACATAATCTTCAAAAATCAATTTAAAACTTGCTTTATCGTCCGCATTCCTGCTTGGAAATTCAATCATTAAGAACGAATAGTTTAAATTTGGCTCAATTTCGTTCCAGATAAATTTTCCCAATCCAGCACCGTGGATAAATATTATTCCTAATTTTTCTTTCATAGAAGGTGTTTTTGCGGCATTAAGCGCAACGGTTATTATATGAAATGTAGACGATTTCGAAGCACGTAACTTTTAGTCACGCACAAAGTTTGATACGATTTAAAAGCCTTGAATTACTACTATTTTGCCTATTTTTTATATAAATTGTTGTAAGCCGTTTTTCTTTTACCTAAACTGTTTTGGTTTCAGGTTCTTAATTGCAAGTTTTGCTATTTCCTTAATTCGTTTTTCTCTAGTTTCAGCTCGTTCGGCAAGTACAATCCAAGTTAAAATTTCTTTTCTTTTAGATTTGCTTAAACTTATAAAATATTTTTTCGAGTTTGGCTTAGATTCAAACTCTTTTTCTAAATCTTCCGGAATGATTAATTTTTCTACATTCTCTAAAATTGTCCACGAACCATTTTGCTTGGCTATTATAATGCTTTCTATTCCCGCTTGTGCCATTAACTCTTGTTCAATTAAACAATCGACTTTCTCTTTATTGATTTTTGACCAAGTGCTATTGGGTTTTCTTTTGGAAAAAAATTAGCGATAGCTAAATTCATCAATGGTTTGTTTCTTGCTGTAAATCCAACCAAAGCAAAGTGCTTCGTCAACGGCATCACTCCAACTAATGGAATCTTTTTCTGACTCTTTTTTAATAAACACAAGCCGTACAGATTGTTTGGTATTGTGATTCTTCACTAACCAATTTCGCCAATCTGTACTGCTTTTAGGATAATATGTTTCCAAGTTTTTACTTAACAACAGTAGCTTCTAATTCTACGGTTAAAGTAGCGAAAAGTCCTTTAACTTCAATTAAAGTTGTTGCCTGTTTTATGCCATACTTTTGTAAGAAAGGTACATACACATCCATACAGGTTGTGAAAAAGTCCTGTGTAGAAGTGGTGAAAACGTTCAATCTCACAATGTTCTTGCAATCATAGTCCGAATCTTCGATAAGGGTTTCCAAATTTTGTATAGTTTGCATTAACTGCGAACGCATATCTGCATTACTTGGCACACCATTTTCGTCAATTGCTACTTGTCCTGAACAGTAAAGTGTTCCTTCAACATTTTTTACTTCTACCGCTTGAGCAGAGTTTGTTTGTTCTCCCCATTTCCAAGGGTCGATTGTTCTTTTTTCCATTTTGAAATTTGTTTTACTCGTTAAACTTAAAACAAAACTAATATGGGATTATGACAGCCTTATGTCAGGGGTAGAAATAAGCCTAATAAAATTTATCAAAATATTCCTGTAAGGTCATTTTATGCGGTTCGAAATATTCGGTAAGCACTTGTAGTTTCTTGATTCTATCTAAACGAAAGTAGCGAAACTCTTCTCGTAATTGGCAATATGCAACCAACAGCCAATTTTCTGTACTTAGTAAGGCAAATGGTTCTATAACACGAGTGGTCATTTTTTCGTCAGCATTTACATAGTCTATTTTGGTCAGACGAAAATTCGTCAAGGCAAATTGAAGTTCAGATAGATTGTCGTTGTTTCTTTCTCGGATTAGATTTTGGTTAAATCTTGTCCTTTCGGATAATAAATTGACTTTGTCCTTTTGGCTGTATTTCAAAACCGCTTTAATTTTCTC
This sequence comes from uncultured Cytophagales bacterium, assembly GCA_963803685.1. Lineage (GTDB taxonomy): Bacteria > Bacteroidota > Bacteroidia > Cytophagales > Cyclobacteriaceae > Marivirga. The sequence goes on from CAWDNW010000001.1 coordinate 1,354,556, forward strand.
AATCGCTTCTGAATAATCTTTTATAAATGAAGCGTCTTTGTTTTTAAGGACTAATTGCTCTGCTGTAATTAGGGCATTGGCTTGGGCTTCTGTAAACATTACAGGCGGAATTTTGTAACCTTCCATTAAGGAATAACCTTTACCTTCTTCCGTGATTATGGGAACTCCTGCTTGTTCCAAAGCTCGAATGTCCCTGTATATCGTTCTTACACTTACCGAAAATTTATTCGCTAATTCCGTGGAAGTCAAAAGTCGTTTCGTTTGCAACTGCGTTAAAATGGCAATCAGTCTTGAAAGTCGTTTTGTTTCATTTTCGTTCATTTATTAAATTATCGGTCGTTTTTTTAATGGCTTACTACGGTTATTATATGAAATGTAGACGATTTCGAAGCACGTAACTTTTAGTCACGCACAAAGTTTGATACGATTTAAAAGCCTTGAATTACTACTATTTTGCCTATTTTTTATATAAATTGTTGGCAATCAGGCTTTATTCTCCCCTTACATATTCCAGTCCAGATTTCCCTTATTCCGTCCAATTAAATATATAATTATTTTCTTTTTTATTTATACTCTTAATCCATAATGCGTGTAAGTATATTTCTTTATCTTATTGTTTTTTATTTGTAAAAAGTATTTCCCAATGATGTCCGTTAATGTCCGATATACTAATTGAATATCCCCAATCCTCATCTAACTTTTTGACTATTTTCGCACCGTTGTTCTCTGCTTTTTTCACAATAATATCTACTTCTTGCTTCGATTCTGTTTCGTGACTCAATATAAAACTATTGGATACAATATTTTTATCTGAATTAGTGATTTGATTTACAAACGCAGTGCTTTTTTGAATAACAAAATAGAAATTGTCGTTTAATTCAAATAAACAGAGTTCATTATTACTTTCTGATACAGGAAAACCAAAAGTTTCTTGGTAGAATCTTATGGACTTTTCCATATTCTCCACTGGCACTGTTATGAAGTTAATTTTCGGTTTCATTAATTATTTTTAAATTGATAAGTTCGTTTTATTTTGTTGAGCAATTTATGATGAACTAATCTCTTTTTAGTTGTCATATGGCAAGAAATTCCTATTAGTTCGGAAGTTTCTTTTAGCTTGTTGCCAACGTTTAGTATATGAAAAGTAGGCGATTTAGAAGCACTAAACTTTCGGTTAATCACAAAGTTTGATACCAGCCAAAACCCTTGATCTTATTGCTGCTTCGCCTATTTTTCATACATTGTTACAAGCTGCCTTTATTATATTACATTCAATCGTAAGAAGATTTATAGATTTCGTTTCTTGCTTTCTAGCGCTATAAATTCTGGCAAATAGTCGGGTGTACACCCTTTTGATACCATTTCACCTATATAAAGACCCGTTTTTTCGCCAAGCGCGATGCACCGATTTCGATACTTTTTTTCATAAACTCCAATCCAGCCTGCAGTGAAATTCATAGCCCTTTGAACTTCAGACTCTTCCGTGGCAATCCTTGTCTTAATTGCTGAGAGTAAGTCGGGCGTGTTTTCTGGGGGTGTTTGTCCTGTCCATCTTAATCTTGCTTGATAGTACCAATAAGTGCGCCTTTGAAGTGTAGAAGGACTATTTTCCCAAGACTGAATCAGCTCGATTGTGTCTTTATCCTTAGTAAGCTGATTGGCCATTAGCCAATCCATCAGCTGATTTCGCTCATCAAATGGATGAGTCTGCATATCTTTATCAAGATCATTACTCAAATCTTGGGAAAGAAGCTTTTTATCCATGATCAAGATGGCCAATTGCCTGGGTAAAAACCTCTCGGTTGACCATAGTTCCATAGCCAGTTCGTGATCCTTTTTGATATCCTTAGCAATTTTCCGTAAGTCTCCTAGCTTTGTTTTAGTATTGATTTGAGCCAGGATGTTTTCAGCTTGTGAAGAGCCTTTCATACTAATCTTTTATTATCGTGACAAATAATTCTTACCTTAAATCCTTTGCTTACCTTGTCGTTGACTGTTCAGGAAAATAGTTCTTTGTGTTAGCTTCGATAGTATTTTTAAGCCTGACCAAATTCGTCTCCTCTGATTTTTTGAGAGAACCGCCCATAAATACCATCAGTGATTTAGCAAATATTCCATTTCCTTTAACAGTAGTACTTGAACTAATTTTTGTTTTTTCATCGATAGCGGTCATGCAAACACTATATTCCATATTCATGAAATCAGTTTCAGACATTGATTCCATTGATTCGAATAGTTTAATGGCGGTAATTGTCCGCTTAACCACCATCTCTTTTCCGTTCATTTCAAAATATACATTTGAAACATTACCAACCGTTTTTGGCTTGCCACTTACATGTTCAATTTTTATAAACCCTTCCAGCCATTCCGACATTTTTTCTTCGTCTTGTGCTACATATCCGGATTCTTTTATTGGTTTATCCACTATTATTGCACAATTATAAGATATGCTAGGTTTGATAAACCCAATAAGTAAGAAGATGATAGTCAATATGCCTATTATTCCCAATCCATAATATAAGTATTCCATAATTCAGCTTTTTGTATTTTCTCTAGGTTTTTCTTTTTCCATATATTGTAGTAGCGATACTTGGATTAGGAATTTCCATCCATGAGCGAAATTGTCTTTTTTAAAGTGTGCGTTTTCCGATGGTAAAGTTTCTAATCCTTCATGGGTGAGTTTTAATTTGGTTTTGTTTCCAATCGGCTCCAATTCGAATGTCACAAAAGAAAGACCCTTGTATCCTTCGTACTTCCATGAATATTTAAGTTTCTTAAAAGGTACTATCTCTAAAATTTCGCAAAGATGTACATAGCATGTCTTTTCAGCAGTGCCTTCAAAATGAAATTTTGCACCAGGTTCTAACTTGAAATCCGGTATATCAAAATACCATTTTTTCATCAATTCTTTGTCGGTGATGGCACGCCAAAGAAGCTCCACTGGTGCTCTAAATTCCTGTTCTATTATTAGTGGTTTGTTCTCCATTATAGTTTTGTTCTAAAGATCTTTATTTGAGGTGGACTGTAATTCGTCCAAAAGTTTGTCCAGTTGATTGAACTTTCCTGTCCACATTTTTCTGAAGGGTTCCAACCAAACTGCAACTTCAGTTAATTTTTCAACCTTAAGGTTACAAATGCGCTCACGCCCCGATTTTTTAAGTGATATCACCCCACACTCTTGCAAGTATTTAATATGTAAGGACACAGCTTGTCTTGTGATATCAAATTTGTCAGCCAAGGCATTTACATTATATGATTCCTTTGTCAAGGACAATAAAATACTTCGTCTTGTAGGATCCGCAATGGCATTAAAAACGTCTCTGTTCATCTTCGTTTCATATTATATGCAAGTTAACGCTTGCAAATATAAACGCAAGCTTTCACTTGCGCAAATAGTTTCTGGAATTTTTTGTAATCTCCAATCCAGCCTGCGCTGAAATGATGATTTATGAACTTCAGGGTCTTTTAAATAGATCTCTCTGAAAATAAATTGTAATTGTTTTCTAGGAAGGTATAAGACAATTAAATCATTCTGGCATTATAATAATCCTACTTTGTTGGTGTCTCCTCCCCGCGGTTGCTTGTAACGTTTAGTATATGAAAAGTAGGCAATTTTGAAGCACTTCACCTTCAATATATATCGAAAGTTGAAACGAGCTGTAAGATTTGATATTACTACTTTCTCTCCTAATTTTTATATACATTGTTAGGGGCTGGCTATTTCCATCTCGCTTGTTATTTTCTCGATCTTTTCCTTCCAATATTTTTTCATTTCGGCTCTTTGTTTAGAGTCCGTCAATTTCTCTTGATGAAAGCTTATTGTAGTTTTATTTCTACCCCTTCCGATTACCCGAATTTGGACTGTAGACATATTGTCTCAATCTTTCTTTTTCCAATTCATTCGAATATGTGAATTAGGTTTAAAAACACGGACAAAGCCTTTAATGTCATTCTTGGTTTGGTATTCCTCCTTTAATTTAAGGTCGTTTTTAAGATCGCCAAGCCAGATTTTCAATCCTTTGTCCGAAAACATAAAATCCCACGCTTTTTTTTCTGAAATGGGAAATGTTTTTTGAAGTCTGAATTGAAATCCGACATCTTTTGTTTTTCCTACTTGTTTTGCCATTCCGTATATTTTATTATTGGGAAATAAAAGCAATCGCATCGATTTCGACAAGGAAGTCAGGATTTACAAGTCCTGCAACAAACAGAACCGTGACTATTGGTGGGTTTGAACTTTGTCCTAAAAACCTTTGAGAAACCTCAAATCCTTTCATTACATCTTGGCCTTGAACAATGTTTATGTTCAGTTTGACCAAATTTCCAAAATCCGCTCCACAGGATTTTAATGCAGTTTCCAAATTTTTCATCACTTGTTCGGTCTGTGATGCAATATCATCTTTTCCGACAACCTTGGAATTTTGGTCAACTGCATTCTGACCTCCAATGTAAATGGTTTTTCCGTTTCCTTGTGTTGTAACGATTTGCGAAAAGGCCGGATTTTTAAAAAGTCCGCTCGGATTCAGATGTTCTTTTCTGCTTTCCATTTTCGTTATTTATTGTTTTTTAATTTGTGCAAAGTCGTTTTGTTCAGCTTGCCGCTAACGCCACTGTATAAATTCGTGACTGATTAAAAGTATAAAAATTTGCATTAACCACCGAGGCAATCTACGAAGAACTAAAAGCACAATAACTTACTGACAGCCATGATTTATGACAGATTGTTGTAAACCGTCCTATTCTAGAGGTCTATTGAGATGTTTACTTTTCCTCCCAGTCCTTTTTCGACAATGTCAAACAAGGTCTTTAAAGTAAGATTACTACCATTATTTTCTACCCTTGAAATATATGTCCTCTTTTTGTCAACAAGTTCTGCTAGCTGTTCTTGTGTCAGGTTTTTCTGCTCTCTTGCATTTCTCAAAAGCAGTCCGATTTTAAAAGATTCAAAATCTCTTTCTAATTCATCTCTCCGTTCAGTTCCTTTTTCTCCGTAAACTGTATCTTTTATATCTTTCCAGCTTTTAGTTTCCATTTTCTTCCTCTTTTTCTTTGTAATACTCCTTCATCAGTCGAACCGCTTTTTCGATTTCTCTTTTCGGCGTTTTTTGAGTCTTTTTTGTAAATCCATTTAAAAGGATGACCAATTTGCCTTTATCGAAAAAGCAAAAGACTCGCCAAATATTCGAACCTAATTTAATTCTAGCTTCATAAAGACCTTTTTGAGTTTTCATCGGTGCCAAGTAAGTTTTTGGCACATGCTCATAGGTCTCAATAATTTCAATGACCTTAAATATCTTGTCCTGAATTTTTTTCGGCTGAGCAAGCAAGAACTCCTCGAAATAATTTTTGTATTGTATTACTTGCCTGACTCTTTCCATTACGACAAATGTAACTTAAAAGTTACTATAAAACAAGCTGAAGATGTCTATTCTGTGATGCTGATTGATTTGAAGAAAATGGTTTACAACGTTAAGTATAAGCGTAGTGCGGGATTTTGGAGTGATTCACTGTCCGTCTATTGTAAAGTTTTTTGAGAGCAAAACACTTAATTTCAGCATCTGAACCCGCATTACGCTTATACAATGTTGCCACTAGTACTTTCCTCAATACTCTATTTTTATTTCTTTAAATGTATGTTTTTCAATAACTTTTAAAGCCTCAATCAAAATTTTTATTTTATTAGCGATTAAGCAGAAATATTTTGAGTTTTTAAATTCTGACATTACTCCGACTAATCGATAATCCACTTCTTCTTTTCCAGTAGTTGGGTCTTTGTAGAAGAGTAAAAGCCAAAGCCCACAACCACTTATCCCATAAAAGTGGGTGTTTATTTTTGATTTTTCATTTGTTTTTATGTTTCTTCCTTTGCCTTGCATATCGACTATTATATAGTCTCTTTTATCATACTTATATTTTTGATACCTATTGTCTTTACTTGCACTAGTTAAATAAAAAGAAGCTCCAGTATCGAAAATCTCATCCCCCTTAGTGATATTCGTTTCAGGATATCCCAAAACACAATAATTCATTGCATGAAATAGATTGTGATGACTTCTTATTTTATCTATTTCTAGAGGAATATAGGGTTTCGATAAAGGTTCAATCATTTGTTTGTCCACCTTTATGTACGCTAAATCAACACCTTTACTTTCTTTAATGTCTGTATACTTAATGTCTCCTAAAACATTGATGAATGTCTTTTTATTTACACGAATCTGCAAATCCTCATCAGGATTTTTCTCAAAAAAATCTGCTACGTGTGATGCGGTAAAAATAAAATAGTCACTATGTATTTTTGCAAAAACACCTGAGCCAAACGGTTCAAGTCTTTTCTCACCTTTTTTAAAAAACTGAATTGTGTGTCTTAAAATTCGGCTAGTGATTAAATCAGTTACAATTTTATCCGTTTCTTTAGTGTATTTGCCTTCGGTCATTAAAAATTACTGAAATATGGACGAAACTTTCTATTTTGGTACGATAAATTCGGATTTATTAACGGCAGAGTTGTTTTTAGATTTTTCTACAATTTCGTCAGCATCTTTGCTTAATTCATAAAGCTTTTCTCTTTCCAATTTTAATTTTTCATCAAGGAAATTATGCCTCAACTCAAATTCGGTAAATATTTCGCTCCAAGTTTTAACGTAAATCTTTATTCTACCATCCTCATTGTAAACTAAAGATTCTTCTCCGTGATTTTTATTTGTCCTAATCTGTCTTTCTATATATTGACTCGTATTAAATTTATTTCCTATAAGATAAAATTTCCAAGACATATTTGGTGCGTTAAATTCTTGTCTAGAACTTATCACACTTAAGTATTTCATAACTTGAGAATACTCTTTTTCTCCTAATTGAATTTGCGGATGCTTTAGTTCAAGAACAATGTTTTCTATTTTCCCATCTTTTTTATGCTGTCTGCATGCAAAAATATCCATTTCTCTATTTTTATCGACATGGTCTATTTTCGTATCTTTAATTTCTCCTGTTGTTTTATAAATATATCTTTTTAGCGCTTCTTCAAATTTTGGTTCAGCAGCCGTTACAAGATGATATTCTTCACCAAAAAGCCAATAATGATTCTCAATTAAATCTTGTAAATGAGGAATTTCTTTTGCTCCAATTTCCTCATTAAAAACAATTTCTTTTAATTGATAATATGTTTTATATCTGTCTTCGATTAATTTAATGGTATTTATAACTCTGTTTAAACTTGTTTTGTGCAGAATATTAGATAAATCCTCTCTCTCTTCTGGTTCGAGTTGAGTTACGCCCTCGATAATTTTGAAAATATTTTCTCTTTCGTTGGAGTCAAGCAGTAAGTCAATAAATTGGACAAATATCTTTTTTTGTTCCAAATTTAAATTCGAAAATATCTTAGGTTGGACTTCATATAACCCAATAATAGTATCTTTTAGTTCTTTACTTCTAATCTGCTCCCAAGAGTTATTGTATGTTGGTATAATACCATCCAACTCATAATCAACAACTAACCTTTCAGCATATGCTCTCAAGTAAGGTTTGCGTTTACTTTTTAAATATTCGTTAAGCTTATTAATCAAATATTTGTATTCGGTTGAAGATTTCGCTTTTGCAAATAAACTTATTTGATTGCTCTCTTCATTTTTTGAAAAATCGAAATTTGAAAAGAAATCACTTTCAATGTAAATGCTATGAAAATAATAATCTCCTTTTTTATTTAGGGTTGTGAAGTTTTTATAAATCTCTTTACCACTAGAATCTAGAAAATAAAATTTAGAATGTTCTTTATTTAAGGATTCAGTCCATTGAACATATTTGATTTTAAAAACACTATTATTGTTTTCTAAATCGAAGGAATCTCTATCTGCAATTAAATCTGAGTAATCTAAGGGTATTCCATTAATTAAGATTGAATACTGTTTGTTTAATTCTAAGAACCAGCAAAATTCTTTCTTTATATAATTCGTTATTTCTTGCTCAAATGTATCTATATCAATTAGTAAATTGGTAAAATAAACAGTGGTTCCGCTAAATTTTATATCTGCGTTTAGAATGTTTTTTTCATAGACTTTTAAATTTTCTGTTGATATACTTATTGTTCCTCCTTTAATTCCTTTGTTTTCGTAAAATGTAGTCCATTTTGCATTGTTAGCAAAAGTGAAAAATGTTAGCCTACCTACTCCGTTTTTACCGTGTAAAATTGAAGAATGTTTTGGTGATTGAATTTGAATTGATTTTTCTGAATCATAGAAGTTATCAAATTTGTGTGCCAAATTTTCAAGGTCAATTCCTGTTCCATTATCTTTAACTTGAATGAAGTCAATTCTTCCTAATTCGTTGGAGTCATAGTTTATTTCAATTTGAGTAGCCTTAGCATCAAAACCATTCCAGATATATTCAGCAAAAGAAGAAGCATAATTGTAGTTCTTTAATACTCTTTTTATTCCTTTAGACGTGATTTTTGCTTCTTTCTGCATTTGTTTTTTATTCTAACTAAGGTTCTATTAAAGTAGTGTAAATAACCAATTGACTATCATCTATTTCTATTTATTTTTTTTAGTTTCTCTGCTCTTCCGTTTGCTTTCGAAGTAAGTCGCTAGATTTATGTGTAATTACTGGCAACACGTGACTATCAACACTTAGGTGTTGATATAATTATTATATTTTCCCTAACCGAAATCAAATACTTCTAAACGGTTTTCCCATCAATTTCTGATAGGCTACTAGAATATATAGAGCTACTAATATAGATGATTCCACCTTATTCGCATCATGAAAATTACATTATTAGCTGAAAAACTGTGTTAATATCGTTTTATGTACTGGTGAGAAGTTCAGCAAATGTTAACGACATAGCTTTACTATGCTAATGCATGCAAGAATTGTTAATTGCCCGGTCCTTCAAGTTCAAAAATATGCTCCTGGGAGTTTCCTGAAAAATCTGTGGCAGTTAATTTAAGCATCAACGCTTCATTTGTATTCCAAAGCCCACTTATTGTTAATTGATCATTTTCAAATTCCATCCACTCAGGAATTTCAGAGTTATTTTCCAACGTGAGTTGAAAAGATAACTTGTCGTCATCTACATCTTTAAATATGTCCTTTGGCAAATTCAATTCAAACGCCTCTTTGTATCTTACTGCAGAAACGATTTTACTAATATATAGGTCGTGTTTAGTTGTAGATTCGATTTTCCATGACTGGATGATAATGTAGTCTCCGTCTGGAGATAGGAATAAGCTTTCTTCCTCACCGCTAGAATTTAATACATCTAATTTTTGAATTTGAGTGTATTTATTTGGTTCTAGCTGAGCATAAAATATGTCACCGCAGCATTGGTATTTATCATCTCTGTTAGACGTAAAATAAAACAGCCCGTTTCTAGATTTACCATGACCAGCCTCTCTTTCTGAAGAATTAAAATTGAGTCTAAAGGATGCGGCTCGCTGGCCTTATTTTCTGAAAATTCCGCAACCCATAAATTTGTATTTGCTTCACCAATTGACTTAGCAAAATAGATTTCAGAGCCGGAAGGGGAGAACATGGGGTAAAAAGTGTTGATGTTGTCAGGGAGAAATGATTTGTCAGGTGTTGTCCATGTCCCATCAATGTAATTCATTAGGTATATGGAAGTCTCCTCAGGTGCTGATTCTGTAACAACTCAAAAAGCTATGCTTTTACCATTGGGAGAAATAGTAAAGCCCATCTCCAACCTTCCTTCAACAGACACGACATCTTTTCCAAAAATTTGAGGAATGCTGTCAGGCGAATTTTCTTCTAAATATACAATATCTGGCGCTTCTGAAGTCTTTTTAGTTGAGCAGGAGATAGCTAAAATTAACAGGAAGAGTGTGAGGACAGATTGATTCATTATGCGGTTCATTTCAAATATTCGGACGTTGCTAGTACCACTAGCAATTTGAAGCATTGTACACTGAAAGACTCCCATCTAACAGTGTCTTAACTTTCTACCTAAATGTAATTATTTTTTGACCGCGGGTTCTCTCTTACCAACGAAAAACTTTTTGTCCGTATATCAATAAAGATCAAGCACTATCAAGAGCAATTGTAAACTCATGTAGAGGCGATTTATATTTGCTACAGTAAAAATAAGACTATTAGAGTGAGTAGTACAGGCTCATTTTGCAGATTTCAGTATACTTATTTAAAAGCAAAAAAGGTTCGAATTTCCGCCCGGCCTGATACTGGTTAAATAAAATAATATATGTTCGCTGTTTACTTTCTACATTAGTTGGGTGAGTTTAGAGCCATTTTGTTTCCTTCCGAATCGAGGAATATAGCAAAATATCCACTTTCATCTGCGTGAGCCATTTTAGGAACTACTATTTTCCCGCCATTTTCTTCTACTCTATCAAGAAGCACCTGGAGATTGTCTCCTGCATTTAAGTACATTGTTACACCATCTGCAGATGGTTTGTTTCCGTCTGTCTTAATGATAACTCCTGTTACCATTTGTCCTTCATAAGGTAATATTCCCATTTGCATACCTTCGACATCAATTTTTTCAATATTTATGTCTAATAATGATTGATAAAAATTGATTGCTCGTGAAATATCCGTTGCTGGAATTTCAAACATTGAAATGTAGCTCTTCATATCTTTTATTGTTGAATTTGTTAAAGTGTCTTTAATCATTGTTTCAGAATTTGCCTTGTCCGAATTGTTACATGAACTAAAACAAACTACTGAAATCAAGGAAATTAAAATTATTCTTTTGATTGCCATTAAATCTTTATTTACGTGTAAAATTAAGGCTAAGCAAAAAGTAAAAATAGTAGAAATGCGACACTACAAAATTTATTTGTAGAAAAGTGCAGACAGCGCCATGTTTTCATTTCCTGCGAGCTCCTTGGGAGTTACACCAACAAGTTCCTTAAAATCTTTTATGAAATGACTTTGATCAAAATATTCATGCTCATAAGCAATTTCTGTCAGCGTTTCTGACTTTCTATTAAGCAGCAATTGTAAAGTTGCTTGTAGTCTGATGGCTTTAACTAACTGTTTGGGGCTTATCCCAATTTGTTTTTTGAAATGTCTTTCAAGTTGTCTTCTCTTTGAAATATCATTCTTCAAGATGACATTAATTGCAGATGATCCGTTTGTTTTGAGAAGAGCATCAACGGTAGATTTTACTATATTACTTATCCTACTGTTTTCGCTGAGTTTACTTAATAGAAAGGATTCAATAATACTAATTCTTTGTTGGGTGTCACGCGCTAGATGCATCTGTTGCTCTAGTTCTTTAGCTTCCGCTGTTTCAAAAAGCTCTTCAATAGGAGTTTCCTTGTCAACTAAATTTTGAAGCGGTATATTAACGAAGTTTACAAACCCAATAGGATAAAAACAGATAGCGAAAGTGCGTACATTCCCAGTGGGTAAAATGTAATATGATTTTGTTCTCTGACCCATTATCATTGCATTGGGGTGAAGCACAAAGTCATTATCTGAAGTATACCTTTTAATCTTATCCCCAAAATTGAAAGTCATTTCTATACAGCCGTCTGGAACGATTTTTTGCTTCTGATTTTTTGGGTCAAACGGCACTTCCAAAGTCCAATAAAATTTTACTATGGATTCTAAATCTTTATGCGGTTTAAAAGTTTGATAGTCCATTTTTGGATTGAGTTTCAGATAGTCGCCTAATATGCAAGTGCCAGCACCTAAGTGCTGATTTATCTGCTATATATTCGTTAACCGACATCATACAGCAGTAAGCACTTACTAATACATTTGAATGCAATTAAAGCAATGAAAATAAGCGATTCCTCCATTAATTCCTATTGATTCATTGAATACAAAATGTGAAATTCTGCGCACTACCTAGGTAGTGATGAACACTAATTGCATTATTAAGAAGATGGAACACCACGCATCCAATACTTAGCTACAATCAACACTTTCAACCGAGACAAGTAGGATTTGAATTGAACATCGTTTATTATAGAACATACCCACCTTTTATGCTAGGTTGACATTTTTATGGCTTCTCAAAAGATCCGCTGTTTATAGTTCATTTTTTTGAGTTAGAAGCTATTCTAAATCCCAGGTCGTCTATTTTAAAGGAGTATGGATGACTTCTTCTACGAGTTGTCGCCATAACACTCCTTTCTTGGTCGCACCAACCGCCACCACGAAAAACGCGATAATTTCCGTAAACAGTTTCGTCATATATGTCTGTACACCATTCCCAAACATTCCCCAACATATCATAAAGTCCCCAATTGTTAGGTTTCATTTGTCCAACTTTTTGAGTTCGATTATTGGAATTATCTTTAAACCAAGCAATTTCAATCAATTCTCCGTACCTAATATCCTTGGTTTCCGCCTGACATGCATATTGCCATTCCGCTTCTGTTGGTAGTCGAAATCCATTAGCTTTTGCATTCAAGGTTACTTCTTGAGTTTCTAAGTCAATAGCATAGCATTTGTCTTTATCTAAATGTTCAGATAATGCATTGCAAAATCTCACTGCTTCAATCCAAGAAACTGTTTCAATGGGTAGTCTGTCGCCAATAAATGTTGAAGGATTGTAACCAGCTACCGCTTTGTATAAATCTTGAGTTATTGGAAACTTAGAGAGTTCAAAGCAATCTATTTCAACTGACCAAGCTTCTTTTTTTCGGTCGTCTCTCATATTAACCGTCCCTTTTTGAATGGACACAAACAAATTCTCAATTAATTCTTTGTCTATTCTCTTATTTATAGTTTCCACTATTTCTTTTTTAAAAATTGATAAAAGGCAAATATCAATGCTTAGGCGTTGATCTTTCTATTATATATTTTTCTTAACCGACAACAAACGATAGTAAACACTGACAAATATTATTAAATAGCTTTCGGTCGGACACTGTATCTAGATATTGAAAATAAGCGATTCCTGCATAAAATCCTAATTACTGATTGATCAGAAATATGCATTGCTTTCCTTTAGCTTGTGGAATTGAACATTTGTAAAGTTCTTATATGGACGGAATCTCAAGCTCCTACTACTAAACCACCGTAATCACTTTTAACAGATACAGAGTTGAAACATGATAAAAATGTGAATCCTATTGAAGATCTTCCTTTCAACATTGACCTGCATTTTTTGTGAAATAAAGTCTTTGTTGCTGCTATTTTTCATTGTGAAATGTTGGCAATATCACTCTATTCATTATTACAAAAGGCAATTTATCTTCTTGCGAATTGTAGGCTCCTCCTGTAAATACAGCAACCAAATTCATTTCGGGAATTACCATAATATATTGTCCGCCATTTCCTGTTGCTGTTTTGGATATTACAGTCTCACCGTTAATCATTAATGGAATGCTCCACCAAAAGTATCCGTAGTCAATTGCTGTAATTTTTGTTTTTGGTGTGGTAGAATCCTCCATCCATTTTTCTGACACTATCTGAACGCCATTCCACTTTCCCTCATTAAGTACCAATTGCCCTATTTTTGCCATATCCCTTGGGGTCATGTATAGCCTTTTTGCGGATGTAAAAACCTCTTTACCCGAAGTATGTCCCCAACTTACATTTTCGATCCCTAAAGGATTAAATAAATACTTCTCTGCGAATTTATCTATTGGCAGTCCTGAAGCCTGACTAATGATCTCTGCTAATAGCACTGCCCCCATGGAGCAATAATTTGATACTTCTCCAGGCTCATTTATCATCGGGAGGTCAAGGGTATATTGAAGCCAATCCTTTTTTTTGTATACTTTGTCTTCCTGTCCTTTAGATTTCTTGTCCCAATCATTACAATCAAGACCGCTAGACATTGTGAGAAGGTGCCTGATAGTAATCTTTTCTTTTCGGTCATCAAGATTTTTCTTCGGTACGGGGTTTTTGAGATATTTGGATATTGGATCATTTATGTGGTCAATAAAGCCCTCATCAATGGCTATTCCCATTAAGATGGAACGAATGCTTTTAGTAGTAGAGCGAAGATCATGTGTTTTGTCACCTGAGTAGTCGTTAAAGTATTCCTCAATAACCAGTTGATCATTGTGAACCACTAACACGCTATGCATTTTATTGTTGCCTCCCTTCATTTGGCTAAACAATTGGTAGACTAAAGTGGTATCGAGATTCTGCGATTTTAAATCATTGGTTTTCCATCCGTCCGGAAGTTCCTTTGGCTGCAAATACTCATAAGTACTTTGACCGTAGCCAAGAGGACTAATCAATAGTGCTAACATGCTTAAAGTGGCGGCTAGTTTCATTATTCGTAGGTGTTTATTTGCGTTTAATTAATAGTGCATCATCATGGGAATTCACTTTGGTAAGCTCTGCTTTGCATATTTCCATACTTATATGAATGGTCAAATATGAAGAATCTGAACGCTTGTCAAGTCTTATGTCTCATCCTGCGTTTCAACGATTTTGTTAAATTTATATTACGGAATCTAATAATTATATACAATAATGTATCAACCTTCTCAAAAAATGCCACAAAACCATGTAAAGTAGGACTCTTTTAAAAATTCTCCTGTTACAACTATGCCAAGCAGCACAGTAGAAAGACCAGCCAATATCGCCTGGTTCAGTACTGAAAAACTAATCACTCATCAGAATCTAATGTAGCATTTATGCTATGAATGTCATTTTACCTTCTCTATCTCTTCCGTTCGTGACCGATTTACTGTATATTCAGCCTAAAATTTGATGTTATGAACAAAGTACTAATCGGATTGCTTTTATTCACTTGCACTACTTTAGTCATGGCGCAAAAGCGGAAGCTTTCACCTAATGTTTCCCGCTTCAGCGATAATGAATATGCCCCCAAACTAACTGCTGACGGTCGCACCATCATCTATTTGTCTGATAATACCATGTCCGGAAAGCCTGAACTTTTTATCAGCTATGCGATTGGAAGCAATAACTGGGAACAGGGCAAATCGATTGAGATCCGCAATCAGGATTTGATGCCTTTTGGTGCCTATAGCATTTCCTATGATGGCCTGCAACTGATCTATGCCACGCAAAAAGGACCTAAAATTGGAGGCCATGATATTCAATTTCAGCAAAAGGAAGGTAGCAAGTGGGGAGCACTTACTAACCCGGGTAAGCCGCTCAATTCCACCTTGCACGAGATGGATCCTACGCTCTCAGCCGATTGTAAAACTTTATACTACAGTCGTTGTGAAACGCTGGAACCCGATACTGGTAACTGCAAAATCTTTTCAGCGGAGTATTTAGGTAATAATTACTGGAAGGAGCCACAGGAGATTCAGCTGGATTTGGCCTCCTCCTCCTATGTTAACCCAGTAATTTTGCCCGATAATAAAACCCTCTACTTCTCTGCATTGAACAGCAGCGGTAACTACGATTTTTATATGACCCGCAAGGAAGGCGATAGCTGGAGCAAGCCTCTCGCTATGGATTTTTTGAACACGGAACTGCATGATCGCTACCTGGGTGTTACTGCCTTGGGTGATGTAGTGTACACACATGAAAAAGATGAGCGCGGTTATGATTTATACATGGTAAAAGTACCGGAGGAGTTTCAGCCTGCGAAAGTGTACTACCTGGAAGGGACAGTCACTAATTTGCCCGCAAAGGCATTGGTGAAGGCTACGGATGTTGAGACAGGCGAGGAATTGGTTCGTTTAGTTATCGAACCCTCTGAAAAAACTTTTGGAGTCTATTTACCCGAAGGCCACATCATTGATTTTTCCATTGAAACCCTTGAAGCGGGATTTGGCTATTACAATGAACTTTTTGACCTGGAGGCGTTGGCTTCCTCTAAAAAAGTGGTGAAAGATATCACGCTGTCTACCTTGCAGGCTGGTGGACAATACCCGGTTTCCATCGCCTTCAAAGAGCAAACTGCAGAGTTTGCCGCGGGTGCCGAGGAGGAGTTGGGCCGACTAATCTCGCTAATGAAGCAAAACCGTGATTTCCGCTTTAATGTGGAGGTATATCAGCAAAGTGTCACTGAATCGGAAATGGTTACCGACAGCCTGACAGAAATACGCTACGATACAATTGTTAGTAAAGCTACCACAGCTATCCAGGAGGATGAAACTGCCGATTCTCAAGAGTCTTCGGAAGAAATAGTGACCATTTACCATAACGATTTAACACCAAAAAGAGCCGATGCCATCAAAGCTTATTTGCTGGGAAAAGGCGTGCCTGAAAGTATGTTTAGCACGAGTGGAAAAGGTGAAAATCGGGATGTGGATAATGAAGAGTCAGGTAAAGGCCTCGACTATCAAGTGGTTTTTCGCTTGGAGTAGGGTTTATGGCTCACGGCCTTCAATTCGATAATTGGCTGAGCGTTTTTAAGTGTTTATTTCGACTGGCACTTCAATCATATTTCTGACTGTCGTATATAGTTCGATGTCTTGTGCAGGTGTTTCAAGTGAAATAATTAACGAATAACGGGTTTGATTTTCTACTTTTCCCAAATGTTTTCTTTCACGCCACCACCCAATAATAGGATAAACCGCAATGAGATTGCATTCAGAAAATTCTGCTGCTGTCATTTCCATATAATCTGAATGTAATGAACCATTACTACGATTATCTCTTCCAACTTCCAACGTTCAGCTCCCGAATTTCCTTTGAAATCTTCATCTTCTTCTCTTGCTGCCATGTTTATTCGCTTTCTGAAAACTTCTTCACTTTCATCTACATTATTTACATCAAAACGCAACCCGTGTGATTGATAGCGATATTTGTCTTTCCAGCCGATTTCACCTGCTCCGGGTTCTATGAAATAAGAGAGGGTTATTTTTAGCTTCACGGCTGTTTCTCCCATTTGCAGCAATAAGTCTCTTGCCCAAGGAAGATTGAAAAAATGAATTTCGTTAGTTTCAGCGTTACTGCTTTTTTTGCCATCCTTAATTTTGAAACTGAAAGGCTGAATGGTTTCTTGGGCTATATATGTCAATGCACTTTCTTTGCTATACAATGCTCGGTCTAAATCAGGAACACCAAAACCAAAGGTTCTCAATAAATTTCTAAAACTTGCTCGGTTGCCTTGTTGAACCTGAGTTTGAGCAAGCATTGCAGCATGCCAATTAGCTGAATGAACTACCAAACCCCTAATAGTTTCTGCCCAAGCGTTTGGATATTCATAGGCAATCTTTGCAGCAAACCAAGATGCTTGAGCAGCAGCAGCCTTGTGGCATTTATAGTGTCAAATGGTTTTATATTGAATGACTTTGAAGTGGACAGCAAGTCCAAATCTTCATGTGGTGTTACGCTATTGTCAGGTGCTTGTAAAAGATTTCCGCCTTCAAAAACTACATCGGGTTTAATAGGCCACTTTCTTTGTTCCCAAACTAACGAAGTTGAACTAAAAGGTGAAAGTTGCCCTTCATTAGCAACAGGAGTATGATTATGAAAATTCGGGTCATTTACCTGAATTTTTAGGGTATATGCTCCTGCAACAAGGGCATTCCACGCTTGTGCCGGATTTTGAACTGATGATGCCAAATTGGAGTTTGGATAATTTCTCCACAATTCCTCATCGCAGATATTTCCTGCGGAAACGATTATCAATCGTTGGTTTTCGCCTTCGCCAAAAGCCAAATTATCCACCGCACCTGACCACGAAGAAGGTCTGCCCATATTTACATCTTCTGTTGAAGTAACGGACATACAATAAACCAACACGATATTCGGGTTTTGAATTTCTGCCCTAGCAATACCCTGTGCGGTTATATCGCCCCACAATTCTCTTGGTGTTTGTGCCTGATTGGGTCGTGGCAGAATTTTTACGGAGCAAAGTTTATGTGTAAGCGGAACAGCATTAGCAGAAATAAGCACTTGTTCCATTTTTCCATAACCTGCAATGCCCGCCATTAGCGTTCCGTGCCCTGCTCGTGGTTCGTGGTCGTCTGTTCCCCAAGTGTTATCAACTGTCAATGTATTTGTATCGTCAATAATGGGTTGCAATAGTTGGTGTCCGCTGTTTACGCCCGAATCTAGTAAACAAACTTTTATATTGCTTTCTACAATTTGTATTCTTTGCAATAAATCATCAACCCACCCTTGTTGCTCAACACTGCTTTCGTTTACCCAAAATCCTGCAGGTTCTTGCCCTGCTCTGAATTCTGCTAGCAAATCACTTTGCAGCATCAGCTCAACCAACTGTTCACGGTTGGCATTTATCAACAAAACGACTCTTTCGGGAAAGACGATGCCATTTTGTTTATAAGCTATTCCAATGTTGTCAAGCGTTGCAAGAAACTGTACAATTTGTTCCTTCTCCTGATTTTCTTTAGTGTTTACGTTTAGCCACGCTTCGATCCATTTGATATTTTCATTCGGAATATGTTGCGGTTTGTCTGTCCATAAACCTTCCAACAAAGCTATGCTTACGTCTTCAATACTATTGACTAATGGAGCGTTTTTAGGTTGTCCGTTAGCTGTTTCTTCTTGTTGGTATTTTTGAATTTTAGCAATGAAATGTCCTTCTTTTCCGTTTGGCACATACACCGTTGCTCTTACCTGAGTTTGATTTTCGTCTGTAGATATTTCTTTGATATTCAGCAAGCGAATGCCTTTTCGAAGGTCTTCCAGACTTTTGGTAATCAAATCGTGGTCTGCGGCACTGGTAAACTCAATATATGTACCCTCTCTGGTAGCAATTTGTTCGGCACTGCGTTCTTGTTGCAGTTGTTCTTTTTGTTGCCAAATTTCAGCAAACTGATTTAAGAGTTTTTGACTTTGGGTTGCCCTGTTACGAACAGGTAGGCGTGGTTTCGGCCCCATCGCCGAAGGTGCTCTATATTTTTCGCTATTTACGTTTCCTGATATAAAGATATGTTTATATGTTGCCATTCTTTAAAGGTATTTGTGATACGCTGCATTACGATCTTTGATTGCTTTTAAGATTAAATGATTATTCATCAGCTGGTTTTCGTTCAAGATCGTTTCTTTAATGGCATCAATGCAAGCAAGTGATATTTCAGCGTGGCTAAGTCCGTTTATATTTGGTAATAAATCATCGAATTTTATATTTTTACTGAATTGGGCAAGCCTGTTTTTCAGCAAATCTCGTTTTTCATCAATACTTGGCAGGTGGTATAAAATCACATCGTCAAACCTGCGAAAAAGGGCTTGGTCTAGAAGTTGTTTATTGTTAGTAATAGCAATTATCAGGCTGTCAGAATTGTCCCGTTCAATGAATTGAAGAAACGAATTTAATACCCTTCTCATTTCTCCCACATCGTTATCTCGGCTACGTTCGCCACCAATGGCATCAAATTCATCAAACAGATAAACACCCTGTTTTTGCTCAATCAGATCAAATACTTGACGCAATTTAGCACTGGTTTCACCCATAAATTTTGTCACCATCTTGTCCATTAAAATGGTATAAAGCGGCAGGTTCAACTCGTTGGCGATAATGGAAGCTGTTAAGGTTTTACCTGTTCCCGGAGGCCCTGAAAGTAAAATTTTCCTGCGGTTTTCCAAATCGTGCCTGCGGAGCTTGTCCCGTTGCACAAATTCTGAAATGATGCGGTTTAATTTGGTTTTAATGTCCTCGGAAGCAATAATATCTGCAAGATTGACGGCAGGCAAATTTTCCAATATTAATCCCTGCAAATCGGGAGCAAAGGCTTTGGTTTTACGTTTAGCCTCCTTTGCATTGTCAATAATAGTTTTGATGTTATTGGCAACAATTGTATGTCCCAACTTGGCTTCGTGAGCAGCTATCTGCAATGCAACAGTGGTAGACCTTTCAGTTTCGTTGTGTAGTGCGCTTTTATTAACGATACTATGTAGTCTGCTTTTGCCATTTCCTTGCAAAGATACAATTATTTGTTTTGTTGTCAGTTTCTTGTGTTAGTATTTAAAATTGTAATAATTTATAATTTTTATATCTGTTTGCAATTGAAGTTTTTTTCTTGTTAAAAGATTAGTTATCTGTGTCCACACGGTCTCTTACTATTACCTATAGAAAAAGCTTAATAACATAAGCTACTTATCAGATACAATAACAATAAACATGCTATTATTTATTCCTAAACGACAACATTGTCAACCAAAAGAAGTTTAAGCAGCCTATTAGGTGCTTTCTTAAATATAAAAGAAATGATTTAATATACCTCTTCTACTTCTACATCAGAAAGTATGTACCTCAACTAACCCGCACTTTTAGTTTTACCTCACCTCCACTTTCTTAATTTCATTATTCGCATTGAAAGTAGGGAAATACATCAACTCAATTTTTGCCGGATTTAATGCATAAACACCTGAATAACGAGGCATCAAATTGATCTCGTAAGTATAATTGCCCTTAGGAAGTCTTTCAATAAAAATTGTAGCTTTATTTTTAAAGTATTCTCGGTGCGCTTCCCCTCTCATATTATTCGGTTTGGAAGCATAAGAACAAGACCCTGGGATAGGTATATTGATCATCACATATTCTGCATCTTTTTCCACTTTAACTTTTACCATTAATTTAGTTTCCTTTCCCGCAGTTAAAATATTGGCCCCATCCTCAAATCGAGTAATTATCTCAAAATCTCCCTTTTTTGAAATTGGCTTACTATTCCAAAATCTTTGATAGCTGGTAAAATACACCGGGAAATCACCACTTTTCGATAAGGTGACATTTAAATCTGGCTGTAGCTTCATTTCAAATGGAAATTCGCTCACTGTTTGATCAATATCACCGGATAAAGTGATAGCAGGTTTGCTGAATTCTTTTTTCCCATTGAGCAAATCCGGTAAAATGGTTTCTATAATCTTGGCCGATTCGTAAGTGTTTCTCCAATAACCATTGTTTCTTTTTTCAAGAAAATACCCTCTCATTTTTTGCAATTCTTTTTTATAATTTCCTGAGTCGGCCTGCAGGATTTGATAGGATAGTAGGGTATTTTGCAAATCATTGGTCACTAAATTATCCTCTAAAGAATCATTCTCAAAATACAAGTTACCGAACAATGTACTTTTCTGATAAGTAAGAAATGTGTCAACATCATAATCCATTTGGCACAATTGCTTCAATCGCGTTAATGAAAGTAAGGCATTCAACGATTCCTCATCCTGCTGCTCTAATGTTCTGATATAGGAGGAATAGTCAACCTTAGCATCAAGCAGCTGTAGTATTCTCAAAATCCTGATACTTTTAAAAAAGCGCGGCTGATATTCTAATTCCCAGATCATTTGCTCTATTACCTGCTCTTTATCAATTTTGGTCTCGTATCCTTGCCCTTCTGCCAATACCATTGCCTCCAAAGCATGCAGACTAATCCAGTCGTTAAAACTTAAATTTTTCCACCAGCCCCAAAGCCCTTTGCCTGTTTGGTTCTTATAAAGCAGTCGAATCAGTTTTTTAATTTCCCTTTCATTCTTAGATTTTTCACCTTTAAATTCTGCTAAGCTTTTTTCCACCAATAAAGCCTTTAATTTTGAGGCGATTTGTTCGTTGCAGTAATATTCATAATTAAGCACATGGCTAATTTCATCTTTAATGATATCGAGCAAATCTGCACGGGCATACATGCTAACCTCACCTAATGCAGGATTAAAATTTAAGCTGAAAGTAGTGTCGTTTTCTAATGTATAAAAGGCACCTTCTGTTTCTTCCAACCCTGCAGGAAATACAGGAATATACTTTTCTTCTCCATCGAAATAACCATCTTCTTTCTCCATAAAATACTTGATAGTTACAGAATCCGTTGGCGCAACAATTTGCAGACTGTCAATAAGCGAATTATTTAAAATCTGTTCCTTACTAAACTGAATTTCACCATCCATATCAAACTGACTTTTCACTTTTAAGGAATCATTTGTGTAATTAAGCACTTTACCTATAGCTATTGCGGTGTCATTTTGAACCAAGAAACGCGGAACTGCGAGCTGGGCCATTAAAGGTTTATAAGATTTTATAAAGCTTTTGGTTTGACCAGATTGCTTTTTGCTATTCATGGCCAAATAGAAGGTTTCCCAGCCTGTCACATCATCAGGAAATTTTACTTCAAAACTAGCTTTGCCATTTTTGTTGGTTTTTAATGCTGGCTGCCAGAAAGCATAATCGGAGAAATTATTTCTGATGGCACTTGATTGAGCAGCAGATTCCAGAAACGCATCATCATAATCTGCTCCTTTATTGGCTGACGAATGCGGATTTTTAAAAGCTCCTTCTTCAGTATCGATGATAACTACGCCATTAGCTGCTTGAGACCCATAGAGTGCTGTAGCTGCTTCCCCTTTTAATACCTCTATTCCTTTAATAATGTTGGGGTCTAATTCGGATATGTCTCCGCTATAAACCATGCCATTAATAATATATAAAGGTGTGCTCGCAAAGGATTGGCTTGCGGCTCCTCTAATTTTAATTTCGATAGCTCCTCCAGGTGCTCCAGAGCTAATGGAAACTCCTGCCACCTTACCCTTTAGACTACCTGCTGGTAATGATGACTCCGCCTTACTTAAACTATATTCCTGGACAGCTCCATAGCCAACCACCACTACTTCACTTAATTGCTGAACATCTTCCTGGAGGCCAACATTCACTGTATTACCACTGATTTGTCTCTCCTGACTCACCATTCCAATAAAAGAAAATTGCAAAGTATTATAACCATACGGCACTTTCATAGAATAGTAGCCTTGCAAATCAGTGTTCACTCCGAAACTAGTTCCCTTCACTAGTACATTTACTCCAGGCAAAGCTTCTTCCGTTCCCTCAAGATAAACGTAGCCTTCTACCATTTCCCCTACTCCAGAGTATTTAAACCTTTCTCTGTAAGCGCTGGAAATTTCCCTTTTTTCTTCCTGATTATCATGTGCCTTTTTAAAGATATTGGCTTCAATGATTTTATTGATTTCTAAGCTGAAACTATCCTTTTCTAAAATTTCAGGTTTTGAGTATTCGTAGTAATTCAGTCCGTTTACTGCTATGTTAACAGAGTCCTCCACATGATATTTTGCATCCGAATAAAAGAAAATCAGTTGATGAAGTCCCTTTTTCAAATCATGCAAAAGCGAAGTATATCCCGGGTACACTCTGATAAATTCAGGGTCATCGTAACGGAATACTAAAACATTGATAGGTTGCTCAAAACTTTCATTCTGCGGTTTTATCAAAAGGCGACCTGCCCCTTTTTCTGTGAAATTCGGATAGGTATACCTGGCTGTCAAGCTTCTTTGAGCATCCAAATACTCCTGCCATGCTGTTTTTAAGTTTTGCTCTGTTAATACAGTATCTTTTAAATCCTTATAAACCGTGTAAGAATTGAGCCACCTTGGATATAGGTCAACTGAAACACTTCTCATTTTTAATAATTTAGGAGCAAAATCATATTCAAAAAACGGCTCATGCTCAAAATTAACGGTATAATTCTCTATGGAGTGGAAAGTGACATCCCCAACAATGGGTCCTGCAAAATATTGCAGCCGATGAGTATTCAGAGAGGGATTAAGAAAATGCACATGCTCGCCTTGTTGAATATAAGCATAGCGTTGACCAAAATTGTTTCGATAAGGAAAAACATATTTGTGCAGAAAATTTCTTTCCCCCTGGCTGAGTTCAGGTTCTGCATCTGATATCCTAATTTTCTTATGAGTACTCTCTTCATCTATACTAAAAATCTGTTTTTCTCCCAACCGAAAATACAAACTGTCGATGGTAAAAAGGTTTTTCCGTGTTCTTAGTTTTACCTGGTGATATCCACTATCAATTCTAAAAGAATAAGGGTTCTTATGGTTTGACCAGCTAAAATAGACTGGTTTTCCATCCACATAAACAACATGGACAGGTTCATCAGCTCCATCTTTAAATACAAAAGGGGCAAACTGCGTGACGGAATCGATAGTGCTGTATGTAAATTGTCTAATGTCGTTTTCAGGATAAATAAATTGATAGTACTCAACAGAATCCAATCCGGCTTTTTGCTTCCATTGATCATAATTCAGAAGTTTTGTAGATGAATTTGATAACTCGCTATTGTCAAAGTGAAAGAGATTAATCAACTCCTTATGCTTTCTCTCTTTCCCCAAATACGGCACAGAAGGAGGTCGATAACCAAACTTTTTTGTGACCGAGTAAGCGGTTAAGTCCACATTTTCTACTGGATTTCCTTCTGTGTCTGTCACAGTCAGTTCTATCGTTGATTTTTGGCCCGGGTATACAATTCTGGGCTGCGCAATTGCTACATTGAGCTCCTTTTCTCTTAAAGGTATTTCATAATTTTCCTCCACAATTTCACCGCCCCATAAGTATTGTAAGGAGATAAAATAGTTCTTCTTTGAACTGGTTTTTCTTTTATAAGAAAGCTCTTTAGCGTAGCCTGAAGCAACTTCTCTATTCTTTTTATAGAGGCTATAGCTGAAAGGCAAATTCCTGGGATTATCTACTTGTATAATGAGAGAGTCCGGGTTTCTTTCAGAGAAGCACTGAATTAATGAAGTCTGACCGGATAGATCAAATGATTTCTTAAGACTATCCGATTCAATAAGATACTTGGAAAAGTATTGATTATATTCTACTTGAGTTGGGGTTGGTCCATCAAACAAAAGAGTTTTATTACCAAAATTATCTACCTGATATATTAAGACATCTTTCGACTCTGCTATTCCATTTTTTTCGTAATTAAAATAAATAGAGTCCTCCTTTAACAAGATGTTGAAATCAGCTTTGTGGTACACATAGGTGAACTCCTGATTTTTAGAGATAACTTCATTGTCGGAAGTGATTAGCTTCACATTTACATTGTAACTAAAATTTAGGGCTGGAAAATCATCATTTCTTAAAGTAATTTCAGTTTCTCCCTCAGCCTTTAATGCTTTTTCCAAATACAACAGTGTATCAGGAACAAAAAGAGTAGATTTCAAGAAATCGTCAATATCCAGTGGTGTGACTAAGACTTCCAGTTTACCATCTAAGATATTCAGATCATTTTCATTAGTGCCTTTTACAAAGAATGATATTGAATCATTTTTATATTGAATCTGCTCATTTGTCCTTAATTTAAGTGTGATGCTTTTAAGCTCATAATCTTCATATTTAAAATAGTTGCTGATATAATCCTCATCATTTTCTGACTCCAGACTTAACCTATAATCCCTGTCCAATTGCAGATCGAGAGAATCGTGTAGCACAAAAGATGCTTCGTATGCACCTTTCCTGTAAGGAGAAATTGTGGCTAGCTTGATGTTTTTACCTTTATGGTAAATTGTAGCGTTTAATTCCTTCTTGATCGGCTTGCCGTTTTCTTTCACAATAAAAGCTTTAAGCTTGACAGTATCGCCAGGTAAATACTTAGGTTTATTGAAAACCAGATAGCCGGAATGCTTATCCTCATTCCTGTTTCCATAATAATCGCAGTAGTATTCATCAAAAAGGCAGGCAGTATTGTGAAAAGCTCTTATAAAAAATTCCTTAATGCTATAAATGGTACCATAAGGCCATCTTCTGACTATCGACTTCACTCCATCAATAGGAACCCTTATCACAAACCGCACGGGTTTCCATGCATATTTTAGTGGCGTGCCATAAACTACTCTTCTAAAAGCTCGCTTAGTCCATGGGTTATTATAGTCCCTTTCTAAATTGTAAAAAGCAGTGAAACCCTTCACTTTCACGGCTAATAAGCCCTCTTTATTCGCTTTTTTGATGGTATAGGCACTATCCTGCCTATGAAATTTAATATTTCGATTGTTAATTTCTACCTCAGCATCTGATATAAGCTGGCCATCAAGATCGTATACTTGCACCTGCAAATCGGTATTGTTATTTAAGACAAAAGCCTCAAAATTTTGAATGCTGGTAATAGCTACCTTCTGTTGATTTTCTTCACTATAGGTTTGTAAGTAATGCCCTTCAGGCAGGGCTTTACTGTAAGTTCCATCAGTCGGAAAGGAATCAATTTTAGTATGAAAAAAAGTGGAGTCAATTTTCCATAGACTATTATTATAAATTTCCCTGGCTTGCGCACTACTGATTTGATAGATGTAGGTGTAATAGCTGGTTTTTCTGCTCTCTATCAGACTTTGCGCTTTTACGGTGGTGATAAAGAATAAATACAACAGAATGATTAGAACGCCATAGTTGAGGTAAGACTGCTTCATATTTCTACATTTTTTCTATAGGATGATATGAGCGGTCCTATTCCATAAAAATATTAGTTTTTTTTTAGGATGACCAGAAGGATGTATAATTTTTAAAATTTATTCCACCTGTTTTGGGTTAGCTTTAAATTACCAATGCATGAAATAAAAACTGTACCGAACTAATTCTCTTGTTTCATGGCCTCCTCCAAGTGTTTAACATCAGTAAAAACATTGTTCTCTGCTTCACTCAGTTGTGGGATTACAGTAAATTCCCCAGTAGTTTCTAAAATAAGTATATCAATTTTACCAATATCGGTGACACCTTTCTTCCGTATTGCCACATTAATTTCTTCCCTCGTAATCCGTTCCTTCTTGATCACATGATGCAATAATTCTCCTTTATAAATAAGAAGTGCCGGCTGACTGGTTATTAAATGCTTAAACCAGGAAGATCTCACAGAAATCCACGTAATTAAAAATTGTAGAAAAATAAGGCAAAAGAAAGCAACCAGACCATCTGCAAGGGCAACATCTTTACTAAGTAGTACCGTTGCAAGCGTAGAACCGATAGCTATGGTTACTATAAAATCGAATGCATTCATTTTGGAGAGCGTCCTTTTACCTGAGCCAAGAAGTAGCACAATTAAACCTATATAGGCAAAAAAAGCAATGATTATAGTCCTGAGAATACTTTCCCATGAATTAAAGAAGATATTTTCCATTAGTGATCATTTAAAGGTTAAATTATAAGATCTGGTTAGGAGCATTGTGTCACTACAACCACCACCAAAACTATAATCAGAATTAAGCTTAAACAACCACCTCCCAGCTTTTTAATTCCGTAAGCGGCCAACGCTGTCTTTATGAAGTTGTTCATTTCTACCTTTTTTAAATTTTGATTCTCACAAACACGTGAAAAGTGTCAAAAGTATGAATTTATCAATAGAACATCTTATATGTCTTTACGATGATCTTACAACATTTACGCTTCAAATGGGGTAATATATAAAAGGAAATCGGATGTTGACGGCTGTTAATCTCCAATTTAAATATGATGATTTTAATCATGTTTTTCACCATTAATAATCAATAACGTCAACAATGAGAGCTTTAAATTTGTCACAGTTTTAAAATCTACAAAAAAATGTCTGGAAATATAAAAATAGTAAGTCCTGAAGAAGCTGTTTCACATGTGAAATCTCACCAAAGAGTATTTATTCAGGGTGCAGCCATGACACCCGTGGCGCTAATTGATGCCTTAGTAGCAAGGCATGATACCCTGGAGGATGTTGAAATTATGCACATGCATACTGAAGGAAGGGCTGGCTATTCGGAAGAGACATATAAGAAAGCATTTAAAATTAATAGCTGTTTCGTTGGCGGAAATGTTCGTAAATCTATTCAGGAAGGCAGAGGAAACTATATTCCCATATTCCTTAGTGAGATTCACTTATTGTTTAGAAGAAATATTTTACCGCTAAATGTGGCTTTCATACAAGTATCTCCACCAGACCGACATGGCTACTGTTCACTGGGCACATCCGTAGATATCACTTTACCAGCCATAGAAACTGCAAAGATTGTAATTGCACAAATCAATCCGAATGTACCTAGAACGCATGGAGATGGAATAATCCATGTAAGCAAAATAGATTATGCCATTGAAGTGGATGAACCTATTCACGCCCATGACCTGGTTGTGGCTTCGGACATTGAAAAGCAAATTGGAGCACATGTAGCAGGTTTGGTAGATGATGGGGCGACCCTTCAAATGGGAATTGGCGCAATCCCTAATGCTGCACTCAGCAATTTGCACAACCATAAAAATTTAGGAATTCATACTGAAATGTTTTCAGATGGAGTACTTCCTTTAATAGAGAAAGGCATTATTACTGGCAGCAATAAGGTAGTTAAAAACGGCAAACTGGTCACTTGTTTTGCAGTAGGCTCCCAGAAATTATATGATTTCATGAATGACAACCCAATTGTGCATATGAAAGAAGCTGCTTACACTAATGATACGGCTATTATTAGAAAGAATCCAAAGGTAACAGCTATCAATTCTGCCATAGAAATTGACATTACCGGGCAGGTTTGTGCCGATACCATTGGGAAATACCAATATTCAGGAGTAGGTGGCCAAATGGATTTTATTCGTGGGGCATCTTTGTCGCAAGGTGGAAAAGCCATTTTAGCCATGCCTTCAATCACCAATAAAGGCGTGAGTAAAATTGTTCCCTTTTTGAAGGAAGGAGCGGGGGTAACTACCACTAGAGCGCATGTGCATTATATTGCCACAGAGTATGGAGTGGTCGATTTATTTGGCAAAAACTTAAAGCAAAGAGCGAAAGCATTAATCTCAATTGCGCATCCTGATGCCCAGGAAGCTCTGGAGAGAGAGGCTTTTGAAAGGTTTAAATGATATAGCTGATTCAAAATGAAAAAATGAGCGATCTGATTATAAGATTAACTTTAGCACAGATCGCTCATTACTTTATTACTCAATAATAATTATCTAGTCTTTGCCCCCATCTCTGTTCGGAGACCTTGGCTCTGGCCATTCATATTGCTCATTGTTACGAGAATTTACCGGCAAAACTGCCTTAACACGTGATGTAGTTTCCTCATCCTCACTGGCCATATAAGCCATAATTGCTGTCAAAATAGCATTATTACGTACATCATCAAATACAATTTTATCGTAGGTGTCGAGGTTGGTATGCCATGTGTAATTCCAATAGCTCCAGCTTAAAGAGCTTAAAGAAAATGCCGGTGCACCAGCCGCTACAAAAGAGGCATAGTCAGATCCTCCTCTTGATGGCGTACCAGGAAATGTTGTTTCAATTTCATTTTTATACTCTTTAGGTACCGCCTGAAGCCATCTTCCAATATAATCGTAGGAATTTAAAAATCCTTGTCCTGATATTCTGACAACTCTGCCCGTTCCATTGTCCTGGTTAAATACAGCCTGCACATTATCCACAATTTCAGGATGATCTTCCACGAAAGCCCTTGAGCCATTTAAGCCTTGCTCTTCACTACCCCATAAACCAATTAATATGGTGCGCTTGGGATTAGGATATATCTTTTTAAGAATTCTAGCCGCTTCCATCATAGTAATGTTTCCGGTTCCGTTGTCGGTGGCACCAGTTGCTCCATCCCATGAATCGAAGTGCGCAGATAGGATGACATATTCTTCCGGCTTTTCAGTACCTTTTATTTCGGCAATGGTATTAAAAGTAGGAACTGTCCCCAACTCTTTAGATTCCGCTACCACCTTTATTTTGGGTTTCGCACCGTTTTCCGTTAGTCGATACAACATTCCATAATCTTCTAAAGACATATCTATAACTGGCACTTTTTTAGTATTAGCACTAAATATTTTATTGGCCCCAAATCCATTTGACCAGCGTGACTGCACAATGGCTACCGCCCCGGCATTTTCTAAGGCTTCATTTATAGTTCTCGAATTATATCCGGTGGCATTCATTCTTGCTCTCCAGGCTTCCGATTGTGCGTCCCTTTCCGCTTTCATTTTCTCAAATGATTTTTCTGTAGCAAATTCCTCCCAGTTATAATCCGGTCGGCCTGTTGGTTGATTCATAGAAACCAAAACTATTTTACCTTTAACTCCTGGCAGCCATTTTTGGAAAGCTGCAGAGTCTTCAACATCTGGAATAATCATCGTTTCAGCAGTAACTCCCTTTTTTGAGGTGCTCGGACTCCAGGCTAATTGCATTCCGCTGAGGCTAACCACCCGAGGCTCTACCAAATCTACATGAGTGATACCGCGTTCCCAACCACGCCATTTTCCCCATTCCTGATTTTCGGCTTCTATGCCCCAGGCTTTATATTTGGCAACTGCCCAATCATTGGCTTTTTTCATTTGAGGAGTACCTACCAAACGAGGTCCAATTACGTCCATTAATTCATGTGCTAATGGCTCAAGTTGAGAATTTTCATTGGCTTCTTTTACAATAGCCTCCACAATTTCCTCTGTGGATTGTGCAATTGTAAGGGTGCCTGCTAAAGTGCAATACACCATAAATAATAGTGTGATTCTTTTCATAGATTCCTGATTTTAATTTTACTACCAAGATAACTAATCTATTCTTAAGCTAAACCAGCTTTTACATGTAAGGAAATTCAAGTGTTTGAATTTAATAATGCCTTCTGATAAAAATTAATGTGAATCTCTAATTTCTAGTCAAAACGCCTCTCTCCAAATCAATACTGAAATTAGCTGAAGGCGCACCTTCTATTTGCTTTTGAAAGATCTGGGCGAGTTGTTTTAGTGGAAGAATAGATTCATTTTCATCATTCTCCTGAAAGCAGTTAAACAAGAATTTGTAGCACTCCAACCTTTTAGGATCAATGTGCATAAATGCCAGTTCATCAGAAGATCTCATCATATAGAAGTCAGATATCAAATCTTTACTGTCCCAACTCAGAAAGTCAGATTTAGTGAGACCAGCTGGCTTTAGTTTAATTTGTATGTTACTCAAAACAGAATCCATATTAGCTAAGGTAATACCAGTATTCTTTAAAGATTCTGCCTCGTTATTGAACAACTTGTTTTCTGTATTGGCAAGGACAAGCAATTCCCAGCCATTCAGATTCTCTAAATATTCTGACAATTCCACGGGCCAATCATTAGGTAAAAACCTTAAACGAATCAGCTCCTGTAAATGTGCTTTTGTAAAATCCAGGTAGGAGGTAGTAGCCAGAATTTCTTTCTTCCACACTTTTTCAGGGATGGTTGTTTGTAAGAAGCTTAACTCTTTTTCATATAGACTGAAAAAGCTGTTGAAATCGGCCACACTATCTAATATAATTGTCTCCACCTCAAGTAATTTACTATTTTTAACTGTGATGACCTTGTATGCAGGAATAAAAGCACCAAAAGAAGGTGTTTGTATATTCACCAGGGTATTATTGTTTTCAGTGGTTAAGATCTCAGTATCATTCAAGTGCATATGTCCCCCCACATGCACTTTTAAACCTAAATCAGCAAAAGATTTGCCTACCTCTTCGCTTGGATTTCTGTAAGCCTGGAATCCTTTTTCACCAAAAAGTTCTTTCATCTCTTCAGAGGCACCGTCATTAAAATCTAGCATTGGATAATGGCTGAAGGCAATCAGTGTTTTACCTAAACGGTTCGCTTCTTCCACCACCTTTCCAGTCCACTCCAACAGGTAATTTTTATGTAATAATACTTCATTATATCCAATGCCTGCTCCAGAGAAGCTCTTACCTCCATTTTGCGGTAAATACACATTGGCATCTAGGGCCAGCAACCATAACCCATCTACTGGCTCTACCAAATAGCTAACATCTGGTATAGCCTTTATCAAATCATCACCTTTAACAGTCCGCTTTTCAAGATCGGAAGCAGCATCAGCCCGTTCAAAAGTATAATTCTCATATTTATAATCTGAAAATGGAGTTCCCCAGAAAATATAATCTTCATGAGGGAAAAAGCCATGGGAACTAAGTTCTTCTACTATTCCCTTGTAACCCCATTCTTTCAAATCCTGCAATACTATGGGTGGGTTTTCCAATAACTCATCAGAAACATACATATTTTCCTCGCTCATGATGGGCTGACTCTTTCCATTGTCACCCAGGAAGTCTCTTTTGCCACCTTCCTTACCAAATGGCCTGGTAGGATCATGATTTCCATTAATCATAAAAAAAGAAACACCATAGTCTTCAGCATACTTTTCCATAATCCTATTGACTCCTCTAATGTGCAGCGGTTGGCCATCATCGCTAAAGTCACCAGGCATAGCTATAATCTTAATACCCCTCTTTACAGCATCATCCAGGGCAGCGGTAAAAGCAAAGTAGTTCTCATTAAACAGCCTTGTAGAATGCAGCTGTGCTTCCATGGATCGAATAAGCACCTTTTCTCCATCTTTATTTAGGGGCAGATTTTGTGTTTGGATTGTAATGGAATCGGGATACACATCGGCAAAATGAACATCAGCCATAAAGGCAATTTTAACTTCATTTTTCTGTGCCTCTATTACTCTACATGAACTGAGCAGCACAATAAGGAAAAGGATATTTATTTTAACCATAACATTTTTTTTAAATAGATACAATTTTCCAATTCCTTCTTCAAGAACACCCTAACATCATAGTGCATAAGCATTTTTTTTGTATCCACCTACTGACATTTACTTCGTTTCATCAATTGCCTTAAATAATTTATGATAAATTTCATTATTTTCATAAATCCCCTGAAAATTGCGTTCTCCTTTACCTTTTGCAAACACTGGAATTAATTCCCCACTGTGTTGATCTGTATTGAAATAAATGGAAACCTTTTCCGGCACTTCTCTATTTTTGCCCGTCACGCTATCTATCTCATAAAATTTTCCAATGCTTACTCCCCCTGTCTCATGATCTGCTGTAACTATAAGCAATGTATTGGGATGTGTTTCTACATAATCCAGTACCGCTCCTATAGTTTCATCAAAATCTTTTACTTCTTCAATTACCATTTCATCATCCTTGGCATGACCTCCCCAGTCTATATATGATCCTTCAATCATCAAGAAAAAAGGTTCCCCTTTCTTGTCGAAATAACTTAAAGCATTCATGCTCGCTTGTTTAAGGAAATGATCTCTCCCTTCAATTTTGGATGGCAGACCTTCCTCTTTAATTATAAAAACATTCTTTTTACCTACAGTCGGTTCCGAAAGATTAAGTGTATCTAAATGATATTCATTCTTCGCGAATTCCTTAAAAAGATCTTTCCCATCGCTTCTTTGATTAAAGTACTTTTTGCCACCACCAGCCAGAAAATCAATATTTGCTGCTGTAAGTTGTTCCGCAATTTCTTCGTGCATGTCTCTATCCGCAACATGAGCATAAAAACTTGCAGGCGTAGCATGTGTAATAGAAGTAAGACTTATTAAACCGGTTTGATATCCTTTTTGCCTCAAGTTTTCCAGAATGGTTTCTTTGGGAATAGTATCCTTTGAAACACCAATTGCTCTTTTATAAGTTTTTTCGCCTATAGAAAATGCAGTAGCACCGGATGCGGAGTCAGTTATTTTATGGCTGGTAGAGGTTGTATTTTGCAAACCAATAATTTCAAATCTTTTGAAGTGTGGAGTTTTTTCTACAAAATAGAAAGCTGTTGAAACCTGAGGAACTCCCATACCATCTCCAATCATAAAAATGATACTCAAAGGTTCCTTTTCTTTTTTACTGCTATCATTTTCTTTATTTGATGATGAAGTACAAGAAAATTGAATAATGGCGAGGGCAGTACTTAGTAAAATACTATATGTTTTCATTTTGTATAGTTATAAAAAACGGCAAGATGGAACCATCTTACCGTTTGTACTCAAATTATTGGAGCAGAATTTAAATTAGTATCCTCTGTTTTGTTCTAAGAAACCATCGATTCCTGATGCAGCATCAACCGCACTTTGAGGAATTGGAAACAATCTCTGAGTGACATCATTATTAGTTTTAGATGTCCAGGTATCTTCGTATTTTCCAAAACGGATTTGATCACCTCTTCTGAAACCTTCCCAATACAATTCAAAGCCACGCTCTCTAAACATAATATCTAAGTCGATTGAAGTTAATGCAGGAGGTGTCTGCTCCGGACGGGCAGTTCTGGAGGATCTCACAATGTTCACATCAGCTAAAGCCCCACCAGCATTTCCGCTTCTTAGTTTTGCTTCAGCGCGCATCAAATAAATTTCAGCCAAACGCATTAAAACAAGATCTACACTACTAAAATTGTTAGCGTTAGGAGAGGTACGGCTAAATTGATACTTTGAAACTCGGAAACCAGTGTTATGTAAAGACCCCTCATTGCTGAAATCGATCTGTTCAAAATGGTTAACGTAACCGCCATCTCTGTCAGGACCATTTCCTTTAATCTGACGTACAGGGTAAATCCTAACTCCATCACCACAGGTCATAAAGGCTCCAGACTCATCCTTTCTAGGTCCCCACTGAACTCCGCGCATAATTCCTCTATTCATTTCAAATTGCTGAGGAGCCACACAGAAGTAACTGTCCTCCGTTTCGGTGGTCAACAATGGATCTCTACTTTCAAAATCCGTCAATGTTGCTTCTGGGATTTCTATATTCTCCTGGTAAAATCTCGCATCCGCCATGGCTGGATCCACATCACCATAAGCATCTACCCATGTTTGGTAAAAATCAGAAGTGATAGCAGGTCCATCTGTTCCATCAGCACTTGGATACTCCGGTCGGCCAAACATAGAGCCTGCAATAGACCAGTAAGCCCAACGACTATGCTCTTCGCTCAATACGCCTCTTTGATCTAATGCAAAAATCAATTCCGGATTGCTGTTATTTTCATCATTAAAAAGTTCGAAGTACTCAGGTGATAAAGCAAAGTCTCCTGAATTGATGATATTATCAGTATATTCAATTACCTTATTCATATCTTCACTTGTAAAATCCGGAGTACCATAAGGATCGGAATAAACTGCTGCATTAAGGTGAAGTCTTGCAAGTAAGCCCCAAACAGCCGCTTGAGTCATTCTTCCCGGACCTTTGTCTTTATTAATTACATCTACTACAGATAATAATTCTTCTCTAATGTAATTAATTGCTTCCTGGGTTCTTAATACCTCAGAAAATTGAATTGAAGATTCCTTTTTAAGTACTATACCCCAACTATCCAGCATAAGCATATTCAAATAGGCTCGTAACGCTTTCATTTCATACAATGCTCCCGCAGCCTCTTCATTTCCATTTTCAGCTAGTGGACTTAATACTTCAATGGCAGACAAGGTTCTAGATATATTAGTTGAAAGCTCATTCCATCCACTTGCTACCAAATCATTACTAGGAGTAATGGTATGGGCATGTGCGGCAAGAAACTTACCTCCATCAAACCAATCAGTACCTCCTCTGTAGGGCAAAATAGCCTCGTCAGAAGGGATTAACTGCAGACCATAATAATTGGTATGTCTCCAGGTCCAGGATACCTGACCATAGGCAGGTGCCAAGGCTCCGCTGATAACTTCTGCCTGCGTACCTGTTAATGTTTCATCAAGTAGTTCTTCTTCCAGGTCTGTGCAGCTCCAAAAGAATAAAGAACTCATTATAAAGAAACTTGTATATATTATCTTTTTCATTTTCAGATTTTTTAAAATGTTACGTTTAATCCAATTAGGAAAGTTCTGGGCGATGGATAAGTAAAGCGATCGATACCGAATGTTTGAATTCCACCTATTGAGCTTCCTGTATTAATTTCAGGATCAAATCCTGAATAATCAGTTACTACAAATAGATTTTGGCCTGTAACAGTAAGACGGAATTTTGACACCAGTTCACCTATTCCGATACTTTCTGGATTAAGGCTATAGCCTATTGTAGCATTGTTCAATCTCAGGAAGCTACCATCTTCCAAATATCTGGTAGAAACTTCATTTGAATTGCTGTTGTCTTCATTACTAAACTCTGTAGCAAAATCAGTAGTGTTTAGGTTTCTGCTCAATTGCCCTACAGAAAATAAAGACATGGCAGTATGATTGTAAATTT
Source organism: uncultured Cytophagales bacterium (assembly GCA_963803685.1). Classification (GTDB taxonomy): domain Bacteria; phylum Bacteroidota; class Bacteroidia; order Cytophagales; family Cyclobacteriaceae; genus Marivirga. The sequence continues at coordinate 1,390,103 of CAWDNW010000001.1, forward strand.
TGTTACCTGATACCCCATTGAAATTTAGTCCGAGATCAAAGCTCTTGTAATCCATCTTTAGATAGAATGCGTAAAGTAAATTTGGTAGCGCGCTTCCCACCGCTACTCGGTCATTATCTAAAATTTCTCCGTCATTATTTACATCCCTGTACTGGTTCAGACCATCTTCACCAATTCCTAAAAATTCCTTCATATAGAAAGTTCCTACCTGTTCATTGTTAAGGTAGCCATTAATCGTAGCTCCGGTTTGTCCGGCACCTTGCGCAGCACCGGTAGTTAAAACCTTGTATGGCGAATTTTTAACCCTATTCTTGATGTAGCTAATATTCCCCCCAACATTAATGTTAAGAAAACTACCAATTCTGTTTCTGTAATCAAGTGCAAACTCAACTCCAGAATTTCTGATTTCCATATCCTCAATATTAGTCCAGAAATTAACTGTTGGTTGAATGGGGTCAATTCTGTTGGCATATAAAACCACATCAGTAGTTACTTTATTAAAATAGTCTAAAGTACCTGTTAAACGATTATTAAGTACTCCGAAATCAACACCAATATTAGTTTGAGTAGAAACCTCCCATTTTAAATTTGGATTGGCTGTACGAACAGGAACAGTCCCAAAAGGATAATCATCTAATGTTGCAGCGTCAGGATTAAGTGGATAAGTATCATTATCACCCTTACTATCTACATAACTTGCCAAACTTACTTTATTATCAATTCCTTCCTGATTACCAGTTTGACCCCAGCTGGCTCTCAGTTTCAAATTACTGATAAAGCTGCTATTGTAAAGAAATTCTTCGTTACTTAAATTCCACCCTAAAGCGACAGAGGGGAAATATCCATACTTATTATTGGAGCCAAATTTGGATGATCCATCAGCACGCATTGTAGCTGTGATCAAGTATTTATCATTATAGCCATAATTTAACCTGCCAAAAAATGATTGCAATTCGTTTTTGAAAGCAAATGAATTAAATGTAGTTGGATTTTCCTGGCTGCTAATCTGGTCTTGAAACCTTGGATTTATATTGTTATCTGCAAATCCTCTAAGGTTAAATTGTTTCTGCTGTACATTTATTTCCTGATAAGAGTGACCAGCCAAAAAGGTTAAATTGTGAATGTCTCTTTTGAAGGTATAAGTCAGAGTGTTTTCTACCAGTGAGTTTCTGTTGTTTGTAAAGGCAGTGCTTAATGTACCTTCCACTAAACTTTCCAATAAAGGATAGGGACTGGTTTGAACATCTCTTTCTGTAGCAGAATAATCCACACCCATATTTAACTTGTAAGTAAACCCTCTGAATAATTCAATGGAAGGCGCAATATTTGCCAATATCCGGTTGCTGCTAGAAAGATCAGTATAGATTTGATTTCGAACGATAGGATTTAACCTGTCATCAAAAAGTGTTGGACTGCCATCTGTGAAAACTGGAATTGTTGGGTTTAACTGTAGCATATCCACAGTCATTGCTCCAATATCTGGTCGGTCATTTACAACTCTCGCACCAGTCATGTTAAAATCTACATTTAAGCGACCATCTAATGCTTTCTGAGTCAAGTTTACCCTTCCCGAATATCTTGTTAAAGCACTGTTATTAAATATACCTTCCTGATCATCCACTCCAGCAGATACATAGTAAGAAAATTTATCACTGGAAGCACCGCCCATTGATAAGTTGACATTTCTGGAAACAGCAGTCCTGGTTAATTCCTCCTGCCAATCCGTATCAGCCCCTCCGTCTAGCAAAGTACCACCTGCAGCTTGTACCTCATTTCTAAATTCATTCGCTCCAAATACATCCATTTTATTAGATAGGGTGGACATAGCAGTGGACATAGATAGATTAATCTCATTTTTACCATCCTTGCCTTTCTTCGTGGTGATTACAATTACCCCATTAGCAGCTCTTGCTCCGTAAATGGCTGCAGCAGAGGCGTCTTTTAAAACATCGATTGATTCAATGTCCTGAGGGTTAATGAAATTCAAAGGATTTGAAGGCACTCCGGTTGAAGTATTATCTATTACAAATCCATCGATAACGTATAGTGGAGTTGTTCCGGCTCTCAAACTTCCCATACCACGAATGATAATGTTCTGCTCTGCTCCAGGCTCTCCACTAACAGAAGTTACATTTACACCAGTAACTTTTCCCTGTAATAATTGCCCAGGATTGGCAACAACCCCCTGATTAAAATTTTCGCTTTTTACAGATGCAATAGAACCTGTCACATCTGATCGTTTCTGAACTCCGTAACCCACAACCACTACACTTTCCAGAAGACCAGCGTCAGGGTTTAGCTGAACATCAATTTGTGAACGACCATTCACAGAAACTTCTTGTGGTGTATAACCAATAAAGGAGATTACTAAGATTGCTTCTTCTGAAACCTCTACCGAGAAATTACCATCAAGATCTGTAGATGCACCATTGGTTGTCCCTTTTTCAAGCACAGAGGCACCGGGAAGCGGTTCTCCTTCTTCATCGGTGACCCGACCTCTTACAGTTTGTGCTTCAAACTTTGTAAAATTTGTTTCGTTACTTGAACTAAGGCTTTCTTTTATAGAATGATCCTTAGTAATTAAATGATCAGGACTTTTACTGATCCCTGACCAAGAAATCAGCATTGCAATTGCAAATGTGATTTTTGCTAGTTTTGTTTTAAAATACATAATAATAGTAGTAAAGTGTTTGATTATTGGTAAATTTTCAATGCTTTATGTCAGAGCCTGTTGCCGCAGGCTCTTTTTTATGCAAAGATATTCCTTTGAAACACCTGTGACTGTCACTATACTTTATGCTTTTATTAAAAAAAAAGCTGCATTTTAAAGTTTACTTTACTTAATTATTACCGCAATATTTATCTGAAGCTATTTATTGCTATCTGAGTTAACATGGGATGAAGCTAATACCTTTTAATAGCCGGGAAACACATTATTTACGCTTTTTAGAAAAGATCTTTCGTCCTTCGGATTTACAAGTTCCATTTTAATAATTCTAATGAATCGCATTCATAATTTTATGAAACAGCTCATTGTTATTGTAAACTCCCTGAAAATTTTGAGCACCTGGTCCGTATGCAAAAATTGGTATCATAATGGCCGTATGATCATTTGTTGTAAAGTCAGCCTCAACTTTTTTTTCAGCTAAATTCCCTTGAGGTAAACTAAGGCCACCGGTTTCATGATCTGCAGTTATTAAAACCAAAGTATTCTGATTGATATCTGCAAACTTGATAGCCTCAGAAACCACTTTATCGAAAGCCAGTCCCTCTTTAATAATACCCGATATGTTATTTCCATGCCCATGAGAATCTATTTTAGCCCCTTCTACCATGAGAAAAAATGGCTTTTTTCTACTTTGAAGATTTTCAACTACATTCAAAAAAGCAGTGGAGAGAGGTGCAGGAGAATTATTATATGAAAAAAGAAATCCACTGTTTTCTCTATTTTGCTTTGGCAAATCTTCCAATGAACTTACTATATCAAAGCCTGCAAATTGATTCCGATTTTCCACCTGTGGACCCGAGGCAGCTACAAAAACATCAACTGCACTATTTTTGAAATCAATTAGTATTTCCTCTGTCATGGATCTGTCCATCTGATGTGCATAAAAAGAAGCAGGAGTAGCACCAGTAATTTCATCCGAAGTAATTAAACCTATGTTATACCCTTTTTCATTTAGAATTTCGGTAATGTTTGGAATGGCATTACCCAAATGATCCACTCCAATAGCTCTGTTTGGTACTTTTTTACCAGTTGCCATTGCGGTGGCTCCTGCTGCAGAGTCAGTAGTTAAATCATCGCTGGAATTTGTTATGAGAAAGCCAATATTTTTGAGCTGAGTTAATGAAAGCTCGCCACCATTGGCAATGGCGGTTGCACTAATCTGTGCCAGACCATTTCCGTCTCCAATTAATAGAATAATATTTTGTGGAGCTTTGGTTGATCCGTCAATTTTAAAAAGCGGTTTGTAAACTGCAACGGTTTCCTCATTTCTATATATTCTTGACTCTAATGAAGTTAGATACTCATTGCATTCAAAAGGTTTGTCTGTATTAATAAAATCCACTCCAATGGTTGTCATGGCCTTCCAGGCAGTCTTCGAATCAGGACTGGCCCAAAAACGAAATGGTTTGCCCAATGCGTGTGCACTATCCACTACTTTCCTTACTTTTAATAAATCTTCACGCGTGAGTCTTCCCAATCCATTCCACTGAGTATAATTTCTAAAATTCATACTCACGAGGGCAATTTTATCAAGGATTTCAAGATTGGCAATTGGCTTAAGACTCTGGTAATCAAAATAAATAAAATGAGGATAATTGACAAAATCAGACTTTTGAGGCCTGTTACCTGATATCACTATTTGAATGGGGCTGTTAATGATAGTAGAAAAGTGCTTCTCCAACGATTTCACAATTGCATCAAGCGTTCCATAGGCTTCAGATTTCACATCTATTAGCAGCTGTAAACTCTCAGGCACCAAGCCTAACTCGATGGCTTTGGCTAAAGGGGTTAGATATAATTCTTCCAAAGTTCTGGCTGTGGGTAATTCTTCTTTATCATGGGCGACCAATAAGGCACCTTTTTCAAGGAACACATCCACTTCAATAGAAGCTACCCCTACTGAATAAGCTTTCCAAAAGGGAACGCTTTGTCTGTAATCGTTATGTGAGTGAACTTTATAGGGTTGTGATTTTAAGGCCACTATACTAACCAGGAAAAGTATAATAATGCTAGTTGCTTTTTTAATCATGATGCTAATATCTTTTTGAAATTGGAATAGCAAATATGAGTAAGGTGAACTTAACCTTGTTTAAATTAAAGTTAAGATATCTTTAAATTAAACGAGCTATAAACGGTCAACATTATCAGATATTAAGATTTGCATAATTTGGCAACCGATAAGTAACATTCAATAGAGTAAATCCAATTTAAGCACCTCACTGGATATAGGGTATTTTTCTCTCTGTAGCACTTATTGTTTCGTCAAAAGAGAATTGCATCAGGGTGGGAGGAACGTGAAAAATACCAGGAAGACTATAATAAATTATTCCCTATAGTCCACCGCTTCAATCGAATTATCACTTTTCACTATGTTGGTTTCCTTGCCAAGAACCACATCTGTATTATGTGCAGAAACACACAACCAATACTTACCCTTTTTCTGAACCACAAAAGTAAAAATAGTATTCCGAGCCTTAGATTTTTCGTCTTCTATCTGGGTTTGCCCTTTTAAATGTAGCCTGGCATTAACAACAGCTATTTCTTTAGAAAGATATCTGGTTTTAATTTTTCTAATTGACAGCTCCGAATTGCTAAATAGTTTCTTCAAACCGTAGTCATGAGCCTTAAATATATCCTGTTTATTGTGCCACCATAAACCCACAACATTTACAAACTCCGCATCCTCAGCAAACAGGTCGGCCAATTTTTTGGCATCTCTATCATTCCATGCCTTCATAAAATGTTGAGGTAGGTCTTCCGGGTTTCGTACATTATCGTGTGGTGCCATTGTTATAATAATTACTTGGCTATTAACTCATCCTCAGTTTTTTAGTTTTTATTTAACAGTTAATGCGATGCACAGCCAGTCATCATCCGTAAGTTGCAACACAAAACTAAACACCATTTTTTGAGGGGAATTATTTGATTTAGCAGAAGCTAGCACCTGTGTTTGAATAGTGGCTTTTACTTCTGTAATATTGCTGGTGACAAACTTTGTTCTTGCAGCTATCAATAACAGTTTAATTTCTTTAAAGTTAAATCTTAGCCCATTTTCATATATGCTGTAGAATTCTTTATTCTTATGTTGCCATAGACCTTCTACATTTTCGAGCTCAGTACTTTCGTCAAAAAGCTCTATTATTTCATACGCGTCTCTGTTATTCCATGCGCTTACGAAGGCTGCAGCAAATTCTTCAGGTGATGATAATTTCTTTTTTTTATATGGTTCCATAGTTATTTCAATTCTACTAAATCAAAAAACCCCTGAACGATTTAAAACGAACAGGGGTTTCACAAAATTTGAAAGTCTGCTTACTTAAGCTTTCTTTTTACTTCTTTTTCTTCAAATCCTTCGATCACATCACCGATTTCTATATCATTATAGCCTTTTATGCTGATACCACATTCGTATCCTTTTTTCACTTCGGCTACATCGTCTTTAAATCGTTTCAATTGGTCAATGTCACCTGTGTATTTCACTATACCATCACGGATTAACCTAATCTGATTATTACGCTTCACAAATCCATCAGTTACCATACAACCTGCAACTGTACCCACTTTGGTAATTTTAAAGACATCTCTTACTTCAATATTACCAGTGATGATTTCCTCAGTAGTTGGAGCCAACATACCTTCCATTGCATCTTTGATCTCGTTTATCGCATCGTAAATGATAGAATATAGTCTGATCTCAATTTCTTCATTCTCCGCAATTCTTCTTGCATTAGGGCTTGGTCTCACCTGGAAACCAATCACAATTGCATCGGAAGCCGAAGCTAACAATACATCCGATTCTGAAATCTGACCCACCGCTTTGTGAATGATATTTACCTGAACCTCCTCATTAGAAAGTTTCAATAAAGAATCTGCCAATGCTTCAATAGATCCATCCACATCACCTTTAATAATCACATTCAACTCCTTAAATGAACCAATGGCCAATCTTCGTCCAATCTCATCCAAAGTAATATGCTTCTTGGTGCGCATGCTCTGCTCTCGCTGAATCTGCTCTCGTTTGTTGGCAATTTCCCTGGCCTCACGGTCATTTTCCATTACGTTGAAACGATCGCCTGCTTGAGGAGCGCCATCTAGTCCCAGCATCAATACCGGGGTAGAAGGGCCTGCTTCTTTTAGTTTATTACCTCTATGATCAAACATGGCTTTTACTTTACCATAATGAGATCCGGCCAACATCACATCACCAACTTTCAGCGTTCCGCTTTGTACCATAATAGTGGTAACATAACCTCTACCTTTATCTAACTCAGCTTCAACTACTGTACCTGTAGCATTTCTGTTAGCATTTGCAGTAAGCTCTAAAACCTCTGCTTCTAACAATACTTTTTCCAGGAGGTCATCAACCCCTTGTCCTGTTTTGGCAGAAATTTCCTGGCACTGGTATTTACCACCCCAGTCTTCTACTAAAATATTAATATTTGCTAATTCCTCTTTAATCTTATCCGGATTAGCGTTTGGTCTATCCACTTTATTAATTGCAATAACCATTGGCACACCTGCCACTTGAGCATGATTAATTGCCTCTTTCGTTTGAGGCATTACCGCATCATCAGCAGCCACCACAATTACAACAACATCAGTAATTTTAGCACCCCTCGCTCTCATAGCTGTAAAAGCCTCGTGACCTGGTGTATCTAAGAACGCCACTCGCTTTCCAGAGTCGGTCTCTACAGAGTAGGCTCCAATATGCTGAGTAATACCACCGGCTTCACCTTCAGTAACCTTTGCTTCACGGATGTAATCCAATAAGGATGTTTTACCATGATCTACGTGACCCATAATCGTTACAATTGGAGCTCTTTCCGATAGATCTTCAGGATTATCAACGGTTTCAACTACTTCAGTTTCGTCATCAGAATCAGTAAACTTCACATCAAAGCCAAATTCATCAGCTATAATGGTGATAGTTTCTGCATCCAGTCTTTGGTTAATAGAAGCAAAAATACCTAATGCCATACATTTGGCAATTACTTCATTTACACTTACGTCCATCATTGAAGCTAAGTCGTTAGCCGAGATGAATTCAGTTGTTTTCAGGATTTTAGATTCTTCTTCCTGCGCCTGTAAATCGCCCTCTCTTCTATCTGCCTGAGTTTGTCTTTTTTCTTTTCTATATTTAGATCTATTACCACCTGCGCCTCCGGTATTTCCTTTACCACTCAGGCGAGCCATAGTCTGCTTAATTTGCTCTTGAATCTCCTTCTCAGTAGGTTCAACTTTTTCTACACGGCCTTTTCTACCACCTGCTGCACCACCTCTTTGATCAGGTCTGCCACCTCTTTGATCTGGACGACCGCCACCTGCTCCGGCACGGTTCTCTCCTGGCTTTCCAGGACCACCTGCACCCGGCGTTCCTGGTGCATTTGCAATTCTTTTTCTAGGTCTTTTCCCTCTTCTGGCTTCTTTTTTATCATCAGAAGATGCCACAGGTTTAACACCTTTTTTACCTCTTCTGTCTTTCTCTTTTGGTAACTCTATTTTACCTAGCACTGTCAATCCTTTCAAGGAATCCGCTCGTGCTGCAATTGTTGATTCTTCAGGCTTTTCTTCCGTTTTCGCCTCTTCTTTTTCAGGAGCCTTTTCCTCTTTATTCTCTTCGACTTTGGCCGCCTTCTCTACTTTAGGAGTTTCCTTAGTTTCTGGTTCTTTCTCTGAAGGCTTGGATTCTTCTTTAGCTTTTACAGCTTCAGTTTCCTCAACTTTTGGAGTTTCTTCCTCTTTTTTAGCTGTAACTTCAGGTGCTTTATCTTCTTTCTTAGGAGCCTCCTCTTTTGGAGTTTCTTCCTTTTTAGGCTCTTCAGATTTTGGTTTCTCCTCTTGCATGGTAGGTTCTGCTGCTTTTTTAGGATTAAGGTCAATTTTACCCAATACCTTTATTCCCTGCAGCTTTGGAGACTCGGATTTGTAAGATGAATCATCTTTCTTCTCCTCGGGCTTTTCTTCTGCCTTAGGAGCCTCTTCCTCTTTTTTAGGTGTAGGTTTTGGCTCCTCACCCGTAGCTTTATTAGATCTTGATCCGGTATTTTTAATCAGAATGCTATCTTCTTCCTCTTCTTTCTCTACAGCATCTCCATCTGAATCGATTGTTACATTATTATTATGCTTTTTGCCTATTGTAAGGCCGGAAGCTTCTTCTTTTTCCATTGCGGAAGAAGCAAACTCCTTGGCAAGCATAACAAACTGCTCTTCAGAGATTTTGGAATTAGGTTTACTGTCTACCTCAAATCCTTTTTTGCTCAAGAATTCTGTGATTGTAGATAATCCTACATTCAGTTTCCTTGCAGCAAGGTTGAGACGCATCATTTTTTCTTCTGACATAAATGCTTTGTATTCTTATTATTATTAACCCGGGTAACAAATCTGTTATTCGAATTCCTGACTAAAAATCTTAAAGATTTCGTCAATTGTTTCTTCTTCTAAATCAGTCCTCTTGATAAGCGCTTCTCTGCCTACTTCTAAAACTCTTTTAGCGGTATCTAAACCGATTTTTTTCAATTCTTCAATTACCCAATCTTCCAGTACATCACTGAATTCATCAATTAGTACATCTTCTTCTTCAGCTGCAGAAAGTTCTCTGAACACATCAATTTCCAGTCCTACCAATTTGCTGGCTAATTTTATATTCTGACCACCTTTACCAATTGCCAAAGATACCTGATCGGGTTTTAAAAATACAGATACCCGCTTTTTATCTTCTTCCATTTTAATGGATCCGATTTTTGCCGGGCTCAGAGCTCTTTGAATATAAAGCTCCATATTTTCTGTGTAATTTATAACATCAATATTTTCATTTTGTAATTCACGCACTATAGAGTGAATTCTTGATCCTTTCATCCCTACACAGGCACCTACAGGATCAATTCTGTCATCGTAAGATTCAACAGCCACTTTTGCTCTCTCGCCTGGCTCTCTTACAATTTTTTTAATGGTAATTAATTCATCATATACCTCCGGCACTTCTTGCTCAAACAACCTTTCCAAAAATACTGGAGAAGTTCTGGACAAAATGATTTTCGGATTACCGTTGCTCATTTCAACTCTGTGAACTATTGCTCTAACACTATCTCCTTTTCTGAACCTGTCTTTTGGTATCTGTTCAGATTTTAAAAGCACCAATTCGTTACCATCACCATCAGTTAACAAAGTCTCTCTACTTAAAATTTGATAAACTTCCCCAGCAATGATTTCACCTACTAATTCTTTGTATTTGGCAAAAAGAATGTCTTTCTCCAGATCCTTAACTTTCTGAATGAGGGTTTGACGAGCAGTAGTAACAGCTCTTCTGCCAAAATCCAGCAATTTAACTTCTTCGGCTACTTCTTCACCAATCTCGAAATCGGGCTCAATCTTCTTAGCTTCAGATAAACTGATTTTATCATGCTCCCAGATATCCTCAGAATTGTCGTCAACTATTTCACGGAAACGCCAGATTTCTAAATCTCCTTTATCAGCATTAATAATAATATCAAAATTATCATCCGTTTCGTATTTCTTACGGATCATAGTTCTGAACACGTCTTCCAGGATTCTAATCATGGTAGGACGATCAATGTTTTTCTGCCTTGCAAAATCGGCAAACGATTCTATTAAATTTAATGTGTCCATGTTACTTAAATGAAACCAAGACTTTAGTTTTTTTAATTGACTGAAAAGGAACGGTTACTTCCTCCTCCTTGATTTTCTTTTTACCTTTTTCTTTAATCTGTTGGTTTACTAAAATAAAATCAGACTCCACGCCTAACAACAATCCTGTAATAAAAGTGTCATCAGTTGTTTCTATTTTTAATTCTCTACCAATATTCTTCTTATACTGGCGCTCATTTTTAAGCGGATAATCAACTCCTGGAGAAGAAACCTCTAAAATATATGGTTCTTCACCCATCACTTCATCCTCTTCCAATCGCGCACTCAGCTGTCTGCTAACACTTGCGCAGAAATCAATATCAACACCATTATCACCATCTAATAAGACCATGATCTTTCTTTTACCGCTTCCAGACACCACAATATCAACAACAAAGTAGTTCGGATCAGTAATAATTTCCTGCAAATACGCATTTAATTTCTCTTCCAAATCCATTATTCTACGATAAAAAAGAGGGGACTAAAAGTCCCCTCGTTGACGTTATAAATTAACTTTGTTGCAAATTTAGAAGAAAATTCTGAGCAAAACAAATAGCATGTATTTATTCATGCTTTTAAAGGCAATATTCCATACCTTTATCCAGACACTCTTCCGAAAGAAATAGTTATGGTTCAATGACCAAACAACTCACCTTTAAATAAAACCATGAGCTTTTTAACTAAATGACTCCCATTTCATTCCTTTGCCGCAAATTACATTCGCTTCCTGGTTGATTTCAATTCTGTTTTTAAGAATTATTTGATTCTAATAGAGGTGTATTCTAAAGAAACTAAAAAATATTCCTAAAAAGAAAATCAAATTTATAATTTTGCAGAATGATAAACGAATTGAAAATCCATAATTCACTCACAAAAAAGAAAGAACTCTTTATACCCATTAACCCTCCTTTTGTAGGGCTTTATGTATGTGGGCCTACTGTTTATAGTGATGTGCATATGGGTAATGTGAGAACTTTTATGAGTTTCGATGTCATCAATCGTTATCTGCGCCATCTGGGATATAAGGTGCGCTATGTGAGAAATATTACCGATGTAGGCCATCTAGTGAATGATGCCGATGAAGGTGAAGATAAAATCGGAAAGAAAGCTAAGCTGGAAAATCTTGAACCAATGGAAATTGTGCAGCGATATGCGAATGGATTCCACCAGGTGATGGACATGTTTAACAACCTGGCTCCTGATATTGAGCCTTCAGCTACAGGCCATATTGTTGAACAGATAGAAATAACTAAGAAGCTATTAGAGAATGGCTGGGCTTATGAAAAGAATGGCTCAGTATACTTCAATGTAGAAAAATACAATGAAGCTCATGAATATGGAATTTTGAGCGGAAGGAAAATTGAAGACTTACAAAGCAATACGCGTACGCTCGATGGCCAAAACGATAAAGAAAGCCCTTTGGATTTCGCTCTATGGAAGAAAGCTTCCGATGAACACATTATGCGCTGGCCTTCTCCATGGGGAGATGGATTCCCGGGATGGCATTTAGAGTGTACGGTAATGAGCACCAAATATTTAGGAGAAACTTTTGATATCCACGGTGGTGGTATGGACTTGAAATTTCCCCACCACGAATGTGAAATTGCACAAGCGGTTGGAGCCACCGGCAAAAAACCTGTTAACTACTGGATTCATACCAATATGTTGACAGTAAACGGACAGAAAATGAGTAAATCATTAGGCAACTCTTTTCTACCAACAGAATTAGTTTCTGGCGACCATAAAATGTTGGAACAGGGATACTCACCTATGTCTGTTCGTTTTTTTATGCTGCAAACCCATTATTCAAGCACTTTAGATTTTAGCAATGAAGCTTTAAGAGCTGCGCAAAAAGGCTATCGTAGATTGGCTAATGGATTGAAAGTACTTCATAAATTGAAGTTTAGTGCTGATGATGGAGTAAAAAATGAGCAGACCATTGCCCAAATCAACCAGATTTGTGATGATTGCTACCGATCGATGAATGACGATTTTAATACTGCTAAAACCGTTGCTCAGTTATTCGATTTATTAAAAAAGATCAACTCTCTCCAGGCTGGTCAATTGAAATTTGGTGAAATAGGTGAAGAGTGTTTTAATCGATTACACGAAACCTACTTATCCTTCATGATAAACATTTTAGGCTTAAAAGAGGAGAGTCCTGCTGAAGTGCACCCGATTATAGATGCTTTATTAGAAGTGTATAGAAAAGCTAAGGCAGAGAAAAACTATCAGCAGGTGGATGAAATTCGAGCAATCCTAAAAAGCAATAAGCTTCTTATAAAGGATATGAAAACTGGTATCGATTGGGCGTATGAAGAATAGATTGAGTCTCTCTCCGCTCTGAAGCATTCAGCTCCTTAAGCGCAAAGTCTCTCAGAGAAATGGACCGCATTTTTCTTAATTAATACTTAATCGTAAAATCTTAAAAAAGAAATAATGTGTCCCACCTTTTTTTAAATGCTTTCTAATTCTGGGTGACTTAGTCAGAGTTAGAATGCATTTAAACTGAAACTGCTTTTAAATGAAGGTAAAAATTAATAGTGTTCCAAATCACTTTAACTCATTACGCTATCTCCAATGATATATTCCTGAACCTTCCTTACACTCCGATATTCTATTTATTGATTTGATAATATTAAGCCAAATATATTATTGGATTTTACATTTTATCTAACCGAATTCGTTTGTAATTATCATATCTATATACTTTCAATCATTTTATTAAATATTATTTAACATATTGATATTTTTACTACCTTTACAATATCAGAATAGCAAAAAGTGCTTTCTTGATTTAAATTCCAAACTTGGTTAAAGCTTCAGTTGGTAAAATTGTAAGGTGATGAAATTGGCAGACATGCCCTCCTATCTCGGGGGTGAAGAGTTCAGCACAAAGCTTAAGATATTCATGATAATTTGCTTTCGCAGTTTATTTTGAATACTTGGCCTAACTGCTTCGTGGAGGTTCGAATCCTTCTCTTACAGCAAGAATTTACTAAAAGAGTAAATCTTTAAATAATTGAACAAGCCACCAATGTAAAGTTGGGGTGGCGCAATTGAAACTATCCACCTTCGCTTTAGCGAAGGTGGGTAAAATTGTAGGGTGATGAAATTGGCAGACATGCCCTCCTATCTCGGGGGTGAAGAGTTCAGCACAAAGCCTGGTAAGCTCACGATAAATTGCAGTGCAATTTGCAGATTATCGTGATTATCAGGCCTAACTGCTTCGTGGAGGTTCGAATCCTTCTCCTACAGCTCATAAAGGGGAATTAGCCGTTGTATTTTTTTTAATGCAGCGGCTTTCTTTTTTACCCTTCGCTATGGCTTCTTTGATAAAATCAAAACTATCCGCTTTCTCTACAGCTTCGGGTGATAAGATAATAGGCTGATTAGATGGGCATTCGACTGGCTATTCAATCTAAACCTATAGGGTAAAAAGTTCAGGATACATTTTCCTTGCATTAAAAAAAGCGATTTTAAAAAGGATACCCGATACCAAAATTCCATATAATATTATCCTGCCGCCAGTTTTTGGAGTCAAAATTGAAGTTTTTTCTCCAAATAAAATCTCCACTCGAACTAGGCAATCTCAACGGAGTAGCTACATCCAAGCGAATCACAAAAAAATCGATATCAACTCGTAATCCTATCCCGGCTCCAACTGCAATTTGCTCATACCACTTAGGTCCAAATTTCCCACCTCTATTATCTTCATTTTTCATCCAAACGTTACCCGCGTCCGTAAAAACAGCTCCTTTTAGAACAGAAACAATTGGAAATCTGTACTCTATATTTCCTTCCAACTTAATATCTCCGGCCTGATCAAAAAAAGCTGCTGCACTTTGTGGTTCATCAGGTAGATAGGGCCCAGGACCTACAGACCTAATTCTGAATGCCCTTAAGCTGTTTGGCCCCCCGGAAAAATACTGCTTAGCATATGGAAGCGTATTTGAATTTCCATAGGGAAAGCCAAAACCTGCAAATAGTCGAGTTACTAGACGCCCTTGTTCGCTAGTGTTGAGGTAATGCCTTACATCTACATCAAACTTCGAAAACTGTGCATATCGCTGACCAAATAACCTTTGTTCTTCTCCTGTTCTACCTGCAATGTTTTGCGCCAATGAAATAGTGTTGCCAGCAAAATCTGCATTAAATAATACATAAAATCTACTTTTTTGCTCTGGCCTATTAAGCTTACTGTATTGAAAGCTGTAATTCAATCCCGCTATAAACTGTTGTTCAAAGCTGAGCCTCAAGATTGGATTATCGTCTAAAACCTTATTAAACTGAGCGGTAGAGTTTGACAAGTCAATCCAGTTAATCGATATAGGGTTGATTGTATGAGAGACAAAAGCATTAGCGGTCCACTCATACCCAAACTGTGCCAGAAATGAATGTAGCGTGAATAATTTGACCCTCTGTAATAGATCATATGAAAGCTTTATTTTAGTTCTGGGAATGGAGTATTTGAATTTCGTCTCCAGATGAAAGGGCGCAATCAACCGGGGAACCATTAACTCTCCCTCCAGACCAGTTTCGAAACTACTTAAGCCTGACAATTCGCCGCGGGCCAGCTGAGCCTCATACCCTATTTTACCTCTTAGAGTAAAAGCCTCCCCGCCTTGAAAAAGATTACGATTGGTATATTCCAGGTTTAAAGTAGGTCCTACAAAATTATTAGATTTGGAAACTGCCTGCAAATCTGCTCTCACAGCTCTTTTGTTCATGGGTGATAGGAAAATGGTGGTATTCAGTTGGCCATATCCGTTCCTGGTTACAGAATCATCCTCATATCTAATATTAACAAATCGGTAGGTTTGTAGTGAATTTAACCTTCTGTTGGTATTCTCTTCACTGGTATTATTATAAAAGTCACCTTCTTTAATTAAGAGGTAAGGATACATTCTGTAAGGAAGAAAAAACTCTTCATCTTGTATAAATTCAACGTCCTCATAAACAGTACTATCCCGAGATTCGAGGGCGCTATCAGATTTGATAGTATAATTAGGATATACCTTTATATCATTAATTTTGTAGCGAAGCAAAGCCTCCTCAGGAGTACTTTTTTTAACTGTTAACAGGAGAGTACCTTGATTTACTTCTTCCGTTCCAAGTGTATCTGCGGTAAAATGAAAAAACTTTTCATTAAAGTAATAATATCCGTGTACCCTCAGTAGTTCAGATAATGCAGCTCTTTCCTCAGTCAGTTTATCCAGGGTGTAAGTGGTCCCTTTTTTTATTTCTGTTTCATTTGCAATATGCACTTTCACTAAAGTATCAATAGCTGAATCTCCGGTAATTTTAAATTTGTAATCTGCAATATATATTCTGTTTCCTGGCTCAACTTCATATGATGCTTCACCCGTTTTTTTGCTATGAACGGTGTCAGAGTTAATGATACTATTAAAATAACCCAGGTTTTCTAATCGGTTATACATGAGCTTTTCAACTGTTTCAGTATTTACATCACTCATGAGTGACGGCTCCTCACCTAATCTTTTATTAATCCATTTTGCGTAAAATCCAGCTTCTCCTCTTTCCACTTTTTGATAGGCCCATAAGCCTAACCGAATCCCAAGAATTTTTTTATTAGGTTCCGGAATAGTGAGGTCTTCAATTTTACCGAGAATTTCTTTTTTATAGCTTCCCGGAGTTTTACCTTCAAATGAAATGTCAGAACCAACATACAGTTTTTCCCCCTCTGGTAAATGCTTAAGTGTACTACAACTACTCATAATACTGCAAAAGCACACAAAAAGAAGAAAATGTTTTATTATATATTTATTCATTATTACCACCTTCTACTTTTTCATCCTCAGTTTGTGCCTCACTTTCCTCCTCTTCGTTTCTCCATAGCTCCCTTAGTTTATCAAATTCTTTGGTAAACTTTACAGAACCACCAGTAACAATAACTTGTCCATCCAAAAAGCCTTCCCATTCATTTTTACGGAAGGCTGTAAGCATAAACCTTCCATCTTCCGTCAGTAGATATTCAACTAATACATTTCCAAGCACTTCGGAGGCTCCCTGTGTCTGTCTTTGCTCACCTTCCAGGTCCACCTGACTACCTACCTTTACCCTGACTCTATTATCAAACAAAGATTTACTCAAACTAACATCTAATTCCGTTCTATTTTGCGGAGTGCCACTTTCATAGTCCTCATAGCTATTTAAGCCAAGGTTTAAATCAACTCCTTTAACATACTTTCCGCTTAATTTATTAAGTTGATTAGAGAGAATCTGACTTGCACTGTTTCTGGCTACAGATTCTGATGTAGGCCCTCCGGTATCGCTTCCTGCAGGAAAAAATTGATTTAACACCAAAAGTGAAAAAACTTGTTTATTCAAGCGCGACTCGTTGCTATTGATTGCCTGAACTTGCTGATACACTTTTCCACCAAATGCACCTCTTGAGGCTTCTGGCATATCTAAACCAAATGAAATCTCAGGTTTACTGATAGATCCATTTATAAAAAGCCCCACTATAAAGGGTAGGCTTTGCCTGTATTGATTCCGTACAGTTTGGGATGATCCTGAAATTTGATCTTCCATTAAACTGCTTACTGCTGTCTCTACATTATATAAAGCAGTAATGTTCAAATCAGCACCTGTAGGATCACCCGACCAGCTTATTCTACTCCCTTGTTTAATTTCAAATTTACGCTTAACTAAATCATAAAGGCTTAACTGGTAGTAACCACTATTAACCTCGTAGTTTCCTGTTAAATTAGTAGTGCCATTTTTCCGGAGCTGGAAATTTAGGTCGGCTTCTCCCTTTACTGTTAAGTAATCTCCTCTACGTTCATCAACAACTATTTTAAAAGCTGCATTTTTGTCCGTTTTAATACTTGCACTTAACTCTATTCCGGTGGTACCAAGGCTGGCTGTGGTGCTAATGCTGTCATAAATTGCTGTGTCTGACGGTTCGTATGGACTTTTGAATTCTACAATTCCTTCAGATTCTACTATATCAGCTTCAGATTCAGGTATTATATATGTGAAATCTGTATTATCATTAATACGGACATCGGCTTTCACTTTAGCAGCATCTAGTTTTCCTTCCCATTTGATATCAAGGTTGGCAAATACCTTCCCATAAAAAATTTCATTATCTTCCTTTTGAGAATTGAGCAGCTGAAAGTTATTAGCCTTCAAATTAAATTGAATGTCTGGATTTGCAAGGTTTGTGGTCAGCATTGATCCGTTTAAAACCATCTTTTGACCCTGGTCATCCACTAGTGTAAAATCATTCAAAATAACCTCTTCATTTTCCAGAGTTACTGTCTCGTTAGGTAGTTTTAACCGATTGTTTAAAGCTGACAGTACAATTGAGGCATCTGAAAACTTTAAACTACCGCCATACTTTAACTTATTTCCCTGAGTATTATTGACATTGAATTGTCCTGATAGGGAACCTGAGGCATCATTGATGAAATCTTCAGCAAATGCAGCAACAAAAGCTAATGATATATTTTTGATATCAGTTTTCGAATCGTATAGCAAGGAATCTCCTGAACTATCAAACCACCCATTACTTTCGATCTGCATGGGACCATTGAAGTTTAATTGATATGCATACCTGTCATTTTGTTGCGGGGAAACTTCAATGTTTAAATTACCAGCCTCCTCTTCCATAATAATTAGATCATTAATAGCGAAAGAAGCCTGCATTTCCAGCGGATTTTTTATATTGAGCAATTTAATATCTCCATCTAGCTTACCTTTAACGGGACTTTTCTCGGCATCAATAATAGCAAATAAGTTGGCCATTTTAAAGTTTTGAAAATCTAATACCAGGGATGTGATAGTGTCATTTGGATTCTCTGTATGGATAGAGAAAGTTTGCTGATTCCTTTCAAAAACAAGGTTATTGATTACAGGTCTGCCTGATTTGTAGCTGATTTTATTTTGTTTATTCATTGTCCAGGCATTGCCATTAAGTATTAAATTATCAGAGGCTATATTCCAATTAAGTGAGTTGTTACTATTGTTTGCATTGGCATTGATATAAAATAGGCTATCTGCATTTTCATCTTGCATAAAAAGTTTAAATAAAGCCTCTTCTTCATTTACATTAGCCCGAAAGAGGGTTGGATAAATGTTGAATAAATCAGAGGTAATTCTATTAATGGCCATAGTTGACTCCAGGTTATTGGTATCAGAAACGATATCTATCTGTAGGCTGTCTATATCTATATCCCGAAAATGCAGGAAGGGTAAATCTAAATGAACCTCCACATGATCTTGATTCTCTGCAAAATCCCCATTAATACTGATAGGGTCAAAATATAAATCAAGTGGAATAAACCTTTCGAGGTTATTGCTTAAAGCGGCATCTAAACTGAAATCAAATTTTAGATCATCAGAAAGACTATCTGCATTAAAAAACTCAAGAGCCATGATACTTGGCAGGTCAAAATTCAGTTCAGTTAGAGCTTGCAATGATTTATTAATTTGGAGCTTAAATGCTATTTTCTCCCAGTTTAAATTTACCATCCCAGAATCTTCTCTATTAAACATTTCTAGTTTAAGACTGTCAAAAGGGTAGGCTTCATTTTGAGTGCCAATAGAAAAATTAGAAAGCAAGAGGTTACCAGATTGTCCTATATCATCCACTTTTATGTTGGCCAACAGATCAGCCTTGAGGAAACTTAAAGAATCTGCTATGCCAAAAGCCAACATATTCATACGCTCAATTTTTGTTTTTAGTTGAAGTTCTTGTTTTACGCTATCCACATAACCATTCACATCCAGGCTAAAATCTAGAACAGAATTGTGGTATCCTGTACGCAGTGAAAGTTGGTTATTTACTAACTCCGCATTTAATTCAATGGGATTAAAATCATTATCCAGATAATGAAAATTCGGCAGTTTTAGCTCCAGTTTGGTTTCCATATTGTGAAGTGCCAAGCCTTTCCCTTGTACTTTTAGCACTAAATCGGTTCTTTCAAAGGAGGATGTATCCTGCAACCATTTATCTAATGCCAAATCTTTAGCATTTAATGTTAAATCGTAAGTCTCTGGAGTATTTGTATTGAAGTTTCCCTGGATCGCTAGTTTAGTAACCTCATCTAAAAATGCATTTAAGTCTGCATTTGCAACCCCTCCGTTCCATGATGCGCTACCAATTAGTTTAAGGTTCTGTGGATAATTTTCCGGGTAGGTAGGCGGTAAAAATCCTTTAAAATCAGAGGCTTTTGCATTCAGTCTGATGCTGCTTAATGCCACTTTTATATCAGAGCCTGATAATAGCCTCTCTGCATAACCGTCAATCGATAAATTAAAATGATTACCATAGAAAAGTTTTAGTTGTTCAATGTTCATCTTGTCAGTACTACCGTTAAGATTACCATATATTTTTAAGGGGTACCTTGCAAGCATTCTATAATTACTGTCTGATTTCAATTCCGGAGCAAAATAGTAAGCATCTTTCAAGTTTATTTTGGTGCCAAGGCCCATTTTTAAATTGATAGCTGCCCGATTTAAATTCCCGGCCAGTATAGAATCCAGGCTTTCATATTTCAAATCAAGGTTAGTTTCCAGCGAAGACTGCTCTGTTTTCAGCACCAGGTTATTAATAGCAATCCGCTCCATATCCACACTAATGGCTGCAGATAATTCTTCCAGTTTAAAATGTGTGGAATCTTGGACTGACAAGTTTATTTTTTCCAGATTTAATTTTTCAGGAGCGTAATTCAATTGCTCAAGGTTTAATTTAAAGTCTTGGAAAGCCAAATGAGAGGCATTAAGGTATTGCTTATTGGAGAGAGTCTCTGGCTTTTCTCCTTGATGAAATTCAAAGTCTGTGAGTCTGAAATCAAACCGATTTATATTGACTTGCCAGTCTGGCCATTGGAAAGCGGCATTGGCATCTACTGTAGTACTGGTGTCTGCGGTATTTGTTGGCTCTGCCAACTGAATAGAAAGTGCAGGCTGCTGGTACACTAAACTATTAACATTCACAATATTTTTATTAAGGTCAAATTTACTTTCTTCAATTTTTAGGTTGTTCCAAGTTCCCTTTACGTCTGTGTTATTGAATGAGGTGGCATAATTTATTTGAATATCCTGCAACTGAAGCAGCTTCAGGTGGATGAATGGTAGTGTGGAAGTCTCTTCGCTTTCTGGTGACTCCGGGAACGGTTTTTCTTGCGAATACTCAATCACCACTCCTGACAACAGAAATTCTTCTATTGTGAAATTTAGGCTATCCAGATCTAGCTTGTTAAGGTCTGCATGTAAATTTTTTAGAGTGAGAGTTGTATTCAAGCCAATTGTGGCATCATTATACGCCAGGTCAATATCTTTAAGGCTTACTTTTTTAATATCAAAACTCCCCCCGGACTTTGCACTATCCTTAGGGTTCCCCGCCGACTGATCAGGACTGCTATTTTGCGTGGAATCTGAAGCAAAGGAATCTATTATAAACTGATAATTAAAAGTAGAGTCTTGTTTGGTATTATGTACATTGGCTTTTAAACCTTCCAGTTCAAAATTCTTTATAATAATATCGCCGGAAATGGCAGGACGCCATGCAATATCAACTAAAATGGATTTTGAATAAAGTAATGTGTCTTGTTGCTGGTCTTCTACGTAAATTCCTTCCACAACTGCCTCCCCAAGGAAGGAAATATAGAGTTTTTCTATCACTACCTTGGTATTAGTTTTTTCACTAACAAAAGAGGTAGCATAATCAGTAATTTTCTGCTGTACTGCAGGAATACGCAATGACAATATTATTACAACAAGTAATAATATGATAGAGCCAAAAATATATAAGAGAATCTTCCCGAACTTTTTCAAATCAATGCAATAAGCTTTTAAAAGTTGCTCAAAATTAGGTTTGCCAACTAAATTGAGCGCGTAAATATATACTATATACGGATTGGGCTTAAAAAGATTGCATTAATTCTTTTTATCTAAATCTTCGTAAAACTCTCTTTCTTTGTAAGGATGCTCTATATTAAATAATTTAATCAAAATGGACTCTATAATAGGGCCCATCCAAATTAAAATAAGGCCTGTTACTCCTAAAATTATAGACTCTTGTTTTATGGTTTGCATGTTATCTAACCAAAAAAGAGAATGTAAAACTGACGTTATGATTCTAAGTATAAGAGTCCAGTTTTTACGCCAGGTAATTATTATAAGCGTATTTTGTAGTATAATTAACGCTGCAAATACCATTACATAATCACTCACAAACCAGTCCAAAAACAAGTTCTCAAAAACTGTTCTTTCCATGGTATAGCCAAAAAGGGATTCAGCCAACCACATGTTTTTGTATACAAGGTAGAAAAGTAAAATCTGAACAAGACTTATAAACAAGCCAACGAAAATTCTCTTTTTAAGCATTATTTTAAATTAAAGGCAAAAGATACAAAAAGGATATAAATTATATTACCAATTGTATAAAATAATATCCCTAAATATTGATGATCATTATATTTCGGAATTGGTTTTGCTTCTATCTTTTTTACCCTAAAATGCATTTACATTCAAAAACAAATGAAAAAGTGGTATGAAAACAAATCAAATACCCTTAAATTTAACTGTTAACTCTAAAATTATGTCAAAAACCATTATAGTGTCTAATAGACTTCCTATTAGAATAGAAAAAGAAAACAATCAATTACGTTATAAAACAAGTGAAGGAGGTTTGGCCACTGGTTTAGGCTCAATTTATAAGGAAGGTAATAATATCTGGATAGGCTGGCCAGGAATTTCACTGGTTGAAGAGGAAGAAGCTGAGGTAGAGAAGGAATTAATGACTCGAAATATGCGTCCTGTATTTCTAAGTGAACATGAAGTGCAGGAATTCTACTTAGGCTTCAGTAATCAAACATTGTGGCCTGCATTTCATTACTTTATCCACCATATGCGCTTTAAAGAAAGAGAGTGGGATGCGTACAAACAAGCGAACCAAAAATTTGCCGATGCTATTTCAAAATGGATAGAGCCTAACGACACCATATGGGTGCACGATTACCAGTTGATGCTTGTACCTGAAATGCTCAGAAAGAAATTCCCACATATTACAATTGGCTTCTTTCAACATATCCCATTTCCTTCCTATGAGGTTTTTAGGATGATACCATGGAGAAAAAAGCTATTAAACGGGGTGCTTGGAGCAGATTACATAGGTTTCCATACCTATGATGATATGCGCCACTTCCTTAGTAGCTGCCATCGGTTGGCAGGATATAGTTACAACAGGAATCAGATTTTAGTTAAAAATCGATTAGTGGAGGTGGATTCCTTACCTATGGGGATTGACTATGACAAATATGCCGATTCAGCTAAAAGCAACCCCGCCAAAATTAATGAAGAAGCTTACCGAAAGGCGTTGGGGGGTCAGGAACTTATCCTATCAATGGATCGGCTGGACTATTCTAAGGGTATTCCCGGCAGATTACAGGCCTTTTCTAAATTTTTAAGTCAGTATCCGGAATATCAGGGCAAAGTTTCCTTGTTTTTAATAGTTGTACCTTCCAGAGATAAAGTGCCTAGCTATAAAGCCCTAAAAGAGAAGGTAGAGTTTTTAGTAGGTCATATTAATGGAAAATATGGCACTATTGATTATGTACCTATCCACTTCTACTATAGAAGCTACCCTATGGAGGATTTGTCTGCTTTTTACAGAATGTGTAAAATTGCTATGATAACACCAAAAAGGGATGG
This sequence comes from uncultured Cytophagales bacterium, assembly GCA_963803685.1. GTDB lineage: Bacteria > Bacteroidota > Bacteroidia > Cytophagales > Cyclobacteriaceae > Marivirga. The sequence continues at coordinate 1,413,159 of CAWDNW010000001.1, forward strand.
GATGAATTTGGTATGTAAAGAATACATTGCTTCCAGAGAAAATGAGGATGGAGTACTGATATTAAGTGAAATGGCGGGCGCTGCAAAAGAGCTCTCTGACGCAATTTTAGTAAATCCTAATGACGAAGCCGAAATGGTAGAATCTATTAAAACTGCATTGGAAATGCCTTTAGATGAACAGAAAAGGCGAATGAAAATCATGCAAAAAACAGTACAGAAATACACAATTTTTCAATGGGTCGATTTATTTATCGGTAATTTGAAAAACTTAAAAGAAAGACAAGCTTCCATGGCGACTAAAAAATTAAACGATGATATTAAATCAGATTTAATAAAGGAATTCAAAAATTCCAAAGACCCTATTATCTTTTTAGATTATGATGGAACCTTAGTGCCGTTTAATGATAATCCTGAAGAGTGCGCTCCTGATGAAGAGCTAACTGAAATCCTCAGTGTGCTATCCAAAAAGGCGGAGCTGGTTATTATTAGTGGTAGAAAAGCGGCTACATTAGAGTTGTGGCTTTCCGAGTTCAATATTGATCTTATAGCGGAACATGGTATTAAAGTAAAACGTAAAGGGGCAGACTGGAAAGAAAATGCTGATCTGATTTCCAATGACTGGAAAAATGGAGCCAGGGATATAATGGAGTTTTACATCCAAAGAACGCCAGGTTCTTTCCTGGAAGAAAAAGAACATACTTTAGTTTGGCATTACAGAAAAGTAGAAAAAGGGCTTGGTAATTTAAGGTCAAGAGAGCTTTCCAGCCACCTCAAACACTTTATGGCCAATAAGGGACTCGATGTGATTGATGGAGACCATGTCGTAGAAGTTAAGCCTTCCGCCATAAATAAAGGTAAAGCGGCTTTAGAACGCATAAAAGGATTAAATCCTGATTTTATAATGGCTTTTGGTGATGACAGAACAGACGAAGACACTTTTGAGGCGTTAGGTGAAAAAGCTAACACCATTAAAGTAGGAAGCGGTTTTTCATTTGCTAAGTACGCAGTAGAAAATAATGAAGAGGTTAGAAAACTATTGCAGGCTATGATAGCTGAGAAGTAAACTTATAATCAGTAAATTAAGCATCAAAAAGGCCAATGAAATGATCATTGGCCTTTTGTTTTCTATTTTAACATTTCTTCTACCTTATCATCATTTTATTCATTCCTACTCCTTCTGCAGTTTCTATGCGGTACAAGTATACTCCTGCTGGCAGATGTTTTCGGCTAAATGGAATTTGATGTTTACCTGCAGATATTGTTTTATTTAAAATAATGGCAACCTTCCGGCCCGTCATATCCAATACTGTTACTTTAACCCTCTCTCTATTTTTGGTTTCAAAAACAATTTTAGTTTCACTAGTGAAAGGATTAGGATAATTATACATATCTATTTTTGCCAAACTACTTTTATTTGAGGAAACCACCTCTTCCAACACAGTTACTTCAATAATAGGATTCAATCCATCCGGATTGGAAATTCCTTCAATAAGAATTATCTCACCAATAAGGGTATAAGTGTTTGCCTCGGAAGCATCATATCCAGCTGCACTCCAATTAATATTTAGCAGAGTTGTATCACCACTCTCTAAACTTACAAATGTTGAAGGAGGCAATTCTAAATTATCAAAAGGGGTTCCGAAAGCTACTACAAGTGGAGAAAATTCTCTTAGTTCAGTAATAAAGTCATTACCTACCATTACTTCTATAGTTGCTAATAAATTGGCTGGGTTAGAAATTCCATTTATTAGAAATAATTCAGCATTGAGAGTTGAGGACCCAGGCACAGAGCCATCATAGTCACCAGCTATCCACTCCACATAAACTTTAACAGTAGCATTACTTTCCAGCGTAACTTCTACGCTATCAGGAAGTGGCAACGATTCAAAAGAGGTTCCATAAACCACTTCGATTGATTGTTGAGGAGCTACTTCCGTTATAGCTAAAACTGGCTCCTGCTGGTTTACTAACTTAAATCTTGCTTCTACAGGGAAGTGATCTGAGGCTGTATTATTATAATCAGGAATAAGCGTGTAAGGTATTACTACTCTTTCAGCACCTACAATTTGATCACTAAACAGCTCATTACTAATGGTTACATGGTCAATTACATTATCATTAAAAATAAAAGACCGCAGACCTGCCTCACTAAGTGGCAGGGTAACTCCTTTGTAATTCTCTGAATCGTTCATAAACTGAAAGAATGAAGATTCTCCTGATTCAGGTACTGTTGCTGCTCCAGTATCTGCTATTGTCTCATCCAAATCATCATTATAGTCTCCTAATAAAATGATTGATTTATCACTGTAATAAGTTGCTAAGGAATCATGCAAGACCTCCACATCGTATCTTCTCATAGCATATCTTGGGTTGCCTGACGATTCTCCTCCACCATTTGACCTCGCATGGATATTTATTAAGCTTATTTCCCGTTCTATCCCATCAATATTTGTAGAAATATCCATCATAAAAGGCAATCTTCCACTTGCCCAGAATCGGGTAGGGTCTCCACCAGGATATTCCGGTAAGTCGGTATTTACATCCACTCCAGTTAACAAAGCTCTAGTCTTTATGGTATCCACAGAGGCCGTTTTAAACAGAAAAGTTAGCTTTTGTGCACCTTCGAATTCATCAGCACCTTGAGAAGCCTCTGGTGAAACTATTCCAGCATAACCTTCCAATTCGCTTACGAGCTGATTCCATATTTCCAGGTTTGTAATTTCCTGAAAAGCATAAACATCAGCATCTAAATCCAAAATCATTGTTTTTACCCGATCAAGTTGCGTCTGTACATTACTTGTAGTGGCGTTGCTAGCATCACCAAACCATTCGATGTTCCAGGTAACCACATCAAAAGTAAAATCCTTTTCAATTGTAGTATGATTGAAATAGCCAAATCGCTGGTCTTCTATACCCTCTGTTGTAATTGAAATACCTCCTGCCTGAGCTAAAACATCCGACTCTGCGTTAGCTGTCATTCTTGCTTTCAAGGTATACTCTGGGCTATTTGCAATTTCTCCCTGATCTACAATTAAAGTAGAAAAGAAATTGATATTATCAGTTGAAAGTTCTATTCCTGCATCAGCTGTAAATGTAACATCGGATTGAAAGTTTTGTCCTACAATAGAAATGTCTCTAGATTCAGACGAAGTGCCAGGCTCCAAAACACCAAAGTGGTAATCAGTTAAAGCATAATTATTGGTGGCTAAAAACGGTGTTGGTGCCTCGTTGGTGTTAACAATTCCAAAACGATCAACCATCCATTCTGCTGCACCTTCTGTTTCATTTGATGTATACACAAAGGCTACACTTAAATTCTCTGCATTTTTGTAAGCTGATAGATTAATATCATTCGTACTGGTCCAAACACCCGTTGAGATTGGAAATTGACCATTTATTTCTGTCCACGTATAGCTCTCATCTGTAGGGTCACCAAATCTATCATAATCAGTGGAGACCAGAAGTTTCAATGACGGCACTGCCTGGTTAAAGAAAGAGCGTGTATCATAACTCATTAGAATAAACTCATCTTCTGTAACCATACTAACTTGAGGACTGATTAGCCAGGTAGTATTTTCTTGTGCCCCGCCTGAAAAGCCATTCATTACAGCTACAAAAGGTCTGGTCTCATCCCTGGTTTGATCGGTGATTTGCCAGTTTTGTGCTCCTTTTTCCTGAAAGCGCTGCCAATCTGGTTGCTCAAAGAAGTTGGCATCGTTAAAATCTTCTGAGTAATCTAAAGAGATGGAGTTTCCCTGCTCCAAACCTGTTAAAGCAATGTTTACAGTAGGGTTAATACTAAAATTAATATTTCCTTCTACCACTCCACTGAATCCTGAATTAGGAGAAAAGCGGACAAAAACAGTAGTTTCTGTAGCTAAATCAGCCGACCCGATGCTCAGTGTATTTTCAAAAGTGCCCTCTTCTGTAGCCGATAATTCGAAAGGTGAAGTAGCAGAAACTATTAGATCTTCGTCCGTAGCAATCCCAGAAATAATAAAAGATTGTGGTTCTGAAGTGTTTCCGGAAACTATTGCCTCAGCAAAATTGATCTCATTGGTTGAAACAGGAATATCAATCAAGGTTCTGATGTTGAAATCATCTAAGGTAATTCTTGTAGCGCCTGAGCTGCTGGAAATATATCTGATTGCTATTGCTACATCGAGATTCTCATAACTGGATAAATCAACAGAAACAGTGCTCCATACATCATCGCCAGTAGCTGCTTCAGGGAACTCCACCGTCAATTCGTCCCATAAGTCTGCGTCCCATTCGGAACCATCAAATGTGGATGAAATATAAAACTGAGGATCAGGTCCATTGAATCTACGCTCTGCATCAAAATTAACGAAGGTATTTTGCTCCACTGCAAATTTTGGTGAGATAAGCCATGAGTCTAACTCATTTGGGCCTCCTGCAAATCCATTAGCTCTCAGGCCTGAGCCCGATTGTCCAAAATCACTGCATAACCAAGCTTCAGTATTTGGGTTAGATTGGACAGGGCTTACAATGTTCCAATCAGCAGGAAAGCCGGTTTCGCATTCTTCAAAGCCCTCAGTAAAAGGTAAAGTTACTGTGTTTAAGGTAAAAGGAGTGAAAAAATCTTCTTCCTCTATTTCAACGTTTAGGCTAATCTCAAAGTCATCAATAGCAACTCCTTGTCTGGAGCCTGATCCTGTCCCGTTGTCGCCAAAAAATCTAATTGAAAAACTTTCTCCAGCTAATATTTCTAACCCTGTAAGACTTCCCGATTTTTGCGTTGCATGGAGGGGCTCTGTAGGTTCAATATTCCCCGTAGGTAAAGTATTTGTTCCACGGTAATTTAAACCTGAGATTTCAGATTCCTCTTCTTCATAAATTAAATAAACTTGCCATCCATTATCCCTACCACCACTTGCTGATCTCCATTGTTTTCCTATGTAATTAATAAGAAGTGTCTCTATTGTCTGATCAGAATTATTTTGGAACTCTAAGTCATAATAGACTGCTCTATTACTTGAGGGCAAGAAACCTAATGATCTATCCGCATCTTCCTCACTGGCGCCAAATGAATATTTTCCCCCGCTAGTTGAGCTACCAGTACTTCTTCCTTGCCAATCCGATGTTGCAACTCCCAATACGTCTGAACTTACCCAATTAACAGGGTCTGTCTCTCCTTCAAAACCTTCAAAATTATCGGTGTAAACTACCGTTCCAAGATCTTCCTCCTGTATCTGAATCTGCGCATGCAGATTTTGGTACATTGATCCCATTAAAAAGCTAATGACCAGGCAGCTTTTTATAAGCCACACACGTTTTTGGTTGTAATTTTTTCTCATAACTGTAATTATTATTTAATGAGCTATAAAATTAAATTTTTCTTACAAAAATTACACGCAAAAAACGACTAATAAATAATTAAGGATTTTATAAACATTATTAATAATTACTTAATACAGAAAAGAGCAAATGTTGGAGATTGTGGTTCTGAGATGATTTTGTTAGCCCAGTGTATATTTCTCAATAGATTATTTGAAGATTGAATTAGACCAATTAGACAGACTAAATTTTGGTTTCGTCAACTTTTGAAGCGAATTATTACTATTGAAGTAAAAATATAGGGAAAATATTACATCATTTTAATTGTAAATTCCTTTAGAAAGTACCCGGCATCATGATATCAATGCCGGGAATATCTCTACCATAATTACAATTCTTTAATGGCCTCATCAATAGCGTTAGGGCCAGAAAGCAACTCAAGCGATTTACGGAAGGTGCCTGGTGCATCTATACTCTTGACAACTACTTCGGCCACATCCCACCGAGCAATCTTACCAGTTCGCTCATCAGTTCTTTCACCGAAATCCACTTTACCGGAAGGTTCATCATCCGTAAGCATTCCGGGCTTTACGATCGTGTAGTTTAAACTTGTTTGAGATAAATAATCGTCCGCTGCAGATTTTGCACTGTAATAATTAGCCATTTCTTCCGGCCATTCTTGCGGATTAAAGTCGGCTCCAAAAGCACTTATCATCATAAAACGAATGGCTTTATGTTTAATGGCTTCATCAATTGCCTTAATGGCTCCTTGTCTATCTACAGCCTTAGTTTTATCTGCTCCAGTGCTTCCTCCACTACCTGCGGCAAATATTACGGCATTATTTCCTTTGAAGGCATGACTAAAATCAGATTCTAAATCTCCCAAAACAGTTTTAATACCTTTGCGCTCGAATTGATCTTTTTGAGATTCATCCCTAACCATGGCAATAGCATCGTGCGGTGAATTATCGTGGATTTTATTAACAATTTTTTTACCAACCTGACCATTGGCACCAATTACTAGAATATTCATAATAAAAAATTTGGTTCTATTTTTTACAACGTAAAAACAGCACTGGGTTTGCTATTTAAAATCATTAATTGTTAAGAACCGCCTTTTTAACTAAAACAAATACTTTATAATAGACTATAAATCAAGTTGATAGATATTAGAGACCTGCAAGAAGAAATAAATGAAAAATGCATTTAAGCAAAGTGCAGATAGGAAATTTAGGCCCATAGTCCAGATAAAGTTAGCGTTCTGAATATTTCTGTTTACCCTGTAAAACCAGATAAAGAAAAACAATACGGTAGGCAGCATAAACAATAAGAAGCCAATGGCCATTTTCTGATTATAGTAATTTAGAAAATAATATTCAAAACCTAGCACTGCCAGCGAGAAGGCAATAAGCGTAAAAAGAAAAGTGCCTCTTATTCCTAAAACTATTGACAAAGTGTTATCTCCTCTTTTACTATCCTCAGCATGTTGGTAAACCTGCGTCATAGGATAGGAGCCCCATAAAAACAGAGAAGTTAATAGGCCTGGGAAAATAACTTTCCACGAAAGAGAGATCTGGTAAGAGAAATCATTGATCCCCACATAAGCCATGTAAAAGGTAAATGCTCCCTGAAAAAAACCAGCGACCAGCCAGCCTATAAAAGGCCGTTTCTTTAAACGAATTCCCGGATGACTATAAGCTTTGGAAGCCAAACCATATACAAAAACTAAAACGGCAAACTCCATACTGATAAGCCAGGCAAGAGCTATTCCTATAAAATCAAAAATCAGACTTGTATAATACAGCCCTATTGTAACGGGGGGTGGTTTTTTCAAAAGACCTATGCTACCCTCATCTTTATCGAAATAGCTATTGTATGCATTGCTGGCTGGGTAAATAAGGAAATGCAGAATAACAAAAACCAAAATCAATCTGTCCGCATCCAGATTAGGACTTATCCCCAAAGCAAATAAAAAAACAGGCAGTAAGAAAAATGAAAAGGGTATTCGCAGGTGCTTTATAATGTCAGTAATGGTTTTCATCATTCAAAAATAAGTTTTTTCAGTAATAGTTTGACAAAAAACAGAGAAATAACGTATAGCTCTATTGGCTTTCTATTTTTTATTAAACTTTTACAATGCCTATAAATTTGTCATCAGTATTGAAACAAGTTTACATCTTTTTGCTTAATATAGGCATTAGAACTATTTTTTATGCCCTATATTAATACTATTTCAACATCAAATCCTCCAACAGCTATTCCACAATCAACTATTGCAGGTTTCATGGAAAAAGCTATGCGTTTAAATGAAGTTGATAGTCGCAAACTGAAAGCAATATTTCGAATGTCTGGAATCAAAAAAAGACATACTGTTATTGAAGACTACAAACATAGTGATGATAAAAACTGGACTTTTTATCCAGTTGCTTCAGAAACTGCCAAACAACCAGACACTGAGCAAAGAATGAGATTGTTTGAGAAATATGCTATGCCTTTGGCTGCAGATGCCATTGATCCATTATTTAAAAAACATGAAGCAGCCTCTTTCACGCATTTGATTACTGTAAGCTGTACAGGTATGTTTGCTCCAGGTTTGGATATACAGCTTATTAAAAAATTTGGCTTGAGAAATAGTATTGAAAGAACAAGCATACAGTTTATGGGATGCTTTGCTGCTTTCAATGCGTTAAAATCAGCGTATCACATTTGTCGCTCCGAGCCCGACTCAAAAGTATTAATCTTATGTCTTGAATTGTGTACCATTCACTTCCAGTCGGAATTCAATGAAGATAATTTATTGGCGAACACCCTTTTTGGAGATGGGGCCGCAGCTGTTGTGGTTTCTAATAATGCAGAAGGAGCTCCATATGCCATCCAAGGTTTTCAAAGTGTGGTTGATGATAATTCAGAGCAGGAAATGGCATGGAATATTGGCAATTTAGGGTTTGAGATGAAACTAACTTCCTATGTGCCGGAGGTCATAGAAAAAAATATTGCAAGGCTTAGCGAAAAGCTAATGCACAAATTTCAACTAATGTTGTCGGATATTGATCATTTTGCGATCCATCCTGGAGGGAAAAGAATTTTACAGGCTGTAGAAAATGGGCTTAACCTTCCAAAAAGTATCAATAACATTGCTAATGAAATATTAGAAAATTTTGGCAATATGTCTTCTCCTACTGTTCTTTTTGTGTTGGATGAGTTGGGTAAAAGAATTAGTCCTGATAAGAAGGTTCTGAGTTTTGCTTTTGGTCCTGGACTAACAATGGAAAGTATGTTATTAAAAAGTATATAGCTGGTGGTAGATTTAAGCTATAGATCGGAACAGGAAGAAATAATGGACAACTTGTCCGATAACAGTCCTAGTTTACATCGTGCACTGAAAGAGTTAGATATTATTAATAAATGGTTGGGCGGAAATTCCATCACTTTAAATGAAGTTTTTAAAACACTCTTAAACGATTCGCAAAAAACCCATAAGATTGCTGATTTAGGCTGCGGAAGTGGTGAAATACTTCTAAGAATAGCAAAATGGGCTCGAAAACATGATATTAAGGTTGAATTAATCGGGATTGATGCCAACCCAAATGTAATTCAGCATGCCCAAAAACATTGTTCAGGATACCCAGAAATACAGTTTTTTGCAGAAAACATATTGGAGAAAGAATTTCAATCCCGCCAATTTGATTTGTTGCTCTGTACATTGTTCTTACATCATTTTAAGGAAAACCAGTTGGTTTTATTGCTCACTCAATTTCATCGGCAGGCTGGAAAGGTGGTGATTAATGATTTACATAGACATTGGTTTGCCTACTACTCAATCAAGTGGTTAACTGCCATATTTAGCAGATCAACAATGGTCCAAAACGATGCCTGCTTATCGGTTTGGCGATCCTTCAAAAAAGCTGACTGGCAACGAATTTTGCAAAAGGCGCAAATTAATAATTATTCCATAAAATGGAGATGGGCCTTCAGGTGGAAGCTGGTTTTTTAGAGTTGTCAACTCATTCTTACTGCGCAGCCTGAATTTTCTCCTCCGCTATTTCTTTGTCTTCCTGGTCCACATCGAATTCCTCACTGTCATCTTCAATCCAATCTAAATGCAGATCTATGGAAATAGGAAAGTGATCAGAACCTATGCCGGGCATCCTTCTTATTTTGTGCACTCTGAAATGTCCTGAACAAAAAATATGGTCTAATGGCCACCTAAAAAGGGGGTATTTTGCATGAAAAGAGCTGAAGAAACCCCTTCCTCTTCTGGGATCCAACAAGCCACTTATTTTCTGAAATAAAGTGGAGGTATAGCTCCAGGCAACGTCATTCAGGTCTCCTGCTACTATAAGTGGCATATCTATGGAAGCCGCTTCTTTTCCCACCAATAAAATCTCCGCATCTCTTTCTGTTGAATATGGATTTTCGCTAGGCACGGGAGGTTCAGGGTGTATGGCAAAAAACTTGATTTTTCTTTTATTCCGTAGGGTCACGTTCATTACTACCGATGGAATTTCTTCTTTAATAATATGCCGCACCTCTATTTCAGAAAGGGATAGCTTTGAAAAAATAAGCATTCCGTAAGTATTTTCTCTATCTTCTAAAATTTGATATTCATATTTATCTCCAAACCCATCAAGACACTGTTCTTTCCACCACTTGTCTGTTTCAACTAACAACACTAAATCTGCATCCATTTTATGAACAACTTTATTAAGCTTTTCAAATTTCCTGTTGTATTGATACACATTAGCAATTAGTAGTTTAATGTCCGCATCCTCACCTTTTTCTGCTGTTTGAATTTGTTTAGGGGAAAAAGGAAGGTAAGGATAAATCTGGTAGCTTAAGTATAAAAAGTTAGCAGTCAAAAGTGAGATAAATACCCAATCCTCTGTATGAGAAATGCCAATAGTAAAAATATACCCCAGAGCAATAGCCACATTTATTACCCATTTTTGGGCTCGTGGGAATTCAAACACTCTGAAAGTCCAGTGATCTTTACGAATTAATGGTATGAGACTGAATAAAATAATAATTCCCGAAAGAATCCATAAAGTGATTTGTAAAGTATGTTGCAATATCTTGTTAATTATGGTTTCTACAAATATAAGAAAAATCTGTAAGTTGAAGAATTTAAGGGATGAGACACGGATTATGAAAATGTTATGAATCTTAAGCTTCAAATTGCTTGTTTTACTCTATTACTAATCTTGTCGTTTCTAAATCCGTTAACAAAATGGAACTTTGGAGCTCAAACAGGGTTAACAACACTATACTAAAAAAATATTCATATCATTAAAAATATTCATATCATTACTTATGGCAGAAACATCACATTGGTCCGGATCTGAGAAATATTTATGCGATCCGGCTTTAGCTCAAGCTTTTCATATGGCCCGAACTCTAGGAATGCCACTTTTGATAGAAGGAGAACCTGGAACAGGGAAGACAGAATTACCAATTCATTATGCCAAAGACACAGGTTTGGATTTAGAAGTGTATCCGGTGGGTTCTAAAAGTAATATTGAGCAATTTGTTGCGCGATTCGACCACGTGAAGTACCTGCGCGATTCGCAAATTGAGATTTTGAATGCACAACGCGAAGAAAAAGGATTGGAAAACAAATTGACTACTGGGAATCGAAATCCGGAGTTTTTGAAAGATTACGTAGTAAAAGGTCCTGCTGCAATTGCTTATAGCAAACCTAACTCGGTCTTATTAATTGACGAAATTGATAAAGCTCCTCGTGAATTTCCCAACGATTTATTATATGCCTTGAGTCACCGGAAGTTCATTATGCCTGAGTCTGGTGAAGTGATTGAAGTTTCCGAAGAAGATATGCCCGCAATAGTGATTACTTCAAACAGAGAGCAGGAGCTACCAACTGCCTTTAAGGGCCGTTGCATTTACCATTATATAGATTTTCCGGACCAGGAGGTAATGAAGAAAATCATTGATAAGCATCATCCCGGTCTGGATGAGAAGGTAGTGCGAGTTGCGCTTGATGTTTTCTATCACCTGAGAAGATTAGGCCTGGATCGTGCTCCAACCACAAGAGAAATATTGAATTGGCTCAAATATATGAGCGATGTAGCCCCTAAAGATGCTGTAAAGAAGATTGCCGGCTTGGAGGGCATTGGTGCTTTAATTAAAACGCAATCTGATATGGAAAAAATAAACCGGATGCTCGGTGCAGATAGTAGCAGTTTTGGTGGGATGAATTAGGTATATGCAATAAAATTACAAAGAAGTAAGAGGCCTCAGTTTTTTACTCATCCCGTCTCACCTTCGGTGAGCCACTCTTCTTTTTTTTGAAGAGAAGGGAATACTATGGATTATCATTGTGCTCAATGGAAAAGTGAAGAGATTAATATAGACGAGATTTCTCCCCTCTATTCTCGGAAGAGAGGGGAAGATTTGTCTAAGACAAATCAGGGGTGAGTTTAATAGGCGGAATTTAGAAAATAGTCTATATCGTAATTACTGTAGTAAATATTGATATCTAATAGGAATAAATAAATTTTATAAAAAATGCTTAGCTCTTTACCAGAACATTTTCGATCCCACGGCTTAAAAGCCGATGTCCGTACGCTGCTTTTATTACGTAAAGCCATGCAGAAAGGACTTGTCAAAACGCTCGGCGATGTGTATAATGTGCTTAAAGGCATAATTGTAAAAGAGCCTTCTGATTTGGGCCCTTTCACAAAGGCTTATTATGCCTATTTTCTTCATATTCCTATTGAGCCCGGCCAAACGCTCGAAGATGCCATTTCACGATCCGAAACATTTGCCAAGTGGAAAACCCAATACCTGGAAGAGCCAGACAGAGATATTTCTGATGAAGAATTAGTGAATACCTTCCTTGATGAAGTTCATTTAACTAGTTATGATATTAAAGAAGTGGTTTCAGGAAAAGAAATATGGGATAAAGATCACCCCGACCAGAAAGATAGAGATGAAACAGACCAGGAGGGCGAGCCAACTGAGCGGGAACTTAATAAATTGGCCGACTATTCGGATTTATCATTAGAAGAATTACTGAAACGCATGGAAAAAGTGCGCGAGCAGCAAAAGACAAGACATGGTGGTGGCAGCCACTGGATAGGGACAGGAGGCATCTCTCCCTATGGCCATGGAGGTGCGGCCAAAAACGGTATTAGAGTAGGTGGCCAGGGGGGTGGTAAAATGGCTAGAAAAGTTTTAGGTGATAGAAATTATTTCCCCATAGACCGAGACGCGCTATTAAATGATAATAACATAGATGCTGCGCTGGCTTCCATTAAAGGAGTAATTGAAGAAAGTGCCACTGAAAAATTGGACGTTCCGCTTACAATCAAATCCGGATTGAAAAGAGGTGGGCTCTTTATTCCCGAGCTCAGTAGCGAGAAAAACGAGGAATTAAAAGTCATCGTACTAATAGACAATGGTGGTTATTCCATGTCACCCTATGTAAGAAGCGTACAGAATCTTTTTAGGAAAATGAAGACACGCTTTGCTCATGATTTGGAGGTCTATTATTTTCACAATATCGTTTATGACCGCGTATTTGCTGACGAAAGAAGGAGGCAGCCTGTTTCTGTAGACAAATTATTAAGCCATCAAAAGGAATATCGAGTTTTTGTGATCGGAGATGCTTCGATGGCTCCCTATGAGTTGAATTCACTAAGTATTGGCAATTTGAAAGCCATTACTCATAAATTCAAAAAAAGTGTTTGGCTCAACCCGGAGCCACTTAAATATTGGCCGCACACCTACACAATTCAAGTAATTAAGCAACTGGTTCCCATGTTTCCTCTTACTCCTGCAGGAATTGAAAGAGCAGTTAGAAGCATGAATAATAGGAGCACAGAGGGTTGATTGAAGGATTGTTTTATTTATTTGCCAATAAAATTCTTATACTATCTGATAGTTAATTTCTATGGATGGTATATTTGTTCTCTGCTAGTAAGTTAATTCTGCCCAGAGCTTCTGTGCTTCCTGGTCTAAAACATAGGTCCATTTTGTGCCCCACTTTTCTCCTGTGGCTTTATATAGTTGCTCAGTATTTGGTCTTTCAGATTCTTCAAGTAACTCCAAACCATTTAATACATTTGAATTGGTGGATAGTTCCAAAGGTTCAAAATAGCTTAAATCAATACCAGATTTTAAACTGTAAATTGAAATTCGGGTATTAGATAGCTCATCATAATAGCAATTGACAAAATCGACATCCGGTATAGTAATGCCTGAGTGTATTTCGTAAGTATCAATTACAAACTGGCTGCAACCTGTGGAGTTTGAAAATGTCAAATAAATGAGGGTAACAGGTGTTATCAGGCACAAGATCACAAGTACCCATATTACTTTTTTCTTTTTCATAATTTACTGGTTTTTCCACCTATTCAAGTGATAATTATAATCTCAAAATTCAACTAGTAATCATCATCTTCGTCCTCATTCTCCTCGTCATCTTGCTCACGATCGTCATTCTTTTCATCGTCCTCATCTTCTTCTGTCAGACCCTCAGGTACTTGCACTGCTTCCGGATCATCATCTGCAAAATCCTCATAATCGTCCTCATCATAATTTTCCATGGTCCGCACCAAATTTCCGCTTACTTTCACAAGATAAATTGTATCTTCTGTACGTACCTCAACAGCATTAACTGTTTCTCCATTAGCGTTTTTGAATTTTATGATATTCCGCTGTTCATAACCATCGGGATACTTCTTTACCAATAGCTTTAAAATTTCAGGGGTCAATTTTTTAAAATCTACAATTACTCGTTTCATTCAGTAAAAATTACAAATTATAAACTAAGCAAATATAAGAAACACTACCATTGTAGCAACGTTTTTATAAATCAATTTCATCCACAAAAAATAACTGTTCTGGGCAACTGCTCTTATGAGCTTTCTATAGTATCTCAGATTTTTTTGCTAATCTGACTACCTGAGGTATTCATCCAAAAACAATATGATTTTCATTTTTTAGGAAGCAATTATCTTTACTCAGCAGCAATATCCATTGTTAGGAAACATCACACTGTAGCTTTTAAAAACAATAATGTCTAATCCTAAATATTTGAAAATGATTATTCCCTTACCCAGCTCACTTTTTCCAATATATCACCTCTTTTACCTTCGGGCCAAAAGCCCTCTTTTGGCATTCCTACATATAAAAAGCCTAGTAATTTATCCATAGGCTCCAATCCAAAACTAGCTTTGGCTTCTTCCCAATAAGTAACTCCGCCTGAACCCCAGTAGCAACCTATGCCATAAGCTGTTGCTGTTAAATACATGTTTTGAACAGCACATGCTACAGCTTCAATTTCTTCTGTTTCCGGAATCAAAGCTTTTTCATTTCTTTTCATACATATCGCAATGATGTGCGATGCCATAAGTGGCTTTTCTTTCATTTTTACAAAAGTTTCCTCTGAGAAATTTCCGTTAGCCTCCGCTCTGGTTTTGTACATTTCTGCCTGAAAATTTCCCAAGGTTTTCAACCCTTCTCCGGTGAAAATCACAAATTGCCATGGTTCAGTATGCTTATGGTTAGGGGCCCAGTTGGCGTTTTCCAACATTTGTTTGATGATATCATCCGGTACTTTCTCCCCACTATATTGAGCTGGAAATATAGATCTTCGGGTTTGTATTAATCGATTAATTTCTGTGCTGTCGAAAGGTTTATGCATTTTCTTTTTTTGGCAAATGTACTACTCATTTGGAAATACTCTCTGCTATACCTATTTTTATTGCACAAGCTTTTTGCATTATGACAAAAATTATTTCATTTATTTCACGCAAAGGCGGTACAGGGAAAACTACAAGTGCTATTCACCTGGCCACTATGTTGCAAAGTTTAGGGTATGCGCTAGCCATGTTAGAAACTGATAATAATTATACCTTAAATACATTACGCAAAATGGAAATGTACAAGACAGGGGCCAAGGAAAACGCTGTGTTTCGAATAATTGCTTCTGCAGATGAAAGGGTATTGCAAGATATTGATGAATTGAAAAAAGATAATTTTGATTTTGTTTTAGTAGATAGTGCCGGCAAAACTACAGATGAACACATTAAAAGATTAAGTATTGCAAGTGATTTGGTAATTGTGCCCACCAGTTTAACGCCAAACGATTTATTGGTTACCTTCCAAACAATAGAAGATATTAAGCCAGCAAGTGAGCACAATAAAGATTTAAAAATTCTGGTTCTGCCTAATAGAGTGCATTCCGCCACTAAAATCGATACTGTTAAAGAGGCTTTATCAGAATTGGATGCTACTATTCTGAATGTTAAAATTCCAGCTAAGAATATCTACGCCAATTTTAGCACTATAATGCCGGAAAAAGAATTTTTACCTATTGCAAAAGCTATTTTGTCTCATATTAAATAAAGTTAACTCATTATGGCAAAGAAAAAGGATACTTTAAAGGATTTAAATGAATTCATGAGAAGTCAGGGCGCCAAGACTGCTGATGAAGATTCTTATTTAGATCAAAAACCCACCAGCTTAGCAGAGGTTGAGCGTTTGAAAGTTGAAGCGAAAAAGCTCGATGAACTGGCTCCTGGGGCTCTTCAAGAAGATGATATCGCAAAATTAATTCTAAAAATTTCTGAAACACATGAGCTAAGCAGTAGACATATTCTGTTTAAGGTGTGTGAAAAAGTTTTACAAAGTAAAGAAAATCTTGATAGCTCTGATATTATGCTGTTAAACACCATTTTGTATCTTCACCATAACGATCTTCTAGTACAGAAATTAAGTTGAAACCAGCATACGTATTAATAATAAATAATAACTGTCAAAATAGTCATTAAATTAAATTTTACTGCTGTTTCAAAATGAGTAATTATCAGATTCCTTCGCAAACCAGAATTGGCCATGTACATTTAAAAGTTGCTGACTTACAGCGTGCTTTGGATTTCTATTGTGGTTTATTGGGCTTTGAAATTATTACCAAAATGGGAGATAGTGCTGCATTCATTTCTGCCGGAGGATATCATCATCATATTGGATTAAATACCTGGCAAAGTAAGGGAGGAGGCCCACCATCTAAAAATTCTACCGGACTTTTTCACACAGCAATCGTGTATCCAACCAGGAAAGATTTGGCGGAAATTTTTGTGCAACTACAAAAAGCAAACTATCCGCTTACCGGGGCTGCTGATCATGGAGTGTCGGAAGCACTATACCTGGATGACCCTGACCAAAATGGTGTCGAACTATATTGGGATAGAGCTAAAGAAGTATGGCCAAGAGATGCTGACGGATCTATTGAAATGTTTACCAGAAGATTGGATTTAGAAGATCTTGCGAGGGAATTAGAATAGAAAACCCAATAACCTTTTTTCTACTATTAGCATTATATGTATGAATAAACAAAAATTTGATGATCGTTTCTACTTTACCGCTGCAATCGTCAAAATCGAGACTTTAGCCCCTGCTTTTACAAGCGGTTGGCAAGCAGCCTGAATGGTGGCACCAGTCGTCAAAACGTCATCAACCACTAAAATTCGCTTGCCTTCTACACTAACTTTACTATTTAAAAGTCCAAATGACTCCTCTACATTGGTAAACCTATCTAGTCTATGTTTTTTTGTCTGACTACTACGGTTTACCTCTTTTTTTAATAATCTTACAAATTGCAAATCCATAGATAAGCTTAAACCCTCAGCAATTTTATCGCTCTGGTTAAAGCCTCTTTTTCTAAACTTTTTGTAGTGTAGTGGCACTGAAGTAATGTAATCCCATTTATCCTGGTACTCAAAATCCCTTAGCTCCTTACCATAAATTTCTCCTAAGAACGTCCCAATAGATTCATCACCCTCATATTTTAATTGATGCAATAATTGCTGAATTACGCCATCTTTTTTAAACCACGCATATGTGATAGCGTACTGTAAATTCGGGATTTCAAAAAATCTCTGATGCAAAATATTGGGCTGATCCTTATGTATATTACTTAAGTTTATTTCTGCCCTACAATGTGTACAAATGAATTCTTCAGACTTCGTCAGAGTCAAATCACACGAGCAACAGTAGTTGGGGAAAAATAAAGAAATAAAATCAGATACAATTAGCGAAAAGGATTGGGTAGATACCATGACATAGGCTAACTTTGCGTGTTAAATTGCATTGATTTAGGTTTTTACCACAAAATCGAATGCTTTCAAGTATTTGAGATAAAATATATGAACAAAATAGAAGAATTCAATGAATATCGTTCAAAAATGAATGATAAAATAGTAGGGTCAAACAACAAAATCCTTAAAAGAATTTTTAATTTAGATACAAATGCCTTCGCAGAGGGAAGTATCGACAAAAAAACCAAGGAAATGATTGGGCTTTCCAGCTCAATGGTATTACGTTGCGATGATTGTGTGCGTTACCATTTGGGTAAATGTTTTGAGCTTGGAGTGGATGAAGAACAGATATTTGAAATTTTTTCTATCGCTAATTTGATAGGAGGTACCATAGTAATACCACATTTACGAAGAGCGGTAGAGTTTTGGGAAGCATTAAAAGAAAACAGTATGCCTAATGATTAAAAAAGACCTTGATCTTGAAAGAAAATGGCAGGCACTTCGGTTGCAGTTAAAAGATGCAATTGGAAGGAAACCAAAAGATATGAATGCGGTGCTATTTCTTATTGGGGTTCAGGAATTAGGAAAAGGTCCACACAGTTTCAGTAAAGAGGAAAAGCAAGATTTAATGCATATTGCAATCTGCAAAGTATTAAGCCTTTCTGGGTTTTATGAACTTGAAGGAATTGATGATCAGGGTTGGCCTCATTGGAAATTAGTGAAGCAACTACCACATTTTGACATATTAGAACAAGAAAAATTGCTTAAAATGCATGTTATTGAGTATTTTGAGCAGGAAATTGGGCTGTAAATTTATAAATTGAGCGTAAAATAACAAATGAAGATTATTTCATACAATGTAAATGGCATCCGAGCTGCAGAAAGAAAAGGTTTTGGTGAATGGCTAAAAGATGAAAACCCTGACGTTATTTGCCTGCAAGAAGTAAAAGCAAATGAAGATCAGGTTGATTTGTCTCTCTACAAAAATCTGGGTTATGATATTTTCTGGCATTCTGCTCAAAAGAAAGGGTATAGTGGTGTAGCCATTTTCACCAAAGTAAAGCCAAAGAATGTAGCAATAGGTTGTAATATGGAGATTTACGATTGTGAGGGGCGTGTAATAAGGGCTGATTTCGACAATTTTTCTATCATAAATACCTATATGCCAAGTGGTTCCAGTGGTGATATGAGGCAGGTTTTTAAAATGCAATGGCTTACAGATTTCAAAAACTATATTTCAGAATTGAAAAAGGAAGTCCCAAATCTGCTTATATGTGGGGATTATAATATCTGTCATCAGGCTATAGATATCCATGACCCGGTGAGCAACAAGAATAGTTCAGGTTTTTTACCTGAGGAAAGAGAGTGGATGAGCTCCTTTCTAAATGACGGTTTTATAGATAGCTTTCGTCACCTCAATAAGGAGCCGGATAATTACAGTTGGTGGAGTTACCGGGCAGCCGCAAGAGAGAGAAATAAGGGGTGGAGAATTGATTATCACATGATCACTGAATCTCTGGAAAATTCTCTGGAAAGTGCCAGTATTTTACCAAACATTCATCATTCTGATCATTGTCCAATCAAAATAGTTCTAAAACCATAAATAATGATTAAGTCTGTGGAAATCATTGTGATAAAATTCTCGTTACTAAAGAAGTGAACAATAAAGGTCAAATAGCGAACATTTTACTAAAATTAAAGCAGTACAAAAGAAAGTACTTTTTAAACCAGCTATTCAAAGGATTTTTAATTTCTTTGGCCTATTTACTTATCGCTTTTTTGAGCCTGAGTTTGATGGAATATCAAATTCAGTTCAATAGAAGCTTCCGTACAGTACTATTTATCGTTTACTTAATCAGCGGCCTTTATTTTCTAATCAAATATATTGCTCTACCTTCCTATCATTTAATAAATAATGGTAAAAACCTCAGCAACAATGATGCTGCCACTCAAATTGGTAAGTTTTTTCCAGAAATTAACGATAAGTTGTTGAATTTCATACAGTTAAATGATTTAACTAATCAGGAAAACTCACTTATACAAGCGAGCATTTTACAAAAATCGGAAGGTTTAAATGTATTTAACTTTAGTGAAAGTATTGAAATACAGAAGAATAGTAAGAAATATTTTCCATATGTAATTATACCTGTACTTCTATTGATAGGAGTTTTAATGTTTGCTCCATATATGATTACTGAAGGTAGTTATCGCATAATAAAATTTAATGAAGAATTTGTGCCAGAAGCACCATTTGTGTTCCACGTGGAAAACGAAGAATTGAAAGCCTTTAAAGGTGAGCCCTACCATCTGAAACTAAAGTTATCAGGAGAACAAATACCTGGAGAAACTTATATTATCCGAGATGGAATTAAGCAAAAGCTTCAAAAAGTAAGTGCCAGCACCTTTGAATTCACTGTAAATAACCCTCAGAATGATAGTGAATTTTATTTTGAAGGGGCGGGTTTTGAGTCCAGTCGTTATCAATTGAAGGTATTTGAAAGACCTGCTATTCAAAATTTAGCAATTGAGGTAGCGTATCCTTCCTATACTGGAGCAAAGAGGGAAAGAATTGAAAATACAGGCAATATCATTGTGCCAGAAGGTACGGAGGTGAAGTGGTGGATTGAAAGTAAAGCAACAGAAGAGGTAATATATCAAACAGAGTCAAATGACAGCATTGGAGCTGCTTTTGAGCGAATCGGTGATAAAAATTTCCGGTACACCAAAACACTCTACAATTCCGAAAAGTACCAGATCAACCTGCTCAACAATAACGCTAAAGCAGCAAAAGAGACAAATTATTTAGTACAGATCATTAAAGACAAATCTCCGGAAATCACTTTAGAAGCTATAAACGATAGTAGTTTATTCAATCAAATTGCAATAGCCGGTGAAATTGCCGATGACTACGGCTTTTCCCGTTTTCAATTAAAATATAGCATTGTAAATAATGGAGAAGTTAAGTCTTCCAATTCAATCAATTTGCCATTTAAAAGGGATCTCTTAAATCAAAAATACTTCAAACTCTGGAGGGTTGATTCGCTTTTAGAAAAAGAGAATGATGTTATTCAGTATTATGTAGAGGTGGCTGACAACGATGCAATAAATGGAGCAAAGAGCAGCAGATCACCTATTCGGACTTTAAGGCTTCCTGATCAAAAAGCCATTAAAGAAGATGTTAAGAAAACTGCTCAAAACACTGAAAATCAATTAGATAAGAACATACAAAAATCGAAAACACTTAATAAAAAACTTCAAGATTTAGAGGAAGCTTTAAAAACTAAACGCAATTTAAACTGGGAAGATAAAAAGCTACTAGAAGACGTATTACAAGATAATTTAGAACTGAAAAAGCAGCTGCAGGAAATTAAAAACAGAAGTGAAGAAAACAGTTCAAAACGAGAGAAATTTACTCAACAAAATCCTGATTTACAGGAAAAATCTGAACAACTTCAAAGTTTGATGGAGGAAATGCTGAAGGATGAAAATGATGAATTAATGGATAAGCTCAAAGAATTAATGGAGCAAAACAGCTCATCTGACGAATTCAGAGAATCCGTTGAAGATCTTAAAAAACGAGAGAAGAACCGTCTAAAAGAAATGGAGAGGCTCATGGAGCTTTTCAAAAGACTGGAAATCCAGTACGATATGAATCAGGTTATGAATGAATTGGATGAACAATCCCAAAAACAGGATGCTTTGAGTCAAGAGAACCAAAAACAAACAGAAAACGAGCCAGATTCTGAAGAAGCTAAGCCAGAAAGAAATCAAGAACCGTCGGCTTCAGATACTGACGATGCACTACAAAAGCAAGAGAAACTTAATGAGGCTTTTGAAGAAAGTAAAAAAGCTATAGAAGATATAAAGGAAAGAAATCAGGATTTAAAACAACCTAATGCTATAAAGGACACCAAAGATCAAGAAAATAAGGTGGATCAGGCACAGCAGGAAAGCAGTCAGGAATTGAAAGAAGGCAATAAGAAAGGCGCAAGTCAGCAACAAAAAAAGGCTTCAGACGCTATGAAACAAATGAGCCAATCAATGGCACAAATGGCTTCCGGAATGGAGATGGAAATGATGCAGGAAAACATTGATGATCTAAAAGACATCGTTGATAATTTGTTAAAGCTCTCATTCCGACAGGAAGAACTTATGAAAAACTTCAGAGAAGTAAATGCGAGTGATCCTCGTTTCTTAAGTCTTTCCGAACAACAACTAAATATGATGAATGACTCACAAATTATTGAAGACAGCTTAACCACCTTAGCAGAAAGGGTTTTTCAATTGAAATCATTCATTACCAAAGAGATGACAGATATGAATGAATCTATGCAAAAGAGTATAGATGCTTTGAAGGAAAGAGATAAGAACTTAGCTGTTGGCCAACAACAGTTTGCGATGACCTCCATGAACAATTTAGCTTTAATGTTAGATGATGTACTGGAACAAATGCAAATGGATATGCAAGCAAGCCAAGGCCAAAGTTCAGGGTCTGGAAATAATCAGAAGCCGGGCGCTGGAGACTTACAAAAGGCGTTAAATCAGGCTACACAGGAGCTATCCGAGGGTCAAAAAACTGGCAGACAATTATCAGAAGGTCTGGCAAAATTAGCTGCTGAACAAGCTAGGATTAAAGAAATGATTAAAGAGATGATGAAGGCGGTGAACGGTGAAGAGAAGGGTAAAGGAGCTGGTGACTTGGGAGAGGCAATCGAAGAGATGGAGCAAATCGAAGAAGATTTGGTCAACAAAAGGCTAAATAGTACGCTCATTGAAAGACAAAAGAAATTAGTCACTCGCCTCTTAGAAGCTGATAAAGCAAAAAAGGAGCAGGAGGAAGATGATGAAAGAAAAGGAGAAACGGCAACTGATTATGAAAAAGTACGATTGCCTAACGCATTTGATGAATACCTAAAACAGAAAGAAAGGGAAATTGAGCAATTGCAAAGTGTTCCCCCCAGCTTTACTCCTTATTACAAAAACGAAATCAATAAATATTATAAACGCTTAAAATCTACAGAAATAACTACATTATGAATGAAATAACAATAAGTATTCCATCCTTAACGGAAAACATCAGAATTGTTGAAAGTTTTATTGACAATGCAAAAGACAAGCTTGATTTAAGCGATGATATATATGGCAATATAATGATTGCAATAACAGAGTCAGTTAATAATGCCATTATCCACGGTAATGCTTCAGACAAGAAAAAAAATGTTGAGCTACGATGCGCAATGGAAGACAATGTCGTTGTTTTTTATGTAACTGATGAAGGGACAGGTTTTGATTATAATTCCTTACCTGACCCTACTGCTCCTGAAAACATTGACAAACCAGGAGGAAGAGGGATCTTTCTTATGAAAGCTCTATGCGATGAGCTCCAATTTCAAGAAGAAGGGAGAAGAGTGAAACTAAGCTTTTATGTTGATTAATGGGTAAAATTAATTTCTTTAAGGAAGACATACTTATTGATTTGAGAAAGGTGCAACGTTTCAAGAAATGGATAACTTCAGTATCTGAAAGTTATAAGCAACCTGTTGAATCAATTAATTATGTTTTTTGTAGTGATAGTTTTTTACAT
This sequence comes from uncultured Cytophagales bacterium, assembly GCA_963803685.1. Classification (GTDB taxonomy): domain Bacteria; phylum Bacteroidota; class Bacteroidia; order Cytophagales; family Cyclobacteriaceae; genus Marivirga. The sequence continues at coordinate 1,436,100 of CAWDNW010000001.1, forward strand.
AAAATCAATCTCCAATATTTAAATCACGACACCTTTACTGACATCATTACCTTTGACCTCAGAGAAGAGCCAGCTCAGTTACCAATAGAAGCGGATATATTTATAAGCGTAGAGAGAATAAAAGAAAACTCAAGACAACTAAATGTAAGTTACGACTTAGAACTGGCAAGAGTAATGGTTCATGGCTTACTTCATTTAATAGGCTGGGGAGATACAACAAGCGAAGAGAAGGAACAGATGAGGGAAGAAGAAAGTAAAGCGATTTTATTATTATAAGTAACTGTTCCACGTGGAACAGTGGAAAGCAGAAGAATTTTTTATTAAGTATTAGTGTTCCACGTGGAACACTTAGAAAGTAATTATATGTTTCAAAAATATGATGTAATTGTTGTAGGGGCAGGCCATGCAGGCTGTGAGGCAGCGGCAGCAGCAGCAAATATGGGCTCAACTGTTTTACTTGCAACAATGAATATGAATACCATAGCCCAAATGTCTTGCAATCCTGCCATGGGTGGTGTTGCTAAAGGCCAAATAGTAAGGGAAATTGATGCCTTGGGTGGTTGCTCTGGTATTATTTCCGACAAGTCAATGATACAGTTCAGGATGCTCAATAAATCAAAAGGTCCTGCCATGTGGAGTCCACGTACACAAAATGACCGAATGAGGTTTGCTGAGGAATGGAGATTACAGCTAGAAGCTATACCAAATGTAGATTTTTGGCAAGAAATGGTTACTGGTCTCGTTGTAGAAAACGGAAAGGTAGCTGGAATAGAAACAGGGATGGGCCTTCAAATCAAAGCTAAATCAGTTGTACTCACCAATGGAACCTTCCTAAATGGGATCATTCATATAGGTGAAAAACAATTTGGCGGTGGTCGTTCTGCAGAAAGAGCATCGAAAGGAATAACCGAACAACTCATACAATTAGGTTTTGAAGCAGGAAGGATGAAAACCGGTACTCCACCTAGGGTTGATGGCAGGTCATTAGATTACTCAAAGATGGAGGAGCAAAAAGGGGACGAGAATCCAGAAAAGTTCTCGTTTTCAGATGAAACAAAACCTCTTTCTCATCAAAAAAGTTGCTATATTACCTACACTAATCCAACAGTCCATGAGGTTTTGGAAACCGGTTTTGACCAATCCCCAATGTTTAATGGCCGGATCAAAGGCTTGGGGCCAAGGTATTGCCCATCAATTGAAGACAAAATTAACAGATTTGCGGAAAGAGATCGACATCAGATTTTTGTAGAGCCAGAAGGTTGGAATACCGTTGAAATCTATGTCAATGGCTTTTCAACATCGTTACCAGAGGAAGTGCAATATAAAGCAATTAGAGAAATTGCAGGATTTGAAAAAGTAAAAATGTTCAGGCCAGGGTATGCGATAGAATACGATTTCTTTCCTCCCACTCAATTAAATATAACATTAGAAACAAAATTAATTGAAAATCTATACTTTGCCGGCCAGATCAATGGCACCACTGGATATGAGGAAGCAGGATGTCAGGGGTTAATGGCTGGGATTAATGCTCATTTGAAAATTAACAACAAAGATCCTTTGGTTTTAAATAGATCCCAGGCCTATATTGGTGTTCTTATTGACGACCTAATTAATAAGGGAACAGAAGAACCATACAGGATGTTCACCTCACGTGCAGAGCACAGAATCCTTTTAAGACAAGATAATGCAGATATAAGATTATCCCCACTAGGATATGAAATTGGACTAGCTAAGAAAGATAGATTAATAAAAGCGGAGCAAAAACAAAAAAGCATTGATCAAATAGTTGGTGACCTTAAATTACATAAGGTAAGGCCAAATGAAATTAATGAAGAACTCAAGAGATTTAAATCAGCTCCTATTAAAGAGACCACCGCTGCCTACAATATTTTGAAGAGACCTGAGATCACCTTTAAGGAACTGAAAGAGTTGGAGAAGGAACTAGGCAACTATATCTCAAGCTATCATCAATCAATTCTGGAGGCATCTGAAATAAGTATCAAATATGAAAGCTACATTGAAAAAGAACATCAACTAGCCGAAAAAATAATGCACTTAGATGATCTCGTAATTAAAGATACTATAGATTTTGCAGAAATTCCTGCACTGTCAGCAGAGGCAAAAGAAAAATTCAAGAAAATCAAACCAAAAACCTTAGGGCAAGCTTCCAGAATTAGTGGTGTAAGTCCGGCAGATGTATCAATACTAATGGTTTATTTAGGAAGATAATTATGTACGAAAAATTAACTGAATGTCCGGTTTGCGGAGGAAGTAACATTATTAACCATAAGATCGTAATTGACCACTCTGTTAGCAAGGAGAGCTTTGTCATCACTCTTTGCGAAGGATGTCAGTTTCAGTTTACCAACCCACGGCCTACAGAGGAGGAAATAGGGAAATACTATCAATCTGAAGATTATATATCCCACAGTAACAAGGGAAATAATCCCATCAATGTGATATACAAACTTGCGCGCCAATTTGCGATCAAAAGTAAGTTGAAGCTAGTTAATGCAATCAATAAAGAGGAAAAGGGTAGAATTCTAGATTATGGATGTGGGACAGGCTTCTTTTTATCCGCAATGAAAAAAAATGGCTGGAAAATTGCAGGGATTGAACCTAATGAACAAGCTAGGCACATCGCTGCTGAAAACACAAAAGAATTAATACTTGAAGATTTATCGCAACTAAACATCAAAAACAAAAAATTCAATATTATTACTTTATGGCATGTTTTAGAACACATCCATAACTTGAATGAAACCATAATCACATTAAAGTCAATCTTAAAAGAAAAAGGTAAGATTATTGTAGCTGTACCAAACATATCTAGCCTCGATAATGAATTTTACAGGGAGGAGTGGGCAGCTTACGATGTACCTAGACATCTTTATCATTTCAATAAAGATTCAATGAAAACATTAATGTTAAAACATGGACTAAAAGTAAAAAAAATGTACCCAATGAAGCTAGATGCCTACTACATAAGCTTATTGAGTGAAAAATATAAAACAGGTAAGAACAAGTATATAAAATCCTTCCTAAATGGCTATAAATCAAATACTTATGCTTCCAAGAACAAGGATAATTACTCTAGCGTGATTTACGAAATTAAAAAATGAAGAAATATTTAGCTCTAATTCTCATATCAATAATTATATATGCTTGTGCTACGGTACAATCACCAGTTGGGGGAGAAAAAGATATAATACCCCCATCATTAGTTACATCAACTCCTCAACATCAAAGCCTAAATTTCAAAGGAAAAGAGATTACTCTACTCTTTAGCGAATGGATGAAAGTAGATAATATACAGAAAGGGCTAATCATTACCCCCAGGTCCAATATCGAATTTACCCATATCTTAAAAAAACAAGCACTCACCATTACATTGGAAGAGCCCTTAGCTGATTCAACCACCTATACTTTCAACTTCAGACAGTCATTGAAAGATATTACAGAGGGAAACCTTTGGCAAGAACCTGTCTTAGCTTTTAGTACTGGAAACTATTTAGATTCAATGCAGGTATCAGGTACAGTAACGGATATTCTCACCCAGGGACCAGCAAAGGGTTTTACGGTTGGGCTATACAACAACAATTATGATACAGCAAATTTACGACAAGGAGAACCTATATATTTTACAACTACCAACGAAGAGGGACAGTATACGCTGCAAAATCTGAAACCAGGTACCTACTTGCTTTATGGATTTCAAGATAGTAACAACAATTTGCAGAACGAACCTTCAACAGAAGCATTTGCTTTCCATCCGTCTAAACTGGAGCTATACGATTCCGTTCCACCTATCCACTTATCAAGCTACAAGAATAACGAGGACACTTTAAAAATAAAAAAAGCAGCTTCCAGTGGACGCGATTTCGTCATAGACTATAACAAAGGAATAGAAAATTTCAGAATTACTCTACTAGAAAACCCTGGCACCTATGTTTTTGCAAATGACGAAGAACAAGCAAGGAAAATAAGAGTTTTTCTTAATAATTTCAGAAATATTGCTTTCGACACTGATTCTATACCAATGCAAATTGAGGTCCAAGATTCAATCGGAAACGAAAGAATAGATACTTTATATGCGAAATTTAGAGAAAGCCGAGTTGCATCTGAAGAAATGAAAATATCTAAAATGCCAATAAAGGATATTCTTCCTGGCGCACAGAAATTCACTGTTCAGCTCAACAAGCCATCGTATACAATTAGCACCGATTCTATGTACATAAAATATGATTCGATATTGCTTAAAAACATCAATAGGGAGGACTTAATAGTATCTGCAAATAAAAAGCAAATAACCATCAATACAACGATTAATAAAGCAATTCTGGATAGTATCGACACGAAGAGAAAACAGATAACCGACAGTATAGCCGCACTACCCAAGGATACTACAAATAACCAAGCAGATTCAACAGTCAACAAAATTGAGGAGCAATCCGGACTGTTTAGTAGAGAAAAAAATGCAAAATCCAAAAAGGAGAAAAATTCAGCAGCAAAACAGCAAATCCGAGGATTGCATCTTTACATTGGAGCAGGTAGCTTCATAGGAGTAGAAGGTGACTCAAGTGCATCGAATCATGTAGTTTTCCAATTTAAAAAGGAAGAAAGCTATGGTACTATTAAAGGCAAGATCATTGCTCCTGATAGCACTAATTATATCATCCAGCTCCTTAACACCAAATATGAAGTGGTAGACACCTTATACAACAAGGAAGAATTTACCTTCGACTATGTTAAACCAGGAGAGTATCATCTTAGAGCCATTATTGATAAAAACGGTAACAAGAAATGGGATCCCGGCAATGCACTTCAATTAATCCCGCATGAAGACATTGTTTATTTAGAGGAAACCATAACTGTGAGGACAAATTGGATAGTGCCAGACAAAAACATTGTGTTAACAAAGGAACAAGATGTGGATAAAGAGTAAAAAACTAGGAAGTTACCAACAGCTAAGCATTCTTTTCTGAACAAAACAATGAAAAATTAAGCAACCACATATATATCTCGGGGATAAATAAGAATAAACTAGTAATTACTCACATCAAAAAAAATAAAAGATAGGTGATGGAAGTTATTAACAAAAATAGAATCAAATGTTAATTTACTTTAAACTAGTAGTTTAAAAGTGAATAAATTAGAAACAAACATCAACTTTATACACATAATTAACAAACTAAAAAAAACAAAAAAGTTTTCAACATATCCACAGCCTTAATAATGAATAATAGTTTAATTAATAGATATATAATATAATATAGTCATGTGGATTCTGTGGATAAAGTTTCCAATGAATTAAGTAATTTTAAAAAATGAAAAAGTATTTTCTAACATTATTTATTCTTGTCACCTTTCATCTGTCCAGTGCGATAGCTCAAAACACCAATGAGATAGCCTTGGCCAATGAATATTACAGGCAAGGTGAGTTAGATAAAGCGTTGGAATTATTTGCAAAACTTGCAGAGAAACCTCAAAATATCAATTATATCCACAACAATTATCTTGAATTACTTGAAATTAAGCAACTGACTGAAAAGACGGAAAGTTACCTATTGAAAGTAAACTCCCTTTTTAAAAACAATATCAATTTTGATGTGGATATCATAGACTTTTATCTATACACCTCTGACAGTGTAAAAGCATATCAGTTTTATAAAATATTAGAGAACAAGGTCCTGCAGCAATTAAATAGCTTGATTCAACCCGCAGCTCAGTACCTGGTAAACAAACAGCATCATACTTATGCAGAAAGTTTATATTTGGCAGCGAGAGAGTTGATGAAAGATCCTGTAATTTATAGTTTACAATTAGCAACTCTATATCGCTATTCCAATGAAAAGGATAAGATGATTAGGGAGTATATGAATTTTGCAGGTGAACGTCCAAACCAATTGCGCTACGTAAAAAACATGATGCAACTTTCACTCACCGAAAGAGAAGATCTGGAGTCCTTTATTGCTTATTTAATGGATAAAACTCAAAAGGATCCCAGTAACAATTTATACAGTGATATGCTGATATGGGCCAATCTCCAAATCAAAAATTTTTACGGAGCCTTTATTCAGGCAAGAGCCATTGATAAAAGATCGGGCTTACAGGGAGATAACAGTATTGAAATAGGTGTATTAGCCTTTGAAAATGAAGAATTTGAAACCGCTTCGCGAATTTTCCAATATTTAGTAGATACATACCCGGATTCCCGAAATATCATTTACACGAAGCAGATGCTTATACAAAGCGAGGAAAATATCGTAAAAAATAGCTTTCCTATAGATACTGCAGCAATAAGAGGTTTGGTTACATCCTACGAACAACTTATTGCTGAAGTGGGCTTATCTTACAATACTTTAGAAGCTTACAGACAAAAAGCTTTACTTCACGCATTTTTCCTGGATGAAACGCAAGAGGCAATTGATATTTTTAACAAGATAATAAGTTTCAACAATGCAGATGCAGAACTCATTTCACAGGCAAAACTGGATTTAGGAGACATCTACATTATTACTGGAGAATCCTGGGAATCTGTACTACTTTACTATCAGGTAGAAAAAGCCAACAAAAACAATGAGATTGCTGAAATGGCAAAATTTAAAAATGCAAAACTTTCTTTTTATAAGGGTGACTTCAAGTTGGCTCAAGAGCATTTGGATATACTCAAAAATGCTACCAGAAAGGAAATTGCCAATGATGCAATGGATCTCAGTATTTTAATTAAAAATAATACGATTTTAGACTCTACACAGCAAGCTTTAATTGACTACTCAAATATAGAGCTGCTATTGTATCAAAATAAAAGGAAGCAGGCACTGAATAAATTAGAAGAATTAGTGATAACCTACGAAGAGCATCCTATTTTGGACAATCTTTTTTGGCTCAAAGCAAGAATTCATAAGGAAAATGGGGAATATCAGCAAGCAACTCAGTTATTAAGTAAGATAGCGAATGATTTACCCTACGGAATATTAACTGATGATGCCTTGTATGAAATGGCAAATATTTACGAAGATCTAATCGGAGATGACACCAAGGCTAAAGAATTATATCAAAAGTTATTAGTGGAATATCCGGGGAGTATTTTTGTAGCTGAATCGAGAAAGAAATTTAGAATGCTGCGTGGAGACTACATCAATTAGAATACAGTATCAGAAAGAGCATCACAATTTGTGATTTTACACAGCTAAATTGAAAATATTTTAATTTGTGGGAGTTTTATCACAAGATTTCTGTATATTTTAAAAAAAACCATATGGAGCCTACAAGACTTTTTGATTTACTGGAATATCAGCTTGAACAAAATCCTTTAGCAGATGCTTTAGCTTATAAGCAAGAAAATGTATGGACTAAATACAGTACTCAGCAGACCATAGATATTGTTAATGCTGTTTCTAGGGGCTTTTTAGCATTGGGATTAGGAAAAAACGATAAAGTAGGAATTGTTTCTAATAATCGTCCCGAATGGAATTTTATCGATTTAGGTCTGCAGCAAATTGGGGCTGTGAGTGTTCCAATGTATCCCACCATTACAGAAAAAGATTATAAATTTATTTTCGAAGATTCTGATTTACAATATGTATTCGTTTCAGACTTCGAACTATATAATAAGGTGCTAGCCGCTTCAACAGGTATCGACCGAATTAAGAAGATTTATTCATTTGATGATTTAAAAAATGTTGCACACTGGAGTGAAGTCCAAAATTTGGGAGAGGCTCAAACCATTGATTTAAGGGAGCATAAAACACAAGTTTTGCCGGATGATTTAGTTACACTTATTTATACATCGGGTACTACCGGTAATCCTAAGGGAGTGATGTTGACTCATCATAATATTTTAACTAATGCTATATCAGTAGGAGAGAATTTACCCAAAGATTTAGGTATTGTAAAAAGTCTCAGTTTTTTACCCATTTGTCATATTTTTGAAAGGACGAGCATTTATTTTTACTTATACCGAGGTATTTCAGTGTACTACGCGGAAAGTCTGGAAAAAATAGGAGATAATTTAAAAGAGGTAAAACCGCAGATGTTCACAACAGTACCCCGTTTGTTGGAAAAAATTTATGATAAAATAGTCGCTAAAGGCACTGAACTCACGGGAATAAAGAAAAAATTATTCTTTTGGGCATTAAATCTCGGTCACCGTTACCACCGGCAGAAAAACCAGGGGTTTTGGTATAATTTTCAATTGAAGCTTGCTAATAAAATCATTTTTAATAAGTGGAGAGAAGCTGTGGGAGGCGACATAAAACTAATTGCTTCTGGTGGAGCTGCCCTACAACCACGTTTGGCTACAATATTTTGGTCTGCTGGTATCCCCGTTTTAGAAGCATACGGACTAACAGAGACCTCACCGGGCATCGCTTTCAACAGGTACAATAAAGAAGATATGCGTATTGGAACCGTTGGTCCTGCAATGGAAGGAATAGAAATTAAGATTGCAGAAGATGGAGAGGTTCTTGCCAAGGGGCCTAATATTATGAAAGGTTACTATAATCAGCCAGAGAAAACCGCCGAGGTAATTGACAAGGACGGCTGGTTTCATACTGGGGATATTGGAGAAATTGTAGAGGGAAAATTTCTGAAAATTACTGACAGGAAAAAAGAGATGTTCAAAACATCCGGAGGAAAATACATTGCTCCCCAATTGATAGAAAATAAATTAAAGGAATCCACTTTTATAGAACAAGCAATGGTGGTGGGCGATGGACAAAAATTTCCTGGAGCTCTCATTGTTCCCAATTTCGACACACTTAAGGACTGGTGTAAGCATAAAGGAATATCCTATTCCACAGATAAGGAGATGATTGAAGAGCCAAAAATTGTTTCAAAAATTCAAAAGGAAATAGACAAATCAAATAATCAATTTGCTCAGTGGGAAAAAATAAAAAAAACCGTTCTTATATCTGCTTTGTGGACGGTTGAAGCGGGCGAATTGACAGCAAAACTCAGCTTAAAAAGGAAGATTATCAGTCAAAATCATCAAAAAGCTATTTCCAATATTTATACGGATTAATTCCAATCAATATACTTATAAAAACACGCTTAAAAACCTAACATTTTTAGATGTAAGGGGTATACTACTATGTACGATTATTTAAGTATTATGAAAAACGCCATCGTTGTTACTTCAATTTTCATTTTTTTGCAATTAACCTATGCTTGTTCTGCAAATATTGAAAAGGAAGAAGAAGAACCTAATAATAAAATTTCAACAGTGACTGTAGCCGAAGGTCTTAATTCACCTTGGGGTATGGCATGGCTTCCAGACGGAAGAATGTTGGTTACAGAAAGAAGTGGAGAAATATCTATTATTAAAAATGATAAATTAACAGGAGAGAAGTTATCAGGAGTGCCTGAAGTTTACAGTCAAAATCAAGGTGGATTATTGGATCTTCGCCTACACCCGGATTATGAAAGTAATGGATGGATTTATTTTAGTTATTCAAAACCCGGAGAGGGAGGCGCAAGTACCGCCATTATGAGAGCAAAAATTGAAGGTAATGCCTTGGTTTCAAAAGAATTGATTTATGAATCGTTTCCAAAGACCAAATCGGGAGTCCACTTTGGTAGCAGAATAGATTTTGATGACAAAGGGTTTATATTTTTTTCGATAGGAGAAAGAGGAGAAATGCAAAATGCTCAAACCACCGCTAATCCTTTTGGGAAAATTCACAGATTACATGATGACGGGAGAGTACCAAATGATAACCCTTTTGTTAATATACCAGGTGCAGAGCACAGTATTTGGAGTTATGGTAATAGAAATCCTCAAGGTTTGATGTTTCACCCCACAAGTGGTGAGCTTTACTCCCATGAACATGGCCCTAAAGGTGGTGATGAGCTGAATACTATAAGAAAAGGTAAAAATTATGGATGGCCAGAAATCACTTACGGAATAGATTATGATGGAACCATTATATCTAACCAAACTGAAAAAGAAGGAATGGTGCAACCTGTACATTATTGGGACCCTTCCATTGCACCTTGCGGAATGACGTTTGTTACAAGTGACAAATACCCGGAGTGGAAAAATAATATCTTAATGGGTTCACTTAAATTCCAATATTTGTGCAGAGTTGTATTAGAAAATGGGGAGTACGTGAAGGAAGAAAAGTTGCTGGAAGGAATAGGCAGAGTTCGACACGTGGCGCAGAGTCCCGATGGTTTTATTTATGTAGCTGTTGAAAGTCCGGGTAAAATTGTTAAGCTGGTTCCTGGAGGGTAAGAAAAAAATTAGGTAGAAATGAAAACTAGTAAGCTTTTTATAGGTCTTATTTTACTTTTGTCTCTAAGCTCCTGTTATGAATACCACATACAAACAGAAGATCATGTGGTTTTAAATAATGTAAGCTTGTACCCGAATCCTACTATAGATGTGCTGGTAATTGAAGTAAAAGAAAAAGTTGATACACCGGTTGTTTATAAGATCATTAATCATGGAGGACAGGTGAGTAAGACTGGCGAGTTAAACTTTTCAGATGAAAATCAGCAATTTATACAGGTAGGTCATTTTCAAACAGGGTTTTATTCTCTTAAACTTACTTTAAATGAGGTTGAAACTTCTCTAAAGTTTCTGAAACAAAAAGAATAGTAGATTTGTCCGTATTGCATTTTTTTAAATCTGTGGAAAATTAATATGATATTTAATTGCAACTATTCTTAAGCTTACAATAAAAGACGCAGATATGATAAAATTCCAGTCTCGGGGGACGTCCAAAAAATTTAGTAACACATAAAAAAGTCCACCAGCAAGGCAGGCACTCGCATAAATTTCTTTACGAAATATGACTGGTGTCTCATTTATAAGTGTGTCACGAATAACTCCTCCGAAGACAGCCGAAAACATCCCCATTAATGCGGCTATTTCCCACCTTACATTAAGTGACAGTGCTTTTTCAACACCAGCCACAGTAAATAATGCAATTCCCAGCGTATCAAATAAACTTAAAGTCTTTCTTAATTTCTGTAATATCTTATTAAAGAAACTAGCTACAAAAATGCCAACTAAAATTGTGTAAATGATATAAATATCGCTGATCCATAAAAGTGGGTAGCTACCGAGTAAAATATCGCGTAAAGTGCCACCACCAATTGCAGTTATGAAGCCTGTGAAACCTGCGCCAAACCAATCCTCAGATTTCCCTTGTACCGCTAAAGCTCCGGAAATGGCAAAAACCAGGGTTCCCAAAAGTTCAAGAATATATTGAATATTCATTTTAGATATTTTAACGTAAAGGTAAAGCTTCAGAATAGAACCAAAAGCACAAACGATTAAAATTTGTGTCAGTCATGTTGTGCTAAAACAGAAATGGAAAACCTATGATCAGGGATTAATCTTCGTGATTTTTTGCTGTGTTTCAAGATAGGTACTTAAAGCTGCTGCACCGTACCAATTAAATAACTCGAATGCCAGTAAACCCTCTTTTATAGCAGGATCAGTCAATAAAAGCGATTCTGCTTTTTTGAGATCTTTTTCAGATAGAATAAAAAGACCCCGATAGCCTTTTTCATTTTTCATGAAAGGACCGGCAACTATTAGCTGGCCTGATTCAGCTAACCTATTAATGTTATCTAAATGACCACGGAACAATGAATCAACAACATTTTTATCATCAATTGAAGCGCTGCCAGTTTTCAAAATTACGAAAGTGTAGGTTTTCATACCATAATCGTCTGCACCAAGTGAGTCAGCTAAAGATTGGTCAAAAGCCACATCGTTTTGCTGGGCTTGAGATAGCAGAGAAATACACATAAGAGCAAGCAGAAAAATATGTTTCATTATTGATGAAGTAAAATGTGTACAGATCAAATCCTTTTGTTTAAAGTTAATCAATTTTGTGTAATTGAAATAAGAGGAATACGAAAGAAAAGTTAGCAACTTTATTGAGTATTTTGTAAATTAATAGGATAAATGCAACTCGTGCTAATCAAAGAATTGACTTTATTACAATGAAAACTACATCTTTAATAGTCACAGGATTTTTATTATCATTTGGTGTGGGTTATTTTCTGCCTTCAATAAATGCTAAAGAGAAAACGAAGCAGGATCGAATAGTTATTAAACCAAAAGAAGATATGAAATTAGGAGCATTTTCAATAAGCTTGAGTGTCCAGGACCTTCAGGTGTCAAAAGAGTTCTATGAAAAATTAGGGTTTTCGACCTTTGGAGGAAGCATGGAGCAGAATTACCTCGTTATGAAAAATGGGGAAACCCTTATTGGAATATTTCAGGGAATGTTTGAAGGCAATATTTTGACTTTTAATCCTGGCTGGGATCAGAGTGCAAATGATTTAAAGCAATATGATGATGTTCGTGAAATTCAAAAAACGCTAAAAGATCAACAGATAAAATTAACTTCAGAAGCCGATGAAAATACAAAAGGCCCCGCAAGCATAATGTTGAAAGACCCGGATGGAAATGTCATCCTGATTGATCAGCACCGATAAACCATAAAACTTTATTAAAGGGGATCTGCTGGCTTAATCAATGAAGCTTGCCGAACCCCCAAATTAAATCTATACAACTTAAACTTTTCACTTCACGATCAGGAAAGCATTCAGCAATTATATTCAACGCTTCCCTATCATGAATATCATTAAATTGGGGTACTAAAATACTCCTGCTGAGGATAAGAATGTTCGCATAACTAATTACTTAGGACACTTTCTCCTCAATGGTTTGTTAATGGATATGATCTTAAAAACGCCAAATTCTCAGATTGTTACTCTAAGCACTATCTCCCATAAGAACGGAAAGATCTATTTCGATGATCTGCAAAGTGAGAAAAATATTCCGCCTCAGATGCTTATGGTCAGTCGAAATTAGCTTGTTTGATGTTCGTTTTATGAATTAAAAGAAGATTAGAAAAAGCAGGCCATAAGCAGACCATTTCAACTGCCGCACATCCCGGCATTGCCACAACAGAATTAGCCAGGCACATGCCGAAGTTTGTTTATACTCTTTTAAAATATAAAGTTGCGCCATTCTTAACATATGCCCCGAAAGAAGGGGCTAAGCCAACGTTGGTAGCTGCCATTGGTGATGCGGATGGGGCGATTATTTCGGACCGACAGGATTTAATCAGTTCAAGGGAAAGCCGGGCAAGGTTTCATCTACTGATTTGTCAAAAGACAAAGCTATTGGAAAGCGTCTTTGGGTAAAAGTTTGAAGAATTGGTAGGTTTGAACTACTTGTAATTGATTTACTCCTGTTGAGGATAATGAAAAATATACCTACTTTCAAACGAGATAAGAGATAAACCCATCTGAAGAATGGAAATCAATAAAATCAATCCTAATGAAGTCTCAGATTTCAGAGACCTGGTCAAAATTTTCAATATTGTTTTCGAGAATGAAGAAGCTATTCCCGGCGATCAGCATTTAGACAAACTACTAAAAAACCCTGATTTTACGGTGTTTGTAGTAAAATCAGAGAAGCAGGTGCTTGGAGGCTTAACCATTTTTATTTTACATAGTTATTACGGAACCAAGCCCATTGCCTATATCTACGATGTAGGCATTAGCCCGGAATGGCAGGGGAAAGGATTGGGAAAGGAATTGATCGCTGAGGTTTGCAATTTTTGCAAAGACAATGGATTTGAAGATGCCTATGTAGAAGCTGAAACTGACGACATCGATGCAGTAAACTTCTACCGGAAAACGAAATTTAGCAATGAAATGCATGCAATACATTTCACCTACACTTTTGATAGTGAAAAAGAGTGAAAATGAACCGGCTGCTGACAGCAAAAACCTCAAGTAACCTGGTAGAAATATGGCAGCATTTTTTTTTTGAACAATAATCTGGGAATAATAATGCTACTAACCGACTTATATAACCCTCAATTCTTCAAGAGTTGGGGTTTATCTTTTAACAAGTAAGTATTTCAAACTCCCCACCAACCTTTACACCTGCCCCACCCGCGGGGAAGCCCATAAATTGTAGAGGGAAAGGGTAAAAGTCCCGAGGGAGACCCCCTAAGCGTGGAGGGACGACCAAAAGGTGCCGCGGGAAGCATAGAAAGTGTGGAGGGACGCATAAAATTACGGAGGGACGAAAGAAAATTCCGAGGGAAGTGTTATAAACCTACGCGAACGAATAATATTTGCTTTTTAGCTTCTATAAACCTAGTCAGAAATTGAAAAATCAAGCTTTTACATCATTGATAGCTACTTTTCTTCTCGGTAGAGTGGATGGGTAGCTTTTTTATTAATCTCTCGTCATGCAGGCCTTTGGGACATGCGGTGGTTAATGCACTGAATTTTCAATGCAGAATAACTCCAAATTGCCACATGTCCTCTCATTTACTCCCATTTATATACCCAAGCTTGGGTATTTTTTCATTGCTTTTCGATGAATGATTAGTATTACAAGAGTAAAGTAATTAGGTTAGGAGTTATCAATGAAGTAGTACTGACATTCCGATAGAAAACGTTTGTAAATGTTTACAGTCGTTTGTTGTCGGTTAGGGAAAAATATAAAGCAGCTATGTGGCACCAAGGTGTAGATAGCCACATGTTTGCGGAAATTGCGGTTATGATTGTAAATTCAAATTTCAAAGCATCTTAAAAAAGGGTAATAGAACATAATGGAAGGCCAGTATGATATAAAAGCTTCGAATAAGAATTATTTGAAGCAACGAGATCTATTTCAACTGATTAAAATTACATTCTTGATTTATTTATTCTTACTTATTGTCGTCATTTTAAATAATCATAATTCCATTTCGGAGATACTCTGGCTATCCATGGCCTATTTCGCTTTGATCGGAATAGCCTTGACTTTAAGATATTTCACCAATTCTCCTCTCGATAATACAATTATAATGATCAAGGAAAATGAAATAACTCGTAAAGGCAGAGGACTAAGAACTGTAACAATAGACTTTGATAAAATTTCTGATTTAAAAAACGTAAAATATGGAGTAATACTCTTTGATGAAAAATTTTCAAGTAAAGTAAAATACCACTTCAGTAGATATGCAATTACGCATGAATCTGGCATTTTATTTATTCCCGTGAACATTGAATATTACGAAGAGATTAGAGAACTTATTATGAGTAAAATAAAATAATTTTGCATTTTAAGTGACTAAAAACAAAGGAAAAGGACTTTATAATAAAATACAGCAAGCAGCCAATTTGCTCAGCACCTTTTAGCAAACGCATTTGTCACCAGCCAGCAATCTATGCTTGACCTTGTGCCAGCTTCATCAACGGGCTGACCGATCATTTTAGGACTCTGCTAGCTTTTAAAGTCATTCAGTAACACAAATATTTGCCATCATCGGGCGGATTTTTTTTCCAACACTTAAAGGACCAGAGGAAATCGCTTTAATCTGCCAGAGTGCTTTAGTGTAAACCACATAAATTGCTTAGTTTAGCTTTTCATAGCTTGTATAGGCAAACTGGTTTTATACAGGCGTTAGCGGTAATTTTATGAAGACACAATTTCATAAAATTGACAACATATAAAAAAATATGAATAATCAAATGCTCTTTTTTTTCAGTGCATTGGGAGCATTTAATGGCTTTATGTTTTCCGTATATTTTGCATTTAATGCAAACAAGAAAAAATTTTCAAACTACTTCTTGGCATTTTTGCTTTTAATGCTCAGTATAAGGATAATTAAGTCTGTATTTTTCTATTTTAATCCTGAACTATCAAACATTTTTATTCAAATTGGACTATCAGCCTGTATATTGATAGGTCCTTTCTTCTATCTATATTTGAAATCACAAACAGATAAGGAAAAACTAAACTGGGGCATTCACATTGTTCCTTATTTGATGGGAATCACGGTTTTAGGATTGATTTATCCTTACATTGAATACCAAGTAATTTGGAGTAGATGGATTGTTAAAGGCATCTACTTACAATGGTTTGTTTATATTGCTATTTCTGCAAAAGACATCTTGCCAATTTATAATAAACTTAGAAACAGAGAAAACCTGAAAAATTCAGATGTTTGGTTTCTCAGTATCTATTTTGGTATTGTCCTTATTTGGTTAGCTTATTGCATAGCAGCTTACACCTCATATATTGTAGGGGCTTTATCATTTACCTTTGTCTTGTATCTAATTATTTTGCTTTTAGTTTTCAAAAACACACAGACATCTACTTTTTTTCAAGAAAAAGAAAGGTACAAAAACAAAGAGCTTGACAATAATACAGTTGAAGGCATAAAGCAAAAAATTGATTTAGTAAAAGAGAAAGAACTTTACCTCAATCCGAATCTAACGCTTGATGAAACAGCAAAAGAGTTAAAAATTGCAAAACATCTTTTATCGCAATATCTTAATCAAAAGTTAGGGCAATCATTTACAAATTTTATTAATGCATATAGGATTGAAAAAGCCAAAGAATTATTGAAAAGCCAAACTAATCATACGATTGAAGGCGTAGGATATGACAGTGGCTTTAACTCAAAATCCACTTTTTTTACCACGTTCAAGAAAATAACTGGTAAAACCCCTTCGGAATATCTAAAAATGCATTCAAATTAGTTCAAATCTATAAAACAGTACTTCTATTTTATAAATAAATACTTGCCTGAGCGCCAGATACTTCATCTTTGCAGAAAAATAAATTCTCAGGTATGAATAAATTTAAAATTGCATTATTCGCATTCGTTACTTTACAAGTTGCAAGTGCTGTTGCTCAAAACAAAGTTTTGTTTGTACCTTCTAATCAAGACTTTTATGGAAGTACAAAAATTAGTGCTTCCAATCACTTTGAAGAAATTGTAGTTCCATATGACATTTTTATAAAGTCGGGATACTCGGTCGATTTTGTAAGTCCGAAAGGTGGGGCAATTCCTATTGGCTACATAAATACTTCCAACAGTCTGCAAAAGAAATATTTATATGATGGTTGGTTTATGGATAAATTGGAGCATACAATGAGGCCAAATGATATTATTGCGGAAAACTATTTAGCAATTTTTTATAGCGGTGGTGGTGCTGCAATGTACGGTGTTGCAGAGGATACAACTATTCAAAATATTGCAAGAAAAATATACAAGAAAAATGGTGTTGTTTCAACTATTTGTCACGGGACAGCGGGAATTGCCTTTTTGAAAGACGAGAATGGAAAGTCACTTTACGCAGGAAAAAAAATAACTGGCTATCCTGACAAACTTGAAAGTAAAGAAATGGAGTATTACAAAGCCTTCCCGTTTATAATGGACAGAACCATAAAACACAATGATGGAGATTTTGTATATTCTGAAAAAGGGAAAGACGGTTTTTATGTTGTAGATGATAGGTTTGTAACAGGACAAGACCCAACTTCAGCTTCAAAAGTAGCAAATGAAATAATAACTGTTTTAAAGACAAATTTTTCAGACCCGAGTATGAAAATCGTTAAAAGTGAGTTAGAGCAAATCACCGAAATACTTCTTGACTACATTGAAGGTACAGCAAACGGGCAGCCTGAAAGACTAAGAAAAGCATTTCATCCTAACTTTAATTTATACACAGTTTCAAAGGATACATTGTGGACACGTTCAGGTGAACAATATATTTCAAACATAAATGTTGGTGAAAAATCTAACAGAATTGGGCGCATTATTTCAATTGACATTGTAAAAGATGCTGCCATTGCAAAAGCAGAAATTGAAATACTAGGTTGGCGGACTTTCACAGACTATTTTTTAATATTAAAATATCAAGGTTCTTGGAAAATAGTACACAAGAGTTATACTTGGAGAGAACTACCAAAAACCGAGAAAAAATAAGAAACTGGTGCCAACAACTAACCACCCGTGATGTCGGCACAGCTTGTGCCGCCAAATCGGGAAATGCAGTGTTGAGCGAATCAGTAGTTTGCTAGAATTGCTGAGCCTTATGGGTAAATCGAAGAGTTGAGGTTTAATTTCAAGGCTTAAAAGTGTGTGCTTTTAAGCTGGAAGGAGTCGGCAAATCAAGCATTTTAAGGCTTCATCACATGATTTTTGCTGATTTCATGCTTACAGATTCCCGATTATGATTCAGCTGTTTAATTTTCTGATAGCGAGAATTAACCCATTAACTGATTAATGTAATAGACTATTTTCATGTAGAACATACATACCAACTATCCAAACATTATTTTAAAATGATGATTTTTAACCAAAAATGAGTGTTTTAGTATAAAATTACTCCTTTTAAATTACGTCATACCCACTTAAAGCGATGGTTTCCAAACTTGCATTAGCCAATGTTTTTAAGCTAATTCAAAGCTTTTAAACAATTAAGTGTATGATCAAAAATATTAAGAAGAGTGTTCAAGGTTTTATTACTTCCTTTAAGCCAACATATGCTGTGGAAGTAGATTTGTATCACGTTATCCCTGGGCTACCTGTGAAATCTAATAAGGAGCGTCATGATTTTGATAAGGGAGAATTTCAACAGGCTAAAACCTTTTTTGACGGAGCTATTGTCAA
Organism: uncultured Cytophagales bacterium; assembly: GCA_963803685.1. Classification (GTDB taxonomy): domain Bacteria; phylum Bacteroidota; class Bacteroidia; order Cytophagales; family Cyclobacteriaceae; genus Marivirga. The sequence continues at coordinate 1,454,537 of CAWDNW010000001.1, forward strand.
GACTTCTGGACTAAAGCTAGCCCCTGCTGAAATTAAATTAATAAAAGGAAAGAAAAAGGTGCTGGAATTCAAGCATTTTGGCCCTGTAAATGATATAAGGCCGGCAAAAGCTAAAAGAAGATAATATTTTCAATGACTTGTTTGGTAAAGAATCTCCATTTTTCAATGGAGATTCTTTTTCTATCAATTTTATGAACACACCTACACTCAAGTATTAAGGTGTATGAAACTACATCAACCGGCAGAAAGCTATTTGTAAAGCTTTGTAAACCTTTACCAAAGGAAAAGCTATCGCAATGGGATCAAAAGATCGATATCGAAGTCGATAATGATACAGTATACATTACAATAGCTAATCCCATAAAATGCCCACTAGGTATATCAATCACATCAGCAGATAAGGCACTTCAAGCACAAATGGCAAAGAATTTCCCTGTAATTGTTCCCGCAAGCGGTGATACCTTGTTTTTCTATGGAACCAAAAAGACCAAAGAAGAAATAGCAATAAAATTCTCGGTTTGATAAATTCCTACACTTCATTTTTCTACTATATCTCGTTTCGGTTGTAATACCAGTTATTTTTGTTAGTCTTTCAATTTATTAAGCCGATAGTATCAATTGGTCAAGCGCTCTACAACCGTTTATATTCAAGTAAATAGAGGAAGATATTATGACCAGTAACAGTAAAACCGTACTTTTGAATTTCCTGTAAATTAAAAAATAGTATGCTTGGTTTAAAACTTGCCACGGATCCTCGTTGGGCCCATTTAGTGGAAACAAATATTGAAGAGATCCTCACTGACCATGCATGGTGTGAGCAAAAAGCGGCTACCAACGCAATTACTATCATCACTTTAAATTCAGAGCATGAGGAGCTAGTGACAGCACTATTAGAACTGGCACAGGAAGAGTTATCTCATTTTGAGATGGTGCATAATATTATCAAAAAAAGGGGATATACGTTAGGGCGTGAACGCAAGGATAGCTATGTAAACGAATTATTCAAAATTCGTGTAAAAGGAGGCAGTCGCCAGCAAAGCCTGGTGGATAGGCTACTATTTTCTGCCATGATTGAGGCGAGAAGCTGTGAGCGTTTTAAGGTGTTATCCAATAATATTAAAGATGAAGAATTGTCGCAATTCTACCGTGAACTGATGATTAGTGAAGCTGGACATTATAATACATTTCTGCGTTTTGCCCGTAAATATGGAGAGGGTATAGAGGTAGATAAACAATGGAAAGATTTAATAGTAGCAGAGGCTGAAATTATACAGCGATATGGAAAATCTGAGGCTATACATGGATAGCTAGTGATTGTAAGATTTGGTGTGCTATGCTTTTACTGATGAAACCAATGGCTGAAGGGGCCACAGTCTTGACTTTTTGATACTTTCTTGTCAAGAAAAAAGTATGACTAGAACCTACCAAATAACGGAGACGGAGTACAACACCAGCAATGAATGAATGGGGTTTTATAACTCAGGAAAGTTTGGCGGTGCTTGGAAAGTCCATTACAATTAGTAAATTTATTAAAAAGCAATAGGCTATTGTGGCTTGGAGCAGAGGGCAATCTTCGTGCTTTCTATGCCGCCCTCATCATAGCCTTAACTTTACCAGTAATATGATGAAATCGAAAGGGAAAAGTAGCGTCTAACATAGAAATATATGAAATCTTCAATACTATTGATTTTTGCTTTTTTGCTTCTTTCTTGTGATAAAGAAGACGATAACGCTACCGTTCCTCCAGGAGAATCAGCATCATACTTTCCACCATTAAATTCTGATGAATGGGCAGTAACCAATCCCGAGGAGTTAGAATGGAATACAACGGCCGTACCTGGCTTATTAACTTATTTAGAACAGAATAACACACGTGCTTTTATAATCCTTAAGGACGGTAAAATAGTGATTGAGGAGTATTTTGGAAACACCATTCTTGGTGGCACAACTTTTAGTGAGAATTCCCAATGGTACTGGGCTTCAGCGGGTAAAACCTTAACGGCTGCTTTAGTAGGCATCGCCCAACAGGAAGGTGCTCTTGAAATTAATGATCCTACTTCAACCTATTTAGGAGAAGGTTGGACAAGTATGCCATCAGAAAAGGAACAAATGATCACTTTGCGCAATCAATTAACCATGACTACCGGATTGAATTATGAGGTAACGGACTTGGATTGTACGCTTCCTTCTTGCCTTACTTACAAAACAGATCCAGGACAACAGTGGTATTATCACAATGCGCCTTATACCCTGCTTGAAACGGTAATAGAAAATGCAACAAACACCAACTACAATACTTATACGGATCAAAAAATTGAATCCAAAATAGGTATGAATGGCCAATGGAGAACGCTTGGTTATAATAATGTGTATTGGAGTACCGCAAGAGATATGGCAAGATTTGGTCTTTTGATCCTTAATGAAGGACAATGGGAAGATGAAGTAGTCCTTTCTGACATAGCGTTTTACAATCAAATGTTTAGCCCATCACAGGAATTAAATCCCTCATATGGTTATTTATGGTGGTTAAATGGGCAGGAATCAATCATTTTCCCGGGACTTTCCAACTCAATCCCAGTACCATTATCTGAGAATGCGCCCCTTGATTTGTTTGCCGGCCTTGGAAAAAGCGGGCAATTTGTGGAAATAATTCCCAGCAAAAATATGGTCGTGATAAGAATGGGGGAATCTCCGGATAACTCATTAGTTCCCATAATCTTTCATGATGAAATGTGGGAAAAAATTAATTCGGTGATAGAGTAATACTGTAAGCCCTTAAAGGTACATCAAGTATTCGCAGTTTTGGAACTACACCTCAAATGAGATAACAAGTCTTCTATGATCATAAATTTTCACTACCCTCGAAAAGTATTTCTAACAGGCACCAAGGAACTGTATTAAATAGTAACTTAGCGAATAGTCTTCATCGTTAAAATCACCCGCATTTGCAATCTATATCATCCAAGTCGCAGCGTGTAAGTCTCAAAGAGAGTTTTGCTACCCTCAAGTTTGTTCCCCGTTTCTTCAGGGAAATCAGGAAGGTAAATCCTGCGCTCTTTTATACCAATCTCGTTTGCCGTATTATCAGTGCGCTACTTCCAGTAAGCATGCTCTGGGTCGGAAAGCTGATAATTGATGAAATTGTAATGCAAATCAATGCTGAAAATCAAGATATGAGCCAGCTTTGGCTATGGATAGGAATTGAATTTGCTTTAGCCATTGCCTCCGATCTCCTTAGCCGACTTACAACCCATACCGATGCGCTGCTGGGTGACCAATATTCAATTGATTCCTCAGTGAAAATCATCAAAAAAACCGCTGAATTGACTCTCTCGCAATTGGAAGATTCTGAATTCTATGACAAGCTGGAACGAGCGCGCCAACAAACCACGGGCCGGGTTGGCTTGATGTCTAATGTACTTACTCAAGGCCAGGACATTATTGTGATTGCCTCATTGCTTACTGGGGTAGTAGTATTCGAACCTTGGTTAATTATTTTATTAGTGCTATCTATTATCCCTACCATTCTGAATGAAATTAAGTTTAGCGGCACAAGCTATTCGCTGGCCAGAAGCTGGACACAGGAACGCCGGGAACTGGACTATCTGAGATATGTGGGCGCAAGCGATGTAACGGCAAAAGAAGTCAAACTTTTCGGACTGTCTGGTTATTTAGCAGAACGCTTCAGCGTGCTCTCTCAGCAATACTATGAAGAAAGTAAAAAGCTATCCTACAAGCGCGCTATGTGGGGGTCCTTTTTCAATATCATCAGTACCTGCGCTTATTATGGTGCTTATTTGCTCATTGTTTTTCGTACAGTAGCGGGCGTGCTTACCATTGGTGATCTTACCTTTCTTTCCGGTTCATTTAACCGATTGCGTAATAAACTTCAGGGCTTATTTATCAGATTCACTGCCATCACAGAGCGGGCCTTATACTTGCAGGACTATTTTGAGTTTCTGGACTTACGGATTACCCACAGGTTTAATAAGATTGCAGAATCCGGGAGCGAAGAAAAACGTCCTTTGCCTGAAATCATCAAAGACGGATTTGAATTTAGAAATGTTGGATTCAAATACCCCAGATCAGAGAATTGGGTGATTCGCAATGTGAACTTTGAACTAAAAGTCGGTGAAAAATTAGCTTTAGTAGGAGAAAATGGAGCCGGAAAATCCACCCTTATCAAGTTACTTTTGCAATTCTATGCTCCAACGGAAGGGGAGATTTTATTAGATGGCACACCTATTTATAAGTTTGATTCCATTGCATACCATGATCGATTTGGAGTAATTTTTCAGGACTTCGTCAAATTTGACCTAAGTCTGCGAGAAAATATTGCAGTGGGTGAAATTGAAGAACTGGAAAACCAAGAGCGAATTAAGAAAGCAGCAGAGAAAAGTCTGGCAGAGGAGGTCATTCGAGAGCTTCCCAACGGCTACGACCAAAAATTAGGTAGGCGTTTCAGGGATGGAAAAGATCTTTCTGGGGGCCAATGGCAAAAGATTGCAATGGCTCGTGCCTACATGAAAGATGCCGATGTTTTAATCCTGGATGAGCCCACTTCCGCACTAGATGCACGAGCTGAATCTGAAACATTCAATCGCTTTATATCGCTAACTCATGGTAAAACGGCAGTCATCATTTCACACCGCTTTAGTACCGTTAGAATTGCAGACCGTATCATGGTGCTCAAAGGCGGCAGCGTTTTAGAAATTGGAACCCACGAAGAATTGATGGCGAACGGGCAATTATATTCAGAGTTATTTAATTTACAGGCAGCTGGTTATCAATAAGACTGTTGGCTAGTCCTACTTTTCAAATAAGTGAAGAAATCACTCTTCGTCTTAATAGATGTTGGATTAGTTTCCATATTAATGTTGTAATAGTCTGACTTGTCAAAATGGTAAAATCTTTAATGAGTTTCTGGTAGCTTAGCTGCTTATTCAAACCGCAGGGGAATCCACCTTAATGGGAGTAGATGTACAATTGAAAAGCACGGGGTAAGAGTAACGGAAAAAAGACATAGAGATACAAGGCTAAGCTTCAAAAACAAGCTAACTTTAAAACGAATCTTACAAAAAAGGTATTTGTAGAAATCAAAAGGGATAGATTTTGAATTTTATTAGAAATTTTTTCAAAAGAATGAGCAGAAAATTGCAGACAGCAGCGGTTTTTAATTCCTCCGAAAGGGAAAATAATAATTTCTTGTGTGGAATTGGCACTTGCATCATTCATGAAGGCGAGGTTAGTATAAGTAATTATCCCTTTGAACCCTCAGTAGCATACCCGAAGAAAACCTTTTCATACAATGAAATTCAATCAGTCTGTGTTGAATATGGCGAATGTAAAATATTTGTGGGAGACGACATAGTTTTCATGTCTGCAGAACATAAAGAGAATCTGAGGAAATTTGCTGAAAGACATAATATTATACAATCCAAATATAGCTGGAATTGGGACTGGATATTGGAACCCTATCTTGATACAGATCTTAGCGATGAAGGGGATAAACAGATACTTGAGAGATTAGCCGAGAGAGGTTTTGAACCTGCCGAAGTCTTTAAGATCAGGGAGGAAGTAGGAAAGCAGATGCACAAATATAATTTCGATACCATGCTTTGGGAATGGACAAGCTTAAGTTTACTAGATGTTTTATCTGCCATGAGGGTGAAATACGATAAGCATTCCTTTAAAGATTTTTATAATAGAGCTATTTCAATCGAGAAAACAGGTAACAATTTCTGATTCAGAAATGAGGTTTTTACTGAAAACCAAAGCCCCGTAAAAACCGAATAATTTTTTGAGACATAGTTGATTTATTATCGATTTCACCTAATACAACCGCAGGAAATAAATAGAAAGCATTATATTTAATGAAAAGAATTTTTTAGAGTATGGAAAGTGCAAAAAAGCTGTCTGCTGAACAGGAGGAGGAACTCTTACAAACTTTGCAAGAGAGGTTCGAAAAAAACATGGATCGTCATCAGGGAATTGAGTGGTCAGCCATTCAAAACAAACTCAATGCGAATCCTCAAAAAATGTGGTCTTTATTTGAAATGGAAGAAACCGGTGGTGAACCTGATGTGATAATTTCATCATTAGAGATTGATAACGATATAATCACTTTTTATGATTGTGCTGCAGAAAGCCCTAAAGGCAGACGAAGTGTTTGCTATGATGAGAAGGCTCGCAAATCAAGAAAAAAATATCCGCCTGAGTATAGTGCAATAGGGATGGCAGCAGACATGGGTATTGAAATTTTAAATGAAGCGCAGTATAGAGAGTTGCAGCAATTTGGGGATTTCGACACTAAAACCTCCAGTTGGATTTTGACACCTGAGCCCATTCGAAGTCAAGGAGGAGCCATTTTTGGTGATTGGCGCTATGGAGCAGTATTTATTTACCACAATGGAGCAGACTCTTATTATGGAGCAAGGGGTTTTAGAGGGATGTTGGAGGTGTAAAATGAAAACCATGTTTCAAACAACAGTACTGTAAATTCGATGAGTCTATCTGATTATCCCCACATTTCAACAGAAAGCCCCGATTCCTTTGCCAGGTTCACTTTTGAAAATAGACTTCCTGTAATCATAGACAATATTATTAGCGCTCATCTTTTTAAAGATGACATCAATCAACAACTCTTAAGATTAAAAGGAAATCTGCTCACAATTAAAATAGAATCATTTACGCTAGAGAAAGATGAAGAGAAATATTGGCAATTCTTTTTTGATACCTATTCGCAAAAGAAGCTGATGGAAATCCCCTTCTTTTTTGCAGAAATTTATTTTTATAGATACATTTTACATCTCACCAGGTTCAACGTCAACGGTTTAGATCCATTTGCCCAGGTAAAAGTCAATGAAATGAATGAAAGTATAGCGCTATTTGAAAAACTTCTGAGCAATGTTAAAACAATAAGAGAGGCCATTTCTGTTTCACTAACAGGAAATAAGGCTGACTTAAGCCAGCTTAATAGAAATGAAAGTGATTTGGAGATTATTGTTAATCATACAGAGCAGCTATTGGAACAGATTGAAAAGCAAGACACCATCCACATTATCTTGGATAATGCCGGAGTAGAGTTGTTTGGCGATTTACTACTTGTTACTCAAATTCTGCAAAAGTACCCAGATAAAGTGGTTAGACTATATCCGAAACAATACCCGTTATTAGTATCTGATGCTACAAAAGAGGATATTACTCTGCTTATTAATTTTCTTGAAAACAGCGGGCGCAACGCCTTATTTGAATTTGCGGAAGGATGCAATGCTCATTTTGAAAGCGAAAATATTGAAATTTTCATCGATAGTTTCTGGAATAGTCCAAATCACTTCATTCAAATACCAGATGATATTAAAAAGAGAATAAAACTGAATGACCTGGTGATTGCCAAGGGAGATGCTAATTACAGGCGCTTTTATGAAGATCGAATGATCCCGGTAGACTACGTAGGAGCTGCAGAAATTTCAAAAAACCAGTTTGGTTTAAGAACTTTAAAATCTGAAATAATAGCCGGGATAGAGACAGGTTTGGCAAATCAACTTTATCAAAACGATCCTCAATGGATGGTGAATGGGAGATACGCAGTAATTCAGAAGATTTTATGATAAATTACTTTCTTTATAATTTATGATAGTAGGTTATTTTTTAAATATTCAAATGTGGAAAAATAAACTACAATTTTGTGACAAATAAATGGGAACAACAGTTAAATATCATCTATGAAAATCGAAAAAATAAAAAACTACAATCAAAAGCTATTAGCTGTACTGGGTACAGTCGTTCTACTCATTGCAATTATGTCTCTTATTCTTATGTCCTTTGTGTTGATAGATGAATGGCACAGAAATTCTTACTACAGAAATACAGAGGAAGGCATATTATCTGACGAAAAAATAGAGGAGCTACAGCAGGAAAATAAGAGAAAGCAATTAATTTCTTATGAATCACCCAGGCTGGTTGACACTACTAATTTGGTTTATATTATTCCTGTTTCTCACAAAACATTGAAAAAAGAAGAATTTATTGATGATGGGGCTTTTTTATCGATGGAATCTCCTGAATATTATGGGAGCAGTAAAAGATTTTCCAATCAGTATTATGGTGATTTTAACAACCTTGTTGTCTATGAATATATAAGCCAGGAGGTGACAAAACTTTTCGATAGCAGGATCAGTTTTGCTAATATTACCACTGAGTATTTTGAAGATGATATCCTTATTTTATTTAAAGCATCTATTAAAGACACTAATAGAGATGGAGTGATTAATCAACTCGATTATAAAACACTTTTCATTTACTCGTTGCAGGATAAAAAGCTTACTGAGGTAAAACTGATGGAAGCAGATGTATCAGAAATGAATTTTGTGGGCGATACGAAAGACTTAATCATCAATTTTGGTATAGATCATAACAAAGATGGGAAATTTGACCCATACACAGAGCCAACATTGATTAAGAAGTATGATTTCGCCATTGATAAATTAACAGACATTGTGAGTGATGAAATGACGAAAGATTTGCAGATGAATTTGGAGGGGACAAAGAAAGAGGAGTAGTAAAGAGCTTTCTTTGCTGGCACTTGTAGTTAAAAATACTGGAGTAATGAAAAGTAGTTCGTCATCACAAAAAATTTTAAAGCGCAGCGGAAAAATTTATTTGGGATCCCCTAGAAGCAGGGCACGCTACCAGCCAAGAACCTTTTGAATGGTAGAACAACTAAATTAAACCAGATTAATTTTAGAAAGGCGATCTAAGCTTGAAGTAAAGATCGTGCGTAGGCGAGGGGGTTCCAGATAATTAATGCTCCATTTCCTGCGTCATGGTTCATTAATTTCTGAAATGACGGCACTTTTTTATTGGTGGATGTATTTAGAAGAATGGCAATGATACAAAGAAGCTCGTCATTCCGAAATTTTGTGAGGCACGAGCAAAATATTTGGAACCTCCATGCTTTCAGCACCCAGCCAGCCAAGAGCCATTTGAAAAGTGAAATATCAATCATAACCTTCCACCTCATCATATAAATCCTTCATTTCTGGGTTTACTGATTTAATAAGCTCATCTTTCCAAGCCCTTTTCCACGTTTTGACTTGTTTCTCTCTTAAAATAGCAGATTCTATGTCTTCAAAACACTCAAAATAAACTAAGTCAGTGCAATTGTATTTTTTGGTGAAATGAGAGCCTTCACCGTTTTTGTGTTGCCAGGATCTATTTTTGAGGTTATCACAAACACCGGCATAGAGAGTGGTTCTGTGCGGGTTTGACATAAAGTAAAAGTAGCCTCCTTTTGGTCTCATTATTATAATAATAAGCGAATGAACTATTGCAAGCAAGCATTTAGCAAACATAGTGCTTAGGCTAGGCGGTTCCAGATAATTACCGATCCATTTCCTACGTCATGGCTCATTAATTTCTGGAATGACGGTGCTTTTTTGTTGGCTGAGGCAGATATTTTTAGTTGAGTTAAAAAAACTTTTGTTCCTACTACAAAAACCTCAAAATATCTCGTCATTCCAAAATTTTGTGAGGCACGAGCAAAATATTTGGGATCCCCTTGACCTAAGCACACTGCTGGCTCAGAGCCATGCAAGAAGTAGTATATGAAAACAAAATAAATTCAATATTGAAAAACACGACTCAAAACAGAAATTATTATTTGATTTCTAAAAATTCTAACGTATCCTTATACTTAGTTTAGAAAAATTTGCCAATCTTAATATGCAATGGAAGAGAATATCAACAAGTCAAATAACCCCAATCAAACTGGTAAAAACCCCGGCAAAAAAACGTATTATAAAAAAAGGTACAATCCTCAGCCCAGAAAAAGAAAATTCTGGAACGCTGATAAAGTAGTAAGTTTATCGGCTATGGCTATAGCTTTATTTACCCTAGCAGTGCTTCTCTACCAAAGCTACATCCTGGATAGACAGTATGAATTGACAGTAAAGCAGCAAAAGGCTTCAGTTTTACCTTATCTTCAATTGGCAAGTGGGTTTAGTGATGATTCTTATCGTGTAATTTTACAAAATAAGGGTTTAGGCCCGGCATTTATCAATGGACTATATGCAAAAGAAAAGGATTCAACATTTATTCTATTTAGCTTGTATGATTATTATTTGCAGCATGATAATCCCAGAATGTATAATTATCAAGTAACGGGGATAATTCCCGGTTCTGTATTGGCACCAGGAGAGGTAATCGAACTTTTTACAGTAGAAGCAAGTATTGATTCAATAAAGCCAGTTAAGATTTTTTTCAGCGAATATTTCTCTGGAATGGGTTCAGATGAATTTTTAGTCGAGTATGAATCAGTTTTTGAAGATGCGTGGATGGTAACAAGCTCTTACCAAAATGTGACCAAAGAAGAATACGGAGAATTTGAAATTTTTTATGATTTGGTAGAATAAATTAGGCTTTTAAAGAGCCACTACTTCCAAAGTATTCTCTGAATTCACCCAGGATTCAAATTTTTCTAATATATTTACCCAAATTCTGGCAATGATGTCTGCCTGGAACCACCGAACTTCAGGTTTAGCTGATGGCGTCTGTTGAATCAACTTTTAGTTGACAATAGATCTATTTTATGAAATTGAGTATGAGCAGACAAAACATCAAAGCATTTCTTTCTCGCATCGAGCAAATCCCAATATTCTTTTATTTGGTCAAGTGGCTGTTTTTCTCATTGTTGGTCGGCATTTTAGCTGGCTCAGCCTCTGCCTTCTTTCTCGTTGCCTTACGATGGGCCACTGATTATAGAGAAACCAATGTTTGGATCATTGCATTTCTACCCATTGGAGGTTTATTAATTGGCCTTGCTTATCATTATTTTGGAAAGTCTGTAGTGAGGGGAAATAATCAGCTTTTGGATGAATACTATCAACCAAAAAAGATTATTCCGCTTAAAATGGCTCCAATGGTGTTATTCGGGACGGTAATAACGCATCTTTTTGGAGGCTCAGCAGGCAGAGAAGGTACTGCAGTGCAGATGGGAAGTGCCATTGCCGATCAATTTACTACCTTATTCAAGCTGAATCAAAACGACCGAAGAATACTAATTATCATAGGTATAAGCGCAGGTTTCGCCTCTGTGTTTGGAACGCCTCTCGCGGGAGCTGTTTTTGCCTTGGAGGTTTTAGTCATCGGCAAAATGAGATACGGTGCTATTCTTCCAAGCTTTCTGACAGCCATTGTAGCTGACTTTACCTGCACCGCCTGGAATGTAGGACATACACAATATCAGATTCCTTTTGTGCCCGAATTGAATCCTCAAAATTTTATGTGGGCTCTATTAGCAGGTGCTATTTTTGGTCTGGGTGCCTGGCTATTCTCTCAGTCGACACATTTCTGGATCCGTTTGTTTACTAAAAAAATTAATTATCCACCTTTAAGGCCATTTATTGGTGGTGCGGTCGTGGCTTTAGCCGTTTATTTCATTGGTACCACCAAATACATTGGCTTAGGCATTCCGGTAATTGTTGAAGCATTCAGTCAGGATTTAAATTCTTATGATTTCCTTATTAAAATCTTATTTACCTCATTTACCCTAGGAGCCGGCTTTAAAGGTGGAGAAGTGACACCTTTATTTTTCGTGGGTGCAACTTTGGGTAATACGCTATGCTGGTTCATTCCTCTACCGATGGCATTACTGGCAGGAATGGGATTTGTGGCGGTTTTCTCAGGAGCCACGAACACTCCCTTGGCTTGTATCCTTATGGGTATCGAGCTCTTTGGAGCTGAATCAGCCATTTTTATTGCGATTGCCTGCGTAGTGGCTTATTTATTCTCCGGTCATACGGGCATTTATTCTTCCCAAAAGGTAGGGCAGCCTAAAAACTTGCTTTTTATGATGCATAAGTCACTTAGCATTGGTAATTTAAAAAGCAGTAAAAACTCATCAAAATAGTTTAGATTGTAGCGTTACTTTCACTTTAAACAAGAGTAGAAAAACAACCGTTATAATTCTAGAGAAAAATATATCCCCGAAAAGCCCTAATTATGGAAAGTACTTTAGAGAAAATCAAGAATACGCCTATAGCAGATCAAACTGCAATTTTTCAAAAGCAGAAGGAGTTTTTTGCTTCCCAGAAGACAAAACCCTATGAATTTAGAAAGGCCCAGTTGCAAAAACTAAAGGCTTTAATTCAACGCTATGAAGATAGAATAATGAAGGCACTCGCTGCCGATTTTGGAAAGCCACCATTGGAAAGCTATGTGACGGAAGTAGGGTTTATGTATGAAGAAATTAATTTTTCTTTAAAGCACCTAAAATCGTGGATGAAGCCTAAAAAAGTGCATACCGCCTTAATGCACTTTCCTTCCAGCAGTAAAGTAATTTATGAACCAAAAGGTGTAACCCTGGTGGTGGGACCCTGGAACTATCCTTTTCAGCTCTTACTAGCACCAGTTGTGGCTGCTATTTCAGCTGGAAACACTTGCATGATTAAGCCGCCTGAGGAGACACCTCATATTTCCGAGTTGGTTCAGAAAATGATCGCGGAAGCTTTCCCGGAGGAGTTTTTGGCCGTTATTATGGGCGAGGGTAAGGTAGTGGTTCCGCAGCTGATGGAAAACCATACCTTTGATCATGTATTTTTTACTGGAAGCGTGCCGGTTGGAAAAATTATAGCCAAAATGGCTGCAGAAAACCTAGTTCCAACAACTCTGGAATTGGGAGGAAAATCTCCTGCCATTATAGATAAAGCTGCCAATATTGAGGTGTCTGCGCGCCGGGTGACTTTCGGAAAAATGATTAACGCAGGGCAAACATGTGTAGCTCCGGATTATCTGTTGGTTCATGAAAGTATAAAAACAAAATTTGTAGATGAATTGAAGGCATGTATCATGGAATTTTATGGTGTTTCACCTTTAGAGAGCAAGGATCTCACCAGGATAGTCAATCAGAAGAGATATGAAACACTGAAAGAATTTCTCAAGGAAGGAAATATCATTTATGGTGGTGCTTTTGATGATGAGCAGTTAAAAATGGAGCCAACTTTGGTAGAGAATGTGTTAGAGAATGATAAGCTTTTTCAGGAGGAAATATTCGGTCCTATTTTACCTATTTTCACCTATAAAACAGACGATGAAGCAATTGCAATAGTCGCTAAAAACCCGAATCCACTATCCTTATATTTATTTACAGAAAGCAAACAGGCAGAAAAAACATTTATCGAGAGAATTCCATTTGGCGGGGGAGCCATCAATAACAGTGTTGTCCATCTAAGTAATCCTGAGTTACCTTTTGGGGGTATTGGAAATAGTGGCCAGGGCAATTACCACGGCAAAGCAGGCTTTCTGACTTTTTCTCATGAAAAGTCAATTATGAAATCAGGCACCTGGTTTGATTTGAAGAAGAAGTATCCACCTTTTAATGACCTTGGCTTAAAAATTATTAAAAAGGTGATGAAGTAAATATAATCTCCCCTTCGTTTTTCCCAAAGGGATGCCTATGGCATAACGAGGGGCTCTGAGAATCACGCTTGCATCGTGGACTAATGATTTGCCAAAATCATTATCTGTTTTATCTGCAGTGCTTCTATATTAATTCAATTTAAAAAGGGTTTTATGACCAAGGCATTCCAATGGGACAAAAGCCTATCTCAACAATCCGCGATGCCTCCACCCGATGCCTTTATTGCAATCGCTGATTAGATAACATATTTAGCCTCTTTGTTTGTACCAAGAGATTGGAATAGAGTAGCGATCAGGTTTGAGAATCAAAATTGTATCTTCGATAGACGTTTTTAAAAAACTGTCAGGTCAATTTTGTGTTTTCATTAAAAATGCCAGTAAGTGATCACTTTACAAATAATTTCGATCGAAGAGTGTGGGGAGGAGGACAAAAATACGGGTCATATGAGTCTGTGGGTTGAAGCATATTTTTGTCTTGAATTTCCCCATTGGGATGCCGATTGCATTGTTTCTTTTTGTTCAAGTCATCGCAGTCTTGCAACTGAACATCAAAAGAGATTACTTGAAGGGAGCATGTCTTTTGGAAGCTTCAGTTTTTCTGACTCATCCCGATTCCGCTTCGCAGAACCACCCTTCTCTTTTTCTGAAGAAAAGGGAAAATTGGTTTTAGTGATTTTAAATTAGTAATCTAAGTACGTTGAGGATTTTGAAGTAATACGTTATTTATAGGTGATTTCTCCCCTCTATTCTCGGAAGAGAGGGGACAGATTTGTCGAAGACGAATCAGGGGTGAGTTTTGCAAAGGCGGCAAAGCACCTAACGAACTGAGCTAGTTATATAGTAGCAACAAGAAAGAGAAAAAAATTTGTTTCAAGACAGCTGCTTATTTTAAAGGCTTTGCGCCATAGGCATCCCTTCTGGACAGAAGCCCTTCTAAACAATCCGCGATGCGCCTTAGGCATCCCTTAGTAACAATCGCTGATGAGATAATATCTTTTTCATACCAACTCCCTTTCTTTTTTAAGGCATTTTTTAGCTAAAAAAATCAACACAATGGTGAGTATAAATAATATGGTGGCAATAATGAATAGTAAGTAACCACCGTTCATGAAGTTATTAATGGCCAATAAGAATAGCGAGCATAGCGTGACTGCAAACATAAAAAACATAGGAATGAGTACAAAAGTGGCCTTTTCATTAGTTTTAATGAGCCAGACGGCTACCGTCAAAAGGGCCAAAGCGGCAAGAAGCTGATTAGCAGACCCAAAAATAGGCCATAATGAAGTAAATTCTCCAGATAGCAGCATGAGCCCAGATAGAATGACTACAGTGGTGGTAGCCAGATAGCGGTTATTGGAAAATGTTTTAGCGACAGGTTGTGGCATATCTTCAAAAAACTCTTGAAAAGTGAACCTTGCCAAGCGCGTACAGGTATCTAGCGTAGTAAGTGCAAAGGCTGAGACAGTAAGTGCCACAAAGGAAATAGCGACTGACTCGGAAATGCCTAATGAAGAAATGATAAAGCCTAAACCATCCGCAAAAATGTTCACAGGCCCATAGGTAGCAAGTCGGCTCACATAATCAATCCGGCTGATAACAATGACTGATCCCACGGATATAATCGCTAGAAAAGATTCAATCAACATTCCGCCGAACCCGATTAGCTTTACATCTTTTTCATTACTTACCTGCTTGGAGGTGGTACCCGAAGCAACCAATGAATGAAAGCCGCTAATAGCTCCACAAGCCACTGTAATGAATAGAACAGGAAAGAGATAGCCCAGATTTTCACTTTCAAGCACTACGTTATTATCCATTTTGATTTCCGGATTGGCAATCAGAACACCCAGGATGGCGAAGATCATTAATCCGTAGAGTAAGAAACTGCTTAAATAGTCGCGCGGCTGCAAGAGATAAGACACCGGAATAACAGAGGCTATAAATGCATAGCCTAAAAGCAGGATCACCCAAAAGGAATACCCCAGAATAATTGGTATCTGCATTCCTAAGAAAACGAAATAATACATCAGCACCACACCGATCACTGATATAGTCAAAAAGGCATTTTTCTTGTTGGATAAAAACTTATCTGCAATTCCAAAAGCAATAGCCAGTAGGATAAATAATGCTGAGGAGGAGGCAACAGCAGGATTTTTAACAAAAGTTTTAGCAATAATATCAGCAAAAACGGCAATGATTAGGATCAGTGTAGAAAAGCTAAATACTAGAAATAGCCTTTTGCCTGTTTCGCCAATGTAGGTATGAATAACTACGCCTATCGACTTGCCTTTATGTCTCAAAGAGGCAACCAAAGAGCTTAAATCATGCACAGCTCCCATAAAGACGCCCCCTAATAGAATCCAGATTACCGCAGGGATCCATCCGAAAGTAACAGCTATAATTGGCCCTACAATCGGTCCGGCACCTGCGATGGAGGCAAAATGGTGACCCAACACCACAAATTTCTTGGATGGAATATAATCTACTCCATCCTTATAGGTATGCGCAGGCGTTTGATTTTGATTATTGATTTTTAGCTTCCTGGATACAAAGCGTCCGTAAGTGAAATAGGCAGTTAAAAGAAACGCGCCGGATAAAAGAAGTAAAATAATAAGGTTCATTTTAAAGCAATTTAAATACGCGTATCAGTTATCAATTCCTTTTCATATTGACTTTGGGCCAAAAAAGCAGCTCCTAATAGTGCTGCATTATCTAAAGAAGATGGTGCAATTCGAAGGTTTTCAAGCACTTTCTTAAATGGAAAATCTTCCAATTCTTTATTAAGAGATCCCTTAAAGAATGGGTATGATTTGCTAATAGAACCTCCAAAAACTATGGAATCAGGAGCCAATACAAATAACAGCAATTTTATCATTTTTCCTAAATGGATGCCAAATTCGTTAAATAAGGCGATTGCTGTGGGATCATTTTTAGCAGCTAAACGGGCAAAGTGTTCGCCTGTATTATTGTGCACATTTTGGAAAAATTTGCCACTGCAATAATCTTCAATTGTTTTGTCCAAATAGGGAATGCTTCCAATTTCACCTGCTCCTGACAATTTACCAGTGTATGGTTTATCGTTTAAAATTAATCCGGAACCGATTCCTGTGCCCAAGGCGATGCCCAAGAGGTTGTTGCATTCTTTTTCCTCACCGAAAGTATGCTCACCTAAGGCAAATAAGTTGGCATCATTAGCAATACTAATTTCCACAGAAAAAATCCCTGATAAAATTTCTTTAAGAGGTACGCGATTCCAATCTTTTATATTGTGTAGATCGTGTGCTATTCCTCTTTGCTCATCTACTAAACCTGGCAAGCCAATACCAATCCCCTTTACTTTTTCTGTCATGTTAGACAGAACCTCTTTAATGATAGCGTCTAATAAGCTCTTTTTGCTGGTATAGCTTGAGGTAGGAAATTTAGATTCTCTTATAACGCTTCCATTATTTACTAAAGCAACATGAACTTTGGTGCCGCCCATGTCTATTGCAATATAGTCGTTTTTAGAGTGCATAAATATTTTACTCAAATTTCCATCTCACAAATGCCTCCATTGCCTCATAATTGGCTAAGCCTAAGTGATCGTAATGTTTGGCGGTTTCTCTGTTTCTTTCTTCAGCACGTACCCAAAACTCTCGCTCATCATCTCCGGGAAAAACAGGAGTGTCTTTCTGTGATTGGTGTTTAAAAATAGCAGTTCTTTTTCTTTGTACTTCCTTAGGTGAAAGCGGTACCGCCATTTCAATTTCGCTGGTGGCAAATTCATGCCAGGCACCTCTGTACATCCACAACCAACAATCTTTAGACCACTCTTCTTTTTGGCGTAACTGGTTCATGGCCTCTAAAATAATGTTAAAGCAAACTACATGGGTTCCATGGGGGTCAGCAAAATCACCAGCAGCATAAACCTGGTGGGGTTTAATCTTTTGGAGCAGCGCTTTAGTGATCTCAATATCCTTTTCCATAGGTGGCTTCTTCACTTTTTTCCCCGTTTCATAAAATGGTAAATTGAGGAAATTGATATGCTCATCATTTAAACCCGCATAGCGCGCACCGGCAATGGCTTCACTTTTGCGGATATAAGCCTTCACATCTCTTATTTCTGGTAAATCTATTTGGTTAGGATTCTTTTGGTCAATAAAAATGCGCATCCTTTCATAGGTTTTAAGCAATTTCTCTGCATTACCATGAATACTTTTAGCCACATCAATGCCAAACTCCATATACCGAAGTACATCATGGTCCCAAACTGCGGTATTTCCCGATGTTTGATAGGCCACATGTACATCATGCCCCTGATCTACGAGACGAATAAATGTACCACCCATAGAAATCACATCATCATCAGGATGCGGAGAAAATATGAGGATACGTTTTTTCGCTGGTTTAGCTCTTTCAGGCCTTTGGCTATCGTCTGCATTTGGTTTGCCTCCTGGCCAACCAGTGATAGTATGCTGTAATTTATTGAATATATGAATATTGATGTCATAGGCAGTCCCTTTTTGGGTGATTAATTGAGCCATGCCATTGCTATTATAATCCTCCTCTGTTAATTTCAAAACTGGTTTATTGACCTTGTTTGAAAGCCAGATCACCGCTTTTTTAATTAGCTGATTATCCCACTGACAGTCTTTTACTAACCATGGCGTGTCAAATCTTGTTAAATCTGAGGCAGCAGTTTCATCTAAAATAAACTCCACATGTTCAGAAAGTTGCAAGTAAGTAGCTGGCACTTCTCCTGATATTTCACCTTCTACTGCTTTTCTTACAATAGGCGCCTTTTTCTTGCTCCAGGCCATTAAAATAATTTCGCGCGCCTTAAAAATGGTGCCAATTCCCATTGTTATGGCTTTTGTTGGCACATTTTCTTTTCCACCAAAATCCCTAGAGGCATCTCTTCGAGTAAGATCATCTAAGGTCACCAGTCGTGTTCCTGAGTTTGGTGCGGAACCAGGCTCATTAAAACCTATATGACCTGTCCTTCCTATTCCAAGAATCTGCAAATCAAGTCCACCTACTTTTTCTATCTGCTTTTCATAATTCAGGCAAAAATCCACTATTTTATCTTTATCCAGGGTGCCATCAGGAATGTGAATGTTTTCCCTTTTGATATTAATATGATCAAAGAGATTCTCATTCATAAAATAAACATAACTCTGCGGAGAGGTAGGTAACATCGGGTAGTATTCATCTAAATTGAAAGTGATTACATTTTCAAAACTCAGACCTTCCTCTTTATGCATTCGTACAAGTTCAGCATATACCATAACAGGTGTTGCACCCGTAGCCAGACCAAGTACAGCATGTTCTCCCTTCTCCTGTTTGGCCTTAATGATTTTTCCAATTCTTTGGGCCACATTGATGGAGGCCCTAAGTTCACTTTCAAAAATGCTTACGGGAAGCTTTTCAAACCGTGTTTCTTCTAAAAAATTTAGTCTTGGCATATTGATTTAGGATTTTCTTTTATTGAACAATGTTTTTGTTTTTAGCATCAGCCTGATTGATTTTTTCCAAAGTTGTCATCACCTGATAGAGCCCTCTTGGCACATGAAAACAACCTTTCCATTTTCCACCTTTAAGAGGGAGTAGTACTTCTCCTTGTCTGTTTAAGTAACCAAACCATTCTGGATATTCTTCATCTTTAAAATGTTTCCAAGTGTAATCATGTAACTTTTCAAACCATTCTCTTGCCGAAGCGCTTCCTGTAAGTTGGTAAGCTTTGGCCATACAAACAAGGGCTTCCAAATGAACCCACCACAGCTTCTGATCCCACTCTAGTTGCTGTGGTGGGTTACCTTTTATATCTAAGAAATAGAATATACCTCCAAATTCTTTATCCCAGCCATACTCAATGCTATTTAAAGCTATTTTTACGGCTTTGTTGATAAGAGCGCTATCTTTTTTTCTCTTTCCCAAATCCATAATGAACCACATAGCTTCAATTACATGGCCAGGGTTAATCAAACGACCTTCAAAAGAGTCAGAGAAGCTTCCATCAGGATTAACATTTTCGAGGATCAGACCACTATCCTCCTGATAAAATACTTCCATCACCTCATTTATCACCTCTTCTACTAAATCTTCTACAATATTCTGGTGAATAAGGTGCTCCATTTCAATAGATAAGTTGCATAAAATCATTGGAAGACTGAAGTTTTTTAGCCCTCTTGTTTCGGCAATAGTCTTTGTATACTTTCCCTTTGGATTTTTTCTTCGATTTAAAATATTAAAAAAGGTCTCTTTTGCAATATGAGCATATCTATCTTCTGGTATTGCTTTATAAAGCGCAGCAAAACCCATTGCTGCAAAGCAGTCAGAAAAAATATTGTAAGGTTGTACTAGTGGTTTACCTTTTCTGTTAAGAGAAAAATACCAATCTCCATCTCCAGATCTACCATATTTCTCAAGAAAGTCGGCACCGCTTTTGGCCAAATCCAGCCACTCTTTTTTTGGCTCTACTTCATTATACAATGTAGAAAACATCCATAATTGCCTCCCTTGTAGCCATATAAATTTGTCAGTGTCGTAGACGTCACCATTTCTTTTGAGGCAAGTAAAGTAACCACCAAACTCTTTGTCCTGAGAGTGGTTGACCCAGAAAGGAATAATTTTGTCAAAAAGCTCTTTTTGATATAATTTTTGGTATTGATTCATAGTTTAAGTTTTTTCAGATATTCTTGATAGCGATTATACAAATGCCCGGCCTGCAAATAGGCAGATTGGGGACTCATAAAGTGCGAGAATTCAAAAGTGATGGCCTTGTCGTACCCGGCTTTTGCAGCAGCTTCCAATTTTAACTGAAGTTTCTCAAATTTGATAGGCATAAACTTGATGGGCATATCCCTGTCAAAGCTTTCAGCATTTGTCCAAGATTGAAAGCCGTATTTGTCTGCAAGCTTCTTATTAACATCAAAAAATTCTTTCAACTGAGTAAAGTCGATGTGCCCATCCTGAAAAGCTACCGCATCAACTGCACCCTTAATCCCATCAAAAATTTCGTTCCACTCTGCTTCATGCTCATTTACGGTTACGCTTTCGGCCTTAGTAAGACGGCTTTCAGAAGCCATTACAGATTTTTTTCCGTCTATCCATGGCGAAATGAATGTTGGTAAACCGCCGCTTACAGCTTTACATTGTTTCCCCAAGGCGCTAATGGCTTCTATTGCACTGGAAGTTCGTCTACTAATTTCCATGCTAAGATACCAACCAGCAAAACTTTTATAATGGCCGTATTTAGCCCATGCTTCATCAATAACATATCGGTTTACATCAATTTCTTTACGCATGCTACCAGTATCCCATTGATCACCGCTGTCATAAAGCCCGAAATAAAATTTCATTTTGTATTTATCACTGAGCTTCAGAAACATTTCTACTAAATCCTCATTTGGCTTGTAGCACCCTTGAACCTTCTGCAAATAATTGCTGGGATACGTTATAAACTTTCGATAGCCTGAACGAATCAAAATGACCGTGTCAATGCCTATTTTTTTCATGTGTTGGAAGTCCTTATCCCACTCATCCAAGCCCCAATTCTGATGTGGAATATCATGGGAAATTTCATCTATAAAAGTTCCTGTAATTTTCATCTGTCAGCTTTATTTTCAACAATTGGTTTTTTCTCTATCTTCTGATGTTCTTTATCCACTTCTGGTAATTTGTTCCACCAGTTTTTCTTCAGAATCCAAGTGGTAGCAACCAGAATGATTACCCAGGCCATAGCCTGATAATTTTCTTTAATCATAAAGTAAATTGGGATCACGACTTGTGAAAATTGCCAAACAATTCCAACTACGATGTTAGTAGCATCTCTTTTTCCGACATTATTGGGCACAAAGTCAGGATTTTCAGCTTCAACTTCTCTTTTGATGGGCCCCCAGAAGCCCCAAGGATTGGTTCTTCTATAAAACTCTTTTACAGCCTCCCTATTCTCAAGTGGTTTAAGGTAAGTGCCTATGATGCATCCTACAATTGAGAACAAAAAGATGATAGGGAAAACATAAATGTCTACAATTTCAGGAAAGAAGAATAGTTTAGTAGTAGAGGCTAGAAGGCCAAAAAGCATGCCATAGAAATAGCCTGCGCCTGTAAATCTCCACCAGATCCATTTAAGTACATTGGCGGCAATATAACCACCATATAAAGCAGAGGTTAACCACAATGTTAGTTTATTTAAAGAAGAGGCATAAAATCCAAAGATAATTCCTAACACTACTAAAGCTATGGAGGAGATAATACTTAAACGAATATAGGTTTTATCGCTTCCATTAGGATTGATGTATTTTTTGTAGATGTCGTTGACTACGTAAGCAGGTGCTGAATTAACAAAGGCGGAAAAAGTACCCATAAAAGCAGCTAAAAAGCCTGCCAGTAGAAGACCTTTAAAGCCTGCAGGAACAAATTTGTTGATAGCAAGCGGTAAAATTTTCTCGAAATCAACATTGGCACCCATCGCTTGCAGCTCAGGTGTTAAGTATACCAAGGCTAAAACAGCGAATCCTGCAATCATGAGGTATCTAGGAATATACAGTACCCAGATGGTTGTAAAACTCATTTTTGCCGCTTCAGAAGGCTTTCTTGCAGAAAGAATTCTTTGCATATCATAGCTCGGTACCGGGCCGGCGATAGATGCAAAAACGCCCTTAAAGAGCATCATCATAAAAAGAATCCCGAACATGCCGAATCCATCTTCTTCGATTTTATTGCTTATATTAGGCAGTTCAGTAGCTTTCCAGTTTAGGTCTAAGATCCAGCCAAAAGACAGGTCTTTCCACCCATTGGGTATTACTGCATTAATTTGCTCAGCAGAGACTGCAGTATATGCTATATATCCTACAACAAAACAGGAGATAGTCATGATAATGAACTGCATCACCTCTGTTGCTACAACACTGTACATACCGCCTTTTACTGTATAAAGAGCTGTAATAATACATACCAATAAACCGTAGCTTCGTTCCGAGCTTAACTCGAGACCAGCCATGCTGATACTTAGGTCCCAAGGCAAAATAGCTGTGCAATATTTGCCGATACCTTCAAAGAAATAAGCAATAAAACCAATAACACTGATTACAGCAAAAATGACGATGATAATATGAGATAATTTAGCCCCTTTTCCATCACCAAACCTGAAGGTAATCCATTCGGCTCCTGTCATCACTTTTGACCTATGTAGCCATATTGCTAAGTAAACAAAAATGAAAACCTGATTCCAAACAGGCCACAACCAAGGAATCCACGCACTTTTGAGACCGTAAATGAATAGAATCGTTACAGTCCACATTGTGCCTGAAATATCAAACATCCCCGATGCATTACTCAAGCCCAAGTAGTACCACTTTAATTTATTTCCACCCAAGAAATAAGACTGAAGGTTTTTTGAGGCTCTTTTTGAGATGTAGAATCCTAGAAATATGATTCCCACTATATAAGTGAATAAAATTACTATATCTATAACTGCTAATTGCATTTGTTATTCCTGATTAGTTAGTTGGCTAAATTGTACCTCTCCCTTAAAATTCACAGGAATTTCAAACGGATTGAGTAATTTATTGATGATTATTGTTGTCTGTAATCTATTTAGAACACTGGAACTACTTAGATCAGCTATGAATTCTATTTTGCTAAGTTCCTTCATCAATTCCTTTTGATCTATTTTTGAGTCTACCTGCATAATAAGCTTGGCTAAGAAACCAAGCGTGACTTGACTTCCACTTCCTTCGCTAAAATTGAGGTGACTATAAAAGTCCTCTAATCCATTCACTATTTCATATTCGGAAATATTATTTTCTGGGTAAAACCACATTTCATTGGCCCATTTGTAAGGAATTCCTTTACCTTTTAAAATTCCTGTAGCCCCTATTTTTTGAATTTCTTCAAAAAATTGATGCTCTGGTTTCACATCAATATAAGGCATCAGGTAGGCATCATTGCTTAATAATGCTTTTTGCATATTTCGAATACTGATGTCTTCAGGATTAACTTGGTTTTTTAGACAATAAGCAGCAATAGCTCCTGCAGCTTGACCGATTCCTAGTACCACCGGTTGAAGCCTGGTGGCTCCATTCACTATATTGCTAACACTGATGCTTTTTTCTGCTACAATAAAATTGGGAATATTTTGCTCCGGAATTAACGACCCAATCGGCACATTGTAAGAAGGGACCTTAATGTTAATAAAATCAATTTCGGGAGCATTTTCATTTTTAGTATGATGATGATCGATAGGGTAGTCCCCAACAGCTATACCTGTCCGGTAATATTTTTCTTCTTGAGAAAAGGGAGCTTCCAGGTGATGTGCTGTTAAACGTGCTTTACCAACCAGTCTTCGCGATTCACGATGGTAGGGAATTAAAGGCAGACCATCTCTGGAGGGGAATTCTTCTTTGGCTATACCTAAATGATCAAAACCTAATTCGGTTTGAATGTAGTAAACAAACTGCAAACTGAACTGCTTGGCTTTTTCAATCTCTATTGCTTTTTCCTGCTCACTAAGTAGCGCCAGGTTCACATAGTAGTCGTTACCACAGTTAGGCCAGTTGATTAAATATTTGTTATTTGGTAATTTGGCGTAATTCAGCATTTGGATGCAACTTTCTGAAGGCCTTTCGCTATTATGTTTGTGATCACAAGCGCACCTAAAAGGCTCAGGTGAGTATCCTTTGGGTTTACTTATAAGAGATGGTTTGCCAAAATCTTTAAGGATTACTGTGTAGGTTAAATCCTGCACTATATTGTTAGAGGAATCAGGAGCATATTTCTCTTCAGAATAAGCTTTTGACTCCATACCCAAGTCGAAGTCAATATTTAGTTGAGCCATTACCTTTCCCAACTCTGTGGCATCAATTATGAATTTTGTCCTTATTTCATAAACCCGCTTTTTATTCTTCACTTTAACAAGCCATACATCGTCTTCTCGATGAGCAGAAATGAACTTCGTTTTGTAATGAATGTCAAGAAGCGGTTCTGCCTTCGCTATATTTTGGAAAATACGGTTTCCCACAGAGGGTTCAAACAATGTATGACTTACCCACCCGGTGGCTACTTTTTGCGGACCGCCATAATGTGCATAAAGACTATCTCTAAATTCCCCCCATATTCCTGAAGGCAGCTGATGATTTCCATCAATAGCGGAGACTCCGGCAGCGGTAAGCATGCCACCTAACCATTCTGTTTCTTCAATGATTAACACATCCACCCCTTGCCGTGCACTTTGGAGTCCGGCACTTATTCCACTTGCTCCTCCACCAACGATCAGCAAATCAGTGCTAATTAAAACTGACTGACTTTTCAATGGTTGGTAGCAGAAAAGTATCAATAACAGGAATGTTATCTGTTTAAAATGTTGTATGGTTGCGTGGTTATTCATATTGAAAGAACAATGTAGGTCATTTTTAATAAAAGATCAAATACTTATTAAAATAATTTATAAAGTTATGGATTGTAACTATATTTTTAGATTATGTGGTATTAGATATGTACTTTACCGAAGAATGTATACTCTTATAAATATATTTTTATAATTTTACTCTATTCAAAGCCTATAAGCAATATATGACCAAAACATTTTTTGAAGAGTTAAGTAGTGAGAATCCTACTGGAGTGGCTTATAAGAACGTAAACCTTAAAAAGCAGATTATTGGTTTTTTTGCTAATTCAGGGAACGCTACCATTTCCGAGCTGTGCAAGAGATTGAGCTTAAGTGCTCCTAAGGTTACCGCATTAATCAATGAACTGTCCAATGATGGCTTGGTTCAGGATCACGGCAAGGTGGGTTCCACCGGAGGACGGAAGCCCAATTTATATGGTTTGGCACCCGATTCCGGGTTTTTTATGGGCATAGATGTGAAGCAAAATTACATTAATATAGGGCTGACAGACTTTCAGAAAAACCTCATTAAAGTATATGAAAAATGCCCGTACGAGCTAAGGAACGATAAAGAGTCTTTAGATGAATTGTGTAAATTAATTAAAAACTTTATAAAAGGACTTACAATTCCAAAAGAAAAAATACTTGGGATAGGGATTAATTTATCCGGAAGGGTAAATTACGCAACGGGCTATAGTTACAGTTTCTTTCATTTCCATGAAGACCCGCTGAGTAAGATCATTGAATCACAGTTAGGCATAAAAGTCTATTTGGAAAATGACTCCAGGGCCATGGCTTACGGAGAGTTTTGTGTGGGTGCTGTGAAAGATGAAAAAGATGTGCTGTTTCTAAACCTTGATTACGGAATAGGAATGGGCATTATGATCAACAGTCAGTTGTACTACGGTAAATCAGGGTATAGTGGCGAATTCGGACACATTCCAATTTTCGATAATGAAATTATCTGCCAATGTGGGAAGAAAGGATGCTTAGAAACCGAGGGTTCTGGATGGGCTTTATTAAGGCTCTTCAAGGAAAGGTTAAAAGAAAGCACCTCAACTTTAATAACCAAAAAGAAAATAGATCCAGAGCACATCACTCTGGGCGACATAATTGATGCAGCCAATGACGATGATGTTTTAGCTATAGAATTAATAGCTGAAATAGGTGAAAAATTAGGCAGAGGCATAGCATTGCTGATTAATATTTTTAATCCGGAGTTAGTAATACTAGGAGGAAGCCTGGCGCAAACCGGCGATTATATAAGATTGCCAATAAAAAGTGCCATCAATAAATTTTCTTTAAGCTTAATGAATAATGATACTCAGCTTAAAATTTCAGAATTGGGTAACCGTGCAGGTATTATTGGTGCAGGCCTAATTGCACGAAATAGATTGCTTTCTTTAATTTAATCGCAGCAATATCCGCCTTCTACTAATAGTTTTTTCCACAACAAGTACCCGGCCCCATTCAAGTGAAGACCATCATTTGTATACTCTTTCTTGAGCTTTCCCTCCTTGTCGGAAAATAAGGGATTTAAATCAATGTAAGTTAGGTTTGCACTGAGCTGCATGCATATTTGGCGCAGTTCAGAATTAATCGTGCTGATCTGATCCAACTTATTCTGATGGTTTTTGTATTCAGTAAATTCATTATTTGTAGGTAGGATGCTCTGCACATAAACTTTTGTAGAGGGACTTCCTTTTACTACTGCTTGAAGGATTTCTTTGTAATTGTAAGTAATAATTTCAGCAGGAATGTTTCTGGCTATATCATTAATGCCAATCATAATGAACAATTTAGATGGTTGCCCTTGTATAATATGATCTAATCTGGCTAGTACCCCTGCAGTTATATCAGAGGATATGCCTCTATTCTTAATATCCAGGTTCTGCCATAACTCAGTCCATTCTCCAATATCAGTTATACTGTTCCCTAAAAAAATGATGTCTTCAGTCGATTGCGGCAGTAGTTGAAAGAGGGATACCTTTTGCTGATAATAGCTATTCTCATATCCCTGATTAATATGCTGTGAACTATTCTGACCCATCGCAGAAAAAATTGAGACCAAAGATAGGCCGATGCTTAAAAGGGAACCGGTGAAAGAAGTATGATTGTTGTTGCTCATTTTTATAAAGTTATATCAACTTTTTCAGAATCAATTACTATTGGTCGAAGAAAGATATTTTATACCCGCGAATAACTTATAAAAATTTTTATTAAACTAAACTTTATAATTTATTTTAATAAGTTGTTGTACTTTTATATTTTTTGTGCTACATTACGTTATCATTTGGTTAACATTAGATTAACTGGTGCGGATAAAGTGTGAAATTATAAGGATAAAAGCATGATTAAAGCATTTATTATAGGGTTTGTACTAAGTTTTTTGAGTTTTAGTGTTTCTGCTCAAACTGTGACGGTAAAAGGTACGGTGACGGATGGAGATACGAACGAAGGCTTGCCCGGAGTGAATATTCAAATTAAAGGAACAAGTGATGGAACCTCCTCAGATATTGACGGTAACTACAGTTTAGAAGTTGAAAATCCTGATGCAGTTTTACTCTATTCTTTTATTGGCTACGGCACCCAGGAAATACCTGTAAATGGCAGAAGTTTTATTAATGTGCAAATGCAGGAATCCTTAGAAACTTTGCAGGAGGTAGTTGTGACGGCCTTGGGTATAGAAAGAGATAAGAAGTCCTTGGGTTATGCCTCACAAAATATAAGTGGAGATCAATTAACTGAAGCAAGGGAGGCAAATGTTATCAATTCCCTGAGTGGAAAAGTGGCTGGTGTTCAAATAAATCAGGCAGGTACAGGTGTGGGAGGTACCTCTAAAGTGGTGATCAGGGGTTTCTCATCTATTGCCGGGAGTAATTCTCCTTTATATGTAGTGGATGGTATTCCTATGCAAAATCCACAGGGGGGAGGAGCACAATTTGGAGGCTTGGATTATGGCGATGGAGTATCCAATATTAATCCAAATGATATTGAATCAATAAACGTACTGAAAGGCGCAAGTGCAACTGCTCTTTATGGTTCCCGTGGCCAAAACGGTGTGATAATGATTACCACTAAAAAAGGGAAGTCACGTAAAGGAATAGGAGTAGAAATCAATTCTAATTTTACAGTTGAGGAAGGGTTAATATTTCCTGAATTTCAGAATAAATTTGGAAGAGGTTCCAACGGTAATTATCCTCTCAATTCGTCGGGCGAATTTAATGATGGTATATTAGATAGTTGGGGTCCTAGAACTAAAGGGCAAGTTTTGCCCAATTGGACAGGTGACTCTACCGCATATACATCGCAACCCAATAATATAGAAGATTTTTTTAGAAGAGGGTTTACAGCTTCTAATTCACTCTCTTTATCTGGTGGTAATGAAAACACTCAGGCCAGAGCTTCTATTGGTCACTTAAAAAATGAAGGAATAATGCCGAACAGCAGCCTTGAGCGACTTAACCTTAATCTTCATGTTAATTCTGACTTATCGGATAAATTGAAAATAGAGGGTAAAATTAATTATATAAGGCAAGATGGATTTAATCGGCCTAACCTGACCTTGAGCCCTGACAATCCAATGAATAGCTTAATACAGATGCCAAGGAATATTCGTTTGGCAGACCTTCAAAATTATATTACACCTGATGGTCAACCGCGTGTGTATACGAATGGTTCTGTTAATACCTGGCAAAACCCGTATTGGGCGGTCAATTTAAATACCAATAACGATACAAGGGATAGAATTATAGGTTTTTTGAAACTTGATTATCAAATCACAGAGTGGCTCAAAGTCCACTTAAGAACCGGAACAGACTTTTACAATGACTTTAGGCAAAATAGAAATGCCACCAATACCATATATAGAGTGACTCCTGATAAAAGTTTTTACAGTGAATATTATGGCAGAAATGAAGAAAGAAACACAGACATTCTTTTCTCTTCCTTTAATGTGATTAATCAAAACTGGAGTATCGCAGCAAATCTGGGAGCTAACGCTAGACAGAACACGGCTCGTTCTTTATCTACTACCGCGCAGGGATTAAACATCCCCAATTTTTTCGTGATCCAGAACGCTCTTAGTACTCAAACCAGTGAAGGGGCATCAGAAGTTAAAAACAATTCAATTTACGGCTCAGCCACTCTGGAATACAATGATTACTTGTTCATTGAAGCTTCTGCTAGAAACGATTGGTCATCTACTTTGCCTTCAGACAACTGGTCGTACTTCTACCCTGGAATTTCCTCAAGTTTTGTTTTTACAGAAGCACTTGATCTCAATTGGGGACCTTTAACTTTTGGAAAAATTAGAGGCTCGTATGCGGAAGTAGGAAACGATACCGGTCCAGGTCAATTACAGACTATTTTTGCAGTTAATGCATTATCTCATGGAGGCCAGACACTGGGTCAAATACTATCCACGCAGCCTCCTGTTGACCTAAAGCCGGAAAGAACGAAATCATATGAAGTGGGTCTAGAGCTCGGCTTCTTTTATGACCGAGTAAAAACCAATATTACTTACTATTATGCCGGCACCAATGATCAAATTATTGCACCAGAAGTATCCAAAGCCAGTGGATTTAGAGCAGCATTAATTAACGCGGGACTTGTGGTGAACCAAGGTGTTGAAGCTACCCTCAATATTGCTGCGGTGCAAAAAAACGATTTTCAGTATAACACTTATTTTAACTTTACTAAAAATGTATCCGAAGTAAAAGAACTAGCTCCAAATATTGAGACTATTAACCTCGGTAATCAAATTTACGATCAATTTGGAGTAGCTGTATTGGCAGAAGTGGGTGGACGCTTTGGAGACATTTATGCTAATCAAGCCTATCTGCGAGATGAAGCAGGCAATAGAATCATTAGCGCGCAGGGGCTTCCGGTTCCTGACCCAGACGGGCGAAAAAAGATCGGAAATTTCCAACCGGAATTCCTACTTGGCTGGGGGCATAATCTGACTTATAAGCAATTTTCTTTTTCAGCTTTACTAGACATTCGTAAAGGAGGAGATATATTCTCTTTTAGTAATTCAGTAGCAGCAGCGAACGGAAATGCTTTTTATACCAGAGACAATAGATTAGAATGGTATGCAGGTGCTGGGGGTTATGTAGCAGAAGGAGTTACAGAATCAGGAGAGCCCAATGCAGTGGAAATAGACCCACAAACCTATTGGCAGAATGTGGGAGGCCGTGGTAGCTTGTATGCTGAGGAGTTTTTATACGATGGGAGCTTTATTAAGCTGAGAGAAATGACGCTCGGCTATAATGTTCCTAGCGATATTTTTGGTAATAATTTCATCAATAAGCTGCGAATTTCATTGGTTGGTAGAAACCTTTTTATTCTTCATAAAAACACAGAGGGCTTTGATCCGGAATCCACATTTAATTCCGGTAATGCCCAAGGGATTGAGGCTTTTGCCTTCCCTAGCACAAGAAGCTTAGGCGTAAATATAAATTTATCTTTATAAAATGATTAAGTTAAATAAAATACAATTCGTTTTAATGACTGCCTTAATCATGGCATTAGGGAATTCATGTACTTCAGACTTTGAAGAAATAAATAAGAATCAGACGGGCTTAACAGCCGACAGGTTTGACGAAGATCTTCTATTTACAAGGTCGCTTTTGTATGGCGCTTTACGCTATACAGAGTATCAAAGAGCTCAGCAGTTATACACCCAGCATTATATGCAGTATTATTCTGTTGCAGTTCCATACTTTCCTACCGGAAGATATGTGACCAGAAATGACTGGTTAACAGCCTATTGGACGGAAGCCTACGCAGACTTTGGCATGCAATGCCAGCAAGTCATTGATTTAACTGCTGATGAAGAAAATAAGGCTCAAAAAACCAGTATTGCAAAGATATGGAAGGTGTTCATTATGCATAGAATAACCGATTTCTGGGGAGATGTGCCTTATTTTGAAGCTTTTACTGGAGAATTAACACCGGTATACACCCCTCAGTCTGAAATCTATGCGGACATGCTCAGTGTATTGAAGGAGGAAGCTGAAAATTTGAGTACAACTTCTGCCACTGACAACTTTGGCGCTGCAGACATTATCTATCAAGGGGATAAATCCTCATGGATAAAATTTGCAAATTCTCTAAGGTTAAGATTAGCTATGCGATTAAGTGAAGTAGATCAAAGTACTGCTCAGCAGCATGTGAGTGAGCTTCTTGCAGAAGACGACCTTATTGATAGTTATGAGGCTTCTGCTTTAATGCCATACGGTGATAATTTTGGAAATGCTACAGAAAACATTCAGCCAATGAGCATTCTGAAAAGCTTCAATGAATATAGAATGAGTAATACTATTGTAGACTTCCTGAAAGAGAAAAATGACCCAAGATTGTTTCTTTATGCTGACTCAATTAGCGGTGGAGCTTTCAATGGATTACAAAACGGATTAAATCCTGAGCAAATTAATGAACGAGATTTATCCGAATATTCCAGAGACTCTGAAGTGCTGGCCAGTAAAGCTTCTCCAACCCCATTATTAATTCAATCAGAAGTGCTATTTCTAAAAGCAGAGGCTGCTTTAAGAGTTTGGGGTAGTGGTACAGCTCAATCATTCTACAATGAAGGCATACGATCTTCTATAAATTTTTGGAACAGTGTTTTGATGGACCTTGAAAGCAGTTTAACAGAAGAAGAGGCAGAGGCTTTACCCGCTACAAATATTACAGACTCACTTATCAATGTTTATATTGAACAACCTTCTGTTGCTTATAATGCGGCTACTGGTTTAGAACAAATCATCACGCAGAAGTGGGTGGCGCTGATCAATCAGGGCTTTGAAGCTTATGCAGAATATCGCAGGACAGGCTTTCCCGAGTTAAACCCGATCCCTAATACGAATGGAGAAAGTGAAACCGGAAGTTCATCTTTACCGGTACGCGTTAGATATCCTTTAGAAGAAGCTACTCTAAACAGGGAATCTTATAATGAGGCAGTGACCAGGCAGGGTCCGGACTTACCTACCACCCATATTTGGTGGGATGTTGATTAATTAATACTATAAATTTTCACTAAACTCTAAATATATGATGCTTAAAGAACAATTTAACTTACGAACTTTACTACTCTTCGTGGTAATGTGCGGATTCGTATTTACCGCATGCAATGAAGACGATCCTGAACCGCAGAGTGCAGAAAATAGCATAACGGCTTTTACGTTCGATGGATTAACGCCTGCTGTGTCAGGAGTAATCTCTTCCACCAATATTTCAGCAGAAGTTCCAAATGGTACAGATGTGACATCTCTGTCACCTAGTATTGTTGTTTCGGAAGGGGCAACAGTTAATCCGGCCTCTGGCTCAGCACAAGATTTTTCTTCACCGGTAACTTACACTGTTACAGCTGAAGACGGAACTGCACAAGCGTACACAGTTACTGTTACCATAGCAGCAAGTGATGCTACAGAAATGTTGTCTTTCTCATTTGAAGAATTAACTCCAACAGTAGACGGAGTCATTACAGGTACAGACGTTTCTGTTAAAGTACCGGAAGGAACCGATATCACTGGACTAGTGCCGACAATAGTGCTTTCGGGAGGAGCAACCGTTTCGCCTGCTTCTGACATTGCGCAAGATTTTTCTTCAGATGTGGAGTACGTAGTCACGGCACAAGATGGAACTACCACGCAAACCTACACCGTGTCAGTTACTTTTCCCACCGCAATGATTACACCTATTTGGGAGAAAAACTTAGCCAATGGTGGTCTTCCAACATGGTTCACAGCAAATAATGACAGAGATCTTGCTGTTCACGGTGATTATGTGTATGTTCATAACAATACAGATAAAATTAGAGTAATGTCAGCTGCCGATGGTGCTGACGTAAGTGCTGGTTTTGCCGATGATGATACTAATCCGAATAAAGAGTTTATCAACGGTAAAGAAAATTTTGCTTCAGGAAACCTATTCCTGCTTAATGTGGCAACTGATGACAATGGTGTAATATTAGGCTCTAATTTAAGAAATGGAAATGGAGCTAATGCTTGGAATTTGTACAAATGGGATGATAAAGATGCTACTCAGGAGTTGTTTTTTGGAGATTACGTGCCTTTAGTAGGAGAGGCTTTAGCTGATAATTTATCAGTTGTTGGAAGCGTGGATGGAGATGGGTTTATTTACGCGCCAGCTGATGGATTTGGCGGTGCTTCAAATGCAGTGCTCAAGTTTACTATAACTGATGGTGTAGTTACTCCAATTCCTCTGAAAATAGAATTAAACGGTATTGACCAAATTGGCAATGGAAATGATGCTTACCCAACTTCTTCCGCAAGTGATGCGACTATTATTGTCGCTGGAACTGGGATAGGTGGAATAGCTGAGTACGATCAAACAGGTGCATTAGTAGGTAAGTTGAATGCAGAAACATTAAATAGTGGTACTACTGCACCTTTGTTTTCTTTTGCTCTAGATGTGAAGCCTTTTGAAATTTCAGGAAGAAAAATGATAGCTACAACTGGCACCGATTTTGGTGCTGAAATTTCAGCGAGTGCGGGTTACCTTTATATAATTGACTATACAAATGGCTTGGAGAATGTGACTGCAGACAATATCACAAGAGTTGCTTTCACACCAGATGGTAATATTGATTTAAATAACAATGGTACTGGAGGTGTTGATGTTATTGTAGAGGGAAATACCGCAAAAGTCTATGCTATGATCACCAATTTTGGTGTAGGGGCTTATACTGTAACATATGAGTAATTCATTTTCTATTTATAATTAATTATTTAAGGGGGCTGATACATATCAGCCTCCTTTCATTCAAATTTTTATAAAATGCATAAGTTTTTAAAACCTTTCTTTTTTCTTCTTCTTTTTGCGACAGGCTTAATGTTTCTCAATGCCTGTGAAGAAACCACTTTTAACGAAGGCCCCTTCGTGAGTAAACGTAAGCAACTATTGAGTTTTACTTTCGATGATTTGGAACTGCCTACCACAGCTACCATTAATCAGGAAAGCCAGCTAATTACGGCCAGACTCCCGTTTGGCACCGATTTAACCAATTTATCACCAAGCATTTCTATTTCTGATAAAGCTACGGTAACACCACCTTCAGGCGTGCCAAATGATTTTTCGGATACTACGACTTATGTTGTAACGGCGGAAAACGGCACAACTTTAACATATGATGTTCTTATTAGCGTATCAGAGCCTGATGCAGAGTCAAGATTAGTGCTCAGTCAACCTCAATGGAACCTTTCACAATCAGGCTCAGGCATCCCAACATTCTTCACGCTAGACGGAGAACGCGGTGTAGCTTACGGTAATAATCACTTATATGTAACCAATAATAATGATAAAATATTAATTCTAAACCCTACCACTGGCGCGCAAGAGGGACTGTTAAACACCGAAAACCTGGAAGGAGGCTCGCCAAAAATTGCTGATGTGGAAGTAAGTGATGATGGAAGTATACTAGCTTGTAACAGTGTTGAGTACACTAGTGATGCAGGTGGAGAACCTACCACTTTCAAAATTTACCGATGGAACTCGGAAGATGCAGAACCTGAGGTATTTCTAACTTATACCAATACAGAATATCGCATGGGAGATAGCTTTTCTGTTATTGGCGATGTTAGCACGAACGCAGTAATACTCACAACTTTTGGCCGAAAATTCCTTAATCCTGCCACTAGAGGCAGTCTGATTTTCCGTTGGAATGTAGTGAATGGGGTAGTGGATGATGAGCCTACTCTCATTACAGCTCAAGGTGTACCTTCATTAACTAAGTTTGGGTCTCGTCCTCATGCTGAAATGTTGGATATTAATGATACAAGTTACTATGTGAATGCGAATGACATCAACTTTACGAAAGTAGGACTGGACGGGTCTTTTGAAGTTAGAATTCCCAATGGTTCTAGAGACTTATACGATGGTTTTAATTCTTATTTTAAAATATTTCAATTTGCAGGTAAAACTGTAATAGCTACAGCTTTTCCGAGGAGTGCAAGCGAAAGCAGGTTATTGATTATTGATATAACGGAAGGGCTAGGTAATGTAACTTCAGATGACGTGATCATTAGTCAGGATTTTGTTACAGGAAGCGAAGTTGCAAACGTAAATGCTGCAGGTGCAGTAGCAGTGAATGTGGTGAGCCAGAATCTAACTGAAATCTACTGCTTAATCACTAATCAGGCTTTAGTAAAATTTGATTTAACCACTGAATTGGAAGAATGAGAAGATCTGTGGAAACCGGTTTTAAGCCTTTTGTCATTTTATTGCTTGTTCTTCTGGGCGCAAGCCTTGTTATAGGCGGTAATTATTTAAATGCACATGAGTCTCCTCGGGTTACGATGGACGAGCCAACGGAAGCAGTCCGTGGAGTTTGGCTGACTAATGTGGCCAGCGAGGTGCTGTATTCCAGGAAAAATATTGAGGAGGCAGTTAATAATTGCGCTAAAATGGGGTTTAACACCATTTTTGTAGTGACCTACAATGGTGGCTTTACCACTTACCCCAGCGCTGTTATGCGAAGTCTGACGGGTACCAAGATAGATCCGGAATTTGAAGGTCGCGACCCATTGAAGGAGCTCATCGAAGAGGCTCATAAGAAAGACATAAAGGTTTTTGCCTGGTTTGAATTCGGTTTTGCATCTTCTCATAGAGACTCTACAGGAGGACCAATTGTTAAGGCGAAACCACATTGGGCTTCACGAGATGTACATGGAAAAATCACAGAAAAGAATGAGTTTCAGTGGCTCAATCCTTTTCATCCGGAAGTACAAGGTTTTGTTACCGATCTCATATTAGAGGTGGTGCAAAATTATAACATTGACGGTATTCAGGGTGATGATCGACTACCGGCACTGCCAAGCAATGGAGGTTATAGCGAGTACACGGTTGAGCTTTACAAGCAAGAGAATAATGGACAGGAACCGCCGGCTTATCATAAAGACTACGCATGGGTAAAATGGCGTTCAGACAAATTAACTTCGTTCCTAAAAACATTAGTTAATAATTTGAGAACCGAGAAGCCATCGCTGGTGATCTCTATGGCTCCAAGCATCTATCCATGGAGCGAAGAAAACTACCTTCAAGACTGGCCTAAATGGTTAGAACTTGGCTTGGTCGACTTAATGATCCCTCAAGTGTACAGATATAATATTGAAGCTTACAAACATGAGATGGATCAAATATTTACCCAACAGGTTGGTTCGTACAATCATTTTAGAGTCTATCCAGGTGTTTTGCTACAAGTTGGAGATTATAACCCGTCAGAGAAATTTTTAGAGGAAATGATCGATTACAATAGAATTAAAAATGTAAATGGGGAGGTGTATTTTTTTTATGAAGGAATACATTCTTTCCAAAAGCTTTTT
The DNA here is from genome assembly GCA_963803685.1 of uncultured Cytophagales bacterium. Classification (GTDB taxonomy): domain Bacteria; phylum Bacteroidota; class Bacteroidia; order Cytophagales; family Cyclobacteriaceae; genus Marivirga. Next base: position 1,490,666 of record CAWDNW010000001.1, read on the forward strand.
GAGACTAGATATGCGGATGGGGCTGTTTTTCCATCAAATTTGATACAAACTAATACATTGAAATAATGAAGCAAATTATCTTAAATTCTTTAGGTCTTTTAATACTTTTCTTACTCCCTGAGTGCACTGAGGATCGGGTGATTACCAATGAAATACCCGATCCGATGCGGCAGATTGAGTATTTTGCTTTTGAAGAATTCAACTCTGTAGCGGAAGGGATGATTAATAGCGATTCTGGGATTATAAATGTTACAGTGCCTTTCGGGGCAAATATTGCAAATTTGACGCCTACTATTGAAGTTTCGGATAACGCTACTATCTCCCCTGCAAGCGGATTAGCCCAGGATTTTTCTGATTTTGTTGTTTATACCGTCACTGATCCAGAAGATAGGGTTCGATTGTATACTGTATTGGTAGAAATAGAAAAAGCACCCAAAAGTAATGAGGCAAAAATTACGTATGCGGAATTCGCTGGTTTGTTCAGAGAAGGTGAAATTAATGAAGAATCAAAAGAGGTCACGCTAGAGGTTGGTTTTGGTACTGACCTCACAAATGTCCAAGTGGCTTTGAAGTTTAGTGAAGAAGAAGCTTTTATTCCTTCAGCAATAACGGACGGAATCGATCTAACTTCCGACTATATTGTACCAGTTACTGCACCGGACGGGACAACCGTGGTAAATTATACTATTAAAGCAACAGTGCTTCCGCAAGAAACAGGTATAAGGGGTGTGTGGCTTACCAATGTTGATAGTAATGTTTTAAGTAGCCAGGCAGGTATAGAGGAGGCCGTACAGGTTTGTGCTGACCTCAATATTAATACAATCTTTGTGGTTACCTATAATAAAGCTACCACTACTTATCCCAGCCAGGTAATGGAAGATTTGACAGGCACCAGAATAGCTTCGCAATATGTAAGCCGTGATCCTTTGAGAGAATTGATTGATGCCGCCCATGCTAAAAATATTAAAGTAATTGGTTGGTTTGAATATGGCTTTACCGCAATGAATGGTAGTCCTGGGCCAATACTGGAAGCTAAGCCAGAATGGGCAGCAATTAATAGCAACGGAGAACAGGTTGTAAAAAATGGTTTTTGGTGGCTTAATAGTTTGTTGCCGGAGGTGCAGGGTTTTATGAATGATCTTATACTAGAAGTTGTGAACAACTATCCCGATATAGATGGAATTCAAGGTGATGACAGATTACCAGCAATGCCTTCGGAAGCTGGATATGATGATTATACCAAATCAGAGTATGCTGCAGAACACGAAGGAGCAGAGCCTCCAGCCAATAGGTTAGATCCGGAATGGCTACAATGGAGAGCCAACAGATTGAATGATTACGCGAGAGATTTATACCAGCAGGTAAAAGCAGCCAATCCAAATTGTATTGTGGCTCAGTCGCCAAGTCCTTTAAATTTCGGGTACACCGAGTATCTTCAGGATTATTCAGAATGGGTAAAAGGCGGGTATGCAGATATAATAAGCCCCCAGCTTTACAGAAGAGATAATCAGGGTATGGCAGTATATCGCTCATTACTTACAGATCAAATTAGTTTTGTAGGGCAAGAAAATAAAGATGACTTCTATCCTGGAGTATTAAGCTACTTGGGTAGCTATGTTCCAGAAGAGCAGTTTCTGGCTGATATGATTTTAGAAAATAGGGCACAAGGGATTACAGGAGAAGTACACTTTTTTTATAATGCACTATTGGTAAGACAGGATGTTTTTAGAGCAATGTATCCTGGGCCGGCTATTTTTCCGGATTTATAAAAGAATTTAAGGGGAAATGGGAATAAGTCTAGGGTTTTGCCGCTAATTGTTCATTGAAGACAGCGGCATAATCCTAACACTCATTTGTTCATAATGGAGATACATTATGAGGTAAAGATCCACTGTAGGGAATCCATCCATATGCTGGTTAGGCCCCATCCTTGTGGGAGGCCTTCGTCTGATTTATTTTGGGCCAAGTCCTCGCAGTTTCACAACTGAACTTCAAATGAGATGATTGTTTGTTCTATTTCAGTTTTTTAAATGGACTTAAAGCACAATGGTTCCATGGTCGGTGGCGCACCGACCGTAAGCACAAAATAGCCTATTTGGAAGTATGGTCGGTGCGCCACCGACTGTGAGCTATCAGTTTCTAGATAAGTAAACAGTATTGTTAAATAGCAGCAAAAAGATAAAGACTAAAGAATGTTTTAAATTTAATTAGTGACCTATTACAAAGCCGTAAAGTAATATTTAAACATGGAAACGATCATGAAATCAGCATGATGTAGGAAAGTCACCATCCGCAGGATAGCTGGCCAGTCTCTGGCTGGAGCATTATAACCTGAAGATTCGTGATAGTTTCGGTCTTTCTGATTCCATGTGGCCAAAAAAATAATTATATACACATGAAAGCAACTTTACTTACACTTATTCTAATTATATTATCAATTCATCTAAACGCTCAAGAAATAACCTATCAGGATATTACTTCACAATATGAGCTTCTGGAAGGTATAAAAGTTTTTAAGGGAGCCAGGGCCAGCCCTGCTTTGGAAATATTTTATGCGGAAATTGACTTAAATGCGGAAAATATTGCCATTAGGCCGTATCTAGTTAACCCTACAGGGAATGTAAGAGATCTTACTGATGAGGTTGGAGCTTATTTAAGCATTAACGGAGGCTTCTTTTCGGGTAGTACCTCATTTTCTTCGGTGGTATATCCGGAAGAGGTTAGAGCCGTAAATGTTCGAGAATTAGGCAGGAGTGGTGGTACGTATCCTGTATTGCGAAGCTTTTTTGGACTTTCCTACAACAACGAACCCTCAATCGACTGGATCTATCATTTTGGAAACGAGGTTTCTGGAATTCGTAAATTTGATGCGCCTTTGCCTTACGACTTTAATGATGACAATCCTTTATCTACGCCAATAGAGTCTGAAGGCACGTTATATGAAAATCTGATGGTGGGGATTGGTGGAGCACCTGTTTTAGTTAAAAATGCTCAATCCAATGTTACTTACAATGAAGAAATCATGTGGGGCTCGGGGGTTGGCCTTTCAAATAATGATCCTCGTACGGCAGTCGGCTTTACGGACAACAATAAAATTATATTTGTGGTAGCAGATGGCCGCCAAGCGCAGTCCGAGGGCGTAAGCCTGACCGAGCTGGCAGATATCATGATTGATCTTGGGTGCGTGGAGGCGCTCAACCTCGATGGAGGGGGTTCTTCGCAAATGGCAGTGAAAGGAGCATTTATTAATACTCCATCTGAAACTCGCAGTGTGCCCAGTATTTTAGTGGTTACTCACCCTGATAGTCTTAACTTGCCTCAAGAGCCGATAGTTGAGTATATAATTGACACTGAAATGGAACAATCTACTATTGAAGGCACCTGGAGTGCATCTGCTAACACAGGCTTTTTTGGAGATTCGCCTTCCTTGATTAAAGAGCTTGGCACAGGGGCCAATTTTGTAAATTATCGACCTGAAATAACAGAATTAGCTATATATGAAGTTTATGGCTGGTGGGTCGCTTCAGGTAATAGAGCTAAAAATACACCTTATGTAATTAACCATTTTGGAGGAGCCGATACGGTAAGAGTGGATCAATCCGCGAATGGGAGTAGCTGGCAATTTGTTGGACGTTATTTGTTAGACGCCAATTCTGATCTTAAAATTTCTGATGCAGCAACAGAAGGAAGTTTCGTTGTGGCAGATGCAGTAAGGTTCTCTAATTTTGAAGCCAATTTCTCGGCAGATTCATTTACCGCAAACGATGATGAAGCCCTCGTTGCTTATGAAGAGTCCGTCACCATCAACATTTTGCAGAATGATAATACTTTAAATCTTTCTAACTTAAATATCAAAATTGTTACCAACCCAAATAAAGGTACCGCAATAATTAATGAAGACCTAAGCATCACTTTTAGTCCTGGAGAAGGAGAGGAAGGATCCGATCAGCTGACTTATGAGCTTTGCCATGGTCAGGAGGAAGCTGTTTGCACGCAGGCGAATGTGAACTTAAACATTGAGGAAGGTGAAACCCCTGTTTTGGCTGTAAAGGAAAGATCAGATGTATTTACTGTGTATCCAAACCCTGCAGAGCAGATGCTTCGCATAAAATCGGCAAGCAGCTTTCAAGGACCGGTTTCCCTTAAATTAAGCAGCATAAGCGGAAAAGTAATGGTTCAACACTCTTATGATACCGTGGATCCTGAAATATCCATATCGATAGGCCATATTCCCACCGGATTATATATTTTGGAAATAGCACACGAGAACAAAAGAGAACTGAAAAAATTAGCAATCAAATGAGAAAAGCGATTTACTTAATTACGTTCACAGCTTTATTTTGCCAAAGCTGTGGAAATGAGACAGTGCCAAGATCCGAGAATAAAAGAAGTACCAGCCTCACAGATTATGTAGATCCTTTTTTAGGAACAGGAGGCCATGGCCACACTTATCCGGGCGCAACACTTCCTTTTGGGATGGTTCAGCTGAGTCCTGATAATGGAACGGAAGGATGGGACTGGTCTTCAGGATATCATTACGCTGACTCAGTAATTGCAGGCTTTAGCCATACGCACCTAAGCGGAACGGGCATTGGCGACTATGCTGATATTTCCTTTATGCCCAAGTACAGCCATCATTTAAATGATACTTCTCCAGCTTCTTTTTCGCATGCTAATGAAACAGCGCAACCAGGCTATTATAAGGTAAAGCTCGATAACGGTATTATGACAGAACTGACCGCTACAGAAAGAGTGGGATTTCAGCAATATACCTTTCCAGCCGACTCGGTGAAAAATATTCAGCTCGATTTAGGCTTTGCCATTAACTGGGATAAACCTACTGATACCAAAATTGTATTTGAAAATGACACCTTGATAACCGGGTACAGAAAGTCAACAGGCTGGGCTAAGAATCAATGGGTGTTTTTTGCAGCCATCTTTTCTGAGCCGATTCAATCAATGGATTTATCTGACACCTCACTTAGCGTTGGTGGAAAGTCAGCTAAAGGTATTTTTACTTTGACGGCAAACAATGATCCTTTATTAATGAAGGTGGGAATTTCATCTGCTTCAGTTGAAGGGGCTTTGCAAAATATAGAAGCTGAATTGCCTCAATGGGATTTTGATGCTGTGGTTCATGAGGCTCAAAAAGTTTGGGAAAATGAGTTGCAAAAGGTAGATGCAGAAATGATTAATCCCTCTATGGATACTATTTTTTACTCTGCACTCTATCATGCTTTTTTGGCACCTAATCTATTTTCAGATACTCAGGACAATTATAAATCGGTCAGCCATGAAGTTGCTCATGCCGAGGGGTTTGACAGGTATACAGTTTTCTCGCTTTGGGATACCTTTCGAGCCTCGCATCCGCTTTTTACAATTTTGCAGCCTGAAAGGAATGAAGACTTTTTAAATTCTATCTTTTCCTTTTACGAAGAGTATGGCCTCTTGCCGGTTTGGGCGTTGGCGGGAAATGAAACCAATACCATGACAGGGTATCACGCAGTGCCGGTACTGGCAGATGCTATTTTAAAAGGTATGGTCGATGAAGGAAAGGTGCCGGAAATGTATGAGGCTATGTTGAAAAGTGCGGCTCAGGATATAAGAGGGACAAATTTCTATAGGGAATATGGTTATATACCGGCAGATAAAGACGGTTGGTCAGTAACTAAAACTTTAGAGTATGCCTTTGACGATTGGGCAATTGCCCAGGTAGCGAAATATTTGGGAAGGGAAGAAGATTACAAACGCTTTATTAATAGATCCAAAAGCTATAAAGCTTTATTTGATCCTCAAACTTTATTTATGAGAGGAAAACTGAGCAATGGCGAGTGGGTAGAGCCTTTTGATCCATTCTATTCGGAACACGGGTTTGATGGATTATATATCGAAGGAACCGCCTGGCAGCATAGCTGGTTTGTGCCCCACGATGTGCAAGGGCTAATCGAACTTTTTGGATCAGAAGAAGCTTTTATTGGTCATATTGATTCTACATTTAATGTAAGCTCTGCAGTTACAGGGGAAAATGCCTCAATGGATATTTCTGGATTAATCGGACAATATGCACATGGGAATGAGCCTTCGCATCATATTGCCTACCTGTATAACTATGCTGGACAGCCCTGGAAAACACAGGAAAGAGTAAGACAAATTATGACCGAACTGTATAGCACAGGTCCGGATGCTTTAGCGGGTAATGATGACTGCGGTCAGATGTCGGCCTGGTATATTTTTAGTGCACTAGGCTTCTATCCGGTCAATCCTGCAGAAGGAATATATGTGTTGGGAAGTCCGCTAGTTAAAAATGCTATCGTTAATTTGGAGGGCGGGAAAACTTTTAAAATTATTGCAGAAAATAATGCTTCTGATCATCCTTACATTCAAGAAGTTTATTTAAATGATGAGAAACTAGAAAACTCCTATATACGGCACGGTCAGATAATACAAGGTGGAACCCTTAAATTTGTGATGGGTAAATCGCCAAATAAGGAATGGGGCTCAAACAAAGAAAATTATCCGCCCTCTATGTCCGATAAATAGGCTTCCATGGCATTAAATGCACAGAGATTGCCAGCTTTAGATGCTACCAGAGGCCTGGCGATATTATTAATGGTGCTCTCTGGTGTAATTCCGTATGGCGCGCTGCCTGCCTGGATGTACCATGCGCAAATTCCACCTCCAGAGCATAATTTTAACCCTAATTTACCTGGGTTTACTTGGGTTGACTTGGTATTCCCTCTTTTCATTTTTTGCATGGGAGTGGCAATTCCTATTGCCTTGAAGAGTAAAAACTCATTAAGTTTCCTGGGTAAAGCACTATACCTGACGACAAGAACGCTCTTGTTGGCAGTTTTTGCTATCATTATTCAACATCTTAGGCCGCATCAAATTGAAGCTAACCCTTCAACACAAACCTGGCTCATTGCTTTACTCGGCTTTTTACTATTATTTTTATGCTTTTCAACTTATCCTTTCAGTATCCCACAGAGGTTAAAAAGTTATTTAAGAATATTTTCATGGCTGTGCTTAGCTCTTTTGCTGAGTCAACTAACCTATAGAAATGAAGAAGGATTTAGTTTGGGAAGAAGTGATATTATTATAATGGTTTTAGCTAATGTCTACTTCTTTGGTGCCGTTATCTATTTAGCTACAAAGAATAAATTATTTCTAAAAATAGTGTTTGCATTATTTTTATTAGGGATTAGGTTACTTGACACCAACACTGAATGGATTGAAAATATCACCGCACATAATCCTTTAAGCTGGCTCTTTCAATTAAAGTTTTTGCAGTATTTGTTTATAGCCATACCAGGTATAATAGTTGGCGAAATGGTATTAAAAAAACAAGTTGAAGCTGTTTCTTTAGCTTACAGGGAGCGCTTAAGTCTCATATTCTCCTGTTCAATTTTAAGTGTGATTACTATTGTTTTGCTGCAGGTCAGGTTGCTTTTACCTCTACTTTTAGTAGTTACATTAAGTAACATGTTAGTAATTTATTTCCTGAGCAGAAAGTACCGAGGCACCTTAGTTTTTCAGTTATACCTTTTGGCCAGCATCCTTTTATTCACCGGATTACTGGCAGAGCCTTTTGAAGGAGGTATTAAAAAAGATCCTTCTACCTTGAGTTACTATTTTATATCTGCGGGTATTTCCTGTTACATCTTTCTAATTTTTCACTTATTAAAATCGGAGTACTACCAGCAGCCATTTCTAAAGTTAATTGTAAATAATGGTAAAAACCCTATGATAGCGTATGTAGCTTTTGCTAATCTATTATGGCCATTATTAGCATTAACAGGGATGGAGCTCTGGTTAATCAAAATTACTTCTGAGCCTTGGGTAGGATTCTTTCGCGGACTTGCCTATACTTTCATTATTGCGATGTTGGTTTCTTTTTTGACGCGGAAAGGATATTTTTGGAAAACCTAAGTAAATTGATAATGTTTCCCTGGCCTGTGGTTCACAGGACATCGCCTGATAAATGCGGCATCATAAGATTTTGTCATTATTTTTGCTCTCCTTCGGAACAAAAATAGCGCCAAAATCACGCAATCCTTTTACTCTTTAACTCAGGGCACGAACCCTGAGCTACCATAATGCCGCACCTACGGAGCTTTGAAATGTAAGGACATTCTATATTTTTTGTTTAGCCTCTTTCGCCTCCTTCTTTACAATGGATTAAAATTAGAAGAGCTGGCCTTGTTTTTTCCCCATTGGGATGCCTATGGCATTGGATACTTTTTTTATTAAGGAAAAAAGTATTGCCAACTCAGCGAGGACAAATACCAAAAACTGATACGCAATTCATTTTTCAGATATCTTTTGAATTATAAAGGTTTTTAAATCTTTCTAAATCGTTTTCTCACAGGACATCATCTGGTATACCAAAACAATAACAAGGACGAAAATTTTTAAATCATATTATTTCTATGGATTAAATTGATTCCATTCAGCAAAATTCTCAAAATATTAATTTAATCAAATTTCTTTAAATCAAACTATAATTGTAATTTTGCCCTGCAAATAATAACACGTAATTATTTGCACTATGAGTTTAGATACTTCCAAGTTTGTTTATGAGGCACTCACATACGATGATGTGCTTTTGCTTCCCGGCTATTCAGATATTCTTCCAAGAGATACTGACACCTCCACCCAGTTAACACGAAATATTCGATTAAATATACCTTTGGTTTCAGCCGCTATGGATACTGTTACTGAGCATGATATGGCTATTGCTATGGCTTTAGAAGGGGGACTTGGTTTTATTCATAAAAACATGACCATAGAGCAGCAAGCGTTGCAAGTAAGAAAAGTGAAGAGATCGCAAAGTGGGATGATTTTAGACCCAATTACCTTGCATGTTGATAGCACTGTTGGCGATGCCGTTAAAATCATGAGAGAAAATAAAATTGGAGGTATTCCTGTTGTAGATTCCAGTAAAAAATTAATTGGTATTGTGACCAATCGTGATTTGCGTTTTCAAAAAGACCACTCTGTACCTGTACAAAAGGTAATGACAAAAGATAGGTTAATTACTGCGGAGGAAGGAATTAATCTGGAAGGAGCAGAGGATGTATTACAGGAGCATAAGATAGAAAAATTACCCATTGTTAATAAGTCGGGACTATTAATGGGCTTAATTACGTATAAAGATATTTTAAAGAAAAGAGATAAGCCGTTTGCCTGTAAAGATGATTTTGGGAGACTCAGAGTAGGAGCAGCCGTTGGTGTAACACCTGATATTGAAGACAGGGTGCAGGCTCTAATCACGGCTGGAGTGGATGTGGTAAGTATTGACACTGCCCACGGCCATAGTAAAGGCGTAATTGATACCGCTAAGAGAATTAAAGCTAAATTTCAGGATTTAGATGTTATTGTTGGAAATATAGCCACCCCGGAAGCTGCTAAAGCTTTGATTGATGCCGGTGCAGATGCCGTAAAAGTAGGTGTTGGACCGGGAAGTATTTGTACAACTCGAATTGTAGCCGGAGTGGGTGCTCCTCAACTTTCAGCAGTGTATGAGACCTATAAAGCCATTAAAGATTCGGGTGTACCGATCATAGCTGATGGTGGAATTCGTTTTTCGGGAGATATAGTAAAAGCCCTGGCTGGTGGTGCAGATAGCGTGATGATTGGATCTTTGTTAGCGGGAACCGAAGAGGCTCCAGGCGAAATGATCTTATTTGAAGGAAGAAAGTTTAAATCTTACCGTGGAATGGGCTCTTTGGAAGCGATGGATGATGGTTCAAAAGATCGATATTTCCAGGACGCAGAGGATGATATCAAAAAACTAGTTCCTGAAGGAATTGTAGGTCGCGTTCCATTTAAGGGCTTGGTTTCGGAAGTGCTTTACCAAATGGTAGGAGGCTTAAAAGCTGGAATGGGCTACTGTGGCACCGCTACAATGGAAGCTTTGAAATCCGCAAAATTTGTAAAAATTACTGCTGCCGGTGTGGCTGAAAGTCATCCGCACGATGTGCACATTACTCGTGAGGCACCTAACTATAGTAGGAAGTAGTTTTGCTTATTGGGAAAACTAACAATAAGTTAACAATATGTAGTTACATAGTAATGAAACAAATTGGTTTTCATGAATTCTGTAATAGGATTTTTTCCAACAAAATGATTGAAACGAGCGGCAAGTATACCTTCCTGGCAACAGCAGGAAGGTAAGTTGCTCCATCTAAGAGCTTAACTATGATTTTACATAGATTTCAGGTTTTTATGAAGTAAAAATAAAATAATGCGGAATCTGCCACCTAATTTATGCAGCGTCACAATTCGTGGTAGACTTACTTGTTACCTCTGTTTGCAAAAAGGGCATAACCTACCTGTAAGTCAATATAGCCAAATGAGTTGTCATCCCAGCCTTCCTTAAATGCATCCCCTAATGCTTTTGTATAGTTTGCCTGAATATTAAAACCAGATGAAAAAAGATAACCCGTTGTGAATCTGACATTACTAATCATATTTTTAACCGTATCATGTTTACTACTCATTTCTTCTGGTCGCCCATTTTCAAAATTAAAATCTGATCTGGTACTCAAGTTAAAGACTGGTACGTACCCTCCACCTACAAAAAAAGAAGGAGTAAAATGACATCGCGCCATAAGCGGAATGTCAAGTAGCATCATAACTAGTTCTCTTTCATTCACGGAAATAGTTTCAACCTCAAAACGGTGAAGAGACAATCCTGCACCTGTCTGAAATGACAACCATTTTTTATGTTTAAATAAGCTAATACTGACTAATGGAGAAGGTTTTGAAAGCACCTCTGTAAGTTCTGGCTTGTTCATTCTCAGCTCACTTTGCAATATTCCGGCATTCACTGAGACTTGATGCCATCTTTTAGAACCATAATAGTGTGGTTTAGGAGCCATAAAGTACTGAGGTTCACTTTTAATATCATTCGATTCGCCTAAATGATTCTCTATAATTTCTACAAACTGGGCTGGGTAACTCTCCTTTATTTCTTGCAGTTGTTGAGCATACAATATGCAGGAGAAACTAAAGAAAACAAAGGTAAATAGAGGGAGCTTTTTCATAAGAAAATAGTTTAAGGTCAATGCTTTAACTAAAATAGTTATTTTTTTTGATAGTTGGATATTGTTCGCAAATTTTTAAACTGCTTTCATTAAGGTTGATGTTTAGCACCTGAAATGATTAGACCAAACTGGAATCATCAATTTCAGCACATTTTATTATAGACAAGTGAATTCTTGAGCTTACACTACTTTTTGTCAAGCCAGAGTGACAGTCACTGAATACATGATTTTTTAGAACAGTCTCCTGTTTACATTATCTACATGTTAGTATTATACAAAACATAATAAAAATTCATTATATTGCTTTATTCTTTCACTTATCAAATAAAGCTTTATGCAACTATCAATCCAAAATTTATCCAAGACCTACTCCAATGGAGTGAAGGCACTTAATAATGTTTCTTTAGCAATTCCCAAAGGAATGTTTGGTCTGTTAGGGCCTAATGGGGCGGGAAAATCCACTCTGATGAGAACTATTGCCACATTGCAAGACGCAGATTCAGGCACAATCATGTTAGATGATTTGAATGTTTTGGAAAATCCTCAGGCCATTCGCGAAAGATTAGGGTATTTACCACAGGACTTTGGTCTCTATCCAAAAATAAGTGCAGAAGTAATGCTAGACCACATCGCGCAAATGAAGGGTGTAGGCAATAAAGGAGAGAGAAAAGAACTGGTAAGCAATCTACTGGAAAAAGTGAACCTCTATACACATCGTAAAAAAGCATTAGGCACTTACTCAGGAGGTATGAGACAACGCTTTGGAATTGCCCAGGCTCTTGCGGGTAATCCTAATCTGATTATTGTAGATGAACCTACAGCAGGCCTGGATCCTACAGAAAGGAATCGTTTTTATAATCTACTAAGTGAAATCGGTGAAAACACTATCATTATTTTATCAACGCATATTGTAGAAGATGTAAGTACGCTTTGCTCAAATATGGCTATCATTTGTAACGGAGAAGTTCTAATGCAAGGTAAACCTGCTGATGGTTTGAATCTTTTAAAAGAGAATATTTTCGCTAAGATTATTACAAAGAATGAGTTAGAAAGTTACAAAGAGAATTACAAGGTGATTTCCACCAAATTGAAAGAGGGGAATTTGGCGTTGCGTGTGGAAGCTGAGACCAATCCTGGTGAAGGTTTTGAACATGTAGAGCCCAACCTGGAAGATGTTTACTTCAGTCATATTTCAAGGAAAGTAGATCCTATCACCCTTTAATTCTCATTACTATGTTAAATATTTTCATCTTTGAATTGAGGTATAGGTTTTCGCGTCCTGCTACCTACATGTATTTCGGAATTTTACTGCTTGTATCATTGTTGTTGTTTGCTTCAGGTAGCACCCCCGCTACTGAAAAAGTATTTCATAACGCACCAATTACTATCGCTAATTTAATGTTGGTGGTATCAATCTTTGGTATACTAATCGCCTCGGCAGTCATGGGCGTACCAATGTATCGGGATATTGAGCACAAAACGGGCACCTTCCTCTTTAGCTTACCGATCACTAAATCCGCCTATTTTATGGGTCGGTTTTGGGGTTCCTTTGTCACTCTTTTATTTATTTCATTAGGAGTTGTGGTAGGTATCTACTTGGGAACTATTATTGGTGCAGCAACAGGTTGGACGCCTGCCGAGAGGTATGGACCCAACTTATTTATGAATTATTTTCATCCCTGGTATACTCTTGTACTTCCTAATTTGTGGTTTTTTTCCACTTTGTTTTTTGCTTTAATTATTTTTACTAAAAATATTAAAGCTATTTACTCTGGAGGGATCATTGTTTTCATTCTTTACCTTCTTACTAATTTTTGGGCTAGTGATTTAGAGAACAAAGAATTGGTTCAGATTTTAGATCCGCTCGGACTTAATTCATTTACTTTTCAGGTGGAGTATTTAACTCCTTTTGAACAAAACTCCTACCGTGTAGATGTATCAGGAAATTTACTTATCAATAGAATATTGTGGGTTGTGGTGGGACTCTTATTTTTCATCGCATCTTATATAAGGTTTAGTTTTAAATATTTCTTTCAAGCAACATCAAAAAAACCAAAAGAGCAGACCAGTGAGGATAAACCAGTAAAGACCTTATTGCAAAAAGTTTCTACCTCCTTTACCAATGCGTATCAACGGAAAAGCTTGTTAACGCTTTCAAAACTAGAGATTAAAAACGTACTTAAAGACAGTTACTTTAGAGCTATTCTTTTAGGGGGTGTGGTATTTCTGGTAATTGATTTTTGGATTGGAAACACCATTTACAGCGTACCTAACCACCCTTCCACTTCCTTTTTAATGGAATTTAAGGGGTATGACTACATTATTTTTGTCTTTATCATACTTGTATTTTTTGGTGGGGAAACCATTCACAGAGATAAAGGTACTGGCTATTCATCCATTAGTGATACTTTTCCCATAAAAGACAGTGTTCTAATAGCATCAAAGTTTTTTGGAATGGCAGCTATTTGCTTTTTATTGGCAACGCTACCGATAGTGGTTGGTCTAATAGTTCAAACGCTTCAAGGGTACTTTAATTATGATATTGGTGTTTACCTAGTTGACAGTTATTTGATCTCTTTTCCTGATTATTTGCAAATGCTTATGTTAGTGTTCGCTGTGCATTTAATTGTGAACAACAAGTTTGCAGGCCATGCGGTAAGTATAGGCATCTGGTTGGTTATGATTGTTTTAAGAGACTTTGCCGACTATAACTTCAACCTATTCTTTTTCTCCTACAAACCGAATTTCATTTGGTCAGACATGAATGGCCTTGGTCATTTTGGTGCACCACTTTTGTGGTTTAACCTCTATTGGACAGCTTTTGGCGTTTTCCTCATTCTCTTTTTCTCCCTCTTCTATGCAAGAGGATCAGATATTAATTTTAAAAAGAGGATAAGCAAAGGAAAGAGTCGTCTTAAATCATCAACTGCTGTTGTATCTTATATTTTGCTGTTTTCAGCACTTGGAATTGGTGCTTATATATTCAATAACATTGTATACACCAATGGGTATATGACAGTGACGGAATCAGAAAAAAGACAGGCAGATTATGAAAAGCAGTTAAAGCAATATGAATTTATTGCACAACCCAAAGTAATAAGCGTTAATGTAAATGCAGAAATATTTCCTACAAAGAGAGACGCTTACAGCATTGTAAAAACAGTTTTAGTTAATAAAACTAATGAAGCTATTGACTCTTTACACCTTAACTTTGCTGAAGCAACCTACTTTCATGCAATTCATAAGAAGGATACACTAAAGTACCGTTTCCCTCTATCATACGATAGGCCTAAATTTCAGATCTTTGGAGAGAAAGAGATGAGACCATGGTATAAGATTTATGCTTTGCCTTCCACCATGCAACCAGGAGATACCCTTGAATTGGAATTTCACTCAGCCCTACTAAGTAAAGGATTTGCCAACAGCGGATATTCAAGAGAAATAGTTCATAATGGCACTTTTATTGGTCAAAGTATGCCTTCTATTGGTTATAGTTCAGGATCTGAGTTGAGTAGTGATGAAAAAAGGAAGAAGTACGACTTACCCGAAAAACTGGATGATTTACCCCCTCATGACGATCCATACGGTATTAGAACCATGCTTTTTAACGATGATGCCGACCTTGTAACTTTTGAGGCCACTATTGGCACTTCTGCCGACCAAATTGCAGTGGCACCTGGGTACCTGCAAAAAGAGTGGTCAGAAGGAGACAGGAGGTATTTTCATTATGTGCAAGACTCTAAAATTGATTTGTTTTATAATTTAGTTTCGGCAGATTACACAGTAAGCAGCGACAAGGCTAAACTACCAGATGGCTCAGATGTAAACATTGATATTTTTCATTTGGCTACCCACGATGTTAATATTGATCGATTCACTTCATCTTTTAAAGATGGTATTGAGTACTTTTCTGAGGTGTATGGACCCTATCAATTTCGACAGATGCGACTTTTGGAGTTCCCAAGGTATGCTAATTTTGCTCAATCTTTTCCCAACACAGTTCCTTACTCTGAAGGATTTGGTTGGATAGCAGATTTCAGTGACCCAGATGATTTTGATTATATTTATTTCGTTACTGCACATGAGTTGGCACATCAGTGGTGGGGACACCAGGTTGTACCTAATTCTACCAGAGGAGCTAACCTCATTTCTGAGTCGCTGGCAGAATATACTGCTTTGGTATTGTCTGAGAGGAAATATGGCAAAGCGAATATGAAATCCTTTCTGGAGGACGAACTCAATGGATACCTGCGAGGCAGGGCTTTCGAATCAAAGAAGGAAAATGTATTTATAGACTGTAACAGATCTTATCAATGGTACAGAAAAGGGAGCTTAATTTTATATGGACTTAGAGATTTTATTGGAGATAGCTTAATGAACAAGGCAATCCTTGGCTTTAGAGATGAATTTGCCCATAAAGAAACACCGCCATTCGCAGGCAGTCATGATTTGTACAGGCATTTTGAATCTGTGACGCCAGATAGCTTAAAGTATTATTTGGAAGATACCTGGAAGAAAATTACGCTTTACGAAAATAAGGTGGATCAAGCTACGTCCAAAAAGTTATCAGAGGGGCTATATGAGGTTACTCTGAAGGTGAATTCCCAAAAGCTGTACGCAGACAGTACCGGGCAGGAAACACCCGCCAATTACGCGGCAGATTATATTGATATTGGCGTATTTGCAGCTGAAGATAGAGATGAAAATGGTAGAAAGCGCACCAATCCTCTTTATTTAGAAAAGCACAAAATTTCTCCGGGAGAGCACACTATATCTATAAAAGTTCAGGGAGAACCAGTGAATGCTGGCATTGACCCTCTTAACAAGTTGATAGATAGAAAAAAAGATGATAATATTGTTTCCGTTGAATTGGAGGAGTAAATCTCTTTACGGAGAGATTTCTGATCAGAATTTCTAACTATTTTCAGTAAATCGAAAGAGGGGCATCTTAAACTATTAAGATGCTCTTTTTTTTAAGTTTTCTGCTACAAAGCATTGCTTTGGAGTTCAACTTATGAAGTTCCTGCTCGTAATATTCTTTGTTCGCTAATCTTCAATTAAAAACTATGACCCACCTTTTAAGCTATTCACTTATTCTGATAGGCTGGCTAATTTTTGGAATTGTACATTCCACCCTGGCCTCTGAAAGCATAAAGGAAAAAGCTAAGCAGTACGGTTTAGGTCAATTGACATATAGAAGGATTTACAACCTGATCACTATACTTTTGTTTTTGATGATCCTTCTTGGAGGAGCATTTGTAACTCCGAAATACTTTATGCCACATGGAAAAAGCAGCGAGGGGATTGGATTAATAATTGCTACTTTTGGATTTTTTCTTACTAAAATGGCATTTAAGGAAATAAGTTTTGCCACTTTTATGGGTCTAAAGAGGGAAAAAGAGAGCGAATTAGTTAAAACAGGAATATATGCTCGTATAAGACACCCCTTGTATACTTCCACCATTTTATTTCTTATTGGATTCATGATATTTAGTCCCAGCTATTCCAATCTTTTGCATGCAGTTTGTCTTTTTATTTACCTCATGATTGGCATTCAGTTTGAAGAAAAACGTTTGATCAAAACTTTTGGAGAAGAATATAAACACTATAGAGAGCAGGTTCCTATGTTATTGCCAAGATTTAGAAGT
This sequence comes from uncultured Cytophagales bacterium, assembly GCA_963803685.1. Taxonomy (GTDB): domain Bacteria; phylum Bacteroidota; class Bacteroidia; order Cytophagales; family Cyclobacteriaceae; genus Marivirga. The sequence goes on from CAWDNW010000001.1 coordinate 1,507,362, forward strand.
GTTAAAGAATAGTACATTTAGATACCTTCAAGTTGTCATTATTCAGGTATGCTGTCTATCTTAATCAAGTAATTGAAAACAATTATGCGTTCTAGCTATTTATATTTTAGAGAAATTTTATGTAAAGCAAAAAATATGAAAAGATCTTACACAGTAGCTAGCTTTTATTTCATGTCTTTAACTTTGCCATTTTTGCAAAGTTGCAGCGGTTATAACGACACAGCTGCAGAAGGACCACAGTTTGATACGCTTAATGTCGTGGCTACGGCCTATAATTCTACTGAAGTGCAAACCAAAAAGGGAAACATAGGAATAGCAGCATGGGGAGATACTTTAAAACCAGGAATTAAAGCCATAGCAGTATCACGAGATTTAATTGACAGCGGCCTTACTCACAATACTGAAGTGGTGATTGAAGGGTTTGAAGGTACCTACCTTGTAAAAGATAAAATGAACAAACGGTGGACCAATAAAATAGATATTTATATGGGTCTGAATGAGGAGAAAGCTGTTAATTGGGGTAAACAAGAAATACAGGTTTATATCCCAGTAGAAGAATTAGATACGAATTGATTTTTTAGTAATATGATGTAGCCTTAAAACATACTCTGGGTAATTTCAAAGCTCTTTTTACTCCTCTTCATCTTGATTTTTTTTCTTCTTCTCTTTAATAAAATCCAGATCCTCTCGATCTTTAAGCTTTTTATCTTCCACCTCCTTATTGAGAAAATCGTTAATTTTATCAATATCAAAGCTGGTCTTAATCTCGCCGAAGGTATCAATTTTCACATCAAATCCTTTTAATTCGGGGTTTACAGAGGGGGACTGCGTTTTTTTATCTTTATCACTTTTCTTCTTTCTGCTCATAATTATTTTACCTGATGCTCTAGCGTATCTAACGCTATTCGGATGCGATCTGTTACTTCATCCTTTCCAAGTACACTAATTATTTCCATCAAGTCGGGCCCATTTCCTTTGCCTGTAATGGAAACGCGCAATGCCTGCATTACTTTACCCATTCCTAAACCTTCCTGTTCTAAAACATCCATCAAAATAGTCTTTGCTTTGTCAGCATCAATCACTGATTCTTTTTCCAGGGCTATAGCATAAAGCTCCAACACTTTTACCGCCTCTGCAGTCCATTTTTTATTAATTACCTGCTCATCATATTCAGCAGGCTTTTGGAAGAAAAACAAGCCCTCTGAATAAAACTCATGTGGAAAAGTGACTCTTTCTTTCAAAGCATTCACCACTTTTTCGGCTTTTTCCTGGCTAACTTCAATGTTATTAGATTCTAAATCTTTCAATAGATGCTTTGCTAATTCGGCATTATCCTTACTTTTAAGATATTGCTGGTTAAACCATTTGGCTTTATTAATGTCGAATTTAGTGCCTGATTTACCTATTCTTTCTATAGAAAAAGCTTCTACTAATTCGTTCAAGCTAAATATTTCTCTTTCGTCACCTGGATTCCAACCTAAAAAGGCCAGGAAGTTAATTAAAGCATCAGGTAAATAACCATCTTCACGGAAACCAGCTACATCTTCACCGGAAGCGGGGTCTTTCCATTGAAGTGGGAAAATAGGGAAGCCGTGCTTATCTGCATCTCGCTTACTTAATTTACCGTTTCCATCTGGTTTTAACAACAAAGGCAAATGCGCAAATTGAGGCATGGTATCTTCCCAGCCGAAAAACTGGTATAATAACACGTGTAAAGGAGCTGAAGGCAACCATTCTTCTCCACGGATAACGTGGGTAATTCCCATTAAATGGTCATCTACTACGTTTGCTAAATGATAAGTAGGCATACCATCTGATTTCATTAAGACCTTATCGTCCATTTGAGAGGAATGCACCATTACCCAACCACGTACCATGTCATTTAAACGAATCTCATCTTTACGGGGTACCTTTAAACGAATAACATAAGGCTCACCGGCATCCATCTTTTGCTGCACTTCCTCCGGAGACAATGTTAAGGAATTGCTCATTTGCATGCGTGTAATGGCATTATATTGCGGAGTAGCTACTCTGGCAGCTTTCAAGCGCTCACGCATGGCTTCAATTTCTTCCGAAGTATCAAAAGCGTAGTAAGCATTCCCTTCATCTACTAATTTTTGAGCGTACTCTTTATACATAGCTTTGCGCTCACTTTGTCGGTAAGGACCAACATTACCTTTATCATTCCATGGACTTTCGTCTGGTGTAATACCAATCCACTTTAAAGATTCCTTGATATAATCCTCAGCGGTATCTACATAGCGGGTCTGGTCAGTATCTTCAATTCTCAAGATAAAAGTTCCGCCTAATTTTTTGGCATATAAATAATTATAAAGGGCAGTTCTTAAACCACCAATATGTAAAGCGCCTGTGGGGCTGGGTGCAAAACGTACGCGTACGGCTGTGCTCATAAGTATTCTGTTTTTTTAATTCAGGGTGCAAAATTAATGATTTTAATTCAACTTAGTGGAAGGAGTAAGGGTTTTAATGATCTTGAAAAAGATGTTTCTCACCCAATCAACCGCAACAACTCCTTCCTGCTTTTTTCATAGGCGCTTTTAAACCTGCTTAAAATCACCCAGAAGCTCGCTATCAGGATGATAATGGGTAGAAAAACGGTAAACAATCCCTCTCCCTGCGCATAAGAAATCATGGAAAAAAGCAGCATCAGGATAAACCAAAAGCCGAGGAAGAATTTCACACTCGGAAAAAGGCTGTAAGTAATATACACTAAGCTGCCGGTAGAGCTCTGTTCAACCTTTCCTTTTATTAAAGGCAAAAAATTATCAGGTTTCTGTACCACTTTTGAGATGGCAAAACCTGTTTCGCCTACTTTGCCATTAAAGAGAAATACCTCTTCAGGATCGTGGCCTAATGACCGGTTTTGAAAACTTTGGAAATCGGCAGGCTTAACAGCCAGGTGCAATCGCCTAAAAACCTCATGGCCGGGCAAATTGCTCACCACTATTTCCGATTTGCCCGGCCACCATTGCATTATTTAATGGCGATACAAGAAATTTCCACATTCACATTTTTGGGTAGTCTGGCCACTTCTACCGTTTCTCTGGCAGGAGGGTCTACTTTAAAATACTGTCCGTAGGCATCGTTAATGGTGGCAAAATCATCCATGTTTCTCACAAAAATGCTGCATTTCACTACTGATTGAAAGCTAAGCTGGGCAGCTGAAAGAATTGCCTCCAGATTTTTCATTACCTGATGCGTTTCTTCTGTGATGTTTTCATTTATCATTTCTCCGCTATGCGCATCCAAAGCAATTTGGCCTGATACATATAAAGTATCGCCTGCTAAAATAGCCTGGTTATATGGCCCTATTGGTGCCGGAGCATCTTTTGTTTGAATGATTGTCTTTTCCATCTCGCTTTTTTATAATAGTTGTTTAACTTTGATTCAAAACTAACAAATTATGAATATACTTGTTGTCGGGGACCCCAAAAATCAGGATGAATTAAGTGCAAAATTTAGTGATGCACATGAAATCCTAGCATTTGATGATTTGACAGAAGTAACCGAGACCGCATTTTTTAAAGCCGATGTAGTTTTCGATTTTTTTATTGCAGAAGAACCTGAGGCTTTAGAGTTTTATGAACAGCGACCTGATTTACCTATTTTCACGCACCTGGCCATGAGCAGTTTCGGAAATATTAGTATTTATAAGCATCCGGATAACAATACCGTTTTTGGGTTTAATGGTTTCCCCACATTTATCAACAGAAGCCTGTTGGAATGCAGCTTGTTACATGAAAGCGATAAACCTCAATTGGAGGATTTGGCAAAGAGACTGGGTACCGATTATGAATTAGTTGAAGATAGAGTAGGGATGGTAACACCACGTATTATTTTTATGATTATTAATGAAGCGTATTTCACCGTTCAGGAAGGCACTGCTACCAGGGAAGATATTGACCTGGGTATGAAATTGGGCACTAATTACCCTTTCGGTCCCTTTGAATGGAGCCAACAAATTGGCTTGGAAAACGTGGTAGAGTTATTAGAAGCCATTTATGAAGATACCAAAGATGAGCGTTATAAAATTTGCCCTATTTTAAAAAAGGAGTACTTGACTCAATTAACGTTAAATAATTAATTTCAAATTAAATAATTTAAATATGTTTGAAGATCCTGACTATAGTTTATTTGAAGATGTCTGCAGCTTTGTAGACGATGCCGCCAAGCACATGGAGTTACATCCTGGCTTGCTAGAGCAAATTAAGCAATGTAATAGTATCTATAAGTTCCACTTCCCAATCAGAAAAGATGACGGCTCATATGAAGTGGTAAAAGGCTATAGAGTACAGCACTCACACCATAAGTTGCCAGTGAAAGGAGGGATCCGATTCAGTAGTTTTGTAAACGAGCAAGAGGTGATGGGACTTGCTGCCCTTATGACCTATAAATGCGCGATGGTAAATATACCTTTTGGAGGTGCAAAAGGCGGTGTAAACATTGATCCTTTAAAGTACAATGTAGGACAATTAGAAAAAATTACCAGGAGATATACTTCTGAATTAATTAAAAAGAATTTTATTGGTCCGGCCATTGATGTTCCGGCACCGGATTATGGTACAGGTGCCAGAGAAATGGCCTGGATTGTTGATACCTATGAAGCGTTTAATCCAGATGCCATCAACGCAAAAGGTTGTGTAACTGGTAAGCCGGTTTCCCAACATGGTATTGACGGCAGAACAGAGGCAACCGGTATGGGTGTTTATTTAGGCATTAGAGAGGCAGTTGGTGTGGAGGAGGATATGAAGGAGTTAGGTTTAACCACCGGTCTTGCAGGTAAATCTGTAGTTATTCAAGGTCTAGGTAATGTAGGATACTATTCAGCATTATTTTTGCATGAGGCAGGAGCAAAAATCATTGGTATTGCTGAGTGGAATGGAGGTATTTATAATCCTGAAGGCATTAATATTGAAAGAATAAAAAAGTATCAAACTGAAAATAAAGGCTTCAAAGGATATCCTCATGGAACATTTATTGAGAACTCAATTGAGTTACTGGAAACACCTTGCGATATCTTGATCCCGGCGGCTTTGGAGAATCAAATCACTAAAGAAAATGCTGACCGAATTCAGGCTAAAATTATTGGTGAAGCAGCGAATGGTCCTGTAACCAAAGAGGCGGAAAAAATATTGCTTGAGAAAAATATGATGATTATCCCGGATATGTATCTAAATGCTGGTGGTGTAACAGTATCATATTTTGAGTGGCTAAAGAATTTATCGCGCGTATCTTTTGGAAAGTTAGAGAAACGCTACGATATGCAAAAGTTTAAATTATTACTTGAGAGTATTGAAAATGCTACTGGTGATAAATTCAGCAACGAACAAGTGGAACTAATCGTGAAAGGTGCCAGCGAGCGTGATTTGGTAAACTCTGGATTAGAAGAAACAATGGTGACGGCCTACCATGAATTAAATGCCAAAAGAAAAGAAAAGGGGATTAAGAGCTTAAGAACAGCAGGTTTTATTTTAGCGCTCGATAGAATAGCAGTAAGCTACACAGATATGGGAATTTTTCCTTGATTATTCATTTTACAAGTTAATTCAAAGAGCTCTTGCTGTAAGGCAGGAGCTCTTTTGTTAATACGGACTTGACAATCAATTACAGCTTATTACCTACACCTAATATTCACAGTAAATTTGAAAAAGTGAGTTGTCATTCAATAAATATTACCCCTTTATCCGCTCAAACATTTCTATCAAATAAGCTTTGTTTTTTCTTAATTCACCAATGCTGCACTCATAGCTCTTTAAATGCAAAATGTTAGGGAAGCTGAGCTTTCCATTGGCTATGGTATAACTAATCATAATCGGAAGGTAATTCAAAATCATCAGTATTTTCTGCAAGTTATTGGTTGATTTTTGCTCGAAACCTAATCTGGCAGCGGTTTTAGGACTTATGAAATATGCATTGGCTGTCAGTATTATATCATCATTGGTAGTGTCCCATTTGTCTAGCAAGTTCATTAAACCTTCCAGGTAACTGTAAATAATCATTTTTCTGTTCCTGTGCTCACTTCTACTAATAGAGAGTGTAAAATAATAGTCAAATAATGTCCCTCCATGCAACTCAATAGCTCCTTTTTTTAAAGTAGAGGCCAATAACAAAGGTGAGTAGTAAATTAAATGGCCACTTCTCCTTCCCATCGGAACATCCACAAAAGAGGCAAAACAACTTATAATTAGGGGAATAAGTAAAAGCGGAATAAAACTCTGATAGCCTATCGCCAAAATAACTATTGCGGCTATTTGGAGAACGATATAAAAGATATAAGCGGCTACTTTCTTCTTTTGTACTCTTTCGGAATGAAGGTAAAATCTGTGAATTACTCTCATTTAACAATGATAGTATTAAAATGGCATTTTTGCTAAATCTATATTTCCTCCACAAAGAATAACACCCACCTTTTTACCCTCAAATTTTGATTTAGCCTTTATCATTGCAGCAAATGGTACGGCTCCTGAAGGTTCTACAACTAACTTTAAATACTGAAAAACCATTTTCATGGCTTCAATAATTTCTGCATCAGTGACTGTTATTATTTCTTTTACAAATTTTTGAATAATAGGAAAATTCCTTTCACCTACCGAAGTTCTTAATCCGTCAGCAATGGTATCAGGTTTTTCCATGGGAATGATTTTTCCCGCCTCTAAAGAGCGATATGCATCATCTGCTCCTGTGGGTTCTGCTCCGTAAACAGGCACTTTATTACCAAAATATTGAGAGGATAACAAGGTACCAGCCATTAAACCACCCCCACCAATAGGTGCGAAAATGGCATCTAAATGATCTGTGTCTTCAATGAGCTCTTTGGCAGCGGTGGCTTGTCCTGCAATAACATCGTAATTGTTATACGGGTGGACAAAAGTTGCCCCTGTTTTTTCGACCACTTCATTTAAGGTAGTCTCCCTTGCCATTAAATTTGCCTCACAAAAAATCACTTCGGCACCATATTGCTTTACCGCAGCAACCTTTACCTCAGGTGCGTTTTCTGGCATCACAATGTAAGCAGGTATGCCACTTAACTTAGCAGCCAGGGCTAAAGCTTGTGCGTGATTTCCGGAGGAATGCGTTGCAACGCCCTTTCTCAGTTGTGCCTTTGTTAAAGACAAAACAGCATTGGCAGCCCCTCTCATTTTAAAAGCCCCTACTTTTTGTAAATTTTCTGTCTTAAAATATACTTTTAGACCCAACAGATCATTTATTTGAGTGGAAGTAAATACGGGAGTCCGATGAATATATTTATTTATTCTTTCCTCGGCATTTACAATATCCTGTGCGTTTGGAATATCTTTTAATAACATTAAAGTAATTTTTAGTTAAATTCAGTATATTTCAGATACTAAACTCAATACTATGCAAGCTAAAAAGTTTTTACAATTATTCTCGGTTCTTTTTGTATTCGTATTTCTTACTTCATGTAAAGATGACAATATAGATCCTCAGGACAATTTTGAACATATAATAAGCTATGAGCTGTTAGAAACCATAACTGCCGAAGAGGTAAAGGAAAGGTTTGGAGATAATACGCTAATATCACAAATTGCAAATTTTGATGTGGACGCATATAAAGTATTATATTTCACACCCAATTATGATGGTACAATGGTGGAGGCTTCCGGTTTGGTTTTAATACCTGAGGTGCCGGGATCTGTGAAATTAACCAGCTTTCAACACAGCACATTGGCCAAAAGTGATGATCCTGCAATTGATCAGGAATATAGAGCCCCTTCCTACTTATCAGAGGAAAGTGCTGAAATTTATCTCTCTGCAGTATTATATGCCTCCAATGGATATCTGATTTCAGCTGCAGATTATATTGGCTATGGAGCAACAAAGGAAATGTTTCACCCCTATGAGCATGCACAAACTGCTGCCACTACAAGTTTTGATATGTTGGAAGCGGCTAAGGAATTGGCAGATTTTCTCGATATTAGTTTAACAGAAGAGTTGTTTCTAATGGGCTATTCTCAGGGAGGAAATTCTACCATGGCGCTTCATAAATATATTGAAGAGAATTATTTGGAGGAATACCCAATTACAAGAAGTGCTATGGGAGCAGGTGCGTACCACAAAACTGCCGTTGGAGAATACATTTTCAATTTTGAAGGAGAAATCGGATTGTCTTTAAGTCTATATTTATGGGTGCTTGATTCCTATGATCGAATCTATTTGGAAAGAGGTTTGTCCTATTATTTAAATGAACCCTATTCCACAGAAGTTTCTCAAAATGGATATTATGCAATCTCAAATACCAACCCTGAAGTTGTATTTACAGAAGAGTTTATTACTGAAATTAATGATCCAGCCAGTGAGTTTAGAGCAGCTTTAGCAGACAACGATATTCACAATTGGAAAGCGGAAGCCCCCATTAAATTATTTCATAGCAGAGATGATAACTTAGTTCCTTACTTTAATTCAGAAGATGCCTTTGAAAATATGAGGGCTAATGGAAGCACTACAGTTTTACTGGAAACCTACACTTTTGGGGCTGAAGTACCAGCTAGTGAAATTCATGGAAGAGGCGGAGCAGAGTTTTTTACGGACGTTATTTCTTTGTACTTCAGATTTGGCATTTAATCGAAAAGTATTTAAACTGAAGTATTTAATTTTTTAGCTTACAACCAAACTAACTGCTTAACATGGAAACTTTTATTGTAGATGATGACGAAATGACTGTGTACTTGCACAAAGTTTTCGTGACTCAAAACAATTTTGATTTACAGCCGCATGTATTCTACCATGGTAAAAGCACCATGGAATACCTAAAGGCTAATTATGATCCTAATAAGTTGTATTGCGTTTTCTTGGATATTAACATGCCCATCATGGACGGGTGGGAGTTTCTGGACAGCCTCAATAAGGAAAACATGAAAAAGAATATATGGGTGATAATGCTCACTTCCTCCGTTAATCCAGTGGATAGGAAAAAAGCAGACTCTTACGATCAGGTGCTGGAATATATAGAAAAACCATTGAATGATTCTAAACTTAAAATGTTAAAACAAAATAAGCATTTCATTAATCATTTTTAAGTACAGTTTAGATTTTGCAATTTAGTGTCAGGAATTGTCTCTATTTTAGGAAACAGATTTTTTAAATGACAGTAAAATGAAGAAAATTGCCATTCAGGGAGTAAGAGGAGCATTTCATGAAATGGCTGCCAAAAACTATTTTGATCATTCAATTGACCTGGTAGAGTGCATGAGTTTTAGAGACTTATGTAAAGCACTTAAAAGCAACAAAGCAGATGCCGCGGTTATGGCAATTGAAAATACCATTGCCGGTAGCCTTTCACAGAATTATGGTTTAATCAATGAATATTCCTTGAATATAATTGGAGAGGTTTATCTCAAAATCGAAATGCAATTGATGGCTTTAGCTGGAGTCCAGTTAGAAGATATTAAGCATATTCAATCTCATCCAGTGGCCATTAACCAATGCAGTGAATTTTTGGATACATTGCCTGACGTTAGTATAACAGAGACAGTGGATACAGCAGAATCCGCTAGAAATATAGCACAAAATCAACTAGCAAATACGGCTGCAATTGCAGGTAAGGCAGCGGCCGATTTGTATGGACTGCATATTATACAGGAAAATATTGAAACTAATAAGCAAAACTATACCAGGTTTCTTGTTTTAACTAATCAAGCTCAAACCAGAGATAATGATGACAAGGCCTCTATTTCTTTTGAATTAAAACATGCTCCCGGCACGCTGGCAGATATTTTGTCTGTTTTTAAGGAAAATAATATTAACCTCACCAATATTCAGTCTCTACCAGTGGTGGGTAAGCCTTATGAGTACCGCTTTCATGCAGACCTGACCTGGAAAAGTAAGGTCTCATTTGATTTGGCCATGAGCCATGCTGAACAGTTTGCTAGTAGAATTATTTTATTAGGCACATATCCTAGAAGCTATTTTAATTTGAAGTAATATGATTATTCAGAAAGCCAATCGTTTAGCGAATGTAAGTGAGTATTACTTATCTCAGAAGCTTGAGGAAATCAGGAAGATGAACCTGAACGGAGCTAACGTAATAAATTTGGGCATAGGAAGTCCTGATTTAGTACCTTCCGGTGCCACTATTAATTCATTAACAAGATTTGTGCAAGGCCCCAAAAATCATGGCTATCAAAGCTATAGAGGTATACCCGAGTTCAGAAGAGCCATTGCAGAATGGTGTCAGAAAACCTATAACATTACTTTAAATGGTGATAATGAGATAATACCGTTGATGGGTTCTAAGGAAGGTATTATGCACATTTCAATGGCGTTTCTAAACGAGGGGGATGAGGTGCTTGTTCCTGATCCAGGCTATCCTACTTACACTTCTGTGAGTAACCTTTTAGGCGCTAAAATTAAAACCTACGAAGTTTCAGCAACCAAAGAGAAATGCATTGATATTGAACAGCTTAGAAAGTCAGACCTATCAAAAGTTAAGTTGATGTGGATTAATTTCCCTCATATGCCTACAGGCCGTAGAGCGGATAAAGAATTGTTAAGTCAATTGGTGACTTTAGCAAAGGAGAAATCTTTTTTGCTTTGCCATGATAATCCTTATAGTTTAATTTTAAACGATGTCCCCGTGAGCATTTTTAATATAGATGGGGCTAAGGAGGTAGCGTTGGAATTGAATTCATTTAGTAAATCGCACAATATGGCAGGTTGGCGATTAGGTTGGGTGGCAGGTAATGAGGAGTATTTACAGCAAGTAATTACAGTGAAATCCAATTTTGACTCTGGAATGTTTTTACCCATACAACATGCCGCAATTGAGGCTTTAAATAATTCTAAGGAATGGCATGAACAACAAAATCACGAATATCAGCAAAGGAAAAAATTAGCGCAGGATATGCTCAAGGTTTTGGACTGCAGTTATGAAGAAGAACAGGCAGGTTTATTCGTATGGGCGAAAGTACCTGACAATGTAGAAAGTGCAGAGAAATTTTGCAATCAACTGTTACAGAAGGCCAAAGTATTTATTAGTCCTGGAATTATTTTTGGAAATAATGGATCCAACTATATACGGGTCTCTCTTTGTAGTGATAAGCACTTATTAGAAACAGCTACTTCAAGGATTCAAAACTATTTAAATACCCACTCATGAGAGTCACAATAATTGGAACAGGCCTTATCGGTGGCTCCTTAGCTATTGCTTTAAAGCAAAATAGTTTCGCTACACATGTTACAGGAGTGGATAACAATACTCAAAATTTGGAAACGGCATTAAGATTAGGAATAATTGATGAAGCAGCTTCACTCAATAGTATTTATGATAATACCGATTTAATTATTTTGAGTATACCTGTCAATGCCATTGAAAAGCTTTTACCCGAAATTCTGGATTCTCTTAATGAAGAAACAGTTGTTGTAGACCTCGGCTCCACCAAAGAGAAGATTTGTAAATCAGTAGAAAACCATCCAAAGAGAAAGCACTACGTAGCAGCCCACCCGATTGCGGGAACAGAAAATACCGGGCCTGAGGCAGCTATAACTGGCTTGTTTGAAAGCAAGCAACTAATTATTTGTGAGGCTGAAAAAAGCGACTCAGATGCACTCAAATTAGTACGTCAAATGTTCCTGAGTCTTAAAATGAACGTGCTGGAGATGCCACCCTCTCAGCATGATCTACACATCGCCTACGTTTCTCATTTATCGCACATCAGTTCTTTTAGTCTGGCTCAAACAGCTTTAAATAAAGTGCCTTCCGAACCAAAGATCTTTACGATGGCAGGTGGAGGATTTACTTCTACTACGCGTTTAGCCAAAAGTTCAGCAGAGATGTGGGCTCCTATTTTTGCACAAAATAAAGAGAACATTTTAACGGCATTACAACAGCATGTTGAAAATCTCCAGAAATTTCAACAAGCTATTGCTGCCGATGATGGTACTCAAATAAAGGAGTTGATGATTAAAGCCAATCAGGTAAAGGATTTTTTAAAGTGAGGACAATTAGGGTCTAATGTAAATTGCCTTTTTTCTTTATTTGTAAATGTTCTCAACAACTTACTTTTTTTATAAAAGATTCTCATCAACACTATTTACAGTTTCTATTAACAATTTTTTAGCAAGAGCGTTATATTTTCTGATTATTCACATTTTTGAGTGACTTTTTATGCAGTAACTTATTCTGCAAGCAATTTTTTAAACTATCAATTAATTAACCATTGAAATCAAAAAAAATTACCCTCAAACACATTGATGACTCCTCACTGGAAATAGAGCGAAAGAAATCCGGCAGAGGATTTGCTTATTTCAGTTCTAACGGAGATAAAATTAGCTCCCCATCATTACTAAAACGACTAAAGAAAATTGTTATTCCACCGATGTGGTCAGAAGTTAAAATATGCAAATTTAACGATGGACATATTCAAGCTACCGGGAGGGATGCCAAAGGCAGAAAGCAGTATATTTATCATACAGAATGGGAAAGACAACAACAGGAGAAGAAATTTGCCAGGCTATTATCATTTGGAGAAAAACTTCCCATAATAAGAAAGCAATGCGAAAAGGATCTTAATCAAAATGTATGGAATAAAGAAAAAGTGACCGCCCTGGTAGTTAGTTTATTAGATGAGTATGGTGTAAGAATTGGCAATAGCTATTATAAAAAAAATAATGAAACCTACGGCATTACTACATTGAGACGGAGACATCTGAGTGACAAAGGAAAAAACCTGATTCTGAATTATAAAGGTAAGAGCGGGCAGAACAGATCAGTAACAATAGAAGATCAAACGCTTTCAAAATATATTCACGAAGCTGCGGAAATGCCTGGTTATGATATATTTAGATATAAAGACGATAGCAATAAAAGTCAAACTGTAGATAGCAGCGAGGTAAATGAATATATATCTGAACATATTGGAAATGAATATTCAAGTAAAGATTTTAGAACCTGGGCAGGAACAAGATTGGCGGTAGAATTGTATCCAGAAGCCTTGAAACTAAAAGAAACCAGTAGAAAGAACCTGGACAATATCTTAATCCGAATGGTTGCAGATGAATTAGGAAACACTCCTTCAATATGCAAAACCTACTACATTCATCCAGTAATTTTAGATCATATTAATAAAGGCACAATGCCCGAATATGGAAAATTTAAAGATAGTTCTCAAACGTTTGGCTTAAATGCAGATGAAAAATTAATGCTCTCTTTATTGCAATGAAGCTATTAAATACAGGTAAAAGTTATAAAAAGAAGGTGCTTTTATATTGGTTCTCCTCTTGTTCTTTCTACTTCAGTAATGCTGATTGCTACAGCACCTTCTTTTGGTAAGATAATTCGTCCCCTCTCTTTAGAATATACAAATGTTACCTGAGCTCCAAATAGCAAAATAAGTACGGAATAATAAACCCATACCAAAATTGCCACAAATGAACCTGCTGCTCCATATGAATCTGTAAGGTTGGCGGTTGCTAAATAAAAACCCAATGCAAATTTACCCGCTACGAACAGTACTGTAGTAACGAAAGCTCCCACCCAAACATCCTTCCACTTAAGGCGGGCATCTGGTAATACTTTAAAAATAATAGCAAAGACCAACGTAATAAAGGAAAGGGAAATAACGATATTCATGGATTGAATCACGTAAATGGTAGCCCCATCTAAAATCCCTTCAATATGCGTTTGAATAAAATTAATAACGGTATCTGCCAACAATGAAACCAAAAGAAGAAAACCTAAAGCGGCAATCATAGCTAATGAAAGTAGCCTGTTAATCACAAACTTAACAAGTCCTTTCTTGGGCTTTGCCTTTATGCTCCAGATAGTATTGAGGCTGTCCTGTAAGGATATAAAAACAGTAGTAGCACTAAATAGTAGCGTCCCTATACCAATTATTTGAAACAACACCCTGTCAGTTTGTACTGTGGCAGAAGATAGCAAATTATCTATTTGTTCAGAGCTGGATTCCCCCATCAGTTGATCAATCTGTCCTAGAAATTGAGTTCTTACAGCATTATCTTCATAAAAATACCCTGCTAAAGTTATAGCAACCAATCCTATGGCAGGTAAAGAAAATATGGTAAAATAAGCAGTAGAGGCACTGTGCTTAAATGGATTTTCTTCAAAAAATTTAATGCCTGAATTCTTGAATATTTTAAACCACTTCTTAAAAAAATTAATCATATACTTTTCCTATTATATAAAAGAGATAAAGCATTAAATAAACAAATTGTTTAACGGCATAAATGCCAATAAGATTAATTCTTTTATACTAGTCTTATTCTTTTGAAATGTTTAGAAATATTAATCAAGGTAGAAAATCAGGTTTATCCAGTTTATTGTTAATTCTGTATGCGGCATTGACTAAACCAACATGACTATATGCCTGAGGAAAATTTCCCCACATAGCTCCATCACTTGATTTCACATCCTCACTTAATAAGCCAACATGATTAGCAAATGAAGTAATATATTCAAAAGCTTCCATGGCTTCTTCTGTTCTGTTTACGCAAGCCAGCGCCTCTACATACCAAAAAGCACAAATGAGGAAAGTGGTTTCAGGTTCTCCGAAGTCATCGGTGTGTTTGTATCTATAAAAAAGACCTTTGCCAACCTTTAAATCTTCTTCCAGTGCTTTCAAATGATCTTTGGCTTTCTTGCTATCATGATCAAGATAATTCATCATAATAAGCTGCAAAGTACTGGCATCCATTCTGTCTACCCCTTCTGCTTGAGCGTATGCATTTCGGGAAGGAGTATAGCACTTTTCAAGATGATCTGCGGCTCTTTTTAATAAAGATTTCGCCTTTAAACCCAGGTCATGCTCTCCAATTTCTTTGGCTATTTTCATAGCTGCATGGCTACCTGCCCACTGAAATAAATGGGTATAAGCATGTTTCTGCCTTAAGTTACGGAACTCCCATAAACCGGCATCCTCCTCATCAATCGTAAACTCAATTTTCTCCAAAATGGTCTTTAATAAATAAGAGGACTGTGATTTCTCCATGTTAGAGAACCTCTTGTCCGTATATAGTGGTAAAATGGCAAGTAAAATCTGACCATAAACATCATTTTGAATATGAGTGTAGGCATCATTACCCAGGCGGACGGGCTGATTGCCCAAATATCCTGGCAAGTCAAGTTCATTTTCAATGATTGTGCCCTCTCCTACTAAATTATATAAAGGTTGGATGCGTTCTTTTCCACTCATTGGTATGTTTGTGAGATAAAGAAAGTATTTTTCCATTTCTTCAAAGTGACCTATATTATTGAAAGCAGTTAATGTATAATAGGTATCACGCATCCAGCAATATCTATAATCCCAATTTCGCGTACTGTTAGGCGATTCCGGTAGAGACATGGTGGGAGAAGCTATAATTCCTCCTGTATCTTCATACTGATGAATTTTTAAGGCTAGTGAAGACCTAATGACATGCTCCTGGTAGAATTGACCAATGCTGGTTGATTTCACCCAATTTTGCCAGTAAAATTCTGTTTTTCTCAAAAAGCTTTCTGCTGTTTCCTGTAATTCAGCCTCTAAAGGCGCCCCATAAGTCATTACCATATAACGTGTTTTGGTGAGCACAAAAGGGCTGCTATCCATGATCATGTTAATGGGAATATCTGTGGTGAGCCTTAAAGTTTCCGGTAGACCGAAATACCGAATATGACTGCTACCTCTTTCCCTGCTAAGTTCTTTCTTACCGTAATCACCTACGGGATTACAAACCACCTTTAACTGAGGCAATCCACGTAAAGGCTCTACTTTGCGCACCAACATATGTGGTCGGTAGTACCGATCAAACTGACGGAAACGAGGAGCATAATCAGTCACTTTGTAGGCGTAATCATCTGTTTCAATGATTGTTTCAATAATATTGGTGTTTTCAATATATTGTTGCTCACTTTTATAGTTTTCATTGGTAGGTTTTACGGAAAATTCACCTCCCTTTTCGCCTCCAATTAAGCTTCCGAAAATAAAACTGCTATCGAACCTTGGCACACACATCCAGGAAACGTTAGTATCTTTGCCAATAAGAGCCAGATAGGCGCAGTTTCCGATTAGACCAAAATCATAAGTATGTCTGTTTTGCATAGTTTCGTTTTAAATGAATGGTAATTTTCAGAAATTAATGGAAACATAAAAGCAAAAGGGGTGAATTTTATCCACCCCTGCTAAAATAATTTGGAAATATGTCTTAACACCATTAATTACTTCATAGAACAGTGAGTTTTACCAGCTACCACTTGAACCACCCCCTCCAAAAGATCCGCCACCGAACCCACCGAATCCGCCTCCACTACCTCCGCCAAAGCTACCTCCACCGGAATTAAAGTCACCGTACGAGCCTCTGTGGCTTCCTCCACTGCCCATCAACATCATCATCGTTAGAAAGCCTAAACCACCTCTCCTTCCTGAACCCATATGGTGATTTCGTATCTTTCTGAATCGTGATATCACAGTTATAACTATAAAGAAAAACACTAAAAATACACCTAAACCTATTCCTTTACCTGTATTCTCTTCAGTGAACTGCTCGGCAGAGTATTTGCCTGCAGCCAGATCAAAAATCACGGTTGTGGCATCATCCAATCCCTTGTAGTAATTATTTTCCTGAAAAGCGGGTTTCATGTAGTTTTCCCTGATGGTAGTAGTAGCTGCATCAGTTATGCGGTCTTCCATCCCATATCCTGTAGCGATGGCCATTTCTCTATCACTTATAGCTAAAGAAATAATGATTCCGTTGTCTAAATCTTTCTGACCAACTCCCCAGTCTTCAGATAACTGAATATTGTAATCCATCGGCTCATATTGTCCATAAGTATCAATAATTACAATTGTAACCTGGGTGGAGGTACTATCATTATATGCCACTAGCTTTTGTTCCAGTTGCTTATGCTCCTGTCGGCTTAAAGTATTGGTATAATCATTAACTAACTGCGGGGGATTCGGTTTTTTCGGGATTTTTGTTTGTGAAAAACTGAAAAAGGAAAAGAGCAGAAGTGCAATAGTGAATATGTTTTTCATAATTAAATTTAGAAATTTCTAATTTTTGTCAAACGATATATCATCCGACAATTCATTTTTATCGTTTTCTTTGTGTGGAAAATGTTTGGCCAATTGCTCTCCGGCCATTTTAATTCCTTCACTCATCCCAGTAGTTATTCTATTTTCTTTGAAATGCTTTATCATATGCTCTTTAATTTCATCCCAGAAATGATCTGGCACTTTGGCATTGATACCAGCATCTCCTAAGATGGCAAATTTATGGTCTTTGATGGCCAAGTAGAATAGCACTCCATTACGTTCGGCAGTTTCATGCATATGTAGGGTTTTAAAGATATGAGCTGCCCTATCTAGAACCTCTTCTTTGCATCGGTTTTCTAAATGAACCTGAATTTCTCCAGAGGTCTGATTTTCTGCTGCTTTAATTGCTGCCACAATTTGCTCCTGTTCAGCTTTAGTGAAAGAATCTTGAGCCATAATTTTTAATTTTTTAAATATTGATTATGCATTATTACTTTCCAGCTGTTTAGTCAAAGCTCACTTCCGGTGCCTTCTCAGCCCCTTGTTCCGACTCAAAATATCCTTTTTTCTCGAACCCATACATTCCGGCTAATATAGTTTGTGGGAAACTTCTTATATAGGTATTGTACTCCTGGGTTACATCATTAAATCTCCTTCTTTCTACAGAGATTCTATTCTCAGTTCCCTCCAATTGTGATTGAAGCTGAAGAAAGTTTTGATTGGCTTTTAAATCCGGGTAGCGCTCCACTACCACCATTAGACGCGACAAGGCTGAGCTTAAACCTTGCTGTGCTTCCTGAAACTGCTGAATTTTTTCTGGGCTTAAATTGTCGGCATTTACGTTCACACCTGTTGCCTTTGATCTTGCTTCAATAACTCCTTGTAACGTTTCCTGCTCGAAATCTGCATACCCTTTTACAGTATTAACCAAATTAGGAATTAAATCGGCTCTACGCTGGTAAACATTTTCTACCTGGGCCCAGGCACTCGTCACCTGCTCCTCTTGAGCTACCATGTTATTGTAGGAACCTGCAAATACTCTGTAGAGGATGAAACCCACCACCAAAATTATTCCCAGCGTTATTAGTAATCCCTTTTTCATTTGAATTGAATTAATCGTTTTTTTAAATAGTTTTATGCTAAATATCAATACGTTTTGCTTTTATAAAAGTTAATGCATGCTAAATAATAAGGAGTTTCGAAAACACGCACACGACATGGTAGATTGGATCGCCGACTACCTGGAGAATGTAGAAAAGTATCCGGTGATGTCTCAGGTGAAGCCAGGAGAAGTCAAAGCCCAAATTCCTGCAACTTTTTCGGAGAAACCAGAAGACTTCGAGCTCATTTTTAAGGATTTTGAAGAGAAGATTATGCCGGGAATTACCCACTGGGAAAGCCCCAATTTCTTTGCATATTTTCCAGCCTCCAAAAGCAAACCCTCAATTTTGGGAGAGATGATATTGTCGGCACTAGGCACACAAGGAATGGTCTGGCTTACTTCTCCCGCTGCCACGGAACTGGAAGACCGCATGATGGAATGGATGCGGGATTTATTGGGATTATCTGCATCATGGACAGGTTCCATACAGGATACTGCATCTACAGGCACATTTAATGCCTTAATTACAGCCAGGGAAAAGGCCTCGGGTTATCTGATCAATCAAAAAGGTTTTGCAGGCATGCCGCAGTACAGAATTTATGCTTCGGAGCAAGCGCATAGCTCAATTGACAAGAACGTGAAAATTGCCGGCTTTGGAATAGATAACCTGGTGAAAATTGAGGTGGATGAGCATTTTGCTATGGTACCGCAAAAACTAAAAGATGCGATAGAGTCCGATTTGGAAGCCGGATACAAGCCATTGTTTGTTTTGGGGGCTATGGGCACCACGGGTACAACGGCTGTAGATCCACTCAATGAAATAGGAACCATAGCTCAAAAATATAATCTTTGGTTTCATGTTGATGCGGCATATTCCGGCGCAGCACTAATTTGTCCTGAAATGCGCTGGATGAGTCAGGGAATGGAACTCGCAGATAGCATGGTTTTTAATCCGCACAAATGGCTTTTCGTCAATTTCGATTGCAGTTTATATTATGTAAAAGACCCAAAGGCATTGACTAAAGCCTATAGCATCACTCCTGAATACCTGAAGACGGACACTGATGATGAGGTGAATAACTACCGCGATTGGCACATTCAGCTAGGCAGGCGATTCCGATCGTTGAAATTATGGTTTATGCTTAGAAGTTACGGAGCAGAAAATTTACGCTCGATTATTAGGAACCATTGCGAATGGGCTGAATGGTTAAAAGGGGAAATTGAATCTCATCCTGATTTTGAAATATTGGCACCTGTTTCTGTTAATTTACTCTGCTTCCGATTCAATAATGGTAGAATGAATGAGGAGCAACTCAATGCTTTCAATGAAAAGCTTTTAAAAAAGGTAAATGCTACAGGTAAAATATTCATAACTCATACAAAATTGAATGGAAAATACACCTTAAGATTAGTTGGCGGGCACCCGGAGTTAACTAAGGATCATTTAAAGAGAGCTTGGGAGGTAATTATGGAACAAACGCAAACAATTTAGTCCTCAGGTACTTTATTCAGCTGTATGATAGGTCATTTATTGAAAGCGTAACAAAATGAAGAGATTCATTCCATTTTTACTTGTGTTTATTCTGTCAGCTTGTTCAGTCAACTCCACAAAGGAAATTGACTTGGAAAAGATAACCTTTAGTTATAGAGATGATGCTTACATCTTTTTCAGAAATATGCGTCAGACAAATTACAGTATTGAAATTTTGGAGGATGCTGGTTGGAGAATCTACAGGCATGAAGATTATTCGGAAGATCGCAGCTCTTTTGATTTTAAAACTGCATTGGTAGTGAATTGGCGCGTAAATAAGGTTTACCCTATTATTGAATTACCTGTAACTTTCAATAAGGAGGGGTTAAAAATCATGTGGATTGATCCAGAAAGTAATCAGTCCGGTACAGTAATTTTGGGAGGATTAAGAAGAAAAGAGGAGATGAAGTTACTTACTCAAATTTACAATCACATTATACAAGAGCGAGAGCTCCGCTGGACACCCGATGGTGAAAATAGTGCTCCGTTATTCTCTGACTCCGAGAAACAAGAGGCTTTTAGGGTAACAATGTATGATTTTTATAGGCTTACCGGCCTTCTATAATTTAATCGGCATAACATTTGATTACTGTTTACGATATAGTATAAAACTTTGTAAATATGAAAATTCAAAAACTAAAATTAGCAGGCATACTAATTGCGTCTTTATTGGTAATAAGTTCAGTGGAGGCACAGCAAAAATCAGAAAATGAGAAAGCCATTAGAAGTATATCAGTAAGTGGTAAAGCGGAGCGGGAAGTTTTACCAGATGAAATTTACTTCGATATCTCCCTCAGAGAATATTCTACCAAATCAGGAAGTAAATTTATGATTTCGGAGTTGGAGAAACAGTTAGTTGCAGCGGTTAAAAAGGCTGGGATTCCTTCGGAAAATTTAACTGTACAAAATGTATATGGGTATAATTATAACTACGGTAAAAAAGAAGAAAATAAAGAATTTATGGCCAGAAAACAATTCCAATTGCAGTTAAGTAATGGCAGCATGCTCAACCAAATCTTAAGTCAGTTAGACCCTAAAAGCATAGAATATTCAAGGATAAGCCAGTATACCCATTCGAAAATTAAAGATATTGAGCAGGAATTGCAGATTGAAGCGGTAAAAAATGCCAGATCCAAAGCCGAGGCATTGTTAAATCCTCTGGGAGAGAAATTAGGAAGAGTAATAGAGGTGCAGGAAAACAGACCAGGTTATCAACCAGTATACTACTTTAAAAATCAGAACAACAATATGCGCTCAATGGCCATGATGGACGAATCGGCAAATATGGAAAGTAATGTGGAATTTCAAAAGATTAAAGTAGAAGCAGAGGTAAACATTGTGTTTTCAATTCAATAAATTCAAAATTGGCTTTATATTGCAAGTTCATTTACTAAACCTTGAAATATGGAACCTATCAAAATTAGCAGTTTTGAAGAATTTAAGGCCTATGATGGCAAAATGTTAGGA
This sequence comes from uncultured Cytophagales bacterium, assembly GCA_963803685.1. Classification (GTDB taxonomy): domain Bacteria; phylum Bacteroidota; class Bacteroidia; order Cytophagales; family Cyclobacteriaceae; genus Marivirga. The sequence continues at coordinate 1,528,468 of CAWDNW010000001.1, forward strand.
GTATCAGACTGGCATACAATAGATCAGGAGCAAGTAAATTTATTTGCTGATGCTACTTTAGACCATCAATGGATCCATCTGGATCCTAAAAAAGCTGCTGACAGTCCTTTTGGTCAAACAATAGCCCACGGTTATCTCACTTTATCATTAGCTCCATATTTATGGAAGCAAATTGCCGAGGTTACTAACCTAAAAATGATGATCAACTACGGAATTGAAAAGCTGAAATTTAACAATGCCGTAAAGGTAGGCTCGTCAGTGCGCTTATCTGCCAAATTGAATTCAATTGTAGACCTGAGAGGGGTGTGCAAAGCACAAATAGATATTGTGATGGAGGTACAAGGTGAAAAAAAACCTGCGTACTCAGCTTCCATTATCTTTTTATATCATTTTGAATAAAAAAGAAATAGAAGCTACAGTTAAAATTTATACTGTCGCTTCTATTTTCTTGTTTTCTTGCGTATCTATCTCTGCATACGTAGGGCAAGTTCTTTGAGCACATGCAGATGCAAATAATAATAAACCGGCAAATGCTGCGAATAATTTTGTAGTCTTTTTCATAATTATATTTTGATATTCTTTGATATTGTAAAGGTAACTACTGGGCGTATTCAAAAAAAAGCCATAGTAGGAAAACATTACTTTTAGCTGTTTAATGTGCTTTCCATAAAAATATATCGACCAATGGCTTAAATTGTTATTCTAATTGGTACTATTAACGGATAAAATTTATTGGGGATTGCATTATTACAGTAAGTTTTAAAACATTAATTGTTTTTACTTTTGAAAAATTGACTTTTTACTCAATATAATACATGAAATAGTATATATATAATTGTTATTTTGTTGTATTATTTGTGAATTACTTGTGCCGCTTGATAAAAGTTCGGTCTGTATCAATGGGTTTATAATTTTAGTCAGTTTTGACTGATTTAGTAATTAGTATTCCTATTTTTGAAATTCATTTGAAATAATTCCTAATGAGAAAAACACTATACACATCTTTTTTAATACTATTATTTGTCGCTTGTTCAGATAGTTCTAAAGAAAAAAAGAATGAAGAGGTTGCAAGAAAAGATATTGCTGTTCCTTCCTTTAATCAGGATCAGGCCTATATGTACATAGCCGACCAGGTAGACTTTGGACCAAGAGTGCCAAATACAGTTCCACATAGTGAAACAAAAGAATATTTGATAAAGCAGTTGGAAGAAATTGGCGCAAAGGTAACGTTACAGGAATTTGAAGCAAACACTTATGATGGTGAGGTTTGGAATTTAACCAATATTATTGCGAGCATTTTACCAGAGAAGAAAAGAAGAATTTTATTGGCAGCGCACTGGGATACCCGAAAAGTTGCAGACAAAGATACCGAACGAAAAGATGAACCGATTGATGGCGCTAATGATGGCGCCAGTGGAGTAGCCGTTGCTCTTGAAATTTTAAGGTCAATACAGCAAGCAGATAATAAGCCTGAGTTGGGAATTGATGTGATTCTGTTTGATGGAGAAGATAATGGAGAACCAAGAGGGAAAAATGTTGGCGGTAGCGAGTCATGGTGGTGTCTTGGTTCACAATACTGGTCAAAAAATAAGCATGTGAATACTTATTCAGCTTATTATGGAATTTTATTTGATATGGTAGGAGGTGTTAATGCTCAGTTTCATAAAGAAGGTTATTCTGTTCAATTTGCGCCCTCTATTGTGGATAAGGTATGGACCACCGCAGAAAGAGTAGGCTATGGAAGGTATTTTGTTTCAAGTCAGGTTGATCCTATCACTGATGACCACTACTTTGTAAATAAATATGGAAAGATACCTACAATTGATATAATAGCCCACGATCCGCTTTCAAATGATTTCTTCCCTGATTTTCATCACACACATGCTGACAATATGGATATCATTTCTAAAGAAACCCTCAAAGCTGTGGGCCAAACCACCCTTCAGGTGATTTACGAGGAGTAATAGGTGAAAAAGGTTGAGAAAACACCATGAATAATATCAATTTTAAAAAACGAAACTTCACTTCAGGATTGCATATACTTGCTATTATTTTAATAGTGGTGGGTATATTTGTTTTTATCAGTCCCTTCATTTTTGAAGCGCAGAATTCTTTTGGGAAGGTTATTGGAGTAGGAATGGGAGCCATAATTGCAGGGCTGGTAGTTATTTTTACTTTTGAAGGAGCAATTATAAATTGGGAAGAAAAGAGATTCAAAGAATATACTTCAATTGCTGGCTTTCTAGTGGGTGATTGGGAAGAGCTTCCCGCTATTGCCTCCGTGAAATTATTTTCAAATAGCTACGTAAGAACTCATGTTCCTAATGGAATAAGCCCAACCTTTTCTTCCTCTATTACAGATTATTTGTTGCTGGTTTATGCAGATTCGTCACAGCCCTTGATAAAAATGATCTATTCAAAGAAAAATAAGGCTATCCGGGATGCAAAAAAATTAGCTGAGGGATTAGGAGCACCATTAATGATAAAAATAGAAGAGTAGGGCTGGCAAATTATTTAAATGTGATTTAAGAAAAAAGGCTTCCTAAATCAACTAGAAAGCCGTTTTAAGTATAAAAAAAATGTATTTTACTTATTCGTTTGCTTCACCAAATTCTTTCGTTTCAAAATAGTTTCTACAAACTTCTTCTCATTTTCAGTATTGAAAATTTTGTAAGGCAGGTATATAAACTGTGCTTTTGAAAGCACAAAGATAAATGCTGACTTTCCAATTTTTGCTGATTTTACCTGATCCCATTTCACTGGCATACCTTGTTTGGTATTTAATTTTATTAAAATCTGCTGTGAGGTGATTTCATAAGAAAGTTTTTCGAAAAGAATCTTATACTGCTCTAGCTGTGTTACACCTGCAAATTGAATGAGCCAAAACAGAAAGTAAAGTAATAAAGCAATTCCAGTACCTATAAACCACCATATGCTGGGAGCAAAAATGTAACCACAGCAAAGTGCCAAAGCAATCAAAAAGACCCACCATTGCTCTTTTACAATGTTTTTTAAACCGGTTTTTATGTATGTGCCGTTATCCAGCTTATATTTTTTAGTTTTAACAAGCATTTCTAATATATTATAAATAGTTAGTATGTGTACATTCTATCCCTGAAATGGGAGTGCAAATATATCTCATTTTTATGGGATCAGGAAACCGCCTTCAAACTGATATCTAAACTTTTATAAGAATGTGTTAATGCCCCAACAGAAATGTAATCCACTCCGGTTTCTGCAATGGCTGAAATAGTGTCTTCTGTGATACCCCCAGAGGCCTCCGTTTCACATTTACCATTAATGATTGTTACAGCTTCTTTCATCATATCTGTTGACATATTATCCAGCATTATCACATCGACACCACCAACATCTAAAGCTTCTCGAACCTCTTCAATGTTTCTGGTTTCTACTTCTATTCGGAGATTGAGCGACTTATTGGATAAATACTTCTTTGTGGCCTCTACTGCCTTTGTTATTCCTCCAGCAAAATCGTTATGATTATCCTTTAACATTATCATATCAAATAAACCATATCGGTGATTTTTGCCACCACCTATTACAACAGCCCATTTTTCTGCGATTCTGAAATTAGGGGTTGTTTTTCGGGTGTCCAGCAATTTTGCTTTAGTATGACCAATCATCTTACTTAAATGATGAGTATAAGTGGCAATACCACTCATCCTTTGCATACAGTTCAACACTAATCTTTCCGCACCTAAAATCGAGATTGCAGAGCCAGTTACATTAAGGCCAATATCCCCTTCGGATACATGTTCACCGTCATTCTTAAATACTTCAAGCTTAAGGTTTTTATCAACCACTTCAAAGATCAGTTTTGCCATTTCTACTCCGGCCAAAATGCCATTTCCTTTAATTATAAGTTGAGCGGTGCTTATTTTTTCTTTAGGAATAGCAGCCAGAGAAGAGTGGTCTCCGTCTTGAATATCTTCTTTGAGAGCAGCTAGAATAAAATGATTTATTGCTTCTGATGTTAAATATTGAAAAGCCACGGGATTATATTTGATGAGAGAGTAAATTTACGATGTAAGTATCATTTATCGATAATTCTTTAACGGAATTATGAATTTTTTCGATTTTTCCGCGAGTTTTTATTCATGTTCCTCTTCTAATCCTTCCTTTTTAACCTGCGCATGAAAATCTATTAAGAATAAAGCAATTAAAAAAAATGGCACCATTACAATCCGGTAACGGGAAAGAGTACCAAAATTATAAGTGGAGATGCCGACCCCAAAAGCGAAAACAATTGAAAAAATGAGACAAAATAGTATGATGGGTACTTTTATGCTCCCGACTATAAAGTGGAGTTTATTTTTAAAAAATAGTCGAATGAATAGAAGGAATAGAACAAGTGCTTCTAATGCAGAAAGTAGCATTAGGGGATTTCTAACTTCCCACAAATAAGGTCTAAAAAGAGCCACATTTACAGCCTGGGGAGCCAATTTTATCATGCTACCAATAGTGCCATCTAATTCCCCTAGGGAATAACCTGATCCTGCGTCTTTTCCTGTCCAATATCGGATATCGTAAGCTGTGACTTGGGCAGTTTCAGCAATTTTATCTAGCGCATACCTGTCATTATCTTCCCCTGCTTTTAAAGCCACATAGTAGGCCAGGAATAATGCAATGCCTAATAAAAAAGGGGAAATAAGTATTTTGGCCACTAAGGAGGGTATCCTTCCAATCCGGTAAATAAAGAACCAGAATACCAGTGCAGGCGCAAGACTAAGCAGAATATAAAGTTTTACTGAGTAAATGACATAAATTGATAATACCAGCAGTAAACTATTGAATATGATTCGTCTCCGCTCAAATACGATTTGAATAAAAGCGTATACTAAAAAACCTACAGCTCCTAACGTAACGGTATCTTTTAAAATACCTGAGCCCCAGAAAAACACGGTAGGGATAAAAAATATAGCAATAGCAAATGGCCATTTAAGTTCCGGGTAGATTCTATAAAATGATTGGTACATTAACCATAAACCCCAAAATGAAAAAAAGGCAAATAATAAAGCAACTGAGCTGTAGGTGCTAAAAGTTAACAATCCGAACACAGCGGCTATCCTTACAATAAAATAGGATGAGGGGTCTCTATACATCCAGATTTTAGACGAGTATTTGTAGGTTTCAGGATCTAATTCGCCATTAGCCGTTAGTAATTTAGCACCAATAGAAAAATTATCTTGAAAAGCATCGAATATATGCTGAGCGCCATGGGTGAAATAAGCATAGGTGTCACCACCTCCGTAATAAAACTGATAAATAAGTCCTACTCCAATAGCTCCTACCATTTTTAAAAGAAGGGCTGGATAAAAGTATTTTTTAGTGTCCTCGGTTGCGGTAGCTTTCCTTACCAGATATGCTATCAGCATCAGTAATAGAAATACAATGGGCGTTACTATGAAATCTTTTGACGTCATTCGCCATAAAATTACAACTCTTTCAGCTTATTCTTAGCATTATCAAAAACTGTTTCGCCTCTTTTTGCTTTCTTCTTGGCTTTTTTAAAATATGTTGCTGCCAGTTTTTTGTCGCCTTGTTTTTCTGCAATAATTCCCAGATGGTAAAGACTATATAGATAGTAGCCGGCTTCTTCCTCATCAATACTTTCAGAAAATGCCACCGCTCTTTCATAATAATGCTTTGCGGAATCCAGTTCATTCGATCTATCATATATTTGGCCTAGGAAAAACCCTGCATACCTACCGGAAGTAGCTCCATAGCCTGCCATTGCACTATCTATATTTTGGATAATTTTAAGACAAACGTCTTTAGCTTCTCTTACCTTACCTGTGGAGTACAATAATCGAGCATAGTATCGATGAAAATAAGCATTCTTGGGAAAAGTCTCATGAAGATATTCAGATAACTGCAAGCCTTTATATACCTCACCCTCTTCTACAGCCAAAATTCTCATAAGGAAATATTGTGCTTCTGTTCGTGTATAGAAAGCAGTTCGTGAGACCGTTGTGAGCTGTTTAATACCTAATTCCTTATCACCCTTGTCAAATAATCTAAGAATTGGTTTCAGAATGCTATAGTTTTCCGGAATCCATTCCCGATAATAATTATATAAACCATCTCCAAATAGAAACTCGGGGCTTAAATCTTTCTGACCTTTACTTATTTCCAGGTATTTAAGTGAACTCCTGGCAGCAAAAGCCCCTTTAGTCCAGCTACCTCTTTCTGCGTAGAGCCTACCTTTAAAACCGTGAATGGCAGAAAGAAAAAATGAAGCTTCAATATTTTCAGGGTCTTCTTCAAACATCCTTTCAGCATGCACCAGAGCAGAATCCATAAAAGCCAGCATAATGTCGTCCCTTGAGGTATTATGAGGCTCAGGCATTATTTTCCACCATTCATTAAGGCCAAACAGGAAGTAGGGTAAAGGATGCTTGGGAAATCGGTACCTTAACCACTTGAAGTCTCTTTCTGCTTTTTTATGCTCTCCATTGTACAATGCATTAACGGAGGCGGACACTTCAATTTGTATGTACATGTTGTTAATGAGAATGGTACTGTCCTGCTCCATGACGTATTGCGCGCGCGAAATAGAAGCAAAGAATAAACTCAATACAAAAATAAAAAGGATAGATTTTCTCATGAAGAAGGTAAAATTATAATATTTGGCTTATCTAAGCCTTTTTTTTATAAGAAGGTTCAAATATAATACCAGAAATTGAAACGAGAATTTCTGAAAAATGATCTATAGATTTATAAAAGCAAAAAAGCCCGAAACTTTCGGGCTTATCATTTTAAAACAATACTTTCTACATATGTGCAATCTGTTTTTCTTTATGCTTTTTAATTTGCCTTCTTAAAGCCTCCACGGCACTATCCACACCAGCCTCAAACGAATCTTTTTTCTCCTTGGCAAATAATTGTCCACCCGGAATATTAAGTTTTACCTCAATCAGTTTGTTTTCATTTTGAGAGTCTTTGTCTAATCTTAAAAACACTTCACCGTCAATAAAACGGTCATAAAATGTTTCCAACTTGTCGATCTTCTTTTGAATAAAACCTAACAACTTAACGTCAGCGTCAAAATGGATGGAATGCATTTGTAGTTTCATGATTATATATTTTAAGTTAAAAGTTATGCTTTTGGATGAGCCTGATCAAAAACTGCTTTGAGCTTATCAAGCGAATTATGTGTGTAAACCTGGGTGGCGGCTAAACTGCTATGGCCAAGTAAATCTTTTACAGCATTCAAATCGGCACCCTTATTAAGTAGATGAGTGGCAAAAGTATGTCTCAAAATATGCGGACTTCTTTTATCAATGGTGGTACTTTGATCCAGGTATTTTCTTACTACTCTATATATCAACATCGGGTACGCTTTCTCTCCTTTCATATTAACGATGAGGGGATCCGACTCGTTGTATGAGGACACTTCTTTTTTATGAAAAAGATATTGTTCCAACCTTTCTTTCAATGGCTGATTGAACGGAATAATTCGTTCTTTATTTCCTTTCCCCAACACTTTAATAGTGTGGGAATGTAAATTGAAATCCGCTAAAGTAAGTCCGATTAATTCTGATAGTCTAATGCCTGTTCCATAGAGAAGCTCCATAATAAAAGCATCTCTGCTTCCTTCAAAGTCATCGCCAAATTCGAATAGTGTTAAGAGGTCATTGATTTCTGCTTCATGCACAAATTGAGGCAAATTTTTAGAGGATTTTAAGGCCTGAATCTTTTGAACAGGATTGATGGTGATAGCTTCTCTTGCAATGGCAAACTTGTAAAACTTACGGAGCGATGCTATTTTTCTATTAATGGAACGTGGTGATATTTTTTCCTGCATCAATGCGACAATCCAGGCACGAATATGTCTGTGCTCCGCTTTTAAAAGATCTAAAAGTTGATATTGTTGCTCCAGGTAGGCTGCAAATTGTTCTAAATCTGAACGATAGGAAATAAGTGTATTGCCACTGTATCGTTTTTCAAATTGCAGATATTTCAGGAATGTATTGAGCATAAAAAAAGTTAGCATTCGCCAATACAATGACGAATACTAACTTAATAAAAAGAATCTAAAAAAGCTAAAATATTAGCTATCTAAATCCCTCATTTTTTGTCTATATGCTGCACGAATTACTTCTTTTCTTCTTTCAACAGAAGGTTTTACAAAGTGTTGACGGGCACGTACTTCTTTCAAAGCACCTGTTTTCTCAAACTTCTTCTTAAAGCGTTTCAAAGCTTTATCGATCGATTCGTTTTCTTTTACGTTTATTTGGATCATATATTATACACCTCCTTCCACGAGCTTTCTTAAAACTTTATCTATATATTTATTCCCCAAATAGTTAGGGATTGTTTTAAGGACTGCAAAGGTAGAAGGAAGATATTAGAAAACCTAATATTAGTCTTGATGGTTTGTACCCTCAGCTTAAATGAGAGGTTGAGTAAATTCGAAGCTAATTTAAGTAATAACAATTAAACATAATCCATAAAAAAACCTTTCGCTTCAAAAAGCAAAAGGTCTAATAATATGAAGAAGAACAGATTCTATTTTAGAATAGCTCTGCTAATTACTAATTTCTGAATTTCAGATGTTCCTTCTCCAATCGTACACAGCTTTGAATCACGGTAGAACTTCTCTACCGGATAATCTTTAGTATAGCCATAGCCGCCGAAGATTTGTACAGCCTCAGTAGAGATTCTCACTGCTGCTTCCGATGCATAGTATTTCGCCATCGCTGATTCTTTGTTCACACTTTTACCTCTGTTTTTCAAATCAGCAGCCTGGAAAGTTAATAATTTGGCCGCTTCCAATTCAGTGGCCATATCAGCTAACTTAAAAGCGATTCCCTGAAAATTAGAAATAGGCTGATTGAATTGATGTCTTTCCTTACTGTATGAAACAGCAGCTTCGTAAGCACCTTGAGCAATGCCTAATGAAAGCGCAGCTATGGAAATACGGCCTCCATCCAACACTTTCATTGACTGGATAAAGCCCTGACCCACTTCTCCTAATATATTGTCTTTATGAATCCGGCAGTCTTCAAAAATCATTTCGGCCGTTTCTGACAAGCGCATCCCTAGTTTATTTTCTTTGCGACCGCCTTTAAAACCATCTGTACCACGCTCAATAACAAATGCAGTCATACCATGGGAGTCACCTACTTCACCGGTTCTTACAATAACTACAGCTAAATCACCAGATATGCCATGAGTGATCCAGTTTTTGGCACCATTGATCACCCAGTGGTCCCCATCTTGTACTGCAGTAGTACGCATGTTGCCTGCGTCAGAGCCCGTATTAGGTTCAGTTAAACCCCACGCTCCAATCCACTCTGCAGTGGCTAATTTTGGTAACCATCTTTTCTTTTGCTCTTCATTAGCAAACTGCAATATATGGCCAGTACACAAGGAATTATGTGCAGCCATGGATAATCCAATAGAAGGGTCAATTTTGGATAGTTCTAAAATGGCCGTTACGTATTCTTCGTAACCAAAACCTGAACCACCATATTCCTGAGGCACTAATACACCCATTAATCCAAGGCCTCCCAGTTTTTTCATTACTTCAACCGGAAAATGTTGATCCTCATCCCATTGATCTCTTGAAGGCGTAATTTCTTTAGCGCCAAAATCTCTGATCATTTGGGCAATCATTTGTTGGTTCTCGTTCAATCCAAAATCCATATAATACTGCGTCTTTTGTTGATGTTTAATTTAAGTAACAATCTAGCCTTAAAGATAAAGTAATTTATCTTATTTACCCAACTAACATTAGTTAGGTAAAAAAGGTTGTACTATTAAGGAATAATAACTTAAGTATATTTTAGAAATTTAAAAATTTGCTCAGGCCTATTATTTTTCAAGGTTCACCTTTAAAATCACTGGAAAGATATTTTCATGGTTTTGAATTACTCCTGCTTTATTAAGCCGCCAAAAACTATTGGCTATATAATACAATTGATCATTAGCTATAAAACCTAAAGTGGGTTCACCCATTGCTGGATGATTATTTTCAATATACCTATAACTTTCAATTTTGCTGAGGTTCTTACTCAGCTTTATTCTAGTAATTCTATTTGGATTTACTCCATTCTGGATTGCAATAAGATCACCTTCAAAAGCATACAAACCATCAATTCCTTTTAGTGACAATGAAAGATGTTCAGGAACATTAATCAAATTGTATTCTCCATTTTCTAAATCCACTGTATAAATTCCATTAACATAATCAGCAAAAAATAACGTGCCATCAATCTGAGCTATCCCTTGTAGCGACAAGATCGAATCTGGATGTAACAATTTTTCCAAACTTCTATTTCCCAGCTGATATATAATATTTTGTTTAGAATCCGAAACCAGCACATTTCCCTCTGGATTTATAAATAAATCACCAAATAGATGCGGCAGATCATCTTTTACCTGGAAACTATCCAATAATTGATAACTATTCAAATTAGCTTTGTACAACATTGAGTTTTCGAATATGTCATCCTTTTCTGATATTCCTGCTTCTGGAAAGCCTGCCGCAGTAAACCACAAAATTGAATCTTGTATTGCCATGCCTGTAATAGCGAAAGGGAAATTGGTAGAAAAAACCGAAGTTGCCTTACCCTCTTTTATGGAAAAAATATTCTTGAGATTGATGCTGCTAACTAGATAAGTATCTTGAAAAGGATTGAATGCAATATCCTCGATATGTAGATTAGGCTCGGAAATTATCATAACAGTATCTGAATTATTACCTGACTCAAGTAAATAATTTCTATGGGTCAGTAAGTTCTTGTAATCGTCTGTTGATTTGAGGTTTTCAAAATCAGAACTTTCAATAGGATAATTTATAGCATCAATGTTAACCACTTTTTGTAACCAAAAATTAGCCGAATCAGATTTGTTATTTAATGCATAGGCCAAGGCCAGATAATACATAATCGTTTGATGGTTGGCCCTCATTGTATTGGCCTCTTTCACTAATGTAAGCATTTCCGAATACTGTTCATTATTATAAGCAGTGACCGCTTCTTTAAAAACCGACTGATAATTTTGTGCCCTAAGTGATAAAGAGCCTATTAAAATTATAAAAAGTGTAAACCGCATAATTTTAAGGTTTTAAAGCAGTAAAAATGAAGAAAATTAAGTTCAGCAGTTGGCCGTTGATGTAAATTTTTGACTTAGGTGGATTTTATGGCCTCTTTTACTTTTTATTGCTTATAGACATTGACTTGAAACGTCAATTGAAAATAAATAAATATATTGCTTCCTGGTTCCGACATCAACCAAAAAATGGATACAGAAATAGTCAGAAATATTGTTTCAGGAGATATGAAAGCATTTGAGATGCTTTTTAATGACTATTATGAAAAACTGGGCAATTTTGCTTACCATTATTTAAAAGATAAAGATAACGCAGAAGATGTTGTACAGGAATTATTTTCAAAGCTTTGGATTAATAGGGAGAAGTTGAGTGTAGAAACAACAATAAATGCTTATCTATTTGGTGCCGTACGGAATGCTTGTCTTAATCGATTAAAACATCAAAAAGTTAAATCAGCCTATATTTCGGAAGCAGTTAACGGTATGGATTATGATGATTTTATTCCCAATAAAGTTGATGCAGTTGACCTAAGTAATTTAATAAGAAGCAGTATTTCGGATTTACCCACCGAAAGACAAAAAATATTTTTATTAAGTAGGGAACAGGGTTTAAAGTATCAGGAGATAGCCAATAAACAAGGTATTTCTGTGAAAACGGTGGAGGCTCAAATGGGTAAAGCACTTAGGTTTTTGAGAGAAAGACTAAAGGAATATTTAGTTATTTTGTTACTGATTTTAATTGATTACAGAAATTATATTTAAGATAAGTAAGGGTAAATTAGGGAGCATTTGTCTTTAATAATAGAGCGTATGGAAGGTCCGAGAAATAATATTGATGATTCACTTTTAGCAAGGTACCTGGATGGTTCAACAACTGATCAGGAAAGTGCTATGGTTGAAGCTTGGATAAACAATAGCACAGAAAATCAGCGTTTTTTTGATCAGTTTATAAAAATTTGGGAAAAAAGTAAGGAGGTAGCCTATACTCCTGACATTAAATTTAATAAAAAAGCGGCATTTGAGAATGTTTTATCGCGAATTGAGGAAGGAACACCAAATAAAAAGGAAGGTTCTAAATCAGGAAAAGTAATAGCTTTGAATTCCTGGTTTACCAGAGTTGCAGCCATTTTAATAATTGGAATTGGTATTTATATAATGTACCAATTTTTAATGCCTTCCGATTCCACTATTTTAATGACAGCTGAAAATGAACATGCGCTAATTGTGTTACCAGATAACTCAACAATTAACCTTAACAGAGGAGGAAAAATAAAATACGCTGAAAATTTTAAAGACAATAGAAAAGTATCGTTAAACGGGGAAGCTTTTTTTGAGGTGGAAAGTCAAAAAGAATCCCCTTTTATAATTGAGCTTTCCGAGCTCGAAGTGATGGTGATAGGCACCTCTTTTTATATTACTGCTTTGGAAAATGAAGACTTTATTGAAGTTGGTGTGAAAACAGGAATTGTTGAGGTAAAAAAGACTTCTAATTCAAATAAAATTACGCTCACAAAAAGTGAGTCTATTATTTATATTAAAAGTTCTGAATCATTTGAGCGTCCTAAAAAACTTGATGAAAATAAGCTATTTTGGAAAACTTCTGTATTAGAATTTAACAACCAGCCATTAAATCAGGTTTTATCAACCCTTGAAAAAGCGTACGGAAAAAATATTATTTTTCAGAATTCCGAAATGGAGAATTGTTACTTTACAGGGAGGTTTAAAAGTGCCGAACTTGAAGAAATTATAAACCAGTTAGCACTCAGTTTCAATTTTGAAACCACCTTGGGAGATGAAATAATTATTAGCGGTAAAGCTTGTGAAGAATGATACGCTTATTTGCGATATTTGCCTTATTGCTCATTAGCCCAAATATTTATTCCCAAACAAATATCCCCTTATTAGACAGAAGCCTTTCACTGGAGTTTGCCAATATTCCCTTACATAAAGTGCTTTTTAGCATTTCCGAAGAAGCTGATTTTAATTTATCATTTAAAGCAGATATAGTACCAGCTGACAGCTTAATAAGCTATAAATGCAAGAAAAAAAGATTGGAGGAGATATTGCCTAATATTTTACCCAACAGAATTGATATAAAAACCATAGGAAATAATGTCATCTTGCTTAATAAACCTACCAGCGAGAAAAGAAAGGAATCTGTTGTTTTAAAAGGAAATGTAATTGACTTAAGGAGTCGAGATCCTTTGCAAAATGTAACCGTATTGGAGGTTTACGGGTCTCAATCTACTTTAACTAATGCAATTGGTGAATTTGAACTTCAACTCACACACAAACAAGCAGACCTCATGATTTCTATCATAAAATCCGGTTACAAGGAAACTACTCTATCACTGGCCCCTGAAAATCAGTCGTTGGTTATTGAGCTGCTAACGAATGAAAGGATGGCAATTCCTACCGAGTTAAAAAAGGTAGAAAACATCCCAATAAAAGCGGTGGAAAGTTATCCTTTAGGCCGAATGATGATTCCTCAAGTGATGCTAACACATTCCCAAAATATTCAAGGTTATATAAGAAGAAAGTTCCAAATCTCCTTAGTACCCGGGGTAAGTTCCAATTTGAAAATTGCAGGCACTGTTAAAAATGAAAATTCTATTAATTTAATTGGGGGATATAATTACGGTATACAGGCTTTTGAAGTGGCAGGGGCTTTCAATATTAATAGAACAGATGTGAGCGGACTACAAATTGCAGGAATGGCTAATCTGGTAGGAAGAGAAGTTAATGGGGTACAATTATCGGGTGTATTTAACGGAACAAAAGGTAAGCAAAATGGAACGCAAATAGCAGGGTTTGGTAATTTTAATTCCGATGATTTTTTCGGTACTCAATTGTCAGGGGTTTGGAATCAGACAAATAATTTGGTTGGAATTCAAATTGGAGGACTCGTAAATGTAGCTGATTCCTTATCAGGTTTGCAATTGTCCACTGTTTACAACAAAAGTAAATTTTTAGATGGAGTACAATTTAGCGCTGGGTTTAATGCTGCTGAAACAATGGAGGGTGTGCAAATTGGAATTGTAAACCGTGCAAAAAAGCAAAAGGGCTTCCAATTTGGTTTTATTAATATCAATGAAACATTGGGAGGGGTTTCAATCGGCCTACTTAATTTCGTGAAAGACAAAAAATTTCCTCGAATTGGTTTTGCCTTTAAATAATAAATTTAATAATATTTCTCTGCCGGAGTAGGGGTATATTTTACCAAGACTGCCATAAGACTATAAACGAAATAAACAGTCTTATGAAAATGAAAAAATTACACGTACCATTATTTATAACGAGCTTAGTTATTTTTATGGTTACTGATTTATCAGCTCAGATTTTATCCCAAACTATAAGAGGGAAAATTATTGATACCGACTCTAAATCTCCTATTGCATTTGCCAGTGTGATGGTAGTAGGATCCGAACCTTTATTGGGATCAAATACAGATGAGAAGGGATATTTCACAATCGAGTCAGTACCGGTAGGCAGAGCTACCCTTAAAGTGAGTTATATCGGATACGAAGATAAGCTAATTCCTAATTTAGTGGTTATATCAGGGAAAGAAACCGTACTTGATATTGAAATGAAAGAATCTTTCGAAACACTAAATGAAATAACTGTTTCAGCCCGGCAACACAAATCAGAAATTACAAATGAGATGGCCCAAGTATCGTCAAGGAGCCTATCCGTGGAAGAATCCAAAAGATATGCCGGGGGAATTGGAGATCCTGCACGTTTGGTTTCTTCCTTTGCCGGGGTAGGGTCTACCGGAGAAGGCGAAAATGATATTATTGTTAGAGGCAATAATCCGCGCTATATTCAATGGAAACTGGAAGGTACTGAAATTCCTAATCCCAATCATTTTTCGCAGGAAGGCCTCACAGGCGGACCCATTAACGCACTAAACAGCCAAATGTTGGCTAATTCTGAATTCTATACCGGGGCTTTTGCACCGGAATTTGGAAATGCACTTTCAGGTATTTTTGATATGAGATTGCGAAAAGGGAACAGCGAAAATAGGGAACATAGTTTTTCAATTGGGGTTTTGGGAACAGATATAACTACCGAAGGACCTCTTAAAAAAGGAGACAAGAGCAGTTATTTAATTAACTACAGATATTCCACACTCGCTATAATTAGTAGTCTGGGCATTCTAGACTTTGGTGGAGTTCCCAAGTATCAGGATTTATCCTTTAAAGTTTTTTTACCAACCAAAAGAGCAGGCACCTTTTCTTTATTCGGGTTAGGGGGTTTAAACAATATTAACTCGGAATATTATGATCCGGAGAATGAAGAGGTGGTGAATGAGGAGTTCAGGCAAAATGGAAGTTTAGGGGTTGCTGGTATTAGGCACCTGATAAATATTACCAAAAAAGCCTATATTAACTCTACACTTTCTTATTCCCATAATGGCACAGAATTTAGTAGTTTAAGAACTTTTAATTCTTCTGCCCTTCAGCAAGATCAAAATGCAAACACCAATAATAATATTGTTAGGCTAAATACCACTTTTAATTATAAACTCAATATTAAACATCAGTTTCAAATAGGGTCTGTCAACTCACATTATAATTTTGATTTTAACACCAGATATTTTGATAGTGCTGCTGATCAATTTGTCCAAGGTCAGGATGTAGTAGGAACTGCTAGTTTATACCAATCATTCGTCACCTGGAAATGGAGAGTTTCAGAAAATTTGAGCCTGGTGAATGGTATTCATACCCAAAATACCACTCAAAATGATGAAATAACCTTTGAACCTCGAAGTTCACTTCGATATGAACTTCCAAAAGGGCAAGCCTTTACTGTAGGAGTAGGCGTTCATAGTAATATGACTTCACTAAGTAATTATAATACAATAGTTTATGATGAAGAAGGAAATACAAGCACTCCAAATGCTACATTGGAATTGTTAAAAGCTAGACATTACGTGTTGGGTTATGAAAATAAACTAACTAAAAACCTCTTTCTTAAATTGGAAGCTTATTACCAGGATTTATACGATATTCCTGTGGAGGTGGGTAACAGCAGTTATTCTCTTATTAATCAAAGATATGAGTTTTCTGACCGTGTTTTGGCAAATGAGGGTAGAGGAAGAAACCTTGGTCTTGAGCTAACGATGGAGAGGTACTTTGTGAACAATTATTATTTCCTATTGACAGGCTCCTTGTTCGATTCAAAGTACAAGGCAAGTGATGATATATGGAGGAACACAAGGTTCAATGGAAATTATATTGCAAATGGATTGTTCGGGAAAGAATTTGTGGTGGGTAAAAACAAGAACAATATCATTGGTATTAACTCTAAAATTACCTGGCTGGGTGCAAATAGGCAATTAAATATTGACTTGCAGAAATCAAGCGAACAAGGCTCTGCAGTATATGATGAAATGAATGCTTTTCGGGATAAGGGAGAAGATATAATCAGTTTAAATTTGGCAATCAGTTATAGAATTAATAAACCAAGGCTTAGTCATGAATTTAAAATTGATGTACAAAATGTTACTAATAATACAGCAGTTATTGATTTCTACTATAATGATGTAAATAAGAATATTGAAGAGGTAAAGCAGCTCCCTATGTTGCCTGTTTTAAGTTATACCCTTAATTTTTAATCGTTGGAAATCATAGCAATGAAGAAATTCACCCTACTTCGAAAAATTACCAATGTTTTCCACGTATATGGAATAAGTTTGTTAGGACAAAGAAAGCATGTAAATATTTACAAGGATTTGAAAATGGAGCAATTATTTGTAATAGGCCTTATTTTTGAGTTAGAATTGGTTTGCCATAAAGAATTGTTGGAAGCAGATGTGTTTGCTGTGCAAACACCAGTTCATATCATTCAAAAATTAATTTAATAAATTGGAACACATGGAGCGAATATAAGAGGAGGTAACTACAAAAAGTTCACTTCTCTTATTTTTCATTTCTAAAAGTATTTTTTATCTCAAGCACTCTCTAATCAAACTGGTGCTTCGTCTTTAACTATTAAATTATTTCCTTGTAATCCTCTTCATTTCACCAAAGTCACTTGAAATTCAGTATTTAAACTCTGTTATGTTTTAGAAAACAGCTAATTTTGCTAGATCATAGAAGAGAGCTGATTATAAAATGCAGTTATTTAAGATCATTCTAGTTTTATTAATTTTGGCGGTAACTTTAGGTTACATCAAACCCTGGTGGATGCTTTGGTGGCATGCCGCGCCTAACAGGCTGAGGATTTTGAAATACTATGGACTTCCCCTGATAATTTTGATAGTGATTTATATTATCGCAAAGTCTATTCAATAATTGATAGTACAAAACAGAGGTTTCTAAATAAAGTTAAGTTTGACCTTTCCAATTGCAATTTGCTTAAGTCTTTATTTGCTTAAGCCTTTAAATACTATGCCTTCTCACAAACCAACAGCTTCTTACTTTCATCTTGTAATGTACAGGCAAAAATGTATTTGTCACCGCCATCTTTCAATCCCAATTTCTTTTTTAGTTCCTGAACTCCCAATGGAAAATTTCTGGTACTCAGGTTTGCTTTCATATCAGGAAGTACTTTTTTCAAAGCTTTTTTATTGGCCGGTAGAGTTTCCAGAATTTTGAAGCACCTGCCCGGGAACTGAGCAGGGAGATCTAAACTTATAAAAAGCTGCGTATTTTGGTGGAGCTTGTGAAGGTTAAATTTAGATGAAAGCATTTTATACAGTCCTGCCTTCATTAGTGCAGGTGAAGGTTCCAGTAAATGCGCTTCCGGCAGCGAAAAAGTAGCTCTAGAGTCTTGCTCTTCTGCTTTATTACCGCTAAATTGATTATCTATCTCACCATTATCAGCCAGAAGCACCGCTGTGATTTCAGGATTTGTGTTTTTTTCATGAGTGAGATTAAATAGGAGCTCTCTCACTTCACCGCGCCATTCAACTACATACACTTTTCTTACATAATCCTGGAGATCTTGTATTCCTAGAGATATATCTAGCATAGGTGCCCCCTTCACTAAAATATTGTCTGCTTTTTTTAACAATGCAGGTAGCACAATGGTTAAATCAGGACTGCAGTCTTGCCAGCGAGATACTTTTTTCTGGTTTTGATCCCGACGGGCTGGATCTATGTAAATCCAATTAAACTGTGATGTATTTTCTTTTAAAAACTGCGCTGCTTCCTGATGTTGTACTACAATTGGCCTGTTTAATTGACTAAAATTGTAACTTGCCAGTTCACATAAATGAGCTTGCTGCTCTACATAGGTGGTTTTTTCAAATCCTTGTGACAGGTAATAGGTGTCAATGCCAAAACCACCACTTAAATCTGCCAAATTCTCACCAGAAGCGATGGATGCTTTAAATTTAGCCGTAGCCTCAGAGCTACACTGTTCCATTGAAAGTGAGGGTGGAAATAGAAGCTTTGGGTTATTATACCACTCTGGCAACTTATTTTTCGCCTTTTTTCTGGCGGCAATTTGTTCAGCAATTTCCCTAATAGGCATTTCGGGAAATTGTTTGGCTTTTAAAACCAAATGAGCAGGATCTACCTGCTCATTTTCTTTTATAAACTGTAATATGTTATCGAGTGACTTATGCGCGCTCAAAGCCATAAGGATGCACTAAACTGTGTTTTACCATGTATTCCGCAATCTGTACAGCATTAGTGGCCGCTCCTTTTCGTAAGTTATCAGCTACAATCCACATATTGAGGGTATTTGGATTACTTTCATCTCTTCTTACTCTGCCTACAAATACCTCATCTTTTCCGTGCGCATTTAAAGGCAAGGGATAAACATTGTTTTTAGGATCGTCCTGCAAAACTACGCCATCCGAATTGCTCAATAATTTTTTCACATCAGCCACATCAAAATCGTTTTCAAAAGTAACATTTATCGACTCTGAATGACCGCCCATTACCGGAAGGCGAACGCAAGTTGCTGAAACCCCAATGCCCGGATCGCTGAAAATTTTTCGGGTTTCATTCACCATTTTCATTTCCTCTTTGGTGTAATCATTTTCTAAGAACACATCAATATGAGGTAGCGCATTCATATCGATAGGATGCGGATAAACTTTATTACCTTCTTTGCCAGCGCGCTCATCCATTAACTGATCAACGGCATCTTTACCAGTTCCCGTTACCGACTGATACGTGGAAACCACAATTCTTTTGATTTTGTACTTTTTATGCAAAGGTGCTAAAGCCAATACCATCTGAATGGTAGAGCAATTAGGGTTTGCAATTATTCGGTGGTCAATTTTTAATTCTGAGGCATTAATTTCCGGCACAATTAGTTTAATACGCTCATTCATTCTCCATGCAGAGCTATTATCTACTACTACTGTACCGGCATCACTAAATTTAGGAGCCCATTCCAGGGAAGTATTGCCTCCGGCAGAAAATAGTGCCAGGTCAGGTTTTTGTTTTAATGCATCTTCCAAAGTTATGACTATGTACTCCTTTCCTTTAAAGGACATCTTCTTTCCTGCCGATTTAGCAGATGCAACTAACAAAAGGTCGTCAAAAGGAAAATTTCTTTCCTCTAGTACTTTCAACATTTCACCACCAACTAATCCGGTGGCCCCAACTACTGCAATTTTCATTTTTCAAAAATTTAGTATACTTTAGTAAATAGATTATATGCAACAATAAAAAGAATGTAAAAGATTTTTCTGTTTTATGGCTGTAATGCAAAAGTAATATAATTGATGAATAAGAATAACAATTATTATGACAATCAAAACCTTACTCCCCCAAATCCTACTATTTTTTTGTATTTCCGTAGCTAATGCCCAAATAGTCATTGATGATTTTGAGGATGGAAATTTCTCTGCAAACCCCGAATGGACAGGGGATACATCAGAATTTATAATAAATGAAGCCTATCAAATGCAATTATACGCGGATGCTATTTCAAGCCCCAGTTATATTTCAACTACTTTTGAAGAAGTTAATTTAGATGACAAAGAATGGAGGTTCGATATAAAACTTGATTTTGCACCTTCTAATGCAAATAAAGTGACCATATATTTAGCAAGTAACACTGCTAATTTACTTGATTTCAACTCAGGATCTAGCATTCAGGAGGGCTACTTCTTTGAAATTGGGGAGAGTGGTTCCAATGATGCCATCAGCTTATTCTATAGAGATGGAAATATTACCAGTGAAGTAGGGCGGGTACTGGATGGTGATTTCGCAAATAGTTTCAATATACGAATAAGAGTGAGGAGAGAGGCAGGTGGGAGATGGCTTGTAGCAACTGCAGCGATGGGCTCCGAAAATTATAATGAAACTGAATTAGGAATCCATAATGTTTATAATGAAACAAACAACATTGGTTTTATTTGTTACTTTACTTCTTCTAATAGGGGAAATTTCTCATTTGATAATATCTATTTTGGAGATTACCTGAGCGATACTATTCCACCTCGCATCGTTGATTATGCTATCATTGATGACCGGAATATTAGGTTAAATTTATTTGAAATGATTGACTCAACGTCTTCCTTAAACCCTGCTCATTATAACTTGATGCCCGATAATTTAGCGCCTTCTGATATTACGGTTACCGGCGATTCAATCAACTTAAGTTTTACTCAAGCTTTTGAATCTGGCGTGGAATACGCGCTTAGTGTAGAAGATATTTCAGATGAATCCGGTAATTTAATAGAGCCTGACACAATTAATTTTCTTTATTTTGAAATAGAGGACGCAGAATTTCATGATATTGTCATTAATGAATTTTTAGCTGATCCAAGTCCCTCTGAAGGTTTGCCAGAGACGGAGTTTATTGAGCTGTATAACAGATCCAAGAAATATATTTCATTAAGGAATTGGACTGTTACAGATAACACCAGCTCTGAAGGTGTATTGCCTGAATATATTCTTGCACCAGAAGGACATTTAATTTTGTGCCCTGCTTCAGCTGTCTCTCAATTCGAATCATTTGGAGCTACAGTTGCCCCATCCTCCTGGCAGATTTTAAACGTGACCGGAGATAGTATTAGCATACAAAATAAGGAGGGCCAATTGATTGATGCTTTAGCATATTCCAAAGATTGGTACCAGGACGCAGACAAAGACGATGGAGGCTACTCACTGGAACGAATAAACCCGGATTTGCCCTGTGATGACCCTTTGAATTGGGCTGCCTCTAATTCGAATATAGGAGGCACTCCCGGCAACTTAAATTCAATAATAGATCTCAATTTTTCAGGTAATGCACCAGTAATTGAAGACTACTTCTTTCCCGCACCAAATAGAATAATTCTCAAGTTTGATAAAATAATGGACTTGAATGCGGTGCAAACAGCAGACTACATTATTGAGCCTTTTGTTAATATTTCTGAAATTAAGCTTGAGTCTCTTGGGGGAAAAGAAGTGGAGCTTGTTTTAGAGCAAGATTTGGCAAATAATCAGACCTATGGATTATCAATATCATCTGTTAATGATTGCAATGGAAATACAGCATCGAATTTATCTCTCACTTTTACCTTTGATAATATTCCTCCAGTTATTGAAAACGTAATATTTTTGGCTGATAACATAATATTGATCCAGTTTGATGAGTCTCTGGAGGCTAGTTCTGCCACTAGTTTGGAAAACTATGTATTTGAACCAGCACTCAATATTTTGGAAATCAATTTATTTTCGGATAACGAAGTAGTCATGTCCTTTAATGAACCACTTTTCTTCGACACCAATTATAATTTAAGGGTCAATGCGGTTCAAGATATCTTTGGCAACGCTATTAGCGAGCAAGTTCTTAATTTTCTTTTTGGCGGAGTATTTACACCAGGCTTTAACCAATTACTGATCACTGAAATAATGGCCAACCCGGTGGCTGACCAGTCCTTGCCGGATGTGCAGTATATTGAACTTTATAACACAACAGACAATCCCATTTCTCTCTTTGATTTAAATTACATGGATGCTCGGGATACAGTTTCGCTAGGGTTGAATTATATGTTGCCGAATGAATATGTAATTGTTTGTCCCAAATCTCAGATAGGGGAGATGACTAAATACGGACGTGTGATTGGCTTAAGTCCGTGGCCTAATTTAAACAATGCAGGAGATGAGCTACAGATAATATCAACAAAAAACGAGTTAGTGCATCAGGTTTTTTACAAGGATAGTTGGTATAAAGAAGAATTTAAAAAAAACGATGGGGGCTGGTCTTTAGAAATGACAGATATACGCTATCCATGCACTACTTTCTCCAACTGGACTGCTTCTCAAGCAGAATTGAGAGGTACCCCCGGAGCCAGCAATTCTGTCACGGAAGATAACCCAGATTTAACAGGACCTAAACTGGTTCAGGCTTTTGCTCCCAGTTCCATGGAAGTTGAGCTGTATTTTAATGAGATTATCAATCTGCCTGATCTAAGGGTCGATCAATTTTCTATTGATCCTCCAGTGCGCATTCAGCAGGTCGAGGTAGTAAGTAGCCAAACAGTAAAACTGATACTACTTGACCAACTCCAAGTAAGAGTTAAATACGCTATAAGTGTTGATCAGATTACTGATTGTGCTGGTAATTTAAATCTGCCATCAGAGCGATCAGTGGTCTTTGGCTTAGTAGAAGAGCCGGAGCAAAATGATATAATTCTCAATGAGGTATTATATCACCCCCAAGCTGGAGGGGTAGATTTTATAGAATTATATAATCGGTCAGATAAATTCTTAAACCTTAAAAACTGGCAAGCCAAAGCCAGCACCCAGGAGAGTGTTTTGTTTGCAAATAAAAATATGGTACTAGCGCCGGGAGGATTAGTAGCACTTACTAGCAACGCCGAAGCATTAATGAGTCATTATCCCAATTCTGCAAAAGCAGAGTTTATAAAAGAAACAGATTTACCTAATTTTATAAATGAAGCGGGTGTGGTACAAATTATTTCTGAAAATGGCGCCCTGGAGGAACTGCTATTATATGATGATGACATGCATATCCCGTTTTTGAGAGAAACGCAAGGGGTTTCTCTGGAGCGAATATCGCCAGAAGTGATCATCAGTAAACCTAATTCATGGATATCGGCTGCCTCCAGTGCCGGGTTTGCTACTCCGGGTGCCAATAATTCTCAGAGGGCTGCAGCTAATATCAGTTTTGGAGAAGTAAAAGCAAGTCCACAAAGTTTCGCTCATAATGCACCAGGCAGAAATTACACTGTAATAAATTATGAATTAAGTGATGTTGGCAATCTGGCAACAGTGAACATATTTGATGCTAAAGGAACAGTTATTAAAACTTTGGCAAATAATGAAACATTAAACACCACAGGTTTCTTTCGCTGGGATGGAGATGATAATATGGGAAGAAAAGTGGGGGTTGGCTATTACATCATTTATTTTGAATTGTTTTCTGCAAACGGACAGACACGGATCTTAAAAGAGAGGGTGGCGGTAGGAGCAAATTTTTAATTTTTTTTATAAACATTCCAACCTTTTTCTTACATGCTGTGTCATTGTTTTATAGGTTTTGGTTGAAATCTTTCTGTGGATGGCTGGTTACCGTTCATAGTTTTATGGTTGTAGGCGAAAAGGGTGGCGTTATGCCGCCCTTTTCTATTTATGGAGAATCTTAAACGTTGTATTATCCGTTAAAAAATCCATTATGAAAAATTTACTATCCATCCTTTTATTAAGCTTTTGTCTTTTTTCCTGTAAGGAAGATGAAGTAATTGAAACTGACTATTTAATTTTTGGTCACTTTTATGGAGAGTGCATTGGTGAATCCTGTGTGCTGATGTATAAAGTAGAAGAAACTCGTGTTCTGGAAGATACAGTGGCCGACTATCCCAACCAACAAATGACTTATTCCGGTAATTTCAATGTTGAATTAAGCAACACTGATTTCGAATTAGCCAGTGAACTAATTGATTTAGTTCCGGAGGAATTATTTGAAGAAACCAATACCATAATCGGTCAGCCGGATGCCGCTGACCAGGGAGGCTTGTACTTAGAATATAATTTTGAGGGAGAGAGACGTTATTGGTATATCGACCAGAATAAAGGCTTCTTGCCCCAGTACCTTCATCCCTTTATTGACGAAATAAATAACAGAATATTTCTTATTAATGAGTAGGATCTTCCGCTCTATTAACAACTACGCTTCTTTATTGAAGTGGAAAACGCTTTGAGACATAGTTTACAGTTAGTAAGAGTTCTGGGCAAAGATTATTTTTCTAAGAAAAGTCCTTTGAAACTTACCTACCTAAGCACTAATTAAGCCCAATTTTTACGGTAGGGCTTTGCACTTTGAGTTTAGTCAAACTATTGTATATTTTCATTTGTTCTGCCTTTTGATCCTCCTCAAACATACTTGAGACATATTGAAAATACCTTGAAGTTTCATCTGTGTCATAAGTCATTGAAACAGTTAACTCGCTTCCATCACATATTAATTCATATAAATGTCCTGGTATGAAAAATTCAACTGAGGATTTTGGCTGTATAGTGACTATATCATCATCAGTCCTTAAAACAAGGGGATAAGGATCGGATTCCATCATTAAACTCATACCATCGCAATCTGATTGAGCTCTAAAAAAATTAAATTTGTAACCGTATCGAGTGGACGGCTTAAGTACATTGATTTCAGATTTAGAATTATTGATCACTTTTATATAAAGATCAATGAACCCATCAGAGGTAAATTTACCTTTTTCTGTATTGATTTCAATTGATACTTTATCATATAGATTTTCAGGCTTTTTTTTCAAAGAAGTGCAAGATGATATTACTATCAAACTCGAAAACAATATGATTACCTTATACATTCTGTTTCTTTTTATGGCTGTAAATTAAAATTTAAAGCTACCATTTTGGTAATAGTAATTACCTAATCTAATCAATAAATTTTTGGAAATAACAGCTTGATTTTACATCATATTAAAAATGTATTTATGAGTGAAGTAAAGTTATAAGTATATAATTAGTACATTAAGAAGACATCACCTAAGATACTCATTTGCTATTGTGATTTTAATCAAGCCATTTGCTTACGGCTACTATCAAGGTAAGTAGATAAGTATTCTGTTAATTGTATCAATTCAAACTTTCAAGCTCATTGGTTCAAAATCGCTTTAATATTGTAAGCATATTTATAATTAGAATCTTCACTTGCAAATATTTAAATTAATTAATACTTTACTGCACTGCTAAAATATAGATAATGATTAAACTCAACCTTACTGTGCTATTTATTGTTGCTGCTACCAGTATTTGCACTGCACAAAAACTCTACAAAATTTCTCTCGAAAATGAGTTACTCAACATTGATAATGATGGCTATTACGTAGAGTCGGTCATTGACGAAAGAAAGAATACCTCTTATATCGGATGGGTACAGACAGGTATACTTAATAAAAAGCGATTTGCTACTTTGGAAAATGAGCTCATCGATGAAATATATCATATAATAGTGCCTGAAAATAGAAGCAGCGAAGATTTAGTTCCTATACGTGTGGCAGTAACAAACCTTCAGATCAGTGAGCTAACCAAGGCTATGAAGGAGTATGCACAGGCCCAGGTAGGGCTAACATTCTACGCTTTAAAAGAAAATGAATGGTTACCCATAGCTAAAACCTTTTCTACGATGCAGTTAAAAGATCTGGATGTGACAGCGAGGCATCCTGAAAATATAGTTTCAGCTTTGGAGGATGCCATAAAGCAATTTTCACAATCTTCGTGGAGAGAAAAAATTGAATCCTCCAAATCCATTGTTATGGAAAGTAAAGAATTTGACGCTAGCCAGGTTCCTATCTTTGCAGCTACTGATATTAAAAATGGTATTTATAAAAGCTTCAAAGAATTTTACAATAATGAACCGGGCATTACAGAAGGCTTTGAAGTAAAGGAAAAAAACAGGGTTAAATTATGGATGGTCGATGAAGAAGGCAAAAGAAGTAATACCAAGAATGATGATCACTTCGGATTCGCTCACAATGGCACGATTTATAAAAAACATTTTGACTATTATTTACCTCTCGAAAAAAAAGTTGATGGCTTCTATTACTTAGGACCTGCTACCGCTGATGCCAATTCCGTCTCTACGGGAGCAATTTTAGGTGGCGCTATTGGTGCGAGTATTGCTGCTGCGTCCACCGCTGAAAAGGTTATTTATAAATTAGATCTTTATAATGGTGCAGTAATCCCGATGGGCTACAAATAAAACCTGACTCATACCATTATCTCTTGAACAGCAGTTTTTCAATCACAATATATCCGCTTTTCTCACTCAATATAACGCATTATACCACATTGACTAAGGAGATTGCAAAGATACCGCTCTGTCGGAACAAGTCGTGCTTGCATACCCTCTCGATGTGGCCTCTGTATGCAGTTACTCGCTATTTTCTTTCGTTTTTTTGGCACGCATTATATCCTGCGTTTGGTTCTATTCAGCCTCCCTCGCTCCTGGTGTTGACATCTAATTTCGCACCATAGGCCTCCATCGGGGTAGTTCCGCTATATTCGTTTCTTCACTATTTGTCCAAATGTGTTCATGGAAGCCTTGCGTTTCTTCACATCATTGCACCTGAAAAACCCACTTCTGGCTTACTAATAAGCTTCATCAACCTGCATTTAAGGGACTCGCACACTACGGAATAACCTGGTTTCATTCACACCAGATGCCCATACTGGGTGCACACATCACCTAAAAATGTAATGCTTACTGTTTTTGGAAAAATGAGACGCTAAATCAACAAGAAACCAAACTCTTTTCATTTAAAGCTAAGGGACTCAAATCACCGCTCTACTATTGTAGTTATAATTTAGCTTCGTTACATTAGTAATTCGTCAGTTAACTTCAACTAGTGTAATTTAGGTGAGTGATGTCGATACCCCTTAAGAGGACAACATCAGGAAGAAATTAATGCTCTCATAAACTGATGAAAAAAACTATACCATTTGAACTCTTTTAAAACCATTAACTTCCTCCATCTTTATATATAGCACTTTATGGTTTTTACATCGTTGTACTGACCCAAAACGCTCAATTTTCCATTATCATTTTGATAATTTCATGCCTATTCGAATAGCATATTTTATTTTTTATTTAACAATGTTATCTTATAATTACATTAACTGTATTTATTTGTTCTTTTTATTAAATAATATTTAACGTATCGATCTTTTTATTACCTTTGAAATATCAGAACAGCAAAAAGTGCTTTCTACATTTAATCTTGTAAGGTGATGAAATTGGCAGACATGCCCTCCTATCTCGGGGGTGAAGAGCTCAGTACAAAGCCGGATGTCCTCACGATAATTTGTTTTTCAGTTTATCGTGACTATCTGGTCTAACTGCTTCGTGGGGGTTCGAGTCCTTCTCTTACAGCAATACTTTACCAAAAGGGTAAATCTTAAAATAATTGAATAAGCCGCCAGGGTAAACTTGGGTTGGCTAAATCGAAACTGTCCATCGAAGCTTTAGCAAAGGTGGATAAAATTGTAGGGTGATGAAACTGGTAGACATGCCCTCCTATCTCGGGGGTGAAGAGTTCAGTACAAAGCCGGATGTCCTCACGATAATTTGTTTTTCAGTTTATCGTGATTATTCGGCCTAACTGCTTCGTGGAGGTTCGAATCCTTCTCCTACAGCTTGTTTAGGTTAACTAGCCTCTGTGTTTGTAAGAACCGCAGGGGCTTTTTTTGTGCTCAGATATGTTAATTAATCCTTGACTTTTTGACAATAGAAATCAGTAGAGTGAAAATAAAATATTAGCACATAAAAAAAGGCATCGGGTAAGATGCCTTTTTGTTTTAGGAATTAATAGCAGTGCAAATTACCTCTTTTGCATTTCCAACTCTAAGGGAACAGGAATATTATTC
The DNA here is from genome assembly GCA_963803685.1 of uncultured Cytophagales bacterium. Taxonomy (GTDB): domain Bacteria; phylum Bacteroidota; class Bacteroidia; order Cytophagales; family Cyclobacteriaceae; genus Marivirga. The sequence goes on from CAWDNW010000001.1 coordinate 1,556,361, forward strand.
AATTCGCCTATTTCAATTCTTGAATCTCCTTTGATAGTTATTTTAGCCTTAATAAAATCTTCTTCATTTGCTTCATAAATATTATCTACATATTTCTGTGGGTTTCTATCTATATAAGGGAACCACGTGCTGTGAATCTGTACCATCACTTTGTGTCCCTTCTTAAAAGTATGTAAAATATCCTGTAAAATATATTCTACATCGGTTACTTCATTTGGCACAAAAGGCTCTGGTTCTGCGAAGCTGTTTCTGAACCTGCCTCTAAATACCTCAGCTCTTACCAACTGTTGGTAGTTACCCATCACAATGTTTTCAGGGTTGTGTTCATAATTTTTATGGTCTGGCGGATACACGTCAATAATTTTTACTATAAAATCAGCATCTGTGGAAGAAATTGCAGCTCTTAACTTTGCCTTTATTTCACCTGCTAATAATAAATCATTTTTCAATGCTGCTGTTTCAAACGTCAAAACATCAGGCCTTCTACTTGCATGCCTCTGGTCGTCAGTCATATAAGCGCGAGGAGTAAAAGTAACTCCTTCGGTAAATGAGGTGTAAGGAACCGGCTTGGCAGGATCAGAAATATACTCAAATGCTACATCTGCACTTCCTGTTTCATTAATAGTTAAAAGACCATTTTCCTTGAAACCTAAAGTGGTGGTTGGTATTTGAGGAGGCCACACGTCAAATTTTTGCCATTCTTTTAGTCCAGTATCAAACATATAAGCTTCAGGTAAATTGGGCTTATCTTTTCCATCTCTTAAAAAATGATTGAAAAAAGTGCGTTCAATATCTTTTTGATAGAAAGTAGAAATGCTGTCTCCAAAATAAATATGATTTACTTTCTGGATTCCGCGCTCCCTGGCCCAATCGCCATGGCTCCAAGGTCCCATTACAATTGTATTGTAAGTGTTTGGATTATTTTTCTCAACTGTTTTGTAAATATTAAGCGGACCAAATAGATCTTCCGCATCAAACCAACCCCCCACAACCATCACCGCATGATCAACCTCTTTGAGGTGAGGAATTATACTTCTTTTTTGCCAGAATTCATCATAATTAGGATGTTCTACAGTTTGCTGCCAGAATTCATTATCATAGTGAATTTTCTTTGTGATGTTCTTCAGTGGACCTAGTTCTAAATGATAATCGTAACCGTCAATAGCATTGGCGGTACGCATTCTGGTAAGTGCTTCCCCATACCAGGAAGTTGTGGTTGTATCTGTTTGGTAGCCGAACACAGGATAAGCGGCCGTATAACTTTGTAAATAAGCGCCATTATGGTGAAAATCATCAAAGAAAAAATCACCTATAGGCGCCTGAGGAGAACTTGCTTTCAAAGCTGGGTGGGCATTTGGCAAGGCTGCAGCAGTATAAAAACCAGGGTAACTAATGCCCCACTGACCGACCTTTCCATTAGTTTTTCCTTTTAAATGTTTCAGTAGCCATTCTATGGTGTCAAAGGTATCTGAACTTTCATCTGTTTCTTTTTTGTGCTGATTGCCAGGTATGTTAGGCGTCATGTTAGTGAATTCACCTTCCGACATCCACCTACCTCGTACATCCTGATATATGAAGATGAATTTATCCTCCATCAAGTATTTTGAAGGGCCAAGGGAACGCTTAAAAGCATCCTTTCCGTAGGGAGCAATGCTGTAACAAGTCCTCTGCATCATAATCGGATGATTTTTGCCCTCCTTTGGAGTATAAATAGCAGTGTATAGCCGGACGCCATCGCGCATGGGAATATAGAGCTCTTCCTTATTGTAGTTTTCTTTTACATAATCATTTGCTTCCTGTGCTAAAACCGGGCTCAAGGCTATGAGGAAGAGTACAAAAAGTAGACTTAAACATTTTTTCATAAATATTAAAGGTTAATTCAGCTTTTAAATTACTAAAAATTAAGAGTCCTGAGACTTATTAATCAAGAAAATGTGATGACTGGTATTTTTTTGGTTTAGTGCTTTCTAATACTAATGCCGTTAATGGAAATCAAAGGCACAAATTCAGTAATAATCCTTAGTTTTACCTTTAATATAACATTTCTAATATGAAAAAAACTAAAGTAATATTCTCAGCAGGCATCCTACTACTTAGCGCCTCTCTCTTTTCCTGCAACAAGCAAGTGGAAACTCCTTTTGGGGAAAATGCAGAAGTGGTTCAAATAGCCTCAGGCTTTAGTTTTACGGAAGGCCCAACTTCAAATAAAAGAGGCGATGTATATTTTACGGATCAACCCAATAATTTAATTCTAAGCTATTCTACAGAGGGGGAATTAGACACTTTTTCCACCGATGCGGGTAGATCAAACGGTCTTTATTTTGATGCAGAAGATAATTTATGGGCATGTGCCGATATGAACAATCAGCTTTGGAAATTTACAATGGAAGGAGAGAAAAAGATTGTCCTCAATCCTGAAGGAGAAGTTGCTTACAATGGCCCAAATGATGTTTGGGTACATAAGAATGGAGATGCTTACTTTACAGACCCCTATTACAAGAGGCCATATTGGGAGGGTGCACATGACACCTTATCTTTCAAAGGAGTTTATTTACTATTGGAAGGTCAAGATTCACCTATTCTTTTGGATTCAACCTTAATTCAACCAAATGGTATCGTGGGATCTTCGACTAATAATTTGTTATATGTGGCAGATAATCAAGACAATAAAATTTACAGGTATGCGATTCAGCCAGACGGGACAGTTGCAAAAAGGAAAATGCTGATCAATCAAGGTTCCGATGGTATGACATTGGATTCTGAGGGAAATATTTACCTTACAGGAGAGGGTGTAGATGTATTTGATAGTGAAGGTAAAGCTATTCGCCATTTAGATATTGATGAAGATTGGACAGCCAATATTTGCTTTGGAGGCAAAGAAAATGATGAGCTGTTCATTACTGCTTCAAAAGGATTGTATCATTTAAAAACCAATGTGAAAGGAATTAATTAAATGATCATTACCCAACCTATATAGTTATTGAAATAAAATTAGATAATGAAAATTTTTGGAATGAAGATTACAAAGTTAAAATTTACTTTTTCGGTATTATTCTTTTTGTTTGTTTCCAACCAGGTTAGCGCCCAAACCACCAGCGATTTAGGTGCGTGGTATATGTACTTTGGTGGCTTGAGGTTTGAAGACAGCCAATGGGGTATACATGGAGAAGCACAATACAGAAACCATAATATTGTTGGTGATTTGGAGCAGCTTTTATTAAGAACCGGACTTCAGTTTTATTTAAAAGACAACTCTGCTATTTTCACTTTAGGATATGGAAATATTACCACCGAAAATGAAGGAGAGCCGGATAATACCTTTTATGAAAACAGGATTTATCAGGAAGCTTTACTAAGACAGGAAATTTACAGTGTGAATTTAAATCACAGGTTCAGATATGAGCAGCGTTTTGTGGATACGCAGTCTTTAAGAACCCGATTTCGCTATGCACTTTTTATTAATATTCCTCTTACTCAAAAGAAATTTGCCCCGGGCGGCTTCTATATTCCTGTTTATAATGAGATTTTTATCAACGGAGAGGAGAGAGGTAATATTGAATACTTTGATAGAAATAGATTGTACCTCGGATTGGGATACGTTCTGAAAAATAATCTGAAGGCCCAGGTAGGTGTGATGGAACAAAGCACCAGAAATTCAAGCAAAACGCAGCTGCAATTCTCTTTGCATCATGTACTTTCTTTGGGAAAATAAGTTAAAAAATAGTATTAATGGTATGAGTAATTTATACTGAAAATACTAATTGATTTCTAAAACCAGATAGAAATTGATGCTAATATTCTCATTTACCTTCACCATTCCGAAAAATTTTTCTGGGGCCACCAGGCCAAAATCAGAAATGCAAATTTCCTGTTTTCCCAAGCATTCAATTAAACCGTTTTTGGAGCTGGAGCTAAGATTCATGGTATAGGATTGCTCTTCACCAGCTAATTGTATAGAAGTTTCTACGGCATATTTATTTTGCGAAACATTAGTAATTTTGTTTACCTGTACAGTAATGTAAGGATGTGTTTTGTACTTTAAAAGGTTTTTAAAATCATTTGTCATTTGAGCATTATCACAATTGAAAGCATCTAGCTTTAATTGAATTTTTCCGCCTACTACCTGTTGTTGGTTACTTTGAGCTCTTAGATGAACGGTGTTCTTTTCTTCAAGAGTGCGGACATTAAAGTTACATTTGAAATGATTGACGTTAGTTTTACCTAATATTTCAATCCGACTTTTTTCGTGGTCAATGTAGATAGATTTTGTTACAGCATCATTGTCATTGTTTTGAGATAGTCCCTTTTCAGTAACCGTAAAACTTAGAATAAGAATATAGATCAGAACTTTAATTTTATTCATGACTCAAGATTATTTAAAGTAAAAAGACCTCCTTTAGAGTTTATGCTAAGAGGAGGTCTAGTAAATAGCATGTTGATGCCTTAAAAGCTTATAACCGCTTCGATATTGAATCCGTCAAAAGACGCTCCTTGATATCTGCTTCCATCCCATCCTTCGCCTTCATAACTTTGAGTAACATACTCCAGTTTAGTCATGATATTTTTAGTTAAGAACCAGCCTGCACCAATATTTACCCTGTTAATATTTTGCTCAGGTGCCACAGAAGTTCTGCTTCCAGATACATTATTGTATCTACCTCCGAAGTAAAATTGCTCAGTGGCTCCAAATCTGTATAGTAATTCAGCCGCAGTTTGTGTGAATGCTCCTTCTGCATCAGAATTATCATTAGCTACTTCATATATTCCAAAGAACTCAAGGCCTTTAAACTTAATAAATGGGTTTACTTGTATGGCTGTTATTTCTGCAAAACGTGCATTAAATCTTGGTTCCGTTAATTTGGCAGTTGCATTTTCACCATTTACAAGCATTACATTATAGTATCTTGACCCTGCTCTGTCACCACCATATAACCAAGTACCTGTAGTAGTTCCATTGTTGATGTACCAAGATCCTGTTAATCTTACTCTCAAATCGTCATTAAGCTGCTTGTCATAGCCTAATTTACCGTAAAAAGACAACTTATTATCTGAATTAGGGCTAAGAGCTACACTTTGGTTCAATTTACCGTTAGTAATACCAATTACACCTAATAGTCCGCTAGTTTGAGATTGCAAAGTAAGTTCACCAAAAGCTTCAGTGGAAAAAGCATCCATAATATAGTTTCCTACAAAAGGATTGTAAATCGCACGGGCATTATCTGATCTTCTAAAATGTGCATCGCCATAATTGAACTCATCTAAACCTACTGTTATGGTAGCATAATCCATAAAACCTTCCATAAAACCTTCTTTAATAAAATCTAATTTATCAATTTGCATATGGCCACCTTTAATCCAGGCTTCAGGGTGGTGTCTTGCAGAAAGGTAAGTTCTCAAGTGCATTCTAACCCCATCATACAACTGAACGTCAAGGTTCAAGTTAGCAGTAGGAAGGTTAAAGTTGCTTCCTAAACTTAATAAAGTATCTGGATTAGATGTATTAGACTGGCTTAATGCCTGGAACTGCATAGCAAAATCGCCACCAACTCTCACTTTCACCCCATCATATTCTACCGTATCAACTTTTGGAGACTCAAAAACATTAAGGCCATCCTGTCCCACAGGTCTGAAAAATTGCAGGGATCTGTTATTTTGCGCTAAGGTAAAATTACCTACTCCAAGGAGTAGTGCAATCATCACTATTTTAAATAAATGTTTCATGATTTCTATAGTTTATTGTTGTTTTTTATAAGATTTATTTTGTGTAATTCGCTTTGAAATTAATGGTGATTTCATCCCCTGTTTTGATGGTGCCAAATACTGCAGTAGGCGGGTCAATTTTAAAATCTGTCATTTTGAAAGTTACCTTTCCGTTAAATACTACATTGCTAGATACATCGCTAGTTACTTTCATATTGATGGTTTTAGTAACCCCGGCAATTGTTAAGTTGCCTTTGGTATCCATTATTGTGGAGCCACCTAACTGAGATTTACTTACAATTTCGATTAGCTTATAGCTAATAGCTGGGTGCGACTTGGCTTTTAGGGCTTCATAAGTATTATCATCCATTGCAGATTTACCACTCTTTAGGCTTTTCACTGGCACAGAAAAAGTAAGACTTTTGATTTCTCCTATATCTTTTCCTTCTAAAACTATCTCAGCATTACCGGAAAATTGTTCAGCTTCTATGGTCCAATCGTGAATAGACGAAGTGCCATCCACAATTAGCTCGGTTGAACCCGGATTGAGTTTAAAATTCTGAGCCTGGGCAAATGGCAGTGTAAAAACGAGTAATATTAAAATGAGCTTTTTCATAGTATCTGCTTGTTATATTTTCTACTTTTATTATGATGTAAAGGTCATTTATAAAAGTGCCCTAAACCATGATGCAAGTCATGAAATAAGGTGATAATATCCCGAAAGCAGGTAAATAGATAGGTTTTCTTATTTGGTGTCGCTTGGACTTATTGTGGATAAGTACTTATATTATTTTGGAACAATGGTGAAGTTAGATGGAGGTGCGACAAGGGTAAGAAATCGATTCACAGCATTTCGTTTTATCAAATAGTAATTGATGCATCTATCTACCATAAAATAGTTGGTTTTAGGTCTAAGTACTCCATTCTGCCGAGTTTAACTAAGTAAACGAAGTTATTTTATAGCCGTACTTACATAGGGGTGATGGTTGGGAAAAGTGTTCTTTTTCGCAATAGAGCTATTAATAGGTCAGGTATGCACAGAGATTTAACTCAGCCTTTATATGCATTATTTTTTATCCTCTGTAGTCTTATAATAGGCAACGTAGGATTTATGATGTTGGAGGGCTATTCTTTTTTAGAAGGCATTTATATGTCTATGATCACCTTTTCAACGGTTGGGTTTAAGGAGATTGAACCTTTGAGCGATGACGGAAAGATCTTTGTTATATTTTATATCGTTTTGAACCTCGGTTTATTTACCTATACAGCCTCGGTAATCTCTTCCTATTTATTTGAAGGGAAACTAAAAAAAATTTATAAATCATATACAGATACTAAAGCTTTGAAAAAACTAAGTAATCATATTATTGTATGCGGATTTGGGAAAACAGGTCAGAATGCATGCAGTGGACTAGAGCCTTCCAGTAAGGAACTGCTGGTTATTGAAAAAATGCAGATTTAATCGATAACCTGAAGGAAGATAAGGACTATCAATTTCTGACAGGGGATGCCATACAGGAGGAAGTCTTAAGAGATGCACAGGTAGAAAAAGCCGAGACACTCATTACTACTTTACCAAGTGACGCAGGAAATGTGTTTATCACCTTAACCGCTAGAGAACTCAATCCGGAAATTAAAATTATAGCTAAGGCAACAGAATTAAGCACTGAGAAAAAATTGCGTGCGGCAGGAGCTAATCATGTAATAATGCCAGAGCGCGTGGGCGGATCATATATAGCTTCACTGGTTACTAAGCCCAGCGTAATTGATTTTTTAAATATTTTAGATGGCCAAACGGAAACAGAATATGAACTGGAAGAGGTACAACACGAAGTATTAAAAGAAGAGTTTCAAGGTCTTTCATTAGGGGAGATGGATGTAAAAAATAACACTGGTGCTAATATACTCGCCTTTAAAGATAGCGATAAGGGATTCATTTTTGATCCTAATTCAGAAGAGAAATGTGATAAGGGAGATGTAATTATCTTGTTGGGTAATAAGGAGGCTATTGATAAATTTCAGGATACTTATATAAAATAGCAGGTTGCCTTAACTTAATTATTTCGAAACGCTAAAAGGTTGAAATTATAAAAAAACCCATGAATTGCTTCATAGGTTTCAAAATAAGGTTCGATTTCTCGTTATATTAAAAAACCCCAGCATTCAATTTTGTCAAGGCGTCTTTTTTATACAGTGTATCTACTACTACAGATATATTATGACGGCTTCCACCATAAGAAATCATCCTTACCGGTACATCTTCCAATGCACCAAATATTTTGCTGACTAAACCTGGTTTTTCAGCTACCAAATTACCCACAATACAAATAATACTCTGCTCTTTATCTACTTCCACTTCCCCAAAAGGGCGTAATTCACTCAAAATGCTATCCAAATAATACACATTATCTATCGTAACAGAAATGGCTACTTCGGAGGTCGTAATTACATCTATTGGGGTTTTATATTTCTCAAATATTTCAAAAACCCTACGTAAAAAACCGTACGCCATCAGCATTCTCAAGGATTTTACTTTGATAGCTACTATGCCATCTTTGGCTGCAATGGCTTTAATACCTTCACCAATATCATCTTTTTTATTAATTAAAGTGCCCGGGGCATCAGGCTTCATGGTGTTTTTCAACCTTACTGGGATATTTCTTCGTTGTGCAGGTCTAATACATGATGGATGCAAAATTTTAGCCCCAAAATAAGCTAACTCGGCAGCTTCATCAAAAGAAAGCTCAGGGATGCTAAAAGTTTTATCCACAATCCGCGGATCATTATTATGCATTCCATCAATATCTGTCCATATTTGAATTTCATCTGCATGCAATGCGGCCCCTACTAAGGATGCGGTATAATCGCTTCCTCCACGTTGCAGGTTGTCAATATTGCCTTCAAAGTTTCTACAAATATACCCTTGAGTAATAATCATAGTGGTTTCTGCTGACTGTTTCACCATAATATCAGAAAGCTCTTTGTTGATAAAAGCCTCATCCGGCTCACCAAAAGCGTCTGTTCTCACAAAATTCAGCGCATTGATCAATGCGCTTTTCAATTGGTGCTCCTGAAGGTGTAAATTAAAAAGTTGTGTCGACATCAACTCCCCCTGAGCCAACAGCTCTTTATCCAGTAAATTCGTAAATTTCTCCTGCAAACATCTTCTTAAAAAGCCCTGACTTTGTTCAATGGCTAAAGTAGCCTTCTTTTTAAAGTCTTCCGATTGAAAAAGCTGACCAGTAAAGGTCGCATATTTATCTGCCAGTTTATTCACCACTGTTTCCGCTGCCTCTATATCATTTCTTCTGAGCCGCTCGCCTATTTCTACCAGGCTATTGGTTACTCCGCTCAATGCAGAAAGCACTATTAATTTTTTGTTGTTATCCTGAGTTATAATCTCACGGATCTGATTCATTCCCTCTGGTGTACCTACCGAGGTTCCTCCAAATTTTAATATAATCATAGTTGTGTGGCTAATCCTAACATTTTAATTGCTGTAATAGCTGCTTCGTCACCTTTGTTGCCATGTTTTCCACCGGCTCGGTCTAAAGCTTGCTGCTGACTATTTGGTGTTAAAACACCAAATATTACTGGCTTGTTATATTTTAATGATACATTAGTAATGCCATTAGCCACTGCACCGCAAATAAAATCGAAATGCTTTGTTTCACCTTGAATTACGCAACCCAGGCAAATAACCGCATCAATATCCTTTCTTTCTGCCAGCCACTGTGCAGCTAAGCTCAGCTCAAAGCTACCAGGCACATAATGCTTTACGATATTATCTTTTTTAACTCCGTTGTCAACGAGAGTTTCGTAAACGCCATTGTAGAGGGATTCGGTTACTTCTTCATTCCATTCAGAAACAATCACTGCAAATTTTTTCTTAGCCATATTGGCAATGTTTTTTGCTGAGTGATCACTTAAATTTTTTAAGGTAGAGGCCATATTAATTGATTACTTTAATGATTAGTACTGCATAAAAAAAGGGATAAGTTGTGTGAACCTATCCCTTTTCAAAATTTAATCTTTTTTAGTTTATTGTTTAGCTTCGAATAAGGATAGGTATTTTTCAGCTTCTGTTACTTCTTTTGATTCGTTATACTCATCAACAATCTGTTTATAGCTCTTTATAGCGCCATCCACATCATTGGCTTTTTCAAAAGCCAGGCCTTGTTTGAGTAAGTAAACAGGACTAAATTCTTTAGTGCTGTTAGTAGAAGCAGCTTTTCCATATTGACCAGCAGCTTTTGTATAATTTCCTAATTGCATGTAGGCATCACCAATTAAAACATAAGCTCTCGGTTGAATCAATAAATCATCTGAACCAAAATCTTCCAAGTGGTCTATCGCTTTTTCAAATTCACCTTGTTGCAAATAAATATTACCTAAGTAGAAGTGAGAAAGATTACCAGCTTTTGTAGCTTCGAAATCATCTAAAATGTCTAAAAAGCCCAGATTGTTTCCATCACCTTGTAAGGCAAGATCTAAATCGCCATTTTCAAACCAATAGATAGCCTGAAACATTTCTTTCTGAGCCACTTCATTTTGATTATCTATATAATATCTGTAGCCGAAGAAAGCTACTATGATAATGGCTATAATACCACCAACACCTAATACGATTTTTTTATTGTTTTCAATAAACTGCTCCGTTTTTGAGAGCTGTTGAGCAAGTACTTCAGGATTTTCATAAAACTCTGTTCCCTTTTCCTTTCCTTTATTTTTTGCCATTGTAATTTATTTAAGACCGCAAAGCTATAAAAAATTGTGAATTAAAACCCAAAACCCTCATATAATTCCTATATATTCTTTCCTCTAAAGTGCTACTAATGAGAAAGGAGTGGTTTTTGGAGACGAATTACAAATCTTAATCAACTATAAACGGATAATCTTCGGCATAAACATCTTTATAAACTTCATCTACAGACGGCCAGTCAGATTCTTCAGAAAATTCAACTGCTTCTTTTACAATGTCTTTCATTTTTTTGTCAAGAGCATCTAATTCCTTTTCTGTTGCATACTTGTTTTTCAAAATAGTAGCTCTTACCTGCTCAATAGGATCTTTTCCTTTGTATTCTTCTAACTCTTCCTTGGTTCTGTATTTAGCCGGATCCGACATTGAGTGACCTTTATATCGGTAAGTTCTAAATTCCAGTAGGGTAGGACCGTCACCTTTACGTGCTCTTTCTGCCGCTTCTTCCACAGCATTATGTACTTCTTCCACATTCATTGCATCAACTGCTTTTGAAGGCATATCATATGCTTCACCCAAAGTATAAAGCTCTGTTACGTTCGATACCCTTTTTACGGAAGTACCCATAGCATACCCATTGTTTTCAATGGCAAAAATAACAGGAATTTTAAAGTGCATAGCCATATTTAAGGCTTCATGGAAAGCTCCTTGTCTTACAGCGCCATCTCCCATATAGCAGATGCATAAGTTGTCAGTGCCTTTATACATTTCTGCGAAACCAATACCGGCTCCTAAAGGGATCTGTCCACCAACAATACCGTGTCCTCCAAAGAAGTGATGTTCTTTATCAAACATGTGCATAGATCCGCCTTTACCTTTAGATACTCCAGTGGCCTTACCATACAATTCAGCCATTACCTTCTTAGGATCTGTTCCTAAACCAATCGGGTGAGCATGGTCTCTGTAGGCAGTTACATATTTATCACCTTCTTTTAAAGCACTTACTGCACCGGCTACACAGGCTTCTTGCCCTATATAAAGGTGGCAAAATCCTTTTATTTTCTGTTGCCCATATAATTGGCCGGCTTTCTCTTCAAACCTCCTCATTAACAACATCTTCTCAAACCATTCCATATAAGTTTCTTTATCGAAACTTTTCTTGCTGGCAGCTTTTGTTTTCTTTGTAGCCATATTAATATTTTTTCTTTTAGTCTTTCTTTCTACCATGCCAAAGGAAAAGCATAACTTTGCAATTCCAAAAGCCGGGACGCGAAAATAACGAAAAAACCTACAACTAAGAAGAATGAAGCTTCAAAATATCCGTCTTATTCAATTCAAAAATTATTCGAAGGCAAATTTTGAGTTTGTAGATGGAATAAATTGTTTGCTGGGGAAGAATGGTGTAGGCAAAACGAACATTTTAGATGCCATTCACTACCTGGCATTTACCAAAAGTGCATTTAATGCTATCGATAAAGAAAATATTTTACACGAACAATCCTTTTTCTCAATAAAAGCTAATTTTCAGGGTAAAGACAAAACCATAGAAATGTTGTGCGCTGTTCAATTAGGGGAAAAGAAGTTGGTGCGTTGGGAAGGGAAAGAGTATGATAAATTGAGTGAGCATATTGGTAAGCTGCCTCTTGTGTTAATTGTACCACAAGATACAGATATAGTGAGAGAAGCTTCGGAAATGCGTAGGAAGTTCTTTGATAATTTGCTTTGCCAGATTGATCAGAAATATTTGCAGATATTAGTAAAGTACAATCATTTGTTGAAGCAGAGAAACGCTTTATTGAAGAGTTTGGCCGAGCGTAACAGGTTTGATGTTAGCCAAATTGAGCCTTATGATGAATTAATGGCTCCTCTAGCTATTCAAATTACTATTGCCAGGGAAGATCTTTTAGCTCAATTTTTACCCATTTTCCAAAACTTTTATAAAGATTTAGCTGATGGCAGAGAGCAGGTAGATATCAGATACCAAACCTCAGTTGATAGTGGTTTCGGTGAGCAACTGAAAGTAAGGCGTCAAAAGGATTTTCAGCAGGGGAGGACTACTATGGGTGCCCATAGAGATGATTTTATATTTAATATTGACGGATATCCTTTGAAAAAGTATGGTTCTCAAGGTCAGCAAAAATCCTTTGTAATTGCCTTGAAATTGGCTCAGTTTGAAACCTTATTTTCAGCGAAGGGTCAGAAACCCTTACTTTTGCTGGACGATATTTTCGATAAGCTAGATGATAAAAGAATAGCCTACCTTTTAAAAATGATGGCAGATGACAGGTTTGGCCAAATATTTTTAACAGATGCCAGACCAGAACGTACTATGAATTACCTGGATGCGCTTGAAATTGAAAAGAAGTATATTCAGTTAAATGATGAAGACCAAAAAATTGTAATAGATGAAGCCTTATAAGAAAAAGCCACACGCAGCTAGCGTCAGAAAGTCAGAGGCCACTCCTTTGGGGGATGTTATTAAGGATATGATTGAAGCATATCATCTAAATAAAAAATTTGATCAAACTACTGTGATTAATTTGTGGCCTAAATTAATGGGCAATACTATTGCCAGCCGTACCAAAGGCATTTTCATGAAAGATGATAAATTGTTTATCAATGTGGAATCAAGTCCATTGAAACAAGAGCTCCTGATGAATAAGGAAAGAATAATCACCCTTTTCGAGGAAGCATTAGGCAAAAAGGTAATAAAAGAGGTGGTTTTATTATAGCTGACCAGCATACTACCCGAATAGCTTATCTTATTTCCTTCAGTTTTTCTTTATATGTGGAAACCAAATTTTTAATTTTTTCTATGTCTAGATTTACCGAATCTTGTTTTGCATCAAGAATTTTCAATGTACTTAGGTAGATAGCTGAATCTAACCTCATTTGAATGAGTTCCTGCTCGTACTTTTCAATTTTAAGTTGATTTTTTGCCTGATCTCTTAGGTTTTTGCGCTCTTCTCTTTTCAAATCCTCATATGACTTGCTTAATAAGGAAGCTACCTTTTCGGAATCATCTATTTGTTTCTGAGCGGCATCTAGCCTTATTTTCAGATAAAAATTATACAGGTAGTCTTTCAAGGCGTCTTTTAAATCAGGGTAGATATCTTTCGGAACTCCTTGTGCATCCATGCCAGCCCAGATAAGACAATTTTCTCCAATTCCGGATATTTGGACAAAGATCAGAGACTTTTCATTGTAAATAGCTGGATTAAAAACAGTTTCATAGCTTGTGTGCATTTGCATTTCATCTCCTCTTCCAAATAATTTGCTATAAGTGTTCCATGCTATTTCAGTTTGCTTTTTATTGAAAGGGATTTCGATTTCATATCCGCTTACCTGAGCCCCTGATAGTTTGTGCGCACTTTCTACCATTGCACTCTGAGCCTGCATTAAGTGGCTTATGGACAAAAGAGATAATGTATAGAAAAGGAATAAGCTAATTTTCATTGAGATAAATCAATTTTTTATTAGTTGGCAATAACTATGCCTTGATGTGTGCAAAGATACAGGAAAATAGACTTAACGAATGAGAGTGCGATAATAATACTCCATTAGATAAGGAAGGTATGTGTACTAAAACCCAACTTAAAAACAGTTTTTAAGTTAGTGATAATAGCAAATAGAATGTAAATATGTCTAAGAAAATATTAATTACAGGGGGTTCTGGTTTAATTGGGATGGAATTGTCTTCATTGTTAACCGATAAGGGATATGAAGTTGCTCATTTAACACGTAAGAAAGAAGTGAACTTTCCTTACAAACAATTTGAATGGAATATTCAGAAAGCTGAAATTGATCAAAAATCTATTGATTTTGCAGATGTAATAATTCATTTGGCAGGTGCTGGAGTTGTGGATGAAAAGTGGACGGAGGAGCGAAAGAAGGCAATAGTAGAAAGCCGTACTGCATCAGCCGCATTGCTTAAGTCAGCGATAGAGAAACAAGAGCGTAAACCAGCATTATTTATTGGTGCCAGCGGCATTAATTTTTATGGTATGGATACCGGAAAAGAATTAATGCAAGAGGATGATGCTGCCGGAGAAGGGTTTTTGCCGGAAGTTTGTGTGCTTTGGGAAGAAGCAACCGATCAGATGAAGGCGCTAGGTTTAAAGACAGCAAAAATCAGAATTGGAATAGTGCTATCAGAAAAGGGCGGTGCTTTACCACAGTTGGCTCAACCTATTAAATTAGGAGTTGGCGCTCCTTTAGGCTCCGGGGATCAGATGATGAGCTGGATTCACATACAGGATTTGTGCGGTATATTTTTGCATATTATCAAAAATGACCTTGCAGAAACTTTCAATGGAGTTGCTCCCAACCCTGTAACAAATAAAGAAATGACTAAGGCAGTAGCTAAACAATTAGGGAAACCACTTTGGGTACCTAATGTTCCAGCATTTGCAATGAAGCTATTATTAGGCGATAGAGCTTCAATGATACTAGGAGGCATCAAAGGATCCGCGCAGAAGCTTTTAAGCACTGGATTTATATATAAATACCCTCAATTAAAGGAGGCATTGAAGGAAATTTACGCTTAAGCTAAGAGAATTAGAAGCTATAGTTGCATTCTGGGAAGAACTTTTCCAGAAATAATTTTTTATTGCAACATATTAATTTCATATCGTTCAATTAGTATTAATTAAACATTCGTATTTATGAAAATTACAAAGAAAACAATAGCGAAATTTTTTTCAACTGCTTTATTTTTAATGACTTCTACTATTCTTTTAGCGCAGATGCCGGTTCAGGGTCAGCAGCAGGAAGTAAAAACGGATTTTGAAGAAGAAGAAATTGAAAAATTTGTTGATGCAAATTTAGAAGTAACTAAAGTGCAACAAGAAGCAGAGCAAGAAGCTATGGCCATAATTTCTGAGAATGATTTGGAAGTAGAACGTTTCAATGAGATAGTAGCTATACAACAAGGGAAATCTGATGAAGAAGCCACAGAAGAAGAATTAGCTGCTTTTAATGCTGCAGCGCAAGAAATAATGGCTAACAACCAAAAAACGCAGCAACAAATGACGAAAGTGTTAAATGAAAATGGCGTTACGCAAAAAGAATATCAGCAGATTATGATGGCGTACCAGCAGGACGAAGAGTTCAGAGCTAAAGTAGATGCCGTTGTACAAGAAAAAAGTAAAGGATAAATTTAAATTTAGCCTTGTTTAGTGGATAAAAAGCAGATAGAAATATCTGCTTTTTTTATTTAGTTTTCTGTAACAATAGCAATACCTTTATTTTCTGCATATCGTCTCAAGGCATTCTTAATTTCCTCGGAAATATCTTTTTTAGTGTTGTATTTTATGTAGTACATCTGATCGTTCTTTTTAAACCCCAGCGTATAATCTCCTAAATCTATAGCTTGAATATTATCCCATTCAATGGCAATCGGCTTTTTGAAAAAATCCTGTTTTATCAAGAAGATTTTATCAGAAAGCTCCACTCTGCCAGCCTTTTGAGACTTTATAGAGTAATTCAATAGTGCATAAACCAAGCAACCAGCACCAAAGAGCATTAACAAAATCCCTAAAACGAGATTAATTACCGTCATACCACTGCCAAACAGCCTAAAAATACCTTGGATAATGAGAATTAGCCCTAAAATAACAAAGATCATTTTGGGTTGCTTATGCAGTAGATATACTTCCTTGTTGTCTTCTTTCATTTCCACCTCTTTTGAATATATTGAAGCATTTCCTGATGAACTTTTGGGCTTGCGGCTAAAATTTCCCTTCCAAATACAAAGTCGTCAGTTCCTTGGAAAGTGCTTACTGTTCCTCCGGCCTGCTGAACAATAAATGCTCCACCTGCTACATCGTATGAATTTAAATTGTATTCAAAAAAACCTTCAAATCTTCCGCAAGCCACGTATGCGAGATCTACAGCAGCACTTCCCATTCTCCTTAATCCATGACTACTTTGCATAAAATCTTTTAGCAGAGCCAGGTAAGCATCCATTTTATCAAAATCGTAGTAGGGAAAACCAGTAGCAATTAAGCTATCTGCCAAAGTTATATCTGGTGCTACAGAAATCGCTTGCTCATTCATAAATGCCTTACCACCCTCTATAGCATGGAAGCATTCTGCCCTATTGATTTCGTATACTATTCCTGCTATTGTCTTTTGGTCTTTTTGTAGGGCAACACTAATAGAATAAATAGGTAAACCATGGACAAAATTCGTGGTACCATCAATGGGGTCAATTACCCAATTGAAATGTTCTCCTTTTTTAGTAGAAGTTCCTTCTTCCGCAATAAACCCCGCCTCAGGTAATATTTTAGCTAAACCCTCAACAAGTTTCTGTTCTGCTTGCTTATCGACATAACTTACTAAATCATTAAATCCTTTTTTTTCTACCTTATCCAGCTTAAAATTAAGTGCTTCTTTCCGAACAAAATCTCCAACTTCAGTTACTAGATGTATTGCCTGGTTTTGTACTGATTGTAAATCCATTATACATTCATTTTTTTGGTTCTGTACATCAAATTAAATGATTTGAATGTAAAGTAAAGTACGATAGG
Organism: uncultured Cytophagales bacterium; assembly: GCA_963803685.1. Lineage (GTDB taxonomy): Bacteria > Bacteroidota > Bacteroidia > Cytophagales > Cyclobacteriaceae > Marivirga. Next base: position 1,573,290 of record CAWDNW010000001.1, read on the forward strand.
AAACACGGCAGGATGCAGTTGTTGCGGTAAAACATAGAAAAATCCCAGAAGCATAAAGCAAAGGACGCCAAAAATAGCGTAGTAGACTGTATGCCACTTTTTAGCGGGTTTCCTGAATAAAATGAATGCCATGAATACATGAAGAGGAAATGCCCAGATAATATTCCAGTTGTTAACAGTAGCAATGTGGTCTGATAAAAACCAGAGGAAAAAAATGAGACAGCCAACCAATCCTGTTACAAAATAAAGAATTCTGTTAAATAGCCGGTCGTTAAAATCAGATTTGTGGTGTCTGATGCTGAAGAAAATGCCTAAAAGGCAAATGAGCCAGGTAATGTACTTAGGTAAAATTGTAAAACCTGCTTCTTCCTCTTCCGGAGCAGCTTTAAAAATCGTAGTCTTTTCTTTAACAAGTGCTTCGCCTGCTACTGTGGCTTCATCAAAATGGTACATCAACAAGTCAGGCAGAAACATCTCGTTTCTTTTATCGGCCATATCATCGGTGGGCTGCCCCAATGCCAAATCGATTCCAAAGTCTTGCCAGGGTTTTTCAACCAGGTAAATATCCAGGTAGTTACGGAAGGTATATCCTGCAGCTTCTCTATTCCAGGTCAGTTTATCTCCCAGGACTTGTTCCAATAAATCTCTAATGCGAGTGGAGCAGTTATCGTAGAAAAAATCATATTTGTAAAATTTATTTTCTGGCTGAATGTTGTTTAACAAAAAGGCATAAATTTCATTTTTTTCTTTAAGGCTTAGGTTTAGTATTTGCTTAAAAACTGTTCTATTGTCAGCTTTATATGAATTCACAAATGAATTTATCCTTTGCGCACCTAACATATAATCCAGCTTTCCACGAGTAAATTTCATATAGAAGCCAGGAGTATCAAAATCAAAAATTCCGTAGTTGAAGACTACGCTGATATTCCTTTGGGAATCATTTATCCAAATGGCCGAATGTCCAAAGTTAGAATGTAATTCATCACCTGGTTCAGCAGTAAGTAAGCTAATTTCTGCATTCTCGGACAATAACCTGCTGGATTGAGCCGCCACTTCTACTGTAAAAAAGCAAAGTATTAGTAGGAAAATATTCTTCATGGAAGTGGATTAAGGTTTAGCATTTAAAACAAGCACAATCTCACCTTTAGGAGCAATTTCCGAAAAGTGTTTGATGAGACCTGCTAAAGTATCGGTAAGGGTTTGTTCGTATAATTTGGTAAGCTCTCTGGATACTGATGCTTCTCTTTTTTCACCTAAAATTTCAGCTAACTGGGTTAATGTTTTCAACAACCTATGAGGCGATTCATAGAAGATAATAGTTCTATCTTCATCAATCAGCTTCTCTATTTTTGTTTTTCGGCCTTTTTTATGAGGTAAAAATCCTTCAAACACAAATCTGTCATTAGGGAATCCTGATTTGATTAGTGCAGGAATTAAGGCGGTAGCTCCCGGCAAAGATTCCAGCTTTATGCCATTTTTTAAAGCTTCTCTCACAAGCAAAAAACCGGGATCTGAAATTCCAGGAGTACCAGCATCTGAAATAAGCGCCATAACTTTGCCGGAATTTAATTCTTCAATTATATGGCTTACTTTGTGATGTTCATTATGAATATGAAAACTTCTGAGAGGCTTATTAATTTCATAATGCTTCAAAAGTTTTCCTGAAGTCCTGGTGTCTTCAGCCAGAATCACATCTACCACTTTAAGGGTAGTTACAGCTCTGTAGGTCATGTCTTCCAGATTTCCAATAGGTGTGGGAACCAAATAGAGTTGAGTAGCTTGCTCCATACCCTAAAACTAGATATAAACTGCTTAAAAATTAAGCCAGTTGATCTATTTCTTTTGCCAGTTTTCGGTCTTTTTCAGTGATGGTATTCCCCTCATCGTGGGTAGTTAATTCAAAACTAACTTTGTTATATACATTAGACCAATTAGGATGGTGCTCCATTTTTTCTGCAATAATGGCAACCCTGGTCATAAAGCCAAAAGCTTCAGTAAAATCTTTAAATTCAAAGGTTCTTTTTAAGGTATTGTTTTCTTCTTTCCACATAACAATTTTAAATTTCAATGTTAACAAGTAGGACACATCCTACTAAATGAATAACGCTCTTAACCTTTCAATGTTACCAGGTATTATAAAGCTATAATTCCCTTAATTTTATTAGTCTCCAGATATTTATCTATAATTTGCTCAGAAGAATTTGCCAGCATGTTGATGGTAAGACTTACATATTTACCATTTTTGGATGGCCTTTCCTTTACTTCATGCGATGTAAATATTTCTTTTACTTTATCTTTTTCTTCAGCAGGCACAATAAATTTAAACATGTATAAACTAGGCCATACGGAAACGGCTTCTAATTTTTTGCGGAATGATTCTATTTGCTCGTCCATATATTAACATAAAAAAAGGGGCATTAAGCCCCTTAATAAAATTTTAAATAAGATATTTATTAATAGAACTTGTAACGTTCGTCCACTATATCAGCTTCTCTCTCAATGGCTGATTTTATTTCAAACGAAATTGTATTCTTTCTGTTTTGAGCGATTTGATCTTTATAGCTTGTATAGTCTGCAATTTCACCGGCAGGGTTTCTGTTATTCAGTTTTATAATGACTATACCATTGTTAGTAGCTATAGGTTTAGATATTTCACCTGCTTCCATTCCAAAAGCTTTACCGATGGCTTTAGGTGCCTGACCCACCGAAGGTAAAGAAGTTGCGGACATTTTAAGTGCACTGCTGTTATTCACAGATGCATCATTCCCGTACGCAGATGCTATTTCATCTAAAGAACCCTCTATTCCAGCTAGTTTCTCTTTAATTTTCTCTCCCTGTATTTCTTTTTTAACCTCTCTGGTTACTTGTACTTTAACATCTTCCAAATCAGAAACTCCTTTTTCAGTCTTTTCTGTTAATACAGCCACCACATAATGATCTTGAAGTTCAAAAACATCAGATACCTTATTCACTGTAGCATCAGTAAATGACCAACGGATAATTTCTCTAGCGTTTCCTAAAACCCCCAAAGATCTCTGGTTGCTATTTAACCTACCAGATTGACGAACATTATACCCTTCTTCTTTTGCAGCAGCTTCAAATTCCTTGTAATTCACATTAGATGCAGCAAAATAATCTGCTTTACGGAAAGCCTGATCCCTGGATGTTTCACTTGGTAAAATATCTCTTTCAATTACAGCAACTTTATAAGTTTTAGCAGTTTGTTCTTCTGTTACTTTAATAATATGATAACCGTATTGTGTCTTAATTAATTTGTTAATTACACCAGTACCACTTTTTGCAAAAACGGCATCATTGAATTCTTCTACCATTCTGCCTTCTTTAAACCAACCTAAATCACCACCATTGGTTGCTGAAGGATCTTTGCTGTAGTCTTTAGCTAATTCTGCGAAATCCTGACCTGCAACTGCTTTATCTAATACTTCATTCGCTTCTTTTTTAGCGGCAGCATCAGCTTCATCTGTATCGTTTTCAGGCTTAATTAATATGTGACTAGCTCTTACGGAAGGAAGGGTGTCCTCGTAAATTTTAGCTGTTTTATATAAAATGTAAGCACCATTTTCTATATAGGGCCCTATAACATCTCCTTCCTTAAGAATATTAGTGTTTGAAGCCAATACTTTTGGTAATTCAGAAATTGACAAGGTACGGTATGCATTGCTTCTATCTGAACTAGCTCTAGCAAAGGAAGAATCTTCTTCTGCATTTTCAAATTCAGTTTTTAAAGCTTTCATCTCTTCTTTCAAATAAAGAGAATCTTCTTTAGAAGGTAATATGTCGAATGCTACATAACTTAAATTTCTGGTAGCTTCAGTCTTATATTTCTCCTTGTTTTTATTGTAATAGGATTTTAACTGGTCCTCTGAAGGAGTAGCCGTTGAGTCGGCAATCGAGCTAAATGGAATATAAAGGTATTCCACATCTACTGTTTCATTTTCTTTCTGATAAGCTCTTTCAGCTTCTGCATCAGTTACAAATGCAGATGAAACCATTAACTCATCGTATTTGCTTCTTAGCCTTGCAGGTACTAAAGAAGACTCGAACTGATACCATTGTGCTTGCTGTTGTGCTGGAGCTTGTCCAATGTTTCGCAATACATTTACCACCTGTTCTTTATTGAATTCACCAGTTTCAGGATTAGTGAAATTTTGACGTACAATAGGACTGATATTATTTCCCTGCACCATGTCAACTAACTCTTCTTCTGTAACAGTTACACCTAGTTCATCATACTGCTCCTGGAAAGCAATTTTTATAATTAGATAGTCCCAGGCCTGCTGACGTATTGAATTCATCTCACTTTCTGATGGCGTTCTACCATTTCCAGCCTGAAAATTATATTTAAATTCTTCTACTTGAGCATTATACTCTTGCATGCTCACCTTTTCACCTGCTATTTCACCAACATTATTGGAATGGCCACCACCTAAAAGGATTGAGCTGGGACCTAAAAGGTCAGTCAATAGAAAGGCTAAGATTGATAAACCAATTAAGGCAATCAATACCGAACCCATTTTTACTCGTAATGTATTAAATACTCCCATGTTATTTTTTTTCAAAGATTCGCAAAATAATAGCTTTAATGCGTAATATCAAAATGATTTGCCCCTTTTACTTTGAAATGTTGTATAGTTAAGACACTTTGTCAAGGAAAGTCCGACTAGTCTTTGCCTGGCTTCTATATATTTCAAGTTTAGGATGTTAAATAAACGTAATTGCCTTACTTTGAGTTATCATTATTATTAGAAATAATTATCTTCGCCAGGTCAATTCTATTTTCCTCCATGCTTTCAATAATGATGGTGAAGGGAGGTTTTTTTACGACCTCGTGTAAAGTGGGAAAGTTTTCTGTAATTGAAAGTATAAACCCTCCCAATGTATCGTAATCTCCGTCAGGTATATCTAAATTATATTTATCATTTAAGTAGTCTACTTCTAAACGAGCACTGAAGGAGTAGGTATTTTCGCTAATCTGAACTTCTACAAGATCTTCATCATCATGTTCATCTTGTATTTCACCAAAAATTTCCTCTATAATATCTTCAAGGCTCACGATACCTGAAGTACCACCAAATTCGTCAACTACCAGGGCCATACTTTTTCTTTCTTGAATAAACTGAATCATCAGTTCATTGGCTGGCATAGTTTCGGGGACAATAATGATCGGTGTTAAAATTTCCTGGATAGTACCTGGCTTCTTAAAAAGTGCCAATGAATGACTGTAGCCGATGATGTCGTCTATTGAGTCCTTATAAATTAACACTTTTGAATGGCCGCTTTCAATAAAAGTTTCTCGCAGCTCACTAATGTCATCCTCAACTTCTACTGCTACCACTTCAGTTCTGGGAATCATACACTCTCTAATCTTGATCGTCTTAAATTCCAATGCGTTGTTAAAAATCCTTTTATCTAATTCTACCTTATTTTCCTGATGATCTACCTGTGTGGTGGCTTTTACGAAATGGTCCAGATCTGTTAAACCAAAAACAGGCTTGTCTTCGGAATATTTAAGCCGTAACACGTATCGGATAAACACTTTTGACAAACCAACTATAAAAAAAACGATAGGGTAGGTGATATAATAAATTAACCAAAGCGGTAAGGCAAAAAAGCTCAATAAGCCATTAGGATTTAATAAAAACACGCTTTTGGGCGTAAATTCTGCCAGAAAGAGCACCAGCATGGTAGAAATAACAGTTTGCGCCAGTAAAACGAATATGTCATTTTGCAGGAATAGTGGCAGATTTTGAATGAGTATAGGTTCTACCAATTTTGCCATATAAATACCATATACAACGAGGGAAATGGTATTACCTATTAGCATTGTGCCAATAAATGAAGAGGGTTTGTTGAGAAACTTAGACAAAATTTTGCCTGAGATTACTCCTTGTTGACTTTGCAGTTCAATATGGAGCTTATTAGAGGAAACAAAAGCAATTTCTATTCCTGAGAAAAATGCAGAAAATAACAGAGAGCCAATTATATAAAAAATGTACTCAGTTCCCATCTGTATCGCTTTTCTTTCTGTTTTTCACAAAACCGTAAACTATAAATAAAATTAATGAATAAAGGAAAATCCAATAGGAGTAGCTAAATCCATGAATGATTGTTTGGTAGATTCCAAAAATAAGAAATCCTATGGCAAATACCAGTAAAACAATTCTCAAAGGTACTGATTTCCAGCTATTTTTAATTTGATCATCTTTCATAGCACACAAATGTTTGAAATAGTACAACAGAGGAGCTGTTTTAAAAAAGTGTACAATTTTATGAAGATATTGAAATTCAGTAAATTGACCTCTAAGTGTGAAAAACGAAAGAGTTAAGATAGGGTTTGTTATCTTGAATAAGCTGTTATTTACCATTTTTATGCTTTCCAGCTTCTTTTTGTGTTTTATATCTATGTAAAAATACGAGACTTAATGAAAGCATGAAAATCCAATAAGAATATTCGAAGCCTACCGTTATTGATTGATGAACACCAATGATAAAAAGGGCAAAAGCAATAGCTAGTAAAATAAATTTTTTGCCGGTGCCTTCTTTTTCAGTTTTTTTATTCTGAGGCTTTTTCATGTGTTATTGCTGAACGGTATTTTTATCTATTATTCGTTTAGCAGGTTTTGACTTGATTACTTTCTTTGAGCTATCTGAGGCTACCTCTGAATCTTCTGAGCGCAACGCGTTGGAACCATTGCTCTCTTGCCCATTATTATTTTGATCTTCCAGATAAATAGTCCCGGTAGGATTTAATATACGATAGGTAGAGAAGTCCTGCTTGGCTTTCAAGCCCGTTCCCGTTGAGATTTGATCTTCTGTCTCGATTCTTACAAATTTATCAGTATAGATTTCTTCTTTGTCGGGTTCCCAATACAGCTCTTCAGAATTCATCTTTTGTGGCTCCAGGTATCCAATTACTTCAACATCTCCCTCTGCCTTATAAGTGTTAGTTTCTTTGGTAAAATAGGCGGTTTTGGCATCTAATGTAGATGAAAGGGTGCCATCAGGCTCATAAAAGGTAATAAATATCGTATTAGGAAATTCCCTGTCCCCATTCTCATAGTCAAGTTGCTTAGGTGCTTCAATTTGTACACGTACTACCGCTGAATCAGAATACAGAATAGTAACACTGTCGGCTTCCATTATTGGCCCCTCATATGCAATAAATTCTTTTTTGACGAAGGTGTCATCTGAACAGGCCAGTAGAAAGAAACTTGCTATTATAATTGTGAATAATTTCTGCATACCATTGAACAAAAAAAGCGGTTCGGAAAATTCCCAAACCGCTTTTAACTGATGTTTTATATTTTAATCTCTTGTGTCAACCTTTACTGTTTCTCCAACCCAGCAATTTACCTGTACTTCTTGCCCTACATTATAATTATAGTTGAAAATGTCTTCTTTAGATGGAAATTGCTCTTTTGCCATAGCCATTCTTGCAGCATTTCCACCTCTTTGATACATATTATAAGCCGCAATATAAACTGCTCTGTCTTTTACTACATCTTTACCTTCTTTACAGTCAGTACCGCTATTTAAATATAGATCACCGATCAGAATGTAAGCTTCTTTTTTAGAAGGATCTGCTGCTAAAGCCTTGTTTGCATAACTTCTGGCTTCAGATTTGGCACCTCTTTTAGAAGCCAAATCAGCTAATTCAAGATATACATCTCCCTGCTTCACATTATCTTCCGTTAAAGTGAGTGCCTGTTCGAAGAATTTTTTAGCCTCATCTAAGTCATCAGCTGATTTACTTCTGATAGCAAGTAGTCTGATGATTCCAAAATCCGGCTCCGTTTGAACAACAAATTTAGCCGCCTCGATGAAAGATTCAGAGCTGGTGCAACCTTCCGACAAGGAGAATTTTATGATCCTTTTTGCATCACCGATTTTTTTATTTTCCTTAAATTTAGGATATAATTGATTTTCAATGATTTCGCAGTTGATGTCTACAGTGCTATTGAACAGTTGATCTATAAAAGCCCTGTATTTGGCTACTTTAGCAGGGTCTTCACCTTGCTCCAAATAATGATCTAGTAAAGAGTTTACATCATCATAAATGGTAATTACTTCTAAATCAGTTATAGCACCTCCAGATAATTTATGTAGCCTTGTAGCAAACATGTAGGGCACGGCATTATTTATAAAAAGTTTATTGCCCAACATCTCAAAAGCGCCTTTCTGAACTTTGTATAATTCAGCATATTTATCCTTTCTATCTTTCCACATCATATAAGCATCATATGCCTTTCTGTTGGTCACATTTTCCACGTCATTAAAATACTTCATTCGTAAATCGTATAATAATACAGTGGAATCCTGTAAGTTTTTCTGTCTATCACCAGTGGTTGATTGCGCTAGATTTTCATAAACTTTTACACCTTGAATATAAATAGATGGATTTAAATCAGGTGTTTCCTTTAACAACCAATCCAATGGTTTTTTAGCGGCTTCATAGTTTTCTGCTGTGAGCATATCATTGTATAAAGCGTTTTTTTCTATGGCTTTAGATTTTTTATCTGCATCTTCCGGCCAATTCCAACCGTCCTGTGCTTGCGCTGCAAATTGCGCTGCTAAAGCTATTGCTAGTGTAAATAGTATTCTTTTCATCGTTTTAAAATTTAATCAAATTGTCTTCTTACAAACCATCTATCATTATAAGTAAAACTCAAATTAAAGCTAAAATAATCTTCTCTCACAAGATTATTTAATAAAGTTCCCCTCTGCCCTAATTCAAAAGCTAAATTTATATTTGATACTTTGTTTATAGGTAGTGTAGTACCAAAAGTAATGCCAAAAGAATTTATGTCGGTATTATTAATCACTATTGGCCCATTATTTATATGAACGCCAGCCCTGTAGGTCATTCTTTTAATATAGTCGCCGGATTGCACATCAGGAGTAAATTCACCTCCCACTTTTATACTGGTCTCTTCTTTAAGATTCGCATCATTTTGCCCAAAAATGCTAAAATTACTCCAATCCTGGTAACTAAAATCAGCTGATACTGCCCATTTTGCTTGTTTCCAAAAAGATAAACCTGCAGTAATTCTAGCAGGAATAGATGTTTTTCCCTCCTGATTGAAGACACTAAAGTTGGTAGTATCAGTTAAACCAGCTTGCTGATTGATTGGATTTCCGGCTGGTGTGGTATATTCCAAAAAGGTATTACGAGTAGTATTGAGATTAGCAGGTAAATCATATGTTAACCCTACTCCAATGTAGTTTTTACCTACTTTTCGTTGATATCTACCACCTAAAACAAAATTAAAATCTGAATAACTATCTTCTGTTTCTCCGCTTACTCTGTAAGGAGTTCGAATTGTATCTTCTCCCTGTATAATATTTTCAAATATGGTACTTCGTGATTGGGTGCCAAAATTATAATTCACTTCTAAACCTAAGCCAATATTTTTGGTGATATTGACTCCATTAGCAATACTAAACCTGGATATTGTACCTGCTCCCTCAAATCTTCTGGTTCCAGGTCGAAGGTTTTGACTGGCATCAGGTGTTTGCACCAAATTATAGTTTTTGCTCGCATAAGGATTTAAAGAAAAGGATATTCCATATTTCCCTGGCACTATAGGAATTGCTAAAGACAGATACCTTAAACCACCATCTACCTGGTTGTAGCGAGTAATTTCGTCATTAACAGCTGTTTGAGATATAGATAAGCCAGCTTCGAATGATGAAAATGTTTGACTCCCCAATAAAGCTGGATTTAGTACGGGTATGAACCATGGACTACTGTAAGCTACGCCGGCATGGCCCATTCCGTTGTTAGAAGCATACCCTTTTGGGGTGATTAAACCTACACCATATGCAGAGTATGGTGATACCGTACCTTGAGAGAATGCTTGTGATAAAAAAGTTATTGAAAGTACAACGGCTATAAAGCCTGTTTTAAATTGATGCATTATGTCGTAATATCGCATTTAAACCCACTAAAACTAATTCCGGGATTGCAAAGATGGTAGCTTTTATTTTACTTTCAAAGTATTTTGTGTCCCCTCCTGTAATAATTACATTCAATGGATTGTATTTTTCCCTATAAAAATTAATAAAAGCTTCCATTTCTCCGCTAATTCCATGGATAACACCGCTTTGAATAGACTGCTCGGTGGTTGTGCCTATATAGTCTACTGGTTGTATCGTGTTGATTAACGGCAAACGGGCTGTAAAATTATGTAAACTTTTATAACGCATATGAATGCCTGGCGAAATGGCACCACCCAGGTAACTTTTTCCCTGTTCCAAAAAGTCGTAAGTAATGCAGGTACCTAGGTCTATTGCCAGGGTGTTTTGGCGCGGATATAATACACTGGCAGCAGCAGTAACCGCAATTCTGTCTAAACCAAGGGTATCCGATTGGTATAGATTTTCAAATGGAACGGGAGTCTTGATATCCAGAAAAAGAGGTATGTTATTTAATTGTAATTTTTTTATGACCTCTTCAGGTATTTCTTTAACAGTTGAAATGATAACCCGATCAATTTCTTCCTTTTTAAGAACAGAAGAAAGCTCTTCCAAATATTGAAAATTTTCGAATGAGACTAATTTTTCTCCTTCAAAAAAACCTAGCTTCACTTTGGTATTTCCTATATCAATTGCTGCATTCATACTAGTACTAGCTTTTTTCTATAATTTTATAAAGTTAAAGAGAAAAGTGGATTGAGACTAATGCTAAGCTGGTCATGCAGTCAAATAATAACAATTTACCGCTTATAGGCAAAATAATCCCTACCAATAATCAGAACCATGTAGTTAAGATATTCCCTTTTTCACAATTTTAATTTTTGTAGTTTTGCCCCTCTAAAGAAAGCAGTATCTTTTTTTACCCCCATTGTATTAAGTAACAGGAATGAAAGAACTTTTAACGAAATTTGAGAATAAAAAGCCCGAAGTAGTTTTTGAATGGAATGATTCTGAAACGGAAGCGGAAGGTTGGGTAGTAATTAATTCTTTAAGAGGAGGCGCAGCTGGTGGAGGCACCAGAATGCGTAAAGGACTCGACAAACACGAAGTGGAGTCTTTGGCCAAAACCATGGAAGTAAAATTCACCGTTTCGGGGCCTGCAATTGGAGGAGCCAAATCGGGAATTAATTTTGACCCTAATGATCCACGTAAAAAGGGAGTGTTGGAAAGATGGTACAAAGCAGTAATACCATTGCTCAAAAGCTATTATGGCACTGGTGGTGATTTAAATGTAGATGAGATCCACGAGGTAATTCCCATTACAGAGAAATATGGCTTATGGCACCCACAGGAAGGGGTAGTAAATGGCCATTTTAGCGCTACAGAACCGGAGAAAATAAAGAAATTAGGTCAATTAAGGCAAGGGGTAATTAAAGTGATTGAGGCTTTAAATTATACACCTGACGTCAGAAGAAAATATACAATTGCCGATATGATTACGGGATTCGGTGTAGCCAAATCAGTAGAGCATTATTATAATATATGGGGCGGTAAATTATCTAAAAAGAGAGCGATTATTCAGGGTTGGGGCAATGTAGGTGCTGCTGCAGCTTATTATTTAGCAAAAGAAGGTGTTTCAATTGTAGGTATTATTGATAGAAATGGAGGACTCATCAAAGAAGAGGGCTTTAGTTTTGAAGAAATTACGCAACTGTTTCTTAATAGAAGAGGAACAGAGTTAGTGTCGGATGACATCATTCCTTTTGATGAAGTAAATGAGAAAATATGGCCCCTGGAAGCTGAAATATTTATTCCAGCTGCAGCCTCACGTTTAATTACAAGGGAACATGTAGAAACAATGCTATCCTCCAATTTAGAAGTTATCTCAGCTGGTGCTAATGTGCCTTTTGCTGATCCAGGAATATTTTTTGGCCCGATTGCTGATTTTGCTGATAACCAGGTGGCTGTAATTCCGGATTTTATTGCCAATTGCGGTATGGCAAGAGTCTTCGCCTACTTAATGACGAGCGGTGCTGAGATTACCGATGAAGCCATTTTTGAAGATACTTCCAGAACTATTGAAAAAGCATTGCGTAAAACCTACGAAGCAAATATTTCTAAGGTAAACATCTCAAAAACATCATTTGAAATAGCTTTAAGCCAATTAATTTAATTTATATTCATTTTCGTTCAATAGATTTCAATGAAATCTTTAAATTGGACTCCGATTAATATTGAAACAACTTCATGAGAAATCAACTATTATTTATAGCTAGTATCATTTCTTTTTTCCTGCTTATTTCATTATCGACTTCACCATTAGCTGTAAGTGGTGAAAAAGAGAAGACAGAAAATATAAACAATAGTGCAAACGATAACTCTGAACTTCAACCAGCACATGCTGACGTTGAAGAGGAGGATGAACATCACTCTTCTGCCCCAGGCTGGACGGTTATTCCTTTTGTATTGCTTTTATTAATGATTGCATCAGGGCCCTTATTTTATGAGCACTTTTGGCATAAAAATTATCCAAAAATAGCTGTGATTTTAGCAGTACTGGTGGTTAGTTATTATTTATTTGTGCTCCATAATATGCATAGTCCTGTGCATGCAGCTTTCGAATATATACAATTCATTGCTCTTTTGGCATCCTTATTTATTGCTTCAGGTGGTATTGTGATAAGCGTAAATAAAAAGTCAACTCCTTTGGTAAATATTACCATTCTATTGATTGGGGCAGTGATATCTAATTTTATAGGTACTACTGGTGCTTCAATGTTGTTGATTCGTCCCTTCATCAGGCTCAATAAAAATAGAATTAAAGCTTATCATATTATATTTTTCATATTTATGGTTAGTAATGTTGGGGGATCCCTTACCCCAATAGGTGATCCACCCCTATTCCTGGGCTTTTTAAAAGGGGTTCCATTTTTTTGGACCTTAGAACATAACTGGGGTGCCTGGCTTTTTGCGCTAAGCATTTTATCAGTTATATTTTACTTTTTAGATAAAAGAAATAAGGCGCAACCGGATGAAACTGATCATACAGTGTTTGATAATAAGATAACCATAACAGGTAAACGGAATTTTTTCTGGTTGGCGGTTATCATCGCATCTGTTTTCATTGATCCTAATATTTTTGACTGGGTGCCGGGCATCACTTATGATGGGCAGGAGTTTTCCTACATTAGGGAAGTAATTATGTTAAGCGTGGCTTATTTGTCCTACAAATTTGCTAAAACCGGAATTCATGAATTGAATGAATTCAGTTTTGAACCAATCAGAGAAGTAGCGTTTATTTTTATCGGTATTTTTGGGACTATGATGCCAGCGCTGGATTTGGTGGGGGATTTTGCTAAGTCGGAAGCCGGTGCATCACTTATTACGCATAATACGCTTTACTGGGGAACGGGAGCACTTTCAGGTTTTTTGGATAACGCACCCACATATTTGAATTTTTTAGCTGCTGCAATGGCATCGCAAGGAGCAAGTATATCTGTTTTGGGGGATGTGCTTGATTTTGCCAATGGAGGAATATACTATGATTCCGTATTAGATTTAAAAGCCATCTCAATTGCTGCTGTATTTTTTGGAGCCATGACGTACATCGGTAACGGGCCCAATTTTATGGTAAAATCAATTGCTGAACAAGTAGGTATCAAAATGCCATCTTTTTTTGGTTATATTATTCGATACTCCATTCCATTCCTATTGCCATTATTGTTTTTAGTATGGTTACTGTTTTTTTATTAGCAAAATTACAAGTATCCAGATTCCTTTATTTTCAGTTTGCCCAGGTTGATCCTGGACAATGATTGAAACTTATGTGCTTATGGTAAACTTGATGTACACCTGCTCGTTGCTTTAGGTATACAAAATCTAAAATAGAATTATGGATATAAAAGATAAAGTAGCAATAGTAACAGGTGCATCAAGCGGAATAGGTGAAGCCACAGCGCTTATGTTGGCGAAGGCAGGAGCTAAGGTAGCTATCGCAGCAAGAAGGGAAGAGAAACTGAATGCATTAAAGGAAAAGATAGAAAAAGACGGAGGTTCAGCATTTGTTGTGACTACAGATGTAACGGATAAAAAGGCAGTAGAGAACCTGATAAAGCAGACGAAAGAAAAATTTGGTTCCGTAGATGTTCTCATTAACAATGCCGGAATAATGCCGTTATCTTTCATGAAAAATCTGAAGACTGATGAATGGGAGAAAATGGTAGATGTGAACATAAAAGGTGTTTTGAATACTATTGGCTATACTTTGCCAATTATGCGGGAGCAGAAAAGTGGTCATATCATTAATATTTCTTCAATTGCAGGAAGACGTGTAATGCCGGGCTCTGCTGTGTATAGCGCCACCAAATTTGCAGTTCGCGCCTTATCAGAAGGAATGCGTATGGAGTTATCACCAAGCGATAACATTAAAGTTACCTCAATAGAGCCGGGAGCAGTAGAAACTGAACTACCTAACACCATCACTGATGAAGAGGTAATGAAAGGCTTCGAAAAAATGAAAGAGATGACTATGCTGCAATCTGAAGATATTGCGAAATCTATTATATATGCTATTGAGCAAGCAGATAGAGTAAATGTGAATGAAATCACTGTTATGCCTACAGAGCAAAAATAGAAATTAATGTTATCGTCTATTAACAATAAAAAAAGGGCTTGAATCAAATCAAGCCCTTTTTATTTTAGTAGGAGTCTTAAATTTATAAGTCAAAAACAAATCCACCCATTAATACAAAGCTTTTTCTATCTGAAGCATAATATTCTCTGGCAGTATTATTGAAAATATTCCTGCCACTCAAATTAGCTTTTAGGTAGTCAGTAATTTTATAATGTATAGCAAGGTTGGCAATAAAATTACTTTTGATATCACCTGCTGTAGTTCCTATATTATCTTGATCATAGAAATTAAATTGAGTGTGGGCACTCATATAATATGAGTTTAAATTAATATTCCATTTGGAAGTTGGCATGTAGTTAACATTCAAACCTCCAAATGCAGAAGGTGTTTGAGGGTTTTCAACCTCTTCCGTAACTTTTATGTTTTGCTCCTCATTTTGTTCTACAGTATTAAGTGCTACTGGAAATCCCGTAGTTTTGGTATTCTGTAAGGTTATATAAGGCCTTACTTGAAGGGAATTAGAAGGTAAATAATTAAAAGCAAGAGTTGATCCAAATTGCTTTGCCTGAATTTCTAAATTCTCAAACTGGGTTACGGAAGAAATTTCTTCAACATATCCTTGCGGAACTACCTGATTTACTGCCTGATTGGAATTAAATGAGGTGTTGTGAAAAATTTCTACATCTAACTCCAGGTTAGGTAATAGTTTACTCCTATACCCAATTTCAAATAATTGCATTTGGAATAAAGCTAAATGCTGATTTCCCAATGCTCGAATGGTACCATCTAACTCAATGCCAGGGAATGGTGAAACTGTATAATCTACCTGCGCATTTAGAAAGGTTTGAGCCATAAATGCTCCGCTGTTAGATTTTGAAACTACAGCTCTCAAAAAGTTCTTGCTGTTTAAGTTATAGCTTAAAGCTCCCTGGTAAGAAAAATAAAAGTCTTCAATACCCGTAAAATAATCCATTCTACCTGCTAAAGTTGCTTTCAGGTCATTGGTTATTTGATAGTCTCCTCTTAATGATGTTGCATAAGTTCTAATTGTACTTTCACCGGCCAATACACCTATTTGAGTGGGCTTGCTATTTAGAATTTCATCAGAGTAGGTAGATCGTAAGTAGAAGATCCCCGGTCTTAAACTAATTTTATCGTTTATCTGCCAATCATATTCTAAATAAGTATCTATATTTTCATAGGTATAGGCAGACATTACAGAGTCACCCTCCGGTAATATAAATGGCATAGAATTTAGGTCATCATTTCCGTTGATATAAGATAAACGACCTTTTAAATTTTTCAATTTTAATTCGGCGTTAGCATAGGCAGACTGTAATTTAACTACTGAGTTAGGTGTGTAAGTATTTTCACTGTAGATGCGCTGGGTGTTTGCATCCTGGTAACCTGTTTGAAAGTTTACAGATATATTCTCCTGAATGTTATAATTTACAAATGCATTTATACCATACTTCTCGATTGATTGTTTGGATTTACCAAAGGCATATGATTTTTCCTCATCAGTTAAAGTTTCTCCTTCATCCAAAGCACTGGTGCCTCTTAAATCATCTATTTGCACATAGTTATCGGATAAAAAAGAAAAGTATTCGTCATCCAACCTGTTTCTGTTTTGTAAGTTAGCTGATACCGCAACATCTAATTTCTCATTGAATTTAAAGGCCAATTTAAGCCCCGCTGTTGTGGTAGCTAACTCTTCAAAATTTGCGGTGCTTGTATTTGTAATCGCAGCAACAGATAATCCTTCTTTATTTGGGTTGGTAGTTATAATATTAATTACACCTGATACTGCATTAGGACCGTATAGAGGGGCTGAAGGACCTTTTACTACTTCTATTCTTTCTACATCAATGATATCAACAGGGATAGATTCCCAAAAAATACCACCAGTATTGTTATTGAAAACAGGTCTTCCATCTACCATCACTAACGTAATTTGGTTGCCTGATAAATTGGCATCACTATATCTTACCAAATTATCAAATCCCCTGATATGTACATCGTAGTTACCATTAGTAGTTTCGCGAACTATTAAGCCAGGCATCAAACGTAGTGCTTCGGGAATGCTGGTGATACCGGCATTGGTAATTTGTTCACGGGTAACAACCGAACTGGATAAAGGAGCCTCAAACAAAGACTCTTTTTTCTTAGAAACGGAATAAACTTCCACTTGCATTAACTCTTCAAGGGACATATTCATTAATTCATCATAATTATTATCTTGCGCTAGACTTAATTGAGCTATAGCCAGAAATAACAAAACGGGTACTAGTATTCTTTTTTTCATTTGTTTATATAATTTTGCTTTTTGTATTTGTCAGATGCCTCGAATGGAGTCCTCTATTAGA
Organism: uncultured Cytophagales bacterium; assembly: GCA_963803685.1. GTDB lineage: Bacteria > Bacteroidota > Bacteroidia > Cytophagales > Cyclobacteriaceae > Marivirga. Next base: position 1,590,225 of record CAWDNW010000001.1, read on the forward strand.
TAATTTTTTCGTTGATACTCCCCAAAATAGGTAGGAAGGTAATCTTGGTAGGGGATTTTCAACCTTACTCATTTCATAGATATATTCGAGTTGTAATTATTGTTAAACTAAGATTGCCAGAGATATTAGCTGGTTCGAAATTTTTACTTTCGAAGCCTCAAATTTTGATTTATTAATTTCAAACCTTAGTTTTCCTTCAATGGTAATGAGATTAATGAAGCTTCCGTGCTTAGCCGAACCCTCTTTTTCAGTAATAACAACTGTGTTAAGGGTACTGGGAATTTGCTGTAGTTCACTGCTATTGGATTCAGCTAAATAAACTACATGAAATTTGGCAGCTTCGCTAACATTAGTGACTTTTTGAAGTGTTAATTTTTTCCCTCCAATTGTTCGCTGTTCCACCATTTCCTGAAAAGCTTTGTATAAAGTCTCATCTTTACCTATGAAAGCAATGTTAAGCGTAGTGCTTTTGTCTTCCCACTCCATGAATTTTATGAAGTTAAATACAAGCAGAGTTTTGACCTGTTCTGGTGTACTTGCAGATTGTACGGTGTTTAATAAACTGATACTTAACACCGTGATCATTAAAAATTTACGCATTTAAATTATATTTTTTACAAAATTATGCATTTGAAGCGTTGCTGATTTTCTTCTGTAAGATAATTGATGAGGTCGATGAATTTTGGTAACATTATAGTAACATGGCTAACTATGTAAAAAATTAGATTACGGACTAAATGTTTTTGTAAAACTTAGTAGTGCCAAATAATGTATTAAAAAAAGCATATTTATCTGCAAAAAACACAAATGAATAGTTGCCTTCAAATTGTTTATTTAATAAAAATGGCATGTAGGTTTTAATCGCATAAATAACTAGGGGGCAGATAGTTAGCTTGATGAATAGTTATGATCTGTCGGTTAATTTATGCAATTACTCCCATGATTAATTGGGTTAAACGAAAAGTAGGGGAACTGATATCAGTATGAAAAACTATTATTTTGAAAAGAGGAGAGAAATGTGTAGTTCACGCTTTTCGACTTAAATTTTGCCAAACTTGTGTTGATTGGGCCTATAAAGCAACTATTCCTTATCTCCTTTTATAGAACCAATAGACCGTTTTCACGAAGATCTTCTACTGCCTCTGACTGCCAGAAGTGATCAAAATCATTGAATTTTTCTTCATAACTTCCACGAATTATGTGTAAGCTGATTAAGTTTTTTGAGAGTAGTTCTAATTGGTGTAACCACCACTGTGCTAAATCACTATACACTTCAATTTCAATAATGGCAGACTTACTATGAAAAGTCAGCAAGGATTTCTTTTTATGCATGGAAATAACTCTTGGAGCGTTTCCAAGCCATATAACTTTGGTGTTTTGATTGTTTTTTCCAACGGGATTATCCTGAAGACTATCAGCAATGTACTGTAGCGGAATAGTGGTACGTGGCACTCTAAAATCAAACCATTCCTGCAGTGGATGGTCGAAAGCCAGGCCATGCATATAGTTATATATTGATTTTTTTAAACCAAAACTAAATTTAGAGTGATCAATTCCTGTACTGTCTTCAAACTGAACATCGTTATTAGCAAATGGAGTGGCTTTTATGTCAGGAAGTATGCCATATTCTGCAGGCTGCAAACCTATTGGGCTATGAGCAGTAAGTGCAAACTGATGCCAAAAAGCAGACTGGAGAATTCCCAATTCAAACATCTGCCGTACCATTTCCAAACTGTCTATGGTTTCCTGTTCGGTCTGGCTGGGGTAACCGTACATTAAGTACGCATGCACCATAATTCCTGCTTCAGTCAAATTTCGAGTGACCTGAGCAACCTGTGCTACGCTAACTCCTTTTTGTATGAGCTGAAGTAATCTATCTGAAGCTACTTCAAGTCCACCCGAAATGGCAATACAACCAGAGGCCTTCAAGAGTTTGCACAGATCAGGGGTAAAGCTTTTTTCAAATCGGATATTAGTCCACCAGGTAACAGTGATATCCCGCTTAAGAATTTCAACAGCCAGAGCTCTCATTAAAGCTGGCGGAGCTGCTTCATCCACAAAGTGAAATCCATTTTCACCAGTTTGAGCCATCAACTGCTCCATTCTGTCTACCAGTAATTTTGCAGCAACAGGTTCGTATATTTTAATATAATCAAGAGAAATATCGCAAAAGGTGCATTTTCCCCAATAGCACCCATGAGCCATAGTAAGTTTATTCCACCTGCCATCACTCCATAGGCTGTGCATTGGATTGGTTACCTCTATAACTGAGATATATTTACTTAGAACTAGATCTGAATAATCAGGAGTTCCGACTTCTGCCTGTTTATAGTCCTTTCGTAGTGAATTGTTTTTGTAAACCAATTCATCATTTTCCAGAAAAAAAGTTCTTTTGAAAAAGCCGAGATCAGGATTGTCATCTTCTTGGCTTAAAAGATTTGAGACCAATAACTCAATGGGTAATTCGCCATCATCCAAAGTGATATAGTCAAAAAACTCCATTACTCGTTTATCGGTAAGTGTGCGGAGTTCTGTATTCGGAAAACCTCCTCCCATAGCTATTTTTGTACTCGGGTATCGCTTTTTGATGAATTGAGCGCACCGAAATGCACTATATAGATTGCCAGGAAAAGGAACCGAGAAGCAAACAAGTTTAGGCTGTATCTCCTGGATTTTCTCTTCCAGAAGTTGAAGGGTGATCACATCAACATAAGTTAATTCTTGCTGTAGTTCTTCATATAGCTCATCGAAGCTATTAGCGCTCATCCCTAATTTTTCAGCATAGCGACTAAAGCCAAAATGTGGATCGATGGTTTCTATGATAAAGTCGGAAATATCTTCAAGATAAAGAGTAGCCAAATGCTTGGCCTTATCCTGCATGCCCATCGTTCCAAATGCCCAGTCTAACTCTTCCAGTTCACTGAAACGAGAAGCTTGGGGAAGAAAATCTTCTGCAGAAATTTGCCTTGCAAAAGTGAGATCTTTGCCTTGTAGAAAGGTTATTACTGCATCAATGGTTTTAAGGTATTCAAGTCTCAGGGAATAAATCCGTTGGGCATTTTCCGAAAAATGTGCTTCACTCTCGGCAGCTTCATCAAAAATATTTTCAAGCCCCGATCTAGAAAAAAGCTTTAATATCACTTCAATGCCTAAGTCCATCTGAAATGCACTGATATTTTTAGTGTTCAGAAAGCCTTTTAAATATGCCGTAGCAGGGTAAGGTGTGTTTAATTGCGTAAAAGGGGGCGTTATGAGTAAAAGGTCTTTCAAGTTGGGTGCAATTTAATGCATTTTATAGAGATTCTGATGAAACCTTCTGCTTGATTAATTAATTCAATAATTAGTGAAATTTGTAAATTTTGGGCATAAAAAAAGCAGTACATTGAATTTGTACTGCTTTTGATAATATAGCTAAACGTATTTATTCTCCTTTTTTCTTGAACTCGTCTAATTTGGTAGACTCATCTGCTTTAGGAAATATATTGTTATGCAATTCTGTATCTGCCAATTCCTCCTGGGGATCAAATGAGACTTTCTCCACCTCTTTATCCAAGATAAACACTTTCTGAGTTTTCTTCTCATTTTTTCTCCAAATTTCAGCTGGAATTTGCTTAGTCTCAGAAGTGCCGTCTTTGTACTCAAATTTTACAATAAGTGGCATCACTAAACCTCCTTCATTGGTAAAACTTACTTCATAAAAGTGTTTATCTTCGTATCGGGCCTTAATTTCTTCGTCATTTAATTTCGATCTGTATTCCCCATACCAAAAGTCAGGTGTTTTATCTACCGTTATATACTCAGGCCCATCGCTGAAGTCAGTATTTTTAGACTTTTCTTCTTCAGTTTTACCGAGGTTACCTTTTGGCGCTTTTGTTCTTTTGTCTTTATTTTCTTCCTCATTCGCAATTCTGAAGTATTTTACTTCCTCTATTGCAATGTCTACATGGTCAGTTGAGTAAAACCACCCTCTCCAGAACCAATCCAAATCCACGGCTGAAGCATCTTCCATTGTTCTGAAGAAATCAGCAGGAGTAGGGTGCTTGAATTTCCATCGTTGGGCATATGCTTTAAATGCTTCATCGAAAAGCTCAGGGCCTAAAATGGTATTTCTCAGGATGTTTAAAGCTGCAGCCGGTTTTGTATAGGCGTTAGGCCCTAAACGTAGTACTTGTTCAGGGTTTGTCATAATAGCTCTCTGTTTATCTTTGCTGCTCTTCATGTAGCCAGTGATTGCTTGTGGCGAATTGCTGTTGTAAGGTAAGTCAGGATAATATTCCCACATCACATTAGATTCCAGAAATGAGTTCAATCCCTCGTCCATCCAGGCCCACTGGCGCTCATCAGAATTCACAATCATAGGAAAATAATTGTGGCCTACTTCATGAACAATCACATAAGTCATACCTAGTTGTGTTCTTACAGAGTAGGTTCCGTCCGGATTTGGACGACCAAAATTGAAGCAAATCATTGGATATTCCATACCTATGGATGCTGCGTGAACTGAAGTAGCTTGCGGATAGGGGTAATCAAATGTTCTATCGGAATATAAGATCAACGTATTCTTAACTGCTTTGGTCGACTCTTTTTCCCACAAAGGATTACCTTCTTTAGGATAAAAAGATTGCGCAAAAGGCTTGCTTTCTTCTAATTGCACCATCATTCCGTCCCATATAAATTTCCTTGAAGAAGCAAAGCCAAAATCTCTTACATTTTTAGCAGTAAATTTCCAGGTTTCGTACTGAGTTGATTTCTTCTTTTCATTTTCAACAGCTTCTTCCTGAGTGACTATAAAAACTTGCTCCTGAGTTTTTAAAGCCTTTTCATAGCGATTGAACTGCGCTTTGGTCAGGACGTCTTTAGCGTTTTGCACCATTCCTGTGGCTGCGACTATATGATCATCCGGCACAGTAATTTCCACATCGTAATCGCCAAACGTAAGTGCAAACTCTCCAGAACCCAAAAATTGTTTGTTTTGCCATCCTTCCACATCATTGTACACAGCCATTCTTGGATAGAATTGTGCAATGGTGTATAGCGCATTTCCATCTTCTTCAAAATACTCGTAACCAGACCGACCGCCACCTTTCATTCTGTCGTTAACTATGTAGGACCAGGCGATGGAAAACTCCAGATTTTCTCCCGGCTGTAATGCCTTTGAAAGACGAATTTTCATCATTGTCTTTTGAATTAAATAGCTCATAGGCTTGCCTGATCCATCCTTAACATACTCAATATTAAAACCTCCGTCAAAATCGTAAGAGCTACCCCCATTGGCGATGTATTGCTCCAAATATTTAGCAGGAATAGTGTCGTTAAAAAAGGTGCTGGTGCTTGTTAGTTCGGAATCAGAACCCTTTGCCCTCATATTTTGATCCAGCTGCAGCCATAAGTACTCCAAAGGATGTGGAGATTGATTATAATAAGTAACGGTTTCTGAACCAGTAACTTTGTTATTTGCTTCATCTAGCTTTACCTTAATAACATAATCTGCTTTTTGTTGCCAATAAGCCTCTCCTGGTGCACCTGAAGCAGTTCTATAGCTGTTCGGTGTAGGTAACATAGTGCCTAATTGTTCAAACCTTTGGTTGTAATCCTCTTGCGCTGTGGCGTAAAACGGCAAAAGAATAATTAAGAAGAGAAATTTTTTCATGTTGTTGAGTTAGTAATAGTTTATGACAATTCAAACTAATATTGCAGCAATTCTAGAAAATATCAATATAATTAAATCAAGAAACAATAAGTAAGCTATTGAATTACACAAGCGGAAAATTCCTGGCGCTAAAAGTGAATTGTTCTAAATCTTAATTGTTATATTTGCAATACAATTGCGTATGACAAATATAAATAAATTATTTTTAATAAACCTTGTGATGGTTTTGCAGTCCTATATCGTCCAGGGACAGGAAAACTGTACTGTAGAATTCTCAGGACAGGTACTTACAGAGGGAAAACATTTGCCTGTAGCATTTTCTACTATTTATCTTCCAGATTTAGAAACAGGTACTCAAACTGACGAAAGTGGCTATTTCTCAATGAAAATACCTTGTAATGGTACTTTTAGTGTAGAAATTAGTCAGGTAGACTACGAAAAAAAGGAAGTTAGCGTAAAAATTTCAGAGCAAAATATCAGTCAGGAAGTTTATGTAAAACCAAAAAACATACAATTATCTGCAGTCACTGTCCATTCCCATAAAAGAGAAGAGGTACTGCAGTCCAACATTGAAAGTGTGCTGAATGTACGTGACCTCAGGAAATTAAAGGGAAAATCCTTATCTGAATCAGTAAGTACTTTGCCTGGCGTTTATAATATTAAAACCGGTCCGGGAATCAATAAACCTATGATTCATGGATTATACGGGAGCCGAATACAAGTTGTAAATAATGAAGTCGCACAAATGGGGCAGCAGTGGGGAGTTGATCATGCACCAGAGATAGATCCTTTTGTGGCATCACGCATTACTGTAGTGAAAGGAGCTTCAGCTGTAAAGTACGGCCCAAGAGCAATTGGCGGAGCTTTATTGCTCGACCCTGAACCATTACAGCCGGATTCAAGCCTACACGGGAGTATAGATTTGGTGGGCTTTACAAACGGGAGAGGGCTAATAGGATCTGCTATGTTTTCCGGTTCAGTTTTGACCAACGATGTTGATGAATCCTTTAACTGGAGAGTCCAGAGTTCTGCCAAAAAATCAGGCGATCAGCAAGCCGCCAATTACAACTTAACCAATACAGGCAGTGAAGAACTTAATTTCTCAACAGCGGCAAACTACATTAATCATAACCTTCAGGCAGATGTATTCTATAGCAGATTTCAATCAGAAATTGGAATTTTAAGAGGTGCCCATATTGGCAATGTGGATAACTTTTTTGAAGCTTTGAATAGGAGACCCCCATATTTTACTGAACCCTTTTCCTATAATATTGATAATCCTAAACAACAGGTGGTTCACCAATTATTTAAAGCAAAACTGCATTACGATTGGCAGAAAAGGGGTGCTTTGGATCTCATCTACGCTTTTCAACAAAATAGCAGACAGGAATTTGATATTAGACGAGGCAATAGAGGAGATAAGGCATCGGTAGATTTAAAACTAAATAGCCATATCATAAAAGCACATTTTTTACATGATCCAGTTTGGAGCAGTTTAAGAGGAAGCATTGGGATAGATTATGAATATCAGAATAATCAGAATGTTCCGGGAACAGGCACGAGACCATTAATACCAAATTACCAAAGTTTTCAGGCAGGTGCTTTTGTATCGGAGTCGTGGATAGAAGATAAGTGGAATTTAGAGGCAGGATTAAGGCTTGACAGATTTTTCCTGGATGTGCTCAGGTTTGATGAAAACGATAACCTCGAGAATCCAACACATCAATACACTATGTTTTCAGCTATAATTGGAGGAGGGTACCAGATCACCCCAAGCTTTAATTACAAAGGCAATATTAGTGTGAGTGAAAGAGCACCTAATATCAATGAATTATATAGCCAGGGGCTGCATCATAGTGTGGCGGCTATTGAGGAGGGAGACGCAGGTCTAAGAGCGGAAAATTCTGCAAAATTTTTAAACAGCCTGCATTTTAAATCGAGCGATAGATTAAAAGTGAATGTTGATGCTTATGTGAGTCGGATCAATAACTATATATATTTGGAACCTGGAGAACCAAGATTAACCATACGCGGTGCCTTTCCTGTCTATCAATATAAACAGACCCAGGCAACTATCTACGGTTTCGATGCGATTGGAAGTTATGAGCTATTTCATCACTTTTCTATTAATAGCAAAGCCTCAGTTATCAGAGGTTATGATGAGACAAATGATTTGCCTTTAATTTTTATGCCGGCTGACCGATGGGAGAATACCCTAACCTGGAGACTAAGTAATAAACTTAATTTTAAAGAAATAGAATTGAACCTCTCGGGCTTACAGGTTTTTGAACAGACGAGAGCGCCTGTTACAGAAACAGAGGCTTACGAGCAAGCCATTGTGCCAGTGCCGGATGCGTATTTTGTCACAAACTTTTCGATTGATACTGAAAAGCAACTTAAAAATGCACAATTAAATATTGGTCTCAGTATTTACAATGTGCTAAATACTGACTATACGGATTACCTGAACAGATTAAGGTTTTATGCCGGAGAAACCGGTAGAAATATTGAAGTACGGATCAATTATATATTTTAAATAAAGACAACAATTAAAACAGTCACAAATAAATAAAACCCAAAATGATGAAAAGTATGAAAAATTTAGTGAGAAATTTATTTTTATTAGTTGCAGTCGTATTTTTTTCACAGTGCGATACCGAAGAGCCTGAGGCAGAAAATGAAGAGGAGTTAATCACCACGATGACCTTGACTTTCAGTACCGCAGGTGCCGCAGATGAAGTTTTTAAAGTTTACGATGAGGATGGAGACGGTCCTATTGCACCGGTTTATACCAATGGTACTTTAACTGCCAACACTTCATATTCAGTGGAGATTGAAGTATTAAATGAAGAAGAAAATGAAAATATTACTGAAGAAATATTACAGGAAGACGAAGAGCACCAGTTTTTCTTTCAGTTTAGCAATGGATTAAATCTTGATTTTGCTTATGATGATGTGGATGGTGATGGAAACCCTATTGGAGTGAGTTCTATCTTTACAACTGGCGAGGCAAGCACAGGCACTTTAACAGTTACTTTAAGACACGAACCCATTAAAGATGCTGAAGATGTAGTTGATGGCGATATTACTAATGCTGGTGGGGAAACGGACATTGCTGCTACATTTGATGTAGTAATTGAATAATAACACACTTTCTCAACCAATAAAAAAGCCTCGAACTTCGAGGCTTTTTTGCATTCAAATATAATTTCAAAAATTTTTAATCAGTTATAATTTCAGATTTTGAAGGCGAATCAAATATTTCAGAAAAACTGAATCTATAAATTACCTGGAAAAGGATGTTGTACGACATGGAAGACATAGAACTTGGATTTACCGACTTCTCCTGCGTTGAATCAGTTTTGTACTTCACTTCTGTTTTATGTTGTGATAAAGAATCAGTTTTTTCAGTTTTCTTTTCAGGTTCTTTTGCAACTGTAATTTTATCTGGATCAATTTTACATGACTCATGTAAAACTATTTCAGATGCTGAAGCCTTTGCTGAGCTTAAAGAAAAAAGGCACAATAAGAAAAATATTCCCGAATACCTGTAAATTGTGGTGATTTTAGTAGCTATCATCCTGTTGGCTTTAGGTCAATATCAAATATACAAAAAATAAAATTAATAATACATAGTTTGCACTTTCAGTTTTTTATAACATGTAATTTTGCAAATAGTTTTTAATCCCAAATAAAGAATGGAATGACTTTAATTTCGTGGGCGGAATTTGCCAAAATTGATGTGAGAGCAGGGACAATTATCAAAGTAGAATCTTTCCCTGAGGCCAGAAAACCTGCCTATAAAATCTGGGTGGATTTAGGCAGCGAGCTTGGCATTAAGAAATCAAGTGCTCAGGTAACAATAAATTATACAAAAGAATCTTTGATTGGCCTTAAAGTGCAGTGTGTAATAAATTTCCCGAAAAAGCAGATTGGGAATTTTATGTCGGAAGTGCTCATTTCAGGCTATGCAGATGAAAATGACCACATTGTTTTACCCACTTTACCCAAGGATAGTATTGTTCCAAATGGAGCAAAATTACATTAGTGATACACTTGCTTCTTCTTTAGCTTGGAAACCTCTATTTTTTTTACTCCTAAATATATAAAAATAGTAGCTACACCCATCCAAAGGTGGCTAATTGCCAGATAATTCATCCATGCATGCAGAGAGAATTGTATAGAGAAGGTTAGTGCTGATAAAGCAGCAAAACCTATCCCAGCCATGATATATTTACTTGCTTCATTTTTGACTTTTATGAAGAGTAAGAACTCGATGGTTAATACCACAAACATTAAACCATAGCCTGAATGTAATTGAACATAAAAGAAATCTAAAGTATAAAGCGTAAGAAGGAAAAAAACACTAAATTCTACAATGTTGACTATTCTCAAAATCCTTACATACCTCTTTTTTAAAATGATATCAGTGTGTTCAATAGCCGCTCTTTCTATTAGCATTATAGCTATCATACTTACTATCCATCCTATCAACTTCCAGCTTTTACTAAATTCGTAGTAAAAGGCATGGCCTATTAAACCTCCAAAAGTAGTTGCCAGGCCCATTATCAAAAAATAGTATTTGAAGTAGGTGAAAACCAGGCCTTTCAATGATGATTGCTGCATTTTATAAAAGAACAGGAAGCATAGAAAACTCACTATCAAATCTGTGAGTGTCACCATGGGTTCGTCAACTCTCAGGCCGAAGAGATCAATTGAAATTATATCGTCCATCTCATTTGTATCGTAAATAGCTCCTTTTTGTTTTTTAAGCTGTTTTGCTCTCATCAGCTTTGCGTTGTTGTATAGGCGAAAGTTCAGTTACAGCCTTATCCAATCCCATTCCGAATTATTTTTCTTAATTATCAAAACATATTTTGAAGGATTACTTATACTATATATAGTCAGATTTTTATAAGGTATCAACTTTGGCACACTATTGGGGTATTTTCTGGTTATTACTTCAAGTGCTGATCAATTGTAATTCTCAACAAATCATTGAACCACAACAAAATTTTTAAAACTAAAATCAAAAGATTATGAAAAGCGTAAAATTATCAATCATTTATTACAGTTCAACAGGAACCAACCATCAACTGGCAAAGTGGGCAGAAGAAGCCGCAAAGAATTTAGGCCTTAGCGAGATTCGGTTTAGGAAAGTTAAAGAGCTGGCTCCAAAAGAAGCCATTCAGCAAAATGAAGATTGGGCGAAGCATCTAGAAGCGGCTAAAGATGTGCAGGAAGTTTCTTTGGATGATTTGGAATGGGCTGATGCCATAGTTTTTAGTGCACCAACACGCTATGGTAATTTACCTTCACAATTGGCTTCCTTTTTTGATACCACAGGAGGACTTTGGTCTGAAGGCAAGTTGGCGGATAAAGTTGTTACAGGAATGACTAGCTCTCAAAATATGCATGGTGGACAGGAAACAACTTTGCGCTCTCTTTATAAAACAATGCACCATTGGGGAGCGATAGTAGTAACGCCAGCTTATACTTCTGATGTACAATTTAAAGCAGGAGGAAATCCGTACGGAGTAAGTGTAAACCCGGCAAGTGGCGGCTTAACCCCAGAAATTAAAAAGGCAGTTGCTCACCAAGTCGAGAGAACTTTAACTATTGCTGGTTATATTAAAGCTGGTTTGAAAAAATAAGTTCTCTATGGCTAACAATCTTCTGAATGCACTGGAACACATCAATAAAATTTATCAAAAATCAGGCAGTAGGAAAGCTGTGCTCTTCCTGGATTATGACGGAACCTTAACCCCGATAGTCTCAAATCCGGAAAAAGCATTGCTCTCTGGGACAGTTCGATCCATTCTTATAGATCTGTCAGAAATCATAAACGTGGCGGTAATTAGTGGGAGGGATAGAAGGGATATTCAAAAGCTCATTAACATAGATTCTATCTTCTATGCTGGAAGCCATGGCTTCGATATTAGCGGCCCCAATAATGTGGAGATGCAATATAAGGAAGGGGAGAAAGTGCTACAATCATTAGATAATGCAGAAGAAATATTAAAGAAGAAACTGCATGGCATCAAAGGTAGTCATGTAGAAAGAAAAAAGTATGCCATTGCAGTTCATTATAGAAATGTGGAGATTGATCAAGTAGATAAATTGCAAGCCATTGTAGCAGAGATTATTCAATCTGATGAAAAACTAAAAACTGGAAGCGGCAAAAAGATTCTGGAACTTAAACCTAATTTAAACTGGCATAAGGGTAAAGCGCTCAGGTGGTTAATGGAAAAACTGAATCTGCAAATTGATGAGTATATGCCTCTGTTCATTGGAGATGATATTACGGATGAAGATGCTTTAAAGGAAATACAAGATAGCGGTGTGGGAATTTTAGTGGGCTCTCATGAACAGAAAACGCATGCTGCTTACCACTTAAAAGATACGACAGAAGTAGTAGAATTTCTACAAAAGCTTAGGGATCGTTTATTAAGCTAATTAATCCACAGAAATAATCCTGAAGAAAATTACTCAAACTGACATAAAACAAAATTAAATATTCAATTCAATTATTTGAATTTCATTATGCGAAACAATTAATGTGTAATGTAATAATCTGACTATTTTTCGTTTCTAAAAACTCCTTGTATATTTCAAGCTGAATTATAAATATGGTCAATCAATCAGAGAATCCTTTTTTAGGTAGTGCTTCCTCACTGTATGAAAGTAAAGTAGCCTTAAAATGGATTGCATTGTCATTTACATTAATTATTGGTGTAGCCTCTGTACTTTATACCAATAGCATAGTTGAGGAGCTTAAAGAAAGGGAAGAGCGTTACATAGATTTATATGCAAAAACCTTGGAATATACGAGCCAGCCCGATATAGATAATCTTTCATTTATTTTTCAGGAAATAGTGGTGCCCAATAATTCCATCCCCATAATTGTGGTAAATACTGATGGCGAACCTACGGTGTATAGAAATATAAAAATTGACAGTACCAAAAATGAGGATAAGATTACGGAAACACTATATAAGGAATTAGCTATAATGGAGCAGGAATATGATCCTATTGTAGTTTATGATGGAGAGCCGGATCAAATGAATGTATCCTCCTATATTTATTATCGAAATTCAGATTTAATTTACAGATTACGATATTATCCCTATGTACAACTTTCGGTAATTGCGGCTTTTGTATTTTTTGGCTATGTAGCTTTTAGTTATTCCCGAAGGGCAGAGCAAAATCAGGTCTGGGTAGGTTTAGCAAAGGAAACTGCACATCAGTTGGGTACTCCATTATCATCATTAATGGCTTGGTTGGAGATTATGAAGTCTGACGATGATATGAAGGATAAAGAGGTTACCCAAGAGCTTGAGAAGGACATTGATAAATTGGAGCTGATTACCTCCCGGTTTTCCAGTATTGGTTCTACACCAGTTTTGACGGATCAAAATATCTCAAAAATTATCAGGTCAACAGTAGCATACTTGCAGAAAAGAGTTTCTAAAAAAGTGGAAATTCACTTTAACTCCAAAGACGATCTATTATCGGCAGAAATAAACAAGCCGCTGTTTGATTGGGTTATTGAAAACATTTGTAAAAATGCGATTGATGCCATGAGTGGAGTAGGTAAGATTACCATTATGCTCAAAGAGGGAAAATATGGTGATGCCATTATTGATATTACAGATACAGGGAAGGGGATTCCATCGGGTAAAATTAGTGAGATTTTCCGACCCGGATACTCCACCAAAAAAAGAGGCTGGGGTTTAGGGCTTACTCTTGCCAAAAGAATTATTGAAAATTATCATAATGGCAAAATTACAGTAAAGGAATCCGTAGTTGACAAAGGAACCACCTTCCGAATTATACTTAAAATTTAATTTTTATCCCAAAGTCTTTTATTTAAGACGATTTTCTCAGCCTGAATCTGACCAGCCTATGGCTGGCTTCTCTCTAACCTATTAGAAAAGTAAATATAAAGTGTGAGCCTGTCTTCTTTAAGAAAGGTTGGTAAGCAATGCTGAGCTAAACTATATTGATTTTTATACACCTATTTATTCGAAAATTGTATCCAACAGTCAATTTTGTATTGTATTTGCCAAATTTTAATTACTTTTGCAGTCCGTAATTATGAAAAAAGGAAATAAAATAGGAAGAAATAAGAAATCAGTAATTGCCTTAATGGGTATATTGGTAGCTGTCCTATTGTTTTTTCAACAACCCTACACTTATCAGTTTAATGCGGATCAGGATAATTCAGCACCTAAAGAAGAGCAAAATGATAGCTCTGACAATGCAGAGTTCCACGTTTTATCCTATGAGGTTCTAATTCCTGCAGTACAAATAAGCCTTTTTCATTCTTTTGATTTAATCAATGAAATTGAAGAAAGCGAGATTGTAAAATTTGTAGAAGTAACTTTTCCAGAAAGAGTTTACCACAACTTCTTTAATACGCTATACCGGCAGTTTATATCACCAAATGCACCCTAATCAGCCTTGATTGCAGTGGTATAAGGTATTAGTAAAGGAATACCTCAATAATTTAAAAAGCATAAAATAAAAAATACAATCAAATGAAAAATAAAGGATTTATCGTGTTTATGACGGTGATAGTTACACTTTTATGTGTGTATTACTTGTCATTCACTTTTGTTTCTAATGGCATAAAAGAAGATGCCACAGCCTATGCTACTAATGCAGAAGGCATCACTGATATGAGTAAAAGGCAATTCTACCTGGATTCAGTGTACAATGAGCCTGTTTATAATTTATTAGGAATTGACTTTACTTACAAAGAGATTCAGGACCTTGAATTAAATTTAGGTTTGGATTTGCAAGGAGGTATGCACGTAACCTTAGAGGTATCACCTGTAGATATTATTAAAGGCTTGAGTGGAAATAATGAAGATGCCGGATTTCAGGAAGCTTTAGAAGTAGCCAGTGAACGTCAAAAAGCAAGTCAGGAAAACTATATAGATTTATTCTATGATGCCTTTAAAGAGCAGAATCCTGATACAAAATTGAGCTCAATTTTTGCCAATGCTGCTAACAGAGGCAGAATTGGTTTTGAAACGGAAGATTCGGAAGTTTTAAGAGTAATCCGTAGCGAAGTGGATGATGCGATGGATAGGTCTTTTAATATTTTAAGAACCAGAATTGATAGGTTTGGTACTTCTCAGCCCAATATTCAGCGTTTAGAAAATACTGGTAGAATTCAGATTGAATTACCAGGTGTAGATAACCAGGAAAGAGTAAGAAAACTTTTGCAAGGTGTTGCAAAGTTAGAGTTTTTGCAAGTTGTTGAATTAAATCAGGTAGGAGAATCAATAACAGCAGCTAATGAATTATTAGTGGCAGAGCAAAAAGCCAAAAAGAAAACAATTGCAGGTGACTTGAGTGAAGAAGGAGAAGAAGCCCCAGAAGCTGAAAGTGAAGATTTAGCTGATTTGCTTGGCAATGATGATGAGGCTGAAGCTGATTCCGCATTAGCGCAAATTGACACCACAGAAAGTGCGCTGGATTCTTTAGAGCAAAGAGAAAATTTTTCACCGCTTTTTACTTTGATAAAAAGCCAAGGTGCATTGGTGTATGATGTGAAAGATACCGCAACAATTAATAGAATCATTGAAAGAGAGGATATCATATCATTATTTCCTAGAAATACTCGTCTAATTTGGGATGTTAAAGCCAATAAGGTTGATGAAGATAATGAGTTGCTTGAACTTTATGTAGTTAGAACGTTAAGAAACGATCAGGCCATGCTAACGGGAGAAGTTATTAACGATGCCCGTCAGACTTATGACCAAAGTGGACAGCCTGCGGTTGATATGAGTATGAACGCAGAAGGATCCAGGAAATGGGCTAAAATTACCAGGGATAATATTAATAGGAGAATTGCCATAGTGTTAGATAACTATGTGTATTCCGCACCAAATGTAAATGTAGAAATTACCGGCGGTAAATCTATTATTGAAGGGAACTTCACAATGGAGGAAGCGAAAGATTTAGCCAATATCTTAAAAGCAGGTTCTTTACCTGCGCCAACCAGAATTGTTGAGGAAGCTATTATAGGTCCAACTTTAGGAAAAGAAGCGCAAGCGCAAGGAATTATTTCCATTGTAGCTGGTTTAGGTATGGTGTTAATTTTTATGATTGCCTATTATGCTAAAGGTGGTTTAGTAGCTAACATTGCTTTGGCTTTTAACATATTCTTCATTTTAGGTATTTTAGCGCAATTAAACGCAGCACTTACTTTGCCAGGGATTGCAGGTATTGTATTGACCATCGGTATGTCAATTGATGCGAACGTGTTAATTTTTGAACGTATCAGGGAAGAAATGCGGGGTGGAACTCCATTATTAAAAGCTATCACCGCTGGTTATGAAAAAGCTTATAGCTCTATTGTTGATGCCAACGTAACTACTTTTATTATTGGTGCTATATTATATTGGTTAGGTCAGGGTCCAGTGAAAGGCTTTGCAATCACTTTAATGATTGGTATCGCTTGTTCTTTTTTCTCAGCAGTATTCATAACCAGGGTAATTGTTACCTGGATGAGTAAAAAAGGAGAGGATAGCAAGATTTCGTTCAATACGCCATTCTCCAAAAACCTATTTAGCGATCTTAGTATCAATTTTATGATTAAAAGAAAAATGGCTTATATAGGTTCTGGAATTATCATTGTAATAGGACTGGTATTGATGGCACTGAATGGATTGGATTTGGGTGTTGATTTTACAGGAGGTAGATCTTATGTAGTTAGATTCTCTGAAGATGTTCAACCAACTGAGTTAAAATTGTCCTTAGAAGAAGCATTTGAAAATTCTGGAGTAGAGGTGAAAACTTATGGAGCCAGTAATATTTTAAAAGTGACAACCTCTTATTTAATTAATGAGGAATCTACGGAAGCTGACAATACCGTGGAGGATAAATTGGTAGAGGGTATCACAACTGCAACCGGTATGTCCTATGCAGATAACGAGTCAGCACTAGGTGAAAATAATTTTACTATTAGTGGTTCATCAAAAGTAGGTGCAACTATTGCTGATGATATTAAAAATGCATCACAAGAATCTGTAATATTCTCCCTAATTGCGATTTTTATCTATATCCTAATTAGGTTCCGTAGGTGGCAATTTGGATTAGGCGCAGTAGTTGCACTATTCCATGATACACTGATTGTGCTTTCTGCTTTTGCTATTTCAAAGGCCTTAGGATTCAGTTTTGAAATAGACCAGGTCTTTATAGCCGCGATATTGACAGTAATTGGATATTCGATAAACGATACTGTGGTTGTGTTTGATAGAATTAGGGAAACTTTAGGAATAACCTCTAAAGCAAGTAATGAGGAAACGTTCAATACTGCTATTAACAGTACTGTAAGTAGAACAGTAATGACGTCCTTAACCACTTTGGTTGTAGTGCTGGTACTATTTATCTTCGGTGGAGAGGTATTAAGAGGCTTCTCCTTTGCTTTATTGGTAGGTATTTTGGTAGGTACATACTCCTCCATATTTATTGCTACTCCAATTGTGTTGGATTTAGCAAAGAGTAAAAAGAAGGCCGTGGAAGCTTAAATTATATTGTGGAAAATGATCCTTCAGAAGGAAGGATGTATTTCTAAAAGGCTGTCAGTTCACTGGCAGCCTTTTTTCGTTCCAAACGTCTGGTAATAGTATAGAAATTTAAATTGCGATTCCATTTTTGACATCATGAAACCAGCCTTCAAAAATCAGCATTTTACACACGGTACAAAGTCAGAATATATGTGAAACTTTATTTGAAGCCTTAAAGGGTTCAATTTTTTAACGGTGTATTTAGATAGTTTATCGATTATATGTGGTTTAGATTAGTTTTAATTTCACTTTTCTTTGAGATAGTTTGAAAATGCTATTATATTGAAAAGCTAAAAAAAACTAAAAACAAAGTGATGAGACTTATAATCCCCCTGATTGTGGCTTTTAGCCTGCAGTTATCTAATCTTTCAGCTCAGGAAAATAGAAAATTTGGTGATGTGAGAGTAGCAGATTTCCAGGTGCCGGAAGGTATTTCTGATAGTACGGCAGGTGCTATCGTTTTATTTGATATCGGTTCTAACTATTTTAATTTTGCTTTTGAGCTGGAGTACGAATGTCATATGAGAATTTATATTCTCAACAGCTCAGAGTTTGATAGGGCTGATATTAAGATTCCCTACAGAGCACAAGATAATGTCTCCAAAATAAAAGCAGCATCGTATAGTGTAATTGATGGTAAAGTAGTCGAGTCTGAAATTTCAAGAAGGGATATTTTCACTGAGAAAGTTACGGATGATGTAAATCAAGAGCGATTTTCCATACCGAATGTAAAGGAAGGTTCTATTATTGAATATAGCTACTACGTGAGATACGAAAATAGGGCAAGTTTTAATAGCTGGTATTTCCAGACTGACATCCCTGTTGCTTATTCACGCTATACTGTTAAAATTCCTGAGTATTTGGACTATAAACAAATATTGACAGGGTCACTACCTTTATCTGATTATCAGCAAAAATCCAGCATAGGAAGAGTTTCAAATGTTACTTTTAACGTGAATGAAAAAACCTTTATCGCCCGAAATGTACCAGCTTTTGAATCCGAACCTTTTATAAGCAATAAAGAGAATTATATAAGTAAAATTAAATTCTTATTGAGTGGTACTAGTTTTCCTAACAGCACTGTTCAAAGATTTACACCCAATAGTTATATGGAGCTTAGCAAAAAAATTGCTTCTGATGAGTATCATTCTGGTGTTTACAAGAACAATAATTTCTTAAATGATGAAATAGAATTATTAAAGACAGGAAAGCAAAGTGATGTAGAGATCATTAAAGCGATATATACTCATGTACAAAGTGAGTATACAGTAGATAAAGAAATATTATCAACCAATTTAAGGAGGATTTTCAATGAGAAAAGAGGTTGGCGTCAGGATATCAATATGATTCTAACGGCTATGCTTCAAAATGCAGGGTATGAATCCTACCTGGTAAAAGTAAGTACAAAAGGAAACGGACCCCTAAATCAGGTTTACTGCTCTTCTTCCAACTTTAATTATACTATTTGTTTGGTTAAACATGAAGGAGAAGATTACTTGCTTGATGCATCTGAAGAATTTTTACCTTTTAATACTTTAAGGCCTGAAACAGTAAATGGTGAAGGTTTAATTATATCAGAAGAAATGCCAGGCTGGGTTACTTTAAAGTATAATGCTTCAGATTATGTGAAGGGCTATAGTAAAGTGAAAATTTCGGAGTTAGGATTAATTTCAGCTGAAATAAAATTACAGAAAAAGGAATACAGTGCTTATAATTTTAAAAAGCAATACAGAAACTATAGTAACTATGTAGCTGATACGGAAGAGAAATTAAGTGCTTTCATTATAAGTGAACATGAAGTTGTAGATATAGAAGGTTCGGTTTTGCAAGAAAATCTTGTTTTTGAAATAGATCAGCAGGTAAATCAAATGCGGAATGAGATTAATTTTAAACCCATCATATTTAATAGTATAAGCGAAAATCCTTACAAAATTGAGCAAAGGCGTTTGCCAGTTACACTTAATTCGCCAGTCGATAATAAATTTTCATATACCATTGAGTTACCAGAAAATTATGAAGTGAAAGAGTTGCCGGAAAGTGTATCCTTAGCGCTTCCTAATGGAGCAGGAAGATACCTTTTTAGTTGCCAGAAAATCAATAACATAATTTCGGTTAATTCAATCCTATCCATCAATCAAACCTATTTTCCTGTGATAGAATATTACAATTTGAAAGAATTTTATGCCAGGATTATTGAAAAGCAAGCAGAGCAAATAGTTTTAGTGAAAAAGATGTAACAGATGAAATATTTATTTTTAATAATTTTTGTAGGTATGTATGGGTGGCTCCAAGCCTCTGATGATATTTATGCTGTAAAATCTATCCCAGACCACCTGCTGGCAAATGCCAACGCAGTTTACAGGCTTGATAAGGCTGTTTTTGAGATAGAGAAAGAGGAGAGAGCCAATTATAAAGTTCATCAGGTCATCACCATATTGAGTGATCAGGCTGATGATTTAGCCTATTTTACGGTAGGATACGATGCCTTGAGTAGGATAAAATCATTGGAAGCTCATGTGTACGATAGAAACGGGAAGGAAGTAAGGAAGTACAAGGAGAAGGATTTTACTGACTATAGTAATATTTCGGGAGGCTCCTTGTATGAGGATAATAGGGTAAAGGTGGCAGATCTTTCGCAAACAAACTATCCTTATACAGTTGAAATTGCTTACGAAATACAATACAAGTATCTGTTTTTTGTACCAGGATGGAGTGTAATTCCTACTTATAAAGTTTCTGTGCAATCTTCGGAATACACGATCATTTATCCACCTGAATTGAAGCCTAGATTTAAGCTTGCAAATTCGGACAAGACCCCCAAGATAACTGTGGAGAAAGATTTAGAACAAATGAAATGGGAATTTGATGATTTCGAGGCCGTACGAATGGAGCCATTTAGTAAAGGAATTAGTTCTTTCGCCCCAACCTTGCAGATGTCACCGTCAAAATTCAGCTACGAAGGGTATACTGGAGACATGTCCACTTGGGATGGGATGGCTAAATGGCAAACTAAGCTTAATGAAGGATTGAATGATTTATCAACTGAAACCATTGCAGAAGCAAGAAATTTAGTGGCTAATTTGCCTGATGATAAGTCGAAAGTAGAAGCTATTTACAAATATATGCAAAGCAAAACCAGATATGTAAGTGTTCAATTGGGTGTTGGAGGGTTCAAGCCCTTTAGTGCTGGTACAGTTGATAAGGTTGGATATGGTGATTGTAAGGGATTAACTTTTTATACAAAGTGTTTATTGGAGGCAGTGGGAATAAATTCATATTATTCTTTGATTTATGCTGATGAAGTAAAATTGGAATTGGATTTGGATTTTCCTTCGAAAAAATTCAACCATGTGATTCTATTTGTTCCCTTGGAGCAAGATACTATATGGCTTGAATGTACCAGTCAGAAAGTAGCTGCAGGCTACCTGGGCGATTTTACAAGTGATAGGTATGCATTGGTTCTTGAACCTGACAAGGCCAATTTAATTAAAACTCCAAAGTACGGAAAGAAAGATAACGCAATAAGAATGAGCTCTAAACTTACAATTGATGCAGATGGAAATGCAGACGCTGTGATGCAAAGCCACTTTATTGGCGTAGGGACTAGCTACAAAGACCTCAAGTTTTACATTAGTAAACCTATTGTTGACCAGGAAAAATGGTTGAGAAGGTATATAAGTATGTCTGAGTTTAGTGTTAATAGATTTGAATTGACAGACAAGAAGACTGACGTACCTCAAATTGACTTAAGTGTAGATTTTAATTTGAGAGGGGCAGTGGCTAAAACTTCGGATAAATTTTATCTTAATCCAACAATGCTACATCCTGTTGTGATTAGTTTAAAAAATGAAAAAGACAGAAAGTCAGATATTTACTTTCCGATCGATTATTACTTTGACTATGAAGTGGATTTCAGTATCCCGGAAGAATATACCATAGAATCTATACCAAATGCCACCTCACTTAACACGGAGTTTGGGAGTTATGAAATTGCTTATGAAAAGGTGGAAGATGGTTTAAAATGCAAGCGATCTTTTTATCCTACAAAAGGGACCTTTCCCGCTACTTCTTATGAGGACTTTAAAGCATTTTATGATGCTATCAAGCTTTCTGAAAAACAACAAATTATTATTTCGAAATTATGACAACGAGCTATTTGAATTTTAATGTTGAACTCAAATAGCTTTTTAAGAAAAGACTGCTCAGTGTGATAACTGAACATTAAATGAAATACCGATGTAAACCTTTAGAGTTGCCTACTAAAGGGTACCATAAGTGAATTACATGTGTAATAGTGGTATCAGTTTCTTTTTATATAGTAGTAAAGAGTAGCTGAAAATTTATTACCCTAAAAACTCTTTCAACTCTTCCAGCTTAATATTACCCTCATAGTATGCTTTGCCAAAAATTACGGCAAAAATGCCCATGTCATTAAGTTTCCTTATATCATCTACATTTCTGACGCCACCGCTGGCCAGTACACAAATTTCAGGAAATTCTTTCAAGATTCTTTCATAAAGCTCAAAAGATGGACCAGAAAGTGATCCTTCCTTACTTATATCTGTAGTTTTAACATATTTGAGGCCTCTTTCATAAAAGTAGCCGATATGCTCAATAATATCTATGTCTGTATTTTTTTTCCAGCCTTTGTAAGCAATTTTACCTTCTAATGCATCTGCACCAAGAGTAATTTTTTCTCTACCGTAGGATACAATCCATGAAGCAAAAAGTTCCTTTCTTTCAACTGCTATACTGGCTGCTGTAATATAATCTGCACCATACTCATAGGCTTTGCTTATATCGCCATCTGTATTAATCCCGCCCGTAAAATCAAGCTCCAAATCTGTATAACCGTGTATGGCTTCCAATATATGGTAGTTAACCGGAGATCCTTTTTCAGCACCATCCAAATCCACCAGGTGCACAACCTTTATGCCATGGTCTTCCAGTTTTCGGGCTACATCAATAGGGCTATCATCATATACCTTGGCATCCTCAATATTAGCACCTTGTACACGAATAATTTTTCCGTTCTTTACAGCAATTGAAGGTATGATTTGGATCATTATTTATTAATTTAGCTTTTGTAGACTTCTTTGTAATTAACCCTTAAAACGTATAAATTTTTGGACAAGGGTTATGAAACTACATTTTATAATTGAAATTTACAAAACTTTCTTTCAGATTTGAAATGATTTATTTTAACTCCTTATTATTATATTATTAATTCTGAATTTTAATCAATATTTATATTCGCTTCGGAAAAAACCCTGATGAATTATTACGAACAAAAGATATATGACAGACTAGAACGTTTTGTTCCTGAGGCGGCAGTATTGAAAGCATTTTTAATTTGGCAGGAGGCGCCATTTCGATTTATCATTTCAAAAGCACGTAATACCAAGTTGGGCGATTTCAGAAAAAAGCCTTCTGAAGATTTAGCGATAATAACCATAAATGAAAACCTCAATACCTATGCTTTCCTGGTCACCTATGTACATGAAGTGGCTCACCACAGAGTGTATTTAAAGTATAAAAATAAAGCGCTACCTCATGGAGTTGAATGGAAATTGGCATTTAAAGAACTAATGCTTCCCTTTCAAAATCCAGAGATTTTTCCATCAAATGTGTTATCTGCAGTAATAAAGTATATGATTAATCCCAAAGCCAGTTCTTTATCGGATATTAATTTGGCAGCGGCACTAAAAGTACATGATGTTAATGTTAACCCGATGGAAATAGCTTTAATGCAATTAGATCAGGGCGTTAAATTTAGTTTGGAGAATAAGGTTTTCAGAAAATTGGAATCTCGCCGGACAAGAATAAAGTGTGAGGAAGTGAACACAGGAAAAAAGTATTTAGTGCATAAAATGGCGATGGTAGTTCCTTGTCCTGCCCCGTAAAGTTATTTGAACCTTAGCCAATTCTCTTCTGCACTGCCTGATCAATCTGGATGCAAAAGTCCAGCGGTTTGAGAGTTCTCCAATTCATATGGTCGAATTGTCCTCCAAAGTTAATATAGTAGTCAATATTGAAATTTTTCCATTCGTCTGTTACAAAATCTCTGAAGTTAACAGCTACAATCCACCCCTCTTCTGCTTCCTCAAACCATTCTTCGTAGTAGCAATCATCTGAACCATGGAAGTTTAGAATGTTCTCACCAATTAAAATAAATTTCTGAATCCCCTGTAGTATCATATGCTCAACTATGTTCCTTTTCAAATGCATAATATCATTGTGCAGGGCATCATTCCATTCACCTATCATTTCAATTACTGCATATCCTTTATCGTAATCAACAAATAGTATTTTAATGTACAGTGTTTCTGAACCAATACCATCCCAGGCAGGATCTATGTAATAGCCGTAAATAGTATCGGTATATAGCTCATGGTTATACTCCTTTCCGTGAAAGGGGGAAAGAGCGTCTGACGAGGAATCATAGAATTTTAGCCAATTGTAGTAAGGTTCAAGGTGGTGCATTCAGTAAAAAGGGTTCAATTTTACAGAGTTAAAAATCAATACAGTTTATCGTTCTTTGTTTTGCGGTTGCAGTGAGATTTTATATTTGAACTTTATAATTATCATTTATCACTCAATCAGAATGAAAAACGACACAAAAAAGTTTGCTTAATCCCTTTTATTTAATTTAATACAGTTCGTAAAATACCTAGACCGCGTTATTTTGATGATAAAGAGTTAATCCTGCAATAGGTCCTTCTATAATTTTCCCAATTTGCATGTTGTTTTCAGCAAGCACCTGCCTTAGTATGTTGTTGGCATTGTAAGCAACGCCTCCTACAAAATGAACGGGTAAATTTTGGTGTTCCTCAAATTTTAGAACCGATTTGTCCAAAAATGCTTGAAAACTGCTCCTGATTACATTAAAAATATACGGATGAGAAATATTTTCAAGTGTAAAAGGAAAGAATTGTGCTAAATACCTGTTAGGATAGGCCTTTTGGTAAATATTTTGGTTAACTATGCTTTTTTCAATATCTGGAAATGCTGCAGCAAATTTTAACATTAATTCACTTGGTAATTCTTTCTCTAAAAATGCCTTAATTAGTTGTTTTCCAATATAAGCTCCACTACCCTCATCACCCATGACATAACCTAAGGAAACCATTTCTTCCGTAATATCTGAGCCATCATAAACGCAAGCGTTAGCGCCAGTTCCTAAAATGCAGCTTATGCCTGGCTCATACAAACAAGTTGCCCTTGCCGCTGCCAACAGATCATGCTGTACCTCAATGTTGCTGGTCTTAAAATACGCTGATAGTCCTGCTTTGATTTTCATTTTATTTTCTGCACTTCCACATCCAGCACCATAAAAGTGGATTTGGGTGATTGGTTCATCAAAACTAAAATTCAACTCATTTGTTAATATATCGTTTAAGGTATCAGATGAAATATGGTAGGCGTTAATACCGATTGATTTAAACTGGGTTGTTTTACCCTGTGCATTTATCATACGCCAATCGGTCTTACTTGCTCCGCTATCTGCAATTATTTGCATATTGTCTATATAATTAATTCTGCTGTAAATTTAGCATCTTTCATATTTTATCTAACTTGTAATCTCATAAATATTGTTGTTGTGAAAAATAAAATTTTAGAATTATTGGGAGTAGAAAAATTAATTGATACCATCCAAAAAATAATAGAGGTCAGGGTTTCTATGATCAAAGAGGAAATTGAAGAGAAAATCTCGTCCACTCTAGCTATAGTTTTACCTCTCATATTATTCTTGTTAAGCATTTTAAGTTTAATTCTGTTTTGCAGTTTTACATTAGCATTTTATTTAGCAGAAGTTTTCAATAGTTTAGCTTCTGGTTTTGGAATAGTTGCAATCATTTATTTGATAATATCCATCATATTTTATGTTTTGAAAGATAGTGAGAAGCTAAGAGAAAAATTTAAGGAAGGAATTAAAAAGGGAAGTTAAGCAAAGTTTAATTATTAAATTTAAATTAATGAGTGATTCAAAGCAATTAAAAAATCAGCAGAGTCAATATAAGCAAGAGTTATCAGATCAGATGAAAGAGCTTTCCGGGAAGGCAGGAGATTGGGGTAAAAACGCTTTAATTGTCGCAGGGGGAGTATTTGTAGCTTATAAGTTGGTTAAGTTATTTACCGGCCCTAAATCTTCACCCAAAAGTAAAGTTTTTAAAGAGTCTTTTGAAAACGAAACAGAAGTTGAAAATGCGCAACGAATTATTATTCGAAGAGATAATAGTTCGCCTGGAATTTTTGATGTAATTAAGGTAGAGATAGGTGCTATGCTTTTGGCTTTGGCAAAAGACAAAATTTCAGATTTTATTCAGCAATTAGAGGTTAACAGAAGAAATGCAGGAGAAGAGGATAATAAATAAACTTCAAGTTGACACCCTTGCAGGGAAAAAGTCTTTTGCTTTGCTTATTGATCCGGATAAGGTTAAGGATTTGCTGGAATTACAAAGAATTATTCATACAGCTATAGAGAATGAAGTAGATTATTTCATGGTGGGTGGTAGCCTGATACTTTCTGATTTCTTAGGGCCTTGTATTTCACATATAAAATCACAGACAGAGATCCCTGTAATACTCTTTCCTGGCAATAACCAATACATAGATTTACAAGCAGATGCAATTTTTTATTTATCCTTAATTTCAGGTAGAAATGCTGACTTATTAATTGGACAGCATGTACTATCAGCTCCGATTTTAAAACGTAGTAAAATTGAAGTTTTGCCGACGGGTTATATGCTTATAGATGGAGGAAACAAGACTTCTGTTTCTTATATGAGCAACACTAATCCTATTCCCCAGGATAAGTATGATATAGCAATGAGCACAGCTATAGCTGGAGAGCTTTTAGGACAGAAACTAATTTATATGGATGCAGGAAGTGGCGCTGATAATATGATTTCTGAGCGCATGATAACATCTGTTAAACGAGCAATTGACATCCCTTTGATTATTGGTGGTGGAATCAATTCTGTACAGAAAGCAAAAAGCGCCTGGAAGTCAGGCGCTGATGTTATAGTAGTAGGAAATGCTATTGAGAGCAACCCTGAGTTATTAATAGAAATTACAGAAGTAAAATCTCTAATTAATCAACGATTAAACGTTCATTAACGATTCTCTTCTTCTCATTTTACCTGCAGGAATACCAAACATCATCTTAAATCTTCGGCAGAAATAAGCAGTATCTTTGTAACCCACTTCTTGTCCTATATCTCTTATACTCTTTTTGCTGGTTCTTAGTAAAGTAACAGCTTCTTCCATTCGTTGGTATTCAATATAATCCTGAGGATTGATACCTGTTAGCATTTTAAAGTACTGACCTACGTAATCTTCAGATACATTGGCAACTTCAGCCAACTTTTTATTAGATAAATCACCACCTAAATGCTCATTGATATAATTGAAGATGTCAATTAATCTAGGGTCTTTAAAATAAGTGCTGTTAGTTGCTAATTGCTCCACAAACAATTTATTTCTAACAATATGCCTGAATACCTCGATCAATAAATGTTCAGTCTGTACCTTCACCATTCTTTCAGAGCCAGGTTCATCTGTCTTTATTTCTTCAAAAATTCTATCATGTAATGATTTAACGGTCTCATTTCTGAAAACGAAAGGCGGTATATCAAGAGATGCAAAGAAATTAACGGAATCGAAAACTTTTGCCTCAAATGAAATATAGCTAAAACTGTCGCCACCTTCTGCTAAAAGCTCATCATGATCCATTGAAAGGAAATATTCCCCTTTGTTTGTGATAAAATTATCGTTTGTGACAGAGGTGATCTGACTTCCTCTACCGTAAGTAATCTGCTGAGATTTGCCTCCTGGGATGAAAACGAAATCACCTTCTTTTACTAGTAGTTTCTCTTCTCCTACTAAAACCTCGCCTTTATTAACGAGTATAAGTTTATTCTCTACTTCATATAGATTATTTACTGTAACTGGTTTTAGTATTTTAATATTCTTGGCTTTAACGAATTTGACGCTAAGCGACTCTATGATTTTGTTGTAATCTTCCATTATCCTGTTTTATGAATGGATATCCTTTGAAAAGTAAAAAAATATTCTAAATATATTGTACGAATCTAATTAAAGATGGTTATATATCAAAATTTAAAAAATTCATAATCTTATTATTAATGTAAGATTATTGAGACTAACGAATAAAATTGAATTATCTTATTTTAAGATGCTTCTAGATATCACAATTTTTTGAATTTCTGAAGTGCCTTCGTATATCTGCGTAATTTTAGCATCTCTCATCAATCTTTCAACATGGTATTCTTTCACGTAACCATAACCACCATGCACCTGAACCGCTTCTACTGTGGTGTCCATAGCAACCTGAGAAGCAAATAATTTTGCCATTGCACCTGCCAATGAGAAATCCTGCTTTGTATCTTTCAACCATGCTGCTTTTAAACATAGTAGCCTTGCTGCTTCAATTTGTGTAGCCATATCTGCCAATTTAAAAGCAATTGCCTGATGCTGGTTTATTTCCTTTCCGAATGCTTTTCTTTCTTTGGAATATTTCAGAGCTAATTCATAGGCACCAGACGCAATGCCAAGGGCTTGTGCTGCAATACCTATTCTGCCTCCATTCAAAGTAGCCATTGCAAAGTTGAAACCAAATCCATCTTCACCAATTCTGTTCCCTTTAGGCACTTTCACATCTTGAAACATCAGAGAGTGAGTATCAGACCCTCTAATACCCATTTTCTGTTCTTTTTTACCAACTACAAAACCTTCAGTATCTTTTTCTACTATAAAAGCATTGATACCTTTGTGGCCTTTGTCCTTATCAGTATGTGCTATAACTAAATAAACTGAAGCACTTTTTCCATTGGTAATCCAATTTTTGGTGCCATTTAAAACATAATGATCCCCTTTATCTTCTGCAGTGGTTCTTTGTGACGTAGCATCAGATCCAGCCTCCGGCTCAGATAAGCAAAAAGCTCCAATGATTTCACCTGTTGCAAGTCTGGTTAGGTATTTTTCCTTTTGAGCCTCAGTCCCAAATTTATCTAATCCCCAGCAAACCAGAGAATTATTTACAGACATACATACTGAGGCGGAAGCATCTACTTTAGAAATTTCTTCCATGGCTAGTATGTAGGATATTGTATCCATACCACCACCATTGTACTTAGGATTCACCATCATACCCATGAATCCCAGCTCGCCCATTTTTTTGATTTGTTCAGCGGGAAATATCTCTTTTGTGTCTCTCTCGATTACACCAGGTAATAATTCATTTTGTGCAAAATCTCTTGCTGCTGCCTGAACGGCTAAATGTTCTTCTGTGAGTTGAAAATTCATTTGTTACAATATTTTTAGGTAATATTAGAGGAAACCGGATGTTCCCTCTAAAGTTTCGCAAATATAGGAAAAATCCATTAATCTCTACTACCTAAAAACATCATGATATAATATACAAGCGTAACTAGTGAAGCTATTGCTGCTACAACATAAGTCATAGCGGCCCACTTTAAAGCATCCTTGGCCATGTCATGTTCCTGAGAACTTGCAACACCCGAAGTAGTCATCCATGCTAAAGCTCTTTTACTGGCATCAAACTCTACAGGTAAAGTGATAAAAGCAAATAAAGTGAATACGCTATAGCAGCCTATAATTATTAGAATCGCCAGATCGAAGCCAATTACGCCAGGTAAAATAAACGCTCCAAACAACATGGCCATAAACACAAAATTAATAATTTTGGCACTTACATTTTGAATCGGTACCATGGCAGAACGCATTTCTAAAAATGAGTAAGCTTTGGCATGTTGCACCGCATGGCCAACTTCGTGAGCGGCTACAGCTACAGCCGCAGCAGAACGGTGTGAATAAACCTCCTCACTTAAATTGACAGTTTTATTGGCTGGATTATAATGATCTGTTAATTGTCCTGCTACTGACATTACCTTTACATCATAAATGCCATTGTCTTTCAACATCTTTTCTGCAGCTTCCCTACCTGAAATCTGAGAATGCAAAGCTACTTTTGAATATTTCTTAAACTTATTTTTCAAACGTGACTGCACCGCATAACTTACGATAGCAAAAACCACTAAAATTATTATTAAACCCATCTTTTTATTTTTTTAATTGTTTGATTATTTCGGTGGTAGAGTATCCATTTACCAAGTCGATAGTTTCTACTTTTCCACCATTCCGCATTACGAATTCTGCTCCTACAATGTTGCTAATATTATAGTCGCTCCCTTTAATTAGTATGTGAGGCTTTAACTCCTCTATTGTTGCCTGCGGAGTGTCCTCTTCAAAAAAAGTAACAGCATCTACAAATGCTAAAGCAGCTAGTAGTCTGGCACGTGCTATTTCATTATTAACAGGCCTAGTCTCACCTTTTAGTTTTTTCACAGAAGCATCGGTGTTAATCGCCACTACTAGTTTTGTTCCTTTTGCTGCTGCTTTTTCCAGGTAATCTACGTGGCCCAAATGTAAAATGTCGAAACAACCGTTCGTAAAAACTACTTTTTCTCCTTCACTTTTCCACTTTTCTACCAGGTTTGAGAGAGTATCCTGCTTTAATACTTTATCAGCTGTTGGCATATTCAAGACTAGAGTTTCTTTTAGGAACGATCATACTTATAAAAAAGGATATTATTCCTACTAACATAATTGCTAAAGAATTAGTTGTATGTAACAGGAAAGCGAAAAATATGCCATCATTTTCAGGAATTCCATACAAAAGTAAACCTGCACTCATTAAGTAATGAAAGGCACCTATGCCTCCCTGCACAGGTGCTGCCATACCAATGCCTCCTAAAACTAACATTGTAAAGCCAGCAACTATTCCTAATTGTGAAGTTTCTTCCAGGCTAAATACCACTACATAGGTCATAAAATAATAGAGGACCCAAATAAGTATGGTAGTGAGCCAGAAAGCAGTAGGCCTTTTTAAATGCCTGATAGACATGATTCCTTCAACCAATTGTCGCATAAACGCCACCAGTTTATTGTAGAATAAATTACTTTTGAGTTTGTGATGATTTAACTTTACAATATAAATCACACCAACACCTAAAGCCACCAAACTAAGCCCAAAATAAATGAGCGTATTATAATTAGTTTTTATTCCTTCCGTTTTCTGGTCAATTAAATCTAGTAAGAAAGCACTAAATCTATCGAATTCGAGAATTAGGGTGATAAATACAATGGTTAGCAAGCATAGTAAGTCAATGATGCGTTCAGTAACCACACTTCCTATTCCTTTACTCACCGGTACATCATCAGTGTTTTTTAGAATTCCACATCTGGATATTTCCCCCATCCGAGGTACCACAAAATTTGCCAGATAACCCACCATTACTGCTAAAAACGTTCGGGAGGTTTTCAAATGATATCCCATTGGCTCCAAAAGCATGTTCCATCGATAGGCCCGTAAAACGTGGCTTAAAATAGCTAAAACTATAGATAAATATACCCACCGTAGATCTGCTTTTCTGAATCGGGTCAACATATCGCCGAAATCGATGTCCTTATATAAATACCAAAATAACCAAATGGCAATAGCTAAGGTGATGGTGTATTTAACAAAAGATTTTATTCCATTTCTCAAGGCTATTTCATTTTATTATTAGCATCAGGAAAAATAAGTGTAGGCTTATAGCTCTTGGCCTCATCAAAATCCATATGCGCATAACTTATGATAATAATGATATCTCCCACCTGTACTTTTCGGGCAGCTGGTCCATTAAGGCATACCATACCGCTGCCCCTTTCACCTTTAATTATGTATGTCTCAAGACGCTCACCATTATTGATGTTGACGATTTGCACTTTTTCATTTTCAATGACATTGGCTGCATCCATTAAATCCTCATCAATGGTAATGCTGCCTACGTAATGTAATTCGGCCTGAGTGACCTTCACTCTGTGAATTTTTGACTTTAAAACCTCAATTAGCATAAATTATCCTTTCAATTGGGCGGCAAAGTTATGAAATTAAATACATGTTATCTATTAATCTCACATTTCCTATATAGCCCGCAATGCACAAAACAGTGTCAGGCGCTGAGTAGTTCTCTAATTTAGGATTTAAATCTTTATCATTGACAATGTCAAAATATTCCAAGCGGGCAGGATGGTCTTTAAAAATAGTGTTTACAGCTTCTAGAGTTGCCTTTCGGCTGGTTCCTGAAAGCAGTAAATTTTTGGCGTGAACGAGGCTATTATAGAAAACAACCGCGTTTCTTCTTTCTTCATTATTTAGTCTTCCATTGCGAGAAGACATTGCCAGTCCGTCTTCCTCCCTTTCAATGGGGACAGCCTGAATTTGTACAGTAAAAAAAAGTTCGTACACCAGTTTTTTTATAATGGCTACCTGCTGAAAATCTTTTTGACCAAAAAAGGCTAAGTCGGGCTGCACTATATGAAACAACTTACATACTATTAAAGCTACACCACTGAAATGGTTGGGTCGGAAAGCCCCCTCCAAAATTTTATCTAAATCGCCAAAATCAAATTTTAAAGTGGAGGATGTGTGGTACATTACCGCATCGGAAGGCGAAAAAAGAATATCACAACCAACAGATTCAAGTTTTTTAGTGTCTTCTTTTAAGAGTCTGGGATAATTTTTTAAATCGTCAGCATTATTAAATTGGGTAGGATTTACATATATACTGCAGACAACTACATCAGCTTTTTTTTGCGCAGCCTTTATTAGGGATAAATGTCCATTGTGAAGAGCCCCCATTGTTGGCACAAAAGCAATGGTTTGGCCATTTGTGCGGTGTTTTGATATCTGATTTTGTATATCAATAATTGACTCACAATGTATCATAAAAAATGCGCTAAATTAGAAATATTATACACAAAACTAGCTTTTTGTTAGAAAATTTAATGGAAATAGCGGAATTTTTTGTATTTTTGTGCTTCGTTTATGAGTTAATCAAATCCAATAAACATATGTCAAAGCTTCGA
The DNA here is from genome assembly GCA_963803685.1 of uncultured Cytophagales bacterium. Classification (GTDB taxonomy): domain Bacteria; phylum Bacteroidota; class Bacteroidia; order Cytophagales; family Cyclobacteriaceae; genus Marivirga. The sequence goes on from CAWDNW010000001.1 coordinate 1,622,412, forward strand.
ATTCTCTACGTAGCCAATGAAATTAATCCATTTTTAAAAACATCAGAAGTTGCAGATTTTGTAAGAAAGTTGCCACAAGCCATGCAGGAAAGAGGCATGGAAATACGCATCCTTGTTCCACGATTCGGCCTTATTAATGAAAGGAAAAACAGATTACATGAGGTAGTTCGTTTATCTGGAATTAATATTTCCGTGGGTGAAGAGGAAAAACCTTTAATTATAAAGGTAGCCTCAATACCCAATGCAAAACTGCAAGTTTACTTCATCGACAATGAAGATTATTTCCAAAGAAAGTCAGTATTTCATGACAAGGAAAACAATTTTTATGCAGACAATGATGAAAGAGCAATTTTCTTTTGCAAAGGAGCGTTAGAAACTGTAAGAAAACTGGGCTGGGCACCAGATATTGTACATTGTAATGATTGGATGACAAGTCTGATCCCAATGTACCTTAAAACCACATATAAGAACGATCCAATATTTAAAGATGCAAAATCTGTATTTACTATGTATAATACGGAATTCTCTCATAAATTTGGGACTGATTTGCTAGACAAGGTAAAAATGCTGGATATTGATGATAGCATGTTATCAAATTTAGAGTCAGGAGATTTTGAAGGGTTTATCAAAATCGGTGCAGAGTATGCAGATGCAGTTATAAAATCAGGGGATGAGTTTAAAGAAAATTTGGATGAATTATTTTCAACATTTGATGAAGATAAAAAAGTGGATACCATTGAAAAAGGTGAAGGATTCTCAGAATCGTACTTCAATCTTTATACAGAATTGGCAGGTTGAGCCTGCAGCCATTCTAGGGCCAGTACTTCTACTGGCCCTATTTTTCCAATCATGTGAAGAGCCTATTGAGGTATCAGGAGATTTAGTTCCAGGTGGGGATAATACCGATTTAAGATTTATTGAGCTTCCTTTGGAAATTACTCAGTACGCTTTTGATACTGCCATAGTAAGTTCCAATAATTTAGACGGTTCCGATAGAAGGATCTATGTAGGAAAATACAGCGACCCGGAAATTGGAGACGTAACACTCAGTGGTAATTTTGGCCTAATTATAGGAGCTAATTCTTCAAGGACTACTGTGGAGGCTGGTGCGACAGTTATAAGTGCCCGCTTTTACATGAACTATAATTACTTTTTGGGGGAGTCTTTTTCCACTCCTCAAAGCTTTAAAATCAGTCAGTTGGCCAGTAATCTGGTGTCTGCGGATTCATCTGGAGTGATAGAATACGGCATTTATGATAGAATTTCTGCTGAAACTCAGATATCATTGGATAATAATGTATTAATTAAACCAATCGACCCGGACACCACATTTATTACGCTTGATCCGACATTTGCCAATAGCGTATTGGCAGACATTGTAGATGACAATTTAAGTAATCAGGAACTGTTAGAGAAGCTGAAAGGGTTTAAAATTGAAAAAACTGATGGAGGTGAGAATGTACAAGGGTTGAATCTAACTGCCGGAGCATCCTTTATTGAATTAATATATCAAAATCCTGGAGATACAGTTGAAAGACGGTTCACTTTTAATTTATCACCCTCTAGTTTTACGGAAGTTGATTATGAGCCAGGTTCCCTAATTCCATCGGACTATTCGGGCAAAAGCGCATTCGAATTAAATGATCCCTCTAAAGTTTATTTCAATAATATGTTAGGGATTACTCCTCGTTTTAATTTTGGTGCTTATCGCGCTTTTATTGACACTGTAGACTTCATGCTTATTAATAAAGCAGAGTTAATCATATCCAATCCGAATTTTGAGTTTGTAAATACCTCATCAGAACAAAAATCGCCTCCTAATTTTATTGTGCCATATATTCTTGAAGATAACGAAAGGGTTGACAGGGTTGGAGATGAGTTTAGAGCCATACAAAGTAATTTTGCAAGCAATGGTGCTCTTGCTAATCAGCAAGGAGCAACATCTCCTGTAAGCATGATTTATAGTAATACCAGTAAGACTATTTCTGGTGACGTAAGCTTTTTTTTACAAGAGTTCTACGAAAATCAAGATTTTTGGAACGAAGGTAATTCTGTTATACCTCTGGGTAGGTTTATTAGAAGAAATCCTGTTCCTTTCGATGAAGAACCGAGGTTTAATATTGGTACTTTTAACAGTTTCTTAGTGAACAAATCGGACTTTAAATTGAGGATTTACTATACTACTTTTCAATAAATTTAAATGTTATGTGCGGAATAGTTGCTTATATCGGGCACCAAAAAGCTTCAGATATTATTATAAAAGGTCTTAAAAGGCTTGAGTACAGAGGTTATGATAGCGCGGGTATTGCCCTGATGGATGGTGGTCTTCAAGTGTACAAAAAAAAGGGCAAGGTTAGTGAACTGGAAGAATTTATTGCAGGGAAAGACCTTAAGAGCACGGTAGGAATGGGGCATACCCGTTGGGCAACTCATGGTGAGCCCAATGATGTAAATGCCCATCCTCACTTTTCCCAAAGTGGTAATTTTGCCATTATACATAATGGAATCATAGAAAATTACTCCGCTCTGAAAAAAGACCTCGAAAGAAAAGGTTATAAATTTAAAAGTGAAACTGACTCCGAAGTCTTTATCAATTTTATAGAGGAGATATTTAACAATAATGATGGAACTTTGGAAGAAGCAGTTAGACTTGCACTTACAAAAGTAGTGGGAGCGTATGCCATTGTTATTCTTTCGAAAGAAAATCCTGATCAATTAATAGCAGCTCGAAAGGGAAGCCCGATGGTAATTGGAGTCGGTAAAGGAGAATATTTTGTTGCTTCAGATGCCACACCAATTGTGGAATACACTAATGAAGTAGTGTATGTGAATGATTACGAAATTGCTGTAATAAAAGATGGTGAGCTGACAATCAGAGATACCAAGGATGTGAAAATGACACCTTATATCCAGAAAGTGGATATGGAATTGGAAGCGATTGAAAAAGGTGGTTATGAGCATTTCATGTTAAAGGAGATTTTTGAGCAACCTAAATCTATTAAAGACTGTTTCCGCGGTAGATTAATTGCTAACAACGGTCAGTTAGTGCTAGGAGGAATACGAGAGTATGCCAATGCTTTAACTAATGCCGAAAGAATTGTTATTGTGGCTTGCGGTACCTCATGGCATGCCGGATTAGTAGCTGAGTACATCTTTGAGGAATTTTGTAGAATTCCTGTAGAAGTGGAATATGCCTCTGAATTTAGGTATAGAAATCCAATTATAAGAGAAGGAGATATAGTTATTGCAATATCGCAATCCGGTGAGACAGCTGATACTTTAGCGGCTATGGAATTAGCTAAATCTAAAGGAGCAATCGTTTTAGGGGTCTGTAATGTGGTTGGCTCTTCCATTTCACGTGTATCGCATGAAGGCGTTTATACTCATGCTGGCCCTGAAATTGGCGTAGCCAGTACTAAAGCGTTTACTGCACAGTTAACGGTTTTAACCATGATTGCTTTGCGAGTAGCCCACAGAAAGGGCACTATGGCAGAGCAACGTTACCGATCTTTTTTAGCGGAGCTTGAAAGCATTCCTGCGAAAGTGGAAAGAGCTTTAAAAACAGACGATCAGGTAAAGAAAATTGCCGGATTATTTAAAGACTCTCGCAATTTCCTCTATTTAGGGCGAGGTTATAATTTCCCGGTAGCTCTTGAAGGAGCTTTAAAGCTGAAAGAAATTTCCTACATCCATGCAGAAGGATATCCTGCTGCAGAAATGAAGCACGGACCTATTGCTTTGATAGATGAAGAAATGCCAGTAGTGGTAATTGCTACGCGTGATAGCTCTTATGATAAGATTGTATCTAATATACAAGAAGTAAAAGCCAGAAAAGGAAAGGTAATCGCAATTGTTTCAGAAGGCGATGCCTTAATTCCGGGTATGGTCGACCATACTATTGAAGTACCCGGCACGCATGATGCCTTAATGCCCATGGTGGCTACTATTCCATTGCAGTTACTATCATACCACATAGCAGTAATGAGAGAATGTAATGTGGATCAGCCTAGGAATTTGGCTAAGAGTGTGACGGTGGAGTAAAAATTGAGAGAAATTAGATAGTATAAAAGGAGCTGAAAGGCTCCTTTTTATTCTATTTTGTTTTTATCAAACTACGCTCGAACATTAAAATGTATTACCTCTTCTCAGAGCTTATCTTTAGGGTAGATTGGATGTTGATTTATTGGTGTAGCAAATAATAGACTATGAATGACCTAATTCTAATCATGAAGAGCGAACATTCAAATTGTTTTCAAAATGACGTAAAGGTTTATTTATACTTAAATAATTCATCTATTTTTAATAGAGAGGTTATTTGAAACTTAACTTGCCTCTTAGCAATACTTATTTGCAGTTGCTAACTCTTCTTTCATAGCTATATTATTCTGGAATAATTCTCACTTAACTATTTGTTATATGTACTATAAATATAATCAGTCTGTTTGCTCACTTACTAAATGAATAGTTTGTAATGCTCTAGGTGCTAAATTCGTTCTACACTCTATATCACCCACAGAAAAGGAAAATTCATAAGGTTCTTCGTTACTATTGAAAACCACCAAAGCTATTGATTCATCGATATTTTTGGCCGCTGTATAAACAATACCTTCTACTTGCTTACCCTCTGCTCCAATTCTGACTGCACCAGGTCGAATGAATTTGCTAAAGTGGCTTAATAAATAGTACAGAGGTGTATAGATTACTTCGTAAGTAACTGGGTTTATAAGCACTGGAGCACTATTAAAATTGTCGTAGGGATTAGGTTGGCCTTGGTTACTAAGAATTATACACCACTCAACGTATCCTTGAGCTCCATGATTTAGATCTGTGATAATGTCGAATGCATATGTATCGAAAGGCACGAATTTACCTGCATAGTCAGTAGATTCTCTCCAGTATTGACCGATAGGCTCATTGGGATCAATATCAATACTCGATTCAGTATGTATCATCCCCTTATCTGGCCAAGCCGTTCTCAACGTATCTAGTGTTTCTGCAAACCAATTATTGTTGTCTAATTCAGAGTTGGCGTACCAGTGAAAGCCAGTGCCCCATGCATATTTAGCTGCTTCCGGATCATTGTATGTCGGTGAAACGTACTCAATCATATTGGACTTATTGTGGTCATAAATCAAAACCCGCAACCCGGCATCTAAGTCTTCAAGCTTTAAATGACCGTCATTTACAAGCTGAGGTCCGAGATGATCTCTTAGAAAGTCCCGACCTTGTTCCGGTGTTAATCCATTACTATCCCACTTTGCATCATGGGCATGAAGAGGTTCATTTTGAGGGGTAATTGCCCAAAGTTCTATTCCTTGCTCTGCATAAGCACTTACATACTTAGAAAGGTATTTTGCCCATAATCCATAGTATTCCGGAAGTAAAGTACCATTAGTCATTTCTGATGTTTCCCCGGTTTTCATCCATGACGGTGGACTCCAAGGGGAAGCAATAATGTTAAATTTTGCTCCTTCAACAAGCTGAGCTTCTTTTATCATTGGTATAATATCATAAGTGGTATCTACCACCTCAATACCACGCACCTGATCATTTTCATCACCATTAAACCCTTTCACATCTTCATATATACTAAAAGTTGAAAGGTCAGTATCTCCTTTCTCTACATATGTGTAATGATCATTGGAATAGTCACTACTGTTTATATGGGTTCTTGTAAGTGTAAATCCCGCACCTTTTGTTGGACTAAATAAATTAGATAATATCTCCCTACGCAAATCAACAGGGATACAAGCAAGGTTCCATGCTGAAGATTCAGTAAAAGAAGCCCCAAAACCTACGTACTTTTGAAACTCTCGTTCAGGGATGAGTTGAATATCTACTTTTTCACTTCCGGTATTTTTTTCAGAATTAGATACTAGCTTTAGATTATCACCAGATTGCGATGTCTGATATACACTAATATTGTAATCTTTTAGCTTTGCTTTTTGATCACATCCCCCAAAGTAAAAGAGGATGACTATAAATAGTAGGTTGGTAAAGATTGACTTTAAGAGTCTAGGAATGATCTGGCTAATCATAATTTCATTATTGGGATTGTGAATTTTGATAATTGGCTATAAAGGTTTTGACTTAAAATAGTATCTTTGGGAACTCAATATAGTAAAAAATAACTGACTTTGACACTCCATTATCTTTATTATAAACCTGAGTTAGATTCTTAATTCAGGATTCAGACCGCCTGTAAATAGTGAGTTTCCACTAAGAATTTTGAGACAATAGCGGCCTATTGTAAGGAATTTTCAGGAAGAAAATCGCTGTTTACAAGCGGATATCAGAAAAAATTTAGCATAAAATCCAATATACTGCGATGTCTTATGTTGATAATAAACATTTTATCTGAGCTAAATAATTCACTTAGAACTTTTTGAGTAATGTGAATTACTAATAGAATCAAAAAGTGAGATTATCTTTGGATATTACTAAGTAATGATGGGGATACAGGTGGGTAAAGAAACTTTTTTTGTAAAGGTTTGTATTTTCCAATATTAGCAACCACGGGTACCTTGTTAATTCGCAATCAAAATTTTTATTTTGCTTCGAACGAATTACTTGTCCCATTTATCTGTTTTTGCTGAATTATTGGGATTGAAATAATTAAGATTATTTTACGTCACAGAAAAATGATGAGCATTTTTTTATATAAAAGATGAACGACTAAATATTTAAAAATCATTTAATATGATGTCACGTTTGCAGTCTAAAAACAAAATAGTAGAAAACAATCAAGTTAGCTTTTAACTGTTATTTTGGCGTTGATTTATTTATTTTTGAAATTCTTCTTTGTGCAGATTATTGTCAAATTTAATATTAGACCACTTTACTAAAATCCAAGGTGAATCAGATACTTCAGCATCCCAATTAGATTTTTTATATCTACGTTTGGTTGGTACCAACATTCCATCTGCTTTTTCATATTCCAATTGCATTAGAAGGGGTTCTTCTAAAACACCAAAATCTGCTACAGTGAACAAAAATTGATCTACAACTCCTGTTTCCTGATTAATATATAGCTGGTAAATATCGGTAGGCTTACCATTTTTGGAATCGAAAGAAACTTTCACAATTTCAAAATTCTTATCATCCACTTTTTGATCTCCTAAATATTCATATTTTAAACCTGGGTCCAAAAGCTTTTGAAACATAGCAAACCAATAAAAATTTGTATGTCGACTAAACTTCACTTTATTTAATGCTTCAATATTATTAACCAACTCGCCATCTACTTTTATCCAATAGTTTTTTCCATCAAATCCTTGCTCCATAGTCCCTCCTAATTCAGGCAAACTTCGTTGATGCTTTTCGTATTTTGCATAAGACAATTCCCCATCGAAAATATATTTCTCTGTTGAAATATCACTACTGCCATCTGGTGTAGTATAGCTATAAGTGTATACTACATTTTTTTTAGACCGTAACTTCTGAAGATTACCAACTCTCTCCACCATATTAAAGACTAGTTCATGACCCTTATTCTGAAACTGCATAGTTACGGGTTGACCTGCTGTTTTATCTTTAGTTTCCTCGTCTGAAGCGTTTTTACAACTTACAAGAATTATAACAAATTTTAATACTATTACTATTGACTTTAATTTCATGACTACTTTAATTTTTATGATTTATATTATATTCCTGTTGTTTAAAATATTAAAGTTATTAGTGAGAGCCACAGTTTGTTGTCTGCACACCGACAATGCCTTATTCTAATCAAAAACCTCTATTCAAATTACATGTTAAATACTGACAAAACACATAATGTTACTATTTCAGATAAATTTCTTCAAAACTGATAAAACCCAATCGCTTCTCATATGAGCAATTGCTGTAGAGGGTGAAACACAGAAATAGTATTGATGCACTTTACTGATGAGTTACAAGAAAATTATTAGTGCTTGATTTTTTATTGCTCAATTTTAAAAAAAATCGATTAGTTCTCTAAATACTTTTACAGCCTCATCAAATTAGTAGGATAAAATTTTAAATCCCTGATCTTTTCATTATACAGGGAATAATTTTTATGCAGATTTATACGTTTTTAGCATCAGGCTTTTAATTGATTTACTAAATTAAAGCACCATTTGCTCCAATTACTTGCCCCGAAATCCACTTAGAGTCATCACTTGCAAGGAATAAAACAACTCTAGCTATATCAATTGGTTCTGCCAATCTATTAAAGGCATTCATACCACTCAATTTATCTATTGTTTCTTGTGATTTACCTGTTAAAAATAATTCTGTGGCAGTTGCACCGGGTGCAATTGCATTCACCGATATACCTCTTCCTATCTCCTTAGAAAAAACTCTGGTCATCTGCTCAACAGCTGCTTTTGTAGCGGAATAGAGAGCATATTTCGGAAACATTAATTTTGCTGTACTTGAAGAAAAGTTTATGATAATGCCATTATCTTCCAATTTACTATCAGCTTCTTGGAGTGTATTAAATACACCTCTGACATTTACATCAAATAATGAAGTAAATTCCTCTTGTGTATTGTTTTTCAAAAATTCGTTATACATTATCCCAGCATTGTTTATCAAAACATCTACTTTTCCAAACTTCTCTATAGTTTGATTAAATAACTGGACTACTTCTTTTTTTTGACTAACGTCAGCCTTAATCGCTAGAGCTGAGCCTCCTTTTTTAATAATATAATCTACAGTTTCATTTGCTTCAAATTCGCTATTGGAATGATTTACAATTACTGTAGCGCCATTTTCGGCGAGAAGAATAGCCACCGCCTTTCCTATTCCTCTGGAAGAACCAGTTACAATAATTACCTTGTTTTTGACTTTCATAAACTTTTGTTTAATAGCTATAATATTTATATTCTACTCTTCCTATAATGATATTATTTTTTTAGCTGCCAACTCTAAATTGCTTTCATTTATTTCTGGATTAGGAGCAAGAGGGTACAGTTGAGCACCTGTTCTCTTAATGAACGCAGCTCGCCATCCTGCCCAAAGTGCACCTGCAATATCCCAGCCATGTGCAGCTACAAGCATACATTCTGAGGGTCGGATACCCAATTTTCGCGCAGCCCATGTATAAGAGTCAATAGATGGCTTAAATTTCCCTAAGTCTTCTACGCTTAATCGCTCCTCAAAAAAGTGAGTGAGGCCTGCACTTTCAAATTGTTTTTTAACTCCTTCATTAGAGGAGTTTGTGAAAGAGGCAAGCTTATAACCATCTTTTTTAAGTCGGGTTAGTGCAGATTTCACTTCAGGATGTGCTGGCAAACCACGCAAGGCATTTATCACTATTTCGCGCGCTTCATTTTGTGACACGCTAATTTCATTGTTTGCTGCAACCATTTGTAAGGCAGCTGCACCTATATTGCCAAAATGTTCATATTGATTACTAACTGTAGTTACTAAGGAATATTGAAGCATTGTGGTAAACCAAAGCTTTAGCAAATCTTCTCTTCCATCTAAAGCTTGGCCAACCTGCTTTTTCATCTGTGTCAAATCTAAGAGAGTTTCATTGACATCGAAAAATAGAACTTTAGGCTTTGTTGGTTCCATGTTTATTTCTTTCTTTTCACTTAATACAATTTTAGGTGACATTATCCCCGCTCCCATAACCCCTACTTTTTTTATAAAATTTCTTCTACTTTTCATAGTTATCTACTTTAAATTAAATCTTGAATTAAAAGAAGCGAATACCTGGAAAATTATGGCGTTTTTTTGCTGAAAAAAATGTAGCTTCTATAAGAATATATTATTCTTATAGCCTTCAAATATAAAAAGTGATAACACCTTAAAGTGCTATGCAAGGGCTTGTTAATACCCCTGCATTAATTGAAGAACAAAAATACAAGCAAGTCTATTATTCACTGTGCAATGCTACCAAAGATCTACGAAAATCGGCAACCCATGAATTTCATTTTTTCTTAACAAAAAAGCGGCTTTACCCAAACTCCTGCCTACTGAACCAACTACAAATTTTCAATGAAACTATACTGTAATACCATGTCAGTTTTGGTTTTTTTCGTAAATATCTCTAATTCCTTAATTATTCGTCTTTATCTCCTAAAACTACTGTTTCAGCAAAACTCTGATAGGCACTTTCAAATTGCTTTGCCATTTCATCTGGAAATAGATGAAAGTCACCCTCTTTTAATGAATCGACAATTCTTTCTGCAATAGCAGATGTTGACGCACCATCTTCGAACCCTGCAGCTTTTCCCATGTCAGTATCTACTGGACCTGGATGTACGCTTATAATGCTTACACCTTTAGGTCCTAATTCGCTTCTTAAACCCTGGGTAAGTGAATATGAAGCCGCTTTGGATGCAGAATAAGTTGAAAGATGTGGAAAGTTTTTGATGGATGATACTGAATTTAATTGAATGAGTGCTCCTTTGTTATTTATAAGAGTATCTGTAAAAGCCTTTGCCATGCGCAACAAACCAAAAGTATTCACATTTAGCTGATCTGTAAGGCTTTGCTCAACATCATTATCTAAAGTTGAGCAAGGTTTCCCAATACCCGCATTATTCACCACAATATCTACATCCTTAGTTTGCTCAGCTAACTGTTGAATTGATTCTGTATTGGAAACATCAGCTTTTACAGTTACTACCCGGTCGCCATATTCATCTTCTAATTCCTGTGTTGAAGAGGTATCCCGTACTGCGAGATAAACTTTTTTTGCGCCGTGTTTTAAAAAAGTTTCCGTGATCGCCTTACCAATACCACGGTTTGCGCCTGTTACTAATGCAATTTTATTTTTTATTAACATTTTCAATACAATTTAAATATTTTGAATATTTGCTTTTGAAATTCTATGTTTTAAACATGAAGTCACTGACGACTATGACTGAGAGTCACAGGGACTATTTTTTATTATTTCCAAATAAATTTTTTAAATGGCTCATCAACTGGGGTGTTGGCAATGTGGTTTGTATAATTGCTTATAACTTTTTGTGACAGACCTAGAATGACTTCTAAAACTTGTCTCTCACCATAACCTGCTGCATAAAATTTGTCTAAATCCTCTTGCGATATAACCCCTCTGTTACGAACCATTTTTAAGGTGAATTCATGCAGTACTTGCAATTTTTCAGTTGGCATAGAAGTTTTGTTTCTTAGAGCCTCAGTTATTTCAGGGTCAACTTTCATCATATTAGCAATTCCTGTATGAGCAGGTACACAATAGTGGCATTCGTGTTCCACATTTATAGTCTGCCACACTACTGTGAGTTCATCTGCATCAAAAGATGAATTTTCAAATAAGCCATGTATGGTCTTATAAGCCTCTAATAGTTGTGGTGAAGAAGCCAAAACGGCATGTAAACCTGGCAACATTCCAAATGCTTTTACTGATTGTTCTAATGATTCTTTACTTTCATCAGGTGCTGATTCAATTGTGTGGACTTTTAATTTTGTCATAGTATTAATTTTTAATTATAATTTAACTAAATGATCGTTTAGGTATTTCCTAAAAAAAACGATTAAAGATTTTTAAATGTCATTTCAATATAGTCTTCAATTTGTGATGAACTATTTACTCTAGTCGCAGCTGCAAGACCGTGTTTTGCCAAAAGCAAATAGTTGGCTTCTTTTAAAATTTCACTTTCATTTTTAGTGGTATCTTCTCTTAATTTGGATATAAAAAGTTCCTTAAGATCTGACATAAATCTAGTCATCTCCTGATTGACTAATTTATCTTCTATACCCGTAAATTCATTATAGGTATTTGTAAATAAACAGCCTTTCTCATTTCCTTCTTCTTGGCATATTTTAACGGAGTCATAGAAGAACTCTTTTATATCTTTAATACCATTTGAGGAACTTCTAAATTTTTCAAAAATATGATTTACTTTATATTTATAGCTTTTCAAACTTTCTAAAAAAAGCCCATGTTTATTTCCAAAACTAGAATATATTGAAAATTTGTTGATACCCATTTCCTTCTCAAGCATTTGCATCGAAGTTCCATTATAGCCATTTCGCCAGAAAATATTCATAGCCTTTTCCACTACTTCATCTTCATTATATTTTTTTTTTCTAGGCATTGTACTATACTTTACGGAGAATCTGAACAAACGTTTAGATTTAAATAAAAAAAAGTTTTAGCTAGGTATTCTTCGTATTAGAAATATCGTATCACAATTTTACCCAACATAACATGCAACGCTCTAAGACTTATAAATCTTAAGTTTACTCTATATTCTATCAATAAATAGCGTAAGGCTTCACATCAAAAAAATATTTTAAACTAATTATAGTATTATTAGATAACTGACAACTTAATCGGGAGGAAAAAATTAGATAAGCTCAGCCAATAGAATTAATTAGTTTATGATACTCAAATTCTCTCGTAATGATTTTCGTCTTTCTCATCTCCAATAGCTCATTCTTCTGAACTGTGCTGTACAAATGCATTGTCGATTAAGACTTTCGACATTTCAGTAGATTGGTCCCTATCAGCAGCTGTTTCCAGAGTAAGTATTCGAGAATTGAATAAAACCTACACAAGAGTAGAAAATGTATGTGAAGATGATAGAACCAGTAAAGATTCATTGTATGCCAGTGTGAATGACTAGAAATCAAGATTCGTAATTAAAAAGTGGAACCAGGATAGAATCTGAGGCTAGGTGCTGTATAAATAGATCCAAGTATCAAATTAATAAAACCCATTACCCTTCTAGTGATCCAGACGCTAGAATAAGTGTTAAGTCAAGGAGAGAAAGGACGCTCAACTGCCTCCCTCATATGTTGTAGATACTGGCCATCATGTGGTTATTTACATAGGAGCATATTTTGCAGATAAGAAAAATAATCAATGCTCTTCACTCCTTATTAAAAAGATAATGCTCAGGGGCCAAAATGAGGCATGTTTTAGCATAACATTATGGCGAACAAACCTTAAGCAGCAGAAAAAGCATTCCTTTGTAGAACAGAAGCACTCCAGAATGCCACCTCAAAGGTTGCCCCGTACTTTTGGTGGGGCAGCATTTGAGGTGGCCGGATAGATTTATCTAAATCGCAGAAGGAAGATATTACCTATGTCACAATAATAAAAGAACTTTTGCTTGATTTATGATAATAAATGTATGAAATGACTAAAATTCCTAGTATAACCAATGGAAAAAAGGTCTCTCCATTAATTCCGTCAACTGCTCCATGACTAATGCTTGCAAAAATAAAGTTGAAAGCAAAACCTGCGTAAGCCCATTCTTTTACTCTTTTAGGAACCTGTGGAATTATTAACGCCAATACACCTAAAATTTTAAAGATAACTAATGCCATTCCAAAATATTCAGGATACCCTAAATGTTTAGTTCCTTCCTTAGCTAACTCTGTTTGCGAAAATAATGCTGGCATTACTCCTTCAAATAAAGCGATGATTATTGTCGCTGTCCAAAATATTATTTTATCCTTTTTCATTTTTTACGCTATTACATTGATTTTTCTCGTGATAGTTTAACATCCAGTTGTTTCCGAATTTATCTGTTAGATCGCCAAACAGAGCTCCCCAAAAAGTAGTTTCAATTTTATGATGTGCTACTCCTTCTCTTGAAAGCTTTTCAAAAGTGTTTCTGATTTCTGCTTCACTACCGCAATTAATTACCATAGAAGTTGCATTGCCTTTAACAAGTCCTGTTTCTGGTGTCATATCTGAACCCATAATTACAAAGCCGTCAGTTGTAAGAGTGGAATGCAGAATACACTCTTTCATTTCCTGCGACATTTTGTTTGCCATTGGTGAACCTTCTAGGGGTTGTAGCATTAAGTCACCACCCAAACATTCCTTGTAGAATGTCATAGCTTCACGGCAATTGCCATCGAATGTGAGATAAGAATTGATTTTCATGATTAATTGTTTTCTGTATAATTCTTGAAATTTGTCAAGATGGCCTGCCAACCCTCTCTTTGCATTTCTATTGGGTTTTCTTCTTCGGCATCAAAAATTATAGTCACCTCAGTCTGGCCGCCCAAATCCTTAAAGTGTACTGTAGCAGATCGTCCTCCAAATTCATACGAAAAGCTTTGGCCTGCTTCTATATCAGTATATTGTGCTTCAAAGTCAAAACCAAAACTACAGTCTTTGGCTTCCATTCTAGCTTTATATGTTCCACCTACACTCAAATCATTTTGGGCTGATGGACAATGCCAACTTGGATCTGCAAAGTTCCAGTTTACAATATGACTTGGTTCATTGTAATAGTTCCAAACTTTTTCAATCTCCGCGTCAATTATTTCTTTGACCATAATTTTTGAATTGTTCATAATATTTCTTTTTTAAAGTTATAATACAAAGATGCTGTGTTCTTAAATAATATAAGATGTAGAATAATGACAATAAAAAGGTAATTTGCGACAGGTCTAAACTTAATATTTGTAATTTCATTTTAAATGAATTGAAAATGAAGAGAGTCAGCATCCTTGTTCCTGAAAATTCGGTTATGCAAGCTATTGCAGATCCCCAATATTTGTTTTCGGCAGTCAATCAATTTATGGCTGTGAGTGGTAGAAAGCCATTGTTTGAAGTGCAATTAGTTGGATTAAAAAAGCAAGTAAAATTAAACGAAGGTTTGTTTTCTGTAAACACTTCTCAACTCTTAAAGGATATTGAGACAACAGATTTAATAATAATCCCCGCACTATTCGGTGATATGAAAACCGCTATTGCATCCAATAGCAAACTTCTACCTTGGATAAAGGACCAGTATAAAAAAGGTACAGAAGTAGCCTCGCTATGCGTGGGTGCATTTCTGTTGGCTTCTACAGGTTTACTAAACGGTAAAAAATGTTCGACACATTGGGGTTTTCAAAATGAATTTCGTGAAATGTTCCCTGAAGTTGAAGTCGTAGAAGGGCATATTATAACCGAAGAAGTACGACTTTATTCTAGCGGTGGCGCAAACTCGTATTGGAATTTATTACTTTATTTAACCGAAAAATATACGGATAGGGAAACGGCAATATTGGCTTCAAAATATTTTGCCATTGATATTGACAGGGATAGTCAAGCTACTTTTGCCATGTTTCAAGGTCAAAAAAACCATACTGATGAATCTATTAAATTAGTTCAAGAATATATTGAAGCTAACATTCAAGAAAGAATCACGATTGACCAGCTGGCCGATTTGGTCTCATTGGGCAGACGAAGTTTTGAAAGACGTTTTAAAATTGCTACAAGTAATTCGGTATTGCAATATATTAATAGAGTTAAGATTGAAACTGCCAAACGATTTTTTGAAACCAGTCGAAAAAATATTAATGAAGTGATGTATGACGTGGGTTACTCAGATACAAAAGCATTTCGAACCATTTTCATAAAAATTACTGGTCTTACTCCAATTGAATATAGAAATAAATATAATAAAATGTCAGTCTAATAGAATTTCTCCTTTTTAATTCATAGAGTTTAGAGCAGACTCAAACTCCAGGGGGCACTAAAGTTTTTCGAGTTGGTTATCTGGTCTTTAAACCGCTAAAGTTCAAGACACAAACAATTTTAACATTTTAAATTTCAAATAGTCAACGATTTAGAAACCGCTAAGCTGTCTTCCAATAATCTATACTTCACTATTTTGTTGGTTTTAATTATCATTTGAATACAAAACAATGAGTCTACAACTTTATTAGTGGCAAGCATTTTTGTAGAAAATTCCCCTGTAATTACTGCATTTTCTTTTTCAGTAAAAATATTATCAATTTTTGCTGATATTGGTTCTGTGTTTTTCCATAGTAATTCATAGAAGTCAGAAACATCTCGTTTACTATTTCTTCTCCCTAACCATTCGGCTTTGCTCTCATCGCCTGGAATAAACCAATCAACATTTTCAGAGAAGAGATTAGTTAATTTCTCTAAATTTCTTTCTGTTAAAAAGTCAAGAAAACTTTGGACAACTTTTAATGATTTATTTTCCATATTTAATTTCAAATTGTGTTATACCTGCTAACGTTTAGTATATGGCAAGTAGGGCAGTAGAAAGCTATAAACTTTCAAGTTTGCACTGAGCCAAAACGTTGTATTTTGTTTTTAATTTATTCATTCTTAAAAGCCAAATCAACGATTTGCGGTTTTAGTATATCGTACTGAACTTTTTTTAACCATCGAGCATATACCTTGTTAGCAACTGGCTTTTTTATTTTCTATTTAGAAATCCTCTTGCAATATCATCTACAATATGGTGGTCCTCACTCCATTTATCATAAACTTCTAATGCCCATTTTTTAATTAAATCTTTACACTCCGTTTGGTTAGTTGACTTTTCTTTAATATCAGTTGTCGTGATATTACCTCTTTTAAGGATTTCAGGTGGGGTCAGATACTCGTCTTGTTTATGAACCTTGTACTTGTTTAGATAATCGCTAAGTTTCGGTGACAATTCATAAGTCCACTTAATCGCATATTCAAATATCAAATGAAGTCTTGACAGGTGAAAGTGATTATTCCACCTGCCATGAATTTCTGGGTGTTGTAATGTGTGTGCATCAACAATAAGAAATCTATATATGTGATTTTGAATATTTGAAAAGTCAATTTCTTGAAACCCAAGATTAAAAATCTCCAAGCATTCGTGAATTCCTCTTTTTGTTTTTGCTCCACAAAATTGACATTGCCCACTATCTATAAGTGTAACACCATTCTTTTCAGCTAAATAAATATAATCTTGCATTGTCTTTTTCGCTTGTTGCTAACGATATCTGTATAAGCAGTAGCGGTTTTATGTACTAACTGTTCGGTCAGGCACAAATATAGCTAAAAGACAAAAACTTTTAGGTTTTGCCTTTTAGCTATTGCTTATACATATGTTAGCAGCACGTGCTTTTATCAGTTTAGATTATCTTCTATTATTTTTTGCCATTTCTCTTCTGATACGGCTTAAGGACTGTGGAGTTATTTTTAGATACGAAGCTATGTACTGCTGTGGCACTTGTTGTGCCACTTCGGGATAGCGCTTTATAAATTCAAAATATTTTCTTTTTGCGTCTCCAAAATTTAAAAAATCATTGTCCTTGATTTTATTGAGCAGGTTTGCTTCGGTTATACTTTTTATGAAAATGTACAGGTTAGGAATTTCATTGCTCAATTTTTCTATAACCGATTTATGTATGGTATAAAGTTCGGAATTTGTCACAGCTTGAAAGATGTCCGTTGACGGTTTTGCGGTATAATAACTTTCCAAATCAACGAAAAATTGATTTTCTCTGATGAAAAACTTGGTGGCTTCGTTTCCATTGTAGTCAAATGCATACACTCGTAATATACCACGCTCCACAAAAGCGATTTCATTGGCTATTTTGTGCAAACTTTGAAAATGTTCTTCTGCTTTTAACTTTCTACTATTAAAATGAGAAGCAACGATTTCAATATCGTTTTTAGATAGAATACCTCCAAAACTCAATACAAATTTTAATTTTTCCATCTATCGTACTATTCCATTTTCAAAAACGCTTTTTGCACAAGCGATTACCGCTTCTTGTGGTGAAATAGGTTGCCAACCCAATTCCGTTTTTGCCTTATTGCTGTCCGTTTTTCTCTTTATTCCCAATTCGAGCAAAATAGGTTTCAGCGATGGTTCAAAGATAGAAAATAATCGGGCTGCAAAGTTGGGCAACTCTTTAGTAGGTATCTTTCTTTGGGGATAATTGTTTTTTAATATTTGTGCTATTTCTTTAAAAGTTAAATATCCTGCGGAAGCATTATATCTATTTCCCGCTGCTTGTGGCAATTCCATTGCTTTAATCAACAATTCGGCAACGGAACGAACATCTACTATGTCAAAACCTATTTTAGGTAATGCGGGCGAACTACCATCTAATATTTTAATGACCGTGTTTGCAGATGTCCCAAAATCTACTTCTAACACTGGACCAAGAATGGCTCCTGGCAAGACGGTAGTCAATTCCAGGTCTAACTTTTCTTTGTCCCAATACTGCCAAGCTGCTTTTTCGGCAATCGATTTACTTCTGATATAGGGTGTCGTATCTTTATTATTGGTTTCGTCTGTCCAATTATTTTCATCGAAGGTTTTTTTGAGCTCATGTTTTTTCTTTCCGTAAACAACAGCAGCAATGGAAGAAACTAATACTACTCGTTTTACATTGTTTGCACTTGCAGCTTTCAGGACGTTCAATGTACCTTGTTTTGCTGGTACAATAAGGTCATTTTCGTGTTTTGGCATTTCGCGCGGAAATGGTGATGCAATGTGTTGTACGTAGTCAATTTTTTTGGTGAGTTCAAACCAAATACTACTGTCATTTAGGTCGGCTTCTTCAAAAGTGAGCTTGTCAATATTTTCCGTATGTTTGGCAATGACTTGTCGAATGGAATTTATTCTGTCCATATTCCTCAATGTGCCGACCACTTCATAACCTTTGTTCAGAAGTTGGATAGCTGTATGCGAACCCAAAAAACCTGATACGCCTGTAAGTAATACTTTTCTGTTGTCCATATCTTTTATGATTTAATATTAAAGAGGAAGTTTGATTATCGTGAAGACCAATGCTATCGAGGCTGAAAATAATGCGACCCAACCCCAAAAACTCCATGAAGTGTAAGCCTTTTTGTAGTCGTCTTTTGATGATGTGAGGGAAACAAGTAGGGCAATTTTCTTTTGTAACGGTGCAACTCTTACCGTATAAACAATTCCCGAAATGATATAGGAAATCAACGCAAAGAGTAACCAACGGTTTTCTGCTATTGGAGACTGATTGTAAATGAAACTGCCTGTCAAAGTAATGAGAAATACGCAAGGAAGTGTAAAAACTTTGTCGCCTTTGATGATTTCGGTAATGGCGAAGAAAACCGTTTCTTTATTTTCAGTTTTCACTGCTTTATAAAGCCAACGAAGTTCTGTAATGATATTGCCTATAAAAATGATAATGGCAAACGAGTGTAATAAGGTAAGAATTTTGTCCATTGTTTTTTACTATTTGTTTGTACAAAGGACAGGAATATTG
Source organism: uncultured Cytophagales bacterium (assembly GCA_963803685.1). Classification (GTDB taxonomy): domain Bacteria; phylum Bacteroidota; class Bacteroidia; order Cytophagales; family Cyclobacteriaceae; genus Marivirga. Next base: position 1,641,351 of record CAWDNW010000001.1, read on the forward strand.
TAATCATCACAATTACCATTTGTTAAAAAATGGGATTTTCGGTTTAGGTTGGTTGGGATACATGGTTGGTCAGAATTCCCGCTAAAGTTTGGTATATGAAAAGTAGGGCAATTGATAAGCATTATATTTCGGGTTTAACACTTAGCTAAATATAAATATTTTGTTTTTAATTTTTGTTTAAATGCCAAATTTTATATTTAGCGGACTTTGTAAATAAACACAGAACTTTGTAGTTAACACAAAAGCCCTATTTTTTATAGCCCCTACGTAAAAGCATAAGTCCTTAACAGCTAACTTCTTAAATTAGGGTTTACAAACAAAACTAAAAAGAAAGGAGAAAGGACTTATGAAAACACAAGTTAATGATTTTTCAGGAATGAATATTTATGCAGGCATAGATGTTCACAAAAAGAGTTGGTCAGTTACAATTCTAGTAGAGGAACAAGAACACAAAACGTTTAATCAACCGCCCGGTGCAGAAATATTATATAAGTATTTGAACAAGCATTTTTCTGGTGCCAACTATCATAGTGCCTATGAAGCTGGTTTTTGTGGCTACGGACACCATCGTCAATTAGTGGAACTGGGGGATTGATAACAAAGTGATCAACCCGGCAGATGTGCCTACCACCGATAAAGATAAAGCTGGCAAAACCGATAAAGTAGACAGCAGGAAAATAGCCAAAGGACTTAGAAATGGAAGCTTAACAGGTATTCATGTATTTAACGAAGCAGATCAGGATTTAAGGAGTTATGCCAGGATGCGGCATAATATGCAGAAGGATTTACGAAGGGCAAAGCAACGCATAAAAGTGTTCCTCAACTTCAACACTATCACTGTGCCAATACACCTTGATGATGATAACTGGAGCAAAGCCTATGAAGCCTGGCTTGCAGATCAGGTTAAGTTTCCCACTGAAAATGCACGGACTGCTTTTGGATTTATGCTGGCCAATTACCATTATCAAAAACAACAAGTCAGGCAGATAAGTAAGGATCTGAGAGCATATTTTCGTAAACACTATAAACAAGATTACTTTTTACTACGAACTATTCCGGGAATAGGCCCATTATCAGCCATTGCCATCATTAGTGAGTTAGGTGATATCAACAGGTTTGCCAATATTAACAAGTTAAGTAGTTATGTTGGCCTGCTTCCACTTACCAGTAATAGTGGAGAAACAGAACGAGTGGGAGGTATGAGTTACCGCTGCAATAACTACCTGCGCACCATCTTGGTGGAGGCTTCATGGCAAGCGATCAGAAAAGACCCAGCCATGTTGTTGTATTACAAAAAACACGCAGCCAAGGGGAATGGAAAGCGAGCTATCATAAAAGTAGCAGCTAAGCTGCTTAACAGAATTAGATATGTATTAAAAAACAAACAGGAATATGTGCTGGGAGTAGTAGAATAAGAGATTTTAATTAATAAGTTTTTAACCAATTATAAGGCAATTAATGAAAGAGGTGATCGCAAAACACTGTTTGCAATGCTTGATAGCAGGTATTTGCATTTTTAGCATGCGACCCTCTTTACATAAGGCATTACAGGGAAATACGAAAAAGCACCGCTTTTATCGCAAATAGCAGCATGGCCTTATAATTCTATAGACACAGAGCAAAACCGTTGACAGTGGATAAGTTGGCATCCCACGGGCCCTGCCCAAAACTTACCCACAATCAACAATTTCAACAATGACAGTAGTGTTTTGAATTAAATATTGTAAATTTATAGAACAAACCTACCATTTATGGTTGGCTGGCATTCTTATGGCTTTTCATAGCATACATTGTTACCAGCAGGTTTTTATCCCACAATTATTTTCGGTTTATGTTTGATTTCAAAATTGCAAGAATTGGCGATAAAACACATTTCATTAGCCTCAAAATGTAATTGATTCGCTTTTTCTATCAATTCCATATTTGTGATTTTGACAGTTGGATTAAGTGTTACTTCAGTAAATTTTCCATTACCATTTTCCGTTTCCATCATAATTCCTGTTGTGTTGTCAACATATTCGGTCACAACTATTTTATTCTCAGAACACAAATGTAAATACCAAAGCATATGACAAGCTGAAATAGAAGAAATTAATAAATCTTCTGGATTGTATTTACTTTTGTCTCCTAAAAATGATGGGTCTGACGAACCATTTATTCTATCATATTTTCCTTCGGATGATATTTTGTGATTTCGATTATAGGATTTATAATTTAGAGTTCCGTTGCCCTCGTTTCCTGTCCATTCAACTTTAATTTCGTAGTTATGATTTTTCATTTTAACTATTATTTAATTTATTAATTATTCTTTCTCCAAATGTTTTTTCATCCAGATTTGACTCTAATATTTCTAAATACTTTATAATTGAAGTGTCTCCATTGAGTAATTCATAAATGACACTTTTCCCTGCTTCCCATATTTCTGAAATTTCTGGTAAAATTTCTATTGCTTTTAATGTTAAATTGAAAATAGTTTTCCTTTTATCTTTTATTCCTTTCGAAATTTGTAAATAATCTCTATTCACCATTTTATTTGTCATTGTAATTACGGATTGGTGAGTAAAATTTAATTTTTCAGCAATTTCCGTAACTGAGATATTAGGTGTTTTTTCTACAAGTATTAAGACTAAATACCAGTTTGGTTCAATATCTATATTTATTTTCTTATACATTAATCTTGTACTGTGGGTCATTTTGTCACTAATCCTTTTTAATCTTGTTGCAAGTGCAACGTATCCCATTTGGTGCACGATATCATTATTCATTCTATAAGTTTTTTGTAAAGATAATAAAATACGCAGTCAACTGCGTATTTTATTATCTTTACTTTTTAAATAAGAAAATTTTTGTTAAATTATTGAATGGGAGTACTGTTTTTAACTTGCTGTTGTCTTTAGTTATTTTTCAATTCATCCTCAAGTTAATAAATAAATTGAATTGAAAAATACGGAGTTTCTTTCCTTAGCTCCTCTGTTTAACTGCTCTGGATGTTGGAGGAATGACTAATGGTTTATAGGAGAAACTATGATCCGTTGTCATTACGGACGAAAAGCCCTCAACTCATGATTAAAAAGCAGGGCCTTATCACATTAACCGCTTGATTACTTGACTTTTTGGCTGTAATAGGGTAAGCATCCTCTTAAGTACGTCTTTTAAGAGAGTAACGTAGTGATTAATCTTGCGCTATGAAAACACAAAAAGAGCAAGAGATGAGAATGTTGTTTGTTAAGTGGCAGCAATCCGGGGAAACCAAAATAGCTTTCTGCAAAGAAGAAGGTCTTATTAAGTCCACTTTTTATTATTGGATAAAAAAGTTTCAAGAGCCAGAAACCGTTGTGAAAAACAAGAAAACCACTTTCAAACCTCTGGTTTTAGCACCCAATATTCCAGGCACTTGCCAACAACCGGTTTTGCGTATCAATTATAGCTCAGGGGTGTCAATAGATTTTTTCGATACGGTTGAAGCCGGCTACATAAAAAGCCTCTGCCAATAAAATTATGTTGGCATTATCCAACAGCTGCAGGTATTTCCTATACCGCCAGCCTACCGACATGCGCTATGGCATCAACTCTTTGGCAGGCCTGGTACAGAATGAACCCGTTGGGCGGGGATGTTTTCGTGTTTCTAGGCAAACGCATGAACCAGATCCGGCTTTTGCAATGGGACCATGATGGTTTTGCCATGTACATCAAAAAACTTGAGAAAGGCACTTTCGAATGGCCAAAAGGAGATAAAATACTCATTTCAAACCACCAACTGACCCTGCTTTTACAGGGGGTAATGCTGGAATCGGTGCGCTTGAGAAGCCGCTGGACGAGCTTAAAAAAGGCGTGAAAATAACTGTATTTTTATTGCTAAAAAATGGTCTTATACATTGTTAAAGCTACTTTTAAGCCCTATTTTTATGTCATGGAAAACACGGCAATTGACTATAAAAAACTCTACGAGCAATCGCTGTTGACCATATCTGAGAAAGAAGAAAAAATCACATCCCTGAGTTTTGAGCTCGATAAATTCCGCAAATATATTTTTGGTAAAAAGAGTGAGAAGTTTGCTTCACCAAAAGCAGGTGAAGGACAGATAGACCTTTTTGAACTGGGTACCAGCCAAGCCAGGCAGGAAGAGCTAAGTGAGCAGACATCTGTTGAGAAGCCTGCAGTAAAACAACCAAAAAAACGTGCCAAGGGAAGCGGAAGAATGGTATTGCCGGAAAACCTGAGAAGGGAAATAATCACCTTAGAGCCTACAGAGGATGTCTCGGACTGCAAAGTAATTGGCGAAGAAATAACTGAAGTATTGGAACTTACTCCTGCAGAGTTTTATGTAAAGTGTTATGTACGCCCCAAATATGCAAGACCAAATGGTGAAGGCATCATCATCGCCAATCTTCCTGATAGAGTTATAGAAAAAGGCATCCCTTCGGAGACAGTAGTCGCACAGATGGTCATAGACAAATATGTGTATGGTATGCCGCTGCACAGGCAGATAGACAAATATAGCAGAATGGGCGTTCGGATCCCAGCATCCACCGCCTCGGACTGGATGCTGAAAGGCTGGAAACAGCTGGTACCGCTCTGGGAGTTGCTTAAACTGCTGGTGATCAACCAAAAGTACCTGCAGGCAGATGAATCTCCTATTAAAGTACTGGATAAAGACCATAAAAACGGTGTCCATCAGGGATATATGTGGGTGTACAATTCTCCCCCTGACAACCTTGTGCTATATGATTACCGTAAAGGAAAGGATAGTTCCGGACCACAGGAGATGTTGGAGCATTATTGCGGCATATTACAAACGGACGGCTATAGTGTTTATGAAAAACTGTTTGCCTACCACCCCAATATTATATTGGTGTACTGCATGGCTCATGCTAGACGCAAGTTCGGGGACGCTCTACAGGATGATAAGGAAAAGGCCTCTTTTGTACTGGAAAAGATGCAAATCCTCTATGCTTTGGAAGAACAAATGAGACAGCAATCGCTAAACTGGGAAGAAAGAACCACTCTTCGAGAAGAAAAAGCCGTACCAGTTCTAAAGGAACTTGAATAATGGATGGATGCAAAGCTGCTGCAAGTCAGGCCAACCAGCCCTTTAGGTAAAGCATTGACTTATGCAAGACCACGGTGGTCAGGTTTAAGTGCTTACACAAAACATGGTCAGATAGAAACAGATAATAATTTAGTGGAAAACAGCATAAGACCACTGGCCATCGGAAGGAAGAACTACTTGTTTGCAGGCTCACACCGGGCAGCAGATATGACGGTCGCCATGTATTCCTTCATGGCTACCTGCAAAAAGAACAATGTCAATGAGTTGGAATGGCTCAAGGATATATTTGAAAGAATCCAGTCCCACAAACAGAAAGATCTTTATCAACTACTACCCAACAACTGGGAAAAATATAAAGCGGAGAATAGTTAAAAATTAAATACTATCCTACGCTAATAGGGATGGTTTGCTGGGACGGATACTGTTATAAAAACTAATAAGCCCACTGCCGTGGCTAATATGGAAATACCAGACCAATTGTAAGCGAATGGGATTTCAGTAGAAGCAATTTCCTTGTCGTGAATAGTAACATTGATCTGGTAGTCTTCCGTGCGACTCACAATAAATCGCTTTTCATCAAGCTCCATTTTCTGAATGATAAAAATAAACGAACTACTATTGATATTTTGAAAGCTGCTATTTTTTAAAAATACTTCCTCCATATTTGTAGGTGCTCCATTTAGTTTGAAGACCACAGTAGTAGCGTGACCTACTAGCACTTTCCCGTCAGATAAAGAAGGCTCAACCGTTCCATTAATTCTTATATCAAGGTTTTCCTCGATATGCTTGAGCAGTAATTGCTGAAACTCTTCAATACTAGAATAAGAGTTTTTCCCCTCTCGAAATTCGATTTCATACTGAAAGGCAGTAATGGAAGCATTCAAATTTATTATCCACTCGCCTTCAGCTTGTTCAATAATTGAAAATGAGGAGATGTCAGGTTGGTGCGCTTTCAATTTGAAAGCTGAAAATAGCATTGCTACAAGCACCATTGTCATTAATAGATTTTTCATGAGTTAATATGTTGTTATTTTGGTAAGCCATTAAACATTCCAATCAGTTTGTTCTCTGTGGGCTTTCAGTTGAGATTTTTAATGATTACTTTACCAGTAGTGGCATTTTTTTTTAAATGGCATATGCCCCATAGAGGCAATTAATAAAATTATTGGAGCCTGCTGCATCCACGTGATAGTGATAGCCTCGGGATTCATCATGATGACCTCTACATTCATCTAAATCAGTAGGTTCTTCACCGTCTTCGTTTAGTTGTTGATAAATGCCATGTCCATCCATTGCATAACCTATCATGGCCGCATGCCCATCATCTTGTGAAATTTGAGTAGAAACACCGGTGGCGGCATGATAGTGGTAACCTTGGTGTACATTGATATGCCCTCCTGCATCATCAAAAGGAGCAAGTGTATAAGCCGCTAATATGTTATTAACTGGTGCAGACGCAGAGAATTCCACTCCATTAAAAGCAATGCCTCTTACTGTTGGCCCACCTCCTTGAGGGCCGGGACCCGCAAAACGTTCGGATGTGGTCAGCTTAAGTGGATCAATTGGAATTAACCAGCTACGCTGCAAGTCACTAATATAATCTGGAATACACTCTACACAATAATTCTCGTATTCCTCACCTACGTTAGGGTTAGCCGCATTTATGCAATCTTCTTCAGTTTTGGTAACGTAGATATTTCCATTCTCATCATACATCAACCAAGTTTCGTCATTATAGAAGCTTGCCATATTTTGAATAAAAGTACCGTCTACATCGTAAACTTGTCCATTTTCTATCCAAATTCCACCTGCTTCGGCATCATCTGAGATGTTTTCCGGACACCAAGGACCCATTTCATGATCGGTTGGTGTACTGGCTACAATTTCATAGCAATCTGTCTCGGTACCATTTGAAAGAGTACAGGGTACTATACTTACGGTAGTGCCCTCTATAAATAGATTTGCATTTACGCTAATTGTCGTACCTATTGATGTATCAAGAGTCGCATCTTCTTTACAAGCAGCAGCCATGGTAAGCGCTGCAATTGCCATGATTGATAAAATTTTTACTTTGAAATTTTCCATATCGTTATATTTTGAACCTTTAGACGGGAGTCATTTCTTATTCCCTCGGATAATCAAGTTTTTTTTTACCAAGTCAATTTTTTTTTAAGAGGCAGCGAGGGATGTTTCCATTTTTGTCGTCTAACCATAGAATCAAAAAAATAAATAAGATGAAAAAGATCCAATTTTTAGCAGTAGTAGCATTTCTAAGCCTTTCTTTTACCGCCTTTTCACAAGGTCCCGGAGGAAGGAGAGCAGGTGGCGGACCTGAAGAGATGATTAAAAGAGAAAAGCAAGCCTTATATGAAAAAGTGGAAGACCTCAACAGCGATCAGAAACTTTTATTAGATGGAATTTATGAAGAGTTTCAAGTCACCCTTGAGGAGACTATGGAGGAGTTAAGAGGTTCAGGTGACAGAGATAGCAGAAGGGAAAAGATGGAAACCTTGAGAGTAGAAAAGGATACCTTGATTAAGGATGTATTAAATGAAGATCAATATGCGATTTATGAAAAAATATCTAAACCAAGGGCTAGAAAAAAGGGACAAGATTCTGATCAAAAACCCACAGGTCAATGAAAAAGCTCTCTTTGACAATACTAGTTTTTATATTGATTAGTAGCATAGAATTGAATGCACAAAGCCAAGCACAGTCATCGACTGTGTTTGGCATTTTAAAGGATAATTCGGATGGATTGCCTCTTGTGGGGGCTACGGTATTAATGGTTAATGTGAAAGATTCAGCACGTTCAAAATATTCAGTAGCTGATGCAGAGGGTAAATTCCAATTAAATGAAGTGGAACAAGCTTTCTATAAATTAAGAATTTCTTACGTTGGATATAAAACCTTCACAAAAATCATCAGAATAACTTTAGCGGAGACGGACTTGGGACTCATCAAATTAGAGCCTGATGTAGCCTCCTTGAAGGAAGTTATTGTTAAAGGAGAAGTAATTGCTGTCCAGCAACTTGGGGATACCACCCAGTACAATGCACTTGCCTATAAAACAAATCCTGATGCTTCAGCAAAAGACCTAGTGAGCAAAATGCCAGGTATAGTGGTTAGCAGTGAAGGAGTAACGGCAAATGGAGAAAGTGTACAACAAGTTTTATTGGATGGAAAGCGATTTTTTGGGCAAGATCCTTTGCTTTCTCTCAATACAATTCCTGCAGATATAGTCGATAAAATACAAGTGTATGATGAGGAAAGCGATCAAGCTAGGCTCACAGGTTTTGATGACGGCAACACCACCAAAACCATGAATGTTGTTACTAAGGAGGATAAGAGAAATGGTCTGTTTGGGAAACTTTATGCAGGATATGGAGAAAATAGTTTGTATAAAACTGGAGCCACTCTTAATTTCTTCGATGGAGATCAACGAATAACTTTCTTAGGAATGTCAAATAATATCAATCAACAGAATTTTGGAAGTGAAGATCTTATTGGAGTAAGCGCAGGTGGAGGAAGAGGCGGAGCACGCAGAGGAGGAAATCAGACCTTCATTACTGGTATGCAGGATGGAATCACGACTACTCATTCTTCTGGCGTAAATTTTAGTGATGAATTTTCTGATAAAACAACTTTCGAAGGAAGTTACTTTTTTAATAACTCTACCAATAATAATGACGCACTATTGAATCGAGAAACCTTTCTTACTAATGGATCTCAATTTTATTCTGAAGAGCAACAAACGACAACTAATAACACCAATCATCGATTGAATTTGAGGCTAAACCATGAATTTAACGATAATAATAGCTTATTACTTAGGTCCGCTATTAGCTATCAGGATAATAAAAGCAGTGAGATCACCTTTGGCCAGACATTAAACGAAGAGGAGGAGCCAATCAATGAAACATCCAATAGCTATAACAGTTTTAACAATTCGTTGAGCTTCAGCAATAACCTGATCTTCCAGCATAAATTCGAAAAGGTGGGCAGAACAGTATCTCTTGATCTTAATACCAGATATCAGCCTACCACACGGGAAAGTCTATATGAGGATTTAGTATTAGATTCATTAATTGATTACAATACAGAAGAGGCCGAATTGTCCACTGGAGCAACAGTCACTTATACCGAGCCTGTGGGTCTGACTGGTCAAGTAGCAGCTAGCTACACTTTTAATAATTCAGTTCGGAATATTGAAACCGAAACTTTCTTTTTAGAAGAGAACGCTTCAGCCAAGGTGTTTAGTAGTGAATTGTCGAATACGATTGAGAGCGTTTACCAAACCCATTTACCAGGTATTAGCTATTCAAATAATAAATATGGTAATATCTTTGATATCAGGCTTTCCTATCAATATGCTGCTTTAAAAAATAGCAACTTATTGTCTCTAACTAATGAACGGTCAAATCAGAATTTTGGTAACTTTTTACCTTCATTGCTTACGCGCTTTCAATTAGGTGAGGACGGTAACTTCTTTCTAAGATATGCAGCCACTACCACAGTTCCCAGTGCTAGCCAACTTCAGACGGTGGTAGATAATAGTAATCCTTTGTTCTTATCAGCTGGTAATCCTAATCTAGATTTATCTTACAATCATAATTTAGATTTGCGACTTCAAAAGAATTATTTTGACATAAATGCCACCCTATCAAATAGAACGAGTATAAAAACCAGCAATAATTATATTGGGAATAGTACAGCCATCATTGCAGAAGATTCTGTCACTGCAGGAGGAGTTGTTTTGACAAAAGGTGCTCAGATTACAAGTCCAACCAACTTCGATGGTTATTGGTCAGTCCGAAATAATACAACCTATGGAGTGCTCATTTCTCCCATTAAAAATAACTTGAATCTATCGGCAGGGCTTGGATATGTTAATTTACCAGGATTGACCAATGGGGTAAGTAATACAGCTGAGACGTATTCTGCTGATTTAAAGGTGGGCTTGGTGAGTAATATTAGTGAAAATATAGATTATAATGTCTATTATCAGGTCGCAGGAAGTCGTGTTCTAAACTCCTTACAAACCAAAACAAACAATCAATATTACACACAAACTGTTGGGTCAACGGTCAATTTGATATTTCCAAAGGGATTTGTATTTCGAAATGAAGCTTCTTACCAGAAATACACAGGAATAAATAATAGTTTTGATACAAATTACACACTGTGGAATATGGGCCTTGCAAAAAAGTTTTTGAAAGACGACAGAGGAGAATTAGAATTATCTGTTTTTGATTTACTAGGTCAAAATCAAAGTTTTAATCAAGAAGTGACTTCCCAATATCTGGAAGAAAGCCAAACGCAAGTTCTTCAACGCTATTTTATGCTAACATTTACCTATCAACTTCGGAATTTTAGATAATGGTGTGGAGATAAGAGATTAATCATGTACAAAATTACAACAAGCAAATTTTTACTTTACTTGTCCATTGAAAATATTTTTAGAAATGAAAAATTAAGGGGTCAGATATGGTTTGCCACTCATATAGCTTAAAAGTGTATTAGTTGCAGTTTATAGCAGTTTACAGATTATTTATAACTGGAATCTCAAAATATTCGTCAGTATAAGGATTAGAAAATGGCTCACTAAAAACTCTAGATAACAAAAAAATAAAGATGGAATACAATAGAATGGTAATTTCGGAATATGGGGCACCAGATGTCTTGAAGAAAGTTACAGAAAAGGAGCTCCCGATTCCTCAAGCTGGCGAAGTAAGAGTTAAGGTGCTGACTTCCAGTGCCTGTTTTACGGATACATTAATTCGTAGAGGTATTTATCCAGCGGTTAGAAATAAACCGCCCTTTTCACCAGGCTACGATTTGGTTGGTGTGATAGATGCTTTGGGGGAAGGAGTAGAAAATGTAACTGTGGGACAAAAAGTAGCGGATTTGACCGTTATTGGAGCCTACACTGAATACATTTGCCTGAAGGCAGAATCTATTGTAGTTGTCCCCGAAGAATTGGATAATGCAGAAGCCGTAAGTATGATTTTATCTTACCTAACTGCATATCAAATGCTGCACAGATTTACAAAGTTGAAAATTGGAGACACTGTCTTGATTCATGCTGCTTCAGGAGCTGTAGGTACTGCACTAATACAATTAGGCAAACTCATGAATTTGAAGATGTACGGCACTGCTTCTAAAAGCAAAAAGAAGTTAGTACAAAAGATGGACGCAATTCCCATTGATTATAAAATTGAAGACTTCGAAGCGATTATCAAGGAGAAAGAACCGAATGGTATCGATGCTGTATTTGACCCAATTGGTGGAAGTTATTTTCCGAAATCTTTAAGCCTTTTGAAGAAGAAAGGAACCTTAGTAGCCTATGGTTACCAAAGTTCGGCAGACGGGAATGGGGGTAATGTAATCCTCGATTTTTTCAAGGTCCTGTTTTGGAATTTGCTTCCTACAAAGCCCAATGCTAAATTTTATGTGATAACTTCGGAGAGAAAAAAACACCCTGATTGGTTTCAGGAAGATTTAAAAGCTTTATTCACGCTTTTGACGGAAAAACAAATTAAACCACTTATTGGAAGGGTCATGGAATTAGAAGAGGCAGCAGAAGCCCATAAACTGGTCGAGAATTACATGGTTGAGGGAAAGATTGTTTTGAAAGTTAATGAGTGATAAATTTCGCTTTATTGTAAAAATGTTGAGCTATACATTGTAAATTATAAATCCATTAGCTGGATTTTTTAAGTCTATGATTAACGAAAAGAACTGTTTAGAAGCTATTGCAAACGGAAGTGAAGAAGCTTTGGAACAGTTATATAATGAGTATGCTGACCGGGTTTACAATACTTTAATTAGTTATACCAAAAATTCCGAAGATGCAGAAGAACTACTCCAAGATGTGTTTATGACCCTTTACAATTCCGCAGCAAATTTTGAGCATAACTCTGCTGTTAGTACATGGATTTACCGTATAGCTGTGAATAAGGCATTAGATTTTATACGGAAGAGAAATAGTAAAAAGCGTTTTGGGATTTTCACTTCTCTTTATTCAAAAGAATCAGGTGAAATGAAATATGATTCCATTGAATTTGTGCATCCTGGCATACAAATGGAAAACAAAGAAGATGCAGCTTTTTTATTTAGCGCAATAGAGGTCCTTCCTGAAAATCAAAAAACTGCCTTTATTTTGACTCAGATTGAAGGCCTTCCGCAGAAAAAAGTAGCGGAGATTATGAGTCAAAGTAGGAAGTCGGTAGAGTCTTTAGTGCAGAGAGCTAAAGCAAATTTAAAAGTTGAGCTAAAAAAAATCTTCCCAGAGCGAGGGAAAAAATAGATAATTACGTCAAAATGGATATGAAGTCTGAAGATAGAATAAATAAAGCATTAAATAGCTTAGAAGGCATGCAAAGAGCGAAAGCCCCTGAAGATGGATTTAAAAGAATTCAAGAAAAAATTGCCGCTCAAAAGAATGCTGGAATGAATTCAAGTAGAACTACTGGAACGGCTATCTACAAATTGGCAGCTATGATAGCCATCATATTAAGTTTCAACATTTGGGCAGTTTCTAATTATTTAAGTAGTGATAATATGAATACGGGCAATTCAACCTACTCACAGATAACAACTGACTATAACTTATACGAAAATGAATACTAAATTTTATAAAATCGGCTTTTTTGCGCTCTTAGTGATAAACGTCACGTTGGTGGTGCTTTTTATCTTAAAACCAGATAGATCACGATCTGAGAATGGCATGAAGGAAAAAATAGCTGCTCAGCTTGACTTTACCGAAGAACAAGAAACAGCTTTTGAAGGTATGGTGGGAGAGCACAGGACTGCTATAAGGGCACTAAATGATCAAGAACGTAAGCTGACTGAATCCTACTTCAGTCGATTGAAGTCATCTAGCATAGGCAGCGAAAATGCTGCTAAACAGGAAACGGCTTTTCAAGAAATTATGGAAGTGAAATCTAAGAAATTGCAAACAACCTATCTTCATTTAGAAGGGGTGAAGTCGCTTTGTGATGAAGATCAAATGCAGAAATTTGATAAAGTGGTGAATGAGATCATCCCTCGCTTAACAGGCGCTCCCGATCGTGCAGCAAGGATGGAGAGAAGAAAGTCGAATCGAGTAAAAGAGTAATAAGCGTTTCGTGATTTGTTGGATGCCCTGTAAATGGATATGGGAAGAGAAAAATCATTAAAGAAATTAATATGAGTGGTTAACAAATCACTTTTCACTCATTATTTTAAGATAGATAATTACCTGCCCTTCAACAAGAATTTTTTATTTGGCCCAACGTGAAGTAAAAATGGAACCTTTGCCTTTTGCACTTTGAAGATCTATTCCTAATATTTGAATCCTGAAATGAAGTTTAGACAGTAAGGTAAAAGTAACGTAGAAAGATTTGCATTTTAATACTGCTAGATTTGTAGTATTTAATATAAGAATATAAAAAGAAAAATTACCAGGAATTCCCATAAAATGCAGCTTGTAAAGCTTAAGAAAAACAACGATAAAAAACATGGTCCAGAATCTATAATGTATTGCGACACCTTTAAAAATCAAAACTGATATAGCCATCAATTCAAACAAAATACTTTCAATATCAGTATAGATTTCTTGAGAATATGCACATTGAGACAGACCAAATGCTATTATGGCACAATAGCTACGAAGAAGCTTCGTCCAAATTCACGCCTTTTATTATAGTTGAAAATAAAGTTGGAGGAAAAAAGCAAGCTGCTGAAGAAAATAAAAAGTGTTTAAATATGAAGCGACTCTACTATTGTAACTGCAGACATTTCAATGCAGTGAGCTGTAGCAACAAGCGCTAATGAATTAATTAATCTAACACGATTAACTTCTAATCTATCCAAATTAAGAGATAATCCTAGATTGATTAATATGTTATAAAGGTCCTCTATTTTTTATAAGACGTTACTGCATTTGTAATATACCAATATCTATTAGATTATAGCAAGAAATAGGAAACTATTCGATGAATAGTATGAACGGAGTTTTATAAAGTGATGAGCCTGCTCTCACTGCTTAAATCTCAACGGTCACTTTACAAAGACCTTAATTCTTTCAGATAGATTAAAGCGGAGTGAGGTAATAAGTAATCAAGAAATTTTCATTTAAATGCAGACACTCCATCATTGCAGTAGAAAGAATGTTATTCTGCTCTGGGAATGTACAGGGTTTTGTTCCATGCCAACGTAATGTTTTATTTACAGAGAAAATTGCCGTCAGTAGTTTAAGGTAAAAGGTGATTAAGTTTGCTTTTCCCGCAATATTATTTGTCAAAAGAAGAAAAATAAAGCTTTTCTAGGGGTAAAAGGAATAAAATCCAATAAAAATATTAGCAAACGTTTGCATTGATAAAAATTATACCTAAATTGGTCGACCAGTTACTGGTAAACTAATTTATATATGTCAGCAGATTTATTAAAAAATTTCAATGAAATAATGGTTGAAAGCCCATCTGATAAGATAATTCAGCAAATAAAGAATCTCATATCCAGTGGACAATTGAAGCCAGGTGATCGTCTTCCTTCCGAGAGACAACTAAGTGAAAGATTTAATATTGGCAGGACCTCTGTCAGAGATGCTTTGAGAAAGCTCGAGTTCTACGGTATATTAAAAACACAACCACAAAGCGGAACCGTTGTGGCCGGGTTTGGAATCAATGCACTCGAAGGGTTAATAACTGATGTTTTAAAGTTGGAGGGTAATGATTTTCATTCATTGGTTGAAACCAGGGTATTGTTAGAAACAAATTCTGCCAGGTTTGCAGCTATAAGAAGGACTGATGACGATATTGTTACAATAAGTAACGCTTTAAGCTCATACGAAAATGCTGTGAAAAGTGGTAAATCAGCGGTAGAAGAGGATCTTCTTTTTCATCTTACAATAGCTGAAGCAAGTAAAAATGCTGTTTTAAAATCTTTAATGTTAATTATTACACCTGATATACTCACCTATTTTAAGGAAAATGATGTTTGTAGCGGAAATAGGCCGGTTTCAGCTTTGGAAGATCATCATATTATTCTCGATCAAATCGTAAGTAAGAATCCTGCTGAAGCGGAAAAATCTATGAAGTTACATTTAAGTGATATCTTAAACTTTTCAAGTAATAATTTAAACCCAAATGCTATGGAGGAATAAAAAAATGGGTTAGTTAAACTAACCCACAAAAATCAGAAGGTTTACGCCTGGCAAATCGCTCGCTAAAATGATCAGCCACACACCAAAATTTTTTTAAAGTTAGAGAATAACTGTAAGAATTTCAAAGTCCTGTAGACCTATCTGTAAATTTTAGTTGAACACTATTTAATTAAAAAAACTATGATTAGAAAATTTACACAGATGCTGGCTAAAATGGTTGGCCTTGCATTACTACTGGGATTTGTTTTTCAGGCAAACGCCCAGGAGTTGAGTCGAGTAAAGGGTACAGTAACTGATAAAACAGGCTCCACAGTGCCAGGAGTGTCTGTTATTATTAAAGGTACATTAAAGGGAACAACGACAGATCTTGACGGCAATTTCGCAATTATGGCGGAGCCATCAGATTTGCTTGTTTTTTCTTTTATTGGATTTACTACTAAAGAAATTACGGTAGGTAACAGGACACAACTTGATGTTGAACTTGAGGAAGACATAAAGCAGCTGTCAGAAGTTGTAGTGGTGGGCTATGGAACGCAGAAAAAATCAACTATAACCGGGGCAATATCCAAAGTAGAAAATGAAAATCTTGACCAAATCGCGGTATCCAGAGTAGATGATGCTTTGATCGGTCAAGTATCGGGGGTAAATATCCAAGCGACTAATGCTGAAGCAGGCGCTGCCCCTACTATTACCATTAGAGGTGTTGGATCAATTTCAGCAGATTCAGGACCTGCAGTAGTGGTTGATGGAGTGGTTGTAAATTCGGATTTCCTTGGAAATATGAATATGAATGACATTGCCTCATTTGAAATATTAAAGGATGCAGCCTCTGCAGCTATCTATGGAAGTGAAGGCGCCAATGGTGTCATTTTGATTACTACCAAGCAAGGTCAGGTAGGTAAAACAAAGTTCAGCTATGAAGGGTTTTTTGGTTATAAAGAAGCATTTGACAGCGATCCATACAAAAAGAGTCTGAAAGATTGGGCTGCAAAGGAAATGGCTGAGGAGGGAGCGTTAAGTGAGCAAACACAACATGCGATTATAATATCTGAAGCTGCAGGTGGTTTGGATCGTGACTGGCAAGATGTGTTCTTTGATGGGGGTATTCTTCAGAGTCATGCATTGTCAGCAAGAGGAGGTTCAGAAAATACTACTTTTAGTGCCTCTCTGAAATACCTTCAGGATGAAGGTGTGGTGATTACGGATGATTTCGATTTGTTTACCGGGTCCATTAAGGTAGATACCAAATTAGGTGATAAGCTTAAATTTGGAGTTAATGCTACCCCTTCATACACCAAAGCAAGACGTCTGCCTACATCAATTCATAACCCGATGAGACAGTCACCTTGGTTGCCGATTTATCATACAGAGGAAACACTTGCTCTGGTAAATCGAGATGATCCGGAAGCCTCGTATTATTATCCAAATCTTGTACCTGGAGACTATGCCAGAGAGGATCACTTTGCTGAGATAGACGTAGATGGTGATGGCGATATTGATTCCAGAGCGCGTACTACGGGCGATCAAAATGCATATGCCCAATATGTGGAAAGAGAACACTACGATATTGAAACATCTCTACTGGCCTCTACCTATTTGAGTTATGAGTTTATTGACGGACTTACCTTCCAAACCCGCATAGGTTTCAATCTTGATCAACGTAAAAGAAGTCGATGGGATGGTAGTGAATATCATCATAGTAATCCTGCAGAGTATTATGTTCAGAACAGAAATAGATCAAGAATTATTTCTGATAACTTCTTGACATATAATAAGGGAATTGAAAAGCATGATCTTAATGTAATGATTGGTTTAACAGTTCAGGAAAGAACTACAGAATATAATGAAGTTGTAGGAACTGGGTACAGCAGTGATCTATTAAAAAACTTAGCAGGAGCTACTTCGGTATCTGAGCCATTAGAAAACAGATTAGTCAGAAGAAAAATAGGATATTTCGCAAGGATCAATTATGCATATGACGAGAAGTACTTATTTAATGCATCGTTCAGGCGAGATGGAAGCTCAGTTTTCGGCCCAGCTTCAAAATGGGGGAATTTTCCAGCCGTCTCCGTAGGGTGGAATATACACAATGAAGATTTTATGGCCAATAGCTCTACGTTTACTATTGTCAAATTAAGGGCTAGCTATGGGCTTACAGGAGCTGAGAACTTCAGTGTAGGGGATGATATTGTTAACACCTGGCCTTACCTGGCCTTATTAAACAATTCCAACGCAATAGTTGAGAATAATGTGGTAGGAGGTTTTACCCCTCGGAATGTTCAGAATATAAATCTGCAGTGGGAAGCATCAGCCGAACTTTCTATTGGAGTAGATTATGGATTAGTTGGTAATAGAATTACGGGCTCTGCAGATTATTACGAGAGAGTGAGTGATAATTTGCTACTGCTAAATCCCGTTTCTTATGGAACAGGTTTTAATAGTGCTATTGTGAACCTAGGGGAGGTGAAAAATAGTGGATTTGAATTTGAGTTGAGAACCAAGAATTTGGTTCGGGGCAACTTTAGATGGAATTCTACCTTCATTGCTTCCACTAATAGAAATGAATTAACAGCTTTTGGCGATTCAAATGGGGCACTACTTGAAGATACTTTTGATAGGAATTCTCAATGGATCAATGAAATAGGCAATCCAATTTCATCTTTCTATGGATATGTAGTAGATAGAAGCCAAAGTATTAGTAATCAATATGTGACCACTCCTTCAGTTCCAATTAATGGGCAAGGACAAGACGTAATTGTTGTCGATTTGAATGGTGATGGAATTATTACTGATGCAGATAAGACGATTTTGGGAGATCCTTATGCTGACCTAATTTGGAGTGTAACTAATCAGTTCAATTACAAAGGATTTGATCTGTCATTTATGATACAAGGGAGTTACGGTGCACAGATAAAAAATATAGGAGATGAATATTTCTATACTTGGTGGCTGGGAGCTACTACAAGTCCTCAGCAATTGGTTGATGACGGAGTGGTGGGGCATACTTCCTTTATCCAACCAAAAGTATTAACCGATGAAGTCGTTCAGGATGCATCATACTTTTCCTTACGTAACGTAAATTTTGGATATACACTACCTAGGGACTTGATATCAAGAATTGGTGTAACAGGTGTAAGAGTGTACGCATCTGCGCAGAACTTATTTTACATCACTTCTGATGAGTATGACGGTTTCAATCCGGAGTATATCGATAATGATAATAACCCAAGACAATACGGGTCACAGAGAGCAGGTACGCCCATCTTTAGAACCATTTCTTTTGGTGTAAATGTTGATTTTTAATTTATAATGCAAGAGATTATGAAACTTACAAAATATTTATTACTGGTATTAGTAGGGGGTATTTTTTACTCCTGTGACGTTGATGAGTTCCTGAATCCTACACCGGAAACTGCCGTTACAGCAGATACTTACTTCCAGTCTGATGCGGATGTTGTGTCAGGAATTATTGGAATATATGATGCCATTCAAGGCGTCAATGAAGCTACAAATAGCAACCTTACAGATGTTAATAGAGGAATTCAGTATGAATACCTGCTAACAGAGCATCGTACAGATAATACCAGAAGTGCAACTCTTGAGGGATCACGAGCAGATTTTCACAGGTATTTGACTGATCCAGTTAATGTGCAGTCTGAAGATTATTGGGCTTCCATGTATGATATCATTTTTAGAGCAAATAATGTCTTAACCTACATGGATGTTGTAGACGAGGGTAATATAGCTGCCTACACTGGAGAAGCTAAATTTTTGAGAGCATATGCATATTTTAATTTAGTTCGATTATGGGGTGATGTGCCATTAATTACTGAAGTGGCGATTCCAGACGATAGAGAAGTACTTTTTACTAGAGTTGATGTTGCTAGTGTGTATGTTCAAATAGTTGCTGACCTTGAAGAAGCAGTGGGTGCATTGGACAATACTTATAAGTCAAGAGCATCAAAAGCTGCTGCACAAGGGTTATTGGCCAAGGTTCTATTATCTCAGCCATCGCCTAATTATGAGAGAGCTCAAGTACTTTGTGAAGCTGTAATGAGTGGAGGGTTCAATTTGATGGCTAATTTTAGCGATGTCTTCTATTCAGAGCTAAATGATGAAGTCATTTTTGCCATTCAGTACCAATCAGGTAATCCACTTGAAAGTCAGAGCTTTTCTGCAGAATTTACTTCTGCGGTCCGTCAGGGATTTCAAGATGGTCTTAATATACCCAACGAAAACTTGATTGCTGATTTGAATACCTATGGAGGAGATAGGGCAGCCGTGAGTTTAACGAATGTTCAAGGTTCTACAGAGGTAGCTAAATTTTTACCAGATGGAAACGATTGGACGAACGAATATGGCGGAAACGCGAGGTATGCAGGAAATGATTGGATCATTCTACGCTATGCAGATATTCTATTAATGCATGTTGAAGCTATAATTGGCGGTACAGCATCTACAAGTAATCCTGCTGCCCTAGCATCATTTCAGGCGGTAAGAGATCGTGCTGGTTTGACATCCCCTGTGACCTCAGTTTCACAAAGTGATTTATTACTGGAAAGAAGAGTAGAATTTGCATTTGAGAACCAAAGATGGTTTGATTTACAGCGTTTCGGAGTGGCCGATGCAGTATTGACTGCTCATTCGGCAGAAATGGGATATGCAGACTATAATGCCAGGGCGTTGCTTCTTCCCATTCCTGCAAGAGAAATTAACTTAAGTGGTGGACTTTTGACACAAAACCCATAAAATATTTAATCATGAAAAATCTATTGAGTATATTCAAAACGGGCAGGTTATTCTTAGGCTTGGCTCTTGTAGGATTGATCAGTGCTTGTGAGGACGAGCTACCGGGTGTAGGTTCTATACCGGATGAGGTTCCCCCAACCGCTAACTTTTCCTATTCTTCTGATCCCGATAATTTTACAGTTATCAATTTTACAAATCTTTCTACTGAAGCGCTTAGCTTCGAGTGGGATTTTGGTGATGGTACTTCTACAGAGAAAGACCCAACCTTCACATTTGAGTCTGAAGGTACTTATACAGTTTCTCTAACAGCAACGGATGGTTTGGGCGCCAGCAATACTACTACAGTTGAGGTCGAGGTGGCGCCTGGCCCATATCAGCCAGTTATACTGGAAAGTGGCTTTGAAGATGGTCAGTTAGAAGGAGGTTCTGGTGATGGTCGTGATTCATGGAAAAACGATAACCTGGGAGGAATAATTCAAATTACGGGTAGCCCCATAGTATCAGGTAGCCAGGGAGCAAAACTTCCGGGAGGAGGGGATAAGCGTATAGGATATCAGGAAATTAGGGTAGAATCTGAGACCAATTATGATGTCGGGTTCATTTATACAATGCTATCAGAACCTACAGGTTATATTACTGTTGATATTCTAGATGTAAGTGCAAATGGTGGAACTTTCAGCTCTCATGCTGAAGCACAGGAAGCGGTCCTTGCCTCTGTTTCAGTGAATGATCAAGAAGATCCTGAAACTTATGTGTCAGGTTCTGTTTCATTTAATTCCGGAACTAGTGAATTGATAGCCATATATTTTTACAATGATGGTATTACAGAATCGAGGTTGGATGACTTCACAATTGAAATCGGACGATCTGGTGCGGTACCACCTTCTGCTTCATTTACACCAGCGCAAAGTGAATCTAACTTTTTAGACTATTCATTTACTAATAATTCTAAGAATGCTGATACATATGAGTGGGATTTTGGAGATGGCAACACTTCAAATGAGGAAAACCCCACCCATACCTATGCCGAGTCTGGCATTTATACAGTTACATTAACGTCTTCAAGCGCTGGAGGTCTTACAGCTACTTATAGTTCTGACATTGATATTCAGGCACCGGCTGAGGCTTCTTTTGATGTTGAAGAAATTAGCAGCACGGAATATAAATTCACGAGTACTTCTACAGGCGTGGGTGTGTCGCTAGAATGGGAATTTGGTGATGGATATGGCTTTAATGGATCCACCAATCCAATTAATCATACTTACACCGAAGCCGGATTCTATACTGTAACCCTTACTGCCACCAGCGAAACTGGTTTTGAAAGTGTAGCGACCTATACATTAGCTGCAGGACTTCCTAAAGTTGTGAATGGAGATTTCGAAGATAATGACGGAACTGGGAAGGACGATTGGAAACCATCTTCAGGTTTTTCAGGTGGAGAAGGAAATAGTGACCCATACAGTGGTAGTAGTGATGGAGCTTTTCAGTTGTATGATGGTAGTGATACGGAAGCAAAAACAAGAGGCGCTAAGATTGATGCTTCCAGGTGTACCGTTGATGCTTTAGGAACTACAGATCCGGGTAGTACCAGATATGCGTATCAATCGATTACCCTTGATCCTAACACGGAATATTATTTGGAGTTTTCTTATAACAATGCTAGTGGTACCATAGTGGCCGGTGAGATATTAGATGGCCAGTTTGCAGATGGATCCAATGCATATGCAGCATCTCTTGACGGGTCTAGTTTAGTCGAAATTCAAGGAACATCTACTAATGGTGAAGATATAGGAAACAATTGGCGAACCATAAGAGCAAAATTCACTACCAATGCAACGGGTGAAGTGGCCATTTGGATGTGGGCTTTTGGAGGTCAATCTTTTTATGATAATGTAAAAATTTTACCAGCTTGGTTAGTTGAGGATTAATTGATGCTAAGTATTAAATCACAATAATATTTTTAATGTAAGCTTGTTTAGGGTACGACCTGAGCAAGCTTACTTACTGCTTGTAAACACTACCTTCATAGAATTTAAAGTGGATCCGATAGCGCACATGAAACAATCAAAAATGTACGCAAGAATTGGCTGATTTTTTATTTTAATCGATGTAGAAGTATATATAACATTTTACGTGTCTAAAAACAAATAATACAATAATACAAAATAATAAATGAGGTACTTAGCTACTATACTATTGCTTTTAATCGTCACCTGCCTGTCTGCACAAGAACATCCTAATCTTATTCTGACGGTTGAAGGAGTAAAATCCATGCGGTCAAGCTTAGGTGAGGTTCCCTTATTTGACCAAACTTTAGAGGATGCAAAAGCCATGGTTAATACTGAAATAGTTTCAGGAATTAAGGTACCCATACCTAAAGATTTAGCGGGAGGCTATACCCATGAGCGGCATAAAGCCAATTTCTTTACCATGCAAAAGGCAGGAGTGCTTTTTCAAATTACAAAAGATGAAAAATATGCCAACTACATTAAAGAAATGTTATTGGCTTATGCAGAAATCTATCCGGAATTAAATAAGCATCCTGAAGAGCGATCATATGCCAGAGGCAAGCTTTTCTGGCAGTGCCTCAATGATGCCAATTGGCTCGTTTATACTGCTCAAGCATATGATTGCATTTATGACTGGCTTGATAAAAAAACTGTAAGAAAGCTAAATAAGGAACTGTTTCGCCCTTATGCAGAGTATATTTCTATAGAAAATCCACAGTTTTTCAACCGCATTCACAATCATAGTACTTGGGGCAATGCAGGAGTGGGTATGATAGGACTTGTAATGGGAGATAAAGAGCTTGTGGATTGGGCACTTTACGGTTTGGATATAAAATCTTCAGATCATGCAGCCAAAGACAATGATGGTGGTGCTATAAGAATAGAAGATCAAAAAGAAGCAGGATTTTTGGCACAGATTGATCATGCTTTCTCTCCTGATGGCTATTATACTGAGGGACCATACTACCAAAGATATGCCATGTACCCATTTTTAATATTTGCTCAATCTTTAGCTAATATGAAGCCTGAGCTCGGAATATTGAACTATCGGGATGGACTTTTGATAAAAGCAGTAGATGCATTAATAAACCAGACTAATGCAGCAGGCGAATTTTTCCCAATTAACGATGCTCAAAAGGGCATGTCATTAGCGTCCAGGGAATTGGTTAATGCAGTAAGTATGGCCTATCATTTAGGAGGAAATGATCCGCAGCTCTTATCCATTATTGCACAGCAGGGTAGGGTGCCTCTTAATGATTCCGGATTAACTGCTGCAAAAGCTATTGTAGAAGGCAAAGCAAAACCGTACCAATACAAGAGCTTAGAATTAAGTGATGGCGCAAAAGGAGATGAAGGAGCATTAGGCATTGTAAGACAAGGAGATCTAACACTTATGTTGAAATATGCCAAACATGGGATGGGGCACGGTCATTTTGATAGACTAGGTTTTTTATTATATAATAATGAGACAGAAGTAATTCAGGATTATGGCTCTGCCAGGTGGGTTAATATAGAGCATAAAGATGGCGGAGGTTATTTAAAGGAAAATAACTCATGGGCCAAACAAACCATTGCTCACAATACACTGGTTGTTAACAAGGATTCCCATTTTGACGGTATTGTAGAAGAAGCTGATAAAACATCAGGACTTCCATATCTTTTTGAAGTAGCAAATGATGATTTGAAGGTCGTTTCTGCCAAAGAATTAAATGCCTATGAAAACGTAACAATGCACAGAACTATGGCTCTCATTAGCATCAATGGAATTGAGAACCCAATAATACTAGATCTATTCGCCGTTGAGGCTCCTGCAGAAACACGGTATGATTTACCCTTGTATTATAATGGTGAATTCATGTCTTCAAATCAGAAATTTCAAACTAATAATGAGCTCTCCCCTATGGGTACTAATGATGGATATCAACATTTGTGGGTGGAAGCGCAGACAGAGTTAACTGCTGGAACTTTTAGTATGACCTGGTTTAATAATAGAAAATTTTACACTGTAACTTCTCTTGTTCAGGCAGGAGATCAAGCTTTATTAACAAGAATTGGAGCAAATGATCCAAACTTCAATTTAAGAAGAGATCCCGGACTTATTCATAGAAGAGTAGGAGGTAATACACTATTTGCCAGCATTTATGAAACGCACGGTAATTATAACTTTTCTACTGAAATTCCTGACAATTCATTTTCCTCCATCGCAAATCTTGAAGTTGTTTATAGATCCACTGATTATGTCGCTGTAAGTTTTGATACAAAAAATGGGGATCAATATTTATTTGTCATAAGTGAAAATGATTCAAAAAGAACCAGTCGGCACAATATTGAAGTGAACGGAAGTAATTTAGTATGGGAGGGACCCATATATTTTTCTAAATCAATTAAAAATTAAATCTAAGAATGAAACGAAATAGCGAAAAATATATAATTACCAAAAATATGGAATGGGAGGCTTTAGGAGGCGGTGTTTCCAGAAAGATGCTCGGTTATGATAATCAAATAATGATGGTGCTAGTAAATTTTGACAAAGGCGCAGTGGGTACACCGCACAGCCATTTTCATACGCAGGCTACCTATTGTGTTGCAGGAAAATTTGAGTTTGAGATAGATGGAGTAAAACAAATTGTTAATGCTGGTGATGGGGTCTATATAAAGCCTAATTTACTGCACAGCGCAGTTTGCCTGGAAGCGGGACAGCTCATTGATACTTTCAGTCCGGTTAGGGAAGATTTTCTTGATGGGTCTGGTGTATCTTATTTTGGTGATAAAGATTAATACAACCTGTTTATGAAAATTAAAGGACTAAGATGGTGGGTTATTGGCCTTATTGCGCTAGCTACAATCATCAACTATATTGATCGTCAAACGCTAAGTGTCTTGTGGCCACAGATTGCAGGAGATCTTTTCCCTGACAAATCAACATTTGAGCATAAGGCAATTTACGCAAATATTACAATAATCTTCATGTTTTCTTATGCCTTTGGTCAGGCGATTTTTGGGAAAATATTTGATTGGATTGGCACCAGACTTGGCTTTGCTTTGTCAATAGGAGTATGGTCTATAGCGACCGCACTTCATGCATTAGCCAGCTCTTTTCTCTCTTTTTCAATATTTCGCTCAATTTTAGGAATTGCGGAGGCGGGAAACTGGCCGGGAGCAGCCAAAGCCAATGCTGAATGGTTTCCAACAAAAGAGAGAGCTTTTGCACAAGGGTTATTTAATTCTGGTGCCGCAATAGGAGGCCTGGTATCCATACCAATCATATCGTCATTGGCTATTGCCTTAGATGGATGGCAGGCAATCTTCGTAATTGTTGCAGTATTGGGTTTTATTTGGCTGATTCCTTGGTTTATCATTGTTAAAGCACCACCTAAGAATCATTCCTGGATAACTGAAGAGGAGAAACAATATATAATGAGTGGTAAAAAAACCACTACTGAAAGTCCTGAAGATAGTGACGGCTACAACCCTTCAACTGGTAAGCTTTTAAAATTAAAACAAAGTTGGGGTGTTATCATCGCTTCTGCAGCAATCGATCCAATATGGTGGTTATTTCTATCGTGGATTCCAATATACCTTTTTGAGGTTTACAATATGGATGTTAAAGGTCTTCTCATATATGGTTGGGTGCCTTATGTTGGTGCAATGCTAGGAGCATGGTTCGGTGGTCTTTTAGCACAAAATCGCCTGAAAGCTGGATGGTCGGTGGACCGAGCCAGAAAGCTGGTAATAACCTTAGGTTGCTTAATTATGCTGCCCTCATTGTTGGCTTTAGCAAATCCTGGAGGACCAACCACAGCAGTGCTAATTATGGCCATCATTTTATTCGGTTTTCAAACAGCCATCGGCAATATACAGACTTTACCGAGTGATTTTTTCAGTGGAAAAACGGTGGGTACTTTATCTGGCTTTTCAGGTATGGTAGCAAAACTAACAGCAGCTGGTTTGACATTTTTCGTGCCATGGTTAACAAGTGGCGGAAACTATCAGGCAGTCTTTTTTATTGGATCTGGTTTGTCATTATTAGCATTAATAAGTGTTTGGGCCTTGTGCGGCAAAATTGAACCGCTAAGCGCAAATAAGTAAGAATAGTAAATAAATTTTGTAATAAATAATTAAATCAATCATGGGAAAAACAACTGAAAATAAAGTAGCAATAGTAACTGGCGCAACAGGGGGAATTGGGTTCGAAGTTGCCAAGAAGTTAGGAAAAAATGGATTTACAGTAATACTTAATGGAATTGAAGATAAAGCTGGAGCGGAAAGAGTTCAGGAATTATCCAAAGAAGGTATTACAGCAGAGTATTATGGCTTTGATGTAACTAAGGAAGAAGAAGTAACTACCAATATTAAAGCGATTGGAGAGAAGTACGGAAGGATAGACGTTCTTGTTAATAACGCAGGTGGTTTAGGAGGCAGAGCCAGGTTTGAGGAGATGACTACTGAATTTTACAGAAATGTTATGGCTTTAAATTTAGATTCAGTTTTCTTCGCCTCCAGAGCAGCAATTCCTTATCTGAAAAAGGGTGAAAATGCTTCAATCATTAACTATACCTCAAATGCAGGTTGGAATGCAGGAGGACCCGGAGCAGGAATTTATGGTACTTCTAAAGCGGGTGTTCATGCTATAACAAGAGCTCTGGCCAAGGACTTAGCTGAATATGGAATCAGAGTAAATGCCGTTTCTCCTGGTACTATTGATACACCTTTCCATGCTCAAATTAAATCCACTAAGCCGGAAGTGTTTGCTTCATGGAAAAACAACATAATGTTGGGTAGACTTGGACAACCTGAAGAAGTTGCAGCAGTTGTGTCATTTTTAGCTGGTAAAGATGCTTCCTTCATTACTGCTGAAACCATTCAAGTGGGTGGTGGACAGGCACTAGGAATATAAGCAGGTGTCCGAAGATGATCACTTGCATATAATGATCCTATTACGAGAATTATAGAAAAATTACAAACATGGAATCAGTATGACTGACAAATTGCAAACTAAGGAGGCAAATATTAACCAGAGGTTTGCCAATAGCTTCGGTCTTTCTGGTTCTATATTATGTTTTAAACAAATAAAATGAAATTAAAAAACAAAGTCGCAATTGTGACAGGTGGGGCTCGTGACATAGGTCAAGCAATCTGCATTAAGTTAGCAAAGGAGGGTGCGAAAGTAGTTGTTAATTACCATAATAGTGAAACAGAGGCTAAAAACACCTTGGATGCGATTGAAGGAGTTGGTGGTGACGCAATTGCTGTTCAGGGAGACATCACTAAACAATCAGATATTAATAAAATCGTAAATGAAACAAAGGAAGCTTTCGGGGAGCATGTAGATATTTTAGTGAATAATGCTGGTGGCCTATTCGCTAGAAAAACGCTGGACGAAATTGATGACGAGTTTTACAATCTTATAATGGATGTAAATTTCAAAGGGACAGTTTTTATAACACAAGCCTTTAAGCCGTTGATGCGTAAAGGGTCGAGTATTGTCAATATAGCATCTCAAGCCGGTAGAGATGGTGGTGGACCAGGTGCTTTCTTATATGCTGCTTCAAAAGGGGCAGTGTCAAGCTTTACCAGGGGCTTAGCTAAAGAACTGGGTCCGCAGGGTATTAGAGTGAACGCTATCAACCCGGGAATGATAAACACTAAATTTCATGATGACTTCACTAAAGACCAGGTGCGTGCTAATGTGGCTAATTCTACTCCTCTGAAACGCGAAGGCAGTCCTAAGGAAGTAGCTGATTTAGTGATTTATCTAGCTAGTGATGAATCATCCTTTATTACAGGTAATAATATTGATATCAATGGAGGATTAACATTCTCATAAAATTTACTATATGAAAATACTGAGCATAGGAGAGCTTCTTCTGCGGTTTACTGTTCCCGATAACTTACGTTTTACTCAAGCTCACAACTTCAGAATGGATGTTGGGGGCTCAGAAGCAAACGTTGCAATCGCCTTATCTCAATTAGGATGTGAGTCCCAAATTCTTAGTGCTCTTCCTGATTCTGAATTAGGAGATAGAATTGTGGATGAAATTGATCAACTAAAAGTTGAATCAGAGTATATCTATAGAATTGGAGAACGAATAGGGCTCTATTATTTAGAGGAAGGTAACTCTATAAGAGGTAGTAAGATTATTTATGATAGAGCAAACTCTTCTATAAATGAATTGACCCCAGATTTAATTGATTGGGAAAAAGTGTTAAATGGAGTTACTCATTTGCATTGGTCAGCTATAACTCCTGCTTTATCAGCCAATTCAGCAGCTGTTTGCGAAGAAGCCGTGAATAGAGCACATGAATTGGGGATTACAATTTCTTGCGACCTTCATTTTAGAAAAAATCTTTGGTCTTATGGCAAGAAGCCCACTGATATTATTCCTAAATTCTTAAAAAAATCAACGATTGTCTTAGGGGATCCCAGCACGATCGAAGCCTTAACCGGTATTGAAATGACATCTAGAGGATTGGAGACTATTGAGAGTGTAGATCAATTAGAATCCGATTACAGAAGGTTCATGGCTGACTATCCACAAATACAATATGTGTCAATGCTATTGAGGACAGTGCATAGTGCAAATCGCCATGAACTAAAAGCGGTTATGGTATCTAAAAATTCTAGTTACGAATCTACATCAATTAATGTAGACAGCATTAAAGATAGAATTGGTGGTGGAGATGCTTATATGGCAGGATTGCTCTTTGGTCTTCATCATTATTATAATAAGATAACAGCACTTGAATTTGCAAAATCAATATCCGCATTAAAACATACTATTAGAGGTGATTACTTTAGAGGTAATTTGAATGATGTGGAACAAATAATGAATTCAAGTCAATTAGGGAAAATAAATAGATAAAGTTCGATTTTAAAAAATCTGAAAAGCATAATAATGTCAAGATTTACGAGAATAGAGGTATATCAAATGATGGAAAAGACAGGCATGGTTCCGCTTTTCTATCACAATGATTTAAACATTGCAAGGGAAGTTTTGCAAGCATGCTATAACGGCGGTGCAAGGGTTTTAGAATTTACGAGTCGAGGGGATTATGCGCATGAAATTTTCAATGAATTGAATAAATATGCAGAAAAAGAGTTGCCCGAAATGATCCTAGGGATCGGCTCTGTTACCGATGCAGCTGCCGCTTCTTTGTACATGCAAATGGGAGCAAATTTCATAGTTACCCCTGTGCTCCGTGAGGACATAGCCCTTGCCTGTAACAGAAGAAAAGTACTTTGGTCACCGGGATGCGGTACTTTAACTGAAATTGCCAAAGCTGAAGAGATGGGCTGTGAATTAGTAAAATTATTTCCTGGAGGCACTTATGGGGCTGATTTTGTGAAAGGAATAAAAGGACCTCAACCTTGGACGTCTATTATGCCAACTGGTGGTGTGTCACCGACCGAGGAGAATTTAAAGGAATGGTTTAAAGCTGGTGTTACTTGTGTAGGTATTGGTTCCCAATTAATAT
This sequence comes from uncultured Cytophagales bacterium, assembly GCA_963803685.1. GTDB lineage: Bacteria > Bacteroidota > Bacteroidia > Cytophagales > Cyclobacteriaceae > Marivirga. Next base: position 1,670,782 of record CAWDNW010000001.1, read on the forward strand.
CTAAGGATATCCTGGAAAACCATGATTATCAAGGGCTCGAAAGGAAAGTAGGAGAATGTCTGAATCTTATTAAGAAAATACGAGCATAAGATATTTAAAGAAATTAAATAGTGAAAAAGGAATGAAACAAATACTACTAATAGTAATCGCATTTGCTCTTTTTGTAGGTTGTCAGCAAAACAAACCACTTAATACAGTCAGGGTTACCAATGCAGATGAATTAAACAGTGCAATATCTACTGCCCAAGCAGGAACAGTTATTGAAATGGCGAATGGCGAATGGAATGATCTGCAAATCAGGTTTATTGGAAATGGAACAGAAAACCAACCTATTACGCTCAAGGCGGAAACTCCTGGGGAAGTTATTATACAAGGTGAGTCAGACTTAAGAATAGGGGGTGAATATCTGGTGGTGGATGGATTATTATTTACGAATGGAGCATCTCCTTCTGAAACTGTGATCCAATTTGCTATTGATGATGAAACTGTAGCTAACTACTGCCGAGTAACAAATTGTGTCATCAAGGATTTCAATAAGAATCAAAGAACCAATCAAGATTTATGGGTCCGTTTCAAAGGACGCAATAATCAATTAGATCATTGCTATTTAGCTGGTAAATCTAATAAAGGACCAACGATTAGAGTTGAGTTAAAAGGAAATGAAAGTATTAAAAACTATCACCAAATTAACAATAATCATTTTGGATTTAGACCTCCCAAAGGTGGACCAAGCGCGGAGACCATACAAATTGGTACCAGCGAAACCTCTATGGCTCCAAGTTACACCAGGGTATATGAAAACTTCTTTGAAAGATGTAATGGTGAAGTAGAAGTTATTTCCAGTAAATCTAACTTCAATGAATTCAAAAATAATGTATTTTTCAAAAGTGAAGGTTCATTGGTTACCCGGCATGGAAATTATTGCACTATTGATGGTAATTACTTTATAGGAGATGAAAACAATGAACAGATTGGTGGAATAAGATTGATTGGCACTGGCCATTGGGTAACAAACAACTATTTCTATAATCTAAAGGGGCAGGTATTTAGAAGTCCGTTGGCTGTAATGAATGGTATTCCGAAATCGCCTTTAAACCGATACATTCAAGTGACTGATGTGGTAGTGGCCTACAATTCATGGGTCAATTGTACTTCTCCCTTACAATTTGGCGTAGGCTCAAATATTGATCAGAAGGATGTGCTGCCAGCATCGGAGATAAGATCAGAGACACCAACGAGAACTCTTATTGCAAATAATTTGATTTACAATTCAAAGGCAGATGAAAAACCAATTGTAAGACATGACTCAATAGATGGCATTGATTTCAAAAGCAATGTAATCAATAATCAAGGGTTAAATTTTAGAGGAGTCAAAGGTCTTAAAACAATGGATTTCACCATGACGGAATTAGAAGATCACCTACTTGTACCATCAGAAGGTGTCAACTCAGTAGATGTCTACAACGGATTTGAATTTAATCAAATTACGACAGACCTGGTAGGAAATCCCAGAAATGAAAATAATGCTGTAGGAGCTATTCTACCAGAAACTGACAAAGCTCCTAATTTTTTCGACCGTAGCAAATATGGTCCCAAATGGTTTGATGCTGTGCCTGACAAAATAGAAGCAAAAACACATTCAATAAGCAATTCCCAAGAATTAATCGAAGCTGTCGCTACCGCAAAAGAGGGCGACATCATTGAATTGACTCAAGGACAGTATGAATTGGGCAAATCCTTAAAAATTGATAAGGAATTAACCATTACTTCAAAAGATTCTACTAATAAAGCAACCATCTCCTACAAAGGTGCAGCCGAGACCCCTGCTTTCGAAATGAATCCGAAAGGACATCTAATTTTGGAATCAGTAAACCTCAAGGGATCTATTAATAATTATGCCTTCGCAAGTCTGAAAGAAAACATGTCTAGCCTTTACAATTTAACTGTACATAATGTTGAAATTTCTGATTTTCAGTATGTGCTGAAAGTCTACAAATACTCCTTCTCTGAATTTATCAAATTTCATTCAACACTTATTAAGAATTGTGAAAATGGACTAGAAATTTCAGCTGAAACGGATGATACGGGAGATTATAATGCAGAGAATGTTTATGTGATAGAAAGTAAGTTTGAAGGCGTTAAAAATAATGTGATTGACTATTACCGAGGAGGTTATGATGAATCAACCGTTGGCGGAAATTTGATTGTTAAAGGTTGTACCTTTTCAAATAATGGAGCTGAAAATGGTATTCTACTAAACACATATGGAATTATCAATGTTGATATAAGCGGAAATACTTTTAAAAATAATGATGTGAAGCTAGTGGCGCGCTTGTGGGGGGCAAAAAATAATGAACACTCTCACAATACGATCGAAAATTCCGGAAAGCTTGTTGTGGAGCAAAATCTACCGTTGAAATTAATGTATTAATTAAGATTGTATGAAAAACAGAAAGAATTGCTCGAATTTTTTTACTACAGTAGTTGTGAAGTCAACTTCTATTAGATTTATATTTTCTTCTTTATTACTTGTTATTCTGGTTTCAGAAGTTACCGCCCAACATCCTAATTTACCACCAAGTGGAAACTTCAATCTAAACGCATGGAAGATTACTTTACCGGATCAGACTGAGGCTTCAGAGAACGAGCTTTCTAATGGTTTTGAAAGTGAAAATGAATTTTATACTGACCCTATAACAGGGGCAATGGTTTTTAGGTGTAGAAACGATGGCGAGACAGGGGGAAGTACGTATCCTAGAAGTGAGCTTAGAGAAATGATCAGAGCTGGAAATACCAGTATTAGCACCCAGGGAATTGGTTTAAATAATTGGGTTTTCTCCTCATCAACCATTGCAAATCAGGAAGCTTCTGGCGCAGTTGACGGCACCATGACAGCCACTGTAGCAGTGGATCACGTATCTACTACTGGGGAATCCAGCAAAATTGGACGAGTAATTATAGGGCAAATCCATGCTTCCAATGATGAACCTTGCCGACTGTATTTCAGGAAATTACCGGGCAACTCAAAAGGATCAATCTACCTAGCCCACGAACCAACAACAGGATCTGAACAGTGGTATGAAATGATAGGTAGTAGAAGTAGCAGTGCTTCTAATCCTGCTGATGGTATTGCTTTAGGCGAAAAATTCAGCTACAAGATAAATGTACTATTCAATACATTAACTGTCACCATTATGCGTGAGGGTAAGGCAGATGTAGTGCAAGAAGTGGACATGACTAATAGTGGTTTTGCGGATGATTGGATGTACTTTAAAGCTGGAAATTATAATCAAAACAACTCAGGAGAAGCCGGAGATTACGCTCAGGTTTCCTTTTTTGCTTTAAACGTAACGCATTCTTCAACTAATGATGTACCCTCTGTTAATATTACTGCGCCTGATACTAATAAAACCTTTATAGAAGGTGATGATATTGAAATAAAAGCAAATGCTTCGGACAGCGATGGCGGTATTTCTAAAGTGGAATTCTTTGAAGGAGTTAACAAGATAGGTGAAGATCTCACGCATCCTTATTCCTTTTTATGGGAAAACGTGGCGGAAGGAAATTACTCTCTTACTACAGTAGCAATTGACAATGCAGGCGCCAGCACTACATCAGCTCAAGTAACAATTTCTGTTAACTCCAAACCTACTGGTTATTTAACACCTTATAGTATTCCCAGATTTAAGACTTTTATAGCAGAAAGTAAGCTACAAGCCCCCACAAGCACTACCATTGCTACTCAATCTGACCTGGTAAATGGTTATTCTTCGGATAATTTTTATGTAATAGAGGGAGATAAAATCGAATTTAATCAGACCGGTGAAAGCAGGCGTACAGAGCTCAGACATTTAACAAATTGGACGATTTCAGATGGAGATCGTTCGCTCCATGGGCGCTTAAAATTTGTAGAGCAAACTTGTGATCAGCTAACTATTATTCAAATCCATGATGATGCTAATGAAGGAAGCGGCCCCAATAAACCGCTTTTAAGAATCTATAAACATCAAACAAAATCTCCCGAAAACCATCTGTGGGCGGCTGTTAAAACCGATGTAGATGGTACGAATACAACACACGTGGATTTAGGCCCTGCTCCTACTGACTATTTTGGTTTTGATGTTCGATTAGTTGATGGAAATATGATTATTGATATTGATGGTGAAGAGAAAGCTAATCTCGATGTCTCATTTTGGAACTTCCCTAGTTACTGGAAGGCAGGAGTGTATCTTCAGGACGAGGGAATCGCTACGGTTTATTTCGATGACTTATATGAAGGAGATGGCTCTGAAGTAAATCATCAGCCCTCTGTTGTCATCACTTCCCCCGCCAATAAAGAAAAGCTTACTCCTGGTACCAGTATTACCATCAATGCAGATGCTTTTGACACAGATGGATCCGTCAGTGTTGTGGAATTTTTCCAAGGCATTGTCAAATTAGGGGAGGATGCGACAGCCCCTTATTCTTTCACGTGGAATGACATACCTGTTGCTAACTATACGCTTATAGCAAAGGCTACTGACAATGAAGGAGTAACCTCAACATCATTAGGTGTCGATATTTTCTTGGGTGATCAATATACCCTATCCACATCTGTTTCCGGCCAAGGTACCATCTTACGCAATCCGTCAGGTGAAGAATATGCTGAAAATACAGTGGTTAATTTGTTAGCAGTGCCTTCTGCAGGCTTTCAGTTTGGTGGCTGGGCCGGGGATTTGTCAGGAATTCAAAATCCAGCCACAATCACTATGGACGCAAATAAAAGTGTAGAGGCAACTTTTATTCCTGTTTACACCCTTAGCACCAAGTTAAGTGGAAACGGCTCTGTCACCTTGAACCCTGAGGGAGGAACTTACAATGAAGGTACCGTGGTAACACTTACTGCTGATCCAGATATGGGCTACGAATTCATAAATTGGTCGGAAGATGCTTCCGGAATTGAAAAACAAATTACAGTAACAATGAACTCCAACTTATCTGTTGCTGCAAACTTCAGTGTGGTGCTTTCAATAAATGGAGAAATTAATTCTGATAATGAAATAATAGTTTTTCCGAATCCTTCCGATTCAAAGGTTTTTATTGAATATTCACTACAAAAACTTTCCGAGGTAATTTTATCCATCCATGATGTCTCAGGTAGACAAATAACAGAATTGGTTAATGCTGAGCAGCAAGCAGGGACTCATCAGGAGCTGTGGAGGAGGTCAGAAAAAGTAAAAGCTGGTGTGTACCTAGTGAAATTAAAAATTGGAAAGGAGACAAGAACTGCACGTTTAATTCTTCACTGATCTCCAAAAATATAGCCGTTGAAAGAAAGTAGTCAATACAATTTTTTCAAGCATTCAACAGGCAGTTTATCAAACTTACTTTTTTATTCAAAATCTGACACTATGAAATTTTTTCTAATAGCTGGCTTCCATCTTTTTATAATAGCGAACCTCAATGCTCAATCAATACCTTCAGATAAGGTGTTGGCGCCTGAAGATTTAAAAAAGTATTTGAAGCGAGATGTTCAAAATGACCTTAAAAAGGCAAATAATGTTGAATTAGCAGAGCATTTCAAGGAGAAATTTTCTGAACGCTTTTTCTATGATTATCAAAGGTTTTCCGAACGATTAGCTCACTATAATACTCTTTACTCAAACCAGGATAATCATAAGGAAAGAGCATTGGATCACTTGGCTAAATACAAGGATTCCACGCAATGGATACTTCCCTTCAATTACCAAAATGGAGAGCCAGTCGATGCATATGCAATGCGCCACCTTGCCCGCCAGCATAAAATGGTAGATATTGCTCTGCACTATTTCAATGGAACAAAAGATCCGCAACTGATCCGTTATTTTGAAAACCAGATGCGCTCTTTAAATACTGCTTTGGTGAAGGGCAAATATGAAAAAATTGAAGATGGCAACGGTGTGTACGAGGCGTTCAGATCAGGATACAGGATATTGAATTGGCTTTGGATTCATAATATGTTTCTTAATGAGCCCGAATATTCAGCCGATGATCAATTAATCACCATTGCTACATTGCTGCAACACGGTCAACATCTTTATGAAAGAAATGACAGCTTTAGCTCCGGTAATCACCAGACAAGAGGGGTTTCAGCGCTAGCGATGCTCGCAATTTTGTTCAGAGACTTTGAAGGAACTGACAAATGGTTGGAGCGGTCAATGCTCAGACTTAGTGAACACCTTGATCAAGAAATAAACGAAGATGGATTTCAGTTTGAGCGAACGGTGCACTACCATATGAGTGACATCAATAACTACTATTATGTTTACCAGTTAGCCAAATTGAATGACATTGAAATTGATAAGGGCTGGGAAGAAAAGCTTCGTGGTCTTTTTGATACACTTGTAAAAGTAGCCTATCCTGACAGATCCGCACCGGTTCTTCAGGATGATACAGAAATTCCCTGGGGTGAAAAAAATGATATATCAGGAGCAATGACACTTGGTTATTTGCTCTTTGAAGATCCTGAATATGGTTACTTTGCTACAAAGAAGGTGGATGATAGGGTCTATTGGTTCTTAAGTAATGACCAAATTGAATCACTCGAGAATATCGAGGAGCAGAGACCAACTTACGGTTCTTTAGCATTCGAGGAAACCGGATACTATATTATGCGCGAGGGCTGGAATCCTGATGATAAAATGATGATTATCAGTGCCGGCCTTGATGATAAGAAGCCAGACCACCAGCATGGCGACATGTTGGGAATCCAGGCAATAGCTAATGGGCACGCTATCCTTCCAAATTATCAGGTGCGTTACTCACTAAACGATTTTGAGTTTTTCAAGAACTCCATGGTGAAAAACGTGGCTCTTGTCGATGATGAAATGCAGGGAAAACAATGGACCTCCAATCAGGGAGGTAGTGGTTTTGGTAAGTTCAAGAAACTACCAAACCCGGAAGTTATTGCCTGGCAAACAAATGAGAATTTTGATATTTTTATAGGAAGGCATGATGGATTTCAAAATGTAGGGGTCGAGTACAATCGACAAGTAATCTTTGTAAAAGACGATTTTTGGATCGTGAAGGATGAATTTAAGTCTGATAGTGTTCATGATTATAAGCAGATTTGGCAAGGACATTATACTCATGAAAACGGTCCTAATCTAATAAGAGCTACCGCACCAGATGCAACTGGTCATGATATTTTACAAATCAATAAGACTGATTCTGTATTTAGTAATGGTACGAGGGGAAAGCATTGGAGTGTAGTTACTGCCAACAATCATAAAAATTATAGCTTTCTCACGATCATTTATCCATATAAAGGCTATAGCAATCGACTGGAAGAATCCAGCACAAGAATGAATATTGGAAATTGGAAAATAGATTCTTCAAACTGGACAATTTCTGGAGAAAATGCTACCAGCATAAGTAATGAGAACGAAGCGTTCTTCTTTGGTGTGAAGGAATTAAAGCTGGAAAAACATCATATTGAATTTACAGATGCCTCAGATATTTATTTGACTTATATAAAAGGTCAGATCAACTTACAATTCATCGGAAATACCAAAACTGAAGTTAAAATGACTAGTAATAAGAAGAAAATGTCAAAGGAGCTAAAGCCAGGAGAAATGTGGAAGGTGAGTTTAAAGTAAAAAACCTGAAATCCAAACTCATCATTCTATATACGGATTAACTTTATATAAGAAAATTAACTGTTTGAATAGACCTATTTTAAAATCTGATTGAATAGTATTTATTGAAAATGATTTAGATTTTGCCAAAATTTGTGTCCGATTTACAGATTTCTCATTTAAACAATAAATTTTATCGATTATGAAAAAAGTAATACTTTTGCTGACCCTTGAGCGGAATTATACAAGCCACAGCTAAAAAGGAGATTATAAAGAATAGTTGATAAAATAGTATCTTCGTTTTAAATGCTATTAAATTAGTTCGTATTTGCCATTACACCGTCTTCTCCTTCAGTTCACCACTTCTATAAGCTTCAAGTAGTTCCTTCAGGTCATCTATTCTTTCTTTAATGGTATGTCCATCATCTACATCTCTAATGCGCTGCTTGGTCTCCGATTGAGACAAGAACACTTCACTATAAGCGATGTCTTTTTCCTGCGCAATGGCTATTTTCCTATTTTCAAAGGCTTCATGAGCAATCAGCTGCCTACCATAGCAATTGTGCATCAAAGTGAAACCGGCAATGCCAGTTTGGTCCTGGTAGGCCTTCGAAAAACCACCATCTATTACAACCAATCTGCCTTGCCCCTTAATTGGACTTTCACCTTCTTTCACTGATACTGGGACATGTCCATTAAGAATTACTCCATCAGCTTCCACACCAAATTCCTTTAATATCATTTCACATGTCTCTTCATTATCACGATATGTATAATAGTCGTTTTTATGTTCTTCCTGAATACCTCTATCTGCTATAAAATAGCGCTCAAAAGTAGCCATTTTATGCTTGCCGAAGATAGGAGAGTCAGGTCCGGCCCACAAATACCAAAGAATGTCTACACCTTTCTTTTTTTCTTCAGATTCATTCCTGGCAGCAAATGCCAATTGCACCTGCTTATCGAAATAGTCCATTAGTTCCTTTCCTTTTAAGAGCTCATCTCCCATTCTAACATCCTTCAATAAGCCATTGCTATTGAGCGGAATACACCCATGGTAAAGGAGATTTTTGTTCGTGACTTTATACATGCTTCCTTTTTCAAAAAGGAATTTGGCATGAGCCTGCAGTCTTGCACTTTTCTGAAAAGACTCCATCAGCTTATCCATCAGTATCCGTTCTTCAGGATGTAAATCAGTAAGAAAGCCATCTTCCAAAGTTGGAAAATATTGGTCTTTTAATGGGTAAGTAGCTCCTTCAATGTGCACAGTGCCTGCTTCCAGGACTATTTCTGACATGAAAAGACGGTCATCCATCCCAAATTCCGGTCTTCGAGCCACTAGTTGATGCTCCAGCTTAAATTGAATGATGGAAATAGCCTTGTGCATTAAACGATTAAGCCATTCTTCCGAACTGCTATGGATTTCATCTGGTGCTACCTTCGCATTAAAGATGATACTCTCGTCATTTTTGTAATATTCCAGTGCAAAAGAGGCAAGTGGTAATAGGTTAATACCATAACCTCTTTCTAAGGTGTTGGTATTGGCATAGCGTAAGGAAAGTCTTAAAACATTGGCAATACAAGCTTCAGAACCGCAGGCTGCACCCATCCACACTATATCATGGTTGCCCCATTGGAAATCGACAGAATAGTGGTTCATTAGTTCGTCCATGATAATCTCCGCACCGGGTCCTCTGTCGTACACATCCCCAATGATGTGCACTTTGTGGATAGCGAGTTTTTGAATGAAAAAGGCCAATTGAATGATCAGCTCATCTGCTTGTTCAATTTCTATAATGCTTGCAATTAAATGCTCATAATAATCATTTTCTTCTCCTAAATCTCGTTCAGCCACTAATTCAGTGATAATTTCATTAAAGCCCCTAGGTAGTAGTGATTGCAGTTTTGCGCTGGCATAAATAGACGCAAAGTCTCTGGTTAATTGAATGAGGCGTATGATAGTTGATTTATAAAATACATCTAAATGATCTAGTTCGGCCTTTAGTAAAGGAAGTTTTTCATCAGGATAATAGATTAATGTGGCTAATTGGTCCAGATCCTTAGCGGTAAGTTGCTCAGCATATAAATCCACAATTTTCTGCTTGATTACGCCCGATCCGTTTCTCATTACATGTTGAAAAGCCTCATGCTCGCCATGAATGTCACTCAGGAAAATTTCTGCCCCCTTGGTTAAATTGAGAATAGAACTTAAAGACACAATTTTGGAAGAAACTGATAATTGGTTTGGGTATTTTTCAGCTAACAGTTTGAGGTATTTTTTATCTACAGGCATGACGAGCTTTCTTTATTGTGTGGAATATACAATTTCAAATGAAAGCAGACAAGTTTGAGACTTGGGGGATCAAATTTTTTTTTATAAGAATGTGTGTAGCTATTAATAAAGAAAACCGAAGAGCCACAGTGGGATTTTATTTGCAATAGCAAATTCTATGTTATCTGCCGCAATATAGGCTTTTTCAGTGTTCGCAATTTGCTTCCTTTTTTTGTTTTTTCCTCCCACCTCAAATGTAAACGCATCATTTACAATAAAATCGCCTATATCTGCATATCGGATTTTATGTTTTAATTTTAATTGGTTTACAAAATACGATTCTCTTGTACTGCCCACATTAATTTGATCATTGAGTGCATAGGCAATATTTGAATTATTGAGCAATATCTTTTCCGGTTTATTTAAAATACTAACACCTTTTGTCTGACTGTAAACTAAACTAATCAAATCTGCTTTATCTAAGAGTTGAAGATATTTCACTAAAGTGTCTCTTGTGATTCCAATTTTTTCGCTCAATTTCTTGATGTTAGGTTTAAAAGGCACCATGGAGGCTATTTCAGCCATCAACTTCTTAATTATATGAGTAGCTTTTGCATCAATTTGAAAATTATCTCTTAAATCTAATTCCAGCACGGTGTTAATTACTTGATGTAATCGCGTATGAAAACTATTCTTGTCTTCTTTGTAAAAGGGGTAGTATCCGAATTTCAAATAATTATTAAATGCTGGAAATACTTTAATTTGCTGATTTATTTCCCGGCTGATTTCTAAACTCTGCAGTAATACATCGTCTAATTTATAGGAATTTAAGTCAAGATTATTTTCGAAATTTAAAAATTCACGGAATGACATGCCGTTTAAGTTGTAATATAATGCCCTGCGACTTAAATCTCCTTCTGACTTCAGTAGTTCAATTGAGGAAGATCCACTTATCACAATTTTTAAATCAGGGAAATTGTCATAAATATTTTTAATTTCTCTAGACCATGAAGGATACTTTTGTGCTTCATCAATGAATAGGTACTTCCCGCCCTCTCTCAAAAACTCTTCTGTGAAATCAATTAGATTGTTATTGCTAAAATAAATGTCATCTAAGCTAACAAACAACGTTTTCTCATTTATTGGCAAGTTTATCTTTATATATTGAAGCAATAGCGTAGTCTTCCCAACCCCACGTGCTCCTGTAATAATGATTAAGCGGCTTTTCCAATTGATTTCATGCCATAAATACCGTTTGAAACTAGTATCAACGCGTTGCATACTTGCATAAAACCATTTTCTCAATCTTTCCATATTGCCTTATATATAATGCAATTTACTAATAAATATGCATTTCACAAAGGGCATAATATGGTTCAAGATGTAGAATTATTAATTCTCCCGTAAAAACATATTTAAATGGAATGCTTCCTGCTATGGTCCCAGTGAAAATTTAGCTTTTGTAGTAAGCCTCCTTCAACCACTCAAAAACTGCATAATCCAAATCTTCCAGTTGAGCTAAACGAATATGAAATTCAAATTTATTGAGATAGGGTTTGCATTTGAAAATGGGATAGACGTGCGATTCTTCGGGCAAATAAAATTTTAAGTTCAGTGTCTTTTGCATAGGCCTAACAATCAGAAACGTTTTATTTCGGACAAAAATGACACAGTTTTTAGAAGCACTTACATTCACTCCTTCCCAACCCATTACTTCAGCTAAAATTTTGTCAAAAATAAGCACCATTTCCTCGCTTCAACCTTCAAATAGATCATCAATATCTACTTTGGCACAATAATGCCATGAATTTTTACTCTTTACCGGACGTTCGCATTTGGGACAAGTCTCCATTGCTCTTTATAATTTTACTCCTAACACAAGTTCACTAGGATTATTGTTTTTCGTTTTAAGCAACTAATCAGCTATTATATAGACGGTTAAACTTTCTTTTGTAAATTAGGTTATAAAAACTGTAACTAGCTGTAATATTATGAAGAAGAAATTTTTAACCCTGTTTTTAGGACTCTGTTTTACCACTGTTTTATTTGCTGAAGAAACATTGAAGTCCGGTTTTGTGAAAGGTAACCCTGAGATTAAATCAATCAATGCTTTGAGTTTTGGTCCGGAGGGTATTCTGTTTATCGGAGATAGTGAAAATGCCATGGTATTTGCCCTTGATACCGAAGATGAGATGCTTAACAATGAGAAAGCTGATTATAATGTAGAAAGCTTCGATGAAAAAATAGCAGGCCTGATGGGAACTACAGTTGATAATATTACCATCAACGATATAGCTATCAATCCCATTTCAAAAAGTATATATGTGGCTGTAACCCATAGCAATGGTACGCCAGCTTTACTTAAGTTGGTAGATAATGAAACGATGGAGCCAGTTAACTTAACAAATGTGTCCTACTCAGGACAATCTTTAGATAAAGCTGTTGCCGCAGATGCAAAAGATGGAAGAGGCCGTTCTTTGAGGATGTGGGCTATTTCTGATTTGAACTATGCTAATGGAAAAGTAATGCTGACAGGTCTTTCCAACCAGGAATTTGGGAGCACTTTTCGTTCTATGTCATTTCCGTTTAATAAAAACGAAGAAATGTCATCTCTGGAAATTTACCACGCTGCACATGGCAGGTACGAAACAGATTCTCCTGTGAAATCATTTACTACTGCCCAAATGGACGGCAAGGATTATATTGTTGCCAGTTATACCTGCACCCCATTAGTGGTATTTCCTGCTTCAGATTTAAAGCCGGGTAAGCATGTGAAAGGAAGAACAGTTGCAGAATTAGGTAATTGGAATACCCCACTGGATATGATTATTATGGAGAAAGAGAATGAGTCTTATTTGCTGATGGCCAATTCTGCCAGAGCAGTGATGAAAATCAAAATATCAAACGTGGCCGATTTTAGTGGATCTTTGACAGAGCGAGTAGAGGAGAGATCAGGCACAGCCGGAGTGGAATTCATTGCTTTACCTTTTGTAAATGTGCAGCAATTAGAGAAGCTGGATGATCAAAGATTTGTGATGCTACAAAGGAAATCAGACGGTAATCTTACCTTATGGACTTCCAATGACAGATGGTTATAAATTCTTTTTGTTTTTATTCCTGAGCTTTTGGATTATAGATTCAAAGGCCCAGGAATATGATTTTTCAATTAATTGGGATGATGAGGAGGCAATTTCTATTCAAATAGAAGGCATCGAATTCCCCGATCTAAAAGTGCGAATTTCTGGTAAAGAGCAAAATATAGCTGGTTCGCTTGTCGCCACTAAACATACTACTTTCACCCCATATTTTCCTTTTACTGTTGGTGCTACTTATCAGGTTTTGAATGAGAAAGAATTGCTATTCTCATTTTCTCCAGAAAAAGCACTAAAATCACCCCAAATTAAACAGGTATTTCCCCTGACAGAGCAAATCCCAGAAAACTTCCTTAAGTTTTATATACAATTTGACCAGCCTATGGCCGCAGGTCACATATATGACCATTTACAATTAATAAAGAATGGGGTTGAGATAGAAAATGCTTTTATTCCTCTAAAGCCTGAACTTTGGGATGCCAATAAACAAATTATAACAGTGTGGATTGATCCGGGCAGAATAAAAAGGGACCTTGGCCCTAATAAGAAATACGGAGCGGTCCTCGAAGCCGGAAATAGCTATCAATTTATTATAGAAAAAGGTTTAAAGTCCGCTAACGGAGCTGATTTGAATGCAAAATTTGTAAAGAGCTTTCACGTATTTGAAAGAGATGAAAAAACTCCTTCTGTCACGAGCTGGACATTAAATTCTCCTACTAACAGTAGCAGAGAAATGCTTGTGATCGATATGCTGGAAGCAATGGACTATAGCAGCCGTCATTTCATAGGCGTTTTTTATAATAGTAAGGAGCTGGATGGGGACTTCGAGTTTATTTCTGATGGGGAAATCAGTTTTTTACCTAAAAAAGCATGGCAGAAGGGAGAATATGTCCTTAAAATAGCTTCAAAAGCTGAAGATTTGGCAGGTAATAACTTCAACAGGCCATTTGACCTTGACTTGGAGAAAAATATTGAAGTGAGCGAGCAGGAGTACCATGAGGTTAATTTCAGTATTCACTAAATTGGAATAAAAAGCCCGAAATACGCAAGTTAATGTCTTGAATAATCCGGGCTAAATATGAATTAAATTAATTTTCTATTCCTGATTTTTAGCCTTTTCAATTGCCGATTGAATGTCTCGCCAATCGTAAATCTGAAAAGTTTTATTGTCGGACATGGCTACAAAGATTCCTTCAGGAAACTCTTCTCCAAAATTGTAGTTTACCGCATCACTTCCATCGCTATTGTTAGTGCTAAATGGTAATTCTGCAATGAATTTATTATTTTTACTTCTGTCAAAGACCTGAAAGCTGTTGTTGGACTGGTTAGAAACTAATACATATCCTGTATTTTCTCCCGTCTTATAGATAGAGATTCCTTCTCTGTCTTCCAGGAAATTTTCTTTGCCAAATTGCAGTATTTCCTCATTTCCCTTTGCAGGATCAGCATAATATTTTTTAATACTATGTCTTTCGTCACTGAAGTAAACATATCCTGCTTCATTGTCTACAGCGATGGCTTCTATTTCCTTTTCACCACTCCATACTCCAAATTTTCTAACTAGATTTCCTACTGCAACGCCATCTTTGATCTCCAATGCATATTGCCATAAATAAGAACCATCTGTAGGGCCTTCTTTTCTTCCAACTATCGCAAAAATTTGCTGGTCAGAAGGTCTTGTGTATAAGGAAATCCCCATTGGGCTTCTCATCGAATCCCCTTCAAATACTGGAATGCCACCGTTGTCAATAGCTTCCATTTCAGGTAATTTGAAAACTCTGATTGAATTGGTATATCTTTCGGTGCATACAGCAATGTCAATAGTGTCTTTGCCCAAAACAAATCCATAAGCAATATCTACATTGTTGGGTCTTTGGAGGTTAGTAACGCTTTTGGTAGAATCTTCTTTACCTTGCAGGTTGAATACATACAATCCACCTGATATACCATCTTCTTCTTCACCTTTGTCGGTTCCAATAATTAAGCTTTCAGAAGGGTTCGCATGGTTAATCCAAATGGCCGGGTCGTCAGAGTCACCGCCTATAGGATCAGTAACATACTTTGGCTGAATGGTTTCAGTTTTTGAATCTGTTTGCTTTTCTGTTTTTTCTTCCTGATTCTGTGAAGAATTGGTACAAGCTATAGTGACTAATATTAGTGGTACAATAAATAGTTTTTGCATTTTTTTATAAGTTTTAGATTTTAAGAAAATAGACGCATCGTTGAGTCTTTGCGCCTCTCTGAAAAAATTAGAATGTTTTAATCTTTAGTTAATTTAAGAGTGAAGGCATTATCTGCGCTGAAATGTGCTTCTTCATTAAAATTGTCTTGATCTTCCAAAGACTGTATTGTAATGGTCAGTGTATTCTCTGTTTGGTCTAAGGAATAAATGGCTTTAAGGATAAAGTCCAGTTCGTCTTCTATCTCTCCATCATCTTCATTAAAAACAAAGAAGCTGCCCTCTAATTCTAATTCTCCATCATCTGCATCATATTCTGCCTCTATTTCAATCTCTTTGTTGTCAAATTCGGTGAGGTCGCAGTCAGTTGGCTCGTCTTCTAGCTCCTTAAGCGTTACTTTAATGGCTAATTCTTCGAATTCAAATTCAAATTTGATTTCGTCTACTTCATCATATTCCAGACTTTGCAGATCAAAACTTACATAAGAAAATGCTTCTTTAAACTGATTAAATTGTTCTTCTTCAGAAATATTCAAAACCCATTCTGCAGTAATAGTTTCGTCATCTAAAACGCTATATTCAAACTCATTCAGTGGGTTGAAGGCGATAGATTGATTACTACTTTCAATAGCAGTAATTTCAAAAGCAAAGCCCCTGTCATCCTCATTTTGTATATTGTCATCCAATATAGCCACATCTTCCTCTTCTCCATCTTCTACTACAACCTCAAAAGGTAGACTGAAAACAATTTCGAAAGACTCAATCATTCCAATCTCGGCATCGGGCACTAAAGTAATAGTACCTGAACCATCATTGTTGAAGGTAAAAGCCAACTCACCCTCTGTACAATCATCAATTTCATATATTACCTCTTTAATATGCAGATGATTATCATCCGGGCCAATATCAAAACCTTCCGCATCTTTCAATTGAAAAGAAATGATTACTTCTGCCTCGGGCAACTCTCCAAAATAATCAATAAATGCGATTTCAAGCCCGTAGTCCGTTTCTGACTCATAAGCACCTCCTTTGTCAGCATCTAAGGATAAAATAAATAACTCTTCGCTTTCTCCATCAATGGGATAATCAAATTCCTCATCCACACATGAAGTGAGAAAAAATCCTGCTAAAACAATTACTGGTAAATACTTTATATAATTTTTCATCTTTTCTGCTCTTAAAAGTTAAATTTTAACCCAACTCGTGACCACCACGAATAAAATTCCCTTTGAATATAATTGTCTTCTGAACCTTGGAAGACTTCAAAAGGCTGGTTGCTCAGATTCATAAATTCAGCAAATACCTGAAAGTTTTTATTCATCCGATATGCACCGGTTAAATCAATCTGTGCTCTGCTTTTTACATAAACATCCTCATCTGCATCGCCTCCTAATTCAGCAATGTACTCTCCGTTAAAATTGGCAGAGGCCCTGATGTTGAATTTTCCATAATCATACGAAAGTGAGAAGTTACCCACATGGGTAGCTTGTCCTGGCAACCTGATTTCTTCAGAACCTGTATCTTCCGTTCTGCTTTGGATAGTAGCATTGGAGTTGGTGTAAGTATAATTGGCATACACTGATAAACCCTGCAGCGCACCCGGCAGAAAGGTTAAATTTTGCTGATAAGCCAATTCTAAACCTAGTAAATCAGCAGATTCTCCATTTTTCGATTGATTTAAGACCACATTTATATTGTTAATGGTAGAATCAAATCGTTGTGTAAAAATGAAATTATCAAGGTTTTTATAGAAAATGCCTGCGGATAAAATTCCCACAGTTCCAAAGTAATGCTCTCCCATTAAATCGAGATTGATTGCGCCCACTGGAGCTAGTTCCGGATTACCAATTTCTCCTTCTCTTGCGTTTAAATCAATCTCCTGAGAAGGCACTATCGATTCAAAATTTGGGCGAGAGTAACTGGCCGTTGCAGCAAATCTTATGTTAGTGAGCGGGTTCAACTGATATTTTAAATGAAACTGTGGCAGAAAGAAGTCATAAGTAACACCGCCATTAATTGGGTCTATTCTGTCCAAATCACCTTCAATATCAAATATCGCTGCCTGGGACTGATACCCCACCTTGGTGCTTTCGTAACGCAACCCACCTAAAGCCATCAATTTTTTAAATTGTATTCTGGTCATTACGTAAGCTGCGTAGACATCTTCTGTGGCAGTATAGGATTCTACGTTTTCAGCAACTATTTTATCGTCTACCTCCAAAGCAAAACCATTCCTGTTTTGGTTGAAATATCTATTAAACTGAGATACTTCCGCGTTTCTGTTTATCTGGTATTTGTTGTCAAGAAAATTGTTATCTAACAAACCACCTTCAAAATCGGTTAGTATTAAATCATCTCCACCTTCATAAGCAAAGACGTTTTCAGTAATCCTAAAAGATTTTTCTTTTAGCCTCATTTTGCCACCAAACTTAAATAGACCATCAGCATTATTGAGTTGATAAGGAATACCTAAGTTGATTTTTGCCGTTTTGTTGATGTCTATAGCGAATGTGTTCCCCATTGTTACTTCATCAAATTCGTAGTTATCATTATCCAGGTAGTCAAAACCATCTACTGAAAAAGTCGGGAAATCAGGATTTGTGGTAAAATCGAGTCCAATGGCATCCGGCTCACCTTTAAATACAGTTTCCGTGTCAAAAGGAGTGTCCTGGTAAGCTTCGGAATAGGAAACTTCATAGTCTAACAATAATTGAGGAAATGAGTGCTTGCCACCTACGTTGAAGCTACTTACTATTTGCTTTTCCCATCGGTCTTTGCTTGCTCTTTCTATTTCAGCATCTTCAAAAGGTGACTCATCCTCATTGGCTATAAACAGAAATGTTCTTCTCTGTTCCCTGTCCTGAAAATTGTTGTAAATACCTCTAAAATAGATGTTATTATTAGGATTGAAATTGTAATCCAATGTTCCGCTCAAACCCGATCTGCTTCTTTGCAAAGCGTAGTCTCTTAATTCTAATTCCTGACCATCTCTTTCCCAGTTATCAGATCCTCTGTCGGTAAAGTAATGACTCCCATTGATTAGTAAACCCAACTTGCCTTCTTCTCCATATCTCTGACCATATTGAAAAGAGCCCTGTCCGTTCAGTTTCCCCATTAATTGATTGTAACCACCTATTAAAGTGCCGTTAAAAGTAGGGGAAGTAGATGTGGCTGTTCGGGTAATTAAATTTACTGATCCACCAATGGCATCTCCATCCATATCAGGAGTCAATGCTTTAGTTACTTCGATAGAAGCTAACTGGTCGGCAGGTATGGCATCTAAAGCAACGAACCTAACACCTGCTTCAGGTGAAGGAATTTGCTCTCCATTAATATTGATATTAGTAAATTGTGGAGCTAGTCCCCTCACTAACACATATCTTCCTTCACCCTGATCTCTCTCAATATTAACGCCTGGCACTCTTTGCAATGCTTCTGCCACATTAGGATCAGGAAACCTGCTGATTTGATCTGCAGCTATAATGTTCTTAATATTATCTGCATTTTTCTGCTGGTTGAGCGCTTTTTGCTGCCCTTCAAGCTTTCCATAGGCTACCACTTCGTTCAGAGCCACACTATTCTCCGTCATTTGAATGGAGCCCATCATTAAAATATCGCTTTCAGGAATTTCAATATCAATGGTCTTAGTTTCAAAGCCCAGGTATCTGACCTCTATCTGCTTTGGCTGGTTTTTAAGAATAAGATTAAATTCGCCAAGTAAATCTGTAACGTCTCCGTAATTACTACCTACCACCACTACGCTGGCTCCTGGTAACGGTTCTCCTGTTCTGTTATCCACTACCTTGCCTGATATAATTCCCCAGGTTTCCTCTTTTACCTTTATTTTAGTGTGGGTATTTATTTTTCGCGGACTTATAACAATACTGTTATTAATTTGCTTAAATTTTAGAGGTGTTTTAGAAGAAACCTCGTACAGAACATCTGCTACTGATGCATTTCTGTGGGAAATTGTAATCGGTTCATCCAAAGAAATTTTGTAAGAACTGTACATGAATTTAAATTCGGTAGCGTCCTCAATGTCGTTCAGTAGCTGGTGCAGGCTCTCATATCTGGCAGCCAAATTAACATTTACATCTTTAACATTTTGGGCCTCACTTTTTGCGGCAAACAAGGTGGAACCTAAAATACAGGACAATAAAAGTCCATAAAGCATTCGTTTAGTTAGCATTATTGTGTGCCGGATTAAATTATTTTTCATAAATTTAAATTGGTTTGTTTCTACTTAGTTGGTTTTAATAAATCAGAAAAGTCATCTATTGATGGCTTTGAAAGAGGGTATTGCAGTACCCTCTTTTTATTGTTTTCATAGTTTTAGCATCCCTTCCCTTTTATGATGATTTCTTTAGATTTTACTTCATAAGAAATACCAAAAGTTTCTTTCAAAACCTCCAGTACAACTAGCAGTTTTTCATTTTTAAACTGACCAGTAAATACACAATTTTGAATATGATCATCTTCAAACTGAATTTGAACGTTATACCATTTTTCTAATTGATATTTTACCATCCCCATCGGGGTGTCGTGGAATTTTAGAATGCCATCTTTCCAAAGTATCTCCTTTGAGGCTTTTACAGTTTTAACTTGCAATTGCCCATTATTGAGAAAAGCTTGTTGATTTGGCTTAAGAATAAGGGAGTCCTCAAGTGAGTTTACTTTAACGCTGCCGCTATTTACTGTAATACTCGGTTTCTGAGCCGCATAGGCATTAATATTAAAAGAAGTTCCAAGGACTTTGGTTGTTAGAACTTCTGTTTCCACCACAAAAGGTTGCTGCGGGTTTTTCTTTACTTCGAAAAAAGCTTCTCCTTTTAAGCGCACCGTTCTAATTTCAGAGCTAAATTTTTCAGGATATGTAATGGAACTTCCTGAATTAAGGTGAACAAATGAGCCATCAGGCAGACTAATCTTCATTTTTTGCCCGTATTTGGTCTCTTTTACAAGCATTTTCGGTTCAAAATTGAAAAAGAGAAGCCATGTTGAAGCCAGTCCTACAAATAAGAGAATTGACGCTGCAAATTTTAAATATCTCTTCTTATTTAATTGTGATCTATTATGCTTTTCGTCAATAATCGCTGCATTAATCTTTTCGTAAACTCTTTCTTTATCAAATGAAGCTCTTTGTAAATTTAGAGGTCTATTCCAGATCAGGTAAAGCTCATCATAAAGCTCCTGATTATGATGATTTTCAAGCAGCCAAAGCTGAATGGATTTTTCCTCCAGCTCAGATGTTTCCTTTGCAAAGTATTTGGCTAATAATTCTTCTGAAATCTTTGGGTGCATATTTATTCTATTTGCCCTTAAGACACCTGATACACAGCTGTACCCTGATACAATGCTATTACCAAATTATTATGTAATTGTGAAGCCGTGCTTAACTTGCTGTGATCCGGTAAGTAGGAACACTATATTGAGTAGAGCTCTTTCAAAGAGGATTTCTGAAATGCTACCCTTAGTAACTTTAAAGCTTTACCCATATGCGATTCAACAGTTTTTACAGATATATTTAAGAGCTCTGCAATTTCCTTATAACTAAATCCTTCTTCTCTATTCATCAGAAAAATGCTTTTCATTGGCTCGGGTAAATTAGAAGTTAAGTCGCTAATAGAGTTTGTGTTTTCTTTGGTGATCAATTCTTGTTCTGGTGAGATAGAAAATTTATGGGAGAAATTATCAAGTGAGCTGTACGAGGGTTTATTTTTACGTAAATAATTAAGAGAATTATTCCTTACCATTTTGAATAAGTAAGCCTTTTCGTTTTCCTTAATTTCCAGATAAGAGCGCCTTTTCCACAATTCAATAAATGAATCAGCTACAGTTTCCTCCGCTAGTTGCTTATCTTCAGTTATTTTTGAAGAAAATTCACAGAGGGATGCAAAATACCGATCAAATAGTAGCTTAAACGCATACTCATCATCTTTCTTAATGAGATCAACTAATTGTTTATCAGTATGTAAGGGTGCGATTTTCATTGATACGTCTCAACAAAAATGTTACTTTCGATTCAATTATGCTAAAAACTGCTGTTATGAAATGTTTAAGTTTTAAGTCGTTAATTCAATCCAGTATAATCATATGTTAATGATTGTGCCAAACTTACTGGTCGAAAAAGCTAAACCTGTTATGACCAACCGCCGTAATAGGGACTTCATGATAAGTAAGATTATATCGGTCGCAATTGCATCCTTTCTGGTGTCTTTCAACTCTGGTTTTACACAGGAGTTGCATAAGCATTTTGAAGTTAAAGAATCTGCCCACACCGAGAAGCTGTCCTTAACAGTTTCTACGAAGGCAGGCAATTCTTATTTAAATGGAGTGAATGCAGATAAGCATCTGGAAATTTGGGGAGGTAATGAAAAGGATATGGCTGCCAGCACTTTCAAAATACAAAACTTCAAAAATATAAAAAAGGTAGATGCTAACCTCACTTGTAAAGATCATGTTGGCGTAAATTTTACTGAGGCTCTTGCAAGAAATATTTTCACTGATAATAACGCCAGTAATGATATTTGGCAGCTTAATTTGTCGGAGAATGTTTCTTTTGATTTAGATCTACATTATTTAATTGGCTCAGCCAAAATTGACCTTTCCCGATTATCAATTGAAAATCTTAGGATTAATTCAGGTAGTGCAGATGTGCATGTGAATTACTCTGACGGTGAAATGAACTCCGTTGCAATGGATACTTTTTTTGTGAAAGTTAACCTGGGCAAAATCACTATTGATAACCTTGATTTAGCTATGGCTGATGAAATAATTGCTGAGGTCGGGTTTGGTTCAATAGCATTAGATTGTGGAACTAAGTGGAAAATGAACAGCAAAGTAACAGCATCAGTTGGTGCAGGCAGCATGACTATTTTGCTACCCCCGGTTAATAAAGCTGTATTAATAAAAATAAATGATTCAGCACTTTGTCATATAAAATTATCAAAGAATTTTGATAAAATTGGTCATAATGTTTACGCCAATGCCGCTTACCAAAAGGAGCATTCCAAATATTTAGAATTCTCTCTGGATGTTGGAATGGGAAGTATCTCTTTTATTGACAGGTAATTATAATTGATATTTTAACTTATCCTGCTCCAATTTACAGACTTCTTTCTTTGCATTTCAATCTGATTCTTGATTAACTTATTTTCTTCAGAATCTAATTCTGGATCTTCAATGATAATCTTTTGAGCCATTTGCCTTGCCAGGCTAAGAACAGGTTCATCTTCCCTTAAATCGCCCAAAATTAAATCCATCTGACCGCTCTGTTGGGTGCCCATCATATCTCCGGGACCTCTCAATTGCATATCCACCTGCGCAATCTCAAAACCATCGGTGGTTCGAACCATCGTGTTAATGCGCGTTTTGGCTTCTTTGCTTAGTTTGTAGCTGCTTACTAGCACACAATAACTTTGCTCAGCACCTCTTCCTACCCGACCGCGCAACTGGTGTAATTGAGCCAATCCAAATCTTTCAGCATTTTCTATAACCATTACAGAAGCATTGGGTACATTAACGCCAACCTCAATTACAGTTGTGGCCACCATAATTTTAGTTTCACCTTTTACAAAACGGGCCATTTCAAAATCTTTAGCATCCGCTTTCATTTTGCCATGTACTATGCTAATGTGGTATTCCGGAAAGGCTCTTTGAACACTTTCATAGCCATCCATTAAATCTTTTAAATCTAGTTTTTCGGATTCCTCAATTAAAGGATAGACCATATAAACCTGGCGACCTTTCTCTATTTCCTTTTTCAGGAAGCCATTTAATTTCAGTCTGTTAGCATCGTATTGATGCAGTGTATTGATGGGCTTTCTTCCTTTGGGTAACTCATCTATCGTAGAAATATCCAAATCTCCATAAACCGACATAGACAAGGTACGTGGAATAGGCGTGGCTGTCATAATGAGCACGTGTGGTATCAAAGTCTCATTTTTTTTCCAGAGTCTGGCCCTTTGCGCAACTCCGTATCTGTGCTGTTCATCAACAATGGCTAAGCCGAGATTTTTAAATTGTACTACATCCTCCAGTAGGGCATGAGTACCGACTAAAATATGTAGCTCTCCCGAAAGTAGATCTTCATGAATTTTCCTGCGTGCTTTGGTTTTAGAGGAGCCTGTTAAGAGTGCAATTTTCACTCCTATTTTATCTGCAAACTCTCTTAGTCCATCATAATGTTGTCCTGCTAAAATTTGAGTTGGAGCCATCAACGCAACTTGAGCACCGCTGTCTATAGCAATAAGTGAAGCAATGAATGCGACAATTGTTTTTCCACTACCCACATCACCTTGCAGCAAGCGGTTCATTTGTTTTCCACTCTTAAAGTCCAGAAAAATTTCTCTGGTCACCTTTTTTTGAGCTTCCGTTAGTTCGAAGGGTAAATGCGATTTGTAGAATTCTGTAAGCAAATCTGTTTTGGCCAAAACCTGCCCACGAAATTTTTCCAGCCTTATTTTCTTCTGCATCAAAAGCTTCAATTGCATAAAGAAAAACTCTTCAAACTTCATCCTAAACTTTGCTTTCTGCAATACCTGCTGATCTTTAGGCACGTGTATTTGTGCTACAGCATCTTTTTTAGATAGAAAAGCATACTGCTGCAATAGTGTAGTAGGTAAAGTTTCCGGAATTCTATGGTAAGCCTCTTTTAATAAAGTCTTCTGAAGGTTGAAAATCGCTTTACTGTCTAGAAATTTCCTCCTTAAAGTTTCAGTAGTGGAGTAGACAGGAGCTAAAAAATGATTGTTTTCAGTGGCAGGTGTCAATGGCTCTATTTCTGGATGGGCCATGCTAAACTTGCTTCCAAAACGGTTGGGCTGTCCAAAAACTACGTAGTTGATGCCGGTCTTTAATTTTGGGCTGATCCATTTTATACCCTGAAACCAAATTAAGTCCAAAGTGCCGGTACCATCAAAAAAATGAATGACTAATCTTTGCTTCCTACCTGCACCTATTAATTCTCTACCCGTTATTTGCCCTTTTACTTGCACATTGGGCATTTGCTCGTGAATCTCTTTGATGCTGTAGAACTTCGTACGATCCTCGTAGCGATAGGGATAATGCTGCAGTAAATCTGCATATGTAAAAATACTGAGCTCTTTGTTGAGTAGCGCGGCCTTTTGAGGGCCAACCCCTTTTAAAAATTCTATAGGTGTTGTAAAAAATGAAGGCATATCATTTCCACTCCAATGTATTAAGTGTGTGAATTATATCCTTTTTTACATAATCAATAACCGGTGCTAAGGAATCGTTTTCAGTTGAGGTTCTAAAATAGAGTGCTCCCCTCAAGAAATGAGTTGTAGAATCTGTTGTGTAAAACTGAAACTGGCTAGGCACATCGCCTTCCAGTTCAGCTACTGATACCATTTTGCCAGTCGGCGTTTGAATAATGGTTTCCTCAATTGAAGAAGCTTTGATTTGGTGGCGGGAAGTTAATTTGTACGCATCGTCAATATTGGTGCGAAGGGAGTCGCGGTTGTTATAAAGTGGTTTATAGGTAATATGAACTTCAGCGACTAGTTCAGGGTAAAATAATGCAAACCAGTATCGCTCATGCCTAAAGGATGAATCCGGTAGTATTTTTGCATGTTGCGAATACTCGAAAGTATAAGGGAAAGAATCAGGTAATTGATTATAGGCCGGTGCAGGTAGATCTATTCTGTTAAAACCTTTAGGTTTAGGATAGTACTCCTGTTCACAAGCTACTGTACAGACTAAAATGAAAACAAATGTGAAGGCACAAGCGATAGATTTCATTTGCTTTCTGATGAGTGCTGTAGATTGATATTTAACTTCTTTCATACTTATTGGCTTTTGATTTACAAATAGCTATTTGTCTAATTCAATTGCTTGCATTTTTTCTTCTTCAGATAATGACTTTTCATCAATTTCAGTTCTGTTAAAATACCTGAAATTGATATTAATTATATCGGAATGGGGTATAACTAAATATCTGCTTTCTATTTTGTAATACTTCTTTTGATCTACTTTGTCATGTTCAAGAAACCTTCTGATGGGGTGTTTCAAATGTATTGCTTCCAGATCACCATCTTTATTTATATAGTAGTTAAAATATTCGCCTGTGTAAAGAATAGTTTTATCATTTACTTTGCAAAGTACATTTATCACTTTATCTGTAATTTCTTCAAATTCATCAGGAACATCGGGGAAATTCAAACATTCGCCTGTGAAAATATAATGCCATTTATTGTTAAACCTTAAATATCTATATTTTCTATCAAGTTTAAAACGTCTGACAATTTTTTGCAGGCCGTATCCTGCTCCGAAGGAAAATGAAAAAACAGAAACATTGTAAAAGAAAATAGGATACAAAAAGTATCTGAGCTGACTAAAATTCTGTTCAATTTTATTTTCGGAAGTCACACCCAGAATTAAGTTTCCAAGCTGCTCAAAATCGATGTAATAGTTAGATATTGATTCTACAACTGATACAGCAATAATATGAATTGTAAGAGATGGAATAATAGACCATGTCAATTCATTTAAAATGTTTTTTTGCGGATTTTTTACACTTAGCTTTGAAGAGTTGTAAGCAATTCGGGAAAGAAATCCCGGGGCAAGTAAAATGAAAATTAGAATTGAAGTAAATGCAATATTCATTTACTATCCTAATTCCTTAATTCTATAGTACTTTTCTCCAATTTTAACTAATTGTGCTTGTGAGGTATTAGAAGATATCTTATGAGCAATCCGTACTAATGCACTGCTAACTTCTGGAGAAGAAGTTTTAGTGTGTGACTTTTTTCTAATTGTAAACATATCTTCAGTATTTATACTATACAAATATATAGTATTTTATTCTTTAACACAATTTGGAGTTAAAAGTTCGGGTAATTACGTTTACCGACATAAAGGAATTTTGATTTGTAAAACCATTTTATTTGCTCTTTTTTCATCCAGAAGTCAAGAAGTGAATAGGTGTAAAAGTCAATTGCTATCTTTCCATTTTAGCACTATATTCTTTTACCTCATTAATAAATATTTTTACTTTATCAGGATTAATGTCAGGATAAACTCCATGACCTAAATTGGCAATATGTCTTTGAGGTCCAAAATCATCCAGCATTTCTCGAGTTAGTTTTCTAATGGTTTCATCATCAGCGTAGAGTGCACAAGGGTCCAAGTTACCTTGTAGCGTTTTAGAATTATTAACAGTTGTTCTGGCTTTTTTCGGATCCATCGTCCAATCCAAACCTATTGTATGGTAGCTCAATTTATTTAATGCTGGCAAAACATAGTGAGCATCCTTTGCAAAAATGGTTTTAGGAACATTATCGATGGCATCTGCAATTTGTTGTATGTAGGGAATTGAGAATTCCTCATATTGGTTAGGAGATAAAATACCTGCCCAACTATCGAATACCTGTACTAAATCTGCTCCTGCTGCTACCTGAGCTCTTAGATATTTAATCGTGCTATCGGTTATCATTTGCAACAAGCTATGTGATAGTTGCGGATTAGCATATAGCATGGCTTTGGCTTTTGAGAACGTTTTACTTCCTCCTCCTTCTATCATATAAGCAAAAATGGTCCAAGGCGCTCCAGCAAAACCAATCAGCGGAACCCTTCCATTGAGTGCTTTTTTCACAATTTTGATGGCATCCGTCACATAATGCAGACTTTCTTCTGGATCAGCAATACGTAATTGAGCTAAATCAGCTTCTGTTTTAATGGTATTAGGAAAATGTGGACCCCGTTTTTCAACCATTTCGTAAGGCAGTCCCATCGCTTCAGGAACAACGAGGATATCTGAAAAAATGATGGCAGCGTCCACCTCCAAGATATCTACAGGCTGTAAAGTAACCTCAGCAGC
The DNA here is from genome assembly GCA_963803685.1 of uncultured Cytophagales bacterium. Classification (GTDB taxonomy): domain Bacteria; phylum Bacteroidota; class Bacteroidia; order Cytophagales; family Cyclobacteriaceae; genus Marivirga. Next base: position 1,697,756 of record CAWDNW010000001.1, read on the forward strand.
TAATTCAGGAGTTTGCGCCAATTCAATAAATCCACTTAATTTTTCACGCACAGCTCTATATTCCGGGAGTATTCTTCCCGCTTGTCGCATCAACCAAACAGGTGTTCTTTCTATGCTTTCTCCTCTTGCTGCACGTAGCAGTAAATCATTTTTCAATTTCATCTGTTTGTAAAGTTTTTTTGCCTGATGGAGTCTAATGTGTTTTAAATGAATGTCTCTGTTTAGATTGCATCATTCTCGATTACATAGTGCAAATATAAGTGCATATTTTGATCTGGATTTATCATTCCTGTAAACTTTTATGTTTATTTGCCGATTAATGCTGTAAAAGGAGGAAATAAATTATGTCGCTACTTTTTAATGATTTTAAGGAATGGAAAGCCTATTGTGAGGAAAAAAAACTTCCATTATTTGAGCCGGTGTTGGAATATGAGAAAGATCAAAAAGGTCGCAATGCAGATGATGTATGGGAAGGCTTACAAAAAGCTTATGATGTAATGCGAGATGCGGTAAAGACCGGCCTTGAAGAAGACATGACTTCGCGTTCCGGCATGATTAATAACGGAGCTAAAAAAGTATTTAATAATCCTGTTACAGTTTTAGATAAGAATTTTCAGAAATTAATTTCCAGAGCTTTGGCAGCCAAAGAGGTTAATTCATGTATGGGAAGAGTTGTGGCGGCGCCAACCGCGGGAGCTAGCGGCATCCTTCCTGGTACAATGTTTACTTTACAGGAAATTCACGATTTAGACGATAGAAAAATATTAGAGGGTTTATTGGTAGGAGCAGGAATAGCACTAATCATTGAACAAAAAGCCTCACTTGCTGGAGCAGTAGGTGGCTGCCAGGCGGAAACAGGCAGTGCAGCAGCCATGGCAGCGGGTGCTATTGTATACTGCTTGGAGGGAGATATTGATCAAACCTTTAATGCAGTTGCCATTACCATCCAGTGCATGCTAGGCCTTGTATGTGATCCTGTGGCAGGATTGGTAGAAGTGCCTTGTGTGGTGCGAAATGCCAGTGCAGCTGCTATCGCCAACTCTTCAGCTCAAATTGCCCTATCCAATGTAAGCGGAGTTATTCCTGTTGATGAATGTGTGGATGCGTTGGGAGAAGTAGGCAATAGTATGGAATCACGCTATAAGGAAACCGCAATGGGAGGACTTGCAGCAACCTTAACAGGACAGAGCATTTCTAAGAGAGTGCTCATTCAGGATATCGAGATGCTACCGGATGAAAAAAATGAGGATGACGAAAATTAAGTAACTGCTTAATTTCAAAATTAACTACATAATCACATTTATGGTGTAAAAAACATAGGTTCCCACCAGGATTAGTCCTTCGTACCTATCAATTTTTTTGTTGAGCACCATCATGGGTAGCAGCACTAAGGTGATTGCCAGCATCCAGATCATATCTGAATTAATCATAATATCGCTCACCTCAATCTCGGAAATTAAGCTGGTGATGCCTAGAATAGAGAGGATATTGAAAATATTAGATCCAAGTAAATTTCCAATAGCCAAATCTGTTTCCTTTTTAAAAGCTGCAACTACAGAAGTAACCAATTCCGGCAAGCTGGTGCCAATGGCCACCACAGTTACTCCTACAATTCTTTCACTCACTCCCAAATAAATGGCAATGTCTCTTGCACTATTAACAAACCAGTCGGAACCAAAATAAAGCCCAGCACCACCAATAATGATAAGAAATATGTCTTTCAATAAGCTTTTGTTACTTCCTTCGCTGGGAACTTCTACATCTATCCCTAAATCAGAAGCCGCTAAATTCTTTTTGCGAGAACGCCTGATAATAAAAACCACATAAACAATTAATAAAACGATAAAAAATACACCGTCATAATCGTTGACCATTCCCTCCCGCACTAAAAAGTAAAGCAATAGTGAAGAACCCATGGTCATGGGCCAGTCAATGCGAATACTATCATTGGCTACGGGAATGGGAGTTATAAGTGCGGTAACACCTAACACTAAAGCCAGGTTGCATATATTGGAACCCACCACATTACCCATGGTTATATCAGGACTCCCGGCGAGTGCAGCCTGAATACTGATCAATAATTCTGGAGTTGAAGTTCCAAAAGCGACTACCGTAACGCCAACTACCAATGGTGATATTTTAAAACGCAATGCGATCCTTGAAGCACCACGTACTAACAAATCGGCTCCTAAAATTAAAACAGCCAAGCCCACCACCATTAAAACAGTACTATTTAGCGCCATTAATGCTCATTTTTATTACCAAAACTTAAATCACCGGCATCCCCCAAGCCCGGCAATATATAAGCTTTTTCGTTCAGTTTTTCATCCATGGCGCCAATAAAAACTGAATAGTCAACCGTTAATTGTTCTTGCAGGTAATGAACTGCTTCCGGAGTAGCTATAGCACTTGCTACAATAAATTTTTCTGGTTTGCCCACTTGTAAAACACTTTCTATTGCCTTCACCATAGATTTCCCCGTAGCTAGCATTGGGTCTGCTAATATTACAATTTTTCCATCAATAGGTGGTAAGGCCTGGTATCCTAAAAAAATCGAAAAATCATCTGTTTTATCCTGTTCCCTGTAGGCTCCAATAAAACCTGAATCTGCATGATCAAAAACATTAAGAAAACCTTGATGAAATGGCAGCCCTGCACGCATTACGCTGATAAGAACCGGGAATTCATGTAATAATTGAATGCTTGTTTTCTGCAAAGGGGTAGTAATTTCTCTCCCCTGATAGTAAAGTGTCTTGGAAACTTCGTATGCAATAATTTCTGCTACTCTTTCCAGGTTCCGCCTGAACCGTTGTCTGTCTTTTTGTATATCAACCTCACGTAGTTCAGCAAGAAAGTGATTTAAAATGCTATTTTCTTTATTAACTATATACATTCACTAGTAAAGATCAGATTGTTAGTTTTTTAGGAAACATAAAGATAATTTTATTTTTCAAGAAATAAATCAAAATTATTAACAATCCCTTAAATCAAGCTATCAATTCTTATCAAAAGCTTCTAACTTTGCTGTAATGAATGATTATAAATTACTTAAAGATTTATGTGAAATTCACGCCCCTTCAGGGGAAGAAGTCCACATGAAAAAATTTCTAAAAGCACATATTGAGAAAGAACAAAAGGACTGGAAAGTGCAGCCTCAGCTAATAGAGGAAGAGGAATTTCAGGATAATTTGATTCTGGTGTTCGGGAAGCCGACCACAGCGGTGTTTGCTCATATGGATTCAATTGGTTTTACGGTAAGATACCAAAATCAGTTGATTCCTATAGGGGGACCTGATGTAGAAACTGGTTATAAATTAATTGGAAAGGATGGCCTGGGGCTCATCAAATGTACTCTTGAAGTAAATGAAGAAAATCAGTTATTCTATAAATTTGGCAGAGCTATCGAAAGAGGAACCAGCCTGACTTTTGAAGATGATTTTAGAAACTCTAAAGAATATATTCAATCCTGCTATTTGGATAACAGACTGGGTATTTATAACTGCCTCAAGTTAGCTGAAACATTGGAAAATGGAATGATTGTGTTTTCTTGTTGGGAAGAGCATGGGGGTGGCAGTGTACCCATCATCGCCAAATTTATGTATGAGAAATACAAAATTAAACAGGCACTCATTTCAGATATCACATGGATAACGGAAGGAGTTGTGCATGGTAAAGGAGTCGCTATTTCAATGCGTGACAGAAATATTCCGAGGCAGTCTTTTGTAAACAAGATAATTAGCATTGCTGAGGAGTCAGAAATCCCTTACCAGTTGGAGGTAGAAAGTGGCGGTTCCAGTGATGGGAGGGAGCTACAACAATCACCTTACCCTATTGATTGGTGTTTTGTGGGTGCCCCGGAAGACCATGTGCATTCACCTAATGAAAAAGTACATAAGAAAGATATTGAATCAATGCTGGCTCTTTATCAGTTATTAATGAAAAAGCTTTAGGATAGTAGCGCCTATTGTCAAAAGCTAAAATAAGAGTAAAGAATTTGTTATTCCGTAAAAAATGGTACAGATACAAGATAAATCTTTCAAACCTTATATTCCTGAATCTAAAATACTTAATCGCATCAGTGAATTAGGAAAGGAAATTGATAGAGATTATGAGTACAAAAATCCACTGTTAATAAGTGTATTAAATGGGGCATTTATTTTTTCTGCGGATTTAATAAGATCAATAACTATTCAACCGGAAATTACATTTATCAGAGTGGCCTCTTATGAAGAGTTGCAATCAACGGGCCAGGTGAAAGAAGTTATGGGATTGAAAGAGAATATTACCGGGCGCGATGTAATTCTGGTAGAAGATATTGTTGATACGGGGGAAACCTTAAATCATTTATTACAAATGCTGGAAACCTTAGGCCCTAATTCCGTAAAAATAGTGACTTTATTGCATAAGCCTGAGGCTCAGATCAAAGCCAGAAAGCCAGATTATGTCGGTTTTGAAATTCCTCCAAAATTTGTTGTTGGTTATGGTTTAGATTACAATGGGCTGGGTCGGGAATTGAGAGATTTGTATCAATTGGCCTAATTGTCTTATTTTTTTGCAATAATCTTTTATATTTGGTTTTTCAATAAATAAAAATATGTTAAATATCATCTTATTTGGACCTCCGGGAGCCGGCAAAGGGACACAAAGTGAAAAAATAATCAACAAATATAATTTGACACATATTGCTACCGGCGATTTGTTCAGGAAACACCTGGGAGAAGGAACCGAGCTAGGTAAATTAGCCCAAAAGTACATGGATGCGGGTAATTTGGTACCTGATACGGTAGTAATTGGGATGGTAGATGAGAAGCTTAAAGAGGCTAACGATACGAACGGATTTATTTTTGATGGATTTCCTCGTACGGTTACTCAAGCTAAAGCATTAGATACATTGTTGCAGGAAAAGGGAGATCCTATTGCCGGGATGATAGCATTGGAGGTACCTGAAGAAGAACTAAAAAAGCGCATAAAAGAAAGAGGCAAAACGTCCGGAAGAAGCGATGATCAGGATGACGCCAAAATTGCCAACCGAATAAAAGTGTATACTGAAGAAACGGTTCCTGTTGCTAATTACTTTAAAGAACAGGATAAGTTAGCAAAAGTGCATGGTGTGGGAAGTATTGAGGAGATTTTTGATAAAATTTGCCAGGAGATAGAAAAATTGAAATAGTAGATTTCTATTAGATGAAATCGAAACCCGCTTAGGAAACTAGGTGGGTTTTTTTGTGCTCTTGTATATAAATATTTAATCCAAAAAAGAAAGCCGCCGGGACCCCTCCCAACGGCTCATTTCAACCAAAACCTTACAGAGTCAGGAGACTCGATAAGATACATCAAATATAAATACATAAGTTTTGAAATAAAAGGAATATCTAAGAAAAGTGTATTTTAGAAGAGTAAAATAAGATGGTTTAGTTTAATACAATTTTCTTTCTCACTTTGGAGGAGAATTTGTGGTTGAGGACTGCAAACAGGTTTTAAAATGATTGTATTGGATAGGAAGTCATAATAAGTAGTACTTTGCCAGAGACCGAGTTATTTTTTACGAAGTGCGAGCGGGCTGGTCGACAAAAAGGCGGGGAGCGGGCAGATTTGTAGCTTGGGAGCATCTTTTTGTCTTGATTTTTTCTATCTTTTGCATCAAGGCAAAAGATTAAGAATAAAATTTGCTTTAGAACGCCTTGAAATTTAAGTCGAACATCATTTTCAAGTGAATTTTTTTTTTATGGATTTGCATCAAGCTTTAAATTTAGATATCATTAAAGAAAACAGAATAAAGCTAGATTTTAGGTAAGATTTCTTAAACTTAAATAGCCTATTTTAAGGGCATTGAATTGAATTCTCCCGAGCCATACTACAGGAATTAGGATAAGTTATTCCATCTAATTTATACTATTCAGCGTCATTTTTATTTCCATCAAAAATAAAGCTAAATTTGCATTTTCAAATTCAGTGTTATGGCCAATCCAAACTTTATTGATTATGTAAAACTATGTTCCCGATCTGGTAAAGGTGGGGCAGGATCTATCCATATGAGGAGAGAGAAACACGTGCCCAAAGGTGGTCCTGATGGAGGAAATGGAGGAAGAGGCGGTCATGTTATTCTTAGAGGAAATAGCCAACATTGGACTTTGCTGCACTTGAAATACAAAAAACACGTGATTGCCGAAGATGGAAAGCCAGGTGAAGGGGGTAACAGAAGTGGGGCGGAAGGAAGTGATGTAATATTGGAAGTGCCATTAGGTACTACTGCCAAAGATGCAGAAACAGGAGAGATCCGGTTTGAAATTACTGAGCACGGTGAAGAGGTTATCCTTACTCAGGGAGGAAGAGGAGGTTTAGGCAATTCTAACTTTAAAACGCCTACCCAGCAAACACCCCGTTATGCCCAGCCCGGTGAAGAAGGAATTATGGAGTGGATGATTCTGGAGTTAAAATTGCTGGCTGATGTGGGGTTAGTGGGTTTTCCTAATGCTGGAAAAAGCACCCTGCTCTCCGTACTGTCTGCTGCCAAACCCGAGATTGCTGATTATGCCTTTACTACACTTACACCAAATTTGGGAGTTATACCTTACAGAAATGAGCTCTCATTTGTTATGGCGGATATACCCGGAATTATTGAAGGCGCTGCAGAAGGCAAAGGTTTAGGTATCCGGTTTTTAAGGCATATTGAGAGAAACTCGATCTTATTGTTTATGATACCGGCCGACTCCAAGGATTTAAACGATGAGTATGAGATACTGATTAATGAATTGAAGAAATACAATCCTGAGTTGTTAGATAAAAGCAGGATATTGGCTATTACAAAATCGGATTTGTTGGATGAGGAGCTGATGGCTGAGATGCAAAAGGAGTTACCGGAAGAATTGCCAACAATGTTTGTTTCATCCCTTACAACCTACCATTTGGAAGAGTTGAAAGACTTGATTTGGAAGACTTTACAGGATTAATGTCATATTGGCAGGAAACCGGTGATTGGCAGCATCATTGATACAACAAATGAAAAATTATAGAGCAGATAATACAATGGCTAAAGAAGAATTAGACGAAAAAGAATTGAAAGCTCAGCAGGAACAAATTGAGCAGGAGGAAAAGATAGCTCAAGAGCAGGAGGCCGCTGAAAGTTCAGAGGATGCGAAAGCTGAGGCTAATGAGGAAACTAAAGAAGAAGTTGTTGAAGAAGAATTGAGCGAAGTAGACAAGCTGCAGATAGAAGTAACTGAAGCTAAAGATAAATATTTAAGGTTGTATTCTGAATTTGACAATTTCCGCAGAAGAAATGCCAAGGAAAGGATGGAGTTAATCAAAACCGCTTCAGAAGATTTAATTACTGACTTGTTGCCAATCTTAGACGATTTTGAAAGAGCTGAAAAGGCTTTTAAAGAGAAGGCAGATGATAAAGCGTTGGCAGAAGGGTTTGGTTTAATAAAAAATAAATTTGAAAAAACATTAACAGCTAAAGGTCTCAAGCCGATGGAAAGCGAGCCAGGTATTGAATTTGATTCAGAAATTCATGAGGCTATTACCAAAATACCAGCTCCCGAGGAAAAGCTGAAAGGTAAAGTGGTTGATGTTGTTGAAAAAGGCTATTTATTGAACGAAAAAGTAGTTCGATATGCCAAAGTTGTAATAGGAGAATAAAATAAAGATGGCGAAAAGAGATTACTACGATATACTTGGTGTGAGCAAAGGTGCTTCAGATGAGGAAATTAAAAAGGCTTATCGAAAAGTAGCCATCAAATTTCACCCCGATAAAAATCCTGATAACCCAGAAGCAGAAGACAAATTTAAGGAAGCTGCAGAGGCGTATGAGGTCTTGCGAAACAAAGAGAAACGTCAGCGCTACGATCAATTTGGTCATGATGGTTTAAAAGGCGGTGCCGGTGGTTTCGGCGGTGGTGGCATGAATATGGAAGACATATTCTCTCAATTTGGCGATATCTTCGGTGGCGGAGGTGGAGGCGGATTCGAGAGCTTCTTTGGAGGCGGTGGCGGACGCAGGAGCCGTGGAAGAAGAGGATCCAACCTACGTATAAAATTAAAACTGACCTTGAGCGAAATTGCGCATGGTGCTGAGAAAAAAATAAAAGTAAACCGGTTAATTGCTGCCGATGGCGTAACCTATAAAGATTGCGATACTTGTGGTGGAACCGGTCAGGTGAGACGTGTGACTAATACGATGTTAGGACAAATGGTTTCTGCCAGTACTTGCCCTACTTGTAATGGTTCAGGTAAATTTATTGATAAAAAACCACCTCATGTTGATAATACAGGATTGCAATCCAAGGAAGAAATTATCAGCGTGAAGATTCCTGCCGGTGTTACAGATGGCATGCAGTTATCTATGCAAGGCAAAGGAAACGAAGCTCCAATGGGAGGAGCAGCTGGTGATTTGCTCATCTTAATTGAGGAAATAGAGCATGATGTTTTAAAAAGGGATGGTCAGAATGTGATCTATGATCTTTATTTGAACTTCGTTGATGCAGTATTAGGAACCTCCGTAGAAGTACCTACCATTGATGGCAAAGTAAAAATCACCATTGAAACCGGTACGCAGTCTGGTAAAATCTTGAGATTACGAGGGAAAGGTGTTGGTGACATTAACGGTTACGGAAGAGGTGATCAGTTAATTCATGTGAATGTTTGGACGCCTAAGCAGGTGAGCTTAGATGAAAAGCAAATGCTGGAAAGTATGAGAGCTTCGGACAATTTCAGGCCGCAGCCTACCAAATCAGACAAAGGATTTTTTGACAGAGTGAAAGAGTTTTTTAACTAGTAGTTTATAGAAATTTATGAGAAGGGTATTGAGGATCATAGGATCTTTAAGACCCTTTTTTTTTAAATGATTCTGATGAATTAAGAAAAGAAATAGATTACAGTTAAAGAAAACATGGAAGAATTAAATAGGAGCTCGTATATAAATGGTAATGTCTCAGCAAATTGAGGCTGGATAATAAGGCCATCCCTCTGGGATTTTTTAAATAAATAATCTTGTCTCTACCTAATGGTCGTTCCTCTGGAACTTATAGTTATTAATAAAAATAAACTCTTTGTTAAAAGTCTCTATATTAAAAAATTTAAAATCTCGTAGTGGTGATAATTTGGTAGCATTTAATTTAATGGAACCAAAAGTCCCATCGGGACGATCTTATTTATAGTGATGATGGTTCATGGATGTCAGGTCAACGATGGTGAAATAGCATGGTCTCAAAGCTTGCTATTTGCTTCTTTCTGATTGATTTCTTTATAAAATTCAAATAAATATTTCTCATTGAAGGAAATGTTATGTTGCTCAAGCATACCTAAATATTCCCTTTCAAATGTTTTTTTTTGATGATGTGCTTCCTGATTCATGATATAATTAATCACTCGGCCTCTTTGCGATTTAGAATTTGAAAAGGCAGCATAGCCTTCCTGCCATCTGAATTTTCCATTAACTAATCTGTTATCATTGATCCATTTAGAAGAAGTAGCTTTAAGCATTGTCATTAAGTCGCATACATTAACTGTGACAGGCAACTCGAAAAAGACATGCACATGATCTTTCCATCCCCCTACGGCTAAAGGAAAAGCTTTATCATTCGATAAAATACAGGGCATATATTTAAAAAGGTCTGTTCTGAAACTATTGGTGAGAAGATTTTCTCGACCCTTAACGGCAAAAATGCAGTGGATATTTAATTAGGAATAGGTCTTTGCCATGGTTAATTTCTTGGTTTACCTGAAATATAATAAAATATTCTAAATTAGAATACTAATGTAATTAATATTTACCTTGGTGCAGATAATACTTGTCTTTTATAATTAAAGGTCATCCCTCTGGGATTTTTTAAACAAATAATCTTGTGTCTACCTAATGGTCGTTCCTCTGGAACTTTAGGTAGGCTGATATTATGCTTTGGGGATAGAATTTGGAGCTAAGGAATAAATATATTCTAAAAATCTTATTTGTCTTGTCCAAAACCTGGTAGAGGTGATAATTTGGTAAAATGTAACATAATAAAACCAAAAGTCCCATCGGGACGATTTTATTTGATATGCGTAGTTTAAAAAATCACTTTCGATGTAATTTATTTTAATACAATAAAAATAGTGGACAGTAGGGCAACCACCGCAAAGTAGTTACCCTTGAGGAATTATCTTTTTTTCTTTAGAAATTCCACACTTCTTAAGTGCCCATCCTAAAAACATGGTAGTGAAAAAAGAAAAACCCCCATATATTACCGCCATCATCTCCATTTGATTGCTATTCAGTATAGATGAGGCAATGAAAATAGCTAAAGCTGAGTTTTGCAGCCCCATTTCAATGGCTATGGTAAAATTTCCATCATGTTGCACTCCCATTTTTCTTGCTACATAAAAGCCTGTAAGCATACCTGCTAAATTTAGCATCAACAACGGAAATATCAGCTGATACTCATCTAAAATAGATTTTGCATTTCCCCCATTGTCTGAGAACAAAGCAAAGGCAACTATAGCAATTAGTAATAATGGCATTATAATAGCAAATGGCTTTTTTAATTTATCAGTGAATCGTTTTGGACTATATTCATTAATTAAAATCCCTACAATCACTGGTACAACCACTGTAAACAGTATTTCTTTAAGGGTATCTATGAAGTTGAGTGTTATTTCGGCATCTTTTCCCATAAATAACCTCAGTGCTAAGCTAACAAATAGCGGAATGGTTAAGATAATGGCAAAGCTGTTAAATGATGTAAGTGAAACAGACAGAGCTGTTCTTCCTTTGAGTAAATAAGTGACTAAATTTGAAGCGGTACCGCCAGGCACAGAGGCGATTAAAATAAATCCTACCTTATATACAGCTTCCATAGGCCAAAAGAAAATAATTGAAAATGCCAGGAGTGGTAATAGTACAAGTTGGCAGGCAAGGCCGGTGAGTATAGCTTTAGGATGAGTGAAAACTCTGGTAAAGTTTTTGAACTTTAAACTCATTCCGATGCCAAGCGTAATAATGGCAATAGCGATCGGCATTAATGACTCGCCTGTTATAATCATATATTCTGTTTAACTTTCAGTTGGTTATACGGCCGATGTAGGTTCGGGTGGCATTTATCTTTCAAAACTTGATTTGATTCAGATATTTAAAGTAAAAAAGTACAGTCAAATTTTTAATGTATCAACATTGAGCTTTTATCAAACTGTTATAAGTATATGTTAGAGAAGGGAATAAGTGCAGTCAGGAATTTTCTTTCTAGCCCTGATTTTTTGAAGGCTTTATTAGTCACTTTCGGAATAGTCAGCCCCATTTTATTAGGCATTTATTGGGAGCAAACTCAGTATGGTATTAGCGTAGCCATAGGTGTGTTTTTAACTTTTAGTAGTGACGTTCCAGGTAGTAAAAGACATAAAACAATTGGTATTTTAACTGCTACGGCTATAGCAGTGCTGGCCTCTATTTTTACCCGACTAGCTTCAGATCATTATTATGTACTTTTCCCGGTGCTGGCAATACTCATTTTTTCTATTTCATTCATCTCCATTTATGGATTTAGAGCTTCATTAATATCTTTTTCTGGTTTACTGGCTATTGTATTAAGCTTTGCCAACAAGCAAAGCGGTATTGACATATTATTACACGGCTCAATGATTGGTCTGGGTGGATTATGGGCTCTATTATTATCATATAGTTTTCATTCAATTCTACAGAAACGTCAGATTGAAAATGGGCTATCAGAATGTCTGCAGCTTACGGCCCAATATATGCAGGTAAGAGGTAGGTTAGTAATGGAGGCGTTGCATGCCTCAGAATTGAAATCTGAACTCTATAATCTACAAATAGAATTGAATGCTCTTCATGAAACGCTCAGAGTGCTATTGCTGAACGAGCGTCAAAATTCTGGTCTATCTAATTTTAAGCGCAAACAATTGCTCATTTTTATTGAGTTGATTGATATTTTAGAACTGGCATTGGCTAATCCGGCTAATTACGATCAAATAAAAGTTCTTTTCCCCACTCAAAAAGGGCTTTTAAAACCTTTTGTCGATTTAATATTTAAATTATCAGACAGGTTAAAAAATATGGGGTTCCGGATGCAAAGTGGTTCCAAACTAGGCCATTTAGAAGATTTGACGCCCTTGATTGAAAGCTGCAAAAACAACATTCAACAATATGTGCAGGAGGTAAAATTACCAAAGGCAAGGGAAGGCGCTCTTCTTTTACATAATTTGCTCGATTATGAAGAAAAGCAATTACATAAGATTGAATCTTTAGAAGTAATATTTAAGGATTTGGAAGGTCAACAATCCAGTGATTTACAAGGTAAAGCAGGCAAAAAATTCATTACCCAGCAAGATTATGACTTTTCTGTTTTGAAAGAAAATTTCACTTTCAAATCTCCTATTTTCAAACATTCCATGAGGCTTACCCTTGCAATGTTAGTGGGGTACAGTGCAGGGATTATTTTCTCAATACAAAATCCTTACTGGATACTGCTGACTATTGCAGTGATAATGAGGCCTGGATATACCCTAACCAAAGAAAGATCCAAGCAAAGATTGTACGGGACACTGATTGGAGCAGCCATTGCTGCAGTAATAGTGCTTGTTTCGCAAAACACTTATCTGTACGCTATTTTGTCTATTACTTCACTCATGTTGGCCTTTAGTTTTATTCAGAAAAATTATCGCACCTCTTCCATTTTTGTAACTACTGCTGTTGTTTTTATTTATGCACTAATCAACCCTGATGCTTTTGAGGTTATCCAGTACAGAATAATTGATACACTCACCGGGGCAGGCATTTCTATGCTTGCAATTTCATTTTTATGGCCTGCTTGGGAGGTACAAAATATTAATTCCATAATATATAAGGCACTTTCGGCAAGTCGTATTTACTTAGCAACCATTAATGAGTACTATCATCAGCCTGAGGGAGATTCCACAAGCTATAAATTGGCACGGAAAGAGGCGTTTTTGGAAATGGGAAATCTAAATGGAGCTTTCCAAAGAATGAGCCAGGAGCCTGAATCAAAGCAACAGAATTTGGGCAAGCTCTATGAAATTGTAGGTCTAAATCATACTTTTCTTTCAGCTACTGCAGCGCTTGGCACCTACATAGTTAGTAAAGAGAATCAGGAGGTTTCACATTCGTTTGAGGTAATTATGGAATCCATTGATGCCAATTTGAAACAGGCATTGCAAGCCTTAGATAATAAAGAAATAACAGAGGGAGTAGCTTCAGAAAAACTGGACGCTGCTTATGGAAATCTAGATCAGGAATTTAATGAACTAGTGGCTATTAGAACGCAACAGCTGGAACAGGAGCATCCGCAACCTATAGACCCCGATTTCAGAAAAAATATGCAGAAAGCCAGACTCATTACAGATCAATTGAGATGGCTAACCAGTATCTCAGGGAATTTAAAGAAAATGGCGAAGGATTTATAAGATTCTCGAAGAATTTCTTTTCATTTTTTGATAAATCCTGCGTTAACAGTTAAAAAGCTGATAAAGATGACTTTAGGATAAAGAGGAGGGGTTGAAGAATAAAGAGTTGTGTTGTATGAGAAGGGAGTGATTGGTAATCATTTTACTTTAACTTTCAATGTTTTTGGCTTAATCTGTCTTAGAAATTATCTTCTGGTAAGTAAATGCGCAACCTTCTATGCACATAGGATCAAGCGGAGACAATATCATTTGATCTGGGGTGCTAAAGGTAACGGCATTTTTCAGAGTTCTTAAAGGAGAGCTGGTTGTTGAGCATTCAAAATTTAGTTCGAGTTCAGTAAGTTGAAGAGAATTCGTTTTGGAATATCTGTAGGTTCCATTATTGCAATCCTTTCTTGCTGTGGAAGTGAAGGAAAGATCATTTCTAAAAAGAAATTCATCACCATTTTTGACAGATTCAACTATCATTTCAGGGCCTCCGGAACTAATCTTTGATTCAACGAGCTTCCATTTTCCAGTTATATCACTTTCAAAATTAACGACCGCTTCATCGTCCACGCAGGAAAAAAGACTAATTATTACAAGAAAGCTAAGTATACGTCTCCATTTTTCAATTACAGTGTAAGTAGTTCACGGTATTTAAGTACAAAGACACAGAAGTCGGAGATTTGGTTGTAGCATATATCAGATTACTGGAATTTTTGAGTGCTCTATTTATACTGTCTATCTGCACATTATCGCACAAGAGGTGAGAGTATTTGCTGCAATTTACTTTGAGGTAATTTGCAGCAAATAAAAGTGTAAAGAGAAAACGAAATTTTTGTTATTGATTTACGCTCTTGACTTTGTATAGGGAATCCTTCGGGAAGTTTTTCTCATTATCTTGTTTACTAATTGATCAGTTGAAGAACCCAGCGACCCGGCCACCCCTTTGTTATAATTTACAAGCACCTTCCCTTCATCTGCATCATGTATAAACATGTTGATAGTGGCCGTGTTGGTAGCGCCATAAAATCCAACAAGTAATCCCAGGGCTAAACTGGCTCCTTCCGACATAGGTTTATCTGTTTCAAATGTTCCTTTTACTATTGCATCAACTTTTAATATAGTTGCTATTTCTGCGGGGGTATATTCATGTATATTGTGATAATTTATTCCATTTTTTGCAAGCAAGGCATTAGTTGTACTTACATCCTGAATGTCGACCCACATAGTGCCTTGTTGTCTTCTTTTGAGAAACCAAGAATACATAGAGTTTTGGATATTTAAGCTTTCAGATTCCTGCATTTTCTCCAGTTGTCCTTCTTGTAAATTTGCCATTTGTTTGGGGCGTAGGGAAATGGTAGTTGTAAAAGGGATAACGGCAATTATCTGGTGATCGTTTCCATACTTTGAGAATTCAGGATCTACGAACAACCTGGTTTGAGCCGATGCAGTTGATGCTATCAACAGTACTGCCAGCAGAGAAAGGGTTATTTTTTTCATTTTTATCTATTTTTTTATTTTGGGTTTTACTTGTTTATTTAGAAAATTTTAATGTTTTCCAGTTTTACTAACCTTTGCGACTTTAGAAAAAATTTTCGTTTTTCTTCTTCTGCTTTTCAGGGCATTTATCAGCTTTGTTTTGATATTACACGTACTTGCTCATCGTTAATAAATAAAACATGCTAAACTAGAGATATTTTTCTATTTTCCAACTAATAAATTATACAATTAGCCGAAAAAAATGTATTAACTGAAGGTTTTGCAATGACTTAGAGACTCTGTTTTCATCATCATTCCTTAATAAATAATTGTCAAATCTTGATTAATTGATAATTACATATATTTTAAGTGCATCTCAAAACTGGGTTGTTTGAATGAAATTTTTAATTAATATGATGCCTTGGTTTTCGTTAATCTCCCCTGGGTTTAGAGCAATGAAATGAATTTGAAGTTAATTCATCTATAATTTTTCGTATTGTATTTTTTAATAAACTTCTGATTTACAATTAGTATGGTAAAAATTTTTACCTGCTTTTTCCTTCAACAATCGACTGATTGCAAATAGCAATGTAAATCAGTAGGGTCATGTTCTTGCTATTTCTGCAATACCAATTTTACGAATAGAGGAAAGTGATCTGAACCGAAACCTGGCAAGCGCTCTAGCTCTAGTAAAGAAAAATCATTGCTCACAAAAAAATGATCAAGGGGCCATCGCATAATATAGGAATGCGCATCGAAAGAATTATATAGACCTCTTCCTATTCTCACATTCTTGAGATTACCATTTTTCCCGAAAAGTCGGGAGGAGTAGGACCAGGAAACATCGTTAAAGTCCCCAGCGACAACGGAAGGTACTGATTCCTCACTAACCAGCTTTCCTACTTTTATAAGTGCTACCTCTTTCTCACCTTCGTTGTCAGGATACTTTTCACTGGGAACTGGCGCGACTGGGTGTACACCGTGAAACCTAAATGACTTACCAGAAGGCAGAGTTACCAGGGCATGAAAAGAAGGTACATCAGGCTTACTTAAAAATTTGATTTCGTTATTTTCTAATGGAAGCTTGGAATAAAGAGTCATACCATAGGCGTTGTCTGCTGGGTATTTCATTATGTAAGGATATTGTTTGGTAAGTGCGTTTAACTCTGTCATCCACCAATCATTAACCTCCATTACCAGTAATAGATCCGGAGCAGTTTTATTCACTATTTTCAAAAAATCATCTACTTTCTTGTTACTAATAAGCACATTTGCGATCATGATGCTTACTATGTTCTCCTCAGCTACAGTTTCTAAATTAGCGTCCGGAACAGTTTTTTCACCAATTACATAAGGCAATATTCTTACAGAGTGAATACCAATACTACTTATTAAGCCTAAAATCAATAATATTGAAGCAGGTTTCCAGGTTTTGTTAAACCAAATGAGAAGTAGAAGACATATTACACCCATCAATAGATACTGCTGCCTTGGGAAATCCAGAACCTTAGAATACCAATAAGAAACATCATATATCAGGGAAAGTAAGCTTACCACGATTACCATCACGGACATTACAATGATAAAATAGAAAAACACCTTTCTAATTTTTGTCATACAGTTGTTGTTTAAATTGCAGATACAATTTAGTCAATATAATAAAGGCTAAAGCAATCTCCTAAAGATCCACCAAATGCTTAGTGAAGTCCATTTCTAACAGCCTGCCTTTTTGCAGCAGCAGAAAACAGACTGTCTGCTCATTAAAGATGATTCCTGTAATAAAATTTGCCAGCAACTAAATTCCTACCGCTTGCCATTCATTGTTTCTCAAAATCATCAACTCCGTAAATCCGAGCGTTTTCAACAAATCGAGTGCTTCCGTATAAGAGCCGTTGATTTCCCTCGGATGATGAGAATCGGAATTGAGCATGATCGGAATATTTTTGCGTCTTATCTTTTTGAGTATCATTACTCCCGGATAGGGTTCATCCACGAGTTTTTTATACATGCCCCGGGTATTCACTTCTATAACTGATTCTTTCTTTTTGATTATAGTTAAGGTTTCTTCCACCTCATCTTGGTACCATTTGTCATCATCAGAGAAAAGAGGAGTTTCTGCAGTGTTATGAATTTTTATTTTATCCAGGTGACCAACAATTTTCGGCTTATCCTTTTCAACCATTTCTTTGGTGAGAGATAGATACGTTAACATCACACCTTTTCCATCTCCCTGAAATATTTGCTTAAAACCTTTCAGAAAACTAGTATGAGTACCATCAATTTCCCAGTGCATTCCATCTTCAAATTGATCCACAAAGTGGATGGAGCCAATGGAAAAGTCCAGCGCCAGTTGTTGAATTGTAGGATGAGAAGGGCCTATTAACTCGGGGATGTAATCAACCTCCAATCCTGTGTAAATTTCTATTTGGCCTTTGTATTTTTCCTTAAGTATTTGGATTTCCTGTATGTAATTGGGTAACTCAGCTTCCTTCATGCTCCACTCATTTTTAAAAGGTACCGGGACATGTGATGAGAAGCCAAAGGTTTTAAGCCCTAAGGAAAGTGCAGTTTTAATATATTCTTCAGGTGCGTATTTTCCATCACAGTAGTGATTATGGCTATGATAGGTGCTGTGAATCATGATTAAGTGTTTTGTTCATGCAGTTTGCGACAATTTCAGGGTTTTCTCTATAAATATTTCAAATACGATTATTTATTTAATATTACAGTAACAATTTGATAAAGGCTGCCAGTGGTGTAGAGAAGTTACTAAAATTAATTTTACAACAAATAAAGTATTCATTTCTATTTCGTGCAGAAAAGACTAAGCATATTTAAGCATTTAAACGAACTTTTTGATCAGTCAACCACTATTGAAATCAAGAAAAAGGACAGGTTTGTGATTTTCAGTGATTTACACATGGGTGATGGCAGCTCTAAAGACGATTTCAAAGACAACTCACATCTCTTCCATTCCATTCTGGAGAATCATTATTTAAAAAAAGACTTTAACCTGGTACTTAATGGAGATGTGGAGGAGCTTCAACGCTTTTCTTTTTCCAGTATTAGAAGCTTCTGGAATACTACTTATGCGATTTTGGATAAGTTTCATGAAAAATCCAAGTTGTATAAAACAGTAGGAAATCACGACTTATTGCTTTACGATCAAGAAAACGAGGGGCACCCTTACAATCTTTATGATGCCATAAAATTAAAATTGAAAGATAACTACTTGTTCCTATTCCATGGGCATCAGGCATCACGTGCTTATTTGAAATATAACAAGCTGATGGGTTGGATCCTTAAATATATTGCCAACCCATTGAGAATAAAGAATTATACTGTCGCTCATGACAGCCGAAAACAATACTCTATTGAGAAAAATGTGTATCATTATTCGAGTTTTAAGAAGATAGTTTCTATAATTGGCCACACCCATCGACCCCTTTTTGAATCTTTATCCAAAGTAGAGCGTCTAAGATTCAAGATAGAGCAATTGTGCAGGGATTTTACCAACCAAAAAGATGCTGATGAAAAGCAACTTATAAAGAAGAGCATCAAGCAATACCGTAAGGATTTGAAAAAGGTGTATAAGCAGAATAAGAAAATCACGCTCCGAACTGATTTATACAACTCAATTTTTCATATTCCTTGCCTTTTTAACTCCGGTTGCGTTATAGGTAAAAGAGGGATTACATGCCTCGAAATTAAAAATGGAGAAATTAAGCTGGTTCATTGGTTCGATAAAAAAACCAGTAAGAAATATTTGAATATAGAAGGTTACAGAACCTCTCAGCTTGACGATACAGATTATTATAGAATGGTGATTAATGCCGAGCAACTGGACTATATTTTTACCAGAATCAATTTTCTTTCATGACAGAAATTAAAAAGAAAATACTTTTCATTGCTAATCCAATTTCAGGTTTTGGAACCTCATCCAGACTTGAAAATATTATCCAGAAAAACTTAGACCATGATTTTTTTGATTATGAGCTTGTTTTTACAGAAAGGAAGGATCATGCACGTGAAATTGCAGCTGAAGCAGTAAGTACTAAAATCCCTCTAATTGTAGCTGTGGGTGGAGATGGTACTATTAATGAAGTGGCCTATGCGCTTGTGGGATCAGCCTCCAGTCTAGGAATTATTCCGCGAGGCTCGGGAAACGGTCTTGCCAGACATTTAGGAATTCCGCTGAATTCGGCAAAGGCTGTATCCGCGCTCAATAAAGCACAGGAAGTAAAAATAGACACCTGCACACTTGCTGGTCAATTTTTTCTCAATGTGGCTGGCGTGGGTTTCGATGGGCAGGTTAGCGAGATTTTCGCTGAGCAGAAAGTGCGTGGATTCTTATCCTATGCCAAATGCATGTTCACTCAGTTCAGGAATTTCAAACCCGCCAAACTTCAGATTCAAGGAGATAATCTGTTCAGAGAAGAAAAATATTTTATTGCAGCTGCAGCTAATTCCAGCCAGTATGGTAATAATGCCTTTATTGCTCCATCTGCCAGCATGAGTGATGGCTTTTTTGATCTGGTTTTGATTAAGCCTTTTCCTCTATTTTACCTTCCCCAAATGCTGTTAAAAGTTTTCTCAGGCAAGCTCATGACTTCACCTTATGTGGAAATTGTCCCCTGCAAAAAGGTATCCATCAGCGGACCTGAATTTTATCCTGTCCACCTTGACGGCGATCATGTACCTGGATTGTCCAATTTTGAAATAAAAATTAATCCCGGCAGTTTAAAAGTCTTGACACCAGTAGCACATTAAGTTAGTGTTATTTACGCATGAAATAGTCAATGAAAAGTAATAATTCCTTAAAAATAGCTTAAAAATCTGATCATATTTGAGGCGTATCTTTATAATAACCAAAATTAGAAGGATATGAAAAAGATGATTAGAAAAGTTCAGAATGTCTTAATTCGCTTATTTCTTTATAAGTTTCAAGACCTGTATTCCCCACTACGACACCATAAAGTGCATCATTAAAATTTAATACGTTCTATTGCCATTTTAATAAGAGAACGCAATTATGAAAATATTATACGCTATTCAGGGTACAGGAAACGGTCATTTGAGCCGTGCACGAGATATTATACCAATTCTAAAAGCGAAGGGTGAAGTTGATGTGCTGGTAAGCGGCATACAAGCCGATGTAGACCTGGGATTTCCTGTAAAATATACTTATTCAGGTCTTAGCTTTATTTTTGGTAAGTCGGGAGGAGTTAATATTTGGGAAACTTTTCGCAAGTGTGATTTCAGAAGACTAAGAAAAGAAATCAAGTCCGTTCCGGTAGAAAATTACGATTTAGTGATCAATGACTTTGAACCCATTTCAGCCTGGGCTTGCTTTTTTAAGGGTAAGACCTGCATTTCTTTAAGTCATCAAACTGCAGTTATTGCCAAAGGAGCTCCCCGCCCCGCCAAAAAAGACTTATTAGGTTATTTAATTCTTAAATACTACGCTCCTGCGAAGGCAGCCTATAGTTTTCACTTCCATTCTTTTGGAGAAAATATTTTCACCCCTGTTATCCGTGAACAAATAAGGAATATGGAGCTTCAAAAGAAACCGCATTATACTGTGTACTTGCCCTCTTATTCTGATAAGCACCTTGTAAAAATACTATCTAAAATACCTGAAGTGCAGTGGGATGTGTTTTCCAAGCACAATAAAAAACCCTCCGTTTCCGGCAATGTAAGAATAAGGCCTGTTAGTAATGAAGATTTTATTGCTAGTATGGTTGCCAGTACGGGAGTGCTTTGCGGAGCAGGTTTTGAAACCCCCTCGGAAGCGCTTTTCCTCAAGAAAAAATTAATGGTAATACCTATGAAAGGCCAGTATGAGCAGCAGTGCAATGCAGCAGCCCTGATGGAAATGGGTGTTCCAGTGATACCTACTTTAAAAAAGAAGTTTATTGTTAAAATTAAAAACTGGATCGACTCAGAAGAGCTTATCAAAGTTGATTATCCTAACCAAACAGAGGCCATTTTGCAAGGGCTTTTGGATGTACACGGCCTGAAAGTGTCAGTTGATTTCGGTCTGGATAATCAAGAGTTTCAGTTTAATCCCGCCTAAAAAGTTTTTATGAGTAATAGTAAGGAGGAAAGCAGTTCCTTTTTTTCAAGAGATGCTTTCGGCCCCGATTTTCACTGGGGTGTTTCTAATGCCGCTTTCCAGGTAGAAGGAGCATGCGAAGAAGATGGTAAAGGCATTTCCATTTGGGATGATTTTACCCACCAAAAAGGCAAGATTTTCGAAGGTCATCATGCAGAAATAGCATGTGATTTCTACAATCGCTTCCCGTCCGATCTAGACCTGATGGCAGCCATGCATATTCCTAATTTGCGATTTTCTATCAGCTGGAGCAGAATTTTGCCTTTGGGAATAGGCAAAATTAATACAAAAGGGCTTGATTATTACGACAGGCTGGTAGATGAAGCTTTAAAAAGAGGTATCACTCCTTGGGTTACTTTATACCACTGGGATTTGCCACAGGCATTACAAGATAAGGGAGGATGGACCAATCGAGATATAATCCACTGGTTTGAGGAATATGCTCAAATTGTTGTAAAAAGACTGGCCCACCGAGTAAAAAACTGGATGGTTCTAAATGAGCCAATGGTTTTTACAGGTGGAGGCTACTTTCTGGGCGTTCATGCTCCAGGGAAAAAAGGTATTTCAAGTTTTATTCCTGCTGTGCATCATGCCACGCTGTGCCAGGGCATTGGTGGACGAGTGGTAAGGGAATTTTGTCCTGATGCAAATATAGGCACCACATTTTCCTGTAGCCATATTGAACCCTTTCGTGACACTCAAAAAGATCATAAAGCAGCACGCAAAATAGATGCTCTCTTGAATCGTTTATTTTTAGAGCCAGCGCTAGGCAGAGGCTATCCTTTTGAAGATTTAAAGTTATTGAATAGGCTGGAAAGATATATTAAGCCTGGAGATGAAGACTTAATGAAATTTGATTTTGATTATATCGGGCTCCAGAATTATACGCGGGAAAAAGTAAAGTTCTCGCTTTTTACCCCTTTACTCTGGGCCAATATTGTTAAAGCCGAAAATCGGAACGTACCTACCAATCAGATGGGGTGGGAGGTATATCCTGACAGCGTTTACCATATGCTTAAACAGTTTTCTAAATATCCTGAGGTGAAAAAGATTCTTGTTACAGAAAGCGGTACCGCATTTGAAGATCAATTGATCAATGGAACAGTGCATGATCCGGATCGAACTGACTATTTAAAGAAAGTGCTGGAGCAGGTGTTAAAAGCTAAAAAAGAAGGAGTGTCTGTGGAAGGATACTTCATTTGGACGTTCACCGATAACTTTGAATGGGCTGAAGGCTACATGCCCCGTTTTGGGATTGTGCATAATGATCATATCACCCAAAAGCGGACTGTCAAATCATCCGGGAAGTGGTATTCGGATTTTCTGAAGAGCGATATCTAGACTATTTTTACCATGACGAAAGCAGTAGTCATTTCATTTCAAATAATCAAGATATTTTAAGCTATATCATGATAGCAATTCTTAAAAGCTTCTGTTTTTCGTAGTTCAATCAGTACGCTTTTTTATGCTTTTAAACCAACCTGAGACTTTTTCCTTTATTTTTTCTTCCATTCCTTCACCTTCTCCACTATCTTCGTTACCAATTAAGTAGGCAACCGGATGCAACATTGGCACATGATCGCAAATGGATTTGATGAAACTAAACAGGGGAAGAAAAACTATCATACCAATTATTCCCCAGACAGAAGCACCTATTATTATTGCAAAAATTGTAAATAAGGGGTTTACTTGTATGCGGTTCCCTACTAAAAAAGGCTCTACCAAATAACTTTCTATAAATTGAGCGATGGCGTACGTCACCATTACAATATAAATGGCTGTTGTTTCTCCTGTGGTAATATATGCCACTCCAATAGCCAAAATACCACCGATTAAGGGGCCGACATAGGGAATTAGCGAGAGCACTGCGGCTAAAAAAGCAGTTGTAAAAATGCTTTCCATTCCAGAAATGGCAAAGCCAATAGAGTAGATGATCGTAAGAATAATTACTAAAATCATTTTGCCTATGAGGTACTCCTGAGCTTGCTTTACAATTTTAGATAAAATTTCTTTACCTTCTTCTTGTTGCTCTTTTGACATAAAGTTTAGAGTAGCTTTATTAAACTTTTCTCTGTAAAGAAGCATGAAAAATATGTATACAGTTATTAGCAACAGATTACCCAGTGAGCTAAACACCTTCGCAATTGCTTTAGTGAGGAAAGATTTTATGGTAGTCATTTGAGTTCCATCTGATCCTTCTTTTTCAGCATCTTTTTGTGACTTCCCATCTGAATTTTCTCCCTTCTGCAGTTTCTGATCACTTTCTGGTGCTTTCTCTTTATTACTGTCCTGCTGGGAATTGTTTTTCTCCAGAGGGTTTTCTATAGAGAAAGGACTATTTTTTTCTACAAAGTTTTCGACTTTACCCAATTGTGAATTAAACCTATCTTCTATAGAAGACCATTGATCATTGAGCTTTTTCACTTCCAAGCCCACAGCCCAAATAGTTCCGGCTATAAATAAAACGAAAAGCATATCGGCCAGAAACGCAGACCATCCCTTCTTGACTCCTTTTCTTTCAAGAAAATTGGCGACCGGTACCAGCATCATGGAAAGTATTATAGCAAGGAATATTGGAGCCAAAATTTCCTGTGATCTATCCATTCCTAAGAACAGAAGGTATAAAATTCCTACTACAAGGAAAAAAATTAGTAAGAATCTGATTAGTTTTTTATTCATAAACCAGCCATAATTTAATGTGCGGCAAAGCCTGTTTTCGAGAACAGTGATTAATAGGATTAAGTAATTTTTACCTGATCAATTACAATACGGTTTAAAGGAGTGTTCTGTTGGCTAAAGTAATTTGTATAGCAAAATACAGAGATTTCAGGAGATAAATTGAAAGTGTGATGTTATGAATCGGCCAAATATTAAGCAATTTTCTGACTTCGACCGAAAATTAAATACACTAAGAGCCCACAAAACTGGCATGAAGATGATAAAAATAGCCCAAACATTTATTCTGATTATCATGAAAATTGCTTTTTACCAAATCCACAATTGCCCAAATAACCAGGACAAGTGGAAGTAAAAGTAGAACCTCCCAAGTTTATACTTAAAATTAGCGTTAAATTTGAGGAACAATACTCCTAAGCTGGAAATGCTTTTTAAGGATTGCAGTTTCTTACCAATAATATACAAGAGATGTCCACAGTTTGGTGATGATACCCGGTTGTATGTATAAACCATAAAACAAAAAAAGCCGAGTATTTTACCTGGCCTTTTACGAACTAACAGATGAATCATGTCATCTTTAAACTAACTACACATTAATTACTGTGGAAATAAAGCGAAGAAGCAGATTGTAAAGTATTGTTCATTGTAGGGGTAGTACTTCCATTTGCAGAAATATTGCTAAATGATAACACTCTTCCTCCGCCGTTAAGGGCTTCCGCTATGAATACGGTATTTGAAGCAGCATCATACTCCGCTGCAACAGGATTACCCAAAAAAGTACCATCACCTGCCACTCTTAATTGCTGGTTTGCAGAAAGTGTACCACCATTGGCAACGCTGCTAAATTTTGAATCGAAATCAGCAACAAAATGAAATGCACCATCTGCATCGGAAGAAGCACTCCCTACATCAGTTAAAATCATTGTGCCATTATCGTAAGCAAGGCCATGAGTTCTCACTATTCCTTCAATAACAACTGTTTTAGTAGGGTCTACCACACTATTGGAGGTGTTTTCAGCTACAAAGTTAGAGAAAACTGCTAATCGATTAGTTTTATCTACCACTGCGTACAAATCAGTACCTACAAATTCAATTCCCCATAGAGCGAATGGGATATTTACTGTATTTCTTAAAGTGAATTCGCTACCAGATTTCACGAAAATAAACAGACGTCCGTCAGCAGTGTCAGGGTTTCCATCAACATCAGCATTGTCAGCTACAACATATGTATTTCCATTTACTGCAATATCTCTTGGGCTCACCAAGTCAGAGCTGCTAGAGATAGCAGCAGTGATCGAGATATTGCCAATAAGCCCTGAATAGTCTGTGTAGACATCCAATCTGTTTTCGGATCGTGACGCCTGAATAACCTCATCTTGATCTTCATCATAATAAATTCCTTCAGCTGCCATTGAGTTGGTTGTAAAGGTAGAAGTTTCATTGCTAGTCATGTTATAAACTGTAATATCACCATTCGCATTATTTGATGCGAACAATTGAACATTGCCTTGCATCATTTCTCCTGCCTCATCTTCACTGCATGAGTAAAATGCAAAGGAGGTTATAAAGCTCAAACATATTAATTTTAAAAATTGTGCCTTCATAAAGTTATTTAATTTTGTTTCGTGTTAATTTACGGAGTATAGTTGCTGATCGGATTTATGAAGCTGTTAATAGAATAAAGGAACAGCTGTAACTGACTGAATATCCTAGTTAATTTTATATATAAAGCGCTAGTAATTAGTGTCTTATATTCTTACATTTGAAACGATAATAGAGATTTAGAGTAAAATAAATCATTTGTTGACGGAAAAAATTCAATAAAAGCTTCCTGTCAATTTGTAAGATCTTTAAAGTTTATATACCATGAAATATGTGCTGTTATTAACCCTGGCAATTTTAATGAGTTGTTCTGAAGAGAACGTAAGTACTGATCAGGTGGCTTTGGAGGGTCAATGGGTTGAAGTAAATGAAAAAACTGATACATTAGCCTTCAAAAATATGGAAGGTCAGAAATGGATTAATTTAAGTCGCGGAAATGAAATTCGGAATGGATTTTCAACTCCAAAGTGCAATTCAGGTCAGTATGAATACGAACTTCTCGAGGATGAGAAAATAGCCTTACGTTGGGTATTGTCCAGCAATACCGGTTTTAAAGATTATTATTTCAAACAGTCTGGAGACAGATTAATTATAGATAACTTCTTTGAAGGATCTACAACAAGCGCAAGGGTCACTTTTGAGAAATTAAAATAGTGAGAGCTACGAATTCAATTTAAAATGCTAAATTCTAACATTTTTCTAGATGGCAGTTCCTGCTGTTTGAAAAAAGTTCAATGACCAAATCCGCTATGATCACTAATCTAATAATGGACAATAAATTTGTTGAAAATTGCGTGTCACCCAAAAATCCAATACCAACCCAAAAATAAGAAAATAGCAGCAAATACTACGAAACCTACAATGGCAATTCTATCAGATCTCTTTTTCTTTTTGAGAAACTCTTTTTTGAAAGCAGCCAGTTCCTCTTCGGAAACTTTCTTAAATTTTAGGGTTGGGGCTTTAATAAATTGATTGCTTTTAGCTGTCTGAAAGGGGGCTTTTTTATTCCGTAAAGCCCTGTTGTTTTCAAAACTTGCTTTTGCTGCTCGTACAAATCCTAGTCCACCTGCCATGTATACAAATTAGGTATATTTTATTTGTTAAGCAATCTTTGCAGCAAAAACGCTAGAGGGTCTATCTGTATTTATCATTCAGACCTTTCCCTTCCAATATCAGCGGTTTAATTTTAGTAATGCGGTCTATTTTAGTTCGCTTTCTCTTAGCCATCTCAATATATTCCGCATATTCCTTTTGCTTAAAAGGAGTGAGCTCAAAAAATGCTGTGCTTAAATGGGTATCTCCTTTTAGAGCCTTTGAAAGTAAATCGGGAATAACCAGCTCTTCTGATTTTTCAGGCTTCCATTTTAAGCCTTTTTTTTCATTTTCAATCGCTTCATCAATGTACTCCGCAATTTTATCCTTGTCCATTTCTTCAACAGAGGTAAATTGCCAGTGCCTAAGTGCT
This sequence comes from uncultured Cytophagales bacterium, assembly GCA_963803685.1. Taxonomy (GTDB): domain Bacteria; phylum Bacteroidota; class Bacteroidia; order Cytophagales; family Cyclobacteriaceae; genus Marivirga. Next base: position 1,724,488 of record CAWDNW010000001.1, read on the forward strand.
TTCGTTTTACCTTTCTGGGAATTGCCTAAAACGTTATAAGGATCTTTCAGAAATACGCCATTGAAAAACCAAAGACTTACATAGTTTTTAAAAGGTAAAATAGAAAGCACGTTTCCATTATTTATAGTATATACTTCACCACCCCATTTTTTTGTTTTTACCAGTTTGGTTTGCTGTATTATACCCCGGAGAAAATCCAGCTCTTCTTTCCAATTCGTTGTCTTTCCCATAATAAAAGTGGTTTCAAAAAGTGGAATCACTATGTAATATAACGAATTAATGAAGAAGTAAACAGGTTAATAGAGTTGCTACAGTGATAGAACAATGAAACATACTATAACTTTTTTTTGGAATAAAGTTATAGTATCAATAATAAGTTCTATAAATTGAAATTGTTAAATCCTCTTTAGCAGTGATTGTTTAATATGAGAATACTTGTTCTAGTCTTTTTTTTAAATAGTATCTTGGTCTATTCGCAAAATAGGCAACTTAACAATTTAGCAGATTCAAAGTACCGTTTTTCTCATATCAGTGTAGCCGATGGGCTTTCTCCGGGTACGGTGAACTGTATATTAAAAAGCAGCTCTGGCTTTCTTTGGATTGGTACATCTACAAGCCTCAACAGGTATGATGGCTACAATATTAAAAATTTCAACCCTGACCCTAAAAATTCCGGAGCAATTCAATCTACAGAGTATAGGAATATTTTTGAAGATCCTTTAGGGAATATATGGGTGGAAACATTGTTGGGTATCAATATTTTTAATCCAGTTACTGAAAAATTTTCATCTGATCAATTAAGCGTACTGCGAGAGCTTGATGTTCCAGAAGTAGCTGTAAAAAATATAATGCAGGATAGTAAAGGTGCATTTTGGTTTATACATAAAAATGGATCTTTAACTAAATATCACCCTGATACGAAGAAAATATCTTCGTTCAAACATTCAGAGGGTAATTCCAAAAGGGATGCACTTGAGATTTCGGTTCTGGTTGAAAATAGTGAAGGAAATTTTTGGATTGTTTACAGGAATGGTCTTCTGCAAAAAATTGATGGAAAAACACTTTTAGTTTTAGACAGTAAAACATTTCTTGCTGAAAAGTTCCCAAACGATTTACACGATTATCAATTGATTATTGATAATAAAGATAACCTTTGGATTCATTTATTCGAGGATTATGGACTGTATTACTATGATGCTGCAACTAAATCTCTAGAAAAGTTTAGCACTAATACCTCATCTATTCAATTAAGTAGTAATTTGATTAGTGATTTTGTTAAAGACAATGAAGGAAATATTTGGGTAGGCACTGATCATGGAGGAATTGACATCATTAACCCAGAGAATTTTAATGTTCAGTATATTGAAAAAAATCCTGAAATAAAAAATAGTCTGTCTCAGAACAGTATCACAGCTTTTTACCGTGATGAGGATGGGATTATTTGGATTGGTACTTTCAAAAATGGTATGGATTATTATCATCCTGGACTAATAAAGTTTCCTTTAGAAGAAAAGTTGCTTTCAAATCCAGAATCCTTGCCATTTAATGATGTGAACGTATTTGCAGAAGACAGTGCAGGCAACATTTACATCGGTACAAATGGAGGTGGTTTAATATTTCTCAATCAGGCAACAGGTGACTACGAGCAATATATTCATAATCCCTATGATCTTCGTAGTATTTCCAGCAATATAGTGGTAAGTCTGCTTTATGATAAAAAGGGAGTACTCTGGGTAGGTACTTATCTGGGAGGACTTAATAAAATGACTCCGGAAGGATTTAAAGCGTACAAGCATCACCCTGAGGATAGTTTTAGCATAGGAGGCAACAATATTTGGGAACTAATGGAAGATTCCAGGGGCAACATTTGGGTGGGTACTTTAAGTGCAGGACTTTTTAAATTAGATTCAGATATGGAGCGGTTCTATGAGGTTAACTCCAATGGGAAAAAATGGGCTTATGAAATTGAATACGTGTCAGCTATTGCAGAAGATACTGACGGAAACTTATGGGTAGGAGGGATTGATGGAATAGTGGTAATTAATCCTGAAACAGAATGGGAACAGCATTTTAAATTTAACCCCTACAATTCTGGCTCTCTAAGTAATAATAATATAAGGTCTATTCATAAAGATAGGCTTGGAAACATGTGGATAGGCACCGATGGAGGACTGGATCTCTTTAACAAGACCGATTCAACCTTTTATCATTACAATGAAGAAGATGGTATGCCAGGTGACAAGGTGATAGCCATTGCCTCTGATGATCAGAATAATTTATGGCTCACTTCTTCTTACGGGATTTCCCAATTTCAAATAAATGGATCGGCTAATGTAAACGAAAAAATATCGGCTGACTTCAAAAACTACAATCATCAGGATGGCTTGCAAGGAAATTTATTTAATGAAAATGCAATTTTTAAGACTTCTCAGGGGGAGCTACTAGTAGGTGGAATAGATGGATTCAATATATTTAATCCGCAAAAATTTGAGTTTAACACAAAGGCACCTAAAATTATTTTTACTGAATTTAGCCTATTTAATTCAATTGTCAATCCCTATGAGGAAGTTAACGGAAGGGTTATTCTAGATCAGCCTTTTCACAAAACCAGCAATATCACCTTAAAACATGATGAAAACCTTTTTTCAGTAGAATTTGCTGCGCTTGATTTCTTACAGCCTACGAAAAATAAGTACAGGTATAAATTAGATGGATTTGATCAGCAATGGTTGAGTGTTTCCAGCGATTTAAGAAAAGTCACCTACACGAACCTTGATCCCGGCACTTATACGTTATTTGTGCAGGCATCTAATAATGATGGTGTCTGGAATGAGGAAGGGGCTCAATTGCAGTTAGAGATTCTACCTCCTTTCTACCAAACAAACCTGGCCTATGTAGTCTATTTTATCTTGCTCGTGGCTATATTATACGAATCGAGAAGACGGATTATATTGAAGCAGCGTAGAAACTTCCAAATTGAACAGGAAAAAAGGGAAGCGGCTTACCTGCATAAAATGGATTTAATGAAAATTAGGTTTTTTACAAATATAAACCATGAGTTCAAAACACCTATAGCCCTCATTTTAGCTTCAATAGACAAATTAAAGTCTTACAGTTTAAGGGAAACCACCAATGAACAAATTGGGAACATTCAGAAAAGTGCTCAAAAGCTATTAGGCCTAATTAACCAAATACTGGATTTGGGAAATATTAAAAATGAATCTCAACTATTTGAGTCTTCAGGAAATATTATAGAATTTACGGAGCAAATCGTACGTTCTTTTAAAGATTTAGCGGAAAACAGGGGAGTGGAGATAAAATTTTTCACAGCGGTGGATGATTTTCAGGCGAGTTTTGATAAAGACAAGTTGGACAAAATCCTTTTCAATTTATTATCTAATGCTGTAAAATTCACACCTAAAGATGGCTTAGTTACTACTGATATAGCTATTAGAACTTCTACAGGTGTGCAAGGGAAGCAACATTTTTTAGACATTAAAATTGCGGATACTGGAATTGGAATTCCTAAATCGGACAAGAAAAAAATATTTGAGAGATTTTTTAAAGTCAGTCAGCAACAGCAAATTCCTGAACAAGGAAGCGGGGTAGGACTTGCCTTAGTGAAAGAATATGTAGAGCTTTTTAAGGGCAAAATTTCTGTAAAAAGTAAATTGGGAGAGGGCACGCAATTTCATTTGAAACTGCCTGTTAAAGCTGTGGATTTATCAAGTAAATCGGTCGATATTAGAACAAATAAAAAAGCAACTAAAAACATCCATAAAGAGTTTTTGCCTAACATTCTTATTATTGAAGATGATGTGGACTTTTTGAATCATTTGATTGATAGTTTTAAATCCTTATACAATGTTTTTGTTGCCTCGGATGGTAAGGAAGCATGGAAAAAAACTTTATCGGTGAGGCCTGATGTTATTGTTTGTGATTGGCAACTGCCGGAAATGAATGGCATCGCGTTATGTGAGAAACTTCGCGAAGATTCTCGGACAAAACATATTCCTTTTATCCTGATTACAGGAAATAACCAGGAGACAACCAAATTACAGGCTTTAGAAATTGGTGTAAACGATTTTATTGCCAAACCATTTAAGTTTGATGAACTACATTCCAGGGTGCAAAACCTAATTAAACAGCAGGATCTTTTAAAAAAGACCTACAGTAAAAAAATTGAACTCTCTGCAGAGGAAAATAAAATAGCTTTTGAGAGCGAAGATGAAAAACTAAGCAGAAGTATAGTGCAGATTATTAAGAGTAACGTGGAAGACCCTAACTTCTCAGTAGAACTTTTAGCAAAAGAGGTTGGCGTAAGTAGAAGCTTTTTATATAACAAGACTTTAGTACTTTTTGAAAAGCCTCCCCTGAATTTGATTACCGACATAAGATTAGAAGAAGGCAAGCAACTTTTAATCAACACGCAGATGACAATTTCTGAAATTGCGTTTAAAGTGGGTTTCAACAACCCTAAGTATTTTACCCGTAATTTCAAGAAGAAGTATAAATCTTTGCCGTCTGCCTACAGAACAGAAGTCCACATAGATAACTAAGGTGATAGTAACATTGTAGACACCTGGCAAAAAAAATCAATAACTCACTGATTTTTTTCTTTTCCATAAAACTGCCCTAGTTTTAAATATGCCTATTTTATGGACTATAGGCCATTTCTGAAAACATTATGTCCTATCGTAAAACGATTTTGTACCCTAAGTGAGCTAATCCTTTCTTTACATTGCGGTCGTAATGAAAACGTTTGCAGAAGAATTTATATTGACAATATGAGTGCATAAAGTTTTCAATTAGCAGAATAAGTTATTTTCATTCATTTATTAACCTTTATACACATGAAGAAAAAATTATCAAAACAAACATTAACCTGGAGGTATATGCTGCTCTGCATTTTGAGCATATTTAGCATTTCCTTTAGTAATGCTCAAAATGTTACAGTCAGTGGTACAGTAACAGCTGCAGACGATGGAGGCTCAATACCCGGAGTGAGCATTTTAGTTACCGGAACCAATAGGGGCACTACTACAGATTTGGATGGTAACTATAAATTGGAAGTACCAGAAGATGCTGAGTTGGCATTTAGCTTTGTAGGTTATAGTACACAAAAGGTACAGGTAGCTGGCAGATCTGTTATAGATATAGAAATGCAAATTGATGCTACTGAATTAAGTGAGGTGGTTGTAATTGGTTATGGAACACAGAAAAAAGCCTTGGTGACAGGAGCCAACCTACAGGTGGATGGTGAAGAACTTCAAAATCAAAGCCGAACCAATGCTTTGGAAGCTTTGCAAGGTAAAACTGCAGGCGTTCAAATTACATCGACCTCTGGTCAGCCTGGTTCAGGCCTAAATGTTGTCATCAGAGGTAAAGGATCAACCGGAGGTAGTAACCCTTTATATGTAGTGGATGGAGTTTTAACCGGAGATATCTCTTATCTTAATAACTCAGATATAGAATCAATTTCAGTGCTAAAGGATGCTGCTTCTGCCGCCATTTATGGTTCACAAGCCTCTAATGGGGTTGTTTTAGTGACTACTAAAAGCGGTCGTAAAAATTCATCAAAAGTAACTTTTGATGCTTATTACGGAGTGCAAACGGTTCCGCAAAAAATTGATATGCTAAACTCACGTGAGTATGCAGTAATCATGAACGAGGCTTCTGTTAACAGTGGAGGTCGACCAATTTTCACAAATAATGAAATTAACAATTTGAGCACCGACACCAACTGGATGGACTATATGTTTGAAGATGAGGTTCCTACTCAAAATTACAACATCGGCTTTTCCGGTGGTGGAGATAATTCAACTTATTCTTCCTCCTTTTCTTATACACAGCAAGGTGGAATTGTGGGGGGAGAAGACCTCTCAAATTATGAGCGATTCAATGCACGAATTAACTCAACAAATGAAATGCTTGATGGTTTTTTGACTTTTGGAGAGAACTTAACCTTTTCATATATCAAAAATAATGGAGTAAGAGTAGGTAACCAGTATAATAATTCATTAAGACCGGCATTTGGTGCAACACCGCTTCTTCCTTTCAGAGATGAAAATGGTAATTATTTCAATACTTCTGACGTAGATGCAAATTACTTAAATGGAATGGCAAATCCATATGCTGAAATGGAGTTCAATAATATGAATGAAAACAATACGCAGAAATTGTTAGGTAATGTATATGCTGAGTTGAATCTTTTGGACAACCTTAAATTTAGGACTAGTTTCGGATTAGATTATTACGCCTCTGAAGGACATTCTTATGAACCTATCTATGAATTATCTATTTATTCATTCAGACAGGTTGATAGAGTGTATCAGTCCCAAAGTAAAGGTTATACAATTTTATGGGACAATCTTTTAACCTACGATTTTAAAATCCAGAATAATCATGAGTTCCAGGCTATGGTGGGTACTTCTGCATATAAGGGGCAAAGCACTTTCATTAGTGGTAATAATGTGAATGTTACTTTTAACAGTTTGAAATATGGCTGGCTGGATAATACTACCAATACCAATGGGGCACAAATGGGCCTTGGAGGAGGTCCGGGATTTCTCAATAATAGAATGTCTTATTTTGCAAGACTAAATTACAACTTTAAAGAAAAGTATTTAATTAATACCACTTTCAGAGCGGATGGTTCTTCCAACTTTGCCAAGAATAACCGTTGGGGTTACTTCCCATCTGTTTCTGCTGGCTGGATTCTATCTGAGGAAGATTTTATACAACAATCATCCACTCTTAATTTTTTGAAGTTAAGAGCAAGTTGGGGACAAGTAGGTAATCAAAATGCCGGTGCATTCCAATATTTAGCACCAATTACTTTCGCTAATACCAATTATGCTTTCGGCAATGAGGAAGGAGTATTAACTCCAGGAGCTTTCCAGAACAGGTTAGCAAATCCTGATCTTAAGTGGGAAACTTCAGAACAAATTAATATAGGGGTTGATGCAAGATTACTTAATAGTAGATTGGGTGTTAACTTAGATTTCTACCAAAAAACTAATAAAGACTGGATCATTCTTGCTCCGGTGTTGGCCACAGCAGGTGCAGATGCGCCATTTATCAATGGTGGAGATATTACTAACAAAGGAATTGAGCTGGCACTTTCTTACAACGGCAACATTGGAGACCTGGAATATAATATAGGTATCAACGGAGCCTTTAATGAGAGCGTTGTAGGAAATATTCCTACTGCAGATGGAATTATTCACGGCCTTACCAATCAATTATTTGATAATTCATCTGAATTCTACAGAGCGGAAAGTGGCTTCCCATTAGGTTATTTCTGGGGCTTGGAAACAGCAGGAATCTTCCAGAATCAAAGCGAAGTAGAAGCACATGCTTTAGGTGAAGACCTTATTCAGCCAAACGCTCGTCCAGGAGATGTACGATTTGTTGATCAAAACAATGATGGCGTTATTAATGATGCTGATAAAGTGAATGTAGGTGATCCTAATCCTGATGTAACATTCGGTTTAAATATTTCATTAAATTATAAAGGCTTTGATTTCATTTTAAATGCTAATGGAGTAGCAGGAAATCAAATAGTACAGTCCTACAGAAATCAGGCAAATCAGTTTGCTAACCATACATCGGATGTATTGGACAGGTGGACTGGAGAAGGCACTTCCAATACAAGGCCTCGTGTAACATTGGACAACAGAAATTACTCTAATTTTTCCGACTTGTTTGTTCAGGATGGTGACTTCTTAAGAATTAATAACGTGACACTAGGCTATGACTTTTCCAAGCTAGCGGAAAATCTTAAAATACAGAAATTAAGATTATATGCTTCAGGATTAAATTTATTCACATTTACGAAATATACAGGGATGGATCCTGAGATTGGGTATGGTATTTCTTCAGATAACTACAATTTTTCTTCCGGGGTTGACTTGGGGTATTATCCAAGACCAAGAACTGTATTAATGGGAGTAAACATAATATTTTAAAAAAAATAAGATATGAAAATGTATAGAATTTCAATAATACTCATTGTTTTGAGTGCTTTTTCAGTGACATCCTGCACAGATGAATACCTGGATCTGGAACCTCTGACTGAACTTAATAATAGTAATTTTTACCAAACACCTGCTGACGTAGAGGCCGCATTGGTGGGCTGCTATGATGGCATGCAAAGAGCCGTAGGTGGTATAGGAGGTTTAAGCTATCCTGTAGCCAGTATGGTGCTTTCCGATAATTTTTATGGGGGAACCGGTAATGCTGATGGTTTTGGTATACAGGCAGTAGATGAATTCGATGTAAGTCGTGCACCCGTTGAGCAGAATTTGTTCGAGCCACTTTGGATAGCCTATTACAAAGGAGTTTTTAGATGTAACACGCTTTTGCAGAATATTGAGGATGTTGATTTTGCAGGTAATGACGAATTAAAGTTACAATACGAATCTGAAGCAAGGGTAATAAGGGCATATCTGTATTTCCAGATGGTGAAGCTTTGGGAGAACATACCTTTGTTAACTGAACCTTCTGCCGAAAACATTCCTCAGGCTGACCCTGCTGAAGTCTATGCAGTAATAGCAGAAGACCTGGCTTTCGCATCTGAAAATTTACCAGCTGACCCTTACACAAGTGTTGCTTCTGGCAGAATTACGAAATGGGCTGCAAAATCAATGTTGGCAAGAGTATATCTATTTTATACTGGGTACTACGGTAGTTCAGATTTAGTAGGAGTAGTGAGCAAAGAACAGGCGTTAGGCCATTTGGAAGATGTAATATCTAACAGTGGACATGCCCTGGTTGCAGATTTTTCTACATTATGGCCTGCAGCTTCACTTGAAAATTATGCTGGTGAGGATAATGAGGAGGTAGTTTTTTCAGTGAAATTGACTTATACCAGTGATTATAATGGCAATACAGATGGCAACCATTGGATGGTTATGTTGGGCATGCGGGAATTTGCCTCTTACCCTTACGGCAATGGTTGGGGTGTAACTGTAACTCCGGAAATTTATAATGCTTATAGTGAGGGTGATACAAGGAGAAATGCTTCCATCATATCAATTGATGAAGAAGAAATTGCTTTTGATAAAATTTCTAACCAAAGAGAATATACAGGTTATTATACTAAAAAGTACACTCCAATGATTAACGGTGAAGGAACAAGTATGGCAATTGAATTAGGAGGCGTTTATTTCCAGATCGGTCAGTTCCAGGATTTCTTTGTTATTCGATATGCGGATGTGTTGTTAATGGCTGCTGAATTAGGGAGTGCCAATGCTCAAAATTATCTTGACCAGGTAAGGACCAGAGCCCTTGGTGCTAATTTTACCAACGTAGCTGTAAGCCCTGCATCTATTGAAAGGGAGAGAAGACTAGAGTTCGCATTGGAAGGTATTCGTTACTGGGACTTGTTGAGACAAGGAGTTGATGTGGCGGCCAGTACTTTGGCGGAAACTACAACATTACTCAATGGGGGAGTGGAAACACCAAAAACAATTGAAAGCTCTAATCTACAACTAACAAGAGGCTTTCAACAAATCCCAAATAATCAAATCACATTATCTAATGGAGTATTAGAACAAAACCCAGGATGGTAAAAATTATAGAGATATGAAAAATTTATTTAAATATATAAGCTTAATACTAGTACTGGTAGCCTTTTGGGGTTGTCAGGAAGAAGAACCTGAACTTGGTAGCCCTATTGCTGCTAGCGAGTTGGACTTTGATATTTATCAGGATGCTAATGATCCAAATATGGTGGTTTTGGAAAGTCGTACGCCTAACGTGATCCCATTTTGGACTACTCCAAGCGGTAGGTCTACTTCTGTTACTGATACGGTAAGGTTGGCATTTCCTGGCACCTATAAATTTGTGTATAGTGTACAGAGCAGAGGGGGTTTAGTAAGTGCAGACACTACTATTATTAACATTACTACCTCTAACTTAAGTTATGTTGATGATCCTCTTTATAATCTAATTACAGGAGGCGGTCCGGGTAATTCCAAAACCTGGTTATTGGACCTAGATGAAGAAGGTGTTTCCAAGTATTTTATTGGGCCAATGTATTTTTTAGGTTCTGAAGTAGGGTACGGTGAAGAATGCTTGGTGGAGGATGGAGATTGCTGGGATTACAAACCTGATTGGCAGGGAAATCAATGGGTTGCTACGCTGGGTGATTATGGAAGTATGACGTTTGGACTTGAAAATAATGCAACACTAGTGGCAAATCACAACATGATTCCTGCACGTGGCCAGGAAAGTGGTGTTTTCGAGATTAACACAGATACCTATACCCTTTCTACTTCAGATGCTACACCACTCCATACGCCAAATTATGAGGACTGCGTAGATAATTGGGGACAAGCCAGAATTATCTCACTAACTGAAAATACTATGCAATTAGGTTTCTTTAGAAAGGAGTCTTGCGAAAGTGTGGCACTTCTGGTTTTTAATTACATTTCAGAAGAATATGCTGAAAATTGGGTGCCCGAAGACCAGGGGGAGCCTGAGCCAGACTTACCGGATGATTGGCAAGATGATGTGAACCAACAAGTGAATACAGAATTAACATGGGTTTTATCACCGGAAACTCCTTTCAACTATGCGAATCTTGATGGTACCCTTATGAATCCAAGTTGGATCAGTCCGGCTGATTACCCTGAATGGACTGGTTATACGGCTGATCTTGCTGCTAATTTCGCGGAATTCTCACTTACTTTTAATTCAGCTGATAGTACCGCACTATACACGGATCCCTCAGGAAATGAAAATGAAGGTAGTTATGTATTAAGCGAGAATGGCATTTACACTTTTGAAGGTATTGATCCAAATTTCAATATCACCCCTGGTACAAGTTTTGCACCTACAGCAGAGAATCAACTTAGAATTTTGCAAATTGAATATGATAATGAAGGTAAGGTATCTGGCATGTGGGTTGGAGCAAGAAGCACGGAAAAACCAGAATATTTGGCATATCATTTAGTACTTCAAGGTGACGCACCTGCTGACCCTTTACGAGCATGGAAAAATGCCCTAGTAGGAAAAACATTTATTCCAGATATCAATTGGTTTATAAATTTTGTAGGTGTGGCCCCAGGTTTCGCAGGTGGATGGACAAACTCCGACACCTTTGGAGATGATTATACGCAGGATTGGGTTTACGATGAAAGCACACGAGAAATTGCTGAAACAGCCAGTATAATGTTCTTTATGGACGGGGACCAAATGAAAGTAACCGTTTCTCAAACTTTAATTACAGAACATCAGGATGGTGAGAATTGGGTTACAGATGATACTAATACAGAATACTCTGTAACAGGAAATGTAAATATAGATCCCGAAGAAGGCATTCTATCTATTGATGTACCTCTAATTGATTATGCAGGATCAGCAGCAAGGTGGTTGCAGACAAATGGAACCGACAATTCAGGAGACTGGTTTTTTGTTCCACATGGTGGATCAACTTTATCCACAATTAATAGTGCAGGCCTTTGGCTAGGTTACACTACTCCTGATAAACCAACTGAAACTACTATTTTTCATTATATAGTTGCCAATTAATTTTATTTGTACTAGGAGCAGTCAAGTCAGGAATTTGACTTGCTGCTCCTTTACTATTTCATCGTTCCTATTGCTTAAATATTATGAGATTCAATTTAAATCTTTCCTTATTACCTTTTTTAATCATCTTTTTTTCCTTTTCCGCTGTTTCATGCAAAGAGGAATCTACCCAGCCTGATGACGTTAATGATCCTGAAGCTGAGCTCAGTCTGGATACTAATTCTTTGGAATTTGACGCCTCAGGGGGTTCTCAAACTTTACAGGTAACAAGTAATACAAGCTGGACCATCGGCTACGACAATAATATTTGGGCACGCCCGGGTATTCAAACATCCAGAGGGGATGCGGCTATTACCATTAATGCAGATAGCAATGAGTCTACTGAGTCTCGTACTATGACAATGACTGTGACGGCTGAAGGAGCAGATGACATTCAGATTACTATAACCCAGGCAGGTGCCGATCCTGTAGTTCAGGAACCGTTTAAGCCGGATTTCATTGAGTCGGACCAAACCGATATGAGAAACCTCACCTCAATAGAACTGTCGCAATTGATGGGCCTCGGCTGGAATGTGGGCAATTCATTAGAGGCAATTCTTGAAAATAATGGTAATTATATTGGAAATGAAACCTCATGGGGTAATCCTCCAATAAGTCAAACTCTAATTGATTCCGTTAAAGCAGCAGGTTTTAATACGGTTAGGATCCCGGCTTCCTGGTCGCATATGATCGAAGTGCAAGACAGCTTTTATATCAGTTACGAATGGAAGCAGCGTGTGGAAGAGGTGGTCAACTATGTAATTGAAAATGATATGTATGCTATTCTCAATGTTCATTGGGATGGCGGCTGGATGAACCAACCATATTATGAAAACCAGGAGGAAATCAACGAGAAACTAGCTGCTTTTTGGAAGCAAATTGCGAAGTATTTCCGCGATTATGATGATCATTTACTTTTTGCCGGTACAAATGAGGTGCATGTATCTGGTGATTTTGGAACTCCATCCGATGAGAATGCAGAAGTGCAAAATAGCTTTAATCAGACTTTTATCAATACAGTAAGAGCCACTGGTGGTCGAAATACCTACAGACATTTAGTGGTACAAGGTTATAATACTAATATAGCGCACACCATTAATTTTCTTGAAATACCAGAAGATCCTACTTATGACCGAATGATGGTGGAAGTGCATTTTTATGATCCATACCAATTTGCGCTCGAAGAAGGAGGAAATGTGTATTTATGGGGAGAAGAAAATGCAGGAAGTTCAGCACATGCAGGCTGGGGAGATGAAAGTTGGGTAGATGAGACTTTTGCTTCTATGAAGACAAATTTTGTAGACAAAGGCTATCCAGTGATAATGGGTGAATATGGTGCTATCTACAGAGAAATTAGTAATGCAACAGCCCAGCAGGAACATATCAGTTCCAGAAATTACTATTTGAATTACGTGACAAAGGCGGCTCTTGAAAATGGAATGGTTCCGGTTTATTGGGACAATGGTTTTGCCGGGAATAATGGATTTGGCCTTTTTAACAGAAGCAATGGTGCGCTTGCCCATCCAGATGCAGTTGAGGCGATAGTATCAGCCAGTAATTGATGATGGAGTGTAATCAGGAGATGAAAAGACTACTGCAAATTTTCTTAATGGTTCTTGTCACCCTTACCGTGGCTTGTAGCAATGCTGAAAACGCTGAAGAAGCCAGGCAAATTGAAGATTTCACAAGCAACTGGCATTTTAAACTTTCAGATACCGCTGAAGTATCTAATGTCAGCATAGACTCAACATGGCGATTGCTAAACCTTCCTCACGATTGGAGTATTGAGGGAGATTTTAGTCCCAACCATCCTTCATCTGTAGGTGGAGGAGCTTTACCGGGAGGAATGGGATGGTACCACAAAAGCTTTTCGATTCCTGAGGAAGCTAGTGACAAACAAGTATCTATTCAATTTGATGGTGTTTATATGAATAGTGAAGTTTGGATTAATGGCCAGTATTTAGGAAAAAGACCTAATGGTTATATTGGCTTTGCCTATGATCTAACCCCTCACTTAAATTACGGTGACGAGGAAAATGAAATATTAGTAAAAGTGGATAATTCTCAGCAGCCTAACTCCAGATGGTATTCCGGATCTGGCATTTACCGCAATGTATGGCTGATTACTACTGATAAGTTGCATGTTTCGCAATGGGGCACATTTGTTACCACTCCTGAAGTTTCAGAAGATAGCGCTACTATTGCAATACAGGTTGAGCTGGAAAATGAATATGCGGAAAGTAAAAAGGCCACAGTAAGCAATTTCATAACAGAAAATGGTGAGAAGCTGGCAAGTACTGAGGTTTATGAGTTCAATATTGATGCAAATGGAAGCCAAAAAATAGACCAGTCTATCTCTTTGAAAAATCCAAAGTTGTGGTCGGTAGAGAATCCTTATTTGTACACGGTTATTACGGAAATAGCCATTGATGGTGAAGTGGTGGACTCCTATGAAACTCCAGTGGGTATCCGCTCTTTCAGATTCGATTTAGAAGAGGGATTTATACTGAATGGGGAGTCAGTTAAGATCAAAGGTGTTTGCATGCATCATGATTTAGGTCCTTTAGGAGCTGCAATCAATACTCGAGCTATCGAACGGCAATTGGAAATCATGAAAGAGATGGGTGTGAATGGGATCCGTACGGCTCATAACCCACCCGCTCCGGAATTACTCGATCTTTGCGACCAGATGGGCTTTATCGTGATGGACGAAGCTTTCGACATCTGGGAAAGCAGTAAAACTACTTTCGATTATGGTAACGAGTGGGATGAATGGCATAAAAAAGATTTGGAAGATCAAATCCTTCGAGACCGGAACCATCCGAGTATTTTTATGTGGAGCATTGGAAATGAAGTGCATGAACAGTGGAATGAAAGAGGTGCTGAAATTGGGCGCGAATTATCAGCAATAGTCAAAAATATGGATACTACACGGTTAGTAACTGCAGGAATGAATCCTCCGATCCATGTGAAAGACTCAGACGTTACTATTCAGTTCGAAGAAACAGCAGCCGAACCTAATGCTTTGGCTGGTTCAGGAGCTTTGGACATAATCGGGTATAATTATGCGCATCAGACCTACAAGGATCATCAAAAGAATTTCCCTAATACGCCATTTATAGCAACAGAAACCTCTTCAGCTTTAGCCACCAGAGGCTATTATGAATTTCCTTCTGACACTACTAAAGTATGGCCTCTGAGATGGGATAAATTGTTTACAGAGGGTAATTCAGATAATACCGTTTCGGCATTTGACCAGGTGCGTACCCCGTGGGGCTCCTTGCACGAAACTACATGGAAGATCATTAAGAAATACGATTTTCTTGCCGGTTTTTACATCTGGACAGGGTTCGATTACCTGGGTGAACCAACTCCTTACACCTGGCCTTCAAGAAGCTCTTATTTTGGTATAGTAGATTTAGCCGGCTTTCCTAAAGATGCTTACTACATGTACAAAAGTGAGTGGACCGAGGATAATGTTTTACATATTTTTCCACACTGGAATTGGGAAGAAGGACAAACTGTAGATGTATGGGCGTACTACAACCATGCTGATCAGGTGGAATTATTCTTAAATGGAAAATCCATCGGTAAGAAAAGCAAAGAAGGAGATGATTTACACGTGATGTGGAGATTTCCCTTTGAAGCAGGAACATTGACTGCAAAATCTTTTAAAAACGGGCAATTGATTAAAGAAACAGAGGTGAAAACTGCAGGAGAACCAGCTAAACTACGCCTTGAGGCAGATAGGAGTAAAATTACTGCCGATGGTAAGGACCTTTCATTCATTACGGTATCCATTACTGACAAAAACGGAGTATTGGCACCTCGGGCAGACAATAATATTCAATTCTCATTAGAAGGAAATGGTGAAATCATAGGTGTGGCAAGTGGCGATCCTACCAACCATCAGTCCTTTAAAGGCAAGGAACACAAAGCATTAAATGGCAAATGCCTGGTAATAGTGCAATCAGACAGCGAACCAGGATCCATTACATTGAAAGCCAACGCTGACGGCTTAGAAACATCTTCAATTTCAATAACATCTGAATAAATAGACAATGCAATTAAAAAAATTAATATCACATCCCCGTGTGCTGAAACGATTTAGAAAGCTCATGATCATTGGAGCCTGTAGTTTGCCATTAACGGCTGTGCAGGCACAAATCCAGAACACTGATATACTCAATGAACCTTACGATGTAAGTAAAGATTTTGAAAATTATCAGAACACATTTTATTTCGCTGATGAGCTGGTTGCTTTTGATCTTGCAACAGGAAAAGGAACCATCAAATACAAGCGGTATAATTACGAAACCAGGCAGGCTTTTGATAACATGCTGGTAAAGCCAATTGCGGCTGAAGCCAACGAATTTCCTACTACGGAATACGAAGCAGCTCCTGAATTGCCGTTTCAGTTACAGTTTGTCTCAGATAGAACGATCAGAATTAAAATGGCTTCCGGCCCTCAGTTTCATAAGCAGGCAGAGTCACTCATGTTGGTGGAAGGTACTGCGCCAAACCATCCTGAATTGTGGCAATCGGCCAAAATAGCCAATGGATTCAGGTATACCAGTGCACATGGAATGGTGGAAATCATTAGTAAACCATGGCATATAAAAGTGTATGACGAAAACAGAAAATTGCTTACCAGTACCTTGCATGCCGATGATGTAACCAATACTTATACACCAGTGCTTCCATTCTCTTATGTAAGAAGAAACAGTGACTATTCGCGCAGCATGGCACCGGTATTCTCTATGGAACCAGATGAAAAAATCTTTGGCTGCGGTGAGTCATTTACCCAATTCAATAAAAGAGGCCAGAAAGTGGTGCTTTTTGTAGATGATGCCAATGGCGTACAAAACGAAACCATGTACAAACCTATTCCATTTTACATGAGTAGCCGTGGCTATGGTGTTTTTATGCATACTTCATCGCCTATCACAGTGGATTTTGGAAAGTACTTCAGCGGTGCCAATAAAATGATGCTGGGAGATGATGAAACCGACTTGTTCATCTTTCTTGGAGAGCCTAAAGATATATTGGATGAGTACACAGACCTGACAGGTAAATCAGCTATGCCTCCTTTGTGGTCCTTCGGATTCTGGATGAGCCGAATCACTTATTTCTCCGAAACTGAAGGCCGTAAAATAGCCAAAAATCTCAGAAAAAATAAGATCCCTAGTGACGTAATCCACTTTGATACCGGCTGGTTCGACATTGATTGGAGGAATAACTACGAATTTTCAGAAGACCGATTTGATGATCCGGTTGATATGATGGCAGACATGAAAGAAGATGGTTTCCACGTATCGCTTTGGCAATTGCCTTATTTTACTCCTAAAAATACACTTTTTGATGAAATAATAGATCAGGAACTGGCTGTAAAAGACAGAAAAGGGAATATTCCGTATGAAGATGCTGTCTTGGATTTCTCTAACCCTGAAACCGTTACATGGTACCAATCAAAGTTGAAAAATCTATTCGATCAAGGAGTAGGCGTTTTTAAAGTTGATTTTGGAGAAGCCGCACCTTTCAACGGGCTTTACAAATCTGGCAGAACAGGTTTTTATGAGCATAACTTATATCCTTTGAGATATAATAAAGCTGTGGCTGAAATCACTCAAAAAGAAAAAGGCTACAGTTTAATTTGGGCCAGAAGTACCTGGGCCGGTAGCCAACGCTATCCATTGCATTGGGGTGGCGATGCAGCTACCACAAATTCAGCTATGTCAGCCACCTTGCGGGGCGGGCTTTCTCTAGGCTTAAGCGGTTTTACATTCTGGAGTCATGATGTGGGTGGTTTCGTTACCAAAGCACCAGAAAACCTATACCGTAGATGGACACCATTTGGAATGTTAACTTCTCACGTAAGAAGTCATGGTGAGCCACCAACAGAACCCTGGGAATACAGCGATAGCTTTCTTAAAGACTTTAGAAACGCTGACAATATGCGCTATGAATTGATGCCTTATATCTATTCAGAAGCTAAGAAGAGTTCCGAAGCCGGATTGCCAATGATGCGCGCCCTGTTTGTTGAGTTTCCAGAGGATCCGGGCTCATGGTTAATAGATAATGAGTATCTATTTGGTGAAAGTATGCTGGTAGCTCCCCTTTTTGAAGAAGTAACAGAAAGAGATGTGTATTTACCGGCAGGAACCTGGATCGACTACCAAACGAAGAAAGTGTATAAAGGCGGCTGGCAGAAAATCAAGGCTGGAGATATTCCCATCATTGTATTGGTAAGAAACGGTACAGTAATTCCACATATCAAGCTAGCGCAGTCAACTCAGGACATGGACTGGGGCAATATTCAACTCAAAGTGTATGCAGATGAGAATACAACTAATGCGAAGGGAAGCCTTTTTCTACCTGATGGCTCTGAAGTCCAGGATATAAATGTCGCCAGGAAAGGTGCAAAATATGAAATCAGCGATAACCCTTTTGCTTCAAAAGTGAAATTTAAAATAGAGTAGTTTAATTGAGTAGTAAAAACCTGAGGGGCTATCTGATAGCTCCTTGGGGGTTTTTTAATTTGTTTTGAAAGAATAATGAGCAAGATTATAAATAAATTATTTGGAGCGGTTGTGCTTTTGGCATCGGTAGTAGCTTGCAGTCCTGAGAATGAAGAAGCAAAAGAATATAAGCTGTATTCACCGGAGAGTGTAAATACAATCACTTTTAGTTTAGTGAATAGTAGTCCGAAGTACGCGGTAAACCACGGAGAGCAAGAAGTGATTTTGCCTTCCGAACTTGGCTTTGTTTTAGCGGGAAATGATACTTTAAAGGGTAATTTCGAAGTGCTAAATGTGGAAGAATCTTCTGTTGATGAAACCTGGACACAGGTGTGGGGCGAAAAGCATCAAATCAGGAATAATTACAATGAATTAGTAGTTCACCTTCAGGAAAAAACAGATAGAAAAAGAAAATTGGATATCGAATTTCGTGCTTTTGATGACGGGATCGCATTTCGCTATCATTTTCCTGAGCAGGGAATAGAAGACAGCATTTTCATTATGGATGAGCTAACCACTTTTCAACTGAAGGAAGATGGTAAAGCCTGGTGGATTCCTGCATATCACGAGCAACGCTATGAGAATTTATTTACCGCTTCTCCTGTAAGCACTTTGGATACTGTACATACGCCACTCACCATAGAAATGGAAAGTGGACTCAACATAAGTTTTCACGAAGCGAACCTCATTGATTTTGCCAGTACTACTTTGGCACATACTTCAGGCACAACTTTAAAAACAGATTTAGTGCCTTGGGCGGACGGGGTGAAAGTAAAAACCACTGGCTCATTTACTACACCATGGCGCACCTTGCAGATAGGAGAAAAACCCGGAGATTTAATCACTTCATATCTGATTTTAAATCTGAACGAACCCAATAAATTAGATGATACCTCCTTTATCGAAACATTTAAATATACAGGAATTTGGTGGGGCATGCACATTGGTAAATTCTCGTTTTGGGAAGGGCCAAAGCAGGGAGCTACCACTAAAAACGCCAAAGAGTATATTGACATGAATAAAAAATTGGGCATTAATTATTTACTGATTGAAGGCTGGAACAAGGGCTGGACACCATCGTGGTACGAAAATGCAATGCACCAGTTCAGTTTTACTAAAGAAGCTGATAATTTCAATTTAAAAGAGGTTACTGAGTATGCGAAATCCAATGACGTGGAAATAGTGGGTTATCATGAAACAGGTTCAAACCTGGGTAATTATTTGTCACAGATCGATTCTGCATTCGCTTTATATAATAAACATGGCATCGGCACAGTTAAAATTGGCCATGTAGGCTCTAAATTGAATATGAAAGAGTGGCATCAGGGTCAGTTTGGTGTCAATTACTTCAGGTATGTTGTTAGAAAAGCCGCTGAATATGGCTTAACTATTTATTTTCATGAGCCCATAAAAGACACCGGAGAAAGACGGACTTATCCAAATATGCTTGCCAGAGAAGGCGCACGTGGTCAGGAGTACAATGCCTGGAGTGACGGTAATCCACCATCTCACACCTCAATTTTACCCTTTACACGAATGCTTTCAGGTCCTATGGATTTTACCCCAGGTGTTTTTGATGTGGAGGTAAAAGAAGGGTATCCCGGTAGAAGAGTGCACAGCACTACCGCAAATCAATTGGCGCTGGGTGTGGTGATTTATTCCCCATTATTAATGTTAGCTGATCTACCTGAAAATTATATCGATCACCCGGCCTATCAGTTTTTCAAAGATATCCCTACCGACTGGGAAGATACTAAAGTGCTCAATGGAGAAATTGGAAAATACATTACAACGGTAAGAAAGGATATCAACAGTGAAGACTGGTACTTGGGCAGTATTACTAATGAAGAAGCCCGTGAGGTTGAAGTCTCTTTGGATTTCTTAGCAGATGATGCCAACTACGAAGCACAAATATATTCTGATGCAGAGGGCACTACATTTAAAAATAACCCAACGGCTGTAGCCATTAACACCCAAAAAGTAAGCGGAAAGGATAAACTAACCCTAAAATTGGGCGAAAGTGGTGGTACAGCCATCAGATTTAAAAGAATAGACCAATCTCAATTAGCTAGCAAAAATGATTAAACCAACAAAACTTCTGCTAACGAGCCTTCTTTGCCTTTTCTTTGCAGGCTGCAGTGACAACATCTCAACTTCAGAAAGCGAAGAAGTAGTGGATACTACAAGTGATGAAATTCAATATAAAGGAGAGCCAATGAACATGAGTTATGAGGCAAAAATTGACAGTTTAATAGCTGAAATGACTTTGGAAGAGAAAACGGGAGTGTTACATGGTCATAGCATGTTTACCACTAGAGCTGTAGAACGTTTGGGCATTCCTGAGCTAAAAATGGCAGATGGTCCGTTGGGTGTGCGTGAAGAACTTGGGAGAGAATCATGGGCACCTTTAGGCTTAGAGGATGATTATGCTACTTATTACCCTGCAGGTGGTGGTTTGTCGGCTACGTGGAACACTGCATTAGCCTATGATTTTGGAATGGGAGTTGGAGAAGAATCAAGGGCACGGGATAAAGATGTATTGCTTTCGCCTGCCATCAACATTATCAGAACACCGTTGGGAGGTAGAACCTACGAGTATTTCACAGAAGATCCTTTCCTTAATAAAAAGCTCGCTGTTCCTTTTATAGTGGGTATTCAGGAAATGAATGTGGCTGCCTGTGTAAAGCACTATGCTGCCAACAACCAGGAAACTAACAGAGATTTTGTGGATGTACAAATTGACGAGCGTACACTTCGTGAAATTTATTTACCTGCCTTTGAAGCCGCAGTTACAGATGCACATGCTTATAGCATGATGGGTGCCTACAATAAATTTAGAGGCGAATATTTATGTGAGAATGACTATATGCTCAACCATGTATTGCGTGACGAGTGGGGCTTTAAAGGAGTGGTAATTTCAGATTGGGCTGCCGTTCACAGCACTGTAAAAACCTTAAAAAATGGTTTGGATATTGAGATGGGAACGCCTAAGCCTTTTAATGAATTCTTTTTAGCGCAGCCTTTAATAGATTCAGTAAAAGCAGGAAAAATTTCTGAAGATGAAATAGATATCCATGTGAAAAGAGTTCTAAGATTGATGTATACCTTAAAAAGTATTGGTAAAACTGAAAATCGCGAAGAAGGTAGTATTAGTACAGAGGCGCATTTTCAGGATGCCTATAATATCGCTTCGGAATCAGTAGTATTATTAAAAAATGATAAAAACTTGCTACCAGTTGATGTTGACAATACTAAGAGCATTGCTGTAATCGGTCATAATGCAATGAAGAAAAATGCCTTAGGTGGATTTGGTGCAGGTGTGAAGACCAAAAGAGAAGTTACTCCTTTGGAAGGCCTACGAAACAGATTGCCTGAAAGTGTTAAAATTAACTATGCAGAAGGCTACCTGGAAAGATATGCACCTAAAAAAGAAGCCAAATTTGGTGAGGTAACGCAGGAGGGAAACAAAACTATTGATGAGCTAGACCCTAAATTATTAGAAGAGGCAATTGAAGCAGCAAAAAATTCTGAAGTAGCAATTATTTTTGCAGGGTCTAACAGAGATTTTGAGACAGAAGCTTCTGACAGAGCCAGTTTAGCTTTGCCATTCGGACAAGAAAAATTGATTGAAGAGGTTTTGAAGGTGAATCCTAATACCATCGTTGTCATGATTGCTGGTGCTCCCTTTGATATTCAAAATATCAGTGAGAAATCGTCTACCTTAGTTTGGAGTTGGTTTAATGGTTCGGAAGGTGGCAATGCCCTGGCAGATGTGCTAATTGGAAAAGTTAATCCATCTGGCAAATTACCCTGGACAATGCCTAAAAAGCTGGAAGATTCACCTGCACATGCCACCAATAGCTTTCCGGGAGATAAAATAGTGAAGTATGAAGAAGGCCTTTTAGTGGGGTATCGTTGGTTTGATACCAAAAATATTGAGCCATTATATCCATTTGGTTATGGACTTTCCTACAGCACATTTGAATTTTCTGACCTTAAAACTAATCAGCCGGAATACACTACTGAAGATGAAATTACAGTTGCAGTAAATGTAAAAAACACCGGTGAATGGGATGGTAAAGAGGTGGTGCAGCTGTATGTTTCTAAAGAAGGTTCTGAAGTGCAAAGAGCATCACAGGAATTGAAAGGATTTAGCAAAACAAGTGTAAAAGCAGGTGCTTCCAATACAGTAAACATCACTTTGCCGGTGAAAGAATTGGCTTATTATGATGTAAATAACATGAAATGGGTGGTTGAACCAGGTTCTTATACTTTAAAGGCAGGTAATTCATCACGAAACATTATGCAGGAAACTGAAATTATCATAAAATAAATACTAGAATTTGAAACTTGTCCATATAGTGTAAGACCTTGGGAAAAGTAAAACTTATGGTACTATAATTAATTTAGTGGTAGTCCTGTCTTTTCATAGAAGGATCGGCCTTATTCATTTTAGGGGTTTTGCAATTCTAATTGGATGAGAAACAAAATGTTTGATCCGCTAGACTAGCGGAGAGTATTGTTTGTTTCCCAATTAGAAATGCAGGATGTCCGTTAAGAGGAATGAATACAGCCTTGAGGGGACTTTGGTGTCTTTTTGATCAAAGCAATAATAGTATCGCTAGGAAATCAAGTGTTTTATATAGTGCAATCAGATGAAAGTAACAATTAGAGAAATGAAATAGGTAGAGCATTGTAGCTAAACTATCAATTTTAAGAATCAAACTTAATATGAATATGAAATTGCCCCTATTACTTTTAGGCAGCTTACTTTTTGTGGGAACACAAAGCTGCAATGAAAAAGCGCTAAGCCAGACTGAATCCAAAACCACTGAGTTTCATTATGAAGCCAATTGGGATTCTTTAGCAAACTATGAAGAGACCGCAGAATGGTTTAAAGATGCTAAATTTGGAATTTATGCTCACTGGGGTGTTCTTTCTGTGCCTGCCTATGCCAACGACTGGTACCCGAGGAACATGCATGTTAAAGGCTCTGATGAATACATACATCATGTGGAAACCTATGGAGAACCTGCTGAATTTGGCTACCATGACTTTGTGCCGATGTTCAAAGCTGAAAAGTTTGATGCAGAAGCATGGGCTGAATTATTTCAAAAATCAGGTGCTAAGTTTGCCGGAATTGTAGCACAGCATCATGATGGTTGGAGCAACTGGGATAGTAAAAATAATCCCTGGAATTCTATGGATATGGGTCCCAAGAGAGATATAGTTGGAGAACTTGAAAAAGCAATCCATAGTCGCGGAATGAAATTTGTTACCTCATTCCATAAAGCACGTAACTTACAGATTTTCCAGAATGACTCTTCTAAATGGCTGGACGACACTTCATATTTTCCCTATAATCCTGAAATGCCTACCTCTTCAGAGGATTCGCTGGTGAGCATAATGTATGGCAATATCCCTAAAGAGAAATTTTACCAGAACTGGCTGGCTGAGCTGAATGAGGTAATAAACCAGTATGGACCAGACCTTATTTATTTCGATAGTAAATTGAGCAAATTGCCTGATTCAGTAAAAGCTCAATTTGTAGCTGATTATTTTAACTATGCCACCAAAAAAGGCAAGCAAGTAGTAATTACCCATAAAGAAGGTGAATTACCAAAAAGTGTAAGTCTGGAGGATTTTGAAAAGGGCAGAATGAATAAAAAGACGGAAGAATTCTGGTTAACAGATGAAACCGTTTCAGTAGGTAGCTGGAGTTATACCAATGATCTTGGCCTTAAAACAGCGAATGAAATAATAGATGTGCTGGCAGATATAGTCAGCAAAAATGGCGCGCTGATGCTGAACGTTTCGCCAATGGCTAATGGGATTATCCCGGAAAACCAGCAAGCCATTTTAGGTGAGATTGGCCAATGGTTGGAAGTTAACGGAGAAGCGATTTACGGCACTCGCACCTGGGAAGTTTTCGGAGAAGGACCCACAAAACAAGAGAAGTCAGGAATGTTTCTGGATAAACTAAGCTATACCGAGAAAGACATCAGGTATACAAAAAAAGGAAACATAGTTTACGCCATCATTCTAGGCTGGCCTGGTGAAGCTGAGGAAGTAGAACTTACTGCTCTTTCTGAAGAAAAAATGGCTTCTTTATCACAAAAAGTGGAGGGTATTTCCATTTTAGGTTCAGAAGAAGCGATAGAATTCAACAATACTTCATCCGGCTTATCTGTAGTAATGCCCTCGCAAAAAGTGGACGACAAGGCGGTGGTACTAAAGATAGAGCTAAATGAGGGTTTATGAGGTAGGATAATATATCCGCTTTTAAAGCATCTAAAAAAATTTACTACGAAGGTCAATTGAATGCTACTAATGCTTTTAATTGGCCTTTTCTTTTTCTCACACTAATAAAGTTTGGCCTTCAAAGTCAATACATTAATCTTTAAACTCGCTTAAAATCATCATATTTCTATTCATCCAGGGTAGTTCGTGCCAATCGTGAAGCGATAATGCTGATGACGAATATTTGAAAAGCGTGGAAAAGCATTAATGGCAATAGAACTAGACCCATAGAGAATGAAGAAGAAAATAAAATTTTGGAAAACACGGTTCCATGTACGAGCGATTTTTTAGTACCACAAAATTGGGCAGTGATCATATCTTCCTCACTAAAATTCAATTTTTTTGAAATAAATTTTATCAGGAAATAAATTATATAAAACAAGGTAGCTACAGCTAACACAATTAGCAGTAAATCTACTAGCTTGACTGAGCTAAATACATTGTCCTCAAAGGATTCAGCAAAGCTTTTGTAAACGATTAATAAGATAATTGATTTATCAAATATCGACAGCTGCTTCTGATATTTTACCGCATACTTGCCCATGTATTTCTGCAATATCAATCCAACAATTACAGGAATAAGTATTTCTGTTATAAGCTTCAAATACGTTTCTCCTAAATCAAAATCGCTTGTCTCCTGTACTAAAAATAAACCCATCCATAAAGGAGTAATAGCGATACCAATTAGACCGGAGATAGTGGCGTTAAATATAGCTGCCGGAACATTTCCTTTTGCCATGGAAACCATTACTACAGAAGATGACACAGTAGAGGGCAAGGCAGCAAGAAAGAAAAAAGACAACCATATAGGTTGTCCTTCAGAGGTATTCATTATTGGATAAAATAGTAAAACGATAATGGGGAATACGAGAAAAGTTGAAAGCTGCACTAAAATATGAAGCTTCCAGTTTTTCAATCCATTTCTCAATTTTTCAGGACTTAATTTCAATCCATAAAAAAAGAAGATAAAGGCAATACCGATGCTCCCGATTAGATCGAGAGGCACCGGACTGCTCTCCCGCACTAAAAAAGGAAAGAAGTAGGCAACAGCAACTATAAACGCAATTGCCAGAATAAATTTATCTATTTTGGGTTTCATTCCTTTTAGCTGATTTTCTATAAGCCAGATAGTATACTTGTGGTAACACTGTAAGTGAAAGAATCATACAAATAAGCAATCCACCAACAATCATGATGGCCAACGGCTTTTGTATTTCAGACCCCATTCCATTTGACAAAGCAGCAGGTAATAATCCCATTGCTCCCATGAAGGCAATCATTAAAATAGGTCTGATTCTGTTATATACTCCTTTGGAAATAGCTTCTTTCAGATTCATTCTTTCATTAAGGTTTTGCCTAATATTACCAATTAAAACAATACCATCAATAGTGGCCACGCCAAACAGAATAATAAAGCCAATTCCGGCAGAAATTCCGAATGTGGTACCTGTAATTAATAAAGATAGATAACCACCAATAAAGGCGAAAGGTAATACCATAAACGATACCAGGGTATCTTTCATATTGCCTTCAAAGTTCATCCACAATAGAAACATAATTAATAAAAGTGAAACAGGTACAATCATAGCTAACTGGTTAGTCGCTCGCTCTTTCGATTCAAATTCTCCGGCCCATTCCATTTTGGATGATGATGGAAGTTCAATTGCCGCATCTACTTTACTTTTCGCTTCATCGATAGTACTTCCTAAATCTCTTCCTACAATGCTAAAGCCAATTGCTATATAGCGGCTACCACCTTCTCTATAAATGAATGTTGGCCCTGTAATAAAATCTATGTCTGCTATTTCCCTTAATGGGATCTTTTTACCATTCATCGTAGGGATCAGTATCTCCCCTATTTTATTTTCACTATCCCTATATTCTTTCTGAAATCTTAAGCGCACATCAAACATTCGTTCATTTTCGTAGAACGTAGTGGCGGCAGCTCCTCCAATAGCCATTTCAATTACTGCTTGTGCATCAGCCATTGCCACACCGTACTTACCCATTCTTTTCTCATTTAACTTAATGCGTAATTCTGGTAAGCCAATATTACGATAAACATTAAGGTCTTCAATGCCTTCTACATCTTTTAAGCTATTAGCTACCTCATCTGCATAGCCTTCCAGCTCATATAAGTCGTCTCCAAATATTTTAATAACCAAAGCACTTTTTACACCTGCCACATACTCTTCCACGTTATCCTGAATAGGTTGACTGAAACCGAAAACTATTCCAGGATAGCTTTGCAGTTCCTCCCTTATTTCTTCAATCAACGTTTCTTTACTAATGCCTCTATCCCAGTCATCCTCAGGGTGCAATTCCATATGAAACTCTATATTAAAGAAGCCTGTAGGGTCAGTTCCATCATTGGGTCTTCCAACCTGGTTTAATACAAATTTAACTTCTTCAAACTGACGTAATTTGAACTTCATTTCTTTTGCCAAACGCCTCGATTCTTCAATATTTACACTGTTAGGCAATGTAGCCCTAACATACACTGCACCTTCATTCAATTTAGGCAAAAACTCGGTGCCATGATTCATAAATCCTACAATTGAAAGGAGCAGCAAGGCTACAAAAGAGATGATTGTGGCTTTTCTGTACTTTGCTGTAAAATTGTAGAAGTTAAACAGCCCATTCCTGAAGGTACGAGTAATTAAATTCTCTCTCTCAACTATATTTTTGGTCAACAAGACTTTACACATAGCAGGAACATAAGTTAAACTTAATATCAGCGAACCTACTAAAGCAAAACCTAAAGTATAAGCCAGAGGTGTGAACATTTTACCTTCCACCTTCTGGAAAGAGAAAATTGGCAATAGAGCAACTATTAATATCAATAAAGCGAAAAATATATAGGAAGCGACACTTCCGGCACTCCTCTTAATAATTCCTGATTTATTAATTTTATTAAACCTCTCCATACCTAATTGATGTGCTTTTCTTTCCAGTCCTACAAATACAACCTCACAAATTACCAGCGAACCTTCAAGCAACAAGCCAAAATCTAATGAACCCATGGAGATTAGGTTGGCCGGCATGTCCATTATTCGGAGCATTACAATAGCAAATAGAAAGGCCAATGGGATAACAGAAGCTACAATTACTGTAAGCCTCCAATTATATAAAAAGATAAAGACAATCAATGAAACCAGAACAATTCCCTCAATAAGGTTTTTTGTTACAGTATTCACTGTTACATCCACTAATTCTGTTCTATCAATAAATGGCTCAATTTTAACATCTTTGGGTAAAATTCTTTCATTGAGGTCAGCTATCTTATCTTTCAACCGTACTATTACATCACCAGGATTTTCTCCTCTTAGCATCACCACAATTCCCTCCACCAAATCCTCTTCATCCTGCAAGCCAACAACCCCTAATCGTGGTTTAGCAGAAACCTGCACCTCTGCCACGTGTTTTACTAATATAGGCGTAGTTCCCCTCGTTTCTATCAGGATATTTTCAATATCCTCAATACTTTCCAACAAACCTACCCCACGAACCACATACGCCTGGCTTCCTCTTTCAATTACATCTCCACCAACATTTACATTGCTTTTAGAAACTGCTTCAAATACTTCCAGAGGAGATAAGTCGTAATTAGCTAATTCAGTAGGGTTTATTTTCAATTCATAGATTTTCTCTTCTCCTCCAAAGCTTACTACATCAGCCACACCCGCTACTTCCAACAATTCCCTCTCAATTACCCAATCATGAATGGAAGTAAGCTCCTTAATAGGTTTAGTACTTTTTAAAACATAACGAAAAATTTCACCTGTAGCACCATATGGAGGATCAATGCCCGCATCTGCGCCCTCCGGTAAATCCACTCCCTGAAGACGATTAGAGGCATATTGCTGTGCGTAAAAATCATCTACATCATCTTCAAAAGTTACTGTTACTACTGAAAGTCCGAAGAGTGAAATAGAACGAACATTCGCTTTACGCGGAATAGTATTTACCTGCTTCATAATAGGAAGTGTTACAAACTTCTCTACTTCTTCAGCGCTTCTGCCAGGCCATTGTGTAATTATTCTTGCCCTTGTATTAGTAACATCAGGAAAAGCTTCAATAGGCGTATTGATGTAACTAATAATCCCGGCAATTAGCAATAATGCGGTAAGGAAGAATATTATGACTGTATTCTTCAGTGAAAAGGCTACTATGCCTTGAACAAATTTTTGCATTTCTTTTTAATTCTGAAAGTTTTTAAGATGCTCATAAACCAAAAGCTGATTTTGGGAAATGAATTTTTCATTTTCTTTTATATCTCCTGAAACAAAGCTTACATTGTTACTGGAAGATATAATTTCTATTTCTTTTGCTTCCAGCTCGCAATCAGATCGGTATATCACAACAAAACTCTGATTGTTACTAAATACTATTGAACTGGTAGGAACACTCAAGGCTTCAACATTTTTATCTTTTAGTGCCACCACATCTACTAGCATTCCCGGTTTTAGCTGTAAATTCTCATTTTTTAATACAACACGTGCTTTCAATACCTTTGCTTCCATATCATAAGCTTGAGATATCGCTGTTATTTCTCCCTTAAATATCTCATCAGGGTAAGAAAGTGTTCTGATCTTTACCTTTATTCCTTGTTGAATGTGTTGAATATTTGAAGCATAAATATTTACCATCACCCAAACCTCACTCAAATCAGAAATGGTAAATAATGACTCCCCTTCTGCAGAAATTTGCATTCCTGCGGCAATGTTTTTATCAGTAATAATACCGGAAGTGGGCGCTTTTATTTGAAATACGCCCTTTTTTGGGCTAGCACTGAAGAAATTAAGATTGCTTGTAATCTTATTCTTTTCAGACTTCAATATATCTACATCACTTTGTGCTTCAAGTAAATCTCTCTGTGAAGAAATGCGGTCCTCATACATGGACTCAACAGATTGTAATTGCCTCTCAGCAACTTTAATTTGTGCTTCAAGATTACTTAATCCTACTTGTAAACTACTTAATTCAGTACTTCTTATTTCAGCCAGTACTTGCCCTTTTTTAACTTCTTCGCCTAAAGAGAAATAAGTATTGGAAATTATCCCACCAACAAGACTTACAAAATGAATCACTTTGTCTGGATTGGGATCAACCACACCTGTTAGAGCTATTTCCTCCACTACACCTTGTTTATTAAGTGGCTCAATCTTAATTTTTTTCTTGAAATTATCACTCAAGCAAAACTCTGTACTTTTTGACTTCTCAGGTAATGACGTGCTATTTTCACATCCGAAGGAGATTAGCATGATGATGCTAACTAAACCTATTTGTTTCATTATTTTCATTGGATTCTCTTCCTTTTTTTAGTTTATGATATCTTTACCAATTGTAAAATTTAATTCCTCTGCTGTCTCGTTTACTTCTTTACCGGCTTCCAGAATAATTTTCTTGTTCTCCAAATAGGCATCAAAAAAATCTAGATATTCCAATAAGCTAATATTGCGGCTAGTAAAGTTTTTAGTATAAGTTGTTAAAAGCTCATCAAGTGTGCTTTCGTAATTCCCTTCAATATCATTGAGGAAAGACACAGCATTAAGAAGATTTTTTTGAGCAAGAACTACTTCATTTTCGACACTCAACTCTTTGTGTTTTAAGAGTACTGCAGATTGTTCCACCCCAATTCTAGCGGCTGTTATGTTGCCTTGGTTCCTATCAAAAAATGGGAGGTCCATGCTGAGTCCAAAGCCTACGAAATCCTTCATAAAATTCCCCCCTCTGTCATACCCTACTTGTAGAGAGAAATCAGGCACGCGTTGTGCTTTTTCGTAGTTCAGTTTTTTAAGGTGGTAGTTTTGTTCTAACTCTACTAATTTATAGTCCGGACGGTTTTTCTTTGCCTGGCTGATTAAATCATTAGTAAAAATTGGTGGGAAATTTTGAATATTTTTCACATATCCTTCTTCTGTAATGGTGAGTTGCGTAGAAGAAGGTAGGTTCATTAATAATTTCAGTTCTTTTTGTGCCTCATTAATTTCCTTGTTGAGTTCATTGATATTTTGCGCTATTTCAAGCTCTAATGCTTTTAGCCTTACATACTCGCCTCTCGACACATTGCCTTGATCCATTTGGTTTTTATAGGCAGTTGTAAGTTGCTTTATAGATTTAACTTGATTGATGTAAATCTCTTTGCTTAAATTCAGGTATTGTGCATTAGTAAGCTGATTTCTAAATTCAATTTTAAGCCCTCTTATTACTTCCTCAAAGTACTGTTTAGCTTGTTCCACACCAACTTTTTCCAATGCGACAAGTTTTCTTCGTTTACCTGCCGTTAAAATAAGTTGTTCAATTGAAACACCTATCTGCTGATTCTTTCCAAAATTACTATTCCCAAATGGGGGTAATTCTTCACCAAAAAAACTAAGGTTATTTGTTCCTCCCTGGCTTGTCCAAAGGTTAACTTCTTCAATTTGTATTGAAGGATTAGGCCACAATTTAGCTTGCATCACCATCGCCTCAGCTTGTGGTATCTGTAACTTTTCCGCAATTAGCAGTAGGTTTTCCTTAATAAAAATGGCTTCACTTTGTTCACGGCTTAATTGCAGCGTGTCCTGAGCCTTTGCCGACAAGGAAAATACCAAAAGGATTAAAAGAAATTTACTGTTTTTAATTATATTCATTTCTGCTTTTACTTATTGATTAGCAAAAGTCAGAATCACAACCTTAAAAAGACCTTAAGGGAAATAAATTTTAGCTTAATGGGAAATTGATTTCAAATACATTAATTGTACCTGTAGGATTAGTGTAAGATACAGTTCCAGAATTCAATTCAATAATCTTCTTAACTAGAACTAAACCAAGTCCAAAACCCTTTTTGTTCTTACTATTCTCTCCTCTGAAAAAGTGATTAAAAAGGAATTTCTCTTCGCTTTTTAATATGGGTTTACCGGAGTTGATGATTTTAATTTTTAAATCGCTATCATCTGAGCAATCAAACTCTATTTTAGCTTTTGAACTATCACTGTAGAACACACAGTTTGTTAATAAATTTTGAATAGCCTGCCTAATAAGGACAGTATTATAACAAATAATAAGCCTGTTTTCCTGTACCTCATCAGGAGAATAGTTTGCTTCAAAATTGAAATGTGGATAAATCAAATTAAGTTCTTCTATTACATCAAAAAACAGTTCATCAATTCTTAATGCCTGTTTCTTTATTTTCTGGCCCGATTCAATTTTCGAAATTTCCAGCAATACATTAATAATGCTCCCTAACGATTTTGCCCTGACCGCCTGACTGGCAATTTCTGCTATTATAGTCTCTTTTTCCTCAAGATGATTAATGCGCTCAAGTTCTGAAACTAATACTGCAATTGGGGTTTTTAGCTGGTGAGATATATGATGAATAGTGTGCTGTTGAAAAGCAAATGCTTCATTAGTACGCTTTATTAATTGATTAAATTTTTCGGTCAGAAACTGTAGTTCATAGGTGGCCGACTCCATTTCGAGCTCCTGTATATGGCTCTCATTTATATCATACTTCCCTACTTTTTCTGCAAATAATGTAATAGGTTTTGAAATCCGGTTTGACAGGAAAATGGTAATAAGTAGAACTACAATTGAAATAACACAGGTAATAAGGATGAGCACATTTCTAAGAAAATTTAATTTTAAATATCCGAATGCATCATAAGCTTTACTGATAGCATAAAAGTGATTATATTCACTTTGAACATATACTGCTACTATATCATAATCATTTTCCTTAGTTTCAATCCATTTTTGGTTGGGAGAGAGTTGATTTAACAACTGCTCGTAATTATGAATGGGTAAATCATCAACACTTTTATAAACTAGCTTTTTATTCCGATCGAAAATAAGCATTTTTTCATCATAAAAATCATGTATCGTATGCTTGTCCATAATAGCACTTAGATTCTCACTTAGCTCCTTATACTCTGTAATGAGGCCAATTGTATAATTGATTTTTTCTTCTTGCCTCTGTTGAAAGCCCTCCTCTCTATATTCAGAGAAAAGAATGTAAACAATAGTTAAGGAAATAACCAAAAGGGTAATTACTGAGCAAAAAAAGTAAATGAGTATTCTTTTTCGGATTTTCATTTAACATCTAGGTAATAGCCAAAACCTACTTTGGTTTTAATGGTGTTCTTATTGAATGCTTTATCGAGCTTATTTCTCAAAAAGTTGACATAAACTTCAATTGTATTAGTATTGGCATCAAATGAACTCCCCCATATTTCCTGAACAAATTCTGCTTTTGATATTACCTCGCCTGGCCGTTCCATTAATTTATACAAGATTTGATATTCACGAGGGGTTAAGGAAATCTCTACATTTTGCCTGAAAACTTTCTTTGTGTAATCATTTAAGCTGATATCATCTACAGTTTTAGTTGAATCATTGAGTGAGTCTGCTGCAGACTTTTTACTCCGCTTAATCAAAGAGTGAACTCTTAAAACCAACTCGCGCATGTAAAATGGTTTAGTAAGGTAATCATCTGCTCCACAATCGAATCCTTGAATTTTATCCTCAAGTTCACCAAAAGCCGTTAGAATAATTACAGGAGTTGTTGTATTAAATTGTCTGAAGTCCTTACAAATTTCAAAGCCATTTTTTCCTGGCAGATTTACGTCCAGAATGATACAATCGAATTTTTCTTTTTTTGTTTTACGCTCAACTAAAGACCCATCAAAAAGCGAAAGCACATTAAAATTTTCCGCTTTTAGAGCCTCAGTAATATTATTATTAAGAGTGAGGTCATCTTCTATAATTAATATCTTCATTGATGCAAAGTTACGGTTACATTCTACATTGCGGTAATGCGATTATACCAATTTAACACTTTATTTATCACAATGAATAGTATTAAGTCTGGAAATTATCTTGAAATGGTTCCACATCCTTTATATATCCTCTGATTTATATTTTTTGGGTACTAAATTATGCCTTTGCAGGTTTTTGTTTAATGGGGATGGCTTTTCTGCTGCGAGTCATAGTTCATAATGTTTCTCTGATTAGATCAAGTAAGATGCTGCTATTTTTCCAACTTAAATCTCAGCATTTTTTCATCTAGCTCATCTTCAAACATAGTATGAGTCGTCTATAAATCTTTGGTGGATGTGATATAGTATTCAATTGATTAGGGTACACAAGCTACCTTTGCAATCTGATAGTTTCATGACGATGTATGTGATAGCAAGGAAATTGCCTGTTAACCAAAATGTAAAATAGAGAATGGGATCAAGGATTTATCACTGAGTTTACTGGCTAGATTTATGGCTAATTCTCCACATCTTGTAATGTCCATAAACGCCGTTTTGGAATAGTCTATATTTAAGGTTTTTATTTGTTTTTGAATCTGCTCTATTAATAATTTGGATTTTTTCATTTCTAAATTTACAGATACCCTAAGAGTCTCAATCAATTGAAACTTCACCTTTAATTAGGCTGAACTTACAGTATTGGCACCTAACTCAATCGAGACTGCATTTTAGAATTTTTTGTATGCTTTTATTAATGTTCTTGCCCCTGTAATGATAAATAGCATAATTACCTATTCATTACTTCTTTTCTAATTGCCTGATCACTTTACAAGGGTTTCCTGCTGCAAAAACATCAGAAGGTATATCTTTAGTTACCACGCTGCCGGCTCCAATCACCGTGCGGTCGCCAATAGTTACTCCCGGGCAAATCACTGCACTTCCCCCAATCCACACGTCTTCTCCGATACTAATCGGCTTAGCGTATTCCAATCCGGAAGCTCTTTCTTTATAATTAACGGGATGTGTGGCTGTATAAATCTGCACGTTGGGTCCGAATAAAGTTCTGCTGCCTATTTGTACCTGCATTACGTCAAGCACCACGCAATTGAAGTTAAAAAATACCTTCTCTCCACATTTGATGTTGGTGCCATAGTCGCAATAAAAAGGAGGTTGCATCCATAATCCTTCCCCGGCATGGGGCAGGAGCTTATTCAAAATATTTGCTCTTTCTTCGGGAGGTTCCTCTGGAGATTCATTCAATTCCTTAATCAACTGCCTGGCCCGTAGTCTCTCCTCTGAAAGCTCTTGATCAAGCGCATCGTATAACTCCCCGGCTAGCATTTTTTGTTTTTCTGTCTTCATTTGCTCAATCATTTATTTAACTCTGAAAATCAGCTTTTTTGATTAAATATCATACATTTAGGTGTGAAAATTTAGTATTATATTTCAGATGATTATCCCTACTCCTCATTAACAAACTACCTGGAGATCAGGTCTGGTCCAGCTTCATGTTCAGCCTTTCCTCCACAAAATCCTTTTCTCTGTCCGCCATCGCTTCACTATGCTTCTTTATCT
This sequence comes from uncultured Cytophagales bacterium, assembly GCA_963803685.1. GTDB lineage: Bacteria > Bacteroidota > Bacteroidia > Cytophagales > Cyclobacteriaceae > Marivirga. The sequence goes on from CAWDNW010000001.1 coordinate 1,759,196, forward strand.
CATCGTGCAGGGCAGCACGATCTTTATAAAATCTTGCTTCATACTGGTATTCTGTTGTTTCTAATTCATAATCGTAAGGGCCTTTTTGGGAGATGAGTTTGACAATAATAGGGGAGGTTTCTACCACAATAAAAAGAAGCAGCACAAACAAATAAGCATACCAAATGGCAGTGCTTTGCTGGCTCAACCTATCAAGTGCTTCTAACCTTGCAGCGGGGCCATCCATGGCTGATAGTTTCAAAGTACTGATTTTTTGTTGCTCATCTGCTGAAAGGGTAGCCAAAGTTTGCTCTTTCTGAGCAATCAGCTGGTTATTAGTGGCTGCTAAGGCTTTCAATTCTGCTTCAACTTGTTCCGCATCCGCTTTTTAATTTGATAGATTGGACCTGGGTTTCGCCTTCCGGTTCCGCCAGTACCATCGGCCTCCTGCTGTGCAATACGTGCCATTTCATCTCTTTTGGCAGCTTTTTGGTCTATTTCTTCCTTTAAAACAGCTATTTCAGATTGTAAAGCAGCTTTTTGGGCAGTATATTGATTGCTAACCACTTCCTTTTGGCGAGCAAAGGCTTCCTGTTCCATCAGGCTGAGCTCTCCGTTTATTTCTTTCTCAAAAATCTTTAACTCAAGCGGTTTAGCAATTACTACTGAGATCATCGCCGCCAACAATATCCTTGGTATTGCTACTTTTAATTCCTGAAGACCTCGGCTACTTTTTCGCATGCCTGATACGATGTACCTGTCCAGGTTGAAAATCATTAAGCCCCAAATCAAGCCCAAACCTATGGCAGAAAATGCATTGTCAAAAACAGTATAGAAAGCATAGGCTGCAGCCAATGCGGCAAAAATTCCTGTGAAAAAGATAGTCGCGCCAATTCCTACATATTTATTGGAATCAGTAGGGCATTTTTTCAATGTTTCAGTATCTGCTCCCGAACAGTACCAAAAAAAGGATTTGATTTTTTCCATAAGCTAAAAACGCAGGGATTGTGTGAATATTTAAGTAAGTCTGCAATGTTAATGCCAGTGCTTAATAGGTGGAATTAAAGCGGTTTTTAGTCATTTAGAAGTCCGTTGGTGAACAGTTTAAGTGTGCGGTTTTGCAATTCAATCACTTGAAACCTATACAGAAAGACAAAGTGTAAATTTGAAGAAATATTTTCGTTTCATTGGGTATCTTCCTATAGATAAAATGTTCGCAAAAAAGTGCTTTTTAATTGAGAGATTTCTTATCTGCCTAAACAAGTTAAAATCAGTTTTAATTTTCACATGAAGCTGACCTGTGTAGGCCAGGTTTAGATCGAGGCATATTAACTTTCCTTCATTATAAAAATCTTAGAAAGGGCGATGAGTTAAGGAATCTTATTTGTCAGGCATAAACCCACTACTCCTCCTTAAAAACCTAAAATTGGTCGAAATGCAATCTTTTCTAGTTTTTTTTATTAATAACTTGTGGAAAATAGTAATAAAATTAAATACAAAGGGGATTAATATGAAAAAACAAATACCAAAGAGACAAATTCAGTGGAATAGCCTGCTCACGATGGCACTGATACTTTTTTCGCAAATAGTATTTGGGCAAGTTGTAAACATCGGAATTTCACCGAACCCAATTAATGTAAATGTTGCCGCAGGCACAAGTGCAGATCAAACTATCACTATTACAAATACAGGAAATGCCCCACTCGAGTGGGAGGCCACGGGTATAATTATTGGTGAAGAAGTGATTTTTACTAAAGATGACTATGCTGAATGGACACTAGAACAAAATCAGGACAGAATTACATCCGATGTATGGATTTCAAGAGCAAATAATCAGGGCATTTTTAACATTTATTCGGAAAGTTCCTTTTCAGGAGGTGTTTCACCTGAAGGAACTCAGTGGGCATACGGTAAAACGGTAGATTTAACTCCTGGAGATTATACCAACTGGCGTTCAGCTGTAGGTTCATATCCTCCAGGTATGGTAGGAAACGTAATTTCTATGCATGCAATAGAGGAAGATCGTTACTTTGATATTGAATTTACTTCGTGGACAAATAATAGTAGTGGTGGTGGCTTTTCCTACACGAGAGTTGAACCCTTTCTTCTTGCTAGTTTATCAACTAACAGTGGTACTATTGTAGCAGGAGCTTCGGAAGATGTTGTATTAACAGTTGACGCTTCTACTTTAGCAGTTGGTACTTATTCTGCTAATATTGTCTTCAGTAGCAATGCGACCAGCAATCCTGATGTTATAATTCCTATTGAAATAACTGTAACAGGTGGGACAAGCGTTTTAGATGTAGTTGGAACCGTTGATTTTGACAATGAATTTATTGGTGGAAGTAGATCTGAAGTTATTACAATCGTCAATAATGGAGCTGCCGACTTAGCGATTTCTAATATTGAATCTAACAGCAGTGTTTTCACAGCTTCCGTTACCAATTTAACGGTAGCTGGCTATTCAAGCGGTAACATTATAGTTAGCTTCTCTCCAGAGGCTGAGGAAATCTATTCCGGAGCATTGACTATTACCAGTAATGATGCGGGTAGCCCTACTCAAGTAACATTAGCTGGTACTGGTATTGTACCACCAGTAATTGCTGTCAATGGTACCTCTTTTGAGGAAAATTTAGATTTTGGAGTCACTAGTACACAGACATTGACTATTTCTAATACTGGCAATGCAGTTCTTAATTGGTCTGCTAAATTAGTAGTGCCAAATTCTACCACCTCTTTTACAAAGCAAGACTTTGCTTCAGTAAATGATGAGAGTAATCAGGATAGAATTACAGATAATGTATGGTTAACGAGAGGAGCTACTAGAGGACTTTATAATATTGCACAGGAAGGTAGTTACATCAATAGCTCGCCTGCTGGTACAGGCTGGGTTAGCCAAAGTACTCAAGATGCTCTCGCCACTTCAGCAGTTTACTCCACATGGAGAAATGCCCATGGAGGATGCCCACCCTGCATGATCGGTAATACTTATTCCATGAAAACTTTAGGAGATAACAGATATTTTGATGTGCAACTTTTAGATTGGACAGAAAATGGCAATGGTGGAAGATTTTCATACACTCGAACAGAATCTCCAGGATGGGTTACTTTGTCTGAATATAATGGTTCAATACTAACCAGCACAAGTACTGATATAACATTAAATTTTGAAGCTAATCGTTTTGGAGGAACTTATCAAGCACATTTAGTTTTAACATCTGATGACCCTTTACAATCAGAAATTATCATTCCAATTAATATAACCATTAACGGTACAGCTGAAATTGGAATTCCTGTAACCAGTTTTGATTTTGGAGGTGCTTTCATAGGTGCTTCGGTATCAAGAGATGTGGAAATTGTTAACAATGGCTCGGAAATTTTAAATATTACTGAGCTTTCAATTGATAATTCAGTATTTACTATCACTCCTACTACTGGCTCAATAGCTGCTGGTCAGTCTGGCCTTTTTGAAGTAACCTATACACCTACAATCAGTGGACCTGTTGCAGGAGTATTAACAGTTGTAAGTGACGATCCTATAAATAGTAATGTTTCAGTTGATTTAATGGGTACAGGGGTTGTTCCTCCAGCTGTATCTGTAACTCATAGTGAATTGATTGTAGATTTAGATGGAGATGTTTACAACGAAAGTATTAATATTGAAAATACTGGTGGTTCGGATCTAAATTGGACCATTATTGGAGAAGCAAAAGCAAGTATACCAAATGCATTAACTGCTCTTAATGAAAATTTTGAGTTAATTTTAAACCAACTACCTGGTCGATATTCATTTAATTATGATGGGGGCATAGGAAGCATTAATGACGGTGGAGATGATATTTATGATACTGGTAATCAGCTGTATACTAATATCAGTGGAGGTTCTATTGATTATTCAGACAATATTGTAGCAGATGGAACGGGTTTATTTGGTGAAGAAACCAGCTATTTTACAAGACATTTGGATGGTTTATTTATTTTGGCCGCAGATTTAAATGAAGTTACAGATTTCACAATTGATGGCAATATTGGTGCAGACGGGTCTGGGAGTGTAACAGGGCCGATTTTAGAAGTTGTACACAATGGCAAAGAGTATCAGGGCTTTGTGAAAATTGTAGCACAAGGAGGAGATCCTTCCATTCATCACTTAGTTATTCTTGAAAAGAACGTTGGAGCCAGCCATGAGTATGACCTAACCGCACAGGATGACTATCATAGAGTGATGGGCCTATCTGAAACAGATCGATTATACTATTTGCTGTTTGCTAATGCTGATCAAAGTGCAATGAGTAATGAAGGTTTAAGAACTGTAATGACTACTTTCTTGAATGCAATTGCTGGGTTACCGGAATATATTACTCTTTCTTCTGATAATGGTGCAACTGCTAGTGGTGCTTCTGAAAGTATTGCCTTAACAATTGATCCTGCTACTGTACCAAGTGGTGTTGCTGGTACCGAATTGATGGTGATAAGCAACGATCTAAATACGCCATCAGTGACTATTCCTATTACCTTCACAAGTACACCTAAACTAGTGATTTCTAGTAGTAACATTAATTTTGGAAATGTATTTCAGGGATATGATTCTCCTGAGCAAATCAATGTTGTCAATAATGGAGCTGTTTCTTTAGAAATTAGTAATATTACCTCTAATGAAACGCAATTTACCATAGAGCCAGCAAATTTGACCTTGGCGGCTGGTGAAGAAGGTGTAGTAACGGTAACATATACACCAATAGCGGACGGTTCAACTCAAGGTACAATTACCTTAACAACAAATGATCCTGCTAATGAGTCAGTTGATATTATTGTAGATGGAACTGGTTTAACAGCTCCCAATTCAGTAATTACTCCTGAATCAATGTCATTTAAATTATTTCCAGGTGAATCCGGAACTGAAACAATTTCTATTGAAAATACGCAAGGGATTAATTTAGATTGGAATATAACACCTTCCTCGCAACTTTCTGTTTCTAGTGGTTCAACAGCTGCTGGCTCAACCGCTACGGTAGATTACACAGTATTAGCTGATGATTATCCAGCTGGTGTTTCCAAATTTGAACTAGTGGTGCAGAGCAATGATCCTGATGCTCCCGAAATTTTGATTCCTGTAACTGTTTCGGTAGGAAACGTGAGAGTTGAGAATATAATAGAGGATGTAATTATCAATGAAGGATTTGGCACTTCAACTATCGATATTACTGAGATTTTTCTGGATGCAGATAATGATGTCCTAACTTATTCTCCTGCATCAAGTAGAGAGGACGTAGTTTCATTAGCATTAACAGGTAATGAATTAAATATAATAGAGGCAGGAATCGGTACTTCTCAAGTATCAATCCGTGCTACAGATGGTGTAAATGCAGTTTTTGCTAATTTCACATTTAGAGTGAATGCTGTTCCTAATGCTATAAATCCGATTTCTGATCAATCGTACGAAAATGCTTTTAGCTCTGCAAGTGTTAATATTAGTGATGTCTTTGTGGATGCTGATGTATCAGACGAACTGAGCTATTCGGCTTCAGTAAGTGAGTCAGGAGTAGTTTCAGTGGCCATTGTAGATGATAGTCTTGTTATTACTGAAGAAGGCCCTGGTACAGTGACTGTTACCCTCACCGCTAATGATGGTTTCGGAGGAATAGGCATAAATACTTTTGAAGTTTTTGTCAATAAAATCGATCAGACACTTACTTTTAACAGCTTAGAAAATGTTACCTATGGTGATGCAAGTTTCAATTTGGTAGCAACAACTACTTCCGAATTGGATGCTATTTTCGAAAGCTCTGATGCAACAGTAGCGACCATTGAGGGTGACTTAGTAACCATAGTAGGAGCAGGTGTAGTAACTATTACCGCTTCTCAGCCAGGGAATGAGGTGTTCAATGCAGCTGTAAAGGTAGAACAGAGTTTTGAAGTGACGAAAGCAGAATTAACTGCCTCCGCTTTAGATGCTACTTTCACGGTTGGTAATGTAATTGAAGGACTTCAGGTTTCATATGCTGGATTCGTCAATGGTGATGATGCAAGCGATTTGTTGTCTGCCCCAATTGCAACTACCACAGCTACTGCAGCCAGTAATGTAGGAGAGTATGCAATTGTTGTGTCAGGTGGCGAATCTGATAATTATACGTTTGCTTATGTGGATGGAGTATTAACAATCACAGAGATTACGGCTAATAATAAAAATCAGATACCGAACGTAATACTTTATCCTAACCCGGCTCAGAGCCAATTTATTTTGAGCACAGGTATTGAAAAAGCAGAAGTATACATTATAAATGTTTCAGGTGCTATCGTTAAAAATATCCCTAATTTTATAGATGGTCATTCAATTGAAGTGAGCGAACTGGAATCTGGTGTGTATATTGTACGTATCGAAACTAAGGACGCAATGGCCAACTTAAGGTTAGTTAAGCAATAATATATTTAAATAGATAAAAATAAAGGGAGGCTGATCTGTAAGACGGCCTCCCTTTTTATTTCGTACTACCATTAATTTAATGGAAATTCGGATTTTCATTAGAAGGATCGGCCTTATTCATTTTAGGGATTCCAGCCAGAGGCTGGTCAGCCCTTGGCTGATTGTCAGAGAGCCTTAAATGTCTTTTGCAAAGAGGGAGTTTTTTTGTTTCCCAATTATAAAATCCAAAATACTGTTAAGAAATGAATACAGCCTTGATTTTTTGCTTCTTTTTGATTAAGCAAAAAGAAGAGAAAGAATTTTTCATTGTATCAGTGAAAGAAGCAAGAACGGACAGAGAATTCTTGATACACTATCTATCTTTAGCTATCCACTTATAATTCTCCACTAAAATGGCAGTAGAGCCTTTTATTTAAAACAAAATCGGCATGGGTAGTTTTCTAATAAACCATACAGAGACCTTTTGTGATTAACCGAGGGATGAAACCATAATGTCAGTATTCAGAAGTACTCCTTAGAATATTCCTCAAGTAGTCCTTTCTTACAGTTTGTCCAACGCTATCAATTACTTGCGAAATTAATGAATCTGCAGCCTCTTCATCATCTTCTTTAATAATTTGAGCTTTCACTAAAGAAAAATAAACATGTTGCGAGGGCAGTTCTTTTTCAACTACTTCCAGTAAATCGAATGCTTCTTCTACTCTGTTAGCTTTATAATAGCAATAACAAAGATTGAGTTTAGCAATAGGCGAATCTGTGAGTGTTATCAAAAGTTGATAAAGGGAAATCACATCATTCCAATGTGACTGATTGTATGTAGAACTAAGCATATATTTACTCGCTATCACTGCTTCCAGGTAATACTTATTCAGTTGTTCCGGCTGTTGCAGATGGTGAAAAGCTAAGTCAATTAATTCGGTATTCCAGTTGCTTCTATCTTGTTGATAAAAGGAAACCAGCTGACCGTCATTTAATTTAGACGGCATCCTTGCAAGATGAAAACAAAAAAGAGCTATTAAATTACTGGTGGACTTCCGTTCAAACTTTTTCATCAGCAGTTTCGCCAGCCCTAATGCTTCCAGACATACATCATCATTTGTAATAGATTGGGACTTTTCATTAAAAGAATCAAAGCCTATATTAAACACAGCATAGAGAATTTCTTCAATAAGGATCAGCTCATTATCACTTGCCTTTTGAAAAATATTTTGGAGGCCGTTGTTTTCCCAGCCCTGCTGGAAACTTCTTTTAGCACGGTGAATACTTTTATAAACAGCCTCTTCAGATAAAAGGGTGGTTTGACTGATTTCCTTTACCTGCAGGCCAAAAATATTCTTTAAGATAAAAAGGGTTTTCGCCTGTGGGGAAATGTCGGCAAAATGCGCTAAATAAAGAATAGTTTGTAACCTAAAATCTTCCTGTGGCACCTCATTCTCCTGTTCTTCTACATGTAAAGGGTAATTTGCTTGTTTGCTTTCCCTTTTAATTTGGTTCAGTACATCGTTACGTGCCACAATATAGAGCCAGTTCTCTTTATTTTCAGGTAAACGATCAGGTTGCCAGCTTTTCAATGACTTGTAAAATGCATTCTGAATGGAATCTTCAATCGCTGTGACATGTTTGGCACCAAAATTTTTAATAAGGGAAGCAAAAAGCTTCCCATAATACATTCTGTAGCTTAGCTCAACTGCATCCTCATTCTTCATAAGTGGCAATGGGCCTGATTTCCGTAGTGCCTCCCCATAAATGGCAAGGGCATTCTTTAGCAATTGCCATAACATCCTCTAAGTCTTTGGCCTGCAACAAGTAGTAGCCACCAATCATTTCTTTCGACTCCATATAAGGGCCATCCTTAATAACGCAATCTTTTCCGGAAATCTGGATTCCTGTTTCTTGGAGTCCATCTCCCGCCAACATCTGTCCGGATTCTCCTAATTTAGTGGCCCATTCCAGGTGTGCCTGAACTAATTTTTCCATGTCCTTAGGCGACAGCTTGCTCATTTGCTCAGCATCTTCATGCAGTAATAATAAAAACTTTTTCATCATTTATTTTTTAGATTCACAGCAAAGACAATTGTCATTGGCTTTTTTAGACATATTCCAGAAAAAAGATACATAAAATTTATGTAAAAATTTCGAAGAATATGTTAATATGCGTTTTCACTAGATTAAGCAGCTTTTTGAGTTAACTGTTATAAGGTAATTAAATGAAATTATATCGTAAGGTAATTCCGTAAGTACGAGGATCACCAACTACTGCCGCATAATGACCGGTATTTCCACCTGCTGGTAGTAATTGCTCAAAATAGTCCATATTTGCGAGGTTTCTACTCCACAATATCAAAGTTATTCCATATTGAGTTTTAAATCCCAAACGTGCATTGATTAATGAGTAGCCGTCAATATTCAAGTACCTGGAAGGTGTGGGATTTGATGAAAAGGAGGAGCGATAAAAAACATCAGAGCCAATAAAATATTCGCCTTCCTGCCCAATTAATTTTCCTTTAGTGAAAAGTTCGATTCCTGTTGAAAAAGACCATTTTGAAATTCCGGGTAGTTCTCCACCTGAAATATCTTTCAGCTCATTTCCTCCGCTTCCAGTCTCCTCTAAGGGTACAGGGGCATTGGTGAATTGAATATATTTGCCATCAGTGTAGCTTACGGCAGCATTAAATCTTAAATTGCTGGGCAAAGAATAAGCACCTTCTAATTCTCCTCCGGTGGTTCTTACCTGCTCTGCATTGGCTAAATATCCTCGTATTACACCAATTTCAGCGGAACGCACGGTGGTTTGATAATCAAAAATATCGGTACGGAAAAGGGTTAAATTCAGCATGCCATTTTTGATGGGTTCTGATTTTATACCGAATTCAATATGGCTCACCCTTTCTGGTTTTATGACAGCAAGGCTCAAAACTAGTGATCCGTTCTCTGTAGGAATACCCCCTAGGTTTAATCCTACAGGTTTAAAACCGTAAGAATAGTTAGAGAAAATCATTAAATGTGTGTTAAAGGTATATCTCGCGCCTAGTTGTCCGGAAAAATTCCAGTCATCTGTGTTAGCCTGAAACGCAAGGGGCGAAAAAACCCTGTTTTGTAAAGCAATCAGTTCAGGGTTGTCAGTCTGTAGACCTCCTGATACTGTTTGCTGAAAATCTACTGCTTTTTGATCATAATTTAACCGGACTCCCGGATTTATGACAAAGGTCTCTGTAATTTTCCAATCTAATTGACCAAATAGGGCAGCACTCAAGTTTCGGTAAGCAGGGCTGGTTTCTTGTTTCAAGCCTTCGAGCAGCCCAGGAGTTTCCCATAAAGGATCTTGATTGTTTTGTACAAATCGCCATTGGTCTTTGCCAGCCTCCAACGTGTGCGAGCCATCTGGATCTAACCTTTGATAAAACACGAAGACACCTACAGTTCCCTCTATTTTCTTACTAATTTCTCCTGCATATCTTACTTCCTGAGACAGTTGATGATGAATGGAAGGCGCTTCAGATTTATTGATGGCATCAAGACCTGTAAAATCTCTGTCACTAGATGGATCCCATTTCCATGTTCTCCAGGCAGATGTGGAGGTGATTGTGCCATTGTTAATTTGCCATTCACTATTTAATGAAAGTCCACCCATATCCTGATCAGATTTCCAGGGAGTGTTCGTATCAATTACCCTGTCGAAAGCATTTCTACTTGGTAATTCGTAACCAAGATCTGCAATGATGTTTTCGAACTGTCTGAAATCTTCTCTTTGAGTTGGAGCAGTGCCGGCATATACCTGCGCATAGCCATCTGGCCGTTGGCGACTAAAATCACCAGCCAATGTAAAAGTTGCAGAGCTAGTAGGAATGAAAAGTAGCTGACCTCTTACGCCTTGATTATTAAGCGTATTAGTATACTTGTCAGTAGCTTCATTATATATGGTACCTTCCCGAGTTGTTCCTGTAAAGGACAATCTGGCAGCCAGCTTATCCTTTACCAAGGGACCTGAAATGGATCCTTTGGTTTGTATAAATCCATAATTACCAAAAGACTGTTCAAATATGCCGTTCGTGATAAAGGTTGGCTTTCGGCTGGTGATGTTAAAGGTGCCTGCTGTAGTGTTCTTTCCAAAGAGAGTACCTTGTGGGCCTCTCAACACTTCAATTTGTTGCACATCTATAAAATCTAATGTGGTAGCTGCAGGCCGCGCATAATACACACCGTCTACATAAAATCCGACTCCGGGATCTATTCCATCGTTGGTTAAACCAAACGTAGAACCAATACCGCGAATATTTAAGGTTGTATTTCTGGGGTTGGAAGAATAAAGTTGCACAAATGGCACCAATTCTTTTACTCTGTTCACGTTGAAAGACACGGAGTTATCCAACTCTTTAGAACCAATTACTGAAATAGGAATCGGTATTTTCTGTAATTCCTCACTTCTTCTTCTGGCAGTTACGGTTACTTCATTCATAGAAGTGGACAATGGCACTAAGTAAATTACCCTATGTTGATTATTGCTTAAAGTGATTTCCTGAGATTCATAACCAATATAGCTCAATAAAATATTCGCTGGTAATTCAGTTAGGAAGTCAATAATAAACTCCCCATTAATATCTGTTGTAGTTCCTTTTGTTGTCCCTTTCAATATAATGGTTGCTCCAATAAGTGGTTCTGTTGTTTTGGCGTCCATCACTTTACCCGATATATCGGATTGAGCCATAATCTTTATTCCTACTAATAGAATAAGAATTATAAAAAATATTTTTCTTTTCATATTACATAAATGACTTTAAACCCTACTTAACCAGTAGGAATTAAATACAAATATATCAATCTTTATTATCCTACCAATTAAGTAGGAATTAAAAATTGCAAATCATTTATTATATTTCTAATATCCTGGTATTTAGAAAGTAATGGAAGTGGACTTGTAGCCCACTCCAGCCAACATATGGCCGAATTGTCGTAATTTAGTGGCCCACTCCAGGTGCGCCTGCACTAGTTTTTTCATGTCCTTGGGCGACAGCTTGCTCATTTGCTCGGCATCTTCGTGCAGTAGTAATAAAAACTTTTTCATAATTCCTTTATTTTAAATTCAGAACAATGACATATGAGATTGAGATTATTAGACATATTTTAGAGAAAAGATAAGTAAAATTCTGATAAACTTATATTTATAAAAATACTGTCTTCACACGTTTAAGTCTGATATCTAGAAAAATATATTGAAACTATTCAGAGTTTAAGGCTTCAACTATTTTGCTAGTGTAAATACTGCATCAAATTTGCTCGAGATCATATATTAGTTGTATCAAGTTCTATTTAATAATCAATTAATTAAAGTGGTAATTTACGTGAATAGCTTTAAAGATTTGTGCTCATAATTATATTACTCTTCTTATGAACCTATTTAGCTAACAATCATATAGATAGTAAACCATGGTAGAGAGGGTTATTCAGCTTTTACGTAATCTTTTAAAGTATATGTCTTTTGATATAAAATCCTACAATGCGATGAAGCACCGCAGATATGAGCACCAGAAAGGCAACAGTTCCCCAAAGAAGCTCCTTCTGGGCAAACTCAGCTTCATGCAATGCAAATGCCAGGTAGAAAAATGAACCTACTCCTTTAACCCCCAAAAAAGCAACTGCCCATCTATGTTTCCATGGCATTTTTGTTCTTAAGGTGGGGAGTATTCCAAATAGCGGACGGATAATGAAGAGGAAGATTAAGCAAAGGGAAAGCATTGGAAACGACAAAGCATTAAACCAATTGTGCAGTATATAGCCCCCTAATGGTAATAGAAGTATTGTTATTAAGAATTGCTCCACCTGCTCTACTACATCATGCATTTCTTTATGGAACTTATGTTTTCGCTCATAATGGCGGATGGTTATAGCTCCTACAAAAACGGCAATAAACCCGTAGGCATGAAACGCTTCAGTTATACCATAGATGAGTAAGGTGATGGCAATGGCCAAAAAACCTAGTCTTTGGGGCTTAAAGCTGAGTTTTTCAGGTAGAACAAGAAAGCACCAGGCAATACTCCTTCCTAGTACATATCCAATTAATAAGCCTCCTGCAATACGGTACAGTAAATCTTTTAGTATCCATGTAGTTAGCCAATTTTCAAAACTGATACCAGACAAAGCTATCCAAATAGCCAACCAGGTAAAGGGGAAAGCCATTCCATCATTAAGACCTGCCTCTGCAGTAAGATTAAACTGAACCGGATGCTCTTCGTCTGCGCCCTCTTCTATCTTCACCTGTACATCGCTGGCAAGAACAGGGTCAGTGGGAGCGAATACTGCTCCAAGAAGAAGTGCAGAGGCAGGCACAAGCCCAAACCACCAACCCAATAAGGCAGTGGCGGCAATACACCCTACCATGGTAACGCCCACTAATAGCAATGGAACTCTGTATGTTTTTAAGGAAAAATGGCGATTAAGCTTTAATCCTGCTCCCATAAGGCTGATGATGACAGCAAGCTCAGTAAGTTTTAGAATCTCTTTCTCATACTTGATTGGATCAGGGTCTGGCAAGTCGATAGGTAATAAGTAAACACACATGCCTAGTAATATTGTTATAATTGGCACATTTAGCAATTGAATTTTTTCAAGGCTCTTAAGCCAGGGCAGAATTAAACCGAGAAATCCAAGAATAATAAATACCCAAATATATGTCTCCATTCCAACTAATTTTCAGATCGAAGTTAGTACCTACACAACTTCTAACGTGGGTATTTGAATTTTTAAAATATAAATAGAACCCCTTTTACTAAATGCCAAGTTACTCTGATGGTGCACTTTTTCTTTCCTCAAATCGTATTTTTTAAGCATTTACGTTTTTTACTATACGCAGGTAAGGATTTTTGTGATGGAAAAATAACAAATAATTTTAGGACGAATACTCCTCTATCTAGAAAGGAACGTTTACTTCTGTCAAGATTTAGTAATTTTATTATGTAAATATATACATCTTCACCTATAGCAGCATATTCCAATCTGCAGAAATGCAGTCACCACTTTCAACTTTTGCTATTTTCCCTGATTTATTCTTTTATCACATCCCTAAGCCTTTTTACGAGATCTCCAATGTCGGTGGGTTTCGTAATGAAAGCCTGTGCTCCCAGATCAATAGCTACATTCTTTTCGTTGCTGCTGGAAGATGTGGTGTACATTATCACTGGAATGGCATTAAGATCATCATGTTTCTTTATTTTTGACAGCGTTTGCCAACCATTTAAAACTGGCATATTTATATCCAGAAAGATATAGTGCGGAAGCTTTTCAGCTTCAGCAGAAATTAAAAAATCAAATGCTGCCTGACCTGTTTCAAAATGCAAAAATTCAATCGGTTCTTTAACTTTTTGTAATGCCTCACTAAATATTTCGGCATCATCAAAGTCATCATCTGCCAATAATATAATTTTCTTCATTTATTATCTCCTGTACTCTATATATTTAAAGAAATTTAGGGTTAAATCTTCACCCAAATTTTTTAGCAATCAAGATTTATTCTGTTTTTTTGCTTTTCCGGTATTATAACTGAAAATTCTGAACCCTTGTTTAGACTGCTTTTAACTGAAATTGTTCCGCAATGATAATCCACAATCCGTTCACAAATTGATAAACCCAGACCGGAGCCTTCATAATTGGACTTGGAATGAAGTCTAACAAATCTTCCGAATATTTTATCAGCATCTTCCTGATCGAATCCAATTCCATTATCATTAATAATCACTTCTATAAAATTCTGTCCCTCTTCTTCAAAGACTCGTGACTTAACCTTCACTATTGGTGGTATGTCCTCCTGAGAAAATTTTAATGAATTCTTAATTAAATTAAGGAAGAGTTGATAAATCATGTCTGCAATACCATCTACCTTGGGCAAAGTGTCAAATATTACTTGTCCTTCTTTTTCATTTATTAAGAGTTCCAGATCGTTCACTATATCATGCACAATATCTTGTAAGTTAACTTCCTGCATTTTGCCAGTTACTTTGTCTAGCGATGAGTAAGTAAGTAGTCCATCTACCATATCTAACATGCGCCCGGCAGAACTGTGAATCTTTTCTATGTATTTCGTCCTTTTCTCAGGCTCTATTGAGCTATCTTCATTCATAATAATAGAAGCAAAAGTTCGGATTTTTCTTACAGGCTCTTTTAAATCATGACTAGCAACAAAGGCAAATTGCTCAAGGTTCACATTTGAGCGATGAAGTTCTACATTCTTTCTTTCCAGCTCGATCTCTACCTTGTTTATATGCGTCACATCCCTTGACATGATTATAATGCCTTCAGGATTCTTCTTATTTCCAAAAGGAATAAAATAGCTGTCGACATATACCGCCGAACCATAGTAACTCAGGTGCTTGTCAATATGACTCATTTTACCCGAAAGCGCTTTAAGTAATGCTTTATGACGCTCGGTATTTTCAATTTCTGGATAGAGTTCTATGATAGATTTGCCAATTATGCTTTCATATTCATTGCCCAGCACTTTTCTTAAAGCTTTGTTAACCATCACATACCTAAGATCTCTATCCAAAACTGATATGTATTCAACCGAAGAATCTATAACGAGTTGTAAAAATTCCCTGCTTTCAATTAATTCATCATTCCTTACTTCTAATTTCTCATTTAATTCAATGAGTTCCTTTGTTCTGGAAATCACCAGGTTCTCAAGCTTCTCAGATTCTGACTGCTGTTCTGAAATATCTGTATTAGTACCCAACCATTGCAGTACTTTTCCATCCTTATCTTTTACAGGAAATATTCGTGTCAGAAATGGTCTGAACTTTCCATCATAACCCTTTAACGGGAATGTCATCTCGAAGAATTTTCCATCTTTGATAGATTCTTCCCATTTTTTCATTACCTGGGGCAAAATAGAAGGGTCATGAACATTTTGCCAGCCCCAACCCTCCATTTCCTGGGGTGTTGTGCCAGTATATTCATACCATCTGGCGTTGTACCAATAAATCCAGCCATCAGCATTTGCCATCCAGCACAAAGTGGGAATATTTTCAGCTAGAGTTCGGAACTTCTCATCATTCTGGCGGATCAGTAATTCACTTTGTAGTTTTTCGGTAATGTCTTGTGTTAGAAACATTATTCCAGGCCGTGGGCTATTCTCAAACGCAAGAGGAACGGTTTTCAATGAATAAGTTCGCTCTTTAAATGAAAATTGAATAGCACCAGATTTGCCATCTAAAGTCTCATTGAAGACATTCCTCAATTTCTTTTGCTCAGTTTCAGAAGAGTTGAGTTCCGGAAGGTTTCTTCCTAAAACATCCTGCAACTTAATATTTTGCAGTTGAAGTCCCTTCCCTGCAATATACTCTATTTCGTGTTTGTCATTTAAAATTCCTACAGTGCCATTAGGGAGATTTTCTGATACTGTTTTATATAAAAGAGCATTCTGATCGCTGATGAGTCTTTCATTCTTTAATTCCTCCTCTTTCTCAATTAAAGAATTGTTGGAGAATCTTAGCTCCTGAATGGAGGTATTTAATTCCTCGTTGGCAGATTGCAATTCTTCATTACTGGTTTCCAACTCTTCATTAGTGGACTTCAGCTCTTCATTGGCAGATTGCAGTTCCTCATTGATGGCCTGCATTTCTTCATTAGTGTTTTCCAATTCCTCTGTAAAGGTCTGCAAATGCTCCTGCAACATCTTAACTTCTTCCTCTAATTCCTTAATGCGATAATCCTCAAAATTCTTTTGACTTAGCTCTTTAGAAAACTGCATAAACCCGGCGTCTGGCTCAATGTTTTCAAAGATTAAAAGGTATAATTGATTGCTGGCGAAAGGATAAACAACTGGCGTAATTCGCAATTTTACAAACCTGTCAGTATCGAAAAGATTATATTTTATTACCCTGCTGGAGTGGCTTTCTCCTGATTTACTTGCCTGGTGTAAAAGTGAACGAATTTCTACTGTAAATTCCTTATTAGCGGCTTGTAATAAATTATTGGATGCTCCGCTTTTGCCAATATCCATATATAAGCGCAAACTCCCCTGAGCTTCTTTAATAATTCCGTGATTATTAATGACCACGAAAGGATCATTATTGGCATAGTACATGGTATCTTTTACCAGCTCAACAATTGATACGTGTTTGGAATTAGGCTTTTTATGGTTTTCATGACCTAAACTGAGCTTACTTTTGGAAAAACGAAGATTCAATGGGGAAGCCTGATGAACTTTTCTAAATAATTTGTCGTAATCAGTTTTTTCAAATAATTCAGGAACAACACTGACACTTTCAGATTTTCCTAAAAATAGTAAACTTTCAGGCTTTAAAGCGTAATTAAAAACACGTAATACTTCTTTTTGGAGGTAGTTATTGAAGTATATAAGTAGATTTCTGCAAACAATGAGGTCTATTTTTACAAAAGGTGGGTCATTTGTGATATCATGGCGTGAAAAAAGGATATACTGCTTTATAGCCTTTTTTATTTCATAGCCTTCTACTGTTTTTTCAAAATATTTCTGCAAGATATCCGCAGAAAGCTTTTGAACATCTTTATGACTATACACCCCTTTTCGTGCAAAATTTAAGGCTCTTTCATCTACATCCGAAGCAAAAATTTGCAACTGGTAATTTGAGATAGTATCGCCTAATATTTCATTTATCAATATTGCAATTGAATAGGGTTCTTGTCCTGTTGCGCAACCCACACACCAAATTCTAATACTATCACTGTAATGCTTATTCTTTAATTCTGTAGTGAGTTGCTTTTTAAGACCTTCAAAAGCGGATTCATCTCTATAAAACTCTGTTACACCAATTAAAACTGTGTTAAATAAGATGTCTAATTCTGTGGGCATCTTCTGAATAAATTGATAGTATTCAGCAATGTTTTTTACGTCCAGTATCTCTATTCTTTTCTCCATCCGCCTCATGATGGTATTCGGTTTATATTGGGAAAAATCTATTCCCGTGCGCTTGGACAATAATTCAAAAATAACGTCAACCCCTTTTTTGGTCACATGTGTTTCTCGTATCAGGCGATGGTTTTTAATGTAGTAAGAAATTTCTTCAAAAATTTTAGCAGGATGTAGCACCAGATCAATCATACCTGTTTCAATTGCTGCCTGCGGCATGTCCTTGTACTGTGCCGATGCAGGTGTTTGTGCAATAGTAAAACCGCCCTGTCTTTTAATATCCTCAATTCCTTTTGATCCATCTCCGCCGGATCCGGAAAGCACGACTCCTATAGCATGAAGCTTTTCATTTTCTGCCAGGGAACCGAAAAACTCGTTAATTGAAGGTGAATATGTATAGTCAGTTGATAATTCTGTTAGTTTTATTTCGTGTCCCTCTGAAATCAGGATTCTCTTATTTTGAGGGTTTATGTAGATTTGATGAGGTAGGATTTTCATTCCGTTCTCCGCAGTTAATACCGGCCACTTGCATGTTCTGGCAAGTATAGCTGCTAATTCGCTTTTAAAATTAGGGCTGAGGTGTTGCACAACCACCACGGCCAAATTATCGAAACGCCCCTCAAAACTTCCTAGAAGCTTTGCGAGTGCATCCAATCCACCTGCAGAAGTTCCCACACCTATTATGTATAACTCTTCTGAGGCTTTGCCATCCTCATTTTTCTTATTTTTTGACATTCAATTAGCGATTCTCATAAAATTCTGTGAAAACATCAACTCTTCTGTTTTTGCATAATGGAAAATATATCGACATCACCTAAATAAATTTAGCAAACGAAGAAGTAGTATTAAAAGGTACTATGAAGCAAGAAGTTGCATTTGGGTTTAGTACTTTTAGCATAGTTTAAAAAATAATAACACCATTACTATAATTACACGCTCGGTTTAATTCTACTCATCAATATTTGAGCAGTAAACTGAAAAAATTATCTTAATTGCAGTCATTAATAATTAATAAAAATAAAAATATGAAAATAGTATATTCTGTATTAACGATCAAGTCATAATTCATGTATTAAACCCACATTATCTATTTTGGTTTATTCAACTGGCATCTTTTTGCTCAGTTATATAATAGTTTCTAATTTTTCAATCTTAAAACTTCTATATTGATTTACTATATTCTGTATATTTAAAGAAGCAGATTGTCTTTTAAGAATTAATTGGCTTCCGTGTAGTTAATGCCAAAATGTGATTGAATGAATTCTTACAATCTGAGATCGACTTATAAAGATGGCGTCCACGATAAGGTGGGGAAGGCTATGTTGTAAATTAAGACTTACTTCCCAAAAGTCTTCATCTGTTCTGCCTGTGCCGATCAAGCGGTATATCCCGTGCTAAATATTAATGAGATCACGAATAATTTTGTTCTATTGAAAAATGTAAACCCTATCGATTTGTACCGAGATACTGTCATAATATAATATTACGTCAGTTTTAAAATCGAATTTAGGATTAAAGGTGAGTATGTAATCATAACAGCTTTACTTCATGTATTGCAACATTCTTTGTTTTACCCAGGCACTTACAATGAAACTAGATGCCAAAAAGATTGAAAGTAACTCTCTATGTTTTAATGAAACGAGTTATTTTTCAGTATTTCCGTGATCATTTCTTCCGTTAAAGGCTTGCATTTAAAATCATCAATCAGATCAATACTTTCAGCTTTTAGTCTATCATCTGGATTTGGCGAGGAGGTAAGCATTACCAGTATAAACTTGCCCTTTTGAGCAACGTCTAGTTTTTTGTACTCTTCCATAAACTCCCAGCCGTTCATGCCCGGCATGTTAATGTCAAGCAAGATGAGATCAGGTTGTGGGAATTCTCCGTTTTCTTTCCTATTAAGAAAATTCAAACCTTCTTCTCCACTTTGCACAGCAACAGTTTTTTCAGCGCAACCTGTTTCTTCTATAACAATTTTATGCAAGAAATTTGTAGCCTCGTCATCATCAATAAGTAATATGCAGTTCAGTTTCGTTTCCATTTTTTATAATTTTCTTATTTAAAAATTAATAAGGTAAAGTAAAATAAAAAGTGCTTCCAACACCAAGTTCGCTTTTCACCCAGATTCTGCCGCCATGCAATTCAACGATTTTGCGGCAGTGAGCAAGGCCAATGCCTGTTCCTTCAAATTCCTTTCTTGCATTAAGGCGTTGAAATATGTTAAATATTTTCTCCTTATAGCCATCCGCAATACCTATTCCCTTATCCTGGAAAGAAAACTCCCAAAATGCATTTTTTTTACTAACTGAAATAGTAATTTGAGGAGCTGTATTTTTCTTGCAAAATTTAATAGCATTGGTGATCAAGTTCTGAAATAGCATACGCAATTCCGTTTCATATCCCTGGATTCTAGGTAAATCCTCTATGGTAAATTCAGCACGAGATTCTGTAATAATCGTAGTAAGGTCTTTCAGCACATTGCTCACCAGCGTATTGCAATCAATTGTATTTAATTGTTTTTTTTGACCTAATCTACTATATTCCAAAACTCCTATAACAAGTTCCCTCATACGTGAAGAAGCCTCAGAAATAAATCTGATATAGGTTTCAGCATTAGCATCTAATTTACCTTTATATTCTTTTACAAGAAGGTCTGTAAAACTATTGACAGTTCGCAATGGCTCTTGCAGATCATGTGAAGCTATATAAACAAATTGTTCAAGTTCCTGATTCCTAATTACCAATTCTGCTGTACGATGCTGAATTTCCTTTTCGAGATTTTTGTTAAGTTCCGAGAGTTCTTTTCTGGATTGCATCAATTCGGTAACATTGTTTAGCAATACATACACATAATTGTCTTGAATATGATGTACAGAGCACTCATATGTCCCGGCTACTTCCTCATTTTCGTACTTTACAGTTCCTAAGTTTACGCTACCCCCGTTTACTGCTACATCTCTGTAGGTTTCAATTACATTCAACCCAACTTGATGCTCATACGCTTCTGGAGCTACTTCAACTATAAATTTACCAAACACCTCCTCCCGCTCTTTTCTCATTTCATGAAGCAAAAGTTTGTTCATAAAAATATATCTAATACTCTTTAAGTCTTTTGCATCCTGGACTTGAAAAATCCCTACTCCTACAGGTAAATCATCCATTGTCTGGGTAAGAGTTTCATATTTTAATAGATTTTGCATAGGGGAAGTATTTTGTTTTTTTATTGGCTATTTAATGGAGAGTTAGAGCATTTTAAATGCTTCGCTATAACTTCTCATGAACTTGCCGTTTCATTTTAAAGTGCGATGTTAAATTTTTAATACTGGACGATACACTATAGATGAGGTCAAGATCTTTAACATACTATAAAAATTAGAATTATAGAATCAAGTTCAACAATTACTGCGATTACTTGATAAAAATCTAATTAAATACTATATAATAAGAGTCTTAGCTCATTATATTGCTGTTAATGCTATATTTAAATACAATATAATAAAATTGCATTAATATACTATTATGTTTAATAAAAGAGCTACTAATTATTTGTGTACATTTAGCTAATTGCCAGAAAAATCATTGGTGGGGTTTCATGTTGCAATCAAATGAGAAGTTGTAGATATAATCATTCAGTTGAAGAATTACTTAATCAAAAGAGATTTTTTAGATTTTTTTTAAAGTAATCTGCACTCTGAGTGGCACTTCTCATCGAGTTTTTTCTAAAATTACCGCCTTGTTCTATATAGTAGAATTCAAGCCCTGACCTGTTGATTTTTGGTAATAAATCTTCATAGTTAATGGAGCCACTTCCCAATTCCGTATAATCCTTCGTAACTCTGTCCATATCCTTGAGGTGCCACATAACATACCTTTCCGGATGTGCATTAATTAATTCCTGGGGTGTATAATGAGAGGCATTCATTACCCAATACATATCCAATTGGAGTTTTACAAGAGAAGCGTCAGTTTCATTAAGAATAATATCAAAACCATTTTCTCCATCATGCTCTTCGAATTCAAAACCATGATTGTGGTAAGCAAAGCCCAGTCCTGCCTTTGAGATTTGTTCCCCTATCCTGTTAAGCTTAAAGCACATAAGTTTAAAATTATCAATAGTACGTTGTTCAGGAGCAATCCATGGCCATGTGATGTATTTGCTGTTTAATTCTCTAGCACCAACAATACATCGGTCAACAAAAGCTGTTAATTCATCATCGGATTTGTTCAGGTACGAAGAAAACCCATAATGTCCGCTTGAAACAGATAAATCCAGGTCATCCATTATGTGCTTAAACTCGACGGATTTAAGTCCATAAAATGTTCCCTTTTCATCATCAAAGCCATACACCTCAAAGTCTTCAAATCCCATTTTCTTGAGTGCTTTTAGAGTTGAGATGGGATCCTTATCCATTTCGTCACGAATAGAATAAAGCTGATATCCCATTTTAAATTTAGGTTTATTCATAGAAAACAATGAGCCGGGCAGAAGTGCAATTGCTGCAGCGGTTCCGGATTTTTTAATAAATTTTCTTCGATCCATATTTAAATTTGTTTCTCGCTTTACAAGAGTTATAGTCCTTGGTAATTTGTGCATACCACTTTGGAGAATAATTAGCAGTTCTCTTTAGCCCGAGGGATACTAACTTAGGGAATTAGGATTTTATATACAATAGTGCAACGTTTTTTGGTGAAAGCACTAACAAGAGTGAAAATGGAGAGAGTGAAATACAAAAACCTGATCTATTGGCAAAAGATGGATGAAAGACTAGGAGAATCGCTTAAATTAGAGAGATCATTTCAATTCAGATTCAATATGCTAATTATTTTCACTTGATGAGGTGCGCTATATCAGCGGCTTCGTCAGTATGAAAGCGGTGTATTTTGTAATCTGCTATTTCAAAATCAATTGCGTTGTTTCCATTAGTAAATCCTATCACTACCATGCCTGCATTTTTAGCTGCCAACATGCCTGAGTAGGAGTCTTCAATGGCAATGCAACGGGCGGGATTTACGCTTAACATTTCAGCCGCCTTCAAATACACGGCAGGGTCAGGTTTACCTTTTAGCTCAAATTCAGCTGATAAAGCTGCATCAAATAAGTGCGAAACACCTAATTTCTTTAATACTACAGAAATTATCTTGTGTGGTGAGTTTGTAGCTAATCCTATTTTATAATTCGCACTCTTTAATTGCTCCACAAATGGCTTTACACCCTGGATGTCACAGTTTTCATGTTCAATCAACTCCATAACCCGTGTAATAACCATTTGCTCAACATCCTCCAAAGCTACATTTTTCCATGGATACTTTTCAAACCAAAAATTAGTAACCTCCACAGTAGTCATTGCTTTCGTAAGTTGAGTATGCTCCTCTGTTACTTTTGCACCTAAGGACGTAAAAACATCACTTTCAGCTTGTGCCCAAAATTTCTCTGAGTCAATTAAGACCCCATCCATATCAAATATTACAGCTTTGTTATGCTTCATTTATTGTTCTTTGTACTTTACTCATTGTAATGAATGGATCATTACTGAGCTTTGCTTGTATTGAACTACAACATCGTTGAGCAAATTCCTGGGTGGCAACCTTTTAATAGACAGTCTTTCTACTCTCCTCCAACTACCACAGTCCATGGTCTAATAGTCCACTCTTTGATAAGTCCGTTTTTCACGTATGGATCATTTTTGGCAAAATCCTCTGCTATTGTAGGACTGTCTCCTTTGAAAATGAGCGCTGCGCCATCGGCTGGTTCAGCAAATGCTCCTGCCATTACAATATCACCTCTTTCATAGGCTTCTTTGGCCAATTTAAGATGTTCCGTACGAAAAGGTGCTCTTTTCTCCACGTAATCTTCAATGGTTTTGTAGAATAGGATGTAGTAATTCATTGGTAATAAATTAGTTCAATGGTTTAGCATTTTTTAACGAATTAAAAAAATCCAACAACTCTAGCGCTTTTTCCAAAGCTTCTTCATCTGTCAGTTTTCATTTTGTTTTCGATGTTGCCTTCATCACCTCAAAACTATTGTATTTTGTAATTTTTGGTGATTTTAACTTGTCGTTTTCCATGGAACTATTTTAAGAAACGTAATTTAATAATTTCTACCGTGTTTTACATTAATTAATTTGTCTGGGTCAACTACTATAAAGGTTTGTCGCAAACCACCCGTTAATTGTCGGTTTTGCACAGCACCTCGCATTCGTTCCATCCGTATATTTGTTAGACGCAAAAACAAAACTTAAAAAGTCATGGAAACTACAAAAACAATTAGCATTTCAACTCAGGTAAAAGCAGCTTTAGGTCAGGTTTGGAAAAGCTGGACTCAGCCGGAGCACATCACTCAATGGAACAACGCATCGGAGGACTGGCATACACCTACTGCCACAAATGATTTAAAAAAAGAAGGTACTTTTAAATACCATATGGCAGCAAAAGATGGGAGTGTAGCTTTTGATTTCGAAGGAAAATATGATCAAGTCATCGAAAATGAATTGATAGAATATAAGCTGGGAGATGGCAGAAAAGTAAAAATTACTTTTGAAGCCAACGATGATAACATAAAAGTAACAGAGGTTTTCGAACCGGAATCAGAAAACTCAGAAGAGTTGCAGAGAGCAGGTTGGCAGGCTATTTTAGACAATTTCAAGAATTATACTGAATCTTTAAACGATTTTGTTAAAGTCCATCATGAAATTTATATTAATGCAGGTACGCAACTAGTATACAATACTATGCTGGAAGAGAAGCCTTACAGGGAGTGGACTGCCCTTTTCAATCCCGGATCACATTATAAGGGAAGTTGGGACAAAGGTGCAAAAATTCTTTTTATCGGAGCTGATGAAGAAGGTAATGAGGGTGGCATGGTCAGTAGAATAAAAGAAAATATCCCTAACAAATTTATAAGTATTGAGCATGTTGGTCTTGTAAGTAATGGAGAAGAAATTACTAGCGGTCCTGAGGTAGAACCCTGGGCAGGCGCATTGGAAAATTATACCTATGAGTCAAAAGATGAAGGCACACTTTTAAAAATAGAAGTAGATTCCAACAAGGAATTTAAATCATATTTTGATGAAACATGGCCTAAAGCCCTGGAGAAATTGAAAGAAATTTGCGAAAAGAGATAGTATTCAAGGCAATTCACTCCATCAGTAATGTAATTCTTGGGTTCAGTCACTGAACTCAGGAATTTTCACTACCTATGAATTATTATTCAACTGACTTCCTAAAGCTGAATAGTATTATATTTACCCATTAAATGGAGATTATGGGCAAAACTAATTCAGTTAAATCTTTCATTGGGTTCTTTCAAGAACCCTATCCATTCTATTACACGAAGTCTAATTCGTGGAAATATTTTGTGCTCATCTTCCTTATTTCATTCTTTTTCAACTTCATTTTTGAGCCATTTGAAGTGAATCCGAATGAGCATAAAATGAGTTTCTTCTGGATCTGCTTCTTGCATGCATTTTTACCTTCTCTCATTGCTTTCATTTACTTTTCACTGATGGACTACTTCTCAAAAAGCTACAAAGCCTGGACAATAGGCAACGAATTGCTACATATTTCAATTGTATTGATAGTGATTGGCATAGAAAATTTCTTGTTGAGAGATATTATCTACGATAATCCTAACAACTGGAGCTATGCTTACTTTTTTGAAGAACTCAGAAATTCATTTTTAGTGGGATTCTTGATTATTGCACTCATCATACCTATTAATTATAGTATTCTATTGCGAAAGAACTTAAAATCAGCTCAGCAGGTCAAAGAACACAGCACTAATGCCTTAAATGAAACACATTGTCAACTCATTCAAACGCAAGTAAAATCAGATGAATTTCAGCTCTCACTTCGAGATTTAATTGCGGTGCGGAGTGATAGTAACTATTCGGAGTTTTTTATTCAATCTAAAAAAGGACCAATAAAACTATTAAAAAGGGTTTCGCTTAAGGAGTTAGAAATGCAATTGGCAGACTTTCCTCAACTCATGAAAACGCATAGAGGTTGGTTAGTGAACTTAAATTATGTCTCACAAACTACAGGGAATGCTGGTGGATACCAATTAACCTTATCAGGTTTCCCTGAAAAAGTGCCAGTTTCCAGAAGTTTAATACCCAGTTTTAATGAAAAGATGGCTAATTTTAGCTACTAGGCATTGTCATCCATCACAAATGCTTGTTACTCACAACAAGTAGCTTTTCTCGGCAATAAAGGCGGAATATATTTGCTGCATATAAAATTTGAACCTATGCGCAGATATGATTTAGACTGGCTCAGAGTGATTGTTTTCGGGCTACTTATTTTTTACCATGTAGGAATGTTTTTTGTTCCCTGGGGTTGGCACATTAAAAACAATGTAATTTATGAAGAACTCTCATGGCCCATGCGGTTCCTTAATCAATGGCGTTTACCTATCCTTTTCGTTATTTCAGGAATGGGCTCATATTATGCACTCAACAAAAGAAATGGTTTGCAATTTATTGGTGAAAGAGTTAAAAGACTGCTAATTCCCCTTTTATTTGGCATGGCTGTTATAGTTCCGGTGCAGGTTTATGCAGAAAGAGTTTATAGCGGTGAATTTCTGGGAGGATATTTTGATTTCTGGCCTCAACTGGCATTTATAGGAGTGTATCCTGTGGGCAATATCAGCTGGCACCACCTGTGGTTTTTACCTTACCTACTGGTATTTTCAATCATACTAACACCTATCATGCTATATTTGAGAAGGAACCCTGAGGCAGCCTTTATCAACTTTACGAGAAGAATTATTTCAAAGCCATTAGGACTATATCTGTTCCTGCTACCATTATACTTAATTGAATCACTGGTAGAACCCTTCTTTCCGTCTACTCACGATTTATTAAATGACTGGTACAATTTCTCCAATTTTATCACTTTGTTTATCTTCGGTTTCTTACTCATGACCGTAAGGGAAACCTTCTGGCAGGTAGTGCAGCAACGCAGAAGGACATTTTTATATAGCGGTTTGCTTGGTTTTACATTACTGATTGGCTTGAGACTCATTTGGGAAGATTCTGTAGTGATCCACTTTATAGAAGCCGGTTTTATGGTTTTCAATTTTTGGTCGTGGATCTTAGCTTTTTTTGGTTATGCTGCAACGTATCTGAATAAATCCAGTAAGTTATTGAGCTACTGTAATGAGGCTGTTTATCCATTTTATATTTTACATCAATCTGTCACAATAGCAATTGGCCTGCAATTATACAATCTCAATTGGGGCTTTTGGCCGAAAGCAACAATATTAGTCATAGGTACTTTTGGCATTAGCTGGCTGCTGTATGAATTTATTGTTAAAAGAATAGCGTTACTCCGACCTCTTTTTGGTTTAAAGCCCAGGAAAATTAATCCTGTTTATCATGTAGAAGAACGATTAAGCACAAAGTAATGAGTAAAACAATTAAACTTATATTACTATTATTTTGCTTTGCTAAGCTAGCCCTCCATTTAATTGCAGATAGTAATTCTGGTTTTCAGGGAGATGAATTGCTCCATATACAAACAGGAAATCATTTGGCATGTGGATTTATGGAGTTCCCTCCAATGATCAGTGTATTCGCTTTTATCCAAAATCAATTTCATTCAGAATCAGTTTTTGTACACCATATTTTCTCTCACATAGCATCAATTCTAATTCTCCTGTTTGTATCGAAAATAGTAGTTGAATTAGGGGGCAAGGAAAGGGCTGTTTTTCTGGTACTATTATGTATAATCATAGCCCCGGCCTTTGGAAGATCGCAGCAGTTATTTCAACCTGTAGTTTTTAGTCAGTTGTTTTGGGTGATTAATTTCTACTGGCTTACAAAGTATGTGAAATATCTTGAGAACAAGTATCTATGGCTGCTTACTATAGGTTCTGTATTAGCATTCTTAACTAAATATGATGCAATATTTTTTATTTTTGGGCTTGTCTCTTTGCTGCTATTTGAATCAACCAGGCGAGCATTGTTACAGCATAAATTTTGGTGGAATATTATTGTCTTTATTCTTTTGATAAGTCCCAATATAATTTGGCAAGTAGTAAATGATTTTCCTGTCCTGAAAATGTTTGCCCGCCTGTACGAAATGCATTTAAATAAATTAAGTCCATTGGAAGTTTTGGGTGGACTTTTAGTCGCTTTGAATCCATTAGATCTAATTGTAACTGTTCCTGCAATAATCTCTTTTTTTCATCATTCTACAAAGCCTTTTCGTCCTTTAGTACTTTCTATCCTACTGTCAACAATCTTCTTGGCTTTTAGCCAGGGGAAAGGATACTATTTTTACCCAATCGCACTTACAATTTTGCCATTTGGGGGTGTGTTCTGGGAGAAAATAATTGTACCAAAGAGGCAATGGCTGATCTATCCGATTGGATTGATTTTATTATTTGGTGTTTTTTTAATTCCCTTTGGTATGCCGGTTTTTCCATTGGAAAGTTATCTAAAACACGACTACCCTTACGAAAATAGAGAAGGGATTGAGGGAGGTGAATTCAATATCAGATTTGAGGAAAGGTATTCAGAGGAGAAATGGGACATCACTTTACAGGAACTTAAATCAGTATATGATAGCCTACCCAATATAGAAAAGAATAATGCCATGATTTGGGGAAAGCATTACGGCCAGGCAGGAGCTGTTAATTTATTTCAAGAGAAGTACAATTTGCCGGAGACATTTTCTTTACATGGTAGTTTTTATACTTGGTTGCCAGAAGGAGAAATGCCTAATACAGTAATTGCCATTAGGTATAGCAGTGCAGAAGGATCTGACTTTTTTGAACCCTTTTATAATGAAATTATCGCTGTAAAATCAATTTACAACCCTTATGCAGACGATGAAGAAGAATTATGGCAAACCATTTTTATTTGCAAAAAACCCAAGCAGACCTTTAAAGAACTGAAAATGTTATTTAAAGACCGGATTTATGAATAAAATGATAATTTTTGCTAGATTAAATTCTTTATTTGTCTCTGCATTCTATCCCTGACTTATGATATCGTACTTTGAATCTCTTAATATCCTAAGCGAACGTGAACTCCAATTAATGGAAGGAATTACTGTTAACAAAACCATTAAAAAAGGAGACTTTATCATTCAACAGGGTGAAACCTGCAAAGAAGTGGTTTTTATCCGTTCAGGTATCTTGAGATCCTTTTTCACCAAGCCCAATGGTGAAGAAGTAACCTACTGTCTTACTTTTGGCAACAATCTGATGACTGCCCTTTCCAGTCTTTTAGAAGGGAAGCCAACCCATGAAAGTATTCAAGCTGTATCGGCATTGGAATTGGAAGTGATAAAAAAAGAGGACTTGTTTTTATTAGCAGATTTACATTCTGGATGGATGAAAGTATTTAAATTGTTAGTGCAGCAACAATATATTGAGCTGGAAAATAGAATGTTGGATTTACAAAGGTTGGATGCCAAAGACCGATATGAGAAGCTCATTGATGAGAGAAAGGAACTCATACGCCACATACCTCTGAAACATCTGGCTTCGTACCTAAACATCACTCCAAGGCATTTGAGCAGGTTGCGGGCGGAATTCTCCTAGCCCCATTTAAATTGCTTTTGAAAGCACATATGAACTTCATTTCGAAAATTTTCTTTTGATATTTTTCAGGAATATGAAAATTGCCCGTAATCTCCTCGCATTTGAGTGAGAGATACCGTTCAAATTAAGACTTTTAGGAAAAGTAAGTCTTAATTTTGCGACATAGCCTGCCCTGCCTTAGCGGGGCCGCCATCGCTGTTGATCGAACTCAGATTCTTAAAAACATTTATTATTTGTAGACAAATGTCCTCTTCCTGGAACGGACTATCGCCCTACTTTTGATGAAAAATAGTAAACATGAAAATACTCATCATCAATGGACACCCCGATCAGGAAAGCTACAATTTTGCTTTGGCAGGAGCTTATAAAAAAGGGGCTCTATCTGCAGGAGCTGAAGTTAAAGAAATTATTATTCGTGATCTAGAGTTCAATCCAAACTTACAATTCGGATATCGAAAACGGACAGAGCTTGAACCTGATTTAATAGATGCGCAGCAGAAAATCAAATGGGCAGATCATTTAGTCTGGATTTACCCCTTGTGGTGGGGATCCGTTCCTGCGATCATGAAAGGCTTTCTGGATAGAGTGTTTCTACCTGGTTTTGCTTTTCAAAAAAGAGAAGGTTCTGTTTGGTGGGATAAATTATTGAAAGGTAAAACCGCCCGATTGATCAGCACTATGGATCAGCCAGCCTGGTACTACAAGTTGATATACCGACAACCCAGCAACTTTGCC
Organism: uncultured Cytophagales bacterium; assembly: GCA_963803685.1. Taxonomy (GTDB): domain Bacteria; phylum Bacteroidota; class Bacteroidia; order Cytophagales; family Cyclobacteriaceae; genus Marivirga. Next base: position 1,788,761 of record CAWDNW010000001.1, read on the forward strand.
ATGAAAAAATTAGTGATGGAATTTTGTGGCATAAAACGCGTGAAGGTTACGAATATTGGTCCGATAAGGCTATCTAAAGAGATTTACAGGAAAAAATGGTTAAATAAAGCAGAATTATTTGGAAGAAAGAACAGGTGAAAAATATTGCAGCTAAATCGCATGATAAAAGATAGTAAAGCACTGATTTCAGAGGGAAATATTTATTGCTATTAATCTAAAAAAAGCCTAATATCATGAAAAAATTGAGATGAAAAAGAAAATTCTTTTTGTTATTTGTCTGTTATTTGGGTTGCTGTTCATTAATGCGGGATTGAATAAATTCTTCAATTACATGCCTATCCCGGAAGAAATGCCTGAAAACTTGGTGCGCGTAACAGAGGCATTTATGGAAATTGGATGGCTGATGCCATTAGTAGGCTGTGTTGAAATTGCAGGAGGGCTACTTTTTATTACTAATAAATATAGGGCTTTAGGAGCAATCATAATTTTTCCGGTAATGGTTGGAATTCTGTTAACTCATATAATAAATGCTCCTGAAGGACTGCCTATTGCTTTAACTTTAGGGATGATCAACCTTTGGGTTCTTTTTGAGAATCGGGAAAAGTACAAGTTGCTAACTAACTAAATGATATAATTTTAAAGAAGATCTGAGAATCTTTAACACCTATTGAGGTATTGCTTTGAGTATATAACTAAACTTCATTCATATGAAAGTATTATTTTATTTAGTAGTTATCGTAAGCCTGGCTTCAGGCTGTGATAAAATGTCTAAGGACTCGCCAGTTTCTGTTGAAAAAAATATTACCTATAACATGACCAATGCCTATATTTCAGATTTTACATGGATGAACCCACCAGAGTCCTATAGCGTAGAAGAGGGCATACTATATGTTTCCTTAAATAAGGAGACTGATTTTTTCAATAATCCGGAAGACAGTTCCGTAGTTGGAACCGCACCCTTTTTATATAAGGAGATAGAAGGTGATTTTGTTGCTAAAGCCTTATTTCAGCCAGACTTCTCAGCTCAATGGAATGCAGTCGCCCTAATGGTTTATGTAGATAGTTTACATTGGATTAAGTTTGCTTTTGAAAATTCCGATGCCACCGGCCCCAGCATTGTTACCGTTGTAACGAATGAAACATCAGATGATGCCAATGGAGTAATTCTGAAAGAAAATCCTGCAATTTGGATTGCCATTGCTCGCAAAAATAATAATTATTCCATGCATTGGTCAACGGATAATAACGACTACAAAATGTCTCGTTTAACTTCAATGCCTGCCTCCAAGATAGTAAATATTGGAATGGAGATGCAGAGTCCATTAGGTGAAAAAGCTGTGCATCAGATCAAGTATTTCGGAATTGATGCAAAAACTGTTAAAGATTTACGAAATATTAACCAGTGAAATTGTAAATGTTGGCTCCCTGCCCTTTATATATATAGATTTTATAAAAGTATAATTGAGCGTTCAGGTACTATAAACATTTCGAAAATACGCTTTGTAATTGATCAGTTCAGTAATCAATGTTTTGTATTGTAACAAAATCAGGCTTCGGGCGTCCTCATATAAACCATTCTTATGAAAGCACTAAAATCAATAGTCAAAGTATTAGTTATTATTTTAATTTTAGCCGGTCTGTTCATTGGATTTAAATTTGGCAATAAGTTTTATACTTTCTACCAAGCCAGGAATAGCCTAACAAATACAATTTTAGATAATGAGTTAAAGCCTGCTGATTTGGAAGCTGCTGAAAACCTGGAGCCTGGTAAAATTTATTCTAAAAAACTCATTCAACTTTCTGAGATACCACCTTTATGGGAAGATGTATCTGAAGAGAATAAACTAAAAGAGAAATATAAGTATTTAGGGGAACTGGACTTCTTCCTGATTACCTACAAGAGTGATTCCATGTTAGTAAATGGGATAGTTGTGGAGCCTAAAAGATCAGGTAAATTTCCAGTCGTTATTTTTAATAGGGGAGGAAATAAAGAAGTCGGAAAAGTAAGCAAAGCAAAAACCCTGTATACCTTAGCATTTACAGCATCAAAACTAGCACAGGAAGGCTATGTGGTTATTGCAAGTTGCTACAGAGAGAATGATGAATTTGGCGGAAAAGACATTAATGACGTTCTGGTTTTAACTGAAACCATTCAGGAGCTTGAAAAAGCAGACCCAGACCGTATTGGCATGTTCGGATGGTCGAGAGGTGGAATGATGACCTATTTGGCACTGCAAAAGTCAGATCTCATCACTACAGCGGTGGTGGGTAATGGGCCTGCAGATTTATCGGAGCTGATTATAGACAGACCCCAAATGGAAACACGGGTTTATGCAAAGCTAATACCAGACTACCAACGGAATAAAGAGGAGGAGTTGAAAAAAAGATCGGTCGTTTATTGGGCAGATGAGCTGAGCAAAAAAAGCAGCTTACTCATTTTAAGTGCCACAGAAGACAAGCGTGTGAATCCTAATCAGGCAGATAAAATTGCACAAAAGCTGAAAGAGATTAACTATGATTTTGAAATCAGAAAATATAAGACTGATCACTCTTTCTCTGATAAAAAAGATGAACTGGATTCTTTGTTGATTCAATGGTTTAATGAAAGGCTTTAATAACCGTCTTTAAACAGGGAGCTCATGATAAATACTGCACTGTTGGATAACCAAATAATATTGGTTAAAACCGAGCGGGCTGGTCGACAAAAAGGCGGGGAGCGCGTTGAATTGTAGCGTGGAAGCCAGCCAAAGGCTGGTCAGCCTCTGGCTGACATCTTTTTGTCTTGATTTTTTGCATCTTTTTGATCAAGCAAAAAGATGAAGAATAAAATTTTGTTTGAAATACCTTAAAATGTAAGTGAAACCTCAATATTTAGTGAAATTTCTCCTTTTTAAAGTTTTATACTTAGTTTTTAAGTTTAAGAAACACGTGTTAAGGACAGTATGTCTAGTTTTTGAGTTTAATTTCATTTTCCATGAGTAGCCTAAACAGACCATTTAATTCTTTTATACCTTCTTTACAAACTCCGACTTTAAAGCCATAGAACCAAAACCATCAATTTTGCAGTCAATATTATGATCTCCTTCTACCAACCTAATATTCTTGACTTTAGTACCTGCTTTTATAGGTTTGGGCGCTCCTTTTACGGGTAGGTCCTTTATGATACTAACTGAATCTCCATCCTGCAAGATGTTACCATTGGCGTCTTTCACTAATGCTTCTTGCTCTGCAGTTTCTGCTGAAACATCCTCTGCACTCCACTCATGTCCGCATTCCGGACACATTAATAAAGTATCAGTAGGATAAGTATAGGGCGAATTGCATTGCGGACAAGGAGGAAATTCTGACATGGAAAGGATATTTAAAAAATTGAAAGAGCAAAGATAGAAAATTTACGGTTTTCAAAATGTGGGGATACGCAATTTTCTGAATATCCCTATTACTCAATTTCTTGTGAAGTCCATTATTTTAGGCATTTCTGCTTAATAAAAGGAAGATAGTAAGTAAGCAGATTTTCTTGCAGCTTGCTTTGGTTAACATCGTAGGTATTTATAAGGTACACCTGGTTTTCATTTAAACCTCTATCATCATTTTCACCTACTGATTTCATAAGGAAAATGTGATAATACTGTATTTCCTTCCCTGCATCATAAATTACCAATTCATTGAAGCCAGAAATTTCAGCTTCACAATAAACATTGTTGGTATTTGCGGGATTTAAATATAAATCAAATCCATCCAGCGCTAAGTGAGGATTATCATTGAATCTATTACAATAAGTCCTCTTATCACCATAAGTGAGAGTAAATTCGCTGATAGCATCAAATTCCTCCATAGTAATAAGCTTGGTTATATTTGTATATTTATTCTGATCCATCAACAGGGGGCTATAGTAGAAAAAGTAGAGTAGAACAAAGAGGCTCATCTGATTTAATTAATCCAGGAAGCAATTTATTTAAATAGATATAATTTAGAGCGATTATGTTTATTTTTCTAATTTTAAAACTTAAAGTAACATCAGTTTCACACTGAACCCAATGAGACATCTACTATTATTTTCATTAATTCCTTTCCTCATTTCCTGCACAGTGCAAGAAGAATCTGAGCACGATTTATTTATTGACCTAAGCTCAGAAATTGTAAAGCCTAGAAACTATGTAGTTCCTAAAACCGGAGAAGCACTTATTATAGATGGTGTAACCCATGAAAATGCCTGGAAAAACGCATCTTTTACAGAACCATTTATTGATATTGAAGGAGTGAAATCCCCCAAATATGATACTAGAATAAAAATGCTGTGGGATAAAAATTTTCTTTATGTTTATGCAGAAATGAAGGAGCCGCACATCTGGGGTTATTTAAAACAACGAGACACTATCATTTTTTACAACAATGATTTCGAGGTATTTATTGCTCCTTCAGGTACTACTTATAACTATGGCGAGATAGAGATAAATAGTCTGGGCACAATTTGGGATTTGCTGCTGGACAGGCCTTATCGCGATGGCGGGAAAGCCAATAATCATTGGAATTTAAATAACCTGGAAGCCGCCGTGCATATTGAAGGCAGTCACAATGATCCATCTGATACAGATTCACTGTGGTCAGTGGAAATTGCCATTCCCATGAAAGCTTTAATTGAACTCAAAAATGATCCTAAAACATTGCCCACAGAAGGAGAACAGTGGCGCATTAACTTTTCCAGGGTGGAATGGGATTTTGAAATAGAAAACGGTGTGTATTATCGTAAAAGAAATGAGAAAGGAGCCTTTTTACCTGAATATAATTGGGTTTGGAGCAACCAAAAGGTAATTAATATGCATGAGCCTGAAAAATGGGGATATTTACAATTTACCAATGACTCGATTGCTGAGCAAAACTCATTTACTGCAGATGAAAATGTACTTGTTAAACAAGTTGCTTACGCTTTATTCCGGAATACAAAATCAGGCCAAATAAAACATTTAATGGGGGAAGATGTAGGTCATAAAAAGTCTCTTGTGGTAAAATACGCTAAAAATGATTCACTTAAAGCCACCTTTAATAGGACAAATTTCGGTTTTGAATACATTATTAATCATCCCACATCCGGCCAAACTTTTATGATTAACCAAAGCGGTACACTAAAAATACGAGAATGAAGAACACTCTTATTACTATCTTTTGCATATTAGCAATTTTAGCATGCAATTCAACAGAGAAAAGCTATCAAAACCAAAAGGAGGAAGTTAACAAATTCACTTTTGCTACCTGGACACATGCCGGACCGGACTTTGATCAAAAGGAATGGGAAAATCGGTTTGACCTATATGATTCACTCGGCATTACAGAAGCTTTAGTGGGTGGCAGTCCTAAAATATTAAACGAAATTATTCCACTTGCGCAAGAACACGATATTAAGATTCATGCATGGATGTGGACCTTGAATCGTCCAAATGATACAGTGGCCAATAAACATCCTGAGTGGTATGCAGTCAATAGATTAGGACAAAATTCATTAGAGTATAAAGCCTATGTGGACTATTATCAATGGCTTAGCCCATTCCACCCTGAGGCAAGGGAATATATAAAAGAAAATGTGAGAAAACTTACTCAGGTTAAAGGACTTGCCTCTATTCATCTCGATTATGTGAGATATGTTGATGTGATACTCGGAGCGGATTTGCAACCTAAATATGATTTGGTGCAGGATCGTGAAATGCCGGAATACGACTATGGCTATCATCCCATTGCACGCCAAGGATATAAAGATCTTTTCGGAGTGGATCCTTTGGATTTTGAGCATCCTGAACTGAGTACAGAATGGCGACAGTATAGATTGAATGCTGTCACCACCTTAGTAAACCAACTGGTAGACATTGCTCATGAAAATAACCACCGCATGACGGCTGCAGTTTTTCCCTTTCCGGAAATGTCACGTCAAATGGTAAGGCAGGCCTGGGACGATTGGAATTTAGATGCCGCATATCCCATGCTCTATCAGAATTTTTATAGGCAGAATATTAACTGGATAGGATTTGCCACGCGGCAAGGTGTCCAGGATGTGAACTTCCCAATTTTTGCTGGATTATATAGCCCTGCTTTAGTGGCAGCAGATGACCTTGAAAAAGCGGTAAGACTTGCGAAAGAAAATGGGGCAGAAGGTATTTCCATTTTCACTGCTGACGACCTTAATAAACAGCAAAAGGAGGTATTTGTGAAATTGAGTAGAGAGTTTGGAGGACTGTAAAACCTTGAGCCATCTACAAATAACTACAACGGAAGTAAAGTTTTAGTAGTCAAATTCTTACAATAAAATAATTTTATGAAATGAGGAATAATAGGTTTAGATTAGGGACGACCGGTGGAGATTGAAAAATATAATATAAACGTTTAATTTGTCAATCTTTTTCAGACTTTTAACCTTAATTTTATGAAAACCATTAAACTATCTTTCCTGCTAATTTTGGTTAGCACCTCTGTTTTCTCACAAGTAAACTGGTTCCGGCTTTATCCCGATTCATTATCTATTACAAAAGATGGGAATATTATTTCTACTCTTTTTAAAGAGGATGTGCATAAGATAAATTCTCAAATAGTCTTTGATGTTGAGACCGTATTAAATACTACTCCTGGTTTAATTTATTACTATAATAAAACCGTAAACCTGCCTCTGTGGGAACAAGTAATTCCGGAATTAAAAATGTTTTTGTATGATTTAGCTGGCAGTGAAGCGGATGGGAAAAGAGTTTTTGAGTTGTATTTTAATGGATTCTATTTGCCGCACGAATTAGCGCATGCCCTACAGGATTCAAAAGAGGGGGGCCTCACCGGATCTTATCAAAATGAATATTTTGCTAACACTGTTGCAATGCTGTGGTGGAAAAAGCATGGAAATAGTAGTGAATTAGCTGAGTGTTACAAATACGCAAAACAAATGCTGTTGAAGTTGTCTGACCCAACCCCTAAAGGCCGAACTAAGGAAGAGTACTTTACATCAAACTATGAAGAAGCGGCTCAAAATCCTTATAATTATGGATTTTTACAGTTTAGCCAGTTTGTAGCGATTTATGAAGACACTAATTTACCCGATTTTGATACCTACATTACTAACTATCTACACAATTAATAACTCTCATTACAGCATGTAAAAAAAATGGAATTCAGAAAGTAGTATTCTATCACTATTAGAATGTTAATAATGCTATAAAATAATTCAGTTTCGCCGGTATACTTCTTATATCTGAAGTTCCAATTTTTCTTTTTAGTGTTGACACAGCCTTAAATGGGTGAGGTACTTGTGCTTATTTTGATGCATTTCTACATCAGTTTGTTTCTAAATCTATCACTGAGCAACATCCAAATAATACGTTTTAAAATCTGAAAGCACTTCTTCTTTTTTATCCTTAAAACTTTGTGGGGAATAAAGCCCCATGTAAATATCTGTATATAAAGAAGTAAAGTTTAATTTTTTGTTCAGTTTCTCAAATGCAGTAAAACCTACCATTTCCCCTTCTTCATAAGCATCCTCATAGCTGAAAACATAGAATACATAAGTAGTGTCATTTATTTCTTTCTCAAACTCTTCCAGAAAAGTGGTTTCCACATCATAATAGTCCTCGTAAGCCAAATAGGATTTCAAATATATTCTTGCTATAGTTTCCATATCCAGGTATTTAGAAACTAAGTTCACATTCCCTGTCTTTACTATCCTTTCCAGTAGAAAGTCAGCATATTCTTCGTGTTTTAATACATCTTGAATGACTTTCCGTTTGAGGGGTTTTCCCAAATGCAACAAACCTAACAGTCCTGTCATTTTTATACTAGGGCTTGCAGCCTTTAATAGTGTATTACATTCTGCTGCCAAAAGTTTAGGATTGTTTTCAATTGCCATGTTAATGTCAAAAAGATTAGACAAGAAGTATGAATTCCAGTTGTATTCATCTTCTAAATCCAGCGTGTCAGCTGTATTTTTAAAGCTTTCCAGAAATTGAGACGCATATGGCTTTAATTCTATTTTAAGATTATTTTCTGTGTTGAGATGACTCATCAAAACTGAAGCGATCACTTTTTGGTTTTCTGAATTTTGAAATAATTGCATAACCTGTGGTAGGTCAGAAAGCAAAAAATCCAGGCTATCTAGATAGATAAGCACGTCTGAATAGGTTAAACTATTCTTTTTATTGCCAATTAGCTCCCTATAGCTGCTCATTGCTTTTTCTGAGCCAAATTTCTGCAATGATGACAGCACTGCAGACTCATATATAGATGCATCTTTAAAAATACTGTCCATAAATTGGAAGGCCATATCGCCTTCCAATTCAGCTATTCTTTCCAGAATCTCTGTGCCAGGGCTATCCCAGCTATCTGAGTCAAGAGGTAAACCCATTTTTATTGCATTTTTGAGCTTTTCAATATCTTTACCGTATAGCGGATAATCTTCTATAACTCCTTTAACACTATGAAAAGTGGTAGAATCACTGCTTTGTGCTAATAAAAGTATTGTGTCAATTTTAGATTCAAAGAAGTTGAAATCCCCATGGTTGATGGTTTGAAACGATGCTAATACTTTATCGGCATATATTGAATCCAAATCAAAAGGCGAGGTAATTTCCAACAAGTATATCTTATTGCCCCTCCAGACAATGCGGTTTACCTCATTTAGGTTATAAGCACTATCCCGATAAGCAATAGTAGTGTACCCATAGTTATCAATCAAAGTGGTGTCCTGTCGGGAAATCAACCTTCCCTCGGATTCCCAAAAATTAAAATAAGCTATCAGGCTATCTACATTTTGAAAGTGAGCAAACTGAGCAAAATCATATTGATATACCCTGACAACAATACCGCTATTAGGCTCAAAAGAACTATAAACAGTAAGTGAATCAATTGTTTTATCGTACAAATTTTCGCCATTCACCTCTATTTCCTTGCCCAGTAAAATAGAGAAATTATCTGTGTTATAGGTTTCAAAAGAAGGTTCATCCCAGGGCAACATTTCCCAATCATATAAAAAAGCTTCTATTTCCTGAGTAGGTTCTCCCACATATTGAGCCATCCAGTAGTAGACATAATTCCCACGTGCAAAAGAAATTTCAGTTAAAGTTACGGTGTCTTGCATAAGATACTGTGTAAAATTTACATCATAATCGCCAAGCATAAAAGTGCTGTCAGAAACCGGAGAAGCATTGTATTCATCTTTTGCAATTCCCTTGAATAGTCCTCTGAGCATCTCATTAGAGGGTATTTCGTAGCTAGGTGGATAGTATAAATGTTGAAAGGATGCTGAAAGGATGGTTTTTGTCCACTATGCTAATCACATAATTCTTCATTTCGGATTGAGTTCCTTCCTCCATGGGTATAGTCTGCGTAAATTCAGCGTATGTCTGAGGCAGAACTAGTTTTAAGTCATATTTTTTCTGGTCTGAAATTTTCCATTTTAGACTTTCGAAATCAGAAATGTCATAAATTTCAATACTCTCAAAGAAAGGAATTTTTTTAGGTATTTTAAGCTTTTGATCTGCTATCCAGTAGAAGAAAATATAAGCCTTCCCGTTTTTAAGGAAGTATCTTAATTTACCTACTTCGATGTTGTTAATTCCCATCGATATTTCTCTTCCTGCAACCCCTTCCAACGTAATTTTTCTATTAGCGATAACTTCAAATTTCTGTTGTTCCTTAAAATTCTCCACCATCATATCTATCACTGATTCCTGATCAATAAAAATTTGTGTATAATCTACTGTCATGAACATTTCTACTCCATTTTGTGCAAGGTCCTGGTAAACGAAACCTTTAATATTGGTATTTGGCAGCTTTATTTCTACAGGTCTTCCAGACATTTGAACAGAAAATCCTTCCCTCACATCTTCAAACCTAAAACCGGGAGCGGATTCTAATTCCTTTTGTAACTTTTTAGCTACTCCGGTAAAATTGGCCTGCACTGGCCTTAACTTATAACCTTTCTCCCTCAAAATGTCAATCATTCCCATCTTACCACCTAAATGACCTGCACCTACGGCACAAAAAACACTTGAAGTTTGCAACAATGAATCCATGCGTTCTGCCATATTTTGATTTCGCTTCACCATTTCAAATTTTTCCAGTTCACTATCATTAAACAGTGAAACCAAAGTTTCAATGTCACCTGCATAGTATTCCTCAATCATTTGATCAAAGGCTGAATTCATCATGCTTTTTAGAAATTTATCCATATCGAAAGAGGAGAGGGAGTCTTTCTTTTCTACATATCTCTGAATAAAATATTCGCGCTCTAAATCTGAGTCAAAACCTTTTCCAGACCTGATGCCGGCATTTATTTCTTCAAGCCCCACAACTGGTTTCCCAAGACGCTTAGCGTTGTAAAATAAATAGTTATCAAGATCAAGCTTTTGGCTTTCGTTAAAATCTAAATACTTTCTATTGAGTAGTCGCTCAATTAGCATAGGGTTAGCATTTTCTAACAAATCTATATCTACTTGAGCATCCTCTAAAATTTTCTCTCTCAAAGTATTATAATTTTCATCACCAATATCCTTCATAAATTGGTTAGAGGAACTCCGTTCTAGGTTGGCCACACTGTACTTCAGGTAGTCATCACTGCTAACTTCCAGCGCAAGAATATCAGATAATTGAAAAGCAATAAGTACGGAGTCACTAAAAGCAAAAGCCCTTTCATCATTCACATGCATAGTTCCAAACAGATAAGAAGGTTGACTAACCCCATTTCCGTCTATTTTCCAGAGTAATTGGTAAGTGTCTTCACGGTTTTGGCTATAAGCAGTATTCAGGCAAAGTGAGAAGATAAGGATTACAAGAAGTTTAAACATAGCGTGTAATTAAAAAAATAAAAATAGAGCGAATTTTAAATATTAACATCATGCATGTAAGATAAAAGTCAATATTTTATTGAAAATATGCAAGAGTGCAGAGGGGCGAATAGTTTAGCTCTAGAGTCTATTTTTTATATAGATCATCAATTTTCAATTTTTTAGATAATGCTCTTATTATGGTGCATCTTTGTCAGAGTTATTTTCAGAAGGCGAAAGCAGAATAGCATTTAATTAAACAAATGAAAAAACCTGAACTTAGACCCAATACAAATCTGTGGCCACGGGAATTAGAAATTATAGAGAAATTACTTTATAATCCTTGTGGCTTTCAAGTGGAAGACTTGCAGATGAATTCGGAAAGCAGGGAATACTCTGCTTGCTCTTATGTATTGAATAGTTACAAAATTGAGCATAGACTAGCAAAGATTACTCCTGCAAAAACTGGTCAATTTGTTGCTATTTGGAGAAGAAGCGAGACAGGTATCACCCAGCCCTACACCTCAGAGGACGATTTTCAATTTTTAATTATCACTGTCAAAAGTGCAGAACAATTAGGGCAGTTCATTTTTCCAAAGTCAGCTTTAATAGATAAAATGATTATTTCTTGCAAGGCAAAAGGAGGGAAAAGAGGAATCAGGGTGTATCCTCCCTGGAACAAGGTGACCAATAAGCAAGCTACCAAAACCCAAAACTGGCAGCTTAATTACTTTCTGGCTATCACAGATAAAAATACCGATAATTTTGAGAGGCTTGTATCACTATTACAAGAGCAATGAGATAATTGAGAGTGAATCTACTCCTTAGAATCACACACTCAGATTAATATTTTCCCAACTAATACACTCGTTTGCAATCCATTTGAACAGATATTTTGGAGCTTTATTAAGTCTGCTCTTAAAGCGTTTAAACAATGATTTCACCACGGTTTGATGTAGTTTTGATGAATTGTACTTTTCCGTGTGATGAGGATTTGTAGTAGTCCTTAATTTTATTAATATGGTAAGAATGTGAACTTGCCAATTCAACAAAACCTAAAACAATGCATTGTCTTAAATATTCAAACATCAGAGAAATAAAATATTCCTTTCTCTATCTAATACTCCACCAATTCTTCTAACTGGTCCAGCAACCTTTCTAATGGTCTTTTAACAGAGGCTTCCTTTCAATCAGTTCCTGACTGATCATAATTTTATTTATTACACTTTTAACCATTGCAATCATGATTCACCAGAAAACCTACTCCACATTGTCAATTTGTACAGCAGTTATACTCAGCCTTTTCAGTTGGGGAGTTAAAGCTCAAACTTCCATACCATTTATTATAGAAAATAATTCACCTTACCCTGATAGCGAATTATTTGTTGCTATAGTGGGTGAAGATTTAACCCCGCAAGCAAATCATATCTGGGTAGATGTAGCTAATGGAAACATTTTACCTATGTCGAGCTCTTACAATACAGTGCAAGGACCTGTAATAGATGGCAACACCGGACCTGGCCAAAATGGTTTGTATGCCGATTGCTTTACCCGATTAAGTGATATTCCCAATAAAACAATCACATTGCCACCTATTCAGGGATGCCGTGTTTTTATTGCATATGGTGAGCAACTATACTTCTATTTCTTTGGTGCTTCAGGAGCAACCAGTGGCTATACCTCACCCAGCTATACCAACCCTACTGATCCTAACAATGGTATTTTGTATGAAATCATCGAATTGACGAATAATGAATTTGGCTTTTTTGGCAATACTACAAGGGTTGATTCTTATCAGTATTCCATCGGGATGGAGCTGTTTGGGAATGATGGCTACTATAAAAAAGTAGGAGAAGTAGCTACTCCTTCTGAAATAACCTCAGCCTTTCAAGCAAGTGTGCCGGTAGAATTTCAGGGATGTTACGATCCTGCCACAGGAGAAATTACTGCACCGGCTAAAACTGAGCCTTTTGCGGATGGTTCAGTGGGAACTATGCCTAATCCCGGACCTTACCGTGATTACATGAAACCTTATGTAGATGCAGTTTGGAATAAATACGCCAATGAGGATTTAATATTTAATGCAGGTGATGCCGGCATTTGGAGCGGTCGTGTGCAAGGCGAGCAACTGGTGATGACGAGTATTTCCCAGGCTTTTGAAGGCCGACAGGCAATTATTGTCAGAAGGCCTACCACTCAGGAAGTTTTTGAGGGAAAAGGTGTGTTGGATAATGTGGTGCAGGATCAAGTAACAGACCTACTGGTGCAGGCACAAATTTGCGCTGCTTTAAATCGCCATGTAATAGATGTAACCACTCCCAATGTGGGTTTGCAGGATTGGTCCAATTCAGCGGAATATTATCAGCAATCACCTTGCAACCACTACGCAAAATTCTGGCATCAGCAGGGAATTAGTGTAGATCAGCTGGCCTATGGTTTTGCTTATGATGATGTATTCGATTATTCATCCTCTGTACACACACCGAACCCTAATCGGGTAGTAGTTAGCTTCGGCCCTTATGCTGATGATGGCGGAGGGAACAACAACAATGAAGATATTACAGGGATGGGTGGAAATCTTTCTGTACAATATACCGATTCCCCGGCTGGCGAAGGATTTGCAAACCTGACAGATGATAATTCAGGAACCAAATACCTGACGTTTAATAGCTCCGGATGGATTCAGTTTCAGGCTAATGCTGCCTATTCCTTAACTAGCTACAGCATTACTTCAGCAAATGATGCACCTCAGAGAGACCCGCTCAACTGGAATTTGCAAGGTTCTAATGATGGTGTCAACTGGACGGCTCTGGATGTTCGTTCAGGTGTTGATTTTCCTTCAAGGCTACAAAAGCAAAGCTTTACTGTGGCAGCCAATATTGCTTTTACTTATTTCAGGTTGAACCTGACCAATAATAGTGGAGGTTTACTTCAGCTGGCAGAGATTGAATTGTTTGGGGAGCAATCTATCTCAGGATTTAGCCAAACCATTCAGGCCGAAGATTATAGTAGCATGTCAGGAGTGCAACTGGAAAATGGTACTGGTGCAGAAGCAGGTCAGAATGTGGGCTATATTGATACCAATGATTGGATGGCTTATAATTCTATTACAATTCCCAATTCTGGTAATTACACAGTTTCCTACAGGGTTGCCAGCGCAGGCTCAGGTGGTGAATTATCGTTGGATATTAATGGAGGAGCGAATGTACTTGGCTATCGGTCAATACCAGGGACAGGTGGCTGGTATAACTGGACCACTGTCTCCCAAACGGTTTTCATAGAAGCAGGAACTTACAATTTTGGCATTTTCGCCCAAACAGGAGGCTGGAACCTGGACTCATGGACAATTTCATCTGCTTCCGGGGCAAGTGCACAATCAGCAACTACAGCTTTCAATTCTGATAATACCTTATCAGAAATAAGTGGTATGAGCTTATCACCCAACCCTGCTAAAAACCAATTGCAAATTGATTTTACAGCAGAAAATGCCACCCTCACTTTATTGAATGCTCATGGCAGATTAATGGAAACTAATTCGAATGTAGCATCAGGTACTATGCTTAATCTATCCCACCTCAAAAAAGGCTTATACTTTTTGCAAGTGGAAATTAATGGAAAAGTAACAGTAAAACGCTTTATTAAAGAGTAAATTTTTAAGCCCCCTGACCTATTTAAAAATAGAGTGAGGAGCAATGTTCAACTAAAATAATAAATACCATGAAAATTTTACAATGGATTACTTGCAGTGGAATACTTCTGCTGATACACACAAACTTATATGGACAAAACTGGCAGCTTGTCTGGCAGGATGAATTTACCAACGGAATAGGATCTGATTGGGTATTTGAAACAGGAAATGGAAATTCTGGATGGGGCAACAATGAGCTTCAGTATTACAGAAGCCAAAATGCATCTGTACAAAATGGAAAATTAGTAATTACTGCCAGGCAGGAAAATTTCGGAGGCTCAAACTATACTTCAGCTAGAATGAAAACGCAGGGAAGAAAAAGCTTCAAATATGGAAAGATTGAAGCCAGGATGGCACTTCCTTCGGGGCAAGGATTATGGCCTGCTTTCTGGATGTTGGGCAGTAATATTAATTCTGTAGGCTGGCCAGCTTGTGGTGAAATTGACATTATGGAGCATATCAATACGGCTCCTGATATTCATGGAACTATTCACTGGAGAGATGGCAACGGCAATTATGCCAATTATGGCGGAAATACTTATACCAATATTGGAGCTTATCATGTATATGCTATAGAGTGGGATGAGAATGCGATTCGCTGGTTTGTTGATGGACAGCAATACCATGAGGTAAACATCAGCAATGGTATAAACGGCACCAGTGAATTTCACAATAATTTCTTTATCCTTCTGAATTTGGCCGTTGGTGGAAACTGGCCAGGTTTCTCAGTGGATAATGGGGCATTGCCTGCCCAAATGTTGGTAGATTATGTTAGAGTTTACCAGGGTGGAGGCAGCAATCCGAATCCCACTTTCAACTTGCTTACTCAGGCGGAGAATTACAGCAACATGAATGGCGTACAAAAAGAAAGCACTTCTGATGCCGGAGGAGGCCAAAATGTGGGCTATATTGATTCTGGTGACTGGATGGCTTATAATGGGTTAAGTATTCCTTCTTCAGGTTATTACACAGTAAAGTACAGGGTAGCAAGTATAAGTGGTGGCCAGCTGTCACTTGATGTGAATAGTGGATCCACAGTTTTAGGGAATGTAGCTATTCCATCTACCGGAGGTTGGCAAAACTGGACAACAGTATCTCATACTGTTTATATCAATGCAGGAACTTACAATTTTGGAATTTTTGCTCAAACCGGTGGGTGGAATATTAATTGGTGGCAAATTACGCAACAAAGTAATGCCGCTTCAAGAACTTCTGGGGAGCAGGAAAATCCGGAAATAGTTACTTCTAACATACTGGAGCAAAGTGCCTCTATCAACGTTTTTCCGAATCCTGCCCAAGATTTCATAAATGTACAATTGCCTGAAAATTATAATGCAGACAGCAATAATGTAAGGGTCATAAACAGTACAGGACAAGTGTTGCTGAGAGAAAAGCTAAGCAATGGAAAGTTGAATATCAGCAAGTTGCCACAAGGCTTATACACTATTCAAATAGGATCAGGAAAAACAATTGTTTCTCAACGATTTATCAAAGAATAACCTGAGAGAGACAATAAAATGCAATTAGGTTAATCTGCAATCCTTCTCTCTTCGGGGAAAGATTAAGGATGCGTTTTTTTTAAAGATTAACATAATAGCAATAGGAGGCAGTGCGTGACACTGCATTGTCTTCTTCATTAAATAGTAACCAAAAACCAAATAAATATGAAACATTTTAAGATGAAAATGCTCATGAGTATATTTTTACTTATGGGTTTCCAGATGGGATACGCCCAGCAGGAGACAGAGCAACGAGCATTGGGAAGTACAAACTCCTTTAAAAGTACCCTCAAAAGCAAACTGGTTGTGCAGCGCGCCCTTCAGCAAAGAGGAGGCAATACAAGCATTACAATGGAAACCCCTGCTAATGAAAATGTACAATTGAATATCATTTTTGAAGAAGAAGAAAAGAATAGCTTCACCCTGGTGGGAGATGTTAATGGAGAGGCAAATAACAGTTTTTTCATTAAAACCGTAGGGAATGAGCTTCGAGGTAACATTGTTTTGAAATCTCAGAAACTGGCCTATGAATTTTATTCGGATGAAGCAGGAAATGCCTATTTGCGTGAAAAACCTATTGATCAGGTAATTTGTATTGAATATCCTGACCAAATAAACATGGCTAAAGTGCCGCAGACACAGGAAAAGGCTGCTGATTTTGAAGTGGCTGAAAATGTCTACGACCTCCAAAGTCTGCCAGGAGCTTATGGTGTTGTTTTATTGGATTTCGATGGTTATTTTCTACCGGCAGGTACAGGCTGGATTGATGGTAATTCCTTGAATGCAGCGCCTTCGGGCATGTCAGATGCAGCTATTCAGGAAGCTTATGATTTAATCAGTGAAGATTTCCGTCCTTTCAATGTGAATATTACTACCAGTCAGGCGGTATACAATTCATATCCACAGAATAGAAGGCAAAGATGTGTTTTTACGCCTACAAACAATGCAGCTCCCGGCGCAGGAGGTGTAGCTTTTGTAGGAGGCTATGGGTATCAGGACTGGCCTTGCTGGGTTTTTATTCTTTCGGGAAAATCAGGAGGAGAAGCAGCATCCCATGAAATTGGTCATACGCTTGGTTTAGGCCATGACGGCAGAACTAATCCGAGTGAAGGTTATTTTAGAGGACATGGAGATTGGGCTCCCATTATGGGAGTAGGCTATTACGAACCTATTACGCACTGGAGCAAAGGAGAATACAATTATGCCAACAATACACAAAATGATTTGAATATTATGGCGGGCTATATAGGTTTCCGTGGAGATGACCATAGCAATAATTTTGGAGGCTCCACCTTTATCAACAAAGATGCGTCAGGAAATATCACTATGCAATATGGCGTGATCGAAACTACTGGAGATATGGATATGTTTGAGTTTACAAGTGGTACAGGTAACGTAAGTTTAGACATAAATACAGTAGGACGTCATGGCAATTTAGATGTGCTGGTAAATTTATATGAAGGCTCAACTGGAAATTTAATTGGAGTTTTTAATGGTGGAGGCTTGAATACACGGCTGGAGGCCTACCTTGATGCAGGTACTTATTACATAGGTGTAGATGGAACCGGAGCTGGAAATCCTGGCACTAATGGTTATTCTGATTATGGCTCATTAGGTAGCTTCTGGATTTCAGGAAACGTTCCTGCCGGGGGTGGCGGAGGAAATTCCGTAGTAACTGTTTACCAGGATTGTAATTATGGTGGCTATGCTGTCGGACTAGGAGTAGGGAGCTATAATCTTGCAGATTTACAATCACGCGGAATAGTCAATGATGATATATCCTCGCTGCGTGTTCAATCTGGATATCAGGCTACATTGTATTGGAATGCTAATTTTTCCGGAATCTCCCTTGTAAAAGCAGGAGATGATGCCTGCCTGGTAAATGAAGGTTTTAATGATGAAGTAACTTCTATTGTAATAGGCCCTGCGAATTCAGCCAATTTTATTGAAGCAGAAAGCTATAGTGCAATGAATGGAGTACAGTTGGAAAATTGTTCTGAAGGAGGCCAAAATGTAGGATACATTGATGCTGCAGACTGGATGGTTTATAATGGTATCAACTTTCCTTCTTCAGGAAGCTATTTGATAGAGTACAGAGTTGCGAGTAATGCAGGTGGAGGCCGTTTATCTGCAGACATAAACAGTGGAGGAACAGTCCTGGGCGAAGTGCCAATTCCAAATACTGGTGGATGGCAGAACTGGCAAACGGTTTCCCATACTGTGAATGTAAATGCAGGAACTTATCCTTTCGGTCTTTACGCACAAGCAGGGGGTTGGAACATCAACTGGATTAGGATAAGTTACCAGGGAGCTGCAACACAACCGGCAAATAGCCCAGAGCAAAAGCCACAATTAGCTTCAACCTCTGCAAATTTAAATACGTCATTGTCTTTGTATCCAAATCCTGTGGCAGATAAGTTATATTGCCAGTTTGAAGGTGAGAATGCGCATATCAGTATTGTAAATACAACGGGACAGCTGATGGCGGATATTCCTGCATTTAAATCAGGAGATTATCTTGAACTGGATGGATTGCAAAACGGGGTTTACCTCATTAAAATTCAAACGGAAGAAAAGCAGATTACTAAACGGGTAGTGAAGCAATAGCAAGTGGGGTTAATCACTAAGAGTCCACTTTTTACGTGAGAAAGGCTAATGAACCTAACTCTTAAACTCAAACTGTCATCCGTCATTTGGCGGATGACTTTTTTGTGGAAAGGTAGAATGAGACTTTATATTTACTTACACAAGAAGTTAGCTTGTAGTCTTGCCCCTTTGGAAACTGTAGATCAAGTATATTAATGATGGAATAATAAAGACGCCCCCAATTAATAGAGCCCAACCGAGTGTAACAATAGGTTTCCCCATAGCAGCTGCATTGTATAGAGAAAGATTGTCACCTCCTTTTAGAATGATGAAATCAGGGAAGTAATGAAAACCCACGGCAAAGAGGATCATACTTATCTGGAATCCGGCAATCAACCGAGTGAGCACCTTCTTGTTTTTACCAAGGAAAAACCAAAGTAACGCCAATGAAGCTGTTGCCAATAATAAAATAGTTAAAGTAAAAGGATTGCTGATCAATTCCCTTATTAAAGAAATACCTTCCATTTCCGCAGCCAGAAATACTAATCCACCTGCAACTACCGTAGCAATGTTCAACACTTTCGCTTGGCGGGTGAAAGCAGCGTTGATTTCTTTATCGGCCGCTTCCCCCATTAAGAATACAGCTGCCAAAAATCCGCAAATAGCAACAGTAAAAATCCCAACTGATATGGAAAAGTAATTAAACCAGGGATCTATATAACCGCCAACGAAAGTGCTTGCGTTGGCATCTATTTTTCCTCCAATCATAGAGCCTGCAATAATGCCAAGGAATAATGGTGTAATGAAGCTTGAGTAGGTAAAAATAATGTTATAAATCCTTTGCATGTCATCTTTAACCGCATCATAATGTCTGAAGATAAAAGCGGTTCCCCTGCCAATAATTCCCAGTAGCATCAGCAATAAGGGGATATGCAAATGCACTGAGAGCATGGTGTAAATAGTAGGGAAACCCACGAATAAAATGACAATGGTAATGATCAGCCACATGTGGTTGGCCTCCCAAATAGGTCCAATAGTTTCGTAAGCGATCGTGCGCATTCTCTCGCGCAGTTTTGCCGGAGTAATTAATTCCACTATCCCTGCGCCAAAGTCGGCACCTCCGAGCAAAAGGTAAAGCAATATGGCAAGAGCCAGAAATATGATGACTACATATAACATACTGAAAGTGTTTTATTGAGGCGTTAATGCTTTTTGAGGTTGATTTCTATCTTCTTCATAAGTTGTAGGCACCATTTTTATCTGTCGGTACAGTAAAAAAGTAACAATGAATGAAAGTGAGACATATACTGCACTGAAAATCAGCAAAGAATAGAAAATGCCTGGCATGGGAGTAACGGCATCTTTTGTTCGCATAAATCCATTGATTATCCAGGGCTGGCGGCCAACTTCAGTAACCGTCCAGCCAGCTTCCAACGCGATAAAACCCAGTGGAGTTGCAAGGGCGAATAGCCATAAATACCATCTTTTTGTCTGCCACTTTTTCTTCTTCCAGTTGGAGAAAAAGAAGAGCAAGCTCAATGCTACTAAGATCATTCCCAAACCTACCATTATCTGGAAGGCAATATGTGTAACAAGTACAGGAGGTTGATCCTCTTCAGGGATCTGATCTAACCCAATTACCTCTGCATCAAAATCGCCATGGGCTAAAAAGCTTAACGCACCGGGAATTTTAATGGCATAATCTACTTCTTTGGTCTCCTCATTGGGTAAACCACCAATTAGTAGAGGTGCACTTTTAGAGGTTTCAAAGTGTGCTTCCATGGCAGCTAACTTAGCCGGCTGCCTTTCAGCAATGTCTTTAGCAGATAAATCACCGGATAGTGGTTGCAGCAAAGCAGCAATACCTCCGTAGACAATAGCAATTTTAAATGCTTTCCAGTGAAATGCATTATTTTGATTTTTGAGCAACATGAGTGCATGAATGCCTGCTACAGCAAAACCCGTGGCGGCAAATGCAGCCAGCGTCATGTGGAGAGCTTGCGTGAACCAGGCATCGTTGAACATTGCAGCTATCGGATCGATGTTAATATATTTGCCATCAACATAATCGAAACCTGCCGGACTGTTCATCCAGGCATTGGCAGCCACCACCAAAATACCAGAAGCCAGGCCGCTTATGCCCACTACTACTCCTGTAAACCAGTGGAACCATTTGTTGAATTTATCCCAGCCATAGAGGAAGAAACCCAGGGCAATTGCTTCAATAAAAAATGCAGTGCCTTCCAATGAAAATGGCATCCCGAAAATAGGACCTGCATGTTCCATAAATTCTGGCCAGAGGAGACCTAATTCAAAAGATAGCATAGTACCTGAAACGGCTCCGGTCACAAAGAAAATAGCTACGCCTTTACTCCACGCTTTGGTTAAATTTTTCTGATGAAGGTCTCCTGTTTTGAGATATTTGTAGTGCGAAGTAGCCATAAAAAAAGGCATTACCATGCCAATACAAGCGAAAATAATATGAAAACCCAGAGAGAGGGCCATTTGAGATCGGGCGGCAAGTAGATCTTCCATACGCTACAGCTATTTTGGTATAAATTTACTTTGTAATCGTTAGAATAACATGGTTTTTTTGGTAAAAGATTTATTGAATTCGTTATTATTCTGGCTTCTACTGTTGGTAAGAGAATATCAAGTATGTTGCTTTAAGATGTCAGACATTGGAGCAGAACGGATGGCTGGTCTTTACAAGAAGCCGACATTGGCAAATCATAAATTTCAACTTAACCGACCCCATTCCCCATGTTCCTTGCCTTACAGAATAAGAGCCTTTTCTCATCAATCCACATCTCCACATGCGCAAGTACTTTTACTCCCTTTTTTGATGAATGGATATGATTTAAAGCAGGAAGGGTTTATGTTAGCGGTTTTAAATTGAACATGAAATTTTATCAATCTTCGGGATGCTACGCTTCGAAATACTCACACTTAGTAAAAAGCTGGAAAGCAATACACATGAAGTCATGTACAAACTTCCATAAGAGCAACAAAAATGAAAGTTCACTGAAATTGCCCTAAAAGTGTTATATAAATACATTAAAATGAAGCAAAAACATCCAAATACTGGAAAATCACTGTCTTTCCGCCGTATAAATACCTTTATAAACTTCGCCTGCATCTGCATTGCCTTATCTTTTAGTCAATGTACTGAATCTGCTACAAACCAGGAAAATGCAAGCTCAACCAATGAAGCTGGTGATTTGAGCAGCAAGGTAAATGTTTTTCTTGGCACCTCCGGAGACCATGGTCAAATGTCTCCTTCTGCCACTTTTCCCTTTAGCATGTTAAGTATAGGCCCTCAAACCAGGGTGCATACCCATATAGGCTACGATTATTACGCTAAAGAATTTGATGGATTCACCCATACGCACTTAGAAGGGGTAGGCTGTACCGGTAGTGGAGGCAATATATTAATTAAACCGATCATTAATAAAGACAAAGAAACATCCTTGTTGAAATCAAAACAGCATGCCTCCCCCGGATATTATGAGGTTTCCTTTGACAATGGGGTAGAGGCCTCAATGAGTGTGCTTCATAATTTCGGTATAGAAAACTATACTTTTCCGAAGGATTCCGCTGGAAAAGGATTGTTCGTAGATCTTTCCTTTGCATTGTCCAACAGATTTATTGCGGAATCACATACTATAGAAGCAAATCAGGTGTCGGGATGGGTAGATACCTACACAACTTGCCACGGAGGGATTTATAGAATATATTATGCCTTGCAATTTTCTAATTTAAACGGCTTTGAAAAATTAAACGAGCATCAATATTATGTTTCTCTGCACCCCGATGCAGAAAACACAGAGGTGAAGGTGGGCTTTTCATCTGTGAGTGTGGAATATGCAAAGCAAAGGCTTAGAGATTCGACTTTAGACAATGTTAAAACGGCATCAGATGAAGAATGGAATTCACTTTTTTCTCGTGTAACGGTGCAGGGAGAAGCAGAAAGAGAGAATTTATTTTACTCTCTTTTATATAGAGGCTTACAGGCTCCGTATCAAATAAGTGAAAGAGATAGTACCTATGCTGCCATAGATGGCTCAATTAAAAAAGCAGATTTTACCGTATATCATGGTTGGGCTATTTGGGACAATTACAGAGAACAACTACCGATGCTCTCTCTATTGTACCCGGAAAAGTATACAGGAATAGTAAAATCTATTGCCAATCTGTACCGACATGGAAAGAAAGATTGGGCCACTAAGCATGAGCCCTCTCCAACGGTTCGTACAGAACATGCTATTGCTGTGTTGCTCGATGCTTATGAAAAAAAGTATCCATTGGATTTACTTTCTATCAAAGATTCCATCATTGCTGAAGTAAACCGACTCAATTTTAGTGCACCAGACAAGGCATTGGAATCATCTTACGACCTGTATGCGGCATCTAAAATCATGAGTATTTTGAAAGATGGTCAACTTGCCGCACAATACCGTGATAAAGCGCTGGAGTATAAAAATTATTGGAAAAAAGATTTTGCAGACCTCACCAAAGATGATGTAGATAGAATGCAAGCCAGAGGTTTATACCAGGGTACTATTTGGCAATATCGCTGGTTTGTTCCCTACGACATTCAGGGACTCAAAAACTTAATTGGTGGTGAAGAACAATTCATTAAGGAACTGGACCAATTTTTTAAGGAAGATAATTACAACCATGCCAATCAGCCGGATTTGCAGGTACCGGGCTTATACAATGCGACCAGCGAGCCTTGGAAATCTCAAAAGCTATTTAGGAATATCATGTTAGATACCGTAGTTCAGAATTATTTTAATGATAATAGTAAAGGCATTGATCCTTACATAGGTCGCATTTACCAGAATCAGCCTAAAGCATATCTTAGAACGATGGATGATGATGCAGGAACAATGTCGTCCTGGTTTGCATTACGGAGCATGGGTATTTCTCCGGCAAATATTGGAACCCCGATCTATTATCTAACAACTCCTATCTTTGAAAAAGTGAGTATCAATTTACCGGACGAGAAGCAGTTTGAAATTATAGTGGAGAATTACGACAAAGATCATTTTTATATCCAATCAGCCACTTTAAATGGAAAGGAATTCAATCAAAATTGGCTCCGGCATGAAGACATTGTAAAAGGAGGTAAATTAGTTATCACCACCTCTGATGTTCCCAATAAAGACTGGGGCACTGAAAACACCTATGTTACTGAATTCAATTAGTTGGTGAGATTAGCTTTGCTTTAAAATGGCAGACATATACCGCAAGGGGGTTATTTTATTTTAAGAACTATATATTAGATTGTTGTAGAAGTTGCTAATATTCAAAAATAGTGATAAATTTTATGCTACTATCCTAATGTTATATGCAAAATGCTGAAATATATAATTGTATTGATATTGACAATGGCTCTCACTTCATGTAAGGATGGAGACCAAGGAACTACTTTTCAAAAATGCGATATATCAACTTGTGCTGATACTCCTGAAGGCGAATACTGTTTTTTTGGATATAAGTGGGGCGATGGAAACCCAATGTCTAGTTCTGGTAATGAAGCTGCTGGACCAGAAACTTCAGGCGGAACCATAACATTCGGTTTTTACGGAGAAGGTGAAATAATTCATACTCATTCTCAAACCGACATAACGACACTCCCGTTTGGCCTCTTGGCTTGCGAAGTTGAATCACAAATAGTTTTGGCACTAAATGCTTGGAGTTCAGTAGCGGACATAGATTTTCAAGAGATCAATGAAGTTGAATCCGCTGACATCAAATTTGCTTTGGCTCATATTGAGCAAGGAGGTGTAGGTTATCCCCCATATACTGATGACCTTTGTTCCTTGATATCGGGTCTTGTGGTTTTGAATACAGGACGACCTACGTGTGACGCGGTTTACAACTTAATCCTCCATGAAACTGGCCATGTGTTAGGTTTGGGACATGTTGATTCGAATAACATCATGAATCCAAACTATGATCAAAATTCAATCGTACTTGGAAATGGAGATGTTCAAGGAATTCAAGCCATTTACGGGAAGAAATAGCATATAACAAACACTATCATCCATAAGCTAACTGAGCTATTTGCAAAGGCTAGTGCAATCCGATATTTTTATAGAAATTTGAAGAGTTCAGCTTACGGATGATAGTTGGACGTTGGCAACAATAAAAAATAATGGAGATACCAATTGAAATACAGGCAAAGTTTGTTGATTACTTAAATGGTGATTTAAAAACTCCTGAATTTGAAAATTGGATATATACTGATAAGGGTTTAGAAAATCTATTAGGCGAAGAAAATTACTTGGAAATTGCCAGCTTCAATTTTAAGCAAAAGGGAGCCAATATGGCTATAAGAAACATTCTCGAAAAATATATTGATTATAGCAAATACGAAACTCAATACATATTGAATCTTGTTAAGGAAATTAAGGTAAAATCTAAATCCTGTCAAAATAATTTAAAATCGACATATCATTTGTACTGTTCTGGATATGATTTTTTGGATAATCTAGGAATTGGGTATGGTTTAAAACTAGTAGTTCCTTACGAATATGGAGCGGACTCTTGGGAAGAAATTAACGAAAATAGAAGAGAAGAAATAATGTCAAGTTTTTACCCTCAATTGGCAAAAGAAGCTGAAAAGGTAATTGACTGGATAACGAATGGAAAAGTGATATTAACAGGAGAAGAAGGAGAGAGAGGTCGACTTGAATATATTGACAAAAGGTCAGTTGAAGAGAAAAAAGCTACTTCATACACAAGAGATGAAAAATAGTTGGTAACATTGGGTATATAGCATAGTCTCGAAGCTCCGGCCAACCCGAACTACGCTACAAACCCTGGACGTTGTATGCCATGAATTCACAATATGCCAACGAAAGCTTACTTTTTAGATCAAGAAAAAACAGAGTCAGTAGTAATAACTTGGGGCTTCAATTGGAAAAATGTTAGATTTTCCCACTCTGGTAATTTTGTCGGAGTAATTGCCAACAAAGTGGACTTGAAAAAAGGACAAAATTTTAATCTCTCTGATTCCATAGAGTTAAGTATTAAACTTAAGGGTGAATGGAACCCAGAGCTTGAATTACTACTGAATGGGAAGGAAATTCCAGGATCACCAACTGATCCTGATGTCCAACTTAGACAGACATTCAAAGCAGCAATTGGATTAGGAATTTTCAACGTGGTAATTGGGCTACTTTCTTCAATTCTAAATACTTCCTTTCTGACCAATTTTGGAATTGGAATTGGCAGCATAGTTTTCGGACTAATTATTATTGCCTTGTCATACGGAATTAAAAAAAGATCAAGAGTAGCCCTCGGCTCAGTTATTGCACTTTTCATTCTTGATATTATCTCAACGTTTTTCTTTCTGACAGACACAGATGCAAATCCAACCTCAGGGATTATTCTTAAAGTTTTCATCATAATGTTCTTGTTCAAAGGCTTTTCGGCAATTAAAAAATTGAACGAAGAAAACGGCATACAACAGATTCTATGAATGAGGTTTCATCGGTCAGGAAAGATGGGCCGGTACTTGGAAAGCCCGCCACAAGTAATATATTTGAAAAAGACTGTGGCGGTGTCGAACTCGAAAGGATAGTGCTTTCTGGTAAGTCCGCCAAGTAAAATATAAATTTAAAAATCCGTCTTGGCTCGTAGGTCAAGGACAGCATGTTGCTATTCAATCCCTACGTTTTTTATCAAGGCGTTAGGAGTAATAAAAAGTCCAGTTCATGAATTCTAAGAGCATTTCAATTCATTCTTTTACCATTTTTGTAGTTATAATTTTCTGTACAAGCTGCAATTCTAATAATACAACTAGTTTTAATAGCATTGATGAAGCTCTGAAAAACAAGGATAAAGCTACTTGGCTTGAGCTGAATTACGGCAGTGATCTTACCTTACTTGACAAAATACAAGAACTGACTAATCTAACGTATTTAAGTATCAAAGATTCAACCATAAAGAGTTTCCCTAGGTCAATGATTTTTCCAAAAAGCATAGTTTTTCTTACTCTCAATACTAAATCTGCTAATTTTCCAAGACAAATCTCTGAAATAGACAGCCTCTATGAGTTAACAATTACATGTAAGGATGTAATTATACCTAATGAATTTTCTCATCTCTCTAAGCTAAAAGTCGTGAAAATTCGAAACTCAAATCTTGATTCTATTCCAAATAATTTACTGAAAGTCCCTAATATTCATACTCTGGACTTGACAGGAAACAGAATTACTCAAGTTGAGGGAAATATATTTGTTTGTGAAAAACCACTTATCGAGCTCAGGTTAAATTCAAACCCTATTGAGAAGCTTCCGCTATCTCTATTCAATTCTGGTATAAGTTGGTTGCGATTGAGCGATCTGAAACTTAGTGAACTTCCAAAAGGTATTAAGTTCACTGGAACCTCAATTGATCTATCAAACAATCGGTTGAGTGAATTACCTAACGATTTTGAAGCTGATAGTTTATTAGAAATATTCTTAGGAGCTAATGAGTTTAGAGACTTTCCAATAGAACTTACTAGAATAAAAAACATATGCCGTGTAATTAGTATTGGGAGTAATTCTATTCAAACCTTGCCAGTAGAAATAAAGAACTTAAAGAGATTACAAAATTTTGTTCTTGACAACAATCAGATTGCTGAATTACCAAAAGAGATTGGAAAAATGACAGACTTGGAAAGTCTCAGTTTAAGGGGAAATAAGCTACTTAAGCTTCCTGATGAAATTAAAAACTTAAAACATTTAAAAATTCTTAATCTTATCGGTCATGATTTATCAGTTGCGGAACGGAGAAAGGTTGATTCGCTATTTTCTCAGGATGTTAGGATTGCATGGAGTTTCTAAGAATACTCCTAACAAACGATAAACTCAATGAGCAAAGTGAGCCATGAGCCATTTTCGGTTGGAAACAGAACTTTATTATCAATTTGATAGGATATGCTCACTGAGCTTATCTGGACGTTCTCATCAATTAAAATACCGATCACTGAAATAAGATTATAGTAAATATTCGAGCTTTCCAAATTTAACCTTGCTACTTTTAGTTAAAATTAGCAAGATGGAAAAGGTCGAATTCTGGTCGTACAGATTAACTATTTTTTAAATAGAGGATATTCCAGCTAATAATAAATTATTTTTAAGTAATGATAAAAAATGAAATCTCTTCTCGTCGGGTAGCAATCAAAAATATTGTATTAGCTGGAGGCAGTTTAGCCTTGCTTCCATTAGCTTCTTCTTTTAAATATTCAAAGGCAAAAAAACTAGGAATTGCACTTGTTGGTTTAGGAAATTATGCCACTAGCCAATTAGCTCCAGCCTTACAACAAACTCAATTTTGTGAACTACGAGCCATTGTTACGGGCACTCCAGAAAAGGAGAGTAAATGGCAAAGAAATTATAATATATCTCCACGACATACTTATAATTACAAGAATTTTGACAACATCAAAAATGATGCGTCCATAGATGTTGTTTATATCGTTCTACCTAATTTTATGCATAGAGAATATACTATTCGAGCATTGAATGCAGGTAAGCATGTCATATGTGAAAAGCCAATGGGGATGAATGCGGCAGAATGCAAAGCTATGATTACTGCAGCCAAAACAAATAATAAAATGTTACAAGTAGGCTACCGCCTATTTTATGAGCCTCACCATTTAAAACTGATGGAGGAATCACAAAAACCGATTGAAAAAGGAATCAAAATTATTGAATCAAGCTTGGGATTTCAAATGGCACGTCCTGGACTTTGGAGAATTGATAAGAAATTGGGGGGAGGAGGAGCCTTAATGGATTTAGGAATTTATACGATTCAAGCTGCTCGAAGAGCAGTCGGCCATAATCCAATAAGTGTAACAGCACAAGCGTTTAAAGATGATCCCGATTTGTTTAAAGAAATTTATGGAACCTATATTTACCAATTACATTTCAATAACAACACTGTGTGCAATTCATTGGTAAGTTTTTCGGGATACTCTGATCGATTTCATGTGGCAAGAGGAAATGAATATTTAGAATTACAACCTGCTTTTGCAGCAAACCAGATTAATGGTTTGACAACATGGAATGATCAAAAGGAAACATTAGATGTAGCAGACTTTCAACAAACCATACAAATGGATGCATTTGCAAAAAATATTTTAGACAAAACACCGATACTTGCTTGTGGAGAAGAAGGCCTAATTGACATGCAGATTATTGATGCTATAAAAATTGCAGTAGAATCAGGAAAAAAAGAAAAAATTAGATATTGATTTTACAGTTGTGTAATTACTTTATACCATTACCAAGAATTTTGATAAGAATAATATTAGAAATATGAGTCAAAAAATTTAAAACTGATGCGAACAAGGTATAGCTGTCAATTACGGCTAAACACCGCAACTGAATATATACTAAACATTAGTGTCCATGGCCAAAAAACTGAAGATCAACCTGAATGGAAGAAGAAAAGCTCAGTGAACATCTACTTAAAAGACTTGTCATCAAGGAACGAGAGAAGTCAAGAAAAAAAGAGTTAATTGCCGCAACCATACTTGGGATAGTAGCCTTGATTGCGACAATTATTGTAGGCATCTTACGAACACAATAATTGCGAACACATTGAGATCAAAAAAATTAAGAGGGCTTAAAAGAAGACAAAAGAATATTGATAAGTGGTTTGAAGGGCATCAACGCCTCTACTTAATTGCTATCACATTCCTGCATAATCATAAGGAATATAATTCTGCCATTTCCAGGGAGTATACACATCTTTGATTGTCACTTCTAGCAACTCTTTAAAAATACTTTCGCCATTGTCGCTGATGGTCATAATTATAACTCCTTTTCCTGTTTCAGGGAAAATGATAGAATAATGTTGAAAGCCATCTCCATGTCCTTCTTTAAAGGCTCCAAAACCATAAGGGGTTTGTAATAATCCCCAGCCAAGGCCATAAGCCAGTTGAATTTGATCATTAAGAGTCGAATCCTTTCGGGAAAGTGGGCCAAACTGCGCAAGTGATTTGATCTTTATTTGCGGTTTAAAAAGCTCCTTTTCTGCTCGTTGATTGATTAGGTTTCCTTTCAGCAACGCTAATATAAATTTATTGTAATCGCCAGCAGTTGTTTCCAAAGTGCTTGCTGAGCGGGGCTCATTATCGGTGTCTTTCTCATAAGTGGCACCAGACGCCTGATGACCATAAGCGAAGTCCTTGGCAAATTGGTCTTTCCATTCATAACTTGTGTTTGTCATTTCCAGGGGCATAAAAATCCTTTCTTGCGCTATTTCTTCCAAGCCTTTGTTGAGCATTTTCTCTAATACCACCTGAAGATAAACCAGTCCTTCTCCCGAATAACTGTAGCGGCTGCCGGGCTCAAACTTTACCCGCAGGGTTTGGTCGGGCTCAAACCATCGCCAATTCGGGAAGCCGCTGGTATGCGAAAGGCACATTCTGGCAGTGATTTTATGGTATAGTGTATCTTTTTCTAAAGCACTATAATCATCATGCCATTTGGTCAATGGTTCATATTCATAAATTTTCTTCGGTAAATAGCTTTCTAAAGGTGTATCCAGCTCGATGAGACTGTCCTGCACCAATTGCATCACCAAAACGCCAAAAACGGCTTTGCTTAATGAAGCTCCGTAGATATTGGTTGAGTCTGTGAGCGGTAGTTGATTGGGAAAATCTTTAAATCCAAAAGCTTTCTGATAGCTGATTTCATTATCCTCAAAAACAGTGATTGCGAGCCCATGCACATTCCCATCAGTCACAAGCTGCTTGATTTTGCTTGTGAGTGAATCTGTAGTTATAGTACTTGCATCTAATCTGGTGATGCTTGGTTCAGGGCTATTTTGACAGCCTATGATTGAAAAGGCGAAGAAAAGAATACCAATTCCGGTTACAAATGCTCTTTTATTCCTGAATACAGGAATTGCCAATGGGTAGAAACATTTCTGCGCTTTTAATACATACACTATATTGGCTAACATTACTATCAGGCTAAAAGGAATTACACTGATGAAGAACAGAAATCCCCAGCCCTCTATAGTGAGAAGCGCAACAAATGATAGGGCATATAAAAGCGTCACAGTTATCTGAAAGTTGATGATTTTTCTTCCGTGCCTATCATAGATGGCATTGTCTTCTCTTTTGTGAATCCAGAGGAAAATGGATACTAAAATATTGAAGAATGGGATCATTAAACCGATAATTGGCACACCATGCATAGTCAGGAGCCACTTCATTTGTAGACTCTCTTCTTTAGGGTTTTCCAGAACAAGCAGGTCATCAGTTTGAATATTTAATCCATCTGCGAGCAGCTTTATAGTTTCCAGGTGAGGGTTTACTTCTCCTTTTTCAATTCTTTGGATAGTGCGAACAGTTACACCCGTTGCTTCGGAGAGTTTGTCCTGCGAATAACCTTTTAATTTGCGTTGGTAAAGTAGGTTTTTGGCAATGCTTTGATTTTCCATAATTTTCCGATTTGTTAAGATACAAATTTCCGGGAAAACAACGGTCTTTCTCACGACACGGAGGTGTCATGTACGTGTCATTACTCCTTATATCTTTTCAAATGCCTATTTTAATCATTTTTCACTTCTTCTTGAAGAAGAATGCAAACATCACTACCACCCCCAAAATTTCCAATCTTCCTACCCACATGATGATGCTTAAAACCCATTTAGCAGAAGCCGGTAATTCTGCACCTGTTACACCTGACTTTTAAAAAGGATCTATTTGCGTTTTCTATTATTTAGAATAGCTGATTAAATTGAAATATTTGAAATTAACGATTCATCTTTAGGGAAGTGGCGTTATCTTCCGTTGTTTCATCATTTTCTTCTTCTTTTTCATTCACTACATACAAAGTTCTTGTTGGATAGGCTATCACGAGATCCATCTTTTCAAATTCTTCGTAAATTCTAAAATTAATAGATTGCTGAATATCCATGTATTTATTATAATCTGCTCCTGTTACATAATATACCACCTCAAAATCGAGACTGGAGTCTCCGTATTTTTGAAAGTGTGAGCGATCGAATGTTATGTCAGCTTGTTCTTCTACAATATTTTTGAGGAGGCCAGGTATTTTCTTTAATTGCTCATAAGTAGTTTGATAAATAACCCCAATCTTAAAAACCACCCTTCTTCGTTCCATTTTCTTGTAATTATGTATTCTGGAATCGGTAAGATCACTATTGGAGAAAATTAGCTGTTCACCTGACAGGCTTTTAATGCGGGTAGTTTTCACTCCAATATATTCTACAACCCCTAGCTTATCATCAATTATTAAAAAATCGCCCACCTCGAAAGGCCTGTCAAAGAAAATTACAAAGTAGTTAAATAAGTCTCCCAGGATATTTTGTGCAGCAAGTGCTACAGCAATACCGCCAACTCCTAAGCCGGCAATTACTGCAGTTACATCATAGCCCATATTATCGAAAAAGAAAAGGAGGCCAACAAGCCAGATCACTA
This sequence comes from uncultured Cytophagales bacterium, assembly GCA_963803685.1. Lineage (GTDB taxonomy): Bacteria > Bacteroidota > Bacteroidia > Cytophagales > Cyclobacteriaceae > Marivirga. Next base: position 1,820,780 of record CAWDNW010000001.1, read on the forward strand.
CATTAATAATAAGCATGAGTCCGCCTATTTGCTTTAGTTTTTCCTCACCATTCTCCTGCTTCTTCACATAAACCTTCAACATTTTAATAATGACAGAGGATATAAATTGAATAAGCAGGTAGGTGATGACCACAGTCATGGCTACAGCCAATATATCTTGAGCCTGTTCCGTTAATTCTAAGCTTCTTATTGCCAGATAGGCAATTATTGCATACAAGGCTGGGATTCCGAATTCGCCTACAACATCAACTATATAATCATCTATATTCGTCTCTGTTTTATTTGTTACCTTTTTTATTCTGCTAAGGATCAGGTTTTTAAATATCCTGACTATTATGATTCCAATAACAATTGCAGCAAAAGCAATTAGATATTCTTTTACGGAATTATTGCAATAGACCCTTTCAATAAAATCACTCATAGTTTAAAAAAATTAGATTTTTGACACAATGGAAGTTGAGGTAAATTAGAAATAACGATGCTTCTTTTTTCGATGTTTCTTTTTTCAAAGCTTGGAGGAGATGATCTGTGTAAATGTCTTCAAGATTTTAACACAAAGCTTATATCACCATTTCTTTCCATTCTGCCCTCCAGTACCTTGCTTATATCAGCTGAATTTGTATTCAATCGAAGTGCTTGAAGAAGATCTTGTTCCGTAAGATACGCTTGTTTAAGGGCTTCTCGATTAATCTTTCCATCTGCGATCAATAGTCGCACCTTTCCTTCCATAACCTGTGAGCTCCTGGAAGTCTGCACGGATAGGTATGAAATAAATCTGTGCAAGAATATAAGTAGAGCTGAAGTTGCCAGAATTTCAAGGAAATATTTCTCTTGTGTGATAGATCGACTGAGCAATGAACCGATCATGATCGCTAAAATGAAATCAAAAGCTGTCATCTTGCTCACAAACCGCTTTTTGCCAAGGCGGACCAAAGCAATACCCACAAAAAATACTACGAAACTTCTTGCAAGCATTTGCTCGATGGATATGCTATCAGAGCTAATATTGAAAATGTCATCTAAAATCGTAACAATTGTTGCCATTGGCTACATAAGTATCACCTTACTTATCACGAGCCAACAGTATAAATGGTTTTGGAAACAAAATACGACTTTTATCTTTCTTTAAAATTAACGAAATGTAATCAGCTTAAAAATTGTCCGCATTGGGTAGTAAACTATATAGTTATATTTCTTCTAGCTTATGCCGCCAACTGATTCTCACTAAAAACGATAGAAAAAGTAGCCCCCGGATTGGAGCTAATAGATAAATTTCCGTTGATCTGTCGGGTTAATGTTCGCACCAGTTTTAAACCAAGAGATTTGGATTTTTCTATGTCCATATCTGCAGCTAATCCTTTTCCTGAATCGCTTATAGTGAGCACATAAGCTCCCGCACTGTCCTTTATAAGCTTTATGGTGACTTGGCCTTGGTCCATGTCCGCGAATGCATATTTAAGGGCATTGGATAGAAGCTCATTGGTGATTAAACCTAAAGGAACTGCAGTGTCAATGTCCAAATTTATATTTTCTGATTCGATTATTACCTTTATATCTTTTTCTGAACGATAGGTTTGGGAGAGAAAATCACTAAGTTGACGCATGTATTCATTCATGTTAATGCGAGCTAAATTATCATACTGATAAAGTTTCTCGTGAATTAAAGCCATGGTTTTTACCCTGCTTTGGCTCTCTTTCATTGCATCAATGGTTTTGCTATCACTCAGAGTACGTGTTTGCATACTGAGTAAGCTGGAAATAATCTGCAGATTGTTTTTCACACGATGATGAATTTCTTTTAAGAGCATTTCTTTTTCCTTATTCTGCTCTTCAATTTCTGTATTTTTGGCTGCCAGGGCTTTGTTTGCTTTTTGCTTTGCGCTGGATCTGTAATAAAACACAAAAGCAATGATTAAAACGAGTAAGAGACCGGCCAAACTCAGGTAAATCTGGCTTTGCTGCCGGGAGGCTAGCAAGGTTTGAATTTCCTGATCTTTCTCTAATGCAGCAATAGATTGGTCTTTTTTCTCGGTTTCATACTCTGTTTGTACCTGGGCAATTTGCTTGGACTTGGTTTCATTGAATATGCTATCCTCGTATTGCTTGTAGAGCTCATAATAAGTCAATGCCTCCTGAAACCTTCCCTGCTTTTTACTATTATTAGATAGGCTTTCATAAGTTTCCACTAGCCTGTCCCATACATTTATTTCGATAGCTAGTGCCAGAGATTTATTTAAGATTTCATTCGATTTTTCAAAGTTGCCTACTTCCATATAGGCATTGCCTAAACTGTGATAAATTCCAGACATGCTTTTTCTACGAGGGGATGGATAATTGTTAATTACTAATTCATATGAGTTAATTGCCTTTTGGTAATCTTTTTCTCGATAATATATATTTCCCATTAAAATGTATCCATCTCTGAACAGACTTTTAGAATCAGTAGCTTTAGCTAATTCCAGCCCACGCTTGGCAAAATATGTTGCAGAGTCTATTTTAGACTGGTTCAAATATAGATTTCCCAGATTAAAATCTAATTCTCCCATTTTTCGCTTATCTTCCACCTTTTCTGCAAACGCTCTCGCAAGTAGGATGTATTTCTTCAGGTTTAGAGTATCTTCAAGCTCAATATAGACATCATTCAAGTAAGAGTACCCTGAAATAATGAGTCTTTTATTCTCTAATTCTTCGCTTAACCTAAGACCTTTAAATACGAAGTATAGAGCACTATCAAAAACACTCATTGACTGATATATAGATGCTTTATTGTAATAAACGGAAACCCAACGTTCAGAATTTGCGGGTGTATTCATATTCAGCACTGAGTCCACACTACCTATGTAAAAAAGGGCACTAACATAATTCCCATCTCGCAGATGAGCAATTGAAAGATTTTCCAACACCATGGAAATAGTGCTTGTATCCTGCAATTCTTCAAAAATGGGTAAGGCTTTTTTATAATTGATTATAGCAGAATCATATTTGCCCCCTTTCTCTAATAAAATAGCTAAATTCATAGCCATACCCGCAGCGCTTTTTTTGTTGTCGGATTGTTTATACAATTCCAAAGCCTCATTAAAGGCCTTTTTGGCTGCATTGTAATTGGAACGATAAAACTCTAAATTACCTATATTATGATGCACCCTTGCTAATACATTCAGCTGATCTTCGTAAACTTTTAGTCTACTTTGCTCATAAAAATAATCATATATCTTTGGGTTAAGACTTTTAAATCCCTGGTTAGCAATTAGTTTGTTAAATTCAATCACTTGTTCGAAGTTTTTCTCTTCGATGGCAGCTTCAACCTTTACTTCATAAAACGGTAGAGAATCATTTATCCAATCAGATTCTTGTGCACTCAGTAAGAACTGACGGCTTATAAGAAGAAATATTATAATAACCTTAATAGAATTATTCATGGTTATATGTGTAAATAGTTAGAATTCAATATAGAATTTCATTTTTAATATAATATTATAATCCTTTATAAACAAAATTTCCCCTTCTGTCATGGTAAAAGGAGATAAGTTTAGGTTTTAAACTAATGCTTATATAAACATTGGTCTACAATTATAAAGTCAGTTTCCAGACTTCATTTTTGAATACTTTAAGCAGCCAATGGATTTTCGCTAAAAGCAATGCAAAAAGTAGCGCCCGGACTGGAGCTGATTGACAGATTACCGTTGATTTGTCGGGTTAGAGTGCGAACCAGCTTTAAACCCAAAGATTTTGAGTTTTCTATGTCCATATCTGTGGCTAGACCTTTCCCAGTATCGCTAATCGTGAGCACGTAGTGTCCTTCAGTGTTCTTTAAGAGTTTAATGGTAATTTCTCCTTGCTCCATATCTTCAAAAGCATATTTGAGTGCATTGGATAGAAGCTCATTGGTGATTAAGCCTAAAGGCACCGCTGTATCAATGTCCAAATTGATCCCTTCTGATTCGATGATGACTTTAATACTTTTCTCAGATCGATAGGTCTGTGAGAGAAAATCGCTAAGCTGACGCATATACTCACTCATGTTAATTCGGGCTAAATTATCATATTGATACAGCTTTTCATGGATTAGTGCCATGGTTTTCACCCTACTTTGACTTTCTTTCATGGCATCAATGGTTTTGCTATCACTCAAAGTACGAGTTTGCATACTGAGCAAGCTGGAAATAATCTGCAGATTGTTCTTCACCCGATGATGAATTTCTTTTAAGAGCATTTCTTTTTCTTTATTCTGCTCTTCAATTTCTACATTTTTGAGTGCTAAAGCTTTATTAGCTTTTTGTTTAATTCTAGACTGATAGTAAAATACAAAAGCTACAATTAGCACGAAGCCTAATCCCACAAGGCTTATATAAATTTGGCTTTGTTGTCTTGAGGCTTGAAGTATTTGAATTTCCTTTTCCTGTTCTAAAGCTGCAATCGACTGGTCTTTCTTCTCTGTTTCATATTGTGTTTCTATTTCAGCAATTTGTTTCGTTTTAGTTTCCGTGAAAATGCTATCCTCATATTGTTTGTATAATTTAAAATAATCAAATGCATTTTTATAATCGCCTTGCTTTTGGCTATTTATAGAAAGTGTTTCATAGGTTTCTTTTAATCTATCCCATCCATTTATTTCAATAGCTAAAGCTAATGACTGTTTTAAATATTCATCTGCTTTGTTCAAGTTACCTAAACCCATGTAAGCAGCTCCAAGGTTATGGTAAACACCAGACATCACTTTTCCTTCAGAGGAAGGAAAATCACTGATAACTTTTTCCAGTATTGGAATCATTTTGGAAAACTGTTTCTGCAAGTACGCTATATTGCCCAAAGCTATATAAGCTATTCTTAGAATAGATTTTGAATTTACTTCTTCTGCAAATTCGAGCCCTTTTTTTGCATAATATTGAGCAGAATCATAATTACCTTGATTAATAAACAGATTTGATAGCTGAATATCTAAAGTGGCCAATGTTGACTTGTCCTCAACCATTTGTGCGAAATTTCTCCCCAGCATAATATACTTCTTCAGGTTTGTAGTGTCCTTCATTTCAATATATATCTCATTTAAAATAGCGTAACCTCTATTTATACTACGAGTGTTTTCTAACTGCTCACTAAGTCTAAGGCTTTTAAGAGCACTATTGATCGCTTCACTATAATTATCTGTAGTGAGGTGAATTTGCCCCTTGTTGAAGTGAAAAGAAATCCATCGCTCTGAAGTACTAGGGGTACTGCTTGCCAATATCGACTCTACCTTATTCATGATTTGTAAAGCAGTATCATAATTCCCCTTTAGTTTATGTGCAAGGGCAATATTTTCTAAAGTAATACTAATAGAGCTGGTATCTTTTAAATCCTCAAACATCAGCATTGCCTTATTGTAACTGGAAATAGCAGAATCATACTGTCCGTCCCTTTCCATTAATACAGCCAAATTCATGGCCATTCCTGCCGAACTTTTTTGATTCTGGGATTGCTGATACAAGGCTAATGCCTTAATAAATGCCTTTTTAGCAGCACTAAGATTCGAGCGGTAGAATTCCAAATTTCCTATATGTTTGAATATGTTTGCTAAAACTTCATGTTGCTCCTCATAAGCTTTGAGAATGCTTTGCTGGTAAAAATAATCGTACACCTTGGCATTAAGATTTTTAGCTCCTTGTGAGTAAATTATTTTGTTAAGCTCTGTTGCTGTTTTGAAATCATTTTCTAGAATCGCGTTTTCTACTAAGTCTTCGTAGAATGAAAGTGAATCAGTAACCCAGTCTCGTTCTTGTGCAGTTGATATTGATGAACTAAAAAAGGAAATGATTAGGCATAGTGTGATTTTTGTGTGCATGGTTACCGCGGCAGATAGCTGAATTCCATCATGGAAATCTGCTATGAATTTAAGCGTTATTTCAAGATTTACAAGCTATTGCTGATTTGATAACTTAAAAAAGCTATGTTTGAGTCGATTAAATGATTTTCGCTAGAAATTAATGTACTGGAGCAATAGGTTGAGGTACCAGGTTTTCAACAGGCTTTACACTTTTTAAATAGATAAAGATCGCCTTAATGTCATCATTTCTCAATTCTTTATAATTCATCCAGGGCATCGGCGGCAAAAGCATTCTTGTTCCATCCATTCCTTTGTACTTTCCTTCAGTGATGGCTTTCTTGAATTGTGCTTCTGTCCAATTACCCAAGCCGGTGGCATCAGGTGTTAGGTTGCCGGCAAATGAAATCCCCCATGGGCCTGCCGCTGCTGTTAAATCAGGATTCATCATAGAAAAGCCTTGTTTAATCGCATTCAAATCAAATGAGGCAAGGGGTCTTTCCTGTGGGTAGCCTGAAAGCATTAACTCTGGAATAATTTCCGGTCCCATAGGCCCCATTTTTTTTGGTGAATGGCAGTCATGGCAACCCATTATGTTTACCAGATACTTTCCTTTTATGGCGAGCTCCTTTTCCGAAGGAGTGAGTGATTGCGTTGTAGAATTTCCTTCATTTTTTACTTTAGACTCGCAGGAGTAGAAGATAGCAGCAATGAATAAACAGCTGCATAAAGTCAATACATATTTTAGATTTTCCATTTTTAGTAAAAGTTAATTTTTGGACTCTTTTTGAAGATATTTTAGCTAGGTTTTTATTTCAAATCTTGATATGGATAAGCTAACCTAACTTTCAAACTTTTCATATTAATTGATAGGGTGAAGTGTGTATCTGACGCAGATAATGTTCAGTACTAAAAGAAATAAACTCATTTCTAATAAAAAAGGAGCCAATCACTAGGATATGCCTCCCTCAATTGAATTTAGACTATTATTCAAAAGGTCTTATCGGTTAGACTAATTGGTTAATTCAAATTTCACAGGAAGCTGGTATTTGATATCACGTGCTTTTCCATCCTGAATGGCGGGAGTCCAATTAGGCATTTTTTCCGCTAACCTTAAAGCCTCATTATCCAATTCCTTGTTTACCGACTGGGCTATCTTTATATCTTTAATTTCACCTTTTTTAGTAATAGTATACGCCAATATTACGGTACCTTCTACACCTTGTCTTTTGGCTAACTCCGGGTATTCTAAATTGGTACTCATAAATTCAGACAGGGCCTCATTGCCACCCTTAAATGAAGGAGCCATCATTTTTGAACTCTTTTTGTATTCTACTTCTTCGGTTGGTAATGAATTGTAAGCATATTCAGCCTGAGAAAAGGCTGAAGTAATAGTTAATGCTCCTAAAAATACGAGGGTAATCATTTTTAAAGTTTTCATTTTATCTGTGTTTTAGTGGTTCATTTCATATTGTATAATCGAATATACCCACTTAACTCACTGACTGACTAGCGATAGGGATGAACAGTAATTGTTTGTAAATGAACGGCTGGGAAATGTGGATTTGGAATACTCAGCCTAGTATCCTGCCTGCAAGTGCCATTTTTAGTGAACTTTATAATAATAAAGGGTAGCGTGTTAAATCAGTTTTACTATTTGAAAGATCGACTTCTTTAAAGCTTTAACAATTACCAAAAATGATCTGCTTGCGGGGAATTGGTATTGGGTACTGTAAAATCCGGTCTGACCTACGGTACTGACCTAAGAGCGTGCTTTGGTCAGACGATAGTCAGACCGGACTACGTCCGAACCCTCAAAATTAACTTTAAATCGTATTAATGTGATTAAGTAGCCAGCTATGTTGTGTCCGACTGATAGGAATTTCCTGACCTCCTACATGTACAGAATGCGCTTCTATAGCATCAATGGCGTTTAAATTAATAAGAAAAGATTTATGAATGCGGGAAAAGTGATGACTTTCTAATTTTTGCTCTAATTCTTTCAAGGTTGATCTGATGACATATTTTTTACCATTAGCGAAAATATTGGAATAATTGGCATCAGCCTCTAAATACATAATATCGTTAAATTTTAGCTTTACTAACATGCTGTTATTTCTCACAAAGAGGCTGTCGTTTAAAACAAAGCCGGGATTATGATCGGTCTCTGACTTATGTAGATTTGTATTTGTACCAGCAAAATTACTAAGAGCCATCTCTACAGTGGTATGGATGTCTTTTTCCTGAAAAGGTTTTACCAGGTAACCATAAGGTTTCACTTGCTTGGCCCTTTCCAGAGTAGCGGCATCTGCATGGGAAGAAAGGAAAATGAACGGGATTTTAAATTGCTCATTTATGTCATTAGCGAGGTCGATGCCATCTTTACCACCCTTGATTTGAATATCAAGCAAGGCAATATCAGGAGCATGTTCTTCCAATAGTTGGAGTGCTTCTCTGGCGCTTATCGCTATACCACAAACTTCATAATCCAGACTTTCAAGAATATCTTTTAAATCCTCAGCTATGATTAGCTCATCCTCGACTATTAAAATTTTAATCTGATTCAATTAACCCAAATTTTGAATATTAATTCTAAATGTAATGATTATTAAAATCAAATGGTTAGGATCTAATTGCTTTTTTGAGTGAATATTTTAAGAGTAGTTAGAACTGTGATTTTGAATGCTCATTGTAATACCATTCCTCGTCTGAGAACTTTTAGGTTTTATTGTCCATCTCTTTCAAGGATTTAATGAAGTTATTAAGAAATGATATCCTCCTGGTTTCACTTAGTAAATCGATAGACAAAAATGGATTTAAATCTTCCAGTTCTACCAACAGCAGCTTACCATCTTTTTGACGACAAGCATCTACTCTCGTTATGCCTCTTTCCATATTATTCCATTCAATAAAGGAATTAGCAAAGCTTAGGTCTTCTAGGGTAGCTTCATATTCCTGCAAGTCCCAGCGCTTGTCCTTATCGGGAGCATAAAGAGCATATTGAAATACATTATTGAGGAAGTAAAAAGAAACTTCGTAATCAAAATCAATAAAGGGTTGAATTAATTTGTCTTGAGGGTTTTTGAGGAATAGTTCCTTGTGAGTTAGTAATTCCATACCAATAGAATCAGCTCCGTTGCGGAGTTTAACAATATATTGTTCAGAAGCCGGGAATTTGGCGAGCCCTCCAAAATTGTCTACCGTAGGAATTACAGGGTAGTCCATCTCATAAAGATCCAGTAAGTATTGCTTGCCTTTCATATCTGCTTTTCCATCAAAAGAATTAAAGGTAAGCAGCTTCTTTTCCTGAACTTGCTTCATAAACTCATTGAAATACTCCTGATAAGCGCCTACCGGACCGGTGTTTCTGAAAACAATTAAATCAGCTTTATCTAAAAGTGCAAGGGCTTGCTGAGGATGCGCAATTAGGATATTAAAATGCTCTTTTAGTTGCGAAGTGATTTTTAAATCCTCTTCATAATAATTCCGTCCTTTGGCTTTGTAGTAAAGATCTGTTAAATAAAGTAAAGTGTGCATAATCTAAAATGAGAAGAGTCAATCTGTTTTCAGGCAAACCTGACAAAAGTCTAAAGAAAACACATCTCTTATTTAAATCCTATTTCTCTTCCCAAGCTTTCTGTTTCTTTCAGGGTTGTCAGAGAAAGTCATGGAACTGAAACTTTGCTTTACTCTATTGTAATCAAGGAAATAGCTGATTCTTACAGATAGGCTATTAGCCTGTGGATGACTGAAAAGATAATTAAAATTTTCTGAGATATTCTGCCTGGATTCACCAGTAAAGCTGTCTAAAGTATTACGATAAAGAACTGTAACCTGGCTGCCTGGAGCAAACCACCAGGAAAATCGTAGATCTAAATTCCAGGTATTATAAGTAACATCATAGGCATTGGGTATTTCAGGATTCTCTGTTAGTTGTCCGTTTTCTTCTAAGTAATAAAATCTGCTGTAGTTCGCTTCTGAAAAATAGTGCCTGAAAGCCAGATTAAGGGCAATTTTATTATTGAAAATGTAATTTGCCCTTAATGAATTCTCAACAGTTCTTCTGGTTCTTTGTCCAAAAACTATTTCCTCCTCATCAAAATCCACAAAACCATGTTCTTTAGTAGAGATGGAGTAGTTATTCTCAAAGCTTAGCCTGAACTTATTGGAAAATCTATAATTAGGACTTACTTCAAACACCACTAAACTACGGTCTTTTTCATCGTATTTGTACCAATCTACTACTGCTTCTACGGAGAACTTTTTTCTATAGTCTGTTCCAAACCAAAGCCACTGATCGTAATAAGCAGGAACTATCACATGCCTGCCAAATACCCTTGGTTCATAAATATCATTTTCTCCAAATGGAGTAGTTTCGAAACCTCCTCCAAAATTAAAAAAGTTCTTGGTGGTAAAGCTGGAGTTAAAGTTGAAAACCATAGTACTGAACAAATCTGTTTCAATTCTTCTATCGTGCCTCAGGTTGAAATTTAGAAACATATTGTTAAGAAATCCTTTGGGCTGCAGATAGCGATATCCATAGTAGCCAAAATAGCGCACATAATTAGTTATATTTGAAAACCCTAAATCGTTAATGTTGTAATCTTTCGTCCTAAGATCTACACCTGCTTCCATTCTGTTTTTGCCACTTATTTTAGCTATTCCTCCTTGCACTTCAGTGCCGAACTGGGTGTTTTCATCAAAAACCCAACTTCCTTCTGTACTTGCCCGGAAATTCCAGGTGTTGGCCTTATTGGTATGGCTGACATACAAACCAGTAGCATTGGCATCTCTAAAATTTCCTGCTCGTGTAGCGTTAGTGTTTACCAATGATACGGAGGAGTTATCTCCAAATCGTTGATCAAGCACCAGTACATTATAATTAGCGAATGGCTCCATTAACTCTGATCTTATTTCTCCTGTTTCTACATTCTCTATTTCAGCGTAAGTTTCATTAGTTATCGCATTAAAAAGCCCGATTCCAAGGCCTTTGTCTGTGCGACCGGAAATTTTCATGGCGTTGATTAGATCTACCGAGGAGGGATTGTTGACGAGTTCTTCATTTTCTGAGACGGAAACAGAACCTACTGGTGCGCCTCCTACTCTTCGGGAATAAAACATATTACCTTTGCTAAAAAGCTCGGTGCCTTCAGTAAAAAAAGGCCGTTGCTCATCAAACTGCACTTCAAATGCAGAGAGATTCAACACGTTTTCATCAAATCCTGCCTGCCCGAAATCGGGAATGAGCACCATATCCAGCGTGAACGCATCATTAATGCCATACTTTAAATCCATGCCGCCAATTACATTAACACTAGTTTTTCCATCGTAATTATTAAGATAGGTGGAAATGTAAGGCTGAAAAGACAGACGGGTTGGAGTTTTAATATTCTCAATACCATGCACTTCGCCATCGTAAATAGAAAAAGAACCTTTGGTATTATCTACCCAATTCCAGCTATAACGTGAACGGGTTCGGTGGAATTCTCTTTCCATATTCAAACCCCAAACTTGCACATCTTTTTGGGGGAAACGCAATGCAAAATAGGGGATAAAAATTTCTGCCACCCAGCTATCCTCATTGATTTTCACTTCACTATACCAGACTGCATCCCATGAATTGTCTTCATCACCATTGGTCATTTTGGCGTCATATTGAACTCCAGCTGCGGTAACAATAAATTGCATACTTTGCTGTCTGTCGTTATAGCCGTTAAGTAGGATGAAGAAAAAGTCATCAGCACCAATATTATCTCTTTGGGTTAACTCTTTCATGATTTTTTCAGGCTCAGGATCATACATGATCGCTCCAAAATAGATACCTAACTCATCATATATAATTTTCACTTCTGTCCTGAGGCTATCGGGAATGTGCTTTCCATTATTTGGCATCCGTTCTACAAAACCCGAAGCAACAGGTGCATCCGCCCACGCTGCATCATTTAGAATACCATCAACTTTAGGTGCTGCTACCACTTTTTTTATAGTAATATTTTTTCGCGATATACTATCCTGCAATTGAGCGAAGGCAATTTGGGAACAAAATAGCAATAAAGTAGCCAAGAGGTATTTAAACATAATTAACAGGGTGCAGAGTATCTTTTTTAATAATAAGGTGCAATTAAAAACTGAAATCCCACCATTTTTATTGTCAAGGATGTGTGAAAGTCTCTAAAAGTTGCATAAAATTGAAAAAATATTTTACTATTTTGGTTATTGTGAAGGTGGACTACCACTTTAAATAATCAAATGTATCCTTTCAATTTATAGATGAGTGGAAACAGAATAAACTATTTATCTTAAGCGTTAAATTTTATAAAAATTAGATGAAGGCTTCAACAGGTTTATTAGTACTTACTTTATGCTGTTCTTTCCTTTCCAGTCATGCTCAAATAAAAGAGCCTGATACTCTTTATATTACTGAAGGATTTCTGAATAAATTCATTTTACAGAGAGCAGGTGTCCCTCAAAATACCTACAGTATAAAACAGGCCGTCTTGGATATGGATCCTACAGCAGAGGCTTATGCTCACATGAGGAAAGCACTCAATTCTGAGAGAGCTGGCAAGATGCTTTTTTGGACAGGGGCCATAACTGGCGTTTCCTTTTTAGGAGCTCAAATCGCAGGTGCAAATGCTCCATCTGCCATAATCTATAGCGCTTTTGGCGCGATGTGTCTTTCTTATCCTTTATACCTAAAAACTAAGAGCCATGTGAAGCAATCTGTAAAAGCTTATAATACTGGTGCAGATAATAATAAAACATCCATTCATTGGCAGCTTGATTCCACAGGAATTGGCCTGGTTTTAAAGTTCTGAAATATCAAAACAGATCTAAGCCAAAATGCTCTGAATATCTTCCTGGGTCAAATTCTTCATGAAATTCTCTTCGGTGCTAATCAGGTCTCTTGCCAGGTTAACTTTCCTTTCCTGCAAGGCTAAAATTTTCTCTTCTACTGTGTTAGTAGTGATAAATTTGTAGGTAAAGACTTGCTGCTTTTGCCCTATTCTATGTGCTCTATCCACAGCCTGCTGCTCAATGGCAGGATTCCACCATGGGTCTAGCAAGAATACATAATCTGCAGCGGTTAGGTTGAGGCCTAATCCACCGGCTTTCAAGGAAATTAGGAAAACAGATATATCTTCATTTTCCTGAAAGTATTTCACTTGCTTTTCCCTGTCCTTGGTACTGCCATCTAAATAAGCAAATTTGATGTGGCTACGCTCCAGATAGTCTTTCATGAGCGCCAGGTGTTTTACAAACTGGCTAAAAACCAACACCTTGTGTCCTTCTGAAATAATAGAAGTGAGCATGTGGGTTACGTCTTCCATCTTCCCGGAATCACCCATGTAATCCTGATCTACCATTTTAGGATGGTTGGCTAATTGCCTCAATTGGGTTAAGCCCTGTAATAAAATCATTTGAGATTTCCTGATGCCGTTATGCTCAATATGCTCCAGAATTTTATCCCTATAGAAGGATTTTACCTCTTCATATTTCTCTTCCTGCATAGTGGTCATGCTGGAGTAATGAATATTTTCAATTTTATCAGGTAATTCTGTGGCAACTTGAGATTTATGTCTTCTTAAAATGAAAGGTTTTATGAGTGTGGCTAGTTTGGCAGATTTTCCTTCATCCTGCTTTTTCTCAATAGGAGTTACAAATTCATCTTTAAAGAATTTCTTGCTACCTAATAAGCCGGGATTCACAAACGACATTTGTGACCATAAATCCATCGTACTGTTTTCCACCGGAGTACCTGTGAGTACGAGCCTCCTGCGTGATTTTAATTTTTTTACGGCCTTGGCAATATTGGAATCGGGATTTTTAATAGCTTGCGATTCGTCCAGAATGATGAAATTGAAATAGTAATCTGATAAAATTTCAATATCTAGCCTGGTAATACCATAAGAGGTAAGTATCAAGTCATAGTTTTCAAATTGTTTTGCATCTTTAATCCTGTTACTGCCTGTATAAGTAAAAATTCTTAAATTAGGAGTGAATTTTTTTGCTTCATTTAACCAATTATAGATTAAAGAAGTAGGCATTATCAATAAGTTGGCATCTGTCCGTCCATCTTCTTTTTCTGACTGCAGCATTGCCAGAGTTTGCACAGTTTTACCCAACCCCATATCATCAGCCAAACAACCTCCGAAATTATACTGATTTAAAAACTGGAGCCAGTTAAATCCAGCTCTTTGATAAGGTCTTAATTCACCGGCAAAGTCTGCAGGTAGAGGATGATCATCTATTTGCGAAAAATCCCTTAGTTTGGATAATTTCCTGTCCATTTGCACAGAAGCCAGTTCACTATTTTCCAGATCCTGCACAAGTGCTAGATGGTGTTTACGGATTTTCATCTTCCCATCTCCGTCTTTTTCCATGAAACTGAAAAGCTCGGAATAGTCCTCAAACCAGTGTGAAGGAATGACGGCATATTGGTTATTAGGCAGCTGAAATTCAGTCTGATTCTTGGAAATATAGCCCTTTAGTTCTTTGAAAGAAATTTCGTATTCACCAAACATAATTGTGGCATTAATATCAAACCAATCTATACCCTCTGAGATATCGATAGATATGGATGATCTTCCTAAAAAGTACTGCTTACTTGCACTTTCTTTGTTTTGCTCAATAATAATTCCATTTTCGTTGAGCCATTCCGTATTTTTTGAAATCCAACTAAATGCTTTTGATTTCTCCAGGGTTATTTTACCTTTTAAGATATTTAAACCTCTATTTATTAGGGCATCTCTCAGACTTTTTTCTTTGATGATATTCCGAACTAGCCTTTTAAATAAAAACTGCCCTTCTTCTTTTTCAACTTTTACAGAAACGGATTCATTATTTCCTAATAGAAAAATGTGGGAACCATATTGGAACTTCAGCTCCAATAGGAGCTTTCCTTCTTCTTCTGGTTTACTATTATTGGAATCGAAAAGGCTTAAGTTACCATTTGAAGATGCCAATTCTGAAATTTTTAGTTGAGGGTTTGGGTCTTCCCTAAAAGTTTTAATTTTAAATCCTTTGGCAAATACATCAAATGAGGCTACTAAAGGGGCGACAAACTTTTTGAAATATTGCTCTTCAATCTTTTCTGGAATGGCAATGAAATACTTATTTAGGAAAGGTTTAAGTTTTTTTCCATCAGGATCTTTAGCAAAGGAGTATAATTTCTGATTTACCACCATGTAGGCCGGCTCATTACAAATTAAATACGCACCTTTGTATTGAAAATCAACTTTTTCACCATTATGCTTGATGGTTGGGAAATAATGGGTATTATCTTCATTTTTAACAAAATGAAATAGTATGGTGGCTTTTTCTTGTTGGATTTCAATTTGTCGCCAGGCAGGTTCTCCATCATTACCCATCTCGAAAAGCATTTTATCACTAATTTTACTGAGGATTTTGGCTCTTTTTCTCTCGAGGTATCGCTGTATTTCTTCCTGCAAAAGAGTATTACCCTTTTCAGGATGATATACTTTATCAAAAAATTCAGCAGTTCGTATTTTTGTTTTATAAAATTTTCTGGCAATGGCATCCTGCTGAATGGAATCCATTAATTCAATTAATTCGTAATCTACTTCGTCCAACCCTTTAGAAAATTCTTTAGCATTCTTGGCTGAAATATTCTGATGGGCAAAGGTTAAATCTCCTCTGCTGTTCTTTTGCACCACGAATGACTCAAAAATATAGCCTAAAAATTCGTGTTCAAATACGGAATATATGATCTGAAAAGGTTGGGTAGTAGTTACCTTCATTACAATAAAACTTCGCTTTTATTCAGTAAAAATCAAAAATTTAGAAAAATCAAGATCGAAATTTAAGAAATTACCATCAATTTTAGATAAAAAAGTATGGGAAATACTACAAACGGTGAATATCTAAGGATTTTACTGCAACAACTGCAGGTTTGAAGGAAGCAACCAAGGTTATGATGATAATGCTGAGCATTGTGAATATAAAGTCGGAAAGCAGCATTTTTACAGGATAAGCTTCCTGAACGGCTGAAGCCATTCCCATGGAAATAAGGCCGTACTGTTGTTGTAATATGCAAATAATGAGACCTAATAAGCCTCCCACTATAGCTCCACTAAAAGAAATGATGGCTCCTTCGGTCAAGAATATGTTTCTGATTACTTTTTTTGGTGTACCCATAGCATATAAAATGCTTACATCTCTCTTTTTATCAAGAGCCAACATGGTTAATGAAAAGAAAATATTGAAAGAAGCCACCGCTAAAATGAAAGTAAAAGTGATATAGACAAAAAGCTTCTCTATTTTGATGGCTTTTAATAAAGATGCATGTTGTTCATCGGAATTGAGTACCTCAAAGGTGTCTCCATATTTTTGTCTAATGCTTTCTTGAACAGCAGAAATAGTCTTTGATCCGTCTAAATTTACTTCAATTGCTGTTAATCGATCAGTTTTACCGATAAGTTTCTTTGCAAAACGAAGGGGTACAAAAATGTATTTTTCGTCATATTGCTTTTCGATAGCAAAAATTCCAGACGGCATTAAAATTCCTGAATTATACATGCTGGAAGGATTTGTTATTCCAGGCTTAATATTTTTAGGATAGTAGAATTGGAGGGCTAAAAAATTGTTTCTGGGGTTAATGGCTAAATCATATCGGATACCTCTGCCTACTATAGCAAAATTTTGATCACCGTCCTGTAGTTTTATTTGTCCTTCTGTGATGTAGTTTTTTAGTTTATTTGTTTCTATAAACTCCTGACTAACGCCTTTCATGCGAACCACCGTTTCTCCATCATTGTATCTTACCAATACGTTGTCTTCTATTACTCGGGTAACGCTTTGTATTCCTTCAATCTGCTGCATTTCTGATTCCATGTTTGCATCATATTCAAAAAACTTACCTTCTTTCAAGGCAATTTTCAAATCAGCATCAAAAGTACCATAGAGCGATCTTATTAGATCCTCCAATCCATTGAAAACGCTTAAAACAATCACTAAAGCCATTGTTCCAACAGCAACTCCCAACATGGAAAAAATTGAAAGTAGATTGATAAAGCTTTTCTTCTTTTTTGAGAAAAAATATCGTTTAGCTATAAAAAATGAGAGCTTTTTCAAGGTAGGCTTTTAATCATTTTTGTCTTTCTCTTCCTCATCATCAGCAGGAGGAATATCTAATTTAGAAAGAATGGAATCAATTTTATTTGCCTGGTCTATAGTTTCGTCCAAATAGAAAGCGAGTTCTGGCACTATACGCACCTGCTTTCCAATTCTATTTCCAAGGTGTTTTCTTATCTCACTTTTTTTTGCTTGAATCGCTTCTAAAGTGTCCTTAGGATTATCAGAAAGCATAAGGCTCAGGTAAATTTTAGCAAGTCCTAAATCAGGTGACATTTCTACCTCTGTGATGGTAATAAATGATTTTCCGAAAGCATTGCTCATATCTCTTTGGAAAATTTCACCTAAATCTTTCTGTATTAACCTTGAAAATTTCTGCTGTCTGGTACTTGCTGCCATAATATTCTACTTTTCACTACAAATATGCATGATATTTTATACAATTTGTCCTTTATACTCTAATTTAGCATTCAATGTCGTTTAGTTAAGCTAATTTTTTCAGCCTATGGCTGGCTTCTCCCAATCAATCAACAAGAAAGGTAGATAACTTGACTGAACCGCATTGTAGCATTTGTACAACAACTTAAATAGGAAATTAATTGATTGGATTTTTCAAAATAAATGACCCTTACCGCCTGCTTATCCTATTTTTGGCTATCGTAATCTTTCGCCTTCCCTATTTAATATCAGCTGAGCCACTTTTTTATGAACTAAACTGGATGCTTATTGGTGAAACGATGAATCAGGGAAATGTTTTATACAAAGACATCATAGAAACTATTTCTCCGCTTTCTGCCTGGGTGTATGCCGGCATTGACTTTGTTTTTGGCCGATCAATCCTCACCTACCATATTTTAGCCACTTTGCTCATTGGTTATCAGTTTGTTTTATTTAACAATATAATGTTACGCAACAAGGCATATAATGAAAATTCATATGTGCCTGCATTTGTATATGCTTTACTTATGCATTCTTTTTATGACTTTTTTACACTTTCCCCGGTGTTAATTAGCATGACTTTCATCCTTTTAGTTTTAGATAATATTTACCTGAGAATTGAAAATAAACTAAATGATAGCACTATTCTAAAAACGGGTATTTTTATGGGTTTGGCAGTTTTATTTTATTTGCCCTCTATCATATTTTTTATTGCCACCATCTTCTCCTTCCTGTTATTAACCGGCCTTATTTTTAGAAGGTATCTATTATTTGTTTACGGTATGCTATTGCCTATTTTAGCAGTCTTTATCTATTATTTATGGCATAATGCATTGTTGGATATGATTTATCAATGGGTGCTTGCCAGTTTTATTATTAACAGACCTAATGTATTAGATGTAGGCTCTTTAATACTCATTATTGGCATCCCCGGTACGGTATTTATTTTCTCACTCATTAGAACTTTTACGGCGGCAAAGTTTACGAATTATCAGGTAAGAGTGCAGCAGGTAATGTTTTTAATGTTTGTTTCAGCATGGGCAGTATGGCTTTTTTCAGATGTAAAAGCTCCTTTTCAATTAATTGTGTTTGTTCCTTTTATTGCATTTTTTATTGCGCATCTTTTGCTGCTGTTCAGAGTGAAGTTTTTGGCTAACATATTTACCTACTTTATAACAGTTAGTATTCTATTTATCACTTACGCCCTTTTTTATCAAAATTTTTATTTACATAAATGGGGCAATTTTAATGATTTACTAACAAGTGACTCAATTTATGAGCCGTGGGTAAAAGATAAGCGCGTTTTAGTAGTAGGAGATGCTAAACAAATTTACGATTCATCTAGCGCTGTGGCTTCAGAATTTTACAGTTGGGAATTAAGCAGGGAAGTTTGGCTTGAAGCCGATAAGAAAGAAAACCTAATAAGAATATACGAAGATATTAGTGAAAATCAACCTGAAACCATTATTGATTTAAATGGAACTACAGCATCGGTGTTTGATAACCTGCCTATTCTTAAAGGAAGATATTCAAAGGTTTCAGCGCAAATTTACGTGCTGAAACCCTAAATCACTTTTATTTAGCAAGGTATTTTGTTTACCCTACGTTCATGTCTTCCACCTTCAAATTTTTCGCTTAGAAAAGCCAAAACAATTTCCTGAGCATTTTCATAGCTTATAAACCGTGCTGGTAAGCAAAGAATATTGGCATTATTATGTTGTCTCGCTAGCAAGGCTATCTCTTTCTCCCAGGCTATGGCAGCTCTGATTTTACTATGTTTGTTTGCTGTTATTGCAACTCCATTGGCACTTCCGCAGATCAAAACTCCAAATTCCTGCTCCTCGTTACCTACAGCCGTAGCAAGTGGATGCACATGATCAGGATAGTCTACTGAATCATCAGTGGATGGTCCAAAGTCTTTTACCGTATAACCTTTTTCTTCTAAGAATTGTGACAGTTTTTGCTTGTATTCAAAACCTGCATGATCGCCTCCAATAGCTACTTTCATATTTTTAGTGTGTTTAGTCTTAATTAATTCTAATTATTCGTTTATTTTTCATCCCAAAATCTATCAGCATTGCTTTCCTCAAAATGCTGTTCTATGATATCTTTTTCGATATCAGTAAAATGTAAACCTCTTCTTTGCATAACAAGTTTTGCAACTTCAAATGCTTTCTTCAACTGAAAAGTAGTAAATCCGGAAGACCCTCCCCACGCAAAGGAGGGGATAAAATTTCGGGGAAAACCTGCGCCAAAGATATTGGAGCAAACTCCTACTACAGTTCCAGTATTAAACATAGTATTAATTGCTGATTTGGAATGGTCACCCATCATTAAGCCACAAAACTGCAAGCCAGTATCGGCAAATTTTTGAGATGCATAGTCCCATGATTTCACAGGTGCATAATTGTTTTTCAGGTTAGAAGTGTTGGTGGCTGCACCAAGGTTACACCATTCGCCTATAACGGAATTACCAATAAAACCATCATGCCCTTTGTTGGAGTAGCCAAAGAAAACAGTATTGCTTACTTCTCCGCCTACCTTGCAGCCCGGTCCAATGGTATTATCCCCTCTAAATTTGGACCCCATGCTTGTACGGGAATTTTCGCAAATTGCAAACGGACCTTTAATAATAGTTCCTTCAGCTATTACAGTATTCTTCCCAATATATATAGGCCCATCTTCAGCGTTCATTATTACAGCTTTTATTTGGGCTCCTTCTTCAATAAAAATATCATCACCATTATAAATGATGGTATGTGGATCATCAATTAATTGAGAATTTCTTCCTGATGTAATAAGTGCATAATCTGCCTTTATCTGCTCTCCATTGTGCTGAAAAATATGCCATTTTTCAGAGATAATAGTGAGCTTACCATTATACTCAGCCGCTTGTTCCAGCTTTTGCTGAGGATTAAAAAAGTTTATTTCATCCTCCGATGCATAAGCTGCAATTAATACTCCATCTTTTTTTAGGCTGGCTCCCAATTGTATGGCTTTCACGAGATCGGGGGTAGGACAAACAGAGCTGTTAATTAATATATTTTGCTCACCAACCTTTTTAGGAAATTTATTTTGTAGTTGAGGTGTGGCAATGTAGGAGAGGCTGGCACCTAAATGTTTCTCCCATTTTTCTTTAATTGTAAGAATGCCTATCCGTATTTCGGAAATTGGGCGAGTAAAAGTAAAGGGTTTTAATTTCTCCCTATACTCAGCTTGTTCAATTAAAAGGTAGTTCATAAGTGCAAAAGTAAAACCTTAATCAAAATATCCGCTTTTAAAGCAGTGAGGATTTAAAAATAAATAGAGCGAAAATAAAAAAGTCTCTAGGATATTGCTATCGAAGAGACTTTTAAGATCAAACTTGAAATAAGATAAATTATTTCTTTTTGTACTTCTGGTTGAATTTCTCCACACGACCAGCAGTATCCAAAAATATTTTCTTTCCAGTATAAAATGGGTGAGAAGCAGAACTAACCTCTATTTTAACAACAGGGTATTCATTTCCATCTTCCATTTTAATAGTCTCATCAGAAGTCATCGTTGACTTAGTTAAGAATTTTGTATCTGCTTGAGTATCCCAGAACACGATGTCTCTATACTCAGGATGAATGTCTTTTTTCATAATTTCTAAATTAATTTATTGATTGCCAACCAATTTCCCCTTGGCTTTTTCTAAAGGGATTGCAAAATTAACAGATCAAATCTATCTTTCCAAATACTACTGTAATTAAGAATGATGGTTTTCAGCTTACTATGACAAAAAATTAAGATTCTTAACTTAAAATTAAACCAACTCACCGAATATTGACAAATAGCTATACATTTTTCCTCAACTTATTTATGAATGTTTCTAACTTTGGGATTTATTGAAAGTTTATGAAAAACCTAATACTTTTTTTCTGTTTGATACAAGCTACTTCTGCATTGAGCCAGGCAGTGAATGCGCCACTTAATTCAGATTATTATCATATAATTGAGAGACTTGAAGTGAGAAGTGGGTCTTTTGCAGAGAGCTTTCATGCTTCGATAAAGCCTTACAACAGGAAAGAAATTGGGCAATTCCTGGACAGCTTGCCTACAGAGAACTTCAATAGAAGAGATCAATTTAATTATAATTATCTCAAAAATGATAGTTGGGAATGGGTGGATAGTGCGAACTATAGAAGCAAAAGGCCATTTCTGAAACACATATATAAAACCAAACCTGACTTTTTTAACTTGCATAATGAAGAATTTGATTTGCATGTGAATCCAGTACTTGGTTTAAGTTTTGGAAAAGAGTCTGTTTCTGATAGAAATTTATTTATTAATACAAGGGGAGTAGAAGTACGAGGTCTTATTAATAATAAGCTGGGCTTCTATACCTTCATAGGTGAAAACCAGGTACGCTTTCCTCAGCATGTAAATCAATTTATTCAAGATTTTAAAGCTGTACCTAATGAAGGCTTTTGGAAAAATTATGGTGATGATGGCTCCGGAAAAGACTTTTTTACAGCCAGAGGTTACATCTCTTTTCAAGCTACAAAAAACATCAATTTGCAATTTGGACATGATCGATTTTTTATCGGAAATGGATATCGTTCTCTTATTCTAAGTGACTTTTCACCATCATATTTGTTCCTAAAGGCTCAAACTAACATTTGGAAATTAAACTACACTAATATTTTTGGTTTACAGACAGCTGATGTTAGAACTTCCGGTAATACCTTAATAGGGAGTGGAAATCAATATCCGAGAAAGTTTATGTCACTGCATCATTTAAGTTATAATATTACAAAGAACCTAAATGTTGGAATATTTGAAGCCATTATGTCTGGTGATTCTACTCGGTCGCAAAATCCGATTGATATTAATTACCTTAACCCCATCATCTTTTACCGATCCTTGGAGCAGCAAGATGGCAGTTCAGGAAATGCTTTATTGGGAATGGATTTTCGTTGGATTTTCTTAAAGAGATTCTCCCTTTATGGGCAATTTGTTTTGGATGAATTCTTGATTGATAACATTCGTAAAGGAGGCTGGTGGGCTAATAAATATGCCATTCAAGGTGGCTTGAAGTACTTTAATGCTTTTGAGATTCCTAATTTAGATGTACAGGGGGAAATTAATGTTGCCAGACCTTTTATGTATGCTCATGATAGTAATTTTACCAATTATGCTAATTACAAGCAATCGCTGGCACACCCGCTAGGTGCTAATTTCGAAGAATTTATTGCAATTATGCGATATCAGGTTACTCCTAAGCTTAACGTTCAGGCAAAGGCAGTAATGGCTAATTTTGGCACCGATACCACAGGAGTCAATTTTGGGGGGAATATTTTTAAGGCTAATAATACTAGGTATAACTATCCAGGCCAGGGACAATTTGGACATACACTCGGACAAGGGGAGTCAAACCAACTCACTTATTATCAGTTTTTGGTCACTTATATGTTAAGGCATAACCTGTTTGCCGAATTAGGTTATACCATTAGAAATCAGGAAAGTGAATTCGGAACTAATACATCGGAAAACAACTTTTTTAAAGCTAGCCTAAGGTGGAATATACCGCGCAGGGAGAATATTTTCTAGTGAAAATCGTGAGTTTTCTACTTCTGATTACAAAAAGACCATAATTCCATCCATTTTAATATAAAAGCGGCAATATACTCTTAACTTGCAGTCAAATATTTAATATTTAAATGAAATGAGCATAAACTTAGCATTCCTAGTATTCCAGTTCAAGGATTGCTTGCCTGCCTTTGGTAGGAATAAGTTTATCGCGAATTCCATGTGGCAATTGATTATTTACTAATACACATGAAAACCTATTTTAGAGTCCTTTCATATGCCAGGCCATTGGGTCTACTGGCTCCTCAATATATTATTTACGTTTTTCTGCAAGCTGCTTTCAGTGTGGTAAGTCTTGCCATTTTGGGGCCGGTGTTAAATACACTATTTCAAACTGAAAAAGCGGAAAAATTACCTGAATCTGCACCAGCTTTTGAGCTTAAGCTTGATTATCTGAAGGATATTTTTGATTATCATTTCGGTCAGTTAGTGCAAGAAGATAAGTTTGAGGCATTACAATTTGTTTGCCTCTTATTAGTAATTTTCATTTTTTTAGCCAATGTATTCCGGTATCTGGTCGAAGTCATATCTGCAATAGTAAAAGCAAACGTAATCTCTAATTTAAGAAATGCTTTGTTTGATAGGTTAATGAATCTACACATCGGTTATTATACAGAAGAGAGAAAGGGCAATATTATGTCTAAGGTAATGAGCGATGTGCAGGAAGTAGAAGGCACCGTGGTTAATAGCTTAAAAGCTTTGATTAAAGAGCCTGTTATGATTATTGCGTACTTTACTGCCTTATTTCTTATCTCAGCAAGACTTACCTTAATTACACTCATTATTTTACCGCTGTCGGGCTTTATCATTTCCTATATAGCTATAAAATTGAAGAAAAAGGCCAGACAGAGTCAGGAAACTATTGGTAAGATTTCTGATATTTTGGAGGAGACTTTAGGAGGTATGCGAATTGTTAAAGCATTTAATGCCGTAGATTTTTCTAAAAAAAGATTTGGTAAGCAGGTGGAAAATTATGCGCGTTTCAATATTAGTATGCGGAAACGCTTTGCCTTAGCGGGACCAATTTCTGAGTTTTTAGGAGTAACAGTTGTGGCTGGTATTCTATTAGTAGGTGGCTCCATGATTTTAGATGGAAACTCCCCATTAGACGCAGGAAGTTTTATTACCTTCATTGCTATATTTTCCCAGGTTCTTACTCCTGCAAAATCAATTTCTACTGCTTTTAGCAGTGTGCAAAGAGGTCTGGCTTCTGCAGATAGGATTTTTAGTATAATAGATACGGAACCGGGTATTAAAAATAGTCCTCATGCAGTTGATTTAAAAGAATTTAGTGATTCAATTGAATTTAGAGATGTGGCTTTTGCCTATAGAAATGATACCGTACTGAAGAATATCAACCTTAAAGTAGAAAAAGGGGAAATGATTGCCTTGGTAGGCCCGTCGGGAGGAGGGAAATCTACTCTGGCCGATTTAATTCCTAGGTTCTACGATGTAAAATCGGGAGATATTTTAATAGACAATCAACCTATCACCGATCTCAAAATTGAATCTGTAAGAGATAAAATGGGAATTGTTAGTCAGGAATCTATATTATTTAATGATTCTATCTTTAATAACATAGCATTTGGTAAACCCGAAAGTACAGAGGAGGAAGTAATTCAGGCTGCAAAAGTTGCCAATGCGCATGATTTTATTATGCAAATGAATGAAGGCTATGCTTCAGAAATAGGAGATAGAGGTACTAAGCTTTCAGGGGGGCAACGTCAGAGAATTAGTATTGCGCGGGCTATTTTAAAAAATCCCGATATTTTAATTCTGGATGAAGCTACATCTGCTTTGGATTCAGAATCTGAAAAGTTAGTACAGGAAGCGCTCTCTCACTTAATGAAAAACAGGACATCCATTGTGATCGCACACCGTTTAAGTACCATACAGGAAGCAGATAGAATATATGTTTTGCAAGATGGGGAAATTATAGAAGCCGGATCGCATCACGACCTAATTGCTAAAGGTGGCGTGTACAATAAGTTAATCGAAATACAATCCGTGTCCTGATTGTGAAATAATTTATATATTTGCTTAACTTGACAAATAAAATATACCCATTAAATATTCAAAATGAAAACTTTTAAAATAGTCATAATCGTATTTTTACTTTTATTTCATGTAGCTACCGTTTTTGTACTTACTAAAGCGGATCCCAATGATTTGAATTTTTTAATGACTGTAGTTGACTATTTGACCGTTTTAATGATAGGAGCTTACCTGGCTCTTTTTCTTTTTATTGCTGGTGTAGTCTTCCATTTTAAGTCTATAAAGCAAGCAAACCATCATGTTAAAGAATTAGAAAATCAAGTTACGCAGTTAAAGGCGAAATTATATGATAAAAAAGAGTCTGAAGTAATAGATCGGACTGTTGATGTGGAAACTACCAGTGGCGACAAAAATGTAGATCAAAGCAAAAAGGATCAAAAAGAATAGCAATTGAAGATCTTCAATAAAGCATTATCTTAGCATATCAAGCTTTAAAAGAAAGGTAGATTACCTCGAGAATTATTTTTCATTGGGGCCCTTTCTTAAAAGAAGATACATGCTAAAATAGTTGAAATTTAAAGTAAACAAATGCAATCAACCATAAAACAAGAGTTAGAATCTTCCCAGTCCGTCCTTGCTGAATTTATAGGCGAGGAAAAAAATCTTCAAAACATTGAAAAAGCAGCTCTGCTAATGGGCGATTGCCTGAAAAATGGTTTCAAAATTATGAGCTGTGGCAATGGTGGCTCTCATTGTGATGCCATGCACTTTGCAGAAGAACTTAGCGGCAAATACAGGGACAACCGCCCGGCCTATGCAGCTATATCCCTATCAGATGTTAGCCACATCACCTGTGTAGGCAATGATTATGGTTTTCAGTATATTTTCAGCAGAAGCGTAGAGGCTTTGGGAAGGTCCAATGATATTTTATTAGCGATTAGCACCAGCGGGAATTCTGCAAATATCTTAGAGGCTGCCAAGGCTGCAAAAAAGCAGGGAATGCATATAGTTGCGCTCACAGGGAAAGATGGGGGAGCATTAGCAAAGTTGGCAGATGTTGAAATAAATGTTGCTCACTTTGGATATGCCGATAGGATACAGGAAGTCCATATAAAGATTATACATATTCTCATTTTGCAGATTGAAAAACTGATGGCCAATGCTAGCTAAAACATACGGTAGTTCGGTATACGGTGTAGATGCCAGCGTGATAACAATTGAGGTAAATGTGAGTATGGGATTGAAGTTCCATATGGTTGGTCTGCCTGATAATGCCATTAAAGAAAGTGAACATAGAATTGATGCCGCTATAAAATACACGGGCTATAGAATGCCAAGGCAAAAAACAGTGGTCAATTTGGCTCCTGCCGATGTTAAAAAGGAAGGTTCTGCCTATGATTTGCCTATTGCACTCGGAATCCTTAAAAGCTCAGATCAGATCACTACTGAAATTCTGGATCAGTATGTGATAATGGGGGAGTTAGCTCTTGATGGAAATTTACGACCTATTAAAGGTGTTCTTCCCATTGCAATAGAGGCGAGAAAACAAGGGTTTAAAGGATTTATACTCCCGAAAGAAAATGCGGCTGAAGCGGCAATAGTTAATAATTTAGAAGTTTTCGGCGTAGAAAATCTTAAAGAAGCAATTGATGTATTGGAGGGCACTTCAGATTTGCAGCCTCTCTCCATTGACACCCGGGATATTTTCTTCACAAATTTGAATTCTTATGATGCTGATTTTGCAGATGTGCAAGGTCAGGAAAATATTAAAAGGGCTTTGGAAATTGCTGCAGCTGGTGGGCACAATGTGATTATGATTGGACCGCCCGGTGCAGGCAAAACCATGTTGGCAAAAAGACTTCCATCAATTTTACCTCCTTTGAGCTTAACAGAGGCTCTGGAGACTACTAAGATACATTCGGTAGCCGGTAGACTTGGCCCTGATGCCTCTTTAATAGCAACCAGGCCTTATCGAAGTCCGCACCACACAATTTCCGATGTGGCACTTGTGGGAGGTGGTGGACTGCCACAGCCTGGGGAAATATCCCTGGCTCATAATGGTGTTTTGTTTCTGGATGAGTTACCAGAATTTAAAAGAACGGTGTTGGAGGTAATGAGACAGCCACTGGAGGAACGAAGAGTGACCATCTCAAGAGCAAAAGTATCGGTTGATTTTCCTGCCAACTTTATGCTGATGTCAAGTATGAATCCTTGTCCGTGTGGCTATTATAACCACCCGGATAAAGAATGTGTATGCCCTCCTGGAGCTGTGCAGCGGTACTTAAATAAGGTAAGTGGCCCTCTTTTGGATCGGATAGATTTGCATGTGGAAGTTACACCAGTCTCGTTTGAACAGATGACAGAAAACCGAAAAGCTGAAAGTAGCGATACAATTAGACAGAGGGTTATTGCTGCACGGGATATTCAAAAACAACGTTTTGAGGAGCATCCTGAAATTCATTCCAATGCATTAATGCCATCTCAAATGGTAAAAGAACTATGTGTAATTAACGTAGCTGGTAAAGCTTTACTGAAAAATGCGATGGAAAAACTGGGACTTTCGGCAAGAGCTTACGATAGAATTTTGAAAGTTTCAAGAACAATAGCGGATCTGGCCAATAGCGAAGATATTAAGATTGAGCACTTGGCAGAAGCTATTCAATATCGTAGTTTGGATAGAGAAGGTTGGGCTGGATAAGCAGTCTTTCTACCTTTGGTTGAAATATTTGAGTCACTTTTCAGTTTAACTACCATTAATGCTAAAGTTATGAATTGTAAACTACTGTTGATTATTTTTTTTCTGGCTTTCAATGATTTATTAGCTCAGGAGTTGGCTTATGATATTAAGGTGGCAGGTAGAAGTGTTGGAAGCATGCTGGTAAGCAAAAAAGAGATAGCAAAAGACAAGCTATATTATTCCGCAGTTACAGAGGTAGAATATACCCTATTTATGACAACAAAAATGGTGTATTTGTATGAAGCGATCTATCAGAATGATATACTACAAAATTCATATTTCATTTATAAAAAAAATGATAAAATAGAGGAGGAGGCCAAACTTGAACGCAATGGGTCTTTGAGTAGCTATTTAAGTAAAAAAGGTGATCGGTCAGAAAAGATTGATGGAGATATTAAAAGAAGTATGCTCCATTTATATTTCGGCCCTCCAAAGGAGCGCGATGCTGTTTTTTCGGAAAGATTTCATGATAAAGTGAAAATAGCTAAGCTTCCTGACGAGAATAAATACATGTTGGAGATTCCCAACGGAGATAAAAGCATTTATGAATATAATAAGGAAGGTGTGTGCAGCAAAATCAGTATTAACTCCTCATTACTTAAATTTGAAATGATTTTAAAAACTTCAATTGAAGACTAAGGTAAAAGTGGTGCCTTCACCAGGAGTGCTGCTAACTTTAATTTCACCACCCATTATTTCCATCTGGCTTTTGACTAAAAATAACCCCAGCCCTTTCCCTTCAATATGTGGATGAAATCTTCTATACATGCCAAATAATTGCTTTCCGTGCTTTTTCAGGTCAATACCAATTCCATTGTCCTGTACATGAATAAGCTTTTGTTGCTTAGTGATTTCAGTAGTTATTTTAATTAAGCCAGGACTATTTTCCTTTCTATATTTAACCGCATTCGAAATAAGATTGTACAAAATACTTTCCATATACGTGGGGTTGCTCTTAAATAAATAAAAGGAAGAGGTGTCCAATATAATTTTAGAATCACTTTCAGCAAGATAATTCTTTAGAACATGTTCTGCTTGAGCAACTTTATCCTTCAAGTTAACTTCTTCAAATTCAATATTAGTTCCGTTTCTCAGTTCAATAATGGCATTCATGTCTTTAATAACTGCATCCAGGCTATCTCCTTCGTCTTTTACTTTCGAAAGAATATATACCCATTCCGATTTATCGATTGCTGGATTTAATTCCAATAAATTGGTGAGACCTAGTATACGGGCCACAGGAGCTCTTAAATTATGGGCAGTCATGTATGCATATTGCTCCAATTGCTGCACATTTTGTGCTAACTCCTGATTGCTTAGCTGAAGGTCGTTGGTCCTTTTGATCACTTTATTTTCAAGGTCGTCATTATATTTTCTCAGCATTTTGTTTTGCTCCTCAATGATAGATTGCGCTTCCGTTAGTTTCAAATTTTTATTATTTAACTCCTCATTTTGCCTTATAACCTCCTCCTGATTATCTCTAACTTCCCTTGTTCTTTCTTTTATTTTGATTTCCAGCTCCTCGTTTTGTTGTTGAAAAATTTCCTGGCTGCGTGTCATAATATCCAAAGCATTTTTCTGCGCTTTCTTCTTATCTACTTCCAGCAATCTATATTTGTAACCTAATGAAATAGACAGTAGGATTACTTCACTCACAGCACCTATTTCCAATGCATGGTTGGTCATAAAGTTAACAGGTAAATAACCGAGGCTCCTTAAGGTATAAAGAATTATACCTATCAAATAAATCGCCCAGGCCAGCGTAAAAATCCGTGCCACCTTTACCCCCTTAATCCAAAATAATATGCCTCCAATAAAAAGGATTAAGCAATTTACTATTAAAATATAGTTAGCTATTAATAAAGCAATCTTGTAATCCAGAACAAAAGCAAATACCATAATCAAAATCCCCATGATTAGCATTAGCTTAAAAATTGTATAATAGGCTTTTAAGGTAAACTTTGAGTCCAGGAATTTTATGGCAAATATATTTCCGAAACTAATCCATAAACCTATACCAAAAATAATAACATGGTTGGCCCACCATGGATTATCAGGCCATAAGTATTGAAATGAATGACCATTTAAGGATGATAAGCTTATCAGATTACCCGCAATTATACCTATATAGTATATGTAATTCCATGAGCGCGCAGCAAAAGCAAGTAGTGAATTATAAAGAAACATTACTATCATGATGCCATAAAAAAGCCCATAGAGTAATTCTTCTTTAATACTATAAGCGTATAAATTTATCCTCGGCTTAATATTGATAGGAACAATGATGGAACCTTTATTTCGTATTTTTATATAGATAGTTTGCGTTTCCTGATGTTGCAGATCCAAAGGAAAAATGAAATTTCTATGGTCTATAATACGCTGGTTAAAAGGAATTCTGTCTCCTGCAAATTCAATAATCCAATTGTTTTGTGCTGTTTTCCTTGAAAATAGATAAATAGAGTCAAGAGTGGGGTAAGCAATTTCAAGAACAAACGGAGTCTCATGGCTTTCGCTTTTTTTTATATTTAATTTTAGCCAAATAGTGACATCATTAATACCAAAGCTGGGAACGTCCTTGTCACCTAATTCAAATTTACCTTGTGCATCAGCAGCTAAAATGTCTTGTAAATTCAAAGAGTTTGTTTTATCCTGGTAGATGTAAATTAGTTTACCAATGTTGGTTAGAGTAGTAGTGTTTTCTATATGAACTGCCTTCTCCTGCTGAATTTGGGCATTTATTTGGCATGGAGCACTTATAAGCAAGAAGAAAGTTACAATTATTAAAGTAGTATTTCTCATGTATACCTTGAAGGCAATTTAATAGAAAGAAAGCTACAGAAAATATACTTTATAGAAAATTGATTTTATCTATAAAAGTCACATATTAAGCAAAATAAAAACCAAGGCTTTGCAATTAAAAAATGAATGTTTGAAAAGTAGAGAAGAGAGTACAAAAAAGGCTCCATTTTGTGGAGCCTTTTTTTTATCTCACAATTAAAGATTTATTTACATATTCTTCATCCATTTCTCTCTTAACTCTACAGCCTCTTCATCTGCTGCTTCATCCAAAGAAAAAATATGCTCTTTCACTTCGTCCTGGGCTACAACTCTGGTATTGTATGTAAATTCTTCTTCACCTCTTTTTACAGTAACCTCATATTCATAACCGATAGGCTGCTGAGATAATGTCCCTAAAACCATTCTGGCATTTTGCATGGTTAGTTCACTACCATTCACTTTATACAACATATCATTTTCTTCTAATCCGATTTCAGCTATTGAATCCGTAGGTTGTACCATAACAATTCTGCCTTCTGGCGCAGCTAGGCCATAACCTAAGCTTGGCACCTTGTTTCCAGTGCTGAATTTTCTCTGATAGTTAATTCCCAGCTTCGCATAATACTCTTCAATAGGTAGCGGATTAGTATTTTTGACATACTTCTCAAAGAAATCCTCAACCTCAGGATAGGTCATTTCCACAAAAATATCGAAGAATTCATCTTCAGGGAAAGCTTTGTCAGGACCATATTTTTTAGAAAGTTCATTTATTACTTCTCGTAGGCCTCGCTCTCCATTTGATAATTCCAATAAACGGATATCCAATAAGCCAGCCACTAAAGCACCTCTCATATAAATATTGCCATACTGCTTTTGGCCTTCAGGTGTATAGGATGTCAAACTTAGCTTGCTTAAGCTATAAGTAGAATCATACCTGGAATCTACAAAAAGCTTTTGTTGTAATTCGGCAAAGAATGCGTCTAAATCGATCATCCCATCACGAAGCTGCATCAAATCAGATGCCCATTCTGTAGTACCTTCATATAACCATAAATGTTCTGAAGCAGTTGGCTCAATAAAGTTAAACTGCTCAATAATTTCGCTATGGATATTAAGAGGAGTTATAATGTGAAAAAACTCATGAGCGGCTGTACTGGTTATACTTTTAGCTAACTGTGGTGTCCAGGCTTGCTCCGCATAAATGTATTCTGAACTATAAGAATGCTCCCAAGCTCCCCATGTTTCATCATCAAAATGAAATAAAAATGTATATCTATCAACTGGAAACTCTACCACGAAAGCATCTGCTGCTTTTAACATTTCTTCCATGGCTCCTAACAAATCATCTGAGGTGATCATGTCAGTTTTAGAATAGGTGTAAACATCTATATTTGTTCCTCCTAAAGTAGTATTTGCTTTGGTTAATCGGCCTAAAAGAATTGGTGAGTCAACGATGTGATCAAAATCATCAGCAACATATAAGCCCTCAGCGTTAGGTTTTAGTGCAGTCCCAATTTTCCATTCTGTTGGGTACTCTAATTTTATACTTAAAGGTGCAGATTGCATACCAGCGATGTAACCAAAAACCGTTTGACCATTTATCAGCACATTGTCCTCTTCAATAGTAGAACCACACATTTTATAAATTTTATTCTCCTCTACCTCTGTATCCCAGGTTTCAGCAATTTCATAGGTTATTTTCTTTATTTTTTTGATTTTCTTCTCATCAACAAATTGAAATTGATTGGTAGAAACTTGTTTGGTTTCTATTTCTCTTCCTTTTTTATCAAATGCTTTAAAATTTGTAACAAATCTACCCATGTCCATAATTTGGTATGTGCCTGGGGCAGTGGCGGCAAATTGATAGATATTATTTTCAGTGTTTAGCTTCGTGTCTATTTCTAATGTTACTTTAAAAGTATCATTAGATCTATCATTTAAGTTTACGGTATAAGCCAGGTCCTGCGCGTTTAAAGTAAGCGCTGTTAAAAACAGGCTAATTAAAAATACTGTTCTTTTTATCATATGTATTAGTTTTTTGAATTAAGAATACAAATATAACGCCAATTGCAGAGTAATTATGGCCATTTGTATAAAAATGCATTCGATAGAGATCACAACTATTAAAACAAATTTACCACGGCCTCTTTTATACTGCTTTACAAAAACCTAATTTTACCCTATGGAGAAAATGAAATGGATTAAACTATTAAACCCTAACAGATTTGGGCAATCAACTAAATTAAACCCGTCAAGTGCCCGTTCTTTTTTTGAACAGGATTACGATAGGATCATATTTTCACATCCATTTCGAAGATTACAAGATAAAACACAGGTTGTGCCCTTACCAGAAGAAGATTTTGTGCATACACGTTTAACTCATAGTTTAGAGGTGAGCAGTGTAGGCAGGTCCCTCGGGAAAAAAGTAGGGGAGTATGTGATTTCTAAATATCCGGAATTAAGTGAAGCAGGTTATTCAGCTTTCGATTTTGCAGCTATAGTGGCTGCAGCTTCACTTTCGCATGACATTGGGAATCCTCCTTTCGGGCATTCTGGTGAAGATGCAATTTCTGCTTTTTTTAAGGAGAGCAAAATAGGTCAAACTATTAAATCTAAAGTGACTGAAGCCGAATGGAAAGATTTAGTCAATTTTGAAGGAAACGCTCAGGGGTTTAGGTTGCTCAATAGTGAAGAAAATCAGGGACTCAAATTAACATTGAGTACTTTAGCAGCTTTTAGTAAGTATCCAAGAGCCTCCTTAATTCGACAGAAAGACAAAGCTAGAAGAAGCCAGAAGAAATATGGTTTTTTTCAAAGTGAGAATACTGTTTTTGAAGAGTTAGCATCGACCTTAGGCTTAATATCCTCACCGGACAATGAGCATTGCTGGGTACGCCATCCACTCACTTTCTTAGTAGAGGCGGCTGATGATATTTGCTATCATGTTATTGATTTAGAAGATGGATGCCGATTAGGTTGGGTGCCATTTGAGCAAGCAAGGGATTTACTGGCAGAGATACTTGGGGAACATTACATGCCAGAAAAGCTCGAAAAAACCAAGGGTAAAAATGAGAAGATAGCTTACCTAAGAGCACTTGCCATCAATTCCTTGATTGAGCAGTGTGTAAAGGTTTTCAAAGAGCATGAAGAAGAGATCTTAAGTGGTGACTTTGATGCAGCTTTAATGGATTTGGTGCCTTCAAAGAAAGTGCTAAGGAATATCATTGAAGTTTCTGTCCAAAAAATATACAGATCAAAATTGGTTTTGGAGACAGAAGCCGTTGGTCATGTTGTATTGGAGGGCTTATTGAGCGCATTTTTGGAAGCTGCCATTGCTCAGAAAGGCAGAGAAGATTCTGGTAAGAAAGATTTAACGGTTTTCAGATTATTGCCTGAAACATACCAGGAGAAGATAACTGAAACCGCTAGTTTCTATGAAATAAGCTTAATCTGCATAGATTATGTAAGTGGAATGACAGATAGATATGCCATAACACTTTACAGAAAACTGAAGGGGATTACTCTTCCTGGTTAATTGGTAATCTCCATGGAATCTTCCCTTACAATATGGAAGATTCTATGGAAAACTCTACCGCATCTTTCATGATCATTTTTTGCTTACCAGATATCTTGTATTTTGATAAGCGGCTCTCACCTGCTATATTTTCAAAGTCCATTTGTAAATCCCTTTCAGAAGAGTAAAGGGCATTGTTTTCATTGTAACGTGCCTCCAATTTGGTAAGGGTGCTATCGCTTCCGAAATAAACCTTTAAAAATTCAATGCCTAATGATTGCTCCTCAGCATTATAACTCCAAATTTTAAGTCCATCTAGCACTTTTTCGCTAGCTTTATACTGGTCTCGTAAATTGGGTTTATTGATATTGGCTAGCATAAATATCTCAAGCTCATTCGTCCAACCTAGCGAATCAAAATTAACTGTATCTCTTTCTACTTCTCCATCAATAGATATTGTTTTTGCCAGTTGAGGATCTCTGTCTCTCAAGTTATTAATTTGATTGTTAATGAGTGTTTCCACATCATAATAAGTATTAATTGGTTTTTCTTTTATTTGCTCCTGACACGCAGAAAATACAAATAGTAAACCTAATAGCCATGAAAAACGATGGTACTTCATAAAATTAGCTAATTAAAATATCTCCGGTCATTTCTTCAGGAATTTTAACTCCCATAAGCTTAAGAATTGTAGGGGCCAAATCACCTAATTTACCGTCCTTTAGAACACCGTTGTACTCTTTGTCAACTAATATACACGGTACAAGGTTGGTTGTATGTGCGGTATTTGGCGAGCCGTCTACGTTGATCATGAAATCAGAATTACCATGATCTGCAATAATTATAGTTGCATAATCATTATTTAAGGCTGCTTCAACTACTGATTTAGCGCAGGAATCTACTGTTTCGCAAGCTTTCACTGCTGCTTCAAAATCTCCCGTGTGCCCCACCATATCTGGATTGGCAAAGTTCAGGCATATAAAATCTGCTTCGCCTTTATTTAATTCAGGTATAATTGCATTTCGAATATCTGCAGCACTCATTTCAGGTTGCAAATCATAAGTAGCCACTTTTGGCGAAGGGCACATAATACGTTTTTCACCTTCAAACTCAGTTTCTCTGCCACCAGAAAAGAAAAATGTTACGTGAGGATACTTCTCTGTTTCAGCTATTCTAATTTGTTTTTTGTTATTCTGCTCCAGAATTTCTCCCAATGTATTTCTGAGGTTGTCTTTTTCGAATAATACTTTCACACCTGTGAAGGTGTCGTCATATTTAGTCATAGTAATATAATGCAGATCCAAAGGATGCATATTCTGTTCTGGGAATGCCTTTTGGCTAAGTGCTTGGGTTATTTCCCTTCCTCTATCGGTTCTGAAATTAAAAGAGATTACTACATCGCCAGGTTCAATTTTTGCAACTGGTTTTCCTGAATAATCCAGTTGAACAAGGGGCAGTATAAACTCATCAGTAATTCCTTTAGCGTAAGATTTTTTTAATGAGTTCACGATGTTTTTTCTACCCTCTCCTTCATTTTTGGTCATCACATCGTAAGCTAATTTTACGCGTTCCCATCTATTATCCCTGTCCATGGCATAATATCTGCCCACTACAGTAGCTAACTTTCCCGTAGTTTTTCTGCAATGCTCAATCACATCGTCTATATAATGAACAGCTCCATTGGGGTCGGTATCTCTCCCATCAGTAAAGGCATGTACAAAAACATCTTTTAAACCCTCTTCATGTGCTAAGGTAAGCAAACCTTTTAAATGATCTATGTGAGAATGCACACCTCCGTCTGAAACCAAGCCCATTAAATGAACTTTCTTTTTATTGATCTTAGCATATTCCATCGCCTCCTTAAAAACGGGGTTTTGCTTGATCGTCTTTTCCTGAATAGCCTTATTGATTTTAACTAAATCCTGATAGACCACTCTTCCAGCACCAATATTCATGTGACCTACCTCTGAATTGCCCATTTGTCCTTCCGGCAAACCAACAGCCAAACCTGATGCTTCAAGTTTGCTGTTTTTATAAGTAGGATATAGACTGTCTACAAAAGGGGTATTAGCTTTGTCTACAGCTGAAACGTCTTTGTTAGTGGCAATTCCCCAACCATCTAATATCATTAATAGTACTTTCTTATTCATGGTAAATCTTTGTCTTGCTGATCTTTATAAAAATGTATTTAAATGCTTAGTTTCAGTTCTTACAAGTTGCTCTACTTCAATCTAATTTCGTTGTTCAGTTGCATTTAAAATGCTTAATTTAGCCATTAGGAATAGACTTATCATTCTTAATAAGTTCCACGGTTTAAACTGAATTCAGTTCTAAATTTTATTAAAACATAAAGATAATAATTTCTATTGGCTTTGTAAGTCCAAATGCTTTATGTTAATTTGATAACAATTTTGTTTATTTAGCATTAGTGGCACAATTTTAGCTCGAATTGATGGAAATGATGAATTTCAGTAAAATGATGAAGCAACATCTTATCAGGCTTTTTAGCTTAATTTTAATATTAAGTTATTATACATCTCCTGTACATGCCCAATCAGAGAATTTATATGGAAATGTGAGAGCAGCCTTAAAGGCTGGAAGTTCAAAAGAATTGGCTAAATATTTTCACGAAACGGTTGAACTTAACATGAATGGGGAGAATGAAAATTACAGCTCTGTTCATGCTGAAATTTATTTGAAAGATTTTTTCAAAAAATACGAATCAGTAGATTTCGAATATATTCACCAGGGAAGTTCTGCTGAAGGCTTGCAGTATGCAATAGGAACCTATAGTTATTCGGGTGGTAACTTCAGGGTGCTGATCCGTACAAAGAAGTTCGCAGGAGCAGATAAAATTTACATTATAGATTTTCTAAAAGAGTAATATCCTTGGAGTTTACAAATCAGTAAGCGCCTCTCTTTTTCTCTTTTCAAATGACGGAACCTTCCTTTTCAAGAGCCTCCTTCTTTAATTTTTACCAAACAATGGTATCCTCAAGGGCTCATAATCGGTTGCAGCTTTAAATTGTCTTAGATAATAATATTAAAGCTTTAGTTCATAATTTGAATTTTCAACAAAGCAAACTCAATGCTATTTTTTTGAAAATTTTGAGAAATTCACATTAGTGGCACAATTTTAGACCAAAATGATGGAATTGAGGAATTTCAGAAAGAAGAAAATGAACAAGTATCTTATCAGGCTTATTAGCTTGATTTTATTTTTATGCATCTCCACCTCCTATAATTATGCGCAAGAAGCTAATTTATATGCCAATGTCAGGTCTGCATTGAAAGTTGGTAGTTCCAAGGAGTTAGCAGTGTATTTTCACGATACGGTGGAATTAAAAATGAATGGAGAAACTGAAAATTTCAGTAAAATTCATGCAGAAATTTATTTAAAAGATTTTTTTAAAAAGTATGAAGCTATAGAGTTTGAATATGTTCATCAGGGAAGTTCTCCTGCGGGACTAAGATTTGCTATAGGATCCTACACTTATTCTGGTGGAAGTTTTGTATTCATAATCCGGACAAAGAAATTTTCTGAAGCGGAGAAGATTTATTTTTTTGAGATTACCAAAGAGTAGTCAGTAGTAGTTTGCATTTGCTGATTGGTAGAAATTAATTTCTTCTTTCTCACCTTTTTTTTCACCTTTCGGATTCAATTTTCGCCACTAAGCAAAAGCGAATTGATAATTCATTATTATAAGGTTATATTGTTTATTGTTTAATCCGCGATGATAAAATCATCAGAACCTTAAATCAATAAACTATGAAGAGAATTATCCCCATTTTGCTCCTGTTGTTATGTTCATTAGTAGCATTTTCGCAACAAAATC
Source organism: uncultured Cytophagales bacterium (assembly GCA_963803685.1). Lineage (GTDB taxonomy): Bacteria > Bacteroidota > Bacteroidia > Cytophagales > Cyclobacteriaceae > Marivirga. Next base: position 1,858,585 of record CAWDNW010000001.1, read on the forward strand.
TGGACTATCAGAAACCACCGAAAGAAATTTTGGAATTGGTAAATGCTCCACTAGCACCTGCCACTCTTGTGGATAAAAAAGCTGATAATATGATTTTGATTTACCGTGATCCTTATAAAAGTATTGCGGAATTGTCGGAAGAAGAGCTAAGACTAGGTGGTTTGAGAATAAATCCTAAAACTAATATAGGCAGTCGAACTACTTATTACAACGATGTAAAATTAAAAAAGCCCTCAGAAACCGAAATAAAATCTATTCAGGGACTACCAGCATCACCTAGGTTAGCGAACTTCAATTGGTCACCTAATCAAGAGATGGTTGCTTTAACTAATACAACAGATACTGGTGTTGAAGTTTGGTTACTTGATATTAAAAAGGCCACTGTAAAAAAGTTATTAAGTGCCAGGGCAAATGCCAATATGGGAAACCCCATTGAATGGAAAAAAGATAATTCAGGCCTTTTGGTTAAAGTCTTACCAGATGATAGAAAGGCATTAATTAAAACAAGTGAAGCGGTACCTACCGGACCTATCATTTCAGAAAGTAAAGGCGAAAAAGCTCAGAACAGAACCTATCAAGATCTTTTAAGCAGCCCGAATGATGAATATAATTTTGAACAATTAGCTTTATCAGAAATAATATCTCTCGATCTGAACGGTAACAGCAGCACTTTTTTACCAACCGCTATGTATTCAGGCCTATCCTTTTCTCCTGATGGAAAATACGTAATGGTGAATAGCATCAAGAGACCATTTTCATACATAGTGCCTTACTATCGCTTCCCAAGTGAATCTAATATTTATACCAATTCGGGAGAAATAGTACAAAATGTAATGGATATTCCGTTGCAGGAGGTGCAGCCGCAAGGCTTTATGGCTACACGTACAGGCAGAAGAAGCATGAACTGGAGATCCGATAAGCCTGCTACCTTGGTGTGGGCAGAAGCATTGGATGAGGGCGATCCTGAAAAAGAAGTGGAATATAGAGATGAAGTTTTCCAACTGGAAGCTCCTTTCAAAGGTGAGGGAAAAACACTTTTAAAAACAATTAACCGATTTTCAGGAATTACCTGGGCATCAGATAACATTGCTATGGCATTTGATTACTGGTGGAATACAAGGAATACAAAAACCTATACTTTTAACCCCTCAGATAATGCACAAAAACCTAAAAAAGTATTTGACAGAAGTTACCAGGATAGATATAGTGATCCAGGAAGTTTTGTTACTGAGAAAAATGAGTACAATGAAAATGTGCTGACTTTGGTAAACGGCAAAGCGTTTTTACTGGGAGATGGTTACTCAGAAAAAGGCCAGTTTCCTTTTGTGGATGAAATGGATCTTAAAACTTTAGAAAGGAAGAGATTGTACGAATCGAAATATATGGATAAGTTAGAAAACCTTTATTCGGCCATTAATATGAAAAAGGGAGAGATTTTGGTAAGAATTGAATCTAAAAATGAATACCCTAATTATTATATCAGGAATATCAGAAAAAAGAATGACTTAAAGCAAATTACCAATTTTGAGAACCCATTTAAAAGCATGCAAAATGTTGAAAAGGAGGTTATTTCTTATAAAAGGGAGGATGGTCTAAGCTTGGATGGTACTTTGTATTTGCCGGTAGGATACGATAAAGCAAAAAAGGAAAAAATGCCTATGATTATCTGGGCTTATCCAAGAGAATATAAAGATAAAGACAATGCCGCACAAAGCACCTCCAACCCAAATGAATTTATATATCCTTACTATGGAAGTCCTATTTACTGGGTAACGCAGGGCTATGTAGTATTGGACAATGCCGCGTTTCCTATTGTAGGTGAAGGTGAAGAAGAGCCTAACGATGATTTCAGGGAGCAATTAGTGGCCAATGCTAAAGCAGCTATTGATGCTGTGGATGAAATGGGATACATCGATAGAAGCCGGGTAGGTGTTGGCGGTCATTCCTATGGGGCCTTTATGGTGGCAAACCTGTTATCGCATTCCGATTTATTTGCTGCAGGAATTGCCAGAAGTGGAGCATATAACAGAACATTAACTCCTTTTGGGTTCCAAAGTGAAGAGCGCAGCTACTGGGACTCTCCGGAGACCTATTACAATATGTCGCCTTTTATGCATGCCGAAAAAATGAAGTCACCTTTATTACTTATACATGGAGTAGCAGACAATAATTCAGGAACCTACCCTTTACAAAGTGAGCGTTATTTCAATGCTTTAAAAGGATTAGGTGCCACTGCCAGATTAGTCATGTTGCCAAAAGAAAGTCATGGTTATAGTGCTAAGGAAAGCATTATGCACATGTTGTGGGAACAGCATGAATGGTTAGAAAAATACGTGAAAAATCGTGAAGAGAAATCGGTCGAGACAGGTTCAAAATAAAATTTAATGAAGTCAACCTCAGATATAAAGAAAGTATCCGAGGTTGACTTCACATATCCGTAAATTAATATTCGTGCGCTTCCAATAGCTTCCCAAAAAGCCTTAACTTTAAATTTTAATGAGTTATGGCCAAATCAAAAACACTTTACTTTTGTCAGAATTGTGGAACAGAATCTCCCAAATGGGTAGGTAAATGCCCCTCTTGTGGCGAATGGAACACTTTTGTAGAAGAAATTGTCACCAAGGAAAAATCACCGTCAGGATACGTTTCTTCCAAAAACACCTCCAATAAACCAATAGCTGTGCAAGAGGTAGAAGCCTCTGATGAGGAGCGAATTGTGGTGCCAGATGCTGAGCTTAATCGTGTTTTAGGTGGTGGGATAGTTCCGGGCTCACTCATTTTAATAGGGGGAGAGCCAGGTATAGGCAAATCTACTTTAATGCTACAAATAGCACTGAATTTGAATCAGAAAAGAGTGCTCTATGTAAGTGGGGAAGAAAGTGCACAGCAAATAAAAATGCGTGCCGACAGAATGGAGCATCATTCTGAAAACTGCTTCATACTCACTGAAACTGCTACCACTAACATATTTAAAGAGGTAAAGGAGTTGGATCCTGATATTCTGGTGATTGATTCTATCCAAACTCTTACTACGCCAAAAATGGAGTCAGCAGCGGGTAGTGTGGGCCAAGTGAAAGAATGCACGGCAGAACTCATGCGTTTTGCTAAAGAAAACAGAATTCCTGTGTTTTTAATTGGGCATATTACCAAAGATGGCGCAATTGCAGGGCCCAAAGTTTTGGAGCATATGGTAGATGCTGTTTTACAATTCGAAGGCGATCGGCACTTGTCGTACCGCATCTTGCGCACAACCAAAAACAGATTTGGGTCTACTAATGAGCTAGGAATTTACGAAATGTTGAATAGTGGCTTAAGACAGGTGAGCAATCCTTCGGAAATATTAATTTCCCAGAAAGATGGTGATGTCAGTGGAACCGCTATAGGTGCAACATTAGAAGGAAACAGGCCATTATTAATAGAAATTCAAGCTTTGGTAAGCACTGCCACCTATGGAACACCACAAAGAAGTGCCACGGGTTTTGATAGCAAGAGAATGAATATGCTTTTGGCAGTTCTGGAGAAACGAGGCGGTTTTCGTTTGGGCGTTCAGGATGTTTTTCTCAATATTGCAGGTGGAATCCGGGTAGAGGATCCTGCCATTGATTTGGCAGTTTGTGTCGCAATAATTTCTTCTTTGGAAGAGATTTCCGTTTCCTCAAAAGTATGTATGGCCGGTGAAGTTGGTCTTGGAGGTGAGATTAGAGCTGTTAACAGAATAGACAATAGAATTGCAGAGGCCGAAAAGCTAGGTTTTGAAGAAATAATAGTCTCTAAATTTAGTTTAAAAGGTATAGATTTATCTAAATATAAAATTGAAATCAAAGCTTGCTCCCAGCTTTCTGAGGTAGTAAGCTATTTATTTGCGTAAATAACTATTAATGACTTTCATTCAGGAATTAGGAATATCCCCGGAATTATTTGCTTATGTAATTTTACCTATCCTTATATTTTTTGCAAGGGTGGCAGATGTTTCTATCGCCACAATTAGGGTTATCTTCGTAATGCAAGGTAAACGTAATATTGCTCCTATTTTAGGATTTTTTGAGGCACTCATCTGGTTGATAGCCATAGGTCAAATCATTAAACATATTGATAACCCAGTTAGCTATTTGGCATATGCTTCCGGATATGCTGCCGGAACCTATTTTGGAATGTTCATTGAAGAAAAATTGGCGCTTGGTAGAGTTGTGGTAAGGGTAATTACAGGCAGACCAGCCAATGAATTAATTGATTATTTAAAAGAAAAAAACTACCGCTTTTCCAATATTGATGCTTTCGGAAACGATGGTAAAGTCAATATTATTTTTACTGTGGTAAAACGTGAGGCGTTAAAAACCCTCATTCCTACTATTAAAAACTATAATCCGAAGGCTTTCTTTACCATAGAAGGTGTAAAGAAAGTAAGTGACGAAGACATTACGGTAAAAGAAAATAAAGGAGTTATATTAGGAAGAATGCTAAACTTGAAAAGGAGATAATAATCTAAAAAAGTATTGCATATAGCTGTCTCTAATCATATCAATGAATAAACTAAAGTATTACCGAGAGAACAGAAATTTGACTCAAAATGATCTGGCTCATTTCACAGGCTTGTCATTAAGAACTATCCAAAGGATTGAATCAGGAACTTCGCCTAAAGGGCATACTTTGAAAGTGCTACTGAACACACTAGAAATTGGAAAAAATGAATTGCTAGGAAGTCCCTCCCCCGAAATTGAAGCAAACGATGATATGGCAATTTTAAAGTTACTCAACACCTCAATCCTATCTTTTATAATCATACCTTTTGGGAACATCATATTTCCTTCTTTTATTTACTGGAAGTATAGGAACAGATCTTTTCGAAAAGCTGCAGAAAGTATCATTAGTTTTCAGATTTTGTGGACATTATTAACTTCGATATTGTTGATTTTAAGCCCTTTTGTCCAGAATGAATTTAGCTTAACAAGCTCCTTAATTCTGTGGGTTTTAGTTTTATGCTTTTTATCTAATTTGTTAATTATTTTTATTAATTCGTATTCGTTGACAAAACGAAACGATATAAAAATCTCTTCACCTGTACAGTTTTTTTAACAAAAAAATGGTAAAGGCTTTAAATTGGCGGCAATTTGTCATATAAAAGTAAATAAATTTCAGTGATTATTGTAAAAAATAATCCTATGAAATTCATTAAAAAGGCAATAGTTATCACCTTCGGTTTAATAGTAGTTACTTGTGTTTTCGCGTACTTCTATTTCGATAAAAAATTTACTCCAGAACCTAACTCTTTAGTGGTTTATGGAGAAAGTGAGAAAATCCCCATCTTGTGGCACGGCTCCAATCACTCAAAGATGGCGGCCCTTTTACTACCTGTGCAAATTGATGGTATAGATATTAATTTCTTTATGCAATTTGACACTGGCTCGCCCAATACAGTTTTTTATAAGAGTGCTTTAGATACGATTCAACATATTTACAGAAATAGCTTTGTAACAGTAGACTCAGGCAAAGCTCAGATTAACTTAAAATTAGGTGAAATGAAAATTTCATCAGATAAATTTAGGGTGCTCAATGTCAAAAGGAGCTGGGCACCAACTGACTCTACTAAAATCATTGGAACGATTGGAACTGATCTAATGGAGAAAAGAACAACAACTCTGAATTTTAAAGAAGATTTCATTTCTTTTCATTTAGGCAAATTAGATGATGTAGGGAGTGATTTTAAATTCACAAAAAGGAGGATCTTAATTCCTTTGAGAATAAATGGAGAAGAGATAGAAGTGATCTATGATTCAGGAACAAGTGCATTCGAGTATATAACTAGTAAGCAAATCTGGGATCAAATAAGAATCCCGGAACAACAGGTCGATTCGTCAAAAGGTAATTCAATGGGGACTATCTTAACTGCCTATACTACTAAAACGAAAGAAAAAATTGGATTGCAAAACAGAACAATAACACTTAGTGAGGTCACTTATATTGAAGGTTATTCAACCAGTCAATATTTAATGATGAAATTAACAGGAATGGGAGGGATGTTAGGTAATAAAGTATTTGAAGGAAGAACCATTATTTTAGATTGTAATTCTGAGAAATATATCATAGAATAGTAGTATTCGAAATTAGTTATATGATTATTATAAATCTTGTTATATCTAAACATCAGCTCGCTCCTTCAGTTGATAGAGTATGGAGATTCAAGAAAACACAGTAGTAACTTTATCTTACCACGTAAGGAAAGATGATGAGAAGGGTGAGCTGGTGGACTTTTCAGGACAGGATTATCCACTTCGTTTTTTATTTGGCACTGGTAAAATACTGCCTTATTTTGAAAAGCAAATTGAAGGAAAATCTAATCAGGATGTATTTGCTTTTAGATTACCCGCCGATTTTGCCTACGGTAAAATGGATGAATCTCTGATCAAAAAAATACCTGTGGAGCAGTTTTTAGAAAAGGAAGGTTATACCAAGGAGACGTTACAGCTAGGTGAATTTATCCGCTATGAGAATGCCGAGGAGGCTCAAAGTGGAAAAATAATAGATAAGAATAAGGAGTATCTATTGATAGATTTCAACCACCCATTAGCTGGCACAGACTTATACTTCAAAGGACATATTATTTCAGTAAGAAAAGCCTCTTTTGAGGAAATTGAAAGGAAACACCACATTGAACCCGATGGGATCAGGTTTCAATAAGAGGCCCAAATCTAAAATTAAAACCACTAATACCTTGTAAACCTCCTGTGTGAATAGCTAAAAGGTGCTCATCGGTAGAAATTTCTCCAGATTTCCACATTTTTAAAATCCCATGCATCATTTTCCCATTGTAAACCGGATCCAACGGAATACCAGTCTTTTGGTAGAAGTCGTTTATAAATTCAATGAGCTCAGGTTTCCATTTAGCATAGCCACCAAAATGACTGTCGGTATTAACGCTCCATCCTTTTGCTTGAGGAACCAGCTCACTTATTTCGTCCTCAATCCATTTTCCTTTTAAAGCAGAAAATCCAATAATTCGCTGATGTTCTTTTTTACCTCTAATCAAACCTCCGATGGTGCCTCCTGTACCTACCGAAACACAGATTAGTTCGTAAATTTCTGGGATTATCTTGGTAATTTCAGTAGTTCCTCTCAAAGCCAAATCATTTGTTCCCCCCTCGGGAATTAAATAAAAATCACCAATTCTTTCTTTTAGAGATTCAATAAAACCTTGACTGTGCTTTTCGCGGTACTGTTCTCTACTTATAAATTGCAAGTCCATACCCTGTAACTCAGCCATTTTGAGGGTAGGATTACTGACTTCATCTCCCCTGATTATTCCAATAGATTTAAATCCACATGCCTTTGCAGCGAATGCAGTAGCTATAATGTGGTTAGAAAAAGCCCCTCCAAAGGTCAAAAGCGTTTTTTTTTTCTGCTTTACTGCTTCTATTAAATTGTATTTTAATTTGTAGAACTTGTTGCCTGAAGCAGCGGCATGAATTTGGTCCAGCCTCAAAACATCAAATATTAGTCCTGCATATTGCACCTTCTGTATGCTAACATGCTCAGGTTGAAAGAATTTATTGGGCGACATAGGACAAAATTGGCTGCATATTCCTAAATTTAATAAAACAAATGGGAATCAGTCTTAATAAAGGTTTAATTAATATTGTGATGAGCTCAAGATTTTTACTCTTATTTATTTTCGGTGTGGTTGCCAGCAGCTGTATGAGATCGGTTACTCTAAACACTATGCGTCCTGCACAAATAAATGTGCCCAATAGCATACAGTCAATCGTTATGGTTGATCGAACAAAGCCTGAACGGCAGGCGATTGGAATAATAGAGGGTATTTTAACTGGCGAAGGAATTAATGAAGACAGAGATGGCGTAATGGCTATGTTTGGTTCTTTACAAAATAACCTCAGAAATTCTCCACGATATCAAATTAAATTGGCATCAGAGCGATTAACAACTAATTCTATCTTAGGCTCTTTCCCTGAGCCGTTAAGCTGGAATCAGGTAGAAAGATTAGCCAATCAGTATGTTGTTGATGCTTTGTTAGTGGTTGAACTATTCGATACCAAATTTATTATAACAGATGGAAAGCGTAAAAACACCAGAAAGGTAAAGGATGAGGATGGCAAAGAACGGGTAGAAGAATATACTGAATTTTATGCTGAAGGTGTTGGGTCTGCCAGAATAGGAGTTAGGTTATATGATCCTCAAAATAGAGAAATTATTGATCAGGAGATTTTTACACAGAACCGCACCTGGGAGGCCACTGGCACCAGCATTCGTGATGCTTTAGCTGCTTTGGCACAAAAATCTGAAGCCACCAAATATTTGGGGAGTTCTATTGGGGCATCATATGCTGGCAAAATAGCCCCAATGCCTGTTCGTATTTCCAGAAACTATTACCATAAGCCAAAGAAGAATGCTTTTATCAGCAAAGGAGCAAGACTGGCACAGGTAAATCAATGGGAGAGCGCTATCGAAACCTGGAAATCAGGAATCGACAGGAGTGATGATTCAAAAACCATGGGAAGGCTATCCTACAATATTGCTTTAGGCTATGAGGTAATGGGCGATTTATATGCAGCGAAGGAATGGGCTGGTAAAGCTTATGTTGATTATGGAGAAAAAAGAGGGCAGGCTTATGCTTCTCAATTGAACAACAGAATGTTCAATGAAGAAATTTTGAAAGAGCAAATGAGTTTGCCAGATCCGAAATTGAATGGTGATCCTGAACATAACTCAACTACTGCAAAACCTGCCGGAGCCATCGATAATAAGCCCTCAGGCTCAAAAAAGAAAATAGAATTAAAAGTTAACAATTAGATTGTACTAGGATAATCGCTGACGGATAGCTTCATAAATTACCAGACCAGATGAAACTGATACATTTAAAGAGGCTATTTTACCTTTCATTGGAATTTTGGCTAAAAAATCTGCTTTGCGGAGTAAATCATTACTAATTCCATCTTCCTCTGAGCCCATAATAATTGCAACAGGTTGATTAAGTGGCACATCATAAATTAGATCAGTTCCTTTTTCAGTACATGCCACAACACGCAATCCACTTTTATGTAAATATTCAACTGTAGTTTGTAAATTGTTTTCCCTGCAAACTGGGATATGATGTAATGCACCTGCAGACGTTTTCACAGCATCGGAGTTTATTTGCGCACTACCTTTGAATGGGATTACAATAGCATCCACTCCTGCACATTCAGCAGATCTCGCAATAGCACCAAAGTTTCTCACATCTGTAATTCTATCCAAGATTAAAATAAGTGGATCTTTACCTTTGCTAAAACTTTCGCTGATAATATTGTCTAAAGAAGCATAACTTACTGCAGATAAAAATGCAATTACGCCCTGATGGTTTTTACGAGTAGTTCTATTCAGCTTTTCTACAGGAGCTTTGGTAAAAGGTATTTTTAGTTTAATGCATAATTCAATTAGCTCACTAATTAATTCATTATGCACGTCCTTTTGGATAAAAATACTATCTAATTCTTTTCCGGAGTTAATTGCCTCCATAACAGCTCTTGTTCCGAAAATAAAATCTTTATCGGATGCTTGATTGCTTTGCTTAAAATCTCTTTTTTGAAATGCTGCCATGGTCTGTTAATTATTTTGCGATAAATTCAATTCTTATAAAGGTGGAAAAGCTGTAGTAGGATTTTTTAACTATGAAATCCACTCAAAACCTGCATAAGGAACCAAAACTTTTGGGATTTGAATTCCTTTCTCAGTTTGGTTATTCTCCAAAATGGATGCTAAAATTCTAGGGAATGCCAAAGCACTGCCATTTAAAGTGTGAAGCAAGTTTTTCTTGTTGTCAGCATCTTTATATCGCAATTTCAATCTATTTGCCTGATAGGTTTCAAAATTTGAAACTGAACTTACCTCTAACCATCTTTCCTGCGCTGCGGACCAAACCTCCATATCATAAGTGAGGGCAGAAGTAAAACCCAAATCCCCTCCGCAAAGCCTTAATACTCTATAAGGTAATTCTAATTTATGTAAAAGACTCTGAATATAGCTGCTCATATCTTCCAAAGCCTCATAAGATTTGTTAGGGTGCTGTATTTGAACAATTTCTACTTTATCAAATTGGTGCAATCTATTTAATCCACGTACATGAGCTCCCCAAGATCCTGCTTCTTTCCGGAAGCATGGTGTGTACGCAGCTAATTTTACAGGCAATTCCTGTTCTTCCAAGATCATGTCCCTGTACATATTGGTCACAGGAACTTCTGCCGTAGGGATCAAATACAGATCTGTATCCTGGTCATGATACATTTGCCCTTCCTTGTCAGGCAGCTGTCCGGTACCGATCCCGGACGTTTCATTAATTAAAATCGGTGGTTGAATTTCTTTAAAACCTTGCTTTTCTGCTTCATCTAAAAAGAAATTGAGTAAGGCTCTTTGCAAACGCGCACCCTTACCTTTATATACAGGAAAACCTGCACCAGTTATTTTAACTCCTAAATCAAAATCTATAATATCATACTTTTTGATCAAATCCCAATGAGGCTCTTTGCTTCCTGTTAAAGTTGGTTTTTCCCCAACCTCTAAAATTATTTCGTTGTCATCTTCGCCTTTTCCTGCTTTTACATCAGGGTGCGGGACATTAGGAATTTGATAAAGCAATTCCATGAGAGAAGTTTCTTTCTCAGCCAGTGCATCCTGCAAAGATTTACTTTGCTGCTTCAATTCGGATGTCTTGGCCTTCACCTGTTCTGCTTCATCTTTTTTACCTTGCTGCATTAATGCACCAATACTTTTAGACATCTGGTTGGATTCAGCCAGGATGGCATCCATTTTGGTTTGAATATTTTTTCGATCATCATCCAATGCAATCACCTGATCAATAAGCTTTTCAGCATCCATTATATTTCTTTTATGGAGGCCTTGAATGGCGTTTTCCTTTTCTGTACGAAGTTGTGCTACTTGAAGCATTTATGTATAAATTTTTGGCAAAATAACGGATTTTTGACTGTAAACGGAACTGAAACCTTCACTAAATCGTAAAAATCATTTTATAATTGAACATTTACTTGACAATTAACATTACTTAGCATATCATTGTACTATCCAAGAGAGTTGGGAGCAATATTCGAAGCTCCAGACTATCAAAAAATCCTAATTCATAGTATCAAATTAATCATACCAACAATTTCGGAATGCTATATTCCGACCAAGTAAAAACCCTTTTATGTACAACATTGAAGAATTAAATTTAAAGCTTCTTTCCGAATTGAAAGAAATAGCTGAAAAACTGGGAGTATCCCAATTCAAGAAATTACCTAAAAAAGAGTTGATCTATAAGATCTTAGATCAACAAGCTTTATTGCCGGAAACTGAATTGCCAAAAAAAGAAAGTAAGCCGGCTCCAGAAAAAAATACTGAAAAAGCTCCTGAAAAAGCTCCTGCAGCAACAGAAGAAAGAAAGCCAAAGAAACCTGCTCCTGCAGCAGCCAAGAAAACTGAAAAAAGAGAGCCTAAAAGCGACAGTAAACCTGCTCAACCAAACAAAAAAGAAGAGGTGAAAGCTGATGAGAAGACTCCCGATGCCAAAGCGCCGGAAGCAAAAGCATCAGATAGCGATGATCAGGATAGAAGAAATAAACAAAGACCAGCAAATAATTCAAGAGAAAAACGACCGGAAAGAACTGACAGACCGGAAAGAAAGGAACGTCCTGCAAGAAATGAAAGACCTGATAATCGGGTTAAAAAAGCTGACATTTCTGATTTTGATGGTATTATTGAAAATGAGGGAGTATTAGAAATGATGCAAGACGGCTACGGCTTCTTGAGATCTTCTGATTACAATTACCTTGCAAGTCCGGATGATATTTATGTATCTCCATCTCAAATTAAATTATTTGGTTTGAAAACCGGTGATACTGTACGGGGGCAAATCAGACCACCTAAAGAAGGTGAGAAATATTTTGCTTTATTAAGAGTTTCTTTTGTGAATGGTAAAACTACTGAAGAAATTAGAGACAGAGTGCCATTTGAGTATCTCACTCCGCTTTTCCCTGAAGAAAAATTTAACCTTAGCACTAAACCTAATAGGTATTCCACTAGAATCTTAGATTTGTTTGCTCCCATTGGGAAAGGCCAAAGGGGAATGATAGTTGCGCAACCTAAGACAGGTAAAACAGAATTACTAAAAGAAATAGCTAACTCCATTGCAGAAAACCATCCAGAGTGCTATTTATTGATTCTATTGATAGATGAAAGACCTGAGGAGGTAACTGATATGGCCAGATCAGTGAAAGCTGAAGTGGTTAGCTCCACTTTTGATGAGCAGGCTGAACGTCATGTAAAAGTGGCTAGCATGGTATTAGAGAAAGCTAAAAGAATGGTAGAATGTGGTCATGATGTAGTAATCTTATTAGATTCAATTACACGTTTGGCCAGGGCATATAATACTGTGGTTCCATCATCAGGCAAGATCTTATCGGGTGGTGTGGATGCCAACGCCCTTCACAAGCCAAAAAGATTCTTTGGCGCTGCCAGGAATCTGGAAAATGGCGGTTCTTTAACTATTATTGCTACTGCATTAATTGATACCGGTTCTAAAATGGATGAGGTTATCTTTGAAGAATTTAAAGGTACTGGTAACATGGAATTGGTATTGGATAGAAAGCTTTCTAACAAACGAGTATATCCTGCTATTGATATTTTAGCATCTGGTACCAGAAGAGAAGACTTGTTAATGAGCAAAGACGAACTGCAGAGAGTTTGGATTTTGCGTAAGTTTATGTCTGATATGAATTCAGGTGAAGCAATGGAATTGTTGTTAACCAAAATGAAAGGAACTGTGGATAATGATGAGTTCCTGATATCCATGAATGGATAAATTAACCAAAAAAATAATAGAATTACCTAAGCGGCTTCTGGTAAAGGAGCCGCTTAATTTATATACCGGCATTCGCGGAATGTTCCGTGATAGCTCTAAGATTGCTGGCCTACCTCCCGGTCATGCTGTTTATACCGGAATCCGCAAAGACAGTCCATTCAACATTTCAGTATTCTCGTACACAGAAAATTACCTTACAGAAGAGGAAAATGTAAGCTTAGAGACTTTAATGGATTTAAGCAAAACAGATGATTTTAAGTGGGTTAATATCGAAGGTATTTACCACGTGGATCAGGTGAAAAAGATTTGTGAGAATTTTGATATTCATCCATTAACTATGGAGGACATACTTTCTGTCGAGCAAAGACCAAAGATTGACGAAAGTGAAGAATACCTCTACATTGCTTTGCGGATGTTGCAATTTGATCCGGATAAACGTAAAACCGTAAGTGAGCAGGTTAGCTTTGTCTTAAAAAACAACATAGTCTTTACTTTTCAAGAAAGAAAAGGAGATACATTTGAAGGCGTAAGAACCCGTTTAAGGGCAGGTAAGGGAAGAATAAGGAAAGAGGGTTGTGATTATCTATTATATGCTTTGATAGATACTGTTGTAGATCATTATTTTATTGTGTTGGAAAGCTTCGGAGATATTTTAGAAGATATTGAAGAGCGGATTATGTATGCGGGGGATAAAAAGGATTTTGATCGACTGTATGAGCTAAAAAGAGAAATGATTCATATCAGGAGGTCAGTATGGCCTTTGCGTGAGGTAATTTCTAAATTAGAGAGGGATGATCTGAAGCTTATTAAAAAAACGACTCGCTTTTATATCCGAGATGTCTATGATCATACCATCCAGGCTATTGATTCTGTAGAAACCTACCGTGACTTTATTTCCAGTTTAGGAGATTTATATCAGTCGGTGATCAGCAATAAAATGAACCAGGTAATGAAAACGCTAACAATTTTCTCAGTGATTTTTATCCCCCTCACCTTTATTGCAGGTGTGTATGGTATCAACTTTGAAAATGTACCTGAATTTAGTTGGGAGTATGGTTACGCATATTTTTGGGGTCTTATTATCGCAAGTGCACTTGTAACTTTAGTATTATTCAAGGTTAAAAAGTGGATTTAAACTTAGGTATAAAAAAAAAGGGCCTAAGCCCCTTTATTATTTGTACCTCGCTGATTTGTTTATTACATCGGAGCATTTTCTTTTAATTGTACAGTTCTCGTCACAGGATTAAAGGGACTTGGTATAAGTTCTCCATTAGCATCTAGCAGTTCTAATTTAATTTCCATTTCTGCAATGTCATGTCCTTCAATGAAAAATGGCTGCCATTTGTCTATCATAAATTCCTGCCCATTTATTGTAGCTCTTACTTTGTTGCCATCTTGAGATAATTCTGTATTAATTAAGTAAAAGTCCAATAAAACCTTTTTTGCATCTTCACCTGTGTAAGTGCCTTTTGGTCTGCTATAGAACATATGCGGATTAGATAAGTTAGCTACTTCCTGATCTTTTGCTGGCCTTCCCACAGTGAACTGTCTAATGTTGTATGCGCTATAAGTTTTTACGCTTTCGTGGTATGATCTTGAAAGAAACGAAAGTGCTACATAATGCCCTTCCAATAAATTTTTAGTGAAGGATGACTCATAATGAGCTGAATATGGCTCATTATTTAAGATTAAATGGATATGCTGTCCATCCGGTGAGTTGGCACAATTCTTTATATCCGCATCAATAGTTTGTGTGGCTAAATCGTAGTTTTTAACATTGTAGGTGAATTTTACATCGCCCGGTTCAATAGATGCTGCATTTTCCTGCGGATCTAACATTTCTAATATGGCATCATCAAATTCCGGTGATTCAACAGGAGATAAAGTGATATCAGAAGTTTCTGTTTCTTTCATACTTAGTGAATCCGCTGATTCATCAGTAGCGTTTTCATTCTTATTACCTGTGGTACAAGAAAATATTGCGGCCATAAGTAAAATAATACTTAGTCTTGTGATTAATTGTGTCATAGTTTAGTATTTAGGTGTTTTAACAAGGTTTATTAGTTCCAATACAATAGCTTTGTATTTATATCAAAACCTACTTTTCAGTATTACTTTTTTGTTTTACATTAGTACAACTATAGTATACTAAATGTAGGGCTATTATGTTGCAGAATCAAATTTGAACAATTACAATATGAGTGACAAATTATATAATGAAATTCCTTCTTTAAATCTGAAGGATTTCACAGACGGATCTGAGGACGAGAAAAAGCAATTTGTAAAGGATTTAGGCAATGCTTACAATTCAATAGGGTTTGTTGCTATCAAGGGACATTACTTAACCGATGAGCTAAGCAAGAAGTTGTATTCAATTGTGGAAAGGTTTTTTAATTTATCTCTGGATAAAAAGAAAGGCTTTGAAAATCCGGCTTTAGCAGGACAAAGAGGGTATACCAGCACAGGAAGAGAGCAGGCAAAAGGGCATAGCGTTCCTGATTTAAAGGAATTTTACCAGATAGGACAATTTGTTCCTGATGGGCACCCTATGAAGAAAGAGTATCCGGATAATGTATGGCCTGAAGATATTCCAGAAATGGCTGCTGTAGCTAAGGAAATCTATCAGAATTTGGAGAAAACCGGTGTGGAAATGCTAAGAGCCATTGCATTATATCTTGAATTACCGGAAAGCTATTTTGATTCGAAGGTTGAGTACGGGAATAGTATCCTAAGAGCCATTCATTATCCACCGATTGAAAACCCAGATGCTTTACCTGATGGTGCGGTTAGAGCAGCGCAACATGGTGATATAAACTTAATAACCCTTTTAATGGGTGCAAGTGCCGATGGCTTACAGGTGCTAAGAAGAGATGGTGAATGGATTCCTATTACTGCATTGCCTAATCAGTTGGTGGTGAATGTGGGAGATATGCTGGCCCGTCTTACAAACGATAAATTGAAGTCTACTATTCATAGGGTAGTAAATCCACCAAAGGATCAAATGAAGAATTCCAGGTATAGCATTCCGTTTTTTATGCACCCTAAATCAAATATGGACCTCACGTGTTTGGAAAGTTGTGTAAGTGATGAAAATCCTAAAAAATATGAAGACATAACTGCAGGTGAGTTCTTGCAGGAGAGATTAGCAGAAATAGGCCTGTTGAAGAAAAAATAGGTGGTTCGGAGTATCCGATATTATATTTTTCTAAAGGATATATTTATCATATCTGTTACTGCTTTTGGGGGGGTAACAGCTACTTTTGCATTATTTCTCGACTACCTTGTTAAAAAAAGAGGCTATCTAACAGAAGAAGAACTTATTGAAATGAATGCCCTGTGTCAGATTTTGCCGGGGCCTTCTTCCACTCAAATTCTATGTGGATTAGCTTATAAAATAGGAGGGGCGCCCTTTGCTTTCCTGACCTTATTTGTCTGGGCAATTCCGGCAGTGGCTCTAATGACAGGTTTTGCCATTCTGATGTCTAATATTGACTCTAAAGAGCTTTCTACTGAATTTACACGCTTCATACAGCCGATTGCTGTAGGTTTTGTGGGTGTAGCAGCATACAGGTTGTGCATAAAGGTAATTCATACGAAAACTAGCTTTATCTTACTGATAGCTTCAGCTATTATAACAGTGTTTATAGGTTCTCCTTATTTGTTTCCAGCGCTTATTTTAGCAGGAGGGTTAGCAACTACTTTTAAATATAAAAAGCAGCCTATACAGGTAAAAGGAAAGATCCGAATTAGATGGACCGCCTTAATAATTTGGATAGGTGTTTTAATACTGATAGCGATTGTGGGTACAGTCACTCAGTCCTTACCCATTAGGTTACTGGAAAATTTTTATAGAAACGGAAGCCTTATATTTGGTGGTGGTCAGGTGCTTGTGCCTTTTCTCTATACGGAATTCGTAGATTTTAAGGATTATTTGAGCTCTTCAGAATTCTTAAGTGGTTTTGCTATTTCTCAGGCCATTCCTGGCCCTACATTTTCTTTCGCCTCCTATATTGGAGCACTTTCTATGAGAGAATATGGTACCTGGGGTGAAATTTTAGGGGGATTTTTGGCAGCTGTAGGTATTTTCGTTCCTGGAACCCTTATGATCTTCTTCCTGGTGCGCTTCTGGGACGAGTTAAAAAAGTACCGAATTATAAAGGCTTCACTGGAAGGAATAACTGCAGTTAGTTCAGGTATGGTAGTGGCTGCCGTCCTGTTATTATTTGAGCCAGTAGAAAACACAGTGTTAAATTTTTCTATAATAGTTGCCACCATCTGTATTTTAGTTTTCACTAAAATTCCTGCCCCTTACATCGTTATTGTAGGATTGATAGCAGGATTTTTGATAAAGTAAGTTGCAGCAGTTAAATTTTAGATGACTTGAGAGGCTGTATATGCCAAAGAAGATTGGCTTTTTTCTACTTCTAAAATTGTACTTCCGCCGTGCACTAGAGGCAAGTTTTCCTTTCCATGCCCGAATGGAAAATTAAACGCAATAGGAAAATCATAAACCGAACAATGTGCAAGAATAATTTCTTCCACCGATTGACCAAATAATTCCTTGGTTTCTTTCAGATCTGTAAACTGGCCAACAACCAAGCCGGCTAGATCTTTTAATTTTCCTGCCCTTTTGAGCTGAAGCAACATTCTGTCAGCATTATACAGTGGTTCTCCTACTTCTTCAAGAAAAAGGATTTTACCATTATAATCCAGTTCAGTATTAGAGCCTATTTGGTGTACTAACAATGATAGGTTACCGCCTATCAAGTGACCTCTTGCAGTTCCAGGCTTATTATATTCACTTTCAGCTGTAATTGGCTTGAGTTTACCAATCAAACTATGAAGGTAAGCCGTTTGGTTATTAGCAGATAGTTTGGAAATACCCTGTGTTACACTCGCATGTAAACTCGCATAACCGTTTTGGTAGGCAGCATGCAATAGGGCAGTAATATCACTAAAGCCAATAATCCATTTCGGATGTTTTTTAAAGCCTGACCATTCTAGGTTGTCCACAAGGTGTGTTATTCCAAAGCCCCCTCTAGCACATAAAATAGCCTTAGCAGTGGGATGATCTAATGCGAATTGTAAATCTGATAGTCTTTGTTGAAAAGTCCCAGCAAATTTAAAATGTTGTGTAAAAACATGCGGAGCTAGTTCTGTTTGAAATCCTTGACTTTTCAAAATTTGAACTCCTTCTAATACTTGGACTTTATTTACTACTCCAGAAGGACTAATGATTACAATTAAGTCGTTGTTTTGGAGAAATTCTGGATGATAAATCATTTACTTGGAATTTTAGGAATACTTCAATGTAGAAAAACATGAGCAAAAAAAATAGCTCTGAACATTAATCCAGAGCTATTTATAATTTTTAAAAAGGGAATATTTTATTCCTCGTCTCTTGCAGGTGGTTCAACACCTAACTTTCTAAGTACAGAGTCTGAAATATCACCAGTTTTTTCATCAGAAATATATAATAAGGCTTCTGCTCTTAAAATATGAGTATATCCTTCTTCCTTCGCAACTTTATCAATAGTAGTTTGTATTTTTTCATAAAGTGGCTGATACAATTCCTGTTGTTTTTTTACAATTGATTGTTCAGCATCTTGCTGAAACTTTTGCAAAGTTTGGTTCTCAGCTTGTAACTCTTGTTCTTTTTGTGCTCTAACTTGCTCAGTCATTGTGGGAGCATTCTGTTGATATTCAGCAACTTTAGTTTGGAAAGTCTGATATTTTTGCTGAATAGAAGTGGTGAATTGCTTTTCATAATTAGCCACTTGAGATTCTACTTCTTTCGTTTCTGGCATTAAGCTTAATACGTAGTCTGCGTTAGTAAAACCTATTTTTGTATTTTGTGCATAGGCGTTAAATACAAAACCTAATGCCAACATCATTACTAAAACCTTTTTCATCGTTTTTCTCAATTTTTAATTTTTATTTAAATCATTATCATCCAATAAACCTAATTCCTCTAATACAAGATCGGTATAATCATGTATAGGATCGGTATATATCATTATTAATTCACCGGCTTTGTCAAATATAAACTGTAATCTTTCTTTTTTTGCAACCACTTCGGCCGCATCAAACACTTTATCCTGCACCGGTTTAATTAACTCCTTCTTTTTAAGGAAAAACATTCCGTCAAAACCAAACACTTTTTTTTGGTATTCTTTTACTTCCAGTTCCTTTTCTTCGATGACTTTTAATCGCTCATCTCTTAATTTCTTAGTAAGAAGTACCTCTTCCGCTTTTAATTCCGAGTACATTGCCTCAATCTCTTTTCGCATCCCCTGAATTTCATTTTGCCACGCAGCAGATAGACTTTCTATTTCCTGCTGGGCTTCCTGATATTCTGGCATCTTTGAGAGAATGAACTTGGAATCCACATAACCAAATTTTTGTGCTTGCACGCTTTGCAAACAAAGCAACAAAAATACGATGCTTACTGCTACATTAACAAATCTCATACCAATTTATCTTATTTGATTTCCTATAGTAAAATGAATTTGTCCACCACTTGGTAATGTTTGACCCGGTGCAGGGTCGAAGCCATAACCCCAGTCAATTCCTATTGTGCCAAAAGCAGGCATAAATATCCTTGCTCCAAAACCAGCAGATCTCTTCAGATCATAAGGATTATAGTCTTTAAAACTTGTCCAGGTATTTCCGGCTTCTCCAAAACCTAGAACATAAATAGTAGCAGAAGGGTTTAATGAAATTGGGTAACGTAATTCCATCACAAATTTATTGTAAATAGTACCTCCACTTAATACAGCAACATCGGGCCTTCCGTTTTCAAAAGTCCTCACAAACTCAGTTGGTCGAAGTGAATTATCTTCGTAACCTCTTAGTCCAATAATATCACTACCTAATATGAAATTTTGTCCGGCCAGTCCAGACCCTCCTAATATGAATCTTTCAAATGGCCCAACACTTACACCATTTTGATAGCTATTTAAGAATCCCATATTGGCTCTGGTATTAATTACAAGATCTCCCACTACTTTGTTAAAGAAGGAAGCATCAAACATCCATTTATTATATTCAACAAATCTAATCGCTTCTGTAAAAGAAATTCTATCGTACTCTTTGTCATTAAATAAGCTGTAAGGAGGAGTTAATGCCAAACTCAAAGTAATATTGGAACCTTGTCGTGGGAATATGGGATTATCAACGCTATTACGAGAGAGCGTAGTTTTAAAGATAATATTATTTGCAGCACAATCGGCACAACCTAAACTGGTTCCATAGTTATTTAAGGTATATTTAGAATACTCTAAAGTATTAGATAGGTTGAAAAACTGATCCGGCCATTGCAGTCTTCTTGCCAAACTTACAAAACCTCTTGCCACACTAAAAGAACCATCGGTTTGCGCTCGTGGATCCTGAAAATTAATTCTACCCTGATAAGAATAGCTGCCACCAACTGTTAAAGCATTCGGCTTTTTACCTCCTAACCATGGTTCTGTAAATGAAGCATTATAGCTTTGGAATTGTCTACCATTTGCCTGAAATGATAGAGATAGTATCTGACCATCTCCTACCGGCAATGGATCCCAGTTTTTAAAATCCAGAAAATTACTTAAAGAGAAATTATTGAAAGTAACACCTAAGCTACCCACGAAGCCAATAAATCCTCCCCAACCACCGGAAAGTTGAATTTGGTCGTTAGATACCTCTTCCAGTTCCCAGTTAATATCTACAGTACCATCATTCGGGTTAGGAATTGGAACAGGATTAACTGTTTCCGGATTAAAGTATCCTAATTGTGATAATCTTCTTTGGGTTTCAATTAGGTTTCTTCTGCTAAATTTCTGACCTGGAATTGTTTGTAATTCACGAATTACCACGTGATCGTTTGTACGAGTATTACCTGCTATATTTACGTTTTTAATCGTAGCTTGGGGTCCTTCAGATATCCTCATCTCTAAATCAATAGAGTCGCCTTCCACCCTGGTTTCAACTGGGGTTACATTGAAAAACAAGTATCCGTTGTCCATGTAAATAGAACTTATGTCTTCTCCGGTAGGCTCATAATTCAGCTTTCTATTTATTTTTTCCAGATTATATACATCGCCTTTTTCCACCTGTAAAATGGCGTCCAGTAATGCATCCTGATAGGTAAAATTACCCTCCCAGTTAATATTTCTGAAATAGTACTTTTGTCCTTCCGAGATCCCTATCTCTATAGCAATATCATTACCATCTCTGTAGACAGTATCGTAAAGAATTTCCATATCCCGGAAACCTTTACTATTATAAAAATCAACAATGAGCTGCTTGTCATTTTTAAATTCAGATTGAACCAGTTTAGAGGTTTTGAAAAAGTTAACATTTACATGTTCACCCAAATAGTCCAGAACCCTTTGATTGCCCACACTATCTTGTCGGCTAAAGAATTGAAACCAATTTTTTGGACTTGACCGAACAGCTCTACCAAATATATCCTGAAATAAAGTGAAATGAAGTTTTTCACTTGTTTTCTTCATTTTAGACTTTAACCTCCTGTCGCCAAATTCATTATTTCCTACAAAATAGATATCCTGAATTTTGACTTTATTCTTTTTATCAACATCAAAAATGAGTTCAACTCCATTTCCTATTAATGTGTCCGGCCTTTGACTTGAGCTCACTTCTACATTTAAAAATCCTTTGCCTTTATAAAATTTAGAAATAGTTAATTCCGCATTTTTTACTGAAGCATCTGATAAAATTCTGCCCTTAACCAAGGTTAATTCATCAGAAAGTTCGGTTTCCTTCGCTTTCTTAACACCTTTGAAAGTAAATTTTGTAAGCCTTGGTAATTCCAATAGTTGAAGAGTAATCTTGATTTTTCCTTCTTCAACTACTTCATAAAGTATCTTTACATCTGCAAAAAGGCCCTGCCTCCATAATTTCTTAATGGCAAAAGAAATGTCATCACCGGGGATGTCAATTCTATCTCCTACGCTAATACCCGTAATAGATACTACAGCATTTTCATCCAGGTATTCTAAACCGTCAGCAACTATTTCAGCTACCTCGTATTTTCTAGGGCTATCGTAGTTAAGCGATTTATTAATCTGAGCCGATAGCGAGCCGGTAAGAAAGACTGATACAATTACTACTAAAATTCTCTTCATTCACTTAATACTTTACCGAATCTGCGTTCTCTTTTTTGATAATTTTTTAAAGCTTCGACCAAATCAGTTTTCCTGAAATCCGGCCATAATACCTCAGTAACATAAATTTCTGTATAAGCCATTTGCCATAACATGAAATTGCTGATCCTTAATTCTCCGCTAGTACGGATTAATAATTCAGGGTCAGGCACATTAGCTGTAGATAAAAATGACTCAAACAATTCAGAGTTAATTTGATCTGATTTTATATTGTTATCCTTGGCATATTGTACAGATTTTTGTGTAGCCTGCATAATATCCCATTTTCCGCTATAATTTAAGGCTAGAATAAGGTTGAGACCTTCATTTTTTGCTGTACGATCAATAGCATCATTTAATTCTTTATAACATTTTGCAGGTAGATTATTAATGTCTCCTATGGCACTTAGCCTTACATTGTTTTCCTGCAATGTTTTCATTTCATTTTTGATGGTGCTTACCAGTAATTGCATTAAAGCATCCACCTCCATTTTAGGTCTGGCCCAATTTTCTGTTGAAAAAGCATATAAACTTAAGTGTTTAATACCTAATTCAGCTGATCCCTCAACAACATCTCTGACAGCTTTAATGGCATTCTTATGACCGAATACTCTTGCAGCTCCCTGCTTTTTAGCCCATCTACCATTTCCATCCATAATAACGGCCACATGATGTGGTAAATTGCTTTTATCTAATTCTTTATCCATTGATTAATAGAGCGCCAAAATTGGGCTGCAAGGTACAAAAATGATTCCTATTAATAAACCTATGTTTGATTAGATTTATTTTATTTACTGAGCGGTACGGGGCAATTAACATTCCAAAATGTGTAGCTAATGGATAATCCTGCAAAATAGTACCAGTCATTGTCTTCCCAATTCCCAAACTGATAATTAGAATTCTGTTTGTTTTGAATTTCTTCTTCGGAAATGTTATCTAGGTAATCATAAAATATTTTTCGGGCAGAAAACTCAAAAATTAAGGTCCACAATGGACTAATACTATATTTAATACCACCGCCAAATGGGATCATAAGTTGCACATCGCTGTACTCTGCATTTTTTTCAGCCCTGTTTATTAAGAAAAAACCGGCTCCCACACTCAAATAGGGGCTGAATTTCACCAGATCTTTGCTGCTTCTGAAATCCAGGAAATCGTAGTTCATTTGAGCTGAAACCTCTGTTATAAAATCTTTGAAAGAGGCATTTCTTTGCTCAGCAAAAGGGTCTATAGGATTTTCATCACTCCCTTTAATAGTGCCTGCTGCTAAAGCTAATTTTCCACTCCATCCATTTTGGTAGTTACGAATATAGTAAAACTGTAACCCCGGTGTCTGTTGGGTAATATCATATGTGCGAGTTACGTCACCTGTATAATTAAAACTGGCCAAACCCCCTCCAATTTCCTTAGATTGTGCTGTAGCAAAATGGCTGGATAAGAAGCTAATTAAAACCAAAAAAGGAAAGCAAAAATGCTTTCCTTCAAAGAAAGTATTTTGAATCATAAATTACCTGAATTTTGCACTTCTAACGAAAGAACGTCCAAGAATGTATGTTAATTGAATATTAGTTACGATATAAATATCATTATCATTTCTATTTCCTCTTACATTATTTGCTGGACTACTATTTCCCTCACCTCCTGCATTTCCATATCCTGCAGCCCTACTCCATTCTAGATCAGTAAGATTAGATGAGTAATTCGTTACACTAGAGTTATAAGTAAAGTTTCGTATTTGGTCAAATTCAGTTTGTGTAAATTGATTGGACTTGTCGGACATTGCCATAGCTAATGCTGCATTAGGGTCAGATGGGTCGCCAAAAGCTCCCAAATCTATATATTCAACACTTACGTCATCTAAATAATCTGTAAAAGTATGCCTATAGCCAACCTCTAAGCCAAGGTCAAAGTTATTGGTGAGTTTGTATCTTATACCAAGGCCCATAGGAATCACAATTTGAATGCGACTGTATGGATTGGGTAAATCTTTACCAAAAGCACTTAAATACATCGCTCTTGTTTCATCGTCTACAAATTGACCTTCGGTACCCAGATCTCTTAAACTTACCCATTCCCCCGCCTGTTCCAACGGGATGTTATCTGGGCCATCTGTTTTGTAAGCTTGAGGCGAGAAGTACTCAGGTACTTTTCCTTTCGGATTATGGTACATAATACCTAAACCACCAAATGCATAAATATTAAGTGGTGCTCTTCCTGTGTATCTACCACTGTATTTAAATAAATCTATTTGTCCAGTAAGAGAAAGTTCAATGATATCATTTCTAAAACTAAGATTTCGCAGATATCTATTCGCATTTTCTTGAGTTATGGCATCATTCCCAACAGTTTGAACATCACCAGATTGCATTCTACCATACATTAAGTTTGCTCTCCAATGATAACGTTCTCCAAATTTTTGTTTGATATAAAGATTTAGTCCTGGTCGGGTGAAAGAAAGTTTAGTACTAAGAATTCCTGATGTGGGAGCCATATCACCAAAGTAATTAATGGCATTTATTCCTCCACCTATACCATAGTATGCTATTGCAGGATTAATGAGTTTTTTATTGCCAGAAAATTTACCAATGTTACCTCTCCTTCTTCTTTGAGCTTCAGCTGACTCTGGTAATATCACCATAACAACCATTAAGAAGGTGAATAAAAATAATAATCTCTTCATATGAATTTTCTTAATCAATTAAAGGGCAAAAGTAAGATAATTTTTTTAAATTAATGAATATCAATTTCTTAAATCTAATCCCCAGTTTAATTTTTGTCTTAAAGTGTCAAAATAATTTGAGTGACTAAACGTAATAAGTTTTGCTTGAAAATCCTCTTTTCTTACGGCTAATTTCACTGTAGAATCGACAGACTCCGATTTTGAGTCGAGGGATATAAGAAATTTGTTGCTTCGGCTTTCAATTTTAAAGGAAATTTCGCTCTGATCAGACACTATTAGGGGCCTAACGTTAAGGTTATGAGCACTTACAGGTGTGATCACAAAATTATTAGAATGTGGTAAAACTATGGGTCCCCCACAACTTAAAGAATATCCTGTAGAACCTGTTGGAGTACTCACTATTAATCCATCGGCCCAATAAGAATTTAAGTATTCTCCATCAATATAAGTATGAACTGTAATCATTGATGAAGAGTCGGTCTTTAGAATAGTGAATTCATTCAGGGCGAAACTGGTTTGCTTAAAAACAGATGCGTCAGTCTCTAGCTTTATCAAAGTACGGCAATCCAATTTATAGTTTTTCTTTACAAGATCTTTCAATGCTTGTTGAATTTTATCACGGGGGGTGGTAGCTAAAAAGCCTAATCTACCGGTATTAATGCCCAAAATGGGTGTTTCCAATGCGCCTACTAATGCTACAGCCTCCAGTAGTGTACCATCACCACCCAAACTAATTAAACAATCTGCTTTCAAAGAGTGGGATAATTTCCTAAAGGTTTCAAATTGATTGTAGTGAGGGAATGCTTCATTGAATTTGTCTGCGAATTGTTTAGATAAAACTATAGTGATATCCATCTCCAGCAAAGAATCCAGCACTAATTGAATGTATGGTTTTACCTCGTTATTAAATACCTTTCCGTGTAAAGCAATCTTCATAGTTTTCTATGCGTCCAGATACCTCATTAAAATATCAAGTCGCTCTTGTTCATTTGAAATACCTTTTACTTCCTGATATTTTGCCACCACTATGTATCCAAATCTTTCCATTGTGGCTATGATATGCGTTAAATCTTCTTTATTCAATTTAAGCGTAAGTCTAAACTTTGTAGGATCATTGGGGTCAATATTCATACTTGAACCTAAAACCTGTGCATTATTAGATTCAATTAGTCTACTAATTTCGCTTAATGAATAATCTATTTGATTGATGGACAATACTAAAACACCGCCCTGGCTTTGAATTGTGGCCGATTGAGAAAAAACCGACAGCGCATCTGACAATATAATTACTCCATGGTAATTATAATCATCATCTACAACTGCTACCTGATCAAACTCACTATCGGTAGCTTTCTTCACCCCATCATAAATATGTTGAGATGACTGTATGTAGCAATCCTTTCCAGGTAGTGAGAAATCCTGAACTTTCTGAGTTGCATTATTTTCATCAATGATTATATCCTCTGTGAGGAAACCCAAAAACTTGCGCTCATTTACTACTGGTAATGAATGCAGACGTAACTCCTCCATCCAGATTAATGCTTTGGCAGCATCATCTGTCAATTTAAGAGGTGGGATCATATCATTAATTA
This sequence comes from uncultured Cytophagales bacterium, assembly GCA_963803685.1. Taxonomy (GTDB): domain Bacteria; phylum Bacteroidota; class Bacteroidia; order Cytophagales; family Cyclobacteriaceae; genus Marivirga. The sequence goes on from CAWDNW010000001.1 coordinate 1,884,841, forward strand.
AATCTATTGTCATTTTAGCTAGCTAAAATTTCTGTTTGTTGTAAATATTCTTCTAAGATTTCATTAAACTCTTCGGACTTTTCCATCATTGGTGCATGTCCACATTTGTCGATGAATTTCAACGTAGTATTCGGAATTAACTTGTCAAATTCGTGCGCTACCATTGGGGGAGTAATTGTATCATTAAGACCCCAAACTAACAGAGTAGGCGCTGATATGTTTTTTATTTCATCTGCCATATTGTGACGTTGAGCAGATTTTGCAATCGCTACAATACGCATACATTTTGGAATACTTTTAGTGGTTTCAAACACTTCGTCCACCAATTCTTTTGTGGCAGTTTTAGGATCGAAAAAAGTATAAGCTACTCTTTCCTGAATGTATTCATAACTACCTCTTTTAGGAAAGGAACCACCCATAGTATTTTCAAACAAACCTGAACTACCTGTTAAAACCAACCTCTTAATTTGCTCAGGATGTCTCAGAATATAAATCAATGCCACATGCCCCCCTAATGAGTTACCTATTAAGGTCATTTGATCAAGGCTTTTCATTTTCACAAAACCTTCTACAAAATCTGTTAAAGCCCCTAATCCGGCTTGTTTTATGGGCATCTCATAAATCGGCAACAAAGGGATAATTACCCTGTACTTTTTCGAAAATCTGTTAACTACGCCCTCCCAATTACTCAAAGCACCAAAAAGACCATGCAATAAAACTAAAGGTTCGCCTTGACCTTCATCTATAAAACTGTATTCTCCTTCTTTATGAATCTTCATTTACTCTCAAATTTTGTTGACAATTGATAATTCATACTGTTACCCGTTGGTCAACTATTCTTCAAACGCTTTAAAATTTTATTTGTTAAATATATTAAAATAGTTGTAAAACCTACAATAATGCAGGTATTGGTTTATGTTTGGAGCTGTGTATTTTCGACCAGTTACCTAATATTTCGATACCAAATTCTGTAAGTACTGCTTCTGGGTGGTATTGTATGCCGCAGATTGGCAGCTGTTTATGAGCAAATATCATTAATTCCTGCTCCGTAGTTATAGCTAATGGAATTATTGGTGTATCCTTATAATTATTTACTACCAATGAATGATACCTCACCACATCCCACCTCTCAGGGATGTTTAGAAACAGAGGATGTACCTGCGTTTTATACACGGACGACAGTTTACCATGCATTGGCTTAATTGCTTTTTCGATAGTTGCACCATAATGTTGTGCCAGCGCCTGATGACCCAGACAAATACCTAAAATAGGCAATTTAAATTCAAAGTATTGGATGTATTCCATCAAAAACCCTGCCTGATTCGGATTTCCAGGCCCTGGTGATAATACAACTGAAGTAAAGTCTAACGCTTTCAGTGATTCTGGAGATATGTCATTTCTTACAATATGACATTGTTCGCCAATTTGTTCAAAATAATCTACCAAATTATATGTAAATGAGTCAAAATTGTCTACCAAGAGGATCATTTGATGAGTTTAGAATAGGAATCGAGATTTCAAACTGTCAAAAACCTCTTGAATAAAAGGTAAATAAGCTGAAAACAAATCAAGTACAAAAGGAGCAAAAGAGGCCAAGGTTGGGTAAATATAGGTTCCTTCGGCCATTTCTGCTGAAATGCTAAAATTGATCGATTCTGCCAGCCATAATACAAGACTTACACCAAAAGCCCATTTAACTAAACCTAAAACCGCACCTGCGAAATTGTCCAATCCTCCTAATAGGGTCATGTCCAATACCTTCTTGACAATTTTCCCTGCTAAATTAACCAGTAGCAAAATGGCCACAAAAAGCAGTATAAATGCAATTATAGGTAAAGCAGTATCCCACTTCTCAAAATAAGGCTTTAAAACATCAATACCGAAGTCTAATAATTTAAATGCACCTATAATAGCTAATAGAAAAGCTACTAAAGAAACTATTTCTAATAAAAGACCTTTTCTAAAACCTAAATAGGCTCCAAAAATGAGCGGTATTAAAAGTAGTATGTCTAAAGTTCTCAAGAATTTAACAGCTTTTTAACCATCATTGATATTGCTTTGCCATCAGCTTTGCCTGCAAGTTCTTTAGTTGCCATGCCCATTACTTTCCCCATATCCGATGGTCCGGAAGCACCGGTTTTCTGAATAATTTCTTTTAATTTATTTTCCAATTCATCTTCACTCATTTGTTTGGGAAGATAACGTTCAATAATTTCTAACTCTAATAATTCAGCATCGGCTAATTCCTTCCTGTTATTCGCTAGATACGTTTCAGCAGACTCTTTTCTCTGCTTTGCCGCACGCATCAATAACTTCATTTCAGCATCTTCAGTAAGTTCTTCTTGGGCGCCTTTTTCTGTTTCTGCCAATAAGATCATGGATTTGATGGAGCGTAAAGCGGTTAATTCCTCTTTATTTTTAGCTTTCATTGCCACTTTAATATCTGAATCAATTTGTTGTTTTAAGCTCATAGTAAATTTTTAAAATCATTAACTTGCGCACAAAGTTATCATATAAAACTAAAATTATGACAAGACTAAGCGTCAATATCAATAAGATAGCTACATTAAGGAATGCCCGAGGCGGAAATAATCCAAATATAGTGCAAGTTGCAAAAGATTGTGAAAGATTTGGTGCGCAGGGTATTACAATTCATCCCAGACCTGATGAAAGACATATTACTACTCAGGATGTATATGATTTAAAATCAGCAGTCACTACAGAATTTAACATTGAAGGTTACCCTGATCGGAGATTTCTGGATTTCATTAGAGAAGTTAAACCAACGCAAGCCACTTTGGTACCTGATCCACCAGGGGCTCTCACTTCCAATGCAGGTTGGGATACAATCAAAAATCAAAGTTTACTTCAGGAGGTCATTGCTGAGATTAAAAAAAGCGAGGTAAGGACTTCAATTTTTATAGGGACAGAAAAAAGTTTAATTGAAGGTGCTGCTAAATGCGGAGCGGACAGAGTAGAATTATATACTGAACCTTATGCTGTCAATTACGCTAAAAATAGGAGTGAAGCCGTACAACCTTTTGTTGAAGCTGCTCAAATAGCTTCGAACAGTGGTTTGGGACTCAACGCAGGTCATGATTTAAGTCTAGAAAATTTAAGATATTTAAAGAATCAAATTCCTGAGTTAGACGAGGTGTCTATTGGACATGCTTTAATTTGTGATGCGCTTTATTACGGGATTGAAAACACCATTCAATTATATTTGAGGGAGTTACGCTAATTAACATGAATTTCACCCCTAATTATATGTGTTCAGCCTTTAGAATAATTAATTGACAATACATTATAACTAATATTAAAATGAAATTGCACTATCAAGAGTTAGGTGAAGGAAAACCTATCATAATTTTACATGGCTTGTTTGGGTCATCAGATAATTGGTTGACAATTGGAAAAAAATTAGCCGATAATTATAAGGTTTATTTGGTAGATCAGCGTAATCATGGTGATTCACCTCATGCTGAGAAACATAATTACGAAGTGATGTCAGCTGATCTGAAACAATTTATTGAAGATCAGGAAATTGATAAGCCACATATTGTGGGCCACTCTATGGGAGGAAAAACTGCTATGCATTTTGCTGTTAAAAATCCTGATTTGTACGATAAACTAGTAGTAGTTGATATTGCACCTAAGGCTTATCCTGTTCATCATGATAAAATTTTAGAAGGGTTAAATAGTATTAACTTGTCACAGTTAGAGTCACGAAATGATGCGGATTCTGCTCTTGCTGAGTATGTTGAAGAAAAGGGAGTGCGTCAGTTCTTACTGAAGAATTTAACAAGAGATGAGGAGAAAAACTTTATTTGGAAAATTAATTTACCTGTTATTGAAAAAAATATCGAAGCGGTAGGGCAAGGTCTGGAAGAGCATTTAGCAACAGAAAAAGATACTTTATTTATTGGTGGAAAAAATTCTGATTATATTAGAAGCGAAGATCATATTGCCATTCTGAATTTTTTCCCCAACTCCAGAATTGAGATGATTGAAGGGGCTGGTCATTGGATTCATGCCGAGCAGCCGGAAGCATTTTTAAAAACTTTACTGGATTTCCTTAAATAAAAATTAGTGACAGTTTTTGAGCATACCAATATAAAAATTTAATGAATAAGGGAATTCTATATCTCATACCTACTGTTATTTCTCCTGAAACAGAAACCAAAGTTTTGCCAGTAGAACTTACTGAAATATGTAAGCAAATAGACTGCTTCCTTGTAGAAAATATCAGAACTGCAAGACGTTGCTTAAGCGCAATGAAAATTGGTAAGCCAATAGAGTCATTGGAATTCTATGAATTAAGTAAAAAGACAAAATTTGAAGAGATAGCCAAATTAATGGCTCCAATAAGCAAGGGTAAATCTATAGGGATTATGTCTGAAGCTGGTTGCCCGGGTATTGCCGATCCAGGAGCAAGAGCAGTGGCTTATGCGCATCAAAATGGAATTCAGGTAGTACCTATGGTAGGTCCTTCCTCAATTTTCCTCGCGCTTATGGCCTCAGGCTTTAGCGGGCAGTCATTTGCTTTTCATGGTTACTTACCTATTAATAAGGGAGAAAGGATTCAAAGCATAAAGAATTTGCAAGATTTAGCTGTGAAAACTGGCCAAACTCAAATTTTTATGGAAACTCCTTATAGAAACAATCATTTGTTAGATGATGTTATTAAAACTTGCGCAGGCGAAATGAAACTATGCGTTGCCAGAGATATCACCGGTGCCAATGAATTCATTCAAACGAAAGACATCAAAAATTGGAAAAATAAGCCAGATTTACATAAACAGCCTTGCATTTTTTTACTTTCAAACAGTTAGTCTTAAAGATTATAATTTAAAATAGTATTTAATAAATCTAAATAGTATGTTAAATTTGCCCACTGAAAAAAAATATATAACACATGCCATATTTATTTACCTCTGAGTCTGTTTCGGAAGGTCACCCGGACAAAGTTGCTGATCAAATCTCGGATTCATTATTAGATAATTTTTTAGCGTTTGATCCGAAATCCAAAGTAGCCTGTGAAACTCTAGTAACCACCGGGCTTACGGTATTGAGCGGCGAGGTTAAAAGTAGCTCCTACATAGATGTGCAGCAAGTGGCCAGAAATGTGATTAATAAAATTGGCTATACAAAGGGTGAATACATGTTTGATGGCAATTCTTGTGGGGTGATTTCGACTATTCATGAGCAATCTCAAGATATAAATCAGGGAGTTGATAGAGGAAACCCGGAAGAACAGGGTGCTGGAGATCAGGGGATGATGTTCGGTTATGCCACTAAGGAAACCGAGAATTATATGCCTTTAGCCCTAGATCTTTCTCATAAAATATTAATGGAATTAGCTAATTTAAGAAGAGAGAATTCTGAAATCAGCTATCTACGACCTGATGCTAAATCGCAGGTAACCATTGAGTATTCGGATGACAATGTACCTCAAAGGATTGAAGCAATTGTTGTTTCTACTCAGCATGACGATTTTGACGAGGATGAAACCATGTTAGCTAAGATTAAAAGTGATATAATTAATATCCTAATTCCAAAGGTGAAAGCTCAATTGAAACCTGAATTACAAAAGTTGTTCACAGATAGCATTAAATACCACATCAATCCTACGGGTAAATTTGTTATTGGTGGACCTCATGGGGATGCTGGTTTAACTGGTAGAAAAATTATAGTTGATACTTATGGTGGAAAAGGAGCCCATGGTGGCGGAGCGTTTTCAGGAAAAGATCCATCAAAAGTTGATAGATCCGCTGCTTACGCAACACGGCATATTGCTAAAAATCTGGTGGCTGCAGGTGTTGCGGATGAAATTTTAGTACAGGTTTCTTATGCAATTGGTGTGGTAGAGCCTATGGGTATTTATGTGAATACTTACGGGACTGCAAAAGTAGAATTGAATGATGGTGCCATTGCCAGGAAAGTGAGTGAGATTTTTGATATGCGCCCATATGCTATTGAAACAAGGTTGAAATTAAGAAATCCAATCTATAGTGAGTCAGCTGCTTATGGTCATATGGGTAGAAACCCTGAGCTGGTAACAAAAACATTTAATGCAACAAACGGTGAAAATGTAACGATGGAAGTTGAATTGTTTACCTGGGAGAAGTTGGATTACGTTGATAAAGTTAAATCTGCTTTCTCCTTATAAAGTTAATTGCTACAAGTTTTGCAAAGGATGCCTATCACTAAAAGTTGATAGGCTTTTTTATTTTTTTTATCTTACATTTCTTTTGAGTATCACTTTAGCGAATAGATTAGGCATAAATCTTTTGAGAAGCACACCAAATCTTTCGGTTCCACCTATTACGGTTTCTAGTTTTTCCTTTTTTACCGCTTTGATAATGTGTTGGGCACAGTCCGATGCTGACATTCCATTAGCTTGTGCATTGTCCATTTCTCCTGTAGGTTTCCCATCGGAGCCCAAAGCATTTACAGAAACATCTGTCTTGATAAATCCTGGACAAATTAGTGTCACCTTCACATTGTCCGGATGCAACTCAGTTCTTAAAGAATCAAAAAAACCATGGAGGGCATGCTTGGCAGCCGCATAAGAAGAGCGCCACGGTGAACCAAATTTTCCAACCAGGCTCGTTGTTACTATGATGTGTCCGGATTTTTGCTTTACCATATGAGGTGCCACATTTTTAGTTAAGGCTATGGTACCAAAATAATCTATCTCCATTATTTTCCTGTCTACTTCAAGAGAAGTATCCAACGCCATGCTTCTTTGACTTATTCCTCCATTATTGAATAGCAGATCAATAGAGCCAAAACGAGAAAGAACCTCTTGCACTTTTATGTTAAACTCATCCATTTCTGCAAGATCCAGGGGAATGATCAATACGTTGTTAGGATTTGCACAGTTGTTTTTCACTTCGTCAAGCACTTCCTTTCTTCTGGCTGAAATCACGACTTTAGCCCCTTCCTTTGAAAGTTCGTACACCAAAGCTTCGCCTATTCCTGAACTTGCACCTGTTACCCAGGCTACTTTTCCATTTATTTTTGTCATGCTTTATTAAAAAATCTGTTTATGCTAAATATAGACCTAGTTGAATTTATTAAAATATGCGTGATTTTGAAAAGAAAGGTTGGTATATGAATAATGTTTAAAATTTAACTACAAAAGCACCGGGAAATCGTTCTGCCATGTAAGCTTTCAATTCATCTGCTTTCTTTCTACTATTGTAATTTCCCACAATTATAGCATAGACCTTTTTATGTTGTAAGTCCCTCACTTCAATTAACACATCCTCATTGTATGATTTTTCCAGGTTTTCAGTTAAGCTCAAAGTATTTTCAAACTTTTGAAAACTACCTACCTGCACTCCCCATCCATCAGGATCCTCTTTCTTTGCTTCAATGGAGAAGAAAGTTTTATTGTCGGTAGGCCTATCCATCTGAAGAAATTTATTACTTCCAGATCTGCCATCACCACCATCAACTACCTCAATTTCTACTTCTGTTAAACCCTGAGAAGTAAATTTCAATTTTTCAGCTGCAGATCTTGATAAATCTATTACTCTTCCTTCCACAAAAGGACCTCTGTCATTTATTTTCACCTCTACATTTTCATCGTTTGCCAGATTAGTTACTTTTACAATGGTTCCAAAAGGAAGAAATTTATGAGCAGCAGTTAATTTTCCATGATCATATTTTTCACCACTTGCTGTGAATCTACCGTCAAACTTATCAGCGTAGTAAGAAGCTATTCCTTTGTGAACTTGAGCTTGTGCACTACAAGACATTATTAAATGTAGAAATAATGCTGTTATTACTAATTTATACATGTTAAAATAATATTTTTCTGTAAAAATGAGTGAAAATAATGTTTAGTCAGCTATTTTCACAAAAATTAAATAAACTGTTAATTTGCACAGCGAAATAATATAACAATTTGATTTCAGAAAAAGGACTTTTACGCCTCTCACTTTTATTTGCTGTTTTATGCTGGTTAGCTTTAATTACAGCTGATTTATTTTTGCTCTTTGCCCAAATTAATAAGGCTAATGCGGGAATAACTAAAGAAGTGCCATATTTATTTTTGGCATTATTTATTTTGTTTACATTTTTTTACTTTCGATTAAAGATTCAAAAAGCAGAAAGTGTAAATTTTATTGACTTGTTATGGAGAGTATTTTCCACAGGGCTTATCGTTTCACTCATACAGTTAGCCATCGGGTTGTTCTTTTATTTGCTAAGCAATAGCAAATTATTGCAGAATGACCTCGCTATAAACTTCTTTTACCACATTAATCTTGCTGCTGTAATCGTATTTTTAACCTCCACCTTTGTGGTTTGGAAACGTCTCATTCTCTATCAGAAAAATAAAAGGCTTCTTATACTTTGGAGAATATTTGAATACAGCTTGTTAGCTACATTATTGTTCAATTTTTTTCAAAAACAGTTTCCGGATTGGGCATTTTTAGGCTTACTGGGTCTTTTTTTTATATACAGTTTAATCCTTGCCTTTAACCTTAAATGGATTGCGTATTTAAATTTTAAACAGAAGTGGAGAAGTATTTTACTCCTCGCATTGGTAATACTTTACCTCTACTATTTCATTAACAACTTGATCAATTTCGATAGTGAATTCAACCTCATCATGAATTTACTGACTGATGTTTTCGTGCTTTCTCTTGTGGGATTCATATCAATTTATTCGCTTATTTCAATATTAGTTATTTTGTTTAATTTACCTACTTCATCTGTTTTTGAGCAGAAAATTAGTGAGGTGCTCAATTTTCAGAGGTTAAGTCAATCTATTCAAAAAGGTGATAGTGAAGATCAAGTATATAATGTATTACTGGAAAGTTCAATAAATGCGGTTTTTTCCACCAGCGCCTGGTTGGAAATTTTTGAGGAGGAAAAACCTAATAAGGTAATTCGCTCAGCAATTTCTGAAAATCAAATGCAGCAGGTGAAAAAAAGCATTCAGGAAAGTGGAATCTTTTCTTACCTTAATAAGCAACAATCCATTAGTTTTAAAAAGAACCTTAACCCAACTAAGCTAACAGCAAATTTAAATGACCCGGATTATAATTCTGTGCTTGCAGTGCCATTAATTATTCAGGATAGGCAAATTGGGCTTTTAGTTTTATTAAAAGATGTTACTGATGGTTTTAACAAAGAGATGCTGGATATAATCAGCTCTTTCGTTAACCAGGCATGCATTTCTATTGAAAACTTCGAGTTGCTTTCTAAAGCATTGGAGAATGAAAGATACAGAGAGGAGCTTAAAATTGCTATGCGTGTGCAGAAAAGTCTATTGCCTCACGAACTGATCAATGATGAAAATTTTGAAATGTTTGCTTTTTATGAATCGGCAGATGAAGTAGGAGGTGACTACTACGATTATTATAAGACTTCTACAGACACTACTGCTGTTATTATGGGTGATGTCTCTGGAAAGGGAACTTCAGCGGCTTTTAACATGGCTCAGATGAAAGGCGTTTTCCATAGTTTGGTACAATTAAATTTAGATTCAAAAGCTTTTCTTTCTCGAGCTAACAGCGCCTTAAGTAACTGCTTGGAAAAAACATCCTTCATTACAGCTGCATACTACATAATAAATGCTAAGGAAAAAACTATTTCATTTTCAAGGGCAGGTCATTGCCCAGCACTTTTTTATCATCATGAAAATAAGCAAACGAAATTTTTCAAGAACCGAGGCTTGGGCTTAGGAATAGTAAGGAATGACAGTTACCATGAATACGTTGATATTCAAGAAATTTCTTACAAGCCAGGTGATATTCTTTTTTTATATACCGATGGTATTATAGAAGCTAAGAATTTGCATGGAGAAGAATATGGATATGATAGGCTAAGTGAAGTAGTAGCATTAAATGGGGATAAAAGTCCTGAAGCAATAAAAACTGCGGTGATAGAAAATTTGTATGAGTTCATCGGGTCAGAAGGGCTGGATGACGATTATACTACATTAATCATCAAATTTTTATGACATGGACTCAACCTACTGAAAATAAGCACGTAAAACAATGAGTATGATAGAAATTGAGACCTTTAAAGAAGGTGATATAAATGTTATTTCTGTAAAAGGAGATGTTGATGCAAGTTCAAGTATTCATCTGGATGAAGCATTATTAAAGCTTTCAGAGGACCCAACGACCAAATATATTTTGGTTGATGGTACAGACTTAGAGTATATTTCATCGGCTGGTTTAGGTGTTTTTATGTCATATATTGATGATTTTAAAATCAAAAATATTAAAATGATCTTGTTTGGTTTGAGTAGTAAAGTTGAAAATGTATTTCAAATATTAGGGTTAGATCAATTATTAAATATTGTAGAAGGAAAAAAGGAAGCGAAGGAAAAGTTAAATGAATTTTAATCTTAAAGTATATTGTGAAAAAACGCGCCTGAAGGATATTCGGGATTTCATAACTGAGAAGTTAAAAGCATATTCTCGTAACGAGCTGGAAATTAATCAGATGGTGCTGGCGGTAGATGAGGTGTGTGCAAACCTAATTATTCACTCTAATTATTGTAATGCTGATGAGGCTATTTATTTGCAAGTAATAGTTGAAAAAAAAGGGGTAACTTTTGAGATTAGTGATGAAGGGAAGAAATTTGACTTTACAGATTATAAAGAACCATCTATTCAAGAGGTTGTAACCGCTAAGAAAAAAGGCGGAATAGGTTTAATGCTAGTTAAACGAATCATGGATAAGGTAGAGTTTAGTTCTGAAAATGACAGAAATAAATGCGTACTCTTCAAAAAATTCACAGATCAATAGTCTACATCTTACTTTCCTACATCAACTTTTTATAGACGAACTCCATTTGATGTAATGATTGCTTAGCTATCTCACAAATTAATAGTATTTTTACGCGACTATATATTGGTCTCTTTCTAACTAAAAATATTAAATACCTATCCATCAAAGATTATGAATGAAATCGCAATACCAATAATTTTGTTTATAGTTGCATTTACATTAGTAGTTTCACACTTCGGAAATAGCCATAAACTAACAAAATCGTATAGTACCCTTGCCAGGATCCGCTTTAATTTTCAAAAGCTAGTAAAGTATTCTTTCTCATTTTGTTTGATTTTATTATTCTTTACTTCATGTAAAACGCAACAGGATACCTCCCAGGCAACGAATGAACCCAAAGTGAAAAAAGAACCTATTTTTACTATAAACAATACTTATATATACCCTGAGGAATTGCTGTATGCTTATGAAAAGAGCAATAAAAACAAAGGTAGCTCAGAACCTATTGAGGATTACCTTGATTTGTATATTAATTTTAAATTAAAGGTAGAGGACGCAAAAAAAGCAGGTTTAGATACACTGCCCAGCTACAAGAATGAATTGAAGGGCTACTTAGAAGATATTAAAAAGCCGTATTTAACATCTGAAAAAGTAAATGAAGAATTACTTCAGGAAACCTATCAGAGGCTTCAAAATGAAATTAACGCTTCGCATATTTTAATAAGAGTGGAAGAAGCAGACTCTCCTACAGATACGCTGGAAGCCTATAATAAAATAAAGGAGCTTCGTGAGAAGGCTCTTGCTGGAGACGATTTTGGGCAATTGGCACAAAAGTATTCTGAAGATCCTTCTGCAAGATCTAACCAGGGGGACTTGGGTTGGTTCACTGCTTTTCAAATGGTGTATCCATTTGAATCTGCAGCCTATAAAACTGGCAAGGGCGAGGTGTCTGAAATCATAAGAACAAAATTCGGATACCATATAGTGAAAGTTAATGAAAAAAGAGAAACGCTAGGACGTATTAAATTAGCGCATATCATGTTACGTTTCCCACCAAAAGCAGATGAGAAAGATAGTGCGAATGTCTTTCAAAAAATTAATAAGATCAGTGAGGAGCTAGAGCAGGGGGAAGATTGGTTCGCACTGGCTGCGAAATATTCAGAGGATTTAAATACAAAAGATCAAGGGGGTAGTTTACCCTGGTTTGGTGCAGGTAACCTGCCTTCCGCTTTGGAACAGGTTGCATTTGAACTAATTCAGTTTAATGAGATTTCTGAGCCAGTGCAAAGTCCGTATGGATGGCATATTCTTAAATTAGAAGAAAAACGAGGTGTTGGCAGTTTAGAAAGTATGGAAGAAAGTTTAACGCGCCGAATCCAACGAGATCAGAGATCAGAGCTGAAACTAACTGAAGTGCTAGAAAGCCTTAAGAAGGAAAATAAGTTTAAAAGAAATGAATTAGTATATAGTTGGTTAAAATCAAATAGCACCTTGCATGATAGTTTAAAAGCGAGTGTGCGTAAGAATGAGGTGCTTTTTTATATTTCTGACCAATCTTACTCTGTGAGTGATTTCTTCGCAAATAGTGCTAAAAATGCGCCGGTAGAGAGTGCTTTAAGTGAATATGAGAGAACTAAGTTGTTGGAATATGAAAATCAGCATTTACCAGAGAAATATCCGGAATACAGATTGCTAGCTAACGAATACCGGGATGGATTGTTGCTTTTCGAAATCATGAGCAGGGAAGTTTGGGATAAAGTAAGTTCTGATAGCACGGGATTGAGAAATTACTTCGAGGAAAGAAAGGATGATTTCAAAACTAAATCGAAGGTGGTAGCGGATTTATTTTTATTTAATGATACTTCTAATATAAACTTTACAAGGCAATTAAATCAGAATGGATTTTATCCTTTAAATACACCTGTTGTATATGAAAATAAAACGTCATTAAGTAGTAAATTAAAGGAATTGAAAGTTTTTTCGGATACCATATATGTTCAATTAAAGAGACCTACTGTTTTAAAAGCTACTGATTCAACTGCAATCTATTCAACGCTTCAAAGCACCTTTATAAATAGAGAAATGATGAAACCTATCTATTCCGAGGAAAATAAAATATATTTGCAATTATATGGGAAGCCAAGTATTGAATTTAGTAAAATTTATAAGGGGTTAATCGCTGCAGAACAAAAAATTCTCACAATAGGAGAGAAAGAAAACGGTATGGTAATTCCTGAGAAGCCAGGGTACTATCAGGCATTTAATAATGAAGGGAAACTTCAAATTCTACAGGTGAAGAGAATTCTTAAAAGTCTGCCCAGGACTTTTGAAGAGGCGAAACCGGATTTAATTTCTGAGTATCAGAATTTCCTTGAAAGCAGGTGGATTGAACAATTAAATAAAGAAAATACAGTTAAGGTTAATACTGAATTATTAGAAAAGCTAAAAAGTGAATTTGAGTCAGAAAATTTATAGGGGAGTAGTTGTTTTATTATTGGCTACTCTTACCGGTTCATGTGAATATATAAATTTAAAGCAAACAGGAGAGGAGGAACTGTCTAAAGAAAAGACTGTTATTGCAAAAGTAGCTGAATCAACGCTTTATCTGGAGGATTTAAAAGGTCTTGTTACAAAAGATGTTTCTGCAACAGATAGTGCCAATTTAGTAAACAGGTATGTTAATTCGTGGGTAAAAAAGCAATTATTAATTGATGAAGCTGCTGAGAAGATAAATTTTGACATTGCGGCTATTGATAGAAAAGTGCTGGATTACAAATATGCTTTGATGGTTCATGAGTATAAGAAATACTATGTAAACCAAAAGTTAGATACAAGCATAAGTGAGCAGGCGGTGAAAAATTACTTCACAGAAAACAAAAATAATTTTGAACTAAAGCAAAACATTATTAGAGGTTATTTTATTAAAATAACTAAGAATGCACCAAAAATTAAGAAATTAAAAAATTTGGTTCTTTCTTCAAAAGATTCAGACTTTAATGAACTTAAATCATACTGCTTCCGCTTTGCTGACACCTATTTTCTGGAAGATACAGTATGGATTAATTTTGATGAAGTAATAAGGAACACACCTTTTGTAAGTATAACCAATAAGGCACAATTTCTTAAGGTGAACAATTACGTAGAGGAAGAAGATGAAGAATTTAAATACATTCTGAGAATAAAAGAATATAAGATCTCAGATCAAACATCTCCTTTAGAGTTCGTGAGAAATGATATTAAACAAATTATTCTAAACAAGAGAAAAGTAGCCATTGCCACCAAATTGGAAGAGGAAGTTTTCGAAGAGGCAAAGCAATCAAACAAATACGAAATATTTAACAATTAATATGAAAATAATAGCATTAGCCATTTTACTCTGTTTCATTCAATTAAGTGTAGGGTTTTCTCAGGCACCGCAAGTTGCGGATCAAATTATTGCCAAAGTAGATAACTACATAGTTTTGGAGTCAGATTTAGCCTTAGCTCATAAAGATTACCTTTCAAGAGGTAATGAAAATACTTCTGAGTCCCTTTGCTCCGTCTTGGAAGGATTAATTGTAAATAAATTATTGCTGGCAAAAGCAGAAATTGATTCTGTAGTTGTTAGCGATCAGCAAGTAGATGCCCAATTGGAGAATCGGATGAAAATGATGGTAAATCAAATAGGGTCTGAAGAAAAAATAGAAGAATATTATGGCAAAACTATTGAGGAGTTTAAAGTAGAAATCAGAGGGGATATAAAAGAGCAATTGATCACTCAGGAAATGCAACGTACTATTACTACTGATTTAGAAGTAACCCCTAAAGAGGTACAGAAGTTTTTCAAAAGTATCCCCAGAGATAGCTTACCCTATTATTCCACACAGGTACAGGTAGGGCAGATTGTTAAAGATCCTGTAATGAGTAGGGAGGCTAAGAACAATGTTAAAACGAGGCTGTTGGGCTTAAGAGAAAGAATTGAAGCGGGTGAAGATTTCGAAGATATTGCAAGGCTATATTCCCAGGAGCCGGGAGCAAAAAAAACCGGGGGTAATATTGGATTTTTTCAGAGAGGAGAGCTGGCTCCAGAATACGAGGCAACTGCCTTGCGAATGAAGCCCGGAGAAATTTCCAAACCAGTAGAAACTGACTTTGGTTTCCATCTTATTCAATTAATTGAAAGGAGAGGAAATGAATTTAATACGCGCCATATCCTTATCAGGCCTTCATACACCAAAAAGGATTTAGAAAACGCTACGCAATTCCTGGACAGTATTAAATCTCAAATTTTGGCGGATAGTATAAATTTTGAAAAGGCTGCTAAAGAATTTTCAGATGATATGAATACCTCTGCAAGTGGAGGGTATTTTCTCGATAGGGAAACGGAAAGCACTAAAATATCGGTAGAAGATTTAGAGCCAAATGTTTTCTTTACTATAGACACTATGAAGGTAGGTAGCATAACGGAGCCGCTGGTTTTTAATAAGCAAGACGGTTCTCAATCTGCAAGAATACTTTTTTATAAAGAGAGAATTAGGCCTCACCAAGCTGATATAAAGCTTGATTATCAAAGAATTAAAATAGCTGCTTTAAATAAAAAAAGAAGCGAGACTTTAAATAAATGGTTTGAAGAAGCTCAATCCGAAGTTTTTGTCATAGTGGATGAAAACTATCAGAATTGTAATATTCTTAATCAATAAGTATGGAGAAATTTGAGAATGAAGTGGAGGCAGCTAATGCCTTGCACAAGAAATATGCTGAAATAAAGAGTGAAATAAATAAAATTATTGTTGGGCAAGATGAGGTTGTTAAACTGGTAATTAGCTCATTGTTTTGCCATGGACATAGTTTACTAATTGGGGTACCCGGTCTTGCTAAAACGTTACTTATCAAAACGGTGGCTTCTGCAATGAGTTTAAAATTCAATAGAATTCAATTTACACCTGATTTAATGCCTTCGGATATACTGGGAGCAGAAACATTAGATAAAGATCGTAACTTCAAGTTTATACAAGGAGCAATTTTCAGTAATATTATTCTAGCTGATGAGATTAATAGAACACCTCCTAAAACGCAGGCAGCTTTACTTGAAGCCATGCAGGAGAAAAATGTAACAATTGCTGGTGCTACCTACCAATTACCTGATCCGTTTTTTGTATTAGCTACGCAGAATCCTATTGAGCAGGAAGGAACATACCCGTTGCCGGAAGCGCAATTAGATAGGTTTATGTTTAATATTATGCTTGACTACCCTTCCTATGAAGATGAAATCAACATAGTAAAGAATAGTGCGAAACAAGCTTCCTCACTCATTAACCCTGTGCTAACTGGAGAAGAGATATTAGCTTTTCAAGAGCTGGTTGAGAAAGTACCAGTGCCCGATAATGTGGTGGAATATGCTGTCAAATTAGTTCATAGTACTAGACCGAACACGACTTATTCTTCTGAAACAACAAATAATTATATTGAGTGGGGTGCTGGTCCCAGAGCGTCACAATTTTTAATAAAAGGTGCCAAATGTAATGCGTTACTCAACGGAAAGTACTCTCCGGATATTGAAGATGTTAAGGCCATAGCTATACCCGTTTTGAGGCACAGATTAGTGAAGAACTTTAAAGCTGATGCGGAAGGCGTTAGTATTGAAGAAATAATAGTGGAATTGAACAAATTGGCTGAAAATTAAGATCTCATTTTCATCATTCAATCTATGTGCATAGATAACATGGCCTCAGCATTTGAATTATTTTAGCCGCTAAAAGGCTTATTTTTAAATATACTGACTCTCTTTGCAACATATCTATATTAAAACCGATTATATAGATATGATGCACTTACAAGAAACTGTACAACACCTTAATAGAATTGTCGATAATATTGCACAGGTAAATGCGCAAACAAGTGGAATGACCTTCGAGGATTTCAGGCAAAATGAACCTGTAAGGGAAACTACTTTTGCTTATTTGCAAGAAATAGGGCAAGCAGCAAAAGAGTTGTCCGAAAATCAAAAATTACCTCCTGAAATAAATATTGAGCCTTTAGTGCGATTAAGAAATGCAAGGTACAATCAGGAAGCTGAGGTTGGCTTTCAGCAAGTGTTTAATTTGCTGCCTGATTTAAGAGAAATTGCAGAGGAAATAGAACAATCAGATTTATACCAAAATAACTTATCATAATGAATATTACTTTAGAACCGGTTAATTTTAATATTAGCCAAGAATTAAATCAGCATGTTAGAGGAATGTTTAGTAAGCTAAGCAAATTTAATGATCAAATAGTAGGTGTTGATTTATACCTGAAATCTTTACAAGAGACAGATACAGGCGAGAAGTTGGTGGAAGCTAAAGTGTTTTTACCAGGCAACGATGTTTTTGTTACTGGAAAAGGAGAGAGTTTTGTGACTGCAGCCCAAGATTGTTACGATGTGGCAAAACGACATGTTAGAAAAGCAAAAGAAAAAGTGAAAGACCGAAGAGAACCCAGAAGGGATAAAATATAATTTGAGACATTGCACTCAATTTGATAAGGAGGTTTTAATTACCTCCTTTTTTTACTTGATGCAATTGTGAAGTTAATATCTCTTGAAGTTCTTCAAATCTATATTTTAGTTTTAAATCGAATGTAAAAAGCTTTTCTTCATTAAATAGAAAAATGCTGTTCTTCTAATTGAAACCTTTGAATAAATCAATATTTGATACGAGGTATTTCAACTGGTGCTAAAATTATTGAATCATTTTGAAAGTCCAAATTTTCTTAATTTCAACCTATCAAAATCCAAATATAGTAGGCAACCACAAGGTAATTTCAGGTATGTAAGTAACTACAAGAAGGATGAACAGCATCATCAGAAATAATGGCATTAAAGGCTTAATCACTTGATGAATCTTAATATTGGCAACTCCGCATCCTATAAACAATACAGAGCCGACTGGTGGGGTGCACAACCCGATACATAGGTTAAGCACCATGACAATTCCAAAATGCACAGGATCCACCCCTAACTCTATCACCACAGGTAAAAAGATAGGAGTGAAAATTAATACTGCTGGAGTCATATCCATGAAAATACCTACAAACAGTAAAACCAGGTTAATAATTAGAAGAATAACAATTTTATTGTCACTTAAGCCAATGAGTAAACTGCTTACTTCCTGAGGAATGTTTTCGTATGACATTACCCAAGACATCCCAACGGATGTAGCAATCAGTATCATTACAATGGAAGTGGTTTTTACAGTATCTAGTAAAATTTGGGGTAAGTCTTTTACTTTAACCTCTTTGTAAATCATGGCTAGTATTAAGGTGTAAAGAACGGCAATGGCTGAAGCTTCCGTTGCAGTAAAAATCCCCACTACTATTCCCCCGATTACAATAACCAGCATTAACAAACTTGGGATAGCATCCAATAGCTTTTTAAAGGCAAAACTAATTGAGACACTTTCGCCTCCCCTTAATTTTTTTCTATAGGCTATTACTCCTGCAACAATCATCAACCCCAAACCTAAAAGCAAGCCGGGCACATACCCTGCAATAAATAGTGCAGCAATTGATACTCCACCACTAGCAAGGGAATACACAATTAGAATATTACTGGGAGGAATAATCATTCCCGTGGTGGCACTTGTTATGTTAATGGCAGCACTGAAAGGTCTGTCGTAGCCCTCATCTTCCATTCTTTTATTCATTACCCCACCGATGGCTGAAGCGGCCGCAACTGCAGACCCTGAAATAGCACCAAACAACATGCAGGCAATAATATTTACAAAAGCTAAACCACCAGGTAGTCGACCAACTATAACTTTTGAAAAATCAATCAGTCGGCCAGCAATACCACCTTTATTCATAAGCTGGCCTGAAAGAATGAAGAAGGGAATTGCCAGCAGGGAAAAGCTATCCAGACTGGTAGCCATTCTTTGTGCAAAGGTGGTCAACGCGGGCATAGTAGGAATACTTACCAGTATCGTTAGAACAGAAGCAATTCCAATGCTATAAGCAATGGGTACCCCAATTGATAGTAGTACAAGAAAACTTATGACAAGAATTAATACCTCAGTTAAGTTCATTGGGTTGATTTCTTATTTGAAAAAATTCTATTACGCAGTAGAATAAAATTATTAAACCGCTTAATGGTAAAACTAAATACACATAACCCATTGCTATCTGTAAGGAGGAGGAGAATTGCTCCAGAATGAATGTGAGGTAAACCAGCCTGATACCGCCTACTACCATTACACTTAATGCGAAAGAAAAAACACATAAGTTAATAAAATGCATTAGCATCTTCTTTTTATGGCCTTTTAGCTTATCGGGTAACAAATCAATAGCTAAATGGAGATTTTGACCAGTAGCATATGCAGCTCCTAATAAACCAACCCAAATCAATTGAAAACCAGCTAACTCATCGGTGAAATCGCTTGGTGAATTCAAAATAAACCTTGAGGCTACTTGCCACAGCACGTTTATAACCATGAAAGCCATTAGGGCAATTAATATTACACTTAATATTTTATCAACTTGCTTCTTCATTTTTGCCCTCTGATTTTCTGAATGAGCTCATATTTCTCCTTATCATCTGCATAAGATTCATAAACCTGTTCTACCTGGTTAGCAAATTTGCTTTTATCAGGCCTGGTAATTAGTACTCCATTTTTTTCGAGTTCTGATAATGATTCAAGCTCAGATTCAGCCCATTTTTTTCTTTGGTATGAAACTGATTCTTCAGCCGCTGCTTTTACCCATTTTTGTTCTTGATCGCTCAGTAAATTCCACCAGTCGGTACTGATTAAAAGCACATCGGGTATTGTAGTATGCTCATCTAATGAATAGTATTTACACACCTCATAGTGTCTTGAAGTATAGAAACTTGGGGGGTTGTTTTCAGCGCCATCCACCACCCCCTGTTGTAAGGCAGTATAAAGTTCCCCATAGGAGATAGGGCTTGGCGATCCACCCAATGCTTTCACCATATTAACAGCAGTGTTGCTTTTCATTACTCTTATTTTCTGACCTTCGAGATCAGCTGGTTTATCTATTGAGCTTTCTTTTGTATAAAAGCTTCTGCTGCCTGCATCGTAAAAACAAAGCCCTAACAATTTAAATTTTTGAGACTCCCGCAGTAGTTTTTGGCCTATTTCACCATCAAGTATTTGATGAGAATGTGCTACATCTTTAAAAATATAGGGCAGGCCCAAAACCTTATAATTGGGTGCGAAATTTTCCATTACTGCAGCAGAAACCTTGGTCATTGCAAGGCTGCCAACTTGTAACAACTCCACCGCTTCCCTTTCTCCACCCAATTGTCCACTAGGGTAAATCTTAATAGTAAGTTTTCCTTCAGATTTCTTATCTAACAGTTCAGCCATATGAACCATCCCCAGGTGTACAGGGTGATTTACATCTAAAGTATGCGCCAGTTTAAGTGATTTAATTTCTTTGTTTTGTTGGCACGATGCACTAAAAACCAACATTATGATCAAAAAACAATACCTCATGTTTAATTTTTTAGCTGATTTACAAAATTCACCACTTCCCTAATTCGTAGAGAAAGTGCACTAAAATTTCCTGAAGCAATTAGTTGTTTATCCATTAGTTGTGAGCCCATTCCTACACAAACCACTCCTGAACGGAACCAGGTTTTCAACTCCTCTTCTTCGGGCGTTACACCCCCTGTAGGCATTAAATTTAAATCAGGACACGGCCCCTTTACTCCTGCAATAAATTTAGGTCCCATAACATCGGCAGGAAATACTTTAATGAGTGTGGCTCCCCATCTTTGCCCCTGGATTATTTCAGTAAGAGTTCCACAGCCCGGTGTCCAGGAAATATTATTTTTGGTACAAAGTGCAGCAACTTTTTCATCCAGAATTGGGGAAACAATGAAATCAGCACCTAATGCAATGAATTGCTGAGCCTGCTCCTCATTCATAATGGTGCCTATGCCGAGTGCCATGCCGGGAAATTGCTCTTTTTGAGACAGTAAATACTCAAAAACCTCGGCAGCCTCTTTGTTCCTGTTGGTAAACTCAAATACAGATATTCCACCATCATAACAAGCTTTAACTACTGCTAAAGCAGTTGCTTTATCAGTGTGGCTAAAGACCGGAACTATTGGTGCTGTATTTATTTTTTCTAAAAGTTGTTCTCCTGTATATGCCATGTTACCTTTTTATAGCGCCAGTGGTATTTCCACTCATTAATTCTTCTATTTCCTCCACTGTAGCCAATAAGTAGTCACCCGGAATGGTATGCTTTAAGGCAGATGCTGCTGTTGCAAAATTGATTGCTTCTTTAGCATCTTCATAATGATGAAGACCATAAAGTAATCCAGCCATAAAAGCATCTCCGCCCCCTATTCTATCTACTATTGGGTAAATTTCCTGCGTATTGGCTTTTGAAAATTCATTGTTGCTCAGGGTGAGTCCTTTCAATATATTATGTGATCCGCTTTTTACTTCTCTGGAAAGCATTGCCCACGTTTTTACTTCTGGAAATTCCTGCGATTGTAATTTAAAGCATTGATGAATATCTGAATCAGTCAAGGTTCTACCTTCCTGTATTTGTAAATTCGTATTCGTCAGTTTTTCAAAGGTAAAAGGGTCGCTAACAACTACATCTGCCTGTCTAATTAATTGAGGCATCACCTCAGTTGGTAGAATTCCAAAATCCCAGGAATTCTTCCTGAAATGTAGGTCACAACTGATTTTTATACCCTTTTCTTTGGCTTTTTTAGTGGCATACTGACAAATTTCCAATGCTTTTTTGCTAAGACTTGTGGTAATGCCAGACCAATGAAATAGATTTACACCCTCAAATACTGCATCCCAATCCACCATATTTATTTCAATGTCGCAGATCGCTGTATTTTTTCTATCGTAAACGATTTTACTACTTCTGATAGAACTTCCTTCCTCCAAAAAATATATTCCAATTCTTTCACCCCCTTTGATAATGAAATCAGTATTGACAGAAAATGATTGTATTTTAGCTAGAATTGCATCAGCAATGGTGCTATCAGGGAGGCGAGACAGCATGTTGGTTTGTACTCCCATTTGAGAAAGTGCTATACCTACATTTAATTCCGAACCACCGAAATTCAAATTAAGGGAGGAAGCATCCGCCCATCTTTTATGGGATGGCACCGTGAGCCTCATCAATATTTCTCCTAAGCACAGTACTTTCATTTTTCTTTTTTTAAGTCTTCAATGTTGAACCTCTCACTATCAATTCCGCATCCACATAAATCTGCTTCACTGATTTTGAGCTTTTACCACTGTTAATTGTATCCATTAATAATTTCATTGCCTCAATTCCCATGTCGTATGGGTTTTGCGTTACGGTAGATAGGTTAGGCTCCACTACCTTGCCAACAGAATCGTTGCCGAACCCGATGACCTTTATGTCCTCAGGTACTCTTTTTCCCAGTTTTTTAAGATAGAGGATAGTTTGGATGGCAATCGGGTCGCTCACCGCAAAAATCCCATCTACTTTAGGGTTAATGTCTAAAATAGCTTTTACAATATCAACTGGCATTTTGTCGCTTTCAAAGCCTACATCAATAATTAAGTCTTCATTTATTGGTATTTTCTTATCTCTTAAAGCTTGTAAATAACCTTCTTTTCTATTGATGCAATTTCTTAAATTGTCAGGTCCTGCTAAATGAACAATGTTTTTGCACCCCAGCTGAATTAAGTGCTTAGTGGCTATATGTCCAGCACCAAAGTCATCTGCTTCCACCTGGTTGGCTTTAGCTGATCTGAATGCACGATCGAAAAATACGACCGGAATACCACTTTCTTGCAATTCACGAATAGGCTCAAAAGATTCTGTTTGACCTGTTATAGACAATAGTATGCCCTCCGCTCCAGTAGCGACCAAAGTATTCAATTGATTGCTTTCAAGGTCAACGTCTTCATTCGATTGGCAGATCATTACCCGGTAGCCTTTTTCATTGGCAACTTCCTGAATTCCACTTATGGTATAAGCAAAAAATGGATTTTGAAGGCTGGGGACAATTACCCCAATCATTTTAGTTCTTTTAGTCCGTAAGGCTGAGGCCCAATTATTTTTCTGATAATTGAGTTCTTTAGCAAGCTTTTGAACTTTCCGGATAGTTGCCTGATTAATGTTTTTGTTGTTATTGAGGGCGCGGGAAACAGTGGATGGCGACAGTCCTAATTGTTGGGCGATATCTTTTATGGTTACACTCATAGTTTGAAATTAAAATAATCCTTGGCATTTTGATAGCAAATGTCTTGAATTATTTTACCCCACAAAGAATTATCGTCAGGTAATTCACCAGCAACTACATCTTTTCCTATTAAATTGCAGAGAACCCGTCTGAAATATTCATGCCTCGGGAATGATAGGAAACTCCTGCTGTCGGTGAGCATACCCACAAAACAGCTCAGCATGCCCATGTTGGAAAGCGCATTCATTTGCTTTTCCATTCCATCTTTCTGGTCAAGAAACCACCATCCAGAACCAAACTGAACTTTCCCCTTGATTGATCCATCATTAAAATTTCCAATCATGGTTGCAATTACTTCATTATCGGCCGGATTTAAGTTGTAAATAATGGTTTTAGCCAGCTGATCACTATTATCCAATGTGTTTAAATATTGCGATAAGGATTGAGCCTGAGGAAAGTCTCCAATGGAATCAAAACCAGTATCAGGACCTAAATTCCTAAACATGCGCTTATTATTATTCCTTAGAGCACCCAGATGAAACTGCTGAGTCCATCCTTTTTCATGATATTTTTTGCTTAATTGTAAAAGTATGAAGTTGCTCAAATGATCAATTTCATTTTTTGTCAATCCTTTTTTGTCATAGGCTTTATTAAACAATTTCTCAGGGGAGTCTATGTCTTTTTGAGCAGCTGGTATATATTCTATGCCGTGGTCTGCAAGTCTGCCACCCATTATGTGGAAAAATTCAATTCTTTCAAATAGCACTTCCAACAGTGTATCTAAAGAATTAATTTTTTTCCCTGCAACGTGACTTAATTTTTCCAGATATTTGACATACGCCTCCAAATCTTGGAAAGCATATGATTTGTCTGGTCTAAAGGTTGGCAAAATTTGAGTGCTGAAATTTTCATCCTTGATTTGTTGATGGTAATTTAGTGAATCAGCTGGGTCATCGGTTGTGCATACCACTTTTACATTCATTTTAGTTAAAATACCTCGGGTACTTAACTCTTCAGATTGTAATTGTGCAGATGAGGAATTAAAAATAGCTCTGGCAGATTTAGGGCCAAGCAGTTCCTTAATACCGAAATATCTCTGTAATTCAAGGTGCGTCCAATGATATAGCGGATTACGAAGAGTATAAGGCACTACCTCTGCCCACTTTCTGAATTTAGATTCTGCATCTTTATCTCCTGTAATAAAGCTCTCATTAATACCCATGGTACGCATTGCGCGCCATTTGTAATGGTCTCCCTCCAACCATGCATCAGTAATATTATTGAAATTTCTATTTTCAGCTATGTCTTTTGGGGAAAGATGGCAGTGGTAATCAATAACTGGCATTTTTGCTGCAAAGTCATGATACAAATCTTCTGCTACTTTATTCTCTAACAAAAAATTATCTCCTAAAAATGGTTTCATTTTAATTATGTTTTAACGGTCTAAATTAGGTGCATGCAACTATTAGCATTTTAAGATAGGTCTAATGATTTTGATATTCCTAACTCGAGCCCTCTTAATTCAGCAAGCCCTCTTAAACGGCCAATGGCAGAATAGCCAGGATTAGTCTTCTTTTGCAGGTCGTCTAACATCTGATGACCATGATCCGGCCTAACCGGCATCGTAAAACTTTTCTTATGAAGCTGAGCATTCACAAGCTCTTTCATTACACTAAACATATCTACATCACCTGTTAGATGATCTGCTTCATAAAAATTACCCTCTGCATCACGAGTAGTACTTCTTAAGTGAATAAAATTGATGTTTGCAGCAAACTCTTTCACCATTTCTGGCAAATTATTGTCTTTTCTCACGCCAAATGAGCCAGTACAAAAGCAAATTCCATTATTTTCACAGGCGTCAGCGGCTAATAATTGCCTAACATCTTCCGCTGTGCTCACTACCCTAGGTAATCCTAAAATAGGATAAGGTGGATCGTCTGGATGAATTGCTAAACGTACTTCACTTTCTTTAGCAAGAGGAACTATTTCTTTCAGAAAATCGTATAAATTTTCTCGAAGTTTCTTATCATCAATATTTTTATAAGTATCGAGTGCTGCCTGAAATTGATCTAATGAATAACCTTCCTCCGCTCCTGGCAAACCTGCAATGATATTATTTACAAGTTGTTCCTTATCTATTTCTTTAATGGAGTTTAGATATTTCTTAGCCATACTTTTTTCAACCTCTGAATAGTCATCATCTGCTCCTGGCCTTTTTAGTAAATATAGGTCAAAAGCGGCAAAAGCTACTGCATCAAATCTTAAAGCTTTTGAACCATCCGGTAAAACAAAACTTAAATCTGTTCTGGTCCAATCTAGAATTGGCATAAAATTATAGCAGATGGTTTTTATGCCACATTCTGCTAAATTCTTAATTGATTGCTTATAATTGTTAATGAACTCCTGAAACTTTCCTGATCTGGTTTTTATACTCTCATGAACTGGAATACTTTCCACCACCGACCAGGTAAGGCCTGCAGCTTCAATAATTTCTTTTCTTTTGAGTATCTCTTCAACAGGCCATACTTGACCGTTAGGGATGTGGTGCAAAGCCGAAACTATTCCAGTTGCACCAGCTTGTTTAATATCAGCAAGTGATACTGAATCCTTGTCAGGCCCGTACCATCTCCAGGTTTCCTCTAAATGAATCATTCTTATATTTTTTAAACCTAGTGAAAAGGTTGTTACTTTTCTTTTTAAACTCCACTAAACGCACTAAACCCTCCATCAATGGGAACTACAACTCCCGTAATAAAAGAGCTTTCCGGTGCGCATAACCAATGTAAAGTGCTCAATAAATCCTTTGGTTCTCCAAATCGACTTAAGGGTGTATGTTGAATAATGGTTTGTCCTCTTTCTTTAAGACTTCCATCCTCATTGGTCAGTAAAGATCTATTCTGCTCAGTTAGGAAAAAGCCAGGAGCCATTGCATTTACCCTAATACCTACCTTCGAAAAGTGTACGGCCAACCATTGTGTGAAATTACTGACAGCTGCCTTTGCGCCACTATAGGCCGGTATTTTTGTTAAAGGAGTGAAGGCATTCATGGAGGAAATGTTGATAATCACTCCATTATTGTCAATCATATCTTTGGCAAATTCCTGAGTAGGTAATAAGGTGCCAAGAAAATTGAGATTGAATACGAAGGAAATGCCAGCAGGGTCTAAGTCAAAAAAGCTAATTAAATCATTAGCGTCAATTTGGTCTTTGCTGAAAAATTCTTTGGAGGTGGTTCCTTTTGGATGATTGCCACCAGCACCATTCACCAGAATATCGCATGGGCCTAATTGAGTCCGCACGATTTCGTGTGCGGCTTTTAAGCTTTCTGCTTCCAGTACATTGGCCTTTACTCCTATGGCAGTTCCTCCATTTTTTTTAATTCGATCAGCTACTTCTTCAGCTGCCTCTATTTTTAGATCTAAAACTGCTACTCTAGCACCATTTTGAGCTAAATATTCAGCCATAGTGCTACATAGTACGCCACCTGCACCCGTTAAGACTGCTACTTTATCTTTAAATGCATGATTTGATTCTCTCATAGAAAAGTGTTCTTTAGTCTATTTTAGTTTATAAAAAAGCCACACAAACGAGTGAATTTTTCGCTCGTGTAACCTTTTCTACCCTAAACAAAAACATATGATTTTACTATATTAGGTAAAATGCAAACGATTTCTAAGTAAAAACTTGTGAAATTCAGATTAATTTTTAAGGGAACGTTCCCGGGAACGTTTGCATTTTTATTTCAAGAAATTTATTGCATTCAAACTGATTCAATTAAAAATTCTGTAACTTCAAAATTGAATTATAATCTGGCTAAAATTGTGTCAGTAATGCAACATAAAAAACACAGGATTACCATCACCGATATTGCAAGAAAGTTAAATGTCTCTACTTCTACAGTTTCCAGAGCTTTAACAGAGCATGGCGATGTAAAGGCAGAGACCAGGGAAAAAATCATCGCCTTTGCAAAAGAAATGGACTACCAGCCGGATCCTTTTGCTGTGCAACTTAGAAAAAGAACTTCTAAAACCATCGGAGTAATAATTCCCAAGATAGAAAACAGGTTTTTTTCGAAAGCCTTATCTGGTATGCAAGAGTACGCTAATAAGCACGGCTTTAATTTATTGATTTCTCAATCAGAGGAGGCTGTTGATCAAGAAAAGAAGAACCTTGAAAATATGATTAAGAACCAAGTTGCGGGGTTAATTACATCGATTTCCTTAGAAACTAACGATTTCTCTCATTTTAAGAAGGTTCTAAATTCTGAAACACCTATCGTATTCTTTGATAGAGTAAGTGAAAGCCTGATAAGCTCTCAAGTAATTATTGATGATTATGAAGCATCTTTTAAAGCAGTGATGCACTTATTGGAGCAAGGTTGTAAGAATATAGCACATATCACGGGGCCCCAGAGCCTGTTAAATAACAGATCGAGGCATGCAGGTTATAAAAATGCTTTGAAGCATTATGAAATTCCATATAAAGAAGAATTGGTAGTCGTTTTACCTACATACGAAGCTATAAATGTGCCTGAAATTCTTTTGAACCTTTTAAAGCCAAAAAATAATTTAGATGGTATTTTCGCAATTAATGATTTGGTTGCCATAGAAATTATCCATCACTTAAAGAAGAGCGATTTTAAAATACCTGAAGATATTGCAATTGTAGGCTTTAACAATGAAACCATTAGCCAATTTATTGATCCCCCTCTTACAACAGTGGAGAGTCCGGCTTGGGAATTAGGACATAGATCATGTGAAATATTGATTCAACATATCAATGAGGAAGATTATCCTATACAGTCTGAGGTAATAAAGAGCAAATTGGTAATAAGAGAATCAAGTTTAAAGAGATGAAATTTTTAATAGACTTTGCAAATTAAAAAGTGAAAATTCATTTTCACTTTACTTGTACATTGTACTTGGCTATTGAAGGTATTATTTTGAAATCGATCAACTAAGGCTCTAAAAAACCGTAATTTTGAGTATTCTTATAAATTTTAATTAATGCTACGAAGACCAAGAAGAAATAGAAAGTCAGCTGCCATACGTGAAATGGTAGAAGAAACTACACTTACCACCAAAGATTTCATCTTTCCATTATTTTTATTGGAGGGTTCTAAAAAGAAAATCGAAGTAAATAGCATGCCTGGTATTTTTCGAATAAGTACTGATTTGATGTTAAAGGAAATAGAGGAGTGTATGAAGTTGGGTGTTAAAGCGTTTGATATTTTTCCTGTAGTAGACGAGAAACATAAAGATAAATTAGCTACGAAAAGTGCCGATCAGGATTTTTTCTATCTCAAAGCATTAACAACTATTAAAAAGGAATTCCCTGAAGCTTGTATTATGACTGATGTGGCTATGGATCCATATAGCACGGATGGTCATGATGGTATAGTGGATGAAAATGGGAATATCCTTAATGATGAGACCCTAGAGGTTTTGGCGGATATGGCACTGGCGCAGGCAGAGACAGGTATAGATATTATTGGCCCTTCTGATATGATGGATGGGCGTGTTGAGGTAATCCGAGATGCTTTAGATGATAACGATTTTGAGCACGTCTCCATCATGAGTTATTCTGCGAAATACTCCAGTGCTTTTTATGGTCCTTTCCGGGATGCTTTAGATTCGGCTCCCAAATCAGGAGATAAAAAGACATATCAGATGAATCCCGCTAACAAACATGAAGCTTTAATAGAAGCAGAGCTAGATGCAGACGAAGGTGCTGATTTTTTAATGGTAAAACCTGCTTTGGCATACCTTGATGTTATTCATTTATTGAAAGAGAACCATGAGTTACCTATTGCTGCTTATAATGTGAGTGGAGAATATAGCATGATTAAGGCAGCTGCTCAAAGAGGATGGCTAGATGGTGACCGAACCATGATGGAAACCTTATTAAGTATTAAGAGGGCTGGTGCAGATGTGATTTTAACTTACTTTGCTAAGGAAGCAGCTACATTAATGAAGAAATAATTCAAATCAATAAATTGAACAGTTATGAAAGCTTATCTGATTATATGCTTAATCTCCATCTTTTTAACAGCTAGCACCAATAAGGAGAGTAAACCAGACTTACCTGGTGCATGGGAAAGTGTTACTGCAGAGGGTGTTGTAGGACAGTGGATAATTACTAATCGGCATTTTGCTATTGCCTATTATAAGGGCAATCAATTTATCTCTACCGAAGGAGGAAGTTGGTCAATTGATGACAAGAAACTGACTTTGAATTATGAATTTCACACTGCTGATCCGGAGGAAGTGGGAGAAAAAAAGGAATTAAAGTTTTCATTAAAAGGTGATAAACTCGAGGTGTGGGACAAGCTTTGGACCCGAGTAGATGACACGAATCCTGGTCAATTAAGTGGAGCTTGGTTGATTACAGGTCGCGAAAGAAACGGAGAAGTAAGTAAAATGATTCCCGGAGCCAGAAAAACCATGAAAATTTTATCTGGTACCCGTTTTCAATGGATCGCTTACAACAGCGAAACTCCAGTATTTTCCGGTACAGGTGGTGGTCAGTATTCAACTGAAGATGGTGAATACACTGAAATAATTAAATTTTTCTCAAGAGACAGCACTCGAGTAGGAGCAGAGCTGAACTTTGATTTTGAACTAAAAGATGGTCAGTGGCATCATTCAGGTAAATCCAGCAAAGGAGATCCTATTTATGAAGTTTGGAGCGATCGAGTTAAATTAGGGATTTGAGAATATTAATATTTGTAGGGCTCTTGGAAAATACTATTCTGTTAGAAAACGAAACAATATTTGCTTATAAAGAGCGAGAGGGTCGACAAAAAGGCGGGGTGCGGGCTGAATTGTAGCATGGGAGCATTTTATTGTCTTGATTTTCCCCATTGGGATGCCTATGGCATTGTATCTTTTTGATCAAGCAAAAAGATAAAGAATAAAATTTGGTTTAAAAACCATAAACTTAAAAGGCACTTCAAAATAAAGAAATTCAAGTATGTTGAGGTTTTATACCCATTTCTAAACTTTAATAAAATTAATTTAACAAATGAAAGAAGTTTTTTTGAGTTATTTTTAATAAACAGAAGTAGGCTAATTACTAAAACCAAAAAGGGCTGCTTATTCAATTAAGTAGCCCTTTTTAGGTAAGATCTCAGTTGTACATTAAATTATCATTCCAGCACCTACTGTTTCATGACTAAATTCATCAATAATTATTAATGATCCAGTGTTTCTGTTTTTGCGATATGAATCATACAATAGAGGGCGAGCAGTTTTAATTGTAATTCTACCTATGTCATTGGCAGATAAATCTTTGTCCTCTTCGTTTTTTTCCAATGTATTAACATTAACCTTGTATTTCACCTCTTTGATGATACATTTAGCTTCATTGGTAGTATGCTTAACTAAATATTTACCTCCTATTTTTAGAGAAGTTACATTTAGCCAACAAACCATTAATTCAATATCCTGACCTACAGTAGGCTGGTTATTAGGCTTGGCCAGCATGTCACCTCTGCTTATATCAATTTCATCTTCTAAAGTCATTGCAACTGACATTGGCGGGAAAGCCTCTTCCAACTCACCATTCATGGTGCTAATGGACTTTATTTTAGTGGTAAATCCGGAAGGTAGTACCACAACTTCTTCTCCTTTTCTGAAGATTCCACCACCAACTAAGCCTGCATAACCTCTGAAATCATGGTATTTATCAGATTGAGGCCGGATTACCCACTGTACAGGCATTCTGCTATCAATAAAATTTCTATCAGAAGCTACTTGCACATTTTCTAAAGTCCATAGTAAAGAAGGACCTTTATACCAATCCATATTGGTTGATTTATCTACTACATTATCTCCATTCAATGCTGAAATAGGTATAAATCGTATATCTGGAATTTCCAATTTGGCATCGAAGCTCAGGAAATCTTTTTGGATTTGTTCAAATACTTCTTCAGAATAATCAACTAAATCCATTTTATTAATGCATACAATAATATGCTTGATTTGTAATAAGGAGGCTATAAAAGAATGTCTTTTTGTTTGTTCAATAACTCCCTTTCTGGCATCAATCAAAATGATGGCTAGATTAGCTGTTGAAGCACCAGTTACCATATTCCGAGTATACTGGATATGACCAGGAGTATCGGCAATAATAAATTTTCTCTTAGGAGTAGCAAAATAACGGTAGGCAACATCAATTGTGATCCCTTGTTCTCTTTCAGCTTTTAAACCATCAGTTAGAAGAGCCAGGTTCACATGCTCGTCACCACGGTTTCTGCTGGATTCTTCCATGGCATCCATCTGATCCTGAAAAATAGATTTAGTGTCGTACATTAATCTACCTATTAAGGTGCTTTTGCCATCATCCACACTTCCGGCAGTAGAGAAGCGAAGTAAATCCATGTCAAGGTATCCGGCTGTGGTTGAGTTATTAGTTTCTGTCATTTTCTAGAATTTAAGAAATGTGAGATTTGAGTTTTGGAAAATGGTTTGTTTATAAAAGGATCATCCTGATTAAAAATAGCCCTGTTTTTTTCTGTCTTCCATAGCAGCTTCAGATCTTTTATCATCTGCTCTGTTGCCTCGTTCAGTTTGGCGTGCAGCAGCTACTTCTTCAATGATTTTATCCAGATTATCAGCATCTGAATTTACAGCGCCAGTAATAGTCATACAACCCAAAGTTCTGTAGCGAATAACCTGCTTTTCGTATTTTTCCCCGTCCAACAGAGTGTTATAAGGAGATTCAGCAATTAGAACACCATTTCTGTTCACTACATTACGCTCATGAGAGAAATAAATACTTGGTAAATCAATTTTTTCTTTTTTAATATACTGCCAAACATCCATTTCAGTCCAGTTACTGATAGGGAAAATCCTAAATGACTCACCAGGAGCTTTCATTCCATTATAAAGGTTCCACAATTCCGGTCGCTGGTTTTTAGGGTCCCACTGGCCGAAATCATCACGGTGAGAAAAGAATCTTTCTTTTGCTCTGGCTTTTTCTTCATCTCTTCTTCCACCACCAAAGGCAGCATCATACTGTCCTTCCTCCAGTTTTTCCAATAAGGTAATTGACTGCAGAGTATTTCTGCTGGGGTTTAAGCCTTTCTCTTCTTTAGCAGTGCCCCTTTTAATAGAATCAGCCACTAATCCTACATCCAACTTTACATTGTATTTTTTGGCAAGGTTGTCTCTAAAATCAATGGCTTCAGGGAAATTATGACCTGTGTCGATATGTAATAAGGGAAAAGGTATTTTTGCAGGCCAAAATGCTTTTTGCGCTAAATGCACCATCGTAATGGAATCTTTTCCTCCGGAAAATAGAATAACAGGTTTTTCAAATTGCGCTGCTACTTCACGAAAAATGTAAATGGCTTCAGATTCCAATTGATCTAAATGTGATAGATTGTAAGATCCCATATTATAATTTTATGCGTTTGATAATTTGGTTCACTAATTGTTGGTGGCTATCTTCTAAACTATGATCAGCCGTGTTTATATTAATTTCAGGGTTTTGCGGCTCTTCAAATGGAGCAGTAATCCCAGTAAATTCTTTTATTTCTCCTTTTCTGGCTTTTGCGTAAAGTCCTTTAACATCTCGCTGTTCACATACAGCAAGTGGGCAATTGATAAACACCTCTACATAACCGTCACCGATAATTTCTCTGGACATTTTTCTAATTTCTTCCGTTGGGCTAATAAAAGAACAAATGGTTACTAAACCAGCGTTCATAAATAGTTTGGCAGTTTCAGCTGCTCTACGAATATTTTCTTTTCTATCTTCCGGACTAAAACTCAAATTGTTATTGATGCCAACTCTCAAGTTGTCTCCATCCAAAAGCTGAGTTAAATGTCCCATCTCATGCAAAGTATTCTCCAATGCACGGGCTAGTGTACTCTTACCAGAACCAGAGAGTCCCACCATCCATACCACTATGGATTTTTGTTTAAGCAAGGTTTCTTTGTCCTGTTTGCTTAAAATTGTATCGAAAATAGGATAAATATTATTCAATTGAGTTTTATTTCCTACAAAGTTAATAGACTATTACTATTAATATCAAATATTCTCATGTAATTTTGAGGAATTATCGATGAAGGGACTAGAGTAATAGATGGTTAATATGTATTTAATGCGATAATGAAATTATAAACGGGGAGTAAAATCAGTTAAATAAAATATTTAGAGAATAATGGACACTAAGAAAATTATTGAAGAACTAAAAAAAATTTCTAAAGATGCGGGAGATGCGATCATGCATATTTACAATGATGCGGATTTAAGTAAGGTTGTAGATCATAAAGCAGATGACAGTCCGCTCACATTAGCTGATAAAGCTGCTGATGATGAAATTAAAAAGGGCTTAGAGGCATTGCAGTACGATTTCCCCATTCTCTCGGAAGAAGGAAAGCACATGAGTTATTCTGAAAGAAAGGACTGGAATAGCTTCTGGTTGGTGGATCCATTAGATGGAACCAAAGAATTTATTAAAAGAAATGGCCAGTTTACTGTAAACATTGCTTTGATTAAAGATGGCTACCCTGTCTTGGGCATTATCTATGTGCCAGCCTCTGAAACTTATTATTATGGAAGTGAAATGGGTGCATTCAAACTAGAAGGGGGATCAATTTCAACTTTAAAAGTTAATAACAGATCAACAAAGAGAATAGCTGTAAGGAGTGCTTCACATGCCTCACCTGAGGAAGATACACTATTGGCTAAATATGATGTAGTGGATAATATCTCAAAAGGAAGCTCTTTAAAGTTTTGTATGGTAGCAGAAGGTAAAGCAGATATTTACTATCGCCACGGGCCTACTATGGAATGGGATACCGGAGCAGGACAAGCTGTTTTAGAGGCTGCAGGCGGTAAAATATTTAAGGGAGATCAGGAAAAAGAACGATTTAATTATAACAAAGAAGATTTATTGAACGGAAGCTTTTTATGTTTAGGGTTTTGAGATAGAATCCTCAATGCTTTTGCCTACTATATAACAAGAATGCCGCAGGCGTCTAAAGACGCTTAAAAAGTCTCGCTAAGACGCCAAGGCGTAGAGTTTTCGCGAAGAAACTATTTTTTATCTGCGTATGGTTCACTTCTCAGCCAAAGGCCTCCTGGAGGCAGGGAGCCTGATCAGGCTGACTGGTAAAAATTCGAAGATTTGACCAACTTTTCCGCAGTTCAAAACTTTGGAAAAGTTTTTTCAATCTAAAAATTCAATCCCTTCTGAAGCTTTTTATATCTCTCTTTTTCCGTGCAATGGAAGCTTTCACCATATTATCCAGAGTTACACTTAGTAATAAACAGAGAGTAATGATGATGGGAACTAACAGGTTGTCTCCGAGGAAATCTAACAATAAGGCGACACAGATAATGCCTATATTAGTAGCAATCATAATCAATGTGGTTTGCGAATGACTATTGCCTAATCTCATTAACAAATGATGTAAATGAGTTTTATCAGGAGAAAAAGGAGATTTTTTTCTCATTGCCCTGGATATAAATACTCTTAAAGTATCAAATAAGGGAATAATGATCGTTGCTATAGCCAAGCCTACCGAAGAGTTTATTTTGAATTGAGCATTTTCCGGCAGATGGTGATTAAAATCGATGAATTTTATAGCAGCTGCAGCCAATACAAAACCTATTAAAAGTGCCCCGGTATCGCCCATGAAAATTCGGGAGGGTTGCCAATTGAAATTTAGAAAAGCGATGAGGGAACCTATAAACCCAAAGCAGACCATGGCGTAGTATATTTCTCCAACCAAAAAGAAGTAGATACCGAAAACAAAAAAGGCTACTATACCAATACTGCTGGCCAGACCATCTAAACCATCAATCAGGTTATACGAAT
Organism: uncultured Cytophagales bacterium; assembly: GCA_963803685.1. Taxonomy (GTDB): domain Bacteria; phylum Bacteroidota; class Bacteroidia; order Cytophagales; family Cyclobacteriaceae; genus Marivirga. Next base: position 1,919,595 of record CAWDNW010000001.1, read on the forward strand.
TAGTAATAACGATAAAAGTGAAGATGGTTAAGGCTATGCTGATGATATAGTGGATATCATCTATGGTAAAAAAGTAGTAGAGAGAGCTTAATCGTATATCCATTAAGAAAATGACCATGCAAGCGGCTAATACCTGTGCGGCTAACTTTACCAATGGTCTAACAGGTACTAAATCATCTCTGAGACCAACAATGAACATGATACCCATTGCCCCAAACAAAAATTTAAATCGTTGCAATCCTGGGAAGGGCATCCAAATAAGTAAAGCAATCATTACCCCGGCAAAAATGGCTATCCCTCCCATGCTGGGGGTAAAGTCGGTGTGAATTTTACGGCCGCCCGGCTTATCCATGATATTTTTCTTCTTGAAAAACCCGATCACCAAAGGGGTTAACAAAAAGGTAAGGATAAAAGTAGTTATGAGGCTAGCTAGGGTTTGGGGCATTATTTAAGTTTGATATCTAAAAGTTTTTGTGTGGTTGCAAATTTAAAGGGTTTTGGGGAAATATCTAATTTTATTAATGGAGGTTTTAGTAACCTAAATTTAAAGCATATTAAAGGAATATCATCTTTGAGATTTATACCAAGTTACCATTTTTTGTAAACCTTGTAAATTATCGAATCTGGGAGAGAATCCAGTATTTAATATTTTTTCAGCTCGATGAAATGTTTCTGTTGCAAATTTATTTACGCGTGCTGACGAAACCGGTAAATTTTTACCTGTTAACTTAATTAATATATCAAAAGGAATTGCTCCAATTTGAAGTAATGATTTAGGAACACTTAATGGGTTCTTTTTCCCTAAAGATTTAGCTATGTGATTAGCTGTTTCCTTAGAGGTTAATTGAGGAGAATCGGCATAATTATAAAAATGGAATCCGTTCTCCTCTATTGTGTTTAATAGATGAATTGTTGCTTCTACGATGTTTTCTACATAGCATATTGATTTTACATTATCTCCTTTCCCGACATTGAAAAACTTTCCTGAGTCTATTTGCTTGATAAGGTTAAACATATTAGCAGTATTACGTGGGCCGTAAACTAAGCAAGGTCTTATCACAATAGCCTGATTGCCTTCCCTTTCAGACCAAATTTTTAATTTTGCTTCCCCAGCGAGTTTGGAAGCTCCGTAATGGTTTGAAGGATTCGGAGGCATCTCCTCAGTTGAGGGTTTTTTATTTTCTCCGTAGACAGCCACAGATGAATAAAATATTATTTTTTTAATATTATTTTCTTCAGCTACTTTACATATATTCTCAGTACCCAATTCATTAACCTCAAAGTATCCCTCTCTGGTTATTCCAAAGTCATGGTGAGCCGCTGCTAAATGAATTATTGCATCTATTTTGTTTTCTTTTACAGCTTTGTTTAAAACTACAAAATCACATATATCACCTTTTAAAAATTTATTTTTTGTTGGATGAATTGGCTCTCTCAAATCATAATTAACTATAATTGTGTCCAATTTTTCATTGAAATAGGAACCAATAAAGCCTGAACCTCCAGTAATCAGAACGTTTTTCATGCTATTTTAATTGATTTACTTCTCTTAAAACTTGTTTATTTATCTTTTTCCTTTCTTTATCGAAGAACCATCCATATTTGTTAAAATAATAAATAACAGATTTCATATGTATTAGCAACAACTTTAAATTTCTAAACGACTCTTTATTGTGTTCATGCACAGCGACAACATTTGGGTAAAACAATGTTTGATACGTCCTGTGAATTCTCCTGGATAAATCTCCATCTTCCAAATACATAAAAATATTCTCATCAAAGCCACCTACTTCTTTAATGACAGAGGTTCTTAAAAACATGAAGCATCCTGAAAGATAAGGAATATTTGCTGTCTTATTATAATCAAAATACCTTAGCTCAAAATTTTTCTTACTTTCAGTATCAAAAGGTATTATAAATCTTGAAATTAAATCAATAGGTCTGGGTAAAGGCTTACACAAATATTGAATGGATCCATCTGGGTATAAAATTTTGGGCATTAATAGACCTACTGATTTTTCCTTTTGCATGAAATAAAAAATCTCTTTTAAAATAGAACCTTCGAAGTAAACATCAGGATTTAATACCAGGTGATAATTGGATATTTGAGGGGACTTTAGAAGAATCTGGTTATGTGCTTTTCCGAAACCTAGATTTTCATTATTAAAAATATATTCTACTCTTTCATCTTGTACAAAATAATCTTTAAGCTCATCAGATGGTGAGTTATCAATGAGATATAATCTCACATTTAAATCTGTATCTAAAAAACTCTTTATTGTGAGTCCTAAAGTTTTTGGATCATTCTTGTAAAGAACGATTGAGGCTGTAATATCATATTTATTGCTTACACTCATTTTATCGAACAATTTCATTTATATAGTAAGACTTGTAACGGGTACCATGAACTGCCTTGCGTTTTACATCTTTGGAGCAGTAAAAAAGACAAATTTTCTTAATTTAAATAATGCTTTACACATCATTTCTGTGAGTTATTAAAGATATCCATTTGCCTTTTTGAATATCTACAACGCACGTTATCTCAATTAAAACTAATTACACTTGGAGTTAAGCCTTTAAAATAGGAAAAAAGCAAGACTTAAACTAAGCTACTACCTTTTTGCAACAATGCAAATTTAATAAAAAGTTGTTACTCTTCTCAATATAAAAAATACTTAATGATAAGTTTATATACTTTGGAATTTATTGCTGAGAGCCTTCATTAAATGTTGTCTTTACTATTTTTATAGACTATAAATGAATAAAAAAAAGCAAATGGAACGACACCCTTAGCAGAATTTAAGAGCAAGTCAAATGACATAAATACTAGGGATCCAAGTAAAAAGAAAAAAAGCAAGCTATTTTTTTGCTGAAGAGATTTAAAAAGGACTAGACTCATAATTGCAACAAAAGCAATTAGTAATGGCAAGCCAAAATTTAATGCTATAAATAAATGTTGATTGTGAGGGTGCCCATATGATTTTAATGCCTCAATTCCCTCAGCTGATAAGTATTCTTGGTAGTAACTTCTGAATTCACCATAATCAATGCCCGTCCATGGATTTTCCCTTATTAGATCAGTACTAAATTTCCATAAATGAAACCGTGAAGGATCCAAATCAGCAAGAAATAATTTATATAAAAAAATATGTAAAAAAATACCTATCAACAAAATTATAGCTACAATATAGTTTTTTTTCAGAACCAAAATATTACAATTACTCTTTTCAAAAACTAAGAATAAAAATAAAACTACAAATAATAAGACTGATACTCTAGATCCAATAAGGACCATTAAGAGGAGATAAATTGCTAACCATATAAAACATTTAATTAAGGATTTATTGCTGTCAATTGTATTTTTGATCGAAAATAGCAGGCCAATAAACACACCGTAACTTAAAAAGGATGGATGCAGTGTATTATCAATCCAATCCAAAGCGGAACTTTTTAAATAGGCTGCATTATGATAAAATTCTAAAATACTTAATTTTGATTCAATTAAAACTAAGGAGACAGAAGTACAGACTATTAAAATAATCGTATAAGAAACTACCTCAAAAATCTGTTCTGTTCTACAAATATCATTTTCGGAGAGTTTAAGAAAATAGAAAATCAAAGGAAATAGAATCAATGTAGCTTGATATTCCAATAATTTCATTATCGATAAATCACCAGTTAGCAAGAAATAGATAATGTACAAAAAATATATCAAAGTGATAGTAAACACAACCTTACTTCCTTTTTTAATTAAGCCATTTTTGAATATATAGACAACACTTATAATTGATAAAAATGCTGATGACCAACTCAGTAAGGTCTTATCCAAGAAAATAGTTAATGTAAATAAACCAGTAATTAAAATCCAATAAAAATTATCTGATTCTTTTACTGCTCTCCATATGATGATAGCTACAAGGCATAATAAAACAAAATTTAGAAAAGACTCCCTTTCTATACCCCCTAAATAGAAATGCCCTATTTTTCTTATTGGTGACAGAACTACAAAATGATCGGCATCTGGCTCTAAACTTGAGGGTATAAATCTTAGTCCTAATTTCGTGTTTTCGTACTCAACCTGATAAGACTTTTCAATAAACTTATGAATTTCTTCACCAGCTATTTTAATAGTTTCACCTTCAGATTTAAGTATAATATCTTGTATAAAAATTTCGGATTCTGCATGTTTAAATTCAGGGTCCAATCTTATGTAGTTAATATTATCCTGATTTAATTCTAAGCTGACCTGATAAGTGTTCTTTGCTATTAAACGAGCTACTTTTCTATTAAAACTTTCCCTTCCAAAAACTGCTGAGGATGAGTAATAAAAAGAAAAATTAATTGGCCCATTTTCACTCAGATAAGAAACATCAATTGATGTTAGATCGGAAAATCTATTATTAACCGATTTATCAATCAGAATCCAAATGGCAATTGCAGTAAAGTATAAAAGTATTACCCTTTTAAGCATTTTATAAGATCGTATACAAGCGCAAAATAGAACTCGACAGTAGAGAGCATCAGTAACAGAGCAAAACTGTTTTTTTAGAATTGCTAAAAATAAGATTTCTTATTGTAACATCAACCATCAGAAGGAACAAGTCCTTAAAACTTTAAGGTATCTAGAGGGATCCCTCTGAGTTTTTTACCAAAACTGAATTTTATTTCCAGAACGGGATGACGTTAAAAACAACTGACTTATTTTCAAGGATTAGTACCACTCTGTGCAACAGAGCAAAAATTATCTACATTTTTAACAGTGAGGAAATCGCCTCCCTGATCTTGAATCGCTTTACAGCTTCAGTAAAGCTAAGATGACAAAAAAATCTGCAGACCTGATTAAAAGTAATGAGGATTCTAATTTATGCTATTTACTTTTTTCTATCGTAATAGTGTTTTGTAGCAACAATCCCCTTTTTAAATATTTTGCGGAGCAAATTTCTAAAGGCTGAATCTGCTCTAAGAATCACATCTTTCACCTTCTCCTCCGGTCTACCATAAAACGAAGTAACATGGAAATATTCATTTTCTTCGGCTGGCAATTTCGAAAAATAATAATTTGAAACACAGCATCTACTTCTGTCAACTATAACTTTACTTACTGAATGATATGACGACTGATTCGTTATCATTACCACTAATCTATTAAATTTGCTGTGGATAGTCCTCCCTGGCTTACTCACACCCTCATCCCAAAGTTCCAAATTACCTCCAAATTTCTCCTCCCAATCTGGAGACACATAATAGAGTAAATTTAAAACACGATAGTTTTCCCTTTCCTTATCATGAGAATTATCTAGGTGGGGATTTAAGAAATTACCTTCAGACATAAGACTAAGCCCACCTGCATAGAGCTTATCATCAGGAATAAGGTCTTTTAATCCAGTAATCTCCTCAATGGCTTTGACTATGCGGCTATCTTGAAAAGCATAAATTACTTCTTCTAATATTGGATCGTAATTATCCATTTGCACGGCAATGTTTTTGTATTCTCTGAGTGACTTTTTGGATTTCATATCTTCTTTTTTAGGAAAAGCCGCATGAATTTTCCTAGCAATATTTGTATCCAACACATCATCCAAAAAGAAAGTGTTGATCTGCTTTGGCTTATGAAATTCATTTTTCATGTACACTTTTTTCTGTACCAAACTTTCTAAAATCTGATCAGCTAACTGTGTGTGATTCATTTTATATTAACTTGATTTACTGTAAAAATAATAAATAGTATCTCGCCGAAAATTGAAAGATTAAAAATAAATTGCTTTTAGCAAATTCTTTCAGTTTTTTAGCAGGTAAATTTAAGCTTTCTGTAGCGAAATAGTATAAGAAAATTTACTCTCTTCATTTCTTTTAAGCAGCTGTTCTCAGCAAGAATCAATTCGGAACAAGCAAACGTAATAAAATGGTTCATCCCTTGAGAGTTTAGTGGCCAGTCCTATAGCATCTCAGAACATTAGCAATCTCTTTTGCCGCTAAAATGATCAAAGAGCTTAAATACTAAAAGTATAGATAAGCTGTACTAAAAATGAGACACCCTTCTTATTTTTTACCGCCGGCTATTTTTAACAATTTTTCAATCCAAAGATCTGTAGAAATAAACTTTTTGAATCTTTTATAGCTTAAATCTTTATATCTGTTGCAAAACGTCTCATTTTTAACAATTTCCTTTAAGTTATTAAATGCTGAGTCCACATTGTCTGGCTCATAATAGCAACCTGCATTCCCGCAAATAATTTGCGCATATGGCAATCTTGGAACAAGCATGGGGAGGCCAAAATACATACCTTCTATTAAGCTGTTACCGAAGGTTTCTTCTGACGAAGGGAAAATTATGCCTTTAGATTTCTTGTATACTTTATTAAGATCAGCTTGAGGCATTTCACCTAAGTTTTCAATTACATCTTTAAGATGAGTATTATTTATTTCATTTAAAATGTTTATAATTATCTGTTTTTCTTCTTTTCTGTAATACCGCGGATCTGGTGCAATGGTCACCTTTATTTTAATCTTTAAATCTTTTAGTTCTTGGTAATACTTTTTACTTAACTCTATTAAAAACCTATGATTCTTATGACGGTAAAATCTACTGGGATAAAAAAAGACCGATGAATTGGAAATACTTTCAACTGATGTCTTTTTTATGCCATTATTTACAAAAGTGCTGCTTAAGGGGTTAGGAAGTATACTTATGGAGTACTTTTTCCCAAAAGCTTTAATAAAAAGATCACGCATATACTCACTCTGAACTATCACTTCATCTGTGGTTAAAAGAGTACCCTTCAATACCCCTCTTGCCAAGTACTCATTAATTTTAGCTTTAAAACTTATATTCTTGAACAAATTATCATTTAACAGGTAAGGGTGTCTGATTAAAATTATTTTCTTTCTAAATATGATAGGAAAAGGAAAATAATTGGCTAGAGAGACAACAGCGGTAGGGTTTGTGAAAAGGACTAAAGTGGGTATAAAAATAAAATCAGTTAAAAAGCGATACAGGTAGCGCAGAAATATATTTCGTGAATAGGGAAAGAAATAAATCTTCAGATTTTTGCTTGATGTATCTTTGTACTCATGAAATTCACTGCTATCAGGCAGAGTTATGATAAAGTTGTTTTCTTTCATCTTTCTTAACTCGGCGATCAAATTCTGAGTCTGAGTAGTTATACCTGCACTATTTATATTATGGGCTGCTAAGAATATTTTCATGTATTAATTTCTAACTTCAAAGTTCCAAATATTAAAATAAACATAAAGTTGTAAGGCATTAAAAAGCTGCCATAGGATAACATAATTACTAGAAGGAATAGAGATAAATTGTAAAGGTATTTATTTTTTGATCGCAAAGCTTCCTGTTGTATTGCATATGCAAAGGCAATAAACAAAAAAAATGAAATTCCAATTCTGGCCAACCATAATGTAAAAAAAGACTCGGAACCTTCAAATTCCTTCCTTCCGAAAAGATCCTTTTCCACGTGATCCGTGATGTCAAAACTACCAACTCCTGCTACAGGGTTGATTAAAAAAATATCAAAATGCTGTTCCCAAAGCCACACTCTATAATTAGTTTTTTCTTCTTTCACTTTTTGATTATTTTGAAATGAACTTTTTAAAATTAAAGAATCTATAAAGGTCGAATTTAGCTGCTGGAGCCTTGAGGCCAAATTGAAATTAACTATTAAAACAAAAAGTATGAATAATAAAGAATTGAAAACAAGGTAAAATTTCCTGTATCTAAAGCCAATAAAAGATTTGACTATATTAAAAACTAAAAACAGACCAGCAAGAAGAATAGCAGATCTAATGCCACTTAATATCAAAAAATAAATACCTAATATATAGAAGATATATCTGGTGATACCTTTATTATAATAAAAATTTATAACAATTATCAACATAGAAAAGTATCCACTAGATGGCGTAGTTGGAAATATAGAGATTTTCCATGCCGGTTCTGAACCAATTGGATCATGCAAAAAAGGGATGTAACCAAATCTGCTTAATCCTGAGTGAAAACTAATAATTGAAAGAAATATTGCGATTAAATATAGCTTGTTAAGAAAAGAAACGGTCAACTTAACTCTAGACTCGATAATTATAATAATAGTAACAATTAATATAAATAAATTATAAATTGTGGCATAATCAAAACGAAATAATGAAATGGTGATACCTAAGAAAAGAAGCATGATCAGGTGAACACTTTTTCTCGAATAAAAAAACTTTAGAATTAAAGGAAAATTTAGAGCAATGAAACCTAGCACAGGTAAAACTATTGCAAAATACAAAATAGAGAATTTATCCCACTTGGCTTCACTTACGAAAAACTGAAGAAGTAAATAGTAAACCAGGTAAATTTTATATGTTAAATCCGAATAAGCAACTTCTTTCTTCACTTAAGATTATATATTTTTCACGATTATTAAATTTAATGGCCGCTTTTAAAATCTTCAAAACTATTAAAAAATTAGTTTTTAGGATTAGAACCATTTTTCTTAACTCAACACTTTCAATTATAGATCCTAAATAAAAAAATCGGTATACAGTACTATAATTTATCTTATCACATAAAATGTCAAAAAGGTTAGAATTAATTGCCTCTAAAAAATATTGAGTTTATTGTAAATGCATTGCAAAGATACAATCAATATTTTTTAAACCTCCAAGGCATAGGATAAATCTTGTTTGAAAGATACCAAGTCACAATCCATTGTAAAAAGAAAGAAAGCAATGTTGCTTGAGCTGCTCCTATAGCCCCATTTAACTTGATAAGAATATAGTTAGCTATTAAATTAATAACTGCTGTAAACAATGTAGACAGAGCAATTATTTTTGTGCGTTCTGAAAAATAGTAATAGGTTGAAATTATTGTGAACATGCTATTGAAAGCATATCCTAAACTAACATATAAAATGTACTTTGAAGATTCCTGAAATTGGTCACCTAAAAAGTATTCTACGAAATAAGGGGCAAACAAACCCATTAAAATTGCAAATATTAATATAAAACCGAAGTAATAATAGGTATACAATACTATTTTACGATTTCTTTTAGTTTCCTTGTAATTTAATTCTTTAAAAATGAAGGGCTGCCATACTTTATTGAATGCAGCACCAACTACTATCACAATCATTCCTAATTGGTAACCCACAGTATAAATTCCTAATTCATGTTTCCCAATCATATTTAATATAAAAATACGGTCTGAAGCGTTTATCACAAATGCACTAAGTAGATGAGGGACAATTGGTAAGGAAAATTTGTTTAAGATTTTAAAATAACGGTTATCAAAAATAAGGGAAACTAAATTATCTTGTTTCAGCCAAAGGAAAGAAGCAATACCACAGATGCTCCAAGCTAAAACTCTTCCAATTACCCGACCTTTCCAATCGAAATCTAATGCCAAAATTAAAATTAAGGTAAACCCGATATCAAGAATTGATAAAATAATATTAAATATCCCTAACTGAGAAAATTTATTAAAGATTTTGAGATTACTTAATCTATGGATGACGAAAGTTTCTGATAAACTAAAAAGAGATGCTAATAATATCCATTCATAAGTTAGCCCAATATTTAAGATAGATGAGTAATTTAGTAACAAGAGGACACTTGTCCAAAGGAATACCATACCTGATGAAACTATTAGGGCAGTACCTCGAAGTTTTTTAATATTTAAGGTACTTTTAGTATCAAAAAACTTTTTTTCGATAGCCGTATTGTATCCGAGATGTATAAGAGGAGTTAATATTGCGGTAATTATTTGAAAAATGGAAATGTAACCATAATCTGAAGGAGTTAGTACTCTGGTTAAAACAGGTTGCAATAAGAAGGGGATACCACTTGAAATTATTGAACTGACTAAAAGAATTGAACTATTCTTGATTATTTTCACCTGAATATCCTTAATCTATTTTTATAACTTCAATATTAATATCAATATAATTTTGATAGATATCTTCAATTACATTTATTGGTAATTTGTCAAACACAGATGGTGAGATATAAAAGGATATTTGGCGTACATCCCCTTGGAATAAAATATTTAAAGAATTAACAGCAGATGAAAAAAATGTACCCACCAATTTTGGTTTAACCTTTCTTTTCAATAGATACAATTCAACAGGCAAATCTATATGGTCAATAGTTAAACCTAAGTCTTTTTGTAAACTTCCTAATTTTTCTAAAGCCTCCCCTCTGTGCGGAAGATAAACTATATTTTTAGAGATATTTTTTTCTAAGTAGTGCAAAGCAAACTCTAACTTATCTTTATATTGCCTGTAACTTAAGTATTTTTTTTCAACAAATTTATTCCCCAAGAATATGATATCATTCCCTTGTACTTTTGCTTGATTTAGCATTTTGGTTAAACGAAGTTCATTTTCTATTACTAAAGTTTTATGATTATTTCCTTTAAATAAGTATGCATAATATGTAAAGAATCCAATCGATTTGTACTCTCTCACATTTAGACCAAATAAGGAGTAAACTAAAAAGCGTATCGAGAAAGAGTACTTCTGTTTATGCTTAGCTAATTGTTGTGTGGCAATCGCGATAGATCCATTCCCATCATCCAACAAAATAATTGTTTTAGCGTTGATTTGATTTGCTATTGCTCGAATTTCAAAGGCGTTATATTCTCCAATGAAAATTTGCGATATCAAATAATTTTTAAATTTAGCAGATACTGTTCTTACTATTCCTCGAATTTTTAATAATTGCGAAATCTTATTTTTAGGTTTATAATTAAAAAATTCTACATTATCCCATTTATATATTTCTAAGGTGTGCTTTAATTGTTGAAGATTTCTCTCACCAAAAAAATTAATGATCAATAGATGAGAATCATCCTCCTCTATATTTAATTGATGTTTAGCCTCTGAAGCATTAACTAATTGCAAAGGAGAACCTATGATAAATAAATTCATAATCAATTAATACTACTTTGTAAAATCATCAAATGAGATGGGAGAGCCTTTTTGTAAGTTGGTTTTAGCAGTGTTCCCCAAAATTTCCCAATAATATTTAGGATGCATTCCAAACCCTGGTCTAATGCTTTTCACATTTTTTTCTGTAATCATCTCTCCAGCTTTGATATCTTCCACTACGTACAAAGAACGGGAGAAAGCTTTTCCTTTCTTCTGCTTTTCGGTCAAGGTATAATCTATTCTCCCGATAGCTTTTTCAGCTTCTCTCACAGCTTTAACCATTTCAGTAAATTCTTTTTCGGTCATGGAAAATGAAGCATCAGGCCCGCCAACAGAATGGTCTAAAATAAAATGCTTCTCAATAATTTTTGCTCCAAAACAGGTGGCCACTATGGGCACAGTACTACCCATAGTGTGATCCGATAAACCGGAAATTACATCATATCTGTCAGCAAGGTCTTTTACCATTTTCATATTAGCCTCTTCTATGGGGGCGGGATATGAAGAAGTACATTTGAGCAGGGCAATATCATTATTCCCCATTCTTCTACAGGCATCCAATGCCAATTCAATGTCTTCTTTTTCTGCGATGCCTGTGGAAATAATCACCGGCTTGCCTTTGGAAGCTACATATTCAATTAATGGAATATCAGTAATTTCAAAAGAAGCAATTTTATAGGCTGGTGTGTTTAGATCTTCTAAAAAATCCACTGCAGTCTTATCAAAAGGAGATGAAAAACAGATAATACCTTCAGCTGCCGCTGCTTTAAATAGTGCACCATGCCACTCCCATGGAGTATAGGCTTCTTTATATAAATCATACAGATTCTTCCCTTCCCAAATAGTGTCTTTTATCAGAAAATCATCTTTCCTGGAGTCTATTGTGATGGTATCCGCTGTATAGGTCTGCAACTTTATGCAATCTGCCCCTGCTCTCTTGGCTGCTTTAATAGTTGCCATAGCAGTTTCTAGGCTACCATTATGATTTGCCGAAAGCTCTGCTATAATAAATGCAGGCTGATTCCCCCCTATTTCTCTATTTTGGATTTTCACTGTAGTTTCTTTTCAAATTTTAATTCAGATTCATTTTTGGACATGATTTTATACCCTAATTTTTCAAATATTTTGACAGAAGCAAAGTTTTCTTTTAATACATGGCCATAAACAGAAGTCAGATTAGGTTTGCTTGTTTTTAACTTAGCTACACCTTTTTCCAACAGAAAGGTTCCATAGCCCTGCCCCGTAAATTTGGGGTCTACCAAATAACTAATTTTAGCAGTCTCCTGGTGTTTTTCTATATCGAACCGGATTGAACCAACCTGATGACTTCTTTCTTCTAATATGAAATAGCTACATTCATCAGACTTCAATTTATTGGTAAACCATTTCAAATGTGCATCTTTTGTTATTTTATTTTGATTATAAGCGTAAGCCCTAATCTTTTCATCATTTACCCATTGGTAAGTAGCGTCCAAGTCATCCGTTGAAGCTTCTCTTAGTATTAGGCTATTTTTAAACTTTGTGTGGATCAGTACATCTATATATTTTCCATCAAATAAACTATGCTCAACTAGCTGGGCTTCCTTTCGAAACCCTCGTTTGTCAAGTGCAGTATAGAGTCGTGGTCTTAGGTCAAAAGCATAAGTATAAATTTTGTGCAAGTCCAATTCTTTAAAAGCCACCTCTTCTATTAAAGATAGATAGGTGCTCCATTGAAATTCGAAAAATTCATTTTCCAAAGAAGTATCCATAACAAAAGAAATTTCCGCATTTTTATCTATCCAATTGATATGTACCAGCCCCCCATAACCAATACAATGACCATCATTCAAGTATGAAAAAAGTATTTGTGCTGGTTTCTCCTGTTCAAATAAATTGATTACCACCTCATTAAAATATTTTTCTTGTTCCTCCTTAGTGAGAGGTTTGTCTTGGCGCAGATGATAAATTTGCTCATTACGCCATTGCATGATGGCGTAACGGTCTTCCATTCTGATGGGCACAATTGCATAGCCACCAGATTCAAATTTTTGTTTTGATAAAATCTTATAAGAGCTCATACTTCAATTCCGCCAGTTTCCAATCCACCACGTTGTCAATATCCTGCACTTGAGTTGCTTCTAAAACGATGCATGAGGTGTTAATACCAAATAACTTCTGCTCTTTTTTAAAAGCTTCTACACTAAACCAATACCATTGCCCGGCATCATGATAAACCTTTTCCAAATCCTGAGACCTTTTGTTTAAGTTTTCAGGCCATACCATCTTAAATTCTTCATTTGAAGTTCTTTTAAGTCCTCGCCAAATAGGGTAAGAGAATTCTACTGAGGGAAACACAGTACTGAAATGTCCGTTCTGCAATTTGTCTAATCCCATTTCTAGCTTCTCTGCTTTAATCAAAGGAGCTGTAGGATAAATACAGCAAGCATATTCAAAATTCTTTACTATATTTTCATATTTTGCTATCACTTCCAGGAGCACATCTGTAGTAGTAGCAAAATCATCTGCATTCTCCCTTGATCTCATAAAAGGTACTTTAGCCCCATACTCCTTTGCAACTTGAGCAATTTCCTCATCATCTGTAGATACCATTACCTCATCAAATAAACCTGACTGTAATGCAGTTTCAATAGAGTAGGCTATAATAGGTTTACCCAAAAAATCTTTAATGTTTTTCCTGGGAATCCTTTTACTTCCTCCTCTTGCCGGTATGATACAAAGATTACTCATTTGTAGTATTCAGCAATTTTATTGATTACAAAATCCTGATCCTTATCAGACAAGGTGGGAAACATAGGTAAACTGATACAGTGCCTATAATAGGTTTCTGCCTGGGTCATATCTCCTTCTTTCCAGCCAAACTGCCTATAATAAGGCATTAAATGGGTAGGGATATAATGAATCTGGGCAAATATTTTATTATCTCTCAAATGACTGTACAACCCAAGTCTGTCTTCGACTTCAATTACATATAAATGATAGGCATGACCGTCTACTATGCCAGACTGACCTTTTATAAATTCTTTTGCTTTAAATGCTTCAAAGTATTTTTTAGCAATTTCCCTTCTTCTTTCTAGTCCCTCGTCAGCTCTCTGCAGCTGACTTAAACCTAAAGCTGCTTGGAAGTCGGTTAGCCGGTAATTATAACCTAATTCTTGCATTTCCATATACCAAGCAGGATAAGTGGCATCTCCACCGGCAAAATCAACGGGGTTTTCAAATGAACTCTCATCTTTTGTGATTCCGTGGGTTCTAAGTTTTAATAGCTTTTCGTAAAGACTTTTATCATTCGTGGTAATCATACCACCTTCGCCGGCTGCAATATGCTTCACAGGATGAAAAGAGAAAATGGCTAAATCTGCAAAATTTCCATTACCACAGTTTTGTTGCTGTCCTTTACTGTCTGTAAAATACCCTCCTGGGGAATGACAAGAGTCTTCGATAATCCAAAGATCATATTCATTAGCCAGTTTTCTAAAAGCTTCCAGATCTACAGCTCTACCTGCAAAATCTACAGGGATAATTCCTTTATAAGTACCTTTAGGGGAAGCCTCCAATATCTTTCTTACCTTATCTATATCCAGTAGATAAGTTTCAGGATCGATATCTGCAAAAACAACTTCTCCTCCACAATATCGGATACAGTTGGCACTCGCAGCAAAAGTAATTGGTGTTGTAATTACTTTATCACCTTCTTTTACCCCCAAAGCCAAGCAGTTTAAATGTAAAGCCGCAGTTCCATTAGCTACTGCTACTGCATATTTTGCTCCAATATAGTCTGCAAATGCTTCTTCAAAGTCTTTGATTTTAGGGCCCTGTGTGAGGTAGTCTGATTGCAAAGTCTCTACAACAGCTTCAATATCAGCTTTCGTTATGTTTTGCTTTCCGTATGGTATGTTTTTTTGGCTCATACTTCAAATGAAGGGTCTACATGTTGTTTAATTAGGGTGCGTAAACTCTCTACTGTTTCCCAATCCTCATTTTCACCAGAATTATACTGAAAACCTTTTTCTACTTTTTTTGCTTCAAAATGATTGATATAATCGTCCAATTTCCATTTATGAGTTGCAGGTAAAATAGTATAATATTTGCCTAGATCGTATGTATAGTAGGAATCTGATGAAGTGATCATTTCTTCATGAACCTTTTCTCCAGGTCTGATTCCTACTTCAGGTTTCTCGCACTCTGGTCCTATAGCCTCAGCGACATCGGTAATTTTATAAGAAGGAATTTTTGGAACAAATAATTCGCCACCCCATGCTTGTTCTAGCGCATGCATCACCATATCTACACCCCCTTGTAAAGAAATATTAAAGCGGGTCATATCTACATCTGTTATAGGTAAAACTCCATCCTTTTTCTTATTAAGAAAAAACGGAATTACCGATCCATTAGAACCCATTACGTTACCATATCTTACAACTGAAAATTTGATAGGATTATCCCCCTTAATATTATTAGCTGCTACAAATAATTTATCGGAAGTTAGTTTAGTCGCACCATACAAATTAATCGGAGCACAGGCTTTATCTGTGGAAAGTGCTACTACGCGTTCCACTTTTGTAGCGAAGCAGGCATCAATCACATTTTGAGCACCATTCACATTAGTTTTAATGCATTCGTCTGGGTTATACTCAGCAATAGGCACATGCTTCATAGCCGCTGCATGAATTACGTAATCGATACCCTGCATAGCTCGTTTTAATCTTTCCGCATCTCTTACATCTCCTATGAAAAATCGTATCTGTGGATAATCATTATGTGGGTATTCCTGAGCCATTTGGAATTGTTTCTGTTCATCTCTGGAAAAGATGACAACTCTTTTTACTTTAGGATAAAATTCAAAGATATGCTTAGTCAATGCTTTCCCTAATGAGCCTGTTCCTCCAGTTATTAAAACTGCTTTGTTATCTAACATTTCAATTTATAATTAAAAATTTTCTTTACTAAAATCACAACCTCTTATCTACTTTCCCTTTTTCAAAGAATCCTTTAATATCATAAGTTACACCATTTGAATTCAAATGCTTAGACAAGTCAAAATCTTTAAACTCATTATGAGAAACAGCCAGAACGATTGCATTGTAATCATCACCAGGCTGATCTACTAAACTTACGTCATACTCATGCTTTACTTCTTCATGATCTGCCTGTGGATCGTAAGTATCAACTTCTATGCCGTAAGACTCCAGCTCATGAATGACATCAATGACTTTGCTGTTTCTGATGTCAGGGCAATTTTCTTTAAAGGTGATGCCTAAAACTAGAGCTTTGCTGCCCTTAATCACTGATCCCTTTTGTGCCAGTAACTTCACTACACAACTAGCTACATAGGCTCCCATATTATCATTAATTCTTCTTCCGGCTAATATAACCTGCGGATGATAACCCAAGGCCTCTGCTTTATGTGTTAAATAATAGGGATCTACGCCTATACAATGACCGCCCACTAAACCCGGCTTAAAGGGAAGAAAGTTCCATTTAGTACCAGCTGCTTCTAAAACATCGGCGGTGTCAATGCCCATTTTGTCGAAGATCAAAGCCAACTCATTTACAAAGGCTATATTTAAGTCGCGCTGAGAATTCTCAATTACTTTAGCTGCTTCAGCTACTTTTATAGAAGCAGCTTTATGTGTTCCTGCGGTAATAATAGTTTTGTACAATTGATCTACTTCCTCAGCAATCTCGTCTGTGCTTCCTGCAGTCACTTTTTTAATCGTAGGTAATCTATGTTCCTTATCACCCGGATTGATTCTTTCTGGTGAATAACCGCAGAAAAAATCCTGATTATATTTCATTCCACTTTCTTTTTCCAGAATAGGAACACAATCTTCTTCGGTACATCCCGGGTAAACGGTAGATTCATAAATGACAATATCTCCCTTCTTCAAAGTTTTACCAACCGTGGCAGAAGCCATTTTCAACGGTGTTAAATCAGGTTGTTTATATTCATTTACTGGTGTTGGAACTGTAACTATATAAATATCAGCCGCTTCTAAATCTTCAGTATTAGCACTAAATGTTAAGTGTGAAGCCTCTTTTAATTCAGGGGTATCTACCTCTAATGTGCGGTCGTAACCATCAGAAAGCTCCTTTATTCGCTTTTGATTAATATCAAAACCAATTACTGATCTTTTTTTACCAAATTCTACGGCTAGAGGCAGGCCCACGTAACCTAAACCAATTATTGCTATTTTTTTCATAAGTTTTCTTATCGAAACGCAAAATTAATGAATTTATGACAGATTGGAAGCTAATGTATGCTTTTTACTTATTCTTTGTATTTTGTTTATACTTTTGATCCAGTTTTTCCCTAAAATTGAACCCATGATTAATCAAAAAAAAGCATTTATTGAATCTTTTAATGCTATTTTAAAAGACAGAAGATCTGAACTTCAGCAAGAATTAGAAAAAGTTCAGGCCTCTTTTGCACTGGAAACTAAAAGTTCGGCAGGTGATAAGTATGAGACTTCCAGGGAGATGATTAGCCAGGAGAAAAATAAGATTTATGCACTGCTACAGGAAATTGAAAAGCAGGAGCAGGCCTTGACTTTGATAAACATCAATAACTCGAATTCTAAAATTGGACTTGGAAGCATCGTTCAGACTAATAAAGCCGTGTATTTCATTTCTATTTCACTGGGAAAAGTTAAAGTAGATTCCAACGAAATTTTTGCCATATCTCCAGCCTCTCCACTAGCCCAAACTCTTTTAGGAAAGAAAGAAGGTGATTCTATTACGTTTCTGGGACAGACTCACACAATTGTTTCTGTAGCATAATTTTGCTTGGTTCTACCATGAATTTATCGGAAAGCTTGAAATTCAGAAGTAAAAAAATGTCTTAATAGATTTTGTCATTATTTTCTGTTTTCCTTGCTGCGCTGGAACAAAAATACCGCCAAAATAGAGGAATCAGATTGTTATATGCCTAGGGCTGCCAGCCTTAGGCTTGTGCCCTAGGTTATGTGATTTCGCCCACTTCGGGGCTTATTTGGTAGAGATTTTTAGAATTGCTTTGCTGTTTTTTTTCACCTTTATCTGATCTTGTGCCATTAAAATACCAGTAGAACCTTTTGCTAAAATAATCTTAAGCTGATCGTTTTGGTTCTGCAGTGCAAACAAAACTCAGCTTTTCAGGTTTTATGGATTGATGTTAAAAAACAATTTCCTGCATATTGCCATCACCATTATTTTAATCACAATTTATCCGTGGTTAGATAACCTGCATTTTAATGCGCAATTGCAGGTTACATTGGCTTTAATTTTTCTTTTGGGGATACCTCATGGCGCCATAGATCATTTGCTTTTATACAAAAGCCAGAAAGAAAAGGGGTTTTCAAATTTGAATTTCTACGTTTTCTATCTCGGGCTAATTGCTATTTATGTGGTATTATGGATTTTGATGCCATATTTTAGCCTTTTTCTCTTCTTTCTGATCTCTTTTTATCATTTCGGACAGTCTCAGTTTAGCTTTATTAAATTCAAGGAAAGAAATTTTTTTAAGATATCCCTTTATCTGGTCTGGGGTGGCTCCATTATCAGCGGATTATTTTATCATCATTACGATGTGCTGATCAACTTTTTTAATGAGACTTCGCATTTTAGTGCTACTGAATCCATTATTACCCACCACAGGCTATTATTCTTCTTTATTGGCACCAGTGTGCTATCAGTTTTGTTGATGGCTTTATGTTTATGGAAGTGGGAAGATAATGTAAAACGGTTCTGGACCGAAATAGCCATCTTTGCATTATTGCATTTAGCTTTTTTCACACTTCCTCCTTTATTGGCTTTCTCAATTTATTTTGCCATTTGGCATTCATTAAAAGTGTTGGATGAAGAATATGTTTACATGAAAAAAATTGGAAGTATTAAAGGTTTGAAAGGATTTATTAAATTACTACTACCTTATTCATCTATCAGTATTGTGGGGGCATTATTGATTATTGCTGGCTTTTCGTATTTTCAGTTCAGCATTTCACCATTTTTCCTTACCATTATTTTCTTATCTGTTCTCACACTACCCCATAGAGTGGTAATGATGAACTGGTACAGGCTTGCTAAGCCTGGTGCGTAAGGTTTTTGATAGACTATGGTTTAAAAAAAATATTGAGATTAGATTTTGTCATCATTTTTGCTTTTTTGCTGCGCGGAACAAAAATGTCGCCAAAATCAGCAGAGCTTGGTACAATGTATACCCCGGGTTAAAACCCAGGGCAACCAAAATGTCGCCCGCTATGGGGCTTGAGTCTTTGCTATACATACTTTTAGCACAGCGAAATACCAATTAAGCAATTAAATTGAGTCTTGATCAAGAAGAACTGTTATTTTACCTTAGCTGGTCTTAAATCTCCTTTCTCAAAATCTCTAAAGGAGGTTTGTTTACTACAGATCTGCTATTTGACAGACCGATGAGAACAGTCAAGGCTGTAATGGCTAAATAAGTAATAAAGGCACCTAATAAGTCAGGAACAAAAACAGTCTCGAAGCTAAATACTGCCAAAGCCCAGGTGCTCAACAGTGCAATTAAAATGCCGGTAAGGGAGGCAATACTGCCCAAAAAGAAATATTCCATGAGGTTAATACGAATAATCTGTTTTTTACTCGCACCAATGGTTCTTAAAAGTACTGCCTCTTGAATTCTTTGAAATTTGCTAATGCTAACAGATCCAATGAGTACAATAATGCCTGTTGAAATACTGAAAAAGGCCATAAACTGAATGATGAATGAGATCTTACTCAATACTTCATCAATGGTGCTTAATATCAGATCCAAATCTATAATGGAAATATTTGGAAAACGCTTGACCACATTTTGCTGATAAGCAGCTGATTGGCTCACTTCCTCGTAACGGGTTAAAAGGACATGAAATTTTGGAGCTTCTTCAAGTACTCCTTCGGGAAAAACTACTATAAAGTTGGTTTGTACTCTCTGCCAATCTATTTCTCGGAAGCTACCTACATAGCATTGAATAATAGCACCCTGCACGTTAAAACTGATAGGATCTCCTATTTGTACCTTCATATCCTCAGCCAACCCTTCATTTAAGGAAATAAATATACTGTCATATGGGTTTTCAACTTTACCAACAAATTCACCTTCCAGTAAGGTTTCTGAATCTATCAGATGATCTCTGTAGGTTACCCGATATTCTCTATTGAGAACCCAATTTCGTATATCAGTTGTGGTGTCAGCTTTAATATTTTCAACTGACCTGCCTTTGATGGAAGCTAGCCTCATGTTTACGATCGGAACCTGCTGGATAACAGGTAGACTATCAGATTCAGTGATGTTGATTACTTCCTCTACCTGATCACTTTGGATATCAAACAACACCATATTGGGCTGGTTTTCACTACTGCTCAATTTAACTTTGTCCAGAAGTAAATCCTGACTAAGTAACAAAGTGGTGATCAGTGCGGTGCCTAATCCTATTGTGATGACGAGAATGAGCGTTTGATTATTGGGTCTGTACAAATTTGCTAAACCTTGCCGAACAATAAATGAACTGCCAGTGGGAAAGTATTTTCTAACACCCCATATAATTAATCTACCTACGCCCACCAGAATTAAAGTGGCAACTATCAAGCCTAAAGTAAATATACCGGCATCCTGCCAATCTCTAAGCTGAGATAAAGAGAAACTAAATATGAAGATGATTACCAGAAAAAAAATTACATATTGTGAGCGGTTTTTTTGTTCCTGTTCAAAAGAGGCCCTTAAAACTTTAAGTGGAGAAACCTTTCTTATTTTAATGAGTGGGAAAAGAGCAAAAAGTATAGCAGTTAAAACCCCTATGATGATTCCCTGTGAAATAGAAAATACGCTAATACTTAATTCGATATCAAAAGGCAGGAAGTCCTGAAACAAAAGAGGTAAATAATATTGAATGAGTGTACCCAGTGCGGCACCAAGAACTGAGCCCATAAAGCCCATAATGACAATTTGTAGGAGATAAATCCATAGACCCTGATTAGAGGAGGCCCCGATACACCTTAAAATAGCCACTGTTTGCACTTTTTCTTTAACATAAACCTGAACCGAGCTAGCCACCCCCATGCAACCTAAAAGAAGTGCTATGAAAGCTGTTAGGTTCAGAAATCCAGTTAAGTCGGAATAAGCATCACCCAGTTCTTCTTTTCTTTCTTCCACATCATCAAATCTCACTTCTTCTTTTTCGAGGCGGGGCTTCAACTGTTCATTAAAGAATGTCTTGTCATCTACTCCTTCAGGAAATTTCACATATAATTTGTAATTAATTCTGCTACCTGTCTGAAGCAGACCAGTCTGCTCTAACAGCGATAAGGGAATAAAAACCGGAGGTGCTACAGTGGTGGTTATGGCAGATTGACCAGGTGACTTATTCACTTCGCCACCAATTAAAAAAGTGATGTCGCCTATTTTAACTGAATCTCCTATATTTGTATTAAACTGCAACATTAAGGATTGGTCTACTAAGGCATTATTTTGCGCATAAAATTGATCGCCTGATTCTGTCGGGGTCGTTTCTATGCTGCCATAAAAAGGATAATCTCCCTCAACGGCTCTTACATTGATTAGGCGTGTGCCACCTGTTTTTGGGAAATAAACCATGCTGGCAAAGCTCAACTCCTCGGATTGCTGCACCCCTTTCTCACTCAAGAATTGCTTGAGGGAATCCGGTATAGGGCTTCTGCTTTCTATTTCAATATCAGCTCCCAGTAATTCCTTGGCTTCATTATTAATTTGAGCTGTTAAATTATCTCCAAAAGAATTAATAGCTACCAAGGCAGCAATTCCTAAAATGATGCTACTCATAAATAGGAACAAGCGAGACCGATTTTTCCGGCTATCGCGCCACGCCATTTTCAAAAGCCAGGAAAGATTTTGCATGTATTTGATTAGTTATTTATTGGAATCGGTGAGTAAAGCGTTTTGCTGCCTATCTTCAGCTAGCTTTCCACCTTTTAATTTCAGAATACGGTTGGTTTTAGCAGCTAATTCATCATCATGCGTCACTAATATTAAGGTTGTTCCTAATTCTTTATTTAAATTGAATATGAGTTTTTCAATAGTAGCTCCTGTTTCTTCATCCAGGTTGCCAGTGGGCTCATCTGCAAAGAGTATTTTCGGCTTATTGGCAAAGGCACGAGCAATGGAAACTCTCTGTTGTTCTCCGCCAGATAGTTGGGTTGGGTAATGATGTGTTCTATCTCCCAAACCTACTTTTTCCAATAATTCCACTGCAACGGGTTTTACATTTTTTTGGCCTAATAATTCAAGCGGGACCATCACATTTTCCAAAGCCGTTAGGGTGGGAAGTAAATTAAAGCTCTGGAAAATAAAGCCTACATGCTTATTTCGTAAGGCCGCTCTTTGATCTTCATTCAGTTTTTCTAGTGATTCGTCATTTAACTTTATTTCACCTGAGCTGGAGCTATCCAAACCGGCACAAAGCCCCAATAAAGTGGTTTTTCCGCTACCGGAAGGGCCTACAATAGCTATAGAGCTCCCTTCCTCAATTTCGAAAGTTATATTATTCAAAACTGTGAGTGACTTAGCGCCACTCTGATAAGTTTTGCTCACATTATGTACGGTAAGAATTGCGCTCATGAAATTTTTATTGAATTAAATTTAAATACATTTACCCAACGATTTGATGTAGAAACAGTTTATATTTTTATTTAAGAGGTAAATACTACGAATCGTCTAAAAGCTGTTAAAGGCTACGAAATTAATTTGTACAAAAACAAAGATAATATAATGATCTATAAATTATTAATGCTGTTTGTTGTTGCAGGTTTAGTTTCCTGTACTGCTGAAACTAAAAATGAAAATAATGATCGGCAGGATTCTACAACTAATAATGCTGTACCGGAAGCAAAGAATGAGGACCAGAAAAACATTATTTTCTTCGGTAATAGCCTCACTGCCGGATATGGGGTAGAGCCGTCAGAGGCATTTAGTGGCCTCATTCAGAAAAGAGTCGATTCTCTTGATCTAAATTATAATGTCATCAATGCAGGTGTAAGTGGGGAAACCACTGCCAGTGGCCTCTCCAGGGTTGATTGGGTAGTGAAAAGACAACCTGTAGATATTTTTGTGCTTGAATTAGGTGGGAATGATGGCTTAAGAGGAATTGACCCTGAAGAAACAGAGAAAAACCTGAAGCAGATTATTGATAGAGTACGCAGCATTCACCCGGAGGTAAAAATTATTTTAGCCGGAATGATGGTGCCCCCCAACATGGGGTCGGATTATGCTAATAAGTTTCAAAAAATCTATCCTGCTATTGCAGCAGAAAAGGAAGTAGAACTTATTCCGTTTTTACTGGAAGATGTTGGCGGAGTGTCGGAACTCAATTTGCCGGATGGTATTCATCCTACACCTGAAGGCCATGAAATAGTGGCTGAAACTGTATGGAAGCATTTAAATCCCCTGATGGAACAACAATCCTAAATAAAATTTCCATGCGTAAGGTTATTTAGGGGAAATAAAGAAACTCATTTCTTAACTGAAGCCCCTAATTGAGGTGAGCATTTTGCTTAAAAGGAGTAGAAATTTTCTTCGATTCGAAGATGAGTGAGATAATAATTAGCCCAATGATTATAATAAGAACTAGTTCAAACTGAGCGGTAGATGCATTGCTCAGCACTGCCTTTTGAGAATTTTCATACAGATGTTTGCCCTCGAACATTTGAACGGCAGAAAGGCCGGCTAATAAATGAAACCCTCGGGAAAAATTTTCATTTAATTGAATAGACTTTTGCGTAGAGGGACTAATGAGGTACTTACTTTCACCCTCTTCAAGAACGTTAAGTTCATTTTTAAACAAATTAAGCAGGGATTCTTCCTGCGAGGTTAACTTTGTCTTTTCAAAATCTGATACCAGTTGGTTGATAGCTGCATTGGCAGCAATTATCTTGCTGTTGGTTATTTTAGTGTCATTATTGTCCAGCTGGTTGAGCAGATACTTTTTATTATGCAAATGATTGGATAATTGGAAAATATAGCTCTCTACTACTAGCCTATCTTCATAAACGGAAGTAAATGAACTCCCCAGGTTACTTATGATGCCAGATTCTATTCTGTTGTTAATGAAGACTGCAATAAGAATTATGCAAAGTAACAAAGCAATCTTCAATTTGTGCTGTAAAAAGTATGGCCACCTCATAAATAAAAATTATTAAATGATAACTTCCTTAAGTTAGTAATTATTCATGAATTTTAAAAAAAAATTGAATGGGGTAGGACATCCGTTGAGGCAAAATTATCATTCAATCATATAATTGCCTTGTCAGAATTTGTGTTCAAATTTAATTTGGCAACTGGTAAAGTATCACAATTTCCAATTTACTCCTACATAAAAGTTTCTTCCGGGTGCAGGCTGGTAATATCTACCTCCGAATGCGTTAAGGTCATTTCCCAGACTGTATGTCCTGTCAAACATATTCTCTACTCCAGCAAGAATATTAATCTTTTGTTCTATTGGAAGCTTGTAATTGACGTTTGCATTTATCAAATGGTAACTCTCTGCAAAAATAGTATTGTCATCTCTCAGCGGCACCTCGCTGACCAATCTGTAATGGATGTTGAGATCGATAGCATTCAATAAGCCAAGTTCGAGAGTTTGGTTAAAGGTATGTTGAGGTACACCGGTGAGTAAATTGCCAGAAAAATCTTCTTCTTCTCTGCTGTAGTTGTCGAAGGTAAATTCATAAAAACTGTAGCTGGTTCTGCTATTTAACAGACTTAGAAAGGAGTATTCGCTCTTCAACCAATTGATGTTTAAGCCCCATTCGGTACCGAGCTGATTAGTTGCACCTGCATTTCTAAATAAAACCACTCCATCTTCATTAGTAAATGTGGTAATCGTTTCTCTTAAAGCTGCGTAAAACACCGATGCATTTAACTGAATCTTGTTACTATAATACTTATGCCCAATTTCATAGGTTCGTCCTTTCTCAGCTTGCAAATTACGATTTATGCTGCCTTCGTTGGTTCTAATTTCATCCAGAGTAGGACTTGAAAAGCCTTCGCTTATTGAGCTGAAAGTCATATGTTGAGGAGTCCACTGATAACTTAAAGCAACTCGTGGAATTAATTCATTATCGAAGCGTCTGTTAAAGGTAAATTCATCTGCAAAGGCATTCTCTATACGGTTCACATCATATTGAAGTAAATTGCTGCTTAAACCCAAAGTGAGTTGCCATTTTTCATAACCAATTTGAGTTTGAAGAAAGAATAATTTGCGATCAATGTTTAACTCGTCAGCAAAGCGAATGGTATCTTTTTGTCCGTTTACATTCCCGTAATTATTAGCTGAATTGTCAGCATATTGCCACTCTAAGCCTGCATCCCATTGCCAGTCAATATTGTTCAAATTCATGTCATAAGTCCATTGATGACGCAACGAAAACTCTCTGTTTTGGTCTTCCTTATAATCAAGTATAAAAGGGTTTTGAAACCAAGTATAAGTGCCAGCCATGTGTGTACTTTGACTTAAATTGGCTCCCAAAATACTGGTATACCCAACTCCGTAAAATACAGTTTTTTGATCTATGGAAGAGTTTTGAGAAGCACTGCCGGACCTTGCTTGCCTTGGGTTCTCTGCAAACTGATCTGCATTTAGTCCGCCTGGAATTTCATAGTATAAATCGTTATACAAAACATGGAAATCCAGTTGATTATTATCATTAATTTGAAAACGGGAAGAGAGCTGATAGTTTTGCCTGTCTAGCGCATTATAATCTCTATAACCCTCATTTTGCTGATGATCTATGGCATAAAAAGTGGTCCATTTACCAGATTTTATTTGACCTTTAATTCCGGCATTAATCTGACTGAAACTGCCTCCTGATATTACTATTTCTAAAGGACTAGCATCTTTCGCAGGGAAGTTGCTTATTTGCATTACTCCACCTAATCCGGCACCGAACAAACTCCCTGCAGGACCTTTTATTACCTCTAAATTCTGCATTTGGGTATTGCTTAGTAAGTTTAAAGCCGTGGATCCATTGGCTTCAGTAAAGGGTAAGCCATTCCAGTATACTTTTACATCGCGCACACCAAACGGAGAGCGAATAGAGCTTCCTCGGATACTCACTCTATAGCTGGAAAGTGCCCTTTGCTCCAGGTTTACGCCAGGCAAAGTATTCCATGCCATCACTGGATCGTGGGGTGAAAATTTCTGCAGTTCTTTAGCGCTTAAGTAAGCAATTGGAGCCGATTGCTTATCTATTCTCTCACCCTTGCTAAACCCAGTCACTACGACTACATCCAAAATGGAATCGCTTTTTATTTCGTTTTGCTGAGCTCTTGAAAGCGAGCCAATAGAAAAGAATATGATACTTAGGATTAGTTGTTTTTTGAACATAGAAAATTATATGTGATTTTTAAAAACGTTTAGAAATGCATCGATATCCGGTGCGGTGTTATAAACATGGGGTGAAACTCGAACAGATCTTCCCCTGGCAGAAACAAATATTTGTTCGGCTTTAAGGGATTGCATAAAAAGGTTAATATCCACTTTTTGAGGTAAATAGATTCCCATTAAATGAGATGAAATAGCCCTTGAATTATCTGAGGGTATGTTGTTATCCTCTAAAAATGAATAGATTGGTTCAACTAGATTTCTGCAATAAGACTGAATATTTTGAGGATTCCATTCAATAATTTGCTTTAAGGCTGATTTAAGCATTGGCAAAGCTATGAAATTGCTGAATTCCCCAACATTGTAGCGTTGAGCGCCCTCGCCATATGCCTCCGGGTAGGTAGTCAGTTTGCTGAAATCGGAAGCATTCTCACGATTCATCCACGATTCATCTAAGGATTTACCTTCATTAAAGCGCTCCGAATAATAAGCCAAACCTAATGAATAGGGTCCCATCAGCCATTTATAGCCTGCGCAAATTAACGCATCAATTTTGTAGTTTTGCACATCTACGGGCATTGCCCCCACAGATTGAGTGCCATCTACTATGAAAACAGTATCTGTTTTAGAACACTTATCACCAATGGCTTTCAGGTCAAAAATAGTACCATCCATCCAGTGAATTGATGACATTACCAGCATTGCAGTTTGATCTGAAATAGCATCCAAGATCTTCTGAGTCCATTCTCTTGCTTTACCTTTTTTTACTTCCGGATTAGCAATGACTTTTAAATCTGCCCGATGTTTATTGCACCAATTTTGCACAGTTAAATGATCGCTGGGGAATTCTTCAGAAACCACCAGCGCATGTTGTTTATTTTGGCAGGGCACATTAAATATTGCCGACATTAATCCATAAGAAACAGAGGGTATTATAGCAATTTGTTTAGCCTTAGCATTCACTAATTCCCCGAAAAGCAGCTTTAATTCATTCGCAGGTTCAAAGAAATCTGCTTCTGTTAATGACGTAGGATTGCTCTTTAATTGTACTCCTTCTATTCCTGCTGCGGTCACACTCTTCAATGAAGGTGACATATACGCACCATTCAAGTAATGAATGTTGTTCGGTAAATTGAATAAATGCTTTTGATTTTCCATCATTGAAGTTAATATACTTACATACTTCAAATAAAAGGAAAAGTTAAGAGGAATGGGCGTTATTTACCAAATACTAGTATTACAACATGAAATAGGCTTAAAAACAAATCTGTTCAAATATTCTTTTTGATCTGAATACAAAAGGCTATTTATCCAGTACATAAAACAAATCCAGACTCTCTTCCGGATTTTCATGCACATAATAGTCTGCTACAGAAATGGACTTTACTAATTTGGTGTCTTGCTTATCCAAATTATTTCTGTTCATTCTGTTTAGGAATTCGTAAGGGATTCTAAGAAATGAGGCAGGCAATCTATACTGCAAATTCAGTATGTCGTATTTGGTGATCTTTTTAACAGACTCTCGATTTTGCTCATGATAATGCATTATTTTATCGTTCCCTGCAATTCCCTGAGCGTCTACTTTACTAAAAATTGATTCACATAAAGCAATTAATTCAGGAGCGAAATATTCTCTAATGTGCCATGGATTACGGGTGAGCGTCATTTTTTTGTTAGGAGTTGAAATAATGGCCTTTCCACCCGGCTTTAACACTCGGTGAATTTCCTGTAAAAAAGATTTGTCATCTTTTATATGCTCTATCACCTGGAAGGAAACCACGCAATCGAAGCTATTATCTGCAATTCCTTCAAAAGGAGGGATTACCATCGCCTTAAAATCCGCCTGCGGGTATTTTGCCTGCAAATCGTCTGTAAGTGTTTTGTACTTGTCGATACCCGTGTAGTGATCAGCGCTATTGATTAATATTTCCAAACCCCTACCTGTTCCACATCCCACTTCCAGTAAATTGCCTGAAATAAGTGGTTGAGCATAGACATAGGCAGCCAATAATCTTTGGTGAATTGGATTGTCAGATGCTATCGAATCAGAGGTTATTTCTGTGGTGGAATGTTTGGACATATTTTAACCTACTTTCAAAGCTTTTTTAATAGAATTTAGTAACGACACTTTAGGCTGCTCTTCTTTATGCTCTGCAAAGATTGTATCGTGAAATGGAATGTCTTTCTGTTCTTTTTTGGTATAAAAAGTAGCTGAAAATACCTTTCTGTCAGCTGTATCCGGACATTCCAATGGCTTAGTATAGCCATAATAGGAAGTGTCTTTTACTTCAAAAATTAAGGCCCTGTTGAATCTGCAGGAAACAGCTTTTTTACACTTTGAGACACAGTTATTCCACATTTCCAATGCACCATTCCATTCCGCTTTCCATGTAGGCGTAAGGAACAACTGCATATTGAGCCTACGCTGTACATCTTTTACCGGATGCAGATTAAAATCAATATGCACATCTTCAAAAGACCCTTTTTTACCTTTTTGTATGCCTACTCCATAGGCATCATCTGTAATGAAAGTATCCTTAATACCAGTAATTTGCTCTATAAACTTAGAGAATTCAGGCTGTGCAATCACTTTCTTGAGCTCGGTGAAAATTTCAGGATAAAGATCAAATTGATCCCCTTCCAGCTTGTTTTCGTGAAGGTCATGCTTGTGTTTATTAAAAAGCTCATCCGCAGGAAAGGACTGGCTAAGCTTTTTAGCAATATCTTCAGTCAAAAAATCGTCTATCATTACATGATGATAAGGCTTTGACTGCTCGTACTCTTCTTTGTATGAATTAACTTGTTCCTGACTAAAATGCTTACTCTGAATGAATTCCATAAAGGAAATTAAATTTTAATGGCACAAATATACACTACTCAATTTGCTCCGCATGAAAAAAAATGAAATAATTGAGCAGAGCATCCAAGTTTTCTATTAATATTCGATCAAGACCCTTTAATTATCAATAAAACAGGGTGAGAGAGCAAAACAAATTACGATTAAAAAAGTGCCCGGTAACTCATTATTTTATGAGAAGAGGTAGGATCTAAAAGAAGATTCAACCTTTGGCTTAATAACAAATCTAAACTTTCTGTGAGGTTATCGTATTTATTATATTGTTGTTTCAATTAAGTGAACAAAAATCAAACTTTGAAAACATTTATGAAGGCTCATTATGATATTGTAATTATTGGAGCAGGACCTATTGGTCTGGCTTGTGGAATTAAGGCGCAACTGCAGGGGTTGTCCTACATTATCGTAGATAAGGGCACCTTGGTAAATTCATTATATAATTACCCGTCAGGGATGAGCTTTTTCAGTACTTCCGATAAGTTAGAGATTGGAGAAATTCCATTTATTTCTCATAATCCTAAACCTACCAGGATGGAAGCGTTGGAATATTACAGAAGAGTTACTTCCTCGTTGAAATTGAATACCTCATTGTACAACCCTGTACAAAAAGTAACCAGAACGAACAATGAGTTTGTTGTGGACACTAAAAAGCTTAAGATTGAAGCAGAAAATATTATTCTTGCTACAGGCTTTTATGATTTGCCTCATAACCTCGGTATTCCCGGAGAAGAGTTACGTAAGGTGACACATTATTACAAGGAGCCACACCCTTATTTTGATCAGAAGATAGCAATTATTGGAGCTGCTAATTCAGCAGTAGATGCAGCGCTGGAATGCTACCGAAAAGGTGCTAAAGAAGTAACTATGGTGATTAGGGAAATGGAAATTAGGAAGACCGTAAAATACTGGGTAAAGCCGGACATTGAAAATAGAATTAAAGAAGGCAGTATAAAGTCGTATTTTGATAGTAGTGTAACAGCAATAAAAGAAAATGAAATTGATATTAAAACGCCTGAAGGAGAACTGACCCTTGAAAACGACTTTGTTTTAGCAATGACAGGCTATGAGCCCAACTATGAATTTATCAAACAGATTGGTATAGAAATTAATGAAGAGTTTCCGAATGCACCCAAGTATGATAAAGAAACTATGGAAACCAATGTGGATGGCGTTTATTTAGCTGGAGTAATCTGCGGAGGCATGGAAACCAACAAATGGTTCATAGAAAATAGTCGTATACATGCAGACATGATAGTGGACCATATCAAATATAAAAGTTCATATAAAATAAAAGAATAAAACTATCCCACTGTAGATTTTACTTTCTTGTTTCAATGCAGCCATTCTATTTGATACATATGAGAACTTAAAAGTAAGGAGTCAAAACAAATTTTGCCGACTTTTTTCGTGTTATGTCAATGTTACCCATTACTTTAGTGCCACATGACGATTTTATACATCCACCAGTACTTTAAAACTCCTGATGAAGGAGGAGCCAATCGGTCATATTATATGGCAAAAGCTTTAATGGCAAAAGGGCATCATGTTGAAATGTTGAGTGCACACAATGAAACAAATACTTTGTCTAAAAATATTGATGGAATTTCGGTAACTTATCTGCCAGTTATTTATCGTAATAGTTTTGGATTCTTTAAACGAGTAACAGCATTTGTCCAATTTCTTCAGCTTGCTAAAAGGTTTATTAGGAAAAATCATCAGTTTGATAAAATTATTGTTAGCAGCACTCCTTTAACGGTTGGCTTTGTAGGGTTATGGGCTAAAAAGACGTTTGCTATTCCTTTCATCTTTGAAGTAAGAGACTTATGGCCCGAGGCTCCCATTCAAATGGGGGCCATAAAAAATCCAATTTTAAAGTGGTGGCTAAAAAAGCAGGAAATAAAACTGTATAAAAATGCAGAGAGGGTAGTGGCTCTTTCTCCAGGCATGAGAAATCACATAGAAAAAAAGGTGCCAAACGCTAAAGTAGAGTTGATAACCAACATGGCAGATTGCGATTTTTTTGAGAAAGTTACTCAAAAAGATGAAGATTTGGTATTGCAATATGGTGTGAAGGATAAGTTTGTTGTGAGTTATTTTGGTGCAGTGGGGCCTGTGAATGATTTGATGAGTTTAATAAGATGTGCGGAATTATGCGCTGATTTACCCATCAGGTTTTTGATCATGGGTGAAGGGTTGAGTTTGGCTTCAACTAAAAAATATGTGGCTGATAAGGCGCTTCAAAACATTTTTTTTATCCCCTATGGAGCAAAAGGTGAAGTGAAAGATGTAATGAATGTAACAGATGCTTGCTATGTTTCTTTCTTGCATAAGCCTGTTTTGCGAACAAATTCGCCCAATAAATTTTTTGATGCTATTGCATCTGGTAAATTGATTATTACTAATATTCAAGGCTGGATCAGGGGACTGGTGGAGAAAAAACACATTGGTTTTTTTGCTGACTCGGATTTTCCTATTGAGTTTAGGGAAAAGATATTGCCTTTTATAGAATCCAAAGCTTTACTTCAAAAATATCAGACAGCTTCCCGAAATACAGCAGAGCAGTTTTTTAGTCGTAAAGAGTTAACAGCCCATTTTGTGCAAGCCATCGAAGGGAAAAACTACCAGCACGAAGCAGATGTGAAATCTATATTCAGTTTAAGTGCTTAAGGACTTACAGTATTGAAGAGGTGAATTTTTTTTGAAAGCCTATTCTAAACTCTATGTCATAAAGAAATAATTACTTCCCTGACTCAATATACTTAATTAATAAACCTTGGAGGGCATTGAAAGCAACGAGACTTAAGCCTTCACCATCATCATTTACATCATGGTAAGCTTGCTTTCCACCCAGCGTATAAATAAAAACAGCAGGTACTCCTACCTGATCGAAAAAGCAGTGATCGCTATTGCAAGCTTCACCTCTGGATTGTATTTGAGCAAGACCTCCATTGTTGTTATTGATAAGAAACTGGAAAAAGTGCTGCTGTTTTTTAGCATTTACAACAGTGATTCCTTCCTCACCAGTGCCAACCATATCTAAATTTATCAGCATTTTGACTTTCTTTAAATCAACTAGAGGATTTTCAATAAAGTACCTGCTCCCCAATAAACCTAATTCTTCGCCAGTAGTAAATAGGAAATATGTATCATACTTAGGAATGTTATCAGCAAAATATGCAGAAAGTGTAAGTAACATGGACACTCCGGATGCATTGTCATTGGCTCCTCGAAATATGGCACCGTCTCCTAATTTACCCAGGTGATCGTAATGGGCACTAAACATAAAAGCAGAGTCACTCTTAAGTCCTGGGATTTTTGCAATAACATTGGCGGAGTTGAATTCCTTTTTAAACTCAGCTTTCCAGTTAGCGCTTAACAGGTCTCCTTCTAGAGAATCAGTAAGATAAACTACTGCATTTCTACTTTTTCTAGGTGCGGGTGACCAGATAAGCTTGCCATAATTCTCAATGATAAGTACGCTGTTTTTAAAGGCTGAAGTGCTAATGAACTTGTCAATTAGTTTATTAATTTCAGCTAAATTGTCCGCAGTTTTCTCAATGCCATATACTTTTTTAGACTGAATTTTATAGTTTTCAAGAATAGAAGTGGCAGGAATCTGCTCAATACTTTTTTTGCTGATTTTAATGGAAGCTGATGCAGGATGAATTAAAAAATCTCTTCCAGCTTCATATTTAGTTATGATCTCTCTTGAATAAGCTTTTAAATCAATATCATCTTTAAATGTGTTGACAGGGTACTGCATTTCTTGCAACATGCTTGAAATACCCTGTGCCTGCAAAAATTCCGAAATGTACGAGGCTGCTTTTTCCTGGCCATTTTTTACATAGCCTCTTCCAGCAAGTGAATCGGAACTTAATATTTTAATTATTTCCCTGGCGCTTTCTACCTGTGCACTTATTGTAAAGCAAAAATTTAGGAATACGATTAAGATTACAATCCTTCTCATTTATATGCAATTTAAATGATACTCATCAGCAATCCTAAATCCCTTCTTGTGAGCTCTTGATAATGTATTGCAAGCTAGTTTAGGTTCAGCAAGATAAAAGTAACTTATATACAAATACTGGTAGGCTTTAACGTTGTCTGGTTCAAAAAACAGAACCCATTCCAATAGTTTTTTTGCTTTTGAGTATTGCTGATCAGTCACTAAAAGCTCAGCTGTTTCAAAATATATTGTTTTATAAAGAGGGGGCGTTCTTTCCGCGGATACTAGTAATCTATAAGCTTCTCCATATAGATTTTTAAAAAGCAGCTCGATATTGTATACCCCCATTTTGTAATAATCCAGTGCCAGGTCATATTCTTTCAGATCATCTTTGTAAATTTTAGCAATTAGATAGATGGTAGGGAGGCGATTATAATTCTGATCGAGCAGATTGTTCAGAATAAAAATAGCTTTATTAGGTTCATTAATGCCTCGGTAACAATTGGCCACATGAAATAGCATATCTAAATTCTGCTCTCCACTGTATTCCATAAAAAATAGATAGCCCCATAAAGCATCTTTGTAGGCATTGTTTTTATAGTCAATATCAGCCTGTTTTTTTCTGAAATTTAGGTAATTCATTTCATACCTTTTCAGGGTATAATTTTTCGTTTCGGAAGCCTTTATCTCTTTTATGAAACTAATAGCAGCTTGCACCTTACCGGCATAATACAAACTGTCGGCTATAATAATCTGCTCATCAAAAGCAGAAATTAAATTTTCTTCTTTTGTTTCATGATATAACTCATAAATGCTAACACCCACATACAATACAAATGCAATAATACCTATAAATACAAAGGCGTATAATGTGCCTTTTCTTTCCATCGCATAATCCACGTAAGTGGGCGGATTATTGCTGCTTTTTTGTGGTGTGGGCGGATTCCACGGGTTATGCTTATATTGATAATTTTGCGACTTTACCTGAGCTGTTCTTAATTTATCTGCAGCTATCTGAATATCATGCTTATACCGTAGTTCAGGTCTAATTAAAATTCTATAAGCAACAGAAATCAGTTTAAACTTTTCTTCGGCTCCTTTGGAGGCATTTACATCTGGATGATATGCCTTTGCCAAACGCTTATATTGTGATTTTATCTCCACTTCAGTTGCGTTATCATCTATGCCTAGTATATGATAGTAATTATCCAATGTGATTGATTTTAGTGATTAGAGGAGGCTGGCCAATTTTATTAATGTTAACATTTTATAATTTCGCTATCTTACAACAAAATTACAATTAAATTATTGCTAATATTAGCATAAATTCAATCTTCCAATGGCTTATTTTAATCAGGATTTTATTCAATTTTTCAGAGAGCTTGCTTCCAACAATCATAAAACCTGGTTCGATGATAACAGAAGCCGCTATGAGCAGAATGTAAAGACTCCTTTTAAAACATTTGTGGCTGACCTCATACAGGAGGTGCAAAAATTTGATCCGGAAATTATGTTGGAACCTAAAAATGCTATTTTCCGGATTAACAGAGACGTGCGATTTTCTAAAAATAAAAACCCATACAAAAATAATGTGGGAGCCTATCTGGCGAGACTCTCAAAAAAAGAAACCTTTCCCGGATATTATGTGCAAATGGATGCTGAGCAACTCTGGTTTGGAGGCGGGTTATATGAGTTATCCACAGAAAATTTATTTAAAATACGACAGGAAATACTATATAATGAAGCTGAATTTCAAAAGGTGATCAACGATAAACCTTTCAAAGAAAGCTATGGAGAGATTTTAGGAGAGAAGAACAAGATTTTGAAATCACCTTTTAAAGAACACGCTGATGAAATTCCCTACCTATTGAATAAGCAGTTTTACTTCATGCAGAAACTACCAATTGAAGAGATTTTTAGAGAGGATTTGGTGGAAGTTACCGCAACTGAATTTTTAAAAGCATATCCTCTTAACATATATTTACGTGTGGCCTTGGAGGGGTAGATGCTTTAATAGCAAACTTTATTTTTAAAATGTTGATCAAGTCTTTAGCTGGGATATCATAAAAAAATAGAATGATATTAATGTTGAAATGCGGGTTAATTTTATTTAAGGGTTTAAATCAAGGCAAGTTATTGGGTTATAAGAACTTTCTGAAAGGAAGGAGCTGTGTTGAATATGTTGCTGGTTTTTTATTTCCATTTTTTAATTTAATTCTGAATTTGACCGATAGATTTTTTTACTTTTGCAGTCCTAAGATTGAGAAATGGATAAATTAAAGCATGTAGCCATAGCAGGTAATATTGGAGCCGGAAAAACCACCCTTGCCAAAAAACTGTCACATCATTATGGGTGGGAAACGGAATTCGAGGCTGTTGAAGATAATCCTTACTTAGTAGATTTTTATGAAGACATGAAAAAGTGGTCCTTTCACTTACAAGTTTATTTTCTTAACAGCAGATTAAATCAGATCAAAAGGATAAGAGAAAATAATCAGACAGTGGTGCAGGATCGGTCCATTTATGAGGATTGCTTTGTTTTTGCCAAAAACTTACATTTTTCGGGGAATATGTCGAATAGGGACTACCAAAATTATTTAGCACTATTTGAATCCATGTCACCGGTAATCACTCCACCGGACTTACTCATCTATTTAAGAGCAGATATTCCCAAGTTGGTTGGGCAAATTGAGAAGAGAGGAAGAGCATATGAAGAGAGTATTAGAATAGATTATCTTAAAACACTTAATCAACACTATGAGGAGTGGATTAAGCAGTATTCTATTGGTAAGCTTATTATTATTGATGTTAACCAGCTGGATTACCTATCAAATGTAGAAGATTTTGCTTTGATCATCAGTAAAATTGATACTGAAATGCACGGGTTGTTTTCGCATCAAGGTTAATGACTTTATCAAAAAGAAGATCAACAGCATCCAATTTACCGTGCCATATTGTAGTAGCTTTACTTACCATAATACCTATAAAGAGAGCTTTTCCTAAATTTAATAGATGTGAAAGACACTAAAAAGTCAAAAAACATTCATCGGGTACGTTTATCCCAATGAATGCTTTTTTTGCAAGAAACAATAGTCTATTTGCTACCCAGGAGCAATAATTCATTCACCTGAATTTCAGTAGAATATTGTTTTTCGCCCTGCTTGTTTTCATAGCTTCTGTAAACCAGCTTGCCTGAAATAGCTACTTCCATGCCTTTATCGGTGTATTTTTCTGCTATATCTGCTATTTTACCCCAGGCAGATAGTCTGTGCCATTGGGTTTCTTCCACTTTTTCTCCTTTCTGGTTTTTGTAACTTTCATTCGTGGCCAGGCTAATATTAGCTAGTTTTTTTCCGTTGTCAAAAGTTTTGATTTCCGGCTTGGCACCTAAGCGACCGATTAATTGCACGTTGTTTTTTAAATTGTACATGGTTTTTTTGATTTTAGTAAAACATTTATTGATTTAAGTCGCCACTTTTGAGCAGCAACATCACAAAGGTGTAGGAAGGGCGAAAAATTATACGGATGCTAAACGTTTACAGTCTTTTGTAGTCGTTTGTAAATGTTTGTAAGCGTTTGAAAACGGTTATGTTCAGATGAAGAAGTTGATAGAAAGGCTTCTAAACAGCATATAAAGCTAGTTTGCCAACTAGTCCCTTTGAATTCCAATTAGTGCTTTTACATTAATAATTTTTTTTGATATAGTTAATCTAATTTTGTATCATACCTACAATCATTAGTTATCTGTAAATCTCAAACAGAATAGTTAGGATGCTAGCCTGAAAGAAATTATGATTACATGTTTATATACAGTTAGTAACCGAAGGAGTGAAAACAAGGAAGAAAATGTTGAAAAATACAATCACTTCAACATGAGAAAAGTAGCATTACTGATTTTTTTGTTTTTAAACTCTTTAGGATTGTGCGCGCAAGAGCTTATGAAGAAAATATACCTCCAGGAAGGCCATGTTGAAAACATTCAATTTGGTGATTTCAGTTTAAGCACTTTGCTTCAAGTTTATGAAGAGGAATCGGCTAGCCATTTGATTGGCGATGTTTATCTGAGAGTTACTGAAAATGATGAGATTATTGCCGATTTTTATGCAAGTAAAGAGGATCCCGGAAAGGAATATTATACCAAAATATATCAAAATTATCTTTTCAGTTTTGAAAAGGAAAATAGTTTGCTGCTTATAGAGCCTTCAGACTTTGAAAAAGTATTTGCGATATCGAGCAAAAATAATGGGATTGTTGGTAAAGGTGGAAATATGGTTGAAGTGAAAATAGCTGATTCATATATGGAATCTGGATATGATGGCCCTCCGCAGGTTATTGGAAGGAAGTATTTCATGAATGTGCATTATACTTTACAGGTGAAAGTGGGAGATATTGTGCAAAATGTAAGTTTCTACAGTACCGACATTAAAGATGGAATTTCTTATAATGTAGCTGGTTGTACCATTCATATTCTATCTGATCAATATAAAGATTCTGTGTGTTTCCTGGAGATGATGATTGAGAAAAAATAATTGGGACTATCAATTAATTATCAATAACTTTTGGGGTAAAAATGAAGTGTTTATTATGAACGATAAGTAGCAAGATGTTACCTTTTTTTGATAAGAGTAAACTCATGATATTGAACAATGAATATCCAGCTCCCAAACCAACTAAAAGAAACATCCTGGTTGCTTTTCTGTTCGGTTCATTTATTTCCTTCTTTCTGATTTTCTTTGAACCATTTGAAATTGATGTTTCCACCGGTAGAATGACCGTTCTTTATTTGATCTTCTTAGGTTTCATCACCACCATTGTTCTCATTATTTTTTTATATCTATTACCGCTAACTTTGCCTAAAATCTTTGCTGAAAGAAATTGGAAGGTGAAGCATCAAATGATCTTCTGTTCTACCATTC
Source organism: uncultured Cytophagales bacterium (assembly GCA_963803685.1). Classification (GTDB taxonomy): domain Bacteria; phylum Bacteroidota; class Bacteroidia; order Cytophagales; family Cyclobacteriaceae; genus Marivirga. The sequence continues at coordinate 1,957,589 of CAWDNW010000001.1, forward strand.
TTTTCGTTATAGCAACCTTGAATGGGTTGTACACGAACTACGTCAACTCACTTAGTTTTAGTTGGAGCAACTACTGGTGGATAATCAATCGGTCCTTTGTCTTGGGGAGCATCCCTTTTTCTTTTCTTATTTTGATTGATTACAGAAGAAGAGATGCTGCAAATAAGGAAACAGCACGGTCTTTTCATACGATTAAAAGCAGCAATAATGAAACACTCAAGGCAGGTGTTTTCTCAATAATTACTGATTTAAAAAATGAGGTCTTTACTTATGAAGATAGTCATTTTACTTATGCAATGGCCGTTGGAAATTATACGGATTTGTTTTTTTATAGAGATGGTAAGTCAACTTGCAAAACGTACAGAATTTTACTTTCTACATTCGAAAAGCAGCTAAACTTGGTCAATCTGCAAAGGTGCCATCGGTCCTATTTGGTCAACCTGAATAAAGTGATCCACGTGTCAGGAAATGCACAAGGATTAAAATTGACAATGGCGAATGGTGGTAGTGAAGTACCTGTTTCCCGTAGATACATTTCTGTTATCAAGAAATTTTTCTCTGATCAGTCTTGAATTGCTCTGTAGACATGTCACTTTTCACATGAGCTCACTTTTTGTACCATTTAATTTGTTATTCACATCATAGCTTTGACACTTATACCATTTCTTACTATGCTATTGATAAGCCTCCTATGTTTGTGCAATGAGGAAAAAAGCACTTATTAATATTTTTAATGATCGGAGCCATTTCTATGATTGTTATGTCTGCACACTATTTGGGTTCAACCCATTCAGGTATTTTAAGAACGAAAGAAATTGCTTCAAGCAATTGGTATTTGGTTGCTTTTAGATTACATGTGTTCTTCGGGCTACTAGCTATTACCTTCGGGCCTATTCAATTTGTAAGTCGCATTAGGGAGAGAAACAAATTAATCCATAGGGTAAATGGCTACTTTTACATTGCCAGTGTATTTACTAGTAGCATCTCAGGCATAATTGTAGCGCAATTTGCAATGGGAGGATGGTTAACAACTATAGGGTTTTCTATACTCGCAATCATGTGGTTTTTTACTACTTTAAAATCTGTTAGTGCTATTCTCAAAGGAGAAATTTTAGTTCATAGGAAATGGGCTCACTTTAGCTATGCACTCACTTTTTCTGCAATTACCCAAAGAATTTTACTATTAATCCCTCTTTTAACGGAAGCCCCATTCATGCCCATTTATCAACTTTCCGCCTGGCTTCCCTGGGTTATCAACTTATTGATAGCTCAATTATTATTGGAAAAATCTTTATCAATAAGAACATCAGATATGAGATAAAAGGTATCCTGTCCACAAGTATGCGCGTATGTAATATGAGTAATTTGTAGTAGAAATAATCAGAAAGTTTAAAAATGATAAGATATTGGAAATACTGTTAAATATTAACTATCTTATTTTTATCACCTCTATAAACATATTTACAGAGCAGAATAATTGATATATTTATTACTCTACAACTAGTTAAGCAAATGTTTCACCAAAAAAGCTCCTGTCTCTACAGGAAAGTAATGAGTAAAAAGCAGATTCAATCAAGTGTTTTAGTTGCAATTATTGTTGTCAGTTCTTTGGTGCTTTTAAGTTGGGTAACAGGTATTCAAGCTTTGCTGAATCTAATTCCTGGTGCACCAACGATGAAGTTCAATACTGCTTTATTGTTTCTTTTCGTCTCTTTTTCTATTATTTTCACGGGAAATAGAAGCAAAATATTGAATTCGCTAGCAATTGTACTGGCTTTTGCAACCTTCATTATCAGTTCCACAACACTTCTTCAATATATTTTAAACTTCAATTTAGGTATTGATAATCTCTTCTTCACCGATATATTGACCCAAAAAAATCCAGGTAGAATGTCTCGTGCTACAGCTTTTTGCTTCATGCTGCTAGCAATCTCTAAAGTGTTGAGAGGCTTTCAACGAACCAAATCATTAAAATCTATCAACTATTTAATCACTATTGTTGCTATTATATCCTTACTAGTAATCTCTACCTACCTCTTGCAGTTGATAAGTAGTAATTATGTGCTGGTATTTAACTCAATGGCAATACATACAGCTTGTCTATTTTTCATAGCCTCATTAGCTATTTCTTTTAAACATCCAGACCACAGTTATGTAGGCTTTCTTACAGGAAGATATATTGGCAGTAGGCAGGCTCGAAACTTATTGCCTTTTGTAGTGGGGTTGCCTATAATTCTGAGTGCGACTTTACTTTATGTGATGAACTCCGGGTTCTTACAAACAGATTATGGTATTGCTGTATACACTATTTCCTACGCAGTAATCAGTATCATTTATTTCTCTTCTATTTTCACCAAACTTAATAAGGCAGATCAGGAACGCTTTAAGCTTGAAGATCACTTAAGGGCATCCAATGAGGAACTGGCACAATACAAATTGGCTTTAGATCAAAGCTCTATTGTTAGTATCACTGATTACGAAGGTAATATTCTTTATGTAAACCAGAAGTTTGTTGAGATCTCGGGTTACAGCCAGGAGGAAGCAATAGGAAATACCCATCAATTGGTAAATTCTGGACATCATCCACTCTCCTTTTTTAAGGACTTATGGAAAGTTATAAAGAACGGTTCTGTGTGGGTAGGAGGGATTAAAAATAGAAATAAATGGGGCGGTTTTTACTGGGTACATGCTGTCATAGTTCCTTTAAGAAATGCAAGTGGAGAAGTGGATCAGTTCCTTACGATCAAGCAGGATATTACACAAAAAACAATTCTTTCTCAACAATATGAAAACCTTAAATTAAGAAACAAAGAGATTGAACAATTTGCATACATTGCCAGTCACGATCTACAAGAGCCTTTAAAAACACTCAAAAGTATGAGTAGTTTATTGCAAAATGAATACAATCATAAGCTGGAAGGGGATGGAGAAAAGATACTAAATTTTATTTCAAAAGCAGCCTATAGAATGAGCGAGCTAGTTAAAGGGTTGTTAGATTACTCTATTATCGGTATCCATAAAGAATTAGAGTACGTTGATACGAACGTTGTAATAACAGAGGTAGAAAAAGATATGGCAGTACTTTTAGAATCAAGTGCCGCTGAAATTAATTATGAAAACCTGCCTGAATTGAAAGCATATAAAACTGAGCTTCGAATACTTTTTCAAAATCTGATACAAAATGCTATTAAATTTAAATCCCATAATAGGTCACCCAAGGTATCTATATCTGCCTCTAAAGAAGAACAGAATTTCAAATTTTGCGTGATGGATAACGGGATAGGAGTATCCTCAGATCAATTAACGAATATTTTTGGTCTGTTTAAACGCTTGCATAGTAAGCAAGCGTATAAAGGCACAGGAATTGGACTTGCTCATTGCGAAAAAATAGTACATTTGCACGGTGGTACTATTTGGGCTGAATCAGAGCCCAACGAAGGAACTAAAATTTTCTTTACTATCCCCATTTTATAATTTATGAAGAAAAAAATTAATTGTATTTTATTCATTGATGATGATGAAGCCGTAAACTTTTTACATCAGCATATAGCTAATGAAGCGAATGTTGCTGAAAAAATTGTTACCAAAGAAAATGGTAAGGATGCGATAGATTTTTTATCTGCTGCAGTGGAAGGTAAATTCCCAAGGCCGGATTTGATATTTTTGGATATTAATATGCCCGTAATGAATGGTTGGCAATTTCTCAAAAAGTATGATGAATTACCGGAAGAAGCTAAAGGTAAAATCGTAATGTTTATGCTTACTACCTCGCTTAATCCGGAAGATAGAAAAAGAGCTGATGAAGAAGCAAGCATTATGGGTTTTAGAACAAAGCCGTTGGATCACGATATGCTGGATGGAATTTTAAAGGAATACTTTTCGGATCATTTTTATCAATGATAATTGGAAGATAGAATTCGCGTTGCGCTCTCCACTAAGCTTAAAAATTATATTTTGACAACATAAAGTAGCTTTCAAGCCAAACACCTGTAATCCTCCATTAGCTTCTATTACTGCTTTTATTTTTAGAAGTTAAAATATTTTTTGCCTTTTTACTTATTTTAATATAGTACTAATTGTATGAGGGTAGGCTGTACAAAGTAGCTTCTACGCTGTTAATCAAACATAAATTAAACGACTATGTCAATTACAAAAGAATCGGAACTCATTGGTATGCAAAAAATTAGTGAAGTGGTAGGAACTACGCTTAAACTAATGAGGGAATATGCTGAAGTAGGAATGTCCACCAAAGAGTTGGATGAATATGGCGGCAGCATTTTGAAAAGCTATGGTGCAAAATCTGCACCCTATGCAACTTATGGCTTTCCTGGCTACACTTGTATCAGCGTGAATAAAGAAGCAGCGCATGGGATCCCCTCCGAGAAAAAGATCTTGAAAGAAGGCGATTTGATCAATATTGATGTATCGGCTGAACTTGATGGCTTTTGGTCCGACAATGGAGGCTCTTTCGTATTGGGCAAGGATATTAATAATCATCAACCATTGGTGGAGGCCTCAAAGTATATTTTACAAAAGGCTATTCAAAATATTAAAGGAGGAGTTAAAATTGCTGAAATTGGGCATTTGATAGAAACCGAAGCGAAGAAATCAGGATTTAAAGTGCTTAAAAATTTAGCAGGCCATGGGGTAGGGAGAAGCTTGCATGAGAAGCCTGAAAATATTCTGAATTACAGGGTAAAAGGCAACCGGGAGCGATTTAAGAAAAACACCACTGTTGCCATTGAAACTTTCATTTCTACTAATTCCTCCTACGCAGTAGAGCTAAATGATGGCTGGACGCTTGTCGGCAATAGAGGAGGATTTGTAACGCAACATGAACAAACCATTCTTGTTACAGACAATGCTGCGGTTATATTGACAGGATGTAATGGGATTTGGGAGTGAAATTACTATTATGAAATTTATTTTGATTCTGATGACCACTTTGTTGCTGAGTTGCAATTCCAATTCAAATGAGATTTCCTATTTGTATTTTAATAAACTTAAGCAATCGAATTTACCTATTGTGGATTTGGCAGATATTAACAAGTTCAATTTCAAGAATATTTCGGATTCTTTAAATTTCGACTTCTGTGATTCCATATTTCAGTATCATTTGAAATATGATAGAGGTAAATTCCTTGAAATTACTGTTCTACCACCTAGTGGTGATTGTTTAGAGATAACAGATAGAACTTTTATCAAAATTTTGATAAATGAAGAGGGTAGGTTTATGGTCGAAAGCAAGGAAGTGGCACTGGAAGAATTGCATAATGAAATTGCTTTTCTTTTAGAAAATCTTCTGGAGGAAGAGTACTTTATGATTAAACTCGAACAGAATGAAACTGCACTGATGTCATTAAAAATTGCGCTTGATGTAATTAACTCTCAGTTTTATGAATACTATGTTAACTCGAATAAGAGTAAAAAGATTACTGGCGAAATAGTCTATCCTGTGCAGCCTAGAACTATTTCCATTCAATTACAATAGACTCTATTTAATGTTACTTCTTCAAAGTCAATAAAAAGCTAAGCGCTTCTTTCTTCACCCATGCCCAACAACACCTACCTACAGCATTTTGTCTTTACTTTTCATATAAATATTAGGATATATTAGGATATATTAGGTAAAGGAGCTAAGTTGAGAAGCTGGATGAATCGTATAACTATTGGGAGGTTTGGCAATCTGAATAAAGGTTTACCTTAGTTTATTGACCATTTAAGAAATTTCAGGCCAGCTAGAGGTATCAAGATTTTCACTTTATTGCTTTGATCAACATATCTAAAACATCCTAATGAAAAAAAATAGAACACTTTTCTTATTGATACTGATTCTGGCAAATACTGCTTATGCACAAACTGAAAATTGTAATTGCAAGACTGATTTACAATTTTTGGATGCCAAAGTCAGAAAAACGCCTGCTTATTCCGTTAACAAAGACACCTATAAAGCTTCATATTCAAAAGTTTTGAATGAAGTTGCGTCTGTCAATACAATGTTCGATTGTCATGCATTGCTTAATAAATTATTGATTTCTTTAAACGATAATCATAGCAAAGTTTATAGCATTGACTTGGGGGCTTCAGAGAAAATCATCGCAAATTCCGAAAAGTTTGATGCGTTTAGAAAGTCGCAACTGTTTAATGCTTATCCCAAGCCAAATATTGATCTGGACAGCTTAAAAACAGAATTGAACACCAAGCCAAAATCGGTTATAGAAGGTATTTATACAAGAGAAAGCTATATGACCATTGGAGTTTTTAGAACAGAGGATTATTACCAAGCCATTATTTTGAATTCCGAATCAGATATGTGGAAAGTGGGAGAAATAATGAGCACCCTCATTCCATTTGGAAATGATTACCTACTGAATGTGGGCGGTGGTATTAGTTCTAAACGTTTAATTGCCTACACAGAAAGAGTAGAAAATGGCTTCTTCTACTATATGGGTTTTCAAAAGGATTTAGAACAAACAAATTATTCTGCAAAGCTTCTTTCAGAAAGCACTTATTACCGAGAAGAGCTGTCGGATGACATCACCTACTTAAAAATTGGAAGTTTTAGTTCATGGAACCCCAACCTTTCTGAAGCTGAAAAATTTTATAAAACACTGGAAGGTAATTTAAACAAAAGCCATATAATTCTTGATTTAAGGAATAATGGTGGCGGTGGTGACCGAAATTCCGACATTCTTTATAAATTACTAAAAGAGTACCTTAACGAAAATAAGGTATATGTATTGATCAATCACAGAAGCGTAAGTAATGCAGAGCAATTTGCTGAAAGGTTAAGTAAGTTGGAGAATTGTCAATTACTGGGAATGAGAACTAATGGCACTTTGGCATATGAAATAAAAGACGGTAGTTACACGCTACCTTGCAGTAATTTCATTGCGGTGCTTACTTCAAAAAAGCATTCGAAATACCTTGGATTTGAATCAGAAGGTGTTAAACCTCATATTGCCTTGAATATGGAGGCAGATTGGATAGATCAAGCGAAAAATTATATTGAGGCTAATCAGTAGGGGTTATACTTTTATGTTATTGACTTTGTAAAATTACTCAATAACTGCATTGATAATACGATAGAAGCACAATTGGAAAATAATATGATGAATTATGGATCCAGCACTTAAAACAATGATCGACAATATGCCTGAAAAAACAGGTAAATCATTAGAACAATGGAAAAAGATATTGAAAGCGAAGTCTTTTGAAAAACATTCAGAAGGTGTTGAATATCTAAAATCTGAACATAATGTGACGCATGGGTTTGCGAATACGATTGTTACCCTATCAAAGGAAGAAGATACATCATCAGAAGATCTTGTGGAGTCTCAATACGAAGGAAAAGAAAATCTAGTCCCCATCTACAAAGAACTAATCAAATACATTAAATCCTTAGGTTCTGATGTGACAATAACTCCCAAAAAGGAAAGTGTCAGCGTTATTCGTAAGCGACAATTTGTACTCATTAAACCCGCAACCAAAACAAGAATTGACCTGGGGTTTAAAATAAAAGACAAGCCCTTTACCGCTAGACTTGAAAACTCAGGACCTTTTGGAACTATGTGCACGCATCGGGTGAAAATTTCAGATGTGGAGGAGATAGACAAAGAACTGAAAAGCTGGATAGAAGAAGCATACGAAAAGTCATTATAAATCCTTAATATCAAAATAAACCCATCTGACTTCCTCAAAATTAGTCCCAAACAAATCGTGATACTTACAATTCGTTGCCCAAGCTGCTATCTCTTGTAGGTTGTGTTCATTGCCTTTCGATTAAATAATAGGATATACAAAGGAAAGGACGTATTTTGAAACATTTTACTCCTCAACAAGAAATATAAGAATTTGTAAATGTTTGTAAGCATTTGTAAGTGTTTGTTGTCGGTTAGTTCAAAATATAAGGTAGAAGGGCGGAATTGTTCGACTATTTAAATGTTAGCAGCAATTCTTCATGAAGCTAAGCCATTGACTTCGCAAGCTAACAGTGGAGCCTAGAAATTGAAATAGTTAATAATAAAACAGTGAAATGATTGCTAAGGATTGATTTTCATCAAAAAAAGTAAACATTAACAGAATATCAAAATGGATCATAATTTTTCTTATCGAACTGACAGATATAATTTCTGGCCCATTTATGAGGCTATCAAAACCTATTATCCCTTAGGAATAGAAAAGCGAGAAGGAGGAGTATTCTTTGAATATTCTGGAATCTCAAACTTGAAAAGATTGTAGTTGATAACATTCATCAGAAAGAGAGTTATCAAACTAGGTGGGGACGTAAAGTTGACAACTGGTCAAAAGAAATAAATTTTAAAATTGTCGGAACTACGTATGGACAAGAGCCTTCTTTTAGTGCATATGTGGAATTAAAGAAGGATGAGATTGAGGATAGAATATTTGAAAAAAGACTACATATTGCTGTCAGCTTGATTGGCCCTTTTTACACACTTTTTACGAATGACATCACTACTTTAATTGAACGGAATTCTGTCTTACATAAAAATGAAAAACAATTGGACAGATTTTACCAGCAAGTTCATAGGAGTATAATCTCGCCATATGGGGAACACTCTAAACTTTTCGATAAACTTAGAATATTGATAGAGAATGACTTCAAAGATTATAAGTTTGTTCCATTTGTGATTCACAGTGCAGCTTTAGACGGGTTGCAAGTCAGATATCGAGATGAGTATAAGAATCGTATATATCATGCTTTGTTCAATCAACATTTTGAATTCGATACAAGTATTGTTGGAGATCAATATAAATATGGCTTCGATCAGTGGTTGATAGAAAATCCTAATATGGAAAATTATTGGGAGATAAAAGCTCCTAACAAACGCTGATCAGCCATGGGGTTGGAGTGGTTTAGGAAAGAGCGAAGGGCTTGAAAATTTCACAGCAATATTTAACTTTAGAAGATAAAAACCCCTACGCCTGATAGCGTGGCGTTAACGGTAATTGCATGGAATCAATCAAGCTCATTTTAATTATCTCCCTGTTAAGTCTTTGTAGTTTCAAAACTTCTGGACAGACCAGTTTGACGGATTCAATCTTTAATGCCGACCAGCTAAAAGATTTGCAGAAAATGACAACTTTTTTCTCAAGTCAATTGTGTGGACCCGGCTTTAGCGCTCAGACTTGTTTAGAAAACTCATCAAGAGAATTAGCTGAATATGGTTGGCAACCAATACTGGAAAACATAGACTTTGATGAACAGCTAGAACTTTACAACAACTTCGAATCAGACATTTTTAGCGAAATCTGGGCATTTTGCAAATCCGTAAATCCAAATGAGGGTTGGGAACGGAAGTCAGTTTGCTATCAACCAAATGGTAAATACAATGCCTTTTTACTTAAAGCTGGACAGATGAACCCAATTATTAAAGCTTATCACCAAGACTTGCTAAGTTCTGGTGACTTTACGGGAATTACACGGCTTGAAAATGAAATATTCCATAAATCAGGTAAAATAGATCTGAACAAATCATCAATTCAATTAATCTTAGTTATTCACTATTTAAGTCAGAATGACCAACAAAAAAGAATCGAGACATGGCAGGAGAATTAAAATAGGAAACCGTTAACATTCTGTGCTATAAATCATGGCTGTTAGTAGGTTATTTTTCCTACAGCTCTTGGTAGAATGCCGGTAGATCCGAAGGGTTGCCTTATAAGAAGAAATTAATTTAATAAGGCAATCGTGCGGATTGGTTCTCTACTGTACGCAAATTTTTATACTTTTAAATTATCCATGCTTCATACAGCGGCGTTGTGATACATTATGACCGACTTCCCAAAAAATCAAGGTTTAATTGAACAAATAAACAAATTTCATTAAATTTGTATCCAATTAGATACACTTAACATGTACTTTATTGAGAAAACACCTGAATTTGACAAATGGTTGAGGATACTTAAAGACCTCAAAGCAAAGGCAAAAATTTTGTTTAGAATTCAGAAATTAGAAGAAGATGAACACTTCGGAAACTGCGAACCAGTTGGAGATGGAATCCGAGAATTGAAAGTAAATTTTGCCAAAGGTTATCGTGTTTACTTTAAAGAAAAAGACGGAAAAATAATTGTGCTTTTAATTGGCGGAGATAAATCGACCCAGCAAACAGACATTAAGAAAGCAAAAGAAATTTGGAAAAAATTAAATAGTTAAAAAATGGAGACTACAAAATTTGATATCGCGGACTACTTGGACAGTAAAGAAATGATTGCTGAATATCTAAACACCGTTTTGGAAGAAGGAGACAATGCTGACGTTATTAATGCAATTGGACATATTGCAAAAGCTATCGGAATGACAAAAATTGCGGAAGAAACAGGAATGAGCAGACCTAGTTTATATAAAGCTCTATCTGACGGAGCAAAACCACAATTTTCGACCATAATGAAAGTATTAAAAGCTATTGGAGGACAAATAAAAGTGAATCCAATTTCTGCGTAAATAAATAACGACACCAAAACACTAAATATAGGTCATTGGCCAGTTAGAGCTAAATTTGAAAATGATTACATTTAAGAAAATATGTAGCGAATTGGTAGTTTGGAGCCTTGAAGTGCCCAATAGCCTATATTCTTAAGGTTACCACCAATTGAATGATAAACGAAAGAATCATAGAGCGAATAGAGTACTGCTTAAGAAAGGATAAAAGAATTTCTTTTCTTGTCGGAGCAGGTATCTCTGCAGAAAGTGGAATTCCAACTTTTCGTGGCAAAGATGGCTATTGGGTTTCTGGTTCTAAGAATTATAAAGCTCAGGAAATCGGGACCAAAAGATTCTTTAACATTGCTTCTCATGAAGTTCTTAAATTCTATTTGTATAGAAAATCTATAACACAATTCGCTAAACCTAATCAGAGCCATTTAATGCTCAAGGAAATTGAAGATCTTATAGGTGATAAATTCACTTTAATTTCTCAAAATGTGGATAGCTTACATAAAAAAGCAGGAAATTCTGAAGAAAGGACATATTTGATTCACGGAGATCACGATTTTATTTGATGTGGAGATGAATGTTCTAGTGAATTGTATCCTTTTCCTCATGAGATTGGACTAAAGAATAGAAAAAATGATCGCTTGACAGAAAAGGAAATTGAAGTTTTAAAATGTCCTAAATGCGGAGAAGATTTAAGACCCCACGTTTTATGGTTTGATGAATATTACAATGAAAAATTCTTTAAAAAGGATACAGTACTAAGGATTTCCAAGGAAACTGGAATATTGTTTATTCTCGGGACTTCTGGAGAAACAACTCTTCCTCAAGTAATAGCTAAAAATGTTCTAGCCAAAAGTGGAATGGTTATCGAAATAAATATTTCGGACAGTTATTTTTCGGAGTTATTAAAAGATAAAAAGAATGGGATTATAATCAGATCTGAAAGTAGTTCATTCTTAGTGGAATTGAAAAAAGAAATAGAAAAACAGTTGGTAAAAACGGCTAAAAAATCATAGCTGCCCTACGGGACAGAAACGCCCCATAACCAGATCGTTGAACTTAATGTTGCCTCTCGCAAATGAAATTATTTTACACACAAGGATGGACAGGAAATGAAAGACTCATAAAGGAAAATCCTAACGAAAGTGAAATTTCCAAGCTCCTCAATTCACTTAGCTGGGACGATTTCAACTCTGTTCGTCTACAACAGGATTCAGACAATTGGATTGATGTAAGTGGTAACATGGGCAAAGATGGATTATCAATTGTTTCTGAAGAGAACGGATTTGCATACGTTTCATATAAAGCTCCTGAATCTATTAGTCAACTGGACGAAGCTTTAAAACTATACCTGAACAACGACCCTTCATTCAAAAAATGGTTTAAAGATGACAATGCACAAACTAAAATAACAAATAAAATCAGTTACGAATTATGGAGAGAACAATTCAAAGAACAACAAAAAGCCAAAAAGAAAAACTTGAAATACGCTATCCTCGCGGCAGTCATATTAGTAGGCTCCATAGGTACATTTTTATATCTACTCTTTAGCGATGAATTGAAATTTATTGGTCATGATACTACGGAGATTACTGCGATAGTAATAAAAATGGAAGTGATTCCTGCCTACCGAGGCTTCCGACAGTCGGTAAAATACAGCTTTACTTACGATGAAGAATCTTTTATTGGCTATTTTATTGCAGGCAGATCAGAAACCAAATACAGTGAAAGGGATAAAGTCATAATCAAAATTGCCACCGATGACCCAACTATTTCTAAGAAGATCGCAAGACTGAAAACTAAGTACAACTTCAGCAATTAACCATGGCGATTTTTCCAGTAAGTTGAAATATTGGCGTATTTTGCTATCTTTAACTTTGGCAGCTAGGTTAGAGATTTTATTCTGCTACAGTTTATAGACTAGCGTTCCTCCTAATTTGAAGAAATGAAAATACCCGCCATCAAAGGAATCATTGACCGCAGAATTCTTATCAATTATCAAATTGATATAGAAGTACTTGAGAATTATTTGCCTAAGCCTTTTAAGCCTAAATTGATCAATGGAAAAGGTATTGCCGGTATTTGTTTGATAAGATTAAAGCAAATCAGGCCAAAAGGATTTCCCAGGCAGTTTGGCATTACTTCAGAAAATGGAGCACATAGAGTTGCAGTGGAATGGTACGAAAAAGGTGAATTAAAAGAAGGCGTTTATATTCCCAGAAGGGATACTTCCTCAAAGTTAAATGCATGGGCAGGAGGTACACTCTTTCCCGGGATTCATCATCTTGCTGATTTTATGGTAAACGAAGCGGATGGAAGCTATGAGGTAGCTTTTATAAGTGATGATCTCACATCTCTCTCAATAAAAGCAAGGGAAACCACTCATTGGAATAAAGAAAGCATCTTTGAAAACCTTGATTGTGTGTCTGATTTTTTCGAAAAAGGCTCGGTAGGTTATTCCCCAGACGGAAAAAATTTTGAAGGTCTAGAACTTAATACATCCTCCTGGAAAGTTTCGCTTTTAGAAGTAGAAAAGGTGCAATCAAGCTTTTTTGAAGATAGGAGTATATTTCCTGAAGGGTCGGTTAAGTTTGATAATGCTCTATTAATGAAAAATATTGAGCACGAATGGATTGGATTAGAGAAAATCAAAAGTATTTAATTGAACGCTCAAAACCTTAATTTTTTCACCCAAACAAAGCCTGCACCAAAAGCTCTCTGTAGCTGCCGCCTACGGGAAGTGTTTTTCCACCAATATGCACCATATTACCTTCCATCGATTCCATTTCATCTAAATTAATGATGTACGACTTATGAATGCGTATAAAAGAATCAGGAAGCGTTTCTTCCAGCTTTTTAAGTGATTCTAAGGAAATAATCCGTTTGCCGGCTTTAGTGAAAAAGGATACATATTCTTTGAGGCCTTCCACATATAAAATATCAATATGCTTTACTTTGTACAATTTATGATCCGCTTTTACAGTAATAAAATCAGTGCTTTTGGGTGCTTCTAAAGCTGTATTTTCAGTTTTTTCAGTAGCGGGAGCAGACATATAGGATTGAGCTTTTTGGTAAGCATGGAAAAACCGCTCAAAGGAAATAGGTTTTACCATGTAGTCGATGGCATCCAGATCGAAACCTTCCAACGCGTACTCAGGGTAGGCGGTAGTAAAAACCACCATCGGTTTGTTAGCCAATGTTTTTACAAAGCTGGTACCTTTGATATCCGGCATCTGAATATCCATAAAAAGCAGATCCACTTTACGACCGGCCAGCTCTTGATCAAGCAAAAGCGGGCTTTTCACGGAAGCCAATAATTCCAGACCGGGGATTTTGCTTACATGGTCTTCCAGCAATTTTCTGGCAAGTGCCTCATCATCTACTATCGCGCAAGTCATGGTCATAAATGTATTTCTAGTGCTACGTGGAAAGTCGGGGCATTCTCTGTAATCTGCAAGGTACTTTTTTCAGGGTAGATTAATTGTAGCCTTTTTCTTACATTTTCTATTCCGATTCCACCGGTTTCATCTTTCTCAAAATTAGCTTTGGGTAAAGTATTTGTTACTTCAAAACTGATTTTTTGTTGTTCCACCGACAGCTTTATTTGGATGAACGCGTCAGCATGTTGTTCTAATTTGCTGTGTTTAAAGGCATTTTCAACAAAGGGGATTAACAACATGGGAGCAATTTCAGCTTCATGCGCCAGACTATATTCAAAATGGATTTGCTTACTGATTATTTCATCTTTTAGTTGGAATAGGTTAATATAATCTTTGATATAAGCTATTTCCTTCTCAATGGAGACCTTTTCTCTTTCATTGGCTTCATAGAGATTGTACCTAAGCATATTGGAAAGTTGAAGTATAATAGAAGGTGTTTTGTCAGACTTGAGAGTAGCCAATGAATACAAGTTGTTTAATGTGTTGAATAGAAAATGTGGATTAATTTGAGATCGTAGAAATTTCAATTCCGAATTAAGATTCTCACTTCTCAATTGAGCGGATTCTTTTTCCTTTCTGGATGAAATAGCTGCTATTTCTACAATGGTGGAGAGAAGAAGCAGGAAAAGCCCTAACAAGTAATTGAACACACTGCGGGTTCCGGCTGGTCCTTTCGGCCTTCTGTATATTCTTTCAGGCTTAGAAAACAATTCTCGCATATGCTCCAGTATCCATTCGAAGAGATAAACAGAAGCAATCAGAAGCAAAATCTGAAAAAGGATAAAGAGTAGATAGCGTTTTTTTGCAAACAGGTGAGGGATCAGAACGCCAATATTAATATATACCATGGGCACCTGCACGAATGCCAGCAATAAAGCACGATTAAAAGCAAGCTTGCTATTGTAACGACCTTCCAGCAAATAGTAGTTTAAGGCAATGTAGGCTACCCAAAATAGCAAGTGCCCCATCACTTTTAAAGCATTCCTGAGTTTATCCTCCTTCATGCTGCTAAAATAGTGCTTAAAGCGCCATCGTCTAAATTTTATCAATAAAAGGGTGATTTCTTTCAATGAAACTGGCTTTGCTTTCAACAACCAACATTTCAGACAATAGTGGCAGTAAAATAGTGCCTTTCACTCTATTGGTTGATTTTATAGACAGCTTGGTTGAATAAATTGAACAGCGAGAAGGCCAAAGAGTATATTTGAACATGTCGAACATAAAATTTAAACAAATGAAAAAGTTAGCAATAGTACTCGGAAGTTTTCTGATGGTAGCATCAGTGAATGTATTTGCACAAGGTAGAGGTGGAAACCCTGAAGAAAGAATGGAAAAGCAACTTTCCCATTTAAAGGTAATGCTTGATCTTACAGATGAGCAGTACGCTTCTATAGAAACTGTAATGAAAAACAGTCAGTCAGAAATGAAAGTGTTGAGAACGGAAGCTAATAAAGAAAGGGAAGCCATAAAAGAAGAGGCTGGAAATATCAAAAAAGCTGAGAAAGAGGAGATCAAATCCCTTCTATCTGAAGAGCAACAAATAAAGTTTGATGAGATGATGGCGAAACGAGATGATAGAATGCATGAGAAAAAAGGTAAGCGTGGAGGGAAACATCGATCAAAATCTGATCAAAAAGAGTAACCTGATTTGAAAAAGCAGAAGCACAAAAGTGGCATCTGCTTTTTTGTTTCTCAATGCATAGCAATGCCCTCGCCTTAGCGTGCGAAAACTTTGCGCCATTGCGACTCAGCGAGACCTTTTTTAGCATCAAAGACGGTTACGGACATCTTGCTTTATAAACGACAAAAGATTGAAAATCATCAGGCTAGTTTAAACAATAAATCAGCCCCTCTTTACAAAGAGGGACAGTTCTGAAAAACCATTTAAAATTCATCAAAAAACACAATATGAAAAAATATTATCTCTTTTACCTCTCTATTTCTCTTTCCTTCTCTCTTCAGATGGCAGTCAATGTATCTGCTGAAGCACAGTCAGTAGCCCCAGCTTTTACCATCTCCGGAAAACTGTTGGATGATTCCAATAAAGAGCCTATAATTGGAGCATTAGTCACCTTCCAGGACATAGCCAATCCTGAAAATGAGCCACTTGGAGTTGTAAGCGATGTAGATGGAAATTTTAAACTGAAATTACCTGCAAAAACTTACCAAATGGAGGTGCGCTCAGTATCTTATGTCATTTATAAGCAGGAAATAGTGCTTAAGAACGATCAGGATTTGGGCGCTATTTTACTTAAAGCAGATGTGCAACTTTTAAGAGAAGTAGTGGCAAAAGGAAAAATTCCTACAGCTGAGCAGAGGGGAGATACCACCTCTTTTAATGCAAGGGCTTATAAAACCAGGCCCGATGCCGATGCGGAAGGATTGTTGAAGAAGATGCCAGGGATGGAAATCGCTAACGGCACTGTTACAGCACAAGGTGAAGAAGTGCAGCAGGTTTTGGTAGATGGTAAATTGTTTTTTGGGAATGATGCTACTCTGGCTTTAAAGAGCTTACCAGCGGAAGTGATTGAAAGAATTGAAATTTTCGATCAAGTAAGTGAGCAAGCTCAATTTACCGGATTTGATGATGGGAACACCAAAAAAACACTGAACATCATCACCAACAGCAAAACTAAAAACAGTCAGTTTGGGAAAGTATATGGAGGTTTGGGCTATGATGAAAAATACATTGCAGGAGGAAATCTCAACTTTTTCAACGGAGATCAGCGTATCTCTTTAATAGGGTTGAGTAATAATGTGAATATCCAGAATTTTGCTTCTCAGGATTTATCGGGAATGACAGCCAGTGCATCCCGCGGTGGTGGCAGAGGTGGCAGAGGTGGTGCAGGGGGAGGCAGACGAGGAGGTGGAAATGGGGGAGGAGGATCCTTCAGTGCTAATGATTTTTTAGTGGGTCAGCAGCAGGGAATTATCCAAACCAATAGTTTTGGGCTCAATTTTTCAGATAAATGGAATAAACTTGATCTGACAGGCAGCTACTTTTTTAACAATACGGCAAATAATGCTTCAACTTTGACGGAACAAGAGTTTTTTGTGGAAGGATTGGCCAATCAGTTTTATAATGAAACTAATAAATCAACAACAGAGGATTATAATCACCGCATTAATTTAAGAGCAAATTATACGATAAATGATCGGCAGTCAATCACCATCAGGCCTGCTATCAGCTTCCAAAATAATCAACAATCTGCTACAGTTTTCGGGGAAAATACCCTGGAGGGAGAAATGCTCAGCAGTACCCTAAATGAATCTGAAACCGATATTTCCAGTTATAATGTCTCCAATGACCTTACTTATCGGCTTAGACTTAATAAACCTGGCAGAACAATGTCTATTGGTTTAAATACAGGATGGTCAGGGACCGATGCTACCAATCAATTGGTAGCCGTCACTCGCTCACAACAGGAAAGTGAAGCAGATACCCTGAACCAATTTGCAGTGCAAAACAATCTGGGTTTTAACTATTCTGCCAACGTGAGCTTTACTGAAAGAATTTCTAAAAATGGAATGCTCCAACTCTCTTATCAGCTGGGTAACCAATCAGAAGATGCGGACAGGGCTACTTATGAAATGCTCTCTCCGGAGATAAATCAAATTGATTCTGCCTTGAGCAATATTACTGAAACTGATTATCAGACCCAGAAAGCAGGTATAAGCTATAGAGTAAGAAATGAAAAGTGGAATGCCAGCTTTGGATTGGACTATCAATATGCAGCGTTGAGCACTCAAACTTTATTTCCTGAGCTTAATAATTTGGATAAATCATTTAATAACCTGCTGCCTAATGCAAGGGTAACTTATACCATCAACCCGGAATCCAGCCTTCGTTTTATTTACAGGGCCAGAACAAGACAGCCAAGTGGTAGCCAATTACAGGAAGTACTGGTGAATACCAACCCGCTTTCTTTAAGTATAGGTAATAATGCGTTAGAGCAACAGACAGATCATAGTTTGATCACCCGCTATTCACATATTAATGCAGATAAATCCAAAACTTTTATGGCATTTCTGTATGCAGGTATCTCTAATGATTATATTGGGATTAGCACATTTATAGCAAGTGCTGATACGCTGATAAACAATGATGTGGTGCTGGAAAGGGGCGGACAGCTTTCAAGTGTTACCAATTTCAACAACAGTTATAACGCAAGAGCATTCCTGACATACGGGAGCTATTTGCCTTTTTTGAAGTCAAACTTGAACCTTACAACAGCAGCGAATTATTCTCAAACTCCGGGGCTGGTCAATGCAGTAAATAACCTCACAGAAAACACCACTTTAAGCCAGGGACTTGTTTTGAGCAGCAACATTAATGACCGGGTAGATTTCACAGTTGGTACCAAAGGAAGCTACACTTTTTCTACCAATAGGATTAGTCCTGAATTAGAGAATAATTATTATGTACAAACTGCTGATTTAACCACTTACTACAGTTTTACTAAAAATCTGTTTTGGGAAAATAGTGTCAGTTACCAGCAATACTTTGGTTTAGGTGAAGGGCTGGATGAATCCATTTTGTTGTGGAATATGGGTTTAGGCGTCAACTTTTTGAAGGAGGATAGAGGGCAGCTAAAACTTTCCGTTTTTGACCTGATGAATCAAAATACCAGTATAAGCCGCAATATAACGGACGCCTATGTGGAAGACACGCAAACCAATATATTGCAACAGTACTATATGCTTACATTTACTTATAATTTAAGAAAATTTGGGAGGGAAGGCTAGCTGTAATAGCAACGGAAAAATTATTAAAAGTAATTGGCATTTAGGTGCTAAACCATGTAAATTTGGTCATTACCTGTAGCAAGAGCATGGTGAAAGCTTACTAATTAAATTCTGGAGATTGAAGGATGTTTAAATTCTTGAATTAAACATTGAAAGCTTTGTTTAAATAAATATTCGAGCTGTGTTTTCGCCAATAGGTAATTCATTCTATCGATTCTCTTGTATAAAACTAACTGTAAAATGATAGCCGGAAATTTATTAAAGCAAATTGATTTTATAAAGGAAATAGACAAGATCAAGTATATTCAAAGACGGACTAAATTATTTAATAGCGACCGAAATGAGAATGATGCTGAGCATAGTTGGCATTTAGCGATGATGGCGATTGTTTTAAGTGATTATGCAAATGAAAAGATTGACTTAGTAAAGGTTTTAAAAATGGTGTTAATTCATGATATTGTTGAGATAGACGCGGGGGACACATTTATTTACGACCAAAACAAAAATCTTGAGAATACTGAGGAAGAGCTGAAATCTGCCAAACGAATTTTTGGTATTTTACCCGAAGAGCAGGCAAATGAGTTGATCAATATTTGGACTGAATTTGAAGAGGGAATAACTGACGAGGCAAAATTTGCCAGATCCATGGATAGGCTTGAACCATTGCTTCAGAATACTTCAAACGATGGTGGGACATGGAAAGAATATGGAGTTAAGTACCAGACGGTTTACGATAAGAAAAAAGTAATAAAAAATGGCTCCGAAGAATTATGGGAATATGCCGAAAACCTTATTGATGAGAGTGTTGAGAAAGGTGTTCTAAAAAAATAGAAAGTAAAAGAATCAAAACATGAAGACATTTGGCGCCCTAATAATCATTTTCGCAGCATTTCTGTCTGGTTGTAACACCGATAAAGCAAAAACTCAAGGGGAGAATACGGAATCAACTCAAATAGATCAGAAAAGTGATACCCTGACTAAACATCTTAAGGAATTCAACCCGGAATTACCGACAATCGGACTGATGATGTATAATGGGGTTTTACAAAGTGAGGTAATTGCAACCTCTGACATATTCGCAAAACCTTCTGTGGACGGAAAACAGTTATTCAATGTGATTGCAATTGCTGAAACTGAAAACCCAATTACCACAGAAGAAGGAATGCATTTTCTTCCCGATTATACTTTTGAAAATTGCCCGAAGTTAACTGCCTTATTTGTCCCGAGTGCTTATGATATGTATGCTCAGGTTCATAACGATAAAATTGTGAATTTTATAAAAGAGAAAAATAAGGAAACAGAATTTACCGTGAGCAACTGTGCTGGAGCCCAACTAATAGGGAAGTCAGGAATTGCAGACGGGCACAAAATTGTTACCTGGATTGGTGGTGGTGAACAGTTGCAAAT
The DNA here is from genome assembly GCA_963803685.1 of uncultured Cytophagales bacterium. Lineage (GTDB taxonomy): Bacteria > Bacteroidota > Bacteroidia > Cytophagales > Cyclobacteriaceae > Marivirga. Next base: position 1,977,638 of record CAWDNW010000001.1, read on the forward strand.
TGATTATCCAAACTTAAAGGTGCAAGATGACAGTGAGGTGACATTTGTACGGGATGGGAAATTCTTATCCTCCAATGGTAATTTGGCCAGCTATATTTCGGCATTGGAATTGGTTGAAATAATGACAACTACGGAGCATAGAAAATTTGTAGAAAGCTATCTGTATCTGGATCGACTACAAAATTGGAAGCAATAAGAATTGTGGACTATTATGACTCAGCAAAATTGCTAGTTTCATAGAATGTTAAAAAGTAAGAATCTTTTCAGAATCTCTGCTAATGAATGAAATTGAACACTATATTTCCAAATTTCCGTTGAATGTTCAGGAGAAGTTGAATCAAATCAGAGCTATCATTATTGAAAACGCTCCAAACGCCTCAGAAATGATATCATACGGTATGCCTGCCTATAAAACAGACGGGAAACCATTATTGTATTTTGGTGGATATAAAAATCATATAGGGTTTTATGCAATACCATCTGGTCATGCTAAGTTTTCAAATGAATTAGCTAACTACAAACAAGGGAAAGGTTCTGTACAATTCGGTCTAGATAAACCCATTCCATATGATTTAATTGAAAAAATAGTGAAATTTAGAGTACATGAAAATGCAGCTATTTCAAAGAAAAAATAAACTGACATATGAATGAAGGATACGTACATGAAAAAAAAATGGTGGCGTCATTTTTCAGGGATAAACACGTATACAGATAGTATGATCAAAGTTACGATGTAATTGTTAATCTTCAGGAGCATTTTGTTAATAAAAAGATAGACATAAAAATGAAGTAAGCCTTGGTGTCTTTAATTTTCCCTATCTTCATCTTTAATATTTGAACTTTTAATGGCGTATTAGATTGAAGATCTACTATCACAATATTGAAAAATATCAATCGACAATTCCGGAGTTAGAGAGGAGATTACAAATCCTTTCTATATCCAGAGCAGTGGTTTTTATCCTTTCCCTGATGGTTATAATTTATTTTGCCAATGAAAGAATGCTGATGGCTCTATGGATAATGGCTCCAATCGGTATCTCCGGATTTGCACTCTTGTTATTCAACTATAATAAATTAAATAAACGAAAAAGAAGGTGCTATTTTTTGATCCAAATCAACCAGCAGGAGTTACTCAGATTGGAGAATAAGCTTTCAGAGTTTCCTGATGGTCAAAGTCACATTCGACTGGATCATCCTTATCTGGCTGACTTAGATGTTTTCGGAACTCACTCTTTGTTTCAATTACTCAACAGAACTACTACTGAATCAGGTAGCCTGATGCTTGCCAATTGGCTTTCCGAAGCAGCCCCGCAAAATATCATTCTGAAAAGGCAGCAAGCCATTAAAGAATTGCAGCCTCAATTAAAGTGGAGGCAGGAATTTCAAGCTGCTGGTTTATCATTTATGAATACGGAAGCTGCACATCAGCAGCTTCTGAATTGGATTAAGAAAAAGGAATATCTCCTATCCAATCAAAGAAAATATCTAATAGGAAGCATCCTTTTGGCAGTATTATTTTCCCTTTTTGGCACCCTGTTTGTTATCAATTCCTTTGCTGACGGCTTCAATTTATATTTATTGCCTTTTCTGGCTGTGGCTTTTGTCAATGTTTTTCTTTTAAGAAAAGTTTCGCCTGTCGCCGAAGAAATCATTGACGATACCTACGAAAATGTTCGGGTGTTAGGAGGCTATGAACAATTGGCGCAATCAATTATATCCAGTCAATTTAAATCTGAAAAACTGGTAAAACTTCAATCGGACTTGAGTACAAATGACTCCTCTGCCACCAAAGAAATTAGAAAATTAAAGAATATTTTAGAGGCTTTTCAACTGAGAGGCACTAAAAAGAGCGAGAGTAATAAGTTTTATCTTCTTTTTAATGGTTTCTGGCTTCTGGATATTTTTTACATTCTGCAAACTGAGAAGTGGAAGCATAAAAACAGAGAACACATTAACTTGTGGGTAGATGCCATCAGTGAGTTTGAGGTATTGAGTAGTTTAGCTGGTTTGGCCTTTTCCAATCCGGCTTTTACTTTCCCTGAAATTACAGAGGCCCCGTACAATCTTCGTTTCGAAAAGGTGGGTCATCCTCTCATTAAAAAGAAAGCCAGGATTTGTAATGATTTCATATTAGAAGGTAAAGGACAGATAGCCATGATTACAGGTTCAAATATGGCTGGCAAAAGCACTTTCTTAAGGACTGTAGGAGTGAACCTCGTTTTAGCACAAATGGGAGCACCATGCTGTGCAAAATTAGCAGAAGTTTCGCAACTAGAAATGTTTACCAGTATGCGCACACAAGATAATCTGGAGGAAGGTGTTTCTTCTTTTTATGCGGAGTTGATAAAAGTGGAAGAATTATTAAAACTGATTAAGAGTGGAGAACCTATATTTTTTATGCTAGATGAAATGTTCAAAGGCACTAATTCAGAAGATAGGTATAGAGGTGGCGTTTCGCTAATAAAACAGCTTAGTGAACTGAATGCTTTCGGCCTTATTTCAACGCATGATTTGGAGTTAGCCAGATTGGCAGGAAATCATATGATAGTCTCCAACTATAGCTTTAATAGTAAAATAAGCAAAGGCGAGTTACTTTTCACCTATAATTTGGATGAGGGAATCTGTACGGATTTCAATGCCAGCGAACTAATGAGAAAAAGTGGCATCAAGCTGCTTAATAATATTGAAAAGATGGTGTAAACGACCGATTTTGCGGGAATTTTAAGGATAAAGATCAAAGTGCAAAATAGAATGTATCTTCAAAGTTATTTACAGACGACCCCAAAGCGGGCGATATCATTAAACCTAGGGCACATAGCCCTAGGACTAATAAACCGAGGTTTACCCGATTTTGGCGGCATTTTTGTTCCGTGCAGCAGGAAAACAAAAATGATGACAAAATCGATCTTATATAGCTGTTAATCAATTCGTGGTAGAAGTAAACTAATTATTTTTAAATTTAAGAACCACTATGAAACTTGAAATCCAAGCCTATAATGAAAAACAAACAGCCTCTGATCAACAAATTTGTGAAGTATTGGCAAGCACGATTGATGCTGAAATGACGGAAGCAGAGAGCAAAATTTGGCATGCTCATCCGGTTTGGTTTTTAGAAGACAACCCGATAGTTGGCTATAGCAAGCAAAAAGCTGGAATACGATTGATGTTCTGGAGTGGGGCTGATTTTGAAGAGGAAAAATTAAACGTGAAAGGTAAAAAATTTAAAGACGCTTCCATTTTTTATAGTGCAAATGAAGAAATTGATAAAGAAGAGCTAAAACGCTGGCTTAGTAAATCGAAAGAAATTCAGTGGGATTACAAAAACATTGTTAAAAGGAAGAGTCGATTAGAAAGGTTGAAATAAGTTAATGAATAGACAAAAAAAGTATAGTTATGAATACTACTCCGCAACACAATGAACGTATGGCTAAAATGACCTTCAGCTCAGTTTATCCTCACTATGTCACTAAAATTGAAAAGAAAGGCAGATCAAAATCCGAATTGCATCAAGTGATCGAATGGCTAACCGGCTTTGATGAACGACAACAGAGTCATTTAATTGAAGAAAAGGTCTCTTTTGAGGAGTTTTTCAATAAGGCGCAACTAAATCCAAATGCCCCTCTGATAACAGGGATGATCTGTGGTTACAGAATAGAAGAAATCGAAAATACCCTGACTCAAAAAGTGAGATACCTCGACAAGTTAGTAGATGAATTGGCTAAAGGGCGGAAAATGGAGAAGATTTTGCGCACTAGATAATTATAAGACAACATTCATTTGACCAACACCTGCATGTGTTCTTAGAAACTATAACCTACCATCTACTACGAGGTATTTCTTTGAATCAAACCAGAAGCAATCTGACTAATATATCCTTTTCCTACCTTATCATCAAGAAATTAATTTTTCTTCGAGGTAAAAAAAATCCTCTAAGTACGAAAAGAGCATCTTATCATTTTATTTAATTTTATTTTGTAACATTTTTTATGTTTCTGTTACCTACTCTCTGAAACTTTAAAAAAACAGAAATATGAAAAATTTTAAAACCATTTTTACTCTATTACTTTTTGCTATGGCTGGGTATTTAGCCAAGGCACAAAACACTGTTCAGCTCGAAAACTCACTTTTATGGAAAGTGGAACACTCTTCGATGGAGAAACCCTCCTTCATTTTTGGGACGCTTCATATGATGTGCGCAGATGATTTTGAAATGCCAAAGAAAGTAGCCAAAACAATTGCTGAGGTGGATGCCTTAGTATTAGAACTTGATTTGTCCGACCCTACAGAAATGCAGGCTATGCAAACTGCAATGATGGCCACGCAGAAAATTTCCGAGGAGTTAAGTGAAGTTCAATTTGAGCAACTTGATACACTGGTGCAGCGGGTAGTAGGTGCCCCATTAGCTACGCTGGATTCTTATGGGTTATCCATGCTCAATATGCTAATGATATCAAAAATGTTACCTTGTACGGAGATAAAATCTTTTGAGGCAGAACTCATGCAAATAGCTAAAACCGAACAGCTCCCACTATATAGTTTGGAAACAGTAGCCGAGCAGTTTGCTATAGTAGAACAAGCTTATCCCACTGACTTTGCATATCAGCAAATAATGCTTTTCGAAGAATATAAAAAGGACTTCAGTAATGCTATTATCGCTTACAATAAGGAAGAACTTGACAAAACGGTTTCCTTGATCAGCAAACCTGAGTATATGGATGAAAACGCAGTAAGGTTAATGCAAACGGATAGAAATAAAAACTGGGTTGAACAAATGCCTGAAATGATGGAAGAGAGAAGTAATTTGTTCGCGGTAGGGGCAGCACACCTCACCGATAGCTACGGAATCATTCATTTATTGAGAGAAAAAGGCTATACTGTGATTCCGGTTTTTAATTAGAAGTTTATTAATGCAGATCACAGAAGAAGCATTTTTAGCAGCCATCAAACAACACAAAGGCATCCTCTACAAAGTGTCGAGGATGTACTTTGATACCCTTGAAGATCAGCAAGACTTATTTCAGGAAATTATTCTGCAATTATGGAAATCAATACATAGTTTCAAAGGTGAAAGTGAATTGTCCTCCTGGATGTACAGGGTAGCTTTAAATACGGCAATAGTTTTCTTTAAACAAGAGAAGAAAAAGCCAAAGCAGGATTCCCTTTTGGATAAAGACAGTATTCCTTATGAGCACTATGACGATCATAAGGATCAGCAATTAGTGCATTTCTATGAAGCGGTGAAAAAGCTTAATAAAATTGAAAAGGCCATCATACTACAAGTGGTAGAAGGTTTCTCAGGCAAGGAGATTTCAAGGAACCTCGGCTTGTCTGAAGGGAATGTAAGAGTGAAAATTAATAGAACTAAAGAGAAATTACAAGAAATTATAAAAACACAAGGTTATGGACTTTGACGATATAAAAAGAAAAATGGATGCGGATAAAATGGATGATATGCCTTTGCCCACCAATATTAAGCAGCTGGAAGACAGTAAAATACCCATTCAGGCAGTTAGGAAAAGTATGAAAGGAGAAATTATTACGCAAGTACTTATTATCGGTTTGTTTTTTGCGGCTCCGTCACTTTTACCGATGGATCAATTGCCCAAAGGGGTATACTATATTCTACAATTAATCACTAGCCTTATTACGTTGCTCTACCTGGCTAAAATGACGTGGTTTTTAAACAGGACCAGTAATTTACTTGGGAATAGCAAAGATACGGTAGTGGCATTTATCCACGATTTAAAAATTACTATGGAGGTTTATAAGACAGCTGTAATTTCAGGTAGCCTGATATTACCTGTATCAATGATCACCTTGTTACTAGGTATTGGAAAATCACAGAACGGATTATTTTTAAAGTTAATCTCATTGGACATGAGGCCTACATATCTGATGATTACCATAGGTAGTTATCTTGTTGCTGCTGCGGTCATTTACTATATCACGATTAAATGGGCGGAGAAATTATATGGCGTCCATATCGAAAAATTAGAAAATACGTTGAAAGAGTTTGAAAACGATTAATTTACTTTAGAAACTAATACCTTTGAAGAAACACTTTTTAATCTCATTACCATGACTCAAATTGCTATTATTCGAGAAGATAAAGTCCCAGTGGATAGAAGAAGCCCGCTGAACCCTGCTCAAGCCAAAGAAGTAGCAGCTTCTTTTGATGTGTCGATGAAGATTCAAAACAGCACGGTCAGAGTCTTTAAAACAGAAGAATTTGTTCATAACGGCCTAAAAATGGTAGAGGAGGTAGACTCCAGCGATATTTTACTGGGTGTGAAAGAGGTGCCTATTGATAAATTAATACCCAACAAAACCTATTTCTTTTTCTCCCACACCATTAAAGAGCAGCCTTATAACAGGGATTTATTAAGAGCAATTTTAGATAAAAATATTAAACTGGTAGATTATGAGTGCCTTTTAGATCCCAAAACTCAACAGCGTATTGTAGCTTTTGGGCGCTTTGCTGGCATAGTGGGCGCATACAATACCATTTGGACTTTTGGTAAGCGATACAATATGTTTAACCTTCGTAGGGCAAGGGATTGCTACGACCTCGCCGATATGCAATCAGAATACAGGAAAGTGAAGCTTCCGGCTATAAAAATCGCAATTACCGGTGGAGGGAGAGTGGCCAAAGGCGCTATTGAGGTGATGTATGGGTTAAACGTGTTAAAGGTGACGCCCTACGAGTTCTTGAATGAAAGATTCGATCGACCTGTTTTTACCCAGCTGAATAGTCACGATTACCACGAACGCAAAGAAGGAGGAGGCTTTAAAAGGGAAGAGTTTCATAAAAATCCAGGAGCCTACCAGGCAGATTTCCTTAAATATGCTAAAGTAGCAGATATGTTGATAGCGTGTGCTTTTTGGGATCCCCGTGCTCCCGTCTTGTTTAAAAGAGAAGATGCTGTGCTGTCTAACTTTAAGATTAAGATTATTGGTGATATAACCTGCGATATTGAGGGCTCTATTCCCAGCACTAAAAAGCCGGCAACAATTGATGATCCAGTGTATGATTACAATCCTGATTCTGATAAAATGGAGCCTGCATTTAGTGTGGAAAGCAACTTAACGGTAATGGCAGTAGATAATCTGCCCTGTGAATTACCTAGAGATGCTTCAGAAAGCTTTGGCCGGCAAATGATCGATAGGGTATTGCCACATCTGCTCAATAATGATCCAGAGGGCGTTATTAAAAATGCCACTATTGCTGAAAATGGTAAATTAACTGAAAGGTATAGCTATTTACAGGACTATGTGGAGGGGAAATAGAATTTAGAGATTTTCTGCCTCATTTCTCCATTCGGCTGGGTTAACATCCGCAGAGCTGATGATTCTTTTTACATCTCCCGTATAGATATTTTCCATGCAATGGTTAGTGCCTGTTGTCCAATGGATTTACTTCACTTTATCCTGAAACTGTGTGCACTCTTCCATACAGAAGTTCGCAATCATAGCGTCTTTGGTTTCAGCTTCTAATATCTGCTTGCTTCTATCATTAAAAATAAGAGTGTAATAGGGCATCGAACGAAGTATTATTATGGACTTGAAAGATTGTGTGGAAATGAATTGTTTTATAAATCGTATTGCAAGTTTGAATTGGCCGGTCTGACCTGCGGTACCGGCCTTAGTTACTGCTTAGGTCAGTACCGCAGGTCAGACCGGATATAGCTTATTTGGCTTTTCGCAAGCTAATAGGCGAGCTGTCAAATATGAAGTGTCCTCAATTACTCCCTCAACTGTGCAAACACCTCCCGGCTATCTTCTCCGCCATTTTCATCTACTACTTTTAAGGTATTGTTACCAGGTTTAAATTGCACGGCCATTTTATGGTCTCCTTCAGTGCTGCCTAAAAAATCATCATCTAAATACCAATACACTTGATCTACAGATTGGGTATTGCCCACTTTGCACAATACTTGTTGAATTTCCCCATCGTAATCGCGGGGTAAAAAGAGTTTGGCTTCTAAATTTGGATATATAATTTGGATAGACTGCTCACTTTTGTACTGAGGGCAATTAGGATAATGGGTGGGAATGCGTTCAATATACTGTCCATTTTCTCTCAAATAATAAGCAATATCAGGCGAATAGGTGGTTACACTTTTTTTAACTGCCCCTAAATTGCCCCAGCAATGGGAACAAGTTTGGTAATCACCAGAGTTAGAAAAATGTTTTGTTTGATGGTAATCGCAGGTTTTCAGTGGCTTCATGAAATAGGGCGCATCCACAGTATCTACCTCTGAACAAGCGGATGTTGCGCTAAAACCTGATAAGCTACAAATGCGCTTTTGGCTGAAATCCATATCGTTTTTAGTGAACCATTGTTGCTTGGTATCTGATGGTAAAGTTTGTAATAAATCAAATAAGATCGGTCCGGCTGAGGAGGCTCCACTTAAATTTTTATTAGTTTCCCCGTTGAAGTTGCCTACCCAAACGCCAATGGTATATTGGGGATTAACTCCCACTGCCCATGCATCTTTATGCCCGAAACTGGTGCCGGTCTTCCAGGCGATTTCCTGTTTATTATTGAATTTTCGCCAATAGTACTCACTTCCCGGCCTCAGTAATTCCTTCAACATTTCAAGTGTTAAAAAGGAGGCTCCGGAACTAAAGATGGGCTGACCCTGCGACAATGTATCTTTTTGCAGAATTTGATTGGGCTCTACTTCGCCTTCATTGGCCAACGCCCGGTAAAGAGCTACCATATCCCACATACTTACTTCTGCTCCACCCAGAATTAAGGGCAATCCGTAATCATCAGCACTTCTGAACAAGGTGCTGACTCCTCCTTTTTTTAAAACTGAATAAAATTGAAATACACCATAGCTGTTGAGAAGCCGCACCGCTGGAATATTGAGAGAGCTAACCAATGCTTCTTTAGCGGTGGCTACTCCCATAAACTTTTCATTCGCATTATTAGGAGCAAAACCTTCAAAATAAGTCGGCAAATCTCTGATAAGTGTCTGAGGTAATATTAACCCCTCATCTATACTCAAGGCATATAAGAAAGGCTTTAAAATAGAGCCGCTGGATCTTGCCGCTTGTATCCCATCCACTTGCCCACCATGCTCAAAATCAAAGAAATCTGATGAACCTACATAGGCTTTTATTTCGCCAGTTTTAGTGTCAGCTATTAAGATGGATAGATTGTGAATTCCATATGGGAGTAGAATTTTTCGATGTTTTTGTGCGATCTGATTCGCGCTACGTTGTAGTTTCTTGCTGACAGTCGTCTGAATCAATTGCTTCTCAGCATTATTTTGCTTCAACCAGCGTGCCAGATGGGGTGCTTCAGAATCGAAAGAGATAAAGTGATCGGGTACAGGTTCTATGCTTGCCAGTTCATAAGTTTGCTGCGGAATGATGCTCTGTTCATAAAGCTTCTTAAGTAGTGAATTTCGCTTGTTCAGTAATCTACTATCCGTTTTATTAGGATAGATTAAACCGGGGGCGTTGGGTAAAACAGCCAAGGTTGCGGCCTCTCCCCAGGTGAGTTGCTGCGGTTTTTTACCAAAAAATTTATATGAAGCGGTATGATATCCTACCACATTTCCGCCATAAGGAGCCTGACTAAGGTAAATATTTAATATTTCCTCTTTGGTGTAATGCAAATCTATTTTGATTGCATCTATCATCTCAAACACCTTGTTGAGGTAGGTTCGTTCTTTAGGATTTCGCATACGAGCTACCTGCATCGTAATTGTACTGGCACCACTTGTAATTTCCCCAGCACCCAAATTAGAATAGGCAGCTCGGGCTATTGCCTTAAAGTCAATTCCGATGTGTCTGTGAAAACGCTCATCCTCAAAATTGAGTACAGCCGTTTGTAATTTACCAGGAATCGTATCTCCCCCTGGAGGAAAATGCCATTGTTCTTTTTCATTGAGATATACATGCAGAAGCTGCCCATTCTCGTCTTCAATTACAGTGCTGTAATCAGAAGGGAACAGTGGGGATTTTGGTGGGATGGCGAGAAATATAATGACAAAGGACAGTAAAATGATTACTGCCCATTGCCATTTTTTTAGTTTGTTGCCTCTATTCCGATTCATGATTCTATTATTCATTAATTATCGCCCTTCCAGACAAACTGAAGTAAACCAGTGGCAATTTTTAATCTAGTTTAACCTGCAAATTATTCAATCCAAAAATTTTACTTCTTTTCTTTTGGCTTGATCCAAAAGAAACAAAACATCAAGACAAAAAGATGCTTCCACGCTAAATCCAGCCCGCTCCCCGCATTTTTGCCGACCAGCCCGCTCTCTTTGAGCAAGCATAACTAGTTTTGTTAGTTAAGGCTGACTTTTCACTCAATTTCAATAATCCTAAATCGAACCTATCACTTTCATCACTGAATACTTTGAGCTATTGATTTATCAGATATAAGTGCTAAGCCCTAGGTGACCCTGATAATTAACGGGGTCGACCCCCTCGGGGCTAGTTTAGCAAAAAATTAGTACTGACAACTTGTTTTTTGCCTTGGTGTTAATTTTTGAAATAATGTTAGAAATAAATTTATAATGAACTTTTCCAAAGTTTGATTCAACTTTGGAAAAGTTCTACTACGTACTTATTTAAAAGCATTTACCACTACTTTCTTACCTTCTGTAGTAGCTTTGTAATCGTTATTGTACATCGCTTCTGTTAAAGTGCCTGGTAACCAGAATTCTCCTGCTGTTACGCAGTTCAGTTTAATAATGAAGTCTTTAGCTTCTTTACCACTCAAACTAAAGAACCACATAGCTCGGTCATCTCTTAAATCCAGATATTCTTCCTTGTTCAGATTCCAGCTATTGGTCCAGTCTGGGTTCAACTCATTATTTAAGCGTGTATTTTCAATCTGCCATCCGGAAGGGAAAATTTGCACCAAAGCTATTTCACTTACCATAATAATAGGACTGGTATTTTTCACGCTAAACCTCCCGTAGAAAGTGTCTCCTTGTTTTAATGTTTGCGGATTGATAACTCCCCCTTCACTGTCATACCACTTTACTTCCAAATCCAAATTTTTGTTTATGTTAGTGCTCCGATCCTTCAATGGTACACCGTTATAGGATACAGTGGCATAAATCTGGTCAACGTTGGATGCATCAGTTAATTCAATGCTGATATTCTTGTTGAAGTTATCTTTCAAGGCCATAGTAAATCTACCTTTTTCATTGAAATCAATGGTTTCTCCGTTAGCTAACCGAATCTTTCCAGAAATCACCTGACCATCTTTCATAGAGATGCCTGCCTTATCAAAATATTTACCCAATGCAAGTAGCATATAACCTGAACTTTGCGTGCTCAAATAGGCAGTGCCAGAGAGCGTGGCCGCCACAGATTTAGCCATGAGTTCAGCAGTTTCCATGTCCTCCATTAAAACAGCAGCATATAAAATAATTGCATTATCTCTGTGCTTTGAACCGAAATTATAAGAAAAAGGACTGTATTCTTGCGTCTCGGTTCCTGCACTGCTAAGAATTGTGTTTTTCACATTTTCAACCCCGGCTAAATGGTAGGCTGCTGCTAACATCCATTTTTCAGCATTGCTCATCATGCCTAATTCGTTTTCCATTAACAAGTTCATTTCACCAATAGAGGCTTTATTAGCTAATGCTAATATGAAGGCTCTATTCACTCGGGTGGTTAACTTACCATTGTGATTCCTGGCTTCGGCAGTATGATATTTAATAGCATTGTCGTACAAGTAATCAGGAACAGTATAGCCCGCTTTTTTAGCTTCAACCAGAAAATGGGTAGCGTAGTTTGAGCCCCACTCTGAAGGAGTTTGATACCCTGGCCAGTAAGAGAAGGCACCACTTCCCAGTATGAATTGCTGTAATCTGTTAATGCCGTCATTGATGTTTTTATCAATATCTGCGTACTCGTCCTTTTTGAAATATCCCATTTCTTTGAGCATTAATTGAGGGAAAACTGCTGAGGTAGTTTGCTCAATACAGCCGTAGGGATAACGAATTAACCATTTTAAGCGATGGTCAAAATCCATATTTGGGAAAATATTTAAATCCAGAGTGGCATTATTAGTTCCATCAAGACCTAACGCAGGAACATTCATACTCACAGTGCTGCCTTTCGTTAGCTTTTCTGTCTTTTTCTGATAAATTCTGGTAGAAGTGGGCACTACTTTAATGTCCGTTTCATTATTGATTTTAATGCTGCCGGCAGTACCTGTTAAAACAATTTTTGCCTGACCTATGGCTTCTTTTACCCTCACTTTAAAGCTAATATCAGCTTCATCTTTACTACTGAAGTCAACGCTGGTCTGTGCATTTCCAACTATTTCTAATGGACCTTCCACAGCGAGCTTAAACTGAGCATTTTTCACATCAGGGTTAATTTTGAAAAGTGAAACTGGCAATGTAAACTCATCGCCAGGATTTAAAAGCCTTGGGATAGTTGGTTGCACAATAATATCAGATTTTACAGGGATTGTTTTGTCAGCGCTGCCATAACTATTTCCGCTGGCACCTACTACCATCACCCGCACAGCTCCATTGTAATTAGGCATGTCAAATTTCACTGTAGCCCTGCCTCGTGAATCTGTCATAAGCGGGCCTTTGAACATGCTGACCGGTTTAAAGCGCTTGCTGCCATCAACCGGATCAATTTGCGATTCCCGGTAGCTCATTGCTTCATCACCACCAATGGAAAAGGTTTGGAACACATCACCTTTGTTGGCACTGATAATATGCCCGTATAAATCATAAGTTTCTACAAACAGACCTACTTTTTTGAAAAATTCATCCCATGGTTGTGGAGTTTTAAATTGCGTAAGACTCAATAAGCCTTCATCAACCACGGCAATGCTAAATTGAGTTGGCTTTTGGTCAATCGTATTTATTTCTATTTCAAACGGTTTATTGGGCACTAAATTTTTAGAGGCCTTAATTTCAAATTGTTTTTTAGTGCCAGGATCCACCACTTTAATTGGAATAATGCCAAAAGTACGGATCGGTCTATCATTAACTGTTTGATCATGCGGCTGAATCACTGAAACCGTTGCATATACATTCGGTGTCATATCTCTTCCAACTGGAACCTCAATAGTCATTTCATTTCCATTTTTATCAGAAGGTGTAATCCATTTATAGCTTAGCATTTCATTACCTCTTTCCACTGTTAATAAAATGCGCCCTTGTTGTGGATTAGGGAAATTGATTTTAGCAGTTTCGCCAGGTGCATAAACCTCCTTGTCAGCTTTTAAAGCCAGATTTCCTTCATTGAGGTCGCCTCCTGGCACAGAGCCGTATCGGTAGGCACTGAAAAATAAGGAAGCCACATGCCCGGTTCCGCCATCGCTAACTTCTATTAAATACTGGCCATTAGCTGTTGGGTTAAAACTGATGTAGTTGTTATTATTTTGGGTAGTAATACTTCCTTCTGTTTCAAGGTAAGTTTTATTATCCTCTTTGTATTTCAATTGATAATTTCTTCGGTTATCGTACTGATACCACCAGTTTTTGTCGTTTCGGTATATTTTATAATTTAAGTTTTTACCAGTAACTTTCTCGCCTTTACTATTCAAAAGTACTACTGGGAATTTAACTTCTTCTCCTATTTTGTAATATCCATATCCGCTAGGATCTTGTAGTCCTACAAAATTGGGATAAGGTTCCAGTTCTACAATATTCCAGCCTTCATTAGGCATTCCTCCCTTTTCCAGGACTTTTGCGTTTAATTTCACTTTTAAAATAGAAGGGACAGTTCCTAAAGGAGGTAAAACCCAATTTGCTTCTAAATTCCCGTTGCTGTTTAAAGTCCCTTTCAAAATATTTTTGGTAAAAGATTTGTACTCCAGATCGGCACGTGTGAAATTATAATCTTTATACTTAGGGAAGTTTTTGGTAGCTGGTATAACCTCTACATCTACTTCAGCCTTTAAATTGGCTGCTGGGGCTCCAAATAAATAACTGGCTTCTATATTGTACTTGATAGACTGATCAGTTGAAGTATAAACTCCTTTTGCTGGTTTTACTAATACTTTCAGTTTTTCTGCAACTACTGTTTCAATCTTTAAATTTTTGCTAAAATAAGAACCACCTGCATTAATTTCTATGCTATAATTACCAGTTGGAGCATTTTCATCAGTATTAAATCCAAAAACATAGAAGCCATCTATGGAGCGCACTAATGTTTGTTGGTGTATAATATTGTAATCAGGATCTCGAACAGTAATGTTGGCAGGGTGATCTTGAGGGAAAGTATTATTCTTATTTCTTACTATTAAACTAACATGAATAGAGTCACCGGGTCTATAAACGCCTCTTTCTGAATAAATAAAACCTTTAGTGCTGTTCTCAGAATCATAAACTCCACCAATATCAAAGCCTGAACTGCTCCATCTTGTTTCTTCTTTTTTCAAAGCACTAATACTTTTTCCATCTCTTGCTACCACATAATAGAAGTATTTTTTAGCATTGAAGGTAGCTACACCATTACCATCTGTCCTGGAAATAGCTACTTCATCGCCATAATAATCCAATAAAGAAACGCTCACATTAGAAAGAGGCTTAGTAGTTACTATGTCGTTGACAAATATTTTCCTGTCATTGTCGGTTATTTTCATGGTCATCCCTAAATCGCTTAGGAAAACAGGTTTGTAAACCTGTCCTTTCTCCTGAATATAACTCAACTGGTCTCCTTCCACGGCAACACTAAGGTCTTCAGGAGTAAAATTTATTCGGATGAGGTATATACCATCATTATATTTGCTGAATAGCTCAGAAAGATCAAATTCATTAAGGAGCCATTCATTTTTGGTATCTCCTAAATCAAGGCTTTGGCTTTTAATTATTACACCTATACTACTGGAATAGCTATCGTTGAATGCGGTTTTCCTGGTTTTAGTGCTTGTTAATTGCTCAGCATCAATAAAGCGTCCTACCTTATCTGAGAATATTTTTTTAACCTCTAAATGAACCCTTTTGAGGTTAGTGGTATAAAATTGAATTTTTTTGTTGTTGGAGCTTGGTAAAATGATACCATCAGATGCAAATTCCAGTTGCGGTGCAATGTTGGAAAAGCTGACATTGCCAGTAAAATTGTTGGTGGTTTTAGTAGCCCATCTGCTTCTTAAACCTTTTTGAATAGTGATTTCATAACTTTCTCCAAACTTGAAGTTACCATCCAGAATAATGGCATTACCTAATTTCTTGGCTTCAAACTTCACGTTTGGTTTTACCGAAATCAAACCATCAATATTCTGCTCCATATCCAATTCATCAGAGAATTTAACCCGTACTCTTGGACTTTTTCCGTCTTCCTCTGCTAAGTAGGTGGTGGGCTTCATTTCCTCCAAGGGAGCTATCATAAATTGAGTAGTGTAATCGCTTTCAAGATCTAAATCTGAAGCATCTATTTCAAACTCATAAGTTACTTCTGCATCTGTACGAGTTATATCGCTGCTTACAAATTGAAAAGTTTTATTATCTATTTTGCTCCAATTAAGTTCCAAAGACTTTTTACCGGCTAAACTGGTTGCTTTCTTCAAGACTTCTACATCGGTATTTTCTGAAAAAGTAATGGTCCCCTTAAAAATCAAAATTTCAGGATCATTCCTATCTTTCAAATCCAGTTGCTCTTCAAATGATACTACCTCTCTACCCAATACATTCAAGTAAAATTTAAGATCTTCCAGGTCAATTTCAGCAAATTTAGGAGCCAGTTTTTGCAAATCCAGCGTTCCACTTAACTGTTCCCTGATGGGGAAACCATTGTCAGGAACAAATTTTAGAACGCTTCTGCTTTCCCATTTGGCAGTCCCATCCACATTTGGACTGAAATCAAAAACATTACCAGCCAGACTTCCCACTTCACTTTCTTCAATCACATCATTATTAAAAATTACCTGAACAATGTCATCAAAGTGAATATCACCATTGGTCACAAAGCTCACTTCTTTGGCTAGTTCCTCCGAATAATTAATGTTCGACTCTTTTACTTCAGTGTCTTTATTATTACATGCTTGCCATAATAGAATGGTAGATAGCAATAAGAGGTATTTAATTGAATTTTGAATAGTCATGTTTTAGCAGGGTTTGAATAAGAACTTAAAAGTAGATAATATGAATATGTGAGTAATCACTACATATAGTGAAAATGAATATCATGGATAATGGCCATTTTCAATTAGTGATTGTATAAAATGCATCGAGTTAGTTAAATTATATTTTATGGGCTAAAAATACATGAAATTAAATACATTCGTGTATAGCATGTAAGATTTGGCATAAAAAAAGCCATTATGAATTTTCATAATGGCTCTTACGCTTTTAGTTCTACCATAATTTTCATGGTAAGTCTGTTTTGCATTAGAAGGATTGGTCTTATTCATTTTAGGGATTTTGAATTTCTGATTGGATCAGAAACAAAATGTTTGACCGCAGGAAGTTTTTTTGTTTCCCAATTAGAAATCCAAAAAGCCGTTAAGAAATGAATACAGCCTTGATTTTTTGCTTCTTTTTGATTAAGCAAAAAGAAGGTAAAGATTCTTTCAATGTATTAGTGAAAGAAGCAAAGATGGATAGAGAATGATTGACACACTATCCATGTCAATGCGGTTTTTCAATAAATTTGCAGTAAAACCAAACTTTTATAAAATAGAATATCATTTCTTCTGAGCTCTACTCATCTCATTATCAGCTGGGGATTGAGCTCTTATGCTCTTAAGTTAAGTTTTTAGTTAAAACCCCAACCTTACATCCTTCCCCGAAGGAGAAGGAAGGTTTGTCTTAACTTAATAGCATTAGACTCCTCTGGTATAATTCAAACCTGTTTGGCAAACTGCGTGGCGGCCAATAGTTATTTTCTTCATCCACATCGGCAGTTTCTCTTTTAGGGTATATTTGAAATTGTACCACTTCTTTCTGGGTAATGAACACCTTCGTTACTTTATTCTCGTGCTTTCCCTCTTCAAAATTAGTAATATAAGGAATTGCAAGTCAATTATTTGTGATATTGATATACACTCACTATTTCATCATATAAATTATTGTAAAAACTCTTGCAAAATTGAATATACTATTGTAACTTCCTTATGATTATTAAAAAATATGGCCATGAAGACAAATTATTATAAAATTAAACAAGGCATGCTCCTCCTTATTTTTATAGGATTGATTAATGTAAGTTGTGGTGAGGACATATCTCAAGATTGTGATGGGGATAATGCTCAACCGATCGATACTTTTTACGAATCGGATTTCGAAGAATTAAATTGTCAATTTCAAAATTTAGAATTGAACGGAAAGGAAACGCAACTCATTATCAAAAATCAAGATGAATATGAGAACTATTTTGATTGTATTGAGGAGTTACCGGCTATTGATTTTGATGAATATTTCATTTTAGCAGGTGTTTACAGTCATCATCAATGCGCTATATTACATAGTAAGTCGGTTGTGATATGCGATAACCGGCTTATATACCGCGTTAGAATTTTAGAGCAAATTTGTGCTGCGCTAACATCAGTTCCATATTTTACTGTTTTAAATAAAACGTATGTAAATATGGACATAAAGTTTGATGTACAATTTACTAAATGATTCAAGGATATGAAAAAGGTTTTATTGATTTTTGGAATTATATTCTTCGCTTGTCTTACAGTTTTTGGACAGGATTATTATTGGGCTTATGGTGAAAAATATCCACTTGAAATATTGCCTGATAAACAATATTTGCTTCTAAATGATGTCCCGAAACAAAGCATTGCTCAAGCTTTAGGCATTGATCAGGATAAGTAAGCAGGAATTAAACAAACTTCTATTTTAAATTCAATTGTGCTATCACCCTTGTCTAGACAAAAAAATACTAGTAACTGGACAATTGTAAGTGAGCGGATAACCCAAAGTAAACTTTACCAAGAACAGAACATATTGTATGTTGCTCCTTTTTTTAAAATTAATGGAAAGGAGCTAGGTCTTTCTAACTATTTTTATGTAAAACTAAAGGATGGAAATGATTTTAAACTGCTTGAAAAAATGGCAGTTGAGAATAGGGTTGAGATTGTAGGACATGATGTATATATGCCAAAATGGTATCTGCTATCATGTGACAAACTTTCCAAAGGTAATGCCTTAGATTTGGCAAATTTATTTTATGAAAGTGGACAATTTGAGGAAGCGCAGCCCGATTTGATGGAAGATAATTTGGCTAGCTGCACCAATGATCTTTTGTTTAATGAACAATGGCATTTGAATAATACAGGGCAATCCGGTGGTACATCAGGAAATGACATTAGTATTTGTAATGCTTGGGACATTACAATGGGTTGTGCTGATATTACTGTAGCCGTTTTAGATAATGGCTTAGAATTCAACCACCCTGATTTCAATAATATTTCCAATGTGAGCTTTGATACAGAAACTGGTACTTCACCTAGTGTTATAAGAGGAAATCATGGTGTTGCGGTGGCAGGTATCATAGGGGCAACTGCTAATAATGGAATTGGAGTAGCAGGAGTAGCACCGAATGCTCAGTTAATGTCAATAAGTAATAGCCTAGCTGCAACACCAGCATCAAGGCAAATACGAGCAAGTGGGATTAATTTTGCATGGCAAAATGGTGCAGATATAATAAACAATAGTTGGGGGTCCACTGTGGTTTATCCTATAATTGATGATGCAATATTAAATGCTGTAAATTTTGGTCGAAATGGACTTGGTACTATTGTAGTATTTGCTTCGGGAAATGATAATAGCAGTTCTATATCCTACCCTTCTAATAATTCAAATACAATTTCTGTTGGAGCAATAAACAGACAAGGGAATAGAGCAAATTTTTCTAATTACGGAACAGGTTTAGACCTTGTTGCTCCCGGAGTAGATATCAGAACCACTGATAGGCAGGGTGCAAACGGTTATTCAGTAAATGATTATACTGTTGTACCAGGTACATCATTTGCCGCACCTCAAGTTGCTGGTGTAGCTGCATTAATTCTCTCTGTTAATCCAGGTTTAACGCAACAGCAGGTTCGTAACATAATAGAAAGTACAGCTGATAAGGTTGGTTCTTATTCTTACACGATGAATGCAGGTGAGCAAACAGGCTTAACATGGAACAATCAAATGGGTTATGGCAGATTAAATGCCCAAGCTGCTGTTCAAGCGGCTCTCCCCACCATCTCCGGCCCCTCCCTTGTCTGCACCACAAACAGCACCTTCTCCCTTAGTTATGTGCCACCAGGAACAACAGTAACTTGGAGTGCAAGCAGTAATCTCAACATTTCCACTTCAAACAATCAGCAGGCTGCAATTACCGCTATAAATGGAATGGTGGGTGGAGAGCCTTGGCCGGTGGTTAATAATGGCTGGTTGGAAGCCAATATTATATCGGACTGCGGTGAAACCCCTGTAAGAAAGTATTTTTGGGTAGGCCGTCCTCCTACCCCTACTGCAGATGTAGATAGGCAACCGATCTTTTACAATTTGTCCTTAGACGGTGTACCATCTGAAATTTGTGTAAGCCCGATGAGCCAAACTGGAGATTTTTATGCCGGAGGTGTAGCGGGATTTGGACATTCTTTTGTTAACCATTGGGAAACTGATGCGGGTTCAATTTATGGTAATTCAAGCCCTACAGAATATAGTGCAGTAACTGTTAACTTGAACAATCATGGATATAGATACATTCGTGTAAGAGCAGAAAATGCGTGTGGCTATAGTGCTTGGGTTACCCGCTATTTTGATTTGGTTTATGAGCCAAATGGCTGTGGCCCGGGCGGTGGAGGCATAGGTTTTGCCATGCAATATTCACCTAATCCGGTAGCAGGAATTTTAACGGTGGACATAACGCCCACTGAAAAAGCAGAGACTCAATCTAATGAATTTTTGGTAACCTTAAATAATAAATATGGTAAGGTGGTTTATGCCAATAAAAGCACTGAAGTGTGCCATTCAATTGATATGCAATCACTGGAAAATGGCTTATATCGCTTAGTTGTGGAGAAGGATGGCGAGCAGCATATTGCCAAGATTTATAAGGAGTAAAGCCTCATTTATATTTATAGAAAATCATATCCAGAATAAAAAGGCCATTATGATTTCTCACAATGGCCATTCAAGCTGGAATAAGCTATATTATTTAATTTTTCTGTGATCTGCTCATCTCATTATCAGCAGGAGATTGTCCTCTTGGGGTGCTTTGGCTCCTCTGATATAATTCAAACCTGTTAGGCAAACTGCGTGGTGGCCAGTAGTTATTTTCTTCATTGGTATCTGCCGTTTCTCTTTTTGGGTCTATTTGAAATTGTACCACTTCTTTTTGAGTTACGAATACCTTACTTACCTTATTTTCGTATTTTCTCCATATTTCAGCCGGTAATTTCTTCAATTCTTTGGTACCATCTCTAAAAGTCATTTCTACAATTATTGGCATTACCAGACCGCCTTCATTTGTGAAATGTAGCTCGTAGAAGTTATATCCCCCTTCAATAAGCTCCATTTCTTTCTCATTTAAGGATGCCGTAAAAGTTTTGTAAGCTTTTCTGTCTTCATTTTTTACAGCAAACTCATCATAGCTATTATAGAAGTCTTTCAATTCAGGATGTTTTTCTACCACAGTAGTTACGCCTTCTTTTTTGTTTTTGTCGGGGGTAACATGGTAGCTTTCTTCCATGCTACGTTCTTTCCTGAATTTATTCTCTACATCAGGGTTTTTGCTGTCAATTTTATACCATTCTACTTTATCAATGGCGATATCTACATTATCTGTTGAGTAAAACCAGCCTCTCCAGAACCAGTCTAAATCAACAGCTGATGCATCCTCCATCGTTCTGAAGAAATCATCAGGAGTAGGGTGTTTAAAAGCCCATCTTTCGGAGAAGGTTTTGAAAGATTTATCGAATAAATCTCTGCCCATCACGGTTTCTCTTAAAATATTCAAAGCGGTTGCTGGCTTTCCGTAAGCATTATTCCCAAATTGGATAATATTTTCAGAATTCGTCATAATAGGGCGAATATTAGATTTGTCAGCCTTCATGTAGGACACAATATTACCAGCAGGACCTCTGCGGCTTGGGTAGTTCGGTTCCCATTCCTGCTCAGCAATAAATTGTAAAAAGCTGTTCAGGCCTTCGTCCATCCATGTCCATTGTCTCTCATCGGAGTTTACAATCATAGGGAAGAAGTTATGACCTACTTCGTGAATAATTACACCAATCATTCCATATTTAGTTCTGGCGGAATAAGTGCCATCTTCTGCTGGTCTTCCATAGTTGAAGCAAATCATTGGATACTCCATACCGTTCGCTGCTTCTACAGAAATGGCCACTGGATAAGGATAAGGAATGCTCATTCTTGAATATACTTTTAAGGTATGTGCCACTACTTCGGTAGAATATTTATCCCATAAACCATAAGCTTCTTTGGGGTAGTAAGACATGGCCATTACTGTTTTTCCATTAATATCAACACCCATGGCATCCCAAATAAACTTTCTTGAGGAGCCAAAGGCAAAATCCCTCACATTTTCAGCTTTGTATTTCCATACCTTTGTGCCTTTAGCTTTGCTTTTCTCCGCTTTCTCCGCATCTTTTTTGTTAACAATCATCACTGGTTTATCAGCATTTTTTGATTGATTCCATCTTTCCAATTGAGTCGCAGTTAATACATCATTCTCATTCTGCAATTCACCGGTAGAGGCCACAATATGGTCAGCAGGTACCGTAATATTTACTTCATAATCGCCAAAAGGCAAGGCAAATTCACCACTTCCCAAAAATTGCTTATTATGCCATCCGTCAAAATCACTGTAAACAGCCATTCTTGGAAACCACTGGGTAATGGTATATACAGTATTTCCATCTTCATCAAAAAAGTCATAACCACCACGGCCGCCCATTCTGGCACGGTCGTTTATGTTGTAATACCAGTCTATTGAGAAAGAAATTGATTCACCGGCTTTTAAAGGCTCATCTAAATCAATGCGCATCATGGTATGGTTAATGGTATAATTCATCTTTTCACCATTGGCATCTACCAGTTTCTGGATCTTATGTCCTCCATCATAATCCGGATAGCCCATCATGGCATCTATTGTGCCCTCAGTGGCCCTTGAGGGAACTGAAGATTCAGACGCATCATAGGTTTCGCTATCTTTCGCTCGCATATTTTGGTCTAACTGAACCCATAAATAGGTTAATGGATCTGGAGAGTTATTGGAATAGGTAATTGTTTCCGAACCTGTTATACGATTTTTGGCTTCATCTAACGTTACATCAATTTTGTAATCCGCTCTTTGTTGCCAGTACATATGACCTGGCGCACCCGATGCAGTTCTATATACATTGGGAGACCTAAGCATATAATCTAGCTGCTCAAATTTACCTTGGTTTTTATAATCTTGAGCAGTTGCTGCAAAAGCAAAAAAAGCTAACAAGGCTGTTAATAATCTCTTCATATCTAAATTAATTTATTACACTATTTACCAAAATTTTGTTTCCATCATAATTGTTAATGCAATACCTGCAATGGCACTTGAAATAATCAGTACCCAATCCCGTCTTTTCATTCCTATCAGATCTATAAAGATAAAGGATAAAACTAAAAAACACAGCACAATAATGATTTGTCCTACTTCTAATCCGATGTTAAAAGCGAGTAATTCCATAACTATAGAGCTGTTTTTACCGATAATAGCTTTAAGGTAATTACTGAAACCTAGCCCATGAATTAAGCCAAAAACCAGCGCGAAAACATAATTTAATTGCATGCTGCCTGTGCTTTTTAAGTCGCGTTCCTTTTTAAAGAGGTTTGCAAAGGCCGTTATAAAAATAGTAACTGGTATTAAAAATTCAATTAACTCCGCGTCAATAAGCACATAATTTAAGGTAGAAAGTGCTAGAGTAATAGAGTGCCCTATGGTAAAAGATGTAATTAGTATTAATACTTTTCTCCAATCGCGCAAAAGATAAATTGCTGCAAGTGCCAACACAAATAAAATATGGTCATACCCGTCAATATCCAAAATGTGGTCAAGTCCTTCCAGAAAGTAGGCTTTAAAAGTTGACATATCTTTTTAAGTAATTTTTAGTTTAATGGTAACAAAACATAATATTAACATAATTTTGCCTAACTGTAATCAGACTTTAAAAAATGATATTTAGCAATTTTATAATTGGCCTTTTTTTGGTGTTTAGTGGCTTTCACCCTTTTCATGTATCTGTCACTGAGCTAATATATAAAGAGGATAGTAAATCTGTTCAGATAATGCACAGGGTTTTTGTAGATGACTTTGAACAGACTTTAAATAAAAACTATCAGGTTAATTTGGATATCTTAGCTTTGAACAGCACTGAATCCATCGATTCTTTGGTGGAGAATTATTTAAATAAAAATTTTGCGGTTGCAATAGATGGTAAATCATATGAAATTAATTACTTGGGTAGTGAGTTGGAAGACAATGTACTTTGGTGCTACCAGGAAATTTATAAAGTAAGAAAGCCCAGGGCTTTTGAAATCACTAATTCGGTAATGTTCGATGAATTTGATGACCAATCCAATATGGTGCATACCACAGTTAATAAAAAGCTCAAGACATTAAGGATGGTGGAGCGGAAGAAGACGCAGCGGGTTATTTTTGAGTAGGATTTATTGTAGCATTCTGACTTACCTTTAATTCTCACTGTTTGAACTCTGGTTAAAGGGAATAAACTCGTCCTCATCCCAACTCTTTCCATTGTGCTTATATAAGGTTAAGCCTTGAGCTATAAATTGCTCTTTAAATGGCATGTTTTTGACCTCATTCCATAGCGGATAAAAATCTTTCTTTTTCAAATCGCGAAAGGCTACAGTTATATGCGGATGAAAACCTCTATTCTTATGAGTGCTATTAAAAATTTGATACTGCTTAAGAATTGGTAGCAGATTATCACGCAATTCCGCTAATAGTGAGTTGTCTTCGACTTTAATAAAAACTACACGGGGTTCAAAACAGCCGAATCCATTGAGATGAATATCGAACGGTATTTCACTTTTTGTAAAAGAATTTAATTCATTCACCAGTTTCTCTTTTTTATTGATCCCCAGTTTAAAGGGCATTTGTAGAGTAATATGGGCAGAAGAACGAAAAGCGCCTTTCACCCCATATTTTTGATAAACCCACTCTTTTTGGCGATGAATTTGGTCTTTAACTCTGTGATCGGGGCAAATTGCCAGAAAATAGGTGCTCTCTGTCATGCTGTTTTAGTACAATTATTCATTTAAATACTTTAATTTTGTTTTTCAATGAGTTAAAACATTGAATATTAAGTAGTATTAAATACCCATTTCCTGGTATTTCTTCAACTTAACGAATTACTTAATTTTAAGGGTTAATAACTTCAAAGCTAAAACCCATAATGATAATTGATTGCTAAAGTACTTATGTTTATGAAAAAAATAAGATTTGGTTTATTGTGCTCGCTTATAGTATTAGTAAGCGGATGCTATTCCGATTTAGAAAATATTGAAATTGGTGAGCTGCAGTGGAGCCCTGAAATAGGCGTTCCTTTGCTAAACTCTTCTTTCACTGTAAAAGATTTGTTGGAAGAGGTAGACTCCACCATTGATTACAGAGAAGAGAATAATGTGCTGGTTTTGTTTCAAAAAGAAGATAGTTTATTCAGTTCCAGTGCCAGGGAATACTATGAACTTCAGGATAGAAGCTTTCCTACAGTTCCAATAGTGCTAACGACTGATGAAGTGAATGAATTCAACAATTCAGGAACAGTAACTATAAACAGACAAGTAGCTGTAGATTATTTAAGTGATTTGGATTCAATTATAATTGAATCAGGAATGATAAATTTAAACATTCAGGAAAATTTTCCAGCTAATGGTAATTTATCACTATCCTTCAAAACTGCCGGAAATAGTAGCATTTTAGATCATACTTACAATTGGAATTATGATGGCTTTAATTCCTTCACTTCGGATTTCACCTCTAATAACTTCTCTGATGTCACTTTTGCCTTTGGTGGCGACAATGACGGAGCTAAAGTGTTTATCCAGTACCAGTTAGTACTGGAAAGATCACAAGGTATTAATTTAGTTGAAGGGCAAAATAATATAAGCCTTGATTTTGAATTTGTCAATCTGGATTTTGACGCACTATATGGTGATTTAAGTACTCAAAATATTTCTACTGAACGAAACTCTTTTGATACAGATTTTTTCGATCAGGGCAATGACTTCCAGGAGTTCGCCTACTATCTCGATGATCCTAGGCTTAAAATTATATACACCAATACAATGGGGGTGCCAGTAGTATTCAATGTAAATAATTTTTTAGCTTATAAAAACGGTAATGCTGATGAAGTAACAATCAACGAAGAAGTGAGTTTGAATCCAGCTACACCCGGCACTGCCGCTGTACAAGAGGCTTCATTCAATGAACCATTTAAAGAAATCATCAATAATTTGCCTGATTCCGTTCAGCTTCAAATTGATGGAATTATTGATCCGGAGAACACGACTAATAATTTCGTTACTTCTAGTTCAGGTCTTCAAATTGGATATGAAATAGAAATCCCTTTAGTGCTTTCCATTCAGGATCTCATATTCAATGAATCATTTGACATTGATGATTTAGAAGCTGATCAGTTGCAGTCTGTCATCTTCAAATTCAATTCTAACAATAGTTTACCTTTTAATGTGAATTTAAAAGCAGTTTTTCTGGATGCAGATAGTGGTGAACTTCACGTGTTATTCGATGATCTGATATTAGAAGCCGGAGACAGTGGCCAGCCTACTGAGCTAATCGATTTTATCCGTATGGAAAATGACCCGCAAACTAGCGCAAATGAATTAGCTTTTTTACAAGAAGCAACAAGAGTAGGAATTAGCATAAAGGTGGATACTTCAACTCCAGTCGATGGTGTGCAAAAAGTAGAAATTTCTTCCACTGACAGAATCGACTTTGGCCTTGCCATGCAAGCGAAATATAACTTCAATAATAATTAATTAGAAAAATGAAAAAGACATATATATCCATTATTCTAATACTGTTGGTGCTTGCAGTCAAAGTAAAAGCACAATCTGATATGATAGGTTATGGTTTAACTAAAACCTTACCACAGGCTAATGCATTAAATCCTGCTATTTTACCTGATTACAAATTTACCCTTGGTTTACCTGGGTTGTCAGGAGCCCATCTTTACAATGGTAACAATTTTATTAAGCTTAATCAACTTAACGCAAAAGATGCAGAAGGTAATTTAGTTTTAGATCCAATATTTTCGGGTTTAAAGAAAAATAATAGAATTAATACAGAAGCGAATGTTAACATTTTTCATTTAGGTGTAAGGGGTAAAAAAGGGTATACCGCTTTTAGTGTCAATTCCCGTATAATTTCGCATGCTACTATTCCCCGGGAGGTGCTTGCATTACCGTATTACGGTAATGCCTCCGATCAAATCCCAGATGGTTTGGTAGATTTAAATAATTTGTCTCTCCGGACAGTTGCTTTTACGGAAGTGGGTTTATCTCATGGCCGCTCTTTTTTAGAAGATAAATTAACCATTGGAGTTAGACTGAAGTATTTGGTAGGTCATGGTATAGTTGATTTGCCTAATGTGGATGCTAGTATCAGAACATTTGGTAATAATGACTTTCGGGGAGATTCCATTGAGTTTATTAGTAATGGTTTTGAAGTGAGGGCTGGAGGTTTAGCTGGAGCTGCAGCTAATGATGATGGTAGCGCTGATGAAATTAAAAATGCTTTTAATAACAGAGGCTTCGGTGTTGATTTAGGAGCTACTTTTCAGTTAACGGAAAAGATAAATCTATTTGCTTCCATAAATGATTTAGGCTTTATTAAATGGTCTAATAATTCTTATGTGGCAACAATACCTCAGGCTTCTGCCATGTTTACAGGGGTTGATTTAATTGATGCCATCAATGGTGATGGCAATGCTCTTGAAAATCAATTGGACAGTTTAGAAAGTGATTTAGAGATTGTGGAAACTAAAGGTGGTGCTTTTACTACGCCTTTAACGGGTAAATTGTATGCTGGAGCATCTTATCAATTGAGCAAAAGACAAACTGCGAGTGCAATTATGTATTCGGAGTTATACCGTGGTAAAATAATACCAGCCTTCACCGCTATGTATAATTTCAGGTACAATACATTTTTTGATTTTGCTCTATCTGGTACATTAATGAATGGTCGTCCTAATATAGGAACAGGATTTACCTTTAAAGTAATTGGATTGCAATTTTATGTGGCTACAAATGATGTCATTTCCATTTTGAACCCTGGTAATGGCCGCACTTTCGATGTAAGGGCAGGTCTTAATTTCACATTTGGAAACATTCATAAATCAAAAGAAAAAAAGTAATCTTTCAAGTAATAATACATTGAAGCGAATAGAATTAGAGAGTTACTAAAATTTTCTAAAAAAATGTTCTATTTTGAGAAAAATTATAAAAATCAATAATACATTTAAATAATTTTATAAATTAATGTTGGATAACATAAACACAAACAAGATGGATTTGAATGTAAATTTCATCAAGTCGGTATTGAGTCTGTTTTCTGAAATGCAGGGAAATGGAATTTCTTTAGTGTACTTAGGCGAGTTCAATCACGAAATAACCAAAATGTTTACCTCTATGGCCGAGTCGGATATGGAGCGTAAAAATGAAGATAGGTATGTGAAGAAAAGGGTGTATCATGTTATGGTTGAAACCCTTCAGAATATGAACAAGCATTCTGACGAAATCAGTGGTACGCAAATTGGAAATGGCTTATTTGTAATTGGCAGTAAGGGTGATATTTACTATGTTATTACCAGTAATAAAGTAGCTCGAAATAAAGTAGATGGTTTAAGATCAGCAATTGATGAAGTAAATGCTGCCAGTGCCGAGGAATTGAAGAAAATGTATATGCAGCAAATTAAACATGGTAAACTTTCCGATAAAGGAGGAGCAGGCCTTGGATTAATTGATATTGCAAGAAAAACTGGTGAACAGCTGGTTTATAAATTTTTACCAATTGATGAAGAGTTTGATCTGTTTATTTTAAAAGTAGAAATAAATGGTGAAAAGATAAAAGATGAAAAGAGCACTAAATAAGACTGCTTAACTGTTCTCTCTCTTCTTATTTGACCTTCCTTCCTGTTTTTTTAATAGGGGGGAAGGTCTTTTTGTTTATAGTTTCTTCATAATTGTGTTACTTTTGTTCTTTCTGAAAGAGTTACTCAAAAACAAAGCTCACAATCATCAAATTATTATTCATTTATGTCACAAAAGCAATTTAATACACAAGTTAAAATAGGCGTATTAGGTGGAGGTCAATTGGGTAGAATGTTGCACCAAAGTGCCATTAACCTGAATATAAACCTACAAATGATGGATGCCGACCCCAATGCACCATGCGCCAGCCTCATTCAGGATTTTACTGTAGGTGATTTAGAAGATTATGATGCAGTTTATGCTTTTGGGAAACAGTGCGATATTGTGACCATAGAAATTGAAAAAGTTAATACCGATGCTTTAAAGAAGCTGGAATCCGAAGGAGTAAAAGTATACCCGCAACCGGATGTAATTAGCATGATTCAGGATAAAAGGGTTCAAAAGACCTTTTATAAAGAAAATGGTATTCCTACGGCTGATTTTATTTTGACAGAGTCCAGAGAGGATTTAAATAAATTAGTAGATAGACTACCAGCAGTTCATAAAATAGGAAAGGGAGGCTACGATGGGAGAGGGGTTCAAGTATTACGCTCCGCTGAGGATATTGTTAAAGGGTTTGAGGCACCTGCACTGCTAGAAAGCTTTGTGCCGTTTAAAAAGGAATTGGCAGTTATAGTTGCTCGAACTCCATCAGGGGAGATCACAACCTTCCCTCCTGTGGAGATGGTTTTTCATCCTGAACATAATTTAGTAGAATATTTATTATCTCCTGCTTTATTGTCTCCTGAAATTGAGCAAAAAGCACAGCAAATAGCAACAAATATCATAGAGAAATTAAAGATGACCGGTATTTTGGCGGTGGAAATGTTCCTGACTAAAGAAAATGAAATTTTAGTGAATGAAATTGCACCAAGACCACACAACAGCGGTCACCAAAGTATTGAGGGTAATTTTACTTCTCAGTACGATCAAATGCTGCGCGCAATATTGGATTTGCCATTAGGAAATTGCGAAACAAAAATAAGTTCTGCTATGGTAAATGTGTTAGGCGAAGATGGCTTTACAGGGGATGCCCGGTATGAGGGTATGGAAGAGGTGTTGAAAATTAAAGGAGTACATGTTCATTTATATGGTAAAAAAGTAACTAAACCATTTAGAAAAATGGGGCACGTTACTATTACAGATCCAAGCCTGATCAGCTTAAGAAAGAAAATAGATATTGTTAAAAATACTTTAAAGGTAAAAGCATGAGCAAAGGAAAAGTAGCAGTCATTATGGGCAGTCAGTCTGATTTAAAGATCATGAGTGAAGCAGCCAAAGTGCTGGAAGAATTAAATGTCAACTATGACCTTACGATAGTTTCTGCCCACCGAACACCTGAAAGAATGTTCGAATTTGCTCAGTCAGCCAAAGGCAAGGGCTATCATGTAATTATTGCCGGAGCTGGTGGGGCTGCTCATTTGCCGGGTATGGTGGCATCTCTTACAACTTTGCCTGTAATAGGTGTGCCTGTAAAGTCCAGTAATTCTATTGATGGCTGGGATTCAGTCTTATCAATTTTACAAATGCCCGGGGGCGTGCCGGTAGCAACTGTAGCTTTAGATGGTGCCAAAAATGCAGGGATTTTAGCTGCTCAAATAGTAGCTAATTTTGATAAAACGGTAGATGAAGCACTGGAGAAATACAAAAACAGGTTAAAGGATAAGGTAATAGAATCTGCTACTACTATTGAAGAAAATGGCTGGCAATCCAAGAAAGTTGGTTTTTAATAAGTAGTTCGATATTGAACTTTTTTTGATTTACGGGCTATATAATAACTAATTATATAGCTTAACATTTTTGGTAAGTAATTATAACTATATTTATTGAATTTAGCATTTCAACATTTATATAATCCTTATGAAAACCTTAAAGGTTACCCTGTCAATCTTAGCTCTTATTTTACTTTCTGTTTCAGTTAATGCGCAAACCTTTCTAGGTGGAGGTTTTGGATATGCTACATTGTCACAAAATGGATTTGATGATGTTAATGGCTTAGCTATCAATATTCAGAGACAATTTTATCTAAAATCTGAGAGATGGAGTGTTACGCCTTCCGCACAAATTAGCTTGTTGCCTTCAAAAATTGAACGCGATGTATTTGCCTTTTATGCCACCACTTTATCCATTGCTCCGAATTTTTCTTATGATCTGATAAAAACAAAACATCTTGTGATAGCACCTTATGTTGGTCCTTTTGCTGGTTGGTTGCGAGCACTTCGTTCTGCTGACCCTGCCTTTGAAGCAGCTTCCCTTAACGAGTTTACATATGGAATAGAGACAGGGCTGTCTTTTTTGATTATTATTAATGAAGAAGTACAATTTAGGTTGTTGCCGATCCACTTTCAGTTCGGTAACCAGGATTTCAAACAAGGCTCAATATCTCTGTTGATGAAATTGTGATTATTAATTTAAAGCTTTTTTTGACTCCAGCTCTGGGAGGAACAAGGTGAATTCGCTGAATTTTCCTTGTTCAGTTTGCAAGGTAATGGTGCCGCTGAGTCGATCTACTAAGGTTTTAACAATAGCTAGCCCAAGCCCATTAGAACTCTCTCCACCGGTAGGCCTTGCGCTTAATTTTTTAAACTTCTTGTATAATTTTAATTGATCCTCTTCGCTGAAGCCCTGGCCAAAATCTTTTACAGCAATCCAGAAACCTCCATCTGAACTTTTTCCTGCCCGTAAAATGATTTGTGAACCCAGGTTGGAGAATTTTATAGCGTTGGAAAGCAAATTATCTAATATTCTATGAAGGTAATTTTTATCAGTAAAAACTAACTGACTGTTCTCGCATTCTATTTTACATTCAATTTCTTTATTAGTTAATTCTACTACAAAGTTTGATAATTCTGTTTCCAGGAAATTTTTTAAATTCAATTTGGAGGGTATTGGGTCTTCTTTATCAATCTCTACAGCATTTACATCCAATAGATCGTTTATTAAGTAAGTGCCATGTTTGGAGTTAGTCTTTATCATCTCAACGTACTGTTTTTGCTCTTCAGTCAGCTGAGAGAGCCTGAGCAATTCTGCCAAGCCTTTTATCCTACTAAAAGGCGATTTAAGATCGTGAGCAACTATGCTTAACAGTGAATCTTTTTCATTATTTAAGTCATCTAATTCCTTGTTACGAAGGATGAGTTTTTTGTTCTGATTTTCTATCTCTTCATTCTTAATCGAAATACTTACCTGATGTTCCTCTATTTCTTTGTTCTTTTCTACTAGGGAATTGCTGTATTTTTTTCTTCGTTGAGCTGTTCTAGTAATGACAATTAGGAGTAGAATTACAAGAAAGGCTATAAAAGTAAGGGCATAGTTCAAATACCTCTGCTTTTGAATCACCTCCTTGTATGTTTCTTCATTTATTTTAAGCAATTGATTCTCTTTATCTTTAACTTCAATTGCAACACGAGACTCCAATCGTTCAATTTCTCTCGCGGACTGTACATTGTCTATTTTTTCTTTTAAATCAACATAAGATTTAAAAAGCTCAAATGCTTGAGTGGGAAGGGATTTGGCTTCGTAGATTTTTGACAGATAGAAAAGAGCATCTCTTTCAATAGCAATATCATTATTTTCAGATGCTAAATCACGTACTTTTTGAAAGTAGGTTTCAGCACTATATAAATCTTTTTGTAAAAAATAAATTAACCCTAGCTGAAAATTCACTTTGTTAAGTAAATTAATATTGTTAGATTTTTCAGCAAAATCAAGGGCTTCACTGGCGCTGGAATAGGCTATTTTTAATAAATTCCTACTGGTATTCATTTCTGCTATAGCCAACTTTATAATAGCTAAATTTGCTTTATCATTAATTTTTTCCGCTATATCGTAAGCTTTTGTAAAATAGTTGAGCGCCTTGTCGTAGTTTTTCAATTCCACATATATTCCAGCAATTTCCAGGTAAATTGAGATAATACCTGATGGATCATTGAAATTTTCTCTGATTTCGGCTGTCCTTAAAGACATTTCCAGGGCTTTACCTAAGTTGTTTTGAGTTTGATATAACTCCGCCAAGCTTTTATACCCGTAACTTATACCAGTAGAATCCTGGATATGTTCAAAAACATTTAATCCTCTAAAGAAGTAATTATAGGCAGTTACATAGTTTCCTTGATTAAAATATAATCTCCCTAAATTATTTAGTGAATGTGCGTATTGCAATGAATCTCCAATAACTAGCGCAGAATCTCTGGCTCGTATATAAAATTGGTACGCATTTAAATTATCACCTTTATAGTAGTAGCCCACCCCCATAAAATTTAAGGGCTGGGTAATAAACTTTGAGAATTCCTGATTAGAAGCGATATCTATTGACTTTTGACTATAGTAGATAGTGCTATCGGGATAAGATTTTCTGTACTCCCATGCAATCTGATTAAAGATTTTAAGGTTCTGCAGAAGATTATCATTGGATAATTGACCTTTTAGACTATCGATGGTCGTAATATTCTGTCCATGTAATAACTGAGAAAATATCAGACAGTATAAAATAAGCAGAAATGGTTTTCGCTTCACAATATTCTAAATTTGCAGCAATTTACAGTCTTTTAGCTAATTATCCATTATAATTTCAGGAGCAACTACTTTATTTTATAATTTCCAATTAACTTTAAAAATATGTCATCACATCATGTAATCAGAGACGAACAGGAGCCGCCAGTTTTCGTTCTTGATGAGACAGTTAATATTGATCTGCTTAAACAATTGCTGGGCTGGTCTCCTGCTGTTTGGGTATTGGAACCAATAGCTGAATGGACTATGTCCTTGGATATTAAAATCGATGGCATTTTATCAAAGGAACCTGAAAAGCATCAAGCTATAGAACAGCAAAGTGGTAGTTATAGCTTGTCGAAGTTAAAGAATGGCGGAATCCTTGCTGCAATTAATCAAATAGTAGCTTCTAAATTGTACACGGGAATTAACATTTTCTGTAATTCTCGGCAGCGAGATGAAATACTTCAATGCGTTACTGATTCCTCCTTAAATTTGCCACTTACATTATTAATTGATTTCGAGACAATAATTGTCATTAAAAAGCAAAAGTTCAGGAAATGGTATTCAGCAGGTACTCAATTGCAGATTATGAAAGGTGAATTATTTGAAAATGATCATTTAATAGGGAATAACGATCTGAGAACAATAAAGGATGATGGAATCATTCAGGTTAGTTCCAAAGATTCCATGATCATTATTAGAGAAATTTAGCCATAAATTTGGTTGAGAACTTCAGCTAACCTTATGCCAGCTTTCAAAATTTGATTCTGAACCGTATCCCAATTTTGATAGGCATATTCATATCTTAAATTTTTGTCATCTGGAAAGTCATATACCTGCGATCTTAAAGCAATGGCTTCTTGCACCCATTTATTTAATGGGTCATTCTGCCATTTCTCTACTTTTTCTTTATTCTCAATATCAACAGCTTTAGCCAATTCAGTATAGCTTAGGTTTTTCCCGTCAATCATTTCGCTATCCCACACCCTATGAAGGTTCGAGGACTTTCCAAACCACTGTAACTTTATGTCATTGCCTCCTTTATCTTCTCCATTGCCTACGTGGCAAGGCTGATGGATATCACCTACTAAATGGATCAGCATCTTCACATATTCCTGCTCATTTTTTGACTCTAAAGCTCCCTCATTTAATTCTTTAATCAAACGTTCAATGGTCATAATAATATCACCATTGGGATTTTTTTCAGTCTGTTCATATGTTGTACCATCAGGAATAGTGACCCAATGCCAATCTGCAGTATAA
The DNA here is from genome assembly GCA_963803685.1 of uncultured Cytophagales bacterium. GTDB lineage: Bacteria > Bacteroidota > Bacteroidia > Cytophagales > Cyclobacteriaceae > Marivirga. The sequence goes on from CAWDNW010000001.1 coordinate 2,011,567, forward strand.
TTATAAGATCTGTCCGATCTAACTTCATCCATCCAAACACTCGCAATGGCTAAAGATTCACCATTCAAAACTTCATTCAGTTTTTTCTGAGCCTTTCTATTCAAATATTTCGAAGCTATTTCTCCAATAGCTCTGTGACCTGTTTGCCCCCAGGAAAATGCCTGTGAAAAGGAAAACATTACTAAAAGGATGGTACTTATTACTTTTAAACGCATGTCTTTTTTTTATTAATTGCAAATATAGATTTTAGACCTACTTATTTTACTTTTTATCTCTCAATTTTTGTAATTCCAGCCACTCATCCCTCAGTCGGGCTGCTTCAATAAAATCAAGATCTTTAGCAGCTGCTTCCATCTTCTTCTGTGTGGCTTTTACCATTTTATCCAGTCCTGCCTTATCCATGTATTGTACTACTGGGTCAGCTGCAACAGAAGTTTCTTCAGGACCAGCATAGTACTTCTGCTGAGAGGTTTTTTTAGAGTCTACTGCAACCGTCTGACCCAAAATACGCTCTCTTGATTTGAAAATGGTTTTAGGAGTAATTCCATGCTTTTGGTTATATTCTGCCTGTACAGCTCTTCTTCTGTTGGTTTCGTCAATGGCAGTTTGCATAGATTCTGTCATCTTATCTGCATACATAATTACTTTCCCATTTTCATTTCTTGCAGCACGGCCAATGGTTTGGATTAAAGATCTTTGATTTCTTAGGAAACCTTCTTTATCTGCATCTAGAATAGCAACTAAGGATACTTCCGGTAAATCCAGGCCCTCCCTAAGAAGGTTAACACCTACAAGTACATCAAATTCACCGAGTCTTAAATCTCTTAAAATTTCTACCCTATCCAAAGTATCAACTTCTGAGTGAATATATCTTGATTTTATATTGGCACGCCCAAGGAATTTATGCATTTCCTCAGCCATACGTTTGGTTAAGGTGGTTATTAATACCCTTTCATTGAGTTTTACCCTTTCATCAATTTCTTCCAGAAGGTCATCAATTTGGTTTCCACTTGGGCGCACATCTATTTCAGGATCCAGCAATCCGGTAGGTCGGATTACTTGTTCCACTACAATTCCCTCAGTTTTGCGTAATTCAAATTCTGCGGGAGTAGCTGTTACATAAACAGTTTGGCCTATCATTGCTTCAAACTCATTAAAAGTTAGTGGACGGTTATCCATGGCAGAAGGTAATCTGTAGCCATAATCGACCAGATTTATTTTCCTTGCCCTATCACCTCCATACATGGCACGCACTTGAGGTACCGTAACATGGCTTTCGTCTATTACCATTAAATAATCATCAGGGAAATAATCCAAAAGACAGAATGGTCGAGTTCCTGGAGCTCTTCTATCAAAATAACGGGAGTAATTCTCTACTCCGGAGCAATAGCCCAGTTCCCGCATCATTTCAATGTCAAATTCAGTCCTTTCTTTCAGTCTTTTAGCTTCTAGAAATCTCCCGTCTCTTTCAAAAAACTTCACCTGCTCCACCATGTCATCCTGAATTTCTTTAATAGCCTGGTGTAAAACATCTTTTCCTGTCACAAACAGGTTAGCGGGAAAAATGCTAATTATCTTTTCATCAGAGATTTTTTTCCCACTATGAGGTTCTATCCTTTGGATTGCTTCCACTTCATCTCCCCAAAAGAAAATTCTGTAAGCAAAATCTGCATAGGCCACAAAAATATCTACAGTATCCCCTTTTACTCTAAAGGTACCTCTCTTAAATTCAGCAGTAGTTCTATTATATAGAATATCTACAAAGGCAAATAGCAATTGGTTTCTGGGGATTTTATCTCCTTCCTGTATTCTGATTATGTTTTTCCCGAATTCATCAGGGTTTCCAATACCGTAAATACAGGATACAGAAGCAATCACCATCACATCTCGTCTACCAGAAAGAAGTGCGCTGGTTGCACTTAATCTAAGTTTTTCTATTTCTTCATTAATGGAAAGATCTTTCTCAATGTATAAATTACTGGTTGGAATAAATGCTTCAGGCTGATAGTAATCGTAGTAAGAAATGAAATACTCAACCGCGTTGTCCGGGAAGAACTGTTTAAATTCGCCATATAATTGTGCAGCTAAGGTTTTGTTATGGCTTAATACTAAAGTAGGTTTCTGTACCCGCTCAATCAGGTTGGCAATTGTAAAGGTTTTACCTGAACCAGTAACACCTAGTAAAACCTGATCCTGCTCACCTGCTTCAACCCCTTTTTGTAATTGGTTGATAGCATTTGGCTGGTCTCCGGTGGGTACAAAATCACTTTTAATTTTAAAATCCATAAGTACTACAAACGATCAATTAATAAAATGTTTGCACAAATAATGAGACTCACTTACTGTGCCAAATTTCCCAAGCCTTGTCGGCTTGTTCTATCAGCATTTCGTAACCATTTTTTACTTTTGCCCCTTGTTTTTTGCCTGTTTGCATAAAAGCGGTGTCTACTGGGTTATAGACTAAATCATGCAAATAGTGCTGTGAGCTTAGCAAATGGTACGGAATATCCGGTTTATCATCTATATTAGGATGGGTGCCCAGAGGCGTTGTATTAATAATAAGATGGTTGTCCTTAATAGTTTCTGGATTATTTGCTATTTGTTCATAGGTCAAGCCTTTATTTGGGTTTCTGGAAATTTGCTGAAAAGGAATGTTTAATTTATGTAGTGTGAATTTTACAGCTTTAGCAGCGCCACCGGTCCCTAATATGAGTGCACTTGATTTGAAATTAGAGCCTATCAGTCTTTCAAGAGAAATTTTAAAGCCAAAATAATCCGAATTAAAACCAATTTTTTCTCCATCTTCTATTTTAATCACATTTACAGCTCCAATTGATGAGGCGCTTTCATCTAACCGGTCCAAATAAGGTATTACTTGCTCCTTGTACGGAATTGTAACATTAAGACCGATAAGAGCCGGATTTTTTAATAACTTGGAAATTTCCTCAATACTTTTGATTGGAAATAATTCATAGGAATAATTGGAAATGCTTTCTTTTTCAAATTTTTCTGTAAAATATCTTTGAGAGAAAGAATGGGAAAGAGGGTAACCGATTAAACCTAAAGTTTTCAAATTGTTTTTCTTTGTAGTTGTTTAGCTACTTTTTCAATAATTACAACAATTAGAATTCCAAAACTAGCCATCATAATAGCCTCTATTAATTGCGGATCACCTACTTGGTCCATGTATTGATGCGGTAAAATATTATGATCTAAAAACGGGACCTGTTCACCCTTACTATTTAATCTGTAGCTATCTACAACTTTCCATGGCCATACCTTGTTGAGAGAACCAATCATGAATCCAGCTAATAATGCCACAGTTATGGATTGGTATTTTCTCAGGCTCCACGAAATTACTCTGGAGAAGCTTAGAATCCCGAAAACGCATCCTAGCATAAAAATGATGATTACTCCAAAATTATAAGTTTCCAATGCCTCCATCATATATTTATACTTTCCTAAAATAAGTAGTAAAAAAGCACCAGATATGCCGGGCAAAATCATTGCACAAATCGCAATGGCACCAGAAATAAATACAAACCACCATGCGTCAGTTGTTTCAGCAGGAGTTGCCAAAGTAATAAAGAAGGCAATTACAATACCTACTATTCCCGCTAATATGGCTTTCCAATTCTTATTTTCTATATCTCTTGCCACTAAAACAGAGGAAATGATAATTAAACCAAAGAAAAAAGACCATACCAAAATAGGGTAGGTAAATAGTAAGTAGCTCATTAGCTTGGCTAAACTTGCAAAAGCAATGCCAATTCCTAGCATTAAAACGAGGAGAAAATTCCCATTTATATGTGTCCAAAACTTCTTTAATTTAAATTGAAGCAACAAGCGAAAAGCATCACCGTCAATAGACTTGATGCTCCTCAATAATTCTTCATAAATCCCTGTAATAAAGGCGACAGTGCCACCAGAAACTCCTGGAACCACATCAGCACTACCCATTGCAATTCCCTTGAGCAACAGGACTATATAATCTTTTATTGATCGCATTTATAAACGTTATAGTAATTCACTGTTATTTAAAAAATGATGAAATGTATCTCCTCTTAGTCCCAATCTAATGGTCTCAAGTGGGATAACTTCATTAGGAGAGATATTACCTAAATTCACATTTGCTCCAATCAATTTTATGAAATATACTTGCTGCGACTTTTGCGGAGCCTCCCAGATAATTTTCTCAAAAGGAATTTTCGTTAAAATTTCCTGAACTAGACCGGATCTCACTTCTCCAGAAGCTCTAAAAAGACCTACATTACCTGCTTCTCTTGATTCTCCAATAACTTTCCATGCACCGGCATCTAATTCAGCTTGCATGAGAGAAATCCACTGGTATGGAGGGATGATTTTGTCTTCATCCTTGGATCCTACTTCAGATAGGACTGTAACCTGATCAGATAATTTTCGAATATATTCACACTTGATGTCATGTGGTAATTCAATAGAGCCATCTGACACTTCCGCAAAAGTGAGGTCATACTTATCCAATAATTTACGGTAGTCATCAAATTGATCCCTTATAATAAATGCTTCAAAAAGAGTTCCGCCAAAGTAAACAGGAATGCCTGCATCCCTATAAATGGCCAATTTGTCTTTTAAGTTATTGGTAACATAAGAAGTAGCCCAACCAAGTTTTACTATATCCACGTATTCTCCGCTGGCATCAATAAAATCTTCTACTTCTCTATTGCTAAGGCCTTTATCCATAGCCATAGTAAACCCTACATCTCTTGGTTTTACAGGACGTTCAGGTACTTGTTTTAAATGGTAATTCATTTGTGATTATCTTTTCTGAATTGGTCAATTATTTTGTACAGCGCCTTTTGAGTTTTCACTTTCGGAAAAAAATCATAAAGCACCGTATGCATTTCAAAGTCCAAAACTAATGCATTTTCCAGAAAGATAAAGGCTTCTTTGTATTTACCTGATTCAATTAGGTAAGCGGTCATCCTATAATAAAGCTCAGCAGCATCAGGATTTTCATCTATTCCTTCCTTAATTATATTCATTGCTGTCTCCAAATCTCCGGAATCGAAGTAAATGTATGACCAATCAAGATAGATGCTAACTTCTTCTGGATCAAGAGAAACTGCTTCTTCATAAGCGTCAATGGCAGCATTTTGATTACCTAATTGGTATTCGGCAAACGCTGCTGCCTGCCAATACTTGGATTCATGCAAATTTATTTTTAAAGCCTTTCTGGAATAATGCACAGCTTCTATCCATTTTTCCTGAGCTGTAAGGGTTTTAGCCAAACCATAAAAAGCCTCATCATATAAAGGATCATATTTAATCGCTTTTTGAAAATACTTTACAGCTAAATCAATTTGATCTAAATGATCATAGGTTTCTGCCATCCTGCAAAACACTTCAGCGCTTGCCCCTTCAATCCTTAAGGTGTTGGAGAAGGCATCTAAGGATTTGGTGTACTCTCGCATGTCGGCATAGCTATTTCCCATATTGAAGAAGGCCGATGCAAACTGGTCGTCAATGGCAATGGCATATTCATAGGCAGCCACCGCTTTGTCATAAAGCTTGAGCTTATGATACACTACTCCTAAATTGTACCAGGCATGGTAAGAGAAGGGATCCGCATCAATGAATTTCTCATAATACGATATACTGCCTTCTAACTGGTCTGTAACGTCAAGGCAGTAAGCCAATTCGTAAATGGCACTTTCGTAGTCCACATTCTCCTCTAAAACCTTTTTATAGTATTCAATTGCCTGATCAAATTTAGCCATTTGCTGGTAGCACATACCAATTTGAAAAAGTATTTCATCTCTTTCTTCAGCAAAGTCCAATGCCCTCAATAAGCATTCAATGGCTTCATTGTTCTTTTCACTAACACTTAATATATTGGCCTTAGTCAACAGTAAATCCACATCATTAGGTTGGAAATTTTCCGCTTTTTCCAATACTTCTAGAGCCTTCTCATACAGTAGATTAGCTGCTAAAACATGCGCATTGAGCACAATAAGCTCAATGGAGAAAGGGTATTGCTCTACAGCAAATTCACAAGCTTTTAATGCTTTCTTATTATTGTTGTTGTCCAGATAAAATTCAACAACCTGCTCTAATTCCTCTACGTCAAAAAAGTGAAAATCCCGACCTTGAACGTGATTTTCGAATTTCTTAACCAATTCTTTTTCTCCGTCTCTCCGACTTCTATAAAATTCGCTCATAGGTTACTTGCTATCTTACCCAATTTACTAATTCCCCTGATAAAGTCAACCAACGAGCGGGAAAAAATTATAGTTTGTTTTTTGAAAGTTATTTTCATTTCGAATTGATGTACTCTATTACAAAAGCTTAAACTTTTTATTTTAAATTAATGCTCAGTTGATGTAAAGATTTATTTAGAATAGCCCCTCATCTTAATCTCTTTCACCGTCTTTTCCAATACTTTTTCAAGCGACTCAAATTCGAAATTCATATCTTTTACCAAATGCTCGTTGCTGTAAACATGGCTTTTTCCTGCCATTTTAGCTGTTTCCATGCTTAAAGTTGGTGTTTTTCCGGTTATTTTGCTCAAAATATTTTCCAAAATGGCTCCCATTATCACCCACGATGTTGGTATATTTATATAAGGAGCTCTGGTTTGTAAAAGATTTGCAGTTGCCTGAAAGAAAGTTTTGTAACTTATAGCGCCTGAGTTAATGATCCACTGTTGATTTTTCCATTTGTCCTCCAAAGACTGAACAATAACCCTTGATACATCGTCAACGCCTACATAATTGAGAGTGCCTTCTGTGTAGAAAGGTTTTTCATCAGCAGCGTAATAAATTAAGCGGGCACTGCTCTGTTCTCTTTTAGCGGCACCAATGATGACTGATGGGTTTAATATTATCCATTTTAGTCCTTTTTCTCCTACTTTTTTCAACTCAGTTTCTGCCGCTCTTTTACTTATTCCGTAATTGCTGCTGAATTGTTTTTTACTATAGGGCGTTTCTTCTGTGATAGTTCCATTTGAAGTATATTTTCCAAGAGCAGAAATACTGCTAATGAAAATAAACTTTTTGACCTGATTTTCTAAGGCAGCTTCAGCTAGTTTTTTGGTGAAATCAGTGTTAACCTCAAATAATCTTTTTTTGTCTTTCTTATTGTAGGAAACCATGCCCGTTGCATGGATGATGCAATCTATTGAGGCAGTTATGTTTTTAAGAAATTCAGTGCTCAAATCATCATTCACAATCCAATTGATTCGGCTATCTTCAGGACAAGCACTAATATCTGAGTGCGTTCTTTTGAGTGCGTAAATAATGTAGTTTTCATTAAGTAAATGAGCTAACAAATTACTACCCAATAAGCCCGAAGCTCCGGTGATTAGAACTGCTTTTGGTGACATTAAAGATTGAACAATCTTTTTAAAGTAGACAAGGACTTACTTCCATTATCGTTGTAGTAATCCTGGTAATAACCATAACTATTGCTTTCGTTCTTCGCTGCATTAAATACGATAGAAATATTCTTAATTCCGTTGAGTTCAATATTTCTATGCAAATCTCTGATAAAGCTTCTTTTTGAATAATCAGAACGAACCACAAAGAGCGAGTGGTTAGATTTCTTTAATGCAATTATTCCATCAGAAACCAACCCGATAGGAGGTGTATCCAATAGGATAATGTCATACTCTTGCTTTAAATCCAATAGTAATTGGGTGAAATAAGCACTTTCTAGTAGTTCGGCAGGATTAGGTGGAATGATCCCTGAGGGAATAAAGTGTAAATTCTCATTTTTAGTTTTGTGCACACAATTTTCCCATGGAGCATTTCCACTTAAAATGGCGCTAATGCCATCACCATCGGAATCAACATTAAAAGCATACTGCGCCCTGGGTTTACGCATGTCCAAATCCAGAATGATAGATTTTTTGTTTGAGATAGCTAAAATTGCAGCGAGATTTACCGCAACAAAAGTTTTACCTTCACCACTGGTACTGGAAGTAATTGAGATTATATTCTTGCCTTCATTAATACCCATAAAGTTCAGGCCAGTTCTTAAAGTTCTGAAGGCCTCACTAATTTGTGAGCGTGGTTTTTCAAATACTATAACTCCGCTTTTTCTTGCAATACTACTTTTCAGTCGACTTATGGAACCAATAATTGGTAAATGAGTGATCCGCTCTAGTTCATTGAGGCTATTTATTTCATCATAAATCAGGTATTTAATCATAATGAACATAAAACTTAAGATGAGAGCAAGTGCCAAAGCTCCCGCATACAAAATTTTGGTTGAGGGACCGATCGGTGCTTTGGGTAAACTGGCAGGGGTAAGAATAACAACCTCAGCAAGGGTGCCTGCTTGCGCAATTTGAAATTCAGTCTTTTTTTGCATTAAGGAGAGGTAAAGTTCTTCATAAAGGGAATAGAACCGCATTTTCTGATTTAACTCATTGCTCTTACCCGGTAATGTTGCAAATGATTGCTCAAGTTTTCTTTTTCGCTTAGCAATGGCATTGCTTCTCTCCTCTAAAAAGGCAATTCTGGTGGCAATCATTTGGTTTATCCTGTCCAATAGTAGATCCCTTCTCTGTTGGGTTTCTATTATGATTTGGCTATTGCTTTTGTATCGTAGTTTGGCTAAGCGAAGGGTGTTATCTATTTCTACTAATTCATCAAATAATTGGTAGATATTGCTGGGTAGAAATTGAGAATTAATCTTCTGAACTTCAATTGAATCTTTTTGTAAAATATTGATTGATTGATTAAGCTCCTCAAGCTCATACCTATAACCATATAGTAGGGAGTCCAATTCAATTATTTCGGTTATGATTCTACTTAAATCACTAGAGGGATCAACCGTTTTATTTTCAATGGTGAACTCTTCAATTGAAGTTTCAAAACGGGTTAAAACTTTTTCTGTTTGTTCAAGCTGATCATTCAGGAATTCAATTTTAAGTTGGTTAGCTTTATTTTTTTGCTCTTTGCTATATTCTGTATATAACTCACTAATAGATTCAACAATAGATTGTACTTTATATATGTTATAATCTTCAAATACAATTTTAATAGTATTTGCACTTAAATTTTCGGGCGATACCGATAAATTTGATTCAATATAATCTAGCATCGTGCTCTCACTATTGATAGTGAAAAATAGTGTTTCACCTGCGAAAAAATCATTAGTTTTTTTCAATCGATAGGTACACCCTTCAAATTGAAAATCCTCGTTAAATGTGCCTTTTTGCCATATATTAGCTTCAGGATTTAAGCTAATTTTAAAATTGCTTTGATCAACAATTTCCACAAAAAACCGGGTAGCATACGGTGTACAGTCTTTATCATATTTTACTTCAAATGGAACGAAGCGGTAGCGTTCTTCATTTTTAAATCTGCCAATTACCTCATAAGTGACATCTAAGGAAAGCTTTTCAATGACCTGCTTTAAAAACAGTTTAGATCTGATAAGCTCTACCTCTCCTGAAAGGGTATTTAGATTGGAATTTTCTTCCGACATCGGGTTAAAACCAAAAACACTGGCTTCATTTCTCTTATTAAGCTTTAATTCCGCATAGGATTGATATTTTACATTAGTATACCTGATATAAATAAAAACGGCTAAAAAAGTAATGATGAAAAAAAGTAAAACCCAGAGAAAATTTTTCTTTAGTAAAATAAAAAACTTTCGGAAATCAATCACCTCATTATGAGAACCTGTGTTGTTCGCAGCCCTGTTGATTGGTAAATTTCGGTGATATTTTGTAGTATTATTTTCCAAATTAAGGCGTATTGGAAGTATTGTTGTCGTTGTTGTTATTATTATTATTAATTGTCTGAATAACTATCACCAAAGTGGCAACATTAGCTATTATGCCAATAATAGGTGCAAAGTCTCTTACAGATTCATTGAAAACTCTTCGTTGAGGTTCTACATAAACAATATCATTAGGAAGTATATCTAAGCTTGCTTTTTGCATACCTTCTATGGTGTTTAAATCAATAACCAATACTGCCGGATTATCCAATGGGCCTCTTATTAACCTGATGTTTCTTCCTTTAGACTCTCTAGTTAAACCTCCTGAAAGCGCCAAAACTTCTAAAAGGTTCATTTTTTCATTTTCCAATGGAATTACCTGGCCACCCATTGCTCCTAAAACAACTACTCTTCTGTTCAACGCGGTTACCCTCACAAAAGGCTCTATGTATGACTCTTCGTACAGCTTTGTCAATAGTTCCTGAAAAGTGGCAATTGAATGTTCTTCAGTTTCGATTGCTCCCAGAATGGGTAATATGATAGTCCCATTAGGCAAAACCTCAAATTCTTTACTAGGCCTTAATTGAGCTTGCCCACCTCCACTGCCACCAGTAATGTTGCTTAGCTCAAGATTAGGGTCCAAAACACGTTCGCCTTTGTTGGTGTATACTTCTACTAAAAGCCGATCTCCTGGTTTTATTTTATAAGCGTCCTCAATTTTAGAAATTTCATTCTGAAAAACCTCAGTATTGATGTCCTCATTGGTTTGAAGAATGATGTTTTGCTTATACACTTTGCAACCACTTAGTATTATAGCAGCGGTGAGCACATAAAAGGGATATTTATAGAAAGTTCGGGTTCGTTTCTGTTTCACTAGCTGTAAAAATATAACCAATTAGCCAAAAGACAATGGATATTATGAAATGCTTACCGATTATTTACAGTGGATAAGCCATATTGTGCCTTCATTAAACCATTATTTTCAATGGCTTTAAGGTATTTATCAATTATTATTTGATGATCAAACCTTCGTTCTACTATGTTTCTACCTTTTAAACCCATTTCAGCTCTTTCTTCTTCCCCTAAATAAAACATCGTTTTCATTTTCTGCGCAAGATCTTCCTCATCCTTTACCTTGCATAACAGTCCATTAAGTTTATCATCTACAATATTATTACAGCCTGGTACATTTGTGGCAACTATTGGTTTAGAACATGCCGCAGCCTCTAAAAGTGTACGAGGAGTTCCTTCTCTATAACTTGGTAAAACTATACAATCTGCATTTTGAATGTAGGGTCGAACATCATCCGTGCTTCCTAAATAATTAATATAGCCTTCATCTATCCATTCCTGAAGCTCTTCTTTGCTTATACCACGTGAGTGGTCCTCATCAAGCTTTCCTAGCAGGCTAAATTTTGCATTCATACCTCTTTCCTGCAGTATTGCGCAGGCAGCTACGTATTCTCTAATGCCTTTATCAATAATGAGTCGGGAGATCATTAAAAACTCAAACGGACTATCTTCTGCAATCGTTTGCTTGACTTGCGGTTTAAAATGATTTAAATCTATACCAGACCCTGGAATTACCTCACAAATATTTTGCTGAATCAGCTCTTTATCTAAGAATAGTTGTAAATCTTCCTGATTTTGGAAAAAGACCTGCTTTGGAAATTTAAAGGAAAACCGATAAAGTTTTAAGGCTAGTTTTGAAATGATGTTGTCATTTAGAAAAATAGTACCTAACCCACTCACATTGTTAATTACAGGAATCCCAAGCTTTCTGGCAGCAAGCGTGCCATAGATATTTGGTTTAATAGTGTAATGTAAAATAACATCTGGCTGCACCCTTTTGTAAATATTATAAAGCTCGAGGGTAAGGGCTAAATCTTTAAACGGATTGGCTCCTCGGCTATCCATCGTAACGTTTTCGAACTCACATCCAATATTAACCAATTTTACAGTGTACTCATCATAAGGTGCAACAGCTACCACTGTATGGCCACATTTGATCAGTTCTTTAATCAAGGAAAATCTAAAGTTAAAGATGTTCCAGGAAGTATTTAAAGTAATAGCAACTTTCATATTAGACTGTAAATCTAGGTTTTATAATCAATTCAAATAAATTTAAAGGGGAGAATTCGATGGGGAATAAATATAAAGTGACAAAACTTTAAAAATTCACTTTTAATTTGATCTTCGAACTCAAATATAATAGGATATAAACAAGAATTCCATAAAGCTTTTCTATTTTTGTAAAAAATTATATCAATGGAAATAGGCATTTTACATACGCACGTTTTAGTAGTTACTTTATTCGTTTTGTTTTTACTTTTTAAGTCTGTCTTGCTTTTTACGAATAAGATTACACTCTTAACAAAAGTGCGAACAAAATTTAAAATGGTAGATCCAATTTTGGGAGTTCTCATGTTAGCTACTGGTGGTTATTTATTGTCCTTCTACGGTTCAGATGCGCCTACATATTTATGGGTAAAGCTGGTAATTGTACTAATTATTATCCCCATTGGAATTGTAGCTTTCAAAAAAGAAAACAAAATTATGGCACTAATTGCTTTATTGCTCACATTTTATATCTACGGAGTTTCGGAGGTAGGTAGTTTGACTTTCAGCAAAGAAAGTGATCTCACTGAAGAAAGTTCTGATCCTCAACCGGAAGTGGCTAACAGTGTGCCTTCCGATATCATTGCCCAAAATATGGAATCTGTTTTGACAACGGGGAAAGAAATTTATTTAGCAGAGTGTAAAAAGTGCCATGGGAAGGATGGAAAGAAAGGTTTATTCAAATCCCCCGATTTAACTCAAAGTAAATTAAACCTGGCAGAAAGAATTGCGTGGATAAAGAAAGGAAAAGGCGTTATGCCAGCTTATGAAAATGAGTTGTCCGAAGCTGATATTGAATCAGTAGCCGCCTATTTAGATGAACTTAAATAATATTCCGACACCCGGAACATAATATGCACGAAGTACTTGCACCTGAAGATATAACTACAAAAGCTGTATTAGTTGCCCTTATAACAAGGGAGCAATCGGAACAGAAAACTATTGAGTACCTGGACGAGCTTGCTTTTTTAACCTCTACATTAGGAGCTGAAACGGTAAAAACCTTTACACAAAGGTTAGATAGACCCGATGTAAAAAGTTTTGTTGGTAAAGGAAAGCTTGAAGATATAGTTGCTTTTGTAAAAGCGGAAAATGTGGATTGGGTAGTTTTTGATGATGACTTATCGCCCTCTCAATTACGAAATCTTGAGAAGGAGTTATCTTGTAAAGTATACGATAGAAGTTTATTGATTCTGGATATATTCTTAAGCAGAGCACAAACAGCACAAGCCAAAACTCAGGTAGAGTTAGCCCGAAATCAATATTTATTGCCACGGCTTACCCGGATGTGGACTCACCTTGAAAGACAACGTGGTGGTACAGGAACCCGGGGTGGAGCAGGTGAGAAAGAAATTGAAACTGATAGAAGAATAATCCGAAACACCATCGATGTACTTAAGAAGAAGCTGGAAAAAATAGATAAACAGAATATGACTCAGCGTAAATCCCGCGGTAAAATTGTGCGTGTGGCTATAGTGGGTTATACTAATGTGGGTAAATCTACCCTCATGACTTTGCTTTCCAAATCTGATATTTTAGCAGAAAATAAATTATTTGCAACAGTAGATTCCACAGTTCGGAAAGTAAATTTTGAGGATATACCATTTCTACTTTCAGATACTGTTGGTTTTATACGGAAGTTGCCCACCCACCTAATTGAATCCTTCAAATCTACTTTAGATGAAATAAGGGAGGCTGATGTGCTAATTCATGTAGTAGATGTTAGCCATTCTTCGTTAGATGACCATATTAACGTTGTGAATAACACTTTGAAAGACATTAAAGGGGGAGATAAACCTACTTTACTGGTGTTTAATAAGGTAGACTTGCTGGAAGAGGATGAAGAATTAACTGTGAAAGAGAAAATAGCACAATTGAAGAGCACATACCTCAATAAGGAGCAAAATGATGTAGTATTTATTTCAGCTGCTAATAAAGAGAATATCGAAGAATTAAGAGGTAAACTAAGGAAATTGGTGGAAGCTAAGCATTTTACTATTTTTCCAAATTACTTGAAAAACACCTATTACTAGTTTAGCTTTGTAGATTAGAAAAAGGAAGTGCAATACTTCTTTTTTCTTTTCTGGCACCGTAGTTCAATGGATAGAATAGAAGTTTCCTAAACTTTAGATGCAGGTTCGATTCCTGCCGGAGCCACTAATTACTTTTGATCGTATGATGTTGAGCTGCACAACTATGAAGATCATTCTTAAGTTATAAATTAGTTCCTATTCCAGATTTCCAGATTTTTTTCCATTGCCTTAGAAGAAGTCTAAAATGTATTCACTCCAATTTTTTTCAGTTTCACTTTAGATCTTAAAAGATCATCAAACCCTCCTTATTTTCAGGAAATTAATTTGTTGGCAGCTCATTGCTTGACTTAGTTCTTGAATTATTTAACCAGACGACATAAGTCCCTACCCAATCTGTATTCAAAAACTACAATGTGTAGGATTTTTGCTACATCATTATTATTGGAACCTGCTCAAACGCCTGTTTTTAGCCTATAAATTTAGTGGCTTGATAGTTGAAAAGATCAATTAAACAATTATTGATCACAAAGCCAGATTTCGCAAAAGTCATGATAGAGCAAGAAACAGAACCAAAATCAAAACGTTTTCCAGAAAGGAAATTGAAAGATCCTAAATCCTTAAAGTTAGCCTTTACTCCTGTAATCAAAGACAATCAAAAATCGAGGAGTTGGAAATTGAACCAAATTAATAAAGTAGCCTTAAATCCTATTGATTTTTTGGTTCTTATCAGTACTTTTTTGCTAATGCTTGGGGCTGCATTTTTAGTGTATTATTTACAACCACAATTTGAGCAATTACATTTGGAACGGATGAGTACTCAGTGGGGTGTTACTTTATTAATTATTACCTCGTCTTTACTGGCTTTCAAATTGTTATTTCTAATATTTATTTTGGTTCTGTATCTTCGATACAAGCCTGTTAAATCAGTATCTGATGAAATGCTACCTACAGCCACTGTTATTGTTCCCGCATACAATGAAGGAAAATTGGTTTACGCCACTTTAAAAAGTTTGGCTGACAGTGACTTCCCTGTAGATAAAATGCAGTTGATCGCCATTGATGATGGTAGTAAAGATGATACCTGGGAATGGATGAAAAAAGCTAAAGAGGAGTTAGGAGATAGAGTATCTATTTACCAGCAGCCTGAAAATAAAGGGAAAAGACATGCATTGTACAGAGGTTTCAATCTGGGAGCAGGTGAAATTTTTGTGACTGTGGATAGCGACTCTATCGTTACCAAAGATACAGTTCGTAATTTAGTGAGTCCATTTATTACCAATAAGAAATGCGGTGCCGTGGCTGGTAATGTAAAAGTGCTCAATAATAAGAAAGCAATTATTCCTAGGATGTTAAATGTGAGCTTTGCCTTTAGCTTTGAATTTATTCGATCGGCTCAAAGTGTTTTGGGGTCGGTGCTATGTACACCAGGAGCTTTAGCTGCCTACAGGAGGGAAGCGGTAATGGGTTGTTTGCCGCAGTGGATTAAGCAGACTTTTATGGGGCAATTAACTGATATTGGTGAAGATCGTGCAATGACCAACATGATTTTGAAGCAAGGATATCATGTATCATTCCAGAAGAATGCTCATGTTTTAACGAATATTCCGGAAAATTACAAAGGTCTTTACAAGATGTTTATACGATGGGAAAGAAGTAATGTGCGCGAAAACATCATGATGGCTAAATATGCTTTCAAAAATTTCCGTGAAGGATCTAAAGCTGGACCAAGATTTTTACTATTGAATCAGTGGTTGGGAATAATTACTGCTTACCCATTGGCTTTATTAATGATTACCTTAATTATACTGCACCCAGTCTTGTTTTTGAGTGCATCTTTATTTAGTATGTTAATTTTCTCAAGTATACCGGCATTTTTTTATGCGAAGAAGCACAATATGAGAGAGTCGTTCTGGGCCTACACCTACAGTATTTTTTATACTTTCGGATTGTTCTGGATCACTCCATATGCTATCGCTACGGCTAGCAGAAGAGGCTGGTTAACGCGCGGATTGCCTGAGAGAAAATAACAGTTTTATAAATCGAAATTAAAGGGAGCTTAGCAATAGGCTCCCTTTTTTTGATTTTATCTTTAACTCTTATTGCATATCCAAATAAGAAACACAATTTACAAATGCTTCTCGTGGCAGACTGCATTGGCTAGGGGATTCCAGGTAATTTTGTTTTGTTCCTATGTCACTGATCAAAAATTTCTGGAATGACGGAGCCTTTTTGTTGCTGTAGGTATTATTTGGTGGAAGCCAGCCATCTTCAATCATTCTCGCTGTAACATTTATAATTCCCATGAAATACTTTAACTTTGTAAACCATAATATTTACATTGACTATTACATAAATGGCAGATAAAATACAGCAATTAAGAGACGAGATTAATCAGGCCAAAGCCAAAAACCAGGAGGAACTGGAAGCTTATCGACTTAGGTTTATAAGTAGAAAGAGCGTACTGGGAGATCTTTTTGCTGAAATGAAAAATATAGCCCCGGAAGAACGCAAAGCCTTCGGTCAATCTGTGAATGAGGTTAAGCAATTGGCAGAAGAGAAATTTCGTAGCTTAATAGCAGAATTAGAAAATGACAGTGGAGGCACAGGTGCCTCTAAAGCACCAATTGATTTAACCCTTCCTCCCTTAATTAATTTAGGTACAGTTCATCCACTAACAATTATTCATAATCGAATTGTAGAGATATTTCAGAAAATAGGCTTCAATGTAGCTGATGGACCTGAAATAGAAGATGACTTCCATAATTTTACAGCATTAAATTTCCCTGAAAATCATCCGGCTCGTGAAATGCAGGATACTTTTTTTATAGAAAGTAATCCGGACATTGCCTTAAGAACACATACTTCATCTGTGCAAATTCGGGTTATGGAAAATCAGAAACCTCCTTTCAGGACATTGGCTCCTGGCCGCGTCTACCGTAATGAGGCGATATCAGCGAGAGCACACTGCTTCTTTCATCAGGTGGAGGGATTCTTTGTGGACAAAAATGTGGGGTTGGTAGACTTAAAACAGACTTTGTATTATTTCGCCAAGGAGTTATTTGGGCAGGATACCAAAGTGCGTTTTCGGCCCTCGTATTTTCCATTTACTGAGCCGAGTGCAGAAATGGATATTTCCTGCAACATTTGCAAAGGAAAAGGTTGTAATGTATGCAAATACAGTGGCTGGGTAGAGATTTTAGGCTCTGGAATGATAGATCCTAACGTGTTAGAAAATTGTGGAATTGACTCAGAAGAATATACAGGGTTTGCTTTCGGCATGGGTATAGAACGAATTGCCATGCTGAAATTTCAGGTCAACGATCTAAGATTGTATTCTGAAAACGATGTGCGATTTTTGAATCAATTTAGAAATATGAGTTAAATGAAATTATCAGAGATCAAAAGCATAGGCATAGTAGGAGCGGGAACAATGGGCTCAGGTATCGCGCAAATGAGTGCGTTAGCTGGTTACCCGACCATGATATTTGATATCCAGCAAACTGCTCTCGATAAAGCGAAAGCTGCCATCATCAAAAATCTCGATAAAGGAATGGAGAAAGGCAAGGTAACTCAAGCTGAGAAAGAGGCTTGCCTGGCCAACATTACTTTTACTACTCAACTGGAAAAACTTGAGGCAGATTTTATCATTGAAGCGATAGTGGAAAAGCTGCAAGTGAAAATTGATATTTTTAGTCAATTGGAAAAGATCAATTCAGAAAATGCAATCTTAGCCACAAATACATCATCCATTCCTATAACTCAGATTGGAGCAGGAATAAAGCATCCGGAGCGATTAGTAGGCATGCATTTCTTCAATCCTGCCCATATAATGAAGCTAGTGGAGGTGATTTCCGGTGCTGCTACCAGTCCTGAAATTGCAGAAACCGCAAAAGTTCTGGCAGAAAAGATGGGTAAAAAAGCAGTGATGGCAAAAGATTCGCCAGGTTTCATCGTTAATCGTGTGGCGCGACATTTTTATGTAGAATCATTGAAAGTAGCTGAGGAAAATGTAGCCGGGTTTGAGCAAATTGACAGATTAATTGAGAGTACGGGATTTAAAATGGGACCTTTTCGGTTAATGGATTTAATTGGAGTAGACACCAATTTTTCGGTGACCAAATCAATGTTTGAATCGTTTTATTTTGATCCGAAATTCAGGCCAAGCAGAATTCAACAACAAAAAGTAGATGCAGGACATCATGGAAGAAAAAGTGGAAAAGGGTTTTATGACTATCAATAAACTAAAGAGCCTGCTGCTTTTTATGCTGGGCTTGTCTATGATTTTATCCTCTTGCAAAGATGAGGGATATAATGTTTTTATAGACGATTTACCTCCTACACCTCCATTTGAATTGTCGCTTAATCTTAGTTTAGTAAGTAATCAAAATCTTGTATTAAACGACCACTTATATAGAGATGATGTGGGTATTAATGGGGTTGTAGTTGTTAAAGTTGGGGCTAACAGTTATCGAGCTTATGATAGAACCTGCCCTTACCAGCCTGAAGAACCCTGCTCAAGAGTTGATTATCTGCAATTGGGTACTGAAAGTTCAATCCTTTTTTGCCAATGCGAAGATGCTAATTACTCAGCAAAAGATGGGTTTTCTACAAAACGGCCTACAGATACACCTAAGAGGTTACGGCAGTATAATACACAGTTGAGTGGAAATATATTGTTGGTAAATAGTATCTATTAAAATCAGCTGCTACTTACTTGTTTTCTGTGTAAGTTTTCACAGTCGCTTATGGTACAGTCTCCATAAAAAACCAATGAATGCAGCTTAATATCTGACCCTAAAGATTTGCCTACTCTGTCCTTTATGTTTTCAATATCAGGATCAAGAAATTCCTTAATTTTAAGACAATCGTTACAAACCAAATGGTCGTGATGCTCATAGGTTAATGCAGGTTCATATAGAGCGTTTTTATCCTTAAAGTTATGCTTTACAACTAAACCGCAATCAACTAACAAGTCAATAGAGTTGTAAACTGTGGCCCGGGAAATGGTATATTCCTTGTTCCGCATTTTAAGAAAAAGCGTCTCTACATCAATATGGTCATCCTGAGGTAACTTATACAATTCATCCAGCACAGCATACCTTTCAGTAGTTTTTCTCAAATTCTGATCATTCAGATACTCATCTAAGATTTTTCTTGCCCTAATCAGTACTTCTTTCTTTACAGGTTCTGACATACTATCCTTCTTTTATCAATTAAAATTCAATTTAAGTAAAATCCTGATTATTTTGCTAATCCAGGATACCAACATGTGTCTAAAACGTGAATTTTGTCAGGATTAAATCTTAAGTAGATAGTATCTCCTTTATGAAAGAGAATTTTCTCATGGGCGTGTATTACAATATTACTTTCAGAACCTATGGTAGCGTGTACCTGCTGATGATCTCCAAAATATTGAGCAAGCAATACTTTAGCCTCAAAGCAGTCTTCTTTTTTATCTGTCAGTATTTCCACATTTTCCGGTCGTATGGCTATCAGTAATTGACCATGTTCGGAGGTGGTTGCGCCTTTAATTTCACCAGACTTCAATTTGTAAATCCCATCTTTTGCCATGGCGTTCATGGCATTGATTTTCCCAAAAAAGTTGGCTACATACAAGTTGGCAGGTTTGTCATAAAGCTCTCTGGGAGTCCCTACCTGCTGTATTTTACCGTCTTTCAGGATAGCTATTCTATCTGCTGAGGAGAGGGCATCACGCATGTCATGCGTTACGAACAGGGCAGTTGCACCAGCTTTTTTAATAATGCTTCTTACTTCCTCCCTTACCTGGTCTTTTAACACGGCATCCAGGTTGCTGAACGGTTCATCCAATAAAATCACACCAGGTTTAGGAGCTAGTGCCCTTGCTAAAGCTACTCTTTGTTGTTGTCCTCCAGATAATATATGCGGATATCTGTTTGCAAAGCCGTTAAGACCCACCATATCCAATATTTCTTTAACGCGTGAGCTCTTATCAGGAAAATTTTCTTTCGAAAGTCCAAAGGCAATGTTTTCACCAACTGTTAAATGAGGAAATAGTGCATAATCCTGAAAAACCATTCCTATTTTACGTTTTTCAGGCTTCATACTATAATTATCCTTTACTACGGTACTGCCATTAATTGTGATAACCCCTTTGTCAGCCTCTTCAAAACCAGCTACTAATCGTAAAAGTGTAGTTTTTCCACTTCCGCTTTCGCCTACTAATGCCATCAATTCACCTTTTTCTACACTTAGGTGTGCATCATTTACGGCATATTTAAGCTTTTTGCCAAATTTTTTGCTCAGGTTTTTAATCGATAATACTTCCATTTGTCTTTCGGGATGTCATCAGCCTGTTTAAAATAATAATTGGAACCATCCCTATTAAGATTATTATTAAGGAGGGAGTGGCTGATTCAGCAACACGTTCATCACTTGCTAACTCGTACGCTTTGGTTGCTAAAGTATGAAAATTAAAAGGCCTTAAAATTAATGTTAGAGGAAGTTCCTTTAAAATATCCACAAAAACTAAAATGCCTCCAGAAAACAATGCGCTCCTAATAAGTGGAATATTGATTTTCCATAGTGTTTTCCTGCTCCCTGCACCTAGGGAATACGCGGCCTCATCAATACCTGTTCCGGTTTTTTTAAAAGCAGCTTCTATAGGGTTTAAAGCTACAGTGAGAAAACGCACAATATAGGCAAAAGTTAAAGCAAATAGTGTACTGCTTAAAATTAGACCAATACTAACATCGAAATTAGTATCCCAGAATTCAATTAATTGCTTATCTAATCCTAAAAGTGGAATCATAATGCCAATGGCTATAACGGCTCCAGGAATGGAATAACCCATTGAGGCAATCTTTGCTAAAATGGTGAAAGTTTTATTCTGATGGATTTTGACAGCATATAAAATAATAACTGCAAAGAACACACATAAAGCTGCTGCTAGCAAAGCAAGACCAAAGCTATTCAACATCAGGAAGAAAAAGTCGGAATTAAAGATTTTGCCTATTGTCTGGGCTGACCATAAGATCAGTTGGAAAACGGGAGCAATAAACCCTAATAACAGTGGGATCAAGCAAGCTGAAAAAGCCAATGCTTTTTTCCAACCTCTTAGTTTGTATCGTTTGAGGGCTCTTCCAATGCGCGCACCTTCGTCTATTTTTCCTTTTCCACGTTGGTATTTCTCAGCACTAATCAACAGGAAAATGAAGAGCATTAAAATGGCAGATAGGTTGATTGCTGCCTTTGGATCGCCCAGAGAGAACCAGGCTCTGAAAATACCGGTGGTAAAAGTATTTACTCCATAATATTTAACAGCCCCATAATCATTTAATACCTCCATCACTACCAGGGAGAGTCCTCCGATGATGGCGGGTCTACTAATTGGCAAAGCTATTTTTAAAAAGGTGCGCCATGATGAGCTTCCTAAAATCCGGGAGGCCTCTAACAGCGTGGAGGATTGATTTACAAAAGAAGAACGTGCTACTACATACACATAAGGGAATAAAACAAGAGACATTACAACAGCAACTCCCCAAAAGTTCATGATGTCGATATAGGCAATGTCGATCCAGCCTAAATTGCGAAAAAAGGATTGAATAGGACCTGTATAATCAAAAATTCCTGCATAGGTGTAAGCTGCAATGTAGGTAGGTATTGCCAGGGGAAGTATCAAAATCCATTCAAAGTGCCTTCTAAAGGGAATATCGCAAGTACTGACGATCCAGGCGGTGGAAACACCAAAAATTAAGGTAAGAATACTCACAACAGACACTAATCCGATGGAATTGAGGACGTAATCCACCAAAACCGTATCCATTAGATGGTTCCATACCTCATTGGAACTCTTATCGAATAACTTGATTAAAAGGGTATAAATAGGTAAGCCAATGAGCAACACCAGCACTATTAATGCTAAAGACCACCCATTGGCATACTTTTGTATAATTCTGATAAGTTTTTCTTTCTGCACTTACTTCCAGCCTGCTCTATCAAATATTTTTACGGCCTCCTCATTATTTTCACCCAATACAGTCAGATTTAAACTATCTGTTTTAAATTCACCCCAATTTTTTAAGGTTCCTGCCCATGCTACATTTTGATTAACCGGATATTCATAATTGGCTTCGGCAAAAACTTTTTGTGCTTTGTCAGAGGCCAGGTATTCAATAAATTTAATAGCATTTGCTTTATTAGGAGCATATTTTGCCACTCCGGCACCACTTACATTAATATGAGTTCCTCTTCCATCCTGGTTAGGGAATAGTATTTTTACTTTATTTCCGGCTTCTACTTCATCCTCACTTGATGAGTTAAGCATATTCCCCAGATAATAACTATTAATGACAGCAACTTCACCTTCTCCGGCAGCAATAGCTTTTACCTGATCTCTATCACCACCTTTAGGGTTTCTTGCCATATTACTAACCACACCAGTGGCCCAGTTAGTAGCACCATCCTCTCCTTGATGAGCTATTATTGATGCTAACAAGGACTGATTATATACATTACTTGAAGAGCGGATAAGTACTTTCCCTTCCAGTGCAGGATCTGCTAATAATTCGTATGTTGCAATACTATCAGGACTTATTGCATCAGGATTATAAACTATTACCCTTGCCCTATAAGTTAATCCATACCATTGGTTGTCTTTGTCTTTAAGATGAGAAGCAACAATGTTGTCCAAAGTTTCTGATTCAATACTTTGCAACAAGCCACTCGTTTTAGCTCTATGTAATCTACCGGCATCCACTGTAATTAACACATCCGCAGGCGAGTTTTCACCTTCTAAAGTCATTTTTTGGATGAGTTCATCTGCATTAGCGCTTACTACATTTACTTTTATGCCTGTTTCTTCTTCAAATTCAGCGAAAAGCTTTTGATCAACCTCATAGTGTCTATGAGTGTAAATGTTGACTTCATTTTCGGCCTCTTTAGTGTTATTGCAGCCCAAAACTGCTAATAATAGAAAACTTGCTATTATAATATTTTTCATTTTACTGGATTTATTTTTGCAGACACAAATTTATAAATAATTGGATTAATTCTAAATAAGACTTTCTTTTTATTTATAAAATTCAGTATTTTTTTATGAATGGACGATTTCGATCATTTAAGCCCTTTTTATTGTTTATAACCCTTTATTACATCTAACTTTGAATTTGCAGATGAATATTAGACTATGAAAGCCACTATTTCTCAACTTGAATATATAATAGCACTTGATACCTATCGACATTTTGGAAAAGCAGCTGATAATTGTTTTATTACGCAGCCTACCTTAAGCATGCAAATTAATAAGCTGGAAGAAAATTTAGGTGTTAAAATATTTGACAGAAGCAGGCATCCTGTGGTGCCAACTGAACTTGGCAGTGTACTGCTGGAACAAGCCAGGAGAGTAGTCAACGAGGCACGTAAAATGGAGGAGCTAATTGAAGATCAGAAGAGTGAAATTGCCGGTGATTTAAGGATAGGGATTATACCCACTATTGCGCCCTACTTAATTCCTCTTTTCGCCACTAATTTCATGAGAAACTACCCTGACATTAATATAAAAGTAGAAGAATTGCTGACTTCTGCCACTTTGCAGAAAGTAAAAGATGAATCGATAGATGTTGGGATAGTGGTAGGGCCTATTGATGACCCTGCCATTAGGGAAGTGCCCATCTATTATGAGAAGTTTTTGGCATATGCACATAAAACTAAAATAGAGGAAGGAGCTATAGTGGGTGGAAATGACCTGGAATCTGTTGATTTATGGTTACTCAACGAAGGTCATTGTTTTCGGGAGCAAGTGCTTAATATCTGCAAAAACAGGAATTTTGACAATATCCTCAATTACCAAAGTGGATCTTTAGAAGCACTTAAAAGGATGGTAGATAAGCAAGGTGGCATCACTTTATTACCGGAATTGGCAACTTTTGATCTCGCGGAAATTGATAAAGTAAAATTGCATGTCTTTAAAAAGCCAACTCCGTTCAGGGAAATCAGCTTAGTGATGAAAAGAGATTTTCTTAAAAGGCGCTTGATTGAATCCTTGCAGAAGGAAATAATATTCAGCTTACCAGAAAATATGAAGAAACGTGATGAAAACGAGCTGCAGGTAATTAAGTGGAGGTGAGAGGAATATTTTTTGAATGAATAGATTAAATTGCTAAAAATATAAGTCAAGTATGTGTAACTACATACTGGAATATTAGCAACAATTGACTCTATAGCAAAGCCATTGCCTCCAGAAGCTAACAGAAGAGTAAGAAAATTAATGAAAAGCATGATCCTGATTTTCAAAATTTTAGAAAGCGATAGTCAAAATTAAAAAAAACTCCATCATAGCGGAAAACAAGCATACATGAGAAAAATTCTAAAAATAGTTAAATGGCTCATTATTTCAGTCAGCGTAATTTTGGTATTAGGAGTGCTTATAATTCGATTTACCAGAATGACGGACAAAATGATTTACCAAACAGGAAATAATTATGAGCTGTTTGAAAGTAATTTTAATCATCATGAGTTATTTATTCCTGTTGAAAAGGATATTAAAATACATGCCGTTTTGTTTAAGCCACTCTCAAAACCGATAGGTACAATTTTTCATCACTTAGGAAACGGAATGACATTGATGAATTCACAAAACATGTATGCACCCCTAATCGACAAAGGTTTCCAAATATTTGCTTATGAGAGAAGAGGGTTCGCAAAATCATCAGGGAATGACGATAATAGCTTAACTTTAAAAAATGATGCCCTCAGTATTTTTGATGAATTTCTTGAATTAGAGGAAGTAAAAAATACTCCAATCATTATCTGGGGTCAATCACTTGGAGGTTCTTTTGCAACAATGAATTCAGCTGAAAGAGAAGATGAAATTAAAGGACTCGTGTTAGAGGGTACTTTTACCTCATTTCCAGATATGGGTAAGGTTTATGCTAATATATTAAATTTAGAAAAGTTTAAGTGGTTAGTACCGTTACTTATGAACAATGATTTCCCCGCTGAGAATGAAATTAAAAAAATCAATAAACCAATTATTATTATTCACAGCATTTCAGACGACCAAGTTCCTTACAAATTAGGTAAGAAATTATATAATGCTTCAAACAAGACTAACACAGTCTTTTGGGAAACAGACGGAAAACATATCGGTGGGATGAGTGACCATGAGGATAAATATGTAGAGATCTTTATGCGGATGCTAGCAAACTAAAATTGCTAACACTAAATATAAGTCATTAGGCAGATAGTGCTAAAGCTGAAAATGATTACATTTAAAAAAATATGTAGGGAATTGGTAGTTTGAAGCCTTGAAGTGCCCAACGCGCTATATTCTTAACGTTATTAAATAATAACCTTGCCTCTATTACTAATCCACTTTTTATGCAAAGTCCCCAAGAATTTGTAATTTGTTTCGTATAATTGAAGATTATGAAAGAAATAGGGAGAAATGATCCTTGCCACTGTGGAAGTGGTAAAAAGTATAAAAATTGCCATATGGGCAAGTCTGAAAGTGCTATTACTAGCAACAAAACTATGATGTATTTGGTAGTTTTTGCTGTTATAGTTTCAATTGCTGTTTTCTCAATTTTTTACAACTGGGATAAATCACCTGCACCTAATACCCGAACAAATACAAATCAAGCCCCCACTCCACCACCACCAGGTGAGGCTCCTCCGGGCAAAGTTTGGTCTTCAGAACACGGTCATTGGCATGACATCTAAAACATAAAAATAAAGCCTTCATAAATCCCAATTCTTATGTACAAAGCCATTTGTACCGACATTGACGGTACGCTGCTTAATTCTGAAAGGACACTTTCACCAAAAACTATTGAAGCGATAAAAGCAGTAAATCAAACAGTTCCAGTTATACTAGCTTCCTCCAGGATGCCGGCCGCTATGCGTTATTTACAGGAGATGTGTGGTATCAGCAAAATGCCATTGATTTGTTATAATGGCGGTTACATTATTGAGCAAGGTGAGGTGATTAAAACACTTGATTCTGTCACTATTCCATTTTCTGTCGCCCATACTATCTCCAGATGGTCTGAGAGCAATCAATTGCATGCCAGCTTTTATTTTGAAGATAATTGGTATGCACCCACGATGGATGAATGGACAGAGAAGGAAATCAGAAATACCCGGGTGCAAGCAGAAATCCTGTCTAACTCTCAAGTGATTGCTCAATGGAAAGCCACTGAAACAGGGGCTCACAAAATTATGTGCATGGGTGCCCCTGAATTAATTGATGCACTGGTGCAAGAATTGAAAAGTCAGGAGGCTCCACTACATTTATATCGTTCCAAAAGCACTTATTTGGAAATTGCACCTCTTCAAATATCCAAAGCTACCGCATTGCAACTTCTTATTAAGCACAAGTACGATTTCAGCATGCAAGAGGTTATTGCTTTTGGAGACAACTTTAATGACGTAGATCTGTTAAAAGCTGTAGGTAAGGGAATTGCTGTTGCCAACGCAAAAGATGAGGTGAAAGCAGCGGCCGATGAGATAACAGATTTGGCAAAAGACGATGGCGTGGCTCAATCAATAGAAAAGTATTTTCTGAATCCTTCCGCAAATAAATAATTTTTTAATTACTGATTTTTTTCATGGAGTTAATAGGAAACCTAATTAAGTCTGCCATTTCAGTTGGTAGCAAATTTCAAAACAGAGATACCCCTCAGGAGGCCCAAAAACAGGTGCTTAAAGAATTATTAGAAAAAGCAAAGAACACCGCTTTTGGTAAATATTATGGTTTTGAAGCCATGATCAAACAGGAAGATATTTTCAAGGCATTTACAGAAGAAGTTCCTTATCACGACTACGATAAAATAGCTAATGAGTGGTGGAAAAAATCATTAGAAGGTAAACCAGATATCTGCTGGCCTGGAGTGGTGAAGTATTTTGCGGTGAGTTCAGGCACTACAAGTAACAGTAAGCATATTCCGGTAACGGAAGATATGCAGGATAGCGTGAGGCACGCTGGTGTTCATCAGATTCTCAGTTTATCTAATTTTGAAAATTTACCTGAATCTTTTTTTGAAAAGCAGGTTCTAATGCTTGGTTCAAGCACCAATCTAAAAGAGGTGAAAGGTCATTTTGAAGGCGAAATAAGTGGCATTTCAGCTGCTAATGTACCTAATTGGTTTGGCGCATTTTACAAACCGGGGCACGAAATTAGCAGTATTGACGATTGGGATGAGCGGATTCAACGAATAGCCGAAGAATCCACCAACTGGGATATTGGAAGCATTTCAGGAATACCTTCGTGGATTGAATTGATGCTTCAAAAAGTGATTGAATATAACAAGGTTGAATCCATCCATGATGTATGGCCTAATTTAACAGTTTATGCTTCCGGAGGGGTGGCATTAGATCCATATAAAAAGAGTTTTGAGAAGTTGTTTTCGAAGCCGGTTCAATACATTGATACTTATCTTGCTTCTGAGGGCTACCTAGCCACGCAGTGCAGACCCAATACAGACGCTATGCAGCTCATCTGTAATAATGGCGTATTTTTCGAATTTGTACCATTTAAGCCGGAGAATATGAACGAAGATGGCACGGTAGCAGATAATGCGCCATCTTTATCAATACAAGATGTGGAAGAAAATGTTGATTACATTTTAGTGGTTTCCACCGTCTCTGGTGCCTGGAGATATATGATAGGAGACACGGTAGCTTTCACGAATAAGGAGTTAGCCGAGATAAAAATTACAGGAAGAACCAAATTCTTTTTAAATGTAGTAGGTTCTCAACTCTCTGTCAATAAAATGGATGATGCAATAAGTGAGATTAACGATCATTTTGAAATCAATATTAAGGAATTCACTGTAGCCGCAGTGCGAGAAAATGAGGATTATTACCATCATTGGATTCTTGGTGTAGATGGAGATAATGTCAGGCCGGAAGACAATGAAAAACTGACTCAATTTTTAGATGAACAACTGCAAAAGAGCAATAAAAATTATAAAGTAGCCAGGGGAAAAGCTTTAAAAGGGATACGAGTATCTGTAGTCCCGGTAAGTGCTTTCATCAACTGGAATGATGTGAAAAAGAAAAAAGGAGGGCAGGTTAAAATGGCTAAAGTGATGGAAGAAGACACCTTCCAGGAATTCCACGAATTTGTAAAAGCTGCAGTTTGATTTGAAATAGTGTGCAAAAAAAAAGGCTGCAATTGAAGAATTGCAGCCTTTTTGCTTTTATACATTCAGTTTTATTTAGTTCGCAATTTGATAGGCTACCACTTTATTTTTAAAGAAAGTAGGTACATAAACTATCTTCTCCTCTTTATTTAAACCTATATCAGCAGTATTTGATTCTTCTGCTTTTGTATCCAACAACAAATGCGCTTTATTACCGGTAACATAGTAAATTTCACCCTTCCATCTGCTGGCAATATAAACGCTGTCATTTAGCATTGTTAAACCATCACCACCAGTTACTGAGTCATTCACCATCGTAAATTCATTGTTTTCAAGATCCAAAGCTCTTAAACCTGCTCCATCTAATACCATTAATTGGTCATCAACACTTAATAAACCATTCACACTTGTTACTTCAGAAGCGACCTGACTAAGTTCTTCGTTTTCAATTTTATGGATTAAACCCAATCTCATATCAGATGCATAAACCGCATTATCCGATACAGTTATGTCATTTAAAAATTCAGCTTTTTCAGGAGTAAATTCCTTAGCTACTTTACCAGTTTCCAAATCAATGGCAACTATTTTGTCAATATCAGTAACATACAGATGTCCATCCAATATGCCCATTCCTTTAGGAGCATTTAGACCGTCAGCCCATTTAAGTGTTTTAATGCTACCATCAAGATTCAAAATAGATATAAAACCACCTCCATTTTTGTCGGTTGGGTTACCATTAATGTTTGATACAAAAAGTCGGCTATTATCTCCATCATATAATACCGATTCGCAAGTAGTTAAGACAGTATCAGTCTCCCATAATTTTACTAATTTGGGATCCACCTTAGTTTCAACCGTTTCTTCAGCGCTTGCTTCCTCATTGCCTTCTTTAGCAGGCTGGCAAGAGAAAATAAGTAATGCTGCTCCTAATACTAAAAATTGTTTTTTCATGATTGGTTAGTTTTTATGTTTTTTAATTTAAGAAAATCTAACTATTTACGAAAATTAAAGTTTGCTTTTTAACTATTGTTGCTACAATAATTTTACTATCCTATAATTTTAAAGATGTGTGCTTTCCCGTTCATTATTTTTTAAATCTTGTTCAGTCCAGGATAATACCCTTCTTAAAGCCACTCGCCTAATATCTCTTTCTGGAATTACTGCGTTTTTAAGCAAAATAAACTGAAATTTAAAGGAGGTGTAACCATCGTTAATCTTAATAATTCTAAGATTGTAGCTGCTAGCTTCTATTGAACTTCTATAAGGACTTAGAGACTCCTTAATAAACTGTTCCAGTGCTCCAACATCATTCAATTGACTGTTTTTCATATCGAAATCAAAACTTACTTTCCTAACTCTTCTTTTAGTATAATTTAAAATTTGGGAAGTAAAAATGATGGAATTTGGGATATAGATCAAATCCTCATCATCATTAACTATATGCACATTAGTTAGCGTAATATCAATTACTTTTCCTTTTACATCTCCAATCTTAATTTCATCCCCCAGACTCAGATCATCTGAAAACGTAATAATCATTCCGTTTATCATATTGGAAATATAATCCTTTGATAGGATGGCAATTGCTGCAGCCACAATACTTAATGAGGTAATTAATGTAATAGGGTTTAGGCCAAAAAGCATAATTACAGCACCAATAAACACAAGGGTACTCATGATATTAGCGATATGATTTATCCCTATTTCAAAATTATGTTTTACATCCCGTTTAAGTTTATGTTTTCTGAAATAAATATATACAACTATTAATCTAACAAGAGAGATAAGTAGATCAGCATATAAGTAAAACCTAATTGCGTTAAGGAAGTGAATAGGTATTCCTGTTGAGATAATACTATCTCTAAAATAATTGAAGCTGAATAGGATAGCACTGAATACCACTACTTTCAGGACAAACCTAATCCTCCTTTTATTTTCTTTACGGATTTGTGCTGTGGGAGAATTTCTAATCATAGTTGCAAAGATAATATAATCTTATGCCTTCCTAATAGGCTGTTTATCTTTAATACTTTAAATTTGCAAAAAAATTAATATATGCAAGATACGAAGAGAAACCCCTGGCATGATGTTCACTATGGCGATGAAGCCCCTGAATATGTGAATGCCATTATAGAAATATCTAAAGGAAGTAAAGGTAAATTTGAACTGGATAAAGAGACTGGTTACCTGATTTTAGACAGAGTACTTTTTAGTGCAGTTCATTATCCTGCCAACTATGGGTTTATTCCTAAAACTTATTGCGATGATAACGATCCGCTTGACATAATGGTCATTACATCCATAGAATTGCCTCCGTTATGCATGGTGAAAGCCAAGGTGATAGGGGTAATGAAAATGATGGATCAGGGGGAAGCTGATGATAAAATTATTGCAGTGGCAGCCAATGACATGTCAGTGAACTACATGAATGACATCAATGATCTTCCGCCTCACACCTCTAAGGAAATGCAGAGATTTTTCGAAGATTACAAGAAACTTGAAAATAAGGAGGTAATTGTAGAAGACTTTTTTGACAAACAAGAAGCTAAAAAAGTTATTAGAGAGAGTATAGAGTTGTATCAGGATACTTTTATAAAAAATAAGTAATCTCAGTAAAACCAACACCCCAACACATAAAAAAATCCGCCATCATTGAAGATGAGCGGATTTAATTATCCTAATCTAAACAAAGCGAAGTTTATCTTTCGGAATTTACTTTTCCACCTGAACTGGTATTAACGTCAACCACTTTGGGTGTTCCGCTATAATTTATTCTGCCTGATGAGCTGGCTCGTGCCACTAACTCATTTTGAACCCCTAATTGTATTTTACCGGAAGAGCTGGCACTGATATCAGCATTTAAACAGCTGAAATCCTGGGCTGAAATACTACCTGAACTACTAATTTGAGCCTCAAAGTCATCTGACGAGCCTGTTAAATTTACTTTTCCTGAGCTACTTACTTTTGAATTTATTTCTCTGCTAGTTAATTTTGCTTCAAGTTTTCCTGAACTGGATACTTCCAGGTAGGCTGTTTTAGCATTTGCATTAACCTTCAATTTTCCTGAGCTGGAAACTTCCAATGAAAGTCTGTTGCTATTCAGTTGACCTTCCACCTCCATATAAGAAGAGCTGCTTACTTTTAAGCCTTCTATTTCCTGGTAGTATACGGTTACTTCTATTTTGTCACTATTGGAAGAAATATTAAAGAATCCGTTCTGTGATTCTCTACTTATTTTCAATTTGCCACCGGAAACCTCCGTTAATACATCTTCTAAATCTCCATCAGTTTGAACATCTACTTTAGGGCTACTCCCTTTTACAAGCCTTACTTTTATGCTTGCGCTGGAACTAACTTCTGTAAAGTTGCTAAGATCCCTGGTTTCCTTTTCTTGCGCCATTAATTGTAATGGTAAGCACAGTATTACTGCTAATAATATATTTCTCATGATTCCATTGGTTTTAATTTATAGATGCAGATATTTTACAATAGTTGCATGACGCTAAAAGAAAATATTTAAGACTAAGAAATAGTGATTGAAAACGGAAGAAAAAACTTTAGTATAATAAAAAATTCAGGGAAAGAAAGAAAAGAACCTGCCAGGCTAAAAGCACCCAATATATTTTATTGTTAGTGGGGATTTTAATAAAACTAAAAAAGCTAAATATGAGAAATGAAATAATTGCCCAGCCTATATAATTCTGAAGCGGAATGATGTTATTTTCCCATTTCCAAAAATCTAAGACTATGGCTATTGGTTCAATGAGCATATCAATAGCAACAGTGATAATGGTTGCAGGAATTAATAGAAAAACCGATCTTACTTGCGTTTTTTTCAACAAGGCCCATACGCAAAAAGTTAAAAGAAACCAGTTGATGCCTATAATTAAAGGTACTCCACCTAATTGCGGGCCCAAGGTGGGAGGGTATAGATAGCTTCCGAACAGTATACCGTAGGTAACTCCAAGATATTCAGCGGTGAAACCTATTAAATAGCAGAAAAGAAGTCCTAGCCAAAATCGATAGTTAAGCATTTTCTGATATAGAAGCAAGACAATAAGTGACAAACAAAGATTGAAAGCAGTCTTTTCAATATACCAATTGGCTTGTTCGGAGTTAATTCCTAGTATGCCGAAAAAATAAAAGGCAGAAAGAATGACGATACCAATTAATGGTTTCGATTGTATAAAATATAAAGAATTGCGAATAGATTTACTTAGCATTAGGGCTTAAATTGTCTATAATCTTAGCAGAAAGTAAACATAAGGGAATTCCTCCACCGGGATGCACACTACCTCCAGAAAAATACAATCCTTTTATTTTTTGATGGAAATTAGGATGCCTCAAAAATGCAGCGTATCTGTTATTGGAACTGCTTCCGTATAAAGCGCCTTGATAAGAAGAAGTTTTGGATTCAATAGTTCTGGGCTCTAAAATGCTTTCAGAGATGATATGTTTTTCAAGCCCGATGTCCAATCTATTACCAATTTTAGCTATTACATTTTTCTTCACTTCAGGTATCAAGCTATCCCAATCCTGCCCTGTATTTGCTGGCACATTTACCATGACAAACCAATTTTCCATACCTGCAGGAGCATCACATGGACTATGTTTAGAAGTGATGTTTACGTAGATAGTAGGATCTGAATAAACTGTTTTGCTTTTAAAAATATGCCTGAATTCTTCACTATAATTATTGCTAAAGAAAATGTTATGCAAGCCTAATTCACTAAATTCCCTATCGATTCCCCAATAAAAAATAAGGGCTGAGCTACTTCTTTCTTGCGCTAAAATAGCTTCAGGTTGTTTTTGATCAGATAATAACTTTTTGTAGGTAGGATAAACATCCATATTACTTACTACTAAATCAGCTTCAAATATTTTCTCATTAATTTGAACTCCTTTAGCGACTTTGTTTTTCACAATTATTTTCTCAATTGCTGTTCCATAGGTGAATTTAACGTCTAAGGACTCTGCTACTTTTACCAAGCGATCTGTGATTTGATGCATTCCGTCTTTTGGATAAAAAGTGCCTTTATTTAGTTCGAGGTTCGCAATCGAAGTCAAAATGCCAGGTGCCTGGTAGGGGTCTGAT
Organism: uncultured Cytophagales bacterium; assembly: GCA_963803685.1. Taxonomy (GTDB): domain Bacteria; phylum Bacteroidota; class Bacteroidia; order Cytophagales; family Cyclobacteriaceae; genus Marivirga. The sequence continues at coordinate 2,044,647 of CAWDNW010000001.1, forward strand.
CCATTGTAGGTGGCAAACCTGTCAAAAAGTTGCTCAAGCTTAGGGTGCTTTAATTTTTGCGCATTTACCTGGTGCATGGTTTCAAAAAGTCCAAATTTATAAATGCTCAATATGGCCGGAATCATCTCTTTAGAGAAAAATGTGCTGCTTTTATGCAACGATTTTTCCAAAAATAATTTGGCCGACTTCTCATATTTAAAGGCTGAGTTTTTTAAGTATTTGATAATCGTTTTTGCAGGGATATCAAAGACTTTTTCAACTTCGGCACTAAATTTCTCAGGTTTAGTAAAAGCAGTTAACAAAGTTCCATCATCCCAGAAATATCTACATGATTCATCTAATTTAGAATAAGGGAAATCTATATCAGCACTTTGTGGTTGAAATGCTATTAAATCATCCACTAATTCAGGCAGGGTGAAAAGAGAGGGGCCGGCATCAAAGCGGAAGCCATCTTGTTCAAATGCTGTCAGTTTCCCTCCGGGATAAGCGTTCTGCTCATAAACTTCTACCTGATAGCCTTTTTTAGCTAGCCTGATAGCTGTAGCAATTCCTCCTATACCTGCACCAATTATCTTTGCTTTCATTTTTACCTGTTTATTCCGAAAGTTATAATGTTTTTCGGAGCAGAATGTTATTTTTTTTATGATAATCTATAATATCGGATTGAGACTTTTCATTTAAACCACACATTCAATTATTTCAAAGGGGTTAATCATAAAATCCAATGGCTGATCAAATGATTCGGCAAATATATCACCATCTAGAAACGGTGCTAATGAAACTCCTACAAAAATAGCCTCACTGCACTGGCTCAAAAATCTGTCATAGTATCCTTTACCATAGCCTATTCTATGACCAGATTTGCTGCCGATAGTCATAGGAACTAAAATAGCTTGAATTTCATCAACAGGGAAAAGTTGAGCTTCTTGTGGCTCAGGAATGCTCCATTTGTTAGGAGTTATAGATATACTTTCATCAATTTTATAATGATGCATTTCAGGGTGTTGTATATCTGATATGCTTGTTACTATCTGGATTCGAGGATGGTTTTTCCAGATATACTCTATGAAAAGGAAAGTATCAGGTTCTTTGTTTTTATGGATTGGCAGGAAAATATGTATATTCTGAAAATCGTTTTGAAGAAGAAAGATTTTTAATTGGTCAGTAAGTAGCACATTTCTTCTCTCGTACTCAGCCTGACTCAGCATTTTCCTTTTTTGCAGGTAAACTTTTCTAAGTGTGTTTTTATCCATCCCAACGGAGAATATGAAATTTCAAATCAAAGGGGTTAAAATTTTTCAAAAGTCTCTTAAGGAATTTTGGATCATTTTGATAAAAAGGGAGGAAATTTTCTTTCCTTTCCTGCAGTCCATTACCTGGAAACAGGGAGTCCTTTATTTCGTCAATCTGCCGCATTTTATCACTTAGCCGTTTTTTTTCAGCAGACAGCATCTTTTTCTCGATTTTGTCTACAGAATTTCTAATCTTTTGAGTTTCAGCAGATGTCATTTCTGCTAAGCTTATATCAATTTCCTCAGCGTATTGCTTAATATCATCTAACAATTGAATAAGCTGTTGTCTTTCCTCATTCAGGTTCAGTTTTTGACCGCTAATTTTTTTGGTCGTACTTTTTTTAAGCTTTTCTCTTTCTTCAAAAATTTGTGCTGCTGATAATTTCAGCTTCTTAATTTTATGCTGAATAACGTTAGGAATAATTAGACCAAAGTTTCGAGGCAATAAAATAGGAAAGGTCACTTTAAAGTGCTCAAAAACGGGTTTTAATTGCATCCAATAAGCTACTTCTGCCGGACCACCTGTATAAGCCAGGTTTGGTAAAATTATTTCCTCATAAAGTGGCCTTAAAATCACGTTAGGGCTAAATCGCTCTGGGTAATCCTCTATTTCTGTTAGTATTTCCTTTTCTGTAAATTTAATTGGAGTGTCTACTACTTCATAATCACCTTCTTTTTTCACAATTCTATTTCGGATAGAATCTTTTAAATAGAAGAAGTTAATTTCCCTGGGATAGGTCTGTGATTTATAACCTAAATTATCCAATTTAGCAGACTGAGCTTCTACTAATTGGTTAGCTGTATGTTTAAGAATATCCTCCTTAATAACAGGAATAAATTCTTTTTTAAGGTTTTTATCATCACCATCGAGCACAATTAAGCCCTCTTTCCCATACAATGCATGAACATATGTTCTGGTAGCATCCGCGAGATTTTCAGCTTTGGTGTATGCTTTTTCAAACACCCCATTCTTAGCAGCAATTTTTTGAGCAATAAATTCCAGACCTGCGGTGCTCATTTTACCCACTGCACCAACTTGATCTGTTTCCCAGGTAAATTTTTCTCCCTTCACCTGTACTGATCTAATTTCATCTAAATCATGATCTTCCGAAGCCATCCAATAGATAGGTACAAAATTATATTCGGGATACTCTTCTTTCAACTTTTTGCAGGCGTTGATTACTGTAATAATCTTAAAATGAAAATACAGAGGACCTGTAAAAATATTAAGTTGGTGACCAGTGGTAACCGTAAAAGTATTTTTGGAATTTAAGAGCTCAATCTGCTGAATTGTCTTGTTGGTGAGGTCTTCAATATTGTGGTATTGTTGTTTTAAAGACTGCACAAGCACAGCTCGATTAATTACCTCATTTGACTTTTCGTCAGCCTGGCTCTTAAAATTGCTTATTTTAGGAGACCGGTGGTAGAATGGTTTAAGTGATTCTTTTTCTTGTACAAAATCAATAAAAATGGGAGCAAATTGCTCGGTTTCCGAAAAATCAATACACTCTACCTTCATAATTTTTAAACTATGGAACCGTACAAGTCAAATTCTGTTGCATCATTTATTTTAACCTGTACAAAATCTCCTATTCTCGCATATTGCTGCTTGGCATCAATTAAAACCTCATTGTCCACCTCAGGTGAATCATGTTCAGTTCTACCCACAAAATAACCGCCTTCTTTTCTATCGATTAAAACTTTATAGGTTTTTTCTATTTTAGCTTCGTTTAAATCCTGCGAAATAGCAGTCTGCAATTCCATAACGGCATCTGTCCTTTCTTGTTTTACCTCTTCAGGAACATCATCTTCAAAACTGAATGCATGGGTGTTTTCTTCATGTGAATAAGGGAAGACACCTAATCTATCGAAGCGGGTATTACGTACAAATTCCATCATTTCCTGAAAATCTTCTTCAGTTTCTCCCGGATGACCTGCAATTAGGGTAGTTCTTAAAGCAATGCCAGGCACTTTAGCACGTATCCTTTCAATGAGTGCTTCTTGCTTTTCTCTTGAGGTTCCTCTACGCATCATTTTTAGCATTTTGGTAGAGCCGTGCTGTAAAGGCATATCCAGGTAATTGCAGATGTTGTCCCTTTCTGCCATGACATCCAAAATATCTTCAGGGAATCCAGTGGGAAAAGCATAATGCAATCTTATCCACTCGATGCCTTCCACATCAGATAAATTTCTTAATAACTCAGCAAGATTTCTTTTTTTATAGATATCTAAACCATAATATGTAGAGTCCTGTGCGATTAGTAAAATTTCTTTTACGCCATTACGCGCCATATTTTTGGCTTCTTTTACTAACTCCTCAATGGGTCTCGATACGTGTTTACCACGCATCAAAGGAATGGCACAAAATGAGCAAGGTCTGTCACATCCCTCAGCAATTTTCATGTAAGCAAAATGATTTGAAGTGGTTAAAATACGCTCTCCAACTAATTCATGCTTATAATCAGCTTTAAATTTCTTTAATAATAAGGGCAATTCCATGGTACCGAAATAGGCATCCACTTGTGGAATCTCCTTTTCTAAATCATCCTTGTATCTTTGAGAAAGACAACCTGTCACATACAATTTATCAATTAAGCCATCCTCTTTTGCATCTACATAGCGCAGTATGGTATCAATAGATTCTTGCTTTGCATTGTCAATAAAACCGCATGTATTTACGATGATTATATTGGAATCATCCTTATCAGACTCATGAGAAACGTCAATACTATTTCCTCTTAATTGAGTCATCATCACTTCTGAGTCCACCAGGTTTTTAGAACAGCCTAATGTTACTACGTTTACTTTATCTTTTTTTAATCCTTTGGTCTTCAAATCAGTCCCCTTCAAAATGAATTGCAAAGTTAATCATTTTATAGAGGAATTGTTTAATAGAATAAAAATTGCTACTTATTTCCTGTGGTTGCTTTTATAAGTATTCGCATGGGATGATTTGCTGGAATCCGAAATTGGTAAATCTGGCATCATATTGGCTCTGAAATTGCTGGAATTACAATCAAAAATACCTATTCACGGTATGCTTGTCAGAATATTAAATATCTTTGCACCCGAATGAAACAGATTATCAAATATATATTCATCATTATAGTCATAGCCACCTATTTTGCTTGTGATTCTGATTCAAATTGTGGAGACAACTCAGCTGATTTTGCTCGATTTAATGTTGTGTACGTCAATGAGGAAGGATTGGAAGTGGATTCATCCGCATTATACGATTTATACTATACACCTGGGACTGTAGTGCCTGATACGTTATTTATTAGCCCAATAGAGCGTAAAGCCTTAGATTTCAGTCCTGCACATGACATGCTCCAATACATTCTGCTAGGCTTTGATGAGGATTCTCTTGTGAATAGATCTGATACTATTGAAATTACTTATAGGAAAATCAATAGAGTAGATTCACCGGATTGCCCAATTGATTATAGTTTTACAGATTTGGAAGTAGTTTATCATACTTTTGATTCTGCAGCCGTAGTAAATACCTTTTTAAACTTGCAAAATAATGCGCCTAATATTAAGTTTTATATTTTTTAATTTAATAGTTATTTCTCTTTATGCGCAAGTGCAGGGAACCAAACAACCTGCAGATACAGTGCAAGGGAAAGCTGTGGAAGCTCCTAAACCAAAGGTTCCTGCATCATTTTATATACCTACAGGTCTGAGAGTAGGAACAGATTTAGTAGCTTTAGGCATTACTGCATTTGGAGGCGATAGACAACGTTATGAGTTTGAGGCTGATGTAGATTTTCATAACTTTTATTTGGCAGGTTCTTACGGTATTGCAAGTTATGAATTAGTTGAGCCCACCTTCAATTACGCTAATGAGGGTAGTTTTTTTAGAATTGGCATTGATGCTAATTTCTTAAAGTCTGATCCTGATTTAAATACATTTACTTTTGGGCTAAGGTATGGAAGGGCCAGTTTTTCAGAAAATTTGAACTTTTCAGATACTAATCGGTTTTTCGGAGACTATTCTGATGAGCAGTCAAACATTAATGTTTCTTCCAGATGGTTTGAACTGACCACTGGACTTCGGGTACGACTAATTCAAAATATTTATATGGGGTACAATTTCAGGGTGCAGATTCTCAAAAAAACAAGTGCTACGCAGCAGTTTCGAACATATGATATACCTGGTTTCGGACTTAATGAATTTGATAGCAGATGGGCTTTTAATTATTATATAGTTTACAGAATTAGCTGGAAGGAGAAGAATATTATCATTCCTTCAAAATAACGCTTTTTCAATTTAGGATTAAAGTTTCTTAAATAAAGAATCTACAAATTCCATCTTGTTAAAAACCTGGAGATCCTCCACTTTTTCTCCAACTCCAATATACTTTACAGGGATTTTAAATTCATCTGAAATACCAATTACCACTCCGCCTTTAGCTGTTCCGTCTAATTTCGTAATAGCTAATGCAGTAACATCTGTGGCTTTCGTAAATTCCCTGGCCTGAATAATAGCATTTTGACCAGTTGAGCCGTCCAGCACTAAAAGTACTTCATGTGGTGCATCAGGGATAAATTTTTGAATAACCCTTTTAATTTTAGTGAGCTCATTCATGAGATTTACCTTGGTATGAAGTCTCCCCGCTGTATCAATTATCACAATGTCAGCATTTTCCTCTACTCCTTTTTTTACAGCATCAAAAGCCACTGATGCTGGGTCTGTGTTCATTCCATGGGAAATTACAGGTACTCCTACTCTTATGCCCCACATATTAAGTTGCTCCACTGCAGCAGCTCTAAAAGTATCAGCTGCACCTAAAATTACTTTTTTATCCTTGGCTTTAAATTGAGCGGCTAGCTTTCCAATCGTAGTGGTTTTACCCACGCCATTAACACCTACTACTAGCAAAACATAAGGCTTTTTGCCTTCAGGGAGGGTGAAATCTTTAAGGTCTTCTGTATTGTTTTCTGAAAGTAAACCGGCAATTTCTTCTTTTAAAATTTTATCTAGCTCTTGTGCACCTAAATATTTATCACGAGCGACCCTGTTTTCAATGCGATCTATAATTTTCACCGTGGTACCCACCCCTAAATCTGAGCTAATAAGTACTTCTTCTAATTCATCTAGTACATCTTCATCAACCTGAGATTTCCCTACTACTGTTCTTCCTATTTTAGTGAAAAAGCTTTCTTTAGTCTTTTCCAGCCCCTTTTCAAGCGATTCTTTTTTTTCTTTAGAGAATAAATTAAGTATACCCATTGCAATAAATTTTAGTAAGTTAATTGGTTGATGCCATATTTTATACGAAGAACAGATAAAATGGTACTAAATAAACAGAAAATAAAAGACAGTAAACAAAAAAAGTCCCACGAAGGGACTTTCAAGTCAATTAATTATAGAAAATAATTATTATTTCTTCAATGCCTCTCTTGCATCATCCAAAGGTACGATTTCCTCACGGAAAGTATATGCACCGGTTTTTTCAGATTTTACTGCTTTAATAATTTTGGCAAAACCTTTTGCCTCCTTATTCTTTAATGTTGCAACTACTTTCTTAGCCATGATTATTTAATTTCTTTGTGAACAGTATTTTTCTTCATGATTGGATTATATTTCTTTAACTCCAATCTTTCAGTTGTGTTTTTTCTGTTTTTTGTAGTTATGTAACGAGAAGTACCCGGTAAACCACTTGTTTTGTGTTCGGTACATTCTAAAATAACCTGAACTCTATTTCCTTTTTTAGCCATTGTGCTTAATTTTTAGCGCTAGCGAATTAATATACTAAATATCCATTTTCAACTGCTTTCTTCAAAACAGAAGCAATACCATTTTTATTAATGGTTCTGATTGCACTCGTAGATACTTTTAAAGTAATCCATTTGTCCTGCTCAGGGATATAAAATCTCTTTTTCTGAAGATTTGGTAAAAATCTTCTTCTTGTTTTATTGTTAGAGTGAGAAACATTGTTTCCTACCTGAGGTCTTTTTCCTGTTAATTGACAAACTCGTGCCATATCTATCTTTAATTTTTTGTTGTCGATTTCAAATTGGTTTGCAAATATCGGCAATATTTTGATAATCACAAAACTAGAACTCAAAATACATTGATATTTTTTAAGAAAGGGCAACAAAAGAACAATAAACTGTATGCATTTTGTTAGATTTGTATAAATCGTAACGCAATATACATTATTTAATCAAAAAAATTATGATTCAAGAGATCACTAAAAGTAAGCAAGCCATTGAGTTGGAAGATAAGTACGGAGCCCATAACTATCATCCTTTACCAGTGGTGCTGTCTAAGGGTGAAGGTGTTTACCTGTGGGATGTTGAAGGGAAGAAGTATTATGATTTTCTTTCCTCTTACAGTGCGGTTAATCAAGGGCATTCCCATCCTAGAATTTTAGAGACCTTAACTAAGCAGGCAGGTACATTAACGCTAACCTCCAGAGCCTTTCATAATGATGTTTTAGGCCCTTTCGAGAAATATATAACTGAATACTTTGGTTTTGATAAGGTATTACCCATGAATACAGGTGCCGAGGCGGTGGAAACTGCTTTAAAAATAGCCAGAAAGTGGGCCTACGAGAAAAATGGAGTACTTGAAAACACTGGTAAAATCATAGTGGCCGAACAGAATTTTCATGGAAGAACTACAACTATTATTTCTTTCTCAAGTGATAATACTGCTAAGAAAAACTTTGGGCCCTACACTCCTGGTTTCGTGAAAATACCTTATAATGACATTTCCGCATTGGAAAAGGTATTAGAGGGTGAAGACAATATTGTGGGGTTTTTAATTGAGCCTATTCAAGGCGAAGCTGGAGTGTATACTCCTGCAGACGATTATATGAAAAAATGTCAAGCTCTTTGCGAAAAAAATAACGTATTATTCATGGCTGATGAGATACAAACAGGTATTGCCAGAACAGGAAGCTTATTAGCTGTTTGTGGTAATTGCACATGCGAAGGGCATTGCGAAAAACAAGAAACCTATGTGAAACCTGATATTTTAATTTTAGGGAAAGCTTTATCAGGCGGCTTCTATCCAGTTTCAGCTGTATTAGCGGATGATCCCATTATGTCAGTTATTACACCCGGAACGCACGGATCCACTTTTGGAGGAAATCCATTAGGGGCTGCTGTGGCGCTTACAGCTTTGGAGGTAATAAAAGACGAGAAGTTAGCCCAAAATGCCAGGAAACTAGGTAAATTATTCAGAGAGAGATTGAGTAAATTCGCTGAATCAAACAGCCTTGTAAAGCTGGTTAGAGGAAAAGGTTTGCTAAATGCAATAGTAATTAACGATTCACAGGATAGCTCTACTGCCTGGGATATTTGCATGGCAATGAAGGAAAATGGTTTACTGGCTAAACCCACACATGGTAACATTATCCGTTTTGCACCACCTTTAGTAATAACTGAAGATCAATTGCATGAGTGTTGTGATATCATAGAGAAAACAATTAATGCGTTTCAGAAATAGACTGGTTTAATAAAAAAGCAGAAAGTCCGATTAATAAATTAGTTGGACTTTTTTTTTGAATTACATCCGCATAGTTATGTATAATGAACCGTGAAATTGTTAGTGATTTTGTAATTTGGAATGATTGCCTTATTAATAAAATCTGACTCTAGTGTAACTTATTATCTCTTGCAGGGTTATATTTTTAGGTAATCTTACGCGAAAAAAAATGTTCAAGTCTTCTTTATTGTTAGTATTTTCAATTTCTTTACTATCCTGCAAGCAACAGCAGAAAGTAGTAGGTCAAAATATGCCGGACAAGGATGCAGTATTGCTATTTAGTTTAAAAACTACTCCTTGCTTTGGAGAATGCCCAGTTTTTGATGTAAAACTATTTAGCGATTCCACTCTGGTTTTTGAAGGGGAGCAATTTACCAAGTTAGAGGGATCTCATGAGGCCAGATTAAATGAAAGACAATATGATGCTTTTACTAATTTAGTGAAGCAGGCAGATTGGAAGGCGTTGAATGATGAGTATGTATCCAATATGACAGATTTGCCCTCAGCTCAATTCTATTATAATAATAGTGGGAATCCGAGAGAAATTTACAAATATGGTATGGAACCCAGATCTTTGACTGTAATGGGAGAAGCTATTTTAGCCTTTATTGAAAATGATGTTTTTGATGTAGCAGGTAATTAATCTAAATACTTTTCAGGTAAAGGATTATCAATAGTTTCATTAGTCCAAAATACATTCATAATATACCATCGGTTGTCATCTTTTAATAGCTGAATCGAATTAATCCCTCTACGCGAAATAGGCCCATCTTTTTCAAGTTTTACTGAATAAGTGCTGAAGCAATGCGCGATGTTACCGTATGCTTCTGTTATTCTATATAATTCCTGTTCGTAGAAATCCTGCCCTGAACGGTTTTTTATGAACATTTCCTGATATTGCTGGGGAGTCCAGTAGGCATAGGTTACATCACCTTTCTCTTCTTTTTGGGTGGGTATTAATTTGGCATCCTTTGCGAATAAATATCTGAATCTATCCCAATCTCTAGGTTGATCTCCAGGCCCCGAAATTACCTCAGTTAAAGCCGACATGATAGACTCTATGCTTTTAACATCAATCTCGTAGTTTTTTGCTTGTGATAATAAGGAGAACGGTAAAGCTATAAATAAGGAAATGATGAGGCTTTGTTTTTTCATTTGAAAGTTCATAGTGGTTCTGAAAGGTAAAATAAAAGAATAATTATTTATCAATCAATTTTATCAACTCCTTATTGCTATTTAACACCGTTTCTAACAAATCCAATAAGTTATCGTAATCTGACGCTATTTTATTAGCAGAATCATTATAAGGATCTATAGTTTTATTTCTATGATTGTGAAAAGCTTTAAAACCTTCTACCATTTTGTATATTTCATCATTTTGATTTTTTAGTTTATAAATTTTATCATGCCTTTCTGAATTGCCTTTAAGAGCAGTTACTCTATCCTTCAATCCTTGAAATATATCCTTTTCTTTATTTAAGACTTTAGGTTTGCTTTCATCCTCGCTCAAATCAGTTTTTATAAATTCATTTAAATCAACCTTGAAATAGTCTGAGAGTTTCATCAAGTTTTCTATACTTGGTTGAGCCAACTCCTTCTCATAGGATGCAATATTTCCTCTTTTAAGCGCTACTGCATCAGCTAAGGCCGTTTGACTAATTCCTTTTTTGTTCCTTAAATATTTAATATTTGATGATATAGTAGACATAATGACAAATATATTGACAATTTTCGAATTAATATGGCATAAACTGTAACAAAATTTAGAGAGTGGGGTTAAAGTATGTAAAGAAATTTATCAATCATTTAAATTATATCATTATGAACGCAGGAATGAAAGTATTAACCGGATTTAGTTTGGGATTATTAACAGGTGTTGTGGCTGGATTGCTTTACGCTCCTGAAAAAGGTGATAAAACCAGAAAGCAACTAAAAAAGAATGTTGATAAGTCCTATAAAGATTCTATGAAAAAAATTGATGAGTTAAAAAAGACCGTCAATAAAGAAATGGATAATGTCACTTCAAAAGGTAAAGAAACTATAGATCAATTAAAGAGTTCTGTTAACTATAAGAATTAATAGAAGGATTTTAAATTGAATTCAAAGCCATTTTGGCTAATAAGGTCTACTAGAGCCATGTTTACATGGTTATTTGTAGACCTTATTATTTATAATTTAACTGAGTTTTAAAATATTGTACTATGTCGACAACAACAAAAAGATATAAAAAACTAGGTTTTGATAAAAAAGAAACCGAGAATTTAGTGGAAGCTTTAAATAAACTTTTAGCTAACTATCATTTACATTATCAAAAATTGAGAAATTTCCACTGGAATGTAAAGGGGGCAGATTTTTTTGATTTACATGAGCAGTTTGAAGAGAGATATAATATTTCTAAAGAAAGTATAGATGAAATCGCTGAGCGAATCAGAACTTTTGGTCACACTCCTTTAAGTAATCTTAGTGATTACATGAAGCATTCTAATATAAAGGAAAGCTCTCCTGATTTAGCATCTGAGAAAATGGTGGAAGAAATTTTAAAGGATTACGAAATTCTTTTGTCCTATCTTGCTGATGGAATGAATGCAGCTATTGATATAGGTGATGTAGGAACAGAAGATATGTTAAATACGCTGATTCAGGATATGGAGAAACATCACTGGATGCTAAGTTCATTCTTAGGAAAGTAACTCCATTGATAACATATTAAATTTAGAGGAAGTATTAAAGTGCTTCCTCTTTTTTTATGATTTCGTCAATTACTTCAATCATTTCATTTTCTGGCCGGTAACCACGAGCTATTAAATACCCCTGATTTTCTATTTGAAGAACAACTGAAGGAAAGCCATTGATGCCCGCCTGTTGAGAGATTTCAAATTCCTTATAGGTTTTTTGCTTGTATTCTTCACTTTGCATTTTTTTCTTAAAAACCTCCCAGGGAATATCAAAGCTTTCAGCAATACTTTGATAATTTTCTGCTAGATTTAAGTTTACACCTTTATAATAAAGTTCATTTTGTAAAGCCGAAGCAAATTTAATTGATGATTTACTACTCATTGATTTAAATACTGTCATGGCAATACAGGGAGTTTCAGAATTTAACATGATACTCCCTTCCTCAAATATTTCCATATATTTTTCTCCGAATTGCACGCCTGTCATTTCTTCCAAACGTGGCATTGCATCTCTCAGGTATGTATGCATTTCACTGAGAGGTTTTACTCTTTCTCCTAGTGCCATTCCTCCGCTAATGGTTTCAAAAGTGATTGTTGTACTGTATTTTTCTTCTAAAGCCTTAATAACTGGGCTAAAACCGTAGCACCACCCACACAAGGGGTCATAAAAATAAAATAGCTTTGATTTTTTCATAAAATTAAATTTTCAAGACCAATTTGTAACGTAGCTGAAGCCAGGCTGTTCGAAAAAGCATGATATTTATCATATTCTCACATTATTTATCTCAGGTCAAAATTTTGATTTTAAGTTCAAATTTGTGGTCAGGAGGATAAAATTATGGGAATTTTAAGCAATAGCCAGCAGATAAATCACTTATTCGCAGATGACTGGGAATCAGCAAAATCATTTTACACCTGTAAAAACGGAATATGCAATAGATGCATGATGAAGTTTGATGAAAAGGAGTCATTAATTTTACCATTAGCAAAATTATATAATCAAGATTGCACAGTTGATGCAGTGAAATTATTAAGAAGTGTTTCCAGTTGGGGTAAACCCGTCTTCTTTTATCATCAGGGTAAAAGTATTAAGGGTAAAGTACTTATTAAATTTACAGGTACTGAAAATTTCCGCCCTTCTTTCGAAACGCTAACTCCTTTTTTTAATGAAGTCAAAACTCCTGCTAATATAATTTCACCTTATCCTCTTACCAAAGCAAACAGACTGAAAGAGCATCATTTGGTAAAGCTATCTAAGCAGTATTTTGAGCCACTAGGTTTTATAAAATTAAACCTGCATACCGTTAATGACTTTCATGAATTCGCATGCGATGACAATATTGGTTTACTGATGTTGCCTTTAAAAGACTTGCCCGACTATATTCAATTCGCCTCTACATTACCTAAGTACAGTAAATTATTACCAACAATTTTCCAACCTTAATTGACTGATATAACTCATGCAGAAGCATGACTTATATCATGTTTTTCAGGGAAAATCTCTTGTAATATTGTATCAATAATATTGTACCAAGGTATTTTAAAGCCGAATTTTTATGCATCAAACACTTGTAACTGATAAAATTGTAAACTGCGCCCACTGCGGAGAAAGCTGTGAAGATCACGCAATTTCCCTTAGTGGTAATCATTTTTGTTGTGAGGGCTGTAAATTGGTATATGAAATCCTGCAAGAAAATGATCTTTCAGGCTTTTACGGTGTGGCAGATAACCCAGGCATCAGCAAGAAAAAAAGAAATATAAATTCCTTTACTTTTCTCAAGGATGCATCTTTTGCTGATAGTTTACTGGATTTTAAAAATGAAACCATCAGTAAAGTTCGGTTTTATATTCCTGCTATTCACTGCAGTGCATGTATTTGGCTTTTGGAAAAGGCCTATAAGTTACACCAAGGCATACAGTCGAGCAGAGTAGATTTTAATAAGAAAACTGTCAGTATTTCATTTAACCACAGTGAAATAAGTTTACTGGAGTTAGTTCAATTATTAGATTCACTGGCTTATACACCCGATATTCAGCTGGACAAACAAGAAGATAAGAATCCATATAGAAGAATTTACATTCAGCTAGGTATTGCGGGCTTTGCTTTTGGCAATAGCATGTTATTTAGTTTACCGGAATATTTTGGCCTTAATATTTTCGATGGGAGTGGCGTAGAGACGCTTTTTCCATACCTCAATGCATTGCTAGCTATTCCTGTTTTGATGTATTCTGCTCAGGACTACTTTAAATCTTCATGGGGAGCGATAAAACAGCAACAGATAAACATGGATGTGCCTATCAGTATTGGTATTTTTACGCTTTTCATTTATAGTTATTATATTATTTTCTTTCAATCAGGTTTAGGGTATGTAGATTCTCTCTCAGGTTTGTTGTTCTTTTTACTCTTAGGGAAACTGTATCAGCAAAAAACTTTTGACCACCTTAGATTTGACAGAGATATAAAATCATTTTTCCCATTATCTGTCACTAGAATTGAACAGCAGCAAGAGGAACAAGTATTATTAAATAATATTTTACCTTCCGATGTGCTTCGAATTCGAAATGAAGAGATTATCCCGGCAGATAGTCTGCTTCTTTCTGATGAAGCCACGATTGACTACAGTTTTGTTACGGGAGAGGCATTGCCTGAAACCAGACAGAAGGAAGAGCTTATTTATGCCGGAGGCAGGTTAAAAGGATCTTCAATTTTAATACAGGTAAAAAAGAGACCTTCTCAAAGCTATTTATCCCAGCTATGGGATGATGAATCGATTCAGCAACATGCCAAAGCCAAAGTACACAGCACGGCTGATCGGATAAGCAAATATTTTACGGCTGTAGTGTTAGTTATTGCTATCGTGTCGGCGTCCTACTGGCTAATGCAAGGAACTGCAGATCAGGCCTTGATGGCATTTACTTCTGTGTTGATCATCGCATGCCCATGTGCACTGGCTCTTGCTACGCCTGTTACCCTGGGTACAGCTATGCGACAATTGGGGAAAAACGGCTTTTTTGTAAAAAATACACAAGCTATAGAGCAGTTGTCGGCTGTGAATTCCTTGGTTTTTGATAAAACAGGAACCCTTACCTATCCAGATAAAGCAGAAGTGAATTTTGAAGGAAGCTTACCGGATCATAAGGCTTTAGCAGCCATTAGCTCTGTGCTGAATCAATCCAAACATCCCTTAAGTAGAATTATTTACAAGTTATTGCCCTATTATCCCGCACAGGATCTAAATGCATTTAAGGAAATTTCTGGGCAGGGAATCGCAGCGACTGTGAATGGTAAGTCAATTAAAATAGGTAAGGCTAGCTTTGTAGAGGAAGGTAATCAGTCATTAATACATAAAAATAATAGTTCTGAGGTGTATGTTTCAATTGATGAGGTTACAATAGGAGCTTTTACCGTCAAACATATTTTCAGAAAGGGGATGGGTCAGCTGTTTAATAGACTGAAAAAGAGATTTGATATATACCTCCTTTCCGGGGATAATTCCTCTGAAAGAGAATATTTGATGAGATGGATTGGAGCAGAAAAGATGCATTTCCAACAATTACCGGGACAGAAAAAGGAGTTTATTCAAAAACTGCAGGATGAAGGGAAGATTGTGCTCATGGCCGGAGATGGTTTGAACGATTCAGGTGCTTTGATGCAAAGTGATTTTGGCTTGGCTTTAACAGAATCTACCAGTCAGTTTAGTCCCGCATGCGATGCAATTATGCTTGGAAATCAATTTACTGCACTACCCGCCTTTATGAAGTTTTCTAAGTTGAGCTACTATGTAGTAATAGCTGGTTTTATACTCTCCTTCACATACAATTTAGTAGGGTTAAGCTTTGCAGTTCAGGCAATTTTATCTCCTGTAGTAGCAGCCATTTTAATGCCTTTAAGTTCTTTTTCAGTGGTGCTGTTAGGGACTATTGGAGTCAACTATGTGGCGCGTAAAGCAGGGCTAAAACAACAAAAGGAATTGACATTATGAACATTTTAATAGTATTGATAGCGGTAAGTTTATTGGTAGCATTAGGGTTTTTAGCTGCCTTTATATGGGCTGTAAAAGCAGGTCAATTTGACGATGCTTCCACACCCTCTTTCAGAATCTTATGGGATGACACACCCAGACAAAAAAGTGACAATGAATCTAAAAAAGTACAATCTGTAAACAATAAAAGTTAATCACATGGGAATTGAGAAATTTCATTACGACAACAAGGTAGTCAAATACTTCTCCATAGCTACGGTAATTTGGGGAGCTATTGGTATGCTGGTGGGCCTTTTGGTAGCCACGCAGCTATTTTTACCTGAAGCTAATTTAGGCTCACAATATACTACTTACGGTCGAATAAGGCCTTTGCATACAAATGCGGTAATTTTCGCATTTGTGGGGAATGCCATTTTTGCCGGAGTGTATTATTCCATGCAGCGGTTGCTAAAAACCCGAATGTTTAATGATACGCTTTCCTGGATAAATTTCTGGGGATGGCAATTAATTATTGTAGCCGCAGTAATTACATTACCGATGGGATTTACTTCCTCAAAAGAATACGCTGAATTGGAATGGCCTATTGATATTGCCATTGCTCTAATTTGGGTGGTTTTTGGGATCAACATGATTGGTACTATTCTCAGAAGAAGAGAACGACATATGTATGTAGCTATTTGGTTCTACATTGCTTCTTTTGTTACAGTAGCTGTTTTGCATATTGTGAATTCATTCGCATTACCGGTAAGTTTTATGAAATCATATTCAGCTTTTGCAGGTGTGCAAGATGCACTGGTTCAGTGGTGGTATGGTCATAATGCAGTGGCCTTCTTTTTAACTACGCCATATTTGGGATTAATGTATTATTTTCTGCCCAAAGCCGCAAACAGACCTATTTACTCTTACAAACTATCCATCGTACACTTCTGGGCCTTAATATTCCTTTATATATGGGCCGGACCACATCACTTACTATATACTTCTTTACCGGAATGGGCGCAAGCTCTGGGTACTGCCTTCTCCATTATGCTCATTGCTCCTTCCTGGGGAGGTATGGTAAATGGATTGCTTACCTTAAGAGGAGCCTGGGATAAAGTGCGAGAAGATGCCATTTTAAAGTTTATGGTGGTAGCCATTACTGCCTATGGCATGGCAGTTTTTGAAGGACCGATGCTATCCTTAAAAAATGTGAGTGCAATCGCTCATTATACTGACTGGATTGTGGCCCACGTACATATTGGAGCTTTAGGGTGGAATGGTTTCTTAACCTTTGGTATTTTGTATTGGATGATCCCAAAAATGTGGCAAACCAAGCTGTTCTCTAATAAATTAGCAAATACTCACTTCTGGCTAGGCACCTTAGGGATTGTTTTTTATGCGCTACCGATGTATGTTTCTGCAATCACGCAGAGTTTAATGTGGAAAGAGTTTACTGCGGATGGTTTACTAGCCTATCCTAACTTCTTATCTACCACATTGCAGATTATTCCAATGTATATGCTACGAGCTTTTGGAGGGTTATTATACTTGTCAGGTGTTTTTGTGATGGTGTATAATTTGATGAAAACTGCCAAACACGGTACCTTTCTGGCCAACGAAGCAGCAGAGGCACCAGCTTTGGAAAAAATGCAAAGTAAAGCCAAAGAATATTGGCATCACGTTTGGGAAAGAAAGCCAATTTTCTTCACCATTTTAACAACAGTAGCTATTTTACTTGGGGGTATTTTCGAGCTGATTCCATCCTTTTTGCTTAAAAATAAAGATGTTACCAGTATAGCCGCGGTACAACCTTATACTCCACTGGAATTAGAAGGACGTGATATTTACATCGCAGAAGGATGTGTCGGATGCCATTCTCAAATGATTCGCCCATTTAGGAGTGAAACCGAGCGTTATGGAGAGTACTCGAAAGCTGGGGAATATGTTTATGATCACCCGTTTTTGTGGGGTTCAAAGCGTACCGGGCCGGATTTGCACAGAATTGGTGAAAAATATCCCGATTCATGGCATTTTAACCATATGTACGATCCGCGTAGCATGGCTCCCGGTTCCATTATGCCTCCTTACCCTTGGCTGATTACAGAAAATTATGATTTATCAGATATACCGGCCAAAATAAGGGTGATGCAAAAACTGGGTGTTCCATATCCTGAAGGTTTTGATGAAGAGGCTGAAGCTTTGGCCTTGCAGCAGGCCGATGAAATTGTCTCCAGTTTGGAGGCGGATGGGATTGATGCCTTACCGGAGCAAAAAATTATTGCTTTGATCGCCTATTTACAAAGAATGGGTACCGATATAAAAGTGGAAGTTTCAGAAAATAAATAGATAAGATTATGTTTAAGCACTATTTCGAACAACTTGATAATTTTCAAATATACCCATTGATATCTTTAACCATATTCTTCGCTTTTTTTGTAGGGCTCATATGGTGGGTGGTACGAGCTGATAAAAACTACATTAAAACAATGGAGCAAATGCCATTTAGTGAGACTGAAGTGGAACCTAATAAAACTGAAGGACATGAATAGATTAATAAATAAAATACTTTTAATAATTGCGGCTTTTATGCTGAGTGGTTTGAGAGTATTTGCTCAGTCAGAGGAAGCGGCTGAAATATTGGAACCCAAATCAATGATTTATACTTTGATGGAATCCGAGCAAGGCAGGTTATTACTGATTATCGGAGGACTAGTTGTTATTCTAATTCTTCTCATGGTAGTTCTCACCAGCTTAATGTTAAAAACAGCTAATATTATTCTAAACAAAAAAGCTTCTGAAAAAGGAGAAAAACGTTTAGACTTCTTTGAGCAATTTAAGCAAAAATGGGTGACTGGAAAGCTGAAGCCTGTTGGGGAGCAAGGAGATATGATGTTAGATCATAATTATGATGGAATCAGAGAGATGGATTATGGAATGCCGCCATGGTTAAAATATATATTCATCGGGACCTTCTTGTTTGCATTGTTTTACGTGCCGGCTTATTTGTTTTTTGATATTATTCCTGATCAAGAGACAGAATATCAGGCTCAGATACAGGAAGCTGCTTTTAGAGCAGAGGTGAGAGCCAAAGCGGGGATTATGAGCATTACAGCAGAAACTGCAGAGTTTCAAAATGATGCTGCAGTTATTGCCGCAGGTCAGAAAATTTATCTTGCTAATTGTGCAGTATGTCATGCTGCTGATGGTGGGGGAGGTGTTGGGCCTAATTTGACTGACGATTACTGGCTTCATGGAGAAGACATAGCTGGAGTTTTTACTACTGTTTCAGAAGGTGTGCCTGCTAAGGGTATGATTCCATGGAAAGGCAATTTAAATCCACAGCAGATTCAAGATGTTTCCAATTATATCTTAAGTATAGTGGGGCAGACACCTGCTGTACCAAAAGAATCCCAGGGTGAGCTGAAACCAAGACAAGTGAATCCTCAAGGAGAAGAAGAAAAGGTGGAAAATGCAGAACAACGCATTCAAGCAGCAATTGAGGAGCTGCCAGATTCATTGCAGGAAAATGAGTAGAACATGAGCAATTTAGATCAGGAACATTTCAGAGGGCAGCTGGCTACAGTGGGGGAGCAGGGGAAAAGAAACTGGATCTATCCTAAAAAACCTAAGGGGCCATTGCATAACTATAGAAGAGTTTTGGCATGGCTCCTTTTAGGTCTTTTCTTCACAGGTCCCTTTATTAAAATAGGAGGGCATCCTTTGTTACTCTTTAATGTTTTTGATCGAAAATTTGTCATTTTAGGGAGTATTTTTTGGCCACAGGATACCCATCTTTTAATATTTCTCATGCTGATTTTTGTGGTTTTTGTCCTGCTTTTTACAGTAGCATTTGGCCGTGTTTGGTGTGGCTGGGCTTGTCCGCAAACAGTTTTTATGGAGATGGTATTCCGTAAGATTGAATACTGGATTGAAGGGAATGCAAATCGGCAAAAGAAACTGAACGCCCAAGCCTGGAACTTTGAGAAAATCTGGAAGAAAATAGCTAAACAAGGTATATTTTTACTGATTTCTTTTTGGGTCTCGCATACTTTTATGGCTTACCTGATAGGGATAGAGGAAATGCAGGAAATCATTGCCTCTGATCCGCGAGCTAATTGGGGAGGATTTTCCGGTCTGTTATTCTTTACTGGTGTCTTTTACTTTGTTTTTTCCTATTTCAGAGAGCAGGCATGCACAGTAGTTTGTCCTTATGGCAGGCTTCAGGGCGTTTTTCTTGATAAAAGATCTATTGTAGTAATGTACGATTGGTTAAGAGGAGAGCCCAGGGGAAAGCTCAAAAAAGGAACACCTCAACATGATAAGGGAGATTGTATTGACTGTACCTTATGCGTGCAGGTTTGTCCTACAGGAATAGACATCCGGAATGGTACCCAGATGGAATGTGTAAACTGCACAGCCTGCATAGATGCTTGCGATGAGGTTATGACTAAAGTCAATAAACCGAAAGGATTGATAAGGTTTGATTCGCACGAAGGAGTGGAAAAGAGGAAGAAATCTTTAGTAACCCCCAGAGTGTTGGCGTACTCCGGTGTGCTAGTTATACTTTTAGGAATAATGGGCTTTTTGCTAGTGGGCAGGGCACCCGTGGAAACCACTCTAACCAGAACTCCCGGGTCTATTTACCAGATGAAAAACGATTCCATTATTAGCAATATGTACCAACTGCAAATGATTAATAAAAGCTTTGATCCTATGCAATTAAGTTTTGAAGTAGAGCCTGAAGGAGCTAAGTTATTTTTTCCTGCGGGAGAAATGAAAGAGTTGAAGGGGCAGGAAAAGGCCGATGTTTACGTTTTTATAGAAATGCCCAGACGTGTATTTAATGAAAACGGCGAGAAATTTAGATTGATTGTAAAGAAAGACGGTGAATTGGTTCAAACCATTAAATCCAGGTTTCCTGGACCAAAAAGCTTTCAGAAATAAGTAAATTTTTTAATTAGGGAAAACATGAATTGGGGAAATAGAATAGTCGTAGTGTTTAGTTTATTTGTTGTACTAGTGGCTACCATGGTTACCATTAGCTTTAACCAGGACGTAAACCTGGTGGAGAAGAATTACTATGAAGAAGAAATTGCTTACGAGGCGCAGATGAATAAAATGAGCAATGCCAGTAATTGGAAGTCAGCTATTACCATAGAGCAGCAAGAAGAAAACCTATTCGTACATTTTGAGAGAGCTGGAGAAGTGAAAGGTTCTATTCACATGTTCAGGCCTTCTGATTCTAAAATGGACTTTAAACTACCTTTGGCTGAAAATAATTTTATTCCATTAAATAAATTAGAAAAAGGAGTATGGCAAGTGGGATTAAGCTGGGAGAAGGCAGGGAAAATGTTTCACAAGGAGGAACGCGTTTTTATAAGTAAGTGATGATCTGGGCCGCACTAAGCATAGGGCTACTGGGAGGCATGCATTGCACAGTAATGTGTTCTCCATTGATGATGGGAGTATTTGCCCGTCAGAAACTAGCTTTGGGTTTTGCTGCTTATCAAATAGGCAGAATAATAACTTATATGCTTTTAGGCCTGGCTATGGCTTTTGTGGGAGAAGGTCTGTCATTAATAGGCTTGCAAAACAGTGTTTCTATTATTTTAGCGGCTTTTATCCTTTATTTTTACGTATTACCGGCCCGCTTTAAATTCCTAAATGCTATTAATAAAATAGAATCTATTCCTTATCAGCGATTAAAGACAGGCTTTAAAAAATTTATAGGGAGGCGTGATTTGTTTTCTCGCTTTAGCACTGGCATGCTCAATGGTTTGCTGCCTTGTGGATTGGTTTACCTTGCGCTTATCAGCTCTTTTGCCACGAATACTGTAGTAGATTCAGTTGTGTTTATGGCTATTTTTGGCTTGGGCACCTTGCCCTGGATTGCGGGCAGTGTTTGGTTGGGGAAGGTCACATTTCATAAATTTGATAGGATGACTAAAAGACTGAAGCCTGTTTTAGCATTTGGTTTGGCAGTATTTTTATTGTTAAGAGGACTTGAGGTGCAATTTATTCATGTGCCAATGCCTGATTTCGGTCAGCAGAACCGCAGTATAGATATTCCAATTTGTGGGAAGGGGTGAGTAAGTAAAAAATTCAACATACTATTCTTTTAAGACTTTACGGAGATATATGTAGTCGTTTATGGCTTCAATAAAGGCAATACGCAAATTTTTAATACTTTCCGATTCATAGGAAATTAGATCTTTTATGCCTTCTATTTTGCCGTAAAACACCGCATCTTCAGAACTATAATGCACTGATCCGATAAAATCATCATATTTTATAAAGTCCTTCATGTAAATAGTTAAGCTAAAAGAGTTTCAGCAGGAATTTTTAATTCTTTGTACAAATTCTTGATCATTTTCAGTGTGAGATTTCTTTTTCTGTTGAGAATCTCACTCACTCTACTCTGACTACCAATATATTTCACTAAATCTGCTTTACTCATGTTCATTTGCTCCATCCTAAATTTTATAGCATCAATAGGATCTGGTGGTGCAATTGGAAAGTGTTTCATTTCATAAGCCTCCACAATGGTAACCAAGAGGTCTAACTCATCTCCCTCAGGCGTGTCTTTTTTTGCACCCCAAAGCTCTTCAATTCTCTTGATCGAGAAATTATAATCACTTTCTGATTTTATAGGTTTTATGTTCATCTCTAAATTCTTTTTACATCTATTTGATCATATTCTTTATGAGTTCCAATAAATCTGATAAAGATTACTTGAAACTCATATTCAATGGATACAACCAATCGATATTCAATACCCTTTATATTAAATACAACTCTACCTTACCCGATTATACTCGCATTTTTATACTGCTGTTTTAACTCATTTGGATTTCTCCAGGTGGCGGTTTTTACATCATGATACCAAGACCTCAAAGAAGCTTCAAAATCTTTATAAATCGGATTATCAAAAACCTCCCTAATAGTTCTGAAGGCTATTATCCTCATAATTTAAAATCACAAATAATTTCTTGAATTCCCAAAATGGGATATTTAATTTTTGACCATCAATCCAGTTTTACTGCTTTTACCTCATTTGCTTTTACCAAATTATTAAAGACCTCTATTTTAATATCTAAAATATCATTTAAAGCATTTAAATGAACATCAATTCGTTCAGTTACCTCTTTTCTGAATTCTATGGCAGATTCTGTTGGTGCATTATCACCCATGCCCATCAAACTATTCAAGTGTCCTAGCTTATTATTCAATCTAATCGGGAAATTCAACGGGTCTTGCCCACTTCTATTTTTGGTTTGGTACAACTCTTCTTCTATAGTCTTAATTTCCGATAAAATGCTCTTCCCATATGACTGTATGGTATCAATCTCTGTTTTTTTCAATACATCCTCAATTTGCGTTCTTACCAATCTGATGTCCTTTATGGCTAAATTGGTTTCAGTTAATTTCGCAATTACAATATTTTGGAAATCAAATTGAGCTCGCAGATCGGCCTGGGTAGCTGTTGCTCTGGGATCTTTTACAATTTCGAATTCACGGGTTTGAGATTTGCCATTGACAGTTAATTCCACGTCATAAGTCCCTGGTAAGGCAGTTGGGCCATTTAAAGACGACCACCATAAAATCATACCGTCAAAACCTTCCGCTTCAGGGTAACGCATATTCCAAACCACTTGGTTACCACCTGGCTTTAATTCCAATTTTTGTTCTTTAGCTTCTTTATCTGGATGTGAGCTGTAAGTTGAAATTATTTTTCCTGATTGTTCCTTAAAGTGAATTTTCACTGTATCAGCTGAACTGGTATCTTTCAGATGGAAATAGGTAATTACCCCTGCAGGCATATTTTTACCTGAAGTTTTGGAGTCTCTACTTCTTCCACCTATTCTGTAAGTCTTCTTTGGTTGAAATAAATAGAAGTTGTTTGCATTTACTTCACCGTTCAATTGATGCAATACTGTTAAATCATCGATTAACCAGAAGCCTCTTCCCTGGGTAGCTGCTATTAAGTGATTGTCTTTAATGGTAAGATCAGTAATAGGCGTAATTGGTAGGTTCAACTGAAAATCTTTCCAGCTGGCTCCATCATTAAAGGAAATATACATTTTAGTTTCAGTACCTGCATATAACAAGCCTTTCCTTTCCGGATCAGCACGCACAACTCTTGTGAAGTGATCGTTCGGAATCCCATTTGTAATTTTTGTCCAGTTTTTTCCATAGTCCTTCGTTTTGTACAAATAAGGCTGATAATCACCATTTTTATATGAAGTGGCTGCTATGTAAGCTCCACCTTCTGTAAATGGATCGGCATCTATGCTGTTAATCATTATCCATTTTGGCATACCGGACGGGGTAACATTTTCCCAATTCTTTCCTCCATCTTTGCTTACGTGTACCAAACCGTCATCCGATCCAGTCCATAATAAATCCTCTTCATAGGGCGACTCAATAGCTGCAAAAATAGTACAGTAATATTCCACACTTGTGTTGTCTTTTGTAATATCACCCCCGGTAGGGCCTAATTTTGAAGGATCGTTCCTGGTTAAATCAGGGCTAATAGTTTCCCATTTCTGCCCTTCATTTGTGGTAACATGTAAATGGTTAGAAGCCGTGTACAGCTTGTTAGGATCATGTGGTGAAGTAAAAATTGGGAAATTCCATTGGAAACGGTACTTCATTTCTTCAGCACCATGGCCCATCGGATTATCCGGCCACACATTAATGGCACGTATTTCCTCCGAATTATGATTATATCGGGTTAAAAATCCATCATAGCTTCCTCCGTAAACTACTTCATCATCAGAATTATTTACAGCAATGTGTGCACTTTCACCACCAGCTGTAGACTCCCAATCTCGTTCCCCAATATTTGAACCGGTAGTTCTGTGCGCTATTCTTACAGTAGAATTATCCTGCTGAGCCCCATAAATTCTGAATGGAAAATGGTTGTCAGTTGTTACTCTGTAAAATTGTGCGGTGTTTTGATTCATGTATGTGCTCCAGTTAGCACCGCCATCGAAACTAACCTGGGCACCTCCATCATCTGCCATCACCATTCTTTGGTTGTTATTAGGGTCAATCCACATATCGTGATGGTCTCCATGTGGAGCACTGGCACCTGTAAATGTTTTTCCCCCATCTTTGGATTTATGGTAATTTACATTCACCACATAAACGATATCTTCATCTTGAGTATCTGCATAAATTCTGGTGTAATACCATGCCCGTTGTCTTAAATTACGATCATCGTTGGTTTTTTGCCATGTCTCACCTGCATCGTCTGATCGGTAAACTCCACCATCTTTATTTTCAATGATAGCCCATACTCTGTTGGAATTTTTGGGAGAAATTGTAATGCCTGATATGCCCCATAACCCTTTAGGAAGCCCTTTGTTTTCCGTTAATTTAGTCCAATTTTCACCACTGTCGGTAGATTTCCAAATGTCAGAGCCAGGTCCACCACTTGTAAAGCTATAAGGCGTTCTTCTCACATTCCATGTGGAGGCATATAAAATCCGTGGATTAGTGGGGTCGAAAATTAGGTCTATAGCTCCTGCATCTGCATTGGGGAATAATTTACGGCTCCAGGTTTTCCCTCCGTCTGTTGATTTATAAACTCCTCTTTCCTCCGAACTTTTGAATAAATCGCCCATAACAGCCGCATAAACGATATCAGGATTTTGAGGATGAATGCGCACTCTGCTTATATGTCTGCTGTTCTTTAGACCAATTTGTTCCCAGGTTTTTCCGGCATTGGTAGATTTCCACATACCATAACCATAGGAAACATTGCCACGGACTGTTTTTTCACCGCCACCCACATAAATTACGTTGGGATCACTTTCTGCAACAGCAACTGCTCCAATAGAACCCCCAAAATAACCATCGGTAATATTTTCCCAGGTACCTCCTCCATCTTTAGTGCGCCAAACTCCGCCTCCAGTAGAGCCCATGTAGAATAAGTTTGGTTCATTGGCTACTCCTGTTACAGCAGCAGATCGACCGCCACGATAAGGGCCTATTCCACGCCATTCGAGGGCGTTATATAAATTTTCATCAAAGGTTTGAGTAGTAGTTTTCGATTTCTTCTGTGCCTGAAGAGTTTCAGCACCGAGAAAAAGGGCGAAAGTAAATAGAAGTAGTTTAATTCTTAGCATAGGATTACATTTTTCAACGAGGCTGAATATAATCCAATTTTAGCTTAGAGTGGAAAGAAATTATATGAATGGTTTACCTGCTAAATATCTTAAGAAGAAAGTATGAAAAGCTACCTCTCCTGCATTACTGTAGAAGAGTAGGAGAAGTAGCTTAAATGAAGTTATTCTATTTTTTCGGCGGTGAGAAAATAGTTCAAGATAGACAGGCTTAAACCAGTGTATTTTTCTCCCTCTTTTTTGAGTTCAACAGAGGCTTCTCCATCAAGGCTTTCAAATTTGTTATTGCCTAGCGGTATTAAGTAAAAAGCAATTGTGGATTGGGTTAGTTTCAGAAAATAACCGTCATCTTTTTTGGTAAGTACTCCTTTAACTGGATATTCTTTGAACTGATAGGAGCCTGTGATTTCTTCTGTAATCGCCATCTCTTTGTAGAGTTGATCTAGTGATGGATAGATGTTGTTAACATCATTAGCATCAGGAATTTGCCTGTTTACCATGATCATTTTCACCTTATCAGCTTCTGGAACTTCTATTTCGGAAATGTTATTACCTACGAGTTCCTTAGCACTCTTAGTAATTTCTTTTTTAGTACCATCTTTATAAGTTAATTCTACCAAAAGTGGCACCGGCCTATCGCCTTTATTGGCGATAGCTAGCTTGCCATTTTCCCAACTCGTTATTTGCAAATCTGCGTATCCATAATTGAAAAACCAGGGTTTCCACAACCAGCTTAGGTCTTCTCCACTTACATCTTCAAAAGTGTAGAAGAAATCGTAAGGTGTGGGAGATTTTTGAGCCCATCTGGCTATATAAGTTCTGAAGGCTTTTAAAAACACTTCATCGCCTAAATGATGGTGTAACATGGCATACACGAACTGTGGTAAAGGATAAGATGCATAGCCGTAGTTGCTGTCATCCATGAATTGAGTGGAAGTAATGAGCGGTAAATCTTCATACGATCCAAAAACGTTACCTAATTGAAGCTTTGCTGCACCAAATAAATTATTATCATTTTCCTCAAAAAATCTGTCTGAAACCAGCTGCGTAATATAATTAGCCCATCCTTCATCCATCCAGGCAAATCTTCTTTCATTGATCCTCACATACATAGGAAAGTAGGTATGAAACAGCTCATGAATGGCTAAACCTCTTCCAGGTCCATCATTGTTAGCCATCATCGGAAACTCCATTCCGCCACCTCTTAAACCGATAAATGTGGTAAATGCAGGATAGGGGTAAGGTACGCCAGGAATATTCTCGGAGAAATATTTGATAGTGCGCTGCTGAATTGTAGTAAGCTCACTATATCTGCTGGCCGACTGAGCGGGAAAAGCTGAGCTCACCAGCACATTTCTATCATCTACTTTTTGCATTGCCGCATCCCACAGGTAATGATCGCTGGTTGCAAAGGCAAAATCAGTTACTTCTTTGGCCACATAATGCCAGGTGTTTCCTTTATGAGAAAAGCCCTTTTTCATCTCAGTGCTATCAATCACATGGACCACTTCTTTCGATGAAAGTGCTTTTTTATATTTTTTAAAAGTTTTGTCTTGGAAAATAGCTTGTGGGTTTTGGAGTTCCCCGGTTGCCCAAATGGTGAAATTATTGGGAATAGTAATTTTCACATCAAAGTTGGCCAGATTATTATACATTTCTGTCTGGAAAGTGTAATCGAAGGTATCCCAACCAAAAACATCATCATAAGCAGCTATCTGAGGATACCAGTAGCCAATAAAGTAAGAAGAACTGTCATAAACTCCTGTGCGTCTTAAAGTAAGAGGTACAAATTGACTCCATTCGGTTTCCAGGTTGAGTGATGCTCCAGGTGCGAGAGGTTCGGTGAGAGAAATGTACATGTTGGTTCCGGATCTGTAAGCTTCCTCCCCCTTTAAATCTACTGCAACACCATTTATTTTCAGATTTGAAAGTACGACACCCGAGTCAATATCTTCCTCCTTAACAGCCATTTCTCTGGCTCCTCCTTTTTTAAATACGTCATTATAAAGCCGCACCACCAAAGTGTTGAGTTCATTAGGGCTGTTATTATAATAAGTAACCTTTTCCGAACCCTTTAAAGAGCGATCTGAAGGGTCTACGCTTACCTCAATGGTATAGTCAGCAGTGTTTTGCCAATAATTTTCTCCTGGTTTGCCATCAAACGAACGGGTTTTTTGCTGATAGGCTTTTTCTATTTCTAAAGGAATATATAATTCCTTTTTTTGGGCATAAAGCTGAAGCGATAGAATAATCGTTAAGCTTAATAAAAGCAGTCCTCTCATGAGCATTTTAGTTTTAAAGGTTTGATAGTTTGCTTTAAAGCTAAAAAATAATCTTTAATTTAGTATCCAAAATTCATAAAAATATACATTCCAGAAGTTAGTTTACTGCTTGTTCTTTATTTAAACTTCTCTCTTTGTTTAAAAAGAGTTTAGTTTTTAGTCTCCAATACTTCTCTTCGCACTCTTAATTTTTCTTCATCAGATTTGCTAAAATCATTATCATAAATTGCGGATTCCCACTCCCCGTACATTGGATTGGGCAGCAATATGAAGTTATGAAGTAATTCCTCTTTGTTTTTGTAGACGAGGTCTTTGCCAAGCGCTGCACCACGGTTAGCATAAATTTCGCTGTAATCGGTCAAGTTATCACCCACATAAAGTATTACATTATGATCTGCTGTAACTATATTTCTTCTTTCAGTTTTGTCGCTTCCTGCAGTTTTCAATAACAAATGGTTTTCATCTGCATTCGGTAATTGTAAGTCTTTTAAATTTTGTAAAGTGCTTTCAAAAACTACTGCTTTCCTATTGGAAATATAAAATATTTCAATCCCCAAGTTAGCGGCATGCTGTAAAAAATCCGTTGCGCCGGGTAAAGCTGTTGCTTTTCCTTCATTGCACCAGTTATTCCATGATTCACCATCGTATGTTTCTCCATTTAAAAACAAACGTGCTTCATAGGGGCTATTATCTAATACAGTTTCGTCCAAATCTAAAATGATAGCTGGTTTTTTAATACTTGATTTTAAAGTATCCATTTTTAAGGTTAATAACATCTTTCCATAGGCATA
The DNA here is from genome assembly GCA_963803685.1 of uncultured Cytophagales bacterium. Lineage (GTDB taxonomy): Bacteria > Bacteroidota > Bacteroidia > Cytophagales > Cyclobacteriaceae > Marivirga. The sequence continues at coordinate 2,073,280 of CAWDNW010000001.1, forward strand.
AGCCTGCAAAAAAGAAGCTTCCATTTCAGCGGATTTTTGAAACCACAAAGTTGCGGTTCCAAGTTGTTGAGAAAGCGCTCTTTCGGCGGAGTTAGAAGGGGCTACTTTTGCTGTTTGGCAAGATATAAATGCAACAAGAAGCAAAAAAGTGGAAGTGGTTGCGAATTTGAGCTTCATAGGATGATTTTATTGAATTTGAAGCACAAAATTAAATAAAATCATTCAGAGAAGACTAGTGCTCATAGAAATGATCATCAAATGTTTTTCCACTATGTTCACCGTCTTTTAATACTTTCACGACCATCCAAATAAGTGAGATGGGTAAAATCACAAATAAAGCAGCAATAAAAGGATAAGGGAAATTATAATTCACTGCTATTAAGTATACCACTAGTAGGAATGTGACCAGACTTATCGGAAATATCAAAGCTTTCATACTCAGTTAAACTGCATGAAATTAACTTTGTTTACTTCTTAGATTAATGAGGCTATAGTAATTCAATAAAATTTCGGCAGTACGCCATACTCTAACAAACTTTTCCAAACAGACATGAGAGCGCGAAAACAAAATTTAGCGCTCTCTGGCTTGCGCCATCTTAAATTCCATTAGATGGGCAATCTGATTAGCTCTGTTGTAAGCTTCCTTCGCTACAGGCCCTTCAAAATATTGATCCAAAGTAGTCTTCCACAGCATGAGCCAACGTTCAAAATGAGCTTTTTCCAATGGCTGCTTTTCGTTGATGGCAAAATGCTTAATCATAGGATTTCCCTTGTAGCTGTTGCTGTTCAATAAAATAGAGGACCAAAAATTATACATAATAGGCATATGAGTTTCTACAGAAATGGGGATTACGTCTGTGAAAATAAAACCGATTACATCATCCTTTAGTACTTTTTCATAGAATTTATCAACTAACAATTCCACATCGTCCTTACTCTCAATGTCTTTCATTACTAAATTGCTTTTATATGCTCTGACTAAATTGTGGTTTGTCTTTACTTTGTTCAAGAATATTAGGATCAAACAAGCTACAAATATTTCGCACAAAAAGCATTCCTTTCTCCGTCACTTTCAGTGTATAATCTCCTAGCGTCAGTAAACCATCATCTTCCATCACTTGTAATTGTGGAATGGCTTTTTCATACCGGTTCATGAGAGAACTGGACTCAAGGAAGGAGGCTTTTCCTAAGCAGCTTATGTTTTTCATGATACCAGCAATTTCTATTTCACTTTCATTAAGGTAATGCCCTGTAATTAAGGGTACGTCACCTCTGAAAATAGCTTCCTGGTATTTTTCTACAACTTTTTCATTCTGCATAAAGGCTTTTCCTGTTGAGCTGATAGATGAGCATCCTAATCCAATCATAATTTCATTCTTATCTGTAGTATAGCCCATGAAATTTCTGGTAAGGTAACCTTCCTGCTGGGCTTTATACAATTCATCGGAAGCAAGGGCAAAATGATCCATCCCAATGTTTAAATAGCCCATTTCATTCAAAAGTTTCTTGGCTGTTTCGTACATGTGTAATTTCTGCTCAGGTGAGGGTAAGGTAGTTTCATTGTAACCTCTTTGACTCTTGCTTTTCCAGGGCACGTGTGCGTAACTGTATAAAGCAATTCTTTCTGGTTTGAAGTCTTCTACTTTTTTAATTGTATCGGTGAGTGTGCCTATTGTCTGAAATGGCAGGCCATAGATAAGGTCGAAATTAATTGACTCGTACTTCAGGTCTCTTGACCATTTCATGACTTTTTCTACATTTTTAACAGGTTGCAGCCGGTGGATAGCTTTTTGAACAGTCTCATTAAAATCCTGGATGCCAAAAGAAACCCTGTTAAAGCCGAATGAGGCCAACTTTTCTAAATGTGAATAACTGGTATTATTTGGGTGTCCTTCAAAGCTAAAGGCAGCATCCCTCATTATTTCCGCTTCATGCAAAATGCCTGAAAGCAAAATATCAAGTGCTTCAGGAGTAAAAAAGGTGGGTGTACCCCCGCCCAAGTGCAGGTTTTTGATGATAGGTTTCTTTCCGATAGCTTTCACATAAATATCCCATTCTGCCAGTAAAGCTGTAACGTAGGGGTGTTCCATACTATGGTTCTTAGTAATTCTTTTGTTGCAACCGCAATAAGTGCATAAGCTCTCACAAAAGGGCAGGTGAATATACAGACTAATTCCTTTTTCATCTTGCTGGAAGTAAAAAGTTTTCAGGTGCTTTAGCCACTGGTTTTGTGAGGGTGTTTGCTTTTTCCAATGAGGAACGGTCGGGTAGCTTGTATATCTGGGTAGAGCTTTATTGTACTTTTGAACTAATTCGCTTTCCATTATTTTGAAATTTGTTTATACAAAAATAATAGGAAAAAAAAGCGTAAAGCATGACATAAGTCATGAAGGGAGCTGATTTTTGAGAGTGCAGGTGTAGTTAAAGTACAGTTGTTTCTTGATCATACGTATTTATATTCTTGAATATAATTATTAGCAATTCTGATTAAGTTAAGTCTTGGGCAGCCATTTTTAAATAGTTTTAATGTGTTTCACCAATCAACTAATTCCTAATTTATTATTTTTCCATAAAAATGGTACTGAAAAGCAATATTGCTTATGGATATAAAGTGGTTTTTATAGAGCTAATCGAATATGAAATGATAAAATCAGCAACTAACACACCTATCGCCCCAACTTTAGTTTAATTTGTATAACTTTAAATTTATTCTAAATTCTATAACTACTCTATGAAACGAAAGGGAATAATTGTAATGATTGAAGATGATCCCGATGATAAAGAGATTTTTGAAACAATCGTAAGAGAATTAGGAATTAATAATGAAATCGTTTGGTTTACAGAAGCTAAAAGTGCTTATGAGTTTCTGAAAATCACAGATCAGCCAATATTCCTTATTTTTTCAGATATTAATTTGCCGGGAACTGATGGTGTTACTTTTAAAAAGGAAATTGACGCGGACCCTCTTTTAAGGAAGAAAAGTATCCCTTTTGTTTTTCTTTCTACAACTGATTCAAAACAAATTGTAGAAAAGGCTTTTACTGAAATGACTGTTCAAGGGTTTTTTGTAAAAGGTACTGATTATGTCAAAATGAAAAATATGCTGAATGTGATTTTTCAGTATTGGATTGAGTCGAAGCATCCAAACTCTACCCAATGATAATGTCTAGAATATGTTTGATTGATTAGTTAAGTCTGCAAATTATCAAGGAATAGTAACAAGTATTCTTAAAACAATTTGCAATTTAAAAATCATCAATCTAATTCAATTTTACTTACCTCCAACTTAAATTCTTCAGCTCTTTTGTTAGCAATTAAAAATCGAACTTCTTGAAGGGTTTCTGCGGAAAAATTAGGGAGGTCTAGCTTATTTCCTCTGAAGACAGGCACCATATCCTTTAATGGGACTTCTACCGTTTGCCATTCTCCAGTAGTTTCAAAGGTATAAATGTAAGAGGCTTTTTCTTCCAGATCGGATTTCATTCTGAATTGATATGACTTTCCATCTCCTTTTAACGAAATGAGTGCTTTTGTATAACCTTCTATATTTCTAGTGGGAAAGTGATATTGTATAGAAGCAAACCCTCCATCATTTTCAAGAGAAACCTCTCCCTTAAATATTGCATTCCCTTCATCACTTTTCTCAAGGGTGCTGTTGGATTTGCCACCCATCACGACATCGTTCTCTACTTCCCATCCAGACCAATTCTCTGCGGTACTAAAATCAAAAATTAGTAATTTGTTCATAAGCAAAGCTATGATTAGTAAAGAGAAATTATGTTGTAACATTTATGTTTTTGGTTATATAATTCCTTGGACGAACCAACTACCTTGAAAAATATGAACGTATTGAAATCTCATATAGCTCTATGCCTTTGTGATATTAAACAGCCCGGAGGAGTATATGTTTCAAAAAGAAAAAACCAGGCAAGGGAGTATTGATCCAAATTAGAGATTTAAGAGCACCAGTGAAGGCATAGTTTAACAAGCGGATAGTTCAGGCTTTTAAAATACCTTCAACAAATCCTACTTTAATAGTATTTAGTTTGCTCACAATTTTTAATTTTGCAATCAAATAAGCAGAAGATATGGGAAGAGCATTTGAATACCGCAGAGCAGCTAAAGAAAAAAGATGGGATAAAATGTCCAGATTATTTCCACGATTAGCAAAAACCATAACCATGGCCGCTAAAGAAGGTGGACCCGATCCCGAAATGAATGCCTCATTGCGGACTGCCATACAGAATGCCAAGGCGCAAAACATGCCAAAAGACAATATCGAGGCTGCCATTAAAAGAGCTTCCGGTGCTGATGCGGAAACCTATATAGAAACTACTTTCGAAGGTAAAGGTCCACATGGCGTTTTACTATTTATTGAATGTGCCACAGATAATAATAATAGAGTGGTAGCAAACATCAAATCTTATTTTAATAAAGACAAAGTAGGAGCTGCTTTGGTACCTAATGGTTCTTTGGAGTTTATGTTCTCCAGAAATGCTGTATTTGAATTTGAGAAAACAGAAGAAATGGATATTGAAGACCTTGAATTGGAATTAATTGATGCCGGCATGGAGGAAATTGAAGAAAATGATGGCAATTTGTATGTCTATGGAGATTATACCCAATTTGGATCCTTGTCCAAAAAGCTTGAAGAAATGAAGATAGATGTGAAAAGTGCTTCTCTTAAAAGATTCCCTTCTTCCCCGGTTGAATTCACAGATGAACAATTAGCTGACATTGAGAAACTAATTGATAAAATTGAGGAAGATGACGATGTGCAGGCAGTTTATACCAATATTGCCTGATAATAAGAACTTCATTTAAAACCAATGCCAGTTGTTATTATGTTCTTTTTGTAACTGAAAAGACAAATACATTAGCACAGCATTATCTTATTACTTAATTTTAACACGGAAAATTAAAATTTGATGATCAAGCAGCGAATGCAAAGCTTTCAACGATTGATTACTGATAAGCAAAAAATTCACAACAAAACATGAACTACCAATTAAGCGATCGAATTAACAATATGTCAGAATCAGCCACATTAGCCATGGCTGCAAAGGCAAGAGAATTAAAATCACAAGGCATTGATATTATCAGCCTCAGCCTTGGAGAACCGGATTTTAAAACCCCCAAACATATTCAGGAAGCGGCTAAAAAAGCCATCGATAGCGAAAAGTATTTTGCCTACCCCCCTGTTTCGGGCTATCAGGATTTGAGAGAAGCGATAGCCGCCAAGTTACAAAAGGAAAATAATATTCCTAGCTCAGCTGATCAGATTGTTGTTTCCAATGGAGCCAAACAGTCAATTGCCAACGTAATGCTGTCTTTATTAAATGCCGGTGACGAAGTAATTGTATTTGCTCCTTTTTGGGTTAGTTATGCGGAATTAGTAAAGTTGGCTGAAGCAACTCCTGTTTATGTAACAGGGACTCTGGAGAGTGATTTTAAACCTACTGCAGCACAAGTAAAAGCTGCCATCACTCCAAAAACCAAAGCCATTTTATTTTCCTCACCTTGCAACCCTACTGGTAGTGTTTTCACTAAAGTAGAGCTGGAAGCTATCGCTGATGTGGTTAGAGAACATGAAAATTTATTGGTTATGGCCGATGAAATTTACGAACATATTAATTTTGGTGCCGAAGGTCATATCAGTTTTGGGTCGTTGCCAGGTATGGCAGACAGAACCATCACTATCAATGGCTTCTCAAAAGGTTTCGCTATGACAGGTTGGAGAGTAGGTTATATCTCTGCCCCTCTGGCAATTGCAAAAGCTGCTACAAAAATTCAAGGGCAAATTACATCCGGTAATTCTTCCATTGCACAGCGCGCTGCATTAGCTGCCATTACAGAAGATTTGAATCCTACTTTTGAAATGACGAAAACCTACCATAAACGTAGGGATATGATGCTAGAACTGTTAAAAGAAATGCCTGGTGTTATCACAAATGTGCCAACTGGGGCGTTCTATATTTTCCCTGATGTAAGTAGTTTCTTCGGTAAATCAGATGGTGAAACGACTATAAACGATGCGGATGATTTAGCCATTTATTTACTAAAGAAAGCTCATGTTTCAGTTGTAACGGGTGGAGCATTTGGTGCTCCTGATTGTATTCGTATATCGTACGCTGCTTCTGATGATGAGTTAAAGGAAGCGATGGTAAGAATGAAGAAAGTATTGAGCGAATTAAAATAAATTTTGTTGATCGCTACTGACTTTGACACTAGCGATTAGAATTTGAATAAATAAAATGTCATCACAGTCCATCAATGAGATTTTTAATGCCTTTAATCAATTAAAAATATTGGTAATTGGAGATGTAATGATAGATTCATACGTGTGGGGGCAGGTTTCAAGAATTTCTCCTGAAGCGCCTGTGCCTGTAGTGAATGTTAAAAGTAGAGAAAAGCGTTTGGGTGGAGCTGCTAATGTAGCTTTGAATCTTCAATCTTTAGGTGCAGAGCCTATCTTGTGCTCTGTGCTTGGCGATGATGAAAACAGCGATATTTTCATCAGTCTAATCGAAAAACGAGGTATTTCAGCTCGTGGGTTGGTGAAAAGTAAAAATAGAATTACTACTGTGAAGGAGCGTGTTTTGGCAGGTTCCCAACACCTCCTGAGGGTTGATTCCGAATCTTTATCGGAATTGGATCAGGGAGAGGAAGAATTGTTACAGCTTCGTATAAAAGAGCTATTACCAGAGGTGGATGCTGTGATTTTTGAAGACTATGACAAAGGCACCCTAACTGCTGGCATCATTAACAAAACGGTAGCTGCCAGCAAAGAACAAGGCATTCCAACCATTGTTGATCCTAAAAAGAATAATTTCTTTCTATATAAAGAGGTGGACTTATTTAAACCCAATTTGAAAGAGTTGAAAGAAGGTTTGAATACGATTTTCGATCATCATAATGAAGATGAGTTAAAATCTCAGACTACAAGATTAAGAGAGCTTTTGAAAGCAAAGATGGTAATGACCACTTTATCCGAAAAAGGAGTTTACATTCAAAGTGCAGAAGTAGATCACACTGTAGCAGCTTTTAAAAGGAGTATTTCGGACGTTTCAGGTGCAGGCGATACCGTAGTGAGTATAGCCGGGCTATGCACTGCACTTAATTTATCGCCTTTATTTACTGCTTCCCTTTCAAATTTAGGAGGTGGAATTGTTTGTGAGGAACTAGGAGTTGTTCCCATTAATAAACAAAGATTGCTGGAGGAAGCTTTAAAAAATGATCTTAAACCGTGAAATTATCAAAGCTTAAAAATCAATTTGCAGAATGGCTAAATAATGCTATTTACAAAAGCAAAGATGCGGTTTTAACCACTATTACTTCTTTAAAAGTCTTTATCTGGATTGCTGCAGCTATTTTATTGTTGTATATTTTTGGCTTCGAAGTTAGCGATAATGAACTTAGTCAAATATTTCTAGCGCTGGATATTATTCTACTCTTCTATTTTCTCACTTTTTTAGTCCGGCTTTTATATTCCTTTAGGAGGCTAGAGTTTTTAAAGACGCATACTTTAGAGGTTATTTTAATCGCTATTATTTTAATTAATACGATTAGCAAGTTCTATTTTGATAATAGAATTATTGAGTTTTTCATCGATACTTTTTCGTTTAAGAGTTATACAGATGCTTATCTCACTTTAATTACTTTCTACTTCATTATTTTAATTTCTTACGAAACTATACAGATAAGTGCTGTACTATCCAAGTTAAAAACAAAACCTGCACGAACTTTTATCTTTAGTTTCATCATATTAGTGGCCTTGGGCACCGGCTTGCTAATGTTGCCCAGCATGAATGTTAACAATGAGTCAATGCCATTTATGGATGCATTGTTCACTTCAGTGAGTGCCAGTTGCGTAACAGGGCTGATTGTAGTAGATACTGCCACTTATTTTACTGTAAAGGGGCAAATGGTGTTAATGATTTTAATGCAGTTAGGCGGTTTAGGAATTATTTCATTTGCTTCATTCTTCTCTACTTTTATGAAAAGCGGTGTAGGCATAAAGCAACAAATCATGCTGCAGGATTTTTTGATCAGCGATTCGTTATTTTCAGCTAAAGGTCTTTTACGTAAAATTATACTTATCACCTTTGTCATAGAATTTATTTCTTTCGGATTAATTTTTTATTCCTGGGGTCCGGAAGTGCAGTTTAGTTCATTAGGTCAAAAAATATTCTTCTCAGCATTTCATGCGGTGAGTGCATTTTGCAATGCCGGGTTTAGCCTTTTCACTAATGGACTCTTCGAGAATGGTGTGGCAACTAGTTATTTACTCCACCTGGTAATTGCTGTAACGCTTATTTTAGGTGGATTAGGGTTTTCTACTATAAAAGATTTATTTAGCTACAAAAGCTTGAGGGAGAGATTGAAAAGCCCCTGGAAAGACTGGAACATCAGTACTAAAATAGCTGTGTATACTTCTCTTATATTATTAATGTTTGGAACTATTATATTTTTCTTTTTGGAGCAAAATAATTCATTAGCCAAACTCAATTTCATAGAGGGTTTGATTACCAGTTTTTTTCAGTCCGCTACAGCCCGTACGGCAGGCTTTAATACCGTAGATTTTGGTGTATTAAAATTGCCAACCATCATATTAATTTCATTTTTGATGTTTATTGGAGCTTCTTCGGGATCAGTTGGTGGAGGTATAAAAACATCTACTTTTTATTTACTTATTAAATCGGTGTTTGCCACCTTGAGAGGTAAATCTAAAATAGAGATTTCAAGGAAATTCATTCCTAAAGAGTTATTATTTAAAGCGCTGTCAATTTTTTTCTTTGCAGCCTCAATTAATCTGGTGGCTATTTTTATTTTAGCCATTACCGATGGCGAGTTAGGATTAGATAGATTAATATTTGAGCAAGTCTCTGCTTTTGCAACAGTAGGTCTAACCACAGGAATCACGGACGGTTTATCACTTAGCGGGCGAATAGTTATTATTTTATCCATGTTTATAGGTAGAGTAGGTACCTTAACCTTTGCTTTAGCACTCAGTAGTAGAACCTCTACCAAAAACTACAAATATCCGAAGGCGCACTTGATGGTGGGATAACCTGAAATTAGAACTTCAGGCAAAACCCATAATTATGATTTCATTCTTATTACGCTGTCAATCTGGCATAAATTATTATTTGGTGCTATTTTCGCTAAATTAGATTTATGATAACAATACCTTTTTATAAGTATCAGGGCACTGGGAATGATTTTGTAATCGTAGATAATCGAACGCAAATCATCGACAGAAATGATAAGCAGTTTGCTCAAAAGCTGTGCGATAGAAAATTTGGGGTGGGTTCAGATGGACTTATTCTAATTGAGAATCACTCTGACTACGACTTTGAGATGGTTTTCTTCAACCCGGATGGCTCTCAAAGCATGTGTGGAAATGGTAGTCGTTGTGCAGTCAAATTTGCCAGGGAATTAGGGATTATTGGAAATGAAACTACCTTTCTATCTACTGATGGGGTACATACAGCCACCATTGCAGAAGACATTGTGAAGCTAAGCATGAAGGATGTCCTTCCGGAAAAAATAGAGAGCTTTGAAGAGCATTTCACTATTGATACAGGCTCTCCACATTATATCATTTTTGCCAGCAATATCCAACAAAAATCAGTGAAGGAAGAAGGAGCAGCTATCAGGTACAACAAAGAATTCAAGGAAAACGGAATTAATGTAAATTTCGTTGAGAAGTTGGGAGAGCAAAAAATTGCGGTAAGAACTTATGAAAGAGGTGTGGAAGACGAAACGCTTTCATGTGGCACAGGAGTTACTGCCTGTGCAATTGCCCATGTGCTACATGGAGGAAAATCTCCGGTTCAAATTGATACCCAGGGAGGCAAATTAACTGTAAGCTTTAATATTAAAAATGGCACAGCCGAAAGTGTTTTCTTGGAAGGGCCGGCACTTAAAGTTTTTGAAGGGCAAATCAAGCTCTGAAAAACAATAGATTTACTAAAAAAGCGTGTAAATTAGCGCAAATTTTCAATTAATATTTGAATAAAGAATGTTTGATTTTATAGCAAAAGGACTCACCAAAGTATTCGGAACAAAATCCGATAGAGATATAAAAGAAGTGCTTCCCATTGTGGAGCAAACCAATGCTGAATTTAATAAATTAAACAATTTATCTAACGATGAATTGCGTAACAAAACAGCAGGTATTATGGATCGGATCAATGCCTACCTTAAGGAAATTGACGACCAGTCTGCAGAACTACATCAAAAAGTAGAAGCCAATCTTGATATGGATTTGCACGAAAAGGAAGCCCTTTTCAACCAGATTGATGAACTGGAAAAACAAAGAAATGTAAAGCTCGAGGAGGTTTTATTGGAGGTAATGCCGGAAACCTTCGCTATTGTTAAGGAAACCGCCAGGAGGTTTATGGAAAATACTCAACTGGAGGTAACTGCCACTATGTTTGACAAGCAAATGGCTGGAAACCACGAGCATGTGAATCTTCAGGGAGATAAGGCTGTGTGGAATAATTCATGGAAAGCAGCAGGAACTGACATTACATGGAATATGATCCATTATGATGTGCAAATAATTGGTGGGGCGGTGCTGCACAAAGGTAAAATTGCAGAAATGGCAACGGGTGAGGGTAAAACCTTGGTGGCTACTTTACCTGCGTTTTTAAATGCATTGGCTAAAAGAGGCGTACATATTGTAACAGTAAACGATTATCTTGCTAAGCGTGATGCCGACTGGATGGCCCCAATTTATCAGTTTCATGGTATTTCATGTAGCTGCATTGACAATTACAGACCTAATTCGCCTGAAAGAAGAGATGCTTACCAATCGGATATTGTTTATGGTACCAATAACGAATTCGGCTTCGATTACCTGCGCGACAACATGACCAGGGAAACCAAAGAGTTGGTACAAGGCAAGCATCACTTTGCTATGATTGATGAGGTTGATTCCGTGTTAATTGACGAAGCAAGAACCCCCTTGATTATATCAGGTCCAGTGCCTAAGGGTGATGTACATGAATTTCATGATTTGAAACCAAGAGTTGAAAAACTTGTGGCGGAGCAAAGAAAAGTAGTAGCTCAATACCTTATAGATGCTAAAAAGTTAATTAAAGAAGGTAATGATGCAGAAGGTGGATTGGCCTTATTCAGAGCCTTTAGAGGTTTCCCTAAACACAAACCATTAATTAAATACCTTAGTGAAACGGGAGTTCGTCAGGTTTTACAGAAAACTGAAAACATTTACCTGGCAGATAATTCGAAAAGAATGCCTGAGGCAGATGAGCCGCTGTTCTTCGTAATAGAAGAGAAGAACAATAATATTGACCTTACTGAAAAGGGTATTGATTTAATCACCAGAGATGGGGAGGATGAAACGTTCTTTATTTTACCTGACATAGGAGTTGAAATTGCTAAAATTGAAAACGATGAATCTTTATCAGATCAGGATATCTTGAAGAAGAAAGATGTGATCATTAAAGACTATGCAGTAAAGGCAGAAAGAATTCATACGATTAACCAACTGCTCAAGGCATATTCACTATTTGAGAAAGATACTGAATATATCCTTGTAGATGGAAAGGTTAAGATTGTTGATGAACAGACAGGTCGTGTAATGGAAGGCAGAAGGTATTCTGATGGGTTACATCAGGCCATTGAAGCGAAGGAAAATGTTAAGGTTGAGGATGCTACTCAAACTTATGCAACAATTACCCTTCAAAATTATTTCAGGATGTACCACAAGCTTGCAGGGATGACTGGTACTGCCGAAACTGAAGCTGGTGAATTCTGGGATATTTATAAATTGGATGTGGTGGTTATTCCTACCAACCGAGATATTGTACGAGACGATAGGCAAGATAAAGTTTATAAGACTGTACGAGAGAAATTTAATGCAGTAGCAGAAGAAATTGTGGAAATGAGTAATGCAGGCAGACCAGTATTAGTAGGTACTACCTCCGTGGAAATTTCTGAGTTATTAAGTAGAATGTTGACCATTCGAAAAATTAAGCATCAGGTTTTAAACGCCAAACAACATGCACGTGAAGCAGATGTAGTGGCAGAAGCAGGAAAGCCAGGTACAGTAACTATTGCTACCAACATGGCTGGTAGAGGTACTGATATTAAACTAACTCCTGAATCAAAAGGAGCTGGTGGTTTGGCCATTATTGGTACAGAAAGACATGAGTCCAGACGGGTTGATAGACAGTTAAGAGGTCGTTCCGGTAGGCAGGGTGATCCTGGTTCTTCCCAGTTCTTCGTTTCATTGGAAGATAACCTGATGAGATTATTTGGCTCTGATAGAATTGCCAAGCTAATGGATAGAATGGGATTGGAAGAAGGAGAAGTAATTCAACATTCCATGATTTCTAAATCCATTGAAAGAGCACAGAAAAAAGTGGAGGAAAATAACTTTGGTTCCCGTAAAAGGTTATTGGAGTATGATGATGTGATGAACTCTCAGAGGGAAGTTATTTACGAAAGGAGAAGAAATGCCCTGTTTGGTGAACGACTTCAGCTCGATATTCAGAATATGCTTTTTGATACCTCTGAAGACATTATTTTAGGAGCCAAGTCAGCAGATGGATACGATAATTTAAGATTGTCCGTTTTAAGTACTTTTGGTATTGATTTTGAAATTCCAGAGGAGGAATTCACAAAATCATCTGAGCAGGATTTAACACGTAAACTGTATAACACTGTGTACACAGCTTATAAAGCCAAGAACGATCAAACAAGAGAAAAGGCTTTACCTATTCTATCAGATATTCACAAGACTAAAGGGGCAACAGTAGAAGATATCATGATTCCTTTTACTGATAAGAAAAAGCAAATTGGTGTTGTTACTAATTTAGAGAAGAATATTGAGACTGAAGGCAAAGAAATGATCTTGTCTATGGAGAAGATTTCTACTCTGGCGATTATTGATGAGAACTGGAAAGAGCATTTGCGTGAAATGGACGATTTGAAGCAATCTGTTCAGAATGCAGTGTATGAGCAGAAAGATCCATTGCTGATTTATAAATTTGAGGGATTTGAATTGTTTAAGAGGTTTATTGGTAAATTAAATGAAGATACTGCTTCTTTCTTAATGAAAATGGATTTGCCGGTGCAGGATAGCAGCCAGGTTCAGGCCGCAGCCAAGCAAAAACAAAGGCAACAACTTCAGGAAAGTAAAGCAGAGTCCGGCTCCATTTTAAGTGGAGGAGGAGCCAGTAAGAACAGGCCACCGGTGGAAAAGCAAATGCCAGTTAAATCTGAAAAGATTGTAGGCAGGAACGATCGTGTATCTGTTCAATATACAGATGGTAGCGTTAAGAAGGACGTTAAATTTAAGACTGTTGAAGAGGATATTAAAAGTAATAAATGTGTATTATTAGATGAATAAGCTAACTAAACTACTTTATTTTATGGTGTTGCTTTGGGTGGTGTCTTCCTGTGCCACTACACAAAAAACATCAACAGCCAGTAAAACGTATTCTGAAGATTTAGCAGAATTTAGGCCCGAAGTTGAGATTAAGGAGTCTACGACTGCTAATGAAATAAAATTCAGAAAGACAAAGGAAAACATCAGTACTACGGGCGATGTTACTCGAACTTTACATGCTAAATTGGACACTTTAGCTCAAAATAATGATGAAATAAAGTATGTTAATGGTTACGCTATTCAAGTATATAGTGGTAGTAGTAGCTCTGAAGCTTATGAAGCCAGGGATTCAGCTATGAGAATCCTTCCTGAGACAAAAACTGTGGTGAAATACGAGCAACCAATTTATAAGGTGAGGGTAGGGAGCTTTACTGAGCGGTTGGAGGTTCAAAGAACTTTATTGAAATTAAAGCATGGGTTTCCTGCGGCCATTTCAGTGCCGGCCAGAATAAAAGTAAATTAATATGGAGTTAAAAGAGCGGATTAAATCCTTGGCTAAAAGTAATTTTGCCGAAATAAAAAGTACTAGAGAGCATTTACATGCAAATCCTGAGCTTTCATTTGAGGAGTTTAAAACCGCCGAATATATTTCTCAAAAACTACAAGAGTGGGGAATACCTCATGAAACCGGAGTGGCCGAAACAGGTGTAGTAGTTCTGATTAAAGGAAAAAATCCGGATAAAAAGGTTACCGCCTTAAGAGCCGATATAGATGCGCTGCCTATTACTGAGCAGAATGATGTGCCTTATAAAAGCACTAATATTGGTGTTATGCATGCCTGTGGACATGATGTCCATACTTCCTCTATGTTGGGTACGGCTAAGATCCTCCATGAATTAAAAGACCAATTTGAAGGAACAGCTAAATTAATTTTCCAGCCCGGGGAGGAAAAGGTTCCCGGAGGTGCTTCGTTGATGATCAAAGCAGGCGTTCTGCAAAAACCTGAAGTAAATAATATTATAGGTCAACATGTTATGCCACTTATACCGGTGGGTAAAGTAGGTTTTAGAAGTGGAATGTACATGGCTAGTGCTGACGAGCTTTACGTAAAAGTAATTGGTAAAGGGGGGCATGGAGCAATGCCAGAAATGAATGTAGATCCTGTGATTATTTCTGCACATGTTTTGGTGGCGCTTCAGCAAATTGTAAGTCGCCATGCAAGTCCTAAAATACCTTCTGTTTTGTCATTTGGTAAAATCATTGCTGAAGGAGCTACTAATGTGATCCCAAACGAAGTGTACATCGAAGGAACTTTCCGAACATTTAATGAGGAGTGGAGACAATCTGCACATCAGAAAATGAAAAAGATGGCAGAAGGAATGGCGGAAAGCATGGGAGCAAAATGTGAGTTTGAAATCAGAAAGGGCTATCCCTTTCTGGTGAATGATCCTGAATTAACTGAAAGGTCGAAAAATAAAGCAATTGAATTCCTTGGGAAGGACAATGTACTGGATTTAGATTTATGGTTGGCAGCTGAGGATTTTGCTTACTTTTCTCAGGAGAAGGCAGCATGTTTTTATCGATTAGGAGTAAGAAACGAAGAGAAAGGAATTATTTCCTCTGTTCATACACCCACTTTCGATATAGATAGTGGAGCCTTGGAAACTGGTATGGGTTTAATGAGTTGGTTGGCCATTAGTGAACTTACAACTCCATAAGTTACAAATAACAACAGATTTACAGGAAATTTATGTTAATTGAATAGGAATCAGTGAACAGTTGATGAAGGGTTAGTAAATGTTAACAGCTTGAGATATCCAATAAGAAAAATGGCCACTTTCAATTTAGAAAGTGGCCATTTTTAGCTACAGGATTTAATTTTATTAATTGCTCAAAGTAGCAAACATTTCATAAATCTGAGCTCTTAAGTTTTCATTTATCGCAAATGCCAGTAAGATAGAAAGAATTAAACCTATAGTGGCATAGATAACGTCTCTGCCAAGCATTTTACCAGCACTTATTGTACTCTTTAATCTCTTCTTTTTTCTACGCTTGCTAATAGCAATGGCCAGTTCTCTACCTCCCAAAAGACCGATAAAAACCCATGTTGTACTAATAGGTATGGTGCTTATCACTTTGAAATAATATAGTAGCAAAGCATACACAAGATCTACTAATGTAGCTGCTCTTACATCTGCAACACCAGATTTTTCATTTACAATACCTTGTATTTTATCACCCTTAAGGTAGAACAGCACACCTAAACCTATAAAAATAAAGCCTGCAAAGAACACGAATTGCCATGCACTTAAGCTTCTCGGCAGATAGACAGCAATATTTGCAGCATCTTGGGAAATCCAGATAGACCATAAAGCGCCACTTGTCACCCATTGAAGAGGCATCCACCATTTAGCGGGTTTTTTACTTGTAAAGAATTTAGCGGCAAACTTCGAAACCAGAAACCAAATAAGCATTGCAGAAGCAAAAGCGATCAGGTAGCCTGAGAAGCTTTTTGTTAGTACTTTGCCAATAGAATCAGCCTGAGTGGAAAAGGCACTTAAAAGTAAAACTGATGTTGAAACCGGCATTCGCAAGCGGGTCAACACTAAAAGTAGAATAGGAGCCGCCAATTGCAAAAAACTAAAAGAGGTGGGTGCTACATCAAATCCTTTCGAGGCAAGCCTTTGGTGGCTTACATCACCATCATATACAAACCAGCTATAACCAACTGTGGCCAAAAAGATGAGTCCCATAAAAAGCCATAAAATCCACCACGGTCTTTGGCTATTTGAAGCAATAAAGGTTCCAATGGTTTGTATACTATCATTAGCTATGGCAGAATAGGCAGCCAGACAAAAGCCCAGCCACATGGCAATTTGTGGATAGGGACTAAAAATTCCGCACAAAAATGTTAATACGGTAATAAGTGTAATAAAAGCCTTTTCTCTTCGGGCTATTTCAAAAGTTTTATACGTTACTTCTGCTAATTTCCCTCTATTGTATTTTTCAAATGTGTTTTTAGCCATACAGCCTTGTAATCTAATGTTTGTTGATGCAAAGCTAAACATACCTTTATAAAATGTAGATTAAATAATTGTTAAGGATTAATTTTCAATCTGTGGGTTTATATCAAAAAATGATGATAGGTTTGTGAAAAATTGCAGCCAATGTTAACTTAAAATGAATTTTCCCATATTCTAAATCTTAACAATTGCTTCACCTACAGATTAACTAATAGTAGAAAAGATTATCGTACTTTTGTTTTTTATTTAAGCCAAAAAAAATCAATACTTTAACGGAAAATACTAAAAGAAATGGAATAGAAATCTTGAAGAGATCTCTATTAATTCTGCTTGCTGTATATTTATTTCTGTTTTCGGTAGATTTTATAGGTCAAGCCTTCAAGTTATTGAACAGGGATATTGTGGATTCCATTCTTACCTTAACCGCAAATCCTTTTGTTGGCTTATTTATTGGCTTATTAATTACAGCTGTTATACAAAGTAGTAGTACAAGCACAGCAATGATTGTGGCTGTGGTAGCTTCCGGCTCCATTGGATTAACCGAAGCTATCCCTATGGTTATGGGAGCTAATATTGGTACAACCCTAACAAGTACCCTGGTTTCACTCAGTTTCATCACAAAAAGTGTTGAGTTCAGAAAGGCGATTTCGGCTGGAGTAGTACACGATTTTTTTAATATTTTTGTCGTAATAATATTGTTTCCCCTGGAGTACTATTATGGGCTGCTTTCCACACTGGCAACAGGGTTTTCATCCCGTTTAGTAGGGTCTACTTTTATTAATTTACAGGCTGAATTGAGTTATTCTGTTATCACAAAGCCTTTAATAAATGTAATAAGTGGAGTGCTACCCTACCCATTATTGTTGGTTATTATTGCCTTTTCATTTTTAGCACTATCTATAAAAATTCTATCTAAATTTTTATACCGTTCCATAACTGGGGGGTCAAAGGAAATTTTAAAGAAATATTTTTTTGGTGGTCCTTTCCGATCTTTCTCGTGGGGACTGATATTAACAGCTGGTGTGCAGTCTAGTTCAGTCACTACCTCAGTGATAGTTCCATTTGTTGCCACAAGAAAAGTGAATTTGAAGCAAGCCTTTAATTTTATTTTAGGGGCTAATATAGGTACAACTATTACAGCTTTAATTGCGGCCATTTTTAAATCTGAAGCTGCAATCAGTATAGCTCTGGTTCATTTGTTTTTCAACCTGATAGGTGTATTACTATTTTTTCCATTCCCCTGGATAAAAAAGTTACCTTTAATATTGGCGAGAAGGTTTGGGGAACTAGCAGGTAAATACCGAATCACTGGTTTCATTTACATCATTCTCACTTTTTTTATTATACCCTTCTTATTAATTTCATTTAATAATGATAAGCAGACCAAGAAGGAATTGTTTTACAAAGTGACATCGAATAGCACGGAAGAAAGCTTTAAAAAAGTGATAATTAAAGGAAACGAAGGGCATCAGTTGAGTCACTGGTTTGTTTATGATGACTTAAAATCTTTAGAAGAAATTAAAAATACGCCAACTGATGTTTTTGAAGTGGTAAAAAAGAACAAACATATACTTTTTGATAGTCTTAGTTTCTCTTTAGGGGAATTGTATCAATGTAAATCCTTTATGAATGGTAATTCGGAGTACATGATTTGTTTGGAGAGTAAAAATGAACAACACGAATTACTAGATCAGGTGATAGATTCTCTATATATCTATAATTTAACTTTTCAAAAAAATGAGGGGAAGAGATCCAGGATCAAGTTTGATGCAAAAAATAGAATTTTAGTATCTCAGGAGATTTTTGAAAATGATTCTCTCATTTTCAAGGAGGAATTAATACAATCTAAACCGCAGTTTTAAGTAAACCGATTTTTTCCATTCGTTCAAATACCTTTGCAGTGTGTGGTGCATCTTTTAGTTCATTTGTTAAATCTTGCCCTGCCCAATGTTCGTAGTGCTTACCATTTTTCCAAAGACGGGAATCTGTTACATCATAAATAATGCCCAGGTATGCAATCCATATTTCAGGTTTGTCCTGACCATTTCTAAGAGCTAGTTGCTGTAGTGTGTATTCTTTATTTTCGTGCATATTTGATCAAATTTAACAATATGGGTTACCAAACCCATCATTATTTTTCTATCTCTCAAAAATTATTATTTATATTGCCTTTATGAATGTGGATGAAGTATCGCTTAATTTTAATGCAGAGGGATTATTTTTGCTGAATTTTCTATTGGCATTTATCATGTTTGGAGTAGCCCTGGATCTTAAACTTACAGATTTTAAACGAGTTGTACTCAATCCGAAATCTTCTGCAATTGGCTTAGTATCTCAATGGGTAATTCTTCCTTTAATTACCTTATTACTTATTTATATTTTTGACCCGCAACCAAGTATAGCTTTAGGCATGATCCTGGTAGCTGTTTGTCCTGGAGGTAATATTAGTAATTTTATTAGTAAGTTGGCAGGAGCTAATACCGCTCTCTCAGTAAGTCTCACAGCTTTGACCACCTCAGCGGCTATTTTCATGACACCACTTAGTTTTGCTTTCTGGTCGTCTTTTTTATCGGATGCCGAGGGTTTTAATAATGGTATTTCCATCAATGTTTGGGATATGTTTTTCACTATTATTAATTTAATTGTGGTACCGGTGGCAATCGGTTTACTATTTGGTCATTATTTTCCGAAAATCACCTTGAAAATCAAAAAGCCAATAAGTATTGTCTCCATAATAATTTTTACAATTTTTGTGATTGTGGCTTTTATGAAAAATGCCAATTACTTCATAGAATATATTCACATTATTTTTCTGATAGTATTATTTCATAATGGGCTCGCTTTTCTGGCGGGATATTTTCTGGCCAAAGCTTCTGGTTTGGCTCATGAGGACAGGAAATCGATCTCTATAGAAACGGGGATTCAAAATTCCGGGTTAGGATTGGTGCTGATATTCAATTTTTTTGATGGAATCGGTGGAATGGCAATTGTAGCAGGTTGGTGGGGTATTTGGCATATTGTTGCAGGACTTGTAATAGCCTATTTTTGGTCTGACAAAAAGATTTTTGCTTAAACTGATTGGTTTTACAATCATGTTGCAAACGGAGGTTTTTTGACCTCTAAGTTCTAACCAAAGGCTCAGTTTTTCTGGTAGCCGTTAAAGCATCCTGGACAGACTATTTTCTTTGCATTAGAACCTTAATCGTTCATAAAACCCTTCAATTCAGTTATAATCTGACATTCTTTTTTAATAAAATAGCTCTGTTTCATTAAAATCCGGTGATTGTTCCATTGCTTCCAAAGTAACTCCATTTCATAGTATACAATTGAAATTAAAGGAAGACAAAAAACTATAATACCACCTAATACCCAATTAAATAATAGACTGAATACCATCCAGAGGAGTCCGTAATAAACAGGATAAACAAAAGTTGAAATACCTACACGCAATGAGATATGCCAGGTTCTGTCTTTTACTCCTTTTATTATTTTATTTTCAATCAAAAATTCAGGAGGGAAATTTACTATTTTAGCTATCAACCATAATGGAAACCCTACTACTAACCCTATGCTTTGTATTGTTAATCTTAGGACATTTGGTTTCTTCATTTGAAAGTCTTCAGACAAATGATGTTTTTTAGCTGTTGAAAAGTATTCATTTACTTCAGCTTTCAATTTGCTCAGTTTTTCTGAATCATCTACCAAAGCAAGTCTAATTTTTTCTAAAACTTCATTTTCTGCCTGAACCAATGTTGCATGGCCCGGTGCTATTTTTGCAGCATAGGGCTTAATCATCTGTCTAATTTGCTCAAAAAATGAATATTCCTCCTTCCATTTGATGTCGAGCATTTCTTTTTCAAGCTCTTCCTTTATTTTATCTGTAAGCTCTTTTAATGCTTTTTGTGGATTTTCAATATATAATTCCTTGTAGGGCAGGATAGAAAAAGGGTTTCCATATTTCACATAGACATCATGCCATCTTTCTCCATGGTTTTCGTAATGCAAACCCACAGGTATAATTGATAGGTTCAACTGAAAATCATTCCTTTCTTCTGCCTGAAATGCTATTCTGGCAGCACCTTTTTGTAAAGGTCTCAAACTCCTTTCAATAGCATGGTTTCCTTCGGGGAACAAGGCCACAACTCCCTTATTTTCAAATATGTGAAAGCACTTTTCAAAAACACTGTCATTTTGAGTAACACTACTAAGTCCATCTCTTTTCCTGTAAATAGGTAGTAATCTGATGAGGTCTAAGGCAACTTTAGCAAATTTAGATTTAAATATATCTGCCCGTACTAAAATATAGGGAGATGATTTATAGGCTGTTATGCCCATTAAAATGCCATCCATAAATGTGCTCTGATGATTGGCTACAAATAGTGCAGGCTTTTTATTTTTAATTGTTGGGTATCCGGTAACGATGATTCTTCTGAATCCAAAAGCATAAGCTCCGGAAACCAATCTTCTCATGCCTCGATATACAATTTTTTTAATAAATGGGATCATTAATTTGAATTACTGGAAAAGCTCATTAAGTGAATTGGACACAAAGATAATAATTTTAATGATTGTTCAATTGAGCAAATCGGCTGTTCAATACTGAACAGTTTAGTAGTCAATCAATACTCCTTTAAGCATTAAAGCAATGTTTTGGGTTTGGCATAAGATTGGCACTCTATTCCTCAGATCATTAAGTGGAGCTTTTTACGAGGGAATTTTTAAAGTTAACAGCTCTTCAGAAATCGACTACATAATTTAAACTTAAACTTAAATATAATGAAACAAAGACTAGAAAGATCGAATGATAAAATTTTTGCAGGTGTGTGTGGAGGAATTGCAGAATATTTGGGTTGGGATGCCTCCAAAGTAAGGTTGCTTTATGTATTGGTATCTATTTTGAGTGTTGCATTTCCAGGCTTATTGGTGTATGCTGTACTTTGGTTTGCCATGCCGAAAAAAAGCATATTAATTTAATCCAGTTTATTAATCTCTTTTAGTTGTTGAATGTCCAACAGATCCCTAGGCCTTGCAGCTCTTTCCATGCTTTCGAGTAAATCAGAGAGCTGCAAAACGTTCCACTTCATAACTTTTTCTTTTTGAATACTAATGACCTCACTGTCTTCCCAAGCCTGATCAAAGCTTTTGTTTATGTGAAATTTTGTTATGAGTTCAAGATTTAAATCTTGTGGAGAGAATTTAACTGAGATATTTTGCCTGCTTTCTTTAACTTCTTGTGGAAAGCATTCTATTTGAAAACCCATTTCAGTAAATACATGCACAAGTTTTGTAAATTCTCATCGGTGGTATCAATCCAAAAATCTACATGTGCTGAATGCCTCTGGTAGCCATGGAAGTTAACTGCACCACCGCCGATCATAATTATTCTTACTCCACGATTGTTCGCCAGATGAATAAAGCTATCTATATTCTCTTTCCAGATTTTATTCATTGCTGTGAATCACAATCTCGAAATTATTCTTGCAGCGATTTTTATCTTTATCAAATTTAGTAGGAAAATCCCTCATGCGCTCGCTAAGTTCAAGAAATGCATAAAAGCGATCAATAGGATGCAGTTTAAGAAACTCCTCCCTTTGTTGTTGATTACTTTCTTCTTTTCTTTGAAATCGCATTTCCATATGGCTAATATACTAATTTTGTGTAAATTGTTTATTCAAAATTAGAAGCTACAACACACCTAATTTAATAAAATGCAATCTACAGCACTCACCCCTGATGATTATTTTAGAAGTTTGCCTGAAGAGAGAAAGGAGGCTATGAACCAGCTGCGTAAGATTTTAAAGCAAAATTTACCAGCTGGATTTGAGGAAATTATGCTCTACGGTATGCCTGGATATGTTGTCCCGAATGCTATTTATCCAGAAGGTTATCATGTAAATCCAAGAGATCCACTGCCATTTATTAACCTGGCATCCCAAAAGAATTTTATAGCATTGTATCATATGGGCATTTATGCTGATCAACAACTTCTACATTGGTTTCAACAGTCTTATGCCGAGCAGGTGCCCACAAAATTAGATATGGGTAAAAGTTGTATTCGCTTTAAAAACACAAAGCATATTCCCTATGATTTGATCGCTGAATTGGCTCAAAAAATATCTGTGAAAGAATGGATTACTACATATGAGAAGGTTAGAAAAATATGAAATAGTAATTCATTGCCAAGTCTGTTGCTGAAATAATGGAGCTTGAGCTAGTAAGGACGAAAGATGATTTTAATCAAGAATAGGAGTTCGTGGGCTACTCATGACAAACAAAAATATGCTCAAAAATTGAGTTGGACGACTTCAATGGATGTTTCTTAAGTTTGAAATTTAAGTGAAAAACCTCAATAAAGATTAATATTACTACATAATGAGGTTTCCACTAAAGTTCTAAATTTTTATAACCAAATGTTATTCTGTATCTTTTGCCTTGATGCAAAAGATACAAAAAATCAAGACAAAAAGATGCTACAACGCTGCAAATCAGCGCGCTCCCCGCCTTTTTGTCGACCAGCACGCAAGCTATTAGCAAATATTATTTGGTTTTACAACAGTGAAGTATTTATTATGAGTTGCGTTCCTGGTTCAAACGATTGGGCAGTGCATCACAGCCCACGTTGGGATTTTTGACATAAACGCTTAAAAATTTTACTGCCCAACCATAAAAACTGCATTCGCAAATAATAGCTTTCCGCTATGCCAAAATCCTCTGAAAAGGGGATCGTCAATTAAATGAATCATCTTTCCTCTCCCCAAACTTTCCACACCGAAAACTAAACTTTCAGACTGATTTTTATCAGCTTTATAACCCGCAAAGCCGCTCACTAATTGGTTTCCATCATTTATATAACCTACATTCCAACCATCTTTCAAATATTTATAAGCTTCGCTCGATGTTTTTAACGAAAAGTATTTGTCCGAATAGCCGTAGGCCAGTGGATGTGTATTATCTAACTTTACCTCATATATTGCACCGAAAATACTCTTTTCAAGCGATTTTCTCTCTGCATCTTTGTATGACTTAAGGGGTGATTCTGTCGTGTCAATAGGAATATCACTGCTTTTCAAAGAGCTTTCATCCAAACTGGTCCAGATTCTATTAGCACCACCTAAGCTTATTACATTTCCTCCTGCTTTAACAAAGTCCAACACACTCTTATGCATGTAGTCTTTTAAATCTCCGTAATAGCCGGAAGGTAATATGATGATGTCGTACTGAGATAATTGAACCCTCTTCAAGTCATCAGTTCTAATGCTGGTAATAGGGTAACCCAACTGCCTCTCAAAGTAGTGCCATATTTCTCCATAGGCCAGAGATGATACACCATCTCCCATTACAACAGCTATTTTAGGAGCTTTAATAACAGAAAATTCACCAGAGCCTACATCATAAATATTGTCCGCAAAACCACTTTCTAAAGCGAATATTTTGGCTTTGTGTTTTTTGCTGATCTGGCCCAGTTTTTCATGCAGGTTAATCACGGTTTCATTATTTCTTTCAGTGATAATTAGCGTGCCTCTTTCGTATGATTTTCCTCCAAACTGCATCTCCTTGTTCGCAACTTTCACTTTGATTTTTTCTTTGTGCAAACTGCTTAAAAGCTGCGCATCTGAAAATGTTTGATAAGGAATAAGGTAAGCATAGGCTTTTTTGACGCTGAAATCCTGAACCACATCTTCTGGACTGCTATTTAAGTTTACTTTACTTTTAACACCAAAGGTCGGTATCCCGTAAGCATAGGGTATTGCCCACGAGGTAATGTCGTATGTGAGAGAGTCACTGTATTTTGGCGATGGGTCAAATAGTGCCTGTATTAATGTTGACTTAGGCTGGTAAGATGATATGATTAAGTCTTTTGCATCAGTAGTGAAAGTGCTTTCCTTCCTTTGGAAATAATCAAATCCTTTTAAAGTTTGCTTACTTCCTATCTCAGCATATGCTACTTTTTGCTTATCCAGGAAATTTTTTAAAGCTCTAATGTCTTTAGCGTTCTCTTCTGACCATTGAATTACATAAGATTTATAAATATCTTTGGGATTATTGCGATTAGTATCAAAATAGGATTTGAAATTGCTATTTAATTCTTGAGCTTTTTCAGAAGCAATTTCTATTGTGCTCATCCCTGTAGTATAATGATGTGCAATGCGATCTACAAGTGTCAGGGTATCACCTACTTCTGTAATTACTCCAAGTCCGGCCCCTCCATTTCCTGCTTGCTCATAAGTCATACCTATAGCACCGTTGAAGGTAGGATAGGTATCACCGTAGCTAGGGTAAAATAGGTCAAAACGCTCCCTGGTAAAGTATAGCCAATTATTTTTATCAAAGTACTTAGCATGGTTTTTACCAATTTCCATTTGAAATTTTCGCTGCCATGGAGTAATAACCTCATGGATAGGCTCTGCTGCCGGTGCGAAGTAATATGGATTATCGATATTTTGCTCATGAAAATCAACATGAATATGAGGCATCCATTGGTGGTAGACTTTAATTCTTTGCTCAGATTCTATCTGCGTTTGCCATGCCCAATCACGGTTAAGGTCGAATAGATAGTGATTAGGTCTGCCACCTGGCCAAACTTCTCTGTGCTCCACTGCATCCGATGATGGGTTGTAATTTTTCGCACCATATTGCCAGTAATAGTTGGCATATCGGTCCCTGCCATCAGGGTTCACACAAGGATCGATGATTACCACCGTGTTTTTCAGCCAGTCCTCACTTTCCATAGCACCTGTTAGAAGTGAGTAGGCAGTTCTCATAGAAGCTTCCGTGGAAGAAGATTCATTGCCATGGATATTATAGCTCAGCCAAACAATACTGATATTATTCGTTTCAGGTTCACCTTCTGACAATCCAGTTTTTTTCAATTGATTGGCTTTAATATTTTCCAGGTTTCTCATGTTTTCTTGAGAGGAAATAATGGAGTAGTAAAGTGGCCTTAGTTCATACGTAGATCCATACTGCTCCAGTATCAACTGATCTGAATTTTCAGCCAAATGCTCGAAGTACTCTACCACCTGGTGGTGCCTGGAAAAGTTAGTTCCAAGTTCGTAGCCTAAAAATTCAGATGGCGACTTGATTTGGCCGAATGAAATAAAGTAAGTAGTTAAGAAAAGGAGAGTAAATAAGGTCTTCTTCATGTTTTTTATGAATAGTGTTAAATGCTATTACTTATCTAATTTTAATTAAGCAAAATACAAGGAATTTTCAGGAAATAGAATGAAGTATTGATAAATGGTAGTGAAGTATTATAACTTGGCATTTCAACATTATTCAGTTATTTGTTCAATAGGTTCAAAATTGTCGTAATTTGCCTACAAATCAGCTTCTACCTACATTTTAACTATATATGAAAAACTTTATTTTTGCCTGTTGCCTGCTTTTCGTAACTGCGTGCCATTCTCAATCAGATGAATCCAATAAAATTACTTTTAAAGATTACCTTCAGGAAAAGGAGCTTTTAAGAA
Organism: uncultured Cytophagales bacterium; assembly: GCA_963803685.1. GTDB lineage: Bacteria > Bacteroidota > Bacteroidia > Cytophagales > Cyclobacteriaceae > Marivirga. The sequence continues at coordinate 2,099,133 of CAWDNW010000001.1, forward strand.
GGATGAGTGATCTGGACTGTGATAGTGTTTTACTTTTATCAAAGAAAATTAGATCAGTGGATTTTGAGGTTAATATTTCAAGACTCCTTGCTGATTGTAATTATAATATTGAAAGAGCCTTAACCATTAATAACGATGAAAAACTGATTATTAAGCTAGGTGAGATATTTCATGATGATCAAAATGCCAGAGCAGAATTCGATTCTTATAAGGCTGGTAATCCTGGTTTAGATTATGAAAAAGATTTCGTAGCATGGGATTCCTTAGTTTCTGGTGTTGATAGCATAAATGTAGTCAAATTATCCACCATAGTGGATGATTTAGGTGAATGGCCAGGGGCTAAATATATTGAGAGAAGCGTAGGTAATCCTAAATTGGAGGTTTTAGTGGGGCATTTTCCTGACGAAGCATACACTAAATATTCAAAAATGGCTTTTGAGTCTGCTATGAAAGGAGAGGAATACTGGAGTCGTGCGTATGGGATGGTCGGGTATTCATACACGAATCCATTAATAAAAGTATTCTATTTGAATTCTGCTTATATAGTTCCCTTCAGATTTCAGGAATTTGATGATAGCAATCAGATAATACATGACGAAACGAAAATCGGATATGTGGAATTATATACCATTTCCAGATGGAATGGTGAAAATTCATCCGGGAAAGTTTTAATTTTTAGTTCTATAAATGATGAGGAGCAAAGAAAAGCTTTGCTATCACAAACAAAGCAGTTATTGATTCAACAAGGTGTGGAAGAATCTAAAATTCAATTAGATTTTGAGAAATATAATGGAAACAATGATTTTAAGCTTTTCTATCAAATATTGAATTAAGTACATTGTCTATTTTCAATATTGATCACAATATCGGTAGATCATAAAAAAAGCCATCTGAAATTATTCAGATGGCTTTATTCATAACCCTTTAACTATTAATTACCTCTACCTCTACTATTACTGCTGCCAGATCTGCTGCTTGTAGAGGCTGATCTTGAGCTGCTGCTGCTTCTTGAACTATTACTCACCGAAGGAGAGCTAGCTTTTGAACTAGTACTTGATCTAACACTTGTGTTCCGTGAAGCAGTACCCGAACTTCTACTGCTACTACTTGCTGCACGACTGGTTACAGACCTTCCACTATTACTACTTGTACTACTGCTTCTGGCAGTTTCTGTGCTTCTGGTATTACTTGATGCACCTCTACTAACTGTACTCGGTGATGAAGCTTTTCTTGTTGTAGTTGTAGTTCTTGTTACAGTTCTTTCACGAGTCACAGGCTCACTGCGGTTTACAGTACTAGCTTGGCTTCTATTTACACTGCTAGTTCTATTGGTGTTATTACTGTAGTTTCTGCTGCTATTTGATCGAACACCTCTATCATCATAAGAACTACTTCTATTACTACTAATACTTCTCACAGCAGTAGGTCTACTTTCTCTGGCGCTAGTAATAATTCTACTATTGTCAGCTACTGCTCTTTTAGAGTTATGGCGATAGTTTTTATCAGCATATCTTACGCTATACGGTCTTACAGGCTGCCTCAAATAATTAGGTTGAGCTCTGTATACAAAGTGGTTATGCCCTCCATAATAGTAATGATTGTTTACAACTCTATGACTATTATAGTATGCATTATGGTACCCACAATGAGCTGAACAATAGTGATTATACAAAGGATAATCTACGTAATGCTGCACTCTTAAAATTCTAGAATATCTACCAAATTGTAATTCAGTGAAGAAACCATCCTGCTCTAAAAGAATATTATAAAATACCCGTCTCCCCCGAACAACTCTATTTACGTGCACCCAATTATGATACGGATAGTAGTCGTATATTTCGTACTCGATAGCTGCCGGAACATTCCAATAATGTGTAGTTCCGAAAGAAGCAACGATTTGGAAACTCTGTGCAGTAGCTTTTGGCTTATTAAGAAAAACCAGAGCGATCAACACACTTAGCGATAGTAAAATTGGCTTCTTCATAACTTTTGTTTTTTGATGTTATAAGTAATGATCCAATTTGCGTGCCAGTTTTTATTTTTATTTGCTAAATGTTTATTACGGATGCCATCAAAAGTATAGGTAAGTATTGGAATATTAGCGAGATATAACTTTTTCTTCCAGAAGAAAACTATATAAAAGTTTCTTTTTATTTTGAAATACGAAGGGTTTTTGGGAGGTCGAACTACGATGTTTGGTCAATGCTAAACTTCTGATTGTTCGGTTTTTCTAAAACTTTTTAATCATGTCAACACCATTTTTGTTTCCCGCTGCCCTGGATCAAAATTGTCGACAAAATAGAGCAGGCGGAATGCATATTGCTACCAAAAGGTCGCTCCTCTGGAGCAATTTTAATCCTCAATTTCGTAAATCGTTCTGGAAATGATGCTTCTTCCTAAAGTAATTTCATCAGCATATTCCAGTTCACCACCAATCGGGATACCCCTCGCTATCGTGCTGGTTTTAATACCTAAAGGTTTCACTTTTTTTGTGATATAAAAAGCGGTAGTATCTCCTTCCATGGTCGGTGACAAACCTAAAATGATTTCTTTTACTTCTGATTCTGGATTGGAAATTCTGTGCAGTAAGTCCTGAATGGTTAAATCATCAGGCCCAATGCCTTCAATCGGAGAAATAATGCCACCTAAAACATGGTATAATCCATTATACTGTGAGGTATTTTCTATAGCCAGTACATCTCTTGTATCCTCTATCAGGCATATAATGGACTGATCTCTGACCGGATTCTTACAAATATTACAAATGTCTTCATCAGAAATATTGTGACAAACTTTGCAATACTTTATGTTAAGGCGCATATCAACTATCGCCTTCGCTAATTCTTGCGTTAAATCTTTTTCTTGTTTGAGGAGGTGTAATACTAAACGTAAAGCAGTTTTTTTACCAATACCGGGTAGTTTTGAGAAATTGTTAACTGCGGACTCAATGAGTTTTGAGGAAAATTCCATATTATTCTATCTCGGCGCTGATGCCTGCGTCCACCATGCCTTGCCTCAAAGGTATTAATTCCAGATAAGAACCTTTTTTCACGGCACATTTACCTTTATAATGTACCAATAAGGTGCATTGTTCAGCTTGCTCTGCCGTATGTTTACATACCTTAATTAGGGTATTAATGACATGATCAAAGGTGTTAATATCATCATTATAGACAATTAAATCGTTAATTTCCTCTCCGGAAATAGTTTCTACTACTTTCTCCTGTAATTCTTCTTGAAATTGATGCTGAGACATAATTAACAATTTTAACTCAATATATTAACTCGATTGTAGAGGCTTTGTTATCACATTTGTTCTTTTATTGATACAAAAATACAAAAAAAATAACCAACTTCGAATTTTGAAATCAGAGAATTCTTATGGACCCAATACTGGTAATATCAGTCATCGCTAGTTATTTCTTAGTTTTAATGGCGATTTCGTATTTCACATCTAAGGGCTCAGATAACCTTACTTTTTTTACAGCCAATAGGCAGTCGCCCTGGTACCTGGTAGCTTTTGGTATGGTAGGGGCCTCATTATCGGGAGTTACATTTATAAGCGTACCCGGTGAAGTAGGAAATACCGCTTTTGCCTATTTTCAAGTGGTTTTGGGTTATTTGGTTGGCTATTTTGTAATTGCCAAAGTACTATTGCCGCTTTATTACCGCTTGAATTTAATTAGTATTTACACTTATCTTCAACAACGTTTTGGTGATAGCTCTTACAAAACCGGTGCTTTCTTTTTTCTGTTGTCCCGAATTGTTGGATCTGCCTTCCGTTTGTTTTTAGTGGCTACAGTATTGCAACTGGCTATATTTGATGCATTTAAGTGGCCATTTTCAGTTACAGTAGCAGTAACCATTGCACTTATCTGGCTTTATACCTATAGAGGCGGAATAAAAACAATCGTCTGGACAGATACATTGCAGACCTTGTTTATGATTTCGGCAGTCATCATAAGTATATATCTGATGAAGGACAGTTTGGATTTAACCTGGACAAGTATGACTGAAAAAATCTCTAAATCAGGCTATTCAGAAATATTTGTATGGGATTGGCAGAGCGGGCAGAATTTCTTTAAACAATTTATCAGCGGAGCTTTCATTGCTATTGTGATGACCGGGCTAGACCAGGATATGATGCAAAAAAACTTGACTTGCCGTACTCTAAAAGATGCGCAAAAAAATATGTTCTGGTTTTGTATAGTGTTAGTGGTGGTTAATTTTTTATTCCTCAGTATGGGTGCGCTACTATATATTTATGCGGAACAAATGCAGATTTCCCTCCCTCAAAGAACTGATGAATTATACCCATTATTAGCTTTAAAACATTTTCCTGCAATAGCCGGAGTGGTGTTTCTTTTAGGAATTGTAGCTGCAGCCTATTCGAGTGCTGATTCTGCGCTTACCGCATTAACGACCTCTTTTTGTGTGGATTTCTTAGGTTTAGGTCAGGATGATAAACCCATTTCCCAAAAAGTAAGAATTCGAGTGCATATTGGTTTTTCCTTCATACTTTTTTTAGTGATTTTAATATTCAAAGCCATCAACGATGAAAGTGTCATAACAGCCGTTTTTAAAGCAGCAGGGTACACCTATGGTCCTATATTGGGCTTATTTGCTTTCGGATTAATGACAAAATATTCTCTTAAAGATAAATGGGTTCCCATCGTCTGTCTTTTAGCTCCTATACTTTCATATATTATCAATATCAATTCGGTAGACTGGTTCAATGGCTATAAATTTGGATTTGAAATATTAGTAGTGAATGGTTTGCTCACTTACATTGGGTTATTTTTTTTGAAGATAAAACATGAAAATTATAAGGCATTATAAAACTTTTTGATAGCAGGAACTTTGTTTAATATTTATTTGTATTACAATTGTAATACTTCATCGAAAAACTAAAGAAATGCTAACTGTAAGACTAACATTATCAGAAGAGCAGGAGCTTAACAAATATTGCCAAAAAGAGGGCTTGACAAAATCTCAGGTTGTAAAAGAGGCACTGGCACTGTATTTAAAGAAGAACCAGAATAACATTTCTCCTTACGAAGCCGGAGAAGATTTATTTGGTGCCGAAGGAAGTGGCATAAAAAATAAGTCTACGACTTATAAAAAGAGCATAAAACAGATACTAAATGAGAAGCACGCTCATTGATGCCGGTCCCCTGATAGCACTTTTTGATAAAAGCGATCAGTTTCATAAAAATGCGTTGGCTTTTATAAAAAGCATAAATAATCCTTTAATCACTACCTGGCCTGTAGTTACAGAAGTTTCTCATATGTTAAGTTTTAGTACCCAAGTCCAAATCAATTTTCTCACATGGATCAGTCGTGGAGGTTTACAGGTAATGGATATTGAAGCGGATAAAATTTTCCGATTAATTGATTTATGCAAAAAATATGATGATGTGACTATGGATTTAGCGGATGCTACATTAATCATAGCCTCTGAAATTACTGGAGTTAAGGTAATAGCCAGTACAGATTCAGATGTTTATATCTACCGAAATATTAGAAATCAATATTTGACAAATGTTTTTCCGACGGAGTAGATGCCAAGACCCAACTTATAAATCTAATTCAATTTTAGGATCCCAAAAAACCTTTTTGAAATCCTGAATTTGGTCTTCTACTATCGAAATACCTTCAGCTTCCAGGTTTCTTTGCATGGTGTCTGGCGTTACGAAATGCATTTTACCGGTGAGCAAACCGTTTCTATTCACCACTCTGTGGGCAGGCACATCTGCAAGCGTGTGTGCATTGTTCATTGCGTAACCCACTATCCGGGCACTTCTTCCTGCGCCTAAATATCTAGCAATGGAACCATATGAGGTTACTCTTCCTTCTGGTATTAATTTTACTACCTGGTACACCTGGTCGAAAAAATCATTGTTTTTGCTCATTGCTTGTGTAGGTACGTTTTCATTTACTATTTTTGATCTTTTATATGGCGAAATTACTCATTATTTTACTCTTCGGCTTGCTTTCCTTGTCAAATCATTCCTATTGCCAGGCAAGCACTTTAGTACCGCCTGACTCCACCTTAAAAATTTTCTCTGAAAACGATAAAAAAGGAATAAAAAATACTGCTGGAGAAGTGGTTTTATCTGCTATATATGATCAGCTAGGTTGGTCAGATAAGAGAGAGAGGAAGAATATTGATTTTTTAGGATATAAAAAGGATCACTTATGGGGGCTTTTAAGCCCAGATTTGCAACCCGTAACCCCTACAAAGTATTCAACTTTATATCCATTGAATAAGGAATTTTTTGTAGCCAGCTTAACAGGAAAGTACTCTAAAACCAATTTCTATGGCCTTATTGATGGTCAGGGTAAAACAGAAATAGAATTTAATTATCGCAATTTAATTCCTGCAGGTGAGTATTTAATTGCAGCTGCAAGGAATAAAGATAAAATTCAATTTGGATTGATAAACAGTAATGGTAAGGAAATCCTTCCTTTTAATTATTTTCAAATTAGGTTTTTAGGATCAAATAAATTTGAAATTACTCACGAAAGTAATCTCAAATCACTGGTATTTATTGAAAGAAGACCAGAAACCATTTTACAAAATTTTGATAGTATTTCTGAGTTTAAAAATGGGGTTGCCATTATTTATAAGGCAGGCAAGCAAGGGCTAATTTCTGATCAGGGAAAAATTCTACTATCCATAAAATATAAAAATATTGAATGGAATAACGGGCAGAAAATCTATGTTACTTCGGTTAGTCAATGGGAAATTTTTGATAAAAATGCTCAATCCATTTTGAAGGCAGAAGCTGACACTACCTTCTTTTTGAATGATACTCTATTAGTGAAAAATACAAGTGATTTTTCAGAGCTATATCACCAGGAGGCAGAAGAAACACTTTCCAAATTAAAGGGTAGGTTTTTAGGCAGTTTTGCGGGGCAATTTATTTTAAAAACGAATAATAAAGCTTTCCTGATCAATCCAGATTCGACTAAAGACAGAGGAATATTTGAGGGCAATGTAAATTGGAATAGTAATTATTTTATTGCTGAAAAGCAGAAGTTCAACGGCAAGTATTTTACATTGTACAGTGCCTCAGGTAAAGAAGCAGCAGCAGATACTTTTAAGCTTTTCCCAAATTCAATAGCTCTTAAAAGGCAAGGTTATTGGGGTTTGTATGATGTAGATTTTCAGGAAATAATACCTTCATTATATGATGAAATAATACCAACCGAGTCTAATCAAATAATTGTAAAATTCAGAGGAGAATTTGGTGTAGTAAACGAAAAAAACGAATGGGTTTTCACTCCCAAATATCGAGAGATTAAAGAATTAAGTCCAGGAACTTATAAAGGGGTGAATAAATTTTTACGGGAATTTATTATGTCTGAAGATTATCAAAAGGAAGCCAAAATGTACTATGATGTGTACGATAAATTTTTGGTAGAGTCCGATGCAGAGGGTAAATCACGTTTTGTAAACCTAAGAGGACAGGCGCTATCTCCGTTTTTTAAGGGGGAGTATGCTGGCCATAACAGTACCGGAGTTCTATTTAAGGATGGAAAAACATTAAAATATTTTAATGGAGCAGGTGCTAAACTGTTTCAAATTGAGAATTACTACTCCATAATTTTAGTTGAAGATGAATTCTTTCCAATTGTAAAGGATGGACAACATGGATTTGTTGATCAGCAGGGGCTCCTTAGAGTAGCCAATAGATATGATGCAGTTAGACCCTACCAAAACGACATGGCGGCTATTAAAATTAGGAATAACTGGGGATTTATAGATAGAAGGGAAGTTTTACAAATTCAACCCTATTTCAAAACAGTATCTGACTTTAAAAATGGTGTGGCACTTGTCAATTATAATAATAAATATGGCTTGATTAACAAGGATGGAAAATATTTGTTGGAAGCCAATTACGATGAAATTGAGTTAGTTGGGGAGTTCTATTTATTAAAAAGAAATAGTAAATGGGGAGCTGCAACCTCAAGTGCTAATATTATAGCACATCCCAATTATGATGCGGTTGAAGTAATGGGCGATTATCTGAAAGTCAAGCAATACAGTAAATACAAAATATTAGACGGGAAAGGAAATACCTTTTTGCAAGATCAATATGATGAAATAGTCTTCGATCCAGAAAGACAATTGTTTTTGTGCAAAACTGAGGCCTCCACGAAACAAGTCTTTCTTACAGATTTGCTTAAAGGGGAAGAACCTTGATCTGCGGTATTTTATTCAGATCTTTAAAAACTCCAGTTAATTCCTGCAATAAAGTTTCTTCCAGGTGCAGAAATACCAGATGAATAAGGTCTGTATAATTGGTTAGTTATATTTTCAATACCAAATTGGATATTTAGGCCGTGTTTCCATCTGTATTGGGTTTTGAAATTCAAAGTGTACCATGCTGGTGAGTAGGGGTTTCCGTTTTGATCTTTTGCATATAAATAAGCTTTGTTTCTTTCAGAAGGAGCCAGGTTGCGGTAAGAGATTTTCCCATTGAATATAGCATACAGATCTAATTTCCATTTTTGGGCAGTGTAAAAAATATGAGCGTTGCCGTAATTTGGAGGAACGTGACGTAGAGGAACTTCCGAAGATTCATTTTCATCCGTTTCAATTCCTCTTTGCAAATTATAAGCAGCTGTTACTTTAATAGGGTTTAAATTCCATACCATTGAAATCTGTGCACCATATACCTCTGCATAACCAATATTTTGAATGGCTTCCACTTTGCTGAGGGAGCCATCATATAATACGCTGTCTTCTCCGTTTAGTGTAAAGTCTCTTCTGGCTAATGCATTATCGAGATAGGTGTAGAACAAAGTAGCATCAAATTTTATCCTGTTACGAATGCTAAAAGTAGTCCCAAAATCTGCACTGTAAGCATATTCTGGCTTGAGCTGGGCATTGGGTATTATTACAATCCCCGGTTCGGAGTCAAATACTTTACCTATGTCATCAATATTAGGTGCTCTGAATCCTGTAGAAAGATTAGCGTACAGTTTAAGAAATGGCTTTGGTAAAAATACTAGTCCAGCGCTTCCATTTAAAGCACCTTTGGAAAGGGTAGCTTTTTCAATGGGGAAATTAAAGTATTCAGAGTTGAGTGGCGCATCAATGATGATATGGCTGTATCTCAAAGCAATATTGGCTATCCACTTGGAACTAAACCTATGTTTGAGTAAGGCATAAACTCCTATAGATGACATGCTGGAATTATTTGGATACCTGGATTGGATTCCATTTTTATCTCCTGAGGCTAAATTAGTTTGTGTACCTACTGATCCAACCTTATTTAACCAATACTCTGATCCGTAAAAAAGGTCAGTTTTTGAGGTGATATTTTTATCAAAATCAGCCGTAAGAGTGTAAGCATCTATATTTTCTGTTCGATTTAGAAAGAAGTCAGATCGATATCTTCTTTCGTTTCTACTTTCCTGAAAATTCTGATATGACACATTCACTTTAAAATGATCATAGATAAGAGTACTATCAGAATGTTTCCATTTAAGTTGCTGCATTTGCCAAATTTGTGGTCCGTAATACCATTCGGCATCTCTGAAATTTCCTTCTCTCTTTTCTGTTAATCTGTCGTAACGAGGTATATCACTACTTTTTCCGTAATGAAAGGCATAACTGAAGGTGTTTTGAATATTTGGCTGATAGGCTACTTTTTGCATGATATTAAATTGGGAAAATGCAGTGCTTTTTTGAAGTCTCGGATCGGAATTAATTAAGGTAGTATCCAGGCCATTAATGGTAGTTTGAAAGGAATCTCTCAAATATTCAGAAGGACCGATTTCACCCATTCTCAAATCTCCAAAACTGCTATAACTCACACTACTGATACTTGCCCATTTTTTGGAGGAAATTTGAATATCAGCGTGATGCGTTAATTCATTATTAGCGGAAGAATAGCGAGTATTAACAAGACCAGAGCTAGCAAATTTGTCGGTAAAGTGAGGGCTTAATGTATGAAAATCCATTACTCCACCAATGGCATCACTTCCGTAAAGCACCGAGCCGGGACCAAATAAAACTTCAGTTTCTTCTATTGTTTGCGCATCAATGGAAATTACATTTTGTATGTTTCCACTTCTAAAGATTGCATTGTTCATTCTAACACCATCTACAACTAATAAAAGTCGGTTAGTTGCAAACCCTCTAATCATAGGACTTCCTCCGCCCATCTGACTTTTCTGTACATACACATGATTTGCCAATTGGAGTAAATCAGCAGCTGTTTGTGGATTCTGAAAATTAATTTCAGATGCTTTTATAGATTCTATTTTAGCAGGGATTTCTTTTGATTGTTGTTCCCACCTATTTCCTGAAATCACCACCTCACTCATCATTTCCTCCTCAGGAGATAATACAATGGTATAATTGAGAGAGTCAAGATTACTAAAGTTTACTGTTCTTCTTTTATATCCAATTTGTCTTATTTCTATAGCTTCATTCTTACTGAACTGACTAATATTGGCAGTTCCATTTTGATCTGTTAGTACTGAAATTTTGGTATCCCTTTGATATACTTGTGCATATAGAATAGGTTCGGCTTCTGTATTGGTTACTTTCAATTCTAATTTTTGTCCAGAGGCCATAATTGAAGAAATGGTACAGACTATGGTAAATAATAAATTTTTAAGCAATGTGTGTAGCGCTTTGTTGTGAATTACAAATATGATATTTAAAAACAAAAATTCACATATAAAAGATGTTGAGTGGAAACTTGACTACGTGAATGTAAGAAGTGAGGTGAAATTGAATCAGATTTTTTCGATAAAACGCTATTTTTCACTTATATTTAGGTGTTTTTAAGGGATGAAACAGTTTTTACACTTACCATTAAATGGGATATAGAATTAGTAATAATATCGATTTGGTTTCAGAAAATGACTTTCATATGTTGTTGAAAATGATGGAGATAAGCTCTCCGGCTGCATACGGCGGAGATCTACACGCGTCATTAAGAAATCTATTACTTTACTTAGAGAAGCATTTTTCTGCTAAAGAAAGTTGGATTATAGAAGAAGACTGTAAAGAGATGAGTTTGCTATGGCACCTTGACCCTCCATACATTAAGGAGAAAGTGATTATTGGAGATATTCATTCCTATAAAATAGGGGCAACTTACTTTACCCATTCAATTGAGAAGCCCTTTTTAATGTATCATCATCATTTGATTTTTCCGTTTAGCATAAATGATAAAAATTTTTGGGTAGGTTTTTCGAAGAGTGATGTTTTTGACCTTCCAGCTGATCAAGGTTTTTCATGTCAATTAATTGCCGAAAGATTAAAGGAGTTGTGTGCATGTCAGGTGCAAGCGAATGATGAACAGTCTGATAATCAAAGATTTGAAATTATATTTGACCATATGCCGCAAGCTATAGCCTTTTCGGAACACGAGGTTGGTATTGCCTGGTTAAATAAAGAGGCAAGGAAGTTATTTGAATTGTCGGCAAGTGAGGGTGAAATAAATACCCAGTTTTTCTCGGAAAAGTTTGCCGCTCTACGCGAGAAGGTGATTAATAAGGAGGAGGTTGATTTGATGGGGAATAATTTTTTTAGTCTTGGAGGTGCTTTTCCTTCAAGCTTTGGGGAAGATTGGATATGGAAATTTGAAAACAATGTTCTTAAAGTAATAAGAAAGCAGGCTAAAATAAATGGTAAAGAAGGTGAATTATGGGTTTTTGATAATGTGAGCGAATTGTATTATGCAAATGAACGACTCAATTCACTGTTCAGAACACTAAATGTTGCTTATGATGAAATTAATGCCAATTTAACTGAGTTTCAAACAAAATCTACAGGCAAGAAAAGCATTACAGATTTAGAAGCGGAGGAATCCAGGATTATTCAGCAATATGATAACAATGATATACTAGGTAAAGTAACTCATGATTTAAGAACGCCTTTTGCAAAAGTATATACAATTGTGCAGTTATTATTGTCGGATCATCAGGAAAACCTATCCACTCAGCAAGTAGAAAGAATTAACCTGATAAAGGCAGTGGTAGCTGATGGTCTTCAAATTGTAAAAGGCTTTCTGGATACCGGTAATATGGTACTGGATGAGAAGAAGTTTAAACCTGAAATTTTAGACATTCAAAAATTACTAGATGAATCCTTGATGCCGTATGAATTGTTATCAGCCAAGAAAAACATCATTTTTATTACTCAAATTTTGGGTAGTAATATGCATTTGAAGGTAGACAGAACCTACTTGAAACGAATCATTGATAATTTAGTCTCTAATGCGATTAAATTTTCACCTTTTGAAACACAAATTAACTACACCATTACCAGAGAAGGTGATGAGATTTTATTTTCTGTAAAAGATCAGGGGCCTGGCCTATCAGAAGATGACAAAAGCCGTTTATTCAAAAAGTATCAACAGCTCTCTGCAAAGCCAATTGGTACGGATGAGTCGACTGGATTAGGACTTTACATCGTAAAAAGCATGGTAGATAAAATGGGGGGTAAAATATGGGTTGAAAGCGAAAAAGGAGAAGGAGCTAATTTCTTGGTATCATTTCCATCGCCCCAAAATTAATGCTTTCTATACCTCTTTCAATTTCCAATGGCCTTTTCTAAACCAAAAAATTGATATAATAGCTAGAAGTGAGAAAGCACTGATGATAGCTGTGTAAACGCCATCAGACTCCCAACCTAAAACATTTGCCAGGAAATAAGAAAGCGGAATTTGAATAAGCCAGAAGCATAGGAAATTAATGATGGTAGGTGTTCTGGTATCTCCTGCACCGTTAAATGCATGGCTTACCACCATTCCATACGCGAAAAAGATGTAACCAAAACATATATATCTGATGGCTTTAATGGCTTCTGATTTTACCGCTGGTACATCAGTAAAAATCCCTACAATTTGGTTCGCGAAAATGTAGAAAATAAAGGAAACTGAGAAGAGGAAAATGACATTATAACGAGCTGCCAGCCACACAGATTTTTCCGCCCTGTCTGGTAATTTGGCTCCGAGATTCTGGCCCACCAAGGTGGCAGCAGCATTACTGATACCAAAAGAAGGCAGTATTGTAAAAATAATTATTCTCAGTGCTATCGTATATCCAGCTAATGCCTCGCTTCCAAAATTAGAAATTATCCTGGTAAGGAATATCCAGCTGGCAGATTCTATTAAAAATTGTCCGACTCCACCTGAAGCTATTTTTATCAAACGTTTAATGATGGGAAAATCTGGACGAAACTGCTTTAGGCTGATGGAGATAACTCCACTGCCTTTTAGTAAGTGATAAACCTGGTATAAAACTCCCGTAGACCGGCCAATTGTGGTGGCTATGGCTGCACCGGCCACTCCCATTTCTGGAATAATGCCCCACCCGAATATAAAGATGGGATCTAAGACCATATTCAGTATATTACTAATCCATAAAGCGCGCATGGCGATAGCAGCATTTCCTGCCCCGCGGAATATTCCATTGATCAGGAACAGCAACATGATTGTTCCGTTGCTCGCAAACAGAATTTTGGTATACCATCTGCCTTCAGCAATTAAATCTTCTTCACCACCCATTAAACGCAGCACATCCTCACCATAAATAAAACCACTTATACTTAAGATCGCAGAAATAACTAGAGTAACTATTATAGCCTGTACAGCCGTGAAAGATGCTTGCTTTGGCTTTTTTTCACCAATCCTTCTGGATACCATGGCTGTGGCAGCCATACTTAATCCTATGCCTAAAGAATAAACAATGGTAATTACAGACTCAGTAAGTCCTACTGTTGCAACGGCATTGGTACTGATTTGGCTTACAAAGAAAACATCCACCACAGCAAATAAAGATTCCATCACCATTTCAAGCACCATAGGAATGGATAGCAAGATAATGGCACGGCTAATCTTTATATTAGTCAGGTCTTCGTTGGTGCCTCTGATCGCATATTGCAGGAAGAATAAGTATTTCCTAACCTTTGTAAGCATATTTAATCCGATAGAATATTATTGGATTTGTAAAAGTAGAGGAAAAATGGATATAAATCGGTCTAAACTATAACTAGTAAATTGGTTTTTATAAAATAGATTATTTAACTTGATGAGTAAACTATTAATCATATCTAGTCTTATGCGTATTAAGTTATGCTTATCTGTCTCATTTTTGAGCTTTTTTGTTAGCGTCAATGCACAAAGTATAGTTGGTAAGTTGGTGACTACAGAAGGTGAACCGGTACCTTACGCGCATATTATTTTGGAGGGTACATCAAAAGGTACTATCTCAAATGATTCCGGTTACTTTAAAATTAGAATTCCAGATGAAGTAAAGAACCTTCAAATAAACTGTATTGGCTATCAGCCTGAAACCATTGATAAAATAGATTTGAGAGAAGGTGAAGTCAATCTAATTAGTTTAAAAAACGATAGAATTACTTTATCTGAAGTTAAAGTGAGTGGTACTTTTGATTCGGCTCGTTATTTCATGGAGCATGTGATAAAAAGACTGAAAAAAAATTATCCTACAAAGAAGTATTCGCAGATGGCATTTTACAGGGAAGCGATGGTGCAGGATTCTTTTTATACGAGAGCAGTTGAGGCCATTGTTTTAATGAGCGACAGGGGCTTTCGTAAAGGATCAGCGCTTACGCAATATGAGTTGATTCAGTTGAGGAGAAGTGAGGAGCTAAGAGACCAGGATTTCAGAAATGAGCTCTCCGATTGGTTGTACCAGGATTCAGGCCCCTATTATGTCAATAAAAAAAATCCTATTAAGCCTATGGGTGGCAAAAACACTGATCTTACAGAGAATATAATAAACCCCAAATTATATGAGGAAAGAAAGGACTTGTTTGAAAGATTTCTTCACGAAGAAATGCTGGAACATTGTTTATTTGAAATCACCAATAGTTTTAGGACCGACAATGATGAATTAATTGAAATCAGTATAGTCCCTTTAACCGAACCTTTTCATGGTAAAATTCTCGGTGCGTATGGAAAGTTTACTATATCAAAAAAAGATATGGCCGTTATTTCCCATGAAAGATTCCAGTACGGCAAGAAGGGATCGATATTCCGCAATAACGTCATCAAAGACTCTACTCGTGCCTATTATTATATTGAATTCAAAAAGCGAGAAACTGATGGTAAATATTATACCCATTATATCAAAGACATTTCTATGGGTAGTAATACGGGTAAACTATTTGGCTCTGCTAAATCATCCGAATTTCGTAAGTCGAAAGGCAAAAAGGGCAGTATTTATTCTGTAAGCGAATGGTTTGTCATGGAAACCAGAGATTTTGAGAAGATTGAGCGAGCTGATCAAATGTACAATGATGAGGATATTTTTTATGCCAAACCCACAAAGCGGTACAAACTCTCATTCGATGATTTAAATATTATCCAGATGAACCCAATTAACCAAAAAATAAGAAATGACCTTACGAGTAATGAAGCGAATGATAAATTATTCGATAATTAGAAGATTTTCCTTTTTGATGGTAATTGCATTAATTGTAACTGCATGCCAAACTCCCAAAACTAAGTTCGATAAAGATTATCCTGAGTATACAGATCAGAAAAACACAGTTGCTTATTATCCGGTAACTGCTGATTCTACCACCATGTTACTATCGGTTAAATCTTCTGACAAAGAATATGGCCGAAGTCCGGAAAAACCAATTTTTATAGGGGTTACAACTGCAAAGGATATTGGTACCTATCGCACACGGTTTTTAAATGCTCTGGAGATGGAAGATGGAACACCTATTAAATATGAGAGAGTAAGAACCTGCTGCCCTTTCAAAACTAAAAATAGTAGAACAGTTGGCCCGGAGCAAAAGTATGGTCTGCTGGATATGTGGGTTGTTTACCCGGAAAATAGGCCAGAGGAACAAGACACATTTTATTTCAATCCCTACGATGAAGGTACGCCAATGATCCCGACAGGCTATAGAGCCAAAAATCTTCAAAAGGTGGATTGAAAAGGAAAAATTAACATTACCTTCATTTCCATACCGATTAATTTTAACAACTTTACCACTTTAAAATTAAGAAATTATGAGATATTTTTCTCCACTATTGATTGTCTTGATATTGACTATGAGTGCTTGCAAAGAAACACCTGAAGATTACGGAAATATTGATTGGCAAGGCCATCGTGGTGCCAGAGGGGCCTATCCTGAAAATACCTGGCCGGCTTTTCAATATGCAATTGATCAGAACATGACTACACTGGAAATGGACGTTGTCATTACTCAGGATGAAAAGGTGGTAGTCTCTCACGAGCCATTTTTAAATCATCAAATTTGTACAGACAGTGCGGGGAATCCCATTTCCGAAGGCACAGCAATGAACTGGAATATCTATGAAATGACTTATAATGAACTGCAGCAATTTGATTGCGGGAGTTTACAAAACCCCAATTTTCCTGATCAGAAAAGTGTAAGTTCTTCCAAGCCATTGCTTAGCGATATTATAAATAAAACGATAGCGTACTGTAAGGAAACCGGCAAAGAACTACCTTATATGAATGTGGAGGTAAAATATGAGGAAGATATGAAAGGTGTTTTTCACCCTGATATTGAAACTTTCAATAAATTAGTATTCGAAGTTTTAAATCGTGAATATCCACAAGAAAAATGGAATATCCAGTCTTTTGATTTTAATGTTCTTAAACAATTTAGGGAAGACTATCCCAAAGTAGCATTAGCTGCATTGGTTTTCGAAAGTGCTGATTGGGAAGGGCAATTTGAAGAACTTGGTTTTACACCTGAAATTTACAGCCCCTATTTTAAACTGGTTACTCATGAAATGGTTGAAGCTTTGCATGAACAAGGTGTGAAAGTAATTCCGTGGACAGTGAATGATTCTACAGATGTGGAGCGCCTTCTTAAAATTGAAGTGGACGGTATTATTACAGATTATCCACAACTGGCCAATAAATTCCGCAATAATCCCTAATTTTGCATTGATTTTAGAAATCCTCTTTACTAATGAGTATTTACCGGTTGGAGAGGTGTTATTTTAAAGGGAAGGTGGGAGCAATCTCACTAATGTTAATTAATGGATTATGAGCAGTAAGAAATACGATGTATATGGAATAGGGAATGCTTTGGTTGATATTGTCACTGAAGTTTCTGAAGATTTTATTACCGAAAATAATGTGGAAAAAGGAGTAATGACGCTTGTAGAGGAAGAGCGACAGAATGAATTACTTAAAGCCATGAAAATCACCGAAGAGCATATGCATGGAGGAGGTTCAGCAGCTAACACTTTGGTGGCTGTATCGCAGTTTGGAGGGAAAGGTTTTTACTCTTGTAAGGTGGCCAATGATTTTGAAGGCGCATTTTTCTTAAAAGATTTAAAAGCTAATGGTCTGGACACCTTCCTTACTTTGGAAACCGCTCCTGAAGGCACAACAGGGAAAGTTTTAGTAATGACCACTCCTGATGCGGAACGCACCATGAATACTTATTTGGGTATAACCTCAGATTTTTCTATAAATGAGGTGCATGATTACGCGCTAAAAGATTCAAAATATCTGTATCTGGAAGGTTACTTGGTGACTTCAGAAACCGGATTGGCCGCTATGAGAAAAGCCAAGAAAATGGCCGAAGAAAATGATGTGAAAGTGGCTCTTACTTTTTCTGATCCGGCAATGGTGAAGTACTTCAAAGATCAGATGGAATCGGTAGTAGGTGCCAGTGTTGACCTTTTGTTCTGTAATGAAGAAGAAGCGAAGCTATTTACAGGTAAAGATGATCTCCAGGATGCCAGAGAAGAATTGAAGAAGGTGGCTAAGAAATTCGCTATTACCCAAGGTAAAAACGGAGCTATCATTTTTGATGGCGATACTTTTATTGATATCGAACCTTATCAGGTAGAAGCGGTAGATAGCAATGGAGCAGGAGATATGTTTTCCGGAGCTTTTTTATATGCCATTACCAATGGACATAGTTTTGCAGATGCCGGAAAATTAGCCTCAATGGCAAGTTCGAAAATTGTGACCAAATTCGGTCCAAGGTTAGAGTGGCATGAAGCTAAGGAGATCCTGAATCAACTAAGTAATTAAAGCGGAGTTAAAATTAGAGCAAAAATTCTTACTATTTACTTAGTAAGAATTTTTGCTTTTTTGTGGTTGCTGCAGTAAGTTTTCAAGTATCGGTTTTCACAACAAAAGTTATTACTTGATGTAATATTTGTATTATATTTGTCAATAATTTACAAAAATAGTTCAAGAATTAAATTGTTCCCCTTATGATTAAAAAGTTAAGTATATTGACTTTGTGTTTAGCAATGGCTGTTTCGGCATTGGCACAAAAGAAAAAAATTGAATTCACAGAATTCGATTTGGATAATGGTATGCATGTAATATTGCATCAAGATAATTCTACTCCAATAGTAGTGGTTTCAGTAATGTACCATGTAGGTTCTAAAAATGAAAATCCGGAAAGAACTGGTTTTGCTCATTTTTTCGAGCATTTACTATTTGAGGGTTCGACAAATATTAAAAGAGGTGAGTTTGATAAATATATCACCAATGCTGGTGGCGTTAACAATGCAAATACCTCTTCTGATAGAACGTACTACTATGAAGTTTTACCATCTAACCAGTTGAAATTAGGTTTATGGTTAGAATCTGAAAGATTGATGCATGCTAATATTGAAGCTATTGGTGTAGAAACGCAAAGAGAGGTAGTTAAAGAGGAAAAGAGGCAGCGTTATGATAATCAGCCTTATGGAACCATTTTGCCTGAGATAATGAAAAGGGCTTACACAGAGCACCCATACAGGTGGACGCCTATTGGATCTTTGGAGCACCTAAATGCAGCTACATTAGATGAATTTGTTGATTTCTATGAGACTTTTTATGTTCCTGAAAATGCAACTGTTTCTATTGCTGGTGACATTCAAATTGATGAAGCAAAGAAATTGGTAGAGCAATATTTTAGTGATATACCAAGAGGTGGAGAAGAAATTCCAAGACCGGATATCGTGGAGCCAGAGCAACAAACTGAAGTACGTGACACTATCTTTGATAATATCCAATTGCCTGCTGTAATTCAGGCTTATCACATGCCAGCGCAAGGTACAGATGACTCTTATGCGCTTGAATTGTTAGGTACTGTATTATCAGGAGGACAAAGTGCAAGAATGTATAAATCTTTGGTAGATGAGCAGCAAAAGGCTTTACAAGTAGCAGCTATCCCGTTTTCATCTGAAGATCCTGGTTTGTATTTATTATTTGGTTTGCCAACTATTGGCGGAGATTTAAAAGAGCTTGAGAAAGCTATAGATGCAGAAATTAGTAAAGTTCAGGAACAGCTTATTACAGAAAGAGAATTTGAAAAGGTGAGAAATCAAACTGAAAATGATTTTATTTCTGGAAACAGCACAATGGCAGGAATTGCTGAAAGCTTGGCTAATTACCATGTTTATTATGGAGATGCCAACCTGATCAATAATGAAATAGACAGATACATGGCTGTTACAAGAGAAGACATTCAAAGAGTGGCTAAAAAATATTTAACAGAAGACAACAGGGTTGTATTATATTATTTGCCAAAATCTCAGCAAAACAATTAATTACTCAACCTAAAAAGTGAAAAATATGAAATTTATTAATCAATTATTTTTAAGTCTGATTTTTATATGTGTAGCAAGTATTGCTAATGCACAAATAGATAGAACAAAAGCCCCGAAGCCTACTGCTGCGCCGGAAATCAATATTGCGAAGCCTTATACATTTACTTTAAAAAATGGACTTAAAGTTTATGTGGTGGAGAATCATAAACTGCCTAGAATAGCTTTCTCTTTGTCTTTAGACAGGGATCCTATTTTAGAAGGCGAAAAAGCAGGTTATGTAAGCATGGCCGGTCAGCTTCTAACTAAAGGAACCGAAAATCGAACTAAAGCAGAACTTGATGCTGAAATTGATTTCATCGGAGCAAATTTAAATGCTTCTTCAACAGGCGTGTACGCTTCTTCATTAACAACTCATACCGATAAACTATTGGAATTAATGACAGATGTACTTTTCAACCCTGCCTTTCCTGCAGAGGAATTGGAGAAGTTAAAAAAGCAAACCTTATCAGGTTTAGCTGCATCAAAAGATGATCCCAATGCTATTGCTTCTAATGTGAGAGGGGTGCTTACATATGGAAATGATCATCCATACGGAGAATTCACGACTGAAGAAACGGTGGAAAATATTACCTTAGAAGACTGCAAAAAGTACTACGAAACCTATTTCCGACCAAATATAGGTTATTTGGCTATTGTGGGCGATATCACTCCCAAGGAAGCTAAAAAGCTAATTAAAAAGAACTTTAGCAAATGGGAGAATGGTTCTATTCCTACAATTGAATATGAAACTCCGCAGGCACCAGAAGAAACTTATGTAGCTTTGGTAGATAGAGAGGCTTCCGTTCAGTCTGTTATAAATGTAAGCTATCCTGTTGAGTTAAAAGTAGGGTCTGAAGATGCTATAAAAGCGAGAGTGCTCAATCAAATTTTAGGTGGTGGCTTTTCATCTCGATTGATGCAAAATTTAAGAGAGGATAAGGCATTTACTTACGGAGCTCGATCTTCATTGAGTAATGATAAATTAATTGGTAATTTCAATGCGAGCGCAAGTGTTAGAAATGAGGTGACTGATAGTGCTGTTTCTGAATTTATGTATGAATTACAGAAAATATCTCAGGAAGAGGTAACTCAAAATGAATTAGATGCTGCCAAAGCATCTATCGCAGGTAGCTTTGCAAGGTCATTGGAAAGCCCTCAAACTGTTGCTTCTTTTGCTATTAATACGGCTATTTACAATTTGTCAGCTGATTATTATAACAATTATTTAAAGGAATTAGAGAAGGTTTCATTAGCTGATATTAAAGCGATGGCTACGAAATACATTCTCCCTAACCATGCAAATATTATTGTAGTAGGTAAAGACGCTGATGTGACAAAAGGTTTAAAGCAGTTTGGTGAGGTTAAATATTTCGACAGAAACGGTAATGAGTATAATCCTATGGATAACATGAAAATTCCTGAAGGTGTTACCGCAAAAACAGTACTGCAGGATTATTTTGAAGCATTAGGTGGGGAAGAGAAATTGAGATCTGTTGAAAATATGAAATTAGTATATGATGCTACTTTTCAGGGGCAAAATCTTTACATCAATGAAGTAAAGAAAGACGGTGCGTTCAAACAGGAAGTAGGAATGACAGGAATGGTTATAACTAAAACTGTTGTGAATGGACAAGAGGTTAAAATTGTGATGCAGGGACAAGAAGTTCCCTTACCTGAAGAGGCTAAGAAAGATGTAATAGCAGGCGCAAAGATTTTCCCCGAGCTATATTTTGAAGAATTGGGTATAGGCTATGAGCTGAAATCAATTACAGATTTAGATGGCGAAGCAGCCTATGCTATTGAAGTGACTATGCCTTCCGGCAAAACCTCTACCTATTATTACAGTGCTGATAGTGGCTACAAGTTAAAAACATCTACTATACAAACAGGTCCACAGGGAGAAGTAACAACATCTGAAGAATATTCAGCTTACGAAGATAAAAATGGTGTAATGATTCCTACCAAGAAGGTGTTAAATCAAGGTTTTCGAATCAATACCACATTAAAATCAATTGAGTTCAATGTTGATTTAGAAGAAGACACCTTTTTAATAAAGTAACCATTTTTAGAATTTAATAGAAAGAAAGCCCTGATGACAAATCATCAGGGCTTTTTTATATGTATCCAGCTATTGTGTAGGCAGCATAACCCATCCATTCTTTAAATAAAATATGCCATTTCATTAGTGCTTCATAAGCAGGTAAAAACATTGCAGGTGTAATATTACCATCAGTAGTGTGGTAAACAGTAGGGTAGGGTTGCACTTCAAAACCTTGCTTCCTAAAACAGGCAGAAGCGCGTGGCATATGGCTGGCACTTGTAATTAAAAGAATGGGATGCTGGGTAGTAATGAGATTAACTGCTAATTGGGCACTTTCGGCAGTATTTCTTGATTGATCTTCAATCTTCACCATTTCAACAGGGAAATTGATAGTTTGCAGATAACTGAAAATCACCTGTGCCTCCTGAAGGTCGGATCGTAGTGCAGTGGCTCCACCTCCAGATATTAATAATGTATCATAGACTCCTTGATGAAATAAGGCAATTGCTTGTAATAATCTATCTGCATTCTGTTGGAAATAAACCCTGTCATCAGGTGATTTTAGGGTGTTAGTCATGCCGGTAAGTAAAACTCCATAGGTAAAATCACTATTTTCCAGACTTTTGGTAGGAACAGGTTCATTTTCCCACAATTTTAAAAAAGTATTAGCGAGGAAATCATTTGTAAACAGAAGGAAAAGTGCAAACCCACAAATAGCCAAGTGTTTCCTCCATGGCTTTTTACGGAACAAAAAATACCCCAACCAAGAAAGACCAATTAAAGTAGCAGGTAAAAATAGGTAGCTAATAGTTTTGGAGAGAATAAAAAACATAGATGCTAAAGTTTATACAAATGTAAAACTTTAAAGTGAAAGAGCTTATTTTTGGAAGTTTGCACTATGTTTGCCTTTTAACTTTAATTTTTTTATTGAAAGGATAACAATTAGATAAGTTAGATAGAACCATGGAGCCCCATGCAGCAGGAAGTCAAAATAATCCATAGAATTCATCCCGATTCCTCCGCCTAAAATCCATTGTATTTTGCCGAAGAAATGTGGTTCAGGGAAAAAGGGTGCTAAACCCAATGTTAGCACCCCTGCAACAGCCAATAGCCATTTGTTTTTCATTAGGATATTTTCTTTACTTCAGAAATAATTTGGTTGGGAGGAACCACCCCAGCTTGTCGCCATTTAATTTCTCCTTCTTTGAAAAGTATTAAAGTTGGAATGCTTTGTACCCTGTACTTACCTGCTGCAGACTGATTTTTATCAACATCAACCTTAATAACTTTTACATGGCCTTTCATTTGTTGAGCCACTTCCTCCAGGTAAGGAGCCATAGTTTTACACGGACCGCACCAATCGGCATAAAAGTCAACTAAAACAGGTGTTTCACCATTAATTAAATCTGTAAAGCCAGCCATTTTCTATTTGGTGTTTTTATATTGATTCCAAGCTTGAATACCACCTTCCAAATTATACAATGTATCGAAACCATTGCTGGCCATAAAACCACAAGCTGTACTGCTCCTGTTTCCACTTCTGCAATAAACCAAATACGTTTTGTCTTTATCTAATTCTTTAATTTTATCAGCAAAGTCAGGACCCATGATGTTAATTACCTTTGCTCCTTCAATAAAGCCTTCCACTTCTTCTTCTGGCGATCTCACATCAATTATTTCAGTGTCGTCTTCTTTTGAAAGTCGGTCGAATTCTTCAGCTTTAATATTTTTATGATTCATAATATAAATTTTAGTTTAAGTATTTTTACAAAGATACGGTTTTGCTTCAAGCAATGTTGGTAACAGATGTTACAAATAAAGACTTGATAAATTGGATGAAGATTTAAAAGTATAATTTATGTTTTCTTTTATCAATCTAAATACCTTATTTTATTAAAAACAAAAAAAATGAGAATTATGACAAAGATACTATTTAGTCTAAGCATTCTGTTCCTCCTATCTCCAATTACTTTAAATGCTAATAATGATATATCAGCTTACAATGCAAAAGTGGAAGTTACCCTCCCAGAGGCCAAAGAAAAAGAGATTCTGGAGCGTTTAAACGAAATTCAGCAAATGGACTTTAAAAATATGTCCGGTGAAGAACGAAAGGCTCTAAGGGAAGAGTTAAAGGAAATTAAGGACAAAGCAGGTTTAGATAATAGAATTTCTATCTCAGTAGGCGCCTTAATTATTATTATTTTATTGGTAATTTTAATATTCTAATTTTTAGTATTATCCTTATTAGGATGGTTTTAATAAGCACTCCTAATAAGGATAATAACTTGGTTTCAATTACATTGCGCTAATTACTATTAATGCACCAATAACACCTATAATTCCTAGAACTAAGCCTGCAATAGCAAGTCCTTTTTTCTCGCTTTTTAGTCCTATAGCTCCAAATACAATTGCAGTTGGACCCAGCAAAACACCTGCAACTAACAAACTTACTATACCAACAGGTAGAGAAGCGATGGCAGCCCAGTTTTTTGATGGATCAGATTCAGGTGTTTCAGTTCTGAATTTTTCTCTTATTTTAAAAACCTTTTTGTCACTCTTTGTTTTTCCTGCCTCTTTTTCTTTAACAACAACGTTTTTTTCCTTATTAGTCTGCGTTTCTACTAGGCTAATATTATTTTCTTGATGGTTAAGATTTTTCTGATGGAGACTGTTTGAACTAGGTTTGCTAACAATTTCCTTGTTTACTACTAGAGCTGATTTGCTTCCACTAAAATTAGTTGATTCTGTGGTAGCATCACTGGCGAGACCATTAGCAACTGTGGTATTATTACCTTCATTTACTACTGTTTTGCTATAGTTGTGATGACTAAACTTGTAAGCTGAATTGTAGTCAAATTTCTGAGAGGCGCAAGCGCTCATTATAATACCCATCAATAATAAATGAAAGGGGAATGATTTTTTGAAGTAGTTGAGTGTTTTCATAGAGGTTTATTGGTTTAATTAAATATTGCTTATAAATATAGCAATATTAATCTATGAAAAAACAAACTTAATATAAATTAAAAGTAAAGCTATTTAATTTACTATTTCCCGCGGAATATCCATTGGTAGCCGGCTTAATAGCTCATAATTGACCAGTTCACTCATTTCACCAAAGCTTGCTACTGTTACTTTGGATTTCCCTTGTTGGCCTATGAGTATCACTTCATCTCCCTTATTCACTTCTTTGCAATCATTTACATTAATAATCATTAAATTCATGTTGACAGTTCCAATCACAGCAACACGTTTTCCTCCCACCAGAACTCTCCCCTGATTACTTAGAGAGCGAGTATATCCATATGAATAGCCCACTGGAATAGTAGCCACTTTCATTCTTTTAGGAGCCTGGTAGGTTGTGCCGTAGCCAATAAACTCTCCGATTGGAACTTCTTTCACCGACATGATTTTAGATTTCCATGTAATCACTCTTTTTAATGGATCTACAGAACGCTCATTTTGAACTCCCGTATAACCGTTACTTTTTTTGTGAAAAATAAATGTTTCTCTGCTTGGCCAAAAACCATACAATAAAATACCAACTCTTACCATATCCATATGTGTTTCAGGGTACGAAATTGCTGCTGCAGAGCAAGCTGTATGTCTCAATTTAGGAATTAAGTTATTATCTTGAAATTGCTGAGAATATTGGTTAAATAATTCTATCTGGTCTTTAATCCTAAAATGGTTGGTAATGCTTTCTGCTCCGGCGTAATGCGTGCAGAGCCCCTCAAACGATAAATACTCCTTATTTTCAGATAGTATTTGAATTACCTGGGGTAAAAGCTTTTCCTCGAAACCAGTTCTATTCATACCAGTTTCAACCTCAATATGTATATTGGCTTTTTTACCAATCTTCTTGGCGCTTTCAATCGCTGCCGTTAACCTGTCTAGTTCAAAAACATAAAAATCCACTTCATTTTCTACTGCCCACGATACCTGTTCATCATTTAACCAGCCCAAAATCATCACTTTGGTACTGTCTTTCTTAGTTTGGCATACCCTATATGCCTCATGGGCTGAAAATACTGATAAATGATTAATCCCCACATTTTCAAAAACTTGAACCATCTGTTCAATTCCATGACCGTAGGCATTACCTTTTACAACAGCTGATAAAATTACTTTTGAACCAATAATTTTTCTAACAAATTTTTTGTTTTGCCTTAGTGCTGAAGCGCTAATTTCTATTTGGGAAGTATTAAAAGGATCCTTTGTATTATACATCTTTCGTGTAATGTTCTAATAAACCAATATACATGTTTATTCCGCATGGTATTATCTCATCAGGGAAATCATATTCTCTATTGTGCAGGTTTGGCATATCATAGCCAGCTCCTAACCCAAAAAATCCAGTTTTGGTGTACGATTTGTATTGACCGAAGTCCTCACTCCATTTAAAAGGGGCAGCGATTGATTGAAAGCTTAAGTCTTTCGAAAGAGCCACATTTTTCAAAATGTTAAAAATTTCTTCAGAATTTTCTGTAGCAGGAAAAACTTCTGTATAATTTATTTCAACGCCAAGTGAATGACTTTTTGCTGTTTCCCTGGCTAAATTCTCTGCCAAATCTGTTAAATGCTTCATGTCTACATCTTTCATGGCTCTTAGGGTTGCTCTAATTTCACCGTAGCCGGGTGTGGTTCCAAAAGCTATTTCTCCTAATAATGCATGAATCACAGTAGCCAATGTTAAATCGGTATAATGATGTGCTTTATGGATATTAGTTAGATCTGCAATTATTTTAGAAATTGCCATAACAGGGCTGTTGCCATTTTCTGGTTCTGCAGCATGACTGGTTTGACCTGTCAATTTAATAACCATACCTTTTGATGCAGCCGCAAAAGTATTTTGCTTAGATACGATTTCTCCTTTTTGGTAACCAGGTAGGTTATGGAGACCAAACAAATAATCTATTTCTATCTTGTTTTTTTTAAGACTCTCAATTATTTGTGCCGCTCCTTCTCCTGTTTCTTCTGCAGGTTGAAAAATCAGATAGACATTCCCTTTTTGAGGTTTGTTTTTATTCAAATATTCTGCCATGCCTGCAACCATTGTCATGTGGCCGTCATGACCGCATTTGTGGGCTACATGTTCCGTTTGAGAACCATGCTCTAGATCCAGAAACTCATCAATAGGCAAGGCATCCATATCAGCTCTAAAGGCTATATCTAATCCTTTCTCAACTCCTTTAAATGCCACGGTAAAGCCAAATCCTTCTACGTTTTCAATAATTTCATGAGGATTAAACTTCAATAGGTATGATTTTAATATTTTGGCAGTTACTTTTTCCTGATTAGATAGTTCAGCATGTTGGTGTAACTCTTTACGTAGTTTTTCAAGTTCCTCTAAATCCGGTGAAAATTGCATGTTTTATAAAGTAAAATTCTAATTCTAAAAAATAAGACGTACTTCTAATCTGGTGAAGCTGTGCATTTGCCTTAACAAATTTTAATTTTTATAATTCAGTAACCAAATTTTCATTTACTCTCACTCTACAGTTTTTTCAATATAATTGGAATTAAGAATTCCCAGTGCTCCCATATATTTCAATTTAAAATTGATTAAATCACCCACTTTTCTTTTTTGTGTGTTATCTCCTAGATCAATTACAATCATGTCAGAACTCGACCCTACCACTTTAAAATCATATCCGTCAAGAATAAGGTACTTGGGATCAATATCCAAAACTCCAATATCAAGAATGGCTCTGAAGCTAGTTTGACCATATAATGATTCATCCACTTCTGTAGTAAGTCCTTGCGGGTTAGCTGCCATCTCTCCCATAGGAACCTTTGGTTTTTCCGTAATTTCTATAATTTCAGTGAACAACTCAAGGCAATCATCATGCATACCATCTATAGTGGTATCATCAAATAAATTAGCACCAAAATAGAGCGTCTCTCCAATTCTAAAATGATTAACCCCTTTAGGAATCTGCTTATTCATAATAAGTGGAATAGTTACTGAAGTCCCGCCGGAAACCAAGGGTATTTTCCTGTTAAACTTTAGCTCAATGATTTGTTTGTATAAGCTTAGCTGAATTAGTTTATCTTGCGAAGGCATTACTCCGTGAAGGCAATTCAAGTTAGTGCCGATTCCAACAATTTCAATGTTTGGCAATTCAAAAACCTTGGCGTAAAAATCTATTAAATGATCCCCCATCACACCTTCTCTTAGATCACCTGTCTCTACCATAATTATTACCTTATGGATTTTATCTTGTCGTTCAGCCTCTTCTGAGAGCAATTTTAGGGTGTAATATTCTGTATTCATGCTCATATCAGCATACATTACTACATCCTTTATGCTTCTTTTAGCTGGTGGCTTTATATAGCAGGTTTTTACGGTTGAGTCAATAGATTTTACTTTTTGTAAATTACTAATTCTTGAATCATGGATTTCTCTAAATCCTAAAGCAATCACTTCCTTAAGGTATAATTCATTACCGCAAAAAATCTTTGTCACTGCACCCCAATCGAGGTTATTTTTCGTAAAGAGAGTGTGTAAAAAATCGAAATTGTGTTTTAGTTTATTTCTATATAATTTTAAAAAAGCCATATTTATTTTTTGAACCTCATTTCAAGGTATTTATTGGTGAAGCCAAGTTTTTCGTAAAGAAATTTTGCTGGATTATCTGGTTCTACATGCAAAGCAATATCCCCTTTCGCCATATTAATGGCTTTTTGCATAAGAGATTTCCCTACTCCTTTACCACGTTGGTCGGAGTGTACTGCTATATAAACCAATATATTTTCCGGAATATAACCTGACATTCCTGTTTGATTAACTACTACAGCACCTTTAATGTTACTTTTTTCTCTACACAATACTACAAAGCCACCCTGATGCCCAAATGAACTTAAGGCATAATCAAGGCATTTTAAAATATCCTCCTTTTTATCACCATACTGATCCAGATGTGTGAATAAAAAATCTGCTATTTCATTTTTTTGAAGTGTGGTTGCTGAATCTATTGATGTTAATGTCTGAAATTCCATATTTAATTTATTTTTTAGGAAATATGTATGAAAATGATATAAAAATTACTGCAGAGATAGCAATACCGAAAATATTCGGGTCTATACTATAGGGTAACATAAAAAATCCCTCTGTGAAAGGAATTTTAATTACTTGTATTTTATTAACAGCCTCTGCAATTTGCCCTGGAGTTAATGAGTCAAATTTTAAATGTTCATAGTCTAAAAGGTACTTAAATCTGTTGACCTGTTCCATGACCTCATCTTTAGACGCAGCCAAACTGAGTGTTACTTTGTTGGCCTGCAACATTGCAGTTGTAAGTCCTCCGGCAATCATAGAATAGAAAGCAGCTTTTGCACTACTTTTTTTCCAAAATAGCCCGCCAATAATTGGAACAAACAAGCCTGAGACCATAAATGCGTAACTATAAAGCATCAGGTTCAGCACATTCTCCATAACACTGGCCAATAATAAAGCTATTACACCTACTGCAAGCGTTACTACTTGTGATAAACGTAATTCTGAACGATCTGTTGAGAATCTCTTGGTGAACTTCTGGATGAAATCAGAAACAATATTACCTGAGGATGCCATTAAGCAGCTATCTGCCGTTGATAAGATGGCCGAAAAATATGCTGACATCATTAAACCTAGAAGTCCTACTGGAAGAACTGTAGCCAACAGCATAGGAAGGCCTTTCTCTGGGTCAGCATCAGTGATACCTGCTGTACCCAATTCAGCAAACATACCTTGATCAGCTGCAACCCTTGCTATTAAACCCAATGCAATTCCCATGAAAGCCATAATTGGCCATTCAAATAAACCGGCTATAAACCAGGCTCTTTTGGCAGTTTTAACATCTTTGCTTGCATAAATTCTTTGGTATAAAGTCATACCTACAAACCATATCGGTATAATAGTTGCCAACCAATAGACAATATCTTGCCACGAAATATTGGTTAAGGTAAGCATTTTAGGATCTAATGTTTCTCTAATGGCTTCCATGCCACCAACTGCCTGGTAGGATAAAGGTATACCTATAAAAATTAATCCTGACAACAATATAATCCACTGAATAGTATCTGTATAGATAACGGCTTTTATACCGCCTATAACTGTGTAAATAACTGCAATTGCTCCCATTACCAGAAGAGCGCTCCCTAAACTAATTTCAGGAAATGTGCCTGAAGCTAGTTTAGCACCTGCTAGTAGTTGTGAACTTGTGAAACCTGCATAACCTATTGCAGAGATGATAGCAGCCAAGAGTGCCACTTTTTTATTGTAGAAATACTCAAAAATTTGCGGCATTGTGTGGAATTTGGCAAAATTCTTATTCCCTCTAACAGCTGGAATTAAGAAAACCGCGGCTAACCATGCACCTAGCAGACCTGTAAAGAGCATCCAGGAACCTGATAAGCCAATGGTGAAGCCTAATCCTCCTAAACCCACAGAAAACCCACCTCCCACATCGGTTGCCACAACGGAAAGTCCAATATGGCCAGCACTCATTGAACGGCCTCCAACATAGTAATCGTCCATGCCTTTATTACTTCGAAGAAAATAAAATCCTACGCCAAGCATGGCTATCATATAAAACACAAAAATCAGGATGTCTACTAAATGCATTGGCTGCGATGGGTTCTTTTGAGATTACTCATTAGACTACCAAATCTAATAAAAAAATGCTTAAAAACAGAATTTTAAGACTATAATTGGATAAATGCGCCTTGATATTTGGATATTAGTAATGTCAATTATGTCCTATTAGGATATACCTATTTATAGGTATGCTATTTTGCAATCTAGAAAATTGATAGTTGTTTAAAAACGGGAATAAAAAAAAGGGCCGAAGCCCTTTGAGATCATAATATTTTTAAAATCAAGAAGTTATTTTAGCTCCTAAATATTCCCTGTTCATTCGGGCAATGTTAGTTAAGCTAATACCTTTAGGACACTCTGCAGAACAAGCACCTGTATTTGTACAGGCTCCAAAGCCCTCGGCATCCATTTGTGCTACCATTTTCTCTGCTCTTTCTTCTCTTTCTACCTGTCCTTGAGGTAATAATGCCAATTGAGAAATTTTAGCACTTACAAACAACATAGCGGATGCATTTTTACAAGCTGCTACGCAAGCTCCACAACCGATACAAGTAGCCGCATCAAATGCTTCGTCTGCTACACTTTTTGAAATTGGTATTTCATTTGCATCAGGTGTACCTCCAGTATTTACATTGATATAACCTCCTGCTTGAATTACCCTGTCAAATGAACCTCTATCTACTGCTAAATCTTTTATGACAGGAAATGCTTTTGCTCTCCATGGTTCAATGGTTATTGTTTCACCATCAGAAAAACTTCTCATATGCAACTGGCAAGTTGTAACACCTTTTATCGGTCCATGAGGTTCTCCATTTATGTGCATGCTACACATACCACATATTCCTTCCCTACAATCATGGTCAAAGTGAACAGGATCTTCATTTTTATCAATTAGCTGCTCATTCAATACATCAATCATTTCAAGGAATGACATATCTCTTGATACTCCATCTAACTCGTAAGTTTTAAAAGCTCCTTGGTCTTTATTGTTTTTCTGTCTCCAGATTTTTAAAGTAAATTTCATAATCAATTATATTTTAAATCATAAGCTGAATAATTTCCTTCAGAAATTATTTATAGCTTCTTTGAGTTAATTTAACATTTTCAAAAATTAATTGCTCTTTATGTAAGGCTTCCTCTTTGTTTTCTCCCGTAAACTCCCAAGCTGCTACATAAGCAAAATCTTCGTCATTCCTTTTAGCTTCACCCTCTTCCGTTTGGTATTCCTCTCTGAAGTGACCCCCACATGATTCTTCTCTATTTAACGCATCCAGTATCATCAATTCCCCTAGCTCGATGAAATCAGCCACTCTTGAGGCCTTCTCCAGCGAACTATTGAATTCTTCATTTGTGCCTAAAACTTTAACGTTTTTCCAGAAATCATCTTTCAGCTCTTTAATTAAATTCTTAGCCTTATTTAAACCTTCTTTATCACGTGACATACCACAGTATTCCCACATGATTTTACCAAGGTCCTTATGATAATTATCCACGGATTTCGTCCCTTTTATAGAAAGCAACTTATCAATCAAACCTTTTACAGAAGCTTCAGCAGCTTTAAATGCTTCATGGTCTGTTGATACTTTTTCGTATTTTTCAGCAGATAAATAATTCCCTATTGTGTAAGGCAAAACAAAATAACCATCTGCTAAACCTTGCATAAGTGCACTAGCTCCTAATCTGTTGGCTCCATGATCTGAGAAATTTGATTCTCCAGTTGAGTATAAACCAGGTACATTAGTCATTAAGTTATAATCTACCCATAATCCACCCATAGTATAATGCACGGCTGGGTAAATTTTCATCGGTTGCTCGTAAGGATTCTCACCAGTAATTTGCTTGTACATATCAAACAAGTTACCATACTTACCTGCAATTACTTCCTTAGTATCTCTGTTGATAGCATCTCTGAAATCGAGGTAAACAGCTTTTCCTGTTTCGTTGACGCCTCTTCCTTCATCGCAAACATATTTTGCGTTTCTTGAAGCCACATCTCGAGGTACAAGGTTTCCAAATGCAGGATATTTTCTTTCTAAATAATAGTCTCTTTGATCTTCTGATAACTCGTTAGGATGCATTTCACCTTTCCGAATTTTCTCAGCTAATTCCACAGTTGCAGGTACCCACACTCTTCCATCGTTTCTCAATGATTCCGACATCAAAGTAAGTTTAGACTGGTGATCACCGCTCACCGGGATACAGGTTGGGTGGATTTGAGTGTAGCAAGGATTTGCCATTAAAGCACCTTTCTTATGAGCTCTCCAGGCTGCTGTTGCATTTGACCCCATCGCGTTGGTGGATAGGAAAAACACGTTACCATATCCTCCGGTCGCTAAAACTACTGCATGAGCACTAAAAGATTCTATTTTACCAGTGATAAGATTTCGAGTAACAATCCCCTTAGCTTTATCATCAATTTTTACAAGATCAAGCATTTCATGGCGAGGATACAATTCCACTTTCCCATTGGCAACTTGTCTGCTCAAAGCACTGTAAGCACCTAGTAACAGCTGCTGGCCTGTTTGACCTCTGGCATAAAATGTTCTGGAAACCTGAGCACCTCCAAAAGATCTGTTGGAAAGAAGACCACCGTATTCTCTTGCAAAAGGCACGCCCTGAGCAACGCATTGGTCAATTATATTTACACTCACTTGTGCAAGCCTGTAAACGTTAGCTTCTCTCGATCTGTAATCTCCTCCTTTAATTGTATCGTAAAATAATCTGAAAACGCTATCTCCATCATTTTGATAGTTTTTTGCTGCATTAATACCACCCTGTGCTGCAATGGAGTGAGCTCTTCTAGGGCTGTCCTGAAAACAGAAAGCTTTAACATTGTAACCTAGTTCTGCCAATGATGCTGATGCTGAAGCACCTGCAAGGCCGGTTCCAACTACAATTATGTCATATTTTCGCTTATTGGCTGGATTTACCAACTTTACATTAAATTTATGATTTGTCCACTTCTCTGCTAATGGACCTTCTGGTATTTTTGATTCTAAACTCATAGTAGATTTATTATCCTTAACTATTAAAAAACATTAAAACAGGTATTGCCGCAAATGCTAATGGTATTAAAATGGCAATCACGTATCCTACCCCTTTTATCAATGGATTGTACTTTGAATGGTTTAATCCTAGCGTTTGAAAAGCACTTGCGAACCCATGTGATAGGTGAAAAGCTAATCCAGCCATACTTATAACATATATTAAAACATACCACCATTGACTGAATGCTGCATTAACAACCTGGTACAAGTTTTTGTTACCGGCCTCATCCATATTTATTCCGCCCCAGTGCATCTCGTACCAAAAATTTCTTAAATGAATGATTAAAAATATCAAAATAACAGTTCCCAATAAGCCCATGTTTCTTGACGACCAGGTGCTATTGGCAGAACCTTTGAATTTTTGATAGCCAACCGGTCTGGCTTGTCTGTTTTTGTATATTAAGGCTGCAGACATAATGATATGAATCAGAAAACCTGCATATAATCCATAAGAGAGAGTTTTAATAATTGGGTTAGTTGTCATGAATTTGGCATATTCATTAAAAGCCAATCCTTCATCTCCTGCAAGTAATTGTAAGTTGCCTGATAGGTGAACAATTAAAAAACTAACTAAAAATAAACCAGTAAGTGACATAACTAATTTACGTCCAATGGTACTTGTAAGTGTATCTGAGAGCCAGCTCATATATTATTAAAATTGTTAATGTTAGTAAAAATTAAATTGCATCAAAGTTACATTTGGAACACTTATAAAACAATTGTGTTCATTAATTTAAAAGATTCTAAATAGTGAAAAGATAAGATATTGATGATCAACTAAAAATAGAAACTGAATGTTTTTGATGTTTTGAGAACAATATTTTATATATTAACGTTCTTATTTTTCTTATTCCAACAAATTAGTGTACAGATATCTATTTACCATATTAATATTGTTTGGTTTTAGTGTAGAAACTAACGCCACTCATATTCGTGCAGGGGAAATAACAGCCAGACGCTTAGGTTGTAACGGCTTTGCATATGAATTTACATTAACTGCTTACAGAGACACAGGGTCAGATATATTATTTGGAAATGGAATCTTCAATTTTGGAGATGGCGAAAGTATTTCACTAAATCCGGAAGGCTTTTTTAGAAAAGAAATTATTGATGATGAAGTTGAATTAGTGCAATTTAAACTTCAGCATACTTATCCCGGGAATGGCTCCTACACTGTTTCTTATGAGGAAGACTTTAGGAATGCAGGTATTGTTAACATGACAAATTCTGTTTCAGTACCATTTTTTGTAGAAACCACTATTCGACTCGATCCATTCTTTGGTTGTAATGATACACCTGTATTTTTGATTCCACCTATTGATAAGGGAGCTGTAGGTTTACTATTTTTTCATAATCCGGGTGCTTTCGATATCAATGGAGACAGTATAGCTTTTAAAACAACAATTCCTCAAAGTACTAGAAATACAGATGTTCCCAATTATCGTTTTCCAAATGTTGCCGGTGGAGGTCAGAACGAGCAACAAACTGGTCCAGCCACATATACTTTAGATCAAATTCTTGGAGATGTTATTTGGGATGCCCCAGGTCTACAGGGTGAATACAATATTGCTTTTATAGCCGAGGAGTGGCGTAAAATTGCCGGAGAATGGCGTTTTCTTGGTAGTGTTACCCGCGACATGCAGATTATCATTGCAGAAACAGATAATGATCCACCTGAACTTGAAATCCCGATGGATACCTGCGTAGAAGCAGGAACATTGCTGGAAGCAGAGATCATAGCCATAGATCCAAACCCTGAGTCAATGGTAAGAATCGAGGCTTTTGGAGGTCCGTTTACTTTAGAACCGGCAGCCACGTTAACACCTACACCTGCAGTTTTTGAGCCAAGTCCGACATCCGCCACCTTTAGTTGGCAAACCAGCTGTGACCATATCAGGGAAGATCCTTATCAGGTAAGATTCAAGGCCACCGATAACGGACCTGGGATCAGGTTAACCAAGTTTGAGACCTGGAATGTAACAGTGGTGCCTCCAGCCCCTAAAAATGTTGTGGCAGAAAGTCGTCCTCAAAGATCAATAGAAATTACCTGGGATGAATATAATTGTGGCTTGGCCGAAGTAATTCAGGTATATAGAAGAGTGGATAGTTATGATTTTACCCCGGAGAACTGCGAAATCGGCATCCCTGAAAATGGGGGTTATGAATTAATAGGAGCAGCACCTGTATCTCAAAATTCCTTTTTAGATAATAATGCAGGCAGAGGACTGGCCTTTGGAGCTACCTATTGCTATAGACTGGTAGCAGTATTTGAATTGCCAACAGGAGGAGTAAGCTATGCTTCAGAAGAAGTTTGTCAACAAATAGCAGCCACAGGTCCAATAATAACCAATACCAGCATAACCAATACAGATAGTAGCAATGGAGAAGTCATAGTAAGTTGGTTACCACCATTTGAAATAGATACAGCTATTTATCCACCTCCTTACAAGTACCAATTACTAAGAGGCGTGAACGGTAGTTTTGAACCAATTGCAGTAGTAGAAGATGATACCACCTATACAGATTCCGGCATAAATACAGAGGAAGAAATTATCAGCTACCGACTAGAACTTTACCTATTGAATCAGGCAGTAGAGGAAGATAATCTGATAGAAATATCAGCAACAGCTTCCACTGTAAGGTTAAGTTCCGTGTCGCTATTTGAGGCCATTCAGTTGAATTGGACAGCAACCGTTCCATGGTCCAACACTAATCAGGAGTTTCCATATCATTATATTTACAGGAATAAAGTTAATGAAAATGACACCAATGAGTTCGTATTGATTGATTCGGTAGATGTTACCCAATATGGCTTTCAGTATACGGATAGCGGTTCCT
The DNA here is from genome assembly GCA_963803685.1 of uncultured Cytophagales bacterium. GTDB lineage: Bacteria > Bacteroidota > Bacteroidia > Cytophagales > Cyclobacteriaceae > Marivirga. The sequence goes on from CAWDNW010000001.1 coordinate 2,135,223, forward strand.
TTAATAATGTGAACCTGTCCAATGATGAGCAATACTGCTATTATATAATTACATCCGGAGGCTATGGTAATGATAATATCTTTGAGCCATTGTTAAATAATTCTCAGGAATTGTGTGCTATGCCCGATGACCAGATAGATCCTTGTCCACCTTTTGAGGTTGATTTTGATTTAGGATCATTGGATGAATGCCTGGAGTTCCTGGCAGACAAAGACTGTGGTTTCGATGACTTTGAGAATACTCTGTTTTGGGATGCCACAGTAGTAGATAGCTGTGACATAGATGTAAGCTACTATGAAATTTTTTATACCAATACTTTGGATGGCGACTTTAACCTGGTGGGAACTACTACGGAAACTACCTTTACGCATAAAGAATTACAAGAGTATGCTGGCTGTTACAAGATAAGAGCGGTAGACCAGTCGGAAAACAGGAGTGCATTTTCAGAGACATTTTGTAAAGAGAACTGTCCGAATATAGCCTTTCCGAATGTTATTACCCCTAATAATGATGGGGTGAATGATGTATTTACACCCTACTACCCTGGAGCTACAGACTTAGCTACCATTCCTTTTGATAAATGCCCGCGGTTTCTAGAAAACGTTACCTTTAAAGTCTATAATAGATACGGTAAGCAAGTGTACGATTACAAATCAGGAGGAGAAAATAGTGTTTACATAGAATGGGATGGTACCAATTTCAATGGGGAAGAATTGCCATCGTCAACTTATTATTTTGAGGCAAGGGTAACTTTCGACATGTTAAGGCCTGAAAATAAAGAAAAACTCTTTAAAGGCTGGGTGGAGATTATAAGGTAATTCAAATTGAGGTATACAAGAATTATTTTTTTTGATGGAGTTTGTAATCTTTGTAATGGTGCAGTCAATTTTGTGATAGAAAGAGATCCACATGAGCTATTTAAATTAGCCCCCTTGCAATCAGATGTAGCTAATAAATATCTAGGGCACGAGCGCGTAAAAAACCTGGATAGCATAGTGCTATACGAAGAAGGAAAAATGTATGAGAAAAGTACAGCGGCATTAAAAATAGCTAAGAAGCTGAAGGGAGCATGGTTTCTCTTGTACGCATTTATCGTGATTCCACCTTTTATCAGAAATTTCTTTTACGATATTATTGCAAAAAATCGCTATAAATGGTTTGGTGAAAGGGAAACTTGTAGACTGCCAAGTCCAGATGAAAAGAAAAGATTTCTTTAAAAAATAAGTGATCCAGTTATTTTTGGTTATATTAGTATAATTATCCCGTGAAGCTAAATCTGCAATATATTACTTTGGTATTTACGAAATAGTCCCTTGTTTAGGATTATTTGTAGTGTTTAACAGAAATATAATATTGAAGTTTCCCTTTCGGACTAATTTTTGTTAGTTAATTAGTTAAATAGACTAATTTTCCTTTGCATTTAACTTGTTTCAAATAGTGAGAAATCTATTGTTTTTTCTTGTAGTCAACTTAAGCACAAGTTTAACAATTTATGCTTCGCACATTCGCGCAGGAGAAATAACCTCTGAAAGATTAAACTGCAATGGCCGTGATTTTGTGTTTACACTAACAGCCTATCGCGATACAGGTTCTAATATTCTCTTCGGACAAGGTGTTTTTAATTTTGGAGATGGTAAATCCATCTCATTAGACCCCAATGGCTACTTCCTTAAGGAATCTTTAGACAATGAAGTAGAGAAGGTTCAGTTTCGCATCCCCCACACATATGATGGTAATGGGACCTTTAGGGTCTCATATGTAGAATCTTTCAGAAATGATCAAACCATCAATATTAACGGAGGGAATTCAGGCCAGGTAGATTTCTATATTGAATCGCTGATTAGACTAGATCCATACTTTGGCTGTAATCAGTCTCCTGTCTTTGACATTCCTCCTATAGATGAAGGAGCTGTAGGAGTTCTGTTTTTTCATAATCCTGGAGCTCGAGATCAAGGTTTAGATGGGGATAGTCTTGCTTACAAAAAAATCAACCCAAAGTTTATGCTGGATACTGATGTTCCTAATTATGTGCAACCCAATGACATAGGTGGCGGTTTAAATGAGCAACAAACAGATAATGCAACTTACACCATAAACCCAATATCAGGAGATGTTATTTGGGATGCACCTGCTATTGTAGGCCAATATAACATTGCATTTATTGTAGAGGAGTGGCGTAAAATAAATGGGAAATGGGAATTGCTGGGTTTTATTACTCGCGATATGCAAATAACTATAGGTGAAACAGATAATTTGCCCCCCATGCTGGAAATACCCAGAGACACCTGTGTAGAAGCAGGAACATTGTTAGAGGCAGAAATAGTTGCTTCAGATCCAGATCTTGAATCCTTAGTGCAGATAGAAGCTTTTGGATTTCCTCTTTCCCTGAATCCGGCAGCCACGTTAACACCTACACCTGCAGTTTTTGAGCCAAGTCCGACATCCGCCACCTTTAGTTGGCAAACCAGCTGTGACCATATCAGGGAAGATCCTTATCAGGTAAGATTCAAGGCCACCGATAACGGACCTGGGATCAGGTTAACCAAGTTTGAGACCTGGAATGTAACAGTGGTGCCTCCAGCCCCTAAAAATGTTGTGGCAGAAAGTCGCCCTCAAAGATCAATAGAAATTACCTGGGATGAATATAATTGTGGCTTGGCCGAAGTAATTCAGGTATATAGAAGAGTGGATAGTTATGATTTTACCCCGGAGAACTGCGAAATCGGCATCCCTGAAAATGGGGGTTATGAATTAATAGGAGCAGCACCTGTATCTCAAAATTCCTTTTTAGATAATAATGCAGGCAGAGGACTGGCCTTTGGAGCTACCTATTGCTATAGACTGGTAGCAGTATTTGAATTGCCAACAGGAGGAGTAAGCTATGCTTCAGAAGAAGTTTGTCAACAAATAGCAGCCACAGGTCCAATAATAACCAATACCAGCATAACCAATACAGATAGTAGCAATGGAGAAGTCATAGTAAGTTGGTTACCACCATTTGAAATAGATACAGCTATTTATCCACCTCCTTACAAGTACCAATTACTAAGAGGCGTGAACGGTAGTTTTGAACCAATTGCAGTAGTAGAAGATGATACCACCTATACAGATTCCGGCATAAATACAGAGGAAGAATTTACCAGCTACCGACTAGAACTTTACCTATTGAATCAGGCAGTAGAGGAAGAGAACCTGATAGAAATATCAGCAACGGCATCCACAGTAAGGCTGAATTCCGTGTCATTGTTTGAGGCCATTCAGTTGAATTGGACAGCAACCGTTCCCTGGTCCAACACTAATCAGGAGTTTCCATATCATTATATTTACAGGAATAAAGTTAATGAAAATGATACCAATGAGTTCGTATTGATTGATTCGGTAGATGTTACCCAATATGGCTTTCAGTATACAGATAGCGGTTCCTTTAATAATGTGAACCTGTCCAATGATGAGCAATACTGCTATTATGTAACTACATCAGGAGGCTATGGCAATGATAATATCTTTGAGCCATTGTTGAATAACTCGCAGGAATTGTGTGCTATGCCCGATGACCAGATAGATCCTTGTCCACCTTTTGAGGTTGATTTTGATTTAGGATCATTGGATGAATGTCTGGAGTTCCTGGCAGACAAAGACTGTGGTTTCGATGACTTTGAGAATACCCTGTTTTGGGATGCCACAGTAGTAGATAGCTGTGACATAGATGTAAGCTACTACGAAGTTTTTTACACTAATACTTTAGATGGCGACTTTAACCTTGTGGGAACTACTACGGAAACTACCTTTACGCATAAAGAATTACAGGAGTATGCTGGCTGTTACAAGATAAGAGCGGTAGACCAGTCGGAAAACAGGAGTGCATTTTCAGAGACATTTTGTAAAGAGAACTGTCCGAATATAGCCTTTCCGAATGTTATTACCCCTAATAATGATGGGGTGAATGATGTATTTACACCCTACTACCCTGGAGCTACAGACTTAGCTACCATTCCTTTTGATAAATGCCCGCGGTTTCTAAAGGAAATTCATTTTCGAGTTTACAACAGATATGGCAAAGAGGTTTATAACTATAAGTCGGGAGGGGAAAACAGTGTTTATATAAAGTGGGATGGAACTGCCTTTAGTGGGCAGGAACTTCCATCGGCTACCTACTACTATGAAGCGACTGTTACCTTTAAAATGCTGAGACCTGAAAATAAAACTAAAGTATTTAAAGGCTGGGTAGAAATTATTAAGTAATAAAATTGTTTAGTACAAGCAATAATTTAAAATTAATGCTTTTTACAGTTTAGTGAATTTTAGAGCAAAATTTTAAAGCATACAATATCTACTTATAAGTAATGAGAGCTGAATGTCATGTCTTGAAAGCGCTTTCTGATTAACTTCAAAAAAATTTATGAGGGCATATTAATCTTTTTCTTTTTATTAATCGTTTCAAAATTAGCAAGTCAAATTTTACCTATTTTCAGCTGATCTTTTAAAATTTGTATCTTGCCGAAAATATTAATCAAAACTGAATTTAGATAATAGAAATATGGGTACAGCATACGTTTTTCCTGGTCAAGGAGCACAATTCCCAGGTATGGGAAAAGAATTATATGAAAGTAATTCTGAAGCAAAGAAATTATTTGATAAAGCGAATGATATTTTAGGTTTTGAGATAACAAAAATAATGTTTGAGGGGACCGATGAAGAATTGAAAGAAACTAAAGTTACTCAGCCAGCTGTCTTTTTACATTCGGTAATTACCGCATTAGTAAGCCCTGATTTTAAACCTGATATGGTTGCAGGTCATTCCCTTGGAGAATTTTCAGCTTTAGTGGCTAGTGGGTCTCTAAGTTTTGAAGATGGCCTACAACTTGTATATAAAAGAGCCTTGGCTATGCAAAAGGCATGTGAAATAAATCCCTCTACCATGGCTGCAATTTTAGGTTTGGAAGATGGAGTAGTAGAGAAGGTGTGTGAAAGTATTAAAAATGAAATAGTTGTACCTGCTAATTATAATTGTCCAGGACAATTGGTAATCTCTGGTTCCAAAAAAGGAATTGAGATAGCTTGCGAAAAAATGAAAGAGGAAGGTGCTAAAAGAGCTTTGCCATTACCTGTTGGTGGTGCTTTTCATTCTCCACTAATGGAACCAGCTAGAGAAGAATTAGCCAAAGCTATTGAGCAAACGAAATTTAACAAACCGAACTGCCCTGTTTATCAAAACTTTACTGCACAGGCCTCAATAGAGGTAGATATAATTAAGCGAAATTTGATATCTCAGCTGACTGCACCGGTGCTTTGGACACAATCGGTACATCAAATGGTTATGGATGGAGCTGGTTTATTTGTTGAAAGTGGTCCGGGGAAAGTATTGCAAGGCTTAGTTAAAAAGATAAATAGGGAATCTGAAGTGAGTCAATTAACGTAAATTTTGCATACTTTACAGAAAATGGAAGAATAGTATGGAAAAGCCCTCGATTCCGGCAAATGAAGATGATAGATTAAAGGAGCTGATCAGTTTCAATATTTTAGATTCTGAATTTGAAAAGGATTTTGATGAAGTGGTGGAGCTAGCCTCTATCATTTGTGAAGTTCCTATTTCTTTAATTACATTATTGGATTCTTCACGCCAATGGTTTAAAGCCAAAGTTGGATTAAATGTAAACGAAACTTCTAGAGATGTTTCATTTTGTGGACATGCAATCAATCAGAATGAGCTTTTTATAGTTGAAGATGCCAGCAAGGACCATAGATTTGTAGACAATCCTTTGGTATTGGATGATCCTAATATAAGATTTTATGCGGGGATGCCCCTAAACACGGAAAAAGGGAATAATTTAGGGACTTTATGTGTGATTGACTCTCAACCTAGAAAGCTTTCAGCATATCAGAGAAAGGCCTTGATGATTTTAGGAAATCAGGTGAGCAAATTGATTGAGTTAAGAGACAAAAAGAACCAGTTGCAGGACAGGGTACATCTTATTGATGCGCAAAATGAAAAGTTAGAAACACTCAATAATTTAAATACAGAAATGACCAATATCATTTCTCATGACATGCGAGGTCCAATATCCAGCATTTTATCTTATTTTAACTCTGAATACTTTACTAATTCTAAACCTGAGGAAGTGGTTAAGCTTTTTCCTTTTATAAAGGAAAGTATACAAGGCATCCATAGTTTAATTGAAAATTTGTTGGAATGGTCGCAAAGTGCTGGCGATTTTGAACTAAAGCCTCTTAATTTGAAGCAATTTGCCAGTGAAGTAATCACAATCTTTCACGCTCAGGCTCAAGAAAAGAAAATTAATTTACACACAGATATTAGTAGTGATATTATAGTACATGCTGATACTGCTATGTTGCGGTTCATTCTCAGGAATCTTGTAAATAATTCCATTAAATTTACAGAGAACGGTAAAGTATTGATTACCGCCAACAAACTAGAGAGTAGAGAAGTTATAGTTGTTGTTGAGGATACCGGCGTTGGTATGGATGAGGCTTTCAAAGAAAGGGTTTTAAATGGAGAGAAGAAAGTCTCAACAGCCGGCACTAATAAAGAAAAAGGGTCAGGATTAGGTCTAAAACTAATTAAAGAATTCCTGGACAGGCACAGTTCAGAAATCCATATTGAGAGTAAAAAAAATGTAGGTAGCTCATTTTCCTTTGTGCTACCTACACCTTAATGGTCTAATATCCTAAAATATTTAACATACTTTCACTGGTTTGCTCATCTGCAAATAGTTCGGTGCTAATCTTTCCGTTCTCATCCTTATTAATGAGCACGTGTTTTGGCGCAGGAATTAAGCAATGTTGAATTCCACCATATCCACCTAATGACTCTTGATACGCTCCGGTATGAAAGAAACCAATGTACTGTTTTTGAGAAGGCTTTACATCGGGCAAGAAAACTTCAAATGAATGTGCTTCAGAATTATAATAGTCCATGGAATCGCACGTTAATCCACCCATCTTCACTTTATGGAAAGGCTCTTCCCAATTGTTAACGGCCATTAAGATAAACTTTTGATTTAAACCCCAAACATCAGGCATATGAGTAATGAAAGAGCCGTCAATCATGCACCATAACTCCTTATCATTTTGCAGCTTTTGGTCCAGGATAGAATAAATGGTAGCGCCACTTTCACCCACAGTATAGCTTCCGAATTCAGTAAAAATATGTGGGGTTTCTACATGGTTTTTTTCACATATCCATTGAATATTTTCAACAATTTGATCTACCATATATTGGTAGTCGTATTCAAAACCAAGTGAAGTTTTGATAGGAAATCCTCCGCCTATATCAATGGTATCTAATTCAGGGCATACCTTCTTTAACTCGCAATATTTATATACAAAACGGCTAAGTTCACTCCAGTAATAAGCAGTATCCTTAATTCCGGTGTTAATGAAAAAATGTAGCATTTTGAGTGAGGCCTTCTCACTTTTTGCAATTTTATTCGTATAAAGATCCATTATGTCGCTATAGCGAATTCCCAGCCTACTGGTATAGAATTCAAAATTTGGCTCTTCATCAGATGCAATTCTAATGCCTACTTTGTAAGGCTTTTGCGCTCCTTCTTCGTAGGCATCTATCTCATTTAAATTATCAAGGATAGGTACCACATTTTCGAAATCATCATTAATTAGCTCATTAATATATTTTTTGTATAATGGTCTTTTAAAACCATTACAAACAATATAATGTTGCTTGCTTAGCAATCCCTTCTGCGCTAATTTTCTCACAATGGGGATGTCAAATGAAGAAGAAGTTTCCATATGTACCCCAGCCTTTAAAGCCTGCTCCATGACAAATGAAAAATGAGAAGATTTTGTGCAATAACAATAGGTATAGTTGCCTTTGTAATTATGTTTTTTAAATGCATTCGCAAAGTAAGATCTGGCCTTATTAATGTTTTGGCCTATCTTTGGTAAATAGGTTAACTTTAATGGGGTTCCATATTCTTTTATGATATCCATTAGTGGTACATCATGAAAGTGCAATTCGTTGTTTTCTACTTTAAACTCCGGTTGAGGAAACTCAAAGGTTTGCTCTATCAGGTCAATATAACTCTTCATTCAATTAAGTTTTTTGCTTTACAAGTAACGATGCAATATTGAGATAAATTTGCAATCTTTGCAAAGCTAAAATTTTAGCAATTAAAAATGGATTAATTAAAGTTAAATATACATAGTTTTTTTATGTTAAATGTTTATGTAGGTGATGAAACTTCTCCTTTAAAAGCTGTAATATTAGGTACAGCCAATGGGGCTGGTGATGTTCCAAAAATGGAAGATGCATATGATCCTAAATCTAAAGAACATATTGCTGCTGGCACCTATCCAAAAGAAGAGGATATGGCAAAAGAAATGGAGGCTTTTGCAAATATTTTAAAAAAGTATAATGTAAAGGTATTTAGACCAGAAATTATTGATAACTATAATCAAATTTTTTCAAGAGATATTGGTTTTGTGATCGGAAACAAATTTATCAAGCCAAGGGTCTTGAAGGATCGCGATGAAGAAATCCAGGGTATTCAATATGTGATTGATCAAATTGCACCGGAAAATATTGTTAGTGTTCCTGTAGAGGTAAGAATTGAAGGAGGAGATGTAATGCCCTGGAAAGATCATATCTTTGTGGGATATTCAGAAAGAGAAGATTTTGAAAAATATGTAGTAGCTAGAACCAACAGAGCAGGTTTGGATTTTCTTCAAAAGCAATTTCCTAATAAAACTGTGAAGGGTTTTCAATTAAACAAATCAGATGACGTTGCAAAAGATAATGCTTTACATTTAGATTGTTGTTTTCAGCCAATTGGCGAGAACGAAGCCATCATTTATAAGGAAGGATTTAAATTTGAAGAAGATTATGAATATTTGAAAAACTATTTTGGAGAAGATAATTTAATACATATCAGCAGAGATGAGATGTACGAAATGAACTCAAATGTATTTTCAATAAGTCCTAAAGTAGTGGTTGTAGAAAGAAATTTTGTGCGGTTAACAGAGGTGTTAAAGCAGAGGGGTTATGTGGTAGAACCATTACCTTATGCAGAGATTTCGAAAATGGAAGGTCTATTGAGGTGTTCAACCTTGCCTTTGATTAGAGAAACAAATTATTAATAAGAATTGAATAAAAATGGAAAAGCAGAGCACTGATACTTTACTCATGATTAGGCCGATTAATTTTAGGCTAAATGAGCAAACGGCTATCAATAATTATTATCAAAGGATAATAGACGGAATTAAACCGGAGGAAGTACAATATAAAGCAGTTCAGGAATTCGATAGATTTGTTGAAAAGCTAAGAGCAAAAAAAATCAGGGTGATAGTAATAGATGACTCTGAGGACTCAGATACACCTGATTCTATTTTTCCAAATAACTGGATTTCGTTTCACAGTGATGGTAGAGTGGGTTTATACCCAATGTTTGCTGAAAACAGGAGAGTGGAGAGAAGAGGGGATATTTTAAGGAAATTACAGCAGAATTATGGACTGAAAATTTCTCAAAAAGAAGATTTTACTATTCATGAAAAAGAAGGAAGGTATTTAGAAGGTACTGGCAGTATGGTGCTGGATAGACCTAATAAAATCGTTTATGCCGCATTATCTGAAAGAACAGATGAAGCTGTCTTAAGTGAATTTTGTAGCACTTTTAATTATCAGGCAGTAAAATTTACTGCAAATCAAACAGTAGATGGCAAGCGTTTACCAATTTACCACACCAATGTGATGATGTGCGTAGCTGATAATTTTGCTATTTTGTGTTCCGAGGCAATTGATGATGAAAAGGACAGGAAGAAAGTGATCAGCAGTCTGGAAACCACTAGAAAAGAGGTGATCGAAATATCGGAAAATCAAAAGCATCATTTTGCAGGTAATATGTTGCAGGTGAAATCGCAAGATGGAAAAAATTATTTAGTGATGTCAGGTGCAGCTTATCAGTCATTAAAAGATAAGCAGGTAAAAGCCATAGAAAAGCATTGTGAGATCATTAATAGTTCTTTAGATACAATTGAAGCATTAGGAGGTGGAAGTGCGAGGTGTATGATGGCCGAAGTATTTCTTCCAAAAGCATAATTAGTAGTTTACATTGTAGGGTTAGTGGAAAGCTTTTTTATCCGTTATTGGATAAGCAGACTTTATTTACTAACGCTTATTTATTTATTTCAAAGAATCATTTTATTATGTTAAATATTACCTCTGAACTTACTCAGTTAACTAAAAAAGCGTTTCAGTCGCTTTTTAATTATGAAATTTCAGAAGATTTATTAACTTTTCAACCTACAAGAAAAGAGTTTGAAGGGAGTCATACCCTGGTGTGTTTCCCTTTGGGAAGATTTTCAAAATTAAATCCTGAGCAGACTGGTGAAAAAATTGGTGAGTTTTTGAAAAGTAACACTGAGTTAGTGTCAGATTATAACGTGGTGAAGGGATTTTTAAATCTAAGTATTTCTGACCGTACATGGATACAGATAGCAAGAGATATCCATACCAACTCAACGTTTGGCAATAAAGCAGCCACTGGTCGAGAGGTAATGGTGGAGTATTCATCTCCTAACACTAATAAACCTCTGCATTTAGGGCATCTTAGAAATAATTTTTTAGGTTACTCTGTGGCCGAAATATTAAAAGCCAACGGCAATAAAGTGCATAAGGTGCAAATTATTAATGATCGTGGCATCCATATCTGTAAATCAATGGTAGCCTGGCAAAAGTTTGGTGATGGGGAGACTCCTCAAACTGCGCAAATGAAAGGCGACAAATTGGTAGGTAAATACTATGTGATTTTTGATCAGAAATATAAAGAAGAAATTGCTGAACTCATTGATAAAGGCATATCTTCTGAAGAATCAGAAAAGCAAGCGCCAATAATTATTGAGGCCCAGGAAATGCTTCTGAAATGGGAAAGTAATGATCCGGACGTAGTTGCCTTGTGGAAAACGATGAATGGATGGGTTTATGATGGATTTGATACAACTTACAAAACCATGGGAGTGGATTTTGATAAATTGTATTACGAATCGCAAACATATTCTTTGGGTAAGCAGGAGGTCTTGAAAGGGCTTGAGCAGGGTTTGTTATTCAAGAAGGAGGATGGCTCAGTATGGATTGATTTAAAAGAAGAAGGTCTTGATGAAAAGTTGCTGCTAAGGAAAGACGGTACCTCTGTTTATATGACTCAGGATATCGGGACAGCTATTTTACGGTACAGAGATTTTCCTAAAATTTCGCAACAGATTTATACTGTGGGTAATGAACAGGAGTACCATTTCAAAGTACTATTTATTATCTTGGCTAAATTAGGTTATAAATGGGCTGCAAATTGTTATCATCTCTCTTACGGTATGGTGGATTTGCCAAGTGGTAAAATGAAATCAAGAGAAGGCACTGTAGTAGATGCCGATGACCTGATGCAGGAGATGTTTGATACTGCCCAGCAAAGAACCAATGATTTAGGGAAAATAGAAGGGTTTTCTGAAGATGATGCACAGAAGTTATACCGTGATTTAGGCCTGGGTGCTTTAAAGTACTATTTACTTCGCGTAGATCCGGTAAAGCGGATGATGTTTAACCCTGAAGATTCAATAGATTTCCAGGGAAATACCGGTCCGTTTATTCAATATGTTCACGCCAGAATTAGTGCTTTGTTGAGAAAAGCAAAGCAATTGGAAGTAGCGCCTGAAATTGCGGAAATAATTAGTGCTTTGGAGCCTTCCGAACGATATGTATTGAATTTAATACAAGATTATCCTGCAAAGATAGAAGAAGCAGCTAATACCTACTCTCCTTCCATAATTGCCAATTATGTATATGATCTGGCAAAGGCCTATAATCGTTTTTACTCAGAGGTTTCTATCTTTACAGAAGATGAGCCTAAGAATTTAGCATTCAGAATTGCCTTTTCTCAGATTGTTGCAAGGGTTATTAAATCATCTATGAATTTGTTAGGCGTGGACGTACCTGAAAAGATGTAATGAGTAAATTGCTTCTAAACTGTTATAAAGGGCAAACGTTTACAAATGAATAAACTGTATTCTGCAAAATGAGAAGAATCATTTACATATATTTTGTAGTAACACTTGTAAGTCAAACTGTATTTTCACAAATTAAATCAAAAGAAATGGGTATTTACGATTTTCAATTACAATCAATCTCAGGTGAGCTGGTCGATTTGTCTGATTATAAAGGAAAGAGCATTTTAATTGTTAACACAGCCTCTGAATGTGGGTACACACCACAGTATGCTGATCTGGAATTGGTACATAAAGAGTTTGGTGACCAGTTAGTAGTATTGGGATTTCCGGCAAATAACTTTGGCGCTCAAGAGCCAGGAAGCAATGAGCAAATAATTGCTTTTTGTGAGAAGAATTTTGGTGTGAGTTTCCCCTTATTTTCCAAGATGGATGTAGTTGGAGAGCAGCAGCGTCCACTATTCGTTTGGTTGAAAGAAAAAACAGGAAAAGAGCCTAACTGGAATTTTTGTAAATATTTAGTTTCTGAAGATGGAAGTGCAGTTAACTTTTATCCTTCCTCAGTAAATCCGGGAGAAATAGCTGAAAAACTTTAAATTCATGTTTAAAATCTGGATTAGCGCTTTACGGCTCAGAACACTACCATTGGCATTGGCATGTATAGGGATGGGTAGTTTCTTAGCTGCCTTTTTAGGTAATTTTAGTTGGTTAGTATGCATTTTAAGCCTTTCAACTACTTTGTTTTTGCAGATTTTATCCAATTTAGCTAATGACTATGGAGACTCAATTCATGGAGCCGATAGCATCGAAAGGGAAGGCCCCAAGAGATCTGTGCAGCAAGGTGTAATTAGCGCTGCTGCTATGAAAAAAGCCATTGTTATTCTAGCGATTCTTTCCTTTGTAAATGGTATTGCTTTACTATATTTTGCCGTAGGGTTTTATTCTCCCACTTTTTATATATTTATGGGAATGGGACTCTTAGCTATTTTATCAGCAATAGCCTACACAAACGGCAAAAGGCCATATGGTTACTTGGGTTTAGGAGATGTGTTTGTTTTTTTGTTTTTTGGATTAGTGGGAGTAGTAGGAACCTTTTACCTGCATACTGAATCTTTGGAAGCTTCAGTAGTTCTGCCAGCCGCTGCATGTGGATTTTTTGCGACCGGAGTATTAAACGTAAACAATATCCGGGATATTAAATCTGATCACAAAGCCGGTAAATTAAGTATTCCGGTAAGATTAGGGCAACAAAATGCTAAAGTTTATCATTATTTCTTAGTTGCTGCTGCCTGGTTTTCAATCGTTTCCTTTATTTTTTTGAATTACAATTCGCAATATAATTTGCTTGTATTCCTATCTCTGCCATTATTTATATTTCATTGCATCAGACTTCAAAAAAGCAAGACAGCCCAAGAAATAGATCCATTACTTAAACAACTGGCGCTCTCAACCTTATTCTTTGTATTGACCTTCGGATTTGGAATTACGTTATTCTAATTGTAATTTACTTGTTTAATAAGCATCATTTTTTGGATAAAACCGTATAAAATATAAACCTAACTGATACCAATATCATGAAAAAAATACTAGTACCTACCGATTTTTCAGAACAAGCTCTATCTGCTCTACATTTAGCAGTGGAAATAGCATATCAAACAGAGGCTGAATTAACTTTACTGCACGTGGTCGAAATACCTGGTCAGCAGTCATTCAGTACCATGGGAGATACTGCAGCTACTTATGGTGATGGAATGGAAGGGGTTTTTGTGATGAAAATGCTGGAAAGAGGTAAGAAAAAATTGCAAGAACTTGCTGAGAGTGAGCTTTTGTCTTCAGTCAAAACCAAAGTTGAATTAAAAGCTGGTAATGCTTACTACAATATTTCAAGTATAGTAAATGAACTGGATCCGGACTTAATCGTGATGGGCACTAGTGGTAGTACAGGAGCTGAAGAAATACTAATTGGTTCTAATGCTGAAAAAGTTGTAAGAAATGCAAAATGTCCAGTATTAACCTTGAAAGAAAAAATTAGCATTGCTAACATTGATAATATTCTTTTCGCAAGCTCTTTAAAGGATAATGATAAGGTACTGATTACTAAATTGAAGCAAATTGCTGAAATATCTCACGCAAAAATTCATTTGCTAAAAGTAAATACTCCTAACAGTTTTGAATCTACTTCTACTACCTTGAAAAAGATGGGCGAGTATTTAAGTAACTACGGTTTAGAGGCAGAAAAGCATGTGTACAACGGGATTAATGAAGAAGAGGGTATCTTGGAATTTGCTAAGGAAAATAAGATTGACTTAATTGCTATGGGAACGCATGGCAGAAAAGGCTTAATGCACCTCTTGAGTGGTAGTATTGCTGAAGACGTAGTGAATCATAGTAAGAGACCTGTATTAACCCTAAAAATCGAAGACTAAATTTAATTTTTCTGATTTGAAAGCCTCTGTAATTGTAAATGCAGAGGCTTTTTTTATGCCATAAAACATAGGAAATCTGGAGATGATGCTTGATCAGGAACTATTTGAATAGCATTGCCATATTTATAATATTCTCATTCCAAAAAGCATAAACTTTTCCTACCTTTAAAACCTTATCTGAAAAATCTTAAATACAATAATAAATGAGTAAGCCTGAAAAAAAATTGTTCCTCTTAGATGCCATGGCTTTAATTTACAGAGCACATTTTGCGTTTAGTAAAAATCCGCGGATTAATTCAAAAGGTTTAAATACAGGAGCTGCACTAGGTTTTACCAATTCATTGATGGAAATATTGAAAAAGGAAAAGCCTACTCACATCGGGGTCGCATTCGACACCAATACTCCTACTTTCCGTCACGTGGAATTCCCAGCGTATAAGGCGCAAAGGGAGGCACAACCAGAAGACATCAGAGTGGCTATTCCCTATGTGAAAAAGATTGTGGAAGCTTTTGATATACCGGTTTTAATAATGGATGGTTTTGAGGCTGATGATATCATTGGAACTATTGCAAGGCAAGCTTCTGAGGAAGGTTTTGAGGTGTTCATGATGACTCCAGATAAAGATTTTGCGCAATTGGTGAAAGAACATGTTTATCTTTATAAACCTTCTTTTATGGGTAATGGTGTAGATATTTTAGGAGTACCGGAAGTGCTGAAAAAATTTGAAATTGAGCGGGTTGAGCAAGTGATAGATATTCTAGGTTTAGAAGGAGACGCAGCAGATAATATTCCCGGAATACCAGGAGTAGGTAAGAAGACAGCTATTAAATTCTTGAAAGAATATGGGTCTGTAGAAGGACTCCTTGAAAATACAGCTGATTTAAAAGGTAAAATGAAGGAGAAAGTAGAGGAGTTTAAAGAGCAGGCTTTACTTTCCAAGAAATTAGCTACCATTAAGGTAGATGTGCCCATTGATTATGATCCTGAAAAATTGCTCTACAATGGACCGAAGGAGGACGAACTAAGAGCGCTATTTGACGACTTGGAGTTCCGTACCTTGATGAAGCGTGTTTTAGGGGAGGAGCCCGCTGCTGCTAAATCCAGCTCTTCAAAAGCTGATCCCGCCCAAATTTCTATGTTTTCTGATTCTCCTGAAGAAAATGCACTGTCAGAGGAGGAAACTCCTAAAGAGAAAATGAATATCTCTAATACAGTGCATAATTATCAGTTGATTGATACACCGGAACTACGTAAAGACCTAATCTATTATTTATCCATCCAGGATGAATTCTGTTTTGATACTGAAACTACTGATCTAGAACCCACAGATGCAGAGTTGGTTGGTTTAGCTTTCGCCTACGTTGCTGGAGAGGCCTATTACGTGCCTATACCAGCAGACCAGAAAGAAGCGCAGGCAATAGCGGATGAATTTAAGGCAGTGCTGGAAAATGATAAAATAGTGAAGATTGGTCAAAATCTGAAGTATGATATTCAGGTGATGAGGAATTATAATATCCACCTAAAAGGAAAGATGTTCGACACCATGTTGGCGCACTATCTTTTAGATCCGGAAACACGCCACAATATGGATGCTTTGGCAGAAAATTACCTGAATTATACACCAGTTTCCATAACTGAATTAATTGGCAAAAAGGGAGTGAAGCAAGGAAATATGAGAGACGTTCCTGTGGAAGATGTAGTGGAGTATGCTGGAGAAGATGCAGATATTACTTTGCAATTGAAACACGTTTTGGAGAAAGAAATTAAGGCTAACGAATTGGAACATCTGTTGCATGAAGTTGAAGAACCATTGTCTTACGTGCTGGCAGATATGGAGTACGAAGGGGTGAAAATTGATGAGAAAGCTTTAGGTGTAATGTCAAAAGAGCTGGAAAAATCTGCAGCAGCTACACAGACTGAGATTTTTGAAATCGCAGGGCAAGAATTTAATATTGCTTCGCCCAAGCAATTAGGGGAAGTCCTTTTCGATAAAATGAAATTGGTGGATAAACCTAAAAAGACTAAAACCGGCCAATATGCAACTGGAGAGGAAATTTTGTCGAAATTGGCCAATGAACATGAGATTGCAGATAAAATTCTGGAATTTAGAGAATATCAAAAGTTAAAATCCACCTATGTTGATGCTTTGCCAAAACTGATTAGCAAAGTAGATGGCAGGGTTCACACTGACTACCGACAAGCTGTAGCTGCAACAGGCAGATTGAGCTCAAACAATCCTAACCTGCAGAATATACCAATAAGAACTGAAAAAGGAAGGCTGATTCGTAAAGCTTTTGTGCCTCGCGAAACAGATTATATGTTGTTATCTGCCGATTATTCTCAGATAGAACTACGTATTATGGCTGCCTTCTCTAAAGACGAAGCAATGTTGGGTGCTTTTAAAGAAGGTAGAGATATACATGCGACCACCGCTGCAAAAGTTTTTGGCGTTGCATTGAAGGATGTGGATCCGGGGATGAGGAGAAAGGCAAAAGAAGTTAATTTTGGTATTATTTACGGTATTTCTGCATTTGGTTTAGCTCAGAATTTAAATATATCAAGAACAGAAGCTTCAGATATCATCAAGGCTTATTTTAAAGAGTTTCCGAATGTTAATGAATACATGACCAGTGTGGTTGAGGAGGCCAGGGAAAATGAGTATGTGAAAACCATTTTAGGGAGAAAGAGATTTTTGAGGGACATCAACTCCAGAAATCAGACTGTCAGAGGTTTTGCCGAACGAAATGCTGTAAATGCCCCCATTCAAGGCAGTGCAGCTGATATGATAAAAATTGCAATGATCAATATCCACAACTGGATGAAGTCGGAGAAAATGAAATCTAAAATGATTATGCAGGTGCATGATGAATTGATTTTTGATGCACATAAAGATGAGATTGAATTGTTGCGTGAGAAGGTAGTGCACTTTATGAAAACCGCTATTGAATTAGAAGTGCCAATGGATATTGGAGTAGGAGTAGCCGATAACTGGATGGATGCACATTAAAAAAGCAATTTTACATGCATGATAAATTCAAAAATAATTACAATTGTCAAAAGCCTAAGTTAGTAAATCATAAAATTGGTATTGTAAATACTAATTTATTTGCACATTTTGGGTAAAATAAATATTTTAACAAATGGAGCAAAGCGCACTAACTGCCATTTTTTTACCCCTTGCACTAGGAATTATTATGCTGGGTATGGGAATGACCCTCAGTCTTGATGATTTTAAAAGAGTGGCTTTATATCCTAAAGCAGCACTTATTGGGCTAGGTACTCAATTAGTTTTGCTCCCTATTTTAGGCTTTGGATTAGCAGCTGTCTTTTTTGAGAGTCCTGAATTGGCGGTTGGTTTTATTCTGATTGCGCTATGTCCGGGAGGAGCCACATCTAACTTGATTTCTCATTTAGCAAAAGCAGATATTGCCCTTTCAATCACTTTGACTGCTATTAGTAGCTTAATTACTAACTTTACGATTCCTTTTCTATTGAATTTAGCACTCTTACATTATATGGTTGGAGACCAATCTGTTCAATTACCACTATTCAATACTTTTTTGCAAATTTTTGCAATCACCATTCTGCCTGTAGCTATTGGTATGGGAATAAAAGCGAAGTACCCGCACTTTGCATTTAAATCTCAAAAGACAATGAATATCATCTCCATGGTGTTTTTTATCATGATTTTGGCAGCAGCAATTGTAAAGGAAAGAGAAAATATCATTCCTTATTTTAAGCAAGCTGGAGCAGCAACTTTGTTATTAAATGTGTCTAGTTTACTCATAGGTTATTACATTGGTAAATTTTTCCAACTTAATAAAAGGCAAAGAAGCTCAATAGCTATAGAAACAGGTATTCAAAACGGCACCTTAGCTATTGCTTTAGCCCTAAGTCCTACTATTTTAAATAATACTCAGATGGCAGTTCCAGGTGCTATTTATAGCTTATTAATGTTTTTAACCGCTGCTGTAGTCATTTTACTATCTAAAAAGCAAAATGCAGCGGAGTCTTTAAAAGAATTATCTTTACCTTAGAAATAAACGAATATGATGACCAATAGAATTATAACAGCCGCATTTTTTTGCCTGGTAAATTTTGGACTTAATGCCCAGTCAGATGAAGAATTAGTAAAATCTACCATAGAGAAAAGTACAATTGAAGGCCATATCTATTTTCTGGCAGCTGATGAATTACGGGGAAGAGAAACGGGTTCACCAGAGATAGATATTGCAGCCAGGTATTTGTCAACCACCTTCCGGAGGTATGGGGTTGCTCAGGTTCCAGGAGCTACAGAAGGTTACTTTCAGGAGGTCCCTTTGGTGAAAACAATTGCACCTGATGCCTATTCTTTGAAAATAGGTGATTTAACCGTCAATCCCCAGAACTTAATGCGGTTGGAAGGCTCAGGCATTGAAGAGAGCGCAGATATTATTTTTGTGGGACACGGAACAGAGAAAGACTTCAAAAGTAAGAAGATTGAAGGTAAAATAGTGATCGCTTTAGCAGGTACTGAAACAGCTAATGATTTAAGAACTGTCTTTACTGAAAGTGCCAATAAAACAAAAAGAGCAAAGGATGCTAAAGCTCTTGGGGTGATTGAAATTCATAGCCAACAACTTGATAATTGGAGTCAATTTCAACGATATATAAGAAGCAGTTCAATTCAAATACAGAATGATGAGAGTTCCCCATCAGACAATTTCTTTAAACTGTGGGTAAAAGATGAGGATAAATCAATAGTGAAAGCTTCCTCCAGAAAAGCTAAGCAAATGGCCGATGTTTATATAAGCAAAGAAATGAATTTGAAGATACCGTCCAAAAATGTGGTAGGAATGGTAGAAGGAACAGATCCAGAGCTTAAAAAGGAGTTTATAATTTACTCGGCTCATTACGATCATATCGGAGTTGGACAGCCGAATACAGAGGGAGATTCTATCTACAATGGGGCAAGAGATAATGCTGTTGGTGTGGTCACAGTAATGAGTGCAGCAGAAAGTATTGCTAAAAATCCCACAAAAAGGTCTGCTTTGTTTATCTTGTTTACAGCTGAAGAAAAAGGTTTATTGGGAAGTAAATTCTACACAGAAAACCCTTTGATTCCGCTCAATCAGATGGTATATTGTTTTAATAGTGATAATGGAGGTTACAATGATACGAGTATTGCCACAATAGTTGGTTTAGAAAGGACAACAGCTGCTAAACACATTAAAAAAGCTTCTGAAACATTTGGGTTAAAAGCAATCGATGACCCTGCCGGAGAACAAGGCTTATTTGATAGAAGTGATAATGTGAATTTCGCCAAAAAAGGCATTCCTGCTCCAACTTTTAGCTTAGGCTTTACTGCTTTTGATGCTGAAATCGGGAAATATTATCATCAGCAGGCAGATAACCCAGACAATATGGATTATGAGTATTTGGAGAAATTTTTTAAAGCCTTTGTTTTATCTGCCAGACTAATTGCCAATGATCCCCAAACTCCATTTTGGGCAGAGGGAGATAAATACTATGAGGCGGGGATGGAGTTATATAAAGAAAACTAATTACCAATGCCTACTGTTTTAATTCAGGATGGGTTTAGGTTTTTCTTCTACAGCAATGATCATTTGCCAATGCATATTCATGTTGAAAAGCAAGACGGAACTGCAAAATTTGATTTAGATCCGTTGCAAATAGTGAAGATTAACAATTTTTCTGCTGCTGATTTAAGAAGAATACGTAAGATAATTGAAGTAAATATCGATAATTTTAAACAAAGATGGGATGAGCACTTTAACTTTTAAGAAATCAAATACTGCCAAGTCTGTAAATTTTGACGAGTATCAGATGATCCTAGAATTAACGGATGGAAGAACCGTAACTGTTCCTTTGGAGTGGTTTCCGAAATTAAGAGATGCTAATGCCATTGAATTGAATAAGTGGAGATTTATTGGAAGTGGTGAAGGAATTCACTGGGAAGAATTAGATGAGGACTTACTAGTAGAAAATTTGCTTTAAGATTCTTAAAAGAGAATTTCTTATATCCACAAGCTTTAATTAACCTGAATACTTAAAATAATTATACCACTATCAATTAAGTTGCCATCTCCTATACTATAACTACTAGTAATTTCAACCGTCTCTGTGCCTTTAAATCCTGGTCTCGATTGATAATAATAGGACACTGCGGCTTTTTCTCCCCTATGTTTTATTTCGCTTATATTAAAATTTTTAGCCTGTTTTGTTATTCTATATCCTCCTTCAGTAGAAATAGCATTGGTAATAGGATGAACAATATTTTCACCGCTCTCCACTACCAGTACATGTTCAGGTTGAGATACATCATTTTCCATCTTGTTTTCATTTTTGCAATTTGTAAATAGAATACTTAATGCGATTATAAAGGTATAGCGTTTAAAAGATTCCATATTTAAAGCCACCCAATTTATTCTGATTAAATTATTTTATACTTTCACGGAAGTGGAAAACTGACAAGCAGCCCCCACAATACCTGCATGATTTCGAAGTTGGGCAGGAATTACATCTAATTTAGGATTGAGGTATTTCTTATAATTCGAAAATTCCTTACTGACTCCACCTCCTAGTATAATGAGTTCCGGCCAAAACAACTTATCCATCTCCAGTAGAAATTCATTTAAACGGTTGCCCCATGTCTCCCAATCTAACCTTTGCTGTTCCCTGATGGAGTTTGCTGCATAATTTTCCGCAATATCACCATGTAACTGAATATGTCCCATTTCTGTATTAGGAACTAACTGCTGTTGATAAAATAGTGCGGAACCAATTCCTGTGCCAACGGCGATCATTAGCACTGTTCCCTTATGGTTTTTGCCTGCCCCATGCTGCATCTCTGCAAGTCCAGCTACATCTACATCGTTTTTTACTTTGGTTTCACATTGTGTAGTTTCAGTAAGCAATTTGTCAATAGGTTTTCCAATCCAGCTTTTGTCAATATTGGAAGCTGTCCTCACAACTCCATTCACTATGGCAGCAGGAAATCCGCATCCAATTTGACCACTCCAATGAAAATGGTTTTTAAGTTTTACTACAGTTTTAATCATGGCTTCAGGTGTGGCCGGCTGAGGTGTTTCAAACCTTTTTCTATCAGAAATGAAAATTCCTTTGTTGGTATCTACAATGGCTGCTTTCATGCCTGATCCACCTATATCAATTCCTAAAATCTCCAAATTACTTTAACAGTTAGTTTCATTAGCAATATATGTGTATTAGTTTGAAAGGGGAAATTTACAGAGAGTTAAATGGAATTGTGTGGTTCGTTATCAGAAAATAGAAGTATATTTCGCCCTCTATCTATTACATCCACCGCTTCTATAAATCTTAAATTTTTCTCGATTAAAGCACTTAAATTAGTATACAATCAAATAAGATCACGATGAGAAAATTATGGGCAATCCCACTGGGTATGATATTACTGGCATGCGGTTCGGAGGAAAAAAATACGCAAATGACTATTAATGAGTACCCGGAAACAGCTAAAGTAGATACAGTTGATACCTATTTTACAACTAATGTTCCAGATCCTTACCGTTGGCTGGAAGATGATAGATCTGAGCAAACTGCAGAGTGGGTAAGGGCTCAAAATGAGGTCACTTTTGGCTATTTGAACAATATACCTTTCAGAGATAAGATTGAAGAAAGATTAACTCAACTCTGGAATTATGAGAAGGAGGGAGCTCCAAGGAAACATGGGCAGTATTATTATACCTATAAAAATGACGGACTGCAAAATCAATGGATCATATATAGGAAAAAAGGAATGGATGGTGAAGAAGAATTATTTTTAGATCCTAACACTTTTTCTGCTGATGCCACAACCTCTTTAGCTGGCTCCTCATTTACGAAAGACGGAAGCCTTTTAGCATATTCTATTAGCGAAGGCGGCTCTGATTGGAGGAAAGTAATCATAATGAATACGAAAGACAAAGCAATTGTGGAGGATACCATTCGGAATGTAAAATTCAGTGGGGTATCATGGAAAGGGAATGAGGGTTTCTTCTATAGTAGTTATGACAAACCGGAAGGTAGTGAACTGTCTGCTAAAACCCAGGAACACAAACTTTTCTATCATAAGTTGGGGACAGATCAATCTAAGGATGAACTGATTTTTGGTGGGAGTGAGACGCCAAGACGATATATAGGTGGTTATGTGAGTGATGACGAGAGATTTTTGTTTATTTCAGCCTCAGTTAGTACAAGCGGAAATGAGTTGTACGTGAAAAATTTGTCCGATTGGAATAGCCCCATAGTGCCTATAGCAAAAGGATATGAAAGTGAGCACTCTGTACTAGATAATGATGGAAATAGATTCCTGATTGAAACCAATTTGAATGCGCCTAATAAAAGATTAGTAGAAGTGGATCTTGAAAATCCTTCCACAGAGAACTACAAAGATCTAATTTCGGAAACAGAGAACGTTTTGAACGTGAGCACTGCTGGTGGCTATATTTTTGCAAACTACATGGTGGATGTTAAAACTGAAATTCATCAGTTCGATTATAACGGAAAGAAAGTTCGTCAGGTAGAATTGCCTGGTATTGGCTCAGCAGGTGGTTTCGGTGCTGAAAAAGAAGATAGCACGCTATATTATTCTTTTACCTCTTTCACCTATCCCTCTGCCATTTTCAAATATGATATTGAAGAAGGTACCTCGGAATTATATTGGAAACCAGCTATTAACTTCAATCCAGAGGATTTTGTGACAGAACAGGTTTTTTATGAAAGCAAAGACGGCACTAAAATCCCTATGTTCATAACACATAAAAAAGGAGTGAAGAAAAACGGTAAAAATCCAACGGAGTTATATGCCTATGGTGGATTCAATGTAAGTTTAAGGCCGAGTTTTAGTATTGCTCGCTTAGTTTGGTTGGAAGAAGGTGGAATTTTTGCACAACCCAATTTACGAGGTGGCGGAGAGTACGGAGAAGAGTGGCATATAGCGGGTACAAAAATGCAAAAGCAGAATGTATTTGATGATTTTATAGCAGCTGCAGAATACCTAGTGAAAGAAGGCTATACAAGTTCTGAGCACTTGGCTATTTCAGGTGGATCAAATGGAGGCTTATTAGTTGGTGCTACTATGACTCAAAGACCGGATTTGATGAAAGTGGCTTTCCCTGCTGTAGGAGTAATGGATATGCTAAGGTATCATACTTTTACAGCTGGTGCAGGATGGGCATATGATTACGGTACTGCAGAAGATAGTAAAGAAATGTTTGAGTACTTGTACGGATATTCCCCAGTGCATAATGTCAAAGAAGGGGTGAAATATCCAGCAACCATGGTAACCACAGCTGATCATGATGACAGGGTAGTGCCTGCTCATTCATTTAAATTTGCTGCTGAATTGCAAGCCAAACATGCCGGTGAAAGTCCTGTGCTGATTCGTATTGAAACCAATGCTGGACATGGAGCTGGTAAACCCACCGATAAAATTATTGATGAGATTGCAGATAAGTATGCTTTTGCCTGGTATAATATGGGTGTAGTTCCTTTTGATGAAGAGATGTAATAATCAGTGGCAATAGGTTAGAAGAAAAAGACAATTTACAAAAGCCACTGGTGCTTGTTGTAAAAATGTGACATAATGAAGGAAGGCATCTAAGAATTCTTAGATGCCTTCCTTTTTATCAATTTTATTTCTATTTGACATTTTCTTTTTTTTGTTCAAAATCTCAATTCTAATCGTCAGCAGATTTGTTATCTCAACCATTTATATTAAATTTATTTTATGAGTTTTATCGTAAGAAAAGCAACAAGGGAGGATATTCCGAGAACATTAGAATTAATAAAAGAGCTGGCAGTGTATGAGCGAGAACCTGACGCGGTAGTCGTAGAAGCCAAGGAACTTATTAGAGATGGATTTGGTGAAAATCCTGCGTATGGTTTGTTTATTGGAGAAACTGAAAAAAATATAGTAGGAATCGCTTTGTATTACTTCAGATACTCCACCTGGAATGGTAAAGTTTTGTATTTGGAGGATTTGATCGTGACGGAATCTGAAAGAGGCAAAGGATATGGTAGGAAGCTGCTCAATGCTATCTTAAAAGAAGCAGATAATCAAAATTGCAGACTGTGCACCTGGCAGGTATTAGATTGGAATGAGCCCTCCATTGATTTTTATAAAAGCATTGGTGCTGATTTGGATGAAGGATGGATTAATTGTACAGTAAAAAAGTCCCAATATAAAGACATTTATCAGGAAAAGTAGCAAGTACTCATTTTCACTAAGCAGCGGAGATGAGTACTTTGCTTTTTTAGTCTACCGTTTCCAAGAAGGTTCTGAATGAAACACATCTGTTTTGAAATTTGGAAAAATGTTCATCCCTTAGCCTGGGAGCCTCTTCGCTCATATATTTCTCTAAATTATCCAGCGTTTCTGAATGATATTGGATGGCATATGTGACACCTTCACCTTCTGTTTCGTTCAATAGCCTTAGCATTTTATAGCTATTAAAATAGCCTGTAGAAATTATAGCCGGAATATGTGTCTCCTTCATCCAATTGATCCATTCATGTTCAATCTCTTTTTCTACATTTACAGTCACATTATAAATTATCATTATTTTTCTTTATTTTTCCACAAAATTGATATTTAAAATAAGAAGAAAAAAACAATTATAATCTGTTTTGGTTATTTATTAAAATAGTTCCAATAAATGTTTGTTTAGTTTATACGAAAAGTAGAAAGGAGAAGTAGTCAGTGAGCAATTATTCAATAAAAGATTTAGAACATTTATCAGGCATCAAAGCACATACCCTGAGAATATGGGAGCAAAGGTACAACTTTATAGAACCCAAAAGGACAGATACAAATATTCGTTACTACAGCGATGGAGATTTAAAGTTGATTCTAAACATTTCTACATTGAAGGAGAATGGGTACAAAATATCCAAAATAGCTAAGATGTCAGAGTCGGAAATGAATTCCGAGGTGCTAAAAATTGCTGAAACTAACTTGCGGTTTCCTGATCAAATTAATGCATTGACGCTTAGTATGATTGATATGGACGAAGATAGGTTTGAGAAAATTTTAAGCAACAATATCATTAAATATGGTTTCGAAAAAACCATGTTAAGTATAATATATCCTTTCTTGTCCAAAATAGGAATGTTATGGCAAACAGGAAGTATTTTACCTGCTCAGGAGCATTTTATTTCTAACTTAATAAGGCAAAAATTAACGGTTGCTATAGATGGGCAGTATGTAACAGAGTCTGAATCAAAAGGGAAATGGCTTTTGTATTTGCCTGAAGGCGAATTGCACGAGCTTTCATTGATGTTTGCTACCTTTTTATTGAGATCGAGAAAGTATAAAGTGATCTATTTAGGACAAAATCTACCTAAAGAAGATTTATATTCAGTAAAGGAAATCCATAATCCTGATTTTGTATTAACAATATGTACTGCAGCTCCAAAGAAATCTGAAATCCAGGATTATATTGATGAAGTATCTCAATTATTTAGCAGTTCTACGATCTTTGTTGGTGGATATCAGGTTATCGGTCAGGACATAAAGAGGAAAAAGAATGTTGAATTTGTTATGAAAATGGAAGACCTAATAGAGTTCCTTGAAGAAAAGGAGCTAGAATTTCCCTCTCTAATTAAAAAAACCACTGGGGAAATGAAATATCAATAAATACAATGCAAAATACGGACAAATAAAGAGCTACCTGTTGAGGGTAGCTTTTTTTATGAAGCAAGAATTAATAGGAATTGAATTGTTAGTGCTTATTCCAGAGGAAAATATGTTCTGGGTAACTTTTAATAAATGCTTGTCTAAGATCTAGAAAAGTGAATTCACAATATCTCATCCAATCTACAAATTCTGTAATAGGGATCGTTCGGTGTGGAGGGAAAAAGGTTTGGGTCAAAAAAAGAAGTTAATCAAATTCTAAAATAATTAAACAATGTTTAGGGCTGGTAAATACATGTAATTACATGAAAAAGACGTTTTAGCAGTTTTTATAGTAAATAATTCAGAATTTATTATAATTATGTTTAACTCATCTACTAAAAAAATTAAACAAAATACTTGCTTATTGTTTAATAATAATATAGATTTGTTAAACAAACTAAAAAGGGATAATCATGACAGCTTTAGAATTTGGATACGCAATTAACAACATGACCAAGTCGATGAAACCATTTGCATTAAGGTTAACTAAAGACATGGAGCAGGCGAATGATTTAATACAGGAAACTGTGCTGAAAGCATTTTCTAACAGAGATAAATTTTCAGAGGGTACTAATTTAAAGGCGTGGTTATTCACTATTATGAAAAACACTTTCATCACGAATTATCAAAGAATGGTAAGGCGAAAAACTTTCATCGATACTACTGAAAACCTTCACTTTATAAATTCTACCGAAAATATTGCGCAGAATAGTGCTTATGGGTCCTTTGCAATGAGAGACATAGTTAAGCAGATTGAGAAATTGGATGATGTTTACAAAACCCCATTCATGATGCATTTCAGGGGATTCAAATACCATGAAATTGCTGAAAAACTGGAAATACCTATTGGAACTGTGAAAAATAGAATCCATATTGCCAGGAAAGAGTTAAAAGATGCTCTTAAGATCTACGCTTAACTAACAGCATACATGTCAGAAAAAAAGGTTGTAGTAATTGGCTCTGGCTTCGCCGGCTTATCCACTGCTACTTATCTTGCCGATAAAGGTTTAGATGTAACAGTTTTAGAAAAAAATAAAGATTTAGGGGGAAGGGCTCGACAATTTAGCGCTGAAGGTTTTACTTTTGATATGGGGCCAAGTTGGTATTGGATGCCTGACGTGTTTGACCGTTATTTTCAAAATTTCGGTAAAAAAACCTCCGATTATTATGAACTCATTAGATTAGACCCGTCCTACCATGTTATTTTTGGTAAAGATGATATAATGAAAGTACCAGCAAAAATGAGTGACTTTAAAAATATGCTGGAAGAGTTAGAGCCTGGAAGCGCTATTGCTTTAGATAAATTTCTGGGACAGGCAGCTTATAAATATGAAAAAGGCATTAATGATCTGGTTTACAAACCAGGAAGGTCCTTAACAGAATTCATGAATCCTAAACTTTTGTATGACATGCTACGAATGGATATCTTTTCATCCATTCATAGCCATGTCAGAAAGTTTTTTAAAAATGAGCGTATTATTCGCTTAATGGAGTTTCCCATATTGTTTTTAGGAGCTTTGCCAGAGAATACCCCCGCCCTTTACAGTTTAATGAATTACGCAGATATTTCCTTAGGAACATGGTACCCGAAGGGAGGGATGCATAAAATAGTGGAAGCCATGGTGCTTCTTGCAAAAGAGAAAGGTGTTAAATTTATTGTAGAGCAGGAAGTGATAACTGTGCAATGCCAGGGAAAATCTGTTCAAAAGGTAATTACTAAAGATAATACCTATGAGGCTGATGTTGTTGTTTCCTCTGCTGATTACGAACATACTGATCAAAAAATTCTGCCGGAGCCATATAGGAATTATAACTCCAACTATTGGAACTCCAGAACAATGGCTCCTTCGTCGTTGATTTTCTATTTAGGAATAAATAAAAGAATTGAAAAATTAGCGCACCACAACTTGTTTTTTGATCATGATTTTGGTCCTCATGCAAATGAAATATATGAAAATCCCAAGTGGCCTGAAGAACCCCTTTTCTATGTAAGTGCAACCACTAAAACTGATAATATAGGAGCACCGGAAGGAATGGAGAATGTATTTATTTTAATGCCAGTTGCTCCTGACCTGGAAGATACAGAGGAGATAAGGGAGAGGTATTATGCGCTGATTATGGATAGAATGGAAATATTATTAGGGGAATCCATAAAAGATCACGTAATTTATAAGAGAAGTTTTGCGCATAACGACTTTAAAAGTGACTATCATTCTTTTAAAGGAAATGCATATGGTTTGGCAAACACCTTAAAACAAACGGCCATTCTTAAACCTTCCTTAAAAAATAAAAAAATAAAGAACTTTTATTATGCCGGGCAATTAACGGTTCCTGGGCCAGGAGTACCTCCTTCAATTATATCAGGGCAGGTAGTTGGTAATGAGGTGATGAAAGATTTAAGTAATAATTAATACATGAACGCAAAAGAAATTTTTAATCAAACTACATTTGAATGTAGTAAGCTAATTACCCAGCGCTATAGCACCTCTTTTACATTGGGTATTAAAACCTTAGATAAAAAATTTCACTACGCTATATATGCTATTTACGGTTTCGTGAGGTATGCCGATGAAATTGTTGATACTTTTCATGACAAAGATAAAGTAGCTCTCTTGAAAGATTTCAAAGAACAGACTTATCGTGCAATTCACGAAGAAATTAGCTTAAATCCTGTTCTGCACTGTTTTCAAATGGTTGTAAATGAGTATCAGATCGATAATAATTTGATCGATGCCTTTCTTTACAGTATGGAAATGGATCTTTTGGATATTGAGTATGAACAGTCTACTTATGAGAAATACATTTATGGTTCTGCTGAAGTGGTAGGTTTAATGTGCCTCAAAGTTTTTTGTGAAGGGGATGAGAAACAATACCAACAATTGATGCCACCAGCTAAAAGTTTAGGAGCCGCGTTTCAAAAAGTCAACTTTTTGAGGGATATAAAATCTGATTATTATGAAAGGGGCAGAGTTTATTTTCCTGAAGTGGACTTTGAAGATTTCTCTATTTCTCATAAGGAAAAAATTGAGGCTGATATTCAGGCAGATTTTGACAATGCCTATCAAGGAATTATAAATTTACCAAAAGGAGCAAGGCTTGGAGTTTATCTTGCCTATACCTATTATTTAAAGCTTTTTGAAAAGATAAAGAACTTTCCACCTCAAAAAATTTTAGCAGAAAGAGTAAGAGTGAAAGATTCAAAAAAACTATTTTTGCTAGTTGGTAGTTATCTTAAACATCAGTTAAATGCATTGTAATATTTTATGTAAATGATGAACCTAAGTGTCAAAATAGATAACAATTCAGGCTTCTGCTTTGGTGTGGTTTACGCCATAGAAATGGCAGAAGATATGCTGGAAGAGCAAAACTATTTATATTGTTTGGGTGACATCGTGCATAATGATGAAGAAGTTAAAAGGTTAGAGAAAAAAGGCTTAAAAATTATTAATAGGGAGGACTTAAAGCTGTTAAAGAATGAGAAAGTTCTAATTAGAGCACACGGTGAACCTCCATCCACTTATAAACTAGCAATAGAAAATAACTTAACATTAATTGATGCGTCCTGCCCTGTTGTATTAAAGTTGCAAAATAGAATTAAGAATTCTTTCGATAAAAAAGAGCAAATTTATATTTATGGAAAGCATGGACATGCTGAAGTGGAGGGTTTATTAGGACAAACCAATCAGGAGGCTGTTGTTTTTCAGGATATTAATGAACTTGACATTTCAACACTTCCGAAAAATTTAACGTTATACAGCCAGACTACTAAGAGCACAGATAAATTTTACGAGATAAAAGAGACTCTTAGCAATGCCGGTATAGAGGTAAATTCAAATGACACTATATGCCGGCAGGTTTCTAACAGAGATAAGGAACTCAGAACTTTTGCTGGCTGTTTTTCTAAAGTGGTTTTTGTCTCAGGTACTAAGTCATCTAATGGGAAGGTGCTTTATAATGTCTGTAAAGAGCAAAATCCAAACACATTTTTTATCTCAAATACTGCTGAATTGAAGAAGGAATGGTTTTCCAACAATGATACAGTGGGTATTTGTGGAGCCACATCCACTCCAATGTGGTTAATGGAGGAAGTGAGAGATGAACTCATGAATTTTTAAAGTTGAAAATGCATTCTTGAGCATATGCCAGACCTTATTTTATATTTATTCTATACTTTTCTTATAGTAGGTACATTCTTTTTTATGGAAGCTGTGGCGTGGTTTACCCATAAGTACATAATGCATGGATTTTTATGGAGTTGGCATAAATCTCATCATAAAGTGCATAATCACAAACTAGAACGTAACGATTTATTCGCGGTAGTTTTTAGTGTGCCATCGGCTGCATTAATAATGGCTGGAATTGAATTTCCTGAATTAAGGTGGTTACTGTTTGTTGGGATAGGAGTTGCCTGTTATGGTGTGTTTTATGTGCTTTTCCATGATATTTTGGTTCATAGAAGGGTGAAATTAAAATTCAAAGCCAAAAGCTCGTACCTGAAAAGAATGATGAGAGCTCACTATGTTCACCACGAGGTGCATAGTAAAGAAGGAGCAGAAGCATTTGGATTTTTATATGCCCCGAAAAAATATGATGTTGAAAGGAAGGGAAAAGCCAGCTAGCGAAGAATTTCTTTTTCCATTTCCTCCCAGCTCTTCGATTTATATTCTTTCCAGCAGCTTTCGTGATAACTATCTAATAAGATAAGCGAATTAAAGATGCTCTTTTTATCAGTATTGCTTAAAGGTGCCATTAAATGTTTGCTTACATTTTTCATTCTCTTTAAGGTGGAGAATGCGATGAATTTACCTTTCTCTGATAAGACTAAGGATTTAGCTCTTTTGTCTGATTTACTAGGCTTTTCAATTAAAATTTCACTATTCAGTAGTCTCTTAATTGTTTCAAAAATCGTACTGTTTTCTTGCAAGCTGTGGTGGGCTACATCGCTTTTAGTGCATTCTGGGTGGTTTAAAACATATAGCAGAATTCCAAACTCCGTAGAGTTGTTGATAGACTCACTGATAAATGCTTTTTTCTCCCAAACATTTGTAAACTGTATTAATCTACCCCAAATCCATCCTAAATAATCGTCAATTGAATCTGCAGGAAATTCAAAAGGCATCTTTTTGCTCAAAGCTTTTAGGTCTTCCTCATCTTCCTTGTTACCAGCAAGGAATTTCCCAAAATCTTCCAGATTGCTTTTGGGGTGTTTTCTTTTGTATTCTTGGAATAATTTTAATAGCTCAATGCCTTCTGTTAGCATATTTTTTTTAATGGTTAGTTAAATTGCAATATTGTAATAAATATATAATGTTATTGTAACAATAATATAGTAAATTAAGTTGTAGGTTTTATAAATAATAAATTCTTATTGCCATCAAAGACTCACAAACTACTAATTTAAAAATGAAAAATAATTACTGCACACTAAGCATGGTGAAATCGATCTCAATTATTGTTCTAATATCATCGTGTGTTGCATTTTCTAATACAATCAGTGCTCAAACAACCACTAAAATATCGGGATATGTTAAAGACGCGAAAACCGAGGAACCTTTAATTGGAGCAACTGTACAATTAATTGATACAGAATTAGGCGCAGTAACCAATGTTGAAGGTTTTTTTACAGTAGAGAATATCCCTGCTAAGACATATAATATAAAAACCTCCTTTGTTGGTTACGAAAGTGAGACCAAATTTAATGTAGTTGTGAGATCAGGAGGGATTCCTTATCTAAATTTTGATTTGACAGAGACAGTGGAGCAACTGGAAGGTGTGACAGTGAGAGCCAATCCTTTTCGTAAAAATGAAGAAACACCTTTATCTATTCAACGCCTCTCACGGGAAGAAATAGCCACATATCCGGGAGGTAATAATGATATAGCTAAGGTAGCCCAATCCTTGCCTGGTGTTTCGGGTTCGGTTGGTGGTTTCAGAAATGATATTATAATACGTGGAGGCGCCCCAAATGAAAATGTTTACTATTTAGATGGAATAGAAATACCCAATATTAATCATTTTAGTACACAGGGAAGTGCAGGAGGGCCTGTAGGATTGTTAAATGTATCCTTTTTTGAAGGAGTTTCACTATCATCCAGTGCTTTTGGTAGTCAGTATGACAATGTTTTATCAGGAGTGCTACAATTTGATCAGCGTAATGGAAATAACAGGGAGTATCAAACTAATTTTAGAGTAAGTAGCAGTGAGGCAGCCATTACTACAGAAGGCCCGTTATTTAAAAGTAAAAATGAAGAGCAGAGTAATACGTCATTCATAGCTTCCGTTAGAAGATCTTACTTGCAATTGTTATTTCAAGCCATAGATTTGCCTTTCTTGCCTGATTACTGGGATTATCAATATAAGTTTACTCATAAAATTGATAATTACAATGAAATTAACTTTACAGGTGTGGGCTCTTTAGACAACATATCTATTAATGTGCCAGATGAGTTTTCACCCGAACAACAAGCAATATTAGATCAAATACCTATAATCAATCAATGGTCTACTACTGCTGGCTTAAGTTGGAGAAAGAGGTTCAGGGATAATTCAGGATTTATGACCACCGCCTTAAGCACTAATGTTTTAAATAATCGCTTTGAACAATTTGAAAATAACGTGAAGCAGGAAGGTTTGTTTTTTAGCAATAACTCTCAGGAACAGGAAGTTAAATTACGTTATAACATAACTAAATTTATTGATGCCTGGACACTCAATTCTGGATTTATAGTGCAGCAGGCCATATATTCCAACAGAAGTGATCTATTGGATAGTGCTCGGGGCTTCTCTTATGCAAATGATTTGAATTTCACTCGGTATGGTTTTCATTCCCAATTATCTAGAAAGTTTTTTGATGATAGATTTAGTTTTTCAGCAGGTTTTAGAATAGATGGTAATACTTTTACAGAAAACGGAAATGAAATTTATAAAACTTTTAGTCCAAGACTTTCCTTATCATACCAGTTGGATAAAGAACGCAAATGGACAGCAAGTGCTTCTGTTGGCAGATACTTTAAAATTCCCCCTTACACT
Organism: uncultured Cytophagales bacterium; assembly: GCA_963803685.1. Classification (GTDB taxonomy): domain Bacteria; phylum Bacteroidota; class Bacteroidia; order Cytophagales; family Cyclobacteriaceae; genus Marivirga. Next base: position 2,168,341 of record CAWDNW010000001.1, read on the forward strand.
ATTCTGGGGTTTGCTGATGAATCTGGAAATTTACTGAACAAAAATGCGGAGTATATCCAAAATGATCACCTTACTTTAGGCATTGAGTATTTGTTAACCCCCTCTTCAAGAATTAGTGTAGAAGGGTTTTACAAAGCCTATGAAAATTATCCTGTATCTGTAGTAGACAGTGTATCTTTGGCTAATCTAGGAGGAGGTTTCTCTGTATTAGGAAATGAAAATGTAGTAAGCACAGGTTTAGGTAGAGCTTATGGAGTGGAATTCCTTTACCAAAGAAAATTCACTAAAAACTTTTATGCTATTTTAGCTTACACATTTTATAAGAGTGAGTTCACAGGATTTGATCAGTCGAAATATTTACCTTCTACTTGGGATAATCGACATTTAATAACTTTTACGGGAGGATACAAGTTTGGAAAGAATTGGGAAGTGAGTGCCAGGGTCAGATACCTAGGTCAAACTCCTTTAGCTCCTGTTGATGAGCAGGCAACATTAAATAGCTACCCAACTATTGTGCGGGATTATAGCAGACAAGGGGACTTACTACTGGACCCGTTTAATCAGACAGATATCAGAATCGATAAAAAGTGGAATTTTGAGAAGTGGACACTCAATCTCTTTTTCGAACTTCAAAATGCTTTCGTTCAAAATTTACCATCGGAACCTAGTTTTGGTTTGGAGCGTAATAGCTCTGGTGAAGTTGTAGAACCAAGAACACTTGTACGGATCGAGGATGTTAGTAATAGCTCTGTTTTACCGACTCTAGGTATAGTAGTTGATTTCTAGGTAAATTATTTTCATCGAAGAAATCGCTCAGTTTATCCTTCAATAAATTATATTATACCAATATTTTTTATAATATGATTAATTTTAAGCAAAAAGTATAGCTATTTCCTTTTGTTGCTTTATTTTTGTAAAAACTAAAAATTGGTTGATACCAGTTTCAATCAGAATACTATCATATCTTTAAAATAAATTAGAAAATGAAAATAGCAGTAATAGGAACAGGGTACGTAGGTTTAGTTACAGGCACATGTTTCGCTGAAACAGGTAACCATGTAATTTGTGTTGATATTGACGAGAAAAAGGTGAACAAACTTCAGAATGGGGTGATTACCATTTATGAACCAGGTCTTGAAGTTTTGTTCGAAAGAAATATCCGTCAGAAGAGATTAAGTTTTACCACTAACCTTAAAGAAGGTATTAAAGATGCTGAAGTGATTTTCCTGGCATTACCTACGCCTCCCGGTGAAGATGGATCTGCTGATCTGAAATATATTTTGAAAGTAGCTGATGACTTAGGGTATATACTAGAGGATTACGCAGTTATTGTTGATAAAAGTACTGTACCTGTAGGTACATCTGAAAAAGTGACTAATGCTATTGCTAAAAATGCCAAAGTGGCATTTGATGTGGTTTCTAATCCTGAGTTTTTACGAGAAGGTGTGGCTGTAGATGACTTTATGAAACCTGATAGAGTTGTGATTGGTACTGAGTCTGATAGAGCTAAGAAAATAATGGAAAACTTGTATGCTCCGTTGGTGCGTCAGGGCAACCCTGTTATATTTATGGATGAGAAATCTGCGGAGCTTACTAAGTATGCTGCCAACTCGTTTTTAGCTACCAAGATCACATTTATGAATGAAATTGCCAATTTATGTGAGAAAATGGGTGCCAACGTGGATATGGTAAGGAAAGGAATTGGTACAGACTCAAGAATTGGTAAAAGATTTTTATTTGCAGGTATTGGCTACGGTGGAAGTTGCTTCCCAAAGGATGTGCAGGCTTTAGCAAAATCATCTCGTGATGTCAATTACAACTTCAAAATATTAGAATCTGTAATGGAAGTAAATGCTTTGCAAAAAACAAGATTGATAGATCATGTGAAAGGTTATTTTAAAAATGATTTGAAGGGCAAAACAATAGCAATGTGGGGTTTAGCTTTTAAACCTTATACTGATGATATTCGTGAGGCCCCTGCTTTATATAATATTGAGGCATTATTAGCTGCTGGAGCTAATGTTCGAGTATATGATCCTGAAGCGATGGAAAACGTTCAAGATATTATGGGTGATAAAATCACTTATTGTGAAGATGAATATGATACATTGGAAGGCGCTGATGCCTTAATGATCATGACCGAATGGCCTGTCTTCAGGACACCTGACTTCAAAATTTTGAAAGAAAAATTAAGTAATCCGGTAATTTTGGATGGAAGAAATTTATATGAAACAAGTCAAATGACAGAACTGGGCTTTACATATTTCAGTATAGGAAGATAATTTTGATATGAGCAAAGAAAGGGTTTTAATTACAGGCGCAGCGGGATTTTTAGGATCCCATCTATGTGATAGATTTTTGAAGGAAGGTTATCATGTAATAGGTATGGATAATTTGATTACCGGTTCCATGGACAATATTGCTCATTTAATGGCAAAGGAAGATTTTGAGTTCCACCATCATGATGTTACAAAATATGTGCATATAGATGGAGATTTAAAATACATTCTTCATTTTGCTTCACCTGCTAGCCCCATAGATTATTTGAAAATACCTATTCAGACTCTGAAGGTTGGGGCACATGGAACCCATAATTTACTAGGATTAGCAAAGGATAAAAAAGCAAGAATTCTTGTTGCTTCTACATCTGAAGTTTATGGTGACCCAATGGTGCATCCTCAAACTGAGGAGTATTATGGGAATGTAAACCCAGTTGGGCCTAGAGGGGTTTATGATGAGGCTAAAAGATTTATGGAGTCAATTACCATGGCTTATCATACCTACCATCATTTAGAAACTCGAATTATTAGAATATTTAATACATATGGGCCAAGAATGAGGCTAAATGACGGAAGGGTTTTACCGGCTTTTATAGGGCAGGCACTAAGAGGTGAGGACTTAACCATTTTTGGTGATGGTTCGCAAACAAGATCTTTTTGCTATGTGGATGACCTAGTGGAAGGAATCTATAGATTGTTATTGAGCAATTATGTAAACCCAGTAAACATAGGCAATCCCGATGAAATCACAATCGGTGAATTTGCTGAAGAAATTATTAAGCTCACAGGAACCAAGCAAAAAGTAATTTATAAGGATTTACCAAAAGATGACCCAAAGCAAAGAAAACCTGATACCACCAAAGCAAAAGAGTTATTAGATTGGTCTCCTAAGGTTAATAGGAAAGAGGGATTGAAAATCACTTATGACTATTTCAAAACCTTGGATAAGGAAAAGCTTTTCCAAACAGAGCATAAGGATTTCGAAAATTACAGTAAAAAATAATGGCTACAAAGATACTTGTAACAGGCGGTTTAGGATATATTGGATCACATACAGTGATCGAATTGATTAATAAAGGATATGAACCTTTAATTATTGATAATTTATCTAATTCTGATATTAGTGTTTTAGATAGGTTGGAGAAGATTTGTGGCAGAAGGCCCCTATTTCAGCAAGTAGAAATGCGCGACAAGGAGCAGCTCCAAGAGTTGTTTTGGAACCATAATAATGATATAGCAGGCGTAATACATTTTGCTGCCGCTTTATTGGTAGAGGAGTCTGTTGAGAAGCCACTTCATTACTATTTCAACAACTTAACTTCTACAATTAATTTGCTGGAGTGCATGACAGAGTTTGAGGTAAAACCCATTGTATTTTCCTCTTCCTGCACTGTTTACGGTAATCCTGACAAATTACCTGTTACTGAAAATGCTCCTGTAAAGCCAGCTATTTCACCTTACGGAAATACGAAGAAAATTTGCGAAGACATTTTAAAGGACGCTTCATTATCCAACAATATCAAGGTGGTTTCCTTACGTTATTTCAATCCCATTGGGGCGCATAAATCAACGCTAATTGGGGAATTTCAGAAGGGTGCACCTCATCATTTAGTGCCTTATATTACTGAAACGGCTCTTGGTAAAAGAGCAAAATTACGAATATTTGGAAAGGACTGGAATACAAAAGATGGTACTTGCGTAAGAGATTATATTCATGTGAGTGATGTAGCCTCAGCACATATAAATGCTTTAGAACGAGCAATGGATTCTAAAGAGGAAACTCCTGATTTCGAAGTGTTTAATATTGGTTCCGGTAATGGATATTCTGTTCTGGAAATGGTTAAAAGCTTTATGAAAGTAACTGGAAAAGATGTGCCTTACGAACTGGTTGATAGGCGACCCGGAGATGTAGAAGCTGTTTATGCCGATACCAGCAAAGCTAATGAAGTACTAGGTTGGAAAACAGAAAAGACTCTAGATGAGATGTTAAAATCTGCCTGGGATTGGGAACAGGCTTTGGCTAAGGAGTAAATGAGATTGGTTTGATGTTTTCTTTGTTCAATAGTGAATATTAAGGTCGCAGGGGATTAAATGCTATATCCTTACTTTAAGGCAACTTCAATAAACTTCTCTATCGTTTTATACACCTCTTCTTCTTTCTCAAACATCCCCATATGTCCTGTTTGAGGAAGACTCTTTAAATAGGGCTGCTTTATATACTTAATTTGCTCCTTACTTTTAGCTAATGGTACACTGCTGTCCTGTTCTCCAAAAATAAATAAGAAAGGTTTCTCAAATTCCTCCAGTAAATCAAGACTATGATTTCTGTCACGCATAGCCAACATATAGTCTGTCATTATTTTCTCCGAAACTTTGCTACCTTCTTCAATAAGCATAGTAATAGCTTCTGAATTTTGATTTCTATTGTCTTCATGAAACAACATAGGAACAAAACTTTCGATAAATTTATCTACACCATGTTTCTGAATAAACTCAATGCTTTTTTCTCTGCCCAATTGCTTTTCCGGAGTATCAGCCAGCGCAGATGAATGTACTAGTCCAATTCCTGATATTATATTTGGAAACTTTTTGGCAATTTCTAGGGTCACATACCCACCTAGTGAGTGGCCAATAATAATGCATTCAGAAATATTCTTTTTTTTCAACCAATCATAGATTGAGTTGGCTACCATATCAATGGAATGTTCAAAAGGAAGAGCTTGGCTAGCTCCAAAACCAGGTAAATCAGGAGTAAAAACTCTGTACTTTACTGATAATTTATTTCTATAGTTATTCCAAATTTTATGCGACTCAGCATAACCGTGAAGAAAAATTACCGGATAGCCTTTACCTGACTCTTCATAATGGATGCTCATGCTTTCGTTGATAATGAAGTTTCTACCATTTGCAAAGCATTGATGAATATTCCGTTAGCATCGTACTGACATTCAGCAAATAATTCATATTGTTCGCCATGTTCTATAATTTTGTCAGGTATACCTAAACGTTTTACTTTCGAAGAATATTCATTTTCTGCCATAAATTCAAGTACAGCACTGCCAAATCCTCCCATTAAGCAAGCATCCTCTACCGTTATTACCTTTCTGAAATTGCTGAAAATATGATGAAGAAGTTCCTCATCCAAAGGTTTTACAAATCGCATATCAAATACTGCAGTAGAGACTCCTTCCTCTTCCAGTTTTTCAGCCGCTTCCATAGCGAAATTACCCACATGGCCAATGGTGAGGATTGCTATGTTTTGCCCTTCTTTCACTTGTCTTCCTTTACCAATTTCTATTGCTTCCATTGGTGTTTTCCAGTTAGGCATCACGCCTTTACCTCTAGGATATCTGATAGTAAAAGCTTTCCCTTCTCTTGGCAGTTGAGAAGTATATAACAGGTTTCTAAGCTCACTTTCATTCATTGGAGCTGCCACAATCATATTAGGTATGCACCTCATAAATGCTATATCATAATTACCATGGTGTGTAGGTCCATCAGCCCCGGCAAAACCAGCTCTGTCAAGACAGAAATTAACAGGTAAATCCTGAATACATACATCGTGTATTACCTGATCATATCCTCTCTGCATAAATGTAGAATATATATTACAGAACGGAATTAGACCTTGTGTTGCTAAACCTGCTGAAAATGTCACCGCATGTTGCTCAGCAATACCCACATCAAAAGCTCTGTCAGGCATTGCTTTCATCATAATATTTAGTGATGAACCTGAAGGCATAGCGGGTGTAACACCCACAATCTTCTCATTTTTTTCCGCTAACTCAACCAATGTGTGTCCAAAAACATCTTGATATTTAGGAGCTTGAGGCTTTAAATCAGGTTTTTTCTGAATTTCACCAGTGATTTTGTCAAATTTACCAGGTGCGTGCCACTTCGTTTGGTCTTTTTCTGCCGGAGCAAATCCTTTCCCTTTAGTGGTAATACAATGTAAAACTTTAGGCCCGGGTATGTCTTTTAAGTCTTTTAGTACGTGCACCAGATGATTTACGTCATGCCCATCTACTGGTCCAAAGTACCTTAAATTCAATGATTCAAATAAATTACTTTGCTTCAATAAAAACGACTTGATGCTGTTTTCTAATTTCCCAACTACTTCCTGGGCACTTGTGCCAAAGCCACTCACTTTTCCCAACAGTTTCCACACATCATCTCTCATCTTATTGTAAGTATGAGAAGTGGTAATGTCAGTTAAATATTCTTTTAATGCGCCCACATTGGGGTCAATGGACATGCAATTATCATTCAAAATAATAATCATGTTAGCATCTGAAGCTCCAGCATGATTCATTCCTTCAAAAGCCATTCCGCCGGTCATAGCACCATCTCCAATTACTGCAATATGCTGCTTTTTATGCTCACCTTTTATGTTGGAAGCCATTGCCATACCTAATGCGGCAGATATTGAAGTAGATGAATGACCTACCCCGAAGGCATCGTAATCACTTTCTTTTCTTTTCGGAAACCCTGAAATCCCTTTATATACTCTATTAGTGTGGAAAAGATCCTTTCTCCCAGTAATAATTTTATGTCCGTATGCCTGATGACCTACATCCCAAATTAATTGATCTTCTGGTGTATTGAAAACATAATGCAGAGCGGTAGTTAATTCCACTACACCTAAATTGGCGCCAAAATGACCACCGTAAATTGAAACATTATCTATAATAAACTGCCTTAATTCCTGACTGAATTGCACCAATTCCGATTGATGTAATTTCTTTAAATCTGCCGGACTATCTATTTTAGCTAAAAGTTCTCCAGGTTGAATGAGCATATTATTCTTCATATATAAATTAGAGTTGGAAACAAATCCAAAACCCTAATTGTTTTCAAACTACAAAGTACTGAATTTTTTATCGTATTAGTACAAAATATTAATAAAATCAATTTCTCTTAATGCAATATTTTAGAAATAATCTATCTTTGAATTAATACGTGCATATAAATCCACAGTTTTGAGTTTCGAAATTAAACTACCACTTTTTGAGGGCCCTTTCGATTTGTTACTATTTTTTATCGAAAGAGATGAATTGGACATTTATGATATTCCTATATCTAAAATCACCAATGATTTTTTGGATTATTTAAAACATCTGGAGAATTTAAACATAGAAGTAGCGAGTGAATTTATTTTAGTTGCGGCCACATTAATGCGTATTAAAGCGAAACTATTATTACCACGCCCTCAAATAGATGAAGAGGGTAATGAAATTGATCCGAGAGAGGAATTGGTGCGCCACCTACTTGAGTACAAAAAATATAAATCTGTACTGCAAGAGCTGTCTGCGATGGAGTCGGGAATGCTTGAAAAAGAAAAAAGAGGCAATGTAAAGAAAGAAGTTAAAATGCTCTCTGAGACTATCAATGTTGAGGCAGAATTACAAAATGTTGATTTATACAAATTGCTAAAGGTATATCGTGAGGTGATGGCAAAGTATGAACTGGAAAAAAATAAGCCGAGGCATAAAGTTGTTCAGTATCCTTATACAATTACAGGTCAGAAAGATTTCATTACCGAGAAATTGACAATATCACACAAACTTTCATTTGTAGAATTAATAGAGACAGATCCCAACAAAATAGCGGTTATTTTCAATTTTCTGGCTATTTTAGAGCTTTTGCAAAATGAAATTATTACTATAACACTAGGAGAAGGATTTAATAATTTTTGGTTGGAAAGACTTGAAAAGGTTGCTGAATGAAGATTGATAAGGAAAAGGTTTTTAAAACATTAAATCCTAATAAAATATGGATTCCTGTGCTCTTAGGTGTAGGAATCGTAGCTTTTCTATTTTACCAGGATGACACAGTTACTCTTAACAACTTGTCCCTCATATTTACAGCTGAAGTTGTTCCCGTCAGCCTTGCTTTTTTACTATTGTTTGCCCGCGATGTTGGTTACGTATATCGAATTAGAACCATTACGGGTGAAAAACTCTCCTGGAAGAGTAGTATTTATGTTATTATCCTATGGGAATTTGCTTCAGCAGTAACACCATCGGTAGTAGGAGGTACGGCCGTTGCAGTGTTTATTTTGATGAAAGAGGGATTGAAGTTAGGCAAGGCATTAGCCTATACAATGGTTACAGCCATTTTCGATAATTTATACTTTGTGGTGATGGCACCGTTGATTTTTTTAATCGCAAGAGGTGATGTTTTTCCGCAAAACTCAATGATTGAAAGCCCATTAGGAAAGAGTTTACCTACATTGTTTATAGTAAGTTATTCCTTAATTGCTCTTTACACTTTAGTGATGGCATTTGCTGTATTAATTAACCCAAGATGGTTTAAATGGGTTTTATTAAAGATTACTTCTATAAAATGGTTAAGGAAATGGCGTGCCGGAGCTTATGAGCAAGGGGATGAAATTATGCTGGCCTCCAAAGAACTAAGAGGTAAGAATTACAGATACTGGGTAAAAATTACAGTTTCCACCTTTTTCATCTGGACTGCCAGGTATGCAATGCTCAATTGCGTAATTGAAGCCTTTACCAATCAGGATTTCGCCCAGCATATAACGATTTTTGCAAGGCAAGTTATTATTTGGATCACGATGTTAATTTCGCCTACGCCTGGTAGCAGTGGTACTGCAGAATTCATCTTCACGCAATTTTTCCGAGAGGACCTGGGTTCCGTTACTTTTATTAGTAACATTTTCTGGCGACTTATGACTTATTATCCTTACCTATTTCTTGGAGCACTTGTATTACCAAGATGGCTAGCTAGAGTGTTCAAAAAGAAATAATGCGTTCAATATTAAGGTGAGTAATCTATACTGTTTTTGCCTCGTTAGTTAAATAAGATTTAATGAATCAACAGTATGCAGATTAATCAGATAAAAGAGACTTGTTTGTACATTAAAGATTTAGAAGGAGCTAAATCTTTTTACCATGGTTTGCTGGGACTCCCTATAATTACCCATGTGCCTGATAAGCTGATATTTTTCAAGAGTGGCACTTCAGTTTTATTATGTTTTAATCCAGAACATAGCAAAGATCAGGAGGTGCCTCCTGCTCATTTTGCCGTTGGTATGCAACATATAGCTTTTGAAGTAGAAGCAGCAAGTTATGAAGCGGCAAAAGTTGAATTAGGTCAAAAAGGAATAGAAATTACCTATGAACATAAATGGCCAAACGGAAAACTTTCCGCTTATTTTGAAGATCCGGAAGGTCATGTGTTAGAGATAGTGCCATCCGGATTATGGGATGATTAAATTAAGGCTCCTTTTTTGTTCAACGCCTCCTCTACATAATCGAAAGTAGAAAGGATGTCGGGCTCACCATCAACAATGGCTACATCGTGCTCAAAATGCGCAGAGTATTTTCCGTCTGACGTAACAATAGACCAACCATCAGCCAATTGTCTAATGGCTCTGGTGCCCATATTAATCATTGGTTCAATGGCTAATACCATACCTTCTTTCAATTTAGCTCCTCTACCTCTTCTCCCAAAATTAGGAACTTCTGGTGATTCGTGCATTTCCTTTCCTAAACCATGCCCTACTAATTCCCTGACAACTCCATAGCCATTTTTTTCTGCATGATCCTGGATGGCAAAACCAATATCACCTATTCTATTTCCTGCTTTGCATTGCTCAATTCCCAGATACAAAGATTCTTTTGTTACTTTAAGAAGTTTTTTTACTTCTTCAGTTACCTCACCCACCGCAAAAGTATAGGCATGATCACCATAAAACCCATTCATTTTAACTCCACAATCAATGGAAATAATATCACCATCTTTTAATGGTGTTTTAGACGGATAACCATGAACTACCTGCTCGTTTGGGCTCATGCATAGTGTATTTGGGAAATCATATAACCCCAAGAATCCAGGCACTCCACCATTATCCCTTATATATTCTTCCGCTTTTTGATCAAGTTCAAGGGTCGTAACACCTGGTTCTAATAGTTCAGCCATCAAGCCCAACGTTTTGGAAACCAAGAGCGCACTTTCTCTCATTAATTCAATGTCTTCCCTTGTTTTTATATGAATCATCTAAATAAATCTTTTAATTTCTCCCAAAAACTTTTTTTAGGAATTATAAATTCAATCTGATTGTCCCCCAATATTTCCCAAATTTTGCTCCACCCTAAAAAGCCACCAACGTTTCTGTCATCAATAAAAATATCTGCGTTCAGCTTTCTGCTTTGTCCAGATTCAAGGATTTCCTCCGGATAATTTTTATTTACAGCATAAAACTCAATGCCGCATTTAGAGCAAAATTCTACAGCCTTTTTTAGACTTTCTCCTTCCCTTACTGACCATAGAATTAGCTGATGCCTGTTTTTTTGTAAAGCTAAAAGCGTTTCAACTGCAAAAAGGTTTGGTTTACCTATTCCGGGATATTTATCTTCTACAATTGTGCCATCAAAATCAACTGCAATTTTAAGCATTTTTTTCCATCTTGTACTTTGCTCTATATTTGGCTTTTACAATCAGCCTTTCATAAATCAATTCTGATAAGGCTTCTGCAATATCTTTATCAGCATTGGGGACCAAAGTTAAGGCAAATTCTTTTTCCGCCACATCAATGCGGTATATAATCTGTACTAATTTTTGGAAATCCTGATTGAGTAAGTGTGCTATAAAGGGCGATAGCGTTTCTATAAAAGTACATTTATCGAACGCTACATCTGAAATTTTGGTTTCAGGTAGTAATTTACGCGAAAGAATTGTGAACTCGCTACTTAAATCCATGGCAGTCAATTTGCCACAAAGGTACGGGAAATAAATTTTCTTACTAAATGCTGTAAACCAAGCTTGAGCTGTTTTGAGAATATTTAAAATCATACCAATAGGTATAATCCTGATAGTCTACACAATCCTCCATAGTGATATTATTAATTACCATCTTTAAAATACAATTATGAGGAACCCAATCCTGAAAGCGAATTTGCTGTTCTAAAGGTAGTGATGAAATTTGAACGAAATTTACTCCTTTATGAAATGTAGGGCTTGCTTTTAACATTTTAGTTGTATTTATACTGCGAATGTAACAGTTTTCACTGGTGACTATGTTAATATATTGTTATGTTTAATTGAATTTTAAGTATTACCTGATTTTATTGTGAGAAATTGGTAATTAAATTATTCGTACTATTTTTATGTACAGATGGCAATTTTTAGCTTAAAAATGACTTATTTCGTGATTATACTTTTTTACTATGACGCATTCAGAAGCATTTGAAGATATTAGACCCTACAAGGATTCCGAGGTGCCATCTGCCATACAAAGATTTATTAGTCATCCTTTTTTTAAGGAGATAACCAAAAAGCTATTCCCTGACAGTTCACTGGAGGAGTTACAGCAAAAGCTTTCTTCTATTCAATCAATCAAGGAGTTTCAGTCAGTAATGATGTACCCTACTGCCAGAAGAGTTTTAGATAGTAGCTCAGAAGGTATCACTCATGAAGGTTTTGAGAGGTTAAGTGATGATAAGTCATATCTTTTTATATCAAATCATAGAGATATTGTACTAGATTCAGCCATTTTGAATGTTTTGCTATTTGAACATCAATTAAATACCACTGAGGTAGCTATTGGTAACAACTTATTGGTAAACGACTGGGTGACAGATTTTGCCAAGCTAAACAAAAATTTCATAGTAAACAGAAATGTAGCTCCCAGGGAAATGTATTCGTACTCTTTGGTATTATCTGCCTACATCAGACACACAATCCTTCAACAACAAACCTCTATCTGGATTGCTCAACGTGAAGGAAGAACTAAGGATGGCGATGATCAAACGCAGCAGGGCTTGTTAAAAATGATAGGGTTAAATGGAGGTGATGATTTCTATGAAAATTATGCACCTTTAAGGATAGCTCCTATGGCAATTTCCTACGAATATGATCCTTGCGATGTGTTGAAAGCCAGAGAAATTCAGCAAAAGTTAGAGGGCACACCACTTGTCAAAACTCCTGAAGATGACTTAAAAAGCATGATTGCGGGAATAACAGGGATTAAAGGCAGAGTTCATTTATCTATTGGGAAAATTGTAGATGAAAAGCTCAGGGAAATCAAAACAATTAAGAATAAGAATGATCAAATGCAGGCGCTTGCCGATTTAATTGATGAACGTATCCACAAAAATTATAAGCTTTGGCCTACCAATTTGATCGCATACGACTGGCTCATCGAAGAAAGATTTTCAGATCATTACACTAAAGAGGACGTGGAGAAATTTGAAGGATACTTAAAAAAGCAGGTTGAAACTTTTTCTGGTGATTTTAAAGTACTTAAAGATCCACTTTTAGCTATGTATGCTAATCCGGTTAAGAATAGATTAAAAGTTGATAAGGTATTTGAAGAAAATTTGTAAATTTTTATTTTCCTCCTATACTTCATTTCAGAGTGAATTTCAATCCATTTAAACAGCGTTAGCCCACCTCATAAAGCTCAGAAACTAATATTAATTAAACTGAATATAGTTTTCCCATTTTTCAATTAACTGGATAAAATCCTCAGGCAATTCTGATTCAAATTGCACATGTTTTTTAGTGGTGGGATGGATAAAACCTAAAGATTTGGCATGCAAAGCCTGGCGAGGTAATATCTTAAAGCAATTATCTACAAAGGATTTATATTTCGAGAACTTAGTGCCTTTTAGTATCTTATCTCCTCCATAGGTTGCATCATTGAACAATGGATGCCCCAGATGCTTCATGTGAGCTCTGATTTGATGGGTGCGTCCTGTTTCTAAATTGCATTGAATCAACGTAACATAACGCAGCGTTTTTAATACCTTATAGTGAGTAACAGCATGTCTTCCAAAATCACCCTCAGGAAAAGCGTCTGTTACGCGCCTGTCTTTTAAACTTCTTCCCAAATGAACATCAATTGTACCTTCAGGTTCTTTGGGTTCCCCCCAAATAAGTGCAAAATATGTTCTTTCAATGCTATGGTCAAAAAATTGCCTGGCAAGATGTGTCATTGCTGTTTCTGTTTTAGCAATCACCAGTAAACCAGAGGTATCTTTATCAATTCTGTGTACCAGCCCTGGTCGGCCCTCATTTCCTTTCATTTCAGGTAATTGCTGGAAGTGATAGGTAAGAGCATTTACTAAGGTGCCACTCCAGTTTTGATGTGCCGGATGCACCACCATGCCCGCTTCTTTGTTCACTATTAGCAACTGATCGTCTTCATACAAGATGTTTAAAGGGATATTCTCAGGTTTAACATCAGTATCTCTCGGAGGCTCCGGGAGGGCAATTCTGATGTCATCTTTAGGGTGTATCTTATAGTTAGGCTTGATTGTAGCCTGATTTACCTTTACAAAACCATCTTTTATAGCTTGTTGCACTTTGTTTCTGGTAACATTAGGCAGTCTGTCCATTAAAAATTTATCTATTCTTAAAAGGTCTTGCTTGGCGTCTACTTTAATATGATAATGCTCAAAAAGGGTGTCTTCTTCTTGCTCGCTATATTCTTCTTTTTCTGACATAAATTGATAATATCTGCAAAGATACTAAAAAGAACCACTGAATGAAGTTGCAGTATAAGTTCATAAATTTTGAAAGCATTTTAAAAAGTAAGATATTTATCCCGTGTATGAATGAATAACCAATGTTTAGAATACTTTTAAGCTTATTTTTTGTGCTTATTACAGGAGGATTGTATGCGCAATCCACTTTTGATAAGTTGAATAAAAACCCATTTAAACAAACTCAATGGTACATTGGAGTAAGGGGAGGTGCAAACTATTCCTTGGTGGATCCTATAAACAGATTTAGTATAATCAAACCAATTAATGAATTTGATGAAAGCCTTTATGAAAAGGAATATCTTTCCACAGGTAATATTGGAACTATTTATGGATTAACATTTCTGTTTCAGTTTGATCAAAGATTTGTTTTAGGCACAAACTTATCCATCAACCAAATTCAGTTTAGGTATAATCAGGAATTGCCCGGAGACCTAAACAGTGTGAATTTTGAGCATCAAAATAGCTTTCAGTATTTTGATGTGCCTGTTTTTTTTAGATATATGATCAGGCCTCGTATCAGTAGATTTATGAATAGGTCAGACAGGAAGCCGAAAGTACCTGGAATTGTCCCTTTTGTGCAAGTTGGACTAAATTTCAGTTTTTTAATGGACGCAAATAAATCGGTGCAAAAAACCATTAATCAGAATGGCATAAAAATTCCTGATATTTCATTTAATGAGCAGGTAAGTGAGCTTTTGAGTCCGGTGACTGCTGGTGTTTTTGGAGGAGTTGGTGCTCGGTTCAGGTTAGGGAATATTTACTTAACTGCAGAGGCAAATTTCAGGCAGGGCTTTTCAAATGTTACTGATACTGACAGAAGATTTGCAAATGAAAATTTGATTAATAATGCATATGATGTTTATGACGATAAAAGCTTTCAATCAGTAGAGTTTGTAATAGGTGTATTGGTGCCATTGAAGTACTTGAGTAGAAGAGAATTTATCCCGATTGAAATATGAGAATTTGTGTAATCATAGCCTTTGTTTTTCTATTATCTTCTTGCCAAAAGGAAACTGAAGCATTTAGACCTGATGAAAAGTTCAATAGTATTTTTGATGAGCCTACCGATGGGATGGATTATACTCCCATTGATGTTATTCAAACCCAGGATGGCGGTTATTTAGTGTTAGCGAGCTCTAATAGCAATCAGGTTTTCGTGCTAAAAGTTAGTGGGAGGGGTGAATTTGTGTGGAGTCGTACTATGTCCACTGCCTTTGTAAATCCGGTAGGAGACATCATTCAAAACAGAAATAATGAGAATGATCAGCTAAATTACTATTTTGTTGCTTCATCTCTCCAGGATGCTACTGCAGTTTTGGTAGAAGTGAAAGATTTAGAGCAGACTGTAGAACCAATTAGAACATACACTAGCTATAGAAGGCCTCTGGCTTTTGGTTATTTAAATCCTGATAATTATTTACTGCTGACTAATAATGATACCATAGGAGCAGTTTTTAGTAAAATACAGAATGGATTTGCTATGGAGTGGGCAAGGGCATTTGATGAACAACAGGATGCCAATGCAATCTTAGATAATTACTTGTCAACAAATAATCCCCAATTTTTTGTTGGAGCCTACAATAATGGTTCAACTCTCTATTTCAATACCTTAAGAGAAGATGGTTTTGCATTAACTTTCACTGATGATCTGGGTATTGAAACAGGAAGAATAGTAGCTGATTTGCAGTCAGGCATTAATTCGTTTGAAGCTTTCACTGATGGCACAGGTGCTTTTAATTATACCATCGGAAATGATGGTTTTTTTAGTAATCAAGTGCCTATATCCAACATAGGCATCTCAAGCATCAACGATTTAATTGGAGAAGTACAGCCAGATAGACAAGTTAATCTAAATGCTATTTCTAACTTAATCACCTTAACCATTTCTCCATATTTATTAAGTGCATTTACAACTGAAGATGGCAGGATTAAACTTACTTTTTACAATGTTAATGGTGGTGAAATTGATGCCATTGATTACGAAGGAGGAAATGATCCCATAGAAGTAATAAAGATAATTAGCACAGAAGATCAAGGTTTAGTGGTGCTAGCCAAAACAGTTTTAGGAGGAGTGAAGGAAAGAATTAATCTTTTTAAAATTCCGAGAGAAGAACTCGTAGATTTGGTGCAATAAATACCTGCTTAAGTTTCTGAAACACAATGAGTAGTTAAATCGTTATTGACCTATGCTAAAAACTAGTCATAAAGTATTAGTTCTGATTTCGATGTTTTCATTCAGTTTAAATCTGAATCTTTTTGGACAGAAGACCTCGGTGAAAATCATTGAAGTGCCAGAACTTGAAGAATTAATAAAACCAGATTCGGAAAAATTAAAAGTCATTAATTTCTGGGCCACCTGGTGTAAACCTTGCATTAAAGAGCTGCCGTACTTTGTGGAGGCTCAAAAAAACTTTCCAAATGTTCAGTTCATATTTATAAGTCTGGATTTCGCCGAAAATGAATCAAAGGTAAATTCGTTTTCAAAAAAGAAAGGACTAAATAATTCCGAAATGTATTTGATTAATGATATTGATTACAATTCATGGATTGACAAAGTATCGCCTGATTGGTCTGGGGCTATTCCTGGTACTTTAATTGTAAACGCATCTGGAAAGGAATTTTATGAAATGGAATTTCATGAAGGAGAATTGGAGAAGTTAATTGAAAAGAAAAAATAAACTAATATATAAGATGAAAAGGTTACTAATATTTGGATTTGCAGTGCTTTTATCGCTGGCTTTCAAAAATGATGAAAGTGGTTATGAAGTAGGAGATAAGGCTATTGACTTCAATTTGAAGAATGTAGATGGTAAAATGGTTTCATTGAAGAATTATGAGGACGCTAAAGGCTATATTGTGATTTTTACCTGTAATAGTTGTCCGTATTCGATTGCCTATGAAGATAGAATAATCGAATTGCAGAATAAATATGCAGATAAAGGCTTTCCTGTGATTGCAATTAATCCTAATGATGATAAAAAGTCACCAAAAGATTCATTTAGTAAAATGAAAGAAAGAGCGAAAGAAAAGAGTTTTAATTTTGCCTATGTTTATGATGACACGCAGGAAATTACCAAAACATATGGAGCCACTAATACTCCGCATGTGTATGTTTTAGATGCAGACAGAACTGTCCATTATATTGGTGCTATAGATAACAATACCAAAAGTGCTGCAGACGCTGATAAGAAATATGTTGAGGATGCAGTAAATGCACTTTTAGAAGGAAAGAAAGTACCTATAGATAAAACTAAAGCAATTGGCTGCACCATTAAATGGGCCTCATAAGTTTTTAGTAAAAAATAACGAAAGGCCCATTTGAAAATTAAATTTCTCAGATGGGCCTTTTAAGTTTAAATCCATTATTGCAAATGAGAAGGCATCCTTCCTTAATTCCCTTTAGTAAACAACACCATCAAATCTTAGTATTGGCGCAGGTACTCAAAACAGACGTTCCCGATTACAAAGGAATGCCTGTTACTTCCGAAGGTAAACTACAGTTTATCATCAGTAGATTTGAGGAAACAATACTCCCTAACTTTACTAAACATAGAAAGATATTTTATCCTGCGCTTATTAAATGGAGTTTTCCAGATGAAGGGTTAATTGAACATATTCAGGTGCTGGAGGATGAAATACTGCAATTATGTAAAGCGGTAAATGACGGCTATCAACTTTCTGAAGCGAAAATGAGTGAATTAGGGTATTGTCTTGATACACTTGTTAGAACAAAGGAGCGGCACCTATATGAAATGGTGCAGGCCAGATTCGGAGAAGAGCTAAAAGAATTAGATTTTGAAGGAAAGGGATAGTAGGTTGTATGTATTGAAATTATAGGATCTTTTAAAATTATTGGAAAAATACCAAACTTCTTTGTTTTTTAATAGTTAGATTGCTTAAGTTTAATTTCTAAATCCTACAATTATGAAACCAACAAGTACTTTAAAAGGCGAAATTTTTTCATTCCTTGCATTAGGAGCAATAAGTCTGGTGGTTTATGTGCTTAATAGTATTATGTGAGAGAATGTGCAAACAATTGCAATTCCCGGGGGAGGGTATTTTATTTTAGATGCTAACCAAAGTTTAAATTTCAAGTAAATACCCGTCTTCCTCTAACTGCCTATATTTCTTATAATCGAATTTATACAAATATGCCCCTTTTCTTGAGGTGCTTTTGTCTTTCTTGTCCAGCCTGATTAAAAGCTTACTTTTAAGTATTTTTTTTCGAAAATTTCTGTCATCAAGTGACTTTTGATGAATAACTTCGTACACTTTTAGTAACTGCGGAAGAGTGAATTCTTGTGGAAGTAACTCGAGACCAATAGGTTTGAATTTGGTGCGCTCCTTTAATTTTTTAAGAGCCAATTTAACCATTTCACTGTGATCCAATACCAATGTAGGCACGGGGTCAATATCCATCCAGCGAGTCACATGTCCATGTACTTTTATTTCATTTCCTGACAAGCCTTCTTCAGGCTTAATTAAGCTCCAGTAAGCTACCGAAATCACACGATCTCCGCTGTCTCTTTCCACATCACCAAATGAGTAAAGTTGCTCCATAAAAATATTATCTAAATTACTCAGTTCAAGCAAAATTCTTCTGGCTGCAGCAGAGATATGTTCATCTTTTTTTACAAAACTACCAGGTAAAGACCATTGACCGGATAAAGGTTCTACCTCTCTTTCAAAAACTAAAAGTTTTATTCGATAATCTATAAAACCAAATATAATGCAGTCTACTGCTACCAAAATAGGGTCTGCTCCCTCGTAGGTTAAAGTATTAATGCTCGATTGCTTCATAAGTTTATTTTTGATACGTAAATATAGTAAGCTTTATTTGTTTCATAAATCATAAGCGTTAAATTTACGTTTACAAAAATGTTTAATAGAGTGGCAAGTTTGAAAATAGAGAATTCTAACAATTATATTTCCCTTATTAAGCAGGCTCACCAGCAGCGCTTTAATGAGTCTCCTGATATACTAGTACGTGCGCCAGGAAGGATTAATTTGATAGGAGAGCATACGGATTACAATTTAGGATTTGTGTTACCTGCTGCAATTGATAAAGCCATTTATTTTGCAGTTTCAAGGGCTAAAGCAGGGGAGCCAAACACAGTCTTTGCACATGATTTACAGGAAGAGTATACATTTTCTACAGAAAATATAACACCACTGCCGGATGGGGCATGGCAAAATTACGTGCTAGGTGTAATTGCTGAAGTGACTCATTTAAAGGGACAACTTCCCAACCTTCAAATAACATTTGGCGGTAATATTCCGCAAGGTGCAGGCTTATCTTCATCTGCCGCCCTTGAGTGTGGTATTTGTCACATATTTAACGAATTATTCGAACTTAATTTTTCGCATAAAGAAATGGCTGCCATTGCTCAAAAGGCTGAGCATACTTATGTGGGCACTCAATGTGGTATTATGGATCAAACAGCAAGCTTAATGAGCAAAAGCGAGCATGTAATGCTACTGGATTGTAGATCTTTAGAGGTTGAATATGTTCCTTATCAACCTGTTGGATATCAATTAATCATCTGTAATTCAAACGTAACCCATCAACTTGCCTCTACAGCTTACAATGAGAGGAGGCAGCAATGTGAGGAGGGGGTTGCTATACTTAGTAAAATTGATTCCTCCATTAAAAGCTTAAGAGATGTCTCCTTTAATTTCTTAGAAAAGAATAAGCACTTACTCAATGAAGTAGTTTATAAAAGATGTGCTTATATTACCCAGGAAAACGATCGCGTTTTGAAGTTTTGTAATGCTTTGAAAGTACAAGAGGTGCAAGAGTTGGGTCGCTTGTTGTATGAGGCACACGATGCTATGCGATACCAATATGAGATCACCTGTGATGAAATAGATTTTATGGTCGATTTCACTAAGTCGTTGACTGAAGTGAAAGGCAGCAGGATGATGGGAGGTGGTTTTGGTGGGTGTACTTTGAACATTGTTGAAAATGAGTACGCTGAGCAGTTTAAAATTAATATTGCAAAAGCCTATAAAGACAAATACAAGGATAAAGCAGGATTGGAATTGAGTATTTATGATCTCAAAATCGAATCAGGGGTGCAAACGATTTCTACGAAAAATATTTGATTTGCTATGTTAGATGATAAACCACACAGAAGGCTAAATATTTTAACAAATGAATGGGTTTTGGTTTCGCCACATCGGAACAAAAGACCATGGCAAGGTAAGCAAGAGGCTCCTTCCAATGTTGAAAAGCTAACATACGATGAAAAATGCTATTTATGCCCGGGCAATACGAGAAATGGTGGAGAGGTAAATCCTTCTTACTCAAACACCTATGTGTTTAATAATGATTTTGCTGCGTTATTGCCTGATACGGAATCCGAAAGCTATCATTTAGGTCTTTTAAAAGCTGAATCTGAAAGTGGCATTTGCAAGGTGATCTGTTTTTCACCTGATCACTCTTTAACTTTGGCTGAAATGGATGAAGTCGATCTTATAAAGGTGGTAGGCACATGGAAGACACAGTACAAAGAGTTGGCAGCTCATCCTAAAATCAGTAATGTGCAAATATTCGAAAATAAGGGAGCAACAATGGGGTGTAGCAATCCACACCCGCACGGTCAAATTTGGGCACAAAGTACTACCCCTATTGAAATACAAAAAAGAACAACCACTCAAATTAGTTATTTTCAGAAACATAATAATAGTTTGCTGGGTGTTTATCTGAAGCAGGAATTAGAAGAAAATAAGAGAATAGTTTGTACAAATGCTCATTTTGTGGCTCTGGTACCTTTTTGGGCCGTATGGCCATTTGAAGTGATGATTATCTCCAGACGACATTTTACCTCTATTGCAGAAATGCAAAAAGAAGAAGAGGAGGCTTTTGCTGGTATTCTAAAGGAGGTAACAGTCCGTTACGACAATTTATTTGAAACGTCATTCCCTTACTCTGCAGGGATGCAGCAAGCGCCAACAGATGGTAAAAATTATAAAGGATGGCATTTCCATTATTCTTTTTATCCGCCACTTTTAAGGTCGGCAACGGTTAAGAAATTTATGGTTGGCTATGAAATGTTTGCTAACCCACAAAGGGATATCACCGCTGAAACAGCAGCGAAGATGCTAAATGATTTACAGAAGACGCATTATAAATTAGTTAATTGAAATAATTTTTAAATGGAGAATATGGGCTTTTCTACTATTGATACAGTAATTTTTATTTCCTATGCATTGCTGATTGTAGGAATTGGTTTGTGGGTTTCTCGTAAAAAAGGAAAAACTTCCGAAGATTATTTTTTAGCTGGTAAATCTTTACCATGGTGGGCAGTGGGTGCATCTCTTATTGCAGCCAATATTTCTGCGGAGCAATTTATTGGCATGTCGGGCTCTGGATTTGCCATAGGATTAGCCATTGCATCTTACGAATGGATGGCAGCCATTACGCTGATCATTGTAGGGAAATACTTCTTTCCTGTATTTATTGAGAAAGGACTGTACACTATACCAGAATTTATTGAAAAGCGGTTTAGTAAAAGTTTAAAAACCATTTTAGCGGTATTCTGGATTGCTTTATTTGTTTTTGTAAACCTCACCGCGGTATTGTATTTAGGTGCAATTGCCCTGGATACCATTATTGGTGATGGAAGCGGTAGCATTTTTATGTTTTCAATTTTTGGTTTGGCACTCTTTGCAGCTGCTTATTCCTTATATGGGGGTCTTTCAGCAGTAGCCTGGACAGATGTTTTGCAAGTAGTTTTACTGCTGATGGGAGGGATCATTACCACTGTTTTTGCGCTACAAAATGTGGCTCCTGATGGAAGCTTTTTTGGGGGTATCAGCTATATGTTTGAGCAAGTGCCCGAGAAATTTTCCATGATTCTTGAGAAAGGAGAATTGATTACCCCCAACGGAAAAGATGCCTGGTGGGATTTGCCTGGAATAGCAGTATTAGTAGGTGGTCTATGGGTTGCTAATTTATACTACTGGGGTTTCAATCAATATATAATACAAAGAACTTTGGCAGCTAAAAGCCTTAAAGAAGCTCAAAAGGGTATTATGTTAGCTGCATTTTTAAAATTGGTATTGCCTTTCATTATTGTTATTCCAGGAATTGTAGCATTTGTGATGAATTCTGGTGCTTCCGGTGTTACGGCAGAGACTGCAGACCCATCCTTCCTTAATGCGGCAGGAGGGATTATCAACGACAATGCAGCTCCCTGGCTAATAAAATCTTTTATACCTAATGGGCTAAAAGGCTTGGTGCTCGCTGCATTAGCCGCAGCCATAGTATCTTCACTGGCTTCCATGTTAAACTCTACTGCAACAATTTTTACAATGGATATTTACAAGCCCTATTTTGGTTCTCAAAAAAGTGAAAATCATCTGGTGAATGTGGGAAGGGTAACGGCTACAATAGCTTTAATAATTGCTGTGGCTATTGCACCACAACTTAAAAATTTGGAACAGGTATTTCAATATATACAAGAATATACGGGCGTTGTAAGTCCGGGCATCTTAGCTGTATTTATGTTGGGTCTGTTTTGGAGAAAAACTACTGATAAAGCAGCTATTTGGGGTGTAGTTTTGTCTATTCCTATTGCCTTATTCTTTAAAGTAGGCCCAAATGATTGGTCAGATAGCGCTATTTTTCCAGTACTGCCATTTATGCATCAGATGATGCTCACCTGGATTATTACTGCATTAGTCATCATCTTTATTAGTTGGTTTGAAACCAAAGGGAAAGATCACGAGAAGGCTATAGTTTTTGGGAAAGACCTATTTAAAACAGATAAAACCTTTAATATAGGTTCTGTGATTGTCATCATTGTTCTGGTGTTTCTGTACTGGTTTTTTTGGTAGGTTGAACTTCAATTTCCATAGTAACATCTTTTTTAAAAACGCCAGGCTTAGAAGTAGCTACTTGAATAATAGATAGCATTAACGAGACTGTGATAGAAAAGTATTAACGGAATATTTCGATGAGAAAATCCGGGTGCTACTGTTTTTCTGGTACCATCTCAAGCAAATCTTCCAGATACTCCCTGCTGTTTGATAGGCGTGGCACTTTATTCTGACCGCCTAATCTGCCACGCTTACGCATCCAGGTATAAAAAGTGCCTTTTGGTACCGGATGCAAGATTAATCTTTGAAGCGCAATATCTTTATGACGTTTTGCATCATAATCTGAATTAATTTCTCTCAGTGCAGCATCCAAATCATCTGCAAAAGCTTCAATATTTTTGGGTGCTTTACCAAATTCAATAATCCACTCATGGGCACCACTTTTATGGTGCGAGAGATGTTTTGGAGCTGCTGTAAAATTATCTATTGTAGCGCCAGTTTTATTACAAACCTGAGCAATAGCTTTCTCAGCATTTTCTATCATCAATTCCTCTCCAAAAGCATTTATAAAGTGCTTGGTTCTACCACTAATTTTCACTCTGTAGGGATTTAAGGAAGTAAACCTGATTGTGTCTCCAATTCTATACCGCCATAAGCCAGCATTTGTGGTAATGACCATTTCATATACTTCATTAAGAGCCACCTGGCTAAGTCGTAAGGTTTGTGGCTGCTCCTCCTCGGTATGTGCGATGGGAATAAATTCATAAAATATGCCATAATCCAGCATTAGAAGCATTTCATCTGAATTCAATTGATCCTGAATGCCGAAAAAACCTTCCGAAGCATTGTATGTCTCAACATAATTCATTTTGGGTGACTTAATGAGGTCTTCAAAAAGTGGCTTATAAGGCACAAAAGATACAGCACCATGCATGAAAAGCTCCAGGTTTGGCCAAACTTCTGAAATGTCATCTTTTCCCGCAATTTCTAATATGCGTTGAAGTAGTACAACAGTCCAGGTAGGAACACCCGATAAACTGGTCACATCTTCCTTCATTGTTGCCTGAGCCATTGCTTCTATTTTGTTTTCCCATTCATCCATCAGGGCAATTTCCAGACTAGGTGTGCGGATAATCTGAACCCAAAAAGGTAGGTTTTTCATGATTACAGCAGAAACATCCCCATAAAATGAATTAGAGTTATTATCGAACTGATTTACCTGTTGGCTTCCTCCAATACTCAGGTTTTTGCCTGTAAATAATCTTGAGTCCGGGTTATTATTTAAATAAATGGATAATAAATCTTTGCCACCTTTGAAATGACAATCTTCCAGTGATTCGTCAGATACAGGAATAAATTTACTTCTGTCATTTGTAGTTCCTGAAGATTTTGCAAACCATCTGATTTCAGTAGGCCATAAGATGTTTTGTTCACCTTTTAAAAGTTGATCAATATAGGGGAAGGTTTGTTCATAGGTGTGCAGAGGAACCCGGTTTTTGAAGGCATCGTATCTTTTAATGTCTTCAAATTGATATTCTCTTCCGAATTTTGTGTTTCTGGCTCGGTATATGAGTTTATGGAGTAATTCGCTTTGTACTTCATGGGGATATTTCATAAAGAGTTCCACTTCGTGAATCCTCTTCTTCATCACCCAAGTCATAATTGAATTTAGGAACTCCATTAAATTACAATTTTCGTTTTAATTCAAAATGTTTCCCTAAATAAACGCGTCTCACCTGCTCATCGTTTGCTAAATCTTCAGCAGAACCAGCCTTCAGTAGCTTCCCTTCAAACATAAGATAGGCTCTATCAGTAATGGATAGGGTTTCGTTCACATTATGGTCAGTAATTAATATTCCTATATTTTTTTCTTTCAGTTTACCCACGATAGTTTGTATTTCTTCCACAGCTATAGGGTCTACTCCTGCAAATGGTTCATCCAGTAAAACAAAATTTGGATCCATAGCCAGGGCTCGTGAAATTTCTGTTCGCCTTCGTTCTCCTCCTGAAAGTACCATTCCCTTATTTTTTCGGACGTGAGTTAAACTGAATTCCTCCAGGAGTGATTCCATCTTTTCTACTCTTTCTTTTTTGCTGATTTTACGCATCTCCAAAACAGCCATCAGGTTTTCTTCCACTGTTAAAGATCTAAAAACTGAAGCTTCCTGAGCCAGATAGCCCACGCCTCTTTTAGCCCTTTGATACATGGGTAGATCAGTGATATTTTGATCATCTAAGAATATTTCTCCTGAATTGGGTTTTACCAGTCCAACTATCATATAAAATGAAGTTGTTTTCCCGGCTCCATTTGGACCAAGCAATCCAACTATTTCGCCTTGTTCCACACTTACTGAAATGTGATCAACTACAGTTCGTTTTTTATACTTTTTAACAAGGTTTTCAGCTCTTAATATCATGTGACTCTCTGCTATTTTTAGTCTGTAACAAGCAACAAACGTACCTGAATAAACAAAGTAACAAAAATAATTAATGAAAGCGGATATCTTTCAAGTAAAGCTGTAAAGATTTAAAACCATTATATTCATTTTCATGAATAGTAAATGCCAGTTCAAAATTCTCGTTTTGCTCCAGTAAGTCTTTAAAGTGGGCCATCCCAAACCCTATTGCCTGTATTTGTTGATTCCCTTCTTGATCTTTCACTGTTATTTTTAAGTGCTTGTCTTTTAAAATTCGAGGTGTTTCACAAAGCATTAGATTTTTCGCACCAAACACAGGTTGCATATTTTCAGGACCAAAAGGATCCATTTGGGATAGTATCAGATAGAAACGATCAGTTATTAAATCAAGGTTTAAGTAAGTGTCAATATGTATTTTTGGCTGTAGTTGATCTTCAGTAATACTTGACTTAACTACAGATTCAAACTTATTGGCAAATGCTTCAATATTTTCTATCGGCATGGTAAGGCCTGCTGCATACATATGCCCTCCAAATTGTGTCAACAATTCTGAGCAGGCGGAAATAGCATGATGGATATCAAATCCATGTACAGATCTTGCAGAACCTGTTGCTTTACCATTAGATTTTGTGAGGATAATAGTAGGTCTATGATATTGCTCAATACATCTGGAAGCCACTATACCTATTACTCCTTTGTGCCAGTCTTCCTGATAAAGCACTGTTGTTTTAGCAAGTTTTAAAACTTCTTCTGCTTCAATTTTGTTGATAGCCTGAGCCGTTATTTCTTGATCGAAATCTTTTCTTCTATTGTTTTTATCACTGATTTGTGTGGCAATAATGGCTGCTTCTTCCTCATTAATAGAAGTTAAAAGTTTTACAGCCAAATGAGCATGGTCAATTCTTCCCGCAGCATTAATTCTTGGACCTAACTGAAACACTAAATTAGAAATAGTAATTTTCCCAACTAGTCCGGCCACATCCAGAAGCGCTTTTATTCCTGGTCTTGGATTGAAATTAATTTTCTCTAAGCCATAGTAAGCTAGAATTCGGTTTTCTCCTGTCACAGGAACAATATCAGCTGCTATGCTAACCGAAAGCAAATCAAGAAATTCAAATGCTCTATGCTCTGGTATATTATTTTGTATACAGTAAGCATGAATCAGTTTAAACCCTACCCCGCAACCTGAAAGTTCTTTATAGGGATATTTACAATCCTGTCTTTTAGGGTCTAAAACAGCTATAGCTTCCGGTAGCTTTTCTCCTGGTAAGTGATGGTCGCAAATGATGAAATCTATTTGATTATCATTGGCGTAAGCAATCTTGTCAACTGCCTTTATACCACAATCCAAACTGATAATAAGACTTATTTTATTTTCTATGGCATAATCAATTCCTTGTTTAGATACTCCATAACCCTCTGCATATCTATCAGGGATGTAATAATCAACGTTGTCATACATGGACTTCAAAAAGCAGTACATCATGGCAACAGAAGTAGTCCCATCCACATCATAATCCCCATAGACCAAGATTGCTTCGTTTTCTACGATGGCTTGGCCAATTCTTTTTATGGCAACTTCCATATCCTTCATTAAAAAAGGGTCGTGCAATTTTTCGATTTCTGGTCGGAAGAATGCTTTGGCGCCATCAAAATCATAAATACCTCTTTGTATTAAAATTTTAGATAGCACATTATTAACATTAATTGCTTTGGATAAAGTATCAATTACTGCTTCCGGGGGTGCATCTGCTAATATCCATTTTTTGGTCTCCATAAGCACAAATTTAGAAGGCTTTCATTTAAACGGAAATATTTATGCGAATTTAGATACCTATTAAAAAATTAGTTGGTAATCAATTTTATGAAATATTAACACTTTATGTGCTAGTTGGAGCTGCATGGGGATTGTAATAGCTGTCTGACTATTCATTATGAGACGGAAATAGAAGGATGCTTCTGGTCAGAAATGCTATTCAGTGATTATCTTCATTTTTGGACTACTGATTTATTTCAATTATATTGATTGCATTATTTTATTTTCAACTGAAACTATTTTGTTAGTAACCTATAATCTATGAAGGGATTCCTTAAAAAAATACTTGAAGGAATTAAAGGCAGGTTAATAGTCTTTATTTTACTAATGATAATGAGCTCTTTTGTACTTGTTTCAGTGAACTTCCTTACCCATAAAATTAATGCCTCAATTAGAGCGTATTTGTTTGGAGAATCAATGTATTCTAAAGGACAGAAGGATGCAGCAAGGTATCTAAATCAATATATATTTTATTCCGACTCTGCTTACATTGATTTATTCAATGAATCAATTGCTGTTCCACAAGGAGATGGCCTGGCACGTGTAGCGCTTGAAGCTGGTATCGATAATGAAATAGTAAAACAACACTTGCTTCAAGGTAAAAATCATCCTGATGATTTGAATAATTTGATTTGGCTCTTTCAGAACTTTAGTGATGTATCTTTTATGAAAAGCGCTCATAAAGCCTGGAGGGAAGCCGACTATCTGATTAATCAATTAGATTCAGTTGCCAATGAAGTTTATAATAAATCGGCTGGTAGGCCGCTTACGGATGCGGAGATTACTTATTATAATGAAAAGATATTTGAACTTAATAATCGTCTTACAGAAAAGCAAGATGAATTCTCCACTGTTTTAAGAGAAGCTGGTAGAGTAGCAGAGACCCTCCTGTTTTACTTTAACTTTTTAATTGTCTTCATTATTTTGAGTAGTACTCTTACAGTCATTTACTTTATGTTAAAAAAGGTGATCTCTCAAAACAAAAGCCTAAAGTTAATTAATCATGAATTAGATAAATTTGTCTACAGCACCTCTCACGATTTGAGAGCACCTATATCCTCACTAAAAGGATTAATTTACATAGCCAAAAGAGAATATGAAATGAGCCAGGTGATGAAGTATCTTGACATTATGGATGAAGTACTTAACCGCCAGGACAGTTTTATTAGAGAAATTATCGATTTGTCCCGAAATAAACGGGTGGATTTTACTCTGAAGGAAATTGATCCGAACGAAGTGATTGAGCAATCCATTCTTAATCACCAGTTTATGGAAGGTGCAGGAAATATTTTTTTCGAGAAAGATATAGGAATCGAAAGGTTGCTGATAGATGAAGCCCGCTTCTTAATTTTATTAAACAACCTTATTTCAAATGCAATTAAATACCATGATAGCCTTAAAGAGCGACAGTTCATTAGAATAGAATTGAAAAAAATTGGAGAACAGGTCCAGCTTTCTGTTTCTGATAATGGTATTGGTATTAGGCCTGAACATCAGGAGAAAGTATTCGATATGTTTTTTGTGACGCAGAATAAAAATAAAGGATCAGGACTGGGCTTATATATTGTTGCCGATGTGCTCAATAAAATTGGAGCGACTATAAAACTTTCATCAGAATGGAAAAAAGGGTCAAAATTTACTATTCAATGGAAGGATTTTCTCAAAAGTTAGTGCTAAATTGGTTCATTAAATTATGTTTTATATAACATTTAGGAGATTTTAGCAGCACAGCATATTTTATCTGCCACAAATAATGAGGGGGAAATCCACGAGTAAATTCTAGCAAGGAAATCCATTTGAGCATATTTTGTTTTATCATCCGATATTACAGCACCAAAACAATCATAAATAAATGAAAATTTAAACTAATGCCTAAAGCAAAAAAAATACTAAAAAAAGCACAGTGGAAAAGTCTATTCCAACAAATGCAAACACTTATACCTGAGTCCTTTGAAAATGAAAAGCATGTGCTTAACCTTATGGAAGGAGAATGGAAGCAATCGGGTAATCAAAAACTTTTTACCTCCTGTGTGGATGGAACACAATTAGGTTATTACCCCAATATAGACCTCTCAACTTGTAAGAAAGCTGTTGAATACTGTGGAAAACAGACTGAAATTTGGTCAAGCACATCTTTAAAGGAAAGAAAGGAAATGGTTCAGAAAACCATTGATGATTTAAGTGAACACAAGGAGTTAATTGCATTTATACTTGTTTGGGAAATAGGCAAACCTTATGATCAGGCTTTGGATAGTGTTGAGAGGTGTGTGGACGGAGTTCAATGGTACATTGATAATATTGAACAGATGTTAGGCGACAGAAAGCCAGTTGGAGTTGTTTCCAATATTGCTTCATGGAATTACCCTTTATCTGTTTTAGTACATTCTTGTTTAATTCAAATGCTATGCGGAAATGTAGCTATTGCAAAATCACCTTCTGATGGAGGCTTGTTTTCATTGACGATAAGCTTTGCTTTTGCCAAAAGAAATGGATTACCAATTTCATTGGTAAGTGGTTCAGGAGGAGCACTAAGTGAAGCTTTGGTTAAAAACGATCATGTGGATTGCTTAGCTTACGTTGGTGGTAAAAGTAATGGAAGAAATATTGTTGCCAGTTTATATGATAAAAATAAACGATACATGCTGGAGATGGAGGGTGTAAATACTTATGGTATTTGGAATTACTCCGACTGGAGCAATTTGGCAAAACAGCTGAAGTCAGGATTTAAGTACGGCAAGCAACGTTGTACTGCATATGTGCGGTTTGTAGTTGATAGGAAATTATTTCCAGATTTTTTAGATATGTATTTGCCTATGCTTAAATCGATCACATATGGACATCCTTTACTGGTAGAGGACGATAAGGATGGCCCACCAAAAATTGATTTTGGACCTTTGATCAACAGTAAAAAGATGGAGGAGGTAGATGCTATGTATCATGACGCAATTGGTAAAGGTGCTGTTTCCTTATTTAGGGGCAAAATTGACCCTGAGAACTTCCTTCCGCATCAAGACTTGTCAGCTTATTATCCTCCAAGTGCGCTGCTCAATGTGCCCAAAAATGCACAGTTATATCACAATGAGCCTTTTGGTCCTTTGGATAGTATAGTTTTGGTAGACTCAGTGGAGGAATTAATTAGCGAAATGAATATTTCCAATGGTAGCTTAGTAACCTCAATTGCCTGTGATGATTTGGAGGAGGCCAACCTAATTGCCGGTCAGCTGCGAGGCTACAAAGTAGGGATTAACAAATCCAGGTCGCGTGGCGATAAGGAAGAATCATTTGGTGGTATAGGCGAATCATGGAAAGGGTGCTTTGTTGGAGGTAAGTATCTGGTAGAAGCCGTTACAACTGGTGAAGAAGGCGAAAAACTGAATGGTAATTTCCCTGAGTACACCCTGGCACCTAAAACGCGGTAAAGAAATAAAGGGAGCTGAAGGAAAATAATCTCACAGATCCTTTTTTACCTAATAATGAATAGCAAAAATGTTATCATTTTATGCTAGGTCCCCTAGGTTAGTTAGATATTGCTGTTAAGTTAAGGTCACTTTTCCTTCTCGCTTCGGTGAAGGATGTAAGGATAGCCTGCCAAGCCTTTGGCTGGGGATCTAAAAAACTTAACTTAATTGCATTGGGCTAGTTTGAGTGGTCATCAGAGGATGTGTTTTCAGGTAATTACTTAATACGAAAGCCTAATGCTATTTAAAAAACAAAAGAGAAAGGAAACAGATCTGTTGGGCTATTAATTACAATAAAATCTCCATTGGCATCAGTAAAAAGTAATTCAAAACTTTGCTGATGCCTTTTTTCAAATTCAAGCATAACCTGACGGCAACCACCACAGGGGGGAGCACTTTGCATTATATCTTCTCCTGCCTTACTGGCGCAAATGGCAATTCTCACAAATTTCTTATCTGTAGCCTCAATTCCTGCACGGTACATCGCTACTCTTTCTGCGCATAATCCTGCTGGAAATGCTGCGTTTTCCTGGTTGGTTCCGGTAATAAATTCCCCGTTTTCAAGTTCAATAGCTGCACCAACTGTAAAGTTTGAATAGGGAGAATGAGAATATTTTCGAGCCTCTAAAGCCTTACTCCATAATACTTGAAATGCCACAGGCAGAGTTTCAAAAGAACTATATTTTTGATATGGTATGTTAAATTGTAGTTGTTCCAAAAGCTGAGTTTTTTATTATTAGTTTAAATATACAATTACCTTACATATATGTTTATATTTTTTTATTGAAGTATATAAAATACAATATTTGTGATCTCATTCGTTCAATGTTTTATGTTACGTATTATTGCCATTTTCACTATAAGTTTATTGCTTTTAGCCTCTTGCGCTAAAAAGCCTGTAAATCAATCAGGATACCAGAGTCAGAATCCTTCATCATTGAATCCTGGCCAAAATGATAGAAACTATGGGCAATCACCAAGCCAGCAAGAAAGAGTTTTTTTTGGATTGTTTAAAAAGAAGAAAAAAAATCCTTTTGGCGACCAGTTAATAGTTGAGTATGAGCAGAGAATGAAACGTAATGCCAGGCAAGCCAGAAAGAAAGAAAAGGAGATGCAGAAGCCACAGTATTCAGATCCTTCGTATTTCGGACACAAGAGAAAGCCAAGAAAGCGGGCTCCTGATAAGATGAAATTCTGTAAGGTGTGTGGCATCAGACATTAGATTTTTGACTGATTTTTGTTCAAAATTTATAATTTAGTCCTATATTTGTTCAAAATACCTGAATGAAGCGCAAATTTTTTCCATTCGATAAAAATTATTTACTAGAGCAAGCACAGCATGAAATCAAGAAGGATTTATTAAACCTTTTAGTGAATCGTGTAAAGGAAATATATTTGCTGAGGTATAATCCTTTGGGGCTAATGGATGCTTCCATTGAAAAAATTGTAAATACCAATACCTACCATTTAACAGAGTTAACAGAGTTGTATGAAGAAATGGCGGGTGTATATCGATACAAATTCAGCTCAAATCAACTGGAGTTGCTTTTTGACGGTAAAGATCACATTGAAAAATATAAAGAGGATTGGGAGGAAGCTTTTACGACATGGATCATGGATTTTTCCAGGTCAAAAAACTTTCTTAAGGCTATTTTGGAGACAGCCATTTTCTTTCCTGAAGACAGACAATCTCAGTTAGCTTACAGTAGACTTAAGAACTTTATTTCAGAGCAATTTGGAATTAAAATTTATAAGTACAAAGGGATAGTGCCAATGAAGATTGCTTAGAATCAATCTTTCAGTATTATTCAGGAGTAAGCAGACCCGGCCCATTTGATGTACCAATTCTATCTGCACCAGCATCAATTAATGCTAAAGCTTGATCGTAAGTTTTAATACTACCACTCGCTTTAATGCCTACATGTTCAGGTAAGACGCTTCTCATTAATTCTATATTTTCTACGGTGGCTCCTTCTGAGGCAAAACCAGTAGAAGTTTTTACAAAATCTGCCCCTGCATCTGCTGAAATTTTACAAAGCTCAATTATCTCTTTTTTATCTAGGTAAGCTGTCTCTATAATAACCTTTAAGATTTTATGATGCTCGTGCGCCAGCTTACCCAGTTTTGCAATTTCGATTTTAGGCCACATCATTTCAGATTTTACTGCGGATATGTTAACTACTAAATCCAGCTCGTCAGCACCATCTACTATAGCTTGTTGCATTTCAGCCTCCTTAGTCTGCGTCATTTGATAGCCCAAAGGAAAACCAATTACTGTTACTAACTTTATCTCGTTCTTGCCAATATCTCGCTTAGATTTTTTCACCCAAAATGGGGGAACACAAATGCCCAACAGCTTGTTAGCGTGTGCATCTAGAATTAATTGGTCAATGTCACTATTAGTTATGGTAGGTTTAAGATTAGTATGTTCGATGTATTTTTGTATATTTCTCATATTCTTTTAAGAATTTCTATTTGTATGCTTAAAAAGTGGTATTTATTTATATTTTTACTAGTTACATACCTTTTTTCCTTTATTAATAGCGTAAACGCGCAAACTTTAAGGTTTGGTTTCGAAATTACCGATAATCAAAGAAAAGTAAATATTCCATTTAAAATTTATAGTAATTTAATTGTTGTTGATGTTCTTTTTGAAGGGGTAATTCCATTAAAATTTATTGTAGATACAGGGGTTTCAAATACAGTTCTCATTGATAAACTTTACAGTGATATTCTTGATATCGTTCCAGACAGAAAAATTAGTTTAATAGGTGCAGCAGGTGGAAAAGAGGTGGAGGCTTATATAGTGAATAGTGTAAATGTTCAACTGCAGGGTATTGCAGGAGATAATATACCGCTGCTGGTACTAAAAGAAGACTATTTAAAGTTGCAGGAAACTATAGGTATTAAAATTCATGGTATACTGGGGTATGATCTTTTTAGAAATTTTATTGTGAAAGTGAACTACGCTGCCGGAATGCTCACTTTTTATGATCCTGATAAATTCCAGAGGAATTTGAGTTGGTTTAATAGCATGGAAATGGTAGTTGAAAATTCTAAACCCTATATACAGTTACCTGTTACTATGAGTGACTCAAGCCGGGTTAAGGCGAAATTGTTGATCGATACTGGTGCCTCACATTCCTTTATGCTTCATACCAATAGTGACCCTGATATTGCAATTCCTGAAAAAAGTTTGCGTGACCACTTGGGAGCGGGGATTGCTGGAAATATTGAAGGCTATGTGGGAAGACTGAGTCATATTGAAATTGGAGACTATCTGCTTGAACATGTCATAAGTACTTTTCCTGACAAAGGCACCTATAATGATGTAATTGAGGCAACAGGCAGGCAAGGCACAGTTGGAGGAGGGATATTAAAAAGATTTAAATTATTTTTTGATTATGGAAATGAAAAGCTCTACTACAGAAAGAATAAATTCTTCAGAGAATCATTTGACTATGATATGAGTGGCATAGATGTAATTGCTAAGGGAGAAATATTTTTAGAACCCTACTATGAAATTGAAAGTGTAAAGGATAACACACCAGCAGCAAAGGTGGGACTTAAACCTAAGGATATTCTCATTTCTTTAAATGGCAACAAGGGTAGTAATTTAAGTCTATCCTATATCAACAGGACTTTAAGTAAGAAGGAAGGAAAAAAGATTAGAATGAAGGTGAAAAGAAATGATCAATACATTGATGTAGAATTTTACCTTATGGAGCTTATATAAACATTCTTTTTAGTCTTTTCTTTCCTGTGTAATACTTCACTTTTAGATATTTTTGGGTTTTTCTGAATTTAATTACATTTTTTAAAGAATGGTAAATTCTTTCTGGAGTAATCGACTCCTTCAATAAATATTCCTGAACACCATGTATAGCTTCTTGTGTGTTCCTGGTCTTTAAAAGTGTGATAGAGATTGCATCTTTTCCAAGCTGGTTAATTTTATCAATTAAAATTTTCAAGCTATTAACTCCTAAATTATCATCAATAATAATACAATTAGGGCTTTCAGAGGCAATTATTTTGAGGGTATCATCATCAGTAAATGAGGTGCTTACATTCGTTATTTTTCCTTGCAGAGTCTGAAGTCCCTCATAAAGAGTGCTCATTTCAATAGGATTATTACCTACCAATAATACCTTGATGCTATCAGCAGATATTACCTTATTTACATTTTTTGAAGAATCTGTACTCATGTTCAAAATTTAAAATACACAAAATAATCAAACTTAAGTTAAATTTAATTGTATTAAATATAATATATACTATAACTTAAAATATTTATTTATATTTTATTATTAAACGTAATTTGTAACATTTCGGATTTATATATGTTCCTTTAGTATGAAAATTTTATTAACCGGGGCAAATGGATATGTAGGAAGAAGGCTTTTACCAGTGCTGGTAATGCAAGGTCATGATGTTATATGTTTAGTAAGGGATAAAAGAAGAATAGAAATAGAAGATAACCTGATTGAGAAAGTTACCTTTTTCGAAGCAGACTTACAATTTCCTGATCAATTAAGAGATTTACCTAAAGATATTGATGCTGCTTATTACCTAATACATTCTATGGGAAGCTCTTCAAAGGATTTTCAGAAAATGGAGCAGGAAACTGCAGGTAATTTTGTTAATGCTGTTAATGATACTAATTGTAAGCATATTATTTATTTGAGTGGAATTTCGAATGATGATACGCTCTCAAAACATTTATCTTCCAGGAAAAAAGTAGAAGAAATTCTGAATGGAGCAAAAGCTCCCTCAACGGTATTAAGAGCTGCTATTATCATTGGTTCAGGGGGAGCAAGTTTCGAAATAATCAGAGATTTAGTTGAAAAACTTCCAGTAATGGTGGCTCCTAAATGGCTGAGAACTAAATGTCAACCGATTTCAATTCGGAATGTTATTCAATATCTTTCAGGTATATTACATAAAGAGGAGGCATATGGTAAAATTTACGACATAGGAGGTCCCGATATATTGACCTATAAGGAAATGCTATTGGTGTTTGCCAAAGTCAGGCAACTTAAAAGGTATATAGTTACTATTCCATTACTTACTCCTAAGCTAAGCTCTTATTGGTTGCATTTTGTTACTTCTACTTCCTATAAAATTGCCAGGAGTCTGGTGGATAGTATGAAAAACGAAGTAGTGGTCAGAAATGATGATATTAAGGAAATTCTATCGGTAGATTTAATAAGTTATGAAGATGCCGTTCTATTAGCATTTGATAAGATAGCTCAGAATGAAGTGGTTTCTAGCTGGAAAGATGCATTGGCCAGCTCGAAAATAAATACAGCGCTTTTGGACTATGTTAAAATTCCAGTTCATGGATGCTTGTTTGATAAACGACAGCAAAGCTTTGAAAGGCCAGTAGAAGAGGTTATGCATAATGTGTGGTGTTTGGGCGGAAATAGAGGTTGGTATTACTGGAATTTTTTATGGAAATTAAGAGGATACATGGATAAGGCTGTTGGTGGTGTTGGTTTAAGGAGAGGAAGGAGGAGCCCTGACCAATTGGTTGTGGGTGATTCACTTGATTTTTGGAGAGTTTTGGTTGCAGATAAAAAGGAAGGAAGGTTACTGCTGTACGCTGAAATGAGATTACCTGGTGAGGCATGGCTCGAATTCAGGTTTACTGAAGAGAATGGTAAAAATGTATTAAAACAAATTGCAACATTTAGGCCTCACGGACTACTTGGAAGGTTGTATTGGTATAGCATTTACATTTTTCATGAATTTATATTCAGTGGAATGCTCAATCAAATAATTAATTATGAGGAGCCTAAGGAACAGGTTGCTGCATAGCTTTTAACAGAATGATCATTTCTGAACTTTAAAAAATGGTTGTATATAGGTGTTTAGAGCTAAATTCTCTGTATTTTTGCTTTTCCAATGCACCATAAACAATCTATATCCCTTTTCTTTTTGTTTTGCTTGTTTAACGTATTTGTAGCGCACAAAGTGCGTCAAAATATAGTGGAGAGCCCTCTAATTGAATTTTCTACAAATGAAAATACTGAAGATAAAAACGAGGATCTTGGAATAAATATTTTTGAGGAAGAATCAAAAGAAGGCCAGGAGGAAAACAGAACTGGAGCCGAAAGTATATTGAAAATAGTAAGAGGAAGTACCAATGGTTCCTTATTTAATTGCTTGTATTCTTTAATAATAGAAAGTCATCAAAAGCTTTATCTTAATAATTATAGCTCTATTAAAATAACCCCACTTTCCCCGCCACCTGATCAGGCTTAAATTGTATTTTTTAAGCAGTTTTTTACCAGATCATTTTCAATTTATTTTCCAATCAATTTATGAATCAATCTAAATTCACCAGGATTACTGGGTTAAATTTTTCATTTTTCAAAAACGACTTACTTTCCGGAGTGGTAGTGTTTTTAGTAGCATTACCCTTATGTCTGGGAATCGCTTTAGCATCAGGTGCTCCTTTGTTTTCAGGTATAATAACAGGAGTAGTAGGCGGGATAGCCGTAGCTTTACTTAGTGGTAGTCAATTAGCCGTTTCAGGACCAGCAGCCGGATTAGCTGTTATAGTACTAAGTGCAATAGAAGAGATCGGCTTTTTTGAGGGTTTCTTGGTAGCGGTAGTGTTGGCAGGGGTTATCCAGCTGATATTGGGCTATGTGAAGGCCGGTACAATCGGTAATTATTTTCCCTCTGCTGTCATTAAGGGAATGCTGGCGGCTATTGGTATTTTGCTAATCATAAAGCAAATACCCCATGCTTTTGGCTATGATGCAGATTACTTAGGTGATTTAGATTTCTGGCAGGGGAATAATGAGAATGCTTTAGGGGCATTAGGTACTGCTTTGAGTGATGTAAATATCACTGCACTAATTATTACCTTGGCCTCCCTGGCAATTCTTATTGGATGGAAATATATTAAAAATAATAACATTAGTTCTATTCCAGCTCCTTTACTGGTAGTGTTAATAGGCGTAGCTTTAAATCAATTGTTTTTGTATTTGGAACCAGGAATGGCTTTAGGTCAGGAGCATCTGGTTACTATTCCAGTGTTAGGCACTGATACGGAATTCTCGGAATTATTTACTTTCCCTGACTTTAGTATTTTATCTAATCCTGCGATCTACAAAATTGCGATCACTATTGCAATTGTAGCTAGTTTAGAAACCTTACTAAGTATTGAAGCAGTTGATAAATTAGATCCGCAGAAGAGAAGAACTCCTTTGAATAGAGAATTAAAAGCACAGGGAGTAGGTAATATTTTAGCAGGTTTAATTGGTGGTCTACCTATGACAGCGGTTATTGTTAGAGGATCGGTAAATATTAACTCTGGTGCCAAAACAAAATTATCTGCATTTATACATGGAGTGTTTCTTTTGGTGGCAGTACTAGCCATTCCCGCTTTAATTAATTTAATACCCTATGCCAGCTTAGCAGCTATCCTTTTGGTTACTGGTTATAAGTTAGCGAACCTTACTCTGTTTAAACAAATGTATAAAACAGGAAAGGGTCAATTTATACCCTTTATAGTAACTATAGTTGCTATCGTTTTTACAGATTTATTAATTGGAATTATAATAGGACTAGTTGTTGGTATATTAAATATTCTAATTAAGAACATGAAGAACAGCTATTCATTTAATCGTGAAGATTATGAAGAGGGAAAACCGGTGGTACTGGTACTATCAGAAGAAGTTACCTTTTTGAATAAAGCCAGTATGGTTAAAACGCTGGATAGTTTACCTAAAGATTCAAAAGTTACCATAGATGCACATAAATCTGTTTATATTGATTATGATGTGCTGGAAGCTATTACCACTTTTGTAAATGAAGGAGCTCAATATAAAAGCATTGAAGTAGAGCTTATCGGCCTGGATAAATTTTATAGCGCTTACAATTAAAGATATTCAACAATCATATTATAAGCTATTTTCAATACAGATTTAGAGGTGCAAAGAAATTTAGATGGATGGTTTTGTAGAAGAGAGAATTGATGATCTTTTAAAAGATTTGAATTTTGATAGGGAGAAGATTTTAAAGACCGTTTTGTTTCCAAGATTATCTTCAGTGATTTTAAAAAAGCCGATTCACAAAATGAATCGGCTTTTTCTATCAGGTTTCATTCTACTATTATGGAATATTTATCAAGCAAGCCTATTATACCATAGGTAGAAAACCTAGCTTTTTTAACGTGATTCCTTTCAGGGTCTATGCTAAATTGATTTGCTGTTCTCAAATCTGCTTTCTCTAAGTTTGTGTTATCAAAAATAGCTTCTGCCATTTCACAATGGCTAAATAAAGATTCGCTTAAGTCACATTCAGTGAAGTCAACTCCATTTAACCTGCACTGCCTGAATTCAGTTTTCTTCATCTTCTTCCTGTAGAAAGAAGAATTATCGATTAAACAATTTTCAAAATGGACGCTAAACCCGAAATCATTTGCATTCTCAAAATCTAAACCTAATAACTTACAATCTTTAAAAAGCACCTCATTTAGTGTGGTGTGGTTCAATTTCGCTAAGCTAAAATTACAAAGTTCAAACTCGCATGATAAAAATTTACACTCTGATAGATTAAAAGATGAAAAATCACAGTTTGTAAATGAACAATTCTCATATTCTCCTTTGGTAAATAGTACCTTATTAAAATTTTGCTGACTATAGGCCTTTTCGCTGAAATAACTGCTACTCATATTCTAAGGATTTATAAATAAATTTGGCGAATATAAGATGGCCTAACAAATAATAAAACCTTTTTCAAGTAAACCAGACTTCAAATAAAAAGGAATCTAGCCTGTCCTTACAACAGGCTAGATTTTACTATGCTTTATACCAATTGATTTTGCGAGATGCAAACATTGTGGAGGCTAAGGCAATAAATAGCCCAAAGCTACCAATCAGTAGAGCATAATCCTGTTCCTTAGTAATAATATAAATGAATAAATAAAACACGCACAAAATAGCTGCAAAAATCAGGGTATTAACTTTTTTGGTAAATAAGGTTAAGGAATAAAGAACTAATAAAACTATAGTGGCTAACGAGGAAATTAGGTACGCCAGGCTAAAACCAATATGTTCTGAAAGTGCAATTAGAATGGTATAATACAATATTAATGCTAAACCTACTAAAGTGTACTGTAAAGGATGAATCTTACTTTTTCCAATAATTTCCATTAAAAACATAGATAGAAAACTTAAAACAATTATAAGCAATGCATATTTTGCCGTTCTGGTGCTTTTCTGATACTGATCAACTGGCATATTCAGAGTAAGTCCAAAACTTGATTTCTCTAAGGCAGGAAGTGAATTAACAAATTCCTGTGCAAAAGGCCTGTTAAAATGTAACACTTTCCACTCCCCTTCAAAACCTTTTTCATTTACCTGCCTATTTTCAGGAATGAAATCCCCCTGAAAACTAGGTGAAGTCCAATCACCTTTTAGGTTTACCCTGGTAGTTTTTCCAATAGGACTGAAAAACATACCCTTGCTTCCTTTTAGAGCTAAATTGCAAGTGAAGTTGATGTTTTGATGTTCTTCTTCAAGATCTAAATTAATCACTAAACCTGATAAGTTATTTTTTTCATCGTGAAGTGGCTCTGCTACTTTTTCTTCTCCGTCTACCACTATTTTAGTATCCTCTCCAATACCTCGCATATCACTTAAACTGATGTGCATTTTTAACTTATTCCAACTGACGGTTGAGGGGTCAATTCCCAGACCTGTTAAATTAGTTTTGGCAAAATTTCCTTGTAATTGTAAGTTGGAATTGTAAACAACGACATCAAATATACCACGATGGAGGGATTGGCCTTCAATTACACCATCGATAGATAGAACTTCAGGAAAGAAGTAGGCAGTTTTATGTTCCTTTACATATTTAATTTCTTTGTCTACCATCATTTCTTTTACAGTGTAAAATGGTAGTGATAAATAAGGGCCGATTAAAGTTTGCTTACGAGACCACTTCTCTGTTATTTCTTGCTCAACTTCAATTTGGCGTTGTTGTCTTTCATAAATGAGGTCGCTAATAAAAGACTGCGGAATTAGCAATATTAAGATAATAAATCCTATAGTGAGTAATTTAAGGCTTACTGATTTGCTTGTCCAATCTTGAAATTTCTCGATAATTGATTTTGATTCTTCCATATTTTTTAAGTGTAAAAGTGCTTTGTAATACAAAGTAAATAGTTAAAATTTTTTAGTTCCTGTTTTCTTTAATTAGATTTTCCAGAAAGGCCAGGTGAGATCGAAAAGCATCTTTGCCTGCTTTTGTGGCTTTATAGGTGGTTTGAGTTTTTCTTCCTACAAAAGCCTTCTTCACCTCTATAAAAGCCTGCTTTTCTAAAAATTTCAGATGGGAGGCAAGATTACCATCAGTCACATCCAGAAGTTCTTTAAAGGAATTAAAATCGTACTCTTCGTTTACCATCAATACTGACATGACACGAAGTCGAACGACATTTTCAAATGCTTTATCAAATTGTTCTTTCAATTATCTGTCGTATTTTAAATACATAGTGATACCATACGTAATGTGCAAAACACCAAAGCCAAGCGACCAGAATATTAGTCCATAGCCCGGAAAAAAAGCGGATAGAATTCCTAAC
The DNA here is from genome assembly GCA_963803685.1 of uncultured Cytophagales bacterium. Lineage (GTDB taxonomy): Bacteria > Bacteroidota > Bacteroidia > Cytophagales > Cyclobacteriaceae > Marivirga. The sequence goes on from CAWDNW010000001.1 coordinate 2,209,247, forward strand.
CCTAGCTGGCAATAAGCTAGATATTTTATATCGCTTAACGTAAAATGAGAAGCATTTAATAGTGCCATTCCATAAAATATAAGAGTAGCAGGCGCAACTATTATGAGATAGCCTCTTGAAATAAGTGCTACGGTAAAAAAACCGCCAACAGCGAGTGGTACAAATAGAGAGAAAAGGAATCTTTTACTGGTAGTACTCCAAAACCTGGTATTATTTTTTTGCGTTTTCTTTTTAGTAAGGTGTATTCCCGTACCTACAGAAAGCACCAATACCACGACAGCTGTTATTATGAGCTTCATTAATATTTCCTCATCATTTACATAAGATATTCTAAAGCCAAAGGGAGAATTCGGGTAGTAAACCCAGTAATAGGCCAAAACAGAAGCTATTAAAGCATATATGCCCGCCATTACACCGGACATTCCGCTTAATGAAATAAAGCGAGTGCTCCTTTCCATAATGGCTTTAATTTCTGATAATTCTTTTTCAGGTGTATTCATTTTGAAAGTACTTTGAATAACAAAGTAAGTTTGAAAATTCTTATAAACAAAATAATATTGAAGATTTTTTATAAAATAGCTTAGTGGTAAATGAGAAAAATCTAATGGTATTTTTCTTACTACAAAAATGTTTAGTGAGCCAGAACAAGAAAACGCAACATGCAAAGTATTTGTACGCTATTCATTGAGCTATTAAGAAACAAATACTATTTATCTCAATATTACTGCGATTCGATCTTTGTCAAAGTCTGGTACAGATCTGAATTTTATATGTCTGCTATGCTTCTCTTTACCCTGAAGCTTACAATTGTTAAAATTTCGTACAAAAAAAAAGCCCTGCATTTCTGCAAGGCTTGCTCCTCCTCTTGGGCTCGAACCAAGGACCCTCTGATTAACAGTCAGATGCTCTAACCAGCTGAGCTAAGGAGGAATTTCTCCGTTTGGGAATGCAAACATAGCAGTCCAATTTATATTTTACAAATGCTACCATAAAATATTTTCATTTATTTTCTAAAATCACCTGAAATAGTGTTTTGAGAGATACGGTCATAAATATACAGACATAATGACTTACTTTATGTTTGAATTTCCGAAATGGAAGACATAATGACATGATATTTTGATCGGAACCACAATTTTTAGAAAGTGGTACAAAATTTTCTATTGAAATAGAAAAATGTTAAACTTTAAAATTATTAATTATGACACTTATCAAATATAATCAAGGATTATCAAATTTAGAAAACAGAAGATTTTCTAACTTTATAGACAGATTTTTTAACGAATCTTTAAGCAACTACGAAAACGAAGGGAAGAGCTTTAATCCGCAAGTTGACATTGCAGAAGATAAATCTGCCTTCGAGCTCTCTATTGCTGTTCCAGGAATGAAGAAGTCAGATTTTAAAATTGATATGGCAGATGGTAAAATCACAATTTCAGGAGAAAGAAAGTTAGAGAATGAGCAAAAAGAGAAAAATTTTCACTCCGTAGAGACACAGTATGGATCTTTTAGCAGAAGCTTTCACCTACCTGATAATGTGAAGGAAGATAAAATTGAAGCCAGCTATCTGGATGGAATTTTGAAGGTAGTAATTCCAAAAGATGAGAAAAAGGAGCTTACTAAAACCATTCAAATTAAATAATGCTCTTTTAAATAAAAATGAAGAATCGGAATTAGGTTCTTCATTTTTTTGTTCAATATAATCATGAACACAAACGTTATTCATCCGTTTTCAAATATATAAGATTTTTCAAAGTATGTTAAGTAAAAAGCAGTTTTTTGTAGGTGTAGTATTTGCCTCATTATTGAGTGCACTTATTGCCATTGGTGGATTTATTTATTTAAACCCTAACTCTCAGAATAATAGAACTTTTGAAGAAATTCAGGAGAGCAATGCAAAATTTTCTAGTTTTCTCGATGAAACCGAATATACGGTACCGGAAGGCCTAAATTTTATTTATGCTGCCGAGCAGGTGACAAAAGGAGTGGTGCATATTAAAGCGGAAACCACCAGAAGTCAGTCAGGTCCAAGGTCTCCTTTTGAAGAGTTTTTTAGAGAATTTCATAATGGTCAGGGTCAACCCCCTGGTGAAAGAAGAGCGCAGTCTTCAGGTTCAGGGGTAATAATTTCGCCTGACGGATATATTGCCACCAATAACCATGTGGTTGATGGTGCTTCAAGTTTAGAAGTTGTATTGCATGATAATAGATCATATGAGGCTGAAGTGGTAGGAGTTGACCCTAATACTGATATCGCTTTACTTAAGATAAATGCGAACGCTCTTGATTTTGTTGAATTTGGTGATTCAGATCAAACTAAAGTGGGTGAATGGGTATTGGCTGTTGGTAATCCATTTAATTTAACTTCAACTGTTACAGCTGGTATTGTAAGTGCAAAAGCAAGAAATATTAATATTTTAAGAAGGCAAAGTCAATATGGGATTGAATCATTTATTCAAACTGATGCCGCAGTAAATCCCGGAAATAGTGGAGGAGCCCTGGTCAATTTAAAAGGAAAATTGATTGGGATTAATACGGCAATTGCTACTCCAACTGGTAGTTATGCAGGATATTCTTTTGCTGTCCCATCCACATTAGTAAGTAAAATAGTGAATGACCTTAAAGAATTTGGTGTAGTACAAAGAGCCATGTTAGGCGTAAGTATTGCAAACCTTAATGACCCAAGGTTAGAAAATAATGACACTGATTTAAATTCTGGTGTCTATATTATGGGTGTGGGTCCAGAAAGTGCAGCAGAAAAAGCTGGGTTGAAAGAAGGTGATGTAATTATTCAAATAGAAGACACTAAAATTTCAAATGTCGCTGAATTGCAGGAATTAGTTGCAAGAAACAGGCCTGGGGATAAAATTAATGTAACTTATATCCGTGATGGCAAAGCAGTAAAATCTAAAGCTACCCTACAGAACATTGAGAACACCTTGGAAATAGTGGAGGCTCCAAGAGTGATGGAAATTGAAGGAGCGCAATTTGAAGATGTGAGCGAACGGGAATTAGCTAAATTAGATATCAAAGGAGGAGCGAAAGTTGCTTCCATAAAAGCGGGAAAATGGTCAAGCATTGGTATTAAAGAAGGTTTCATCATCACGGCAATTGATAAGATTGCAGTTCTAAATACAAGAGACTTGAAGAGCGTCCTTGAAACTAAATCCGGTGGAGTTCTTATAGAAGGTATCTACCCGGATGGAACGAGAGCCTACTACGGAATGGGCTTACAATAACCAAAGTATGCTCTTATAAAAATAGAAGGGATTCTGATATGGAATCCCTTTTTTCTTTTATAATCCTGATAAAAAATCCATTTTTGTAAAATAAGGAAGATCATTACACACATTTTTAATAATTGAATAAAAATATACATATGAATATTCAGGAAGAATACGGAATTAAGAAGGCGCTTGACAAATTAGGAGTAAAAAAAAATAACAGCGGCACTTCTACCGGAAGCCAATGGATGGATTCTACAGAAAATATCAGCTCTACCTCTCCTGTAGATGGTTTAGAAATAGCTACAGTTGGTGTTACCAAAAAACAAGATTATGATTCTTTAGTGGAAACTGCTAAAGTGGCATTTAATGATTGGAGGGAAATGCCTGCACCTCAAAGAGGTGAAATTGTTAGACAGTTTGGTGATAAATTACGCGAATTGAAAGATCCTTTAGGCAGACTGGTTTCCTATGAAATGGGTAAGTCTTTACAAGAAGGTTGGGGGGAAGTCCAGGAGATGATTGATATCTGTGATTTTGCCGTAGGACTCTCTCGTCAGCTATACGGGCTAACCATTAAATCTGAGCGCCCACAACATCACATGCAAGAGCAATGGCATCCATTAGGTATTACAGGTATTATCTCTGCCTTTAATTTCCCTGTAGCAGTTTGGAGCTGGAACACTGCCTTGGCCTGGGTTTGCGGAAATGTTACAATTTGGAAACCTTCAGAAAAAGCACCTCTTACCGGCATAGCCTGTCAAAATATTATTGCAGGAGTGCTAAAAGAAAATAATCTGCCGGAAGGAATATCTTGCCTTATTAATGGAGACTATGAAGTGGGAGAATGGATGACAAAAGATGAACAGATCCCATTAATTTCTGCTACCGGATCAATCCGGATGGGGAAGATAGTAGGGCAGACAGTCGCTTCCAGATTAGGAAAATCAATTTTAGAATTAGGTGGAAATAATGCTTTGATCATAACACCTGAAGCAGATTTAAAAATGACCTTAATTGGCGCAGTGTTTGGTGCAGTTGGTACAGCTGGTCAACGTTGCACTTCAACTCGTAGATTAATTATTCATGAAACCATTTATGATGAGCTCATAGATAAAATTAAAAATGCCTATAGCCAACTTAGAATTGGTAATCCATTAGATGAGAATAATCATGTAGGCCCAGTAATTGATAAGGATGCAGTGAAAGCATACCAAAGTGCTATCGAAAAAGCCAAATCAGAAGGAGGAAGGGTTCTCATTGAAGGGGGCGTTTTAGAGGGATCTGACTTCGAGAGTGGTTGCTATGTGAAACCCGCAGTTATTGAAGTAGAAAACCATTACGATATCGTGCAAAATGAAACCTTTGCACCTATTTTATATGTGATAAAGTACCGTGGTGATGTGCATGATGCAATTGCCCTACAGAATGGAGTACGACAAGGCTTGTCTTCCGCAATTATGACAAAAAATATGAGAGAAGCTCACCAGTTTATTTCCGCAGTTGGTTCAGATTGTGGGATAGCTAATGTGAATATTGGGACTTCTGGGGCAGAGATAGGCGGTGCATTTGGAGGTGAGAAGGAAACCGGAGGTGGAAGAGAATCTGGTTCAGATGCATGGAAAGCCTACATGAGACGACAGACTAATACCTTAAATTATGGTGATTCTTTACCATTGGCTCAAGGGATTAAATTTGATTTATAAAATAATTTAAAAATGCACCTGTTTATTCAGGTGCATTTTCTATATTGAATTGTTTTTATTCTAACTTCTTTTTTACGTAATTTATAACATCAAATATTAAAATTTCTTAATTATGAGTAAATATCACTCCGTCATGTTAATTGACGACAATGAAATTGATAATCTTATCAACCAAAAAATGGTTGAAGCCGCTCGCCTATCTGATTATATTTATACCCATACAGGTGCTAAAAGTGCGATTGAATTTCTCAAGAACATTGAGCAGCTGGAAAAGAGCATTGTTGAAAGTGTTTTGCCTGATGTTATTTTTCTTGATATAGATATGCCTTTAATGGATGGCTTCCAATTTTTGGAGGAGTTCAATAAACTGAAGGACACTACAATAAAGAAATGTAAAATTATCATGCTTACGTCTTCTATCAATCCTCAGGATGTTAGTAAATCAAAGAAGTATGAGGCTGTTAAAAAGTACCTTAACAAGCCACTTTCACAGGAAAGTTTAACTGAATTATCTGTTTAAGATTTAAAGGTTAGTATTTGATTATACTAACCTATCTATCAACTCGTCATTAAAATCAATTATCATTGTTGGAGAAAAGTGTTGCTCAGGCTTAAGAGCACTGAAACTCTTTGCCATCTCTCCAATTTTTTCTCTTTTATTTCTCTTAGACTCACTTAATGAAATTTTCATTATCTTGTTTAACAGCTGAATATTTTCACAATTATCTTTCCCTAAAATCCTTATCTGCCTCTGAATACTGTTGATTAACTGATTAAAGAGTTCGTAATCTTTGATTAAACAATACATTAAAGCCAGTAAAGTCTTAATTTCCAATTGTGCATTCTGGTATTTTTTCAGACTCACGTCATTCAACAGATTATTAAGCCATTTAGCTGCTTCTTCAAATTTTTTATCGAAAAAGCAAGAAAGTGATCTGTAGGTAATATAAGTGATGTATTGTGGTACATTGTCTTTGTCCGGCTCATAGTCTTGAAATATGGCTACGTTCTCTTCAGACAGTGGAGGGCCATCAGCAGACCTCTTTTTTCTTTCAATCTTCGTTATTAAGAATTGGGCTGGATAAGTGTATAAAGTGAAATTACTCAGGAAGGTATCACAAGATTCGTTAACTTCCTCATAAAAATTGTCTGCCTTTCTGTATAACGTATAATGATTGTAATATTCCATTTTCAGGAATTCATATACCAATTTTAAGTGAAAATATATAGAATCCAGACTATACATTTCAAAGATTTCTTCGGCTCTATTTAAAATATCTTCAATAGGATCTAGATCTGAATTGGCTTCATCCTCTTCCACAAATAGCCTGTGGAAAATATTTAGACAATTTTTATAAATATATAATCTGTGCGAATCATAGATCCTGCAGATGTTGATCATTTCCTTATTCAAAAGGCTTAATTCCAATTTGTTCACATCATCACCTGTCAGGGAATAGTTTCCAAATTTAATGAAGTAACTACTTAATAAATCTTCTGCTTTATCAACAGCCAGCATGTAAGCCACGTGTTTATTGTAGAGCTGGCTATATTGAAAATATTCTTCAGTGTGATGATGCATTTTCTTTAATGCTTTATACACTACAGTTAACTCATTGGATAAATCATAGTCAATTAACTCCTTCTCTAATTTTTTGAGAGTAGCAATGGCAATAGCTTTCTTTTTTGTGAAAAGTATTTCATTAATATTAGCTACCTTTTTAAGAATATCCGTGCGGGGATTCTCCATTTGCTGCAGCAAGTATTCTTCTATCTTCTGATTTAATCGTGAACGAAGGGTGTAATATGCATTTGTGTTTACCTCCAATTCATTCATTAAAGTGTGATCTCCGGAATGACTACTACGCATGGATTTCAGTAAATATGCTGATTTATCTGCACCTCCTACTGAGAGAGAGTCATAAATTGCCTGATAATCAGCATCTGAAAGCTGCATGATAATATTCTTGAGTTTCGCCATTATCGCTATTTTAGTTGATTGTTATTCTGAACTTAAAGGAAAGTTAATTATTTCAGCGAAAAAGACATAAGAAAAGTGAGTTTTTTACTCAGAACCTTACATGCATAATAGGTATTCCTGAGTTAATTAGTCTGTAATATCCTTACAGTGAGGATTGTACGCGTAAATTAGCTTTTTTCATATCGATATTTTTTTCTGATTAATTGAATTTTATTGATGAAAAAAAATTATTTCCTCTTCTTAGGAGCATTTGTGCGGCTACACTGGTAATTATAGAATGAAAATTAAAGGAAAATTGTAAAGGATATATTGTTGTTAATTAGAAGGGCAGCAGTGCATAAAAAGCTTACTTTGCATTACACACTATTAGGTACTACCTGTTGCAATCTGGCTGCAATGACATATGTGGTATGGAGAGGCTTTGATATGACTTGTTTAGAAGGGGCATATTTTTACAGATGTAAAACGAAATTGAAGAGTTAAAAGAAAACTCCAGAGCTCAGCTGTTATTTTTGGTAAAAAGGTTCAAATAAAATTTGATATAGAGGTGACTATTCTTCATAATACTGCTGAGACAATTAGAATTTATAAGGAATTGGAAAAACGTTTAGAGGCCTACAATTCAATGGACGCTCCGGGTACATCTTATAATAGTTATGAGACTACAAAAATGAGAGCGAGTTTGATGCAGCATATTTTTTGATATCAAGAACCCACATGCCACCTATAGAAATACTGGAACTGAGAAGTGAGCATCATATTCGATTTTATTATGATTTCACCAATGAGGAGGTAAATTGGCTTGTGCCTTGACTAATGCAGCTAGAGTAATAGAAATTACTTTATCAGCTGACTAAGTAGTTGATTTCTTGTAGATTAAGGATGTAGGTTTTTGCTACAGAATGTAGTTTTTCAAACTATTTTGTTGTATTTGATTTAAATGAAAAAAGACCTGAAACTCAGGTCTTTTTATTTATCATACTGTATGATTTGTCATTTTCAAGCTGATTTTTCCATCAGTTGCTCTTCAATCACCAATTCAAAATATTTATCAAATAAAGCTTTTGAAATCAGCTTGCTTTCTTGTCCTGATCCCCATTTAGCGCTTACTTCAAATAAACCGTTGTAAGCTCTGCCTTCATAGTATTCAGCTACTCTAAAGCCTTTAAGGCCATCATGTTGCTCTGGTAATTGATTACATTTAAAACTTACTCTATATCTATCCATAACAAAATAATTTCAAACACATTGATGTGTAAATCTACTTCTATAGACCAAATAACATGCCAAAAGGTTGTAATATTTTAGAGTAAAATCGATAAAATATAGAAAAAAGAGGACAAGGTATAAAATGCGTAAATTGGTGGAAGGTAAAAATTGATTTGCTTTTACAGTGAAATTGAAGGTGATGAATTTCTTTCGATGCTTCTGATTTTACTTTAATCATTGTACTGTAGTAGACTTGAAATTCAGATCATTAAGATTTTGAAATCGGCACTATAATTATGGGTTTTGAATGTCTTTTAAGGCGCAAAATTGCAAAAGTTTTTACAGATAAAAGTTAAGATACTTTTGTAGGTTAATGTAGAGTTTCATTTTAGAATTTAAAAATTATTAAAAGACTAGTTTGTATCCATATCCTCTCATGTTCAAAATTTTGATTTGAGTATCCTTTGCTAATTTTTTCCTGAGTTTACTGATAAAAACATCCATGCTACGGGCATTAAAAAAGTCATCTGAACCCCATAGTTCATTTAATATGACACTCCTGTCAGTCAACTGATTTTTATGTTCTAATAATTTCATCAGTAGCTGCGCTTCTTTATTGGTAAGGAGCACTTCTTCATCTCCGTGCAGAAGCATTTGCTTGTCGAAGTGAAATTTGTAAGTACCTATTTGTAGCCATTCATTAGCTAGGGGCTTGGGTTTTTTTATTAAAGCATTTATCCTTACAATCAATTCTTCCATGCTAAATGGCTTTTTTATATAATCGTTGGCTCCATGCTCAAAACCCTCAATCACATCTTCTGTGCGGGATTTTGCCGTAAGAAATATAATAGGGATGAAAGGATTTCTTTTCCGAACTTCTTTTGCTACACTAAATCCATCCAATTTTGGCATCATAATGTCTAAAACTAAAATGTCAAACTTTGCTAGCTTAAAAGCCTCTATAGCATCCTGGCCATTTTGGCAGTAGGTCACACCAAAACCACGGCTTTCAAGACTCTCTTTTACGATAGTGCCTAATGATACCTCGTCCTCAGCAAATAAAACACTTACTTTGCTCTCACTCATACTGTTATTTTGAAGATTGTTTTTCCTTCTTTTAAAATCAAATCTATCCTGCCATTATGTTTTTCGATAATATTTTTAGTATAATACAATCCTATCCCAAACCCTCTTACATCGTGCACATTTCCTTTTGGGATTCTGTAGAATTTATCGAACACTTTTTGTTTCTGCTCTTTGGGTATATTACCGCCATTATCTTCAACCATTATAGAAAGTTCCTCCTGCTGATTTAAGTAGATAGATATATTGTTTCCACCGTATTTTATAGCGTTGTCAATCAAATTTGAGATGGCATTTTCAAAATGAAATGGATCAACAGCGAGCGGTTTTATTTCGTTTTGAATAAAAAGTTTTATCGGTTTACTATTTCCTGCTTCCTTGTATTTATCAATAAGTTGAACTAATAAATTTTCTACATCCAAGAGTTCCTTTTTTAAAATCAGTTTGTCACTATCCAATGTCGCTGTCTCAAGTAGTTTTTCTACCATTAAATTGAGTTTGGTCAGCTGCTGGTTGGAAATATTGAGGTATTTATCTGTTTTAATTGGGTCATTTTCTTGATTAAATTTCTGAATCCCTTCTACTGCTGTAGAGATGGTTGCAATTGGTGTTTTAAATTCATGGGTAATATTGGTGATGAGGTCATTCTTTATTTCAGATAATTCTTTTTGAGATTTGATTACCTTATATAAGTAGAGTAAAATGACAGCTATGAAGATTATAAACAATACAGAACTAAAGATTGAGATGAATCCTTTTTTTAAAACCTCCATTCGGGAATTCTCAAAGTACATGATTAAGTATTCATCTTGCGGTATGTAAGTTGGATTTGCTGTAGCCTGCAGAGAAAATGAATCGATAAGTTCTTTGTTGAATCCACCTACCAAGGAATCTTTTTTATGATGAGTGAACGCATAATCAATTTTGTAATTTATTCTTTTGAGCTGATCTGATAAAAATTGATGTAGTTGAGAGTAATCCAGGGTGTCTCTGGTTATTGTGATAGTTATTTTATTTTTCAAAGCCTGTATTCCATCTAGGCTATCTGCTGCTTTCCTTCCTTTAAACATAGCTATTCCGTTGATTTGATCAGCTAAAACATCAATCTGCGAAAAGCCTTTATCAACAATAATTTGCGATATTTTTAAAGAATCAGTCCTTAATATTGCTTCCTGATCTAATTTAGCGACTTGCGCCTGGCTTAGCTTACTTTTTGAAAAGCGCTTAAAAAAGCTGATATCATAGAGAGTTGTGTCAGGTGAAATAACTCGCTTTATATCTATATCTGAATCAATATTTCTTAAGTCGGTAAAGGTAAGCACATCAGATTTGGCTATTTCAGCATAGTATTGCTCTATACTCTTGTCTAATGCATTTTGTATATCTATCTGGTATTGCTGTTTAGCCCCCTTATAATATTCATAAATCGTATAAGACTGGATGATAACTGTAAGCATTATCATAACGATGATAAAAAGACCAATCTGCTTAAATTTTATGGCGTTCATGCCCAAATATAGGTAAATGATAGGCTATAAATCAGAATTTAACACACGTTAACACTTCTTAACCTTTTTCTCCATCGTATTAGCTTTTGTTTGTAAAAACAAAATTCTACGATTATGAAAAACACTATTATGCTTACCCTATTATTGTCGATTTTAATGCAGGTATCTCTAACAGCTCAAAAATTTAGTGGTATAGCAACCTATAAATCATCTGCTGGTATTAAAATTAATTTAGGAGACAAAGCCTCGGAAGCAGAGCAGGAGAAAATTCAAAATGAGATTAGTAAAAAATTTCAGAAGGAACATGAATTGCATTTCACAAGTAGCGAATCTACCTGGAGAAAAGTGGAAAGTCTGGACGCCACTCCAAAAGTATCAGGGAATAACGGGATGGAATTTTTGATGATGTCTTCCGGAAAGGCAGGTGTCTTATATAAAAATACAGCAGAAAGGAGATATGAACGAGAAGAGGATTTAATGGGGAAATCTTTTATTATAAAAGATAGCCTGCAAAATTATAATTGGCAATTAACAAGTGAAACCAAGAAAATTGGTTCTTATAATTGTCAGAAAGCGGTCCATTCTAAAATTGTTGAGGTGAAGAAATTCTCCACTGAAATGGAAAATATGGAGACTGTTATTGACACAGTTAGAACAGAAGCGTGGTTTACGATGGATATTCCGATTAGTAACGGACCAGAAACTTATTATGGCTTACCTGGTCTTATTTTAGAAGTGAAAAATGGGAATCAAGTAATTATTTGCACGAAAATAGTTCTCAACCCAGAAGAAGGTGTAGAAATAGAACAACCGAGAAAAGGTAAAGTAATCGATTCTGAATCCTTCAAGGCATTATCAGAAGAGAAAATGAAAGAAATGATGAAGCGCTACTCGGGAGATGGTGAAAGTATAAAAATAGAAATAGGGGGCTAGTAGTCTATAGTGCTCCTTCCTCTTTTATAATCTTCCAAACCTAATCGCTTTTATTATGAAATGTATATTGACTGTAATTTTGTTCCTGCTTTTTTTCACCTCCTTTGCTCAAAATTTAACAATACCCGGAAGGGTGGTTGATTCGCTAAACCATCCAATTGAGTATGCCAATGTTTTGGCTTTAAATCCAGAGACAAAATCGATTACATCCTTTGCCATAAGTAACACTGAAGGTATGTTCAAACTGCAGCTTACTGAAGGAGAAGCTTATATCTTAAAAGCGTCATTTGTGGGTTTTAAAACTTTTGAACAAAGGTTTATAGCAAGCAAAGAAATATCTGAAAATATCATTATTGAATTAGCATTCGCTACCGATTACTTGGATGAAGTACAAGTGGTCCATGAAATGCCTGTAATGATGTCTGGAGATACCCTCATTTATAAAACAGAGGCATTTACAAATGGTAGGGAGAGGAAACTGAGTGATGTTTTAGAGAAACTTCCCGGTTTGGAGGTAGATGAAAATGGAGAGGTGAGTGTACAGGGGAAAAAAGTAAAGAAAGTGTTGGTAGATGGTAAGCAATTTTTTGATGGAGACACTAAAATGGCTACCAAAAACATACCTGCCAATGCAGTAGATAGGGTGCAGGTCCTTAAAGATTACAGTGAAATTTCTCCCATGAACGGGATTGGAGGGGAAGACAATCTGGCCTTAAACATTCAGCTAAAAGCAGATAAAAAAAATATAGTTTTTGGTGATTTGTCAGCAGAAATTGGTCCTCAGAAAAGATACCTCGGGCATGCTAATCTGTTTTATTATTCGGCTAAGCTTAATTTAAATTTAATTGCTGATGCCAATAATATAGGAGATCTCGCTTTTGGCTTGCGAGATTATTTCAGATTTAACGGCGGACTCAAAGATTTTAGTTCTAATTCAGGAACTGAAGTAAACCTATCCAATCAATCGTTAGGCTTGCCTTTGGCGAACAAAGAAAATGCTATAGATTTATCTACTCAGTTAGGGGCATTTAATTTCACCTATAATCCCTCTAAAAGATGGAGCCATACTGGTTTCGTGCTAGGATCCATATCGGATAGTGAATTTGGTAGCAATTCAGTAAGAACCTATATTAAAGAGGATGAAGACAATACAGAGCAATTAATTTCGAGAAGTACATCTAAAAATCAATCTGGCTTAATGAAGTATAGTAGTACTTATACTCCAAATATTAATACACATGTGCAATATGCATTATTTGGTAAGTTGAATACTATGAAAAATTTGAACAACCGAAATTCGGCATTTAGGGAATCAATAAATAGTCTTACTGAAATTGATGAGCAATTTACATATTCGTTCGATCAGCAAATTATGCTGTACCATACTCACAATGAGACGAATATTTTTTCATCGGAGTTAAGTTTTAAACACTCGGTGGATGATCCTACTTTCACTTTATTTAGTGACGAAAATCCATTTCCTAATTTACTAAGAATAAGTCCTGCTAGTGTTTATCAACTATTTCAGGATAAATATATAAATAGTAACCAATTGAATGGGGAAACCAATTACTATTTAATTCTTAATAAAGTAAATCATTTAAACTTTTCAGTTGGTTTTAATATTTTAGGTCAAAAAATGACTTCTGGATTGCAGCCGGAAAATACTGATAAGCCGATTGTAATGTTTGAAAATGATTTAAACTATCGGTTCAATAATTACTATACGGGATTTAGTTTGAAATCGAAATTAGGCGATTTCATTTTAAGGCCTGGGTTATATCTGCATCATTACGACTTGTCAAATAATCAAAATGAAATGACAACGGGTCAGAATTTTAATTTATTGCTCCCTTCCTTTTACAGTAAATGGGAGATAAGCAGCACGCAAAGTTTAAGTTTTAAATATGCTGCAAAAGCTGAGTTCGTAGATATTCAGAAATATGCTGAAGGAGTTCTTCTCACGGATTATAATGCTTTATTTAGTGGAAACAGATTGCTGGAAAATGGTATTTATCACACAGGTAACTTATATTATAACTTCTTTAATTTTTTTGCAGGGATGAGCACCTTTGCGAATATTACTTTCCTTAGAAAAATGAACGACTTTGGTAACATAGTGAGGTTTGAAGGAGTGGAGCGCATCAATAGTCTGACCAATTTAGGCCGGGCTAATGAATCTTTCCAGTCAATGGTAGGATTGGATAAAAAATTCAATCTTTTTAAAGTGAAATTATCAATTAATTTTAGTAGCAGCAAAAACAATTCTATAGTAAATGAAAGCGTAAACATTAATCAGTCATTCAATCAGGATTATAAGGGAGCCATTGAAACTACCTTTTATAAACAACTCAATGTAGAAATGGGCTATCAATTTCAATTCAACCGATATGAAGCAAATCAAACTAAAAATGCATTTGCTAACCATAAGCCTTTCTTAAAGTTGAATTGGAACTTGCTTAAGGATTTCGATCTGAAGACAGACTACCATTTTAATTATTACACTAACAAAGAAGCAAATAGCACAAGTACTTTTGAAATATGGAATGCAACTTTAAGGTATCAGCAGAAATCCAACCCTTGGGAGTTTAGTTTATCAGGGTATAATTTATTAGATACCGAAGCTGTACGAAGGGATAGTTTTAGTGAAAACTTGATTAGCACCTATGAGTATTTTATTCAACCAAGGTATTTAATGTTAGGGGTTAAATATGATTTATAAATAAATAACATTAACAGTCTAACTTGATCAGTAAAAATTACTGAAAGCTTAAATTCATTAATTGAATATTAGCAGCTTAGGAATATAATTATATACCTTTGCAGCCATGAAATTTAACGATCTGCTACTTAAGTTTCTGATTTGGCGAGTAAAGCATATCAGTACCAAAAACTTTGTTCTTATAACAGCTGGTGTTATTGGTATTATAGCTGGTTTAGCTGCAGTAATTTTGAAGGAAAGCGTTCATGGTATCCAAATAGCCTTAACACGTGGGTTTCAGCAAAATTTAGCCAATTATTTATACCTTAGTTACCCACTTATAGGTATTGTTCTTACTGTATTACTCACCAAATACATTTTAAAGGAAAAGCTGGGGCATGGTATTACCGATATCCTATATACGATCTCAAAAAAATCGAGCATTGTAAAAAGAACAAAGACTTTCTCAAGAATGCTCACAAGTGCACTTACAGTAGGTTTTGGGGGATCTGTGGGATTAGAGGCTCCAATCGTTGTTACAGGTTCAGCTATAGGCTCAAATATAGGACGTTTAGTTCACTTAAGTTATAAGCAACGTACTTTGCTCATAGGATGTGGGTCAGCCGGTGCTATATCCGCCATATTTAATTCACCAATTGCGGGTGTAATATTTAGTATTGAGGTGATTCTTTCTGAAATTACAATCAATTCTTTTATTCCATTGTTAATAGCCTCTGTTTGCGGTGCTTTAGTTTCCCTCACTTTACTTGGTGACGATGTGCTGTTCTCGTTTACTCTAACTGATGGATTTACTGCTGCTGAAACCCCATTTTATTTATTTTTAGGTGTTTTTACGGGATTGGTTTCTTTGTACTTCACAAGAGCTGTTGGGGCCGTTGAAGGACTTATTAAAAATGTAAAACATGATTTAAGCAGAGCACTAATCGGGGGAGTTTCATTAGGCTTTATAATTTTTATTTTACCGCCACTCTACGGTGAAGGATATGATACCATTACGGCCTTACTAAATGGAAATGCTTCTAACTTGCTTAATAATAGCTTGTTTTTTAGCGAAGTAGATTCTATTTTCTTTATTATTTTATTTGTGGTATCTGTTATTTTAGTTAAGCCAATTGCAACAGCTTTAACTATTGGATCCGGAGGAAGTGGAGGAATATTTGCACCTTCTTTATTTATTGGTGGTATAACGGGATATCTTTTTGCGTACCTCATTAATATAATGGGAGTTGTTGATCCTTTAAGCACCAGCAATTTTACCCTGGTAGGAATGAGCGGAGTAATGAGTGGCGTGTTGCATGCTCCCCTTACGGCTATATTTTTAATTGCTGAAATCACCAGTGGCTATACATTATTTGTTCCATTAATGATTGTATCTGCAATATCATATAGTACCATTTCATACTTTGAAAAATACTCATTATATACCAAGCCATTGATAGAGAAAGGTGATTTAATATATCATGATAAAGACAGGCAGGTGCTCAGTCTTATAGATTTGAAAAAAATTGTAGAAAATGACCTTTTAACCATAGACCCCCATGCCACTCTCGGCGAACTTGTCGATTTAGTACGTTTCTCCAAAAGAAATATTTTCCCAGTGGTAAATGAAGACCAGGAGCTGATGGGTATTGTGACCTTAGATGATATTCGGGAGATTATGTTTGACACTGAATCCCGTAAAAATATAATTGTTAACACTTTGATGCATAGCCCTCCAACTTTTGTTTCAAGCAAAGAAACAATGCAATCTGTAATGATCAAATTTGAAAACACGGGAGCATGGAACCTTCCCGTAATAGATGAGGGAAAATATGTAGGCTTTGTTTCGAAATCCCGTATATTTAACGCTTACAGAAAAAAGTTGATTCGTCAGCAAATAGATTAAAGAAGTTGAAACATTTATTACATAAGGAAATAAATAACGGTTTTCAAGCTCCTTTTCTATAACTGTCTGAAATCCTGTAACTTGTCCACACTTTCTAAAAGTCAGCTGTATGACTTATGTATCTGAAAATCAACAACATGTGATTTCACTTTATATTAATGTGGATAACTTGCGTGAATTGTGGATAAAAAAACCTTTGATTTGTTGAATCTTAATTTAGTTAAAAATTAGAGAGACTAACCTTGTGGAGATGTAATATTTTTTACGGAATTATAATTTTTTTCCTTTCCACAAATCAGTATAATTATTTCTGTAATTTTTCAAAATCACAAAACAATATTATCTCATTTTTAACAATATTAAATGAATGTGTACTTTGGTTTAATATAATAATAACTGAAAATATACTTTTGTTATTATACAATAAAATAAAAAGTTAAATCATCAAGTACGGGGGATATTAGAATATTGCAATTTAAGATTGTTTTCAATTCCCTTTGATATGCAAAATCGCTCTTTCTAAAATAGTATCGATACCATTGTTTCTATCAGCAGAATCCAGCGCTACAGAAATGTCCGGCTCAACACCAAATTCAATATTATTTCCATTTGCATCAATAGTTCTGGTGGAAGAAAATCTGTAGCGCCATCCATTTGGTAGTTCATTATTAATAGGCAAGCCACCTCCACCACCTGTTTGATCTCCCATGATGGTCACATTTGGGAGGAAACTCATCATGCTGGCAAAAAAATTGGCTGAGCTATATGAGCTTCTATTTGTTAGTACTACAATAGGTTTGTTGAATTTACGATCCTCATTTCCTTCAAATTCAATAAATTTCTCTTCTGGTTCTGTAAAGTCGTCATGGCCGGGGCCATTTTTATAATACCAATCAGCAACTTTGGTTCTTTCTTCAGCAAATCTATTGGTGATTGTAAAAGCATTACTAATGCTTCCTCCACCATTGTTACGAACATCAATGATTATGCCTGCCACCGGCCCTTCAAGGCTATTAATTTCCTTTATTGTAAATTTCTGTATTATGTAATTCATTAAGGAAGTACTTACTGAAGAGGAAAAGCTTTCGTAATAGAT
Organism: uncultured Cytophagales bacterium; assembly: GCA_963803685.1. GTDB lineage: Bacteria > Bacteroidota > Bacteroidia > Cytophagales > Cyclobacteriaceae > Marivirga. The sequence continues at coordinate 2,226,594 of CAWDNW010000001.1, forward strand.
GTAGCCTACAGAATCAATAATTGTGTTATGCAAAGGTCCAGAAATTTGATAATCCTCACTGGGAACTAAATAATTTCTTTCAATAATATCGAAATCAAAATTAGTTTGGTAATCAAGGTACCATTGCCAGTTTCTACTTAGATCTATTCCTGCAGAAATGTTTACATGCCCATCCTCTAAAATAAATAGCATGTCGGCTAAAACATTAAATAATTCGATAATATTATCGGCATTTATAGCTCTGGATCTGAATTGAGTTCTGGCAGCATCCCAATTAATATCCTTATCTGTAAAAAAGGAATATTTTTGGTCTACGGTGTTCCATAAATGATCAAAAACCTCCGCATTAGAAGGGTCAGGTTTTTCCTCAATAAATGCTTTCTCGCAACTGGTAAAAAGAGTTAAGCTTAAGCAAACGATATATAAAATCAGTTTCTTCATAGTTTAAGGAAAGTGCTAATCATTAAGCTATGTTCTCCCGTCTTTATAGGGTTTTGAGCATTATAGCTTTCAAACATCCAGAAGTAATCTAGTCTTAAAGAATTACCGTTCTTAAAAGGAAACAATAAATATGTTTGTGTGGACAAGCGGAAGTGGTTTCCCAAACTCACTATTTTTCCATCTTTTAAATAATCGAAGAACTCAACTTCCTCTTTATTTACTGAGGAAGGGAAACGAGTTGAAGCAAATAGTGGTCTTGTAGCGTAAGTCAAAAGTGGTAATTGAGAAAAAATTCCCATTTCAAAATCTAGTTTAAAGAAACTGAATGGCCTCTTTATCAAAACTGAAGGCGCTAGCGAAAACCTGGTTTCAATGTGCTGACTGTTATTTGTGAAAGATTGGTGATCTCGTAAAACCCATCTGCCTAAAGCGCTTAAGCCGGGATAAACCTTCCACTTTCCGTTATCTTTGCCTAAAGATTTAAAAAAATGCTGGTACATGCCTTCCAGTCTGTAAGTAAACATTGCAGCCCCGCTTATATCGCTACTCGCATTATTGAGATCAAATCTGGCTGTGGATTGTGCAAGGCTTCTCCTGGTTTCCCGCAGGTGACCTAAAACAGCACCTCCTCCTATTCCTGCGTAGTTCAAGGGAGAGATTCCCTGATCTTGTACATTTACATAACTGCCACCAATACCGGTAATGAAATAAGTGGATTTTTGAAAAGTAAGCTCCTCAGAATCCTGTGCATAGCTTTTTGTGCAAAATATAGCAGCTATGAAAATGAGAAATATTTGTTTTCTAATCAAAATCTACAATTACCTGGTTTCTTAGCAAATCATCCAATGATTCCCTTTTTCTTATTAACTGATCTTTGCCTCCATGCACTAAAACTTCAGCCGGACGATATCTGCTGTTGTAGTTAGAAGCCATAGAAAAACCATATGCTCCCGCATTTTTTATGGCAATAATGTCTCCTTCTCGTACTTCAGAAAGCTTTCTGTCAGTGCCGAAGGTATCGGTTTCACAGATGTACCCAACTATGGTATACACTCTATGAGTAGAGGAGGGGTTCGATATATTTTCTATGCTATGATAAGCGTCATACATCATGGGTCTTAACAGATGGTTGAGGCCTGTGTCAATCCCTACAAATACCGTGGCAGGAGTAGTTTTTATCACGTTTACTTTAGATAAGAAATAGCCTGCTTCACTCACTAAAAATTTGCCTGGCTCAAACCAAAGTTCCAAGTCCGGTTGCTTTCTGGCCTTACAAAAGTCTTTAAATCTATTGCTTAGCTCTTTGCCAAGTCCTTCAATATCTGTAGTAACATCACCAGGTTTATATGCCACTTTAAAGCCGCTTCCAAAATCTATAAATTTCAAGTCAGGAAAATCTTCTGCTGCTTCAAAAATAATTTCAGCACCTCTTAAGAAAGCTTCTGAGTCAAGTATGTCGGAGCCGGAATGTATATGTAAGCCAATTACATTGATGTTGTTGGATTCAATCACTCGCAATAAATGACGCATTTGCAAGATAGAAATTCCAAATTTAGAATCGATATGTCCCGTAGAAATTTTGTTATTACCACCAGCCATAATATGTGGATTTAACCTTACACACACCGGAACTGAATCTTTATAACGATGTCCGAATTGCTCTAAAATAGAGATATTATCTATATTAATAGTTAAACCCAGATCCACTGCTTCAATTATTTCATCAATAGAAACGCAATTAGGTGTGTATAGAATTTCCTTGGGATCGAAACCTGCTTTTAGACCCAAATACGCTTCCTGAATTGACACTACATCTAAACCTGCCCCATGCTTTTTAACCCATTTTAAAACAGAAACATTACTCAGAGCCTTCGTAGCATATTTTAATCTTAGGTTTATGCCTTCGAAAGCATTGTTTAGCCTGCTAATTTGCTGTGCAATTTTATCGGCATCATACACATATAAGGGTGTGCCGTATTTTTGTGCTAATTCAATTAATTTTGTATTCTCCACTGAGTTATAAGTAGTTATTGTATGCTAATTTTTTCGTAAAAATGTTCCAAATCTTCGGGTTTACCAAATACAAATATAATATCGCCCATTTTTGGAGTGGTTTCAGGTCCAATGTGTGTATTTAACTCAACACCTCTTTTCAAACCAATTACAGTAATACCATAGTTCTGGCGAATGTTGGTTTCAGAGATAGGTCTGTTAGTAATATCTGGATTATCTTTTTCAATTTCATAGCTCGCTGTAGTTAAATCAGGAAATTCCTCAGTAATTTTTTGAAGCGGATTTCTTTTTAAAACTCCTCTTAGCATTTCATAATTGTCTGATCTGATTTCCCTTATGAATTGTTTAATCTGCTTTTGAGGAACTAAATATTGATTAAGTACCCTGGTGAAAATTTCGACCGAGGTTTCAAATTCTTCAGGAATCACCTCATCTGCTCCTAATTTTAAATTTTCTTCCACTTCAGTGATAAATCGTGTTCTTACAATTATGTGCACTGTATTACTTATAGCTCTAATATTGGAAATAATCCGCCGTGTAGCCACTATGTCGGAGATGGCAATTACAATAACCTTAGATTTATGAACTGATAAACTTTTCAGCACCTCTGGTTGAATGGCATCACCATAAATAATAGGTTCACCTGCACTCTTATATTTACGAATCGTTTCTGTATTTAGCTCGCTTATTATATAAGGTATCCCAACGCTTTTTGCTGCTTTGGCCACGTTTTGCCCATTTAGTCCGAATCCTACAATAACTATATGGTTATCCAAGTTCTGATCTTCTACAGAAGTTTCCACATTGGTGTCGGAGAATGTAAAAAACACTTTTTGAGTAGTTTTACCGATGTCAGAAGCTATTTTATTGCTGGCAATTGTATCTGCAATTTTACCGGAAAAACCCATAATAATAGGAGTGATTCCCATTGAAAATAAAGAGACAGATAGAAAGTATTGATTGATATTTTCCGAAATTAAACCATAAGAAATACCAACTGTTGCTAAAATGAATGCAAATTCACCAACCTGAAATAAAGACATTCCTATTCTGAGAGAGGTTCGCGCAGGGTAGGCCAGGAACATACCTGCCAGGGAAGCTACGAAGGCTTTGAGTAGAATTACTGCTATTGTTAATCCTATTATAATAAAGATATGGTCTGCAACAAAGAAAATATCTAGAAGCATACCAATAGAGACAAAGAAAAAGGATGTAAAGAGTTCGCTAAAGGGTAAAATATTGCTGGCAGCCTGGTGGCTATATTCAGATTCGGAAATAATTAAACCTGCAAGGAAGGCTCCTAAAGCCAGAGATAGACCCAGAAAAGAGCTCAGCCATGCAACGGAAAAGCAGACGAGTACAATTACTAATATAAATAACTCTTTACTTTTAGTTTTTGCTATTTGGTAGAAAAGCCAAGGAACTAAATATCTTGCACTAACCAAAACAAAAGCAATTAAGAGTGCTGCTTTTATTAGCATGCTCAAGATTTCAAGCCAAATATTGGTCGATTCACCCGCTAAAAGTGGAGTGAAAAGCATCATAGGAACTACTATAATATCCTGAAATATCAGCACTGCAAGTATAGTTTTTCCATGTGGGGAGGCGGTTTCTCCTGTGTCTTTCAATAAATTAAGTACTATTGCCGTACTACTTAATGAAAAAATAAAACCTAAAAATATGGCCGTATTTAACTCAAAACCTACATAATAAGCCACTAAGGCAACAGCTAAAACTGTTCCGAATACCTGAATAGTACCACCAATAAATACAGCTTTCTTTATAGTGGCTAAACTTTTAATGGAAAACTCAATCCCTATAATAAATAGCAGGAGGATGATGCCGATTTCAGCAAAAACTTTAACGCCTTCTGTCGCATCAATTAATTGAAATCCATAAGGTCCTGCAATTATACCTGTAATTAAAAATCCGATGATAGGAGGTACCTTCAACCTTCGGAAAAGGAGAATAACAAATATTGATAGCCCCAGAATGACTACAATATCACTTAAAATTGGTATTTCAACTCCTACGGCTAGTATCATCTTTACTTAATTTACTTCAAAATTAAGCATATATAATAAACTTTACAGATAAATAAGCAAATCAATTCGAAAAATCCAACCAGTAACTTTTTGGATTTGAGCCCTAGCCATTACCCCACTTTTATCTGTTGTACAATTCTAAATGTTCATTCCCTATAGACATGAATTTTGCTATTGTAACACTGAGAATAGTCTGTTTTAGGCAGCAATTTTGTCTCTTAAAATGTTAATATTTGCAGCAGTTTTAATTTTAAAAGAAGTAAAAATTCCAAGTAGTTTAGCGCCAGCTAATATAATTTGAGAGTCGCTTACCACCCAAATCTCATTAATTTTTGATTTAAGATCTTTCATTACTTTTTGCCACTCGGCACGGGCCATAGGCTCATAATTTTTCATGTGAGTTGCATCAAATATTACTGTGGTAGATGTAGTATTAGCTTTTAAACTGAAGTCACTTCTCCATTGAGTTGCAAGTTTTTTCGCTGCTTCATGGGTAAACTCTCCATTAAATTCTATAATATAAGATTGTTCAGGACTGCTGTCTACATAAATTCTATTTTGCATAGCATTTTAGCATTGTTGATTATTTTCTACGTAAAAATACGTAGTTTAAATTTGTCAGGATTAATCAATTCGATGAATGATGCTAAAATTGCTTTTAAAATATCAAGGGGATATGTAAACTTGAAATACCACATTCTGCAAGGTCATTAGGTAAGGATTTTTTTCATAAAAGTTAGTCATATAGACTAAAATGATCAGATTTATTTCTAACTGATCGCGTCTCCTTATTTGATTTTTAAACAGACAATTTGCAAAAGAAAAACAAACGCTACATTAATACACCATCTTTCGCTTGAATTTCTTCCGGCAAGTCAGTTTCTCCAAGCATTTCTCTCAAATCATTTTCTATTATCCTACAAAGCGAAAGCATGGGAATATCATTTGACATTCCTTGAAATGGATTTTCGGAGTAATCTCCCACGATTTCCATTACCACAAAAATCCATCCTAGTAATACCGTAAAAGGGATTGAAAGCCAAATGCCCCAGTCGCCTAAATCTGCAAATTGCGGTACCATTCCAAAAGGTAGTAAGAAAATAAAAATCCCAATGAAAATAATGCTCATAGTAGCATATTGTCTTGGAAGCGGAAAGTTTTTAATACGTTCAGCTTTACCCTGGTGTTCATACAAATCGTATAGAAGCTTTTGCAGTGCCACATGAGTGAAATCATTTATCAAATTTTTTGCTCTTAAAACTGCGAGGTCCGCAGCTTGCTGATCAATAATTTGGGTGGCAGTATTTTTATAAGCAATCATTCGGTCATATTCTTCTTCTGGCAAAAAGAGATGAAGCTCGGTGGCTGTCAGTTCATCTAACACTCTGCCTAAGCCGTAATTTCGTTTATGCTTTTTAGCTGCGGCTCCAATAATACCTTTTTGGTAGGCATGCTCCCAGCTTTTAACCACTAAAAGTTGGCTTCTTAAAGCGTAAAGCCAGGCTATATGACGATAAATCAGTTTCTTTTTTGTTTGAAAGAGCGCATCTGGTTCTAAATTTTCACTATTGGATTGTACAGTTACAAAGGATTTAATGTAACTGCCCCAGGCACGGCTGCTGTTTACGATAGCTCCCCATATCTTTCTGGCTTCCCACATCCGGTCGTAGGCACTATTATTTTTAAAACCTACATAAAATGCCACAGCTGTACCAATCACAGATAGTGGTAGCCATGGAATTGACAACCATTTCAAGTTGGTATATTCGTAAAGAAGAACCACAGAGGTCATCCATAAGATAAGCCATAAGAAATGATGGCCCGAAAATTTTAAAATACGCCTAAGATTAAATGTTTTTATTACAATCATGTGGATATTAATTTTTGTTGAGGGATCTTTAGTTTAAATTAAAGCACCCTTTTTATTAAAAATAAACTAAGTCACAATAAACTAATATTCAAAGCTTATTGTGTTTTTTAGAAGATCCATGCGCAAGTTGCATTCTATATATATAGCATTGGAAGACTTATGGTTTATAAATTGTGAAAAACTGTCCTTACAATTAGTTTACTTTCTTCAATCCCCTTAATTTTGGATAAATATTTCCAACATGTCCGATAGATACAACCAGCGAGGGGTTTCAGCCTCTAAAGAAGATGTTCATAATGCCATCAAAAACCTTGACAAGGGACTCTTTCCTCAAGCTTTCTGCAAAATTGTGCCAGATCATTTAGCTGGTGACGAGGATTATTGTGTGATTATGCATGCAGATGGTGCTGGTACTAAATCATCACTGGCTTATATGTATTGGAAAGAGACAGGAGACATTTCTGTTTGGAAAGGGATTGCTCAAGATGCCATCATTATGAACATTGATGACTTGCTATGTGTGGGTTGTACCGATAAGATATTGCTTTCCTCCACAATAGGGAGAAATAAAAACCTAATTCCTGGTGAGGTTATTTCAGCCATTATCAATGGTACCGAGGAAGTATTGCAGATGTTGAGAGATCATGGCGTAAACATCATTAGTACAGGAGGTGAAACTGCAGATGTGGGAGACCTAGTGCGCACAATCATTGTGGATTCGACCGTGACAGCACGGATGAAAAGGTCCGATGTGATTTCCAATGATAATATAAAAGCAGGCCATGTGGTGGTAGGATTAGCTTCTTACGGTCAGGCCACTTATGAATCTGAGTACAATGGCGGTATGGGCAGTAATGGGTTAACTTCTGCACGTCATGATGTTTTCAATAAAGAATTAGCGAGTAAATACCCTGAAAGTTTTGATAATTCTATTCCGGCTGAGTTGGCTTATATGGGTTCCAAAAAACTGACAGATAAAGTGGCAGATGTAGATTTAGATGCAGGAAAGCTTGTTTTGTCACCAACCAGAACTTATGCGCCAGTTATTAAGAAGATTTTGCAGGAACTACCAGGTAAAGTAGCCGGAATGGTGCATTGCAGTGGAGGGGCGCAAACCAAAGTCCTGCATTTTGTAGAAGGTTTACATATTATTAAAGACAATTTATTTCCTACTCCACCACTTTTCAAAATGATTCAACAAGAGTCGGGCACGGATTGGAAAGAAATGTACAAGGTATTTAACATGGGACACCGTATGGAGCTTTATGTTGAAGAAGGAGATGCACAAGCTATAATAGACATCTCAAAATCTTTTAACATTGATGCACAGATCGTGGGTAGGGTAGAACCTTCCGAGCAGAAGCAAGTAACTGTAAAAAGTGAATATGGTGAGTTTGTTTATTAAGGAGATTATACGGAGTAACTTACAGTTTAATCATTGTAATTCTTAGAAATAAGACTTTCTTGTTCTAAGAAAGGAGGGTAAATATCAAAATAAAAAAAAGGCTGCTAAAATTACTTCCAGCAGCCTTTAAAAATCAAAAATCCATAATTTTATCCATTAGGGTTTAATGTTTGATCAATTCTGTTCACTAAATCTTGTAAATGGTATCGTGACATAGTATCAGATTGTCTGGCTAAGCCTCTGTTAATTTCAGCTCTTAGCGTTACCAAATTGCCTCTTGACAAAGATGGGATATCAGTGGTATTTAAATCATTGTCATCAGAATTTACTAAACTGCTCAAATGTTCAACAAAAGTCTTTTGCAAATTTCTTCTATAGGTGTCAATGGAAGCACCACTTCTTAACTCACTAAAAATTCCTGTTCTCAAATCATTCATCATGGAAGTTGCTGTATAAGCATCTCTACCGTTTAAAGATTCGTTTTCCAAAACTCTTTTAACCCGACTTTCAGAAACAAGGTTTCTAAGCGCCCGAGCTTGTAATGCTTTAATTCTATCTACAATTCCGTCCTCTTCAATTCTATTTAAAATTGCAGGATCAATTAACCATTCAGGCGTTTCAAATAATTGATTATTTAGGAATGCAATAGCTCTTTGTTGTTTGTCTTTGCTTGCATGAGAATACACGACACCCTCTTCGTCAGCAGTTTTATAAAACTCATAAATACCGCCCACATTAGCTGTAACATGGCCCATATATCGGTTGAATTGTCCTACAACATTGTTATACAGTTCTTGTAACTCATCATAATTTTTTCCATCCTCTATTCCCCAAACTAAAAGTTTATCGGCAATTCTTTTTAAGTTTTTAATACCCAATTCTGAAGCCAGCATAGAGTCATCACCAATATCTTCAGTCTGTGCAGAAGGATCGGTTGGGTTGCCTCTTTGGCGTCCATAACGATACAATGGATCACCTGCTTTCTCCAAAACCCATCCATTTAAGATAGCTTCTTCGTCTTCAGGCTTCTCTACATTAGGAATAGGTTGGTAGCCGTATTTAATGGCCCAATCATCGTACTCACCCACTTTAGGGAAGAAGTTAGTAATATTATCCTCGGGCTGAGCTACATAATTAAACCTTGCATAATCCATAATGGAAGGAGCCACACCATGCGTTTTCATAAATTCAGCATTTCTTAACGAATCGATAGGATACGCAACGCTTGAACCCATATTATGAGGCAGCCCCAATGTATGGCCAACTTCATGTGCTGCTACAAAGCGAATTAATTCACTCATTAACTCATCTTCAAACTTAATTTTTTGTGCTTCCGGATTTACCGCTGCAGTCTGTATGAAATACCAGTTTCTTAATAAGTTCATCACGTTATGATACCATAGAATATCGCTTTCCAGTATTTCTCCAGTCCGTGGATCGTGTACATGCGGTCCCTGTGCATTTTGGATATCAGTAGCAATATATCGAACAACTGAATACCTTACATCTTCAGGGCTCCAGTCAGGATCTTCATCTTTAGTTGGGGCATCTTTTGCAATAATGGCATTCTTTAAACCTGCTTTTTCAAACGCTGGCTGCCAATCTTCAATACCTTGCTTAATGGCTTTTCTCCATTTTAGTGGTGTGGCAGGGTCAATATAATAAATAATAGGCTTCACCGGCTCTACGGCTTCACCATTGTTAAAAGCTTCCCAGTCAGAAGGCTCCAATCTCCACTTAGTAATAAACCTGTTTTGAGCAGCTTTTTGCTCATCTTTGGAGTAATCAATTTGACGGATTGAGAAATAACCTACGCGGTCGTCATGATTTCTGGGTACCATAGGCTCTTCTGGCAATAATATCATTGACTGATTTAACTCCAATGATAAAGCGCCAGTTAATTGATTATCAGGCAACTCAGATCCTTTGTAGGTTAAAATGTGTCTGATTTCCACATTCTCAGGGAATGCTTTACCAGATACTATTATAGACCTTCCTTTATCAACAGAACTTATTTTGAAAGCCTTTCTCTGAGAATCGTATAACCCGCCAATCATAGGCACGTCAGTAGTGAAAAAGTCGTCAATGTTGATCACATATGAAGCAGAATCTTTACCCAATGCCTCTATTTTAAAGCTTTCTATAATAGGCTCAAAATTATTATTCTTTACCGATAAATAAATAGGATCATTTTCATCTGCAACCGAATTATAAGACACAGATCTTAATAGTAATTGGTTGTCTTTCTTCTGAAATCTAATCACTTGCTGTGGTCGAGATTTCATACCTGCGCCACCAAAACTTAACCCTTTTACTGTACCAGCTATTCTGGAAACTATCAGAATTTCCTTCTCCAGAATATCAGCAGGAATTTCAAAATAGTGTTTATCTTCTACCTTGTGAAAGGTAAAAAGCCCTTCATCTGAGATGGCATCCTTAGTGATAACCTCAGAATACTTCTTGAAAGGAGATTTACTTTTTTCAGGCTGTTCCTTTTTTTCAGCCTCTTTTTTCTTTTTGCCAAATAGTTGTGCTTCCGACTTATTCACATTAAGTCCCAGGAAACATAATACAGCAATGCTTAATATAACTTTCTTCATACGTGTATATACATTTAATTAATCACCTAAAATTAACAAACTATAGCTGTATATTAATGGTTTAATTGAGGTATTCCATGAACGGAAAAAAAGCGTACCTGTACGCTTAAAATTTCTATGTTGGTGACTATTTGGTGCTTTACGAAAATTGAAGATACAAAATTGAGATTTGATTGATAAGCCCTGGTTTTTTTCTGATTTCTCTTTTCAGTAGTACATCTCCGATGAAAATAAACATTGCTACAAACTTCTTAAACTAAATTTTTCTAAAAACTTAATATATCAGGTACAATGCTGAAGCAGAAAGCTTTGTTATAAATGATTTTAGCCTTAGATTTGCACCCTGAAACATAAGAGCATTCATTTTATCATAAATAATTAAATATGGCAAATATTGGTAAAATTACCCAAGTAATTGGCCCGGTAGTAGATGTGAGTTTTGAAGCGGAAGGTTCAAAACTACCTAACATTTTAGATGCATTTAAGGTGACAAAAGGTGACGGAACAGTTATCGTTCTGGAGTGTCAGCAGCATCTTGGTGAAAACAGAGTACGTACTATTGCAATGGATGGTACTGAAGGTTTAACAAGAGGGATGGATGTTGAAGATCTGGGAGCACCAATTTCAATGCCGACCGGCGAAGATATTAAAGGAAGACTTTTTAACGTTATTGGTGATGCCATTGATGGAATCAGTCAGCCTGAGGGTAAAACAAGATTGCCAATTCACAGGCAGGCGCCAAGGTTTGAAGATTTAACTACTTCATCTGAAATCTTATATACAGGAATAAAGGTAATTGACCTTATTGAGCCATATGCAAAAGGTGGTAAAATTGGATTGTTCGGTGGTGCCGGTGTTGGTAAAACCGTATTGATTCAGGAATTGATTAATAACATTGCCAAAGGACACGGTGGTCTTTCTGTATTTGCCGGTGTGGGTGAAAGAACACGTGAAGGGAATGATTTGCTTCGGGAAATGTTAGAATCTGGCATTGTGAAATACGGAGATGAATTTATGCACTCTATGGAAGAAGGAGGATGGGATTTGTCTAAAGTTGATAAAGAAGCTTTAAAAGAATCTAAAGCTACCTTCGTGTTTGGTCAGATGAATGAGCCTCCGGGTGCTCGTGCCAGAGTAGCTCTTTCTGGATTAACATTAGCTGAGTACTACAGAGACGGTGATAAAGACAGCAACGAACAAGGAAAAGATATCCTTTTCTTTATTGATAATATATTTAGATTTACGCAGGCAGGTTCTGAGGTTTCAGCTCTTTTAGGTCGTATGCCTTCTGCTGTGGGTTACCAACCAACTTTGGCTACAGAAATGGGCCAGATGCAGGAGCGTATTACATCAACAAAAAATGGTTCAATTACATCAGTGCAGGCTGTTTATGTTCCTGCGGATGATTTTACCGACCCTGCACCAGCTACAACATTCTCTCACTTGGATGCTACTACTGCATTGTCTCGTAAAATTGCTGAGTTAGGTATTTATCCAGCGGTTGATCCACTGACTTCTACTTCAAGAATTTTGGAAAGAAGCATTGTTGGTGACGATCATTATGATTGTGCACAAAGAGTAAAAGAGATTTTGCAACGATACAAAGAACTACAGGATATCATTGCTATTTTGGGTATGGATGAATTGTCTGAAGAAGATAGACAAACTGTTTACAGAGCCAGAAGAGTACAGAGATTCCTATCACAACCATTTCACGTAGCAGAACAATTTACTGGTTTAAAGGGTGTGCTAGTAGATATTAAAGATACTATAAAAGGATTTAACATGATTATGGATGGTGAATTAGACCACCTACCAGAGGCAGCGTTCAACCTGAAAGGTACCATTGAAGAAGCCATTGAGGCGGGTGAAAAAATGTTGGCAGAAGTTTAATTCAACCTTCATTTAAAAGAATAGACTATGTATTTAGAGATAATCACTCCGGAAAAAAATGTTTTTAAAGGTAATGTAGATTCAGCTATATTTCCGGGCAGCGATGGTTCATTTCAGGTTCTGAATAATCACGCACCAATGATTAGTGCATTGGCTAAAGGCGACTTAACCTATTCCACTGAAAAAGGGGAAACTACAATTATTGTAGAAGGCGGAGTGGTAGAAGTTTTGAATAACACCATTACCGTGTTAGCCGAAAAAGTTTTGACTTCGTAGTTAGTTAATTTATATAGATAAATGGAAAGCCGGTTAGCAGCAATGTTGATCGGCTTTTTTATGCTAAATTTTTTGAGAATTTATTCGAAGAGAAATTATTTTGCGATATTATTAAGGGTAATACAATAGTATTTTATTCTTACGAATCTATTCATTAAGAGGATAAATCAATTTAGAATAGAATATTATTAAGATTTATCTTGATATTGTTGAACTAAATCGTGAATTATTTTAACAAAAATGTTTGCTTTTTAAAATCTAATTAATTTATATTAGAGCATATTTCAATCTCAACACTATCTGGAATAGTGATTAAATAGAGCTAAGATTTAAAGTCTTATCTCCCGAAACCTTAATAACATTGACTGAAGTCCCCAAGGCGCCAACGATTTCATGCTTTATGTAGGGTTCCAAATTATTCAGAGAGAAAGGAGTAATTTGATAATTTAAGAACCAAATAAACCAAAAAAGTAATGAAACAATTAATTACACCCCATTCCCGCCAATTATTAATCGTTGTATGCTCATTTCTCCTGTTTTTTTTCTTGCAAAGAATCGGATGATTTAATGGTGGAAACTGATCCACAATTAGTAGAAAATAGTTTAGAAGTAGTTGACAGTAGATTGAAATTTTCTAGCTCGGATTTTTTAAAGCAAAAACTGGAAGATTTAAAAGCATTATCAGATAATCAATTAATAGATGAACTGGATAATATATATGGATCTGAAGTTTTTGCTTTAAGGCCTGTTGTTAATGAAAGTAATATTGAGTATGTTTCACAGCGTTATCAAAATTCTACTAATCATAGGATTTCTGAAGAGGAGGAGGAATTGTCTGAATTTATTGCAGATGACTATTTTGCTGCCTTGCTAAATGATGAAGGTATAATTCAGGTTAAGGATAGTATTTAAAAGTACACACCTTTCGGATTATTTATTGTGCACGAAAGTTCGCTCAATTATCTAGAAAATTTTATCACCGAACTTACTGGAAATAGTTCAGGGAGGGTTTTGCATCCTATAGAACCTTGTCCTATTATCGCTGACTATAATTTGGAGCCAGGTAAAGTAAATCAAATAGATGATCAAATTAGCTACTATATCCCGATTAATCCATGTGGTGGCGGTGGTGGAGGCGGAGGTAATCCGAACCCTAATCCAACTCCACCAGCCCCTGTAGTTGACCCATTTGAGGCATATATCAATAATCTATCTCCTTGTGGTGGATTTAGCGGTTGGGCTAACTGGTTGTTTGGTGATTCAAGAATTTGTCATAGCAATTTTACTAATAAATCGAGAGTTAGAACAAAATTCTGGAATCAAAATTATTATCTCTGGAGATCCGTAGGCGTGAAAGTAAAGCATCAATTTAAAACACTTGTTTGGTATGATGCAAAAATTGATGAATTACGATTAGGTATCAGGTCTGCATACCATTTATATGTCCCCTCATTTGATACTTCTGGCTACATACCACCTAGTAATACTCAAATAAAAACGATGATTTATAACCAAAAAAGATACAATTTTTCAAATTATACACCTACATTATATCAATTTGATAATGATGCAGCGGCTCTTCCTGCCGGAATAGATATTAACGTAATAATCGAATTACCTCTATCTACAAGTAATCAGGCAACTACTGAAAATTACATCAATACCAATATACGGCCTGATGTAAAGGAAAAATTAGATCGTTTTTTTACTGCTAATAATATTAACCCTAATAATTTAAAAGGAATAATTTTATCAGTTATAAGAGAGGATAGAATAGGATACAAAAGAGTTAATAGCTTTTTCAAAGAAAATGACTCAAAGAAATTAGAACAGTCATTAGCTTTTGATGAACCCAATTTTTCATTCGCACTAAAAAATGGGAAGCCTGATTGGAAGAAAATAAAACTTAAAGTTAAAAATACCTATAAAAATGCTAGTGTTGAAGCATACGGTGTTGGAAGAAGAGGTAATGATGTTAGAGGTAGCTTATTAGTTGCCTCTGGATTAAATCCAGTCTTTGAATGATAATTATATTTAAGTTTTAAACTATCTATTTTGCCTACCAATTTGTGTAGGCAAAATAGATAGTTTAAAATATTTTTAAAATAAGTGAAATTGGAAGAAAAAATGTATCGTTTTAAACGCGTTACTGTGGTTTGTTACCATAAATATTAATTTTAAATTTATGCTAAAATCCTTTCTACTAATTTGGATATCAATAAATTTTTATTATAGAATGGACTAATTCTCAAGTTGAATAATTCAATCAAATAATCTTTATGAAAAATATAATTGCAATTTTATTCATCGCAGTCTTTGTTTCACATGCTATTTGTGCACAGGGAAATGAATCAAATGTTGAAAATGGCTTAGCCTCAATCCATGTAGGTTTTTTGGGTAGCTGGTTAACTTATGAACATGCTGTTGGAAAACAATTCACCGTAAATAGCCAATTGGGTTTGGAAGGTGGTTTTGCAGCAGGTTCGAATGACTTTCTCTATATCTTTACACCTACCATTACTATTGAGCCAAGATTCTATTATAACTTTAATAAAAGAATAAGAAAAGGAAAAAAAACATTCAATAATAGTACAAATTATCTGACTATAGCTGCTTTTTATGCACCAAGTCTATTTTCTATTTCAAATGAAAATGTGGGCAAGGTGGACTCACGATTTAGCCTTGTTCCCATGTTGGGCATTAGAAGAGCCATTGGAGAAAGATTTAGTTTTGAATTTGCTCTTGGATACGGAGTAGGATTTTCAGCTCAAGAAACTGTTGGTTTTCTTGATTTAGACTTAAGGTTTGGCTACGTATTTTATAAGAGGGAGAAATAGCAAAATCAATAAGAAAATAAAAAAAGGAGCAAGATACTTTAACTTGTATTGTAAATAGACTTTATAAAATTGGGAGTTTAAATGAGGACTAAAATTTTATCTTTATTTGTAGTGTTTATACTCCTACACTTCGCTGCAAGGAGTCAATGGGATGTAAGTAAATTAGGAAATAATGCTTTTTATAATATTCAATTATCACATGCTAATTCTAATTCTGCTGGTATTTCAACCAATGGTGGCATATTAAGCTATGACGATTTGGAAAACACAAAAACTTTTGATTTGAAAGGCTTTGCCAATTATTATTTTATTAATAAATATATGTCTGCCGGTGCAGGCATTATGATTTCAAGAACGTTTAACCCTAATTTTAATCAATTTTGGTTCATGGGTGAATTGAAAGTTTATTTTGATAATGAGGTAGATGCTCCATTTTTCTATATTCAACTAGGAAAATCTCCTCCTATTGCAGATATATTCAATAATGGCCAAGGGGGTGGTTTGGGAATTGGTTGGAGACATGAAATTTTTAGTCACATCTTTATGATTGATGTCTCTTTATTTAATCGATCAGTGCAGTTTGATAATTTACCTTATAGAAACTCAGAGTATAAAGCCTTCGTCACAGGAGCCTATTTCGGAATTGGTTATCAATTTTAGCCTTAGTCTCGCTTTATTATGCAAATATTCTCTCATTTATCTCCCTCATTCCTTTCCATGACAGTGTATAACCAGTCTCCAAACTCAGATAATGCTTTTCAAAATACTGTATGCAGGTTGCTTTAAAAACTTCAGGAGAAATACTTGAGCTATAGATTGGTCTTTCTGTAGGACTCAGGTAGCGTTCCTTTTTCGATAATTTTTTACCTTCTAGTCGCAAAATAGGAGCGGTGTCGGTAAAATGCTCTGCTTTCCATTTTAACTCCGTTGTTTCTAATTCATTAAGCTGGTTGCATAGTAATTGCAGACTTAGCCGTGGGAAATGTTTCCGGGTTGTACTTACCCATGATGTGTATTTGTATTCCAACTCATAGCGATTATCGGAATAGATACTCATCACTATATCTGAGTTCTCGCTTTCAGCATATAAATTGTAATAATGCAATGGTTTTTCAGCCTGCACTAAATGCATTCTAATTTCGGCTAGGGTTTCTCGTTCTATCGTATTTTCGGCTTCTCGAAGTACTTGTTTGTATTCTTCTGTCGACTTTACCAATTCAGGTTTTTGCAAATATTTTGTAAATGCCTCCAAAAAATAGTGATATTTAGGCACGCAAGCCTCCATTTCTTTTTCTTCAATTTCTGGTGCGCCAAAAGGAGGGTAAAATTTTTCGGCTTCTTCCTCATTTAATAAACAGACTAATTTCAGGGCTTTTTTCCATTCCCCACTGTCTTTATTTATCTCCCTGAAATCAGCAATTTGAGCCATCTCTATTAATAAATCCTTACTGGCAATCGCTAACTCGGGATTAAAAACAGACCAAACTCCTAAAAAACCATCAATATCATAATGATTGTTGGTAACGTATGGCCTTTCCAATTCAGGAATCCCTTTCTCTATCGCTTTAATGACTATTTCCGTACTAGTATCTGCTTCGCATCCAGAAGGTACCGGAGCTCCTCTCCAATGCGATAAATCAAAACCTTGAGGATGATGAGCATCCACTATCAGTACCTGATTTGGGTATTGTTTAATATCGTAGAAGGGGATGAATGTTTTGTTCGTCATACATGTAAATTTGGAGAGTAAGAACTTATCCAAAGTTCAGAACTTTGGATAAGTTAATATGCTAATTGTTAAAATTTGGCAGTAAACCTGCAATAGACGTGAGCTGGCGCCTGCACAAAGAAAGCCATTTCATTGCCTGATGGTGCACCATCAGTATAATATTGTTCATTAAAAATATTATTATACTCAACCTCAAAGGTGTAATGTTTAGCGAAAGAGGTGGTAGCTCTTAAATTTGTAACAAAGTAATCCGGTAACACAAAGTCCTCATTATTGGTTAGTTCAGTATAACTTTTACCTGCATACCTGCCATGCGCACCTAATCGCAACCACCTGGTTGCTTCATACTGTAAGTTTACGTTCACTAAAACCTCCGGACTATATGGCGTTTTAATATCATTGTACGTTTCAGTTCCACCTTCAGGGGTATAGCTGGAGATAATGCTGCGCATAAACGTAGCATTACCTGTTAAACTCCAATCCTTAACAGGAATGAATCTCCAATCTACTTCAATTCCTGCTCTGTAAGAATCTTCCTGATTTTCATACAGCTGAAGAAAATATTGAGGAATGAATTCACCAATAGGAGCGATCTCATTTTCAAAGTCCATATAAAAACCATTCAGATTTACTTGTAAATTGTTTTGGCTCAATCGGTAACCTAATTCGTAATCATTCACATATTCGGCCTGAACAGCATCCTGATCTTGTAGCAAGTCAATATTTCCAGCATTTATTTGGGTGTCACCTAAGTAATCACCTCTATTAGGTTCCCTGCCGCTTCTGCCAAACGAGGCATAAATATTACTGGTATTGTTTAATTGGTAGGTTACACCAAACTTCGGGTTAATAAACTGCCAATTATAAGTGGGAATACTTCTGTTTTCGCCTAAAAATTCAGTATCCGGCTCCATTTGTAAACTCACCAAACGTGCCTGGATGTCTGCAAATGCAGTGAGACTACCGATGTCATAGGAGCCTTTTGCAAAAGCACTTATTTCATTTTTCACCGAATTGTCCTGATAGTAGGGAGTGGTATAATTAGGTACAATTTGCTCAATGTTTTCTCTTAAAAAAGTATAGGCATGAATCCCGGTACTCCAGTCAAAGTTACCGACTTCTTCATTATAGTAACTCATAATACCATAATGGTTATTGTAAAGTGGGTAGTTGATTTGGGTGAAAGTGCCATCATCATCATAACCATAAGGGAAATCTCCACCTGCACCACCATAATATACTGAACTTGTTATGCTTTTTTGCGGACTAAAAAAGTGTGAGTACTCCACTTGCAACATTGATTGACCAAAGTCATCAATATCATTGGGATCGTTAACATTTGTTTTAGGATCTTGTCTGATTAAGGAAATGGGCACCGGGCTATAAGCTAAATCGTTTTTAGTTTTTCCTAAAAAACCAGTTACTTTCACCACATCTTTATTGCCAAAATAACCTCCACTAAAAAACATTGAGTAAGAATCTGTACCGGAGTGATCTCTATATCCGTCACTATAGGTTTTACTCATGCGTGCATAAAAAGCAGTTTTATTTTCTAATAGGCCAGTTTTTACTTCTGCGCTTCCTTGCCAGGTATTAAAGGCGCCTCCCAATACAGAGATGGTGCTTTCTGCTTTTTCCTGATTGATGTTCATAGACTCATAACTGATAGAACCTGCATAGGAGGCTGTTCCATTAGTGGAAGTTCCAACCCCACGTTGTATCTGAACAGATTCTACACTATTGGTGAAATCAGTAAAATTGGAGAAATATACTCCCTGATCCATCATGTCGTTCAAGGGCACTCCATTTAAGGTGATATTAATCCTTTTTTGGCTTATGCCTCTTAAACGCATACTGCCGTAATTGGTGAAGCGGGTTCCCGCATCGGAATTTACCTGAATGGATGGAGATAGCGTTTCCAAAACAAAAGCACCATCCTGCCCATTAAAAACTTTATTTATTTCCACGTGATTGAGTGTTTTTTGGGTGATAGGAGCTAATGATTCTGCTCTAATCGCCTTTACCGTTACTTCTTCAGACAGCATGGAACTTTCCTGTAAAGGGAAATTAAAGTAAAGATCTTTTTTAACATCTATTTCTCTACTGATTGAATGATATCCCACAAAACTAATTTTGATGGTGTATGTCCCATCAGGTACATCTGAAATTAGGAAAGTACCATTGGTATCAGTAGCATCGCCTTCATTAATAGCAGGCAAAAACACATTGGCTCCCAGCAAAGGATTGTTATTTTCATCAGTTACTTTGCCTGAAATTGTGTTTTGTGCCAGCGCATAGCTGGAAACAACTAAACTAAACAATAGTAAAGCTGTGCATTTCATAAAATTGTAAAACATGGTAATAATAATTTGTAAGTTTAACATGTGAGAAGTGGGGTACTTACTTCTCTTTGTTTTCCTTAAACCGCTCCCTTCGACCGCATTACCGGCATCAGGTTCATTGGGTATAATCTCAGCCCGTTGTTATAAGGCACCCCTAGCTTTTAATAGCTATATTTTTAATATTTTATAAGTATTCGTTACGTATTGTTTGCCTAATATAATTTCTTCTTTCCTATCACTTAGCTTATTTTCCTTCAGCCAAGAAATAAATGAAGCCCACCTCGAGTCTTTCATAGTTCCCCATTGGGCATGCTCATTTATAGTAATACTATTAGGCTTCCCATCTAACGCTAGAGTTAACTTCTCCATGATGTAATCATTAAGTGTAAAAAATCCTACGCCCGCATTATCGGGATCAGGTTTAGGGTATACTCTCAGCCCGTTATTATAAGGCACCCCCTTTTCTGATCGTAAAGGTAAATGCTAAGATCCAGAGTACCCAATAATTTTATATTAAAATTGGATTGAAGTAATTGGGCCTAATTTTTAAAATAATTTAGTACTTTAGATCATTGCTTATAGCTTTATGAACAGACAACTCCGCACGATCTTACTAATTATTGCAGTAATTATCATTCCTATTTTATTTTATGGGTATGCTCAAATACTTTCCCTCAGTGATGATGAGCAAATGGCTGAAAAAATTTATCAGAAGCAGATGGAAGCTGTACTTTTTTCGTTGAATCAGTATGCTGATGATATGATGTCCTCCTGGGCTAGGTCTCTCTCTGTAGTTCAAAATCCTGTTTATCAAAATGCGGAGCAACTCATTTTATCCAATGAGTCCATAAGACTTTTAGTGCTTACAAATATGGTCACGAAGAAGGATACTATGCTATTTGGCGACTATGTGAATCCGTCAGACATAGGTGAGGAACACGTTTCTGAATGGTTTTCAAGAAACGATAGCATTATGAATAAATTATCACAATATATGGTGGCTGGTTTTCAAAAAATACAACCAATAGAATGGAATTTGGAGTCTGAAGTAGCAAATAAGGAAGCTGGGGTGTCATTTATGCTTTATGATAAAGATTCCGTGCTGTTTAATGCGCTCATATTACTTGAAGAGAAGTATTGGACTGAAGGCATACTTGGCGGAGCAATGCGGAAATTTGCATCGGATAAATTTGGGTTGGCTGTTATACATCAAACTAAGACAGCTATTCCTGAGGTGATTTACAGTACAGGCAATTTTCAGATATCGAAGAGCTACGTGTCAAATAAATTATGGATTTTACCAAATATGAAAATAGCTATACATTCTTCAGGTGAAAATTATGTGGATTTAATACGGGAGAGAAGCAGGAAAAACCTTGTACTTCTGGTGCTGACAGTTTTGATATTACTTGTAGGAATAGTAGTTATTGTTAGAAATATTCGAGGTGCTTTGAGAATTGCCGAGCTAAAATCAGACTTTGTTGCCAATGTATCACATGAAATTAGAACTCCGCTATCACTTATAAAAATGTATTCTGAAACACTCCTCTTAGGCAGAATTTCTACTGAAGAAAAAAAACAGCAGTATTATAATGTGATATTCCGCGAATCGGGGCGATTAACTTACCTTGTTAATAATATTTTAGATTTTTCCAGGATAGAGGCCAACAAAAAAACTTATCAAATGGAACAAGTTGCTCTCAATGATATTGTTAAGGGTGTGTATGAACAGTATACTTTTGCCATGCAAGAAAAGCAGATAATTGGCAATTTAAATTTGAGAGAGCAGAATATTTTCATTTTAGCTGATAGTCAGGCAGTGGAGGAAGCAGTTTCTAACTTAATTGACAATGCAATAAAATATAATGGTCAGTTAGTAGAAATTAGTGTCTCCACGCATATAGATCATAATTTTGCTTATTGTGAGATAAAAGATACCGGAATAGGCATTCCTTCTGCTGAAGTTGAGAAAGTATTTGAGAAATTTTATAGGTTGGAAGGCTCTCTTACCCAAAAAACGAATGGCACAGGGTTAGGGTTAAGCCTGGTTAAGCACATTATGGAAGCTCATGGAGGAGAGATAATATTAAAAAGTAAAATGGGGAATGGAAGTACATTTATTCTAAAATTCCCTTTACAAGCAAGATGATGAGTAAAATTTTAATTGTGGATGATGAGAAGGCAATGCGTGAAGGTCTGGCGGATAATCTATTATTTGAAGGATACCAAACGGAGTTAGCTGAAAATGGCAAGATAGCTTTAGAAAAGCTAAATGAACTCACATTCGACTTAATTATTCTGGATGTTATGATGCCTGAAATGTCAGGGTTTGATGTGTGTCGAAAACTAAGACAAAAAAACATTGAGACCCCTGTTATATTACTCACGGCTAAAGGAGAAGAAATTGATAGGGTATTAGGTCTGGAGTTAGGAGCAGACGACTATATTACAAAGCCTTTTAGCTTAAGGGAATTGTTGGCACGCATCAAGGCCGTATTAAGGAGAACACAAAGGAATAATTCCGATTGTATTTCAGCTGAACAATTTGTTCAAATCGGACTTCTGAAGGTAGATTTTGATCGTTATTCTGCAACATCTAAAGGCAAAGAGGTAAAGCTCAGTCATAAAGAATTTGAGCTTCTAAATTATTTATTGAAACACAAGCATAAGGTGGTGAGTAGAGATGAATTGCTAAAGAATATTTGGCAATATGAGGAGTTCCCTACCACCAGAACTATAGATAATTTTATATTGCGATTAAGGCATAAGGTGGAGATAAACTCTAACGAACCTAAAATAATTTTAACAGTGCACGGAATGGGCTACAAATTGATATAATATTCCTGTGACATTCTTTTACATCTCTTTACCAGGGTGTGACACATGGAAACAGTGATTTGACTTAGTTTGAATTATTAATTAATGAAAACTAAAAATCTATGAAAACTTTAAAATTTGTCGCGTTTATAGTGCTGTTTTTTATTACAACAACAAGCTTTTCTCAATTGGTGGACAGTGCAGAAATTACGTTTATTGAAAAGCCGATAGTGGAAATGTCTCTGAATGGAAAAAAAATATGGGTTCTATTAGACACAGGGTCTGAATATACCATCTTAAATATTAAAACGAAAAATAAGTTTAAATACGATTCTTATATGTTGGATCGGGCTAAATATAAATTACAGGGTTTGGGGACAGAATTAAATCATATGTTTACCATCAGAAAAGCAGAAATTATTTTTAAGGAGGTAAAGCTAGAAGGCAACATATTAGCCTATGATTTATCTAATATCGTATATTCTATTAAAAAGAGAACCGGAAAAACTATTACTGCCATTATAGGTACAAAAATGATGCGCCATCATGGTTTTGTAATTGATATGAGCACGGATAGTATAGTTATGAGAGATAAGAAGACATACTTAAAATCTCCCGACATGCCGAAACTCAGTGCTAATTAATTCATTGTAATAAAAATGAAGAAGACTATTTCAGAGATTTTATTGATAGGTTTATTTTTATGCTTTCCATTTTTTTCTATTGTTGCACAGGAACAAAAAGATGAAGATGAGAGTATGTGGGGCTGGTTTTGGAATATGTTTGCAGAAGAAATGAGAGGAAATGGAAATTCGGATCTTCCTTCCAATCCACAGGAACTTATGGAAGGATTGCTGTTACGAACTAATTTGCAAGGGTTAAGCAGATTTTCAATTGGGGATAATTTAGCCTGGAAGAATCCTACTTATAATGATTCCAAATGGGAAAAAATTGCTATTCCCGCTGATTGGGAGAATGAAGGATTTAATGGATATGATGGCTATGCCTGGTATAGAATACATTTCGACGGGAAATTATTAAATTCCAGAGATATGCATTTTTTGGTGCTGGGTTTTATCGATGATGTAGATGAAGCCTACATTAATGGCGAATTAATAGGAAAAAGTGGATCCTTTCCACCCAGAAACAGAACAGCTTATCAGTCCTATAGAAAGTATCCTGTACCTTCGGAGGTAATAAATTTTGATGGAGATAATGTAATAGCTGTCAGAGTATATGATCAAATGGGCAACGGTGGAATTGTAGCGGGTGACATAGGACTATATGTTTCCAGTAGGGCTGAGAATCTTCGAGTGCTTCAGAACTTAAATGGTATTTGGAAATTTAAGAGTGATAGTAATCCGGACTTCAAGCGTAAAAATCTTGATGATTCGACCTGGGAAAATATTTTGGCTCCTGCTTTCTGGGATAACCATGGTTATAAAACTTTTGACGGAATAGGATGGTACAGAAAGCATTTTCAAGTTTCCTTCGAGCTAAAACCAGAAAAGAAGTACTACTTGGTGCTGGGCAAGATAGATGATTTTGATGAAACCTATTTGAATGGGATAAAAATCGGAGAAACTAATGACAGAAGAGGGCTAGGCAACAGCTTATCCTACTTAACAACAAGAATTTATAAAATACCAACCGGCTTACTAAATGTGAGCGAGAAAAATACTATAGCAATAAAAGTGCAGGATATTGGCCTTGATGGTGGAATATATGAAGGGCCAATAGGTATCTACGAAGAGGCGGATTTAATTCATATTAAGAAGTAGGTATTTCAGTTGATTTGATTCACAGCTTCAATGGCATCAGTCAATCTTGAATCGCCCGAAATCACTTTAAAAGGTAGCTGAAAATTTTCCAAATTGGCTCGGTATTTTTCAAATAGCTCTTCTCTTATTTCGGGATTTTCTCTTAAAGGGTCGGATTCCCAGGGTAAATCAGGGCTACACAGCAAATAGTAATCATACGGGTTGGAATTTAATTGAGTTAACACCCATGAATGACATTCTCCATATTTAACTTCATACCACACCTTCATCATTATCAAATCAGTATCACAAAAAAGCAGTTTTTTGGCAATAGAAGACATTTTATCTTCCCATATCACCATTCCTTTACTTATTGCTAACAAATCTGCCTGGGTATACGCTTTACCGTTCTCTTCCAAATATTTTCTACCATACTCCGGAACAAAAGGCTCGTTAAAATGCTCTGCTAATTGTTTTGAAAGGGTACTCTTTCCTGTACTTTCCGGACCAATGATAGCAATTTTCTTCATGTATATTTCTGATGATATAGTTTCCGCCAATTGAAATAACCGGCAGTTGCAATAATAACATACGCAGCCATGAGTATTGAGGTTAAATATAATTCACGTTGAAAAAATATATAAGCTCCCACCGCATCAATAGCTATCCAGTACAACCAATTTTCCAAAACCTTCCGGGTAACCAAAATAGTGGTGAATATACTAAAAACCGTAGTGAATGAATCTAAATATGGTAATTGAGCTTCAGTTTGAGATACTAAAAAGCAACCTAAAACTACGGTTACTAGTCCTCCACCTACAATAAGCATCAGGTGCTGACTTATTTTCATTTTGGAAATTGGCAATTGATCTTTTTTATTACCAGAGTTGCGCCAGTGCCACCAACCATATGCAGTGGTGCCTAAGTAGTAAAATTGCAAGCCTAATTCAGCATACAATTGCACCTGGTAACATATAATTATATAAATGCTAACACTTATTAAGCTGGCTGGCCAACACCAGATGCTTTCACGAGCTGCAAAAAATATATACAATATGCCAAACGCTACTCCAAAGCCTTCCAGCCAGCCCATATTTAGAAGGCCATAATACAATTCTTTTAAAAAATCCATCCGCTTAAATCAGTTTTCCTACGTCCGCATTACCGGTATCAGGTTTCAGGGTATATTCTCAGCCCGTAATGTTAAGGCACCCCCATATAAAATCGAAGTTAATATGTTTATTGTAAAATCGAAAAAAGGCTGAAGGTTTTAATTTTCGTAACCTTCAGTTTCGCTTCTTTATACTTAGGGATTGTCAAACTTGTGTGTACTTAAATAGTAAGTTATGATTCTTCAAACCTCTCTTTTAACTTTACAGATTCAATATTTTTATTCTTATTTTTCTTCATTCGTAAGTTTAAAACCTCTACCAAAAGGGAGAAGAAAATAGCAAAATAAATATAACCTTTGGGTACGTGTACATGAAAGCCTTCTATGAAAAGTAAGACACCAATTAGCAGCAAGAAAGATAAAGCAAGCATTTTAACTGTCGGATGTTTATGAATAAACTCACTTATACTCTTAGCAGCCAACAGCATGATACCTATTGAGATGACTACCGCAATTATCATTATCCAGATATTATCTACTAAGCCTACCGCAGTTAAAATGGAGTCAAATGAGAATACTATATCTAGTAGAATGATTTGAACAATCACGGCTTGAAAGGTGCTGAGTTTTTTCTTGGTATCTTTAGATTCTTCTTCACCTTCTAACTTTTCATGAATTTCAGTGGTGCTTTTATAAACAAGAAATAGACCTCCTAACATTAGAATTAAATCTCGGCTAGTGAGTGAGAAATCAAAAACTGTAAATAGGGGAGCGGTAAGGCCTACCAACCACGTCACAGCAAACAATAAAGCGATGCGCATTAACAAAGCTAATACTAATCCAACACGTCTTGCCTTTTCTTGCTGACTTTCAGGCAAGCGGTTACAAAGAATTGAAATGAAAATTATATTATCAATACCTAATACAATTTCCATCAGAGTGAGCGACAGTAAGCTTATTAAAGCATCAATTGTTAAAAGTGATTCCATAAGTGGCTAAAAAATTATATTTTTTTAATCGATAACAAATGGCAAATATATTGTAAAAGTAGTTCCTTTGTTAACCTCACTTACTAAATTTATTTCTCCTTTTAACCTTTCAACAGCTCGTTTTAAAATAAACAGACCCAAACCTGTGCCATCAGCATTGTTATTAGCACGATAAAACATATCAAATATCTTTACCTGATGCTCCTTGCCAATTCCCTGGCCATTATCTTTTACCGTAATAATTACATCAGTTTTAGTTGAGCTAACTGTGATTTCAACAAATGATTGCTCTTTCTCTTTGTCTAAATATTTTACAGAATTTTCAATCAAATTCTGCAAGATGGTGTTAATAATATACCATTCGGAAGAGAATTTGAGATTGCTTTTCACCTCAATTTTGAATTGTATGCTATCAAAATTAGGGAGGTAGGTATAAGAGGTTATACAGTTATCGATTATTTCATAAAAGTTAATGTCAGTTCTTTTGATCTCTCTGTAATTTAACTCAGTAATGTTAATGAGCTCCATTACTATCATATTGAGGCGTTTAACCTGATTCTCAAACATTTTGATATAGACCAGTGATTTCTCATCACTTACATCTCGCTTGGCAAGGTCGCTTAACCCTAATAAAGAAGCAATTGGGCCTTTTAAATCATGAGAAACTCTGTAAAAGAAGGAGTCCATCTCACTATTCTTTTTTTCAATAATGGAATTTAATTCCAGCTCCTTTTCAGCTACTTTCTCGTTATCTTCAATTTGAGAAATTATGCCGTAGCTGGCTATCATACTTTCTATATATTTTTTGTCACTAGCCTCTTTAATTTTAACATACTGTTCAAGGTAGTATAAGGCTTTAACATTATCTGTTTTCTTGTGAATTTGATAAAGCACATGATGACAATTGTACAAACATTCAGAAAACTGATGTTTTTCAGCTGTAATCGTAGCATTGAGTAGATATTCTATTGCAGATGGACTGTCATTTTTCAAATTGTAGATATTGCCTAGCTCCATCTGGCAATGTACTACTCCTTTTACATTTGCTTTTTTTTTATATAATTCTAAAGATTTTTTAAGTTCTACTTCAGCTTCGGTAAGCTTACTGTTTTTGACATGAATTTTCCCTTTGATAAAAAATGCCTTGGCAAGGCCTCTTTGGTCATCTAGTTCATTTTTTAAGAGAATAGTCTTTTGAATATAGCTATCTGCCCTTGCATTTCTGTCAAGATTGAAATGCAAATCTGCTAAATAGAAATTAGCTTCTGATTCTAAATATTTATCTTCTTGTTTTTTGCTAATGCTAAGTGCATCTTTAAATGTATTTGAAGCATTTTTGTAGTCTTTAAACTCATTATATACACTACCAATTAATAGCAAAACTTTCCCTTGCTCCGTGAAATTCTCTATCCTTTTAAAATTGAGAGATGCGTCTAGCAGATGTGGGATTGCTTCACTTAATTTACTTAAATTAAGTAGGGCTTTAGCGATGTTAATTTGTGCGTCAGCTATACCCTTAAGATAATTAATATTATTAGATATTTCTAAAGCTCTTTCCGCTAAGCTTTTAGATGTATTAAATTCCTTATTTTTTCTTTGTAGTGTAGATAGTAAAAGTAGGCCATCTGCATGGATGGTATTTTTCTTTTTTATTTTTTGACTTTTAAATAAAGCTTTCTCTGTTAAAGAAATTGCCTGTGGAATATCATTTGAGGAAACCGATTGTGCGGTTTCCAACAGTTCATTTATTTCCTCATTTAAAAGAGTAAGAGTTTTCAAAAAATAATTTAATCAAGTTTGCTCGTAAATATAGTTTAAATATTATAATCATCATCATTTTCGGAGGAATCTTCCATATTCAACATGCTGCTTAATAAGTCCTTAAAACTACTTCCTTTGACTATTTTATGCTTACTTAAAAGACTATACTCAGCTAAACCGTGCAATGCAAATTCCATCAGTAAAAATTGCTCTTTGTCTAATAAACTTTTGTGTTTTTCTTTCACTAAGTCCTGTAATCCTGGCACGGATTTTAACTTCTTTTTATATTCTGTTTCCGAATCATCATTTAAAATATCTACCTGATTACCATCATTAAACCATTTGGTTATAGGTTTGTAGGGATTTTTTAATTCCCTACTTTTTCGTAGCTCTTCGGGATTAGGAAAAAACTCAACAAACTTAGTTCTTATCGCTTTTCCTACTAGCGTTTGGGCCACAATTCCAGGGCCTTCCTGCTCTCCTTCATAAACAAGCTCGACCTTTCCTGTAATAGCAGGAATTATTCCCACAAAATCTGCCATACGGATAAAGGTTTTTTTCTCGTTATTGATTAGAACTCTTCTCTCTGCAGCACTTACCAAACTTTCATAGGCAGAGATTGTGAGACGAGCAGAAACACCGCTCTTTTCATCTATGTATTCGCTTTTTCGAGCCTCTATGGCAACCTGCTCTACTAAATCCCTCACTAAATCATTTAATTCAACTACATCTGACTGTTCCTTCTTGATTGCTGACTCCTGTTCGGTGATTTTTCTACCTATCTCAATGGAATTAGGATAATGAGTGATTATCTGTGCATCAATTCGGTCTTTTAAAGGAGTGATGATGCTTCCTCTATTGGTGTAGTCCTCTGGGTTTGCAGTAAAAACAAATTGAATATCCAAAGGTAGCCTTAATTTAAAACCCCTAATTTGAATATCACCTTCCTGTAAAATATTGAATAATGCCACTTGAATCCTGGCTTGTAAATCAGGTAATTCATTAATTACAAAAATACCTCTGTGAGAGCGTGGAATCAGGCCATAATGGATCACTCTTTCATCTGAGTATGGAAGCTTTAAAGTGGCAGCCTTAATCGGATCAACATCACCAATTAAATCAGCAACGGATACATCTGGAGTTGCTAATTTTTCTGTATACCGGTCTTTTCTATGCATCCAGGTTATTTCAGCCTCATCCCCTTTTTCTTGCAGAATGTCATGAGCCTCTCTTGAAATCGGTTGTAATGGATCATCATTTAGTTCTGTTCCAGCTAACACAGGAATGTACTCATCCATGAGAAGTGTCATCATTCTGGCAATTCTGGTTTTAGCTTGTCCCCTTAAGCCTAACAAATTGATATTATGTCGAGATAAGATAGCTCTTTGAATATCAGGAATAACAGTGTCTTCATAACCCCAAATGCCCTCAAAAACATTGTCACCTTTTCGCATTTTTGCAATTAGGTTTCTTCTAAGTTCTTCTTTTACAGGCTCTGGCTCATATCCTGCTTTATTTAATTCTTTAAGCGTTGAAATTTTTAATTTATCGGACGTACTTATGCTTTGATAGCTCATATTTTTCTTATACTGATTCTTAAATTTAACGAAATGTATTTCAGTGTTGCTATAATTATTTTGGATTCCTTAATTATATGGGAACGGTCAATATCTTTTTTTTCTATTTTTTTTATAATCCTCAAACACCAAATTACCTAGTCCTTTTAAACTGCTATAGTACGCATTACCATTATTCACAGTAGTGAATTCTTTGACAAACTCTTGTAAATAAGGATCCGAAGCAATCATGAATGTGGTAATTGGTATGTGTAACCTTCTACACTGTGCTCCTAAGTTGAGTGTTTTATTTAGAATCTTAGGATCTAGCCCAAAACTGTTCTTATAATATTTAATACCCTGTTTCATGCAAGTTGGCTTACCATCTGTAATCATGAAAATTTGCTTGTTGGCATTTTTCCTTCTCCGCAACAAATCCATTGCAAGCTCCAGACCTGCGATAGTATTAGTATGATAAGGGCCTACCTGCAAGTAGGGTAAATCTTTAATTTCTATTTGCCAGGCATCATTACCGAAAACAATAATATCTAAAGTATCTTTTTTGTATTTTTTTGTAATGAGTTCCGCTAATGCCATGGCTACTTTTTTGGCTGGCGTTATTCTATCCTCACCATACAAAATCATGCTATGCGAAATGTCAATCATTAAAACAGTGGAGGTTTGAGTTTTGTATTCACTTTCCACCACTTCCAGATCATTTTCCGTTAGCATAAAATCACCCAAACCATGGTTAATTTGTGCGTTTTTTAAGGAATCAGTCATATCAATCTGATGCAGTAGATCACCAAATTCATAATTTCTTCTATCAGTTCCAGGTTCTTCTCCTATGCCGGTAAAATTAGATTTATGCTCACCTTTTCCTGATTTTTTCAGTTTACCGAAGATTTCTTCCAAGGCACTTTTTCTGATAGATTGCTCTGCTTTAGAGGTAATTTCAAATGAGCCGTCAGGAGTTCTATCTGTTATAAAGCCTTTATTTTTTAAATCTTCAATAAAATCTCCTATTCCATATTCACTATTTGATATATTGTATTGCTTATCAATATTAGTGAGCCAACTTAAAGCCTCTGAAACGTCTCCACCAGTTATTAACAGCAGTTCATTAAATACATTAAAGAGTTGATCAAACGTAGTGTCTGATAAATCCTTATGCGCTAAATATTTCGTGAATCTATATCCGGTCATAATGGTACATAACTAAATAAAGTAGGCGAATGTTACTATTTCGGTAAATTAATATATATATGATTACTTACTCTTATTTTATTGAAAGTAGTATAATAGAAGAGAAAGAAATACCAAGCATAATCACAACACTTGATGCGAGAACTTCTGATTCACATGTTGCGATAAGCTGATTTCTTGCTGAAATGGAGTGAGCAGGCTTTCATGTGATATAGTTATTGCCCCAATCATAGAGCATATTTGGGTTATACTAACAGTTTTAACCTCTCCTCTATCCATTAATAGGTCGTTCTTCAAATCACCTGAACCTGCATTTTTATGGAAATGTTTGATGCCTGCTGTGGTGAATTGCGGATTTTCTTTAACCCATTCCTTAAACCATTTCTTACGATTTTGAATGGAAGCATGACTGTACAATTGTGAAGATGCCCATAGATGCGGCCTTGATGGGTTGATTTTTTTGAGGTATTTTTCTGCTCCATCCCATTTAAATTCCAGAATAGTAAGTTTAGGATCGTGAAAAAGCACTACCATCGTAAATGGCTCAATGTTGAGGAAATCAAAGTTTTTGAAAAATTCATCTAGTTTAATACATTCGATTGCTTCCAACAACATCAGTCCACGGCTCATTTTGTAAGGTGGGTCTGGCTCATGTGGCTGAATGGCTCCATTAAGTAAACACGCACTTATGCCATTATCAGTGGTGGCAATCCAGCTTCCTCCTGCTAAGGGGTCTTTCGGGAAGATAATATTTTTCCCAGGCATATGCCTATATGAAGGAAATTGTGCGTTCCCCCTCAGAGGACTTTCATCTCTATTGGTGCTAATAATAAACTGTTCGTTTTCCAGTGGTAAGTAAGTAAGCGTGCACATATTTTATCTCAAAGGATCAGAATATTACGAAATTCTTATAGCTTAAAAAACACTTATCTTCAATAAGTATAATGGAAACGCCTTGGATCAGGATAAATGAAAGAATAATCTGCTTTATGTGCTATTTTGGAGCCACTAATAAATCGATAGGTGTTGGTAGATTTTTCAGGTGTAATAACGGGTGGGGTAAATCCAAGCTCCTCTGCATTTAATTTAAAAACCTCTTTTCGGGTAGGGTGGATGGGAGCAACTCCATTAAATAAATCATCCCATAATTTCTTTTCTAGCACAGCATCAATTATACCAATGGCATCATCTCTGTGGATGTAATTAACTTTTTGCTCAGCATTTGAAATTTCTTTACCCGCATAATATCTGCCTGGTATTCTGTCATAACCCAACAAACCTCCCATTCTGATAATAGTGAGTTTATTTTTAAATGTTTCTTGCAGTAATTCTTCTACCTGCCACAGTGCTTTTGCCCGGTCTGATTCTCTGTTAACTGGTTGGTTTTCCGTTATTTCCTGGTCAATAGCTGGATATACTGAGGTAGCGCTAATGTAAAGAACTTTAGTGTGGGTCTTAATTTGATTGATGAAAGATTCAATACAATGCAGATGATGGTCTTTATCTTTTGATCTTGTTTGAGGAGGAATATTAATAATTAGGATATCAGCATCAAAAAATTCCTGTGGTGCTGAAGGAGTGGGTAATTTAATTAAAAAGGGTGTGATTTTACTATCCCTCAGCGATTCCAATTTCGATAAGGTAGTAGAGCTTCCTTTAACAACATAGCCTCTTTTGATTAAAAACTGTGCCAACGGAAATCCTAACCAACCACATCCCAATATGCTGACTTTTTTATATTTCAGCATTGATGTACTTTATTTATTTTTTGATTTAGGAATAGATTTAAACACAAAGTCCCAGAATGGTGAAGAAACACCAAAGTATTTATCAGGATGCTTGTAATGATGTACGCTGTGATAAATCCACAACCATTTTAAGAAGTTTTTAGGAGGCTGATAAGCATGAATAGCATAATGGACAAAAGCATACAATACATATCCCATCAAAAAGCCTGGAGCAAATGCAAATGCATATTTTTGAATGAGTAACCACACAATACCAAATATCAATGATCCAATAATAATAGCTCCTGCTGGCGGCATTACTATTCTATCTTTATCTTTAGGGTACTCATGATGCACTCCATGAAATGTGTATTGAATGGCTCTTTTCCACTTTTTGTCATCTGACATGTGGAAAACGTACCTATGAATAAAATACTCACCCAATGTCCAGCTGAAAAAGCCAACAACAAAAATCCAGCTAAAAGTAACTACTTGTAAGCCAATTTCTGCTAATCCCCAGTACGCAAGGAAAAGTGAAATCCCGGTAAGAATAGATAAAGGAATAGAAAAGTGACTTCTGGTTAATTTTTCCAGAATGGGATTATTGAATAATTGTTTTGTACCTGTTGTTTTAACTTGTTGTTCGTGTGTAGTCTCCATTACTAGCAAATGTAGTTAAAATCTTTAAATCAATTGTTCTAAACGTTTAGAACGAAATAATAGTTTAAGCAATATTAGAAAATAAATAATGATTTTATGCACTGTTTACATAATTATGCTTTTAATTCCACCTATTAAAGCTTTATTCAAGCAATTGAGAAGTATGACTGTACTGAAAACTTTTTATTTAAGCTTTGACAATGTCCTTTTGACCTACTATCTTCTCATAAAAATTTTCATATAGTGGCAAGATATTAGTGATGTCAAATTGCTTGGCTCTTTCTAAAGCGGCATTTTTAAATGATTGAAAATTGTCGTCTTTTAAAATATAAAGCGCCTTTTCTGTCATGGTTTCCACATCCCCAACATTACATGTAAATCCGGTCACTCCATCAATATTTAGTTCAGGTAAACCTCCTGCATTGGTAGAAATTACTGGCACCTCACATGCCATTGCCTCTAAAGCCGCTAAGCCAAAACTTTCTTTTTCAGAAGGCATTAAAAAGAGGTCACTGACAGATAGTACCTCTTCAACGGCATCTAGTTTGCCTAAAAACCGGATATCATCGCAAGTACCCAGCTCCCTGCAAAGTTTCTCCATTTTTATTCTTTCAGGTCCATCTCCCACAAGTAAAAGCTTGGCTGGGATCTTTTTTCTCAGGTTATTGAAAACATGGATTACATCTTCCACTCGCTTAACTTTTCTAAAGTTAGAGGTATGAGTAATCAATTTTTCTCCATTAGGGCAGATAGCTGTTTTAAAATGATCTTTTTTCTGTTTTTTGAACCTGTCAAGATCTATAAAATTAGGAATTACTTCAATGGAATTGTAAATATCAAAATGCTCCAAAGTATCTTTTTTCAAATCCTCGGAAACAGCCGTTACTCCATCAGATTTGTTAATGCTAAAGGTAACAACTGGCTCATAAGAAGGATCTTTTCCCACCAGCGTAATATCAGTTCCGTGCAAAGTGGTTATTATTGGAATGTGATGGTTGGTTTCCTTCAAAATTTGCTTGGCCATGTAGGCAGCAGACGCATGTGGTATAGCATAATGTACATGAAGCAAATCCAGACCTTCATGTTTAACAACATCCACCATTTTACTAGCCAATGCCAGTTCGTAGGGTGGATATTGAAATAAAGGATATGACCGTAAATCTACTTCGTGATAATTTAGATTTTCATTGAAAAAATCTAATCTTGTGGGTTGTGAATATGTGATAAAATGCACTTTATGCCCATTCTTAGCTAACGCTTTACCTAATTCTGTTGCTACTACGCCACTTCCTCCAAAGGTTGGATAACAAACTATACCTATTTTCATTTACTTATAATATTATAGGAATTTGCTTTAAATATCAAAAATTCAACTTGATTTCTAAGCAAACAATTATGGGTGAAACGGTCAAAGTTGAAATGTTGTTTTTATATTTTGTAATTTGGTTTACAAATAAAAATTATATCTGCGCGCAAAGGGCATCAGAAGATAATTAATTGATGTACTCAACCTGTTTCGTTTCAAATTCGAAAATTGATTCATAGATCACATCCATAATTCTTGTTCTGTAATTTCCTGAAATGAGTTTTCTGTTTTCTGCATCAGGATAAACTCTATTGGAAAGAAAAATAAAAACAAGTCCAAATTCAGGATCTGCCCACGCGGCTGTGCCGGTAAATCCCGTATGGCCGAAAGTAAGTGGAGATGAGTACCTTGAGGTGGGAGAGGGCCCCGAATCTAGTACAGGTTTATCCCAGCCTAAGCCTCTTCTATTGTCTTTATATTGCTTTTTAGTAAAGTAAGGTACTGTTCCTTTAGAAAAATAACGGGTTCCTCCATACGCGCCATCCCACAAATTCATTTGCATCAAAATAGCCAAGTCCATAGCGTTACTAAATAAACCTGCATGCCCTGCAATGCCCCCCACCATGGCGGCACCTTGATCGTGCACCCATCCTCTTATCAAATCGTTTCTGAATGTCATATCATTTTCAGTAGGTGCAATTCTTTCTTGGGGAAACCTACATAAAGGAAGAAAACCTAAAGTCGTTAAGCCAAGCGGGGCATATAAATTGTCTGAAAGAAACTCGTCATATTTAAGATTAAGCGTACGTTCACAGATTTCCTGCATGATATAATACCCCATATCTGAATAGCGGTATTCATATTTTTTTTGACCTCTGGGCAATTTTAGCAAATCAGATTCAACAACCCATTGCCAAATTGAATCAGTCAGCATCACGTGGCCATAAAGGCCAGAAGCCAACTGGTTGGGATACAAATTATCTGCTTCTGTCTGGTAGTGCGGTGCTTTAGTGCTGAAGAAGTCGCTTGTACGTGTCCAGAAAGGGATGTAAGGCAACAGTCCTGCCTGATGAGTTAATATGTCCCTTAGTGTCATATTTTTCTTATTGCTTTTTTTAAGCTCAGGCAGATAATGATAGATTTTTTTATCCAGGTCTAGAAAACCTCTGTCATATAAAAACATTACACTTTGCAAAGTGGCAGTCACTTTCGTAACAGAGGCTATATCATAGATGGTGCCATCTTCTACGGGTTCTACTCTATTATAGGTAAGATGTCCGTAATTTTTTTCATAAACTATTTGTCCGTCCTTAGCTACTAAAATCTGGCAACCGGGGGTAGCTTTGTTTTCGATGGCTTCCTGCGCAATCAAATCTATTTTTTGAAGGTTAAGGGCATCCATACCTACCGATTCAGGAAGACTGTAACCAAACCTGTTTAAGGTTTTTGTGTTAATACCTGTTCCATAAGGCAAAGATTTGGAAACGGTTACAGGTAGCTTTCCTTTCGCAGCTTTGGCTCCAAAAAGTATTTGAGGTGCTAATTGCTGCGTTTCGGGCGTGTCTTCATACATTAATAAAATATGATCAAAATTAGGTAAGTAACTCAGGCTGTAAGCATTTCCAAAAACAGTTAAAACAACATTAGTTTCTTCTGAGAGTTTCTGGAGAAACAGTAAATCATCTTCTTTTAAGCCAAATCTCCTGGAAGCATAATTCCCCATGTCATGTAAGCCTATCACCACTGTTTCGTACTGAGATAGTTGGCTCATTAAACGAGTGTAAATAGCTGGGTTATCTTCATTTTTAGCTAATTGATAGTGAGTAAATGGAGCGTATTTGTTTAAATACTGCTGAAAAACGCTGTTTTTATCACCCCTTAATGAAAGTGAGGCAAAGTTTGTTGTATCTAAAATGCTGATGGGTACAAAATTATTTTTACTTTTTACTAGAGTAGCCGCTTCTGCATATAATTTTGTTAATAGAGTTTTAGCTTCCCTGGTATTTAATTTCTGATCCAAATTATCAGTGGCCAGAGGTTTAAATGCTTTATTTAAGCCCAATTGATATTTGGTTTTGAGTATTTTCTTTACACTTTCTTCCAATCTTTCAGCAGATAAGTCTTTTCTTTGGATAGCTTTTCTAATTACTCCAACAGCAGTAGGTACGTTCATAGGAAACAGCAGCACATCATTACCTGCCTTAAAAGCGAGTAAGTCAGTTTCTCCTGGTTGGTAATAATCGCTAACCCCTTTCATGTTTAAAGCATCTGTGAAAATGAGGCCATCAAATCCCAGCTCTTTTTTTAGTAAATCAGTTACAACAGCTGGCGATAGTGTGGTGGCCCTGTTGGGAGTGTCGTCATATGCTGGCATGTGCAGGTGGGCAATCATCATACTACTCAAATCATTTTGGATCAGCTCTTTGAAAGGATAAAGCTCTAATGACTTAAGCCGTTCTTTACTGTGGTTAATAACTGGTAAAGTAAAGTGCGAGTCAGATCCTGTGTCACCATGACCGGGAAAATGTTTAGCATTGGCCACCACCCCATTATCCTGCAAGCCTTTCATGTAGGCAATCCCTTTTCTTGCTACATTTTCTTTATTTTCTCCGAAAGATCGGTATCCTATAACTGGGTTTTTAATGTTATTGTTAATATCAACCACTGGTGCAAAATTAACATGAACTCCTACTAGCTTTGCTTGGCGAGCAATTTCGGCACCCATAAAATAAATTAAACTATCATTTTGTATAGCGCCCAAAGTCATCTGTTTGGGGAAATTCATTGTGCTGTCCAACCTCATTCCCAAACCCCATTCTGCATCCATTCCTATCCAAAGGGGGATTTTAGATTTACCTTGTAACCTATTTGTCAATGTAACTTCCCGGCCAGGCCCACCCTGAAAAAAAATCAATCCGCCGATATGGTATTTTTCTATTAAGAGGGAAAGATTTTTTTCATGATCAGCTCCTTTATTGGAGTAGGCAGCTACCATAAAAAGCTGGCCAATTCTTTCATCCATCGTCATGGTTTTATACACGCTATCCACCCAGTTCAACTGACCCTTGGTAGATTGAGAAGTAATTTTTTGAGAAAATAAAGAGGAGGCTGTAAATAGTATAATAAAAACAGAAAGATAAACTTTTTGGATCATGCTATGGTTTTGAATTTATGATTAAAGCGAAATTAACATTAAGTTTGTTCTTTCCGAAATAAGCTAATTGCTTTTGTACAGAATTTGTAATGTTTATGAAGATATTATATATTCATATACAATTGACTAACGAAAGGAATACAAATTTCGTTTGTTTTAAAGCTTTCAGAATAAAATAAAGATTATGAAAATTCCATCTATATTCAGACTACCAAGGTACCAGCGTTTTGAAATTAAGCCCAGGTACTACGATCCTGTGAAAGAAGATATTCAAAAAAGAACCAGTAGAATTAGGCAGGAAATAAAAGTTACTAATTCCGGCGAACGTGTTGAAAGCATTAGAGAAGCTTACGCGCATCAAAGAAAATCCAATAAATCTGCTGATTTGTTTCAAGTATTGATGATCGCTATCATTTCTGTAGCATTAGGAGGTTACATTTTTTATGGAGCCAGCGTTTATTTTGCATTATTGCTTCTTCTCCCATTATATATATTCTTACGTAGAAGAAAAAGCTAACAATACTATATGCCTAATATCATTCAATTATTGCCCGATGCAATAGCCAACCAAATTGCAGCAGGGGAAGTTGTACAAAGACCTGCCTCTGTGGTGAAAGAATTGATGGAAAATGCAATTGATGCCGGGGCGAAGAATATAAAATTAATAGTAAAAGATGCAGGGAAGCAACTTATCCAGGTAGTAGATGATGGCTCTGGAATGAACGAAACAGATGCCCGCATGTGTTTTGAGCGACATGCTACCTCTAAAATCAAAAAGTCTGAAGATTTATTCTCCTTAAAAACTATGGGTTTTAGAGGAGAAGCAATGGCATCAATAGCAGCTGTTGCACAGGTGGAACTGAAAACTAAAAGTGAAACCGCAGAATTGGGTTCCTTAATTCAAATTGAGGCTTCAGAAGTAAGAAAGCAAAGTCACGTTGCAACCGTTACCGGCTCAAGCATAAGTGTAAAAAATTTATTTTACAATGTGCCCGCCAGAAGAAATTTTCTGAAATCTAATCCTGTAGAACTTCGACATATTATTGAGGAATTTCAGAGAATTGCTCTTTCAAACCCCGCTATTGGTTTCAGTTTTCACCAAAACGATTTAGACGTATATCAATTAACAGCTAGTAAATTAAGTCAGCGAATTGTGGGGCTTTTTGGTAAAAATTACCAGGAGCAACTTGTTCCTTGCGAAGAAAGCACCGACCAGCTAAAAATTTACGGGTACATAGGAAAGCCTGAATTTGCCAAGAAAACAAGAGGCGAGCAATTTTTTTTCGTAAATAACAGATTTATTAAAAGTGGGTATTTACATCATGCAGTTGTCAATGCATATGAAGGTTTACTTCTAAAAGAGTCGCACCCATTTTATGTAATTTTTATTGAAATTGATCCAAAACGGATAGATGTAAACGTGCATCCTACTAAAACTGAAATTAAGTTTGACGATGAGCGTACCATTTACGGCATTATGACAGCGGCAGTAAGGCAGTCGATTGGCACACACAATGTTGCTCCTGCATTAGATTTTGAAAGCGATGTGAATTTTAGTTTTACCAAACCAAGACAGGCAGATTTAGGAAATTTATCTGGTAAAGTACCACAATATAAAAAGTTTAAGACCAGCGGTGGAGATGATGACGGAGAGTGGAATAAGATATTATCTAATTTTCAGGAATTAAGCCAGAAAATAACTGAAAAAGAGCAAGACAAACAAGAGGAAATATATACCGGGCAAGAGGCAGTTACCTTCGGTAGTTCAATCAATGAAAAGCCTAGCAATGCAAAAAACATTACTGATGAGTTGGTAGATGTAAAAAGAAGCGTGTTTCAAATACATTTAAAATATATAGCAACTCAGGTGAAATCCGGATTAATGCTAGTGGACCAGCAAGCAGCCCATGAGCGAATCTTGTTTGAGAAATTCTCTCAACATTTGCAGCATCAGAATGGAAGCTCTCAGCAGTTTCTTTTTCCTGAGCAAATTCAACTTTCCTCGCCGGATTATGCTTTGGTAATGGGTATGGAAGAGGAGTTAAAGGCCTTAGGTTTCGTCATCTCTTCTTTTGGAAAAGAAACGATTGTTATTAATGGAGCACCCACAGAACTAACAGATTCTTCTGTAAAACCAGTATTTGAGGGTTTAATTGACCAGTTTAAGCATAATAAAAATGTACTTACTATTTCAAAATCCGAAAATATTGCGCGTTCTTTGGCCAGAAGATCAGGCATAAGATCAGGACAAAAGCTGAACCCTGAGGAAATGAATGCGTTGATTGATAAATTGTTTGCATGTAATAATCCCAATTATACACCCTCAGGCAATTCAACTTTTATTATTTTTGACCTTGATAAAATATCGAGCTTCTTTAACAGATAGAATTATATGTTCGCAAGACTAACTCCGGTTGTCAAAAACCTATTATTGGTTAATATAGCACTGTTGCTAATACCCTCAGTTTTGAATTTAAACTTAAATGAAATTTTTGGCCTTCGTTATATCTTTGCAGAAGAGTTCAGGCCTTTTCAGTTTATTACTTACATGTTTTTTCATGGCGGGTTTGGCCATTTGCTAGGTAACATGTTTGCACTATTTATTTTCGGTCCAATGCTGGAGAGGTTTTGGGGTGCCAAGAAGTTTTTTATTTTTTATATGGTTACAGGAGTTGGAGCCGGCATTTTATACGGTGCAGTCACATTTGTAGAAATGCAACAATTGGAGAGTGCAGCAGAAGCTTATATTGAGAACCCTAACTATGATGATTTCAGCCTATTTATTACTGAACATGCCAGTTATGCTTACAGACAATGGTACGACTTTATAAGTGCTTATGGGGACAATCCGGAAAATCAGCAATATGCAAAGGAAAGCATTAGCCGTGTTAAAGAAGTGATTCGGTTTCAAGGCAATGTGCCAATGATTGGAGCTTCAGGGGCCATTTTTGGAATTTTATTTGCTTTCGGCTTTTTGTTTCCCAACACAGAGCTTTTTTTACTGTTTCCGCCCATCCCCATCAAAGCTAAGTACCTTGTAACTTTCTACGCGCTATACGAGTTATATGCAGGCATGCAAAGAGCTCCAGGCGATAATGTGGCACATTGGGCTCACTTAGGAGGAATGTTGATTGCTTTTATTTTACTTAAAATATGGCAGGATAATAGAAACAGATTTTATTAAATTGAGTAAAAGGAAATATGGCAGGATTTTTTGATGAATTAAAGCAAAATTTTAAGCGTCCTAATAATGCACTGAACCAGTTAATTATTATTAATGCAATAGTATTTGTTGGCTTAGGCTTATTAAGTGTAATTGGATACTACGCTGGTGCTGAAAACTTGCATGCCATAGTAGATAGGCAATTTACTATTCCACCAGGCATAGAAAGATTTATTTATAGACCCTGGACTTTAATAACTTACGCTTTCTCACATGCCACTTTTTTTCACATTTTATTTAATATGCTGGCATTGTACTGGTTTGGGATGCTTATCTCACAATATTTAGGAAGTGCTAAACTGATAAATTTATATGTTTTAGGAGCTTTAGCAGGTGGAACTATATTCTTATTGGCTTATAACCTTATCCCTGTTTTAGCTGCAAGAAGCACTCCTGGGATGGTGGGCGCCTCAGGTGCTGTTTTTGCCATTGCAACCGCTGCCGCTACCTTATTGCCAGATTATAGATTCCATCTAATTTTTATAGGTCCAGTCAAAATCAAATATATTGTTTTAGTATATATTATTTTATCTGTGCTTGGTACTGCCGGAGCTAATGCTGGTGGCAATTTTGCTCACATTGCTGGGGCAGGTATAGGGTTTCTGTATGTTAGGGGTTTGCAGGCTGGAACCGATTTTGGTTTATGGATTCATAAATTTTTGGCAGGAATTCAGAGTTTGTTTAAATCAAAACCAAAAATCAAAGTCACCTACAAGAGTAAAAAATCTTCTTCAAACTTTGGGAAATCGAAGTCAACCAGCAGTTCCAAATCTACAGATATCGAACAGGAGGAGATTGATTTAATATTGGATAAAATTTCAGAAAAGGGCTACGAAAGCTTAAGCAAGGAAGAAAAGCAGAAGTTGTTTAATGCCAGTAAGAGGTAATTATGAATTATTAATTAGGAATATTAGAAATACGAATTGAATATTAATTAAATTATTTCGCTAGTAAATAACTAGCTACTAACTTGACTAGTTAGGCTACTCATGAAAAACAAAAATATGCTCAAAAATTGATTTTGACGGTTTCAATGCATGTTTCTTAAGTTTAAAATTTAAGTGAAAAACTTCAATAAAGAGAAATTTTACTGGATAATGAGGTTTCAACTCAAGTTCTAAATTTTTATAACCAAATTTTACTCTTTATCTTTTGCCTTGATGCAAAAGATACAAAAAATCAAGACAAAAAGATGCTTCCACGCTGAAAATCAGCGCGTTCCCCGCCTTTTTTGCCGACCCGCCCGCTCACCTATGAGCAAATATTATTTGGTTTTGCAACAGTGAAGTATTTATCATGAGTTCCGTAGATATCCTTCCAAAGGCTGCTAAGCTCCCTTTCGAAACTGGATCACTCTATGAATTCAATATTTGTAATCACTTAAAATTGACTTGGAAATTGGAAATGAAGCAAATCCGTAATTTCTAATTAGCTATTTTCTGATTAAATCTGCCCAATTACAAACATTTTGTCCATCGTAGGGTTTTCACTTCCGCCCCGAGGTTCCAGAGTTACAGCAAAGGCAGATGCTTTCTCAATGTTTTTCATTTTCAGTAATGATGTCATATCTCCTCCCACATCAAATACGCCCATATCTACAGGAGCACCATCTACTATTGCCCACAACTGATATTGCAAATTTTGATCGTTAGAAGGCATCTTTTTGGCATTTAAAAAGACTTCATTAGTATTTTTATTCCAATGAATCGTTGCCTGAGCAGTTGGAGCTATTTCCAACCCTTCCATTGCCACATTTTCAATGCCAGGCTGTCTTAATATGTTTATATTAAAAGCGTATTGATCCGACTGATTCTTCACAATATTGTATTGCTGCGCCAAGGTTTCATTCTGGGTAATCATTTCAGATAATCTGTCCTGCGTACTTAACCATTGACCTCGGTAGTAAAGTGATAGCACAATTCCCAGTACAGCAATTATACTTGCTGCCGCACTAAAGAATGGGTACATTATAAATGATTTACCTTTTGGCTCACTAGCTTTAAAATCAGGTGAATCAGCTTTTTGAGACATATCTGCTTCAGATTTAAGAGGAGCATTTGAAACCTCCTTTTCAATACCTAAATCTTTAAAAAGTTTATTTTTTACCGATGAAGGTGGTGGTACACTTCCTTTTTCACCTAGTGCAAAAAATGTTTCTTCAATTTCATCGATAGCCTGCCGAATTTCAGGATGTTGAGTTGCTAATTTTTGCACATCATTTCTTTCCTGCTCGCTAAGCTGGTCTAAAACATAGGATTCAATGATCCCTGACGATATATAGTTTTCAATATTCACAATAACAATGCTCTTAAATCACGCATAGCTGTCCTCGCCCTTGTTTTCACTGTCCCTAAAGGAATGTTGAATTCTTCTGCTATTTCAGTTTGCGTATAGCCCTTATAATACATTAGATCAATAACAAATTTTAAATCATCTGGCAGTTGGTCCAGCACTTTGTCAAGTCCTATTCCATCTATCGATTGACTTAGCGAATTCGCCTGATCAATGGTATGTACGTTATCAGAAACTAAATCGGTTTTATGGGTTTTCTTTATTTCTTTTGATCTGATTTTATCTATTGAAGCATTTCGGCTAATATTAGCTAGCCAGGTATAGAGGCGGCCTTTTCCAGCATCGTAAGAGGAAAAATTATTCCAGACCTTCATAAAAACATCATGCAGTACTTCCTGCGCCACCTCATCAGACTTAACTATTCTTAATATCACACCATATAAAGCACCACTATAATTATCATAGAGGTATTCTAGTGCTGCTGGTTTCTGCGCCTGCAATTCCTGAATAAGAACTTCTTCTGATATTTTTTGGGATGGGCTAATGGTATTTTGTTATTAAAATGTTATTTCTGACCGTAAATAAAATGATATAAATCCAAATAAAAAAGCCGATGAGGAAATCTATGTTGTTTGATCTCGTCATCGGCCTAATTTATTTCCTGAATTTCATGATCTACTTTTATGAATGATGAAAAAAGGTTTATTAAACTTGCTTTTCTACAAGTGAATTACTTCATCATAAGCTGCGGCTGCTGCTTCCATAATGGCTTCACTCATAGTTGGGTGCGGGTGAACTGTTTTTATCAATTCATGTCCTGTAGTTTCTAATTTTCTGATAGCAACTATTTCCGCTATCATTTCAGTTACGTTAGCGCCAATCATATGTGCACCTAATAGCTCCCCGTACTTGGCATCAAAAACTAGTTTTACGAAACCATCTTTTGCTCCAGCGGCACTAGCTTTTCCTGAAGCTGAAAATGGAAATTTACCTATCTTTAATTCATAACCAGCTTCTTTGGCTGCTTTTTCTGTATAGCCAACAGAAGCAATTTCAGGACTGCAATAAGTACAGCCCGGGATATTACCATAATCGAGGGGCTGTGGATTTTCACCTGCAATTTTTTCAACGCAAATAATACCTTCAGCAGAAGCTACGTGTGCTAACGCAGGGCCATGCACAATATCCCCTATGGCATAAACGCCATCAACATTGGTTTTATAATAGTCATCCACCAAAACTTTTCCTTTTTCAGTAGCAACACCTACGTCTTCAAGTCCTATTCCTTCCAGGTTGGTAGCCACACCTACTGCAGAAAGTACTATTTCGGCTTCTAATTGCTCTTCACCTTTTGCTGTTTTTACAGTTATTTTGCAGTTTTTGCCCTTTGTATCCACTTTGGTTACCTGTGAACTGGTCATTACCTTTATACCAGCTTTTTTGTAAGTTTTTTCAAGGTTTTTAGATACTTCTTCGTCCTCTACAGGAACAATTCGGTCTAAATACTCTACTATGGTTACTTCAGTGCCAATAGAATTATATACGTAAGCAAACTCTACGCCTATTGCACCAGAACCAACTACTACCATAGATTTAGGCTGTTTTTCAAGCGACATGCCTTTTCTATACTCAATTATTTTTTTACCGTCAATTGGTAAATTAGGTAGCTCTTTTGCTCTTCCTCCAGTAGCTATAATAATATGATCGGCACTGTATTCTGTTTTCTTCCCGTCTTTATCTACCTCTACTTTTTTTCCAGGTTTCAATTTACCAAAGCCTTCCAGCACTTCAATTTTATTTTTCTTCATTAAAAATTGAACGCCTTTACTCATTCCATTAGCTACATCACGACTCCTTTTCACCATCCCAGTGAAATCAACTGAAGCTTCTTTTACGTTTATGCCATAATCTTTTGCGTGGTTGATATATTCAAAAA
Organism: uncultured Cytophagales bacterium; assembly: GCA_963803685.1. GTDB lineage: Bacteria > Bacteroidota > Bacteroidia > Cytophagales > Cyclobacteriaceae > Marivirga. Next base: position 2,271,543 of record CAWDNW010000001.1, read on the forward strand.
CGTTGGCACTTTTTATTAACGCTTTGGTGGGGATACATCCCCAGTTTAAGCAAATACCACCTAAACTTTCTTTTTCTACTACTGCTACTTTTTTTCCTAATTGTGAAGCTCTAATTGCCGCCACGTAACCCCCTGGGCCCGTACCAATAACAATAACATCGTATTTCGAAGCCATATTTATATCTTTAATTTTATGAATACTGATTTTTCGTTTACAAATTTAAAGGATTTGCCCCTAGAAAAAAATTTTAGCGGCTTTAGGATTTGTAATACTTCTGTAGTGCCACATTGATACATTCTTATAAGTCCTGATTACGTTGTAACTAAATAATAACAATAATGATAAAAATACACCCCATTTAATAAATGCAGTCTTCTTGTCGTAAAGACTCTGATTTATTTCAACCAAAATTAAGTAAAAAAAGATTATTACAGGAGCTAAAAAACGATCATTCATTCCGTAATCTATCAGAGGGAAGATAGAGAATGCAGCAAAGTATATAACCACTAAAGTTATGAAGATCTTATTTTTACATAAAAGTATGCCCAGGATTAAAATAAGGACGATTAAACTAAAAATGAACAAATCGGGCAATAAACTGGGCAATATTGACTTATACAGGTGAATTGCAATCATTTTTAAATTTGGTATGATATCAACAAAATATGGATGATCAGCAATGTCATAGTTTCTATATTTAATAGAGCGACTTATATTCCACCAAATATTAGGAACAACACTCATTAAAATGGCAAAAGCTTTAATTCCTAAGCTTTTCAGATCACGACTGTGAATGTATTGAAAAAATGAGTGAACTGACAGCCCAAGCATAATGAAAACCCCTGCATTTCTTTGTAAACACATTAATGAAAAGAAAATTAAGGCTATAATTAAATCTATATATCTGCCGGATAATTCATTTTTTCTGAAAAAATATAATCCAATTAGCATAAACAACATAAAGCCTGTTTCCGACCACAGGAAGCTGGTTATTAGGTAGGGAAAAACGGAAAGAGTAAAAAGACTTGTGATCAATAGAGCAATAGTAGATGTTTTATATAATTTAACCAGTAGATAGATTCCTATTAAGATCAAATTCAGAAAAATCCCTTGTAAAATATGATAGCCACTTTCAGTAAAAAAGCTCAATATAGCTGGAAAAAGAGGTGGCCAATATACATAACTGCCACCACCATGGCTCAGTAAAACACCATCTGTTGCAAAACTTCTGGAGGCAGCCCAGTAATGAAATGAATCCGAGGTCCAAATGAGGCCACCCCAAGTGGAATAGCAAAATGTAGCAGTGGCAGTTACTAAGCAAGTGCCTAATAAAATGAATTCTATCCGTTTTGAAAGTGGATTTAGTTCACTTTTGCTGATAAGTTTCTTAATTTGCATCTTAAATGTAATTTTAAGCCATTAATCAACTAATAACCAAATATGACTCAATTATTAAAAGGAAAAACGGCATTAATTACCGGTGCCTCCAAAGGAATTGGTAAAGCAATAGCGCAAAAATATGCTCAACAAGGTGCGGATGTGGCATTTACCTATCTTTCCAGTGTAGAAAAAGGAGAAGCACTTGAGAAAGAATTAAGCGAATTTGGTGGAAAAGTGAAGGGTTATCGTTCTGATGCATCTGATTTCGCAGCTGCTGAAAAACTTATTAATGACGTAGTTGCCGATTTCGGATCACTAGATGTATTAATAAATAATGCAGGTATCACTAAAGATAATTTATTGATGCGTATGTCAGAGGAAATGTGGGACGATGTAATTAATGTTAACCTTAAATCCTGCTTTAATACAGTAAAAGCTGCTACAAGAACTTTTATGAAACAAAAAAGCGGTTCTATTATTAATATGACTTCTGTAGTAGGGGTAAAAGGCAATGCCGGTCAGGCTAATTATGCAGCATCTAAGGCTGGTATTATTGGTTTTACCAAATCAGTAGCTTTAGAACTTGGCTCCAGAAATATCCGATCAAATGCCATTGCACCTGGTTTTATAGAGACAGAAATGACTGATGCTTTGGATGAAAAAACTGTACAGGGCTGGAGAGAGGCAATTCCTCTTAAGCGGGGTGGTCAGCCGGATGATGTTGCGGACACCTGTGTCTTTTTAGGCTCCGATATGTCTGCTTATATCACAGGACAAGTTATTCAGGTTGATGGTGGAATGCTAACCTAATGTATTTAGCCGAAACCTCTGACCAATTTCAAATTCAGAGGTTTCGCAACTCTTTCCTTTCTTTAAAAGTTATTTGTTCGTTTTTAAATTTCTACAATAAAGAATCGTTACTTGTACACTGTCGTTTTAATTTGTTCAAAATTAGTGGCCATAAATTTATCAACCTCAATTTCATTTTAGCTATCTAAGTATTTATGCTCAGTTCAGCACTGTCGTCTTATTGGATTCTCATTTGCATTTTATTAGGTGGGGTATATGCATATTTGTTATATGCTTTTGGAGCTAAACCTTGGAGTAAAAACTGGAATATAGCTTTATTTGCTCTTCGCTTTATAGGTGTAACGCTGGTAGCTTACCTGTTTCTCGAACCCTTTTTGAGTACGCGTACAACTGACTCGGAAAAGCAGAACATTGTTTTTTTATGGGATAACTCTCAATCAATAAGCAACAGTCTAAATGCGGAGGAGTTGGAATCAGTTTGGGTAAGCATCAAGACTATTGCTGAGCAGTTGGAAAAAGAGAAGGAAGTGAATGTTGACATCATTAACTTAGACGGAGAAATTATTGAATCTTCGGATTCAGCCATTCAAGAAAAGGCTATTAGTGCATTAGATCCAGCTTTGAAAGAAATTTCTGACTCCTACAGCAATTCATTGATAGCAGAGGTGGTTTTATTTTCAGATGGTATTTTTAATAGGGGTATATCTCCTGAATATTATGCATATCCTTTTCAGCTAAGCACTGTCGGAATAGGGGATACCACTGAAAAGCAGGATATAGAATTAAAAAGCTTAAGGTATAATAAAGTAGCTTATCAAGGTAATAAATTCCCAATTGTAGCAGAGGTCATTCAAAAAGGCTGGAGAGGAGAAAATGCGTCTATAGCATTGTATAAAAACGGAAAATTACTAGAGAAGAGAGTTCTTGAGTTTGATGAGGAGAATTCTGTAAAAGAGGAAAAATTCCTGATTGAAGCTGCAGAGAAGGGTTTTCATTCTTATGTGCTTGAAGTGGCACCTTTTGAAGATGAGTTTAATAAAAATAATAATCGTAAAATTGCCTATGTTAACGTAATTGAGGGGAAAAAGAAAGTGTTAATTCTGGCAAGGGCGCCACATCCTGACATAAAAGCCTTGCAGCAGTCAATTAGTAATAACGAGAATTATGATTTAAGTGTAATTGTAAACGGGTTAAATGAATATAAAGAAGATAATTACGATCTTGTGGTGTTATTTCATTTGCCGGATGATAACAATTCTTTCAAAAATGAAATAAAGCAGTTTGCTGACAGGCGTACTCCTTTATGGTTTATTTCTGGACCTGGCACAAATGCAAGTCAGTTTAACAATATTAATCGGGCAGTACAAATTGAACCCTGGAATGATACAGATCAGGCCAGTGCATTTGTAAATCTTAACTTCACTCCATTTGAATTAACAAGTGAACAAAACGGCAATCTACAAAATCTTCCCCCGGTTGATGTGCCATTTTCTGAAGCCACTGCCAGTGCTCAAGCTGAAATTTTATTATTTAAACAAATTGGTAGAGTAAAAACTGATCAACCTGTTTTTGCTTTTTTTGCGGATGATCAGGTGAGGCAGGCTGCATTACTAATGGAAGGCTTTTGGAAATGGAGGTTAGTTGAGTATTTAAATACGGAAAGCCATGCTTTTTTTGATGAGTGGGTGATGAAAACAATCCGTTATTTAACTTCTCAAAATGATAGAAACCAATTTAAATTGTATCCTGAGAAAGAGGAATTTTCAAGTGCTGAGGAAATTGCCTTTCAGGTAGAGGTTTACAATCAGGTTTACGATCAAATTTATGGCATACCTGTCAATTTACAGCTCCGAAGTGAAGAAGACAGTATTATTAATTTCAATTTCTCCCCTGATAGAGTGCAGCCAAACTTCCAAATAGGATCGTTACCAGCAGGAATTTATGAATACACAGGGCAGACGGAAATAGCAGATAAAAAACATACTGCATCAGGACAATTCGTAGTAAGTGATTTTTCTGTGGAGCTACAGAATTTAGTGGCAGACTTTGAGTTACTTAAAAGAGTAGCACAGAAAAATGATGGCAGATATTTTGAGTCAAACTCAATTGATTCAATATACAATCACCTAGCCAGAAATGAATATCCTGAAATAGTAACCGGTGAATTGCAGAAAAAGCCACTAACAGAAAATTATTGGCTGTACATAATAATATTCCTGATCTTGTTTTCAGAGTGGTTTATAAGAAGATTTTTCGGGTCGTATTAAAATTAAGTAGATTTAGTAAATTGTTACATATGGTATATCGTGATTCATTTTTTATCTTTTTAAATCAATTTCAATGATATCCGTCATTTAATGGCTTAATTTTATAATGAATAGTACAATGTAGCTGTTAAATGCTAGAATGCATGGACATACTTAGAGAAAATGTTTAGTGAATAGGCCAAATCTTACATAAAAAATTAAACCTAAACTTTAAAATATTAATGGTAACCTATTGATATTTAGAAAAATATAATAATATTGCTTCATATTTAAATAAAAAATTATCAACTATGCTCAAGAAAAGTATTTCTATTGTCCTGTCTTTAGGTATTATTTTTTCAGTTTATTATTACATAAATCAGAACCAAGTTTTTATTAATGAGTCACTTACTGAAGTTTCAGATAGCTTAGCTAGTCCGATAGCAGCACTTGAACCTACAGTTTTATATGGTATGGTGGTGGATTCCTTTAGTGTAGCGGAAAATTCTGTCCAAAGAAATCAAAGTATATCAGATATTTTGTTGGCTTATAATGTCTCTCACCAGGATATTTTCAAGTTAGCTAATATATCAAAGGATATTTTTGATGTGAGAAGATTAAGCACAAATAGGAAATATACAGTAATATATGAAGGAGAAGATTCACTTCCTTCTGCCAAAGCATTAGTGTACGAGCCCAATCCCGAAGAATACGTAGTGTTCAATTTGAGAGATTCTATGCACGTGTACATAGAAAAGCGTCCAATTGAAATCAGAGAAACGTATTTAAGTGGAACTATTTCATCGTCCTTATATAATGAAGTAGTTCACCAGGGTGGTACTCCCGAATTAGTGGATTTAGTGGCTGATATGTATGGCTGGCAAATTGCCTTCGACCGTATTTTTTCAGGAGATAAGTTTAAGATCTTATACACAGAAAAAATAATAGATGGAGAATCGGTGGGTATTGAGGAAATAATAGGAGCAGAATTTATTCATTCTAATAATCCTTACTTGTCTGTTGCTTTTGATCAGGGGCAAGGAACTGATTATTTTGATGAGGAAGGGAAGAGCTTAAGAAAAGCGTTCTTAAGATACCCGGTAAAATATAGTAGGATAAGTTCCAGATATACAAAAAAGAGATTCCACCCTGTACAGAAAAGATACAAAGCGCATTTAGGTACTGACTTTGCTGCTCCCACAGGTACACCAATTTATGCCGCCGGAGATGGAATAATAACGCGTGCTGCTTATGAAAAGTACAACGGTAATAATGTTAAAATAAGACATAATTCTACCTTTGAAACACAGTATCTGCATATGTCAAAAATAGCATCAGGAATAAAAAATGGCGGCAGAGTAAAGCAAGGTCAGATTATTGGTTATGTAGGAAGTACAGGCTTGGCCACGGGTCCGCATTTATGTTACAGATTCTGGAAAAATGGAGCACAAGTTGATGGGCTGCAAGTTGAATTACCACCTTCTGAGCCAATTACAGAAGATTATATCACTAATTTCATGCGTTATAGGGATTTTGTTAAGCAAAGGTTGGATAAAATTGAATATCCTGAAGAAACAAAAGAAGTTTTATTAGCGGGTATGCAATAAAAGCCTTTGAAAGGCATTATTGTTGAATAGATAGTGTCTTTAAAATTTCTGAAAAATGCCCCTTAAATATTTTCTGCTCAGTTTACTGATTGTCTTCCAGATTACTCATTTAAAAGGGCAAAAATTAGGTCTGGTGCTGAGTGGCGGAGGGGCCAAAGGCCTCGCCCATGTAGGAGTAATCAAAGCATTGGAGGAGAATAATATCCCAATTGATTATATAGTGGGTACATCAATGGGTGGCATTATTGGTGGAATGTATGCCGCCGGTTTTACTCCCTCTGAAATTGACTCCATTACAACCAGCAAAGAGTTTCTTCAGTGGGTTAATGGAGAAATTCCCGATCAATATAAAGTATATTATATTGCAGCTGACCCTATACCGAAATGGTTTGAAATTAATTTAGGTGTAGATTCTACACTGGAGGCTCAGTTTCAGCCTAAATTGGCGAACGATTTAGCACTAAATTTTGCTTTGGCGGAGCACATGGCTGCTCCTAATGAAGTAGCAAATGCTGATTTTGACCAATTATTTGTACCTTATAAAGCTATTGGTGCAGAAGTTTTTACCCAAAAGACAGTCCTAATGGCTTCCGGCAATTTAGGTGCATCCATACGTGCAACTATGTCAGTACCCTTTGTCTACAGGCCAATTCGCATAAACGGACAATATATTTTTGATGGAGGTATTTATAGTAATTTCCCTGTGGAGATTATGAAGAATGAATTTGCCCCTGAGAAAATGATTGGGGTTAATGTAGCCTCGAAGGTATTCAAAGAATACCCCATAGATATGGATGATAAAATCATATCATCTTCACTCCTTTATATGATGATGGACAAGGCAGATCCTAGTGTTTTAGGAGAAGATAATATATATATTGAGCCCAATCTTGAAGGTTTTTCTGGATTTAACTTTCGCGTTGCCAGAGCTATTATAGATAGCGGGTATGTTGCAGCAATGAAATTAATGCCCGAAATTTTGGAGAAAGTAGAGACGAGATCTAATCCCCAAGAGTTGGCTACCAGACGAAAAGACTTTAAGAGCAAGCAAAGACCTTTGATATTTTCTGATATTAATTTTGCAGGATTTAACAAGAACCAAAAAGCTTATATAGAAAAGGTTTTGCATCAGGAGCCAGGCAAAGATTTATCTATTGATGATATTAGAGAAAATTATTATACGCTGGTTGCAGACCCTTATTTTTCAGATGTTTTTCCCGAAATTACATTTAATAAAAAGACTGAAAAATTTAATTTTAGTTTGAATTCAAATAAGAATGAGAAATTAAGACTTCAGCTGGGAGGAAATATAGCATCAGGAAGCTTAAGTAATATTTTTATTGGAGCAAAGTTAGATCAACTAAATAAATGGTTATTTAGTCATAGTGTTGACGGCAGAATTGGTGAGTTTTACAAATCTTTTCAATATAATGTAAGAATTAATACGCCATCAAAATTTCCTTTTTTTGTTGAGCCTTTTTTTCAGTACAACAACTGGGATTATTTAAGTACTAGTAGCTTACTTACTGATCTTAAAGTGAATGATATTGTGCAGTATGATAGAAATTATGGTCTTAACATTGCTTTTCCTATTTTCCAAAAGTATAAAGTGAACCTAAAAGCGAGTTATTTGCAAAAGCATAATAGATATGGAAATGCGCAGATTTTTCAATCATCTGATACATTGGATATTGACAGGTTCACTGGTATGCATAACGAAATTTCGTTTCAGTATAATGATTTAGATGAAAGACTATTTCCAGTAAGAGGTAAAAGTTTGTCTTTCGGAATATCGCATAACATGGGTAAGGAAGTTTATGTACCTGGCTCAACATCAGCTATCGCTACTTTTGATAAGGAACATACCTGGTTATTATTGAGTACTCATTTCGAAAAATATTGGCCTGTAGGATTTGGAGATTTAGGCTTTAATGTAACTGCTAAGGCGAGTACTATGTCAGCGTTTGCCAATATTAATGGTACTCTTCTTAATTCTCCCACTTATCATCCCACTTTTGAGAGTTCCAGTTTAATTCTTAAAAATTTCAGGTCTCCTGCTTTTATTGCTGCAGGTTTAAAATATCAATTCACTATTTATAAAAATTTCCAGTTCAGAGCGGAAGGTCATGCATTTAAACCATTTGTTAAGTGGGGAGATTCAGAAATGGGAGTGAGCAGATCGCAAATAGTCCCAGACTATCATTTAGCTGGTATGGGAAGTTTAATTTATAGAACACCTGTAGGTCCAATAAGCTTTTCTGCCCACTATTACGATGACGAAAACCCATTCTTTGTACTACTTAATATTGGGTTTCTAATGTTTAATGAAAAGCCTTTAGAATAGTTTTGTAGTATCTTTTAAAAAAAATTAAATATTTACAGAATTATATCTTAGTTTTGTACATCAATTTACTTGATAAAACTAAAATTACTTATTCGAGAGATATTTTATGTGTAAATCAATTTTATTTACCATTTTTTTAGTATTGAGCACTTTATCTTTAAGTTCTCAGCCTAATTCCAATTGGGTGGAATTACACGGGAAAGTTGTGAATAAGATAATTGAAACGCCTGTATTTGCTACACTTACTCTTGAAAGTCTGCCTTACGGAGCCGATCTTAGAGTTTTTCAATCGGAAGAAGCTAATGGAGAGTTTTCTTTCTATGTTAAAGAAAATAAGTCTTATAAAGTTAAAATTACAGCAAAAGGGTACATGGACTATGAGCAGGAAATAACAATTGACTCCACATCCTCTCCATGGATGGTAGCAATGTTGCCCAAAGGATCCGGAACTTTGCTTAACCTTAATATTAATTTCGATCAGGGAAATTCAAAAGTTCTGGAAGAATCTTTTCAGGAGCTGGATAGATTGGTTGATATGATGAAAGAGTATCCTAAAATGGAAATTCAACTGGAAGGTCATACGGATTTTAGAGGAAGTGCCAGGGCAAACGAAAGGTTGAGCGAAAGAAGAGTACAATCTATTAAAGATTACCTGATCACAGAAAACATAGCAGCGAAAAGAATAAAAATGAAGGCATTTGGAGGATCCCAGCCGCTTTCAAAAGACAATACTGAAGAAGCTAAATTGATGAATCGTAGGGTTCAGGCAAGAATACTAAAAACTGAATAATTGATATAAAATGAGAAAATTATTACTAAACACTTTAATTTTTATTTTCGCCCTAACTACTAATCTTGAAATATTTGCGCAAGAGGTGCAGTGGGCTAATAAGGTGATTGAATTTTCTTCCGAACTGGAGGAAACCCAATTCTCAGTGAAACAATTGCTAGGAAAACCAAATGTTTACCCATGGGGAGAAGGAAGCCCTAATGCGTGGACCCCAGCTAAACCCAGTGCCCGAGAGTTTGTAAAAGTAGGTTTCGCTAATCCAAAGCCAATTAAGCAAATTGCTGTTGCGGAATCATACAACCCCTCTACCCTAACGGAAATATACTTTTATGATGAAACAGGCAAAGAGTATCTAATTATACAAAGAGAGCCTGTGGTTGTTAATCAGCCGGGTCGTTTCTTACGATTATTCACGGAATTAACTTCTTATAATGTAGCTGCTGTCAAATTAGTTTTTAAAGGAGATGCCGTACCAGGATATTATAGTATTGATGCAATAGGTATTTCAGACTCTGACACACCTATTGATTTAAAATTAGAACTTGTACCTAATGTGGTGGAAGATTTGGAAGCAGAGGAGTTGGACAGCAGAGTGAATAGCGAGTATGAAGAGTTGGGTCCTACTTTAAGTCCCAATGGAAAGCAATTATTTTTCGGTAGAAAATTTCATCCGGAAAACATGGGTGGAGTAGAGGATTATGAAGATATATGGGTAAGTGATCTGGATACAGTTACAAACGAATGGAAATTAGCCAGAAATTTAGGAGCTCCCTTAAATACAGCAGACCCTAATTTTATCAGTTCTATCACGCCAGATGGAAATACTTTAGTTTTACTATTGGGTAATGAATATACGAATAAGAAACGATTGGTTTCGGGAGCATCTATAAGTTCAAAGCAGGGAGATGGTTGGTCGGAGCCTGAAGCATTAAAAATTGATGATTTCTATAATTACTCGGATAAAGCGAATTTTTACATGGCTAATAGTAGGAAAACACTACTAATGTCAGTTGAAAGAGATGACACTTACGGAGACAGGGACCTTTATGTTAGTTTCATGAAAAGAGATGGTGCATGGACCGCACCTATGAATCTAGGAGCTAATGTAAATACAGCTTCACCTGAATCATCTCCTTTTTTAGCTTCTGATGATAAGACATTATTCTTTTCTTCAGATGGTTATGTAGGCTTCGGTAAAGCAGACATTTACATGACCAGAAGATTGGATGATACCTGGCAGAACTGGAGTGAGCCATTAAACATGGGGCCGCAGGTAAATTCAGCTGGGGATGATCTATTTTTCACAATGCCGGCACAAGCTAACTTTGCTTACTATACAAAAGGGGATTCTGTTGGTGATATGAATATTTTCAGGTTACCAATGCCACTCTTCTACGAAATTGATCCGGTTATTACTATTTCAGGAAGGGTGCTAGATGGAGAAACTCAAGAGCCTCTCGATGCATTAGTAACTTATGAAACATTAAAAGATGGAAAAGAAGTAGGTCAGGTAAGAACTGACCCCACCAACGGAGAGTACAGCATAACTTTACCTGCAGGAGAAGAATATCAGTATATAGTGAGGGTGGATGGCTATTTGCCAATAAGTGAAAATGTTGATTTAACGGATCAGAAGGAATCGAAAAGTTTCACAAACGACATGATTATGATCCCAATCAAAACTAAGTCAGAAATTTCACTTAATAACGTATTCTTTAATTTTGATAGTTTTGATTTACTACCCAAAAGTATCTCAGAGTTGAATAGAATGGTAGAGGTAATGAAAGAAAATAAGGATATAGACGTAACAATTATTGGTCATACCGATGCAGTGGGTCCGGAGTCATATAACCAGGGATTATCTGAGCGCAGAGCTAAATCTGTGGTGGATTATTTGATTAAGAATGGTATCAATAAAGATAGGTTGACTTTTAGAGGTGAAGGAGAAACTCAACCAGCAGTACCAAATACCAATATTGAAAACAGATCTCAAAATAGAAGAGTTAACTTTAAAATTAACTAAATCATATTGCAGTGGTATCAAAACTTACTACTTCAATGAAGAAAACAAATTGGAAGTTCAAAGTGTAAAGGAGGAGCCGAAAGGTTCCTTTTTTATTTTACATACCCGGAATTTCTTCTGCACTCAATTTTTAAGCACACGAGCAGTTATTTGAGCACTTTTTTAAGCTCCTTCCTATACTCAGAAGGACTCTTACTAGTAATCTCTTTAAACTGTCTATTAAAATGAGAAATGTTATTAAAACCACAAGAGTAGCAAATATCTGTTATATTGAGATTTCCTTCCGATAAAAGTTTGGATGCGTGAACCACACGATGTTCATTTACAAAATGGGTAAATGTCTTATTAGAGATTTTCTTAAAATATCTGCAAAAAGCAGGCACCGTCATAGAAGCTTGTGCAGCAATTTCCTCTAGGGTGATGTTTCGTTTGAAATTCTTTTTCACGTAATCATATATAATATTAATTCTATGCTGATCTGTGGCTTTTGCTTCTATAGAAACCACCTCATGATTTAGTACAAAATAATTCTTAGAGAGAGATAAGTTTTTCAGAACACTCACTAAACACATCAATCGGTCAAAGGCATTAAGTTGCATCATACCCTCAATTTGATTACCTACCAGCTCTTTAGTTTCACCTGTAAATACCAGGCCTAGTTTGGCATTCTCTATTAATTCTTTTATTGACTGAATTTCAGGTAAATTTAAGAATGGGTCACCCAGAAAATCTTCTTTCATTTGAATAATTGTTTCCGATTTATTTCCCGTCAGCCTATCTGTAAATCCGTAATGAGGTAAATTTGTGCCAATTAACATTAAATCTCCATCCTGATAATATGAAATATGATTACCAACGTGCCTTTTTCCATTACCACCTCTAACAAAAACGAGCTCTATTTCAGGATGGAAATGCCAAAAGGGGTCTTTATTGGGATTTGATTCCTCAAATTGCTTGATTAATACTGAGCTACCAAAAGTAGGAGCTATTTGTTCTAAAGTAGGCTTGTATGACTGCATATGAGTTAATTTAACATCTATTCATTTCAAATAAGTGACAGATTTACCTGTGTTAAATCAAATATAATAAAATTAGGTTAATATAGCACAAGTATTGGAAAATTTTATCATAGTATGATGCTATAATACCCTTTACATTTGTAGTATCAATTTAGACAATAAGTTTATGAAAAAGACAAGAATTACAAATTTCGTTGCGGTATTAATGTTATCTGTTCTTCCATTGATGAGCTTTGCCAATGGATTTCCATATGTGAAACTTACAAACAATAATGATAAGACAATAACTTTAAGATTAGGTGCTATTCAATTAGAAACAATCAGAATAACTCTTAAGGATAACTTTGGTCAAATGTTATATAGTGAACAAGTATCAGATAAAAATGAGTTCATGAAAAAGTTTGACTTACATAATCTTGCTTCAGGTCATTACAAATTTGAGATTGAAAACTCAATGAATGTAAAAGTGATGCCGATTAAGGTTAATAGAAACGATTTAATAATCGTAGAGAATGAAGTGGCAGTATTACACAAGCCTTACATCAAAATGAATGAGAATGGTATTTTCGACTTTAATTTGTTGAATCTTGATGTGGAAAAAACTACTGTTTTAATAACTGATGATAAAGGTCAAGTTGTTTACAAAGAGTATTTAGGCTCTAAAGCTGAGTACAAAAAGAGATATGATATATCTCAATTGAACAAAGGAAATTATAACGTAATAGTTAATAAAGGCAATAGAAGCTACGAAAAATCAATTGCATTTTAATTGTAATTTCTATTAATCGTTTCTATAGTAATTAACCTCACTGTTGTAAAACTGTGAGGTTTTTTTGTGTCTTTTTGGGTTGATTGTCATAGATATTAGCCAGCAGTCAAAATTGTTGGTCGATAGTTTCCCTTCCTATTTGCGTTACAAAACACTTTATGTAAATTATGGCTTCAAAAATTCTCAAAAAAGTATTTAAATGGCGCAAAAAGTAGAGGAATTTAGTAATAGGTGGGGAATTGTACTAGCATCTTTAGGAATGGCTATTGGTGCAGGAAACTTATGGAGGTTCCCTAGAATTGCCGGGGAGCACGGTGGTGCCTTTATCATTCTGTGGATGTTTTTCTTATTAATCTGGTCAATTCCTTTGCTAATGGCGGAATTAGCTATTGGTAAACACTATAAAAAGGGAACCATAGGATCCCTTGGAAGTTTGGCTGGTAAAAAATTCAATTGGATGGGGGTTTTTGTGACACTCGTTACCGTGGGCATAGCATTCTATTATTCTGTTGTTACCGGCTGGTCGCTTCGCTATTTCATACTAAACACGCAGAATCTGGTCAATTACATTTTTGGTTCGGGCGCTATGAACGAGAAATTTGCTGATCCCAGTATTAATTTTATGGATTCCTTTTGGGCTGGTCTTTCAAATTCCAGTTGGCAGGCTGTGCTCTGTTATATGTTTACTATAGCAGTTGCAATTTGGGTGTTAGGTAAGGGAATAAAACAAGGCCTGGAGAAAACAAATAAGATATTAATTCCGACCTTATTTATCTTACTGATGGTTGTTTCTGCATTCGCTATTCAGCTTCCTGGTGGTATAAAAGGACTGGAGTATTTATTTACAATTGATGTTGAGAAATTTAAGAATCCAATTATTTGGATCGAAGCAATTACAGATTCTGCCTGGAGTACCGGTGCAGGCTGGGGACTAATGATTACAATTGGGTCTTTTTCCCGAAGTAGAGAGGATGTTACACTCAATACCTTTTTAGGTGCTTTCGGTAATAATACTGCTGCTCTTTTGGCAGCCATGGCCATTCTACCTGCTGTCTTTGCAATGGCAGCCACATCGAGCGAGGCGGTCGATTTTTTACATGGAGGAAATACTGCCTTAGTATTTACCATTTTACCTCAGCTCTTTGCTCAGATGCCAGGTGGACCTTTTCTCTCCTGGATATTCTTTGGAGCTTTTGCAATGGCAGCATTTAGTTCTATTTTACCCATGATGCAGCTCATTATTAAAAATCTAACCGATTATGATGTCTCTAAGAAAAAAGCTGCATTAATTGCAGGATCAGCCTGTTTTGTAGTAGGTTTTCCCTCTGCCTGGAGTCTCGATGTTTTTGAAAATCAGGATTGGGTGTGGGGTGTAGGTTTACTGGTTAGCGGAATTTTTATTTCATTTTTAATCATGAGATACGGACCTGTGAAGTTCAAGAAGGATTTTATAGATGAAAATTCCGACTTTAAAGTGTCTCCACTATACTTTTCAGCTATGATCTATTTCAATTTCTTTGCAGGTCTGTTTTTGGTATACTGGTGGATGAGCCAGGGATACAGTGAATACCCTTGGCTTGATCAGGATGGAAACTGGAACTTTTTCGATAGGTTTAGTAATGCTACAATAATAACCCAGTGGGGAGTCCCATTAGTTATCGCATTGGTATTTAACGGTTGGTTTTATAAGAAATTTGTTAAAAAATGAGCACAGAAGCTATAATAGGTATGACAATATGCCTCAGCATTACAGTAGGAGGTTTTTTATTTTTTTTGGTAAAGGCAATGCGCTCAGATGGGCCAAAGAATACAGATTCTCAGATTTAAAAGTAATTGAGCAAACTGAACTTTACGAGTTTTTCTGCTCCAAATACTCCTTTACTACCTTTTTAGGAAGCACATGATAGCCGTTTACAGGATGGAGGTTTTCCTTTTCTGAGGTGGCTGAAAGATGAATGTGGTAGCCTGAAACCTCACTGATTTCCAGCATATCATCAATCTCGTACAGATCATCTTTATGCACCTCATCAAAACCTAACAGAAGCTTTTGTTTGGCTTTTCGTTTTACTTCAATTACTGAATGAGAAACCAAGAAGGTATTGGCATGATGTTCCATAAAGTCTCCTGCTCTATAGGCTCCCATATTGATAAAAAATAATTTTTCTTTGCTTTCTGAAGCTTCCTTTTTTAATTGAATTTCATATCCGTCAACCACATCCAATACCATGTAGGAATCTATGTGCATTTTTTCTGGCAAACCAAACCATTTATCCAAAAGGTCAGTGTAGGTGGCTTCAATGGTTTCTCCAATAGTAAAAACGACATCGTGTAATTCTGTATTCGATTTAGGTGCAGCTCCCCCCAAAACTACTGCAAATAATTTATCCATTTCTACTTACTTAATTGTTGCGCTAAAAGTGCTATACCTTCTTCAAATGAATGAGGATTATAGTTCAATTTATTGATGGCCTTATCTAGAATAAAACCTGTTTTAGGGGGTCTTTTGGCAGTCTGTTTAAACTTAGAACCATCCGTTTTTGTAATCAAAGATTTATCTAACTTAAAATAATCAGCAGTTTGCATGGCCATTTCATAAGGAGTCATTAAATTTTTCCCCGAGATATTGTAAATACCTGTAGCTTCATTGACAGCTATTAATAAACAGCCTTGCGCTAAATCTTCAGCCAAAGTTGGACTACGCCATTGATCATCAACCACATTAATATCTTTACCCTCCTCTAATGATTTTTTGACCCATAAAATAATATTAGATCTACTCATATCATGGGCTATTCCATATACCAGAACAGTTCTTGCAATTGCCCATTTTATAGTGCTCTCCTTCAATAATTTTTCAGCAGCAAGCTTGCTCTCTCCATAATAGCTGATTGGGTTTGGCTCATCCTCTTCAGTATAAGGTCCCGCTTCTCCATCAAATATAAAGTCGGTTGATAGGTGCACCAAATGGCAGTTATGGGCTTGGGAAGCGTCAATTAAAAACTTTACTGCATCAACATTTAATTTCCAACAGTCTTCTTTCTCCGTTTCACATTGGTCTACATTAGTCATTGCTGCAGTATGGATAATAGTATCAGGTTTTTCTTTCCCAATGATGTTATTAACTGCTTTTTCATCAGTTATATCCAAGCTTAAAAATTTGTACTTAGTTTTGTTAGGAAGCCTGTTTTCGCCTCTTGCCGTAGCAACAATTTCATGTTTACCTTCAGCTGCAATAAGCGCTACTAATTTTTGCCCTAATAGACCATTTGATCCTGTTATTAATATTTTCATTATTTTTCTTCTTGTGGGTACTTGTATCCGTATTTCTCAGTAATTTTCTTTTTTGACATCTTTTCAAGTTCCATCGTCACATAAATATCTTCAATAGGCTTATCTCCTGCTCCTTTTCTTACTGCAGCTATAGAGTCAATTACAGCCAGCCCTTCAACCACTCGGCCAAAAACCGTATATTCACCATCAAGGTGCGGTGCTCCACCAATTTCTGAATAATCGGAGATTTGCCTTTCGGAGAATACGTATGTTTCCATTTCTCCAAATTCAAGAGCTATTAAAGAGTCAGCCTTGTCCATAAAAGCTTGCAAGCCCTCCATATCTTGAGTTTTTTGCATTTCAATCACTTCATTGCGAAGCTTAGCATACTTATTCTTGCCTAATAGCTCCCTGATTTTGGCTTGCTTCTGTTGAAATTTTCTTCCTTCAGCCATTTGTACTAGTGCCGATTCTTCCATGGTTTGACCATCCACAATATAAAACTGTGAGCCACTTGATTTTTTCTGGGGATTAACCTGATCACCCTGACGAGCAGCAGCTAAGGCACCTTTTACATGCCAAAATTTGGAATCTATTTCAGCATCAATGGTGTTGTTAATTTTTTCATCTTCTTTAATACCGGGTTTTAGGTTGACATCACCTCCCTGGATCATAAAGTCTTCAATTACTCTATGGAATATTGTGCTGTCATATTTCCCTGATTCTACAATTTTGATAAAATTGTTTTTATGCTTAGGGGTTTCTTCGTACAAAATAGCCTTCATATCTCCATATTCTGTGTGAAATACCACTAAGGAATCTTTGGAGGTTTGACAACCAGTCATTACAAAGATTGCTATAGTAACAGCTAAAAATATATTTTTCATATTATTTATTATTGTATTAGTTGTGATCATCTTAGTTTAATTTTTCTCTAATATCTTTTAATATAGTATCACCCCCTTGCATTAGTACTTGCTTTGCCATTAGCACACCTAGTTGTTCTGCATTAGATGCCTCATCCGTGAGCTTAAGAGCAATCCTTTTTTGCCCATCAAGACTTATTATGCCAGCCTCCATTTCAATGCTGCTACCTTTTAAAGTAGCCAGCCCAAAAACTGGTATACTGCAGCCTCCGTCCATATATCTGAGGTAAGCCCTTTCTGTCAATAAACATTTTTCGGTGAGTTGATGGTTTACAGCGTAACGAATTATTTGTTTTTTCTCTTCAGCAATGCTATCATGCACTTCTATTGCTACTGAACCCTGGCCAACCGCTGGAATAAATTGTTTCGTGTCCAAAATATGGGCTATTTTACTATCGTACTCCATTCTGTGAACACCTGCGTAGGCCAATAAAATAGCATCACAAAGGCCGTCTTCCATTTTCTTAATCCTAGTCTGCAGGTTGCCTCTAATGTCCACTGTTTTTATATGAGGGTAAAAATGTTTTAAGGTGGCAATTCTTCTTGTGGAAGAAGTTCCTAAGGTGAGAGGACGACTTAAATCAATATTATTTTTGTGCGACACCACCACATCATTCACTTTTTCCCGTTCAGAATAAGCAATAATTTCAAATCCTTCCGGCAGTTTAGATTGTAAATCCTTCGCACTGTGAACGGCAATGTCAATGGCGCCTGTAGCTAACTGAGCTTCAATTTCCTCCGTGAAAACTCCTTTACTACCTATTTTTGAAATAGCCACATCAAGAATAAGGTCCCCCTTGGTTTCAATAATTACTATTTCAGCCTCATGTCCTGCCTTTTGGATTCTTTCTTGTACATAATATGCCTGCCATAAAGCTAATTTACTTCCTCTCGTTCCAATTTTTACTTTCATTTGCTTAAACTAGTTTTGGCAATATCCTTATTATGGCTATAGGATAGGTCTTCTTCTGCAACATCAACTAAAAATCTACCGTTCAAGAGTTTCCTTCCTATTAAAATAGGGTTTTTCATATGACTCCTGTCCGATAACGAAAATTCAGTATTGAAAACTTTATTGAAAAGTTTCAATTTTGTTTTAATCACGTAACGTAATTGTACTTGTCCGTTTGAGCTTCTGATCTTCTTAAGTTTAAAAGTATCTGTTTTAAATATTCTAGCACGCATGCCTTTACCTAATCTGCTACCACTTATGGTGTATACCAATAATTCCTTACCCTCTTTAGTGCTGTCAATATGTATTTTTGAACAATGAATAGCTGAAGTATAAGCACCTGTGTCTATCTTAGCTTGAACTTCTTCTAAGCCAAGTTCAGGTAAATCAACTTTATCTGTACGCCCAATAATTTTTTTCTTTTTAGCTAAAGTCATTTATTCCTATCAGGATGCTAAATTAAGGAATTGTAAGGACTCCATAAAATGATTTACTTGAAAGGAGTATTATTAAGAGTGTTTAATATTCGATTTGTCATTATTAGAAGAAAAATTGCATTAATCGGACAAATTTATAGTTATCATAGAATAGAAGTATATTTAATGTGGAAAAATATTCGATATAATAGTGGTTTTCATAGATTTGCAGAACGATTGCAACATGAACGAAATTAAAATTGACATAGCCTCTGACAAGAGCATTTTTTTTGCTTCTGATTTCCATCTTGGTGCTCCGGATAAAAAGAATAGCTTTGAAAGGGAGCTAGAAATAATTTTATGGTTGGATAGTATAAAACAATCGGCAGCAGCGATTTTTCTGGTAGGTGATTTATTTGACTTCTGGCATGAGTATAAGAAAGTAATTCCGAAAGGATACATTAGGTTTCAGGGAAAACTAGCAGAACTTGTGGATGCTGGAATTCCTATCTATATTTTTACTGGAAATCACGATATGTGGATGTATGGGTACTTTACGGAAGAACTTGGTATACCAGTCTTAAGAGAGCCCTCTCTGGTTACTGCTTCCAATAAAAGAATTTTTGTTGCCCACGGTGATGGATTGGGTCCTGGTGACTATAAGTACAAATTTTTGAAAAAAGTGTTTGATAATAGGGTGTGCCAGTGGCTATTTCGACAAATTCATCCTGATTTAGGGATGAGAATTGCTAATATGTGGTCGGCAAAAAGCCGTATTAGTAGTTCTACAGAAAACACTGCTAAGTTCCTTGGAGAAGGAGAATGGCTTTGGGTATATGCAAAAGAGCAAGAAGCTCTACAGCACCACGACTGTTATATTTTTGGGCATCGACATTTGCCAATTGATGTGCCGGTTGGGGAAACTTCTAAATATATAAATTTAGGTGAGTGGGTAAATTATAATACCTATGCTGAATTTAATGGCAAAGATTTTGTACTTCATAAATTTGAAGGGGATAAATAAATATTTCAACTTATGATTAAATTTATACTATTTGCAGTTTTTACAGTTTTAATGAGTACTCCCCCGCTACTGGCGCAAAGTAAAGAGAGAAAAGAACCTTCAACTCCGCTTAATAAGGACGGAAATATTAATTATCCGAAGAAGATTTTAGTAAATCCTGATTTTGACTTTAAATTGAAAAGCACGCAGAAAGGTAAGTTTATATTGAGTTTTTACAAAAGTCAATCCAAAGCAGTTACTATAAAAATATATGATCTTACTGGCAATCTGGTACTTCAGGAAAGTGTTTCAGAAGACGGTTCGTTTAGTAAAGAGTATGATTTGAGCTATTATAAACCTAATTTTTTTGTAGTTGAGGTGGGTAGTTCACAATATAATAAAACGAAATCAATAATTGCACAATAAAAAAGCCTTGTAGGTTTATCAGCTGATCAACCGAATTATCCTACAAGGCCTAAAAATGTTATAGAGAAATGATTAGCTAATTTCTACTAATTCTATTTCAAAAGTTAAATCTTTTCCAGCCAAAGGGTGGTTAGCATCTAAAACAATATGATCATCATTTACCTCAGCAATAACAACAGGTAAAGCTTGTCCATCTGGTTGTTGCATAGATAATTGCATACCTAATTCTGGTTTTATTTCAGCCGGCAGTTTATCTAAAGGAACCGGAACCATCATATCATCTCTTTTATCACCATATGCCTCAGCACTAGCTATATCTGCAGTTTTCTTATCGCCAATTTTCATACCGTCTACAGCATTATCAAAACCTGCAATCATCTGACCTGCACCTACTTCAAACTCTATAGGATCTCTCTCCAAAGAACTGTCAAAAACGGTTCCGTCTGTTAATTTCCCTGTGTAATGAACTTTTACTTTGTCGCCTTTTTTTACTATTGACATAATTTTTGCTTTTTGTTTTGCATTATAAACCACAAAGGTAAGACTATCATTCCCCAAAGAAAACCAAAATGCCGTTTAATGCAAATATTGTTCACTTTCGTAACATTATTGTTCATTAGTGAACAAATAGTTTGAAGTATTTATGTAATTTACCCTGTAAAATGAGCGTAGGTAGTCTGGCACCATTTTTTCTAGTGAATTAACAGGATAAAAAATTATGGAAAAGGAAATTCAAAAAATTCTAATTATCGATGACGATGAGGATGTGCTATTTGCTGCCAAAATGTTATTGAAAAAGCATGTGAAGGAAGTGCTGATTGAAAAAGATCCGAGAAAAATTCCTTTTCTTCTCAATCAGTCCAGTTATGATGTCATATTACTGGACATGAATTTCAGCCAGGATACTACCAGTGGAAAGGAAGGTATTTATTGGTTGGAGCAAATAAAAGAGAGAGACCCTAACGCTGTAGTAATTCTCATTACAGCCTATGGTGATGTAGAAACAGCTGTAAGTGCACTTAAAAAAGGAGCAACTGATTTCGTTTTAAAGCCGTGGCAAAATGAGAAGTTAATTGCCACGATACATGCCGCTTCACAGCTAAAAAATTCTTACAACCAGGTAAATAAACTGCAGCAGGAAAAGCAGCAACTAGAAGAATCAATTGACGCTCCTTTTAAGTCAATTATAGGTGAAAGTAAGGCTCTGCGCAATGTTTTTACGATTATTGATAAGGTGGCTGGAACAGATGCTAATGTGTTAATACTCGGGGAAAATGGTACAGGGAAAGAGTTAATTGCCCGTGCGCTGCATAAAAAATCTAAGCGTAAAGATAATTCTTTTATTAGTGTGGATATGGGAGCCTTGACGGATTCCTTGTTTGAGAGCGAATTGTTTGGTCATAAGAAAGGTGCCTTCACTGATGCTAAAATTGATAGAGCTGGAAGGTTTGAAATAGCTGATAAGGGCACAATATTCTTAGACGAAATTGGAAATTTGGGGCCAGCTTTACAGGCAAAATTATTAAATGTTTTACAAGGTAGAACGGTAACCCGCCTAGGCAGTAATGAGGCAATTCCATTTGATACGCGGCTCATATGTGCCACTAATGAAGATATTCATAAGCTTGTAGGGAACGGTAGTTTCCGCCAGGATTTACTATACAGAATAAATACTGTTGAAATTCATCTGCCTGCCTTGCGGGATAGAATTGAAGACATACCATTGCTGGCCGATCATTTTCTGGACTTGTACGCTGCTAAATATAAAAAGGGAAAAATGATGATTACCACTGCAGGATTAAGACTTTTGCAGAAATACGGGTGGCCTGGAAATATCAGGGAGCTACAGCATGCTATAGAACGGGCAATTATTATGTGCGATCATAACGACCTGGAGCCAGATGATTTCTTCTTCCTTAACAATAAAGGGTCTGCCTCTCAGGTAAATGAAGGGGCTGAAGACAGTTTTAATTTAGATGATGTAGAAAGGCAGACTATCCAAAAAGCTATTCAGATACACGGAGGAAATATTTCCAAAGCTGCGGAAGAGTTGGGTTTAACGCGTGCCTCTCTTTATAGAAGGATAAGTAAGTATGATTTATCGTAATCCGCTTGTAAAGAAATTAATAATAAGGCTGGCATTACTCTTAGCTACATTCTTTATCTGGGCCATCTTATTGGCCAATGGCTCTCATTTTATATTAAATTTAGCTTTTATAGCTTTGATTGGGTTACAAGTGCATTCTTTTGTGAAGGAGCAGACCTCCAATCACAAAGCATTAAGCAATTTCCTAAAAAGTTTGAATGAAAACGATATAGATCATCATGATGATTATCTGCAAAGTAACGACCCTGAGTTAACGGCTGAATTTAGAAGAATTAGAAGTGCTATTAAAATTTCACAGAAGGAAAAGGAAGCGGAATATCAGTACTTCAGAAATATAGTGCAGCATGTAGGCATTGGGATAATTACCTTTAATCAGGAGGGTGTCATACAGTTGTACAATTTTGCAGCCAAAAAATTGCTGAACACTTCCTATCAGATTAAGAACATTCAACAGCTGCAAGAGGTAAGTTCGGAGTTGTTAGAAACTTTCCAAAACCTTAAAACAGGTGGTAGAAAGTTAGTGCAGGTTAATATTGGCGAGGATATTCGGCAATTATCTGTATACGCTATAGAATTACAGTTGCATAATAAGAATTTCAAATTAATTTCACTTCAAAACATTCAATCTGAATTAGATGAGAAGGAAATGGAAGCATGGCGAAATTTAATACGTGTATTAACGCATGAAATAATGAATTCTGTAACACCTATTTCTTCTCTATCTGGAACTACAAGCGGGATGCTGGCTACTCAATTAGCGGAAGTTAAATCCATCTATTCTATGGATCATGAGGATATGATTGATTTGCAATCTTCCTTAAAAACCATTGAAAATAGAAGTGAAGGACTCATTAGGTTTTTAAATGAATTTAGGAGCTTAACTCATACTCCTACGCCTAAACTCAAAGATGAAAATCCGAATCTTATACTGGAAAGCATCTGTTTGCTGCTTAAGAAAGATTTGAAGTCGAAAAACATTGAATTAATAAAGAATTTTCAAGAGCCATTGCCCAATGTGCAAATTGACCGGGAATTAATTGAGCAAGTAATTATTAATTTACTAAAAAATGCATCTGAATCTTTTGATGACAGCAACATTGACAAAAAAATATGGATCAGTTCCAACCTCGATGGCAAAAAGAGAGTCACTATTATTATAAAAGATAATGGAAGTGGAATTGAGCCTGAAGCCTTGACAAAAATATTTATTCCTTTCTTTACAACTAAAAAAAGCGGATCAGGCATTGGTTTAAGCCTTTCAAAGGAGATAATGAGAAAACACCAGGGTAATATTTCAGTACAGTCCACGTTAGGAATTGGTACAGAGTTTAACCTGAAATTTTAGTGATTACACGATAAACATTTATATTTGTGGAAAATATTATAAAAATGCCAAAAGAGGAAATTCAAAAAGCGATTACTAATATTCTGGTAGAAAAATTAGGGATAGCGCAATCGGAAGTTACACCAGATGCTAGTTTTATCAAAGATTTAGGCATTGATTCCCTGGATTATGCAGAATTGGTAATGGAGTTTGAGCAAAATTTCAATATTAGAATTCCTGACATGGATGCAGAAAAACTTTCTACTGTTAACCAAGCTGCAAATTACATTAATGACAAAATGAACGAAAGTTAAATTTTTCCACCCATTATTTTTTACCATTCGTACAGGTGTCCTCTATGGAACTTCATACATGTTATTCTTGCTTTCATTTGTTATTACCTTTTTCGGTAGTTCGATTGCAATATTATTAAAATGTTAAATTCTTAACCTTTAGAATATTAATTCGTTTTCGAACCAACATCCTAACACAAATAATCTCATTTCTTATATAAATAATGAAAATACTCAGCGGAATTGTGCTTTTCCTTTCAATCTTCTCATGCAAGGTTTTAGCACAGCAGTATACTGTTAGCGGCTATATTAAGTCAGAAAATTCAGGTGAATCTTTAATTGGCGCTACGATAACAGATACCGAGAACCCATCAGTTGGACAGGTTTCGAATGTTTACGGATTCTATTCTTTACAACTTCCAGCGGGTAAATATAAATTAAGAGTTTCTTATGTTGGCTATCGAACTCAGGATGTGGACGTGAATTTGGATAAAAGCCAAACACTCAATTTAAACTTAAAGGAGGAAACCTCTAATTTAGATGAGGTGGTTGTAACAGCGAAAAGACAGGACGAAAATGTCAGCTCTGTAAAAATGAGTAATGAAAACCTTCAAATAGACCGAATTAAATCTATTCCGGCCTTATTTGGTGAAGTAGATGTTATAAAAAGTATTCAATTGCTACCGGGTGTTTCTTCAGCGGGGGAAGGCACTTCAGGCATGTTTGTGAGAGGTGGCTCTTCCGACCAGAATTTAATATTACTTGATGAAGCTACTGTTTATAACGCCAGTCATTTATTAGGTTTTTTCTCGGTTTTTAATCCGGACGCTATTAAAAATGTAGAAATCTACAAAGGAGGAATTCCTGCAAAGTATGGAGGAAGAATTTCTTCTATACTAGACATTCAGATGCGGGAGGGGAATAACCGGAACTATGAAGCCTCCGGTGGAATAGGAAGTATCAGCAGTCGTTTAACGGTTGAAGGTCCACTGGTTAAAGAAAAGTCTTCTATGCTAATTTCCGCCAGAAGAACCTATGCAGATATTTTTTTGGGGCTCTCCAATGATGAGAATATCAGAAATAATACGCTGTACTTCTATGATTTGAATGCCAAATTAAATTATCAGTTTAGCGACAAAGATAAATTATATGTTTCTGGTTACTTTGGTCGGGATAAGTTGGGATTTCAGGATTTATTCGGATTTGACTGGGGTAACGCTACTTTTTCGACCCGCTGGAACCATCTTTTTAATGATAAGCTCTTCTTAAATACAACATTATTATATAGTAATTTCGATTATGGTTTCGAAGTTAACACTTCAGGAATTGCCTATGACTGGAATTCCGGGCTGCAAGAGTATAACCTGAAATTAGATTTTAATTACTTCCTTAATAATAACAATAATATCAGTTTTGGAGCCAATGCCATCTATCATGTATTTTCTCCAGCCACCATCGAATCTCAAGATGCAAATATTAGGAATTTTGGGTTAGCAAATGATTTTGCAGTTGAGACAGCACTATATGCATCAAATGCTCACGAAATTACAGATAGGCTGAGTATTGAATATGGAGTAAGATATTCCTCTTTTGCAAAAGTAGGTCGTGACTCAGTAACAATTTATGAGGAAGGCACCAGAAGACAGCCAGAAAATGAAATTGGCATTGATGTTTATAACCCAGGTGAAATTGTGAAGTATTACGGAGGATTTGAGCCTCGATTAGGAATCAGATACTTACTAAATCCTAAAAACTCTATTAAGTTTTCCTATAACAGGATGAGACAATATCTGCAGGTTGCCACCAATGCTACTGCAGGTTTTCCAACTGACAGATGGATTCCTGCTGATGCATACATTAAACCACTTATTGGTGATCAAATTGCATTGGGTTATTTTAAGAATTTCACTGAAAATATATGGGAATTATCAGTTGAAGGTTATTACAAATACATGCAAAATGTGGTGGATTTTTTACCAGGAGAAGATATTTTATTAAATCCTAATATTGAAACTGCTGTGGCAGATGGAGTAGCGTGGGCATATGGAAGTGAATTTATGTTAAGGAAAAACTATGGGAAAACCACAGGTTGGATCAGTTATACCTTGTCAAGAACAGAAAGACAGATAGAAGGGGTTGCATCTGGTAATCCGTATTTAGCCCGATATGACAAAACTCATGATGCTGCCATTGTATTATCACATCAGTTAAATGATAGAATTTCTCTGTCTGGTAATTGGGTTTTTGCTACAGGTGCAGCTGTTACATTTCCGGAAGGCCGATACATTGTGAATGGACAGTCAATTCCTTACTATGACGACTCAAAAAGAAATACCAGCAGAATGCCAGATTATCACAGAATGGATATTGCTTTAAACCTTGAGTTAAATAGCAAATCCGATAGATACGAGCACGAGCTTAATTTTTCATTTTATAATTTATATAACAGAAAAAATGCTTTTTCAATTGAATTTCGAAATGTGAATAATCAGAATCCCACTTTTGATGAAGAAAATGATGGGCCTGTAACTTCCACATCCCCAAGCTCTGTAAAAACAGCACTCTTCGGTATTATACCTTCTATTACTTACAATTTTAAATTTACAGGAAAATGAAATATCTTAAGCCAACCATTTTATTTTCTATCATAATTACTCTATTTGCCTGTCAGGAGTTAATCGACTTGGATTTGGATCAAAGTGAGCCGAGAGTAGTAATAGAGGGTAAAATTACCAACCAACCTGGCCCGCATAAAATAAAAGTATCCAGAACCATCAACTACTATGATACTGCTGCTATACCACCACTAAGCAATGCTATAGTAAGTTTGCTGGATGAGTCACAAAATCTAATTGAGCAATTTACTTATTTTGCAGAAGACAGCACTTTCAGAAGTTCAGAAAACTGGGCAGGTGAAGCAGGTCAGACTTATATTGTAAATGTTGAGGCTGATGGAGATACTTATCAAGCTAAAGGAAAGATACTTGAAAATGCCACCTTAGATTCACTCTACTACCTTTCTTCAGAAACTTTAAAAGCGCTAGGGCAAAATGTGCTGGGAGACGAGGGTTATTATCTTTTTGCTAATGGAGCAATTAATGGAGAAGGAATACAGTATTACAGGCTTCAAATTATCTTGAACGATACATTACAAAACAGTAGAGGAGATATTGCTAACTCAGTTTTATCATCAGAATTATTTGGCCGAGAGTTTGTTGGTTTGCCAATTCCTGGTACCTTTCAAGCAAAAGATACCATTCAACTGTCTCTATCTTCGCTGAACGAAGATATTTATCAATATTATATAGAGTTTATCAATTTGATGTTTAATGATGGTGGAGTATTTAGTCCGCCCCCTGTGAACCCTACAAATAATATTGTTAATCAAACCACACCTGATAAATTTGCACTGGGGTTTATCCAATTTAGTGCTGAACTTCGAGAAACGATTATTATTTCTGAGGAAGATTAAGCTCTTCAAATCATTTTTGTATTACCGTACTGTTAAGTAATTGAATTACCTGTTATCAAATTTGCTAATTTTTTCTAAATTCTTTTTATAAGGATAATTCCTTCGTAAACTCTAAATAACAATTAGTTACGATCTTTCGGTAACCAATAGTTATCCATGAAAACACATTATAAAACTTTAGTTATTTCAGATGTTCATTTAGGCACAAGAGGATCCAAAGCGAAAGAATTGGTGAAGTTCTTAAAACAATGCACCTGCGATAAGTTAATTTTAAATGGAGATATTATTGATGGCTGGCAGTTAAAAAAATACGGTGTTTGGAAAAGGAAGCACACCCGCTTTTTTAACAGAATACTTAAAATGATTGAGCAAAATAACACTGAAGTTATTTATGTGAGAGGCAATCATGACGACTTTTTAGATCAGGTGTTGCCTTTAAAAGTAGGAAGTTTATCTATTGTGAGAGATTATACCCTTAGGAGTAATGGCAAGAAGTTTTATGTGGTACATGGTGATATTTTTGATTCTATAACCACTAAATTGAAATGGGTAGCTAAGTTGGGTGATGTTGGATATACTTTTTTGCTATGGATGAATTCAAGGTATAATTATTACCGCAGACGTAAAGGAATGCCCTACTATTCTTTGAGTCAGGTGGTGAAATCCAAAGTAAAATCAGCCATATCTTATATTGATGATTTCGAATTTCAATTAGCTGAAATCGCGAAATCGAAAGGGTGTGATGGAATTATTTGTGGACATATCCATCACCCTGCGTTAAAGGAAATTAATGGAATACAGTATATGAACTCTGGTGATTGGGTTGAATCAATGAGTGCTTTGGGTGAAGATGAAGAAGGGGAGTGGAATTTGGTTTATTTTAATGACAGCTCGGAGCAGAAATCCATGTACATAAACATGGAGCCCGAAATTAAGCCAGTGGAACATGATTTTAGTGAAGAAGATGCGCTTGATCAGCTTCGAAAGCGAATTGCTTAAAAGTTCCCTGCTTTGCGTTGCTTTTCAATAGAGCAATTCTTTTGAGAACAGTATAAGTGAAAATTTGAATAAAGGCGTTATATTCGGATATGGCGCTAATAAGTAAAAAGAAAAAAATATATAGTGTAAGTGATTCATTAAGATCTTACCTACACAGCCACGGCAGACAGATCGAAATTCCTATCACCTATTCCGATCTTTTACGATCCAATAATGCCATTCCGCTTTACGATTCAGATAATAAAGATACGCTTTGGGAAACTCTTTTCTTTCCTCAAGATGACATGAATCATATATATTTTGGCTTAAAAAATATATATGCAATCCTAAAAGCAGATGGAGACCTTTCTGTGATGGAGCATCTTTATGTGGATAGGGTAGACGCTTGCACCTATGGTAATACCTATCCCTTTCGGGTTCGAATTGTTAACAGAATTAATGACAATTTTGATTACTTCTACATAAAGAAGGCCGATGCATCACGTATTTACGGGCTGGAGCTAGAGCATCTTCTTTCTCCTAACAGAATGAGTTATATCGTTAATGGAGATACACTTATTGAAGAGCATATACCTGGAATTCCAGGGGATCAGTTTATTAAGAACTATATGAATGATGACAAACTCAATAAAATTAGAATAGCTAAAGAGTTTGTTAAATTTACTGAGCGTTGCTTTGTTCGCTTATTGGGTGATATGCATTCCAATAACTTTGTAATTGATATCACGCCAGACTTTGAGGAGATTCACTATCGTATTAAATCTATAGATTTCGATCAGCAATCGTATGAGGGGAGAAAAGTGGTGTACATGCCGCAGTATTTTAAGCAAAATAATCCTATAATAAATATTGGATTAGATTTAATGACTCCCGCAACTGTAAAACAATACCAAAAAGAGGAACGGTCGCTCATTTTGAGTAGAATGAAAGCTTCCTCGCACAATTTAAAGGATCTTTTGAAATGTATGCGAAAAGATACCATCTCTATTCCTGAAAATATAGCAAACTTAAAAAGGGAATTGGCAGATCATTACCAGCATCAGGAATTTAACAATTGTAAGAATATGGGAAGTATAGTATCCGTAAGTCTCCAATATTTGATGGATCATCATTAATTCATGTTCAGACTACTTCTTAAGAATAATCTTCTGGTTGAGAAGACCAACCATTAATTCATGAAAGCCTCTTAATTCAGGATATTCATCGCTCATATAAATTACCTGATTAACATTTAAACTATATTCAATGTTAATTTTATTGCCTTGCACTTTACAATTGTAAATGAAACGAGCTTTTCCGGGAGTAATTTCAAAGCTTTTCGATTGAGGGATTTGCTCTATTTGCCATCCCTCCGGGATTGTGTAGGAGTAAGTAGCATTACGTTCAATGGGCGTATAAATAGTTACAGGATTTTGTCTTTCTTTTTCCTCAAAAGGATTTATCTCGTATTCATTAAAGACGACAGGATTTATGCTAATGTAATTACTTGTTGAAGAATCAGCAGGTCTTTGAAAATCCAGCAGTTCCTTAATGATTTTATCTCCTTCGAACTGATCCTTTACCTCATGGTTTTCTATATTCCAATCCATGTTCTCAAAAATAGTTTCAATTAAATAATCATTATAGGTTCTGTTATTTCCTAAAAATCTTAAGTCGAAGTTATAGACTGCGTAACCTTCCCTCTTCACCTCTATTACTCCATCAACAGTGGCTGAATCTGTAATAGTGAAATTTCCAATAAGCTGCTCTTTATCTTTAAAATTATATGTAAGTTCCACAAAGCCAGGTGCAGATCTGGATATCAGCAAGCCACCATTATTTACACTGTTGGGAGACAGCATGTTAAATAGTAAATTTTTATCAGAGGCATCCATAAAATAATTAACCCCGCCAACTCTTACCATTGAAACAAAGTGATTAAATAACTCAAAGTTGGGAAATTCAGGGTAGGTTGGTCTATTTTCAATAGTACTTAATGCAATAAAAAATGCATCAAAACCTGCCTGATTTAACATTTTAGTTAACAACATGTTAATTTGTTCAGGTGTGCCTCTTCTGACCGTAAATACCTCTTCCAAGCTTTTGTCGGCCATTGCATAATCAACGCTAAAATTGTTTCTCACAAAGAAAAAGAAACTTTGAATGTTTTTGATCGCAGAAAAATCTCTGAAGTAGATTTGATTTATTCTGTCTTTTAAATAACCAGCAGAACTGTAAGCCTCTCTAAAATGTGGGTCTGCTGCCCAGTTAAAAGCTAGTTCTTCATACCCCTCCGGTAACAGAAAAACTGTTTGCTCTCCAGGCAAAGTATACTCTGCCAAATTAAATTTAATTTTCGATAAAAAATAGTCTCCCCCAGGCACATCAGCCTCTTCAATAAAAGCGGGTAAATTTTTCATTGAATAGGTTTCTACCACCATTTGTGTTTTTTTACCCTGTAGAGTTTCTGTCTGGATGTCTCTTTTCAAATTCTCGAGCCCTCTTACACCTTCCAGGTTTTTATAAAACAGCATGTAAATGGGTATCTTCGTAGTGTAAGATGAATTCATTACAGGGATATCATTTTGGAAATACCAGTTATTAAGATTTTTCCAGTCGTCAATTTTTAATTGATATGAAAATTCGATGATGCTGTTTTTGTTAGCATTTGGAATTTGAAATAAAGATTGATTTATTTCTTCGCTAAATTTTTCAGATTTAATAGTGGTTGATTTCAAAAGTGTTGATGCAACTGATCCATCAGTTTTCAGATTGTAGGCAACTGCTTTAATATTGAAGATGGAATCTTTATTACTGTAAGGTATCCTTACATTGGCCCATGATTTTCCATCTTCCTTTAAAATTTTTATCCTTGTGCTATGTTGAAAAATCAATTCTAAGTTTTCATTGAAGTAACTTAATCCGCTATCTTTTAGAATAACTGCATGTGCTTCTTTTACAAAATCATCTGAAACCCTAAAATCATTAGCAGTTGGTTGAGAAAACTGAGCGGAATCCTGTGCTTTACCTGAAAGAATAAAAACAAAATTTAAGAGGAGAAGGCTTGTCAATGATTTTATATAGATCATAGTTATTTCGAAATTATATAGATTCTATTCTTAGGTTGTACATTAAGGGTTTTTAAATAGTATTATGCTTCAAATAATTAAATTATTTTTTCTGGCAATTTCCATTAACCCCTTTTTACTTAGCTGAATATTCAGACGGATTTTTCAAATGTAAGTTCTACAATTATTGTTCCATTTTATCTGCTAAATATAAATTTTTTTAGAATTTGCTGCAATTGAAACGAAATTATTATCGGAAATTATCTACTATCGCATTATCAAGTTCTTTACAAAATTGCGTATAAGTCGCTTAAGCAGGCTATTTCATGAGTAACAGTTGCCTGGTGCGGTAATTTTGACGGGTTGAAGTAAATATGGTCCATTCCGAAGTTTCGGGCACCTAAAACATCAGTTTGTAAGTTATCGCCGATCATTACGCTCTCTTCCTTTCTTGCTTCGGCTTTATCTATAGCATACTTAAAAATGGAAGCCATTGGCTTTTTATAACCAGCACTATCAGATGTAACAATTGTTTTAAAATAGGGTCTTAATTTAGAACTGTCCAATTTCAGGTATTGTACATCGTCAAATCCGTTTGTTAAAATATGTAAATGGTATTTACCTTTTAAATAGTCTAAAATATCAAAAGTGTAAGGTAAAAGATGTGGCCTTTTAGGGCATTCCATTAAATACTCGTCAGATAATGTATTACACAAAGTTGTATCTTCAATGTTATAATTGGCGAGTATCCGTAAAAACCTTTGGGTGCGAATAGTATCTCTGGAAATTTTATTTTTGTTAAATTCACTCCATAAACCTGTATTCACTTTATCGAAGGTGGTGGTAAAATCCACAAGACTGGGAATCCCCATCTCCTGAAGTCGATATTTATGAACCAACTCAGATAGCACCTCAGCTGAGTTTTTCTCATAGTCCCATAATGTATGGTCTAAATCGAAAAATACGTGTTGATATGATTTTAATTTGCCCATTTTTTATTATGTAGTTTATTTAAAGCAAGTTCCCTGTTGGAATACATGACTTTAAAAGTTTCTAAATCTTTTTGTAGTAGTTGGTCTTTTTCTACAAACCTAAATGCTTGCGAAAGTAAGTCTTTAACCTCTTCTTTAACATTGTAAAAAACCCATTGATCTACTTTTCTGGAGTTTAATACACCATTGTTTTTTAAATATAGCAAATGTCTTGATGTTTTAGCTTGCGTGAAATTTAGAATCAATTCCAGATCAGAAATACACATTTGTTGGTTTTCGTGAACCTGAAAAAGGATTCTTAAACGAGAATCATCTGCTAAACATTTAAAAACCTGTACACTAAATTGTAGAGTGAAGTTTTTTAATCTCATTTGATTTTTTGCCCTGTTTTCTGTAAATATACTCGTGTAAAATTTATTAGCCTATTTATTAATAATTATTAGGTTTAATTCTATTTCAACAAACTATTTAACGAGAAAACCTTGTGGTTATTCAGTTAATGTGCTATACCATACAGTAGAAAGCCAGTGCAGGTAATGTTTAATGAACTATTACATGCTGTAATCGTTTAAAATATTGTCTTTTTGTTTTATATTTGTTTCTAATGAACGCATTTAAATCATTATTTTCTGTTACGCTGATTTTTCTATCTTCCTATGTGGGTTATTCGCAATCCGAAGAAACCACTGACCCGAAGGTGATTCAATTTACTGGAGTTGTTATAGATCGTGACAGTTTGCCAATCCCAGGTGTACATATTTACACACCCATTTATGGTCGAGGCACCTCAACTAACTCCTATGGATTCTTTTCTATGCCGGCTCTTGAAGGAGATAGTTTATTAATAAGCGCTATTGGCTTCAAAAAGAATTCATATGTAATTCCGGAGGTGAAAGGACAAACTCTTAAAATCATATTCACCTTGCAGGAGGATACCACTATATTAAATGAAGTACAGGTTTATAATATGCCACCAACAGCCGATGCTTTTAAGAAAGCAGTTTTGGCGATGCAATTACCTTCCCAATATGATTACATCAACAAGAACCTCGATCCTTCAGTTTTAAAAGAAATGTATGAAAACCTCCCGGCAGATGGTTCCATGAATCATAGATGGTTTGTCAGGCAACAAGTGTTTTACGAGCAAAATCGCTACTCTGTTCCTGTTAATCCATTGTTAAACCCTATGGCCTGGGTGGAACTAATCAAATCTATAAAGCGAGGAGATCTTCAGGACGACTAATTCTTGGATCAAATTCTCACCTCAATTCTTAGATCATAAGCTCTTATCTTCGGAATATTTTAGTAGATTTAGAATATTTTAACAAGTTCTATTATTGAAGTTTTTATTGGGGTGGCGGTCTACGGACGAAATGAATTTTCTAACTCTGTACAGGTTGGGGGTGGTAGAAAATTCGGCCAACGACAGTTCCTCTATAGCTGATGAACGTGTTAGATCTTAGTTTCAAATGAAATATATCCGTTTTTGAAGCCTGATGATTGTCAATTATTAGTCTCAAATACATATTGTTTTACAATATAAATTTAGTTTTGAAGAATATTTTATTCATTTCTGTTGTTCTTTTTCTATCAACAAAAGCTATTTGTGCCGATAATTGGAAAAATATTGTTGAGAAAGGAAAAGGAAAGGTAACAATCTATTATTATTCGGTTGAACCCTTTATTTACACAGACCAAGACGGAAAATTAAAAGGAATAGAGAAGGAAATAATGGATTCCTTTTTCAGGTTTGTAGAAAAAACCTATCATGTTGAAATTGAGCAGCAATGGTCAGAGGTGAACACCTTTGAAAGTCTGTTTAATAGTGTTTCACAAAAGGTCGGAAATTCTTTTGCGGTTTCCTTATTATCCTACACCGATAAAAGAGCAGAATTAGTAGCCTTTTCTAAGGCTTATATGCCGGATGTAAATGTTTTAATAACACATATTTCAGTCCCGCTTTTATATGATACTGCGCAATTACTAACAAATCTCAAAGAGTTTCAGGCGATAACTATTAATAACACCACCTATGCAGAAGATTTACAACTGCTATCGGATAAATGCGATCTTAATTTAAAATTTAACCATGTAGTAAACGATGAACATATTATCCAACTGGTAAGTAAGAATAAAAAAATGTTGGGTTATGTAGGCTTACCTTTTTATGTGATTGGAATTAATTCAGGATTGCAGGTAAAGAGGCAATCAATATTTCAGATCAAAAGAGATGGATACAGGTTTATTTATAATAAGGAATCCGATTGGGCTGAACCTGTCAATAAATACTTTAATAGTTACTTGTATAAGGCAGAGTTAGATAAAATTATTAGAAATTACTTGGGAGATGATTTCTCTGAGCTAATCTGGGGTATGGGTGGTGATTATCCCATGAATCAGGAAAATGATGAGGTTGCATTTCTTACCAAGGAAAAAGAAATACAGAATCAAAGTTTGCTGGCCTCGAAAAGAGAGGGTGAGATTCAAAGGATCGTCATTATAGCTATCAGCGTAGGATTGATACTAATACTCATAATCACTCTTTTGTTGATAAAAATTAACAAAGGTAGAGCAAGAGATAATTCTCTATTAAAAGAGAAGGGTGTAGAATTGGAGTCTTTACTTGAACAATTAAATAAGCAAAAAGCGGAAATTAATCAGCAAAAGAAATTACTTCAGCTGAAAAACAAGGAGCTAACAGACATTAATAGGCAAAAGGATGATTTAATTGGCTTAGTAGCACATGATTTAAAAAGTCCCATTAACCAAATGAGTGGACTTATTAATTTGCTTGGTTTTAAAAACGATACCTGGGAAGAAGAAGAATTGCAGATCTACCAGAAATTGGAATATGCTAATCAGCATTTAAAAGAATTAGTGGAAAGAATTCTTGATTTAGAGGCAATGGGTAAGAGTGTTCTGAATTATCAACTGCAGGAAGTTGATATGGCTGAGGTTCTTACTGAAACGATAGAGGATTTTAAAGAGATAGCCCAGATCAAAAGTATTCAAATAATCCGTGATAAGCAGGTAGGATTGTCCATTATAGCTGATCCTTTCTTTTTACGACAAGTTTTTGAAAATTTGCTAAGCAACGCCATCAAGTTTTCTGTGCCAAATAAGAAAGTGTTTATAACATTTGATCAGGCAGATAATTACTATCAGGTAAACGTGAGAGACCAGGGGCCAGGCATATCGAAATCCGACCAGACACAGCTTTTCAGTAAATATAAAACCCTATCGGCAAAACCTACTGGCGATGAGTCATCTACAGGACTTGGGCTTTCAATAGTTAAAAAATATGTGGAGGAAATGAAAGGGAGTGTTTGGTGTGAAAGTGAGTTAGGAAAAGGAGCAAATTTTATAGTTTCGTTCCCTAAACAGGAATAAGCTAAAAGATTTGCTCCCTTGTTTTTATTCAGCTGCTGCTCCGCTAATGGTTTGCCCAAAGAAGATACTGTTAAGCATCAGTCTTTTGGTACCATACCAAAATGCTCGAAAATTGGTATTGTCCGTGAAGGAAATGATTTTACCAGCACCCATTCTATTGATGCTTACAGCAGAAGTTCCTCGTAATAATCTCTCATTTGGGGCTGAAATATATCCACTCATTAAAGGGGATTCCGTATATCGTATAGGGTTTGCGTAAGTATTTTTTGACTTTTCCATGAACAAGGTTGAGTTTCGGAAAATTGGCATTTTGTCATTTTTTAAGCCATAGGTTATTGGATGACTTAAATCTAACTCTACCTCAAAAATAGCACCGCCTATTACCTGCGCACCGCGGTTGTTGCCTAAATCTTCATAAGAATTATAGCCCAGGGTGTCGGGTTTGTCCTTGGTAAACTTAACTTTACTTAGTTTTTGATCAGAAAGCCACTTTGCTGCATTTTTGTAAGCAATTATAGTTCCACCATTTTGCAACCATTGCTGCAACTTATTTTTCTGTCCTCCTAGTGCTCCATAACCCCTGCCATCTGGCATAATAATGACATTATACCTACTCAGATCAGCTCTGTTTAAATCATTGACATCAATTTTAGTAATTGGGATTTCGTAATGCTGATCCATTAAAAACCATATTTCTCCGGCATCATAAGAACTAATTCCATCTCCTATTAGCATAGCAATTTTTGGCTGGTTCAAAGGTTCAAATGAAGGACTTCCCAAATTAACACCACCTGTGAAACCACTTTTTACAGAATAGATATCTCCACCGGAATCCTCAATGGCTGTTTGTAACACCTCAAAAATTTCTTCAGCAGATAATTCCTGGTTTTTTACAGGTATAAGAATAGAACCAATGGCTAACTTTTTACCTGAACCAAGTGTAATCTCTTTAGTGCTAACCTGAGTTTTGATATTAGCACCCTGAATTTTATACAAAGCTTTTGGTGCATAGAAATCATGCCATTCCATCAAATAGGCATAATTACTTATACCTTCGATAATGGAGCCTTTCGGCTCCTCCTCCATAGTAAATTCATCACCTAAAAGTGCGGAGTTAAAGGACTTTTTATCTAACTTTTTGAAATCTAAATTAAATGCCATCCCCATGTTAAAGGCAGATACATCATAGAAAAGGCTATCTGTAAAGCTAGTTCTCACATCAAAAATAGCTTCTATTAATTGATTTTGGTATTGGTTAGCGGGAATTATGATGCTGTTTTTTGATTTGTATCCTTCGGTATCCTTTGCTAAACTATAAATTTTAATTTCATGTCTCGCCAACATTTTCGCGAACTGTTGAAGTTTAGAGGCGTCATGGTCTGAAACAACCCATGCCTGGGTGCCAGCCTCAGAAGCCTTTTTCTGTGCATTTTTGTAAAACTCCCGCTGATAAGTAAGCAGCTCTTCCCTCATCTCATAAGCAGCTTGTAAGGTACTTAGTGAGGTTGTGAATTGGTTTTTGATAGTGAAAGGGAACTCCAATATGCCATTTACACTTTCCTGTGCATGCCCTCTTGAGCTCGCTTGCTCAAATAAAATACCTATGGCTCCCTGAACATCAGGAAAAGTGGAACCTTTACCGTAGTAAAAATCGTCAAAGCTTTCCTGGCTATAATATAAAGATCCTATGCCATCCAGGTATTTGGCATGGTATTGTCCAATTTTTGCCGTTAAATCCTGATTTTTTTGTGGAGTGATAGGGTGGGTTCTTTCAGGAATACCAGGTTGAAAAAAGAAAGTGCTATTGGTGCCCATTTCATGATGATCTGTTAAGATATTCGGTTTCCAGGCATGAAATTGTTTAATACGATTTCGCGACTCTACCAATTGACCAGGTAGCCAATCTCTATTTAAGTCAAACCAGTAGTGGTTAGTTCTTCCACCCGGCCATACTTCATTAAACTCCCTGTCGTTAGGATCTGTGACTAAATGCTCGCTTTTATGCATGTTGGCCCATGTTGCAAAACGGTTTAAGCCATCCGGGTTAAAAGACGGATCCAATAATATTACTACGTTCTTTAATTTTTGCTCAATATCAGCACTTTGTGCAGCTGCTAAGTAATACGCGGTTAACATAGAAGCATTACTTCCGCTGGGCTCATTACCATGAATACTAAATCCCATCCAAACAACAGAAGGCATTTCTGAAATAGGTAAGGAAGCAGATTCACCGGCTTGCGTTAATTTTTTATGTTCAGCCCTAATTTCATCTATATTCTGATGATTGTCCGGATGAGTAATTGTTAGCAGTAGTTGTGGCCTGTTTTCATAAGTTTTACCTGTTTCAGTAATGGTAATTCTATCAGAAGAAGCGGCCAAGGCCTGCATATAGTACGCCAGCTTATCATGTGTTACATGCCATTCCCCTACTTCATGCCCTATAATAGAAGCCGGAGTAGGGACTTCTGCACTGTAAGAAATGCTATCTGGTAAAAAATAATCTAATTTTTTTTGTGCTGCGACTTCTTTAGTTAGTGCAAGAGTTGCTAGCAATAGAAAAATATATTTCTGCATAGTAATTTTTTTTTAATTAAATTTAATTGTGTTATGTAAAGAATTTATAGTCAATTTCGGATAGTTTTCTGACCGTGCGAAAAATGATAGTATCTATTACTTTTCATAACAAATGTATGTAAGAAAAGTATTGGATTGCTAATATTTAAAAAAGAGCACTACTATTCTTTAATTTTATACTTTTTATCAAATCTTATGGCGTACAAACTACAATAAATAAAATAGGAACAGATTTCAAATTCAGAATTAAATTAGGTATAAGCTTTAATATACGCAATTTTTTTATTTAAGCGGTTCTAGTTGGCTATGAGTTAATTTCCTTTTAACATTTGCAATGTTAAATTAATGTTAACAACTTTATACCGAATTTTAATTAATACTTAATAGTAAAACGAGTAGAGAGTATAGGAAGTAAATGTAATTTTGACACTGAAAAACAAAAGAACGAAAAATGAAGAAAATTTTACAAAAGATTTGTGGATTTGCCATACTACTGGTAGTAGCAGTAGGAACGGCTTATGGCCAGGTGACAAACAGTAGGATGCAAGGAGCTGTATCTGATCAATCTGGAGAAGCTCTTATAGGAGCCAATGTAAGCGTAGTACATGAGCCGACTGGTACCGTATATGGAGCTGTAACAAATTTGGAAGGAAGGTTTTCATTGCCAAATTTAAAAACTGGGGGGCCTTACTCTGTTACTGTAAGTTATGTAGGTTATGGTACAATAAAATATACTGACATTAATTTAAGGTTAGGTGAGCCTTATTCATTGAATGTTAAGTTGGCTGAAGATGCAGGACAACTTTCAGAAGTGGTTGTAGAAGGATCAAGAACTAATTCTGACTTCAATGCCACTAGAACTGGAGCAGCAACTAATATTACCAATGAGCAAATTAATTCTTTACCTACGATCGAAAGAAGTTTAACTGATTTCACAAGATTAACACCTCAAGCCAATGGAAATAGCTTCGCAGGGAGAGATGGTAGGTACAATAATGTTCAGATCGATGGTGCCAACTTTAATAATGGTTTTGGTTTGTCAAGTGATTTATTGCCAGGTGGGAGATCTCAACCTATTTCTTTAGATGCAATTGAAGAAGTTTCGGTAAATATTGCACCATATGACGTTCGGCAGAGTGGTTTCACAGGAGCAGGTGTTAATGCTATCACAAGAAGTGGTTCAAATCAATTTACAGGTTCAGCTTATGGCTTTTATAGAAACCAAGATTATAGTGGTCGAGAAGTAGCTGATTTTGAAATTGATGAGCAAGATCAGGCGTCTTCCAGAACCTTAGGATTTAGATTGGGAGGACCAATAATTAAAAATAAATTGTTCTTCTTTGTAAACGCAGAACAAGTTAAGAATGAAGGAACTAACCCAGGAGCAGTAAATTTATGGAAGCCTTCACAGGATGGAGTTGCTGATCCAGATAATAATATTGCTCGTCCTCGAGAATCTGATGTAATTGCAGTTCAAAACCATTTGAGAGAGCAATTTAACTACGATCCAGGAGCATATCAAGGTTATGCTAATGATGCTGGTGATGAAAGCTTGTCATTATTTGCAAGAATCGACTGGAATATATCTTCAAAACATAAACTAGCTTTAAGATATAGCAGAGTTTTGGGATCAGCTACATCATTAGTGAATGGAAGTTCAGGTCCAAGACCTAGATCAGAATTTAACAGAGTAAGTAATCAGTCAATTGCTTTTGAAGGAACTCAGTATTCAACTGACAATATTGTAAATTCATTTGCTGCAGAAGTGAACAGTTATTTCACTCCGCAATTATCTAATCAGTTTATTGCAACCTATTCGAAAATTCAAAATACGAGAAGTTCTCTAAGTAGTAGATTATTTCCAACTATTGATATTTGGACTGGTGTAGGTACAGATGCTTTAACTGGCTTACCTACTGGGGGTAGCAACTACATTACTGCAGGTTACGATCCATTTACTTTTGGAAACGATGTTATTAATGATAACATCAGCGTGGTTAATAACCTTACATACAATGTTGGTAACCACGAAATTACTGCAGGTGCTGCTTTTGAAACCCAAACTTTTGGTAATCAATTTTTAAGAATAGGAGCATCTTATTACAGATATGCATCTGTCGAAGATTTCTTAACGACAGGGACCGCAGGCGAAGTAGCACCAATTATGTTTGGAGTTACCTATCCCTATGAAGGTGCTGATACCTATGGTGGCGTTACTTTAGGAACTGCAGGTCTATATATACAAGATAGATGGACTTTATCTCAAGACCTAGATATAATCTTTGGTGTTAGAGCAGAGGCTCCAATATTTTTGAATGATTTAAATGCTAACGAACAGGTGGATGATTTGGAATTCAGGTCAATTGAAGGTGGAACAACTACATATGCGTCAGGCGAATGGCCTACTACCAAAGTTAATATTAGTCCTAGAATAGGTATTAATTATGATGTTTTTGGTGATGGTTCATTGAAATTAAGAGGTGGAACCGGTATATTTTATGGTAATATTCCTTTTGTTTGGTTTACTAATATGCCATCTGGTGGTGGAAACTACCAAAACAACGTAGAGCCAAATAATTATGGTCAGGTTAGTGGATGGATAGACAATATTCGTTTTCAAGAAGAACAATATTACTGGCCAAATAACCCACCAGCTGGAGCAGAGGATGTATTTATTCAAAGCCCAGAGGCAGGCGTTCCAGGTACATTAGCATTGGTAGATAGAGATTTAAGAATGCCTAGTGTTTGGAGAACCAGCGCTGGAGCTGATTATCAATTGCCGGGTGTACCAGTTACACTTTCTGCTGACTTAATGTATACAAGAGACGTGAACGCAATCTACCAATTCTTAGCTAATAGAGGAGAAGCCCCTGCTACCTTGAATTACGGAAATGATGATAGAGAATTTTTCCCTGCAGGCCCTGTAGCTTTTAATCCGGAATTAGGCGCTAACAATGTATTTATTTTATCAAATACAAAAGAAAAAGGTAATGTGTTTAATGCAACATTAGGAGCTAGTCTAAATGCAAGAGCAGGATTTTTTGGATCCTTGTTTTATACTTACACATTTGCTAATGAGGTATCTAGTAATCCGGGTTCTTCCGCAAACTCGGCCTTTGCAGGTCCAAATATAAGCAGTCCAAATAACCAATTATTATATAATTCATTCTTTGCAGTTCCTCATAGAGTTGTTAGTAGCCTTTCATATAAATTTGATTATTTAAATCATGCTTCTACAACTGTTTCATTATTTTACAATGGATCGCACCAAGGTAGATATGGCTATACGTATACTAATGATTTTAACAACGATGGTATTAATGCTGATTTAATCTATGTTCCTGCTAATAACGGAGAAATTAACTTTGCTCCAATTGTAGAAGATGGAGAAACGTTATTCACAGCAGCTGATCAATTAGCAGCGTTTAATAGATTTGTTGATGAGGATCCGTACCTAAGTGAAAGAAGAGGCCAGTATGCTGAAAGAAACTCAAATTTATTGCCTTGGTTAAATAGATTTGATTTCAGAGTCTTACAGGATATTTATACTACCATCGGTGCTAGAAAGAATACTTTACAGTTAAGTTTGGATATTTTGAACGTTGGTAACATGATCAATTCTAACTGGGGAGTTAGAGAAGGCCTAAATAATGCTCAAAACTTATTGAGACCTGTTACAGTAACAGAAAACGGTGCTCCAACTTTCCAATTACAAACTGTCAATGAAGGTGGCGAAACTGTTTTACCTCGATCAGCCACTAGAAATATTACAAGTACAGCTTCAACATGGAATATGCAAATTGGTTTAAGATATATTTTCTAATTTAAAATTAATTTAATAATGAAAACCCGTCCACCAACCAGTGGCCGGGTTTTTCATTCCCACTCATCTCTTATTCCTGCCGTTAAAGAGATAGCATGTAAGATCAATAACCTTTTCACTTTATGGGTGTTGAAGTTATTCGTATGTTTGTACATTAATATCTCTTTACTACTTTTATGAACAAGTCTGCTATTAAATGGATTGCTGTCGTAGCGATTCTTATTGTTTTGGGTTTTCTTATTTACCCTAAACTTCCGTTTGTTTCTGATGAAAAAGAACCAAAGCAAACCGATGCACCCTCAGAAGTAAATACTGACATTATTATAGATGCCCAAGTGGTTAAATTTCAGGAATTTGATAACGAATTGATTCTTACCGGGTCTCTTTTGGCCAATGAATCGGTGCAGTTGGCCAGTGAAATTTCAGGGAAAGTAGATCGTATTTACTTTGATGAAGGTCAATACGTAAAAAAAGGTCAAATTCTGGTCGAAACGAATGTGGCAGAGTTAAAAGCAGATTTACAAAGATTAAAATATACTTCTCAACTTAATAAGGAAACAGAAAAGAGACAAAAGCAATTATTGGAAAGGGACGCAATTAGTAAAGAAGAGTACGATATTGCCTTTACCAATCTTAAAACAAACGAAGCGGAAATGGCATCTCTTGCTGCTCAAATTGAAAAATCCCGAATCTCTTCACCTTTTTCCGGATTTGTTGGATTAAGATATATTAGTGAAGGTAGTTATATCTCTCCCACTACTGAAATTGCTTCTTTATACAATACTAATCCCATTAAAATAGAATTCTCTATCCCTGGAAGATACAGCAATTCTGTGAAAACAGGTAATGAAATAACTTTTACTACCGAGGCAAGTAGTGTAGAAAGAAATGCAACTGTTTACGCCATTGAACCACAAATAGACCCCGTTACAAGGTCTTTAACAGTGAGGGCTAAATGTTCAAATCCTGAAAATGAATTAATACCGGGGCAGTTTGTAAGAATTAGCCTTACGCTGGATAGTAGTCCTAACACCATTTTA
This sequence comes from uncultured Cytophagales bacterium, assembly GCA_963803685.1. Taxonomy (GTDB): domain Bacteria; phylum Bacteroidota; class Bacteroidia; order Cytophagales; family Cyclobacteriaceae; genus Marivirga. The sequence goes on from CAWDNW010000001.1 coordinate 2,314,586, forward strand.
GTGCCAACTACAGCTATTATGCCTCAAGCTGATGGTCATTTAGTGTTCGTAGTTGAAAATGGCCAGGCGATAGCCAAAGAGGTGGGGCTTGGTGTTAGAACTTCTAACAAAGTGGAAATCCTTAGTGGATTACAAAAAGGAGATACGGTGGCAATTTCTGGTGTTCCCAAATTGAAGGACAGAGTTGCCGTAGAAATTAAAAATCTGGAAGGAGAATAAAATGGCATCATTATCCAAAGTTAGTATAGAAAGACCGGTCTTAGCCATTGTGCTATCACTGGTCATCCTTATTTTTGGAGCTATTGGCTTCAATTTTCTGGGAGTACGAGAATATCCTTCTGTTGATCCGCCGATTATAACCGTTTCGACAGATTATGCCGGAGCAAATGCAGATGTTATTGAATCTCAGATTACTGAACCTTTGGAGGAAGCTGTAAATGGAATAGCAGGGATCCGAACAATCACCTCGACCAGCACGGATGGTAGGAGCCAGATTACTGTAGAATTTAACTTAGGAGAGAACTTGGAAGCTGCTGCCAATGATGTGCGAGATAAGGTTTCCGGAGCAAGAAGAAGGCTACCAGAAGATGCAGAGCCTCCTACCGTTAACAAGGCCGATGCAGATTCAGACCCTATAGTTTTCTTAAATATTAATAGTGAAAGCCGAAGTCTGCTGGAATTGTCATCCATCGCTGAAAACACGTTTAAAGAGCGCTTACAAACTATTTCAGGAGTAAGTGAAGTGCGGATTTGGGGAGAAAAGCGCTACGCCATGCGGCTGTGGATGGACCCGTTAAAATTAGCTGCCTACCAACTCACTCCTCTGGATGTTTTGGAGTCTGTTGAATCGCAAAACGTTGAATTACCTTCTGGAACAATTGAAGGCGATATGATCGAGTTGGTGGTGAGAACTCAGGGACAATTAAAAACGGAAAAAGAATTTAATGATCTGATTATTGCTGAGTCCAATAACAGTTTTGTGCGATTTTCTGATGTAGGATATGCTGAACTGGGTGCTTTGAATATGCGCACCGTATTGAAAAGAGATGGAGTGCCGATGGTTGGTGTAGTACTTATTCCACAGCCTGGTTCCAATAGCATTGAAATTGCAGAGGAATTTTACAAACGAGTAGATGAAATTAAAAAAGACCTACCGGAAGATATTAAGCTGGGTATTGGTTTTGACCAGACTGAATATATTATAGAGTCTATAACGGAGGTACAGCAAACCATAATTATTGCTTTCTTACTTGTAGTGCTAATTATTTTTGCCTTCCTGCGTGATTGGCGGACTACTGTAATTCCAATTGCAACCATTCCAGTAGCACTTATAGGTACATTTTTTGTCATGTATTTAGCAGGCTTCTCCATCAATGTTCTTACTTTATTAGGAATCGTTCTGGCTATTGGGTTAGTAGTAGATGATGCTATTGTAGTACTCGAAAACATATATACAAAAGTTGAAGGAGGAATGAAGCCTATGCAAGCAGCAATTGAAGGTTCTACCGAAATTTTCTTTGCTGTGATAGCTACAACTGTTGCTTTAGTGGCCGTTTTTATGCCGGTAATATTTCTTGAAGGCATCACTGGGAGACTATTTAGGGAATTTGGTATTGTGGTAGCCACGGCGGTAGTCATTTCTTCTTTTGTAGCACTTTCTTTAACACCAATGATGAGCAGCCGGATCCTGAAAAAAAGAGAGAGGCAGAACTGGTTTTATAGGAAATCAGAACCATTTTTTGTATCGCTAAATAGAGGTTATTCCCGTTCATTGGATGCTTTTATGAAAGCACGATGGCTAGGTGTGGTTGCTTTTCTGGGATCAGGAGCACTTATTTTCTTCTTATTTAAAACACTACCTAACGAATTAGCGCCATTAGAGGATAGAAGTCAAATTTCTGTAAATGCTACTGGTCCTGAGGGGGCTACTTTTGAGTACATGGATGAGTATGTTGATAATATAGTTGACGTGAGTATGGAAAAGCTACCTACCAATGGTCTTATATCAGTAACTTCTCCAGGATTTGGTACAAGGGGTACTAATTCAGCATTCTTTAGGATTACATTAACAGACCCTGAAAACAGGGAGAAATCCCAGCAGGAATTGTATGATGAATTCTCTCCTATTCTTTCTCAATTTCCGGCTGCTAATGCTTTTGCGTACCAACAGCAGACCATTGGTGGAAGAAGAGCAGGTTTGCCTATTCAGTATGTTATTCAATCTACCTCTTTAGAAAAATTGCAAGAGAAATTGCCACAGTTTATGGATGAGGCAAAGAGTAATTCTATTTTCACAGTAGTAGATTTGGATTTGAAATTTACCAAGCCGCAAATTGATATCCGAATTGACAGGGAAAAAGCACGATCATTAGGGATTTCGGTAATTGATATCGCTAGAACATTACAATTAGGTTTAAGTGGTCAGCGCTTCGATTATTTTATAATGGATGGCAAACAATATGAGGTAATAGGTCAGGTGCAAAGAAATGATAGAAATGCGCCTATCGATTTAAAGTCTTTATATGTGAGAGCGCAAAATGGTCAGATGGTACAACTAGATAACCTTGTAAATTTAGGTGAATCTTCTACACCTCCATCTTTATTTCGTTATAACAGGTACATATCGGCAACAGTGTCAGCAGCTTTGGCTCCAGGTAAAACCATTGGAGATGGCGTTGAGGCGATGGACGCTATTGCAGAAGAGGTTTTGGACGAAACTTATTCCACTTCACTGACAGGAGCTTCTCTTGATTTTTTCGAAAGTTCCTCCAGTCTACTATTTGCTTTTGGTTTTGCCATTGTTCTAATTTACTTAGTGTTGGCGGCTCAATTTGAAAGCTTTAGAGATCCGATTATTATTTTATTTACAGTGCCTTTGGCAGTGGGAGGTTCGTTTTTATCACTATGGTTATTCGGAGAATCTTTAAATATATTCAGTCAAATAGGAATTATTATGCTAATTGGTTTGGTATCAAAGAATGCAATCCTGATTGTGGAATTCGCTAATCAGAAGAAAGCACAAGGAGCAGGGGTAAGAGAGTCAATCACTGAAGCTGCGAAATCCAGATTCAGACCTATTTTAATGACTGCGCTTTCTACTATTCTAGGTATACTACCTATTGCTTTAGCTTTAGGAGCAGGTTCCGAAAGCAGGGTTTCTATGGGGATAGCCATTATTGGAGGCCTGATTTTCGCCACAGGATTAACGCTTTATGTAATTCCTGCAATTTATTCATATATGGCCAGCAAAAGAGCCCGAGTGTCCAGAGTTGAAGCTTAATTTTATGTTGAAAAAGATCCTAATATTTTTAACAATGGCTGTAGCTACTAACTCAGTATACAGTCAGAGTATTACCTTATCAGATGCCATTGCTATTGGTCTTGAAAATAATTTCTCCATTAAAACGGCAAGGAACCTTGAAAAGGAGTCTGTAATTAATTCAGAGTACGCGTATACTGGGTTTTTACCGGTTGTAGATATTACTGGACAGAGAACATTTGATAACGAAAATGTAGATCAGGTATTTAGAACGGGTGATGTAAATTCGCTTGAAGGGGCAAAATCAGACCTTTTTAATATTAGAGGAGATTTGACCTGGACTATCTTCGATGGTACTAAAATGTTTTTCGACTACAAAGTGCTACAACTAGAAAGAAATAAAAGTAGGTTCGAAACACAAGCAGTACTAGAGAGTACATTAAGCAACATTATCCAATCTTATTATCAATTAGCATTTGAACAAGCGCAGTATAAAGTTTTAGAAACAGCTATTGAGCTTTCAAATGAAAGACTAGAAATTGCTCAAGCCAATTATGAGGTAGGACGCTTTTCGAAAGTAGATTTTCTATCTGCAAAAGTAGATCTAAATGCTGATAAAACGAATTTATTAAATCAGGAAGAAATTGTAAAGCAAACTAAAGTGAACCTCAATTTATTGATGGGACAAAATCCTAACGAGCAGGTTGTAGCAGTAGATTCCATCATCATTAATAAGGATTTGGTATTGGATGAACTTATAGTCGATTTGCAAAATAGAAATAAGGAAATTCTAGCTCTTATGCAGCAAGAACAGATACTAATTAATCAAAATAAAACAGTTTACACTGAAATGCTTCCTCAAATTGATGCGATTGCAGGTTATGGATATCAAAATTTTAATTCACAAGCTGGGTTTCTTCTGCAAAATCAATCTCAAGGACTAACGTATGGCTTAAGTTTGTCCTGGAGAATTTTTGATCGTTTAGATAAATGGAGGCGAACTCAAATTACCCAAATAGCAATTGATAATAACAGTATTGCTATCAAAGAACTTGAAAATCAGTTAACTGGAGATTTATCTTCAGCCTTTGTCAGTTATCAGAATAAGTTGAATCTGATAGAATTAGAAAAAGCTAACGTTGAAGTAGCCAAGGAAAATGCTGAAATAGCATTAGATCGTTATAAAGTGGGCCGTTCCAATGCTTTGGAATTGAGAGAGTCGCAACAAAATGCGGTGGAAGCCGAAAGCAGGTTGCTCAATGCTATTTATTTGGCAAAGGTGGCCGAAGTGAATCTTTTAGCAATCAGTGGAAATCTGTATCAGAAATAAGGATACTCCCATCATGGTTTTTAATAGGAATGATAAGTATCTTAGCAATTGAATCAAACTGCTTCACCTAAGCAGAGCTTTAAATTTCAGGCTCTAATTTTTAATGTATTAATTAAAACCTTTCCCTATAACTCGCTGTTACAATAGTCATTAATCAAAATACAATAATGGCAAAACAAGCAGCAACGAAAGCAAGCAAACCTGTAGATAAAGCAGCAAAAATTCATTCAGGATTTATTAACTATATGTTAGAAAATGGGAAGGAGCCACCTTCTGTTTTCAAATTCATGAAAGATTTAAAGATGGATGAGGTTACTTTTTATAACCATTTCAATTCATTTTCCTCTTTAAGACAACATATTTGGTTAGGCTTCCTGGAGCAAACTATTGCAAATCTACATTCTGAAGAGGCTTTTCTTCAATATTCAGCGAGAGAAAAACTACTGGCTTTATATTTCACCTTAATTGAAGTGCTAAAAGAAAACCGAAGTTATGTCCTGATTGACATGAAGAAGGCTAAGAAACCTGAAATCACACCAGAATTCTTAAAAGCATTTAAGCACCGCTTTTTAAAATTTGCTGATGAAATATTATTGCAGGCTAAAGAAACAGAGGAAGTAGTTGATAGACCCGTAATCGGAGATAGATATAAAGATGGGCTTTGGCTTCAAACTATGTTTGTTTTACAATTTTGGGTAAAAGACGACAGCACTGGTTTTGAAAAAACTGATGCGGCCATTGAAAAAGCAGTGAATGTAGCTTTTGATCTGATGGGTAAAAGTCCCCTGGATAGTATGGTAGATTTTGCAAAATTCCTCTTTCAAAATAGGTAACAATGAGCGAAAAAGATAAAAAAGAGCAATCAAGAATACCTGTGTCCAAAATTCAGCGTGCAAGTAAATTTGTTTCGACTGGTGCACGCATAGGAGGGAATTACTTAAAGCATTATACTAAAAAAGCTTTTAATCCTGCTATGGACAGGTCACAGTTAGATTTGGATAATGCTGAAGATATTTATGAGTCTTTAAGCGAGTTGAAAGGAAGCGCCCTCAAAGTGGCTCAAATGTTAAGTATGGATAGAAATTTACTTCCACAGGCTTATCAGGATAAGTTCACTATGTCGCAATATAGTGCGCCTCCTCTATCGTATCCTTTGGTGGTGAAAACATTCCAAAAAACTTTAGGAAAAAGTCCAGATGGTATTTTTGATAGCTTCACTAAAAGTGCTGTAAATGCGGCTTCCATGGGTCAGGTGCATAAAGCCACCAAAGATAATAAAACCTATGCCGTTAAAATTCAGTATCCTGGCGTTGCCGATAGCATTAGTTCTGATCTACGTTTGGTGAGACCCTTTGCTACTAGTTTGTTTAATATGAGCAGTGCAGAGTTAGATCATTATATGGGTGAAGTAGAGGGTAAGCTGATGGAAGAAGCTGACTATGGGTTGGAACTGAGACGATCTAAAGAAATTACAGAGGCTCTGGCTGGAAAAATTGAAGGCTTATACTTTCCGACATATTATGAAAATCTTTCCGGAGACAGAGTAATAACAATGGATTGGTTGGAAGGAGTGCATTTAAAAGAATTTTTAAAGACAGATCCTTCTCAGGAGGTTAAGAATAAAATTGGACAGGCACTTTGGGATTTCTATAATTTTCAATTTCATGAACTAAAGCAGGTACATGCCGATCCGCACCCTGGTAATTTTATGTTTATGGATGATGGCACAATGGGGATTATCGACTTTGGTTGTATTAAAGAAATTCCAGACGACTTCTACGAAAATTACTTTAGTCTATTGAAGCCAGGTTTTCTACAAGACCAGAGTGAAATTGATAAAAGATTCAAAGCATTAGATTTTTTCCATGAAAAAGATACTCCTGCTGAGAGAAAAATCTTCAGCGGTGTTTTTACAGAAATGATAGGTATGTTGAGCAAGCCTTTTCAGTATGATGTATTTAATTTCGGTAATAATGCATTTTTTGAAGAGATTTATGCCATGGGTGAACGTGTTTCCAAGATGAAGGAAGTTCGCAATAGCAATGGTGCAAGAGGTTCAAGGCATGGTCTGTATGTGAACAGAACCTATTTTGGAATATATAATATGTTGAATCAATTAGATGCTGAAGTAAAAATAACCAAGCCAGAATGGCTAAACGGCAGTACTGAGAAAGTTGCTTGATTATAATAATTAATTTAATTTGATGAAAACCTGCACCCGATTGGGTGTGGGTTTTTTTATGCGGAAATGATTCTAGTGATCTAATTTAAATTTATTCAAGAAAAATTTTTTTGTGTTGGAGCAACCATTAATATGTAGTTGACATCTTTAAAGAAAGAACTACAAAATCATGAAAAAATTAATAGCTATTTGTCTGATCTCACTTCCCTCCATTTTTCAATTGTCTGCCGGTGATTCATATATTGTGGAAACTGAAGACTTCAAATTAGAAATTACAAAATTAGGTGAAATTGTACCTTATAAACTGACCAAATCTACTGATAGCGCTTTTGTTATAATTGCAAAAACCAGTGAAATAATTAAATACCTAAATGAGGAAGTGATTGACTTAGAATTAACCTCAGATAACATATATAGCCTTAGGGTAGAGGGTAATAAAGAGCTAGATGAAATTAAAACTGACATTTTGCACCACTTTTTACAAGTTGCAGAAATAGAAATTATATATCATCAAAAAGAGCAAACCCATTATATCTTATCTTATTTAACTGATCAAGAAGCTACAAAAGGTGCTAAGGATAGTAAATCAGTTCAATTAAATCTCGATTTTAAGAAAGGGATCATTTTAAAAGGATTGAGTTTAGAAAAAAGTGTTGAAAGCCTTAATCAGGCAATGGAAACCACCATTTTTGAAGTGGGTAAAAGCAATTTAAATGCTTTGCCTAAAATACATTTTGTTAAAAGAAAGTTGGAAAGTGAGCCTGTTGCATATTTAAAATCAAAGGGGTTTGAGGTGGATGTGATTAGAAAGGTGGTCGACATCCCTGTTTTAGTAGCTTCGGAATGAAATGCATGACTGTTAAATGCTACTTGTTCGTCCCTCTTTCCACTAAGTTATCGAATTAAGTCTGTAATTTATTTTCACAATTTTTTAGGAGGGTAATTAGAGCCCACATGGATGATCTGAACTCTATTTCTAATCATTCTCATTGAATCAAGCTCAACTATTCATATTTTTCGAACCATCCCGTAATATAAGCAACGTGGCGGATGATGTTGCTTGGCCGGTTAGTAATGCCATGACCAGCTCCAGGTATGCGTACCATTTTGCTTTCTATCCCTTGCAATTTTAATGCACCATAATACTGCTCAGTTTCACTCATAGGTGTTCTGAAGTCTTGTTCGCCCGTTACCAAAAGTGTAGGAGTTTTCACATTTCCTACCAAAGAAATAGGAGAGCGATCCAAATATTGCTGAGGATCCTCCCATGGTTTTTTGGTAAACCAATATTGTGGATAGTAATTATAGCCATCGGCCGTTAAACTGAAACTGTACCAGTTGATTACTGGTTTGCTCACTACAGCGGCTCTGAAACGGTCCGTTTTACCTATACTCCATGCGGTAAGGACTCCTCCTCCGCTACCACCTGTTATATATAATCTTTCAGGATTAATAAAATCTTTCTTCACCATCATATCCACAGCATCCATTAAGTCATTGTAGTCTTCACTCGGGTAATTATGATTAATATATCCGCCAAATTCTTCTCCATAGGTAGTGCTTCCTCTGGGGTTTATGTATAAAACCACGAATCCTCTTGCAGCCATTAATTGTAATTCAGGACTAAAGTGTGGCCCATAAGCAAGGTGCGGACCACCATGTATTTCTAAAATTAATGGGTGTTTTTTGCTTTCATCAAATTGTGGAGGATAAACAATCCAGCCTTGAACCTCTATTTTGTCAAACGATGAGCTAAAATTTACTTCTTCTACTTTTCCTATTTCTTTATTTTTTAGAAAATTGCCGTTAAGGTTAGTAATAGTTCTATTGGCCATTTTGGTAGGGAAATGGCCAACGGTTAAATCTGCTGGCATTTGGGTGTCAGATTTTGTATATGCATACCTTCCATTTGAAGCGATGCTATAACTTCCACCTGCATAGGGCCGGCCAAATGATCCATTGCCAATACCTTTAGTAATAGTCACGGCACTTCCATTCAAATCTAGGTTAGCTAAAACACCATCTCCTCTCTCATCATAATAGGCAAATATGCTTTTACCGTCTTTAGCCCATACAAAATTTTTGAAATCCATATCCAAACCATGCTTTAGTTCTTTAGCATTTTTACCATTGACATCCATTACAAAAACATGATCTAGTTGATAACCTACATACCTGTCTTCATAGCTTGTATAAACAATTAGTTTTCCATCTGGAGAAACAACAGGGTTTTCGTGAGGACCTTTTCCTTTAGTTAATTGGCTTAATTCCCTACTAGCAATATTTACTTTGAAAATATGGGTGTTATTAGGTTCCAAATCAGCTTTCTCTGAACGATTTGCAGAAAATATAAGATGTTTGCCATCAGCTGTCCATGAGGGTGCAGAGTGATTATAGTCACCAGAAGTTAGTTGCCTCGGAGCGCCTCCTTGCGCAGATACTATAAATAAATGATTGAAAGAGGGTTCCAGAAAAGAAAAATTCCCATCAGATTTGTACGAAACCTCTTCTATTACTTTCCCTGGAGAAGCCCACTCTGCTCCTTTCGGAGGAGAAGGAAATTGACCAAAGCTTTCTTGTTCCTTGGCCACACTCATATTAAAAGCAAGGTATTGTCCATCAGGCGACCATGAAATATTGCCTGGTCCCTTAGTTAGGTTAGTGATCGAAGCTGTTTGACCTGTCCCCATCCATCTCACAAAGATTTGAGCCTTCCCTTCTTCGGATGAAATATAAGCTATTTTTGTGCCATCAGGTGACCAGGTTGGACTACTGTAGCCTGTTTTTCCAGAAGTTAATGGTATATGATTTTCACCACTAAAATCTATGATCCATAAATTAGTGTACTTACGATCAGTCATTATATCAAATTGATTGCGGACATATACTATTTTTTCCCCATTAGGTGAAATTTCAGGATTTGAAACATATTGTAGCTCAAATACATCTAGATAATCTAAAGCTGTTTGTTCTTGTGCGTTAACAGTACTAGATAATAATAGAATTAAGATCAGAAAGCAGGATTGTTTTTTCATATTTTTTGAATTGAACTAAAGCAAACATTTAAGATTCAATTTAATAAAATATTCTTAGCTAAAGCGGAGAACTTTTTTGAATGGCTACTGCAGAAATTTGTGTATATAAAAAAAGCCTCATTTCGAGGCTTTAAGTATGGAATTTTATGGTATTTCTTAATTTGCTCCCGGTATTAACATAGGTGTTTTTCCGTCTGTAATAATGATTTTGGCATTAGGGCTTTCCGCTAAGGATTTGAAGGCTTCAATGCTTCTTAACTGAATGATTGCATCACTTAAACCTTCTGCTAGTATTTTTTGAGCATCCCTATTTCCTTCTGCTTCAATTCGTCTTCTATCTGCTTCTTTTCGTTCAATTTCAAGAATAAAATCCATACTCATCGATTCTTGCTCTGCTTTTAATTTCCTTTCTACTGCCATGGACAACTCGCGGGGCAACACTATGCTCTTCAATAACACTTCCTCAATAATGAAGCCTCTATCTCCTAGTACTTCCGTCATCCTATCTTTGATTCTGTTTTCAATTGCACTTCTTTGGCCTGAGTGCATGTCCTTTGCCATAAAATTGGCTGTAATATCTGAGCTAGCCGATCTGAAGACGGGTAATATTGCATTACTCACATAATTGGGACCAATGTTTTCAATAATTTGCGGTGCAGCTTCCTCCTTTATTCTGTAAAGGATTGATATTTCGGATTGGATTGTTAGACCTTCTTTACTTGGTAGGCTTAAGTCGACCTCAAGGTTCATGGTTCTTACAGGTGTTTTAATCATTCTGGATGCAAAAGGATTAATGGCGTAGATTCCGGCATAATAAGGTCTTGGATTAATCTTGCCAAATTTTCGCTTAACACCAACTTCTCCCTGTCTTACAATAGTGCAACTGCTTAAAATAAAAATCGATAAAATTAGATAGATGGGCTTTTTCATAGACATAGTTTTTAATTTAATATAAATCAAAAACTATGCCTAGATTGCACTCTATCAAGAGTAGCTGTTGTTAAATCAGGATTTACATGTCTTTAAAGTGGACTTTAATTTTAAGCTATTATTTTAGGGTAAAGCTTAAATATGATTATTCCACAGGCTCCACTCAATAGTAAAAGAGATACTGCTTGCCACCAGTCTTGATAAATAAGCATTCCAGTGCCAAATAGGAAAGCATAAACACCAATACTACCAGCAATCATACAAATTATGCCAGTAGGCACTTTCCATTTTTCTTGTCTCACATTGAGTTTGCCCTCAGCTTGGAAACGTTTGGTTATTTTTTTCCAGCCAGGCCCGCCAGGGTTCACTTGTTGAAGAAAATTAACTAATTGATTATCGGTAGTACGTGGACTTAGATAGCTTGTAACAACCCATGCAATGGTAGTTATACCTACCCCAATCAATAGCTTTTGCCAGGCAAGCAAAGGAGAAAACCCCACTAATTCATGAGCAAAAGCAAAGTAAATTGCTACCAGAAAGCTTACTATCATGGCTACTATTTCACTGTAGGCGTTGATTCTCCACCAAAACCACCGAAGGATAAAAATTAGGCCAGTGCCAGCTCCTATTTGAAGTAATATTTCAAATGTTTGAAGGGCATTTTGTAAAACCAGCGCCATCAACATACTGCAAATCATTAAAATAATAGTAAGTAGGCGTCCTAGCTGAACCTGTTTTTTATCAGAAGCATTTTTATGAATAAATCTTTTGTAAACATCATTCACCAAATAGGATGATCCCCAATTTAGATGGGTAGAAATTGTGGACATATAGGCCGCTACCAATGAAGTAATAACTAAGCCCAGTAAACCTGCAGGAATAAAAGTAAGCATCGCTGGGTAACCCATATCATGAGAGGCAACGCCTTCATTTACGGCAGGAAAAGCTTCCTGAAAGCTCATTAGGTCCGGAAATACAATTAAAGAACAAAGGGCTACAATAATCCACGGCCAAGGACGGATAGCATAATGAGCAACATTGAAGAACAAAACTGCCTTTATGGAATGATCTGCATTTTTTGCAGCAAACATTCTTTGAGCAATGTAGCCACCTCCGCCTGGTTCAGCACCTGGATACCAGGTGCTCCACCATTGAACCAATAATGGGATTATTAGCAGCATCACCCACATTTCTGGATCTGAAAAAGAAGGAAAAAAATCTAATTTATCCACTACATTTTCATGTTGCAGTAGATTTTCCAAGCCACCTACTTCAGGGTGACTTAAAGCAACATAAGCCGCAATTAAAGCACCAGCTATTGAAAGAAAAAATTGCAGGAAATCTGTAATTAAAACACCTTTTAACCCACCCAGTGAACTATAAATAACAGTAATAGAACCTGCGATTATAACAGTTTGAACGGGGCTTAATCCTAATAAAACACCACCAATTTTTATAGCTGCCAACGTCACAGAAGCCATAATCATAATATTGAATAAAAAACCTAAATAAATAGCTCTAAATCCTCTTAGAAAGCGAGCCGCTCTACCACTGTAGCGTAATTCGTAAAATTCCACATCAGTTAAAACGCCTGATTTTTTCCAAAGGCCGGCATACACAAAAACTGTGAGCATACCAGTTAAAAGAAATGCCCACCAGGCCCAGTTACCCGAAACTCCATTTTGTCTAACAATATCAGTCACCAAATTAGGTGTATCTGTGGAAAAGGTGGTAGCAACCATAGAAACACCTAATAACCACCATGGCATTTTGCCACCTGCAGCAAAGAACTCGGAAGCATTTTTATTATTTCTGGAGGTCCAAATCCCGATCCCTAGCGAAATGAAAAGAAAACCTATTAAAATTACCCAATCAATGGTATTTAGAATCATTGGTAAATTATTAACTTTTTATATGAGGCATGAAGATAGAAAAGAAATTATCTAAATTTTAAAAATTTATAAGTCTATTAGAGTTTCTCTTTAAATGCTTCCGTAGTAATCTTAATTTGAGACTCTAGCGTTTTATGTACAGGACAGTTATCAGCAATTTCTAGTAGTCTATTAATTTGCTCTTGATCTAAGTCTCCTTTTATTGCAATTTTTCTGTTGAAAAAGGTGATTTTCCCCTCATCTGAATCACAGTTTTCTGTATCTTTATCATGTCGTTGCTCCTGATCTACATGTACTTCAACTTCCTCAAGAGGCCATTCTTTTCTGTTAGCGTACATTCTTAGGGTGATAGCAGTGCAAGAGGCCAGAGCAGCAGTTAGTAGCCCATATGGACTAGGTCCAAAATTATCCCCTCCAATATTTGCAGGCTCATCAGAAATTAAATGATGACCCTCTGCTACAATTTGAGTTGTAAAATTATCTTCTTTATTACCAATTTTGGCTACAGTCTGAGATTCGGTTGATGGCCTTTCTTCCTTTTCACTAGTTATGTATTTTTTCGACCATATAGAAATAATTTCTCCTGCATATACTGAGTCTTCTTTTTTACTCAAAAGATGGTCAGCACCGTCAAGAGAAATAAAACTTTTAGGATGATGTGCTTTCTGGTAAATCTCTCTTGCATTGTTTATAGAAACCACATCATCTTGTGGTGAATGTAAAATGAGAATTGCTTTTCTGAGTTCTTCCAAATTGTTTAGTTCTTTGTTCCGCTGTAAGTCCTCAATAAATTGTTGCTTAATTGTGAAAGGTCGACCACCAATTGAAACTTCTGCTTCACCATTTTTTCGTATTTCTTCAATGCCACCTTTAATTAAATGCAGAACGTGTTCAGGCTTAGCTGGCGCTCCCACTGTGGCAATAGCAGTTACTGATGCAATTTCGGAGGCAGCCATTAAAACTGCCGCTCCACCAAGTGAGTGTCCAATAAGAAGGGTGGGGGCAGTGTAATTTTCTTTTAGAAATTCAGCTGCTTTTAATAAGTCAGACAGGTTGGTAGAAAAATTAGTATCTTCAAAATCTCCTTCACTATCTCCTAGCCCTGTAAAATCAAAGCTAAGGACAGCGCATCCATATTTAGTAAGGCCTAATGAAATATTTTTAACGGCATTAAAATTTTTATTGCAGGTAAAGCAATGAGCAAAAATTGCAAAATGATTTGGTTTCCGGTCTGCTGGGAAATGAATAATTGCTGAGATTTCCTGATCGTCACCACCTTTAAAATGTACCTTTTCTTTTTTCATAAGACAACTTTGCATTAAATATAAGTATCGAAAACTATATAAAAAAAATGTTTGTTTTCATTTAGATATGTCTTTGTAAAATGCTTAACGCTATTTAATATTAAATAGAAAATAGCTCCATTTTAAATTTATAAATGTCAGATTTTAATGAAATATTTTAGTTTCGAAATAATTAGTAATCACGTGCTTTTAGATTATCAAAGTTATAAAACCACCCCAAGTGGAACATTTCATAGCAAGAAATGAACCTAAATAATTACTAAAAATCATAAAATTTATTACATTGAAGAAAGTAAAGAGATATTTTTTAAAAACTATTGCTATCTTTAAAGACTAAAAAAATAAAATTAAGTATCTGAGATTAAACTTAAAGACTAAGGATCTTTATAATTATCTGGACTTAATGCAGAAAAGAAATACTAACTACAGGCTAAAAAATAAACCAATGCTAAAAGAACAACTTAAAATCTTAATTAAATTAGCTACTATAGACAACGAATTAGCAGAAAAAGAAGCTAATTTGATCGAGAAAATAGGAAAAGCTAATGGCATCACAGAAGATGAGATTTATGCGATGATGAAAAATCCAGAACCTTTACAAAATCTGGATACCCTATCAGATGATCAAAGATTTGAGTATTTGTATAACATCATTCAGCTAATGAAAATTGACGGTAAGGTGTATAAAAGTGAAATAGTGTTCTGCCAGGGCATTGCTGAGCGATTAGGTTATAAAAAGAACGCTGTAGCAGAGCTTTCCAAAGGAATATTTAGTGATCCTAGCATTACCTCCGACAGAACGCATTTAAAAGAGAGATTGGCAAAGTATTCGCTAAGGTAGTAATTATGGAGCCCCTAATTTAAGGGGCTTTTTTGTTGATGGTAGGAGAGGCTGGACGAAACTAACTAAATCATAACTCATTTAAGGTTATATGCGTATTTATAACTTCATAAATCATTCAATTTTTTAAGGATATGAAGAGGTTTTTTTTTAAATCGCTAGCTAAAATTAACAGAAAAGTAATGCCAAGTTTCGGGAATAAAGATCTCACCAAGTTATCGAAGTGGCAAAAGATTTTAGTGGGTTACAGATACTATGTAACTAAAAATGCTTTAGATGATTAAACAGTCATTTAACCGATCTGCATTTTATACTGATTCTTAAGTAGTTTAACTGTATTTTCTGCTAAAAATGTTCAAAGTAAGAAAAATGCAATCCTATAATTTTTTCGTGATTCTCTATTCTACCTGTCTAGTCAAATTTCAATATGGCTTGGATTTTATTATTTGACATAGCACTTTAATGATTGTAAAAAATTTCTAAATGAAAGCTAAATCTCCAGAACTATCCAGAACCACAATAACAGAATTAATGATTCCTTCCTATGCCAATTTTGGCGGAAAAATTCATGGAGGTATTTTATTATCATTGATGGATAAGGTAGCCTATGCTTGCGCTACCAAACATTGCGGAGCTTATTGTGTAACAGTATCTGTAGATGATGTAGACTTTCTGCAACCTGTTGAAGTTGGAGATTTGGTTTCTATGTTAGCATCTGTAAATTTTGTAGGAAATACCAGTATGGTAATTGGAATAAAGGTAATTGCTGAAAATGTCAGAAATTCCAATGTTAAGCATACAAATACCAGCTACTTAACAATGGTAGCCAAGGATGATGATGGCGAACTGATTAAGGTACCTCCTCTTTTGTTAGAAACTGAAACCGATATTCGAAGGTTTGCTGAGGCAATCAAAAGGAAAGAGTTGAAAAATAACTTTAGAAATAAGATGGAGCAGGAAAAGACAGATTTTACACTAGCCAAAGAGATTGATTTGCTGAAAGACTTCCGCTGCGAAGTAAAAATGAAAAAATAAAAAAAAGCCATGTATCATCACATGGCTCATTATTATTGACTGATTGAAAGTACTATTGTTTGCTTTTTAACCACTCTTTTGCCTCTTCAAGACTTTTAAAAGTAGCCATTTCCAAAGCTCCTCCAATTTTAATATTTAATTCTTTTGATGACATTTCAGAAAATGTGTTGGCAGATACAACATGTGCATAGTATTTTAAGCCAGATTCAATCACTTTAGGAATCAAAACTGATTCAATCCAAGACATGGCCTGCGTCCATGGACCTGTTGATTTGCTGTCATCGTTCAATAAATATGGACATTTGGATTTTTTCAAAAGATCAGCAAAATCCAGACCCCATGATTTTATAGCATCTACATTTGCAAAGCCCTCCCAGTTACAGAAAATCCAGTTGTTATCGGGTTGATACTCAGTAGTGCATATGACTCTGTTGAGATTGTTTTTGGTTTCAAATTTCATTGGTTTTTAAATTTTATTGGTTTTACATTTCAAAACTACAAATAGATAGTGAGTTTTGGACATTGCTTAGAATCAGTTAATTATATCTTTTGTATTATAAGGGTCAATATTGCCTAATACTATGTCATTTTGAATTTATTTTTAATAAATGGTACTTTAAAGATTATTATTATGTTACGTTGACTTACAGGGAAATCGAACGATTAATTTAGAACGTTCCGTTATATTAGCCTGTTAATCAGTAAAATGCAAATAAATATAGAAAAAAAGCTTTATTTCTTGTTTGAAATAGGGTTATTAAAAGTAAATAGTTTAAAAATAAATTACATTGAAATATAAAAGCTGTTATAACATTAAATTATTTTCTTCCTAGCTTTGTTTCCAAATTCACACAAATACCAAAACTAATTACTATGTCGGATAATCTCGAAAATCCCAAAAAACATTACCATTTATTTGATGATGAGAATATAGATCATCTGTACTTCGATATCTCTAAAAATGGAGAAATTGATGCCAATAAATATTCACTATACAATTTTACTGGTGATCCTAAGCTGGAATATGCAGAGTGGGAAAGCAGGATGGATATGATGAATAGTTGGTTTACTGATATGAAATCTCAAAATCGATTTTTGTATGAAAGGGAATCTTTAAACGGATCCAAAGTCTTGTCAAAAGTAGTGGACCCTGAAACAGGAGAAGTCAGAGAGATGTTAAATTTTGCTTCTAATGACTATTTGAACCTTACTCAGGATGCCAGGATTTGGGAAAAAGTGAAGGAATTATCTCCGCAGTATGGTGGTGGCGCTGGAGGAGTACCTTTATTAAGTGGTTCTATGAATATAATTAAGCAATTGGCTAAAAAAATTGCTAACATGAAGGGTATGGAATCTGCTATAGTTTATAGTTCAGGCTATGGTGCCAATTACGGTACCATTTCTGGATTACTAGGGCATAGAGATGTGGCAATTTATGACATGTTTGCCCATGCCAGTTTAATTGATGGTAGTAAAGGATCAAATAAAAAGTTTTTTCAGCATAACGACCCTGCCTCATTGGAAAAGGTGTTAAAAAACAACCAAAATAATTATATAAATAAATTGGTTGTAGTAGATGGAGTATACTCAATGGATGGAGACATCGTGAAATTGAAAGAAATCCTTGATATTGCTCATTATTATGGAGCCTGGGTATTGGTAGATGAGGCACATGCTACCGGAGTTATTGGTAAGACAGGAAGGGGAACGTTGGAACATTTCGGACTCGAGGGAAAGGTGGATATCATTACGGGAACATTAAGTAAGGCGGTTGGCTCAATTGGTGGATATGTAGCTGCATCGGAAAGATTAATTAACTATTTAAAATATACGAGTAGAAGCTTCATGTTTTCTACATCTCCATTTATTCCATCTGTAGTTGCTTCATTAGAAGCGCTTAATTTAATTACTGAGCAGAAAGCGGGAATGGATAAGCTATGGGAAAACATTCGATATGTAAAAGAGCGCTTAACAAATGCAGGTTTCAATATTGGGAATGCAGAAACAGCTATTTTCCCTATAATTATAGGTGACGATAATAAGGTAAAAGAGATGACCTATAGGTTACATCAAAGGAATATTTTTGTTAACCCTGTGCCATATCCTGCCGTGCCGAGAAAATTAACCCGCGTAAGAATGACTGTTACAGCTGGTTTTAGCATTGAGCAACTAAAATATACTTTAGATGAAATTGAAAGTATAGGACGTGAAATGGGAATAATAGCTTAAAAAAACCCTCCTTTCTTTATTATACTTAAGCCCATCAATCGCTTTTTTGATGGGTTTTTTTTGTTCCCTTAATTTTTACTGTCGCTACAGTTAATCAAAATTCGATTAAAAATAGGATAGTATCTAATCGATGTGTTCGCTTCTATTCAATCTGACTGTTCACTACTGAACAGTTTGCATTCTGCACTTTCTAAAAACCTCCATTTAAACCATTATAATGCCATTGAAAGAAAATGGCACCATCCATGCATCGTTTCTAGGCATATGTACATCTACCTAATGAAATCTAAGAACATTAAAACCTTTTGAACATGAAAACTATATTATTATTTCTATTAATTCTTTTGGGCTCCCAGGCAATGGCTCAAAGCACCTCAGGTAAAATTACCGGAACAATTCAGGATGAAAATAAAAACCCTTTGCCTTATAGCAATGTGGTAGTTTATAGTTTGCCTGACTCAATTATGATTACAGGTACTGTTACTGCAGAATCAGGACATTTTGAAATTAAAGCTAATTTGAATGAAGAAATTTATTTGAAAATTTCAGCTGTCGGATTCAATAACTATTTTTCAAATCCATTTGAGCTAACTGCGGCCTCACCAGAATATAAACTGGAAGGTGTAAATTTAAAGGAAGATGTTCAGGTGATGAATTCGGTTGAAGTGAAGGCCTTGAGGCCTCAGGTAGTGGTTGAAGCGGATAAAATGGTGGTTTCTGTAGAGGGTACAGCAATGGCTGCCGGAACTACTGCTTATGAAGTTTTAGAGAAGTCTCCGGGCGTTTTTGTAGATCAGGACGGGAATATTCAGCTCAATGGAAAAGGAGGAGTGCTAGTGATGATTGATAATAGAAGAACTTATTTGTCAGCTGCCGATCTTCAGAATATGTTACAAGGCATGTCTGCTGAAAATATTAAAAATATTGAGATCATAAATAATCCATCTTCGAAGTACGATGCCCAGGGAAATGCAGGAATTATTAATATTACACTGAAGAAGAATAATATGTCAGGTGTAAACGGAAGTGTTAACCTGGGTTATAGATATAATGAAATTAATAATGGCAATCTGGGCGTACAAGTCAATCATAAAAAAGGGAAATGGAACTCTTTTCTAAATGCTGATATGGCGCAAAGAGGAAGAATACGTGACGGTAGGTTTTACCGGGAGATTGAACAAAATTCGGGGCTGGTTACTATTTTTGATCAAGATGCCAAGGAATACAATGTGAGAAAAGTGCCTTCTATGAGAATGGGGACAGACTACGATTTAAATGACAGTCATTCAATAGGTGTAATGTTGAATTTTTACGGGCAGGATGCTTACAATGATTTCAGATTTGATTCTGATTTAAATCAAGGAGGGGAGGAGTTTCAGATTATCTCGGAAAATTATATACAAAATCAGTTTTATAATGCACAAGGTAATTTACATTACACTTATAAAATGGATACTGTAGGCACACAATTAACAGCAGACTTCAATTACATCCAATTAATTAATAAAGGAGGAGCAAATTTTAGAAATAGTTATTTTTACGGTCAAGCAGGTAGTCCTTCAGAGGTCGAATTGCTTGAAACTAATAATCCTACAAGGTATGATATCATTTCTGCCCAAATGGATTTTGAGAAGAAAATACTACCAAAAATTAAAATGGAGGCAGGTCTTAAAGTAAGTTCTGTAGTTTCTGATAATAACCTTCAGTTTTATGAAATAGGTGAATCCGGCCGTGAATTAGATGAAAATAGATCGAATCACTTTATTTATACTGAAAATATAGCGGCTGCTTATACCAGTTTCTCTGGTGCTCTAGGGTCAAAATTGACTTATAAAGCAGGCTTAAGGGCTGAGCAGACTTTTTCTGAGGGTGAGTCTATTACTTTAAATACTGTAAATCCAAGAGATTATTTTAAGCTTTTTCCCAGTTTCTTTTTACAACATAATGTTTCGGACATGTATCAGGTTAATTATAATTATAGCAGAAGAATTGACAGACCTAATTATGAAAACTTAAATCCATTTATTTTCTACTTAGATCCTTACACCTCTGCTCAGGGAAACCCATATTTAAAGCCACAGTTCACCCATTCAATCAGTGTTACGCAAACATTTAAAAAGCAATACAATCTTGTGCTGAATTATGGGGTCACTTCTGATTTTATAGCAGAAGTACCAGTGCAAGATCCTGAAGATGGTACTACTGTTTTCAAACAAAGTAATATTGATGATCAAGTAAATTATAGTGCCACTGCAGTTGTGCCAACCCAGCCGTTTAAATGGTGGGCGATAAATGCCAATTTCACCGTATTTCACCAAAATTTCACTACTTTCTTAAATAATGAGAAAGTTGAAAGGGAAGCAACTACTGGCATGGTACAACTGGGGAATACATTTTTGTTACCATCCGATTTTAAAATTGAATTGAATGGAGATTATAGGTCTAATACCGTGTGGGGGCTTTACACAATAGGAGCACAGTGGGGAGTGGATTTTGCAGTGAAGAAAAGCTTTTTTGATAAAAAGCTAGATGCTTCTATCAACATTTCGGATATTTTTAGGACAAGACAATTTGTAGGTAATGCTAATCTTCAAGGTAATATCAATGAAATTAATCAGTATTTTGGTCAGCAGAGCATAGGCTTTTCATTGAGGTACAGATTTAGTAGAGGGGAAGAGTTTAAAGCAAAACAAAGAAATACAAACCTTGAAGAATTAAATAGGGCAGGAGGTTGATATTTTTAGACAATTCATAACATTGAAAGGAGATGAGCAATTATTGTTCGTCTCCTTTGTTGTTTTACAGAAAACTTCTTTTTGATAGAAAGTGTTTAAAGTGAAAATTTTTATTTTAAATATAACAGAATTCTAAATTTGACGTTTTTTTGGATAGAATTTTGTTTGTAAAATAAATAGAAATGAATAATTGTTTTATTTATAATCAATCACTATTTATGACCATATTAAATAATTAAAATATGAACAAATCAAATCTTAAGACAGTGATTTTTGGGTTTGTTGGCGGTATTGTAGGGGCATTTGTATTATTAAAAACGATGCCACAAGATTATGTTATACCTTATGAATATTCAGAAGTAAACATGCCGCATCAAAATCAGTTGGTATCATATCAGCCTGAGGAAATACATGAAAGAAATAACAAAAAACTTTTACCTGATGAAGATTTTGTACTGGCCTCAAGAAAAAGCACCGAGAGTGTAGTCTATATCAAGACTGTTTCTGAAAGGTATGGGCGTAGTTCCTGGCTGGATATGTGGTTAGGCGGGAGTAGTGGAAATATGCAGCAAGTAGGTTCTGGTTCTGGTGTGATATTTAGAGAAAACGGCTACATACTTACAAATAACCATGTAATTGAAGATGCTGATAATATAGAGGTAGTTTATAATAAACGGCAATATACTGCAAAATTGGTTGGAAGAGACCCTTCAACTGATTTAGCTGTTCTTAAGATTGAAGCAGAGAATTTACCCACACTTGAGATCGGGAATTCTACAGATTTAGAGGTAGGGGAATGGGTTTTGGCTGTTGGAAATCCGTTTAATTTGAATTCTACTGTAACTGCAGGAATCGTAAGTGCCAAAGGTAGGGAGTTAAATATTTTGAAGAGTAATTTTCCAATTGAATCATTTATTCAGACAGATGCGGCAATTAATCCTGGAAACAGCGGAGGAGCCTTAGTCAATACCAAGGGGCAATTGATAGGAATAAATACTGCTATACTATCTCAAACAGGATCTTATGCAGGTTATGGATTTGCAGTACCTATCGACATTGCAAGGAAAATTGCTGAAGATTTAATCGATTTTGGAATCGTTCAAAAGGCATTTATTGGAGCTGAAGTAACTGCTCTCACCTCAGAGATCGCAGATAAGATCAATGTAAATGATTTGGATGGGGTAGTAATAAGTTACATTCAGCAAAATGGTGCTGCTGAAAAAATAAACCTTCAAAAAGGAGATATAATACGGAAAATCAATAGTAAATCCATTAAAACACATGCGGAATTTGAAGAGACGCTCAGCATGTACTCACCTGGTGATAAATTACTTTTAACATTTGAAAGAGACGATAAAGCGTTTCAAAAAGAAATAACCTTAACAAATAGTGAAAATACAACTGAATTATTGAATAGGATAGCTTATTTCTCAAATACATTGGGTGTTGAATTTGAAACGGTACCAAAAGTTGAACTCAATCTGCTGGATATCAATAATGGAATTCGTGTGGTAGATATTAAAAACGGTTTTTTTAGAAAATTGAATATAGAAGAAGGTTTTATTATTACACGAGTAAACGGAGAGAAAATGGAAGATCCCCAAAAATTGGCTACTATTTTAGAGGAAATTAAAGGAAAGGTGATGATCCACGGAGTAAATAAGAAAGGAGTCAAGGGCTACTATTCTTATTATTTCTAAAAACTACTAAAGCCATTCCTTTTTGAAAAAGGATGGCTTTTCTTCTATTTCTCCCTCTATGTTTAATAGTAGATATGAACTACTAAATTATTCTTCAATGAAGCTTTCATGATTTCTTAGCTCACTTTTAGTTTTTTCAATGCCTGATTCTAATTCATTTTTTGCTGGCTCATAATTTTGTAAAAGGGCATTCAAATCTGGCTGTCCGGCGTTTACCCAGCAAGTATACCAAAAATCCCCTATCAGCTTTATAGAATTACGCATTTGTCGCTCAACTTGCCCCGATAGCGCTAAATGGTAATCTTTCGAAAAATTTCTGGAATAGACTTTCATATTGACATTACCTCGTAACTCAGAACTGTATTTTTCATCCGCCTTAAATTTATGAGTAAGTTGTTTTTCAAAATGAAAAACCGAATCTAAACATGAATTTGCTTGTTTCACAGCATCCCATATTGCGAGTTGAGTGTTGTTGATGTAGGTTGCTTTTCCTACGAAAAAATCATAATCATCAGAGTATAATTCTGGTAGCCTTGATTCCCAAAAACCATGTATTCCGTACTGACCAGTTAATTGACCATTGTAATTAGCGGTTGTATGCAATGGAACATTTGCATCCGCAATATAATGGCCCAGATCAGCGGAAATTCTTAAAATTTTTCCTGCATCTTTCTCTTCAAAGGCTTTTGTTAATTGATATGCGGTAAATTGAACATGCCAGGGAACTATGCCGTGAGCCATCAAGGTGTCTTCACAAAGTTCTTCTACAGCATCAAACCAGTAGCGTGGCAAGTTGACTATAGCGCTGTCACCATACTTGTCCAAATCTATATAATGCCGAGGGGCCTCTCCTTCTACTGCATAACGTCTTCTATCTGGATTGACAGCATTTTCTGTGATATATTGAATATGGTATTTATAAAAAGTAATCATTTCAGGGGGAAGTGTAAATACGGCAATTCTGTTAATTTTTTGATGTGCAAAAAAGCCCCATTGATTTGGTCTGATGTTAATGAATGAGATTAAAAGTAAAGAAAAGGACAACAAAATGAAAAGCAGGGATTTTTTCATGGCTGAAATATTTTTTTGAGTGAGTAAATTATAAAAAATATTCTAAAATTGTAAAAAAATATCGTTTCAATGAGCAAAAAACCTATATCTAGAGCAATTTTTGCTTGTGTGTTCAAATGGAAATCTATTAAAATATTAATTTGGTTTTGTTAAATAGCTTGAAAACCACTACATTTGCAATCCTAAAAAGAAAGAAGAAATTACATTTGAATATATAAACACATGGCAAATCACAAGTCAGCATTAAAAAGAATTCGTTCAAGCGCTTCAAAACGTTTAAGAAACCGTTATCAGGCGAAAACTACTCGTACTTATGTGCGTCAGTTAAGAGCTACTACTGATAAAGCAAAAGCAGAAGAGTTGTTGAAAAGTGTTACTTCAATGTTAGATAAATTAGCTAA
Source organism: uncultured Cytophagales bacterium (assembly GCA_963803685.1). GTDB lineage: Bacteria > Bacteroidota > Bacteroidia > Cytophagales > Cyclobacteriaceae > Marivirga. The sequence continues at coordinate 2,338,530 of CAWDNW010000001.1, forward strand.
GAAGAACATTATACACAAAAAGAAGGCTGATAATAACAAATCGAAATTAGCTAAATTCGTTTCTGGCTTAGCTTAAATTTTTGCTTTAAAGTTATTTAGAGCCTCAACTATATCAGTTGAGGCTTTTTTAGTTTGTAACAATTTTATATCTTCTCGCTTCAATCAAACAATTGCAAATGCAAGAAGAATATAAGCCGGCTTCCACCATTAAAACCTGGGCAGAAGCCGATCGTCCCCGTGAAAAACTCCTTTTAAAAGGAAGGGAAGTTTTAAGTGATGCAGAGTTGATAGCAATTTTAATTGGGTCAGGTACACAATCCTTGTCCGCTATTGATGTTGGCAAAAACATTCTTTCAGCTGTAAATAACGATTTGAATGAGTTAGCTAAATTTACAGTGAAAGATTTAATGAAATTCAAAGGAATAGGAGAAGCTAAGGCAATATCAATTATTTCCGCACTTGAATTAGGCAGACGAAGAAAGGAAAGTGAAATAAAGGAAAAACCTAGGATTACTTGCTCCACCGATGTTTTTGAGATGCTGAAGCCACATTTATTAGATTTACCACATGAAGAATTTTGGATTATCATTATGAATAGAGCCAATCTCGTACTTAAAATGAAACGTATCAGTAGTGGAGGAATTACCGGTACTGTGGCAGACGTGAAAATGATATTTAAGGAAGCAATTGAGCAACTCGCATCAGGAATAATTTTGGCTCATAATCATCCCTCAGGAAATAATAGGCCCAGTGAGCAGGACATACAGCTAACTAAAAAGTTAAAGCAATCTGGTATTATTTTAGATATCCCTGTACTGGATCATGTGATTTTTGCGCAAGATAAGTTTTACAGCTTTGCCGATAATGCAATGCTTTAAGAATTGGCGATTTTTAAAGTGTTGTTTGATTAAAATTAATTAATGAATTTAAAAATGGATAATAACCCTGAAATTAGCGGTAAATATTTAGGCACTATTACAGAAGATTTTGTATTTGTGTCTGATACTTTAAAAGAGGCTTCATATGCGGTGAGAAAGAGAGATTTTTCAGATTTCCCTATTTTCCCAATTTGTAAAGTAGAGCAACCTATCGGTAAATTATTAATTGGAGCTCAGGAACTCAACTTAAAATGGAACTACCATATTACTTATTTAGATGAGTTTGTGCAGCGAGAAATTATAGGTGCTGATAAAATGGAAGACTTTAAAGCCAACTACAAAGATCCTGATGAATTCTGTTGCCTTTTCGTGATAGATAACAATTTTACTAATTTCGTTTTTATTCCTTATCCCGAAGACTAGGATTACGTGCAGAAAGGGTTTCTTACAAATTTAATTTTAAGGAAGATCTGAAAAGAAGTACAAAATGGTTTTTGTGGGTTCAGGAATTGTGCTTGATATAAATCCGCTCAATAGTGAATTTCCCATGTGATTAAAAACTGATTTACTATAGTTTCTTTCAACTTCGATGGTTCCTCTTCTATAGTTGTTAAATAATTTTCCAGGATTATTCGTTTTAATCAATAGGTTATTTAACGACCAATTAGCTGCTTTGAGGAAGAATCCAGGATTGTCGGGATCATCTTTATTCAGTATTTTGAATCTTAAATTTTCATATGGAAATTGTAGAACTCCTGTTGATCGATGTTTTGTAGCAGTAACTGAGAAATCAATTTTTTCAATTACACCGCTTTCCATTTTCACGAATACTAAATTGGTAAGTAATGGATTTAATGCCTGGAACCTCATTTTTTCCAGGTATCCCTCATAGGTGTACAGATCCTCTGGATGATCCATTGAGAAAACAAAGTCTATTGTTAAATCGCTTTCACCCAAAAAGCTGGAAGTCGCTTTTACAGTCATCCTATCATTTAAGCTGTAAGCTAATGAATCATTAGTGATGTTTATGGCCTGTAGATTTGTATCTGCAAGGGTAGTAATTCCTGGTTCGGAACCGTCCTTAGAAACCTCTGAATATTTTAATAGTGCTTTTTTAATTTCAAGGCTATCTACTTTAAGCGGTATGGGTATATCCTTAACCATTTGTTGCACTGTTCTAGGTTTTCTACCAGGGTTTTGTTGCACTCGGCTATCTCTGTAAATACTGCCATTTAATCCATCAATTAAAATACTCCCAACTAAATATTTCTGATTGTTAAAAAATTCGGCAAAATTGATGTTCTCAAGGTCGATATCACCAACGCTGATATCAAAACGATCTCGTGCATAGTCTAGTTTATCAGCATATTCATCTATCAGGAAGAGAGGTTCAAATTTCACGCTGTCAATATGAATGTACTGTTCGGCTAAGGAAGCTGACAGTCGATTAACCCTTAATTCATAAAGGCTATCAGGCAAAACAAAACTGTAGTCTTCAAGTAATAGATCAATTTCGTCTACAAGCAATACATCAGTAAGATCATTGGCTTGCAAATCTCCCAATTTTATATTTTCTATCAGCAAAGACATATGATCAAGTTCCTGGCTGTCTCTCACGCTATCCTTTTTATGTATTTCAAACAGAAAATTAGCGTCCTCAATCCGAAAAGCTTCTATACTGAATATGTCAACATATTCGTTAATTTGATTTTGAAGTGATTTTTCCAGTAGGTCCGGGTTTTTGTTAGTAGTTTTATCCCTGTTTTTATCTGGCTTTTTCTCAGTATTTTTATTTTTTGGCTGGTCTTTTTCTACATTTTTATCTTGCAAAATCGCTAGTTCAGGAGAGTTCAATATCACCTGGCCGAAAGCATATTTATCATTGTTATAAGCTTCAATCAAGTCAAAGTCATGAATCTTAAAATTGTCAGTTGAGATGTGGAACAAATTTCGATGCACATTTTCCTTACCATGTTGCACCCTGTAATCATGTAACTCGTAATCGGGTTTAAGTTGAAAATACTGAGCTGTTAAAAATTTACGTTTTGAACCATAATACAGACTGTCAAGTTGAAGGGTGTAAATGCTATCCGGGGACTGGAACTTGTAGTTATTAGCCTTTATTACAATATTTTCTACAGGAATAATGCTCTCGGCTTTTTTAATTTTTTCCGGACTGAGATTCAGCTTTTGAATTTCAACTGAAAAGTCTTCCAGAGTTTGAAAGTTTGTTGCTCCGCTCACCCTTTGAGCATACCTGGCCTCCCCATTCTGCACCTTAATGGATTTGACGATAATAGGATTGATCCAATCAAATATTTTCCCTGTTACCTTCTGAACTTTGAAATTAGATTCCGTGCTGGATGTTTGGTTTTTTGCTTCCCTACTAACAAATACATCAGGATTTTTGACAAGGATTTCATCAATCTGCAGATTACCTTTGTTAAAAGCATTGACGAAGTCAAGGTCGGATATTGATAAGCTTATCCCTGAAATACTAATTGAATCAGGGTTCTCATCATCCTGCTTAGAAAAAGATTTGTATTCAATATTTTTAACAGTTAATGACTCCTGCATTGTAGAGTACTTCAAGGGACCAAGTTTAAAAGATTTGGTGCCTGATGAATCCTTGTACTTATAATCCCTCATAGCAATCTCTATTTCTTTTAAAGGAGCTTTAGGGATGCCTTGGTAAGCCATTATTGAATCAAAATGGATGCCCTCTAAGCGCAAAGTACTCTCGCTTACAGCATGAGTTTCGTAATCACCAAAAGTGGAAGGGTACACACTTAAATTAGCATTTGTTACGTTAAATTCATTAATATTGATTGCCTTTACATAAAAAGAGAAGCTTTCATAAATGGATTCGGGGGAAAAACCGGAACCAGGAGATTTAGCTTCGAAAGCTTTTCTAAGGGAACTGGTAGAATTCTTAATTTCTATATTTTTTACATCCAGGCTGGCATTCTCAAAGGCACGGATCATATCTATTCCATCAAAATGTATCTTAGGAACATTAATATTCAGCAAATTTGGGCTTGCTTTCTCAGTTCTATAGCCTAATGACTTATTTTTTATTAAATCAGGAGTAAGTGTCAAAGACTCTATTTTAATTTCATCATTTTTAGTGTTCATGTCAAACTTGCCTACTTTAAAAGTGTAGGGACTTTTTTCAGGTTGAAGTAGATAGTCTGTTACGTTGATGGTTAGGTGCTGCAAGGCAAGGTTATTTCTCGAATCGAATACGCTGAGTGAATCAAATGAAACATCTTCAATCATTAAATCTATGTAGTCTATTTTCTGAATCAACACCTCCTTGTTTTTACGAGAATTCATGCTAACCGCACTTCTTAAAATGTTTAGTTCATCTATCTTTGTTGATTCGAAATACATTGATAATCCCCTATAAACATCTTCTACAGTTACATCCAGATCAGGGAGCTCTAAAAGCTTTACGAATGTTTCTTCTATAAGCAACTCCTCAAAATGTAATTTTTTGGATTTTAATGCTTCGACCAAATCCAGATCACGCATTTTTAGAAGTGGAACCTGGATTTCCGGTGCTATCATTGGTCCCTTTAATTTTTCGTGTTCACCGATGGCAGAGAATTCCTCAATGGTCAGCTCTCTTTCGCTCATGTCGTATTCAAAAAGATCGAATTTTAAGGTGTAAGCATCATTAGCAATCACAAAAGACTGGTTTTGTAAGCTAATGAAGAAGTTATCTAAATTAATCATTTTCCTAAAATCTTTACGGTCCAAAAAATCGACATTAAAATCGGTCATTCGAAAATTTAACATCGGAATCTTATGAACTGCTTCCTTTGGATTGTCATATTTAAAATAGGAGATCTGCGCATCTTTTAAATTGAAATGACCGATTCCAATTGAGGAAATGATTTCGCTAATGTCTTGCTGCTTCTTACTTTTAGTCTGTTCAACCTCAGTATCATGCATTATTTCTACCGCAGGCTGATCAATAAGAATAGAAGTAATATTGGCTTTGGAGTTAGCCAGGTAGGCTAAAATATCTACTCCGGAAAATTCCAACTCTTCTAGTGTTAAGTTGAAGAGGATTGAACTGGCTTCTTCTCTGGCTTTTCTTTCTGAATGTATAGCCGAGTCGAAGGTTAAATCTATATTTTGAAGCCTTACTGTAGTAGAAAGTAAGTTGATATCCAAATCAGTAAAGCCTAAGTCATAAAGACCTTCTGTTTGTTGACTTAACTTCTTTTTTATTAGCCTTTCAGCATAAGGTTCCAACACGGTGAGTAAAAGAATGCTGATAATTAAGAAAATCCCTAAAAGGGTGGCAGATACAATTCCTGTTATTTTAAGTATTTTTTGTGGTATGCTTTTCTTTTTTGATGCAGGCATTCAGTAGCGTAAGATTTTATATAGGTTTTTATGTAATTCTATATATACTTACGCAGATAAATGGCAAGAGATATACTTCGATATATACCCTTTGAATTTCTCAAAATATAGGAAGGATACGTTTTTACAGTCCGATTGAACTTAGGGTGGCCAGTTCATATAATCAATGACTACAAAAGCAAAAGCGGTATTTTAGCTTGTCTACTGCTTTTGCTCCTATAATCTATGTTTTAGTTTCAGTATTACTTTGAAAAATGATTCCAGCCTTGTGCTTTTAATGCTATAGGGTTTCCATTATTGGTTACCAGGTTAATGCCGTTCGATTTTTCATTGATATAGCCTATAAAATTGATGTCAGGGTGTTTCTTCACTTTCTCAAAGTCAGCCTGGGATATGGTGAAAAGTAATTCGTAATCTTCACCACCATTTAAAATAGCAGTATTAGGATCTAATTTAAACTCCAAAGCTGCCTCCTGCATTGCAGAAGAGAAAGGCAATTTATCTTCATGGATGTTCAAACCTACACCAGATTGTGTGGCAATATGATGCAGCTCAGAGGCTAATCCATCTGAAATATCAACCATAGAAGTAGGAATAATATTAAGGTCCAGTAATTCATGGACTAAATCCATTCTTGCTTCTGGTTTTAGTTGACGACCAACTATATAGCTGTATTTATCCAGTTGGGGTTGCATTTCGGGATTTTCTAAAAATACCTGCTTTTCTCTTTCAAGCACCTGAAGACCCATATAGGCTCCACCCAAATCACCTGTTACACAAATAATATCATTTAATTTAGCACCTGAACGATAGGCCACCTTGCCCTTTTCTACCTTACCCATGGCAGTAATAGAAATGACTAACCCAGCGGTAGAGGCAGTAGTATCACCACCTACCAAATCTACATTATAAGCATCGCACGCTGCTTTTACTCCTTCGTAAAATGCATCAATAGCTTCTAGAGAAAACCTGTTGCTCAAAGCTAAACTCACTGTAATATGCTCAGCTATACCATTCATGGCAGCTATGTCTGATACGTTGACCGCCACAGACTTATAACCCAAGTGATGCAAAGGAAAATAAGACAGATCAAAATGAATCCCTTCCACCAGCATATCAGTAGAAATCAATTGGTAATGGGTACCCATATCAATTACTGCAGCATCATCACCAATTCCTTTTACCGTATTACTATTTTTGTTAACAAATTTCTGCGATATTTGATCAATTAAGCCAAATTCGCCTAATTTTTTTATTTCTGTTCTATCTGTAGCACTCATTTCAACTAATTTGTGTTTACGGAATGTATATTTAAATTTGCATTATGAAAACAAAATTTTTTCGCATCTCAATTTTTCTATTGCTGGCTACATTCCTTTTCTCAGCATGTAATAAATCTTCATTCAAAACCCGTAAAGGTAAAAAGAAGCAAAAGTATTATAATTCTGTTCAACATCAGTAAGATCATTTGATTTCCTGACAAAGTTCTATTAGAACGCCATTAGTATCTTTAGGGTGTAGAAAACAAACCATTTTATTGTCGGCACCTTTGTTAGGCTCTTCATTGATAAGAGTGAAGCCTTCTTTTTGTAACCTTTTCATTTCAAGGTATATGTCTTGAACCTCGTAGGCAATATGATGAATGCCTTCCCCTTTCTTGTTAATGAACTTCGCAATGGGGCTGTCCTCACTTGTGGCCTCTAACAGTTCGATTTTAGTTTCGCCCATAGCAAAAAAAGATGTGTTAACACCTTCCGAGACTACAGCTTCTTTCTTGTAAGGCTCTTTATTAAATAATTTACTAAATAAATGGTTCGATTCTTCTATTTTTTTAACTGCAATCCCTATATGTTCAACCTTTAGCATTTGTAAACTTTATTCTTAGTGTATATTCCTTAACTTTGCAAAAATGCAGAAACTTTTCGATGGATAAAAAAGTTGAAGGTATAACATTAGCAATAATATTGTTTTAAGTAAATTGAAACTGATGATGGAGACATCCACAGACATACATATAGAAAGCGCCAGAATCCAAAAAGAAATAAAAACTCATTTGGGTTTAAACAGTAGTGAGCTGGTTTTCGAATTTGGAATAAAAGAAGGAAAATCAAAATTGGATTTAATTACTATTAATCCAAGGCATAACCAATCTTTTCTTTTTCATTCGGAATTAGGTTTTGATAAAGTGGATGCTTTAAAGAAAATGCTCGATTATGTGAAAAATTATCGAGAGGAAGAAAGCTCGTATACTATCCAATGGATGACAAAAGATGAAAGACTTTTGCATACTTCATATTTTAGAGCGAGCAACATTCTCGATTGTTTAGATAAACTTTATTACGGAAGGGATCGTAATACCATCACAGTATTTAGCGTAGTATTAAATCCTGTATCTTAAATTAAGAATACCATGATTACAGTAACAGATAATGCAAAAAGTAGATTGTCTAAATTAAAAATTGAAGAAGGACATACTCCTAATCATAACGTGCGAGTTTCAGTAAAAGGAGGGGGCTGCTCAGGTTTAATGTACGATTTAAGCTTTGATGATAGCATAAAAGACGGAGATGAGGTTTTTGAAGACAAAGGCATTAAGCTTTTGGTAGATAAAAAAAGTATGCTCTATTTATTAGGAACTACTTTGGACTTCACAGATGGATTAAATGGCAAAGGTTTTCAATTTGTAAATCCTAATGCAACCAGAACTTGCGGATGTGGGGAAAGTTTTTCTATTTAGTTATAACACCACATAATCTATTCCTTAATTGAATTCTAAAACCGAATTATTTTGATGATTCGGTTTTTTTTGTAGGCAGCTTTTCAAGTTCTCTGATTCCTTCAGTTTTAGATTTCAAGAAAGCCTAAAATTGTGACACAAATGAATTATTTCAAAATATTAGCAATTACTTTACTTTTTTTATCTCTCCATATGTCCGATGCTTACAGTCAGGATATATTTGCGAACACCTTAGATCAGGAAAGGAAAAATGCTATCTATGGCAATTTGGGATTTGTGCCTGTTTGGTTTGTAATGAATGGCGCTTATGAACGTAGGATTTTAAAAACTAATAAGTCGTTTATTAATTCGCTGTGGGCTAAAGCTGGAGGCGGTTACTGGACTCAAATTGATAGAGGAGGTCCTCATGCATTGGCAGGTCTCACCGCCTTAACTGGTAAAGGCAAGAATCATATAGAATTGAGTCTCGGCTTTGTCAGTCTTTACAATTACAATGATTTTAAAAGAGATTTGGAATCTTACAGAATTGTTGGAAATGTAAAACCTGCACGAACTGACTATCTGGATAACCAAATTGCTGGCGGGGTAGGCTATAGGTTTCAAAACCCTGATAAAGGATTCATAGTACGTGCAGGAGTTAGTTTTCCTGAATCCATTTATGTTGGGCTTGGTTTTGCTTTCTGAAGACTGCAACAATTCACAATGTCAACAAATCTTCCAGCTTTAAAAAAGTAGCGAATTTTCTTCCAGAAGATACGAGCCTTTGATGATGATTGGTTACTATTTTGAAATTTCCATGTCTATTTCCTCCAATGATTTACCCTTAGTTTCAGGCATCGCAAATACAGCCCAAATAAGCTGAATAATCATCATGCCGCAGAAGAATAGAAAGATATATGAAGCTCCGAAGGAATTAGCGAAATATGGGAACACATTGGCAATAAGAGCTGCAAATACCCAGTGCGTTAGACTACCTAAAGACTGACCATAAGAGCGAATGTGATTAGGGAATATTTCTGATATAAAAGCCCAAATAATGGAACCGGACCCAATGGCATGAGACGCTATAAAAATAAAAACAAAATAAGGCAAAATTGAAGATGGAATGATATCACCCGAGAAGGAGATAGACATTAGAAATAATGAAACAATATAGCCCACACAACCAATATAAAGAAGCTTCTTTCGACCAAATTTATCAATTAAAGATAAACCAACCATGGTAAAAATCAGATTGACAACACCAACACCCATAGTAGAGAGCAGACTGTTTTCAGCACTTATATTAGCCATTTCAAAAATTCTGGGAGCAAAATATATTATAGCATTTATCCCTGATAATTGATTGAAAAAAGCGATGAGGACAGCCATAAAGGAGATTCTGATATACTTCTTCTGGAATAGGTCAAAAAATTTACTGTTATGTTTTTCCTTTTTCGACTCTTCAACTGCCATCTCAATGGCTTTATCTACACCGCCCGGGTCCGTTTTAGTTAAGATTAGTCGTGCTTTATTATAGTCTTTTCTTTCGTTTATCAGCCACCTCGGACTTTCAGGAACTCTTAAACTCAAAATAGTGTAAATAATAGCTGGTAAAACTTCAACGCCAAGCATCCACCTCCAACTTTCCGCAAGAGCGGCAATTTCTATAAAGTAATTTGAGATATAGGCTATCAGTATGCCAAACACTAAATTAAATTGAAACAAAGCCACTAGCATCCCTCTGCTTTTTGCAGGAGCTATTTCACTAATGTACATAGGAGCAACAACTGAGGACGCGCCTACTCCAATACCTCCTAAAAATCTGAAAAACATAAATGAATTGATTTCAGGTGCTAAAGCTGAACCTAAGGCAGATAAGGTATAGAGTAACCCTATAACAATGAGCAGCGGTTTTCTGCCATATTTATTTGCTGGATAGCCCACTATAATCGCACCTAAAACAGTGCCGTAGAGTGCAATAGCTATAGCCAAACCATGCATAATATCGCTTAGCCCCCAAACATTTTGTATATATCTCTCTGCCCCTGATATAACTGCTGTGTCAAATCCAAAAAGAAAACCGCCTAAAGCAGCTACCAATGCCAGAAAGAATACATAAGAATTTTGCTTCATTATTTCAATCGTTTGCGTTTTAAATTATTGTAGGATTTCTGGATTCAAAAATAGAGAATTAAATGAGTTTGATGTTACTTATTGGAAATATATCTGTTGCCAGTCAATGTCTACAACTTGTCTGAGCAGCCAGAGCTTACCAACCTCCCGTAGAGCCGCCATATAAAAAACCGCGACTTAATTGATGTCATTAAAGCTTTCCAAAGGATAATCAAATGCAATCTAACTAATTGCAGATCGCTTCTCCGGATGCCAAATCATTAACATCCATTCCGAAGCCCAGCTGTTAGGGTTTGCAGTTAGCCTGAAACGAGTTTCATTTTCTCCAGTTTTTGAAAACATTAAGATAAACGTACCATTTTCAACATTGGGGTGTGTTGCCTTAACGATAGTAAAACTGAACACATTGTGACGAGTTTCATGGGAATGTTGGCAACCATTGGAGCAGATTACAGAGGTAAGTTGAACAAATAGGGGCGCTACTTTTTCCATGATAGCCCTCATTAAGGCATGAAAATAGTGCGGATAATTTAATAATCCAATTTTGTAATATGTACCATTAAAACTGAAATCAGAAAAAAAGGCAGCAACTAAACACTCGGTTTAATTGCTGCCTTTTTAAAAGTAATAAATTAAAACCTTTAATAGGCTCTTACCTCTTTGCCCTCCATAAAGTTAACAAATGCTCTGTTCACTACTTTATTTCCTCCAACTGTAGGGAAATCTCCAGTAAAATACCAATCGCCAAGATGGTCTGGACAGGCTTTATGTAAGTTGTCAACCGTCTGATATATTACCTGAACCTCGGCTTTAATAAAATCAGATTTGACCAGTTCAGCGATTTTATCAGAAATTTGGTCATAACTGAAAGGAGAGAACACCTCTTTTACATGGTTTTCAGAATTGTCGGTTTTGAGGCATTTCTGATACACATCATCTAATATATTTTCCTGTTTGGTTTCTTTTAACAGAGCAAGAACAGCTCTAAAGGCTATAAACTCCCTCATCTTAGACATATCAATGCCGTAGCAATCAGGGAATCTTATTTGTGGGGCAGATGATACAATAATTATTTTCTTAGGTTGGAGGCGATCCAGCATTTTAAGAATGCTTTTTTCAAGAGTAGTTCCCCGAACTATAGAATCATCTATTACAACTACGGTATCCACATTCTTCCTAATTACTTCATATGTGGTATCATAGACATGAGCTACTAACTCATCTCTATGTTCATCATCTGTGATAAAAGTTCGCAGTTTGGCATCTTTAATCACCAATTTCTCCACTCTTGGCCTGAAAGAGAGCAACTTTTCTAATAATTTGTCATCTGCTCGTTCGGCTTTTAATTCCTTCAATTGTCGCTTGGCAAGGTGCTGCTCCATACCTTCCATCATTCCTAAAAAGGAGGTTTCTGCTGTGTTAGGAATATAAGAGAATACAGTATTTTCTAAATCGTAATCAATTTTCTCTAAAATTTTAGGAACTAACAACTTCCCCAGCATTTTCCGTTCATTGTAAATATAAGGGTCAGAACCTCTGGAGAAATATATTCTTTCAAAGCTGCAAGATTTTCTTTCCAATGGTTTAATAAACTCCCTCATTGAGTAAGAGCCATCTTTGTTCACGATAAGTGCATTGCCTGGTGCTACTTCCTTAATTTCATTATAATCAACATTAAATGCTGTCTTTATAGCAGTTTTTTCCGAGGCCACCACAACAATTTCATCATCTGCGTAATAGTGCGCGGGCCTTATACCAGAAGGGTCCCGCGCCACAAAAGCATGGCCGGCACCTGTAATTCCTGCCATGGCGTATCCTCCGTCAAAATCTCTGCAGGCTCTTCTTAAAACTCTCAATAAATCCAGCTGATCTTCTACAATCTGTGTGATCTCAGCATTGTTATGAGTGTCTTTATGCTCATCAAAAATTCTTTGGTTTTCTTCATCAAGGAAATGACCTATTTTTTCCATAACCGTAACAGTATCCACTTTCTCTTTAGGATGCTGGCCTAGTTCTGTCAAGATATCGAAAAGCTCCTCAACATTGGTCATGTTAAAGTTACCTGCCACCATTAAACTTCTGTTTTTCCAGTTGTTCTGACGTAGCATGGGATGGCAATTTTCTATAGCATTTTGGCCATGAGTTCCATACCTTAAATGGCCTAACCAAAGTTCTCCGGTAAAGGCACAGTTTTGTTTGAGCCACTGTGCGTTATTGAATTCTTTACCTCCTTCTTTTTTTGCTTTTTTATATTTTTTGGAAATCTTTTTAAAAATTTGCGTAATTGGCTGAGAATCAATGGATCGATACCTGCTGATATATCTTCTTCCTGCTTCAACATCCAACTTAATATTACCTACTCCAGCTCCATCCTGACCCCTATTATGTTGCTTTTCCATTAACAGGTACAATTTATTCATAGCATAAAGCGGTCCGTACTTATCCATGTAAAATTGCAGTGGTTTTCTCAGGCGGATTAAGGCTATACCACATTCATGTTTGATGCTGTCACTCATAGATTTATCATTAAAGTACAAAGTTAATCTTATTAATGTTGTGGTTCAATTATTTTACGTTTTTCGACTAAGAAGTTTATAGTAATGAAGTAATATATTCGATGTATATACACTTTTTATAGGATCAAAATATGAAAAACATGATTTATAGCATTAAATTTAATTGTACTTTTGTAATGATGAACCATTGAAAAATCTTTATATTTTCAAATTTTAAAAGAAATTAATTAAAAATCTTAATTGTGCATAGGAAACTACTAATTACTTATTTGTTCTTAATGTTTTGCACTTCTTTTATTATAAAAGCAGAAATTCCTTTCGATACTTTACGCATATTTTATAATATTCAATTTGATCAAGCCTTAGATGAAAATCATAATCCAGATATAAGGGAAGTAGGATTCAAATTCCTTGAAAAAATTTACAGTGATGAAAATATTTCTGACTCAGAAGTATTTGAAGTTCTTAAGATGGTTGCGAAAAATGAGAAATCTAAACAGTTAGCAGAAGGTATCTATTTATTAAATTCTCTTTTGCCTTGGTTAGAAGATCAACCAATTCATCTTGCATTCATCCATTTTAAATTAGGTGATTTTTATAGAGCAGAGAGAAAATCAATTTATGCTATAGAGCAATTCATGAAGGCGGGCTTGCTATTAGAGAAGGAAAGGCAATTTGAGGCTTTAGCTAAAACATACGCGAATATTTCTATTATAAATATGGGAGGTAATAATCCTGAAATTGGTTTAAACTATGCAGATCAGGGTTTAAATATTTTAGAATCAATAGATCAGCTTACACATTTTGACTCTACAACTTTAAGATCTTTGCATAGTGTAAAAGGATTGCTTTTGGGAAAAATGGGAGACTATGAAAGGGCTATAGAAGCGACAAATCTTGCCATTAATTTATCTGAAGCATTAAGTGATACAGTAATAACAGATATCTTAAATGGAAATAAGGCGGCAATCCTGTATAGAATGGGAGCTATGCAATTAGCACTGCCTCTTTTGGAAAAGGATTTTGAAACAAGTTTTGATAACGAGATTTACACAAGTGCTTTTAATGCAGGAATTTATATTTGCAAAATACACATTTCGCTAGGGAACGATGACTTATTGAATCAATGGTTCGGTAAAATCAGCCAAATGTTTGAAGAGTATGATATTTCTAATATTTCCTCTAAAGTGGAATTTTTCAAGGTAGCGGCAGATGTTCATAAAGTGAGAGAGGATAAGCAAAATGAAATATATTATTTAAGAAAGTACCAGGAAGTTGACTTGATCAGAGATTCGATTGCTACGGCAAATGATATAACGCAATTGCAGGAAAAGTATTTATTGGAGAAGGAAGTGACTAAAATGGAATTGCTGCAAACCGCAAATCAGCTTCAAGCTTCTCATTTAAGATTAAGAACCTCCATACTATTAATTATTGCATTAGCTCTGGTAATAGTATTATGGTATGTTTTTATTCTAAGGCAGAAGAATAGAAAGATCGACAAATTAAATGAACTACTAGAGGCAAAAGTATCAGAGCGTACCAGTAAATTGCTTGAAATTAATAAAGAGTTAGATACATATTTGTACAGAGCATCGCACGATATCAGGAGGCCAATCCGAACTTTACTAGGTTTAAATAATGTATCAAAACTCAATCAAAGCAAGGAACAACTGGAAAAGCTATTCGATCAGGTGCATTTTACTGCGCTTAACATGGATAAAATGCTATTTAAGTTACAGATGGCATATGATTTAAATAATGAACATAAAACTGAAAAGGTTCAGTTACAATGTGTTTTGCAGGATTGTTTGAAAGATATGTCATTAGAAATTGAAGCTCACAATGCAAAGGTAGATATCGTTTTGCCTCAAAAGAACATTGAAATAAAAGCTAATACTGCCCTCTTACGAATTATTTTAGATAATATCATCGAAAATGCCATCCTTTATCAAAACCACGATCATCCTGAGGTAGAGATTAGCACAGATGCGGGGAAATATTACTTCTATATCCATGTTAAAGATAATGGCTATGGAATACCAAATGAGTACTACAGTAAAGTTTTCGAAGCTTATTTTAAGCTAAGTAATAAAACTCAGGGGTCAGGTTTGGGGCTATTTTTAGCATTTAAAGCAGTATCTTTTCTAGGAGGAGAAATAGCTATTCAGTCGCAGATAAATACCGGTTCACAATTTACTATTAAAATACCTATTAATCCCAAATAGGAAATTTTTCTAAGTTAACCTTTTCGTGGAAGAAGGTTTTAGCTGAAGCTTCAAAAGAGGCTGTTTTGTCTGAAACCAGGAATCTATCCTTCTGCGTATTAAGGTCTGATAGTAAATCATTTTCAATTAAATAATCCTTCAATTTTTCAGCTACTATTTTTGCGGAATCTAAGATATCTATTCTATTACTATAGATGTTAGATATTTCCTTTTTAATTAGGGGATAATGAGTACAACCCAAAATTAAGGCCTCAATTTCTGTCAGTATACTATCTTGTAAGTAGTTATCAATTATTTCATGACTAATTTTGTTTTCGAAAAAGCCCTCTTCTATCATAGGAACTAATAATGGGGTGGCAAGACTTTTTAACTCAATGCTACTATTAAGTTCTCTCAGTTTCAATTCATAAATGTTAGACCCTATTGTCTGCTTAGTTCCTATTAGCCCGATTTTTTTATTAGTGTAATTATTAGCTACAAAATTCACTACAGGATCTATAACATTAAAAACTTTGGCTTTTGAGCCTACATATTCTTTTACTAATTCAAATGCTGCAGAAGAAGCTGAATTACAAGCTATTAAAATTAATTTGCAGCCCTGTTGCAAAAGAACGTCTGTCACCTTTATACTATAGGCTTGTATGGCTGTAGCGGATTTATCACCATACGGTAAATGAGCAATATCGCCAAAGTACACCATGCTCTCATGCGGCATAAGCTGTTTTACCTTATAGGCTACCGTAAGACCTCCAATGCCGGAATCGAAAATGCCTACTGGAGCCGAGCTATTTTTTTTCATAATGCAAATATGCATATAGCTTCAGAATATCATGCAATTGAACAAAATTTTATTTAAGGAGGATATCAATTATTAACTAATTCAAATTATTTTTTAATTTGTTGTAACTTTTCCTTCACTTACGCATCTACTTATTGTAATGAGCGAAGAAATCTACTTTAAACATACTTTTTTAAGCCAAAAAAATAAGCTTTATCGCTTTGCATACTTCTTTTTAAAAGAAGAGGACGAAGCGAAGGATGCTACACAAGAAGCTTTAATTAAAATTTGGGATAAAAAAGGGGAGTGGAATAAAGTAGAAAACCCTGAGGCGTGGAGTATGCAAATTATTAAAAATAATTGTTTAGACAGACTCAGGAAAAATAAGACTGCACAAAAGCATCAGCAGTTGATGGAACTAGCTCATTCCACTCATCAAAATCCAGGTACGATATCTATCTGGCAAGATCAGTGGGAAATGTTGCAAAAGGTAATGGAGCAGTTGAGTGAAAAGCAAAAAACTGTGTTCATTTTAAGAGAAATTGAAGGTAATAGCTACCAGGAAATAGCGGACTTATTAGAGATTTCAGAGGCGCAGGTAAAATCGGATTTATTCCGGTCGCGTAAATTTTTGAGAGAAGCAATGTTAAAAGTAAACAACTATGGGATCAGAAAAACTAGATCAATGGCTTGAGCAGTATTGGCAAGGTGAATTAAGTCATGTAGAAGAAATGCAATTCAGGTCTGAGCTAAAAATTAACAAAGCAAGCTTAACTGGTGAGTTGAAGTCTTTAGCGGAGTGGTTCGAAGCCAATGAAAACTTGAAGCAGGAGCTCAGTTTAGACGATGGCTTTGATGACTTAATACTTGATAAAACCGTGCGGAAAAGCCAGTCAGTTGGGAATTGGAGTTGGTGGAAAATTGCTGCATCAATACTAATAATTGTTAGCTTAGGGTACATGGCATGGCTACTACCACAGCAAAATCCCAATCCAAAGCACGTGGCTGAAATCACTAATTCACAAGACGATCCTGAAAAGGCATTTGAAGAAACGAAAGCAACACTACTTTTAATGGCAAATATGATGAATAGTGGTAAAGACCACTTAAATTCTCTGCAGCTTTTTCAGGTAGCGCAAGATAAAGTTCAAAATTCCCTTAAACAGGATAAGTCAAAAAATAAAGAAGACATAAAAAGTAACATTTAAAGAAATGAAATCGACTCCATTACAGTAGCCATGCAGTGACATGTTTATTTTGAAAGGCAAAGATTTCATATTACTAAACAAAAATAAAATCAGATGAAAAAGATAATAGTTATAGCAGCATTAGTTTGCCTAACGGGAAGTATGGCCACGGCACAAAACAGTGAGTTTATTAATTTTTATAATAAATATTCGGCCAACACAGATTTTACTGTGGTGTCAGTAAATGAAAGAATGATTGCCTTGTTCTCTAATTTTGAAATGGAAAATGAAGAGGAAAAGGCTGTGATGGAAGCAGTTTCAAAATTAAAAGGAATTAAATTAATTGCTAACCAAAAAACCACACAAGGAAAAAAGCTATTTAATGAGGCTCAAAAATCTTTCGGTGCAGGTTACGATGAATTAATGACTGTTAGAGATGGTGACTCAGATATGCGATTTCTGATCAAGGAAAAGGGAGGTATCATTAACGAATTAGTAATGCTTGTAGGGAGTGATAGCAGTTTTGTTGCTGCCAGCGTGTTTGGAAATATAGATTTAAAACAAATGGCTAAAATGGCTAAAGGATTAAACATTTCTGGCATGGAGAACCTGGAGAAATTGGAAGATATGGATGATAATTAATTTCATAATCTTTTAAACTTTAATAAATTAATTACTTTTGAGACTGATTCACTCCTTGAATCAGTCTTACTTTATTTTATAAATATCGACTATGAACTATAAAATTTTGCTTAGCTTAATTAGCATTTCACTGTTGTTTACCTCTTGTGATAAAAAGAATGAAAGTCCTTTGGGAAGTATAGAGGATGAAGGAATTCATTTTCTATCGCTGCATTTGTACCCGAGCACCATTAGAATGGTCAATATTGCGGAAGATGAAAATTTTTATGAGGCAACAAAGAATGTGAAAAAAGCTCATTACCTGCAAATAAATTTAGACAACCCTGAAAAAACAAGGATTTATGAAAACTGGAAAGACCAATTGGATTGGTCAGATTGGGACGAACTAATGTCGGCCAGAATGCAAGGATCCATGGTGAGTATATACACACCAAAAGAGGCATCTGATTTTTATTTTGCAAGTATTAAGGCAGATGGCATGGTAAGTTTAGTGTGGTTGGAAGGTGAAATTGACCTAAATAAAGTGACTGGTTTAATGCAGGAAGGCATTAATTTAGGACCTGTCACTGATTTCCTTAACGATAAAAAAGAAACCGAGGAAAGACGAGAGAAAATGAAATCAATGCGAGATCAAATTGAAGCTGACACTTCTCAAATGGAGGACTCGATTACTCTTCAAAACCCACAATTATAAACAATCATTGAGCTAACATGAGTGAAACTATTTTAAAAATATCTGGGCTAACTAAACGCTACGGTAAGTTAACAGCGCTTAACGAATTAGATCTGGAAATAAAAAAAGGAACTGTATTTGGTTTGCTAGGACCTAATGGGAGCGGTAAAAGTACCACTTTAGGTATATTGTTAGGAGTTAACCGAAAGGATTCTGGAGAATATCAATGGTTTTCCCAACAACCTGAAGCCCAACAAAGGAAAAAAATCGGAGCTATTTTGGAAAGCCCTACCTTTTATCCGTACCTGAGTGGAGTGCAAAATTTGAAGATAGTTTGCAAAATTAAAGACGTACCTACAAGTAGAATTGAAGAGGTGCTTCAACAGGTGGGCTTGCTGGAAAGAGGAAATTCACCATTCAAGGCTTACTCACTAGGAATGAAACAACGACTGGCTATTGCATCTGCTTTATTGTCGGATCCGGAAGTGTTAATTCTTGATGAACCAACCAACGGCCTGGATCCACAGGGAATTGCGGAAATCAGGGAATTGATCCTTAAGATAGCCGGTAGTGGAAAAACTATTATTCTGGCAAGTCATTTATTGGATGAAGTTCAAAAAGTATGTAGCCATTTTGCAGTGTTGAAAAGTGGAAAGAAAATCTTTACAGGTAGCGTGGCTGAAAGTCTGTCTGGAAATGATGGAGTTGAAATTGCCTCTTCTGACATGAGCCAGTTGCAACTTGTAATTGATGGATATCCTGGAATTAAACAAATGAGAAAAAATAATCTCAACCGTTTCGAAATTCAATTTACTGAATCGATAAATATTAATGATTTTCATCAGAATTTGATTGAAAAGGGTATAGTGCTTAATCATTTAGCTTATATCAATAAGTCCTTGGAAAAGCAATTTTTAGAACTTTTATCAGCCTAAACCATTATGTTAAAACTTTTACAAATAGAGTGGCTAAAACTCAAGAATTATAAAACCTTTAACAGGTTAGCAATACTATATTATATTTTACTCTTATTAATTTTAAGTAGTGTCAAGCTGTTATTATCTTGGATGGCTGGCTCTGGCATGGAGTTTCAGGGAATTAGTCCTGCTATTCTGCCTTTTTATGATTTCCCGGACGTATGGCAAAATTTATCATACTTAGCATCTTATATAAAGTTCTTTTTAGCCTTTATTGTTATTATTTCGGTTACAAATGAGTACTCTTTCCGCACCATCAGACAAAATATCATTGATGGGATGTCGCCAAGTTCATTTTTATGGTCAAAGCAAGCCATGATATTGACATTTAGCTTTTTTAATATGTTGGTTTTGTTTATTGCTGGTACTGTAATGGGTTTAATACATGCGCCGGTTTTTGAAGTACACTTATTTTTTACCGGGATTGAATTTTTGTTAGCCCATTTTCTGGAATTAATAGCCTTCTTAAATCTATCAATGCTTATTGCCTTACTTTTGAAAAGATCAGGTTTTGCTATTATTGCATTATGCTTTTATGGCTTGATTTTAGAGCCTTCATTGGTGGCATTTTTGAATTATAAATTTGATAATCACTGGTTAATTTCTCTGTTTCCTATTCATGCAGTAAATAATTTGATAGAGGTTCCATTTCAACGCTATGTGTTTATGGAAATCCAAAATTACGTAGCGGTGGGGAGTTTTCTGATAGCCTTAGGTTGGTATTTCTTATGTTTGTTATTTAACTATTTGTTAATAGCTAAGCGCGATGTATCCTAATCACAAACTAATGGAGACTCACTTGTAAGATATTTCCTCAAATAGTACTGAAATATCTCTATAATTATACTTAATATTGAAGATATAATATAAAAATTTTATTTTAATTAATTATACACTAGTATGGATGCACAGAAGGTAGATATGTTTATTATGAGTAACGGCAAGTTTTTTGAAAGCTATCAATTACCACAGATCAGAGATAAATTATTAGCTGTTGAGGACTCACGATGGTCTATGCTACAAGTTACTCAATTTAAAGATCCGACAATAACTTTGGTTGTATCTATACTGGTTGGTTATCTGGGAATTGATAGGTTTATGATTGGTGATGTAGGGCTAGGAATAGGGAAACTCGTAACTTGCGGTGGTTTTGGCATCTGGACTATTGTGGATTGGTTTCTGATTATGGGAGCCACCAGAGAGAAAAATATAGAAAAATTGCAACAAGTGTTATAAGATCTCATAAATGCAGAAAAGGCGCCTGTACATATTGACTTTAACTTTGTGTTTGGTTAGTTATGGGTGGCTTTTTTTCAACTGGCAAGCAACACTCCCTGCCGTTTCTTCCTCAAGTATTTGCCTTTTTAAAAATGTAACTACTATTCCATGCCCCGCTTGTGGAACCACCAGAAGCGTATTGTCAATTTATGAGGGCAATGTCTCTCAGGCAATTTTGTTTAATCCAATGGGGCTTTTTGCTTCATCATTTTAATAATAGCTCCACTTTGGTTAACATATGATGTTGCGCTTAAAAGATCATCATTTTTGTTTGTTTACAGAGCAATGGAATTTAAGTTGAAAAATAAATTAATTGCAGTGCCATTAGTGGCTATAGTTTTAGCCAATTGGATATGGAATATAATGAAAGGATTATGATTGAAACAGGGGCATTTTCTTATAAAGTAGACGAATCTGAAGCTGAAAGGGCTTCTAATAGTTATTTAATGTCGTTAGTGGCCATTGTAGCTGGTTTACCTTTACCTATAATCAATTTAATAGCAACTTTTATTTTCTATTTAGGCAATAGAAAATCAACTCCTTTTGTACGATGGCACTGCACTCAGGCATTATTTTCTCAGCTATCTTTAGTAGTTATTAACAGCATAGGCATTTGGTGGACATTATCAATCTTGTTTAAAGATGCCATGATTACAAATGATTATATAGCTTATTTAATCATGATGTTAAGCTTCAATATACTGGAATTTATAGCAACCATTTATACCGCCATACAAACCAGAAAAGGCATTCATGTAAGATGGTTTTTCTACAGTGATTTTTCTGACTCCCTCGTAAACGAATAGACAATGAAGGTTCTTTTAAAATTATCAGCGTTTGTTATTGTGTTTGCCGTTTGCTGGCTATTATTAGCACAAATAAATTGGGTGCAGCTATTTGAAGTAGAGAAAAACTCCAGCGCGCTGGAAGAAAAAGTTACGGAAATGATCAAGGAATCTATTGAACGCTCAGAAGAGGTGATAGATAATGAAGAAATTCAGTCGGTCATTGATAGCTTGGTAAAAAGAATTACAAATGCTAATGCAATGTATGGGGAGGAGCTCAAAGTTATAGTAGTTGATAATCCAGAGATTAACGCTTTTGCTCTACCTAATGACTATATTGTGATTTACAGTGGTTTAATAGAGGCGTGTGATAAGCCTGAAGCTTTAAGTGGGGTAATTGCCCACGAAATAGCCCATATTAGGCTTAAGCATGTAATGAAAAAGTTAGTGAAGGAAATTGGTGTTTCTGTACTATTTTCAATGACCTCCAATGGGAGTGGAGAAGTGCTCACACAAGTAACTCAAGCCCTCACGTCTTCTGCATATGACAGAACTCTGGAACAGGATGCAGATGATAAAGCTTTTCAATATTTGGTTAGTGCGGATGTAAACCCTGCCCCTCTGGCAGATTTTTTCTATAAATTATCATTAGAAGAGCCTTCTTTTGCTTCCCATTTAGAGTGGTTAAACACCCATCCTCAAACAGAAAAAAGGGCCGAAATAATAATTGAGAAACTTAATGATTCCAACTACAAATTTCAGCCCTTGTTAGATGAAAATACCTGGAGTTTCCTGAAAAGGAAAATTCAGAATAGAGATAATATTTCCTTATAATTTTACTGCCACCCCAAGGCGCATTGCAAAACCACTACTTACTGCGAAGTAATCAGCCATGGTTTCTAGTCTCCATTTGGAATTCAACCCAATTGCATAACCCATTCCAATCGCAAAATCACTATTGTCTTTAAGAATGCCTCGCATTCTTAAAAATACCGGGTTTATGGGGTAGTATCGCAGACCAACGGAACCTCCAAGGTCTTTTTCAATAAATTCAAGCCCACCTGTTAAGGCAAAACTGCTAGCTACAAAGTAATTAGCTTCTACCCCAAATCTGTACTTAGGTACGTTTTCAAAAAAAGGGGTGCTCAATAAATCAATACCACCGGCAATGCGCCACTGGGCCTTTGATTCCATAACATTAAATGCCATGATAAGAATGACAATCGTGAAGAGTTTTTTCATAGTTGAGTTATTATATTTTTTCAAAAATACCTAAACAACTACTACAAAAACATTCAATATTGAATGAAAACTTACCTATGTGTTTACTGAAATTGTAAATATATTGAGACGCTATTAGTCACTAATTGATCAATAGGGCTGCTAAAAGAATTTTCCTTTGTAAACAAGGCATTGTTCATGCCTCTGGAAAATCGAATTTCAGGAGAGAATTTAAATAATTTATAATAGATGTCAACACCAAAGCCAATCTCCAAAGCCAGGTTAAAACTATTGATAATTAGTACATCTTCATTAATTTCTTCAGGTCTTTTACCACTTACTTCATAAGAAGGTTTAATACCTCCAACCAAATAAGCTCTAAAATTTTTTCTTCTTTTGGATTTATATTTAAATAGCAATGGTACTTCTGCATAAAAAGCCTCCTTTTTCCCCTGGATGGTACTTACAGTGCCCCTGTTCGAGGTATTATAATCAATGGTATATTGATACAAACCAACTCCTGGTAAAACCCTAAAATCAAGATACTGGGCTAATCGTAAATTTAGGATGAAACCAACTGTGAAACCGGGTGAGTTTAGAGGAATTACAGAATGCAAAGTGTCAAAAGAATTTTGCACATAGGCTTCATTATGAGTCACTTTCATGCCTGCAGTATGGCCTCCAATGTAGAAGCCATAATGTATAAGCTCATTATCATAATTAAGCAGGTGCTGCTCTCCCTCGTATTGAGCGGATAACTGAAAAGGTAGTATAAATCCTAGTAAGAGGATTATTTGATGCCTGTATAAATGGAGCTTATTCCTAAAGTTAATGGTCTGCATTCAGTGTTTTTAAAACCTAATTTATCTAGAATTGATGTAAAAACTGCACCATCTGGAAAAGATTTCACAGATTCAGGCAGGTAGGTATATGCTGAGTTGTCCTTTGAAATTGTTTTTCCGATAGTAGGTAAAATATTTTTAAAGTAAAAATTATAGAATTGCTTAAATGGAAATCTTTTTGGCTTAGAGAATTCAAGTACTACCACTTTACCGCCTGGCCTTAACACTCTATACATTTCTGCTAATCCTTTTTCTAGATTTTCAAAATTCCTTACCCCAAAAGCAACGATAATGGCATCAAACATATTGTCTTCAAAAGGTAGGTTTTCTGAATCACCTGATTGCAAACTTATTCTTGAATCAAGCTTTCTTTTCTTTAATTTTTCACGACCAACGCTGAGCATTCCTTCAGAAATATCTACTCCAATCACCTTTTCAGGATTTAAGCTCAAAGATTCTATAGCGAAATCCCCGGTACCGGTAGCAATATCAAGAATCTTTTTCGGTTGTATTTCCTTCAATAATTTAATTGCTTTTTTTCTCCATCTGATATCTATACCAAGACTTAAAAAATGATTTAAAAAATCATATCTCGGACTTATGTTATCAAACATATCAGCAACCTGTTGCTTTTTACTTGATTCTTTGTCTTTGTAAGGAAGTACCGTCATCGAATTTTTTTAATATTTCTGTTGATAACCAAACCTGAGGGAAATTAATTTGTTTGTAAATAAATAAATAAATCAATGTCGTTTAATTAAGCTTTTTTCTATAACCTCAACCTTTACTGCTTCTCCGAGGGGAGATGGAGTATGTTTTTAACTAAACAATTTTGATTAGTAAATTATAAAAAAGTCTCCTCTTTCACTGAGGAGACTTTTAACCAGATCAATTAATTGAACAATTAGATAATTAGCATAGCATCACCATAAGAAAGGAATCTGTAATTCTCTTTGATGGCAACCTTATAAGCATTAATTACATTTTCGTATCCGCCAAATGCACAAGCCATCATTAATAAAGTTGATTCAGGCATGTGAAAGTTAGTTAATAATGCATTACAAATCTTGAATTCGTAAGGAGGGAAAATAAATCTGTCAGTCCATCCCTCATTTTGCTTAAGACGGTTATTTGCATTTACTGAAGATTCCATAGAACGCATAGCAGTTGTACCCACGGCACAAACTCTTTTTTTGTTATTAAGAGCCTCATTAACTACTTCAGCAGTTTTTACAGGAACTTTATAATTTTCAGAGTCCATTTTATGTTTAGTAAGATCCTCTACATCTACAGGTCTGAATGTTCCCAAACCGATGTGCAGTGTAATGGGTGATGTTTTTACACCTTTTAATTCCATTCTTTTTAATACCTGACGGGTAAAGTGCATTCCAGCAGTAGGTGCTGCTACTGCTCCAATTTCTTCAGCATAAATAGTTTGAAAACGGTCTCTGTCAGCTTCTTCTACCGGCCTCTTAATATATTTAGGTAAAGGTGTTTCCCCTAAAGTATCCACCATTTTGTAGAAAGCCTCATCATCACCATCATACAAAAATCTGATGGTTCTTCCTCTGGATGTGGTATTATCTATCACTTCAGCTACTAATTCACCATCACCAAAATAAAGTTTATTGCCAACTCTGATTTTCCTGGCTGGATCTACTAATACGTCCCAAAGGTGCATTTCTTTATTGAGTTCTCTCAATAAGAAAACCTCTATTTGTGCACCGGTTTTTTCTTTGTTTCCATAAAGCCTTGCCGGGAAAACTTTTGTATTGTTCGTGACAAGAACGTCACCATCATCAAAGTAATCTACTATGTCTTTAAAAACTTTATGTTCAATTTTTCCGGTATCTTTGTGTAAAACCAGTAATTTTGAAAGGTCCCTGTCTTCTGCAGGATGTTGTGCCACTAATTTAACTGGCAATTCGAATTTGAATTCTGATAATTTCATACTTAATATTACGGTATTAAGTTAATAGGTTTAAAAATTTAAGAGGGCAAAGTTAATAATAGTTTTTTATATTCTTGTAGCTTTATATTTTAATATTCCGATATGATTTATATTCATTTACTATTTGAAAGTTTTCGGTTTGCCATAAGTGCTCTGAGAGCCAACTTATTGCGTACCATATTATCTCTTCTAGGAGTAACTGTTGGTATTTTTTCAATTATTGCTGTTTTTACATTGGTTGATTCTCTGGAAAATAATATTAGAAACAGTCTTAATTTTTTAGGGGATGATGTAGTGCGGATAGAAAAATTTCCGTGGATTTTTGAGGATGACTATCCTTGGTGGAAATATGTAAATAGGCCAAAAGCTAATTATGATGAATTTAAGTTCCTTGAAGAAAATTCCAGGGAAGCTTCTAACCTAACTATTTTTGCTGAAAGATTTGGAACTACTGTTAAGCAAGGAAATAATAGTTTAAGTGGAGCAATAATATCAGGAATAGCCTATCGACATAAGGATGTTTTTGAAATACCAGTGAATGAAGGCAGATACTTTAGCCCTCAGGAAATTGAAAAAGGGAATAGCGTCACAATTATTGGCGCAGAGGTAGCAAAAACGCTCTTTCCAAGAAGTAATGCGCTAGGAAAGGAAATTAAAATCAGAGGGAATAAATTTAGGGTAATAGGTATAATGGAAGCTCAGGGTGCTGGGTTAATCAATGCCCCAAGTGCCGATGACTATTGCTATGTTCCGTATAAAACTTTTTTCAAAATGTATTCTGGCCAGGGTGTTTTTGGAGTGGAATCCATCATTGCAGCTAAAGGGTATGAGGAAGATGAGGGTTTAAACGAATTGGAGGGGGAATTAACCGGGCTTTTAAGGCAAAAAAGGGGACTGAAGCCAAGAGAAGCAACTAATTTTGCCCTTAACAGACCGGAGGCTTTTGGTGAAGTGGTAAGTTCCATATTTGGTGTAATCACCTTAGCTGGTTGGGTAATTGGAGGCTTTTCTATTTTAGTGGGTGGCTTTGGTATCGCTAACATTATGTTTGTTTCTGTTAAAGAAAGGACAAATATTATCGGTATTCAGAAATCATTAGGAGCAAAGAACTTCTTCATACTTTATCAGTTTTTATTTGAAGCAGTTTTTCTTTCAATGTTAGGAGGCTTGCTTGGTATTTTGTTAGTATACCTCATTAGTTTTATTTCTTTGGGAAGCCTGGATTTAAATTTATCCTTGGGAAATGTAATATTGGGATTGTCCGTGTCCGTAATAATAGGAACCGTTTCTGGGATAGTGCCTGCGGCAATGGCCTCGAAAATGGATCCTGTAATCGCTATTAGAGCTTAAAAATTATTTGAAATTAACTTAGTTATACTTTATGCTTAAATCAATATTTGTTACAGTTTTCTTTTTATTCGTAATTCAGGAAATAGAACTTAAAAAGAAAAATCTAACTGAGTACCTTTCTATGAGTGTTGCAACAGAGTTACGAGATATGACTCAGCAAGAACTATCTGCCAAATTTTTAGGAGCTAAGATTCCGGACGCGGCCTTAACGGATGACCAGTCGGCTATTGAATTGACAATTACAGGATCACCTACCTTTTGGTTAGAAAAAGATGTGGCCTTATTGAAAGATTTTTATGATTCCAGCATTCCAACTTTATTCAATGACATTAAATTTGAAAAACAGGAAATGGTTTCTATAGATGGCTACGATTTTATAGTTTACCAATTTGATGGCACTCCTAATGTGGAGAATAACTCAAGCAGAATGCCTGAAAAGAGGTTTACTTATTTGATGTACACCATTTATCGTGGTGGTTTAGTAACTATTAGTTTCTCATGCCCTCCTTACCTGAAAGCAAAATGGAAACCAGTTGCAGAAAAGATGTTTCAAACAGTGAAATTCAGGTAAACATAAGATGGAACTCACCGTTTATTCACATGAACACTTTATGAGGGAAGCTCTCCATCAGGCGCAAATGGCATTTGATGAAGGGGAGATTCCAGTTGGAGCAGTAGTGGTTTGTGACAAAAAAATAATAGCTAGAGCTTATAATCAAACTGAAAAATTAAATGATGTAACTGCTCATGCGGAAATGCTTGCTATTACTTCAGCAGCCAATCATTTAGGTGGAAAATACCTGAAGGATTGTACACTCTATGTAAGCTTAGAGCCTTGTGCAATGTGTGCAGGTGCTTTGTTTTGGTCTCAAATATCTAATCTGATTTTTGGCCTTTCTGATGAAAAGCGAGGATTTTCAAAGTTAAATCCAAATATGATTCACCCAAAAACTAAGGTGAGTTCAGGTTTAATGGCTGCAGAGAGCAAGCAATTGTTAGATGAATTTTTTGTACAAACCAGAAAGAGAAATTAAATTTTAATTAATGTTTAACTTATAAATTATAAATATTATGGCTTTTGAATTACCAGCATTACCATATGCAAAAGATGCTTTAGAACCGAGTATTGATGCCCAAACTATGGAAATACATCATGGAAAGCATCATGCAGGATATGTTGCAAAATTAAATAGTGCTGTAGATGGCACAGACATGGCAGGTAAATCATTGGAAGATTTACTAAAGAATAATAGTGATAAAGCTGCTGTTAGAAATAACGGAGGTGGTCATTATAATCACTCTTTATTCTGGACAATTTTGAGTCCTAACGGTGGAGGAAAGCCAAGCGGAGATTTAGCAAAAGCTATTGATGACGCCTATGGCTCATTCGAGAAATTTAAAGAAGAATTTTCAAACGCTGCAGCTACAAGATTTGGATCAGGTTGGGCGTGGTTATGCGTTCATAGTGGTGGTAAGGTAGAAGTTTGTTCTTCTGCCAACCAGGATAATCCAATCATGCCAAATGTTGGATGTGGTGGAACTCCAATTTTAGGTTT
Source organism: uncultured Cytophagales bacterium (assembly GCA_963803685.1). Lineage (GTDB taxonomy): Bacteria > Bacteroidota > Bacteroidia > Cytophagales > Cyclobacteriaceae > Marivirga. The sequence continues at coordinate 2,366,621 of CAWDNW010000001.1, forward strand.
AGATGTTTGGGAACATGCTTACTACCTAAAATATCAAAATAAAAGACCTGAATATATCGATTCATTTTTCAATGTTATTAATTGGGAAGAAGTTTCGAAAAGATATGCTGCTGCTAAGTAAGCGTACCTGTTAATAAGTAGAAGAAAGCACCCGATTTCGGGTGCTTTTTTTTTGTCCAATTTCTAAATGATCTATTAAATACCACTTAGCCACTTAAGTATCATTTAATAATTATATTTTTGCAATTCTAACTATTAGAACACTTGTAAAATGATAAACTACCCAACAGTAATACTAAAAAAAGGTAAAGAAAAGTCTTTAGAGCGATTTCACCCTTGGATTTTTTCAGGGGCAATAAAGACTCTGCCTGAAGGAATTAATGAAGGGGATTTTGTGAAAGTGGAGACAATTTCAGGTAAAGAGATTGGTGTGGGCTATTATCAGGTTGGCTCCATTACTATCAGAATGTTAAGCTTTCAAGTTCAACCATTAGATAATAATTTTTGGAAACAGCTACTTGTTGAGGCCATAGAATTGCGAAAAACTGCAAACTTATGGGATAACCCTGAAACCAATGTATTCAGATTGATTCACGGAGAAGGGGATGGCTTCCCTGGCTTAATTGTAGATTATTATGCAGGGTGCGCTGTTTTTCAAGCTCACACAGTGGGTATGTATCGTATAAAAGATGCTTTTATAGAAGTGCTCAAGCAGGTGTTAGGGGAAAGGCTAAAAGCTGTTTATGATAAAAGTAATCACACCTTACCTTTTAAAGCAGAGCTAAAAACTAGGGATCAGTTTCTTTTTGGTGAAGAGGTAGCAGAGTGGGAAGTATTAGAGTACGGAGCACGATTTAATATCAATATTGTAACAGGCCAGAAAACCGGTTTTTTTGTAGACCAAAGAGAGAATAGAAAGCTCCTGGAAGAATATTCCAGAGGTAAAAAGGTTTTAAATACCTTCTGTTATTCGGGCGGATTTTCTGTTTTTGCCTTAAAAGCCGGAGCTGATTTAGTGCATAGTGTAGATAGTTCACAACCTGCAATAGATTTAACAGAGCAAAATATTGCTCTGAATTTTACTGATACCTCTAAGCATCAATCCTATTGCGCTGATGTATTTGAATTTTTAGCAGATATGCCAGAGCAATATGATGTAATTGTACTTGATCCTCCAGCTTTTGCCAAGCATAGAAACGTTTTAAGCAATGGTTTAAAAGGCTATCGGACCATAAACGAAAAAGCCATTAAAAATATGAAATCCGGGGGTGTTTTGTTCACCTTTAGTTGCTCCCAGGTAGTTTCAAATGAACATTTCAGAACCGCTGTATTTTCAGCTGCTGCCATAGCCAAAAGAAAAGTGCAAATTATTCATCAATTGCATCAGCCAGCAGACCATCCTATCAGTATCTACCACCCTGAAGGAGAGTATTTGAAGGGCTTAGTTTTAAGGGTTTGGTAGTTAAAAATTTTTTATAACTCCTTCGTTTTTTCGTTTTCACTTGCAACAATGGAGGCTAATGTGGCACCTTTTAACCTTTTAACAGTTTCATTTCTTATTTCTAAAAAAACCTCTCTTATACCGCAGGTCTCTTCGTCAGTGCATTCTTCACATTTTTCATAGTATTTGTATGTAACACAAGGTAGGAGGGCTACTGCACCATCAAATAGGCGCATAATTTCTGCCATATGAATTTTCTCAGGAGCTTTATTCAAAGCATAACCCCCGTATTTACCCTTTTTGCTGTTGAGCACTTTGGCTTTTTTTAAGTCCAAAAGAATGGCTTCCAGAAATTTGTGAGGTATGTTTTGGTCTTTCGCAATTTGGCCTATTGCAATAGGTGCCTTTGAGGAATTCTTTTCCAGGTAAACTAATGCATTAATGGCGTATTTTGCTTTCTTTGATAACATCTAGATAAATGAAAGAGGTTGAAATAAAATAGAATTTTTCAACCTCTTTATTTTATATATTTTAATTTTACGCTTTATTCTTCTGTTTTCTTTTCTTTCTTCTTATCCTCTTTTTTGGGTTCCTCCAAAATTTCAGGAGCTTCTCTGCCTATGATTTCGTACCAACTTACAATTTTTTTAACATCGGATGGATACACTTGATTTTCATCATAATTAGGCAAAATATGTTTTAAAAAAGCCATTATCTCTTCTTTTGAAGAATTACTGTCAATGCCAGTATCATCACCAAATTCTTTTTTGATGGTTAATAAAACTGATTGCAATGGCACATTTCCTTCCGCATCTGTAGTATAAACTGAAATTTCGTCAAGGATTGAAACCCTATCATGTGCATGTGCAATCAACTTCTTTTTTTGGTTGTCCAATGACTCCAAAATAACCCCTGTTCTGGATGGTTTTACCACCTTAAATAATCCTCCTTTTCCGGTAACTGATGCAATATCCTTTAATTCCATATCCTTTTTACTGTTTTCAAAAACGAATTTAGCGGAATACTATCCATTTTTACAAATTAGAGTTAATGTTTTATGTCATTGACAGGATTATTGCTTCACTACCATTTGGTAATTTTTTCGTGTTCGCTGTTCTAAAAATACAGTTCTTCCCTGTTTAAACTGGTTAATTAAACTTTCCTCATAATTTTTTACAGTAATTAACTCTAAGCCTTTATTATATAGAATTTTGAAATCACCTTCCAACTCTGCAATAAGTTTATCCAATGGTTGCCAGTCATCATTTACACAAATTGAAAAAGAGATGGCAGAGTTTTGCATCATATTAATTTTAACACCTATCTGATCCAAAGCAGTGAAAATTTTAGACAGGTTATGCTCACTAATAAATGTGAAATCTGTTACCTGGAAAGTAAGTAAACATTGTTTTTCTTTAATAATAATACAAGGTCGCAAATGTTCAATAGTGCAATTATGTATAATTGTTCCTTTCTCATCAGGATTTTCAAAGGACTTAACATATAAAGGTATATTCTTATTTGCTAACGGCTTAATTGTTTTAGGGTGAATTACAGAGGCCCCGTAGTATGTCATTTCTGCGGCCTCACCGTAAGATAGTTCTTCGTAAAGTACTGCGTCAGCTATTTTTTTAGGATCTGCGTTTAGAATTCCCGGAACGTCCTTCCATATTGTAACGGAATCTGTATTTAGACAGGAAGCGAAAATTGCAGCTGTAAAATCTGAGCCTTCCCTTCCTAAAGTCGTTATGTTTCCTTTATCATCCGATCCAATAAAACCTTGAGTAACGATCAGATTGCTTTCTTTAAAAACTAACTTGATTCCGTCAATAATATTTGCCTCTGTCAGAGGCCAGTTGATTTTTGCATCCCGGAAGTGATCATTTGTTTTTATCCAGCTATCAGCATTGCACTTTTTTGCCTTCAGCCCTTCCTGAATTAAAAAAGCCTCAATAATCAAAGATGAAATCATCTCGCCAAAAGAAATTACATTATCATATGCCTGATTATATGGTTTATTAGTTGCGCTTAACAGGTTCCTCTGAATTGCTTCAATATGTTCATCTAGTTTTTGAATTACTACTTCAGAATGTTCAAAAAGATCCTCAATGATAGAAACGTGTTTATTGGAGAATTTTTTCAGTGCCTCTGTGACATCTTTTTTTTGAAGGTGAAGGTTTAAAATTTCCTCTAGCTCATTAGTAGATTTTCCCATGGCAGAAACTACCAATACTATTTTTAAAGTAGGATATTTCTTTAATATCCTTAACATATTTCTAACTGCTTCAGCATCTTTTATAGATGCACCTCCAAATTTAAAAACCAACATAAATTTCTTTTCTGAGATCAAAGCACAAATTAAGTGGCATTTTTTATAATTTAGCGTTAATTATTAAAAATATACCATGCAAAACAGAATTGCTACCCCAGTTGGCATTACTTTAGACCGATTTATAAAGAAAAAACAGAATGATTTCGCCTTTGCAACAGGAGAGCTTTCTCAACTACTACGGGATATAGCGCTTGCAGGTAAAATTATTCATAGAGAAGTAAACCGTGCCGGACTCTTAAATATTGGGGGTGCCTTTGGTACAGAAAATGTTCAAGGGGAGGAGCAGCAAAAGCTAGATGTTATAGCTAATATACGCTTTATTCGGGCATTGAAAAATGGAGGGGAAGTTTGCGCCATCGTTTCCGAAGAAGATGACGAAATATTAGACATGAAGAATTTAGATGGTCGGTATATAGTTGCTATGGATCCTCTGGACGGCTCTTCAAATATTGACGTGAATGTATCCATAGGAACAATTTTTTCTATTTTCAGAAGAACCTCTCCGGTAGGAGGTCCAATTACGCAAGAAGATGTACTTCAAAAAGGATCAGAGCAGGTAGCAGCTGGTTATCTGTTATATGGTTCTTCTACTATGATGGTTTATACAACGGGCAGGGGAGTTAATGGCTTTACATACGATCCTTCTTTAGGAGAGTTTTTCTTATCGCATGCTAATATTCGCATTCCGGAAGATGGTAATATTTATTCTATTAATGAAGGAAGCTACGAAAGTTTTGAACCCCATGTAATTAAGTATATACAAACTTGCAAGCAAAGAAAATGCACCGCTAGGTATATTGGCTCACTGGTGGCTGATTTTCACAGGAACCTACTTAAAGGCGGCATTTATATGTATCCGGCGACAGATAAAGCCCCTAATGGCAAGCTGAGGTTAAATTATGAATGTAATGCACTTGCAATGATTTGCGAACAGGCAGGTGGTGTGGCCACTGACGGTAAAATAAGGATTTTAGACATTCAGCCTGAGTCACTTCATCAAAGGGTTCCTTTTTATGTGGGTTCTGGCATCATGGTGAAAGAAGCAATGGCCTTTGAAAAAGACTAACTATTCCTGATCATTGAAATTTTCATTCAATTCAGTAATGAACGTTAAAATACTTTCTTTTCCCTTCGCTTCAGTAGCTGAACTAATAAAATGAGGAGGGAACTCATCCCAACTTTGGAGCATGTTTTTCTTAAAAGCTGCTACATTTTGTAAAGTTTTATTCGTTGATTGCTTATCGGATTTAGTAAAAATAAGGGCTAGTGGCATACCATTCTCACCAAGAAAGCTGAGAAATTCCATATCAATTTTTTGAGGAGGTAATCGTGAGTCTATTAATACAAATACACATATAAGGTTTTCTCTTTTCAACAGGTAATTGCTAATCATACCTACCCAGCTGGCACTCACTTTTTTACTGATTTTTGCGTAACCATAACCGGGTAAATCCACCAGGTACCAAGATTTATCCATTAAAAAGTGATTGATTAATTGGGTTTTTCCGGGCCTTCCTGAGGTTTTAGCAAGGCTTTTTCTACCTGAAAGCATATTTATTAAGGAAGATTTCCCTACATTAGACCTTCCAATAAATGCATATTCAGGTAAGTCCGGTGATGGGCATTTCGCTGCATCCGTATTACTTATTATAAACTCTGCTTCTTTAATTTCTTCCATAGCTTGCAAAGATAAAGTGTTTATGTTTAAATAGATAGATTACTTTTAAATAGAAAATTAATTTGATAAGTTTTGCCTTGTTTTTTTGATATAACATAAAAAGTAACTTAATTTAAGTGATTATTTGAGTGAAGCGACCTAACTCGCTATCTTTTACCGAATTAAGAAGATTATGAAATTAATTTATAGACTGCTATTCATCGTTTTTACGTTAGTCGTGTGTATCAATGATGGTTATAGTCAGGAATTAACGCCTGAAGAACTGTCTCAACAATATATGGAGACTGCCAAAGAAATACTGAAAGCCACTAAGGCATTGACCCAGGCAATTGAAATGTATGAGTTAGCTGCAGAAGCAGATCCTAATAGTGTTGAGGCTAATTTTATGGCAGGTAATACCTATTTGCAAACTACAGAAAAGTCAAAAGCAACTAAATATTTATTAAGAGCCTACCAATTAGACCCCAATTATCAGTTTGACCTACTTTACTTAATAGGTAGAAGTTATCATTACGGGTACGAATTTGAAACTGCTATTGATTATTACAAGGAATATGTGCGAAAATTAGAGAAGAATGCTCAATATAATGGTTCGGATAAAACTCCTTTAGATGAGGTAGAAAGAAGAATTTATGAAGCAGAAAATGGAATTAGATATAAAAATGACCCTGTAAGTTTCTCCATTGTAAATGTTGGGAATGCCATCAATTCTGAATCATGGGATTTTGCACCTATTGTGAATGCAGATGAAACTGAAATGGTTTTTACCTCTAGAAGATCGGATGGAAACTTAAATGAAAACGTATTTGATGATAATTTTCACTATGAAGATATTTTCATCTCTAAAAAAAGTGGAGGAGAATGGAACACGGCTCAAAATATTGGAAGTGTAGTCAATACAAAATACCATGACTCTGCATTGGGATTTTCTCCAGATGGCAAAACCTTATATATTTACAGTGACGAGGGTAATGGAGATATTTACTATACTATTTCGTTATCAGAAGATACCTGGTCACCTCCTGTGGGATTAAGCGAAAATATCAATTCTACCGGCTATAACGAAAAATCAGTGTCTCAATCATCTGATGGCAATACTTTATTTTTTGCCAGCAACAGGCCAGGAGGGAAAGGTGGTTTTGATATTTACTTTTCTCAGAAAAACAAAAAAGGTGAATGGGGTCCTTCCAAAAATGTAGGAGATGTAATTAATACTGAAATGGATGAAGATGGTCCTTTTATTCAGTTTGATGGCAAAACGTTATATTTCAGCTCTACAGGGCATGATGGTATGGGAGGATTTGATATTTATAAATCTGTTTATGATAGTGCCAGTTCGGTATGGAGCACTCCTGAAAATATGGGTTACCCCCTGAATTCCCCTGATGACGATATTTATTTTGTAATGACAAAAGATGGTAAAACAGGATACTATGCCTCTGTGAGGGATGATAGTAAAGGATACAATGATATTTACCGAGTTACTATTGCTGATGTGAGTGGTGGCGTTGTGAAAAAGGATAAAATAGCTAGCAAAGAAAATGAGAACAACGAAGTAGCGAATCCGAATGGAGAAATTAAGGCTGTTGATGTGGTAAAAACTCCAGAGCCCGAAGTTGTACCAAATGTAGTAGCCCCTGTTAATTTTTTGGTTCGTGTAGTAAATGCTAAAACTAACCAGTCAATGGATGCAAAAATTGAACTAAAAAGCCAACCAGACAATGTGGTATTGCCTGCAAAACAAATGGAGACCGGGGTATATAGTTTTGTAATCTCTAGAGAAGATGCTTCAAATTTTATGCTTTCGGTTGAGAAGCCAGGGTTTATTTTTTACAATAAAAGTATAAGAATCCCGGCAGCAACTGGGACTGAGCAAACTGTGCGAGAAACGGTAAGAATGAGTATGCCAGAAATTGGTTCTTCGAAGGTGTTGAAAAATATATTTTTTGAATTTGATAAGACCACATTCACTATTGAATCATACGATGAACTAAATAAAATGGTGAATTTCCTAGAGCAAAATAGAGATGTTAATGTGGAAATTGCAGGACATACTGATAATATTGGAGCAAAGGCATATAATAAAAAACTATCTCAACTAAGAGCCAATAAAGTGGTTGAGTATCTGGCCGGTAAAGGTATTGATAAAAGGAGATTGAAAGCTGTAGGTTATGGTGAAGAAAAGCCTCTTGTGAGTAATGATGATGAAGTGATGGGTAGGGAAATTAACAGGAGAGTTGAGTTTATTGTCAGAGAATAATAACACTTTTGAAAGAGTTGTAAAGGGTCAATTACAGACCCTTTTTTTTTGTAATTTTTCATTTGTGCCGGTTATTTATTGATTTTCCTATATCCTTTTTTATAACTTCAATTTAAAGTCTTACATAAATCGAGAATATGTTAATTGAATTATTTACGTGTGTTAATATAATTGACTGAATTTTGATGTTTTTGAATTGGAATTTTAACTTAAGTTATGTCTCTAGTAGGATATTGTAATTTAGTACTATGAAAAAATATGCAATTTTAGTAGCAGGTGGTTCAGGGCAAAGAATGGGGGGAGCTATTCCCAAACAGTTCTTAAAAATGGGGAACAAGCCAGTATTGATGCATACTTTAGAAGCATTTCATATGGCTGATTTCGGAATTCAATTAATTATTACTTTGCCGCAAGAGGAGATGGAATTTTGGAAAGATTTATGCGAATGGCACAGCGATTTTACGCCACACCAGTTGGTAGCAGGTGGAGAAACTCGCTATCATTCCGTAAAAAATGCATTGCAAGTAGTAGAAGAAAATGCTTTAGTTGCTATCCACGATGGAGTTAGGCCACACATCAGTAAAGAATTAATATTGCAGTCTTTTCAAATAGCTCAGGAGTTTGGGAGTGCTATATGTTCAGTAAAGATGAAAGACTCAGTAAGAAAAGTGGAAGGTGATATAACCAAAAATATTGAAAGAGATTTATTGCGCATTATACAAACACCGCAAACTTTTCAATCCAATTTAATCAAAAAGGCTTATTCAAGGGATTATGCACAAAATTTCACAGACGATGCTTCCGTTGCAGAGGCTTACGGTCACAATGTAAAATTAATGGAAGGAGCGTATGAGAATTTGAAAATTACTACTCCAGAAGATTTAGTAATAGCCGAAGCTATTTTAAAAGCAAAGTGAGCTTTTACTCACCTTGCTAATATTCATCTTCATTAAAAAAGAAATCTTCTTTAGATGGGTAATCCGGCCAAATTTCCTCTATGTTTTCATAAGGCTGACCATCATCTTCTAATTCTTGTAAATTTTCAACAACTTCTAAGGGTGCACCAGATCGAATTCCAAAATCAATCAATTCATCTTTAGTGGCTGGCCACGGTGCGTCTTCTAAATAGGAAGCTAATTCTAATGTCCAATACATATTTTAACGTATTTTTTTTTGATGCGCAAAAGTATGATAATTTTTTGTAAATCAAAGTTTTATTTTGCTTGTCTTTTTACAGCTATACCAAAAAGCTATGCGCAAAGTTCAAATTATTTGTGATTTTTGTTGGAGTCACGTAATTCATCCAGAATTTGTTGCTTAACAGCAATTTTTCTTTTCTGTTTCTCATGTTTGAAACCAACCAATTTATCGAGTTTCTCTGTTCCGAGGTTAAACTTTTCAAGATTTTCTTCAAAAATCAGTAATTCTTTCTGGTCACGGCTAATTAAGTCTCTTAATAAATTCATCTTTAGCTTAACCGAGTCTTTTTCATTAGTGCCTGGTTTCACTTTCTTGCCATGGAGGTTTTCTAGGAATTGCTTTTCGAAGATATAATCATTCCAATAGAAGAAATCTTCGTTTACTTGCTTTTCTGTACCAACCTTACCTAAATCTTTCCAGCTTTTTTGAATTGCTTTAGCTTCCTTTACCGCATTGTCAATTGGTAAATCCTTTGCAATCATTAATTGTTGAAGAAGCTCTTTCTTTTGCTCACTACCTTTGGCAGGGTGATGACCACCAGTTTGTTTATTTTTTCCAGCATTTTTTTGATTGGTCTGGGTTAGCTTTTTGAAGGTATTTAGTAATTGATTGTATTCATCCTTGGGAATGTTTTCCAACCCTTTCCATTCTTCTATTAAATGGGGTATTTTTGCTGAAAGTGCATCAGCATCTTGTTCAGTGTCTTTTAACTTCTTTGCTTTACTGATGAGTTGTTTATATTGATCAACCCTAGTGGCCATCATTTCCTGTTTGGCTTCGTGAAATGCTTTTTTTCTACTGTAAAACTCATCATAAACTTGCTGAAAAAGGTTTTCTACTTCTTCCTTTTTGGTATCGTCAACCGCTCCTACTCTAATCCAACGCTGCCTTAATTCTTTTAACTGCTCAGTTGCTTCTTTCCAGTTAGGATTTGAAGCATAGCTTTTAGCTTCTTCAATAAGTGTAGTCTTTACCTCCAAATTTCTTTTACGATTCTGACTAATATAATCCTCAAGCATTCTTTCAAGCATTTCAAGACGTTCCTTTAAATGAAGAAAATCGCCAATTCCATCATAAGTAAATAAGGATTCTTTCAAATTAATCACTTTCATTAAAAAAGACCCTTTATTGTCTTCTTTTTCAATTTGCGCTTGAACGTCATCTACTTTTGTTACTAATAAAGAGAATTTGTCTTCAAAAAATTTAATTGAGTCGGCCTCTGAATCCTTTACTTCACCAATTTCTCTCTGAGGAAATTCTTCCTGTGCTTTTAGAATAATCTTACCTTCTTCTACAAAAGCCAAGTCTTGATTTAAATCAGTCAAAATGCTTATAATTTGATTTTAAAATATTTCGGTGCAAAAATAAATTTATTTTATGAGATACCCTCATCTCTATTGTGTTATTAGCGCTGTATTCACGTAATTTGATATATAATCTTTGAAAGTAATAAAATCAATTGATATGAGTGATGATAAAATAATTTTTTCAATGTCAGGGGTATCTAAAATTTATCCCCCTAAAAAGACAGTACTGAAGGACATCTACCTATCTTTCTTCTATGGTGCTAAGATTGGCGTTTTAGGTTTGAATGGATCTGGTAAATCTTCCCTGTTAAAAATAATAGCAGGGAAAGATCAGGATTATTTAGGAGAGGTTGTTGCTTCTAAGGATTATTCTGTTGGTATGCTTGAACAGGAGCCTGAATTAGACCCAAAGAAAACAGTAAAAGAGGTGGTGGAAGAGGGGGTAGCAGAAATTGTTGCACTTTTAAAGGAATTTGAAGATATCAACGAGAAATTTGGAGATCAGGAGATTTTGGATGATCCTGATAAAATGAATGACTTGATAGAGCAGCAGGGAAAAGTGCAGGAGAAATTAGATCATCATAATGCCTGGGAACTTGATAGTAGATTGGAACAAGCAATGGATGCCTTACGTTGTCCTCCGGCAGATGAATTAGTGGAGCATTTGTCTGGTGGTGAAAAGAGAAGAGTGGCTCTATGCCGACTTTTGCTGCAAGAACCGGATGTTTTATTGTTAGATGAACCTACTAACCACCTGGATGCTGAGTCTGTGCACTGGCTAGAGCATCATTTGCAGCAATATAAAGGAACTGTCATAGCTGTAACCCACGATAGATACTTTCTAGATAATGTGGCCGGATGGATCCTTGAATTGGATAGGGGAGAAGGTATACCGTGGAAGGGTAACTATTCCAGTTGGTTAGATCAAAAGCAGAAAAGATTGGCCCAGGAGGAGAAGACAGAATCTAAAAGGCAAAAAACTTTGCAAAGAGAATTGGAGTGGGCTAATATGTCCCCAAAGGCCAGGCAAGCAAAATCCAAGGCGAGACTTTCCTCATATGAAAAAATGCTTGGAGAAGAAGTGAAGCAAAAGGAACAGAAGCTGGAACTCTTTATTCCACCCGGCCCAAGGTTAGGAAGTAAAGTGATTGAAGCAAATGGCGTTTCCAAAGCATTTGGAGATAAATTGCTGTATGAGGATTTAAATTTCTCTCTTCCACAAGGAGGAATCGTTGGAATTATAGGGCCAAATGGAGCAGGTAAAACAACCTTATTTAATCTGATAACGGGGAAAGAAAAACCTGACAGTGGAAGTTTTGATGTGGGAGAGACAGTGAAACTATCTTACGTTGATCAAGAGCATGATAATTTAGATCCCAAGAAATCTGTATGGGAAAATATTTCTGAAGGAAATGAATGGATTCAGTTGGGTAGCAATAAAATAAACTCTCGTGCATATGTAAGTAAGTTTAATTTTGCAGGTGCCGATCAGGAGAAAAAAGTAGGTGTTTTATCAGGAGGTGAGCGAAATAGAGTGCATTTAGCTATGTCGATTAAGCAGGAAGCTAATTTGCTGCTTTTGGATGAGCCAACTAACGATTTGGATGTAAATACTCTGAGGGCATTAGAAGAAGGTCTTGAAAATTTCGCGGGCTGCGCAGTAATTATTAGTCACGATCGTTGGTTCCTGGATAGAGTTGCTACCCATATTTTAGCTTTCGAAGGAAATTCGCAGGTGTATTGGTTTGAAGGAAACTTTTCTGATTATGAGGAAAATCGTAAACAACGTTTGGGCGATGATGCCATTCCTAAAAGAATTAAATATAAGAAGCTGACAAGGGGTTAGTTTCCTTTTTACGAGGTAAATCGAAGATTGTTATGAATTGAGTAACAATCTTCGATTTTATTGCTATTTTAGCAACTATTTTGCGTTATTTTCAGTTGTCATGAAAATTTCCGATATTTGACTATAGAGAAATCAACTTATGAAGACTTTAAGAATTGCTGAAGATTTACTAACCTCACACGGGTTGAGAAGAACTCAAATCCGGCTGGAGATTTTACAAATTTTTATGAAAGCTGATCATGCATTAGCCGTAAATGATCTGGAAAAGTTAGTGAAGGCAAGCCATGATAGGGTTACGCTGTATCGGGCCTTAAATTCTTTTGAAGAAAACGGGATTCTGCATCAAACACCAGATAAAAGTGGGAATATGCGGTATGCTTTGTGTGCGGAAGGATGTTCAGGACATGAACATAAAGATGAACATGCACATTTCATATGCGAGGAGTGTAATCAAACTTATTGCCTTCAGGATGTGAAAATTCCAAATGTTAAGTTGTCAGGAGATTATCAGCTCAACAGTGTATCTTATACAATGAATGGTGTTTGTAAAGAATGTCAATAGCCAGGGCTGCTATTGTAATAACCATTTGAGCGCTTCAGATTCGTCCTTAAATAATTGATAATCCAGGTTTCTACTTCTACAGATAGCTGACCAAAAATAACCAATTTCCTCACTTTGAAAATTAATTACGGCAGCGATTTTCACAGCTTTAAAATCAGTTAACTTTTGTTCGAAAACTTTTATCAGATTATAGGCTGCGTTATGAGGGATGTAAAAATGAGTATTGGTAAAATCAAGTAAAATTAAGTTTTTAGATGATTTTTGAATGACAGAATGAATTTTGCTGGCGTTGTTAATTAATTCTACGAAATCACTTCTATTACCCTTATTTATTACCTTTAGGTACTGTGATTCTTCTGTAAATGATATCGATTTTTTGCTAAAAAGTCTCACTGATTTGGTTGAATTAGTGGGTTTATCAACAAAAGTAATAATAAATACAGAAAAGTGAGAGATTTGACGCTATTTTATAAGGCAAAATGCATCTGATCTTTATTTTATTAGAGGAGTTGAGTTAAGATCTCAGCACATTTTTGCTTAACGCATTTCCGATAAGTAAGGAAACATCTTGCTAATTATATTCTTTTCAGTTAATTCTTTAGGTGTTCCGGTTATCAATGGATCGCCACAATTTGCCAACCATAATTCATCTGCCATAGCTAAAGCCATTTCAACTTGATGCGTACTGATCAAAATTGATTTCCCGGTTTGCTGAACCAATTTTTGCAACAACTTTATGATTATGAATCGGTTATTAGCATCCAGATGTACAGTAGGCTCATCCAAAAGCATGATTTCTCCATCTTGAGCCAAAGCTCTAGCTATCAATGTCTTCTGGAGTTGACCATCACTTATTTCAAATATATTGTTTTGAGCAATATACTGTATTTCACATTGCTGCATAGCATCATTCACTTTTTTATGGTCTTCATCAGTTAATTTACCAGACCATTTAGTATGTGGGTACCTCCCCATTTGCACTAGTTCCAAAACACTTAAGTTGCCGCCTTGAATAGGGTCTGTAAGTACAAGGCTCATTTTCCTGGCTAATTCTTTAGGGGAATAAGTATGAATCTCGTTTCCGTAGAGCCTTATTTGTCCTGCTAGTTGAGGCTGTAAACCTGCTAAGGTCCTGATTAAAGTGCTTTTACCAACACCGTTGGCTCCAAGCAAACAAATTAGCTTTGCTTTTTCTATTTGTAAATTACAATTCTCCAGCAAAACATTGTTCTGCTTTCCTTTCTTATAGCCGATAGCTAGGTTATTGGTTGATAATATGATGCCAGGCTCACCCAAAATTCCTACTTAAATTTTTACGTTTTACTATTAGCCAAATAACCACCGGGGCTCCAAATAGAGAAGTTACTGCATTAATAGGTAGTATTAAGTCAATTCCAGGTAATTGGGCTATTATATCACAAACCAGTAGTAAAATCCCTCCCAGTAATAAGGTAGCAGGTACTAAAATAAAATGATTGGCACTTTTAAATAGAATCCGACTCATATGCGGTACTGCTAATCCAAGAAAAGCGATTGGTCCGCAAAATGCTGTAACAACTCCTGCCAATAAGCTGGTGCTGATGACCAAACCAATCCTTACTTTTTTGATTTCAAGTCCCATGCTTTGAGCATAGTTTTCACCTAATAGTAACGCATTCAAAGGTTTGGCTTGTAAATAACCAATAAGAATACCTACCATCACAACTGGAATAAATACTCTCATCTCCAACCAGCTAAGGTTTCCGGTTGAGCCGAAAGTCCAGAAAAGGAAATTTTGAATTTCCTCTGCAGAACTAAAGTATTGCAAAACGCTAACTATTGCTGATGTGAAAGCACCAAACATTAAACCGATGAGGAGCAGCGACATGCTATCTTTGATATTGATTGAAACAGCTAAAACCAGTAGTAAAACTATGGAAGACCCAACAATAGAGGCAATTGCCAGACTCCAGGATGCTAATGCGCCTGAAATACCAATGCCTGCCAATACCAGTAAGGCTACTCCTAAACTGGCTCCCGAGCTTATTCCTAAAACAAAAGGGCCTGCTAAAGGATTTCTAAACAGTGTCTGCATTTGTAAACCTGCAAAACCTAGTGCTGCTCCAGCAAATACTGAAGTGATAGTTTTAGGTAGCCTGTAATGCATAATAATAGTTGAAGAAGCACTGCTGATGTCATCATTTCCGCTCAAAACACCGAAAATGTCATTCATAGGTATATACACGGAGCCCAAACTAATAGAAAGTATAACAAGTACCAATAAAAGCATACCTAGTAACAGGAGTTTATGATATATGGTAGTTGTAATCAATTTGATAGCGGTTGAAAATAGGTAGTGGTTGAATCTTTCAACAGCCCCGGGTGAAGCAAATTGATATAATCCTGTAGGACTAAATCAGGTCTTAAAAATCCTGACTCCAAATAATCATTAGCACCGGACTTACTTATTTTTTTTGTATAACTGTAAATTTTCTGTTTATCGAATGCTTGGAAATATGAGTACCTCTGGTCTGTAGCTTGCAACTGTTGATAAGATTTAAAATTAGCAGCACCAATCCAATAATTTGCATTTTCAGCTTTTTGTAAAACAGATTCATAGCTTAATTCAAGGCTGCCTGACTCATCATTTGCTGCCCAAATATACTCACCACCGGCGTCAGTAATAAAAGCGGCAGCATAGCTATTTCCACCAGGCACATACCAAGTGTCACCATACATTACACCAGTCATTACAGTTGGTTTATTCTGTACAGCCTCTGCTTTTTCAGTTAGACCAATGTATTTTGCTTCGATTTGTTTAAAAATACTATCTGCCATATCCAATTTTTGAAAAAATGCAGCGATAAACTTAATCCATTCTGCTCTGCCTAAAGGAGAAGTTTCCATATAGTCCAGATTGATTACCACAGGAATGCCAGCTTGCTGTAGGGGCTTTAGTTGCTCGAAAGCACTACCTTTACTATAAGCCATGACTAGATCAGGGCTGATCGTCAATGTTTTTTCAATATTTATACCATTTTTCTGACCTATATCAGCCAGTGAGCCATTCGCCACCAGCGATTGCAGTTCAATATCGTAAATCCATTTTGTATCAGGGAAACCAATTAAATGAGAGCTTAGGTTAATTGCAGTGATAGCAGGTAAATGGCTGGTACTGAAACAAATGATATTGTCAATGGGAGTAGTTACATAAGCGTCTGCTTTTAAATCAGGTTTACTTTTATCTTTCGGGTAAAGGATATAGGTGAATTGATCATCAGCAGCATTACTATGATTCACTTCAATTCGTGTATAATTTTCAGACTTTTCTATGCTCAACTTTTCGCTGTACTCAATTATTTGTTGGGCTTTTTGATCATTACCGCCTTCTTCAGTGGCTTGATTGCAGCTCTGCAGCCCTATAACAATTAGAAAAAGAAAGGATAAATAAATAGAACACTTCATAAGAGACAAAAATAATGAAAAACCAGAGGGTTTGTAGCTAATTAAGGAGTATTTTAATAGTGAAGAATGTAATGTTCCTGTGAATTGGGTAAATAAAAAAGGCTGCAAACTGCAGCCTTCCTAATCTTACGATAAAATTAATTATTTAGCAAAAGACACTGATCTCATTTCCCTGATAACAGTCACTTTAATCTGTCCCGGATACTGCATATCTTTTTCTATTTTTTGTGATATATCAAAAGACAATTGCCCGGCTTTGCTATCGGAAACGTTCTCCGCATCTACCATTACTCTAAGCTCACGTCCTGCCTGAATAGCATAGCACTTGTTAACACCATCAAAATTCATAGCCAATTCTTCAAGGTCTTTTAAACGCTTGATGTAACTATCCATGATTTCTCTTCTTGCTCCTGGTCTGGCACCTGAAATAGCATCACAGGCTTGCACAATAGGAGAGATGAGGGATGTCATTTCAATTTCATCATGGTGAGCACCTATGGCATTTAAAACGTCTGGATGCTCCTTGAATTTTTTAGCGAACTCCATTCCCAGAATAGCATGTGGCTGTTCCGGTTCATCCGGCCAAACTTTGCCAATATCGTGCAGTAAGCCTGCTCTTTTAGCTAGTTTAGCATTTAAGCCTAACTCAGAGGCCATTGTGGCACACATGTTGGCAACCTCTCTGGAATGTTGTAGTAGGTTCTGGCCGTAAGATGACCTGAAACGTAAACGGCCAACCATCCTGATCAATTCAGGGTGTAAACCGTGAATACCAAGATCAATTACTGTTCTTTCACCAATTTCCACTACTTCCTCCTCAATATTCTTCATGGTTTTAGCCACTACTTCTTCAATTCTTGCTGGGTGAATCCTTCCGTCCTGCACTAATCTGTGTAGTGACAATCGGGCAATTTCTCTCCTTACCGGATCGAAACCTGAAATAATGATGGCTTCAGGCGTATCGTCTACAATAATCTCCACACCAGTAGCAGCCTCTAAAGCACGGATGTTTCTACCTTCCCTACCAATAATTTTCCCTTTAATGTCATCACTTTCAATGTTGAAAACTGAGACACAATTTTCAACAGCATGTTCAGTGGCAGTTCTCTGGATGGTAGAAATAACAATCTTTTTCGCCTCTTTAGTAGCTGAGAGCTTGGCTTCCTCCATGATATCCTTGATCAGCGAAGAAGCTTTTGTTTCGGCTTCATCCTTTAGGGCCTCTATTAGTTGTCCCCTGGCATCGTCAGCAGATAAGTTGGCAGCTTTTTCTAAAATATTTACTTGCTGTTGCTTGATTTTTTCCAGCTCGTCTTTTCTCTTACCAATCACTTCCAGTTGAGCTGTCAGACTCTCCTGCAATTTTTCAGTTTCTACTTCTTTTCTCTTAAACTGCTCAATATCTTTTGATAGGTTTTGCTCTCTTTGTTTGATCTTATTTTCATTAACAGCTATCTGATTTTTTCTTCTGCTAACTTCTTCTTCAAACTCCGATTTCTTTTTTAGATAGTGCTCTTTGGCTTCGAGCATTTTATCTTTCTTGGTGTTTTCAGCACTAATTTCAGCCTCACGAATGATCAACGTGGCCTTATCCTGTGCTTCACTTTCTAATTTATTTAAAAGGCTTTTCTGCGCAATTTTATTCAAAAAGAAGCCTATTAAAAGCCCCGCAATGCCTGCGATAATAATAAATAACGTTTCCATTTTATATATACATTTATATTGTCTGGAAGCAGTGTTATTATGCCTGAATGGAAGGGATTAAATTGATTGACTTATTAAATGATTAATGGATTTAATTTTATTTAAAACTGATTCGTCAGCACCTTGTTTATTATCTTCTATACTTAACCTGTCTATCAATGCGTCAAATGCCACCATTGAAAGCAAATCTTGCTTATCGTCAATACCAAACCTTTCTCTGTACGACTTCAATCGTTCATTAATCAATTTACCGGCTTTTCGAATGCGTTCTTCTTCGTCCGCTTTCACAGTCATAGGGTATTCCCTGTCAGCAATTTTAATTTTGATGGATAATTCCCTCATAAAACCGTCCGGTTATCTATCTTGTTAAATGTAAAATACACTTATCAATTTCTTTAATATATTCGTCAATTTTACCCTTCATTTCTGAAGCCTCTTCCTCACTCTTCCCAATACTTCCTACAATCTTACTAATTTTATCTTGATTTTGAAAGTCCTTAATCCGTTCATCTTTCTGTTTCAAGGCCGACTTCAAATCCTGATTTTCTGCTTTTAAAATATTCAATTCATTCTTAGTATTTTGAAATTCATTCAAAAGCAGTTGAACCTTACGTTCTAAGGCATTTAATTCAGTATGTAGTCCTTCCTGATTCATTGTTATTTTCTAATTACAGCCCCAATTTCTTTTTCGAACGCCTGCATTAGTTTGCTCATTGTTTTATCAATTATTTTATCCGTTAATGTTTTAGTATCGTCCTGCAATGTAAAAGATAAAGCATACGCTTTTTTAGAAGCATCAATTTTATCTCCTTCGTACACATCAAAAACATCAATCTTACTTAAAATTCTACCGGCTTCTTTAAAGCTGACAGCTTTTATGGATTCGTATGAAATTTCTTTGTCAATAACCAGTGATAAATCTCTTTTTACCTCAGGAAATTTACTCACAGGTTTAAATGCAATATTGTTATTTACCTTCTTCAAAACTGCCTCCCAATCAAAATCTGCATAAAAAACATCTTGCTTTAAACCGCTCGTTTTCAGCACATTTTTGCTTAATTTACCAAGGGTACAAACTGTTTTTTGCTTGATTTTAAGCTTCAAGCCATAATCGAAGATGTCACTGTGAAATTCTTCATTTTCAATACTTTCCGCACTAAATTTATTGAAAATTTTCAGAACTGCCGAATACAAGTCATGAAATTTTATTGCCTCATTTTTTCTCAACCAATTCTCAGATTCGTTTTTCCCTGTCAGATACAAACCAAGGCGTATTTTTTCCTGATATTTGGAATTATTTTTTTTATAAATTTTTCCAAACTCATAAAATTTTAGGTCGTTTTGTTTCCTGTTGATGTTATGAGCCAGCACATCAAGGCCGGTGAATAACAGGTCCTGCCGCATTACACCAAGCTCCTCACTCAACTTATTAAGAATCTCCACATTTTCTACTTCATCATAGGATTCGAATTTCTTACTAAACTCTGCTTTCGTTAAAGAATTAGTCATTATTTCCTGATACCCACTGGAGGACAGCAATAAGCCTGCTTCTTTTCTAATTTTACCAGGATCCACTTCCGGAAAACTAGCCAGGAAGCTACTTGAGAGCGTTTCTGGAATCTCTATATTATTAAAGCCGTAAATTCTAACAATTTCTTCAATTACATCAGCTTCACGTGTTACATCTACTCGATAAGGTGGTACAACTGCTGTAAAACTATCATCTCTTTTCTCAATAGTTTTTATATCAAGTCTGTTGAGAATTTGATGAATTAAATCCTCTGGTAGTGTTTTACCAATAAGCCTGTGAATATTTCTGTATTTTAAAAAAACATGTCGGTCTGCGATGGCCAGGGGATACTGATCAACTAGGTCGCTACTAATAGTGCCACCCGCCACCTCTTTGATTAATAAGGCTGCTCTTTTTAGAGCATAAAGAGTAATGTTAGGGTCAGTTCCTCTCTCGTATCTAAATGATGCATCTGTTTTAAGCTGATGCTTTTGAGAAGTCTTTCTAACGCTGTCAGCTGAGAAGTAAGCGGATTCTAAAAAAATGCTTGTGGTGTCATCGATGACCCCCGATTCTTTGCCTCCAAATACACCTGCTATACAAAGCGGATTAGATTCACCGTCACAAATCATTAAATCCGTTCCGGCTAATTTCCTTTCTTTATCATCCAAGGTTTTGAAGACTGTACCTTCCTGCAGGTTTTTTACTAGAATAGTATTTCCTTTTATTTTTGCTGCATCAAATGCGTGTAGTGGCTGGCCTGTTTCATATAATACAAAATTGGTAACATCCACTACGTTATTAATGGGCTCTAAACCAATACTCAATAAGGCATTTTTTAGCCAATCTGGTGAAGGTTGCACTTTTAATCCGGTAATACTTACGCCACTATATCTAGGGCAATCTTTTTCATTTTCAACTTTTACTTGTATAGGCAGATTACTATTATCCGGCTTATATGAATCTATATTTGGCCAGGTAATTTCTCTACCTGTAACTGCTTTAATATCCCTCGCTACACCTATGTGCCCGGTTGCATCTGCTCGATTTGGCGTAAGTCCTATTTCAAAGGTGGTGTCGGTTGACAAATTGAAGTATGAAGCAGCTTCAGTGCCATTTGGTAAATTTGTATCTAAAACTAGAATGCCGTCATGACTTTTCCCTAGTCCCAATTCGTCTTCAGCGCAAATCATTCCTAATGACTCTTCTCCTCTTATTTTAGATTTTTTAATTTTAAAAGGCTCAGCCGGATTAGGGTACAATGTAGAATTAACGGTAGCTACAATTACTTTTTGGCCAGCCGCTACATTGGGTGCGCCACACACAATCTGTACAGGAGATGAATTTCCAATATCTACGGTAGTTACTTTTAATTTATCAGCATTAGGGTGACCTTGGCAGCTTAAAATTTCTCCAATAACTACTCCTTTTAAGCCACCTTTTATCGCTTCAACTTCCTCAAAACCTTCTACTTCCAATCCAGTGTTTGTGAGTATTTCAGCCAGTTGTTCTGGAGTTTCGTTAATTTCAATGTATTTTTTTAACCAGTTTAGCGCTACTTTCATTTTTGTATAATATGTTATTAAAGCACAATTTCTGCAGAAAAAGTGGATTAACTAATTTTGTTTTCTGTGTAATGAGATATTTAAAATAAATCTCTATGACTTTTAAGTGCCATTTATGGCTGTACTTAAAGTTGTACTACCTACAACGACATAGTCTGATAGTAAAATGAATTGAGCTAAATTACATTAAAATACTGTATAAATAGCTTCTTCTAATCCCATTAAAAAACAAAATTAAGGAAATGATTGGTATTGGAAATGATAATTAAACTTAATCGTAATTTTTCTCTCCTGCATTAATGGCTACATTCATTTGATTACTAAGTGGAGGGACAGGACAGCTATAACCTGTTGTATAAGCACAGTAAGGATTATAGGCATAATTAAAATCTAATTCTATACGAGTTTGACCTGGTTCTAAATCAATTTCCAGGTAGCGGCCTGAACCATAGGTAGTGA
The DNA here is from genome assembly GCA_963803685.1 of uncultured Cytophagales bacterium. Classification (GTDB taxonomy): domain Bacteria; phylum Bacteroidota; class Bacteroidia; order Cytophagales; family Cyclobacteriaceae; genus Marivirga. The sequence continues at coordinate 2,387,929 of CAWDNW010000001.1, forward strand.
TGGCACTGGTTTCATCATAAAATGCTAAAAAATAGAGCTCTGATTTAGTGTTTTGCAGCAGGGTCAAATCCTGGTGTGTATTTTTTAAATCAAAGTGGAGGATAGCTACTTCTTTAAATTGCTGATCTTCACCTTCGCTGGTTTTTAATGTTTGTAATTCTCCGTTTGGAACATTTTCAACTGAAGCTTGGACCTTAAAGGATTCATCTATTTTGAAGTATTTCAAACTATCGAAAGGCATTTTTTGAGCAATGAACGGAGAGTCATCATGATTACTCATGAACTCATTCTTCTCTCTTCTGTACTTTTCTACTTCTGCAGTATAGTTATCAGTTTCCTGGGGCCCAGCATTGGGTATCAGGCTAAAAACAACTATTATCACTACTGCAAAAGCTACAATCAGTGTTAATATTTTTGTGGGCTTCATCGAATTGTATTATCGTAAATCTGCTATAAAAAGAAAAGAGAATATCCGTAATGAATACTCTCTTAATTATATTTTTTAATTGGCTCCTAGAACCACGGAAATGTTTTCCAGATATCATTAAAAATTGCAAATGCCATAATTCCCAATAGTAATACCATTCCCACTTTTTGAGAATTTTCAAGGAATTTATCTGAGGGTTTTCTACCTGAAATCATTTCGTAGGTGATAAATACCACATGGCCACCATCCAAAGCAGGAATTGGTAACAGATTCATAAAAGCTAATACCATAGATAATAAACCAGTAATAGTCCAGAATTTTAGCCAAATCCACTCTCCACCGAAAATCTGTGCAATGCCGATAGGTCCTGATAACGATTTGGAAGCTGATACTTCACCTCTGAAAATTTTACCAAAAGCTTGAATATTAACCCAAACTACATTAAAGGCTTTTTTGGTTCCTAATGATACGGATTCACCGAACGTAAAATCTTCATGAGCTAATACTATATCATTATTTGCTAAAAAGCCTATTTTCCCTTCGTCATCAACCTGTACGGTCAACTGCTCAGTTTTTTCAAGTCTTCTAATTTGTAATGTAATTTCTTCACTCTTATTCTTTTGAAGTACTTCAGCAAATTCCTGAAAAAAGGCGATGGATTTTCCGTTAACATTCAAGATTTGATCGCCTTCTTGCAAGCCGGCCATATCAGCATTACTTTGAGGAGTTATAGTCCCTACTTTAAACGGGAATCGAGGCTCTATAAAGTCCACCGCTTTATTTCTGTCAGATAACTTTTCAATTAAATCAGCAGGAACAGGAACAATTACCTCATTTCCATCTCTTAATACTGTGTAATAGCTATCTGAAGTAAGTAAAACATCAGTACTTGTTAAATCAGATACTTTGTCATAATCTTTACCGTTAATGTTGATGACTTTGTCACCGGTTTTAAAACCTACCTCTTCACCTAACTCATAAGCGTAAATTCCGTTTTCCAGCACAACATCTTTTGCCATATAGGTTTCTCCGTAGCCGTACTGAAGAAAGACAAAGATGATTATACCAGTAATTACATTCACGATTATACCGCCAAGCATTACGATGAGTCGTTGCCATGCAGGCTTAGCCCGAAACTCGTAAGGCTCAGGTTCTTCATTTAACGATTTTGTATCTAAGGACTCATCTATCATCCCTGTGATTTTCACAAAACCACCAAGTGGGATGGCACCTAATGAGTATTCTGTTTCTCCATGCTTAAATTTGAAAATTTTTGGAGGGAAACCAATTGAAAATTGCTCCACTCTCATTCCGAATGCTTTTGCGGCCAGCATGTGGCCACCTTCGTGTAATCCTACTAAAATTGATAAGCCCAATAGTAGTTGGGCGATCATGATAATTGTTTCCATTAATGTATTAACTCTAAAGCTTTAATTCTAGTTTCTTTATCTGTACTTATATAATCTTCTAAATTTGGATTATTAATAAAAGGAAGTTTGTCGAGGCAATCAGCGATAATATCGGACATTCCTAAAAATGAAACCTTCTCCTGAAGAAAGGCCGAAACTACCACTTCATTTGCTGCATTCAAAATGCATGGCGCATTTCCTGCTCTTTCTAAACTCTTGTAAGCCAAGGCTAAGTTACGAAATGTTTTTTTGTCAGGTTGCTCAAATGTAAGGTTGGGGTAATCTAAAAAGTTAAATCGCTTAAAATCCGATGTTAAGCGATGGGGGTAACTCAAAGCAAACATAATAGGTACGCGCATATCGGGCAGACCCATCTGCGCCTTTATTGAGCTATCTTCAAATTGAACCATACTGTGAATGATGGATTGAGGATGTACCACCACATCTATTTGATTCTGTTTTAAATGAAACAGCCATTTTGCTTCAATCACCTCCAAACCTTTATTCATCATAGAAGCAGAGTCTATGGTAATTTTAGCTCCCATTTCCCAATTGGGATGTTTTAATGCCTGCGCTTTTGTAACGGATTGTAAAAATGCCCTGTCCTTTCCTCTAAAGGGTCCGCCTGAAGCTGTAAGGATTATTTTCTCTACAGGGTTGTGAAATTCGCCAACTAAACATTGAAAGATCGCAGAATGCTCAGAGTCTACCGGAAGAATATGTACTCCTTTTTCTTCCGCAAGCCTGGTGATTAATTCACCAGCCACCACCAGCGTCTCCTTATTGGCTAGCGCAATATGTTTCCCGCTTTCAATAGCTTTTATGGTGGGGATTAAACCTGCATAACCTACCAAAGCAGTCAAAACCAGATCAATGGTATCCATTTGTACTACATGTGCAAGTGATTTTTCTCCACTATACACTTTTATATTTTGCGGATCAAGTGCAGCGAAAACTTTATCGTATAGCTTTTCATTACCGATTACTACTACATTGGGTTTAAACTCCTGCGCTTGTTGAATTAACAAATCCGCGTTGTTTTGTGCAGTAAGCACCTCCACTGTAAAATTATCAGGATGAGATTTGATTACTTCCAGTGCCTGGGTGCCTATAGATCCTGTAGAGCCTAAAATGGCTATTGCTTTTTTTTGTATCACAATTCTATTTTGGATGTTCTATTTAAATAAATTAAGTAGCTGAGCAAATGTGTCACTTTTAAGTCTTATTTAATAAACGCTGAAGCCAGTATCGGAAAATTTGAAGCCGACAAATCATAAGCTTTTAGGGTAGAAACAACAAATAGCATGACTGAATTTCTATGATAAAATTCAGACATTACCCTTTAATATAACTACTCAAAGCATCAGCTATTTTTCTTTCATTGGACAAGCGAGGTACTTTATTTTGACCTCCCAGTTTACCTTCAGACCTCATGTAGTTAATAAAGGATTGGTTTTTTAGGCTATTAATCTTTAAAGTACGTAAAATGTTTCCTTTTAAAAGGTCATCATAATAAGAATTCAATTTCCGAAGGTTCATATCTAATTCTTTCTCAAAGGCTGCCATGTCTATTGGTGCGTGATCAAACTCAACAAACCATTCATGGTACGGAAGACCTCCCGTTGGAGGCGTTACTTCAGGAGCAACGGTGTACTCTGTAATTTTCACGCCTTCAAATTTGGTAAGTGTCTGTTTCATGGCTTTTTCCACTTCATCACCAATCACATGCTCCCCAAAAGCAGAAATAAAATGCTTAATCCGTCCGGAAACTACAATTCTGTAAGGCTGCTTAGACACAAATTTCACAGTATCGCCAATAGAGTAACCCCATAGACCAGCGTTACTGTTAATAATTAGGGCATAGTTTTTATTTAACTCTACCTCATCTATCATTAATCTAGTAGGGTTATTATCAAAATACTCATCAGCGGGAATAAATTCATAAAATATGCCGCTATTTAACAATAGCAATAAACCTTCAGCTCTTTGGCTATCCTGGTAGGCAATAAATCCTTCTGAGGCCGGATAAGTTTCAATCGAATCTATTTTTTTACCGATGCTTTGAAATAATTTGGCTTTATAGGGCTCAAAATTTACCCCGCCATATATGAACATTTCGAAATTTGGGAAAACATCCTTAATAGGCTTATCCACTCTGGCTTGTATTCTGTCAAAATACATTTGCACCCAAGGCGGAATGCCAGAGATTAAAGACATATCCTGATCAATGGTTTCATCTATAATGCGTTCTAGTTTTTCTTCCCAGTCTTCAATACAATTAGTGTCATAAGAAGGTAACTGATTGGTTCGCAAATACCCTGGAACATGATGGTTTACTATTCCAGATAGTCTACCAGTGTTGATACCCGCTTTCTTTTCCAGGGTGGGAGCTCCGGATAGAAAAATAAGTTTACCATCTAAAAATTTGCTTTTACCTGTTTCATGCACATAACTTAATATAGCATTTTTGGCACTGTTTATATGGTTTGGTATTGATTCATTCGTGATAGGGATATATTTGGTGCCTGATGTGGTACCGCTTGTTTTAGCAAAATAGGCTGGCTTACCTGGCCAAAGCACGTCTTTCTCTCCTAATAAAATTTTATCGATATATGGCTTTAGCTCTTCATAATCTCTAATGGGAACCTGCCTTTTAAAATCCGCATAATTGTTGATGTCTGCAAAGCCATGGTCTTTGCCAAATGCGGTATCCTTAGCTAGTGTAATGAGCTTTTTAAATATTTTAAGTTGCGATATAGCAGGATTTGCGGCCCATTTATTTTGCTGGCCTACAATATATGCTGCTAAAGGTTTACTTAAGACTGAACGTATTCCCATAACCTCAAAATTAGGAAATTTATTGAGAAGAATTTCAGGTTTTGCGGGAAATGTAAACGTTTGGAGATTTACACAGAAGAAATGAAGGCAAGTATGTCTTTTCTATAAAAAGTAATCTGTTTTTCAGAGTATAATTTGGAACCTTTAAATCTTCCTAAAAATCCTATGCGATAGATCATAATATTCAAACTTACTTTCCTCCAAATAACTTAGCATTGAATCTAAAAAGCCAACAATTAAAAAACCTCCGGGCTTCAATGCCTGGTAAATTTTATCAATTACTTTAGTTTTTGCAGGCCCATCAAAATAAATCAATACATTTCTGCAGAAAATGATTTCATACTGATTATGCCCGTAGTCATCCATAATTAAATTTGAATTGCGAAATGTTACATGCCTCATATATTCAGACTTAAAAATCACTTCGCTTTCATTTTCATTGAAATACTGATTCAATAGTGTTTTGGAGTTGTATTTTTTTAAATTTCTTTCGTATTCCGGCAGTTTAGCACGTAATATTTTACCGCTTTGTGCCTGTTCCAATGCATTTGAAGAAATATCAGTTGCAATGCTTTTAACTCGTCTGGAATACCCTAATTGATCCCACACAATGGCAGTGGTGTAGATTTCTTCACCTGAAGAACAGCCTGCATGCCAGACATTAAGAGGAAAGGTTTTAACATACTGCGATTTACATAGGTTTTTGAATGCACACCAAAACTCAGGGTCCCGGAATAAAGAAGTTAACCCTACTGAGACTTCATTAATAAAATCGTGAACAAAATCCTTGTCTTTTAAAGTACGAGTCCATAAATCGAAACTGGATTGAAAACCGAACTTGCGATAAATACGCTGTATTCTGCGTTTAAAAGATTTTGGCTCATAATTGTAAAAATCGATGCCATATCTTTTCATGATTGCATCTTGAATAGAACGCATCTCTTCGTTTGTTATATCAATGGTAGGGGCAAATTCACTATCCGTTTGCATTTTTTTGATTAATTTGGCGTTCCATCAGGCCCGTGAAAAGAATGATGATCTTATCTAATTCCAGATCAAGATTTTGGACTCCTGCTAAACTTACATTTGATTTGATCCAATTTCCTGATTGTGTTTTAAATTCTAACGGTGTTTCAATTCGTTTTCCGTTTCTTAAATCTTTTATAATTGCTTTTGTGCTTATATCATTCTGCAGCTTGAAATGCTCACTGAAAGAAATGTTCTTGAGCGTCATTCTACTATAACCTGACGTTTCAAAAAACAAAGGATTAGCATTTTTTAAAGTGAAATCTATATTCAATTCTAAAATTGGTATAACACCTTTCATGGCGGTAACAGACCCGCTTAATTCGTTTAATTTCTGTTTTGATTGAGTGGTGAACTGCGCCAACATCAGTACCTTTTTCAATTCATTTTCATCGTTATAGATAGGGTTAATTGTACCTGAAAGCCATACTTCATGACCTTGTTTATCTACCTGTTTAAATTCCCCTGAAAAGAACTTACCGTGTTGCAGACTTTCCCACATTAGCTGGTACTGTGGCTTAAATCTGTCATGTTCAGGTAAAAGATCGAAATATGACTTTCCTACAATATCTTCTAATTTAAAGCCTGTAATACTAAGATAAATTTCATTCGCTGTGATTATTTTTCCTTCTTTATCAAATTCAAGTGAGCCAATAGTTTTATTAATGGCCTCCATATGATTTAATAAATCAGTCTGATGCTTCTTGTTTTCTTTTTCCAGCAATTTTTCCTGGGTAATATCAGTCACAAACTGCACAATTTTTATAGTCTTCCCGTTGATGTCAAAAATTGGATTAAATACTCCCTTTAAAATGATTTTTTCTCCCGATTTTGTAATTCGGTTAAATTCACCTGCTTTAAATTGACCTTCCGAAAGATCTTTCCATAATTTAAGGTACTCCTCGCCTTTCTTTACTGTAGAACTTACAAGGATTTCATGTGACTGGCCAACTAGCTCTTCTTTGGAGTATCCAAAAATGTTTAAGTAATTATCGTTTGCTTCAAGTATAACACCACTGGTATCAAATTCGATTACAGCATTTGATCTGCTTATTGCTTCTAGTTTATACTTAGCATCAAGGGCAGACTTTTTAGTTTGTGTGATATCCGCTTGCACAGCAATGTAATTACTCAGTTGGCCGCTTTCGTTTCTCACAGGATTTATGGCTAAAGAGACCCAGTAAGTATCTCCAGCTTTACTGTAATTTAGTATCTCTTCATATATAGGCTGCTCCTCCTTCAATAGCTGGCTGATTTTTCTTTTGGTATCCTGATTAGTTTCAGGTCCCTGTAAAAATTCACCTGGTTTCATGCCTTTGATTTCTGCCAGGGTATAACCTGTCATTTTTTCGAAGCCCGTGTTGACGTATTCGATCAAGCCTTCAGAATCAGTGATAATTACTGAATTGTCTGTGTTGTCAGCAACTAGAGACAGTCTTTTTTGCTCTTCTTCATTAGCCACTTTCTGCGTAATGTCTTCTCCCAAAAGCAGGATTTTGCTGGTTCTGCCATTTACATCTACCACAGGGGAGTAAGATGCCTCAATCCAAATTTTTTCTTTTCTGGAGTTAAATATGGGATATTCCAGAATTAAATTCTCTCTTGATAATACAGTTGACCAAATTTTTTCTACCTTTTTAGGATCAGTACAGATATGCTTATGATTCTTGCTTTTAATATCAACATTATCCCACTGTAGAAATTCGGTAAATTTTTTATTAAGGTTTAAGAACTGACCATCTACGGAAAATTCTGCTTTTAGTAGGGTGTTATTGATAGCATTAAATACTCCATCTAATTCTGCCTGATTTCTTGCCATTTCCTCCTGAGTGGCTTCCATTTCTTCCATATTCTGACGCATTTCCTCTTCATTGGCTTGCAATTCATTGGCCATTTTTTGAGAATCTTCCAGCAGGTGCTGAGTGCTTTCATTTCCCTGAATGATGGAAATTGATGCGGCAATGTTTTTGGCTAAATCTTTTAGAAACTCAATTTGATACTCCTCCAAAACTTCAAACGAAGCTAACTCAATGGCTCCAACCATTTTTTCATCGTTTAAGAGTGGTAAAATAAGAATATGACGTGGCAATGAATGTCCCAGACCAGAAGTTATTTTTACGTATTGCTCGGGTACATCGGTGATATAAATCAGGTCTTTCTCCTGGAGACATTGCCCCACTAAGCCTTGACCTTTTTCTATCCGTTTATTAATCTGCTTTCTTCTTTCATAGGCATAGCAGCCAAACATATCCAGAAATTCCTGCTGATTTTCTTCAACTACCAAGAATATAGCGCCCTGATTACCTCCTATATACTTTACTGTTTCACTAATAATATGAAAACCGAAGTCTTTCATATTATTATTGTAAGTTCTTAGCAACTCGCTGAATTTGGCCAGTCCTTCAGCCTGCCAGGTGCGTTTTTCTTCTTTTGTTCTGAACTTGATTAATTCAGTTTGTAAATTCTTGATAGCCTCCGATAAATGATTTGACTCTTCCTGATCAATTTCCAAATGTTCCCCTTTAGCAATTGTATTAATCCATTCTGTGGCGGCTTTTATTTTGCTTCTATTTGCTGAAATATCCCTGTAGAAATTCTTTGTCCACTGGTTAGAGGAAATGTATGAAAAAGTTTCGTCCTTCGTTTCTAAATTTTTGGCTAAACCTGATATTTGATTAATTCCTTTTCGTTCTCTTCTATAATTTACCACCATTATTAAAAGGAAGATTAATGATCCTCCGTAAAAACTTAGATAATAAATGGGATTTAATTCTTTAAAAAGTAATGTGAGAATGAAATTTGCTAAAATGGCACTACATATCCCTATAAATCCTGCAATTAGAAAGCGGTGGTATAGATCAATTCGCATATTTTAGTCTTTTTTCGCTTAAGCTTTTATAGAAATTCTTGTCTAAAATCCAGATAAAATACGGGCTTATTTTATAGTTGCCCTGGAAGGAAAAATTTGCTGAAGAAAGTATAGCAAACATCTCATGATTATTTTCCATCTCTTCCAATAGCCAATCTTTATTTACAATTTCTGGAGAAAAATATTTAGGCACGTCCCCATATATTTTTAAATCTAATTGATTGGACAGTTCAGTGATTACTGAAGCAGAAACCATATTATCCACCTCCTTTAGTATAATTTCTCCAAAGTCCGGGTTAGTTTCTAAACTCTTCATCTTTTTGATAAGTATTTCAGGTATGGCTTTAGAGTCCGTCTCATTAAAAACCAGATAACTTTTTCCTTTGGCTTCACCAATAATATCTGTAATAAGGACTGTAGGATTCCGTGTTTTCACTATTTTATATAATAGATCTGGAGCCTCTCCGAAATGTAATTCGAAATTTTTCACAGTTACATCATCACCAGATAAATTGGAAAAAGACTTACTGGCTTTTTCATAACCTTTTAAAAATATATCCTTTGATAGGGCTTTAAGTTCTTTACTGATTTTCATAATGTTAAGCTACTGCGGTAGTATTTACTGTAAGTGAATGATTAAATAATTTTTGGATAACTTGAGGAATATTAATGACAAGGCAAACTTTACCATTCCCCAGAATAGTAACTCCACTAATGAATCGCACAAAATCTACTGGCTTTTTGAGAGGCTTTTCTACAATTTCCTTTTGCTGGAGCAATTTATCCACGATTAAACCTATTTTTCTACCATTGTAATGTACTAAAATGATACTCCATTTGCCAGTTGGTTGTTCATTAATTGCATTTTTTAAATCCATTTCAGGAAAAAATAGATTACGAAGGAAAATGGTTTCAATGGTTTTTCCCTGATGATTAATCATTAAACGATTTTGTATTTTATGAATTTGCTTTCTGTCAAGAGATAGAACAGCATCAGTATAAGCTAGCGGAACTGCATATTGCGTATGACCTACTTCAAAAAGTAAAGTGGCTTTTACTGCCATAGAAGATGGTAAAATTAAAGTAAATACAGAACCTTTACCTGCTTCAGTGGTAACTTTGATATTACCTCCTACAGAGTCTATGGCCTTCTTCACCACATCCATACCTACTCCTCTGCCAGATATGCTATTAACAGTATCATTTGTGGAAAATCCAGGTTCAAAAATGAAAGAAATAATATCTTCTTTTGAAATTTTCTCTGCTGCTGCTGCATCTACCCATCCTTTTTGGATAATTTTAGCTTTAATGCGATCCACATCAATGCCTTTTCCGTCATCTTTAATATCAATAATTACCCCTTCGCTTTCATTTCTGGCAGATAAAGTAAGTTTTCCAATTCCATTTTTGCTTTGGGCAATTCTATCATTTTCTTTCTCCAGTCCATGGCCAATTGCATTGCGAATAAGGTGTATTAATGAATCGGAAATAATTTGTAAGATATTACGATCAATCTCCGTTTCACTTCCTTCAACTATTAAATCTACCTGTTTATTCTCTGTGGATGCAGCGTCCCTGACAACTCTATGAAATTTGTTGAATAAAAAACCTACCTGAACCAACCTCACATCCATTACGGAATATTGCAGATCGGAAGTGACTCTGCGAAGTCGGTTGAATTCATTGCGTGATACGTTGCCCTCGTGAGTGGTAATTAAACGATCTCTTTCTATAATGAGTTCGCCCACTAAATTCAATAAGTTATCCAGTTTTTGAACCGGAACCTGCACCATGTCAGAAAAGCTAATCTTTTTTGGGTCAGTCTCCGAAGCCTGGATCATTTGCGGGTTCTCTTCGTGCTCAGGTTCCTGAATAACCTGCACCTTTTTATTTTCCTGATGATGGCTATCCAATTCAGATTGTAGTTTCTCTAAATTGTTATCAGTGGGTACTTTGGCAGCTTGCGTTTTAGTCTTAGTGGAAGGTTTGACTGATTTCTTTTTAACTGGAGTAGTTGATTTTACTTTAGTTCTCTGCGATTTCTTATCTGTATCGGATTTTTTGTTGTTTTCTACAAGTACTTCCAATTTGCGCTGAATCCCCCGATACTTCACCTTAATAGTTTCATCTGAGAGCGCATTTACTAATTCAGTTAATATATCCGTAGCCTTAAACAGGGAATTGAAGATATCGGCTTCTAATGGAATTGTCTTATTTTTAATTTCTGAAAACAAATCTTCCAATGCATGAGCGAATTTAGAAATCACCTCATAGCCCATGCCTGCTGCATTTCCTTTAAGGGTATGTGTTACCCTAAAGATGCTATCAATGGTTTTCGTATCAGAAGGAGTTTTCTCCAGTTTTGTAAGGAAATTTTCTAAGTCGCCCACCATTTGTGAAGCTTCCGAAATAAACAGATCCTTATATTCTTTTTCTTTGTTCGACATTGCTAAAATATTCTATAAACAACTTACTAAATAGCCACCCATTTGATCAATCGGCACTAATGTATCTGTTGCGCCAGTTTCAAATGCATTTTTAGGCATTCCATATACTACGGAGGTGTTTTCATCTTGGGCAATGGTGATACCTCCCTTTTCTTTTACCTTTTTTAACCCAGTTGAACCATCTTTTCCCATGCCTGTGAGTACTACCCCAATCATTTTATTGCTGTAGATTTTAGAGGCTGATTCCATCACGCAATCAATTGAGGGGAAATTGAATTCTGCGTATTGCTTTTTAGTGAAATGTGTCACAACACCATCACTGTGTGGATTCTTCCTCAGTTCCAGATTTGCAGTACCTGGAGCCAGGTAAATGAAGCCAGGTTTTAATTCTTCACCAGATTCAGCCACTTTTACCTGTAATTCTGTAAGTAAATTGAGCCTTTTAGCGAAAGATTGAATAAAGCTTTCAGGCATATGCTGGGCTATTATTATAGGTAAAATAAGGTTATTAGGCAATTGCAAAATGAGATTTTCAATAGCGCCAGGCCCTCCGGTGGAGGCACCAATTACTATTAATTCATAATTTAGATTGCCATGGAAAGCATGTTGATTAGTGTTTTCCTTTACTTTGAGATTTTTTATATTGGATTTGGCAGCGACTTTTACTAAATCCGTCAGCGGATAGTTTTTGGCTTTAATTGATTTTGTAATATCCTCCTTAGGTTTATCCAAAAAATCAAAGGCCCCATGCTGTAAGGCTTCAAAAACTAATTCATTATTTTTTTCGAGTGCACTTAATAAAATAATCGGAGTTGGGTTTTCATTCATTATTTTCTTTACAAGATAAAGGCCATCATAATCAGGCATTATCATGTCAGAAATTATCACATCCGGATGCAGTTTTTGGGCTTTTACCACTCCCTCAAGTCCATTTTTGGCAGTCCCGATCAATTCTATGCCCTTATCAGCATTAATTATATCGGCAAGTAAAATGCGCATGAGGGCAGAATCTTCCACCACCAAAACTGATATTTTATTAGTTGTGCTCATCAGGCCTTTGCTAATGCATGAATTAATTGCTCAGAGGTAAATGGCTTTACAATGTAATCTTCGGCACCCAGGCTTAGCCCTTCTTTAATTACTGTGTCCTGGCCTACTGCGCTGATCATATAGACTTTTGAAGGAAGTCCTTCATCTTTATATACTTTTAATATGTCAGTGCCAATCATGTCAGGTAGAATATTATCCAATGTGATAATATCCGGCTGGAGTTCAAATGCCAGGTCTATAGCTTCTTCGCCATTGGCAGCCTGTCCCACAATTTCATAGCCTCCCTCTTCAAGGGCATCTTTAATAAGTGTTCGCATATAGAGCGAATCGTCTACGATTAAAACTTTCTTTCCCATTATTTTAATTTTTAAATTTCGTATTTTTTGTTTTGTGAAGTAACCAGTAAGTCTCCATTGATTGTATTAAACCTTGCTGTTCGGCTCTTCGAACCACCAACGTCTTGCCCAGCCATATATATTTTATTATCACGGATGAGTTTTATTAATGTGTCCACATTTTTTTGACCTGTGTTGAAGCCTGAATTAAAGAGATTAGCTCCACCTACAATTTTAGCCCTCAAAGCATTTTTGTTACCACCAATTTTCTCAATTTCTTCAATCAGTTTTTCGAATGCAGTTTTAGCATTGTAAGTCGTGTGCTTTTCTAAATCATCTGCTAAAACGACATGTGCACCAGCTGAAATTTTATTGATTCTATCGTAGAGAAATAACCCCACGCAAGAACCAAGGCCATAACAGGCAATACTGGCCATATCTTTAGTAACTATGAAATCCCCCAAATTAAGAGCATGTTCAAGCATTCTCATTACTTTTATTATGTTTAAATACACCACTCAATTCGTTTTCGCTGATTGTTTTAAATACATCCAGCATAATAATTAAACGGTCATCCAGTTTCACAATTCCTTTAATATAAGATTGCTCTGAGGTGCCATCCTGAATAATATTTCCCGAGTCTTCTATTTGAGATTGAGTAACATTTAATGTATTGGGTAATTCACGCACTAAAACACCCATTTTTATTTCGTTGCTTTCTATAACAAGAGTGTAGTTTCCTTTTTGAACCTGCCCTGTTTCGCGTGTCAGACCAAATTTCTCTTCCAAATCTACCACTGCGATAACATTACCTCTGATATTTGCAACTCCCTTTACGTAGCTGGGAGTTTGGGGCAATCGCGTGATATGTGGGGTTGGTACTACCTCCTTAATTTGTCCAATCTGCAAACCGTATTCTTCGTCACCCAATCGGAAAACGATCAGCTGAGATTTCTGACCATTGTCCAATTTTTGATTTTTTTCTTTTACAGCTTCCATCAGATTAAGCTTGAGTTAAAGTGAATTTTTCGATACTTGCTTTTAAGTCTTCCGCAATTTTGCTCAACTGGTTGCTGGCGTCTGTGATTTCCATCATACCAGAGTTAAGCTCCTGAGATGAACTTGCTATTTGTTGGGTTCCTGCCGCAGTTTCCTCTGCTACCACTACAATCTGTTCTATATTTTTCACCACTGCGTCAATCGACTCCTTCTGACCAAGAGATGAAGAGAGAATTTCTTTTGAGTGTTGGAAAGTGATATCATTTGAGTTGGCTATTTCTACAAAAATATTTTCAGCATCCTTGGTAGCGCTGCCCCCTTCTTTTACACTGGATTGCATGCTTTCGATGGCTTTTCCGGCCGAAACAGTGTCTTTTTGAACATCACTAATAATTTTTTCAATATCTACTGCTGATTTTCTGCTGTCTTCGGCTAACTTTCTAATTTCTTCTGCAACCACAGCAAAACCACGACCTGCGTCACCTGCTCTAGCAGCTTCTATAGCAGCGTTAAGTGCCAACAAGTTTGTTTGTGCAGCTATATCTGTAATAACTTTCAGTGTTCTACCAATTTCTTCAGCTCGTTCAGTAAGTATGGCAATAGATGCCGAGGTTTTTTCTGCTGAGCTGTCAATACCAGTCATATTAGCAACCAGGTTTTTAATAATTTTCAGACCTTCTTCAGAGCGTTTTTGACCATCCTCTGCAGTTTTCTTAATTATATCCGCTTTTTCCTGCATTTCCACTGAAGACTTCATCACACCATCGACCAGCTTAGATGATTCATCAGTTCTTAAAGCCTGATCCTGGGCTCCTTTGGCCATTTGAGAAATTGCGGAAGCTACTTCGTTTGAGCTATTTTTAATCCCCTCACTTCTTTTTAGTAAATTCCCAGATGAATTAGAAACAAATTCAGCGCTGTTATTAATACTACTCAATACTGTATCTAAAATATTCAAAGCCTCATTTACCTCGGCTGCTACTTCGGAGTTGCTATCAACACGTTTAGTCAAATCACCATTTGCCATTGCACGAACTACCTCAATAACTCCGGCTTGCTCCTTCATAGCTGCTTCAATTTCCTCTTCTCTTAGCTTTTGCTCCGTAATGTCATATCTTACACCAATATATTTAGCAGGTTTTCCATTGGGACCCATCACTGGAGCTATAATGGCATCAACATAATATGGATCACCATTTTTCTTCCTGTTCTTGATTACAGCTCTAAAGATTCTTCCTTTTCCTATTGTAGCCCACATGTCTTTAAAAACTTCTTTTGGGCTATCTGCATGGCGGAACATGCTGTGTGGCTGTCCAATACACTCTTCTCGTGTGTAGCCAGTAACTTCCAGTAATTTGTCGTTTACATAAAGAATATTCCCCTTCAAATCAGATTCGGATACAAGGCAAGCTACATTGATTTGGTCCATACGGGTTTCCAACTCAACTTCCATTTCTTGGAATTTCTTTGCAGTCTCAATAGCATCCAGTTCAATTTTTTTGTTCTCAGTTACATTAGTGGCATATTTTATAATCTTAGTGATATTTCCTTTTTCATCGGGAATTGGAGTGTAGGATGCTTGTAACCACAATTCGTCACCATCTTTGTCATATCTTAAAAATTCGCCAGACTGAAGATCGCCCATCGCTAAAGCTTTCCAAAATCTTTTGTAGTCATCAGTTTTGGCATAGCCAGGGTCCACAAAAATACTGTGATGATTTCCTTTTATTTCTTTAAGTCTATAACCTACAGCATTTAAAAATTTGCTGTTGGCATCAAGGATAAATCCCTTGTTATCAAATACAATGGAAGCAAATGCATTATTAACTGCATTTATATGATTTTCCATATCTTTTCCAGTACCATTTTGCCCATTGTTTTTTTCTGTTCCAACAATGTTTTCTTCTAATTTAGTGGCTGCTTTTACCATGACATTCTTTATTTTTTTATGATGGCATAAAGGTAACGGGTCGATAAATTGTAATCAATCCATAAAATTCTGTATTTTTTTGTAGTAGATTATACAGAGCTTAAGGGTAAGTATTTTTACCTAGAAGTTTGTTTATATGATTATGTATCAATATACTTAATGAAATTTTTTTAAGAGAGGCCATCACTAAGTCTAGTTATTTGCAATTTGTTTCTTCGTTATTATTTTATAAAATTGTTACTGATAATTCAGAGTGAATGTAGTGGTGGTATGTAATTGATTGCCGCCTTTCAGTTTTATAAATATGCAATCCAATAAAGTATTAATTGTTGAGGATGATCCTATAGTGGGTATGCACATACAAAGTGTTCTACGGAAAGCTAACTATGAGATTCTAGGCTTACTTACCACCGGACTGGAAGCCATAGACTTTGTGAAATCGGAAACTCCAGGTATAATTCTAATGGATGTTATGCTGGAAGGCTTTTATGATGGAATAGAAACCTCTATTGAAATTAATAAAATAAAAAATATTCCTGTCATATATTTGACTGGCTTAAATGACAGCAGTACGATCAATAGGGCTAAAATTACATTTCCCTATAGTTTCATGTCAAAGCCATTTGCAGAAATGGAATTATTGGCAAATGTGGAACTCACACTGTTCAAGCATAAATTTGAACTAGCCAATCAGACTTCACAGGACTTACTTTCTACTATCTTAAGTGAAATGGAAAGTGGGGTAGTGGTGGTTGATTTTCAATTTAGAATAAAGTATGTAAATAATTTTGTGGGTAACTTATTAAATATACCATCTGATATTTTGACTGATTACGTTGTAGGGACTGATATATATATTAGTAATTTAAATGATGACTTAGTAACAGTAAGTGAACTTAAAATGCTAAATTCAGAAAATATCGCTAATAACTTTATTCTGAATATTAATTTTGGGGGAAGGAAACACCCTATCAATAATATTTATGTAACCACTGCAGATTTTTTTAAAGAAGAGGAAGACCAATATTTAATTATGTTTGCTGATGCCAGCTTAGACTTGGAAAGATTTAAGAACAATAAATTGAGAGAGCAACAGAAGCTAGCAGCACAATTGGAAGGTGTTGAAAATGAACGTGCTAGAATTAGCAGAGATTTACATGATGGAATTGGACAGTTGCTGAATGTTATTAAAATGAAGATGGGTTCCTTAGAAAGTAAGGATGTACTTTACGAGGAGATTAATAACTTATTGAACCAGACAATTGAGGAAACTAAGAAAATATCTAATGACTTAATGCCTTCAAAGTTAAGAGATTTTGACCTGCAAAGTTGCTTGATACAATTATGTGCGGTATTTAAGGGGTTTGGAATTGATGTTAATTTTAATTCTAATTTGAAATCTAAGGAATTGGAAACACACAAAATAAATATTTACAGGATAGTGCAGGAGGCTTTCAATAATAGTTTGAAACATGCAAAAGCGAGCAAAATATCTTTACAGATTTATAAAGATAATGCCGATGTGCAAATTACTATTGAAGATGACGGGGTGGGATTTGATTTAAGTAAAATACAAAAGGAACATTCCAAGGCGCAGAGCCATGGTTTGGTGAATATAAGAGATAGAGTAAATGCCATGCAGGGTGAAATGGATCTGAGCTCTGATAGGGAATATGGCACAAGTATCATCATCCATTTGAGAGAAAAAAAAGATTATGCTTAAAGTCTTACTAGCTGATGACCATCATTTAATGAGAGATGGTATAAAAATGTTTTTAGAATCCGATAAAGGGATTACTGTAGTTGGGGAAGCCACAAATGGTTTGGTAGCGATTGAAATGTGTCAGAAAATCAAACCTGATTTACTATTAATGGATATTTCTATGCCGGAGAAAAATGGCATTGAAGCTGCAACAGAGATTTTAAAGAATGGTTATGTTCCTAAAATTATAATGCTAAGTATGTACCTTGATGAAAAGTACATCAATACCTGTATGGAAACTGGCGTTCATGGATATATTCATAAAGGTGCGGCTAAAGAAGAGCTACTTGAGGGCGTAAAAAAAGTGATGGAGGGACAAAATTTTTATAGCAAGGAAGTGAGAGAAGTAATGGTGAATAATTACATCAACAACTTAAAGCAAAAAAAGAAAATTCTGACACAAGAAAAAGTCACAATTACAAAGCGGGAATTAGAAATAATTAAATTGATAATGAAGGGCTATTCTAGTTTGCAAATAGCCGATACCTTGCATATTAGTAACAGAACGGTAGATACCCACAGAGCTAATCTGATGCAAAAATTAGAAGTGAAAAACTCAATTGAGCTCATCAATAGGGTGTCTGAACTCAACTTATTAGGATAAATTTCGGTTAAAAGGGTATTCAGTTAACCTAGTACGCTATAATATGCATTCAAAGCATGCGCATAAATACATTTTTATATGCAACTCCAAAAGTTGTAAGAAGAGAGGAAGCGAATCTCTAGTCTCAGAATTGAAAGATTTTGTAAAATCAAAAGGCTACAAAAGAAAAGTGAAGCTTGTTAAAACTAAATGTATGGATTACTGCAAATCAGGGCCCAACTTGGTCAGTAGTGACAATTTGTACCATGAGGTAGAGGTGGAAGACGCTAAGGATATTTTGAAGGATCTACTAAAATAGCCTACATATTTCTTATCTGATCATAAAGTCAAACAACAAAAAGTACATAATGAATAATTAATTCAATGTAGTAACATAAGTTAAATTAATAGGTTAATTTTGCACAATTTAAATATAATGCAAAAAGCTCCACTTTACTCCCGTGATTTCCTATTGCACTGTTTCAGCTACTTAATTATGGCTGTTTCTTTTTATTTTCTTTTGCCCACGCTTCCCACTTTTGTTACGGATGTTTTAGGTGAAGATAAAGATAAGGTAGGGTATATCATTGGTATTTATGCGCTTTCAGCCTTGTTCGTAAGGCCTTTTAGTGGCTATTTGTTTGATAAATACGGAAGAAGAAATCTTTTTCTGATTTCTATGCTCCTCTATGCCGTTGTAATGGTGTCCTACGGATTAGCAACTTCTTTCGCATTTCTTTTATTCCTCAGACTGCTTAATGGAGGCGTTTGGGGCGTAGTAACTACAGGTGGAGGTACTATTACCTCTGATATTGTACCTGAAGGAAGGAGAGGAGAAGGCATAGGAATTTTTGGTTTGTCCATGACGCTAAGTATGGCCATTGGTCCCTTAATCGGACTTGAGATTTTGAGGCAAAGTGGTAGTTATCAATTTCTTTTTATTACAGCAGGAGTAATATGTCTTATAGCTGTAGCTATGTCCTATAAAGTAGATCAACCTAAAATTAGCAACAGGAGTAATAAATTGGAATGGGCTAATGTTTTTGAGCCGAAGGTACTAAAAGTAGCGATGGTAATGCTTCTTTTGGCATTGCCATTTGCAGGAGTGATGTCATTTATCACATTATTTGCTAAAGAGTTACAGATAGAAAGTACTGGGTACTTTTTCTTAATTTATGCAGCGGGCGTAAGTATTATCCGACCACTAACAGGTAAAATGATGGATAAAAGCGGCCCTGGTTTTGTAATGGGTTTAAGTTTTACCGGTACTATTATAGGTCTGGCTTTACTATCGCAAAGTCAGGCAGAGCCGGGCTTCCTCGTGGCCGCTTTTATTTTAGGATTAGGTAATGGTATAGTAATGCCAACATTACAAACTATGGTTATTAATATGGTGAAACCTCATAAAAGAGGGGTGGCTACAAGTACTTTTTTCAGTTCGATTGACTTAGGCATAGGAATTGGTGCTTTTTTACTTGGAAATATCGCTGAAATTTTCTCTCTTTCGCAAATGTACCTGTTTTGTGCCATCAGTACCGTTATTCCTATGACACTTTTCTTTGGTATAACCTTAAAAGACTATCGTAAAAAAACTAAAGTATTAACTGCTGCTGCCCATGCCTGATATCTATTTTACCCCTGGCCCAACCGCTCTTTATTTTACAGCCGAAGAACACATAAAAAATGCCTTAAGAACCGGAGTGGTTAGCACCTCGCACCGTGGTCAACAATTCAAAGATATTTATAAAGCCTGTGCAGAAAACTTACGGGAATTGATGTCAGTTCCTGATGATTTTCACGTGCTCATTACCTCATCAGCCAATGAAGCTTGGGAAAGAATTATTCAGAGTTGCGTAAGATCTGCCAGTTACCATATTAGTAATGGACCCTTTGCTGCCAGGTTTGAAAAAGTAGCCACTCAACTACATAAAAAAACATTCGATTTAATTCTGGAGGATGGACATATACCAACTTTGGCAGAGATTAATGTACCCGATGAGGCAGAAATTATAACAATTTGCCTAAATGAATCAGGGACTGGAGCTGCCTTTCCTTTGTCGTTAATTGATGAAATCAAGGCGAAATATCCAGCAAAGTTAATAGCGGTTGACGGTGTTTCAGCGGTACCTGTAGTTCCGGTAGATTTTTCTAAAATCGATACACTGTATTTTTCTGTCCAGAAGGCTTTTGGTCTGCCAGCAGGCTTAGGGGTTTGGTTGGTAAACAATACCTGTGTAGCAAAAGCAGAAAAATTGTTAAAAGAAGGTCTGGTTATTGGTTCTTACCACCAGCTGCCTGAAATGGTGGAGAAAGCCTCGGTGTATCAAACCATTGAAACTCCCAATATATTAGGAATATATACTTTAGCCAAGGTAGCAGAAGACATGAATACGAAGGGAATTACTGCTATCAGAAGGGAAATTGATTATAAATCGGCCATTCTAAACAATGTTGTGGAAGATCATCCTCAGCTTTCCCATTTTGTAATGAACCCTGACCATAGGTCAAAAACTGTTAAAGTAATTAAAACTGATTTTGAAAATATGCTTTTGATTAACCTGCTTAAAGAAAAACATATTCAAGTAGGGACGGGATATGGTAAATACAAACCTGAGCACATCCGTATAGCTAATTTTCCCACTCATTCAAAGGAACAAATGGAAATGCTGGTGGATTTAGTTGCTGATTTCAGAGGGTAAATTCTGCAGTTGAGAAGGTATAGGTTTGATTACTGTACTTTCATTTCTGATAGAATTTAGTAATTTGAATTTTAATGCGAGAAGAATTTTTACATTATATATGGCGATATCAAAAATTTAATTCATCAGATTTAAAAACTGTTGAGAATATTCCTGTTCAAGTAATTAAAACCGGAATGTCGCACAACAATGCAGGCCCTGATTTCCAACAAGCGAAAATAAAAATAGGAGAGGTGGAATGGGCAGGTGCGGTAGAAATACATATAAAGGCTTCCGACTGGAACAGGCATAAGCATCAAAGAGATCCGAACTACGAAGGCGTAATATTGCATGTAGTGTGGAAAGCTGATGAGAAAATATTACATCCGGACGGGACAGCTATTCCTACTATCGAATTAAAAAATAGAGTGGATTTGGAGCTCGTGCATTCTTATAAAAGATTAGTGAATGCACCAGAAGAAATAGCTTGTACACCTCACTGGCCTTTGGTAGATGAAATGTATAAATCAGAGATGCGGGAAAGGGTTTTAGTAGAACGGCTATTTGATAAATCAGAAAAGGCAAGAAAGCATTTTGAAACAGTTAAGTACGACTGGGAGGAAATTAGTTATTTTATGCTACTTTCAGCAATGGGTTTTAAGGTAAATCAACACCCCTTTGAAAGACTAGCTACTGTTCTGCCATATGCTTTTGTGAAAAAGATTAAACACCATCCAGCTTTGGTGGAGGCTGCTTTATTTGGAGCAGCTGGCTTTCTAGACCAGCCCTATGCAGATGATTATCCCAATAAGTTAATAACTGATTGGCAGTTTTTGCAACATAAGCATTCAGCAGTTGTAGACACTACTATGCAAAAGCATGAATGGCGCTTTCTCAGGCTCCGTCCAGCCAATTTTCCTACAGTAAGGTTAGCACAATTGGCTCAGCTACTTTGCCAACTGCCCACTTTATTTAGTGCTTTTGTGCTAGATTTAGATACTGAAAAACTCATAGAAGATTTTAAGGTAAGCCCTCATGCCTACTGGAAAAATCATTTTCAGTTTGATGTGGAAAGTAAGGATAAATCAAAGAAAATTGGGGGTTCTTCCATTAAGGTTTTATTAATTAATACAATACCTCCTCTCTTGGCATTTTATGCTAAAAGTGTAGGTGATGATACATACATTGACAAGGCCATCAAATTCTTAAACGAATTAAAATCGGAGAAGAATTTTATTACCAAAAAGTATCAGGCTCTGGGGGCTAGTTTGCGTTCAGCTTTTGATTCTCAGGCATATATTCAATTACACAATGCTTACTGCATGCCTAAAAAATGCCTTTCTTGTAGTGTAGGACTTTCTATTCTAAGGAAATGATCAGTATAGGAATCCATATTGCTATCATATTTATTCTGATATTACTTTTTCAGAGAAAATTGCAGGTAACTGACAGGGCCGTATTTGTATCTGCTGTTTTTATTAAGATAAGTAGCGGGTTATTGGTGGGTTGGTTATACTGGAGCTATTATAACCAAACAGGTGACACTTATTTTATATATGAGCAGGCAAGCGCTCTATTTGAGTATTTCCAGGTAGGTAAAATTTCAATGGCAGAATGGTTGGGTTTCCAAACCATGGAGCTTTCTGTTGAGGAGTTTCCCGTTCAACAAGATCCAAGAACTTTTGTGTTCGTAAAATGGGTAAGCTACCTCTTTGCAATTACTCAGGGTGAATATATAACCATCTCTATTTACCTAAGCTTATTTTCCGTTTTTGCGACATGGAAATTTGTTAAGCGCTTGAATGGCATAATTCCAGGTAATAAAAATGCCATTTACCTTTCCTTTTTATTTATTCCTTCTGTAGTTTTTTGGTCATCAGGCTTACTTAAGGAAACATTAATGATGACCCTATTATATTTTTTGGGTTATTTTGTTATCAAATGGTATCAACAAAAACAGAAATGGTACTTGTTTATTTTTATGGGTATTTGCATTTGGGGTTTGTGGCTCATAAAGTATTATGTGCCAATTACTTTATTACCTATTTTTTTGCTATCTCTATTATTTACAGCCAAGCCTGGGTTCTTAGATAGTATTAAAATTAAGTGGAAATTGATTTTATATTTTTCACTGGTGATTCTGGCAGGTTTAGGCATAGCATTTCTACACCCTGTTTTTTATAGCGGTAGATTTTTTGAGTTAATTACAATTAGTCATGATGTAATTTTGTCACAATCTGCCGAAGCTAAAATTGCTTTCACTCAATATGAATCAGATATAGCCTTTTTCTTTAAAAATCTTCCATTAGCGTGGTTAACAGGCTTTTTCAGGCCTTTCATTTGGGAAGGCTTTAATGCAATCTCTTATGCATTTGCTATTGAGCAATTACTTTTTCTCCTTGTATTTCTATACGCTTTCAGGTTGCTTTTTTTGATAAAATTTACACATGCAGAAATTTGGTGGGTAATTGGCATTCTTTTATACAGCTCAGTTTTAGCAATTGTAATAAGTTTAAGTACTCCCAACTTTGGCAGCCTCATTCGATATAAAGTGGCTTATATGCCTTTTCTCTGGTTTTTATTTTTGTGGCTAATTGGTAAAAGGTTAGGACAGGGTAAGATATAAATAATCTTCTTTGCGGATAGTTGTATTTAGGCTTAACTTTGTGTTCTCAAAATTAGATGATGATTATTTAGATAGGTACATGTTTCTGTTATTTATTGTCCTATCAGAATAAATGATTTAACGTAGCAAAATGGATAAAAAACCTGTAATTATATTAGGAGCCAAAGGAATTGGTCCGTCAGTAGCTGAAATATTTAAAAGTAACCAGGTAGAAGTTTACTGCTTTTTAGATGATGATAAGTCAGTCCACGGCACAGAAATAGATTATATATCTGTACTTGGCAACACAGATGATGATGGATTTTTAAAGTACATTGGTAAAAAATGTGATGCTTTTGTAGCAGAAGATAATATGAAAGCAAGGAAGAAAATGGTAAACCTACTTAACGACCGGAGAAAAACGATGCCAGTGAATGCGCTACATGCGCAAGCAGTGGTTTCCGATTCGGCTCATTTGGGATATGGTAATTTTATTGATGCCAGAGTGGTGATTGGAGCAGGAGCTACAGTTCCTAATCATTGTATTTTACATGCTGGGGCTATTATTGATTTTAGTGCTACATTAGGAGATTTTGTACAAGTAGGTGCAGGAAGTCAGGTGAATAGTGCAGTTACAATAGGTGATGAAACCTTCATTGGCTCAGGCGTTACTATCGTATCTGGCATTAAAATAGGAAAGAAAGCGAATATCGGAGCTGGGTCTGTGGTAATTCGAGATGTGAAAGATGGAGAAACAGTTTTTGGAAATCCTGCTGAGCCTATTAAATTATAAAGTATAAAATAAAATTAAATTTTCCAGTACATTTAATTTACACATAAGTAATTAATTAAACCACAAAATCACCTTATTTACGCTAAGGCAGAAATTATGGAAAACGAAAAAAACGACTATAAAGTAATTTTATATTACTGCTATTCAGAGATTGAAAATCCCGAACAATTCAGGGATGAGCATCATCTTTTTTGTATAGAATTGGACCTGAGAGGTAGAATTATTGTAGCTCAGGAAGGCTTAAATGGAACTGTTTCTGGCTCTATTGCATCTTGCGATGCTTACATGAATGCTATAAAGGCTGATCCTCGGTTTAGCCACGTAGAATTTAAAGAGGAATTATTTCCTCAACATACTTTCAAAAAGCTAAATGTTCGAGTAAAATCTGAAATAGTGCATTCAGGTTTATCCCACCTAAACCCCTCAAAGAAAACTGGCGCTTATGTGGAGCCAGAAGAATTTAGGAAAATGATTAAAGAGGAAGAAAATCTGGTCATTTTGGATGTACGTTCAAATTATGAACATGAATTAGGAAGGTTCAAAAATGCTGTAACTTTAGATATTGAAAATTTTAGGGATTTTCCTGAAAAGCTTTCTGAACTGCAACAATACAAAGGAAAGAAGATTGTAACTTACTGTACAGGTGGAATAAAGTGCGAAAAAGCTAGTGCTTACTTATTAGAACAAGGTTTTGATAATGTCTATCAGCTTCATGGAGGTATAATCAAATACGGGCTGGAAGCAGATGGAGAAGATTTTGAAGGCAAATGCTACGTGTTTGATAATAGGTTATCGGTTGATGTGAACAAAGTAAATCCTTCAGTAGTTTCGCGCTGCTTTGTATGCGATACAAACTCTGACAGGATGGTGAATTGCGCAAACCCTACTTGTAATGTACATGTACCAATATGCGAAAAATGTGGTGAAGAATTGCAAGGAGCTTGTTCCTCAGAGTGTAAAGGACATCCTGAAAAACGGCCCTATAATGGCACAGGATATTATCAGAGAGCCACAAATGGATACAATCCGTTAAAAGGATTTCAAGGAAAATTAGAAAAAGCGAAATAATATGAAGCCATTTTATCCTGAGTCAGAATTAATATTGAATAAAGATGGATCGGTTTATCATTTAAGCTTAAGGCCTCAGGATATTGCAGACACCATTTTAACGGTAGGCGACCCAACCCGGGTACATAAAGTAAGTCAGTATTTTGATGAAATAACTTTTGAAATGAACAAAAGGGAATTCATTACACATACAGGTTTATACAAAGGCAAAAAAATCACTGTAATGTCTACTGGTATGGGTACTGACAATGTAGAGATTTTAATGACGGAATTAGATGCGCTAGCTAATATAAACCTGAAGAAAAGAGAGAATAAAGCTAAAAAGAAGTCTTTAAAAATAATTCGACTAGGGACTTCCGGTGCATTGCAACAAGATATCCCGGTAGACTCCTTACTTGTTACCCAATATGCTATTGGTTTAGATACTTTAATGTATTTTTATAACCTAAAGAGAACAGAAGCAGAAGCCAATGTGGAAGCCGCTTTGCAATTGGAAGCCGAATTGCCTTTTAGGCCTTACTGTGTAGAAGGATCTTCTTCCTTATTGAAGCATTTTTCAGATAAAATGATCGTGGGTAATACAGTTACATGCCCTGGATTCTACGGTCCTCAAGGCCGACAATTAAGAACTCCTATTAAATATCCTAATCTGGGAGATAAGCTTTCCGCATTCCATTATGGTGATTTATGGCTCACTAATTTTGAAATGGAAACTTCTGGTTATTATGCTTTAGGCCGTTTAATGGGACATGAAGTAATAAGTTGTAATGCAATTATTGCCAATAGAATTTCCAATAAATTTTCTAAGAATTCAGATAAAACCATTGAGAAAATGATTAAAACTGTACTTGAAAAAGTGCTACTACTCGATTGAGTACTTTTTTTGAATTAATTACTATATGAAATTGAAAAAAAATCTGGCAAAAATTTTATTTAAGCCAGATTCATTTGCTAGCAGTTGAATAGTTTTATATTTTTTTTTAAATCACTTTCTACATGTAGGAAAGGAATTTTATCCCCATAAAAATTCCATGCTGTAGGGCGATCCTTCCCTTGTCCAGAAACTGCCATTTACAATTCGGTAACCTCTATCTTCTTTCTTTAGCTCTTCTACTTCTTCTGCACTGAGATTAATTTCATCAGCATCCAGGTTTTCTTTAATCCTACCTTCATTAGTTGATTTTGGGATAACAGACAAACCTCTGTTAAGCGTAAAGGCTATAAGGATTTGTGCTGGAGTTTTACTATGCTTCTCTGCAATCTTTTTTACAGAATTTAATTCGAACAAATCTGGTTCATCCTCTTTTTTCATTTGAGCTATTCTATCTTTTGAACCGAGAGGAGAGTAAGCTGTAACCAAAATATCATGCTTTTTACAGAAATCTATTAATTCCTGCTGTACCAATCTTGGGTGCAATTCCACTTGATTTACTTCTGGTTTGATTTGAGCACTTTCGCGAAGGATTTCCAGGTTTTTTATGTTAAAGTTAGCCGTCCCTATATGTCTTACTAATTCTTCGTCAACAGCATCTTCCATAGCTTCCCATGTTTTATTTAGCGGAGCGAGGGAAATATTTATAAAATCATCAACGCTTTTTGGGTACTCAGAATCTAATTTTTGCGCTACCGGCCAATGGATTAAGTATAAGTCGAGATACGATAACTGCAAATCCTGCAAAGTATTTTTTAAAGCTGGAATTACATCTTCTTTTTTGTGTGCGTTGTTCCATAGTTTAGAAGTAATAAAAACCTCGTCTCTTTTTACTATTCCATCTGTAAATGCTTTGGTAAGAGCTTTACCTACTTCTTTTTCGTTTCCATAAATGTAGGCGCAATCAATATGTCGGTAGCCAGCTTTCAAGGCAGCTAAAACAGCTTTGTATACCTCCCCGGCTTCAGACTTCCATGTTCCAAGACCTAAAGCTGGCAATACATCTCCATTTCTAAAAGTTAATTTTCTCATCCTGACTTATTTTAATATTGTCTATGATTATAATTTACGGGTTATTTTGTAATACGTTATGTTAATAAAACTATAAGAAATCATGTAAAAGCTAATTTTGAGATGTTTCAAAATTCTTAGCTCACTGAATATTTGACATGACTCGTTGAAGAAAATGAAGTAGAAGTTTACATTTTCAGAGAATACATTAGATAGACGCAATCTTTATAGCAATCAAACCCTTATCTGTGATTGAAATAAATGCACTTTGAATGCACAAAGAGGATATGAAAAACCTGCTGCTAAAACAGATTTTGTAAGCAGGTTAAGAATATAATTTAAAGTAAATATGGCCTAGTTAGTCAAATTAAAATCAGCCACATAAAAGTTTGGATCTACTGAAATCTCTACATTGTCCGGTAAACCATCTAGTACTTTAATTTGAGAGGAGGAAGGTTCTATCCATTCAGGTTCTCCGTTAATATATACCTTTAAAGACATACTGAAGTTTTTATTGGTATTTTCCCATTTATAAAGCAATTGATTGTTTATAACTCTATAGGTGAAAGTAGGAATTGTCGTATCGCGTAAGTACTGATCAAAAAATCCATCTAGCGGCTTACCGTATGCTTCTGCTAAATAATCTTCTATTTGCTTCGAACTTACTGTTTGATGGTAAAACTCTTTATTAAGTCCTCTCAAAGTTGCTCTCCATTTTTCATCATCATCAAATAACTGCCTCAAGGTGTGAAGCATATTGCCTCCCTTATAATACATGTCACTTGAGCCTTCATGGCTTACTCCATAGCTGCCGATAATCGGCCTGTCATTTTGAATGGAAGACCTTACACCTTGGATATAGGCATTGGCTGCTTCTGTTCCATAGTGGTAATCTAAAAATAGATTTTCTGAATAGTGAGTGAAAGACTCATGAATCCACATATCTGCCACATCGCTATTAGTTATGTTATTGGCAAACCATTCATGTCCGGACTCATGAATAATGATAAAGTCAAATTTTAGCCCCCATCCTGTGCTACTTAGGTCTTTTCCCAGGTATCCGTTCTTATATTGGTTACCATAGGTAACAGAGCTTTGGTGCTCCATGCCTAAATAAGGAACTTCTACTAACTTGTAGCTATCTTCATAGAAAGGATAAGGACCAAACCAATGTTCAAAAGCTTTCAACATTCGAGGCACATCTTTAAATTGCTTTTTAGCTGTTTCTACATTATAGCTCAGTACCCAATAACTGCACTCCAAGGGTCCCTTTTCTCCCTGGTAAACTTCTCCGACATTCTCATAGTCTCCAATATTGATGTTGACGCCATAATTATTGATAGGATTGCTCACAAACCAATGAAAAGTCCTTCTATCTCCTGACTCTGTGACGTCTCGCAGTTTTCCGTTAGAGACATTTATTAATGGTTTTGGTACATTTACACTAATGAGCATACTATCAGGTTCGTCATAAGGGGGTTCCTTATTGGGCCACCAAACGCTGGCGCCTATTCCCTGATTGCTGCTGGCAATAAAAGGTGTTCCATTTTTATCGGCACTCCAGGTAATTCCACCATCCCAAGGTGGATTTTTAGCCACTCGGGGCTTACCGGAAAAGTAAATTGTTAATTGTCCCTTTGCGCCTTTCTCTTGCTTTTCTTTAAACTTAATAAAGTGAGCTGCTCCTTCTGAAGTAAAAACGAGTTCGTTTTTGCCTTGCATCACTTTCTCAATTTTCATGGGAGCCTGTAAATCAATTTGCATGGTTTGATTTACCTTCAAAACGGTGTAATGAATCTCGTTTTTGCCGGACAGTGATTGGTTCTCTATATCAACTTGTATATCAAGGTGATAATAATTTAAGTCCCACCATATTCTTTCTTCTGTTAATCCCCCTTTCAGACTATCTGCCTTGGTAAATTCTTTTTCATTTTGTGCAGATATTGAATGCATACAAAGTGTAGAAATTGCAAATATCAGAAGGGAAAAGATGCAGATGTTTTTCATTTTTTGAAGAATAATAATGGTCTGATAAAATATTAATGGGAATGCAATTTAATAAATTCTACTTTAAAGATATTTAATGCATGCGAAATAAAAAAGGCCTCTATTATTGAATAGAAGCCTTTTTTAAGATTTTTAAATAAAAATTTACAGTAGTTTAAGTCCTACTCCCAGCATAATTTGGTTAATTCTTATCTCACCATTATCATTATTGCCTAATGTGCCCTGGTTAGAGAAATTACCTTCGTATCTTAGGTCTAATGTAAGGTTAGAAATATCTACTCCAACTCCTGCCTGGTAAGCAAAAACTGCTTCTTTATATTCATTCACAAAATCATTGTTGTCTGTTTCTGAAGATAAATTAAAACTGGCAACAGGCCCTGCACTTACTCTTACAGGACCTAATTTAAATCCAAAAAGTACTGGTACGTCAATTCTGTTTTGATTCAGCGTAATGGTTTGGTCTCCTCCTAAAACACTTCCTTTAGATACATATTCACCCTGAACTGAGTTATAGTATGCTTCAGGCTGTATATGGAAGCCCAAGATATTTATTCTGGCAAAAGCACCAATTTGATAACTGTAGTTTGCATCACCTGAAGAAAATTGATCTGCTTGATCTTTTAATTTTACAGTTGTGCTACTTATTCCTACCTTTGGGCCAATTGTGAAAATTTGTGCTTGTGCATTATATCCTACCAACAAAAGTAGTATAGTTGCTGTTGATAATATCTGTTTCATAATTTAAAAAAGTTGATTTAGAAAAAGTAACGTAATTTAACATTAATAGTATATATTTCCCCATGAATTTTGAAGTAAGCCCCAAAAATTTAAATGAAAGCTTAGAAACAATCCTAAGCAAAAGAAGAGAGGATGGTTCTATACGTTACCTAAGAGTAGCCAGGCAAGGTATGATGGATTTTGGTTCAAATGATTATCTAGGTTTGGCCGGAGTACCTGAAATCTCAGAAAATATTAATGGATTTGTTGATAATGGAGCAACCGGATCACGACTATTAAGTGGAAATAAGATCTACCATGAATATCTGGAAAATTACCTCGCAGAATACTTTGGGTCTGAATCAACCTTGTTATTTAACTCAGGTTATTTAGCCAATTTGGGTGTGCTTTCATGCGTGCCTCAAAAAGGAGATACTGTTTTATTCGATGACCTTTCTCATATGTGTATTAAGGAGGGAGTTAGATTGAGCAGAGCTAATTATTATAATTTCAGGCATAATGACCTTGAAAACCTGGAGTCGAAAATGAAGCGTTCAACAGGGCATTTATTTGTTGTGGTGGAGTCAGTTTATTCAATGGATGGAGATGAGGCTCCACTGGTTGAGTTGGCAGATTTATGCGAGAGGTACGGAGCGCATTTAATTGTAGATGAAGCACATACAACAGGGTTGTATGGGAAAACCGGAAATGGACTTTGTTGTGATTTGGGTATTGCCGATAAGGTTTTTGCAAGAATTTATACTTTCGGAAAAGCCATAGGGGCACATGGAGCAGCAGTGGCAGGAAGTAAACTGTTAGTGGAGTTTCTTGTTAATTATAGTAGACATTTTGTGTATACTACAGCATTAAATTATCATAGTATTAAACTCATTGAAAATGCGGTTAAATACAGATCAGAACATACAGAATTGTTGGGGCAATTGCAGGAGAATATCGCCCTGTTCAGAAATTTGATTAGTCCTGATATTCGTAAATTGAAAAGTAAACATCCTATCCAGGGAGTTGTGGTTCCTGGTTTTGAAAGGGTACTGACCATGGGTGCCCACTTATATGCTATGGGTTTTGATTTACGACCAATTGTGTCTCCGACTGTTCCTTTAAATGAGGAACGTATTAGGATTTGCTTGCATTCCTTTAACACCAAAGAAGAAATCACTCAATTATGTGAAGCCATCAATACCTATGATGCATGATTTATTTTATAACCGCTATAGGCACTGATAGCGGTAAATCTTTATTTAGCGCAATTATTGTTGAAGCGCTGACGGCCGATTACTGGAAACCTATTCAAGCAGGATTGCCTGGAGATACAGACTTCGTCAGGAATTTAGTATCTAATACCCAATCCAAATTTTTGCCGGAAGCTTTTGTTCTGAATACACCTGCATCACCACATTATGCCGCTGAAATCGATGATGTTCAGCTAAGTTTAGATCAGTTTGTTTTGCCAGAAACAGAAAACAAAAATTTGATAATTGAAGGAGCAGGAGGGGCTTTAGTGCCCATTAATGATAAAGAATTTGTAATAGGAATGCCTCAAAGATGGAATATACCTGTTATTGTAGTGGCGAATCTTTATTTGGGAAGCATTAACCACACCATGCTTACCATTAATGAATTGGAGAGAAGAAAAGTACCGATCAAAGGCATAGTTTTTAATGGTCTGTCTAATCCTTCTAGCGAATCTATTATCCTACATCACAGTGGTCTGCCTTGCATGCTTAAAATTAAGCCGGAAAGAAATATTAATAAAGAGGTTATTAAGCAGTATGCCAAAGAACTTTTGGAACATTTATGAATTGGATTGAAAGAGATAAGGCCAGTATTTGGCATCCATTTACCCAATTGGTGGACGGATTTGAACCTTTAATGATTGAAAGTGCCAAAGGTTTATACTTGCACACACATGATGGGAGAAAAATCATGGATGCCATTTCAAGTTGGTGGGTTAATTTGCATGGTCATAGCCACCCCAAAATAGCCGAGGCAGTGTCTGAACAAGCCAAAAATCTTGAGCATGTTATTTTCGCAGGATTTACCCACGAGCCAGCTATTGTTTTAGCAGAAAAGCTTTTAAGTATATTACCTGACAACCAATCTAAAATTTTTTATTCCGATAATGGAAGCACCGCCAACGAGGTAGCTTTAAAAATGGCATTTCAATACTGGTATAATTTAGGTGAAAAGTCAAGAACAAAAGTGATTGCCTTTAAAGGAGCCTATCACGGAGATACTTTTGGAGCAATGTCAGTTGGAGATAGAGGGCCTTTTTCAGCCCCATTCAGCCCTTTTTTATTTGACGTGGAGTTTTTGCCTATTCCTACTTCAACTAATAGTTCTGAAGTTTTGGGAAAATTTGAGCAGATTGTAAAAGGTGGCGATGTAGCTGCATTTATATTTGAGCCTTTGGTTTTAGGTTCAGCAGGTATGAAAATGTATGAACCGGAAATACTTAATAAAATGCTGCGATCTGCCCAACAGAACAGCGTGATATGTATTGCGGATGAGGTTTTTACAGGTTTTGGTAGAACAGGTAAGCATTTTGCTGCTGATCACCTTGAAGTTTCGTCAGATATTTTTTGCCTTTCCAAAGGACTAACTGGAGGTACTATGGCTTTAGGGGTTACTTCATGTACAGCACAAATAATGGAAGCCTATGAGAGTACTGATGTTATGAAGACATTTTTCCATGGACACAGCTTTACAGCCAATCCTATAGCATGTGCTGCCTCAATAGCTAGTTTTGATCTTCTTCAAAGTGATTCCACTCAACTTAAGATTAAGCAAATTAGTAAGTGGCAAAATCAATTCCATCAAAGAATTACGCATCATCCTAAAGTATTAAACAGTAGGGTACTAGGGACTATTTTTGCCCTGGAGTTAAAGACGGATCAGGATAGTTCTTATGTGAATGAAGTGAGACATAAATTATACCCATTCTTTCTAAAAAGAGATATTTTGCTTCGGCCGCTTGGTAACACCATTTATATTTTACCTCCTTATATTATTAAAAAGCAGGAAATAGAGAAGGTATACAGAGCAGTGGAGGAAATACTTGAGGAATTATAGTTCAGATGTAAAATTTGATTTTCTTGATTCAATTCACCTATTCTTATTTGCTATTTAATATTGAATAAAAATATAATTATAATTTTTATTCAATGGCACTCAATTCGATTTTGTCGTTAACTTTGGGGTTGCTAAAAATTTAAAATAACAAATTTGAGCTCACTCAAAAATCGGTCTGCAAAGGCTTTTGCTTGGAATATTGCAGGTACTTTTCTCAAACAAGGTAGCGGCTTTATTATATCCATTTTCCTAGCCAGGTTATTAGAGCCTGCAGAGTTTGGACTTGTAGGAATGGCAATGGTTTTTATAACCATTAGTCAGGTTTTTATTGATGTGGGTTTTAATTCTGCCCTTATCCAAAATAAAGAAAATACGAACCTGACTTACAGCTCCGTTTTCTACTTAAATTTTGTAATGGGAATATTGCTTACTGCAATTTTCTATTTTAGCGCTCCATTCATTGGTGAATTCTATGAGAATCCGGAAATTACTTCAATTATCAGATGGCTCTCGCTCATTTTTGTGTTCAACTCCTTGAATCTGGTTCAAACAGCCATTTTTACTAAAGACTTAAACTTTAAAATTTTAACACTTAGAAATGTGATTGCAAGTGCTGTTGGTGGTTTGTTAGGAGTGATTTGTGCTTTTCAGGGCTTTGGGGTTTATAGTTTAGTGGTGCAGCAGATCTCAATGGCTATTTTAACTACTCTATTGCTATGGTCTTCTTCTAATTGGAAGCCAGAATTAAAGTTTTCATTTTATGAAGTGAAAAAATTGACTAGTTTTAGTGCTTTTGTGTTTTTCGATCAATTTATTTACACAGTTTTTAAACAATTAGATATACTTTTTATAGGTAAAGTTTTTTCAGCAGCGGTTTTAGGTTTCTATAGTAGAGCTTCCTCCTTAAAGGATCAAGTAATTTTATATACTTCTCAAAGTCTTGTAAAAGTTTTTTATCCTGTTTTATCGAGTTTACAGGATCAACATGAGGAGTATGTAAGAGTTTACTTCAAAGTAGTGTCGGTAGTGGCTTTTGTAAGTTATGGGCTTACAGGATTATTGTATATTATGGGATCAGATATTATCATAATTCTTTTCACTGAGAAATGGATTCCATCGATTGAAATTTTCCAGGTATTGGTTTTGGCAGTCTGCGTTTTTCCTATTAACGGAATGATGGTAAATGCTTTTATGAGCAAAGGTAAATCAAAACAGAATTTTTATTTAGGATTATTTAGAAAATTCATCACAATAATACCTCTGTTTATTGCTTATTATTATGGTATTTATGAGTTTACAATCGCTTTAGTTATTGCAGACTATTTTCTAACATTTGTGAATGTGTATTATACCAATAAAATAGTTAAAATACCCTATGGAAATCACTTGCGTAAAATTTTTGAAGGTATAATTCCTTTAATTATAGCTATCGTGGCATTTAATGTTATTGAATTGAATAGTATTTACCACCGAATTTTATTAGCAATAGTTTTTGGTTTTATCCATTTATCTTTCGGATATCTTGTAAAAATTGAGGGTTTAATATTTATAATTGAAAATATTAAAAATTATTTAAAAAAAAATTAAATCTTAAAGTTTAATTATCTTATATCATTTTATATTTAATAGTAGATAGAATAGGTGAATTACTCTGAACCTCATCAATCACACCTATCTATACTTCGCCTAAGTATTTAAGTAAACAGAATTATGTATGGCAAAAAAAATACTTGTTACCGGAGCCTCAGGATTTATTGGTTTTCATTTATCAAAAGCATTGCTAGATCGAGGTGATGAAGTAATTGGTTATGATAATATATCAGATTATTACGATGTAAATTTAAAATTTGGTAGGCTAACTGCTTTAGGTATAAATGCATCAGAAGTAAAGTGCCATCAACTCATTTTTAGTAGC
The DNA here is from genome assembly GCA_963803685.1 of uncultured Cytophagales bacterium. Taxonomy (GTDB): domain Bacteria; phylum Bacteroidota; class Bacteroidia; order Cytophagales; family Cyclobacteriaceae; genus Marivirga. Next base: position 2,422,419 of record CAWDNW010000001.1, read on the forward strand.
ACAAATCAAAAATTTAGGTTTGTGAAAGGAGATCTAACTGATAATCAGTTTTTGCAAATGCTTTGTAGAGAAGAACAATTTGATGCAATTGTTAATTTAGCGGCACAGGCAGGTGTAAGGTATTCGGTTGAAAACCCTCAAGCCTATCTTGATTCTAATGTTCAAGGCTTTTTAAATATTATAGAGGCTTGTAGATCTAATCAGGTAAAACACTTGGTCTATGCTTCTTCCAGTTCTGTATATGGAAGCAATACAAAAATGCCTTTTTCAGTTAAAGATAATGTAGATCATCCATTATCTTTATATGCCGCAACTAAAAAAAGCAACGAATTAATGGCGCATACTTATAGTCATTTATTCAATATACCTACCACTGGAATTAGGTTTTTCACAGTCTATGGTCCCTGGGGCAGGCCTGACATGGCTTTATTTCTTTTTGCAGATGCAATATCTAAAGGGGAACCGATTCAAGTTTTCAATTATGGGAATATGGAAAGAGATTTCACCTATGTCAGTGATATTGTGAGAGGAGTTGTTAAAATTATTGATCAGCCTGCGCTAGGAGTGGAAAATTGGGACAGTGCAAAAGCTGCTCCGGGCAGATCTGCGGCACCCTACAGAATTTATAATATTGGTAGTAATAATCCGGTAAAGCTAATGGATTATATTGAAGCTTTAGAAAATGCGATTGGAAGAAAAGCTGAAAAGGAATTTTTACCTATGCAACCAGGAGATGTGCACAAAACTTACGCAGATGTGGATGATTTAATTATAGATTTTGATTACCAGCCACATACCCCTTTAAAGGAAGGAATTCAGCACTTTGTCGATTGGTATAAAGAGTACTATTCGTGAAAACTAAAGATGCCTTTTTTTAACTAGTTTTTCTATTTTGCCTCGATATAATTTTTTACTAGTAAGATAAGAAGGCGTTTATCTTATAAAGTACACCTGTGGATGCATGTAACAAAATCTTTAATCAGTTTTGTAAAGCATAGCTTTTAAAATAAACTATTTTCCCAAAAGTTCAACACATAAATTATTAGGTCCTGCGTAATATTCAATAAAAATAGTGTCTGTTGAGATAGATTGCTTTTCCGCAAAGTTTTTAAGCTCCTGCAACATATCATCAGGTGTGGGCATAACTAGAACGTTCGCCTCTATACAACCCTTCACGCTTTTACTGCTATTAAAGATTCTCATTTCCCATCTTTCAGGTAATCCAAATGTATCTTCATCATTTAGTTGAACTCCAACAAAATTTTTAACTGCCCCTGTTTTTTCATTTGTTTCTCCCAAATAAACAATAGCTACTGCTCTTATCTCATTATTTTTTTCTACAATTCCCCTGGATTGCATAAATAAATCTTGTAAAGTATCAGAACCTATAGTTCCTTCATAGTATGTGCCATAAATATGTATTATTGGCATATTCACTACACTTTTGGCAACAGATTTAAATCCTCCCAGCCAGTAGTAACTAATGAAAGTTATGCAGATGATTACAGATAAAATCAGATACGTTTTTTTCATTTTTATTCTACCCTACAAATTACTTTTTCCAAAAGTAAGTTTCGTTTTTGTATTTCTTATCATTTTGTTAACACTTTTGCAATCACTTCGTTTGTGATCTCATATTTAATAGAATTATATTCAAAACCATTTAACGTTTGAGATGTCAATATCCGTTGAATCAGTAAGAGTAGGTAAAAAATATTTTTTACAAAATAACAGGGAATATCACGAGTTTAAAATAATGAAAGCCATTGGAAGAAACGATTTTTTATGTGAAGATCTTTTCACCATGGAACACTATTCACTAAGTGAGCTAACTGCTTATGGAGTCGGTAAAGATTATGAATTCTATGAAATAGAAAATCATTAATAACCTTTCTCTGTACAATAATGTTTTTGAATGTTTGCAGTACCTTTATTGCTCCCTTGGGTAACATGTGTTCTTTAATAAAATATATTACATGGGTGAGTGCTAGTAATTAAGTGTTGGTAATCAAATTAGGTGATTTACGTATCCAAATTCGAAAATGGGTTTACCGCTTGTTAAAAGGAGCGTTACTACTTTTATTTTATAGCAGCATAATTTGATGTAATAAAAATGGATGTTTGACCATTTTTAATGAAAGAGGATCCATTTATATCGTTAAATATCTATTGCAAATTTCATATTTAGAAGGGGATAAAAAGAAGAGAAGATATCTTATTCAATTTTTCTTCGTACTATATAATCGAAGATAACTTATTATTTAGTTCTGTGGAAGTAATTTGGAAGGATTAAATTTTTTATAAATATGTTAATATACGTTTATTCATTAAATTCTGCATTTTTAATAATTCCATGTAAGATTTTCACCCTATTAGTAAAAAACCCTCCTACTTTTATCCTAAATATCAGTCAATTGACCTATCAATTGTACCATTTTAACGATTAGTGGAAAAATAACAATAAAATAACTCCTTATTATTTGTGTATGACTATGATTAATTCTTATCTTTATATTCTTAAAATAAAACAATTAAATATTAATACATTAATAACTGATCAATTTAATACCAGTTGTTATCAATATAAGAATAGTATTTAAGGTACATTAAATGGAACATACAATTTTAATTATGGAAGATGACGAGCCGATGAGGTTGTTGTTGGATGTTTTATTGAAAAGTAAATACGATTTAGTGTTTAAAAATGACGGACTGGCTGGAATGAAATGGTTGTCTGAAGGAAATATTCCTTCATTAATATTATCAGATTTTATTCTGCCGAAAATGAATGGTTATGATTTTTTGAGTAGTTTATCCCAAAGTGGAATGTTTTCGGATATTCCATTTATTATGGTGAGTAGCCGTACAGATGAAGGCTTTAAAAAAAGGTGTTTAGATGCAGGAGCCAAAGGATTTTTAGATAAGCCCTTTGACCCATCTCAACTGTACAATTTATTAGACAAGATTATTAATACAACAGTAGAAAATTAAAAAATATGGAATCAATTAATTACTTATTAGATAATAACTTTGATGAAGTATGGGTTAATAAGCATCAGACTTTTGATAAAAAATTATATTGTGTAAGCAATGAATTTTATGAAACTGAATTGCTAAAAGGTTTCAGTGTTATAGAAAAATTCACAATACCCTCACTAATGCGTCATTTGGAAAGTATTAAGTATGCTGAAGCTCCAGATGCAATCATATTTTACTCTAATTATATCGATCATATATTTTTTGAGAATTTAGGATCTCTAAGTCATGTAATAAGAACTTCGGGTTTGTCTATTCCTTTGATCATTGTATCAGATAAAATTGACCCGGAGAATAAAAAGAAGGTCTTAAAGCATGGAGCTGACGACTGTTTTCCAAATGGTTTTAATCCTGAGAAGCTAAATTATTGGATTGATTTCTTAAAATTGTTTAAGAAATTATCTAAAGAGGATGATCAGCAAAAGGAAGAAGAAATAGCATTTAAAATTTCTCCAACAAAAAGGTTTTTTGATATTTTGGTTTCTGGTTCAATCTTGTTGGTAGTGAGCCCAATTATGCTTCTAATAGCGCTAATAGTTAAATTGGAATCGAAAGGTCCTGTTTTTTATATTTCAAAGCGCGCTGGAGTAGGTTATAAAGTTTTCAATTTCATGAAATTCAGGTCCATGTCGGCAGGTGCTGATCAGGAATTAAGTAAACTTTTACATTTAAACCAGTATGGTAAAAATGTGGAGAACAAAGATCAAAATGGAATTAATCCTGTATTCTTTAAAATTAAAGATGATCCTAGAATCACGCGATTTGGCAAATTTTTGAGAGATACAAGTCTTGATGAACTACCACAATTGCTTAACGTTTTAAAAGGTGATATGTCAATAGTGGGCAACAGACCTCTTCCTTTGTATGAAGCACAGCAGCTGACTAAAGATCAGTGTGCTTTAAGGTTTATGGCTGCGGCAGGAATAACTGGTTTATGGCAAGTAACTAAAAGAGGTAAAGCGGAAATGTCTGAGGAAGAAAGAATTTCATTGGATGTGGATTATGCAAAGAATAATTCATTCATGAAAGATATGAGGTTATTGCTTAAAACTTTTCCCGCTTTATTGCAGGAAGAAAGAGTTTAATTTATGGTTATATTACATCTCATTGAATACGCAGTTCTTACGTATTCAATTATTGTTGTAGGCTATACCTTTTTATTTATGGTATTTGGTTATAGCTATAAAAATAAGAGGTTGCCAGTTTCCTTTATTCCTCAACATAAAATAGCTGTTTTCATACCGGCATATAGAGAGGACAACGTAATTATTAATGTAGTTAATAAAAACCTGGCGGCTGATTACCCTGCAGAATTGTTTGATATCATAGTGATCGCAGATTCTTTTAAAGAAGAAACTCTTTCCAAATTAAAAGAAACCAAAGCTATCATTCATGAAGTTTCATTCGAAAGAAGTACGAAAGCTAAAGCTATTAACAATGCATTAGCTAATTTTGAAGGATATACCCATTGTGTCATTTTGGATGCTGATAATGTCATGGAACCAGATTTTCTACAGTATTTGAGTTGGGGTTTTCAAAATGAAATGAAAGTTATACAAGGTAGAAGATGTGCCAAAAATAATAACACATCATACTCTATTTTAGATGGTATAAATGAAGAAATTAGTAATTTTATTTACAGAAGAGGTGCACAAGCTATTGGTTGGTCAGGTCCTTTAACAGGTTCAGGTATGGGTTTTGATTACCAGTTGCTTAAGAAAGTAATGAAAACTGTAAGCCATGTAGGTGAGGATAAAGAACTTCAATTGAAACTAACTAAGCAAGGCTATATAATAAACTATATTGATGAAGCTAAAGTGTATGATGAAAAGGTTGATTCACGACAGGTTTTTCAGTCCCAAAGAAAAAGATGGCTTTCTGTTCATTTTTATTTTCTCAGGAAATACTTTTTTAAAGGAATTGCGGTGGGAATAAAGGGGAATAAGCACTTTTTTAATATGAGCGTTCTGATTCAGCTTCATCTTCCTCGCTTATTTAATGTAGGTATCTTTTGTGGTATGTGTTTCATCAGTTTTGTATTTCTAGATTACATGGCTATCTCTCCCATAATTTGGACAAGTTTATTTGCCACATTCATTTTGAGCTTATTCTTGGCAGTACCTAAAAAATACTTCAATAAACATTTGATATATGCTATTCTAAGAATACCAGGAGTGTTTGTCACTATGCTCCTCATTCTATTTAAAATGAAGGAGTCTAAAAAGGGGTTTATTCATACTCCACATAATCAGTAATTAATACTTAGTCTAATCTGAGACAACTTGAGAATAGTAGTTGCTTGAGGAAACTTTGACTAATACTTACAAAGAAATGAATATACCTTTAGTATCTATAATAAGTGTTCACTTTAATAATTTAAAAGTTACTGAAGAATTCATAAAAAGTATTTTAAAAATTGAATACAGTAATGTAGAAGTTTTTATTGTTGATAATGGATCCATAGATGAGCCCATTGAACCATTAATTAAAAAATACCCTGAAATCCAGTTTATTATTAGTGAAGAAAACCTTGGTTTTGCAGGGGGGAATAATCTGGCGATAAAGAAAGCAAAAGGAGATTACACACTTTTTATCAATAATGATACAGAAGTTGAACCCGATTTTCTTGGTCCTTTAGTAAATCAATTTAAAGAAAACACAGATTTGGGGATGGTTTGTCCACTTATTAAGTACTACGGAACAAATATCATTCAATATGCCGGTAATAGTGCTATCAATAATTTCAATGGAAGAAGCTCCCGCACTGGTTTTAAAGAAGAAGACAAGGGGCAGTACTCCAGAGAATTTCAGACAGAAATGATTGATGGGGCGGCTGTATTGGTTAAAAAAGAAGTAATAGATCGAATCGGTCCCATGCCTGAATTATTCTTTTTATACTATGAAGAAATTGATTGGTGCACACAAGCTAAAAATGCGGGTTATGAGGTTTGGGTAAATGGTTGTTCAGTTGTCTATCATAAGGAATCTATGAGTGTGGGGAACAATTCTCCTTTTAAACTTTACTATATGACTCGCAATAGAGTCCTATTTCTGAGACGAAATACAAAAGGACTGCAGAAATTATCATGGATTCTATTTTTTATTTTTTTTACTATTCCTAAGAATTCTTTGAAGTATCTTTTTAAAGGGGATCTAGAGAGTTTGAAGGCTTTCTATAAGGGTTTAGTAAGTAACTTAACCTTAAATACTTCTCCTATGAAGTAATATGGAATGATTATCATCGATTGAATATAAATTGGAACCAAGGTTTTAATGAAAAATTTTACTAGAAGGTAGTCTTCAATAATGCAAATCATTCTGTGTCATATAATATTTAATATCTTCTAAACCAAATTTATTACTAGAACCTTATATTATAGAGCAGATGGTAAATACAATTTTTAAAAATAATTTAAAATAACACGTTTTGTTTTCTCCTTTATTGAATGATATTTTGTTAATCGGATGAAAGTGAAAGGGGGTCTTCTTACGTTTTTAAATTCTGTATTCTTTTGTTTTTTAGATTGAGAATTGGTTAATATTATAATATTTAATTTAATTTTTATTTTTTTTTAAATTATTGAGGTAATCGATAATATGAAACCTTTCATCTATTCAATAAGCTAGTTCATCTGTTTTGTTAATTTTTAGTACTTTTTGTTGCAATCAGTTTTTTTTATTAATATTTATATAATAAATTTAATATTATTTAAAATATTATAGTTACTAAATAATGATTATTGTTTTCATTAACACTGTAAAAATGACTCTTCTTAAATCTATTATTTACTCGGCTGGACTTTTAGTTCTTTTCTCATTTTCTTTTAAAGTTTATGCACAGCAAACAGCTAAGCGTGATGTTAACGGGATAGGGTATCTAGAATATTTACCACCGGGCTACGAAGACAATACGGATCTTTACCCCGTTATAATATTTTTGCATGGAAGTGGAGAAAGAGGTGATGGATCACCGGGAGCGCTTGAAAAAGTGAAAGGCAATGGGCCACCACGACACATTAATCAAGGTCATACTATGTGTTTTGATATAAATGGAGAAGAGGAATGTTTCATTGTTTTATCACCTCAAACTAATAGATGGGCATTTCCAGGCTACGAATTTATTCCATTTGTGGACAATGCGATAGCGAACTATCGAATAGACCCAAATAGAGTTTATTTAACGGGTTTAAGTATGGGGGGACAGGGTACATGGGAAGTGACATACAGTGATCAAAATGTCCCAAATAGATTTGCAGCTCTGGCTCCAATTGCAGGAAGAGGAAATTTTCAAAAAGCATGTACAATAGCTGAAAATGGTACCCCAGTATGGGGATTTCATGGTGATAGCGATAATGCAATTTCGCTTTATTCTGGACAAAGACCAATCAATGGAATGTTGGCGTGTGACCCAGAGCCAGTTCCACTGTTTACAATTTATGAAAATGTTGGTCACTCTGGAACATGGACCAGGGCTTATCGTACTGATAATTCTCTCCATACTCCTAATTTATACCAGTGGTTTTTAGCACAACGTATGGGCGAACAACCACTGAAAGCTCCTACAGTTAATGCTGGTATTGATTTATCCATCACCCTGCCTGAAAATAACGTGGAAGTTTCTGCAATCGCTGATGATGAAGATGGTGAGCTCGTTTCAATAGAATGGGTAAGGATTTCGGGGCCAAATAGTCCGGCCGAAAGCGATTTAAATCAATTAGATTTAACACTTTCCAACTTAGTGGAAGGGTCTTATAATTATAGGATTACTGTCACTGACAACGATGGATTATCTGCTTCAGATCAGGTAATTATTACTGTAATACCTGAGCCAATAAATTTGCCACCTACTGTTACCGCCGGCAATAATCGGGTAATCACACTTCCTACCAGTTTTTTAACTCTAAATGGAACTGCTACAGATGCTGACGGGACCATTGAAAGTACCTTGTGGGAGCAAATTTCAGGTCCTAACACAGCCAGCATTGCTTCATCCAATAGCACAAGTAGCATTATTAGTGATTTAATTGAAGGCAATTATGTCTTTAGTTTGTCAGCAACGGATAATGATGGTTCGTCTGTTTCAGATAACGTAAATGTGACAGTCCTACCTGAACCTCCCAATAGTCCTCCTACAGCTAATGCAGGCAACAACTTAGAATTAACTCTTCCTGCAAATGTTATAGTTATAACAGGATCTGGTGTTGATTCTGATGGGGAAGTTGTTGCTTATACCTGGGAACAAAGTAGTGGGCCTAGTATAGCCACTATTAGCAATATAAATACTGCTGAAATAACTCTCAGCAATTTTATTCAAGGAGCTTATGTATTCGTGTTAACAGTCACTGATGATGATGGAGATACAGACAGTGATCAAGTAACAGTTAATGTTTTACCGGCTCCTCCAAATGAGCCACCTACTGCTAATGCGGGAAATGACATTACTATTACTTTGCCAACAAACTCAGTAAATTTAGAAGGGTCAGGATATGATTCTGATGGAACTATAGAAACCTATCTTTGGGAGCAGGAAAATGGGCCTAGTACTGCCAATATCTCCAGTTCAGAGAATGAAAATACTGAAATCACCAGTTTAATAGAAGGTGTTTATACTTTTTCCTTCACAGTGACTGATAATGAAGGAGATTCTAATGCTGACAATGTGCAAGTCAACGTGCTACCTGCTGCGCCAAATAGTCCTCCAAGCGTCAATGCGGGTGTAGATAAAAATTTGACATTACCTACCAATTACACAACGATGACGGCTACAGCTACAGATGAGGATGGCACAATTGTATCCTATCTATGGGTGCAGATCGCAGGTCCAAATACAGCTACTTCTAATACATTGAATAACGAGGCAGCTAATATTAGTAACTTAGTTGAGGGGATTTATCAGTTTACGGTTACTGCAACAGATGATGATGGTGCCACCTCTTCGGATCAAGTAAATGTAACTGTTTTTCCTGAACAAAATGATGCGCCAGATGCGAATGCCGGTAATGATATCACCATTACGCTACCCACTAATACTGCCACATTGTTAGGGAGTGGTTCTGATAGTGATGGAACTGTCGAGAATTATTCCTGGACTCAAGTTACTGGACCTAATGAAGCAACATTTGAAAACGCTGATCAGGCAAGTGCATCAGTTGAAGGACTAATTGAAGGTGTCTATCGATTTAGATTAACTGTAACAGATAATGATGGGGCTAATGATTCTGACCAAATTAATGTAAATGTATTGCCTGAACCTGCAAATTTACCACCTACTGCTGATGCTGGTGATGACGTATTTCTTACTTTACCTGAAAATAGCACTATTTTGATGGGACAAGGGGCCGATCCTGATGGAACTATTATTTCATATACATGGAATGTAATTGATGCAGGGGATGGTAACATTGATGGTATCGATAATTTTGAAGTTCAAAATCTTGAGATTTCAGGATTGGAAGCGGGAATTTATACTTTCGGTTTGACAGTGGTTGATAATAGAGGTGCATCATCAAGTGATCAGGTCAGAGTATTTGTAGATACACCTAATCTATCTCCAAATGCAAATGCTGGCAATGATATAACTTTAACACTACCTCAAAATAGCGTTAATTTCTCTGGTTCGGCTAATGATCCAGATGGTGAGGTAGTTTTTACCTTGTGGGAACAAGTTTCTGGACCAAATACCGCAAATATTGCAAATGCATTAAGCCTTACTACATCTATAACTGGACTAACAGAGGGCATTTATATTTTTAATCTGTATGTGGAAGATAATGATGGTCTGAATGATTCTGATGAAATGCGTATTACAGTGAATCCTGCACCTCCTAATATCCCACCTACTGCAAATGCAGGTAATGATATAGAGGTCACTTTGCCAGTTGATCAAATACAGTTGAATGGTTCTGCCATTGATTCTGACGGTAGTATTAGTAGTTTGACGTGGACACAGTTAAGTGGCCCTAACGCTTTAACAGGAACAAACTTAACTTTGACTAATCCAATTTTTACTGGTTTCACAGAAGGGGTTTATACTTTGAGGTTATTGGTGACTGATAATGATGGAGCTCAAGGATCTGATGATATAAGAATAAACGTAAAAGTAGCTCCAGGAAATCAATTGCCCACTGTTGATGCTGGCATGAATATATCTATGGCTTTGCCAACGAATTCTACTCAACTTAATGGAAACGCATTCGATGTAGATGGTACTATTGAAAGTTATAGCTGGACTCAAAGCTCTGGACCGAATGATGCCGCTATCATAAATCCAAATCAAAACACTACGGCTCTTGAGAATCTCGTTCAAGGAATTTATACTTTTAGGCTAACTGTACTGGATAATCAGTCTGGCGAGGCTTTTGATCAGGTAAATGTTAGAGTGAATCCTATGCCATTTAATCAGCCACCTACAGTTATTGCTTCTAATAATCAAGTGATTAATCTACCACAAACCAGTACTTCTTTAACTGCTAATGCTAATGATGTTGACGGTACTATAGAAAATACGCAATGGACACAGAGAAGCGGCCCTTCACCAGCCACTTTAGTAAATGCAACAAGTCTTAATTTGGGTCTGGAGAATTTAATTTTGGGAACGTATATTTTTAGAATCACAGTAATAGATAATTCTGGAGTACAAAGTTTTGATGAGGTCAATGTCAGGGTTTTAGAAGAACTTTCAAACCAACCGCCATCGGTGGATGCAGGTACCAACCAATTAATTTTCTTACCAGACAACACTGTCACATTAAGTGGTTCAGCTCAAGATCAGGATGGTTCTATATTTTCCAATGGATGGGTGCAGGTTAGTGGACCTGCTGTTGCAAATATTGTGAATGCTGAGAATTATGAAACGGAAGTAAATACTTTGAGCGAAGGTACTTATATTTTTAGGCTAGAGGTAGAAGATAACGAGGGATTGTCAGGTTTTGATCAAGTTAGTGTCAGAGTGAATGCTGAATTACCAAATCTGCCGCCAAATTCAAATGCTGGCGAAAATGTTCTTTTAGTATTACCAAGTAATCAAACTACTCTGACAGGTGTGGCAAATGATCCTGATGGAACAATTCAAGATGTAGTATGGACTCAGGAGTTTGGACCAAATTCAGCATCCTTGACTGGAATTAATCAACTGAATTTACAGGTTTCGGATTTAATTAATGGTTTTTATGTCTTCAGGCTTTCAGTTACTGATAATGAGGGTGATTCAGACTACGATGAGGTTTCAGTGACAGTTAATGAAATCTTACCTAAGCAACCGCCAACCGTCAATGCAGGTACTGACCAGAATATTATCATTCCCGAATCTAATATTCAATTATCAGGTACTGCAACAAGTGGAGATGGGGCAATTTCATCTACAATATGGGAACAATTGTCTGGTCCTACTGTCGTCAACATTGAAAATGAAAATGAGTTAAGTACTCTCGTTAGTAACTTGTCAATAGGCACTTATGTCTTCAGGCTGGTAGTGAGTAATACTGAAAACTTGCAAAATTTTGATTTAATAGCAATCAATGTAAGAGCTAACCAGGCACCTTTTGCCTTCGCGGGATCTGATACCACCTTAACCCTACCTGTTATTGAATTTGAAGCTGTTGGGCACGGCACCGATAATGATGGTAGCATCGTAAGTGTACAATGGAATCAAATGGAAGGTCCATCTACTGCAAGCATAGTAAACCCTGCAAGCAATCAAACAGTCCTTGGTGATTTTGAGGTAGGTAATTATCAATTTGAATTTAGAGTGATAGATGATAAAGGAGCAGAATCTTTTGATATTCTGAGAATTGAAGTGATAGCCGAGGAAGAAAATTCTGCACCGAATGTAAATGTTGGCGATGATATTACAATTACCTTACCTGAAAACTCTGTTAGTTTAGAAGCGTCCGGAACAGATTCTGATGGTAGTATTGTGGTCTATTTATGGGAACAAGTATCAGGGCCTAATACCGCAAGTGTTGAAAGCCCCAGTGAGGAAAGTACTGAAGTAACAGGTTTAGAGGAGGGAAGCTATATATTTTCTTTTACAGTTACTGACGATGACGGGGCTTCAAATTCAGATCAGATGAATGTTACTGTTTTACCTGAAGCTACAAATATTTCACCTACTGCGGAAGCGGGAGATGATATTACAATTCAACTTCCTGTAGATTCAGTAGAACTAAATGGAACTGCAATGGATCCCGATGGTACCATTGTTCAATACCAGTGGGAACTCATAGAAGGAGGTAAATATTCAATTGTAACACCTGACATGCCTTCTACTATTGTGGGAAATTTAGAGTTAGGGAATTACATATTTCAATTGACTGCAACTGATGACGGTGGTCTAGTTGTAACAGATAGGTTAAATGTATTTGTTACCGCACCAGATGAACCACCTTTTGCTATGGCTGAACTTACTAAATTATTTACTCCTAATGGTGATGGAATAAATGACTTATGGAGATCGGATGCTCTGGATCAGTTTTCTGATTGTGCCGTTATTATCTACAATAAATTGGGGCTAAAGGTTTATGAAGAAAGTAATTACCAGAACAACTGGGATGGAAAAGACCAGGCTGGAAGAATCGTAGAAGAGGGGGCTTATTTTTATGTCATCTCCTGTGAAAATAATTTTGTTAAAAGAGGCGGTGTAAGAATAAAAAAATAATGCGTAAAGATTTATCATTGTTAGTTTGCATAACCTGCATATCTTTTTTTTGTGGCATAGAAAAAGGATTTACTCAGGATTTGCCCTTGTATAACCAATTTTATTTTAATCCATTTTTGTACAACCCCGCATTTGTAGGAATTTCGGGAGGTACAGAGATTAATACTGTTTTTAGGCAACAGTGGCTAGGTATTGATGATGCTCCTATTTCAGGAGCTTTTACGCTGCAGCACGCTGGTCAATCGAATGTAAGGTTGGGCCTTACAGTTACACACGAAAGCGTAGTAATATTACAAAGAAATGCTGCTTTGATTACTGCTGGATACAAATTACCTATTGGATATGAACAATCTATGACGTTTGGCATATCTGCAGGAATTGGAAGATATGGTCTGGATTTAAATCAGGTAGATTTATCTGATCCGGCTTTAAGTAACTCTTCAAATTCTACACTATATGCCGATGGTAATTTTGGTTTTATGTATCAATTGAAAGGCTTGAAATTAGGCTTTGCAGTAAATAACATTTTTGATGCCAGTCCTTATTCACAAGAGAACTTTAGTAATTTGAAGTTTTCAAATTTAGAAAGTTTAGTAGGTTCAGTGAGCTATCGTTTTCAATTTGAAAGTAATTCTATTGCTTTTGAACCTTATTTATTATACAGAAGCTCTGGTCCTGATTTCAGGCAAGCTGAAGTTGCAGGAGTATTTTATTATGCGGATAAAATTTGGATAGGAGGGTCATACAGATATGAAAGTAATTCAGCTCTCTTTGTGGGATTCAATTTATTTCAGAATTTGAACGTTAGCTATGCTTATGAATTTCCTCCATCTGAACTGACCAATGCGCGAGGAGGTTCTCATGAATTAATGTTTAGTTATAATTTTGGTGGAAAAAGGACGAATAAGGTTATTAGTGATAATTTTAAGGAGTCTGATCTGGTTAAATCTCCGGATGAGATTAGAATTGAACAACATCAACCCAAGGAAAGTGAAGAGGAAATCATACAATCTGTAGAAGAAAAAGTAGTGAACAGTGAAAAGCAGGATTCTAGTGTGGCTATAACTCCTGAAAGGAAAAATATTGATACTGAAACCATGTTAAATAGCCATTTACTTCAGGATTCGATAGTAAGTACTGATTCTGCAGTACTTGAGAATAGTACTTTAGTTTTGAATACTGTAAAGGAAGTAGATGGAGTACCTATATTGCAAAAAGGATATTACGTTGTTACAGGTGTGTTTAATGTCAAAGCGAATGCTGATAATTTTATCATGGAGAGTAAGTCTAAAGGTTTTCAGTTCAAATTAGGGATAAACCCTGAGAATAATTCATATTACGTGTATAAGATGCAAACTGACAATCTACTTGAAGCGAGATATTCTAAATCAATTTATGCAAAAACCAAGCAGTTTTCTGATGTATGGATTTATAAAGTTGAATAATTATAATTATGATTATCATTTTGTAATGTTATTTTAAAATACATATTTGCAAATGTTTATTTAATACTTGCAAACGCTTATCGAAACCAACTATGCAGCAGAGAACATTTCTTAACTATATTCACAATTTTAGAGGCATAGCTATAATTTTTATTGTGGCAGCCCATATGTTTTTATTCTGGGAAGTGGAGGAATATACTCCTGTAGCTAAAGTTATTTTAGATGCTTTGTGGAGGAATGGAACCGTACTATTTGTTTTTATAGCAGGTTATTTATTTCAGTATTTGAAAATTAAATATTCATATAGATCGTACTTAACAAAAAAAATTAAATTTGTTATTTTACCTTATTTGCTTGTTTCAATTCCTGTTATCCTTTTTAGATTATTTTTAAGCCCACCTGAGGATGTTTACAATGCCTTTCCGGGATATTTTGAATGGCCTTTAATTCAGAAAGTTTTCATTTTTATTGTAACAGGCACCCATCTTTTACCATTTTGGTTTATACCTATGATTTTCATTTATTATGTAATTTCACCTTTATTTGTTTACGTGGATAATAAACCATTTTTATATAAATATATTCTACCTTGTTTGATAATCTTATCCTTATTCATTGAAAGAGGTAATAGAGGCGATCTACATAATATTCATATGAACTTTATTCACTTTTTATCAGTATATTTATTCGGCTTGTGGTTTTCGCATTTCAATGATAAAATTCTGAACTGGACCGAAAGATTTAAATGGTTAATTATATTACCATTCATTATTTTTTTCGGCTTAACAATCTATAGATATCAAGATGTTCTGTACGATCAATTACTGTACTTTCAAAAAATGCTTCTATGTTGGGTGTTGTTTTATTTTCTGTACAAGGGTGAAAAGTCTATTCCCAAAAGAATTAATAATATTCTAAGTCTCTTTGCAAATTATAGCTTTGGCATTTTTTTTATGCACTATTTGGTGTTTTTAATTTTAAAGATGATTTTTGAAAAATTTTTACCGAGTTTTCTTTTAGGGAATCTTTTTAATTGGTTTTTAGTATTTATTTTAACCTTATTTACTTCAATGCTTTCGGTAAGATTAGTAAAGAATATTTTCCCCAAAAAGAGTCGTTATATTATTGGATGCTAATCATTAAAACGTAGCATATGAATCAACTACAGATTTTTATGTAGTACTTTGATAAAAAAATGTATTCTTTGTCAACCCGATTTCTCTTAAATTTTGTATTTGGAATATTTTATCTTTTTTGCAAAATCTTTAAATAAGTTGAATACGTTTCTGATTGATAAAGTAAACTTACATGCTACCTCTTTATCTTTTCTCTGTTATAGTGAATTTATTGGTCGAATGTTTTGTTAAATTGATCTAAAAAAATGAAATATTTGATAAAATAATAGAATTTTACAAATAATTAACGTTAATTTTGTAAAGAGTACGTTCACTAATGTCAAATAAAAATGAGAAAACATTACATCTTTTTGCTTTTTGCTGTTTTTCTGGCAAATGAGACACTTGCTCAATTTACTAAGTATCCCAATGAGGTGCTCTTCAATTGGGCCTCTCCATATAAATCCTATACATATGAAGGTCAGCATTTCAGGATAAAGTATCCCAATGGATTTGATTCTCTTGGAGTTCAGAAATATCCTGTTATCTTATTTTTTCATGGGTTTGGTGAAAGAGGTACAGATAATGAAAATCAACTAAAGCACGGTGGTCAACGTACACTAAATGCCATTAATAGTGGGGAATTTCCTGGAATGGCTGTCTATCCTCAAACTACAGGAGTTAGCTGGGATGGTGGTAATATTACCTCGGTTGTTAATTTACTTGAAGAACTAATTGAAAAATGCAATGCAGATCCAGACAGAATTTACATTCATGGACTATCCTTAGGTGCTGAGGGTGTTTGGAGATTTGCTTTTCAATATCCTCAATATACAGCTGCTATATTCCCTATGTCGGGTGTGGTTGGAGGTAATAATGCGGGAGTTACGAGATTTATCCCTACATGGCTATCTCAAGGCGGATTAGATAATAATCCGACTCCTTTTACTGGAAATAGTAGAGTGATAAGTTGGAGACAACAAGGTGCTAATATCCGGTATAGTTACATGCCTACTACCGGGCATGGTACATGGAATGCACAATATTCAAAATCAGAATTCTTCAGTTGGTTTCTAGAAAAGCATAAAACTGATATCACAGTTTTATATGGTCAAAGTTCTTTTTGTGAAGGTGATCCAATTGATGTAACTTTAGGTTTAACACCTGGTTTTGCAGATTATCAATGGGTTAAGAATGATACTACTAGCATTAATTTTATTGCTTCAGGATCAGGCTCCAACACCATAACAGTAAGTGATGTCGGTAATTATTATGTGCGATTTAAACGATCCAACAATGTTTGGTCGAGATGGTCAAAATCTGTAAACATAAATAGAGATTTAGAAGGTGCCCCTGTGGTAGAGACATCTGTTGGGAAACAGAGTTTAAACTTACCAACAATTGCAGGTCAGCAATCAGTTCAAATTGCAGGACCTCAAGGACTAGATTCTTACAGATGGTTTAGAAATGCAACTATCATTGCAGATGCAAATAATTTTAATTATACCACCTCAACAAGTGGTACCTATGCGCTAAGTGTGAGAACTGATCAAGTATCCGGATGGCAGGATGAAGCAGAAACTATTCCTTCTGAATTTCAGGCAGCACCTCAGCCTTGTTTCAGTGATCCTTCTGAGCCATTAATTGTAACTACCGAAAATGGCCTAAATGTACCGGCAAAACCCACTAGTTTTTCCGCTAATTTATTAAATGATAATAGTATTGTTATTAATTGGAATGATAATTCAGCTGATGAACTTGCTTTTGAGCTCTATAGAAGTCTTCAGAGCGGCTCAGGGTATTCTTTTCTAAGTAGAATTGATGCTACTAATGGATCTAATCCACAGTCTTATATTGATATACCCTTAAGTGCTAATACTACTTACTTTTATAGAATGCGTGCTGTGAATAACTCAGGTGGCTCTGATTACACTGCAGAGGTAAGTGCTTCCACTTTGGTAGATAATGAATCTCCCTCCGCTCCGGTTTTAAATTTAATTGGTTCTTCGACCAATAGCGTAAGTTTAGAATGGACTAGCTCTATAGATAATATTGCTGTAGTCGGTTATGATGTGTTTCGAAATGGTGCATTAGTCGCATCTTTGCCAAATGATCAGTTTCAATTCACTAATACCGGTTTAGCTATTGATCAAACCTACAGTTATGTGGTGAGAGCAAAGGATGAAATAGGAAATATTTCCCTACCAAGTAATCAGGTAACTGCTAAAACCTCGGTCAGTCAAGGTTTAAAATACACATATTATCATCATAATAATTTTAATAGTGTTGATCAGATAATTGGAAACTCAACTATAGTAAAAACAGGTATTATCAATAATTTTGATATTAGTGTAAGAGAAAGAGCTGATAGATTTGCCTTTATTTATGAAGGTCTAGTTGAAATTCCTAATGGTGGAGATTATACTTTTTATACCAGTTCAGATGATGGATCGAAATTATATATCAATAATGAATTAGTGGTTGATAATGATGGTACGCATGGTTGCCAGGAGAGAAATGGTACTCTAACCTTACCTGCAGGTTTAGCGGGAATCAGAGTTCTAATGTTCGAAAATGGTGGTGGAGAATGTTTGCAAGTAAGATGGAGAGGTCCTGGTATAAATAAACAGTTTATTCCGGATAATAGATTATTCAATAATAGTTTTGAGTTATCAGGTTTTCCTGTCCAGCCTTCCGGTTTGCAAGCATCCGTTATTTCGAATAAGCAAACTGATCTGAGCTGGGCTGATAACAGCAACAATGAAAATAACTTCGAAATATATCGTTCACTCAACCAAAATTCTAATTTCCAATTGGTACATCTTGCAGCTGCGAATGCGATTAGCTGGAGCGATACTGAATTGGTGGGTGGCACTACTTATTACTATAAAATTAAAGCTATCAATCTCAATGGTAGTTCAGTTTTTGATGGACCCGTTTCCGCAACAACGGTCGCAAATCCACCTGCTCCAGCCGCCCCAACTGGTTTGACTTTGCAGATAGAAAATAGTAGTAGCGTGCGGTTGAATTGGGTAGATGTGGCTACAACTGAATTAGGTTATGAAATTTACAGATCTACCTCTACTGAGTTGGCTACTTTTACATTGATTAAAACTACAGGTCCTGATATTTCAACTTATTTAGATGAGCAAACCGGAGGAAATAGTACATATTTTTATAGGTTAAGAGCCAAAGGGGATGGTAATTTTTCCAGTTATACTCCAGTGCTCAATATAACTACTGATAACAATCCTCCTATTATTGAAGCAATTATTGATAGGTCTGTGAAATATGGTACCACTTTGGAGTTACCTATTATAGTGAATGATCCGGATGGCGATCCTATTACTTTTAGTTTCCTGAATCCATTACCTTCATTTATGTCACTATCAGATAACGGATATGGTACAGCACAACTTACAATTATTTCAGACTTAAGTAATGAAGGGCAATACCCCATTGAAGTTACTGCCAATGATGGGTCTGGAGGAACAGATACAGAGAGTTTTATTGTAACAATTAGCGATAATGAAAACCCTGACGTAGCTCCAATCTCCAATGTGACGATAACCGAAGGTTTAAGTCAGATTGTCAATGTTGATGCCTCAGACGAGACCATGGAAACGCTTACTTTAAGCGCTTCTAATTTGCCTGAATTTGTCGATTTTATTGATAATGGATTTGGTAGCGGCACCTTCGCTATAAATCCAGAAATTAACCAAAATGGCGTGTATAATAATCTAAAATTATTAGCAAGTGATGGGAACGGAGGATTCTCAGAAGTTACCTTTAATATTAATGTAAATGTGGCTAGACGAAATTTCTCTGTCCTAGTGAATTTTGGAGGTATTATTGCTCCTTCACCATGGAATACTGTAAGAGGTGCTTCCACTGATGGTAAAATAAACAAGCTACTTACTTCTAATGATGGATCGTCATTAGATATTAGGTTTGATAGCTCAAATCCTCGCCAGTGGTACAATAATGAAGGTGTATCTCAAATCAATTCAGAATTGTATATTGATGAAGTGTCAAGTTCTTATGCAAGAAGTACTTTTGGGAATGCTAATTTTGAGTTAAGAGAACTTAATCCTAGTCTATCTTATGATTTGACCTTTTATGCTGGTGCATTAAATACAAGTTTTGCAAATACTAGAATTTCTATAAATGGTGTTGTTCAAACGCTCAATCCAAACAACAACACAGACAATACTATTGTATTTACTAATCAAAAATCAGATGGTAATGGAGATATATTTATTCTTGTGAATGGAACTCCAAATAATAATTATATACTTAATAGTATGGTTGTAGATGTTTATTATGAAGATGGTTTGCCTCCATCATCCCCAACTAATTTAACATTAAATGCAGTTTCCAATTCTGAGGTATCATTGGCATGGCAGGATAATTCCAATAATGAACAGAGGTTTGAAATCTACCGCTCTGATGTATCTGAAACTGGTCCATTTGCTGAAGTAGGATCCGTTTTATTGAACCAAACTACTTTTAATGATGAAAATTTAAGTGGAAATACCACTTATTATTATAAGGTGAGAGCTGTTAACTCTACCGGTAATGCGGAAAGTTCAATAGCATTTATAACCACGCAAAATAGTGCTCCGGTTTTAGCTGCAGTTCAAGATATTGTGATGTCTGCTGGCGACACGTTGGAGATCCCTTTAAGTGCAAATGATGCGGAGGGAGATGCCATTGTAATAGAAAATGTTTCTTTACCAGCATTTGCACAATTAATAGATAATGAGGATGGAACAGGAACACTTTTTCTAATTCCTACCACAAGTGAAGCTGGATTTTATGGCAATAACATCATTGAAGCAAGCGATGTGTTCGGACTAAGTAATCAACTGTCCTTTAATATTCAGGTGGTCGATAATCTATTTGTTAATACTGTTTACCTAAATCTTGGCAATAATTCAAATGCAACTCCTCCTTGGAACAACCTATCTGGCAGCATTAATGAAGGAACAACTTATAATATTTTACAGGATTTTATTGGGCAGCCAAGTGGTATAAGTATGGAAGTTGGTGCCGGGTGGTCCTCTTCCGCAGCAGATGGAATGAACAGTGGGAATAATGGTTTTCTTTTTGAAGATGCAGTATTTCAAAATTATTGGAGAAGCGATAATGCAACTGCTTCATTAACAATTTCCGGTTTAGATCCTGCGAAAATTTATACATTTGAAATATTAGGATCTAGTAATCAATGGCTTAATACAGAAACAAATTATACGATTCAGGGAAAAACAAGAACAAAAATAGACGTAACGAAAAATAGCTCTAATCTACTATCATTTAGTGGTATTTTGCCAAATCAGCAAGGAGAAGTATCATTTACACTTTCTAGATTCAATCAATACACCGAGGCCATGTTTTTAAATGCAATTGTGGTGAAAGAGATGATGGTTGGTCAAACTCCCTTATCTCCTTCTAAATTTGAGGTTGAAAGTGTATCTAAATCAGAAATTGAATTAAGTTGGCAGGACAACTCCGTCAATGAAAGTGGATATGAAATTTATGTAACTGATGAAATAGGAAAAGCTTTTTCTCTTTTAACTTCAGTTGCAGCCGATTCAGAAACGTATTTACATGGTGGGTTAACGGCTAATTCAGCACGAATCTATAAAGTTAGAGCTATTTCTGGAACTGGAAATTCTGCATTTACACCGGAAAAGGCCGCAGTTACTATCAATAATAAGATTTATGTAAACTTCAATACAGATATATCAGATTATCTTCAGGCGGGTAGTCCTTGGAATAATACCAATAAAGTACCCACCACTGGGCTAATTGTGGATAATTTAGTTGACTTTGAAAGTAACCCTATACCAATGCAGCTATCAATTGAAGATATAGGTGATGGTAGTAATAATAAGAACGGTCCTGTAACTGGAAATTCAATATATCCTGATGCTGTAATGCAAGCATATTATTATTTTGAACCTAATGCGGCACCTGGTCTCTTTAAGCTATCAAACTTAGCCGATGACATGGCTTACGATCTAACATTTCTAGGGTCTCATGGAAATAATTTATTTGTCATCACAGACTACACTGTGGGAGATGAAACGGTAACAGTTTTTGGGAAAAATAACAGATCAAGAACTGGTACTATTTATGATGTAATACCAGATGCTGAAAATTCAATATTATTTGAAGTAGATGCATCCAACGAAAACCAGGCATTATATGGTTTTATGAATTCTCTTGTGATTGAAGAACATCGTTCAGCAGAAGTGGCTTTGGATAAGATTGCACCTTCAATACCTAACAATCTGGTTGCTAACAATGTTACTGAAAATACCTTAGATTTATTGTGGAATACTGCCACTGATAATGTAAGTTTAGGTGGGTATGAAGTCTATAAAAATGGTGAAATGATTGCCTATACTACTGAAGCTATATTGAGTGTGGAGGGTCTAGTACCTGATTACGAATATATTTTTACAGTAAGGTCGGTGGATCGCAATAGCAATAAATCTCAGTTTTCAGATGATTTAATTATTAATACATCGGAACCAACAGGAGGGTTTACTACTTTTTATTCAGAAGCTACTGGAGATTTAAGTAACCTTTCTTCTTGGAATTCTCAGGAAGATGGAAATGGTAGCTCGCCTGTAAATTTCACCTCTATAAACCAACAATTCATTTTAAATAGAAATACTACATTGGAATCTGAATGGATTATTTCAGGATCAGGTTCAAGGTTAATTGTTTCAAATGATGTGACGTTGGAAGTAGATGCCAATTTCACTGGGGTTATCTCTGCACTTGAAAACACACAAGTTATGTTTAATGAAAATGTAACAGTCGAATTTATAGAAATGCATCCTTCATCAACTGTAAATTTTAATGCTGCAACAAATAATATTCCGGCTGCTAGTTATGGTAATTTAAGTTTAGGAGGTGGTAATGGTGCAAATAAGCAATTTAGTGCTGGTAATATAACAATTGAAGGGACTTTAAACGTAATTGAGGGTGTAACTTTAAATGGTGTAGATCCTAATAGTACTAGCATAGTAGCAAAAGGAACAGTTTCCTTTCACGGTATTGGCAATGACACTCCTTCAGCACAAATGTTAAGTCTAGTGATGGCGGGAGCAGGTGAGCAGCACATTGAAACTTTTGATGATAATATATCTTTATTTGCTCTACATATAAGACAGGGTACCGATGTTGTATTTGATAGCAATAATTCTGAGATGCAACTTAGTGTAGGTAATGAATCTGGTGGTGGATTAGTTATCGATAACGGTGCTACATTAAATATTGGAAGTCATAAGCTAGTAGTTGGGGGTAGAGGAACTGTAAATTCTCAGAACCAAGTAGGAAAGGTAAAGTCCAATAATGGTAGCGTAGAAATACATTCTACTTCTACTGTAACCTCTCATTTATATTTTGAGGCAGGTAGTGATACGATAAGCGTTTTATTAGCTGATCTGGTGAATTTAGGAGAGTTGGAAATTAATTCTCCTATATACATCTCCGAAGAATTGCAAATAAAGGATGGTATTGTGGATGCTCAAGAAGGTCATTTAACCATGATCTCAACTGCGGAAGGTACAGCCTATATTAGTGAAATAGAAAACAGAGGTGAGATTCAAGGTGTAATTAAAGCTCAACGATACGTTGCAGCGCCACCAAATAGACTTTATAGATATTTCGGGAGCATGGTACAAAATGCAACTGTTTCAGATTGGCAGCAGCATATTGCCATTACTGGTAATTTTACAGGAAGAAGTACTGGTGCTGGCTTAGGTACAGATCCCTCTGTCTTTTATTACGATGAAAATTCAGTGGCGAACTGGATACCATATCCAACAACCAGTAATGAGGCTGTAATGGAAGCTGGTAAAGGTTTTATTGTTTTTACAAGGAATTTGAGCAGTCCATTAAGGTTAGAATTAACTGGCGAGCCAGTGCAAGGAGATTTTGAATTTGATTTAGTAGCGGCAGGTACAAATAATCCAGAAGCGAACGATGGAGTAGGAGATGGATGGAATTTAATCGCTAACCCTTACCAATCACCGATACAATGGGGTACTGCAGGCTGGTCCGGTGCCAATTTAAGTCCTATTCTATCAATTTGGGATTCAGATTATGCTGGTGGAGGTAAATATTTTTATGCAGGTGAGGGAGTTGTCGATGATTCATTTGATGGAGAAGTGGCTGTTGGTCAAGGTTTTTGGGTCCAGGCTATAGCAGCTAATCCACAGTTGACTATTTCCGAATCTGCTAAAGCAAAGACAAATGATGCAGTTTATTTTAGAAATAGTGGAGAAATTCCAACTCAATTGACAATCCGTTTGGCACAAGGTAGTAAAGAGGATAAGGCTTTTATCAGATATAGCGAAGATGGAGCTAAGTTATATGATGGAGCAATACATGGTCGAAAGCGATCAAATAGTATCTTTAATATTTCTACGGCATCTAATGATAGTGTGTCTCTGGCAATCAATCATCTACCCAAAGATTTTTGTAGGGACAGTATTGCAATTGTAACATCTAATTTGACACCTGGTAATTATGAATTGACTTTTGAAAAGCTGGAAACTTTTATAAATAATGAAGAATTTATTTTAATTGACCATTTTACGCAAGCTGAAGTTGATATAAACAGTGATACTCAATATAATTTTACGGTTGCTGATGCAGATGGACCTTCGGGAACTGGACGTTTCGCCCTGATAATTCAAAAACCTGAGCTGCAGGTTGATAAAACTTTTGTTAGTTCTCAGAGTGTGCTATGTGAATCAGAGCTTTTACCTTCTATTACTTTGGAAAATGCTCAGGCAGGGGTGAAATATACATTGTGGGTTAATAATGTAGAATCCTCAATAGAGGTAATAGGAAGAGGACAGGATTTAGATATTGATTTGGCCGATGTAGAATTTGATTTTGGTATAAATACGTTTCAATTGAAAGCTTCTTTTGGTAATTGTACCGTTTATACACTAAATAATTCTGTGACTATAGAATATTTGAGACTTCCTCAAACAGAAAGTACGGTTGATGATGTGAAAATTTGTACTAATGAGCGTGCATATATTGAAGTAAATCCGACTGAAAGCGGCTTGCTATTTAAGTGGTACATTGACGAATTATCTGATCAGCCAATTTATGAGAGTATGAATAATGTTTATGCAACACCAGAGTTAAATGTAACTACCACTTATTTTTATTCAGTGGTAAACAGCAATGGATGCGAAAGTTCGGAAAGACAAGCTGTTAATGTCATTGTTGAGGATTTAGATAAGCCTACGATTTCAACAGAAAAAGGAGTGCTTGTGTCAAGCAGCGATGAGGGAAATCAATGGTATTTTAACGGCAACATCATTGAAGGTGAAATAGGACAATCCATATCTGTTACTCAAGTAGGTAACTACTCTGTGAGTGTTAGCAATGGTTTATGTACAGTTTTCTCTGATGAATTTAAGTACGTGATTAATTCGAGTAGTGATATCGATAATTTAAACTTTACATTGTACCCTAATCCAGTAGTTAACGATTTCTATATAGTGTACAGTCAGAATTTAGACGAAGATGTGAAAGTTAATATTTTAGATTTAACAGGTAGACAAGTTCATTCCAGTACGTTTAGAAGAGGAACAAATAAACATAGCGTTAGTATTAATGGGTTAGCTTCAGGTACTTATATTGTTCAAATTGTGTACCATAAGAAGCCGTTTATTAACCGTCTAGTAGTAAATTAAGCACAATATTATTTTTAAATTTAAAGTTTTTATAAAGATTTTTTTAAGCTATGTCTAAGGCCACTTTATTATTATCAAAGATTTTACCTCATAAATTAGAAAGGAGAATTCGGACTTATAGAGATGTCTATTTAAGAAATTATGATTTGGTCAGCTTACCTTCAGATATATACAGTGAAGCTTTAAATAAACATTCTATTTCTTTTTGTACCAATTGTATGAATAGGTTATATCATCTAAAGCATACAATCGAGGAAAACATTAAATCAAATAGGAATTATGGAAATGTAGAATTTGTGTTAGTTAATTACAATTCTAAAGATGGAATGCATAGGTGGGTGAAGAAAAATCTGATGCAGTATATAGATAGTGGCATTTTGAACTACTACCATACAACTGAGCCAAAATATTTTCATATGTCGAAAGCGAAAAATCTAGCACATAAATTAGCAAAAAATGAAATACTTTGTAATCTCGATGGCGATAATTTTACTGGCGATGATTTTGCATTTTATATTAACTATCTATTTAATCAAGAAGGCCTAGACACTATTTTTCACTTTAAGAAAGCTCCTTATTGGGGAACAGAAGGGAGAATCGCTTTAACAAAGAAGAATTTTGAGAAATTGGGTGGTTATGATGAAGATTTTCATCCTGCGGGGCACCAAGATCATGATTTACTGGAACGAGCCAAAGCCATAGGTCTGGAATATATGAACGTTGAAATAGAAAACTTCCTTAGGTACTTGAGTAATAGTACTCATGAAAAGTCAACAGGCTTAGCTGAGAATAAGGTCGATTTTTATAAGTTAAGAAATGAAAATGTGCAGTGGTCTAATGAAAATCTTGAAAGTGGACAGTATGTTGCTAACCTTAAAGAAGGATGGGGTAGATCAGTAGTTTATAGAAATTTTGAAGAAACGCCAATTGCCATAGATTAATTTGTAGTCAAGTTGCAAAAATTGAAGTTCTAATCCAATTCTTATTAGAGGAGTATGTATTCTATTAGAATTTAATCTTATTTCTTGCGATAAAGTTCTCTAAAGCATAATCCGGCAAATATTAATTTACTAATTTAAATTTCATTGCTATTTTCACATAGTTATTTTTTCACGATGCGAAATAAGCTTGTGAACGTAGATACTTCATCTTTCATAATGCCAAATTTGCGAGATTTTTACAGCGCTTCCCTTTTCTCAAGTTGTAAGTTAATCATTGCCTTGAAATCAAAAACTCCAACATGGTGCTGTCTCAATTTTTAAAATGATTGAAAAACTGATGTGTTGCTAAATTTAACATTGGTATATCTCCCTTGGAATTTCCATATGCGTAAATTTTATCAAATTTATTTAAGTTAATTTGTTGTTTTATCCGGACAACCTTTTCTAATCCATTACAATTTTTACCTTCAATGTGACCAGTCAACCTCCCATTTTGAACTTCCAAGACTGTACTTATCAATTCTAGCTCGTTAATTTCACACCATGGTTGTAACCAATTTTCAGCAGAGGCAGAAACCACAATAACTCTATCTCCCTCTTCTTTATGCTTTTTAATTTGATTTATTGCACTTTGGAATAGAAAAGTAGGTAACACTTCCAATGCGAATTGTTTGGCTCTTTGGTTAAATTCGTCAATTTTGGTGCTTCCGAATATCTTTACCCAAATTTTTTCCTTAACCTTATACTTTTTAATTAGTCCTAAATACATTAGGATCAACCAATGGCTATGAAGAAAAAATATCTTGTACAATTTATCTGTACCTTTAAGATACTTTAAAAATTCAATCATTGAGTCTCTGTAAGAGATAGTTCCATCAAAATCAAACAGTGCCAGGTTTTGCTTCAAAGCTTTAATTTTTTAAATATGAACTCAGGAATATTTCTAATTATTATCATAATTATACGCCAAACAGGTAATATGTAAATTGTATTTTTGCGTTTTGAGATTGCGTTTATAATTGCCTTCGCAACTTGGTGCGGTTGAGCTGTTACGGGTTTGGGCAAGTTTAGGTCAGCTGTCATTTGTGTTTCAACAAACCCTGGTTTTACAGTAACTACGTGTACTCCTTTTTTATACAACCTGTTTCTAAGTCCGGATAGATAGGCTGTCAAACCTGCTTTTGCACTTCCATACAAATAATTGCTGCTCCTTCCTCGTTCACCGGCAACAGATGAAACGCCTACTATAGTTCCAGTGCCACGGGATTCCATGTCCTGAGCAACAATGTTTAAAAAGGAAACCATACTAGTATAATTTATCTCAATTATGTTTTTTGACTCTGACCAGTTTGATTGACCTTTCTCTTGATCACCTAAATAACCAAAAAAACTTAATACCCATTCGGGTTTAGGATTTAGATCCTCATAAATACGAGCATGTGATTCAAAATCTTGTGCCTCAAACTCTATTAAGGTAACTGCAGAATCTTTTCTTATTTCGAGATCTTTCGAAAATGGTTCCAGTCTTGAAATGTTACGGGATGCTAAGTAGAATTGGTGATTTTCATTAGATAATTCTTCAACTATTGCTTTTGCCATATCAGAAGTGGCACCTAATATTAAAACTGTCATTTTTTTGAATTTGATAGTGAATATGTTAGACTTGATCTTTCTACAAATCAATAAAAGTGGCATCCACTTATTTCTAAATATTTGTCTCCACTTTTTCAGTTAAAAGTAGTTAAATAATATTCAAATAAAAACATAACTATTGCTAGCGATACTTATTAAATTCATTTTGGTATGCAGTATAAAATAGGGATTTGCGATTTGTCTATCTGTTTTGACTTAATTATGTGGAAGTGAAGTAAAATCATATTCTGAAGTGATTTTGTGTAGCAGTGATAGGATAGGAATTACTGCGATTATGAATAAACTGCTCTGTACTTCTATTAGAAAAGTGGGCCCTTTCTCATTTTCACTAGCAATATAAGTAGTTTAAAAGCAAAATACCCTAGCTCTTGCCAGGGTATTTATTCTATGAGGTGTCTAAGTCTTTGTTAGAGCAGCAGAATTTGTAAGATTTTGATGGGATGTCCTTCCACTTCTATACTTAAATATTTAATTCCAGCGTCAATAGAAGACCTGTCTATATCAAACCTTAATTGATCTTTTCCTTTTTCTGTCTGTTCCCACTGTACCATTCCTGATTTATTTCTCATGGTCAATTTGAAAGTCTTTATCTCATCAAAGGGAGAGTTTATTTTGAACATGTTCTGAGCTGGATTTGGAAATACAGCCACATCATCTAAATTAGTTTCTTTTATGCCGTCAGTCAGATTTGTCAAGTCAGCACTTTTTTGGGTGGCACTTGACGTTGAGCTGACTAACTTTATTGCATCCGCGACAACATAGCCATCAGTGTTTTCATTTTTTACTATCACTTCTGCTAGATTATTAAAATCATAGGTACCTAAAGAAACCCACTCTGCATTATTTAGCTGCTGGTTTTTATAAATTGTTTCACTGCCACCAGCCTTCTTAATTTCAAAGGGTGTATTAGTTGCTCTATTATTAAATGCATACCATCTAGCAAAAACTTCGTAACTTCCTGGATTCACATCAGCGCTAAAAACGACACTCTTCTCGCCCTTTTTTTCATTCCCATCATGAAAGTAATCTTCTTCATATTTGCTATTTCCTCCATGTGTACTAGCAACCCAATCACCGTTAGCATTCACCTCATAGTCTTTATTATCTAAGATTACTTCTAAATTCGGTTGAGTGCTTCCACTTGACATTGGCTCAAATTTGATGGCATCAACCACTACAAATCCATTTGTATTGTTATTACTTATATTAACAATAGCACTAGTTGAAAATTCGTAGGTGCCTAATGAGACCCACTTAGCATTTTGATATCGTTGATTCTTATAAATAGTAGTGGTTCCGTTTCTACTAGTAATTTCGAATGGTGTATTTGTAGCTCTGTTGCTGTAGGCATACCACCAGGCAAATACCTCATAGGTTCCAGGCGAAAGGTTAACATTAAAAGTTATTTTTTTGCTTCCTTTAACATAGTTTCCGTCATGGAGGTAGTCGGTCTCATACTTATTGTCACCTCCTGCTGTACTTGTTGACCAATCGCCGATTTTTGTTACGGATGAGTTTCTGTTATCAACAATAATTGTTCCTTGCGGCTCATTTGGTAGTTGATCATCTGTTTTTATTGATAGTTTATTGCTGTAGGAAGAATAACCTTCATTATTTTTCGCCCTTATTCTATAGTAGTATTGAGTATTTGGTACTAACTCAGTATCTTCAAACTGAGTGGTATTATTCGATGTGCTTTTGATAACACTAAAGTTACTGTTTGAATTAAATGATCTTTCTATTAAAAAGTTAGTTTCATTATTTGAATTATCGCTCCAGCGCAATTCTATTTTATTACTGTTCTTAAAGTTACTCGATAAATTACTTGGCGGAGCCGGCTCACTACTATTTGTTGTTCCAGTTTTGCTGTGCATAAGAAACCATTCATAAATATTAGGAGAATGTAGAGAATTGTCTGTCTTATATGCTCTTTGCCACGTGCCTGCATGCCCCACTCCTTCATACACTGTGAAAATGGGTGCAGGATCAGGATTGCATTGGTTCATTCCATTAATTGGAGTTCTACCTGCATTCAGGCTAATTGCGCCATCATTTTCTCCATGAAAGGCCCAAACAGGCAATTCATGATCTGCTATAATGCATGCGTCTTGATAACTTCCCCTTCCTGCTATTGGCGCTATTGCTGCGAAGTAATTGGAAGTGTTTTCGGGAGAATAAGCTACTTTCCATGTGCCTTCACCACCCATACTCAAGCCCGTTAGATATACTCTGTCAGGATCAATTCGGTATTGACCAAGAGCATATTGAACAAATGGAATCATTTCATAACCTACAAAAGACCACCTATTGGTCTGTGGAGATAAGACAATAAAACATTCCTCGACACCATTATTGTCAAAGCACATAGTTTCTCCATTTTCAATATGTTTAGGAGGCCCATTTCTTTTCACAGCTTCTAAAGACGATGGAGATCCATCCCCCCTTTCTCCACTTCCATGGAAAAAGATAATAGCAGGATACAATTTGTTATTTGAAGAGTAATTACTAGGCAAATACTCTAAATATCCAACCCCATTGTCAGAAAGTTTAGCTTCTTGTTGAGCTTTTAATGGTGAGTAGTAGAAGGTTATTAAAAGTAAGAGAGAAAAAAAAATACAAAGTTTAGAGTTTGTTAATTGCATAATAGAAAAATTAAAAATTACTGGAAATTCGGGATTATTGAAATGTTTAATCAGTATTTATTGGTAAATGAAATGTGGATTCTCATTGAAAACAATCGGGATCAAAATGTTTACCTCCGCAGCCACAGAGAACTGTTAATAATTTGTAATATTGCTTAGTTTAAAAAGAAATAGTGCCTTTTAATGAACCATTCGAGTATATTAATAGTAATTCATATAATATTTACATATGAGAGTTTGCTGAATTGATGTTCCTTCTCACAAAAGCAATTGCTTTCTAAATCCTAAAAAAAGAAAATAGAATAATATATAATATTGATATGGTTTTCATTTTATGATTCTTTAATTGACTGCACAAACATAGCAGATTCAATAATGGTTAGAATCATAAATTAGAGAAATTAATGACTGATGTAAGTTTTAGCGATTAATTGATGATTCTGTTCGATAAACAAGATTGGAAATTTGCATTGGGATTATATTTTCGAATAGTTTGAATAAATGTTTCGCTATTGGGGTAGCTCCTGGTAAAGGTGTCTTTTTTCATTCTTGCATCTTTAGATAAATATATTCTACCTCCATGTTCCTCCACAATTTTATCTAATTCTTCTAAAAATTCAAATAGTCCTTTTTTAATTGGAAAGTCCAGTGCGAGAGTTAGGCCTTCAATAGGAAAGGAAATAACACTATCTTGTGTGCCAAACATTTTTAATACAGCTAAAAAGGAGCCCCACCCTTTCTCACTTATTTTATTTAAAATTTTCTTCAGTCCTTCTGCATTATCTGATAAAGGAATCACAAATTGATACTGAATAAAACCTCTTTTTCCATACAATCTATTCCATTCCAGCAAACTATCTAACGGGTAAAAGAAACTGTCGAAATCTATTATTTGGCTTTTTCTAGTAAAGTGAGTCGTATAATATAGCTGATTAAAAGCCGCAACTGATAACTTGTTTAAAACAAAGGAAGGAAGATTAAAGGGCAGAGTAAATTTTTTCCTTGGAGGTATTATTAGTGCTTGCTGTTTATTTTTGTTAGGTAATTCTGAAACTCGACTATGTTCGCCAGCAAACATTATACTCCTACCTTGCTGGTTTCCTGATTTCAAACAATCTATCCAAGCCATGGTGTATGTATAATCTTTATACTCTGAAAATAAATCAATCACATGATCCAGATTTCTGGCCTGAATTTGCTGTTGTGTGATATAAGCTGTTTCTATTTTTTTCAATTGGAAGCTCACTGAGAGTATGATTCCAGTAAGTCCCATACCTCCCATAGTAGCTTCAAATAAGTCGGAATAATTTCCCTTACTCAATTCAAGTATCTTACCACTTTCAACCATAAGCTTGATGGTTAAAACATATCTAGAGAAGCTTCCTTCTTTATGGTGGTTTTTTCCATGTACATCGGAAGCTACTGCACCTCCCAATGTAATAAATTTTGTGCCAGGGGTTACAGGTAAAAACCAACCCTTAGGAACTAAAAAATCTATAAGGTCATTAAACAAAATACCGGATTCACATTCAATAATTCCTGCCTCAGCATCAAAAGAAATAATATGCTTATGTTTTAAGGTTGAAACTATGTTGTTTGACAATGAGGCGTCTCCATAGCACCTTCCATTACCTCTGGCAATTAAAGGGGTATTATTACTTTCTTTTAATATATCAAATGCATTTTCTTTGTAAACTAGTGAAAATAATTCTGCATTTACCGAAGGGTAATTACTCCAATTAGAAATATTTTTTATAGATTTTGACATTTTGACAAAATACACAAATAGCTTTTAAAATTCTCTTTTATACATAAAAAAGAATTTTAGTACCTACTTCTTTTTATTAAAAATTCAAGATCAGGTTCTAGATACCAATTGTAATTCTGCTTCAGAATCCTTAAGTGTTCTAAGGTTGTATTTGAAGGGGGACCTATAAAAGTACCATCATTATCCCTTGTGCTAAGTGAAATATTCCCTCTATGTCTATTATTCTCAATAGCGGAACCATATACTTTCGAAATAATTTCTTCTAAATCTTCAGTTTTTATTTGGTTTGGACCGAAAAGTGAAAGATCCTTAACTTCATTGTTTTCAGACAGTATTATATCTTCTAAATTACTATTTCCACCAACATCTATATGTTGAACTTGAAGGTTATTTGAAAAATCAAATACTTTAGGATGACTCGATTCTCCTGAAAGCCCTAACCTAAAATCAATTAAGTTGGAGAGATTAGTCAGGTTGATCTCTTTTATAGGTCCTGCACCGTAGTAGGAATAAAATGTACGTATATTTTGGATGTCTTTAGTAACACTTACGAAATATAACCCTTCTTTTTCGTAGATATGCGCACACGTTATTTTTAAATCATCCTCATTTGCAGAATAATGTTGAATTTGACCATCTCCCCAATCTATTTTTATAATTCCATTAAAACCTATACTTATATCAAAAATATTAATTCCATCAATTAAGTTAGGATCCGCTACGAAAGTAAATGCCGGTTTGAGCTGCACTGAGATTAGGGCATTTTCATAATCTTCATATATTTCACTGATGGTAAAGTTTTGAGAGTATTTTGAAAAACCACTTTTTATTATTACTAATGTAAATACTCCAGAATCTGCACTTGTGAAAGTTAATGTATTAGGCTCAGGTTGTATATTGAAAGAGTTTATTGTGTCAGAATTTTGAATTATAAAAGCTTGTGCATCTGCAAAGCTATGGCCGTTATGGCTTGGTGTAAATACAGAAAGGAAAAAATAATCTACAGTTTTGAATGGAAAAGTGACGTAGCCAATGTCTGCTGGATTTAAATCGTTTGCATGTAATAATTCAATATTTAAATTAATAATTTCATTAGGGTTGACTACAAAGCTCACGGGTAGGGGAGTCAAGACTAAATCTGCGACAGGAGAATCTTGCAAAGGAACGGCATATAAGATTTCATTATTGGGGCTAAGAATTAGTAATTCAGTAAGTATATAGCTCCCAGTGGGTATAGGAAGTGGCTCGCTTATCCAGTTTTCATTTATTTTAAGTATGCTAATAACTTTATTAGTGAAGATTGGTACCCCTTCAGAATTTTGGATACTTAAACGAATTGCAGAACCAGATGGGATTGTGTTTGCTATTCTTGAACTTTTATTTTTTTGAATTAAATCAAACCCTAACATTAGTTCTCCTTTTTCTTGAGAGATAATGTTTTCTTGATCTGAATTGCAGCCATTACCTAAGAAGAGAAATGAAATACATAAAGTCAGTAAATTTTTCATGGTAGTTAAATGATAGTTTTTATAAATATAAATAAAAAAATAGTGTATTATATAAATAAAATATATTTGTATTGTTATAAAGACGGAGAATCTTAGGTTCGAAATTTTATTTACCTTGGTGAAAATAGTAGTTTAATTAACTTAAGTTAGGTATGAATCTAATCATGCAAGTAGAACATGGGAAAGTTTTGAATTCGGTGAAAGTTCCACTTCTACATTAATAGTCCTAGAACTGTCGTGGTATATGAAGACAATAAAGGAAATAGTTTGCTTCTATTGGGGAAGAGGAGGCAAATTAATGAAGGATACGATTAGTTTTTATTTTAATGATTTGTATTAAAAGTATATTATAAAAATATAGCTGACAGCCCATAATAAGATAGTGATAATAATAAATGGATCTTTATACAACACTCTTGTTGGAGACCATCTTTTATTTTCTACTAAAATAATTTGTAGATATCTTAAAACTCCTGCAATAACAAATATACTCGTTAAATAAACGTGGTCGCTGTGTTGACGACCCATAACATCTTCAGAAATAGAATACATAATATAGCATACTATAATTATACCCGCCAGCATAGTAATACCTGAGGTGATATAAGTGATATTATATTTCCCAATATTTTTTTGGCTAATAATCCCAGTCTCTTTTTCTAGGAGTAAATCATCTAACCTTTTGGCCATTGCTAGAAATAAGGCAAGTAGAAAAATCATCAGTATTAGCCACTTTGAAACAGGAACATCCACAATAATTCCTCCTGCCAATGTTCTGAAAACGAAACCACTGGATACTATCATAATATCCAGGATAGCTACTTTTTTCAGACCGAGTGAATAAAATAGATTGAATATAAGGTAAACTGTAACAATAAGTAGAAAACCACCAGATAGGAAGTAACTGAAAGTGATTGAAAGTAAGAGTAATACCACTATCATGCAATAGGCGATCTTGGTAGAAATTGCTCCGAATGCAATAGGTCTAAACTTTTTTCCCGGATGACTTCGGTCATTTTCTACATCTTGTATATCATTAAATATGTAGATAGCACTAGCTGCAAAACTGAAAGCAATAAAACCCAATGCCAATTCTTCAAAATTTTTATAAGTAGATAAATCGCCACCAAAAAATGCTGGTAAAAAGAGAAATAAATTTTTTATCCACTGATGAGGACGTATTAATTTTATCCAATTTGGTAATTTACTTTGTTTTAATTGATTAAGCATTAGCATTAAAAATGTTTCATTTATTGATTGAACATTTATTTTATTTTTTTCTTTATATTACTTTTTAACTTTTTTAAATTATCATTAATACTGTGTGGGTCATTTGTAGAGGTATGGGTGTTGTGCTCTTTCTCTTTTTTAAAATAGTCAGTTATTCGCAGAACTTCCTTGAATATTCTTGTAAAGAAAGCTTTTGACAAGCTCCCGTCTCTTAAAAGTGATCTATAACTAGTCCATACTCGAGCCTCAGACGATTTAACCTGTTTGATTTCTCCATATTTCATCATATCAAAAGCAATTCGTCCATCATCTCCCCACGTGTTGTGTTGGATAAATCCAGCCTTAAGTCCTGCTTCTTTTACGTACCCCATACTTATACCGTAAGCATTTAAATAGGGTCTCTTTAAATGTCTCAACTCTGCAATAAAGTCTTTTAATTTCTCATATATAGCTAATCTAAATCGTAACCATTTGGATTCAGTTAGAAAAGAATAGCGTCCGTATACACAAATTACATTGTCTTGTTTTAATTTAGTCAACATCAAATCAAGCCATTTTGGTGGATATAAACAATCCGCATCTGCCAGTAATATATATTTACCCAATGCTTGCTCTTGTCCTAACTGTCGTGCTGGGCCACAGCCTTGAATGGGTTGAAATAGTTTTCTAACCTCAAGATTATCAATACTTTGCTGAGTCTTGTCAGCTGAATTATTATTAACTACTATTATTTCAAAAGGTATTGTGGTATTGAGTTGTGAAAGGGAGTCGATACATCGAACAATATTAATTTCTTCGTTCCATGCAGAAATGATAATAGAAACCTCGGGGTCATTAGTTGCAAATGTATTTAATCTATTATTGATGGGTAGAAAAATGTTATCATTTAAAGAGTCCACATATTCTAATTTTTGTAAACTGCTGTTAATCCATTTAGGATTGTTAAAGTATCTCATAGAAAAATACGGTTCATCATGTTTTATAGCGCTAAAATTACATTTAATATTTGTAAGTTTAAATTAATATCTGTTAAAGTTTCAGCTTAAATTTGTAATTAGAGATAATATCTATTTTCATAAACATTAATTTATCTTATTGATACGATTAGTAAATAAATATTGAATAAATATTATTAA
This sequence comes from uncultured Cytophagales bacterium, assembly GCA_963803685.1. GTDB lineage: Bacteria > Bacteroidota > Bacteroidia > Cytophagales > Cyclobacteriaceae > Marivirga. The sequence goes on from CAWDNW010000001.1 coordinate 2,458,282, forward strand.
AATAAGAAATTATTCAATATTAATGATATTTTTGCGCTTACTAATGAAATTATATATGCCCAGATCCTTTGAATTAAAAAATGCCCATGTGAGATGGCTCTGCTTTGGAGTTATCCTACTTTTTTCCCTGTTCCCCTTATTACTAAATTTTCCGTATAGGGTCAATATTTATGTCACCTGGGAGGGTGCCTATAGGATGTTTCTGGGTCAAGTACCATATAAAGATTTTGGCATGCCCTTAGGGTATGGTTTTTGGGTTATTCCATTTATTTTCTTTAAAATATTTGGACCCTTTATGTTCTCATTGATAAAAGCTCAAGCTTTTATCAACCTAATGAGTTTATTGACCTTCCGCGGTATTATGAAGTTGTTTAAATTGAGTGAAGCTACTGTATTTTTTTCACTTGTTGTTATGTGCCTTTCTTTTACCCTAATAAATTTTTGGCCATGGTACAATAATACTGTTTTCTTCTTTGAGCTGATTTCAATTTACTTTGTTTTATTTTATATAATTAAAAGCAGAAAATTTTATTTATTGATTTTAAGTGCTTTTTTCTTATGGTTATCATTATTCACAAAACAGGATGGTGGAGCTTTATCAGTTTTAATAGTTTTTAGCATTTTAATAATTGATTTTTTGTATACTAGAAAATGGAACGCATTGTTAATCATGTCAGCTGCTTTCTTAGGATTTTACTTAATATTTGTTCTTCCATTTTTGCAATATGATTTTAGCTACTGGTTCAATTATGGCCAAAGCCCCCATTATTCAAGAGTGAGCAGTTATCACTTTATTACTGATATTTTTAGCCATTCAGAATGGTTAAAGGGCTACTCCTTAGCTATCGTTTTAATAATTCTTTACAAGTTTAGTAAGGAGGGGTTTAGAGAGACGGTTAAAGATAAAATGTTTATTTTATTTTCCCTTTTTACGATCGGAATAGTTGTACAGGCAACTATTATTCAGGTTACAAGCTTTAGTCCACCTACAGTAAACTATTATTTTCACAGCTTTGTGATTGCATTCATATTTTATAATATGCAAAATAAGATTAAATTTAATAATGTAATTGTTTTTACAACCATCTTAGTTTTTGTTTTCTTTTGGAAGTCTGAGAATTATTGGAAGTACTCTCAGCCTATAATTGCAAAATTTGCTCCATCATTATTGACACCGCCTCCTACTGATGTAGTAGCGAAGGGTAATTGGGCAGCTAAGTCTGATTCATTTTTATCACAAGAGCCTGTCGTTTGGGTAGAATCAAGTTTTAAGACTCTAAATAATATTAAGATACCAAAGAATACAAATGAAGGACTGCTTTTTATCAAAAGTTTACCAGTATCCAAAAAGGATAATTTGAGAGTCCTTAATATGTCAAATTTAACATTTTTGGCTTACGAATTAAATTATACACCTGAAAGAGGACAAAATTTTCCATTATGGTTTCATAAAGGAGTAGCTTTATTCGATCGTGAAGTTGAAATGCTTTGTAATAAAGTTGACAATTCGGAATATGATTTAATTATTTTTGAAGATATGCCTGATGTAGATAATTTCTTTCCTTATGAGGTAAAAGAATGTGCTTTGCAAAATTATAAAAAAATAGTAAAATTTATATCCCCTACAGGGTATAAGACTGATTCGGTTGAAGTCTATGTGAAAAATTAAGTTTAATTTATTTTTTCGCTTGAATACATGAAGGGTTGAGTGGAAAAGTTTTTATACAGAGTGAATTTCTGTGTGCCTGAAGGATTAGCCACAAGTTTACCTTCTCTAATATTTGCATCAGATTTTTCTTGATTTTCCTTTTCTAGGGTGTAGAATCCCGTAATTCCATCTGCGCAGTTCATGGCCTTTTCCTTTTCAGTATTGCTTAAATAGTGAAGGAAGTTTTCTATTTCTACTTTTACATAATTGAAACCAGTTGCTTTGGCTCTATTCATTAAATCATGATCTTCGTGTCCAATTGGCAATAAACTTTCATCATAACCGCCAAGCTTTAAAAAATTTTCTTTTGTAAGAACCATCCTGCCCTCTGTACCCCAGAATGGTTTTTTGGTAAAATGAAGGAATGTTGCCTCTCCGTACTGCTCAAACATATAATTGATGTAGAACGCAAAATCTTTTCCGGTAAAATTGTCCCCATCAAGATTACATACAATATCCCCTTCTGCCAAAAGATGAGAAAGGTTTTTAGCTTTTGAGGCATGAAATGATTGAGGCTCATCAGTTTTGTAATATTTTAATAACCCGGAATCAATATGCTGCTTCATATGCTGCTTCATCCAAGAGTCAAGGTTATCCTTGGAATTGTAATTAATAACAATAAACTCCACATTTTCATAGTCCTTGTTGTCAGCAATATTTCTTTCCAAGGTATTTTTGAGATGAAATAGTCTATTCATGCAGGTAATACAAAAGGATATTTTGCGCTTTTTCAATGTGACTGCATAAATTTTCTTAGGCAGCTTTTCAACTTTATATATTCTTAGATATTGATCTCTGAAACCACGTAAAAATTTCTCAATTTTTTGAGGCACAAATCGTTTTATGAAGGAAGTACTTTTGGCCATTTTTATTTTATTTATAACGACATTGGTTATGCAAAGATCTAAAATAATTGATATGTTTTATTATGTGGCATTCGTTCAAATGAAATGAATAACAAGAAGAAAATACTTAAAGACCTTAATGCATGCTAAATTTCATGTTTTAAGTGAGCATCTTTGTTTGTTAACTTAGGTTAAAGTTAATCAATAAAAGAAAAATAAAATCAAATTTAATATAATTCTTAGAAAATATTTAATTATTTTTGAATTATACCTAAACTTTTGAAATCGTATTTTTAATGGATCTTAATTACTTTAAATCAAATAATTTTGGTGATGCACTAAACCCTTATATTTTTGAACATTTTTTACCTGATTTTTTCGATACAAATACCGATGTTTCATTTGTTGGAATTGGATCAATTTTAGGTCTGGATCATGTAGCCAATGCTAAAAAAAAGGTGGTTTTTAGTAGTGGATTTGCATATGGGTCGTTACCTCTTATAGATGACTCTTTTGATATTTTTTGCGTAAGAGGACCTTTAACTTGTGATATTCTGAATATTAGTAAAAAATTTGCTATTTGTGATGGTGCAATTTTACTTCAGTTTATAGAAACGGCAGCAGTAGAAAAAAAGTATCAATATTCCTTTATGCCGCATTGGGAAAGTTTAGAAAAGTTTGATTGGCAAATAATATGCGAACGATCGAACGTTCATTTTATTAACCCTACTGATGATATTCACAGCATAATCAAACAGATTAAACAAACAGAGGTGATGATAGCTGAAGCTATGCATGCTGCAATTGTTGCAGATGCATTAAGAGTGCCGTGGGTACCAGTAAAAGCTTATGGAGGCATAAATCATTTCAAGTGGGAGGATTGGACAACTTCCCTGGATTTGGAGTACTGTCCTGTGAAGGTTACTTCATTGTACAACAATACCAATTTTACTAAAAGAGTAATAAAAGAGAAGACGGGATATCCATTTTCCTTTAAATCACTTTCACCAGTTCTAAGTATGTATGAATCCTACCAGAATATGTTTTTAATACAGAAGGTAGTTAAGGAATTTGAAGAATTAAAAACTATTGGACCATTCTTAAGTAAAGATTCAATTCTTCGCTTAAAAGGAGAGCAATTAGTAAGTACGCTTCATACGCTTCGGAACAAATATGAATTAAAAGTGTAGAGTTGATATGAAATTTGTTTCTAATGTATTAGAAGGAATTATAAGGTTTCTACGATTATGAGATATTTAAAAGAATTTTATTTTATTTTAGTCCTATTTCTGTTATGCAGCTCTCAACTAATGTGCCAAAAAATTGTGGAATTATCAGATTTGCCGGAAATTTTACAAGAATCTTCAGGTCTGGAAATTACAAATGCAGGTAATATTTGGACAATTAATGATAGTGGAAAACCTGTGCTATACCGTTTGAGTAGAGATTCTTTTGAGGTGTCAAAAACAGTGTACTTAAATAATAAAATAAAGGATTGGGAAGATTTAACTTCAGATAATGCTGGCAATTTCTATATCGGAGATTTTGGAAACAATGAGAATAAAAGAGTTGATTTAAAAATATATGTTATCCCAAATCCGGATAGTATCAAACAAAAAATATATACAGCTAAAATAATTCGGTTTAAATTATCAGATCAAAATAGCTTTCCCCCTGTCAAAAATAAATTAGAGTTTGATATAGAGGCAATGGTTCATTTTAACAATAGTATATATTTGTTTTCTAAAAGTAGAGGAATTCCTTTTAAGGGAGAGGTTAAACTCTATAAGTTGAATGATCAGCCTGGAGAGCAGGTGGCGGAATTATTAGATACCTTCTATACTGGTACTGGCGCAGCTCTTGAAAATTGGATAACCGGAGCAACCATCAACGAAGAATTGGGTGTGTTAGCCTTACTTTCTCACAATAGAATTTTTTTCTTTAGCTGTTTTAGTGGAGATGAATTTTTTAAAGGTAAATTCCAGACCTATCCGCTTGGTCACTTTAGCCAAAAAGAGGCTATTGATTTTGATCAAATTGAAAAACGCTATTTAATAACAGATGAATTGACTAATGGGATTTTAGGTAGAAAAATCTACAGTGTAAAATTGCCAACTGAACTATTCATTTGTAATTAAAGTGTATACCAATGGCTTAAGTCTCTATTAATTAATTTTTCTAATTTCTTTATATCATCTAAGTAGATTGATCTGGTGATCTCCTTCTTTAATTCTTTTTCAAATTTGGGCTTGTATAGGTTTTTACCTCTTAAAGACTGAATGGTTTGTTGTATTTTGATATTGTTTTTTAGTGCAATTACAATTTTGTCAGGTAGAAACCTTTTTATAGATTTAATCACTATTCCCTTTCCACCAAAAATTGCATCTAACTTTTTGTTTTTGATAAATCCTGATTGGTTATATTCGACAGAGAGGTTAGGTTCAAATCTCGAATCTATTCCTAAGAAGTCAAAAATATCCTTAAATAATTGGACAGGATCATTTTGTAAGTCTTCAAATAAAAAAATTTTTATTTGATTTGAGGCAAACGTTTCAAAGTATTTGCTTAAATGCTCACCGTAGAACCCCTCTTTTACGAGATCATTTCTCCACCACCAAATGCTATTTTTATCCATACAATCTGAAAAATTTTCAGTTGGTAATTCATTTTCTCTTGCTAGATGTAAAAATCGGCTATATAGCCTTTCTGCAGGTTGTCTTAAGATAGCAATTATTTTGACTTCAGGGTTGTAGTGGGAAATGCGAACTACTGCATTTTGATGGTACATATACGTATTTGAAGTCTCCCCCTTTAATTGATTTTGACTAGCCGATTCAAATAGTTGTAAGTAATCATCTATGTTTGTAACAGATCCGCTATAATGGTCAATTTCAGACTTTATGGAAAAATCTGATAATTGATTTAATTCGTAACCAAAAAAGTTAGGTTCCTTCCTTTCACTGATGAATATTTGAGGATGTTGTTTTAAGTAATTATCTAATGATGTAGTGCCTGATTTGCCTGCACCTATTATGAGAAAATCGGGTATATTAGAATATTTCTTTTTCATGTATTTGCTTTAGCACTAATTTCAGGAAGAAATTAGTTTGTAAATATAATGCCAATTAAAATTGTATTTCTAGCTTTAAACTTTCCAATTGTGGAAAAATGTCATGCCTTAGTATTTAATGAAAGTGTCTTTTTTCTTCTATCTATTAATATTACTCATCAATTTTTCACAACAATGTAATTTCCTACATCGTTGCAATAACGTAGTATTATGTATAGAAAATGCAAGAAGTAATGGAAGATTTATTTTTTTCAAATTCTTAGCAAATCTTTCGGATTAGTGTAAAGTACTGTATTTTTTAGTTTTAAATGTAAGTTTACGAGAGGATTATTCCTTAATCTAGTAGGCTTCATTAGTTATTATAGTTTGTGATATTGTTAAGCGACTTATATTATTGAGTATTCTAGTATTACTAGTAGTTTAAAAATTATTAAAGTTAATCAAAGTAAATGGCAAGACTGCATTTTTATTCTAATCCACATCTTTCGCTAACTTTTAACCGGCTATAAGAAAGGAGACTATTTTTCCTCTTGTTTAAAGTCAATTAAGATTTTATGGTGAATGCTAAAGAGGTTTCTTTTACATGAGTTATAGGGGAATTAAGATTGCAGTCCTTAATAGCTTTCCTAACTGATTCCCATGTGTAGTCATGCCAAACAATCATTCCTCCCTTAGATAAGCAAGACCACGCTGTTAAAGTGTCTTTTTTAGCCATTTCATAAGCATGACAACCATCTACAAAGAAAAAATCTATCGTATCTTTGAAGGGTGAGAAATCCATTTTAGAGGAATCATCATACAACTGATTGATTTTATTTTCGCCCTTATAAAGTGTTATTAGTATACCTACTGACCTATCAATATCGGACTTATCCATTAGATGGAAACCAGAACTTGAAGTGCTTTTATAGTACTTGTCTGCAATATCTTTAGCACTTAGAGTCGGTGGTAAATCTAAAGTAAATATTTCTGCATTTTCAGGTGCGTTTTCTGCCAAAGTTAAACAAGTAAATCCTCTAAAGGTACCAATCTCAAAAACCTTTTTCGGCTTTTGACTTTTAATTAATGCTCCCAATGCTACTCTTTCTAATATAGAAGCTGCAGCACGTTCAAGATCATCATTTACTTTACCTTTTAAAGCATTTGGTAACATGTTAATAGTTACCTTTTCCAACTGATCGTTGCTATTATATAGCAACTGACTAACAGTACTGTAGTGATCAGCTTTTATATCGCTTTTGAATATATTTTTCAAATTCCACCAAAGTTGTTTAATCTCTAATTTCATAGATAGCAATTTAGTCTGAATTTCTATTATTTTAATAATTATTTAAATATAATAAAAATTTAGATAAAAATAATTGGATTAATGAAGAGTAAGTTAAATGCATATAACTAACATTTTAAATATTGTCAGTAAAAGGATGGACACTTTTCAAAATTTCCCAGAACTGTATAACTCTTTTAGACCAAGTGTTTTCATTAGCAATTTTAATTCTTTGCTGTTCCTTGTGAATTCCATTACTTGCTAGCTCAAATTCTATTAAGTTAGAAAACTCCGAAGAATTTTTGGCTAAGGAAATTACATTTTCAAACTTTTGTATGTCTTCTGAAAAACAAGTAGATATCACCGGTAGACCCATAGCTAAATATTCATTAATTTTCAAAGGGTAAATTCCTTTTGTTAAATCATTACATTTAAATGGAATGATAGCACAGTGAGAGAACTTTAAGAAAGCAGGGATCTTTTCAATAGGTTGTGTTCCTACAAATAGAATGTTTTCAATAGAATGAAGCTGATCTATGGTATCTTTTGGTAGTGATATAGGTCCTATTATTAATAGAGTTTTATCAAAATGTTTTATGGCTATGGTTTCTAGAATTTCAATATCCGTTCTGTAATCAAGATGGCCAACAAAAGTGATAATACTAGATTCTATTCCTTTTAGTTCCTTCGGTTTTTCATAGCTACTACAGGAATTAAAAATTTGTAAGTCAGCTGCATTTGGAAGATAGAAAATGTTGTCATTGAATATTTTGTTCTTTTGTAACAGCATAATTGAAGTAGCTAGGGTTACATCTGACTTTCTTATCAATTCAGGCTCTAACCATACTCCGTGTTTTTTTACATAAGCAGATTCCTCAATATTGTCTACAGTATAATAAATATTGCAAATTGGTGAAATATGTTTGGAATGGTCAAAAAATGGATTAAATATATTAATGTAAATAAAATTTTGAAAATTTATTTTAGTTAGATGCTTTTTCAGTGATTTGAAAATTATTTTTTCATTTATGGCTTTGATTTTTTTGTACAGATAATTTTTTGGTAAAAAATTATTAGGGATGACAATAGGTGGATAAAAAATGTGAAGTTTATCATTTAGACGCTCTAATCTAGATTTTTTAATTTTGCGTATTTTGTTTTTAGTAAAAAAGTCTGCTATGTAATCTTTGAAAGTAATGGGTCTATCAATGTAAATTACATTATTGCTTTTACTAAATTCCTTAGCTAAAGAAAATGTTGTTGATGAATATGCGCCATCCCATTTTGAGAGGGCGAAAATTACTATATTACTAGTGCAAATATCCACTGGTTTTTATAAAAATATATTATAGATTTTCTTGCCTAAAATCATACTTAAAAATATTCAAAGAAGATTAATTAACATCTTCTAGAGGAATACCAATCATTTCCTCTAATGTTAATTTAGCATTCTTATAGTCTCTTTCTGACTGTAGGATAGTTATTTTTCTTTGATTTAAATTATTAAAACTTGTTGTATATCTATCATAAGTTTCTTCACCTTGTTCAAAGCTTTCTTCAACAATTGCATGATTAGTTTCTGCATTATCCATAGCAAGTCTTTGAATTTTGTAAATCTCTTCCTGAAGGATGTAATCATTGTATGCTTGTAAGACATTGCGTCTAACCATTAGTTTCGTTGCGTTTAATTCATTTTCTGAAATTTCAATTAATATACTGTGTTGTTTATTTTCCAATGGATTCATGAATAAATCACCCAAAGGCAGAGTGAGACTAAAGTTGTATTTCGGGAAAAATTGAGATCTATTATTTAGATCACTGGACGGATCTATATTGAATTCATTTAAGTTTCCTGAAACTCTAAAGTTTTGCAACCATCTTCTTTTGGATAATTGCATATCTATTTGGGAAATTTTTACCTGCTCTTTCTGAGAATTATTGTTGGGATGATTTTGCCATGCTAACTGAACTAGCTTTTCCGAAAACTCTATGTCTTTACTATTTACTGGCAGCACTATGCGATTATAATCTATATTTTGAGCTAAGGAACATAAGGACATTGCTAGCAAGATAAAAGTAGAAAATAGCTTCATTTTTTTATTTTTTTTAAGTCGATTTTTAGTAAAATTATTAAATATATTATAACATTAATCATTCTAAGACAATTATATGCCTAATTAGTTGTAATTGTGGATTTATCTATTTCTTTAACCTGTATCATTAAAGCAATGGTGGCCATAACCAAAATATTAATTGGCTTTTGATAAAGAGCATCTTGCGTATAATGAGCTACAGATAATCCTAAAAAAGGAACCAAGTATGCCATGGAATAAGATTTTAATTGAGGATCTTTAAGGTAAAAGTAATTCCTAATTCCTTTAATCATAATAGCGGTATTCAAAGCAATAACAATAAATAATCCTATCCAGCCAAGCTCCAAGGCCGTTCTTAGGTAGCCACTGTCAGGGGAGTAAAAGCCAGCAAGAGGGTGCCCTCGAGAATAATTTAAACCTTCATTACCTGCAGTATTTAAACCACCACCTATTGGGTGTGATTTTACATAGCTTTGCAGCCTTATTCTTTTAGCATCTCTTACATGCATTGATGCATCTTCAGAGAATTCAAATGTTGACCTCATTCTCTGAATGGGTCCACTATAAAATGGGCCTACCATTAATATTACAAAAATCGATACCAAAACTAGACTTGCTATCAATATTTTAGAATTTCTTAGGTTAGCAATTATAAATAAAGCAATTCCCACTAAAATCATTGCATATGCAGTACGTGTACCTGAAAATGACATTCCAAAATACATAATTATGGCTGAGGATAAATAAAATGCTCTTTGCATGAAATTAACTGGGCCAACAGCCAGTATTAAAGATCCAGTTCCGCAAAACGCTAAGAATAACCCATAAGCTGAGGGGTCCGATAAAGTGGAGAAAATCCTGATATGTCCCCAAATATGATATAATTCAAACCTTATAGGGTCAGAAGTAAGCCATTTATACTCGAAATTACGCAAGCCGAAATATTCCTGAAATATGCCATAGAGTGCAACCATTAAACCTACAAAGACCCACATATTAGTAAAGTGCCTTATATTTTCCTTTTTATTGAAGAGATGAATGAAAATGTAAAAAAGAATAAAAATAATTAAGAACCTTGTGGCATCAAACCAAGCCATAAGACTCACAGAGTTTGGATTTGCTATTTGTAAAATAAAATAACCAATAAATGTGATTTGAAGAATTACAATGGGTTCATTCGTTTTCCATTGGAAACCTTCTTTGTTTTTCACTTTTATTATCATAGCAATAAATGTGAGTGCAATTATTAGGTCATAAACTACCCCATAAGGTAGATTGACATTTAGCAAACGGCTTAAGGATGAGAAAATGCACCCGTAAATGAATACTAAATACATACCAACCTTAAAGTTTACAATTGTTAGACTTACAAAAAAGATGCTTATTATGCTTAAAAGAATAAATGGAGCAACTAAATACGAAATATTTACCATTAGGTATGGTATTATTATAGCCAGTATTATTAATATGCCGATAAGAAAAAATGTATTGTTTTTAATTGATTTCATTTGACTAATTAATGAAACTTATTTTTAGAAAAATAACCAGATATATTAGAATGACATACGCAATGCATACAAAAACATTGATCCTTTGAGCAGGACCATCTTCTTTTCCCTTCCTTTGACTAGTTCTTTTTTTTGCATACATATTTTGTTGAGTATAGGATCAGTACTTATTTTAAACTATAAAAGATGTGTATGGAAATAATATCAAATAATCTTAATTCAAAACAAATTTAACTTTTTTAATTTTGCTTTAATAAAGTTTTATCGAAATTTACTTTTTATGTTTTGTAATTTGCAATGATAGAAAATTTTAAGGTTACGGTTTATTTGTTAATTTTATTCGATTGATTTCCTTTCACTTTATTATTTATGAAAAAGAAAATTTTTTTTGCCCTGTTAACAGGTAGTGTATTATTGTTTATGTCGATCTTGATTGTAGGATACTATTATGTTTACCCTAGAATGGTGGCTGAAGCTATTGTTTCCAAGAAGTACACTTCAATAATACCCATGCAATATAGAGATCAATTTAATTCTATAAGTGATACAATAAATGTAAGGGTATCAAAAATGATGCAATTCTCAGAGGAAAAAGGGATTACAATAGACGATCTGTTACTGGCAATTGACGAAATTAAGGAAGATGATGTTAGAGATGCCTTAAATGAATTAAATGAAACTGATCTGAAATCTATAGAGCATGTTTATATGATTGGTCGAAAACATATTGATTTTAAAGCTTTTGATCCTGATCTATTAAAATCTGCCTTTCTAGAACATGTTAAGATGCATCATGTTGAAAGAGGTTTGAAATATATTAAAAAGCACGATCTAGAGAATCAGTTAGATGCCCCTAGCGGAAGAAGGATAGCTAAGCAGATCATTATTCAGAAAAAAGATAAAATTATGAAGAAGTCTGTTGTTAAAGAATAATTAGTAATAGAGTCATCTTCGTTCATTTGTATGCCTTATTGTATCTATATTGTAAAGGATGAGAATTTTAATGCGGTTTTTTACTTAAACATTGATGTTTTTCGGATCAATATTGTTAAGAATAGCGCCTGTTAGTTTATCCTCCAGCGTTTCAAAGAATTCAATAGACTCTTTGTCCATTTGTTTAATAGAAGATTCAGCAGAGAACACAGGGATAACTTTATCTACATACCTTAAAAGTTCTTTCGAATCTGAATATTCATTGAGTGATGGCCCCTCCATTAAAATATAGTCAAAATTGTGAGACAGCCCCTCAATTAGACTATTAAAATCCTTATTGTGAAAAATTTCCTCAGGCGAATCGTAACCACCTGAATTTCCTATAATAAAGATATTTTTATATTTAGTTGGAGTAACAAACTCAGCCTCATCTACAGCCGCATTATCTACATCAGGATTTTCGTTTTTCTCGAAAATTTTTAGTTCATCTGCATCTCTCGACTTTTGATCAATATATTTGAGATTCTTCTTTGGAACCACAAGCCATTTAGTTAAAGAATTATTCTTAAAATTTGTATCTACAATCAGTACTCTTTTTTTAACAAGACTTAGCACAAAAGCCAAAGAAAAAGTAATAAAAGTTTTCCCTTCTCCCTCATTTGGGCTGGTTAAAAGGAATGTTCGGCCGCCAGAGCTTTCTATTTCAAATCTAATTTTTCTCAAAAAATGTTTAAATAACTCTAAGTCTTTATCTGCGTGCTTCTTGCCAAAAAGTACGGGGAAATTTAGTTTTTTAGTATCAATTTTTATTAAAGTTCCTGCAAGAGGTAGCCCTACTTGTCGTTGGTACTGGTCTACAGTTTTTATGGTGTTGTCTAAAACCTCTACTGCAATTATCGCAAAAACCGTAAGCCCAAGACTTGCAATACCTGCAAGAGCTACTATTATCAATCTCTTTGATTGTTCAGGACTTGCCGGTGGAGATGCTTTATAAATCTGTCTGATTGTCCCTGATGATGCCATTAATTTATTTTGTGCTTCATTATATTTGTTTACTGCAGATAAGTATTCGTCAGAAGCTACTTTTACATCCCTTTCAAGAGTATTGAGAATGGCTTCATTGCTTGCATAACCTGACATATTACCTCTTAAGCGATATATTTTTTCATTAATACTTCCTAGTCGGGATTGTTGAACCTGTATATTTATCTGAGTATTTTTTATTTCCTCTTGTATTTCAGCTGTAGTCATACCAGTAGTTTGGGAGTTACTTGCCCCCTTTTCCATCATGCTAAGCTCCATCTTATATTGCTGTCTTAATAAATTTAAAGAATCAAGAAGCACCGCATTATTAGTACCATTACTAATAAAACGCTCATTCATAATGTCAATTTTCTTTTTTAAATCGATGATCCTTTGGTTAGAAGTGGATCCTCTCACGCTTCCACCGGTTTTATCTGCTAAAGTTGACTTCAGGTTTTCTAGCGTTAATCTCAAACCATAAATTTCATTATTTATTTCATCCCGTTGACCTTCTAACGTATAGACTTGGTTTAACTGAGTTTCACCTTGCGGCTGACTTGAAACCATGTTGTTGCTCGACTTGAAGGCTTGCAGAGCCTCTGTCTTGTCATCAAGCTCTTCCTTTTTGCTTTTAACTAATGCCTGAATAAACGTTACAGATTCACTGGATGATTCTTTCTTAGAAGTAACATAATACCGTAAAAGTTCTTCACAATAGATGTTAACTGCATCAGCCGAAAATTCAGGATCTTCTGAAATAAACGAAACATTAATGTAATCTGTGTTAGGTATCCTCCTAATGTCGAAGCCTTCATTAAATCTACCAAAAGTCAAATTAAGCACCTGCAATATATTTATGACTAATTGAGCATTTTCTTCATTTATGTTTAAAGTTTGTTGTGCTAATAGCTTATCATGCAATACTTTATCCGCTACTTCTAGTTGAGTATCTGAAAACGCTGATAATTCTGAAATGGACTTAGCTTTATCTATTTTATTAGTAGCCATCCTATAAGTAACCATGTTGAAAACAGTTCCTGAGTTCATAGTGGCGAGTAGATTACTAAACTTAACATCAGCTTCTCTTAAATTAAATTTTTCCTCCGTAATACTTACTCCTTCATTTGTTGTGAAACCAGTGGCTATTTGTGTGCTCGCTTTATATGTGGGTTTTAAACGTTGCGTAAATAAGAACGCAGCAATAATGGAAATAACAGGAATTAGAATAATAATCCATTTCTTTCTCCACAATACTCTTAAAAGGTATACGATATCCATTAGTTTATAAATTTATCTTTAACTATGCTTTATGAGCAATTTTTAACGAATTGCCAGGTAAGTAAATTTTTTGATATTAGTGAAAATGTATTATTAGTATTTGTAAATGTATTTACCTCTACAAAACTACGTTGAAATCTTATAATTCAAATAGTATTTTTTATTTGATTACAAAACTTAATAGTATCATGTAATATTTGTGTCACTTTTAAACTCTACGTATTCTTTATTTATTTACAAATGTTAGATTTTTATTTTTTTGTTTCATTTTATACTTCTCATAAATTAATAGTAAAACGTAAACAAATACAATAAAAGCAATTACTATAAGGATGCTAAAGGTTTGATCTCTAGTTTCTTGATAGATTATATTTAAAATTATATTACCTATTGTGAAAGCACTTAAAGAATTTCTTCCAAAAACCAAGAGATAACTGGTCCATGGTTTGATTTTAACACCCAAAGGTACAATTGTAGAAAATAATAAAACTAAAATAACAGCAAGACTAAGTGACACTAAATAGTAAAGAGGGTGATTATTATATCTAAATTCATTGGAAAAATAATTGTCAATGAATTGGTTCCAGGACATATCAAATAAAAATAGTACAATTGCTGAAATTAATATTGACAGTAATATTAAGTTCATTTTTGGGAATTTCCACTTATTATTAAAATCAATAAAAGTAGCGGAAAGCATCCCTATGGATACAATAGAAAGCGAGTGCAATACACTAGGACCACCACTATTCCCGATTCCGAACATAGATGAAGTGAAGTTATTAATGTTTCCATTTTCTATATGAATTTGGATTGTAAGTGGGTAAAATATCCAATATGAGCAACAGATCACTACAATTGGCCACACTCCCCATTTTTTTCTAAACATCAATAAGGGCATTGCTAATACTATTAAAACGCAATAGATTTTTAAAATATTGCCATAATGATTATTAACAGCGAAAAAAGAAGACCCAATTAATCCCTTAATTGTTAGATAACCACCTATTACTCCTGCCAATGAGGTTAGTATAAATCCTAAATAACATTGAAAACTTCTTTTGATTAATTGAGGCCGAATAGAGGACAAACCTTTTTCTCTAAGTCTTTTCAAGTATACGAGCTCTAACATCATTCCAAACAAGAAGAGAAATGTAGGTGTGGCAGAGCTAGTGAAAAGCTTGATGAATGCGTACTGTTCAAAAGGATAGTTTGACCAAATGTTAAAATCATTCAAAGAGTGATCAAAAAGTGCTAAAAAAATAGCATAACTTCTAGCGAAATCCACAAAATATACTCTTTCCTTCATTAAAATTTAACATTTGTAATCTATGGTAAATCTACAAATTAATATATTTTTAATCTAATTAGGGTTTTAAATTTTCGATGAAATAAAATCGAAATAGATTTAAATATTTGATTAGCTTTATTAAATGAGGTCTTTTTAGGAGATATAAAATAATTCTGAAGGGATAATTTTACTTGAAAAAACTAAATCTTACCTGAAATGCAATTTCATTCGAAGGGTCCTGACTGGCGATTGTTACCCCCTCATACTGAATTCTGCTGGATGAAATGCCGTTTTTTTGCATTTCTGCAGCTAAAAAGGAGGCAATCTCAGATGCTTCCAAAACCATCTTTTCAGTCCCCATACTTTGAAGCACATTTACTTTTACACCCATCTTAACTTCAGGATTGTCTTGAAATTTATTAGCTAAAAAGTACATTAGCTCTCGTGCTACATTATTTTCTGTTATGTTACCATTCGCTTTTATTTCGATAGATGGTAGGATATTAAATCCGAAAAGGTTTTTAATTTCCTTTTGGTCTAAATAATTTCTTTTACTGATGGTGTTTGCATCTGTAACTTGCATTACTCTGGAATTGGCCGCTTCAACTTGCTTGATCCTCACTTCATAAATATCTGCTAACTCTCCGGACCTGTTACTACTGAAAAATGCAAGAGTATCTGCATACTGGCTGTAATAACCATCAAAATATTCAGAGTTAATTTTGTCTCCCATATTTTTAGGCTTACTCCAAACTGTCCAGCTATTGTAGAGCCTTTCAGCCATAAATATATCCATATCACCAAATCCACCATGACCTTTACTTGCAAAAAAGAGTGTTTTTTTGTCGGGAGAGAGAAATGGAGATATCTCTGAGGCTGATGTGTTAATGGTGCTCCCCAAATTTACAGGAGCGTTCCATTTCCCTTTACTGTCTTTTGTCACTACATATAAATCTTCTTCTCCAAGGCTATTTTCGTTCCGCATGGAAATAACGATAATTTCATAATCAGAACTCACATAAAGTCCCTGATAACCCGTGTTAGGTATGCCAGGGATAGTCAACGTTTCCGGTTCTGTCCATGACCCATTCACATTTTTAACAAATTGAATTCCTTTTTCAGGACTTTTTGGATGATTGAGATAAAGAACCTCATCGAGGACTCGCGTGCCTACTATAAAGTTATTTCGTTTATCATTCCACCCATTTAATTGATTACTTGCTTGCTGCCAAGTATTAGTGGATTTATCGAAAATACTCATCCATATATCTGATCCGCTATACAATCCGCCCTTATTATCTTCATGAAAAACACGTGCAAAAAATAAACTGTCACCGGTTTGGCTGAGCATAGGTTGTATTTCTTCAGCTTTGGAGTTAATATTGTTATCCATTTGAGTAACAGATTGGATAATATTTTGACCAATAGCAGTACTAATACCACTTCCAAAATAAAGAGAAAGGAAAAGTGTAAAAATGTATTTTACCATGTAAAAGGTGTACTCGCGTTTTTGTTATTGAATAAGTAACTTAAGCTAACTTCGTGTACGCCATTAGCGAATTCCTGGATGAAACCAGTGTAGTAATCGTAAGAATAATGTAAAAATATATCACCTGGAATATTAAATCCTAATAAAGCGGACCATTTTAACTCATTTTGCATCCCTGCCCCAGCATAAAGTAGCTCCTTATACTTAATCCGTAATGTTCCTTTATATTGTGCACCGAAGGTAGAAAAATAATTTATTTCTGCATTTGGAAGCAATGTGAAATCTGGATGTACTCGCCATTTGTAGCCTGCTAAGAAATTGAAAGTTTGCCCATCTTTTAAATATTCCAAAACTTCATTAGTTTGTAATTCAGTGATGAAAAGAGATTGAGCAGTAAAACTAAGATACAAATTTTCACTGTAAAATGCCGACCCAATATCCATTTGAAGATTTGATTGTGAACCTGAAGATGAGTTAATTATTTGCTGATAAAAGTTATCATTAAGCTCATCTCTAACAGTTAAATTACCAAAACCTATCATGTTTTGTTGAAACTTTAGGGCACTACCCAGACTTAGATTAAATTGTTTTGAAATTGGCAAATGGTATGCGTAAAATCCCTTTATTTCGGTTCTATCGAGGGGGCCGATCTTAATTTTATTAAGCTGTAGACCAAACCCTTGTTTGCGTCTGGCTTGCTTTGAATTATAAATTTGTTGTACCTTTTCCTGATTACTCAACTTAAATCCTGAATTACCAGCATCTTCTCCTATTCTTTTTTTTAGGGGATAAAAAATGCCAACCTGATAGTAACCCGACTCCTTTCCGTAACTATTCAGTGCCTGCCTGTACATTAAATCTGCTGATAACTTATCCTGTACGCCTGCCAATCCAGGGTGTTGCCATTCCACAGCATGAAAAATCTGTGTCCGAGAAAGTAAATCTTGCCCTTGTAGATGTCTTGAAGCAATCATGAAAACCAAACATAGCAATAAACTGTTTTTGTAAGATAGTTTTATATATTTCATTTTAGTATTATCTCTTATTTGTTCAGGCAAATGCATTTGCAATAGCAGTTATTTCAAAATGGTAACTGTTCCTTCATACTTTCTTCTACCGTTATCCAAATCAATTAAGTAGAAGTAAGTCTTTGCAGGTAATGGATTCCCTTTGAAAGTTCCATCCCATTCACAGTTATTAGTTTCACATCTATAAACTTCAATTCCCTCACCATTATAAATTCTTATTATTACCTGTTCAAAGGCATTGAGATTTACAAAATCCCAGGTATCATTTACTCCATTGCCATCAGGTGTAAAAGCATTTACTATATCTAATTCAGGTAAAATACTTGTTACCCTTACTTCACGGATTACAGCTTCACTCTGAAGGCTACTATCACTTACGATGAAACTTATGTTTTTGGGGGCAGTATCAGTAGTTAACGAATTAACATTCTGATAGGTAATAGTGCGTAATGCATTCTCATAAGCAGATTTAGATGCAGTACCTTCCAGTACTAAAATTCCATTGGATCTATCAAAAGTTTCTGTGATTGGCGAATTAGCCCCTAAAACAATTGCTAAACGGTCTTCTTCTGAATTAAAATTTTCAAGAATTCTAATTGACGCACGCTCCAGGTTTTCATCATCTACATCTGTAACAGTAATACTGCTAGTAATGCTGACTGGTGCCGAACCCTGCACATACTCTAATGTAGTTGCTTCAATACTTGTAAGAATTGGCGCGTCATTTACCGTGTCAATTTCTAAAGTAATAGTCGAAAACTCCGAAAACACAAACCCATCACTAGCGGCCCATTGAATATTGATTGTTCCAAAGAAGTTAGCTGGAGGCGTATAGGTGACATTTGGAGATTCAGTGTAATCTACTTCTTCCCCCGATGTGATAGGAACTCCATTTCTTTGTAACGCGCCTCTTGTAAAATTGAATTTTAGTGCCTCTATATTATCACCATCTGTATCAATAAATGCAGCTTCAAATTGCGATCCTGTAAACTGATAGGCAACATCTTCCTGCATGCTAACAGTAAAATTAGATACCTGTGGTGCTTGATTAATTCCTATTATAAAAGTTTGATTAGTAGACTCTCCATTATCATCACTTACCGTAATCGCAATTTCTTCATTTACAGCAACAGACGGTGCCTGCCCTTGTAATACAGCAGAACCATCACCATTATCTGTAAGAGTTAACCATGCAGGACCAACAGTTTTAACAATGTTTAGTAAATCACCAGGGTCAGCATCTCTTGTCAGAATGTTATATATGTAACTTTCCTCTGGTTGGATTCTGGTTATCGGCTCAGAAATGAACTCAGGAGCATCATTAACTGGATTTACACTTATTTGAAAGCTCGTCTCAAAGAAATTGATATCTGCCGGGCCATCGTCTTCTAATCGCAACTGCACCGTTGCTATTCCAAAGGAATCTGGTAAAATTTTGTATCTTATAAAGCCTGTTTGTTGAGGTGATGTGTAATCTATTTCCAAATACTCAAAAAGATCTGGATTGTCAGTGGTAATGTCAATTGTAAGATTCTGATTAGATTCGCCTCCAGTACTAATTCCTGATAAAGGTATTTCAAACTCCTGTGATTCATCCTCTAGAATAGGTGGTTGATCTGCAATTGCTGAAATTGTAGGAGGTTGGTTTTGATTGGAAACAATTATTTCAAAAGATTGCACATCCGAGGATCCGGCTAAATCTGTAGCCAATATTTCTACGTAAAATGGGCTATTATCCACTTCTGTAGCAGTCGGAGTTCCACTCAGAATAGATGTTCCATCAAAACTTAACCAATTTGGCATTTCATTAATGCTTATGAAAACTTCATCTCCTTGATCCACATCAAGTGTTTCAACCTGATATTCATACAGTACATTTTGAATAGCGGAGGTACCAGGAATAGAAGTTATTTCTGGAGCATCATTCACATTTTCAACAGTGATTGTAAAGTTCTGATTAGTTTTTAGCCCCAAGAAATCTTCCACTTCCAATACAACTGTGTGTTGCCCTACTTCAGCATTCCCCGGCGTGCCCTTCAAAGTTGCCGTTAGGTCACCGGAGGTAAAGTTTAACCAGGTGGGAGCTACTATTGCTCTAATGGTAACATCGTCATTATCAGCATCATTTATTGTAATATTATAGGTATACTCCTCATCTTGCGTTGCCTCTGTAATTGGGGTGGACGTAAATTCTGGTGCCGTATTAGGAAAAATTACATTTATCGTAAATTCCTGAAAAGTAATGCCACCATTTTGATCTGTTGCCCGTAATCGAACATTTTGTGGTTGTCCTCTATTGCTGTTTTGAGGTGTCCCTTGTAATCTACCATTTCCTTGAGGAAATCCAGTGGTTGTAAAATTCAACCACGAAGGCTTTACATTGAAAGTTAAAGTTACCTGATCTCCCGCATCAATATCATTTGTATTGATATTGTAGGTATACTGTACACCGCTTGTTGCATCAGGATTAGGAGTGCTTGTGAAAACTGGAGCGTCATTTACATTAAAAACTTCAATTTCAAAGGTTTGAATATTACTTTTTCCAGCACCATCACTTACGCGCAATTGAATCGGATAAGTACCTATTTGATTATTATTGGGAGTGCCAGCGAGTAACGCTGTTCCATTACCATTGTCAGTTAGGTTTAACCAACTGGGTAAGGTAAAAACGTTATTGATGGTTAAATTAACAGATTCATCATAATCTACAGCAACAACGTTGTAATTGTAAAGTTGTCCCTGGTTTACAGAGGTAACTGGGGTACTACTAAAAACCGGACCTTTTATTATCAGAGTAGCACTCTTTGAACCTTCATAATTTGCTTCATTAATTATTACATTAACCATGTAAGAACCCACCAAACTGGGTGCAGAGCTACTGCCATTATAGGTTATTGTATAATTAAGTCCTGCCGGACTGGTTGCGACAGATACGGGTCTTGGACTTCCATTGAAATCCTGGAAGAGGTTGGTGATTGTAATGCCAGCGGTAGCTTTATTAACTGTAAATGATCGTTCTACAGGTGCTGCAGCATTAAAATTAATATTTCCTGATTGATTTGCTCTTACAGTTACATTGCCAGCACCAGTTATGCTAACTGTGTTATCTGATATAGTTGCATTTCCTGAAACAACAGTAAAACTTACCGTTAACCCGCTTGTGCTATTGGCACTTAAAGCAAAGTCTGCTCCTCCAAAAGTTTTATCGCTGATGGCAGCAAAAGTAATTGTTTGATCGGCTTTGGTAATTGTCAATGTGCCGTTCACAAAAGTAAAGGAATAATTATCGTCTGATCCACCAGCTACAGATATTGGATAAGTGCCTGCGTTACTTCCTGCTGTAGCGGTAGTGCTTGCGATGGGTGCCGAGCCTAAATCCGTAGCTTCATCACCGTTTATAAATCCGCCATAAGTAAAAGATAAAGCTGGAATGGGTTGACCAAAGGTAACAGATTTATTATCTGCTGTAACAGTTAATGCTTTCTTAGCAACTGTGAATGTTCTTTCAACAGCTGGAGCAGGATTGTAATTTGTATTGCCAGCCTGGTTGGCAGCCACTGTTACTGAACCGGCTCCTGTAATTGTTAGGTTATTACCTGAAATTGTAGCGTTACCAGAAACTACAACAAAATTCACTGGAAGAGCACTTGTACTACTTGCATTTAAAGTGAAGGAAGCATCTCCATATGTTTTATCGCTAATGGCAGCAAAAGTAATTGTTTGATTGGCCTTGGTAATTGTCAATGAGCCGTTCACAAAACTAAAGGAATAATTATCGTCTGAACCACCAGCTAAAGATATTGGATAAGTGCCTGCGTTACTTCCTGCTGTAGCAGTGGTACTTGCGGTTGGTGCCGAGCCCAAATCCGTAGCGTCATCACCGTTTATAAATCCGCCATAAGTAAAAGATAAGGCTGGAATGGGTTGACCAAAGGTGACAGATTTATTATCTGCTGTAACAGTTAATGCTTTCTTAGTAACTGTGAAAGTTCTCTCAACAGTTGGAGCAGGATTGTAATTTGTATTGCCAGCCTGGTTAGCAGCCACTGTTACTAAACCGGCTCCAGTAATTGTTAGGTTATTACCTGAAATAGTAGCGTTACCAGAAACTACAACGAAATTCAGAGGAAGTGCACTAGTACTACTTGCACTTAAAGTGAAGGGCGCATCTCCATATGTTTTACCGCTAATGGCAGCAAAAGTAATTGTTTGATCGGCCTTGGTAATTGTCAATGTGCCGTTCACAAAAGTAAAGGAATAATTATCGTCTGAACCACCAGCTAAAGATATTGGATAGGTGCCTGCGGTACTTCCATCTGTAGCAGTGGTACTTGCGATCGGTGCCGAACCTAAATCCGTAGCGTCATCACCGCTTATAAATCCATTAATAGTGAAAGTTAAAGCGGGAATGGGCTGACCAAAGGCAATAGATTTATTGTCAGCTGTTACAGTTAATGCTTTCTTAGCAACTGTGAATGTTCTTTCAACAGTTGGAGCAGAATTGTAATTTGTATTGCCAGCCTGGTTGGCAGCCACTGTAATAGAACCGGCACCTGTAATAGTCAAGTTGTTCCCGGAAATTGTAGCATTACCAGAGACTATAGTGAAATTCACGGGGAGTCCACTCGTGCTGCTTGCACTTAAAGCGAAAGCAGCATCACCATAAGTTTTATCAGTAATTGGATCAAATGTGATAGTTTGCTCGGCTTTTTCAATTGTAAGTGTTGCTGGTACATAAGAAAAAGTATAATTAGGATCCAAACCACCTGATGGGGTGATCGAATAAATTCCTGCATCACTATCTGCAACAGCAGTGGTGCTCGCAGTAGGTGGGGTAACTAAATCAGTTTCGTCATCACTATTAACAAAACCCGAGTAGCTAAAAGTTAATTGCGGTAGAGGTTCATCATAGGTAATATTTTGAGGATCAGCAGTTACTGTAAGTACTGCAGGTGACACGGTTAAAGTGAACGATTGGGTAGCGTTACTGCTAGGGTTAAAAAGCTCAGATACTTCAACAACTATATTAAAATTGCCAGTCTCGGTAGGTTCGCCACTCAAAATGGAGGTAAGACCATTAAAAGTAAGTCCGTTCGGAATGTCTCCTGAAATGGAGTAAACTGGTATGCCAACTCCACTAACTTCTACATCATAAAAGTAATTACTACCATATACAGTCGCAGTTACAGGGGTACTATCGAACTGCGGCTGAGAAAGTACTGTAAAACTTTGAAATAAAATTAAACAGGAAATTCCAAGAGTTTTAAAATGAGAAATTGTATTTTTAATTGAATTAACTCGTGACATCATTTTTATTACCTAAATTCAAATGGAAAAGTACAAAATAGTAGTCATAATATCTTAAATTGCGCCAAATTATCGACTAAAATATTACATTGTTCTTTGAGTGTTATTTTAATGAACCTGAACTCTCAAAAATACCAGACTATCATAAAAAGTCTGTTTAAAGTAAAATTAATATAGTACTTACGAAATATTTAAAAAAACAGTTCGAATGGAGTTAATTTTTTGGTTAGGAATTGGGTTGATAACTTACACATACTTTGGTTACCCAATTATTTTGTTTGTGCTAGTAAAAGTAAAGCGTATTTTTAAAGCCGATACAGCTCAATATTATCAACAAAATGATTTGCCGGAAGTGAGTTTGATCATAGCTTGCTATAATGAAGGAGAGGTTATAAATGGAAAAATAGAAAATACCCTAAACCTCAATTATCCTAAAGAAAAACTTAAAATATGTTTTGTAACTGATGGCACCACAGATGGTAGTGAGAAAATTATTGCTCATAATAAACAACTAACTCTTTTTCATTCAGAAGAACGGAAAGGAAAAAATGCTGCTATTAATAGGATTTTACCATTAATTCAATCTCCTGTATTGATTTTTTGTGATGCCAATACTTTTTTAAATGCTGATGCCATATTTAATATTGCCAGACATTATAAGGAGGCAAGGGTAGGAGCAGTTGCAGGTGAGAAGCGTGTAGAGGCTGCCGGAGAATCTGATAAAGCAGGTGCAGGAGAGGGGGCTTACTGGAAGTATGAATCGGCCTTGAAAAAATGGGATGCTGAATTGAAAACTGTAGTAGGTGCTGCCGGTGAATTATTTTCTGTGCGAAGAGAATTAATGGAGGAAGTTCCAGAAGGCATTTTAATTGAGGATTTCTATGTGTCAGTCGGTATTGCCCAAAAAGGATATAAGGTGGTTTATGAGCCTCAAGCATATGCTGTGGAAACGGGCTCAGCCTCAATTGCAGAAGAAAGGAAACGTAAAATCAGGATTTCAGCTGGGGGATTACAGGCAGTTTGGCATTTTATGCCACTACTCAACATTTTCAAATATGGATGGTTAAGTTTTCAATATGTTTCTCACAGAATGTTTCGTTGGACATTGGCACCACTGAGTCTGTTATTGGTTTTATTGAGTAATACCTATTTAGCGTTCTATGATAAGCCTATTTATGTATATTTTCTTATAGCTCAACTAGCGTTTTATTGCTTCGCACTAATCGGCAGGTTTACAGAATCGATGAAAAAATCACCTAAAATCTTCTTCATACCTTTTTACTTTGTTTTTATGAATATCTCTGTCTACCAGGGTTTTTTCAGATTAATTAAAGGTAAGCAATCAGCAGTGTGGGAAAAAGCTCAAAGAGCTAAAGCAGCATAGTGCCAATAGGTTCTTTGCATGTTTGTGTATTCGCCATTATCCCAAAAAGCATTGGCGTTTATACTCTAATACCCATTACCAATACATCGTCTGTTTGAGCTTGCACTCCTCTCCATTGCTGAAATTTTTGTTCAAGTTTTTCTTCCTGCACTTCTGTAGAGAACTGCTCTATGGCGGAAAGAAACTGGTAAAAATTTCTTTTCATAAATTTCTTATCATCGGGGCCTCCAAACTGATCCTGAAAACCATCCGTACTCATGTAAATCATGCTGTCAGACTTTATATTTAAAGTCTTTTTGCTGAATATTTTGTTATTTTCCTGTGTACTACCCACTGAATACCTATCAGGTTTTATGATTTCCAGCTCACCTTTATGAATGAGGTATAAGGGAATTTTGGCCCCGGTGTATTCAATACTATTATCTTTTAGATTAATAAAAATAAGACCAATATCTAAGCCATCAGTACTTATGCTTCCGAATTGTCTTTGGTGAAGATTCTGTTGTATTTTTTGATCCAAAAGAGAAACTACCAGGTCAGGAGAGAAAATCCCTGTTTCCAAAATGATTTGATTTAACAGAGAATTAGCCAAAACTGTCATAAATGCACCAGGAACTCCATGACCAGTACAATCAAGTACAGCCAAAGCAATTTTGTTTTCCAGCCGTGCATGCCAGTAGAAGTCTCCACTTACAATGTCTTTAGGTTTATAATATACGAAAGACTTTGGAAGTTCCTGTTTAAACAACTTGGTAGAAGGTAATAACGATTCCTGAATCTGTTTAGCATATGTTATGCTATCTGTAATCTGTTTGTTTTTATTTTCCAGTATTGTGCCTTTATGAGTAAGTTCTTCCTTTTGAGATTCTATCTCTGCCTTCTGCGAGGAAATAGCTGTATTTTGGGCTTGAAGTGTTTTATTAGCTTTATTTTTTAGGTTGTTTCTACTATACAGAATGATTATAAGTATGAGTAATAATAAGGATCCAGCGCCTAATGATAAAAGTATAAAACGTCTTTGATCAGCCTGTAACTCTTTAATATCATTTTCCTTTTTTAGTAAATCTATTTCTTTTTGTTTCTTTTCAATGTTATATAAAGTTTCAATTTCTGCTATTGATTTTACATTTTCCTCGCGGTATTTTTTTTCTGTTTCCAACATATAGAGGCGCATATATACCAAAGCATTATCTTTGTCACCTATTAAATCATAATATTTTGCCAGCTTTTGGTAAATCTCATTTAAAATGGCAGTTGAACTTATTTTTTGTGCAATAGCTAAACTGTTTTTGAGATGAATAATAGCTTGTTCATATTGCGATAAATCCATGTAAAAATCTCCAATTTCCAAAGAAATTCTGGCGGTCAATTCTGGCATTTGTTGCTGCTGAGCTAACTGAGTGGCTTTTAATAAGTATTCCTCCGTGGCTGCTACATTCCTTTGCTGTCTATATACCTTTGCAAGGTCAAAAAAGGAGTAGGCTAAGCCTGTGGAATCTCCAGAATTAGAATCTATATCCAAGGCACTCTGGAAATGATATATTGCAGAATCATTCTTGTTAATGCTTAAGAAGAAGTTGCCTATATTGGAATGCGTAGTAGCGATATTATATGCATTATCGTTTGTAGTAGCTACTTCTAAAGCTGAGTAGAAATATGCTCTTGCTTTCTCTTCAGTACCTAACTCCTGATAAATTAACCCCATGGTATTTAAAGTAATTTCTTTACCCGTTGCAATTGATAAACTTTCCTTAATTCTTAAGGATTGCACACAATACTGAATTGCCTGGTTATAACTTTCCATATATGTATATATATCACATATAAGCGCTAATTGATTGGATTGTTGCAACAAATCGCCTAATTCATAATACTTTTCCAATGCTGTTTCAGCAAAAGTCAAAGCCGTTCTGTACCGATCTTTGTAAAAGTAGCTGCTTGCTAAGGAGGAAGCGGCTTCAGCAATACCTTCAATATTCCCTTTTTTACTAAATGCCTGGAAAGAAAGCATTAAATTTATTTCAGTTTTATCAAATTCATCGGTTAGATAGTAGTAATCTCCGAGAAAATAATGACCCCATGCAAAAGCTAGCGAAGTGGAGTCATTTTTTCCCATTTCTATTAGTTCTTCGGCACTGCTCCTCAATTTATTAAAATCTGAATCTCTATAGATCCTGCACGATTGGATAGCATTTTCAATAGCGTTATCCTCCAAGGATATGTTTTGGATCATTGTTGTTGGCGCCCCTAATAGGTTTTTAATTACAAGAATGCCAAAGACAAGAGTCAGGAGGGTGGTATGTAGTAGTGATTTTCTCATGCAAGGTACTAAACTACTCATATGTTTCAGAAATAGGAAAGGTTTTATAGCTGATTTTAATATTTGACTTAGGAATAGATAATTATTTTAATTCGAGTGCTATTAGCAATCTAAATAAACGTAACCATAGGCGGCTTTAATAAGTAAACTAATGTATATTCTCTCTGATGACCGAATTGTTATTTCGTCAATTTTTAGTGGAGTTTTAGAACCTTTTTTTCTTATAATGAATAAAATTATGAAATATTTTTTGGTTTTAATTATGTTTTTTACGGCTGGGATACTTTATTCCCAATCTAGCCAAGACCAGAATCCATTGAAATATCTTGAAAATGCTTCAGCTATACAAGGTGAAAAATTATTTAGAGCCAATTGTGCCAAATGTCATGAATTGTGCGATCAACAACTAGGTCCTGCTCTCACAGATATCATGTACAAGAGGCCTTTCTCCTGGCTAGTAAGTTTTATTCAAAATTCAAGTGAAGTTATTGCGTCAGGGGATTCCTATGCAACTCATTTATATGAATCATACAATAACATGGAAATGCCCTCTTTTCAAGATTTAGGAGAAAAGGATGTGAAAAATATTTTAGCCTATCTAAAAAGAGAATCTGATAAAGGACGAAGGGATACCCTTATACAAAATAGCGTTGAACTTTCTTCTCTAATAGAGGAATCTAGGTCCAGGAGTTATGACGAGGAACAGGGTAGTGAAGATTATTTTGCTATAAAATCAAATTTAAAAATACCTGTTGATGAAGCATCGGCTTTGAGGGGCAAAACGCTTTTCAATAAACACTGTAATAGTTGCCATGAGTTATGTAGAAGTACTATAGGGCCTGCACTTTCCGGCATCTCAAAAAGAAGGCCTTTACCGTGGCTACTATCTTTTATTAACAATCCGATAGAAGTTGTGAAAACTGGAGATAATTATGCTAATTATCTGATTTCAAACTTTAACATTGTAATGCCTCAGTTTAGCTTTATTACAGATAAACAAAAGCTCGATATTTTGGCTTACATACGTTATGAAACTGCTTCCCAGGTATCTACTTCTGGTGTAAATAGCCAACACATTGCAGAAAAATCTGAGGGAGAGCAATCATCCCTTGATACAAGCACATTAGCTTATAATGAAAGTAATCAGCAAAACGAGGACGAAACTAAACAATTTCAAAATGAGAGTGCATTTGAAATTACTTCAATAATTGTTTTAGTATTATTCTTTGCATTTATAGGCTACTTTGTAGTGAGATATTTCAGGAAGTAAGTTGCTTCATGTTATGGCTTATAATTGAACGGGTTTTTTACAAACTATGATAGTAGAAAACTCATCATAAAAATGTTATAAATTAAGGCCTTTTCTGAAAGATCAGAAAAGGCCAAATTGTTATTTTGCCCCCTTTTTTATTTCTTCCACCACTTCAGGATTCAGCAGTGTAGATGTATCTCCTAGATTAGAAGTGTCTCCTTCAGCAATTTTTCTTAAAATCCTTCGCATTATTTTACCTGACCTGGTTTTAGGCAGACCTGAAACTATTTGAATTTTGTCAGGTTTCGCAATGGAACCAATAATGTTTTTGACAGTATTTATAATTTCGTTCGTTAGATTTTCTTCCGTTCTATTTTCCAGATCGCAAATCACATAAGCATAAATTCCCTGTCCTTTTACTTCATGAGGATAGCCAACCACAGCAGACTCAATTACTTTTGGATGCTCATTTATTGCATTTTCTACCTCTGCGGTACCCATTCTGTGCCCTGAAACGTTTATTACATCATCAACGCGACCTAATATTCTATAGTAGCCATCTTCATCCCTTTTAACACCATCTCCGGTAAAATACATATTTTTATATGTGGAAAAATAGGTTTGCTTACATCTTTCATGATCTCCGTATGTTGTTCTAAGCATCCCAGGCCATGGATATTTGATGCATAAATTACCTTGCACCGAGTTGCCTTTAAGTTCCTTTCCATCAGGATCAACAATAACCGGCTGAATTCCTGGCAATGGCAAAGTAGCGTATGATGGCTTGGTTGGTGTAACTCCTGCTAACGGTGAAATCATGATGCCTCCTGTTTCAGTTTGCCACCAGGTATCAACTACAGGGCACTTTCCTTTTCCTATATGAGAATGATACCAATGCCATGCTTCCTCATTAATAGGTTCACCCACAGATCCTATCACCTTTAACGAGCTTAAGTCGTGCTTTTCAATTGGTTCCGTTCCATAAGCTTGCAGAGCCCGAATGGCTGTGGGCGCTGTGTAAAATTGATTTACTTTGTATTTAGCAACTACTTCCCAGAACCTCCCTGCATCGGGATAGGTCGGTACTCCTTCAAACATAAGGGTGGTCGCTCCTGCCAATAAAGGGCCATAAACTATATATGAATGCCCAGTTACCCATCCTATATCTGCGGTGCACCAATATACATCCCCCTGATTATATTGAAAAACATTTTCGAAGGTGTATTTTGTATATACCATGTACCCTCCACATGTATGAACAACACCTTTTGGCTTTCCTGTAGATCCAGACGTGTAGAGTATATAAAGCATATCCTCAGCATCCATTTCTTCTGCAGGGCATTCTGAAGATTGATCTTTGACAAAATCATGCCACCAAACATCCCTGCCTGCTTTCATGCTTGTTGATTGACCGGTTCTTTTAAAAACGATTACTTTCTCTATGGTTTCAGTATTTTCAAGTGCTTCATCTACTACTGATTTAACGCTGATTGACTTAGCTCCTCTGTAATTTCCGTCCGAGGTTAAAACCATTTTAGCTTTGCAATCATTAATTCTGTCAGCTAGCGCACTGGAAGAAAATCCTGCAAATACTACAGAGTGTACGGCTCCAATTCTTGCACATGCCAACATTGCAACAGCAGCTTCAGGCACCATAGGCATATAAATTATTACACGATCTCCTTTTTTTATACCCTCAGATTTCATCGCATTAGCAAACTGGTTCACTTTATGGTACAATTGCCTGTAAGTAATTGTCTGATGCTCATCACCCGGCTCGTTAGGTTCCCAAATGATAGCAGGTCTGTCTCCAGAAGTGAAAAGATGCCTTTCAAGTATGTTTTCTGTAATATTTAACTTAGCGCCTTTGAACCATTCAATTTTTGGTTCTTCAAAATTCCATTCTACTACTTTATCCCAGCGTTTTTTCCAATGAAAGGAATCGGCTATACCAGACCAAAATAGTTCTGGTTGATGTACGCTGCGTTGGTATTCATGGATATATCCACCAAGGGTGTGAATTCTATCACTCATATTATTTTAGTTATTAGTTTACCATTTAATTGAACACTTACTTAGAAAAAATCACATATAATGTCTCTGAAGGCATGTAAAAACAAGACGTCAAATTTTCATTACTGTACTTTATAGACGTTTCATCCAGTTTCCAAACATCAACATGTGAATTAAAGTGCGAAGAAATCAGTAGAAAACCAGTTATTTTCAGTTGATTCCCCACATCAATGCTCCTTATAATTAGGAGATAATTCTATTGGTAATTTAATAATATTTGGTGGGAAATGAAATGGTAATTTAAATTACCTTTAATTCTGCGAAAGAAGTGAAATCGAGGTATAAGTGATTTTGAACTTTTATAGTTGCTTCAACTTTTCATGTAAAGAGGCCACCTGAAGAATAACTGATTGACTTTCATCATTATAAATTATGTAATCCGCAAATCTATTTCTTTTCTCATCAGAAAATTGCTTGTTGATAATTTCTTTGACACTTTTTTCTGTGCGTTGGGGGTCTCTTGCCATCGTCCGTTTTATACGAATTGTTTCATCTGCATGCACATTGATTGTAGCATCTAATTGTTTATAGGAGCCTGTTTCATACAGAAGCGCTGCCTCCTTTAATATATAAGGTTTATTTGAGTGAATAGTGCACCAATTGATAAAATCTTTTGCTACCGCCGGATGCACAAGACTATTGAGCAGTTTTAGTTTTTCATCATCACCAAAAACTTCAGTGCTTAAAAAATTCCTATTAAGTTCACCAGAGGGCAGATAAGCCGCATCAGAAAAATGCTGAATTATCTCTTTTTTTAGTTGTGTGTCATGTGTCTGTAACCATTTTGCTCTGGCGTCTGCAGCATAGCAGGGAATACCTAACAATTCGAATAAACTGGCAACCAAACTTTTTCCAGCACCGATACCACCTGTAATACCAACTTTTACAACATTATTGGTATTCATAGGCTAATGAATCAATTTGAATAAACCTGTCTTTTAAAATTTGAGGTAGTGCCTTTATTTCAGGTTTAACACTGTTTTTGCTTTTATCAACTTTTTTATAATCCAGTACTATCCTAATACTATCCAAATTAAACTGGCCTGCTAAACTTTCTTCAATGTGAAAATTTAAGATTGCCAGGCTATCATTAAAAAGAAACTTAGAGGAATCAGCTGTTGCATTTACAGTTTCATAAGGAATCATGAGTTCCTGTAGAATGAATTTTTTTACTTTAAAACTAATCTCGACTTCCACCGGGTTTCTGTTTACCAGGCTTGAACCAAATGTGGATAGTTCTACTTCATCATTAAAGTCTTTGCTTATGCCTTCCGCAGGCACTTTTAGCAAGATGGTTTCAGGTATTTTATCAATAAATCTTTGCGGACCTGTGAATTCTACTGAATCCGGTGCTAATTGAATGTTAGAAGTAATTCTAAAATTTTCCCTCAGATTAATATTAAGACTATCTACTATAATTTTCGATTTTCGCTTTCTTATGGAGTCAATCTCAAGCCAAATTGTGTCGGTTTGAATAAAATTGAGTTGTAGCTCATTCAACTGATCTGAAATGGGGTTTTGAAGTGTGTTACCTAAAATATACTTGTTTCGGCTAGGTTCTGCTAATGGAATTTCCAACGGGTCAATTGTAAACCAGAAAGTTCTTCTTAGCAGATTCCAACCTCCACCTGAAACGTTGATTGCAACATTATCTGTAGGTTCTTCAACTGCAACATAGGTAGAATCAGCAAAAGTAAATTGAATAGGGTATTTTATTTCGGTGGTGTAATTATCATTAAGAGCGTTAAAAAACCAAAAAGTGGTAGCTGCAACAATGCACAGAACTACCACTTTCAAGCCATCGTTTGAGCTAGGCAAAAAAGTATTACTTAGCCCATCTAATATTTTATCTAATATTTTCAAAAATATTGTTTGAAATTATTTTTCTTTTGATTTTTTACTTTGCTCCAGAGAAATAGAAGATTTTTCAAAGGTCAATTTGATCCCTTTATCAACTTCTAGAGTAACCATGTCATCATCCACGCTAAAAATTTTACCATGCATGCCTCCAATCGTTACAACATTATCGCCTTTTTTAATATCTTCTACAAACTTTTTATGATCCTTCTGCTTTTTTTGCTGAGGTCTGATCATAAAAAAGTAAAAAATAAGAATTATGCCACCAAAAAGTAATAGTTGGCTCATCCAGGCATTGTCTCCACCTGCTGCCGCTTGTGCGAAAATTATTTGTATCATTTAGTTTATTGTTTTACAGGGCCGGTAGATGGAGTAGCTACTTTTGATTCGTCAGCTTCTACAAATGCTTTAATAGTTACATTATTAGTTGCAGGCCAGGTGTTTGCAGTAATTCTTACCACTTTATTATCTTGATTTTTCTTACCTCGCGAATTGTACTTCACTTCAATTTCTCCTGATTCTCCTGGAGCAATTGGTTTTTCCGTATAAGATGGAACAGTACAACCACAAGAAGAAGATGCGTTAGAAATAATTAGTGGAGCCTCTCCCGTATTAGTAAATTTAAAAACCTTAGTTACTACATCCCCTTCTTGGATGTTGCCAAAATCGTGCACTTTTTCTTCAAAATTCATAACAGGCAAGGGCCCTTCTGGTTTTTCCTGCGGAGTACTGGGCTGTGTGGTTTCAGGGGTATTTGAAGAGGTGTTTTGGATATCGTTATTAACAGCAGAGCGGTTTCCACCTTCCATAGCGGCTACTCTTCTTTCCAAATCAGTTACTCTTTTTTCCAAATCACCATTGGAGCAAGCACTCACAAAAATTGCTCCCGTCATTATAAATAGTATTCTAATTCCGTACTTCATTTTTTGATTTAATTTATATTAATCTTCTTTATGTTTAATTTGATTTAATAATTCATCTACATCGCTCAAAAGCTGTTCTGCTTTAACTTTGGCTGAACTTATAACCTTTTCGCCATCACTTTTTGCTGTACTTAATCCTAACTCTTTACCCTCTGAGATATCTTCAAGCAGGCTCTCAAGCATTTCCCTGTATTTGTCAAGTCTGTAGGATAATTTGTCGCGGGTATTAATTCCTTTATCTGGTGCATATAAAATCCCAATTGCTGCCCCAACTGCAGCGCCAGTAATGAACATTAAAAAATTACTTCCTCCTTTACTCATCATAATCTAATTTAATTGTGTAAAATAAATAGAAACACTAAAATTATTACAGTACAAAAATATAAAACAAACTTAAATTACGTAAAGCAGGTTCACAAGTTATTTATTGTCTATTAAACCTCTTCCGCTTTTTTTGATGATACCTTTTGACTCCAAATCTTCAGAAATTTTGTCAAGCATACCGTTTACAAAAATCTTACTTTTTAGCGTACTATAATTCTTAGAAAGGTCAATATACTCATTTATTGACACTTTTACCGGAATACTTGGGAAATTCATCATTTCGCAAACTGCCATTTTCAAGATAATCATATCAATAGCAGCAATTCTTTCAGTTGCCCAATTCTTAGCGAATTTAGACACAATCTCTTCATATTCTTCGTCATTTTGTAATGTTAAACTGAATAATGTTTTAAAAAATTCACTGTCATCGTCCCAATTTGCAGAAAGCTCAATTAACTCAACATGATCAGTATCTTTTTGAAGTGATTTGATTGTTTTCTTAAGCATGGATTTTAAGGCAGATTTATTTTCTGCCCAATATAAATCCTTCTCTTCCATAAATTTGGCAATCGTTTCATTTTTGAAGACCACTTGCTTAATTATTTGATCAATCAGCTCTAAGTCTTCTTCAAAAGTGGGTTCGGCTTTCATCAAATATTCTTTGTAGAAGCTTTCCTTTTTTAGTATATCTCTATACCACTGCTTAATGGTTAAATTTTCATCGTTCCAGGAAGTGTCAAATCTTAGAAATTCATTTTGGAGTTCGCTATTTTCATTGAGGATCTTGATAGCTTTATTTCTATGAAAATTCAATTCACTATCAAAAACCTGCTTTCCTGTTTCGATATGTCTCTTTTTCCTTGTTTCAAGATCTTCAAGGGAGAGTTCTGCAAACTCAGTGATTAATTGCAAAATGAGGTAATAATTTTCCAGCAATGTGTTTACGGCTTCCATCATATTTTTTCTAATAAAAACATGATCCTTTTTTACCATATTGTGATAAAAATCAATGGCTTCACTTACCGCTTTACGGATTTCAGGTGAACTGATTTCTCCTTCTTTTATAAGATTTGCTGAGTAATTTTCCTTAAAAATGCGTTTAGCAATTTTGGCATTGCTCTTCAGCTCCTCCTTATTTTGTATTTCCATTGAGTTTAAATCAGGTGCAAAGTAGTCTTCAATAAACTCTTTGGCCAATTCAAAGTCAGCTTCTTCACATTTTTGAACCGCATACAACGACTGCATGGCTTTTATTCTTAGAGATCTTCTGTTCAGCATAAGTCAGTAATAAAAAGAACTTTAGTAGCAGGAAAGATTTGAAATATTCCCTCCTGCAAATTTAATTATTTTAGGCTTAGTAAGCCAATTTTACCTTACCCATATCGCTAATTCGCTTCTCAGCTATTATTAATGCTGCTTTATGAGTAGTGATATTTTCTTTTTCGGCCTTATTTAAGATTTCCGTGCATTTATCATAAATCTTTTCTGTTTGACCTAGTGCTAATTCTTTGTTGTAATTGCCCATCAATTCAGGGAAAATATTGATGATGCCACCTGCATTCACTAAAAAATCAGGTGCATAGAGAATACCTTTATTCTGAAGCATTTCGCCATGTTTTACTTCGTCTTTTAATTGGTTATTGGCTGCACCTACAATAACATTAGCTTTAATTCTAGAAATACTGTCATCATTAATTGTTGCACCCATAGCACAAGGAGCATAGATGTCAGCATCTACATCATATATCATTTCAGGATTTACAACAGTAACATTATGTTTGTCCGTAACTCTTTTGATGTTACTTTCACTAATATCAGCAATAGTTACGGTTGCTCCCTCTTTAATAAGATAGTCTACCAAATAATGACCTACCTGACCAACTCCTTGCACTGAAATCTTTTTTCCTTGTAAACTATCAATTCCGTAGGCTTTATTTGCTGTAGCTTTCATTCCCATATATACACCATATGCTGTTACTGGTGAAGGGTCACCACTTCCATGCATACTTTCCGGTAATCCCATAACATGATCTGTTTCGTATGACAATTGCACCATATCAGCAGTGCTCATGTTCATATCTTCAGCGGTAATATACCGGCCGCCTAAACTATCCACAAAACGACCAAATCTTCGGAGGAAAGCTTCGTTTTTTAATTGCTTAGGGTCACCAAGGATCACGGCTTTGCCACCACCCAAATTTAATCCTGAAATGGCTGCTTTATAAGTCATGCCACGTGAAAGACGAAGTACATCAATTAAGGCGTCCTGATCGCTGGCATAATTCCACATGCGAGTACCACCTAAAGCAGGTCCTAAAACGGTGTTATGGATGGCTATAATGGCTTTTAAGCCCGTTGGTTCATCATAGCAATAAACTACCTGCTCATGACCCATTTTTGTAATCTCATTAAAAGAAGAAAATACCTCGGTACTTTGTGCTTCACTAACTTCTACCATTGCTGAGTTATTTTATTAAATTCAAAGCTTTTATCATTCATAAAAACGACACAAAAATAGTTTAATTTTTTTAGTATTTCAATTACACTAAGAATTGTAAATTTCCAATACAAATGCGGTATAGGAGTGTAGAGGTGAAATATAAATTTGTGTTTATTGACCTTGAGCTGCTAAAATTTGGATTTAAGTCAATTTTAACAAACTATAGGTTGGTATCACTTTTTTTGTTTCTGGTTTTTTGTTAACTAAATGCTGCTATATATGTAAATTTCGAGTAAAAAAATTAATTAGATATCAATGTTGTTTAGTTAAGCTTTGGATTTAAACTTCAATCTTATAACCTTATCCAAAGGGAGAAAGAGAATTGTCTTAACTAACCTGCATTGAATCTTATATGCAAATAAAACTCACGGCATATGGCAAGCTTTATCTTAATGATTGTATTTTTGTTTTTATTCCGATATTATCGATAATTAAAAACTATATAGAGATCAAAGCGTTTTTTAGCAAGGCTTATTTAACAAGGGTTCATTTTTGGAATTGAGTGTACGAATGGCCATAGAATCATATACTTTTCAATGAAAGAACTTAAATACTTAAATAAATACCTTCTTAAATATAAATATCATTTGCTGCTAGGCACGCTTTTCATGATAGTGTCCAACTTTTTTGCGGTATTTCCAGCTCAAGTGGTGAGGTATGCATTTAATTTGGTGAAAGAAAACATCGAGATGTACCGCCTGTTCGATGGATTTGCTTTACAAGATCAATTTTATGACTTTTTTGCATCTTCCATATTTATATATGGAGGAATAATTATACTACTGGCGCTGGCCAGAGGCTTGTTCTTATTTCTCGTGAGGCAAACCATTATTGTTATGTCGAGATTAATTGAGTATGATTTAAAGAATGAGATTTATAATCATTATCAAAAATTGCCGCTCAGTTTCTACAGGCAAAATAATACAGGAGATATCATGAACCGTATATCGGAGGATGTTAGCAAGGTGCGAATGTACTTAGGGCCTGCTATTATGTATTCGGTCAATTTGTTAACTCTTTTTCTGATTGTAATCCCTATCATGTTTTCAGTAAACGCTACTTTAACCTGGTACTCCTTAATTCCTTTACCCTTTCTTTCCATTAGTATTTATTTTGTGAATAATTTAATGGTAAAGCGATCAGAAGAAATTCAAAAGAGTCAATCTCAGCTTTCCACGCTAGTGCAAGAGGCCTTTTCGGGAATAAGAGTGTTGAAATCATTTGTAAGAGAAGATGACTCCCTCAGGAACTTTACCAAAGAAAGTAATAATTACAAGCACAGGTCTTTGAGGCTTACCTTTGTGGATGCACTCTTCTTTCCCTTGATAATGGGAATGGTGGGGTTGTCGGTTATATTAGTGGTATATGTGGGTGGAGTTGAAGTGATGAATGGTTCTGTTACCGCCGGCAATATCGCTGAGTTCATCATTTATGTTAACCTGCTTACCTGGCCAGTAACTTCTGTAGGCTGGGTTACAAGTATTATACAAAGAGCGGCCGCTTCACAAAAAAGAATTAATCAATTTTTAAATACCGATACCGAAATTATTTCTTCGAAAGATATTGAGAAGGTTTTTGAGGGGGATATTGTATTTAAGGATGTTAGCTTCACTTATCCAGATTCAGGAATAAAAGCGCTTAAGAAGGTAAGTTTTTCAGTAAAACAGGGAGAAACTTTGGCTGTGATTGGCACCACCGGCTCAGGAAAAAGCACAATAGCTAATTTATTGGCAAGAATGTATGATCCAACGGAGGGTGAAATTACCATTGATGGTACAAGAATAGATGACTTTAAAGTGAGCAACTTAAGAGGTCAAATCGGCTATGTACCACAAGATGTATTCCTGTTTTCTGATTCAATCAGACGAAATATAGCATTTGGAGCCAACGATTTAAGCGAGGAAGAAATTTTGCAGGCCTCCAAAGATGCCGATTTGCATAATAACATCATGGATTTTCCTCAAAAGTATGACACCAACCTTGGAGAAAGAGGAATTACTCTATCAGGTGGACAAAAACAACGTGTTTCAATTGCCAGAGCAATAGCTAGAGATCCTAAGATTATGATTATGGATGATGCGCTTTCCGCAGTGGATACCAAAACGGAAAATGCTATTTTAAATGCCCTTAAAAAAATCATGCACAATAGAACCAGTGTGATCATTTCACATAGGGTAAGTTCTGCAAAATTAGCTAATTACATTATTGTGTTGGATGACGGAGAAATAGTGGAGCAGGGAACAGAATCGGAGTTGTTGGCTCAAGAAGGGCCTTATAAAGAACTGTACAATAAGCAATTGCAGGGAGAGTCAGTGGAGTAGCTCTTAACGATTGGTGAGGTAAGCGACTTTCAAAAGACTATTATCTGAATTCTAGTTTCTCAACTTACTCAATCCTTCACTTCACTTAAGCCCATCGCTTTGAGCATAAATCGTGGTAAAGGCTTTTTGGGATCTCGTTTTTGCAGGTTTAGATACCATCCAATCTTTTTCAAGATAGGCACCTTGTGTGTTTCCACAAACTCCACTAAAGTTCCATCCGGATCTTCAACATAAGTAAAATGTCCGGCAGCTTCCCCCATATCAAAGCTATTGGCACTGTCAACGGTGAAAGGAAAACCTTTGGCTTCACAAGCAGCTTTTAAGGAAGGCATTCCATTAATATCGTAGCATAGGTGAATATATCCTAAATCACCCCAGAAACGGTTTTCAAATATCTTTTTAGGCTGGCGATTAACTGCTACAAACAATTCTATTTCACTTGCTCCTAATAGTGGACTGAAAGCGCCTTCACGTGGCTTTCTATGCCTTAATAAAATACGTTTAACTTTTTTGTCCCCTCCTGGAATTGCTTTCAAATCGTCAAATACGCCTTCTTCTTCGTAAATCACTTCATCATATCCCAAAATGTCAGAATAAAGAGCTCTAGCATTATCAATATCGGTTACGCCAATAATGGCACCATTAGGGCCACCTGGTAAGGCAGTTTTTCTTTTTTGAAACCATGAATTACTACTTACAATCTGGAAAATGTTACCCCAGGGATCTTTCACAAAAAAGGTAGGTTTTCCGTCAGGGTCCTTTTCAATTCCTCCCAAAGTGTGCAAAGCTCTTCGGTTGAAAAGTTCATACGTAGCCTCAACATCCTTGCTTTTCATTTTGGCTATATTAATTCCTAAATCGCCTAGCTGTGGAGTAAATTTGGGAGCTTCCGGCTTTCTCGAAG
This sequence comes from uncultured Cytophagales bacterium, assembly GCA_963803685.1. Taxonomy (GTDB): domain Bacteria; phylum Bacteroidota; class Bacteroidia; order Cytophagales; family Cyclobacteriaceae; genus Marivirga. The sequence goes on from CAWDNW010000001.1 coordinate 2,496,980, forward strand.
TATACTGCCATATTTCAAATCCACCACCACCCTGCATATTGATAGCTAGGATTGCATGTCTGCTACGAGGTTCACCACCAGTATAAGGCAACATTAAAGCAGCTTCTGCGGCCTCTTCGAAAACAGGTACACTCATTCCGAAATTCTGTCTGTACCATTTAAATGCTGCTTGCACATCTGATACACCGATACCAATTTGTTGAATGCCACTTATGATGGTTTGATCCATAAAATTATTATTTAATAAAGGGGATGAATTTTAAAATACTAATTAAGTGATTTTAATAGCAGGTGGCAAAACTAATCTTTCATTTTTTGCCAGCCTAATTTTAGTTGTTTTTTCAGAAAGAAACAATTTAAAACAAAAAGAGGCTGTCTTTTTCAAAACAGCCTCTTTACTTGCATTAATTCTTAAGTTTTATTTACCCCCTTCAATTGTTTCACCTTCCACAGGTTCCCCTTTGGCATTCAGTCTAACAATTTCGTAGCCTAGATTACGTAAGCCTTGAATATTTGTAGCTTCATCGCCCACTACAACAATTACCATTTCTTCATTTTTCAGTCGTTGTTTGGCAATTTTGTCTATTTCAGCCTTAGTCATGTTGTTAAGGATTTTTAACTGATCTTTAACATAGTCTTCATCTAAATCGTAATGTACAATCCTTCTTAAGAAACCAGCTTTTTGACCTGGAGTTTCATAGCTTAGAGCATCACTTTGGCCGATAGATTTTTTCATAAAATCTACTTCATCAGATGTTATGCCGTTTTCTTTGTAATCGGTAATAACTTTCATAAACTCAAAAACTGAGCTATCTGTAGCATCGGCTTTCACTCCTGCAGAAGCTGTAAATGGCCCAGGACTGTCTCCACCACTAAAATATGATCTGGCACCGTATGTCCAGCCTTTTTCTTCTCTTAACTTTAAGTTAATACGACTATTAAAGGCTCCGCCTAAATTGTAGTTCATCAGGTAAGATTTGTAGTAATCACCTGTAGGATCATAAGTCAGATCTGTTAAATATCCAATCCTGATCTGTGATTGTGCAGCATCTTTCTTGTCTACCAGATATATCTTGGTAGTTTCATATTTGTTGTCAAAAGTTAATTCAGGGATGGTTACTTTAGGCCCAGTCCACTTTTTGAGGAAGTCTAACTTAGGCAAAATATCTTTTTCAGAAACATCACCTACCACCACTAATTCACCAAGCGTTGGAGTGTAATATTTCTTATAGAAACTTTTAACATCCTCAAGGGTAATATTTTCCACCGTTTCTACCAAACCAGAGGTTGGAACAGAGAAAATATGATTATCACCATAAATCAATTTGTTGTATACCAGGCTCGCAATTGAAGAAGGATCAGATTCACTGGATTTTATACCCTCAATAGCTTGCTTTTTATTTCTTTCAAAATCTGCTTCATCAAACCTAGGTTTGAATAGCACTTCTTCCGCTAAGTCTAATGTTTTATCAAGATTTTTCTTTAGGGTATTTATGTACAATGTTGTGCTATTTTGTCCAGCATTTACAGAGATGGAACTACCAATTTTCTTCAACTCTTCCTGAAATTCTTCAGGTGTATATTTTTCAGTTCCTTCGTTCATCATGCTGCCTGTAAGTGAAGCTAAACCGGCTTTGGTAGGATCAAATGCATCTAGCTGGCTTCCACCATTCAGTGTAATCTGAATAGCTACTGTTGGTATTTCACTTGTTTCAGTGCCTATTATTTTCATGCCGTTATCCCAGTTTTCCTTCCAAATTTTCGGAACATTTACTAAAGGACTTTGTCCGGGAACTGGTTTTTTGCTTCTGTCAAATTTATCTCCAGTAGGTTTGTTATATGCTAAACCTTCATAATTTGTGCTAGGGAAATCGCTATCTCCTTCAGTAACAGGGGTAAAGTTATCGGTTTTGGCTCTTTCTGTTTCTTCATTGGGTAACACACTTTGAATGACAGCTGGTTTGTCTTTTATATACTTGTTAAAGACACGGATAACATCTTCTTTGGTGACTGCAAGATATCTTTCTAAGTCCTTTGCAATGTAGTTAGGATCGTTTCTGAAAGTTTCATAGGCAGCCAATTGGCTTACTTTACCTCTTACACTTGCTAACCCATTAATAGTATTAGATTCGTAGCCTGCTTTGAATTTTTCAATGTCAGCATCCGTCACACCATTTTCAGCAAATTCTTCCAAAATATTTCTAACTTCTTTTTCGAAGTCAGCTAATTTTTGACCTGGAAAAGGCAAAGTAAACATAGTGAATTCACCCGCTAGCTCACTGGTTGGGTGAAAAGCACTTGCCTGGATAGCCTTTTGTGTAAGTACAAATTTCTTGTAGAAATAAGAGCTTTTTCCTGAGCCAAGTATTTCTGCAAGACAATCTAAAGCAGGCTCATCTTTATGGTACTGAGGTACAGTAGGGTATGTAAATAATAATAAAGGGAAACGAATATTGGTATCCACATATGACACATACCTATCTTCTTCAATCGTTACAGGCTCTAAATCCATCGGCTCCACTTTAGGGCCTGAAGGGATACTACCAAAATATTTCTCTACCTTTTTAACTACGTCTTTAGGGTTTACATCTCCGCCAATGGTTAAAGTTGCGTTGTTAGGGCCGTACCATCTTAAGAAGAATTTTTTAAGATCCGATACATCTACTCTGTCTAAGTCTTCCAGTTTGCCGATAGTTAACCACGAGTAAGGATGTCCATAAGGATATAAAGAGGCTGCATTCACTTCACCGAAAAGTCCATAAGGTCTGTTATTATAATTTTGACCCTTTTCATTTTTAACAGTAGCTCTTTGTACTTCAAATTTCTCCTGCGTCACCGCAGGTAGTAGAAAGCCCATTCTGTCGGCCTCTAACCAAAGCATAACATCTAATTGATTGCTGGGTACAGTTTCGAAATAATTGGTTCTGTCTCTGTTGGTTGTGCCATTTAAGGTACCACCGGATTCAGTTACAAATTTAAAGTGCATTTCATCTCCTACATTTTCGGAGCCCTGGAACATCATATGCTCAAAGAAGTGTGCAAAACCAGATTTTTGAAGTTCTTCTCTGGCAGAACCCACATGGTAGGTTACATCCACATGCACAACAGGATCGGAATGATCTTCATGGATTACTAAGGTAAGTCCATTTTCGAGAACGTATTTTTCATAAGGGATTACAATTTCCCCTTCCTTTTGGTTTACTTTTTCAACCAGCTTTGTTTGGCTAAAGGCAGTAATGCTTATAAAGGAAAGTAACACTATGAGTATTTTTTTCATAAGTATGGTGTTTAGTTTAAGATAAAGATAAGTCTGAAAAAGGTAATTTTGTTATTTTTTTTTAATTTAACTTAAGTGAAAGGTGGAATTATGATTTAAATGGATAGAAAATGTGCTTACTAGAAAATAACGGGGTCTAAGTACAAATATTTTGAATCCTTATATTACCGATAACTAAAGAGCTATCCAAGTTGAATATAATGATCTTCTATTAAAATCCATTTACTCTAAATCAAGTTGTGTTCTACCTTCCTTTTTCAGAAATCTTCTGTGTTGTTGAGCAGTTATACAGTGATTACAAAGTTCTTTTATAAAAAAAAAGCATCTATTATATTTAATAGATGCTTTCAAAAATTTAATCAGTGTAACTCACTCTATACACCATACCTCCGGAATCATCAGTAATAAGCAATGAGCCATCAATGTGTTCTGCGATACCTACCGGCCTGCCAAATTGTGATTTTTCATTTTCAACGAGAAATCCACTTAGGAAATCTTCGAATGCTACAGCTTCGCCATCTTCGAACCTTACCCTAACCACTTTATAACCTACGGGTTTTTCTCTATTCCAGGAACCATGAAGTGCAAGAAAAGCGCTGTTTTTATCTTTTTCAGGAAACATGTTTCCTTTATAAAAAACCATTTCCATCGGGGCTGCATGAGCTGTTAATAGTAGAACGGGTTCTGTTGATTTTGCGGCATATTCTTCATATGTCATGTTAGGAGGAGTGTCAGCCGGGTTATGTTTGCTGTCAGCATAGATATAAGGCCAGCCATAATTGTTGTCTTTTACCAATATATTTAATTCCTCTTTCTGATCTTCGTCTCCCAGCCAGTCGATGCCGTGATCCATACCGTATAATTCGCCTGTTACCGGGTGCCAGTCAAAACCAATAGTGTTTCTTAAGCCTTTCGCAAAAATCTCAAGGTTTTCACCGTTTTTGTCCGCACGTAATAAGGTTCCATTTTTATCACTGGTTTCTCCACATGCATTGCAGGTACTACCTACTGATACATACAGTTTATCATCAGGCCCTACCGCCAAAGTTCTGTTTGGATGTTGACCGGCTTCTGGTAGGCCTTCGATAATAACTTTCGGCTCATCAATTGAACCATCGGCTTTTCGATTTGCCACATACACTTTATTGACTGTGATCAGATAGATTTTATTTCCATCAACATCAATTCCGTGTAATTGATCCTTCTTCCATATGGATTTTTGTACGTCAGCTTTTCCATCTCCATTGGTATCTTTCAACATCATCAAATCAAAATCTTCTTTTCTAGTGAGATATACGGTTCCATCATCAGCTATGTCGATTATTCTGGGTTTATTAAGGTCTTTTGCAAAGACTTCCACTTTGTAACCCTTCGGAACTTTTAGGCTTTTAACGTGCTTGTCAGTAGCTTTTACAGATGTAGGTTGAAAAATATGACCATCAATGGAGGTGACAGAGGCATCTTTTTTACGTTGGCTATAGCTGGTGAATGTGCTAACTAATACGAATAGAAAAATTGAGATTTTTAACAATTTTGCTTGGACTAGAACAGGCTTGTAAGATTGTTTATTTGGTAAATTCATAAAAAAATGGGTTATAAGTTAAAAAAGGGTAAAAAGTTATTGTCAATCAGGTTATTATGGGTACGATGTAAATTTTATGATGTTGATTATTTCTCTATACTTTTTTATTTTTATATTTTATCCATTAGTGAATCATCGGATAACAGTAAGTGATATAATAACTGATGATCTCAAACAAAAAATACCTTCAGGTAATTGACATCAATATTTAATTGCTGAAAAAGCACTTCTAAAATCAGGATATTTCCATAGTTTTGTATCATGAAATAACAAGTGGTTTCCCAGCCTTAATGTTATTTTATAAAACTGATTGATAAGTCATAAATCCTATTACTATGGAATTAAAGAAAGTTGCTATAAACGATGTACATGAAAAATTAGGAGCTAAAATGGTGCCTTTTGCAGGTTACAATATGCCTGTTTCCTATGCTGGTTTGTTAGAAGAACACAAAACAGTTAGAGAGGCAGTGGGTGTATTTGATGTATCGCATATGGGAGAGTTTTTAATTAAGGGCCCTAATGCTTTAGCCTTAATTCAGAAAGTAACGAGTAATGATGCTTCCAAATTAGTTGACGGGAAAGCACAATATGCTTACTTACCAAACGATAAGGGAGGGGTAGTTGATGATTTGCTGGTTTATAAAATCAGGGAAAACGAATATATGTTAGTGGTAAATGCCTCTAATATTGATAAAGACTGGAATTGGATTAAGCAACAAAATGAAGGGATAAATGCTGAAATGGTCAATATTTCTGATGATTTCTCACTTTTTGCCGTACAAGGCCCAATGGCTACTGCTACATTGCAAAAGTTAACTCCTGTTAATTTATCTGAAATAAAATTCTACACTTTTGAAGTAGGTGCTTTTGCTGATGCACAGTATGTTATTATTTCAGCAACAGGCTATACGGGCGCTGGCGGTTTTGAAATTTATTTACATAACAAAGATGCTGAGCACACATGGAATCGAATTATAGAGGCAGGAGAGGAGTTTGGGATTCAACCGATTGGTTTAGGAGCGCGTGATACCTTAAGGATGGAAATGGGTTATTGCCTATACGGAAATGACATTGATGATACCACTTCCCCGTTGGAAGCTGGTTTAGGCTGGGTAACTAAGTTTACGAAGGAATTTGTGAACAGCGAGGCACTTAAAAAGCAGAAAGAGGAAGGTGTAAAACGTAAATTGGTAGGCTTTCATATGCTAGAAAGGGGAATTCCTCGCCAAGGATATGACATTGAAGATATGAATGGTAATGTAATTGGAAAAGTTACTTCCGGAACTCAATCTCCCAATTTAGGGCATGGTATAGGTTTAGGTTATGTAGATGTTAAAAATGCTGCTCCTGAAACTGAAATTTTTGTAGCAGTTCGGAAAAATAAGATTAAAGCAGTGGTGAAGAAGTTGCCTTTAATCTGATTTAATATAAAAGAGCCGTTCATTCATATGCTTCCAATTATTTAAAGCTTAAACATCGTTGAGCTCACTTTTAAAAGCTGCTGATAGTATGCTTGCTCGTGTTATTGGATTAAAATTTTTACTAATGCAAAGTTAGATATACAAATCCGTGTGAATTTATTAATGAAATTAACTCTTATTGATAGAAATACCTCTACATTTCATAAAAAAGGTAGAAGGGTGCAGCGTCAAAGAATGGTGTATTGATTGATGCTATGTGAAATAGAAATTAAACCTAAAACCTTTCGTAAACCCACCACAGAATTTGCAATAAATATTTGTTTACATAATATATTTCATAGGTAGCAGTTAGAAGGAGGTATTCTTTTTCTACCCTTTTACTGAATAATGAAAATTATTTTTTGCGTCTCTTTAGTGATCTTAAGCTTTAACACAGCTTTTTCGCAACAAATTAAGGGTTTAGTTCTGTCCTCCCAGGACAGTTTAGGAATAGAAGGATCTCATATTTTAAATATCACAAAGCAAAGAATTGCTATTTCTTCCACATTAGGAAACTTTATCATTAGGGGAGTTATCGGCGATACCTTAGTGATTAGCAACGTCAATTACCTTACAAGAAAGTTTATTGTCAATTTGAAAAATGATATTACAGTAATTTTGAATCCCAACACGATTCAGCTGCAAGAAGTAATTGTAAGCAACCTGCCCGTTACAGAAGCAGATTTCCGCCAAACCTTAATTGAAATGTCTATGCAGGGTGACGGTAAATTTTTACCTTTTGGTTTGAAACCGGCTAAACCTATGTCTGAAATCCCCCCGGTTTACAATAGAGACATGGGTGGTTTAAAATATACATTTAGTGGAAAAAAAATTAAAGAAAAAGTGAAGTACTACAAGATCCAGGCGGACTTAGATAATGCTATTCTCAGAAATAAAAAGTACAATAGAGAGATAGTTGCTTCCCTTACTGAGTTAGAGGGTGATGACTTAACTAACTTTATAATGTATATGGATTTGGATATAACTTTTATTACCAATTCTACTGATTACGAAATTACTCTAAAAATTCAGAAAGAGTTTGAAACCTATCAAGCCAAAAATGATTAGAACCTGACAGATTTATTTACAAGCACCTAATCTTAAATTATAATGATCTTTCAAATTAGCGTTTTTACATAGACAATTAGTGAACTTATTTTTTTTAAAAAGCTTAGCAAATGATATCAAGTTATTTCAATAAAGCCGAGATAAATGATAATTTTGCAGCTCTTTAAATAATTCATTTATGGCTGAAAAGAGTAACCAATCCAAGAAATCTATAGAAGTTTGTGTAACACCGGAGTTGATCCATCAGCATGAGCTTGACGGTAAAATTGCTATCATTGTGGATATTTTGAGAGCTACTTCCTGCATGGTGACTGGTTTAGCAAATGGAGTGGAGGCAATTGTTCCTGTTTCTACTTTAGGCGAGTGTGAGGCCATGCAGCGGATTGGTTATTTGGCAGCTGCAGAGCGAGATGGATCTAAAGTCGAAGGATTTGACATGGGAAATTCCCCTTTTGAGTATTTAGAGGATAAAGTGAAAGGCCAGAAAGTGGTGATTAGCACTACTAATGGTACGATGGCATTGAATAAAAGCTTAGATGCAAAAGAGATATTGATTGGCGCATTTCTTAATATTAACGCACTTGCCGGTTATCTTAAAACTAAGGAGGAGGATATTGTAATTGTTTGCGCAGCCTGGAAAGGCAAATTTAATTGGGAAGACACGCTGTTTGCCGGTGCACTTTGCAACCGCTTAAAAAAGGATTTTGAGTTAGCTGATGATGCGGCAATGGCAGCTGAAGCCATGTACATGACAGCTAAGGATGACATGCTTTCTTATATGCGAAAGTCATCTCACGCTAAAAGGTTATCCAAGTTATCAGTTTTGAAAGATATAGAATTCTGCATACAGGAAAGTATTTATGATGTGATCCCGGTATTGAGAGGGGAGAAGTTGGAAGTAATGTAAAAAAAACACCGACATATTGCTATGCCAGTGCCTTTAAAATTAAACTAAACAAACAATTATTCTACAATTACATTTGCAATTCTCAATGCATTAGCTCCAAAATAAGCATCTGTAGCTTTATAGATGAAAGCGATTGAAATAGCTTCTCCTGAATATGCAGATAAATCTAGATCTCCAGTATTTCCAATATTATCTGTTTCGGGGTCATTAGCTGTTATTGCATCCACGCCAATTTGATAAACTTCCCAGTTAGCAGTTTCGAAATTAGTTCCATCATAATCTGTAGCCACCTGAACCCCATAAGGAAGTGTATTTGCATCAATTTGAGCATCAAATCTTCTGTCAACATCGAAACTTAGAACAGGGTTTGCTTCATCAATCAAGCCGATAATAGGTGATATAAACCAAACTTCAGAATAATCATCCGCTGTTTCGGTTGCACTAGAGCTATAAGCATTGATTTGAATTCCCACAGTACTTTGGCCTGTATAGCACCTCCAAAATGAGCTTTCAAAAGAGTTCTGAGCTACTACGACTTCAGTCCAACCAGAAGGTGGAAAATCACCATTACCTTCAGGCGAGCAATTATCAAAGCTTGCTATAAAAGGCAACCCGGTTCCCTGCTCCTTGTTATTTTCTATTGTGAAATCCAGAAATCTTCCATCAAATTCTTCTGTAGAAAGACCAGCTCCAACTCCGATGATTTCAAATTCTAAATTTATATCAGCAAACCTGATGCCTTCTTCATTGGGGATAATTGAAAATTCAGCAGAAGTGGCACCCTGAGCTACTGGCACTTCAATTTGACCACCTGTTAGGGCAGGGTCAGTTGTGAAAGCTTCACCATATGTAGCACCTGTTACGATTACACTAATAGTTGAATTGGACGGTGCTGCCGGTGAAATACCAATAGTTACTGTTGCAGGACTTAGATCATCTGTACTGATAGTTGATGTAGGATTGCTAAATGAAACGATCGAGTTTGATACATCGTCATCGTCTCCACAGCTCGTAAATATTCCTAAAAGCCCTATTAAAGCTAATGTTAAAAATTTTCTTGTTGTTGTCATCATTTTTATTTTAGTTTAAGTGAAAAAATTTAATTGTTAAGTGGCCTATATGCCATTTCCGATATTAAAGGAAAATGATCTGAAAGGTACCGTCCATCAATGACTGTACTGATGGTTTTGTAAGTGTTAGATTTAAATCCTTTAAAAAGAATGTAATCAATTCTTCTGTTGTGGTTAGCTCCTACGTTAAAACCGTTATAGGTTCCGGAAGGTCCAAACCTCACGTTTGAGTAAAAACTATCATCCAAAACATCTGATAATGTATTATAAGCTGTGTTTCCTGGTTCTACATTTAAATCGCCTGTCATGATAACCCTGATGCCTTCGTTTAATTTGCTCTGAATACTGTCTAAAATTAAAGATGAGCTTTGAATGCGAGCTGTGGAGCCAACATGATCGTAGTGAGTATTAAAAATAAAGAGTTCCTGTGCTGTTTCAATATCTAGTAAATGTGCAAAAGTGCAAATTCTGTTCAGTACAGCATCCCAGCCTCGGGATGGTATTTCGGGGGTTTCAGATAACCAAAAATTGCCACGGTCTAATATCTCAAAACGTTCATTTTTGATATAAAGAGGCGCGTATTCCCCTGCTTTTTCACCATCATCTCTGCCTACTCCAATTTTAGTATAATTGCTAAGGTTATCATCAAAAAAGAGTATTTGAGAATGTAAAACCTCTTGCATTCCTATTATGTCTAAATCTTCGATTTGAAGAAAACTTAGCATATCATCTCTTCTGTTCTCCCATCTGTTTATTCCGTCTGATGGGTTGGCGAACCTTATGTTAAAAGAGCTCACTTTGAGATCTTTCAAAGTTACTTCATTTAATTCTGTATCTCTGACAGTCTCCTCTTCTGCACATGAGAATAGCGCTAGAACGGAAAGTGTAGTTATAATATATTTACAATATTTCTTTTGAAAGATCATATATTAATTGATTTCAACTATTACAGGGAAATGATCCGATAAAAAAGTTTCGTTTATGAGCATACTATTTACTTTGTATGTCTTAGGAGATGCACCTTTTAAAAAGATATAATCAATCCTTCTATTAAATTCTTTTCCTATTTGAAACGCATTATAAGTACCTTGTGGGCCAAATTTTAATGGTGCGTCAAAACTATCTGTAAAGCCTGCATCAATAACTTTCTGTATGGGTTCCTTATCAGGTTCCAGGTTAAAGTCACCCATTAAAACAGTCTTTCCCTTGTGCTTCATTTCTGAAATCACCTGCACCATTAAATCAACACTATTAATTCTGGCCTGTACACCTACGTGGTCAAAGTGTGTGTTAAGCAATAAGAGAGTGTCTTTCTTTTCATTATTGAGCAATTTAACCCATGTGCAAACTCGCGGAAGAGCTGCGTCCCAACCTTTATTAGGTTTTGTTCTATCTGTTGAAAGCCAAAAGGTACCACTATCCAATAATTGGTACTTGCTTTTCTTAAAAAAGATGGGTGAATATTCTCCTTTTGTTTTGCCATCATCTCTACCAACTCCCACTCTACGGTAATCCGGTAAATTTTTCTCTAAGTACTGTATTTGTGAATGAAGGACTTCCTGCATTCCTATTACATCAATTTGCTCAATTTTGATAAAACTGGTTACATTTTCTTTCCTGTTTTCCCACTGGTGTATACCATCCTTTGGGTTTTCAAATCTACTATTAAAAGTACACAGCTTAGTGGACTGACCACTTAGTGAAAATGAACTTGCAAAAAGTAATACTATAAGTAAGTTTTTCATAATTGTTTTTATTCTGGATTAATTGACCACATGATACCGTTGATGTTATCTCCTTCCGGATACTGTTGCTGTATAGCCGCTTCCAGATTTCTTTGATTTTGATTTATTTCTGAGGTGGGATACATCCATCTTTTAGGTACCATTCCGTTGTTCAATGTTCCGCCTCCACTAGTATCGAAAACAGGGAATCCCGTTCTTCTGTTATTATAAAAGGGTTCCCAGCCTGAATTTAGAAACATGGCAAGGTATTTTTGAGTAAGTATTTGTTCTAAGCCATCAGCAGGGTTGTAAACTACCTCCGCCTGACTTAAATAATCATCTACTTCTGACTCAGTAATATTGTAAAATTGCATGGAAGCTCTGATACCTTTTTGGTAGAATTCTCCAGCATTAGCGCTTATCCAGCCTCTATTGGCAGCTTCTGCTAATGTGAAGCTCAATTCAGCATAGCCGAAAGCTAAATTAGGTTCAGCTTCTGAGTCTTCAATGTATCTTTCGTCCAGCGGTGAACCTTCACCTTGACCCAACCTGGTAGTATTTACATCAATAGGAGCACTCCCATTGAATCCATCATAACTTTCAAAGCTTGATTCACCAGAGGATATACTCTCAGGATCAGCAATTACAAATAAGCGTGGATCTTGAAATACTTTAAGTTTATCGATAAAAGACTCTTCTAAAATATAGGAGGTTGTGATGGATGCGCTTCTCCAAAACGGGTAGGTATTTCCGGTTTCTTCAGAGTAAGTATAGTGACAGTTATCGTCATTTGATTCCATGAGTGGATACTTCACCGGATTACTATAAATGTTATTGAAAGATGTGGCAATGTTTAAATCGTTATCATCTTCTTTTACAGAAAGACTCATCAATACCCTTAACCTGTAAGAATTGATTAATTTTTGCCATTTTGAAATGTCGCCATTAAAAACCACATCACCTGTTATAGGGTCTGAATTTGGGTCTATTAGATTATTTGCTTCTTCCAATAAATTTAAAACTCCAATATATACTGTTTTTTGGTCGTCATAAGCTGGGGTTATGAGTAGCTCCTCTGCCCTCATAGATTCAGAGAAAGGAATATCTCCAAATTGCCGGGTGATTTGCTCATATACAAATGCCCTAAAAAACTTTGCAATAGCTTTGTAATTATTGTTATCAAAAGTTAGGGCTTCTTCCTCCATTTTTTCAACTTGCCTAAGCGTACCATAAAAGCCAAAGCCTGCTCTGTCCCATGCATAATATTGAAAATCGTTAACAAGATTTACATTAACTAAGTATCTGCATGCCATGGCCGCATTTAAATCGATAGAATTAAAGGCCCCTACTTCAATGCCAGTTAGCAATAAGCCTGGGTTAGCATTTGTAGTGCTATTTGGGTTTACTTGGAAATCTTGGTGGTCTCTGCAGGCCATCAAAAAAACTAGTACAATAATCGAAATTGATTTTATCAAATTATTCATTATTTCAATTTTTAGAATTTAACATTTACGTGAAAACCCACATTTCTCATAGATGGTGTTTGCATATCCTGATCACTACCTGAGTCAGGATCGATATAATCTATAGAAGATAGAATAAATAGATTTCTTCCAATTAAGGATACAGTTGCTGCACTTAGGAATGTGCGATCAAGCCATTTATTAGGGAAATTATAGCTTAATGTTACCTCACGTAATTTTATGAAGCTTTCATCGTAATAATGATTACCGTAAGATCTGGAATGATATGTAGAAATGTAGGTTTCGTAGTTAACCGGTTGTGTATTAGGTTCGAATGATCTGGTGTCGTTGGTTATATTACCTTCTGTATCATACTCCACAGTGCCATCTGCAACTACCACACCATCAGCTATATAATTGCTAACTCCCCTTACTGAAGCAGCCCTATACTCATTAACTGATTCCGGATGAACGCCAGCCCACCACATATTTCTAATGGTCTTACTTTCCATTACTCCACCTATTCTACCATCAATACCCACAAAAAGAGAGAAATTTCTATAATTGAAATTATTTAAGAAACCATAAACATAATCGGGGTCAGAATAACCAATATGTCTATTGAAAGGATCGCGCACATTAATACCGTTACTACCAATAATTGGTCTTCCATCAGGAGTTTCCTGCCATATTGTGGTAAATAGCTTATCTGTTCTGTCCCCTTCTTTTTGCTGACCGATATTGTCTCCCACATCAATTGTTTTAATATATCTTCTATACTGACTGAGGTTGGCAGTAATATTCCATTGAAATTGTTGCCTTCGGATAGGTCTACCAGTTAGTACAAGCTCAAAGCCTTTTCTTTCAAATTCATTGGCATTAATAAGTTGGCTGGAATAACCGGAGGATATAGAAATTGGTACACTGGTGATATTATTATAGTCTAATGTGTAAATATAATTTGCATCAATAGTCAATCTGTCTTGCAGAAAGCCCAAAGCAATTCCTGTTTCGAACGCTGATGAAGTTTGTGGTTTCAAATCAGAGCTTATCAATGTACCTGGGAATGATAGAGAAGCGTTATTTAGCCAATTTACTCCGCTATTATAGGTTGGTATATGAGAATAGGTGCCACCAAAACTGCCATTTGAAACTTCTGCCCAACTACCTCTTACTCTTAAATTAGATATAAATTCAGGTAAATCAAACATTTTGCTTGCTACATAGCTTAAGGAAACTGATGGATAGAAGAATGAGTTATTTTGAATAGGCAGTGTAGTAACCCAATCGTTTCGTCCTGTAACTCCAAGATAAATAGAATTTAGAATTCCAAAATCTACAGTTGCATAGGCCGAGCTAATTCGTGATTCAGTAAAACTGTTTGAGCCTGATATGGCATTTTTTGAATTGCTTACGTTGTAAAAGTCAGGTACGTTTAATCCGTTGGTACTAATATAAGCTGACCATGAATTTCTATAATTATTGGATATACCGACAGTAGACTGTATATTAAAATTATCATTTATAGTTTTTGAATAATTTAAAAATACATCTGTATTGATGGTAAAATCTGTATTATATGTTTGAGAATAATTTCCATCTGTTCTGTTAAAGTTCCTCACAAAACTAATAGGCTCTTTTTCATTTCTATTTAGAGAAAAATAGTTAACGCCATTTCTCATACTAACAGAAAGGTCATCTGTAATATCGTAGCTCACTAATACCTGACCATACGTGACATCTCTGTAATACCCTCTGTTATATTCATTAGCTAGAAAATGTGGGTTATTATAAAAGCTCGTGCTGAAGTGCCTTTGTTGAAAGCCTTCTTGACCGGGTACCCAATAGTTTTTTAAATCATTCACATCTATGTTAGGCCCCATCCAAAGTGCAAGATTGTAAATGAAACTTTGTGAACTCCAACCTACTTCCGGAATATTGTCAGACTCCTGTTTATTATAGTTTAAAGAGGCATCTACGGTCATTTTTTTGTAAGTATATTTACCTGCTACACTAAAATTAGAAGACCCCAAGCTAGTGTTTGGCACTATTCCGGACTGTAGCTTATGACTGGCAGAAACCCTTACATTTCTTTCCATATTACCGGCAGTTACGGCTAATGTATTGTTACTGATTACCCCATTTCGAAAGAAATTATCAAGGTTGTTTCCTCCTCTATTGATCCAAGGTAATGGCACTCTTTCCCCTGTAACAGGATTTATTGGGCTATTATATTGTACAAGTTCTACAAACCCACTAGGTGTAGATAGATCTGGTTGGTTTAACCTTGGACCCCATGTAAAGCCGGATCCTTCTGTTCCTGCACCCGTACCATCTATATACCCGTACTGTCCATTTCTACCTGAACCATATGAGCTCTGAGTTTCAGGAATACGAAGAAAGTCAAACGCAACCATAGTGTTAGAGCTAAATTCTACTTGCAAACCTTCTTTTTGGTTTCCTCTTTTTGTGGTAATCATTATGGCTCCATTTCGTCCTAATGAGCCATATAAAGCAGAAGCAGGGGCTCCTTTTAAAACGTTAATGGACTCTACATCATTGGAGTTCAGCTCCCATAAATTAGTGGATGTATTTGGTACACCATCTATTACTATTAAGGGAGATTGCCCTCTTAATTGAAAGGAATTATTAGCAAAAAAATCAGTGGAATTGAAAACAGTTAAACCTGCTACTTTGCCGGTTAAATTTGCTATTATATTAGGTTCTTGTGCTTTAGTGATGGCACTTCCATCAACCTTTTGAGTTGCATACCCCAGTTTTTCCACAGGTTTCTTAATAGCCAGGGCCGTAACTACTACTTCCTGTAATGATGAAATGTCATTGCTCATGAATACATCAATTTGAGATTGGTTTCCAATTTCAATCGTTTGCGTTTCATAGCCCACATAAGAGAAGATGATGTTCTGCGCATTGGGAGCAACATTCAACTTATATTTGCCTTCCAAATCTGTTACTGTTCCTTGAGAAGTGCCTTCTACCATAACTGTTACACCTATAAGTGGCTCATTAGATTGCTGATCTAATAATGTACCTTGAATAACCCTCATATTGTTAGATTGAGGGTTTTTTGGAGCTGGATCGGTTTTAGTGAGGGAAATCTGATTATTAGCAATTTTGTAGCTAATATCTGCTTGCCGTGTAAGTTCCGTGAAAATGCTTTGCAAGCTTTGCTCATTTTGATTAAATTCTATACGTTTATTTAAAGGGATTTTACCTCCATCGTACACAAAATCTAATTCAGTTTGCTCACTTATTTCTTTTAATAATTTATCAACAGAAATTGTTTTATTACTTAACTGCACCTTTTGTTCAGCAAGTGGAGTTGTTTGTGCATTTAGCTCAGTGGTAAATAAAAAAACAAAACATAATAAAGGAATAAAAATCCCCCATTTTTTTTCTTTTGTTTGATTCAGATAGTAGTTTTTTTTCATGACTATTTTTTAAAAAGTTTAATTACATTTTCCAGATACTTTAAAATAGTTGTCACTTCTGTCAAATTTTAATGATGTCGCGAACTCAATTAATTCAAGAGAAGTGAGTAGGGGAGAGTTACCTAGTGTGATTGAAATTTTACATTGCTGTAGTTGCTTATAACTAAAGTCAAAATCTACATCATAGCGCATTTCCATGTATGCAATAATTTTTTCCAATGGTTCGTTTTCGAACCTAACCTCCTTAAAATCAGTATTTTTAGCTTTAAAGAGGTAGTTTTTATTATTTGATCGATTTAAATACCATTGTTGGCTGGGAGATATTTTATGTTTAAGATCATTATGACTTACCATTATACTGCCCTCCATCAGATTAACTAGCAACCCCCTTTCTGATTGTTTAATATGAAAAACAGTACCCAAAACAGTGGTGGTTACCCCTTCTGCGGTTACTATCATGGGTCTATTTTTGTCTTTAGCAACCATAAATACAGCTTCCCCCTCCAATTCAATATTCCTGAAATTTTCATCAAATGAAATTTTCAAACTACTGTTTGGCATTAATTTTACTGCTGATCCATCATCCAAATTCATGGTTTTACTTTCGGATGTAGCATAATATTCAATTGCTTTAGGAGCTTTAATTAGGAAAAGAAAGGTTATTATTGAAACAATTAATAAGGAAATTGTAGCTGCTAACGCATAATACTTTCTATTACTTTTTTTCGTTCCAAAATTCAAAATTGGTGTTGGTAGAGGTTCAAATACCTGGTCTTTTGTGAGGACTTCATGAATTATCTCAAATTTGTCCAACACTTGTTTCTGCTGATTTTCATCTAATTGCAATAACCATGTCCTGAAAGCACTTTGCTCTTCTTCTGAAGCTTCGTTTTTTATAATTTTACTTAAAAAGGATTCCGTATTGTATTTCATTTTTGCTGGGTTATAGTAAAGACTGATATTTATAGAGAGTGGTACCCCTTATTGTTACTTTTTTTATTAACAGATTTGCATGCCCAAACTCGTTTTGTATTAGAAAGAAAGAACTTATATTTCTTTTCTATTAATCTGATATTCTTCTACTTAATATAAGAGAGTACAGTTACGAGGTATATTCTAGGAAATGGAGCTTTAGATCAAAAATACTGTTCAATGGTATTCTGGATTATATTTAACTTACATTAAAAGTAAAGAGAGAAGAACTGTTCCTTGAATGATGAGAAAATTCCCTCAAAGGTTGAGCAGTGATCAAAAATAAAATAAGGATCTGATTTGATTAAAATTTGCTTTAGAAGGGCATCAGAAAGGTTCCGATCCAGCAAAACATGCTATTTTGATCCTGATTAATTGGGCGACTAACATACGTAAAAAGGAATAATTGCTATTATCAACTATTAGTAACACATCGGCAACCCTCAACTCAAAATAGTTTATAGGTAAATACTGGGCAAATTAGTACATTTTGAAAACGCATGTCATATTTCATGCTTCTTAGCCTAGGGTATGTAAGCAGGAGAGGTATTTGATTTCTTTTTATTGGAAATAGGGTTGTAAGGTAATGAGAATGCCTGTTTTTTGCAATTGTACTAATTCATTTACTAAATGTATCGCTTACTTAGCAAAAAAAAGTGAAAGGGAAGTCAGTATCAAAAAAATTAATTTAATATTAAGGTGTGGATGCAATTTTTGTCGCAGGTCAAATAGCGCCTTCATCATCTGTTTTTTTACGGCAACCCTTGAAATTCCAAGCACCTTACTTATTTCCATGTAGGTTAGGGATTGTTCTCTACTAAGGATAAAAACTTCTTTCGCAACCCCTTTTAAATTATTTATTGCCTGTAACTGCACTTCTTCAAGTTCTTGTTCTTCCATTAACATTTGAGGGGTACGTAGATGGTAATTTTCTGAGGTAGAATCTATGCTGAGAACTTTGCTTTGTTTTTGTTTATTAAAGTCATCCAATAGCAGATTCTTAGCAATTGTAAAGAGGTAGGCTTTGTAATTGGTAATTTTATCAAGGGTTTCTCTTTTATTCCAAAACTTAATAAAGGTTTCTTGAGTTATTTCCTCGGCTAAAAATGAATTACCTGATAATTTTAGCAAATAATTATAAATGATACCACTATATAATTGATGAAGCTTTTTAAAAGAAGCTTCATCAATTTTTGTGCTGTGGTGGTTTTTATTAAACATTGCCAAATTAACCTAATCCTTTATGGAAATAGCGAGTTTTTATGTTAAGGGAATTTTAAGTTTTAATAATGTACTTATTTTACACTTGAATCTTCAGTAATTTCCTTAATTTTCCCAAAAATCTCGGTGTTTTCATAAATACCTCTGAATTTTTCTGAGCCCGGACCATAAGCAAAAACAGGTACCATCGTTGCCGAATGTCCTGAAGTGGAAAATGAAGGATCAATAATATTATAATCTGTTTTTCCCTCTTCATTTTTACCTGCTCTTAATGTATAGCCACCCGTTTCATGATCGGCAGTAACTACTACCAAAGTATTACCGTCTTTTTCAGCAAAATCTAATGCCAGTCCTATTGCTTTGTCAAAGTCAATAATTTCAGTGATAATATATTCACTATTGTTATCATGTCCACCCCAATCAATTTGAGAACCTTCGGACATGATAAAAAACGGGGCTTCTTTTTGTTTTAGGAAATCAATTCCTAATTGCGTTGCTTCTGGTAAAAAATCATCTCTTCCATCCAACTTCCTAGGCATTGCACCACTGCTGAGTAAAAATCCTACTTTTTCTTTTTCAGCAAAATCTGAATTCAATGCAGATGTGTCAACAATAAAACCACGATTTGCTAAACTATCCAGGTAGTTAAGGCCATCACCTCTTTTATTAAAATGCTTTAAACCTCCCCCTGCAAAAAAGTCCACTTCAGTAGTGTGCAATTGTGCCGCCATGTAATCTTCCATACTCCTGGCTTTTGCATGAGCAAAAAAGGAGGCGGGTGTGGCGTGAGTTAGGGTAGAAGTAGCAATAATTCCAGTATTATAACCCCTTGTGGATAATAATTCAACTGCATTTTCTACATCAACTGTGTCTTTAGTTACGCCAATAGCTCCATTGTAAGTTTTCTTGCCGCTAGACATGGCAGTTCCTGAAGCAGCCGAATCTGTAATTTTATGACTTGATGAGGCTGTTTTTGATAAGCCAACATTTTCGAATCTTGAAATATTTGGCTCCCCTTCTTTAAAATAGAAAAGTGATGTAACCTGAGAGTGGCCCATACCATCTCCAATAAATAGTATTACATTAGGTTTTGCGCTTTTTGTACTTGTTGGCTCTTTTTCTTTGTCAGTATTGTTTTTCGAACAAGAGGAAAGTAGAATTACAGCGAATAGAAAGGAAAAAAAGGTTTTTGATTTCATTGTTATTGTTAATTTAGATTCAAATCTACCCGGTTCTTACGAAGGCTACAGGTATTTTATATTGTGAAATTATTAAATTATCCCTATTTTAATTAATACAAATTTCTGGTGCATCTGCAATTTGGCAATTACTAACACTTCTAATAATTTCATGTGTTTGCCTAAATTTCTTTAAGATGACATCATTCTGAATAAAGTCTGCTATCTCTTCCTGGTAATATTTAAATGGCTTGCCAGCCCAGGAATGGTTATCATTACAACCTGTAACCAGGTAAAAGCTTTTGTTAAGCGTTTCCAGATGCTTTGTAATGCTCCCTGCACCATGTAGCATTAAGTATCCAGCATCTTTTTGTTCACAATAGTGATGAGGGGCAGATCCATAGGGTACTAAATCATCACAAGTACCATGAAACAATTGCATAGGCATGGCAGTCTCTTTGGTGATAAGATTGAGGTCAATAATTGCCCCCGCCATGCTGATCAGTCCTGCATATTGAAAGCCAGCAGGCAAAGATTTTTGTGTTTCTGGTAGAAATGCTGCATGCAAAACGGCCTCAGCACCGGCACTGCTTCCGGCTAATACCACTAACTCAGAATTGATTTTTAGCTCGCTTTTCTTTTCTAAAAGGAAATTAGCAGCTTCATTGATTTCAAATCCTGCTTGCTTAAAAGTAGCCAGTTTATTTTCAGCAGACTGATCGCAGCCAAATGATTTGCCCTTCATGGTTAAAGTGTAGGACATACTTATGGCTACAATTCCTCTACGAGCCATATTCTTGCAAAATTCGGCTATCTCCGGCTCATCGCGAGCGCCCCCGGCAAATCCTCCACCATGAACAAAAAGCAAAAGAGGACGATTATTTGCGTCATCGTTTTTGGGCTGATAAATATCTAATTTCAGAGCTTCAGTATGGGTTTTTAAATAGGTTTCTGTCTTAAAATCAACTTCATTGAAGATTTGATTCTGATAGCGCTGAGCCATCAATTGGGAAACTGATACGGCAACAAGTAAAGTAAGAGCGATTAGTTTATTCATCTGTTTTAAATTTTGTCATTTTCTTTCACAGAAAAAATCATTTCAGGGATTTAATCTCCATGCTATAAGGTGTCAATAAAAACAAATTTTCATTTATGCTTCAAAGTTTTGTGTCTTTGTCCTCAACTGGATCATATGAAGTACCTGTATGTCCGCGTATTTTCTCAAATTGTTTATAGGCACGCTCCACCTGTTCTTCCGGTGCTTGTGAAAACTCATTTTCTGTCACTTTATACACTTGCTGCAATGAATCCAACTTTGCCCTAAGCTTTGTTTCCACTGCATCATAGGCAGGATTATCAATTTGATTCCGGATTTCTTTGGGATCTTCTTTTAAATCATACAATTCCCATGTATCAATATTGTCGTAAAAGTGCATTAATTTATAGCGGTCTGTTCTTACTCCATAGTGCTTTTTCACCATGTGGAAAGCCGGGAAATCATAATAATGATAATATACCGCATCTCTGAAGGCATTATCTTTCATGGTGTTTTCCAACAGCGGACGTAGTGATTTACCTTGCATATCTACAGGGATTTCAGTCTGAGCATAATCCAAAAACGTTTCCGGGAAATCGAGATTCTGCGTTAATGCACTTATCTCGGTGCCAGGTTTAATATGACCGGGATATTTCATCATTAGCGGCATAGCAAGTGATTCCTCGTACATATAACGTTTGTCGAACCACCCTTTTTCTCCCAGATAAAACCCCTGATCGGTGGTATAAACAACAATGGTGGTTTCTGCTAGTCCGCTTTCCTCCAGGTAATCCAGTATTTTGCCCACGCCTTCATCCACTGCTACAATAGTGGCTAAGTATTCTTGCAGATAGCGCTGTCCTTTCCATTCGGCTAATTCTCTGCCACTTAAATTGGCTTCATGAAAAGCATCATTTTTTTTGCTGTAAGCTTCATTCCATTCTTTTCTTTGGGCAGGCGTCATCCTATCAAAATCATTAGTCCATGGATTATGTGCCAGCTCAGGACTTCCTTTTGCCTTGGTCATTTTTAAATCATGCCCTTCGTACATATCCTGGTAAATAGTTTGAAGCTGGTCTTTTGAACCGAGTGACCCTTCATGATCTGTAAAATAGGTGTCCGGCAATGGGAATTCAACAGAATCGTATTTGTTTACATGGCGCAAAGCTGGCATCCAGTTACGATGAGGTGCCTTATGATGCACCATTAGCATAAAAGGTTTTTCCTGCTCCTTAGCATTAGTGATAAATGACATTGCTTCCTCTGTAATAATGTCGGTAGCATAGCCAGTAATTCTGGTGGTATCTACTATATTAGTTGCTTCATTAATAGATAGAAAATCCGGATTATAATAATTGCCCTGATCTGTAAGAATATTCCAGTAATCAAAGCCCTGCGGATGACCTGCTAAGTGCCATTTGCCCACCATTCCGGTGGTATATCCTGCTTTTTGTAGCAGTTTAGGAAATGTCTGCTGATCACCGTTAAAGCGTTCGCCATTCATTCGGAAGCCATTCAAATGACTAAATTTACCAGTCAGAATTACAGCTCTACTTGGTCCGCAAATTGAATTAGTGCAGAAATTATTCCTGAATAATGCGCCTTCGTTCGCTATCCTGTCAATATTAGGAGTAGGTGCCAGCTGACTTACAGGATGTCCGTAGGCACTAATGGCCTGTTCGGCATGGTCGTCCGACATGATGTAAATAATATTCGGTCTTTTGGTAGATTTACTGCTTTCAATCTCTTCTTTCTTTTTATCCTTGTTGCAGGAGGCAAGAATAAAAACAACCAAAGTAAAATAAGCTATTCGCATTACATTATAGTTTTCGTATTTCTATTGCATTCAGAATGGGCTCTCCTTCTAATTGATTGAAGGAAATTTTTAAACCCGTGTTACCAATAGTAGTGATTATTTTTTTACTCATTGCAGTATAGGGTGCCATATTACCAAAGCTAAAACTTTCTAATACTAACGCATCATTAAAAAGTATGTCAAATTTTCTGTTTTTATTCTCATATGCCTTGTCTATTTCCGCTAAATGCAGCACAACTTCGTAATCTCCTTCTTCCAGATCGAAATGGTACTCGCCACCAATTCTTGCAGTTTGGTATATAGGGTCATTAGCTGTTAAAAATATTTCACGATCTGTACCCACTCCCTGGTTTCTGGAAAAATATGCTTCACCTCCCTGGTAGCCTAATAACTGATTGTTGAATGCTTTTTCTGGCAACCATGTAACTTGATCGATGGGATCTGTAAAAAAGAAATTAGCTCCACAATTAAAATATAGAGTGTTTTTGCTAAGCCAGTCTCTATCTACTTTCCGGAAATTCACCTCACTGTAATCTGAAACGGCAGAATCTCCGTAGTAGGCAGTCGCTTTCAACTGATTGGCTCCCGGCATTAAAGGCACTGTCCACTCACTTAAGTGATTTTTAAAGGAGATTTTTTCAGCCGGTTTTCCATTAACCAATAATTCAATTTTATCAGAATTAGTGTAAACCTGAAACTTCTGGTTGGCATTGTACCCAACTCTGGATTTCCAATCCTCAGCTCCAATTTTAACAAATGGCTCATCAAGCAGCCAGGCCTGGTATAGGTAGTAGGAGTCTTTAGGCGTTCGATTGATTGAGACGAGACCTTTGCTATTGATTTTAGGCACAGCATCATTTCTGTTTTCTGAACCAAAGTCTGCTAAATTCCATACAGCGGCTCCGGAAACAAAAGGCCTTTCTATAATGTCGATTAAGTTTTGCTGATGAAATATTGTTTGCCATTCAATGGAGAAATCAAAACGGAGCGGATTAAATGAGCGAATTCTGGGGTCAGCACCTGCGCCATATTCCGTTATGAGCATAGGCTTTTCAGGAATTAGTTCGTGGTACTCATCCAGAAAGTCTCCTGCACCTAATTGTTCTTCGTACCAGCCAAAATAGAGATTCCAGCCTACCAACATAGGTATTTTAGTTAAGCCAGCTTTGTGATAAAGCTGCAAACTACCATGATTGGGGATCATGGTGTATCTGCTATTGTCTTCTTTCCTGGTTAAATCTTCAAGTTCTTGAGCGAAAGCAACTATTTTAGTAATTATTTCCTGATCTCTTTCCCACTCCCTACCCAGCAACATTTCATTCATGTAGGCCCATATAATGATACTTGGATGATTGTAATTCTGGCGAATCATCTCTTTCATCATATGCTTAGAATTGTCGTAGAAAGGTTTGGAGTCGGAAATGTCATGATCAAGAGGAATTTCCATGCTTACCAGCAGACCTAATTGGTCTGCAGCTCTCATTACCGCAGGGTCTTGGGGATAATGGGCTGTTCTGAAAAAGTTGCTGCCCATATCTTTAATCAGTTGAACATCATTTAAATGTCGCTGATCTGAGAGCGCATTACCAAGACCTTCGAAATCCTGATGTCGGTTGGTTCCAATTAACTTCAGTGGTTTGCCATTTATAAAGAAACCTTCTTTCGCATCAAAATGAAACCATCTAAAACCGAAGGGGGTACTTTGCTCATCTAATTTTTGATCTTTTTCATCGAGCAGTGTGATTTTTAACTTGTACAAATTAGGATGATCGGGATGCCATAATTTTGGATCATTTACTTTAGGTAAATCGTAGCTTATCGAAGTTTTACCAGGTTTAATTGAGGTTTTTTTAGTTTTTTTGAATAGGCTGATTCCTTCGGGGCTAATGAGCTCCGAAACTATTTTTATTTGAGATTTGGAAGAGCTCGTAATGTTAACTCTTGAAATTATTTGAGCCTCTTTATCGGTAACTTTAGGAGTGGAAATGAAAATGCCTTGATCTCCAAATTCACTCATTTCAAAATGCGTTTTCCCAGTGGAGATTAAGAATACGTCTCTATAGATACCCCCGTAAAAGTTAAAGTCTCCTTTAAGTGGGGCAATTGCGTTATCATGGCTATTATCTACTTTTATTAGAACTTCATTTTCAGCATTATGTAAAAATGGTGTAAGGTGTACGGAGAAGCCTGTATACCCACCAATATGTTTTTTGGCTAATGTTCCATTTACATATATTTCAGCTACCTGATTTACCCCTTCAAAGTATAGGAACCAATTCTTTTTGTCTGACGAAGGAATATTAATTGATTTTTTATAATAGCTCACACCTCTATAGTATCCTTTTTCTTCATCAAAGGGATCATGCGCATTCCATGTATGTGGTAAATTGACCGCATCCCAATTTGCAGTGTCTGAAATTTCTCCTTTGTGAAAGGTCCAATGATGGTTGATAGATTGGATATTTCTACCACGCTGGGCAGAAATATCCATTAATACAATTAAATATAAAGCAGCTAATAAAAGATAACGCATTTTACTTTTCAATTAATTCAAATGTTGTTTCTAAAACATCAGCTGAATTAGTACCTACATATACTTTGAAATCTCCCGGTTCAGCATAAAAGCTCATGTCCTGGTGGTAAAATGCTAAATCTTTTTTAGAAATGCTAAACTCAACTTTTTTAGTTTCCCCTGCTTTCAATTCTATTTTTTGAAAGCCTTTCAATTCTTTCACAGGGCGCGTAATGGTTCCTATTAGATCCTGCAGGTATAATTGAACTACTTCTTTACCAGCTACTTTTCCTGAGTTGGATACATCAACGCTAATAGTAAGGTTTGCATCCATATTCACTGTATTTGAGCTCACTTTTAGATTATTGTATTTAAACTCAGTATAACTTAACCCATAACCAAAAGGGAATTGAGGTTCATTGCTTACATCCAGGTAATTGGATCTGAATTTCTGAAACCATTCCCCTTCCAAAGGTCTGCCAGTATTTTTGTGACTATAATAGATAGGAATTTGTCCTACATTTTGTGGGTAGGTCATGGTGAGTTTACCGGAAGGATTTACATCTCCATATATTACATCAGCCAGTGCTAAACCTGCTTCAGAACCGGGGAACCATGCATTTAAGATAGCATCAGAATGAGGAAGTATTTCATTGAGCACCAATGGTCGTCCGCTCAACAGAACTACAGCTACTTTTTTTCCAGTAGCCTCAAGCGCTTTTAACAAACGCACCTGAATATCCGGAATACTGATATCAGTTCTGCTTGAACTTTCTCCTGAGCTTTCAGACGCCTCACCTAAAATGGCAACTACAACGTCAGATTTTTTGGCTAACTGAACAGCTTCCTCAATCATTTCCTCTTCGGATCTGTTATCTCTGTAGGTGTTCTTGCCAAACATCCCAATGCGTTTTTCCAGTTCCGCATCTTCCACCAAATTGGATCCTTTTGCATATTGGATTCCTTTAGAATTCTCTGATACTTCTTTGATACCATCATAAATAGATATTGATTTCATAATATCAGCACTTACACTCCAGGTGCCCACCATGTTTTCTTTGTTATTTGCCAGTGGGCCAATTACTGCCACTTTGGCACTTTTGCTAAGAGGTAATACTCCTTCGTTTTTTAGCAACACCATTGATTCGGCAGCAATTTTTCTTGAAACTGCTCTGTTTTCGTCAGAGAAAAGCACTTCCGCAGCTCTTTCTTCATTCATATACTTGTAGGGGTCATCGAAGAGACCTAACTGAAATTTAGCTTTAAGAATTAATCTGCATGCATTGGTAATGGTTGCTTCGGAAATTTTACCTTCTTCAACTGATTTTTTTAAAGTGCTAAGGAAACCTTCACTTACCATGTCCATTTCTACTCCTGCGTTTACAGCAAGGGCAGAAACAGCCTGTAAATCACCCATTCCATGAGCAATCATTTCGCTTACTCCTGTGTAATCACTTACGACAAAACCACTGAAACCCCATTTCTCTCTTAAGACTTCAGTCATTAACCATTTATTTCCCGTTGCAGGAATTCCATCTATTTCATTAAAAGAAGCCATTGCTGTCCCAACTCCAGCTTCTACTGCTGCTTTGTAAGGCGGGAAATAGTCGTTGTACATTCTCAAACGACTCATGTCAACAGTATTGTAATCTCTTCCGGCTTCGGAAGCACCGTATAAAGCAAAATGTTTTACACATGCTAACAGTGTATTCGCTGCAGATAAATCATTTCCCTGATACCCTTGCACCATGGCTTTTGCTATTTGAGAGCCTAAATACGGATCTTCTCCGCTGCCTTCAGAAACCCTGCCCCAGCGAGGATCTCTTGATATATCCGTCATAGGAGAGAAAGTCCACGAGATGCCATCTGCAGAAGCCTCTTCTGCTGCAATCCTGGCTGATTGCTGAATTAAATCCATATCCCAGCTGGCAGAAAGGCCAAAAGGAATTGGAAAACTGGTTTTATAACCATGAATAACATCTTTAGCAATAATTAAAGGAATTCCTAAGCGACTTTCCTCAATAGCCACTTTTTGTACAGCACGGATTTTATCGATTCCGTTGATGTTAAAAAGTCCACCTACTTTTCCTTCTTTTATTTGCTGGGCAATGCCTGAGTTGGTGCTAATTCCAGTACTAACATCACCCGCTGAAGGTAAATTAAGTTGCCCTATTTTCTCTTCGAGCGTCATGAGTTTTAGCAAGGAGTCTACTCTTTGGTCGGTATTATCTGTGGCAGTTGGTTTTTGTTGCATGCTGCATGAATATAGAATGCAGCTTAGGCTTATGGTTGTAAAAATTCGTAAAAACATAAAAATTTATTTAATATTTGAAAATAGCCAATTTAGTAGGTCAGGTTCTGAAAAAGCAGGATCCCAACTGTTATGGTTAGCGTCAGGAAATAATGTAAATTTGATATCGGCGCCCGCTGCTTTTAAAGCGGTCACCATTTCTTCAGAATACGAAGGGAGCACCACATCATCCTTAGCGCCATGGAATACCCACAGACTCGTATTATCTGCATAGTTACCTACAGTATAGGGATTGCCTGCACCGCAAATAGCAATAGCCGCTGCAAATGTTTCAGGCATGCGGGATAGGATTTCAAAGGTACCCATACCGCCCATTGATAAACCGCCTACATAAATTTGATCCTGCTTAATGAAATGGTTTTGCTGATAGGATTTTACCAGTTCCATCACCAGACCAAGACTTTTGTTGGGTGCCCCTCCATAGTTGAAATCAAAGGTATTTCCTGATGAGCTTCGAACTATATCGGCCTTGGCCCAGTATTCATTTGTTGGACATTGTGGAAAAATCACAATAGCCGGAAAAGCATTCCTGCTACTATCTGCCAGAAACAGTTTGGAACCATGCACCAGTTGCTTTTCATTGTCACTGCCTCGTTCTCCTGCTCCATGCATAAATAATACCAGCGGATATTTTTTAGCTGGATCAAATGCTTTCGGATAAAGAATTCTGAATAGCAAAGTATCTCCGTTCTGAACATATTGTTCCTTATGGAATGCTGATGTTTCCTGTGCTTTTAGTCCTGCAGACATGCTAATAAAAAAGACTGCTGAAATGAATATAAATTTATTCTTCATAGTAAAATCCTAGTTTTGTTAGTCCGCTTTCAATTTCTTCATTACGCATAAAAAGCTCCCAGATTAAACCGGAGCGATGATTTTCTATCATCACTGGGATCGGTCCCTGGTCAATGGCTAAATAGCGAGGTAAGTACCAGTTGTGCTCAAATGAAAAAGCATCATAAGGGCCATAATTACCAATTAAGCTATCTCTTTTGCCTTCATACAAAAACTTCAAGAACTGCATACTTTCATCGGGGGTGTAAGGAAAAGATGAGAGCGCAGCAGTTGGAGATATCACGCCTAAATCATCTCCGGGGCTATGACCTGCATATCCTCTCATAGAATAGCTAGAAGTTAAGCCCCACATATTTTCTCCATAGCCTTCAAAATCCTTAGGATTATCCACAGCATATCTGTACTGAATCAGTGCGTGGTTTTTATTTAGATCCCAATAGTTGCCATACTTATCGTTTAAGCCTTTCGGATTCAGACCTAAATAAGAATAATGAGCCCAGAAAAGAGGCCCTACAGCCTTGTTGGCATGTTGGTAATGGTCTAAAATGGTTGGTAAGCCATACGCAGTAGTATCATTGGCAATGTCACCATTTCTTGCCCAACCCTCATGGTAGACTTCTGCATCAATGGGATGCGTAGGGGAGGAGGCCGCTAAGACATACATAATTAAACATTCATTATAACCACCGACAGGGAAATTCATATCCCAGCCATTGTTAGGCGACCAATGCCAGTATAATACATTTTCACCACCCTTTGTGTACCAGCTCCATTCTACGCCTTCCCAGATTGAAGTGATTCTATCTGCTAAGGCTTTTTCAGATTCATTTCCCTGATTCAGAAATTCTCTCACAGTAAGTAAACCCTGAATCAGGAAGGCAGTCTCTACTAAATCTCCTCCATCATCTTTTTTGCTGAATGCTTTGACTTTACCTGTCTCTCCATTGATCCAATGCGGGTAAGCTCCATGAAAACGATCTGCTGTTTCAAGGAAGCTGACCATTTTTTCAAAGCGTTCAATAGCTTCTGATCGCTGAATGAAGCCACGTTCTACTCCTACAATAATGGCCATAAGACCGAAACCTGTTCCGCCTGTGGTTACAATGTGCTTATCGTTGGAGGGATATTCATCATCTTCATGATATCTCTCTCTTGCTAAACCTGAATTGGGTTCAGCACCCTCCCAGAAATACTGAAAGGTTTGGTATTGTACTAAATTCAGTAAATAATCTTCGTTTAAATGAGTTTGACTATGGTTTGATTCCTTTTCACTATCTTTTTGGGGAGGACTGCAATAAGAGAAAATTAAAATTGCAATTATAAAAACCCATGTATTTTTCATAATTTAGTTAGTCTTTATTTGTAAATTTTATTTGTTAGATTCATACATGTATTGATAATCTTAATCTTTTTTCTTGATAAAAAAAGATACAAAAAATCAAGACAAAAATATCCCCAGCCCCTCAAATGCCTGCTCTGCCCGGATTTTTGTCGTGCTACCCGCTTTCGTCTGCTTTTGCAGGCGAGTTGTAATGCATCGTGCTGGGAATTCATTGATCATATTCGAATAAGCTTCTGAGTTTTATTCTTCATGACTACTTAAAGAGGATTAATTAGTATACCTTAACTTTAATGTCAACTTCTAATTTTTTCAAAATATATAAGTTCATAATTCTATTTTTACTTTTAATAATTTATCAATAAGTAAACCCTAGCTCAGTTAATCCATTTTGCACATCGGTATCCTGCATAAAATAATTCCAGATTAAGCCAGTTCGGTGGTTTTCTATCATCGTAATAATGGGTCCCTGATCAATAGCTAAATAAGAGTTGGCATACCAATCCTGCGTGATATTAAAAGCATCGTAGAAGCCATACTCACCCCATAACCTGTCGCCCATTAAATAATAGAAATGCCTAATAGCCTTCATGGATTCTTCAGGCGTATACGGAATAGAGGAAATGGCCGCAGTGGGAGTGATTACCCCTAAATCATTGTCAGGAGAATGCGCACTATAACCTTCATGGTTGTCGCTGGCAGTTAAGCCCCAGCAAGCCTCGCTATAGCCCACAAAGTTCTTCGGATTTTGGATGCAATAGGCCTGATTAATTAAAGAATGCGCTGTATTTTGATCCCAGTAGTTGGCATATTGGTCCTCTAAATTAGTTGGGTTTAGGCCTATAAAGGAGTAATGGGCAAAGAATAAGGGTCCGCCTCGGTTTGATCCAACAGGCATAGAAATTCCGTAAGATTCAGTGCCATTTACCATGTCTCCATTTCTGGCCCAACCGGCATCATAAACCGATTTTTCGATAGGGTGAGTAGGAGAGGAGGCAGCTAATACATATATGATGAGGCTTTCATTCCAACCTCTAATGGGTAGATTAATTTGCCATTCGTAATTTGGAGACCAATGCCAGTAGAGGATATCCTCTTCACCTTTAGTGAACCAATCCCATTCCACTTCTTCCCATAATGTGGTAATTTTATCGATAATGGCTAATTCCTGTGCATTTCCTTCATTCAAATATTGCCTCACGGCTAATAAACCTTGTATCATAAAGGCAGTTTCAACCAAATCCGCACCATTATCATACTGGCTAAAAGCAATAGTTGCACCCGTATTGCCATTCATCCAATGAGGCCAAACGCCATGAAATCGGTCTGCATCTGTTAGGAAATTCACAATTTTTTCATAACGGTTTATGGCTTCAGCCCTGGAAATGAAATTTCTTTCAACTCCTACCATAATAGCCATTAAACCAAACCCGGAACCACCAATTGTCACGGTATTGCCTGAGGTATTTCTTTCTCTGGTTAGTCCACTATTAGGATGTGCAAAATCCCAGAAATACTTAAAAGTTTGCTCCTGCACTTTAGTAAGGAGTGCCTCATCAGAGATTTCAGGAAATTTAAAGGTGGAGTCTAGTTGGGTGTAGAATTCTTTTGAGAAGCCTGAAAAAGTGAAATTATCTACACTTTTGAGGTTACTCGAGATATTTACATTGTATCTCAATAAATCCCCTGCTTCATTAGCAGTTAAGACTTTTAATGTTTTTTGATCTTCAGTTAATTCAAAATCTAACTGAAGCTGATTTCCTTTATTACTTATTGAAATAAAGTCTGAAAAGTCAGTGTCTGTATTGAGGTTTTGATCAAATTCCAGAGTAATTTCCGGTTGTAAAGGTATTTGAGTAATTCTATTAGTTGATTTTAATGAAATGTCATTGATTTCTGCTCTAAGCAATGTCATTTCTCCCTGTCGGGTTCTGAACTGATACGTTGCCCCAGGGAATTCATTATTGTTAATGGATTGGATTGTTGAAATTTCAACTGTGTACAGGGTATTGTTTTGAAAATTTCCTTCTGGTATGACGGTTATTGCTCTACCCTCACTAAAATAGGTAAAGCTTAGGTTTAATTCTCCTGAATCATTAGAAATAGATATGTTTTCTTCTGCTGATTCACGATTTAAAGCTTCACTGAATGTAATGACCAGACCCTTATCAAAAGGAGCATTTTCTACCAGGTCATCCTGGCGTAAATCTACTGTTCCAACTCTTACGCTAGATAACTGAAGTATTCCTTTCACCACTTCATCTTCAGGATCCTCTTTACATGAAATGAGGAGGAATAGTGCAGGGATAAATAGTAGAATTTTAGATAAG
The DNA here is from genome assembly GCA_963803685.1 of uncultured Cytophagales bacterium. GTDB lineage: Bacteria > Bacteroidota > Bacteroidia > Cytophagales > Cyclobacteriaceae > Marivirga. The sequence continues at coordinate 2,528,493 of CAWDNW010000001.1, forward strand.
TTCTTTTTTTTTAAGAGCATTGAATAAGATTTGAATAGAGGATAAATTAAAAAGCAGAGGCCTTATACAGCCTCCGCCAGTCTTAATTAATTTAATTATTATGGTCTTTCAGCATTGTATAGTTCAAGGACTTCAGCATCTGTTAGTGCTACACTAAACATCCTAAAATCATCCATTTTACCTTTGAAGCCATATTCTTTACCATTTCTAAATGGAATAACACCATCACCGTCAATTGTTGCCCAAAAGGGAACAGCTGTTCCTAAATATAGGTTAGAGTTATTAGCTGGATCGAGAGCAATTCCATCTACGTCAATTACTGCTGCATCAAGTGCATATTCATCTCCTGCAACAAATTCAAAGACTGTAAGTGGAACACCATTAATATAGAAAGCTTTTCTTCTTCCCGAGGCTTCCCATGATGTTACAACGTGAACCCATTCACCTGCAGCTTCTCTTAACCAATCTACATTGTCTGCTTCAATTACTTTAATATCATTTGGATTACCCTCATTCTTCATTTCACTAAAGTCTGCCGCTAAATCTGTTGCGCTTCCTGAATTAACATGGGTTGTAACATACTTTAATACATCTATATCATAACCTAAATCGCAGCAGGTGAACCTGTTCCATTCGTGGTATGTGCCGTTATTTCCACCTATACCGAAAGTGACAAACTGAGTTACAGTTCCATCTGTTGTGTTTCCAAAATGTGCATCAAATTCAGCTGTTTCCGGTAATCTCATCCAATAACTTACTGTAGTGCTAGCATTTGACATATCTGCACTATATTCAATTCCAATATAATTATCTACACCATTAAAATCAGCAGCACCATTGAAATTACCAAATCTGTCTTCACCAAATGTTACTTCAGCATTTAAGATGTTATTTCCAAACGCTTCTCTTACTTCGCCTTCAAAGTCGACAAATACCACTAAATTATCTTCCTGTGGTACGTTGGCAGGAGCTCTGCCTGCTACTGTAAAAGTACGAGTCGTGCTTGGTAGTACGCCACCATCTTCTGCAGTAATAGTACCTGCAATAGTTAAGGTATAAACTAAGCCTTGAGACATATCTTCTGTAGTTGAAACGGTTACGTCACTACCAGAAGTTGTGGCTGTAAGAGGAATATTTTGATCAGCAGAAGTCAAAGAGAATGAACTTTCGCTAACAGTACTTGCGTCAACCGCTTTGTTGAAAGTAACTAGAAAAGTAGCATCAGGAGGTACATCCGTGGCGGAACTTACTGCATTCAAATCTTTGGAAGTTTCCTCACCACTAGTAATATCCGTGCCAGTTGCGGTTAATGTCTCAACTGACAACGCAGGAGCTTCAGATCCTTCGTCATCCCCACAAGATGTAATTACCAAAGCCCCTAGTAGTAGTGCTGTAGTCCAGTATTTCATTTTGTTTATCATTTCCATAATTGTTTATTTGTTTAAGTTTAAATTTAATTCCAGTTAGGGTTTTGTGAGATGTCGCCTTCAGAAATATTGATTTCTGATTGAGGAATAGGAAATAATTCATGTTTACCTGCTTCAAATCCTAAAGGGCCTAATATTTCCGCTGCACGATTTGTTCTTACTAAATCCCAATATCTTAATCCCTCCATAGCCAACTCTTTGGTTCTCTCTTCGTAAATCAGATTTTTTAACTCAGTCTGATCAGTGGTTGTTATATCTGGTAGAATCCCCTCGACTCCGCCTCTTGCTCTTTTTCTCACGTCATTTAGATATTCCAGTGCAAGAGAAGGATTGCCATTTTCGTTAAGTGCTTCTGCAGCCATTAATAGAACATCAGAATACCTGATCACTCTCCTATTGTGCCCCCACCTATCTGCTGCTCTTTCTCCGGTAGCATACACTTTTCTGTTATATGTCTCAATTTCCAAGATATCAGATCCAGGCCCATCAACATAAGTAGTATCTGGAGTTGTCCCGTCCCCGAGAATCGTAGTTCCATCAATTACATCGCCAATGAATATTACTGATCCTTCTAATCTGGGATCGTTGTCAATAGCCAATTTTTCTATCCAAGGATAGGCAGGTCTGCCAAAACCCCAGCCCCAGTTAGGCGTTCCTCGTACACCCTGGGTATTGGCATATTGGTTTCCGCCTAAATCAAAGCTCCCTTCTGCAATAGCTCCAATTTCAAACACAGATTCAGACCCATGCTCAGTGGCAACTCTAAAAGTCATTTCAAAGTCTTCTTCCAATTGGTATTGTTGAGAATTTATGACTTCTAAAGCATATACTTCAGCATTTGGGAAATCTCCTCTGAAGAGGTATATTCTTGCCAATAATGCTCTTGCAGCTCCTTTTGTAATTCGTCCTGCATTCTCATCAGAATACTCAGATTTTTCGGGTAAATTTTCAATAGCGAATTCTAAATCAGGGAGAATGATTTGCTCGTAAATTGTTTCTTTGTTTGTTCTGGTTAATCCATCAGGAACTTCAGATGATTCCACCAAAGGAACATCTCCAAAAGCTTGAACGAGTGAAAAATAGAAGAAAGATCTCAAAAACCTCGCCTCACCTAAAAGTCTACCCTTTAGATTATTATCCATCTCAATAGTAGGGACTTTTTCTAATACTAAGTAAGACCTTCTAATTCCGAGGTATAGGGTTCGATACCATGATTCTATATTTCCATTGTCAGCAGTAAATGTGTAATTTTGAAAATCAAGCACCCCCACACCATCACCTGGGTTGCTACCTTTTATCATTTCATCTGTCATAATATCTATTAAAGGAAAACCTCCTGAATAAATACCCCAAACCCTAAGTGTATTATAAATACCATTAGTGGCAATTATTGCTTCTTCTCCAGTAGCTGGGAAATTACCAGCAACTAAAGTAGCTTGAGGCTGTCGATCCAAGAATTCATCCTGACATGAGAAGAGGAACATGATAGTTACTAATCCGATTAAACTATATATTTTATAAGTGTTCATATTCAATTTTTTAAAATGTTGCATTTAAACCTGCACTAACAACTCTTGTGGTAGGATAGATACCGTTATCAATTACTCCACCTAAAGCGGAATCACCACTACCTATTTCAGGTGTATAGCCTGAATAGTCAGTCCAAATGAATAAATTAGTTCCGCGTACAAATATTGAAGCTGAATTGAAAGAAATTTTCTCCAAAAGGTTGGAAGGTATTTGATAATTAATCGTAAGCGTTCTTAACTTTAGGAATGAAGCGTCTTCCACGAAATAATCAGAGGGTTGGTAATTAATCCCTGAAAGAGAAGCACGAGGATCGGTATTCGATGTTCCTTCTCCAGTCCACCTATCATTAAATCTATCTTCAAAATTCAATGTGGAAAAACGAATGGCTTGTTTTCCATTGTAAATACTATTGCCATTCTGCCCGGCAAAGTCTGCTGATAGATTAATTCCTTTGTATCCTACATTAAGATTAAAGCCATAAACAAAATCTGGAATCCAAGAACCAATAAAGGTTTTATCCGCATCATTAAGTTCACCATCTCCATTGGTATCTTCATATATAAAATCACCTACTCCTTGTTGGCCCAACCTTGGGAATTGAGATAGTTGCTCTGTATTTTGAAATACACCAGCCACTTTATATCCATAAAAATGACCAATTGGCATACCCACTTCAGTATAAGTAACTCTTTGTCCATTTCCTAAGTCACCACTGATGATTTGTTCAGAAGCGCCAATATCTTCTCCTAAATTAGTAACTTCATTTTGGTTGCTATATCCATTTATTCCCAAACCATAAGTAAAGTCACCAATTTCATCGACCCAGTTTAAAGCAAATTCAATTCCTTTATTATTTACTGTAGCTGCATTAAATCTTTTTTGTACAAAAGCTCCTGCACCTGCATAGCCTGGTAAATCCAATAGAACCAAAATGTCATTGGTGGTTCTATTGTAATAATCAATTTCACCTGTTAACCGGCTTTGGAAAACATCAAATTCAATTCCCAGGTCATATTCTGAAGTGGTTTCCCATTTTAAATCTGGATTTCCCGGACTTCCTACAAAAGAAGCACCATTGATTAATGCCTCATTAAAGCCAAAAACTGAATTGATACCGGATCCTATTCTGGAGAATTGGTCATCTGCTGGTATATTTTGGTTTCCATTTAATCCATAACTTCCCCTCAACTTCAAGTTATTTACTATAAAATCTGCGGGGTAAAAATTTTCATTAGAAATATTCCAACCTAACGCTACTGCTGGGAAATTTGCATATCTATTATTTCTTCCAAATCTTGATGAGCCATCCCTTCTGAAGGTTAACGTTGCTAGATACTTTCCATCAAATGCGTAGTTGGTTCTAAATAAAATAGAGGTCAATGCACTTGTACCAGCACCATTTGCATTTGTCTGTAAATCTTCTGCTCCTGCATTCAAATACCATAAACTTGGATCAATACCAATTAGATTTCTCCTGGCTCCGTTAATAAATTCAGAATTTATTTCCTGAGAGGTATAACCTATTACGCTATTAATTGTACTTCTACCAAATTCTTTATTATAGGAGAGTGTATTTTCAAATATCCAATTCCGGTTTTCTACAAATCCTACGCTGATATTACTTTCCTCATTTTGTTGTAAAGGTGCTACAAAGAATTCAGGAGTAAATGATTTGCTTTTATTATTACTCAAATCAAATTGATAACTGGTTCGAAACTCGAACCCATCAAGGAAATTAACTTCAGCATAAAAATTTCCAACAGCTCTTATTTGGTTTCTGGTAGAATTATTATATTCTATAGAAGCCAATGGATTACTTCCTTGCACTTCAGCAAAGGAACCATCAGGATTGTATGGAGCATTAATTGGCCATGCTCTTGATAATGTATTAACAACGCCTGGTGGATTGGTGGCATTAATACTTATTCCAGTTAAATTAGTACCTAAAGTTAAGAATGGTTTTACTTCGTAGCTGGTATTAAGCTTAAACGTCATTCGCTCAAAATCTGATTTTGGAACTATTCCCTGTTGTCCAAAATAACTTCCGGATATATAATAGTTAAGTTTTTCAGTGGCTCCATTTGCAGATAGTGTATAGGACTGAACTGGTTGCCAGTCTTGAAAAACTAAATCTTGCCAATCTGTGTCTGGCAATGCGCCTATGTTGTTATAGGTTCCAGGGTTTACGTCATTAATATAATTAGCAAATTCTGGTCCGGACATCACATCTAGTTTATTTGCTATCTGTTCAACCCCGTACTCTGATGCAAAGGATATAGTTCCTTCACCTTCCTTTGCCTTTTTTGTGGTTACCAAAATTACGCCATTTGCACCTCTTGTGCCATAAATAGCTTTAGAAGATGCATCTTTTAGTACCTCAACTGACTCAATATCGTTGCTATTTAAAAAATTGATACCTCCGTCTATAATAACTCCATCTACTACATATAATACCCTATTATTATTTAAGGTATTAATTCCTCGTAATCGAACATTTGATTCTTCCCCCGGTTGACCAGAACTATTCAGCACCTGTAGTCCTGCTACCTTTCCCTGCAAGGACTGCATTGGGTCTGCTGCAGGAGCCTTAATCAGTTCTTCCGACTTTATAGATGTAACTGATCCCGTCATATCGCTTTTCTTGATAGTACCGTATCCTACAACCACCACTTCTGATAAGGACTCAATATCCTCCACCATTTCTAAATTAACTGTGGTTCTGCCATTTACCGCAATCGTTTGCGTCTTGAAGCCAATAAAAGAGAACCTTAATTCTGCATCGGGAGACACCTCTAGAGAGTAGTTTCCATCAAGGTCTGTTACGGTTCCATTCGTACTACCTAGTAACTGTATAGATACTCCTGGCAAAGGTTCATTATCTCCCGTAGAAGTTACCTTTCCGGTAATTCTCTGTTGAGCATACGCACTAGTCGTTATTAAAAAGCTTATAATAAAAAGCGTAAAAATTTGTTTCATTTTATATTACTTTATAAGTTTTATCACTTGATGATATTATTTAACAATGAATTTAATCCAAAGATTCAGCGAAACAAAGAATTGAACTTAATAATATTCAATTTTGCTATAAAAATTGTAACAGAATTTACTGGGGATATTGCGCTTTAAAAACAATTAAAAATACTTTATTAAAGCAATTATGGAATGTTTAGTAATTTTTTGTCATCATTAAAAAACATTTTAAAGTACAATCTTAACTATGGGAATAATCATATTTTTATAAAATCTCTTCGTAACTTATCGACCTTTCATAACCATAGGAAAGCAAAGTCTTTAAATAATTTTTACCATTTTTGGATATCTCTTCCGCAATCTTGTGCTTGAATTGCCAGATGGTATTTCTACGCATTTCTAAAATGTCCGCTAATTCATCAAGGGTGAAATGATCTTCATTTAGATGCACATATACTATAAAAAATGCTTTGGTCAGTGGGAATTTGATGCCCTTAAATATTGTAAAAGTAGTGGCGCTTTCATTGTAGCCGCACTTGGTGCATCTTCTGGAGAAGTTGAGCTGGTTCTCAATATATTTCTCATTCTGGCATTTTTGGCAATTGTAGCCTTCTTTCCATTTGAAATTAGCCAAAATACTTAGACACCATTCTTTAGACCTGAAAATTTCTAAGAAGTCTTCGTAGGACAAATTTTTCTTGAGCAATCGTTCTCGCTGAATTTTTTTAATGTTGTTTTTCAAACGCCAGTTGTCCAGATCCAGCATAGAATTAATTTCAGCAATTTCCTGCGATTGCTGGCTGATCTTTACATTTGACACTTCCAATAATTTATTTTTCACTCTCAGATCCTCAGTTCTTTCTTCAACCTTCCTTTCCAGGGCTTTGTTAATACGCTGTATCATCTTTGAATTTTGCTCATGCTGCGATACTATTCTCTTCAATGCTTTGTCTCGGTTATCTTTTAAGATTCGCACCCTGTCCGACAACGCAAAGGTTAAAAATAACATTTCCAAAATGAAACAGAAGTGTAGGCTATAATATGTAATTATATGAAAAGGCACAACAGATTGCATAACTAACGCCTTCAATAAAAAGCCAAAAAATAGGAACCCATAAGCCACCACAAAGAAACGGGCAGGTTGATAGCCCCTTATTAACACAAAAATACTGGCCATAAAAATTAAAGAAAGAGGAATAATTTCGATGTTTCTCAATCTGAACAAGCTAATATCAAACAACAACGCATATAAAAACAATGCTATTCTTAGAATAAGCACCACATGAATCACTCTATGCAACTTGGGTGATCGTACCTTTGTATTGAGGAAGAGTTTAGAAAACAGAATACTCCAGAATATAATTGAGAAAAGAGCTACTCCGTAGGCTTTCTGATTCCACTCGGGTTGATCCGGCCACAGGTATTGATAGGCAATGCCATCAATACACATTGCATAAAGACCGACACTAAGGATGTACATGGTATAGTACAGGTATTTCTTTTCTTTAATGGCTAAAAACATCAAAATATTATATAGAGATATAATAATGATCATTCCATAGAAAAGTCCGTAGATAAAATACTCGCTTAAACTGTAATGTATAAATCGATCTATTCTTTTAATAGCAATTCGGATATCTGCATATTGAGAGTTTTTTATTCTGAAGTAGCCTGTATATTCTGTTCCGGGCTTTAATACTATATCAAAGTTCTTATGCTGAAGGTTTTTATTACTGAATGGATAGGCATCACCTAATTCTAATATTTCATAATGAAAACCATCATCACTTAAGTGCACATTAATAGAATCAATGGTTTGGTCGTAAAATTCCAGTACGTAGTTGCTTTTTTGTGGAGGCAACTTGAATTTAAATTTTACCCAATAGGCGGAGTTTCTATTATAATTCTCTGGCTTAAAATTCGGGTTTAATTGGAAGGGGTATCGGGAGGAATCAGTTAAAATCTGCTTAAAAGTCAGCTCATTGGTGGTATCCTCATAATAATATAAATCAGTAATGCTCAGTATCGTTTCTGTTTTCTCTTCAGGGATCACCAGAGTAGAAACGTTTGCAAGTAACAGCACTGACCAAATGTAAATGATTTGAAGCATTTTTTTCAGCTACTTAAAATTTGATTTTCGTTTTTTAAAGATAGTTAAAAAATTATAGCAATGGCGTTTGATTGTTCCTTGAAGCCAATTGATTTATGAATTAGGTTTTTGTCGCCATTTTTCTTTTTTTTTCGACATTTAATAAACACGAACTAGTTCGAAAGTGATTGAAAATAAACTGCAATATTTAATTGAATCTGCTAAACAGTTGCAAAATCCCTCTCATTAACACAAAATTCCATTAAATTAGCAATTTGAGCCAAAAGCGAAGAATTAGCAAGATATTAGGATGCATCAAATCGTGGAATTTCTAAAAAAAAGGTTGAAGGAAGAACTGCCGGGTGACAAAGCACATCAACTCATGATGGCCAAGCAGTTAGGTCCGCAATTCAGGTTGCCGGCACAAACGGAACCTAGAAACGGAGCAGTTATGATTGCACTTTATTTCTATGAAGGTAACATTTGTTTTCCACTCACTCAACGGCCTAATTACAGAGGTGTTCATGGCGGACAGGTAAGTTTACCGGGGGGCAAGAGAGAAGATCAGGATAAATCACTTACTGAAACGGCAATCCGCGAGACCCATGAAGAAATTGGCGTGCAAATCCATCAGAGTCAGGTGTTGGGTTCCTTATCTGACTTAAATATTACCGCAAGTAATTTTATTGTAAAACCTGTAATTAGTTTTCTGGAAGAAAAGCCCACCTTTGTGAGGGACCCTTATGAAGTAGATCATATTTTTACGACCAATATTGAACATTTATTGAAAGCAGATACACTAAAAAAAACAGAATTGACTGTAGGTCCTCAGGTACGATTAGAAGCACCTTATTTTGATATTGATGATAAGGTAGTGTGGGGAGCCACAGCAATGATTTTAAGTGAATTTGCAGAAATTTTGAAAGAGATATAGAATTAATGGAGAAACCGCTTATTACCAATGATGCCGTTGTTTTAGGACTGATAATGCTTATTTTAGCAGCAATTTTTATCACGTCTTCCAGTAAACATGCAGGATGGAAGAAATTCTATCGGTTTGTTCCTTCCGTTTTACTCTGCTACTTTCTTCCATCACTATTGAATACTTTCGGTATCATTTCCGGAGAGGAATCTAACCTTTATTATATTTCTTCCCGCTATTTATTACCAAGTGCCTTGGTTTTACTAACTATCAGTATAGATCTGAAAGGAATTGCCCGTTTAGGAAGAAAAGCGATTATTATGTTTTTTGCAGGTACTATAGGCATTGTAATAGGAGGGCCACTGGCAATCTTAATTGTTTCTGCTTTCTCACCTGAAGTAGTGGGTGGAATCGGCCCTGATGCAGTTTGGCGAGGGATGACTACAATAGCCGGTAGCTGGATTGGTGGAGGAGCAAATCAAGCAGCGATGTTTGAAACATTCGGTGCCAGTGAGGATTTGTTTGCAGTAATGGTAACAGTAGATGTAATTATAGCCAATATTTGGATGGCTTTCCTGCTGTATGGGGTGGGAATGTCCGACAAGTTAGACAAAAAGTTGAAGGCAGATGCGTCCTCCATTGAAGAAGTAAAGAGCAGTATAGAGAAATACCAGGCCTCCATAATGAAAATACCGACCCTTGCGGAGGTTATGACTGTTTTAGCAGTAGGATTTGGCGCGACAGGCCTTTCGCATTTTGGTGCAGATTTAATTGCTCCGTGGATTGCAGAAGTAGCACCACAGCTGGATAAATTCAGTTTAACCTCTTCTTTCTTTTGGTTGGTAGTAATTGCTACCACAATAGGTCTTGGCTTATCTTTTACCAGGGCCAGAAAGTTAGAAGGAGTAGGGGCATCACGTTTAGGAAGCGTAATGATTTATGTGTTAGTGGCTTCTATAGGGATGATGATGGATGTCACAGCTATCTTTGACAATCCTGGCTTTTTTGTGGTAGGTTTGATATGGATGGCTATACATGTAACTGTTCTGCTGATGGTAGCAAAAATTATAAAAGCTCCATATTTCTTTGTGGCAGTAGGAAGCCAGGCCAATGTAGGTGGCGCCGCTTCAGCACCTATTGTAGCCGGAGCATTTCACCCAAGCTTAGCACCTGTAGGGGTTTTGTTAGCTGTTTTGGGATATGCTGTTGGTACCTATGCGGCTTATATTTGTGGCTTATTAATGCAAATGGCAGCCGGGGGGTAATGCTTATTTGTACAACTTAAAGAAATTTAAAAGAGCTCGTCATTCCGGAGAATTTTGGAGAGCAACGGTAAAATTTATCAGTAAATCAATGTTGTGGTGCGACTCAGGTGACTGATGAATAAATGATTAATTAATGGGTGTAAACTCCTTCTTGATACAGGAACTTAATTTGAATTTTTTATTTCAATCCTGCTTGTTTTAAGATAGCATTTAATGTTCCTTTTGATATATCTTTAGAATGTAATGGGACAATTGTTCTTTTGCCATCTGGATGTTTGTAGAGATGATGACGGCTTTGATTCGCTGTAATTCGGGTGCTCATGATAAATACTGCACTGTTGGATAACCAAATAATATTTGTTAAAACGGAGCGGGCTGGTTGACAAAAAGGCGGGGAGCGCGTTGAATTGTAGAGTGGGAGCATCTTTTTGTCTTGATTTTTTGCTTCTTTTTGATCAAGCAAAAAGATGAAGAATAAAATTTTGTTTAAAATACCTCAAAACGTAGTTGAAAACTCAATATTTGTTGAAATTTTTCTTCTTTGAGGTTTTATACGCAGTTCTAAAGTTTAAAAAACACTTATTAATGTCAGTTTGGTTAAATTTTGAGTTTAATTTCATTTTCCATGTTTTCGAAGCCATTTTGTTCAAGCAACTTTATCATTTCTTTAGCTTTCATTAAGCCACAGTCAATGATACTTCAAGGCTTTCGTTGTCATCAGGTACTATTTCGCCCGCAGCCACCAAGTCCTCAATATATAATTCAATGGCCTCCTTTGCCATCATCTTGGCTTCTTGTATATCCTTTCCCCAAGTGATACAGCCTGGAAGTGCCGGAATAATTGCTGTATAACCACCTTCAGGTTCTGGATTTAATAGTATTCTGTATGTTCGTTGCATAATAAAATGGCTTTTTCCCTTTGCAAATTAACAAAAAAAGCTGCAAAATAATTTATAATCAAGTTTTTGATGATTAAACAGTATCTCAAAGAAGGGGATATGGGTTTTAATATGATAAATTTAAATAGCATCAATTTGTACACTTCCGGGTAACTCGAAAAAGTGGGGCAAAATACTTTACTTCAGGAAAAGATCAAATAAGGCCAATAAGAACCAAAATCTCAAACCAAGTCAAAATATTCTCACTTAAATTTGGATAATTCATTTTCAATTTTCTATATTTGAGCATCATATCGGAAGTATCCGATTTATACAGAAGAGGTAAGAGATCAGGCTCGATGATCCTCTGGCAACCGCCAAAAATGCTCACAGCATACGGAAAGGTGCCAATTCCTGCCCAACGAAGGGACATATAAAACGGTAAAGCAATGAAAAAACAATTGAAGAATACCCGATCATTACAACAATCAGAAGACACCTTTCTTTTTGTATCAATTCCATTTAATCAAACTCAGCATGCAGCCAACTCTATTTGTTGTTGCATCGTCTGTTGTTGATTTTCACAAAATCATTTGCTGTTAAATCATAGCTACGCTTTTTTTAAGTGCTAAAGCTAAAGTCAATTTTCATTGTCTTAACAGGAAATCTCAAAACAAAGTCAATTAAAAATTTCTAAAATCTTCCTCTTCAAGGAGGGTCATCTACAGAGATCGAATTTTATATTTATGTCGCAACATTTCGAAACACAAGCTATAAGAACACAAGCTGCCAAAAGTGGTAATAGAGAGCATTCAGTTCCACTTTATCTTACCTCTTCTTTTACTTTTGATAGCGCGGAGCAAGCAAAAGCATTGTTTAATGATGAGGAAGAGGGTAACATATATTCTCGATTTTCCAATCCTAACAGCAGCGAGTTGATTGATAAAATTGCAGTACTTGAAGGTGTGGAAGATGGAATTGCCACAGCAACAGGAATGGCAGCCATGTTCGGCAGTATGGCTGCTTTGCTGCAGCAAGGAGATCATATTTTAGCGGCTCGTTCTTTATTTGGCTCCACACATCAGTTGCTGACTCAAATTTTTCCGAGATGGGGTATTACTCATACCTACGCTGACATCAACAGAACGCATGAATGGGAAAGTTTGATCAAGCCCGAAACGAAAATGATTTTTGTGGAAACACCCTCTAATCCCGGGTTGGAAATAATCGATTTAGAGTGGCTGGGACAATTGGCGAAAGCGCATAATCTGATTTTAGTGGTAGATAATTGCTTTGCTACGCCCTACTTACAGCAACCAGCTAAATGGGGAGCGCATATTGTAACGCATAGTGCTACCAAATTTATCGATGGACAAGGAAGGGTTCTAGGCGGACTGATCATGGGTTCAAAAGAATTGATTAAAGATGTGCGCTTTTTTAGTCGACATACAGGCCCTGCAATTTCGCCATTCAATGCATGGATTTTATCCAAAAGTCTGGAAACGCTAGCCCTTAGAATGGATAAGCATTGCGAAAACGCGCAAAAAATAGCTGAATACCTTGAAGATCATGTGGAATTGGAAAGTGTAAAATATCCTTTCCTGAAATCTCATCCGCAGCATGATTTGGCCAAAAAGCAAATGAAATTTGGAGGTGGAATCCTCACTTTTACAGTGAAAGGAGGTGCGGAGAGATCAAGCAAATTCATCAATCAACTGAACACTTTGTCGGTTACTTCCAACTTGGGAGATACCCGCTCAATAGTGACTCACCCGGCTACCACCACACACAGTAAATTGAGTGCTGAGGAAAGAAAAAGGGTAGGCATTGATGATGGTTTGATCAGGTTATCTGTAGGATTGGAAAACGTAAATGACATTATTGAAGATTTAGAACAAGCATTAAAAGCCTCAAAATAAATGAGAATTCATATAGATAATATGTGCTGTTGTATGATTTGTTGTAAGGCCCCACCGGACCCTGCATGATATCACTATACCCAAACTATAGTGCCTCTTGCAGAATCTGACATTCCGCAAGAGGCATTTTTTTTACTTAAAAAGCATTTAAAGAATTGAAATTATGACACAATTAACTGAAGATTTAGGCCTAAGCAAAGCAGCAAAAAGAGATATTGCGGAGCTCCAAAATAAAATTGAGCTATTCCGTAGCGGTCAAATAGCAGAAGAAAAATTTAAAGCCTACCGTCTCACAAGGGGAGTTTATGGACAAAGGCAACAAGGCGTGCAAATGTTTCGCCTTAAAATTCCTGCAGGTAGAATTACCACAGACCAACTGCGAACTGTTGCCGCTCTTTCAGAAAAATATGCTACGGGCAATTTACATCTAACAACACGGCAAAATATTCAACTGCACCATGTAAAGCTAGATGATTCACCAGCTATCTGGTCGGCTTTGGAAGCCTCAGGTTTAACGGCACGGGAGGCTTGTGGAAATACGGTTCGAAACATTACAGCCAGCCATAAGGCAGGGATTGATCCACATGAGCCATTTGATGTTAGTCCTTATCTGGATGCGGTCTTCCGGTTTTTTCTGCGTAATCCTATCTGCCAGGAAATGGGTAGAAAGATAAAAATTGCTTTTTCTTCCAGCGATAAAGATACTGCATTCGCATTTATTCATGATTTTGGTTTCATCCCTATCCTCAAAAAAACGGAAAAAGGTGAAGAAAAAGGCTTTAGAGTATTAGTAGGAGGCGGTTTAGGTGCTCAAACCATTTTGGCCCAGGAATTCTTCGATTTTTTGCCAGAAAATAGATTGATCACCTTTCTGGAAGCTGCTTTAAGGGTTTTCGACCGGTTTGGTGAGAGAGAAAAACGCATGAAAGCGCGACTTAAATTTCTGATTAAGAAAATCGGGTTAGAAGAATTTAGAAGGTTGGTGGAAGAAGAGGAACAAGTATTACATCATAAACCTTTAGAGTTGAGGCAAATTACTTTAGCGGAAGTAAAACCTGAAGTGGTTATCAAGAACTATGTGGTGCAAAACCAGTGGGAGTATCAAAAGTGGTTGGATTCGAATGTTTTTAAACAAAAGCAGGAAGGTTACTATGGAGTTTTAGTCAAAGCGCCCTTAGGTGATATCGACCATAAAATTGCGGTTCAGCTGGCAGATACCATCGATAAGTTTGTAGGTGGTGATTTGGTGATTAGTGTTTATCAGGGTTTGGTTATTCGCTTCGTGCAAAAGGATGCATTGCCGGTTTTGTTTGAAAAATTAGGTGAGTTAGGATTAAATCAGTCAGGGCCCGAAAGTTTCGCTGATATCACGGCTTGCCCGGGAACAGACACCTGTAACTTGGGCGTAACCAACAGCACTGCTTTAGCTACAGTGCTGGAAAATTTCCTACTGGAAGAGTTTCCACAATTAGCAAACAGTAAATTAATTAATACCAAAATCAGCGGTTGCATGAATGCTTGTGGTCAGCATATGATTGCTGGCATTGGCTTGCACGGTAGCTCCATTAAAAATGCCGGCAAAGTGGTGCCTGCTATGCAAGTAGTGTTAGGTGGTGGTCTGCGTGCTGACGGAACTGGTTTAGCTGCTGAAAAGGTAATTAAATTACCGACCAAACGGATTCCTGAGGCTTTTCGAGTGCTATTGAATGATTATGAAGCACATGCTGACGGCACCTTTTATCCTGACTATTTCAGAGAGCAGGGCAAAAAATATTTCTACGATTTACTGAAGCAGCTGGGGGATTTGTCTAAGATTGAAGATTCAGAATACATCGATTGGAATCATAAAGAAGAGTACATTCCTGAAATTGGTGTAGGCGAATGTGCCGGAGTCAGTTTCGATTTGGTAAGCACCATTTTTAATGAGGCAGAAGAGAAATTAAATCACGCATATGAACATCTAAGTGAGAATAGACTAGAGCATGCTATCTACAATTCTTACAATGTATTCGTCACCACGGCCAAAGCATTATTATTGGCTGAAGATATTCAATGCAATACGCAGGCAGTGATTATTGAAGATTTCGATACTCATTTTGTAAACACCGATAAAATATCACTGGAAAGCAGCTTTGCTGATTTAGTGTATCAAATAAAAGAGGAAAAGCCTTCTGAAGAATTTGCAGCTCATTATTTAAAATCAGCGCATCAGTTTTTAGATACTGCGAAAAATCTAAGAGGTATTGAGCCAACAGATAAAAGCGTTATCAATCATTTTTATAAAGCATAAAACAAGGTCGTTTGGTTAAGACACTCCCCCTTCTCCCCTCGGAGAAGGATAAAAGGATGAGGTGTAAAGCAAAGTCTTAACTAATCGACCATAAAGCATAAGAACATGGAAAAGAAATTAAGTTTAGTAGGAGCAGGGCCGGGAGATCCGGATTTGATTAGTGTAAAGGGAATCAAAACCATCGCGCAAGCAGACGTGGTACTGTATGATGCTTTAGTGCATCCGGATTTATTAGATTATGCACCTTCCGCAGCACTTAAAATTCATGTGGGTAAAAGGGCAGGAAAACACAGCTATAAGCAGGAAGAAATCAATGCGCTCATAGTGCAATTTGCCTTCAGTCATGGTCATGTAGTGAGGTTAAAAGGAGGTGATCCGTTCATTTTCGCACGTGGAAAAGAAGAAATAGACCACGCTGAAAGTTTTGGAATCCCATCACAAGTGGTACCTGGTATTTCCAGCATTAACCTGGCCGGACAGTATGGATTGCCACTTACTACCAGGGGAATTAATGAAAGCTTTTGGGTGGTAACTGCTACTACCAAAAGTGGGGAGCTTTCTGAAGACGTAGGATTGGTGGCTCAGAGTGCGTCAACAGCAGTGTTTTTAATGGGTCTACGCAAGGCGGCTGCTATCAGCCGAGCCTATGAATTGCAGGGCAAGGAATGGTTACCGGCAGCCATCGTATCGAATGGCTCATTGGAAAATGCAAGAGTCTATAGAACTACTGTGGGTGAATTGGAAGCCACTATCAGAGATAAAACGGTGGCTTCACCTGGTATAATCCTGGTAGGTGAATCCATTGGGGAAGAAAATTATTTAGCGACCATTAAAAGTTTGCCGCATCATGCCACACAGATCTGAAGAAAATCATTTGTTCCCGGTGTTTTTGAAACTGGATAAAATCCAAACGCTGATCGTTGGTGGAGGCTATGTTGGTTTGGAGAAACTGGGAGCACTATTAAAAAATGATGATGAAGCCAATGTGAGAATCGTAGCGCCTGAAATAAGACAGGAAATCCGTGATATTGCTGAGACGCATCCAACCATTGAATTGGTGAATAAGGCATATGATGAGTCGGATTTGGTAGGAATCAATCTGGTGATAGGTGCTACTAATTTTTACGAAGTAAATCAACAAGTTTTCTCAGATGCGAAAGCTGTAGGTATTTTGGTGAATGTGGCGGATACTCCTGAGTTGTGTGATTTCTACCTGGGTAGCACAGTGAAAAAAGGCAATTTGAAAATTGGTATTTCTACCAATGGAAAATCTCCCACTTTTGCTAAAAGGTTGCGAGCTATTTTAGAAGAAGTATTACCGAATAATACTGATGATACACTGCAGAATCTGGCTGAAATCCGAAAAGGTCTGAAAGGTGACTTTGAAAAGAAAATGGAGGCGCTAAATAAGATTACTGCCTCTTTTGTGCACGATAAAAATAATAATTAAGGATGGATAGTAACGATGTGTCATCATGGCCTGACTTTGAAAACTATACTATAGAAGAAAGGGTAAGGTGGATTTTTGATCATTATGGGGAGGAGGATATTTTGATGACTTCCTCTTTCGGAAGCTCATCTGCTTTACTGTTGCATCTGATTCATAAAATTAAGCCTGAACACCCTATCTATTTTTTAGAGACGGGTTATCATTTTCAGGAAACTTTAGACTACAAAGATTTATTGCAGAAGCAACTTAATCTAAATATTAAAATAATTGGTCCATCAGAAAATAAACACCGCTTTACGCAGGACAATTTTACCTATCAGCATAATCAAGACCTGTGCTGCTTTATCAATAAAGTTGAGCCCTTAGCAGCATTGAGGAGTAACCATAAAATCTGGCTTTCCGGTTTATTTAAATATCAAAATGAGAACCGGAGGCAATTAAATTATTTCGATCAAAAATCAGATGTTATGAAGGTCTATCCTTTACTTGATATAACTCCGGAAGAAGTTCATACTTACTTTTTTATAAATCAATTACCAAGTCATCAATTAGTGGCCCAAGGCTACAGCTCCATCGGTTGTACGCATTGTACAATAAAAGGCAGTGGCCGAGAAGGCAGATGGGCGGGTAATGCCAAAGTAGAATGCGGAATTCATTTATGATATATTCAAAAAATATTGTCACTACCACAAATTTAGTGGTAATCTGTTTTTAACTAGAAGGATCGGCCTTATTCATTTTAGGGATTTTGAATTTCTATTTGGATCAGAAACAAAATGTTTGACCGTAGGGACTTTTTTTTTTTGTTTCCCAATTAGAAATCCAAAATGCCGTTAATAAATGAATTCAGCCTTGACTTTTTGTTTCTTTTGGGTCAAGCCAAAAGAAAAGAAGATTTAATCCAACCCCAAATCTTTCCTATAAACACTATCTACTAGACCATTTTTACTCCAATAATCCAACATAATACGTTTTTTCAATGTGCCAGTAGTTGTCATCATTTCACCACCTTCCGGATAAGTTTCTTCCCATTTTTCAATAGCGAAAGGGGGCTTCGAACTGTAGTAAATTTTGAGGGTGCGACTCAGTTCTTTAATGCTAAGCGTTAAAATTTCCATAGTTCCTTCTCTGGATTTGTCTAAATCAGCACTATAACTTTTTGCTTCCACGTGCTTTAACCTAATAAACTGCGTTGATGGAATCACCTGAATTTTTCCTGTTGGAATAGCAGCAGGATCTAACCTGATTAGATTCCAAATTTCATCCTCCAGCCATGTTTTATCTAATTTAAGCATCACATCACCTTCACTTTCAAAATAGGAGTGTATGAGTGTTTCATATTCATAGCCTTTTTTATTGAGTTGCATAAATGCGTGTCCACACCATTCCTGAACACTGGTTGTGACTTTTATAGCGTGTAAATCTCCATCTGGATAAACGGGTGAAAATACGGAAGTCATGATGGAATACGGGTAAATTCCTGTGTTAAATTTCTTTGTAAAGTTGAGTTTTAGCACTTTTTGTGCATCTTCTTCAACTGATTGAGGATTATCCAACTTTACCTGCTTACTTTTAGAGAAATCTTCAGTCACAAAAATAAGCACGGCATTCCCTTCTCTTTTTTCACCGTAACGCACCTGTTGCAAATCGTAGGACGTTAATTCAGCTTTCCCCTGATACCAATAATCTCCAAAATTATCTGACAGATTGATGTTTTCATGCTGTGTGTCTTCGTCTTTTTTGTTCTGTTGTGAACAGCTTTGAAAAACAATTAAAATGGCGGGCGCAAGGAGTAGCAATTTTTTCATAATGTAAAAACGATAATACATAGCTACTGTTTTGTCTCATGAATGACTTACGCTACTAATTACATTGAATCTGCTAAATAGCTCCTCTTTGTACCAATTTTCCTTTTTTACTTTTCCTATTATTTCTCTGTGAATGTCCTGATAGGCATAATCTTTCATTGCTTTTTCATTTTCCCATATGCTGAAAGTGGCTTGTTCTATGAGGGGCCATTCACCAATTCCTTTAGTATAGAGTAGACCTTTGGCATTTTGAATAGCTTTACTGGCTTTGGGTACAAATTGCCAGAAACGCGGAAGCTTATTAATATTGATTCTGGCACGGGTAATCACTGCAATTTCACCTCCAGCATAGTCTGTTTTTTCAGGAAATGGATTTTTTCCATACCAACTTCCATGAGCCCCTATGGATTCCAGGTAATAAGTTTTGATAGATTCAGAATGAGATTGAAGATCAGAAAATATTGCTAAGTTATCAAAAAATGTTTTGGATGACGCTTCTTTATCCCACTTCATTAAAAGCGCATAAGTATTAAAATCAGGCCATAAACTAAATCCAAAGCCGCTGCCAGTGCCTAATAATTTAGCAAATTCACAGCCCGCAATTTTAGCCAAATTGGGTGGCATCAGTTGCATTTGTTTAAAAGCCCACCATTTGTTTTGCTTATATTCAATTACTGAGAGTGTGACCATAGTTTGAACTCTGTTATCAGTAACTCATTACTGAGAAGAGGGTTTTTATTTATTTTTTAAGGTAGCTTCAACGCATTAGTACTTTCACTCTTTAATCCTTTAGCTATTGTAAATCTTCTGCCACCAGGCTGCCAGCTCCATCAATAAAGCCACACCCATATGCGCAATAATTCCACCCCAAATGTTTCTGCTTTGGTAAGCCAGAACACCTAAAATATAGCCTCCGAAAAGCGAACCTATGGTTTCACCGAGTGGTTTGCCATAATGTAAAGCTACATACAATCCTACCATTGGTAAGATAGCACGGGGGCCGAGAAATGCGGTAAAGCCAAGCACCATAAACCCACGGAATATTAATTCAGTGGTGAGAAAATCGAAAGCATAGAAAACTTCAAAAACAACTGCCCTGGTGGTTAAAGACCAGTCCATAAATAAGGCTGCTTCTTTAAATCTGGGATAGTATTCTCTAAAACTGCTCTCGAAAGACGCACCAAATATCAAAGGAATCATCAATAATATCAAGGGGAAATACTGACCTATTTGACGAGCAGAAGCTCGCAAACCATAAAAATTGTCATTATACTTTTCATATTTCAAGTAATAGATGAGCAGGGGAAGCATCATGACAAATATGCTGGTAACCTGGGCACTTATTTTATATAAATAGTATCGATCTCGGTACTCAAACAGCTCATCTATTAAAGTTCTATGGAAGTGAAAGCAAACGTCTAGTGTTAAAATTACCAGCATAAATACACTTTTCACCATAAAAGCTTTATCTCTAAATAAATTAGGGATGCTTTTATACCTATAGCAAAGATAAACAATGCCAAAGTAGTTCAGAGCAAATAAAATGAAGTGAGCAAGATACGGGAGTGCTGCTGGTTTTAAATTATCCATCCATTTTTCAAACCTGATATCCATTATCAAATAATTCAGGGCTGTAAGGATGGAAATAAATAAAGTGATGGAAAAATATAAGCCGGGAGGATGGGGAACCTCTTTGTGGAAATCAGCAAAATACCTCCAAAGCGCTTTCATTAGTCCAATTTAGCTAAAGCCTGATATACCTTATGGATAGCCAGGCCCATCACTGTGAAATAGGAGCCTTCCAAACGACTGATGTGCGTTAGACCAATGCCTTCCTGAATACCATAAGCTCCTGCTTTATCAAAGGGCTGGTGTTCCTTAATATAAGTGTGAATATCTGCATCCGATATCTGGGAAAAAGTAACTAAGGTTTCATCACTATAAGTGCTTATCTTCCCTTTAAATAAAACAGCAAATCCGGAAATGACCTGATGGGTTCTCCCACTTAATTTACTAAGCATTTCAAAAGCCTCCTGATCACCTTGTGGTTTTTCCAACAGCGTACCGTCTATTAAAACAGTTGTATCTGCTGTTAAAATAATCTTATCATCGTATCTGCTATCTCCCATAAAGGCCTTTGCCTTCTTTTCTGAAAGAAAGGATGCTACTTCTGTTTTAGGCAAATCATCAGCATAGTTTTCTTCAGTGTCTTTTGCCTCAGTGCTAAACTGAAAGCCTGCTTTTTCAAGAATCTCTTTTCTCCTAGGAGATTTAGAGCCTAAAATAAGGGGGTAAGATAAATTCATTTTCTTCTATTGAGCTAAATAAGAAACCGCAAATAGTTTTAGGGTAAAAGTAAGTCGATTTTTGAGGCATTGTAAAACCGCTCTTACAAACCTGGTTTACCTGCTCCATGTTTATTTCTTTTGTAATAAGAGCAAATTGTGCTTCACCTTGCATTACTTTAGTAAGACAATTGACAAAATTTCTTTCGAAAGTGATGTGCTCAGAGCTCCTTTGTTCTTTTCCTTTAATGCCTAAAATCTTTTGTATGAAAAAATAATGTAAAACAGTTAAATCCAGATGCTTTACTACATCGGGAAAAGGCCAGGTCATGCTATCAATCTTTTCAGGTTTTAATCTGATTTTGTAGGTTTTTTCCTTGAAAATTAGGCCAAAAGCCCACTGCTTACCTAAAATAATTTCGTTTATATCGGTAGCATTTTCTACCGTCTTTATTATGAAGTCATTTTCTAGCTTTTTTAAGATCTCATCTTCAGACAGATGATTCATTCCCTGAATAAGCCTGTGGGTAGGCAATATCCGTAGATCATCAGAAGCCCCGTTTGTCAGGTACATCATGTGGTAATTGTAAGCTTCCTCACCCGTATGATTTGGATTTTCCTTGATCATTTTTTGCCTGTAGAGCATGGAGCCTTCATATCGATGATGCCCATCAGCTAAAATAATTTTCTGAGGGCCAACTTTATCAATAAAT
Organism: uncultured Cytophagales bacterium; assembly: GCA_963803685.1. GTDB lineage: Bacteria > Bacteroidota > Bacteroidia > Cytophagales > Cyclobacteriaceae > Marivirga. Next base: position 2,550,039 of record CAWDNW010000001.1, read on the forward strand.
TTCTTAATGATTTTCGCATCATGGATAACGCTGATTACCTCTCTAACTCCTTGATAATCTTCTAACTCGCTTAGCGGGCTTTGGATGCTTTCATCCATGTACGGCTCCAGTTCGAAATCTTCATCAGTATATAAACCATGGGTGGCACTTACATTGAGCTTTGTTTTCTCCAAAATCTCTATCCTGTCGTTTACCGATTTAGGAATAGTATTTTCATGCCTTAGGATTTCATTTTCATCCCAGTGATAGGCCTTTACAAAGGAGATGAATCCTTTTCTCACAAACTCCTTGGTTGATCCCGGTAGTGTAAAATACTGATAATAAACATAAATTCCAGGGATGGGATCTTGCTTAAGTATACCAGCTTTCTTCCACTCCTCTAATTTTACTGCAGCATTTTCAGAAGCTTTAGGTCCTTTAGGAACTGATAAATGGATACTGTTAAACTCATTTTTATACAGTGCTTCTCTGTGGTGTTCAGAAACCACATCAAATAGTGGACTGGTTAAAGATTCAATATCGGCCTGCAATGCGTTATTATATCTCCACCCTTTAATAGGTCTTATTTCTGCCATATTTTACAACCTATTCTTTTTCCACATCGATACCTTGTGTTCACTACTATCTTTTGCTGTCACCTCTATCTTTCTACTATTCCAAAGTTTAACAGCTAAAGCAGCGGCAATTTTGGCTTCTTCGTCACTAATGGAGTCGTCAAGCACATCAGGAGTAAAATACTTTTCTATAAATTTAGTATCGAAATTACCACTGGTAAAGGCTTCATGTTTTAAAACATATTTACAAAAACTTAAGGTAGTTTGGATTCCCACTATTTCATATTCTTCTATGGCTCGGATCATCCGCTTGATAGCTTCATCTCTGTTATCTGCATAAGTGACCAATTTTGCTATCATAGGATCGTAATGAATGGGAATATCCATGCCCTGCTCAAACCCGTCATCAACTCTTACTCCAGTTCCTTGCGGCCTCTTGTAAACTTTTAAATTGCCAATGTCTGGCAGAAAGTTATTTTGAGGATCTTCTGCGTACACCCTCACTTCAATAGAATGACCAATTATCTTTAAATCTTCTTGCTTAACGGAGAGCGTTTTTCCCTCAGCAATTCTGATTTGCTCTTTCACCAGATCTATTCCTGTAATTTGCTCTGTTACTGGGTGTTCAACTTGCAAACGGGTGTTCATTTCAAGGAAGTAGAAATCCAGTTTTTCATCCACAATAAATTCCACCGTTCCTGCACCGTAATATTTACATGATTTTGCCACATCTATAGCAGCCTGACCCATTTTTTCCCGTTTCTCCGGTGTTAAAACTGATGACGGTGCCTCTTCAATTACTTTCTGATGTCTTCTTTGAATAGAGCATTCTCTTTCAAATAAGTGAACCACATTTCCATGTTGGTCGCCAATAATCTGTATTTCTATATGGCGGGGAGAGGTAACAAATTTCTCAATAAAAACGGAACCATCACCAAAAGCATTTTTCGCTTCGCTCACAGCTCTATCCATTTGCTCTTCAAAGTCTTTCGGCTTTTCAACTATCCTCATTCCTTTGCCACCACCTCCTGCACTTGCTTTTATTAATATTGGGTAACCAATTTCTTCAGCCTTTTCTTTGGCAAATTTTATATCTGTAATTGCCTTATCTAAACCAGGCACTAAGGGTACATTTCTTTTTAAAACAGCAGACTTAGCAGCTAGTTTATCGCCCATTATTTCTATAGCCTCAGGCGAAGGACCTATAAAAATAATTCCTGCATCTGTTACTTGCCTGGCAAAATCTGCATTCTCAGATAAAAAGCCATAACCAGGGTGGATTGCATCAACGCTAAGTTCTTTACAGGCTTTCAGGATTTTGTCAATTCTTAAATAGCTTTCAGATGATGCAGGTGGCCCCACGCAAACCGCTTCATCAGCATATCTCACATGTAAAGAGTTTCTATCCGCTTCGCTATAAATTGCTACAGTTTTTATGCCTACTTCTTTAGCGGAACGCATTACACGTAGCGCTATTTCGCCTCTATTGGCTACTAAAATTTTTTGGATATTTGCCATATTTTAATCCTTGAAAAAATTACAAAATCAACTCACAATGCTACATAATAATTGTGTTTTTTGCTAAAAAAACCTCCTTTAAAGGAATTAACAAATTTTTTCATCAACCATTTTTCGTTACATTTGTTGATCGAATTAAGAAAATTGACATATCAATAAAAGAAACAAGCGTGGATTTATTTGAGAAATTGAAAGTAGATAGAGGGCCTTTAGGCAAGCACTCTAATGTTGAAGAAGGATATTTTATGTTCCCGAAGTTGGAAGGTGAAATTTCTCCACATATGAAATTTAGAGGTAAGGAAGTACTTACCTGGAGTTTAAATAACTATTTAGGATTAGCGAATCATCCTGAAATTAGAAAGGCAGATGCTGAGTCTGCTCAGAAGTGGGGTCTGGCCTATCCTATGGGCGCAAGAATGATGTCCGGCAATACAAGTCAGCATGAATTATTAGAGCAGCAACTCGCAGATTTTATTAAGAAAGAAGATGTAATGTTGCTTAATTATGGATATCAGGGAGTGCTCTCTGTAATTGATGCCATAGTTGGCAGAAAAGATGCTATTGTATATGATGCTGAATCTCATGCTTGTATTGTAGATGGAGTAAGATTACATATGGGGAAAAGATTTGTTTTCCCTCATAATGATATAGAAAGCCTGGAGAAGCAATTGCAACGTGCCACAAAATTAACCAATGAAACCGGAGGCGGTATTTTGGTAATTACGGAAGGCGTATTTGGAATGACTGGTGCCATGGGCGATTTAAAAAAAGTTGTTGAGCTTAAGAATAAGTATGATTTTAGGTTATTGGTAGATGATGCTCACGGTTTTGGTACCATGGGAGAAACTGGAGCAGGTACGGGTGAACAATTAGGTGTGATGGACGAGATCGATATCTATTTTAGTACATTCGCTAAATCTATGGCATTGATCGGTGCTTTTGTGGCAGGAGATAAAGATGTTGTAAAATTCATGAGATATAATTTAAGGTCTCAGATATTTGCCAAGTCATTACCAATGGCAATGGTAGAGGGAGCTATTAAACGACTGGAATTGCTAAGGGATCAGCCTGAACATAAAAAGAAATTATGGGATGTAGTTAATGCGCTTCAAGGTGGTTTAAAGCAAAAAGGATTTAGTATTGGTGCCACGCAATCACCAGTTACACCGGTGGTGCTTAATGGCACAGTAGGAGAAGCTGCCTCATTGGCTTATGATTTGCGCGAAAACTTTAATATCTTCTGTTCAGTGGTAATTTACCCGGTTGTGCCAAAAGGGACAATCATTCTCAGATTAATACCTACAGCCTCGCATAATATTGAAGATGTGAACCGTACTATTACTGCTTTTGAAGCCATAAAAGATAAGCTTTCAAGTGGTCATTATAGAGAAAATGAGCTTGCAAAAGCCTTTAAAGAGTAAAAAATTAGCAAAAACATTGCTCTAATTGTTGTTTTTTAATGTTTTTGCCTATATTGCTTCCAATTAAATTAATTATTTAGTCAACCGTAAACTAAAATAAGAATGAAAAGATTCGAACAAGTGAAAGATCTAGTAATGGGACTAGAAGGTGATTTTGAAAAATTCTACGACAAGGAGAACCAGGCAGCGGGTACTCGAGTAAGAAAAGGAATGCAAGAGTTGAAAAACCTGGCGCAGGAAATTCGTATTGAAGTACAAGACAAAAAGAACAAAGCTTAATCACACAAATTATTCAAATGAAAAGGCTGACAATTTTGTCAGCCTTTTTTTTTGCTTAATATTTTAAAACGCAACCTAATGCAAATACGATCTAAATTACCGCATGTGGGCACCACTATCTTTGCTGTGATGTCCCAAATGGCTTCCGAGAATAAAGCCATTAACTTATCTCAGGGCTTTCCCGAATTTCCAGTTTCTCAGGAGCTGATCGATTTGGTCTATCAAAATATGCAGATAGGCCATAACCAGTATGCACCTCTGGCAGGCTTGCCCTTATTGAGAGAAGTGCTGGCACAAAAAATTATAAATACAGGAGGAATAAAAATAAATCCAGATACCGATATCACTATTACCAGTGGTGCGTCAGAAGCCATATTTTCCACAATAATGGCTATCGTTGGCCAGGCAGATGAAGTAATAGTTTTGGAGCCAGCCTATGATTGTTACATTCCTGCCATAGAACTTGCAGGTGCAAAACCTGTACCGATAGCTTTGCAGCAACCCCATTTTAAACCGGACTGGGATTTAATCAGAGATAAAGTGAATGCTAATACTAAGATGATATTGATTAATTCACCACATAATCCCTCTGGTACGGTACTGGATGCAGATGATATGCAGGCATTAAAGCAATTATTGGAAGCTAATCCTCAGCTGCTGGTATTGAGCGATGAGGTATATGAGCATATTATTTTTGATGGAAAAGAGCATTTTAGTGTTTTAAAAGATGAATTTCTGGCCTCCAGAAGTGTAGCGGTTTATTCGTTTGGAAAAACTTTTCACGCAACAGGTTGGAAAGTTGGCTATGCTGTTGCCCCGGAGTACATTATGAAAGAAATTAAAAAGGTTCATCAATATAACTGCTACTGTGTGCACACTCCATCGCAGCATGCTTTTGCGCAATATTTGCAAGATGAGCAACATTACAAAGGGCTAAGCACCATGTATGAGAAGAAAAGAGATTTCTTTAGTGAGCAATTAGCAGGTTCTTCTTTCAAGGTTGTGCCTTCGTACGGAACCTACTTTCAACTGTTGGATTATAGTGCGGTCTCAAATCTACCTGATACTGAATTTGCTATCGAACTAACTAAAAACCATGGGGTAGCTTCTATTCCAATCTCGGGATTCTATTTAGATAGAAAAGATGATCATTTACTGAGATTTTGTTTTGCTAAAGGAGAAGACACATTAAAAAAAGCAGCTGAGATATTATGCAGGATTTAAAAGTTACTACCGTGCAAACCAGCCTGCATTGGCAGGATAAACAGGCTAATTTAGCCATGCTGGAAGAGAAGTTATGGGAAATTGAGGGACTCACTGATGTTATTATACTTCCGGAAATGTTTAATACAGGCTTTAGTATGGAAGCTGAGAAGATGGCAGAGCCAATGAATCTCCATACCTCAAAGTGGCTCAAACAAATGGCGGAACAAAAGAATGCTGTGGTTACAGGTTCATTTATAGTAAATGATGGAGGTGATTACTATAACAGGCTTGTTTGGATGCAACCAGATGGACAGTATTTCACCTATGATAAAAGGCATTTGTTTAGGATGGCTAATGAAGATGCTCATTACTTGCCCGGTACCGAAAAGCTGGTGGTTGAATGGAGGGGATGGAAAATTAAACCTTTGGTATGCTATGATTTACGATTTCCCGTTTGGTGCAGAAATAGGAGCGACAAGGACCGATTGGACTATGATCTCATCCTCTTTGTGGCTAACTGGCCGGCAGCAAGAGTGAGTGCATGGGATACACTTTTGAAAGCACGAGCAATTGAGAATTTAGCCTATTGTGCAGGGGTAAATAGAATTGGTGATGATGGAAACGGAATTGCCCATAATGGACATTCAGGAATTTACAATCCGAAAGGAGAAACCATTTATTTTGCAGATGATAAAGAATCGGTTAATACTGTGAATTTATCAGCAGATGAATTGTTTAGCTTTAGACAAAAATTTCCCGCTTATTATGATGCTGATAGTTTCCGGATAGAAAAAAGGTAGGCAATATAAATTATCTTCGTTCTTACGTTAATTAAATCAAGTAAAGATGCACTGAAGTAAATAAATAGTATCGATTGATTTGAATGACAAAGAGCAATATTATGGGAGAAAGCAATAGAGTTTGCCACAGCCTTTTCATGTTAAATCATTAATGCAATTGAGGCACAAGGTCTGCTTACTCAAGGGGCCACCGATCAAATGATTATCAAAGAGTCTGAAAAATTTAAGACTGAGATGCTTATAGTTGGACATCATGACCACAATATCTTATATAGGACTTTCCAGGAAAGCGTTTCTTTAGAATTAGTCAAATCATCTAAATTTCCGGTATTGTTAGTGCTATTAGAGCAATAATGGCTAATTATTGGTAAATAAGTATAATATAAAGCCAAGAAAGTACATGTTTTTTTTAACATTAATTAAAATTTGCATTTTCTTAACCGTTCCAATGTTTTTCATAATTAATTGGAAATCAAAAATGTACAATAGTCTTTAAGATTTTGAATAATTTTTGTAATTATTCTTATTTACATTATTCATTACATTCAGTTAAAAACTGATAAAAGTTATACTTATGGTTTAATAATTTATAATAGGTTTGTGACATTATTAATTAAACAGAAAAATGTTATGAAAAAAGTATTATTAATTGTATTAGTATTTGTTGCTGTAAGTGCAGCTAAAGCACAAGAATTTAAGCCGTTCCAATTATATGTTGGAGTAGGTTATGCAATTCCTGAAGGTGGTGGTGGTGTTTTATTTGACATTGAACCAGCATATAGAATCAATGATGCGATCGCAGTGGGTTTAAGATGGGAATCAGCTGCTATGGCTAAAATTGTTGGAGACTCTGAAGCAGAGATTTCTGGTAATGGATCTTGGACTGTCAATGGAAAATATTATTTTTCAAATAATAAATTCCGACCTTATGTAGGTGTAGGTTTAGGCCTTTATACTATTGCAGCTGTTAACTTTTCTGCTGATGCTGGAGAAGTTGGGGGAGGCAGTAAATTCGGTTTTTATCCAAGAATTGGTTTCGATTTAGGTCACTTCAATATTAATATTGACTACAACATTATTCCTTCAACTACTCTTGAAGGTTTCTCTTACACTGATGGCGGTGGTACTACTGTTACTTCTGATGGTGTAGACATCAAGAACAGTTATATCGGTATCAGAATTGGTGGTTTCTTCTTCGGTGGAAGAAAATAATCCAAGTCAAAGTGCTTCTTAAAAAGGGCTCTCCGAATTTTCGGAGAGCCCTTTTTTATTTTACTTTTGTCAGATCATAGCTTTTTTTAGCCTAGCTCATAATTGTCGGCTAAAGTAAAAATTTCCTTTAAAGCTCTCTTCTTGCAGTGATCACCTTCTGTTCATTTTGAACATTTTTCTTTATTATTTGTCTATTCTATGATTGTGGCACTTAACTGGTATAAAGGGAGTACTTTAATGGTAAGCATTATATTTAAATAATACTATTTTAATATTTTAATTTATAAGTATCACAATCACAAGTATTTATCAGTATAGTATTGGAATGAGTTAAAAAAGTATTTTAAATTTTTCTTCCAACCATTCCAAATATTGTAGTGTCTTTATTTATGTGGGATTAAAATATATTTGAGAAAATACTCGTTATGCATAATATAATTTGTAACATTATTTTAACAAACCAGTTAAAATCCTATTTTTACATTAACATTAAATAACAATTAGACTATTATGAAAAAGAAAAATTTATTTTTAAAACTAAGTTCTACCCTAATGGCGGTAGTATTTTTAGCAATGTCATCTATGCTGATGACATCATGTGGAGATGACGATGAGGGTGGTGACCCTGAGCCAGCCAGAGAAAACACGATCCTAGAAATTATTTCTGAAAGTTCAACTCATACACAGTTGGAACTGTTCTTAAATAAGTATCCTGATTTGATTAGTGTTTTAGAAGGAAATGGCCCTTTAACAGTATTTGCTCCAAATGACGCAGCATTTACTTCTTTACAGACTATCTTAGATGTAGAGTCATTGGAGTCAATAAATCCCGATATTATTAAGTCTGTTTTAGCATTTCATGTTCATGCTGCTGGAGAGATAAGAAGAAGTGAAATGGAGGCTTCTACAACTATTCCAACCGCACAAGGCGAGAACATTACTTTTAACGCTGCTACAGGTAATATCTTCACAGGAGGATCAAATAGTGACGTACAATTTGTTGGTGATGAAATTTTAGCAACTAATGGTGTGGTGCATGTAACAGGAACTATTTTAGTACCGCCTGTGCAAGTATATACAGCGATCGAGCAACATTTGGGAAAAGTGAGTCAAGCCGTTTTATTGGCTGCTAATTTTAGTATTCTAGCCCAAGGCGTTGCTAAGGCGGATGCTTATGCTACAGCAGAAGAATTACCTCTTTTATCGGATATTTTATCTTCTGATGAAGAGACACTAACGGTTTTTGCTCCTGTCAATGGTGTGTTTCAGCAAGCTAGTTTGACTGTAGATTCATTTGAAGGTGTAGAATGGTATAATATTATTAAGCATCATGTTCTTTCTGAAATTGTTTTAGGTGCTGAATTTGAAGCAGGAGCTTCTTTTACTTCTAAATTAGGCTTACCAATTACTGTTCTGTCAATTGATGCTCCATTAAATTTAGAAGCTGGAATTGCTACTGGTATCGTTTTAGATTCAGAAGGTAATCAGGAGCCTAATGGACAAGTTGCTTTAGGTGATGCATTTACGGGAGAGAATGGTGTAGTTCACGCTTTTGCCGGTATATTAGAGCCACCTACACCGGGCGAATAAATTTATTAATATTATATTTTTTTTAAAGGCCGCTTTCGTGAAGCGGCCTTCTTTATTTATTCGTATTTGAATTTTCTGATGGTCGACCTCTTTTATTATTTTTTTATTCTTGACTAAGAACTATTCTCTTCTTCTACATCTTACTTATTCTACAGCTTCTCTTCATCTGAAAGACTTGAACCTAATTCACTATATTTTCTAGACTTTAAAGGTCTTTAGACTATTTTTATAATTCCTGTACCTAATATGTTTTATTTTGTAGATCACCCTATGGGTCATTTCACTTAAAATATTAACTGGAAAATAAAGGTGAATCTGTATTACAAAGTTCTTTAGCGCTTGTTCTTTAAGAGGTAAATAGATTTTTTCAATGCATTCAGAAACTGTAGTAGGCACCAAATGAGCTGTAGCGGTTGCACCAAAAAAAAAAGGCTAACTAATATTAGCTAGCCCTCTAATACTAAACTTTATTCTGAAATCAATTCATCAACTGATCAAATGTAACTGATACATAATAAATAGCACCAATTTGTGGAGCGCCAAAGCTCTGTATGTAGTAATTATTTAATAAATTAGATCCACCTACCTTCAGCATCATTTTGCTAGGAAGCTTGAGAGAAACCTGTGCATCTGCTGTACCGAATGCAGGAACTACACCATCTCCAAAAGAAGATTCCCAGAAGAATTCTGATTGCCATCTGTAAACAATATTGAAGCCAATTTTATCAGTTAATTTTCTGTTGCCAAATTTAATATTGAATTTATGTTCTGGAGTATTAAATCCAAATACAAAATCATCACTTGCTTCCTGAGTATTCAATTTGTTGTAGTTGTAGTTGAATCCAATATTATAATTTTTTGGTAAGGCATAACTAGCCTCTCCGGCGAAACCAAAAGCACTTATTTCTTCATTTGCATTTGTATAGACTTGATATGTGTTATTTGCTGTACCATTAAATAAAGTGAAATAATTAGGAGTTCCATCAGGCAATAAACCCGCTCTTCTCATTCTTTGCTGAACAATAAAGTTGTTGTAAATATTATAATACCCTACAAGGTCAATTAAAAGTCTGTTATCAAAAACGCTTTTATAACCTAATTCAAAGGATTGTACTTGTTCTGGCTGAACAGATTGAAAATCGGTTATTTGCTCAAGATTTTCAGGATTCAGTGTTCCAGTTGAATAAAAATTATTAGCCATTTGCTCTACTGACTCAATCGTATAAACAGCTTCCCCAAGCGTAACTTCATTTCCTTGGCTATCTAGAAATGTGAAGGTGTTATTATTATCAACTGCTGCTCCAGTAGTTCCAATTTCATACTGCCTGATATTACTTGGCAGACCTCCCAGTAATCTACTTGATATAATATCCAAATTTATATATTGCCCTTGTGTAGTTGGATTTCTAAATCCTGTTTGAAATGATGCTCGTATGTTATTCGTTTTATTAAATGTAAATACACCAGCAATTCTTGGGCTAGTTACAATATTAAAATTCTCATTTTTATCTGCTCTAAATGATGCAGTAAGCTTCAACTTGTCCTGTAAAACTCTTTTCGAAGCTTGTGCAAAACCACCTAATTCATTTATAGTAATTGGATTATCTGGGCTGTCTGGAAAAATAGTTCCATTTGATCGTAAGTCATATTGCCTAAAACTTGCACCCACTAGCAGATCCATGAACTCAATTTTATCACTAAAGTCATACTGTCCCTCCGCATGATATAACCTTGATTGGTCATTAAATTTCGGACCAGTTGGTACTGTTCCATTTTGCGCTTCCGGGTCAATATCATTACCAAAGAAAGTTTCAGTGTTAGTCCTCGCATAAGCAAATGCTTGCTGCATCTGTGCTGGGGTTAGATCAGCAGGGCTGTCATTTTGCGGATCCACTCCTTGCTGCTGCAAAGAAGCTAGATAATTATATGCGTACGTGCCAAGCCAGCCAGAAACATCCTTAGTGAAAACACCGATTGGACTATTTGCAACTTGTAGATCAAGTACTCTTTTAGCATAAAATTCTGTTATGTAGGAATCTCCTGAATTTTCAAAGGTAGCATATCCTCTCACAAACCAATTACTTCCTTCTGCTTGCAATCTGTGTTGTTGAATACCAAAATTATTTAAAGAATATCTTTGTGCACCTGTATAAATACTAGTTCCATATCCTGCATTCCACAAATAACTTACCTCAATGTCATCTGTAGGTCTATAGTATAAACCTACATTTCCTTTTATGTTTTCAGCTCCATAGTCAATTAGCTGATGTTCCTGAAAACCTGATGCAGACACCACCTGGTTAGGTAAAAAACCATTATTCACAAAAGCATTTACTGGTACTCCTTTTTGAATACCCTGAATTTGTGAATTACCACTCAATTGATTGGCAAGGGTACGCCAGCCGTCAGAGAGCTGTAATATAGATAAATTTATAGCTGCTTCATCTCCCATCGTATTCGGAAAATCACTTCCCGGATTTCTATAATTTGCATAGCCCGGATCTACATTAGAATTCCTATCCGAACTATAGTCGGTTGCGTACCAATCTTCTGCTCTCATATAGCTAGCATTCACTTTAAATGCAAATCTATTATTGAAGGATTTCGCATATCGAACCGAGGCTTCATACATAGGTTGAGGAGAGCTAGGTGCTCCTGCTTCGGTGTCAGCCCCGAGATGGTTCATACCAACCTTAGCAAATGCACTTAATCCTTCGTAATCGAAAGCAGATTTACTAGTAACTCTCATTAGGCCATTAAAAGCATTTGGTCCGTATAGAGCAGATTGTGCTCCTGGTATAAATTCCACACTCTCAACATCTAATTCCGAAGGCCCATTTAAGTTTCCAATTGGAAAATTTAATGCAGGGGCCTGAGTATCCATTCCATCAGTCATTTGAACAAATCTTGTATTACCTGTAGAATTAAATCCACGAGCATTTACAATTTGAAAATTGATGCTACTTTGAGTTACATCTACTCCTTTTAAGTAGCCAACAGATTTATAGTAATTATCTGCAGGAGTTTGCTGTATGCTTAAGATATCCATCTTTTCAATTGTTCCGGAAGATTGCAGGATGCTTTCTTCAACCCTTGAGGCGGAAACAACGACTTCCTGGCCTAGTAAAACCTCTTCTTTCATTGTAATATTGATAGGTTGTGTATTCGTAACCTCTACCTCTTCGGTGGTGTAACCTACCATACTAAACTGTAGTGTAAGTGGTAATTCTAAATTAACTTTTAAATCAAAATTACCATTGAAATCAGTTGTAGTTCCTATTACTTTTCCTTTTACCAGAACGTTGACGCCAATTAGACTGGAGTTATCTGATGCATCTACTACAGTACCTGTTAACTGGGTGCTTTGAGCCTTCAATAAAGAAGAACTCAGCGTTAAAATGCAAATGAGTAGACTAATTTTATGTAGTAATTTGTTTTTCATGTGATTCTGTTTAAAAAATAATGATAGTATTTTAACCTTCAATGATAGTGATTTATCTTGTTGTTTAAGCAATTTTAAATAAATTAATGAATTATTTTATAACAAATAAGAATAATCTTTTTTAAAATTATAATTTCAGCTTAATTATTTAAGTTTTGAACTTAAAATGTACTTAATTTTCCAAAAGTATCCTTTTCCATTACTATTATTCCTCAGTGCCACCTGCTTAATTGCATCAATTGAGTACATGAAAAATCTGCACTGCTAGCTCTGCAACTGATCATTTATCATAATATCGTCAGACTTTGATTAGTAGTTTATAATTATCAAATTAAAATGAAAAGAAAAACCAACTATTGTCCATATTGATGATCCAACTTCAGCCATTAAGGGTCACTTGCTTACTAGTTACTAAAGCCTAGGTATTGGTAACCAGGTTTAAAAAAAGGACAAAAACTTTAAAGAGCGTTTATTAATTGGCTACACTAAATTAAATCCACATTTCTGTTGATTCCTTATTTGCTTTCGGCTAATTTGCACCTTGTATGAATATTACCAATCCTAATGCCCTTTGGCTGTTATTTTTACTCATAATTCCTATACTGATTCATCTTTTTCAGTTCAGAAGATATAAAAAGTTAAAATTTAGTAATGTTGCTTTTTTAAAAGCTGCCAACCAGGAGCAAAAAAATACCCGTAGACTCAAACATTTACTTATACTTTTATCACGTTTATTATTTATTTTCTTCTTTGTTTTATGTATCGCCAAACCGTTCTGGCCAGCTAATAATGCTCCATCTGAGGTAAATATGATAGTTTTGGACAGGTCCCCCTCAAATTCTTCCATGGTGGACGGCAGATCTAATACTGTCTTGGAGGAGAATATGAATTTAATTAATCGGCTGCAAGAGCAATTTGCTGAAAACGTAAAAATAACTGATGAATCAAATAATAGCCTTGAGGTTTATCAAAACTTTCAAATAAATGCAGGAAGTAGTCAATTACCTTTGTCAGATTTAATTGAAAAGCAGGAGGGGATTAAAAGCGTACTTCTTTTAAGTGATTTTCAGAGGCAGGTTATAGATGAAAACAAAGAGGTTTTTTCAGATAGTACTATACAATTTATTATGATGCCACCTTTTCAATTTGGACCTGCTAATTTGGTGTGGGATTCGGTCTGGGTTTCTGATAAAAGTAGTGATAATATGGAGGAGGCCATTATTTTAAGTGCTAAAGCTACTGGCGAACTGGGTGCTGTAAATATCTCCTTGCAAAAAAATAACAGTTTAAGTGGAACCAGACAAGTTGAAATCCCTTCGCAATTTTCTGATACTTTATCTTTCAGTTTGCAAGCCAATTTAAATCAAAAATTTCAACAGCTTACTTTTAACTCTGATGATGCGCTAGTAGGCTTCGATAATAATTTCTATTTCACTCAGGCCAGTTCAGGTAAAATTAAGGTAATTCTATTAGGTGACGGGACTAATGATGCTAATTTACGCGCTTTATTTTCCGATAATGATTTATTCGAATTTACAGTTGAAAATATTAATAACTATTCATTCCGCTCCATTGATGAGTACGATGTTGCTATAGCAAAGATGGGGTCAACGTTTGATTCTTTCAAGGCTGAAGCACTGAAGAGTTATGCTGATATGGATAAAATTTTGGTCTTAATTCCCCAAAATAATTTTACTAATTCGGAATTATTAAATGCTTTTGGATTAAACAATATTGAAAGGTATAATCGGGCCAGCGATAAAATTAAGCTTCAAAATCCTGATGATCGGAATCCTTTCTATGAAAACATATTTAAAGACATAGATCAAAACATGGAGATGCCAGCAGCTCAACTCTTTCTAAACTGGAGCACGGGTCAATCTCTATTAAGCTTTATTAATGGAAACCCTTTTTTAAGCAGAACAGGCAATTCCCAAAATATTTATACCTTTTCAAGTCCTTTTGATGAAGAATATTCAAATTTTAGTAGGCATGGCTTATTTCTTCCTGTGTTTTATAAAATTGCATTTTCAGGAAGGCAGGAAAACACCATCCTTTACCATTACCTGGATCAGGAAATAATTGCTTTTAACAGCAAAGACATTCCTTCAGGCACTGTTTTGAAACTAATTAATGAAAACCAGGAACTGATCCCTGATCAAAGAATACAAGGAAATTCAGTTAATCTCATTTTACCACAGGAGGCTTTGAAAGCGGGTTTTTATGAATTGAGAGATGCTAAATCAGACTCTCTATATAATTATTTGGCTTTTAATTATCCTAAAATTGAAAGTAGAAATGGTTTTTATACTCAATCAGAATTGAAAGAACTATTTTCGGACGCAGCTCACATTACGGTTCTGGATGAATTTGATGTTGCCACACTTGAAGATTATCTTTTAGAAAGCAAAAACGGTTTTCCTTTGTGGAAATACTTCTTAATATTAGCTTTGTTGAGTTTATTAGCTGAGGTTTTAATTATTCGCTTGTTTAAATAGTATGCGCACTTACATAAAGGACATAGAAGTAATCGCCACTGGTAACAAATTGCACGGTAAGAAAGTGAGTTTGCTGTTAGAAAACGGGAAAATAGCTGCCATCAACCCGGCAAAATCCAGAAAGGTTGATGCAACTATCGATAAACCTGGCCTCCTGTGCTCTAGCTCCTGGTTTGATATGCGTGTTTTTAGTGGTGAGCCGGGAGAGGAATACAGAGAAGATTTAGAAAGTCTCTCCAGCGCATTAGCTTCAGGGGGATTCGGAGGAGCTTTATTAATGCCTAATACCCATCCGGTTTTACAAAATAAGAGCGATTTTTCATCAATTTTTGCAAAAAATACCGACAAAGCATCAGTTATATACCCGGCATCTGCTGTAACCATTAATTGCGATGGAGAGAATTTGAATGAGATGCTGGATGTACACCATGTAGGCGTACCTGCATTTACTGATGGCACACAGCCTATTTGGAATAGTGATATTTTAGTGAAATCATTACAGTACCTCCAGAAATTTAATGGTTTGTTAATTAATTTCCCTCAGGATAAAAATTTGGCCATGTTTGGACAGATGAGCGAGGGTATTGTTAGTACCGGCTTGGGGCTAAAAGGCATTCCTCACCTGGCGGAGGAGCTAATGATCCAGAGGGATTTAGAGCTTTTGAAATATGCTGGCGGGAAAATTCACTTTACTTGCATCAGTAGCGCAAAAAGTGTTGATTTAATACGAAAAGCGAAAAAAGAGGGGCTGGATGTTACTTGTGATGTTAACATTCATCATCTGATTTTGGATGATACTCATTTAGAAAGTTTTGATGCAAATTATAAAGTTTCACCTCCTTTACGCACGCAAAAGGACATAAAAGCACTCATAAAAGGTATAAATGATGGTACTATTGATGTGATAGTCTCTAGCCACCAGCCATACGACAAAGACCATAAGCAACTGGAATTTGATTACGCTGAATTTGGGATGATGGGTACGCAGATACTATTCAGCTTATACGGCAAATTTTTACAGGATAAAATTGAACTTCCAACCTTTATCAATTGCATTACCCACAATCCTAAAACGATTTTAAATTTACAAACTAGTCCAATGGAAGAAGGGCAAGATGCAGATATAACCATCTTTTCTCTAGAGGATGAGTGGGCTTTCGATCAGGACAGTAATCGATCTAAAAGTGATAACAGCCCTTTCTTTGGGCAGAGATTTAAGGCGAAAGCATTGGCTGTTTTCAATAATGGTCAGCAGTATATAGACAATCATATTAATTCTTAATCTAAATGAAATTAATTGTTAAAGCGCCTTTAAGGTTTAGCCAGATTGCTGCAATATTTGTGGTGTTAATGTTTTTTATCATTCTCTTATTAGATAAAAACCCAATCATTTATACCAGTAATATCATCTTCTTAGGACCTTTACTCGCTATATTTTTATTTTTTGGTATAAAGTTTTTTAAGGATTCATCGAATGAAGGCTTAAGGTTTTGGCAGGGCTTTTCAATAGGTTTATTATACATTGTTTTTTTCTCAATAACTTATGCGATCGTCCTATTTGCTTATAGTGAGTTTTTTGACACAATCCATTTTGATGATTATAGAGCAATTAGTGCGGATAGGGTAGTGGTTCAAAAAGAAATGATTCTTGAATCATTCAATGAAAGTGCCTATAATGATGCACTTTCGGCTGCCAAAAATCAAAGCAATTTACAGATTATAGGCATGTTGGTGAGGAATTGTTTTATCATTGGGGTAATTTTAACGCCAGTTACCTCTTTATTTATGAGAACTAATGAGGCTCAGAGACCTTATCAGAATTAATATATGTCGTACGCCATTAGTATAGTTATACCTGTCTTTAATGAGGATGAATCTTTAAAAGAACTCAATGAATGGATTCATAGAGTGATGAAGGAACATCCGATGCAGCCTTATGAAATTATTATGATCGATGATGGCAGTACTGACGATTCCTGGAAGGTGATTTCTGAGCTCTCAGCCCAATACCATGCAGTAAAAGGTATTAAGTTTTCTAGAAATTATGGAAAATCTGCAGCTTTACACACAGGATTTACTGCCTCAAAAGGGGATGTGGTAATAACCATGGATGCCGATATGCAGGATAGTCCGGATGAAATTCCAGAGCTATACAATATGGTAGCAACTGAAGGATATGATATTGTAAGCGGCTGGAAAAAGAAAAGACACGATCCAATAAGTAAAACCATCCCTTCAAAATTCTTTAACTTTATTACCAGAAAGATTTCCGGAATTAAGCTTCACGATTTCAATTGTGGCTTAAAAGCATATAAAAGTAAGGTGGTAAAGAATATTGAGGTCTATGGCGAAATGCACCGATATATTCCTGTGATTGCCAAATGGAACGGCTTTCGGAAAATTGGTGAAAAAGTAGTGGTGCACCGTGCCAGAAAATACGGTGAAACAAAATACGGACTGGAAAGATTTTTATTTGGATTTTTAGATTTACTATCCATCACTTTCGTGTCTAAATTTAAAAAGAGCCCTATGCATTTTTTTGGGACAATGGGTACTCTTTCATTCATTTTTGGTTTTTTTATGACTGTTTACATCATAGGTCGAAAATTCTATGAAATCAGTCAGCATCTTCCTGTACGGGAGATTACAGATCAACCTTTGTTTTTTCTTGCTTTGGTAGCTCTTATTGTTGGGGTACAGTTGTTTTTAGCAGGCTTTATTGGTGAAATGATCACCATGAATTCTCCCAAAAAATTAGAGTATATTGTAGAGGAAGAAAAAGGACTTTAATGAGATTTTATTCTGTAATAATCCCGGTATATAACCGGCCGGATGAAGTAAAAGAATTACTGGAAAGCTTAACGCTGCAAAGCTTCAGAAACTTTGAGGTAATTATTATAGAAGACGGTTCAGACAAAAAGCTTAAATGTGAGGTTGTATGCTCTCCTTTTAAAAATCAACTTGATCTCAAATATTACTATAAAAATAATACCGGACAAGGTTTTAGTCGCAATGCTGGCTTTGAGAGAGCAAAAGGAGATTACTTGATTGTTTTTGACTCGGATTGCATTATTCCACCTGATTACTTTCAAATTGTTGATGATTTCCTCGAGAATGTTCCTCTTGATGCCTTCGGAGGTCCTGATGCAGCCCTTAGTACATTCAGTCACGTTCAGAAAGCAATTAGCTATTCCATGACCTCCTTTTTCACTACGGGAGGAATTAGAGGTGGTAAAGTCAAAGTGGGTAAATACAGACCTAGGAGCTTTAATATGGGTATTTCTAAAGAGGTTTTTGCAAAAACTAAGGGTTACATAATTACCCGGATGGCAGAAGATTTGGAGTTTAGCATTAGAATAGAGAGGGAAGGTTTCAAAATGGGCTTGATTCCTGAAGCCAAAGTTTATCATAAAAGAAGAACCAGTCTCAAACAGTTTTACAAACAACTATTCTTTTTTGGCAGAGGGCGAATTAATGTTTTCAGGTTCTACAAAAATGAGCTGAAACTTGTTCATCTATTTCCTCTACTTTTTAGCATAACTTTTATGCTATGGGTATTCACCTTATTAATAGTATTTTTTTACCCCCTCTTTTTCTTGATGGGTGGTCTTGCTTTCGGTCTTTACTTTTTACTTATTTTCTTTGATGCGCTCCTAAAAACAAAGGAAACTAAGGTGGCGTTTTTAAGTATTGCTACCTCATTCACTCAGCTCTTTGCCTATGGAATGGGCTTTATTAAAGAAGCTTTTACCTATTTGAAGGAGCCAGATCCTTCTTCACCAAATAAATAATTTCATCTTTAGGAAGCGCGTACTTAGTCACCCATTCAGCAGGAATTTCATTTACATAGTTTTCTTCTTTTACTGTAAAGCCAGCCTTTCGTAATCTCTCTGGGTAATCTGAACCATATAATCTCACATGGTCATCCTGCCCGAAAACCTTTTCTCTTTCTGCTGGATCTGTTATGGCGGGATTTTCATAGGTTTCTTCGGCTAAAGGCAGAAAAAATGGTACCTGTATAATTCCCCAACCACCTGGTTTCAGTATTCTGTGTAATTCCGACATTGCTTTGATATCATCATCCACATGCTCCATTACATGGTTGCAAAAGGTTACATCAAAGGAATTGTCTGCAAAAGGAATATCGTGTACATCCATTTTAACTTTAGCAAGTGGAGATTCTAAATCAGCTGTAATGTAATCTTGCTGATGAAGTGCTTCAAATTGTTTCATAAAGCATTGTTCCGGAGCCACATGAAGAACCTTTAGTTTCGCTGTGAAAAAATTAGTTTTATTCTTCAAATACAACCAAATAAGTCGGTGCCTTTCAAGGGAGAGGGTATCCGGACATAAGGCATTGTCCCTGGGATTAACACGGCCATAAGGTAGAAATTTGCGGTAGCCTCTGTCGTTTATAGGGCAAAATACAGTATTCCCTCTATAAAATAAGCCAATCATTTTTAAACTCAATCCGCTTACTCTTTGGATATACTTTCTTGGTATATTTCTTAATGCAAAACTAATTACCTGCTTCATGCTCTGATTTTTGTGAAGCAAAGTTAATAAAGTTCAATGAATGGAACTGATTAGTAGTTAGAGAGATTTTGTATTTATTTAAAACTTTATCGCTTTGGCAGGTGTCTTGAATAAAAATTGTAAAACTAAAACTTATCAGATTAAAAGATGCTATTAACTATTTTTTTAGTAGGTGCTATTAATTGATAGGTGGTGATAATATTCAAAATTTTATAAATAAATTTACATATGAATCGTTTACAATAACGATTATCTAATGCATTTCTTAAATCGGGTATTATGAAAAAACGAATAATAGTAGCGAGCTCAATTGTGCTGGTGATTGTAGTAGCATTTTTTCTTTTGAAAGATGGTGGTACTGATGAAGATATTGAAATTTCAACAGAAGTGAAAACAGGAGAATTTGTGATAGCTATTACCACAACCGGAGAGTTAGAAGCTAAAAATTCTATTAAAATTACCGGTCCTTCCGGCCTAAGAGCTGCCAGACTATGGAATGTAAACATTGATAAAATTGTAGATGAAGGAACTATTGTTAAAAAAGGAGAATATGTAGCATCCTTAGATGCATCTGAGCTATCCGACAGAATCAGAAATACAGATAATGAATTTCAGCAAAGTATGTCCAAATACACCCAAACAAAATTAGATACTGCCCTCACTTTAAGGCAGTCCAGAGATGAATTGATTAATCTGGAATTTGCTGTTGAGGAAAAGGAATTGATTTTAGAGCAATCGCAGTTTGAGCCTCCAGCAACAATTAAACAAGCAGAAATAGATCTATCCAAAGCAGAAAGAGCTTTCGACCAGGCTAAACAGAATTATCAGCTAAAAAAACAAAAAGCTGTAGCCCAAATGCAAGAGGCAGATGCAGAATTAGCAGAAGATAGGAATGAAAGAGATTTTCTTATGCAACTACGGGGGAAATTTGAAATTACAGCCCCTGATGATGGCATGGTGATTTATGTTCGTGACTACGATGGAACTAAAAAAGGAGAAGGATCCAGTATTGGCGCATGGGACCCTACAGTAGCTACTTTGCCCGATTTAACTACAATGATATCTACCACCTATGTAAATGAGGTTGACATAAGAAAAATTGCAAAAGGGCAGAAAGTAAAGATAGGCTTAGATGCATTTCCTGATAAGAAATTAACAGGAGAAGTAATTTCTGTGGCCAATGTAGGAGAGCAAAGACCCAATTCCGATGCTAAAGTATTTGAGGTGAAAGTGGAAATTAATGAAAGTGATGCTACTTTACGTCCTGCAATGACAACAGCTAATGAAATTATTACAGACGTTGTGGCAGATGCTGTTTTTATTCCTCTGGAAGCCGTCTATAATCAAGGAGATTCCATTTCATATGTTTATAAAAAATCCGGCCTGGAGACCATCAAGCAAGAAGTTGTGCTAGGTAAAGCGAATGCTAATGAAGTATTAGTTAAATCGGGAATTAAGGTCGGAGAAAGTGTTTTTCTAATAGCACCACAAGGACTTGAAAAAAAGGAAGTTGAATTAATAGCCGATGCTAACTAATGAAAGAAAGGTTACTAGCTAATTTCAATGTAGCACTGGAAGCTGTTATTTCAAATGGTATGAGGTCGTTTTTAACGGCTCTTGGAATCATTTTCGGAGTGGCGGCAGTAATTTCTATGCTAGCTATAGGAAATGGTGCCCAACAGGAAATTTTAAATCAGATTAAATTGGTGGGTGTCAATAATATCGTGATTGAACCCGTGGTTGAGCAAAAAGAGGAAAAAGTCAATACGCAGGGAGGTTTAAAGCAGGAAAAGAAAAAGTTTACTCCCGGCTTAACTTTAGCAGATGCCAGAAGTATTGAAGCCATTATCCCAGGTATTGAAAGGGTGAGCCCTGAAATCGTAATTGAAACTTACGTGATTAGAAACGGCATTAGAAGATCTGCTAAATTGGTAGGTGTAGACCCTGCTTATTTTAGTTTGTCAGCCTTTGAATTATTGGAGGGGAAACTTTTCAACAAAGATCAAATGGCGAAAGGAACCAGAGTTTGTGTGATTGGAAAGTCAGTGGGTGCTCGCTTTTTTCCTGACACCAACCCACTGGGCAAAATGATTAAAGTGGGTCCTCACTGGCTGAAGGTGATAGGCGTTTTAAAGGAGAGGCTCTACACTGAAAAGAGTCTTGAAAACCTGGGTCTACGAGATTTTAATATGGATATCTATACCCCGGTTCAATCTGTTCTGGTCAATTATGCCAACAGAGCTGCGATTACCCAGGCGCAATTGAAAAAAGCTAATGCAGGAAATCAGGGTGGGAATAATAGTAATAATAATAATAATACCTCTACTAACCCAAACTATCATCAACTGGATAAACTGACAGTGCAGGTAGAAAACTCTAAACGTTTGACTTCCACAGCAGAAATTATCTCACGCATGTTGAAAAGGAGACATTATGAGGTAGTAGACTTTGAAGTTACTGTGCCTGAACTATTGTTAAAGCAGCAGCAGAAAACAAATGATATTTTTAATATTGTTTTAGGAGCAATAGCTGGTATTTCTTTATTGGTTGGTGGTATTGGTATTATGAACATAATGTTGGCTTCAGTGATGGAACGTATCAAAGAAATAGGTTTGCGCTTATCCTTAGGTGCCAAAAAATCTGATGTGGTTACTCAATTTTTGTTTGAGGCAGTAATGATTAGCATCAGTGGAGGAATAGTTGGCGTTATTTTAGGAATTCTTTTTGCCTATCTGGTATCATCTTTTGCGGAAATCCCTACAATTGTAAGCGGAATATCAATAGTAATTTCATTTGGTGTAGCAGCTTCAGTAGGGCTGCTATTTGGCATAGCACCAGCAAGAAAAGCAGCTAATCAAGATCCAATAACCTCTTTACGACATGAATAAAACCTATCAAATTCTATTACTTCTACTATTTTTATTTAGTGCTTCAAAACTTGAGGCCCAACAGGTGTTTACATTAGAAGAAGTAATTGCAATTGCCAAGCGAAATTCTCCGGCATTTAAAAGAGCTGAAACTATAAAGGAAAATCGATACTGGCAATATAGAGTTTATAAATCGAATTTTGCCCCTCAACTTAGTTTAAATGGAGTTTTACCAGATTTTAATAGAGCAGTTCGACCAGTCACACAGGAAGATGGTTCTACGCAATACAGGTCAGTTTTTAATAGTAACTCCAATATTTCACTTGATTTAGAGCAGCAAATAGGGTTGACAGGCGGAACTGTATTTGTAAGCTCGAGGGTCGATAGGTTTGATGATTTTGAGAATGACTTTGCTGTTTATGGAGGTGATCCACTCTCCATCGGTTTCAGGCAACCAATTTTTGCATTTAATGATCTTAAATGGCAGAAAAAGATAGAGCCTTTGAGATATGAGGAATCTTTAAAGCAATACATAGAAGAATTTGAGCAAATTAGTAAAGATGTATCCCAGTTGTATTTTAATTTATTAAGTGCTCAGGTTAGTTTGGAAATTGCGGAAAAGAACCTGGGGAATAATGATACCATTTACAAAATTGCTCAGGGTAGATACGATTTAGGAAAAATACCAGAAAATGAATTATTGCAATTGGAATTGAGCGTGATGAATTCAAGACAACAGGTGGCCCAATCTATGTTAGATTTAGAAACCAGTCAATTATATCTACAAGCTTATTTAGGTACTAAATCAGTGCAAGACATGATTTTAGAGGTGCCGGCCACTGTTCCTGAATTTTTAATTGATCCTGACCTTGCATTGGACCAAGCTTTGGCAAACAGACAAGAAGCCATAGAGTTTAAACGAAGAATGTTGGAAGCAGAACGTGAAGTAGATAGAGCGAGAGGGGATACCGGTTTAAATATGAATTTGTTTGGAAGTTTTGGATTAACTAATCAGGCCAATGATTTACCTGACATTTATCAAAATCCTCAAGACCAGCAGAGACTGCAAGTAGGTTTTACAATACCTATAGTAGATTGGGGCCGACAAAAATCCAGGATAAAAACGGCTGAAGCAAATTATCAATTGGAACAATATACAGTTGAGCAGGACAGGGTCAATTTTCAGCAGGAAGTGTATACACAAGTGAAAACACTGGAGATGTTGAGAGATCAGGTGAAAATTACGCAGAAGGCAGATGATATTTCCCAACGAAGATACAATATTGCTAAAAACAGGTATTTAATCGGTAAAATTAGTATCACTGATTTAACTATCGCTCTTACTGAAAAAGACCAGGCCAAAAGGGATTATATTAACTCACTAGGTAATTTTTGGCAAGCCTATTATAACCTAAGACAATTAACACTTTACGATTTTAAAGAAAATAAGGAAATTACGGAGTAAAAGTTAACCCTGATTTCGTAATCTAATAAGGTTTTACTCCGAAAATGTCAGTACCATTCTCATGTAAAATTAAGAAATAAGTCTCTTATTAATCGATTTGTTTTAATTTTCAAATAGTCGAAATGGATCTCAATTTTTTTAATTGAAGATCAAATACATCAATAGAAGGTTCTTTTATGTGAGTTTATTTCATTTAATAGCAAAATAGTAATATATTACTTGGGTTTTCTAATACATTGCTATCATGTCCGAAATTTCCTTTCCTTCATCAAGTTATAATGAAGTCATAGCTGAAAAGGCTTCAAGAGCAAAGTCACTCCGCACACCTATTCCAAGTTATGTGTTGGCCTCCGTTTTTTCATCAGTCTGTATCATTGTTGGTTTAATCTGGGATATTTCCTGGCATACCAGTATTGGAAGAGATGGCTTATTGTCGCCTCCGCATATTTCCATTTATCTGGGAGCGGTAATAGCTGGTATTTTTTCAGGTTTTAAAGTGCTAAAGATCAGCTTTGCAGGCAGCCAGGAGGAGAAAGCATCTACGGTTAAGTTCTGGGGTATTTTTCGAGGGTCACTTGGAGCCTTGTTTTGTATCTGGGGTGCCATTGCTATGCTTACTTCAGCTCCATTTGACGATTGGTGGCATAACACCTACGGGCTGGATGTAACCATTCTCTCACCCCCGCATACGGTGTTGGCTCTCGGAATGATGATGATTCAGTTTGGTGCCATGATCAGTTCCCTCTCTTTACAAAATAAGCTTCAGGATAATGATACCTCCTTGTACTGGCTCAAACTACTTTTTATCGTGGCTTCGGGTATTTTGTTAGTTTCACTCTTCACTATTGGTTCAGAGTTTTTTGGTCGGCATGATATGCATCATTCTTTATTTTACCAGGTAGGGGCATTTATTTTTCCATTATTCTTATTAGCAGTAGCGAGATCTTCTAAATTCAAATATGCAGCAACTGGCACTACCGCAGTTTATTCCTTGATATTAATGTTGATGGTTTGGATTTTGCCCTTGTTCCCTGCAGAACCATTATTAGGTCCAGTCAGAAATCATATTACTCATTATCAACCTTTTGAATTTCCACTGCTATTGATTGTGCCTGCATTTTTCATCGACTTAATTCTTAATAAGTATAAAAATGTTAATTCCTGGCTATTGTCTTTGGTGATTGCAGTGGTTTTCATTTTATCATGGCTAGCAGTTCAATGGCCATTTGGTGACTTTCTTATGTCAGAATATGCAAGAAACCCAATTTTTGGGCAGGAATCCTGGTATTTTGGATCTACGCCAGACTGGGAATTTAGATATACATTTTGGCCATGGCATATCCATACCGGCTGGGCATTAGTGAAAGGACTTGCTATTGCTTTCGGAATAGCATTTTTATCGGGCAGAGTAGGCCTTGCCTGGGGAAATTGGATGAAAAAAGTTCAGCGATGAAAAAGATATTTGTTATTAGCTTATTGATATTATTGTGCTTCAGCGCAAATTATTCCCACGTAGGAAGTCCTGGTGTAGTAATGGAAGGCAAAGCAGGTCCTTATTCTGTATTAGTCAGTGTAAATCCACCTGATGTAATTCCTGGTGAAGCAGATGTTTCTATTTATGTAACAGGAGATGGGATTTCGAAAGTGACTGCTAAACCAGTGTATTGGTACACAGGAGATGAAGGTACCCCAAGAGCAGATGAGATGTATGCTACCAGTGAATCTCCGAATCAGTACCAAGGCATAGTGTGGTTGATGGAAAGCGGCACAGCTAGTTTATCAATTTATGTGGAAGGAGATTTAGGAAGTGGAGAAACAATTGTGCCAGTGATGGCTGCAGCAACAGCGCAAAATGAGATGGCTCCGGGATTGGGCTACACCCTGGCGGGATTAGGCACATTACTTACAATTTTAATGATTACAATTATAGGAGCAGCTGTAAGTGATGGATTAGTAAAACCTGGAGAAGAAGTACCAAAGAAAGCTAAGGGGAAAAAATTAAAAGGAATAATAGTAGCCACACTGGTGGTGGGATTGGTTTTATTTGGTGGTAAATCCTGGTGGGATGCTGAAGCTTCCAGTTATCAACGATTTATGTATAAAGCTCCTGAAGCCAATTCATGGGTGGATAAAGAGAATGGAAATTCCCTCCTGACCTTGCAAGTTGACTCTGCTAAATTGAGTAAAAATAGACTATCCATGAATTATGTGGTGCCAGACCATGGTAAAATAATGCATATGTTCATTATCAGGGAAGATGGTCTGGACGTTTTTGCACATCTCCATCCAAAAAGAGTAGATTCCCTCACTTTCAAGGTGCAGCTGCCACCAGTACCCAAGGGGAGATACCTTGTTTTTGGAGATATTGTGCGCTTAAATGGTTATACAGAAACCATTTCGGACACTTTAGAAATAGATGCAGTTCCAGTTCCAAAAAGTGATCTTGATAGTGCCATGGTAAAAACTGAATTTGATGATCCTGATAACACATATATCGTATCAAATGCTTTTGATTCTGAAAAAGAGCCGGAGTTTCCAGCTCCCTTAGGAGATATAGTAGTATGCGGAAAGCCGGGAATCGCTACGCCTTTGCCTGATGGCTCAACCGCTGTTTGGGAGCATAAAGCAGGTGAACCCTTTATTGCAGGGAAAGTTTATCCTTTAACTTTCGCGATTAATGACCCTGAAGGTAAACCAGCAGAACTTCAACCTTATATGGGAATGATGGGGCATGCTGTTGTTTATAGAAAAGAAGGTGGGGTGTACGTACACCTTCATCCGGTGGGAAATTATTCGATGGCCTCCAAAGATATTATTGAAAATAGAATATCTGAAAATTCTGCCCAACCAGCTATTCCTGATCGACATGCTTTTAGAGATAGCGTGGATAGAGAGATTTTGAAAGTAGCTGAAATGGATGAAGGAATGAGGAATGAGTATTTGATGAGAGATATGGAACATTTAGGCTTAGGTGAACATGCAGAGCATGGAGCAACGGTAAGCTTTCCCTACGCTTTTCCTCAGCCAGGCAATTATAGAATCTGGATACAAATGAAAAGAAATGGTAAGGTATTAAACAGTAGCTTTGATGCAGAGGTGACTTTATAAAAAATGTATAGTTGTATTACTCAAGTAGCAAGATATTTGCTCTTTAAACTGTTTAACTAGATTTTTTTTGCAAGTTTGTAACATGTACTTAAAGTGTATCTTATTAATGTTGTTAGTCATTGGCTCTACTTTTAATAGTTGGGCTCAGATTGATTATTCTAAAAAATCTACTAATAAGTTAAAAAACAGCCCTGAGCTGTCTCCTCAAAATGCTAATCCTCAAAAGAGGCTATTAACAATTTACACCAACGATACTCAAAAAATACTTTACGGTAACCCCTGTATGGATGCCGTTACAGAAAGGTTCGGTTTTGAGTACGTAGTAATGCCCAAGAATGCTCCCGGATTTACTCCTGCTGCCAAATTTTTTCATAACGTGGGGGTAAAAACTGTACTGTTCTTCAGGAATCCTTTGTGGGGTATTATTTCCAAGAAAAAGGCAAAAGAATGCAGACAAAAAACAGGTGATTACGTAGGTTAGTTTGTTACTTTTAAAATACTAAGAAAAATTAAAGTTCGAAGTTGATTTTGTTCCATTCATTTTAATAATCAGAGTTTTACCTATTAAAATTTTATTTTTTCAGTTTTTTTGATTAGCTTATTTCAATGTTAATAGCAAAACTTTTGAAAAATGGCACTTAGCAAAAATACCATCGTCAATTTATTGAATCACCTCATTAAAGAACGAAGGGATATAAGCTGGAAAATGGGTGTAGGTTATCATAATGGTGTGGATATTTCTATTTACGAAATCCTTATTTACGAGATTAAGAATAACCGAACTTTGAGTAAAATAGCCTTTAATGGTGACAATGGAAGTTTGCTAAGGATGAAAACAATAGGCTACAAGCAGAAAATGGCTGATAATGTGGTAGATGCCCTTTTAGATTTGAATAATTTCATAGCTAAATAAAATGGTTTCTTTTAAGTTCTGTGTTTAACTGCTAAATTTATAATGTGTCTATCGTGAAAGCAGAAATCGTATAAGTACATCATTAAGAAATTATTAATCTGAACTTATTGACTTACTTCCTTATGAGAATCAGGCAGTTCCTCCTTTAAAGCTATGTGGTTTTCTTTTTTAACATGAGCCAATCTGCCATCATTTTCTTTATAGAAAATCATATTGGCCACCTTTGATTGAGACCAATGATCAATCTCCAATACTAGCCGGTGCTTTCCTCTTTTTAAAGAATCTAATTCTATAAATGCAATAAATCCCTCTTGATTATACTTAGAGAACTCCATAGGGTTATAATTCAGTGATGGAAGAGGCTTTCCATCAAGTATCAACCTATAAAACGCACCAATTGCTTTTAACCTTAAAGCGTCAGATTCTATCACTTTGCTTTTTTCAATTCTACTCGATTCCTCGAAATTTGCGAAAATAGATGATTCAAGCCCAACTTTATGGGCAATAAATAATTCCATTACATCACTTGAAACTATGGCTGAAGGTGTATGCATCCAAATACTAATATTTTCGGCTTCCTTATCGCGGTAATAGCCATCGTAGGATCCGGATTTGGATTGATCGAGGTATAAGTCGGAATAATTGAATAGGTTATGATTTCCTGCCTGAATAACAAAAACCAACAGTACTAAAGAACTAAAAATGGCTACCATACCCAGAATTTTCCATCGTTTAAATTTAGAAAGCAGAGCATAATATATATTTCTATAGAGAGGTGCTAATGTAAGAAAGCTTATAACCTTATAGATGGGTATGTAGAGGTACGAAAAATATTTTATCCTTTTGAACCAACCCATTGTAAGAAAATCCAAAAGGATAAATAAGCCTAGACCTACACTTATAAAATCAGCAAAAGTGGAAAGGAATTCATTTAAAAGATTACTTTCTGCAGGGAAAAGTGAAAACATACCCACAACTACTAACGCTATTATAATAAGGTAAAATGAAATGCCAACTACGCACATAAAAACAAAAAATGTGATAGAATAAGCCAAACTGCAGTACTGATCCATTTTAATTATTCGCTCATCAAATCGGGAAATCCTACTTATTTTTCGTTGAAAAAAGGGTAAAAATTTAAATTTAGACAAGTCAATTCCCTTAGGGAAATTATAACTCAAACCTATCATTACCACCCAAATAGAACGTAAAAATAGATTTATAATCAAACCTGTTACGAGGAAGAAAACACTTGTATTTAAGAAGGCTATGGTGAATTCGTCTATTCCACTATCATAAAAAATAGCTGGTCCGAGTTCATTGAAATATCTAAGCAGATTGTCGAGAAGTTTTGGAACTTGCAATAATCCGATTAGGACAATACCTGATATGAGGATCTCAGGCTCCCATGCTAGCTCTTTACGGTTTTTTATCCATTCTCTCTTTGGGTCTTTCACTCTCATTCATAGTAATTTTTTTCAATATAATTAAAAATAATGAATGACTAGGCTCAATTGTATTCAATTTATCCTATTAATACGAAGTTTTGTCATATTCTTTAAGATTAAGTGAAGAGGCTGTTTTCTCTTGAAAGAAGAATAAACTTTTCCTTATTTTGAGATTTCTATGTCCTAATACATCAAATTTGCTCTTTTAGCAATGCTAATTTTTCCGTGTAAAGGTCATATTCCTGATCACTAAAAAGTACCAGACGAACTAATTTTAAGTTTTTCAAAGGGGGGAGTACTACTTTTAAAGTACTCAGCACTACATTTGAGGCTTCTTCGATGGGATATCCAAAAGCACCAGTGGAAATTGAAGGAAAAGCGATAGATTGAATACCTTTCTCATTAGCTAATTCCAAGGCGTTACGGTAGCAGTTGGCTAATAATTCTTCTTCGGGTTTGTCAGTTCCATAAACTGGTCCCAGAACATGTATTATGTGATCGTTAGGTAGATTGGGGGCACTTGTAATAACGGCTTCCCCTGGTCGGATTGGCGCCAAAGTTTGAGTTTCTTTATCCAATTCTTTGCCAGCTGCCTTGTGAATGGCACCAGCAACACCACCACCTATTTGAAGTTGAGCATTTGCTGCGTTCACAATGGCTTGGATGTCATCTTGTTGAACAATATTTCCTTTAATAATTTCAATCTCTACATTTCCTACAATCATGTTTTTCACTATTTGATTACTTTTATAAATAGCGTGAAATGATTACATAGGTTTCAAAAAACAGGAATTGCAGGAACATTACTTTATTAGCTCATTTAGAAACTAACAATTGGTTGCCAATTGAAAGCTCACCGATTATGCTAAAAATTTACCTGAGCCTGTAATCTTAATAAACTACCTTCCTGTAAATTATTAGGTCTTTGGAAATCTTCAAATCTTCTTGAGGAAATAGTGTACATAGCTACCAGCTCAAACGCTTTTATAGGTCTCCACTCCAAACCCAATTCTAATTCTTTTACCACATAGCTACGGGCGTCTCTTTCGAATTTTTTACCTCCATCATAATAGTGATATCTTAGAAATGGATAAAAAAGTTGTTTGAAAATTGTTGTTTTGTAAGTGAATGTAGCATAACCTCCGGTAAGGGGAGTCTCTTCGATGGTATTGGTTTCCTTGTTAAACTCAGGTCCTACTCCAATATTATATTCTGCCTGTATTCCGAAAGGCTGCGGATATAAAATAAAAGTAGCAGCTACTCTTTGGTCTTTATAATTAAGAGTCTCATTTACTATCGTACCGTCACTGATATTTCCTGTCGGCATTTGATACTTTCCAGAATAAGCCATTAATCCGGGTTCTATAATTTGATCACCCACTTCAAAGGGATAATTAACTCTTGCAACGACATGCAATTCGTTATTCAACTCTGGCGCATTTCCTGTCTGTCCGTTAAAAATACCAAAGCCAAAAATACCATAATCGCCAGATCCTTTCAACCCCTCTCTTACCAACATCCTAAAGCGTTTTTGAATTTGAACAGGTGTATAGTAGAAGAAAACACTGAGTTCACGTTCATTTTTTATGGAGCTATTGAGGGCATCATTTCTATCTAGTGGAAGACGGTTTTGACTTGACTGCATGTTTTCGAAGCCAAATGGAACTTTGCTTTGACCTATTCTAAATCTGAATTCTTTTTTCCAGTCAGGGCTTACCTCAAAATATGCATCTCTTACCTGACCATAATGCTGTCCAAGTCCCGATGAGCTTGCAAAATCTGGTTGGATATAGAAATACACATAATCACCTATGTTTCCTGAAAATTTAATTCGTACCCGTCTTAGAAAGATACCTCCGCCTTCTCCCCAGCTGGCATCGCATTGAGAGCATTCTAAATCAGGGTTTGTTTCCAATAATCGATTATACCTTGCTTGAATATAGCCACCAAGAGAAATATTTTCGAACCATTTTTGGTTTGATTTTGGAAAAGGTAGGGTGTCATTCTGTTGGCTGAATAGTGGAATTGAAACTGTTAATAGAAGAAACAGCAGAATACTTTTTTGTACCAAAACTACTTTTTAATGAGTGATTAAAATGAACTTCGGCAAAAGTAAATCTATTTCCAATGTTATTTAAATGTTACGTGTTAACTTAATGTTAATTATTAATAAATTGTTAAGTAATTCATTTTAAGATAATATAATTCATTATAGAATTAGTCAATGAGGCGTTTTAGCAGAGTCAGAAACCATTGCATTAATTTCATGCAACTCACTCTCTGTTAAATAGCGCCACTGGCCGAGCGGAGTATCTAAGTTGATATTCATGATTCTTACTCTTTTCAAAGCGACAACGTTATAATCCAGGTGCTCACACATGCGCCTGATCTGCCGATTTAGCCCTTGCGTAAGTATGATTCGGAACTTGAACTTGCTAATTTGTTCTACCTCACACTTCCGGGTGATGGTATCTAAGATCGGCACACCGTTGCGCATCATTTCCAAAAACTCCTGAGTGATGAGTTTATTCACAGTCACTATATACTCTTTCTCATGATGATTTCTTGCCCTAAGAATTTTATTAACAATATCACCATCATTAGTGAGCAGAATCAGTCCTTCACTGGGTTTATCGAGCCTGCCAATTGGGAAAATCCTGGAAGGGTAGTTTATATAATCTATGATATTGTCCTTTTCTACTCTAGTGTCGGTTGTGCATACAATTCCTACAGGTTTGTTAAATGCCATATAAACCGGCTTTTCCTGAGGCTCAGATATGAGTTTTCCATCTACTTTTACCTCATCAGAAGGAGAAACTTTTGTGCCCATCTCAGGAATTTTACCATTGATGGTTACTCGGCCAGCATCAATCAATTTATCCGCAGCTCTTCTGGAGCAGTAGCCTACTTCACTCAAATATTTATTAATCCTTGTTAATTGTTCCTCACTCATTTTATACGCTTAATATTTTTCAATAGAAAAATTGGCCAATGCAAAATTATGAAAAAACGGGCTATAAACCTTGCGGGTTTATTGGGTGATATAGACAAAACCATAATTTACTTTATACATCTCAGACAAAAAAAGTCTTCGTCATTCCATAAATTTATAGTCTGTGACGAAGGAACAGTACATAAATTATATGGAATCCCCTGCCTATTGCAACAACTTTAGTCAGGGCCTTCGCCGAAATTCTTACTGTTAATACCAATCTTTCTGGTTAAAAAACACATTAGTTTTCAAAAATTCCTTTGCTAGCAGTAGTGCCAATAAGCTAGGGGATCCCAAATAAATTTTTCGTTGCACTGCAAATTTTTTGGGATGACGAACTCTTTTGGTTTATTTTTTTATTAAACCTCGCGGGTTTTTATAAGGAATTATACGAATCCGCAAGGTTTTCTTACCCCAGGCCTGTGGCTCACAGGACTCAAATGCAGATTGAAAGATGTATAGGAAAAGGAAAATCATACGCCATTATTCTAAATTTTCTCCAGCAGTCCTTTAAATATTGCAGTCATTTTGGGCTGTGCATTAATTGCGGCACTTATAATTTCAGGAATAGAAATAGCTTGTACTGTTTCAGGTGTGCACAAATCAGTGATGACTGAAACCGCGAAAACCGGCAAACCAATATGGCGGGCAGCAATATTTTCAGGAATGGTACTCATACCCACGGCATCAGCACCAATGATTTTCAAATATTTATATTCTGCTGGAGTTTCAAGGTTAGGGCCCTGGACTCCGGCATATACCCCTTCTCTTAGGTCAATGCCTTTTTCATCAGCTACTTCCATGGCAAGTTTAATAAGTTTAGGATCATAGGCTTCGAACATATCCGGAAATCTCTCGCCAAATTCATCCATGTTCTCTCCTCTTAGCGGATTCTCTGGAAATAAATTAATATGATCATTAATCACCATCACATCACTGATCTTTAAGGAGTGGTTAAGACCGCCTGCTGCATTGGAAATAAAAAGACTTTCGATCCCTAATAATTTCATCACCCTTACTGGCATCACAACTTGCTGCATTGTATAACCCTCATAATAGTGAAATCGGCCTTGCATGGCAATAACCTTTTTACCGCTTAAGCTACCCAAAATTAATTTTCCGGAATGTGTTTCCACTGTTGAGATGGGGAAATGTGGAATATCTTTATAGCTAATGATATGAGCAACCTCAATATCATCTACCAATGCACCTAGTCCTGTTCCTAAAATGATCCCGATCTCAGGAGCGAAATCAATCTGGGTTTGTATATATTTTGTTGCTGCTTGAATATCCTTAAATGTCGCCATGTGAACAATTTTTGCTCAATTTGATTTAAGATTAGATATGATCAAAATTATTTTCATTTTTTTGAAACCATACGCCCCCAATCAGAGTTAAGAGACCAAATTACATGTAGGTACATGTAAATTAGAAAACCTAAATACTAAATAATGAAAAGTAGAATTTTATCAATTGCCATCGTTGCATTAATCGCGGCAGCAGCGTTTACCGTTTTAAGAAAAGATGTAAAAGTAGATACCAATTCAAGTCAAATTAGTTGGATTGGAGAGAAAGTAACTGGTCAACACAATGGAACAGTAAACATAAAAAGTGGTGCTTTAGATGTAGAAAACGGAGTTATTAAAGGGGGTGAATTTGACATAGACATGACCACCATTAATGTATTAGATTTGGAAGGTGATGCTAAAGGGAAATTAATGGGACACTTAAAATCAGATGATTTTTTCAGTGTGGAGAAATATCCGACAGCTAAATTTAAAATTACCACAGTGAATGAAAGTGCTCAAACTGATGCCACTCATTTTATTGCGGGTGATTTAACAATTAAAGGCATAACCAACAAAATTACTTTCCCTGCTGTTGTGACAGTTGAGGGAGATAAAGTAACAGCTAAAGCTTCTTTTGATTTAGATAGAACAAAGTGGAATGTTCGTTATGGTTCGGGTTCATTTTTTGATGGATTAGGCGACAAAATGATTTATGATGATTTTAAACTATCTATTAATCTATCATCTTTATAATTAATAGTTTTACGGATTAGTATGAATAGGGACTTTAAGTCCCTATTTTTGTTTACAGAGTAAATTTTTGTTTATGATTACAATTATAGCTGGTACCAATAGGAAAAATTCGGTTTCAAGTCAAGTGGCTCATTTATATCAAAATCTACTGGAGGAACATAAATGTGATTCTCAGATAATAGACTTGGCTGAATTACCTGCTGATTTTATCTTTTCTGCACTATATGAAAATGTGGGAAAAAAT
The DNA here is from genome assembly GCA_963803685.1 of uncultured Cytophagales bacterium. Lineage (GTDB taxonomy): Bacteria > Bacteroidota > Bacteroidia > Cytophagales > Cyclobacteriaceae > Marivirga. Next base: position 2,584,174 of record CAWDNW010000001.1, read on the forward strand.
CCTGCTTTCAATTTGTACCAGGAAAAGTTGGATGGTAGTGATAAGTATGTCTTCATAATTCCTGAGTATAATGGGTCCTTTCCAGGTGTACTGAAAGCTTTTATTGATGGAATGGGTTATCCATCCAGCTTTAGAAATAAAAAATGTGCTTTAGTGGGCATTTCTTCAGGTGTGCAAGGTGGTGGGTTAGCCCTTAGTCATATGACTGATATATTTAATTATTTGGGCATGAGCGTGCTGGCACTAAAGCCTAAATTAGCCAGAATTGAAAGGAATTTTGATGGAGAGCAGGTGACAGATACACTTTATAATCAGTTGCTTGAAGAACAAGTGCAGCTATTAATTGAATTTTAGAAGTGCGTATTCACCTGTTTACTAGGTATCCCACGAAGTCTCAAAGTACACAAAGAAAAGAACCTGTAGATCCTGGTGCCTTCCCGTTTAGCCCGGGAGTGTCGGTGTTAAAAAAAGGTGAATCTGCTGTAGTGGATGAACTCAATGATCTTCCTCTGCTAGTTGGTCGAATTTACTGAATTGTATGGCTAATGCATGTCAGCACCTCCCTAGAGGTTAGACATATTTTATATCGCACAAATTTAGATGGCTGACGTTTGCAACGTACCGACATCAGTTCAACATGGATGTTGGAAGATTGCTACAAGAGACATCACGCTAACATTAAGCCAATACTATTCGTAAAAATCATAAAATTATAGGACAATGAACAGCGAAACAGGTAAATGGATCATCTTTCTAGGTTTAGGTATTATAGTAGTGGGTATCCTAATCTATTTCTTTCATGATAAACTTCACTGGATAGGTAGACTGCCTGGCGATATCAGGATTGAGAACGAAAACAGCCGCATGTATTTTCCTATAACAACAATGCTTTTAATAAGTGCTTTGCTAACTATTATTGTAAATGTACTGAGAAGATTTTTGTAACCAATCCTATAAGCTAGGATTATTAATTAAAGCTTCTAACTTCTCATAAAATAGACCCACATGATAACCATCCACTAAGGCATGATGCGCATGAATGGAAACCGGCAACATCTGTTTTCTTTCTTTTTCAGTAGCTTTACCTACTGCTAACTTCGGAATGGAATCTTTAAATTTGTAATGCCTGGCATGGGAAATGGAAGTGAAATTTAGCCAGGGAGCTGCAGTATAATGGATTACATCGTGCTGTTCGGGAATCAAATTAAGCCCTGAGGAATTTTTTACTCTTTCAGTTTCTTCTTTCATTCCTTCTGAAAATTCAATAAAACTTGCTCTATAGTCTATTTTAGAGAAACCAAAAGTTTTGTTATTTCTCAAAACAGTGGACGAAAGATGGATCTCTTCCATATCGAATATTTCCCCGTCAATTAATCGGTGTCGTAGTTCAGCTACTCCATTTACTGCTCGCAGTATCTGGTAGGAATAAAACTGATAGAAAGAGATACTTTTTTCTTTGCAAAACTGCACGCTTTTGCCACACTCCACATCCACTGTCAATCCAAAAAATGGTTCATCAAACTGGCTGAAAAACTCGAGGTGTTCTATTCTTGGGTAATTATTTAAATCGATTTTTTTTTCAATTATATATATTATTGTCAGTAATAATTACTCTCCTTCTGTCTTAGCCTTTTCCTCCTGTTCAGCAACCAAAACTTTTAGACGCTCTATTTCAACAGGAATTTCTTCGTCTTCCGGATCAATTTTTAAGGCACTTTCGTAGGATTGAAGGGCCATTGGGTAATTTCCAGATTTATCAAGTGCTTTCGCAAAGCTTTTAATCACGTAAGGATTATATCGATAGTAGTATGTATTGAAATTATACACTAATAATGCCTCCTGCAATCGGTCCGATTCCATAAGTACTTTGCCTAAAGTATTTAGCTCATTATATTTTGATACTTTACCGTAGCCAGCATAGTAGTGTTTATTTACATCCTTATAAATAGAATCAACTGAGATTTGGTCAAATAAATCAAGAAAATAATTAGCCGCTCTGTAGCTGGGAGCAGGAGGATAGCCCAAGGCAATTTGGGCCAGGTCAGTTACTAAATCTGTGTTAGGGAATTCTACAATTCTAGCGACTTCTTTGCCATCTTCTTTAAAAATAAAAGTAGGTACTCTATGAATTTTCAAGCCTTTCTCTTCTCTATTTGGACCTTGCTTGTACAAAGAATCACTGTCGTGCAGTGCTATAAAGTTGAGTTGCTCTCTCTTTAAGCCTAAATTATCCCACATGTGAAGGAATTTTGGCATATAATTTTTAGTATCACCACACCAAGTACCTATATAGATATCCACTTGCTTGTTTTCCAGGTTTTCAACCCACTTGTAGTTTTTCTTTTCCATTTCGAAAGCCTCGTAGCTTTCATTAAACCAGCCTGAATAAGTAGTATCTTGTCTGAGATATTCAACAGGGAAGGGTCCCCAGATATGCTTTTGGCCAGATTCACTTTCATAGAATTGGATGTCTTGTGCATTAATATTAAAGGCACTTATTAAAAATAGGCCGAGGACTAGTTTTGCTTTTCTCATTTGGTTTAATTTCAAGGATTCTAATAGATTAATAAACATAATTAATTTTTCCTCGGAAAGCTTATTATTTACTACTTTTTAGCTAAATGATTCTTGAATTTCTTATAATATTGATCTAATAAATAATATCTAAAGTGCTGTTTTGCCGTTACGGCATTTAGACCATCCTAAATCATCTAATAATTTGGAAAAAATTGAGCAACTTTTACATGATTTGATAGCTGAAATACCACTTAGGGACGAAATTGTAAGTTTAGGACGACTTCGAAAAGTAAAGGCCGGTCAAACAGTAATTTCTCCTAATCAGTCAGCGGGAGAAATGCCACTAGTGCTCACCGGATTACTGAGGGTGATGCGCCATGATGAGAAAGGAAATGAGGTATTTCTCTATTACCTGGAGGGTGGACAAACTTGCGCTATGTCAATTACCTGCTGCCTGGAAGATAAAAAGAGTACTTTTCATGTAATTGCTGAAGAGGATACCGAAATGTGGATGATGCCCACTGCCTATCTCGACACATGGATCCAAAAATATCCTTCTTTCAGGAAATTCGTATTCAGATCGTATCAGATGCGCTTTGACGAATTGTTGCACACTGTGGATAGTTTGGTGTTTATGAATCTTGATGAGCGACTGTATAATTACTTGCTGGATAAAAAGCAGGCGACAGGCTCTTTTGAAATCAATAAAACACACCAGCAGATTGCTGACGAGTTAAATACTTCCCGTGTCGTAATTTCTCGTGTACTAAAAAAGTTGGAGAAGGAAGAAAAAATTGAGCAACACAGAAATAAAATTGAAATTTTGTAATCATTTTTTTTAAGTGTAGGACTGAGCACCCTATTTTAATTTTAAATAGTTATTAAGAACGTATTATATGATTTTTCTAAATTTTCCCCACCTTTGTTTAATTTATGATGAGAAACACCTTTTTTATGAATGAGTTTTCTAAAATTATCATTAACAAGATTAATATGAATCGATAGAATGAGTGTAGATAAGCCTAAAAAGTACCTCATCTCCAGGCGACTTGATAAAACTTTTATTGGAGTAGCTGATGCGTACCAATTTACCACCCGCTTTTTTAGAGAATTAACGAAACCTCCCTTTTATTTTAGGGAAACTGTAAACCAGTGTTTTGAAATTGGTTTAAAGTCATTGCCCCTCATAACCGTTACAGGTTTTATCATTGGCCTGGTTTTTACTAAGCAATCTCGGCCCTCGCTGGAGGATTTTGGAGCTACCTCATGGCTACCTTCGTTAATGGGAATTGCGATTTTACGTGCTCTTGGTCCTCTAGTAACTTCACTGATTTCGTCAGGAAAAGTAGGATCCAGCATCGGAGCAGAGTTAGGATCAATGAAAGTGACTGAGCAAATTGATGCTATGGAGGTATCTGCTATCAATCCTTTCAAGTACCTGGTGGTTACAAGGGTTTTGGCATCGCTGGTCACGATTCCTCTCCTTACTTTTTATTGCATTGTCGTGGGTTTGCTGGGCTCTTATGTAAATGTGAACATGGAGGAGGCCACAGGATTTATTGCCTATTTTAAGGGCGCTTTTTCTTCTATAGGTTTCCTGGATATCATTACCTCCCTGGTTAAATCGCTCTTTTTTGGTTTTACTATTGCGATTGTAGGCTGTTATAAAGGGTTCAACGCTACTTCAGGTACCCGGGGTGTGGGTAGGGCAGCTAATCAGGCCGTTGTTTTATCTATGTTTTTAATTTTTTTAGAGGAGATGCTGATTGTTCAAGTAGTCAATTGGATAAGATATTTTTAATATGATAGAGGAAAGAAAACTTGACCAGGATATTATTACTGAACCTGTAATTGATATTAAAGGACTGTACAAGTCCTTCGGTGATCTGGAGGTGCTTAAAGGGGTTGATTTTAAGCTCGAAAAAGGTGAGAATATTGCTGTTTTGGGTAAATCTGGTACTGGTAAGTCGGTCCTAATTAAAATTATTGTCGGCTTGTTGAAACCGGATGATGGCTATGTAAATGTATTAGGGAAAGAAGTGAACAAATTAGATCCTAAAGCGCTTGATGCTTTGCGCTTGCGTGTTGGTTTCTCATTTCAAAACAGCGCTTTGTATGACAGCATGAACGTTTTTCAGAATCTTGCATTCCCTCTCACTATGAATTTTAAAAAGCTGAGCAAAGCTGAAGTGCATGATGAAGTGATGGATGCCTTGGAAAATGTGGGATTGGCAGATAAGGCTAAACAGATGCCAGCTGGACTTTCTGGAGGTCAACGTAAAAGAATTGGTATAGCTCGGACCCTTATTTTAAAACCTGAAATTATGTTGTACGATGAGCCTACTTCGGGGCTTGATCCAGTGACATGTACCGAAATTAATGAGCTGATCGTAGCCATGCAGGAGCGTTATCACATGAGTGCTATTGTTATTACGCATGATTTAACATGTGCAAAAACCACCTCACAAAAAGTAGCCATGTTAATAGATGGTAGCTTTACAGAGAGCAAAAATTTTGAAGATCTGTTTGATATGGAGCAGGCCCAAATTAAAAGTTTTTACAATTATAATTTTACAAATAAGTAATGAGTGAATCATCTAATAAACGCGCAGTAGTTGTTGGCATTTTTGTTGTTGTAGGCCTTGCTTTCCTTATAACAGGCATATTAATGATAGGTAATATCACTGGTACCTTTAAGGAAAAAATGCACATTGTTTCCTTTTTTGATGAGGTAAGCGGTCTGCAAAAAGGGAATAATGTTTGGTTTTCGGGTGTTAAAGTGGGTACTGTAAAGGATATTTCTTTGCACGGAAATTCTCAGGTGGAAGTAGAGGTGAATATTGAAACCAGAGCACAGGAGTATATCCGAAAAGATGCTAAAATCAAGATTGGTTCTGATGGTCTTATTGGAAATAAAATTTTAGTAATCTATGGAGGGTCTGCTGGTGCACAGCAAGTGCAAGAGGGTGATACGCTAACTGTGGAAAAGACTTTTGACACGGAAGATATGGTAGACATGCTTCAGGAGAATAATAAAAATATTTTGGCCATTACTGACGATTTCAAGCAAATTAGCAGCGGTCTGGCAGCTGGTGAAGGGAGTCTGGGTAAGCTCCTTAAAGATGACGCACTTTATGACAATATGAATGCTACTGCCTTGTCGTTAAGAAATGCTTCACTCAAGACGGAAAAGCTACTCAACAATCTGAATACTTTTACAGCCCAACTGAATAAAGAAGGTACGCTTATCAATGATTTGATGACGGATACCGTGGTTTTCGAGACCATTAAAGGTACGCTGGCAGAAGTCCAACAGATTGCAGATACCGCTGCAGTTTTTATTTCCGATGTTAAAGCTATAACAAATAATCCCAACACTTCTATGGGCGTTTTGCTGCATGATGAAGAAGCGGGTGCCGACCTAAAGCAGCTGATTGAAAATCTGGAAAGTTCATCAGTAAAGCTGGATGAGAATATGAAAGCCTTGCAGAGTAATTTTCTGTTTAGAAGATATTTTAGAAAGAAGGAGAAGCGGGAAGAAGCGGAGGATTGATAGTGGAACCGCAAAGACGCTAAGTCGCAAAGTTTCATGTAGAGAGAATGCCTCCGATATAAATTCCCGTAAGCCAAGGTTGAAACTTTTTCGCAAGTACCGGCGAGACGATATTTTGGTAGAAAATGATCAATTATTTCAAAAATTCCGTAGGGATGATATTATACGTGCATGGCTGTTAGCTCATAGCATGCTGTATCAATAATGAAATGTCGTCCCTACGGGACTTCATCTTTTCATAATAAATGTAGCTACCGAAATATCACCTCTACGAGGTTTTTCTATAAGTTTTATATAACAAAAAGTCGAGGTTCATGTCTCAGGCACTCATATTTTATCCTCTTAAGCCAAGGTTTGTGTCTTACTTATTTTTGCTAAACAAGTCCCGGCAGGACGATATTTTGGTAGAAATAATGGTTTAATTATTTCAAAAATCCCGTAGGGATGATATTATGCTTGCATCGCTGTTAGTTCTTAACGTGCTGCAGCAACAATGAAATGTCGTTTCAACAAAACTTCAATCTTATCATAATAAATGTAGCTACCAGAATAGCATCTGCACGAGGTTTTACTATAAGTTTTTATTTACTAGAGAGCTATTGTCTCACAATCTAGGCCAAGGTTCGTGTCTCACGAACCTTTGAACCTAATAATCCTAAATAATCTCAAGCGTGCTATATCCCTGTCCATGTCTTTTCAATTGTATTTGGGTGGCAATACGTTCTTTCAAAGAATCCACATGGCTGATGATGCCGATGGTTTTGGAAGACTCTGCCTGCAATTTTTCTAAAGTGTCCAAGGTTTGATCAAGCGTTTCCGGATCCAGGGTACCGAATCCTTCATCTATAAAAAGACTGTTGATTTCTATATTGCGGGATGCCATATCCGATAAAGCTAATGCGAGAGACAAGCTCAACAGGAAAGTCTCTCCACCGGAAAGGGTTTTGACAGATCTCCGTTGTCCGCCCATGTGCTCGTCAATTGCTACCAGGCTGTCGTCCTCGGCCTCTGCGGGCTTATCAATTCGGTAGCGGTCGCTCAAGTCTTTTAATCGGGTATTCGCTAGCACCAGGAGTTGCGATAAACTTAGATCCTGTGCGAAATCATTGAATTTTTTGCCTGTTGCATCACCAATTAGCTCATTTAATAATCTCCAACGCTTGGTTTTCTTTTCTTTATCTGCAATTTCACTTTTGATGCTTTCTATTTGTGAGCGTTTATCGTCATCATTTTTAAGAGATCGCCTTAGATTCTCGCATGCCTGTCTTAATTGAGCTGCATTTTCCTTTTTGCTTTGTAGAAGTACGCTTAACTCTTCTACTGGTTCCTTCACATCTTTTTCATGCAGCAGTTTAAGTTTCTTTGTCAATACATCGAGAGCACTTTCATATTGGGCTATCATTCTGTTGATTTGCTCCCTCTCTTCTCGCAAGCTATTATATTCAGCATCGGGGAGCAGTGCTTGGCGGGCTTCAGAAATGGAAGCAAATCCAACATCTGTAAGGACTTTAGTCAGCACATTTTCCAATTGCTGAAATGATTTTTCTACAGTTTTCGCTTTACTTGTCAAATCACTCTGCTGTGCATTTAATGATTTTGCTTCCTGTTGTAATGCTGTCCAATTTTGCTGCAGTCGATTAGTGTCCTTGAAGATGTCATTCCCCGTATACAATTCCGTAATAGCCTGCTTTAAAGATTTACCCTCTTCTACTACATCGATCAACTGCTTCTGAATAGGTAGCGCATTGTTAACTGATTTCAATTGTAGTTTCACTTTTTCGTAGGCTTCCATGTGTTGCAATTGGACTTTAATCTCTTGGATAAATGCCTCCCATTCTCCGGTTTCCCGTTGTGGCGTAAATTGTTTGTAATTGCTGATAAACTGCTGCTGAATTCGCTCTACTTCTGATGCTTGCTGCTTTTTAATAGCCAACAATTTCTCAACTCTTTGCTTATTTAGTTTTTGCTGACTTTCTGCTTCTGTCAATTGCTTTTGGACAGCTTCCAATTCTTGTGCAGCGGATTGGATGAATGCAGGTAGCTGGGAGGAGTCTTCCGGTTGGTCTTTTGCAAAAGGGTGATGCAACGCACCGCAAAGTGGACAGGGCTCACCGTCTTTAAGTTTTGCTCTGTGCTCTTCTAAACTAGCACGTAATTCTTTGTTTTCCTTTTCAGTTTGCAATCTCTGCAACTTTTCTTTCAAGGCTTCCTGCTTGCTTTGAAATACTGAGATGCTTTGTGGTAATGATTTTGACTGCTCGTTTAATTCCTGCTCTTCCTGCAACAACTCTTGCTGTTCTTTTTCCAGCCTCTTCATTTGCTCAGCCAATTGTCGGGCTCCAAAAACAGCTTCTAAATCCCTACTTAAGCGTGTTTTTTCTTGCGAAATATTTTGGAGATCAACAGTGGATAAATTTTGACTGTATTTATTCACCTCTTCTGCTAAGGTTAGCTGTAAATTCTTTAATTGCTTAAGGTCTTCTTCGGGGTTTTTGTCATTAGTCAGGAAACTGATCTCCTGTAATTCTCTGCTCAATTGTGCTTTAAGATTTTTATAGTCTACACCCTTTTCAGTTCGCTGCTGTTGCAAAGCGTTTATTCTCTGACTGAAATCATACAAGGCAGATTCAATATTTTCAGCTGTTATTTCCTGTTGGGTAAATTCAGCTACCTTTTTTAAGGATTCTGTTTGTGTGGATTTATTAGCATATATCTCTTGTGAAATTTTTTGAAACTCACTTTTCACTTGTTCTATTTCCTCCTGCTGTCTGCTCCAATTCCGGAGTTCATCTGCATGGTTTTGTACCTTCTCATGCGCTGAAATAGCACCGCCATGCGTATCGTTGAAAACTTGTAAGTGCTCATCTTCCTGAAGTTTCTTAGCCTGCAATTGCTCAACTTCTTCTTTTTGCTGCCGGATTTGCCCTTTCAGCTCAATTTGTCCTTCCAGAGACTTCAATTTCGCCTCGATAGGGGCATATGCAGCTTCCTTTTCTGCCAATTCTGCTTTTTTCACAGATTTAACATCTGCTTCCAGTAAATTTTCCTGAAGAAATAGGATGTTATCTCTCCGCGTTTTAATCTCTCGGTTTACCTCCCTAAACTTATCATAAGCTCGAATGCCCAAATTCCTGTAAATACCAGTGCCTGTGATTTTCTCTAATAACTCACCTCGCTCGTCCTTTTTTGCTTTTAGAAACTGTGCAAATTCACCCTGCGCTAGTACGACTGACTTGATAAATTGATTATAATTCAGGCCTATTAACTCCTCGTTTCTGGAGGGGACTTCAGATTTTTTGCAATCCAGCAACTCACCCGAATCAAAATGGCATATTTCCATTTCGTAATCGTTCAGGTTGTTATTTCTATTGATGGCAATACTCCATTTAGAAGTGAAATTACCCTCTGCGCATGCATAACTGACAGAAGCAAAAGCCTCCTTTTGGTTGCGGGTGAGCAGCGCACCCTTCTCCATAATTTCCTTCTTAGTTATTTTCCCAATTCGTGGAACATGATTAAAAAGTGCAAGAGAAATGACATCTAGTATGGTGCTCTTCCCACTCCCGGTGGGGCCTGTGATGGCAAATAAGGAACCGGTGGTGAAAGGGGATTTTGAAAAGTCAATTTCATGACTTCCTCTTAAAGAATTGATGTTCTGAAAAGCTATTTTGAGAATTTTCATAAATTAATTGCTCGCTGTTTTGTCATCGTGTTGTGTTTCTTCTAACAATTCATCAAAAGCAGCCAAAATCTCCTCTCGGGTAGCATCATCATAGTCATGCTTTGCAATCAGTTCCGTAAAAACATCTTTGGGTTTTAAATCCTGAAGTTGCGTATGCTGATCATATAAAACCGAAGCGCCTTGCACTTTGTGGGTAAAATCGGTCCGGTGCTTCACTATTTCAAAGCCAGGTTTGTTAAATTCCGTTACAAGCTGATCGAAGCCTAAAATTTTGTTGGCGTCATAGTTTTCTTCCGTCAGAATTAATTCAATGAGAGTATCTAAGTCGCCCACCTTTTCCAGCTGATTTAGTTTAAGTTCAAGCGTTTCCAAAGTGCCCGAGATCTTCAGAAGCTGTCGGAAAGAAGGGATGGCAATGCTTTCCGGCTCATAACCAGACTCGGTATCTATAAAAAGCACTCTTTTTTTATCTGTATATTCACTAAATGAGAGTGGGATAGGAGAGCCGCTGTAGAAAGTAGGTACTAGGGCCTTTACCTGCTGAGGTTTGTGTATGTGACCCAGAGCAATATACTTGAAATAATCCCCAAATTGCTTGGCCTCGAATGCAGCTAAATTACCAATTTGAATGTCTCGCTCACTCTCGGAGGTGGACATACCTGCTGCAAAAAGGTGGCCCATGGCTAAAGCTGGGGTCTCAGGATATTGGGCCTTGCAGATTTCAGCCACTTGTTTAAAAGTATTTTCAATCCCTTTTTGGACCGCTTCCACACGTTCTGCATAAGTTTCGCTTTCTGAGGCAATGCGCAGGTCGGCATCGCGCAGGAACGGAATGGCAGCAATTACCATTTCTATATTCCCTTTTTGATTCTTAAGGGGAATCAGGGTGTCAGCCAGTTCTTCAGGTAATCCTCCGATTACATGCATATCTAATTCTTTTAATATTTCTCCCGGTGCATTGAGCATAGCAGGTGAGTCATGATTGCCACCAGTGAGAATGATTTTGCAATCCAGTTTCCGAAGCTGCATTAAAGACCTATAATATTGCTTTCTTGCCTCAGAGGACGGATTGGCTAGGTCGAAAATATCACCGCTCACTAATAGAAGCTCCACTGAGCGATTAGAAATCGTTGTGCAAAGCCACTGAATAAAAAGATCGAAATCCGGAGCAAGCTCATGTTTATGCAGTTTTTTACCTATATGCCAATCGGCCGTGTGGAGTATTCTCATAGGAGTAGAAAAATTTACTCAAACTTAAAAAATTACAAAGACAAATCTGAGAGGTTTTTGAAATGAAATAAAGGTTGCTGCTGGTATGCTCAGATGCTTCTTTCAGTGGGTGCCAGTAAAGGTGCCACAAGCCAGGGTTACTAGTAGGGGATTATATCCATAACTTGCTAAGCAAATACGCTCTGATTTGTGGTATGGTGTCCTGAAATAAGTTGACAGGTTTTACAATAAAGATAGCTATACAATGCGGTAAATTTTTATTTTAATATGTAATAAATTCTGATACAGATATTTGTAAATTGTTATCTAATTATAATTGCCGCAAACTGAAAATTTATGAAATCTCTTACAATAATTTTGTTTTTGTTTTTTGGCTTACAATAATATTCACAGTCAAAAATTGATACAGAACCAATCAATGAAATTCGACTAAATACAGATATAGATGATTATACTGAAAGTGTATATTTTCTTACAGGTGAAGAATCTCTTTATCAAAAATATGAGTGGTTGAAAACTAGTTTAGAGAAAAATATTAAAATTGGAATAAGAGAAGGTTTGTATCAGGGAAGTACATTAAATCAAATCAATAAAATCGCTGCAATTAAAACAACTTTATTTTTCTACAAGAATGAACTGTATAAAATAAGGTGGATCTTCAAAAATGATGGAGGTAAATTGGAAAGAGTCTCTGAAGAAATTCAAAATTATCTAATACAGAAATATGGTCCTGTTAACTCTGAAACAATATTTGGATTGAAAGTATGGAAAGGTGAGAAGAACTATTTGCAGACTTTTTTTGAATCAAATGAATTTCAGGTCGAATATCGTGATAATATTATACATCAAACATTACAGACTCTCGAATAACGGCAGCTTATTGTTTAAAGAAAATGTTTAGTTTTTTGCCTATGTGCCAATCGGCCGTGTGAAGTATCTTCATTGGAGTGGAAAAGTTTACTCAAATTTATAAAATTACAGAGACAAATCTGAGAGGTTTTTGAAATGATTAGAGCTTGTATAATTACTTCTTTTACCTTGTTTTGCGACTCGCAGAACGCTGCAGAAAACCAAAATACATACATTTAAAGTAGATTAGATTTCTTAATTTAAAGTTGAAAACAAAACACTTCAGAATGGAACCACTTGAATACTATTACGAACCCATCAATAGGAATGCTATTGTCGTGAAACCTAAAACTCCTTTCTTCAATTGGCATAATGAGATTTATTCAGCTGAAGAGCCAATGCATGAATTAGATGAGAACAACATCTACCTGATAAGAGAAATGGCAAGCAACGAGGATATTAAGAAGTGGATAAAGAGATATTTCAAAGACCTTTTTACCAATGAATTGAATGATTGGTGTGCTAATAAGAGTTTGTGGCCGAAGAAAATGACTTTTAAAATGTTCAGTGATTGGTTTGATGTAGAGGTTCATTCGATGGTGTTGGATTTGGAGGAGGAGCCTGTCACTAAAGATTAAAACAGAACTCAGGGTTTGACTAATGAAGCTTAGCAGAAGCTATTTAAAGGAAAAAATGCTTTCATTGCTAGCTTTAACTAAAAATAGAAAATATTGAATTGGAAAAAAATCGATCAGAATTGGAAGGCTTTTGTTAGAGAGTATAATTTAAAGGATCTTAGCGGTGAAAGAAATTATTTCTATGGGAAAATAGAGGAATATTCAGCCACTGAAAACTTTCAAGGCTTCGACATTTACTACAGGAATAATTTCAATAAATCAGCCAGTATTGGTTCTTCTTTTCGTGTTGGGCATTGTATGACGATTATTTCTCCGATTGAATTAGCACAGAAATGGAGATTTTCAATTTGCAAAAACTCTCTTTGGAAAAGAATTTTCAGTTCAAGTGAGAAATTGAAAGTTGAGCCTGCTGATCCTAAAATTATGCAACTCTTGCCCCTAGAGGATATTACCGTTATAGCCTCATTTTTTCCTGACCTCAAAATTTCGATTAGGGATTTTGAGAATAAAAATAGTGAGCAAATCCCATATGGTCAGACTATTTTAATATTAGAAACCAAATTTCAACCTCAAGAACTTGAGCATTTACAAAGATCTCGAGAAGTCATTAGTTCTATTCTACAGAAATTAAGTAAGAAAACCAAAATTCAAAATAAGTAAGTGTATCAGGATAATATTGGGTATTACACTTGGGTTTTATTGTTGGGAAGAGACTGGAGGTTATATTACGTGCTCAGTGATTATTTGAATCTAATAAATTAAAAAACAATGCAAAGAATTCTTACTACAATCTTATTCTATTTCATATTATCGGTAGTAAGCTATGGTCAACAAATACTCATTGAAGGTGTAGTAAAAGACTGGAAAACGAAAGAAGCATTGCCCTATGCTAATGTTTTTCTGAAGGAAAATTACTTTGGTACCATGAGTAACCAAAATGGAGATTTTAAAATCCTCATTCCACAAAGGAATAGCCATGATAGTTTAGTGGTGTCATTTATTGGATACAAAACACAAACCATTAGCTTATCATCAATTGAAAGCCCGTTGGAGATTTTCTTAAAGGAGGATCTGATTACACTAAGCGAAGTAGTAATTACAGCGTATACTGTAGAGTCCATCATAAATAAAGCCATAGAAAAAATACCCATTAATTATTTTTCTCAACCATATAGTTCCAAGGGATTTTACAGGGTTGCTACTCAGAAAGATAATAGTTATATCCACTTATCTGAAGCTGTGTTCGATATCTACCAGACTAAAACAGATCAGTCGGATCAACAATTGAGGTTAGAAAAAATGCGTGCCATTACGGATGAAAAGACCCTTGAAGGAATCTATATAGGTTTAAAACCGACTGATATATATGGTTTCGATATTGTAAATAATTTAGATGAGATAGATTTATTGAATAGAAAGGGTCTGAAGAACCATACTTTTGAAATTGAAAGTTCTGAAGTAATTGATGGCAAAGAGGTGTATAAAATTTCTTTTGATCAGAAGAATATAAAAACAGCTGGGTACAAAGGCTATATGCTGATTGACAAGACTTCCTTTGCTTTCGTCTATTTCAATTATGGTTTAAGTTCCAAAGGTATCGCATATCACAAATATGGAGATATAGCAACAAGGGCAATGATGAAAATTGCAGGGGTTAATATTACGGTGAATAGGGAAAATATTACAGTTTCGTATAAAAAAATTAAAGATAGATACTACTTGAATAATATAGGTATTGATGAAACCATGACTTTGAAAAGCGATAGGGCGCATTATAATTTTACTGCAGATACCCGGGTAGATTATGTAGTAACAGCCATTCAAACCGATAGTGTTTCACGTTTTTCAAATGAGGAGGTATTAGGGAAGGAAAAAATCATTGAAAAGCAAAATTCTATTTACGATGCTAAATTCTGGCAAGACTATAACATTATTCTACCGACAAATGATTTTAGTGAAATTGCTAAACAACTAGAAGAGAAAAATAAGGCAAATGATTTTAAAGAAGAGGTGGAAGAAGAACTTTATAAACTACCAAAAGATAAAAGAATTAGAATTGATTCTATTCTAGCTTTCTATAATCGGAGAAATCTGTTTAATGGAAATGCTTTAGTTGCTTATGAAAACCAAATGATTTTCCAGAATAGTTATAACAATGCACTGACCAATAATAAAGCAAATTCTCAGTTCAGAATTGGTTCTTTAAGTAAAACCTTTACTTCAATGATAATTGCCCAACTCGAAAATGAAAATAAGTTGAGTTATAATGATGCAATCGGAGAGCATTTACCCGATTATGCAAATGGAAAAGTTACTATCAGCCAATTACTTAGTCACCAATCAGGCATCCCTAATTTTTTATCCAATAACACCTATTTACCAAACATCTTAACGAATAAATATTCCATTGAGGAAGTCGTAGAGCTTTTTTGCAGTGATGCATTAACATTTGAAGCGGGAAGTAAATTCGAATACTCGAACTCAAATTTTGTTCTTTTAAGTTTAATTGCAGAGAAAATCATCGGTCAAGAGTTCAAGGAAGTCTTGCACAACTATATCTTCCAACCCCTAAATATGAAAGATACATATTTTGGATCGAGTCTTGATACAAGTGCGCTTGTTACCGCTTTTATATATGGCAAACCTGAAATAAACTACCATGTGCAAAATGTGGGAGGGGCCGGGGGAATTACCTCTACCACTGCTGACTTGCTTCAATGGAGTAATGCACTAAATGCTGATCAGCTTCTTCCTCACTCAAAAATTGAAAAATTATTGGCGCCCCAAGCTGAGTATACCGACTGGGACGCTTACTACGGATATGGTTGGATGATTGACCGATACATGTTTTCGTCCTCCAAAAAGCATGAGATACAGTACCACCCTGGAACTGATTTTGGTTTTTATTCCATGTTTGTCAAACAGCCTGATTTGGGTATTACAATCATATTGCTAAATAATACTGGCGACTTCCCCCGATTTGAAATGACCGAGTTAATTTTAAATGAGTTGAACAGGTAAGCAGCGATGAAGTCTTACAACATTAATTCTGTTAGACCATATTTACATCTGCAATTAGTACTTTTAATTTGTGCTACGGACTTTATCCTGTATTCTGCAGCAATGATTTTAGTAAATCCTATAAATAATTAAATGGCTAAATCAGAATACCTTGGAAAAGTATTTTATTGGGAAAGATCAAAAATAATGTAACTTGGATGCTATACTATTTTTGCGATAACTTTATGAAATCAATAAGCAGTTTAATTTTAGCAGTAAGCATTGCATCGGGAGCTTGCCAATCGAACCCTGAAAATACTAAGAATTATGAGTTAGTTACAGATAATGATGGAATATTGGTGGAAGAATTTGATTCCAGTGTGGTAGATGAAAATAAATATAACCAAAACAACGAAATTTATAAAGTAGGCAGCAGTTTTACCTATAGCTTTGAACATATTACACCGGATGGTGAAAAAAGATACTTCAACATCCATGAGGATGGTGAAAGCTGGCAGTTTACAGATAGTAAAGACGCTGATTCATCCACAATAAAAACGATACATATTGGGGTGATGTATGGAAATCCAATGGCAAAATATTATCCTGATTATAATCAATCTGCATTAAGCTACCGAAGCGGTCAAACAAACAGCTTTTCGATGTCAGGAGCAATTGAAAATGAAGGTAATGTTTGGATACATCCCATTCGGCAGAATTATTTTAAGATACTAGAACTAAATCCTTTTCCCTATATAAAAGCACCATACAAAGTAGGAACTGAAGGGAGCTGGGAACTTATAATTGGCAGCCATCATGGAGATGATAGATGGAAAGTTTGGGAAGGTAACATTGAAAGTAAATACGAGTATCGCATAACTGATGAAATGAAATTGGAGACGAACTTGGGTGCTATCGATTGTTTTGTTATTGAGTCAAAAGCAATCAGCCGCATTGGTGAAACAGCGCTAACTGCCTATTTTAATCCTAAATATGGTTTTGTAAAATTAGACTACACCAATATAGATGGAAGTAAAACCCATTTAGAACTGACTGAATATTCAGAACAGATGGCTGCAAATGAAAAATTAGTAATTGAATAGATGATGTTTGGATTAGTTTTCTTAAAAAGGGATAAACTCAAAATGAATGAAATTATTAAAAAAAAAAGCTCCATTCAGCCAACAATCATATAAATTCTCTATTTTTCATCCTTCTAATTTTAATTAATTTATTTTAGAGCTCGATGAAGAAAACCTTACTCTTAGTACTAATTGCATTTATCAGCATTAAAAGCTCCGCACAGATTGTATTTGAGCCAGGCTATTACATTAATAATGCAGAGGACTCCATTGTGGGTTTTATTAAAAACGTTGAGTGGAAAAACAACCCGGAAAGCTTTGTTTTTAAGAGCAATGAAGCTGCTAATGAGCAAGTTTTAGGGATAGATGAAGTACAGGCTTTTGGCTTTGGTAAAGAACTAAAATATATCAGAGCAGATGTGCAAATTGATAAATCCTCAGACAACCTCGATCAATGGAGTACCAACAGATTACCTGTATTCGAGGACGAGCGTTTATTTTTGAAGGTGCTACTGGAGGGTAAAGCTGATTTATTTGAGTATCAAAGTGATAACCTTACCAGGTATTTCTTCAGGGTAGAAGATCAATCGATTGAGCAATTAGTATATATCACTTATTATCAAGCAGATAGACGTTTTGGAGTAAATGAAACCTACAAGGTTCAGCTGCTTAACAATTTGGTTTGTGAGGCTATTACATGGGAAAATTTAGCTAATGTACGCTATTCTGCTCCGAGTTTGATAAAGGTCTTTATCCGCTATCATAATAGTGTAAATGCAGCTAATCAAATATACCAAGCGAAAAAAACAGGTTCTGATCTTAGCGTTACATTTAATGTTGGTTTAAATAATGCTTCCATCTACTTTAAGAATGATCAAACAAGTATACTGCAGACAAATTTTGAAAATAAGAAAACATTGAGAATTGGATTAGCATTTGATTATCATCTGCCTTTCAATAAAAACAAATGGAGTATTGTTGCAGAACCGAGTTTTCAAAATTTTCAATTTGAAAAAAGTTATTACAATATTAATATAGGTGGTGATGGTACTGTTAATTCCAAAGTGGATTATAAATCGTTAGAATTTCTGTAAGGTCTAAAGTACAGTATTTTTGTAGGGAAGAAATCAAAAATATTTTTTACTGGTGGGGGTGTTTACAGCAACAGCTTGAATTCAGCGGTGCTTTTTACTCGATCAGATGAATCAGTATTCTTAACCTATGACTTACTAAATAGCCTTAATTTAGCATTGTCATTTGGATATACTTTTGCTGAAAGACTTCATTTTGAGGTACGTTATCAAGGTAAAAGAGATCTCTCACAAGCCTATCACTTTAATAACAAAGCCACCTATCAAAGCATTTCTGCAACAGTAGGGTATACCATTTTTTAGTATTGTAAAAGTTAATTTTAGTAGAAATATAGAATTCTAAAGCATATATTTCATTTTTATAATTTGGTTAATACCTTTTTTGGTGCTTAAATGGTGATCCATAAAAAATTACCATGAAATGAAAAGGCATCCTTCCCTCTCACTATTTTTCATTATAAACATCTCACTGTTTGTAGGTATTTTTCGTTTTTTAGCAATTAAATCTTAGGCATTATTAGACGATGGTTTTATTTTGCTAACTGCAAAATGAATACACTAAAAATTGTAATAGAGATGTAATGAACTCAAATTGTAATTCCTCAAAGGTTGAAACTTTCATTGGATTAATTGATGAGAGGGGTGCTGTGAAAAGCTCATTTAAAAATGAATGTATATTGAAGTTTAATTTATGTGCCTTTATCAAAAATGGGGAGACACTCAGGGAGGAGGAACTTGCTGTAATCACGACTATGCAAGATTTTGATTATTTGCCAGTAGGATTAGCGCCATTAACAATTGTTGAGTTCATCGGAGAGGTAGTGTCATTTCCAGGGCAAAAATGTATCAATATGTTGACGATATTTAAAACAGAAGCTGACCATTCACAACTTCTGCAAATTTATCAGAGGAGGCTGAAACCTGTGATTTTCCAAAGCACTTGTTTTGGTAGTTTAATATTTGATGGAAGTCTTAATTGGTATGAGGCCCGGGTTAAATGGCAAAATCTTGAGATTGGATTACATTTAAATGTCGAAGAAAATAGACCGGCCAAATTGGAGTCAGGCCATACAGCTCTTAGATAATGAGTAGGAATGGAATGAAAAATTTAAAAATATGATTGTTGAAGACCTTTTCCACCTTAAGAATGAAAGTTGGTTACAAGAAGAGGAAAAGCCTTTAACCAAAGAAGAATTTTGGGAGATGGTTCAACTACAAAGCCTAAGTTTTGATGGGGATGGAGATTTTGAAGTATGGTTTATTAATGGAGACACCTTCTGCGGTCATTCCATTTGTATGTATGGCAACCTCAATGGAAAATTAAATCAAGCAGTTATTCACTAGTAGGTTGCCATTGAGCGACTGCTTCAACATAAAATAAAGTTATGATGAAAATAATGGGAAAATTATCAGGTTTTATACTTTTATTGTCCTTGCTGTCTTGCTCTGAGAACTCCAGAGAGGTTGCCAGGAAAATGGCAAGCGAGGCACCTGATGCACAAAAAGCTGAGCAGGAAACTGAGGAGATAGGTGATCGCAAATTAATTAAAGAGGGACATGTAGCTTTTGAAACTGATGATCTGGTTTTTACACGAAAAATTATAATTAAGGCTGTAAATAAACATGGAGCCTATGTATCATCAGACATGGAATATACCTCATCAGGCCGAAAAAGCAATTCATTGACGATTCGGGTACCAGCTGATAATTTTAACAAGTTGTTGAATGATGCTACTGAAGGCGTAGATAGGTTTGAAAGTAAGGAAATACATGTTAAAGATGTAACAGAAGAGTTTGTGGATATTTCAGCCAGGCTAAAAACCAAAAAAGAGCTTGAAAACCGGTTTTTGGGTTTACTTAAACAGGCAAATACTGTATCTGAAATTTTGGAGATTGAAAAACAAATAGCTGAATTGCGGTCAGATATTGAATCTGTGGAAGGTCGACTCAAATATTTGGAAAGCAGGGTTTCCTTGGCTACTTTAAATATAACTTTCTATGAGAACCTACCGGAAGAGTCAGAATTTGGCAATAAATTAGAAAATGGTTTTAGAAATGGTTGGGAAAATTTAATCTGGTTTTTCGTTTTAATCATCAACATTTGGCCTTTCATAATAGTGACTTTAGGCCTTATCATTGGAATCAGATTGTATAAAAGGAGGAAGTAATATTTTTTTTAAATGGAGTATGTGAAGTCTTCTACTTTACAAGGAGATTTTAATAATAAAATTGATTATGGACTAAATGCTGGTATTGGTTTGGAAGTGAAGTCATATCATATTCAGCCCACTTATGATTATGGTTTTTTCAGAACTCTGAAATACGATGATTTTGAATCTAATAATGCTTTGCGAAATTCAGTCGTAAGACTAACATCCGGATATAAAATTTAAAAGTATCACGGTAACGACTACTAAATATGCTAGCTATTAGTGAAAACGTGGAGGTCAGCAGCAGGTAAATCTCTCTGCTTTCAAACTATACTACAATCCCTTCCCCTCCATCAGCCTATACATCAAAATAGCTGCTCGTTTCGCTTGTACAGAAATCATGCTTAAATCACCAGTTTCATTGATGGTGTGATCATCAGCACCGCTCAAGCCCATGCCATCGATAGCCATATCCACATAACCAGACGTAAAAGATACATCTGCCGCTCCTGCATTTAGTGGATCTACTGCAGTCACTGGGCCATAACCTAAATCTTCGCTCACCTTATTATAATATTTGAGTAGAGTTGCATTGCCATCGGTGGCTGCAAGAGGAGGGTAGCCTCCCGGATCGAAAATCAGTTCTGCTGAAGTACCAGGATAATTTTCCTTGATGATTTGCTGCATCACATTTTTAACTATTTTCAGTTGTTCTAAGGATACCGCCCTGATATCACCATTTACCGTAACTTCTTGCGCTACTACATTACTTTTTCCATAGGCAGTACCACCACTTGGACCAGCATTATACTCCGAACTGGTGCCCCCTATAATCACTCCAGGATTAAAGGTGAGGTTTTCTTCCGATCGGAGCTGTTGATAAAAATCATTGAGAATTCTTGAGGCCTCATATATAGCTCCTACGCCTACTTTTTCACTAAAAATTTGAGAGGAGTGAGCTGCATTGCCTTTCACTGTTAATAACCATCCTGCCGAACCTCTCCTGGAAGTGACAATCGTTTTTGGGTCACCATCTGCATTTTCAAAAGCAAGCGCTATGTCGGCCCACTTGGCGGCATCTATCAAATCCTTTTTAGAAAGCTCTAAAGGTTTTCCGCTCTTTTCTTCATCGCCTGTCATCACCACTTTAACCTGCATTTTATCTAATACTCCGGCATCTTTTAAGCCTTTCAATGCCAAAAGGATAATTACGTCTCCGCCTTTCATATCCGCCACACCCGGGCCTTGCATAATGGAATCGTTCAGCATTTTATAGGATTGAAAAGGGCTATCCGGCTCAAAAACCGTATCTAAGTGGCCAATTAGCAATAGTTTAGGTCCTTTGTTGCCTTTGGTTTGGGCAATCAGGTGCCCTGCTCGCTTATATGCACTGCCATCAGTCAGCTGTGTTTCCATACCCAAAGCCTCAAATTCTTTTTTCAACATCGTCCCCACTTTTTTTACTCCTTCAAAATTCATGGTTCCGCTGTTAGTGTTTACCAGCTTTTTTAAGAATTCAGTGTAGTATTCATTATGCTTATTGATGGAACTAATGATGGCCTGCTCTTTTTTGTTAGATTGAGAATATATTAAGGTTGACATACAAAGTAGTACGAAGATTAAGTAAATGCGCATGCTAATAAATGATTATTGGAAATACTAAAGAGGGAATTTAATGAGATTTTGCTTATTTCTGATTTTTATTCCTCACATAAATCAACCTTATTTTACTTTTAGAGGTTTCCCTTTGTTCTATTTCAAAGCTTTTGATTGATTTGATAAGAGGTGTTAGTTTCTGAAAGCCAAAATTTCGGGCATCGAAGTTAGGCTGCTTTTTTTGTATTAAACTACCCACATCGCCTAAAAATGCCCATCCATCATCATCTGCTACATCAGAAATGGTGGAAGCTATCATTTGCACCACCTTTGGCGTCACTTTATCTACGCTGGTTTTGGGTGCCTTGCTTTCATCATCAGCGAGCTCTTCTGTTTGCTTCTTAAGAATTTCTACGTAAATAAACTTATCGCAAGCCACTATAAAAGGTTCGGGCGTCTTTTTCTCTCCAATACCGATTACCTGCATACCAGCTTCTCTCAATCGGGTGGCTAGTCTTGTAAAATCACTATCACTGGAAACGAGGCAAAATCCATCTACCTTTTCTGAATAGAGTATATCCATTGCATCAATGATCATGGCTGAATCTGTGGCATTTTTGCCAGTGGTATATCCGTATTGCTGAATAGGGGTAATGGCATTTTCAAGCAATAGGTTTTTCCACTTGGAGAGATGTGGTTTTGTCCAGTCACCATAAATCCTTTTAATAGTGGGGTTACCATATTTGGCTATTTCTTCCATCATTTCTTTTACATGGCCGGAAGGAATATTATCACCATCTATTAATACTGCAAATTTTAAATCCATGTTGAAATGTAACGAAATTTAGTGAGAAAGTTTCGGAGACCGATACATTCAGCTCTATTTCTACATTTATATTATCTGGACAATTGTATTACGTCTGACAATTTCTGAGCAATCTCTTTCATACCTTCCTTGGAACTCATGTAATTTCGAGATACTTCATTAGAAATGTTCCCGATACTTAAAGAAACTGCTGGACAATCAGCATCTTTTAATACAATAAAGCCAGCAGTTATTCCCGCTTTAAAGCTTGGATTTAAATTCAGAAATTCTCTTCCGATCAATTCCGTTAGTTTTTTAGAATTTTCAGAATGCTCATTTCCATGGTAGTAAGTTGCCGACATAAAATTGCTGGCATTTTCGTTAATAGGAGTTGCATCTACATGGATAGAAATCAGTAAATCAGCATCTTTTGACTTCCTTGCTCTGTCATTTAACGAAATAAACTCGTCATTGCTACGTGTTAAAATGATTTCAACTTCATTGGAATTTTCGAAACTTTCCGCAACCGCTTGAGCGACTTTTATTACGATTTCCTTCTCGACAATACCTGAAATGGTGGTTCCAGCATCCTTTCCTCCATGGCCTGCGTCAATCACTACTTTTAATTTTTCATCAGGATTGCCAAGTTGAAGGTTATTAGAGTCAGTCGTCCTTTTACTATTTTTAAAATCATAATTTTTAATAAAATCTATAGGGTCTTGAGTTTGAAGGTTAGCATTCCTTACTTCATAATGCAAATGTGGTTCGACTGCGGCACCAGTTGTTCCTGCAGCACCAATAATATCTCCTCTTTTAACTATATCTCCCTTTTTTATCTTAAGTTCTGATAGGTGACCATAAAAAGTTTGATAAATACCGTTGTGGTCAATAGTTATCTTTTTTCCATAACCTCCGTAAGATATGCTAGCTTCTATCACAATTCCATTCGCAGTAGCCAAAATCGCATTTCCTGAATAAGTTTTTAAATCGATACCGTTGTGCATTCTTTCCACTTTGATGACAGGGTGAATATATGTCCCTACACCTGTAGTGAGTTTAACACCTTTCGCATCCTGAAGCGGAAAAATGGAGGGTGTAAAATCATCCTGCTCATTCATTACGTTTTCGAATAGGTCTGTTACATCGGAGGGTAAAGGACTTACAGAAATACTACTTTTTTTATTTGAAAAAGAGAAAGCAAGGAGCGCAAGTGCAGGCAATATTAATAAATAATACCATTTTGAGTGTTTTTTGTGCTTGTTAATCATTTTAATTCGGGTTTTTATAGTTTTTAATTTGAAATAATTGGCTGCAGCCATAGCGTTTTGTGTCTGCGACTGCTCATAAAGAATTTCCTGGTAGGCAATCGGGTCTTTTTTGATCGAGATTGCTTCCTCATCCGCCTGAAATTCATGTATTTCTATTAATCGGTTTTTAAAGAGGTAATGGAAAGGATTAAACCAAACAAGGCCTATAAGTATTTCCAGAAAGATTCTATCTAATGAATGCCATTTTCGGACATGGGCTAATTCATGTTCCAAAATTGTGTCAAAAGAAGGAGTGTTAATTAGATTTTCCGGAATGAAAATGAATTTGAAGTAACTGAATGGATGCTCTGTTTTGCTGAGATAAATGGGCCTATTATTCTTAATAATAGATTCAGATTGCTTCATTAGTCGAACTAGTTGAAAATGACTATAGATCATTTTTACAACAAGCAACAAGCTTAGCAGAACCATGGGTATTATGATCAAGCTAAATGAAAAAGTCTGCTCTAACCGAGCTACTGGTATAAGCTCTACGTTATTTGTGCTGGTGAATTCAGCTATTTCGTGCCAAATAGGAGTATCAGTTTCCGCTATTGCTTCAGCTGCTTCCAAGCCAGGAAATGACAATAAGGGTAGTATGAAGCTAAGAACTAAGACTGAAACTATTAAGCCTCTGTTGAAAGCATGATGCCCGCTTTTATGAAAAACCAAAACATAAATACAATACAAAATGCCTTGAATGGCAATTACTTTAAGCAAATACATTAATAAATCATTCATTGGTTTTTCTTTTTAATTTCATCATCAATCATTTTTCTTATTTCTTTGAGCTCTGCAACCGACAGATCTTTACGGGAGGTGAAGAAGGAGGCAAATTGCTTATAAGAATTATTGAAAAAACTACTGATCAATCCTTTCATTGAGTGATTGGAGTATTCCTCTTTCGACACAATTGGAAAATAATGTTTAGATTTACCGTGTAAATCAAAACCTATAAAACCTTTCTTCACCAATACATTTACTACTGTGCTGATGGTAGTATAGGCAGGCTTGGGCACTTCGTAAGCTTCATCTATATCTTTTAAGTAAGCTTTTTTAAGCTTCCATAGATGTTGCATTAATTGCTCCTCTGCTTTCGTTAATTCTATCATGGCACAAGTATATAACTATAAAAATAGTAATACAACTATTTTTGCAATTATATTACTATTAATATAGTAATAAATGTTTGAGAAGACTTCTTTCTCTACCTAAGAGATGAAATAGAAATAAAGCTCCAAAAATTTTCACTTGAGATAAGTGGTTTGTATTCAGATTGAGATTGATTTTGGTAAAACTAAGCTGCTTTTGATTGCATAGACCACATATAAATCCTAGTTTTGAACATTCTTATTTTTAAGGGCTTTTTTTATACCGCTTCATGGTATGATTGATCACTTTTCGCCTCCCAGTTGTTTTTATACAGTCTTAACGACTTCTAAACTGTAATTAAATCGAGTTTTTACTTAACATCCAGGTTATCTATGAACAGAATTTTACAATTCACTTTACTTGTCTTCATTTGCACATTACCAACCTTAACAATACTATCAGCACCCTTTCAATCTAGGGATTCTCTTTCTGTTCAAGTTGAAATTGCTAACCCTTCTTCCACTATCAATGATGGGCAAATTTCTTTGGAAGTTGAGGGAGGAACACCACCTTATCAATACAAATGGTCTGATCAGAATACATCCTTAACCGCATCTAATGCTGCTGGTTTGATTGAGGGAAAACCCTATACGGTCATCATTTCGGATGCTGAAAACCGGGAAGTAAGCCGGACAATTACAATTAAAGCTGAATCCATCACAGAAAATTTTAATAAAGTTTTTGAGCCTATCGTAGCAGCTATGGGTGAAGTGCTATTCTGGGATCCTTTTGCTGCTATTGGCTTGTATGATCCTGTGGTTTATACAGACCAGGAAATGATTAAAACACCGAACTGGACAGCTAAAACCGATAAAACATTTGTTCTGGAAAAAAAGCTGGTGCTAGATGGAGCGCAGGTAAAAAAAGGAGATGAAATTGCACTTATTACTATCACAGATGAATTGCAGGAAAGAGCCAAAGCTACTGCCTCAGGTGAAATAAATTTTAATGTGGAAGAAGGAAAAGTCATCTTTAGTCCAAACAATACCAAAGATTTAATTGAGCAGGGAGCGCAATACTTTGCCAGCATTAAATTTGAGAAAGAAAGACCACTTCTATATCCAAATGGGGATATTCGTGAAAATAGTATTCCCTTTATAGTAGTATGGCTCATTTTAGGGGCAACATTTTTTACTTTTAGGTTAGGCTTTATCAATGTGCGTGGATTCAAACATGCGATAGATTTGGCCAGAGGAAAGTTTAGTGACCCAAATGCTCCAGGTAAAGTGACACATTTTCAAGCCTTAGCTACTGCAGTTTCTGCAACGGTAGGGTTAGGAAATATTGCCGGTGTTGCAGTGGCTGTATCCATTGGCGGTGCAGGAGCTACTTTCTGGATGATACTAGCTGGTCTGCTCGGAATGTCTTCCAAGTTTGTGGAATGTACACTGGGTGTAAAATACAGGGAAATAAAAGCTGACGGTAGAATTTTCGGAGGACCTATGAATTATCTGCGCTATGGTCTGGAAAAACGCAATATAAAAGGCTTTGGTAAAGTTTTAGCGGCCGTTTTTGCTGTGTTATGTGTGGGAGCTAGCTTCGGAGCTGGCAATATGTTTCAGTCGAATCAATCTTTTTCTATAATGGCTACCCAATTTCCTGTGTTGGAAGGTGGTGGCTTTTGGTTTGGAATTGGCTTATCGCTATTGGTAGGTGTGGTTATTATAGGGGGTATTGAAAGCATCGCAAAAGTAACCGAAAAGGTAGTTCCTATTATGGCTGCTATCTATGTTTTGGCCGCTTTAATTATCATTAGTATTAATATTGGTAATATTGGACCTGCTTTTTCTGCTATTTATAATGGGGCATTAAATTCTAGTGCTCTAAAAGGTGGATTTATTGGAGTGTTAATTATCGGTTTCCAGAGAGCTGCGTTTTCCAATGAAGCAGGAGTGGGGTCAGCAGCGATCGCTCATAGTGCTACTAAAACACATAATCCGGCTTCAGAAGGATTTGTGGGTTTAATGGAGCCTTTTATTGATACGGTTGTGGTTTGTACACTAACGGCCTTAGTGTTGATTTTTACCGGAATGCATGAAGTTCCTGATGTGACAGGGGTTGCACTTACTGCCGATGCCTTTGGATCAGTAATTTCATGGTTTCCCTATGTGTTAGCAATCGCAGTATTCTTATTTGCATTTTCTACTATGATTTCCTGGTCATACTATGGCATGCGAGGCTGGACCTATCTTTTTGGAAAGACGAAGCAATCAGAATTAGCCTATAAAATTGTATTTCTTGTTTTCGTAGTGGTGGGAGCTTCGGTCAGTTTAGGTGCTGTGCTGGATTTCTCAGATATGATGATCTTGGCCATGGCTGTTCCTAATATGATAGGTCTTTATATTATGTCAAGCGAAGTGCGTAAAGATTTAGCGTACTACCTGGAAAAAAAGAAAGATGGTAAATTGGGGCAGCCGGATGAGGATTAAATTTTCATTACTTGATAATCCTATCCAATACCTCTTGCTTTTTTTGCCGAGAAATAGGAAGCTGATGTGATTTTACATTGAGGAAATTACCCTCTAAGGATTCGATCTTCTGAATATTGACAATATAGCTTTTGTGGATTCTGAGAAATTGCTCTTCAGCTAATTTTTCCTCCATGCTCTTCATGGTCATTAAAGACATAATTTTTTGATTGGAAGTGTAGATAACCACATAGTTTTCCATTGCTTTAATAAAATAAATATCACTGAGGATTACTTTTTCCAACTTGTGATCTGTTTTTACAAAGAAATAGTCTGCCTTAAATTGTGAATACGAATCTGCAGTATCTGACTGTTCTAACACAAATCGGTCTTTTGCCTTATTCACTGCTTTCAGAAAGCGGTCAAACGGGTAAGGTTTTACCAGATAATCGATCACATCCAACTCGTAGCCCTGCAAAGCATAGTTGGGATAAGCAGTAGTGAAGATTACCATAGGTGGTTTGGATAAAGATTTTAGAAAATCAATACCCGTGAGCTTGGGCATTTGTATGTCCAGAAAAATCAGATCAATGGACTGCTCTGCTAAGATTTTATTGGCTATCAAGGCATTTTCACAGTAGGCATTCAGCTCCAGAAAATCTATTTCTGCTACGTACGATTTTAAACCTTCTGCCGCGAGGTGCTCATCTTCCACTATTAATACTCTCAATTTTCTATTCATAATCTGCCAGGTTTAAATGCAGTTTTACAGTGAAAAATTCATTCCCTTCTTTTATTAATAATTCGTGTTTTTCAGGAAATAGCAATGCTAAACGCCTCTTAACATTGGCCAAGCCTATTCCACCAGTCTCCTTTGGTGCGTTCTGTTTATCAAATGTATTTGCAAATTCACATTTTAATGTATTGCGCGAACGCTCAATTGTTAGATGAACCTTATTAGCAGTCTCTGTATTTGAAGAAAGGTGTTTAAAACAATTTTCTAAAAAGGGTATGAGCATTAAAGGAGGCAGAGAAAAACCTGATAAGTCACCTTTCTTTTCAAATCTAACTTCTACGCGGTGGGCTCTGCGTAATTTCTCCAACTCAATATAATTTTCCAAATAATGAATTTCCTCTTCAATATTTATTTTATCAGCACTGAAATCGTACAACTGAGATCTTAATAAATCAGAAAGTTTGATCAGCATTTCAGCCGCTTTATCAGGGTTCATTTTTATCAAAACATAGACACTATTAATGGTATTAAATAGAAAATGCGGATTTACCTGTGCTTTCAAATAACTAAGCTCTGTCATTAAGCTTTCCTGTTTCTTTTCTTTATCCAGTTTTTGTTGACGAGATTTATCGATCATAGATTTAATACCAATCAGTACACCTCCGGTAAACAGGTTGGACACTAAAAAGATCGGAATACTATTTAAGATACTGTCTCCGAAATACTGTGACAATTGCTCTTTTAAGATCAGGTAAATTAAAGCATACATGATAATCGATAGTATGGCAGCTAAGCTCAAATAACCCACAAAAAACAGCCAGGGTCTACCTTTTTTAAAAGAAATGTTGGTTAGCCAATACTGAGAGATGTAATACATCGAGGCATGGGAAAAAATATAGATAGAAGTGACTAAGAATAAATGGACTTTGTTCTCATAGAAGCGATTGTAGGCTGAAGCAGCAACTGACAAATAGATAAGCCATCCTATTAGGTGATGCGCTTTGTATTTAATTAAGCGTTTTAAAATCATTCCCTAAAGATATAAAAGAAGGTACTATTGGCAACTAGCATTGACAAATTGCATGTACGACTTGACGAATGGTAAAGAGAAAAGAATTTATGCAGATTGGGGTAAAAATTAATATTGACAGCAATTCGTCAACAGATTCAAGCGCATGGTCAATCAAATTTAGCTATGTTGAAATGTATGAGTTGTTTTGAAGAAACAAAAAAACAATAGATCATGAAAAAGTTAATCTTTAAAGTACAGGCCTTATTATTTACCCTTACGCTTGTTTTTATAGCTACAACGGTAAAATCCGAGAAAATCTTAAGCACCACAGTGGTTGGCAAAGGACAGCCAATGATTTTAATACATGGGATGTCATGCTCAGCAGATGTCTGGAATGATGTGACAGAGTATTACAAGAATAACTATGAAATCCATTTAGTTACTCTCAAAGGTTTTGGCAATAATGAAAGTGTAGAAAGTGAGCACTTTTTAAAAGAAGTACGAGATGAGTTAATAGACTATGTAAAAAGTAATAAATTAAAGAACACGATTTTAATGGGACATAGTATGGGTGGCTTTTTATCGCTGTGGGCTGCTGCGGAGGAGCCGGAACTCTTCTCTAAAATTATATCTGTAGATGGAATACCTTATTTTCCGATCATTCAAATGCCTACCATAACTCCAGAAAGTGCCAAAAATATGGCTGATCAAATGAAAGCCAATATGCAAAATGTGAGTGAAGAGGCTTTTTCTCAGCAGCAAAAGATGATAATTGCAAGCATGATTGCTACAGAGAAAAAGAGAAAAGAAGTCGTAGAAATGGGTGTAAAAAGTAACAGAGCTGTGATTACCCAATCCTATGGGGAAATGTACACTACTGATATTCGACCGGAAATGACTAAAGTGAAAGCCCCTGTTTTGGTGTTGGGTGCATGGGCAGCATACGAGCAATATGGAAGCACAAAATCTGCTGTGATGCAAAATTACACTAGCCAATGTAAAGACATTAAGAATGTAAAAGTAGCTGTAGCAGATAAAGCTTACCATTTTATATTCTTTGATGAACCTGCATGGTTTTTCAGCCAGGTTGATAGTTTTTTAGATGGGAAGTAACTAAAGCGTTGGGTGTGGTGTAAAATCACACCTTATGCTTTTATCAATATTTCTTGGTAATTTAATCAATATGAACTTCAAAAAAGGCAAGCATTTTTGAAACAACATCTTGGGCTTGAGTATTATCAAACCCGTGTCCTGCTAAATATTCGTGGTATTCATTTGTTATATTTAAGGTGTTCAATTTCCCATGTAGCCACTGACTCTGATATATTGGAACAATCACATCCAGGTTACCATGAAAAATAACAGTGGGCTGGCTGTCGCCAGAAATGTTCCAATAGGGGCTTACGCTTTCATATGCTGTTGCATCCCATGGCTGCCCAACATATTCTGCCAATATATCTCCCACGCTTCCACCCAGCCAAGGATTAAAACTATTATACCAGTCCCAGTCCTTTATTATACTTGGACCGAAAATACTGGCCACACAGTTTATATTGTCATAATCATTGTATTTATATGCATAAATCATTGCCAGTTGACCGCCAGCGCTGGCGCCAACAATTCCCATATTGGTAGAGATCTGATAATCATTTTGCTTATCAATAACTTGTCCAATTACCGTTTTAATGTCTTCCATGATTTGCACGTGATGTAAGTTGTCCTCATTACTGGCTAATCGATAATTCATATTAACCACAGCCACACTATTCCAGTTGTTTTTAATTAGGCTGACATAACTGTTAAAGTCTTCTTTTTGTCCAGCCTTCCAAGCTCCTCCATGTATCATCAGTATGATGGGCGTATTTACACCACGGCCAGCTGGTAAATTAATATCATATTTTTGGCGCGGGTGAGTGCCATAGCTGACGTCAACCAACGTTGATTCAGCAAGTGGTGATATGCTTTTAGGCTCACTGCATGAGCAGAGACAATATGACAAAACAAAAAATAAGGCTATTTTTTTCATTTTACTTGATATAGCTGCTGAAATTAACATCATGTAAATATAGTTTATTGAACTGAATTCGGAATTTATTTTTTTCTAACATAATTACTTTCGGAATGAAGGATATAGTGAATGTGTAGCCTTCCTTCAGTAAAACTGCTTGTTCGACAAATAACTCTTTTCTAAAAAATTAATGAGTCTGAAAAGAATGAGTTCAAGATACCCCCATTTTACAAAGAAGTGTAAATGCTAGAGTAAGTATTATGAGATTTTACAATTTTCTGACATAAAAAAACCTCTCAAATGTCCTTTGAGAGGTTTTAAAGTCCTATGAGGTCTTTTGCAGTGCACCTGAAGGGAGTCGAACCCCTAACCCTCGGAGCCGAAATCCGATACTCTATCCAATTGAGCTACAGGTGCATTTCAGTTGACAAAAAGTAATTGATATTTAGCAAAGCTGCTAAACATCAATTACTTTAAGGTGATAATAATAAATACCCTTTTAAAAATAAGCAAAGAACGAAATTGTCTATTGTCTATTGCCTACTGTCAACTGTCTATTGTTTTAAGAAAGTGCTTCTTTCACTCTCTCAGCAGCATCTTTCAATACAATTGCAGAAGTTACTTTTAAGCCTGATTCTTTTATTATTTTAGCACCTTCTTCAGCATTAGTACCTTGTAAACGTACAATGATTGGTACTTTAATGTCACCGATATTTTTATAGGCTTCCACTACACCGTTGGCTACTCTGTCGCAACGAACAATTCCGCCAAAAATATTAATAAGGATAGCTTCTACTTTAGGATCCTGTAGGATAATTCTAAATCCTGCTTCCACAGTTTGCGCATTGGCACTACCTCCCACATCAAGGAAGTTAGCAGGCTCACCACCAGATAATTTGATGATATCCATTGTCGCCATTGCTAAACCTGCGCCATTTACCATACAACCCACGTTTCCGTCAAGTTTAACATAGTTAAGGCCAGATTCTGCTGCTTCAACTTCTGCAGGATCTTCCTCAGAGATGTCACGCATATCCGCAATATCCTTCTGACGGTATAAAGCTGAATCGTCAATATTTACTTTAGCATCAACTGCTAATATTTTATTGTCAGATGTTTTTAAAACCGGGTTGATTTCAAACATGGAAGAATCAGTCGCATCGTACGCTTTATATAAAGAGAAGATAAACTTCACCATGTTTTTAAATGCCTCGCCTTCTAATCCTAACTTGAAGGCTACTTTTCTGGCCTGGAAGCCTTGTAAACCAACACGTGGATCAATCCATTCTTTTATAATTTTCTCCGGAGAGTTTTCTGCAACATCTTCAATATCAACACCACCTTCGGTAGATGCCATAATAACGTTACAGCCTTTTGCTCTATCCAATAGAATACCTAAATAATACTCTTTTGGCTCATTCTCACCCGGATAGTAAACATCCTGGGCAATTAATAATTTATTTACCAATTTACCTTCTTCACCGGTTTGGTGAGTTACTAAAGTACCACCTAATATGGCTTTAGATTTAGTAGGTACTTCATCCAAGCTTTTGGCTAAAACAACACCATTAGAGCCTGTCTCTTTTACTTTACCTTTACCTCTACCCCCGGCATGAATTTGCGCTTTCAGCACATACCACTCAGTGCCAGTCTCTTTATTGAGTTTTTTAGCAGCTTCAGTAGCTTCTTCCGGTGTGGATATAACAATTCCTTTTTGAATAGTTACTCCATATTTTTCAAGTATTCCTTTGGCTTGATATTCGTGTATATTCATTCTTGGATAATTTTTGTGCGAAGGTAAGGTATTATTGATAATTTATCAACTTGATTGCTATTTCGTATACGACATATTTTATTTAAAGTATACTATACGAAGAATGGTATTCATAGATGCATAAATCTAACAAAACTGACAAGGTTCAGCAGGTGTCAGTATTTTTTGAATGAATAAAAAGCCTTGTATTTTATTTAAGTTAAATATTTAACTTGCTCACTTCCTATATTGAAAAACTTAGCATCTGTAATATTTAAACACTTCATCACTTCTACACTTAATCAGTTCGAAACTTGTAAAACATTAGTAACTTTGAAGCATGAGTATACTAAGTGCAAAAAACATCTATAAAAATTATGAAGACCTTCAGGTGCTGAAAGGTGTAGATTTTTCAGTGGATGCGGCCAAATTATGTGCTATTGTAGGGCCTAGTGGCTCAGGCAAAAGTACCCTACTTCATATTTTAGGCACTTTAGATAAGGCGGATGTCGGTGATTTAAATATTAATGGTCGAGATATCAATGCCTTAAAAGGTAATGAATTGGCTCAGTTCAGAAATGAGGCAATTGGTTTTATTTTTCAATTCCATAATCTACTTCCCGAATTTACTGCGGCTGAAAATATTTGCATCCCCGGATATATAGCCAAAAACAACAGTAAAGAAGTGGAAAAAAGGGCGGATGAACTTCTTAACATCCTGGGATTAGGCGGTAGATCCAATCATAAACCTGGCCAGTTAAGTGGAGGGGAGCAACAGCGAGTAGCAGTGGCACGCGCTTTAATGAATAAGCCTGCTATTGTTTTTGCGGATGAACCCAGTGGTAATCTGGACTCAAAAAATGCGGAAGAATTACATTTATTATTTCTTAAATTAAGAGATGAATTAGGTCAGGCTTTCGTAATTGTTACTCATAATGAAGAACTTTCTGAGATGGCCGATGAACGTCATGAGATGATAGATGGTAAGCTAGGTAGAGTTTAATTAGTGGTACTCAATAAGGGTTTCACCTATCACTAATTTCAGTACCTTACTGAAGGATTAGCTCTTTAATTTGGATAATTTTACCTCATGAAAATACCATTTATGAGGAGCTTGTACAATTTATTGATTTTAGGAATTGCTTATTGTTTTATTCCAACTGAAGGTTTAGCCCAAGATGCCTATTTCTCTCAGTATTATGCTAACCCTATCTACTTAAATGCAGCTTTAGCTGGGGCAGAAGGGAATCCTAGAATGGTATTTATTCATCGCCAACAATGGAATGCACTCAACGCTTATAATTCCTCAGTTTTTTCTTTTGATACCCCCCTAGGTAATAGTTCAGGTGTTGCATTGCATGCCATGAACGATACGCAATTAGATGGTGTAATTAATAGCGCAGCAGCGGGTGCCACTTTATCACATAGAATACAATTAAAAAGAGGTGCTGTTGTAGGTGGCGGATTGTCACTTGCTTACCAGCAGAAATCTTTTAATTGGAATGGTTTGGTTTTTGAAGATCAGTTGAGACCCGGGAGTAATACTGTTTATCCAACAGCTGAACAAATCGGGGAGTCTAAAACCACAATGTATGATGTAGGAGTAGGGTTAATGTATGCCAATGAGGCGCTTATGTTAGGAATGAACATATCGCATATTAATCAACCTAAAGAACGTTTTAGCCCTGAATCAGATGCACGACTGCCAAGAAGATACACCTTGCATGCTGCCTACGCTTTTCAAAACCTGGGCACTAATAGATCATTTACTATGACTCCGACAGTTATATATGAGCAACAAGCTAACCTGAGCTACTTAAATGTTGGGGGCTTCTGGAATAATGATTTTTTAACCCTGGGTGTTTACTACCGGGTTAAACAAGCCATGGTATTTACAGTAGGATTGTCTATCAAACAATTAAATCTGGGCTATAGCTATGATCACAATTTAAGCAGCGGAAATAGTGCATTTGGTTCTACCAATGAGTTCTCCGTGTCTTACCGTTTCAAATGGTCTAAGAGTAACAAAAACTACAAATATGCCGGCAAATGCCCTGATTTCTATAAAAATTTGAGGTAAGATTTTGTCATCATTTTTCTTTGACCTACGCTAGGTAAAATTTCTCCAAAATAGGGTTTTCTTCCTATATATTTCTACCTAAAGATCACTCCCTCGAGATTTTCATCTAATTAAAAAATCTATCACAGGATTTCCTTTTAGCTTCTTGTTAATTGATGTATTTTCGCATTTAAATAATTGAAAATATGTCGAAAGCCGCTTATATAGTTGATATTGCTAGAACTCCTGTAGGTAAATTTGGAGGCGCATTGAGTAGTATAAGACCTGATGATTTAGCCGCTCATATCATTAAGTCGCTACTTGCAAAACACCCTGATTTTGATCCAAAATTATTGGAGGATGTAATTTTTGGTGCAGCCAATCAGGCAGGTGAAGACAATAGAAATGTGGCACGTATGGCCGCACTTTTGGCCGGTTTACCTATTGAAGTAGGTGGTTTGACCGTAAATAGACTTTGTGCTTCAGGCTTGCAATCTATCATGGATGCCAGCAGAGCTACCATGCTCAACGAAGGAGTGGCTTATATTGCAGGAGGAGTAGAAAGTATGACTCGTGCTCCATTTGTAATGGCCAAAGCGGAAACTGCTTATTCAAGAACTCCTGAGATTTATGATACCACTATAGGTTGGCGATTTACAAATCCAAAATTGGCTGAAATGCATCCTCCTTTTGCTATGGGTGAAACCGCTGAAAATGTGGCGGAAAAATGGAAAATAAGCAGGGAGGCTCAGGATGAGTTTGCACATAATTCTCAATTAAAGTACGACAGAGCGCATAAATCCGGAAGAT
This sequence comes from uncultured Cytophagales bacterium, assembly GCA_963803685.1. Lineage (GTDB taxonomy): Bacteria > Bacteroidota > Bacteroidia > Cytophagales > Cyclobacteriaceae > Marivirga. The sequence continues at coordinate 2,619,612 of CAWDNW010000001.1, forward strand.
TTCAAGATGAACTTGTTCCTGTAAGTGTGCCTCAAAAAAAAGCAGCAGATATTATCTTTGATAAAGATGAGCATCCCAGATTATCATCTTTGGAAAAATTATCAACTCTAAGTCCAGCCTTCCGAAAAGGTGGTACTGTTACGGCAGGTAACTCAAGTGGAGTAAATGATGGTGCGGCTGCAAGTTTGATAGTTTCTGAAGAAATATTGAAAAAATATAATCTAAAGCCCATGGCAAGGGTTGTTTCTATGGCTATAGCGGGTGTTTCTCCTGATTGTATGGGTGTAGGGCCGGTTCCAGCAACTCAGAAAGCATTAAAAAGAGCTGGATTAAAAGTTTCAGATTTAGATTTAATCGAATTAAATGAAGCGTTTGCTTCTCAATCTTTAGCCTGCATGCAAGATCTAGCACTCAATCCGGAAATTGTTAATGTTAACGGTGGCTCCATTGCAATTGGCCATCCCCTTGGAGGCAGCGGGACTAGAATTTCTGCAACTTTGCTTCATGAGATGCAAAAAAGAGATGGCGTTAAATACGGTTTAGCGACTATGTGTATTGGAGTAGGACAAGGAGCCGCTATAATTTTCGAAAAACTTTAAAGTATAAATATGGACGTTAACAAGGCCAAAAGGTATGTAGCCTTTTTATATTGGATACCTGCCATCATTGTCATCGGTTTTAGGCTTCCTTTGCCTCATTACCTCTTTCTCATGCTACCTCTTCCTTATTTAATTGCAACCTTTCTCATCATGCAAAAAATACCGCTGGAAGAACGCAATCAGGTGGATTATGCCCGAATAGTGTTAATAGGAATCACTCATTTTGTGCTCTACTACCTTATGTACTGGGGGTAGTGTGTGGGGAAATCATAATAAATTCTATATCAAAGGTTGTAATATTGGTAGCCAAGACCGAGCAAGAGGAATTGTAGCGCCGAAGCCAGCCAAAGGTTGGTCAGCCTCTGGCTGACATCCTTTTACCTCTATATAACTAGCACTATTTGCTAGTTATTAAGCAGACTCTTTAGAACTCACCCCTGATTAGTCTTCGACAAATCTGTCCCCTCTCTTCAGAGAATAGAGGGGAGAAACCACATGTATAATCGAAGTTTCCTCTTTAAATTTAAAGTGATTGTGAATAATATTCCCTTCTCTTCAGAAAAAGAGAAGGGTGGTCCGCCAGACGGCGGATCGGGATGAGTCAAAAAAACTGAGGTTGCTTAAAGGCGCTACTTTCAATATCTCCCTTAAGGTTCTTATTTAAATGACTATTGAGTCTCTTTGACCACTCAACCCATACAGTTACCACTTAAGGGGAATAGCATCACAAAATCAATAAAGCTTTATTAATTTTGTGATAATTAACAAATACAGATATGCAAAAATTGATGATAGCCTTATTAATGCTGACAGCATCAACCTTGTTGGCTCAGGAAAAGATTACTCTGGAAGATTTACATGAAAAGGGTACTTTCCGTCAAGAATCCGTTTATAATGTGAACTGGATGAACGATGGAAAATTTTACAGTGCCCTGGATGAGAATCAGGTAAAGAAAATTGATGTTACCACCGGTGAAACTGCTGAAATATTGGTAAATGGTAAAGAGTTGAATCCTGAAATAAGTATTAAAAACTATACATTCAGTAAGGATGAAAGTAAAATACTACTGGCTACTGATGTTAATTACATTTATAGAAGATCTTTTACAGCCAAATATTATGTCTATGATTTCAAAAGTAAGTCTTTAAAACCTTTGTCAGATGGTGTGCAAATGTTTGCTACATTTTCACCTGATGCTTCCAAGGTTGCTTATGTTTTTGAGAATAATATTTACATAGTAGACTTAGCTACTGGAACTGAATCCCAAATAACCAATGATGGCAAAATCAATAGCATTATCAATGGAGGATCTGACTGGGTATATGAAGAGGAATTCTACATTACTAAAAGTTTTTACTGGTCACCTGATAGTAAAAAGTTAGCTTATCTGACTATGGACGAAAGTAGAGTGAAGGAATACACCTTGCAGAAATGGAATGATGGGCAATTATATCCTGAAAATTATGTATACAAATACCCTAAAGCGGGTGAGGAGAATTCTATTGTTTGGGTTTCAGTATATAATTTGGAAAGTGAAGAAACTAATAAAATGGATATTGGGGAAGAAAAAGACCAATATATTCCACGAATACAATGGACGCAAGATGCTAACCTGCTGAGCATTATCCGCATGAATAGAAGACAAAACGTGATGGAAATTTTACATGCCAATGTTAGTACAGGATCAAGTAAGGTTGTATTAAAAGAAGTGTCTGATACTTATGTGGCCCTTAATTATAATGATGATTTAACGTACCTTGATGATGGAAAGCAATTTATTCATTCAAGTGAAAAAGATGGATATAAGCACCTTTACCTTTACAATATGGAGGGAGAGTTGCTTAGGCAAATCACATCAGGAAACTGGGAAGTAGAAAGTATTGCAGGAATAGATCAAAAAGCGGGTAAAATTTACTACATAAGCACTGAAGTATCACCATTGGATCGCACATTTTATGAAATTGGCATCAATGGTAAAAAGAAAAAAGCATTGAGTCCTCTTGTTGGTATTACTCGTGTCAACATGAGCAATGATCACCAATATTACTTACGATATTATCATAATGCGACTACGCCCTTAAAAGTGAGCTTGTACAAATCAAAAGGGAACAAGGAGATAAAGATTTTGAAGGACAATTCCGAATTAGCAAAAACAGCAGCAGCATTTGATTTAGTTGACAAAGAATTTTTTCAGTTTTCTATAGAAGATGGTACAGATTTAAATGGTTACTTCTTAAAGCCAAAGGATTTTAATCCATCTCAAAAATACCCTGTTATAGTTTATCAATATAGTGGACCGGGAAGCCAAAATGTGCAACACGGATGGGCCGGTTCACAATTTTATTGGCATCAGATGATGGTTCAAAAAGGCTATATTGTAGCTGTGATCGACCCGCGTGGTACAGGTGCCAGAGGTGAGGAATTTAAAAAGATGACCTATAGAAACCTGGGTAAATATGAAACCTTGGATTTAATCGCTGGCGGAGAGTATTTGGCATCTTTGGATTATGTAGATGCTGATAGAATTGGCATCTGGGGCTGGTCTTACGGAGGTTATATGGCTGGAAATGCCATATTAGACGGTAATGAAGTTTTTTCTGCAGCCGTTTCCGTGGCTATGGTATCTAATTGGAGGTTCTATGATACCATTTATACCGAACGCTACATGGATACTCCGCAAAATAATCCAGATGGGTATGACGACAATTCTCCTTTAAGCAAAGTAGAGAAATTAAAAGGGAAGTACCTGGTAGTGCATGGAACAGGAGATGATAATGTGCATTTTCAGCATAGTATTGTTTACCAGGATGCATTATTAGAAGCAGGGAAGCAGTTCGATTCCTTCTTTTATCCTGATAGAACCCATGGTATAGGGGAGGGCGGTGCCAGGAAGCACCTCTTCACTATGATGACTGATTGGTGGTTAGAGAATTTATAAAATAGTATTGATTTTTATAGGGAAAGCCTCCTTGATCTGAATGGATGAAGGAGGTTTTTTTTTCTCATCTTCTATTGCATCGAGGAGTTACGAGAGCAGCTTTTCCAAAGCTCATTGAGTATTACTCTTTACCACTATTCAAATCAAAAATTGATATAATAAATCCTACACTGTTGCCCATGGCCTGTGGCTCACAGGACATCACCTTGCAATATCTTCATCACACTCGGATTGGGTCTTGAAAAAGCCCAATTCATTCTACCCACCCCTAATTTTGACCGATTATATTTTTCTTCATAGAAAATAATTGTTTTTTCCCCATATTGAACAAATAAAATAAATACATGCTATGAAAATCATTCTATCTACACTGTTAGCTTTCTTTGCTTTTAGCTTTTCAGCACTGGCACAAGTAAAGCCTTCCAACCCTGAAATTATCCATCAGGGAATTAAAGCGCGACAAGCCCTGGCTGAAAAATCACTGTTAAAAAATTATCCGTCACGTAATGTGGGGCCCGTTATTCAAGGAGCCAGGATTGTAGATATTGCTGTCAATCAGCAGAATACCAAAGAGTTTTACATTGCATATGCTTCTGGGGGACTATTTGTCACTGGAAATAATGGGATAAGTTTTGAGCCTATTTTTGATAATGAAGGAGTGCTTACAATCGGCGATATAGCCCTTGCACCGAGTAATTCGAATATCATTTATGTAGGTACAGGAGAAAATAATAGCAGTAGAAGTAGTTATGCCGGCTCTGGTATTTACAAATCTACGGATAAAGGTAAAACATGGAAGCAAATAGGTTTGGATGGGAGTCAGCACATTGGACGAATTGTGGTGCACCCAAGCAACCCTGACATTGTGTGGGTAGCCGCTATGGGTGGATTATATTCCGATAACGAGGAAAGAGGTGTTTATAAAAGTACTAATGGAGGAGAATCCTGGGAGAAGGTATTATATGTAGATGATAAAACTGGAGCTATTGATCTTATTATTCACCCTGAAAATCCTGATTTACTTTGGGCAGCTATGTGGGAAAGAAAGCGCTATGCATGGGATTTTGTAGGAAATGGAAAAGGTTCCGGAATCTATCACTCAAGTGATGGAGGCACCAACTGGACTTTAACTATGAATGGAATACCGAATAATGAATTTACAGGCCGAATTGGCCTGGATATCTCATTATCTGAGCCAAATATAATGTATGCTTTGCTTGATTACCAAAAAGAGGAAAAAAAGGAAAAAGAAATTCAAGATGATGAAAAGCTTATCGCTAAAGATTTTCAAGGTATGAAGGTGAAAGTCTTTCTCGATCTTCCTAATGAGAAACTGGACGATTTTTTAAAGGAAAATGGCTTTCCTCAGAAATATAATGCAGTTAATATCAAAAAAGAGGTGAAAGACGGAATTTACCCGCCAAGTGCTCTTTCAGAATATTCAGGAGATGCGAATAATGCACTCTTTGAAACCTCGGTAGCAGGTTCTATTATTTATAAATCGGAAGATATGGGAAAAACCTGGACTAAGACACACGACTATGATTTAGAGGCAGTGTATTATACTTATGGCTACTATTTTGGAGAAATAAGAGTTTCTACTCAAGAGCCTGACAATATTTATGTGCTAGGCGTACCCATTGTAGTTTCCCGAGATGGAGGCAAAACTTTCGCCAGAACGGATTCTATTGGCGATGTGCATGCCGACCACCATGCTTTATGGATAAATCCTGAAGATGCAGATCATTTAATATTGGGTAACGATGGTGGTTTGTATATTAGCTATGATGGCGGGGCGCACTGGGACCATAAAAATAATATGGCAGTTGGTCAGTTTTATACTGTTAATGTAGATATGGCTAAGCCCTATAATATTTATGGAGGGCTGCAGGATAACGGCACCATGGTGGGCAGTTCCAAATCAGTTCCTAACGAGAGAGGTCAGTGGGAAGCGATTTTCGGTGGCGATGGAATGTACGTAAGTGCAGATCCAAGAAATGCAGATCTAGTATATGTAGGCTTTCAATTCGGAAACTACTATAGAATTAACAGAGCTACTGGAGATAGGGAATATATTACTCCTAAGCATGATATTGGTGAAGATATATTGCGCTTCAACTGGAGAACTCCAGTATTAATGAGTAGTCATAATGCCGATATTCTCTATTTGGGGTCTCAAAAAGTGCATCGGTCTCTAAATCAGGGTAAAACCTGGGAAAGCCTTAGTGGGGATTTAAGTAATGGCAAGAAAGAAGGCAATGTTCCATTTGCTACAATTACTGAAATTGCGGAGTCACCACTGAAATTTGGATTGTTGTATGCCGGAACAGATGATGGCAATGTGTATCGCTTAAAAGAAGGTGAAGGATGGAAAAAGATTAATAAAGAATTACCACAAGGACTATGGGTAAGCAGCATTCATGCCTCCAATCACAACTTGGGAACAGTTTATTTGTCATTAACAGGATACCGAAACGATAATTTTAAGAATTATATTTATAAAAGTACCGATTTCGGAGATAGCTGGAAACCGATCAGCGGTGACCTTCCACAAGAATCAGTCAATGTAATTTACCAGGATCCGGAGGTAGCACACCTTCTTTATCTAGGTACTGATCATGGAACTTATGTAAGTTTTAATGATGGAGCTAACTGGCAGCATTTGGGCTCATTGCCTAATGTGGCTAATTACGATATGATTGTGCATCCAAGAGAATTAGAATTGGTTGTGGGTACACATGGAAGAAGTATTTATGTGCTGGATGCCAAACCTTTGCAGCAGATAGCTAAAGATTTTGACAATAATAATGTGCTTAGCTTCGCAGTAAATGACTTGCGGTTTAGTGATCGATGGGGAAGCAAACGAAACCCTTACTCAAATGACTATTATCCTGAAATGGAATTTTCCATTTTTGTGAAAGAGCAAAGTAAAGCAAACAAGTTGATAATCGACATAAAAAATGAGCAAGGTGAAAGCATCAAAAAAATGGAATTAGCTCCCAAGGGAGGATTCCAGAAAGTGAAATGGAATGGTGAATTAGAAGAGAAGAAATTTATTAAGAAGGGGAAATACGAAGTGCTTTATACGTACGGAAAAGAGGAGCAAAAGCAATCATTTGAGGTTAAATAGATTAGAGATAGAAGTATATAAAGTACATGAATGAATGGTTTTGCTTAAGTTATATTTCGAAAACTAAGGATAAAACCATCGAATTACCTGAGTTAATGAGGATTAACCATAAATTCATAAAAAATTAATTTGTTAATATTTTCGACTAATGTTACAAATGTAGTATATTGCTCCAATTATTAATTTTAATTTTTATTTATGAATACCGGAACCGTAAAATTCTACAATGAAGATAAAGGCTTTGGCTTTATCGTAGAGGATGAAACTCAGAACGAAATTTTCGTTCATGCAAGTGGCCTTGAAGAGGACATCGAGAAAAACGACAAAGTTTCTTTCGAAACCACCGAAGGCAAAAAAGGCTTAAATGCTGTGAATGTCAGAAGAGTATAATTTTAACTAATTTATAGATTCTGAATGCAAAGGCTGGTTGATTGGAACCGGCCTTTTTTTATTTGCCAATTTGCCATAGCCTGTGGATCATAGGACAATCTATTACAAAACCTCCTTTTTACGATTTTGTCATCATTTTTGCTTTCCTGCGGAGCAAAAATGTCGCCAAAAGCATTAACAATGCGCACGGTAGCCTAGGGCGCCTGCCCTAGGCTACCAAGATATCGCCCCTAGTGGGGCTTTCTATTTGCCTAAAGATAATAATTTGTTCTCAAAATGCATTATAGAGAGAATGGACATTGATGAATGCAAAATAAACCTCGCAGTGGTGACTTATGGCAGAAATATTAATGAAAAAAAGATTCAAGTCCGGTAGGGACGACATTTGTTTACTCACAGGACATTACCTCATGCTTAAGGCTTACCTCATGCGTACGGCAGTGAAGCAATCTTTTTAAATTGTAAAAAAAATATTCCCTAGATAGACTTGCTCTGTTAATCGTAAGATTGCCATGGTCGATCCTACCACTTAATGACGGCAAAAGAAGAAAATTGCTGCATTTGTAGCTGCTGCGAAATAGGGTAAATTGAAAAAACTGATACGAGCACTTCATTCGTAACTTTAAAAGCAATTAAGCTAAATGGCATCAAAGTTAATATGAGTTTTTTTATTAAAAAAGTCTTCCATTATTCATAATTCCTTGATAATGCCACGTTTAATAGTCAATTATTAATACATCAATACTAATTTTTAGGTAAACACTGTAAGTTTACATATTTTTGTAAATTGGTATCAATTATCACAATCGGAATTAATTAATGTTAAGAAATATAATTGTTAATAGCTGCGTCATTTTAATTATTAGCGCGGTTCTATTTTCTTGTGTGCCTAACCGGAAAATTGTTTATTTACAACATCCCAACGATCCTGAAATAGGAGAGGTAATGGAATCCGATAGTTTTATTCGTACTTATCATACGCAAAATAAACCCTATCAATTACAACCTGAAGATATCATTTCAATTAGAATTGCCAGCTTAACACCTGCAGAATTCGATTTCATCAAGAAGTACGAAGAGCAATTAGGTCAAATACGTAAATTGAACCAGTACAATCAGGGTAATGAAAGTGGTGGTGGCCAAAATATGCGAATGCAGGGAGGAATAGGTAATCGTGGAGGAGAAGCAGATGCAGGTATTGCGCCTATTATGCTGGACAGGCAACAAACTGGTTTCACCATCGACAGGCAAGGTAATTTAGAGCTTCCTGAAATTGGCGAAGTAAAATTGTCTGGCTTGAGTATAAGAGAAGCAGAAGAGTTCATTAAGGAGCAATTAAAAAACTATTTTGAAACCCCAATGATCCGTATTCAATTATTAAGTTTTCACTTCACTATTTTAGGGGAAGTAAATAGTGAAGGTCGTTACACATCTTTCAATCCAGAGACAAACGTATTTGATGCTATTAGTTTAGCTGAAAATTTAACTGATTTTGCGGATAGAAGCCGCTTAAAGGTTATAAGATTTGATGGAAGTGAAGCAAAAGTATATTATATCAATACCTTACGGGAAGATATGGTTGCTCAGAAGGGGTTTTATCTGCAGCCTGATGACTTAATAATAGTACCGCCATTGAAAGCTCGCCAATCTCGCAGATATTTGTTGCCAGCCACCACTACTATTGTTGGAGTTGCCGCTTCTACTCTGTCACTTATCTTGATCATTATAAATCTAACAAATTAATCAATGAACGGATTTGACTTTCAAGATGAAGCGGTAAAGGAGGAGAACCCTGTTGATTTTCTTAAATATGTACTTAAAATATTAAGGAGATGGCCTTTGATATTACTGTTTTTTCTCTTTTCGACAGCTTTAGGGATTCTGTATAACCGATACGCTAATCCTGTTTACTCGATTAAAGGACAATTTATAACCAAGAAATTTACCGAGAATAAATCAGTTATTCCTGGACTTGTGGATGCGGGCTATTTTTTAGGAGGTACACAGGAAGTTTATGAAGAAATACCTCTCCTGAAATCTAATGCTAAAATCGAAGAAACGATTAACCGCTTAAATTTCACAATTAGTTATTTTGCTCAGGGATATGTGAAAACCGTTGAGCAAAATAGCGGGAATGGGTACCAGGTGGTAATTGATACTTTAATAGGTAACGGCATCCCCTATGGGTTAAAAATCTTTATCAACAAAAAGACGGATAAGCATTTCGAATTTAAAGTAGAAGACTCCGATTACTGGGAAAAGTTAATGGAGGGTAAGAAATTTAATTATAATCAAAAATATCAAATTAAGGATTTACATTTCTTAGTAAAAGGAGGCAATGGATCAGCTTCTAAGGAGCAAAATAAATTTTACTTCGTAATCAATAAAAAGGAAAGCTTAGTCAATGAATATAAAAGAAGACTAAAGATTGATTGGAAGCAACCAGGCTCTGCCATTCTCAATATGTCCATGGAATCTGTCATTCCTGAAAAGGATATTCAGTTCATGAACACTTACTACGAAGTGGTGCAAGTGTTAGGGCTAAAAGAGAAAAATCAAAACCTTGAGAATACAATCAATTTCATTGATGAGCAAATGGCGATGATTTCTGACTCTATTATCAGGTTTCAGGAGAGTATTGATAAACTACAATTAGAAAACCGGGAGTTAACCCTCGGAAGCCAGACAATTTTCACCAAATTAAATGAATTAGATGAACAGAAGGCAGAGGTTTTACTGCAGGAAAGATATTATGATTACCTAAAATCATACATCAGTCAGAATAGAGAATCTGGTGTTTTCGCACCAAGCTTGATTGGCCTGGATGCTCCCTTGTTAAATGAAATGGTGAATCAATACGTACAGCAAAAGCAGGAAGATAAGATCCTCCGTAATTCCAAAAATTTTAAAAACCCCTTAGTCAATAGAGAGGATAGTCTTCGTAAAAGATTGGAAAAAAATATATTCGAATCTTTAAGAAGTTACAGAGAGGTAAACAGCAGAACACTTAACGAAATCAATCAAAAGAGCAACTTCTTTATGGGCTCAATGAACGAGTTGCAGGGTGAAATGAGAGAACTCAATCAGTTTAACAGATTGTTAGAGTTGAACCAGAGTCTATTTGATCTTTTCCTGAGAAGGAAAACTGAGGCTGCCATTTCAAAAGCATCTGCCACCTCAGATTACCAACTCATAGAGGCGCCTTCTTATTCCAGTAACCCCGTAAGGCCTAACTCTGAACGTAATTTAATAATAGCGATGGCCGTGGGTTTACTTTTGCCAATTGCTTTTTTCTTTGTCAAAGATTTCACCAATCCACGAATCATGGATAAGGATGATTTGGAAAGAAATTCCGATATGCCATTACTCGGTAATATAGCCCATAAAATTGCTGATACCAATACCATTGTTAAAGATCAACCTAAGTCCTTAGTGGCAGAGTCTTTCCGCGCCTTGCGAGCTAATCTGAAATACCTGCAAGGTAAAGATAAGAAGCAAGCAAAATCTTTTATGGTTACCTCTTCAGTAAGTGGAGAAGGGAAAACCTTTTGCTCTCTTAACTTGGCATATACATTGGCTGCCTCTGGAAGGAAAACTATCCTGATTGGAGCAGATATGCGGAAACCTAATCTAACAGACTTTATAGAAGCCAATCCTGACAAAGGTTTAAGTGAGTTTTTAGCAGGTTATGCCGAAAAAGAGGACGTGGTGATTCAGGGGAGTACTAAGAACTTATGGTTTGTAGGTGCCGGTGCAGTCCCACCTAATCCAAGTGAGTTGATGGCTGGTGGCAAAATGGGGCAGTTTCTTACAGAGCTACGAAACGAATTTGATGCCATTATTATTGATACATCCCCTATTGGGTTGGTAGCAGATGCGATGGAAATTTTGCCTTATATCGACCATACTTTGCTCATGGTAAGACAGGAAGTGAGTATGAAACAAGCTCTTGCCATGGTGAACAATTTGTATAAAGAAGGAAAAATTAAACCTATGTCTGTCATTTTTAACGATATCCAAATGCGGAAAAAAGGATATGGTTATTACGGTGGCTATATTTATGGTATGGGATATGGCGGCTACGGTTATGGTTATTATGATGAAGACCATATAAAATCTAAAAACCCTTTTAAACGAAAGAGGAAAAGATAGTTCTTCTCTAGCGCTGGTAAGGTTTAGCCGTCAGGAGAGTCTCATGGATCGCTTTATGGATTAAAATTCTGCAGATTGTCCACCTAAAAGTCAATAAAAGAATGACGTCATGTCAAAAAAATTGAAAGGGACCGGAAAAATTTATTTGAAATCTCCTTGATCTAACGAACCTGAACTGTCAAGATATATCACAAGTGCGAAATTCAATTAATAATTCTCCCTTCTTGCCCGTGGCCTGTGGCCCACAAGACATCTGCACAGATTGCCAATGATCAAACCTAGCGGGTTTTTACATGGAGTTAGGCAAACCCGCTAGGTTTATGTAGAAAGATTTTTTCATGATTATTAATATACATTTTTCTGAATTAGCGGATTTTTATAAACCCGACTTTGAAGCTTCACTCCAGTCCTCCCCGCCTGTCCCGACGGAAAAGGAGAGGACAGAGCCACGGCAGTGCATAATTTTTTACTAATTCTTTCTATTCAAAATCTTGCGCATCCGTATGCTTTCTGATAATAACCACTCAAGCTTTCAACATTATAATTCTAATCCAAAAATATTTTGCAAATCACAAATGAATAATTAAATTTGATTTTGAGTAAAAAAACTACTCGTTATTTGTAGTTGGTATAGATTGAAAGGTCAATTAATGTGACCGAAAGGGCGGAGCCTTTTCAAATCAAGCAATATTCAGTAGCAATTGACGGAAGAAAGGTAGCTTCAAATCTAAGAAACAGGTCAACACCGCAGGCCAGACCAACAAGAATAGTGATAATTGACAAATGACAGAAGCTTCGATAAACCTATAACTTATTACCTAAAACCTACAACCTAAAACTAATCTCACTACCCAATTGCTCGACACCCTCATCACTTCTAAAACCCGCATCAAACTCCTCCTGAAATTCTTTTTGAATGCACAGACGAAGAGCTATTTGCGTTCTTTAGAAGGAGAGTTTGGAGAAAGCACCAATGCTATTCGGTTAGAACTGAATAAATTTGAAGAAGCAGGCATGTTGAAGTCAGATGTTGAAGGCAATAAAAAGCTTTACCAGGCGAACACGCAACATCCCTTATTTGAGGACATCCACAATATTATCAGAAAATACATAGGCATCGATCGCGTAATAGAGCAGATTATAGGCAAGGTAGGCGCATTGGAGAAAGTATATTTAATAGGCGAGTATGCGAAAGGAATAGATAGTGGGGTTATTGACTTCCTGCTGGTGGGCACGCAGTTCAATCATTCATACATAGCCAATATGACCAATATAGCAGAAAAGAAAATAGATCGTAAACTTCGGTTTTTGTTTATGAATCCCCAGGAGTTTGAGGGACAAATACCCACAGCGGAGGCGGGTTTGTTGCTTTGGGAAAGTTAAATAATTACGAATTAGGAATTGGTGAATTAGGAAAAAGGAAGGAACTAAATAAGGATGTCATTGAGACCGGAGCGCGGCAATCTCTTGCAAATGGAAGAATTCACAGGGTTTCTTTAGAAAGAGAAATCTTGAAATGGAAAATCTTAGTACTCTGTACTTTATACTCTGTACTTTTTTCGCATCGACACCCCACTACTTATAACTTACAACCTAAAACCTACTACTGATTTATAATGCTTTTCAATTCCTTCGAATTTGTCCTTTTCCTACCTATCAGCTTTTTGCTGTACTGGTTTGTATTCAAGAAGCACCTAAAGGCACAGAATTTCTTTTTACTGGCCATTAGCTATGTTTTTTATGGCTGGTGGGACTGGCGATTTCTGTCACTGATTGCTTTTAGCTCCTTGGTAGATTTTATTGCCGGGCAACAGATAGAAAAGAGTAGGACCAAAGTCCGGAAGAAGTTGTTTTTATGGATAAGTATTTGCACCAATTTAGGCTTTTTAGGCTTTTTTAAGTATTTCAATTTTTTTGCCGAGTCCTTTGCGGATATGATCAATATGATGGGCATGCAGGCAAATCCTTGGTCGTTAAATGTGATTTTGCCTGTGGGAATTAGCTTTTATACCTTTCAAACCATGAGTTATACCATTGATGTGTATCGCGAGCAAATGAAAGCTGAAAAAGACCCTGTTTCCTTTTTTGCCTACGTGAGCTTTTTTCCGCAGCTGGTAGCAGGGCCTATTGAAAGAGCAGTAAACTTGCTCCCACAGTTTAAGATTAAACGGGAGTTTTGTTACGAACAAGGAGCGGACGGGATGCGCCTTATCTTATGGGGCTTGTTTAAAAAAGTAGTGATAGCAGATAATTGCGCGCTTTATGTAAACGAGGTTTTTGCCAACTACCAAAGTGCAAGCGGCCTGGAACTCATTTTAGGGGCAGTCTTTTTTGCTTTTCAGATTTATGGAGATTTTTCCGGATATTCAGACATAGCCATAGGAACTGCAAAGCTTTTCGGCTTCAATTTAATGACCAATTTTAGAACGCCTTATTTCTCCAGAGATATGGCGGAATTCTGGCGAAGATGGCATATTTCCCTTTCTACCTGGTTTAGGGATTATGTTTATATTCCTTTGGGCGGCAGCAGGGTAGGAAAGGGCCGGGCCGTATTTAATACTTTCGTGATTTTTGTAGTCTCGGGCTTTTGGCATGGTGCCAACTGGACTTTTATAGTTTGGGGAGCATTAAATGCTGTATATTTTCTACCACTTTTATTATTGGGTAAAAACAGGAAGAATACGGATACGGTAGCCGAAAATAGATTTCTGCCCAGTTTTAGAGAGTTGTGGCAAATGGGCACCACTTTTGCATTAACATGTCTCGCTTGGGTATTTTTTAGGGCTGAAAGTGTGGGTGATGCTTGGCTATATTTGAATGGGATTTTTTCTGCTAATTATTCTTTAAGTTTACATATGAGGCCAAAAGCTTTCGTTTTTTTATGCCTAGTAATATTTGGATTAATTGAATGGTGGACTAGGAACTCAGATTTTGCTACTCACATCAAACAAATTCCGTATAAAAAATTAAGGTATCCTATTTATGTGGCTATAGTAATTCTAATCGGAATATTTGGATCATTTAATGAAACTGAATTTATTTATTTTCAATTTTAATGAATAAATTTTTTAGAAGTATTTTAGCTTTTGTTTTTATATTAATACCTGTTTATGTATTAATTGTTGGATTGGTACATTTGTATGCGCCAGATAATCTTAGACTTAATATTAAATATAAAAAAGGAGGAAATGGTCATTTATATACTCGATTGAGAGAAGCTGACACTACAAAGAATATAGATATTTTGGTTTTAGGTTCTTCACACGCTTATAGAGGGTTTGATCCAAGAGTATTTGAAAAGTCTGGATATAAGATTTTTAATTTAGGTTCAAGCAGTCAAAGCCATGTTCAAACTGAATTTTTGGTAAAAAAGTATTTGCATCAAATTAATCCGAAAATTGTTATATATGAAGTCTATTTAAATGTGATGCAAAATGACGGTTTAGAGTCTTTTATTGATTTAACTTCGAATTTGAAAAACCCACTAGAATTATTGGGAATGACTTTCAAAATTAATTCTGTTCTTGCCTATAATACTTGGATTGCAGCTAGTACAGAATTTTTGATTGAGGGAAGGAATACTCAATTTATAGAACCATTACGAAAGAAAGACGATATGTATATAACAGGTGGTTTTATTGAAAGGGATAATGGAAAAATTGAGTCTGATCAGATTATAGAAGAAAGGCATATAAGACCTAAGCTGAGGCAGGAACATGCTTTTGGAAACACCCTAAAATACCTTCGAAATAATAATATTGAAGTGATTTTAGTTCAAACACCTATAAATACTAGTTATTATCAACAGTTCATAAACGGAGATTATTTTGATAAGTACTTTGAAAAGTTTGTTAAAGAAGAATTGGCTAAGCAGTACATTAATTTTAATAAATACTCCATCGGTCTTGATAATAAACAACACTTCTATGATTTACATCATCTGAATCAGGAGGGTGTGCAATTATTTAATACGGAATTTATTGAAATTTTAGAAAATTCAAACCTTAAATGATGGCACAAATAAAGAAATTTATTAAAAAGCACTTTACTCATTTTGCGTATTTCTATCAGAAATTAAGATATCGGATCTTTATAGCTTTATTTCTGAGTGTATTAGTTGGTACCTTAGATGGCTTTGGTCTGGCAATGTTCTTGCCTTTGTTACAAATGGTAAATGGGGAAAGTGGTGATGCAGAGGCAATGGGAAATTTAAAATTTTTGGTTGACACAATGAGCCAATTAAATATACCATTAATTTTAAGTTCTGTACTAATTGTTATGTTAGTCTTTTTTGTCCTAAAAGGGATAGCCCGTTTTTTTGAAAGCTATTATAATGTGATACTTACTCGATTTTTTATTAAAAGGTTAAGGTTTGCAAATATTGATGCTTTAACTAACTACTCCTTCAAATCATTCGTTACATCAGACGTTGGTCATTTACAAAATACATTGAGCGGTGAAATAGGTCGAGTTGTTACTGCCTATAAAGCATATTTCAAAGTAATGCAATCAATAGTAATGGTAACAGTTTACATTACACTTGCTTTTTTGGCAAATCCGCAGTTTGCTATACTAGTGACAATTGGAGGAGGGTTATCCAATTTAATTTATCAGCAGATTTACAAAAAAACCAAAGAGAGCTCGAAAATCTTGGTTAAAGGAAATAGCAGTTTTCAAGGACAACTCATCCAAATTATCGCTTTTTTTAAATACTTTAAAGCAACAGGCTTAGCTAAGCCTTACGGAGAGAAATTAAAAGAAACTGCTAAGCAAATAGAATCTGTTCAGGTTAAAATGGGTTGGTACAATACCATATTGCAAGCAACGAGAGAGCCACTGGTTGTTGCAGTGGTTATTAGTGTTATTCTTATACAAACTACTTTAATGGGACAGAGCCTGGGCCTAATAATATTAGCTTTATTATTTTTTTACCGCTCTTTAACTTTTATCATGGCACTGCAAACTCAGTGGAATCAATTTTTAAATAATTCCGGATCATTGGAAAATATGACTGAATTTATGATAAATTTAATCGCTAATAAAGATAAACATGGAACCTGTAAGATTGACGGTTTTAAAAACCAGTTGAAATTAGAGAATGTCAGTTTTTATTATTCTAATGATTCGCTGACTTTGAAGGATATCAATTTAACCATAAATAAAAATAAAAGTATTGCTTTTGTCGGAGAGAGTGGAAGTGGGAAAACCACATTAGTTAATATTTTGGCAGGTCTGCTACCCGTAAGTACTGGTGAATTTCAAATTGATAATGTTAATAGTAAAAATATCTTATTAAGTAGCTATCAAAAAAGAATAGGATATATCACACAGGAAGCCGTTATATTTAGTGACGATATTTATAATAATATAACCTTTTGGGCAGAACGTACTAATGAAAATATTAGAAGATTCTGGAAGGTACTGGAAAAAGCGGCAATTTTTGATTTTGTAAAAGGGTTACCGGAAAAGGAAAGAACCTTACTTGGAAATAACGGAGTATTAATAAGTGGTGGGCAAAAGCAAAGGTTTTCTATAGCAAGGGAATTGTATAAAGAAATAGATATTCTTATTATGGATGAGGCCACCTCTGCATTGGATTCTGAAACAGAGCTAGCTATCCAAAGAAATATTGATGCTTTAAAAGGTCAATATACCATTTTGATAGTAGCACATAGATTAGCAACAATAAGAAATGTTGATCGTGTCATTTTACTAAAAAATGGCAATATTGCGGGTGATGGTAGTTTCGAAGAATTGAAAAAAATGTCTCCTGAATTTGATAAAATGATTAATTTGCAAGAAATTTAAAATGATTTCCAAAGAACATAACTTGATTTTTATCCACATCCCGAAATGTGCAGGAACTTCAATAGAGTACTTATTTAATATAAAGCCTTTTGACTGGAAAACTGTGGATGAATCTAAATTAGTTGGTTTAGATATAAAAAATAACCTACCATTACAGCATGCTTCTCCACAAGAATTAATTGATTTAAAATATTTGACTTACAATGATTTTAAAGAAAAACATTCCTTTGCTATTGTAAGAAATACGTATGACCGCTTAGTTTCAGCGTATCTATTCATGCTAAGTATTTCTAAAATTAGAGGT
The DNA here is from genome assembly GCA_963803685.1 of uncultured Cytophagales bacterium. Lineage (GTDB taxonomy): Bacteria > Bacteroidota > Bacteroidia > Cytophagales > Cyclobacteriaceae > Marivirga. The sequence goes on from CAWDNW010000001.1 coordinate 2,636,934, forward strand.
AGCTTTGAAAACTATTTAACTAAATCTGCACAATTCAAAACTGCTATTGAAAAGAACGGAAGATATACTCATTTAAGATCACAATTAGATTACCTCTTTTTTGATGACGGAAAGCAAGCGGTTAAAGACATTTTCTCTTTTGAAGAATTAAGTTCACAATTACCAAAGTATTTACAAACTAATTTTCGTAAAGATTTCAGTCAACTAAGACATGAAAAAAGGGCTAAAAGGAAACATTATTCTTTTTATTATAATAGAAAAACAATACAGTTAGTTGATAAAATTTATAGTAGGGAAATTGAATTCTTTAAATACAAATTTGAAAAGGTAAAAAAATGGTATCAAATAGTTTAGAATAGTGCGAGTTTTATTTATAATTCCCAACCTGACACTAGGAGGGATTCAAAAGCAAGTACTAAAGCTTGCTATTGAATTAAAAAAAAGAGGTTATCATCCAGTCATTGGTGGAGTAAATAAAAAAAGAGAAGATTTTGTATCTGAATTATTGATTAATAACATTGAATTTCATGACTTCAGTAATTGGTGGTCGAGAAAATTGCGGAATTATTTTATTATAAAGTTCATTGAATCTGTTAGGATAAATTTAAAACTTAAACGAATTGCAGAACCAGATATAATATTTTCTTACACCCATGGAATAGCTAAAAAGGTGAATTTGGCTTGGCAAATAACTGGAGCCAAAAAATCATTTTTTATGGAAAGAAGTGGTTTAGGTGAATTGCAGAAAGAACCAAAATTAGATAGTAAAATTGCAATTAAGAATTCAAGCATGTTTGTAACGAATTCTAAGCATTCAAATAAGGATTTTAAGGTTTTTTTTGGTCTTAAAAAAGGAAAAATATGTACGATACCGAATTATATAGAAAGAGTGAAAGTAAATAGTGATCTAAAAATAGATTTCTCAAACTATAAGAAGTATTTGATGATAGGTAATTTTTTTAAAACGAAGAATCATGATTTACTACTTTCAGCTTGGGAAAAATTTAACGAGTTAAATAAAGGAACGGTTCTTGTTTTAATAGGGCAGAATTTAGAAGAGCCGTTTGAACCGTATTTTGATTCTAAAAATAATATTCATTATATGGGGTCTGTAAAAAATGCGGATACCTACATAAATAATGTTGATGTCTGTATTTTATCTTCTTTTATTGAAGGTTGTCCAAATGTTGTTCTAGAGTATTTGACAGAAAAAAAACTTTTTATTGGTTCTAGAATTTCAGGGATTGAAGAAATAATTCCTGAGAAATATCATAATGATTTATTGTTTGCAAATAATTCTGTTGAGGATTGTTTAAATAAATTAAAATTTGCTTACAATAATTACAATAATAATCAGATTATAGCTGATTGCCATGAAATTGTATATTCAAGGTATAGCATGGCAACAATGGTGGATACTTATATTGAAATAATTAACACTTAATCTTTCCTAATAACAGGTAGATATCAAGCGTTGATGCAATATTTTCTATGACATTATAAAAAAAATAATATTTAAATGTTAAGCGAATTTTCAATAATATCCATAGTTATTCCTGTTTACAACCGAGAAAAGCTTATTAGTGAAACACTTGACAGTATCTTTATACAAACCTTTACAAACTGGGAGTGCATTATTGTGGATGATGGATCTACAGACAATACACTTTCGGTATTAAAGAAGTATCAGGAAACTGATAAGCGATTTAGATTTTTTGAAAGGCCAGCTGAGCTTAAAAAAGGAGCCCCAAGTTGTAGGAATTATGGCTACCAAAAATCGGAGGGGGAATATATTCAGTGGTTCGATTCAGATGATCTTATGCTACCTGATTTTTTACAAATGAAAATTGAAAAACTGAACAACGATTCCAGTTTAGATTTTGTGGTGAGCAAAATGGGCGAATTTCATCATTCTAACGATCCATCCTATCCGAGTCAAAGTTTATCTACAGAAAATGTTTTTACCGATTTTATTAATGGAGAGATCAGTTTTTACACTCCAGGACCATTATTTACCAAAAAATTTTTAGAAAATAAGCCTCTTTTTAATGTTGATTTAAAAAGGCACCAGGAATATGAGTTTTTTGCCAGGCTAATGATGCATTATCCAAAATATGATATCGTTGACTCTTACTTATGTATTCGAAGATTACATGGAGATACCATTAATTCTAATGCAAATAAAAGATTTAATAGGTACTGGAAAGTATTTGTTTTTTCACAAATGCTGAGATATTATAAAAAAGTAAGGACGCTTCAAAAAAACGATGAAGTAGCTTTATTGAATCTCATCTCGAAAAAATCATTTCTATATGTGAAGATTTCAATAATTGAATTAGATTTTACAGTTTTTTCTAAGGCTTTGTATTTATTTTTACTTTGTCAGATGTTCAGTTTATCAAGAAGGTAGCGGATTACTGTTAATTTTATTTTAATATTCCGATCAAAATATGACTCTTAAGGTTTCCATAATCACACCTGTTTACAACGCGGCCAAATATGTGCGGCAAGCAATTGAATCGGCTGTACGTTTGGAGGAAGTGGGAGAGATAATTTTAATTGAAGATGGTTCTCCAGACAATGCTTTGACAGTTTGTCAAGAACTAGAGCAGGAATTTGAAAAGGTAAAACTTTTTCAACACCCAAATGGTGAAAATAAGGGAGCCGGGGCTAGCAGAAATTTAGGCATAGAGAATGCCCGGTATGAGTATATCGCTTTTCTAGATGCTGATGATTGGTATTTAGCCAATAGGTTCGAAGCGGAAAAACAATTATTTAAAAACCCTGAAGTGGATGGAGTGTATGGAGCAACAGGATTTTTTCAGGAAGCAGAAAATCAAATTATTGAAGGCAAACTCACTACTTTTAACAAGAAGTTAAAGCCAGAAGAGTTACTCTATCATTACGTTTCTTATAAAGGGCGGTTTACAACAGATGCGATCACCATTAAAAAGTCCTTGTTGAAAAAATCAGGAGTTTTCAGAACCAGTTTGAAACTGCATCAGGATACCCACTTATGGTATCGATTAGCTTATTTTGGCAATTTACATCCTGGCTTAATTGATCAACCCGTGGCTATACGCAGGGTGCATGAAAACAATAGAATAGCGTCAAAAAATAAAACTACAAGGAGCTTATTTCATCAGGAAGTGTTTTATGATTTCATCAAAATGGATCATGTGAACCAAAAAGCCTTAAAAATCATCGTAAATAGATACGTCTCTTCTTCTACAGCAAATTTATTTACCAAAACGATTTTCCTTTCGACAGTTATTATGAAATACCCTCGTTTACTTAAAATTTACATTAAATAATGATTTCCATAATAGTACCTACCTACAATAGAGCTCACCTGATCTCAAGAGCTATTGATAGTGTAATTAACCAAATTTTTAAGGAATGGGAGCTTATTATTGTTGATGATGGAAGTTCGGATAATACAGATGAAATCATAAAACCTTATCTGGTTAATGAAAAAATTATTTACATCAAAAAAGAGAATTCAGGAGCGGCACACTCTAGAAATGTAGGTGTAGAACATTCCAAGTTTGAATGGATCACTTTTTTAGATAGTGATGATGAAGCAAAGGAGAATTGGCTGATGGAAGTGTCTCAAACAATTACAAGAACAGGAGCTCATTTAATTAGTTGCGGGTGTGATAAATTTAACCATCTTGGTGAATTGGTAGAAAAGAAATTACCAAAGAAAAATAAAAACCTATTTGGAGATGTTAAATATAAAATGACTAATGGAGGCGTTTTCTTTCTGAGAAAGGAAGATTTTCTGCACGCAGGTGGTTACGATAAAGATTTAAAGTCGGGACAGCACACCGAGTTAAGTTTCAGATTAATACCTCAATTGCAAAAAAGAAATGCCAATATAGTAGCAATTGATGAATGTCTTTTAAAAATTCATATGCATAAAGGTGAAAGAATAAGAACTAATCCTAAAATGAAATATGAGGGTGCTTTATACAGTTTATCAAAGCACCAGGATTTTTTCTCTAAAAGACGTACAGCAAGATCAAAATATGAAGCAATAGTTGGAGTAAATGCTTTTGAATTGAAATTATATAGAAAATCTTTTTCCTTTTTATTGCAGTCGTTTAACACTCAACCTACAGCGAATTCCTTTTTAAGAATCCTTAAATATTCATACAAGTATTTTTTTAGAAGAAACAATTAAAAAATACCTTCATTTAAATAGTATATGGTTTTACCTGACTTTATAATAATAGGGGCAATGAAGTGCGGCACTACATCCATTTTCAAAAATTTGGCACAACACGCACAGATATATGGGCATCCGGCAAAGGAAATAAATTTTTTTTCGGAGAAGTATCATTTAGGTATGGAATGGTATTCTGCAAAATTTAAACAGGGATTTATAAATGGTGAATCATCGCCTAACTACACAAAAAGGGATGAGCACATAGATACCGCGAAGCTGATTTATGATTGTAATCCTAATATGAAGCTTATTTACGTGGTCCGCGACCCGATAAAAAGAGTGGTTTCCCATCTGCATCATGATTTATATAGAGACAGGCTAAGGTCAAGTCAAGTAAGCTCTGTACTGCAAGCAGATAATAAATATATGAGTACCAGTAAGTATGCGTATCAGATTGAACCATACTTACAGTATTTTAATTTAGAGAACATATTGTTCGTTCAGTTTGAAGACTATTTGGACAACCCTCAGGGAGTAATGAATAATATTTGCTCCTTTTTAGGTGTTTCTAAGTACAGTTTTAACTTTGAAAAATTTAATACTACGGAGAAAAAGTATTGGATTAAAAACTTCGATACAATAAAGAAACTTCAAAAGCCTAGATTGCGGAGACTGTACCACTTGATTTTTTATTTCATCAATAAAAAGATAAATAGACCGGTTCTTGATGAAGCAACATTACTATCGTTAAGAGATGAATTAGCTGATGATATGGAAAAGTTCAGAGAGATTTCAGGTATTAGTTTTAAGGTTTAGAATTTACTTAGGAGATTCTAATCTACTGGAATTTACAACTACTATTAGGAACTAAATTTACATAGTATCGGTAAATATTGAAATTTTGTTGTTTGAGCTGTCTTACCATTTTACTTGCTGTTTAATATTTAGCTTTGAGCTCTTCTTTTATTTACTGCAATAAAGATAATTAGAAATAAAATGCCTTTAAACATATCCACAGTTATACTTCATTACAATTCAATAGCTTCATTAAAGAAAGTTATTGAAGCGGTTTTGAAGCAAACATATAAAGTAAGTGAAGTAATAGTTGTAGATAATGGAAGTCCTAATTTTAAACTCGAGGAGTTCCCAGAAGTTGAAATTCTGCAATTAAAGAAAAACGAAGGTGTAGGCAAGGGACATAATAGCGGTTGGAAACATGCCTTAAGTGAGTATAATCCCGATTTTATATGGGCTTTAGAGCATGATTGTATTCCCTTTGAAAATTGTCTGGAAGAACTAGTAAGTCATTATAAGGCGGATGAATTTGCGTGTTATTGTGCAGTAGAGAAAAATAATTATGAGTTTGATAAATACGAACATTATATTTTTAACTCTACAGGTTTCACGGAAATAGTAGATAAAACCAAACTTGAAAATTACAAAGGCGGCTTATCTTTCAATGGCCTTCTCCTGCCAAACTGGTTCATAAAAAAGGTGGGTTTTCTAAATGAGGATTTTTTTATAGGAAGAGAAGATATTGATTTCTATAAAAGAATATATAAAATGGGTGGTTATAGCTTGAGAGTTACTTCTGCTATGACTTTTCACGATATGCATAAGGACAAGGCTGTTATAAAATTAGGTAATAAAATACTGCTTTTTCCTTCCCAAAGTCTTTTTAGAGAATACTATTCAAGCCGAAATGCATATTACCACTCACTAAGTGATGGTATATCTTTATCAAAGCTTAGAATAAAATTTCTTCGAGGACTGATGATCACTTTTATTATGAGGAATCAGAAAATCAAGCGAATTAAATTAAGGGTTAAAGCCTATAAAGATGCAATTAATGGTAGAATGGGGGCTGCTGATTTAAAACTATGAAACTATTTCTTCACATTCCCAAGTCAGCAGGATCTACCTTAAGATACATCATTAAAGAGAAATATAAGCGTAGATTTGGAGTTGTCAATTGGCATTGGACATTATGGAAGGACAATAATTACCTTCGGGAAAGTTTCGATTTTAAAGAATTAGGTAAAAACAATATTGTTTACGGTCATTTTAACTATGGATTACATGAATTTCTTAATCAGGAAGTTCAATACTTCACTATTCTTAGAGATCCATTTAAAAGAGTGCAATCAGGCTATTTTCATATTCTAAGGGATTCAAATAGCGCTTATCATACTAATATTAAGAATATGAGTTTCGTTGAGTATTTGAATTCGGAACTGATTTTAGATGTTGATAATGGACAAGTGAGAAGAATTTCAGGTATAGGAGAAGATGTTCCTTTTGGAGAATTAACTGAAGAACATTATAATAAAGCGATTCAAAATATTGAAAATCATTTTTTATTTGTTGGACTAACTGAAAATTTTAATGCCTCATTGTATTTGCTAAGTAAACTAATGGGTTGGAAATCTCCTTATTACTGGACTCAAAACAAAGGCAAAAATAAAAAGCAGGAGTTGATCAATGTGGATGATAAGCAAAAGGCTGTTGAATTAAATAAATGGGATTACAAATTATATGATTATTGCGAACAAAAGTTGAATAAGCAATTGTCCGAAACTGATTTTGATGAAAATAAATTTCTATTCAGGAACAAAGTCTATAATTTAATTTTACTTCCAAAAAAAGTGATCAGAAAGATTCAAAGTAAGCTGTAATTAATTGAAAGTTCTCGCTTACCATACTTTTAAAAATGTTTATTTCAGCAAGCACCTGGAATATCTAAAAAATAAGCATAGCTTTCTAAAAGATGATATTCTAAAAAATAAATTACTTATCACTATAGATGACGGCCACATTTCCTTCTATGAAAATGCCTTTCCTATATTAAAGCAATATCAAATTCCTGCCATTTTATACATAATTCCTTCTTTAATCAATACCGAACAACCATTTTGGTGGGATGAAGTAGTTTACTATTTAGGCAATGAAAATGGAGCATCAGCACTTAAAAGGTTAAAAGAAATTCCTAACCAGCAAAGACTGACCTATTTAGAAGAGCTTCGGAACAGTAGTGATAAACCCACTTTAAAACAGCAGCAGTTAACAGTTCAGCAGTTAAAAGAGATGCAGGAAGCAGGTATACTAATTGCTAATCATAGTTTTACGCATCCCATGTTTGACCAATGCACGGAAGAAGAGTTAAGAAGTGAGTTAATACAAACCAAAGCATTTTTTGAAAAGCACCATTTAAAAGGGTATGAATATTTTGCTTACCCGAATGGTAATTATAATGAGCTAGCTGAAAAGGTTTTAAAAGAAGAGGGAGTAAAGTATGCCTTTTTATTTGATCATCAAGTCAATAAAAGAGAGATTAATCCTTTGAGAATTTCTCGATTAAGTGTGAATGATGATACTCCGCTATGGAAGTTAAGGTTCATTTTAAGTGGTTGGCATTCGAAGGTTTTACCGTTAAGGAAGAGAATTTTTGATTTTTTAAAGAAGTGACTTTAATCTTATAGCTTGTAGGCGAAAAGCAAATGAAGCAATTCTTTACCTTTTCTTTTTGCTACTAAATAACTAGCTTATGTCAGTACCAAAGAAGTCCCAGAGTGAGCGACATCTTGGTAACCCTGGGAATAAATAGCAAGATGTCTGCCTGATTTTGGCGACATTTTTGAGCCGCGCGAGGCGTGGGAATCAAAAATAATGACAAAATCTTTATCGAAATTAATTGAGCCTATCATATTATATAGTTATCTCCCTTGAGGTTTAGTTCTATAAACTGCGATGGCTTGAACAAAAAGAAACAAAAATTCAAGACAAAACAATGTCAGTCAGAGGCTGACCAGCCTTTGGCTGGCTTCAACCTGCAAGGCCAGCGCTGGCTCGCTAAACTTTCTACCTTCCCGCTTTTCCGGGTTTCTCGGAAGTGGTCGGTTTAGATTTCTTCTAACTAATGTGTATAATTTCAAGCTCCAGTGTAATCATGCGTCAAGAATTTATCAAAATTTTTTCTTCGCGAAAACTATACGACTCCGCTAGTTTAAATTATCGAATGAAAATGATTTTAAATGAGTAAAAAATCCTTTAAAGTACGTTTTTACACACGCTTTAGAAATAATGCATTACTCAATGCATTTCTAAACCTCACGCAAAAACCTTTAAAACCAAAAAAGTGGGTTTTTATTCTGGGCTGCTATAATTCAGGAACTACTTTATTAGCTGAATTACTCAGCAAGCATCCAGAATTAACCATTTTACCGGATGAAGGGGTTATGCTTACCAATCATCTTAAGCGGCCTGAAGATTTTGGCTGGCGCAGGATGTGGAGTAAATGTCAAGATTTACTATTAGCACAGGATAAAAGCTTAGATATAAATTCAGCACACAGAATTAAGGAGCACTGGTCTTTTTTTGTTCCTGCTAGTGCATCAATTATTGTGGAAAAATCAATAGTTAATATCTTAAGAATTTCATTTTTTCAGAGGTACTTTCAGGACGCTTATTTCATTCATATCAGAAGAAATCCTTACGCTGTGGCTGAGGGTATTCAACGTAAAGCCAAACCAATAGGAGCACAGGCTGAAAAGTATGGAGCTGACTATCCTTTGGAATTATGTATTCAACAGTGGGTAGCTTCGCAGAATGTCTTTGAAAATCATAAAGAGAAAATACAGAAGCTGCATGATTTAAGTTATGAAGATTTCACATCTGACCCCAAAAGTGAAGCCAATGAATTATGTGATTTTTTAGGAATTGAACATTTCGATGCAGGTATTTTTTCACAGGAAATGGAAGTACATGGTAAGGCTATGAAGATTAAAAATCAAAATGGAAAGAGCTTTCAGAGATTAAGTGCGGAGGATTGGCGTTTGATAAACGATAGTGCAGAAAAAGAAATTAAAGCATATGGCTACTACCACTCCCAAAATCCTGCGTAAGATTTTATTTGTGCAGGATTCCCTGGGCACCGGAGGAGCGGAGCGGAGCAACGCTAATCTCTGGTACCATCTTCGAGATAAAGGAATTACGATTAAAATCTTGGTGCTGGAGCACAGAGGGGTGGGAATAGAAGAGGAAATCATTGAAGCAGGATTTGATGTTGTTTTTATTAAAAAAGCGAACCCTCTTAAAGCCGCCAGAATAATAGCAAACCACATAAAGAGCTTTCACCCTGATTTAGTACATACAGTACTATTTAAAGCTACTCTAAGAGTTCGATTGGCGAAGTTGTTTTCTTCTTTTGTTTTAATTGAAAGTTTGGTCAACTGCACTTATGATCCTTCCAGATTAAGAGATCAAAATATTGCCCATTATAAATTAAGCGCATATAAAATTCTGGATAAGTTCTCTGCACATGTATTTGGAGATTTTTACATTCCTATTACTGATACAGTAAGAGATCATTATGAAAAATACCTTGGGTTAAGCTCCAAAAGAATGCAGGTAATTTTCAGAGGCAGAAGTGAAAATCCTTTTCATAAATTAGAAGAGAGGAATAGAATTGCTAGTGAGCTTGGGCTTAATGCAGCCAAACTATGGCTAACTCAGGTAGGCCGACAAGAATTTCAAAAGGGCCATATTCATACTTTGAAAGCATTATGTTTATTGCCAGATGATGTAAAGGATAAAATTGAAGTCCTTTTCCTTGGTAGGGAAGGTAATGCCAGTGCTTCCTTAAAGGTGTTTTTAAAAGAAAATGAGTTGGGGGTGGACTACTATTTTCCCGGACATCGTAATGATGTACCTCAGATCATGAAAGCTTCTGATATTTTTCTCTTCCCGTCCTTGTACGAAGGTTTAGGGGGATCTCTTATTGAGGCTCAATCAGCTAGCCTACCTGTAATTTGCTCGGACATTCCTGTCTTAAATGAAGTGGTTGAAAAGCAGGGGAATGCTTTGATGTTCGAAGCTGGCAATGAGCAAGAATTGGCAAAGAAAATTCAAGAGCTAGTGGAAAAGACGGAGCTAAGAGAAGAAATGGGGCGGCATAGTTTGGAAAGGTTTAATAAGCTTTTCCAAATCGAGAGAATACATGAGGAGATGTTGGAATTCTATAAAGTGATAATGGCCAAAGGCCATACTTAACCACTAAGACACAAAAACACAAAGTCTTTTTGACATATGATCTTGTATTTTATGATGATACTAAAATTCCTAATTATTTTTCTTAGTGTCTTTGTGGTTCATCCAGAGCTTTAGCTCTCAACAAATATTAAAGTGAGAATTCTTCAAATCATACAGAGACCCCAATTACGAGGAGCAGAAATGTTTACCAGCCAACTATGTAATCATTTGCAATCCCAGGGCCATCAAGTGGTTTTAGTAAGTTTGTTTAAAGGTGATGGTCAACTCATTTATAGTGGAAAACAAATTCATTTAAATTTAAATGCAAAGGTGCGATGGCTTCATTACTCAGGTTTTAAAGCATTTGCTCAGGTTATTAGAAATGAAAAGCCCGAGATAGTACAAGCTAATGCAGGAGATACATTAAAATATGCAGTCTTATCTCGTCTGTTGTTTGGCTGGAAACAGCCTATTGTTTTCCGAAATGCCTCAATGGTTAGTTTGTATATCAAAAATCCAATCATTAAAAAGCTCAATGGTTTTCTATATAGTAAAGTAGATGCAATTGCCTCAGTCAGTCATCAATCTAAATTGGATTTGAATCAATTGTTTCCAATTACTAAAATTAAATCCAAAGTTATTCCGATAGGGATTGAACAAGCAGTCGGAGCGCAGCGGAGATCCCGAGAGGAACGCAGCGGGATCGAGGAGAACGAAATACAGTTAGTCCACGTTGGCGGATTTAGCTTTGAAAAGAATCATAAGGGTTTATTGAATATCTTTAAGCGGTTTTTAGTTGAATATCCCAATTCAACACTGAAATTAGTTGGCGATGGTCCTTTACGAACGGAGGTAGAGGAACAAGCAAAATTTTTAGGAATAGGGGAGTCAATAGAATTTCTGGGTTTCCAGACTAACCCAATGCCTTATGTATCAGAATCAGATATATTTGTTTTACCAAGCATTATAGAAGGCTTGCCAGGTGTTGTGCTTGAGGCTTTTGATTGTAAAACGCCTGTTGTAGCTTATGAGGTAGGTGGGGTGGGGGAAGTGGTGATAAATGGGAAAACAGGGATTTTGGTGAAGAAAAATGATGAGGAAGCTTTTTTACAAGCAATGATTGAAACACTTGAAAAGCCTGGGGATACCCAGGAAAGAGTTAAAAACGCTAATGAGTTGGTGCGAACGGAGTTCAGGAATGAAGTGATAGCGAAAAAATTTATTGAGTTCTACAACGGAGTTTTAAACAGTCAATCTGTTCCAACAGATCCGAGAAGGTTGTAGGCTTATTCTCGCAGTGAAGAGAAGTGGCCACTAGCACGTAAAGAGATGTAAATTTTGCTTTGCGAAAACTTTGCGTGTTAGCGAGAGAATTAATTTCAGCTTTAGCTGAACAAAAAGGAATAAAAAATGAATTATAGTTTTTTAGAAGGAAAATCTGTTTTGGTTACGGGAGGTGCAGGGTTTATAGGGCATCATCTTATAAAAAAAATTATCAAAAATAATCCCGCTAAGCTTTTTGTCATTGATAACTTATCTACAGGACTTAAAAGTAATATAGAAGAGATTATAGCTTTACCTGAAGTTGAATTTATAAAAGAAGATATTGCAAACCCATCTTCCGTAGAATCAATCCAAAAACTGGATTATATTTTTCATTTAGCAGCAGTGGTAAGTGTGCCAAAGTCTTTTGAAATGCCATTTTTAACGCATAGAACGAATGAAAGTGGCTTTATCAATATGCTAGAATTAGCCAGGAAACATAGTGTTAAAAAGTTATGTTATGCGTCTTCCTCTGCTGTATATGGAGAACAGGAATCTATACCAATTAAAGAAACTGCTGCTCTCAATCCCCAATCTCCTTATGGTTTGAGTAAATTGCTGAACGAGCAATACGCCAAAGCATTTCACTTATGGGAAGGAATTGAAAGCATCGGTTTTCGATTTTTCAATGTATATGGCCAGGGTCAAAGAGCTGATTCTCCTTATTCAGGGGTAATTTCCATTTTTATGGATAGAATGCACAAGAACGAAAACATTCAGATATTTGGAGATGGAGAACAAATCCGCGATTTTGTTTTTGTAGAAGATATAGTGCAAGCCCTACTATTGGGAGCTAAATCTGAAAAGCAGTTTGGACTTTTTAATGTGGGTAGTGGACAAACCACTTCACTAAATCAGTTGTTTGAGGTGTTGAAAAAGCTAACACACTATTCTAAAGAACCTATATATAAAGAAGCAAGAAAAGGGGACATCAAAAAGAGCGCTGCTGACATAAATATGATCAAAAAGGAATTAACGTATAAGTCGAAATTCAATTTAAAAGAAGGCTTAGCTAAGCTTTTAGATAAAGCCTAGGACTTAAATTAAGCACGAAGTCACAAAGGAACTAAGAAAGAGACAAAAAATTGTCGGAGGTTTAACAAATGATCGGTTCTATTCCTCGATGGTAATTCCTAATTTAAAAATTCGTAATTCTCAATTAAAAACTTGTGCTTTTGTTCCTTTGTGGTTAGTCAAGAGCTTGATGACCATTAATGTCATCACAGTTTAGCTGGTTCAGCTAACTATCTTCTTGTAGCCCTCATCCTCCTCATAAACGCCTGCTTTTTTTGATCATCATACATTTGAATGATAATAAAAAGGAAGAGCATCATAATCTGGCTTTTCTGCCGAATGGCAATTCCCAAATTTCCTGAAATCTGTGCCAATGCGATGGACACAGTAATAAAACTGAAAAAAGCTGTTTTTACTGCAAAATCTCCTTTAATAATGTAAGGAATTCCTCCCTTTAAAAAGAAAACCAAAGTAATCAACAATAAAAACACATTCTCAAAGGAAACGATGATGCCCAACATACCTGGAGCATCAAAAAATAATGGTCTAAACAAGAACGTAAAAACCTGGACGGGCAAACTCATTGTCGTTATATCCAAACCTGAGGTTGCTTTTGATAGTTCTGTGGCTCTATTGCCCATATTAAGACCTTCAGTTAGAACCGTTTCAGTTTCCAATCCCACCATATTTAGAACATCCTGATAGATAAAGCCAAGCGAAATAGCCGCAATTACTATCATCATAATTTTTATGCCCCAACCCACTCCTTTACTACTAAAAGTAAATCCTATAACACCTGATGCTAGAATTACTAAGAGTATATGCGGCCTGATATGATAAGTAAGTAATGCGCCTATGAATAATATCCAATATCTTTTTTGAATATTATTCAGTCCATAAAACAGCAAACCTATTCCAAGGAAAATAAAAGCACCTTTCCCATAGGAACCTGACCAAAAATGAAGGTTAGGTAGTAAGAAAAATAGATGTAACAAATCGAAGCGTCCAAAAGTATTTCTAAATACTATTCTTTCCCTAAAGAACTTATAGAAATAGATAAAACCTAAAAATCCAAAGAATGCAAATAAAGCCATTACGGCTTCGAAACTGAAACCCAACCATCTTATAAATGGATAACCAGTCCACTCGATAAATGTAGTTGATGTTCCATAAAATGAACTCCAATCTGGCCCCCTAAAGTCATTAAGAACTTTTTCATAATAAAAATGTGAATCTGATCTATTAAAAACCGAGTAGAGGTAATAAGCAAAAGAAAGAAAAAGATGGTACCAAAAAAGTTTCTTCAAAAATCTATTGTCGTCAGCGCTATGATTAGGAATGGGTAGTCGGCTTTTCTGCCTGCGTACTGGCATCATTTTATTAATCACCGCCATGGAAACGAAGTATGAGATGATAATAATGAGGATGCCGTATAACATTTTGTAAAAGTACGCTCAAAAAAATTAACCGCAAAGGAACTGCTACACCAGTTAGGGTTAACTGCAATGGCGCAGAGACGCAAAGATTTTTTACCTAAAGCTAAGTTAATGAACTGGAGTCAGATTTTGATCAATCCCAACTTTACCTTCCAACTGCTTCAGCAGTTCCTTTGCGCCATTGCGTCTTTGCGGTTAAACTCCAGCTTTAGCTGGAAAAAACCTTTACCTTTGTGGTTTTAATTATCAGCAGCAATTAATGAAAACAAAAGTCCTTCATATCATCAAATCCCTCGGAAGAGGTGGTGCAGAAATGCTCCTGCCTGAAACGCTAAAACTGCATGATCAAGGGAAATTTGAATTTCACTATATTTATTTCCTCCCCTGGAAAGATCAGATGGTCTCTGCTTTAGAAGCAGCTGGAGGAAAAGTGACTTGTATGCCTGCCGGTAATAATATTAAGCTGATGCAGCAGAAGTCCAAAGTGCAGGCTTATATCAAAAAGCATAAAATTCAACTAATTCATGCGCATTTGCCCTGGGCAGGTTTTCTATCTCGCTTTATCCATCAAAGCACCAAAATTCCTGTTATTTATTCCGAGCACAATAAGCAGGAGCGCTATCATAAAATCACTTATTTTTTGAATAAGTTTACATTTAATTGGCAGTCCTTAGCAGTAGCAGTAAGTGATGATGTGGCTACCTCTATAAAAAAGAATATTCAGCCTAAAGTCCCTGTTCAAACGGTATTGAATGGGGTGAATACTGCTTTTTTTCAGAGGAAATCGCTGGGAGCTTTGGAGATCGACATAGAGGTTCTGGAAGAACAGGAATCACGAAATGATTTCAGAACAGGAGCCTGGGAGGAAGAGGCTTTACCCTTCGATAATGGAAAGGAAGTCTTACAAAAATTATTGCTTCAAAAGCAAGAGAATCCTGATCTGAAAGTGGTGGGAACCATAGCTGTTTTTAGGTTCCAAAAACGTTTAAAAGAGTGGGTGGAGGTTTTTTATGCTGCTGTTAAAAATGATCCAGATTTAAGAGGGGTGATAGTGGGGAATGGCCCTTTTGCAGAGGAATTATTGCAATTAAGAAAGGAATTGTCACTGGAAAAATACCTGTTTTTGCCAGGCTTACAAACCAATACGAAGGACTGGTTCTCAATCATGGATGTTTTTATGATGAGTTCCAAGTTTGAGGGTTTACCCATCGCTTTACTGGAAGCCATGAGCATGGAATGTGCTATAGTGACAACCAATGCAGGTGGCGTGAAGGAAGTGATAAATGATGGAGAAAGCGGCCTCATGGTTCCTGTGGAAGAGTGGGAGAAGCTCAGAGAAAAACTGGAAGCCTTAAAAGATGACGAACTGCGATTGCATTTAGCCAAATGTGCCAGAAAAAGGGTACAGGAAGCATTTAGTTTGCAAAGAATGGTGGAGGAGTTGGAGGGTATTTACGTGGAAACCTCTAAACAAAAGTGAAATACTGCTGAAGCAGTGATAAAACCACAAAGGCTCAAAGACACAAAATAAAAAAGAATGAAAGTCTTTTTAAGTAGAGTATCTAATATATGATTTTTTAATTAATGTAGTTAATGAATAATAAATATTTATTTTAACCTACCCTTTAATAAGATGACTGAAAATGAATTATCTAAGATAGTAGTTAATGCTGCTTATCAAGTACACAGCGAATTGGGGCCAGGTTTATTGGAAAACATCTATGAAGAATGCCTTTTTTTGGAATTACAAGACGCCGGGTTAAAGGTAGAAAAGCAAGTTTATTTGCCAGTTACCTATAAAAATAAAAAAATGGATCTGGGCTATAGATTGGATATTTGGGTAGAGAAGAAATTAATTTTAGAATTGAAGTGTGCTTCTTCTTTTATTCCAATCTTTCATGCTCAACTGTTAACTTATTTGAAATTGACAAATAACAAGTTAGGCTTGCTGATAAACTTTAATATTCCTTTAATCAAAGATGGCATAAAAAGGGTAATCAATGGATATTTTTAAAATTCAATAATTCTTTGTGCCTTGGTGTCTTTGTGGTTATCTAGCAGCTTGCTGCCCAATAAAATAAAATGAATATACGCTCTTCAAACACTTCCGATATACCTAATATCATCCAGCTACTAAAAGCGAGTCTGGGAGAATCTCTTATGCCCAAATCAGAAACTTATTGGCAGTGGAAACATATTGATAATCCTTTCGGTACTTCACCAGTGTGGGTTGCAGAAGAAAATGGGCAGTTGATTGGAGTACGCGCTTTTATGCAGTGGCAATGGCAAAAAGATAGTAAAACCTTTAGAGCCATCAGAGCAGTAGATACGGCCACTGATCCAAAACACCAGGGGAAAGGCATTTTCAAGAAGCTAACTTTAGGTTTGTTGGAGCAATGCAAAGCTGAGGGTATTGACATGGTCTACAACACGCCTAACCACCAAAGCAAGCCTGGCTACTTAAAAATGGGCTGGGAAGAAGTAGGTAAGCTACCCATTCAGTTAAGTATTAAAAAACCTCTTCAAATTGTTAAGGCTAAAATAAACAAAGCCAGAGAAACTCGTTTTTTAACACTGGAAGATAAGGATAAAGAAGTCAAATACGATTTGAAGAGTTGTTTAACAGAATTCAATTTTTCATTTGCTGCTACTCCTTGCTGGAAAACTAATTTTAATTTAGCTTACCTCAATTGGCGCTATGCCGCTATTCCCAATATTCCATATTACGGTCATTATAATGAGAAAGCTGCTGTAATATTCAGACTAAAATCAGGTGCTTTAGGGGTGGAGTTTAGGGTTTGCGATGTATTTGGGGAGGAGACAGCCGTCAAGAATTTGCTAAGTGAATTATATTATAATTGTGAATTCGATTATATGAGCATTAACGGCTTTTCTCCCATTAAATTACCAGGTATTTTGAAGAAAAATTTACCTCTCGGACCTGATGTCACTATCAGAACCCTTGCGCAGGAAGATTTAAATGAATTTAAAAAATTCAACAACTGGCAACCGGGCCTGGGGGATTTAGAAGTGTTTTAGTTGAAAAAAAATTAATTGCGCAGCAGCTGAGACCCAGGCACCTTTGTGTCTTTGCGGGTCAAATCAGCATCAGCTAATAAATATTTAATTAACTTTGCGGTTCAAATTATGAATAGCATTTTCACTATATCACTTGACTTCGAGCTCCACTGGGGAGGCTTTGAAAAATGGGTTTTAAACGATTCTAAGAAGCAGTATTTTGATAATACTCGGGAATTAATTCCTCAATTATTAGATTTATTTGTGCAACATGGAGTTCATGTAAGCTGGGCCACAGTTGGTTTACTAATGCACAGAAATAGAGAATCGTTAGCAAAGAACTTGCCTTCATTGAAGCCTACTTATACACAACAGAATTTATCTGCCTATCATTTTATGCAAAGCGAGGGAATAGGAGAGAGCGAGTTATCCGATCCCTATCATTTTGCACATACTTTAATCGAAAAAGTAGTAAATTGTGCAGGGCAGGAACTGGCTTCCCATAGTTTTGCACACTATTATTGCAATGAAGCAGGTCAGCAACTTGAACAATTTGATGCCGACTGCAAGGCTGTTCAGAAAGCTGCATCGCAGTATGGTGAAACTCTGAGGTCTTTAGTTTTCCCAAGAAACCAATTCAATCCGGATTATTTAAAAGTGTGCCACGAAAATGGCATTGATATAGTACGTTCTAATCCGGTAGATTGGTGGTGGCAAATAGATTCAGCTTTAAATGAATCTAAATGGAAGCGCTTAAACAGAGGACTTGATGCGTATTATAATGTAGGTGGCAAAACATCTTATACAGAAAATGCTATTAAAGAGGTGAACGGAGTTTACTTGCTCCCAGCCAGCAGATTATTAAGACCTTTTAATCCCAGGGAGCTATTTCTCAACCGAAAAAAGATCAGTCGAATCAAAAAGGAAATGACAATAGCGGCACAAAATAATGAGTTTTACCATTTGTGGTGGCATCCCCATAATTTCGGTTCGTATCCTGATCAAAGCATGAAGGGCTTGAAAATGATCCTTGAAC
This sequence comes from uncultured Cytophagales bacterium, assembly GCA_963803685.1. Taxonomy (GTDB): domain Bacteria; phylum Bacteroidota; class Bacteroidia; order Cytophagales; family Cyclobacteriaceae; genus Marivirga. The sequence goes on from CAWDNW010000001.1 coordinate 2,654,959, forward strand.
ATTACCATAAATTACAAGCAGAATATGGTATGCAAAGTTTAAATATGAGCGAAATTGCTGATCACCTTAAAAGCAGTAATTTTACCAATGCCTAAACTTCTCCGCATCACAACTGTCCCCATCTCTCTTAACATCCTCTTGAAAAGTCAGCTTAGTTTTATGCGAGAAGAGGGGTATGATGTAATTGCAGCCAGCGCTGCAGGTACGGAAGTAATGGAAATTATGGAAAGGGAAGGAGTAAAGCATTTTTCTATTAGCTTCACCCGCACCATAAGTCCTTTCAAAGATTTAGCAGCTTTATGGCAGCTGGTTCGCCTGATGCGTAAGGAAAAGCCTGATATTGTCCATACGCATACCCCAAAAGCGGGTTTACTGGGGATGATGGCAGCTAAACTTACTGGTGTAAAGGTAAGACTACACACAGTAGCCGGTATGCCGTTAATGGAAGCTAATGGCCTTACAGCTAATATTTTGCGCTTTACAGAAAAGGTTACCTATGCCTCTGCGACTAAAGTTTATCCCAATTCCTTTCGGTTAAAGCAGTACATGGAAAGAAATTTTCCTGTTTATAAAGTTAAGTTTAACATGATTGGGGAGGGCAGCTCCAATGGCATCAATACCACACACTTTTCACGACAGAATCTTGAAATAGCCAGTTTAACACAAGTAAAAGAAGCTATAAACCTGCCGGAAGATGCAGTTACCTTCGTTTTTGTCGGCAGATTAGTAGAAGATAAAGGAATTCATGAACTAGTAGGAGCTTTTCTTGATTTACCGGAGGAAGCTTTTTTAGTTTTGGTAGGTCCTTTTGAAGATGAGCGGGAACCAGTAAATGAAATCGTGAAGCAGGAAATTCTACAAAATCCAAGGATTAAACATGTAGGTTTTCAAAAAGACATCCGGCCTTTTTTAGCACTCGCTGATGTTTTTGTTTTTCCATCTTACCGCGAAGGATTCCCTAATGTTGTACTGCAGGCTGCCGCTATGGAGTTGCCATGCATCGTATCCGACATCAATGGTTGCAATGAAATTATTATAGAAGATGTCAATGGCTCGCTGGTTCCTGCCAAAGAAAAGGAACCTTTAAAGAATGCTATGTTAGCCCTTTTTAATGATGAAGAGAAGAGAACGGCCATGGCTAAAAATGCCAGACCTACAATTCTAAAGAAGTACGATCAACAGTTTGTGTGGCAGAAGATTTTGGAAGAGTACCGATCCTTTTAATAGATTATTTCTCCTCTTCGATTGTATCTAGGAGGTTTGAGAATAGCTTTTAGCTCTCCATTTTTTAAATTATGCTTTACCAATGGCCTGTGGCCAACAGGACGCCATTTGTAATACCTTTTTCATAAGATTTCGCCATCATTTTTGCTTTCCTTGGACCAAAACCACCTACAAAATGAGGTAGCCAATGTGTTTTAAACCCGTTAGCATTCTTTTCTAACAAATTCTCACCTCCTACAGGATTAGTAATTTCTAGCATTAGCAACGCACTTTATTGTTAATGTACGGATCTTCTATTTGAACGTCTTTCCCTCGCAGGTGGGAATCTATCTATTGAAACCGCTGGTAGAGATATCCTTGATTTCGTTTTCTTTGTCATTGTACTTGCAAATTGAATCTATTCCTTCCCCAACACTGCATCCCATGCCCGATGATTGACCAAACATTGCTCAGAAGAACCAGCATCATAATTTTCTCACTATTTTGCTTAGCAGATACTGAAAACCGATTTCGACAATAGTAAATCCTTGAATTACTTCAATTTAATTTCCGCTTTTGGTAACCAAATCACTTTGCGAGGGTTAAAAGTAATTCTAATCATAAACTTATTTAAAAATGGCAACAGTAACATTAGGAGGTAATCCGGCACAAACCTCAGGTAATTTACCGGCAGTTAATGAAACAGCTCCTTCATTTACCTTAGTAAAAACAGATTTAACTGAGACAAGCCTGGCAGACTATAGAGGGAAAAATATTGTTTTAAATATTTTTCCGAGTATCGACACGGAAGTGTGTGCCATGTCTGTGAGAGAATTTAATGAGAAAGCAGCAGCTTTGGATAATACGGTGGTTTTAAGCATTTCCAGAGACCTACCATTTGCGCACAAGCGATTTTGTGCAGCCAAAGATATTGAGAATGCGATAAACCTATCTACTTTCAGAGATGAATCTTTTGCAAGGGATTATGGTGTTTTATTAACTGATGGACCTTTTCAAGGTTTAAATGCAAGATCAGTAGTTGTTATTAACCAGGAAGGCAAGGTAGTTTATACTGAGTTGATATCTGAAATAGCCAATGAACCTAATTATAAGGAGGCCTTGGCTGCAGTGAAGTAAGATACTTTTATCAAGTTCATTTGGTCCGTAGTTTCCTGGTTAGGAGGCTACGGATTTTTTTAATGCCTTTGGCTGTGCTTACCCGCCTAGAACCTAAAGTGCGAAGAAAAAACAATAATAGTAGCAGTTTGAAAATAACGCGCACCTAGTTGTTTGTTTTGCTAATCAAAAACTAACCCTAATTACACTTTGTGTTCCTACATCCGGTAGGCAGATCTGCGAATTCCCAGTTGGTCGGGGTAATCTTTGGTTTTCAATACATAAAAAAACCCATCCACAACGAAGTGAATGGGTTAAATAAAATTTTTTAAAATTTTGACTCTATAAAATATTACTCACTTGCTTCTTGAACCTTCACTTCAATAGTAATAGTTCCATTACCATTTGTGTCGTTAATTGCAGTTACATGAATAAGACCTACATAACCACCTCTATCTTCATCTAATTTAAAAGCTACAACACTACCCACAACTAATTCAGTAGCAGCTACATTAGAGTTTAACTCAGAATCAGCATCAGAAATCAGTGAAGCGTTACTATTAATAGCTTCGAAATCAGCAGGGCTAAGATCTGTCACTCTAAATCTGGTGGAATTTCTTGTGCCAAAAGTGTTAGCTATAGATAAGTCAGGATTAGTGGCTACAAATGCTGCATTTAGCCCATCACTGTCTATTGAAGCAATTGTGTTTTTATTTGTATTACCATAATAGTAAGCAAAATCAATTGGCGAAGATTCTGTAGTCGATGCATCTCTAGCACCGGCAAATCCAAACCTGTCATTGTCTAGAGCATCGTAAAAACTTGGCTCATCACTTCCTTGTGCGCCAAATAATACTTGTTCATAGAACTGGATAGGTTGTGAGTCAACAATCTCTAAATTAACTGTACCTTCGCCAACGTTACCATCACCATCTTCAATTGAAACAGTAATAGTTAAAGTAGAGTTAGCTGCTTGATCCGGGATAGGGAATCCAGAAATAGTAAACGAACCTTCTTGAGTACTAGTTACTTCAAAAAAGTTAAGATCAATAACATTACTTACTACTCCACCATTGTTAATAGTAACATCATAAGAATTGTCACCTGAAGTTACATCTAAAGAACCACCAACAATATTTGAAGATGCTGTAAAATTAACATCTAAATTTATTCGGTCACCCGCATTATAAACATCTTGCTCATTTTCAACTTCTACAGAAACGTTGGGTCCATCAGGTAAAACATCCTCATCGTTATCACATGCCGTAAAAAATAAAGTACCTGCCATAGCAGATAGCATCATTGCATTTCTAAATAATTTTTTCATTGTTCTTGTTTTGTTTGGTTAGACACAAATTATTAAATTAAAAAATAAACAAACCCTGTGTCTTGAGTTTGCTTCTTTTCATACAGACTCCTGTAACGGGGAAAAGGTTGTAAGGATTGTAGATAAATGGAATTTTTTACAGAAAAGCATTGAATTGAAATAATTATTTTTTACATTGTACATAATAAAAGCAAGTTTACATTTTTATAAATGCTTAATAACGAAGAATAAACGAAAATAGGGTTTGTAGATTTTTTACTATTTCAACTATTTATTATGATTTTGTGAATAAAAATTCATCGAATAAATATTAATTTGAATAAAGTTTTAATCAAATTTTAATTACATTTATAAATTGAAAGCACTTTGACAACGAAAACTAAATTAATTATCACTAAAGAAATTTAAATTATGGCAGAGAATAACCAAAGCATCTTTGACATGATACACCAGTATGGCCCTTTTGTGGGCATGGGTATTATTGGTATAGCCGTACTAATTGTTTTAATATATTACATACGATTAGCGGCAATGAAGGAGTTTAAGTCACGATACGATTACATTAACAAACAAGAAATTGACACCTTATGGACTGCTACAGTAGTAGCATTGATTGGTGCAGTTGTTTGGATTAATGCCTTATTTGGTGAAACAGAACTTTTATGGTTTTCCGTAAAATTATTCGTTTCCGCTATGTTAGGGTTAATTATTGGTGTGATTATTCAAAACATTCTTCGATTTTACTATCCTTTTTACATTGAAAAAAGATTGAAGAAATTGAGGTATACTCCTAGGGTTTCCCCTAAAACAGGTAAAGCTATGAAGCTTTTAACGGAAGAAGAAGAAGATGTTTACCTCGATGAAGGTATGCAGGCTGAAGAGGATATCTTTTCTGTTGATTATGATGTTTGGGTGGACGAAGAAACCGGTTACACTAAAATAGAGAAGTATTCAGGACACTTACATGCACTGCAGTGCTCTGAATGTAATTATCAGACTTTAAAAGTGGTTAAGGAGGAAATAATTAAATCACCAACTATTGAAGAAGAAGGTGAATTGATGAAATATTTCAAATGTTCTTATTGCGGTCATAAAGCAAGGAAAACATTTCATATTGCTAAGATCAAACAAGATCCTACAGTAAGTACTGAAACATCTAACGTTCCTACTGCATAATATTTTTACGAAGAACTAACTCATTTGAAACCCCTTTCTTAATTGAATGGGGTTTTTTTACGCCCGCATTCTCGCCGATCCTCTTTTTGATATCCTTCGGATAAAGGGAAATTGCATTGCTAAAGCAATAACTAACCGTAAGGATGAATGAGGTAGGAAAGCTAAAGCTTTAACTACTAAAGCAATATAATATACCACAAAGGTGCAAAGGCACAGAGGGAATTGCTAAAGCAATTAAAATACAATGTGTTGGAAATAGTAAATATTTCTAACTTTTGTACATAAAGAAATTTTCAGTATCATTATAATTCAACTAGAACGTGTACAAATAAGTCAATAAAAACTGTTTAGAAGATGAATGAGAATGAATTGTCAAAGATCGTAGTAAATGCAGCTTATCAAGTTCATAAAGAATTAGGTCCAGGACTGTTAGAAAATGTTTATGCAGAATGCCTTCTTTTAGAGTTAAATGAAGCAGGTCTCAACGTTGAGAAAGAGGCGATCTTGCCGGTATATTATAAGAATAAAAAGATAAATTTAGGTTATAGGCTAGATTTATGGGTTGAAAGAAAGTTAATAGTAGAATTAAAAATGTGTTGATGCTCTAAATCCGATTTTTCATGCTCAGCTTCTTACTTACTTAAAAATGACTAACAACAAATTAGGATTACTTGTGAATTTTAAAGTGCCATTAATCAAAGATGGTATTAAAAGAATAATTAATGGATACTTATAAAATTTTCCTTCTTTTTCTTAATAAACTTTGTGCCTCTGTGTCTTTGTGGTTCAGCCATCGCTTTAGCGATCCAGTTAATACTTAACACAAACATTCTTACTCTCAGTGAAGAAATTCAACGCATCAAAACCTCCTTCCCTGCCTAAACCACTACTTTTCATGCCTCCAAACGGTGTTCTTAAATCTCTTTTCATCCAACAATTTATCCAAACAATCCCGGTTTGAAGGGCTTCAGCTATAGTGTGGGCAGCTGATATATCCTTTGTCCATATAGTGCCAGCTAATCCGTAGTCTGATTGATTCGATAGTTGAACGGCTTCTCCTGCATTTTTAAAGGGACTTAAGGTAACGACAGGTCCAAAAATTTCTTCCTGATTTACCCTTGAATTCATTGAAAGTCCTTCAAAAATATGCGGGCTTAGAAAATATCCGGAATTGCACCGTGAATTAACAGCTTGAACCTTTGATCCCAACAGCAACCTACCTTCTTCTTTATTAGCGAGGTCGATGTAACTTTTTATTTTTTGATAATGACTTTCGGAAATGATGGCGCCCAAATCATTTTGTGATTCCAGGGGATCTCCTATTTTTAATTTAGAGGCCTCTTCAAGAAATAGTGACTTAAACTGATCGTAAATCGATTCCTGAATCAGGATTCTTGAAGCACAGAGGCAAATTTGTCCCTGGTTTGTAAATGATGCCTTAATCAATTCTTTAACTGTAAATGATAAGTCACAGTCAGCCATAACAATGGCAGGGTTTTTACCACCTAGCTCTAAAGAAATCTTTCTTAATAGTGGGGCTGAAATTGCCGCAATCTTTTTTCCAGTGGCAGTGCCACCTGTAAACGAAACAGCCTTAATTCTTGGTTCTTCAATAATTGCATTCCCTATTTGATGGCCTGAGCCATGTAGAATATTTAAAACACCGGCCGGCAGCCCTGCTTTAATACATATTTTGCTTAATAAAAAAGCAGTATAAGGTGTGATTTCTGAAGGCTTAGCTACTACACAATTGCCTGCTGCCAGTGCAGGTGCTATTTTCCAGGTAAATAAGTATAAGGGCAAGTTCCATGGAGAAATGCATGCTACTACACCAATAGGCTGTTTCATTGTATAATTGATGGCATCCGTCATTGTGTGGCTTTCCTGACTGAACTGGGTAATAGCATGTGCAAAAAATGCCAGATTGGCGCTGGCTCTTGGAATGTCTACCTTTTTAGCTAATTGCAAGGGCTTTCCGGTATCTGTACATTCTGCCAAGGCGAGTTCTTCCAGGTCTTCAGTTATTAATTGTGCTAATTTTAACAATAATGTTGATCTGGCATCTACTGAAGTTTTGCTCCAGCTGGGAAATGCTTTTTCGGCAGCATTCAGGGCAAGCTTTAAATCTGATGCGTCTGATTCAGGGGTAAGCGAATAAACTTCCGAGGTGGCTGGGTTTCTATTCTCAATATATTTACCGCTGCATGGAGCAACTAACTCACCATTGATATAATTTGCTATTTTTTCCATTTTTAGCTGTGTTACCGAAAATAACTTTAGGAACGTTTACCCGACTTCAATTTATAAAGTGTCCAATCTTCCGCCATCTACTGGTAAATTGATTCCATTAATGTATGCGGCTCTTGATGAAGCGAGAAACAAGACCGCATCAGCTGTTTCCTGAGGTTCTGCAAAGCGGCCCACCGGAATTTGAGTATGCATTTCTGCTGTGATTTCATCTAAGCTTTTTCCTGTCGCCTTACTTTTAGATTGAATCAGGGACTGTAATCTACCAGTGATAGTAAAACCCGGTAAAATATTATTTACTGTAATGCCAAAACCACCTAGTTCCTTTGATAAAGTTTTAGCCCAGCTTGCCACAGCTCCCCTTACAGTATTTGAAACTCCCAAATTAGCAATTGGCTGTTTAACAGAGGTGGATATGATATTGATTATCCGTCCATAACCGGATTTTTTCATTCCCGGCAATACTGCTTGTAACAAATGCTGATTACAAACCAGGTGTTGCTGAAAAGCCTGGAGATAATCTTCTACAGTCGATTGATGAGCAAGATCGGGTTTGGGTCCTCCCGTATTATTAATCAAAATGTCTACTTGATATTCTTTGCAATAATCATTAATTAAATTTTTTACCGCTTCGGGATTGTTAAAATCGGCCACTAAGATATGGTGATCCTGTTGCTCCTCTACTGTTAAATGATTCTTAACGCCAGCAAGCTTATCTTTGTCCCTTGCCATTAAAGTTAGCGAAGTACCCTCTTCGCTAAAAGCCTGGGCAATGGCTTTGCCTATTCCTGCTGTACTTCCACATACTAATGCCCTCTTTCCTGCTAATTGTAGATCCATTTTATTAGTTTTTGATCTTAATACGTTATTGTTAAATATGTCCAGTTGATACAATGTTTAAAGACTTATGAAAACCTTAAACATTTCTTTTATGAAGCCTGTATTACAAGGAGATTCAATATTTAATTAAGCTTTCTAAATTATTTGATAATTACAGTAGTTTCTTTAATCTGAGTCATAATTTCATTAAATTTAAGAGATAATCAAAATTGCTAGCCTTATTTAATCAATCAGCAAAAAACTAAATTATTGACTATATGGCCATTAAAAAACCTTTTAACTTAAATCAGTGGGTAGAAGACAACAGGGAGCTTTTAAAACCACCGGTAGGGAATAAAAATCTTTATACTGAAGCCGGTGACTATATTGTTATGGTAGTGGCTGGACCGAACGCTCGCAAAGATTACCATTTTAACGAAACGGAAGAATTATTTTATCAGTTAGAAGGCGAAATTACTGTTAAGGTGCAGGATGAAGGTAATGCTGTAGAAATGGACCTCAAAGCAGGGGACATGTTCTTATGTCCGGCAAATACACCTCATAGTCCTATTAGGAAAGAGGGATCTATTGGTTTGGTAGTAGAGAGAAAGAGAAAGGGCACCGACTTAAAGGATGGGTTGATGTGGTTTTGTGATAATTGTAACCATAAACTACATGAGACTTATTTTCCTTTAGAAGACATTGAAAAAGACTTTATACCTAGGTTTAAAGAATTTTATGGTTCTGAAGAATTAAGGACTTGTGATAACTGTGGGAATGTAATGGAAACTGATCCAAGATTTGTTTAATGGACAATTTCAATGACATAGCGCAAAAAAGGCCTCTGAAAATTGATATCCATACGCATATTTTACCCAAAACCTGGCCAGATTTAAAAGAAAAGTATGGTTATGGAGGATTTATCCGTCTGGAACATCACAAACCATGTTGTGCCCGCATGATGATGGACGATAAATTTTTCAGAGAGGTTGAAGATAACTGCTGGGATCCGGAAGTGCGAATGAAAAGCTGCAATCACCATCATGTTGATGTGCAGGTCCTTTCCACAGTTCCTGTTATGTTTAGCTACTGGGCCAAACCACAACACGCTTTGGATTTATCAATGTTACTAAACGATCATATTGCCTCGGTGGTAAACAGGTATCCTGACAGATTTATTGGATTGGGTACTTTACCAATGCAGGCACCGGATCTCGCCATAAAGGAACTGGAACGATGTATGAAGGAACTGGGAATGGCTGGTGTTCAGATAGGTACCCATATTAATGACTGGAATTTGGAAGCACCTGAAGTTTTTGCTGTATTCGAGGCTGCTGAAGCTTTAGGAGCCTCTATATTTGTACATCCCTGGGATATGATGGGTAAAGATGAAATGAAGAAGTACTGGCTTCCCTGGTTGGTAGGGATGCCTGCTGAAACATCACGAGCCATCTGTTCCATGATTTTCGGAGGAATTTTTGAAAAACTACCGAATTTGAAAGTGGCTTTTGCACATGGTGGGGGCTCTTTTCCTGCAACTATAGGGAGAATAGGACACGGCTTTGATGTTCGTCCTGATTTATGCGCTATTGACAATCCCATTCACCCCAGAAACTATATTGGTAAATTCTATTTAGATTCTTTGGTGCACGATCCTAATTGCTTGGAGTTTTTAATAAAGACAATGGGCGAAGATGTGATAGCTCTGGGAACTGACTATCCATTCCCTTTAGGAGAGTTAGCTCCAGGCAAAATAATTGAAGAAAGCGGTTTAAGCGATGGTGTTAAAGCTAAACTTTTGGGTAAAAATGCATTGAATTGGCTAGGGTTAGAACAAGAATCACATGTTGAAGGATAAAAACAATTATTATATCTCTTCAGAGTTAGGTCTTTTAAAATTATGCGCCAATACTCAATATTTATTTTCAATATCTTTTGTGAAAGAGAATAGCTTGCAGGACACAGCTTCAGGGATTAAGCCAAAGGTTATTCAAAAATTTGAAAAGCAGTTGTCAGAATATTTGAGTGGAAAAAGGAAACAATTTGATGTGTCATATGATTTAGAGGGTACAGATTTTCAAAAAAGCGTATGGCAAAAGCTTAATATAATTCCTTTCGGTAAAACCATGAGCTATGGTAAAATGGCAGCACTTTTAGGAGATGTGAAAAAAGTAAGAGCCGTAGCAAATGCGATAGGTAAAAATCCGTTACCGATATTAATTCCGTGCCATAGAGTTGTTGGATTAAATGGGCATCTGACAGGATACATCGGAGGGTTGGAGCGTAAAAAAACGCTTATTGAGATAGAACATCACCGACAGCTTAATATATTTGCTTAAGGTTTGTTAATAATCACCAATGTTCGTAATACACATTTGAGTACCAGTAAAACAAATTAATTAATCTTAATCAGGAGTTTCCTTTTTAAAAAGACTGAATGAATCAATCATACGAAAACAGCTTAACATACGCGCAAAATTTGGATCAGAAAGATCCACTTAAAAAATTTAGAAACGACTTTCATATTCCTGTTATTAATAATAAGCAGGTAATTTATTATACAGGTAATTCATTGGGTCTACAACCTAAAAGAACCTTTTCTTTTATTGAAAAAGAGCTCAAAGACTGGGAGTTATTTGGTGTGGAAGGACACTTCAACCCTCAAAAGAAAGATATTTGGTACCATTACCATACTTATGGGAAGGAGACTTTGGCCCAAATTATGGGAGCAAAACCTGGTGAGGTGGTTCCCATGAACAACCTGACAGTTAATTTGCATCTGCTAATGGTATCATTTTACAGACCCACTACCCAAAAATATAAAATTATAGTCGAAGCAGGAGCTTTTCCTTCAGATCAGTATGTTTTTGAATCCCAATTAAACTGGCATGCATTTCACGGTGGCTCCCAACTGTTCGATCCAAAGGAAGCTTTAGTTGAAATAGCTCCACGGGAAGGTGAAAGCACCTTGAGAACTGAGGATATACTAAGTACTATTGATCAACATAAAAATGAACTTTCCTTGGTACTAATGGGTGGTGTGCAATATTATACCGGTCAGTTTTTTGATCTGCAAGCTATCACTTCCGCAGCGCACAAAGCTGGAGCTTATGCAGGATTTGATTTAGCGCATGCTGCTGGAAATATTGCGTTGAAGTTGCATGATTGGGATGTTGATTTTGCCACCTGGTGTACCTATAAATACTTAAATTCCGGTCCTGGCAATGTTTCCGGAGTCTATATTCACGAGCGCTTTGGCAAAGATTCGAGTTTACCTCGATTTGCTGGCTGGTGGGGTCATGATGAAGGGGAGCGATTTAAAATGAAAAAGGGCTTTATACCCATGGAGGGAGCAGATGGTTGGCAATTAAGTAATGGTAATGTAATTGCAGGGGCTGCTCATTTAGCTTCTTTGGAGATATTTGAGGAAGCCGGAATGGAGGCGTTAAGAAAGAAAAGTATTCAACTCACAGGATATTTAGAATATCTGATACTAGAAATAAATAAGGAAGAAAAGATCTTTGAAGTTATTACTCCGTCCAATCCCTCAGATAGAGGGTGCCAGTTATCATTACTAACATTAAAATACGGCAAAAAGCTATTTGACGAATTAATGAATCGTGGTGTATTAGGTGATTGGAGAGAGCCAGATGTTATCAGATTAGCACCAGTCCCTCTTTATAATAGTTTTGAGGAACAGTTTCAGTTTAGTCAAATTTTAAGGGATTCACTAGCTGCCTTAAAGGAATAGGAATATTGAATAAGAAAAATAAATATATTGGCATAATGGGTGCGGGTCTTGTGGGTACTTTATTAAGTATCTATTTAAGGCAAAGAGGTTACGAAGTGAGCCTTTTCGAAAAAAGACCTGATATTAGAAAAGCTGGAACAGACTCCGGTAGATCCATAAACCTGGCTCTAAGTAAAAGAGGTATTAAAGCTTTGCAGGATATTGGGATTTTTGGCCAGGTCAAAAAAATCATCATTCCTATGAGGGGTAGAATGATGCACGCTCTAAATGGTGAACTCACCTTTCAATCCTATGGCACAGCAGGGCAATTCATCAATTCAGTGTCTCGCGGTAAATTGAATGAAATGCTTATTAATAAGGCCGATGAAGTGGGAGTTAACTTGCACTTTGAACATAATTGCACTGCGGTTGACCTTTCAAAAACACAAATAAAATTTGATACCCCAGGTGGTGAGAAAAGCCTGCAGTTTGATTTGGCTTTTGGTTCTGATGGGGCTTTTTCCCAGATGCGATTGGAGATGGTGAAAACACCTCGTTATAACTATGAACAATATTATATAGCGCATGGATATAAAGAACTCACAATACCACCCACTGAAGATGGTGATTTTGCTTTAGCTAATGATGCACTGCATATTTGGCCAAGGGGTAAATTTATGTTAATTGCATTGCCCAATCCTGATAAAAGTTTTACCTGTACTTTATTTTTTCCTTTTGAAGGAACTCCTTCATTCGATAGTTTGAAAACAGCGGCCGAGGTAAAAGCATTTTTTAAATCTACCTTTCCTGATAGCCTAGATTTTATAAAGAACATAGGAGCAGAATATTTTCGAAATCCTACTTCCTCCTTAGTTACAATAAGGTGCTACCCCTGGGTGAAAAACCACAGTATTCTGATTGGTGATTCTTCCCATGCTATTGTTCCATTCTATGGACAGGGTATGAATGCAGGCTTTGAAGATTGCCATGTGCTGAATGAGCTGTTAAATAAATTTGATGACAACTGGGAAGATGTGCTGCCCTTGTATCAAGAGATGCGAAAAGCAGATGCAGATGCTATTTCAGAATTAGCTTTACACAACTTTGTAGAAATGAGGGATTTGGTGGCTGATGATAAATTTCTGCTCCAGAAAAAAATTGAAGCTAAAATTCATCAGCAATTTCCTGATCAATGGATGCCACTATACACCATGGTTACCTTTAGCGACTTACGCTACTCAGAAGCGTTACAAATTGGCAAAAAGCAACAATTAATTATGGATCAAGTAATGAGCGACCCTGAAATTTTTGAAAAATGGGAATCACTGGATTTACAGGAAATAGTTAATCGATTATAAATCTAGATTTAACTATACTTACCGCAAGGTTGTAGAATAAAGGAAAGGTCTCTCAATTTTGTTTAATATATTTGATAAAAGATTTAACAAAATAGAGAATCAATTTATGCTAGCACAACTTGTATATGTAAGTAAGCGAAAAGCAAAATGTACCGAAGAGGAGATCAACAATATCTTAGCGGCTTGCAAAAGGAACAATCCAAACCTGGGGATTACAGGAGTACTATTATATTCCCGTGATAAATTTATCCAATTAGTAGAAGGTGAGAATAAAACAATCATGTCTTTATATGATAAAATTAGGGATGATTCCCGCCATGAAAATTGTGTAATGGTTTCTTTATCACCTATTAAAGAAAAATCATTTCCCAGCTGGCACATGGGCTCAAAAAAGATGAAGGATAATATGATGGAATATGATACCGATATTTCTTCGGAGGATAGAAAAATTTTCGATGCTATTTTAACAGGTAAAGAACAAGATGGAGATAAGGTTTTAAAAAGTCTACAGAAGTTTTTTAAGGAGAGTTAATTCCTTTTAAGTAATTAAGTATAAATAGAAATAAAGCTTAATTCATTATGATGACGATGCCAGATCATTCTGGTCTGGCATTTTACAAGACTACATCATCAAGTCCTAAACGATCAGTGAGGACGTGGATATTTTTAATTTCTTCATCTGAAACACCATCTGATGCGTTTGCAAACAAATACATGGTTTCCATCACGAACTCTTTCGATGCTTCATTCTCTATAAAATATTCTTTTAATGCTGTTAAGAATTTTTCCTCCCATTCGTCTAAATTTTTTATTAAGTATCGAAATTCAGACTTGTAGATCAACATTAAATTTTCTTTTTTCTCCTGGCCTAAATCATCGCTCGCAAATTCATCACCTAATATTTTCGCCAATCTTTTAACTACCACCCACTCATCATCATCAACCATTCCATCACTAAGGGCTACTCTCAAGGCAGGAAATAAATTCACCAGATATACAAATTGCTCTTTGTTGAGTTTAATATTGCGTTCTTCACTATATAGCTGGTATAAATTATCAATTTTCGACATATAATTCTATCAATTTTTTGAAAGCGACATTGATACTTGCAATTTTTGAGGTTCCTCTTCTTCCCGTAGCAATTGCTTATACTGTTCAAATCTGTTCAAAATTTCACTTACATAATTAACTGGTTCAGAACCTCTGCAATATCCATATTTAACTGCAGAATCTGTATAAAATCTTTCTTTTGATTTGAGTAATAGATATTTTTCTACATTACCTTCCCAAACATCCGGGTTGTCACCATATTTTTTCGTAAGTCTTCTGGCATCTTCTAAATGACCAATTCCTACATTGTAGGCAGCTAAAACAAATTTTTGTCGCTCTGTGCTATCTTCAACATCTTTACCTAATATATTTTCCAGCCATTTTATGTAGGCTGCACCAGCTTTCAAACTTTCTTGTGGATTATTTAAATTAACAACGCCAAAATCAGCTGCAGTTTCCTCCATTAATTGCATTAACCCTTGAGCCCCTGCCCAGGATGAAGCTGTAGGATCAAATTTACTTTCCTGAAAAATTAAAGAAGCTAGCAATCGCCAATCCCATCCCAAATTTTCGGCAGTTTGTTTAATCTCTTCATCATATGGGGAAAGCTTGTCACCTTTCACAGAAGAAAACTCACTATAGGATCTGTCTACTGATCTTTTCAGGTTTTTGAAGTATTTATTATACACTACATAGTAGTCAGTTTGCTTTTGCTTTTTCTCCAGCCATTTATTGATCACTACTTTTAAAGAATCTGAATTGTTTCGGATGCCCCAGGCTATTTGCTGAGAAAAACTAATTGGTGTTTTTACATCTAATATGGGATAGTAGGTTGCACTAAGCATCGCAATGTCTTCATCTGCTACTGTATATTCAATTTCACTCTCAGCTACCTGTTTAATAAGCTCTTCCACCTCTACTCTGCTACTATCCTCTATTATTACAATATTGCCTCCTATTTCATCGGATAAATTAGCTAAGCGAGAGGCAAAAGCTGAGCTTTTTCGTACGTAAACATCTTTTCCAATTAGTTCTATGGGATCGCGAACAAGTTCTTTTTCAATTTCATGCACTTTCATTTGCCTCCAGTTATCAGGTTTTTTCTGAATTAATATTTGACGAGATAGATAAAGAGGATCTGAAAAATCTATTATTTGCTTTCTTTCATTGGTCACTGTGAGATTATAAGCTGCAATATCACCTTCACCTCTGTTAAGCATTTCAAGCGCATCTGCTATATCTGTTGTTATAATAATACGCAAATCAAGATCATGATCTTTGCAAAACCATTTTAGCATTTCATATTCATAGCCCATAGGTTTTCCCTTGTAGATAAAATAGCTGGTAGCACTATTGTCTACAATGGCATTTATATATCCTCTTTCCTTGATTTTTTCAAAATCAAACACTACTGGGTCAATATGTAAATTTTGATCAGGTGCCTTATTATCTGTTCTGGGAGAGCAGGATAAATAACTAAAAATAAAGAGGGGGATTGTGAATAAAAAGACCAGGTTTTTATATCGAATCATATATAAATTTTTCTAAAGAAGGTATCATTATATACGATCTTTAATTTTCAATATTTAATATACGGGATTCTAATTACTTTGGCTAAAATTAATTGTTATTTTCGATGAAAATGTCCTTTATAGTGCATTTACGTGACTTTTGAATCTTTAAATTGACATAATTTTTAAAAATTTCAATTGTTACAGTCGCGGGTAAAATGTAATGCTGTAAATTTAATTTTATCTAATCATCATTCACTATCAGATGTGACAGGTCATGGTAATTAAAGTACTAATAGTGGAGTCCGTTTCTTGGTAGACTTTTCAGCTACTTATTTCCAAATAACCATTCTTCCATTTCGGATCTCATGAGAATGAAAATCAAAACTTTTTGTAATATAGGCTATAGTTTCTTTCTGATAAATAAAGACATGCGTAGGGTCTTTTCGATAGTTCCAATCCTTAAAATCAATTTCTGGTTTGTATAGTAAGGTCATGCATATCAACTGGCCAAACTTTTTCAGCATTTCACTAAAACGCTGAAATTCTAATTTTGGATGATAAAAATGTTCAATTACTTCACATGATATAATGTAGTCGTATTTTTCTGCCAGCAATTCGGGGGAATCAGCAAAATAAGGATCATATTGAGCAATAGAATAATTATTCTCCAGCAACATTTTAGATATGACCGGGCCTGTACCTGAGCCAAAATCGAGCCCTTTACTTTCTGGCTTAAATTCTTGAATTACGTATTTCCATATAGGGGCGGTAAATTTTTGATAAGCAGGATCTTCCACATTATTATTATGCAATAAATATCTGCCTTTTTCAGTGGCTGGATCAAGATAGTGAGCTTCATCTTTTACCAACCCCATGCAGGTATCACATTCAAAATATGATTCATCTTTTCTACGATGAAGAAGGGAATCGCATAAAGTACAATTCATTTTAATTAAAGGATTTAATAATTGTTTGCAAACAAAAAAAGGAGACCACTACGGCCTCCTTTTCCTACTTATATAACTTTTTATGACTCAATTATTTTTGTGAGTCCATATATTGAATTAAATCAATGACTTTGCTTGAGTATCCCCACTCATTGTCATACCATGCTACTACCTTTAAGAATTTTTCACTTAATTGAATACCAGCACCTGCATCAAAAATAGAAGTTCTTGCATCACCAACAAAGTCATTAGAAACTACAGCATCTTCTGTATATCCTAAAATACCTTTTAATTCACCCTCGGAAGAAGCTTTCATTTGAGCGCAAACCTCTTCGTAAGTAGCTCCTTTTTTCAATCTTACTGTTAAGTCCACTACTGAAACATCAGGAGTAGGTACTCTGAAGGCCATACCAGTCAATTTACCATTTAATTCCGGAATTACTTTACCTACTGCTTTGGCTGCACCTGTAGAAGAAGGTATAATATTTTGGCCTGCACCTCTTCCGCCTCTCCAGTCTTTAGCCGAAGGGCCATCAACAGTTCTTTGCGTAGCAGTTGTTGCGTGTACAGTGGTCATCAAACCTTCGTCAATTCCCCAATTATCGTTTAAAACCTTAGCAATTGGCGCTAAGCAATTGGTGGTACAAGAAGCATTTGATACAAAGTTCATATCGTTTTTGTAGCTCTTTTGATTTACTCCCATTACAAACATAGGGGTGTCATCTTTGGAGGGAGCTGACATTACCACTTTTTTAGCACCTGCATCAATATGACCTTTAGCGCTATCTTTAGTTAAAAATAAACCAGTAGATTCAATCACATATTCGGCACCAACGTCACTCCATTTAAGGTCGGCAGGATTTTTCTCAGCAGTAACTCTGATAGTTTGTCCATTAACAACTAACATTCCATCTTTTACAGATACTTCACCTTTAAACTGACCATGTGTTGAATCATATTTCAACATGTAGGCCATATAATCTACCTCAATTAGGTCATTAATACCTACAATTTCAATGTCGCTTCTTTCAATAGCTGAACGGAAAGCTAATCTTCCTATTCTTCCAAATCCGTTAATCCCTACTTTAATCTTTGTCATAATTAAATTGTTATTGTTTTGTGTGATAATTTTGTTGTATGTACTTGTGGTTAAAACTTAATTAAATATCTGATATTCTTTAGAGAGGATTATCGAAAATACAAATTGCATAATTTATTTGAGCGTCCGATACGCCTATTAAACTTTACTTAATTATACGAAATTACTAAGAATAGTTTATTAATAAAATAAAACCATAAGAAGTTGAGTTCTGTGCAGAAATGAAATTGAATCCATTAAATTAATGCCAGAATGCTTTAGGTGTTTAAGTGTTTTATATAAAGCTTCCTTTTTGAAGTATTATTTCCATAATTTAGCATCCATCTTTTTACTCATAAAAATCATTAAAAATGAAAAAGATAATTACGTTACTCTTTTTATTAGTTTTTACCACTTTCGCATACGCACAGGCATATGAACTAAGCCTTAATTTGAAAAAAGGTGAAAAATATGATCAATTAGTGTCTTCTCAAATGCAGATTTCGCAGAAAATCAGTGGTCAGGAAATTGATATTAATTTGGCAGTTGATGGTTTGATGTCCTACAGGGTCCTTAGTGAAGATAAAAGTGCTTACACAATGGAAGTAATTTATAAGAGTATGGGTATGAAAATGATCATGCCTCAAATGACAATGGATTTTAATTCCACAGATGAGGGGAAAGAAGATCAGTTTTCTAAAATGTTGAGGGCTATAACCAACCAACCTTTTGAAGTGAAGATGGCTAAGAATGGTAAAGTATTAGAAGTCAATAACCTGGAGGAAATTTTCAATTCTTCTCTTTCCCAATTTGAGAATATGTCAGCGGCTCAGATGGATCAGATGAAATCACAATTATCACAAAGCTATGGAACAGATGCTTTCAAAGGAAATATAGAAATGGTGACTGCTATTTTTCCAGATAAGAAAGTTGAGATTGGCGAATCCTGGAAAAGCAACACCCAGTTGAAATCAGGGTTCAAAGCAGGAATAAACACAACTTATACGCTCCAAGAAAAAAATGAGGGATATTACCTCATAACTGGTGATGCTGAAATTGCAACAGAAGACACAGAGGAACTGACACAAATGAATGGAATGTCAATGAAATTTGATTTAGATGGTAAAATGATTTCGAATATAAAAGTAGATAGTGAGACTGGCTGGATAATTGAATCTGTTATTAGACAAAATATTGGTGGAGATGCATTTATCAGTGATCCAACAGGATCAAGAAATGATATGGTTAGCAAAATGAAAATGAATGGTGAATTTAAAATTGGCAATGGTCAATAAAGCTTGCTTTCATTTATTACATTTTCGTTTTGTGTTACGAGATAGAAAAGTCCGCATTGCACTAAAAATTTTTAAGTACTGTGAAGTTGAATAATATAAAAACACTGTTGTTTGATCTTGGTGGGGTAATAATTAACCTACATGTAGAGAAAACAATTGAAGCATTTGCTGAATTATCAGGAAAGTCGGAGTCCGAAGTAGCTGAGAAATACGCCTCAGCTGATTACTTTCGGTCTTTCGAAATAGGCCAAATTTCGGAAAAGCAGTTTAGAGAGGCACTAAGACTAGATTTAGGGATTCAGGTTGCAGATGAAGAAATGGATGAGGCATGGAATGCGATGCTGGGAGATATACCCGCTAGTAGAATTGAACAAATTAAAAGACTTAAAGAAAATTATCATTGTGTGGTTTTGAGTAATACCAATGCCATTCATGAGAAGTGTTTTCATAAAATTCTTGAAAAGGCTCATGGGTATAATCACCTGAACCAGCTATTTCATCAGGTACATTTCTCCCATGAACTACAATTGCGGAAACCAAATGAAGATATCTATTTGAAGGTATTGCAAGTTCAGGAAACTGACGCTTGTGATATTCTGTTTTTAGATGATACTTTCCCTAACTTGTTAACAGCAGAAAAGCTAGCGTATCAGACTTTACATATTCCAAGAAACCAAGGTTTTAGTGAATTGCTGAACGAAAAACTCAGATTAAATGATTGAAAAGAATAGCAAGTACTATCTCAAAAAAGTTGGGCTTTTTGCACTTACTTTTGTCTGTACAACCTTGGCAGGCTCTGAATGGACTACTAATAAATCAATCTTATATTCAGAAGTATACACCTGGGCAGATTTCGCTGCCGGTTTTTCCTATTCCATTCCTTTTCTACTCATTTTGGGAGTGCATGAATTTGGTCATTATTTTACTGCTAAATTTCATAAAGTAGATGTAACGCTACCAAATTTTATTCCGGGCTGGTTAGGTTTCATTCCATTAATGCCATCTTTTGGTACTTTTGGAGCATTAATCCGTATAGTTGGACCTATTCGATCAAGAAAACAATACTTCGATATTGGAATTGCCGGACCTTTGGCTGGTTTTGTAGTGGCTTTAGGTGTGCTATGGTATGGCTTTTCTACATTACCTCCTGCGGAGTATATTTTTGAAATTCATC
Organism: uncultured Cytophagales bacterium; assembly: GCA_963803685.1. Taxonomy (GTDB): domain Bacteria; phylum Bacteroidota; class Bacteroidia; order Cytophagales; family Cyclobacteriaceae; genus Marivirga. The sequence goes on from CAWDNW010000001.1 coordinate 2,674,993, forward strand.
CTGAATATGCCCAATACGGTTTAGATTATGCAGATCATGTTTACAACGATCCAGAAGCATTGAATTTCAAAATGGGTAATAACTTACTATTTGCCTGGTTTGAACAGAATGTGGCCGATCCTGCCCGTCTACCCAATCACAATGAGATTATTCATTATCCATATTTGCTGGCTGGTTTCCTTGCACTATTTTTTACTGCGCTTAATCTGCTACCTATTGGTCAGTTGGATGGAGGTCATATTGTGTATGGTATTTTGGGCACAACCTGGCATCAAAGGATTGCGCTGACTTTATACCTTGCATTTACATTTTTTGCCGGTTTAGGCATTGTATCTGTTCAAACTCCATGGGATTCTATGATTTGGACATCTGTACTATATGTCGGTTTTCTTTATATTTGTTTTCGCGGACTTGGCTTTTCACAGATGAACACTATTTTATTGGCAGTTGCTATTTTTGCAGCTCAATATTTATACTCCTATATTAATTACGAGCAAACAGGTTTCACAGGGTACCTGCTATTTGTATTTTTACTAGGGAGATTAATAGGAGTGAAGCACCCTAAGGCACCAGACAATTCCCCCTTAAGCACGGGCAGAAAAATACTAGGCTGGATAGCACTATTAATTTTTGTAATGTGCTTTAGTTTAAACCCTTTTGAAATAGGTTGAAATTATTTTGTTAAAAAGTTTTCACTCGATAATAATTGTCAGCATTTTAAACTGCACGTGAATTTTTTGCTAGCAAAGTGTTAAAATTAAAAATCCGTATCATAATGGGTCATCCATTTGAATGTGAAAACCAAATCTAATCTATGTTTCCAAAATCAAAGGCATTATCCAATACTTTTACTATTTTTGCGTTCGGTTAAACAGCATTCGAACATTTAATTCAGTACATGTCCATTCGTGTTCAATCTTTAGTTAAAAATTTTGGGTCGCAAATAGCAGTTAATGGGATTTCTTTTGAGGTTAACAAAGGAGAAATTGTTGGTTTTTTAGGTCCTAATGGTGCCGGAAAATCAACTACTATGAAGATCATTACAGGCACACTGCCAGCCACCAGCGGTTATGTGCAGGTAGACGGAATTGATGTCAATTCTGACCTGAGTTCTGTAAAAAAATTGATTGGATATTTGCCGGAACACAATCCACTTTATTTAGACATGTACGTGCATGAGTTCCTTAGATTTTGTGGGGGAGTTTATGGTCTGTCAGGTAAGAAATTAAAAGATAGGGTAAGCTCACTTGTTCACTTATGTGGGCTGGAAAGAGAGCAAAACAAGCTCATTGGCACCTTATCAAAAGGCTACAGGCAAAGAGTGGGATTAGCTCAGGCCTTAGTGCATGATCCTTCCGTTTTAATTTTAGACGAACCCACAACAGGTCTGGATCCTAACCAAATTGTAGAGATTCGCCATCTCATTCAGTCTATTAGTCGTGAAAAAACAGTATTGTTGAGTACACATATTATGCAAGAGGTACAAGCGCTTTGCCATAGAGCGGTTATAATAAAGCAAGGAAATGTTGTTGCAGATCAAGCTGTAAATGAGCTTACACATGAGCAGGAAAAATTCACTATTAGAATTGAATTGGAATCAGCCACAGATATGGGCTATTGGCAGAATCATGAGATGGTTACTGAAATAAAGAAAATTGCTGACACTCGATATTTAATTGAAGCCAAACGAGATATGAGGAAAGAGATTTTTCAATGGGCTAGCCAAAATAATACAGATCTGATAGGTATTGCATTGGAGAAAGGCAATATGGAAGAGGTGTTTCAAAAACTGACTAAAGACTAAGCGGATGTGGAGCATTTACAAAAAAGAAATAAATACTTTTCTTAATTCCCTCATTGCTTATTTAGTAATGGCAGTGTTTTTAGTAAGTATGGGCTTGTTGGTTTGGGTTTTTTCCGAAACTTCCATTTTTGAATATGGATATGCTGATATGGGTATTTTCTTTAACCTTGCCCCCTACGTGTTTATGTTTTTAATTCCGGCAATAACTATGCGTGCTTTGGCAGATGAAGCCAAAACAGGAACACTAGAATTGTTGTTCACAAAGCCAATTAATGAATTTCAATTGTTATTTGGTAAATATCTAGCAGGAATTACACTTGTAGTTTTTACTTTACTACCTACTTTGGTATACTATTTTTCTTTATTCTACATAAGTAATCCGGTAGGCAACGTAGATACTGCGGGAATTATTGGTGCATACGCAGGGCTGCTGTTTTTGGCTTCTGCTTATACCGGCATTGGAATATTCGCCTCGTCTTTTACACAAAATCAAATAGTGGCTTTTATTATAGCAGTATTTGTGAGCTTTATCTTCTTTATGGGGTTTTCTTCTATTTCAGATTTGCAAGCTTTTTCGGACATGGATTTTCAGGTTGAAAAACTGGGGATGCTGGATCACTATGATGCACTAGGCAAAGGAGTCGTAGATTTAAGGGATTTGGTCTATTTTGTTTCTTTAACAGCACTCTTTTTGGGAGCTACTTTTTGGATCTTAAAAATGAAGAAATGGAATTCTTAAATAAAAAAACTACAGAATTTACGCTAAAATTTCTGATAGGAATTGTGCTCCTGATCTTCCTTAATTTGATCATGCGCTTCACTCTTGTTCGTTGGGATTTAACAGAGGAGAAGCGTTTTACAATGAGTGATGCCACTGTTTCTGTTTTGCAAAATCTTGAATCGCCTGTATATTTAGAAATATATTTGGCCGGAGATATTAATACAGAATTTACTCGCTTACAAACAGCCATTAAACAGACTTTAGATCAATTTAATGAATATGCTTTTGGCAGAATTCAGTACAGTTTTGTAAATCCGGATCAGGCACAAACCGCCAAAGCGCGTAATCAGTTTTACCAGGTGCTTATTGATAAAGGCATTCAGCCAACGAATGTTATTGATAATGAGGAAGGTAAAAAATTACAGAAATTGATATTTCCAGGTGCGGAAATTACCTATCAGGGGAAAACTGCTCCTGTTATTTTGCTTAATGGAAATAATGCTGCAGGAGCTAAGGAAGCAATTAATCAGTCGATAGAAAATTTAGAGTATGAATTAGCACAGACTATCAAAAACTTAACAACAACCGAGAAACGGAGAATAGCTTTGGTGCAAGGGCATGGTGAACCTTCGGGTGCGCAAATTCAAGGCTTAAGAACTGTGCTGGAAGATAAATTTGAAGTGTTTGCGCTGAATGATTTATCGCAACTTTCTAATTTTAATGCGGCATTGTTTATCAAACCTACTCAAAATTTCACGAATACAGAGCTATACGACATTGACCAGTTTATAATGAGTGGTGGTAAATCTATTTTCTTTGTAGATGGGTTATCGATAGCGGTTGATAGTATAAAAGAATATGGAGCTATGGCATTACCAATTCAAAACAATCTGGACGAGCTGTTATATAAATATGGTGTTAGAGTTAATCGTGACATACTGCAAGATGTTAATAGCGGAAATTTCCCTATCGTGACTGGGAATTTAGGAACAAAACCTCAGATTCAATTATTGCCATGGCCTTACTATATTATTTTAAATAATTATGGAAAGCATCCTGTAGTGAAAGGGATAAATGCTGTGTATGGGAAATTTGTAAGCTCAATTGATACAGTAGGAGTTCCTGGAATTCAAAAAACTCCTGTAATATTTACTTCTGATTACACCAGGAAGCTAAATGGGCCTGTGATTGTTGATTTTGAGAGCTTGAAAACAGATATAAAACCAGAGAACTTTAATCTTAAAAATGTTCCGGTGGCATACATGCTGGAAGGAAAGATCACGTCTGCCTATAAAAACAGACTTAAACCGGAAAATAGATCTGCTCAGCAACAGTCACAAACTAATACAAGCAATTCTATTTTTGTAGCATCTGATGGCGATTTAGTGCTAAGTGAAATTAATAAAGAAAATGCAACCCCATTCCCTCTGGGAGTCGACCCCTATGCACAGCATCCGGTACCTTTTGCCAATGATCAATTACTGCTCAATATTGTAAATTATATGTTGGATGATGAAGGATTGATTTTGTCTAAAAGCAAGGAATTTAAGATCAGGCCTTTAGATAAAGTGAAGATACGTGAGAATAAAGTGCTTATACAACTGCTCAATGTTGCCGTACCTATACTTTTAATCGTATTTTTTGGAATTGTAAGGTATTATTGGCGAAAAAGAAAATATGCAAAATTCAATGGCTAGTTCTCAAAAAAGTAAGAATATTATTCTGGTAATAATTTTAGTTGTAATGATAGGTGTTACCATTGGAGCCTATATCTACAATCCTTACCTGCAGAAATCCACCACCTTTAATAAAAATCTATTTGCTGTCGAAAATCCTCAAACTGAACTGACTGCAATAAAAATGCAATCTGAAAAGGTGAGCAATACCTTGCAAAAGGAGGGCGATGTTTGGATGGTAAATGACAAGTTTAAATTAGATCCGTCTATGCAACAAGTGATGATGGCACTGTTGGAAAAAATTGAAATTCAAAGAGAGATTGCAGGTGAGGAGGCAGAAAAGATAAAGCAAAATGTTTTGGATACAGGCATACAGGTTCAATATTATGTGGCAGGTAAAATGCAAAATAATTTTGTAGTGGGAGGTAACTCTGCTGCTATTAAATCTTATATAATAAAAAACGAAAAAGTATACAGTATGCAATTACCAGGCTATCAAAGTTATGTAGCAGGTATTTTTGAGGTTAAGGAAAATGATTGGCGTGACAGGACCATTTTTGATGGAACATGGCAGGATATTGTAAATATAAAAATTGCAGATTCAGGTGAAGATACTATAAAATTAAACTACGATAGACGTTTATTAAGATGGGAAAATGAAGAAGCAGATAGCTCAAAAGTAATGGATTATGCAGAGCAGTATAATTATTTTTATGTCGATCAATATTTAACTTCTGATAATAAAGTGTTCGAGTATAGAGAAGATTTTCAGTTGAAAATGACAGTGATTATTAATGCTCTGGATAATAGCAAGAATGTGACTTTAAAGTTTTATGAAGTGCCAGATTTTAATGCAATCTTGGTGAAGTTCAGGGAAGGTGAATGGGGAGCAATGCCAATTGCCCGAGCTAAGAAGTTCTTCATAAACAAAGAGCAGTTAAAGAAATAAGAGTTTTGTTTCTGTACGGTTTTAATGCTGGTTCAAACAGGAAGTTTAATAAAAATGGCTAGCCGTAGCAATATTATATTGTATAATTTCCGATAAAGTATAGATTTGCAAATTAATTTTTAACTTTGTTTGTAATTATAAGAATTACAGCAAAAAACTGTCTTATGGAACTTACCATAAAACCAATCGCTAAAATAACTAAGAAATGAAATTTATAGTATCCTCATCAGCACTACTCAAGCAAATTTCAGCCATTAATGGGGTAATTACCACCAATCCTGTGGTGCCAATTTTGGAGAACTTTTTGTTTGAAATTCAAGACGGTTTGTTAACCATTACAGCCTCTGATCTTCAAACTTCTATGATTACTGAAATAGAAGTAGAGTCTTCGGAAAATGGTAACATTGCTGTGCCTGCCCGTATTTTGATGGATACTTTGAAAAACTTACCAGAGCAGCCAATTACAATTTCTATAGATGTGGAAACCTATAATATTGAAATTAGCTCTGATAATGGTAGATATAAGTTAGCAGGTGAAAATGCCACAGATTTCCCTAAAGTTCAGGAGGTGTCAAATCCTGACACGGTAGATATTTCTGCTGATATACTATCTACAGCAATAAACCATACCATTTATGCTACAAGCAATGATGAGTTAAGGCCAGCAATGGGTGGTGTTTATGTGAAATTTGATGAAACGAATACTACCTTTGTAGCCACGGATGGTAACCGATTAATCCGTTACAGAAGAGTAGATATTGCTTCTGATGCTGGTACAGGAATTATCATACCTCGTAAAGCACTTTCATTATTGAAGAACTGTCTTCCTGCTGAGAATGTGAACGTGGCTGTTGAATTCAATATGTCCAATGCTTACTTTAAATTCAATAATATTAAAATGATTTGCCGTTTGGTAGATGAGCGTTTCCCTGACTATGAGAACGTGATTCCAGCTGAGAGCAATATCAAAATGACTATCAATAGACAAGAGTTTATGTCTTCGTTGCGTAGGATCAGCATTTATGCTAATAAAACTACGCACCAGGTGCGTCTGAAAATTGCAGGAAGTGAAATGCAAATATTTGCAGAAGACTTGGATTTCTCAAATGAGGCGAATGAAATTCTAGCCTGTGAGCACCAGGGAGAAGATATTGAAATAGGATTCAATGCTAAGTTTTTGGTTGAGATGTTAAATAATCTCAGCAGCAAAGAGATTAGCATTGATATGTCGGCACCTAACAAAGCTGGTTTACTATTCCCATCCGATATGGATGAAAACGAAGATATTTTATTACTGGTAATGCCGGTAATGTTGAATAACTATGTTTAATTAATTATTTCTTTGGTAATATAAAAAAAGCATTTACTTTTACGCAAATGAATTTCACACATAACACCTATTATTACTATTATCATCTATCCCGTAAAGGAATCGGTAATGGTAGTGTTATGCATATTTTGTAAAAACATATTCAAATAAAAATATACCAAAAGCCCGATTCTAAAGAGTCGGGCTTTTTTTATTTATAATCTGTAGGAAAACAGATGTTAAGAGTTGAGCCGAAAGATTATGCCCTTTTTTAAACAAAAAATTGATAAAAATACTTTAGAAGCTATGAATCAGATTTACGAAAATTATACAACAGAAGACCAGGATGTCTGGAAAATTCTATTTGGTCGACAATTTCAAAATATTAAAACGGTGGCTACTGCCTCTTTTGTGGAAGGTATTGATCTAATACATTTTACAGAAAGCGGAATACCTAATTTTATAGAAACCAACAAACACCTAAAGGAACTAACTGGTTGGCAAGTTGCTGCAGTTCCTGGTATAGTGGACGATGACAAATTTTTCGAATTATTAAGTAATAGAATATTTCCCGCTACCACTTGGTTGAGAACCCGGCAGCAATTAGATTACCTTGAAGAGCCGGATATGTTTCATGATGTGTTTGGTCATATCCCTTTATTGGCCAATCAATCATTCGTAGATTTTCTGCAAGGACTGGCAAAAATTGGCTTAAAGCATATTGATAATGAATGGGCGATCCATTTATTAAGTAGAATATACTGGTTTACTATTGAATTCGGCCTGATAAGAGAAGCGGGGCACCTTAAAATTTATGGTGCAGGCATTATTTCATCACCAGGAGAAACAAAGTTTTCATTAAGTGATGAGCCAGAGCATCTTGCTTATGATGTGGAAGCGATTATAGACAGCAGCTACAGAAAGGATACTTTCCAGACAAAGTACTTTATTATTGATAGCTATAAGCAATTATATGGTTCATTGTCTTTGATTGAAGAAATCATCGAAAAAAGACTTAATGAACAGCCCGTTAAATAAGGAAAACTCCTAAGTTTACAGGCAAATCCCGGAATTGTTCTCACCATGACAATAGCCGGTAACACAAGAATTAATGAAAGTAGCGATAATAAAATATAATGCAGGCAATATTAAATCCGTAATGCTTGCCTTGAAACGTTTAGGAATTGAGGGTTTATTAACGGATGATCCTGCTGAGATCTTAGCAGCGGACAAAGTGATTTTCCCTGGACAAGGTGAAGCTAAGTCTGCTATGCGGTACTTAAAAGAAAGAGACTTGGATGAGGTAATAAAAGCTATTGAAAGGCCTTTTTTAGGTATCTGTTTAGGTTTACAATTATTATGTAAACATTCTGAAGAGGGAGATACTAGTTGCCTGGGAGTTTTTGATAGTGTGGTGAAAAAATTCCCAACTCATTTGAAAGTGCCACATATGGGCTGGAATACTTTATCCAGTTCTGATGATAAAATATTCACATCAGTCAAATGTCCAGCGTACTTCTACTTTGTGCATAGTTATTATGCAACGCTTTCAGAGCAAACAATTTCACAAACGGATTATATGTTGCCATTTAGTACAGTGCTTAAAAAAGATAACTTTTACGCCATTCAGCCTCATCCTGAAAAGAGTGCAGATGCAGGTGAACTATTTCTCAAAAACTTTCTATTCAATATTTAATTATCAAGCAGTCTCAATTGAAAGGCTGTATTTATTCTAACTCTATTAAACATGCATATTATTCCTGCAATTGACATTATAGATGCAAAATGTGTTCGTCTAACCAAGGGCGATTATAACCAAAAAACAGAGTACAACAGCAATCCGCTTGAAGTGGCTCAAAGCTTTGAAAATGCAGGTATAAAGAAGTTGCATTTGGTTGATTTAGATGGCGCAAAGGCTAAAAAAGTGATAAATTTAGCAGTATTAAAATCGATCACGCAAAACACTGGTTTGAAAGTTGATTTTGGTGGTGGCGTGCAAAGTACCTCAGATATTGAGGCCGTATTTGCAGCAGGGGCTAGCCAGGTAACAGGTGGAAGCATAGCAGTTAAAAATGAAGCCCTATTTACCGAGTGGATTCAGGAGTTTGGTGGTGAAAAAATCATCCTGGGAGCAGATGTAAAGGACAGGAACATAGCGATTCACGGTTGGCAGGAAAGTGCAGATTGGCATATATTTGATTTTTTAGAGCATTATCTTAAAAAGGGAATAAAATATGTTATTTGCACAGATGTTTCCAAGGATGGTGTTTTGCAAGGCACATCTAATGAGTTATATCTGGAAATCATGCAGAAATTCCCAGATATAAAACTGATTGCCAGTGGTGGCGTAAGTAGTTTGTCTGACCTTGATTTGTTAAAAGAAATGAATGTATATGGAGCAATAGTTGGGAAGGCCATCTACGAAAAAAGAATCAGCTTAAAGGAATTAGAAAGCTATGTGTGAGGTACCGGATCTCTCATCCATTGAGAATACTATTGAATTAGAATTGATTTGCTATAAATAATAACTGGTTATGCTTACAAAAAGAATAATTCCCTGTTTGGATATAAAAAATGGTCGCACCGTAAAGGGTGTTAATTTTCTGGAGTTACGGGATGCCGGGGACCCTGTTGAGTTAGCGAAAATTTATGCTGAGCAGGGAGCTGACGAATTAGTCTTTTTAGACATTACAGCCACTAATGAGAAGCGTAAAACATTAGTTGAACTAGTAGAAAAAGTAGCAGAAGCAATCAATATTCCCTTTACAGTGGGGGGTGGAATAAGTACGGGGGAGGATGTGTCAGTTTTGCTCAATGCCGGAGCTGATAAAGTGTCAATTAATTCTGCAGCAGTGAGAAATCCGCAAATTATCAAAGAAATGGCAGATGAGTTTGGTAGTCAGTGTATTGTTGTAGCAGTGGATTCTCGAAAAGTAGGAAATAAAAACCTGGTACATACGCATGGAGGCTCAAAGCCAACAGAATTGGAAACCGAGCCGTGGATTCAGAAAGCGGTTGAACTCGGTGCTGGAGAAATTCTGCTAACCTCAATGGATCATGATGGCACAAAAGCCGGCTTTGCTGATGAGCTATTAGCTCATATATCAGATTTAGTGAACGTACCCATCATAGCTTCCGGTGGTGCAGGTAATATGGAGCATTTTTTTAATACCTTTACCAGTGGAAAATCAGATGCTGCCTTGGCAGCAAGTATTTTTCACTTTAAAGAAATTGGAGTGCCTGAGTTAAAAGCGTATCTGCATTCAAAAAATATAGTTGTTAGAATCTGAATTCTTATTTGACAGCTTTCATTTAATAAAAAAACATAGTAAAAAATGGAGAAACCTAACTTTTCAAAAGGTGAAAATGGCTTGTTGCCTGCAATTATACAAGATGAGGTAACGGGTAAAGTGTTGATGCTGGGATACATGAATGATGAGGCTCTTCAAAAAACAAATGAGTTGGGTAAAGTTACCTTCTTTAGCAGGAGCAAGGGTAGACTTTGGACAAAGGGGGAGAGTTCAGAGAATTATTTGCTTGTGAAGGGCATATCAGTGGATTGCGATCAGGATGCTATCTTAATTAAAGCAAAACCAGAAGGCCCTACATGCCATACTGGTTCAGATACCTGCTGGAACGAAAAAAATGAGGGCATTGGTTTCATCAATCAGTTGGAGTCCGTTATTGAAGGCCGAAGAAGTGGAGACAAGGAAAAATCTTATGTGAAGAGCTTATTTGATAGTGGCATCAATAAAATGGCTCAAAAGGTTGGAGAGGAAGCTGTAGAAGTAGTAATAGAAGCCAAAGATGATAATGATGAATTGTTTTTAAATGAATCTGCAGATTTACTTTTTCATTACCTGATACTACTCCAGGCAAAAGGCTATAAGCTGCAGGATGTTGTTAAAATATTGGAAGGCCGTCATCGTTAAAAGAAAAAAGTAAACTACTATGCGCTACCTTATATTATTTTTTGCATTCATCCTTTTTACTTCTTGCGAAAAAGAGGAAGATAACCCGTGCACAGACCAATTGGCTTGCACTGAAATTTTTGTGACGCTTTCAGTTGAAGTGGTTGATCAGGATGGCGAGCCTGTAATTCTAGATAATTATTATACTTTTATTGATCAAAGTAATAGATTTGACTTTACTGATTCTAGCTACAATTTAGGAGAAGGTGTATATGTGATCGCCACAGATAATGAAAGGCCAGAGATTGATTTTGGCGGCACTAATGTAGTTTTTGTAGGGGAGCTAAATGGAAAAAATGTAGTGGAAAAGTCACTTGTAATAGGGAAAGATTGTTGTCACATTGAATTGCTGCAAGGAGAAACTAACATTCAAATTGAATTATGATTAGATCAGTGTTAATAATATTCGTTTTTGTATCTCTGGCAGCTACTTGCCAAAAGAAGGATTCAGGTGCTTCAAATGATCAAAACCCCTGTGATCCCGGTATGATGTGTACTATGGAGTTTAGAGTTCTCCATCTTAATGTGGTAGATAATGATGGAACACCAGTCGAGTTAGATGAGTATTATACAGAATTTGAAGATTTTCGATATACAACTGAGAGAAATGAATTTCAGAAGAAGGAAGGATTTTATCCAGTCTCTGATGATGGTTCTATGAATAAACTCAGCTTCACTGGTGAGTTTGGTAAATTTGTTGGTTTAAAAAATGGAGAGAAAGTTGTTGAACAAACTTTAAAGATAGGGAAAGACTGTTGCCATGTACTGTTGATGGAAGGCGATAAAAAGTTAGTTGTTGATTTGGATTAGCAGTGTAAAAGAAACAATACTAATTTCTGGTTTTAGAATGGTATATTAGTACGTAGATATAAACCACAACACTTCAATGAAAAATTTAATAGTGTATTACATATTTGTCCTGGCACCCATTTCTTTCCTAGTTTGGGCTTCCTATACAGACTCTCGTATTTTTGCATTTTCCCTATTGGCATATATTCTATATCGAGGATTTGTAGATGCCGCAAGGTTACTTCACTTAGGTATTATTAAAAGAAATCAAATATGGAGGGCTTTTAATCCATTCTGGACTTCATCCTATTTTAAAATGCTGTATTTTACAGCTGCTTAATTTATGTCCATCTAAATCCTTTTACCCTCTCACAAGAACTAATTACATTTTATCAAGAGAGAAAGTTAAGGGTTCTGTTTAGTACTTTTCAATCACAGCATTCCATTCTGTAGTTTTTAGTAAATCCACCAGTTTAGTATCAATTGAGGTATAAAGTGGAGAATTTTTCGGGAAGCTATAGCTATAATAATCCATTTTAAAGGACTTTTCGGAGATCAAAATATCTGTGCTTTGTTCAAACTGATCTAGCGCGTAATTCAAGATCGGCTTGTCATAAATTATTACATCCGCCTTATCTTCTTCCACCATTTTTATAGCATCACCTAAGAAATCTACTTTTTTGCATTTGATATTATATTGATTCAGCAATTCCTCCGCGCTTGATTGTTTAACTGTAACTACTTTGAATTTATCCAGATCATTTAGGCTCTGGACGGTGCCTTGTAATGATTTGAATGTAAGAGATGAAGCGATTCCAGCAGTTAAGCTGGAAATGAGGATAATAGCGGTAAACATCCATATAAATCCAACAATACGCCCGCCTAAGGTTTGGGGGGACTTGTCTCCATATCCAACTGTTGTCATGGTAACCGCACTCCACCAAAAGCCCTGCGATATGCCTTTCCATATTCCCCCAAATTCCTCTTTGTTCTTTTTTCTTTCGAAAAACCAAACCAGCAAACCAAACAAAAGGATAACACCTACTAAAATTAAAATAGCTTTAAGAAAATTCCAACTGAGTACATTTCGGATGATATACATAAAATTGGAATCATTTTTCTTGGCTACTACAGTTTCGGATATAAAGTAGGGCTGTGAAAAATCCATTCTTTCCATGCGCTGTGTAGTAACAGTCACAGGGTTAATGCTCATATCTACTTCACAGCTTTCTATGGCATCAAGTAGTTTTTCAAGGGTTTCAAAAGCAACATATTCGTATTGAAGTCCTGTATCCTCATTAATCATTTCCCATGATTGAATACTTAAACCTTCATATTTACCATTATTTGAAACCACAAAAGGTGGTGTTTCTTTGAGCCCTATTTTAATGGGCTCACTGATTGCACTGACTGAATCTTGGGCGAAAATGGATAGATTAGATAAAAGACTGATGAGAAGCGTGTAGATGAGGGTTTTTAACATAATGATTTGGTTAAGATTTGAATTTTTAATGAAATCTTAATTTAGTACAAAAATTTAAGTTATCATATGAAGTGAGAACTTCCTATGTTTTTGGTACATACCAGCTAATTTTTAGAAATGATATACAGCCTATTTATAAAAAACAGCAACCTCTGACAATTGTTTTCTTTCAATTTTTGGAACGTAGGCTTGATCTACAGGAAGCCCAACAGGTAGAAGTAAAAATGGCCTTTCATTCTTTGGCCTTTCCAGTAATTCCGAAAGGAAATTCATAGGGCTGGGTGTATGGGTAAGCGTGACAAGTCCGGCCTGGTGAATAGCTGAAATGAGAAATCCGCAGGCAATCCCAACCGACTCATTCACATAATAATTATTCGATTTCTGTCCGTCCTCTTCTTCATATACTTTTTTAAATACTATAATTATATATGGAGCAATTTCCAGAAAAGGCTTTTGCCAGTTGGTAGCGAATGGCTCCAAATCTTTTAACCACCTTTCACTCATCCGCCCCTCATAATTCTCTTTTTCTTCTTTTTCAGCGGCTATTCTTATTTGGTGTTTTAATTCAGGATTGGATACCACACAGAATGTCCATGGTTGTTTATGAGCTCCAGATGGGGCAGTAGAGGCCGTTTTAATAATGTTTTCTATTACTTCAGTAGGTATGTGCGAGTTGGTGAAATCACGAACTGATCTTCTTTTATCCATCGATTGATAAAATTGTGAACTCATTTGCAATACTTCCTCATTGCTTGGAGGGTGGTGCTGCAATGAAACAAAAGTGTGGCCGTTAATCTCTTTCTCCATAATACTTACTTTATCATCTGTTTTAAGGCTTTTTCAACGTCCTCTGGAGCATCAATTCCTACTGTTTCTATATCAGTAATCGCTGTTTTAATCCTGAAACCGTTTTCTATCCATCGCAATTGCTCCAAAGATTCAGCAATTTCTAATGGTGTAGGGGCCAGCTGAATGATTTTACTTAAAACATCAACCCGATAGCCATAAATACCAATATGTTTAAAGTGCGCCTGGCTTTCCATCCAATCCTGTTCAGGAATATTTCTCATGTGAGGAATTGAAGAGCGAGAAAAATACAGGGCTAAACCAGAATCTGTTTTGAGTGCTTTTACGATATTAGGATTTCTCAAGTCTTCTAAGCTGGAAATTTTTTTAATAAGCGTAGCGATCTCTGTTTTCCTGTCAAATAAAGTAGTCAACAGATTGATTTGCTCTGGATCAATGAAAGGTTCGTCTCCCTGAATATTAATGACAAAGTCATAAACTCCACCATCCAAAATCAAAGCTTCTCTACATCTTTCTGTCCCTGTGGTATGTTCAGTTGAAGTCATAAAAACCTCGTGCCCAAGGTTTTTAATATGGTCATAAATGCGCTGGTCATCGGTGGCAACTATTACCTTTTTAAGTGATGAAGCTTTCTTGCTTTGCTCTACAACTCTTTGGATCATACTTTTTCCTGCTAAATCAATAAGCGGTTTACCCGGAAAACGGGTAGAGGCATAGCGTGCCGGAATTATACCTATTACATCCATTATTATAAATTATCTGTTTTCTTAACTCTTAAACTTGTACCACTTTCTTCAATTACAATGATCTCAGTACCTTCTTCGAGATATTCCCCTCTGGTATAAGCATCATACAATTCTCCCTCAATCTCCACTTTACCACTTGGCCTTAATACTGAATAAACTTTACCCGTTTTCCCCATAAATCCATCAACAATAAATCTGGAAGAGTAGCCAGAAGAGCTAGTTTGTACATCCTGGAGGGCAATTCTCTTAAAAAATTTGCTTTGTGTAAGTCGAATGCCGCCAAAAAACATTAATAGCAAACTACCAAAAAGTCCAAGTAAAGTAGTAATTAAGGCATTAGTGATATTTTCGGATGGAACAAATTCAAAATCGAACATATTATTGTTAAGCATTACTAGTGTCAATCCTCCTATGGTTAAAATTAGTCCTGATATTCCAAAAACACCAAATCCAGGTATTACAAAAATTTCTAAAGCGATTAAAATAATTCCTACTACAAATACTAAAATTTCCCAGTTTTCAGCGAGTCCGTTGAGGTAATATGGTACAAGGTATAAAACTAAGGCTACTGCCGATGCCAGGATTGGAAAGCCAACTCCAGGAGTTTGCAATTCGAAATATATACCTCCAATAATAATTAAAATAAGTATGCCACTTATAAAGGGATTAATGAAAAATGCAATAATACTTTCAGTAGTGCTGGTTTCGTATCTGTAAATCGACTCATCCTCTAGCCCTAATTGGGTTATCAGGGCATCTGTAGATATAAATTCCCCCTCACAATATCCATACTTGATTGCTTCAGAAGTTGAAAATGTGATAACCTCGCCAGCTGCAGAAATGCTATCAACCGTCAATTTTTCGTCCACCATGGCTTCTGCAATTCTAGGATCCCTTCCTTTTGCTTCGGCAGTAGCACGCATAATTGATCGCATATAAGATTGATATTTGTCGGGGGCAGCTTCCCCAGTTTGGTTTACCACCGTTGCAGCTCCAATGCTTGATCCAGGTGCCATAAATATACTATCGCACGCTATTGAAATTAAGGCTCCTGCTGAAGCTGCATTATTATCAATAAAAACATATATAGGTATTTCCAAATCAAGAATAGCCGCTCTTATTTCGTCTGCGTCATATAGGGCGCCTCCGTAAGTATTCATTTCAATTATGATATAACTGCTATTTCTTTCCTTTGCATCTTCAAGAGCCAAATCTACATATCTTTTGGTTCTGGCATCAATTTCAGATTTGATTTCCATTATAAAAATACCGCCATTCGCCTTAGTGGAATCATTATTCTGTGATTTTGCTCCAAACTGAACCAGAAACGCTCCAATAAATAATAAGATATATTTCTTCATATAATTTAAAATGATGGTCAATTTAGGTGATTAAGGATTAAGCTACAATTTAATTGAACCTATTTCATCGAAATTTAGACGAAAGGCTATAACTATTATCTAAATATGAAATCTAATGCCTGCTTTCTTCGTTATTTCTCAGGTGTTTCTGGTAAGATTTTTGAGTGATGTCAATGATGAAAACAAATCTTTTACCTTGAGATTTTACTTATAGATAGTAAATATGCATTTTTGTACTTAAGTTCTTTTTATATAATTAAATATGCTTCAGAAATTCAAAATAATACTTTTCTTATCAATTTTCACACTTTTAAACCCACTGTATGCAGCATACGATTCATTAGGCATAAAAACGGTTGATGGTATTAAATTTATAATGCATCAGGTAGAATCAAAAGAAACTTTATTTTCCATTGCAAAAAGATACAACGTTACAGTTTCTGATATCACTAAAGTGAATGAAGCTGAAAAAGATGGATTAAAAATAGATCAGGTGGAAAGGATTTTATTAATTCCGTTTAACCCAAAAGATAATAATCCTGTCAGCATCAAAGTCACCAGACCAGGTAAATCTCATCCTGATAAACATATTGTAATTGCAGGTGAAACACTTTATTCATTATCTAAAAAGTTTAATGTGAGCACAAAGGATTTACAGCAATGGAATAACATGCAAGGCACTAATCTATCTGTAGGAGAGGAAATTTGGGTAGCAAGTCCAGGTGATAATACCACTAAGAAGCCAGTAATTTCTACAGCTAAGACGGATAATAAGCAGAATACCAACAATGCTAAAAGGGAGATTGAGCACACCGTTGATTTTGGGGAAACCATTTATAGTATTTCAAAAGCTTATGAGGTATCTCAGGAAGATATAATGGCGTGGAACAGACTGAAAGATACTAATATATCCGTGGGGCAAACACTTATCATAAAAAGTGAAAAAGCACCTGTAAAAGCTACATCAAATGATGTAAAAACTGCTCAACCTGTTGAAGAGAGATACGCAAATGATGTACAAAATTTCCATAATGCGAAGAAAGGGGAAGATTATAAATCTGTAGCTAATAAGTATAATTTGAAAGCCTCGGATCTTAAAAGATGGAATAAATTTAAGGATCCTTTTCAAGGTGGAGAGGTGATTAAGATCACGCCTCCAAAAGTGAGAAAAGAGCAGGATCAGTCAGCCCAATATCAGGAAAATGCTAATGAGGGAAAGAATGTCCATACTGTAAAATCCGGAGAAACCATTTACAGTCTTTCTGATAAGTATGATGTGGAAATGGAAGATTTAAGGAAATGGAATAGCTTAAATAATTATCAGCTAAGCGTAGGTCAGAAATTATATATTAGTGATCCAGATGGTAAATCAATTCAGGTAAAAGTAGAAGAGAAGGAGACGGTTGAAATAGAAGTGAATGAATCAAGTGAATCCAGGGCAATTGTGAATGAAAATCCACAAAAACAAGATACAAAAGCTTATTTTACCGTTGAGGAAGAAGACATCCCAAAAATTGATAAAATAAGTGAAAAAGGAGTAGCAGAAGTAATTGCCGGCTCAGAAAGTACAGAAAAATACCTGGCATTGCACAGAACTGCTAAAATAGGCACTATTATTCAGGTACGAAATGATTTGAACGATCAAATAGTATTTGTAAGAGTGCTAGGCAAGTTACCGAATAACGGAGTGGATGATAAAGTGATTATCAGAATATCTAAGAAGGCGTTTGAAAAGCTTGGAGGAGTTGATTATAAATTCCCGGTTGAGATCAGTTATTTACCGCTCAAAGATTAATGACTCAATTTACTGATTCATCCTTAAAGCAATTTTTGGATGAGAAATATGATTTATATAACCGACCTGATTTTATTGAATTAGATCCTGTAAGCATTCCCCATTTATTTACTAAAAAGCAAGATGTTGAAATAGCGGGATTTTGGGCAGCAGTTTTGGCCTGGGGTCAGCGCGTCACAATTATCAATAAATGCAAAGAGCTATTTGGAATGATGGATAATGCTCCCCATGATTTTATATTGAATCATTCTGAATGCGATTTGAAACCGTTTATCAACTTTAAGCACAGGACTTTTAATGCTACCGATACGCTCTATTTCATTCAGTTCTTTAAAGAATATTATCAACAAAATGATTCACTTGAAGATGCTTTTTTAAAGGTAAACACAGCATCAGATCATTTTATGCAGGCAAGTCTGGTTGCTTTTCATCAATTATTTTTTGATTCTGATTTAGCACCTTCCCGGACAAGAAAACACATTGCGACACCAGCACGAAAATCTGCATGCAAACGCTTAAATATGTTTTTAAGATGGATGGTGAGGCAAGATGACAGGGGAGTGGATTTTGGCATTTGGCATCAAATACTGCCTGGTCAATTAATTTGCCCTTGCGACTTGCACGTAGATAGAGTTGCTCGAAAATTAGGAATGGTGCAAAGAAAGCAAACCGATTGGCAAATGGCTGAAGAGCTTACCGCTTCTTTAAGAGAAATGGATGCCTCAGACCCTGTGAAATACGATTTTGCCTTATTTGGATTGGGAGTAATTGAAGGTTTTGGGAAGGATTAGAATACCAATCATGTCTTTATATATCATTGATTAACAATTTAATAATGGAAATTTTTTTTCAGATTAGTTTTATTTTTTTTACAATTATGTACTTGAACCTTAAAATCATATGAAAAAGCTATTTCTCGTTTTATTGGTGGGTCTGATATCCTGTGGACAGGAAGAAGAACTCAATAAAAATTTTTTTGTAGAAGGCTCAACTTTCAATTATGTCAATTCAGACTGTCATAGCTCAAATCCTGAACTAAATGAATGCAATGGTTTTATATTTTTTCATTCGAGCAATAAGGCCTCTGGAATTTTAAATGGTGGAGATATAGTTGATGAGTTTACATATATTTATGAGGATAATACTGTATTTCTAATGTCTCTCAATAGTGATGATTCCGAAGCCTTTAAAATAGCAAGTAAAGATATTCTTATCAGAAAGACAGACAAAACGTCCTGGGAAAGGTCGGGCTTAGTTTTTGAGGCAGAATAATCCTTTCTTAGGTAAATCTGAAGATAGTAAGCAGGTACATTAGAATAAAATCAGCCCGAAAAATTTCGATAGATTTAGCGGGCTAATTTCATTTCATTTCTTCCTTTTAAGCAAAAATATCACCCCGACAGTAACTGCAGAATATATCGCTATTTTCTTTATCATACCTTGTCTATCATGTTTCCATTGAGCAGGCCATCCTTTTTCAGCAATTATATTTGGGAATTTTCCATGTTTAATGTCATCCAGTATACCTTCCAGGGCATTAACCCTGTCAGCCAATATAAGTGGGATCCAATGACTGAATTCATTTTCACTGTGCTCAAAAGCGAAGCGTCTTAATTTACCACTTAAACCTGAAGGCTCAGGACCTACACCAAATACAGCACTGATGTTAGGTCTTTCGTTGGAATGTAAAACCTCCTGGTTAACAGGTTGTTGTTTCTGCTTTTCCCTATCATAAGACAAAGGACCGCTCTTTCTATTTTCCATCGGATAGGTCGGATCATTTTTAGTATTAGCATCAACCCCCCATCCTTTTATATGTGAATGATCTTGATCTTTTATTTCGTTTTTCATAATCTTCTTGAATTAAACAGTTTCTGTTGGTGGAATTAAAACAGGCTTGATGATATTATCGAGCTTATCGGAAAACATTCTGTAGGCATCAGCTGCTTCCTCCATTGGTATTCTGTGAGTTATTAATTCTTTTGGATTAATAATTCCATCTTGCACGTGTTTGATGAGTTTCGGGAGTAATCTCTTTACAGATGCCTGTCCGGCCCTGATAGTCACACCCTTATTCACCACATTGCCAATAGGTACCAGGTTTCCGGTGGGTCCATACACACCTACTACTGATACAATGCCCCCTTTTTTAACAGAATTGATTGCCCATTGCAGAGCGGTTGCTGAACCAGCCTGAAGTAACAATTTTCTTCCGGTTATAGTCTGAAGTGCATCACCTGCTGCTTCAGCACCCACGGCATCTATACATACATCGGCACCCATCCAGTCGGTGGTTTGCTTGATAAATCTCACAGGATCCTCTAATGAAAGAAAATTATACACTTCACAGTCGGCATATTTTTTAACAAAATCCAGACGGTACTCTTCTTTGTCGATAACAATCACCCGGCCTGCGCCAAAGAGCCATGCAGATTTGGCGGCCATAATACCCACAGGGCCTGCACCAAAGACCACTACGGTGTCCCCTTTCTGAATACCACCCATTTCTGCTGCCTGGTAGCCTGTAGGTAATATATCTGTTAACAATACAGCATCATCCAAATCCATATTTTTAGGAATTACCATTGGGCCTACATTGGCGTATGGCACTCTTACATATTCGGCCTGTCCACCTTGATGGCCCCCCGCTATATGAGAATACCCGAAAATTCCGCCCACCGCTGTAGCTTGTGGGTTGGACTCATGACAGCTGGCATATAATTCCTGTTGGCAGTAAATGCATTCTCCGCAGGCAATATTAAATGGCACTATTACATGATCACCTATTTTAATTTCAGTAACATCTGCACCAATTTCTGTTACTACTCCCACAAACTCATGACCGAATACAGACCCAATACGTGTATCAGGTACATTTCCGTTGTATAAATGAAGGTCTGAACCGCAAATGCAGGAGCGGGTGACTTTAATTATTGCGTCTTGTGGATGTTGAATTTCAGGAATGGGCGCATCTCTGTCAACACGAATCCTTCGTGTGCCTCTATAATTTGTTGCGAGCATAATTGTAGTTTTAAGGTTAAAAAATTACTAATAAAAGCGAAAAAATAACTACTGTAGCTTTTGAGTATTTTACGAGGCTAAATTGGAGCGGTTGCTAGAATTGGAAAAAATGGGGATATGATTTGAAATTTTTAGCCCATAAATGTGAGGAAACTTTACTATTGTACTTTGTTTTAGTTTTAAGGGAGAAGGAATAATAGATGATGGTTATAGCAAATTGGCTTAGAAAACCCTTTTAAACTTATCCTACACACACTAATTGAAATGGCTAACTAAGTTGATTTATCAATTGCATGATCCAGATTTTATAAGAGAATACTTATTTCCCAAGGCCCTCTAGCATTTCAGGATTGAGAGACAAAATGATGACTGTGCAAAGCATCCTGAAGATCATTAAAAAAACAAACCCCAAGACGATCGAAAAAATAGCCTTTACAAAATTCCACACCTTGTTTCCTTTGTAAAAGACGGTAATCACGAATAAAAGATAGAGATATGTTATAGATGACATTATAAAAAGGGAGGAGGTATAACCAGTAATCTTGAAAATGATCATAAGCAATATCGATGCCCACATCGGATGGGCTTGACCATAGAAGTTGAGGACAGAGGTTTCCAGAAAGTTATAACCTTTGTTCTTGAAAATAATCCAGACACCCAGGATAAAAAAAGGCATCATGAGAAAAGCAGTTAGTCTGAAGTTACTAAATAAAAATTGATTTAGTTGCTTTTGCAATGCCACCTGACCTTCAGAAGTAGCAGAATTAAGGGAGTTGTTAAATGATCCCATCAGCTCAGCCATATCAACATCAAGTAGTGATAATAATAGAATGTATATAGTAATCATAACAAAATAGTAACCAATGGGACCCACATACTTTATTCTATTACCCTCAATAATAGAGCGTATCACAACGTTTGGTCGCAATGTTAAGTCCCTCATCGTGCGCAAATAATTATTATCGAACCCGAAAATTCTCTTCTGGAGTTCTCCAAATACTGAGGACCAAGTCAATCTCGACACATCTTGTTTTTGCCCACAATGCTGACAAAATTTGCCTAATGCTGTTTGGTCACAACTGATACAAATAGAATTATTTTCCATACCCTGGCACAATTTACATGCTAATATAAAGAAAAGTTGAAATAATTGGATGTCTCCAGATCAGTATCTGTGATAGCAGTCAGATAGCTGCGATTATTAATGTTTTGATGGTTCTTCTGTGAATTTAGTTGAGAATTACATTCTTACAAGATAATTAGTGTATCAATAAATATCTGTCCATCTTGCTTATGTCACTGCATTAATAAAAGCATTTTTCCCGTCTTTTTGCTTAATCAAAAAGAAGCAAAAAATCAAGGCTGTATTCATTTCTTAACGGCATTTTGGATTATTAATTGGGAAACAAAAAAACTTCCTGCGGTCAAACATTTTGTTTCTGATCCAATTATAAATTCAAAATCCCTAAAATGAATAAGGCCGGTCCTTCTAATTACAATCCTTAATTACCATTAAATTAATGGTAGTACCGTTTTCTTAATAAGAATTAACGCTAGATATTCAACTCTTTAACCTCACTTACTTTACTAACAACAATTTGTTTTGCACTCACTGTTTTCAGCTCATCACCAACCCTTACCAAAACCTGGTTGATGCTTTTGCCATTAATACTGGTATGCGAATAACCCTTTTTGAATATAGTTGCGGGATTAATCAGCTGTAGCGTTTTTTCAATTAATTCCAAGCTTCTTGCTTCGTCCTTCATTTTTTGTACGACTGCATAGTTCCATTTTTGCCAGAATTGCTCCAGTTGATTATTGGCAAAGTTGAAATGCTTTGTCATGGCATACCGTAGCTTATGCTGGTATTCACTAATTGTACTGATTTCTTTTTCAATTTTTTCGTTAATTGTAGCCAATATGTTGTTAGTAATCAACTTTACGTTTTCTTCATATTGTCTCATACCTCTTAGCAAAAATTCTGCTACTGCAGTAGGAGTCTTTAAAGCGGTATGTGCTACTAAATCGCAAATAGTTTCGTCTCTTTCGTGGCCAATACCTGTAAACACTGGTAGAGGAAATTGTGCTAAATGAGAGGCCAGGTCAAAATCATCAAAGCAGTCTAAATCTACCTGTGCACCACCACCTCTGATAATGATGACAGCATCAAATTGATCTGCCATTTCATGAATCTGCAATAAAGCATTGATGAGACTTTCTGCCGCCTTATCACCCTGCATAGTGGCTTTGAATAGCATACTATGTAATTGATAACCAAACTCATTTTGCTCAATCTGGTTCATGAAATCGCCATAACCAGCTGCCGATTCCGCACTTATTATGGCAATTCTCTGCGGTACTACTGGCAACGATAGCATTTTATTCATCTCATATACACCATCTGCCTGTAGCTCATTAATGATTTCCTGTCTTTTGCGTGCACGTTCACCCAACGTAAAGTTGGGGTCAATGTCTTTAACATTCAGGCTCAAACCATACACTTCGTGAAATTGCACTTGTACATTGGCCAATACTGTCATTCCTGATTTTAGAGATTCCCCAGTAATTGATTGAAACCAGGCACTTATGGTTCTGAAGCTATAGGACCAAATAGTACCTTTTATCTTGGCTAAAAGTCTATTTCCATTTTCTTCTTTTTCAATAAATTCAAGGTAGCAATGTCCATTTTGGTTCAGTCTCAGTTCACCTATTTCTGCAACTATCCAATAAGAAGGTTCCAATTGAACTTGCAGCGTATCTTTAATAAGTGCATTAAGGTGTGCCAGCGAAATATGTTGCATGGACGAATTTAAATATTTTGAATATTCTTTACTACGTCCTTGATAATAAAAAACAAAACAATGGAGAAGGAGCCGATTGAAAACCAGAACATAAATTTTTTGTTGGAATAAGGAACTTCTACTTCCTGTTCCTTATCCGCAAAGATCCAATTGTAAAACTTTTCAATAATGATCCGCATTACAGCTCTTTAATAAACTCCAAAATTCCTGCATTTTTACCTTTCGGTCTCACCACCATTAGAGGGATGTCTGAGTCCAATTGAATCAGCCTTTCAGTGATGCTTCCTAAAAAGAAGGCGGTGGTGGCAGTTCTTCCTTTCGCACCAATAATGATTGCATTGGCGCCTATCTCTCTTGCCTTGTCCAACATATCTGTAGTTATATCGTCATTGGTATCCTGCGAATATGCCACCTTAAATTTTAACCCTTTGGTATCTATATTCTTAATAAACTTTTTATAGTCTTTTTCTGCATTTTTTCTCATTACCTCTGAGAACTCCTCAAAAGATTTTCCGGTGTAATGATAGCCAGTTGGCACTGTGAAAACATTTTGAATAACTATTTCCGTTTTATTTTCATTGCGAACAGCAGTCTCAATTGCCTGTTCAATAGCCAATACTGAATAGTCTGAGAAATCACTGGGTACCAAAATCCTGTCCATTTTAGGCTCAGTTCCTTCTGGTATAATCAACAAACTGCAGGCTGCTCTTCTGGCTAATCGTTGAGATAAAGCGCCACTTATTTCAGCTTTTTCTCTTCTTCCTATAACAATTAAATCAATGTCTTGCTTCTTTGAAAAATCTAAAATACTATCCGCAATTTTCCCTGTAAGCACTTCAAAATTAATCTTTACTGTATCAGATTCGGTATTAGTTTGCAGGAATGCTTCCTCCATTTTCGATTTTCTTTCCTTAATTACATCAGTAATCATATTAGGAAATTCCTTTAGAACGTCTTTAGGAATTTGGAGGTTTTTAACAATGTTAACGAAGTAGATTTCCTGTACTCCCGAATTCTTTGATAAAAAATCTGCAAATCCGGCCATGGTTTTATCCATTTCCGATAAATCTAATCCGATTAATACTTTTTTGATAGGGTACATAAGGGTATTTTCAATTAATTCGCAAAGCTACAAATACAAATGATTATATCTATCAACTACTATAGTAATATTTTAATTGTATAGTTTATAAAATTATAGTAATCATAGCTTTAGCTCAATGTTTATTAATAATTTAATGTAGGTTAATTGGAATAAATATTCCCGGATATTTCCTTTTTTTACAATTTCTCCTTTTCTAATTCTGCAATTTTTTCTCGTGCCTCTTTTTCTTGCAATTGCTTCTCTTTCTCCTTTTCCATTTTTTTGATATCCTCTTCAGCGTAATACTTCCGCAGTTTTCTTCTTAATTTGAAAAAGCGCAATAATCCGAATACTATTAAGACCGCACTTAAACCAAAAGAGAAAAAGCCTAACCATCGAATATTTTCAAAGTCTTTTAACTGCACAAAACCTATCCCTCCTAAGATTAAGTATAGACTTGTTCGGATATAAGCAAATAAGGTGCGCTCATTGGCGAGAGTGGTCCTTTCCAACGCCAAAAAATCTCTTAATATTATTCTTTCCTTATTCTTAAAATCAGAAACTATTTGAGGAAATTTTAATTTTTTCATAGGTATTCAAACTATGTAATTTATTTCAATATGAATTTACTATCTTTCAATGTAATTATAAGATTGCAGGTTTCATTGTTTAACTTTAAAGTTAGCTGAAACAATTTTAAGAGCGAAAAAAATCCAAATATTATGCGAAGCCTAATTTTTACCATTTGCTTTATTGTTCTTTTTCAGACAGTCGCTTACAGCCAATTTGGTGTAGGTGAATCATTGCTAAAGAGAAAAGCCGAGCAAGCATTAAAGAAGAAGTTAGCTGAAAAAGCGGAAGAAAAGCAGAAAAGCTATGATACTCTAACTTTTAATTACGCTATTGCTTTTTTAGATAAGACCGAATCATTCGAAAATAAACAAAAGGGAGAAGGACTGTTACGCACAGCTAATTTTTTGGTTGGTGACAACCAAACTAAAACAGATTTGGATGAAGCCAGAGATATTTATGATTTTGGTAGGTTGAATTACAGTTTAGGGAATAACTTTTTAGCCGAAACATATCTCTCATTAGCCAAATATAATTATGAGACAATTAATGCGACACATGAACCTACTTACTTCAAGTCAATCGGAATATTGTCTTTACTATATAATGATATGGGAAGATATGCTTTGGCAGAGGAATTTAATGTAAAAGCAAAAGAAAGTTGGTTAAAAGAGCACGGTGAAACCAGCACCGGTTATATGGCTGAACTAAATAATTCAGCTGTAATTCAAATGAACTTAGGAAATTATATTGAGGCGGAGCAAATTCTAAAAGATTTAAAAACAAGAATAAAGCAGGATGGCAGTTCTCTTGTTTTACCTAATGCAATTTTGCTAAATAACGAAGCCATTTTAAATCAATTGATGGGGCGTAGCGATGCAGCTTTAAAGCTCATGAACGATTGCCTTGAAAAAGCTACTGAAGAGTTAGGAGAGAATAACGGTACATATTTGCAGTTTATGACCAACAAAGCAATACTTCAACAAGAGAATAATCAACTTGAAGCAGCAGAATCAACTTTTATCAAGGTATTAGAATTGCAAGCTAGCCGGGCTAAGTTTAACAAGAAATCGGCTCCTGATTATGCACATATGCAATCAAATCTTGCAGCTTTATACGTTGAGAAAGGTGAGTATGAAAAAGGTGAAAAATCTCTCTTAACAGCTCTGGATATCTACAAGAATAAATTTGGTTCAGAACATTTGACCACAGCTGGCACACAATCTGATCTAGGTAATTTATATCGCTCTTTAGGCAAGTATGAGCAGGCAAATGATTTATTGCAGCAAGCATTGTACACGAAAGAAAGAAAGTTAGCAGAAACGCATCCTAAAGTAGTTCAAAGTCAGGAAGACGTGGCTTTGTTATACTGGCAAACTGGAAAAATTGGCTCTGCAAAAAGTTATTATAAGCGTGTGATGGAAACAAGTCTTGACTTCGTAAAAGACTACTTTCCTGCCTTAAGTGAAGCGGAGAAAACAAAGTATTGGGAACAGATGAAGCCAAGGTTTTTTAGATTTTATAATTTCGCATTATCAGAATATACTGAGCATCCTGACCTATTAGATGATCTTCTCAAATATCGGTTAGCAAGCAAAGGGATTTTACTCACCTCTTCTACAGCATTACAAAATTCGGTTGCTAATGGAGAAAATGAAGAAATTAAAGAGCTTTTTAAATTGTGGATTGATCAAAAGCAACAATTGGCTAATGCTTATGCATTAACTAATGAAGAGTTGCAAGAGCAATCATTCAATGTCGATTCTCTGGAAAGAGCCGCAAATGATACTGAGAAGGCTTTGTCTGCACAATCTGATGCCTTTTTAAAAGCGTTCAATAAGCAAAATTTTGATTATAAGAAAATCCAGGAAAAACTTGGAGAGAAAGAGGTATTAGTTGAAATTATTCAGTATCCGGCTTTTGATCGAGCGCTAACCAAGCAAAACTATTATGCTTATATTATTTTCGATAAAAATACTCCTCAACCGAAAGTTATCATAAACAAAAACGGAGATTTGCTAGAAGGCCGATATTTTGCATATTTTAATAATGTAATACAACAAAAATTAGATGATCAATATTCCTACGAGCAATATTGGAAACCTATAGAAATTGATGTGTCCGGTAAAAGTAAAGTTTATTTTTCTCCAGACGGTATTTACAACCAGCTGAATGTAAATGCTTTTAAAAATACCTCGGGGAAGTATTTAATTCAAGAAACCGATATTCGACACATTGGCCATCCAAATGATTTATTATTTGAAAAGAAAACACAGAAAAGTAATAGCGGGGCTGCTTTTTTACTGGGAGACCCAAATTTTAACAGTGAAACTATAGCTCAGTTACCAGGAACTAAGAAAGAAATTGAAGAAATTTCAAGGTTTCTAAATTCAGAAGGTAAAGTGCAGAAGTACATGCAAAATAATGCGACAGAGCAGAACTTAAAACAGGTGAAATCACCTCGAATTTTGCATTTAGCAAGCCATGGATTCTTCCTTGAAGATGAAAATCTAAAGAATAATTTGATGGGAATCCAGCTTCAGTATATACAGCAGAACCCATTATTACGGTCAGGTATTTTATTAACCAATGCCACCGGGGAGGAAAGTATTGTACAAAATCAGTCATTTAACCAAAATGATAATGGGATTTTGACAGCTTATGAAGCAATAAGCTTAGATTTAAGTAATACTGATATGGTAGTATTATCTGCTTGTGAAACGGGAAAAGGGGATGCCAAGGCAGGAGAGGGGGTATACGGGCTGCAGCGTGCCTTTATAATTGCAGGAGCAAAGTCAACCATTATGAGTATGTGGAAAGTAGATGATACGGCTACTCAGAAATTAATGAGTACCTTCTATGCCAACAGGAAAGGAAATATTGATACACCATCGGCTTTCAGAAATGCACAGCTCGCTATGCTAAATCAATATAAGCATCCTTATTATTGGGGTGCTTTTATGATGTATTCCCGCTAAGTTTTCGCATTTTTGTTTTTCAATAGCATGCAAAACATAAAATGCGGAAATTCATACACATTCTTTACAGCATATGGGCGTTGTTAGTATTCCATGTCTTTATGATTATTTTATTCCCCTTATTTATTATTCCCCCTTTAGTTCACAAAAGGGGGCATCATCTCAGTTTTAAAGCTATTAAGCTTTGGTCTTTACTATTTAGTTTCTTTAATAGAATTACTTTTGACATTGAAGGGAAAGAGCACATTCAGAAAGATAAAAATTACATATTTGTGGTTAATCATACTTCCTTTTTAGACACAGTTGCTATGCCTCAGGCAGTTGGTGCATTTAAAGCTTTAGCTAAGAAAGAGCTTACCAAGATACCTTTATTTGGATATGTTATAAGAGCTTTAACTGAAGTGGTAGATAGATCGAGTCCCCAAAGCAGACAAAAGAGCAAGGACAGGTTAAATGAAGTGCTGCACTCATTAGGCTCTATTTTGGTATTTCCTGAAGGGACTATGAACAGAACTGATCAACCTCTACAAAGATTTTATGATGGAGCCTTCCGAATTGCTATTGATGCCGAGGCAGAAATGATTCCTATAGTGGTGATGGGGGCAGCAAAATGCATGAGTCCTGGCAGTTTTCTACTGTGGCCGGGTAAAATCAAAGTGAATATTTTACCTCCGGTAAGCGCAAAAGGACTGACTCATAAAGACACCCCAGTTTTAAAGGATACAGTTTACAAACAAATGGAGGAGCAATTAATTGCATATTCTCATAAAAAGCCTCAGCTCAAAAATTAGAATTTTATAGAATAAAGACGGTGTGTCCAAGAAATAAAATTAAATAATAATTTTTAAGCAAACGGAAGAAAAATTAATCTACTTTTCTTTTTAGATGTTTTTTAATGATAAAATTTGTACTTTGGTTAAAGCATTTTAAACCATTTGAAACAATGAAATCAATATTAAAAATTTTATGTCTGGGCTTACTGATTACTTTACCCTTTAAGAATTTTGCTCAGAATGAGTGTAACCCCTACTTTGCATTTAAACAAGGTAAGAAATGGACTATCTCAAATTACAATGCAAAGGATAAATATGAAGGTAAACAATCCTATGAAATATTGGAACTGTCGGAGTCAGGTAATAATCTCACCGCCAAAGTGATGCTCAAAGTATATGACAAAAAAGACAAGCTGGAAATGGAGAAGGAAGTGGAGTTTGCTTGCGAGAATGGGGTGGTTGTAATGGATATGTCACAATATTTGCCTCAAGAAACCATGGAGTCCTTTAAAGATATGGAAGTGGAAATGGAATATGAAAACCTTGAAATACCGCAGAAATTAGAAGTAGGTCAGTATTTGAAAGATGGGGCTATAACTGCTACTATAAAGGGACCGATGTCGATGAAATTCTCTATGAAACTGACTGACAGGAAAGTAATGGACCAAGAGTTGCTAGAGGTGCCTGCAGGCTCATATGAAACTTATAAAGTAAATTCTATTATGAAGTTTGATGCCATGGGTATGAATCGCGAAATGAAAAATATAGAGTGGATAGCTGAAGGAGTGGGCGCAGTGCGTACAGAGTCTTATAACAAAAAAGGCAATCTAATGAGTTACACTATTTTAACCGAGTACAGCGAGTAATCACAAATACCTTCAAAATTTTGAATTTATGTATATTAAAGGAATTCTAAGCATCTTTTTTTCATTGATTCTCCTCGTACCTGTAAAGGCGCAATATGACGCAATTCTTCCTTTAAAAGAAAGAGCAGTCCTTGAAGACAAGATATTAAAGGAGAGATTTGAGACAGTGCTACCTCAAATAATGGAACGGACTGGCATCGATATGTGGGTGCTTATTTCCAGAGAATATAATGAAGATCCAATACTTAAAACTATGCTGCCTTCTACCTGGATTTCTGCCAGAAGAAGAACCATGTTGGTGATCTATCAGGCTAAACCAGGGGATACACTTCAAACTTTTGCTGTAGCAAGGTATGATGTGGGAGAATTGTTTAAAAAGGCATGGAGTCCTGATATGCAGCCTGATCAATGGAAGCGGCTGATGGAAATAATTACCGAAAAGAAACCTAAAAGAATTGGGTTAAATTATTCTGAAACATTTGCTTTAGCAGATGGGATAAATAAGACTGAATACGATCTTTTTATGAAAAATTTACCTGCCCAATTCAAAAATTCAGTAGTCTCTGCTGAAAAGCTTGGAGTGGGTTGGCTGGAAACCAGATCGGAAACAGAGCGAAACATATACGAACAACTTTGTAGAATAGCCCATCAAATTATCGCTCGTGGCTTCTCATCAGAGGCCATCACTCCAGGGTTTACCACCACGGATCATCTGGTTTGGTGGTACAGACAAGAGATAAATAAATTAGGTTTAGTTACATGGTTTCACCCCACTGTTGATATTCAGAGAGCAGACCCAGAGAGTTTTGATCATTTAAGAAGTTTTAGCAAAAGACCGGATGAGCAAACGATCATTCCTGGAGACTTGCTTCATGTGGATTTTGGCATCACGTATTTAGGATTAAATACTGATACACAACAGCATGCCTATGTATTAAAACCTGATGAAACCAGAATACCCACCTACCTTGTGGAGGCCTTTGAGCAAGGTAAAAAAGTGCAGAATCATTTAACAGAACAGTTTGAAACAGGAAAAACTGGCAATGAGATGCTTTTAGCTGCACTGAAAGCTGCAAAAGCTGAAGAATTAAATCCTACAATTTATACGCATCCTATTGGTTATCATGGCCATGCAGCAGGGCCTACTATTGGCATGTGGGATCAGCAGGGTGGGGTTCCGGGTGGAGGTGATTATCCACTTTATCCTAACACTGCTTATTCTATTGAGTTAAATGCCGCTGTTTTTATCACTGAGTGGCAAAAGGAGATAAGGATTATGTTAGAAGAGGAAGCCTTTTTTGATGGTGAGAAAATCTACTACATTGATGGTCGGCAGGAAGCTATTTATGCTATTCCTAGAGATAAATGATAACTAAGTCCTAAATCAGAACTAAAACTGACTTGTAATTTAATACCAACAATTATATGACGAGATACAAGTTGGATTAGGGCAAAAATGTCAAACTCATATCTTTGTCCAGCATCCAGCCGGTAATACTGTATCGTGGTTTATGAGCCAGAAGAACCTCATGTTCCAGCTCGCTTCGGAATAGCAATAACCTCCCAGCTAATGGTTTTATTATGTGAGTTTCATTATCGGGATATAACGCTAGTTCACCCCCGTCACCTGGTTGCCAGCTCGTATTTAAATACAAAACAAATGAAAGCACTCTATGTGCATTTTGCTGAAATCGATCAACGTGCCGTTTGTAAAAGGTGTTTTCAGGATAAATGGCAAAGTGTGTTTCAAAGTCTTTTAAGCCGAGGTAGCAGGTTTGGTTGATATAATCTTTTAAAAGATGAATCTCGCTAAGAAACTCCTGGATAGCAGGTTCATTGGTACGCTTATCCAGCCATTGTATGTAATCTCCTCTGATGGATTTATCTACCTGGAAAAGTGTTTGCTTACCTATTCCTGCTTTTTTGAAATTGCCTTCTTCACGATTTGTTTCGGCTAAGTTTCGTAACTCTCTCGCTGAATCGGAGGAAATAAAATCGTCCCAAATGAAATAACCTTTCTCAGCCAAATGATCTATGGCTCGCTCAATAGGAAAATTCAATGAGTTATTTTCTTTATCTTCCATGCTGGATCTAAAAATGAAATTTTTGAGATTTACTTACGTCAAATATCAGCAGGTTTAACGGTAACTTAAAATTATCGTTAAGTATTAAAGTTAATCATTATAAAAAAAATCATTAAACCTTAAAATAGTAAAACTATGCATAATATTACTGATTTCAAGCACTTCATATTCAGCGCACTAATTATGTCACTCATGGCATGCGGTGGATCCGATAAGGAAGATAAAATGGAACAAGAAGAGGTTGATGTTTACACAAACGAGGCTTATACCATTCTGGAAGATATGCCAAAGAAGGTTCAAGACCTGGTAAAAAGTCATAATATTAAAGCCTTTCGTGAGCATGATGTAATTTCGTTTGAAATCAATCTAATTTTTAACAATCAGGAAAGGCTAAATGCTACAATTTATTCTAAAACGAATTCAGGCAAAGTTAAAGTAGAAAAGGCAGATGGTACAGTTATTCTTTTTGACGGAGATGAGATTTATATTACGCCAGATTCAGCAATGTATAATGGCGCCAGATTCGATGCTTTAACCTGGTCGTATTTTGCATTAGCACCTTTTAAGTTTACAGATGATGGCACGAAGTGGGGCGATTTGGAGAAGCTTCCTTTCAAGAATAGTACTGAACCGGTTCAATCCATTAAACTGAGCTTTGAAAATGGAATAGGTGATGCTCCAGATGATTGGTATCAGGTGTATGTAAATGAAGAAACTGGTTTAGTTGATGCGATGGCTTATATCGTCACTTTTGGGGATAGGTCACAGGAAGAGGCAGAAAAAAATCCTCATGCTATAGTGTATAATAATTATAAGCCTTTTGAAGGAGCAATATTATCTACCCAATGGACTTTCCATAATTGGAATAAAGAAACAGGACTTGGGGACCAAATAGGTGAAGCAAATCTTAAGAATATACAGTTTTTAGATGAATCTGAAGATTTATTTAAGTTAGAATCAGGTGCTACCCGATTGGCTCCTACTCGATAGTATGTCTTTAATAAAAATAGCCTCGTTAGTCTGAGTAAGTTCTAAGACTTCCGGAGCTATCTTTATTAAAAGCATTTATTTTAATTTTCAGTCATTGAAAATTTCAGCTTCATTTTTTCGCAATTTGTCGATAACCAGGCTGCTGGCACCAATAATAGGAGCCGATTGATTTTGCAGCTGAGAAGAAATAATTTTAATTTTACCTTTAAAGATCGGCATTAAATGTTTTTCCATATGCTCCTTAGTTGGATCAAATATCAAGTCGCCGGCTAAAGAGAGTCCTCCAAATATAAAAATTGCTTCCGGATCAGAATGTACTACTGTATCGGCCAATTTAGTCCCTAAAATTCTACCAGTGTATTCAAATGCTTTTATGGCAATAAAATCACCTTTCAGAGCATATTTTGTTATCATTTCTGCACTTAATTCATCAAAACTTACTGACCTTAGCTCACTTTGTTCATTATGATCTGCTAATAATTTATACACTGTTCTCTTGATACCTGTAGCAGAAACATAGGTTTCTAAACAGCCTCTGTTGCCGCAGCCACAAAACCTGCCTCCTACATAATTAACTGTAGTATGCCCAAGTTCACCAGCGAAGCCGTGTGCTCCGTTTACAATTTTACCATTGCTTACTATTCCAGCACCTAGGCCAGTGCCAAGAGTAATAACAATGAAGTCTTTCATATTTTTAGCACCTCCGAAAATCATTTCACCAACGGCAGCGGCATTTGCATCATTTGTGATAACTACAGGCACATGAAATTCATCCTCCAAACTATTTGCCAGAGGTAAAATGCCTTTCCATCTTAAGTTTGGCGCATGTTCTATGGTTCCTTTATAATAGTTGGCATTGGGCGCTCCTACGCCTATTCCTAATAATTCATAAGCCTTGAGGTCAAGTCCTTTTCTAATTTCAGAGGCAAGTAATTTGATAAAATCTTCAAATACTGCTTCGCTTTGTGTAGGGATGGCTCCCTGATAAAGCACTTTACCTTCTAAATTTACAATTCCAAATTTGGTGCCTGTTCCTCCTATATCAATCCCGATGCTAACTTTCATTGTTGTAGTAAGTTTTACCTATTTATACGAAAATTATCTTCGCCTGGTAGCATAAAATAATAATCTGTTTAGTTTATTTAGTTTGTTTTAGCTTTTGTTGGGTAGTTCAATTTAAGCATTATAATGCTTTTTTATCAAGTAAGAGACTAATAAGTCAATGGGCTCTTCCACGAAAATGCCAGCTTTTATATTTTTCTCCTGGATTACTTCCATCAGTATATCTTTAAAATAATAGGGCACTGAACCCACAAAATGCACTGTGTAATTCTCGTAGTTTTTAACAGAACAAATATAGATTTCAGTAAATTCGCTAATGCTGTTTTTTACCATTTCATGCAAAAAAGGATTATCAATCCTTTCATTAATAAATTGGCTAAAACCTGATAAATATACGTTGGCGTAAGGTCGTATATATACGTTGAGTAATATATCCTCTTTACTTAATTCAAATTCATTTTCTAAATCTCTGTGGATATCTGCAGGGAGTTGTCTTTTCAGATACTTTCCCAAAAGGAGTTTTCCAAAATGGCTTCTACTACCTTCATCACCTAATATGAAATCCATACCGCTGACTTCCTGCCGAACGATATCACCATCAAACAAACAAGCGTTAGATCCTGTGCCCATTAAGGCAGTAATAGCAGGCTCTCCTTTAAATGTGGCAAAGGCAGATGCAACAATATCCTCTTTAACATATAAGTGAGCTTTGTTGAATACCAGTGAAATTCCTCTTTCCACCATGGCTGCAAAATGCCTGCTGGAACAACCCGCACCAAAGAAATATACCACTTCTATATCATTCTTCCAATCAAGTATTTCATCTTCAAGAGTTGTTATGGTAGCTGCAATTGCCTGATCATCCATAAAAAATGGATTGATGCCTTTCGTACTTTTTCTGATAAAAGGTTTTTGATCTTTTACCAGTTGCCAGTCACATTTTGTAGAACCACTTGTGCCTATTAAAATCATTTTAAATGGATAAAATTTTTGCGATGCGTAAATCTTCCTTGTGAATGTCTTTAGGTTGCGACATGATATCGTCAAACTTATTGAAAATCACCTTTTGGTGAACAAGACCTACCATCACATCAGTTTCGCCTGCATCCAAGCCTTCAATAGCTGCCACTCCCATTTTACTGGCTAATACCCTGTCAAAATAAGTCGGGGATCCGCCTCTCTGTAAATGTCCTAATATAGTAACTTTTGTGTCAAAATAAGGAGATGTTTCACTTACTTTTTGAGCAATCTCCATAGCCGAACCAGATTTTCCACCTTCAGCCACAATTACCAAACTTGAAGTTTTATTTTGTTCACCACCAACATTTAGCTTTTTTAGTAACTCATCTATTGATGTTTCTTCTTCAGGGATAATAATGGAAACTGCTCCCCCTGCAAGGCCACTATTTATAGCAATATAGCCTGAATCTCTTCCCATAACTTCAATAAAAAACAACCGATTGTGAGAAAGCGCAGTATCTCTAATTTTATCGATGGCATTTACTGCTGTGTTGGTAGCTGTGTCAAAACCAATGGTATAGTCTGTACCAGGTATATCATTATCAATTGTTCCTGGCACACAAACACAAGGGATTCCGTATTCTAAATGCAAATGATGCAAACCGGTAAAAGAACCATCTCCTCCAATGCCAATTAGAGCATCAATATTATGCTTTTTTAGTTGCTCGTATGCCTTGGCCCGACCTTCAGGTGATCTAAATTCTTTTGATCTGGCTGACTTCAGTATAGTACCTCCCCTTTGTAAAATATTGGAAACAGATCTCACCTCCATAGGAACAAAATCACCTTCTATCATGCCTTCATATCCACGATAAATTCCTACAATTTCTTTTTCATAAAATATCCCAGCCCTTACTACTGCTCTAATGGCAGCATTCATGCCAGGTGCATCTCCTCCCGAGGTAAAAACGCCAATACGCTTTATTTTTGTCATAATTATTTTTATCAGCCCGCCAAAGATAGTGTAATGAGTACACTTAGCCAATAGTATTTTGCTATCTTTGCGCAATACTTTGTAAAATTAATGACTGAATTTCATTACAATCCCCATATTTCTGTCGATTGCGTTGTTTTTGGTTTTGATGACCACAGAATCAATATTCTATTGATAAAAAGAAGACAAGATGATAAGAATATTTATGCCTTGCCTGGTGATTTAGTGCAAAAAGGCGAGGATCTGGACCAAGCAGCTGCTCGTGTTTTATTTGAATTAACTAACTTGCAAAATCTATATCTTGAGCAATTTAAAACTTTTGGCTCCCCTGACAGAATTAAAGACCCGGTTGATATTGAATGGATTAACTCAATAAGAGAGCATCCAGAGCTGCGAGTAATCACTATCGGATACAACTCTTTGGTAAAAGTGGAAGATGTTGCATTTGCACCCTCTTCTTTTGCAGAAGAAGTGCTTTGGCATCCGATTGATAAACCTCAGAAGCTAGCATTTGATCATAATGATATAGCTAATACAGGATGGTATATGTTGAGGGAGAAAATTAAAAGAGAACCAATGATTGCCTTTTCGCTATTGCCAGAAAAATTCACACTAAGGCAATTACAAACTTTGTACGAAGCCATAGTTGGCTCCAGCCTGGATAAAAGAAATTTTAGGAAACGCATGTTACGTACTAAATTCTTAATACCTCTCGATGAACGCGAAAAGGGTGTTTCCCATAAACCTGCACAATTTTATAGATTTGATGAAGTGATATATAAAGATGATTTCGGCAAAGACCAGTGGTTTTTGTTTTAATTCGTAAGAGCCACTAAGTTTTTCTGATAATAATTTCTTTACATTTGAAAAGTAGCTTTTCGAATCAATAAATTTATTGCATGTGTGGTATAGCAGGAGTATGGCGTAAATCCGGGTCATTAGATGATGAAACCTTCAACGGAGCACTGCATTTAATGAAACATAGAGGCCCTGATGCGAATTTTAGTTTTCGCACTGATATAATCAATTTAGGCACCCAAAGACTGAAAATTATAGGTTTGGAAAGCGGAAAGCAGCCCATTAAAGATCAAAATGGCAATTATTTAGTATTTAATGGTGCTATTTACAACTATCCTGAATTAGCTGAAAAACTAGGTAAAAGCACAAGTTCCGATACAGAAATACTCTTCGATTTATTATCAAAGCATGAAGAAGATGCTATACCACAGTTAAGAGGTATGTTTGCCTTTGCATTTTATAGTGAAGTTGACGATACTTTTCTGTTGGCAAGGGATAGAGTGGGGCAGAAGCCTTTGTATTATTATGCTAATCATGAGACATTACTATTTGCTTCAGAACTAAAGACTTTAGTCAGGTTAATGAAGGAATTGAGAATTCCTGTAGAGATCAATGAAGAGGCGATCTATCATTTTCTTTGCTTCTCAAACATCCCTGAGCCTGAAACTATTTATCAGCACGTTTTTGCGATTAAGCCTGGTCACTTCTTAACCTTTAGTGGAGGAGAGTTAATGGAGAAATGTTATTGGAATTACCAGTATCTACCTAAATGGGATCTTTCAACAGATGAAATTTTAAATAGAACTCAACAATTGATTGCTGAATCAACCAAAATCAGATTAAGAGCTGATGTGCCAATAGGGCTATTTCTGTCGGGTGGTTGGGATAGCTCCATAATTGCTTTTGAAGCTGCTAAGATAAATTCTGATATCAAGGCTTACACAGTTGAATACCCTTTTCAAACTGTGCAGAATGAGGTGGAAGTAGCTAAATATACAGCTAGTTTTTTAGGATTGCCGCATGAGACTATTCCAATTGAAGGAAAACCTATTGATTGGCTTCAAAAAGTGGTAAAAACCTTCGATCAGCCTTTTGCTGATTCCAGTGCCATACCTAACCTGGCCATAGCCGAGGCTGCAGGTAAACATGTAAAAGTGATGCTGAATGGAGATGGAGGCGATGAACAGTTTGGTGGTTATAGAAGGTATTTTCTGGCTAAAAATGCAGCAAGCTTATCAGGTTTGAAGCATCTTAATAAATTTTTACCAAATGGAGAAAGAAGGAGCAAAATAGCTTTCTTGAAAAGAATATCCAGTATTATGTCAATCTCGAAGGAAGAAAAGTATCTTGCCTATACAGTTGACATGTTGAGAGAGAGCGATCGGGGTAAAATTTGGAAAGGAAGTATAGGAGGATCGCTGAATCAGTTATTGCAAGAGCATACAGACCTGCAGTTGTCTTCTTTAGATCAATTAATGCACCAGGATCGGAAATTTAACATGCTTTCGGGTATATTAGTGAAAATGGACAGAGCGAGTATGGCTTATTCCTTAGAAGCACGATCTCCCTTTTTAGATCACGAATTATTTGATTTTATATCACGCTTACCTCATCATTATAAAGTTTCAGGATTTGAAAGGAAAGCGATTTTGAAAGCGATTTACAGTTCTAAGCTACCTGAATCAGTAGTAAAAGGTAAGAAAATATCGTTTGAAGCACCCCTGGAACATTGGCTTGCAAACGACTTTCAGCCATTGATAAGAGACTTATTGTACAACCCTAATGCTAAAATTTATCAGTTTTTAAATGAGGATATTATACTTCAAATACTGGATAAGTATCAATTTAAGGAGAGAAACGTAGCATATATTATATACAGTTTATTAATATTGGAGCTATGGCTACAAAATGAGGGTGATGAAATTTCTACCTGTCAAGGTAAACTTTAATGCAAACCAAAAAATAGTACTCGAAAATTATGTCTTACAAAAAAATAGATCCTAAAGACCTGAAGACACCCGACTTACATAGTTTATTGCTAAGTGCCATTGCACCCCGGCCAATTGCTTTTGCCAGTACAGTCAGTAAATCTGGTCAGGTGAATTTGAGCCCTTTCAGTTTTTTTAATGTTTTTGGGGCCAATCCTCCTATTCTTATTTTTTCACCTGCACGCAGAGGAAGGGATAATACTACAAAACATAGTTTTGAGAATGTTCAAGAAGTGAAAGAGGTGGTGATTAACATTGCCAATTACCCAATGGTAGAGCAAATGTCTCTAGCTTCTACAGATTACGAAAAAGGGGTAAATGAATTTTTGAAAGCCGGCTTTACTGAAGCTAAATCAGAAAAAGTTCAACCGCCGAGGGTATCCGAGTCTCCGATAGCCTTTGAGTGCAAAGTAAATCAAATTATAGAAACAGGAAAAGACGGTGGTGCTGGAAATCTTGTCATTTGTGAGGTGGTATATATTCACCTGAATGAGGATATTTTAAATGAAGCAGGAAAAATTGACCTTATTAAATTAGATCCTGTTGCCAGAATGGGCGGAAACTGGTATTCAAGAGCTAAAGAAGGTATGTTTGAAGTTGAGAAGCCTTTAAGTAAATTAGGAATAGGGGTGGATGCAATCCATGAATCGATAAGACTAAGTAGTATTTTAACAGGGAATGACTTAGGAAAGCTCGGGAACGTTGAGCAATTACCTAATCAGACTGCAATAGATGAGGCTGCTAAAGATGAAGAGGTGCAAAAGATAATAGCTGAACATGTGGGTCAGTCAGAAACAATGGAAAAAGCCTTACACTACCATGCACATGATTTATTGCAAAAGGGAGAAATACAAAAAGCCTGGTGCGTGTTGCTCTTCGCTTTATAGTTTTATTTTCAACTTCGTTTACCTGAAAGGATATGGAAATATTTTAACATTCCCCATTCCATCTTTCACTGTCTTTGCAATGCAATATGATTCAAATTCAAAAGCGATTTTCGGATGTTTTAAGTTAACTGATTCAGGAGCTATATCTGAATTAAGAAAATAGTAAGCCTCTGTTGTTCCGTATTTGGTATGAGGAAGTAAATTGGTATGTTCTTTCATGGTAGACCATAAAGTATCTGCTACTGTGAAGGCATAAATTCTTACCACTGGTCCTGTATTGTTTTCATTCCGGGTAAAAGCCACTTCCTTGAAATCACCTTTTAGGTCGTGTATGTTTTCTTCTGCAAACATGCTGTAAATCATTAAAGCTATAAGAATGATTGCGCCAATGATGATATATTTTTTCATGAAATTTAAAACCTTAAAAATCCTTTAAATCTTTGCAAGTCAGCTTTGAGCGAATTTTCCCCATTACTGAACTTAATATAGTCTGATAAAAGGGTTCTATTATCTACCAATAATTCCCTAAGTTTCAAATGTTGATTGATAAAAGTAAATTCCAACTGTGGATATAATTCTTTGATCACATCAACAATATCCAAAACCTGCCAGTTGTGGTCCACCACATTATAAAAACCAGAAGGCACCTGCGTACTGGTGGCTATTTGACTGAGCACATCACTTAGTTTATCGATTGAAATAAAAGGACGGTTTTGCTTACCATCTCCATGAATAGCAATTCTCTTGTTGAAATTAGCATCGAACATAAAGCTGTTGATTACAGCATCAAACCGAACCGCATGACCATAACCATACACATTTCCAAGTCTTAGAACCTGGGTATTGATTTTATCCATTAATCGCGTCACATGCTCTTCACCACGCATTTTGGAAATCCCATAGATTGTGCGGGGGTTAGGCTGCTGACCTTCCTGAATCATTTCCTTGGATGACCCGTACACAGAAACGCTGCTGGCATACATAAAATGACTGACAGTAGATTCTTCCACCGCATATACCAGCTCAGCGGTACCCCAGTGGTTGGTTTGCTCAAAATAATGCGGATCTGCATCTGCAAAAGGAGTAGTTACTTTAGCGGCTAGATGCACCACGGAATCAATACCTTTTAGAGCTTTTTTTAGCTTCCTGGAGTCGAGGAGTTCACCATTTACAAACTCAATTTTATCTTTGTTTTCTAAGGGTGTACCAATGAAGAAATGGAAGTTTTTACGACTTAAGTTATCGTAAATTACTATCTTATTTACTTCTTTCAATGGTAAAAGAGCTTCTACTAATGCTGCACCGATATAACCAGCTCCTCCGGTGATTAAAATATTTTTCATTTCTAATAATTGGCTAAACAAATTATTTGCTAATGTAATTTAATGTGAGTTAGAATAAAAGGATGGATGGTTTAGGATGAAGGCATAAAATATATTCTCAATGATTTTAACTGAGCAATTGGAAACATATTTGATACCTAATTCACTAAATCAGTATGCAATCCGCACTCTGTTTTGTTCATTCCATACCATCTGCTTTCTCTTTCCTGCATATCCAAATCAAACTTTCGGGTGCAGGGCTCACAGCCTATGCTAAAATAGCCTTTAGCCTCTAAGGGGTGGTCAGGTAAAGCATATTCTTTTCTGTAATCGTGCACCATTTTGGAATTCCAGTCGAGCATGGGGTGTAAACGGATTGTTCCATGAGGAGCAGGCTGCTCCATTTTCATGGCTGAGCGTGTTTTGCTTTGGTCAGCACGCACCCCATTTATCCAAATATCGTTTTGCATAAGCACTGCATCCATCGGCTGAGTTTTGTTGAGGTAGCAGCAATAATCAGGATCTGAAGTAAAATACATTTTTCCATCGGCACCACGCTGCATATTTTTAGGAGTAAGCGGTTTTAAATCTACCAGGTTGGTTAGTCCAAAGTCTGCCATGATTTTATCTCTGAAAGCTACGGTTTCCGGAAAATGATAGCCGGTATTGATAAAATATACAGGAATATTGGCATCAATTCGGCTAAGCATATGCAATAGTACAAGACTGTGCGATTGAAAGGAAGAAGTAGTGAAATACCGCTTGCCTTCTAATTTGTAATTTTTGAGTTTATTTTCCAGTTCTTTGAAAGTCATATTTTTGGTAATTTTTGTTAATAAACAAATATGTAGAAATCAGAAGTGAAATTTACAGCCATTTATTTTACTGATTTTAAAGATAAACTTATAACCTAAAACTTATAACTTAATACCTAAAACCCAATCTAATCTCAATTTTACATCTCATTACTCACTTCTCTAGTCCTCTCACGAAACCGTACTCCCTGGATTTACACTTTTTCCCGGTTGCAACAACTGCAAATTTCCCTGACTATCTTCCGCCATTAGCACCATGCCTTCAGACACTTCTCCCATCATTGGCCTCGGTGCTAGATTTATCAAAACAGTTACTTGTTTTCCCACCATTTCTTCGGCACTAAAGTGCTTGGCAATACCACTTAATATCGTCCTTTGATCTAAACCGGTATCGATAGTCAGTTTTAATAATTTATTCGATTTTTTTACTTTTTCAGCAGCGAGCACCGTCCCTATACGCATATCCATTTTCATGAAATCATCAAACTGGATTTCTGCTTTTTTCTGAACTAAATCAGCTGATGGTGCTTCTTCTGTTTTTTTAGAATTTGTTTCTTCCATTTTAGTAGCTTTCTTTTCGGTTTTTTCTGCAGTGTTTGCTTTTTTGGAATCCTCCAGTTTTTGAATTTGCGCCTCAACTGTCTCATCTTCTATTTTCTCAAATAATAATTCAGCCTTATTAATGCTGTCTCCCGCCTCCAAAAGGTCTATACTACCTGCTAAATCCCAGTCCAAAGCTTCAATATTGAGCATTTTACGCAGTTTCGTGGCGGTAAAAGGTAAGAATGGCTCACAAACTATGCTTAAGTTTGTGGCAATCTGCAAGGCCAGGTGCATAATGGTCTTTACTCGCTCAGGATTCTCCTTTTGCAATTTCCAGGGTTCAGTTTCAGCAAGATATTTATTGCCCAGGCGAGCAAATTCCATCATATGTGCCAAAGCCTCTCTAAACTTATATTGGGTGATTTTTTCTTCAATTAAATCTGGGTAGCCTTTTAACTGCTCAATGGTTTCCAGGTCAAAGTCGAACAATTCACCTCTTTCTGGTATTTTTCCATCGTAATATTTATGTGTGAGTACCAAAGCTCTATTGATAAAATTTCCGAAGATGGCTACCAACTCACTATTGTTTCTTGACTGAAAATCTTTCCAGGTAAACTCGCTGTCTTTCGTTTCGGGTAGGGTGGAAGCTAATGCGTAGCGCAAAACATCCTCCTTTCCAGGGAATTCTTCCAAATATTCATGCAGCCAAACTGCCCAATTGCGACTGGTCGAAAGCTTATCACCCTCAAGGTTTAAAAACTCATTGGCCGGGACATTCTCAGGAAGAATATAATCCCCATGTGCATTTAAAATGGCAGGGAAAATTATACAGTGGAATACTATATTATCTTTTCCAATAAAATGAATTAATGTGGACTCTTCTTTAGGATCGGCCTGCTTCTTCCAGTATTTCTCCCAGTCTTTTCCATTGTCCAATGCCCATTGTTTGGTTGCAGATATATAACCAATTGGCGCATCTAACCATACATATAACTTCTTGCCTTTGGCTTCCTTCAGTGGAACATCTACACCCCAGTCCAAATCGCGAGTCATAGCACGTGGCTGTAAACCAGCTTTCAGCCAGGAACTACATTGACCATACACATTAGGCTTCCATTGTCCTTTTTTACCCTCTACCAACCAATTTTCGAGCCATTCCTGGTATTTATCCAGAGGAAGAAACCAGTGTTTAGTAGTTCGTAAAACTGGAGATTTTCCACTAAGTGTAGAAACAGGATTAATTAAATCAGTCGGACTCAGAGAGCTGCCACATTTTTCGCATTGGTCTCCATAAGCACTATCATGACCGCATTTAGGGCAAGTTCCTGTGATGTATCGGTCTGCCAGAAACTGTTGGTATTCTTCATCGTAATACTGTTCGCTTTCTTGTTCAGTAAACTCGCCTTTTTCGTACAAATTGGTGAAAAACTCCTGCGATAATTCGTGATGAATTTTCTCGGAAGTGCGATGATACATGTCAAACCCAATTCCAAATTTCTCAAAAGTTTCTTTATTGAGGTAGTGGTATTTGTCTATAATTTCGTTCGGACTAATTCCTTCTTTTTTTGCCCGGATGGTAATGGCAGCACCGTGTTCATCGCTGCCGCAG
Source organism: uncultured Cytophagales bacterium (assembly GCA_963803685.1). Lineage (GTDB taxonomy): Bacteria > Bacteroidota > Bacteroidia > Cytophagales > Cyclobacteriaceae > Marivirga. The sequence continues at coordinate 2,718,549 of CAWDNW010000001.1, forward strand.
ATAAACACTACTTCCTTATTACGCAAACGCAGATAGCGCACGAAAATATCTGCTGGCAAATAAGCTCCTGCAATATGTCCAATATGTAAAGGTCCATTTGCATAGGGTAAAGCAGCTGTAATGGTATATCTGGTATCTTTTAAATTCATTCTCTATGGTATTTAGTGCAAATATAGGAAGATAAATGGGGGATGTAGAAGGAATATATATTGATTATGAATTGATATTCAATTTATGATACTTTTTTACAGTAAGCATGGAGATAGACTAAAGGAAATCAGTTGATTTGCGAAACGTTTATTTTTGATTTAGCACTCAAATTTTTCTGATTTTGAGAACTCCTTTATATCTTAGGCAGATTTTTAGGCTTTATTCCTAATAGCCTTCCAAACTATATTTTATGACAGAATTATCAACTATGCAAACCAAATTATACGAAATCAATAAATTATTAGTTGCTAACCGTGGAGAAATCGCCATAAGAGTACTGCGTGCAGCTTCCGAGCTAAAAATTCGAACCGTTGCCATTTATACTTTTGAAGATCGCTATTCTCTGCATCGATATAAAGCAGATGAAGCCTACCAGATTGGTAAAGATGATGATCCATTAAAACCCTATTTGGATATAGAAGAAATTATAAAGTTAGCGAAACACAAAGGGGTAGATGCCATTCACCCAGGTTATGGCTTTTTATCAGAGAATGTCAACTTAGCTAGAAGATGTGAAGAGGAGGGGATCATATTCGTGGGCCCTGAGCCGGAAGTGATGCAGGCCTTAGGAGATAAAGTGAGGGCAAAAAATATCGCTATTGAAGCAAAGGTTCCTATTATTGAAGATAGCAAAGCAGAGTTGGTAGATACAGCTACAGCAGTTTCAGAAGCAAATAGAATCGGTTACCCTATAATGGTGAAAGCAGCTGCCGGTGGGGGTGGTCGAGGGATGCGAGTTGTACAGAACGAAAATGAATTGAAGAAAGCTTTTGTAGACTCAAAAAGTGAGGCTGGTAAAGCTTTTGGCGATGATACTATTTTTCTTGAAAAATACATAGATCACCCCAAGCATATTGAAGTGCAAATTATGGGGGATAATTATGGTAATATTGTCCACCTTTTTGAAAGAGATTGTTCCGTACAGCGCAGGTTTCAAAAAGTGGTGGAAGTTGCACCATCTGCCAACTTAAGCCAAGAGACTAAAGATAAACTTTATGGCTATGCATTATCCATTACGCGTCATGTAAATTATAATAATGTAGGGACGGTAGAATTCCTGGTGGACCGAGAAGAAAACATCTATTTTATAGAAGTAAATCCAAGAATTCAGGTGGAGCATACAATAACTGAAGAGATTACAGGTATTGATATAGTACGGTCGCAGATTTTGATAGCAAAAGGACATGCCCTCAATGACCCGAGAATCTTTATCCAAAGTCAGGATGATGTTACCTGTAATGGTTTTGCTATTCAGTGCAGAATCACCACAGAAGATCCTGAAAATGGATTTAAACCCGATTACGGTACCATCATTGCTTACCGAAATGCCGGTGGCTTTGGCATCAGGATAGATGAAGGAAGCTCTTACCCTGGCGTAAATATTTCTCCTTTTTTCGATTCTATGTTGGTGAAGATTTCAGCATCAGGGAGAACGCTAAAAGGAGCTGCTCAGCGATTAAACCGCGCTTTGAGAGAGTTTAGAATCAGAGGGGTAAAAACCAATATTGGCTTTTTGGAGAATGTAATAGCTCATCCAACTTTTTATAATGGGGAATGCACCGTCAAATTTATTGATGACAATCCAGACTTATTTGAAATCTCCCAAAAATTCGACAGAGGGACAAAAACCCTGCGTTTTATAGCTGATGTAAGTGTTAATGGACATCCGGATGTGAAGGTGAAGGACGAAAGAAAAGTATTCAGAACCCCTATAGTACCAGATTATGACAAATATGGAGCATATCCAAAAGGCACCAAAAACTTATTAACTGAACTGGGGCCTGAGAAATTCTCTCAATGGTTGAAAAATGAAAAGTCGATACATTATACGGATACTACTTTCAGAGATGCGCATCAGTCTCTTTTGGCAACTCGTATGCGAAGTATTGATATGCTGAAAGTAGCTGAAGGTTTTGCGAAAAACAATCCGCAGGTGTTTTCAATGGAAGTTTGGGGAGGTGCAACATTTGACGTATGCATGCGCTTTTTACATGAAAATCCGTGGGAGCGCCTGGCAAAATTACGTAGAGCCATTCCTAATATACTGTTGCAAATGTTACTCAGAGGTTCCAATGCAGTAGGGTATAAAGCTTATCCCGACAATTTAATCGAACGTTTTATCGAGAAATCTGCAGAAACAGGAATAGATGTTTTTAGAATTTTTGATTCATTGAACTGGTTGGAGGCTATGAAAGTGAGTATTAAAACCGTTCGAGAGAAAACAAACTCTATTGCAGAAGCTTCTATTTGCTATACCGGGGATATTTTAGATCCGGAACAGAAGAAATATACTTTGGAATATTACGTGGATTTCGCCAGACAGCTGGAAAGCGAAGGAGCACATATTATAGCCATTAAAGACATGGCCGGCTTGTTGAAGCCTTATGCCGCAAAGGAATTGGTGGCTGCGCTAAAATCTGAGATTAAACTACCAATTCACCTCCACACCCACGATACCTCTTCTATTCAATCTGCTACTTATTTACAAGCTGTAGAAGCAGGAGTAGATGTAGTGGATGTAGCACTAGGGAGTATGTCAGGACTTACTTCTCAACCTAACTTTAATTCCTTAGCCAGTGCCATGAAGGGGCATGAAAGAGAATTAGAATTAGATATTCACTCACTTAACGAATATTCTACCTATTGGGAATATGTTCGGGAGCATTATTACCCCTTTGAATCTGGTTTAAAAGCAGGAACAGCCGAGGTATACGATCATGAAATTCCTGGGGGGCAATATTCAAATTTACGACCACAAGCTAATGCTTTGGGTCTAGGACATAAATTCGAAGAAATAAAGAAGAATTATGCAGTAGTAAATCATATGTTTGGTGATTTGGTAAAAGTCACGCCATCTTCCAAAGTTGTAGGGGATATGGCACTTTATATGACAGCCAATAACCTCACTTCCGAGGATATTCTGCAAAGTGGCCATACTCTTTCATTCCCTGATTCTGTTGTGAATTTATTCAAAGGCGATTTAGGTCAGCCGGTGGGTGGTTTTCCAAAGGAACTGAGTAAAGTTATTTTAAAGGGAGAACAGCCTTTTACTGATCGACCTAATAAGCATCTTGATCCGATAGATTTCAAAAGGGAGATGCAGGCTTTTCAAAAAAAATTTGACTCAAAAAGAGATGAACCTGACTTGCTTGCTTACCTGCTCTATCCAAAGGTGTATGAAGATTTTTACAAGCACCAGCAGGAATTTGGTGAAGTGGGTTACATACCTACCTTAGCTTTCTTTTATGGAATGAAAAATGGAGAGGAAATCCTGGTGGAAATAGCAGAAGGTAAAACCATTATTATTCGTTTATTGTATATTTCTGAGCCTAATGATGAAGGTTTAAGAACCGTTTCCTTTGAATTGAATGGACAAACCAGAAGAGTTAAAATTAAAGATAATGCAGCCAAAGTAGATAAAGTTACCAACCGTAAAATCGCAGGAGAAAATGAAATTGGAGCGCCATTGCAAGGTAAACTGGCTGAAATCAAGGTTAAAGTAGGAGATAAGGTTAATGAAAACACTGCTTTATTTGTGATTGAGGCCATGAAAATGGAATCTTCTATTACACCTCCTAAAGCAGGCATAGTAAAAGAAATACACTTAAAAGCTGGTGATATGGTGGAGCAAGATGATTTAATAGTGAGTCTGGAATAGATTAGACATTTTCTTAATATCCATAAAGCAAGTATAAGGCTCAGAAATAAAATATTCTTTCCGAGCCTTTTTTTAGTTTTTCAGTGTATAGGTAATTGTACAAGAATTTCTAAAATTTAAACTAAATAGTCATGAAATCATTTATTCTTACCCTCTTTTGCGCTTTACCATTCTTCTTAACTGGATGTTTTTTGGACGATACGGATCAGGATCCTTCACCTCAGAAACCTACTTTAACCTATCCCGACACCACTTTCGATATTGTCTTTTTCACACCTGGAAGCTCAGGAGCTCCTGAGCTCGATTGGAATGGGGATCAAGGTAGTTTTTCCTAAGTGAGTACATTAGAAGGATTAGATATAAATACCACAACAGGAATAGTTTCCTGGAATAAGACTCTCATGCCAGGCAGCTATGATTTTCAAGTGCTCGCTACAAATTCAGCTGGGCAAACTGCAGTGAATATGACTTTGAATGTTAATTTCCAAGGTGTTTTTACCGGCACTTACGATGGATCAATTTTTTTAGAAATTGAATTTAATGAAGACGGCTCCTTAGTAGTACGTGTAAATGATGAGTCGAATCCACAAGTTGGTACAGGTACTTGGACTTTAAGTGACGGTAATGTGCTTGAAGGTTACCAGGTTTTTGACGGAGATGATGAGTTTGCCGTTATCGGCGACCTATCCATTAGCGCCTCAGCTGCCACCTATGCAGGCTTTTATTATATTGGTGTATATGAAGAAGGAGATAGGCACAGTTGGGTATTTGAAACAACGCTCCAATAATTGTCTAGTTTCATAATTAATGGTAAAATATGAACTTTTCAAAAGCCATCTTGTGCTGTTGCTGTAACTTTATCCAGAAAATGGTACTACACTTCTAACTTTGTTTTTTTACAGTACTTTATGACTTAAGAAATACTTTCTGACATTTCGTATTCAAGTTCTAAAGCTAGTAATCGAGGGTTAATTATCAATAGTAATGAAGAATTCCAAAACTTTAGGGGTCTAAATGCAGTATAAACTAAGGTACTGTAACATCTGAGAATATTACGCAGTATTTTTAAGTAATAAAAACTTTTTCACTATGCATAAAGATCCATACAAAATTGTACAAGAACTTGAAACGAAAAAGGGAAAGCTTAAATACTATAGCTTGCCGGATTTACAAAAGCAAGGCTACGAGATCGATAAATTACCTTTTTCCATCAGAATTTTACTGGAAAACGCAGTCAGGAATTTTGACGATTTTGCTATCACAAAAGAAGATGTGGAAACTGTATTAAATTGGAAACCGGAAGCATCTGATAAAGATATTCCTTACAAACCTGCCAGAGTATTGATGCAGGATTTTACTGGAGTTCCTGCTGTAGTAGATATAGCCTCCCTGCGAGCTGAAGCCGTGCGTAAAGGGAAAGATCCTCAAAAAATCAATCCGCTTATTCCTGTGGATTTAGTAATAGATCACTCGGTTCAAGTAGATTATTTTGGTACTGATTACTCCTACAAAAAAAATGTAGATAAAGAATATGAGCGAAATGGAGAGCGTTATCAATTCTTAAAATGGGCGCAAAAAGCATTCAATAATTTTTCAGTGGTTCCACCTGGAATGGGTATTTGTCATCAGGTTAACCTGGAATATTTAGCGCAAGTAGCTATTGAAAGGGATGGCTATATTTTTCCCGATACTTTGGTGGGCACCGATTCCCATACTCCCATGGTAAATGGTATAGGTGTAGTAGGTTGGGGCGTAGGTGGTATAGAAGCTGAAGCAGCTATCCTTGGTCAGCAGATTAATTTCATAATGCCGGAGGTTATCGGATTGAAATTGAATGGGAAAATGCCAGTAGGAACTACGGCTACCGATTTAGTTTTAACAATTACTCATTTGCTAAGGAGCCATGGTGTAGTTGGAAAATTCGTAGAAGTATTCGGCCCTGGCCTTGATAATCTGGCAGTGCCTGACAGAGCAACGATTTCCAACATGTCGCCTGAATTTGGCTGTACGGTTACTTATTTCCCGATTGATGATCAAACTTTGTCCTACATGAAACGAACAAATCGTTCTGCCGATCAAATTGACTTAGTGGAGAAATATGCCAAATCCAACATGTTATGGAGAGAAAATGAAGAGAAAATCAATTATTCCACGGTCTTAGAACTTGACCTGACGACAGTTGAACCTACGGTTTCGGGACCTAAAAGACCACAAGATAAAATTTTAGTAAGGGAATTTGAAGGTAAATTTAAAGAACTGCTTGATAAAGAACATGGAAGAGATTATCTGAGCCTTTATGAGAGACCTGTAAGTAGGTGGTATTCTGAAGGTGGGTCACAAACCGAACAGCAATCTAACGATGTGGATGACGATGTGGCTATTGAGGAAGATGTGCAAGCTGGCCTTAAGACGGTTAAAATAAAGACTCGGAATGATGAATTTAGTTTAAGCGATGGATCGATAGTGATAGCAGCTATTACCAGCTGCACCAATACATCTAACCCTAGCGTAATGCTGGGAGCTGGTTTAGTCGCGCAAAAAGCCATAGCCAGAGGAGTTGATGTAAAACCTTGGGTGAAAACAAGTTTAGCACCAGGTTCTAAAGTAGTGACTGATTACCTGGAAGCTGCTGGACTTTTAGATGATTTAGAAGCGCTAAAATTTCATGTAGTTGGATATGGTTGTACCTCCTGTATTGGTAATTCAGGGCCCTTGCCTCCGCATATTGCAAAAGCCGTAGATGAGAATGATTTAGTAGTTTCGTCAGTTTTATCGGGGAACAGAAACTTTGAAGCCCGAGTACATCCTGCCGTAAAAATGAATTTTCTAATGTCTCCGATGTTGGTTGTAGCTTATGCCATTGCGGGTAGAGTTGATATTGATTTAAACAATGATCCGTTGAGTTATGATGTCAATGGTGAACCGGTTTTCCTCAAAGATTTATGGCCCACTCAGGAAGAAATCTTCGAAGTGATGCGTAAAGTGCTATCTCCTGATTCCTATAAAAAGAATTATGGTGAAATCTTTGAAGGGAATGAGCAATGGAGAGAGATGAAAGCTCCTGAATCCAAAGATTATGAATGGGATAGCAACTCTACTTACATCAAAGAAGCCCCTTTCTTTAAAGATATAAGTGATGAAGCGGAGGCCTTTGAAGATATAAAAAATGCCCATGTACTGCTAAAATTGGGTAATTCAATAACTACAGATCATATTTCTCCGGCTGGAGCTTTTGCTGAAGATAGTCCTGCTGGACAGTATTTGAAAGGTCGTGGAGTTGAAAAGAAAGATTTTAATTCATATGGTTCAAGAAGGGGTAATGATGAAGTGATGACCCGAGGAACATTTGCTAATGTTCGTATTAACAATGAATTATCCAATAAGGAAGGCGGCTTCACTACTCACATACCTTCAGGCGAAGAAATGTCAGTATTTGATGCAGCGGAAAAATACAAAGATAAAAATACTCCTTTAGTTGTCCTTGGAGGTAAGGAATATGGAAGCGGATCTTCTAGAGATTGGGCAGCTAAAGGAACTTATCTCTTAGGTGTTAAAGCTGTTATTGCTGAAAGTTACGAGCGTATTCACAGGAGCAATTTAGTAGGAATGGGTGTTCTGCCTCTTCAATTTATTAATGAAGAAACTGCGCAAAGTTTGGGACTGGATGGTTCTGAACAATACACTATTACTCAAATCAGTGAAGGCTTAAATCCTTCAAAGATTTTACCTGTTGTGGCGAAATCCAAAGAGGGTAAAGAAATAAAATTTGAAGTACTAGCCAGACTGGATTCTAAAATTGAGGTAGAATACTATAAGAATAAAGGTATTTTGCAGTACGTTTTAAGACAATTTCTGAAGAAATAGAAACCTTCTAATTCGATATAAAAAACCTGCTTGAAAGAAACAAGCAGGTTTTTTTATGTAAAGTAATTTGAAAAAATGAACAAGATTATATTTCAACAGTTTCACAAGCATGAAGCAACCCGTTCAGCTCGTTTGGTTAAAGCGTGACCTAAGATTACAAGACCATGCCGCCTTCTTGAAAGCAGCAGAAATCAACTTGCCTACAGTAATTTTCTACTGTTGGGAGCCTTCTTTGCTAAATGCTGAAGACTATAGCAAACGACACTGGAAATTTGTTCATGAATCACTTGTCGTTCTGGAGGGTGAGCTTTCAAAATATGGGCATCGATTAATTCAGGCACATTCCGAAGTAGTTGATTTTTTACAGAATCTGGTGCATCAATTTGATGTGAGACAACTTTTTTCTCATGAGGAAACAGGCCTTAAAATTACTTACGACCGTGATAAGGCAGTGGCTTCTTTTTGTAAAAGAGAAGGTGTTCAATGGGAAGAGTTCCCTCAATTTGGAGTGCAAAGGGGTAGAAAAAACAGAAAGGATTGGGTGAAGGAATGGTATCGCTTTATGTCACAGCCCATTCAATCTATCGATTATCAACAAATTGAAAGCTTATTAGAATCAGATATCAATTTTCCTCATGAATTTAATTTCGATATAGAGAAGAGATTTCATTTCACAGAACATGAGTATAATATTCAGCAGGGCGGATTTATTTTAGCAAGTAAGTACCTGAAGTCGTTTTTAGAGGAAAGACATTTTCAATATAATAAAAACATCAGTAAACCTCTGGAGGCAAGGAAATCCTGTAGCAGATTATCAGCCTATTTAGCTTACGGAAATTTAAGCATTCGACAAGTTTATCAGACTTCCGTAAAAGCAAAAAAAGAAGGGCTAAAAAGTGCCTTAAATAATTTTGGATCCCGATTGCGTTGGCATTGCCATTTTATGCAAAAATTTGAAATGGAAGGGCGCTACGAATTTGAAAATATTAATCGTGGGTATAATGTGATCAGAAAAGAACAGGATGATTCGTTATTTGTTGCCTGGAAATCCGGACAAACCGGATTTCCACTAGTTGATGCTTGCATGCGGTGTGTAACTGAAACAGGTTATTTAAATTTCCGGATGCGTGCCATGCTGGTTTCTTTTTTAACGCACCATATGTGGCAACCATGGAAGGAGGGAGCAATTCATTTGGGTAGGCAATTTTTAGATTTTGAACCTGGTATTCATTACCCACAATTTCAAATGCAGGCAGGGGTAACTGGTATTAACACCATCAGAATTTACAACCCAGTCAAGCAATCAATAGATCATGATCCGGAAGGTGTTTTTATCAAGAAGTGGGTGCCTGAATTAGCTAACATTCCATCAGCTTTTATTCATCAACCTTGGGAATTGACACCTTTAGAACAAAATAGTTTGAATTTTGAGCTGGGAGTTCATTACCCGAAACCTCTTTTAAATTTAGAGAATGCAGGTAAAAGAGCCAGAAAAGAAATTTGGGAAATGAAAAAAGATGCGCTGGTAAAGGAAGAAGCAAAGCGGATACTAGCCACACATACCGTTGCTAACAGAAGGGTTTAAATATCTTTCATAGAGTTAAGTGCAATGTTTACTATACTTACTCTTAGAAATTATTTGCTGGTTGAAGATCTTTATCAAATAATAATTACGTTTTTAAGTAAAACTTAATAAAGCTTTAAAACTTATCTTACATTGGAACTGCAGTTCTAAAAATTTTCACCGAGGTATTGAAAAATTCATTTTTACGTATTCTAAAAAATTATGGCAATAAAAGGTTCAGGAGAACATTAGCTGTATTCTGGCTGCTGAGTCTGGCGTTTTTTGGCTATCAGGTAACTGGTTTAAAGGTTAGCTTTGAATTTGAGAAACTCTTTGGTGAGGAAAATTCAGATCGACAATTCTATGAACAACATCTAGAAGTCTTTGGATATGATAATGATTACCTTTTAGTAATTGTGGAGGCACAATCAAGTGTTTTTGATTCTGTATTTTTACAAAAAGTATCTAAATGGTCTAAACAAAGTAAAAAAGTTGAAGGCGTTGAGTCGCTGGTATCACCGGTTGAAATACCGCACTTGATCAAGTCTCCCTTAGGGATAACGGCTATTGCTCTAATACATTCGAACTCCCCTGCTCGTTATGCCTCTGATAGTGTCAGGATTTATAGCCATCCTATCTATAAAACCTTTTTTTCTGAGAACGCAAAAGCATTGCTCATACAGATCACTCATAAACATTTTAAGTCACCACAGGAAGAAAAAGAATTTATTACTCAGTTAAATAAAAGCCTTACCAACCTGGAATTTTCTAACTACAGAGTTATTGGAAAGTTAATTGCTCAAAGGGCATTTATTGATAATATTAAGAAAGACTTTTCACTGTTTTTAACTTTGGCTTTAATTGTAACAGCCATTATACTTTTGCTCATTTACCGTTCCATTCGCGGAATGTTGCTGCCCTACCTGGTCAGTATAAGTACTATGATTTTCCTACTAGGAATCATGGCCTTAATTGGGGTAGAATTAAGTGTTTTGAGTGTTTTAATTCCGCCTATTATTCTATTTGTGGCTACCTCGGACGGAATACATTTATTGAATGCTTACCGACAAAACAAATCTGAAAACTATTTTTTACGCCTAAATGCTGCTATCACCAAAGTTTTTGTACCCACACTCTTAACTTCAGTTACCACAGCTATTGGCTTTATAAGTTTACTTTCCATCCCAAGTAAACCAGTGCAGGAACTTGGTCTATTTGCGGGCCTGGGAGTTGTTATTGCATTTTTGGTCACGTTTATTTTTGGTCCTTTATTACTTTCAGATCGGTATAAAGCCAGTGTGTTACAGTTACCTTATAAACAGTTCACATCTTTTGTTTTAAGAAGGAAAAGACCCATTTTTATTTTTTTTGTTATAGTTACATTGCTTAGTTTGTATGGTTTATTTCTACTTAAAACGGACGCATACTTACTAAAAGACTTGCCAGAAAAATCGAAAGTTAAGCAGGATTTTGAATTTGTAGATCAAAATTTTGGCGGCTCCAAACCTTGGGAAATGGCTATTTGGCCTGCTGATAGTAATCTGACTATATGGAACTACGAATTTATTAATGAAGCCAGCAAAATAGGCGATTATTTACAGGAAGAATTTGGTATTGAACGATTATTTTCTCCGGTTGAAATGGTCAAATATGGACATCAGATTGAAAAAGGAGGTGCCAATAGATACTTTAAAGTACCCTCCGAAGTGCAATATAAGGCTGCTTTAGATAATGTTGATAAATTAAAATCCAAAGCGGGTTTCAATGTAGTCACTGATTCAAGTGAGACCTATGCAAGGTTTGCAGCTTTTATTCCCGAATGGGGATCTTTTGACACTCGGAAAAGAAATGAAGCGTTAGAGAACTTCATACAAGAAGATATCGATACGAATATTTTAAATTATAGAATCACTGGTACAACATACCTGATAGATCAGAGCAACGAGTCTATTTCTATTAATTCAATTTATGGCCTATTAATAGCTACAGCTTTAATCTCTATAGTTTTAGCCCTTTATTTTAAGTCTATGAGAATATTAATAGTCAGTCTTGTTCCAAATTTTATTCCACTACTTCTAACAGCAGGAGTGATGGGTTACATGGATGCGCCATTAAAACTGACTACCTCAATAATTTTTGTTGTAGCATTTGGTATTGCGGTAGATGATACCATTCATTTTTTAGGTGCTTTTAAGAATACAAAGGCAGTAAATTACTCATGGCGCCTAGTAAAAACCTTCCGTACCGCAGGGTTGTCTATCTGTATTACTTCTTTACTAATTATTTCTGGTTTTGTGCTTTTTACATTTTCAGCTTTCGCCACCACATTTTACTTAGGTTTGTTTCTGTCGTTAGCCATGTTTTCGGCATTAGTAACTGATTTGTTGTTATTGCCTTTGCTCTTAAACGATAGATGATTCTGTGATTGTCAGTGCAATATTATTTACTGATTTTTCCATGTGATGCAATAATTCCCTTCACTGTAGCAGCACTAAAGCCATGGTGTTCCATTTCATTCAACCCTACAATAGTACAACCTTTAGGCGTTGTTACTTTATCAATGGCAGCTTCAGGATGAATAGGCTGCTGAATCATCATTTCAGCAGCACCTTTCACCGTTTGGTTAACAATTTGACTGGCTGTTTTAGCATCGAAGCCAATTTGTATACCACCCTGAATCATTGCACGCATGAACCTGAGCACATAAGCAATTCCACAGGCTCCCAAAACAGTTGCAGCCTCCATTAGGTCTTCATTGATGCTTATCGTAGTGCCTATACTATTAAAAATTTCTTTAACTTCCTCCTCTATTTGTGGGCTTGCATTTCTACTGCATATACAGGTAGTCGATTCGTTGATATCGGCAGCAATGTTGGGCATAGCCCTAAAAACGACAGTGCCAGCATCCACTCTCTGGTAGATTTCTTCTAAACTTATTCCTGTTGCTAAAGAAATGATAATTTGTTTTTTAGAGTCTAAATTAGGTTTGATTTCCTGTAGAACTTCTAAGAGGTTATAAGGTTTTACCGCTAAGAGAATAATGTCTGCCTCCTTTGTAGCTAATAAATTGTCAGTGGAGATATTTACTCCCAACTTTTCAAATTCATCTAAAAGATGAGCGTTTCGTTTGGTAAGAGTTAACTGAAAAGGTTCAAATCCTGAGGTTTTTAAAAGACCATGGGCTATTGAAGCACCCAGGTTTCCACATCCAATAATTGTTATTTTAGCCTTCCTCATTGCGAGTTCTTGTGTTATAGATAAGAAGAAGTATTAAATATAAGCAATTAATTAGATCTTATACATACGGACAATTATTCACTTACTTTTTATCTTTGGTATCAATGATAATGGTTACTGGCCCGTCATTAACTAAGCTCACCTGCATATCAGCTCCGAATTCTCCATTTTTTATTTCCGTAGGCAACATTTCGTCCAGATTTTTAAGCATGTTTTCATACAAAGGAATGGCTATTTCTGGCTTTGCAGCTTTTATGTAGGATGGTCGGTTCCCTTTTTTTGTACTTGCATGGAGGGTAAACTGGCTGATCAACAGAATCTCCCCATGAATATCCAGAAGGCTTTTATTCATAACGCCTTCTTCATCGTTGAAAATACGCAGGTTTACTATTTTCCTGCTAAGCCATTCTATATCTTCATGATGATCGTCATTTTCTATCCCTAATAGAATTAAAAGCCCATCTCCAATTTCACCTTTTAAAACCTGACCTATCTTTACTGAAGCATTAGTAACCCGTTGAATCACTGCAATCATATGAGCTCCTTCATTTGGTCGGATTCCAATATTTTAAAATTTTCTGTCGCACTCTTGGCAGTTTTCACCATTGCTTCTGCTATTTCATGTGCATGAATAGCACCATATTTTTTTAGCGGCCCTGAAAAGATGAAACCTAAATTATCTGCCACCCACAGAGCCACTTTTTCTCCGGTTCTCTTTTCATTTCTTTCCCCTTCAATAAAGGAAGGGCGGAAAATAAAAGCTTTATTGAGTTTCATTGCTTTGATAGCTTCCTCAGCTTCTCCCTTTACTTTGTTATAAAATATAAATGATTTTGAATTGGCACCCATGGCAGATACTAAAGAAAATGTATCGGCACCGTTTTCTCTTGCAATGGCAGCTAAGGTGGCAGGGTATTCATAATCTACTTTTTTAAAGGCTTCCTTAGAACCTGCTTTGTTCATAGTTGTGCCTAAGCAGCAGAAGTAGTCATCTGCTTTCAGTTCTTTCAAGTAAGACTCCAATTGATCGAAATTTTCAATAATAATTTCTTTCATTTTTCCATCGTCTCCACCCATACTTCTTCTTGTTAAAACTTTTACTGTGGAATATGATGGGTCATCCATCAATATATCTAATAAATGGCCACCAACCAAACCTGTAGCACCTGCTATTATTGCTGTTTTAGACATTAGCTATAATTTTTTTAAGAAGGATTCGAAATTCATTTTCCAGGGTTTGCATTTTATCATCAGCGTACCATTTATGGATGCTTTCAATAAATTGATGCTGGTCTAATGATGGGTTCGTCTTGGCGTTAATGACCATATCTTGAACGGGAGTTGGTCTTGGACCCCAAATGGCTTTTTCATTAAGTTCTTCATCAAACATAATCAAAATAGGAATCGATCTGGATCCGTTCGTAAGGTAATTATCCATCACTTCCGAATGCTCATCTCTCAATATCAGTCTTAAATTAATATGTTCGTTTAGGGAAGCTATTTTAGCGAAAAATGGTATGTTTTGAGCAGCATCCCCACACCAGGCTTCCGTAATAATTAACCAATGCATACTTGGTAGAGATTTTGCTAAGCTTAGGGTCTCCTCAGAGAGTTGCAAAGTTTTATCCCAGCGGTTCATGCGGCTATCATTCATTTTGGTATAGGCAACCATTTCATCCGAATGATTACTGCCAGTTGTCTTTCTCTCCTGCAATAACTTTTTGATCTTTTCTCTGTAGCTTGCGTAGTCGAGTGCATTATCTAAAATGTCGAAATCAATTACATTTTCTTTGGTATAAGTCATAGGTCAGAACTATCTAGTTGCTTTATGTTACTCTCCCATTCCAAAAATTGTTGCATTTCCACATTTAAATATTGATACAACCAAATAATTAATGAAGCATCATCAAGATAGCCTCCAATAGGAATGAAATCTGGCACCAAGTCAGTGGGAGTAACAAAATAAATTAAGACAGCTATGGTATAAATCATGCTTTTGATAGATATTTGTCTGTACTCTCCTTTATAATAGGCTCTAACTAATCGAATAAATGCTAATAGTTGACTTTTTACACTGTGTAGTTTTTTAGATCGTGTAGCTTTGTCATTAAGTAGCTGCTTTGCTTCCTTTACCAGCCTCAAGCCTCTATTCTTATCTGCTAATATTTTACGCGCTCGACTTAAAGCATTTTTAAAAGATAATTTTTTACTCATCAGTTTGTTCCTCTTTAAGTTTTCTATTCTTTTGAATAGGTACAATCACATAGGCGAAAATTGTATATAATGAAAAAGATACAACCAAAATTAAGTAGAGGTCGGATAATAGATTTTTATAGATAAATAACGCCCAGATCAGTATTAGACTGATAACTCCTACCCATATTCTGATATTATTTGCTTTAATCTGACTACTCCTAAGCTGATTCGACATAATTAGTTTTTATTTGGATAAGTACGTAAATTTATGAAAATTGTATCATATTTTAGCCTTAAAATCTTGAAGTTATGATGAAATTCTGTGTAGTAATTGCTCTACTCTTTGGAGTTGTGTCTGCGGGTTTCTCCCAAATAGAAGACCCTAAGATTGATAAAGCTGAAAATGAGATTCCAAGGGCTATTGTAGTTGTCTACACCAAAACAGGCGAAATCTATAAAGGGTTTTTTATAAGTCAGGATAAAGATTTTTTAGTTATTGAGAACGAGACTGTGGGTAAAATCACCATTCCTACCAATAGAATTAAAAAAATTGAATCTGCAGACTCTAATGGGAAGATTAAGTTAGATGATGATTCTGCGGAGGTCACTAACATAAATTCTTCAAGATATTTTTTCGGTTCCTCTGGTTTTAACTTTGAAAAAGGAGGTAATTATTTGTCAAATAATGTAACAGCCTACTATAGAGGAATATCTGATAATTTTTCAATTGGAGTTGGAACTATTTTAGTTACTTTAGTGGCAGGTTTTCCTATTTTCTATGTTAATCCGCACTACACATATTCATTTAATGAGAAACTTCATTTTAAAACAGGAGTAGATGCTTTTATAGGTTTTGCTGATGGAGAGTCTGGCGTTGCTGCATTATTAAATGCAGGTTTAACGGTAGGTACACCCGATTTGAATCTGACAGGAACTATTTACTATGGGGCAGTATCAGGTCTTGGAGTAGCGAATCAACCTGCTTTTACCTTAGCGGGAAGTGCCAGAATCTCGAGAAAGTTAGCGCTTGTTTCTGAAAACGTTCTCCTTGCAAACATTGATTCTGAAGGTTATTTTATTGGGACTTATGGGATTAGGTACATGACTCCATCGGCCAGCTATGATTTGTTTTTCTTCAACAATAGAGATATTGCTGAGCAGTTTGTAATTGGTATTCCATTTATAGGCTTTACCCTGAAACTTTAATTACAAATTTTTAAATAAAGATATTATGTTAAGAAGTCTACCTACATGCTTCATTCTACTTTTATTTGCTCTCGTAAGTAGCGCGCAAACTGAAAGAGAAACTATAAATAATCTAATGGATGCATGGCATAAAGCTGCTGCTACAGCTGATGAAGATGATTTTTTTGGCTCAATGACTGCAAATGGTATTTATCTTGGCACTGATAAAACTGAAAAATGGACTCGCGATGAAATGAAAGAGTGGTCAAAGGAGTATTTTAACAGGGAAAGTGCCTGGGACTTCACAGTTATAAAAAGAGACGTCTATGTTTCAGATAATGGAAAAACTGCTTGGTTTAATGAGAAACTGGACACCTGGATGGGAATATGCAAAGGAACGGGGGTATTGGTAAAACAAAATGATGGTTGGAAAATAGCGCTCTATGATTTATCAGTAACGGTAGATAATGACAATGTTCAGAAATTCATTGAATTAGAAAAAAATTAGAATTCTTTCTGAATTTCATTTTTTAAGAAATTCAAGCCATATTCTATGCTGTCTATATTTTTTTCCAACGTCTGTGCATAAATAGCTTTAACCAACTCGATACTCTTTGTTTCCGCATTAAGCTCCTTTGCAGACTGATTAATGAGCATGATGAGTTCCTCCTTTGCATTTTTAATGATTTTCCAGGCATCATCACTCATATACACTTGCTGTGAGAGGTTATGATTATATTCCTCCCTAATTTCATTGAGTATCACATATTGTAGTTCAGCCACATTCATTTCACTCTGGCTCACCCTCTTGATGATCTGGTCTGGCGAAATGCGTTCTAGAAACAAAGTCATTCTCTCGTAAGCCTGCAACCTGATTGGAAGCACAATCTCCTTGCTTTTAGCCTTCAAATCTATCAATTTACTTTCATTTTGCTTTTGCAGCATGGTTTTAATAGTTAAAAACATCGCATAAAGTACTATTCCTGCAGGTATAATTATTTTTAATAAGTCCCAGATTGGCTCCATTAGTTTCTGTTTTTAAAGTATAATCCAAAATTAGTTAAAAACATCTTAATAAAAAGTATCATAAATCTTTAAACTTTTCGAATTTTGAAATCGTTTTGACACTATACAATCTAAAGAAGATAATGATTCCTGTAAACATTACTGAAGACGCCATAAAAGAGATTAAAAATATTATTTCCAACAAAAATATTCCTTCAGAATATGGTCTTAGAATTGGTGTTCGAGGCGGTGGCGGTTGTAGTGCAGCAGGTATGAGTTATATGTTAGGTTTTGATAAAAATAAACCTACCGACAAAAGTTTTGAAATAGCTGGAATTCCTGTTTATATTGAAAAAAGCCATGTGATGTATATCATAGGTATGGAAATCCAATTTCATGATAGCAACGATGCAAGAGGCTTTGTGTTTGTGAACCCGGAAACTCAAGAGGAGGAAGCTGTTAATTAAGTTTTATGTCTGATCCTTCAATTTAAAATGAGGTAAGTTCTAGTATTTAGATGCCTAGTTAACAGTAGAGATACTCCTAAAGGAGGGGATTCCTGCTTTTAACTAGTTGAAAACATTCTAACCTTGCTTTTGCAAAAAGGGAAATTGATATCTTAAGAAGGATACAGCAAATCTATTGTATCTTCACACCAATTGCTGCCATTACTTTGAATTGCTAACATTCATCTCAATTTTATAACCCTAAAATAAATTAATTTCTCTTTTAATCAGAATATCAGCTTCAATCCAACTTGGGAATTTACCTTAATTGCATTTTTAGCATTGGTGATATTCATATTTTAACATAGGAAAAAAAATAAACTCTTACTTTATACTATTAATATTATATAATTCAAGAGCTATATAATGCAATATAGTTGTCTGTAATATTCATTTTGTACATCGATATTATACTTGTGTAATAAATACTGTCCAATTGCTTCCAATTTGAGTATAAATGTCTTAAAAAATTAGATTAACATAAGTTTCGTTAAAGTTAATTCTTTATTAACTTTAAGTATTCAAACATTTTTTTAACCTAAACAAAACAAAATGAAGAAGATTCTACTAACATGTCTTATGTTAGTGTTCGTGCTAAGTGCATGGGCACAGGATCGCACCATTAGCGGAACTGTCACGGATAATTCCGGTGAAAGCTTGCCAGGTGTGAATGTATTAGTAAAAGGTACCTCCGAAGGTGTGGTATCTGATCTAGATGGGAATTTTAAAATTTCGGTACCATCAGAGAATTCAATATTGGTATTCAGTTTTATAGGAATGGCCAATAAAGAAGTAAATGTAGGAGCAAGATCCGTGATCGATGTAACTATGCAAAATGATATTCAACAGTTGAATGAAGTTGTTGTAACTGCATTGGGTATCGAAAGAGAGCAAAGATCATTGGGTTACTCTGTCCAGGAAATTAGCGGAGATGACATGGTTAATGCTGGGGAAACCAACATGATTAATTCAATGCAAGGTAAGGTTGCAGGTGTTCAAATAAGTGGTAACGGGGCAATGGGCGGTTCGTCTAATATTTTAATTAGAGGAGCAAATTCAATTGCTGGCAATAATCAACCTTTATTTGTGGTGGATGGGGTGCCAATCGATAATCAGAATTTTAATAGTGCAAATCAACAAAGAGGCGCAAGTGGTTTTGATTATGGTAATGCAGCTCAAGACATAAATCCCGCAGATATTGAAAGTATGTCTGTACTAAAAGGAGCGAGTGCTGCTGCTTTGTATGGTAATAGAGCTTCAAATGGTGTAATTATAATTACTACTAAGAAGGGTAAAAGAAATAAAGGTATAGGAGTTTCAGTAAATTCAAGTGTTACCTTTTCAGATCCTTTAGTTTTACCTGATTATCAGAATGATTTTGGTGGGGGATTTGGTCCATTCACAGTTGAGGACGGTCAGCAGGTTGCAGGTTTTGCAGTAGATCAAAGTTGGGGGCCTAGGTTAGATGGACGTCCAGTTAGACAGTGGTACAGCTATTATGCTGATCACCCTAATTTTGGACAAGAAACACCTTGGGAAGCTCATCCAAATAACATCAGAGACTTTTTTGAAACAGGTGTTATGTTCAATAATAATGTGGCTTTATCAGGTGGAAATGATCAAGGGTCTTTCAGACTTTCTTATACTAACTTAGATCAAAAGCATATAATGCCAAATGCTAAGATGCAGAGAAATACTTTGAATTTTAACGGTTCTTACTCATTATCAGAGAAGTTAACGGCTAGTGCAGGTGTAAATTACGTGCAATCTGACTTTGAAGGAAGGCCTCCTCAGGGCTATGGAGATATTATTGTTCAGTTTAATCACTTTGGACAAAGACAATTGAATCCTAATGAGCTAAAGAATTATTATGTCCAATCAACTGGTGAACAAAGGTCATGGAACCGAATTAGTTCTGAGGATGCAACTCCACTTTATGCAGACAATCCTTATTGGATAAGAAATGAAAATCTTCAAAATGACAGCAGATCGAGAGTATTTGGTAACGCATCTTTATCTTATGATTTCACAGAAAACTTATCATTAACAGGTAGAGTTCTAACAGACTTTTATACCGATAGAAGAGAACAAAGGATAGCTGAAGGTTCGGTAGCACAATCATCTTATCAAGAAAACGTTCTGCAACAATCAGAGCTAAATACAGATTTAATTTTAAAGTACGATGGTAATATTAATGAAGATATTTCTCTAACAGCCTTTGTTGGAGGGAATATTAGAATTGATGATTTTAAGCAAAATTCAGGTACCACTGTAGGTGGTTTAAGTGTAAGTGGATTTTATAGTTTAGAGAATTCTAACAATCGCCCTACAATTAATGATCAAACAAGAAGAAGGCAAATTAACAGTTGGTTTGGTTCTGCTACTGTTGGTTTTAGAGATATACTTTATGTGGATGCAACCATAAGAAATGATATATCTTCTACTTTACCAGATGGAGATAATTCTTATTTCTACCCTTCGTTAAGCGGAACTTTTATCTTTACCGAGTTGGAGCCATTGGCTAATGGGATTTTGTCGTTTGGTAAAATTAGAGCAAGTGTTGCTCAGGTAGGTAACGATACTGATCCTTATAGAATATCCTCAGTGTACGCACCACTTGCGAATTTTGGGAATAATCCTGCCTATTCATTGCCTAATGCGTTAAATAATAACGCTTTGCGTCCAGAGAAGACAAATTCTTACGAGATAGGTACTGAACTAAGATTTTTCTCGGATAGGGTAGTTTTAGATGCAACATACTATAATAATACATCAACAGATCAAATATTTGAGGTGGATGTTTCTGGTGCTTCAGGGTACAGATCTCAAATTATTAATGCAGGTAAAATGATCAATCAAGGTTTAGAGGTGTCATTAGGAGGAAACATTATTAACACTACAGACTTCAGATGGGATATGAACATCAATTGGGCTAGGAACAGAAATGAAGTGGTGGAATTAGCTCCAGGTATAGATAATTACAGAATTGCAAATGGTGTGTTTGAAGCTACTTTGGATGCTAGAATAGGTCAACCTTACGGTTCTATATATGGTGCTAGTTTTGTGTTAGATGAAGATGGTAATCGTGTAATTGGGTCTGGAGGAAATTATTTACAAACTAGTGCTACTCAGCCTTTAGGTAGTTATTTAGCTGATTGGACTGGTGGTATCAGAAATAACCTATCGTACAAAGGAATCAACTTTAGCTTTTTAATTGACACTCAGATGGGTGGTTCATTACACTCTGTGACTAATTTATTTGCTAAGTACTCAGGAATGGTTCAGGAAACTGTCGATGGAAATATAAGACAAGTAGGCATTGTTGCTGAAGGGGTTGTTCAAAATGAAGATGGTGAAACAACTGGGCCTAATACAACTGCCATTGATGCAGCATCATACTTCTCAGGCCATTTCGGATTGGCTGCAGCTCATGTGTATGATGCAACCTTTGTGAAACTAAGAGAAATGACTTTAAGTTACTCCTTGCCACAATCTGTTGTAGATAACACTCCTTTTACTTCAGTGAATTTCGGAATGGAAGGTAGAAACTTAGCTATTTTATTTAAAAAGGTGCCACATATCGATCCAGAGGCTTCTACTAATGCTGGTAACGTGCAAGGTCTCGAAGGAGGAGCTCTTCCAACTTTAAGATCTTACGGATTTAAAGTAAGTCTTGGATTTTAATCAAAATTTAAAATAGAAAATTATGAAATTTTTAATAAAAACAACTCTATCTATATCCCTGATTTTCTTAATGATGACAGGGTGTAAGGATTTGACAGAGTTAAATGATGATCCGAATAGGCCTTCCGAGGTTTCGAACGATTTTCTTTTAACTTCAGCACAAAGACTATTGGGTCTTCGATATTACGGAAACTTCGACAACATCTCGTTTGGTATGACTATAGCTCAGTATTGGGCTCAAAATGAATACTCTGATGAAGTTAGGTATCAATACCGGCCACAAACTAATAACACCTTTTGGCTGGAATTTTACACTGGAATAAATGACTTGCAAGAAATCATTCGAATAAATGGTGAAGTTGATTTGGAGGATCCCAACGTTAATGTTGCCCAAATTAATAATCAAAATGCCATTGCAATAATAATGAGAGCTTGGGCTTATCACAATATGGTGGATATTTATGGAAATGTACCATTTAGTAATGCTTTGCAGGGTTCAGAGAATCCAAGTCCTGCATATGATAGCCAGGAAGATATTTACGAAACTTTAATCACTGATGTTCAGTCAGCTGTAGCAAGTATAGATGAAGATGAGCCTAGTTTTGCAGGAGGTGATGTTGTATTCAGTGGTGACCTAGAACAATGGGTTCAGTTTGGTAATTCCCTGCTATTGAGGATGGGTATTAGATTATCGGATGTTAATCCAGCTCTTGCAGAGGATGTAATTTCAGGAGCTGCTGTTAATGCGATTTCTAGTAATGCTGATAATGCAGCTATTCAATTTATAACTGAGCAGCCAAGCGTTAATCCATTATATGTATCCTATGTGGTAAACGGAAGACAAGATTATGCAGCTACAGAAAATTTTGTAGAATTGCTAAATGGTTTGGGCGACCCAAGAGTAGCGGAATACTTTTCACCTGCTGCTTCAACTGGTACTTTTGTAGGACTTACTTATGGTTTAGAAAGTGCACAAGCTGCTGCAATTCCAAGAAGTGCTGTATCTCAGTTAAATCCTAAATTATTAGAAGCTGATTTTGAAGGGATGTTAATGGATTATGCTGAGACAAGTTTTATATTAGCTGAAGCCGCTCAAAATACCTGGATTGGGGGTTCTCCAGCACAATATTATGAACAGGGTATCCGCGCAAGTATGGAGTATTGGGGTGTGACAAATGCAGCCGCTATTACTAATTACCTTGCAGCAAACCCTTACACTGAAGATAATTTAGCTATACAGAAATATATTGCTCTTTATATTCAAGGTTGGCAGTCTTGGGCTGAGATTAGAAGGTTAGATTTAGAAAACATTCCTGAAGCTAATCTAGTGATCTATGAGCCTGATGAAAATTTCATTGATATAAATGGAATACCAAAAAGAAGAATTTATCCTTTGGATGAACAATCTTTGAACAGCAGTAATTATTCTGACGCAGCCAGTAATATTGGTGGTGATGAATATGATACAAATTTATTCTGGGACATTGACTAAAAAGTAACTATGAAGAATTATAAATCATTTTTTAAATTATCCCTTGGCTTAGCTTTCGCATTCGTGTTTGCTGCTTGCGAAGGGGAGGAGGAGTCAATTAGTTTAACTCCTGGTACAGAACTTTTAATTTCAGGTTCTGATGAAGTTTTAACCTATAGTAGTACAGAATACTTCGTTAGAGGACATAATATTGATGAAGATTATACATGGACTATAACCGGTAGCGGTGAAGCTAGTGTTGCTGAACAAGAGGGTCGTTATGGTGAATTTGTCGATGTATTAATTAAAGATGTCGGCACATATACTTTAACTGTTTCTAGCACAAATGGTCTAGATGGAACATTTGAAATTGAGGTAGAGGACGTAAATGAATTCATTGGTGTAAGTTCTGATACTTCTTATATTTATGAGGAGAGTTATTTAGCTGGATCTGATACTTTGTTTTTTCCAATAACAATCTCGGAAAGAAATGTAGACTCTACCGCAGTAGAGTTTGAAGTTGTTAATGGAACGGCAATTGAAGGTATAGATTTCAAGATATTGAACGATAATAATGTGCTTGGATTCTCTGCTGGTCAAACTGAAGCTTTTATCAAAATTCTTACTATGGATAATATAACTGAAGAAGCAGCAAGAGATTTTAGAATTGTACTGGGAGACATACTACTGACAGGAGATGGAACTTCGGCTGTTACTCATGCTCCTGATTCAATGGATATAGGACAGGCTGTAATTTACATTGAAGATGATGTAAAGACGGTGAACTTAATAGTTGATTTTGATGAGATAGATGTGAATGAGGCAGGTAACTATTTCATTAATTTGAGCTTAAATAGACCAGTATCAGAAGATGTGATTGTTAATTATTCAATAGATGGGTTACCCATATTATCTGATGCAGATAAAACAAATGGATCTGTAACAATTTTTGCTGGAAATACAAGTGGAGAGATTGTCTTGGATATTGATCCTAGCTGGATAGCTGAAGGTGAAGATCTAACTGTGCTTGATATTGAACTTGAAAGTATTGTTTCAGATGACGAAGAAGTGTCTTTAGGAACAGTAACAGAATACAGATTAAATGTTGGGCCTGAAGAGGAATAAATAACAACTAAATATTTAATTTAAATAATATTTCATTTAAAAAAAGGGTTTTCGAAAGAAAACCTTTTTTTTTGAATTATAGATTCTCTTAGCTTTTTTAGATTCAGTATGATTGATGTTTTTATTAAAACCTATAGTCCCCGACTATTTTTTGGACCTAATGTTAACTGATTTGCTATGATTAAAATATTATTAGTATTTATGCTCCTGGTTATTTCTATTTCACAAGGAGTGGCATTTCAACAAGTGCAAACTTTCCAATTGAAAGGTGTTGTAGTGGAGAAGAAAAGTAAAGAGCCAATTGTTGGAGCTCTAGTAACTTGGAATAATGGAGCTAAGGGAGAAATTACAAATGTTGATGGGACATTTTCCGTTCAGCTTGAAGAGGGAAGTTACAAATTCACTATTTCAGCTGTAGGTAAAAAAACCATTAAAAAAGTGATTGAACTGAAAAGTAATAGTTTCCATTCCTTTGTTTTGGAAAATGATGTGGTGCAATTAGCTGAAGTCACTGTACGTTCATCAACTGATGAAACAGATTTGAAGTCAGCATCTATGGGGGTTAATCGCTTATCTATAGAAACGATTAAACGAATGCCTGCATTAATGGGAGAGGTAGATGTGATGAAAAGTATGATAACTTTACCAGGTATTAGCTCCGTTGGTGAAGGCACAGGGGGTATTAATGTTAGAGGTGGTTCAGTAGGACAGAACCTTGTCCTATTTGATGGTGCTCCTATTTATTATACTTCCCATCTTTTTGGGTTTTTCTCTGTTTTTAATCAGGATATTACTGATAATGTAACTTTATATAAAGGAAGTATTCCGGCACGGTACGGAGGCAGGGTTTCTTCCGTTATATCTGTTGATTCAAAAAGTACACTGGTTGATTCAATGAAGTTTGCTGGTGGTATTGGTTTGATATCAAGTAGAATGACCTGGACTACTCCTATTGTTTCAAATAAGATAGGGCTCATGTTATCAGCCAGAACTACGTACTCCGACTGGTTGCTTCGCGCTTCCAACAATCCACAGCTAAAAAGTAGCTCAGCTTCGTTTATAGATTTGAATTCAAGAATTGACTATCAGTTAAATGATAAAAGTAAAATCACATTTTCTGTCTACTATGGTAGAGATCAATTTGCTTTTGGTGCAGATACTTCTTACAGGTATGGAAATTTCGCAAGCACTCTGAAATATCATAAAGAATTAGGAAGAAGTATGAATTTTACCGGTTTGGCAACATTGTCAGATAATTTTTCAAGTGTTCTTGGTAATTACAGTAATCAGCAGTTCGAATTAATTATTAACAACAGAAATGCTTCGGTTAAAATGTTTTTAGGAGCAGAACTAGGAGCACATTATATGGAGGTGGGAGGAGAGGCCAATGTTTATGACCTCCAGCCTGGTGAATTATATCCCACATCGGATAAATCAATAGTGAATGAGCTGAAGATTGAGAATGACTTAGGGAGAGAGTATGCTGTTTTTGCTGAAGCAAATTTTATGTTTAATAAGATAAAGATCATTTCAGGCTTAAGATATAGTTACTATGAAAAGATTGGCGCATATAGCTCGTATAGCTACAACACTTCAGAACCCCAATCAGTAAGTTCAATTATTGATACTACCTATTATAGCAACTCAGAACAAGTGGCAGATTATAGGGGAGTTGAACCTAGAATTTCTTTTAGTTATAATATTGATAATAAGCAGTCAGTAAAGTTGGGATATCAGAGAACCAGACAATACATGCACTTAATAGCAAATAATGTGGCAATCGCTCCAACAGATATCTATAAATTGAGTAATGAGCATATTAAACCCCAAATTGGGGATCAAGTATCACTCGGGTATTTTAGAAATTTTGATTCTAATCTATACGAATCATCAGTGGAACTCTATTATAGAAGGACGCAAAATACATTAGATTATAAGGATGGAGCCCAATTATTATTGAATAGGTTTTTAGAAACGGAACTCGTAAGTGGAATTGGTACTTCATATGGTGTTGAGTTCTCCTTAATTAAAACTGCAGGCAAGTTTTCAGGTCGCTTAAGCTATACCTACTCTCGAGCCTTCATTCAAGTTGAAGGTCATTTTGAGGATGAGATTATTAATGATGGGCAGCCATATCCTGCTTATTATGATAAACCTCATGATTTAACAGCCATTCTTTCTTATCAAATCACACCTCAAGTAAGTTTAAATATGAATTTCACCTATAGTACAGGAAGACCTGTTAGTATTCCTATTAGTAAATATGATGTGGGAGCGATTTCTATTGGAGAGTTCTCCAATAGAAACCAATATAGGATTCCTGATTTTCACAGAATGGATGTTTCATTTAATTACGATCCTGAAAGTTCAAATAAGAGGTTTAAAAGTAGCTGGATATTTGGATTATATAATTTATACGGAAGGAAAAATCCATTTTCTGTATTTTTTAGAGATCAAAATGGAGCCCCTCCGCAAGCTTATCGACTAGCCATATTAGGTATACCTTTTCCATCAATCACATATAATTTTGAATTCTAATATGAAGTCTATTTTATTTGTGCAATTAGCTTTTTTAATTCTATTGTCTTCCTGCATTGATCCTTTAGAGGTTAAGGTTAAAGGTACTGCTGCAAAACTCGTTGTTTTTGCAGAAATTACTGATCAAGTAGAGCCTTATTTTGTTGAGTTGAGTCGAACTGCAGATTATGATGCTTATATTAATCCTCATGAAGAAGGTGCTGAGGTAGTTGTGATTAACGCTAAAGGAGTTGAGTTTGAGTTTACAGAAACCAATCCTGGATTGTATGAATCATGCCCTACTGAGTTTACAGGTGAAATAGGAATGGGATACACCTTGAAAATAACCACATTGGATGGGACGGTCTTCCAATCTAGTGAAGAGAAAATTCCTGTTAATGGACAGATAGATTCTGTTTATTATAAAAATGAAAGTATAGAATCTACCAAAAATGGAATTGACAATATAATTAAAGGAGTTCGCTTGTATTGCCAATTTTATGATAGTCCTGAAAAGGATTATTTTTGGATTGATTGGGAGGGAACGTATCAGTATCAAGCACCATCAACGGATACAAATAATTCATACTGCTGGAATACAGAATATTCCAAGTTTGACATTAAGATTTTTGATGACCAATTTACTAATAACAGTTTGATTAACGATTTCGAAATTACTTTTCTTGAAGATGGGTTAAGATTTACTGAAGCCTATAGTTTTAGAGTAAAACTAAAATCAATTAATCGAGAGGCTTATGAATTTTGGAGTTTGGTAAAACAACAGTATCAGAATGACGGCTCTATTTTCGCATCTTTACCATCTCGAATAGCAAGTAATATTAAATGTGAGACAAATGATTCAGAGAAGGTGCTGGGTTATTTTTTCACGTCTTCTGTTTCTTCAATGAGGATTAAAATCCCTGGTTCAGCTATTTCTGGGATAAATGAAGCTAAATTAAGGTGTGACAGGTTTTCTCCTAATGATCCATTACCAGAGTACTGCTTTGACTGTACTAAGTATCAAAATAGTGTGAATGAAAAACCAGATTTTTGGTAGTCTCTGCTGTTTCAAATGAATGATTATTTTTTCATTAAAATGGTTTGTTTATGATTGAAAAGATTGTTCTTGGCAATTCCATAGTTAGATTAATTTTTGTTGCCAAAGCCCCCTTTTCAGCGAGATTTATTAGCACCACAATAAATGACCAGAACTCGAAACTTTTTTAGATAATATGTAAGCTAAACCATCATACTTTCTTAGTTGTAGATAATGCTAATTTGCAATTCAATTAGATTTTAAAAAAAAAGTGATAAAGTGCGGCAAACTTTTATAGGTAGCTTAATAAGTTTAAAGAAGTTTGCGAAAGCTTATTGAACAAGTGCTCAAACCGCAAATTTATATTTGTCAGGAATTAAATCAGGGAGGTGAGTTAGCCTTGCTTAATCATGAATTAGGATTATTCTATGAAAGCTATAATAATTGGGTACCCTATCCTCATCAATACTTTGTTTTGTTCTATAGCTTTGTTATTCTATGTTTTTTATTTTTAATATAATTTGATCGAGCGCATTGTTATGAAGATATTATTATTATTTTTGGTGGTTTTTAACTAATTATTAACCTTAACAAAGCGAAATGAAGAAGATTCTACTGACATGGTTCATGTTGGTGTTCGTGCTAACTGCATGGGCACAAGAGCGCACCGTAAGTGGTAAAGTAACCGATGAAACCGGTGAAGGCTTACCAGGTGTGAATGTACTAGTGAAAGGAACCACCAATGGCGTGGTCACAGATCTAGACGGAAATTACAAAATTAATGTTTCGGAAGGAAGCAGTATGTTGGTTTTTTCTTTTATTGGATACTCTACAGACGAGGTTTCCATTGCTGGAAGATCTGTTGTAGATTTCACTATGAAACCTGATATTCAACAATTGGGTGAAGTTGTAGTGGTTGGGTATGGTACTCAGGAAAGAAGAGAGCTGACTGGATCTGTAACATCAGTATCTGGTGAGGCAATTAATAATCTAGTTACACCATCTTTCGATCAACAGTTAGGTGGTAGAGCTGCTGGCGTTCAAGTTACTACTCCAAGTGGTATATTGGGTCAAGCACCTCAAATAAGGATTAGAGGTGTGAATTCTATAACAGGAAGTGCTGACCCTTTAATTGTAATTGATGGTGTCCCAGTTGTCAATTCTGATAGGTCAGCTATTGCAGCCTCTAACCCTTTGTCAAATATTAACCCAGCTGATATTGAATCTTTTGAAGTGTTGAAAGATGGTTCAGCTACGGCTATCTATGGCTCCAGGGCTGCCAATGGGGTTATTTTAATAACCACAAAAAGAGGTTCCTCAGGTGCAGTGAAGGTCAACTATAATATGAGTTATGGTATTAATGAAGAGGTAAGTAGATTTGATTTACTTTCAGGTGATGAATTCGTGGTTATTGCCAATGAAAAAAGAGCTAATGCAGGAGCTGCGTCATTGGCCAATCCAGGGGAAAATAGTGACTGGCAGGACTATATTTTTAGAAAAGGGTTAGTGCAGCAGCATAATATTTCTGTTAGTGGGGGATCCGATAATACTCAATATTATTTTTCGTTAGGGTTTTCTGATCAGGAATCAGCTGTTAAGCAAAACGACTTGTCAAGGTATTCTTTTCGAGCAAATTTAGATCATTCTATTTTTGATAGATTAAGAATAGGCACCAGCTTATCATATTCTTTAACAGAAACAAGAGGCTTAAACGTAGGAGCTAATTCACTATCTGGGGTGATTTACAATGCCACTAGGGCACTTCCCAATGTGGCGATCTTAGATCCGACTAATGTAGCATTTGATGGGTTTAACGTGACTCCAAATGGAGCCTCTTTAGGCCAGGGTACCAATGGTGCTACAGTGGATAACAATATACCTAATATTGGTTTTGTTTTAGCAAATAATATTTACAGGAATAGAGCTCATAGAATTTTAGGAAATATTTATGGAGAAGTTGATATATTTGAAGGTTTAACCGCTAGAACTCAGATAGGTGTTGATTTAACTTTGCCAGATGATTTCCAATCATTGGATCCAAGACATGGAGATGGTAGAGGTGCCTTAGGAAGTGTGTACCAAGCCTATGCTCCTGTTTACAGATGGAACTGGCAAAATACTTTGAATTATCAGACACGGTTTCTTACTAATCACACCTTAAATATTACTGCAGGCGTAGAATATCAATATACTAATTTTTACAATTTCTTCGCTCAGGGACAAGGGTTATCAGACAGATTCTTTCAGCAGGATAATTTGATAAGTAACTCATTTCAAAATCAATTTTCTGGTGGAGGATTCTCAGATCAAGGTTTTGACTCATATTTTGCTAGAGTTAATTACAGTATCGGAGGAAAGTATTTGTTTAGTGCATCAATCAGAAATGATGGTATTTCTTCGTTACCTGTTGCCAATAGGAGAGGTACTTTCCCAGGAGGTTCAATTGGATGGAGAATCTCAGATGAAAGCTTTTTTAATAATTCAGGTTTATTCAGTGATTTGAAAATTAGGGCATCTTATGCAGAGGTTGGTAATACAGAAATTGGTTTATTTCCGTACGTAGGAGGCTTTGGTCCTGTTTTAAATGGAGGTGGTCCAGGGATTGCTTATGCGCAAGTAGCCAATCAAAATTTACTGTGGGAGTCTTCTGCAAAGACTAACTTTGGTCTAGATATGACCTTCGGTAATGTGAGCATCAATGCGGATTATTTTATTAACAATATCGATAACTTAGTTTTAGCAAGACCAACAGCACCCTCTTTGGGAGTTCCCAATAACGAAATAAGTGAGAATATTGGAGCTATGACAAATAAAGGTTTTGAGTTACGTGTTGCTTCAAATGTAGTTGAAAGTGGTAAATTTAGTTGGAATACTGATTTTAACTTTACATGGATTACAAATGAAGTAACAACGCTTAATCTTCCTATTCAAACGGTTTACAATAGAACTGAAGTTGGTGAGCCTATAGCATCCCTTTATGGTTTTCAATGGGCAGGCGTAAATACCGCTAATGGAAATCCAATGTATTATAAAAACGATGGGTCTATCGTTCAGTATAATTTGGTGCAAGGACAAACTGGTTGGAGAGTATACAATGAAGATAATCCGGGTGATATAAGCGTGCCGGGGCAAGCTTTAGGAAGCAACGACCAAGCTTTCCTTGGGAATACTTTACCGGTTTGGCAAGGTGGATGGACTAACACATTAAATTACGGAAATTTTTCCTTTGAATTATTCTTAAGGTATTCCGGTGGCAATTACATAATGAATGAAACCCAAAGAGGTTTACTAGGACAAGGATTTTCTAATAATGATGCAACAATTCTAAATAGATGGACGGAAGGAGGTCAGGTTACTGATATTCCAAAACTCTATTCAGGACAAGATGCCAATATGTGGCAAACTAGTGCTTCTAATTCACGATTTGTTGAGAAAGGAGATTTTCTAAGGGTGCAAAATATAGTTCTAGGATACCAGGTACCAAATCAAATATTAAATTCTACTTTCAATGGTAACATTAAAAGTGTGAGAGTATTTGCTCAAGTACAAAACCCTTTGACAATTACAGGATACTCAGGCTTGGATCCAGAATTGAACAATTTATCAGCTGCAAATGCGTCTCTTCAATTTGGAGTAGATTGGAACGTAGCACCAATAATCAGAACTTGGTCCGCTGGTTTGAATATTGGCTTTTAATAATTTAAACTTTTAAAATTACTAAAATGAAACTATTAAAGTTTAATCTAATAAATGTATTGGTGCTTTTAATTCTAGCTCCATTTACAGGTTGTGATGTGACAGAATTAGCACCAGCCAATTTAGTTCCTGAAGAGGAAGCTTATGCTAACCTGGAAAGAATTGACGGAACAGTGCTTGGCGTATATGAGGCTGCGCAAAGAGGTTTCTACTCGGGTATTGTTCAACGTGGTTATCCTTTTGGTGCAGCTAATGTGCAACAGGGAGATATGCGTGGAGAAGACATGTATAATGATCAGGCATTTTATGAAATTACTTATACAAACTCGCATGGAATTAATACAGCTAATAACAATGGGCAGTGGATTTCTATCTACAGGTTAGTCAATAGAATTAATGTGGTTTTTAAAGGGTTAGATGGAGCTTTTGAAGCAGGAACCATTAACCAACAACAGTATGATGCTTTTAGAGGTGAATTATTCTTTTTAAGGGCTCTTTCATTTCATGAGTTATTGGTCTTTTTCTCAAGACCGTATTCAGACAATCCTGCTGCTCCTGGTGTTCCTTATAGAGTGACTGCTATTGATGACGTTAGTTTGGTTGATGAGGGATTAGAATTAGGTAGAACTACAGTTGAGCAGGATTATGAGCTTCTTTTACAGGATCTTGATAATGCAGAAGCATTTTTAGCTGAATCAGGAGCACCTTTTAGAGTAAGTAAGGGAGCTGCAATTGCATTGAAGACACGAATTAAATTGCATAAAGGTGATTGGCAGGGGGTTATTGATGAATATTTAAAAATAGAAGGTGATTTTGCTTTAACTGAAACTCCTGATGGTCCTTTTGGTAGTGGTGATAGCGAAGAAAACATATTTTCTTTTATTCACAGTGCTCAGTCAAATCCTGGTGTGAATGGGGCCTTAGCATCTATGTATGGTGACCCAGCCCAGAATGGAAGAGGTTTAGTTAAAA
Source organism: uncultured Cytophagales bacterium (assembly GCA_963803685.1). Classification (GTDB taxonomy): domain Bacteria; phylum Bacteroidota; class Bacteroidia; order Cytophagales; family Cyclobacteriaceae; genus Marivirga. The sequence goes on from CAWDNW010000001.1 coordinate 2,750,475, forward strand.
TAAGCCCTGTAATTTGGACACAAGACTTTTGGGTAGCAGGTGATTTAAGGAGAGGAGATGTGAGATCATTGGGTGATCGAGATACTGCATATGTAGATCAGTATGTTGCAGGTAACATGGTGTCAAGTAACCCTGGATCAGGCATTTTCACCATGAAATACAATGATTTTGCTACTACTGCTGATCCAACTCCTATTTTAAGATATGCCGAAGTATTATTGAATGCTGCTGAGGCATATGAAAGATTAAATGATAGTGATAATGCAATAGCGCTGTTGAATTCCGTCAGAAATAGATCTGTTCCAGAAGGTACACCCGAAATAGCTACTACAGATGAAGTTTTGCAAGCAATTTTTAATGAGAGAAGGATTGAACTTTTAGCGGAGGGACGGAGATTTGCAGATATTCATAGATTATCAGGTGAAGGTCTGATGGACGGTATACCTGAAAAGGCTCAATCTAGATCTGTTAATTCCATTCGCTTCTATACCGGAGAGGCATCTGGGGGAATAACCTTAGATCATGATTTAGAGTATTCTAACAATCTATTTCTTTGGCCAATTCCTCAGCCCGAAATTATTAATAATCCAAATTTAGCTGCACAACAAAATCCAGGCTATTAAGGGGTATTATAAATGTGTAATTGAAATCTTAAAGGAACGGCTGTCTAATATGTAGACAGCCTTTTTTATTATAGAGTAATCACTTTTTTAAGATGCTTTCTATTTAACTTAAATGTTTCGAAACTAACAATCGTTAGTTTTTTTTAAGTAAATCCCTTAACTTTATTCATGATTACTTTGCTTTTAATTTTTAATTCTAATCATGTATGAAAAGAAATTTTACCCAACTTATCCCTCTCCTTGCTTTGATTATATTGGTGTTCACTTACTTAGGTTTACCGCTGCCCGAAGTAATGAAGGAGAATGTATCAGTTGAAAAGCTCTGGTCCACCAAAAAGGCCAAAATTAAATCAGGCCAAGAAGCCTTTATGAAACCAGATGGCTATATAGAGTACTACAATTCAGTTTCTAAAAAGCTAGGAGAAAGTCAGTCTGGTTATATCAATGGGTACCGTTATAAAGAATTAACCAAATCGTATCAGGCAAGAGCGCAATCCAGAGCAGCAAGCCTTAGTGCACAATTCATTTCTCGTGGACCTGGTAATGTAGGTGGCCGAACCAGAGCCATTGCTATTGATCCTGCGGATAATACGCATTGCACATGGTTCGCTGGTGCAGCTAGTGGAGGCGTCTGGAAAACTACTGATTGTGGTGATTCCTGGACTAATTTGACCCCGGATTTACCGAACCTTTCTACTAACTCCATCGCACAGTCCGCTTCTGATCCTAATGTGATTTATGTAGGCACAGGAGAAGTATTTGCAAATAATTCTACTTTTGTAAGAGGTGATGGAATTTATAAAAGTATAGACAGAGGCCAAAGCTGGGTATTATTGGCATCTACTATTTCTGATCTCAATTTCCAGTCAGTAAATAGAATAGCAATTGATCCGGCAAATGATAATATTGTAGTAATAGCTACCAATTCAGGAGTTTTTAAATCAATAGATGGTGGTGTTTTATGGCAAGAAAAGTACACTAGTACTCAGGGAGGATCGGTCCAAGATTTACAAGTAGATCCTGATAATTTTAATTTGCAATATGCCGGAGTAAATAGTTTAGGTATTATTAAATCTTTGGATGCTGGTGAAACGTGGTCGCTTTCTTCACAAGGAATCACTGGTGGAGTAAGGTACGAGATTGCTATTGCTCCCAACGATCCTAATTTTGTTTATACATCAACTTTTGAGACTGTTCCAGGGTCTGAAACACCTGCTACCGTGGTTTATGCAAGTAGGAATAAGGGTGCCAATTGGGTGAAAGTAAGATCGCAATCAGATTTTAATGATTCCTTTTTAGGCAATCAGGGGTGGTATGATAATGCCATTGCGGTGAATCCTTATAATAAAAATGAAGTTTTTGTTGGCGGTGTGAGTATTGGAAAATATGAAGTTGCAACTGAATTGTCTTTAGAAGATAGCTTTTTAGGGCTAGACATTGAAGGCACTGAATTTATTGGTTTTATTAATTTTGGAGCTCAGTTTAATGTCGGAACAATCAATGTTTCAGATGGAGACAATAGTCCATCAGAAAATCCGGTTACTGTGGAACTAAGATTTGGAGGTAGTAATTCTCAAAAAGCGCATAGATTCACAATACCGGAAGGCGCAACTTCTGCAGTACCTATTAACCAATATACTTATCGGAATTATGTTGATGTTCCATTTGAAGCATGGGATATTGAAAACAATCGACAGTTAATGGTCTCCTTCCGTGATCAGGAAGCTAATGGAGTATTTAATTTGAACAAGGAAACGGAATCTACAGAAGGATTTGCTAATGCTAGAGAATATGTTTACATACATGATGCAACTTACAATGCCACTTCCCCTAATGCTAATATTGGGGTAAATGGTGGTGTGGAGTATGCTAATATGTATTATTTTTGGCCTGTTTTAGCAGAAGGAGCAACTTGGAATCCGACCTCTTTTGTTAATTCCCTTTTGAGATTTAATTACGGTGAACAGGAGTTAGCCTTATCTAATACATCACCCATTTATGATGCCTACGGTAATTACAATAATGAAAATAGAAATACACTTCACCCAGATCATCACAATTTGACTTTTATCAAAATGGATGATGACACTGAAACATTTATGGTGGTGAATGGCAATGATGGTGGATTTGGGTTTTCTACAGATAATGGGCTTACTTTTGTGGAAAAGGAATCAGGATATGTCACCTCTCAGTTTTATGGGGCTGATAAAAAACCAGGCGAAGATAAATACATAGGCGGTATGCAGGATAATGGTACTTATGTCTCTTCAGACGCAGCGGTTGATGCTACTAATAATTATGATTTTAGAATTGGTGGTGATGGTTTTGAGGTGATATGGCATGCTGCTGATCCTCTAAAGGTAATTGGTGGATCACAGTTTAATGGGATAGCGCGCTCCACTAATGGAGGGGCCTCATTTACGCAAGCCAGAAATGGTATTACGGATGGCACTTTTATTACAAGGTTAGCAGGATCTGTAACAAGTCCTGACGTAATATATACTGTAGGTGGAGCTGGAATTTATAAGAGTACTAATTTTGGTCAATCATGGACCATGAAGCCGATTACGGATAACGGATGGGACACAAGAGCTGCAAGTGCTACGGACGTAGAGGTTTCTTTAGCAAATGATCAAATAGTATGGGCTGGCGCGGGTATGGCTGGTTCTTTAAATTTATTTGTATCTTCTGATGCAGGTGAAACATACAATCCTGTCAATAACTATACCCCAGACCCTGATGCCTTTTTTACTGGTATTTATACGCATCCGACAGATGAAAATACAGCTTATGCTTTATTTAGCTTGGCAAATTTCCCTAAAATTCTCAAAACAACGGATCTAGGGCAAACATGGACTGATATTTCAGGCTTTGAAGGAAGCGCCAATGGTAGCAGTAGAGGATTCCCAGATGTATTTACGCACTGCTTATTGGTAATGCCATTTGACACTGATATTATCTGGGCAGGTACTGAAATTGGCCTGTACGAGTCATTGGACGGTGGTGCTACTTGGAACATTAGAAATGATATTCCTTCAGTATCTATTTGGTCTATGAAAATTGTGGACGATCAAGTGGTAATAGGAACTCATGGAAGAGGGATTTGGACTGCTACTATACAAGAGCTTAATAAAGCTGCTCTTTCAGCAAGTAATTTTAGCTATTCTAAGTATGGAAGCGCTAGCATTGATTTATTTCTTCCTGTAAATTACTCTAAAGTGGAACTCTTAGTAAATGGCGTAGTGATACAAGATATTACGGATCCTGTTTCAAATAAACATACTTTTAATTTTAGTGAATCAACTCCATTTATTGGCGCTCAAATAAGGTTAAAAGGGGAATTTGAGGGTGAAGAATTCCTTTCCAGGATATTAAATACAGGTGAATTCGGAAAGGCACCAAATATCTTAAATTTCAGTACATCCATTACTGATGATACTTTTCCAGTTATGATAGAAATAGAGAATGCTGAGCCTTATGACAGCGTTCAAGTATTTTTTGGAGAAGAATTAGTTTATACAGATTATCAATCACTATTAGAAGAGGATATTTCAAGAGAGATAGAATTTGATTATTCAGAAGCTAGAAGAAATAATGTAGAACTGAAGGCTTTCGTAGACGAATATGTATTTACTACAAACAGAATAGATATAGTAACCTCTAATAAGCAAGCGCTTAATAAAGGGTTAAAGATCTTTCCAAATCCGGTTACTAACTATTTAACTTTAAGTGTAGAAGGTTACGATATCAAAGAATTATCAGTTTATAACGCATCTGGACAATTTCTATTAAACCAACAAGTAAACAAATTGGATGACGAAACCAGGCTTAATGTTAGCAATTGGGATCAGGGTGTTTATCTTATTCAAATTAAGGATTCCAAAGGTGCTTTGAGAACGAAACGATTTATAAAGAAATAATGAAGTATACAATATTCCTTTTGGTGTGCGCCTTGTTCTCTGGCTGCAATAAGCAAGCTGCTTCAGGACCTGAGAGTTCTGGATATAGTGCTGCAGCAGCTTCATATAAAGAGAAAGCTTATGAGATAATGGGCATTCCCCAGGTTGAGTTTGAAAAAAATGAAACTAATGAATATGTTCTCGCAACGTATAAGTCGGAAGAGAATGTACCAAATTCTAAGCCTTTACAATATGCTGTATTGAAGATATCCGATAATTCACTAATTAAAAAAGGGGTGCTTCCGCAAGGATCCATTAGGTGGGTTGATTCTTATATCTTGGAAATTATTGCTCCTCCTGGTATACCTGAAGGAGACAAGACAATCAAAGACTATACAGCTAAATACGATGTGAAGAGTGGTAAATCAATATCACCAGTACAAGTAAAGAATTAGAAAAACTTTTAGTTCCCATCAATAGATTTGATATATTTTGCAACCCCTTCCTCTAATGGAGTGAAGGGGTTGTCATAACCTATTTCTCTCAATTTGTTCATGTCGGCCTCTGTGAAGTACTGATATTTATGTCGAATATCTTCAGGTGTATCAATAAAGGAAATTTTCTCTTGTAATTTCATCGATTTGAAAACCGCTTTCACTAAATCCAGAAAAGTCCGAGCTTGTCCACTGCCCAGGTTATATATCCCTGAGTTTTTTCTGTGATGCATTAACCAGATCATTACATCAACCACATCTTGCACATATACGAAATCTCGCATTTGTTCCCCATTTTTAAATTCAGGGTTGTGGGAACGGAATAACTTCATTTCTCCGGAATCAGAGATTTGTCTATAAGCATGTAAGATGACACTTGCCATTCTGCCTTTATGATACTCTCCAGAACCATATACATTAAAAAATTTGAGTCCTGCCCAAAAAAAAGGCTTTTCTCTTTGCTTCAAAGCCCATAAATCAAAATCATTTTTTGACTCACCATATGGATTCAATGGTTTCAATTTTGGTATTAAACTTTCATCGTCTTTATAGCCCATTTCCCCAAGACCATATGTAGCTGCTGAGCTGGCATAGATAAGTGGGATTTGTTTTTCAATAGCTAATTTCCAGATTTTCTGAGTATAAGTGGTATTCAGTTGATTAAGTAGCTCTCTGTCAAATTCAGCGGTATCGGTTCGGGCACCAATATGAAAAATAAATTCTATTTCTGTGTTTTGTCGTTCAACCCATTCGAAGAAAGTATTTCTTTCCACCTTTTCAAGAATTGTTAAACAGTCCAAGTTTTTATTTTTTTCAGGATTATCGAACTGATCCACAGCAATAATATGTTTAAAACCATCCTGGTTAAGTCTTTTTATTAAATTACTTGCTATAAACCCTGCTGCTCCTGTTACTATAATCATTGTGTTTATTTTTTATATTTAAGCTATTATGACAAAACTATTTATATTAAATGAATAAATGTATATTTGCACCCTAAAAATTAAGGTTGACATGGTTTACGTTAATCGTAAAGAACATTTTAATGCTGCTCACAAGCTATTTAATCCTAATTGGACTAAAGAAAAGAATGAGGAAATATTCGGACCATGTGCGAATGAAAATTGGCATGGGCATAATTTCGAATTAATAGTAACTGTAAAAGGTGTGCCTGATCCTGACACCGGATTTGTGGTAGATTTGAAGAAGCTTAGTTTGTTGATTAAAAAGGAAGTAATTGATAAGGTTGATCATAAAAATCTTAACGTAGATGTGCCTTTCCTTCAAGGCAAAATGGCTAGTTGCGAGATAATTATCTCAGAATTTTGGCGTATCCTGGCCCCTAAAGTAGCATTGCTTCAAGAGGGCGCTTCCCTTCATAAACTTACTCTTTATGAAACTCCAAGGAATTATGTGGAATATTATGGGGAATAAGTTATATAGATTGCCGTAGAAAAATATTTATCAAATTAACCTCACATAAATCAATTCTTATTGTCAAATTATTGAAGAGATTTTTAACTTGCAGTAATGGAAAATTTTGTTGTATCAGCCAGAAAGTACAGACCAAAAGGTTTTGATGAGGTAGTAGGTCAGAAGCACATTACTACCACTTTAAAAAATGCTATCGATAATAATCATTTAGCGCAAGCCTTATTATTCTGTGGACCAAGAGGAGTAGGGAAAACTACTTGTGCCAGAATTTTGGCCAGGCTAATCAACGATTTTGAAATTGATAACATGGAAGGATCCTCTTCTATGAATATTTATGAGTTGGATGCTGCATCTAACAATTCTGTAGATGATGTAAGAAACCTTATAGATCAGGTGAGAGTGCCACCACAGCATGGGAAGTATAAAGTGTATATCATTGATGAGGTGCACATGCTTTCTAACCAGGCATTTAATGCTTTTCTAAAAACACTCGAAGAGCCTCCTGCTTATGCCATCTTCATTCTGGCAACTACTGAAAAGCATAAGGTTATACCAACTATACTTTCCAGGTGTCAAATTTATGATTTCAACAGAATTCAGGTAACCGATATTTCGGAACATTTAGCTGATATTGCAAAAAGAGAAAGTATTGATGCAGAAGAATCTGCATTACATCTAATTGCTCAGAAAGCTGATGGAGCCCTACGAGACGCACTTTCTATATTTGATTTAATTGTAACTTTCTCAACAAACAATAAAATTACCTATCAGGCCACTATAGATAACCTGCATATACTTGATTATGACTACTATTTTAAGGTAACAGAAGCTTTGGTAGAAGAGAAAATACCAGAAGCGCTCTTGCTTTTAGATGAGATACTAAAGAAGGGATTTGATGGGCATAATTTTATTATAGGACTAGCTGCTCACTTCCGCGATTTGCTAGTATGTAAAGATGAGTCTACTCTGGTGCTTTTGGAAGTTTCTGAACAAGTAAAACAACAATATAAGGATCAAGCTAAAAAGGTTTCTACTTCATTTATACTTTCTGGCTTACACGTGATAAATCAGTGTGATCAGACTTATAAAACAAGCAAAAGCCCACGTTTACATGTTGAATTAGCATTAATGAAATTGGCCAAAATTAATAGTGCCGTAGACCTTGCCAGATCCAATGCTGAGGTGTTAAAAAAAAAAGTGAGCTAGCTGCTGCTTCAAGTGACCAAGACCCCAAGCAAAAGGATGCAATTTCGATAGCTGACCAAATTGGTGATAAGAGTGGGAATAAAAAAGTACTTCAGAAAACTCTTGAAATCCCTAAACCTGAGGAGGTAATTCAAAAGCAAGAAAATATTGAGGCTCAGAAAAAGCTTTTAAATGCTCAGGAAAGCTCTGAAAGTAAAGAGGAAAAAAATATAGTTTCAACAGATACCACTGCCAATAATGAGCTTGGCTTGTCGGTTACGCCTCTTTCCGTCAACGCTTTAAAAATAGAGTTCAAAAATTTCTTAGAAGAACGAAAAGGTACAATAACTGCGCTTGCATCTAACGCAATCACAAATGACTTTACTGTGGAGGGTGTTGAAGTTTCGTTTAAGTTGACTAATCCATTAGAGGTGGATGCTATCGAAACAATTAAGGCTGAATTAGTAAACTATCTGAGAAGCCGTTTTCAAAACAATGAGATTCAGCTCGTTTATAAGGTAAGTTCATCTAATGCCACTGAGAGGCCTTATACTCCAAAAGAGAAATTTGAAGCTATGATGAAGAAAAACCCTAATCTTGCAAAAATGAAAGAGATCATGGGATTAGATACTGATTTCTAAATGTTTTAGTGAAACTTGAGGTTTTTTAAAAAAAAGCAGATTAGAATTTAAATGCCAACCCAATATTGATGACACTTTTAAATTGGACTCCTGGTGCAAGTCTTGATTCTCCTGAAACTTCGTTGATTATAACTTCTTTTGATTTTATGTCCTCGTCATAAATCAATTGTGTACTGAGACTGGAGGTAATAAATTTATTTACTTTAAAAATCAGTGCTGTTTCCCAGTTAACATCTATTTCAGCCAGATCTTCATAGGCGGCAAATAAGTTGAGATTTGTAGTGAAATTTACATTTTCCATGATGTCTTTGGCAAAAGAAGAAGTAAAGTTAATACCACCTTGAAATCTATAGCTATCGCCAGGAGTAACTCCATAGGATCCTGCATTCGATAGGGAATCATCCATAACGAAAGTAGTTTTAGAAGATAGGGGAGATAAAGTGGCTGAGAATACCTTTTCGTAACGATAAGTTGCTCCAATATTGGCCAATAAAAATGCTGGCGACATAAATCTCGATATTACTACCTGTTCACCATCTACTTCTGTAAGACCTCTGTAAAATTGCGTTCTAAAATCAACAATACTGGAAATAAATATGTCTTTTCTTAATTTGCGACTGTATTTAGACGTAAAAATAATGTTGTCATCTGTTTTAATGAAGGGCTCTTCATCATCACCTTGTCTTAACACTCCGTAAGCAAGGTCAAGTCTATTTTCCCAAACGTCCTGTTCCTTCTGATAATTGGCTCTAAAATTAGTTAGTGCTCCAATTGAAATGGAACTGTTACCACCCCCAGCCCAGTTTGTAAGGCCAACCTGTGAGAAGTTAATATTTACATTTGATCCTCTGTCCCAATAGCTGGTGTCAGTAGGTGCTGCCTGGATAGTGTCAATCGGCTGCGTATCAATCTTAACAGTATCATCCTGCGCGTGCAGGGAGGTTACTAAGCATAATAATATGACTATTGCAATTAAGTGCTTCATAAATTGGGAGTTCATCAGTGGGGTGTAATTCAAAACCTAACTTAAATCCAATGATCTGATTTCGTTAAGTGCATTCTCTGTCAGGGGTTTTGTAATAAATTTGATAACGTGATCATTGTTTACGATTTTATCAATATCCCTTTTATTATCTGAACTTGAAAGAATGATAACCTTGCATTTGTCTCTCACTACATCAGTAAATTTCTCAAACTCATATAAAAAGACGAATCCATCTACGATGGGCATATTAATGTCCAGAAATATTATGTTTGGCAATTTATCTGGATTATTTTCGTTTTCAGCTAAATAATCTAATGCACTTTTACCAGAGTTTTTTATTTCAACGTATTTCGCGAATTCAGTTATTTCGATGATACGCTTGCTGATGAAATTATCAGTATCATTATCATCAACAAGCATCACTAAATCAACAGTTTTTGCAGCTGTTACCATGTAATTTCCACTTGATCTATATTAAAAACCTATTTTAGAGATTCCTCTAAACATAGGCAATCTTTTTTTTATTTGAAACTTATTTTATTTGAAAGGCTAATAATTTTCCTTTAGCAGCTACAAATGTAAGATATTGTATCCAAGAATAAAGGTTTTTTCACTTTAATTATTTCTTTTTTATTATAAGTATTTCTCCCAAACTCACAGAATAATCTGTTTTTTCATTCCAATCCATCAGTTGCTTTAGGGAGACTTGATACTTTTTAGCCAGTGCGTACATTGTCTCTCCTGGTTGTACAATATGCTTAATTTCTTCATCATTTTGTGCAATTACAGTATCGGGTTTTTTCTCAAATTTGGTTTCTGATTTTTCAAGATTCAGATTTTCGGAATCTGATTTGTTCACTTGAATTTTTTGCCCAATAAATAAAGTGTCTCTAATAGTTAGCTGATTGAATGCAAGAAGATCCGTAATATGCATATCGAACTTGTTAGCTATTGCGAAGAAAGTATCTCCCTTTTTAATAGAATAAGGCATCAGCTCTTGCCTTTGGTTCTCAGCTTCCTTTTCCTGTGCAGATTCTGCTAAATTATTATCGCTGCTGTTAATAAAAATATCGTTAACAGACTTCGCGTTTTCATCAGTTTCCAAGGAATTGTCGGTTCGATTACTTTCAATAGGTGGCGAAGCCAATTTTGGATTACTTGCAGCAATTTTATTAACTAAAGTGTCATTTTGAATTAATGAATTCTGAGTAGAGACACTTTTATCCTTTATATCTTGTGTGGTCTCAGTATTTTGGGAATCTGTATGTTGTGTGGCTATGGATTTAATAGGTTTAGTATTCTCAGGTACCTTTTTATATTCAATAGGTACATCTGCAGGTCTATTAAGTCTCAGCCATAAAACTCGCCCTGCTTTTGGTTGTGTAGGTTCAGAAATACGATTTTTCCGATATAATTTATGCAATTTAAGACCATATTTCTGACTGATTTGCCACATATTTTCTCCTTCCTGCACGGTGTGGTAGTAGAATTTCGCCCTATTTCTTTTTCTTTTCAGATAGTAAATTTTATCGGTCTCAATTGTCTGATTTAATGACATGTCATTGAATTTCCTAAATTTTTTAACAGAAAGCCCACCAGCTTCAGCTAGTTTTTCTACATCATAGCCTTGGGCTGCCACTATACCTTTTTTGCCATTGATTTTTATTTCATGAGCTATGGTGGTATTACCATTCTTGTAATTTCCATCAATAATTGGAAATTTGTCCTGTTCTGATAGGTCTACTTCACCGGGTAATTCTTCGTAAGGCTTTTTATAAGTTTGCCGTGCTTGGGCATCAGTTAATTTAGAAGAAGGGGCTAATGGTACAATTACTGCATAAATCTTATCATCAGGTATTCTTCCTTTCTTCAGCCATTTGTTATATTCTTCCACTAATGCTTCAGGCACACCCTGACTTTGAGCAACTTCTTTGAGGCTCATACCTGCCGCATCAGTCTTTTCACTCAGAAAATAAGGGACATCAGAAGTTCCCAACACTCCTTCAAATGCTATTTTGTGAGCCAAAAATTTCTTTAAATACCAGTATGAATCTGAACTAATAGTTAAGCGTTTTTTACCGAAGTTATTTTCATCAATTAGAGATTTTGCACCTCCCCGTCCTGCTTGATAAGCTATAAGTGCATAAGCCCAATTATCGAAATAGGAATTATGGCTTTTCAGGTATTTTGCTGCAGCTCTTGAAGCAGACACTATATTCATTCGCTCATCTACTGCTCTGTCAATTCTAAGATCATTCTCCAGACCCGAAATCTCTTTAAATTGCCAAAACCCTACTGCATTACTGCTGGAAACTGCATCTGAAACCAAAGCACTTTCCTGAATAACTAAATATTTAAAATCATCTGGTAGGCCTTCTTCAGCAAATATGCGCTCTATGATAGGCATATACATGTCAACCCTTTGCAATTTTTTTTGAAAGTAGGTTTCACTACGCGTCATGGCATCAACACTAGCCTGTATGTCGCGAACAGCACCATCTGTCAGTCTTAACTCCAAATCAGCGAATTCCATACGAGATGGGACTTGCTGTGAATAGGCGACTGATGTAGTAATTAAAAGGGAAGTGAGAAATAGTAATCTTTGTATCATAATTTTCTTAAAACCATTAAACCGTCTCTTATAGGAAATAGAACATTTTGTACACGGTCATCTTCCTGTACAAAGAGATTAAATTGAAGAATAGCTTCTGTATCAGGATCTAATTTCTTTCTGTTTTTTTCAAGGACCTTTCCACTCCACAGGACATTGTCAATTAATATATATCCTCCTTTTTTTACTTGGGAAATGCAAAGTTTATAGTAATTTAGATAGTTGGATTTATCAGCATCTATAAAAACTATATCCCACTCATTCTTTAATTCAGGAATGATATCGAGCGCATTTCCTTTTAAAAATTTAATTTGATCCGCGTAAGGTGATTCATTAAAGTAGCCCAGCACTCTATCTTCAAGCTCCTCATTTTTATCAATTGTGATAAGTTCCCCCTCCCGTTGCAGGCCTTCTGCCATACACAAAGCTGAATAGCCAGTATATGTACCTATTTCAAGTATGGCTCTGGGTTGGATCATATGAGAAAGCAAGGACAAAACCCTGCCTTGTAAATGCCCGCTAAGCATTCTTGGTTTTAGTACTTGTGAGTGAGTTTCTCTATTAATTTTATGGAGGAGTTCACTTTCCTGCTCAGAATGCTCTTCTACATATTTTTCTAAATCCGGATCCAAAAACTCCATAGTTTGCTTTTTAACTTTTTAAGATTGATAAGTAAGTATACTTAACCTTTCCTCAGGCCATACTTCATTGGCTACATTTTGTAAATCTGAAGCATTTATATTTCTTATTTGATCAAACAGCTCATCGAGTGATTCAATTTTATCTTTATCCAGCAGGCTTCTGCCTAACATCAGCATAAAACTCATATTATTTTCTTCAGCCATAGCCAATTGACCCATCAACTGCTCTTTTGCCCCATGCAACTGTAATGTTCCTAGTGGCAATTCTTGTAGCTTCTTCAATTCTTTTTTCACCAATTTAATACTTTTGGTGAGTTGGGCAGAATCTGTACCAAAGAAGATGCTAAAAAGTGCTGTATCGGAAAATGGGTGATAACCTGCATCTATGGCGTAAACAAACCCATACTTTTCCCTCAGAGCCATATTTAAACGGGTATTCATTCCCGGCCCCCCCAGAATATTTACTAACATAAAAAACGGTAACCTATTAGGGTTGTGAATAGGGTAGGCTGTGGTGCCAATGGCACACTGTGCCTGTGTTACTTCTCTTTTAACATGGAGTTCACTGGCTGAGTAGCTATGAAAAGGCAACCTTTCCCTGTTTCTCTTTTGTTTAGGAATTACTTTTAAATATCTATCAATCAATCTATTGAGTTTGCTCTTAGGTAAATTGCCTACAATCGAAAAAACAATTCTCTCTGTATCCAGATTTTCATGTAGAAATTCAATAAAATCTGTTCTTTTAAATCTTTTTAAGCTTTCCTGATCCCCCAAAATATTGTTACCTAAGGGATGGTTTTTAAAGATGAGTTCATCAAATTGGTCTTGAATGGCATCTTCAGGAGAATCATAGTACATTGCCATTTCTTCTAAAATAACCTGCCTTTCTTTCTCAATTTGCTTTTCCGGAAATATTGAGTCGAAGGTAATATCTACCAGTAAGTCGAAAGCTTTTTCTACATACTGATCTAAAACGGAGGCATGGAAGAATATTTTTTCCTTGGTGGTGTAGGCATTCAATTCTCCTCCAACAGAATCAAGTCTGTTTAAAATATGGTAAGCTTTTCTTTTTTTAGTGCCTTTAAAGGCCATGTGTTCCCAAAAGTGGGCTATACCTACCTGATGTGGTTTTTCGTCCCGGCTACCAATGTCTAAAACAAAGCCGCAATGTACAATTTTGGAATTAGTGACAGGTTGATGGATAACCCTTATGCCGTTTTCTAATGTTTGTATTTCGTATTCTTTCATTCAATCCCCTCGTGTGCTGCAAAATTACAAATTATCTTTCTTTTTAACTTAACTTATCACTCGCTATCTCTATTAAATTAATATAGTTTTTTTATCATTGTAATATGAAAATTGCTTTTGATGCCAAACGTGCATTTAACAACTTTACAGGCTTAGGGAACTATAGTCGTTTCATAATTAATGCTATTGCAGGCCATTCAAAAGAGAGTGAACAAATATTGTTTACACCTAAAATAGCTGAGCATGCAGAAGGGCAGGCATTCTTCAAAAAATTTAGAAGTCAGGTAATTTTACCGAAAGGTGTTTGGAAAGCTGGCTCATTACAAAGTACTTGGAGGAGTTCACAGACTGGTAAAATAGCCAATAAGCAAAATGCTGACGTCTTTCATGGCTTGAGCAACGAATTGCCCTCTGGTTTAAAAACTGGTGTTAGGAAAATTGTTACTATTCACGATCTTATTTTCTTAAGGTATCCGGAATTTTATCCTGCCATTGACCGGATGATTTATAAGAAAAAATTTAAATCAGCCTGTACGCAAGCTGACACCATTATTGCAGTAAGTGAACAAACCAAAGAGGATATTGTCTCGTTTTTCGAAATTGATCCAGCTAAAATACAAGTGGTATACCAGGGCTTACATCCTATTTACTTACAAGATGTAAAATCGGAGAGGATGGTTTATTTGTTGAGTCAGTATCATTTAATGCAGCCATATTTTTTATACGTAGGCTCTATTGAAGAAAGAAAAAATGCTGAGCGGCTGGTACGCTCGTTCAAGCTGGTGCTCGATCAGGTAGACGATGATTTATTATTACTGATTGTTGGTAAAAAAACTGATTACCAGGCAAAAGTTGAAGCAACAGTTGCTGAACTGAATCTGGAGCAAAACGTGAGGATTCTGAACAAAGTGCCTTTTAATGATCTGCCTTTCTTGTACAAAGGAGCATTAGCATCAGTTTATCCTTCTCTATTTGAGGGTTTTGGTATTCCAGTATTGGAATCTTTGATGATGAAAACACCAGTAGTAGCAGGTAAGGGATCTTGCTTGCAGGAAGCCGGAGGCAAGCACGCATTGTATGCAGACCCCGAAAATATAGAGGATATAGCACAGCAAATGTTAAGGATGGCCACAGAAGCGGGCGTAGGTGAACAATTACTGAAGGATGTTGACACTCATTTAGCGCAATTCACAGCTGAAGAAATTTCATCCCAATTATTCGAAATTTATAAATCTTAAGAATTTAGTTTCCAACTCAGTATTGGTATCACAATTCTACTTTACCTGACCCATTCTACTTCTATCAATAGTTGATCTTTGCTCACAATAGTGGTAAATGCTGCTTTCTCTTTTCTTTTAACAAGTATAGAATTCTGATCCGAATCAATTGTAATGGTTTCCTGACTATTCACCTGGGTACTATTCTTCTTGTGAAAAAGTACAAGTTCTTTGGTTCCGGTACTCAATTGCAAACTATATTGATCTCCCGGCTCCTGAACTCTTATAACTTTAGAATCAAGTGCTTCTTTCTTTAATAATTGGCTAATATTATAGGAATTAGGTACTCCATACCCTAAAAAGTTATTAGGAACATTGTACAAATGCGCTGATTGTTTGATAATGTCCATCACCTCATAATTTGTAAGTGTGCTGTCATATTCCCAAATGCAGGCAGCCAGTCCTGTGATTACCGGAGCAGAAAATGAAGTCCCGTTGCTGGAAAAACAGACTACATCAGGCTTAATGTAAGACAGCTTTCCAGGCCCAATTGAACTAAAATACACTTTGGACCACTCGTCAAAACGAGAGGAACCTACTGAAAGTACATCTCTTGCATCTGCAGGAAGAGACAAAATTTCCCATTTTTTACCTCCTTCATTTCCCGCTGCTAACACTAACAACATTCCTTTTTCAGCTGCCTTTTGAGCCGCCTGCGTAATTATAGTGCTTTTTCCATCCACATCCTTTACTGAATGATTTTCTTTTCTTTTATCAAATCCGTCAGAATACCCCAATGAGGAATTTACCAACTTTATCCCCATTTGATGAAAAGATTCCAGGGCGCTTATCCAGTAATCTTCTTCTACTCTTTGTTCTCTTATACCATGATCTGTTCTGGCTAAATAGTAGCTGGCTTCTGTAGCCATTCCATATTGCATTCCTAAACCTGTATTTAAACCAGCTATCATTTTTAATACCTCAGTACCATGATCATCACTAAAAATTTTTCTTCCATAAAAGGGATTTTCATTATCACTCATTAAATAGTCAATAAAGTATACAACCTGGCCATTTTCCACCATCTTCTGCAGGGCAGGATCTTTGTCAGCTTTCATAAAACCCCCATCAATAACACCAATTTTCACGCCTTTTCCGGTCAATTGCATACTGTCAGTAAGAAAATGCGCTTTAATCTGCTCCAATGCAAAAGAATACTCTTTGTCAGTTGCAGAAATATTTAAAGGGGATAATTCATGGATAGCTTTAATTGATTGAATATGAGAAATGGATTTTGCTTCATTCAGTAATTTTTTTGGAATACTAGCGCTAATAATATTAAACCATCTGGACTGAAAGTGGATTACGACCTCTTGATGATTATCAATAAAATTATTCCACTCCTGGGGAAGTTCGCAAGCTATATTTTCATTATTACCACACCATTCATCCGAAAACTGCACCCAATATTTATTTTGCGCTATAGAGGTGCCAGAAAAAACGAGCAGAAGTAGTATATTTAAGCTTATTTTAAGAAAAGTTGAATTCTTCAAAGTATCTAATTTAATTTGCTTCAATTTAAAAGCATTTGGAACTAAAATACAATTATCAATAAAAAAATATATTTATGAGATATAAAACGCTTGACAAATCACTTTATATTAACAACCGTAAAAACCTGACTCAGCACCTGCCGGCAAAATCACTGGCCGTTTTTAATGCCAATGATGTGATGCCTACCAATGCTGATGGTACCATGACATTCCGGCAAAACAGTGATTTGTTTTATCTTTCAGGAATTGATCAGGAAGATACCATTTTAGTTATTTTTCCAGATTTTGCAAATGAAGCATGGAGAGAAATACTTTTTCTCAAAGAAACAAATGAGCATATCGCTATTTGGGAAGGTCATAAATACACAAAGGAAGAGGCAAGAGAAGCGTCAGGCATTCAAAATGTGATGTGGTTGTCGCAGTTTGAAACCGTTTTTCATACGCTAATGGCTGAAGCTGAAAATGTTTTTGTCAATACAAATGAGCACATCAGAGCCGCATCTGAAGTACAAACAAGAGATGCAAGGTTCATAAAGTGGTGCAAAGATACCTATCCTGCTCATGTTTATAGAAAGGCAGCTCCAATTTTACATAATTTACGCGCTATCAAATCAGAACAGGAAATCCAGCAAATGCAGAGAGCCTGTGATATTACGAATGAAGCCTTTAGGAGAGTGCTGAAATTTGTAAAACCTGGTAGAATGGAATATGAAATTGAAGCCGAATTTTTGCATGAGTTTGTAAGAAAGGGCTCCAAAGGATTTGCTTACACGCCAATTGTGGCATCCGGAGCCAATGCCTGTGTGTTACATTATATTGACAATAGTTTGGCTTGTAAAGACGGTGATTTAATACTGATGGATGTAGGAGCAGAATATGGTAACTACAATGCAGATATGACCCGATCAATTCCAGTAAATGGGCGCTTCTCTGACAGGCAAAAGGAGGTTTACAATGCCGTGTTGAGAGTAAAGAGAGAAAGTATGAAAATGCTCAAACCAGGCAATGTAATAGCCGAATACCATAAAGAAGTAGGTAAAATAATGGAAAGTGAATTGGTGGGCTTAGGCTTATTGGATAAAACTGATATCAAAAATCAGGATCCGTTGAACCCCGCTTATAAGAAGTACTTTATGCATGGTACTTCGCATCACATCGGGCTAGATGTGCATGATGTGGGTAATGTATACCGTAAAATG
The DNA here is from genome assembly GCA_963803685.1 of uncultured Cytophagales bacterium. Classification (GTDB taxonomy): domain Bacteria; phylum Bacteroidota; class Bacteroidia; order Cytophagales; family Cyclobacteriaceae; genus Marivirga. The sequence continues at coordinate 2,768,205 of CAWDNW010000001.1, forward strand.
GAAGAAGGCATGGTATTTACCGTGGAGCCTGGCATCTACATTCTGGAAGAGGGACTGGGAATCAGGCTGGAAAACGACATGGTGATTACCAAAAATGGCTTAAATGATTTGATGGGAGATATTCCTATTGAAATTGAAGAAATAGAAGATATAATGAATAGCTAAATTTTGAAAAGCGATGGTTGAGGAATCATCGCTTTTTTTGATTTCTATTATATTTATTGAATGAAATTTTAGATTAACTATTTTTTCGAGCTAGTAGGCGGCCCCACCACCCAATAGTTATCCATATTTGGGTTATCTACATACCATTGGTCAAAGCCATATTTGTACTCGTCTCCAACTAATATTGAATTAAAATCAAATAGTTGGTTGAACAATCCATGGTAAATTCTTTTGAAGCTATCATCTCCATAACGAACATATAGTCCTTCAATTACGGAACTGTGAATGCGTTGAGGAACAAATCGATAATTCTCAAAATCCTCTTCAATTAGACCTCTTAGTTGTTCAAAAATTTCAGCAAATTCTCCGTAAGGAGAAATGATAGTTCTATGTACGGCAGGGTAGTGGCTATCCCGAGGAACAGCTTTTTCTGATAATTTAAAATCCTTTTCTACTAGGTTAGTGCTGTCGATAGCAAAAATTGTGTAAAAGGGACCGAGTAAACTTACCGCGAAATGCAATTTCTTCTCAAACACTCTATTATTACTTTCCGTCTTTTGTATTTCAATGTAAGCACTAAAGGAGGGCTCTTGTCCGTAAGTTGTTCCGATAATTTTCTTATTGAGAATACCAGACCATTTATCGGTTTTATCTTTCCATCTTTTTTGATAGTTAGATTGATCGTGCAAATTTTCTACAATTAGTTTTTCAAGAGCTAATATTCCAGGATATTTATAAAAAATACCTTTTTCATGGATTTTTTTAATTCCAATTGGGTAGAATTTTCTTAAGGCTTCATATATTGGCCAAAAGTCATACCTGTCGGTTCTGAATGAAAATTGGGGAAGATTGTTCATAAATGTAACATTGTAAAACATGGAAATAATTACATACTCGTAATATAAGTAGAAAATGAACAAAACCCATTTTTTTATGGAGTTGGAGATTTAAGATTCTTGTTAAAGAGCGACAGAATTAACAATAAACATTCATATTTTTAGTACTTATGTCTTGTTTACTGCCTCTCGATGCTCAGCTATAAATCTCATTATAAGTACTAAAGGAAATATAGAGATTTCTAAGACTGAGGAACCTTATGTCCGGATTTGATCATGATCTTTTTTCAATTACTTAAAAAAAGAAAACACAGCAGTCAATTTTCGTGAGACTCAAACCTTGGTCTAGTATAACTATTTCGTTCAAATTTTTATCGTATCATTTGTCAAAAACAGCCACGGCCCTAACTGGAGAACCCGTTCCGCCTCTAATCTTTAATGGCAAACCAATAAAGCGAAACCTACCTCGGCCTATTAATTGATATAGATTTACCAGGTTTTCATAATGAGTATAACCTAACTCACCACAAATATGATGTACTTCCTTATTGGATACTTTCCTAACACCTGGCGACATGGTTTCCACACCAAATGCTGAAATCTTTTGCTCGCCCAGCCATCTGGCTGCGGCTGCCGAAATCCCAGGGCCATTGCCCCAGTTTTCTGAGCTGAAATGTTTTCTATAATGATCCGAATAAAGAAGCACTGTGTCCCCTTTTCTGATATTTACTTTTGCCACTCTGCAAGCTTTTTTTATTTCATCCGGTTCAATTAGTTCATTCAGAGTTTTGTGTGAAAAATCCAGGCAAATTCCTTCCGTATAAAACATGCTAAGTGGCATTTTATCAATAGAATGTCCTTCATATTGTTGTGCCATGTGGTTAATAGCATCTACGTGAGTGCCTGTATGTTCTCCAAGTTCTAGTTTGTGAACAGCAGGTGTTCTTTTAGGAGAGTTTTCAATACCATCCCATTCTTCGTGTGAATTATGAATTTCCATTTTAACCTGTGGCAGGTCCTTAAAAACTGGCATTCCAGCATAAATTTCTTGACTTAAATCGATGATTTTCGGCATAGGATATTCTGATTATTTTAGGGAATAAACTCATCAAGCTCACTTATTAAATTTTTTGACCAAGTATTATTCAAATGAAAATCTATTTTGCTTTGCAAGCAATTAAATATAGAATTTCTTAACTTTTTTCATTCAATTTCGATAAGAAAATATGATTTGGCTAAAAGATGTGATTAAAAACCTCAAGGAAATAGAAGAAACTACTACTACAGCGTTTCAAAATTTGAGCGAAGCAGATTTGCTTTTTAAACCTGAGCCTGATAAATGGTCAATTGCAGAATGTTTACAGCATATTATTATTGCCAACACAATTTATAATGAGGATATTTTAAAGAGATTACAGAAGGCTGAGGTCAAGACAATCGAATACCCTATTACTTTCTCTCTAACTGGTAGACTATTTTTGTTTGCTGTAGATCCGCAGTACAAGTGGAAAGTACCAGCCCCAAAGATTTTTAAGCCAATAAAAGAAAATCAAGTGGAAAATGCGCAAAAGACGCTCATGGAGTTCTTACGGTTACAGGAGCAAATTATTGCAACAGCCTTAAAAGCTTGTGCCTACGATCATCAGCATGTACACACTTATAGTCCTATTAGTAAATTATTAAAATTTAATGTGGGCGAACAACTGTACATTATGATGCGACATACTAAGCGACATATTAATCAGGCAATGCGTGTAAAAAAGCAAATTCTTAAAACTGCAGCATAATGGATGAAAATATCAGAAATTCAGAACGAGCTCCGCTACCTGTAGGTATGTATCCTCATGCGCGTAAAGTGGGTGATTTATTGTTTTTATCCGGGGTAGGGCCTAGGAAAAAGGGGAGCGAAAGTATTCCCGGTGTTGAACTGGATGAAAATGGCAAAATCATTTCCTATGATATAGAAACGCAATGTAAATCCGTTTTTGAAAACGTACGATTAATATTGGAAGATTGTGGTAGTAGTTGGGAGCAGCTGGTGGATGTCCAGGTCTTTCTCACTAATATGGAGGTTGATTTTTCTATTTTTAATAAGGTCTATGCTGAATATTTTAAAGAGATTCAACCTTGTAGAACCACAGTAGAGGTAAATGCATTGCCAACCCCAATAGCTATAGAGTTGAAATGTGTCGCAAGCATTTTAACACGTTAAATTAAGCGTTAATTAAACAATTATTCGTTTTATTAGTATATAAGTATAGGTTTATAGCCTTCACTATATCAATTAAGCTATAGAATTCGCTTTTTATTCCCGGTATACACATCAGTTGTTTACCTTTTGCTTGGTTGATAATTCTCTAATTAAAAACTAAGAAATGAAATATCTTTTATTTATCCCCTTTCTTTTATTCTTCTCTTTCATAAGTTATGGACAAAAAGTGTCAGTAAATGGTACGGTAATCAATAAAGAGTCCGGAAAAGCACTTCCTTTTGCGCAAGTAGCTTTTTATGAAAGAGGCTCAGACAACATCATCACGGGGAGTACAACGGACGAACAGGGTGCTTTTTCCGTTCAATTAACGCCCGGCAAGTATTCTTTCACTATAGTTTTTGTGGGATATAAAGATTTCTCGAAGAAAATCAGAGTGAAGAATCAAGATATAAACCTTGGGAAAATTAAAGTATCTGAATCAGCTGAGGTAATGGAAGAGGTTACTGTAGAAGGTAATGAAGTGAAAAAACCTATTATGGCCACCATGGAAGGTATGCAAATTAATCCTGACCAAACCATCGCGAATGTAGGTGGTACGCTGTTGGATGTATTAAGAAATACACCTTCAGTCAATGTTGCTGATGACGGAAGTATCTCATTGAGGGGTAGCGGAAGTACCAACGTATTAATAGATGGAAGAAATTCAGCTTTAGCATCTGATTTAGAGCAAATCCCGGCCAGTGCTATAGAAACCGTTGAAATTATTAACAATCCAAATGCCAAGTATGATGCATCCTCTGATGGTGGTGTGATTAATATCATATTAAAACGAGGAGAAGAGTTAGGTAGCAAAGCCCGTGCAGAACTTACCATGGGAACTCGGATGAGGACTAATGCCAGTTTAAATCTCTCTCAACGAACTGCTAAATATGCAGTCTATGGAGGATACAGTTTTAGACAGTGGCCAAGGGTAGGTAGTAGAGAAACTGAAAGAACAAGCTCTATCGATGGCGAAAATAGGTTTCAACGTCAGGAACAAGACAGCCGAAATAAGGATCTGGAACATACCGTAAATTATGGGGGTGATTACTTTTGGGGAAAGAATAAAATAAGTTTTGAAGGTGTTTTTAATACTGAAGATGAAAACGATTTTCAGTCGAGCAGCGCTTTTATACAAAATTTAGATAATGAAGAGTTTTTAACGTCTTATGTGCGGGACAATACTGAAACTGAAAAAAATTATACCTATGATAATGCGCTAATCTATGAAAGAGATTTTGATGATGAAGACAAATTTTTCAGGGCTTCAGCCAGTATTTCCATCAGAGATCAGGTGGAAGATCAAAATATTGATATTTATAATAATACTTTAGTAGCTGAAGGAGATCCTGACAGAGTTGAGGGTAGTACAACAGATGAGTTCAGGAATACATCGGTTTTGCAAGTTGATTATGCTACTCCTGCTTTAGATGGATTATTAGAAGCAGGTTATAAGTCAATATTCAGAAATTTTAATAATGATTACATCTATGGACTAATTGATCCCGCAACAGGACAAATTAATCCTTATGACAGTATTAGTAATAGTTTTACTTATCAGGACCAAATTCATTCTTTGTATGCTATTTTTTCCGATAGCCTGTCAAAATTTAACTATGCAATAGGCTTAAGAGCAGAACAAACAATATTGGAAAATGAATTATCTAATGTGAATACTTCTTTAGTTGCTGAAGAAGATTTATCCAACGATCAGCAATACCTTAACCTTTTTCCAAGTGTGCAATTGGCCTACTTTTTAAATGATAAAAATATCTTAAAAACAACCTATTCAAGAAGAATTGATCGCCCAAGTGCGTGGAGGTTAAATCCCTTTCCTGATTTTGCAGATTCTTTAAATGTGAGGGTAGGTGAGCCCAACCTCCAGCCTGAATTTATTAATTCGTTCGAACTAGGGCATATGTACCAGGGTGGTAGAATTACTTTAACCACCAATGCTTTCTATAGAAGAGTAAGAAATCAGGTGGATTGGATTGTAAGAGTGGAGGATGATATTTCATTTAGAGGTCCACAAAACCTTAATACTGCTAATTTCTATGGAGTTGAGCTAATTAATACCACCCAAATTACTGATTGGTGGAATGTGAATGCGAGTTATTCGATCTTTGAATCCAGAATTGATGGTACTAATTTGGACGATAGTTTTACTAATCGAGGTCTTTCATGGTATGCAAAGTTAACTACGGATATCAGTCTGCCATTGTCCATTAACCTACAATTAACGGGAAACTATTTTGCTCCGGAAATAGAAGCTCAGGGCCGTGATTTAGCCAGGTATTATCTCGATGCCAGTTTGCAGCGCTACTTTTTAGACAAAAAGCTAAACATCAGTGCGAGTTTCCGGGATGTTTTTGATACGCGAAACTTTAGAGGAGAAAATTTTGGGCCAGATTTCAGGCAAACTTTTGCAAGTAAAAGGGAAACCAGAATAGTTTTAATTACTGCCTCTTATTCTTTGAATGATCTGTAGTTAAACTACCAGTGCCGGTTCTTTTTTTCTTACAATTAAGAACCAATCATTGTCTAACGCTAAATAGCCTAAATCGAAGCAATAGATATAAGTATCACCATTCTTATTAGTGTAAGTATGTGTCTGATATTTAAAGTTAAATCCTGCAGAAAGTAAACGCTCTCGTGGCGCTTTGCCTGTATCTTCATTTTTCTTAAGCAATGTTTCCAGAATATTTCTATTTTTCCGCAGTGCATTGGTGATGTTTCTGATACTATTATTAGCTTCTCTTTTTGTGCCATTATTGTAGGCATTTCTGCAGTAGTCATCACAAAACTTTTTGTCTGATCTACCTTGTATGGGATCATTACATTGTATACAAACTTTGTTTTCCATCAGGGGTTTGGTTGTAAGTTAGCTTCTTGTAAAAAACTAAATTAACTAAAATTACCTAAAAGTAAAATACTTTTGTAAATGAATAGGTTTTTCGTTTAGGAGTTATTTCGAGGCTTCTTGATTCAAAGAAAGAATTTCACCTTCTATTGTCATCATCTTTGAGCATGCTTAGATAGTTTTCATAGCGAAATGGGGCAATTTTTCCTTCTTCCATTGCTTCGCGAAAAGCACAGCCGGGCTCATGAATATGTGTGCAATTGTAAAACTTACATTGACCAATATAATTGCGCATTTCTGGAAAATAATGGCATAATTCCTCATCTTTAATATTCCACAAGCCCAGTTCTTTAATTCCTGGGGTGTCAATGACAAAAGTGTTTTCCCAAATTTCAAACATTTCAGCAAATGTTGTGGTGTGGATACCCTTTCCAACCGCTTCAGAGATTTCAGCAGTCCTTTGAGTGATTTTAGGTGATAGCAGATTTAAAATAGTAGATTTCCCCACCCCGGAATGTCCTGAGAATAAGCTGGTTTTACCTTTCAGCTCCTCTTTTAGAACGTCTATACCATTTTCTGTTTCTGCCGAGAGCAGAAGAGTTTTATACCCTAATTCCTGGTAATCAAATTTTAGCTCTTCATAATACTTTAAACTTTCTTCGTCCAGTAAATCAGATTTATTAAAAGCCAGTACTGCAGGAATTCTGAAAGATTCACAAGCAACCAGGAAACGGTCAATAAAACCCAAACTGGTTCGTGGAGCCACTAAAGTTACTACCAACACCGCTTGATCAATATTGGCAGCCAGCCGGTGACTATGCTTTTTTTTACGAGTGGATTTTCGGATAATATAGTTTTCTCTTGGTAAGACCTCATGTATAATACCCTCCGTTTCATTATCCATAGTAATACTTACCCAATCGCCAACTGTAACAGGATTTGTTACTTTCTCATCATCTAAGCGGAGCTTGCCTCTCAGACGGCACTCAATATACTTATCATCAATTTTAACAGTATACCACGAGCCTGTTGATTTAAATACTCTTCCTTTCATTGCTTAGCTATTTGGTATATAATAGGGCTAATACTTTCCATGATCTTTTGGGTAGCGCCTAAATTACTTTGCACAAACTTGTCAGCTTTTTCCGACATTACGGATAGCTCATCATTCGTTAGAATCTTTTTTAATTGATCCTTAAAATCTTCAGAGTTATTTACTAATCTGGCAGCACCAATCTCAAGTAATTGTATGGCCTCATTAAATTTCTGATAGTTTTTATTACCAAAAAATATAGGTAAGCCAAAGCAGGCAGCTTCTAAAGTATTATGTAATCCGGTACCAAAAGCGCCCCCTATAAAAGCCAGGTCACCGTATTGATATAACTGAGACAGCATGCCCATATTATCCATAATGACTACCCTGATATGATCTGGAATTCGTCCTGAAATTTGACTGAACCTGATCGTTTCTATATTCAAATGCTCCTCATGTAGCTGAATGCTTTGCTCGTTAATATTGTGCGGAGCAATAATAGCTTTCCAGTCCTTATTTTCTTGTAAAAAAGGTGCAATTGTTTTAATATCCGGCTCCCAGGTACTACCCCCAATCAAAAGCGGGGCAGACTTAGCAAAGCTTGTGAAAGGTTCCTGCGGCGCAATAGTATTTACTATGGCATTTACCCTATCGAAACGTGTGTCACCTGTAATTGTCACATTATTAATATTAATCCCTTTCAACAAGGCCTTCGAGTGCTCGTTTTGAACAAAAAAGTAATCAATTTCTTTCAATATTTTCCGGTAAAAGCCACCATAAGGCTTAAAAAATATCTGTTCACTTCTAAAAATGGCAGAAGTGGAATAAGTAAAGCATTGGGCATCGCTTAATGCCTTTAAATGAAAATACCAGAATTCATATTTCACAAAAAATGCAATTTTCGGTTGGGTGATTTCTACAAATCGCTTGGCGTTCGTGGAAGTATCGAAAGGCATGTAGGTGATATAATCAGCATATTCATAATCCTTTTTATTCTCGTACCCAGAGGGAGAAAAAAATGTCAGAAGGATGAAATAATCAGGAAATTGTTTTTTAAAGGATTCAATAAGGGGTCGACCCTGTTCAAACTCGCCCAATGATGCACAATGAAACCAAACTAGTGGCTGTTCACTGTTTTTTAGTCTGTTTTGTAAACTTGGGAATAAGTTCTTACGACCCTGAACAGCTTGCTTCGATTTTTCATTGAAGAGCGCATGTATTTTTAAAAATACTTGCAGTAGATAAATACCAAGCCGATAAAAAATTTTTCCCATTGCGTAAAATTAACTCGAATTTTATTGCTCTGAAAATATCAGTCCATTAAATAAATGGAGTAGGGTTGTGAACAAAAAAATCCTGCCAATTTAATTGGCAGGATTTTATAAATTAAAATAATTATACTATTAAATAAGTTATTATTTTTTGCTTGAAAGGTAAGAAGAAACGCCTTCTTTAGTTGCCTGCATTGCATCTTTACCCTCTTCCCAGTTTGCAGGGCAAACTTCACCAAATTTCTCAACATGGTGCCATGCATCTACAATTCTAAGCATTTCATCAATGTTTCTACCTAACGGTAAATCATTGATTGTTTCATGTCGAACTATACCTTCTTTATCAATGAAGAATGTACCCCTGTAAGCTACAGGTTGTCCTTCAAAAATTAGATCTCCTTCTTCATTGTAGTTCCAGTCACCTGCAAGTACACCAAAGTTATTAGCTACAGTTTTAGATGAATCTGCAACTAATGGGTAGATAACACCTTCAATACCACCATTGTCCTGAGGAGTAGATAACCAGGCTAAGTGGGTTTCTTCAGTATCACATGATGCACCTACAACGGCAACACCTCTTTTTTCGAATTCAGCTAATTTTTCCTGAAAAGCGATAATTTCTGTAGGACATACAAAAGTAAAATCCTTAGGATAAAAGAAGAAAATAACTTCTTTTGATCCTACATACTGCTCTAAAGAGAAATTTTCTACTATTTCTTCTCCATTAATTACAGCTGCTGTGTTAAAAATTGGGGCTTTTTTTCCTACTAAAGACATATAAATTATTATTTACGGTTTAAATTTTACTTAATTGAAACTGCCAACTTTGTATTAATTTTGTTGGCATTTATTTGTAATTGAACGTCTGCTAGTTCAATGTTTATTAATTTTTTGCTTTTTAAATAGTTGATTATCAATTGTTGCAAATCATCATCCTCATAGTCAATTATCTCCTTCGTATTTTCTAGGTAAATATGATTATGCTTACTTAAATTTGCATCAAATCTTTTAAGATGATCTACGGAAGAAACTTTCCTTATTAATTGCGCCTTAACGAAAGTCTCCATCGTTTTGTGCACCGTTCCCAAGGAAACTGAAGGATTATCATTTTTGATCTCTTCATAAATAATCTCAGCAGTAGGATGGCTCAAATTTCTTATAAGCGCATCATAAATAACCAACCTTTGATGTGTTACTTTTAAACCTGCCGCTGCTAATTTTTCCTTAATGTCAATTAATGAAATCATCTAGTTATTTTACCAGTTAATAATGATTATTATTTACTAATCATTGTGCAAAACTACTTAGGTCTACGCTCTTTGGCAAGTGTTGTTTAAGCTTTTTCAAGAAATTAACCGCAGTATAAAAGCGTCCAAATTTCAGCTGTAGAATAATATTTTGTGATAAATCTGCTAGCAGAAGAAAGGGTATTATACAAACGTTTGCGTGTGTTATTATAGTTGGTTTTTAGGTAAATTCCAGAATTGAAATAATAGCTAATAAAATTGAAAAAAAATCAAAATACGAATCATGTCTTGTTAAATTTTACCAATTATATAAATAAATCATAAGTGTTTCTTCACTTTGGAGAAAGCACTTATCTTTAGGTTTCCAATATTTGATATGAATAAAGAAATTAAAATTACTATAGGAAAAATTACTCAGCAAATTGAGAAACTTAACTATGGTGAAAAGCCCATTGAGTTATATGAGCCTATAGCCTACCTAATGGCGATTGGTGGTAAAAGAATGAGGCCATTATTAACTGTATTAGCTTATGAATTGTATCAAAAAGCTGAAGAAAATACCTTCAATGCAGCTCTAGCGGTAGAAATTTTCCATAATTTCACATTGATGCATGACGATATTATGGACGAAGCTCCTTTAAGAAGAGGACAAGCTACGGTACATGAAAAGTGGAATGCGCCGGTTGCTATTCTTTCTGGTGATGTAATGCTGGTTCGGGCTTATGATCAATTATTGGAATATTGTCCACCCGATAAGCTAGCCTTAGTACTAAAAAAATTCAATAAATGTGCCGCAGAAGTATGTGAGGGTCAACAGCATGATATGAATTTTGAGCAACAACTAACGGTATCAGAAGGAGCCTATATTGATATGATTAGGCAGAAGACCGCTGTTTTACTAGGGTTCAGCTTGGAATACGGAGGGATTTTGGCAAATGCAGAGGAAAACGAAACGGATATGCTCTATCAAATGGGAGTCAATGTGGGTCTTGGATTTCAGTTAATGGATGATTTATTAGATGTTTATGCGGATCAGTCCAAGTTTGGCAAACAAGTTGGCGGGGATATTATCTCCAATAAAAAGACTTATTTACTGATCAAAGCTTTAGAATTAGTGCGTGGTGAAGATAAGGAAAAACTTAATTTTTGGATTAACCAGACACAATTCGATAAGCAAGAAAAAGTGAAGGCAGTGAAGGAAATATATCAGAATATTGGAATTAAAGAATTAGCAGAATCAAAAATGAACGAGTATTTTGAATTAGGCTTTCAGAACTTGGAAGATTTGCAAGCTAGTAATGAAAAGAAAAACCTACTTTCAGAATTCTTTCAATATCTGATCAAAAGAGAGCAATAATGGCAATAGATACCACCTTAATCATCATCATCGTAACTTCAGTAATTTCTTTAATTACTTTTAATGATAGCAGCAGGAAATATGCATTTCTGATGAATCCGTACCAGATTGTGCACGGAAAGCAGTATTACAGAATGTTAACGTCTGGCTTTTTACATGCGGATTATATGCATTTGATTTTGAATATGCTAACCCTTTACTTCTTTGGAGCTACTGTGGAGGCCTACTTCAATATGATTTCTGAGTATGGTACTCTGTTATATATAGGCATGTATCTGGCAGCAATTGTTATTTCTGATATTCCTACTTTAATTAAGTACAAAGATGTTCCACATTACAATTCGTTAGGTGCTTCAGGTGCGGTCTCAGCAGTTGTTTTTAGTAGTATTTTATTTAGTCCTATGAATGAGCTTTGTTTGTATTTTATCTTATGCTTGCCTGGCTTTATTTTTGCCGCAATCTACCTGATTTATTCATACTATCAGGGCAGGAGAATGGCTGATAATATCAATCATGATGCGCATATGTTTGGTGCGCTTTTTGGCGTTGTTTTCACTATTGTTTTATGGCCAGGTGTCGTTCCGCATTTTATTGATCAATTAGCAACCTTCAGTTTGTTCTAAGGGAATCAAGCCAACTTTATTCACTTTATAAAGGGATCATTAGCAAGTTTGAAGAAAAAATCGAATCTTTTATTATCTTTCAACGAGAATATTATACACCTAAAATATAAGAATTATGCGAAATAAAAATAAGTGGCAGTTGTGTTTGTTGCTGTTAATTATAGGTTTTACTGGCTATAGTCAGGAGAAGCAAAGTTTTAAATCCTTTGAGGAGGCCATGGGAGGCCTAAGACCTTTGTATGGTAAAAACGGCCCGTCCAACGTTAATTGGATAAATAATGGTGATGCTTATTCTTTTACAGAAACCAACAGTGAGGGGGAACAGATCATTAAAACCTATAACCCCAAGTCAGATACAGAAAAAGTCATTTTTAGTACCAAAGGATTAACCATTCCTAACTCAGAAGAAGTATTTCAATATGTTTCTTTTCAATGGTCGGATGATTCACAGTACTTACTTTTTCAAGCTAATTTTCGTCCGGTATGGCGCAGGTCAGGTATTTCAGACTATTACTATTATTCTATAGCTGACAAAACACTGAGCTTAGTAGCCCAGGACGCCCAGACTGCTGAGTTATCTCCAAATGGTAAAAAGGTAGGGTATGAAAGGGAAGGAAATTTATTTGTGTTTGATTTAGCTTCGAAAGAAGAAACACAGTTAACGGATGATGCTGAAGACGGCTTTTATAACGGTAGATTTGGATGGGCTTATGAAGAGGAGTTTGGACTTGCTCAGGCCTGGGAATGGTCGCACGATAGCGAATACATTGCTTTCTGGCAATCTGATGAACGTGATGTGCCCATCTTCCAAATGACGGATTACCAAGGCGTGCAAAAGGAGTGGATTGAGTTGCCTTACCCCCAGGTTGGTGATGTAAACCCAACTGTGAAAATTGGAGTGGTTAACATTGCTGAAAAATCGAAAGAGTGGATGCAGGTCCCTTTAAACGAGGGCTATATTCCACGAATTTACTGGACTGCAAAAAAGGCGAAATTGGCAGTTATGCAAATGAACAGAGCGCAAACGGAAATGAAATTATACATGGCAGACGCTAAAAGCGGTGCTGCTAATCTAATCTTGGAGGAGAGCTCTGATGCATGGATTGATGTCTTCGATTTCTTTGCAGGAATTATGCACTACATGTTCTTCCCGAAGGATACTGAAGAGTTTTTCTGGATTACTGATCAAGACGGATATGCCCATTTATACCGATATGATTATAATGGTAAACTTCTTAATCAAGTCACTGAAGGTAGTTGGGAAGTTGTCTATGTTTACGCTGTTGATAGCAAAAAGAAGAAGATATATTACAGCTCCACAGAGGATTCCCCAGTCGAACGTCAACTATATGTAGTTAACTTTAACGGAAAAGGGAAGAAGAAACTAACTGAGCAAAAAGGAAAGCACAACATTGACATGGCTCCTGAAGCCACTTATTATATAGATCGCTTTTCAAATGTAGATACTCCCACCATAGTAGAATTGAGGGAAACAAATGGAAAATTAGTAAAATCCATTGAGGACAATGCAGCTGTTAAAGACGCATTGGGTAACGTTAATTTCGTAATGCCTGAACTTTCCCAATTCACCAACAGACATGGAGATAAAATTGATATTGCTATTTACAAACCAGTTGGTTTTGAGTCAGGAAAGAAATACCCAATGGTTTTAGATGTATATGGCGGGCCGGGTGCTCAATCTGTTTATAATCAGTGGGGTGTAAGTGCATGGCATCAGTATTTGGCACATAATGGGTATGTAGTTCTGCAGGTAAATAATAGAGGAGGCGGTGGCTATGGCCGCGAATTTGAAAAAATAGTGTATAAAAACCTGGGGCATGCGGAAGGAGAAGATTTCGTAGACGCTACTAAGCACATGATTGATCAAGGGTATGTGGCGGCTGATAAAATTGCTATTAGAGGACATAGTTATGGTGGCTATATGTCAAGTTTTGCTATTTTAAATCATCCTGATGTATTTAAAGTAGCATTAGTTGGTGCTCCGGTTACTGACTGGAGATTATATGATAGTATCTATGCCGAGCGATATATGGGCTTGCTAAATGATAATGAGGAAGGTTATGTGAGCTCAGCACCTACAACTTATGCGAAAAATCTGGATGGACATATGTTTATTGCTCATAGTACGATGGATGAAAATGTACATGTGCAAAATACATTTCAGTTGGTAAAAGCTTTAATAGATAATGGAAAAGACCATGACTTAAAGATTTTTCCTCCTGGAGCCCATGGTGTAGCGTATAATTATCCGAGTTATTTATTATTGATGAATAATTACATCAATTATTTAGATAGGTATTTGAATTAAAAGATAACTTTAATTTATCGTAATGAGAGGAAATTACGGATACGCTCTTTCATTTCAATTAATATCATGATGAGATATTTTACTATACTACTTTTTTTATATGTAGCGGTGGAATTGAAAGGACAACATACCGACAGTATAGAATCCTCTGCCAACTGTAATCCTTTTATACCAGAAAAATTAAAGAAGTTCTGGGTTGAAAATTTCAATGAATATGTCATTTTGGTCATTGAAATTGATGAGAAAGGAGATGTTGAAAGAGAGAGTATCAGCTTTTTACAGCATGTAACAATGCAGGAAGACAGTGTGGCTGTAAATCTCGTAATGAACACTCCACCAAAATTATTTAAGATAGATCCACAGGAGCAACGTAGTGAAGATGATTGCCACCTGATAGCTGTTAGAATTGGACCACAGTCAATCGGTTTACAATACGATATTCTCAATCTGGATAATTATTTATTCGAGCATTTTAGCAGTGATGAATTTGAGAGCATAGAAGTAGGGAAAGAGTATTTTCTAAATGGAGAGTACAATTCTGCTTTAAAGTATTATAAAATTGCTTTAAGTAACGGGAACTACCAAAATGCAGAAATACATTACCTAATTTATCAGTGTCTTGTCAAATTGGAGAGGCCTTTTGATGCTTGCATTTACCTTGAAGAAGCCAAAAATTTCGACTCTAGCTATAAAAAGGAGTGGAAGAAGAATTGTAAGTAGTAGAATAATTTTTCCTTAAGTTATTATCTCAAATAACAGGGTGAAGAGATATAATAGAGACATTTTAAGCTTTTAATAATAATCAAGCCGCTGCAGTTTTCTGCAGCGGCTTCTTTTTTCAATAAGCATTAGCTCCGCTAAATATAGCGAATAATCCTGCACCAAAAATAATAAGGAAGACAATACTCAATGCAATTGTTATTGCGATCAAAAGTAACCCTGCTTTTGCCCAATTAGCTTTATTAGGATTAGTGTCTGAACCAAACGCCCACACGAATAGCATAATAAATCCTACAAGTGGTATAGCTGCAATAATAAGAGTAATAAGCCAATCTTTTGTTGATATTGTTGCGTTGTTCTGTAATGCTGGATTTTCCATAGTTTTTTGGTTTTAAATAGTGGTAAATAGTTAAAGTCAAACGATTATAGGGAAAATTACATTAAGCAAGAAATATTCTTTCTTTTATTTACAATTGTATAGTGTAGGAGTGAATTTTTTTAAATCGTTCTTAAGTAACAATCTTTTGACTAATCTTTCCCTTTTTTAGTCCGCTTTGAATTATGAGTAGTGCTTTTTGTTTAGCTTTTATAATTCGTAGTAAGCTATAGGAAGAATTTTCGAATGCTCGAAAAAGTTGTCGCATACTTAGTGCTTTTAATGATCAAAAAAAAAGCCTGTCTACAAATGTAAACAGGCTTTCGATTTCTTTTATGAAAGTAATTACTACTCTACAGGATCAACAGACACATAAGATCTGTCTTTTCTACCTTTTTTGAATTGAACAACTCCATTTGTTAAAGCAAACAAAGTGTGGTCTTTACCAATTCCTACGTTTTCTCCCGGGTGATGTGCGGTTCCTCGCTGACGAACAATAATATTGCCCGCGATAGCTGCTTGGCCACCATAGATTTTAACACCCAATCTCTTACTTTCCGATTCTCTTCCGTTTTTGGAACTACCGGCTCCTTTTTTGTGTGCCATGTTTTAAAATGTTTTAATTAATTAATATTTTTATTTTAAAAGTGCTTTCGCTTGTTTTACCCACTCGTCAGTTTCAATAACTTCCTCAGTTAAACCGTCAATCTCAGCTATCTTTTTCTTATCCGCTGCGGTTAATTTTGCAATTTGCTCAAAAGTAGTAAAGCCGATCTCGTTTAATTTTTCACTGTAAACCGGGCCAATACCATTAATCTCAGTCAAATCATCTTTCTTAGAAGAAGATTTGGTTTCTTTTTTGCTTGAAGTACTTTTAGTACCGTTTACGGAAATACCTTCAATTAAGATTTTAGTAAAATCCTGACGGTGTCCATTTCTCTTCTTGTAACCTTTTCTTCTTTTCTTTTTGAAAACGATTACTTTATCGCCTTTTACATGACCAAGAATTTTTCCTGATACTGTTGCACCTTTGATTAGGGGTGCACCTACTTCAACTTTTCCTGCGTTGTCAAACAACAATACTCTGTCGAACTCTACGGAAGCGCCATCTTCACCCTCCATTAATGGAGCGTAAACGTACTGGTCTTGTGTTACTTTGAACTGCTTTCCTGCTATGTCTACTATTGCGTACATGAAATAATGATTAAATTATTTGTGATATTCCTCAAAAGGAATGCAAAGATAGGAATTTTATTAATAGTTGCAAAAATTATTAAGTTCATAGTAAATAAATGTGCACTGCATCTTCTTCACATTCCTTAAGCGATTAGCAAATTGCTTGCTTTTGAATAAAAGTGAAGCGATATAAGCGAATTTATATCAAATTATCAACGTTAATGAATAATCTGTGCTTCAGTTGCTTGCTTTAGTTGCTTGTTTTACTTTACTTTGTATTGATTACATTGTCCAAAATTGATACATTATGAAAGTCAATATTCCTGAGAAATACACTGATCTCTATGTAAAGGCATTGAAAGAAAAAAAGCAGAACCTGTTACTCAAAATTAATCAATTTAAATCAGAAATTAACGAAATTGATGTTCATTTGGACTCTCTGCTTAACCTACCACTTTTCCAGGACAATGAGGCACAAAACCTGATGCATCAAAAAACCAATACCTATCATGATCAATGGCCCTGGACGAAGAAAATTGCCTATTTCATTGATTTTAAGCGCAAATTGGTGCGTACAATGGAAGTAGTAGATTTTATCATAGAGAAAGAACCTGATTTAAATAAGTCAAAGGTAAGAAGCTCTGTATCAGCTGCATTATCTAATAAAATGAAAAAAGGAATCTACAGAAAGTTTGAAGATCCTGTTACTGGAAATACCTACTATGGGCCTGCAAATTATTTTCTTAACCTGAACGAACCTCATATCGAATACATGCCAGACGATTTAAAAGACAGGCTATTGTATAACAATTAGCCATGTAATATTTATAAATATTAATCATTTTAAACAATTCATTTCGCTTGTGCTTGTGGAAAACTTTCCAATATTTTTTTGATCACCTCACACGTCATAAAAACCCATAAGTACAATTGAAATAAAGACTGGTAAGATTCTGTTTATCAGTTCTGTATAGACTTATCCACAGACTTTTGTCTGTAACTTTTCACCTTTTGATTTACCGACTTCATTGGCAATATTTGTAAGCACAAGAATAGAAAAGGGGAGTATTCTGAGTGTATTACAGCCTGTAATTTTTGTATCTACCTTATACAGAAATAATTAATTTAAATATGCTCCCTTTTTCGCAGTACTATTTTAAAAACATTAAAAATTAATAAAGATGAGTGATGTAGCAGAACATTTGGACGAACCTATTTTACAGGAAAACAAAGACAGATTTGTTTTATTCCCAATTCAACATGCAGATATATGGGAGTATTACAAGAAGGCTGAGGCGAGTTTCTGGACTGCAGAAGAAATTGATTTAAGTCAGGACCAAAAGGATTGGGATAACTTGACTGATAATGAAAGACACTTTATTAAGCATGTATTGGCCTTCTTTGCTGCCAGTGATGGTATAGTAAATGAAAACCTTGCAGAAAACTTTGTTGCAGAAGTGCAATACACAGAAGCTAAATTTTTCTACGGATTCCAAATTGCCATGGAAAATGTGCATTCTGAAACTTACTCTTTATTGATAGATACTTATGTGAAAGACAACAAAGAAAAGAGTATGCTTTTCAATGCCATTGATACAATGGACTGCGTTAAGAAAAAAGCAGACTGGGCTTTGCGTTGGATAGATGAAGGCAATTATGCAGAAAGATTGATTGCTTTTGCAGCTGTAGAAGGTATCTTTTTCTCAGGTAGTTTTTGTTCTATTTTCTGGTTAAAGAAGAGAGGTTTAATGCCAGGTCTTACTTTCTCTAATGAATTAATCTCACGAGATGAAGGCTTACATTGCGATTTTGCCTGTTTGCTTTACAATAGCCATTTGAAAAATAAATTACCAAAGCAAACCATCATCGACATTATTGCTGATGCAGTTCGTATTGAACAGGAATTTGTGACAGATTCACTGCCGGTGAAACTAATTGGTATGAATGCTGAATTAATGTGTCAGTATATAGAATTTGTAGCAGATAGATTATTATCTGAGCTTGAGTGTCCTAAACTTTATAATGCAACCAATCCCTTCGACTTCATGGAAATGATATCATTACAAGGTAAAACCAATTTCTTTGAGAAAAGAGTTGGAGATTACCAGAAAGCCGGTGTAATGAAAAAAGATGACGACAACCAGGCAAGATTCTCCTTAGACGAGGATTTTTAAGCTCCTGCAGCATCAGCTGCCGGACTCAATTTCCTTTTATCAAGAGGAAATATTTTTAGGACAGGAAGCTGTTCAATAACACAGTATATTTTAAAGAACCGAATAACCGATAGTAGAGTATGTTAGTAATAAAAAGAGACGGAAGAAGGGAATCCGTTAAATTTGATAAAATCACCGCCAGGATTGAAAAATTGTGTTACGGGTTGGATATGAACTACATTCAGCCCATTGATGTAGCCAGAAAAGTAATTAATGGTATTTATGATGGAGTAAGCACGCAGGAACTGGATAATCTGGCCGCTGAAACAGCAGCTTCAATGACAGTAAAGCATCCTGATTATGCAAAATTGGCCGCAAGGATAGCTATTTCTAATTTGCATAAAAACACAAGTAAGTCCTTTTCAAGCACAATGAAGAGACTTTATACCTATGTGGATGCTAAAACTGAACAAAATGCACCATTGCTCTCAAAAGAGACTTATGGAATCGTCAAAAAACATGCAGCGCAATTAGATTCTGCAATTATTTACGACCGTGATTTTGGTTATGATTATTTCGGTTTCAAAACTTTAGAAAGATCCTACCTGATGAAGGTGGATGCCAAGATTGTGGAAAGACCACAGCATATGTTAATGCGTGTGGCTATCGGTATTCACGGTGAAGATATTGAGTCTGCTCTAAAAACATATAATTTGATGTCGGAGAAATGGTTTACCCATGCTACTCCAACTTTATTTAACGCGGGAACCCCTAAACCGCAGTTGTCATCTTGTTTCTTGCTAACAATTCAGGATGATAGCATTGACGGAATTTATGATACTTTAAAGCAAACGGCTAAGATTTCACAATCAGCAGGCGGTATCGGTCTAAGCATTCACAATGTACGAGCCACGGGATCCTATATTAAAGGTACCGGTGGTGTTTCCAATGGAATTGTACCGATGTTGAGAAACTTTGATATGACAGCTCGCTACGTAGATCAGGGTGGTGGAAAGAGAAAAGGTAGTTTTGCTATCTACCTAGAACCTTGGCATGCTGATATTTTTGCTTTTCTGGACTTGAAAAAGAATCACGGAAAAGAGGAAATGCGTGCAAGAGATTTGTTTTACGCACTTTGGATTTCTGATTTATTCATGAAAAGGGTAGAGGCTGATGCAGACTGGACTTTATTCTGCCCTAATGAAGCACCAGGCCTGGCTGATTGCTATGGCGAGGAATTCGAAAAGCTGTACGAAAAATATGAGCGTGAAGGTAGAGGAAGAAAGACAGTGAAAGCGCAGGACTTGTGGTTTGAGGTACTGGAATCTCAGATTGAAACGGGTACACCTTACATGTTGTATAAAGATTCTGCTAATAAGAAATCTAACCAGAAGAATTTAGGTACCATTAAGTCATCTAACTTATGTACTGAAATTATGGAGTATACTTCTAAAGATGAAGTAGCAGTTTGTAACCTCGCTTCTTTGGCATTACCTATGTTTGTAACAAAGGATGAGCAAGGAAACAGCAGTTTCGATCATGAGAAGCTTTACGATATCACATATACAGCTACCAAAAACTTAAATAAGGTGATTGATGTGAATTACTATCCTGTTAAAGAAGCAGAGAACAGTAATATTCGTCACAGACCAATAGGGTTAGGTGTGCAGGGATTAGCGGATGCATTTATTTTAATGCGCTATCCTTTTGATTCTCCTGAAGCCAGAACTTTAAATAAGGAGATTTTCGAGACAATCTATTTTGCATCTATGACTGCTTCAAAAGATTTAGCTGCATTGGAAGGGCCTTACTCAACCTATAAAGGTTCTCCTGTATCTAAAGGTATTTTCCAGTTTGATATGTGGGGAGTAGAGCCTACACAAAGATGGGATTGGACTAATTTGAAGCAGGAAGTGAAAAAACATGGCGTGCGTAATTCTTTATTGGTTGCTCCAATGCCAACTGCCTCTACTTCTCAGATTTTAGGGAATAATGAGTGTTTTGAGCCATATACTTCAAATATTTACTCAAGAAGAACCCTTTCCGGCGAATTTGTGATTGTGAATAAGCATTTAATGCACGATTTAATTCAATTGGGCCTTTGGAATGACAGCATGAAGAATAAGTTGATCGGAGCCAATGGTTCGGTTCAAAATATTGAAGGCATTCCGCCTCATATTAAAGAGCTATATAAAACGGTTTGGGAAATTTCTCAGAAAGCAGTGATTGATATGGCTGCGGACAGAGGAGCGTATATTTGCCAGTCGCAAAGTATGAATGTGTTCTTGCAGGATCCTAATTTTGCCAAGTTGACTTCATTGCATTTCTATGCTTGGAAAAAAGGATTGAAAACAGGTATGTATTATCTAAGGTCTAAGGCGGCAACAAGTGCTATTCAGTTTACGGTGGATAAATCACAATTAGGTGAGCCGAAGCCGGAAACAAAAGTAGTGTCTGAACCAAGAAATACTGCTCCAGCACCTAAACCGGACACGAACAGCAATATGGTATCTTCAGCAGATGACGACTTGAAAGCGTTAAAAGCAGCTCAGATGGCATGCTCACTGGATGATCCGGATAACTGTGAGATGTGTGGATCTTAAATATTAAGATTTAGATTTTAAAATGGGAAAAGCCACTTGGGAAACTGAGTGGCTTTTTTCATTTCGCTAACCAGAATTAGTTAGATTGATATAGAGAAATAATGTGGAACGTCATTTCTGCGCAGGCAGGATTCTTGTCATTTAAACCGCAGGTTTAAATAAGCACAAACGGGCATATTAATACTAGCCCTCATATTTCTCCTTATTATCAGCGCCAGTGATTCCCTATTTGTTGAGCAATCAAAAAATCAGCTTTACATAATTCATGTAGCAACATGTAAATGTTCTATTCGTATCTTCATCATTTGGAAAAGCAATTAACAGACTCAATACAAAACTTATCACATTTACAGCTAGGTGTGCTTAAAAAAGAGAAAAAGCACGGTTGCATAGTTTAATAGGACCATCTGGCACCTTGTGGAGAGGATATTTTTTTGTAAATTTAAACTAAAAATTTGCTCAACATGGAAAGAATTGAATCAAATCCGAAAATAATGAAAGGTAAGCCTGTAATCTCTGGGACCAGGATTACAGTTGAATCCATCCTGGAAAGATTGTCTTTAGGGGAGACCAGGGAACAAATATTAGAAGCTCATCCGCACATAACAGATGAAGCTATTTCTGTAGCGCTTTCATTTGCCGCCTCCGCATTAAAAGCAGGTGTGATTTACCCAGGATTTACTAAAAGCAACATCAAAGAATGAGACCTTTCCTTAACCCATGTAACAACATGTAATTATCCTCTGCGTATTGATCAAAAAGCATCAATATGAAAGTTCACAACTCAGATTCAATACAAAACTTATCACAATTACAATTGGATTTACTTAAAAAAAGAAGGAGCACCGTAGCCTTCTCCGACAAAGAAGTTAGCAAAGATCAGCTAACGCAATTATTTGAAGCAACACGCTGGGCAGCCTCCTGTTTTAATGAACAACCCTGGCGCTTTGTGGTAGCTCGTAAAACCAATCAAAAAGTCTATCAAAAGGTGCTGAACGGCATAAATGAGCACAATCAAAACTGGTCACAAAATGCACCGGTTCTGATGCTTACATTTGCTAAGAAAACATTCGAAATGAACGGGAAGCCAAATTTGCATAGCTGGCATGACCTGGGCTTGGCCATGGGTAATATGTCCGCTCAGGCAACTGCAATGGGCATGCACCTACATCAAATGGCTGGTATAGTCAGAGATAATATTCAGAATGATTTTAATATACCTGAAGATTACGAGATAGTTTCTGCTGTTGCTTTAGGCTATAAATTGGAAGAGGAAGACGTGCCGTCTGAGTTTGAGGCAAGAGAAAGAAAGGAACGAGCTAGAAAGCCATTTCATGAATTTGTTTTTGATGAAGAGTGGGGTGAAAGTAGTTTTTAGATGGTCTTGCATTTTTTGCTGATATCTGTTAAAGGCATAATCAAGCAAATAATAGGAAGGCTTTAAATAAGAAATGCCGAGTTTGAAACCAATAATAACAATTAATCACAAAAATAAATCCTTATCTTTAGAAGTTCAGTAATATTGATTACACACATGAAGCTTAAGTGAGCTTTGACGATTTTTATTCATAAAGCAAGGCATCTGAGTTGGAAAAGTATTGAATCTAAGAAATAGATGTTTAGATAAAGCTTATGGACTTATCTCCAGTCACAGGTTGGTTATTTGAAGATTGTCTGAACCACGTCAATATAGGTCATGGGGGTTGTATTTGATAAATATTGGCATTATGAAGCAAATTGACTAAATATGAGGTAGAGTAGCATAAGCATTAAAACCTACCTAAGCAATAACTAGTATTATATGGCTTTCTTTCTACTTTTTATACATTTAGGGGGGTGGATTAGGTGGGCTCTTACTGGGTTCGAAAAAAACAAATTGGATTCCATGACCAATGAGAAAAATGACAGGATTAATTTCGTGGTTTTTTGGATATTTTTTGTCGTACTATATTTTCTAGTGATTTTTTTGGTTAGGTTTTTTGAGATATACTGAAATGTTTAGATTTAAGGTTTGCTGGACAGCACAAATCTCAGCCAGCATTACTGCTAGCTGAGATTTCTTTTTGCCTCCGATTAAACTCACTTTTACTTCTTCAACAACTCTTCAATATTGATCCTTACCTGCTTTGTAAAACCATTTAACTCGGTCAAATCCTGATCCCAGAAGCTTTTATTCGATAAAATACTTTCTAAGTCAAACTGATCTTTCTCCCATGCACTTTTTAGGGTGCTAATCACTTCATCAGAGTCATTCAATTTGATGCTTTCCCCTTTCCATTGTCCTTTATAAAACACCAATAGGGCCGCAAAAGATTGCATTAAATGAGCTGGCCATTTATTAAACCTGTTATGATACTCTAAAATGGATGGCAATACCCTCACTTTGAATTTTGAAATAGAATTTAAGGTAATGCTAATAAGTTCATGGCGAATAAAAGGATTTCTGAAGCGCTCCAGTACATCGTTTGCAAATTCCTCTAGTTCACTTTTAGGCAAGTCCAGTGTGGGTATAATTTCTTCATAAATGATATGCTCCAGGAATTTGCTCATTGCAGGATCTTTGGTCACTTCTTCTACAGTTCTTAAGCCTTCAAGGTATGCTCTGTGGACTATAGAAGTATGAGCACCATTCAAAATACGTACTTTTCGTGTTCTATACGGACTTTGGTCTTTCACAAATTTTACCTGCATGTCCAGTTTGTCGGTAGGGAACTCTTCTTTTACTATATCGTCCCCCTCAATAATCCATAAATAAAAGGGTTCTGCTTTTACCACTAAATTGTCTTTATAACCCAATTTTTCCTGAATTTGCTCAATTGATTCTTTCGGATATCCCGGTACAATTCTGTCTACCAATGTATTGCAGAAATAGTTGGCGGAGTGTAACCATTCTGAAAATTCTTTAGGTAAATTAAAGTGATCTGCATATTGTAAGATAGTCGCTTTTAATGTGGCCCCATTTTTATCTATCAGCTCACAAGGAATAATGATTAATCCTTTATTTTTATCTCCTTTAAAATGCTTAAATCTATGGTAGAGCAGGGCAGTCACTTTTCCAGGAAACCCGGATGGTAATTGATCAATTGAGGTGTCACTGCTTTCGAATACAATGCCCGATTCCGTAGTATTGGAAAATATGAAGCGAAGATGATCGTTTTCAGCCAGCTTTAAATATGCATGGTAATCATCATGTGGATTAATGCCATCAACGATGGATGTAATCAACCTTGTATCATTTATTTTTTCTCCCTTGCTAAGCCCGTTTAACCATACGTGGTAAAGCCCGTTCTGCTCATTGAGCATTTTGACCATTCCTTCTTTTATAGGTTGGATTACGCATATTCCGCCATTAAAATCAGTTGCTGTATTGAGGTGGTCTATTACCCAATCTACAAATCCACGTAAAAAATTACCCTCTCCAAACTGTAGGACTTTTACGGGGTATTCTGGTCTGCTATCTATGGTATTGTTATTTAATAATTGCATGGTTATTTACTTTTTTATTTCTCAATGATGTTTGTCTGATGATGAGTTTAGGCTGAAGTATGATTTTCTGTACTTTTCCTGCTCCGTTTTCGGAATCCTTTAATTGTTTAAAAAATAACTCTGCAGTAGCATGTCCCATGTCCAAACTCCTCTGGTCTACTGTAGTTAGTGTAGGGTCCGTGAAAGAAGTGAATGGCTCATTTGCAAAGCCAGCTAAAGCTATATCATCCGGTATTTTTATGTTTTTTTCTTTTAAAACCTGCATGGCGCCCATAGCAGCATAATCGGAGGAGGAAAAAACTGCATCTATCTTAATTTTCCTGGCTAGCAGTTTCTCCATGCTAGTTCGCCCATCTTCCAACTGCATATTACTTTCAATAATGAGTGATTCATCAAATGGGATGTTATGGTATTCCAACGCATCAATATATCCTCTGAGCCTTTCTTTATAAATACTGATTTTCACCGGACTGGTAAAATGGGCTATTCTTCTGCAGCCTTGTTCAATTAGGTGAGATACTACATCATAAGCACCCCGGTAATCATCAATCATAACCTGGTTCACATTTAATTTATCTGAGGTCCTGTCAAATAGCACAATCGGAATTCCTTTATCTATTGCTTTTTGAAAATGATCCGTATTAATGGTTTTTTTACTTATGGATACGATGATACCATCTACCCTTGCATTGGTTAATGCATTAATGGTTTCAACTTCTTCGTCATAATCATCATACGACTGACAAATGATCACTTTATAATGCAGCTTTTTAGAGATTTCCTCTATTCCTCGTACTACAGAGGCAAAAAACGCCCTATCAGCTGTAGGCACTAAAACCCCTATGAGGTGGCTTTTACCGCGCCTGAGGGCAGCAGCTATATTGTTAGGCTGATAATTCAGTTCTTTGGCTGCCTTTAAAACTGCTTTTTTCATACTCTTACTAATCCGTGGGTTGTCATTTAATGCACGTGATACGGTAGATGTAGTAGTGTTTAGTTTTGTAGCTATATCTTGTAAGGTCGCTTTCGCAGTCATATATATAAGTATTTTAAATACGGAGATCAATAATAGGTCGAAATACATTGATAAACCGCATTACACAATATTAATGTGTAAAAGAAAAACATCTTTTACACTAAACCCGATTCACTTCAGCATTTAAAATCTCAGTTCTCTCTTTAGTTAGTAAAAGTGCAACCTGTTTATTTGATTTTGGAAATGGTTTTATACCATTAAATGCGTAATCGTTTGCGCAATATAGAGTTAAATATTTTTAAAATCAATATCTTAAATTTATTTGTACACAAAACAATGTGTTGTCATTTAACAACTTGATTAACTTTTTTATCGGTATTTAGGCTGTTTCACAAAAAATTAGGTCTGAATGTTTGTATTATTAAATTTTTATTTTTAAAATGCAATCGTTTGCGCAAGTAGCTAACAAAATTGTTAGAATTTTTTGCGCTAAAATTTTAAAAAGTGGATACAATTAATGCAGGTCATCATTTATTAGCAGCACTCAAATTTGTACCTATTAATAAGACTGATTAATTGTTGAAACACTAAACTGCTAAAACCTAATTGTTATGATTAAAAAATTACAACGCAGCAAGAACATTTGGATCTTAGCTTGCATCATTTTACTGACACTCATGGTCAATTTGGATGTACATGCGCAATCTCAAGTGGTGTCGGGAGTAGTCAAAGACGATACCGGTGAGGTGTTACCAGGTGTAACACTTATTGAAAAAGGTACTAGTAATGGTTCCACCACCAATATTAATGGTGAATTTCAGATTGAAGTGCAATCGGGAGCTACTCTAGTGTTTTCATTTATTGGAATGAAAACAAAATCTATAGTGGTGGGAAATCAGTCATCCTTAAATGTAGAACTGGTGGATGATATTTCTCAGTTGAACGAAGTGGTGGTTGTTGGTTACGGTACACAGAAGAGATCAGAACTCACGGGATCAGTTGCTTCTGTAGATGGAGACGCCCTTAGAAAAGTTCCTGTATCATCTGTAGCGGAATCCATTACTGGTAGATTAGCCGGGGTGCAGGTTGCTAACACAGAAGGGTCACCAGATTCTGAAATACGAATTCGCGTAAGAGGTGGTACATCACTTACTTCCGACAGTGATCCTTTATATATAGTAGATGGTTTCCCTGTTCAGAGTATAGTGGATATTGCTCCTTCCGATATAGAAAGCATTGATGTGTTAAAAGATGCCTCTTCAACTGCTATTTACGGTTCAAGAGGTGCTAATGGTGTTATTATAATTACAACCAAAAGTGGTAAGAGCGGGAAACTAACAGTAAGTTATAATTCTTTTTTCGCTGCCAGTAAAATAGCGAAAACATTAGATGTACTTGATCCGGGTGATTATACCCGTTGGCAATATGAATATGCATTGTTAGATGCAAGGGAGCCGGGCGAAATTGAATCCTATGAAGAATATTTCGGGCTGTTTCAGGATATAGATCTTTATGAGGGTTTACCAGCAAATGATTGGCAGCGACAAGTATATGGAAGAACAGGTAATATCTTCAGTAATGATTTAAGTGTGAGAGGTGGTTCTGAAAAATTTAATTACTCTGTCAATTTTGCACGATTCGATCAAAAAGCTATTCAGGTAGGCTCTGATTTTGTAAGGAATAACATCACCCTTAAATTGAATAATAAACCTAATGATAAGGTAGATCTTTTCTTTTCTTTAAGATATTCAGATACTGAAATTAACGGAGGAGGCGCCAATGAACAAAATGAAGTTTCTTCTGCAGATTCGCGCCTGAAACATAGCATTGGTTATGCGCCAATTCCTGTTGATGGTCTAAATGCAAATATTACTGTAACAGATGATTTATTGGCGGGAGATTTAGTTAATCCATTAACTTCAGTAGCAGATAATAATAGAGTGCAAACAAGAACTAATTACAACTTAGGGACTGGGTTATCATGGAAAATAATTGATAATTTACAGTTTAGAACTGATTTCGGTTTAGATAATTATAACAGAACGGATAATAGGTTCTACGGCTTAACCACTTACTATGTAAACAATGCTCCATCAAATGAAAATCAAGGGCAGCCAGCAGTAATTTTAAGAAACAGAAATGAAACCAGGATTCGAAACACTAATACACTGTCTTATGACCTAAAATTGGGAGAGCATACGATAAAGATTCTAGGGGGACATGAAATACTTTACTCAGAGTCAGATCAACTAACTTCTGTAGTTCACGCTTTACCAAGACTCTTTAATTCAGAGCAAGCTTTTAAGCTTACTAATCAAGGTGTACCATTTTCGACCGATAACTTCCTCGCACCTGATGACAAGCTAGTTTCTTTATTTAGCAGAGTAAACTACGATTACCAGGGAAAATATCTGTTAACAGGTATTTACAGAGCGGATGCTTCTAGTAGGTTTTTAGGTGATAATGTTTGGGGATATTTCCCGTCAATTTCGGGAGGTTGGATTTTATCCAAGGAAGATTTTATGGTAAATACTTCTAGCTGGTTGGATCTGATGAAAATAAGAGCCAGTTATGGTATCGCAGGTAATAATAATATCCCTACAGGACAAACTGTTCAGGCTTACCGTTCGGGTACAACCTCATGGATTAATAATGTGAATAGCTTTTGGGCTCCCGATAACATTTTGGCAAATCCTGATTTGAAATGGGAAACGACTTTTACAAGAAACGTTGCTGTTGATTTTGGATTATTACAGGGCAGGGTAAATGGTACATTAGAAGCATACCAGAACAACACAAGAGACCTCTTAATTGAATTTCCACTGGAAGGATCAGGTTATGCAGCACAGTACCAAAATTTAGGTGAAATTGAAAATAAAGGTTTAGAGGCTTCCTTGTCTGTTATTGCAATAGATAAAGAAGACTATGGATTTAATTTTAGTATGAACATGGCTTTTAATAGAAATCAAGTGGTTTCGTTAGGCTTTAGAGAAGATTTCGGTCGTCCTACTAACTGGGCATCCAGTCAAATTAATAATGACTTCTTTATTAGTACAGGTAGACCAGTTGGAGATATGTTCGGCTATGTGAATGACGGTAGATATGAAGTGTCTGATTTTAATTACGATCCCGCTACGGAAGAATATACACTAAAAGAAGGTATTGTTGATTCTGAAATTTTAACTCCTATACCAGGAATGATGAAATTAAAGGATTTAGATGGTGACGGAATTGTAACCCTGGAAGATCAGGAAATTATTGGGAATGCATTACCTAAACATACTGGTGGATTTGTTTTAAATGGCTATGCTTATGGTTTTGATGTTACTGCAGCCTTTAATTACAGCTATGGAAATGATATTTACAATGCCAATAAAATAGAATTCACTACATCAAATCAAAATAACCAGTACAGAAACTTGATTACCATGCAGGCTGAAGGTACTCGTTGGACTAATGTAGACTTCAACACTGGAGAATTAGTGACAGACCCTGCAGCATTAACTGCATTAAATGCTAATACAAGCATGTGGTCTCCTTATATGGACAGATATGTGTTTAGTGACTGGGCTGTGGAAGATGGATCTTTTCTTCGCTTAAATACTTTGACTATAGGTTATACTTTACCTGAATCCATTGTGAGCAGAGCAGGAATTAGCAGCTTAAGGTTTTATGCTACTGGATACAATATTTTTATATGGACTAATTATTCAGGATTTGATCCTGAAGTTTCTACAAGGAGACGAACTCCTTTAACACCGGGTGTTGATTATTCAGCTTACCCAAGAAGCAGACAATTAACAGTAGGATTAAACCTTACTTTTTAACATAGAATATTATGACAATGAAAAGATTAATATACATAACAACTGTGATGGTTCTTTGCATGATGACATCATGCGAGGAATACCTGGAAGCTCCAGCTAAATCTACCGTGGATGAGTCGGTTCTTTTCTCAAGCGTAGACCTTACAAGAGGTGCTGTAAATGGAATCAAAGAACCTTTTGGACAAACCAACTCATACAGAGGCAGGTTTTTACCATGGTATGGAATGAACACGGACATAGAATGGTACAATTCTTCTAATTCTGCGAATGACAATTCAGATCTAGTTACGTACAGTGCAGAGCCAAATAATTCCAATATGAATACCGCCAATAATGCCTGGGCACAAATGTATACAGGTATTGAAAGGGCAAACCAGTGTATCAGGGGTATCCGTCTATACGGAAACCCGGAGCCTGGCAATGACATGGGTTACCTGCTTGGAGAAGCTATTACATTAAGAGCGATTTACTATGCTGATTTGCTGAAAGCTTTTGGTGATATTGTTGCGCGATTCGAGCCCATTAGTTCAGAAACATTGTACTTGCCTAAAACAAATAGGGACAATATTTATAAAGTACTATTAGCTGATTTGGAAGAAGCTGCTACTTTAGTGCCATGGCCTAACGAAACAGCAAATACTGCCACTACTGAAAATATCAATAAGGCATTTGTAAAAGGACTTAGAGCTCGGCTAGCCCTGGTTGCAGGTGGATACTCTCAGTATCCTGATGGAGTCAGATTAAGTACTGATCCTGAATTAGCTCGTGATGCTATGTATACTCTAGCCTTACAGGAATGCAAAGAGGTGATTGAAAGCGGTTCAGCTATGCTGGAAACTTCTTTTGAACAGCTATGGCGCAAATACAATAGAGATGAAATTGGTGCAGGTGGTGAATCGCTATGGGAAATTCCTTTTTCAGCAGGTAGAGGGAGATGGTTATTTACCTTCGCTGTACGTCATACAAGCCCTGACCAATATACTGCTCAGGCACGTGGAGGTCAAGCGGGTCCAACTCCTTTTATGTATTATGAATACGATCCAAGCGATTTGAGACAGTCTGTTACTTGCGTGCCGTATGAGTGGGGAACAGTTGCTCTTGGAGAAACTGATGCAGATCAGCAGCTTACAGGTCTTGACACTTGGGCATTTGGTAAATTCAGATATGAATGGAAAACGGTACGAGTTACATCTACAAACGATGATGGAACTAATTACATGTATATGCGATATGCTGAGATTTTGTTAATGGCTGCAGAAGCCGCAAACGAATTACAAGGCCCTTCAGCCGCTGCACCGTATTTCCGACAATTAAGACAAAGAGCTTTTGATCCAACTGATTGGCCTACTATGGTTGATGGTTATATCGCTTCGTTAGGTGGACAGGAGGAGATGTTTGATGCCATTGTGAAGGAACATAAATTAGAGTTCTGTGGAGAAATGCTTCGTAAACAAGCACTAATTAGATGGAATTTACTTAAAACCAAATTAGATGAAGCAAAAAGTAAAATGTATGAGCTAAGAAATAGTGCAGGTGAATATGCTGATGTGCCCCAGACGATTTATTACGAAATTGGAGCGGACGGTGAATCATTAGAATTATATGGGCTTGAAAGAGGAGAAACTGCGGACAGGTCAGAAGACTTTGCATTTAATTTGCCATGGGCAGTTCCTGAAGAATTAGAGGATGAGAAAATAGAAACCTTGTATGTGGGAGATCCTAATGAAAATCAATTTTGGCCTATCTGGCAGGTATTTATTGATGCAAGTAACGGACAATTAGTTAATGATTGAACAATTAAATAAGATACAAATGAAAACTTTACATAACAATATTGGATTTTTATTAGCGCTACTGTCCATTTTTACTTTTTCGTGTGCAGATGAGATTGATCCCGTAATAGCAGAACTTGATACAGATAGAGCTTTTGCTCCAGTAAATCTTGAAGCTGTTGTACGAAATCAAACCACTATTGAAGTAGACTGGACCATAAAGGCATCAGTAAGCGAGTATGTGGTGGAATTTTATGAGGATAGTCTTAATTTTAATACCGTAGTTAGAACTCTAACTGTTTCACCTGATTCTCTCCCTGTGAGAGAACAGTTTTTTGGAGATACCAGATATTCCATCAGGGTTAAAAGTGTTAGTTCTAATCCCAATTTAGGAGAATCTACCTGGGCCGAAACAACTATAAGAACAGAGGCTGAGAATATCTTTCTGCCATTTCAGGATTATGATGTGCTATGGGATGAAATTACAGTGA
This sequence comes from uncultured Cytophagales bacterium, assembly GCA_963803685.1. Lineage (GTDB taxonomy): Bacteria > Bacteroidota > Bacteroidia > Cytophagales > Cyclobacteriaceae > Marivirga. Next base: position 2,799,757 of record CAWDNW010000001.1, read on the forward strand.
GGTTTCCAGAAAACAGTGAAGTGACACGCTTGGTCATAAATCCGGGGAACATTGAAAAAACCATTTCTGCAGCAGAAGCAGCTGCTGGTGTAGCAACAATACCAGATCTGTCAGGCTCTACAGAGTATACTATTACCTTATTCTCTAACAATAGCCCTCGTGGACAGCTAATGGTTTCTAGCTTAATTGATCCAACTTCACCTAACGTTACTCTTGTAAATCCAGGAGATGACATTGCAGGGGCCATTGCGTCCACTATTGCTGGAAATATAGTATTGTTAAATCCCGGCGATTATTTTAGCAGTGCAGGTAGCATAACAATTGATAAGAATATAAGCATCAGAGGGCAGTACCCATATAATAGACCTGTAATTTATAATGCATTTGATTTGGTTGACGGAGCTAATGATACGCAATTAATTGATCTGGAGATGAATGGTGATGCTGGAGCCACTACTACAGTAATTACTCTTGATGAGGCAGGTGTAGTATTTGGATCAGTACTTATTTCAGGATGCTACATACATGATTATGGTAGACAATTGATATCAGGCAGTAATGCATCAGAACTTAATTCTTTCACAGTAGATAATTCTATTGTATCAAATTTCATTTCTGGTGGAGGTGACTTTATTGACTTCCGAGGCGGCCATGTTAACAGCATACTGCTTACAAATAGTACATTCAATAATACTCCAGCTGCTCGTGATTTTATCCGTTTGGATGATTCATCTGGTAATTTTCCCGGTAGCACTTCTGAAGTGGTAATTGAAAACTGTACTTTATATGCAATTGCCAATTCTGAAGACAGAGTGTTTTATGTGCGATTTGTTGAAAACGATTTGACTATTAGAAATACTTTGATTGCTGAAACAGATGCATTTTACACAAGAGAAACTAATGCATCTCCTATTAATATGAGCAACAACAATTATTATAATGCAGAAGGTTTTTATACTGCAGGCTATCGTTCAGAAAGTGCATTTCAATATGATCAAGGTAACTTTACTACCTTAGATCCTGGTTTCGTAGATGCTGAAAATGGTGACTTCACCATAACGAACCAAACATTATTAGATAACCAAATTGGCGACCCGCGCTGGAGATAATAGTAGTTTAATTGTTTAGTTTATTTAGGTGTAGCTTCTAAAGGAGCTGCACCTAATTTTTGTATCTTGTTTCATATTTAACCTGACGCTCATCCAGTGAAGTTAAAAATACTGATATCACTTTCGTTTCTTTTTATCATGGCTAATCAAAGCCAGGCTCAAAATATTGCTTTTCCAGGCGCTGAAGGTTTTGGAAAATTTGCAACAGGAGGAAGGAGTGGTAAAGTTATAATAGTTACTAATCTTAACGACTCCGGACCGGGTAGTTTAAGAGAAGCCATCAGGGAGAAAGGCCGAAGAATTATTACGTTTGCTATTGCAGGAACCATTGCTTTGGAATCTAGTCTACCAATAGATAATGGGAATGTAACAATTGCAGGTCAATCTGCTCCTGGAGAAGGGATTTGTATCAAAAATTATCCTTTTAGTGTTTCTGCAGATAATGTGATTATTAGATACATGAGGTTCCGCCTAGGCGATGAAAAAGAGGTGGAGGATGATGCGCTAAAAGGCAGAAGAACTAAAAATGTTATTATTGACCACTGCTCTGTCAGTTGGGCCACAGATGAAGGCTCGTCTTTTTATGGTAATGCAGATTTTACCATGCAGTGGTGCATCATTTCAGAAAGCTTAAAAAACTCAGTGCATGAAAAAGGTGCACATGGCTACGGTGGCATTTGGGGTGGAGAAGGTGCAAGCTTTCACCATAATTTAATGGCCCACCATACAAGTAGAAATCCACGCTTCAGTGGTTCATCCTCTACCTCTAACACTGAAAATGAGCTGGTAGATTTTACCAATAATGTGATCTACAACTGGGAATTCAATAGCTCTTATGGAGGGGAAAATGGAAAGTATAATATGGTAAATAATTATTATAAGTCCGGACCAGCTACTGACAAATCTAAAAGGGACAGAATTATAAATCCTTCAGAACCCTATGGTAAATTTTATGTAGAAGGCAATTTTGTTACGACAAGTGAAGCAATTTCAGCCAATAACTGGAACGGAGGAGTGCAATGTGATAATCCGGAAGCCGCCAGAGCAGAAAATGCATTTGAGGTGATAGAACTGAGTACAATTCAATCTGCAGAGGAGGCATACCAAACAGTTTTAAAACATGTAGGAGCAAGTCATTTTAGAGATTCAGTTGATACAAGAATTATTAAGGAGGTAGAAAATGGTACTACAAGTTTTGGCGAGAACGGTATCATTGATTCTCAAACAGAGGTAGGAGGATGGCCTTTATTAAAATCCGAAAAAGCACCCAAAGACTCCGACGGAGATGGAATACCTGATAAATGGGAAAAGAAACATCATCTTAATCCTAATGACAAAAATGATGCTTCTGAATTTAGTATTAGTGAGGTATACACCAATATTGAGGTTTATTTAAATGAATTAGTGGATTAAAAACGCTTTAAAATGTATAAATCATATTCAAGAATCACCATTTTTTGCCTGGCTTTGTTTTTTCTGGCTTGTTCGGAGGCTAAGAAGTCAGAAAAGGAGGAGGAAATAACAAAAAGTGATTCAATTGCTATCAATGGATTGGAATTGGCCAGTAAAATGGCCAGCTCTGAAATAGAGAGAGTACCCGATGCACAATACCTCGATTTCCGAGAAAAACCCAAGTGGGAATACACCAATGGCCTTGTCTGCTCTGCCATGCTTAAAACCTGGGAAGCCACGGGAGATTCGCTTTATTTCAACTATGCAAAGGCCTATGCCGATTCCATGATTAATGAGCAGGGAGAAATTAAAACCTATAAACAATCGGATTATAATATCGATCGGGTAAATCCAGGGAAATTTTTGATAGAACTTTACAAAACCACACGTAAAGAGAATTACAAAATGGCCATAGAAACCCTTCGCGCGCAGATGAAAGAGCATCCGCGTACCGAAGAAGGTGGCTTTTGGCATAAAAAAGTATATCCTCACCAAATGTGGCTGGATGGCCTTTATATGGGCTCTCCTTTCCTGGCTAAGTATGCTAAAAATTATAACGAAGAAGCTTTGTTTGACGATGTCGCTAATCAGATTTACCTGATAGATAAATATACTTATGATAGCATCTCCGGTTTGTATTACCACGGCTGGGATGAAAGCAGAAAACAGGAATGGGCCAATAAAGAAACAGGACTTTCCCCTCATTTTTGGGGCAGGGCCATTGGCTGGTTCAGTATGGCGTTGGTAGATGTGCTGGAATATTTCCCGCAAGACCACCCTAAGCGTGAAATGATAGTAGGAATAGCTAATAAACTAGCAGATGGCATTCTGAAATACCGCGAGGAGGAATCTGGCGTGTGGTACCAGGTGGTGGATATGGGCGATAAGGAAGGCAACTATTTAGAGGCTTCTGCATCAAGCATGTTTTCATACTTTCTACTAAAAGGTTCTAATATGGGAATATTTAACCTCAATTTAGCGGGGGAGGCCCAACAATCTTTTCAAGATGTGACAGATGAATTTGTAGAGCAAAATGAGGATGGAACCATCAGCCTGACAAAGATTTGCGGAGTAGCCGGTTTAGGGGGAAACCCTTACCGAAGTGGAACATTCGAATATTATGTACACGAGCCAATAAGAGAGAATGATCCGAAAGGAGTGGGCCCTTACATCATGGCTGCATTGGAGTATAATAAATTGTTAAATAATTGAATTACAGATTATACCATATTATCCTCTGCCTTTTGTGTGTATCTGTTTCAGCATATGCTCAAAAACCAGTTTATGTAGTAGATGCAGCTGGAAAAGGTGATTTTAAAACGGTTCAGGCTGCTTTTGATGCAGTACCTCATTTTAGGAAGATGGAAACGGTTATCTTCATTAAAAATGGTAGTTATAAAGAGAAATTAATCCTCCCCACTTCCAAAACGAATGTTACACTCATTGGCGAAAGTGTGAAAAGTACCATTATCACTCATGATGATTTTGCTTCAAAGCATAACAAATTTGGAGAGGAAATGGGGACTACTGGCTCCACCACTTTTTATGTGTTTGGAGATAATTTTAAAGCACAAAACATCACTTTTGAAAATAGTGCAGGACCGGTGGGCCAGGCGGTAGCAGTTCGTGTGGATGGCGATCAGGTGGTTTTTGAAAATTGCCGATTCCTGGGTTTTCAGGATACTTTGTACCCTCACGGTGAACGATCCAGACAGTATTATTACAATTGCTATATTGAGGGTACCACAGACTTTATCTTTGGCTGGTCAACCGCAGTATTTGAAAATTGTGAGATCCATTGCAAAAAGGGGGGGAGTTATATTACAGCCGCTTCAACAACAGAAGAAACGGATTTTGGCTTTGTCTTCCTCAATTGCAGGTTTACTGCAGAGGATGGTGTTGAAGGCGTTTACCTGGGCAGACCATGGAGACCTTTTGCTCAAACTGTCATCATCAATAGTAAATTAGGCGCACATATCAATCCTGAAGGATGGCATAACTGGAATAAAGCAGAGGCAGAATCCACTTCTTTTTATGCAGAATACAATAATACAGGTGCCGGATCGGCTCTTTCTAAACGAGTACCTTGGTCGCATCAATTAAAGAACGACCATGAATACAATCTAAAAAATATTTTCAACGGCTGGTTACCGGAAATTAAAAAGTAAAAAGAATGACATTAAAATCAGTAACTTTAGTAATTATCATTTGTTTATCAATAGTTGCCCCCACATTTGCTCAGCAACAGTTATCAGAAGTCTGGGTAGCAGACTTGGGTAAAGGAATGTACAAAAATCCTGTATTACATGCGGACTATTCCGATCCTGATGTGGTCAAAGTAGGGGATGATTTTTATATGACTTCCTCCAGCTTTAATAGTGTTCCAGGATTGCCTATTTTACATTCTAAAGATTTAGTGAACTGGTCATTAGTTGGATATGCGATTGATAGATTGCCCCCTTTTGATCATTTTTCCGTACCTCAACATGGCAATGGGGTGTGGGCTCCTTCATTCCGATACCATAATGACGAATTCTACATTTACTGGGGAGATCCGGATTTTGGAATTTACATGGTGAAAGCAAAAGACCCCAAAGGACCGTGGGAGGCTCCTGTTTTGGTGCAGGAAGGCAAAGGATTAATTGATGCCAGTCCACTTTGGGATGATGATGGAAATGCCTACCTGGTGCATGCTTATGCAGGAAGCAGAGCAGGCATTAAAAGTATATTAGTAGTTCGGAAAATGAGTCCGGATGGAACTAGGCTCCTAGATGAAGGAACCATCGTTTTTGATGGTCATGAAGAACATCCTACTGTGGAAGGGCCTAAATTCTATAAGCAGAATGGTTTTTACTATATTTTAGCACCAGCAGGAGGGGTTGCAACGGGTTGGCAATTGGCCTTGCGTTCTAAAAATCCACTCGGGCCTTATGAAGAAAAAATTGTAATGCACCAAGGCGATACCGATATCAATGGACCTCATCAGGGAGCGCTCATCAATTTAGAGAATGGGGAATCATGGTTTTTACATTTTCAGGACAAAGAAGCTTATGGCAGAGTGGTGCATTTGCAGCCGGTTAACTGGAAAAATGATTGGCCAATCATTGGGGAGGATGAAGATGGGGATGGAATAGGTGAGCCTGTTTCAACCTTTAAAAAGCCAAATGTAAAAGCAGAAACTACCAAAGCCACTCCAGCCGAGTCCGATGAGTTTAATACGACTGAATTAGGACTCCAATGGCAGTGGCACGCTAACCCGGAAGCAACCTGGGCTTTTATGTATCCTAAGAAGGAAGTGCTTAGGCTTTATACCGTGCAGGAACCCGATGAAACGGTGAATTTATGGACTGTGCCTAATTTACTACTGCAAAAATTCCCTGCACCCGAATTTACGGCTAATACGAAATTGACTTTTACTCCGAATGAGAAGTTGGTGAATGAAAAGACTGGCTTAGTTGTAATGGGCGAAGATTATGAGCATTTATCTGTGGTGTCCAAGGAGGATGGTCTCTATTTAGCTTTCAGCAAGGTGCAGGATGCGCGTGGTGGAACTGTGGAGAAGGAGCAAATCATTAAAAAGCTTGAGAGCAATACCATTTACCTGAGAGTTGAAGTTAAGTCAGGTGGAAAATGTACTTTCAGCTACAGCGAAAATGGCAAGAAATACCAAAAAGCAGGAGACGAATTAGTAGCAAAACCCGGTCGTTGGATTGGCGCCAAGGTGGGCATTTTTGCAACCAGACAAGACAAAATTAACGATTCCGGCTATGCTGACTATGATTGGTTTCGAATTACAAAATAACATTCAATGTCGTTTAGTTAAGCCTTTTTTTTTGACCTCAACCTTGCATCCTTCTCCGAGGGGAGAAGGAAAGTTGTCTTAACAAAACGACATTTAACTAACAATTATAAATATGAAAAATACACTCTCTTTTTTAGTCTTTACAGTGATCTCGGTTCTATTGGGATGTAATGCGCAGCTGGAAGCTGAGGAATCCGCTTACCTGGCAGTAGAAATTCAGAATGCACTTGATTTTACGCGGACAAACACTACTATCTCCATTGATTTAAATGAGTTAGAAGCTAGCTTTCCCGAGGGTGAAGCTTTTGCTGTTTTTGTAGACGATCAAGAAATCCCAAGTCAACTGATCCGCCAAGGGCCCAGTGCAGGATTATTGGTGCTTATTGAATCTATTGATGCCAATTCAACGCAAAAGCTTACTATAAAAAGTATTTCGCCAGATTCAGCTACCACTTTCCCAAAACGTACACAAGCTGAGCTTTCTATTAAAGAAGGTGGTGAATGGAAAGGTCGTGAATACATTGGCGGTTCCTTTAAAAACGTGGATAGCTTACGAGTACCTGATGAGCATACTGATCATTCCTGGTATATCCGTTATGAAGGTCCGGGCTGGGAATCAGATTTGGTAGGCTATCGTTTCTACCTGGATTGGAGAAATGCAACTGATGTGTTTGGAAAAACCACCACAGACATGGTGCTCCAAAATGCAGGTCAGGATAATTTTGATTCTTACCATGAACTGAGTGACTGGGGAATGGATGTGCTGAAAGTAGGTAAATCTCTGGGCATTGGCTCACCGGCCTATTTTGATGGTGAAAAAGCTATTCGAATTGATTCTACTGATAGCATCAACAGCAAGATTTTAGAGAATGGATCTATCTACTCTTCCGTAAAAACCAATTACTATGGATGGGAAGTAGCAGATAAAAAATTAGATGTTAGCTCATATTATAGTATACATGCAGGTTCTCGATTAACACATCATCACATCGATTTTGAAGGAAATACTGATAACCTGGCTACTGGCATTGGTAAAGCTGATTCTGCAAAGCTTTATACAAGTAAAGGTTCTTCCGAAAGCTACGGTTACCTTGCTACTTATGGAAAACAGAGCTTAAACAATGATAAATTAGGATTAGCCGTGCTTTTTCCTTCTGGTTCTTTAAAGCAAATAACTGCTGATGAATACAGTGATATAGTGGTGTTGAATCCTCAAAATAAGACAGTAGACTATTACTTTTTGGCTGCCTGGGAGTTGGAAAAAGAAGGTATTACCAATGAAGAAGATTTTATAAAGTATGTAGAAAAGACAGCGCAGGAATTAGCGAATCCATTGGCTGTCACTATTAAAAAGTAAATGGTAAAATGAGATTACTTGTTTTTATTATATTGTTTTTGTTTGAGTTAACTCCGTCTTTTAGCCAAACCACAATTGTTGTGGCGGCTGATGGATCCGGTGACTACACCTCTTTGCAAGCCGCTATTGATGAATCAAGGGCCTTTGCTCCGGGAGGTGTCGTAATTCAACTGAAAAAAGGAATCTACAAGGAGAAAATCACCATTCCTTCCTGGCGCACCAATATTTCAATTATTGGGGAAGATGCAGAGAATACCATTATTACATGGAATGATTATTCGGGTCAGGAGGGGGTCAATACCTTTAATTCCTACACATTGAAAGTAGAAGGGAATGATTTTTACGCAGAAAATATTACCATCGAGAATACCGCAGGTCGAGATGTGGGGCAGGGAGTGGCTTTACATGTAGAGGGTGATCGTGCGGAGTTTTTCAATTGCCGCATCATTGCCAATCAGGACACAATTTATGCTGGCGTAGATAATAGCAGACAGTACTATAAAGACTGCTTTATTGAAGGTACAACAGATTTTATTTTCGGTCCTGCCACTGCGGTCTTTGAAGATTGCATTATTCTATGTAAAAAAGATTCTTATATCACAGCAGCTTCTACTTCTCCCAATCAAAAATTTGGATTCGTGTTTCTGGACTGTCAATTAAAGGTTTCTGATGAGGCTCAGAAGGTTTATTTGGGCCGGCCATGGCGTGATTATGCCAAAACAGTATTTATCAACACAGAAATGGATGCTAAAATAAGACCTGAAGGCTGGCATAATTGGAGCAGACCAGAAGCAGAAAACACGGTGTTTTATGCAGAGTATAATTCAACAGGTGAGGGTGCCGAAAAGGCGGAGAGGGTTTCGTGGGCTAAGCAATTGAGCAAAGCAGATGCAAACGCTTATACCCTCAAAAACATTTTTTCATTAGAAGGCAGCTGGATGCCAAAATCTATAAAAAACTAAAAATATGATGACACACACAAAATATATTACGCTGATTTTTATGACGGTGATTTTTACTGCTTGCCAGAATGAACCAGCCAAAGAAACAGCAACAGTAGAGAGCAAAGATGATAGTATGTCTAGTCTCTACGAGGGTTTAGAGTTTGACATGCCGGAAGTAAAGGAAGCAAGTTTTCCTGACAATGAGGTGTCTATTACCGATTTTGAAGGTGTAGGAGATGGCCTTTCCATCAACACAGAAGCGATTAATAATGCAATAAATGAAGTGGCTAAAAATGGTGGAGGAAAAGTGGTGATTCCAAGAGGTGTTTGGCGTACAGGCCCGATCGTTTTACAAAGTAATATTAATTTGCATTTGCAGGAAGGTGCACTGTTGATTTTTAGTAAAGATAAAAGTCTTTACCCGTTGGTAGAAACCAGTTTCGAAGGGTTAGATACTTATAGAACGCAGTCGCCAATTTCAGGTAAAAACCTGGAAAATATTGCCATTACAGGTGCTGGAATTATTGATGGAAATGGAGATGCCTGGAGGCCTGTGAAAAAAAGTAAAATGACTTCTTCCCAATGGAATAGTTTGGTGAAATCAGGTGGAGTTTTAAGTGAAGACGAAAAAACATGGTATCCTTCTGAAACTTATAAGGAGGCTAATGCATTAACTAATAATTTCAATGTGCCTCCTTTTGAAACTCGTGAGCAATTCGAAGAGGTGAAAGAATTTCTAAGACCAGTAATGGTGAGCTTAGTTGAGTGTAAAAAGGTTTTGTTAGATGGGCCTACATTTCAAAATTCACCTGCATGGAATATTCACCCTTTAATGTGCGAAGATATCATCATCCGAAATTTAACAGTGCGAAATCCATGGTATTCACAAAATGGTGATGGATTGGACCTTGAGTCCTGCAAAAATGCGCTCATTTACAACAATAATTTTGACGTGGGAGATGATGCAATTTGTATTAAATCAGGAAAAGATAAAGACGGAAGAAATAGAGGTGTTGCTACTGAGAACGTGATTGTTAAGAACAATGTGGTGTACCATGGCCACGGTGGTTTTGTAGTGGGTAGCGAAATGTCGGGCGGGGTGAAGAATGTACATGTTTCTAATTGTACTTTCATCGGAACTGATGTAGGCTTACGCTTCAAAAGCACAAGAGGGCGCGGAGGAGTAGTAGAGAATATTTATATATCAGATATAGATATGATCAATATTCCAACTGATGCGATCAGGTTTAATCTCTTTTATGGCGGTCAGTCACCTATTCTGGAAGAAGATCAGGAGGCACCTGAAATAGATGAGGAAGCTGTGGCTGTAACGGAGGAAACACCATCCTTCCGTAATATTTACATGAAAAACATCAATGTAACTGGTTCAGAGACAGCTGCTTTTATGCAAGGACTGCCTGAAATGAAACTGAAAAATATCAATCTGGAAAATGCCACCTTCCAGGCAAAAAATGGTATTACACTGATTGATGCAGATGGAATAACCTTTAAAAACGTGAAGGTTTCTCAGGACAAAGGTTCGGCTTTGACCGTTTACAACGGTACCAATCTGAAGCTCGATGAGGTAAATTTAAAAGAATCTGAAAAATCTTCACTTCGTGTCTTTGGTCAATCAAGTGGTATTGAAGTGAGCAATAGCAATTTTGGAGAAGAAAAGACTTCAACAGGCAAGGAAGTACCTGCTGAAGCAGTAAAATATCAATAAAACAACATTAGTAAACCAGATTAGCAATCATAAATTTATAGTTATCAGATGTGAGAGGTGTTAGAGACTTATCTCAAAACGCAAATCTTACATCTCCATACTTATCCAAAAACAATGAAACTATTTGCACTCTTTTTGGCCATGATGTCATTGATACTTCCTCTTCAGGAGGATGAAATCACTATATTTTTAGTGGCAGATTCTACCGTTTCTGACAAGCCCTTCCATGAAGGTGGAAACCCAGAAAAAGGCTGGGGGCAGATATTCCCACTTTATTTAAAAGAAGGAATTAAAGTCGACAACCATGCGGTAAACGGCAGAAGTACCAAGAGCTTTATGGATGAAGGTCGTTGGGATAAGGTTTTGGAGCTATTGAAGCCTGGAGATTACGTAATTATTGAGTTTGGACATAACGATCAGAAATCAGAAGACCCAAAACGATATGCTGATCCGGATAAGGCTTATCGGGCTAACCTGAAAAAATATATAGCTGAAACACGCGCAAAAGGTGCTCATCCTATATTAGCTACCCCTATTGTAAGGAGGAAATTTGAAAATGGAGAGTTGATAGATACACATGAAGCATATCCTCAAGTAGTGAAAGAAGTAGGCAAAGAAGAAAATGTGCCCGTCTTAAATCTTCACGAAAAGTCTCTTGCATTAGTCAAAGCATACGGGGAAGAAAGATCAAAACAGCTTTATCTGCATATTGCTCCGGGCGAGTATGCATCATTGCCTGAAGGCAGGGAAGATGATACACACCTGTCACCATTAGGTGCTTTTAGAATATGCGACCTTGTCGCTGAGGAATTGGTAACAAAAGTGCCTGAACTGGCTAAATATTTAAGAAAATGAGAGACACTATATACTCCATAAAATCTGCAACAAAGAGATTTTCTTTTGCAATTTTGATCATGTGCATAGCTTTGGCCATGCCCTCTTGTGGTACGGAAGAAGTAGATCCACCTGAAATTCGAGTTGAAAGTGTTGAAGTTAATGGTGCTGATATAACAGAAGGCACCACGAGACAAATGGAGCTCACTATTTTACCAGAAAATGCAGTTAACAAATCTGTTTCCTGGAATACATCGGACGCTAGTATAGCCACAGTTTCTGCAAGTGGATTAGTCACTGCATTGAAAAATGGTACCGTTACCATTAGTGCTACCGCTAACGACAGATCTACAATCACTGGCAGTGAAGAATTAATCATCTCTTCCTTTGAAGGTGGAGGCGGTGAAACATCTGCCGATTATAATGTTAGTACTCCTGCTGAATTATTGGCTGCCATTGCTGCAGCCAAGCCAGGAGAAGTGATTGAAATGCAAGCCGGCACTTATGAGTTGTTTAGTAAAATAAGGATAGAAAATTCAGGCACCGAAGATCAAATGATCCTTTTGCGAGGGGCTGAAGGTGAAGGCAGACCCAAACTTGATTTTTCAGAGATGTCTGAAAGCTCCTCCAACCAGGGAATGGTACTGGAAGCTGATTTTTGGCATATAAAAGGCATTGATTTCTTTGGGGCAGGTGACAATGGGATGCAAGTGAAAGGAAATAATAACCTGATAGAATTTTGCACCTTTTCAGAATGTGCAGATACAGGTTTGCAGATAGATAATGGTGCTGCTAACAATACCATTCTTAATTGTGATTCTTATTTTAATGCTGATTCCACTATTGAAAATGCGGATGGATTTGCCTGCAAACTCACAGCTGGTACAGGAAACAAATTTATAGGTTGCCGTGCCTGGAATAACCTGGATGATGGCTGGGATGGTTACCTGCGGAATAATGATAATATCACTACAACCTATGAAAATTGTTGGGCCATCAGGAATGGTTTAATGAAAGATGGCACTGTTGGAGGTGGAGATGGAAACGGCTTCAAAACAGGTGGAAGTGATGATAAATTGCTAAAACATAATGCCATTTACAGCAATTGTTTAGCGGTAGAAAATGTGGTTGATGGCTTTGACCATAATAGCAACAGAGGAGTTGTAACTATCTACAATTGCTCCGCATATGGAAATGGTAAAAACTATAATTTCAGTAATACCAATCCACTTGAAAAATTGATTTTAAAGAATAGCGTAGCACTAGGGCAAGTGGGTGCAACTAGCGCCACCAGTAGAGACATTTCTAATAATAACTGGGACCTTTCGATCAATGTTACTGAAGCAGATTTCCAATCCATCGATGTAGAAGAATTATTAGCACCCCGCAAAGCAGATGGAAGCTTGCCTGATGTAGGCTTTATGCATTTAGTATCAGGAAGTGAATTGATTGATAAGGGAGTTGATGTAGGCCTTGATTTTAATAGCACTGCGCCAGATTTAGGTGCGTTTGAATTTGAAGAATAAGTTATGAACAAGATATATAAATTAAAAGTATGGTCCGTAATGATTGCTGTTGCAGCACTTGTTTCCCTTGCCTTCATCGATCAGGATGAGGTAGTGACTGTTTACCTCATTGGTGACTCAACCATGGCCGATTATGCAGATAATTATGAAGAAGGCAAAGACTACATGAAAACACGTTACCCGGTGACTGGCTGGGGGCAGGTTTTTCAGGAATATATGTCTTCTGAAAGCATTAAAAGTATTGAAATCATTGAAGCGGATAGTGCTTTAGTCGATGACAGGGCCCGTGGAGGCAGAAGTACCCGTACATTTTTTCAGGAAGGCAGATGGAGGTCTGTTTATGAAAATCTGAAGAAAAATGATATTGTTATCATGCAATTTGGCCATAATGATGCCGCAGAAAATAAAACAGAGCGATATGTTGATATTGAAGGCTACAAAGAATTCTTACGATTATATATAAGCCAATCGCTACAAAAAGGAGCAATTCCTATTGTTCTTACGCCCGTAGCCAGGAATTACCCCTGGAAAGATGGACACTTAGAAAATGTGCATGGTGAATATCCGGATGCTGCAAAAGCGGTGGCTGCAGAATTTCAGGTGCCTTTAATAGATCTGAATCAATTGTCTATGGATGCTTTCAGCAAAAAAGGTAAAGAGTATGTAAGCCAAAACTATTTCATGAATTTACCTGCCGGAAAGTATGAAGCATATCCTGAGGGGCAGGATGATAACACGCATTTTCAACCTGAAGGAGCAAAAGCAGTAGCTCAACTCGTTCGTGATGCGATGGCAAAAATCAGATTGACTAAATAAAATTGGTGAGCAAATACATATTTATATTTTTAGGCTGTTCGCTAATAGCATCTACAGGCTTTACACAGGGGTATGATCTAAAGTTATGGTATAATCGCCCCGCAGAAAACTGGAACGAAGCACTCCCAATAGGAAATGGCAGGCTTGGCGCAATGGTTTTCGGTGTTCCGGAAAAAGAACATTTACAGCTGAATGAAGAGACTATTTGGGCCGGAGAACCCGGAAACAATATACCAGGCGGATTTAAGGAAATACTTCCAGAGGTAAGAGCACTTATTTTTGAAGGTAAATACAAAGAGGCAGAAGCATTACTTATGACGCGTGTGCCACGGCATGCACCATCCGATAATAATTACGGAATGCCGTATCAGGCAGCCGGTGATTTGTACGTTGAATTTCCTGATCATCAAAATACCAGCAACTTTAAGCGGAAACTTGATATTGAAAATGCCATCGCTACAGTGAGCTATGAAGTTGATGGAGTGAGCTATAAGAGAGAAATTATTTCTTCGTTTACCGATGATGTTATCATTATGAAACTTTCAGCCAGCCAGCCAAAGAGTATTTCATGTAAAATTAGATTAACTTCTCCGCATAAACAGCAAAGTATTGTAGCTGAAAATGGTATAATCAAGCTTTTGGCTACATCAGGAGATGTCGATAATAAAAAAGGTAAGTTGAAATTTAGCAGCATGGTTCAGCCAGTTGCTGATGGTGGAAAGGTGGTTACTTCTGGCGAAACCATTGAAATTAAGAAAGCCAATAGTGTTACCATTTACCTATCGATCGGTACTAATTTCATTTCATTTAAAGATCTAACAGGTGATCCCCAAGAAAAAGCAGGAAACAAATTAAGTGCTGCTATTTCCAAGGATTTTAACAAAGCTAAAGAAGAACATGTTGCTTTTTATAAAAATTATTTTGATCGAGTTTCGCTCAGTTTCCCCACCAGTAATAAATATAAGCAGCCTACAGATGAGAAGTTGAAGAACTTTGCTATTGATCACGACCTTTCTTTAGTCTCTTTATATTTTCAATACGGAAGATATTTGCTAATAAGTAGTTCTCAACCGGGTACTCAGCCTGCTAACCTGCAGGGGATCTGGAACGATAAGTTATCACCTCCCTGGGATAGTAAGTACACTGTGAATATTAATACAGAAATGAACTATTGGCCTGCTGAGGTAACCAATCTGCCTGAAATGCATGAGCCGCTCTTTGCAATGATTGAAGATCTTGCAGTGACAGGTCAGAAAAGTGCAAAGGAAATGTATGGAGCGAGAGGATGGAATATGCATCATAACACAGATATCTGGCGGATTACAGGTCCAATAGATGGGGCTTTTTATGGAATGTGGCCTATGGGAGGCGCCTGGTTAACCCAGCACATGTGGCAGCACTATTTATATTCAGGTGATAAAGCATTTTTAGACAAAGTGTATCCTGTGCTCAAGGGAATCACTTTGTTTTATGTAGATGTATTACAGGAAGAGCCTGTAAATCATTGGCAGGTAATTACCCCTTCTATGTCACCGGAAAATCGACATCCGGCAGGCACTTCGCTGGCAGCAGGAACCACCATGGACAACCAGTTGGTCTTTGATGTATTCTCTAATTTTATCCAAGCTGCAAAGATTTTAGGAAAGGATGCAGCGTTTGCAGATTCTGTACAAGCTAAACTGAAAGCGCTTCCACCTATGCAAACCGGTAAATTCGGTCAGTTGCAGGAATGGATGGAGGATTGGGATGATCCATCCGATAAGCATCGACATGTATCGCATTTGTATGGGCTTTTTCCTTCTAATCAAATTTCACCATTTACTCATCCTGAATTATTTAGTGCAGCCAGAACTTCTCTTATTCACAGAGGTGATAAATCTACTGGTTGGTCAATGGGCTGGAAAGTCAATCTTTGGGCCAGGCTTTTGGATGGTGACAGAGCTTATAAACTGATTGAAGATCAGTTGACACCTGCTTCAAGCGAAGAAAATGGCGAAGGAGGTGGAACTTATGCCAATCTTTTAGATGCGCACCCTCCTTTTCAAATTGATGGCAACTTTGGTTGTACCTCAGGAATTGCAGAAATGCTGATGCAGAGTCATGATGGCGAAATATTTATTTTACCGGCTCTACCAAAACAATGGCAGGAGGGAGAAGTAAAAGGATTGGTCGCAAGAGGTGGATTTATAGTGGACATTAAGTGGCAGAATGGAAAAGTGAAACAGCTAAAAATACAGTCGCGCTTAGGCGGAAATTGTCGAATCAGGTACCAGGAAGAGCTGAAATTGACAGGTGCAAAGCTTAAGATTGCGAAAGGAGAAAATGCCAATCCGCTGTTTGGTCAGGCTAAAATAAAAGAACCATTAATAAATGCACCCTCTGAAATTGTTCAATATGCTGTTCCCGATACTTTTACGTATGATTTGGAAACAGAAAAAGGTAAAATTTATCTATTTGATTTGAAATAAGTGGTTATCAGATTACTTTTCTCCCGATAAAACAGTAATCTTTATAACCTATTGGGTTAAAAAAGGTATCAATTGAAGTCATTTAGTGGGCTAAGGAAAAAAGAATAGATATGAATAATTTAAAAGTAGGACTAATTGGTTTTGGAATGGCAGGGCGTGTTTTTCATGCGCCTTTGATCAATCATGTTGAAGGTTTACAACTCCATACCATTCGCGAAACTAAAAAAGAGAATATAGAAATTATTAAGGAGCGCTATCCTCAGGCAAAAATTGTAGATAGTTCTGAAGCTATCTTAAATGACACCAAAATTGATTTAATTGTAATAGCTGTTCCCAATAAGTTTCATTATGAAATTGCTAAACAGTCACTTTTAGCCGGTAAGCATGTAGTGGTGGATAAGCCAGTCACTGTCACCTCTGCAGAGGCACAGGAATTGATAAAGATTTCAAAGGAGCAAAATAAAGTCCTCTCTGTTTATCAAAACAGACGGTGGGATAGCGATTTCCTTACAGTTCAGAAGGTGATTGCCTCAGGAAAGTTAGGAAGAATAGTAGAATACGAGGCCCATTTCGATAGGTTCCGCAACGATATAAGACCTGATTCCTGGAAAGAAGAGGGCGGTCAAGGTACAGGAGTGTTATATGATTTAGGCTCACATCTGATTGATCAGGCACTTGTATTGTTCGGAAATCCTGAAAGCGTTAATGCCGACATCAGAACACAAAGAGACAATAGTGAAATACCAGATTACTTTTCTCTGATGCTGGAATATGGGGATTTTAAAGCCACAATAAAGTCAGGGATGCTGGTGAAGGAACCCTTACCAAAATATATTATTTCAGGCACAAAGGGAGCTTTTGTCAAGTATGGAATGGATGTGCAGGAAAAAGACCTGAACGAAGCTGTTTTGTCGCTCCAGGATCCGCAATGGGGAGAAGAACCTGAAGAAATTTGGGGTGTATTAAATACTGTTAGCGAAGGCCGTACTATGATAAAAAGTGAAAAAGGTATTTATACCAACTACTATGCAAATGTGCATGCGGCTATAAGTGGTAAGGATGATTTAATTGTAAAGCCAGAGCAAGCCATGAATGTGATTAAGGTGATTGAATTGGCTATGCAAAGCAATAAGGAGAGACGCGTTATTTCATTTGGATAACAAGGACAACAATGAGAAAAATAGCTTGCACTACTCTTGCCCTGATTTTATTCGTTGTTTATAACCTAACAGCACAGCAAGAGTGTCCCAGAGATACCTCTTACAATATCACAAGCGCTTATCTTAAGATTAAGAAAAAGTATCCCAAAGTAACTCCCATTCAACCAGCAAAAATTAGGGGTGTAAAGGAGAAAAAGAATATAGTGTATGCAAATGTTGGGCGTGACATTACGCTCGATGTTTTTTACCCTAAAAAGCGATTAAAGAAAGGTCATCCGGGTGTCTTGTTAATTTATGGAGGAGGCTGGAGTTCAGGAGAAAAAGCCAACCAGATTCCTATGGCGCAAAAACTGGCGGCAGCGGGCTATTTGGCAGTGGTAGCAGATTACAGACTTAGCCCTGAAGCACGATACCCGGCTGCAGTTCACGATCTAAAGGCAGCTATTCGGTGGATGCGAGCCAATGCTGATCAGTATAATTTGGATCAGACAAAAATTGTAGTGTTGGGTTGTTCAGCCGGGGCCCAATTGTCCACTTTGCTGGGTGCTACAGGTGATTTAGAAAAACTGGAAGGAAATGTCGGAGTTACTGATCAGTCGAGTAAAGTGCAGGCAATTGTGAATATAGACGGCATTGTTTCCTTCATTCATCCAGAAGCTTCCTCCGAGGGGGAATATGCTGCTAAATGGTTGGGAGGGTATAAAAGTGAGGTTCCACAAATCTGGAAAGAAGCTTCTCCGCTTGAATATGCAAATGGTAGCACACCTCCTACATTGTTCATTAACAGTTCTCAGCCGCGTTTTCATGCCGGTCGAGATGATATGATTCAAATCCTGAATGCAAATAAAATTTATAATGAAGTGCATACGTTAGAAGGGTCACCGCATTCATTCTGGCTGGTTCATCCGTGGTTTGTGCCTACATTTGAGCTCACAAGGGATTTTCTGGATAAAGTATTGAAGTGATTTAAGCCTAACCCTGATTGTTTAATCACTTTAGTCATGAGGACTGAACAAAAAAATGCTGAAAAATTGTTACTTTGTAAAAAATTTTTGCCATGGATATTGTAACAGAAAAATTAAGGTTAATAGAATGGTTAGCTGGACTCAATGATCCAAAAACATTGGAAGAATTTATTTCTTTGAAAAAAAAGAGAGAAGCAGATTGGTGGGATGAAATTTCTGAAGAAGAAAAATTAGAAATAGAGGAAGGTTTGGCGCAAGCAAATAGAGTTGAGGTAACCTCTCATAAAGAAGCTATTGCGAAATATAAGAAATGGCTGTAGAAATTGTCTGGACTAAGCATGCAGAATAAGACTATGATGAAATTATTGATTATCTTTCTGAACATTTTACAGAGAAAGAAATTCGTGATTTTGTGCGGCAAACAAATCAATTTTTTGAATAGCTTGCTCAATATCCGAATATTTTGGAAAGCACAAATAAATACAAAAATCTTCATCGAGGACCGACTAATAAATATACCCTTTTAACCTATCGAGTAAAACCCCGGAAGCATCAAATCGAATTAATTAACATTCGCTCATCCAGAAAAAAACCTCTGAAGTGATTTACTTAGCTAGTTTGATCGAATAATAAAAGATAATCTCCATCTAAATATGAAACTAGAACAATTCGCACTCAATGTAAAAAAACCATTAGCCATGACGCAATGGTATGTAGATAATTTAGGAATGCAGGTAGTAAGGCAACAAGAGCAAAGCCCCTATACCACTTTTCTGGCAGATGATAGTGGACAGATCATGATTGAAATTTACAACCATCCAGCCGCTTCCATTCCCGATTATAGCAAGTAACATCCTTTAATCGTGCATCTGGCATTTGTATCCGAAAATCCTGATCAAGATAGTAAAAGATTACTGACCGCTGGTGCTACAGAAGTCAGTAATGACTTGTTGGAAGACGGCTCGCATCTGATTATGCTTCGCGACCCATGGGGTCTGGCCATTCAACTGTGTAAAAGAGGAAAGCCGATGCTTTCATAAATCTTGGCATTAGTATTATAAAGAAACCCCTCGTTTCCATGGTATAAAATCATCCTGACCTAAATCCATGGCTTTAGTGGTTCGCTCTCCGCTGGCTAGTTCAATAATGAAATCAAGAATATCAGCTCCTAGCTCTTCAATGGTAGATTCTCCGGAAATAATTCCTCCGGTGTTAATATCGATAATATCGGGCATGCGTTCAGCTAACTTCGTGTTGGAAGAAAGCTTCACTACAGGTGTGATAGGGTTTCCGGTTGGAGTGCCTAATCCTGTGGTAAACAAAATGATAGATGCGCCTGATCCAGCCATTCCTGTAGTGCTTTCCACATCGTTTCCTGGCGTGCACAATAAATTCAATCCCGGTTTAGAGGCGTATTCTGTATAATCTAGCACATCAGCTACGGGAGAAGTGCCTCCTTTCTTGGCTGCTCCGGCAGACTTCATCGCATCTGTAATCAGTCCATCTTTAATATTTCCAGGACTTGGATTCATGTCAAAACCCGAACCTACAGCTTCCGCAGACTGGGCATAGGACCGCATCAAATTGATAAATTTATCTGCTGTTGCATCATCCTTACATCGGTTAATCAATTCCTGCTCTACACCGCACAACTCAGGAAATTCCGAAAGGATAGTTTTTCCGCCTAAACTCACAATCAGATCAGATACTTGTCCAACCGCAGGGTTGGCAGAAATACCAGAGAATCCGTCAGATCCGCCACACTCCATACCAATCACTAATTTATCCAATCCTGCCGGTTTGCGCACCTGCTTATTAGCTTCCACTAAACCCAAAAATGTCTGTTGAATAGCTTTTAATAGCATCCCTTTTTCTGTGCCTTCTTGCTGCTGCTCCAGAATATATAGAGGCTTTTTGAAATCTGGATTTACCTTATTAAGCCTTTCCTGCAACAAAGAGATTTGCGCATTCTGACAGCCTAAACTTAATATAGTTGCTCCTGCCACATTAGGATTGTTGATATAACCGGCAATGAGTCCGCACAAAATTTCAGAATCTTGGCGAATACCCCCACAACCACCTTCATGAGTCAGAAATTTTATTCCATCTATATTTTCAAATAATCTGGATTTGCCGTTTTCATGCTGTTCTGAAAAACTCAATTGACTGATTGTTTCAGTATCTCCCTTTTTGTAAAGCTCAGCCATTTCATGCACATAATCTTTATATTGATTTCGCTTTGCAAAACCCAGTTCTTCCAAAAAGGCATCTTTGATGATATTCACATTCCTGTTTTCGCAGAAAACCAAGGGTACTACCAGCCAGTAATTAGCGGTTCCTACTTGTCCGTCCGGGCGGTGAAAGCCGTTAAAAGTTCTTCCTTTAAAACGACTGATATCAGGAGACGTCCATTCGTTCGTTTTTGTTTTAGCCTCAAAGCTTGATGCACTGTGCTTAATATTCTCAGTTGTTAACGCACCTCCTGATTTGATAGGGGATAGAGCTTTCCCCACTAACACACCATACATCTTGACGGCATCTTCAGGTTCTAAATCATTTATAGAAAATTTATGTTTGGCAGGCACATCATTTTTCATCGTGATGTTGAATCCGTTATATTGAATATTCTCTCCGTTTTCAAGATTGGTCAATGCAACCAGTACATTGTCGTCCGGGTGTAATTGCAGTACTTTCTGTGTCATAATAAATAAATTGTACAATCCTTTGTTCAATATAAAACTACGTAAAAATTAAATTAAAAGCCATATTTTGACCAAAAAATTATACTTCAAAATCATGATATGCGTAAACGATTGCGCACATTTCTTTTGATTGATATAAAGAATGCTGATGGAGGTGTAGTGGAAGAATCTGTTATTGTTATTTGCTGCAAAAAAAAAGCACCAACATTCATGAAGGTGCTTCTCGAATTTTTCATCAGTTGGTCTTTGAAGACTTTTGTTGGCCGATTACAAGCCAATCGGCACTCGTACCATTGTGTCATCCCATGCAATGAGCATGTGTGCTCCTGGAGCAGCCTCTTCAAACATAATGGATAAATATTCCACGGTGCTTTCTGTTTTTTGCTTCGGCACTGTTACTTTGGCCACCGTACTTTCTGCTGGTTTAAAAGCATAATGTCCCCAGCCATCAGTATCTGTACTGAAATGCACAGTCCAGGTATCTTCGCCTAATTCAGCATATACGGTGTATCTCCCTGCAGGCACCTTTTTACCATCAATAGTCACATCCTGATAAAACCTTATTTCAGTAGATTCATTGGCACCTACTCTCCAGACATTTCCTGGCTTCTCCACATCTGTAAAAACTTTTCTCCCTTTTGCCTGCGGTCGTGAGTAAATTACCCGAATCATAGGCTTGGCATTTTTCTCAGCATCTGTTTTTCCAAATGCTCTGAAAGCTACCCTGGAAGGATAATAAGCCATGTCCATAGGACTGCCATCTGGTTCGGGAAACTTCTGGGCCTCAGCATGAAAGATCATGGCAAGGCAAGCAACTGCTGCTAATGTTGTTGATAAGATTATTTTCATCTTTTATGAATTTAAATAGTTTATAGTAATATAAATCTTTTGTGCGTAAAAGGTTTAAAAATACCCTGTAAATGTTGGGGACGGCTAAACACTGATTTTATCGGAGGTGTTAGTAAGAATTTGATTATTGGATTTTGAGGCCTTATTTCCAAAAGATAAATTTACAACTGGCATGCGTTTTACAATGATTCCTGTCAAATGCCATTTATAAAAGTCACTTTTTGAATAAATTTTAGCTATTTTTAGCGCAGAGCTATGCCGGAAAAGTATAAACCGCAGGAGCAGACAAATGATGAAATATTATTTACTTTCTTTATTTACAGCATTTTCACTCATTAGTTGTAAGAATAAGGTTTATAACTCAAAAGATGTAGATCATAAAGCGGAGTTTGTAGGGGGAAATCAAAAGTACGCCAATTATTTAGAGCAGAATTTTTTCTGGGAACAAAGTCAATGAACCATTGAAGGGGTAGTTTTAATATCTTTTGTAGTAAGATCGAATGGAAATATTGATAATGTGAAGGTGGTAAAATCATTATGCGAAACTTGCGACAGTGAAGCTGTTAGGCTTATAGAAATGATGCCAGATTGGACTCCAGCTATGTTGAATGCTAAAAATATACACTATAAGGTCGTATTGCAGGTAAATTTTGCACTTTAGTTGTCGAGAGCTGGCACCAGCTTATAGCTTGTGTCCTAACAATAGCAGTAGGGCACGCTTTAAAAACCTGTGAGGAATTCAACCCCTTACTTCTTCAATACCTTCACCTGACTTGTCAACCCATTTCCATAGCTGAGCCTCATAAAATACATATTGGCAGGCCAGTTGTGAGTGGCTATCTCTACCGTCTGCTGGTTCTTTCCCACAGTTTCTTCGTGTACTTTGTTACCTTGCAAATTGTAAATCTCAATGCGCTGAAGCTGTTCGGGGCTATCTGATAAATTGATGAATAGCTGATTAGCAACCGGATTAGGGTAAACATTTACCTTGGGCTCCCATGCTTTGTGCGTACTTAAAATTATCAAATCTTTGGGAGCTCCTGAAAAGTAGGAGTAAGCAATTTTACCATCAATTAGCGTGATCTTACATCTGAAAATCTGACCTTCATAAGCGTTAATTTGATTTCTTAAAACCAATTTTTGTGTATTTACCCCTTCAAATTGCGCATTATTTTCCAGGTTAACTGGCACAAATTCCTCCAAGCTTTGCCACTGATAGGTTGCTACTTCAAACTCATTCCCCACTTGCACTTCCAATGATTCTGTTCCTGCTGCTACATCTAACTGTGGGTGCTGCGTAATGATTTCCTCAATATGAGGAGATAAAATAAATAGGCCGTTTACTATATCACTCACGATGACAGTTCCGCTTTCAAAAAATGGATAGTTGCTCCACGTTCCATCAAAGCTGATGTTGTCTGAGGCAGGGTAGGTGTCAAAATAGGCCAAATCCCTGAGGTTGCCGTCTTCTATTTTAGCAGCATCCAAAATAATGAGCCCACTTTCGTAGTTCGATTGGTAAATTTGGCTGCCCTTCACATATAAATTGTGATCAATAGTTTGTCGTTCAGAATAGTATTGAGTGAGCAATTTAGGATTTTCAAGTTCTCTTACATCCCAGATTAAAGTTCTGGTTTTAATTGAGTTTCTTTGTTCATCTAATTCATCGTTACTGATAAAATATTGGTGGTCTTCCGTTAGCCAGCCTTGATGTGAGTATTCAGACTCTGGATAACCTTGTTTACTGATCAGTGAAGTGGCCGACTTATCGGTGACATCTGCAATAGTAATAGTATTTTCATTGGCATTAAAACATACTTCTTTTCCCTGGTACCTACTATCTGGCCCTTCATATACTACACATTGCGCATCGTGAGTGTAACCGTCAGCATCAAAGCAACCGGCAAAAATGGGGTTTTTAGGATCGTTGATATCAACAATATGCAAGCCACCCGCTCCACATCCATTACCAGCATTTCGTGCACCTACAATATAGGCAAAACCTGTTGCTTCATTGATCACCACATTATGTGCACTTGACACACCTGCATAATGAGCATCACTGGTAAAAGTGACGGTATCATCCAGTACATCACGTAATCTGGATAGGTCGAAAACCTGCATGCCATGACCAGGATTATTATCAGCCACAACAAAAGCATGATCATTGTATACTTTTACATCCCTCCACGGGCTTGAATCCCCAGTGTGACTCGGTAATCTGCCAATAAGTATCGGCTGAGAAGGGGCGCTTATATCAACAAAAACAGTTCCATTAGTCAAGCCTATTAAAGCATATTCTTTACCTGTTTCAGGATCTGTCCAGCCCCAGATATCATTTAAATCAACATTTACCCCACCGGACAGCTCAGTATTAGTTAACCTGGCATAAAAATCAATTTGGTTACAGGGATAACCAGCTGCTGATCCATTCTCGCAAGGTGTTTGACTTAAAGCTGAGAGACTAGTAAAAATGATAAAGGTAGTGAAGTAAAATTTGATCATCAGGTTTAAAGTTAATGTGAGTTTTTCAATAGTTCTCTCGCAGCCTTGACTGAGTGCTTTTCGCCCGATCGAACTGCTGATTCAAATATGCTAATTTTGCCTTTAATTTCAGGACTATTGTAGAAGTTTCTTTTCAGGTAGAAACTGATTGTTTGGTGCATCCAATGCACGGCTTGCTCCTTTCGGTTATGCTCAAGATAGCCATTACTGTGCATTTTATCCTGATATTTATGAAGCATTTTCCAAATTTGATCAAGCCCAGTGGCTTCTAAAGCTGAACTAATAGATACTGTTGGTTGCCAACCGTTTTCGTTAGCTGGGAATAGGTGTAATGCATTCTCATATTCCTTCTTTGCCCTTTTTGAAGACTCTAAATTACCACCATCAGCTTTGGTAATTGTCAATGCATCGGCCATTTCCATGATACCTTTTTTAATTCCTTGTAATTCATCTCCTGCTCCGGCCAGCATCAACAGTAAAAAGAAATCCACCATATTTTTAACAGCGGTTTCTGATTGACCAACCCCAACAGTTTCAATAAAAATATAGTCGTACCCTGCAGCCTCGCATAGTAGCATTGTTTCACGCGTTTTATGAGCTACTCCACCAAGTGAATCTCCAGCAGGTGAAGGTCTTATAAAAGCATTATCAGACACACTCAGGTGCTCCATGCGTGTTTTATCTCCCAATATACTCCCGCCGCTTTTTTGACTTGAAGGATCAATTGTTAAAACAGCAAGCTTTCTCTTCTTTTCAATTAAAAATGCTCCAAATGCTTCAATGAAAGTACTTTTGCCAACACCTGGCACACCTGTAATGCCAATACGGAAGGATTTGCCGGTGTGGGGATATATTTCATCAATTAATCTCGCTGCAAGTTCATTGTCTGCATCCAGTGTACTCTCAACAAGGGTGATAGCCCTACTAAGAATTACCCTGTCTCCTGATAAAATCCCCTCTTTATATTCGTTTAAACTGAGCCTCGTGTTTTTTTTCAATGGATTTAATACCTATAATTGGAAATGAAAAGTTACTACCTACTAGCCTGATAAAGCAAGTTTTTTCAAGTATTAATTGCTATTTCAGTAAAAATAGTATAATTTTATTATTTGGATAAAAATGTGTATTATTTTAATATATTATGAAAGGAAACATTTTTAATAATGTTTGGATTGATTCCGTAATAGCTACGATTTTTATTTTTGTGGTAATATTTGGCTTATTATCACTCATTAATGTATTTGATGCAATCGATCCTGTTGGTGAAGCTTTGGAGGATGTTGAATTTACAGACCTTGTATATTCTAACCTTCGCGAGGCCCCATCTGCAGAAGATGATATAGTGCTGGTAAACATTGGGAATCTGTCAAGAATGGCCATAGCAGAGCAGATTAGGATAATCAATCAGTATAATCCCAAGGTCATAGGTTTAGATACCTTCTTTCCCTATCAGATTGACCATGTGCAGGATAGCATTTTAGCTGCTACTTTAATGGATATAGATAACCTGGTTATGGCCTCAAAGCTATTGAAACCAAATGACGTGTCGGAGAACTATGATTCCATAAAAATTTCTGCGGAGCCCTTTAGAGGCAATGCAGATTTTGCTTTCGCCAATTTATTTGTGGGGCAGGGGGTGGAACAAGAAGATGTGAAAACCTGCAGAAAATTTGCACCATTATTGAGCTATCAGGATGAAAAGCAGATGGCTTTTTCAGTACGTTTGGCAAATTATTATGCACCTGAAAAAGTAAAGAAGTTTCTGGAGAGGGGAAATGAAGTTGAATATATCAATTATAAAGGAAATGCATTCGGCTCGGCATCTAATTTTAACCCTACCTTTTTTGCTTTGGATGTACAAGATGTTTTTGAGGAAAACTTTACTCCGGATCTAATTGAAGGAAAAATTGTGATCTTTGGTTTTATTGGAGACTATTTAGGAGATCCCTATGATATAGAAGATAAATATTTTACACCGTTAAACGTCAAATATGCAGGCAGAGGTGCTCCTGATATGTATGGGGCAGTTATACACGCAAACATCATCTCTATGATTTTGGATGAGGATTATGTGTATAAACTGGATAAGGCCTATCAAATATTAATTGCAGTAATTTTGTGTTATATTAACGTAGTAGCTTTTATGTGGGTGTATTATTCATTAAAGAACTGGTATGATGGAGTTACTAAAATAGTACAATTAATAGAACTACTTTTGATTGTTCTGTTCATAATTTACTCTTACCACTGGTTTGATTGGAATTTAGAATTAACACTTGCAATGGGTGTGGTAGCCGTTGTAGGTGATTCTTTGGAAGTTTATAATGGTGTTGTGAAGAATATGTTTATTAAAGAAGGTAGAAAAGAGTTATTTAGTGTAGGAAAAAGAACAAAGAAAGTGGTTATAAATTAAACAGATATGAAATTAATAGGTAAATTTTTAGTAGTCGCATTTTTGCTAGCCGGTTATTCGGCTGTTGCTCAGGATTATGTTTTTAAAGTGTTAGCTAATAAGGGAGAAAACACTGTAAAATTGGTGGGAAAGGAATGGTCTCCTTTAAAAACTGGCCAATCATTAAACTTAGGAGATGAAGTAAAACTTTCAGATGATGCTTACCTCGGATTAATGCATAAATCGGGTAAAACTTTGGAAGTAAAATCTTCAGGAGAACACAAAATTAACGCTTTAGCCAACTCTTTAAATTCTAAAAGCTCTAGTGTAGCCAGTAAATATGCGGATTTTGTGATGACTCAAATGAGCGATAAGGAAGGAAGTGGCGACTACAGGAAAAGTATGGGTGCAACTGGAGCAGTGGATCGTGCTTTAGCCAGCGGTGCAAAAATTAAAGTAATGGCACATAGCTCAAGTGACATTATAAACCCTCAAGTACTGATAAGGTGGAGTGAGCCACAACAAGTCGGTGAGGTAGAAGAATTAACTTATTCATTAACGTTTAGTAACTTGTTTGATGAGGCCATAGAAACGGTTCAAACTACTGAGACTGCCTATAAACTAAATATGGATACAGCCCCTTTTAACCAGTTGGAGAATAAATTTGTAAAGATAAAAGTGGCTGTGGAGGGTAAAGAGTTGAAGTCCGAAGAATACGCTATTATTGTAAAACCTGAGGATGAATCCAAAGAATTAAAAAATACATTAAATGAGTTAAAAACTGAAGTAAAGGAAGAAAATGCTTTGGATAATATTGTGATGGCGGCTTTCTATGAAGATAAAAATTTATTATTGGATGCACTTACTGCTTACGAAAGAGCAATTGAATTAGCACCTGAGGTGGATATATATCAAAAGGCATATGAAGATTTTATTATCAGGAATGGCTTTGCCAATTGATGCTGATTGGAAATATGTAGTTATTAAAGCACCCGAGAGGGTGTTTTTTTTTAACATTACTTACAGAGAACTTGAGAACTACGCTAATTTTTCTATATCACGAATTAAAATTTTCCTTCTATCGAAATTGATTAGATTTTTATCTCTCAATTCATTCATAGTAGTTGTCACGGTTTGTCGTGAGGTACCAGTTAAAGAGGCAATGTCTTTGTGCGTATAATAGCTGGGAATCATGGTTTCATATCCAATTTTTTTACCTCTTTCAATGGCCTGATCTCTTAAAAAATCCACAATTCGTGTACGGGCATCCTTAAAAACCAAAGATTCCAGTCTGCGCTCTACTTTTCTTAATCTTAAACCTATAAGTTTAAGCATTTTAAAGCTAAGTGGTTTATTATGAGCCATTAACTCGTTCATTTCTTCTAAACTCATCAGGCAGACTGTTGTAGGTGAGTCCATTGCCATAGCATAATCTGTTCTTTTTTCTTCGCCGGCCAGAGCTAATTCACCAAATAGTTCTCCTTTTCCCAGAATTGCTTTTACTACTTCTTTTCCATTATCAGTATAAGAACCGATTTTTACACGACCTTCTGCAATCATATAAATATGATGGGAGGTTTCTTCGGGAAAATAGATAAATTGCTCTTTCTTAAATTGATTTAATTCGTGCTTCTCCGCCATTTTTCCCACTCTATGTGGGCAAAGTATATTAAATAAATCAACATTTTCGAAGTACCAAAGATTACTTGCTTCAGACATGGACCACTAGCTACGTTTACTGATTTTAAGATGAAATGAATATTTGAAAATCAAATTTTAAAAACTTTATAATTAACATGAGGTTAATTTTTTACTCTTTACGTTTATTCATAATAATTAGTTCTTTATGCTTACTTTTGTGGGATAGAGTTACCAATTGTAAAAAATAGCACACAGCAGAACTCTTGATTGTTCTAGGATAATTTCAAGAAGGTTTAAATCAGGATAAATTTTCATGTACCTATATATTAAATCGCTCCATCTTATTTTTATTGTTACCTGGTTTGCAGGTTTGTTTTACATTGTTCGCCTTTTTATTTACCAAACGGAGGCTTTACAAAAACCAGAGCCAGAGCGTACTATTTTGCATCAGCAATTGAGCAAAATGTCAAGGTTACTCTGGTTCGTGATTACATGGCCATCAGCCATTATCACGTTAATTCTGGCAACTTCCCTTTTGGTGATGCAACCCGATTGGTTAAAGCTAACTTTTATGCATATTAAGCTTACTTTTGTTTTTTTTCTGTATTTGTATCATTTTTCTTGTCATTACATCTACAGGAAATTGCAGCAGGGTATTGTAAAATACAGTTCAACTCAGCTAAGAATTTGGAATGAAGTGGCGACACTTTTTCTAATTGCGATCGTATTCTTGATTGTCCTCAAAAGTGAACTAAATTGGATTTATGGTACCTTAGGATTTATCGCCTTTGGCCTTCTTCTAATGATAGCCGTAAAAGTTTATAAAATGGTGAGAGAAAGTGCATCACATAAAAAATAGTATTAAAGTAATTTAAATGAAGACAAAATCTGTTAAGTCCAAAATGAAAAATTTAGCAATAATTATCATCAGTGTTATAACCCTAATCAGTTGTGAAAGTGCCAAAAAATCAAGTGAAATGAAGGAGGAGTTTCCTAGATTAGGCAGAAAGCAATATGTGGACAGGGTAGTAGATGGAAAGACCATTACTGATACGGTTGATCACAAAGTGCCTGACTATAAATTGGTGAATCAGGATAGTAATTGGGTAACACCTGCCGACTTTGCGGGAAAAGTGTATGTTGCTGATTTCTTTTTCACATCTTGCCCAACAATATGCCCTACCATGAAAAAGGAAATGCTAAGGGTTTATCAGGCTTTCAAAGATAATGAGGAAGTAGCGATCATTTCACACACAATTGACCCTGAGTATGATACTGTTGCATTATTGAAAGATTTTGCTGAAAAATTAGATGTGGAAGCACCAAAATGGCAATTTGTCACAGGTGATAAAGCCAATATTTACGAGTTAGGTCAAAAAGGCTATATGGTTACAGCTATGGAAGATGAGAATGAAGCGGGTGGTTTTATTCATAGCGGTGCTTTTATTTTAGTAGATAAGGACAGACATATCAGAGGTGTTTATGATGGAACGCAAACTGATGATGTGGATAGATTAATTAATGATATTCCGAGATTATTAGCTACCTATGATGAGGAGAATACAGTCGAATAAGATCATAGCAATCGGGTTCTGCTGCTTTCTTTTTGCCTGCGGCTCTTCAGATAATTTCAAAAATGAAGCCACAGTTGATTATTCAAGTGCCGAAATGCAAAAGTTTTCTAAATATATGATCCAGGGGAAAGCGTTGTATACCAGCTATTGCAGTAATTGTCATCAAGACAATGGGGAAGGTTTGGGAAAGTTATATCCGCCATTGGCGCAATCAGATTACATGATGAATAAATTACCAGAAACTATCTGTCTGATTAAAAATGGCATAAAGGGAGAAATAGTGGTAAATGACGTTGCCTATAATCAGCAAATGCCAGGCATTAGTCAATTAACGAATCTTGAAATTGCTGAAATTTCTACCTATATCTACAATTCATGGGGAAATACCATAGGTTTTGTCACATTAAATGAGGTCGATAAATCTCTCAATAATTGTGATTGATCAGGCTTTTATATTAAAATTTTAATGCTTATTTGTGGCCTTTAATTTGTTCTTAGCTACACTCTATCAATTAATAGGCACAATGTGATTTCAGGTTATTGTTTTAAAATATACGAAGATAGCATCAATTAATTTTGTTGAAGATGCTCCTCTGCTTGGGAAATAGCGCTCAGCATTTGCTCTTTTACTTGCTTGATGTCATTATTTTTATTTTCTAAATACACTGTCTTCTCTTCATGGGTCATTCCTTCCATCATCGGATCATAATTGCGCATCCATACCATCATTGCGGCATCAGCTTCCTCTAACTGATTGATGAGTTTTATCTGTATGGCAGTTGAATCCGAACGTGTTGAGTCGCTTATATTAATAACTTCTTGTTCTAACTGACTCTTTAGATTCATTATTTTGTCCATTTTGG
Source organism: uncultured Cytophagales bacterium (assembly GCA_963803685.1). Lineage (GTDB taxonomy): Bacteria > Bacteroidota > Bacteroidia > Cytophagales > Cyclobacteriaceae > Marivirga. The sequence continues at coordinate 2,830,442 of CAWDNW010000001.1, forward strand.
GCATCAGTTCATCATGAATTCCAATCACTTCAGCCTTTAAAGCCTCAATCTCATCTTTTTTCTGTTGCTCCTCCTCTTTTTCATTGTTATTGCATGCTACTAAAAGTAAACATGCTGATAAACTGGTATAAAACAATATTTTTAACATAAGCTCAGCGTTTTTAAATTTTTTACGAATTTAAGCAAAAGAATTGCATTTTAAGAGAAGCAATCGATTTAATCAATAGCTTTGTATACCAGAGTTTTATTACCGTCTGTTTCGTGGTATATGAAACTATTTTTGTGTTTAAACAAATAGCTCAGTAGTGCAAAATCTTTCATACTGAAAAGTGCGTGAAAAAACGCAGTTGAAATAAGGAGGAAAAAAATATATTCGCCAGAAAAATAGCTGAGGATTAGAGGGAGTAATGAAAATATTGCAAAAGGAAGAAGACTCATTATAAAAAAGTATTTTTTACTGATTGCAAAGTCAGGAGCATTCACTTTTATACTTAACCTCTTCCACGACCATTTGATATTAATCACTTTGCTTCCTTTAGTTTTGAGTAATAAAGCCTGAATTAAGCCGTGGGAAATCGATGTAGGAATTAACACTAGAAGTAATCCGCCCAGCATTCCAATAATCCACACTCTACTTTCCAGAACTGCCAAATTATTCAAATTTATTAGTGCGACAAATGTGGCTATAATAATTGCTAAATATATCCAGTAAAACTGAGTGACAGGATTAAATCTTCTGATGAAAGTGGTGATAAAAAGAATGAGTTCAGATTCTTCTAAAAGCGAAAGTATATTTTTAAATCGGTCAGGTTTTTTAAGTAGCTCAGGACTCATTATTTCTTTTTTACAATGTATGATTTACTTATTGTAAAAAACCATATCTGATATTAAGTAATGGTTAACTCTGTATCCAATAGTAAACAATAATGAACATAGAAAGAGATAGGCTAAATATAGATTGAAATTAATTTTTATCAATTAATCGAATACCGATATTTGGTCAAAAAAAAAGCCGAAATTACTTTCGGCTTTACTTGATATCTTTCTGGTAAAAGTCATCTTATTTTTTACTTGCAGCGGCTTCTTTCTTTTTAGTATCCTTCTCAACTTCTCCACCTTTAATTATAGCTCTAATTTTTGTTTCAAGTTCCTCCATTAATTCCGGATTGTCCAAAATTAAAGTCTTAACAGCATCCCTTCCCTGTCCCAGTTTGTTATCCATATAAGAAAACCAGGATCCTGCTTTTTTAATAACTTCCAATTCTACTCCCAGATCAATTATTTCGCCAACTTTGGAAATCCCTTCCCCATACATGATGTCGAATTCTATCACTTTAAACGGAGGGGCTACTTTGTTTTTCACCACTTTTACTTTTACCCTGTTTCCAGTAATATTGTCTGGTCCTTCTTTAATGCTACCTATTCTTCTGATATCTAATCTCACAGACGCATAAAATTTAAGCGCATTACCACCAGTGGTGGTTTCGGGGTTACCAAACATAACACCAATTTTCTCCCTTAGCTGATTGATAAATATTAATGAACAGCCTGTTTTGCTAATAGCACCTGTGAGTTTTCTCAACGCTTGTGACATTAACCTGGCTTGCAAGCCCATTTTACTATCACCCATTTCACCTTCCAACTCACCTCTTGGCACCAAGGCAGCAACGGAATCAATTACCACAATATCTAAAGCACCGGATCTGATTAAGTGCTCTGCAATTTCCAAAGCCTGCTCTCCACTGTCTGGTTGTGAGATGAGAAGATTTTCTGTATCAATTCCTAACTTTTCAGCATAAGACTTATCAAAGGCATGTTCTGCATCAATAAAAGCTGCTAAACCACCTTTTTTTTGAGCTTCTGCTATGCAATGCATCGATAATGTGGTTTTACCAGACGATTCAGGTCCGTATATTTCAATTACTCTACCTCTGGGAATTCCGCCCACACCTAAAGCTATGTCAAGTCCTAATGAACCGGTTGGAATGGCAGGTACATCCACTACTTTATTGTCACTGAGCTTCATTACCGAACCTTTACCGTAGGTTTTATCTAATTTATCTATAGTTAGCTGTAAAGCTTTTAGTTTTTCGTTTTTTTCGCTCATATTATTTTATGTATATACCAAATTTGTAAATTGCCGCATCGAATTTAGCAGGAATTGTTACAATTGCCAAATCCTTTATATTTGCTTTTTAATTTAGCCGTCAATGCAGGACAAAAACTCCTTTATTTTATTATTATTTATTTTATTTATCCCTTTTTTATCTCTGAAAGCACAGCTTGATAATAAAGGATTTGAGCAACCAGTAGTGAAAGATTCTACTTTAGAAACTCCTTTCAGTTTCACTTTGCGAGCCCTTGCATTCAATAAAAATAATGAATATTTTAATAAAATAGTAGAAGGTTACACTTTATTTGGTTACCGGGTAAGTCCAGCAGTAGGTTGGCAATTTAACGATAATGTTAAGGTGGAGGGTGGTGTTTTTCTGCAAAAAGATTTCGGTAATAATAATTTTACTTATGCCCTTCCTTTCTTTTCTATTCTCTATGATTGGAATTATAGTCAGCTACTTTTTGGTAATATAAATGGCTCTATCCATCACCGAATGATTGAGCCTTTGGAAGACTTCGAAAGGTTATTAACTGACGTGCCTGAAAGTGGAATCCAATATGTTGTAGAGAGGCCTAGATTTTATATGGATGCTTGGGTCAACTGGGAGAAGATGATTTATACAAATTCTAATTTTAAAGAAGAGGTTTCCGGTGGATTGGTGAGTATTTATGACTTATATACTGATAAAAACCAATCTTTAAAATTACATTATCAGTTTAAGGCTTACCACAGGGCTGGACAGATTGATACGGTTGATAATCAACCCCTGATCTTAAGGTATAATAATGCCTTTGGATTATCTTATCAGCAGAAATGGAGCCATCACTTTTTTAAAGGGTATGAGTGGGAGGCGCATTATACGCACTTTTTTGATGATTCACGCAAATTTGAGCTCCCTTACAGACAGGGATATGGCTATTATGTAAATGGCCTCCTAAAAACTAAAGTTGGTGACTTTATGCTTAGTTATTGGTACGGTGATCACTTTCATTCGTACAAAGGTGGCAGGTTGTATCAGTCCTATACAACAATATCAAACTCAAGGCGCTATCAAGACGTTAGGCAGTTATTAATTCTAAGAGTAATGAACGAATTTAAAATAGGAGAGTCCTCTACTTTATTATTAAGGTTTGAACCCTATTGGGACTTTCAGAATAACTTATTTGAATTTTCACATGCTATTTATTTTAATATTTTTAAGACAATCCCCATCACCAAAAGATAGTAAAGTATGAAGAGAAGGTTCAGGTTGATAATAGGAGTCTTCCTATTTATTTTCACCTTACTCATTACCATTAAATGGGATTTAATTCAGTACGGTATCATGCAGGCCAAAGGCCAGTGGAAAGTGATTAGCAATGCTGAACCAATTGAGAATTTTTTGCAGAATGCATCGGTGCCTGATTCTGTCAAGTACAAACTTCATTTAATCAATTTTATAAAATCTTATGTGGCCGATTACCTGGAGATGCCTACTGAAGATCAGTATAATACTATATATGACCAAAAGGGGGAGGATATTTTATGGGTAGTTACTGCTTCCATGCCGCATCAATTAAAGCCATATCAATGGAAATTTCCTTTTCTTGGAACGGTAGAGTATAAAGGGTTCTTTGTAGAAGAAGAAGCTTACAAATTAAAGGATGAGCTGCAAAGTCAAGGTTATGATGTACGGGTAAGAAATGCAGCCGCATGGTCTACTTTAGGAATTTTAAATGATCCTATTCTCAGTAAAATGCTAGAGTATTCAGAAGGAAGGTTGGCTGAGTTGATCATTCATGAATTAACGCATGATGTGGTTTTCATTAAAGACAGTGTTAATTTTAATGAAAATTTAGCCACTTTTATAGGAATGAAAGGAGCGGAAGGTTTTTTAAACCACCATTTTAGCAATGATAGTAGCTACCTTAAACGGTACAGAAAAAGATTGAAAGACAAAGAGGACTTAAACAACTTTATAAGGAATTGGCTACCTCGCTTTAAAAGAGTATATCAGGAAACAAGACATAATACTATAGTTGAAAAAGAACAAATTAAGTATGAGACTTTCCAAAATTTCAAATCAGAATTAAAGGAACTTAAATTCTCCAGTAAAAATTATGCTGCCTTTATTCTTGATGATGATGAATTTAATAACGCCAATTTACTAGCATTCAGACGTTATACAGGAGGTTTGTTAAACCTCCAACAGGAATTTGAAGAAGTGCATAATTCTGATCTAAAACGTATGTTAAAATATTATCAGGAAAATTTTTAGAGATCCATGATTTTGCTTTTCATTGGAACAAGTTTTTTGATCTATTAAGTTGAACTGCTTGATGGTGGTGCTAAATCTTTTTTTTAAGGTGTTTTTACCCTAGATCTTCGGAAGATTAATATCTGAATAAATGCATCTGAAATGAACGGATGCCACATTTTGTGAAACTAAGTCAAATTAAATATTATTCATACAGATTGTCTTAATATTAAGAAATTGTTATTAACAGGTTTATCGCTTAATTTTCAAATATTTTTAGCGAATTTTATGAAACCAAATAAACAACAATACTATGGGAAACAAGCAAAATCTTAAAGTGCTTGTCGTGGATGACGAATCTGACATTCTTGAATTGTTAGAGTATAACCTGAAAAAAGAGGGTTATGAAGTGAAAACAGCAAATGATGGAAGAAAAGCGGTAGAAATCGCCAAAACCTTCCAGCCGCAATTAGTGCTCTTAGATATCATGATGCCCCATCAGGATGGTGTTGAAACCTGCCGACAACTAAGAGATGCACCAGAAAGCAGTAATTCCTTTATTATATTTCTGACTGCACGTTCTGAAGAGTACTCTGAGGTAGCTGCTTTTGAAAATGGCGCTGATGACTACATCACCAAACCAATTAAACCAAGGGCTTTAATGAGCCGAATTAATGCATTCTTCCGCAGGGATGTGAAAAAAAAGAAAGACAGTAATAAAATTACGGTGGGTAAGCTCACCATTGATAGAACAAGCTACACAGTAACTGTAGATGGCAAACAAATTACCCTTCCCAAGAAGGAATTTGAATTACTGTACTTCTTAGCGCAAAACCCTAATAAAGTATTTAATAGAGACGACTTATTGCAAAATATTTGGGGGTCCGATGTCTACGTATTAGCCAGAACCGTAGATGTGCACGTAAGGAAAGTAAGAGAGAAAGTAGGAGAGGGTTACATTACAACAGTAAAGGGCGTAGGCTATAAATTCGATTTGCTTTAGTTATATTTGCCCTCATAAGTTATGTTTTATAATTCAAAGGGTGTTTCTATTTTATTGGCGTTGTCAATTTCCATCGTTACTACGGCTTTTCTGAGCCTGCTAGATAGCGTTTCTGATGTGGCATTGCTGCTAATCTTTATTTTATCCGGATCGAGTTCTTATTTATTGATATCAATCGTATTAGAATTTATTTTCTTTAAGGAGATCAATAAAATCTATAACGTCTTTAGCAAATTAGGAGAGAAGGATTACTCCTTTTTAGAAGAATTAGAAGAGAAAAAATCACTAAATCCCCTCAAGAAAATCAATCAGGAGATATTTTCATATGCGGCAGTTAAGCAACAGGAAATTGAAGAGCTGAAGAGAATGGCTGCGTACAGACGAGAATTTCTTGCAGATGTATCACATGAATTGAAAACCCCCATTTTTGCAGCCCAGGGCTTTGTTTATACTTTGTTGGACGGTGCAGTGAAAGATAAAGCAGTACGAGGTAAATTCTTGAAAAAAGCTGCTAAAAGCCTGGATGGCCTGGAAATGCTGGTAAATGATTTGCTGACTCTCTCTCACATCGAGGCTGGGGAAATTAAAATGCACTTCGAATCTTTTAATTTGCTGGCTTTAATGCAGGACGTATTTGATCAATTTGAAGGTAAAGCAGATAAGAAGAGTATCGATCTACAATTTGATCAGGAATATATACAGGATATTGAGGTATATGCCGACTATCATAGGATTTATCAGGTAATGCTTAACCTAATATCCAATGCCATTAAATATTCAGATGATAATACACAGGTGGTGGTAGGCTTTGAAGTTAAAAGTAATGATGTAGAAATTTTTGTGAAAGACCATGGTACAGGTATCTCACCAGATCATATTAAAAGAATTTTTGAGCGCTTTTACCGAATTGATAAAAGCAGGTCGAAAGACAGAGGAGGGACTGGTTTGGGCCTTGCTATAGTAAAGCATATTGTTGAAGCACATGGTTCTATTGTTACGGTTACCAGCACCATGGGCAAAGGCTCAATTTTCAGTTTTAAATTGAATAGAAAGAATTACAAAGCAGATAAAGAAGATAAGCTAAAAAGCATCAAACCACTTCCTGAGCTCAAGTAAAAGATCATATTTAATATCATTTATGTATATCCATTCCCTTAAAAGCCTGATTATATCAGAATCAGAAGACTATATTTTTATCAATAAGCCACCTTTTGTATCTACACTGGCCGATAGGCATGATGCTGTTACAATTTTATCACTTACCAAGGATTATTTTTCAGAGGCTCAGATCTGCCACAGGCTTGACAAAGAAACATCAGGGATCTTATTAATCGCTAAAAATCCGGAAGCGTACAGAAATGCTGCGATTCAATTTGAGAAGCGGCAAATTGATAAGAAATACCATGCCATATCAGATGGGATTCATGATTTTAAAGGTTTAGAGGTTGATTTGCCTTTGCATATTACTTCTTCAGGGTATGTAAAGGTTTCTCATAAAAAGGGAAAAACTGCCAGGACCGTTTTTAATACAGTTCAGGCTTACAAGCGGCATACCTTAGTGGAATGTTTACCCGAGTCTGGCAGAATGCATCAAATAAGAGTGCATTTGGCATCCATCAAAGCCTCCATTTCAGGAGATGAAGCTTATGGAGGAACACTATTGTTATTATCTGCATTTAAAAAGAAATATCAACCGAGTAAAAATGAAGAAGAACAGCCTATTATGAAAAGATTTGCTCTTCATGCTGTTTATTTGGGGCTTACAGATTTAGGTGGAAAACCATTATCTGCTGAGGCTCCGTACCCAAAAGATTTTGCTGTAGCAATAAAACAACTGGATAAAAATAGGAATTAGAAGAGTTCCGCCCTGGTACGTGCAAATTTTATGAGGAGAATAAGAGTCAATTGATTTCGAATTAAAGTTTATTGAAATAATAAAAAATTAAACCTACTTTTGAATTTGAAACTTCGATCAAACTTTTGACAAATCTGAGAAACCTCCCTTCCAAACACTTATTTTTTCGCAAGGTGTTGGATTTAAATTAATAAGAGCCTATCTTTGTGTCCCATTTAGAGGGTAGTATGTCTAATTGAGTAGTGTGCTATATGATAAATGGCTTATTTATAAGAAGTTAAGAACAATCAAAAAGAAAAAATAGTGGATACGCTTAGTTACAAAACCATCTCGGCAAATAACGCTACTGTAAACAAAGACTGGGTCGTAATAGATGCAGCTGGTAAAGTTTTAGGTAGATTTGCAAGTGATGTAGCAAAAATCGTCCGAGGAAAAAACAAGCCCGGCTATACTCCTAATGTAGATTGTGGGGATAATGTGATTGTCATCAATGCTGACAAAATCATTATGACCGGTAAGAAATGGGATGACCGAGTTTACCAAAGATACACTGGCTACCCAGGTGGACAGCGAGAAACAACTCCTCGTCAATTGAAAGCTAAATCTTCTACTTTGTTAGTGGAGAGAGCAATTAGAGGTATGTTGCCTAAAAACAGATTAGGTAGAGAGTTGTTCAGAAACCTTTACGTTTATGAAGGAGCTGAGCACCAGCATGAAGCACAAAAACCAACAATTAAAGAAATCTAAATAATTAATAGATGGAAGTTATAAACACCATTGGTAGAAGAAAAACATCTGTTGCAAGATTGTTCTTACAATCAGGCAAAGGAAGTATTACTATCAACACAAAAGATATTAAGACTTATTTTCCTACTGACATTTTACAAACTATTGTTCAGCAGCCATTAGAAACATCTGGCACTGCAGGTAATTTTGATATCAAAATTAATGTAGACGGTGGTGGTATTGCAGGACAGGCTGAAGCTATCCGTTTGGCTATTTCACGTGCTTTGTGTGAGATTGATCCTGATCATAGACCTGCTTTGAAAAAAGAAGGATTCTTAACCAGAGATCCTAGAATGGTTGAGCGTAAGAAATACGGTAGAAGAAAGGCAAGGAAGAAATTCCAGTTCTCGAAACGTTAATCAATATATACAATTTAAATATAATTTTCTATGGCAAAGCTTGAGTATAAAGACTTACTGGAGGCTGGTGTGCATTTCGGACACTTAACAAGAAAGTGGGATCCAAAAATGGCTCCTTACATTTTTATGGAGCGTAATGGCATTCATATTATTGACCTGAACAAAACTTTGGCCGCTTTGGACGAAGCTTGTCACGCAATTAAACAACACGTGAGATCAGGTAAAAAGGTAATGTTTGTTGCTACCAAAAAACAAGCGCAGGATATCGTGCAAGAGGAAGCAAAGAGATTGAATATGCCTTTCGTTACTGACAGATGGTTAGGTGGTATGATGACTAATTTTGCTACTATCCGTAAATCATTAAAGAAACTTTCTGGTATCGATAAGTTAATGAAAGAGGAATCTTACCTTAACTTAGCAAAAAGAGAGCGTTTAATGATTCAGCGTGAGCGTGAAAAGTTGGAAAGAGTATTAGGTGGTATCACTGAATTAAACAGATTACCTTCTGCATTATTTGTAGTGGATATCAAAAGAGAGCACATCGCTATTAAAGAAGCACAGAAATTGAATATTCCTGTTTTCGCAATGGTTGATACTAACTCAGATCCTACGCAAGTTGATTACCCGATTCCAGCTAATGATGATGCATGGAAGTCAATTAGCATTATTCTTAAAACTTTTGGTAAAGCTATTGAAGAAGGCTTAATGGAAAGAAAGGCAGAAAAAGATGATGCTAAAATGAAACAAGCTGAAGAAGAGAAAAAAGCAGTTGACACTAAAGAAGAGTCCAACGCGTCTGCTGAGTAATAACTCTCATTTTTATACTATTTAGTAATATAAAAATTGAACATTGGACTAGTTTCGGTGTTCAATTTTTTTTTGCATAATACCCTTTTTTATAAATATTAATTAAAGATTATTTAAACCATAAAATATATCAAGCATGGCTATTACAGCACAAGAAGTAAATAAGCTTAGAAAAATGACAGGTGCCGGAATGATGGACTGTAAAAAGGCACTTACTGAAGCCGATGGTGACTTCGACAAAGCAATTGAAATCCTTAGAAAAAAAGGTCAGAAATTATCAGAAAAGAGAGCCGACAGAGAAACTTCTGAAGGTACTGTTTTTATTAAAACCAATGCGGATTCAACTGAAGCATTTTTAATTTCCCTTACCTGTGAAACTGACTTCGTTGCTAAGAATGATGATTTTCAGAACCTAGGTGCTGAAATTATTAATTTGGTAGCTGATAAGAAGCCAGCAGACATAGAAGCATTAAAAGCTTTGCCATTCGGTGATTCAACTGTTCAGGAGAAAGTTGTAGAAAACATCGGTAAGATTGGTGAAAAACTTGAGATTAGCCACTATGAGCATGTAAAAGGAGAGAAAGTAGTTTCTTATGTACATGCAGGTAGCAAATTAGGTGTTTTAGTAAATCTTAAAAATACTGGTGATGCTGATGTAACTGAAGCGGGTAAAGATGTAGCAATGCAAATTGCAGCTATGAATCCTGTAGCAGTTGATAAAGACGGTGTAGATTCTACTGTTATCGAAAAAGAAATCGAGATAGGAAAAGAAACTGCTCGTCAGGAAGGTAAACCTGAAGAAATGTTAGAGAAAATTGCTCAGGGTAAATTGAACAAATTCTTTAAAGAAAATACTTTATTACCGCAGGCTTTCGTAAAAGATAACAAATTATCTATTGCGCAATACCTTGATAGCGTAAACAAAGGCTTAACAGTTGTTGAGTTCAAAAGAGTTGCTATAGGTTAATTTATAGCCATTTTATATTAAAAAAGCTCCTTTTCTTTATGGAAGAGGAGCTTTTTTGTTTTAGTAGAATTAGTTCAAATTTCATAGGGTTTAATTAATTGTACATAGATTTTAATCTATCATTTTATTGACGCTTGATGTTTCGTGAGACACGAAAAATGGCTGAGAATATCGTGCGATGGGAAGCGAATTCTAGAATCTATTATAGTCCATCAAAGAAAATCGGCAATACGACTTTTGTCCTTACTGGCTTTCCATTTTGGCTTCCTGGTTGCCAAGCAGGCATTTTACTAATAATTCTAATTGCTTCATTATCGCATTCGGGATGGAATTTTTTCACTAATTCAATATTTGAAACCTTACCGTCTTCTTCTATTATAAAGGAAACAAATACTTTTCCTTCCATCGTAATTTGTCCCACCTGCCAGTTATTATTTTTCTCAATAAATGTATAGAGTGAGTCCAAGCCATCTGGGAATTCAGGCGGTTTTTCTACAGTGTGCATTAAGTAGAAGGTGTCTTCTTCAATTATCGCATCATTTAAGATTTTAAGGCTGTCTTTTTGTGCGAATATGTTAAAAGAAGTGAAGAGCAGACTGACGATTAGTATTGTTTTCATTGTTTTACTAAATAGGAAAATTTCACTTTTGTAATATAATCAAGTTTATATTATCAATTCTTCGACTGGCAAAATGCTAAAATATACAAAAACACTGCATTCCTACTTTGTAAGATACGCTTTTTAACCTCTCCTTCTTTCCAATAAGATCATCATCATGAAACCGAGAATAATTTTTTCATGATGTGCAATCGCTAAATCATCTTTGGCGGTTAAATTAAATTTTCTACCAAAAAGGGATGCCTCTTTTTTTAGCAAAGCCACCTCTTCTCCTGTATTAGTGGTTAATATGTAGGTAGGGTTAAATAAGTAGCCCGTAAAGAAATTAAGGATAGGAATTTCTCCAAAGATATTATCCATAATTCTAGTCCAAATGCTTTTCTCGTTAATGTGGAATATAGGCTGCTGCTGCTCGTCAATAATTTCGTAACGCGCTTTCCACATAGATCTCCAGCCCTTTCTCACAATTTTACCTATTTCCCTACCATTTTTATCAGTAAAGCTGTAGGCAGCGGAAAAATCCAACCATCTATCAGCTTTAATCTGGTAAAGTTTATTTTCTTTAGATTCCTCAGAAAAGATTTCTATATCCTCTTTTAGTTTAAACATTTTCTGTCTTACATAGGCTAAAGTCTCTCCATTGGCATCAGTAGCCGAAAAGTCGTTTGAAAATGTAGCAATATTAAATTTAAAGTGGATTGGAAATTGGATGTTATTCATTGTTAACTTTTAAATTTTTTCGATGCACAATGATATATAGAAATCAGAAAAAATCTATCCTGGATCTGTGGCTTTTATCTATTTATTCGATGAAATCAATTTTTAATAGCATCTTATCTTCTGCGGTCTAATAATATCGCCTTAAATTTTTTACAATTATTTCGATTTCTGAATTGTATTTCGTTTTTATCTCATCATTTAGCCAGTTTCCTGTAAAGTCTAGTGGCAGAATTACCTTTAAGTTCCTACTTATCTTTCATAAGATCACTTACGAAAGAATCTCGGAATTCAATTTTTAGTCTAATTACTCTTAAGTTTAGTTTTCGATCGTAAGTGAATAGTTTACCAGCGTAAATAACCCAGGTATTTGATCGTAAGTGCTTTCCATACACTTCTAGATCTGCCTGGTATAATACTTAGGACTTACGCATAAGCAATGAATGTTATCTGTTTTAATCGTTGTGCATATCATTATTTGATTGGTTAATGGAAATTTTGAAGTTTCTTTTCTTAAAATAAATAACTTCTAATTTCTTTTTTTTAACCCTCCTCAAATCCCAAAACTGAAGCCAAGTTCAAGAAGTATCCCACCTGGTGCTATTAATTTTAACACCTCCTGAGAGGTAGGAGACAACGTGGAACCATCGGTAACAATCCATGGCTCACTTTGTAAAGGAATGGAATAGCCAACATTTAAATTAAAAATTGTGCGCTTCCCTATCCACCAGTTATATCCTGTTTTCAAATTAATGGCGCCAACACTTTTTAATTGCATACTGACCTCTTTTGTTCCTCCGTTGCTATTTTCCAGTTCCAGCTCTATCTCAGGAACCCCAGAAGAATGAATGTAATTAACCCCAAATGTAAATCCGTTTCTATATGACTGGTCATATCGCAGCCCGATAGAAGTTCTAAAACCCCATGAACTTAAGCCGATACCGCCCTGTGCGAACAGTTTATTGTCAATTATGAGATTGGCAGAAATTCCTGCAAGGCCAGTATAACTATTTATGCCAGTTCCGATGCCTAGATAAAATTGAGGACGATCTTCAGGATCATAATATTCGCCTGTCTGTGCTTTCAGTTCTAAAGATAGAAATAAGACAAGTAAAACAAATGTAGCTTTCTTCATTTTTAGGATTATCTAGTTGAATGCTATTGAATAATTGATACAAATATATTTTATTAATAGTAATATGCTAATAAGGTATTTTAATAATGTTTATATCAAAAAGAAGGTTGTAAAATTTTGATTCTAAGCCATAAACGTCTTAGGCCGCATGAAAAGATTGCTATCGCTTTTTAAAAATAGAACGTCCTAAGTGGCTTTAAATAAAATCTATTTCTTGCTGTTGTGCACACAATCCTGCCTGATGGTAGCCTTAGTTTACAGTTGGTCCAATCGAATAGTTTTCCAGATTGTGATTTCATTAAGTTTCAATATTTAATGTTAGAGTTGAACTAACTTACAATCATTATTTTCCAATTCGTCTTTTTTACAGGATTTTTAAAAAAATCCTATCTTATCAAGTCATCACAGTTTTTGGAACTGAAGCTCAAGGAAATAGCAATAGATTTCTTTTGCCAAATCCCTACGTCATTGCTCCTCTGTGAAATTTATTTAGTGTCTTTAGACCCATGCAGAAATCTAAATTTTTAGCGAAACCTGTTGCTATTGAGTTATTTACATGATATCTTATCTATGGATTGTAGAGCTTTTCATAACTTTACCTTATGGGTATCTTTAAACTATGGCTATTTTTTGTATGTACAGCACTATGCTTACAAGCGGTAAAGTCTCAGGATGTAAAACAATTTGCTTTCAGAAGTCTGACTGTGAATGAAGGGCTTTCTCAGAACAGTGTTGTAAGCATAGCCCAGGATTCCATCGGGTATATTTGGTTTGCCACGCAAGATGGTCTAAATAAATATGATGGAAGAACTTTTGTATATTATGACAGGCAATTTACTGATATTACTCTTGATGACTACAGTCATTTAGGTAAGGTTTATAATGATAATTATGGTGATCTTTGGATTTTTAGCAAAAATAATTCAATTGAGCGTTATAATTATCGGAGCAGCACTTTTGAAACTTTCATTGATTTTGAGGATGTAAATCTAATTTACAGACCAGCGCCAGGGAAACTTTGGTTTTGTGTGCTTAAGAAAGGCTTGTTTGAAGTGGACATTAGCTCAAGAATTGTTAAACCTTTATTTGTAGATGAACTGGAAAATCTCTCTGTGTTTGATATTATTTCTGTTGGACAAGAACATATTTTAGCTACATCAAATGGTATTTTTCAAATTAAAAAATCAGGAATAAGTCCAAAATTTAGCACGAGAAACACTTCAGTAAGTAGTTTAACTATTCTCGATGATTTGTTAATTGCCGGGACCTACGGACAGGGGCTTTTATGCTACAATTATATAACTGGAGAAAAAAAGAAAGACTGGTCTGAGCTATTTCCTCAAAATTTAAATGTACAGGATTTACTTCTAGATTCTAAGTCAAGACTTTGGATAGCCACATATGGCCATGGTGTATACCTAAAAAGGCTGGGGAGAAGTAGAATTCGCCATTTTCAAGCACAGAAAGATAACCCTTATGCACTCCACTACAACGATATTCTCAAAGTTTACGAGGATAATACAGGGGTTATTTGGTTTGGCACGGACGGGGCAGGCCTAAGTTATTATGATGAAACCCTGTCAAAGTTTAAAGTAATAACTAACAATCAAATACCAGCAGCGGTAAATGTTGATGTAATACGCTCAATCGCTGTTTCTGATAACACTATGTGGCTTGGCACATCTGGTAAAGGACTGACCTCAATCAACAGGATAGATAATCAAAAGGCTCAAACCTATACTACGTCTAATTCAAAGTTAAAAAGTGACAGAATAATGAGTTTACTATTTCAAAACAATCGTCTTTGGATTGGGCATCAAGGTACAGGTCTGCAATATCTTGAAGGTAGTAGTTACACAAACATTCCGGAGTTTGATGAAGAAACCATTTGGAGCATAGCCTCAAGTGATTCTAAACACATTTGGGTGGCTACAAGGAATTCAGGAATTTATGAATTTAATATTAAAACGAATGCCATCAGAAATTGGAATATCAGTAATTCAGGCTTAAAAACGAATAATATTAGAACACTAGCCTTTAATGAAGACGGGACGATCATATTTATTGGCTCAGATGACAGAGGCGTTTATGCATTGCATAAAAAAACTCAAGAGATAAAACAGATTGAAGGGCTCGATGAACCTGTTAAGTCATTGTTATTTCACTCGAATCTTCTGTATGTGGGCACAAATGGAAGCGGTATTCAGATTTATAATACCACTTCTCAACAATTAAAACATATAACTAAAAAGGAGGGTTTACCCAATGCTGTTATTTATGGTATTCTAATGGATGAAAATGATCATCTTTGGATCAGTACCAACCGTGGAATTTCAAAAATAGACCAGGCTGATTCCATTCCAACGATCACAAATTACTCCAATTATGATGGTTTACAGGCATATGAATTTAACACGGGTGCCTACGCCAAATCGCAGGATGGCACTTTATTTTTTGGTGGATTGGAAGGATTAAACTGGTTCAAACCCTCAGAAATCCCTCAAAATACCAGTAAACCAAAAACTGTCATTTCTACAGTTGATTTATTCAATATTCCTATTGGTCATGATAAATCAGTTTTTAACTATGATGAAAACACGCTGACTTTTACCTTTTCAAGTTTACAATTTTCACAACCGGAGCGCAATCTATATCAATACCAGCTTGTCCCTCATGATCCTCGTTGGATAGAAAGTGGAAATTTGAATACAGCTCACTATACAAATCTGGCTCCTAACACCTATACATTTTTTGTTAAATCGAGTAATTATGATGGAATTTGGAATGAGCATGTGGCCTCTTTTTCTTTTCAGATCAAAAAGCCATGGTATAAAACAAATGTCGCATTCATCATTTACTCCATTTTATTAATGCTGCTGTTAGTAGGAGTTTACAGTTATTTTAAGTCCAAATGGAAATTGGAAACCCAGGTGCGATTGAAACAAGCAGAATCTACTAGACTACAGCAACTCGATGATTTTAGAACGCAATTGTATACAAACATTTCACACGAATTCAGGACGCCATTAACTTTAATTTCGGGTCCGATTGACCAGCAATTAGCGAAGAAGAATTTAAGAAAGGATGATCGAGATACTTTACAGCTCGTGAAGCATAATGCTGCTCGTTTATTGGGTTTAGTTAATCAGATGATGGACTTGTCCTTAATAGAAGCAGGACAAATCAAGTTGAAGATTAAAAAGGGGAACTTAGGTATTCTATTACAACAATTTGTAGCCGCTTTTAAGTATACCGCACAAGAAAAAGGAATATCGATAGAGTCTACTATAACTGATCTGGGTGATTGTTGGTTTGATCAGGATATTGTGGAAAAAATTGGAACTAACCTCCTTTCAAATGCTATTAAATATGCTCCTGAAAATTCTGTGGTAATTTTTACAGCCGAACAGAAAAATAAGCAATTACAATTAACCGTAATTAATGAAAACCACCACGTTACAGCAGCTAAGTTAAGGCAATTATTTCAGCGATTTTATCAGGAAAATGAAGCTTCAGAAGGTATAGGCGTTGGTCTGGCACTGGTTAAAGACCTGGTGACCCTTTCAAAAGGTACTATTTTGGCAAATACTCTGGATAATAATAGAATTCAGTTTAAGGTAAAGCTTCCTATTATTAAAAATGCTTTTGAGCCATTTGAATTATTTACCGAAGTTGAAGAAAACGAACCAGAAGCTGAAATTGCTAAAATAGAAGGTAAGCCCACTATTATTATTATTGATGATGAACCGGATATTTTAGATTTTCTGGCCTCTGTATTTGATGGCATTTACACAGTCATTAGAGTCAAAGAAGCTATCAAAGCTATTGAATTGATTAAAATGCAGTTGCCGGAATTGGTAATAAGTGATATAATGATGCCAGATATAAATGGCATTGAACTTTGTAGTCAACTCAAAAAAGATTTACTTACTAGTCATATTCCCATCATTCTCTTAACTGCCAAAGTAACTACCGGTCAAAAGATTGAAGGTTTGGAAACAGGAGCAGATGCGTATATTACAAAACCTTTTAGCGCAGAACTACTTAAGGTGCGTGTGCGTAAGCTTATTGAGACAAGAGCAAAATTAAAGCAACGTTTCAATCAACAGTCTGTTATCAGGCAACCTATTACGGTTAATTCTTTTGAAGAAAAATTCATGCATCGCCTCAAAGATGTTCTAGATACTCATTTGGTCGAACCGGAATTTACCTCAGATGCATTTAGTAAATACATGCTGATGAGCAGATCACAACTACACAAAAAACTTAAAGCTATTGCGGGAATGTCTACTTCTGAATTTATTAGATCGCAGCGTTTGCTATTAGCTAAAGAGTCATTAGAAAAAGGTAATTATAATATCTCTGAAGTTGCCTATCTAGTAGGGTTTAATTCCTTGAGTTATTTTATAAAGTGTTTCAAAAAAGCATTTAATGCAACACCTTCGCAGTTTGTAGCTAACCTTAATCATTAAATTTAATGATTTTTTAATCAGAAATACATATGTACAACATCTTGAAACATATGTAATATCCTTCCTCAAGCTTTTAAAAGATATTTGTAACATTCGATTAATGACAGCAGCGTATTGAAGCTGTAAGCAGCTATTTGCAGATAGCCTCAACTAAAACATATAAACATAATTATAACCAAAACAACATGAAAAGCTATATTCAGAAGCAAGCTATCTGCGCTATACCTGTTGACATTTAATATTTAACTTATTTACATATGAAATCAGCATGATTAAGGCAAAGCACCAACCGAGGATGAATATAGTAGCCTGCGGTAATGTGACAGCTTAGGTCTTGCTGATTCCATAGCCTGCCCCGACCAATCGGGGTGACTCTTAAAAACAAATTATATACATATGAAACTCATTCCTATAGTAGTAGCGCTGTTCCTTTGTCCATTTATACTATTGGGTCAATGGACAAAAGTTGGAGATGACATTGATGGAGAGCAGGTAAACGAACTTTCAGGTTTTTCTACAAGTTTAAGCGCAGATGGAAATACAGTAGTTGTTGGGGCTCGTAACAATGGAGATAATGGTTCCGCCTCTGGTCAGGTCAGGGTTTATCGAAGAATTGATAATCAGTGGGAGCAAAAAGGTGGTGACATTAATGGAATTGCCCCTAGCGATCAGTTCGGTTTTTCTGTAAGCATCAGTGCAGATGGCAATACCATTGCAGCAGGTGCCCCGGATAATAATGCAAATAGTTTTGAGTCGGGCCATGTGAGGGTGTTTGAATTTGTAGACTCTGATTGGATTCAAATAGGAAATGAAATTGCAGGAGAAGCTTTGAGTGATCATTCTGGTTATTCTATCAGTTTAAGTGAAGATGGAAGTCGTATTGCCATAGGTGCACCCGATAATGGCTTGATACCAGGTGAGGGAAGTAATTACGGGCAGGTCAGAGTCTATGAAAACGATAATGGAAATTGGTTACAAATTGGCAATGACATAGATGGAGAAAATCCCGAAGATAAATCAGGGTTTTCTGTGAGCCTTAATCAGGATGGTAGCATAGTTGCCATTGGTGCACCTAACAACACCAATACAGTAGCAGGCGCAGGGCATGTAAGGGTCTATGCACTTGAAGATGAAGAATGGTTACAATTAGGACAAGACATAGATGGAGAGTTTGAATTTGGCAAATTGGGTGGAGCTGTAAGCTTAAATGATGAAGGGAATATTGTAGCGGCAGGTGCTATAGACCAGGATGGAAGTGGTGCAGTACGAGTTTTCGAAAATATAGCAGATAACTGGATTCAAATAGGGACTGACATTGAGGGAGAGGCTGCAGGGGATAGATTTGGTTTTGCTGTGAGCCTCAATGCAGCAGGAAGTATTCTTGCTGTTGGTGCATATTATAATAATGATTCCTTTTCAGACGCAGGGCACACTAGAATTTACGAATACCAATCAGGTAGTTGGCAACAGCTTTACGAAGACATTGATGGTGAAGCATCGCAAGATCGCTCAGGATATTCTGTTAGCTTAAATGCAATTGGTAATATGGTAGCCATTGGAGCTTACTTGAATAATGGCAATGGCAACAATGCAGGTCATGTCCGTGTATTTCGTAACGGCAATGACCCAACAGGTATCACCTTGAGTAATAATACTATTGCTGAAAACAATAGCATAGGAGATTTGATAGGGTCTTTGACAACATCAGATCCTGATGTAGACGATACCCACAGCTATACCTTAACAGCTGGAATGGGCGATACAGACAATGCCAGCTTCAGTATTGTAGATAGTGAATTGCAGGCCGCAGAAGTTTTTGACTTTAAAGAAAAAGACACCTACAGTATTAGAATAAAAACTACAGATGGTACAGGAGCGGGATTTTCGCAGTCTTTTGAAATCATTATAACAGAAGGAGAAGATAAGCTAGAACAAACGATCACCATAGAACCTGTCGGGGATGTATTGAATACGGCAGCTGAATTTGATATCAAAGCCACTACAACAAGCGAATTGGAATTGAGTTATGCGGTACTCTCGGGCCCTGCCACCATAGCAGGCAGCTCCGTGAGTTTAACAGGCGAGACAGGTACAGTGGAGATTGAAGTAAGCCAGGCAGGCAATGCCAATTATCTACCAGCTACAGCTAAAACCAATTTTGCAGTATTGGCTGACCCTTGTGCAGACTTTTCCGCCACAGCTAAAGTAGTTCAAGAGATAAGCTGTAATGGTGGAGCAGATGGAAGTATCGAAGTTACAATAAATAGTGGAACTGCTCCTTTTAATTATCTACTAGGAGAAACAAGCCAGGATGTTGGCATCTTTGAGAATTTGGCGGCCGGTAGTTATGAAGTGACGGCAACCGATGCTGACGGATGTAGTACTACTGCATCTGTAGAAATTAGAGCCCCTGAAGCCATAACCGTTACAGCAGAAATTACCGACAGCAACAGTACATTGGGAAATGGCAGCATTAGTCTTACAACAGCTGGAGGAACAGGAGATTTTACTTTTAACTGGAGCAATGGGGCTACAACGGCTTCCTTATCTGATCTCAGCCTGGGAGAATATACAGTCACCATAATTGACGAGGCAGGCTGTAGCATCACAGAAAGCTATACTATAGGAGGTATAACCTCAAACAGGCAAGCCTTTGAAGTAAACCTCTCTCCCAATCCTGTAGAAAATAAATTAGAGATTCTGCATGGGGAGCAGGGAGCAGTCATCAGTTTGCTTGATGCCACAGGGAGAACCCTACGCAAGGTACCGACCAACAGGGAAAGGACTACTCTGGATATCACCTCGCTTCCATCAGGCTTGTATTTTATTAGGATTGATCATGGAAAAATGCACAGAATTATTAAACGGTAGAAACAGAATAAATAAAGCTTTGGGAGCCCCCCACTGCGCCTGTCACGCTTAAATATAGAAAATTATTTTCAAATAAAACGAAATCACATGATGCCAAGCAAAGGACATGGTGGATAAGTTTTTAATGGAAGTAATAAATTGCAATAACTTGCATAGTGATTAACCAAATTCTAAACCAAATCTCAAATTGAACCTGATCATTATGCACACTATATACGCGAAATGGCACTTGTAAAATACAGTTAAAGTAAATATATATAAAAAATATCTTCGAAAAGGCTTTTATAAAGAAAAAGAAAGAATTTTCCTCTTAAATGACATAGCAAAATGTAAGCAGACAGCTGTTTAATTTAAAAATTCAAAATCATGGATAAATACTCTAACTCAGAAAACACTTTAGATGAAATTAAATCCATCAGTTTTTTTTCAAGCTCACTTTACCATAAAAATTCAGTAGAGGAGGTGCTTTGGGAGATTACCAGGAGTGTAATTCATCAATTAGGCTTCGTAGATTGTGTAATCTATGTTTTTGATAAAGATAAAAATGTATTGAACCAAAAGGCAGCTTATGGTCAAAAGAACCCTTATGAAGATGTTATTTATAACTGTATTCAGATTCCTTTAGGAAAAGGCATTGTGGGGAGCGTTGCACAAAACAAGAAGGCGGAACTTATTTCTAACACAAAAAATGATCAGCGTTATATAGTGGATGATGAAGAAAGAAGTTCTGAAATCTGTGTTCCTATGCTAATAAACGAAAAGCTTTTTGGCGTTATCGACTGTGAACATCCTGAAGCCAATTTTTTCAATGAAAAGCATTTGCATCTTCTCACAATAGTAGCTGCTTTATGTTCTCAAAAAGTAAAAGATATTCAAGCTAAGACACGTAAAACTTCAAAAACTGCCAATCAATATTTCAGGAATTTAGAGAGTCTTATGCATTTTAACAAAATTTATAGAAATCCGCGTTTAACATTGTCCTCTACAGCCAAAAAGCTGGGTATTTCTCCATGCTATTTATCAAGTATTGTTAATTCGCTGTTCAAGCGAAGTTTCATAGATTTCATCAATGAATATCGCGTGGATGATGTGAAGAAAAACCTTCAATCTAAGGAATTTGCTCACTATACTATTGAATCAGTAGGCCTCGAAGCTGGATTTAATTCAAAATCCACCTTTTATTCAGCGTTTAAAAGGCACACAGGGTTTACACCGATACAGTATAAAAAGAACCTTTCATATTCAATTATTTCTCAGGCGATATGAAAGAAATTTAGTAAATCGATCGCTTTTCTATTTTAAATTCTCTACGCTTTTCAGTTTTAGATTTGTCTCTCTAATTTTTTAATTACAATTTCTGTCTGGCACTTTTCACCCTTAAAGAAGAGATTTTGAGGTTCATCTTACAATGAGATTTGTAACACCCATATCAGTACTCATACTTTTAGAAAGTCCGCAATCACGGTTTTAAATTATTCAGTCCGGTTTCTTTCACTGTTAAAGAACCCGGACTTTATAGAGATCCTGCTATGTTACTTTTGAAAGATAAATTTTTAAATAAAACAATTATGAAATTTACAAAGCATTTAATTAGTCTATTTTTCATGGCAAGTATGTTATGGGCATGTTCAGCAGAAGACGGTGCTCCAGGTCCTGAAGGACCTCAGGGAGAACAAGGTGAGCAAGGAGCACAAGGTGATCAAGGTGAAACCGGAACTGCTAATGTTATTTATTCTGCATGGATTGCAGCTGATTTTGAGACTGGTGGCGCTTCAGAAACGAATCAGCAGTTAATTAGATCATTTGGGCCTACCGGTGCAGTCTCTTTTAATCTTGAGGAAGACATTATGCTAGTATATGGAAGACGATCCTCTGGTGCTATTTCCGAAACAGTATATCAACTACCCCATATACTTATCTCCCAGGAAGAATTTTATTCTTTCAGTGTTAGAACCTTTTCTAATGGCAGCTCCCTCTATATTGATGTGTCAACTTTGGATGGTGGAACAAATTTATTTACATTTTTCGATGACTTCAGGTATATCATCATTCCAGGTGGTATTCCAGCCTCAAGTGCAAGAATAAGTACTGATTTTTCAGCTATGTCTTATGATGAGATCACAGATTACTTCAACATTCCGAAATAAACTTTAGGATGGCCCTACTGTCTTTTTAGTTGACGGGGGGCTTTTTTTTAAAATAGAAAACATGAAAAATATAGTCGTTTTAATATACATTCTTATTGGACCAATGTTCCTGTTGGCGCAGGAACAGCCAAGTACCATTGAGGTAAGCGCGCGTGCCATTTACGTAGACCCATCGCCTGAATATAAGGCAAGTATTTCCATCAGTAGCACCTATTCCAGTCTTCCACAGGAAATGGTAACGCTTGATAAATTGAAAAAGGAATATGAAGAGGCTCTTATGCAAGCAGGCATATCCTGGAGTGATTTGAAAGCTCATCCTAATGATTTTGGATATGAAAGCATGGGTTATAACAATGAAGGTGTCCTCTACGAGTACCGGACTAATTCAGTTGAAAAAATGAAGCGCTTCTTAAAAGTAAAAACTTTAGGTGTTCAACTTTTAGACCAAAGCGCTATAATCTATATTGGTGAGAAGGAAGCGCAGGGCTTGAGCCAAAGAGCTTTGGATGATGCTAAATCGAGTGCAACCATTATAGCAACCGCCATGGGAAAACAATTGGGAGAAATTATAAAGGTAGTGGACTCAAATAACTTAAGGGGTCAAAAAATTGAAAACTTTCTTAGTTACAATAGTGCTCCCGGTCAATATGTTTATTTGGTCAATGTGATTTTTGCGATCAAATAAGCTACTTTAGACATTTCTTTTTGGTTTGAATAATAATTAAATTCAAGGCAAGAAAAGAACAAGACCTGCATCGTTTCAATATAATCTTTTAGTAGCGGGTAAAGTTACGTTATTATGTTTCGAAACCTATTAAGAAAAACCTTATCAAAAGAAAACTTAAATCTTGATCATGATGATTTTTTCAATGCTTTGAGAGCAAAGGAGTATGAGAGGCTGGAAAATGACCAGCACGTGTACCTGGATTATACTGGTGGTAATCTATACAGTAATTCTCAATTAGAAGCGCATCATAAATTATTACGTCAGAACGTTTTTGGAAATCCACACTCAGCAAATCCTACGTCCCAGCTTGCCACCCAACTTGTGGAGGAGGCTCGTAGAAAAGTCTTAAGGTTTTTCAACGCACAGGACTACCATTGTATTTTCACTCAGAATGCATCAGGGGCCCTTCAAATTATTGGGGAATGCTACCCTTTCCAAGCTGAAAGCCAGTTTTTACTGCTTTCTGATAATCATAACTCAGTTAATGGAATACGTGAATATTGCCGTAGTAAAGGTGGTGAATATGCATACGTACCTGTGCAATATGAAGATTTACAAATAAACTCATCTCTACTCTCTAAATCTCTTAGTGATTTCAAGGATAAAGAAAACAAGCTATTCGCTTATCCTGCTCAATCGAATGTTTCTGGAGTTAAACATAGTTTAGAGTGGATTGAAAAAGCACAGAGGAATGGCTGGGACGTTTTGCTAGACTCAGCAGCATTTGTGCCTACTTCTGAACTAAACCTTTCCTTTGTTAATCCTGATTTTGTATCAATTTCTTTCTACAAGATGTTTGGGTATCCTACTGGTATTGGATGTTTACTTGTGAAAAAAGATAAATTTCACAAGCTCAAGAAACCATGGTTTGCAGGAGGCACCGTTACTTTAGCCAGCGTTTTGTCACCTGCTTATTACCTTGCTCAAGACCATGAACGATTTGAAAACGGTACAATTAACTACCTCGATATTCCAGCTCTTACAATAGGTTTAGATTATATTGAATCCATAAGTATGAAGAGGATCAATGAACGGGTATCTTCTCTACTGTCCTACTTATATTATAGTTTAAGAGATTTAAAACATGATTCTGGGAACTTTCAAGTAAAAATTTTTGGCCCAAAAGAAAAAGAGAGCACCGGTGGTACTCTTATTATGTCGTTTTTAAATCCCGATCGCAGCCTGGTACCCTTTGAAGAAATTGAAAGGATGGCAAATGACGAAATGATTTCGATCCGATCTGGTTGTTTTTGTAATCCGGGAATTGATGAAATAAATAATTGTCTTTCTACAGAGGAATTATCAGCGTATTTTCTAAGCAGGGATAACGGTAATTACTTTGATATGATTAGATTTTTAAAGAAAATGAGAGGTGCTATTCGTGTATCTGTTGGGTTAGCAACGACAAAGGACGATCTGGATACTTTCATTAATTTTGTGAAAAGCTTCCGAAACAAAAGCATCGACTGACTGCATAACAAAAAATACAATTTCTTTCATGAAAAAGTCTGCCTCTTTCGAAGCAGACTTCCAATTATCCTTGTTTGAATATATTATTTCTTCATTCCCGGTACAGCTTCCGGTCTTTTCGTCTGCCATTCAAAAGCTTCTGCTTTTTTTGCGTCAGGTGCTACTTCATCCAAAGAGTTAGCATCATACACTCTTCCGTTCTTAATCACATGAGTTAGCGTGTTAGAATTCCTGATGTTTTCTAAAGGATTCTCATCCATAATTAAAAGATCAGCCAGTTTTCCATTTTCAATGCTACCTAAATCACCTTCCAAACCCAGCGCTTCAGCCCCCAAAATAGTAGCTACTCTTAAAGCATCCATTGTTTCCATGCCTCCGCTGGCCATTGACCATAATTCCCAATGGTAACCTAAGCCTTGTAACTGACCGTGGCTTCCAATACCAGCTAAACCTTTGGCTTCTACTAATTTTTTCATGGTTTCTGCATGCTTCTGGAAAACATGCTCTTCTTCCATAAACCATGCCCCTCGTCTGCGTGATTTCTGCGCTAATTCCTCATAAGGAGTGAAATATTGTAGCTTTTTATCGTGGTACACATCTTCTGTAGCATAATAAAACTCTTCTGCCCATGGGCCGCCATAAGATACCAGTAAGGTTGGTGTTACGGCCATTTTTGATTCAGCAATGGTTTGGATTGCATCATTATAAATCGGGTTGATTGGCAATGAATGCTCATGGCCTGGATAGCCATCCAAAAGCTGCGTCATATTCAATTTGTAATCTAAGCCGCCCTCAGTTGTTGGCATCAACTCCAGCTCTTTGGCTGCCATGATGATCCATTGTCTTTGTTGTCGATTACCAACCAGGTACATTTTAATGCTTTTGGTGTTATAATACTCGCTGTATTGTTTCAGCACTTCTTTAGCATGCTCTAATGATTTGATTTTATACATCCAGTAACCAACCCCAGGGCCTGTGCTATACACTCTGGGACCGTGAATCATGCCTGCTTCTACCATGTCGGAATAAGTGAGCACATCTGTGGTGGAAGTTTGTGGGTCGCGGGTTGTAGTTACTCCGTACGCAAGATTGGCAGAATAGATCCAAACCTGGTTTTTGTGAATGCCCCAGTTTGGCCACATATGGGCATGAGTATCTATAAACCCAGGAGTAATTGTCTTGCCACTAGCGTCAATTGTTTTTGTTCCCTTCGGTGCATCCAGTGAACCACTCTCTCCAACGGAAATGATTCTGCTGTTTTCAATCAGAATATCACCATTTTCTATTACTCCGGCATCAGTCATGGTGATGATTCGGGCACCTTTTAAAAGGATAGTTCCTTCAGGAATATCTTTAGTGTAAGCTACTTTTATTTTGAGTTCTTTCGCTTCAAAGACTTTATCTTTTTTGTCGTCCTTTTTTTCTTCTTTCTTCTCTGCTTTCACCTCTGTACTATCCTTTTTCTCCTCCTTTTTCTTTTCAGCTGCTTCTTTTTTGGCAGTAGCTACACTATCTGCAAAAGCTTTTCCCTCCGCCATGTTATAGATGAAATGGCTTGAACCTAAGGACCAGTGTATGTTTTCACTATTGTCGGCCCAGGCAGGGAATTCTCCGCCCATTATAGTCAATTTCATTGCCGGAAACGCAGCCTTCTCAGGGTTGGAGACAGATATTTTAGGAGTTTGCCCATACTTTGGAATCGTAACTGCATACACATCGTTATTAATTTTGGCAAGTGCCTGCATGCCATCAGGTGAAATTCTGATTTCGGAAGGGGTAGAAGCTTTATTATTTTCCCTCCAGGCCTCTTCAGTATCTGGCAATAAATTGTGACTGCCATCATGGGCATGGATCATATCCACTGAAGAGCCAAAAGTAGTTATCCCAGTCAGTTCCAAATGCTGTTTTTCATCTGTACCATCCCAGCGAATTGAAATCAAGCCGTTTTTTCCATGGTTCAAGTAAATTCTGTCTTCTGTTTTGGTAAAATGAGGTGTATTTCGGCCTTTGGCTTTATCGATCAGCGTTACTTTTCCGCCATCTACTGAAATCCAGGCTAAATCTTCCATATTAAGAGAACCGAATGGATCAATGGCATCTTTATACACCTGATTGGCTCCTCTGTTAAATACGATTCTATTCTGCAGGTATGACCATTCCGGATCCATATACAGGGCAGGTTCTGATGTTAATTTTGTGATCTTTCCTTTGCCATTTGAAGCAGTTTTGTAAAGATGACCTCCTTCTTTTTCTTCCCAGGTGGAGAATACAAGTTGAGTTCCATCCGGAGACCAGGCCGGCATCGCTTCAGTGCAGTCGTTTGTAGTGAGTCGTACTGGTTTGCCGTTGGGCAGGTCCATTACATACAATCTGTTTAGTGCAGTAAAAGCTAATTTTTTACCATTTGGAGAAGGTACGGCATCTCTGATTTGTGTTACGAATGCTTCTTTCTCGTCTTTAATAGGATACTCAAATTTCAGGCGAGGACCTAATTCCAATTTTAGATCTACTTCGAAAGGAATTTCTGTAGATGATTTGGCTGCAACATCAATTTTATAGATTTTACCTCCATAGCTGGCGATTAGGTTCTTGCTATCCGGTGTAAATGACATAGCAGGATAAACGCCTAAAGGTGCGATGGATTCCTGGTCATCACGCTGAACAGGATAAGCCAGCCATTCTTCATCTCCTGTAAGTAAATTTCTAAGTACTAAACCTGTTTCAGTTTCGAAACGAGTTCCATACACCAGGTAATTGCCATCTGGCGAAAGTGTTGGCGTAAATGCTGATCCATAACGTGTTGTAATTGTAGCCATGTCACCATCTTCCATATCATAAGTGCCGATTTGGTACTGCGGAAACTGTGCATTGTAGTTCCAGGCACTGCTTCTTTTAGAGAAATAGATGAGTTTTCCATCGTGGCTAAAAGCTGGGTCGATAGCTTTTAAATTGTCTGGCTTATCAATAAGCTGAGCACCACTGCCACCATCTTTATGGTATAAATGCAATTTTATATTTCTTCTGCCTTTGGCACCTACAATATAATTACCATCAATACTCCAATCGGCAGCAAAATAATTCTGGTCATCATCTTCCGTGATTTGCTTCATTTCCTCAGAAGCCAAATTTATGGTCCAGAGATTATCAGATCCACTTTTATCAGAAATGAAAACGATAGATTTACCATCCGGGCTATACCTCGGGTGAATATCATAGGCCAAACCTTCAGTTATTTTGGTGGCTTTTCCTCCAGTCATTGGAATGGTGTAAATATCTCCCATCATGTCAAAAATAATGGTGCTGCCATCGGGGCTAACATCTACCGAAAGCCATGTACCTTCTTTCGCAGAAAATTCGATGGTCCGTTCTGGCTCCAAAGGAAGTTCTTTAGTCGCTTTTTTGGTGCTGTCTGATTTAGACTCTTCTTCCTGTGCAGTAGCTGAAAAGTGCCATGTGCTTAAGCAAAGAAGCAGTAAGAGTAGTTTAGTTTTATACATATTAGTAGCGTTTGAATGATTTGTTGGTGAAATATAGTTATTTGTTGAATCAGAATATTATGATTTTACAAGAATGGTATAATTGCTGGGGCCTTTTATTTTAGACTTCTGCAAATCAATATCCGAGTGAGCTAATGGCAAAATTAGTCTATATAAACGATTTAATCTTTTTAACTCCAATAAGAATACGCTACTATCCTAAAAAGGGGAGCTTTGGATTTTGCCAAGCGCACGAAAAACTTATTCGTTTAGCAAGCTAATAATTAGAGAGGTTCTACCACGATTTTAATGGAAAACTTCGATTAGGACTCTTAAAATAGGTAGTTTAGCAAGAATGCTTTATCTATTTCAGTTCTCTGATTGGTAATTTCACAGACTCTTTCTTTTCTTTTTGCTTGAACAAAAAGAAACAAAAATTCAAGGCTGTATTCATTTCATAACGGCATTTAGTATTTCTAATTGGGAAACAAAAAAACTCCCTGCGGTCAAACATTTTGTTTCTTGTCCAATTAGAAATACAAAATCCCTAAAATGAATAAGGCCGATCCTCCATAAAGCAGAATTACAACTAAATTAAGGTAGTATTATTAGAAACCGATCAAATAGTCATTTTACTTAATTTATCATAATACGGCTGGCATTCAGCCAAAAGTGGCTTCAAATATTCAGGAAATTGCTTCTCTTTTTCCTTGTAGGGTATAAAAGTGGTAGAATTGTGAATGCTATTATACCAATATTTTGCCCAAATCCCATCTTCAGGTATAGGCCCTTTTTTCCATTTTAGCATTGAGGGATCAAAGGGAATGCCAATTTCTTCACATAATTTGGACAACTGTTTTTCCGGATTAAGCAATATGGATTTCGAATCAACCACTACAAAAGAAAATCTTTCCCTTTGGAGAAATTCTATTATATCCAAATGCATTTTATACCCCACATCCTGCATGGAGGGGTTTTTGATAACTTCTGCAAAGGAAGGTAGCATCTCTACCGGATCTCGAGTGAGAATTACATTCACCATCCCTTTCATAAATCCTTTATCGAGATCAGGCAGTAGATGATGGGTCATGTTTTTAAAGAATAGTACTGGTTTTTCGGAATAGTTTAGCATCATTTCCACTACCTTTTCGCCATTTTTTTCCATACTTTCCATAATCTCATCCGCCCCTGGATGATAAGGTGCAGCATCAGAATGCTTTAAATAGTATCCATAGAGCGGCTCATCAAAAACCTGTGTATCTTTCCTTTGAGCAAAAGAGTACATCAAGGCTGTAGAAATATTACGAGGGCCTGACCAAAGTGCAATTCTCTTTATTTCATCAGTCATTATTTGCTTATTTCTTTTTCGATTAATTTTTTATATAAGTCGCTTAATTTTGCTGTCTGAACACCGGGAATGCCGTCACCAATAATTCGTCCGTCTATCTTAATGGCGGGGGTGAGGCCTCCAAAAGTGCCTGTTACAAAACATTCGTCTGCTCCGTAAACATCAAATAACGAGAAGTTTTTCTCATGGCAGATAATGTCATTTTCCTTACATGCCCGGATTACATTTCCCCGGGTGATGCCATTCATACAATATTGACCTGTGGAGGTCCAAACCTCTTTGCCTTTTATCATAAAAAAGTTAGTTGCATTGCAGGTAGAAACGAATCCATGAATATCCAACATCAGGGCTTCATCAGCTCCAGCTTCCAATGCCTGAATAAGGGCTTGTACTTCATGTAATTTGCTATGACAATTAAGCCTGGGATCCAGGTAATCAGGCGACCCTCTTCTTATGCTGGAGGTAAAAAGAGTGATACCCTTGCTTTTGGTTTCTTCCGAGGCGATTTTATGTTCCGCAATTATCACTACGTTCGGACCTGAAATAGTGAGCCGGGGATCTTGAGACGGAGTTTTTTTGAAGCCCCGGGTCACCATTACGCGAGCATGAATATGATCAGTCATATCATGGGCATCGAGTGTTTTTTGAACCATGGCCAATAAGTCATCTTTGGTAAATGGCAAAGTAATTCCAATTACCTTGGCGGATTGCCACATTCTGTCGAGGTGTTGATCTACAAAAAGCATTTTACCGTTATGCACTCTAAAAGCCTCCCAAATACCATCTCCTACTAAGTATCCACTGTCAAATACGGATATTTTAGCATCCTCACGAGGGAGCAAATCGCCATTAATGAAGATTTTGATATCCTTATTGCGTGGATCTTCTATAGCATTGTGAGTTCCTGAAACCATATAGCTCTTTTTGAGACAATTTAAGAGAATAATGGAGGAAATAAAATATAAATGTTGATTAGAACGGCTAAATTAAAGTGAATCATAAATAGCCAACATGGTAATTTTCCCACCAAGACACTAAGCTTACTAAGTTTTTCTTTGTGTATTTTGAGGCTTTGTGGGAAACCTTTTACTCTTTCATATCAAATCACTGTTGTTAAATCAAAGCAATGTAGTTTTTTGCCAGCCATCACAAATCTCTACCCATTTTGATTAAATTTTCTTTACATTCACTATATTAAATAACATATGCTTTTATTTATAACGTTATGAAATACATTTTCTTAGTCAGTTTCTTTTTCTCATGTTTAATAACTGTGGCTCAAAATACCATCCCTATTATCCCCTTACCAAATCAAATAGAGGCTGGAAATGGGTATTTTATAATGAACACTAAATTACAGGTAAAGGCAGACAAGGGACTTGAATTTGAAACCAAGTTTCTAAAATCCTTCATTAGTTCTTACTTTCAAGAAAGACAAAGCGCCTCTAGTATTTCGGAAAATAAAATTGTACTCAAATTATTACAGCAGAATGAATCTGAAAAAGGTGCTTACGTGCTGAATATTAATAAAAATGAAATCCACATTAGTGCAGCTAATACAGTGGGTATATTTTATGGTTTACAGTCTGTGCACCAATTATTATTTGCATCAGAAAGTGGTAAAATACCTGCAATGAAAATAAGCGACACTCCGCGCTTTGGATGGCGAGGAATGCACCTTGACGTTAGCAGACATTTTTTCAATGTGGAGGAAGTGAAAAAGTATCTCGATTATATGGCACTATACAAAATGAATAACTTCCATTGGCACCTTACCGAAGATCAAGGCTGGCGTATCGAGATCAAAGCTTTTCCTAAATTGACAGAAATAGGGGCGTGGCGTTCAGGCACATTGATAGGGAAATATGGTAGTGAGAAATATGATAACATCCGCTACGGTGGTTTTTATACGCAGGAAGAAATTAAAGAGGTAGTTGCATATGCAAAGGAAAGACACATTAATGTGGTGCCTGAAATAGAGATGCCCGGCCACTCGCTGGCAGCTTTAGCGGCTTATCCTCAATTATCATGTACTGGCGGACCTTTTGAAGTTGCCCGGAGCTGGGGAGTATTTGAAGATGTATATTGCGCCGGCAATGAAGAAGTATTTACTTTTCTGGAAACAGTGATGGATGAAGTGTTGGAATTATTTCCAAGTGAATTTATCCATATAGGGGGGGATGAATCTCCTAAAAAACGCTGGAAAGCTTGCGAAAAATGCCAAAAGCGGATTGTTGAAGAAGGTCTTGCTGATGAACATGAATTGCAAAGCTATTTTATACAGAGAATGGAACATTACTTAAATGCTAAAGGTCGGAAAATTATAGGCTGGGACGAGATTTTGGAAGGAGGGTTAGCTCCCAATGCAGCAGTAATGAGCTGGAGGGGAACAGAAGGTGGCATTGCAGCTGCAAAGGAATCTCATTATGTCGTGATGTCGCCAGGTAGCCCGTGCTATTTCGACCATTATCAAGTGGAGGATACCAGCAATGAGCCATTAGCGATAGGAGGTTATAATCCGCTGTCTAAGGTTTATGCGTATGAGCCCATCCCTCAAGCACTAAATGCTAAACAAGGTGAATTTATTTTGGGAGCCCAGGGCAATGTATGGACGGAATACATGAAGGATTTTAAGCAAGTAGAATATATGGCTTTACCAAGAATGTTAGCGTTAGCTGAAGTGTTATGGTCTCAGCCTGAGGATAAAAACTATGAGGATTTTCTCAATAGATTAAAAGTAAATACTCAGTTGCTGAAGAAAATGGGGGCGAATTATAGTAAACATTTTCTAACGGAAATTAAATGAAAGCTCAAAGGAGGAATTTTTTAAAAGCCGGCTTAGCTATTGCAAGCGGAATTGTACTCAAACCTTTTCAATCTCTGTCAACAGGCACAGGACCATCAATTGGCACAACAGTAAAACCTATTGTGTTAAGCACCTGGCGTTTTGGAATTCAAGCCAATAACGATGCATGGGAAATTTTAAGCAAAGGTGGCACTGCTTTAGATGCAGTAGAAAAAGGTGTGCAGAGAGTGGAAGCAGACCCTGATGAGCGCAGTGTGGGCTATGGCGGACGGCCAGATCGAGACGGAAACGTGACTTTGGATGCTTGTATAATGGATGAAAAGGCTAATATCGGGTCTGTGGCATGTTTACAGCATATAAAACACCCGGTGTCTGTTGCCAGAGCAATTATGGATAAAAGTCCGCATGTGATGCTGGTTGGAGAGGGTGCTCTGCAATTTGCATTGGAGCAAGGTTTTACAAAAGAAAATTTACTAACGGAAGCTTCGGAAAAGGATTGGAGAGAATGGCTCAAAAAGGCCGAGTACGAACCGGTTGTGAATATAGAAAACCATGATACCATAGGAATGATTGCAATGGATGCCCAGGGTAATTTATCGGGTGCTTGCACAACAAGTGGTATGGCCTATAAAATGCATGGAAGGGTAGGAGACTCCCCAATAATCGGAGCCGGCTTATACGTGGATAATGAAGTAGGTGCTGCTACAGCTACAGGTCATGGTGAAGAAATTATCAGAGTGGTAGGCTCTCATCTAGTGGTGGAGCAAATGCGGCACGGGAAATCTCCTCAGGAAGCATGTGAAGAAGCAGTGCAGCTCATTCTTAAAAAGTTTAAATTACGAGGTGCAGATTATTCCACTACCCAGATCGGATTCATAGCGCTGAATAAAGCCGGCGAATTTGGATCTTATTGCCTCCAGAAAGGCTTTAATTTTGCAGTTCTGGATAAGAAAAATGGGAACAGGTTGGTGAATGCCAAGTATTTACTGGAGAAACAATAAAACGAAGAGTGTCTGGACCTGATTTAATCACAAAGACGCGAACCTGCCGGCTGAGAGCAAGGCCAAAGGTTATTTTCTATTAAACCTCTCCCAGAATTTTATCCATAACCCAGCTGGTGTGAAGCGCTGTTAAACCGGTGGAAGGATGGAGATAATTTTCCTCAAATAAATGCTTTTTCATGTTTTCCACATGGTGCATTTGCACATGCTCAGGATGTTCAATAAATAACTGCTCTTCTTTTTCCTTACTCTGTAGCACCACTGGTTCATCATCAAAAACAGAAAATTCTATTTTACCGTGGCTTCCGAAAATTTCCACCTTATCCAATGACTGGTATGTACCAAAATTCCAGCTTCCTGCCCCTGTAATATTCCCTTCATGAAGCCAGCTAGCTGTAAAGGCATCTTTTGCGCCATATAGTTGCTGTTGATTTAGACTGATGCCATGAATGCTTTTTATTCCGCCTAGCAAAAACGTAAATAAATCCAGTCCATGGCTTGCCAAATCATCAAAATAACCCCCCGGAGCCACTTTCGGGTCTGTCCGCCAATTGTATTCACTTGTTAAATCCTTAGCTTTTGGTGGCTGATGTAATTGCCAGCTGATATGTCTGATTTCTCCGATAGCTTTTTCTTTTATCCATTCCTGAACTTTTAGAAACCTCGGCAATGACCTTCTGTAATAAGCAACGAAGAGCGGGATTTCCTTTTCTTTAAACGCTTCGTAAATAGTCTTACATTCTATATAGGAGGGAGCCATAGGTTTTTCAATACAGCAAATTTTCCCTGCTTCTGCTACCATTAGTGCATAATGCATGTGTGAGTCTGGCGGGGTGGCTATATACACTGCATCTACCTCCTTGTCATTAATTAATTGACTTGCATTTTCGTAGTACCTGTCAATCTGATGTCTTTTGGCATATTCACGCACCTTTTCCGGGTTTCTGCGCATTACTGCAATTAATTTAAAGCCTTCGGTTTTTTGGTAGGCAGGTCCGCTTTTCACTTCGGTTACATCACCGCAGCCAATAATTCCCCAGCGGATATTTTTACTTTTGTTAGGTAGGTAGGTCATTTAAAAATAATTTTGAAGTGACTAATATAACCTTTAACTGTACTGCAATCAACAATAAGGTATAAGAAACTGAAATTTTTATCACCTCCATTTATTTACATGTTCCACTTTATCATCCAACTGAGAGGACAATGACTTAACCCTTGAAACTAATAGTAGCTTTCTGCCCTCCCTGTTTCTGGTGAAAATTAATTCACAGGAACCCACATTTTTCTTCCAGTTTTTTTCAAAATGTTCAGCTAGGTTTTTATTTCGTCCTATGATTTCAGGTACAGAATGATAATCCTTTTGCTTTAGGAAATGCATAGAAATATTCTTTCTCATAATTACATAACGTGGATTATCTATAGGAATAATGATTTCTTGTAAGGCATTGATGAAAGTAGATTTTTCAAAAGTAGTGCCTCCTTCTAAATGACAATATACAAAACCCCATTTATCAACTGAAGTCTCAACTGTTAGTTCAGTTTTACTGGAATGGATAATCTCTATTTCTATTAATGTAGCTAATAGTGCATTGCCAATTTGCTGGATGTCTTTCGTTATATCTCTATACTGGATGTACAATCTGAATGCTTTAAAAAACTTTATTCCAAAAATGAATACACCCAAAATTGCCAAGCCAACAATCCACTTTGAGAATGCCGCCAGTGAAATTTCCAGTCTGGCTAAAATTTCTGTAAACTCTAATAGTATATGAAAATAGGAGAGGGCAACAGAACCCATCATAGCAAACAAATAGGCAATGGTTTTATTAAAATATAAGCTTTTTCTAGTATAGAAGTCTTTTTCTTCCCCAGATGGAACTTTTATTTCTTCAACCAAATTATGTCCACTTTGAAGTGCTAGTTCCCATCGCTTTTTTAGCTTGCCTCTGCTTCCAGCTTCATAAAACATTTCCTCATTTTTCTTTTCACCTTCTTCTTTTTGCTGAATATTTTCAGGCAAATTCAGTCTTCCAATTCCATTTTCTATACTTGGGTATTCACCAAATGATACACCCACAAAACTTCTGAAGCGTCTTTTTAACAGATCAAAATCATCTCCCCCGGTGGATGAGGTAGGATCTAAACAAGCCAAATGCCAGATATTCCCTGTTTTTTCAAGATTTCCATTTTGGGTTCTGATGGCTCTTCCCCTCATCTGATTAGAAAGCACAAAAGAACCAACAAAGCTCGCGAGTATTAAGGCATTAATGGCAGGTGCATCCCAGCCTTCTCCCAGAAGTGACTTTGTACCCACTAAAACATCTATTTCTCCACTTTGAAATATGTGAGTGATAATGTGAACGATCGAATGCTTCAATTGCTCATTAGGGTGAATTTGAACATATGAATTATCATAAGGCACATCAGAACAATTGATTTTAGCAATACCATACTTGAGTGCCGTGTTTTTAAAGGTTTCCACAGCAGCTTGAGGAATGATAATAATTGACCCTGTAAGCACGCCAATTTTTTTGTGATCTGTATTATCTCTCCGTAGCTTTTCGAAGATAGGAATAACCCCGATTTTATTCAGTTCAATAGAATTTTCTCGTGCCTGTGGAAAGAATTCCTTTCTGATATAATCTGTAAGAATAACTAACCTTAATTCTTTACCTAGTTGCTCGTATTCAAAGTCAACTATTTGCTTAATTCCATTGAGTTTGCTAATACTTGAAGTTAAAAAGCCAGTGACACGCTTATTGTGGCTAAAGTTGATTTGCCTTCGCTCAATTGCACCATATCTCCTTAGTTTATTTTCTGTGAGTTTGATATGTCCCTCATACGCTATAAAGTGGTTCTGGTCTTTGTAGAGATAAAAATCCAGTAAGGTTTCTATCCAACCGTAATCTAATTTCGGGATTTTAAGATTTTTGTCACCAACTATATCAAGATGCAATTTTGGGATTTCAACAGCATTAGCATGTAAGTAAATAAGGCACGAAGAGTAATAGGGTAGGTTAGTATAAATCCAATCTAGTTCTGCTTCAGGATTTTTCCACACAGGATGACTTTGAATTGCTTCTATAATTGTTGGGTCACTTTTAAGCTCTTGAAATAATCTTTCAATTTTTTTCCTGAACTGAACAATGTTCTCAGTTTCGTTTGCAGTGGGTGAAGTAAAAAGCACATAATCCTGATGCGGACATAGATCGCCAGCGATTATGAGTTCCGGTACGGTAATTTCAGCGTCAACAGGCCCATTTAGTTCTAAATACCTTTGCCATTCTGTAGGGGAAACATCATAGGGAGGGGTAGCAGTTAGTCCCACTATAATCGGTTGAAGGTGTGCTTTTAACTGGGTGAGTGTTTGCCACCATTCATTTTTTAAATGATGGGCCTCATCAACCACAATTGTTTTTATCTCTTGAGATTGTAAGCCTGCTACTATGTTTTTTAGGTTGCTATTTTTACTAATTTCTTCACCGTTTTCGGCTCTCTCTTCTTCATCCTCAACATCTTCTTCTTCATCTTCACTTCGCAGGTTATTACACGCAGCATGCATTCCTTGGTATGTCAACACCGTCATAAATTTGGGATTTCTTATATCCCTGGAAATCCATTCAGGAGTATCGTGGGTTTGGAGAAATAGCTCACAAAATCTTTGAATCCATTGATTACGGATAGCTATTGTCGGTGCCAATATGAGAGTAGGTTTGTTAATCCTAATCGCTACCTCTAAACCAAGCACCGTTTTGCCTGAGCCAGGAGGTGCAATAATATGAAGGTGTTGATCTGTGAGATGATCTTGCAGATCATTTAAAACTCTCTCCTGGTATTTTCGCCAACTGAATTTGAATTTAATGTCATCTGGATATTTTTTCAAAAGGGGATGTCTTTCTGATTACAACCTAAAAGTATACATATTTATTAACTGTAGAACATCTTATGAATTGTTCTATCTTTTTAAATTGTAGTATTTCTTCTTGGTTATGAACTGCAATTGAAGCTGATATCTTGGGAATTTGATCATAAAATCATAAATTGTTGAGATAGACGAAAACACGTGTAAATAGTTATTATCTATATAGTTATTTAAAATATAAATTATGATTATAATTCTGCAATATTTAACTTGAAACCTTAATATAAATTATAACGAAATGGAAAATTATAAATCATCGGATTCATCCGGTAACGGCAAAGTTTGGGACGTAAATGAATCAGAAGCTAAATGCCCTTTCCTTGGTTCGCCGGTAAAGCAAACAGCAGGCGGTGGCCCTCGTAACAGAGACTGGTGGCCAAATGCTCTTAAATTGAATATTTTACGTCAGCATTCACGCTTGTCAAACCCTATGGACGAGAATTTTACCTATGCTGAAGCATTTAAATCGCTCGACCTGGCAGCTATTAAAAAAGATATTTTTGAGTTAATGACTGACTCTCAGGAGTGGTGGCCTGCCGATTATGGTCATTACGGTCCGCTTTTCATAAGAATGGCATGGCATAGTGCCGGAACCTACCGGATCCAGGATGGCAGAGGTGGTGCTGGTGGAGGATCGCAGCGTTTTGCGCCCTTAAACAGCTGGCCGGATAATGCCAACCTCGATAAAGCTCGTTTATTGCTTTGGCCAATTAAGCAGAAATATGGAAAGAAAATTTCCTGGGCTGATTTAATGGTCTTGGCAGGTAATTGTGCATTGGAGTCAATGGATTTCAAAACTTTTGGATTTGCAGGAGGTCGTGAAGATGTTTGGGAGCCGGAGGAAGATGTGTATTGGGGTGCCGAGACGGAATGGATGGGTGACGAAGAAAGATACAGCGGTGATCGGGAATTGGAAAACCCATTAGGAGCATCTCATATGGGACTTATTTATGTGAACCCGGAAGGGCCGAAGGGAATTCCTGACCCTGTAGCTGCAGCACACGACATTAGAGAAACTTTTGGCCGTATGGCTATGAATGATGAAGAAACTGTAGCCTTAATAGCTGGTGGACACACATTTGGAAAAACTCATGGTGCAGCGGATCCTGAAAAGTTTGTTGGACTGGAGCCTGCTGGTGCAAGCATCGAAGAACAAAATATGGGTTGGAAAAACTCTTTTAATACCGGAAAAGGTCCGGACACAATTACCAGTGGTATTGAAGGCGCATGGACAACTACCCCTGCCAAGTGGAGCCACGATTATTTCAAACACTTATTTGAGTTTGATTGGGAAGTAACAAAAAGTCCTGCTGGTGCTCATCAATGGAAGCCTAAAAATAATGGTGGGGCAGGTACAATTCCGGATGCACACGATCCTAATAAGAAACATGCCCCCTTCATGTTAACAACAGATATTTCAATGAAGGCTGATCCGGCTTACGAAAAAGTATCAAGGAAATTTTATGAGAATCCGGACTATTTTGCAGAGGTCTTTGCAAAAGCCTGGTTTAAGCTGACTCATAGAGATATGGGGCCTAAAGATCGTTATCTGGGTCCTGAAGTACCAAAAGAAGATTTATTGTGGCAAGATCCCATACCTTCAGTTACTCACGAATTGGTAAATGATAATGATATAGCCACCTTAAAAAGTAAAATACTGGGCTCTGGCTTATCTGTTTCAGAATTAGTATCAACAGCATGGGCCTCCGCTTCCACTTTCCGCGGTTCTGATAAGCGTGGTGGAGCCAATGGAGCTCGCGTAAGATTAGCTCCTCAAAACGCTTGGGAGGTTAATAATCCTCAGCAGTTAGGTAAAGTGTTGGACATACTGGAAGGTATTCAAAAAGAATTTAATCAGTCGCAATCTGGTAATAAAGAAATTTCTCTTGCGGATTTAATTGTACTGGCAGGTTGTGCAGGTGTTGAAAAGGCAGCTAAAAACGCAGGTCATGAAGTAAAGGTGCCATTTAATGCTGGTAGAGCAGATGCTTCTCAGGAGTTGACAGATGTGGAAGCTTTTGAAGCGCTTGAACCTTCTGCTGATGGGTTTAGAAACTATTTTAATCCTAAACATAAAGCTACTGCAGAAGAAATGCTGGTAGACAAAGCACAGCTCATGAACTTATCAGCACCAGAAATGACTGCTTTGGTAGGCGGGATGAGAGCAATGAATATTAATTTCGACAAATCCAGGCATGGGGTGTTTACTGATAAGTCGGAGGCCCTAACTAATGATTTCTTTGTGAATCTATTGGACTTTAATACAACGTGGAAGGCTAAGGATAATTCTGATAAAGTCTTTGAAGGTCGCGATCGTAAAACAGGTGAAGTAAAATGGACAGGAACACGTGTTGATCTAATTTTTGGATCTAACTCAGAACTTCGGGCAATAGCTGAAGTATATGGTTGCAGGGATAGCCAGGAGAAGTTTGTGAAAGACTTTGTTGCCGTTTGGGCAAAAGTGATGGACTTAGACCGTTTCGATTTAGCTAAATAAATTAATCAAAGGGTTTTAAATTATTAAAGGTGGTTCAGTTGTGGACCACCTTTTTTTGTTAAAAAAGTTAAGGTAAAATAGAATTTAGTTGGTTTTAGCAAGCTAATTATTAGTTTTACCAAAATTTTAAAAGTGTAAGATGGGAACTATTTTAAAATAGCAAATCGTTAGGACTCTGTAATATTTATCTAATCCGTACTTTTACCCTTTTTGTCACTCTTTCATTTAATAACTAAGATACACTCAAAAATAATGTTCAAGAAATTTGTATTCTCTTTCACCTGTTTTTTATTTGTTCAAGTAAGCGTTTATTCTCAATCGACCAGCATTGATCAATTAGATCAATCACTCATCAACTGGTATAATAAAGATTTATCCACTGATGCCATTATGGGTACCAGTGTTGAAAAAGTATATAGCCAACTCTTCCAAGCTAAAAATAAAGCTCGAAAAAAAGTAGTCGTAGCGGTCATTGACAGTGGGGTCGATATTGAACATGAAGATTTACAAGGTAAAATCTGGACTAATCCAAATGAAATAGCTGGCAATGGAATAGACGATGATGGTAATGGCTATGTTGATGATATTCATGGATGGAATTTCTTAGGAAATTCAGATGGTGAAAACATCCAGCACGAAAATCTGGAGTATACCCGAATTATAAGAGATAGTGCAGCAAATAAACAGTTGTACCAGAAAGCCTTGGTAAAGCATCAGAACGAACTGGAAAATAAACAGACGGAATTAAAGAGTATTTTAAACTTTCAGGATTACGTTTTCAAAGTAAAGACTTTCATCTACTCAGAAACAGGAGTGGCAATAGCTAGCGCGGAAGATTTAGAAAAAATTGAAAGTGCAAATCCTAATGTGTTGGAAGCTAAGAAATTTTTGAAAGGCAGGTATGACCAAGGTTTTACAGAGGAGGGTTTAGAGGAATATATCGCCCACGTAAACGATTACCTTAATTACCATCTGAATAGAGATTTTACTCCGAGAAATTTAATTGGAGATAATCCTTACGACTTGCAAGATATGGGCTATGGAAATGCTGATGTTACAGGTCCCGATTCCCAACATGGAACAGGTGTTGCTGCTTTGATTGCAGCTAATAGAGGGAACGGAATAGGTGTAGATGGTGTAGCCACTTTTGTGGAAATTATGGCTATTAGATCAACCCCTAACGGAGATGAAAGAGATAAAGATGTAGCGCTTGCTATCATGTATGCCGTTGATAATGGTGCTGATATTATAAATATGAGCTTTGGAAAAGATTTTTCTCCACAGAAGGAATTTGTAGATGAGGCAGTGAAATATGCTGAGGAAAAAGGAGTTTTACTGATACATGCAGCTGGAAATGATGGAAAAAATATTGATAGCGGGGATAATTACCCTACTGCAACGTATTTAAATAATACAAATGCTTTGAATTGGATTGAGGTGGGAGCTTCTTCTATGGCTGTTGATAAAGATATAGCAGCTTCTTTTTCCAATTATGGGAAAAACAAAGTAGATATTTTTGCACCCGGTCATGATATTATTTCTGCAGATACTTCTAACACCTATAGTAAAAATAGCGGAACTAGTTTTGCCGCTCCAGTAGTAGCTGGGGTCGCAGCCCTGATACTCTCTCATTATCCTGATTTGAGTCCCGAGGAGGTAAAAGAGATCTTGATGGAAACCTCTTACCAGCCTAAAAAGCCAAGGAAAATTTACCTTCCAGGAGATGATGAAAAAAGAAAGAAGGTAAAATTCAAAGATTTATCTCAAAGTGGAGGTATAGTGAATGCTTATGAGGCAATGTTAGAGGCGGAAAGACGTGATCGTTTAGTATTGAAAAGTAATTAGTAATTTTTCAAAACTTGTATTCTCCATCTGCAGTCACAGAAAATTTTAAGTTCTGAGGAGATTTCATAAAGAGATCGTACCCGGTTTTTGAATTCTCCCAAAATTTCAAGAGACCCTTGTTGTTCTGGAATCTGCTTTTGTAAATTGCCATATTGTCACTGGTCATTTTAAAAGGAAATAGATATACAGGGATTTTCACCTGCCCGTTATTCTTTGCATGAACAGCCATCAGGTAAATTTCTTTTATTTTATCGTCAGTCATTGGTAGGCACCCAATTGTAACGCAACTACCGTGAATAAAAATATCTCCTCCAAAGTTAGATGCCTTGCTTCTCTTTCTATCAGACGCATTTGGATAATTTATACCCAAAGAAAGATAGAAATTGCTGGATGGATTAAATCGATCCACGTGATAAAATCCCTCAGGAACCTGTCGGTCACCTTCTTTACTTTTGGGTCCAAGTCCTCCAGAACGAG
Source organism: uncultured Cytophagales bacterium (assembly GCA_963803685.1). Taxonomy (GTDB): domain Bacteria; phylum Bacteroidota; class Bacteroidia; order Cytophagales; family Cyclobacteriaceae; genus Marivirga. The sequence continues at coordinate 2,872,104 of CAWDNW010000001.1, forward strand.
CACAAATATTATATTTTCTCAAAACTGAAAACTCAGTTTGTTGCTGTTTTTTAGCATATAATATTAACTCATCGGCGTCTTTGTAGGCCACTATTAAAAGCTCAAAATTAGTAAGGGTTAAATTTTTTGTACCTAATAATTTTTCAATATCATCTTGTTTTTCACTAATGGCGCTTCTTACTCGTTGATATCTCTTTTGTTCTGTTAAAAAGTCAGATTGAGGGGAAACGGAAATAAACAACAATGTTATGCTGATTACAAAAATAGTAGTTTTTGGCATGATAGTTCCTGAAACTGTTTCTCTTTAGCCTACATTTAAGGCTGGGTTTGACATTTTTTGCTCCAGATGCGACTTTAGCATCCTTATGGGTTTTTCTTGTATTGATGGTGACCGATTATTTTATAATCAAAAAGGATGTCCTCCGCTACCTGGCCTGCCCCAATATTATGAACAATTAAAAATCTTTTTCCATCTATCGATTTTTTATTTGAAACGATTCCGATATGGGTAATTCCACCTCTTAAATTCCAACTCACAATGTCTCCCGGCTGATAACCAGCTGGCTTGTCACTAATTGGCTTCTCTTGGCCATGTCTGGAGAAAAAGGTCATTAAATTGGGAACTCGTCTATGATCAATATTTCGATCGGTATTGCTCAGCCCCCAATTCTTGGGATATTGGTCGAAATTTGCTTTCATGTCTTCATGTACCTCCTTTTGCAGGTCAATCCCTAACTTTCTGTAGGCTCTGATCACCACATCGGTGCAAACCCCTTTTCTAGCAGGCACATCTCCATTCGGGTAATCAATGCTGAAATACGCAGGGTCGTAAATGACCTGGTCGTTGGTTAAAGTGAGAGCCGAATCAGCTAATTTCTGGTAGAAAGTTGTTTGGCTGTAAGTGACAGTAATATTTAAAAAAAGAAGTATTGTAAAAAAGTATTTTCTCATATTAAAGAAGGCTTATGGCAAATTAAATAGTGACAAAATTTAATCCTGATGTAGGGAGTAAACAAATTATTCAGTGCTGTTTGCAATGGTGCAATTTCTTTCAAACTCCTTCAAAACCTGTTCTCCCACTTTCTCACCCACTTCAAGTCCCACTTTATTGTCAGATCGGAAGTGTACACCACCTTCAAAACGTGATTCTGCACATTCTATTGCTAATTTTTGAAACAGCTCCTTTTCCTTTGGAAATAATTGAGCCAATACAGTTGCTAAAGAACCCGCTACAGTAGAGTGCCCTGCAGGATAACCTGGAAAATTAGGTGTTTCTATCAAAATCGGCTGAAAGTCAGGGTCATATTGGAATGGTCTGATTCCCCTATAGTGGTATTTAGCTTCCCAGGCAGCTATTATCGCATCAAATCGGGCAACATGGAACATTGCACTTGCAAAAGCAGCTTCAAGTGATGCTAAATCATACGATAAAATTTGTTCCTCCAGTAATTTATCCCAAACAGGTGCGTTTTTCCATTTCCAGGCTATATCGCTGCTCTTGTGGGAAGCATTAAATGCTCTCAATTCCTCCATTTCGGATGACCAATCTATAGGAGGAGGATCTGGTCGGAACTGATCAGGTTTTTCCAATGTGAGTGGCTTCCATTGTCCTTTCATAGGATCCCATTTGCCAGGGTTTCCAGTCCATAAAGTATCTGAGGTGGATACTTTTCCATTCCATTCCTGATCTGTCTGGTCTGTTTTGGCATATTCAGTATATTTCGCAGCAATGTGTCTCCCTATCTTTATTCCTAATTCAATACCTGAAGGATACCGCACACCACTTAATAAGCGTGCTTTCTTAAACTCCTGAAAAGTTTGATTGAGTAGGTCTTTTTGCGCTGGAAAATAATGAAGAATAATTTCATGAGCCGCTGCTGCTGCTGCACTGTAGTCACATACTAATGAAATTTCATCTGAGGATCTGGTTAATTTCCTAATCTGGGTATTCACCATAAAAGGTGCATCCAATTCAAGAGTGTTACTGTTATTATATTTTTCTACTGCAACTACAGCATCATAAATAGCAAGGTGCATTATAGCGACTCTTCCACCATTTTTATGGCCACTGTGTCTATCGCTGGCCTTCATTATCTCCTGATGCCAGCGATAGGAGGGGTAGGACGCATTCCAATGTTTTATATTCTGATAATCAGCATTTTCGATTGTTTTTTGGAGGGTGATGAGCTCTTTTATTTCCTCTTGTAGCTGTTTATTCGCTACAGCTGAAAAATTTTCAGATGTCGAATACTTGAATGGTGTACAAGGTTTTAGAAGTTGTGCATTTACGTTTACTGGCAAAAATAAAATGAGGCTTAAACAAATGCAGTGCTTTAATTTAATCATTATATTATTTAATTCTAAACAGTTTCAAACTTTACTGTAGCAGGTGTTACATTATTTTGAAGAAATTTTCAAATACTGAGCTGTCATTTGTAATAAATACTCTCCATTTTAATTATTGCTAATAGATGAGCAAAATTAGTCAATTAGGACTAAAAAGTAGATATTGAGTAATACTTCACTAAAAGAATATTAGTTTGTACGTCATTAGTATTTCTGTTGTTGTTCTGGTGCTTCTTATTCAAAAATTATGCTAAAGTAGTAAGTTATGGACACTCAACCTGGTTTTACTGGCGTACAAATTTCTATCAGAAAACCATTATTATCTCGCAAATAACCAACTTTTTGTCCCCATGGTTTTTCTTTGATGGCTTGGAATTCAAACGCTCCCGCTGTAATGGCTTTTTTAAAATCTATTTCAATATTGTCTGTTGTAAAGGCTAGTTCCACTCCAAAAGGTTTATCAATGGCGGTAACTTTTTGAAAACCATTTTTAAAGTTTGAAAGCCCTAATTCAATTGAGGCAAAAGAAATTGTAGTCTCACCTGAAATTATCTCCCCATAATCGCTTTCAGGAGATATGAATTTTCGCTTAAAATCAAATGCTTTTTCATAAAAATCAATTGTTTCAGCAACATTTTCTACATATAAAATAACATATCCAAATTTCATAATTGCGTGATGTTTTTAGTTAGTAGTGCCGTATAAGTTAGATTCCTAATGTTAATAGATTTTTCACTTTGTGATAAGTCAAAGAGGTTTTAATACATTCTTTCAAAGCTTCTTTATCGATTTCTTTTTCCATGGGAAAAACAATTGCTCTGTTACCTTCAAAATGAAAATGTTCCTCAAAAACAATTCTGAAAGTACTTACTAAACGAGAAGTACATTGGAAATACATGGCGTATTGTTCAGGGGTTTTTTCTTTCCAATCTATTCTTAATGTACTACCATTCTTGGTTACGAAACTAGGCTCTCCCCATTTTAAAGTTTCTTGTAAAGTATCGACACCCTTTGTTTCTTTCGCTGTTTCAATTACTAGTTCGCGTAGATGCTGCATCTTGTCTTTCACTACATCTGGATAGGTAGCAAATTTATCTTCCACTTTTGGATCGGTAGTGAGCTTCAATTCTTTCATTTTTATACTTTGCTTAGTCAATTTAAAAACTTTTTCTGAAAAGTATCGAATTATGTATTTCCGTGAAGATAATTAGGTAGTGTGACAAACGTGTGTCAAGGGTCGAAAAGAATTATTTCAAGGGATTGTGTCTAAAGTATATATTAGGTGATTTAGATCGATTGACTGTTAAAAAATCTAATAGTTGAAAACTGTGCATTTTTTCCACTCTTCATACATTTTTGCTGTTCTTTGACAGTATATGGATAATATTTTAATAAATTGAAATCATGTGCTACGATGTTGCTGCATTAACAAAGAAAAAAAATGTTTACGTCAAATTGTTTGGCTTAGAAAAGTCATCTGTGGAGGATGTCCAAAATAAGGTTTTACCATTATTTCATACCAGTGGATTTACTAACCCACCCATGCCAGTGGTAACCTCTGAACAGGAAGATGTGATGCAGGTTTTTGAGTGGGGCTTAATTCCGCATTGGGCAAAAGATGTAGTAACGGCTGTAAAAATGAACAAGCAAACCCTTAATGCCCGGATAGAAACTATCTCTGAGAAGGCCTCTTTTCGTAATTCAGCCGGCAAAAAGCACTGCTGGGTAATAGTGGATGGTTTTTTTGAGTATCATCACATCAGCGGAAAGTCGTTTCCTTTTTTTATACAAAATGCTGATCAATCACCATTTGCACTAGCAGGATTATGGGAAACTTGGCGTAATGAAAAAGAGGGAATTGTAAAAAACACAGTATCTATTGTGACAGCTCCTGGTCATGGTATGATGGCTAAAATTCATAACAACCCCAAAATGAATGGACCCAGAATGCCTTTGGTATTAAATCCTTCTAATCAGCAATTATGGCTTGATTTTGTTAATGATACAAAAGTAATTGAAAACGATTATTTAAGCTATCTGGAAAAAGACTTGACGGAGCTTAAATTGATAGCTCACCCTGTAAATAAATTAAGGGGTAAAGCCTATATGGGAAATGTTCCTGAAATTCAGGAACCTGTGCAGTACCCTGAATTAAAGGATTTTGTTGGTAAATTACACTAATCAGTTTTATTTGGCTGCTTTTGGATGAGAATACTTTATTTTTGCAGTACTGAAATCGATCTATGAAATATTACATTATTGCTGGTGAGCGCTCAGGCGACTTGCACGGAGGGAATTTAATTAAAGCTTTAATTCAACATGATCCTGAAGCTAAAATAAGAGCATGGGGTGGTGATGCCATGGAGGACGCTGGAGCTGAACTGGTAGTGCATTACAAAGAAATTGCATTTATGGGTTTTTGGGAGGTATTTACTAACCTTACCACTATTCAAAAAAGGATTAAGCAATGCAAAGCTGATATTTTAGCATTTCAACCTGATGCTTTGATCTTAATAGATTATGCTGGCTTTAATATGCGAATTGCAAAATTTGCCAAAAAGAGTAGTATCTCGACACATTACTACATCTCTCCTAAAATTTGGGCTTGGAATCAGAAAAGAGCCTATAAAATCAAGAAATCGGTGGATTATATGTATGTGATTTTACCCTTTGAGCAGGAGTTTTATCAAAAATTCAATTACGAGGTAGATTATGTAGGCAATCCGCTATTAGATGCTATCAAAGCTTTTCAACCTGCCCCTGAATTCAAAGCGCAGTTAGGCAGTAAACCCATCATTGCTATTTTACCAGGGAGCAGAAAGCAGGAAGTTTTGCATATGCTGGGAAACTTGAAAGCCATTATTCCTTATTTTAAGGATTACCATTTTGTAGTGGCGGGTGTCTCCAATCTTGATTTGAATTTATACGAGTCAGTAAGTACCCTTAATAATGTGAGTTTAGTAATAGATAAATCCTATGACTTATTAAATGTTGCTAGTGCCGCATTGGTTACTTCTGGTACAGCTACCCTTGAAACGGCACTTTTTGAAGTACCTCAGGTTGTTTGTTATAAAACAAGTACGATATCATATACCATAGCTAAACGGCTTATCAAGGTAGATCATATCTCCCTTGTAAATTTAATCTTGGATAAGGCAGCAGTATCTGAATTAATACAAAATGACTTCACACTTGAAAACTTAAAAGAGGAACTTTCTTATTTGTTGCCTGGTGGTCAAAACAGACAGCAAGTATTAACAGATTACACCCACTTAAGGGAGATTATGGGCAATTGGGATACCTCACATAAAACGGCAGAGCTTATTGTTAAACGAATTAAGAGCGATACGTGAGACTTTTAATTTAAAAATCATTCACTTATTACTATCTACTTTCTGTTTAAGTACACAAACTAGTTTAAACAATGTGTGATGAAATTGTTTAATCTCCTCAAATGAAATGCTTCCATCATCGAAAGAGTTAATTATTTCACCAGGTATTTCAGTTGCTTGCTGCTTAAGTTCCAGGCCTGAATCAGTTAAGCTAATAATCACACTTCGCTCATCTGACTCGGAGCGTCTTCTTGAGAGTAATTTTTTTTGCTCTAGTCGCTTTAAAAGTGGAGTAAGCGTATTGGATTCCAGATGAATTCTGGCACCAACTGTATTTACACTTTGCTCTCCGTATTGCCACATAACTAACATTACCAAATACTGCGGGTAGGTCAAATCCAACTTCTTAAGTAAGGGGCCATATATTTGCGTAGTTAATCTGGAGGCAGCGTAAAGAGGGAAACATAATTGGTTTTCCAGATTCAGCTTTTGTTGATTTTCACTCATTGGGTAAAATTTTCTTAATAAAAGACTCCATTTTTTCAGGAGGAGTAAAAGGTGAGAACCTTTTTAATGGCTTACCTTCTTTATCTATAACAAATTTGGTGAAATTCCATTTAATTTTACTACCGAAAAGACCTCCTTTTTGAGATTTCAGAAACTTAAATAGGGGATGTGCTGCTTTTCCATTCACTTCTATTTTTGAAAAAATGGGAAAACTAACTCCATAATTCACTTCGCAAAATTCCTGAATTTCATTCGAATCTCCTTGCTCCTGTTTGCCAAATTGGTTGCATGGAAAGCCCAAAACGACTAACCCATCCCCCCTATATTTTTGATAGAGATTTTCCAGGCCTTCATATTGAGGGGTAAGGCCACATTTACTAGCAGTATTAACTATTATCAATGTTTTTCCTTCATAGTCTGTCAAAGGAACAGTTTTACCATTGAGTAATTTTGCTTCAAAATCAAAAATATTCATCTCTTTGATTACTTAAATTTTTTAATTAAAAATTTTAACGCACCAGTACTCCACAGTGCCCATAATATCAATACGGGCTGAAAGAACAGTCTAATCAGTCTTTTTTGGTCAGTATTTAATCCAAATGCATCTATTCCATTGGTGTATTGTGAAATATTCCCAGGGAAAATTAATACATAAAAGATAGCTAACACAATACCCACATTTACTTTGTGCCTGAACAGAAAAATCATTGAAAGGCCAAGCGTGATTTCTACTATTCCAGAAGAAATTACTACAAAATCCATGAAAGCTTGAGTGTCGGGTAGCCACCTCGGCACTTGTGCTTGAAATTCCTCGCGCTGAAAAGTTAGATGACCTATACCAGCCAATGTCATGAGTAAACCTAAGATTACTCTAAAAATATTTTGAATTAAAGTAGTTTTCATATCGTTTATGATTAAATCGTGTGCGATACAAATTTATTGTATTTAATTTAAAAAACAAAAGGGTGGTGGCATTGATTAGCAGGTTTATTAGAGGAAAGATTAGCTTGATCCGAAATTCTTCCTCATGAAAATAATCTTCTTAATAATTCTTCTGTTTATTTTCTGGCTACTTATTTTAAGCAAAACCCCCTAATGCATAGACCAGTAGAACAAGTAATAGCATAATCAGACCTATAAAAGCAAGAATTCTCACTTCTCCCGGCCATTTTTTTAAAAACGATACTTTATCTAACTTTATCTCCGCCCATTTTACCAAGCCAAATGATGGTTCATCTTCCTCATGTGTACCTTGCAAACCTATATCCTGAAATATACTTTGCGCTACCAATAAATCGCTTGATCTGATCTGTACTTTAACTCCACCAATTGCATTAGAGATGAAGTTGTGTGACTGGACAGTTAGTTCGTCCTTCAGAAAAACTGAAACACCTTCAGATTCTAACTTACTCTTGATCATATGTGCCTCATGGGGATATTGGGTGGTTATAATAGTGATAAATTTATCCATAGTAAGGAAAATCGGTAGTTGGCTTTTCTTAAAACTAAGCAATTCTTGTTAAAGCTGAAATAAAAAAAGCCCTGCCTCTTTTATTAAAAGGCAAGGCTTTTCCCTTCACAAGATTATTTTTATTCGGTAACCTCAATTACCAAGTAATTGGCATCTTTCCAGAATGCTTCCGCATCTAAAATTTTAAATTCAGTTACTTTCTTATCCTTTTCAACTATTTGATAACTACCTGAAGGGTGGGTGGTAATTACAGTTGCTTTCTTCACATTTAAAGGAATGCTGTTAAAGTCGGTTTTGTCGATTTTAGTAAATAATTGATTGTTAGCATTGGCGTTAATTACTTTTACTTTTCCTAAACCTATAAAGCCACCTTCTTTGCTAATAATATTTTTTTCTAAAAGTGTCTTTCCATCTTCTACAATATAATATGCACGGTTAAGATTGCTTCGTAATTCTTCAGTTACCGATTTTTGATTTTCTAGCCTAACGCCCAATGCTTCTAGTTCAGCCTGAAGTGAAGTACGTAATTCGTCCATTTCATCCTGTTTAGTAATCAGATTTTGACTGGCTTCTTCCAGTTTTTTATCTAAAGCTAAGATTTCTTCACTTTGTGATCCAGACTGTTGCCTAAGTTTTCTTAGGTTTTGATCTAATCCGATAATTTTAGCTCTTGAATTTTCCATCAAACTTTTAATCCCTTCAATCCTCTCATTAATAGATTCAGCAACATCTGCATCGTTGGTTTCACTTAATTCAGCCTGTAAATCGGCCACTGCTGACTGATTACTGGTTATGTCCGCTAAGTTTTTATCAATTTCAGCAAGTGCCTTCTGATAATCCTCTATGGATAGACTTTTCTCCCTGTTTAAAGATAATAGTGAATCATTTTTAGATTCAAGCGAATCAATAGTGGCTTTCAGCGCCTCATTTTCTTTTTTTACTTTGGTGTTACATGCAGAAAAGACAAAAAGCATGGCCAATACTACTAATACATTTTTCATTGTTTTCAGTGTTAATTAAGTTGTTTGTTTACAACGGGATTAGCAACGTAGGGGGTTTGCAAATGTTTGAAAAATATGAGTATTTGTTTTAAAATATTTTTCACTTTAAAATTAAGGTTGTCAGTTGGTTAGAGGGGGGATTGCATATAGCTACTTTTTCTTACAGCTATTATCAATATAGGTCTTCCAATTCCAATTTATTAATTCTGGCCCTAATAGCACCGCGTGTCCTGTGGAAATGATCGGCAATTTCTTTAATGCTTTTCCCATCACAATACATGATGGTAAGTTCGTCATCCAGGTCATCCGTCCACGGTTTGTTTGCTGACGGATGCGTGGTTCTTGTTTTTTCAAAAGAAAAGCTAGCTATGTTCAAATCCGTCACGGAACCAGCTTTTTCATCTTCTGGTTCACTGAGACGCTCTATTGCTTCACATTCAGGAAACCCTTTCGGAATTAAGTCATTTGAAAGTGCTAATCTATTTTTCGTTCGTGTAACGGCTACATATAAGAGGTTAATTTCTTCATTTAGCTTTGCAAAATCAGGATTTTTCTCTTTGGCTGCTTTCTCCAATTTCTCCTCTGTAACAAAGTCATTTACAAGCTGAACACTATCATACTCCATTCCTTTGCAGCGGTGTACAGTTGAAAAAATAATCTCAGCATCTTCCTTTTTATCACTGCTGATGTGCTTGTTTTTAATGAATTGGATAATACCGGGTATCTCGTTTCCATATTCTTTAACTATTTCTATCATCATGCCCATTTGCACATCCTCCGTTTTTTCTGTGTATTCTTCCAAGTCGGGCAGGGTTTTCATTTGCTTGATGAGTTGATCTCTAATTAATTGCGTTTTGCCATTATATAAGTTAAGCACATCATACAAAGAAGTACCATCATCTGCGTAGGTATAGGAATTGATATTGCCTTCAAAATACAGGTTTTTGAGCTCCCTGTTTTCTGTAATTAATTCTATTGCTTTTAACAAAAGGCCAAGATTTGTCCTTGCTAAAACAGCTTTACTTTTTAGCTGCGTATTAGTGCCCTCACCTGTTATTTTAATTGGTTCAATTGCCGTTAAATGTCTTTTCAAATTTAAAATTTCATTGGCAAGGTTGGCTATCGGTTGAGTAAAACGGAAGCTGGTAGAGAGATGGAAAGTCTTAAAATTTGTTTTCTCGAGTGAATTAACTGCATGCCGCCATCCGTAGATCTGCTGATGAGTGTCTCCAACTATTACCTTTGTGGCCTTTTGTTTTAGAAATATATCAAGCATGGCTTCAGAGGCATCCTGACCTTCATCAAACAAAATATAATCATAACCTAGATCGATATTTGCTAGTTGAAACTTCTTCAGATAGAAATCATGGGTGATCTCAATCTCTGCCTTATTCATTTTAGCAAGTAATATACGTGTTTGTTTTTCAATATAGTTATAAAACTTGTTTACAAAGCTTTTCGCTTTTTTATCAGTGACAATATCTCTGTAGTTTAATTCCTGTACGGCCTTTTTATCGCTATTGCAGAAGTAAGAGATGAATTTATTAATGTGGTTTGCCACAATGTATTCAGCATGCTTTTCTCCATCTCCCTGCAGACCAAGTAAATCAGCAATTTCATAAGTTTTGTATCCGTTGGACCTCAGTTGATATCCATATTTTCTTACAATGTATTTAAAAGCCAGTGAATGAGCGGTTTCTACTTTTGTATTATAGAGTTTTTTGGCTTTAAATTTCTTTTCTGCTTCTATTTTAACAGATTTATTAAAAGCGATATAGAGAATTTTTGAATCGGAAGGTCTTGTCTTTGCATATTCAATAACAGTGGTTGTTTTTCCTGAACCTGCCACCGCATTTATTTTAGTGTCACCTTTTGAGGTTATAATTGCTTGCTGTTCCGATGTTAATTCCATGCTGAAAAAAATGCTATGGGTTTATTTGATTGAATTTAATAATTAATCGTAATTGTTTTCCTTTTCGTAGTATTCTTTCTCATCGTCCTTATTGGAATTAATGCCAATACTACTTACCACTCCGCTGAGCAATGATTTAGCCCAATAGTTGAAAATTGACCTACTTTTATCTCTTTCAAAGAATATTTTTCCCTGGTTAAATTTGAAGACGTTAGGATTCTGACCTCTTACTACAAAACTATTAGCAAAAAAAGTAAGTAAACTATTGCTTAACCCGCTGGCCTGGTAATTTTCTCCATTTAAAATGTTTACCTTCAAGTTGTTATATTTAAAATCCAAGGTTCCTTTAGCATAGTCATCATTTCCTTCAAAGTTAAATGTAACAGACTCACTTACACCTGAACGTACCTCAACAGCGGCCATCGGAACCATCATTTCATTGAGGGAGGTAAGTTCCATTTCACCTATGGAACCGTTCATTCTAAAGCTACTTTTTGGTGAAGGATAATCAAAACTCACATTTGCCTTAAAATCCCCTATTTTATTCAATTTTCCGCTTGCCGACAATTCAATTGGTCTGGAAGTGCCATCAGTTCTAGACTTTAGACCATAAACAGCTCCTTGCAGCTCATTAATTGAAACAACTCCAATTCCTGATCCGTCACTTGATGCGACATAGATATCTATATTTCCTTTAACTTGTAGCGTGTCAATAAATACCGGGATTTTTAATTTTCTTAAAGATTCCTGAGGTAATGCTACAAATTTACTGGTATCTAATGGTACATTCAGATCTCTGAAAACTGTAAAGTTGGCTTGATTAATTTGTGCTTTTTTTATGATCAGCTGTTCCTGGAGCAGCTTATTTAAATTTATGCCTTTTAATTCGACTGATGTTGCTTTTAAGTTAAACCAATCTGTTTGGTAATTGATATATTTACTAAATTCAAATCGATCATATTTTGATTGAAAGAGAATATTATTAGCTTGAAATGACGAGCCCGGGTAATTAAAAATATAATCGGAGCAGGAAATAGAGTAGAACTTACCCACATTTTCTTTTAAATTTCGCCCTTTTATTTGAAAAGTAGCCACTGAACGATGCAGCTTTTTTAAATTGAAGACTGAGTCTAATCGAAGGTTTTGGAACTCTAAGTCGGCACCTTCCGTGTGATAGCTTTTTTGTTGTGATCCAGCTTCTACTTTAAGATTAAGCTTTTTTGCAGAAAATTTATCGATATTTAAGCTATGAAATGGCAGGTGTTGGAAATTATTAAATTCATTATTTTCTTCAGAAGCTATTTTAAGATTTAAATCTATTTCAGACATAGACAAACTGCCTACATCCATAATATTTCTGTATAAATACTTTTTAATATCCCATTTAGTAAGTTGCAATCTGTTAATTTTAAGCTCTGTACTGTCTTTGTCCATGACATAGCTTAAATTATTTAGGTCAACATTCCCAGATTCAGAATTGTAATGAGTATACCCAGCAGAAAAATCCATATTGCTATTCGCATTTAGTACTAATTCAGTGCTTTCCCACTCCAGACTTTGCGAATAGAAAATGCTGGAATTTTTAGATTTTTGAGGGTATTTAAATTCTTTCAACAGGATTTTTGCATTGCTGATATCTGATGTTAAGCTTTTGCCCTCTTCATTTTTTACATTTGATCGGATTCGTTTTGCTTTTACATAAATAGCTTTGAATCCTATTTCAAAAAGATCTGCTTTTTCTTTTACTTTATTCTGATTACTGCTGATTTGAGGTTCAATTCGTAAATCGTTAAGTTCGATAATCAAGCTATCAGCTTTAAAATTCTTTGTGCCTAAATCAATTTTTCTATCAAAATTTATCACTTTCAGAGAAGGGATGCTTGAACTAATGAAGGTGTTTTTCCCATTGCTTAATGGATTTACATTCAGGTTCTTAACAATTATGTTAGAGTTGTTTTTTGGGAGTCTCAGGTTTTCAACCTTTATTTCATGATCCAACCGTTCATCGTTTAGTTGTAGCTTAAAGGATTGAAAATTGATAATGGTGAGGCTTTTTCTATAGATCAATTCAGAACTGAATTGCTCCATCTGAAAACTGCTTGTCGAATCGTATGTGTAATTAAAACTGCCACTGATTATCTTCATTGCAATTGGGTTTTTAGGCCAACTCCAGTCACTTTCTTGAGTATTACTACCAATTTTTCTTTGTTGCAAATTAAAAGATGGTTTTAGAAGGGTCAGTTTGTTAATCTGTATAATGCTTTTTTGAATCATACTATCTAGTTGTACACCATTTACTTCTAGCTCCGCACTTTTTACGTAATCATTTTTAAATCGATCCTCATAGCTGAAATCGCTTAGAGTGAAATCATGAAGTTTTTTGCCAGCGTTAATGACTCCTACTATTAACCCCCCTTGTTTAAGGTTAATTCTCAGATTTTTTGCTTGCAGGTAAATACTGTCTGCCACATCGTGCCACGATTTTACAGCTGTATCCATCGCTAGATTTTCCAGTTTAAGATCCACCTCATTAATACTAAACTGTTCTCCTACGGTTACGTCTCCATTATTTACCTGTATGTCAGTGGCTCTAATTTCTTCGAAATAGGTATCCAGCAATGATTGAAGGACTTGTGGAGTAAATACCGTGTCAACTTTATCACTATTATCTTCTCCATTAGGTTGAATATTAATAACAGGATCACTGAAGATCATGCTTGTAAGTGACATTCGTTTATCGATCAATGCCTCTTGATAATTAATTCCGGTTAAACTAATGCTGGGTATAGCAAAATTATATTCAGTAATGGAGGTGTTTTTGGATTGTCTAGTGGGGTTCAACTTAAAATCCTCAACGTTGAGCGAAGAGTTAAATGTATTAATTACCAGGGACTTGAAAGCAATGGTATGTAAGCTATCAGGTAGTTTATAATCATATTCTTTTATGCTGATTTTTGCATTCTCGAAGTAACTGGTTCTGCTGTTAATCCTATAGTTGCTGGAATCGAGCAGGATATCAAATAATTCAATACTAACATTATTAGATTTGAATTGTTGCTGATTATTAATTTTAACGACAAGATCCAGAGCCGCCTGATTTATTTTAAATTTTTTGACCATTACAAGGTCAAAAAGGGCTAAAAGAGATTTTCCTATAGTGTTTTCTGATGTAGTCTGAAGCTTTTTCTCTTCGGTAGCTGCAGAAACAGACTTGATATTGATAACCGGTTGTGGAATATTAACTTCTTTAATTACCAAGTGGTTATCTTCGTACGCTTTCAGGTAATTAATTCCCTTCAGTTCAAGAAGGGGTATTTCAATGTTATAAATATTTTGCTGATCTTCATTGAAGCTTTTTTCTGTATCTACATCAGTTAGCGGCTGAATTTTAAGATTTGTAAAACTCAGAATTGAGTCTTTGGTAGAGAGCTTAAAACCTTCAAAGCTTAAGATGTGAATACTATCAGGCAATTCAATCACCTGGTTGCTTAAACCTAAATTAATATCTTCTGAATAAAAAACTTTCCTTTTATTTTTGATAGAGTCAAGAGTGAAATCCATCACTCCAAAATTGATTGAAGTAAGAGCCAGGCGACTAGGGCTGTGTTTGATTGCACCGCCTGTTACATGAAAATATTCAATGTGAAGTAAATCCAGGTAGTCGGAAATAATCTCATACAGCTCTCCGGTTTCCCTACCAAACTTAATAGCTTGCTGTTCCGGATTAATTTTAGTCATGCTTATATGTGGATTAACTACGTTAACACCCTTAATGAGAAGCTCATCTTTAGTGTACAATTTCCACACGGACTGCAAATCAATATCTAGATAGTCGACTTCTACCTGGTATACATTAGAAATCGAACTGGAATCAGTAATTTCATCATAGTTTGGGATGAGTTGTGCCTTAAAAAGGCGTACTGTCCTCCTTAGAATATTTACCTCTATATGCTCAAATTCTATTTGGTATAATCCATTACTTTCAGTGTCTATAAGATCGGTAATAATATTAGCAGCCGTTTCATTTCCCAATTTCTCTAACTGATTAATACCTAAAATTATTCCTGGAACCACTAATGTGGTGATAATTAAGATTTTAAGTATGGGCTTTAATGCTTTACGCATATATTGAAAAGGTTGATATATTGGATTTAATCAAAGATAATTTGAATTTAGCAATATGTAAGCTTTGACTCTCGGTAACTTTTAATATAATATAAATTTCTCAGAACTGAATAGTTACAGATGTTAGTTTCTGCATATTCTCATGCCATAATTTTATTGACCTTCGGAAAAGATAAATATGCTAAAGCTGAGGAAATAGTCATTGAGACTCAATAGGGAACATTTTTTTTTTATTGTCTATCATGATTTTCTTTTTGCTAAAAGATTTTGCTGTTTTTCAACCGCAATGAATTTGCTAGCACGGATACTGAACTGAAACTCATTGCTAAAGCTGCAATCATAGGTGATAGTAATAGACCAAATAAGGGGTATAATATACCTGCAGCAATAGGAATTCCCAAAGCGTTATAGCCTAAAGCAAAAAATAGATTTTGTTTGATGTTGCGCATTACTTTCTTGCTCAGCAATTTAGCTTTAGCAATCCCTTTTAAATCGCCATTCACTAAGGTGATGGATGCGCTCTGTATAGCCACATCGGTTCCCGTACCCATCGCAATTCCAATATTCGCTTGTGCCAAAGCAGGGGCATCGTTAATGCCGTCACCGGCCATCGCTACCTTTTTACCTTCTTGCTGCAGTTGTTTTATTACTTCCTGCTTTTCCTGAGGGAGCATTTGCGCCCTAAAATCATCTAAATTAAGACTTCTACTTACAGCTTTAGCCGTTTTTTCATTATCACCTGTAAGCATAATCACTTGAATTCCTTCTTCCTGTAGCTTTTTAATAGCCTCTTTACTGGATTCCTTTATTTTGTCATAAATAACTACGTACCCCAGCGCTTTGCCTTCTTCCGATAAATAGGAAACTGTTTTGCCTTCTTCTTGCTCTTTTTCAACCCCCATCAGTAAATTATCAGGAATATCAACATCCAGCATTTCCATTAATTTGATATTGCCCAAGGCCAGCTGTTTACCTTTTAAAATACCAGTAACTCCTTTCCCCGTTAACGCTTCAAAATCATCAATTTTTTCAGGACTAATATGTTTTTCTTTGCTATATTTTAGCGTTGCCTGTGCCAGCGGATGCTCACTGCTGCTATTAATGGAGACTATTTTATGAATTAAATCCACTTCTGAAAATGCAGCATCCATGCTTACTACCTTCTCTACTGATGGCCGACCCTCCGTTACTGTACCGGTTTTATCAATAATTAAGACGTCAATATCATTCATTTCCTCTAATGCAGAGGCATTTTTAATCAGCACTCCGGATTGTGCACCTTTTCCCACACCCACCATTACCGACATCGGAGTAGCTAAGCCCAAAGCGCATGGACAAGCTATTATTAATACTGCAATAGCATTCACCAAAGCATACAAATAGGAGGGTTCAGGACCGTAGATAGACCAAATAGTGAAAGTAATGATCGATATGATTACTACTATCGGTACAAAATATCCCGAAATCTTGTCAGCAAGCTTTTGAATAGGTGCTCTGGATCGACTCGCTTCATTCACCATTTCTATAATTTGTGATAAGAGTGTTTCGGACCCTACCTTTTCAGCTCTCATGGTGAAAGTTTTATTTCCATTGATGGTTCCAGATCTCACTGAATCATTCACAGATTTATCAACCGGAATAGGCTCACCAGTTATCATCGATTCGTCAATAGAAGGACTGCCTTCTTCAATTTTGCCATCAACAGGAATTTTCTCACCGGGTTTTACTCTTAACAGATCACCTTTGTGGATGTGTTCGAGCGCCACTACTTTTTCTTGGCCATCCACAATTTTGGTTGCTTTGTTTGGCGCTAATTTGAGTAATTCCTTAATGGCGGAATTCGTTTTTCCATGTGCCCTAGTTTCTAATACCTGCCCCAATAGAACCAAGGTCAGAATCACTGTGGCTGCTTCGAAGTAGACGTACACAGTTCCACTTTCAGTTTTGAATTGTGCTGGAAAAATTTCCGGAAAAAAGATTGCAAAAACACTAAAAAGCCAGGCTACACTTGCACCAATACCAATAAGCGTAAACATATTTAAATTCCAGGAAATGATAGAGCGCCAGGCTCTCTGAAAGAACATCCATGTGGCATAAAACACTACAGGAAGGGACAAGCCGAATTGTATATAGTTCCAATATTGCTGATCCATCCATTTATAGAGCGGGTTGTCAGGAATCATTTCTGACATTGCAATGATGAAGATGGGTAGGGTAAATGCCACTGCCCATTTTAACTTTTTCAGCAATTTGAGATAGGTTTTGTCTTCTTCCTCAGAGTCTTCGGCTTCTTTTGGCACTAAATCCATTCCGCATTTAGGACAGGAGCCAGGCCCATCGTTTTCCACTTCCGGATGCATTGGACATGTATAAATAGTTGATTGCTTGCTTTTGGGCTGTTCCACCAAGTCCATTCCACAAACAGGGCAATCGCCTGGTTTTTCGTAGGTTTTATCTCCCTCGCAATGCATTGGGCAGTAATATTGGCCATTTCCCCTTGCTTTAGGTTTGCTTTTTGGTGAATTGGCTGCAGCTTGATGCTCTTTGTTGTCGGAGGATTCATCCCCAAGCATCAATATTTCATACTGACTATCCTTTAAAGCTTCTTTGAGTGTTTCAAGTTCAACATGCTCATCACTAGCAACAACCGCCTCGCCTTTTATTAAATTGACTTCTGCTGAGGTCACGTTGGAAACTTTATTTAAAACCACTTCCACGTGAGATCTGCAGCCATTGCAGCTCATTCCGGTTATTTTATATGTGTGTTGCATGATCTATTATTCACTTACTAGTTTAACAAAAGTAAAGACTGCAGCATTCAATAGTATTATGAAATTCGGACGAAGAATTATAAAATTCGGAAGGGGGATAATCTTCACCGATAAGAATTGAAGTCGCAAAGGAGCACAGATGCTAAGGAAATGCTTCGCATTTGTCGCATTGTTTTATTGGGATACGTTGTCTGATAGTGGATCACTCTTTCTCACTACAAAGGGGGACCAAGGAGATTTTGCTGGACTGCAAGTAAGTGCGCTGTGCGCCACAGCCCACGGGAGGCAGAGTAGGTTTAATTTAAATCTTGTCCAGTGCTACCCTCTGATTATCTTGTGCTTTTTTGAACTGCGAAGGTGTTTGTCCAGTCACTTTTTTAAACTGGGCGCTTAAATGAGCCATGCTGGAATAATGCATTAAGTGCGAGATTTCGTTTAGACTTAATTCATCATAAACTAAAAGCTCTTTCACTTTTTCAATTTTCTGGGAGATATAATACTTTTCAATAGTGGAACCTTCCACGGAAGAAAAAAAATGACTTAAAAAGTGATAATCCTGTTTCAGCTGATCACTCAAATAATCCGATAAATTCACTTTTAAATCATTGTGGCGTAGCTGCACTAATTCAATTATTGCATTTTTTATTTGAGCAATAAGTTGGCTGTCTTTATCTGCTAGTAATTCAAAACCAACCTTTTTAAGTGCTGAGTCCAGTCGTATAATTTGCTTTGCATTGGCCTCTTCCTTTAAATAAATGAACCCTAAATCTACTTTATTCACTTGCAACTCCGCTTGATCTGCAAGAGTTTGAACCACCATAATGCAGCGGTCGCAGACCATGTTTTTTATTTGTAATTTCATTTTATTTTAGAAAACGGAAGATAAGGATGTTTGATTAAAGATGTCTTACATCTAAGATCGGATCCGTATATTTATTTAAGTTATTCAATATGTGGAAATATTTTTCGGCTACGTCAGCTTCAGAGCTTAGTTCCTTATTTGCTTTCATGTTCTTAAATTTATCCACTCCACTAAAATCTTTTTCGTTGGCCGACCTAATTTCAGTCTGCATTTCAGTATCTACCACTCCTGGAGCGATGGCATGTATCCTGAAACCGGACTGATCCATTTCGGCTTCTTTGGCTGCCACCTTAGTAGCCATATCTAATGCCGCTTTTGAGGCGCAGTACCCCGACCAGCCATCAACCGGGCTTTTCCCAGCACCTGAGCTTACGTTGATGATGATTTTCTCACCTTTAAAATCTTGATAAACCTTTATAAAAGCATTCATGAGTAGGATAGGAGCTGTTACATTCAAATTGAATAACTTCGTTATTTCAGTTGGTTCAATCTTTCCTACATGCTTTACATCTCCTAAAGTGCCAGCATTATTAATTAATACCACTCTCTCGTATGTATCATCTGTTTTAAGGAGCTCTTCGGCTCCTTTCTCCAGTTTTTGCACTTTAGATAAATCGTAAGAGACACCTTTATAATTTTTATGGTCAATGCTGTGGCTTCTGCTGATGCCAATCACCGTATGGTCAACTGACTTTAACGCATATTCTGCTAAACCTTTTCCTATGCCTTTGCTACTGCCTGTGATGATAAATAGGGACTTCATGAAATGTTTTTATATTAAATTAACTGTCTGCTTTTTATAAAACGAAGCTGATAATAAGGAGTTACTATTGAGCAATGGTTTAGAAACAAAAAAGCAGTGAATCTTTCCACTGCTCTTTTACTAGGCCTCTATTTTACAATACTCTACAAAATATAATGACTCAAATCTTTATTCTTAATCAACCCGGCCAATTTCTCGGTTACCATTTCTTTGGTGACAACAATTTTGGCATTTGGGCCAATTTTATCAGGTACATCAAACAATAGCTCATTTAACAGCTTGCTCATTACCGTATGCAATCTTCTTGCGCCAATATTTTCTACTTCTGCATTAATTTGGAAGGCCATGCCTGCTAATTCCTCCAGAGAATCATCATTGAACACTAAATCTACTTCTTCCGCTTTCAGTAATGCGATATACTGACGAGTCAGGGCATTTTTAGGCTCTTTCAGTATGCGAAGGAAATCGTCCTTGGTTAAGCTGTCCAGCTCCACTCTGATCGGGAATCTACCTTGCAACTCTGGTATTAAATCTGACGGCTTGCTCACATGAAAGGCTCCGGCTGCTATAAACAAAACATGATCTGTATGGATGATGCCATACTTGGTGTTCACTGCGCTTCCTTCCACAATAGGAAGTAAGTCTCTTTGTACACCTTCTCGACTTACATCGCCACCGCTGCTATTGCCGCTGCCTTTGGCAATTTTATCAATCTCATCAATAAAGATCATACCTGTGTTCTGTGCTTTAGCAATGGCCTCTTCTTTCACCTCGTCCATGTCAATCAGCTTGGAAACCTCCTCTTCAATCAATATTTTTCTCGCTTCAGCAATAGTCACTTTTCTACGCTTGTTTTTCTTCGGCATCATGTTGCTCAACATATCCTGTATGTTAATCATGGAGGTTTCGTCCATCATGCCTCCGCCAACCACTCCCATGCCATTACCAGCCGGTGCTTTTACATTGATGTCAATTTTTCGGTCTTCCAGTTCACCGTTCTTCAGTTTTTCTCTAAATCGCTCTCTGGTTTTTTCATTCAGCTCATAATCGTTTTGTGGTTCTGTGCTGGTTTCTGCTGTATTACTGACTTGCTTTTGACTATTGCTTCGCATAGGAGGAATGAGTGCATCTAAGATGATGTCTTCCACCGCCTGAGCCGCTTTTTCTTTTACTTCTTCTTTTTTGGAAGCTTTTACCAGATTTACTGATTGCTCTACCAGGTCACGCACCATACTCTCTACATCACGACCAACGTAACCAACTTCAGTAAATTTCGAAGCTTCTACTTTGGTAAAGGGGGCATCAGCAATTTTAGCCAATCTACGGGCAATCTCTGTTTTACCCACTCCGGTTGCACCTATCATCAGTATGTTATTAGGTACAATTTCGTCCTGAATATCCTCCGGAGTATTCATTCTCCTCCATCTGTTACGAAGCGCAATGGCTACATTTCTTTTTGCATCATTTTGCCCAATTATGTATTTATCTAACTCAGCTACTATCTGTTGTGGTGTAAGAAAACTCTTATTATCCATTATGATTTCTTTATAATTTTTGTTTTTACTATCAGGTAGTTATTATACTTTCAATAACAATCCCTGACAGAATCTATTTTATGAATTCGTTCAAATTTGTTCCGAGGGTGATGAAATGTGCATTGCCCCCTGTTTGGTATATCGCATTGCTGTACGCGAGGTTTATTTTTTTTGTTTGGAATAAAAATCCAAAGGTAAAACCACCGCCACCTGCAACTTGTTCACCTCTTAATGATTGCCTGATTAAATGATTATATCCTGCTCTCAGGTTAATGCTTTTGCCTAAAATAATTTCATTACCAATTGTGATATGTTGAAAGATTTTGTCAAAGGTGTTCGGTGCACTATCATTGCTATCATCAAAAATAGTACCGTCCGAATTGATCTCGCTATTATCAAAATAGCTTAAATCATATCGGTATAATCTGTTTGCAGTGAGCGAAAAACGGAAAGGCATAAACTCCGGTTTATAGGTAGCACCCAGCTGAATATCAAAAGGTAAGTTTCGATCTTCACCATCTAGTTTTTTAGTGTAAAAACCAACATTTTTTATTACCATTCCCAGGCTTAAATCTTTCTCGGGGTGTAAAAAAGCAGCGGCCAAATCCATCAAGAGTGCTGACTGGTTAAAACCACTGATTTGCGATCCTGCAAATTTCAGTGTAGCTCCATAACGAAAAACACCTTGCTCTCTGCTATGACTAACCTGAATTGTATAATCATTAGCTGTGAAACTCTCTGTAGGTGCTCCGGTATTGTCAAAGCCATCAAAGTCGCCATAGTTAGCATAAAAAACACCTAAGCTAAACATACCTACACCTTCAAACTCCTTGGCATACATTGCCGTAGAATTATAAATGCCAGCTAAAAAGGGAGAAAATGTAAATGAAACCTGCCCATCCATATCAGAGCGTAATAATGCAGGATTTTGCCATACCATATTCACATCTACCCCTGGGTTGCTCACATTAACAGTGCCTAAACCTGCCACCCGGGCGTGATTAGGCACTTCTAAAAATTCAAAAGAGCGTAAACCTCCAATCTGACAATGGGTTTTGAAGCCCATCATCAATATTATCAGCAGCCCTATGAATTTCTTATGACTCATACAGAGGCTTCAGCTGATTTGTTTTCCTCTTTGGTAATAAATTTAATAGGGTTCTTTATCTTTTCCTTCAATAATGCAATGTCTAAGACTTCACTAATCGTATCAACGAAGTGAATATTTAAATCTTTCACATATCTCGCATCAATTTCATCAATATCCTTTCTATTTCTATCACAAAGGATCACATCTTTAATACCAGCTCTTCTTGCAGCCAGAATTTTTTCTTTAAGTCCTCCTATTGGTAGTACTTTGCCTCTTAAAGTAATTTCACCAGTCATGGCTAATTTATCCTTCACTTTCCTTTGAGTGTAAATAGATGCCAGTGAAGTAATCATAGCAATACCTGCAGAAGGTCCATCTTTTGGGACTGCACCAGCTGGTACGTGCACATGCAGATCGTAATTGTCAAAAGTTCTATAATGAATTCCCAATTCATCTGCATGCGATTTGAGATAGGAAAGGGCGGTAACTGCCGACTCTTTCATCACATCTCCCAACTGCCCTGAAAGCGTTAACTTGCCCTTTCCTCTGCTTAAGCTTGATTCTATAAATAAAATCTCTCCGCCTACCTGGGTCCAGGCTAAACCTGTTACAACACCTGCGGTTTTGTTATCCTGATAAAATTCTTTTTCAAAAGCTTCAGCACCTAGCACTCGTACCACATCCTCCTCGTCAATTCTACTGTTATATTCCTCCTCCATTGCAATGGATTTAGCAATATTTCTGATCAACTTACCAAGTTTACGTTCTAGACCACGTACACCAGATTCGCGGGTATAGTCCTCAATTACTTTAGCAATAGCTTTTTTAGTAAAGGTTACATCCTTGGATTTTAATCCATGTTCTTTTTTCTGCTTTGGGATTAAGTGCTTTTTGGCAATCTCCACCTTCTCTTCCAAAGTATATCCTGTTACCTCAATAATCTCCATTCTATCTCTTAAAGCAGGATGGATAGTATCTAATGAATTAGCTGTAGCTACAAAAAGTACTTTTGAGAGATCATATTCCACTTCCAGATAGTTATCCTGAAAAGCATCATTTTGCTCAGGATCTAGTACTTCCAAGAGTGCTGAGGAAGGATCACCTCTGAAATCCGAACTTACTTTATCAATTTCATCTAAAATAAAAACGGGATTGCCACTGCCTGACTTCTTCATGTTCTGAATCACTTTCCCAGGCATAGCCCCTACATAGGTTTTTCTATGTCCACGAATTTCAGCTTCATCATGCACCCCGCCTAATGACATACGCACATATTTTCTACCTAAGGCCTCAGCTACAGATTTACCTAAAGAGGTTTTTCCAACTCCAGGAGGTCCATAAAGGCATAAAATGGGAGCTTTCATGTCTTTTTTTAGCTTTAAAACAGCCAAATACTCCACTATTCTTTCTTTTACTTTCTCTAACCCGAAATGATCTTTATCCAGAATTTTTTTGGCCCTTTTTAAGTCGAAGTTATCGTCAGTATATTCCGACCAAGGTAAATCAACCATAAACTCGGCAAAATTCATTGATACGGGATATTCTGCTGCCTGTGGGTTAATCCGGCTTAGTTTATCAAGCTCCTTTTCAAAATGCTTTTTTACTGCTGCAGGCCATTTTTTCTTCTCACCACGCATGCGCAGGTTATCTATTTCCTGATCCGGGCTATCCTGACCTAGCTCATCCTGCAAAACTCTAATTTGCTGTCGAAGGAAATAATCCCGTTGCTGCTGATCAATATCGGTATGAACTTTTTTATGGATTTCACGCTTTAATTCAAGCATTTGAATATCCTTTAACATAAATTCCAGTAAGAGAGTGGCTCGCTCTTTTGCATCCGTTTTTTCTAAGAGTTTTTGCTTATCTTTTACCTCCGCATTTATGTTAGAAGAAAGAAAATGTGTTAGAAAATTAGGGTTTTCGATATTGTCCAGAGCTACCTGAGCCTCTTGAGGGATTTCCGGATTAAGCTTTAAAATTTTACTTGCTGCGTCTTTCAAAGATTGAATTACCGCTTTGTTCGATTTTAAGGATGCATTCAATTCTTCATCACTCAGCTCGGTATAGGAAGCAATCAAAAAGGGGTCTTCCTGCTGGACTTCATTCACCTGGAATTTTTGTTTTCCCTGAATAATAATAGTTGTATTACCATCTGGTAACACAATCATTTTCAAGATGCGAGCAACCGTTCCAATTTTATAAATATCATCTTTACCAGGATCTTCCACCTTATTGTTTGACTGAGCTACAACTCCTATAATGCGGTCTCCTTTGTATGCTTTTTTTACTAAACGGATAGATTTTTGACGGCCAACGGTGATAGGGATGACTACTCCCGGGAATAAAACTGTATTTCTGATGGGTAAGATTGGTAAGCTATCGGGCAAATCATCCTCTTTCATGCTATTTTCTTCATCAGTAGAAATCAGTTGAATCAGTTCACCTGTTTCATCATCATTCACCTCAGGAAAAAAATGTGCATCTTTAAATATAGAATCCATATATTAATTTTATGTAGTGCGCCAAAATGGCGAATTATAGTATCTTTTCAAGTAAATTATTGATCATGGCTTAATTCAATTGTTATGCCAATTAATAATTTCTTAATAATGTTTCGTTATATCGAAAAATTTAACTCATTTTTAGTTAATTAGCGAATAATATACTGACATAATTACCGTATAACTATCAAATTGTCTTGAAGTACCTTCATACCATACTATTTTTGTGCTTTTTTTGTTTGCTAAATTGTTCAATGTATGCGCAATTCAATGAGCAAATAGATTTTAATAAGAAGGAAGCTCTGAAAATGTTTCCGTTTTATTTTCCTAATGTAAATCAGATCAATTATTTCAAAGATGCTGATGCAAAAGCTAAAATAGACCGTGCCAGAGAAACGCAAAAGTGGGAAAAATTAAGAGAGCTGCAAATTGACTATGTTCAACAATTTGGGATAGAAAATTTTTATAAAGATACCCCAATGATCTGGCAATTGGCTAAGCTCGAAGAGTTATATGGCGATTTGGATAAGTCAAAATCCTTGTACCGGCTGGCCTTAAAACACCATCAGGCTACAATAGATTTAAAGCAGATGGAGATTTTTCTTGACTCTGTTAAATTAGAACAAACAGGGGACTATGTGCCCATAGATTACTATTATGAACTGGTAGATTTTAGGAAATCTATTGACACGTTGGTGCCACCAAGGGGAGTTTTGTTAAGTATGGGTAAAACCGTTAATTCCAATATGGCGGATTATGCGCCTGCTTTGAGCCTTGATAATCAAACATTGATTTTCACTTCCCAAAGGAGCATTAGCGGTAACTTTTTTGAAGATAGCAAAAACGAAGATTTATACATTACCTATCAAAATGAGGGTAAATGGGATAAAGCAAAGCCATTGAAGGGAATAAATAGTCGTTATAATGAAGGTTCAGCTGCATTGAACGCTGCCGGAAACAGCATTATTTTTACCCGATGTGAAGCTCCAGATGGTTACGGTAATTGTGATTTATATGAAACCACAATACAGGAGGATAGTAGCTGGACTAAACCTGTAAACTTAGGGCCTAACCTCAATTCAAAAGCCTGGGACTCACATCCAACACTGTCTATTACAGGTGATAGTCTCTTTTTTGCTTCCGACAGAATTGGAGGGTTTGGTTTGTCCGACATCTATTTTTCTGTGCGAAATGAAGCTGGTGAATGGAGTAGAGCGCGGAATTTAGGTCCTGTAGTAAATACACGCGGTAATGAAGTGAGTCCGTTTCTTCACCCACGTTATAAAATTTTATACTTTAGTTCTAACGGGCACCTGCTCAATTTTGGAGGATTTGACATTTATAAAGCCACTGCTGATGGTTTTTTCTGGGGAGAACCGAAGAATATTGGACCCTTGATTAATAATGAAGGAGATGAATATTACTTTACAATTGATTCAGAATCGAAAGATTTATTTTACGCAGGAAGTTCATCTTTACGTAGTTCCAATCTTGATTTATTTTCTTTTCCATTACCAATGGAAGCACAGCCAGGTGCAACTACACGAGTTTCGGGTACTGTACAGGATACCGTTGCAGGGGTGCCCTTTCGTGGGATTGTATCTATTATAGATTTGGAGAATGGAATAGAAATAGCCCCAAAGTTTACAAGAGAAGATGGAAGCTATGAGTTTGATTTGATCAATAATGCCAATTATGTAATGGTGGTGCAAGCAGATGAGTTGTTTAGGATTGAAGAAATGTTTTTTCTGGATGGCGACACAGTAATTAATAAGAATGTAGATCCTTTAGCCAGTAAGGTGAGGTTTAAATCTATTGAGTTTGAAGAGAATTCTGCGAAGCTGAGGCCTGATATGTATGCTGATTTAGATAAAATGGTAGATTTCCTGCTCGATTATCCAGAATTCCGATTACGCATTAGCGGCCATACAGATAGCTCAGGTAGTGAATCCCGCAATAAAAACCTTTCGCAACAACGAGCTGATGCTATTCGGGATTATATGATTATGTTACACCCTATAGAAGATGATAGGGTAGAAGCCGTGGGGTACGGCACCACGAAACCTATTGTTGAAACCGAAGAAACCGATGATGATAGAAGACTCAATAGAAGGGTGGAGTTTGAAATTTTCAGACCGAGGGGGGAGTAGTTCATAATACTTTCTAATTCCTTTTTATTTGTTAGATCCAAACAAACAATGGCCACTATAAATGTAGCCACAAGTTATTTTAGGAGCATAAGGTCATCATCCACGGAGTTTTGTTTGGGAAAGAGAGCTATATTGATTGCATTTTTAGAATTGAGCTAAACTATTTTGCATAGAAAGGGGTGAAATTAAAGGAACGAGCTAAAAGCTCGCACCAGCTTTTAGGTAATTGCATAATAAAGTTGTTGAGTCTAATTAAGTGGAGAATAAAATGCAGTTTTAAAATGATGATTTTTCTTTTACTTTAATTCGTCTAATGCCCTTGCTAAAGTTTCTAAACTACTTTCATCAATGTACTTAATTAGTTCACCATTTTTATTTATAAGTATATAAGAAGGATAGTTTTTTACGAAATATCTTTGTGCCCAATTTCTTCCGTTTGGAACTACCTTAACATCTAAATCC
Organism: uncultured Cytophagales bacterium; assembly: GCA_963803685.1. GTDB lineage: Bacteria > Bacteroidota > Bacteroidia > Cytophagales > Cyclobacteriaceae > Marivirga. Next base: position 2,898,932 of record CAWDNW010000001.1, read on the forward strand.
TTTCCATCAGTAGTTTCTTGAGCTTTTGTCAAAGCATCAAATGTTATCATAATGAACACTATAGGGACAGATTTTTTCTTTTTTTTCACAAAATCTTCCTCCTTTTGAAATGAATTCATTTGAAAAAAAGGTGGGTCTAGAGTCATTTGAAAGTTCAATAGTAAATAATTTCCTTGTAATGACTCTGAATTAATTTGCTCGCCATTAATAGTATTCATTATAAAAGACGGAAACCGATGCCCGCTATCAACTCTGTCATTTATATCAATTGAAACTCGTCCTGTTTTATTTTCAAGATCTAAATAGTAATGTTCTACATTTCCATACTTATCTATCTTAGGTTCTAAGCTCACATAAGGGTTCTCTTTGATTCTTTCATTAAATTCATTTTTCGAAATAAGCTGGCCCGTTTCTTTATTATAGATTTCCTTTTCATCAATCTCATAGGAGCTGGACGTAGTGTAATTGAAGCTCTGCGCATATAAATTGCTAAAGCTAGATACTAACAAAGTTGGGCATAGAAATAAAAACTTCAACATGCGCTTACAATTTTTCATATAGACTCAATTTACAAATTATAGTGACTTATTGCAAATGAAAATATAAACTTTCACAAATTATTTTGACTGATTTTTGAACATCAATTACCTGTGAACAACTAATTACTTAAATATTTGAAAACTATTCCGTGAATTTTTCTAATAGCTTGATAGAAGCTTTTTGTCCTTTTATGATATCTTTATAAAGATTCTTATCCTGATCTGATTCGTTGGTTTCCTCATAAGCATTAACAGCTTTGAGATAAAACATCTTAGCTTCCAAAGTTTTGCTAACCATCATTTTAACATCTGCCAGAATTAATAGCGAACGATAATCAACATTTTCGTCATTCTCTACTAATTCCATCACTTTCAATAAACATTCTTCCGCTTTTATTCTATGCTTATCGGCAAAGCTTATGGGTAAGTCAAAATCTTTAAAGAGCAACATATGAGTTGAAGCTTTGTTTTTAAGAAAAAGAGGGTTTTCCGAATCTAAAGCTAGAGCTTCATTGAAGCATTTTAAAGCTTCTTGTTCTTTTCCTTTTACGTGTTGCAAAGCGATGCCTTTGTAATAATATCCCTCGGAGTTTTTAGGAGCTATTTTAATAGCGCTGTTTGAATACTTCAGTAAAGTGTCAAAATCTTTCATTCTTTCAAGGCATTTACCACCTAGCAGTAAGAGCTCTAGATTTTGAGGGTCTTTCTGTATTTCGGCTTCAATCTTATTGAATGAGGGTTTTACCTTGCCGGAATAATATAGATTCTTAAGTGATTCATGAGTACTATTGTTTTCTTCTATCTTTTTCTCCGCTTTACTCATTTTTTTTGATTATTTAGGATGCTAACACCGTGCATGCTGGTGTTTTTTAATCGATAAGTAAGCAAAGGTAGTAATCATTCAACTTAGTATGGCTTTTCAAGCGATCTAATATTTATTAATATCGCTTAAAACCTTACTTAAGTTAAAATGAGGATGCTGTTTAGTTCACATTTTACTGTTTTTATCAGTTCTTATAAATTCGTCCCACTTCTTAATAAGTAGTTGCTCCAATTCTTTATGTTTAATTTTGAGGGATTGCGTATTAATGGATAGCGGAGATCCAACCATTTTGTAATTGGCTTGCATTGCTTTTTTATGTAGCAAATTCTTGCCTTTTTCGATATACTTCTCCGGTACTCCAGTAAATAATATTATAAATTTAGTACTATATACTCTTGCAGTTTCAATTCCGATGATATCTTTCCAGGGGATAAAACCTATGCTTACTCCACTGGAATTGTCAATAATACCCTTTTCGTCAATCAGTAATCCGACCTTACTGTCAAAAATTTTCTTTAAAATCCAGATGAAGCAACCACCAAAGAATAGCACAGTAATTATTCCTACAATCCTGATTAATTGTATTTCTTCAACTACAGATGATTGTAGCTGACCTGGCGCTATCATCAAAAAAATGCTCCACCTAATGCAAATAGGAGGGATCCGATCAGGAGCAGTGCTAATTTTATCTTGCTAGTTTTGATTTCAATAGGTTTATTCATCTGCTTGAGGGCGTTTTAACTTCTTCATTTACACTTCTATCATCTATTGAGTTCTAAGGAGCAACTTTTGTTTCACTATCATTTTTTAAATCGTTGGAAATGTAAGGTAGGAAAAGCTCATTTTATTTCTTTAGTAAAAAGTAAGCCGCTACAGCAAAAACTAGCGCACTTAAAACTGCTAGTACAATTTTATTGATACTCCAGGGCCTTTCTCCTTGCACTTCACCTGTTCTGGCATTTACCATAAACTGAAACAACTTACCCTTAAAATTATATGCACTGATATAAGCTGGGAGGAGAATATGCTTGAAAGTAATATTGGAGTAGGAAGTATTTCTGCTTAAAATCCGTTGTTCGTCACCTCCAATATCGTGATGAATTAAACCTGTTATTTCAGAGTGCATTACTTGCTGAGCATTATCAAATCCTGTTTTCAAATTGATCTGATATTTTTCCGTAATAAAACCACTTAAAAATTTAGCATCGAAGGGGGTTAGGCTCTGCAAATCCCATGGTTCCAAAGCTTTTACCTTATTTTCAGGAAGTGATTTCGATGCAGGTACTAAAATATCATCGAAAAAATGCGATATTCTCCCAGAAACGGAGCTCCATCTGGTCCTTCTTACTTGCCTGGTTTTAGTAACTGATTTCCCATTTTCATTTGTTGTATAGGTTTCAGTGACATAGTAATAAGTGCCTCGCTGGCCCATGTAGGGTGTAGTAGTGTCAGAATCGTAGGTCCAGAAGGGTAAATAAACTCCTTTGAAATGATCAAGAGAGAAGGTGGTTTTCTGCAATGCGTTAGGGGCAAACCATAACTTCTTTATCCACTTCTTAAAAGACTGAATGGCATCTTCTTTAGTGATTTTGAAAGGTAGTAAGCTTTTAGGACTTAGAAGGCTTTCTTCTCTTGCATTTTGGATTACTAAAGGGTTGTCGCAGTAAGGACAAGCAGAAGATGTTATATGCGGCTCTAAAGAAGACTCAGCAGCACAGATAGAACATTTGACTATTTTTAGTGTATGATGCTTTTCGGCTACTTCCTCTTTTAGGAAATAGGCCTCAAAATCCATCTCTTCAATTGCCGTATCTGACACAGGGATTTCGTTTTTAGCACCACAATATTCGCAAATAAGTTCGGTGGTGCCGGGCTTATATCTTAGATCCGCTCCGCAATCGATACAGCCAAATGTTTCAGATACGGTAGCAGCCTGCTGTTTATTATCATCCATTTTACTGTGGAGGTAAAGGTGGTGGAACGGTACCAAATAGATTCGAAAATTCCGGCACCTGTCCTGCAGGGGTCCAGTTATCCATACCTTGTTTCCAAACCAGTGTTTCTCTTGTAATTTTTTGCTGGCTTATCATTTGTTTCAAGTTTGATAAATCAAAAGGACCTGCCTGTTCCCCATTTACAACTGCATGGAAAGTGACCTGATTGGGTATTGGAGGAGGACCTGGAGCCGGCTGTTGTTGGTTAAAAGACTGTCCCATTTGATTGGCCATCGCAAATCCCATTCCCATGCCCATTCCTGCACCAGCAGTTCCACTTTCGTTTTCCGCGGCCTTTTCCATGGCTTTGGCGGCTTTAATCTTAGCAAATTTGTCTAAGTCAATTGCGTTTAACCTACTGAGTTCAAAAATTTCTGTTTTAATCTCATCAGGCATTGAAATATTTTCAATCAGGAAATTAGTAAGGTTAAGCCCATACATTTTAAAATCTTCCTGCATAATTCCCTTAATCAACACCGAAATTTCATTGGTGTTTGCTGCATATTTTTCTACTGGTAAATCAGCTTCACCAATAGCATCTGTAAAGCGAGTAACAACCATGCTACGCAATTGATTTCCAATTTCTTCTGTCGTAAAATGACCGTCTGTCCCAACCACTTCGCGAATAAATACTGCAGGATCGGTTACTTTGATAACGTAGGTGCCAAAAGATCTTATTTCCAGCATTCCAAAACGACTGTCGGATAAGGTGATAGGATTTTTTGTACCCCATTTTTGGTCTGTGAAGTTTCTGGTGCTTACAAAGTACACTTCTGCTTTGAAGGGGCTGTCAAAACCATATTTCCAGCCTTTTAATGTGGAAAGGATAGGCAAATTGGCAGTAGAAAGCGTATACATACCTGGCATAAAAACATCCGCAATTTTACCTTCATTTATAAACACAGCTGCCTGGCCTTCTCTCACTGTCAGCTTGGCACCATTTTTAATTTCATTATCGTGCCTTTCAAATCGGTAAACAAGAGTATTGTTGGAAGTATCCATCCACTCAATGATGTCGATAAATTCGCCTCTTAAACTGCTAAAGAATCCCATATGCTACTTCTAACTTTAGTTAATACTGCTAAAAGAAGCTAATTTAATGATAAGATAAAAGGAATTAATGTGATTTATTTTATTGATCTTTTAGGGTCCACAGCCTTTTAAATAATGGGATTATAAGCAACTATGAAACCTTGGCCAAATTCGGTGTGATATTAAACTGTAGATTCGAACAGATTCCTGAATAAATCTTTTAGACTTAAATCTGAGTTCCTATGGACCACATATTTCCAGCAAAGTCTTTAAAGGTTGCTCTTCTATCAGGATCTCCTTCATTTTGTTTTGGTTTTTCAATGACTTCGCAACCTGCCTGAACAGCCTTATCAAAAATTTCATTAAGATTTGGTACATAGACATGCATGACCAGCGTATTTGGAGGGAATTGATCAGTGGAGTTGCTCAGCATTATTACAGAATCATCAATTTGAATTTCCGCATGCATAATCTTTCCATCTTCTCTAGTAAAGCTTCTAAGTTCTTGTGCGCTAAAAACTTCTTTTAATAAATCAATTAGCTTTTCGGCATCACTTACAATGAAGTAAGGAGATACTGAATTGTACCCACTCGGTTTAAATTTGTTAGTCATGGCTTTCATTATAAATTGAAATCAATATTTATAAAATCATCTTTTCTAGTTATCTAAATGTTTCCAGAGTGATTTGCTTTAGCAGTATCCAACTTAAATGTAATAAAAAATTAATAGTGAATGTAATTTACGTTTTTCCCACAGCGTAAAAACAATTTAAGCATCATTCTTAAAATCTTCGAATCTATAAAGTTCCTTTTCAGATTCTAAACTCAGGTTTACTGAGAGCTCAAATAAATGTGCCTGAGTTTCAAAAAAATGCATCATATAACCTGCAGTATTTACAAATCCTATAATATCACCTATTTGAGGAAGGTTAGGAAGCGTTATTTTACGTTTAAGAACTATATCTCTTTCAAGACAGTAAGCACCAGTGAAATAAACATCTACAGGTTCAGTTTCAGCAGGCTCCATTGCTGTTAACGGATCCAGGAGAAAATCTGCACTGGAGCTCTGTAGTTGGCTCATATTCATTTCTAGTCCCACAAGCCATCTGCCGTGCATGTCTTTCTTTCGAAAAACAACTTTGGCGAGGGTCATCCCTACTTGGTTTAGTAGAGAACGGCCCGGCTCCATTCTGATTTGAATGTTTTTTCCTTTCAGTAATTCGGAGACGGTTTGTTGCTCTTTAAATTGGTAACTCAGAATGTTTTCAAGAAAAGTTTCTCCATGAGTCTCATTGTAAAATGGATAGGTAGCTAAATTCCCCTGTAGTTGTTCGTCAATGATTTGAAAACCTAACCCATCGTTATTAAAGGTAATCTCTTCCCGGTCACCATTTACTGCTTTTCTCAATTCATCCTGGAAAGTGAGCCATTCATTTTTATCTTGAAGATAGTTTATTAAAACACCACCACCAATATCGATAAATTGGGTGTCAAATCCGTGATTTTTAAGGCTTTCAGATAGCAGTATACACTGAGTTAACGCAGCTCCTCTTTCATCAGTGGAGTAACCATTTAAATGAAAATGTAGTCCAGTATAGCTTAAATGAGAATATTTTCCGTTAGGAGAGTAATGAGAAGTAATAAACCCAGCCACTTCATCCATATCAAAACCAAATCGACTATAAAGTTTATTCTCATTGAAGTAAAATCCGCTTACCCTAAAGCCAACAGGAGTCTTTTTACTCATTTTTTTAGCAGTGTTATTCAGCAAATCACATTCATCCTGATTGTCTAATATCACCAAGACATTATTTTCAACAGCCAGTTGCATAAGTTTTTCCGTTTTGATGGCCGCAGTAACTACTAACTTTTCAGGATCAACTCCACTATTGAGAGCTTGCTGTAATTCTTTGTAGCTAGCGGTATCAACTCCAATCCCCCTTTCTTTCGCGCGTTTAACCAAGCTTTGGCTCTTATTGGCTTTACGTGCATAAAATAGTTGATGCGCAATTCCATGCTTCTCAAACACTTGTTGGAATTGTGTGATGTTTTTATCAAATTCTGGTAGATAGTGGATATTTAAAGGTGAACCATAAGTGTCAAAAAGAACGTCCAGCAAACCTTTGTCCTGCATTAGCTGGGGCATCCATTTAGCTAGAATGGGAGAAAGCGCTGGTAGTTTCTTGCTTAATGTCATTTTCTGAATTAATTAATTGATTAATAATGGAATTTGCCCAAGATTCTGCAAAGTTATTTCTGTAGCGTGACAATGTATCATTATCATGCACAATTCCTTCGGTAGGTGTTCCGTAAAGAGCGATACTTTCAGGATTACCTTTTGCGTTGATTACATTTCCACTTTTATTAATTTCTATAGTTCCTGTTTCATAACTCGAATGCTTGCCACGGTTGAAGTAGGGTCTTGCTAATCGATTTTCACATAAGTTGGTGTATAAACCAGAAATTTCTTTGTCAATAGCATTTTTAGGGATTCGGGCATCGATCAACACATCGCCCCACACCATTGATGTGTTAATAGTAAGTGTGAAACCATTGCTATAAACAGAAATTTGGGGACTTGTAGCAAACTGAAAATTGATGATACCTGCTTCTGCCACAGCCAGTATTTTTTTAAGATTTACTGGTGGTGGGCCGTAGGCAATACGATTAAATTTTCCGAAATAGTGTTCATCAAATTCCCGTTGAGATTCAGGTTCTAATCCGCTAAAAGAATAGATTTCATTGAATAAAGGACTAATGTTTCTCCATACTGCAGCAGCTGTTAATTGCGCCTGAGTAGCGGTGTTGTGAGCCTTATCTGTTGTGAAGTCTTTAAGGTATTCCAATATATTTTGATGTGTGCTTTTTTTCGGATTAAATTCTGGATTTAGTATGCTTTTCATGGAAAAACGCGCATGATGAGGATGTTTCTCATGGAATTGTTCAACTTGTAGATCTACCTTGGTAAAGTCAGGGTTAAACTCAATCGCTTCATTTTCATGATGACATAAAATGCCATAATAGGCCATTTTCATATCCTGTTCAATCAGTGGAAGAATATCTTTACCAAAATTAAGTCTTGACGAGGCTTTACTCCTAAGTTGGTTAACGTACAATTCCCTTTTCTCAGGCAAATTAAAATTGTATTTTGGTATCATGGGCCAGCCGGACTTTGAAAAGGGGTAAATGCATTTTGGTTCCCTTCCCGATTTTCTATAAGTTAAGAGTCCATCATCATTTTTTACAAACTTGCCACCTCTACCTTCAGTAAGCGCCAGCACAGCATCTATAAATGTTAATCCAAGCCCTTTAATGATAACAGCATGCTCTGCCGAAATGCACTTTAGTTTTTCTTTTACAGGATAAATAAAAGACACCTCACTTAAGTTCGTAATAGGATTTGTATGTCTTTGATGACCGGTGGAGAGTAAAATATTCTGAAAATCACTTAGTGTTCGCGTTTCTCCAGCTTTTTTAAAACCTATTGAATAGCTAGTTCCTAATTTAGTGATAGAATTCACGACAGAAATATGCTGCTTAAGAACCACATTTTCCGGAAGGTTTTCACATAATTGTTGAAAACCATTTTCTAAATAAGCACCCACTATAGATCTGGAGGAAAAAAGCGGATTTATTTCTTCCAAGTTTAGTTGCTTCCCTTTTGCCAGGAACTGTGATAAACTGAGAGGCTGCTCAATAACGGGAGAAGGGTCATCTTTTGTCCACATATTGATGTGTTGATTAGCAAAATTCATCAATAAATAATCAGGTTGATCGCTTCTATAAACATCTCCCGACCCCATAAATTTGGTCTTATTAAATATATGAATTTCTACTTTCTGTGAAATTGAATTTGATTTCAAATGAGCTAAAATCCGTTCTAGTCCATATAAACCCTTTGGACCTAAACCTACAATCGCTATTTTAAAATGAGAAACTTTCATTCAAACGATTCAATGTTTAGTATTTGCCAACAATCTTGGAAAAACAAAATCTGCAAAATGCTCCTTGATCCAATTTTTGTTATAAACTGTATCCATGTATCGTTCTCCTCTATCGCAAAGAATGGCTACGCAATTCGAATTAGCCCGTATTTTAGTGGCATATTTATTAATTGCGGAAAGAACAGCGCCTGATGAGCCACCACAAAGAATCGCTTCATTTTCAAGCAGGTTCCAGCAACCATGGATACATTCCTCATCCGATACGTGAATGACATCATCAATTAAATCAAGATTAAGAAAATTGGATAGCTTCCCTGAGCCATGGCCAGGAATAAGCCGTTTTTGTTCTTTCTGTCCAAAAGTGACACTCCCCATTGCATCCACAGCGATGATTTTCGTTGGTAACCGATTTTCATAAATGTATTGTGCGCAGCCCATCAGAGTGCCGCAAGTGCTGGTGCTGACGAAGATATAGTCAACTTTCTTATCGAGCTGGCGAGCAATTTCACCCATTGTTTGATAATGAGTGTCCGGATTAACGTTATTTTCATATTGATTTAAACAGTAGCTGTTGGGATGCTCAGCAAGTAATTCATTTACTTTTTGAATACGGCTTTCCAAAAAACCTCCCTCAACTTTGGCTTCTGTTACTTTAACCACTTTAGCCCCATAAGCTTTGAGTATTTTTAATGAATGTGCATTAGCCTTCGGATCTACTACTATAATGAGTTTGATGCCATGGAATTTACAAGCTTGAGCAAGGCCCAAGGCCATATTTCCTGAACTGGACTCAATTATAGTATCACCAGCATTTATTTTCCCTGAATTTAAAGCTTCGGAAAGCATATTTAAGGCAGTTCTATCCTTTATACTTCCTCCGGGGTTCATAAATTCCATTTTGCCAAATAGGGAGAATTCTACATTTATTGTTAGTCGTGATAATTTGATTAAAGGCGTGTTGCCAATAGATGATAATATATCAGAATGGTATTTATCAATACCGATTTGAGGTTCAATAGTTGATATCATAAAAAAGTGATGTTAAAATATTAATCGGAATTACTCCTAAAAAGTTATTCTAACTCATACGATAAAATCAAAATGAAAGCTCTAAAAGGGCAATAATTTTATAAATTTTTTTCTAACAGAAGCAACTTTGTTTTTCCTTTCGGATAAACAGAAATAATTCTTGGAAGTGATTCTGAAGACGGCTGAAAGTAATCCGTGAGTTAAATTGATTTCACTTTGTCAAATTATCTTCTATGGTGTTCTTGAAAGCTGTAGGATTATCAATATATAAACTAATCGTCTGAAAAGGCTTTTCCATTCCATAAAGTCCTTTTAGTTTATTCTCTTTCTTTAAATGAATGATTAGGTTATGGCTTTCTAATTCGCCCAAAGGTGAAAGTGATCTGGTTAACTTACTTTTCTCTAAAGGTTTCCAAGAGAGTTCAACCGATGTAATATCAGCGAAAGGGATTGTCGCTTCACTTAATATCCCATATTTAAGGTGTAAAGAGCTCGGAAGAAGTACTACAGGCCTGTGAGACAATGATTTGGCAAAACCTAAAATCTGTAACGCTGTATAAATACTTAGCCCGGTCAGGACCCATGCTACAACAACATTCCATTGGGCTATGAGATAATGCAAACCTACGGTTTCTACTGCTATAATTAGTATAAATGCTCCAAATAGGGATTGAGAACCGCTTTTTTGATGATAAGAAAATTCGTTCTCTTTAAGCGAGGAGGATTTCCATTTAATAAAACCATAGTAGATTACAGCTAGCTCCGTGGCAAATGGTTGCACTAATTTTGCAGGCAGTATTTCAGAGCAGGTGCTCTTTAACGCTGAAAAGAAATCAGCCGAGGAATCTGATAAACTTTTATATTTCTTTGCTGCAAACCGAACTTTCACTATTACAAAAATTAATACGCTCAGTTCCACTACTGGCAAAGCCCAGGTTTTGAACAGATTAAGATAGTGTTGGCTCCCCGTGGGTAAAAAATAAAATCCAAGCAACAGTCCAATTACCATTACAGGAATAACAGTAGTTGCAGGGATTTTCGATTTGCGGATTAACAGAAAGTAAATCAAAGGAACTGTAAATAATAAATCAGCTGTAAATGCTAAGTCAAGAATATCGTTTCCATTGAAAGCGGTAGTTTTCATTAACCAGATAAGTAAACCAAAGAGAAGCAATGGAATTCCAAAATTGATTAGGTTTTTGTTAAAGATTAATGACTTTTCCATAGCGCTTATTTGAAATGAGCAGCAAAGCCGGAGATGTGAATCTTCGTAAATAGCTTGCTGATTCAGTTTTAAATTACAAAGCTAAGATAGCAAGAATTATCTGAAAAAGAGGGATTTACTTGGATCAATTATGAACCTTGCTTATCATTTGAACCAGTATTCTCATTAAAGAGTTGGGCCAAGAAGTAGGGATTGATATTTGTTTAATAAGGAGTAGCCTGGATGCGCAGGCTACTCCTGTTAGATTACTACAATTCAGAAACCTCAAACCTAATATCAACTGTTCCTGCTTCAGGGTGAGGTATTGGCGTTGGGATCACTTTTTCCGGTTCAAAGGATCCTGAACCTATAATATTTCTTTGCGAAGAGATCAATTTACTTCTGCTAAATAAATCTCCCGGTTTTAATTCAATCATTTTTAAAATGCGTTCAGTTGCTACTTCTTTGTTTCCTTTTACAATCACTTTACCGATTTTCATCACCTGGCCTTCTGTAATCTCAAAAGTTAAGTCAACCTTTTTATTGTTAACTTCTTTTTTTAATTCTACAGTAAAAAATAAATAACCCTGATCCATGTAAAGAGAGGATAAATCACTCCCATCAGTTTGATAATTAAGTTTTTGATTGATGTCTTTTTCGTTAAATTTCTCTCTGGTTTTTAATCCAAAAAATTCATTTAGATAGCTGTCCTTGTAGAGAGAATTTCCATTCCAGGATATAGTTCCTATGATTTGCGCCTGTTCATTTTCCTCAAAACCCTGTGTGTTTACAGGTGACTTCTTAGTAAAAGAAAACATTACTAAAAGCAAGGCGAGACATGGTACAATCGCAGAATACTTCAATACGATCGTTTTCGGATTTTTTTGTTTGTTCATCATAATTATTCTTGTTTTTATGTTATTCATTGAAAATTGATGGCCCAGAAAAGCTATGTTATCATCTTTACTGGAAGAAAGTTTAAGGATAAGGGAGGAATAGCTAGTAACATCTCCTACAGAGGTAGTGGCTTGCTGGTCTGCATAGAATTCATGCACATTATTAAGTTCCCTTTTCATGGTCCGGAGAAGTGGATTAAACCAACAGAAAACCATGGTCAATTCCATAAATAGATTATCGAGCGTATGCTTCTGACTGATGTGGGATTTTTCGTGCCTGATTACCTGTTCGAATTCCGATGAAGAAAGTGTAAATGCTTGTTGATTAATAAAAATATAATTGAGAAAAGCGAAAAATGAAGGCCCACTAGTAATCTGAATGGTTTTGACACCGTCAAAATCATTGACTTCGTTATTTCTCATTAATCGTATCAATTTGGCAATTCCTCTAATGAGCCTGAACAATCGCCACGTAAATCCGATGGAATAAATAAGAAAGATGCAGTAAACTATCCACTCAATATTGAAAAAGGATGCCTGACCAGAGGCTACTGCTGAAGTTTCGTTTAAAGAACTCAGGTTTTGCAAACTTTGTGAGAGGTTTAGACTAGCAACAGCCTGGTTTGCCTGCCAAAAGGGGATGCTTATAAATGGAATTATGAAGCTAAGCAATGTAGCGCCAAGCAAATAAAAGCGGTTGAGCTGAAAGAATGAAAGATTTCGGAATACAGCCAGGTAGAGCAAGCAAAATGCAGCCTGGCATATTACTACTTCCAATAAATAAAAAAGGAACTTATGCATCTTTCTTATCTTTATATTTTTCTATGAGCGCAGCTATTTCGTTCACTTCTTTCTCACTTAATTCATTTTCTTTAGTCATAAAAGAGACCACATTGTCAAAAGACCCCTCAAAAAAAACCGAGACCATATTCCTTAGCATACTTTTTTTATATTTAATTCTGGAGACTATTGGCATATATTCATGGGTCTTCCCGTAAGTTTTATGATCTACATACCCTTTGGTCTCTAATATCCTGATAATGGAAGAAATAGTGGTGTAAGGGGGCTTAGGTTTAGGAAATTTATCGATCACATCCTTCACAAAACCACTTTTAATGTCCCATAGGATTTCCAATACTTCTAATTCCCGTTGCGTTAATTCCTTCATGTTATAAATGTATAACGTAAAAATGAGTTATACAACTTAATTATGAGTTAATTAACGTAAAATTACGTTTTTAGGTAATTGTGGAGTTTTACGACTGCTTTATTGACGATCTGCATAGTTCTTTACTTAACTAATAAGTCTTATTTAGGTAGCCAGGGTGATCTTAAGAATTTAAATAGACATTCGCTTTTAGTGTTCATTCAAAAGGTAGAACCTATTCCCTATTGTAAATGCCTTCACCTTTTGAATTCTGAAAATTAATTGTGAGGTTATTACTGTATGAAGTGGTAAGCGCTTCAAGGTGACTTTTGAATCCTGCTTCATTATCACTATTATATTGGAAAATAAAGTGTATAGTATAATGATACCCTGAAGGGGAATCCGGCTCTATTTCTCCGTTCTGATTTATTTCATAATAGGAGTATATTCCAGGTAATTGTTTATTAAAAGCATCCACACCGTTAATGCTCTGTAATTCAGTAATGAACTCTGTCGCTTTTTCTGTGAGGGAATCTGCAGCATATCCTACCGTACCCCAATACGTTTGAAGTGGTACTCTTTTAGTAGTTTTTCTCATAATTTCAATTCCATTTTCAGAACTAAGCTCAAGAATGATTTCCGTGTCAGTTAATGTAAGTGTCCCCTTGTTTTCAACTGCCCCATTGTTCAATGAAATTTCATATTCGCCATTACCAGTTATACTACCTAAACCGATCATGGTTGTTGCCGGTCCCAGAGCGGTGAGGCAAGTCTCTATTTCCGGCACCTCCAGAAAGGTTAAGGTTATAGATTCCAAATCATATCTTTGAGCATACGAAATACCATAGTTATCACAAGGATATATTTTCTCTGTTTCACATTCAAGAACCCAAACACTTCCTTGTGGTGCCAGCAACTCTTTAAGAACAACCTGAATGTCAGAGTCAATAGCTTGTTTTTTCGTAATTTCATCACTTTCGCATGCAAGGAAAGAAATTGCGAAAATCGGGATAATTAGAATCTTTTTCATAATAAAAATGCTATTGTTTCATTTATTATCTGACACTTTCTTCACTTTAAAAGTTGCAATGGTTTCTTTTTTTTTCGGGTGGTTCCACTTGAACTTTTTTATTTTTTATCTCCATTTGATTTCACCTGGCCTATACTTAGCTTTCAAATTTGCCAATATATCATTTTGGGTAAAAAAAACTGGATTAAGCTTCCCCTGTGCATAAAGCTCAGACTGAACATGGTAATGCTCGGTTTGAATGTGAGTTAATTTTATTCCACTGGTAGCTGATAATACGTATTAAAGAAGTGAATCATTTGATCAGCAGTTGCCCTATTCTTTAACCTAATAGCTACTGCAGAAGATTCATTCTTTCGATCCAAAATGGAAATTTTATAATAAGCGGTATGGCGTCCATTATTGGTATTTGATCGAACATAATCGCCAATCGTAAAAGATTTAATATCCTCTTTTAAATAGCTCCTTTTTTTAATAGGAATACCCATCCATCTATGTTGGGTTATAAGTTTCTCCGGTTTAAGATGCACTTTAAGTGTATAAAACCCTTCAAACAAAGCTAAACCAAAAAAAATGAAGCCAAAAAAGAAAAACATGATGGTAAATAATAGCGGTAAATCCTCATTAATAAAATTGAAAACTGCGCCTGTAAGGAGTCCTCCACCTATTAGGATGCCCAGTAAAATGCTTGACTTCAGAATTCTGAAATTGGGAAATTGTAGAGAATACTGATTACCCGTCTGAGCAAACTCAGTTACATCATTAATTAATTCAGCTGCATAGGATTTTGCAGCTGGATGCGTTGAGGAATCTACCTCTACTAATGAGTTTTGTTCTGTTTTATAGACTGGAATCTGGAATAATCGGCTAAAGTGGTGCTTATCAAAGGAAACCGTTGCTACAACTGTCCAATGAGTTCCTTCTCTGCTTAAGCTAGTTTCTTCTAAAAGAGCAGGTATTTTCAATTTGAATTCTCCCTGTTTTAAAGTGCTTTGGTTTAAGTAAGCAAACCCGCTTTTCTGCCACATAAGGTCTTCACTCCTCGATTTGTCATCTCCGGCACCAGAATAACTAACTTTTATGGAGCTTAAAGTTATTTCAATAGTGCTATTTTCTGGTATTGCCTTTTTGAAATGTATCTGACCTCCAAAGTCACCGCCAATAGAAGCAGGAAATGGATCTAATTGCAATGCTGCAGTGCTGTATTTTGCGAGGTCTACAATTTTTGAAAGAGCGTTAAAGAGTAGGAAAATTCCTATCACCGGGAACACAGCAATAAGAAGCAAAACCGGGTCCTTGAAGCCATTTTCATTAATTACAACACCAAAAATAGTGAAGACAATTAGGTTCCAAAATGTTGCAAAATAGATTAACCCTCGCTTACTCTTTACTGTGGTGCATGTAATGTGAGCCGTTTGCCATTCCCTCTTTTCCAACCAGGGTTTTGAAGGATCCTTCAGTTCTCGCTCTTTACTTTTAAATATTTTATAGATTAAAAAGAGCCCGAGGAAGGTAAACAGAGAAGGCAATAGTACAATAAGCAACCAAAACACTGCTTCAATCTCTTGTACTTCCTGATGCTGCTCTGGTAATCTAGGGTCTATATAGAGTGTTTTTTTCGACTCGGATTTCCATTCTTCAATAATTGCCTCTTTATTCCTTTTTGTTATATAGTGATAGCTGGAATCAACTTTGTCCCCCTCTGTAATTTCCACAGCAGACGATTTTCCATGTAATTCATACCGGTATATTGCAGAAAGCGTATACTCGTATTCACCGGAATCATTTGGTTTCCACGACAGGTCTGTTTCAATCAAAGTTCCCTCTACTTTCGAGAGGTTTTGATTTTCAACCCATTGCAAAGTAAGAGGAATTGTAACTTTAATCAGGATAAAAAGTCCCGCCACTGCAAAAATTGCAGGAATAATACTCGCAAACAGTTTTTTTCCAGACATGAGAATGTGTGTTGTATTTTAAAGTTGCCAATATATTGTTTTTAATTTTTATTTACATTAAAAATAGTGATGCGTCCACTTTCCTATATTAAAACAAGGATTTCTCATTCAAGAGTGTAAGTCAAGTTACCGGTTCGTTTCAAAGTGAAAACTGCTCAAATACTCTTCACAAAATCTGAAAATACTTTTTTGTGAAGTTCCAGATCCAAATCGGGAGAAACTGATACCATGGCTTTGAAACACTTTTCTTCTTAGTTCTTTCGGAGGGCTCAGTATCAATCTATTAGCGGTCCAAAACTCACACACCATTTTGTTTATTTGCGAACCTCACTGATCGTCTTATCCAAGCAGCGTATTGATAAATGCTCGCTTAGATGCGTTTTTTTGGTGCTGTTTTTCCTTTGGTGGTAAATCCAAACATAACATAGTAGGAGTGAAATCCTGAATTACCAATTCATCTGAAATAAAATTCACTTTAGCGAACCCTCCAAAAGATCCTGAAAGCTTGTGATTATTTCAAAGGCTCTCCTAACTTTGCCAGCGTATCCGCTTTGTAAAATTCTCCGATAGGGAGTTCAATATTGCCTATTTCTACATCATTTTTGGTGTAAGCCGTCAATTGATCACGGTTCACAACGTAAGACCTGTGGATTCTCAAAAAATTTGTATTTAGTTTTTCTTCAAAGGCAGTTAGGCTATGTTTGAACTTCAATGTTTCATCCGCTAAATGGATTTTTAGGTAATCTTTCAGGCTTTCCACATACAAAATATCACTTAGTACAAGCCGAACATTTTTCTTATTAATTTGAATGTATATGGAATCTTTGCTATCAGTTGTTTCTTTGGGTTTTTGTAGTGCCAGAAACTTTTCAATGGCTTTGAAAAAACGCGCAAAGGTGATGGGTTTTAATAAATAGTCGATGGCGTCCAACTCGAAACCTTCCAGCGCATAATCTCTATGGGCAGTAGTAAAAATTACTTTTGGTTCTGCTTTTAGATTTTTCACGAAAGCAGTGCCTTTTAATACGGGCATTTCTATATCCATAAAGAGCAGATCAACCGTTTCTGTTTGTAAAAATTGATGCGCTTCTATAGCGGAGGAGCAGGAGGCAAGGAGCTGAAAATCATTCAATTGCGATAGGTGGTTTTCTATGAGTTGCCTGGCAAGCTCTTCATCATCAACAATGATACATTTATAAGCCATGAAGTGTTATTTTTAAAGTAATGGAAAAGGAATTGGGCGCGTTGACTACCTCCAGATGATATTGCTTCGGATACAGTAGTTCAAGTTGTCTTCTGATGTTCTGTAAACCTATGGAGTCTTGCTTCTTATCTTCTTCAACACTTTCCAAATTAGGTTTTGAGTTTTCAATTTTAAATAGGATGATTTCTTCAGTGCCTTCCACCACAATGTTGATCCTGGCAAGATGAAGTTCCTGACTAACGCCATGTTTAAATGCATTTTCTACAAAAGTGAGCAGAAGCAGGGGGGCTACTTTTACTTGATCACTTTGGCTATGATTAAAGGAAATGTCAAGCCTTTTACCGTATCGTATTTTTTCTAATTCTATATAATTGCTTATTAACTCGATTTCCCCTTGAAGGGAGACAAAATTCTCATTGCATTTATAGAGCATATAGTCTAAGATGTCTGAAAGCTTGGCAATGGCTTCCGGTGTCCTGTCTGATTTTTGTATGGACAGAGAATAAAGGTTGTTGAGCGTATTGAATAGAAAATGTGGATTTAACTGATGCTTCAACAGGTGTAGCTCGGTAGCTTTCTTTTGTTCTTTCAAGCTGATAAGCTCCTGTTGTTTCCTGTAGTAATCAATAACGATTAGTATAATGGCGGGAAAGATCAGGCCTGTTATATTGCCAATAAATGCATACCCATTAATGATGCGCTCTATGAATTCAAGTGGAGGTCTGTACTGGTAAATTTCAGGATATTTGGGTACCAGGTAATAGCAACGAATGGCGGTATGCAAGACATAGGCGCCATAAACTGCTATTAAACTGAGCAAAACAAAGGACAGCCTTCTCTTCTTCACTACAAAAAGAGAAGTGTGCAAGTATATAAGTAAATAAGCCAGCAGAAGCTGAACGATCGTCTTAGAAAACATGCGTTCGAACAGGGAAACTTTGTCCGACTCATGCGGCCAGGAAGAGCTGATGTAGTAGATCAGCATCACACACCAAAAGATCAAGTGACCAAGGGCTTTTCCAGATATAAATGTGTTAAGCTGTAACTTCATTAAAAATTATGCTTTCTGCTTAGCAGATGGTCATTGATTTAACTTTGCTTCAAATTCTGACAAATTGCGTTTGTACATCTCCAGTCTCTCATCATTTTGTGCTTCAGCTAAAGTCACTGCCTGTTGGTAATGATTTAAGGCTTCTTCCTTTTTACCCTGAAGTGCTAAGAACTCTGCAAAGCTATCATGAGCATTGGGCGAATCAGGAAAGAGTTTTAAATTTGCTTTAAAGATAGTGAAAGCCGAATGTATATGTTGATTATCAAGGTAGAAATAGCCCATTTGATTGATCATAAAATCTTCAAGGTGTTTCCTGCTCAATAGCAATTTAATTAAATCATATACCAGAGCTTCCTCTGCTTCCGTCATTTCCTTTTTTGCAAGTAGTGCTTTGAGGTCATTAAAAGGTTCTTCTCTGTACGATTTGGCGGCATCTTTTGCCAATTTTTTTGCCGTTTCAAGCGCTTCTTCCTTTGAGGTGGGAATCTCTGGTTTTACACCAACACCTTCCCAGTTGGACTCGGTAATGGGGTTAATTGATCTGGCATAAGGCATAATGATTCCATAGCCGTGGGCTAATGGCATAAAATCCACTGGATATGCGCCACCTCCTGTACTTTCTCCAATTATCACAGCTCTTTTTCTGCTTTGCAAGTCATAAGCAAAGGCCTCAGCTGCTGAAAAAGTAAAATCGCTGGTCAAAATAAAGAGGGGCATATCCAGTCTTTTTTGTCCTTTAACGGCTACCGTCAATAATTCGCTATAGCTGTCAGTTCTCCTTTCGTACTTTCCACTAAGCCCTACACCTTGCGTTAAAAAATAGCTGCTCCAATATAAACCTAGGCTGTTTCCACCTCCATTTTCTCTTAAGTCAATGATTATTGCATCAGCTGTTGAAAAGTATTCCATTATGGCATCTACTTTTGGTATATCTTCTCTTCGAAAACCTTTTAGTTCCACGTAACCCACATTGCCTTCAAGTAAGTCAATTTTTCCAAATCCTCCATTTCTGAATCGTTCAATATTGCGGAGGTGACGGGTAATAAAGTCGGTTTCCTCACTTTCTTCATTGGGATGAGGTGGTGGAGGTGGAGGAACGATATTCAAATGCTTGTCTTTTGTAATCTTCTGCATTTCTGCTGTAAGTTTCTTGGCAAATTTAGGAGGGTGATCAAAATCTTCGAAAAAATTTGCAGCTAGCAGGGAGTCTAAATGTGCATTGGTTTCTTTGGCTTTATCCAGAAAAGTATAGTTTTCCAGCATGAGTTCTTGTGCCTTCCTAACTACTTCAGCTGCTGACTGAGCATAATTTAAGAAAGGCAAACACATTAAGATTACAGGTAGAATTCCTTTTAGTCGCTTCATCATCGTTGTTTTGTTGTTTCTGACATCAACTTACATCAAAAAGAAAATCGAATTCCGTTCTGTCGACAGACGAGAGTTTGTGGTAGACAGAGAGGTGGGAAGGGATAGAGTTTAATATCAGCACGAGCTAAAAGCTCCCGCTAGCAAAAGGAGTATAATAAGTTTCCATGCTACTCTCATAGCAGCATGGAAACTTATCATCTTAAAGGTTTAAAGCTTTTTCCTGTGCATCTGATGCACTTATTTGCTCTACGAAATCAGAAAATACCTTTTTATGCAGTTCCAGGTCTAAATCAGGTGATACAGACACTCTTGCGATGTAATCCTTATCGGCTTCTTTGGTGGTACCTTGGGTAGAAGTTGCCGGAATAGTCCAATAGCAGCCTTTTAGTTGCCCGTAGCTTACGCAATACTTGCTTTCTTCAGGAATTTCATTGATCATCATATTAATTAGCTTGAGATTTAATGCTCTTTTGTAGGCCTCTTTCTCTTGCGCTGTTTTTCCTTTGTTAGGTAAATCCAAAGAAAATACAGAAGGGGTAAAACCCTGACTGGCCAATTGATCTGAAACAAAATTGATTTTGGCAGTTGGCAATGTCTCTTTGATATGATTTACAAATTCTCTTGTGTTCTTGTATGCATCAGCAATTCTCTGATTCATGGAAGGTAATTGCTGCGCCAAAATCTCGATTTGTAGATCGGTTGCTTCATTATCACAAAGCTTCATGTGTTTCTCAATTTTTCCCATCAAATCTGCTGCCTTCTGGTTGGACGATACATAGCCCGCGGTACATTTTCCGCCACTTGGAAACTTAGATCCACTCACATACGAAATCACACGAATATTCGACAGTATTCCTTTTTCGCTCAAAAATTGCACGTTAGGACAGAATGTCTGATCCAAAATAAAAACCGGATCAATTGCCTTTTCGCCTGATGGTGTTTTTCGCTCCTTGCTAAGTACAGCTCTTAATTGTTCCAAATCAGGGACTTCAACTCTTGGGTTAGTGGGGATTTCCGCAATGATGTAGGGGATAGCATTTTCCTGTGCTACGCGATCCAATATTTTACCGGTACTTCGTACCATATCATTATTGCCATCTACCGGTAAATCAAGAATCTCTACTTTTTCGAGACTTGCCGCCACTCTTCTGGCTTGATCGTTTGTTCCTCCGTAGCAATTTGGCGGAACAATTATTTTAATATCTTTTTGCGGGTGTTTTTCGAGCGAATCCTCAATCAAACCCATCATAATGGCATATTGCACAGATAGACCACAATTACCTACTATGGCTTTCGTATCGGCAGCAGTGATTTGTCTCACAGACTCCAGAACGGAATTTTTATCAGATTCGAATTTTGAATTACTCTTTTTGGGTACGGTTTGTCCCAGTAGCAATTGCAAGGCAAGATAGCAATTTTGAGGAGTCATGCTTATAGTTTCTCTTCTTCGCACATGTTGGATGGAAGAAATGTATGTGTCATTTTTCACTCCATTCACTAGCAAAATACTTCCTAAACGGCTATGAATGCCAAGATAAAAGTCAACGTTTGGGTGGAGATTCGCTTGTCCGATTTCATCACTTTGTGAAAGAAAAATAGTGGTTCCTTCAAAACCAGGTAGCTCTTCGTCCACTTCGACCCGCTTCAAATCAAATTGATATTTATAGACGTTTTTGATTGTTTGTGTATCAAAGTAGGAAGGAAGTTCACCTGTAAAAACGAGTTGAGTTTTCTTTTTATCAAATTGATTCTTCCTCAGTATTGCCAAAATAGGAGCAGTTCTGGAGGAAAAACTGATGACCTGGTCAGCCTTCAAGTTATTAAGTTTAGCAATTGTCCATTCCAGCAAGGAGGATAGAGGATGGCCCAGTCGGATATAATCATAAGCAGTCGGAAGCTCACTTAATATGGCAGTTTCAGCGTCTTCCTGACTAAATAGCTTTTCAAATCGCTGCAAAAATTCTGTTTTGGCTAAATCTTCATTGTAAATGTCTAATCTGTGAGTGGTAAGCTTTAGCCAATCAGAGGGAACATTTTTTACTACCTTATTAATATATTTCAGGACATTGCTCTCGTTCATTCTCTCAATAAATTTACTGTACTTTCCTATAGTACTCTTGTTGTACTAATATGTTTTAAAAAGCACAAAAGTAAAAGAATAAGAGAGAATGAAAAAATTGATCTGAGAAGTATATGGTGGAAATTGTATTTGCTAAACCTATTTGATGAAGAGCTGATTTTCAAAGCCATCATCAACATTACCACAGTGATTCTATGAAATAGCAGCTGCGTCAAAGAAACAAAGTGCAAAAAGACCTAAGCAGTCATTCGAAAATTTAAAAGCAAATTTTCACACTTTATTCAGTCCTTCAGGCAGAAAGGCATATCAAATCGTTAGTATTTTTTAATGTTCTACACACATATAGTAATTTCTCCTTAAATGTTTAGCAGGATCTAGTTTCTAACTCTCTATTGAGGCATCCTGCATTTCTAACCACTTCAAAATAGCATGATTCGTTTCCTGTGGTTTTTCTTGTTGAATGCAATGGCCACAATCCAAGCTGATCACGTCTAAATTAGGAGCGAAATCTTTTAAACTTTGAGACTTAGGAATTAAATCCTGGTCACCATATATCATCAATGTTGGCTGTAGAATCAATGGCTTTACATTTGCCATAAAATGCCAGTTGCGGTCAAGGTTTCTGTACCAATTGATACTCCCTGTAAACCCTGATAATTCGAAAGCGGCGGTGTAAACAGAAAGCTCCTCGTTATTCATTATGGGCTCCCCAAATGGTTTTTCTGCTATGGCTAGATTGATCATTACATTACCCGGAGCAGGAGCGGCAGGTGGTATGTTTTTGCGGAAGATATTGCGGAGGAACTGAGCTGAGTTTTCTTCCAATATGGCATCTGCTATTCCTGGCTGTCTGTTAAAGTGAACAAAATAGAAGTCTTGACCAAATAGCTCTTCCATCAGTTCAATCCAGGGTTTTCCCCTTCTTTCTTGATAGGGTAAAGCCAAATTGATCACTTTTTTTACTCGCTTGGGATGCAATAGTGCAAGATTCCAAACTACGTTCGCACCCCAATCATGACCCACAAATATAGCATCTTCATATTGATAATAATTGAGTAATGCCACCAGGTCACTTGTTAAGTGTTCTATATCATATGCTGTTACTTCTGCTGGACAAGAAGAATTTCCATATCCTCTTTGGTTGGGAACAATAACATGATAGCCCGCTTCAACCAGTGTTGCAATTTGATGCCGCCAGGAATATGCATGCTCAGGGAAACCGTGACAAAGCACGATAGGATTCCCAATATTTTGCTTTCCTGCTTCAAATACTTCGAGCTCTATGCCATTAACGGGAATTATTGTTGCCTTTGGAAATTCGATTGTAATAACACCATTGGTTTCTATGTTTGACATTTTCGTTTATTGTTTGATGAGATACAAACTTAAAACCGATTTATGACAGCCCTATGTCAGGTGTTAGTCGGGATTACAGGTTTTGTTTAAAATTTAAATTTTAAACAACTTTTAGAACATGTAAAGTCAAGAAGTATAGTATGATACCCTTCCGATTTTCCACCCAGCTAAAGCCTGGTATTTTTTTCACTGCCTATACTTCAAGGACAAACTTCAGTTCATCTACTCATATAAAAACATATTCATCGATAAAACATCGATATTTTCAGAGGTACAAATGATGATGAATTTTCGGCAAATGACTTTTGGTAATCGCCAAAACGTAACGTCCTGAAAAGCCTCTGTTATAGGTATTTGTTTTATTAATTTAAAGTCAATAACAAACAAATATTTGTTTTTCTGAACTATCGTTAAATTCCTCTTTCTTGAAATTTCCAAACTTCTTATGAATTGTAAAATTATTCCGGTTCAAGTATGAGGAATATGTTCTTATTCCGCTAGGGCGAGACAGGCTCTGGGGAGGTCTTGGAATAGATTCGGTTTCTATGTGCCGAGAAGTGAGCAGACCGCGTGCCGCATTAGCTTTAGCGGTGGCGCAAGCAATAGTAGTCATAGGTAACAAGCCGTAAGAGCTATGGAGTCCTCATCCGCCAGGTGACGGGAAGGGTTGAACGTGAGGTGAGTCGAAAACCTGCCTGCAGCAGGTAGGATCGATAGGGGGACTTTACTAGCCATATTCTAATTAAGGCAAAGCCATAACTGGTGTAGAGAGCGGTTGTTTGAGTATGAAACGTAGGATGAAAAGACTGGGTAATGATGTGGAAAATAAGAGCTTGTTCTGTTTGTGTAAGCACTCCCACAAAATCAGACAGTTTGATAAATTAAATAAAAACTACTGTGTTTAATTAATGAAGTTGCTTAAAAAAAAATATACTATGTTTATGAACTATTGAATAAAGTTTGTCAATCCAAACAGAATGAATTTTAAAAGAATTTTTAAGAGTAAAGCAAAATTGCTGAAAGAAGAATTACTAGAGTCCTTTGGAAAAGTAAAGGATAGTACTTTTTATTTTGAACATATTGAAAAATACTTTAAGAAAAACAAACTACAAAAATCATTTCAAACAATATCTGACAAAACAGCTGCTGATCTGGATTTTGAAGAGCTTTTCATGTTTTTGGATAGAACCCATTCCAAAGTAGGGCAGCAATATTTATACAACCAACTGCGAAATCCCTTTATGGATAGAAAAAAGGTAGAAACTCGAGAGCAGCTCATCAAATTATTTATGAATGATGAGCCCTTCAGGTTAAAGATCCAGCAACATCTCGAAAAACTCAATAGCTCGGAGACTTATTTTGTTGCTTCGCTTTTTCAGGAAGCGATTGTAAAGCCTCCCAAATGGTATAAATTTTTAAAATTACTGGCTGTTATCCCTGTGGTAACCTTCTTGTTAATTCCATTAAGTGAATTGTTTGTCTACCTTTTCGTGATTTCTATTACTACTAATCTGGGAATCCACTATAATAATAAAACCACTCTGTTTCAATATACTAGTTCAATCCCTCAGCTGATTGTTTTATACAACAAGTGTGCCATTTTAAGCGATCAAGAAGCGTTTGCAGGCGTTAATGATACTATTAAGATGCATTTGGCAACACTTAAAAAAGCAACGCGTAACATGTCTATATTTAAGGCCGATGCAAGAGTGGACAATGAAGCAGCCATCCTGGTGTGGGGTATAACTGAGCTACTTAAAGTGCCTTTCTTGCTTGAGCCAATCCTTTTATTTAGTGTTTTAAAAGAAATTGATGACAAAAGGGAAGCTCTTGAGGCTTTATACGAATTCATTGGTGAAATCGATCTTACTATCTCAGTGGCATCCCTGAGGAAGGGACTACAAAATTATTGTTCGCCCGAAGTATTGAACGACAACTGTAAAATTGAATTCAATGAGCTTTACCATCCACTGATCGTAAACTGCGTCAGCAACAACCTTGCTGTGAGGGATCGATCAGTTTTACTTACGGGTTCCAATATGTCAGGCAAAACTTCTTTTATTCGCACTGTAGGTATAAGTACCCTTACTGCATTTACAATTAATACATGCTTTGCGGCATCCTTTAGTGTTCCCACAACCCGAATTTACTCCGCTATTCGAATCACTGACGACCTGATGAATGATAAAAGCTATTACTTTGAAGAAGTCCTGACCATAAAGGAAATGATTGAGGCTGCTGAAAGTAAAGAAACGAATTTATTTCTGTTGGATGAGATTTTTAAAGGAACGAATACTGTGGAAAGAATAGCGGCAGGAAAAGCAGTGCTTTCCCAGTTGGCTTCAAAAAACAATATTGTTTTTGTTTCTACCCACGATATTGAGCTGGCAGATTTCTTATTTGACCAATACGATCTTTATCATTTTAGTGAATTAATTGATGGAAATAGTGTGGGGTTCGATTATCAGCTGAAGTCAGGAAAGCTAAAAAACAGAAATGCCATCAGAATTTTGGAGATCAATGGATATCCCGAGAATGTTGTACGTGAGGCTGAATCACTGGCTACTGAGCTTGACAAAAAAGAACTGCGAGATTAAGTTCTCATTGTTAATTATAGGTATAAAAAAAGAGCACGGGTTTTTAATTATATTTTACTTTAAAAGTATTTTACTTATATTGTACGATTAATATACATTTAAATTTTGATCTTACATATAATCATGAAAAAGCACCTATACATCTTCACAGTGGCATCCTTATATTTATTGGCCTCAAATTGCTTCGCGCAAACAGATTCTGTTCTGCAAGAGAATTCTTCAGCAACTGTAAGTCCTATTCAAAAAGGTGCCTTCACTTTAGGCGGTAATTTTCAATTAGGGGAGAATACTCAATCACTGCAGTTAGGTGCAGGTTATTTCTTCACTGACCGTTTTGGTCTGGCAGTAGATGCACTTTTAGTTGAGGATGTATTGGCAATACAGATTTTGCCTAGATATTACTTTCCAATTTTGGATAATACTTATCTTTTTGTTGAGTTGGGCGTAAATTTAGATAATAGTATTTATGTAACAGGTGGTGCAGGAGTTACCTATTTCCTCAATGAACGGGTAGGATTACAAGGAAGACTGAATAACTTTGATGGTGGAGGTATAGGATTATTTGTACTTTTTCCCGGTAAAAATTAAACGCTAAGATAATTAGCTGTTAAAGAGCTTCCATGTTCAGTCAGTTAACTTAGCTGATGTAGACCAGGTAACCAATCACTTATTCAATTGTACCATTTATGTACAAGTAGCAAAAGTTACTTCTTCGCTAGGTTTTTCTTCTTATCTTTGTGCTAATGAAAAGGATTTTCAACACAGTGCTACTTAGTGCATCAGTAATTATCTTACTATTGCATAGCTTTGTGCCTCATCATCATAGTGTTGAGGGATTCAATTTAAAGGAAATTCTACAACATGAGCCGGTCCAATCTCCTATTGACCTGCTGAAAGTAGGATTTCATATAAACCTGGGAGCTAATCACCTCGAAAATTTTCAGAAAAGTAAATCTTTAGAGTCTGAAAAGAAGATTGCAGATGAAGAAATTAGCTCACTAGATTTTTTTAAATCATCAGATAAATCTCACTATTCTTTTTCGCTAAATTACAGAAATTCATTCTTCACTGGACAGCATGTTAGGCTCCAGTCTCAATTCAAGAATACATTTAATTATAGAGGCCCACCTGTTTTTGCTTAAGAAACCGATTTAATTTTTATCAAAGTCTTAAGTAAATGATATTTTCATGTTTCAAAAAATTATTTCTTTCTCCATAAAGAACAAGCTAATTGTGTTCTTTGGAGTGATCGCCCTTATTGGGGGCGGCATCTATTCAATGGGACAGTTATCAGTAAATGCTGTTCCTGATATCACTAATAACCAAGTACAGGTTGTTACTGTAAGTCCTTCCTTATCTGCTCAGGAAGTGGAGCAGTTTATTACTTATCCAATCGAGATTTCAATGGCTAATATTCCTAAAGTGGAGGAAATTCGGTCTATTTCAAAATATGGACTTTCGGTTGTTACCATAGTTTTTGAAGAGAACGTACCTGTTCTGGAAACCCGACAATATGTTCAGGAGCAAATCAATATTGTGAGTGGTGAAATTCCACCCAAATTAGGTGCTCCTGAATTAATGCCCATCACCACTGGTCTGGGAGAAATCTATCAATATACCTTAGAAGTGGAGGAACAGTATCAAGCTGAATTTAGTCCAATGGAGCTCCGCACCATTCAGGATTGGATAGTAAAACGTCAACTTTCAGGTATAAAAGGTATTGTTGAGGTGAGTTCATTCGGTGGTTTTTTGAAGCAGTATGAGGTGTCAGTTAATCCGATGCTAATGGCTCAGCATCAGGTGAGTTTTCATGAGATAATTGAAGCTCTAAATACCAATAATGAGAACTCTGGAGGTAGTTATATAGAAAAAGCTGAAAATGCTTACTATGTGAGAACTGAAGGTATGATGGTGAGTCTTGAAGATATCCGCAATACTTTGTTGAAGCATAATAGCCAAGCACCTGTATTAATGAGAGATATTGGAACTGTGCAGTTTGGCAATGCAAAGAGGTTTGGTGCCATGACCAAAGATGGAAAAGGGGAAGCGGTTGGAGGTATTACGCTCATGCTCAAAGGAGCTAATTCATCTGAAGCACTGGATTTAGTAAACAAAAGAGTGGCTGAAGTTCAGAAATCGTTGCCGGAAGGTGTAACTATAAAGCCCTACTTAGACAGGTCAGACTTGGTGGAACGAGCTATTAACACCGTAAAAACCAACTTACTTGAAGGTGGTATCATAGTGATTCTGGTCCTGATACTTTTACTGGGTAATTTTAGAGCTGGTCTTATTGTGGCGTCCATTATTCCGCTCTCCTTATTATTTGCTTTCATTATGATGAACATTTTTGATGTCTCCGCTAACCTGATGTCATTAGGCGCCATTGATTTTGGTATTGTAGTAGATGGAGCAGTCATTATTGTAGAAAGTATTTTACATGTATTGTTTACAGTACATGTTGGAAAACAATTAAGTCAGTCCGAAATGGATGACGTAGTGATTAATGCCTCACAGAAAATTTATAAATCGGCAGCTTTTGGAGTGCTAATTATTTTAGTAGTATTTCTTCCCATTTTAACGCTTACAGGTATTGAGGGGAAAACCTTTAAACCGATGGCACAAACCGTTAGTTTTGCTATTTTGGGTGCTATGCTTTTATCCATGACCTATGTGCCCATGATGACGGCCTTGTTCCTTAAGAAAAAAATAAAGGATAAAGTAACATTTGCGGATAAGGTGATGAACAAATTAAAATCAGTTTACATACCTGTTCTCAGTGCCTCCCTACGTAATGCGAAAGTTACCGTGGGGTTATCTGTATTATTTTTGGCTATAGCAATTTTTATTTTTAGTAGAATGGGATCTGAATTTATTCCGCAATTGGAAGAGGGCGATTTAGCAATGCAGATGACTTTGCCTCCAGGTTCATCCTTACAACAAAGTATTGCGACAAGCACCCAGGCAGAGCGCATTTTGTTGGATGATTTTCCTGAAGTTGAATCTGTAGTTTCTAAAATTGGTACCGCAGAAGTACCTACTGATCCCATGTCCATTGAGCTGGCCGATATCATGATCATTTTGAAACCAAAAGATGAATGGAGCACTTCTGAAGATCGTTTTGGCTTAATTGAAAAGATGGAAGAGAAATTAGCGGTAATTCCCGCAGCTAATTTTGAGTTTACTCAACCGATACAATTAAGGTTTAATGAATTAATCACTGGTGCCAAATCGGATATTGCTGTAAAAATTTATGGAGAAGACTTGGCAAAATTAGCTGAATATGGCCAACGGGCTGCTTTGATTATACAGGAAGTACCAGGTGCAGCAGATGTAAAGGTAGAGCAAACAGAAGGACTAGCGCAGTGGGTTATTCACTATAACAGAAGAAAAGCTGCACAGTATGGAGTGAGTATAGAAGAATTGAACAGCATCGTTCGGGCAGCTTACGCTGGTGAAAATGCAGGATTTGTTTTCGAAGGAGAGCGAAAGTTTGAGCTGGTAGTAAGACTGAAGGAGTCTTTCAGAAACGAAATAAATTTGGATAAGCTGACTATAAAAAGTCAAGATGGTCAATTGATTCCACTTTCCGAAGTAGCGCAATGGGAATACAAAGAAGGACCACTACAAATTTCCAGAGATGACACACGTAGAAGGGTGGTGGTGGGCACCAATGTGAGAGATAGAGACATTGCAGGCCTTGTAGCAGAAATAGAAGACAATCTGGATAGGCAATTAAAAATGGATCCCGGTTATTCTATAAAGTATGGTGGACAGTTTGAAACCCTGGAAAAAGCAAGGAACAGGCTTGCTATCGCAGTTCCTGTTGCACTGTTATTGATATTTATGCTGCTTTATTTTGCTTTTGGGAAAGTGAAGTACGCCTTATTAATCTATACTGCTGTTCCACTTTCTGCCATAGGTGGTGTACTGGCTTTATGGCTGCGTGATATGCCATTTAGTATTTCTGCAGGAGTAGGGTTTATTGCACTTTTTGGAGTGGCTGTTCTGAACGGAATTGTGCTGATTAGCCATTTAAATGAATTGAAAACAGAGGAGAATATGGATATTTTACAACTCATTAAAACGGGTAGTATAGACAGGTTAAGGCCTGTAATCATGACTGCTCTAGTAGCATCCTTAGGATTTTTACCGATGGCACTTTCCACCTCAAGTGGTGCGGAGGTACAAAAGCCTTTGGCTACTGTGGTAATTGGCGGCTTAGTCACTGCTACCTTTTTAACGCTAGTAGTTCTACCTTCTTTATTTTATTTGATGAACAAAGGGAGTGGGAAATCAGGTTCAAAAGCTATTCCAATAGTTTTACTGATATTTTTTAGTTTTGCCGCATTGAATCAAAAAAGCTTTGCTCAGGATCAAAATATTGAGCCAGAGGCTTTGAAAATGATGATTGAGGAGGCACAGAGTCAAAACCCGGAGATTCAAAAAGCCCAACTTAGAATAGACAAAGCCAATAGTTATAAAACTCAGGCCTTTGAAATTCCTGCAACAAATATTAGTTATCAAAGAGGGCAAATAGATGGGCCTGAAATTGATTATAGCTGGAATGTACAACAATCCTTAGGTAATATACCTGCTAATTTTAGGCGGCAAAAAATGGCGGAAGCACAAATTGAGCTGGCAGAAAAGGAATTTCACCTGGCAAAAAAGAAATTGGCTGCTGATATGCGGAAAGCCTGGAATGATTGGATCTTTAGCTTACAGCAAGTAAACTTTTTACAAGAACAAGATGAGCTATTAAAGCAAAGTATGAGTCAGGCAGAGGAAATGATCAATAAAGGGGAACGTGGAAGACTCGAAACTTTGAGCTTGTCAGGACAATTAATGAGCATCCAAAATGAATTGATTAAAAGCAGAAAAAGACTTAATGAAGACAGTCAAACATTGAAGCAATTATGCTTCTGTGATGAGTTACCTGAGGCTGGTGTTAAGTATAGCAGTTATCAGTTTACCCAATCAGTAGATTCACTCACTTTAGACCCTGCCTTTACACAAAGAAACGAACAACAAGTAAAAGCGGCAGAAACAAATATTAAAGTGGGACAGGCACAATATTTTCCTAATGCATATGTGGGTTACGTTAACCAAAGTCTGCAAAATGTTACTGGTTATCAAAGTGTACAGGTAGGCATTAGTATTCCTATTATCTATAATGGGGTGAAGGGGAAAATTGAAGAATTGAAGATTGATAAGGACATCCAGCAATCTAATTTGAAGTTGGAAAATTACGCAAATAATCAAAGGCTGATCAGTGCCAGGAACGACTATGAGAACTACAGTGCGCTTATCAATCAAAGCACTTCTATGATGGGGGAGTTGGAAGAATTACAATCATCATCAGATGAAGCCCTCCAGTTGGGCGAACTGAATTTCTTTGAATTTGTGCAAAATTTAGCAGCTCTTTATAACATCCAAAAAACCTATCTGGACCTGGAAAGAGAGATGGCCAATATATCTATTGAATTACAATACTTAACGCAACAAAAATACAATCAACTTTAGAAATGCTGATTGTTAATTTATACCAAATGTGGATGAGTTCTTAATGTAGGATTCTCCATGACCTTTAAAAAATAAAAATATAGAAATGAAAATCGTCAATATACTATTTATATCATCTTTCTTAGCTTTTGTAGGCTGTGATAGTAAGGAAGAGACTGTCGCTGATCAGCAGTCGGAAAATCAAAGTGAGATTGTTTTATCTGGAAATCAGGTTAAAAGCAGCAATTTAATAGTGGGAAAGCTTAAAAAAGCACCCTTGGATAAGAAGCTTACTGTTTTTGGAGAATTAGCAGTTGCTCCTGAAGATAAGGCGGAATTACATTTAGTCCATCATGCTTTTATAGAAGGTACCAAGATTTTGCCCGGTGAAACAGTGCAAAAAGGGCAAGTTTTAGCTACCTATTCGCATCCTGACATCCTCACATTGCAAAGTGATTACCTGGCCTCTGTAAATAACCTGAAGCAATTAGAAGCAGATTATACCAGGAAAAAAAGCCTTTCAGAAAATCAGTCTATTTCTGTAAAAAGTCTGCAAGAGGCAGAAGCCAGGTATTTTGAGGAAAAGGTCAGTATGGATAGCAAAAAGAGCCTATTACATAAATTAGGAATAAATATAGCCTCTTTACAAAAAGGTACTTCACAAGACGTTTTAAGCTTAAGAGCACCCTTTAATGGCACCATTACAGAGGTTAATATTAGTGCAGGAATGCTAGTAGAGCCCAGTAGTAGCCTTTTTGAGCTGGTGAACCTGGAGGAGATGCATTTGGAATTTAATGTTTTCCCCAAAGATGTAAGCCAGCTAAAAGAGGGGCAAAAAGTGACTTTCAGATTACCTGAGGGAAATCAATGGTATGAAAGCAGCCTGCATTTTATTAATAAAAAAGTGACTAATAATAGTGTTTTGGCCCATGCCGATTTACCTGAATCAGTGAACCTACCATTAGGAGCACAATTAGAAGCACAAGTGCATATTAGTACCGATAGCCTGCTGCTGATGCCAAAGAAGGGTGTTATCCGGAAGGGAGCACAAATATTCGTGTTTGAGGAAGCTGCCAATGGTGGCTACCAGAAAATTGAAGTGCAAGTTAAGGAAGAAAATGAGGAGTTTATTGGGATAAATTCTGCAGATTTGGATCAATCTAAAAATTATGTTTTGGCAGGGGCCTATTATTTGAGTAATAATTAAATAGAGGGCTTGCAAAATTGAAGAGGTATTATTTAACGCTAGTATTACACCTTTTTCTATAAATATTAGAGCCGGCTGTTTGAAAAAAAAATGCGACATTTCAATTTGTTGATGTGCTTTATATGGCTAAATTACTTGTCATGTCGTGCATTTGCTAAATTGGTATGCAATAGCACAACGAAATAAGAAAAAAATTTGCCAAAAATTGAAGCTCTATTGCAAAATACAATTCCAGATAGCAAGCAATTATAGGAAATTTACAATATTACATTTAGTTGCATTGTTGTTGATTGCAATCAATTTCATTTTGGTATTTCCAAGTGTTGTTATTGCTCAGTCAGACTCGATATTTACGGGTAAAAATGAAGCAAAGCATGAAGCGCAATTTTCTATTGGATTAGGCGCACAGCATGGTTTTATTTTTGCTCATTCGCAGGATGTACAAAATACCAGTGGAGCTCGTCCAACCGGAATAGAAGCTCTGCTGAGTTGGCAACGTAATGATTCCGCAGCTTTTGCTCTTTGCCACTGCTATCCAAGGCAAGGTCTTATGATAGCTTTTTATGACTATGATATTGGATTGTTAGGAAAAAGTGCTACTGCTGCTTATTACCTGGAACCAACCTTTCGGATTAATGACCGTCTGCTTTTCTCACTAAAAGCTGCAGCTGGGCTGTCTTATCTTAACAACCCCTATGATAGTATTGAAAATCCAGCTAACCAATCTTACAGTACAAATTTAAGTATCTACTTAAGAATAGGGATTGGTTTTTGGGTGCAATTGTCGGAAAAATGGTGGCTAAACCCTTCAGTAAACTATCAGCATATTTCAAATGGGGGCTTGCGTGACCCAAACAAAGGTATTAATTGGCCTACTGCTGGTATTTCCGTAAGCTACCAGCCTGACTTTCGTTCCTGGTACAAAGGAAAAAAGAACAGTAAAAAATACTGGAGAGAATATTCACCCCGGTTTAATTTTAGTATGATGGGTGCCATGCTGCGTGGTGTCGATCAGGATGGTAACCGGAAACGTTATTTCATGGGCGGAATGGCCTTACAGGCAGCAAAGCAGGTGGGAAGTTTGAGTGTGCTTACCTTAGGAGCTGAAGTATATCGCGATAGTAATTTGGAAGAGAAACTACGGCGAGAGGGCATAGATGCCAGTCCCACAAAAGCAGGTCTAATGTTGGGGCACGAGTTTTTGCTAGGCAGCTTCCGGTTTAGCCAGCGCCTGGGCTTTTACGTATTCGATCAAATTCGCTATTATGACAGGCTATTTCACCGCTGGGGTATAATGTATCAAGTAAATCGTTATCTAAGCACAGGAATAAATTTACTTGCTCATCGGCAGGTTGCTGAGTTTTTAGATTTCCG
Organism: uncultured Cytophagales bacterium; assembly: GCA_963803685.1. Classification (GTDB taxonomy): domain Bacteria; phylum Bacteroidota; class Bacteroidia; order Cytophagales; family Cyclobacteriaceae; genus Marivirga. The sequence goes on from CAWDNW010000001.1 coordinate 2,932,258, forward strand.
TCTCACTTATAGCCTCCAGAAGAAGTATCAGTAAAGTTTAGATAGTTTATTGTTCAAAATTGGGTGCTTAAGCCTAAATTTTAAGCGATCTTCATTAATAAGCAAAAGAGGGGTTTTTAGGCAAAAAGATAAAACACACAGTAATTTGTAATTACTTTGGATGTGGGATGTATAAATAGGATGAATTAGTAAGCTAACTGAAAAACCAGTTAGCTTACTGAAGTTAGCTTACTGTTTTACAAATCGTTTGAAGGAGATGTCTTTTTCAGACTTTAGTTCAAGTATGTACTGTCCGGAAGCTAAACCTCCAATGTATACTGAGTGATATTCGTTAGTTGCGTTCACTTGCAACATTTCTTGTCCCATTAAATTGAGCACACGGATCACTTCCGAACCCTTAAAGCTGGGAATTGTAACATTGAGCTCATCATTAGCAGGGTTGGGGAACATTACCATTTCATTTATTTGTCCTGCTTCGGTACTTAGTACTACTGATCTCGCATTGTTACCTGAAACAGAAACGAGCTGCCATTGCGCATTTACATGAGAAGTATTAGCATATTGTCCTAAAGCTGAACCGTTTGCTGTGCGTCCCATTCCATCCAGGTACAAACCCGTATTCCTGTTCTGTAGGCGTACAAAATTTCCGTTTTGCTGTACAGACCAGTGAGTATTGTAGTGAGGAGTATTGGCCCACATACCGCAGTCCTCTCCATTAGCGGTGCGCCCCATGCCATCCAAAAATAAACCTGTACCAACATTTTTGATCTGCGAATAGCCATCACCGGTATCAATTAATTGCCATTCCGCATTGGGGTGGGTTGTATTCGCATATTGTCCGCAAGCATCTCCATTGGCTGTTCTGCCCATTCCATCTAAAAACATACCTGTGCCTCTGTTTTGTAATCGGTAAGTTTGGCTTGATCCCGTTCCGCCTCCAGTTCCATGTATGACCGGCCATCCGTTGCTCCATCCTAAACTTGTTACTCTGAGTTTGGCAGCTCCATTTTGTTGCGCATCATAATAATGGTAAGTGAGCTTACCTTCAGCAGCAAAGTATCCAATATGACCCGGGCCTACTTCTCTACCTGCATTTCCGAGCACAGTTCTCCAGCCGTTATATGGGCCTCTGATATTGGTTGATCGAGCCACTTGTACATAATATGTGCTATTTAAGCCGTTGCAGCATCTCCCTCGGTTAGCAAACAAATAATAATAGTTGCCATTGCGAACAATATAGGGTGCTTCAATATCCTGGTGATTACCACCGGCAATTTGGGTTACACCCCCTATGGTTTTACCGGTGTTAGGATTTATCTCAACAATGCCTAAACCTCCAAAAAAAGATCCATAAGACATCCAATAACGACCATCATCGTCTCGGAAAATAGCAGCATCAATGGCATTGATCGCCCCACTGCTGCCGTTAGAGGAAATCACCATGCCTAAATCAGTCCAATTCGGATTACTGAGTGATTGTGTTCTAACAACTCCAATAGCAGATCTGGACGAACCAAAAGTAGAGCAAGAATAGTACACGTAATAGTATCCATTCATCCTGGTGATGCCTGGAGCCCAGAAAGCACCATTAAATCCTGGGACTGCGGAATTAATCCATCCGGGCCAGGTGCCAGGTTGGAAGGGAGTAGGCTCTGGTCGCCAGTCGGTGAAGTTGGCATTGCTGGAAGACATGGCCCATATGCCATCACCTGTGGTAAATACCCAATACCTGCCATTTTCAGCCCTGACTATGGCAGTGGGGTCATGGCTGGGTGCCTGTGCATTGGTAAAGGAAATATTTAATAAGAGAAAAATTACTGCAAACGTTTGCACAATATATACAGAAAAAGTACTTCGTGTGCGCAGAAAACGAGGGTCTGAGCCAAATTGGGGGATTACATTTTTCATAATAAATTTTTTAGAGTTTAAATTTTACCTCTAATCAAGCCTATGCATGATTAGAGCTGTTTGCATAAAGGACGGTATTTTGTTGCTACCTCGGTTGGACTATACTCCATAAAAGGTGGACTACTGTGTAATTAACTTAATACTATTGTAGTTGATTATAATTGATATGCATTCAAGCTCATTGCGGTATATGTGGAAAGCGCTAATAATTTATTTATAATTTCCATGAGGCATGCTACAAGGTAACATTGAAAATCCTATTTTTGAATCGACTTTTGCAAGTTTAGCTTAAGGCATAATAAACTAAAGTCATGTAAATTGAAAAACTTAATTATTACACTCACATTCATTTAAATTATATTTTAAACTTTTTACCTATGAAAAAAGTATTTACCATCTTTTTAGCAATTATTGTGGCAACCTCTGCATTCGCTCATGAATATGTTTTGATAGCCTACCAATACATAGTTAAGGAAGGTGAAAAGCTAGAGCTCCATTTGTTTGTTGCAGATGGATTTAATATTGAGTTGGAAAGGCCTGTCCAAAAATCAATCACTAAAAAATTTGAAATGATAAATGAAGCGGGTACAAGTGATTTATTGGCTACCGTCCAGGATGGCGCTTTACCGATTTTGGAGATGGATGTTGACTTCCAAGGTTTAGCTCTGATACATATGGAACGCGATTATGCAAGAATAACCATGACGAACGACAAATTTAGAAATTACCTGGAAGTGGATCATATTGAGAATATAAATATAGATGAAAGTACTAAAAAAGAGCAATCAGAAAAATATACCCGGTATATAAAAACGCTTGTTCAGAGCAATCCAAAACCAAATGACAAAATTTTTAAAACAGTGGTAGGGCATGATTTTGAGATTGTGCTATTGCAAAACCCTTACGAATTGAAAAAAGGCGATTGGATTAATGCAAAAGTGCTATTTATGGATAAGTCATTAAGCAATAAAGTAATTACTGCACGAAACAGATTGGGAAATGAGTCAGCCATTTACCAGTATTCGCGAACAGATGAGAAAGGTGTTTGCTCTTTTAAATTGGAGAGGGAAGGTGCCTGGTTTTTTCATTCCACACATATGATTCCCTCTACAGACAAAAACGATGCAGATTGGGAAAGTTTTTGGACCACATTCAGTTTTGGGATGGCAAAAACAGAGTAAAATGACCTTTTTGTAGGTGCATAAGGTAATGGATAATGAAATTCCTCTTTTTTGTGCCTGAGCAGTCTGCCTCCACACTTGGGAGCTCTTTTGTAAGTATAGCTAGCTCAGTAAAGATCAGGACTGATAAGCGCACATTTTCTTGATGTTCGATCTGATAATGCCCAAGTAAAATGTGGCGTAATGAATTAACAGTATGAAGTTTTTGAATTATCTTAATCTAATAAATGCACAACAAACTGAGGCAACATTTTGATAAAGTAGTATTATTTTCTGATGAGGAGTTTGAGTTTGTTCTCTCACACTTCAGCAGCCAAAGAGTCAAGAAACGGAACTATCTTATTCAGGAAGGAAAAAAAGTAACACATCTTTATTTTGTTATTTCAGGGCTTCTAAAGTTGATCTATAATGATAGTGAAGGAAGAGAACACATCGTTTCCTTCGCTCTGGAGGATTGGTGGGAAAGCGATTTTTCGGCTTTCTACTCAAGAGGCAATGCCACTCTTTCTTTGCAGGCTTTGGAAGATACAGAAGTATACTGCATTACACATTCAAATTATCAGAAGCTCCTCTTGGGCTTTCAAAAAATGGAACGTTTCTTCCTGGAAAAAGCCAGTCGCGGACATATTGGATCACAGCAGCGTATCATCTCTTTTCTTACCTTAAGTGCAGCGGAACGTTATGAGCATTTTCTACAGCGCTATCCTGCCTTACTGCAACGTGTGCCTAAAACCCTCATTGCTTCTTATTTAGGCGTCTCCCGCGAAACCCTAAGCAGGCTTATTTCTTAGTAGCTTGAGTTCTATTCTATTCTGAAAAACCATACATTAGCTCGTCATCTCAGAAATTAATTTTTTATTTTTTTAAAAAAGTTAATTGTTTGTGATCTCATTTCATATAGAATGAGATGCATAATCCTTTTAATCCTCCATCCGAAACTGTGATATTTGTCACGCACTTTTCAAGTACAATTCTGCAATCTTTGTCCTGTTAAATTTTTTATCACTTGCTTGTCATGCAGACAAGTTTAAAACAAAATAAACATGGAAAAAAGAGTCGTAAATCCCTGGAAATGGCAGGATGTCCGCAGTTATGTGCAGGCTGTAGAAGTGAAAGATGCGGAAGCCACCCTTTATGTTTCAGGACAGACTGCGATTAATGCAGAAGGTATCTCGAGCGAAGCAAATATGGAGACACAGTTGACGGAAGCGATACAAAACCTGGAAACTGTAATTAAAGAGGCTGGTTATGAATGTAAAAATATTGTTCGCTTAAATATTTATACCACTGCTGCGGAAGAACTTTGGCCTCACTTTAAGTTATTCCAGGATTGGGTACAGAAGCACGGTATACAGCAAGCCAGCACAGTTTTGGAAGTCAAAGCGCTTTTTGAAACGCTAAAAGTGGAGTTAGAAGCTACAGTAATAAAATGACTAAATAGACAGCCTTGTGAAATATGCAGGGCTTTTCTAGCAATTTTGCTTGTAAACTGCCCACAGCACCCCTGCTTTATTTCTCGCCGATGGGGCTGAATTTCTTGCCCTTTACACTACCACCAGATAGGAACTTACATGTGTTATTCGATGAATACTTAGGATTTGATGCAGGAATAGCCTATTTTCAATATTTTAAATACAGTAACCGACAGAAAGCTAATTGTAAATGTTTGTAAGCGTTTGTAGTGGTTTGTTGTCGGTTATTTAAAAATGTAAGACAGATATGCGGAATTGTCCGCCTATTGAAATGTTGCCACACATTAAAAATGAAACGACCTAAAACCAATTTCACCATTTCAATTCTGACTGTTTTCCTCATGATAACTTCATGTGGACCCCTCAAGAAATCACAGACAGACAACCATGTTTCGACAAAAACGGAAAGTTCTAAATTTCCAGAATCAGTAGGATATGTAAACGACTTTGAGAACATTCTGACAGACCAAGAAGAAAGGGAATTGACAGCAATAATTAAAGAACACGAGTCCAAAACGGGTGACCAAATATCAATCGTGACTCTGACTTCTTTAATGCCTTATGACAATATTGACGACTATTCATTGGATTTAGCAAATTATTGGGGAGTAGGACAAAAAGAAAAAGACAATGGTATCTTGATTGCTCTCGGAAAAGGACTCAGAAAAATCAGAATTCAAAATGGTTTTGGAATTGAAAAGCGATTGACAGATTTAGAGACTAAAAAAATCATTGATGAAGAAATGATACCAAATTTCAAGAACGATAACTATTTTGAAGGACTTAAAAGAGGACTTAAAGCAATCATAGAAGAATTAAAATAAAACGTGTGGCAACAACACATCTAGCTTATGGCGGGTGAACGGCTGCCATCAAGGCTTTTGCTTCGTAGCCAGGTTCATCCATGGTGGACGGGAAAGTGCTTCGAAACCGCCACAAGCCATATGCAAGCCGTTAGCGGCAATAATGGTCTACACAAATTAAAGGATGACTAAATCAAAAACGGAACGCAATAAATTTATACTTCGAAAGCATTGGTGGTTCTTTCTTTGGCCTATCTTTCTTATTTCAATATTTTTTTATGGACGTCATAATTATAAACAAGAACAAGCTGAATTAGATACGCGCTCAATGAAAACAACTGGTGTTATCACAAAAGTCTATAAAATGAAAAGCAGGGGTAACTGGTTCAATTATGAATTTGAAATCTCTGGGTTGAAATACAAAGGCAGCAATCAGGTCAGCAATAGTTATTACAAGGGGATTACAGAGGGAATGTCTGTGGATATTCGATTTGAATATGATAACCCAGAAATACATGAACCAATTGATGAGGACACTCATTTTTGATTATATACGGTTACGGAGTCGGAATTTTGGAACAATTGCGATGATGTAAATGCTGAACTGCGAACTTCTAAGAATACCCTATTAGCTGAAAAACCCCAAAAATCACAACTATATGTGAACAGACAAACTGACGGCTGCTATGAATTTTATGAGGTAGCTCAAAAAGTTATTAACGAGAATAATGACCGATTAGCGAATCAACAGAATTTGAAACTCAAATCGACTTTGAACGCTGTTAGCCATAGTAACTCGAAAATAGACACTCTTCACAACACCCTATAATAAACTATGGCTGGACAGTAGGTTATTGCGCCTTTGGCTCTTTGTACGTAGCCCTTCAATCCAAAGCTTTGAATTATTGGTGAAAATTAATTTAATAAGCCAATCCTGCAGATTGCCTCGGTAGTTAAAGCTAATTTTTATACTTTTAATCAGCCACGAATTTATACAATGGCTTTAGCGGTAATTTAATCAACTATAAGCACAATATTTTATGACCTCAATATTAATAAGAACGCTATTATTTATAGTTATAAGCTTATCTACAGCTTGTAGTACAAAAAAGCAGGAGACCGTTACTAAAAATGTACTCTTTATAGGCAATAGCCTAACTTACTATCACGACATGCCAGATATGTTGGGTGAGATGATAGAGGAAAAGGGGCTGGCATTCAATATTCAACAGTCAACCTATCCCGGCTACTCCCTTTACGGACACCTTAATTATATGATGTTAAATCTGTCTGATTCTACATTTTACACAAGAAATAAAGAACAAGGCGAAGAAACGAAAACGGAGAAAATTTTAAAGAGTGATACTTTTGACATAATTATCCTACAAGAGCGGACGGGGCAATTGACCATTGAAAGATCTATAGAAAAGGAAATTATACCTTCTATTAAAGAAATAGAAAGCTTGTTAAACAAAAGTACTGATCCTACTATTCTTATTTTTCAAAATTTCCCGACCAACCAGCAATTCCCCAAACAATTTTGTAGAGATTTTGCAGACATTGAACATTGTTCGCCAAAAATGCTGAACCTTGAGCATGAAATGTCTGAAATAAGAAAAGGGCTAAAACTGATTGATAAAGAATCAACAAATATTGGGGAAATGTTTTATGCAGTATTGAAACAACACAAAGAGATAAAGCTTTATGATGATCAAACTCATCCGTCAAAAGAAGGAGCCTTTTTATCAGCATTAACATTTTATAAAAGTATCACTGGTTTAAACGTTGAGGAGTTGAAGTATAAAGCGAATATAGATGAAAAAGTTGCCGAAAAATTGAAATCCGTAGTTGAAAGAGAATACCACTAACAATAGCTGCTATGAAAAGCCATAAGAGCTTCAGCCAACCATAAAAGGTGGGTTTGTTCTATGAATTTACTATATATATTTCAAAATACTGTTGATATGGTTGAATCACTAATGCAATCGAAACCTTTGTATTTTTAATCCTCAAACTGTAGAAACAACGAACTAGAAAAGCTCATAACAGATGCTAAGCCCAATCGGCTTAATTAGTAATTTGCAAAGAGTATTTGAATCCGATACTTTTAAAGAAATAAACAAGCGATCAGCCTAGGGATTTTAGCTGATCGTTAATCAATGTTGAACCAACTATCTGAAATCTCGTGGCCTTTACAGAAATGTAAAAGAAACCTGCAATGGCAGATAGAAATTTAACTGCAAATCTCCCACCTTTCCCATCCTTATAATTATATTGCTGTTAACACCAGTCGAGATGAACACTAACATTATAATTTTCCTATTAGTAATGCTTGCTACATTATCCTATGGACAAAAAATACCCGTAGAGATTAGTGAAACAGATTTTTCAATCGGAAAGACTTTAGCAATTGAATCATTTGAACTAAATGAAACAAGAGATATAAATATTTATTTACCAGCAAATTATTCGGACGACAGCTTAAAGTTATATCCGGTAATTTACTTACTGGATGGTGGAGAGTATGAGGATTTTATTCACATTGTCGGTATCGTTCAGTTTGGGTCATTTCCATGGGTAAATATGGTCCCTGAGTCCATTGTTGTAGGGATTGCTAACGTAGATAGAAAACGGGATTTTACTTCACCTTCACAAAATAAGCTAGACCAGAATGAATTTCCCACTTCTGGAAAGTCGGAGAACTTCATATCCTTTCTGGAAAAAGAATTGCTTCCTTTTATCACATCAAAATATAGAATTTCTGAAGAGCAAACCATAATTGGTCAATCTCTGGGTGGGCTTTTAGCAACGGAAATACTTTTTAAAAAGCCTGGTCTTTTTGATAATTATATTATTGTAAGTCCAAGTTTATGGTGGAACGATGAAAAATTACTGGAGGCAGATATTGCCCACTTCGATTCACCTAAAACCATTTATGTTGCTGGAGGAAAAGAAGGAGAGGTGATGGAACGCACAGCAAAAGAATTATTTACTAAATTGGAGGATCATAAAACAGAAAACACCACCATAATTTACGAATTTTTTGAGGATAAAACCCATGGAAATGCACTTCATATTGCAGTCTATAAAGCATTTGAACAAATTTTCGCTTCTAAATAATAGTAATAACACATAACTCATAAACGACCTAGAATGAAATTGAAATTTGTTTTTACTATAATATTGAGTCTCTATTCAATTATTTTGCTGGGGCAGGGTTCTTTTCTTACCAAAAAACACGTAAAGAGCGATATTGAATTCCTGACAAAAACCCTAAATGAAAGCTCTTCCTATGTCTATCTCAATGGATATGATTTCAATGTTGATTTTGAGCATTTCCTGGCAAATATTGAGGATTCATTCAAATTGGAAGATTTTGGATTGTTTCTGACCAGGACATTGGGCAAAATTGGAGACAGACACCTTTCTTTACAAGGAATACGAGGATTTGACTTAAATGAAACCCTTTTTCTACCACATGTATATGCGCCCCTGGGAGATAAAGTGGTTGTTTTAAAAAGGATGAAAGGAGATTTAGAAATACTCAACCCTATATTTCCTTACTTAACAGAGATTGATGGGGTCAAAATTGCAGATTTTTTAGAAAAAACCCGACCAGAGCACAAGGAAGCTCCCGCTCAAAGCTATTTTACGAGGGCAGTACGGGATATTAGGGACATTCAAAAAAATTATATTCTGTTGGGTAAAGCATTGCCTGAGAAAATCAAACTCACTCTTGCAGATTCCAGCTTAGAAAACGATACTATATTGGTTGTACCAGTGATTGATAGATCTAAAAGAGAACGCCCGTGGGATGAAAAGTTTGAAAGTGAGTACGTTCTTGTGAAAGATGAAGATTATAATAAGCTCGATATTATCGAGCAACTTTTTAATTTGCAAAATGACATTGCTTATGTCCGACTTCCCGCAATGGTAAGTACAGAGGAAGCACCGTTACTTTTTGACAAATTAAATTCATTTATGAAAGCTGCTCAAAATGAAAGCAAGGCATTAATTATCGATGTAAGAAGTAATAATGGAGGGACTCGCGATATAATGTATGAATTTGCCAAATACCTGGTGCATCCAGATTCTATTTATGTAGTGAATGCCACCAGACAAAGAGGCCCTATTCCTTTACCAGAGGATTACAAAAGAGGGCTGACAAATCGCTTTTTGTTTCCATTTGATGACCTGGACACCAGTGAACAAGATCAGGTAAGACGATTTCTGAGAAAATTCCAACCAATGTACGCTCTGGACAACCAAAAATATAGTGAATATTATTATGGAATATTTAACGGAAAGCATTTGGCGGAACCATCATTTTATTATAATAAACCCGTGTATATTTTAGCGAACGAAAAGAGTTTTAGTGCTGCATCCGTTTTTGTATCCGCATTTAAAGGATTACCAAATATAAAAATTGTGGGCATTACCACAGATGGTTCGAGCGGTAACAGTGATTGGTTTGATTTACCAAAAACAGAATTGTTTGGGAAAATTAGTACAATGGTTTCTTTTCAGAAAAACGGAAAAATTTTGGATGGCTATGGCACACAGCCTGATATAAAGATTGAGAGAGATATTAATCAAATTCTGTGGAAAAGAGACACGCAGCTCGAACATTTAAGAAGTTTAATAGTGGAGGAAATAAGCAAGTAGTCATAAAAAGCAGGTACTCGATGCGCTTTTCTAATCTTTTTCTCTTATAGTAACGCAAAACGCTATTTGACTTTGTTCAAATTTGCTTCCTTTTTTTAAAAATGGTAAGTAATAGTGATATGGCCAAAAGCAATCCAAAAAATGTTCATGGTTAATAGATCGTCCAACATCAGCTTTATCATCTTCCTGTGGATTATTCTTACAGCCATCAATATCAATAAGGCATTTCATATGGATGATGCTTTTCATCTAGAAGCGTCCAAATGGATTATGGAAAATCCATTGAATCCTATGATGGCTGAAGTCAACTGGGGCAATTCTGCAGAACCAATTTCTGAGGGCAATCAACCTCCGCTTCTATTTTATTTAATTGCATTTTTTATGTCAGTCTTTGGTGTGCAAGAGATGTTCCTCCATGGGTTAATAGCTATTTTCTGCTTTTTGGCATTGTACTTTTTTCAAGAGATTTCTAATCTGCTTAAAGTTCAAAAACCTAAAGTGCTGCTTCTTATCTTTGCTTTTAATCCTGCAATGGTGATTAACCAAAACCTGATGACGGATGTGCCCATTTTGGCTGCAGCTTTAAGTGTTATATATTTTCTACTAAAAGCAAAGGCAACTAATAAATTACGCTTTTACGGATTTGCAGCACTCAGTCTGAGTTTTGGTTTGCTCATTAAATATACTTTGCTTCCTTTATTAGTGGTGGTGTTTGTAGCTATCCTTTTATCCGAGCGCTACAAAAGACTAATTATTTTTTTAATCCCGGGGCTGATCCTTCTAGCGTGGTCGCTCTGGAATATTTCCGCATTTGGTGAAGCACACCTGGCCGGCAGAGGAAATGCAGAGGTTACATGGTATAAAATCAAAGGCTTTGTGGGAACGCTCGGAGCGATGGCGACTTTCGTAATTGTATATATTTATGCCCAAGTGCCTAAAAAAATCACTCATTATACTATTTTTTGTGTATTTCTCCTGTTTGTATTGGCCGTTCCATTGGTTTATATAGGCCTAATACCGGAAGGAAGATTTAGTGCGTTTCTGAACTACACTTTTATGGCCGTAGGTTTTATACTTTCTGCTGTGGTGCTTCAGCAGATAGGGCAACGATTCATTAATGATAAATTAGCTTATCTGCAATCGCAGGAATTTATCATTGCGCTCTACCTGCTAGGGATGACAGCTTTTATTGTATTATTTGTTCCGGTACATGCCACAAGGCATATTTTGCTGCTTATTCCTTTTCTGCTTCTGTTAGGTCATAAACATTTTTCTGTTGCTAATGCTGCTATTTATCGATTGGCTGCTGCAGTTACAATAGCCCTGGGCCTATTGCTTGGCATTTCCGATTGGGTGTATGCTGATTTTTACAGAAACGCATCGGAAAGAATTACAATCCCTCAGCAGAACAAATCAACTGTTTGGTCGCTTGGTCATTGGGGCTGGCAATGGTACTCGCTTGAAAATGGATGGAGCATATATGATACCAATAATGAAGAAAATATCAAAAAGGGAGATTTTATTCTTATTCCCAAAAACATATCAAAGCAACGTCTCAACCCTGAATTTGAGTTAGACACATTAAGCTTTTATACCGAGGAACCCAATTTACTTACCTTCTTTTCCGGAAAGCACTTCGCCAGTATGTATAACACTTTTGCCGATAAACCTGCCTGGAATTTATCTATGCAGCCTATCGATACTGTATTTGTATGTAGGGTGAAGGAAGAGTTGGAGGAGTGAGAATTCAAGCTTAAAGATTTTGACAAAAGCAGACTCAAAACGTTTAATAAAAATAATGTAAATTTGTAGAAAGCATTTAATTATGGATAAGTTGGAGCTAAAAAAGAATTTCCATACTCTGATTGATAGTATTGAAAACGAAAGTTTACTTCAAAATTTTTATGATTTAATCAGGGTCAAAAGCAGATAAAAAAACGGTCAAATTTGGGGAAGGTTGCATAAAAATGAGCAAGAAGAATTATTAACTGCTTTTGAGGAAAGTGAAAATTCACAGAATCTGATTGATAATGAAACAATGAAAAAAAAGTACATTTTGTTAAAAGAACTTATGACTTTTTAGAGGTCTTATCAGAGTTTCCAGAGATTGGAACCATTGAAAATGTAGAAGAGGGTATCAGAGGTTTTACTCTTTTAAAACAAATCAACATATTTTATAGAATCAAGGGGGACACGATTATATTGTTAGATTTCTTCGATAATAGACAGAGGCCTTCAAAGAAAAGATTTTAGGTCATTCAAGTCAATGACCTTACTCTCTTTTTAACCATTAATAGATAATTGTTATGGTTCAAGCATCATTACTTGTAAGTTAAAAATTTTCTCATCATTTCAATTCCCCACACTGTATAAATAACAAAGACTGTCGCAATTAACTCCCTATATTGGCGTATTCGCAGAAGGTATAAATGCTTTAAGAACTCTTACCTTTAAATTATATTTTGATAGAGCGAGTAACCCATTTAAAAGTATTGATAATGAAAACTGTATTTGAAAATTCTACAAGAGAAAAACTAATCAAAAGAATAAAATTACTTGACATCAACCATACAGCTCAATGGGGCAAAATGAATGCATATCAGATGCTCAAACACAATACCTATTGGAACGGATGGATTTTAGGAAGTGAAAACCAATCATATAAGCAAGCTTTTATGGGAAAGATCTTTGGGAAATTTGCGTTAAGGAGAATGATAAAAGATGAAAAGCCTTTTGATAAAAATATCCCTGCCTCCGACCAATTTAAGGTAAAAGAGTTGGAGGGGGATGTCGAATTTGAAAAATCAAAATGGATTACATTGTTAAAGGAATATGAAAATTATAGTAATCCGGATTTTATCCATGATTTTTTTGGCAAAATGACGAAAGAGCAGATAGGAGTGCTAGTTTACAAACATACTGATCATCATTTGAGACAATTTGGAGTGTAAAAGTATATCAGCAACAACTTCTTCTTCTTGCTGTTTTCACCAGCAACACATCTTGGATTTAATTATTGTATTGCGATTCATCAAGAACCATATGCGTTTAGCTACGGCATTTTTATACAGACTTTATTCGCCTGCAACAACTTTTGTCTGGTTTTTCATATCTTTCATTGTACTATTGTATTTTTGGTTTGAATTCCTTCAGACATTGTAATCAAAGTTACTTTGAAGTATAACATGGAAAGCAAAGATACTGTGCTGATAAAAAAATGAATATATAAACTGACATAAATACCATGCTAATTAGTAGTCTAGGAAAGCAATAATGAATAAATATATACAAGCTTGTTTTGTGACAGCCTTTGCGGTCATTACTGTGGGTACAGTAGCTTTCTGGAAAGGGATGGATTCTTTTATATTTGCATGGGTTTTAAACTTCATACTGATGATGGGGGTTTTGTTCTTTACTCAGACTTTTAAGCCAACCTTACGAAGTTCATATTATAAGGTGAAAGAGTGGGAGGCTTCAGGAAAAATCTATAAATGGTTGGGTGTAAATCTGTTTAGGAAAATTTTGGTTTGGGTAGGTTGGGAGAAATTGAATAAAGCTGCCAATCCTGTTACAAACAAAGTAGAGGCTTTAAAGCTGTTGGAATATAGAACTCGTCAATCGGAATTCGGCCATTTAATTATATTCTTTATTGTATTGATTTTTAATATAATAGTAGTGTTTCATTATGGATTTATACAATCGCTTTGGCTATTCTTTTTAAATTTAACACTAAATGTATATCCAGTCTTAGTTCAACGATATAATCGTCCACGGCTACAGAAAATTGTAAATAGTGCTGAGAAAAAGAAATCTACAAACGCTTAACAGAATCAACTCTTAAATATACGATAAGCTTTGCTTAGTAATCTCAGACACTAAAATTGAAGATGAATGCAAGGAATATTCTGCTTGCAGGTTTAAACTTAGTGGACTAAATATTACCTGCAGAAATGCTAAAACTATTCCTAAAAAAGCAGGGAGCTTTGTAAGCTTCTGGAAGAGAAGGGAGGCGGGCTTTCAGGGTTTATTCTGCCTGGGATGTAACGCATACTAAACAAGTTGAACTAGCTAAAAAATGGCAGCTTAGCTATTTTTATGAAGTGGAGCCCACTCTTGATCTGCAAAATGCAGCTAATTTATTCAATGTCAGATAAAGTTTAATGACTGGCTTGTCATGTAGCATATGTATGAAATCTGCATTTTACACTAAATCCTTCTATGTGCGAATGAGCGACAGCAAAGAAAAAGGTATAGCAGGATACTCGGAGTTGCAATAAAGTGAGTTTGCTGTGCAATCAGGTACAAAAAGCTGAAATTCTTGCATTATATTTATTGTAAAATAAGTGATAATGATATTAAATATTTGTTTATTAATAAATTTTATTTACATTAGTAATATATTTATAAGTTATTTAAGCATCGCCTTCCATGGATAATCTTATCAAAACAGCAGTAAGTCAGCTAGGTCAAAAAGAAATAGCTGGTTCCCAGGGACATAATCCAGCTATAGTGCAGTATGCCAAAGAAGCAGGCTTTAGTTGGGTTAATGACGATGAAACACCCTGGTGCAGTATTTTTGTGAACTGGGTGGCTAAGAAATGTGGATTAAATGGAACTGATAAAGCCAATGCGAGGTCATGGTTATTGGTAGGAGATAAGGTAGATGCAAATCCAGAGCCTGGCGATATTGTGATTTTCTGGCGGGAAAATCCTAATTCATGGAAAGGACATGTGGGATTTTTCTTCGGATATTCTATCGATACGACTAGAATTTATTGCCTGGGAGGTAACCAAGGCAATCAAGTGTCTATTTCTGCATACCCTCTAAGTAGTTTACTGGGCTTCAGGCGCCTTACGTCAACGAAAATGTTCAAATTACCTGAAATCAACCTTGAGAAAAATGACACAGGTGATGCAGTGAAAGATTTACAAGATGCGCTAAAAGTAGCAGGTTTTGAAGTAGGTACTTCAGATGGCTTTTTTGGTCCCAGAACCGAAAGAGCAGTGATGTCATTACAATCTATGAGTGGTTTTTTAGAAATTGATGGCATTTACGGTGAGCAAACGAGAATCTATTTACAATCAATTTTAACATCATGAAGAACCCTGTAAAAATATTATCTATAGATGGTGGAGGAATAAGAGGCATAGTGCCTGGAGTTATTTTGGAATGCATTGAAAGAGATTTCAATATCAAAGTTGCGGACTACTTTGATCTGATTACCGGAACAAGCACCGGTGGCATTTTGGCCTGCGCTTATTTGGTGCCAGATTCGAATATAACCGGACAAGCAAAATTTACCGCTGCTGAAGTTGTTGATTTGTATTTCAATAGGGGAGGTGAAATTTTTGATATACCGTTTTTTCACAGGGTCAGAACCGGTAAAGGGATTTTTGATGAAATGTACACTGAAAAAGGTCTTGAAAAGGCTCTTGAAGATTACTTCGGAGATTCTCTCTTAAGTGATTTATTAAAACCTACAATTATTACTTCCTACGATGTAGAAAAGCGAAAAGGTCATTTTTTCAGACAGCATTTTGCACATGAGGTAGCATGTAATTTTAAAGTGAAGGACGTCTGTAGGGCTACGTCAGCCGCACCTACTTATTTTGAATGTGCTAAAGTGGCTTCTATGACAGGCGAAGAGTATGCCTTAATTGATGGCGGTGTGTTTGTTAATAATCCTGCTTTATGTGCTTATTCTGAGGTGCGGAATTTTTCTAAACTTACAGCCAAAAACATGCATATTCTTTCTTTAGGTACGGGGCACGACATGGAATCGTACCCTTATCAGAAGGTGAAAAACTTTGGCAAAGCGCAGTGGATTATGCCTGCTTTAGATATTATGATGTCAGGAGCAGCGGATGTAACTCATTTTCATTTGAAACAAATATTTGATACAATCACTGAACCAAAGCAATATTTACGAATTAATAAACGGCTTGATGAGCATATTGACTCAGCAATGGATTGCGCAACTGATGTCAACATGGACGCATTAGGAGATTTTGCTTTAAAACTGTATAAAGAGAATAAAGCACATATTGCTGAATGGTTAGAGATAGTTGATAAGAAGTCGGATGCAGATTTAGACCCATATATTGCATAACCTGGTTTCAGCTACGGGTATTTCTTATCTTTTAGTTGCATAGGGAAGGATAAAAGCTGTAATTTTATGCAAATAGCAGATTTTTATGACCAATAATGACATCCTGAAGCGCATCCGATATGTTTTTGATTATGATGATGCTAAAATGATCGAAATATTTGCAAAGGCTGATTTCAAAGTAACAAGACCCTTGCTAAGTAATTGGATGAAATCTGAAGAAGATTCGGAATTTCATCATTTATACGATAACCAGTTGGCAGTTTTTCTCAACGGGTTAATCAATGAGAAACGAGGTAAGAAAGAAGGGCCTCAACCCGAACCTGAAAATCAAATCAATAATAATATCATCCTGAAAAAACTAAAAATCGCTCTTAACCTAAAAACGGATGACATTATTGAACTTTTCCGGTTAACCGAGAAGCCCATCAGTCCACATGAATTAAGTGCTTTTCTGAGAAACCCCAAACAATCACAATACAGACCTTTTATGGATCAGTATTTAAGGAATTTTCTAAACGGGTTGCAGAAAAAACATAGGGGGTAGTGGCCTCCGGATAGGTTACATGCAACTTACCGATCAAAATTGGAAAGACGTCAAAGTGAACGTAAAGCAGTCTCCAATTAACCGCGAAGACTCGAAGACACAAAGGTACGCTTCGCATTTCTTATGAAAAATATTAATAATTGAAGTGGAAATGGAATTTAGGGTCCTCATGATAAATACTGTACTGTTCCAAAACCAAATAATATTTGTTAAAAGCGAGCGGTCTGGTCGGCAAAAAGGCGGGGAGCGCGTTGAATTGTAGCGTGGGAGCATCTTTTTGTCTTGATTTTTTGCATCTTTTTGATCAAGCAAAAAGTGAAGAATTAAATTTTGTTTAAAATACCTTAAAATGTAATTGAAACCTCAATATTTAGTGAAATTTCTCTTTTTTGAGGTTTTATACTTAGTTTTAAAGTTTAAAAACACTTATTAAGGTCAGTATATTTAGTTTTTAAGTTTATTTCATTTTCCATGAGTTGCCGAATTTAAACTCGCCCATTTCATTTGTCAACGTGATTTCAGAATAGGAATTGATATTATAAAAAAACCGCTTCCTTAATGAAAAGCGGTTATAAAGAAATCTCAATATAAAGTTAAATACTACTTAAACTCCTCAATAGCATCACTTAAATCATATACTTTCGCATTGGGTAATTGTTTTTTTATGATACTAAAACCCGCAGCTGATCTGTAACCCCCGGCACAATGCACTACCACAGGTTTTTGCGTATCAATTTCCTTCGTTCTTTCCCTCAATTCAGGTAGCGGAATATTTTTAGCACTGTCGAAGAATTTGGTTTCCTCCACCTCAGCTTTATTCCGGATATCTATAATATTGTAAGCATCAGGGTTATTTTTAAAATCATCCAGGTTTATAGAAGGATCAGTTACAATTTCACCATTAGGATTGATTGCTCCGGCAATTAAATTGGATTCATAACCAATTTTTGCAGCTCTGTAAATAGCGAAGTCAAGTTCACTATGGTTTTCTGCAACTAAATAGTACTTTTCCTGTGGTCCAACAATAGCACCTAACCAGGTTTCGAACTTATCAGTCTCTTTATTCTGAATATTAATCGCACCTTTCAAATGCCCATTCCTGAATTCCTCTTTTGTACGGGTATCTACAATGATAGCACCTAATGGAATTTCCAGGCCAATTTTCTTATCTGTACTTTTAATGGCCTCTTCGAATGCTACCGCTCCTTTTCTATTGACTTCTACACTATTGGGGAAGTATTTAGGGATAAACGATTGGCCTTCAAGGAAAGCATCTATAAACTTAGCTTTGTCTTTAATTTGGAAAGCCCAGTTGTTGGCTTTCTCCTTGGCGATAGTACTGGTTAAATCACTGCTCATATTTTTACCACATAAGGAGCCTGCTCCATGTGCCGGATAAACAATAGTTTCGTCTGCTAAGTCGGCAAAAACATTATTCACAGTTTCGTACATCATCCCTGCTAATTCTTTGCGACTTACCTGAATATTTCCCGCACCTTCTCTGAGATCTGGCCGGCCTACATCACCTACAAACAAAGAATCACCAGTGAAAACTGCTTTTTCCCTTCCGTTTTCATCTAATAATAAATAGGAATTGTGGTCAGGTGAATGGCCTGGTGTAAATAAAGCTTTGAAAGTTACATCTCCGATCTTTACTTCCTCACCATGGGCCATTGGTTGAAAATCATAACATACACCCATTTTTTCAAATTACGTAGATTTTTGCTCCATATTTTTTTTGAATTTCTAAATGGCTACTGATGAAATCAGCATGTGGGTGCGTTTCAAAAACCGCTACTATTTTGGCATTGTGTTCCTCTGCAAATTTCTCAAAAGGAGCGATATCTCTATAAGGATCTATTAATGCAACACTTCCTTCACTTTCAATTGCGAATGAGCCTTGTGCCAATGCCTCGTCATAAAAATGTTTGATGTTCATAGTTCGTTAGTTTTAATTTAAATCGTATTTTATATTAATTTTAACGTAGAGTCTCCTAATAAGATAGTAACATATGTTACGGTGGGGGGAAATAGATTTTGTCATCATTTTAGTTTTTCTCTGCTGGGTGTGAAAAAATGCGATAAAAATTAGACAGGCATTGTATCTTATCCTACCAAGATGATTTTGCAAATTCAAAAATGTAATAACGTTTATTCTTTGCGTCTTAGCGTCTTTGTGGTTAACCATCGCTTTAGCGATACATCACATAAATAATTCCTTGTAAATCATAAGGGAGCCCATGATCAAGACAAACCAGCCAAAGCCTTTTTTCAATTTTTGGCCGTCTATTAATCCTGACAAATAAGAACCAATGAAAATACCTACTGCCGCAATGAGCAGTAAAAATGGTTAGGAAATCTCCAGTCAATATTACCTCCTGCCTGAACATCTCCTACGAAGCCAATTAAAGATTTGACAGCAATAATTAATAATGAAGTGCCAATTGCCTCTTTCATAGGTAATTTAGCTAGAATTACCAGAGCAGGTATTATCAAGAACCCACCCCCTGCACCCACCAACCCGGTTAATGTGCCCACAACTAACCCTTCAACTATGATTAAAGAGTAGTTGAATTTCTGCGGGACTTTGGTGCTATTCAGATCTTCTTTTAAAGTTTTTCGATCTTTAATCATGGAGTAGGAGGCAGCGATCATCAGCAAAGCAAAAATGACCATGATTCCAATGGATAAGGTAATTTCCAAATTGCCTATAAAAAACCAGGTTTTAGGAAGAGCAGGAATTAATAATAATCGGGTGAGATAAACAGCGATAAAAGCAGGGATGGTAAAAACAATCCCTGTTTTATAGTCTACAAGTCCTTTTCTGGCATAGTTAATACCACCTATGAGGGAACTAAATCCAACAATAAATAGTGAGTAGGCTGTAGCAGTAACTGGGCTGATTCCCATTAGATAGACCAAAACCGGAACTGTTAAAATAGAGCCACCACCACCAATCAAACCCAGGGAAATGCCAATAAAGGCTGCGCTGATATACCCTATTATCTCTATTAATGTCATATTTTAAAAATTAATGACACAAAAGTAAACCGAATGTGCTGGACGAGGTGTAACATATGTTACTGTATTAGTTATTTTACAAACTGCCTTGGTCATTTATAATACTTATTGTAGTAGTTAATTATTTAAAGTTAACAAAGAAAAGTGATTAAGGTGCTAACCACTTGCACTGAACAGTAAAATACTACCATAAAGTGAAAGTAAATGAATTTTCTGGTTAACGTAAATTTGATTTAAATAGGCTTTAAGAGCGGCTTAGAGTGTACCTGGGTCAGGCTATTATGTCACATGCGAGCATATTTTTCAGTAATAGGAAAATTAGCTTGTGACACATAGGGATTCGTAATCATATTGTATTATGTAGCAAATTTACCCATCGATCGGCACAGGCAGCACAAATTGAGGCTTTTGAAAAAGTAAGTCTTGATTTTTATGGCATGCCCACACTTTATTACTCGCACCGCAGGTTGTTTCATTTTAGCAACATATGTGGCACCTCTGAAACCAGCACCACAAGGGTTGATCAATTGTAAAAATTTGATAAAGCACCTCTCAGATGCTAAAGATCCAGCTTTTCTATGCATCTATCATAAAGTGGAGCTCAATAGGAATTCCCCCATCTCCTTAGAGGATAGGATGTTTCAAGGTAATCTTTTTACATGATGTGTAAAATATAAAAATGCAAACGATTGAAAAAAAATTCTATAAAAATTTTTTATCCAAAATTTATTTTACTAATATTGGCGTATTACAATCAAAAGGAAAGTGAAATTTAAAAAATCAAAAATGCTGACCTTTTTTTTTGGCACTTTTTGCTAAATCGATTTAGCAAGTTAAAATTAAGTTTTTACCATGGCAGGATTGTCAGTAAAGACGCTTAAAATCGCTGTTAAGAGAGAAGTATTTTTATCTGCAAATTTCTAGCATAATGCTAATGAGAACTGTGAAAAGGCAGATGACAAAATTAAATGCTTAAAAGGAAAATGCTTTTGATCTGATTGTTAAGGAATAAGCTGAAGTAAATTATTAAATGAGTAGATATGGTTATATATAAATTGTGTTTCACATTATTGAGGATAGATCTATACTTTCATAGTGTTCTGCATTGCAATACTTCTTAGTTTCTTCAAATCAACTATTCATAATATATAGAATTATTTTAAACAAAAAATGAGCTGCAATAAGCCTCAAACCAAATAAATATTGTAGTCGCTGTGGGGCTGCTAATTTCTAATTTTAAACATTTAGCGTATGAAAATTAAACATATACCGAAAATAGTCATACTGTTTTTATTATGCTTTGTGACTATGAAAACTGTTACTGCGTTTCCCTCTTCACTTGGAGGTGAGATCCTGGGTAGTCCTGCATCCATGATGCAATCGATTTCTGGAAATGTAGTAGATGATGAAGGTGTCGGGTTGCCAGGAGTAACCGTTATGCTGCAGGGAACTTCTAGAGGAACTATTACTGATATGTATGGCAACTATACTATAGAAGTACCTGAAGAAGTGGAGAATCCTGTTTTAGTATTTTCATTTGTAGGCTTTTTAACAGAAGAGATTGCTATTAATTCCAGAACCGTTATTGATGTGCAGCTGCAATCAGATATTCAGGCCCTTGGAGAGGTGGTTGTGATTGGTTATGGTACACAACGAAAGACGAGCGTAACCGGAGCTGTAGACCAAATAACACCTGATGTCATAGAAGGCAGGCCGGTAGTTAATTTGTCACAAGCCTTTCAAGGAGTATCGCCAAATTTAACCATTCAGCAACCAAATCCTGAACCTGGTGCAGGGATTAACCTTAATATTAGAGGAGTAAGTACTTTAGGAAATAATAGTCCTCTTGTAGTCATTGACGGAATAGTTGGTGGAGATATAAATTTGCTCAATCCAAATGATATTGAAAGCATTTCTGTTTTAAAAGATGCAGGTAGTGCCGCAATTTATGGCTCACGGGCAAACAATGGGGTAATAGTGGTTACCACTAAAAAGGGAAGAAAAGGTAAAAGCCCTTCGCTTACTTATAATGCCATAGTAGGGGTAAACGTGCCGCAGTTTTTCCTTAAGCCAGTAAGTGGATATGAAAATGCCATGCTGAGAAACGAGTCAGCATTTAATTCAGGACAATCTTCTGCCGTTTTTACTCCTGAGCAAATACGCGAATTCCAGCTGAATGGAAATGAACAATGGTTTGCCGATGAAATAGTAAGGCCCGCCTGGCAGCAAAATCATAACCTGTCTTTGTCTGGAGGAGCTGAAAATTCTACTTACCATATATCTACCGGATTTATGGATCAGCAAAGCAACTTTGTCGGTCCGGATAGAGGTTTGAGGCGATATAATTTTAGGGTTAATATGACCAATGAGGTGGGCAAATTCAAAATCACAACAATGCTCAATTATGTCCGCCGGGAAATTGAAGATCATTCTTCACAGACAAGTACGCTGATGGCGGATGCTAGTCGCGTGCCTCTTTATTACAGACAAACAGATGAGGAAGGCAGATACTTGACCAATGATGTGTTGCAACAGTTTAACTCTCTGGGCATTCTTGAACAAGGAGGGTTCCGCAGACACACAGACGATAATGTATTCGGTAATATATCAGGTGAATACGCATTTACTAATAATTTCAAACTAAGGGGGGTTTTTGGTGGAAGCTTATATGCCAATAATCGCTTCGACAGAACCTTGCAAGTAGATTTCTTTCCTCAGGGAGTTTATGGAGCAGAAAGAAATACAAATGATGAAACAAGTAAAACCCTTGAATTAAATACTCAATTAATGGCAGAGTACGCTAAAATATTTGCTGAAAGACATGAAGTTGACATTTTAATAGGAGTTTCAAATGAGAATTTCACCAGTAGAGGTATAGGTATCTTTAAAAGTTTTACAGACCCTGATTTGGGTACTCCAATTACAGAAACCATTATTGGCACGAATTCTTATACTTCAAACCAGGAAGCAGCAGAAAACAGCTTAAACTCTATATTCGGTAGAGCTTCCTATGCCTTTAGTGATAAGTATTTTGGAGAGTTTAATTTTAGATACGATGGCTCATCGCGCTTTGCAGAAAATAACCGATGGGGTTTCTTCCCTTCTATATCTGTCGGATATAGGATCACAGAGGAGGAATTTATGAGCAATTACAGAAGCACAATGGGGAACATAAAGCTTAGAGCTTCCTATGGGGTGCTGGGCAACCAAAATGTAGGTAACTATCAGTATCAAACTACTTACTTTACTTTTCAGGATGGTTATGGGTTTAATAATGAACTCGTTAGTGGAACTGGATATAACTTCGCCAATCCTAACATTCGCTGGGAAAGGGCTGCAACATTTAATATAGGTGCTGATTTGGACTTCTTTAATGGCGCTTTAACTCTGGCAGGTGATTATTATAATAAGGTGACCAGAGATATACTTGTTCCTCCGGCAGTACCAGGTGTTTTCGGTACTAATCTTCCAGATTTTAATGCGGGAGTAATGGAAAATAGGGGATGGGAAATTTCAGCATCGTACCGTCATAATGGTAATATTTTACGACATAAGGTCATGGTTAACCTGGCGGATACCCAAAATGAAATTATTGATTTTCAAGGTGAAGAAAGACTTACTGGTGTTGAAGAGTTACAAATTCTCTTAAAAGAAGGATATCCTTTCAATTCTTATGTAGGACTGCAGCGAGATGGTTACTTTCAATCACTTGAAGAAATTGAGCAGGGCCCGATTCCTGTTGGTTTAAATGTGCAACCAGGAGACAACCGATATGTAGATATAGATGGCAATGGTGTCATTGATAATAATGATGTGGTGGTTTTTGGAAATGCATTTCCCCGGCTTACCTATGGATTAACCTACAATTTGGGGTATAAAGGGTTTGATTTAAATATTTTCCTTCAGGGTGTGGGTAAAAGAACTATGATGATCCGTGGTGAAAGTGTGGAGCCTTTTCATTTCAATTATGGAATGACCATGTACCAGCATCAACTCGACTACTGGACTCCGCAAAACCCTAATGCGCGCTACCCAAGATTAGCAGACAATGGCACACAATCCAATGCCAATAATTATAGAAGAGGATCGGATATGTATTTATATGACGGTGCCTATTTAAGGCTTAAAAACCTGCAGTTGGGATATACCCTTCCTCAGCCTGCTTCTATGAAATTAGGTTTACAGCAGCTTCGTATGTATGTGACAGGGCAAAATCTATTGACATTTTCTAAAGTGGGCTTCGTAGACCCGGAACTGACAGAGTTTAATAGTAATATGGAGAATCAGGGTGCTAATAGCGGAAGGTCTTATCCAACCATGGTTTATTACGGAATTGGAATTGACGTAACATTTTAAAAGAGATAAATGATGAAAAAATTAAATTATAAAATAGCGTTTTTTGCCGTTTTCATGATGCTGTCAACTTTAGGTTGTAAGGACTTAGATTTAATACCTGAAGATAATTTCACAGATTTGAACTATTGGTCAACAGAAGCAAGGGCACAAGGTGTGCTCAATACGGCTTACTCGCAATTGTTTAACAGTAATTATTTCTTCTATAATGAAGCATTATCTGATAATGCAGTCAATGCAAGAGGCGATAATGCAGGTGCTACATCTATAGCTACAGGGTCTTACGATGCTTCTCTGGGTCGATTTCAGGAAGAATGGAGTAATCACTATGCCGGTATTAAAACCACCAATATACTGATTGAAAATATTGACAGAATAGAAGATATCGATGAAGATGTCAGAGCCGATATGGAAGGTCAGGCAAGGTTTATACGGGCATTCCTGCATTTTCAATTGATGACTTGGTTCGGACCAATACCCCTGCTTGACAGTGATTTAACTATTGAAGAAGCTCAAACAATCAGACGAACCTCACGAGAAACGATTGTACAGTTTATCGTTTCAGAGTTAGATGCAATTACAGAATCGATGCCCTCTAATACCGAAATATCGGATGGAGAAAAAGGAAGAATAACCAGTGGTGCAGTTGTTGCATTTAAGGCACGTGTGTTATTGTACGAGGGGAAGTGGGAAGAAGCTGCTGCTGCATGTGAATCAATCATCAACGGAAATCATGGAAGTTATGCTTTATTTTCATCGTATGAAGGATTGTTCAAATCTGAAAATGAGTATAGTAGCGAAGATATTTTAAGTCTCCAGTATGTGCCACAATTTAGAATGTGGAACCAAATGTTTGATATGGCACCATTGTCTGCTGGGGCAAGATTAAATGCGCTGGCTCCAACTCAGGAATTGGTAGATAGCTATAGTATGCTGAACGGAAGAGGAATTAATGAAGCCAATTCCGGCTACGATGAAAATGATCCATACGCCAATCGTGATCCAAGGCTAACTCATACAGTAGTGTATCATGGTTACCAATGGGAGTCCGAAGAAGGAGGTAATAGAACTATCTACATAGCTCCAGGGACTGATCCAGATAATGCTGCTCTGGATGAATATGCGGCTGGTTCTTCTACTTCAGCAACAGGGTATTATGTAAGAAAGTACTATGATCCCGGGCATTTGCCTCAAATGAATTCAGGATTAAATTTAATGCTAATCAGATATGCAGATGTGCTTTTAATGTACGCTGAAGCCAAGAATGAACTTACAAAAATTGAAGAAGGCGACTGGAGTATGACTATTGGTGCACTTCGAGCAAGAGCTGGTTTTACCGATGCCAATGCCTTGAATTATGACGGAACATTAAATCAGGATCAATTGAGGGAAGAAATAAGAAATGAAAGAAGAGTGGAGCTTGCTATGGAAGGCCTACGCATTTTCGATATAAGGAGATGGGGGATTGCAGAAGAGGTGCTGAATGGTTGGGCAACAGGTGCGCGTTTTGGTCCTCTTTCTGTTAATGATGGTTATTTAAGGGTGCAGGAAAGGGTATTTGATCCAGCAGTGCATTATGAATGGCCAATACCAAGGGATGAAAGGAACTTAAATCCTAACCTTTTGGAAACACCTTTATAATGCTTAATCGATCACAGAAATAATTTTAAACTTTAAAATAAAAAAATGAAAAATCTATATACATTATTTTTAATCATGAGCCTGGGATTGGTCGTGATCACTGGCTGCGAGTCAGAAGAAATGAACCACACGGAAGTATCTGCAGTCAACAATTTGTATGCTCCAGAGGATAATGCCTATCTTAACTTGTCAGGCCAAAGCTCAGCTTTGTTTGAGTGGGAAGCTGCCAAAGCTGAAGACAATGGAGTTGTATTGTACGAAGTATTATTTGATCAAGCCGATGGTGACTTTTCAGATGCGGTTTACTCTCTTCCATCTGACGGTAACGGTCTTCAAAGGACTTTAAATATCTCCTTTGGAGAGCTTAGTAGAATCGCAGGCATGGCAGGTATTCAGCCGGCTGAATCAGGTACTTTGAAATGGACTGTCCAATCTTCAAAGGGGCTCAATATACAGCCTTCCGCGACTTCCAGAGTTATTCAGTTAGAACGACCTGCCGGCTTTCCAACACCTGCTGAGTTTTTTATTGTAGGGAGCGCTACAGAAGTAGGTGATGATATTGGCAATGCTATTCAAATGAAGCGGACAAGTACCAATACTTTTGAAGTATATACTTCTCTTGCTGCAGGAGAGTATTACTTTGCGGAAGGTACTACCTCTTCTGCTGCTACGTATTCAATTACAAATGAGAAGTTGGTTAGCGGTGGAACCAACGTTGTTGAAGGTGAGTCTGGTGTATACAGAATACGTGTGGACTTTTCAAATGCAACCACAGAGATGGCTCAAATTCAGTCAGTAGGGTTATGGTTTGCACCTGATGATGAATTTTGGTTTGAAATACCTTACCAGGGAAACGGTACATGGCTAATTGAAGATGCGCCAATTGAGTTTAAACAAGAAGATTGGGGAAGAGATGAAAGGTACAAATTTAGATTTACTGTAGAGGGTGAAAATGGCACTGCGGATGAATGGTTCGGTAGTACAAATGCTGATAACCAAAGGCCAAATGACAGTACGGGTGATGAATACTGGTATATGGTACCTGTTTCCAACGATCGTTGGAATAACTCATTCAAATTTAATGAGAATGTAGATAATAACAATGCAGATATAGCTGTGATCTTCAATGCATCTGTATCAAATTATACGCATACTGTAACGCCCAAATAAGTGAGTAAGTCTTCTTGGGTGATGCAGGGAGATTAATTTAACTTAAAAACTACATAAATTGAACTATCAACTGTAAACCAGTTGATAGTTCAATGTTTAGTAGCGTTAGGAATAGAATATTTGATCACATTTATTTTATAAATTATGAAAATGAATAAGGAAATAATTTTAGGTTGGGCTGCAATGGCAATCATATGTTCCATCAGTTTCGGTTGTTCTGACGATGAACCTCGTGCTCTGAATGAGCCTACTGAAGAGCCAGAAAACACATACAATTGGGCAGAAACTGCAGATGAAATGCAAGATGTTACTTACAATATTTACTTGTCCTCTGGAGGCACGTTCAGAGAAAACAATACTGGAGATGAGACTTTTCACTACTGGTGGAATGCTCATGCCCTTGACGCATTGATTGACGGTTACTTTAGAACCGAGGATGCTGCTTACTTAACTAAAATGAAGGCGCTTGTAAGAGGGATGAAGGTGCGTAATGGAAATAGCTATTATAACGTTTTTGTTGATGATATGCAGTGGCTTGGTATGGCATGTGTGAGGGCATATGAATTGACTGATGATACTGAATATCTGGATGTAGCAAAGGAGTTATGGGGTTATATCAAAAGTACATGGAGCGATGTGCATGGGGGAGGATTGACCTGGAAAACCGATGCGCCTAATGGTAAAAATGCATGCTCTAATGCGCCCGGCGCTATTCTTGCGATCAAGTTATATAATGTTGAGAATAATGCCGAGGATCTAGAATGGGCTAAAAGAATTTTGGCCTGGCAAAAAAGTACATTGGTTGATGCGCAATCAGGATTAGTTTGGGATAACATTGATATTCTCAACGGTGAAACAGTTATAAATAGCGACTGGATCTTTACCTATAATCAAGGGACTTATATAGGTGCGGCAGCAGAGTTGTATGCAGTCACTGGCGATAATATGTATCTTAATGATGCACGGAAAACTGCTAACACCATTCTGACTAGTCCTGAAGTAACCACTGAAGGGCTACTCAGAAATGAGAATCAGGGCGATGGAGGTCTGTTCAAAGGAATTTTGATTCGCTATCTAGTAACCTTAATTCAAGAATCTGACTTGACTGAAAGTGAACGGAATAGATATGTTGCATTTTTGAAATTCAATGCCGAAACCTTCTATGACAGCGGGCTATCCCAGCCTGGATTGTTGTCAAGTCCGAACTGGCGAGTCGCTCCCGGTCAAGAAGTTGATCTTTCTACTCAATTGAGTGGCCTGATGTTAATGGAAGCGGCTGCGCAAATGGAAGAATTGGAATTGTTTTAATCTTTTTACTTACAACTCTGTATCGGTAGGGAAAAAAATATGTATGCAATCCTCTGTTTTTTTCTAATTTACAGATCCTGATTAATTGCTGTTGAGCAGCTTGATCATCTATTTCAGAGATGAGCCTACTGTTTAAATCACAGGAAGTCAATGCAGGCCTGTATAGTTAATTATCTACTCCCAGCTGTAAAAGTCGTAAACGAGGACATGTTTATTGGGGCATTGATACATTAATAGAAGTGTGAATTGGATCGGTACATTTCTGTTCTTTGGATGGTAAAATATAGCATGCTCAATACTTTGAGATGGAATTTATTGCAATCAAAAGAGAGTCTAATAAGACAAACAAAGTAATTAAAGCTAGCAGATTAGCAGCTATAATTCGAAAACGAAATACGACAAATTAAAATATTATCAACATAAATATATTATTCATGAATAGGAAAACTTTCATTCAAAATAGTGCTCTTTTAAGTGCAGGAGCATTTGTAAATCCATTTTCAATGTTCGGTGCAACTGCTGCTTCAGATTTTCCAGTGGTACGTACTCCTTCCAATTCCCGAAATTTCGAAAGCAAGGCAATAGAGAATGTTATCAAAGAATTTAAGAAGAAGGTAGATGATAAGGAGCTTGGTTGGCTTTTTGAGAACTGTTTTCCGAATACGCTTGATACCACTGTTACTTTTAGCGACAAAAATGGCAGACCTGATACTTATGTGATTACTGGCGACATAGATGCCATGTGGTTGAGAGATAGTACCGCTCAGGTTTGGCCATATATGGAGTTTATCAAAGATGACAAAAGATTAAAAAGCTTAATTGAAGGACTTATTAACCGACAAACAAAATATGTCAATAAAGATCCATATGCGAATGCTTTTTACGATGATCCCAATAAAGTTGGTGAATGGGCCAGCGACCACACAAAAATGCAACCTGGTGTTCATGAAAGAAAGTGGGAAATAGACTCTTTATGCTATCCTATCAGACTTGCTTATCATTACTGGAAAACCACCGAAGACAAGCAACCTTTTGATGACCAATGGGAAAAGGCAATAAAGGCTACGCTTGAAGTATTTATAGATCAGCAAAGAAAGGATGGACAGGGAGCTTACTCATTTCAAAGATCAACTCCTAAAGGAACTGATACGCTTCCTTTAGGTGGTTATGGTTACCCTGTAAAACCGGTAGGGTTGATAAGTTCAGCATTCAGACCAAGTGATGATGCTACAGTATATTCTTTCCTTATTCCCTCTAACTTTTTCGCAGTGGTAAGCTTGAGACAAGCTGCCGAAATGATTGATGTGATCAGAGGAAATTCAAAGCTGTCCATTGCGCTGCGCAGTTTGGCTGACGAAGTAGAAAGTGCATTGAAGGCGCATGCCACTGTAGAGCACCCAAAGTATGGAGAGATATATGGCTTCGAAGTGGATGGC
The DNA here is from genome assembly GCA_963803685.1 of uncultured Cytophagales bacterium. Classification (GTDB taxonomy): domain Bacteria; phylum Bacteroidota; class Bacteroidia; order Cytophagales; family Cyclobacteriaceae; genus Marivirga. The sequence continues at coordinate 2,961,870 of CAWDNW010000001.1, forward strand.
TACGGTAGTGTAGTTTTAATGGATGATGCTAATATTCCTAGTCTGATTTCTCTTCCATATTTAGGAGCAGTAGATGCATCTGACCCAGTTTATCAAAATACAAGAGCCTTCGTTTGGTCGGAAGACAATCCATTCTTTTTCAAAGGGCAAGCTGCTGAAGGTATAGGTGGGCCTCACGTTGGTATTGATATGATATGGCCAATGAGCATTACTATGCGCGGTTTGACCAGCAACAATCCTGACGAGATAAGGTCTTGTATTAAAGCCTTAAAAGCTACCCATGGCGGTACAGGGTTTATGCATGAAACCTTTCATAAGGATGATCCAAAGAATTTTACCAGGGAATGGTTTGCCTGGGCTAATACGCTGTTCGGAGAATTTCTTTGGACTACGTACAAGCAAAACCCGGCTTTGCTTAGCACCTAATTGACTTAATTATAAATAAAGCAGCCTTTATTGGACTGTAGCTAAATGTAAGAGGCTCATCATGGTTAATTGTTTCGGACATCTTTTTGGTTATGGTAGTAGTTAGTGTAGAGATTTTGACGCAAAAATTAATTGTTTCGCCTTAGCTCAAAAGAAGTTTTGAAACTAGTAAGCAAATTGCAGATGCATAAATGGTCGATTTTAAGCATTTAGACAATTTATAAAGTGACATTATGAATAGTAAGATAGTTTTAGGTGTTGATATCGGTGGCACCCACATCACAACCGCTTTGGTAGATATTGAACGAGGGAAACTAGTTTCAGGTACTTTGATTCGGAGGTTGGTAAGTTCTGACAGAACTGCAAGTAGTATAATAGCTGCATGGTGCGAAGTGATTAAGGAAAGTTTTCGTGATTATGAGCATGTATCCAAAAAAATTGGCATAGCCATGCCCGGTCCGTTTGACTATGAACAGGGCATTTCACGAATGGAGAATCAGGGGAAGTTCAAAGCACTATATGGATTAAATATTAGGGAGATGATTAGTGAGCGATTGCCTATCGATGGTAACTGCATAAGGTTTGCTAATGATGCAGGAAGTTTTATATGCGGAGAAGTGGTAGGAGGCATTGCCAAGGGGTATGATAAGGCGGTTGGTATTACCTTAGGCACTGGGCTGGGAGCTGCTACTTATTGTAAAGGTAAAGGAGAAGATGCCGGCTTATGGAGTGCACCGTTTAGGGAGGGTATTGCTGAAGACTATTTTTCTACGAGCTGGTTCGTAAATAGGTATAAAACTCTCACCGGTATTGAAGTGGCAGGGGTAAAAGACATAATAGAAAACCAACATGATGCTAATTTAGTGAAATCAATATTTGAGGAGTTTGGTAAAAACCTTGGGGAATTCTTGGCTCCATTTTTAAGGGATGAGCAACCGCAAATTTTAGTATTAGGAGGGAATATTTCAAATGCAATGCAATTGTTTTATGCATCTTTCAATGTACTACTGGAAACGCACCAAGTAAAAATTTTAATTGCAAAGACTGTATTAGGAGAAGTTGCCACCCTAATTGGAGCGGCTAGCATTTGGAAGAATGTCGTCACTATCTCTTCCGATAATTAATGATTGCTTTGAAAAGCCGAGTTGGAGATGCTCTGAATTCAGAAATTATCTTTTAGCAATACATTAGAGGGAGATGCCACTTTATTATTCTATAGGTTTTTTTAATTGTACGATGATTATTAAATTTTGATCAGTGCTCGGAGACAGCGATTTGCATACTAGTAAATGACAGGTGTTAGAAAAGAACAAGCACGCAATTTTGCCGAATAAATGTTTGAACATAAGTAAATATATTAGTAACCCTCTGAGAATGGAGCTAAACTAAATACTATTAGCAAACTGAATGAAAAACAGACTTTATATCTTTAAAATCACCTTAATCAGCTCATTGGGCGGGCTGCTTTTCGGTTTCGATATGGCGGTCATCTCGGGAGTGCTACCGTTTGTGCACAACCAATTTGCTTTAAGTGCTGTCCAGGAAGGATGGTTTGTTTCGTCAGCCTTAGTAGGTGCGGTAATTGGAGTAGGTTCTTCAGGAGAATTATGCGATCGGTTTGGCCGAAAAAAGTTACTGATATTGGCTGCGATCTTATTTTTATTGTCTGCTGTAGCAAGTTCACTTATGCCTACGTTTTCGCTCCTTATCTATGCGAGAATACTGGGAGGAATTGGTGTAGGTATCGCTTCCAATGTGGTGCCTCTATACCTTTCTGAAATTGCACCGTCTAAAATAAGAGGGCGTTTAGTCACCTGTTATCAACTAGCCATTACTTTTGGAATTTTGGTGGCGTATTTGACCAATGCAGGTTTAATGAATTTATCCCTTGCCTTTCAGCAGTATGTGCTTCCAGCTTACCTTCAATTACTTTATATTGATGAAGTATGGCGTGGCATGTTCAGTATTGAAATTTTACCCGCTCTCATGTTTCTGTTGGGTTTATTGATTGTCCCGGAAAGCCCTCGTTGGCTCATTAGTAAAGGCAAAAGTAGAGAAGCCGAAAAGATGATGAGAAAACTCAAGGAGGAGGAAGAGATCAAGCAAGACTTTGAAGAAATTCAGACTAATGCGTATAAAAAAGAAGAGGGTTCTTATAAATTATTGTTTGCACCGGAATTGAGAAAACCATTACTTATTGGCTTGCTGCTACCTCTTTTTTCTCAATTGAGTGGTATAAATGCCATCATTTATTATGGCCCTAGTATTCTTAGTGAAGTTGGTTTAAACTTAAAAAGTGCTTTCCTTAGTCAAATTCTGCTGGGTACAGTAAATATGCTGTTCACTTTTGTGGCTGTCTGGAAAGTAGATAATTTGGGCAGACGTCCCTTATACTTAACAGGTGCAATATGTGCCACTATTAGTTTGTTTGTAACAGGCCTATGCTTCTACACAAACAACACAGAGAGTCTTCTATTACTGATCAGTGCCACTTTATTTCTAGCCAGTTTTGCTTTTTCAATCGGGCCATTAAAATTTGTAATTGCTTCTGAAATTTTCCCTGATAAAATAAGAGGTCGGGCTTTGGCACTTAGCATAATGGTGATGTGGGTTTCCGATACCATTATAGGTCAAATAACTCCTATGTTAATTGACTCGGTTGGCACAGCATTTACGTTCTGGATTTTCGCATTTTTCTGCGCCATTGCATTTGTTGTAGTGTATAAAATTGTGCCAGAAACGAAAGGGAAATCGTTGGAGCAAATCCAGAAAATGTGGATGAATGAAAAGTGATAATTGATGAAGAAAATGCTCAAAATTAGAATTGTTTAAAACATAAATTAATATGATGAATAAGTTAAAATTTATTTTATACGGACTATTAATATGGTCTACAGCCTGCAATAACGCAGATTTACACAAGAGTGAGGAGGTTAAGGAAAGTGAATCACTGCTAGATCTGGTAGATCCAAACATAGGCTCAGCCCATAGCCGCTGGTTTTTTTATACACCTGCAGCCTTACCTTTTGGGATGGCTAAGCTGGGACCATCTACAAATGGCAGTTATGGTAATGAAAACGGTTGGGAAGCAGTAGGTTATGATGGAAGGCATACAAGTATAGAAGGATTTGCCAATCTACATGAGTTTCAAATTGGGGGATTTCTGTTTACAGGTTTGACTGGAACTTTGCATACTGTGCCTGGGAGTTTAGATAACCCTGATGAAGGATATCGTTCGCGCTTTGATAAAAAAGATGAATATGCTATGCCGGGCTTCTATAAGGTTAAGCTGAAAGATTACGATGTAACAGTGGAACTAACGGCTACGGAAAGAGTAGGCTTTCATAAATACACTTTTCCGGAAACTGATAGTGCTTATATTATTCTGGACATAGGAAATCAACTGGGAGAAAGTGGTAAAGTTAAAGATGCTTCCATCACCTACAATGACGACAATACAATTGATGGTTGGGTAATTACCTATCCTGAGTATGTTAAAAAGTACCAACCTGAGGGTGAGGTAAAAATGTTCTTCTCCGCTGTAATAGATAAAAAACCAGAGTCAGTCGGTACTTTTACGGGAGCTGAAAGGCAAGTTAACCAAAGTAGTGCTACTGGAGTAGGGGCCGGTTTGTTTATGAAATTTAAAACAGATGCTAACGAATCAATTGAATTGAAGGCGGGCTTTTCTTATACTTCTCTGGAAAATGCTAAAAATAATCTCTTGGCCGAAGCAAAGGATTTGGATTTTGAACAAGCTAAAGCAAATGCCCAAAACCAGTGGTCAGAGGAGCTGAGTAAGATAAAAATTACAGACGATTCGAGTGATAATAAAGTGAAATTCTATACTGCTTTATATCATGCACTACTTGGTAGAGGTGTGGCCAGCGATGTCAATGGTCAATTTCCTGAAAATGATGGATCAATCGGCCAAATTCCACTGGATGAAAACGGTAAACCTACTTTCAATTTTTACAATACGGATTCTGCATGGGGTGCATTTTGGAACCTGACCCAATTATGGACACTGGTTTGGCCGGAATATTATAATGATTTTGTGCAGAGCCATCTGGCCGTTTACAAGAATTCAGGTTGGATGAGTGATGGATTAGCAAATAGTAAATTCGTATCAGGAGTGGGTACCAACTTTGTAGGCCTCATAATTGCGTCTGCTTATCAGGCAAATATTCGGGATTATGATGTAGATCTGGCATTTAAGGCAGCGTACAAAAATGAGTTGAGCTATCAAAACAGAAATGAGGGAGCGGGGAAAACAGATCTGAAGCCCTTTGTAGAAAATGGCTTTATCCCTTACCAGCCGGGATGGGATACATCACCTGAAGGTTCTGCATTTTCTGTTTCGCATGCCCTGGAGTATAGCTATAGCAGCTATGCTGTGGCGCAATTTGCTAAAGCATTAGGAAAAGATGCTGAGTATGCTGAATTAATGGAATTGTCTAACAATTGGGAAAATGTTTATGATGAGGAATTGGATTTCGTAAGACCAAGGGTAGCTTCAGGTGAGTATTTGGAAGATTTTGATCCTTTTGCTCCCTGGATTGGCTTTCAGGAAGGTAATGCCTGGCAATATACTTTTTACGTTCCCCATACACCGGAAGCATTGGTGGAAAAAATGGGACATGAGAAATTTGTGAGTAGACTAGATTCTATATTCACTGTTTCAGAAAAGACTAAGTTTGGAGGTGAAGACATCGATGCTTTTGCCGGGCTGACTTATTTGTACAACCACGGAAACCAACCGAATCTCCACATTCCCTGGCTTTTTAATTTCACCGATGAACCTTGGCTTACTCAGAAGTGGGTCAGACGCATTTGTGATGTATTTTATGGAGTAGATGAGATCCATGGTTATGGCTATGGTCAGGATGAAGACCAGGGACAACTGGGTGCATGGTTTGTAATGTCTTCAATAGGTTTGTTTGATGTAAAAGGATTGGTTGAAACGAAACCTTCCTTCCAGTTTGGGAGCCCTTTATTTGATGAGATTGAAATAAAAACTGCCAATGGACAGACCCTTCGAATTCACACTAAAAATAATGTAGAAGGAAATGTCTACATTCAATCTATTGAGATCAACGGGGAAGCATACAATCAGTCTGAGATCGCACTTACCAATTTGGTCGATGGTGCTGAAGTGGAAATTGTATTGGGTAATTCACCGAATAAGTCCCTTTATGAATGATTTCCATTCAGAAACAAGCGATAAGAAAAGGTTTTCCTTTTAAAATATACTAGTTTGTGCATAAAGGAAATATTTTAAAAGAGAACTGCGATCAAACGTTATTACGATTTAATGATACATACTCAAAACGAAGGAAAGAAGTGAAATTAAAAAAAGTCAGAGAAACAATCCAATTTGAATTACCGGTAAAAAAAAGCGAAACTGGAAATACGTATGACATATATCCTACTCATAATATCGGAACCGATTTAATTTATGTGGGTTATGATACACTGGCAAAGGAATTAGCTCCCTTTGATTGTGTTAAAATTGATGGTTATGTAGGTGTTCTTTTTGAAGATTTACGAGAGAATCTAAATCAAGCTTTTTCTAAAATAGGCATAAAACCTAACTGGGTGAATGTGCAGGATACTATGAAGAAGGAAGACGAGATCAATAAACTTGTGGCTCCTTTTTTAGGTGGTGATGACCCTGTATTCGGGAAGTTAGCTAACATTGCTTTGGAAGATTTTTTTAATATTAAAAAGCTAGACAGTTTAGCTCATTCTAATCATAGCCAACCAATTATTTTTTATGGAACTGGTGCGCAATTGGTGCCAGCTGCAGGCAAGAATGTATATTTCGAAATAAGTAAAAATGAAATCCAGTTCAGATCCAGGGCCGGAGTGGTTCGAAATCTGGGCGCCACCCAACCTGATCATCCTAAAAAGATGTATAAGCGATTTTACTTTGTTGATTGGGTAGTGTTGAACAAATATAAAAATAAGATAAAATCTGACATAGATTATCTTGTTGATACTCAAAGAACAGATGAGATCACGTGGGTGAAGGGCGATATTTGGCGAAAAAACATTGAATCATTAACCACAGCACCGATAAGGGTACGGCCCTGGTTTGAGCCCGGTGCCTGGGGAGGACAATGGATTAAGGAAAAAATCAAAGGTCTAAATCAGGATGCTGACAACTATGCATGGTCCTTCGAACTGATTTTGCCTGAAAATGGTGTCATCATTGAAAGTTCAGGAATTTTGTTAGAATATTCTTTTGATTTCCTTATGTACAACTCCGGTGAAAATATACTCGGAGTAGATTTTGAAACCTATCAGTATGAGTTTCCGATTCGCTTCGATTTTCTGGACACTTTTAACGGAAAAAATCTTTCTATTCAGTGCCATCCACAAGAGGAATATATGCAAAAACACTTCGGTGAAAGTATCACCCAGGAAGAGACCTATTACATTCTTGATAAAAAAGAGGATGCTCTAGTATACCTTGGGTTTCAGGATGGAGTGAAGCCAAATGAATTTCGAAAGGTGCTTGAAAATAGTGTAAAGCACAAAGAAGTAGTTGATATTACAGCATATGTTCAGGCTTTTAAGTCGCAGAAGCATGGCCTCTATCTTATTCCCCCGGGCACTATTCATAGTTCTGGAAAGAATAATTTGGTACTTGAAATTAGCTCTACTCCCTATATTTATACTTTCAAAATGTACGATTGGCTAAATGTAGACCTGGACGGTAATCCTCGACCAATTAATATAGAGAGAGGCATGGATAACCTTGTTTTTGAGCGAGCAGGGAGAAAGGTTGAAGAAGAACTTATTTCAAAACCCCAAATAATCGAAAGTAACGCGGATTGGGAATTACAGCATCTGCCAACACATGAAAAGCACATTTATGATGTAGAAAGGTTTCTACTTCATACAGCTGTTACCGTACAAACATCCGGTAAAGCCCATGTATTGAGTATTGTGGAAGGTGAAAAAATGGAAGTTAAAGTAAAAGATCAAACCTTTGTTTTCCATTATGCAGAATCTTTCATTATACCTGCAGCAACAGAAAAATATACAATTGTGAATGTAACAGAAAAACCCATAATGGTATTGAAGGCTTTTATTAAATAAGGATATAATAATATTGTTTTGCAAAGCTGTCACAAAAAGGATCTCATAAGGTTTAAAAAATTAGCAATCCGCAGCTTGTATACGTGCTTTGTGCGGTCTCTTATGAATGTTTTGTAAAATGTAGCACTATTCCGTAGTATGTTAGGTAAAAATTGTAGAATAGCATGAAAAAATACTTGATTGGAGAATATGTTATCTGATCTTCAATTCATTTAAATACGCTTTAAACTCTGAAGTATTAAAATCGCCCATACCTTCATGTGTAAATACTAAATCACCTTTGGCATCAATGATAAAGGTTGTGGGTATACTTTGGGAATAATACATGCCGGGAAGTCCTTTCGGAGTCTGGTATATTTCAAAGTCGAATCCTTTTTTCTGATGAATTTTGATGGCTTTAGTAAAATCATCATCTACTGAAAGCATAATAAAGGCTATTTTATCTTTGTCAATATTATTGTAAAGGGCATTAATACCTGGCATTTCAGCCAAACAAGGAGGGCACCAGCTGGCCCAAATATTTAGAAAAATTACTTTACCTCTAAATGATTCCATATCCACTTTTTCACCATTGGCATTGAGGAGCTGCATAGAGAAATCAGCCTTAGGATTATTATTATTTTCTATGGATTTAATGTGAGTTTCTATGTCTGGATTCATTAAGCCAGTAGCCAACACTCCACGCTGCACCAAACCAATCGCTTCAGTATGCAAACCGGAGATGTAAAGACTTCCAAAAACAAATAAAAGTACACCAAACTCAATTAAACTTTTTTTGCTCTTCTTTTTCATATATTGTCCTGCTGAAATTCTAATTTTTTAATCATGAAATTAATGTGGAAGTTTATGTCTTACTTTGCCATAAAAGAAAGTTCCCAAAAGTGCAGAAGCTATTATTACTACAACAACTCCAATTCCATTTCCTATTAAAATAAAAAGAGGGCCTGGGCATGCTCCAGTTAAAGCCCAACCTAAGCCGAAGATAGTGCCACCAATAAGATATCGGGGCCAGCTAAATTGCTTTGGAGCTATCGTAATAAGCTGTCCGTCAATAGATTTTATCTTATAACGCTTAATCATCTGAATGATTATAATTCCGAAAACTACTGCTGAACCAATTACTCCGTACATGTGAAACGATTGAAAACGAAACATCTCATAGATTCTAAACCATGATATCACTTCAGCTTTATTCAAAGTTACACCGAACAAAATACCTATTAATAAGTATTTGATAAATTTCATATTTTCTAAAGGGTTAGGAGAGAGGGTAAAACAAAATAAGTAATAATCATGCCGCCTATGAAAAACCCAATAACAGCTAAAAATGAAGCCTTTTGTAAATCACTGAGGCCCGAAATGGCATGACCTGAGGTGCAGCCGCCAGCATAGCGAGTACCAAACCCAATAAAGAAACCTCCCAATATGAGGAAAACAAAGCCTTTTACAGTAAAGAGCGCCTCAAAATTGAATATTTCAGTCGGAACTAAATTTTTACCAGGGCTATCGAGTCCATAAGACTCTAATTCAGCTATCGTTTCTGCGGAAATATGTGCCGCCTGTGGGTTGCTGAGGTAAAGTTGAGTGAGCAGACCTCCTAAAACAAGTCCAATTGCAAAAACAATATTCCACAACTGATCTCTCCATCTGAAATTAAAATAGTCACATGATTTCCCGGCTCCGAGAATAGCACACATTGTCCTTAGGTTAGAAGAAATTCCAAAGGTATTTCCAAAAAATAATAAGGAAAACATGACGGAAGCTATAATTGGGCCGGCTGCATACCAAGGCCATGGCTCACTTATTAAGCTGATGATGTTACTCATAATTAAAAATAATTTTATAAAAGTAGAAGCACAGATTAGTTTCTATAAGATTTGTTATTGAATATACTGCAAACTTAATGTAGTAACATCAATTAATAGGTAACAATTGTTACAAATAGATATGATTGTCTTTGGAATTACATTTTGAGCTTAAAGTAAACCGGCATATTGCCGATTTACATTTTCTCATTTTTAAAACAATTTTATTTCTGTGTAGTGGGGCAAACGTAAGCAGTAGTAGGTAAGCCAACTTCCTTGATTCCCTTTATTCCGCCTTCTACATTTACTATGTTATGCAGGCCTCTTGACTTATAAATTGAAGAGGCAATTACTGATCTGTAACCACTTTGGCAGTGGATATGGTAAAGTTTATCCTTATCCAATTCTCTAAAATTTTCATTAATAAAATCCAGAGGTAAGTTCCCAGCTGTTTCTAAGTGCTCTGCCTCATATTCTGTAGGCTTGCGAACATCTAATACTTGTAAGTTTTCAGCTTTAAATTCCTTAGCAAACACTTCAGAACAAATGGATGCTAACGTCTCTGTCTCTTTGCCAGCAGCTTTCCAGGCTTCAATTCCTCCTTTAAGGTATCCTAAGGTATTATCGTAACCAACTCTAGATAAGCGTGTTACAATTTCTTCTTCTCTTCCTTCTTCAGCAATAAAAATGATGGGCTGCTTTAAATCCGGAATTAAAGCGCCAACCCAGGGAGCAAAGCTTCCATCAATACCAATAAAAATTGCATTTGGAATGTGGGCTTTCACAAATTCTTTCTGATGCCTTGTGTCTAACACCAAAGCCCCTTCATGGTTAGCTATACTTTCAAAAGTAGCTACATCTAACCCCACATTTCCTTTTTCCAGAATAGTATCTAGGCCGCTTGTGTCACCAGCTTTATTCATAGCCACATTTTGTGCGAAATACTGCGGAGGAGGCAGTAAACCGTCTGTCACCTCTTTTATAAACTCCGCTTTACTCATATCTTCTCTTAATGCGTAATTGTGTTTCTTCTGGTTGCCCAAGAGATCGGACGTTTCCTTACTCATGTTTTTACCACAGGCAGAACCTGCTCCATGGGCCGGATATACCACTACATGGTCAGGCAAAGGCATGATTTTGTTTCGCAAACTATCGTAAAGCATTCCTGCTAAATCCTCCTGGGTAATACTTCCTACTTTCTGAGCAAGGTCAGGTCTCCCTACATCACCTATAAATAAAGTGTCGCCACTAAATATTGCTTTTTCCTGTCCGTCCTCGTCAAAAAGTAAGTAGGTAGAGCTTTCTAATGTATGTCCTGGTGTATGTAAAACCTTGATTTGTATGTTTCCTATCACAAATACCTCAGCATCTTTAGCTTCATGGAAATCGAAATTTGTCTTAGATCCTGGCCCGTAAACGATCACTGCACCTGTTTTCTGAGCTAAATCAACATGACCTGATACAAAATCAGCATGAAAATGCGTTTCAAATATATATTTAATCTTTGCTCCACGTTTCGCAGCTTTCTCCACATAAGGTGCTGATTCTCTTAAGGGATCAATCACGGCTGCTTCGCCATTACTTTCAATATAGTAAGCTCCTTGAGCTAAGCATCCTGTATAAATTTGTTCTATATGCATGATATAATATTTCTACAACTAATAAAATCTACTCAAATATACGCGCTTGAAAATGGATAGACTGTAACTTTTGTTACAAAAATAATCAACAGTTTTGAGGTTAAAAGGATTAATTAACACATCACTTCATTTTCGCCCTCTTTATCAAGAAACTACCTAGTACTTTTTGTAAATCGTCTTTAATATCTATTTTAGTAAGGTCTATTTTGTATTGATGGCATTTCATCTCGATCTCCTTGTAATATGCATTTGTTTTTTCTTTATAAAAATCTTTCACCTGATGCGGATTTAATTTCATCTGCTCTCCTGTTTCCAGATCTTCAAAAAGATAAGGTCTGTCTTCCATCTCAAAAGCCAATTCAGTTGTAGGGTCATTTACCTGGAAAAAAAGCACCTCATGTTTATTATGCTTTACATGCTGAATAGACTTAAAAAAGGCTTCTAGCTGCCCAGCCTGAGTCATTAAATCACTAAATATAATGATGAGAGATCTTTTATGGATTTTTTCTGCAACAATATGCAAAGTATTGCTCAATTCTGTATTTTGTTTTTGAGGATCCACCTGTAACAAGTGTTGCAGATGTAAGAAAATATTTTGTAAATGAGCTCGGGTTGATTTTACTTCCGTAAAAGTATTAATTTTGTCAGAAAAGGTGATTAGCCCCACAGCATCACGCTGCTTCTGTAACAAATATGCCAGGGATGCCGCTGCCAGGATACTAAACCTTATTTTGCCATAATTTTGTTCAGGATAATACATGGAAGAACTGCTATCCAATAAAATGTAGGCTCGCAAGTTGGTCTCCTCCTCATACCGTTTTGTATAAAGCCTGTCTGTTTTAGCATATACTTTCCAATCTATATGGCGTGTACTTTCTCCGGTGTTGTATAACCTGTGCTCCGCAAATTCTACTGAAAAACCATGAAATGGAGATTTATGTAAACCGGTTATAAATCCTTCCACAAGCTGTTTAGCTAGTAAATCCAGCGAAGGGATTTCGGGTAATTTCTCTAAAGATATTTCCATTATATACCAGTTTTTTATTTTAAGCCAACATTAAGTTTCTGCAAATTACCAACTACAATTTGCAAATATGAAATTGATTATACTATATTTAGTTTCAATAACGAAAAAACAATCAAATATTTATCCTACGAGAAGTGAAAGAGCACATGGAAAGAGAACAAGAAGAAATTTTTTCAAAAAGAGTAAGAGCAGGGAAGAGAACCTATTTTTTTGATGTAAAATCCACCAAATCCAATGATTACTATGTTACAATAACGGAAAGTAAGCGTAAGTACAAGGAGGATGGTTTTAGTTACGAAAAGCATAAAATCTTTCTTTATAAAGAAGATTTCAATAAATTTTTAGCAGCTTTAACAGAAAGTGTAGACCATATTAAAACTGAATTAATGCCGGAGTTTGATTTCACTCAATTCGACAGGGAATACAGTGAAAATGAGAACGAAAACGAAGGAGATAACTTGTCCTGGTAACTAAAATTACTTCATAAGCTCCTCTTATCTGAAAAGGGGGCTTTATTTCCTTTTTTTAATATTAACTTAGTGCTGTGAACAGACTAAGACCCATTTTCTATCTCCTTGGAGGTATTTCTATATTACTTATTGTAAGCTTCCTTTTTCCAGATATAGTTATTTATGTGACTATATCTTTAATTGTAACTACAATTCTCAGGCCCCTCACAAATTATCTGGATAGCTTATATTTTTATGGTTATAATCTCCCCAGATTTTTAGCAGTACTGATTTCATTTCTAGTCCTTATTATTTTTATAATTGCATTTGTTGGTTTATTTATTCCTCTTGTATCCGATCAAATTAAGATCTTAAGTGCCTTAGATTATGATACGCTGTATCAGAAACTATCTGAGCCAATTCAGTCACTTGAATACTTCATCCTAAATACTATCCCGAATGTAGAAGAAGAGGGTTTTATAATTAATACACTTAGAGAGAACATACTTAATTTTGTGCAATCTGTTGATGTAAGTCAACTGATTAATAATTTAATTTCTTTCACGGGTAGTTTCTTTGTAGGTATTTTGGCGGTGTCCTTTATTTCATTTTTTATGTTATTTGAAAAAGGATTTGTCCGGAGAAGGTTCATATCCTTTATTCCTAATAAATACTTTGAGGTTTCTATTGGTGCTATTTATAAAATTGAAAGTTTACTAAGTAATTATCTGTTAGGCTTATTGTTTCAGATGCTGGCAATCTTTACGATCGCCTCAGTAGGTCTTAGTATTTTAGGAATAAAATACGCTATTACTATTGCAGTTTTTGCTGCGGTTGCAAATCTCATTCCTTATGCGGGACCTATTTTAGGAAGCACTTTTGGGATCATAGTTGGCGTCACCACTGGTGGCATTTTTGAATTCAATAACGAATTGCTGTTTTTAGTTGTAAAAATTGTATCCGTTTTTGCGGTAGTTCAAATAACAGATAATATTCTTTTACAACCACTCATTTTTTCAAAAAGTGTAAAAGCACATCCTTTAGAAATATTTGTTATTATCTTTGCAGGCGCATCCCTGGCAGGAGTTTTAGGTATGATTGCCGCAATTCCTGTTTATACTGTAATAAGAGTCGTTTTTATTGAGTTATATAGGGGATATAAGCAGTATAAGATTTTTCAAAATTAAATTTAATCATTCATGGGTTTAAGATGTGGTATCGTTGGTTTACCTAATGTGGGCAAATCCACTTTATTCAATGCTTTGTCAAATGCGAAAGCTGAGGCAGCAAATTTTCCTTTTTGTACAATCGAGCCCAATGTTGGGGTTATAAGTGTTCCGGATACCCGCCTCGGAATACTTGAAAAGCTAGTTAAACCTAATAAGGTAGTACCCACTATTATTGAATTTGTTGACATTGCCGGTCTGGTGGAAGGAGCCAGCAAAGGAGAGGGTTTAGGTAATAAATTTTTGGCTAATATCAGAGAAGTTGATGCTATTGTACACGTAGTACGCTGCTTCGAGGATGACAATATTACACATGTAGCTGGCCGGGTAAACCCAATTGCTGATAAAGATATTATTGACACAGAATTACAATTGAAAGATTTGGAATCTGTGGAGAAGAAAATTCAGAAAGTAGAAAAAATGGCTAAGTCAGGTGATGCTAAAGCCAGGCAAGAATTAGCAATTCTCAACAAATACAAAGAAACTCTGGAGGCAGGGAAAAATGCCAGAACCCTGGTGCTCACCAAAGAAGAGAAGGAGCCCATCAGAGATTTAATGTTATTAACTGATAAACCTGTAATTTACGCTACTAATGTTGAGGAGTCCTCAGCTGTTTCTGGTAATGCTTTGGTAGATAAATTTAAGGAATACATTAAAGATGAAGGTGCAGAAGTAATAGTAGTGAGTGCAGCCATTGAAGCCCAAATTGCTGAGTTTGAGGAGCCTGAAGAAAAAGAATTGTTTCTGTCGGAATATGGACTAAAGGAGTCTGGTTTAAATAAATTGATTAGTGCTTCTTATAATATTCTGGATTTAATTACCTATTTTACAGCAGGTGTTCAGGAAGTACGTGCCTGGACTATTAAAAAAGGTTGGAAAGCTCCAGCGGCAGCAGGCGTTATTCATACTGATTTTGAAAAGGGTTTTATAAAAGCTGAGGTAATTAAATTATCTGATTATGAAAAATATGGGACGGAACTGGCATGTAAAGAAGCTGGTAAAATGTCTATAGAAGGGAAAGAGTATGTGGTGAAAGATGGCGATATCATGCACTTTAGATTTAATGTTTAAGTTGATAAATTTTTAGCAAATTAAAAGGTGGGAAATACAACATCCCATCTTTTTTATTTTTAAGAGCTTGCAAAGTTTTGATTATCAATCTGTATAATTTGATCTTCCGTATATATAATAGTAGTTTTAACGAGATAAAGGTGATTTTGAAAAAAACAATGAAAGTTTTAAACATTTTTAGTCTACGTTTTGTATCAAATACCTAAACTAGTGGGTTGTGAGAGTTAGATTGATTTTTAAAAATAGGGATAAAGGAGCATCAGTTCCTTTTCATCATCAGTATTATTTGTTCAGATTTTTTAAAGGTTTGATTAAAAAATGTGGGGATATCAGCTATAGTGACTTTATACACTATAATTTTTCTGGTTTGAAAGGCCAGACTACAGTGAGCAAATCTGGATTACACTTCTATAGTTCAAAAATTACAGTAGTTTTTTCTTGTCAGGATAAAAATTTTATCGATACAATCATTAAAGTGCTTTTTGATTTGCCTGAGATCAAACTAAATGGGTTGTCAATAATTCCTCACTCTGTAGAGATGGAGCCTGATTTTGATTTTATGGATGAAATGAAGTATATCTGTATTTCTCCACTTGTACTGCTTCATCCAGAGTTCTCTGACGATGTCGCTAAAAGATTTATACACCCCCAATCTGCAGAGTTTAAAGATTTGCTGATTCAGTCTATTACGAAGAAAACAGACATCCCATTAGGGGATGATTTTGATTTTAGACCGGATGCGGATTACTTAAGAAAATTAGAAGATTCCGGCAAAAAATATTCTCGGGTTTACCCTCTTTTTGATCAGGATATCCCTTATGAAGTGAGAGGCTACACATTTCCATTTACGTTAACTGCACCAGCAGAATTGCACAAATTTCTTTTTGAGTGTGGTTTAGGACTTTTTAATGAGAAAGGTTTTGGCATGCTGGATCTGGCTACAATGATTCCAGGTAGTAAAACAATTCCATACTTTACCGGGCAGCTCGCGAGTTAAATTGGGTGTAACCTATTAGCTGATCATATCGCAATTGCTGATTAGCATAATAAACCAATATATCGTAATCATTATCGGAATCAATGTAGTTTCCATCGAATCTAAAATTATTATCTCCTTCAGTATAATAAATGTATTCATAATAGCCCTGTTTCAATAAATATTGATTTTGATATCTGCCAATATTCGGATTGAACTTCATTCTGCTTTTCTCATTTATTTCCCAATTATTAAATTCGCCAACAATATAGATATTGCTGTTTTGCTGGGGAACATCTAATTGGAAGGTTGTCGCAAAGTAGTCATTAACCAACTCATCTGTCTGCCGTTCTCTGTTTCCTATTATGAAAGCTCCATTTCTATCATTCCACTCCCTATATGCCTGAGAAGAACGATCTGTATCAATACCTGCCAACGCAGTTATTGGTTTCTTCTCTTTGTCAATGAATAAAATATTGGCTCCGGTAAAATTAACAGTGGTAATATCAATAAACCTGAATTCATTCATTCCTTGAAAATTTAACTCACCATTAAAAAATTCATATTCCAGTTTTTTATTCTGGTTGGTAATTCTCATTGGGTTTGTAGGTTTTTTAGCGGTCAACCAGTTGCTGTTCTGGCGCAATACAGGATATATGTCAGAACCTGTATTCAACACATTAATCCTGTTTAGCAGTATGTCAAACTGAAGTTCCTGATGGGTTCTCCTTTGTGTTACTACATTAGAAGGTACAATTTCATAGGCAATATCTGCCTTGTCCTCGTGCACCATAAATCTTTCGCTCAACACTATATCTTCTTCATTATTACCCTTAAAAACAACTACTAAATAATTTCCTGATAAATTTACTTTTGGCAATGTAAGTTTATAATGAACATAAGACATTTTTGTATCAAATGAATATTCAAAATCCCGAATACTGAACTGATTAAAATCCTCCAAATAATCTAAGGATTGCAGGTTACTTTTATTACTCCAGTCTTTATTAATATGAAATATTTTAGCTTGATATAACATTTGGTTCTCATTAAAATCATCAAAACTTAAGATGAGACTTTCACTTGAACCTAATTTTATCACAGGATTATTAGTGCTCACAAACCTGCCATTCTCAAAATGAGCAAGTTGCACTGTTTTAATGTTTGGACTATAGGTCGTGTTAATGTATGAGAGTTTAGGATAGTTTACTCTTGCTGTAGTATCACCGCTACTGGTCGTTGTCGGCTGAAGAGGAACACATGCTTTTATAATAATAATAATGGCTGTTGCCAATAATATTTGATTTATTTTATTCTTGTTTCCAACCATTAATTTGTATTTTGTGTCTAAATATACTAGAATCCTTTTGGTTTCACTATGCCAACAACCAAAGAACTTATAAACGGTTGCCAGAAAGGTGACAGAAAGTGTCAATACGACCTTTACAAACAATTTGCCTCAGGCATGATGGTAGTTGCTATGCGTTATTCTAAATCAACGCAGGAGGCTGAAGATATATTACAGGAGGGTTTTATTAAAGTGTTTCATAACATTAAAAATTTTAGGGAAGATTCAAGCTTAGGCTATTGGATCAAACGGATTGTGATCAACACTGCATTAAACCATCAGAGAAATAAGCTTTACTTGTATCCAATGGTGGATGTAGAAGAAATGAAAGACGGTTTAAGTGCCGTTTCAGTTGAAAACCTGGCATTGGAGGATTTAATGGATCTTGTTCAAAAGCTTCCAACTGGCTGCCAGGTGATATTTAATTTGTATGCAGTAGAGGGTTACCAACATAAAGAAATAGCAAAAATGCTCAATATTAGCGAGGGAACATCAAAATCTCAATATGCCAGAGCACGTAAATTATTAATGGATTTTTTAGAAAAACAAAGTAAGTGGGGGAATGAAAGAATTCAATAACGATAAGAATACCTTCAATAAGTCATTAAAAAAGAAATTTGATGATGCAAGCATCCAACCTTCGAATGCTGTATGGGAAGGAATTGAAGGGGCGCTATTAAAACATGAAAATGTTAAAATGCAAAAAACTGCAGTGTTTTATAGAAATATAGCTGCTGCAGTGCTATTGATTGCTGCGGTTTCAATCTATTTTAATGTGCAAGATGCCTATATAAGTACACCTATTAACGAAGAGTTAGTTGATATCACTAATTATAAAGATAATACAGGCACAGCTGATTTATACATTAATCAATCAGATGTTATTTCACGACCGCAGGTTTTAGAGAATTCAAATTTACCAGATAGTACTTCTGAATCATTGGAGGGGAAAATGGGCAATAAAAATGGTGCTGATCAGCGATCATCAAACCCTAAAGTGTTTGGAAAACATCTCATTGCTACTTCCGGAGAGGATAAAGAAGGTAATAAAACGCAGAATACTGCATCTTCAAATAAATTATCTGATCAGGATTTTATCAAACAAGATTCTGAGAATTTAGCTACTATAACCTCAGATGAAATGGATTCGAATAGTAAGTATTTTATTGAAGAACCCTTAAGTTTTGATAGTGATCCTGGTTCGGTTATTGCTTTTCAAAAATCTGGAATAAGTAAAGTAGAGAATATCAATCCTTCTTCAAATTATAGTAGTCAATTGGAGGTGCCTCAAATTGCAGTGGAAGAGGTATCTTATTTTGCAATAAGTAATTTAGATCAGGTAAAGTCAAGCTCTCGCTTAGCTTTCCAATCGGCTTTTAATGTAGGTTCAGGCAGCTTTAATCCTAATGCCAATATAGCATCAGGTGCTTCACAGCCTGGCTTCGCAGCTTTAAATTCACCTGGTACAGCTGGAAGAACTTCAGGTCAAGAGGATGTGCAAAACCAGTATAGTGCAGAACGACAGCTTGTTGATGATATGAGTAATGCACCCATAAGAAGCAATATATCTATGACTTTTGGTGTGCAATTTGGAGTGCATCTGAATGAAAGGTTAAAAATTAGAACAGGCTTGCAGTATGGCAACTATCGATCTTCTACAGAGAGCAGTGCAGTGATTAGAGATATCAACAGTGACGAAATATATCCTTATCACGGAGCAAGCAATGCTACTGAATTGGCAGATGGAAAAATTGTTAATATCACCTCTGAGTATGATGTTTATAATGATTTTAAAATTCTTTCTGTTCCGCTTATTGTATCATATAAATTTTTGGATAGAAAATTTGGAATTGGACTAGTGGCAGGGGCAACGGCAGATATTATGTTGAGAAATACAATTAGAGGAGGCGATGATCAAATATCTGAAATTTCTTTCGATAACTATGAAAGTCAATCTTATAAAAATTTATTTTATAGTGGAATTGCAGGTGTAGAGTTCAGTTATAATTTCTCTAAAAATTATTCACTTAGCTTAACACCTACTTATAAGAAAGCTTTTATGAATATAACTAATGATAATGCCAGCTTCAATAGTACACCTGACTTCTTAAGTGTGGATATGAGTATTCAATTTACTTTTTAAGTATTAAGGAAAACTGACTTGAGTAAAATTTTGATAACATTAGAATAACTGTGTATATCTAACTTTCCTTTATAGAGTTTACAGAGCAGGTTTTCATTATGCCTGATAATGATTGCCTGTTTAATGAAATTACTTTTAGATTTTAAACTATAAATTTTTTTGAGCTGCTTAAAGGGAATATAAAAAGCAGATTTACCCTCTATTGAAACAAGCACTGTGTGAACATCGCTTTGAATCAGAATTTGATGACTCTCAGAGACAATTGATAAATCTGCTTTTATTTGTATTTTCTTCATTGAATGACCTTTATTTGGCTTCAGTTGTTGTAATACTTAATTGTCCGTTTAAAGTCCATTCTGTTTTTTCCGGTGACCCGGCTTTTTTGGGAACGCCAACGACTAAATCATTGAAGTTGTAGTTGATTTGTGCGTTTCTCCCTGTTAACTTGTCATATAGGCCAATAGCTAAATCTGGCCAGCTTTGTGGTTTTTCTGTTTCGTTACTCATTACTTTATTATTTAAGGTTTATAATAAATATGTAACAAAGGTTAGTGGCTATTGTTTGATCGCTCGTGAAGAACTGCAATTTTTAATTGCATAAAAAAAGGTAACCCAATATATGAGCCACCTTGTTTTAGTAAAAGTCATTTCACAATTTATTTTTCGTCTTTATTAGACATTTCGTCTTTATTGGATTTAAATTCTAGGTCAATATTATTGAAATCATAAGCGGAACCTACAAATGTAGCCGAATCTTCTGCAACCACAATAGGAGTTTTTAAAACTTCTGGATTTGCTTTAATAACTCCCAGGATATCATTTTCATCTAAGTCTTTGCCTTCTAAATTATCTTTAAAATATTCTTTTTCCTGATCTAGCAAACCAGATACTTTTACACCTAGCTTCCGTGCCAAGTCAGCTAGCTGACTCTCTGTTATTTTCGTTTTATAAACATCAACTTCATTAATCACGTGTTTATCCAGTGATAAAATGTAGGCAAGTGCTTCTCTTTCTTTCAATTGATTGCTGTTATAAATAAATTTAAGCTCCATCTTTCTTATACTCTTTATTGGTTCCATAAATATATGAACTCAATTAAATAAAGGAGGTTGCAAAACTTTAATAAATGATTGAACTGAAAAGTACAATGTATTGCATGCAGATAACTAGATTGGGGCTTAACAAAATGAAATAATCAAATTGCTTATTAGATGTTTTTGAACATACAAATGGTACTTATTCCTATTGAATGCCAAGAGGTTCGTACATAATACAGAAAAAAGCCGTTAACAGAAGGTATTATAAAAGGTCTATTCTGAATTTTAGATATAGGTTAAATTCAGGGTTAATATTAGCATTGGTGAGACCAAATCCTGGAATAATGTAGGTATCTGCTCTTTCAAATTGCGAATAATCCAGTGCAGTTTTTAGACGAAATTTAAATCCTACCGAAAGAAAATTGGGTATCTCCCTTTTGAACAAATTTCGAATTTCTTTTTCTGATGTTAAAACAAATTCATACCAGGTGGCTGATAAATTTTGTCTGCTAATGTTATCTAAAACAGGATTAAATAAAGGATTTAGGATTTGATAATTAATGCTTTCCTGATAACTGGCTTGGGAGTAACGTACGCCCAAAATCAGGAAATTCCCTGGAATCACAGTCAGGTGATAGTCCAATCCCATTCTGAAATAGCTGCCCTCAGAATTATAATCAGCATTTCTAAAACCCTCCTTAGGCTGCAATGAGGCCAGCCCATATGCTCCTACTATAGATACCTTCTCGTAAATTCTGAAATTGATAGCCGCTTCCCATTTCTCACTCTCATCTATTAGTAATGTATGTAGTTTGAGGTAATCTATGGCTAGTCCAATTCGTAATTTGTTTGAAACAATATCGGTCGTATCTGTGGGGATTACTATTTCTTCTTTCGCTTCTTCCTGTCCTGTAATATCAACTACTCCCTCTATTAAGGTGGAATCTTGCTCTTCAGTTTTCTCCTCTTCCTGTGAAAAGGCATGAAAGAAAAAACCCAACAATAATGCAGGTAATATTATTAAAACTTTAGATTTCAACATAAATATTTAATTGATTGCTGCTGCAATTGACTACTGGTGAGCAGCCGAAAGGGCCTCGTATTGAATCAAAATCATGTGCTTCAACTTTCAGATTTTTAGCACTTTTTGAAACCCTGTTATTTACAACTGTATCTTCAAGAGTATACGTTACTCTCAAAAATTTTTCAATGGTGCTATTTCCTATTTTAATTTCATAAGCTGATTCGAATGAACCAGCATTCAATGGAATTCTAAACGTAGAGGCACTATCTGATTCATCTTCTTCTCTCATAAAAAGGTTGTTTACTCCATTTACAGATTCGACACTAATTAGTCTGTCTTTTATATCTCTAATGATATTTTTAACGATAGCTAATGAATCTGTATACAAAGTGTCTTGTACTAATGCGGAGTCAATTCTTCTCTGAAATTCAGCTTCCATGTCTAAGGTATCAATTTCTATAGCAGCTTCCAGTTCATTAATTAATGTGTCAATATTTGCTAAATTAATTTCAAATTGCATACTGTCAACCTGTAAAGTATCCAAAGAAGTGCTGTTAAAAATGCTCAAGTTAAAATAAGGTGAATTATTGACAGGTCCGCAATCATCGCAAGTTTCGCATCCTACTATGAGGGATGAAATAAAAAGAAATAAAAAAAATGGTTTTTTCCAGTGCAGTTTCATTAGTGCAAATCTACATTTAATCACGCAAATATTTAGGTGGTCAGGTGCTTAATTCAACACTTGATTTGAAAGGTATTGCAAAAATCAGGCCCTTTTAGTTTTGAGTAAAAGCATAGCTGATAATATTTGCGCCCATCTGTAAAGCTTTCAACCTGACACTCTCAGGGTCATTATGTATACTGCTATCCTCCCATCCGTTCCCTAAGTCACTTTCGTAGGAATAAAAGCATACTAACCTACCTTCATAAAAAATGCCAAACCCTTGTGCTGGTTGGCCATCATGCTCATGTATTTTTGGCAGACCATTTTGGAATTTGTACTTCTGATCATAAACTGGGTGGTTAAAAGGGATTTCTACAAAATCATGATTAGGAAAAACCTTTTTCATCTCTAGTCTCACAAACTGATCAAGTCCATAATTATCATCTATATGGAGAAACCCTCCTGCAATTAGGTAATTGCGCATATTCTCTGCTTCAGCATCCGAGAAAACCACATTTCCGTGGCCAGTCATGTAAATGTAAGGGTATTGATATAATTCTCTACTCCCTATATCAACTACAAAATCTTTTTGATTGATTGTAGTGTTTAAATTCTGGTTGCAAAAATTAATTAGATTAGGTAAGGCCGTTTTATTTGCATACCAGTCGCCACCGCCATTATATTTCAATTTTGCAATTTTTACATTTTGCGCAGTAAGAGATGCACCAGACAGCATCATGATAACTGATAAAGTGAAGAGTTTTAGGTTCATTCTACAATTTCTTCAAAGTTTTTAATTTTAAAAAGTAAACCTTCCGGCAATTCCGAAGCTTTTAGTGAAGTGTACAGACCAACAACATCCATACCGGCGGCCTTTGCTGATTCAATTCCTGCCAAAGCATCCTCAAAAACAACGCAATCTGCTGGAGAAATATTCAATAATTGTGCAGCTTTTAAATAAATTTGTGGATCTGGTTTCCCTTTAATTACCATGGTGCTGTCAACTACTGCATCAAAGAAATGCCTGATACTGAGCCCGTCCAGTGTGAAGTCGGCATTCGCTGTTATTGCGGAAGTGGCCACGGCCATTTTTAAGCCATGTTTCTTAGCTTGCTCTAAGAAATTGAGTAAGCCGGGAGTTGCTTTTAATTCAGCTCTATATAAATCTCTGTAAATTTGCTCCTTCTCTTCTGCCAATGCCATAATTTCAGCAGGAGCAGCATTTGGTTTAAGCCCAGCAATCACTTCTTGTATAGTTCTGCCGTTTAGGTGGGTTTGAAAGTACTCTTCTGTAATTTCTTTGCCGAATTGCTTTAAGAAAATTTTTAATGCCTCAATATGGAACGAAATGTTATCGATGATAACTCCATCCATATCAAAGATGATGGCTTTTTTTTGAGAGAGTTCTTTTTTCACGTTTTTGATTTATATAGCTAAATTATTTTTGTATTGCACTGAGCAGCACAAAAGTATTAGTAATAATAGTGGATTCCTTGTAATAATTCAATATTCATTTTGGACAGTGATTTCTTGATGTATTTAGTTCAGATCATTTTTTACAATAAGCGCTAATATTTTAATACTCAAATTAGTTTACAAACAGCCTAATCTAGATTATACTATGCTAACTGGTAACGCTTGCCAGGCAAGGATTTAATGATCCCCTGAAATTCTAGGTTTAGCAGGATAGAAGCTAATTTGTTAAGGTTTACCTGGCTCTTAATGCTTAGTAGATCAACTGGGAGTATATTCTTGTTTTGCATGAGGGTATTGATGACACTTTGTTCTTCTTCGTTAAAAGCAGATAAATCGAGCACTTTTTGTTTAATAGCGGCCTGATTTTCTAATTCCCAATTCATTAAGTAAAGCACATCTTCTGCAGTTTCTACCAAATGGGCTTTATACTGTTTAATTAACTTATTGCAGCCTTCCGAATAAGTGTCGTGCACTCTTCCTGGGAAAGCTGCGACCTCTCGATTATATGAATTAGCCAATTCAGCCGTAATTAGCGCACCTCCCTTTTTAGCAGCCTCTACCACAACCACCAGGTCTGCCATACCGGCAATAATTCTATTACGGGCAGGGAAATTAAAAGCATCGGGCTTTGCTCCAAAAGCTTGTTCTGTTATTAATCCACCGCTTTCCTGCATCTCCTCGGAGGTTGTACGGTGGGCTGCTGGATAGATAACATCAATACCTGAACCCATTACCGCATAGGTGCTTAAATTGTGTTTCAATGCATTTCTGTGGGCATGGATATCAATTCCATACGCTAAACCACTTAATATGATTGGATTTAATGGTGCTAAAGTTGCAATTATATCTTCCGTTAATTTTTTCCCATATTCAGTAGCGTTTCGGGTGCCGATAACAGCTATCGTAGGCTGTTGTTCATTAGGAGGAAACTTGCCTTTGGTGTAAATTAAGATAGGAGCATCTGGGATTTGCTTCAATCGATAGGGATAATTTTTTTCTAAATAGCTGGTAATTTTTACTCCCGATTTTTCTGCCTTGGTAAATTCTTCTACAGCTTTTTCTGAGATTTCCCTGCTTAATAGTTTATCTACTGTACCAGGACCTATGCCTGGTACTTTCATCAATTTTGATTTAGGAAGTTGCAACACTGCCTGAGCAGAACCCGCATGGCTAACCAGGTTTTTAATCGTGATATTTCCAATTTTTGGAATAAGATGAAGCGTGAGCAAAGCATGTTTCTCTGCTTGCATAAGGGGAGTGTGTTTGGTTGTTAAAGTTTCTCTTTTATTTCAGTTAGAAATGTTTTGATACTGCGTAAAGAATCGAGCATATCCATTTTATCTTTCACGGCATGCACGTCATTCTTTAACATATCTTTGGCTCCCTGCAAAGTAAAGCCTTTCTCTTTAACCAGGTGATAGATCAATTTAACGTTTTCTATATCTTGCTTTGTAAATTGACGGTTTCCTTTTCGGTTTTTCTTAGGCTTAATGATGTCAAATTCGCCCTCCCAAAAGCGGATGAGAGATGTGGCTACATCAAATTTTTCTGCAACTTCACCAATGGTGTAGTACTTTTTCTCTATTTCTTTTTCTATGTATGGCACCTTATTTCAATATTGGTTTTGAATATAGCGAATATTACCTTCAAGGTCAATTATTATCTTAGATTCAGGAAAATCCATTTCAGTTAGTTCCTTAATTTTTAATCCTGCCCTGTTTGCCGGATCAATTTCTGGAATTCCACCATTTTTCTGTATTGCCGAAATAATTTGACCTTCTATAAATTCTCCTTTATTAGTTACTTTAATTTTAGCGATGGGAGCAAGTCCGCTTTCTCCACTTAAATTAAACCTTCCGTAAGTTGCAAAGTTGCCTAAACTATAAGAAATAAATCTGTTTTTATAAACCTCAACTGCTCTTGCTACGTGCGGGCCATGCCCAAATATAATGTCGGCTCCGGCATCTATTAATGTGTGGGAGAATTTGTAAACATTACCTCTGTTTTCTCCATAAAAAGTTTCTGTTTCCCTAGTAACATGCTGGAAGGCCTTTCCTTCGGCTCCTCCATGAAATGATACAATTACAATATCAGACAAGCTGTCCAAATGTTGGATAATTGATACTGCCTCTGGAATATTATTAATACTTTGAGTGCCGTAATTAGGGGAAAAAGCAGCAAAACCGTAGGTAATGTTGTCTTTTTCAAATATTTTAAAAGGATGAGTTAGTTGTCCTGCATGGTGAATGCCAAGGCTGTCGAGCACCTTCATGGTATTTCTTCGGCCCTCATTTCCAAAATCACCTGCATGATTATTGGCAAGGCTCATTAAATCAATTCCTGCTTCAACATATCGCTGAGCCAAATATTCAGGACTTCTGAAAATATAGCATACATCAGGATTTGAGCAATTCTTCTGAGTTCCCCCCTCGTTCAAAATAACGCCTTCCTGATTACCAAAAGTGAGGTCTGCATTCTTCAGAATTTCTTCTACACCTGCCAACATGTATTTTCCTGAATCGGCAGGTAAATAAGAGGTATTAGGAAAATTTGTTCCAATCATGATATCACCTACTCCAATAATACTAATGGTATCTTTTATTAATGGATGCATGCTTATTCTTACTGATTCCTGCAGTTCTACACTATCAACTGATGCTACAATAAGTGCAGTATCTTTTAAAATGATCAGGGTGTCTTCCTTAATTTCACTTACCAACAGTGAGTCCATTGAAGATGGATTCGACTGCGAACTACTTTGAGGAGTAGTTTTACAGGCCACAAAAGCTAAACTTAAAAAAAGGATAGTAAAAAGGTTTTTAATCATGCTGTGAAAATGAAAAAATATTTTGAAAGTTTTTAATTGTGTTCTGCTTCAGTATGTCATAAGGTATATAGGTAAAAAAAGCAGCCTGTTGACTGCTTTTCTACCTTTCATTTCTTATGATTTTTATCCTAGAGATTGATTTTCTTTAGAAGAAAGCTCTAATAGTTTTTCGTATTCTCCATCTGTAACATCCTGATAGAAATAATGTACCGGATTAATTGGCCCCCCATCATGATGAATTTCATAATGTAGGTGCGGTGCTGTAGAGGTTCCTGTGCTTCCTACAAAACCAATACAATCTCCTCTTTTTACTTTATCACCTTGTTGAACATTAAATTCAGACATGTGAGCATATTTGGTAATAAAGCCGTAGCCATGATCTACCACTACTAATTTACCAAAACCTCCAAAAGTTGTAGATACTCTCACTACTTCACCATCACCGGTAGCATAAATTGGAGTACCGATAGGAGCAGAAAAATCACAACCTTCGTGCATTCTTCTCACTTTCAAAATTGGGTGCATCCTCATACCATATCCGGATGCAAGTCTCTTCAGCTCCTTATTAGGAATAGGCTGAATAGCTGGCATGGAGGATAACATTTTTTCTTTATTTTTCGCTAATTCTAAAATTTCATCATAAGATTTGGTCTGGATATACATTTGCTTTTTCACTTTATCCAAATCAGAAATCATATCCAGGATTAACTTCTCTCTTTCTAAATTACTTTCGATGATGTTTTTATATCTTTCTGCACCACCTATTCCTGCTTGTCTTATGCTGGATGGAATAGGGTCTGTGCCCATAATGTTTCTGTACACTTCGTCATCACGCTCCTGCAGTGAGGACATCACTTTTTGCATATTTTTAACCTCATTGTCCATCATATCGTAATAGAATTGAAGTTCTTTATTTTCTTTTTTAAGTTGTGCTTCTTTCGGGGAATCGAAATAAGCATTAAAAATAAAGAATATGCCTATTGCAATAATGAGTGACACAGATAAGAAACCTAATAAATTAAGGAAGATGTCCCACTTTGATACTTTTACCCGTTCATATCTACAAGTTTCTGTATCGTAGTAATATTTAATTCTTGCCATCCTGTTATAGACTAGTTAAAAAATCTTAATTTTGTAATCTTAGTTATAAAGATACAAAAATGCACAAAGGTTCAGGAAAAATCAATGTTTTTTCCTTTCACGTATGTATTTAGACAAATATAAAGAAAAATATTTAAAGTAAAACATTAAATACAAACATATTACTTCATGACTTCTAGTGAGATACGCGAAAAATTCTTAGAGTTCTTCAAAAATAAAGATCATAAAATTGTTGCTTCTGCGCCAATGGTTATTAAGAATGACCCGACACTTATGTTCACCAATGCAGGGATGAATCAGTTCAAAGATTACTTTCTGGGTAATCAGCAGGCAGAAAATAATAGAGTGACCGATACGCAAAAATGTTTGCGTGTTTCAGGAAAGCATAATGATTTAGAAGAGGTGGGGCACGATACCTATCATCATACTATGTTTGAAATGTTGGGTAATTGGTCTTTTGGTGATCCTGAGAACGATAAAAACGGGTACTTTAAAAAGGAAGCCATTGCCTGGGCATGGGAATTGCTAACAGAAGTGTATCAACTTCCAAAGGATCGGTTATATGTTTCTGTATTTGAGGGTGATGAAGGTGAAAATATAGCTTTCGATCAAGAGGCATTTGATATTTGGAAACAATATATTACGGAAGATAGAATCATCAATGGAAATAAAAAGGATAATTTCTGGGAAATGGGAGAAACAGGTCCTTGCGGACCATGCTCAGAAGTTCACATTGATCTTAGACCTGATAAAGACAGACAACAGATCTCGGGTAAAGACCTGGTGAATAATGATCATCCTTTAGTGGTGGAAATTTGGAACTTAGTGTTTATACAATTTAACAGATTGGCTGATGGTAGCTTAAAGAATTTACCCGCTAAGCATGTAGATACGGGCATGGGTTTTGAGAGGCTCTGTATGGCTATTCAAAATAAGCAGTCTAATTACGATACTGACGTTTTTACTCCTTTAATAGATGAGCTGGAAAGGGTTTCAGGTAAAAGGTATGGAGAGTTATCAAAGACAGATATTGCTTTCAGGGTGATTGTGGATCACATTCGAGCTATTGCTTTGTCTATATCAGATGGCCAGCTTCCTTCCAACAATAAAGCAGGCTATGTAATTAGAAGGATATTAAGAAGGGCAGTTAGGTATGGCTATACTTTCCTGAACCTGAAAGAACCGTTCCTGTCTGAATTAGTAAAAATTCTCTCTCAGCAATTTAAAAATGTTTTCCCTGAATTAGCAGCTCAGCAGGAATTAGTTGAAAAAGTAATTAAAGAAGAAGAAACCGCTTTCTTAAGAACTTTAGAAAATGGGTTGAAAAGGCTGGATGTGATCAAAACTGAATTAAGTACAAAGAATGAAAGAATGATTCCAGGGGCTATTGCCTTTGAATTATACGATACTTATGGATTTCCCTATGACTTAACAGCATTGATAGCCAAAGAAAACGGTCTGGAGGTTGATGAAAAATCTTTTCATGAAGAGATGGCCAAACAAAAGACACGTTCCAAGTCGGCTTCCAAAATGGAAACTGGTGATTGGGAAATCGTAAAAGACGGTTCGGAAGTACAATTTCTAGGCTATGATCATTTGGAAACAAGTTCAAAAATACTACGGTATAGAAGCGTGAAAACTAAGAACAAAACTCAGGTTCAAATAGTGCTGGATAAAACTCCATTTTATGCAGAAAGCGGTGGTCAGGTTGGTGACACAGGAACTTTGCAGGTGGGAGATGAAAAAATTGAAGTTTTAGATACTAAAAAGGAGAATGATTTGATTGTCCACTTTGTCAGTAAAATCCCTAAAGATTTAGAGGGGATAATTATAGCAAAAGTTGACGTAGAAAGAAGGAATCAAATTATTTACAATCACACCGCTACTCATTTATTGCATGCTGCTTTAAGACAAGTATTAGGTGAGCATGTACAGCAGAAAGGCTCATTAGTATCTGATAAGATTCTCCGTTTCGATTTTTCCCATTTCTCAAAAATGTCTTCTGATGAATTATTGAAGGTGGAGAAAATAGTGAATACTAAAATAAGAGAGAACATACAGAAGCAGGAGGGTAGGAATATTCCTATAGAGGAAGCTAAAGCAAATGGCGCAATGGCACTTTTTGGTGAGAAGTATGGAGACACAGTGAGGGTAATTACCTTTGATTCAAATTACTCGGTAGAACTCTGTGGGGGAGTTCATGTGAATGCTACCGGTAATATTGGTCTGTTTAAGATTGTTGCAGAGTCATCAGTGGCGGCTGGTATTAGGAGAATTGAAGCTTACACAGCTGAAAAGGCAGAAGATTATGTGTTGGAGCAGGAAAATACCCTACGAGAAATCAATGATCTAATGAAAAATCCATCTGATTTGAAAGTGGCTTTATCGCAATTGATAAAAGAAAGAGGTGAGTTGCAGAAAGCTTTGGATAAAGAGCAATCGAAGCAATCCGGCCAGTTAAAAGAAGAATTGATTGAAGGTTTATTGCAGGTAAATGGTGTAACAACCATTATTAAACATATACAATTACCCAATGCCGATGCGTTAAAAAAGCTGTCCTTTGAATTAAAAAATGAAATAAGCCCATTAATTGCCGTTTTGGCTTGCGAGATTGATGGTAAGCCACAAATATCGGTAGTGGTTTCAGAAGAGTTGGTGGAGTCTAAAAAGTTGAATGCTGGAAATATTGTTAGAGAATTAGCCAAAAATATACAAGGAGGTGGTGGAGGGCAAGCTTTTTTTGCCACTGCCGGAGGTAAAAAACTGGAAGGCTTACCAGAAGTTGTGAGTCAGGCTAACAAAATGATGACAGAGATATTGTAACTTATGTTAGATTCAACTATAAGAGATAAATATACTGTAGTAATTGGTCTGGAAGTACATGCACAACTTCTGACGGAAAGTAAAATATTCTCTTCCGATTCTATAGCATTTGGTAGTGCTCCCAATTCAAATATCAGTGTGATTACTTTGGCTCATCCGGGCACTTTGCCCAAGGCCAACAAAAAAGTAGTTGATTTTGCAATTAAAATGGGTTTGGCTTGCGACTGCGACATTACTGAGGAAAACATTTTTGCAAGAAAGAACTATTTTTATCCTGATTCTCCTAAAGGATATCAGGTTACTCAAGATAAGGCGCCTATTTGCACCAATGGACATGTTTGGATTAAACCAATTGGTGCTACAGAAGAAAAACCTATCAAACTTACCCGCATTCACATGGAGGAAGATGCCGGTAAGTCTATTCACCTGGAGGGAGAAACTGAAACTTTGGTAGACTTTAACCGATCAGGAGTTCCTTTGATTGAAATAGTATCGGAGCCCGATATGAGAACCTCTGATGAAGCACATGCTTTTGTCACGGAAATAAGAAAGTTAGTTCGATACCTGGAAATTTGTGATGGCAATATGGAAGAGGGATCTTTCAGATGTGATGCGAATGTATCTGTGATGCTGAATGACGCAAAGGAGTATGGTAGCAAGGTTGAAGTAAAAAATATGAATTCCATTCGAAACGTGAAAAGAGCCATTGATCATGAGGTTGAGAGGCAAATTTTACTAATTGAAAAAGGAGAAAAAATATCATCTGAGACAAGAGATTTTGATGCTGCAACTGGCACCACCTCAAGTTTAAGAACTAAAGAAGATTTGAATGATTACAGGTATTTTCCTGAACCTGATTTATGTCCTTTGATAGTAAATGAGGCCTGGATTTCCCGTATAAGGGAGAGTATGCCAGCATTGCCCAGAGAGTTGGTTCAGAAGTTCACTGTTGAATATGGATTACCTGAGTACGATGCACAAGTTTTAACAGATAGCAAGGAAATAGCGATGTATTTTGATGTACTTTGCAAAGAAGTGAAGAACTATAAGCTGGCTTCCAACTGGATGATGGGCACAGTTAAATCTTATTTGAATGATTCGTCTACGCAAATGGAAGATTTTGCCATTATTCCTCAGAATTTAGCTGCGTTAGTTAATATGGTTGATGAAAATAAAATCAGTAACTCAGTAGCAGCACAGAAAATATTTCCTGAAATGTTACGTAATCCTACTAGAAGTGCATTGTCAATTGCTAAAGAGGAGAATCTGATGCAGGAAAGTTCTACAGATAGCATTCAACCAATTATTGATGAGGTGCTTAATGAAATGCAAGCGAAAGTAAAAGAGTATAGATCTGGTAAAAAAGGTTTGCTGGGCCTTTTTATGGGAGAGGTAATGAAACGCAGCAAAGGCAAAGCAGACCCTAAAATTGCTAACCAATTATTAAAAGAGACTTTAGACTAAAAATGAATAACATGTTAAAAAGAGGATTGATAGCATTAATAGCCATTGTATTGGTTTATGGATGCGATAGTAAAGAGGAAAATGGATCAGTCTCCATATCTGGAACTGTAGAAAACCCTAAAGCAGATGGAATAATAACTCTTGCCAAGTTAACGGGTGGTAACCGGGAAGTGATAGACACTTTAAGTTTGGATGAAAAAAACAATTTCGAAGTGGAAGTTACAAGTCCTACAGCAGAATATTATCAAATTAACTTTTATAATACGCAGTTAGCTACTTTAATAATCAACAAAGATGATTTAAATGTTGTAGCTGATGGATCCTCAAAAGATGGCAAACTGGAGATCACTGGTTCAAAGGATGTTGAAAATATGCAGGCCATTCAGGATATGATGAAGGCACAAGGTGACGAAGTGCAGAAAATTAATGAGGACTTCATTAAAGCCAGAAATGCGCAGAATGAAGAAGCCATGAAGAATATTCAGGATGATTTCTTATTGATGCAAGAAAAGAAAAAAGAGCAAATAAAAGCAAAGGTGGAGGCAATGCTGCCATCTATTGCTGTTATTCAGGCTATGAATTTCTTTAATCCCAATGATGATTTTCAATTTATGCAGTCCGTAGCCAACAAGCTACATGAGGAGCACCCTGATTCGGAAATGGTCACTTTTTACAAATCGCAAATAGATGATTTGGCCAAACTAGCAGTAGGAGTAGAGGCTCCTGATTTTTCTATGCCTACCCCTGAAGGAGATACCGTCTCTTTGAGTGATTATCGTGGAGGTTATGTATTGGTTGATTTTTGGGCAGCATGGTGTAAACCTTGTCGGCAAGAAAATCCTAATATTGTTGAAGCTTATAACAAATACAAAGATGATGGCTTTGAGATTTTAGGCGTTTCACTAGATAGAAAAAGAGAAGATTGGTTAAAAGCCATAGAAGATGATAACCTTGCCTGGACTCAGGTTTCTGAATTAAAATATTGGCAGTCGCCGATTGTGAAAGAGTATAAAATAAGCGGCATTCCTTTTTCATTACTAATTGGCCCGGATGGTAAAATTGTAGACAAAAACTTAAGAGGGGAAAAGCTCCAGACTAAACTAAAGGAAATTTACGGAAGTTAATTTCTTTAAAGTTGTGATATATTAAAATAGAAAAGGCTTGTTTTTAAGTTAAAACAAGCCTTTTTTTTGTTTGAGTTTTTTTTACGGCAATTTAACCGGATCCATTTTGGCATAGAGTAAGTCAGGGTTTTTCTGAATTCTTTTAAAAACCTGTGCAATACTTTGTCTGGTAGCACCAGTTAAGTCCGCAATATCCTTTTGGGTCAGCGTCTCGAAGATGTTTACTGATTTACCCCTGGCATCCAATATTTCAATGTTGAATTCGCGATAGAGTCTTTGTACTCTTGTTAGTATGTCTTCAGAAATGATTGTAAAGAATCGGGTTTCGGACCTGCACCATCTTCTCACAATATATTGATTGAACCATTCAGAAATATTGTGGTCTTCAACAACTATTCTCTTGTAAAATACCAGGTCATATAATCGTAATTCTACATTGGATAAACACTTTGAAAATTCCTGAAAATTGCCATTCAGATAGTGTAGATTGCCAAAAACATCACCAGGTTTCAGAATTTCGAAAGTGCATTCTGTGCCATCTTTGGCGTAACTTCCTATTTTTAATGAGCCCTTCACTACTTCATAGGCTGTATATAATTCTTCAGATGGCTTATACACATAGTCTCCTTTCCTTAATTCAAGACTGCTCACTCTATCATCCAACGATTCCTTGTACTTGTTGGAACGAGTAAGGTGATCATAAAGATTGAAATGCACTGACTGATAATCCATATTTTGCTATTTAAGAATTCCCGGATATAAAATACCTTCAGTTTCTGTTTCAGGTAGATTCAGAAGCTGAATAATGAGTGGAGCAACATCTACTAATGACATTTCCTTTAAAACAGCTCCTTCTTTAATTTCTGCACCAAAGGCCACAAACCCTGTGTAAATATTATTTGTATCCGGATAGAAACCATGTGTTCCACCACTGCTTGGTTTTAAGGCTTCTCCACTTGCAGACGAACTCATGGCGATTCCCTCAATAGGTGCCAATCCCATATAGGCATTAGGATCTGCCCCAATTGCTTCCAGTTGTTTTTTGTCTAATATCCTGAATAGTTTTCTATAATTAGCTGGTAGGTCATTTAAAATTTGATTCACCTGAGCTACTGCCTTTTTTTCCTTAGGATTGTTCAGATGCAAAAAAGCGGCAGCACCTGAGGTGTGGAATTTGGCTTTAAATTCAGCTCCTTTTTCTTCTCTACTAATTAATCCTGCTTCTTTTAGCCAAACATTAGGAGATAGCACTGAATGAATATCTACAAAACCATGATCACCCGTTATAATGATGGTAGTTTGCTCCATCATTCCCAACCTTTCAACAGTTTCCAAAATCTGGCCTATGGCAACATCCACAGCACTAATCGCTCTTTCTACCATATAGCCTTCCCTACCATCAGTATGCTGAAAATGATCGGCAGCAATCAAGTGAACAGCAAGTAAATTAGGTTGGTATTTCTCAAAGATATATGATGCAGCAGCGGCAAATTTTTGTTCCCGGGCGAAGTAACCATCATTGCCATAATTGGTATTATTAATTTTGCCTAGGGCATTCAATTCCACCTCCTCTACAAATCCCTTCGGAGTTGCCGATTTACGCAAAGGGGCAAACCGGTCTTCGCTTTCATCTAATGACCAGACCTCGGGCAAATTGTAATCGATAGGGGCACCTACTGTAACCGGCCATGAAATAGCTGCACTTGTTTGTCCCGCTTCTTTAACCAATGAGAACAAGGTAGGCGTTTGAATACTGTCATATTCCCAATACCATCTACCGGTAGAACCTTTGGGCTCAAATGGTGCATTATAATAAATACCGTGATTGGCAGGAGAGTGGCCAGTAACTAAAGTAGTGTGAGAGGGATAAGTTACAGAAGGAAAAACTCCTTTGACTGCTTGTGCATGGCTACCCATTTGTGCCATATGCTGAATAATGGGAGCTGGCCATTTTTTATCTAGATAGAAATCTGGTCTTAATCCATCGATTGAAATTAAAATAACATGTCTTTTTTGCTTATCCTGTGCGTAGGATGAATAAAAGCACAAAAGCAGTAAGTAGAAAATTGTGATACTTTTCATATGATAAATGTATTGATTAACGATGAGTAAAAAGTTAAGGGAACATTAAGATTATGTTCCCTTTTGTTTTGGTGTAATTCTATCAGGTTAGGACAATTTACAACCTCCACCTGCGAACGATAAGGGGGTGAGGTGTGTAAAAAGTTTAACTTAATAAAATTGCTGATTGAGTTTGAATGAAAAACAAAAACATTAAAACGAATATCTCAACCCCACCTGTATACGCCAAGGCGTTCCATTAATAGGTAAAGTACCCACATTACTTTCCACATTGTATGTGTAATTTTGATCAGCCTGATCAAATCCTGTTATTCTCAAAAGGTTTCTATTTCCAAAATTATTGTCATTTCCCCATTCAGAATTTAGTAAGTTGGCCACATTGAAAATGTCTGCTGATAATTCGAAGTTATGCCTGTTGCCAATGTTGATTTTCTTTAGCATTCGTAAGTCAAGAAGAGAGAAAAATGGATTTACTCCGCCGTTTCTTTCTGCTACCTTTCCCAGGTTATTATTGATGTAGTCTTTCACGCTTTGTGAAGTTTCCGGATCATCGAGCAGACCTTGCATACCTTCTCTAATATTCTCTGGAGCATTTGGATCATTGGGATCAAAAACGAAAGCTAAATCATTTCTAAGGTTAAAATCACCATTTACACTGCCGTTCGAAACTAAAAATGAATAACGTGAGCCTCCAATGCCAGAAAATGTAAATCCAACGTTAAATCCCCAAAAAGTAGGAGATATACCATTTACAACTAATTTATCAGTAAAGTGATTATCAGAATAGCCTGAACTTAAAGCTCGTGGATCATCAACAACTGGTAAAAACGTTGAGGTGTTTGCTACACAGCAATTGTACGAAGAATTATCCTGCGCATCGTTTCTTGTGTAGCTCACATTAATATTACCATCTTTACCAATTCTTAAGGAGGCATCAATTACCGCAGCAAACTGAGTTAGTTCTCCGTCAGAAGTCAATAATAGTGTTCTTCCAACATCCATTGATTTTCTGGAATCCAGCCAGTCAGCTTGTCCATTTGCGCCAATAGTATTTGCAGGAACAAAAACCCCTCTGTTATTTTCGTTACTTAATGTAAAGTAAGGCTGATCAACTAAGTTGGTTTCTTGATAGACGTAATTGTTGTACGTTCTACTAAACAAACCATTAATGCCTATTCTCAATCTATCTCCCAAGAATCTGTTATAAGAAATATTCGCTTTAAAAGTATTAGGTACTTTAAAATCTTCACTTACTGCATTGATGGTTGCAATCCCAACTTCAGCTCCTTCAGGAATTCCTGGTGCTGTAGAAGGATCTTCCCTGTAGCTGTTAAAATCTGGGGAAGGAATTAAGTTAGGATCACGCACATCAACTGCTGCCAACATTTGACCGCTATTTTGGATATTATTAACCTGAGCGTAATAGTGGGGCTGCGAAGAGAATAATCCACCACCAAATTTAATGATATGCTCATTTTCACCTTTTACGTTCCAAATTGCCTGGAATCTTGGTTGCAAATTACCAAAATCAGCAGGTTTGTTATCTGTTCTGATTCCTAATTCCTGGTCAACGGTAGGATTGTATTGCGCTGCATCCATGAAAATAGTAGCATCATAACGTAAGCCAAAGGTAGTTCTGAAATTTTTCAACATTTCAAATTCAACTTGTCCAAATAAAGATAAATCCATAACTGTTTGCTTAACAATTGGCAAACCTTGCGTTGGTACTTCTCGCACATATCTTGAGGGTATTCGGTTTTCAAAATCTTGCATATTGTCAAAGAAAAATCTACCGTTTTGTTCGTTAGAAAGAAGTGTTTCTAAGTAAGTGATCATATTATCCGTACCAAAAGAAA
This sequence comes from uncultured Cytophagales bacterium, assembly GCA_963803685.1. Lineage (GTDB taxonomy): Bacteria > Bacteroidota > Bacteroidia > Cytophagales > Cyclobacteriaceae > Marivirga. The sequence goes on from CAWDNW010000001.1 coordinate 2,998,566, forward strand.
AATTGTATTTGCCACTTGAAAGATAAGTGGTATTTACCAGGTGGACTTGCTGCTCTAAATTTGTCTCTGGCGTAAATCTTTGTCCTCCAAACTGAAAGGTTCTGGATTGTGTTGCGTTAGGATTGCTTTCAGTAGGGAAGGGGCTGGTCAATTGTACAATGGCTCTTGGAATATTAGCTCTTGGGAGCTGACTACTTGGCACAAATTCTCTTTCTGCATTTTGGAGTTGTAGTTTTAACTCATTTGTCAATGTAGGGTTTAAAGCTGAGCGCAAAGAGAATAGCAAGCTATTTTCTCTTGAAGAGAAATCACCCCATGTTTCGGCTAAATTTATGTTAGAGTTATCGTTTACACTTAATGGGTTGTTCCAATCAGTATAGTTATTTCTAATAGTTAATCTGTTCCTATCATTCAACTGCCAGTCAATTCTGGTAAATAAAGTATTGGCTACTGTAGTTCTGTCGAACTGGCCCACCTGTTGATCGTCACCTACTCCATAAAGATTTCTAGCGACAGAGATAGCTTTATCTAAAGTGTCTTTTCTGATACCTAATCTTCTTTCATCACCTTCATTATTGATATCCGCAATAAATTCAGGTTCGCCCGCATCTTGTCGGTCATAAGCTACAAAAAAGTGAATTTTATCTTTAATAATAGGACCTCCTAAACTGAAACCCCACTGGTAGTTGTAGAAATCTTGAGTTCTTTCGTTTCCTCTAATATCCAGGTTGCTTGATAGAGCGTCATTTCTATGATAAACAAATGCAGAGCCTTCAAAAGTATTGGTTCCCGTTTTAGTAACTGCATTTAATGCGCCTCCGGCTTGTCTGCCTTGTGTAACATCATACGAATTGGTTACTACTTCAAATTCACGAATGGCCTCCATAGAAATGGTGTAGGGGCCTCGACCTATTTCTCCTGCAGTTAATTGGTTTCTGGCATTTACACCATCTACCGTTACGTTGGTGGAGGTTCTTCTTTGTCCCCCTAAGTTGATAGAACCGCCACCTTGCAATGGGGATAATGCAGCTAAATTGGAAAAATTTCTGCCCTCATTGGGTAAATTTTTCATTTCTTTTGCGTTGATAGCGATACCTGAACCTACTCGGTCAACCCTTTTCCCTAAATTGTCAGCACTTACAACAACCTCCTCTAATTGCTCAGCAGAAGTTGTCATTTTTATTGATAAATTTACTTTGTCGCCTTGGTTAAGATTAATATCAGTTTTGACTTGCGTTTGATAGCCAATAAAGCTTACTGTGAAAGTATATGGGCCACCTAATGGTAATTGTCTGAATTGAAATTCGCCATCTACTTCAGTAATTGTAGCAGTTTCAAAACCGGTAGATTCATTTCTTAATTGAACTGTAGCTCCGGGGAGCTCTCCTGTTTCTGCACTACTTACATTTCCACTAATGGTTGCATCGGTGGACTGTGCCTTAAGCTGCTGTATATTTAGCAACGTCAGGCAAAGAGGCGCAATCAGGAGTAAAGTCCTGAACGTAAAAAGGGTAAATCTTTTTTTCATGTTTTCTAATTTTTAAGGTGTTTGATACCATCAAAATTAGATGTGATACATGATCAAAAAATGTTAAAAATTAACAATAGTCATGAACTTAAACATTTAGTAATATAGGATTAAACTTTAAGAAATATGACGTAAGGCTATGTGCTTAGATAATACTTAGTAAGGTCTTGGTAAAAATCCATTGACTAAAAGAATAGACATTTAGTTACTCATCAGAACAAAATTGATGGTTTCATTTTCACTATTAATATACTATTGATTCCGACCAATAAAATTGATCACAAAACCAGCATAAATACTTCTTCTCGTTAAGAAGTTTGATGTATATGAACTATAGTCATAATCATAGCTGATATTGAGAGTGTTATTTTTATTGAAGAGATTTGCTACTGTTACAAAAAATACCCCATTTACATATTCATTTAACATGAATAATTTGTTTATACTCAATGAAAAGTTTGCATAAGGGTTCAAATACAGTTGATTTGTGGGATCTGCAGGTTGATATACCTTGAGATCATTATTAAATGATGCAGTAGTAATAAGATCTATTACATTACCTTTAAAGGTTTGATATGTGGCGTTAAATGCCCAGCCCTGAAAGGGTTTGTAATTGATCATTGATCTTGAGAACCACTGTATTTCGCTATCTGCTCTACTGATGAAGGAAACAGACTGATCTACCTGTAACTTTGAACCAGGCTGGAAGGTAAGCATCGTTTCGGAACCTTTAATGTTTTCAAAAGTACCATTAAAGTTATAATAGAAGCTTTGCTCAATAGCTAGTTGAGATATAGAGTAGCTTAAATCGATTCCGCTCTGGTGTGTAAAAATATATTGATTGCTTTCCGTGTTTCTGACTTGGTAATATCTACCTATCCCTGCTTTTATTTGTAATTGAGTGATGGGTTTATAAAGGTAATTTAATTGATAACTATACAGATTTTTATTTATTTGAGCACTAGCGCCTACTCTTAACCCTGTGCCTAAAGAATGCTTGTGCCATTTTTTACGATAAAAAGCATATGATTCATGGATAGCCACCTCATTGGTGCCTGAGTATGCGATAGATGGGTGCTCTGGTGACATTGCAAAATCAAATGCAGGAAATTCTCCGTCCAGTGCTTTTTTTTGAAGCCAATAGGAATATCCTGTTTTTAGCAGATTATCATCTTTAAGCCAGCTGAAATGTAGTGCTCCATAAGGATCGTTGTTTTTTTCAGTGTAATTGAGGTTTCCAAAGTTGAATTTGTTAGAGGTATAGGAGTTTCCTAAAACGGCAGTTACCTGCACATTTGAAAATTCCTGAATCCATTGAAGAGTGGAAATGCTTCTGATGGCATTCTGCAAAAATCCACTTTGAAAGCTCGGATGTTGGAATTGGAAATTATAATTGTCTTTTAGGCCATACTGATATAGTTTTAACGACCCCCATTTCTGATGAGTGCTAAATAAAACTCCCGCATCTAAAGAACTGAAGGCATTAATATTCTCAAAATTTGAAGGGTTTACCGCTTTAAGCATATCATCGAATTGATAATTGGCAAATGCGCCTAAAAACGAATTTTTCCCTATGCTACCTCTACCAGAATAGCCAATACTTGCCATAGAAATACTAGCAGTCTGTTGCCAATACTCCGGAAACCTATCGGCTGTTTCAAGCACTATTGTTCCGGATGTTGACTGGCCGTATTCAATTGGAGGATTACCAGGAAATACAGTCACCTTTTTAAGGAAATCGGTATTGAAAATACTGAGAGTACCAGTATTGGTTAACTGGGCATATTTTACAGGACTCTTAAGCGGAACCCCATTCAAAAAATAGCCAGTTTGATTTGGTGAAGCACCTCTAAATGATACAGCAGCGTTTTCATCTGTAGTAGTGGAGGACACATTGGTATTCACGGCCACAAGTGCATCTGCTTTGGCAATCGGGTTTTGGTAAATATCAATGGGCGTTAATTTACTGAAAGAGAAGTTTTCCGCTCCCAGTATAGAGGATTTCACTGATACTTCTTTAAGCTTAATTGCCTTTCTTTCTAAAGAAATTTCAAGCAGAGCCATCTCAGGATTAGTGTAAATGATTTTTTCCTTATAGCCAGTAAAAGATATTATCAAGGTATCCCGCACTTGAATGTTTTTCAGTTGAAAGCTTCCTTCTTCATTTGTTACTGTGCTTTTATTGATGTCAGAGGAAACCAGCACATGTGCTCCAGGTAATTTCAACTGTAGCTGCGTCCTTTACAAATCCCTTTAATATTGCCTGTGAATGGCCGGAACTTAATCCGGCCCATAAAAGTAGTATAGTGAAAACGTATCTCATAATTAGTAGTTCTTTTTTACTTCTGAGCTTTTGGGAGTAAAACTTTGGACACCCATGTAAATTCCGGTTCCGTCGCTAGCGCTTTTTGATAGGTTGCAATTGCCTTCTCTTTTTTGCCATTGGATTCATAGACCTTACCCAGGGAAGCAAGCGTATTTAAGTATAGCCAGTTTTTGCTTGTGTCACCTGCGGCTTCGAACGATTTAACACTTTTTTCTAGCACTTTTTCAGCTTGTACTTTATCTCCTCCAAAGCTTTCAGGAGTATAGAACAAAGAACTACCTTCCACCATCAATACAATACCTGATGATTTATTTACCTCTAAGGCTTCGTTAATAGCACTAGAGCTTTTCGGACCGTAAAACATTCCTTTCCAGGGAGAGAACCCCATAATAAATCCGTACACAGAGGATCTCAATGCGAGCGCTTCAGCTTTGTGGTTTGCACCTTCTTCTAATTCCTCCAATAATTCAATGGTTGAATCCACATAATCATCAAACAAGTCTTCATTTTGAGTTGCCATTGTTGTACTTAGCAGCCCATAATGAGCAAGTGCTTTCTGCCATGGGTCATTTGCTTTTACAATGGCTTGTTTCCACAATGCCTCACTATTTGTGAGATATGCCTTATAGCTTATTTCACCTGCATTTTGTGCTGCTATTGAGCCAATGGTTGCCCAAATGAATACTGTAAATAAAATAATTTCTTTTCTCAAAGTTTTCATAATAAAGTAGTTTAGATTATAAAGTAAATAGGTATTAAAAAAGGCTGATTTGCAGCCTGGTATCTAGTTATGTGTTTTTTTAGTTAGGTTTAATGTAAGACCTTAGCGCATTAAGATAGTCCTCAAAGGCATTAATTCCGTCCTTGGTAATTTTACAGGTAGTGAGAGGGTAATTATCCCTAAAACTTTTTTTAACTTCAATATATCCAGCGTCTTTAAGTTTATTCACTTGGACACTCAAATTGCCAGCGGTAGAGTCAGTCTTTTCCTTAATATAGTTGAAATCTGCTTCTTCTACATTCATGAGTAAGCTCATAATGGCCAATCGTAATTGTGAATGGAGTAGAGGGTTTAAAGGAGCAAACATCACTTTTATTTAGTATTTCTTAAGAGGTGGCCTGGAATTACAAAGCTACAGATAATGGCCAGACTAAGGAGCAAAAGTTGGTATTCAAAAGCAAAATAAGCTGCGAAGATTCCAATTATGATGCTCATAGCACCACCAATTAAAAGTGGTTTAAACTTTAAAATTCCACCTGAAGAAATAGTAGCCATTCCGTAGAAGAGCATAAATACCGGATATACTCCGGACCAGTTTAATTGCGAACTGATGGCAAGTAAGGAAAGGATACAAAGTAAAAATCCCAGCCAAACGTACGCCATGGATCTGTTGATGTAGGTGTTTACTCTTTTCCTCTTTTCTTTTTTTGCGAAATATATGAAATTAATAATCCCTAAAACTGGCATAGTGAACCATACATAGTGAGCATAATTTAGGCCGATGTAAAAATGCAACACATAATGTAAAAGAGCTGAAATGGCTACTCCATATCCCCACATCAAATATATGATGCTATCTTCTGCAAGATTATGCTTGCTGGCATTGACCATTTCTGAAATAATATTCAGACTTTCGTTTACCTCTAATTCTTCATTTTTCATTTCTACATTTTTTCTGATGAATCAATTCAAGTAACACCTTAGTACTTGATCTTGAGCAAATGTAATTAAGTTTATATTGTAAACCAAATCATTTTATAAATTAATGTGATTTTCTGTTGATTTGATAGTTCGAGAGGATGGGAGCTAAAGAAATTATTTGCAGATATTTATTTCAAGCTGTGCAAGACATCAAAAACTGTGTAAAGATTTCAGGGCTTTCTGATTCATGCTTGATAGCAAAGATGTTATGCTTTTAGGAATTTTGAAGAGGTTGTTAGCTATTGCGTTGGCCTGCTTGCTGGTAAATAGATATTGAAAGTTGATCCCTTACCCATTTCGCTTTCAATATCTAGCCGTCCTTTATTCATAATTACAAACTCATTCACTAGTTGTAGGCCTAGTCCGATACCACTTTCTCCCTTGGTTCCCTGACTTCTCTTAAATTCATATTTCTCTGTTAATGCTTTAAGTTTTTCTTGTGGTATCCCTATTCCCGTATCAGAAATCTTTATTTGTACTACATCATTCACTTTTTTAGCGAAAAGCTTAATGCTTCCATTTTCGTTGGTAAACTTCAGTGAATTACTCACCAGGTTTCTAAGTATTGTTTTTAAGCTGTTACTATCTGCCCATAGAGAAAGTTTCTTCTCGATTTCAGCTTGCAATTTTATCTTCTTGGCTTCAGCCATATTAGAAAATAATTCAATTAGTTCGTCTGCAATGATTGTAAAGCTGAGTTCCTCCGGATTATAAGGAATTGCTCCTTGCTGAGTAACCGACCAGTCTAGTAGATTACTAAGAAGGGTAGATAAATTGTTGATGTTTGTAGTAAATAAGGAATGAATATGCTTAAGATCTTTTTTGTCATCCGCTTCAATGCTCATCCCCATAATGGTAGCCAGGCCCTTAAAGGAATTAACAGGTCCCATTAAATCATGCGCTACAATAGAAACAAATTTTTCCCTGGTTTCATTAATAGCTTCCATCTGATCCCGCTGTGCTTCTGCTTCTTCTTTTCTTTCGTTTAAAATTAAATTAAGCATTTGTTTCCTTCTGCTATTTCTATAATAGAGAAAGCTTAAGATCCCCAAAAGCAAAATAATGATAGCCATGGAGATAAAAATGATATATTGGTTTTTTTGCTCCGTCTTTAACAGTTGAATTTCATTCTCCCGCTGACTCACCTCATATTCAGTTCTTAAATCTGCTATCTCACGTATTTTCTCGTCATTATTAATGCTGTCTCTGTAAATTAAGTACTGGCTTTGATGAAAATAGGCTTTATTGATATTATTGGCAGATTCATACAACGCAGCTAGTTTAAGATTTGCATCTCCAATTTGCTCTTTCAATGAATATTCCTTGGATACTTTCAGGCTATGTTCTGCATAATCTATTGCACGTTCTAAATCATTATTTTCTTTGTAAATATCAGCAATGTAAAGATCATATACGGCTATGGGATAAAAATCTCCCATGTCTTTCAAAATAGCGCTGGCTGAATCCATTTTATCCTTAGCGATCTGGTGTTCACCTTTTATGGCAAGCACCATTCCCATATTACCTAGATTGTAGGCAGTGCCTATTAAATAGTCTACTTTTTGAAATATTTTTCCTGATTCTTCGAAATAAAGAAGAGCAGAGTCTAGTTCCCCAGCATTTAGATATCCATCACCAGCATTTAATAAAGCAGTAGCTAAAGTGATTGAATCTTGCTCTTGACGTAAAATTGAAATAGCTTTTTTATAATATAGAGCTGAGTTTTTATAGTCACTATTTACAGAATAAGAATCTGCAAGTGCTGCATATGCGCCAGCAACTCCTGCTAGATAATTGGCTTTTTCAGCTGCTTTAGCAGCTTTAAATAGAGAATTAATAGCTTTCGCTAATTCCCCTTTTTCTCTTAATGCTTGTCCTTTTTGAAGATGTCCCCTGTGAAGATAAATAAGATGGTTAAGTTGTGTAGATAATTGTATTAATTTTTCAGAGTAATCAATTGCTTTGTTAGAATTTCTTTCATTAAGGGCAATCTCACGCAATAACTCTAACTTTATAGTGTCATTTTTTTTATGCTTTTCAAGAATTGTTTTAAGGCTATCGGCTACATTTTGATTTTGACCATAAGCAGAAATTAAGTATAAAAGTAGTCCCGATGTCAGGACTATTTTTATTCTCATTTTTACTAAATGTGACCACATTAAGTATTAATTTTCAATTTAGGATCATCCACATAAGGATCATTTCCGATTTTATACCCAATACTATAAGATTCAGAACCTGTTGCATCTGGGCTTATAGTACCTGTCCAGTCAGAAGCTGGATCATTTGGATTTACAGGTGCAGGATCCACTGAAAAAATATCCTGACTACCTTGCTTTGCGGTAATTCCCGTGATTTGATCTATCCCTCCATCGGGAACAAGCTTCCAGATAACGGTATCGCCAGGATTTACATTAGTAGTGATATTGTCTTTACCACTATGGCCTTCATTATCAGTTAAATAAAGGTTGTTACTTCCTTCCTGCTTACTGATGTTAATAGTTTCTGTTGACATATATTTTTAAAGTAATTAAATATTAAAATTCTAAGATACATTGATTAATATAAAGAACATGAAATATTTAATCAAAATTTATTAAAAATAGATGTTTGTACATTAATAAATGATATAATGAACTGTAAACAGCGTTATTCCCTAATTTTCTAGCATTTAATAACCTTAAATTATTGGCTTAAAATTACTTCACAATAGTCTTAAGTAGATTCCATAGTTGAACTTTCTTTTTAGCATCTTTATTTAACGCATTTAAGTTATGAGCATAAATAACCCTGGTGGTATTTAAATGATGAATTTCATAAATTTCACTTTTTACGAAGTCCTTATGGAATGATAGAAACAACTTTAGGCTGGAAAGCGACTTTATGTTTTCAGGATGCTCCTTAATTATTTCAAAATGTTGCTCCTTCACTTGAATAGCAGTCAGTAGTTTTAGTAATGTTTCTTTCTCTGCTTCAGTAAATTCATTATCCACTAAAACTAGTACAGGTTTAGAGCCTGTTTGTTGAGTTGGCATCGGTTTCTGCATAGTTTCCTTAGGTTCCAATGCTTCAATTGGTGGTTTTTCCTCGGGAACTGCTTGGTAGGTATTAGCGTCTCCTTCTTCCTTTATTGTGTAAAGGACATCTCCTTCAAATAGAAATGGCAAATATTCATTGGCTACCTTCATTACTGATCTATTTTAAAAATTGACTTTAATTCAGTAGCATCTTCCGGATTCATCCTTTTGGCTAAAACCAAACGCAATTGTCTTCTTCTTAATGCCCCATCAAATAATTCTTGTTCCTCTTCAGTTTCAGGTACTAATTCAGGCACATCAATAGGTCTCCCGCCCTGATCTACTGCCACAAATGTGAAAAATGCAGAATTGGAGGGGTATTTTTTTCCGGTTGGGATATTTTCTCCTTTTACAACTATATGAACCTCTAAAGAAGAGCTAAAAGCTCTAGTCACCTTAGCTTCTAGTGTGACCACATCACCCAAAGCTATGGGATGCTGAAAAGAGATGTTATCTACTGATGCAGTTACTACTATTCGGTTACAATGCTTTTGTGCAGCTATAGCAGAAACGATATCCATCCAGTGCATTAGACGTCCCCCCATTAAATTATTAAGAGGATTGGTATCATTAGGCAACACCAATTCGGTCATAATGGTATAAGTATCTTTTGGGTGTTTTGCTTGTTTTGCCATGCTTTTAATTTTTTGCAAATATAGAATTTTGTTCTCAAAGCTGAGAAATTCTGTTCAATAAATGAGCTTATTTGTAGCCAATATTTAAATCAGAGTTTTATTCACTTAAGGGAACGGATTTAGACAGTTAAGTTATGTTTACTTATTTTCTATAAAAGAATTTAGTAAATTGAAACACCTCAACCGAACGATTGAAAATGAAATTAGCAGAAAAGAATTGGTTTATCCCTTTAGTTTATTTGATCCTTGGTTTTTTCTGGATTACTTTAAGTGATCAACTTCTTATATACCTGGAACATACAGAGGTAATTCCGTCAGGCTTGTTCTTTTTTGTAGGTTCTTTAAAAGGAATTGTTTTTATCGTAATTACAGCTTTCCTACTATTCTATTTGATAAAAAGAAGAACCAAATCGCTGCTCATGATCAAAAACGATTTTGAAAGATTGTTTGAGAACAATCCAAATCCAATGTGGATTTATGAGCTCAACACCTTCAAAATTTTACTGGCAAATACGGCTGCTTCTTATCAATATGGTTATTCTCCTACCGAATTCAAAAATCTTACTTTGTATGATTTAAGACCTTCTTCCGAACATGAAAAATTAAATTATTCTTTGCGTACAGAAGTAAGCAAATTTGGGGATAGCGGTGAGTGGATGCACCTGAACAAGAGCGGAGAATTGTTTTATGTAAACATATTTTCTCATGAAACGGAGTATGAAGGAATGAAGTGCAGATTAGTTACAGCCATAAATGTAAATCAGAAGGTTATGGCCGAAGTAGAGCGAGAGAATATCCAAAAATCCTTAGATAAAGCTGCCTTGGTTTCTATTTCAGGCACAGATGGACTGTTGCAGGAAGTGAATGATCTTTTTTGTGAAGTAAGCGGGTATAGCAGAAATGAGTTGATTGGTCAACCTATTAAAATGTTGGAAACAGGTTACCATGATGAAGATTTTTGGAATGAAGTGGGTCTGCAAATCAGTAAGGGAGAATTATGGCGAGGCGATGTACAGTATGCAAATAAAAAAGGGGATCATTTCTGGGTTGATATGATCATCAGTCCCATTAAAAACCATGCCGGTGAAGTATACAAATATATGTCGGTCAACTACGATATTACAGAACGTAAATCGCTGGAGTTAAGTCAAGAGGTGCTTTTAAATGATTTTGCTGATTATGCCTTTCAGACTTCACATAAATTAAGAGGACCGCTGAGTAGTATGTTAGGTTTAATTTCAATTTTCAAGAAGTATGAAGATCCTGGATACTTAATTGACAAAATGAAAGAAACCTCTGAAACCATGGATCTGGTTATTAGAGAGATGAACGATAGTTTAAGTCGTAACGCTTTTTCACTGATAAGTAAGAAGAGAAATAATGGTAAAAATTGAATCGTGAACCAACTATTATAGGTAGTTTTGATTTATAAAACACATTTTTCCAAGTGTTAATTATGTTGAGATATTTATTTTTACTCGTATTAAATCTGTTTACCTCATTGGCTTTTACGCAACACACCCAGGAGAAAAATGAAGAGCCACATCTGCAATTCTGGAAGGAGCTGAATAAGCATTGCGGCAAATCCTTTGCAGGAAAAATAATTACTGATCCTGTTCCGAAAGATTTTAAAGACCAGGAGCTTAAAATGCATGTAATTTCATGTTCGAATAGTCAGATGAAAATTCCTTTTGTGGTGGGAGAAAATAGATCTAGAACCTGGGTTTTCACACTTGAAGAGGACAGGATTAAACTGAAGCACGATCACCGGCATGAGGATGGTAGCCCGGATAAAGTGACGATGTATGGTGGTACCAGTACGAATACAGGCTTTGCAAATCTACAGTATTTCCCTGCAGACCAGGAAACCACTGACCTAATTCCTTATGCTGCGGGCAATGTGTGGTGGGTAACCGTAACAGACTCAACTTTCACTTATAATCTGCGAAGAGTAAATAGTAATACACCCATCAGTGTGGAATTTGATTTAACGAAAGAAATTGAAACACCTAAAGCCCCCTGGGGTTGGGAGGGTGAATAATTTGATGTTAATATTATCCAATTTTGAATTAATTTAGGGTGTGTAGATCAATGTCGTTGAGTTAAGACAATTGTCCTTCTCTTTTCGGAGAAGGATTATAGGATGAGGTTTAAAACTATGCTTAACTAAACGACATTGGAGTATAAAAAATAAATAACATGTCTAATATCTCTTTTATTATAGAAGAAAGAGCAGCTAATATTGGTAATTTCATGGTGGGCAGACTCTTGCCATTCAGGCAAAAAAGGGCAGTCGGACCATTCGTTTTCATAGATCATATGGGACCTGCTAAATTGAAAGGCAACGAAAATTTGGACGTTCCACCACATCCACATATCGGTTTGTCAACACTTACCTACTTGTTTGAAGGAGCCATCATGCACAAAGATAGCATGGGAACCGAAATGGAAATAAAGCCCGGGGCAGTTAACTGGATGACAGCAGGGAAAGGTGTGGTGCATTCAGAAAGAACACCTCAATATTTAAGAGATTCGGATAAAAGCCTGCATGGCTTACAAATATGGGTGGCTTTACCCAAAGATTTGGAAGAATCGGAACCTTCCTTCGCGCATGTGGAGGCTAGTCAAGTTCCTCAATGGCAGGAAGACGGCTTGCATATAAAATTAATTGCCGGTAAAGCCTTCGGTAAAACATCTCCCGTTCCTGTCCACAGTAATTTGTATTTTATTGAAATTAAGAGTGAGAAAAGACAGAAAGTCGATGTAGGCAAAGACCTTTTTGGAGAGAGTGCTTTATATATTTTGGAAGGGTTTATAGAAAGTGAAGGAAACAAGTATGAACCGAAACAAATCTTAATTGCGAAAGACAGCACCTTGTGTGAATTTGAAATAGGAGAAAACACAACGGTTTATATTTTTGGAGGTGAACCATTTGCAGAAGAAAGGTACATTAATTGGAATTTTGTTTCCTCAGATAAAGAAAGATTGCAAAAGGCCAGGAAAGATTGGATCAACCAGGAATTCCCTAAAGTACCCGGTGAAAATGATTTTGTACCTTATCCTACCTTGAAAAAACAGTAGAAAATATAAATTACCAATCTATGACTTTATTCAATTTCTCACAACCCGTTTAAAACTTTCTCGTAATATAATCCATGGAATATAAATCCATGGAATAAAAATAATCTTAAATGAACATTGAAAAAGCATTAAATCATCAATTTAGAGACAACAGCCAGAAACTTATAGCAGAACTGCTGTACTCAGCCAACTGGTTGGAAAACCTAATTGCGAAGGTTTTGTCTCCTTTGGACCTTTCTTTTCAGCAGTTGAATGCTTTACGAATCATTCATGGACAGCAGGAGGGAAGAGCCAACGTGCAGATTATTAAAGACCGAATGATTGACGACCGTTCTAACGTTTCTCGACTGCTCAATAAGCTTTGTGAGAAAGGCTTTACCAAAAAAGACAGGTGCACAATGGATCAAAGAGTGGTTTACATCCAGCTTTCAACAGATGGAATTGAAGTGATGAAGAAAGGAAAAGCAGCAGTAGAAAACATTCAATTTTCCCTAACAGATCAGAAACTGAATGAAATCAACGAATTATTGGAAGAATTAAGGAAATAGTATGAATGTCGATTATTTAAGGCATCCATCTTTTTCCATTTGGAGAAGAATAAAGGTTGAGGTTTAATTAAAACTTAACTAATCGATATATCAATCAAATCAATTATAAAAACAAAACACAGATGAGTAACAAACAAGCATTATTGACACCGATCAAATTAGGAGATTTACAATTAAAAAATAGAGTAGTGATGGCGCCCATGACGCGTAGCAGAGCAGATAATTCAGGCAAAGTGCCTACTGCAGAGATGCAGGGAGTTTATTATCAGCAACGTGCCTCAGCCGGATTAATTATTACTGAAGGTTCTCAGGTTTCCGAGAAGGCCGTGGGTTATATTAACACTCCTGGTATACACTCAAAGGAGCAAACAGAAGGCTGGAAGGCTGTAACAGAAAAAGTGCATCAAACTGGTGGTAAAATATTTATACAACTATGGCATGTAGGCCGTATTTCGCACCCTGATTTTCATAATGGCGATTTACCACATGCTCCATCAGCCATTAATCCGGAAGCAAAATCTTATACCTCTGAAGGCTTTAAAGAAACAGTTGCTCCAAAAGAGATGACCATTGAAGACATTAAGCAAACCATTCAGGACTTCAAAAACGCAGCTAAAAATGCTTGGGAGGCCGGATTTGATGGGGTAGAAATTCACTCATCTAATGGATATTTGTTGCATCAGTTTTTCAGCAGTACCTCCAATACAAGAACTGATGAGTATGGAGGTTCTAAAGAAAACAGAGCGAAGATTTTGTTTGAAATCATTGATGCCATTAAAGAAGTGATGCCAGAAAACAGAATTGGTTTAAGGTTAAACCCATCCCTGCACGGTATTTTTGGGATGACAATGAACGAAGAAACCATTCCGACTTTCGATTATATCATCGAGAAGTTGAATGACTATGATTTAGCCTATCTGCATTTATCAGAGCCATTCAATGATGTATCGGATATAGATTTTGCAGAAACTCAAATTGCTAAAAGGTACAGACCTATTTACAATGGTACCATTATTATTAATGCTGGATTTGACCAGAAAAAAGGGAATGATGTGATTGAAGCAGGTGATGCAGATATGGTAGCTTTTGGAGTACCTTATATTGCCAATCCGGACTTGGTAGAGCGCTTTGAAGCCAATGCAGAATTAGCAGCATCAGACCAAGACACTTTCTATACTCCGGGTCATAAAGGATATACTGATTACCCAAAATTGGAAAAAGTGAAGCATTAAGAAAAGATAATTTTTTCGGTTGTAGTTTAAATGGTTGAGCCATCCTGATTAATTTTGGGGTGGCTTTTTTGTTGCATTTATGACTCTCAACCTGATCTTTAATTTACTAGTCGATCGACAGCCATTCATTCTACAAAACCTTTTATTAGCAAAAGCTTTCCCCGATCCTGACTTTAAATATCTCCCAAAAGCCCAGGCTTTGTATTGATTTTCAAAAGCAAGATATAGCTCTAATTTCAGAGGTCTTCTGGTTGAAGTGAATTTGACTTTCCCATCTTCGTGCTGTTTAAATCTTTTCTTTAAATCGCTTGTACAACCCGTATAAATTTTCTCATCGTTGCACCTAATTAGATAAACATGTTGCATATCTTATATTTTTAGCTTTGATTGTGATCAAAATTAATGAATATAATTACATAAGTAAATTAATTTTTCAAAATTTCAGATTGATTTCTACTATGCTGCAGCTATGGGGGATAATGTACTTTTATGCTAAAGATATAGTTAGAATGGAAATGAAAATTTAATAATGATTGTATTTCTGTTTAAAACAAATAAAGAGGAGTAATCAATACATATAAAGCTATGTTAGGAACATGTGGAGCTTCTCCACCGAAGTCCTGGTACTTAAAAGCGATGAGCTTTGAAAAAACTGCGCAGGTAAATTAAAAAGCCCCCCTTCGCTAAAGCTACGGGGGGCGATGGTGGAGTTGGAGGGATTCGAACCCTCGTCCGGATAAGGAAACAATGCATCCTCTACATGCTTAGTTACCAATTGAATTTTCGTCTCTGCTATGGAAGGTAACAATCCTCGTGCAGAGCTTATCTATTAGAGTTTCACAACCATTTAATAGCATCATAGCTGCTAGTTTCTCCTAGTCGACACCCCTTGATCAGCCCCGGAAAAACGAAGCGCTGAGGGATGTGGCCGGGGAGTCCTTGTGGGGACTCAACCCATTAAGCCCTTATCTCTGTAATTAAACTGAGATTAGGCAGCCATGGCGTAAGTATTTTCGCCAATTATGGTTTGCGTAAATTACTTGCGGATGTATACGCTCCACCCGACATGCTGATACACAATTCACACTTACCGTCAATACCGGTCAACCCCATGTGAACAATTCAATTTCTTAACTGAATTTTATGTATGCTCGTTAGCTTTTCCAACGAGGGGTGCAAAGATATACTTTTTATCTTTGCCCAACCTTATTAACGACAACTCTTTTGCAGAGTTTTCGCTTCATTACTATGTATTAATAAATGTTCTTCATGAAATTTTTTTACAGCTTACTCCTGGTATTTACTTTTTTAAACTTTAGCAAGGGGCAAATTCTCAATATTGAAAATGTGAGAAAAAGAGCCAATACTGATAAAGATCTGTTGGGACAACTAGATTTTCGATTCAGTATGAACAACAGAAGCTCTACCCCAGATTCCTCCTCTATTTTCACACAGTTTGGTATAAAGTCTAACATAGCATTATTAAAGAAGGTGACAGCCTACATAGTAATTGGTGATTTGTCGTATAATGCTTTGGGTGGAGATGCCTTTATTAGTAATGGTTACCTACATTACAGAAATCACTTTTTCTATCAAAACAGCTTTTCTATGGAACAGTTTAATCAGTGGCAGTATGATGCAGGGCGGGGGCTGAATAACCGCTTGCTTACAGGAGTGGGAGGACGATATGAGTTCCTGGATAGTGGGAGATTCCGTTTGGCGGCAGGCTCTGGAATCATGGTGGAATATGAAGGATGGGAGTCAGAAAGCGGTGCAGTAGAAAGAACCCTGCCGAAATCCTCGAACTACATTGCTTTAAGCGGAAACTTTAATGAAACCGTGACTTTTTCCTTTACAAATTATTATCAGGTGGGCTACGATCATATAAGCAACTTGTGGAGGCAAAGGTATAGTAATGATTTTTCCCTTGCATTTCAATTTACAGAAAAGCTCTCATTTACCACAACTTTTACAAGCACTTACGATCCCGAACCCATAGTGCCTATCAGAAAATTCTTATTTAGTGTAGACAACGGACTTAAGTGGATGTTTTAACATCTGTCCATTCCGATACCTTGGCTATTAAACGTGAGCGCTGGTGATAGCCAGCACTTTATCCTATTTGGCTGAGATTTTAAATCTTTTTTTCACATCTTCGTTTACAATTCCATAACATTTACTTACCTTTGCATCGGCAAATCGGCACGACCAGCTCCTGCTGAACTCCCCCAGGACCGGAAGGTAGCAAGGGTAGGCGGTCGTAGCGGTGCGATGTTGGTTTGCCATTTTTTTCTCCTCTTCAGATTATCTTCCTTATCTTATCAAATTTCAGCTAATATTTAGGATTAAAATTCTAACTTTGTTTTAGCATTAATAATTCTAAAAAATATAACTATGAAATTCTTTATTGATACCGCCAATCTTAATGAAATCAAAGAAGCTTACGATTTAGGCGTATTGGATGGTGTAACAACCAATCCTAGTTTAATGGCTAAAGAAGGCATTAAAGGTGATGAAAATGTGAGAGCTCACTACAAAGCTATTTGCGATATTGTTGATAATAATGTAAGTGCAGAAGTAATTGCCACGGATTTCGATACGATCATTAAAGAAGGTAAAGAATTAGCCAAAATTGATGATAAAATTGTAGTAAAAGTTCCAATGATCAAAGATGGTGTTAAAGCCATAAAGTATTTTTCTTCAATGGATATCAGAACTAACTGCACATTGGTTTTTTCAGCGGGTCAAGCCCTGTTAGCTGCTAAAGCAGGTGCATCTTATGTATCCCCATTTATTGGCAGGTTAGATGATATTTCAACTGACGGTCTGGGTTTAATCGAAGACATTATCAGAATTTATGACAATTATGGCTATGAAACAGAAGTTTTAGCAGCTTCAGTTCGTCATACTATGCACCTTTTGGAGTGTGCTAATATGGGTGCCGATGTTGTTACCTGCCCATTAAATGTAATAACTGCTTTATTAAATCACCCATTAACCGATAGTGGTTTAGCTAAATTTCTAGCTGATCATAAAAAAGTTAATTCGTAAATAATACCAGCTTTTCCAAAGTTTCAAACTTTGGAAAAGCTCTTCTCTATATCTATATATTGAGTGCTATGTACATCATCAAAGTAAAAGGAAAAGCAAAAATTCCTGATTATATTCAATTGAGAGATGAAAATTTCGTTCTAATAGCATACTTTCGTGCCGATAGACCTCTGAAAAATATGGAAAAATATGGTTTAGAAGGTAAAGAGGAGGCATTGGAGAAGTTAATTACTGAATTGCCTTTTGGTAAAATTCAAGCGCTAGAAATCTAATATTATGTCAAATTCATTTTCTAATGATCCGGTTGTTCATATTGAGAACGCTACAATTTTTCAGGAAGATAAAGCCATTTTAAGTGACATTAATCTCACAATGGAAAAGGGTGAATTTGTTTACCTGATTGGCCGGACGGGAAGTGGAAAGAGTTCCTTGCTAAAAACATTATATGCTGATTTGGAATTACGATTGGGCACAATGGAGGTCGCAGGTTTTAAAATCAACGACATAAAATCCAAAAAAGTAGCGCAATTGAGAAGAAAATTGGGAGTCGTATTTCAGGATTTTCAATTGCTGCCGGATCGTACGGTGGCGGAAAATCTTTTCTTTGTGATGAAAGCCACAGGATGGAAAGACAGATCAAAAATGAAATCCCGCATGGCAGACGTATTAATGCAGGTAGGTTTAGGGGCGGTAGATTCCAAAATGCCTCATCAACTTTCAGGTGGTGAACAACAGCGTGTGGTCATTGCCAGAGCATTGTTGAACGAGCCAGCCTTACTCATTGCAGATGAGCCCACTGGTAATCTCGATCCAGAAGTGTCAGATGGAGTATTTAAATTATTTACAGATATCAATAATAGTGGTACTGCAATATTAATGGGTACACATGATCATGGCTTTTTGGATAAACATCCTGCAAGAGTGCTTAAGTGTTACCAGGGCAAACTGCTTGATTCGAAAAAAGACCAATTTGACCTGAAGAGTAATTATTAAAGCATCCATTTGTTTGATAAAGATTGACGTTCCAGCAATCTAATTAGCAAAAAGATTTCTGATATTTCTTTTGCATCAAAGTCACATTCTCTGCTACACGTGAGAGGTTAAATTCTGGGTTCAGTGATATTCGTAAAGGTTGAATAACATGGCAATCCCAGTGCGAAAGCAAAGAAAACCAATATAATTAGAAAATCATTTTGAGGATTTTGAATTTCCTTTAAGAAGATAAAACACTTCCTTTTTCTTATTGTTTCATCACATCATTCAAAGCATTTTTTTAAGTTATGCATCAAATTAAAAAATCACGACCTCATATACCTTTGGCTAAAATTGATGAAAGTAATTCTGCGGAAGAAAGATTCCAAAATGAAATTCTCCGGCCCGTCATCAAAATGCAACATGATCTTCTGGTAGTAGTCTTTAAACAATATTTAAAGGACAAGAAAAATCAATATTTTCAGCTAACAGCTGATAAAAGGAAGGAATATATAAAAAATGCCTTTAGTAAAGACTTGTACTTTCGAAATTTGGTCAAAGGATTAATTATTGGCCAGTTTACTCCTTCGGAATATAAAGAGTATATCCTAAATTCATCTGCTTTGAGCAAAAGGATAATATCTATCACTCAAGAGAGAATTCTCAGCAGCATGGTAGAGTTACAAAATTTGGTTTGATCCATGCAATGTTAGGCTGGATCAGTAGGAAGAGGTACCACAGTTTTCAGGTATTGCTCTAACTCATCTCTATCTGAAAATTGTTCCAAATTAAAATCCGTAATTTCCTGAGAGGTCTTGTTCTTAATATTTTTTGCAGAGATTTTGGAAAATATTTCTGAAGGATCCAGAAACTGAGCATGGTAAAGCGGTTTACCTGTAAGGTGGGTAAGTAATTTTGCAGTCAGTTTTGATTTGCAGCTGATCCGGCTGTAAGTATTTCTTTAAGCGGGCACCTGTTTATAGAAATCAGAGTCAAAATCTGCGCCAATTCCCGGAGTTTCGGGTACGATAGCTTCACCATCTTTACTATATTTTAATCCACCAGTAACAGGATCTTCCGATTGCATAAGCGGAGCGTCCAAATCGAAATGAATGATGCTATTACTAACCAGGGCAAGGTGGGCCAGAGCGGTTATGCCATATCTGGATTCTCCCATTGATCCCACTTGGGATTTGATTCCTGCAGCTTCCCCAATAGCAAGTATTTTCAGAGCTTTAAAAATGCCTCCAGATTTAGACAGCTTAATGTTAAACAAGTCGCAAGAGCCTGTACTAGCCAGGCGGAAAGCATCATGATGATCAAAGAGGCTTTCATCAGCCATTATAGGTATTTTACTTTGTTCTCTAACTCTCTTCAGGCCGGCATTGTCCCAATGAGCAACAGGTTCTTCACAATGTTGAATATTATAGGGAGTGAGAGCGGCTAGAATTTGGATTGCCTGCACGCTATCCCATGCCTGATTAGCATCTATTCGGATCGTAATTTCTTTACCTACTGCATCTCTTATCGCGGCAATTCTTGCTACATCCGTGAACTGATCTGAGCCTAATTTTACCTTTAGAATGCTGAATCCCGCTTTTTTATAATTAAAAGCATCAGAAGCCATTTTAGCAGGGGTGTCCATTCCTACAGTCATATCAGTAATTAGTTTTTTATGACGTGAACCACCTAGAAAAGCAAATAGTGGAAGTTTACAAAACTTGGAGGCAATATCATACAAGGCCATGTCAAAAGCACTTTTGATGGTATTATTAAAAGCAATAGCTGCATCGATTTCCGCCAGCCTGTTTTGAATTTCAAGAGGATTTTTGCCAATAAGCAATTTAACAATCAATTTACCTGTTGCTATTTCACTTTCCTGTGTTTCTCCAACAATGTAATCGTAAGGTGAGCACTCCCCAACTCCAATTATCTCTGAGTTTGTATATATTTTAACGACAATGTTTTTAGAGCAATAGATTGGTCCAAGAGAAATATTAAAAGGTTGCTTCAAGGGGATGTCAAGTTTGAAAAGCTCAATTTTTTCGATTAAAAGACCTGAAAAGATTTGATTTGGTATCGAATGCTGTTCGTTTTGTGTTAAAAGTACCATATTAATCTGCGTTTTGTGATTTTTATTATTCTGCCTCGTGCTCTAATAAGCTCACCCCAAGTCCTGGTTTGCCGTTTATTGACATCCATCCGTCTTTTATGTTGAAGCCTCCGGAAACAGCATCTACCACCAGATCGAGACTGCCATCCAAGTCAATGTATTTGGTGTTAATATGGCATAATGAGGCATGTAGAGCAGCATTAATACTCACTGCACTTTCATCATTGCAGCCCCACATCAGGTCAATTTTAGCTATTTTAGCAATCTGAGCTATTTGAGTAGCTGCGTAAATACCTCCTGTTTTCATAAGCTTAATGTTGAAAATCCCACAAGCTGTTGGAGGTGTGGCCAAATTGAAAGCATCCTGAGGCGTTATAAGGCTTTCATCTGCGGCAATCAATGCTTTTAATTCTGCCGGTAAATTTTTCAAACGGACTACTTGATTAGCTTTGACAGGTTGCTCAATGAGTTCAATGTTAAGGTGCTTGGTTTGTGTATGAAATTGAAGCAATTCGGTTTCATTATAGCCTTGATTGGCGTCTATCCTGATTTTTATTTTCTCTCCAAAAACCTCTCGTAGTTTTACCATTCTGGCTACGTCTTCTTCAACACCTTTCCCCGTTTTTACTTTTAATGACCTAAGTCCCATGTCAAAATATTCCTGAGCTTCTTCCAGCGTATCTTCTACTGTTTTAATACCGATGGTCACAGATGTTTCCATGTGTTTAATTTTTTGCCCGAGAAAAGTGGCAAGTGGTATATTCAGATATTTGGTGAATGCATCATGCAAGGCAATGTCCAAAGCTGCTCTAGCTGCAGGCGTTGATGGAAAGCGTAAAAGTAATTCCTCAAGCAATCCATAAAACCCACGAATATCTTTGCCGATAAGAAAAGTAAGGTGCTCATCAGATAAAGCAGTTAATGTTTGCTCTAAAGACTCTCCGGTTACCTGTTGACTTGGATTTCCTGCTCCCATGCCATAGGTACCATCCTCCAATGTTATTTTTACAAATATGCTATCTACATCGGCTACAGTTTTAAAGGCAATAGTATAGGGCCTTTTGTTGCCAAGGTTTTTTTTCCAGGTTTTTATAGAAACTATTTTCATCTTGTTCAGCGTTTCTTGTTTGTTAAATAGGTAGGCGAGCTACCGGATTATCCTTTAATTGTTTCAATTTTACTTTAACCAACTCAGCCAGCTCAGCAATTTCTGTTGTTAAAGGGTTCATTACTGGCAGTCCTGTCTGGCTTTTTAGCAATTTACCGTGTTCCAGAATTTGCTGCTCATTCATGTTTTTAGTATTCATACTGAGGGCTATTACCTCACTGCCCATCATTCTTATCAATTTAATATCTATTTGGGGATGGGGTATTTTATCTGGTAAAAGCTCAAGATTATTATACTTTTCCCTTGTAGGATGGTGCTGCAGAATTACTGCATCCAATTTGCCCGATATAATGAACTCTGAACCGCACGGTCCGCCCGGGTTTAACAAGGAAGCTTGTCCTTCCACTATTATAACTTTTGGCTTTTCCTGTTCCCAGCAATCAATAATGGCATGTTCTATTTCACCGGGGATAAAATCGTTAGGGGTAGCGTCAAAAATAAAACCATATTTGGAACCTTGCATCCACCCGGTTTGGCCCGTATAAATCATTTCTGCTTTAATACCCTGCTGATTGAGGTGATTTACAAGAAGACGCGTGGTTGTACGCTTTCCGGTTGAGCAATCCGTACCTAAAACGCCCACTTTAAGACAGGGAACCTCACTAATTCTACCTTTCCAGAAATGTAGTTGATCAAATGTTTTAGGTTTACGGATGTCAAAGATTTGAGCACTGTTTTTTACTGCCATACTTTGCATTTCTTCTATATCTGCAAGGGGCTGGTGCAGCCCATTAACAATATGCAATCCCAATGATAACGCCTCCAAAACAATAGGGTAGAGGCTTTCAGGCAGTAAACCTCCTTTAGTTGCCATCCCGATAATGGCATATTTTGGTTTGATACCAAGTTTTTCTGCCAGTTCACTGATAGTTGAGAAAATCTCGGTCTTTTTACTTGAATTCCCAACGAATTGGCTGGTATCCTGACCAACAAATTTTGCATCTATAATACCCTTTATATCAAAACGATTCGATTCCCTTAAGAGTCCGTGTGTAGTTTTTGCATGAATAGTATCTAACAGTCCCCCTGTAATAATACAAGCAGTACCCGTTACGTTTTCATTTTCCAAATTTGCATCCTGCATTTTTTTTCAGATTTTGAAATCTATTTTCGACTTAGTGAATAGATATGATCTTCCCATTTAATATCACGTATTTTAGCTCCGAATTATTTAATAGCAAGAGTGGTTGCTGACTACCTAAACTCAATAAATCTTTTTCCTTGTAATCTTCAGGAACCACATGGAGTGGAAACTGCCTTATTTCTTCGGCAGAAGGCATGGTCTTTACTTTAATGGTCGTAATTCCTTGAGAGAGCCACTCGGAAGCTTTTTTGGGGTCAATGCCTTTTAAATATTCAAATGTTTCAGAGTATACTTTGCCTTTCTGTACCTCCATGCCTTCGGCATGTAATTCTTCATACCCGTAGTAAGTGGAAAGATCACCGAGGTCAGCAATAGAGGCCTTCGTAGTGAGCTTATTGCCAATCATTTGTTCCTCATTGAAAATGCCGATATCAAGTATAAACTTTTCCCCATTTCTGTACTCATAAGTATTTCTAATTAGTAAATCGAAGAAGTTTCTATCATTCTCAGGTATTGTTTCGTAATCGTTTATGCTGGCTTTAGAATATCCTTCATTTGCAATTTCATTAAGTGCGAAAAGGATAGCCATAAAATTCATTTTCACCAGTTTCAGTTTTTCGGGATCACCTATGGAGCCTCCTGATTCAATCAAAATGGTATTGGTGCCCCATTTTTGGATGTTATCTCCAAAGGCACGTGGCTCAAAGGCATCATCATACCTACCTACCTGACCTGGTATATATACCTGAAGCATTTCATTCATTTGTACAATCAGCTTCATGGCGTTTCCGCGACCTTCATTAATGTCCTTCTCAAAATTATAGGCTGGAGCCAGAAAAGAAATTGAAGCCGTTTTGCCGGTATTCACCACATTGTAATGTTTGCTTTGATCGTGCAGGTTAAAACCAAAGTCGGGGGAATATTTATCACGCACAGATTTCAAAATCACTGCTTCAGGTGATGTTAATCGAAGAGCATCCCTGTTGAGATCAATCGACAGCGCATTGCGTCTTTGAAAAACTTCTGCTCCGTCTGGGTTTAGCATTGGAATAAAGTACAGGGTAGTTTTGCTCAGAATATTTTCTCTGAATTCATTGAGCGCATCATCAGCTGACAAGAAATTAAAGACTTCGAATAAGGCACGAGTGGCAGTTGATTCATCTCCGTGCATTTGTGACCAGAGGATTACTTTTTTAGGTCCTGAACCTGCCCTAATAAGATTAATAGTTCTGCCCTCCACTGATTCACCGATTTTTTCCACTTCAAACCGCTCATGATTTGATAAACTCTCTATAAAGGGCTCTATATCCTTACGGGTTATTCTTCTGAAATCAAGTAAGGGCTCATGGTAGTTATGGTAATTGGCAGCAAGATTTGGTGCAATCTCTTCTGACACTTTTTCAACTTTGTCGTACTGCAATTCGAATTTTGAAAGGTCAGGTATCACTTTTCTCTCCCGTTCTATCTCATAGTTGTAAATCAGCTGACCTAGCTCTCGCATAAATGGGAGACCTATCGAATCATATTCATAAACACCATCATTGTAAATTTCATTGGCATTGGTATGGATGACAGCCGATAGCATAAACTCTACCTTATTCTTCGTATCAATTATGTACGCGTTGTCGGTTAGGTAGCCATAAGCCTGGCCAATTTTATTAAAAATGCGGATATGATCCGGAATGGCTTGTTTCGCCCCATAGAGCAGGAATTTCGAGTAGGAATCGTTAATTTCTTTTTTATCGTAATCCGGGAAATCGGACTCAGTCGGCAATTGTGACATAAATCGATAAAGAGTAGTATAATCTTGTTCTGAAAGGTTAAACCTTTTTTTAGGAGAAACCGCTTCTGGGAAAATTACTGATTGTAGCATAGATTGCATCTCAGTGAGTGGCATGAAATTTTTATGAGTGAACTCAAATTTCTCATTAACCAAATCTCCATTGCTGTTGATGTAGCCTTTTCCTTTCAAAATTTTCTTTTCCAGTGCATAAGAT
The DNA here is from genome assembly GCA_963803685.1 of uncultured Cytophagales bacterium. GTDB lineage: Bacteria > Bacteroidota > Bacteroidia > Cytophagales > Cyclobacteriaceae > Marivirga. The sequence continues at coordinate 3,023,080 of CAWDNW010000001.1, forward strand.
TTTTCGCTTTTTAGTAAGGGTTTTATATGAAGAGTTTGCTCCCCTTTCGTAAATTTTACCAGGTTTGTAAACAAGCCTCCATCTTCCGGCATGGAAAGCGCCAATCGGTGAGTGATTCGTGTGTTATTGAACCCTTTTTTATGAAGGCTTTTATTCAGATAATCGTGACCAAGCAATTCAAAAAGCCGATTGAATGCGTCATTGTCGCTTACTGTAAATATTTTTTTTGCATAATGGCTAACGCTTGGAAGTTGGTTTTTTGCAGTGGTGTCTTTTGTTACTGCCGTTTGACCAAGATAAGCGCTATCAGTAAGCATTGTAGTTTGCGCATTTAAGCCAGGAATATTCAGCTCATTCAGATACTCCATAGCTATAAATGCGGCTGGCATTTTTACTGTACTGGCAGGATAGAAATAACGATTTTCATCAACATTATACCTAAAAGATTTGAAGGTCGGGATGTTCTGTTCATCTCGGTTGATCTGCGTATAAATTATTTGAGTTTCAAATTTTTTTTTATTTTTTAAAATATTACTGAATTGATCAGGATGTGACTTCATCAGGTTCTCGAGAAAGTCTTGATTTTCCTCTACGCTTGTTTTTTCTGTGGATTGAGAAAAAATTGTCATGGGAATAAAAATTAATATCAGAAATATTTTATTCATAGTACTTCTTTTATAAATTATTGGTTTGGTGCCGGCTTCATTGGTTTTTCAATTTGCTTATGTAGATTCTTAATAAATTGTTCTCCAACATCTTGTTTCTCGGTTAAGTAACCGGGGTCTGTTTCTCGCCATAACTCAGTTCCAATAAATTTTTTGTATTGATCATGCCCTATGAGATATTCAATATCATATTTTGCGACCAGATAATTTATTAATTGCAAATTGGCATCGAATTGTTGTTTGGTAAGAGGTAAATCGCTTCCATTTGCTACATTTTCAATACCGAGTGAGCAGTAGTTAAGGCCTATGACGTGCCTGGCAAAGTAAGTTTCAGGCATTAATCTGTAAATTGTTCCATCTCTATCTACCAGAAAATGAGCTGAAACGTTGAGCTGACTTGCATTTTTTATGGCTGTTCGACTTTCTGGCAGTAATGGTTCCTTAAAAGCATTAAATGAGCGTTCAAGTGTAGGAATAGCGGTCCAATGTACTACTATTATCTTAGGGTCTATAGTAATTGAATCCGTATCCAAACCATGTCGTACCTGTAAATACTCCAGAGAAAGCGCTGTCCTGGTGCTATCAAAAATAATTGGTCGATCAACAATCTCTAAATTTTGAGCTATTGCTTCCGCCTGTATAACAATTAGAAACGATAAAATTAAATATGTTTTCATCTCAGTCTACTAATGCTTTTTCCATTAATTTAAAATTTCCCTCGCCTGCGTTCATTTTCACCAATCCACCGACCGGTAAAGTAAATTGTGATGGAATATGGCCTATCATTGCACCGCTGAAAGCGGGGATACTTAATGGTTTTATATAATGATCCATTATTTCATCAAAAGTGGCGCTCCCATATCCTTTTTCAGGATCACAGTTAGTGCAGTGTCCAAAAATAAATCCGGAAATGGTATTTAGAATTCCACTTAACATTAGCTGCGACATTAATCGGTCAATTCTATAGAGTGCTTCATTAGTGTCTTCCAGAAAAAGGATGGCACCTGTAAAATCCGGCACAAATTGCGAACCTAATATTCCACAAAGAACGGTAAGGTTGCCCCCGATTAACCTTCCTTCTGCAATACCAGGCGCTATGGTTCGAGTGCGGTCTTTTTTCTGTACCCACTCATTTTCAGAGATCTTAGGCTTCAAAAACTCCATCTTTTTATTTTTAAAGAGTATGCCAAAATAGTACTCTCTCGCTAACTCTGACCAGGAGGTAATTCCATTTTGACCATGGAAAGTGATAAGTCCTGTTTTAGTATAGATTGAAAGCAGTAGCGCTGTTACATCGCTGTAACCTACAATGATTTTTGGATTATTTTTAATAGCGTTATAATCAATGAGTGGAAGAATACGAGCAGCACCAGAACCGCCTCTTAAACAGATGATGGCACTAACTTGCTTGTCTGCAAAAGCTGTATGTAAGTCTTGTGCTCTTTGCTCATCAGTTCCTGCCAAATGACCCTCACTAGCCATTAAATGTTTGCCTTTTTTTACCTTAAGTCCGCATTTTTCAAGAGCTTCCACGGCTATATTTACCGGTTCCTCGGTGAATATGGCTGCACAAGGACTAATTAATGCTACGGTGTCACCTACCTTTAGTCTTTGCGGATATAGTAGTCCTTGGTTCTGATTTATCTCTGCCAAAGAAACCACAGGTTGTAAAGCCATTAGTATGGGCAAAGAAAGAAGCTGTCCGGTAAATTGTCTACGTGAGAATTTCAATTTTACGATTTTAAAATAATAAATAATCAATTGTGAATTTAGAACTAATCCGCTTAGCTCTGTTTTCGATCCGTTCCAAATTTGCCAGTAAAAAACTTTAATGGCATATCATTAGCTAAATACTAAAAATTAAACAATTTGACATTCGCTCTTATTCGTTCAATACTTTTTAGAAACTAAAAACATAGACTGATTTTGAGCAAATTGAAGTCAGAAAAATCCTACTATTTTTTTACTGCCATTTACTTTACCAAGAAGTTAAAGTAGCTTCTTACTAAAAAGAAGCTACTTACAAAAAAGGCCTCAAGTGTTAATTAAAGAATTAGCTTGGATATGTAGAGATCTAAAAAGCCATTGAGATTCTGCATTAGATGAAACTCCTCGACTCCTGTGCATTTCAAAAGTTAAACTCTTAATGATATAAGATTGAGGTTCCACTATTTTTAAAGGTTGATTAAAGGTGGCCACAACATTTAATTGGTCTAGAGGAGTATTTCTATTTAATGAGTTTCCTCTGTTCGGCAGGCCATTAGTTAAATAGCTATCAGATTCATTAAAGGAAAATCTGTCACTGTTAGCAGGAATGTTGAATGTAACTCCATCATTAACCACTAAACTATTTTCATTGATTACCTCGAAATCTAAAGATATTTCGCTTCCTCCGGCAGTTGCAGGAACCGTATAAGTAAATACCAAAGTGTCAGTGCCTGCTCTTTCTGAAAAGGCAGCTGAGTAGGGTATTGTAGCAATTAAAGTGGCGGTGTTTTCACCAATTTGTTCCGTAATTTGAATCTCTCTGATCGGATCAATCGACCAATACTGCAATTCAATATTAATTTCACCATTTGGCTCCAACTCAACAGGGTAGCCTTGATTTTCAAGGGTTCTGATGTTTGCAATTACCGGATAATGATTGCCAGTTGCTTCAATAAGTTCGTCCAAGGGGTCTTGCTGCTCATAGCAGGATTGTAAGCTGACTGATAGCCCAAGTATGCCAATGATCAATAAATTTCTATATATATAATTTTTCATTTCTAAGATTTTTAAAATTTTATAATGTATCCCAAAACAATTTTACATCAAGTGCTTTTTGCACTTTGGAAACTTCAGCAGAATTTCGGCTTAATTCATCCAGGGGGTAAAGGGATCTTCTGATCCACTGACCATTTAGTTCTGGATTTTGATTGAGTGGCAAATCCAAATCAGGATATACAGAGTTGCTATAATTCCATCTTCGCAAGTCTACCCAAGCTTCAGGATTTAAGAATGTAGCAATGTATTTTTCCTTCATAATTAAACTAAGCGATAAATTGTCCACACCAACATCTACGTTAGGATCTGCGAGGTAAGCCTCCATTTCACTGGGTGCTACACCCAGCTTCATCATGTGAGCTTCAATTCCTTCCAGATAAGCATCATACGCGCTTTGAGTGGTGCCAACTGATGAAATTGTGCCTCCATTTTGCCTGAATAGTGCTTCTGCCTCCATAAGTTTTAATTCGGCATAGGTAAGCATTAAGATAGGGGCGGAAGCAGTAGAATACCAGGTGTTAACGGTGAATCCTGTATTTCCTAAACCACCATCTTCTGAACCATTCCTGGTGCCCTCCCAAGTAGCATTTTCTCCATTATCAGCAATAATCGGTAATCTAGGATCGAATACACCAAAATCGTCACCATTCATTGCTCCTACCAGTTGTTCAGAGAAAGCTATTGAAGCATTTCCTGTTCCATTTGCAAGAGCAGGTCTTCTATGCCAAGGATTCAAATTTCTTTCATCGTATCCGTATTGAAAATCATCAGCATTATTGTCAAGCCCCAATCCAACGGAAGTAATTACTGACGAAAGGTTGCTTTCATCAATGTTCGATAAGTGCAGAGCATATCTTGCTTTTAAGCTGTGGGCCAACTTAATCCAATTTGCTATTTCTCCACCATAAATCAAATCGTCATCTGAAGGAGAAAATAATGAGTTCTCTGCCTCAAGATCAATAATTGCCTCATCAAGAAGTTCAAAGATCTCATCGTAGATACTTCGAGCTTCATCAAATTTTGGTGTCAAGTCTTCACTTGCCTGGAAAGCTTCAGAATAAGGAACGTCACCCCATGTGTCTGTGGCTAAACCAAGATTAATGGCTAGAAGGACTTTTCCAATTCCACTATAGTATGGAGATTCATTTTCAGCAGCCTGATCAATCATAACTTTTGCATTGCTCATAGCACGCAAATAAATCCCCGTCCAAGTCCCTGAAAGTCTAACATTTTGATGAATATCGGTTTGACTAGAAGTTGCCGTAGCCGAAGCAACTTGTTGTGCTAATTGGCTGGTAGAGAATGCTAAGCTATAATGGTTATCAGCTGTAGCATCAATGATAGAAGGAAGAAGCGCATTGAGGCTTACTTCATTCACTTTATTTGGGTCAATATTGGTATCACCACCCAAATAATCTTCACATGCCGTTGATAAAATCAAAGGCAACAAAATTAGTATGTTTATAATTTTTTTCATCGTGCTTATCATTATTATAGAGAAAGGTTGACTTTAAAAGTAAAGCTTCTGGCATTCGGTATGTTCTGGCCATTGAATCCAAATGCATTCGATCCAGATCCGAACTGTGAACCTTCAGGATCAAAACCTATAAATGGTGTATTAAGAAATACATTATTTCCCGAAATTGAAAATCGAACACCATTAAATGCTGTATTGGATAAAATAGCCCTCGGTAGGCTATATGAGAGTCCTATGTTTCTAATTCTAAACCACGAAGCATCCTGTAGCAAGATATCACTGCTGCCAACGTATGCTGACTCTCCTCTGTAGAAGCCTGAATTCACATCGTTACCATATCCGGTTAGGTTAACAGGAGTTGTATTCACTGATCCGTCAGCCGTTACACCTTTAAAGATAACTTGTTCATATCTTCTTTCAGTTCTCTTATCAACTCCGTTTCTGATCCTGTTTCTCATTCCAACATCTAATAAGTCTCCTCCGCTTCTCCACTCCAATAAAAAGGAAAGAGAAAAACCCTTGTAATTAAACGTGTTGGTTAAACCTGCTGTAAAATCAGGCAGAGCGTTGCCAACTAATAGTAAAGTATCTAATCTACTTTGAGGCAGGCCTTCATCACTGATAATTAACTGACCTTGTTCGTTTCGTAAATAAGGATGTCCATATAAATCACCAGCCGAACCGCCTTTGACTAATTTATTAACAATTTCAGCCGGTCCATCCTGATAAAAAATTATCTCATCAACTCTTGGATCAATGTCAATCACTTCATTCCTAATTCTAGTAAAGTTGACGGAAAAATCCCAACTAAAACCTTCTTGCTTAATAGGTGAAGCATTAAGCAAAATTTCTACACCTCTATTTTCAATCTCTCCTGCATTGGTTACAAATCGTGATAAAGAAGTAGTATTGCTTACAGGAATAGGGATTATCTGATCTCTACTATTTTGCTTAAAGTAGGTGAAGTCGATACCAATTCTGTTATTTAAAAACCGCATATCCGTACCAAACTCTATTGATTGGGTTGTTTCGGGCTTTAAATCCAAAGAACCTGCTACGTCATCTAAACGAAATGCATTTTGACCTAAAAATGGGGATCCTGGTGTATTTTGAAAGTATGACCCTACCTGATATGGAGAAGCATCTTTACCTACTTGAGCAAAAGATGCTCTGATTTTACCGAAAGTGAAAAAAGTAGGTAATTCAAATGTTTCACTGAATACATAACTCAAACTGACAGAAGGGTAAAAAAACGATCGGTTTTCTTCAGGTAATGTAGAAGACCAGTCGTTTCTTCCTGTAATTCCCAGGAAAACAGAATTTTTATAATCCAACTGCAAATCAGCAAAAATCCCAACGATTCTTCTCGTAAAGTCATTTTTAGAAGTAAAAAAGTTAGACGCATTACTCAAATCGTAAAAATCAGGTAAAGTGAAATTTTCGCCTCGGGTACTAATTTGTGAAGATGAAATGTCAGTTACCTGATTTCCAAGAGTAAAGGTTGCAGAGAAGTCCTCTGTAAAGCTATGGTTAAGTATAGCGAGGAAATTTGAGTTAACTTCTTGATAATTAATGTTTTCCTCTACAATAAATCCTCCATTTGAAAAGGTAATATCAATTAATGGTGGAGCAATCCTTGTTCTTACATCGCTATAAGCATCAATACCTACTTTATAGCTGAAAGAGAGCCAGTCGAGGGGTTCATAGTCAGCACCAAAATAAGAAATAGTTCTACGTACATTGTCTTCATAAGTACTAAATTCTGCAAGATAACGTGGGTTATCAATGATAGTTCCTGCAAAACTGTTTTGAGTTCCGTCAGGATTTATATAATCATTAACATCGTAAGTAGGACTAAAATAATTAAGCGTGCTCATGATGGATTTGTCACCACCCTGTGCTCTATTGCCTCCTGACATGCTGTAGTTCATAGATCCATTTACACTCAGTTTTGATGACAAAGCAGTGGATCCTGATAGTTTTACAGAAGTTCTTGACCAATCTGAATTGGGTACTACACCGGTTTGAGAAAGGTTAGAAATGGACGTATAATAAGTGGTATTGTCACTACCTCCGGAAATATTTATAGAGTTATTGAATTTATATCCTGTTTGAAAGAAATCCTGAAAGGGATCATAAACAATATCTGATTCAGCGTATGCAGGCCCTAATGTTTGAAAGCGCGTACTGGACTGCGACCCATCACTATTAGTTCTGATGCTTCCTTCTCTACCTTCTCTGAACCTGGTTTGGACCCCCGGGAAGGTGACCACATTATCTGCACTGACCGAAGAAGTAAGATCGACTCTCATTTTGCCGGATTGTCCTTTTTTAGTAGTAATTAAAACCACCCCGTTCGCTGCTCTTAAACCATAAAGTGCTGTAGCCGATGCACCTTTAAGTATAGACATAGAAGCTATATCATCGGGGTTTATATCTGCTGCTCTATTGGTATTTGAGAATTGTTCAGCACTGCTCACAGCATTTGAACCGGCGCTGGGAAGCACGTTTCCAGATGCAGTTTGGTTACTTATAGGAATACCATCTACAACAAACAATGGCTGATTATCGGCTCCAGGACTTAAAGAGGTTATACCCCTTATTATAATATTGGAGCCTGCCCCGGCACCACCTCCGGAAGAGTTTATTTGCACACCAGCAACTCGCCCCTGCAAGGAATTGATCAAATTGGGTTGATTAGTTTCGGTAATTTCTTCCGCATTAATTTCCTGAACTGCATAACCTAATTTCTTTCGCTCCTGCTTAATACCAAAAGCAGTTACTACCACTTCCGAAAGCTGAGTAATGTTAAGTTTCATTTGATAGTCAATCACAGATCTTCCAGTTATAGGAACTTCGACCGTATTGTATCCGATAAATGAAAAAACCAAAATTTCCGCGTTTTCAGATCCCCCGAAGGAATAATTCCCATCAATATCTGTTACCCCTCCTGTGCTAGTACCCTTTATAAGTACCGAGACGCCAGGTAGGGCATCTCCATTTTCGTCTGTTACAGTTCCCTTGATAATCTGTTGCGAAAGAGCAACAGTGCTAAACATCAGTAGGACTAAAGTAACTGCTAATTGAATAGTAATCTTCATCATAAGCGATAGTTTTTAGTTTGTCTCTAGCAAGTAATTGCGGGCAAACCAATAAAAAAATAAGTCAAAACTATTTTATTAGAGTAAATAAAATATTGTTAATGAGACATTTAGAAAAATAATTAAGTCAGATAGTAGTGAAATTCGGAACAATTCTTATTCTTTATAGCTAAATTCAGTACATTAGATTGAACTTTAGTTATAATTATTGATTTCAACGAAACAAATGATACCATACAGGATACGTAAAGCTATTGAAAAATCGAGCCTAATAACCTCTCAGTTGTATGATAAGGAAATCGAAGGAGGGTGGGTTAATTTGACGCGAACTGCTTTTAACCGAATTGCTAAAAAAATTAATCATAAGGTCACCAATGAAGTGGTGGAAAAGCCTTTTTTGGTGTTTGATATGCTGCTTTTTGGAGAGGATGAATTTCAAAATATCCTATTTAAATATGATTTAAACTCGACAGAGGATTTTATAGGAATGCTGAAGTCACATCACCAGCAGAAGCCCTACAGTTGGATTAGTGGAAAAACGTTACAAGCTTACTGGAAAGAGGGTAATGCGAAAGAAAAAAAATTGCACGTTTTGCTCACATTCCTTGGGGTTGGTGTAGCCGATTGGGATGAATGGAAACAAAATTCAGATGATGAGGAAGGAGCTAGTAGGAAACGCGAAAATGGATCCCTTCGTGTGATACATCAAAATTTTTTAGGATGCTATTACCGGTACTTTCAAAAAACCGACAAAAGTCCTGTGCTTATTAAAACTCCTTTTTTAATAGCTTCTGATCCAATAGAGATGGCTTGTATACATACCAAAACAATTGGGCATCAGTATAAAAGTAGCTTTATGACCATAAGAGATGGCGCTTTTTATATTGAATGTGAGAATCTGGATTGGAATGAAAAGGAAAGTTTTATTTTTAATGTAGGTTTTCAGATTAATCCTAAGGTAATTATGGGTGTTTCCAACACCTTAAATAGGAGAGGGCATGCTACTGCCATAAAGAATATTTTGGTAAGACAAGAAACGCCTTTTAACTACTCGGAAATTAACGGATTGGAACTTCCTTTCGAATCAATTATTGATTTGTCTGAGGAAGAACGAACTATGTTGGATTATTTCAAAAGCACAGATGATAATATTATCCGCTCTACAAACTGTAGTACCATACAAGATTTAGTCAATTCTTCGCAAAGGGCTTTTAACTATTATTAAATAGTATTATCGATCATCTACTCCAATTTTACTTCCCTTAAATGGGGATGCTTGTATTTGTATAACTTACTTTCTTGATCATATTTTATAGATTCTTCCTGCTCAAGTAAATTCTTGCGGCCTTCATTACCTTAGGTGATAGTATGATAGCAGAGATCATAGTAGGAATAGCCATTAAAGCATACATTCCATCAATAAGTCCAACTACTGCTCCAATGGAGGTGGTAGAGCCCCATAGAATACTCAAAACATAGAAGTATTGATAAAACCTGACATGTTTAACTCCAAATAAATAAGCAAAACATTTGCTACCATAATAAGAGTAGCTGAAAAGTGAGGTGATAGCAAATATGAAGAGGGCAACCATCAATATTAATCTGCCACCGTACAGACTATCTTCAAAAGCTTTTAGAGTCAGAGTTACACCGCTAATCCCTTCAGTTTGATCCTGCCATAAACCAGTTATTAAAATGGCTAATGCAGTCATGGTACAAACTAAGATAGTATCAATTGCAGGCCCCAACATAGCCACCAAGCCTTCACGAATAGGTTCATTTGTTTTAGCAGCTCCATGAGCCATGGGTGCAGTTCCGATGCCAGCTTCATTAGAGAAAGCGGCTCTTCTGGCACCTGCTACAATCACGGCACCCACAGCTCCGCCCAAAACGGCATTACCAGTAAAGGCATCGCTAATTATCAACAAAAAGGTTTCAGGTACTACTTGCCAATTAAGCACAATTATAGCTAATACTGCAACCACATATAAAAGTACCATTACTGGTACCAGCTTTCCGGCAACAGTGCCAATTCTTTTGATTCCGCCAAACATTACCATCGCAACTAAAATGACAATAAATACTCCTATTAATAACCTGAGCTCAAACGAGTCTTTAAATCCTAGAGGAAATAAAAGTCCTTCACCAATAGCAATGGTGAGTTGGTTTGCCTGGAAAATGGGTAACGCACCAAATAATCCGGCAACGCAAAATAATATAGCTAATGGGCGGAAATGTTTTGGCAGACCTTCCCTGATAACATACATTGGGCCACCCTGTAGTTTACCAGCAGAATCTCTTCCACGGAACATAACGGCCAGTGTACAGGTGAAAAATTTAGTAGCCATACCTATAAACGCACTTATCCACATCCAAAAAATGGCTCCCGGTCCACCCATAGTGATGGCTACTGCCACCCCGCTAATATTGCCCATCCCTACTGTAGCAGCAAGTGCGGTGGATAGCGCCTGGTAATGATTGATGTCGCCCTCACTGTGTTCTTTATCGTATTTTCCTCTTAGTATTTGCACTGCATGACCAAAAAACATAAAAGGCAAAAAGCGAGAGTAGATCAGGAAAAATATGCCACCACCCATAAGTAAAATCAGAAGGGGAGGACCCCACATAAAATTACCAAAGGCTATGAAATATTCCGATATATCCATTTTGAACAATTGATGCAAAAAGCTAAAGTAATAAACAATAAGCATTATGCGGATTTTATTTGGTACTTATTTATTGTCCTTTCAAATCTTCTCTCTACATTTGCTGCCGAATTATGGTTTTCGATACATAAACAATGTATCGGGATTAAAAGGGAATCCGGTGCCTAAATAAGTAATTATTTAATATTCCGGGACTGTCCCCGCAACTGTAAGTCCATTTTAAATGAGGAGCAATACCTTTGCCACTGACCGCTAGCCAGCGGTTGGGAAGGCCGCTTCATCAAGGACGAGTCAGGAGACCTGCCAAAATTCTTAACTATTTATGACTTTCGGGTGAAAGGTCAGGAATGTACGAAAGCTATAAGCATACTTTTTTACATCTGATTTTACATCTGTCGCATTTAAAATTAATCTTATGCGATTAGGTATAGTAATACTATTTTGGGTATTTACCCTTAATATTTATGCGCAAAATCCAGCTGACACTGCCATTACATTGCAGGAGGTAACAGTTGTGGGTAATTTTGAAAAGCAATTCCTACCTGGTAACACTATTATCTTTCCCAAGGCTAAAACCTTAAAATTTTATCAGTCAGATAATATTAGTGAAGTGTTAAAGCAGCAAAGTAGTATTCATTTTAAGCAGTACGGAACAGGTATTAGTACAATAGCATTTCGTGGTACCAGTGCCAGCCAAACTTCAGTATTGTGGAATAATTTCAATATAAACAGCTATACCTTGGGAATGACGGACTTTTCCCTTATACCTATGCAAGCTATAGGAGAAATAACGATTATTCCAGGAAGCGGTAGTAGTTTAGGGGGTAACGGAGCTTTTGGGGGGGCTGTTTTGCTTCAAAATCCGATAGATTATGACACTCCCCATCAAATTTCATTGCAGCAGCAGTTGGGCAGCTTCAAAAGAATAAATTCTGCTATAAATGCGAAAGGAAGCCTGGGAAAGTTTGCATACAATACTCGTATTTACTGGAATAAGGCTGAAAATGATTTTCCAGTACCTGGAAAAAACAAAAAACAGGATAATGCAGCTTTTGAAAGTTATGGTATTAATCAAAGTATGGGTTACCAAATCAATACTATTAGCGACTTAAAAGCAGCGGTTTGGTTCAGTGATAATTATAGAGAAATACAACCTTTAAATGGCCCAGTGGGTGGAGTAAGCCTAAATGACCAAACTGATAAAAATCTTAGGACAACTTTAAGTTATAATCTTATTCAGGGTAATACAAAATTAGCTTTAGGGACAGGTTTTTTTGTAGATGAAATGACTTATCGCAGGGAACGAACTGTTTCATATCTACAAGTTAAAAGATTGGAAAGCTTTGCAAACTATAAATATAGAGTATCGGTTGATCACCAATTGAAATTTACAGCCCGCCACAATTACATAAATGCGGAAAATGACTCCTATGAGGAGGGAGGTGTGGCGGAACATAGATATAGCCTGGGTCTATTACTAAAAGGCAGTATTAAATGGGGTATTGATTATGCCCTTCATCTTCGCCAACAATTAGTTACGGGAGTGAAAATACCACTTTCACCATATGTAGGCTTATCTAAAAAACTCATAAATGAAGAAAACAATAAACTTACGTTAAAAGCTAATACTTCTTATAATTACCGGCTTCCTACATTCAATGATCGCTTTTATAACGAATTAGGCAATCCTGAGTTAGATTCAGAAACAGCCTGGAACAAAGAAATTTCCGTAGAATCTAAGCATTCATGGTCAGGCCTAAAGTTCAATACCTCCTTAACAGTTTACCATAACCATGTAAATAATTGGATACAATGGACCCCCGATGTTTTAGGCGATTGGAGGCCAATGAATATAAATGAAGTAGTAGCAAAAGGCGTAGAAAGTGAACTTGGCCTTTCCTTACGTCTGGCTTCACAGATAAGAATTGAAGCAGGTCTGCAATATAGCCATACGAAGTCTACGGTGGTAGATTCAGAAACTAATCCGAATGAAATAGGTAATCAGTTAATCTATACACCTTTTAACAAAGCCACTGCTTCTTTTTCTGTTTATTGGAAGAACTTCTCTTTAGATGCCTTTAATCAGCTCACAGGAAAAGTATATACCACCGTTAGAAATTCGGAAGTATTTACTTTGGAATCTTTTTCATTGTCTGATTTAGGCTTGAACTGGCATTCGGATGCGTGGCAATTATCAGGCAGAGTGAAAAATGTTTTTAACAAAAGTTATCAAATGTATTCAGGTTATGCCATGCCCGGAAGAAATTACCAATTATCAATTACATATCAATTAAAATTTACGAAACAATGAAGTACAATTTACGAAACAAATCTTTTTATGCTTTATTAGCAATATTGTTCATTTTCACATCATGTAGTGATGATGATACAGTTCCTGTAACAGGGTCGGTACTTATTCTGCACCAAGGTAATTTCGGTTCACTCAATGCCACCGTGGGTTCTTACGATCCTGAAAGTAAGAATTACAATCCTTCAGCTTATAGAGATGCTAATGGAGATTTTATTGGTGATGTGCTTCAAAGCGCTGAGAAATTGAATGGGCAGATTTACGGTGTTTTAAATGGAACTAATGCCATTCAAGCTTTTGATGCCGAGACTTTTTTAGAGGGAGATATAATAACCGATGACAGAATGGTTAATCCTAGGTATATTGTGATCTCTGGTAATACCGCTTATGTAAGTAACTCTGGCCCTTATCAGAATGGCACTTTGGTTGATAGCAATGTTTTAGTCGTAGATTTACAAAGTAAAACAGTTACGGCAGTAATTGAAACTGGAGAGGACGTTGAAAATGTGTTTTTACAAAATAATAAGCTGTTAGTTAGCCGAACCAATTGGGATGGTAGCGTAAATAATTTAACAATAATCAACACTGATACAAAGCAGGTGATTGATGATTTGGAGATGCCGGCTGGGCCCGCAGAAATCATTGCTGATGCAAATGGAAATGTATGGATAGTTTGTAAGAGCGGTAAATTAGTGAGGCTTAACAATGATTTAACATCGATCGAAGAAACAGTGGATTTAAGCGATCCGGTACTAGGTGATATTGACATGTATGGTAATGAAATCTATTTCTACCAAAAAGCAAGTGAGGCTGTAAAAAAGCTAAACGTAAACAATGCAACAATTACAATTGCTGTTGCTAATGTTGCATTGGCAATTCCTTACGCCTTAGGTGTAGACCCAAATAGCGGAGAGGTTTACCTCGGTGACCAAGTAGATTATACAGGAGAGGGTAGTGTTTTACGTTTTTCTGCAGATGGTGAGCCTCTAGATGATTTCGTTTCCGGATTATATCCAGAACAATTCATTTTTAATTGATTTTGATATGATTTTTAAATAACGAGGGAAATGACAGAAATTTTTTTAGTAAGAAATTGATTGAGTTTCTGTATAACCTTCTAAAGTTGAATAGGTGAAAAACACTTACAAATATGCAAGAACTGAAAGTACAAAAATCTATCACCAAGGTGACCAAAGCGGTTTTTCCAAATACCACCAACCATTATGATACTTTGTTTGGTGGTACCGCATTAAATTGGATGGATGAGGTGGCCTTTATTACGGCCACCCGTTATTCAAGACAAAAAATGGTGACTGTGAGTAGTGATAAAATTGATTTTAATACTGCTATTCCTGCCGGCACTATTGTGGAGCTGGTAGGTACTGTGGTAAGAGTGGGCAAAACCAGTATGGAAGTTCAGGTTGAGGTATTCACAGAGGAAATGTATTCCGAGCACAGAGACAAATCTATTTCTGGCAGATTCACAATGGTGGCGATTGATGATGAAAAAAAGCCAGTGGCCATCTTATGAAGGACGATAAAAAGCAAACACCTAAAATAGAAGAAGGCGATTTCTACATGGAAAGCGGTTTTTTCGTATTTACTGAAAAATACCATCTAAAAAGAGGATACTGTTGCGGTAACAAATGCAGACACTGTCCTTACAATTTTGAAAATGTTAAAAAATAAATGGATTATATATCTTTTTAGAATAGTATAGTTTAAATTCGACAAAATTTAGCCTGTAATTATTTGAAAAAGGATAGAAGATTAAAGGTTTGCCTCAACTGTGGGCGTATGTTATCTCCGCAAGATAATTTTTGCCCTGAATGCGGACAAAAGAATTTAGATCAGCGAGTTTCCTTGTCTGTTTTTCTTCAGGATTTTTTTTCCAATTATCTTAGTTTTGATACCACCATTTTTAGAACATTAAAACCTTTCTTGTTCAATCCAGGAAAGTTAACTACAGAGTTTAATGCTGGTAAAAGAAATTTCTATATCCATCCTATAAGGTTGTATCTTATTTTTTCATTATTCTATTTCTTTATAATTTCTGTCAATGTACCAGCCAATTCAGTAGACACACTAATGAATAACTTGATTTCATCAGTAGACAATAAGGTAATAATGCAAGAACTAGATTCTGCACAAAGAAAAAAAGTTGCAGAAGCAATCAGTAAGAATGGGGTGGTAGGTCTGGACTCTATCTCAATGTTCCCAGATTCTTCCGAAAAGCCTATGAAATGGTCTCAATGGAAAGCTTATGCTATTGATGATGATATTACTGATTCGGCATTTAGCAATCTATTAGATAGACACGCAATTTCTATACATTCTAGCCTGGGAGTAGGAGTAGAGAAAACAAGAGCATTTATAGCAAATTCTAATTTATATTTGATAAGTGCCTTAAGGAATTTGCCAATTATGATGTTCGTGCTTCTGCCTTTATTTGCTTTGTTTTTAATGGTATTACATTTCAGGAGGAAGATATATTATGTTGAACATTTAATTCACGCTATCCATTTGCATGCATTTGCTTATATGCTGTACGGCTTTGGCCTTTTATTAATCATTCATGTAGAAGTAGGAGAAGTATTGGGATGGACTCTCTTTCTTTGCTTTTTTATAGTAAGTCTCTACTCGTTTTTGTCTATTAGAAAAGTTTACAACAATGGTTTTCTCAAAGCGTTTTTTAAATTTTCATTTTTAGGTTTTGTTTATCTTTTATTCCTAATGATTGCTGTTGGTATTGAATTATCCATATCCCTAATGTTACTCTAAATATGTTAATTTGAAGAAATGAAAACTAAAGTTGCAGTAAGTTGGAGTGGAGGGAAAGATGCCATGATGGCCTTGCATCATTTGGTGAAATCTTCTGAATATGAAATAGATCACTTGCATACTGTTATTGGCGAGGAGACCCAAAGGGTAGGAATGCATGGAATCCCTAAAGAATTAATTAGTGCGCAAGCTAGAGCATTAGAAATGCCCGTAATTTTTAGCGAGTTACCGGCTGATCAAAGCAATGCCTCCTACGAAAAAGTAATGAATGATTATTGCGAAAGTTGTAAGCAAAAAGGAATTTCACATATTGCTTTTGGAGATATTTTTCTGGAGGACTTAAAGATATATAGGGAAAAGCAGTTAGAGGGGACAGGGTTAAAAACACTATTTCCCATTTGGGGAGTTGATACCTGTCAGCAATTAAAAGATTTCATTGAAGCAGGATATAAAACAAAGATTTGTGCAGCAGATGCTCAATTCTTTAAAAAAGAACAAGTGGGGAATACACTTTCTATTGAATTAGTGGAGAATCTACCTAAAAAGGTCGATCCCTGTGGTGAAAATGGGGAATTCCACACATTTGTGTATGATGGCCCTCTTTTTAACAATTCGATAAGATTAAAGCTCAATAAAGTAGATAGTCATTTCTACGAATTTCAGGTGGAAAATAATGGCGAAATAGAAGATAGAAAAAGTAAATTCTACTTTGCTGATTTTGTAATTGATCCATTAGGATAGAAGCTTCAATTGAATTAGTTTATATTTCCTATAATAAAAAATTTATTTTATGCTTTGTAATTGCATATACTACCTAGAGTAAAAAGCATAAATCTTCCTAAATCGTCTTCATTTCCACATTCCTTACAACGGTAAAAGAAGTACACCGTATCTGTAATAAAGTTTTCCAGTTTTTTAATGACAAAGTAAATGATGAAGGCATCCGACCTAATGGTAAAGGCCCTAGAAAATGAAGGGGTAGAATATATTTTTGCAGTTCCCGGTGAAGAAAATATTGATTTTCTTGAATCTATACGCAAATCTTCTATCAAACTAATATTAACCAGGCATGAGCAAGGTGCCGGTTTTATGGCGGCCACCTATGGCAGACTTACCGAAAAACCAGGAGTTTGTATGGCTACACTGGGTCCGGGAGCTACCAATTTAGTTACCCCTGCAGCTTATGCTCAATTAGGTGCTATGCCAATGATGATGATTACCGGTCAGAAACCTATTAAGAAATCTAAGCAAGGCAAGTTTCAAATCCTTGATATTGTAGATTTAATGCGACCTGTTTCTAAATTTACAAAGCAAATTGTGAATGGGAATACAATTCCTTCACTCATAAGGGAATCATTTAGGATAGCCATAGAGGAAAGACCAGGCACAGTGCATTTGGAGTTTCCGGAAGATATTGCCCGGGAAGATACAGAAGAGCAATTACTCGATCCCGTAGGCAGTAGAAGACCCAATGCTTCTGATTTGGATATTAAAGAGGCCATTGAAATGATAGAAGCTGCTAAACACCCATTGTTATTGATTGGTGCTGGAGCTAATAGAAAAAACACGTCTAAAGAACTTACTGATTTTGTAGATGAAACGGGAATCTATTTCTTTAACACGCAAATGGGCAAAGGGGTAATAGATGAAAGAAGTCCTCATTATTTGGGTACTGCAGCCTTATCCGAACATGATTTTTTGCATGCGGCTGTTCATAAGGCAGACCTGATAGTAAACATTGGTCATGATGTGATTGAAAAACCACCTTTTTTTATGAAACATGGTGGAACCAAGGTAATTCATATAAACTTTCAGGCAGCAGAAATAGATGAGGTTTATTTTCCGCAATTAAATATAGTGGGCGATATCGATTCAAGTATTAGAAGAATAGGGGAGGGAATTAAAGATAAGTCTAATTGGGATTTTTCTTTATTCAAAGTTACCCAAAAGCAGGTAGCTAGCCATTTATCGAAGTACTTTGAAGATGATAGATTTCCGATGTTACCACAGCGACTCGTCAATTTATTAAGAAATAAATTGGCTGATGACAGCATTCTCACCTTGGATAATGGAGTGTATAAAATATGGTTTGCCAGAAATTATAAAGCATATCAAAGGAATACTGTTTTATTAGATAATGCTTTGGCTAGTATGGGAGTCGGTTTGCCTTCTGCCATGATGGCAAAAATGCTGAATCCTGATAAAAAAGTTGTTGCGGTCTGTGGTGATGGTGGTTTTATGATGAATTCCCAGGAATTAGAAACTGCTGTCCGGCTAAATCTTGATTTCACTGTTATTATTTTAAATGATAACGCTTATGGGATGATCAAATGGAAGCAAAAAGATTTAGGGTTTGAGGACTTTGGCTTAGACTATACAAACCCTGATTTTGTAAAATACGCTGAAAGTTATGGCGCAAAAGGTTATAGGCCAGAAAGTGATCAGGAATTTCAGGATATTTTAGCTACATGTTTGAAAGAGAATGGAGTTAAAGTAATTGATCTACCGGTAGACTATTCTTTAAACCATCCGATTTTGAATGAACTTTTGAAACAGAATGAAAATTAGTTTTTAAAACACCGAAGTTTTTAAAATTTTACAAAAGATTCAAATTTTTATGAAATTGAAAATACATTCCCCCTACGATCAAAGTGTCCTGAAAGAAATCTCCATGCAATCTGAAGAGGAGGTAGAAAAAGCTTTGAAGAGAGCTTATGAGCTTTTTTCAAACAGAGAGAAATGGTTAAGGCCCTTTGAGAGGAAAGCAATATTGGGAAAATTAATAAGTCTAATGGAGGATAATTTGGATGATTTGGTTGCAACAGCGGCTTCAGAAGGAGGTAAACCCTATCAGGATTCTTTGGTGGAGGTGAAAAGGGCTATTAACGGAGTGGAGCTAGCTATGGAACATATAGGCCAATTAAAGGGTGAAGAAATTTCAATGAATCAAAATCAGGCAACTGCTTATAAAATGGCTTTCACCAGAAGAGAACCTATTGGTGTTGTTGCTTCTGTGAGTGCTTTTAATCATCCTTTAAATCTGGCAGTACATCAAATAGTGACTGCCTTTGCCGCCGGGTGCCCCGTAATTTTTAAGCCTGATTTGAGAACGCCTCTTTCCGGCTTAGCTTTGGTAGATTTAATGGAGAAAGCTGGTGTACCTGAAGGGTGGGTGCAATTATTAATTTGTGATAATGAGAATGCTGAGAAAATAGTGACTGATAAACGAATCAATTACTTTTCTTTCATAGGTTCTCATAAGGTTGGCTGGTATTTACGCAGTAAACTTGCGCCGGGAACTCGTTGTGCTTTGGAGCATGGTGGTGCGGCACCAGTTATAGTGGAGAAAGATGCTGATATGGAGGAGCTTATTCCCACATTAACTAAAGGAGGCTTTTATCATGCAGGTCAGGTTTGTGTTTCGGTTCAACGTGTTTTTGCGGAGGAAAGTATCGCCAGAGGATTAGCAGAGAAAATAGCAGAACAAGCAAAAAAATTAAAGGTAGGTAATCCACTGGATAAGGAAACTGAAGTAGGCCCACTTATTTTGCCTCAGGAGGTAGGTAGAATAGAAGAATGGGTGAGAGAGGCTAGAGAAAGTGGAGGGGAAATACTCTGTGGAGGACAGCGTATATCAGATACATGTTATGCTCCTACCGTAATTTTTAATCCATCGGATGAAGTGAAAGTGTCTTCGGATGAAGTTTTTGGTCCTGTTGTATGCGTTTATCCCTTCAATAATCGATCGGAAGCTATTAAAAAAGCTAATGCTTTAGATATGCATTTTCAGGCTGCTGTTTTCACTAAGAATATTGATGTTGCATTTGAGTGTGTGCAATCACTTAATGCTACTGCGGTAATGGTTAATGAGCATACAGCTTTTCGAGCAGATTGGATGCCTTTCGGTGGAAGGGATGCCAGTGGTATAGGAATGGGCGGTATCCCATATTCAATGCATGAGATGACGCGTGAAAAAATGATGGTATTTAAAAGCAAATCGTTGTAGAAGAGTAGCTTACAAATTATCTGTGTACAAAAGTCTGATGGATTGATGATAATCAGAATCAAAGGAAATAATTCGGATAGATTCTAAAGAAAATTCATAATCGAAAAGGGGATCAACTGTGCCATCAGCATTGATAAAATCAATGGTAAAGTCATCACCTTCAACCCTTTTTAATTTGCCATAAATAAGCTCAGATTCTGACTCATCTTGAAATTCCAAAATTTCGAAATTGGCTTCTGCCCATTTTAAAAGATTCAGGGTATCACTAAATTCAAACCCGTTGGGCCTTGTATCTGTTACTTTTTTAAGCTTTAAAACTTTTTCAATCTTGATTTCAACACTAGTATGCATACGCTCTTCAATGGCCGATTTTTTTAAAATTTTGTAGCCATCAATCAAATAATCAACAGGTATATATTTTACCAAAATCCAATCATTGTTTTCGTCAATTACTAAACCTGTTTCTGGCTCGTCCCAGTCTTTTACCAAAAATGTCTCAACTTTCATATTAAGTGTAAAACTAATGTAATTAGTGATAATATTTCATGCAGGCTTGCTTTATCTATTGAAAATATAAGTAGTATAAATTGATAAGATTACGTAAAGTTTGCTTCCATCAGTTTGTGAATGAATATGCTTATATGCAAGGGGCACGGAGCTGATTTTAGAATGATATAGTTTACTCTTCTGGATTAAATTCTGCAATAGAGGCCCAGAATTCATCGGCTGAAAAATCATTTTTGGTGTCAGTCAAATGGCGATCATAATGACTAAACTTGATTTTAGAAGTATGCCTGTTTTTGCGGTAGTTGATAATCTTAATCATTTTTTCAGAGTTTTGATCATTATCAGCACTTCTGATTTCTTTAGTTTTATTTATATTTTCAGTTGACAAGGAAGAGCTTGGGATTTTGGCACGAAGGACTTTTTCACTGCTCAGGTAAGTTAAGTCATTAATATTTTTAATAAGGAATTTATTTAATTGAAAAACGCCAATACCTAGAGAGCCAAATAAATCAATGGGAGTAGAATTACTATAGATTTGGTTTAGGTTTCTTTTTGAGACACCTTTAAAAAATACTGATGGGCTTGCTATTTTATTTTCCTGTATCACTTTACTTACCTCCACTGAGCTTTTGATATTCTCAAGGGATAAATTTCTCCTCCCTAAATAATTGATGTTTGATAATTCATTGGTGGTGCTCTGCCTGTTTTCATTGCAAGATAATAGCCACCAACATAAGGAAATAATGAGTAAAAATTTAGGTGTCGTTTTCATCCTTTTTATTTAATTTTTGTCTAAGAGCAGTTACAGATTTTATATGAAATAGACCACTAATAAGTATTTAAGAGCCTTAATTATTGAAATTCTCTGTATGCTTAAAATTTGATTACAGGCATTTGTGTTAATTTTTATGATAGGTTAACATGTATGAGAGTTTTTTTTTAATTTGGTAGGATGTTAACTTCTCTACTTAAGCAACACTAATGAATGAGGAAACGCTGATAGCACGCCTGAAGAACGGGGACAGGGATGCTCTCAAAGATATTTATTTAAGGAATAAAGCTGAGTTTTTCAGATTTTCTTCCAGATATGATATGGATGAGGAGGTTTTGGAAGATATTTATCAGGACGCCATAATTATATTATGGGAAAAGGCGCAGCTTGGCAAAATTGATAGTTTGAAATGCTCAATTAAAACCTATTTGTTTAGCGTTACCAAATATATGATTTATGATTACACAAGAAAAAGTTCAAAATTCATGTATTCGTCAGAGGATTATATGCTGGACAATTACGAACAGGAAGCAGTTGATGAAATAAGAAATGATACAGATCTGAGTCCGTACCAGGTGAAACTACTTGATAATTTTAAGAAACTTGGTGAGAAATGCAGGGAAATTTTGAATCTTTTTTATTACAGGGGATTCACAATTGAGGAAATTATGGAAGATCAGGGATATGAAAGCAAGAATGTAACTAAAAGCCAAAAATCAAGATGTTTAAAGTCATTAAAGGAATTTATAAGGAAAGAAGATGAAGAATAGCGAACTTATTGATAAGTATTTGCAAGGTAAATTGACAAAGTCCGAGAAGGAGCTCTTTGAAAACTCTATAGAAAGTGATTCAGAATTTCTCAAAGAATTTAATTTCCAGAAGGAATTGCAAGATACATTAAGAAAAGAGGAAAGAATAAAAACTAAAGAGTTCCTTGGTAGTATAAAGGATAGTAATAATACTAAAAATGGTTCTCTAAAGAATAGCTCCGTCTGGCTTGCTGCTGCTTCAATTATTTTGGTAATTGGAGTAAGCGTTTGGTTCCTGTTATTTAACTCATCTCCTTCTGATCCACAGAAATTATATGCTCAATTTTATGCACCTTATGAGAATGTAGTTCATCCATTAGAAAGAGGAGAAAAGATGTCAGATCTAAAATCAGAGGCTTTTTTGGCTTACGAGAGTGGCAATTACGTATTGGCGTTAAATCTTTTTGATAGCCTTAAACTGCGAAGTTCAGAGCCATACTATAATTTTTATTCTGCTATTGTTCTGATGGAATTGGAAGAATTTGAAGAGGCTAAACCTTTACTTGAATCCTATATTGAAACTGATGCTGAATTGAGAGATCGGGCAATTTGGTATTTAGCATTAACTAATATCCGTCTGCAGGAAACCGACCAGGCCAAAGAACAACTTAATTATCTTATTGAGCTGAGAGGATTTAAATATAAAAAGGCAAAAGATTTAAATGATAAATTACCTTAATTATTTTCTGTATTTTCTAAAAATCAGAAATACCAAAGCAAGGATAATAAGCAGCCCAAAAATAACAAAATACAAATTGTAGTTTGATAAAATAGCGGCAGTGTCACCTGAAACCACAAAGGCCGCCCAGTAGTAAGGGTGTTTTAAAATTTCATCGTCAGTTGATGCCAGGTAACTTAATTTCGCATTTCTTAGTGCCTCATCTTTGCTTTTCCCTTTACTAAGTTCTTTGTAAAGGTTATCCATGAGTAATGCAGTTGATTTGTCATTGATTTTCCAGAGACTTTTAACAATTGATTTTGCCCCTGCATAATAAAAACCTTTTGACATACTCATCATCCCTTCACCTTTCTGCAATTGTCCTATTCCCGTTTGGCAGGCGCTAAGGGTTACCAGTTGCGCATTGATTTGTTTATTGTACAAATCTTTAATAAAAAGGGTAGAGGCTGAGCTGTCACTTTCAGAGAATGCTAAATAGGAATAATCAGGAAATTCATCGTTGGCGGTTGCATGAGTAGCTAAATGTATCACCTGATAGCCTGAAGCAATTTCATTAAAATTTTTGATGTTAGCCTCTCTATCCAAATATAGATCTGATCTAATATGATTATTTATATTCTTTACCTCCGTTATGTTGTATAGTAGAGGACTAAATTTCGTGCTTACATCTAGGCTGCGTGAAGCATTTTCGAATTGTGGAGCAAAAGCGAGTAGTTTCCCATTATTTTTTATCTTTTTGTTTTTAAGCTCCATTAACGAGGATAGTGAACTATTATAACTAATTGTTCTGCTATGAAGTAGATACATTCCTTTGTTATCAATTAATACTTCAAAAGGAATATAGTGTAAAATTCCACTTTGAATTATAATGAGCTCTTCCTCGTCAAAGTCTTTCAAAATGGGATATAACAAGCTGGTGTAAAGTTGCTCAGCGTTCGATCTTAACTTTTCTACTCCACTTAAGTCAGGCTTTGTAATTAGTGAGTAAAACTGAGTGATAGTATCGCTCATATTTTTTGAGAACGGAATTTTCAAAAATTGTTCTTTATTTTTATTAATAGAAATTGAATAGATATAATCATCAGCAATGGTGTATGAAATGACCAGTTTGTTCTTGTCTAGAATATTATTTCTTAATTCCTCTAAATCAATTTTATCATCTTTGTACTTCAAATTATAGTAAGCAGGATAATTTTTTGATAAAGTATCTAAATATTGATAGTAATCATTTTTTAGCTGAAATAAATTTTCGTTCAGAGAGGAAATTTCCTTAGCATCAACAGTATTAAAAATGGCTTTTTCTGTGACATTTATATCACTCCTATAAATGAGCTCTTTATCAATTATATTCTGAGGAACTTCATTGAAGCTTGTTGCATTTACATCTCTAATAGCGTCCAGCAATAAAATGTCCTTACTCTTTTCGCTTATGTTTAAGGCTGACACCAGCAATTCTCGATTAGAATTTATTTGATAGGCCTCGAAGGTAATTCCCAACATTCGGGTAAATACTGGTTGGATTTCTTCTAACAAATATTGTTTATCCAATTTACTGTTGAACTCTTTTTTTAGTAGTTGAAAAGTTTTCAGGATAAGCTCATTTAGCTTTAGTGCTTCGTCTAAATATTTTATATTATTAGTGGTTTGGTAGGCGAGCATTAAATGCTGGTTCTTTAGATCGAGAAGTTCCAGTATTTGCCTGTTAGAGAAAAATTTGTTCTGAGTTAAAGCAGATTGTATAGAATCCATTTGAATATCAACTCCGGCATTGATTATTGCTTTGTTTATGTATTTTAAGCCGTCTTGATAATTATTCCTGAATAAGTAAAATTCGCTAAGCTCTGCATAAATGTTGGCCACATCTTCGTGAGGACTTTCATTCCTATATTTATTGAAGGCGAATAATGCTTTTTTATAAAAAGCTAAAGCCTCTGCATCATTATTGAGTTCAGAGAGAACCTGGCCATATAAAAGTAATGATTGTTTAAAAAATGGGTCGCTTTCAGTAATAAACTGATCACAACTTTTCAAATAAGCTAGAGATTCTAAAAATTTTTCTTGTTTGATACTGTTTTTTATAAGTGTTTGATAAACTGCGATTAAATTGTTTTTATATATTTTTTCAGTCCTATACAGACCTTTATATAAGTTCAGTACCTCTTGTAGTAGTAAATTTGCTTTGTCAAATTCTCCCATGTTTATATATAACTGTGAGAGCAATAGTTTAGTGGGAGCTACAGTTATTTCTAAATCTTTTCCAGAGCTTACTTTTAAAGCAGATGATATGGTTTTTTTGTAATATACCTCAGCCAAATCATACTTTCCAGTATTTTTATAAATTGAAGCTAAAAAATTATAGATGCTTAAAAGAGTGTTAATTTCATCTTCGGACAAGTTTTTCTCTTCTCTTTCGGAGAGCTGCTGGTATATTTCTATGAAATATGTTTTAGCCTGGGAATAATCTCCTAGCTTATAATAATAGTTTCCCGTATTTAATTGAAACTGATTTTTATGGTAGTTGATGTTTTGTATTTTAGATGATAAAGAATCAATTGCTAGAATGTGTTCTACCTTTTCTAAATTATTACGGTAATTCAGCATATCATAGTAGTATCCACATACGAAGAGGTTGTAATCTAATATTTCAAGCTGAGTAGTATAGTCTTTCTCTGATGCAGCCAGTTTTAAAGCTTTATTGAAATTGTCTAGAGCGCTATCCTTATTAATATAAATCTGCTCATATCCTCTATAGAATAATTGGGTAATTTCTTCACTGACAGTAGTCTCTTGTGAGAAACCGGAACTAGTGATAAACAGCAGGTGAATAACGATTTTTAATTTCATAATAAAAAACAAGACTCTAAGGGAGCCTGGTATGATAAATGAATGTAAAAATCCTTGTTAAAATATCCTAATTATTCAATTAAAACATCTAAGCTGTAGGAGATAGATTGATTATTATATTTAAAGAATTTAGTAATTTCTAGTGATAGTTTTTCACCTGTTTTAATTTCTAAACTGTGAATTGTGAAAGCCTCATTCTCTTCAGCGGGAGTCAAGTCTATTAAACTGGAAACCACCTGACCTCGTTGATTCACGATTCTAACCTCTTGAATTTCCCCAAACTCATAAAACCAAAAGTCAGTTAGGGTTTCTAATCTGATAGGACAATTGTAATTTCCTCCCGGGTCATTACATGGGTGAGGTTTAGGAGGACGAGGTAAGCCAGGCCCTATAATTCCTAAAAATTTAGAATTGTATTTTTTAAAACTTCCATATTCTTTAATCTTACCCATAACTACTTCCAGTTCACGAATTTTATCTTTATCACCTTCTTCAATTTGTAGTAATAATTTTTTCTTAAGAAGCGATAAATTATTTAATTCTTTTTCCAAGAAATATTGATGTAAGTGGATTTCAGTATAAGATAACTCAGCACTGAATTTACTGTTGATTTCAGATTTACTCATCTCATACTTTTCTAAAACTGTATCGGTGCTACAGGATGATGCAATGAGTAGCATCACTAACATGGTAATAATATTCATTTTTTTCATTTTAAGTAAGTTTTAAGGTTAGTGAATAAAGTTTCAGAAATTTAACATAATAATTAATAAAATCTAAAATATATTTAAATAATGATATTATTAAGAATTGATTGTATTATAAAGTTTAATTTAGTATATTAAAGGAGTGCGGTAAAAAGTATCATAGAAAAGACTACTACTGCACTATAAATTGTAAATTGGAGGGGGATTAGGAGGTTTTGCGCTGCAAAAACCCTTCAATAATAGGTTCTGCTTCTTTTAAATTACTTTCCAAAATAAAAAGATCTATAGCTGCAGGTCCGCCTCCTGAGAAACCTGCTAAAACACCTGATTGGAAATCATTCTGAATATGGGCAGATACGCCATTTATTTCCAACTCATCCTTTAAAAGATTAACAGGAATTTCTGTCCCGGAAAACACTTTGATCATGTTGTTGTGATCTGTCATATTTAAGCAATATGTGATTAGTGATGACTAATATAGGTAAAATATCGCAATAGAACAATATGAAACACTTCTATTACCATCTTCTTCAGATGGTAATGCTTTGCCAGTTTTTTACCAGATGTGCCGATTAATCACTATATTAATTCCAATAAAACAACATTTTCCACGTGGTGTGTCTGTGGAAACATATCTACCGGCTGTACAGCTGTTACCTTGTATTTTTCATCCAGAACAGCTAAATCTCTAGCTTGTGTAGCAGGGTTGCAACTTACATATACTATTTTAGGAGCAGAGATGTTGAGTAACATAGTCAAAACATCTGGGTGCATTCCGGCACGTGGCGGGTCGGTAATTATCACATCCGGCTGTCCATTTTTGTGCAAAAAATTCTCATTCAGAATGTCTTTCATATCGCCAGCGTAAAAATCAGTGTTGTTGATTGAATTGAGTTGAGAATTGTATTTTGCATCTTCAATCGCTTCCTCTACATATTCTACACCTATTACTTTTTTTGCGTCTTTAGCTACAAAATTAGCGATGGTACCTGTGCCAGTATATAGATCGTACACTAATTCAGTTCCTTGTAGACCTGCAAAATTTCTGGTGATTTTATACAATTCATAAGCTTGCAAGGAGTTAGTTTGATAAAAAGACTTAGGCCCGATTTTAAATTGTAAGCCTTCCATTTCTTCAAGAATATGGTCCTTTCCTGCGTAAGTCTGTACTTCCAAACCGTGAAAAGTATCGTTTCCTTTCTGATTGATTACATAAAGTAAAGAAGTGATTTCAGGGAAATTATTTTTCAAATGATCCAAAACAAGTTGCAACCATTCTTTATTATCTTCAGCTACCTGCAGAATCACCATTATTTGCCCGGTAGAAGAAGTTCTAATAATCAAATTTCGAAGATATCCTACCTGCTTCACCAGATCGAAATATGGAATACCATGAGTTTTCGCTAAATAATCTACTGCCAACCTTATTTTATTGGACGGCTCAGCTTGCAGATAACAATGTTCAATTTGCACTATCTTATCAAATCGTTTCGGCACATGAAAACCCAAAGCAGAGGAGCTGAATTCTTTTCCTGAAGCAATCTCTTCTGATGTGAGCCATCGGTTATTCGAAAAGGTAAACTCAAGTTTGTTTCTATAGTATGTAGTGTTTGCAGAACCAATAATAGGAGGGATAGTTGGTAAATCTACTTTAGCAATTCTTTCAAGTGCATCAGTAACCTGCTGCGCTTTAAATTGCAGTTGATCTGCATAACCCAGATGTTGCCATTTACATCCGCCGCAAGTGCCATAATGCTCGCAAAAGGGTTCTACACGTAATTCAGATTTTTTATGGAATTTTATGGCACTTCCTTCCAAGAAGTTCTTTTTTCTTCTGTGCACCCTAACATCCACCACATCACCAGGAGCAGTTCTCTCCACAAAAACTACTTTTTCATCGTAATACCCTAATGCTTTTCCTTCTGCTGCTATTTTTTCAATAACTAATTCTTCAATGATAGGATGTTTCTTTCTTGCCATAGCTGGCAAAATTACTCGATTAATTTTGAAATATTAAAGCTTTTTCAAACGATCTGTTTTAATATAGGCTTTATTTTCCAACCACTCCGTTTCTGTCCACACATCCTGCTTTCCTTTGATCACAATTTTATGATTTCTATTCACTCTTTCAATCAAATTGGCACCAGCAGATGGCCCTTGCAGTAGAAAAGTTGGGGTATCTGAAATGATTGCATATTGTGGAACATCGATGTTGTTGGCAACCCCAATAAGTAATAAGATAATAAATATAAAACTAAAGTAAGTCTTCTTCAGTGGCGTTTCTCTGTTTTTTACCATTAAGGCAACTAATATAATAAGACTGGCTGTTAAAAGCATCAATAAAAGTGGTTGCCATTTTTGATAGTAGTGTGAGAAGTAAAAAGGGAAGTCATAAGTGTAGCCATCTAAATTCTGGTTGGAAGCAATAGTTTCTATGTGATTTAATACATTTTTATCTTCAGTGAGTTGAAAATATTTTTCCAGATAATAGATGGTGGCACCATAATTTTTAAGGCCTTCCTCAATTCTTGCCATCTTCAAAAACATGGCAGGAGTGGCTTTATTCTCTTCTAAAATGCTTTCATAGATATTTATTGACTCAGTGTATAATTTTAAATTGTATAATGAATCTGCTTTAACTAATTCATTTTCAATTGATATTGACTGGGATTGATTAATAAAAATCAAGCTGATTGAAATAGATATAAGAAATTTAAGAATTACCTTTTGCATTTTATTTAATAGTGCTTACCTTTGCAACGCAATTAAGGAAAACGAGTCCTTAAAAGCAAAAAAACTAAAGCTTCCGTTTAAATGAAACGGTAGAAATTTTGATAAAGTATTAGTAATAATTTTATGACTCGCTAGCTCAGCTGGTAGAGCACATCCCTTTTAAGGATGGGGTCTTGGGTTCGAACCCCAAGCGAGTCACTAAGCGCGAGATTTGTGCTTGCCCTGTTTAATTTTAGGTTGAAAAAATCCAAATTAGACTTACCTAGTTAGCTAGTTATTCGGGGATTCAAGCGATGCTTTTAAAGTAATTATTTAAAATCTGTGAAAGAATTTTTTCGATTCTGGATTTTTAAGCAAATTTTTAGCAGTAATATGTAGTTAATGATCAGCTCCTTTGAGGAGCATTTTTTTTCTACAGTATTTAAAGTTTGATTGAATGAATCAGGCTTCTTGAAAAGATATGACTCGCTAGCTCAGCTGGTAGAGCACATCCCTTTTAAGGATGGGGTCTTGGGTTCGAACCCCAAGCGAGTCACAAAAAACCTATCTTCGGATGGGTTTTTTGCTTTAAGGCAGTATATTTACATAAAGTAACATTACGCGCACGTGGTGAAATTGGTAGACACGCCACCTTGAGGGGGTGGTGCCTTAACTGGTGTGGAAGTTCGAATCTTCTCGTGCGCACATTCTATTCAAACTAAAAAGGCCATTGATTTTTCAATCAGTGGCCTTTTTTACATCAAAAATTTTCTACTAATCAGAAAATGCCATTAGCAAATCCTGCTTGGTGATGATATGTGGCTGTTGCATCTCATCCATTACCATGAGTGCTTTTTCTCCGTGATTCATCATAGAGGAAATGGTGTCTACTGTGGTCCCAGCCGATATAAATTTAAATGGTTCATCCATGATTTCTGAAATAGGCTTATTTCGTAATCCAGGGCTTTCTACCAATTTGTTGAGTATTCTGGTATCCGTAACACTTCCTACAAAGTCTCCGTCTTTTACAACAGGTAGTTGAGAAACGGAGAGGTTACCGAGCATTTTAACAACTTCTAGTACATTTTGGTGACTTTCAACAGATTTTAATTCGAAGGTGCCATTTCTTTTTGCCAGGATATCTTTAGCAGTTGCATAATCATTTGTTTCTAAAAATCCATGATCTCTCATCCAGTCATCATTATAGATTTTGCCCAGGTATCGGGTTCCATGATCTGGCAAAATAATCACCATTGTATCATCTTCCTTCATATTGTCTTTTGCAAACTCTAATGCACCATGCACTGCAGATCCACAAGACCAGCCACAAAATAACCCTTCTTCTCTTGCTAACCTTCTCGTCATTATAGCCCCATCTTTATCAGTAACCTTTACAAAATGGTCTATTAATGAGAAATCCACGTTTTTAGGTAAAATATCTTCACCAATTCCTTCAGTGAGGTAAGGGTAAATCTCTTTCTCATCAAATGTCCCTGTTTCTTTATATTTTTTAAATACAGATCCATATGAATCGATTCCTACACTTATCACTTTAGGGTTTTGCTCTTTTAAGTACTTGCTGGTGCCGCACATTGAGCCACCTGTTCCTACACCAGCTGCCCAGTAAGTGATTTTACCTTCAGTTTGCTCCCAAATTTCCGGGCCTGTAGTTTCATAGTGAGCTATTGCATTTGAGAGGTTATCATATTGATTTGGGTAAAATGAGTTAGGAATTTCTTCGTTCATTTTCTTTGCTACTGAATAGTAGGAGCGAGGGTCGGTTGGTGAAACATTAGTGGGACAAACAATTACTTCAGCACCAACTGCACGTAAAATATCTATTTTCTCCTTCGACTGTTTATCAGCCAGGGTGAAAATACATTTGTATCCTTTTCCTATGGCAGCTAGGGCTAATCCCATCCCTGTATTTCCAGACGTGCCCTCTATAATAGTTCCTCCAGGCTTTAATTTTCCTTCTTTCTCTGCATCTTCGATCATTTTTATAGCCATCCTGTCCTTCATAGAATTTCCTGGGTTAAAGTATTCAACTTTAACCAGAATAGTGCCAGGAATCCCCTTATTCACTTTATTTAATTTAACCAATGGAGTATTTCCAATGGTTTCTATAATGGAGTTATAATACATGCTTTTCTTATTTCTTTGGTGCAAAGTTAATTATTTAAAATGATCATTGAAAAGTGACGTATGTAATATTCACAATCTTTTAAGAACAACGCTGTTCGTATCATTGACGTTATTTGTAGTGTAATTAAAATTTAAGAGAAATGACAGACACACATACCATCATCCAATCCAAGCTCAACGAAATTTCAGATCATGGGTACGTCAATAATTTTTCATTTACTGATGGTCATTTAGTTCTAAAGCAAGAACTAGAAGATGAAGAGATTATTAAAACGTATGTAGCTGAACAAATTTCTGTAGAAGCAGAATACTTATTTGAAGAAAAAGGTTCAGCTATTATTACATTTATGACTAATGATGGAATAATGGGTTACTCCATTGATAAAATGAATGGTGATGGTGAATTCCCTTTAATTAATTACTTTGAGTCTTTGGATGATTAATCCTTTTGATCTGCTGATCAATTGTTTGCGGATTTTTTAAGATAAGAGCACTTTCACACAAAGACATTGCTTCGTAATTACCCTAAATGCTTCACATATTTGCTTAACTCCAAGTGAGTCCTTTCGTTCATAAATCAGAAACTTAACTAAAACAGAATATTATGAACGAAATGAAAACCATTTCCCAAAGAATTAAAGAATTAAAATCTGAAGGCTATACCGAAGACTTTTATTTCGAAGATGGGACATTGAATTCTGAAAACAGTAGATTTAAAGCGGCCGATATTGAGAAAATAGTAGAATTTAGATTTGAAGGGAAGTCTAATCCTGATGATTTATCTATACTCTACCAAATTATCACATTAGATGGCACTAAAGGAACTATTGTAGATGGCTTTGGACCAACAGGTGATCCTGAACTAGCGCAATTTTTATTAAAAGCAGAACCATAAGTCTGCTTTTGATTTATTATTCGCTTTTAAGCTAGTTAGGTCTTTGAGCCAGTAAGAATAAAACTGCCATCCTCACAGCTACTCCGTTTTCAACTTGGTTTAAAATAATGGATTGTTTGGAGTCTGCTACATCACTGCTTATTTCTACACCCCGGTTAATTGGACCTGGGTGCATAACAATTATCTCTTTGCTTAAACCATCAAGCATCTTCTTATTTATGCCATAGTACAAAGAGTATTCTCTGAGTGAAGGAAAATATTTTAATTGTTGTCTTTCAAGTTGTATTCTCAATATATTGGCCACATCACACCATTCCAAAGCTACCTTCACATCTAAAGTAACTTTTACACCTAATTCTTTTATATATTTTGGCAACAGCGTATTAGGACCACAAACCATCACCTCAGCACCTAATTTTTGTAATGCATAGATATTTGATAGAGCAACTCTAGAGTGCAGAATATCGCCTATTATGGCGACTTTTTTACCTGCTAAATCCCCAAGTTTTTCTCTAATGGAGTAAGTATCAAGTAATGCTTGCGTTGGGTGTTCATGAGTGCCATCACCAGCATTAATTATATTAGCTTTAATATTTCTGGACAGAAAGTGGGCTGCTCCGGGGCTAGCATGTCGCATTACCACCATATCCACCTTCATGGATAGAATATTATTGACTGTATCGAGAAGGGTTTCTCCTTTTTTAACTGAACTATTACCTGAAGAAAAATTAACCACATCTGCTGATAATCTTTTTTCAGCTAATTCGAATGACAATTTTGTTCTGGTGGAATTTTCAAAGAATATATTGGCGATGGTGATATCTCTCAGGGAAGGAACTTTCTTTATGGGGCGATTAATAACTTCTTTAAAGTGATCGGTAGTTTCAAAAATTAATTGGATATCTTCTTTAGTAAGTTCTTTGATTCCCAATAAATGGTTCACACTTAAATTTGCCATATTTACTCGTTTGTCACTAACCAAATTTTATCATTTTTAGCTCCTTGATCTACCCATTCCACCAATACACGCTGTGATTTTAAGGTGTTTACACGCTTGCCAACATAATCAGGTTGGATTGGTAAGTCTCTGGTGTATTTCCTGTCTATAAAAGTTAATAGCTCTACTAATTTAGGTCTTCCAAAAGCAATCATTGCATCCAAAGCAGCTCTCACTGTACGACCTGTAAAAAGCACATCGTCAATTAAAATTACTTTTTTGTTTTCGATCAGGAAGGGGATTTTAGTCGCATTCGCCTGAAGTGGATTGTCTCGCCTTCGAAAATCATCTCTGTAAAACGTTGTGTCTAAATATCCCAGGGGAAGTTTCTTATTTAACCTTTCTTCCAATCGATTTTTGATGCGCTCTGCCAAAAATACTCCTCTGGGTTGTAGCCCAATTAAAACCGTATTTTCAAAATCATCATGGTTCTCAATTAGTTCTTCCACCAATCGATTGATTGTAATTTGCAGGAGCTCAGTATCTAGAATCAGGCGTTTTTCCATAATGCTTGGGCAAAGATATAAAACTACTTAATTACTCCACCACTATTTTATTGATAAAAAACACTTTTCTATTGAGTTGAATGTCGCTATCTTTCAAATTTTTGACTCTATTTACTCCGTAGGCGTAAAAGGTGTTGCCGTGCCATTTTTCCAGTCCTTCTAAATCTTCAGAATTAGCTTTCATTTCATCATTTTCATATTTTAGCTTTAATTCTTCACTAAATTTACCCTCAACTATTTCGCTACCTTTAATAATTTTTACCTGCAGCTTTTGATCATATAAATATAACATCACAATTTGATCCTCTGAAAAACCTACATGGACATGAGTTTGTAACTGAAAAGTTTTCAAGTCACTTATCTCAAAACTATTGTCCCAAAGTAATTTCCCGCTATCATCAAAGCCCATTAATACTGCATGCGTATACTTGTAGCCATCGAAAGCCTGGCTACTTCCTCTGCCATAATGGGAATTATTAAATCCAGGATCAAATCCTCCATACCCTCGATAATTATAACTTTGCGAATTATAAGTAGGGTAATAAGCCTCTCCAATCAAGATGTTGTGATCTTTATGCTTAATAATATCCTGAACATATAGCCTATAACTAAACTTTAATTTCTTTCCTTTAATTTTCTTGCGCGCTATTCTTTTCTTAATTCTGTTTTTTCTTTTTTCTCGCATATAGTTAAAAAAGTTGTCCAGGTTGGCGTAATTGTAGAAATTAACTCTTTCACCTTCTTCTTTATCTAAATCTGCTATATATAAACCTCTGGACGTTTCGGTTCTTCTCTTGGCCGCATAGGTGCCAGCAATTAAATTACCCCCGGTGCTGCTGTCAACAATTCTACCATTGTTTAAGCTTATATCTCCTGAAGCATCTAAATTTTCCGTAAAAATTAAGGAGCCCTGTGTATCAAATCCCCTTACTGTAACACCATATGTCTTATCGAATCTTCTTTCAGTTGTTAAAATTCTAATAAAATTATCATCTGATCGGGTCTGAATTTGCAGTAAATTACTTCTGTCATTGTAAAATCCGGGAAGTACAATTCCCTTTTCAGCAGTGAAATTGTAAATCATTAGAACAGACCGTGTATTTACATTTCCTCCAAAAACCACTGCATCTTTTTTCATCTCAAATTCCGTAAGGTTTATAGGGACTAAATTATCGTATATATAGGATTTAAAATTGATGTCATTTATAGAAAAAGTTATAAAAAGCATTTCTTCAGCGTAATCTAATCCTTCCTGAAAAAGCATTACGAATTTACCTTCCTCGTAACAATAGCCTTTAAAAGTATACTTTTTATCTATAAATACTTCTCTTCTATAAACTTCCTGTAAGGCTGTATCTAATTGGATGATTTCCCACAAAAATTCATCTTTAGTACTCTTATTGGGAATATCTTTGAAGATAAAAATTCCATTTTCCCCTGCTGATACAATATTGTAAGGCTCGTAAAAATCATCAATTTCTATTTCAAATCTCTGAGGCTGAGATATCTGTGTGAAACATGCATGATAGCAGGTAATAAAAACAAAAAATAAAACGTAACGCATAATTTACACTTACAAATCTATAATATTAAAAACTCTTCCTAAATCTCTGCTATGCCGAAGCTAGCAGCGTATTTAACTTTTGCTGTAAAACAAGTGATCTTCGTTTATCATTTCCTTTAAATAAAATACCCACTTACATATCCGGAATTCGTCCCAATGACTAGAAGTAGACCTTTAATTTATATTTTAAGAAAAATTGTTCAGATTCTTGTTTCCATCACTTATGACATATTGTTTTGTTAATCTACATAAGAATTAAACTGAAAACAATATAGTAATATTTCATTTTAAATTGTTAAGACTTGCTTAATCTAATATTACCATTTGACATTTCAGCTGTACATGATAAGCTTTCACGATATAAATAGTAATTTTACGAAAAATACGGAACGCTTTGGAAAATAAATTCATCATAAAAATAATCAAGAATACATCCAAGTTAATGGAATTGTATGGGGAAAATGACTTTAAAATTAAGAGTTACCAATCAGCTGTTTTTAACTTAGAAAGGGCAGAGAAAAATCTGGCTGATTTAAATTTAGAGCAGCTGGAAAAAATAGAAGGAGTAGGCAAAAGTATAGCTAAAATTATTACTGAAATTAATGAAACCAAAGATTTAGGATATTATCAGGAATTATTAGCTAAAACGCCTCCTGGTATTCTTGAAATGATGAAATTGAGCGGATTCGGTCCTAAAAAAATTAAATTAATATGGGATACTTTAGCGATAGAAACCCTCGAGGACTTAATTAATGCTTGTAATAGTGGTAAAGTCGCAGCTTTGAAGGGTTTTGGGGCAAAAACTCAGGAAAAGTTGAAGGCGGCTGCCGAATTTAAATTGACTACGCGTGGATTTTTACACTTTAGAGAAGCGGAGCATATTGCAACACAATTAATTACAGAATTGAAACTGCAGATTGAAGATTTGAAAATTTCTGAAACAGGTGATTTAAGGCGCAAAGTTGAAGTCATTAAACCAATTGAAATTTTAGTAGGTGTAAAGCGTGCTTCAGAAATCAGAGAATTCTTTCAGGCTTCTGGCATTTTCCAATTTCAAGAGAAAATTTCAGGCCCTAAAAATATAAAAGCGATTCATATTCCTACTCAAGGTGAGATTTCAGTTTTGATTTGTTCCCCAGAACAATTTATGAATGAATTATTTAAGACAACTGCAACTCCGCAGCATTTGTCAGAAAAGCTTTCCAATACCACTAATTTGTTAGAGATTTTAAAAAGTGATAATTATGCATCAGAGGAAGAAATTTATAGTGCTGCAGGCTTACCTTTTATTGAGCCCGAATTAAGAGAAGGCATGTGGGAGTTTGAGATGGCAAAGCAGGAAGAAATGCCCAGCCTGATTGGACTTAGTCAATTGAAAGGCATTTTACATAATCATAGCACCTACAGCGATGGTGCTCATTCATTAGAAACTATGGCCATGTATTGCAAAGAACTTGGTTATCAGTATTTGGGCATAAGCGACCACAGTAAAACTGCCTCTTATGCGAATGGGCTGCAGGAGTTTAGGGTGAAGGAGCAACATAAAGAAATTGAGCGTTTGAATTCTGAATTAGGCAATTTTAAAATTTTTAAAGGAATAGAATCTGATATTTTGGGAGATGGCTCTTTAGATTATTCTGATGAGGTTTTAGCTAGCTTTGATTTTGTAGTTGCCTCCATTCATGCACAATTGAATATGGATGAAAAAACAGCCACAAATCGCTTAATTACAGCAATTGCGAACCCGTTTACGACAATTTTAGGTCATCCTACCGGCAGACTATTACTTCAAAGGCAAGCTTATCCCATCAATCATAAAGCGGTGATCGATGCCTGCGCTGTCTACGGTGTAGCGATGGAAATTAATGCCCACCCGTGGCGACTTGATCTCGATTGGAGGTATGTACATTATGCCATTGAAAAAGGGGTCATGATTTCTATTAACCCGGATGCGCATGAAAAAGTAGGATATCATGACATGTATTATGGCGTTTGTGTGGGGAGAAAAGGAGGACTTACAGCTAAAAATACATTGAATTCAATGAGTAAGGAAGAAATCGAAATTTATTTTAATAAAAGAAAACAAGCTGCCCTTGCAAATGCTTAACCAAATAAAAAAGATTTGAAAGATATTAAGAAGGTTCTAATTGTCCGTTTTTCTTCTATTGGAGATATAGTACTTACTACCCCGGTCATTCGTGCCATAAAATTACAAATGCAGGATGTGGAGCTACATTACTGCACAAAGAGGCAGTTTGCAGATATGTTGGAAAATAATCCTTATATAGATAAGGTGCATTCTTTGGAAGATTCTTTATCTGCCCTTATAAAAGAATTAAAGGCTGAGTCCTTCGATTTTGTGGTGGACCTGCATAATAATTTGCGGACCCGCATATTAAAAACAAGGTTAGGGGTTGCTTCTAAGTCATTTCATAAACTCAACTGGGAAAAATGGTTAAAAGTCAATTTGAAAGTTAATAGACTGCCGAACCAGCATATTGTAGATCGGTACCTGGAAGCAGCCTCTCCATTGGGTATAAAAGAAGATAGCTTTGGCTTGGATTATTTCATCCCAATAAAAGATGAAGTAGAAAAGGAATGGCTACCTGAAACTCATCAGAAAGAATATGTAGCTTATGTGATCGGAGCACAGTATAATACCAAGAAATTACCCGTTAAGCGGATGATTGAATTGTGCGATAAAATCAACAAACCCATTATTTTAGTGGGTGGCCCCGATGATGCAGAGGCTGCTGAGGAGGTAGTGAATTTTTTCGAGCGGACTGACCAATCAGCTCCCTATGAAGAAAAACTATTCGAAATGAACAAGAAAGCTCATATTTTTAATGCTTGTGGCAAATTTAATTTAAACCAGTCAGCTTCATTAGTCAAAAATGCTACCTATGTTTTTAGCCATGATACTGGACTCATGCATATTGCTGCAGCATTTAAGAAGAATATTTATTGCATTTGGGGCAATACTATTCCAATGTTTGGTATGTATCCTTATAAAACGAAATTTACAGTATTAGAGAATAATAAGGTGGATTGCAGACCTTGTTCAAAAATAGGCTACCAGAAGTGTCCTAAAGGCCATTTTAACTGCATGAATAAAATCGTATTTGATTTTTGGCTACCTTAACTATATTCTGATAAAAAGGGGACGATCGATAAAATACCAGCTTACAACGAAATTTTGATAATTACGATTAAACAAGTTTACTTAGCTCAATGCAGAGGAAAGAAATTAAAGGTTAAGCAATCTTTTATTAGCAATTCCAAAATTCTGGAAGTACTGATTCCTTGAGTAGTATATACTATAACTCGTTCTTCACTTAGTATTTAAAATACTATTGCCATTAGTAGGCTTTTATATATATTAATTCCTTAGTATTACATATATGAGATTTAAACATTTATTCTTCATTTCATTTGCCGGATTCTTAATTTTGTCCACTCAAACCTTAAACGCTCAGAATTTCTTTAAGAGATATATTAATAGCATTGTCAACGATACAACTGATTTATCTAAGCCTCAGCTTTTGATTTACCCCACATTGGCTTATGCTCCCGAAACCAGTTGGGAAATAGGTTTTAGTTCTCTGTATGTTTATTTTGCTAAAAGGGATACCGCTAATCGATTAAGTGAAATCAATGGGTTTACATTTTTCACATTGGAAAACCAGTATGGATTATGGTTTGATCATGCCATCTATTCAGATAAGGATAAATGGTTTTTTCTTGGTAGGTTGCGCTTTCAGAGTTTTCCACTCTTTTATCATGGAATAGGTGTGGATACCCCTGAACAATATACCGCCAGGGTAGATGCCAATCAGATTATTATTAAAGAACGCGTTTTACGGAAATTAAAAAATAATTTATTTCTTGGTTTGGAGATTGATTATCAGAGACTGGCATCTGTTGATTTCGTTTTAGCGGATGAAGGAAATCAGCAGTTTGAGCTGCCCAGAGGTTACGAAGGATCTAATAATTTAGGTTTTGGTTTAGGCCTCGTGCAGGATAACAGACACAATGTTCTCAATGTGAGAGAAGGTTTTTTTTCTGAGCTGGCTTTTCTTCATTATAATCAGGCCTGGGGAAGTGATTTCAACTTTACCTCCCTGCTGTCCGACTCAAGAATTTACCGACCAATAGGCGAAAATAATGTTTTAGCAGCGCAACTTTTGGGCCAATTCAATTTCGGTAATGTCCCCTTCAATCAATTAGCTTTAATGGGGGGAGAAAGCTTAATGCGAGGTTACTATTTAGGAAGGTACAGAGATAACAACCAGGTGGCAGCTCAAGTGGAATACAGGTTTTTACCAATCCCCTTTAATTTTACAGATAGAATAGGAGCTGCAGTATTCGCTGGCGCAGGCTCTGTTTTTGATCGTGTAAATAATATTGATCTTTCTAAATTTGTTGTTTCAGGAGGAGCCGGCTTACGATTTCTTTTATTTCCTAAAAAGGATATCTGGACAAGGTTAGATGTAGCTTTTACTAGCGAAGGAACTGGTTTTTATCTTTTTATTGGAGAGTCATTCTAAAAATAACACAGTACATGTATTTTTGCTGAGCAAGCTTTGTTTTTGTAAGCAGTAGAAAGTAAATCAGTTGAAAAGCTAACTACGCATCTCATGACAAAACAAAAATATGCTCAAAAATTGAGTTTCACAGCTTCAGTGCATGTTTCTTTAGTTTAAATTTAATTGAAGAACCTCAATAGAGAGAGATTTTACATGATAATGAGGTTTCAAATAAAGTTCAAAATTTCTATAACCAAATTTTATTCTTTATCTTTTGCCTTGAAGCAAAAGATACAAAAAATCAAGACAAAAAGATGCTTCAACGCTGCAAGTCAGCGCGCTCCCCGCCTTTTTGTCGACCCGCCCGCTCGCCATTAGCAAATATTATCGGGTCATGCAACAGGGAAGTTTTTATCATGAGTTCCGTAACTAGAGCGCATCCATAGCAAGAGCCATAAAGCCTATCAGTAAACACAACGGAGAGAAATACTTGGTGTCGTTTTTAGCAAAATGGGTGTTTCTAATCTTCTTGAAAAAGCCAACATATTTGAAATCGCCAACAGCACGAATTAGAAATATAATAGCTATGAATATCATAGCAAAACTTTCTATGTAATAGGGAAGATTCAGATCTAACCATGTCGCTTTCCATGCAACTATTGAACCCAAAGCTGCCAACCCTAAAGCAACAACAATACTGGCAGCAGGTCCGGGCTGAATTGCTTTTTTAGTATCAGTTTTTGTTGGTATGACTGCCGAAGAGCCCCATCGTCCTCCAATTGCCCAATAAACATGAATTATTGTCAAGAATGCGAAGATTAAAACAAGTAGGATACTGATGAATAGTTTCATATTAGACTAAAATTAAGTATTAAAATCATCGGACTTTGCCACATGTTTTTACTCTTCCAAAATTTCATTTTTAATGAGATGTTGATGAACCCATTGGCTCATCCAGCATGTAGTAATCAATAAATTCTCGCACACATCCTCTTCCACCTTTGCTCTGTAAAACCACGTCTACT
Organism: uncultured Cytophagales bacterium; assembly: GCA_963803685.1. Lineage (GTDB taxonomy): Bacteria > Bacteroidota > Bacteroidia > Cytophagales > Cyclobacteriaceae > Marivirga. The sequence goes on from CAWDNW010000001.1 coordinate 3,063,535, forward strand.
GTTTCTTTTACTTTTAAGACTGCATCGGAAGGACATGCAGAAAAACCAACTTTATTCATAATGGCTAAGTCATTGATATCATCCCCAATAATACCAACTTCCGACAAATTGAGAGACAATTCTTCACACCAATTATTTAAGATGTTCAGTTTAGGATCTCTTCCCACATACAGATGTTTGATATTTAAAAGCTCAGCTCGGGCCTTTACCATTTCCAGCTTAAAACCAGAAGAGATAATCCCTGCTTTTACACCAATTTTATCTAATGCCATAATCGCCATTCCGTCTTTGGCATTGTACTTTTTGAATTGATCACCATTTTCTGTAAAAAACATTCCAGCATCCGTCATTACACCATCAACATCCAAAATCAATAATTTTAAAGGTTTGATTTTAGCTCGGTCTACAAATAATGGCCTGGTAAGCATATTAGTAAAATCAAGCTGATTTTCAGCACAGAAAAGTTTTAAATTGCTCATTGTGAGTTCATCAACATGGGCAATTTTATAGTAGTTTAAGAAATCTGGTAAAGATTTCCCTCCTCTTGCCAGAAATGCTTCCAGATTAGTTTTTAAAATATTCATTAGACAATTGTATAACCTACACTTGCCGCTACAGGCTCAATAGCTGCTTTTAAATTCCTTAAAGCTTCATGTGTTAATTGCTGTTCTGCATCAGACTTAGCCACTGAAGGATTAGGATGCGCTTCCACCAATAAACCGTCAACACCCATGGCTACGCAAGCTTTGGTAAGTCTTTCAATACCATATCTGTAGCCCAACGCATGGCTTGGATCAAGTACTATCGGTAAATTAGTATATTCCTGTAAATAAGCTACCCCGCACAAATCTAAAGTGAAGCGAGTTTTGGTTTCAAAAGTTCTGATACCTCTTTCACAAAGTACAACCTGATCGTTACCACCTGAAAGTAAAAACTCAGCAGCTTGTACAAATTCCTGCAAGGTAGATCCAAATCCTCTTTTGAGTAAAACAGGCTTATTGGCTTTAGCACAGGCCCGTAAAATACCCTGGTCGTACATTGCTTTAGCTCCAATTTGAATGACATCAGTATGTTCAATTACTTCTTGTACATGAGTAGCATCTCTGATTTCTGTTATCACCATTAGCCCATGTTGATCACGCATTTTGGCTAGTAATTTTAATCCTTCCAGGCCTAATCCTTGAAAGCTATAAGGACTTGTTCTTGGCTTGTAGCAACCGCCTCTTAAAGTGGTTAGGTTTAAAGATTTAAGCAAAGCCGCGCTTTCCTGAATTTGTTCTTCAGATTCAACTGAACATGGGCCACTAATTAATAAAGTGTTTTTATTATTGCCACCAATACTTACATTACCAATTTTTACTTCTCTTGTTTCTTTTCTGTATTCTCTGGAAGCCAGCTGCATGTCATTGGCAAAAACCCAGTGATCCTCGACTTTACCACTCAATTCAGATGGTACTTCTTTCAGTGAAGAAGAAGTAATTAATACTTCTTTACCTTCGGAATGAATATGGAATGCTTTTATTTTTTCAGCATATTTTGAGGCATCTTCTGAGCTAATGCCTTTATTTAAATGAATAATCATATTTCTCCTTTTATTAAGTTCACAAAAGTAACAATTCCTACGGCATTTCCCTTATCATTTAAAACAGGTAAATAGGTTACAGGAAAGGAATGCTCTCTTACTAAATTCAGCATTTTATCTACATTGTCGGTGTCTAAAATAGTGATGGGTGATCGGTTAATCATGTCACGACTATCCATTCCATGTATATCATTCAGGTTCGCAAGTAGCGTTTTTCTCAACTCAGCGTTTGAAATAATACCCTGAAATTTGTGCTCATCTTCCGCAATCAAAAAGCCTAATTTACCATCGGTGATGCCTGAAAGTACGCTTTCTAAATTGAGATCTTTCACGTCAATTATAGGGCATTCATCACGAGGAATCATAAAATCTTTAATTTTAAAGGTGGATTCAATCTCCCTCTTTGTTAAATCCATTAACGCCTGACCTACACTAGCTCCTTTAAAAAGAAAACTCCCTGAAACGGATGTGTGTACACCCATATTTCTTAAGATAAATGAAACTTCGCCATTTACCCCGCCATCAACATGCACATTCTTTTTAGGATATCTTTTCTTGAAATTTCTGATTTTTCTAAAATTAACTGGGTCGAAAACCCCTCCACTTTGACCAGGCACGGTGGCCATCATCAATATAAAGTCGAAATCGGAATACTCGTCAAACACGTTCATATCCGTAGGAGTAACCACAGCCAGGCCTTTTCTACCACTTATATCAGATGGCATCTTAAATCCCTCAGGTAACTCCTCGTACTGAAAAGTGACATATTCCACTGGGTTTTCTCGCAGTAAGTCAAAGTATTTCTCCGGAGTTTCGGTAATAATGTGTAAATCTATAGGCAGTTTGCACCAGTTTCTGATGTTTGCTATGTCATCGAAAACTTTTGGATCATCATTGCAATCTACGTGCAAAAGATCCATCTGGTGTGCTTCTAAATCTTTGATGGTTTCTTCTAAAGGTCTTTTTTTATCTGAATAGATAGATCCTGATATTTTCATAAATAGTTAATCTGGATAAACGGAAGCTTTTTACTTTATTAAAATAAAAAGCGGCTTTATTAAATTCTTTTTTGCGGACGAATTCAACAGTAAAATTAGTGTTAAATATGTAAATTCCTGTGAAAAAGTGCGGTTCTTTATATTTGGATATTAATTTGCATCAATTTAGACCTTTCAATTAATTTATCTGCTAAATCTAGGATTCAGCTAAACAGAAATTACAATAAATATGTATGAATTTTTTCTAGAGAAATTTAAGGATAAAAATAATGATGAATTATTAAATATTCTTAATAATAAAACAGAATATCAGCATGCAGCTGTCGATGCTGCCATAAAAGTATATAACGATAGAAATAATACAAACATTCCTTTTTATAAGCGCGATGACGAAATAGAACAGATTCAACCGTTGAATAGAAGGGCACAAAGTTATATTGTATCCTTGAAGGCAACAGATTTTTATACTCTCTTTACAACAGCGATGGGTGTATTGGCAATTTATAGTTTAATCTCTGTTTATGGAGATGAGTTTTTCCTCAGAGGGAATAGTAGTTGGATTAAAAATTTAGTCCTGTGCTGTTCTTTTCTAGTAATACATATTTTCTATAAGTCTGATCATCAAAAATCTAATTCATATATAAAAAGAATTCAATTTGATTTGCTATATCTTTTGATCCTTCTCGGATTGGAGTATTTATTAACGAGTATTTCAGATGGTTTTAATTTGTATTCGTTGAATTTTTCTTTTCAAACTATTGGAGCGATCATTGGGGTTTTTCTCTTCTTACTTCTATTAGAATTAGTATTAGAGATTATAAAAAAGCTGTTTCAATTTTTGAGAATAGGCATATTATGAAAATAAAGCACATTATTTTGATATGTTCAGTTCTTACTTTATTTGTGACGAATGCTTTTATGACTAATTTTTTTAAGGCACCAAAATATGTTAATTGGAAGCAACTCACTTGGGATGATTTTCAAGGTCTTAAACTTCCATTTACACGATTTTCAGCAGGTATTGCTACTAATTTAGCACTTGAATTTGATTCAACTCGTAATAAATACCATTCATATGCTTATAATAATGTGACTAGCTCATGGAAATCTAGTGATTCAGACACCAATTACGCATTACTGAAGCATGAACAATATCATTTTAATATTACAGAGGCTCATGCTCGCATGCTGAATGACTATATTGATCGGGGACATTCTAAGTGGGAAATTAAGAACGTACATCTTGAAATCAATTCTATGAAAAATGCTATGCAGGCCAAATACGATAAAGAAACAGATCATAGTTTAATACAAAGCATGCAAAAGAGATGGGAATATAAAATTGACTCAATGCTATTGCATTACGATAGTCTCAATTCCTATCACGAGGATTCTTACAGTAATTACAGAATTTTCTTTCCAAATAAAATTTCATCTAAATATATAGGAAATCGAGAGGGACAATATATGCCAGAGAGAAGTATACAATTCAATTATTATGATATGTATTTTGTTTCAAGATCATATTACATTGGCTGGAACGTTACAGGTAAATTATTTTTCAAATTCGTAAACCAATTCGCAAAGGATAAAGAGCTCGAAGTACATCACATTGAATTTGATACCTTAAGTAGCAGTTTTGAAGCAAAAATAAAATTGTTTGATTCTACAAAGGAAGAGCATTTGGTAATTGATCTTACCTACAACAGAGGCTATCTTTATGAAAGAGAAGTTATTTTTCCTCATGAAGAGGATATTACAGGCTACATTGAAAATGCGAATTCCTTTTTAAATTCTTTTGAGTTGAGGTCTGCAATAAGAGTATTAACAAATCAATGTGGAGAAAGTGTTGGTTCACAAACAATTGAAAAACTAGAGAAATATGATGAAGAGGAGTCTAGTGGATGTATGATATTTAAAAATTATGGAAATCATATTTATTTTGCTAAGCCAATTATTCTTGATACCGGATACTACTTGTATTTCGATCCAATGACTCATCCAGACTCTCTAATATTAGAAAGTTTCTTAATTTATGATGATACTGTTTATTACGCTACTGATGATTGTAAGGAAAAAATATTCTATGTTGAAGATCTTCCTTTAAAAGATTCTTTATTTATTGAAATTGGATATACACTTAAAGAAGATACGCTAAAGCATTGTCTGGAAGCATATTTCCAAGAAATTCTTCTCTATGAATTTGATTTGTAATCTTCATTAAAATTGTAAAAAAAGGCCTGAAAAAATCATTCAGGCCCTTCCTTGAGATATTTTGTAGTGGTATTTTTTCAATTACTCACTCTCTTAAATTTATTAAAATCAGGTTTTCTTTTTTCCAAGAATGCATTTCTACCTTCTTTGGCTTCTTCTGTCATGTAGGCTAACCTTGTAGCTTCACCTGCAAATACCTGCTGACCTACCATGCCGTCATCAGTAGCATTAAAAGCAAATTTAAGCATTCTAATGGATAGAGGAGACTTCTCTAATATTTCCTGAGCCCATTCGTAAGCAGTATCTTCCAGCTCGGCATGAGGCACTACCGCATTGACCATCCCCATATCAAAAGCTTCCTGGGCAGAGTAGTTTCTTCCTAAGAAGAAGATTTCCCGCGCTCTTTTCTGACCAACCATTTTTGCCAGATAGGCTGAACCGTATCCACCATCGAAGCTGGTTACATCCGCATCAGTTTGCTTGAAAATAGCATGTTCCTTACTGGCTAAAGTCATGTCGCAGACCACATGCAAACTATGACCACCTCCAACGGCCCAGCCCGGCACCACTGCAATCACTACTTTTGGCATGAATCGGATTAAGCGTTGTACCTCTAAAATATTCAACCGTGCTACTCCATCATCTCCTACATAACCTTGTTCTCCTCTGGCTTTTTGGTCACCGCCGCTGCAAAAGGCATGAACACCATCTTTAGGCGAGGGTCCTTCTGCTGAAAGCAAGACCACGCCTACATTATCATCTTCTCTTGCATGCAATAAGGCATCAAATAGTTCAGAAGTGGTTTTGGGACGGAAGGCATTGCGCACTTCCGGTCGGTTAAAAGCTATACGAGCAACGTGACCCGCTCTTTTATAAGTAATGTCAGTATATTCTTTTACTGTTGTCCATTTAATATCACTCATTGTTGTATATGTTTTTTAAAATCGTCAAAAATTTGTTGGTTGTGTTTACTGTCTGAATTAATTTCTAAAATTGCAGCACCTGATAGAGAAAAGAAGGCCTCCAATTGCTTATCAAGTTCATTATAATTACTAACTTCATAGTGTTGGATACCAAATTCCTCACAAAGAAGTTTAGCATTCAATCTTTGTTCTGTCTCGAAATATTCTTCCAGTTCTGCCTGCTCCCTTGGTCCCGGGATCATGCGGAAAATAGAACCACCATGATTATTGAGTAAAATGATTTTCAGATTATTGTATGGGTATTTATGCCAAAATGCATTGCGATCATAAAAGAAAGCAACATCTCCTGTTATCAGAAAATGATGAACTTTCGGTTGAGCAAAGGCATGACCCATAGCAGTACTACTGGACCCATCAATACCACTAGTACCCCTATTTGACCATACTTTAATGGTCTTTTGTCTTTTCAAACCTATAAAATTTGCATAGCGAACACTCAAACTATTGGCCAGGTGCAAATGCGAATTTTCAGGTATAGAATTTATCAGGAACTGAAGTGCTGAGAACTCATTGAATTCTTTTTGACCAGATAAATAATCGTAAGTCTTACGATCGACCTTCGCATTTCTTTCTTGCCAATGTTTTAGGAATTCACTCTGTTCTATATTGGCCTTAGCAAGATAATCTAAAAAAAGATTGGGATCGCAGCTAATCTCTCGTTGTAAAATCTGAAATGGGTCGGAGGTAAATTGCTGATTTTCTCTAACATGCCACTGTTGATTAACATGATTTCTTAGAAATATTTTTAGGTTTTTGGAAATAATGCTTTTACCGAAACTGATAATAACTTGAGGAACTTCGGAATCATTGACTACTTTAAGCATCGGCATACATGCGCTATCAGGTAGATGAATTGCATTTTTTAGCACATTCCCATTTGAGATTATATCAGTAAATACTGGTATATTCAGTTGTTGCGATACCTCATCAAGCTTATGAAGGAATGTTTCAGAGTAATCATCCTGTCCAAGTACGACTGCTAGTTTCGAAATACCTTTCAAATCCTTCAGAAGTTCAATTTCCTGTTTGTGATTCAGTGCCTTAGCTCCTAAAAAAGGTTCCATAATCCGTAATTCAGAATCATATTTCCATTCCATATCCTGGTTAGGATAAAAGGGTTCTCTGAAAGGGATGTTGATATGCACCGGGCCTCTATTGTCAGAAAAGGTGGCAATTGCTGCTTCATTAATTATTCTGTAGGTCTGCCATATTGCATCTTTATGAGATAGATCTACCGGTACATTATAGCTTCTCTTTATATGTTTCCCATAAATATTTTCTTGCCGAATGGTCTGGCCATCCCACTGATCTATCCATTCCGGAGGCCTATCTGCTGTAATTATCAGTAGAGGAATTTCCTGGAAAAATGCTTCGGCTACTGCCGGTGCATAATTTAGTGCCGCTGATCCTGAAGTACAGATAAGAGCCACGGTTTTTCTCCGCGACTGAGCCATTCCTATACCGATGAAGGCTGCTGATCGTTCGTCACTAATGGAGTAACATTGAATCCCGGGCTGGCGGACAAAAGCTAGCGTGAGAGGTGCATTTCTGCTTCCAGGCGAAATAATGGCTATTTCGATCCCGTGCTGATAGCATATCTCTGCGATATTATTAATGTGATTTTGCATATTAAAAAAGCAAGTTAGGGATTGAGTGGTTGAATTTCACTATACTTTAAACCTTTTGTACTTCTAAGAAAAGCTTTTACCCAACCGACCTTAATTTTAGCCTGTACTTTTAACGGGACTTTATTTCGGTCGTCAGATACCCAAACTGTCATTTCTTCGCTGCCGTCAAAAATCGTTCCTTCTACCAATTCTGCACTAAACTTTATAGTATTATAAACCTTTTCATCCGGCATTTCTAACTCTTCTTTGCCCAAGTATTTAACCCCTAGATTATACACTTTACCATCCACAATTAAGTTAAATGGTGTTTTTTTATTTTTCTGAAAAGAGGCTATATCTAAATTTCTCGCATAATAAATTGCTGAGAGTACATCCCAAATGCAATCCTCATAAGGGACAGTTTTCACCTTCTTTTCCTCCTGTTTAGAGGTTATAACAGAGGATTTAATAGTTTCTTGTTCCTTATTAAACCAGTATTTCTCGTTGACTTTATATCCTCCCTCATCAGTGTTTCTATGAAAATACAAGGGAGTTAATTGCTGAATTGTGCCTATAGCGTCAAAAGTGTCTCTAACTTTATATACCCAATCCCACTTCGGCATAGATCTGCCGTAACCCTTGAACCAGTAAGCGTCTTCTCCTTCCCATTTAGTATTCTCTACTGCAAATTTTACTTCAGCAGCATCTACCCAAATAAAACCCCAATTATATTTTACATCATACCATATCTCCTCACCAGCTTTGTATGCTGCTTGTTGAGGTAAGCACTGGCTTTTGGCAAAGAAATGGAAAGAAAAAAGAAGCGCAAATGTTAACAAAATCTTCATACCACAAATAAACGGTAAAGAGCTTAATTGTTATGAGTTTTTGAATTTTATAATGAAATGATTTTTACGTTTAATGATAGCTTTTACTGATTTTTCTGTCAATTTCTACTAGTTGATTTAGAGAACACTATGTTCTCTAAGCCTCTTCTTCTTTTTTTTGAAATTCCTTCCGTACCACATTAAAAACCCAGTAACTGGTAAAGAAGCCACAGTGAAGCTAGCCAAAAATGCCATTATTTTTCCAGGGAGACCACCTATAGCGCCAACATGTGTGTCGTAATTCATACGGATAATTTTATCCGATATGGAAGCACTATCAAATTTCCCATAATAAGTACCTGAAGATACTTCTGCAAGAGTATTTTGATCAAAAAATACGAAATCAGAATTGTAGAAAACACCATCCTGATTGGAGATTTCTACATAAATGGCAGAGGACTCTGTATATGGAAGATGAATTTCGAAGTCCAGTGCATTGGGATACTCATCTTGTAGTTTGGGAAGTAGCTGGTCGATTGGTTTCTCATTCTCTATCATAACAGATTTTGAGGCATTTGGGATCAGGAAAGTAGCTTCTTTTTCTCCTCCCATGGCTCTATAAGCAACTTCATTAACAATAGGAAAAGCCATGATCAGTCCTGTAATGATAAAGACCAGGGCAAAAATGCAAATGTAAAATCCAACAACGCTATGAAGGTCGAAATTTTTTCTTTTCCATTTTGTGGTTGCTTTCCAATCAAATTTGAAGCGCTGTTTTCGGTTTTTCTTATTCCTTGGCCACCACAGGTAGATGCCGCTGATGACAAGCAATAAAAACAAGACAGTTGACCATTTAACCAGTTGAGTGCCAATTGCCTCAGGTAGCCATAAATGTACGTGGCCATCCAGAATAAAAGCAAAAAAACCAGCTAAATGATTTTCATTTTTTAGGATATCACCATTTGTAGGATGGATGAAAACCGAACTATAAAACAGTGGCTCAGACTGGTAAAAGATTACTTCAATGGGTTGAGAAGTGTCATCATATAAAATCCCGTGAATCAATTTATCCGGATATACCTGATGAGCAATAGCTTCGGCTTCTGAAATATTCAGAAATTCATTATTAGATTTTTCGATTTTTAATTCTTCCTGAGTGATGGCTTTTAATTCATCCCTAAAAACCCATAAACAGCCAGTCGTAGCAACAATGAATACAATCAGGCCGGATACAAGACCTAAGATGAGATGGATTTTGCCAAATATTTTTTTCATCACTGTTAATTAAAGTTAGTAGTTTTTGGAAGCTTTAAAAGCCCGGGAAAAAAACCCGGGCCGAATAGGTTGTTCTTAACTTTATTAACTCAATTAGAATTTGAAATTTAAACTCAGGGAAACATTCCTAAAATTTTGCGGTGTTATCGTAGACCACCCAGAGAAATATTTTTCATTGGCGATGTTATTGATTTTGAAAATTAAATCATATTGGAATGTCGAATAAGATAAAGAGGCATTGAAAACCTGATAAGCAGGTAAAATAAAAGTACCCGTTCCAGTCCTGTTGAGGGTCTTGTACTCATTTGCTGTATTTCCTCCAAAACCAATACCTAATCCTTTAAAATCACCACTTGGAACTGTGTAGCTTGCCCAGAAATTGACTAACTCTGCAGGCCCTGCTTCCTCAGGTCTCAGTCCCAAATAGCCAGATGCTTCGTAGTCTTTTGTTACTTCACTTTGGTTATTGCTGTAGCCGGCAATTAAATTTAAACCTTTTATGGGGTTTGCTGTGAGGCTCAATTCATAACCCTTACTCACTACTTCACCGCCTTGAATAGCATTATTTATATTTTCCGGATCAGTAATTACTCTATTAGCAACAGTGATATGATAATAGCTGGCAGTGGCACTTACTCGATCATTGAAGAAATTTGATTTAATACCTCCTTCAAGCTGATTTGCGTTTTCCGGATCAAAACTTTTAAGTCTCGGATTGAATCCATCAGCATCTGCTATTTGCTGAGGTGCCACGTTGCTAAATCCGTTCATATAGTTTCCAAAAACTGACAGTTTATCTTGTAGTACCTGATAAACTAAACCGAATTTTGGCGATACTGCGTACTGCTCTTCTATTTCTTCAGCAGAATAAATTGAGGGTTTACCACCGAAACGATCTAAACGAACACTTGCCATTGCCGATAGGGCAGGAGTTATATTGATAACATCAGAGATGTATGCGCTTATTACCTCATTAGATGCACTAGTAATTGCAGAGTAGCTTTCCTCTAAAAGCGCATCGGTACCAGCTTGCGTTAATATACCTGTATCTTCCTGAGTTTGGATATTGATAGTTCCATTTTGAACATAAGCTGAGCTATTGTCAGTCAGCACAGAGTTATAATAATCTATGCCAATAAGCATCCTATTTCTCAGGCCAGCAATTTTAAAGTCCCCAATGAAATTTTGCTGGATATCAGTTGTATTGGTTTCACTATTTCTTTTTGAAATATATCTGGCGAAATTTTCTCCGTCAGTTAAATCCCATAAATATTGATAGAATCCATTGGCTTTCGTGTTACTTCTGGAAACAACTGTTTGAGACGACCAAGTGTCAGAAATTTTGTATAATGCCTGCGCTTGTAGTCCTAATGATGGGTTTTTAATGGTTAGCTCGTTAGAGTTAAAAGAGTTGGTGTAGGCACGATTAAATACTGCAATATTATTGTATGACAGTGCCGCATTTCTATTGAGAAATATCATTGGATTATTAGAGCTTTCACTTGATAGAAATTCTGTATTGACTAAGAAGGTTAATTTGTCACTCGATTTAAATTTGAATGAAGGAGCAATAAAAAATGACTCACTAAAACCGGCATCCTGAAAGGAGTTTTGTTTATTATATGCCATATTAATTCGAGCGAAGGATTGGTCAGTGATTTTAACATTCACATCAGTGGCTAATCTGTTTAATCCATTGCTACCAGTAATATAGTTGATGTTTCCTCCAAAGGATTCATAAGGCTTCTTTGTGGTGATATTGATTAATCCACCGTAAGATACTACGGGACTCCCAAAAAGCGTTCCCGAGGGGCCTTTTATGATGTCAATTGATTCCACATTGGCTGGGTCAAGACCAGCATTGTTAATGGCTGGCATGCCGTTAACTAGTGTAGGTTGGACTGAAAAACCTCTCATTGAGTAGAATTCGGCACCATCTCCACCTCTTCCTGTAGATTCCCATAATCGCGTTACTCCAGTTGCATTTTTCAATGCATCATTCATGTTGGTCACCACTTGTTCTTTTAAAATAGTTTTTGGAATAGAGTGATAAACCTGAGGGTTTTCAATATTCTTTAGAGGTAATTTTGATACAATAAAACTGCTATCTTTATTGAATTTGTTCCTTTGAGTATGGGTAACAGTGATTTCATCTAATTGAAGCGCATCGTCTTCCAAAGTAAAATTAATATCTAAATTTTGGTCTGCCTGAATTTGAAGATTTCTTTCAGCAGATTGATAACCCACAAATGAACATATTAAAGTGTATCTTCCCGGAGCAATATTTGAAATTGTATAATGGCCGCTTTGGTCAGTAACTGCCCCGGTATTTTTTTCCTTGAGGGCCACATTTACAAATTCTATTGGACTTCCATCCGTTTTAGTAACAGTACCAGTAATTGTACTCTGCTGAGTAAAAGCTGACTGAATTCCAATTAAAAAAAATATTGGGAGTAAATATTTACGCATTTTGTTTTATAATTTTAATTGTTTATTTAGACTGATTAAAAACAATGCAAATATTGCAGATGATTTTTAACAAATCAAATTATTTAGAATAAATCTTAATAAAAATAATGTTGTAGTGGAAACTGTATGTCATTAACTTCAAATAAATTTTAGCAACAAGTGAGTCCTTTTTCGTTAGAGAACTCAGTCACAAAAATTTTTAGCTATGAAGCATTATGATTACATTGTTATAGGGACAGGACAAGCCGCAGGAGTACTATTAGGAAAGCTGATTGCTCAGAAAAAGAAGATTGCTGTGATAGAAGGCCATAAGATTGGAGGAAGCTGTGTGAATTATGGGTGTACCCCGACCAAAACAATGGTGGCAGCAGCCAAAGCTTTCCAAAATGCAAAAAGGGGAGATTTTTATGGTTTCAACACTGAAAAATTGACCTTAAATTTTGCGCGTGTGAAGGAAAGAATGAATGAAATAAGAGACTCTTCCAGTAATGGTTTGGAAGAATGGTTGGAGGAGTCGGAAAATGTAGATTTGTACAGAACTTTTGCTTCATTTGCATCCAATAAAAAACTTAAAGTAGACGATAAGGAAATCACCGGTGACACTATTTTTATCAATACAGGAGCCAGCGCAAATTTTCCATCAATTAAAGGTATTGAAAAAGTTAATGCATTGGAAAGTGAAGGTTTACTAGCCTTAGATGAATTACCCAAGCATTTAGTGATAATTGGTGGAGGTTATGTTGGAGTTGAGTTTGCTCAGATCTACAGAAGGTTAGGAGCCGAGGTTACCTTAATTCAAGGTGCTAGCCAATTGATGCCGCAGGAAGATGAAGATATTGCTGAAGCCATTCATGAATTTTTAGAGGAGGAGGGAGTCAAAGTTTTATGTAATGCTCGAGCAAAAGAGGTTGAAGAAATAAATGGTAACATTAAAATAAAAATTGAAAATAATGGGAACAGTCAATTCATTGAAGGCTCCCATTTGTTGATTGCAGCTGGCAGAAAACCAAATATAGGAAAACTGGCTTTGGCAAATACGGATATTAAACTGAATGAGAGTGGATACATCCAGGTTGATGAATTCTGTAGCACTACCGTAAAAAATATTTTTGCAGTGGGAGATGTAAATGGGGAAGGTGCATTTACCCACACGTCTGTGAATGATGGCGAGGTGGTGTTGGACCATCTGTTTGGCAAAAACGAAAGAAAAATTTCAGACCGAATTCCTGTTTATGCTTTATTTACCGATCCACCATTAGGACGTGTTGGGTTGTCAGAAAAGGAGGCTTTAAAGCAAGGCTATAAGGTACTTAAATCCATAAAACCAATGGCGGAAATTAGCAGGGCCAAAGAAATGGGGGAAACTAAAGGTTTTGCAAAACTTTTGGTAGATGCTGACTCTAATTTAATCATTGGTGCTGCTATCTTAGGTGCTAATGGTGATGAGATTATCAATATGTTTGCGGCAATTATGCATAGCAAAATTCCTTGCTTTAATTATAGAAAAGTGGTTCTGGTGCACCCAACCGTTTCAGAACTTATGCCATGGATGCTGGATGAATTGGAACTGATTGAGTAATATGACAAGCTATTTTCATTAAGAGGAACATTGTTTTAAATTGACCATTCAAATGATTCTTTGTAGTTATCTCACTTAACTTTATTACTTTTAAGTTCTATTTTAAAGAGTCATATAACAAGAATTAATGAGTTTAAAAGAAATATTAGTTGCTTTTGGTAATTCAATGTGGGGAACTCCTTTGTTAGTTTTACTAATGGGAGGTGGATTGTTTTTTATGTTGTACTCTCGCTTTCTGCCTTTCCGCTTCTTTAAACATGCTATTCAAATTTTAAGAGGAAAATATGATGGGGAGCATAGTGAGGGAGATATCAATCACTACCAGGCACTTTCTACTGCTTTGGCCGCTACTGTAGGTATGGGAAACATTAGTGGTGTTGCTGTAGCTATTACAATGGGCGGACCGGGGGCTATATTTTGGATGTGGGTAAGTGCTTTTGTGGGTATGGCTACAAAATTTTTTACCTGCACTTTAGCTGTTATGTATAGGGGTAAAGATTCTCTGGGTCAATTGCAAGGTGGCCCAATGTATGTAATACGTGAAGGACTAGGTAAAAAATGGCAACCACTTGCAGTCCTATTCTGTGTCGCAGGTATGTTTGGTACTATTCCAAGCTTCCAATCTAATCAACTCACGGCGGCCTTAGGGGAGGGGCTTTTAATTCCGATGGGAGTAGAAATGACTTTTGCTGTGCGAATTAGCATTGGTATACTCTTAGCCATTATTGTTGCATTAGTAATGCTGGGAGGCATAAAGCGGATTGGAACAGTTGCAGGTAATATGGTGCCGATTATGGTGGGGATTTATGTTATTGCAGTGATAGCTATTTTAATTTTAAATTTTGAAAAAGTACCGGAATATCTTGGACTTATTTTTACTGACGCTTTTACGGCAAATTCCGTTTTAGGAGGAGCAGTTGGAGCAATTATTGTTGCTGGGGCCCGAAGAGCAGCTTTTTCTAACGAGGCAGGAATAGGTACAGCGCCAATGGCTCATGGAGCAGCAAAGACAAATGAGCCTGTAAGAGAAGGTTTAGTTGCTATGTTGGGCCCTGCTATAGATACTATTATAGTTTGTACCATGACCGCCCTTGCTATATTAATAACAGGAATCTGGCAAGAGCACACCGAAGGAATAAGTGGTGTTAGCTTAACCATTAAAGCTTTTGACGATTCATTAATTGGCGGTCGTTATATCTTAATGTTTGCGCTACTAATTTTTGCAATCACTTCATTATTCAGCTATTCCTATTACGGAGGCAAATGCTTTTCCTACCTATTTGGCGCACAACATATAAAATATTACCAGTATTTCTATATAGCCATGGTCGTTTGGGGGTCTGTTACCTCCTTAGGTGCAGTAATTGGATTAATAGATGGAATGTATGCGCTCATGGCTTTTCCTACTATGATTTCTGCTTTAATACTTTCTCCTAAGGTAATGAAGGCTGCAAAAACTTACTTTGCCAAAACGGATCTGTGACATTGATTTTAATTGCTTTCAGATATTTCAGCTTTGGGTTTAAAACTAAAAAGACAACTGTTTTCAGTTGCCTTTTTAGCTATGAAGTATTTGAAGCGCTTTACTGAGGACAGTCAATTGCAGAAAATGATGGGTTTCCATCATTTCCAACTGTCATTCGCCAGCAGTTTCCATTTGGAGATGTCATAATTACTCCTTTTGAAGCATCTTCAAGGTAAATATCTCCATTGGTTACGTGAAGTTTTGATTTTGGTGTTGTGGTACCTATGCCTACATTTCCATCAGATTTGACTGTCATCAAATCTTCAAGGTAGTTTTGCACTCTTAGCACATCAGAATTAATCAGGGAATTAAATTCTCCCCCTCTTAAAAGAATCGCATTTGAGTTTACAATATCAGAGTTAGGGGTTGCCGTTATAACTAATCCGGGAGAATCATCATGTGTTGATTTTCCAGATATTCGGGCTTGAAAATGGCCTTGGTACATTGTTCCATTAATCAAGTTCAGGTAACCATTATTTCTATTTATTGAAATCCCGTTGTTTTGTTCATTACCATTAGAGGGGAGTGAAACATCTAATAATTTTTGAGGGGTTGTATTACCTATACCTACATAACCATCAGTATAAAAGGTCGACATTTCATTAGCTCCCCATACATTTTGATTAGGGTTTAGAGGTTCTCCATTAAGAAATATGCTATCAGCATTAAGGGATCCATTTATATCCAATTTAAAATCTGGGTTAGTAGTACCTATACCGACATTTCCATTTTCAGAAATTAGCATGTTAACAGTCTTTACAACATTAGCTCCACCGGTTTCGCCATTGACAAATACAATATCTCCTCCCGTTCCATCACTTTTTGTAGCTTCTATAATTAAACCATCCCCTAATGTTTTTAACTGCCCATGTCTAGCCCACCAGCTATAAGAATAATTGTCGCTATGCATTCTTAAAGTTGTATAGTTAGAATTAGAGCCTGCCTTCACCTCCAAAGCAGCACTATTAAAACTGGAATTGCTTAGATTGTTTATTGAGAACATTGTTCTTTCGATTCCTGTTTTTTCTCCAGTTATAGAAAGTGCATTTTGAGGTTGTGCATTACCAATTCCAACATTTCCCGCGGAGTAATAAGTAGCGGTTTCATTAGTTTGCCATAGCGACTGCCCCAGATTTAATGGCTCCCCATTGAGAAATATACCATCGGCATTGAGCGATCCTTCGATATCCAGCTTAAATTCTGGGTTAACGGTTCCGATTCCTACATTTCCATTACCACCGATCAACATATTAACAGTTTTTTCCACATTTGTAGAACCAGTCTGTCCATTAACAAATACAATATCACCTCCCAACCCATCACTTTTAGTAGCTTCAATAATTAATCCATCTCCCAATGTTTTCAATTGTCCGTGCTTAGCCCACCAACTGTATGAATAGTTGTCGCTATGCATTCTTAAGGTTGTGTAATTAGAAACAGAGCCTGCCTTCACCTCCAAAGCTGCACTATTGAGACTAGAATTGCTTAGGTTATTAATTGACACCATTGTTCTTTCAAGTCCTGTTTTTTCTCCACTTATAGAAAGTGAATTTTGAGGTTGTGCATCGCCAATTCCCACATTTCCATCAATGAAATTTATTGAACCACTATTTTTTTTCCAGTATGAATCTGAAGAGTATTTGGCATGCAAAGCAAATGGAACGGGTAAAAGTTGAGAAGTACTAACACCTTCATAGTCTCCACTTTGATTTAAGTCAATACTAACTCGCACAAACATAATTGTATTTGCCCACATTATGTTTTGCATATCGCCAATTATAGGATTGCCATTACCTATTTCAAGTGCTACCAGACCATATGTGTTAGTTTTTGCTGTATGTATTTCTGAGTAAACTACATTACCTGCAGTGTCAGCTTCAATTATTTCAAAAAGTAAGTTTAACTCATGATTTTTTAAAATTTCACCATACTCATCTCTGATTACTGCTTGATAATTAAAAGCATCATTTTCTTGCCCAAATGAATTATAATGGAAAATCAGTATGAATATAAGTGTTAGAAAGTAATAATCTTTCATATTTTAATAACTTTAAATTGTTTCATGGTTATATTGGTTGATTTTTCAATTATATTAAGATAATACATTCCTGTTTGAAATTGGTTGAAATCTAAAATTATAACATCTTCTTTTACTTAACTGCAGGTATGTATTTCGTTCCTTTTAAATCATACATTGTAATTGAATAATTCTGTAAAAAGTGGCCAGCTGATATAAATATTGAGATACCTGTTAGTCGGATTAGGATAATAAATAATGGAATACAAATCATCTTTACGTCTTTATTGGATGATATTGGAGAAATAGTTACAGTAGATTCAGAATGATATCCCGGGCTTACAGTTGCATCATTTGAATAAATTATTGTCTCACCAATAGACCAACTATAACTAAACTCATCTGTATGACGTTTTTTGCGAAGCTGAGATCAACCTTTGATCTATTGTTTGAGAATTAGCTTTGTAGCAAAATATTACTGATACAACAAAGAGTAGAATTTTATGCATTTGTTGAATTTTAAGAAATATAAAGTTAGTAAAATATATTTGTATTTTAAGTTGAAAATTAAATTTTTGCATTATTTCAAAATCAAATGGCCCGAATACACCAAATGCTGTTTTCGGATCAACTACTATATGACTAATTCTACCTTCAGTCGTTTTACCATGCTCGAAGAAATTTTTTACAGTTGACAACACTATTCCTCCAACGGCTTTGTATAGAGCATCTCTCTCCAGTTTGGTAAATTTTTCCTGATTTAGGATGGGTTGCAAGGACCTTCCTGTGTGCTGATAATACAAACGGTTATCAGGTCTAACGCTTAAAACTGCATCTGATTTAAAAAGAGTTAAAGTATCAATAGCTTCATCTATTGTTTCTGCTTCTAAGAAAGGAAACTCAAGGGCCAATGTCATGATGGCTTCATATTCTTTACCTTTTCTTCCTCAAGCTCAATGACCTGTTTAATGGTGTCATTTAGACTTTGATTTCTTTCCGCATAAGCTTTAGGTCTTTCAAGAATGCTAATTTTTTGATCGACCACTATAATGTTGAGATAGCATAGCTTAAAATTTCTGATCAGCCGTTGATATGGCTACGTGATTAAGCTTTTGTAGCTTTGCAGTACAGCATCTACTTTCTATCCAAAAGGCTTTTGCCTTGATCTCAACAAGGGAAGATTGACATCTCCTATAAATGTATTTCTGACTGGTATAATCGCCAAGGTGCTTGGCGAACTAAAATGTTGCATTTACAAATGCAGATTTGATCTGCTTGTCGTGTTTTTAGGATTTTTTCCTCGTTTGTGGTAAGGTTTTGTCCATGCCTGCGGTACGAAAAAAGAGGAATGTTGATATTACTTACCTTATGATGCGTAATAAATTTAATCCACAGATCGTAACCATCTTGGCAGGTAAAGCTTTCGTTATATCCACCCAATTCTTTTAGAAACTGGAGTCTTATCATCGTACAGGCTCCATGTGCCGGTTGGTCAAACAAGGAAACTTCTTTCTCGAAGTTATGACGTTGTTCGATCCCTGTTCTGTTGCCGTTCGCATCAACATAGTAGTAGTCAGGAAAAACTAGAGCCTAATTTATCATCTTTATCAAGCGCTAGGCTCATCTTTTCAAGTGCTTCTTCTTCAAGAAATCGTCAGCATCTAGCCTCATCAAGTACTTACCATTGGCAGCCCTCATGGCTATATTATTGGTAATATTTAATCCTTTATTCTGTTGATATATGATAGAGATCCTGTGGCGACAGCCCTGTAGTCTTCAATTATTTCTTTACTATTATCTGTTGATCCATCGTCAATAATTAGTAGTTCGAAATCTTGAAAAGATTGAGATAACACACTGTCAATTGCTGCTTTAAATAAGTATTCCATAATTATGATTCGTTATATATACTGTAACTAGAGGGCTATTCACCATATGATTTATTATGATTTAAAAGGTACTCCTGCCAATGTAATGCCATCAGAAAAGATATTTTCGTCAACAAACTGTTGTAACTCCATTTGTACAGGACCAGTTTTTGTAAAAGCATCGTATGCTTCAGTTTTAGTAGATATTTGCATTAAGGTTTCATACACATCCATACCATAGTACCACGCTGCAGCTGGTTTAAACTTGTTTTTATAGTATAATTCCGAAGCAGAAGCATCTGTAAATGCCATGATATGACCCATAGGGTCTAAATGCCTGATTACTGTGTCAGTAGATAATTGCTGAATAGCACTACTTAAGGAATGCCACCTAGGTAGTTTCGAAATTACCATTCCTGCATCACTTTTGGACACAATGTCGTAAGCTTTTTCTAAAATTGCAGATGGGTTCGGTGTGTGTTCCAATAATCCCCAGAAAGTGACTATATCGTAGCCATCATAATCGGATCCCACTTTGAGAAAATCCCTTGCATCTAATTCAATTTCCCAGATTTCTTTTGAGAAATCTCTGCTTGATTGACTTAGTTCAATACCTTGGGCTTCAATTCCTTCTCTCCTACAAGCTTCAACAAAATGACCAGCACCTGACCCAACATCTAAAATTTTTGTAGGCTTTCTTCCATGAGTATTTTCAAATACTTCTAAAGTCCATTTTAGCCATGGAACCGCGATAGCATTTAATCTGGACTCTGCCGCCTGTTTATCAGTATATGTTGCAGCATAAGTTATATCGTTGAGGTAAAAACCTTCTATGGCACTTTTTGAAGGTCTTTCCAATACGTAAACATGGGTGCATTTATTACACATAGCGTATTTTGCCCCGTAAATATTAACTTTTAACTCAGTTTTTATTGAAGATTCATTGCATACAGGACAGGAAGAGACAGGCTCAGTATTTTTAGGCTTGTAAATACCTGTTCTGCTTTCTTTATAATATGCTTGATTTTTTTTAAGTTTTTCAACAATGTTTTTTTTTAGGGCCAGTAGATCAGTTTTTTTACCTAAGTACGTATCTACTTCAAATTGTTCTGAATTACCATTTTCTAACCTTATCCATTGTTCTCTGTTTCTTTCTCCCTTTTTTGACATAGGCGTCATTCTCATCCAATCCATACTTTCTTCTTTTTAATGGGCTACCTGAAGTAATCCCAACTTAATTTTTGATATTTTTGTAAATCTTGTAGCGCTATTTTTCCTATTAGATGATCAAATTGTCTAGCATCAATTCCATGAAATGGTCGTAATACAGTCAGATTTTCTTTAGTTAATTTTTCTCCCTTCTTTATATTCTGTAGAGGATAAACTGCTCTTCTAAAGGATTTTTCATGACCATTTTCTAATTCAATAGGCAAAGGTTTCTTTTCCGACGACCCTTGTAGAGTGTTTATAATGGTAATTTTCTCAATTAATGCTTTACCTCGTCCTTTGTCAACGATACTTTATGATCTCTGAAGGATTTTCCAGAGCGGTCATCTGTAAAATGAAATTCTAGTATTTCAGCACCCATTGCAATCGCTATCTCCATTGCATAACTGCCTTCAGTATGGTCTGAATATCCTACCTTGCATTGAAACAGTTCTTTGTAACGATGCATTACATTTAAATTTGCATCGGAATTTTGGATAGGGTACATTGAGGTACATTGCAATACCGCTATAGCCTCCTTTTGTTGGTAATAGTCATTTTGCTTTTGCAAAAATGCTACTGCTTCCACCACCTCTTTTTCATCTGCAAGTCCAGTGGAAATTAATATAGGTTTTTTAAATTTAGCCAATTCTCGAAGCATAGGATAAGCCGTTAAATCCCCTGACCCTACTTTATAAAAATCCATGTAAGAATTTATCCACTGTAATGCATCGAAATTCCACACAGAAGCAGTATAACCAACTCCTGTTTTCGCACAAATTTCGCTAACTCAATATGTTGATTCTGGCTTAATTCGAACTTTTTGAAATGTTGATTCCGATCAGGGCTCTCTAGTTTACTTACTAATCCATCGCCGGTATATATTTGAAATTTCACATAATCAGCACCAGACTCAATAGCTAATTGCGTTAATTTTTTGGCGTACTCGTAGTCTCCTTCATGGTTACCCCCAATTTCTGCGATTAACAGTGGTCCATTTTTTCCCTTCCAACTATTGTTCATTCAAGTATATTTTTGTGATATCTTTCCAATCATAAGAAAAGTGCGGTTTCTCCATCTTTTTAATAATTGAGCTTACAAAGTTAAAATCATTTTGGGTATCTACAGCCATTTTTAGAGCTTTTGCTTCTTCCATTTCTTTATTAATGATAAAATGAAAGTTTCCGACTTCTTCATTTTCATAAAAATATAGCGTGACATGCTCAAAATGTCGTTCTTCACAAAAGTTAAGAATTTGCCTCCTTGTAAAAATTAGGACAAACGACTTCTACACTCATACCTGTTGGAAAAGTTCTTCCTTTAACATTCGATACAAAATCGTAATTATTTTCCAAGCGCTCATGCAATCGCTTTATCGACCAATTTAGGGTCTGTAAAAATATTATCACCATTTATTCTAACTCCATAATCAAAATTGAAAAATTGCATACAATCTATAAATCGTTGACTTACGTTGTTCAAATCACCTTTAAAATAAGGGATATCGTGTTTTTGGCAATATTCAATTATAGGCTCATCAGTTATCTGATTTGATGTGGCAATTACTATATTTTCTTGATAAATGGATAACTGTAACCTTTCAAGTATGTAAGAGAGTAATGGTTTCCCATCGATTTCTCGCAAGTATTTTACCTGGTAATCTGGAAGAATTATAGCGACAAATTATAATAATTCCTACTTTCATTTTCTTTCACTAATTTTCTTGGCAGGAATTCCACCAAATATTTCATTGCTTTTTACGTGTCCTGATACTACTGCTCCAGCAGCAATTACTGCCCCATCTTCAATTGTTGTTCCTTTCAAGATCTTTGACTCCAGTGCCTATCCAAACATCATTGCCGATGTTAACAGCTGAGGTCATATTAGGCTGTCGATTTATCAGTTTTCCTTTTTCAGCTGAGTGATCACTATCTACTATATATACAAATGGAGCAATCAGGCAGTCATCTCCAATTGTGATTTTTTCAGAAGCAAAAATGAAAGTATGAAAACCTATAGTTGTGTTTTTACCTATGCTGATTTTAGCTTTTTCATTACAGGCACAAATTCTGCTGACCTTCTTTAAAACTGCATGATTATCAATTGAAATATTTTTAGGGAACCGCTGTAATTCTACATTTTTATCAATGAAAACCGCCGTTCACCAAAAAGCCAATCCGTTTTTTGTTCCTGGAATGCTCTCCAACGGTTTTTCCAGGTAAATTTTAAATGTTTTCTTAATTGGCTAGCCATTTTTATTCTGGTTCACAAAATCTAAGTTGAATATTGAATCCCAGTCTCTATTCTTTAATTTTTCATCAATATGGTGTTTTTTGTAGAAATCATTCATATCAGATTCGTATTCTTTTTTCCGGTTTTCAAATCCATTTAGATTCATGCTTTCAAAAACATAGATTGTTTTCTTCAAGTAGGGTAGTTTTTTAAAAATGCTTTTACTAAAGAAATATTTACCAAAATGCATTAAATAGTAAAGCCGAGCATGCCTTAGATTAATTTTTGCTTTTGAAAGTCCAGGTTCAACGGAATCAATAGTTTTCAATAAAAAATATAATACTCTCAAATGATTTTTACCATCCGCATAACCTATTGTATCACTAATCAAAAACTCTCTGTTTTTTTCTAAATCAGGTTTATTGAAAATTTCAATATTTCCTTTATCGTAAAATTCCTTAATTACTGTCTGCAGTGCTGTGTAGTTTGAAACTTTGGGTGAACCAATATGAAGATTATTTCTAGGGAAATCGGTTTCATCATTGATGAGTACAGTCTGTTTATTTAGCATCCATGCCTCCAGTGCTGTGGTAGTCTCAAATCCCATCCAAAAATCAGAAACATTGATGAGGTCATGAATTTGTTCTTCATGCCAGAAATATAGCACATTGTCATAATCCAAAAGCTCATTCATTTCATTGGGACCTTCAGATAAATCCGATTCAAAGGCTTCTTTTGGATGTCTTTTGAAAATGAATAATATATCAGGATTGTTCTCTATGGCAATTCTCAATATATCCCTCACAAATTGCCTATAATGTTCCACCCAAGCAAATCGCTTTTCTCTATCTTCCGGGAATATATGATTAAGTGCTATATCTTTGTGGGCGCTATAAATTTTCCCAAAACCCCAACCTGCATAACCTATTATCTTTTTGTACTTTTGCTTTTTTATATTTTTTCAGAACTTACTTTTTTCAATGAAAGTCCCAAAAACATATCGGTCAAATCCAGTGGCTCCTGTTAAGACTACTTTTTCTTTTTGCTGAGGAGAACTTACTTTTTTAGTATATTCTTGTGTTCTTATCGACCAGCTGATTACCCAATCCTGATAAAAAAACTGGTCTTTATTATAGCCCCAATAAGGAAAACTTCCATCTGTTCTAAAGTTACCTTCGGATTCTAAAGCAAATACTTTAATTCCACATTGATAGGCATATTTAGCAATTTCAAAATACATATGATGCCCTTTCGCATTTGGTAGAATAATGAGATCGGGTTTTTCAATTCTGATTCTGTAGATGTCCCAAATAAATAATACTTTTATATCACAATTTATTGCAGTGTCTAAGCTATAAAGAAGCGGTAAGACTATTTCAGCATCCCTACCTATTGCCTTATCCAAAAAGCAGAAGACTTTAATTTTTTTCGTCACCTGAATCACTCATGAATTTCGTTTAAATATTGAGATAAGATTTGAGTTTGGTTTTTATTGGAGTAAGCTTCTATAGCACTTTTATTAGGTTTGAAAGAATTAGGTTGATTTAAGGTCTTTTCGAAAAACATTTTGATCCCTTTTGAATCATCATATTCAAAGCTATCTCCTATTTTGCATTCTTCTATTATTTTGGAGGCATCACCATCAGATTTTCCTAGGCATAAAATAGGATTGTAGGTCCTCAGATACTCGTAAAGTTTGCCGGGCAATCTTCCTTCTGCATTTGTTGCCTTATTTAAAGGTAGCAACAACAAATGAGCATCCATTGCCAGTTGCAAAGACTCTTTTCGAGAGATGATTCCTCTATAAATAACTTCAACTTTATCGTTTCCTTTTAGCTCTTCTTTCACTTTTTGGTCAACTTGCCCAGCCAATATTATCCTTATTTTTCTTGAAGATTGGATTTCAGATAAAGTTTGTATTAAGTCTACAGGATTTCTGTCGATTCCCAATAATCCAATGTGTACAAGGTCAAAGTATTTATTGCCTTGATTCTTTACCAAATCTTTAAAATCATCTTCATCGTAGCCGTAGTAAATCACGTCCACATTTTTAGCACCTAAGGATTCTAATTCTTTTTTCCAGGTAGGGCTTGCTATTGTTATTTTTTTTGCTTGCTGAAAAATAGCCTGTTCCATTTTAGAGTGTATTTTATGAGCAGTTTTAGTGATGTACATCATTTGATAATAATCAGCTTGTGTCCATGGGTCTTGAAAATCTGCCAGCCATGGTATTTTTAAATTTCTTGAAATAAAATAGGCGATTCTGTTATTGGTGTGAGGAGGACCATCTGAAAAAATAGCCTCTACAGGATGCTCCTTGAGGTACTCTTTTAAATATTTCACAGAAGGTTTTATCCATAAGCTTCTTGCATCAGGAATAAAGAAATTACCTCTTATCCAAATTCCCAATTTATCAAGAAAGTTTTGCTTTTTATCTCTTACTTGAACAATTGAATTCAATGCATCCTCCTTTTTCCTGCCTGTAAGCCATTTAAAAATTTTAAATGGCTCAATTATAGGTTGTTTAAGTACAGTGATACCATCAGGAATATCAGCAAAACCGCTCTCATCATAATATGGATAATGAGCATTTTTAGCTGTGAAAATTACTGGCTCCCAACCGAAATCTCGTAGATACTTAGCAATCTTTAAGGCTCGTAATACACTAATTCCTCCAGATGGGGGCCAATAATAAGTAATGATTAATACTTTTTTCATATGGATTTCCTAACCTGTAAGGCTATCCCTCCGATTACCAATAGAATAATAATTATTGAACAACCCATCATCACTTTATTTCCAATAGTGTAAGCGGCAGGCTTGAATTCAAATTTAATTTCATTT
The DNA here is from genome assembly GCA_963803685.1 of uncultured Cytophagales bacterium. GTDB lineage: Bacteria > Bacteroidota > Bacteroidia > Cytophagales > Cyclobacteriaceae > Marivirga. Next base: position 3,088,761 of record CAWDNW010000001.1, read on the forward strand.
TCACCTGCAGGTATTTCCAGAGCCCTCAGTACATAGTTTGCTCTTAGAATTTTTGCTTCATTTCCGTTAATATAGGCTTTCCACCCTTTAGGATAGTATATTTCGGAAAACATTGCCAACCCTTCCCCGCTGTTTTTACTTTGGTAGATTAATTCATTTGGTGAATAAGAATTCAAACGAATTTCTCCTTTTGAGAAGTTATCCTGAGAAACTGAGAATTCTGATAAATCAATTACAGCCTTAGATTTCGGGTTGATATTTCCCAAAGCCTCTATTGCTGCATCAGGTGAATTTACTTTCTCAACATTGCTTACAAACCAAGCATTGCCAAAAGCATTCTGATTAGGAACAACTTGCTCAGCTTGTTCCCCAAATTTAATGTACTTTGTATTGAGCATGTTTATCACTCCAAATTCAGAAAAATCTGTACTTCCGGCTCTTAAGTTTTCGATTAGGCCTGCCATTTCTGGTTGAATGTGATATTCAATCAGATCCTGATAACGTCTCATCTTGGCACCATGATAGCCCCCCACACTTGAATGATAATAAGATGTCCGGGCTTCGTTGAATGGATTATTTAGATTTAAAACTCGGTAATGACCATCATCTTGTAAAATCCTTTTATCTGCTTCGCTTTTAGAGATTAATTCACCTTTATTTTCTTTCACGAAATTTTCATCGTTTAAGTATCTTTTAGAAATAGGGACGAAATCTATTATTATAAAAGCCAAAAGTAAGGTAATCGCTAAATGCTGTTTTAGTTTCTTTTGTTTCCAATAATATAAAATTGCTCCTGCACCAATTATCAAAAAGAAAGAGCGAAATGCATCCATTCTAAACATGTTGGCTCTCTGTTCACGAATCAAATCAATTAAAAAAGCCTGATCTCCTAACTGACTGTCTACATTACCTCTAAATTTCATGAAAAAAGAAACTAAAATTAAAAGCAAACATAAACCAGCCGCAATTCCCAGTCCTTTGAGAAATTGTTTTCTTGTATTGGAATTCTCAGATTTTATAAACTCTTCTACACCTAATATACCTAACAGTGGCATACATAGAAATGGTATAGCAACTGTCATGGAAACCGCTCTGAATTTGTTGTAGCCTGGGAAATAATCAAACATGAAGTAATTAAAAATCTCGAAATTTTTACCCCAGGATAGTACAATACCTAATACTGAAGCTGAAATCAGCCACCATTTAACTGGTCCTTTTACAAATAATATACCTAAAATAAATAAAAAGATAAATATGGCTCCCATATAATAGGGTCCGCTTGTAAATGGTTGGTCACCCCAGTAGGTTGGAACACTTTTTACAAATGATCGGATTTGTCCTGTACCGGCTCCTTGTTTTTTCAAACCTTCAGCCAATTTAGAATCCATTGATATTTCTTCCTGACTGGCACCACCATAAAAGTTCGGAACTAAAAAAGTGAAAGGTTCTAAAATGCCATTACTCCAGGCAAAGGCATAGCTACGATCTAAACCTCCTGAAGATTCAGTGTTGGAGCTCAATACTGCTGCTCCACGTATAGAATAAGACCCGTATTCGTACGCCGTCCAAACCTTACCTAAATTAGCGCCTAAGCCTAATATTACAGCGGCTGATAATACAGCAATAGCTTTGCCGAATTCGGGAAGTGTTTTGTTTTTAATCGCTTGTAGGAACTGGAATAAACCAAGCAGTAATACAACAAGTAGAAGATAATACGTTATCTGTAAATGATTTGAGCGAATTTCCAGTGCCATGGTAATAGCAGTAAGAATAAAGGCCCATAGGTATTGCTTTCGGAAAGCTAAAATGATGCCTGCCAACACTGCGGGCATCCAGCTAATGGCCGCTACTTTCCAAATATGCCCTGCTTCAACTGAAATGAGAAAAAAACTATTAAGTCCGTATGCCAGGCCACCACAAATGGCCAGGTAGGGGTTAACTTTAAACACTAACAGCAATATGTAGAACGAAATCATAGCTATGAAGGTATGGCTAGCCGGAGTAGGGATAATTTTTTCTATAGTCCTGGGAATATATTTAAGTAATTCTCCAGACCACTGTACGTTAATCAGATAAGCAGGCATTCCACTAAACATACTATTAGTCCAAAGTGCTTCTTCACCAATCTGTTCCCTATATTCATTTATTTCCTGGTTAGCACTTTTACCCTGAACTACATCATTTTGGTTCATTACTTTATCTTCAAAAAATAAAGGCCAATAGATAACCATATTCAGCAAATAGAATATAATTACTGCTATCAAATGGGGTGTTAACTTTTGAAAAGTTTTTGTTGTGTTCATTTTTTAATATATTTATTCCTAAAAAGTGTTTTATTAAAGCATCAATTATCTTCGGATTTCAACCCATCCTTTGATAATATCATTGCAAACTGTTTTAATTCGATAATAGTAGGCAGCGTCACTTAAGTCGTTGCCATTCCATTTATTTTTATAGTTCATATTTTCATAAACTAATCTGCCATATCTGTTATAAATTTGTATTTCTGAGCCTGCAATTCTTTCATCCAATACAAAATATTCATTCTTTTTATCATTGTTAGGTGTAATGATGTTTGGAATAAATAAATTTTCTAGTTCGGGAATAGTAATGTATACTGAGTCTGAAGAAACTCCACAATAGTTTTCAATAGTTAACGCATAGGTGCCTGTTTTATTTATAACTATTGCTGTATCTTCAATATCGTTTGACCACCTGAAGATTGTTGTATTACTAGGCTTTTTATAACTCAGAATATATCCGGGACAGACTATTCTGTCTTCTCCTAATTCTACAATAGGTTCATTTAATACGGTAATGTTAACTGAGTCTGAATGGGTTCCACAGTTATTTTCAACAGTTATAATATAGGTTCCAGACTCATTAATAGCTATTGAAGAATCTTGCACCCCATTTGACCATTTAAAACTAGTAGCATCTGTAGATTTTTCATAGTTCAGAATATAGCCAGGGCAAACAAATCTATCTTCTCCTAAGTAAACCCTTGGCTCATTTTGAATTGTTATGTGTACTGAGTCAATCGCAATACCACATTCATTTTCTGCAGTTAGCGTGTATATACCTGACTCATTAATTTGTAGAGATGGTTCCACTACTCCATTTGACCATGTAAAAATATCTGTATTATGAGAAATTTTAGGGCTTAGAATATAGCCAGGACACACTATTCGATCTTCTCCAAGATCTAAAATTGGTCCTAATGTAAAATTAATTTCAATAGAATCTTCTGTCGAGCCACATTCATTGGTAACTATAACAGAATAAATTCCATTTCCGGTTACCTCAATCGAGGAAGTAGTAGACCCATCTTGCCAAAGATACTCTGAGTTAGGAAAGGTAGCATCAAGGAAATAGGTATTTCCTTCACAGAAAGCCCTTTCTTTATCAAATGAAATCATAGGTTTTTGACATATTGGTACAGATGTTATTCCCGAAATTAAATTATTATTAAATTCAATTGATGTATGGGTGGTTCCTACATTTGTCAGATTATTATTGTTGATGTTATAACTATATAATGTATAGTTACCAGTGAAATAAATTTGATCTTGGAAATAAGTGAAGTCAGTAATTGGGATATATGATTGTGTATAAATCTCATCTATATCAGTAGTAATTTCTGGTAAGTTAAGAAATGAAAATCTGTAGAAACTTAAAAAATTCAGACTCGGTGGCGCTCCATCAAAAAAATAAAGTTCATTTCCAACAAAAGTCATTACATCAATATCAGGAAAAGGTCTATTTGTTTCAATTTTAGTGATGAATGTACATTCTGCATTATTTGTATTTACTTTTAATAAAGATTCAGAATAAAAATCATTATTATTAGGTCCGCCATTGAGACTGGCCGATATATAAACGTTATTGCTATTTATAGAAATTGATTCTGCACTATAAACAATTCCACTATCGAAAGAGAAAGCTCCAATTTCAGAGAATTCCCCAATTTTGGAAATTGACACTAATTTTGGTGTACTTGTAGGATTAGCAATGCTGTAGTAAATTTCTTTTGTTTCGTCATATACTAAATCAACCAGCGTGAGATTATTCGGAATATTTATATCCAAAATTACTTCCTCAATGTTCCCGGTTAATTTGTTGATTTTCACTATTTTATTGTCGATGAACCCATGAATTTCTTTATCCTGTGCAAAAGATTTAAATATAAATAAATTCAGTAAAAAGAAGATTATAGAAATTTTATACATTGATTTTGTTAAAATTTTAGAGTAGCATATAATTTATACCAACAAAACTCCTTGCAATAATAGGGAATTAAAAAATTGCCCCAAAATATAGGCTTTCAGAGTTTATGCTGTTTGAATGAATTTTTATCTTTTCTGAAATAATATTCTTAACTTATCATTCAATATCGTTTAGTTGAGACAATTTTCTCAGCCAAGGGCTGACCAGCCTTTGGCTGGCTTAGATATCTCTTTGGCTAGTCCAGACCAATCGAGAAGAAGATTAATAGGTTGAGACTGTCAAGCAAGGTTTATAACCAGCTCTTAACTAAACGATAATGATTTATCATCTTAATTCAGAAACTAATTGATTATGAAATTTTCACTTTTTATCATTTTAGCTGCATTCATATCTTTTTCATGCGAAGCACAAATTCCTGAAAAGGAAAAGCAAATTGCCATGGCGGTGCAGGCTGCTCCACCTGAAAAACAGGGGGGTGCAACGGTGCTCGGTTATGATGAAAACGGAGAGTTGATTACACTCAGAGAAGGAACTAATGAAATGATTTGTGTAGCAGATGACCCTAATAAGGAAGGTATAAGCGTAGTTTGCTATCATGCAGATTTGAAAGCCTTTATGGATCGAGGTAATGCCTTACGGAAAGAATGGAAAAGACCAGATGAAATTTTCGCTATTCGAGAGAAAGAAGCTATAGCCGGTGCTTTAAAAATGCCGGAAAATCCCAGCACTTTGCATGTTTTATCAGGTAAAGAAGCCAGCTGGAATCCGGAAACCAAAAAGCTGGATAATGCTAAATTAAGATATGTTGTTTATATTCCTTTTGCCACGGCTGAGTCTACCGGATTGCCTATAAGACCCATGGTGCCAGGTGGGCCATGGATTATGGATCCGGGTACTCACAGGGCACATATTATGATTTCTCCTGAAAACGAGTAATTTTAGCATTTCAATTGATTATTTCAAACATATATGAAGACATATTTACTATTAATTTTCTCTCTTTTCTTATTCAATACTTCACTTTATAGCCAGAAAACGCATGAAAAAGCCATGAAACAAGCTGATGCGATAGAACAAAAGGTGATAGAGTGGAGGCGCTACTTTCATGAAAATCCTGAGTTATCTAACAGGGAATTTAAAACGGCAGAGAAAATTGCAGAGCACTTGAAAAGTTTAGGTTTGGAGGTACAAACAGGTATTGCACATACAGGTGTTGTAGCTATTTTGAAAGGTGCAAAAAAAGGCCCCGTAGTTGGATTGAGAGCTGATATTGATGCCTTGCCTGTTACGGAGAGAAATGACCTTCCTTTTAAATCAGAAGTAGTGACAGAATATAACGGACAAGAGACTGGAGTAATGCATGCCTGCGGACACGATACACACATTGCCATTATGATGGGAGTGGCAGAGGTATTGTCCGGCATGAAAAATGATTTAGCAGGAACTGTAAAATTCATTTTTCAGCCAGCAGAGGAAGGTGTACCTCCTGGAGAAAGAGGAGGAGCCAAAATGATGGTGGAAGAAGGCGTACTGAAGAACCCTGATGTAGAAGCGATCTTTGGGTTGCATATCAATGCCGGCACTCCAGTAGGTCATATAAAATATAAAACGGAAGGTATAATGGCGGCATCAGATCGATTCACCATTAAAGTGCAAGGAAAGCAGGCACATGGTTCTACGCCCTGGGCCAGTGTGGATCCCATTGCAGTTTCAGCACAAATTATTAATGGATTGCAGTATATCATTTCCCGAGATTCTGAACTGACTAAAGAAGCTGCTGTTTTAACTGTGGGTATTATGCAGGCAGGCGTACGGTTTAACATTATTCCTGAGGAGGCTCATCTGGAAGGCACTATCAGAACACTTGATAAAGACATGCAACAATTAATTCATGACAAAATTCGGCTTACCGCTAAAAACATAGCGGAGATTGCTGGTGCAACGGCAGAGGTAGAAATTCAGGAAAATGCACCACTAACCTACAACGACATTGAGTTAACCAATAAAATGGTGCCTTCTTTCATTAAAACTGTAGGCAAGGATAAAGTGGATGTAATGAAAGCCATTACTGGTGCCGAAGACTTCTCTTATTTTCAGAACGAAATTCCAGGTTTATACTTCTTTATTGGCGGAAAGCCAGCCAGCGAAGAAGAGGGCCAGGCCCTAGGCGGTCACCACACTCCTGATTTCTATATTGATGAATCAGGCATGATCACAGGTGTAAAAGCCTTTTTGAATTTGACCTTGGATTATATGGGGGTGAAGTAGCGATTCTTTGAGAGTGTTCTTTTTGAAAAGTATAGAAATAACCTCATAGTTAGCTATAATACCTATTGATTGTAAAAGTTATAATTGACAACCTGATCCGGAAATATTGTACCTCTCTTTTCTAATTCTTCGATATATAAATTCTTGAATTTTAGTAAAGTATAATCCTTTAACTTACTAATTGTAAAAGGATTATTATTTTAATCAAACTGTGCTTTCACTACCACTATTGTTTTGTTCCAAGGAAGAGTTTCATTTTTTTTAGATAAAAATTTGATAAGTATAATTCTTTATTTATTTTTGAACATCAACAATAGTAACAAAACCAATGAAAGCATTAAAATATCCTCTAATTAGTTTTATTCTAATCTTATTTTTATTAAATCATTCAAGTTTTGGACAAGATCCTGCTTTTACCAGAGGGATCAAGTAAGTTTATTTATTTTGCAAAACATATCACCAATAATGATTTTTACAGGACTACACAGATAAAAATTGGAGAATACCTTAGGTAATTTTGGATATAGCAATCAAAGCTGGATTGGTAATAATGCGATATTAAATTATTCATCTTATCATGATGTCGGTAGTTTAGGAAATAAGAATTTTTTTATACCTACTTACCCTGGTGGTGTAGCTTTGGTATTAAAGCCTGATTATAATAATGGTAACTTTTCTGGATTTATTCATAAGTGGAATAATAGTACTACCCAAGTGGATTTTGATCAATTTCAGGAAATATGGAGATTAGATGAAAATAGTAGCTATTTAAAAGGTAAGTTAGGAATAGGGAAGGAGGCTACCTCTGCCGCACAGTTGGACGTAAATGGGGTAATTTATGGGAGGGAACTAATTTCTGTTATTAATGGAGGCAGTTATAGAGTCTCAATAAATGGACAATCCGATGGCTATATAGTAGGGCGTAATCAGCAAAATGAAAACACTTTCCGTATAACTTCCAGTGGTACTTCCTATATTAATGGAGGCGGTTTAGCTATAGGTACAACTGCTACAGGTGGGTATGACCTTGCAGTAAAAGGTAAAATTAAAACAGAGGAAGTACGCGTATCTATTGAGGATTGGCCTGATTACGTATTTTCAGAAGACTATAGCACACTGACTTTAAATGAACTTGATGATTATATAAAAATATACCATCATTTACCTGGGATTCCTGATGCTACCACAGTGGAAAAAGAAGGAGTAGATGTGGGAGAGATGAATAAGCTTTTATTGGAGAAAATAGAAGAATTAACCCTTTATCTCATTGAAGCCAGTAAATTATTGGAGAAGCATGAAGAAGAGATTTCAGTATTGAAAAAACAATTGATCAAAGAATAATATGAAAAAAAGAGTACTTCCTTTTATATTTTTATTTTACTCATTCTTCAATAGCGCTTTATGCCAAGATGTTACAGTGCCAGTGAGTTATCTCGAACCAAAATTTACCGGTAGTACTTCTTATGACTTTTTAAGGATTGGCAATGCAGATTTGCACTATGCAGGCTTAATGTATAATAAGTTGGATAATGTTTACGGAAAATCTGCTTCATTTTCAATTTTCACTTATAGTAATAGGAACATGAATGTTTATACAGGTTCCGGAAATTTTTTGATTAATTCTGCTGCAAATCTTGGAAATGTGGGGATAGGAACCACCACTCCTTTAGCTAAATTGCATGTAACAGGAGATATGTATTTATCAGGTACTACTCAGTATGAGGGAGGCTGGAATAAGAGTCATTTCTATTGGAAAGGTCACAGCTTAATAATGGGCAGTAAGGAAGGAGCTTATGCCCATAGCCGTATTGAGATCAAACCAGGAGGTAGTGCTTCAGGTACACTGGTTTCCAATCTGGAACTATATAATGCGCTCAATGTAGGTGTACATGAACTAAAGGTAAATATAGCCTCCAATAACCCGTCATTTTTTAATGGGGGTAATGTAGGCATTGGCACAGCTAATCCCATAGCCAAACTCCATGTAAATGGAACAATATTAGCCTCAGAAGTACGAGTATCCACACAAGCTAATCAAGTACCTGACTACGTTTTTAAAGAAGATTACCAATTGATTTCCTTATCTGATCTTGAAGAATACATTAAAACCAACAACCATTTACCACAAGTACCATCTGCTGAAGAAATAGAAGCCAATGGTTTAGAGCTGGCCAAAATGAATTTGTTGCTTTTGAAAAAGATCGAGGAGCTGACACTTTATTTGATTGAAGAGAGAAAAACTAGTAATAAGCAGAAAGAGACGATGGAAATACTTTCAAATGAAATTGACCAATTAAAAAAATACATTTATGAAAATTAATTTGCGAGTGGCTTTAGCTTTTGTAGCTACATGTGCATTTACAAATGTAACTGCACAACAAATAGGAACGGCCCCACTATATCATAGTAATGGGAAAGTTGGTGTAGGGTTAAATAATACTACTCCAAATAACTATTCAACTTTGGATGTCTTATCCCCACATAATGTAGGTAGATATGGGTCTCAATTAAATTTACATACCACAAGTAGTATTAATGGCTTGTTTATGGGAAGTTATGGCAGTGCTACAGAAACAGTCTCATTAATTAGCTCAGGCAGTTTTTATTGGTCTGCAGGAAAGCACAGAGCTGTAAATACTGAATCAACTACAATACATATGCATCAGGGGAGAATCAAATTCTTTTCTGATGCAGGTTTAACAATTGGTACTGACTATACACCAACCACGAGGATGAGTATTTTACCAAATGGTAACGTGGGTATTGGTACAATTAATCCAGTGGCTGCATTAGAAATTAGTGCCGTAGGGGATGGAAAGCAAATATTAAAACTTTCTACAGAACGACCCTGGGCATTCCTCCAGGAGGGTTCTGGATCACTAACGGCTTTAGTAATGAAAGATTTATCAGGAGGTAAACAATTTCAAATCAAATCATATGCAGACGAAATGTCCTTCTTTTTTGCACCAAGTGATGGTAAATCCTATTTTAGAGGAAATATGGGCATCGGAACCACAAACCCTAAAGAAAAACTCCATGTAAACGGCACCATTCTGTCCTCTGAGGTAAAAGTTTTCACCACTGCCAATAATGTACCAGATTATGTTTTTAAAGATGATTATCAACTCACCTCATTAGCAGACCTTGAAGAATACATTAAAACCAACAACCATTTACCACAAGTACCATCTGCTGAAGAAATAGAAGCCAATGGTTTAGAGCTGGCCAAAATGAATTTGTTGCTTTTGAAGAAGATCGAGGAGTTGACGCTGCATACGATTCAGCAGGAGAAAAAGATTCAAACATTGAAAATAGAAACTAAAGAAATACAGCAAAATAACCAACAAGAAATTGAAAGATTAAAGAAAGATTTTTTAGAATTTAAAAAAATGTATTTGAAATAATGAAACACTACATACTTATATTTACTTTTTTTTTATGCTGTATTGGTCGCTGTTTCTCACAAACTGTATTCGAGGGAAGACTTAAACATACTAACGACTATTTTTGGATAGCACCTTTCAGCAGTCAGTATGATGATGGCTCGCAAGCTAAAATATATTATGATGGAAATAATAAAGTAATCAATTTCTTAAATGATCAGAGTAGTCATACCAATTTAAATATAGGTAGTTTAAAGATGAATTATACCGAAGTAAACTCAACAGGTTATAAAAGCACTATTTTAAACTATAGTGGTCATAGTTTTATAATTGGTACCATTCCCGGAGAAACTCCCAGGTTAGTTAGCCTTGATATCAGGCCAGGGGGTCAAGGTAGTGGAGAGACACCATCAGCCTTAAATTTATACCAGACTTTAGGGGAGGGAAACTATGAAAAAAGAGTAAGGTTTAATTCCAATGGGGATAGCTACATTAATGGTGGTAGTTTAGGAATTGGAACCACTGCACCCCAAGCCAAACTTCATGTAAACGGTAATATATTAGCTTCAGAAGTAAAAGTTTCCACCGAAGCCAGTCAAGTACCGGATTATGTATTTAAAGACGACTACCAACTTACCTCATTAGCTGATTTGGAGCAATACATTAAAAGCAACAGTCACTTACCAGAAGTGCCCTCGGCTGAGGAAATAGAAGCCAATGGTTTGGAGCTTGCCAAGATGAATTTGTTGCTTTTGAAGAAGATCGAGGAGTTGACCCTGCATACAATTCGACAACAAAAGCTATTAGAAGAACAAGCTTATAAATTAGCAGAACAAAGTAATAGAATAGAGGCATTAGAAAACAGATAATATGAAAAATACTTTACTCACATTCGGTTTATTTATTTTGAGCCTTAGCATTATCAAGGCACAGGAGTTTAATGATCCTGCTACTACTACAGATTGGAATACCATTTGGAAAAGCTCTTTTTTGCAAAGTAATGGTGGTGCAAACGCCCCTGAAAGTACTGGCTGGTTTTGGGGTTTAAATATGAATCATAGCAATAATAGTATCAATTATAAATACAATGGACAAATAGCCATTAAAAATGCTCATACTACACCAACAATGTATTTTAGAAGCACTACAGCTAATGGCACAGGAACGTGGACAAAAGTGCTTCATAATACTGGTGATCAAAGTATTAATGGGAATATAGTTTTACAGCAATCTGCAAATGGTTTTAGGACTTTGGATATTTCAAATAGGTTGAATAATGTGGTATCTCGTTTTGAGGCCACTTCAGATGCAACTGGTCAATTATGGTTGAAAGATGCAAGCGGTAACATAAATGTAATATTAAGAAGTAATGATTTACCTTCAACTTTTACAGGTGAGGTGGTTATAGGAGAGTCTTCTAATGTATCAAGAGGTAAAAATTTGTGGGTGAAAGGGGATTCTTATATGTCAGGAAATCTCGGTGTGGGCACCTCTAATCCTCTGGAAAAACTCCATGTAAACGGTACCATCTTAGCCTCCGAGGTAAGAGTTTCTACAGAAGCCAATCAAGTGCCTGATTATGTCTTTAAAGAAGATTATCAGTTAACCTCTTTAACTGACCTTGAAGATTATATTAAAGCAAATAGCCACTTACCAGAAGTACCTTCGGCAAAGGAAATTGAAGCCAATGGCCTGGAGTTAGCCAAAATGAATTTGTTGCTTTTGAAGAAGATAGAAGAGTTGACCCTGCATACGATTCAGCAACAAAAAATAATAGAAGCTCAAAAACATGATTTTGAAGAATTTAAAGAAGAAGTTAGAAAACTAATCTTGGAGAAAAATGACTAAACTATTTACTCTTACAATTCTGGCATTGATAGTTACGTTACAAGTTAATGCGCAGTGGCAGAACAATTCAGATGGGATTAATTATAATGGTGGGAAAGTTGGTATAGGAACTTCAGTGCCTAATGCTCCATTGAGTATTCACCAGGCTGCGATAACAACACCCCTATACCCAACAACTACTCAAATGGGGGATATCTATAGTACTTATATAGGTGATAATAACGTCTTAGAAATCGGTGTTTCTAAAGGTCATAATTCCCGTAAAGCATGGATATTGACTAGACATCGTTCCACTGAAGCTTATGGTAAGTATTATGGAGTACTCCATTTACAACCTGACATTGGTTCGAAATCAAAATATAAAGGTGTTTCAATAGGCTTTCCTGCTAATTCAGAGTTGCCCTATGGAACACATTTAGCAATTGCTGGTAAAATGGGCATTGGTACTAGAAATCCTTTAGAAATGCTCCATGTCAACGGTATAATATTAGCCTCCGAAGTAAAAGTTTCCACAGAAGCCAATCAAGTTCCGGACTACGTTTTTAAAGAAGACTATCAATTGACCTCATTAGCTGATCTTGAAGAATATATTAAAACCAATAGCCATTTACCTGAAGTGCCTTCTGCAGAAGAAATAGAAGCTAATGGTTTGGAGCTAGCCAAAATGAATCTGTTGCTTTTGAAGAAGATTGAGGAGTTGACTTTGTATGTTATTAATCAGCAAAAGGAAATTGAATACTTAAAAGTTAATTCATTAATGAAGAATTAAATTATAATATTAGAGAATTTGATAAAATAAATTGATTAATATAATTCATGATTAATATGTGTTGGATAAAAAACCTTTTTAGTAAAATTTTAAATTGCACAGTGATTCTGATTATTTTCAATATAATTCAGATAAGTGTATGTGACCAACTTAAGGCGCAAATCAATAATCAGATTTCGCCACAGTTAATGCCACCTACTCCTGACGCTTCAACTTTAGGGAGTTATGGAGACGTAAGTGTTAGTAAATATACTGGTAAGAATCAATTTGCGATCCCACTTTATAATATATCTTTTGACGAAATTAGCATCCCCATTGATTTGTTTTATAATTCAGGAGGTGTGAGAGTAAATGAAGAGGCTGGAAGTGTAGGATTAAGCTGGAATATAAGTAGTGGAACAGTTATAACTCGGCAAATAAACGGATTTGATGATATTTCAGATGTTGGTGCCGATGGTTTTATTTATAGTTACCCTGTTTCATCAGTACACTACAGTGTTCACAGAGATATGTTAGTAGATGGTTATACAGGTAACTATCCTTTGGATATAGAACCAGATCTTTTTAATGTAAATTTATTTGGTAAGAGTATAACCTTTAAGTTGGAAAAGAAAGGTGCACAAAATATTATTGAAGCAACTCCTTTAAATAATTCCAATGTTAAAATTCGGTACAATGATGATGATCAATCCATTGCTATCACAGATGATATGGGTAATCAATACATATTTGCAGACCATGAATTAACAACAACGTACAGAGGTAGCTCTACAGATTCAGAAAGTAATGCCTTAATGGAAACTGCATTACAGTCAGTAGATAGTAAAAGAACATTGCAAAAAATAACAAGTTGGTATCTGACTCAAATAATTTCAAGTAATAAAAATATTATCAATTTTACTTATGAAAAGGGGTTTTTCTATTCTTATCCAACTTTTTCAAATAGTATTTCAATTGGTGTTAGTTCAGGTCAAAATCCTGGGATAGTAAGTGGTGTAGTTTCACCTCCAAGTTATGGATGTGCTGTGACTGGACACGAAAGCCTAAATGTAAAATCAATTGAAGGAGATTTTGGTAAGGTTGAATTTAACTATTCTGAAGATAGGCAGGATTTAATAGATAACTCAAATTACTATCATTGGCCTACGGGAATAATTGGGATTGGCAATTTAAGAGCGAAGAGACTATATCAAATAAAAGTAAAAAATAGCGAAGAACAAGAGGTTAAAACAATAGTATTCGATAATAATGATTATTTTAATGCTAATAGAATTTCTGATACCAATAAGGAAAAATATTTAAGACTAAAATTAAATGGATTAAGTGTTAATGGCAGAAATTATTATTTTGACTATTTAGCAAGTAACTCATTGCCTGCAAAAGATACGAAGGATTTAGATTTTTGGGGTTTCTATAATGGAAAAAATAATACTAAAAGAATTCCTTCATATGCAAGATACGTTTATGATTATACATGGAATAATACAAACATCATGTACTACTCCGGTGCTGATCGAACAAGTGACTTTAATTTCGCCAAAAATGGGATTTTGTCGAAGGTTATTTATCCAACTGGAGGCTCAACTTCTTTCATTTATGAAGGTAATGAAGCACTTGTTGAAATTCCCACCGATATTGAAACATTAAATTACAACTATTCTTATTTAGAAGGATTACCTAATATTGATATTGAAGATTTTGATACCCAATCAATCAGTGCTAATCAAGAATTTACTATTTCTAAGAAAACAGCAGAGGCAATTGGTGATTATAATTTGAGTTTGAGGGTAACTGTAAGTTGTGGATATAATTGTGATAGGCAGCGTGTTTACAACCCAATCTTACGACTTACAAATTCCAATGGTACTTATTCTCAAGATATATTCTCTTATAGTGCTACTTCGGGATCAAATACAACTTTAAATACAAAATTAAATTTAGAACCGGGCGCATATAGTATTCAGGTGCTTAATTACAATTCAAACCCTAACAACCCTGAAACTATTGGCCTAGCCGCTTCTTTGGTGAATTCTTACAAGATAGTTTATCCTACTTACACTTTAGCAAATAATGTGAAAGAATATCAAGTAGGGGGATTAAGAACAAAAGAAATTCGCAATTATGATGAAAATAATACTATGCTTAGTAGGAAAACCTATAAGTATACCATTGAACGTTATGGAAATACAGTTTCAAGTGGACTACTAATGGACGAGTTGGTTTTTCATTCCAAAATGGGATTTTTTGATTATACGCCAGAGTCATATGGAAATAGTATTACGATGGCTTCTGGAAATAATTTGATAACATCACCTTCAGCAAATGGAAGTCATATTGGATATTCCCAAGTTAAAGAGGATTATTATGAAAGTGGAAATTTTAATGGGTCTATTACTTCTACTTTTGTAAATATACCTAATAATTATACGCTAAGATTTATTGGAACTACATCAGCAAGTAATCCTTCTAATCCTCAATACCAAGGAGATGCTACAGGCCATTTTGCTGATGTTACTTATGGAAATGTTTATGTAATTGGCATACCTCCCGCTACCATGGAGTATAAAAATGGAAAACTCACTAGTCAATTTGTTTTGGACAATGATGCTATTATCAAAAAACAGTCTTTTTACGACTATGAAGATAGAACTGTTGAAAATTCAGGATATCTAAAAATTTTATGGCAAGGAGCTATTGGTAGTTCAGTGCCTCCTGAAACAGGCGGAATTGTATATAATACTAATTATACCAAATCTCATAGAGTTTCTTTGAATACTGTTGAAAACACAACTATAAATGAAGATAATGGCTCTTTTAATGAGGTAATAAACCGAAGCTACAATAACAGTAATTATTTATCTGTAGAAACAAAAGAAACTACAAATAATGGAGAAATAGACAAAGAAGAAGCAATATACTATTATCCGACAGATATCGATGGTTATGATGAATTAATTAACAATCAAATAGTTGGAAGACCAGTTAAAGTGCTAAAGAAAAAAGATAATCAAATAGTGGATGGCATGGTTCAAGGATATTCTAATTTTAGTATCAATGGATACACTATACCTAAACAGACTAGTAAGTCTATATATAATACACAAAATGAAGAATTTGAAAATAATCTTGCCATTTTGGACTACTCTAACAACGGTAAAATAGTTGAATTTAACACTAATGATGGATTGAATAATGAGATTACCTGGGGCTACAATTCCATGTATCCAATTTTAAAAGTTGTCAATGGCCCAGAAAATATTGCTAGTATTATAAATGATGCTTTACCATCTGGTTATCCGAATATATCCAATTTTATAGCGAATATGAATAATATAGAAAATGATGCTTCTAAACAACTATTATGGACTTCATTTATAAACGACTTACGTAATTCCCTACCCGATCATACATTGTTTGAGGTGTTTGCACATAAACCCTTAGTTGGAATTACTGCTTCGGGTGGATCAAACAAATTAACCTCTTTTTACACATACGATGACCTTTTGAGATTGAAGCATATAGTAGACAAAGATGGGAATATTATTAAGCAGTATGATTACAATTATGCTGAGTAAACTTATTTAACAAAATGCGAATCTTTTAATAAAAAAGCAGATGTATAATTCAGTTAAAAATAAAGCAATATGTATTTATGCGATAATTCAAATTATAGGTGCTTATTGCGTTAATGGGCAAAGTAATAAAAACTATGTAAAGGAATATAGTGCCCGCGAAGCCATAACCACCGATCTGAAAAATAAGTCGAAAGAATCAGTCAATACAAGTACTACTTTTTTCGATGGGCTGGGCCGTTTTGATCAGAATGTGATAAAGGAGGCCTCACCTAGCGGTAAAGACGTAGTTATTTTCAAAGAATATGACGGTTTAGGAAGAGTAGAGAAAGAATATTTACCCTACGTCAGCACTGAAGAAAACGGGAATTATAAAGCTATCAACGGCAACACCATCAACAATTTTTATGATGGTACAGATGCAAGCGGGAAGCCAATTGCCAGCACATCCAACGCTTACAGCCAAATGTTGTATGAAGCCAGCCCACTCAACAGGACTTTGGAACAAGCGGCACCGGGAAATGATTGGCAAATCAATGCGGGAAAGACAATTAAAAGAAAATACTTAATAAATTCACTAAGTGAACAAGTTGTAAATTGGAGCTACCAGGGGCAAAAACTTATTAATAAGGGTTACTATTCCACTGGAGCTTTGTTAAAAAGCGAGATACTTGATGAGGATGACAACAAAGTGGTAGAGTTTAAAAATGGGTTTGGTCAAATTATATTGAAAAGAAATTATGAAAGCGCCTCAAATTATTTAGAGACGTATTATGTTTATGATTGGAGGGATAATTTAGTGATGGTGCTACCTCCGGAATTCAACAAACAAGAAAATTCTGAAATATGGAATGGTGATGGGGAATTAATTGATAGTGATATGGTAATGACTTCCGTACCTGCAACTTCAATTAACTACAGTATTAGTAATGAAGGTTCGCTAACCTTACAAAATGTAACTATAACTGCGAATAATAATTATATTTTTACAGCGAAAGCATTACAACAAAGCCCTTCTCAAAAATATTTAGATTTATTTGCTTTCCAATATAAATACGATGGAAGAAACAGGATGGTGGAAAAGAAAGTACCTGGTGCAGCTTGGGTTTACATGGTATATGATAATCGAGACCGCCTGGTATTAACCCAAGATGGGGTACAGAGTGAAAGTCAAAAATGGAGTTATACCAAATATGATGCCTTGAATAGGCCAATTATAACTGGTATTTTTCAAGCATCAGGGAGTTTTAACCAAAGCCAGATGCAGTCTACTGTAAATAGTTTTTATGATGGAGTGGGGAATGTAAATAGCAAATTTTATGAAGATCGTGGTAATAGTTTATATCAGTATACCAACAGAAGTTATCCAACAGAAGCATCAACAGCCAATGTGCTCACTGTAACCTATTATGATACTGATTTTACTATTGGTGATGGCATAAGGAACAGCCAATTTAATACATCTTATGGCTATACTGGTGAAAACGAATTTGGAGGAGTTAGTAGTTCAATTCACGGACTGGAAATAGGTGGATATACCAGAATACTGAATGCAGATGGAACTTATGGGAACATGTTGGCCTTTAAAAATTACTATGATAGCCGGCAAAGGTTAATACATACAATCGGAGACCACCATTTGAATGGAAGGGTGAGGACAAGTATTGTTTATGATTTTGTGGGAAATGTGACAAAAACAAAAGAAGAGTATCTGGGCATAGCAGGAGGGAACCAAACCATTATAACCAGGAATGAGTACGACCATGCCGGCAGACTTCTCAAGCAATATCATAAACTTAATACCAACCCTGAAGTAAATATTGCTTCATTGAGCTATAATGAGGTAGGGGAGATGGTAAGTAAAATCCTTGGAGGTAACATTCAAAAAGTAGATTACCGCTATAATGCAAGAGGTTGGCTCACCAGTATTAATGGTGGTACCAGTTTTGATGATGCCAGCGATAAATTTGGTATGTCATTAAAATACGGGAGCCAGGGCGCAACAGGGCATAAATATTACAATGGGAATATTGGAGGAATGGATTGGAAATCAGTAGCTACTGCGGGAAATAACAACACCAAGCGCTATGATTTTGACTATGATGGAGTAAATCGTTTAGAAGCAGCCTTTTACAACGAAGGCATAACGGAAGCTGGCTTTTATACAGTCGATAATATAGCATACGATGCTAACGGTAATATTGAAAGCCTCCGAAGAAAAAACAACAACAATATTTGGGACAATATGGCGTATGATTATGAAGGCAATCAATTGACCCGCGTGGAAGACATTGGTAATAAGGATTATGGTTTTGTGGATATTGCCAGTAGTGCGGGCACCAGAGAATATATTTATGACGAGAATGGTAACATGACCGAAGATAAAAATAAAGAGATTACAAGGATAGAGTATAATTACTTAAATTTACCCAGACTAGTAGAAAAAGTGAACGGGGATAAAGTGGAATATATTTATGATGCAGCTGGTACTAAACTAAAGAAGGTGGCAAAAAATGGAGCAAATACTGATGTAACAGACTACATAGGTGGAATGCACCTGACAGATGGTTCATTGGACTTTATCATGCACACAGAAGGAAGCTTTGATTATGCTACTCAGGAATATCAATATAACTTAAAAGATCACTTAGGAAATGTTAGAGTAACTTTGGCAGGAGAAATTTCTACAGCAGAAACCTTTCAAGATAATAAAACTTATAGTTTTAAAGATGAAGGTATGAGTTTAGGGTTATTCAGTTCTTCAACGACTGGTCAAATTTTCACTTTCAGTATTGAAGCTAAAAGTGAAAATACTCGTGGTGGATCTATAAGGATTTATCAGGGCACTAAGCAAATACACTTTATTGGAGTAACCAATCAAAATTTTCAAGTTTTCAACTTTGAAAAACTGTTGACTGAAAGTGGTGGTATCCGTATTTTAATGACAGCAAATAGTGAAGTAGCAGCTACTAGTTTTAGAAATATAAATGCAGAATTATCAGAAGTTTCTTTAGAAGTAGTACGAAGAGACGATTACTATCCTTTCGGTCTGACTTTTAACTCCTATCAGAGATCCTACAGCAAGGCTAATAATTACAAGTTTAATGGAATTGAAAGAGACGAGATTCTAGAATTAGATATGGCGTTTTACAGATCATATGATCCAGCGATTGGTAGATGGTTGCAGATCGATCCCAAAGCCTCTGAAAGAGAAAGTCCTTATGTGGGTTTTGCTAATATGCCAAATTTCTATATTGATCCTTTGGGTGATACAATATTTATTAATAATACTGGATATATAACTAGAAATGATGAGTCTGATAATTTGGTATATACTTCAAATAACAATGGTGAATTGCAATTTTTAGGGGAAATTGGAGGTGAGATAAATGTTGATGATATTTATTCTAACTTATTAGATCAAAACATGGAGGAATCATCTGGAATGATAAACCCTTTTGATTTTAGGGCAAAAGTTACAGATGGAGGAGATTGGGATTTAAAAAATGATAAAAATTCAATATTTGGACTCGGAAATGATGGTGAAACATCATTTAATTTTAAAGGGGAGCAAATGGAGTCTCAAGATATTGGTAATCATCATTTTGGAGCAGTTGCTTTAGCAAATCCTGTAATATCAAACTTACTTGGAGAAGAAGGAATATTAAAACAGGCAGGACAAAATCAAATGAGCAAACCGGGCATGTCTAAACCGGAATGGCAAAATTATAAGGAAGTGACAAGATATACATTTGGTAGAAGCGGACAAGTTCATACTTATACAGAAAAGGTTTTGCAACCTCCTTATGGAGATGATCCACGTGATCAAAAATTCATTATTCAAGGATTTAATTACTATAAAAAGAAGTAATGCGAAAGAAAAATATATTCATATTATTAACAGTCTTAATTATTGGGACTGTAGGAACTATAATTTACCTGTTATCCTCTTTTTCATTATTTGAGAATAATACGCAGTTACTTAAGGAAATTAAAATGAAGCAAGGTTATACCATTAAGATTTATCATATTCCATCTGATGCCACTATGCAAGAGACGATAGTTATTATGAAATCACATGATGGTCAAGAGTCACTAATTAGAAAGTTTGAAAGATATGATAAAATCAAAGAGCATAATTTAATTAATTCAGATAGCTTGAAATTAATTCTCTATAATAGTAACCTCAACAAAGAGTTAACAACAACTATAGTTCTCCCCGAGTAAAATAAAAGGAATTAAAATAACTCAGGTATTAATAATATTAAAACCCAAGCTTTAAGAGGCTTGGGTTTTTTATGAAACCAGAATTTTATTAACGCTCAGGTAGATATTACCAGTCTCAGAAGCATGCCTGCGTTTTCGGTAAAGCAAATCATCCAGCTTAATACGGTCAGTTAATACAGCATCTAAATCCCCTCCGTCCATTAAAATAAGAGAGCGCAAGTCACTGGAAGTAGTTTGAGTACTTTCTTTAGAGAATCCATCAATGGAAATAAAAAGACCTAGGGTGTTTTTCCTTTTACCATTAATTTTACCAGCAAATTTATAAAGTTCACCTGCATTAACATCTTCTGCCTTCTGCCATTTAGCTTCTAATAAGTAATCATCTTCTCTGAATGTAAAAGCACCATCAATTTGCTCACCAGTTATTTTGAAAGAAGCCTTTGGGTCTAAATCAAATAATATAAAAAGATCATTGAGAAGCTTTTCTAGATCTAATCCTCTTTGTTGCGGAGTTGTTGACATAGCGATTTTAAGAAAATCTTTGTGGAGTTCATCGATTTTACCCTTTAAAGCAGTATTATTAGAAATCCTTTCTTGGGCAGCAGACCTTCGTTGTTTGGCGGCCTTCTCTTCTTCCTGTAGTTCAAAATATCCTTTTGAGTGACCCCTCAAAGCGTTAACAGCATCTTTAGCCTTTTGGATTTTTTGTTCAGGGTCTTCCCATTTTTTAAGGTGGGAAAAGTCATTAAAATTAATTACCTCCTTAAACAATGCTAAAAGATTATCTCTAAACATAGGCTTTGCCGAAAGACGGTCAATTAACTCATTAGAACTTTCATACTTTAAATTATTTTGCCAATCTATAGTGCCTACTATTGCCTTGTCAGGAAGTGTATTGTACACGAAGCTTCGTAAGTCTTTTTTAGTCCAATAGATATGGGTAAGAGCTTCTTTTAATGCATTGATGGCAGCAGGTGAAATGATTGTACTTGAAGAACTCATGTAAATTAAGAATAAGCAGTTTTGGTTTTATAATCCCTTATAATGAGATCCATATAATCGAATATGCGTTTTTTTTCTTGATCGGGCAGGCTCTCCACCTGATCGAGACGTTTGACCATCTCCTTATCGAAGTTGGCATTTTGTCCTTCACCGAGCAGAAAATCTACAGATACTTCAAAGGCTTTAGCAAGCTTAACAAATACCTCAATAGAGGGGGAGTTGTCTCCGCGTTCATACTTGCCAATCATTATTCGGGATGAATCGATCTGTTTGGCTAGTTCATCTTGCGACCAGCCTTTATGCTTCCTAAGTTGCGTTATACGCTCTCCAATGCTAACCATATTTATCTAAAGAACCTCTTTTTAGTAGTATTAGTACAAATTTAGGTAAAGAAATGATACAAAAGAAATACTTGTTGCTTGCTTAAAAGAAAAACATGCGCTACTTTTGAATCACATGTTTATCAAATGAACTTTTTTATGAAAACTGAGAAGCAATCCTTGGACACCACCAACCCCGACCACCTGACCTATGAGAGCGGAATGCTGCAGATCACGATCTTGGGAGGGATAAGGATGGAAGGGCTGGACAGGATGCGGGCAACGCTCAAAATACAGGTAGAGCATTTAAGTCTAAGACATAACCTTGATTTATACAACCATACCCAAGTAGAAAAGCTGATCAGGAAAATAGCAGAGCGGTTGGAGATAGGAACGAGTGTGGCAGCAGCGGCATTAACAGAACCGCTGAATAACACTCAAATACTGTGCGCATCCGCAATCCTTATGCAGAGAGTTATAAACCCCTTTTACTTGTAAAAGCTGCTGGTCTTTCCTTCTTTTTCTGTTATCTGCCATGCACATACCACCAAAATAGACAGTGTTGCAACTAAATTGATGATATAAAAAAAATAAAAATCACATTAGAAAAAATATAAACTATAAAACATCTTTAGTGACTGTATGTTATTCATCATCAAATTTTAATAGAAGTATCTAATATCAAGATAACAGCTCACTTTGGATCAAAGTTTACACCATTACTGCCTAAAAACCCACAATCACTTCCACTTAAACTGCCCGTTCCATTCAGATAGCAAAACCAAGCTTTAAGTATAAATTAGACCAATTTTTACTTCTTTAGTTTTATTTGAGCAACTAATTAAGAGAGCAAAGATGCCCTTACTCCCCACCATCTAGCTTTTCCTTCAACCTCTCATTCTCAGCCTTCAATTCCTTTACTTCATTATTGATTGCAATCATATACAGGGTTAATTCTTCTATTTTTTGTAGGAGCAGGTTGTCCATTTGCGCCACATTTAAGTCATTTTCTCTGAATTCATCAGCGGAAGGCATATCGGGTAAATGTTTTTGCTCATTGATAAAAGCCTCAACTTCTTCTAAGGATTTAAGTTGATAATCAGGCTCAAATACCCAGTCAGCAGCGTCATTTAAAGCTACCTTTACTTCCTTGGCCCAAATAGTACCATTAACGGAGAGCTTATTCTTAGGATCAGTAGTGCCAATGCCCACGTTTCCGTTTTTAGTGATACGCATCTTTTCAGTATCCTCATCAGTATTAAAGGCAATAAATCCACCTGTCATAGCTCCGCCTCTAAAAAAGTTGATAGAACTATTGGTTCTGCCATAAAAATTATGGACTAAGGAAAAGCTCTTTACAGAAGGAGTAGTGCCACCTTGAGTAGCATGACCTTTTACTCCTAAATAAGTGCCGTCTAAAGTGCCATCACCTTCTTGTAGTCGTCCTAAAACAATACCCAAAGTACCATCAGGTATGTATTTACCTACATCCAATAGTGCTCTTGGGTTTTGAATACCAATGCCTACATTTCCATTTTTTGTAATGTGAAACCGATGAGTCTTATTAGTGAATAAAGTAATACCACCATAACCAGATAGCAGTGCTTCTGCAGATGTGGCTGTTGCATACCAACCTAGTGAATAATCTCCGACTACCTTATCATTATAATTAAATTTGTAATTAGCTTGATTAAAACCGAGTGAATAATTCAAACCAATGTCTTGATTTTGAGCACTAGCCAAAGAAGTAAAAAATAGAATGACGATAATGATGTGTATAATTTTTTTCATTTTATTTGTTTTAGGAATAAAAGGGAGATTCAAATAATATTTATATTGTTTAATTTATTTTTATTTAATTCTTAGTTTCGTACAAACTTAATAATGTAATATTAAAAAAAATACATCTATTTTAAATTTGTATTTCAATTATAATTTATTAGTGTAATATTTATTTTAAATCTTAACCTAAGCTTTACAATCATGAAGATTCCATTTATTGTTTTTTTAATTTTAGTTAGTGCCCAACTAAATGCCCAAACCTGGAGTGGGGTTACACCCGGTAAAATATATTACAATTCAGGTAATGTAGGTATAGGAGATGCTAACCCAGGTGTTGGTTTAGTAGTAAAAGGGACAGATACGCAACAAACTTTAGGAGGTAATATAAAATCTGCTATTAGAATTACAAATGCATATGGTGGAGGATTTGGGAGAAGATCTGAATTACAATTTGCATTAGTAGACAATAATGCACTTTTAGCCGTGATTGCTGCTTAATATACATCTTACAATGGTAGTGTTGCAGGAGACCTGCTTTTTGCAACTACTAATAATACTTCCAATACTATGCGTGAAAGAATGCGCATCAATAGAGATGGGTTAGTGGGTATTGGTACTTCTGTACCTGGTGCTAGTTTGGAATTAAAAACTGTGACTAATTCCACAGGAACATATAAAGTAAATAAATGGTCTAATTCACATCATGATGGCTATTTTCTTGAATTACAAACCATCTGGAATTCTCGTGGAATTAATCATTTATTGTTCAGAAATTTAATAATGTGGAATACAATTCCTTATCTTTTTTCCAGGGTAGAGTAGGTGTAGGCACCAAAACACCGGATGAACTATTTACGGTAAATGGAACGATTCACTCTAAAGAAGTAAAGGTTGACTTAAATGTGCCTGCACCTGATTATGTATTTAAAAGTGAGTACCATTTACGTAGTTTGGATGATGTTGAAAAATTTATTCAGTCGGAAAGTCATTTACCTGAAGTCCCTTCAGCAGCTCAAATGGAAGAGGAGGGGATAGCACTTGGAGATATGAATATGTTACTCTTAAAAAAGATAGAGGAACTCACTTTATACATGATCGATTTCAAAAAAGAAATAAATACCCTGAAGGAGCAAAATGTTGAATTGCAAGAGAAAGTCAGGGTGTTGGAATCTGAGTGATTGATTTTCGTTTGCACAATTGACGATGGTATTGGATTGTTATAATTAGGGTGCTCATGAAAAATACTGAACTGTTCGATAACCAAATAATATCCCGATGTTTCGGGACAAGTCTTGCTAAACCGAGCGGGCCTGCCTTTGTCGGCAGACAGGCTGGTCAGCAAACCTGCCTGCAGCAGGCAAAAAGGCGGGGAGCGCGTTGAATTGTAGCGTGGTCCGCCAGCTGGCGGATTGTCTTGATTTTTTCTTTTGTATACCTGTCCCGAATTTTCATCGGGAAATACAAAAGATTGAGAATAAAATTTTGTTTTAAAACACTTAAAATTGAAGTTAAATCTCATTTTTATGAAAAAGTATTGTTTTTCGAGGTTTTATACTCAGTTTTAATTATATTAAATAAACATTATTAAAAGCAATAATAGCCGATTTTTAAGCAAAGTTTATTAATAAGGAGTAGCCTAGTTATCATTTAATCAAATAGTTTAGTCCCGAATTACCTTCCAATATGAATTTTACACAAATTCATTTAATTTATATGTTGACAATTTTTATCATTTATATATATTTGTTAAAAAGTAACTAAAATCTTGAAAAAGTCAATCCAAAATATTCTGCATCAAAAAGTTAAAGGTTTTACCCTTCAAGAGCTTCTGGTAGTTTTAGTGATCATTGGTATACTGGTATTACTGGCCCTGCCTAACCTCATGCCATTAATCTCCAAAACCAGAAGTTTGGAAGCTAAACAAGCACTTAACCATGTGCATACGCTCCAAAAGACCTATTTTTATGAATATTCCAAATATTCTAATGATTTAATGCAAATAGGTTTTGAACAAGAACCTTTAGTTACCAACCCCCAAGGAGGTAGTGCTAATTATGAAATTACTATTACTAATGTATCACCTGCAGGTTATACTGCCAGGGCAACAGCCGTAGTAGATTTTGACGGGGATGGCCAGTTCAATGTATGGGAAGTACGGGAGAATGGTGAAATTACTGAGGTGGTACCTGATTAATGTCCTTAATAATTACAATTTGCTTGTTAATTTGCTTATCAGCCATTACTTATCAGGATTTAAAAGATAAGGAATTTAATATTATTTGGATTCCTCTTTTATTGATAACAGGGATTGGCGGTGCTTTATATAACCGTTCTTTTTTATGGGAGTATTTAGGCCTTAACGTCTTATTTGTTTTACTGCTTTTTTTTAGTTGTGCCTCTTACGTGGTTTTAAGGAAAAGAGTGAGTTTTAGACAATTTTTTGATAACTATTTTGGTATAGGCGACCTGCTGTTTTGGCTCGCCCTCACGCCACTTCTGCCCCCTTTTGAATTTATATGCCTTTTAACATTGAGTTTTATGGTAGCCTTTTTTCTAACTTTAATCTTATCCCAAATCTTTAAAAAGCAATATTTTATACCCCTGGCAGGCTATCAATCTATATTTTTTTTTACTTTTATTATTTACATTGAATTGATTGTTCAGCAATCTTTGTTTACATTTCAGATCAATTTCTTCCAATAGTGAAAATGGCCGAGCTGATAGATACCTCCCTTAAGCAAATAATTTCCAAAGAACAGGCATGGCATTACAAAATAGTACCTTTTAAAAAAGATACTGATACCGGTAAAATTCACTTTTATGCCGAGGATAATGAACAGGTAGAATCATTAGCTGATGAACTGGAATTCCTGTTAGGCTTTAATTTACAACTCAACCCTATCCCTCAAAAGGAAATTGATGAGCTTTTATCCAGAAATTATTTAGTCAATAATAAGAAAGTACAGGTAAGAACTAATCAGGATGTTGGTTCAGAAAGTTTTGTCTTTGATTTGCTCAATGAGGCAAAATCTTTAGATGCAAGTGATATCCACTTTGAGGTGTATGAAGAAGGCGCACGTGTGCGGTTCAGAATGGACGGCCAGTTGGTAGAAAGATTACTGATAAGCAAAGCGCAATATGCATCAGTAGTGAATAGGGTAAAGGTATTGGCCAATCTTGATATTTCGGAAAAAAGATTACCCCAGGACGGTCGCATTCTACTAAAGCAGAAAGATACTAAATTCGATTTACGGGTGTCCACACTGCCCACTATGTACGGTGAAAAAATTGTATTAAGAATTCTGGGGAGTGACGCCCAATACCTGGATATAAATAAGCTTGGTTTTCAAAAAGAGGCTTTAGATTTTTACCTGGAGGGGGTCCGAAAGAGTAATGGTATCGTATTAATAAGTGGCCCCACCGGATCCGGCAAAACAACCACTTTATATTCCACCCTGAAATTATTAAATTCTAAAGACAGGAATATTATTACCATAGAAGATCCTATTGAATATACGCTGGAAGGTATTAACCAGGTGCAATTAAAAGAAAGTATTGGTTTGGATTTTCTAACTGCACTTAAAACTTTTTTGAGGCAGGATCCTGATA
Source organism: uncultured Cytophagales bacterium (assembly GCA_963803685.1). GTDB lineage: Bacteria > Bacteroidota > Bacteroidia > Cytophagales > Cyclobacteriaceae > Marivirga. The sequence continues at coordinate 3,115,768 of CAWDNW010000001.1, forward strand.
TTATCATGGTAGGGGAAATAAGGGATGGGGCTACAGCTCAAATAGCCATACGGGCTGCCTTAACAGGTCATTTGGTTTTATCTACCATACATACCAACTCGGCCTGGGGCACAGTCTCAAGATTAATTGATATGGATATTCCTCCCTATTTGTTGGCAAATACACTGAATGTTTCAGTAGCGCAAAGGTTGGTAAGGAGGCTTTGCCCACATTGTAAAGAAGAGCAGCCCTTCTCAAAAGAAATGTTGCCATTTTCAGTACGTGAAAGCTGGTCATACTCCATAGATAAACATTTCGCAGCAAAAGGATGTGATCAATGCTATTTTACAGGCTACTCCGGCAGAATTGCATTGTATGAAGTAATACCCATAGATGAGACATTTTCCAATGAAATAAAAAATAAGAATTTTGCCATAAATAATTTATTAAAAGAAAGAAAAATAACAACTTTGGTCAGTAATGCCATAAACCTATTTGAAAGTGGAGAAACATCCTTTGAAGAAATATATTCTATACTTATTAACTATTAATCTTTTCTTGCTAGCTAGTTTCAGCCTGTCTGCACAGGTTAGTTTTGAAGATAGGAAACGTTTAATAGATAGTAAATTAGAGTCTTTATCCGATTCTATTATACCTCAATTAAATGATCCGGTTGATTTTTCCCTGAGAAACGCATCAGTTCAGGAATTAATAAGAGGTATTTCTGAAACGCATAGGCTCAATGTAAGTATAGATCCTTCTATAGAACTCACCATTACCAACAGTTTTAATAATGCCCGGGTAAAAGATGTATTCTTGTTTTTAGTAAATAATTACAAAATTGATATCCAATTTATTAATAATATTCTTATTTTTAAATGGTTTGACGAACCGGTAAAGCCCTTTAATGAAAAAAAGCTTTCTATTTTTTATAATAGGAACAATGATAAAATCACGCTTGAACTTAACCAGGATAGCCTGGCCTTATTAGCAAAACAAATTACCAAGATTACAGGAAAGAATATTATTTTATCTCCTGAAACCCGGGATAAAGTAGTTAATGGATATATTCAGGAAGTTTCGGTAGCACAGGCTATGGAGAAATTAGCGTATATGAATGCGATGGTTTCAGAACAGGAAAGAGATTATATCATTTTAAAGGACCAGGTAATTCCGGAGCAAAATGTAGGAAGACCTAATATGGGTAACAACTACGATAACAGGAATAACCAGCAAATGGCTTATTCCAATAGAGGCAGTTCCGGTAATATTCAAATTCAAATGTTAAACATTGGGGCAGATACATTGTATAATATTAATGCCATTAATGCACAAATTAAAGATGTTTTGGAAGAAATGGGACGACAGGATATAGCCAATTTTGCCATTTTAGATCCTCCAATGGAAGTTACTTCCCTCATTCTTAAAAGTGTAAGTCTGGAAGAATTACTGGAGGTACTCTTTATGGGTTCCCAATCTTTGTACAGACAAAAATCTGATAATTTATATTTAGTAGGCAACGGAGATAAGCAAGCTTTAAATGCTACCGAAGTGATAAAAGTGAAGTTTAGGTCGGTAGAAGATCTGGATACTTTTATCCCTGAAAATATATCAAGAAATCTACAATTAAAAGTATTTAAGGATCTTAACGCTATAATAGTCTCCGGTAGTCAGTTTAGAATTGATGAACTGAAACGATTTGTTAAATCGGTTGATGAACCAGTACCCAATATAGCCATTGAAGTAATTGTAACAGAATTTAGAAAAGGGGCGGCAGTAACAACAGGTGTAAAAGCCTTTTTAGGCGATAGTAGCGTAACAACCGGCGGGCAGGTATTTCCAGGTTTAGATGTTACACTAAGTTCTAAATCGTTAAACACCTTACTTGGTGGGCTGGATCGTACAGGGTTGGTCAACTTAGGTCGTGTAACTTCTAATTTTTATGTTACACTGCAGGCATTGGAAGCTAATAATGTGCTGAAAGTAAAGTCTACACCCCAGCTTTCTACTTTAAATGGAAACGAAGCTAACCTCACTATTGGGCAGTCTGTTTATTACCTGGAGCAAACACAAAATGTAAATCCGGGAGTTAATCCAATTACAACTGTTTCCCAACAGTTCAATAAAGTAGAGGCTAATCTTACGTTAATGATTAACCCTATCGTTTCAGGCAATGATCATATCACTTTAACAATTGAAGCTGAATTCTCTGATTTTATACCGCCTGAAATAGAAGGAGCGCCTCCCGGCAATGCCACTAGGATGTTTTCCTCAAAAATAAGGGTTAAAAATGAAGAAATGATAGTGCTGGGGGGGCTGGAAGAAACCAGTAAGTCCAACAGTGGTTCAGGCGTACCATTTTTGTCGCGTATTCCAGGTTTAAAATGGCTATTTAGCAGTAGGTCGGTAGAAAATAATGAAAGTGAGCTGTTAATTTTTATCAGGCCAACTGTAATTTGGTAATGAAAAATTATTTTTCTCATATCCCTCAGAACGAACTTTTAAGCATTTTCATTTATGTTAATGAGGATGAATACTTTATTCAATCGTGCCACTTAAAAAAGCAGAGGGGTAAAATTGCTATTATTGATTTTAAAGAATTTTCCCTGGACGAGCATTTTGATCCTAAGCAATTAGTTGATGGTAAAATACCTATGGTAGTGGGTATTACAGGACCTAATATTATTTATAAGAATTCAACAGAGCCATTCGATATGGTTTTCCCCAATATAGAAAGGGAGAATTTTCTTATTCAGGAAGCTAAATTTGCTACAGGTAATTTGTATGGAGTTATGCGAAAGGATGATTTGCATACTTTAATGAGCAAGATAGGTATGAAAGAAAATAGGGTTCTTTCGTTTTCTCTAATTCCAGATTACCTAGTTGAAACCATTCAATTATTGGATAGTGAAAAAAGTGAAGCTGAAATGAAGTTCCAAAATTTTTCGGTAAGCTACCATAATGGAGCAATTAACACGATAAATTATTTTGCTAAGGCTGAATACAATGGCAGAACATATAAAATGGGAAGTGATGAAGTGAAAGGAGCATACTTTATCAGCTTTTCATTGGCATTTAGCTATTTAATAGCAGCACTACCTCAGGCACAAATACCTTCCTTTAATGAAGAACTGGCACTAAACTATTGGGGCGCTATAAGGTTGGAAAAACTGATTTTAAAAATTGGCTTACCCTTCATTTTGGTATTATCACTTGTAGTAGCAATGCTATTCAACCGGGTTAATAGCACAAATCAAGCTTTAACACAGGAACTAAGCGTTTACAATCAATATTTTAACACCTATAATCGGCTTCAGAAAAATTTGGCAACTAAACAGGAAATGATTTCCGAAATAGGCTGGACTAATAAAGAGCACCTGATAAAAATGGTAAATGTGGTAACAGAAACAATTCCTGCCACTATTAAGCTTACCAGTTTATTTATTAATCCCTATGATGTTGACGTGTTTAAAAAGCAAACAGTTTATGAGTATAAGAAGAATATAATTCAAATAAGTGGGCAATGTACTAATGCGGCTTTTTTTAGTGAGTGGGTTGCTGAACTAAACAAACAAAGCTGGATTAAGGAAGTGCGTGATCCTAAATATCAGTACGACAATTTTGCCAAAACAGGAAAATTTTATTTAATAATTGAAGTAGCGATATGAAAAAAGAACTTTCTACTTTTCTGTTATCTGTCCTTTTCATAATTTTTTTAGTGGTATTGGGGGTTAATATTGTAAAAACTGCTGGTTTATACACTGAAAATAATCACTTGAGTAAGGAGATAGTACAGGGTAGGAATATAAAATCTGAGATTGCTAGTGTTAGTAAACAAATAGACAATAACCTGATTAGCATACAGGACAATGTTTTACCAGTTAGAAGCGAAATTTTTGAGCTTAGTGGTCATGTTCAGAATAATTATTCAGTGAATATTATTTCTGCCGAGCAGGTGGAAAGTCGGCTCAGTTCCGATTATCAAATCGTAAGTTATTTAGTGGTAATTACCGGAGCCTATACTGATTTATTAAAAGCCGGTTTGTTTTTTGAAAAAACTTTAAAATCCTCTAAATTAAGTGCAGTGAATATGCGGGTAGAGAGAATGAAGAATTCCGGTAAACCTGAATACAATTTAAATATGGAACTTTATGTACAAGGCGTTATTTATCAAAACTAGCTTTATTCTAATTTCTACTTTATTTATTCTTGCAAATTTTGCTTGCGATGAAATAATAGAGAAAGATATAAGTAACAGTGAATTAGAATTAATTTCTCCAAAAGATAGCTTGGTGACTGAAAGTTCCAATATTGGTTTCTATTGGAACTTAGTAGATGGAGCCACGGGCTACCAGTTGCAGGTTGTTACCCCTTCATTTGATGAAATCAGGTCTTTTATTGTGGATACTGTACAGTCGTCCGATTATTACGAGGCTCAATTAAATACAGGTGATTATGAATGGCGAATAAAAGCCATGAATAACGGCTATGAAACTATATTTACGGAAATTAGGTCTTTTACTATATTGGATAGCGATGATTTAAGTGTGGATGTATTAAGCCTTATAAGCCCGGCCGCAGATGTTTATTTTAAAAATGGTGAGGTGATATTCAGATGGTCTGATTTACCCAAAGCTACACAGTATGTTTTTGAGCTTATTGATTATCCTGAATTCAGAGATACTGTTTCCACTTCCTCAACAACTATCAATTTAGATTTGCAAGATGGGCTCTATAACTGGAGAGTAAAGGCTGTTAACGACATCAGTTTGATTACATCAGCCATACGACCTTTTAATATGGATAATACTGCACCGGAACCTCCTCTAATCTCTATTGAGAATGGGGTTCAACTTAAACTGGAAGATATAATTGAATGGCAAAGACAGGAGGATGATGTAATGAAAGATATTGTGGAAGTGGCTAGCGACTCAGATTTTACCAGTTTGGTGAATGGTTTTCCAAAAGAAATCACCAGTAATTCGTTGGAACTTACTGCGCCGGCATTTACAATTAATACCAACTACTACATGAGGATAAAAAGTATTGACAAGGCTGGAAATGAGGGTGAATTTAGCCCTGCTGTTGATTTTTTTGTACAATCCTCATTTTAATATTGATGCACTGATGAAAAAAGGTCTATTAATTTTAAGTTAAAAACTTATAGGATCTATTTAACTTAAATAGATCATTTTAAGCAATTATAGGAGAACCATCTGGATTGATTTGATCAATAGAGCCTATAACTATCAACGAAATGACTAGGGAACTCATGATAAATAGGGCCTGCTTAAAAGGTCTCAGGTGCTTCAAATACAACTGGGCAAAGTGAAGATGTATGTTTATACTTCGAGCTGAAGCCCAGGAAGTAGTTGAGTTGCCTGAGGCTATTGCACTAAAAAATCATTTTTTGATTTTTTAGTGCAAAGCTTATGAAGCTTTATAATAAAAAAGCTTGCACTTGCTGAAAAACTAATTCAGAATAATCATTACCTGAAAATATATGAGGGATATTTTTTTTAACTTTAACAGTTTTTAAGCAAGCCCTAAATAATACTCTGCGATCGAACCAACCATTGTTCAATTAATTACGAGCGGAAGGTGAGGAGCCGGCTGAATTGTAGCGCGGGAGCCAGCAAGAGGCTGGTCAGCCTCTTGCTGAGAACTGAATCTTAAAAAAGATAAAAAGACTTTTGCTATAGCAGAAAATTGTGATAAGCTAAAGGTTTTATGCTGATTTAAATCTGTGAGACTGTTCCCGCCAGCTGGCGGGGACTACAAGGGTGTTTTGTATAAAAGCGACTTCTAGATTAATAGTGGAAAAAAGATTTAGAATAAAATTAGGTGTAAAATAGTGAGCTCATGGTAAATACTACAATGCTAGAAAATCAAAGAATGTTTGCTAAGAGCAAGCGGGCTGGTCGACAAAAAGGCGGGGAGCGCGTTGTGTTGTAGCGTGGAAGCCAGCCAAAGGCTGGTCAGCCTCTGGCTGACATCTTTTTGTCTTGATTTTTTTGTATCTTTTGCATCAAGGCAAAAGATAAATAATAAAATTTGGTCTTAAACATTTAGAACTTTAATTGAAACCTCAATATTTGGTTAAATTTCTCTTTTTTGAGGCTTTGTACTTAAGTTTAAAGCTAACAAAACATCCAATAAGGTCAGTATTTTCAGTTTTTTAGTTTAAATTCATTTTCCATGAGTAGCCTAAAATACCCGAAATTTAAGTGAAACCTCAATAAAGAGTGAAGTTTTGTTTTTGAGGTTTAGTAACAAGTTTTAAAGTTAAATAACATTAATTGAATTATAGTAAGCTAGATTTCAGGTAGAATTTATTAACCTTGAGTAGCCTTACTAGCTTCTATGTAATTTGACTAGATAATCTATATAAATGAACAAAAAAAGAGCGATTAATATTTTCCTAATTATTGCTGTAGTGGCCATATGGTACCTAATTGCCAACCGTGTAATAAAAGACCTTGGGAACGATAATGCGGAATCCTTTAGGAAATATGTTGCGCCTGAAAACACCCGCTCTGAATTGGTGAAAGAAGACAACATTTTTATGGAGCCACTGGAGTTTACAAATTCGAGACCATTTATCAACAATTCTAGTAATTTGGCGCTTATTAATCGAAGTCCGCCCATAGTTGTTGATAAGCAACAAAAGGAAAATATTTTACCAGCAGATAAAAATTCCTATAAGGAAGATTTGAAATATCTGGGCCTGATTAAAAATCCGAGGTCAAAAGATTTGTTGGGACTGCTCCAGGTTAAAAATCAGTTATTCCAAGTGTTTGATTCTAAGCAAATTAACGATTCCATTTTTATTGTTAAAATGAAAGAAAATCAGATTACAGTGAAAATTAACAATGAGGTGCTACACTTATTCATCAAATAGTAAAATATATTTTTGTTATATTTTTTAGAATACATTTATTTTTTTAGAAAAAATATTTATGTTTACGCTAATAATATTTCAATCAAAACTTACAAATTTTAAATGAATAAGATTTCCTTCGTCAATTTAGGACTATTAATACTTGTAGTCGCCTACCTCGTTTTCGATAAATATAATTCCTCTTCTGAGCTAGCTTACGTGAACTCCTCGGATTTAATAAATAATTACCAGGGTATGATTGAGGCCCGAAAAGAATATCAGCTAAAAGCAGGGCAGTGGAAGGCCAATATTGATACGCTGTTTGCTGAGGTGCAAAACGAAATTAAATCCTATGAGAAAGAAAGCCCGGGCATGAGCGCAAAGGAAAGGGAGTTGGCGATGAAGCTGATAGATTCAAAAAAACAAAATTTCCAGCAATATCAAGCTGCCATAGAACAGAAAGCTAAGGGAGAAGACGAAAAAATGACTTCTGCCATCATTTCAGAAATTAATGGGTTTATTAAAACCTATGGAGAGAAAAACGACTATAAAATTATTTTTGGTGCTACGGACATGGGTAATATTGTGTATGCTAGCGATGGGATCGATTTGACCGAAGAAATTACAGAAGCTTTAAATGAGCGGTATGAAGAATAATATACTTGTTGTATTACTTCTGCCAATTGTGCTATTTGCATGTAATAGTACATCAAATATTAAAACAGAAGCAGCGCTTAAAAATTATATAGCTGATGAGGCCAATGGTTTAACAAAAACCAGTAAAGTAAATGATATAGTTTTTACTGTAAGTTACCATCCTACAGAACTTATTCTGGTAAATGAATTAGTACATGCCGAAGATAGTGTTGAAAAGATAAAAATCATTGACAATTATAGTCAATATGAGTATTTTAAACTATCAATATCTAAAGAGGGAAAGAATTTATTATCTACCTTACCTAAAGAATATTACTCTCAATATGTCAATGTGTTTTCATTTAGAATGCAGGACTATTTTTACCTAAAGCCAGGTAGTAATTCAGAAAAAATAGCGCCACTTAATTACCAATTTGAGCAACTCTACGGTTTAAGTTCAGAAGATAATTTTTTATTTGTCTTTAACAAATCTGATTTAGAACTTAATTCCCCAGAGGAGATAAAAATTATTATAGAAGACTTCGGATTAACAGTAGGAAAACAAATATTTACTTTCAGTAATTCTTCACTACAACAAGCCAAAGAAATAAACCTAACCCACACCTCACATATTTAAGCCATGTTTAAATTATTTAATTTACCCCATTTAAAGCGAAGCATAGTAGCTACCTTGTTGCTTATTTTTTTAAGTAATATTATTATCCCTACTGTCAGTTGGGCTTTAACTTCAGGGCCTACAGCTCCTGAAGCCACCAGTTTTGAACCTGTTGACACTACTGACATGGTAAACCTGGCAACTGGTGATTTTACTTATAATATGCCATTACTGGAAGTACCGGGCCCTGCAGGTGGGTATCCACTTTCTTTAAGCTACCATGCAGGTATACAAACCAATGAAGAAGCAAGCTGGGTAGGCTTAGGTTGGACGCTAAATCCTGGTGCTATTACAAGGAATGTAGTTGGTTTTCCTGATGATCATAATGCGGTAGATAATGTTAATAGAGTTTATTGGGAAGGTGGAGAAACCTCAACCGTAACAGTAGGAGTAAGTGTAGGGGTGGCTAATTTCACCTCAGTAAGCGCTGGGCTTTCTTTTTCGCAAGACACCTATAAAGGTTTCGGTGTTGGTATTTCTGCAGGTTTTTCTGCGGGAGTTTCATTAGATGGGCAACCTCCGGAGACGACTGCGGTGAGTGCTGGTTTATCTGGACAAATTGGGGTAAGTGCATATGGACAAGAATATGGTTCTATTGGAGTTGGCATTTCTGTTAGGGAAAATATTAAGGCAAGTTTTGGTGCTTCTTATAATACTACTTTCAACGGAGATGGAGGATCAATATCAGCGTACGGAGCTTCACCCCTGATAGGTGCATCCATTAGTTCTAGTGACCATAAAGGGAGTGTGAGTATAGGTGGTAGTAGTGCCAGTGTTAGGAACTCGAAATCTGGTAATGTTAGTACTTCTTCTTCTGGTTTTACAGTAGATATTCCTACACCAGTACCTGCATTAAATGTTAGATTAGGATATAACAATGTAAGGTATTGGATTGATGAATCTGTTAATGTACCTACTTACGGGTCATTGTATTACCCTACATTTGAACAAAACCAACAACAGATAGAGTTATCTACAGATGTTTATCATATTTATGATGTAACAAAAGAAGTAAATAAGGAATCGGATCCTATGAAGGATTTAGGTGGGACTTTTCCTAATTATGATAAATACTATGTAAATGCTCAAGGTTTATCAGGTTCCATAACTCCCTCACTATTAAAGCAAAATCTAATATATCAGTCTGTTTATAAAATGACTGAAGAATATTCTCCTGAAAATTTTGAAGTGATTAGTTTACCACAAATTCAGGATGACATTGCTTATGATAAAGTAGAATTTCGGTTTGAAAATGAGTTTTCCAATACTCATCAATATGATATGGATAATGATACCTTCCTGGAAGGTCCCGATAATAATCAATGGACAAAATATTATAGTGATGATGCATATCGCCATACTGGTTTTAAAAATGGCAATAATCAGTTTACTGGTACAAATGGCAATAATGGTTTGAACGGTAAGAAACTTTTAAGTAAAAAGAACATAGAATGGTACACTAATAAGGAAGTGCAAGGAGTTGGCAGGGTAGAAGGCCTTATCGCACCAGTGGCTGAAGGTTTTTCCAGAAGGACCACAGGTAAAGCAGGAGATCAAATAGGAGCATTTATGATTACCAAAGCGGATGGGGTTACCTATCATTATGCGCTTCCTGCTTATAGTTTTAATGAGAAAATAGTTTCTAAAAATTATGAATTAGATACTGAAGCAAATAAGACAAGAAATACACTCACCAAAAGCGAGCCCTATGCCTACACTTGGTTTTTGACTAGTGTAACTGGCCCTGATTACTACGATGTAAATCAGGATGGCTTAGCTAATGAAGGGGACTGGGGTTACTGGGTGAATTTTGAGTACGGAAAATGGGCTTCTAATTATAAATGGAGAAATCCTGGTACTGGTCATAATAGGGATTTAGATAGTGATTTTATAAATTATGCTTATGGTGAAAAAGAAGTGTATTATTTAAATTATATAAAAACGCAAACTCATACAGCCGCTTTTGTGAAGGAAATGAGAGCTGATGCAAAAGGAGTTATTAATGAGGAAGGAAATAAGTATGAGAAGCTAGAAAGTGATTATGATAATTGTAGAAATCAATGTGCAAATCCAACAGACGTAATGTGTATAAATGAATGTCTTGGATTGTCAGATGAGCCAAATTATAATTTACCAGTACCCTCATTAGCTCTAGATAATATTATCTTATTTAAAAATAATAGTAATAATATACCAAACATTACAGGTGGATATTCACAAAATCAGTGGTTTAATGGAAATAATGTATTAGATGTACAAGATTTTAATGATGTATCTGCAGATGTTCTGAGGAAAATTCAATTAAATCATAATTATTCATTGGCGCCAGGCACTTTCAATAGTTTTGATCCAGAAGGTAGCAATTATATTCCAAATCAAACTAATCATACCTTTCATAAATTAGGAAAGCTTACTTTAAATGCAATACAATTTTTGGGAAAAAGTAGTAATGGAAATGCTAAATCTTTACCGCCAACTATTTTTAGTTATGGATTCAATCCTTATTATTTCTACGAAAATTATGATTCATGGGGCTTTCACAAAGTTGTAGATAGTGACTTAGTGAGAGAGAATGAAAATTTAGGTAGGGCAACCACCAACACTTCATCTTTAGATGTGGATGCTTGGAGTTTAAATAACATAAAAACTCCATTAGGAGAATCTATACAAATTAGATATGAAAGCGATGAGTACAATGAGGTAGGTTTAAAAAATAATTCGCTTCTAAATGTAACAGGTTGGTCTAAAATCTCCGAAACTCTAGTGAGACTTAATATTGATAATTTTAGTAATGATTTACTGGGGAGATTAAAAGTAGGTTCAACTGTAAACTTATTTTTAATGGCAGGGCATTATGCAGATAGCTATGAGTGCGGAACCTATATATTTGAAAATAGTATAAAAAGATATAATTTGGAAGATGCAAAAGTAACTCAAGTATCAACCACAAGCGGGTATATTTATGTTGAAATACCTGAATTCATATCCTCAATAAACAATTTAAGTACTTACATGATCTTTGATTGTGCTTCAAGCGGACAGGATGGACTAAATATGGTGGGATGGACAGATTTTGGTTTAATTGCTGGGACAGTAGGTGTTGAACAAGGGCCAACAAAAGGTGGGGGATTAAGGGTGAAAAGAATTAGATATGGCGATAATTACATTGGTTATAATTATCAAAATGGTGTTACTCCATTTGAACCATTTGTAATTCCACATTTTGACGTCAATTCAGTTGCAAATAAATTTTTCGTTGCTAATAGTCAAGAGTCTGGAAGTATTTATTTCCAAAGAATATTAGACTCCCAAATTTTACATGCTTTTGATCCAATTATATCTAATTCAAGGGAATTACCGTCTCCAGGTGTTATCTATGCACAAGTGGATGTTACTGCAGGGAAAATTTCTGATCAAGATATCTTAAGTGTGGAGCCTGGCTATTTATCTTATAAATTTCAGACTTTTGATAAAGAATTTATTGATATGGATTATTCGAATCCAGTTACAAAATCTAAATCAGGAGGAGTTATGAAAAAGGGAGCACACAGTAGTTTAGCTTATGTTGGAATGGATATAGATCAGTATGGTAAAGATGAAGGTATTGATATTCCATATACTATTCAAAAGAAAAGGAAACTGGTAATTAAAGATTTTACTAACAGAATGGGTTTGTTAAAAAATTCAACCAATTACGATGAGCTTGGAAACAAAGTGTCTGCTCAGGTTTATCATTATTTACACGATGATCCGAATTATTTATCATTATTAGACGAAAAATTTAGTAATCAGGGTTTATATGAAGAAGCATTTTCTGATTTTAGAGTGGCTAAAATTGATAACAATGGTTCCAATGTTTTTACCTTGTTGGCAATGCTCAATAAACGGGCGAAATATCCGGTTATAAGTACAGGCGTAAGTCAAATTAATTATGAAAAAGGGATAAAGCAACGCACCTATAATTTAGCATATGATTTTTACAGTGGTGAATTGACTAGAACTTTATCTGATGATGGGAAGGGTAATTACTTCCTCTCAGAAACTGTACCAGCCTATAAAAGATATCCTGCCATGGGACTTAAGTCTGCTAATTTAAATAATAAGAATATGCTTTCTCAAGCTAGCGTAAATAGAACGATGCTGGTCAATTTATCAAATGAAACTGATCCTTATTCTTTTGAAATAGAGGCAGCAATTAGTGCTAGCGCCAGTAATTGGCAAAGTTATGCCTATAGTAATGTATGGCGTAAATCTGAAACGGTTTCTTGGGTGCCTTCTATTGTGAACGAAGACGGCACTTTTGGTGATGATGAAACATTTTATATTGTAGGTGGTAGTAATTGGGAAACCTTATTGACATTTGATAACTATGACATTTTTTCACATCCACTTCAAGTGACAGATTTCAACGGAATAAGCTCGTCCCTTAAGTATGATAATTTTAATGAAAAAGTGGTAGCATCTGCTAATAATGCCTCTTTGGAAGAGTTCAGATTTGTAAATTTCGAAGATGGCATTAGTTTCGGTAATCTTATTGCTAGCTCATCTATTAAGGGGCACACTGGTGCATATAGTGGCGTTTTTAATAGTTCTGGAGGAAGTGCTACGGTATTTTATAATAGCGGCAGTGGTCAAGGTAATTACAGGCTATCTTTTTGGACTTTAGTTTCGCAAATGTCTCATTTAAAAGTGAATTTTAATGGAGTTAATTATAATGCGACTGATTACAAAACGGGTAGCCCTATTAATGGATGGCAACGATGTGAATTTAACGTTCCTAAGGCAGGACCCTTATTAGTGCGACTTTTAAATAATTCAGGTACTCCACGAGTAGACGATATTATGTTCGGAACAGTTGATTCTAATATAACAGGTTTTGTTTATAATGATTTTGATGAACTTACTCATATTGTCGATAATAATAATCTTTATACTCGCTTTGAATATGATGATTACGGTAGGTTAGAGGCCACTTATAAAGAGAGTCTGGAATATGGCGAAGTGAAAGTAAGCGAACACCTCATTAATTTTGGAGCTAATTAATTTAAGATTATGAAAGATTTAATCAAAACCATACTACTTGTTTCTTTGCTGTATAATAATAGCATCTATGCCCAAACCACTCACAGACAGCATTATAGTGGATTGAGAGAAATTGATTATAATATTATGAGTGAGTTGGATTGGGGCCAGAGTACAGAAGTACTGATTACGTCAGACGAAGGTTTTGTTTTGACAACAGGCTTTACAGTAAATGCTAATACAACCATTCCTGTTACTTTTAAACCCGGTAAAGCCCCAGCAGAACTTGATGATAATAAAAATTGGACTTTGTCGCTCTTACTGGATGAAAATGGAGAGGTTTATTCAGGATCAAAGTCCTTTTTTAACGCGGAAGGCCAAAATATTCAGAATCAGTCCTTGCTTGTTGAAGATGGCGATATATTGGTATCTCAGCCTATTTATGATCAATTTGGTAGAGCAGCTATTCAAACATTAAGTGCTCCTATTAATGCGGAAGGATTTGTATATAAATCACAATTTATCTCGCATCAAGGTACAGCTTATAACGCTTCCAATTTTAAAGGCTCAAAAGAATTCAACCCTGATGCTGTGGATAATGTGCAGAAAGGGACCTTAGGCTGGTATTACTCCCAAAATAATAACTCTGAGCCATTAGTTGACGCTTCTCAAATTCCTTATAATAGGGTTAAATATTATAAATATAAAAGCGGGGAGGTTGAAAAAGCGGCTGAGGTAGGTGAAGCTTTTCAATTAGGTAGTGGGAGGGAATCTTACAGCAGGACTATAGGTAGTTACGATTTACCGGATACTTATATTACACTATATAATAATCATGTTAAACCGAGTGCATCAGCTATTATTACTAAAGATGATTATTTAGTTACTGAGACGACCAACGTGGGGTCTGATGGTAAATTTTCCAAAGCATATTCAGATCCGGAGGGAAAAGTTTTAGTTACTTCTATAAAAAATTCTCAAATTATTAATAAAAAACATTATATCCCAACTAAAAAATTATACGAGGTTGATTTTCATCAAAGGTTTAGCTTTAGTATTGTAGAATTAGAAATTATACTAAATACAAGCGTAACCTATAAAATTTACTCAAATAGGGGTAATGGTTTTAGTGAGGTAGATCCAACATTATATAAAGTTTTTAGCAATAGGATTATTTTTGAGAGAGATTTGAATAAAAATTACAATTATAGAATCATTTCAGAGGAACCTTTTAAGGTTAATTATATTGTCAATCTAGCTTCTGGTACAGGAGGATATCAATTAGCTGCTGGTAGTGAAGATGGTTCTATATATAGAGATTCTAAAATCTCAGGGACACATCTCTTCTTTCCCGAATGTGCCTCAAATATTGAATTACATTCTTATTCAGGGTTTAGCTCTTTTGATGTTTACGATATTACGAGAGATTTGAAATATGAAAATGTTCATTATACGACCTTGTTAGATTTGCTTAGCTATAAAAATGAATATATAATCAGCCAAGTCGCTTATAATACTAACTTACAACCTTACATAACCTATACTTCTTGTGAAGGAAACGAATCATACAACTATTACAATACCGCCGGCCAATTAATTGTCTCAATTACTCCGAAAGGTGTCCAAGAATTCAAAACCGGCATACCCTACAATCAAATAGATAAAACCACTTATACCTATAATAACAGGGGATTTCTGGTAAGCACTACTTCCAACGATGCAGGCACCTCTAACTATAAATATGCCAAAGACGGCCGTATAAGGTTTTCACAAAATGAGGAACAGGCAGGACGGGGAAGGCCTGCTTTTTCTTACACGGATTATGATGAAATTGGAAGGCCGATTGAATCCGGTGAATATGTAGGTTTTTGGGATGATTTAAATAATTTGCAATTTTCTGAATTGGATGTTTTATTAGAAGATCGAGGGCCCAACCCATGGGCAGATAACTATCAGGTAGATTGGATAAGAACCTATTATGATGTGCCTGCTGGTACTTTGCCCCTCAGTAATGAAGTAGGTAGCCAAAGATTTGTCAATGGGAATGTAAGCTGGACGCAAAATGACAATTCTGCTACCTATTATAGTTATGATGATTTAGGAAGGGTAGAGTGGATGGTGCAAACCAACGATTACTTAGATGAACCTAAAAAGGTAGAATATACTTACGATTTCCTCGGCAATGTGCTGGAAGTAGCCTATCAGGCAGATAAAACTGATGCATTTTATCACCATTACGAATATGATAAAAGTAAGCGCCTCAAAAAAGTGTATACCAGCTTAAATGGCACCACCAAAAACCTGCAAGCCACTTATCATTATTATTTACATGGCCAATTAAAACGAGTGGAGCTGGGAGATAAAAACCAGGGAATTGATTATGTATATAATATCAATGGCATGTTAAAAAGCATTAATTCACCTGATAACAGCTTGGATCCAGGTAAAGACGGAAACAACGAATTTGCTAGTGATGTATTTGGCGCTTTTTATAAATATTTTCATGGTGATTATAATAGAAACAATGAAATTTTATCATTTTCAAACCAAAATAATTTAAATGCTAATCAGGGTAATAGTATTGCCGAGCAATTCAATGGCAATATAGCACAGATATTATCTGATGGTAATAACGGTAATCCCTTAAACGCAAAATATACTTACGATCAAAGAAATCAATTAGTAGGTGCTTCTATTATTCCTTACAATGTTGGCAGTAGTTCCGAATCTTATGTATTAGATAACATAGATTATGATCCCAATGGTAATATTAAAAGTTTAAGAAGAAGCACTGGTAGTGGCACATTACATAATTTCAACTATGCATATAGGGCCAATAAAAACCAACTGGGAAGTGTTACGGATGCCGTAGGACCAAACAGAGCTTACCAGTATAACCCAATAGGCCAAATGACAAATCAAAGCGGGGCCTTTACTCAAAGCATTAGCTACAATGCCATGGGTTTAGTAAAAGGCATTAATACGCCAGGAGGTAACGCCAGTTATACTTATGACGACAGAGGTTTCAGGTTGCGTAATGCCAATTCTGTAGCTGCTAATAATGAAACTATTTATATAAGAGACGCCACCGGTAATGTATTAAGCATCTATCAAAAATCCGGGGCTTCTTATGTACAGGCAGAGGTGCCTATTTACGGAGCCAGCCGTTTGGGTTCTTACCAGAAGAGCAATGCCAACCGCACCGTTTACGAATTAAAAGACCATTTGGGTAATGTAAGGGCAGTAATTGACAGAAATAAAAATGCATCTGGTGACCCAATAGTTTACCAAAGCACTGATTATTGGCCTTTTGGGATGGTAATGCGCTCTACCATTAATGGGGAGAAATACCGCTACGGCTACCAGGGAGAATATGCAGAAGATGAAACCGAAGAAACAGGGTATAATAGCTTTCAGCTTCGTTTATACGACCCTATTATAGGTCGTTGGTTTGCACCTGACCCTTATGGGCAGTATCCTAGTCCGTACGTAGGTATGGGAAATGAGCCTGTTAATGGGATCGATCCTGATGGGGGATATAGTAGCCCAATTTTTGGTTTGAATGGGAAATTTTTAGGTGTTGATAGTGAGGGCTATAATGGTAATATTATAGTGATGGATGAATCAGAGTATAATCTCTACACTAACAATGGAGAATCTGTTTTAGATCATGGGTTGGCACAAATGTTAGCCGAAGGAGGCCATGACGGTGCTTCATTCATACAAAATGCACCATTATCTTATGAATCCTTATCTAAAATTTACACCCACGTTCTTTCTCAAATGTCTGATATAAATATTTCTGGGTTGTATAATGGGCATGTATCTATATATAATAATCGTTCAAGTGGAGGTGTGGCTCAAGGGTATAATAGCCCATCATTTGTAGGTAGATATAATGCGGACATCAACGCAAGGAAGGTATCTGTCAACATAAACTATAAAAATGAGTTAACATCAGTAGAGATAATTCAGAATTATATAGGAATCCATGAGTGGAAAGGGCACGTTATAGAAAAGTTTAAAGGACCCACTCATTACAAAGCTTATGAATTACAAAAAGGTCATCATACATTTGATAAGTTACCAATGAGTTTACAGAATGAAGTTAGTGCGAGAATTACAGATCCATTTTATAGACGATGATATGAAATCACTAGAATTATTGTCTATGTTGCTTTTTATTTTAATGTATTCTTGCGTTAGTAAAACAGAGGCTAACTTAGAAATTCGTTTAAATCAAATATATATTGATTATCACAATATTGAAAGTAATGATTCTCGTCATCACTCTTCACTATTTGCTCCTGAAAGCATAAATCTTCATTTTACTATCATAAATAAAAAAGAAAATACTATTAATTTGATGCCTTTAAGTAAAAGTTCAAATTACAAAAAGATTAATGAATATGGTCGATTTAAAATGATTTATATGAAGGATACAATAACTTTACTGACTTTAACTGATAAAGTTGAAATAGTGGCTGGCGAAAAAATTGATCTTGTTGCAGAGCTCCCTTACGAGAGTTACTTTATTATAAAGGAAATAGCTATTATTGAAAATTTAAAATCACCAAATTTAGAGGATTTTAGCAAAATTAAATTTAATTATTTTAGGTCTAAAAGGAATTTAGATATTCCATGCAAGATAGATGTTGACAATGCGAATTATGATTTATTTTTGATTTTCTCCGACACAACTATTGTAATAAATAATCATACTACTTTTTAATGAAATTTATATTTAGTAATCCAAATCAATCCCTGTTATTTTTTGGTTGCAGAGATGACTTTTCGAATTATAAGGTAAGTTATTAAATATAAATAACCTTATCTGAAAATATTGACTGTATACAATTGAAAAACATTTTAACCCTTTATTATTTTCTTTTTCTGTTGTTATTCAGTTCCTGTATTAACTTAAGGCAGGTGCCTAATCACAGCCTTGCCGCTTTACCTAAAATTGCACCTGAATTAACTGTGCCTTTAGTGGAAATGCCTAAGCATTTGCCTAAAGTGAATTTTCCTGCTTTTCTATCGGGAGATACCTTAAATGTAGTTTTTTATGGTATGGAGCATCCTTTTTTTCTACAAGATGATGTGGCCATGAAAACGTTTGGCTATAATTTAAGCCATTTAAGTGCTAATTTTCACATCGCTTTTCCTTTTAATACTGGCCAAAACTTAGCCAATACTTTAACTTTATTAACAGAACTGGGCTATACCATAGGCAATGTTTGTATAGCAGGCCACAGCGGTTATTATGGTTATTTTGTGCAGGAAGGCGCTGGTTTTTATGTAAACCACTATAATTACAGGAAAAAGGGCAGGAGTATGCCTTTTAATGAGGGTGTTTTATTAATGAAAGATTTAGCCCAATTGATAAATGAAGGGGATATACGCCTGGCCAGTAATAGTTTATGGGTGCTGGCAGGTTGTAATACCTCTTCCAGAAACCCCTCCTTTGCAAATGAACTAGTGAGGATATCCGGCAGAGCCACCATAAGTGCCAACCAAAAGGTAGATTTATTTAATGTGCCTAAAATAGGTTTGTACTTAAGAGGCACAGAAGGAGGTACCTTTTTGGTACACCAATGGAATGCCCAAACCCAAAAAGTAGAAAAATTAGATCTGGAAACGGAAAGTATTCAAATAGATGAAGCCATTAAAGCATATAATAGGTATAGAAATGCTACAAGGCGGTAATTTCACTCTATTACTTTTTATGCTATTAAAGTTTTTATACGTTTTGTAAATTATCACAAATTAAATATTTATTTAAGGATTTCACTTTATGCTGTTTTGCCATATGATTATTGTAGGTTAATTTTATAGAACACAATTATTTTGAACATTGTAGAAATCTTACATTAATACCTTTTATGACCATATGGAATTCATGAATAAAATAATTATATTTTATTACAAATATTTTGTGTGATGTATTTTTTTGTATTATTTTTATAAAGTATGTAATGTACAATAAGAACTTAATTTAATAGTGAACTTTTTTTTAATTTATTTCAATCAAAACATCATAATTAATGCAGAATTTCATAAAATATAGTTTTGTAACAGCACTTTTATTCACAACCTCTTTAGGTGTTGGTCAGATAAATGCTACATGGACCGATTTGCTAAACACCACAGTGCAAGCAGACAAACTGCTCAAGACTAGTGGTGCAAATGCATGGGGAGATGCCGGAGCTGCTTCTAATGAAGCGTTACCTGATAATACTGATGGATGGATTCAAACCACAGCACTTGAGAGTACTACAGCTAGAATGATAGGTCTTTCAGAAAATAATATCAATGCATCTCACTCCTCAATAGGTTTTGCGCTTTACTTAAGACATGATGGAGAATTACAGATATATGAGAACGGTATTAAAAAATTTGGTAGTAGTTCTACAAGATACCAGTCTCAGGATGTTTTGAAAATAACAAGAGCAAATGGAATAATAAGTTATCAAAAAAATGGCGAAACTTTTTATACATCTACAGTGGCGTCTTCAAGTCCACTGATAGTAGATTTGTCACTTCACCATGTAAACGCTACTATTAATCAAGTGATATTATCTAATAGTTTTTCTTCCTCAAGTAACGGAAGCAGTCTGTGGTCAACATCTGGCTCTACAGTTTTTTATGAAAACGGTAATGTGGGAATAGGCACTAACGATACAAAAGGATACCAATTAGCTGTAGAAGGAAAAATTATTTCTGAAGAAGTAAGAGTTGCTTTTGCAGGATCTTGGCCTGACTTTGTTTTTGAAAATAGTTATGATCTTAAAGAACTAAATGATCTACAGGACTATATTAGAAAGTATAAGCATTTGCCTGAAATTCCTAGTGGAGCCGTAGTAAATGCAAATGGTATTCATTTAGGTGAAATGGACGCCAAATTATTGCAAAAAATAGAGGAGCTTACTCTTTACTTAATAGCGCAAAACAAAGAAATTCAAGAATTAAAAAGAGAGATGCTAAATCTCAAGCATGATTGTAGTAATTGACATTAAAAAAGCTTAGTTTGTTTGTATTTGAAAGTTTTTTGCAAGTGAATTTGCTTTCTGATTTTTGTAAAACATAGTCATCAGTGGTTTTGGTGTAACGAGCAGCTGGTAACTGATTAAGTGGTCACTTAATTATAAAGCCTTACAATCGTATTGTCAGCATCTTCGCATTTTCTTTATTCAATATGAGGCGTTTTGTTTGATCTTAATAATGGAGTTAATCGTAATCAGGTAATGGTATTTTGTTCTTTTAAATTATTGGAAATAGGGTCACTTTATAAAATTGCACTAATATTGATAGTATTCATAGAGTTACACTTTGATAAAGGGAGAAATCGTCTCTATGTGCTTTGCAGTAACTGCTGGCTATTGGATTCTGATGACACGGTCGCGGAGGGAGAGTAAAATTCACCAAGACAACCTAACCAAACCCTATGCTCACACTACATGCCTTATTAAATGAATTTAATAAAACACAGAAAAATCCTTACCTGGATACTCATCAATTTAAATTATTAAAATATATATTATCTGTATTATTCGGTCTTATAGTGGCTGCATTTATAGCGGTATTTATCGCATCAGTTTATAAGAACAGAGAATGGGAAACATATATTAGCTACAGCTTGATGTTTTTTAATATAACTATTGTGTTGATAGCTTTTTATATTGATAAAAAGATTAGAACTTTTAAAAAACATTCAAATTTTGAAGCAATTGGTTTTCACTTCTTAAAAGAATACACTGCTAAAGATAAGCTAAATGAGGAGAAATTAAACATCATTAACTCATTAATTGATGAGGAGGTAAAATCATTAGAGCGAGCTAAGCCTATGGTACAGTTTAGGGCCATCGTGTTTTTGTTAACCTTAATGACTGGAGCCACTTTTGCTAAATTAATTAACTTATTACAATTAAACAGCTCTGTTGGTGAATTTGCAGCGGTCACTTCAACCGTCATAGCTTTATTTATTTTGTATATTTTCTTTTTTGGAGCCTTTAAAGATATCTATTTCAGCAAAATGGAAGTAAAGTTGAGAGCGCATGAACGACTCAAAAAGAATGTGTTAATGTATTTATTAAACAATTAAGTTTTTTGGTTCTTCTGCGATTTTAGTGGACAACTACATTTAGATACCAAAGATAGATTGTGTATCAAGAATTCTATGTTCGTTCTCGCTTCTATCACTGATTAAGTGAAAGAAACTTTCTTTTCTTTTTTCTTTCCCGATGAAAATTCGGGACAAGGACAAAAAGAAACAAAAATTCAAGGCTGTATTCATTTCTTTACGGCATTTTATATTTATAATTGGGAAACAAAAAAACTCCCTGCGGTCAAACATTTTGTTTCTGATCCAATTACAAATTCAAAATCCCTAATATGAATAAGGCCGATCCTTCTAATGAAAATCCGAATTGCCATTAAATTAATGGTAGCACCAGTTTTTTTAATATAATAGTTCAATAAATAATGGTATTTTATCTTTAATTAATAAAAAGTATTATTTTTAAAAAAAAATTATACTCATGAAAAAACTTTCAATCTTCTCCTTACTACTGATAGCTTGTATAAGCTTTTCGCAGGCACAGGATGTTTCCACAGGCTTACTGGCACATTATAAATTTGCAGGCAATGCCACAGATGCCAGTGGTAATGGGCATAATGGCTCCGTTATTTCTAATGTAACGAGTACCACGGATAGATTCAATAATACAGGAGGAGCCTATAATTTTAACAATGGCTATATTAATTTAGGTAGCAACATTAATTTGAGTAGTACTACCAATACTTTTTCTTTTTGGCTTAAATCTAACCTTCTTAATAACGGATTTGTACTTGAGAATTATAATTGGTTAGTTGATAAAGGTATTGCATTTGTATTCGATAATGATGGTAAAATAAGAGTTTCAGGTAGAAATGGTAACAACACCTATTATTCAGCTATTTCAGGTGAAACTAATTTATTCAATAATAGCTGGCACCATGTAGTAGGAGTGATTTCGGGCAATACCTGGTATTTATATATAAACGGTGAGCTGGCTTCCTCCAATACCTACACTTATACCACTTCGAACTATAATACAAATGTTAATTTTATTGTAGGTAATTACTTTCATAACAACGTAAACCAAAACAGGTATTATAGAGGTGTATTGGATGATTTGAGAATTTACAATAGAGCGCTTAATCCTACGGAAGTTGCAATGCTTTATAATATGGAATCAGATGGCATTGGAGGAGATAAACTTCCTGAAGAAGAGCCGGGAGAATGGTTGGCAACAGGAAATGCAATCTACTACAATGCGGGTAATGTAGGAATCAACACTGATAATCCTACTGAAAAGTTGCATGTAAACGGGAACATCTTAGCTTCTGAAGTTAAAATTTCGGTTGATGCTGATAATGTGCCAGATTATGTTTTTAAAGAAGGGTACGAACTACCTACACTTCAATTTTTAAAGGCCTACCTGGAAAAATACAGCCATTTACCTGAGGTGCCTTCAGCTAAGGAAATGGAAACTGATGGAATGAAGGTTGGGGAGATGAATTTACTATTATTGAAAAAAATTGAAGAGCTTAGTTTGTATATTATCAAGCAAAACAAACAATTAGAAGCTTTAGAGGTAAGCAATAGCAAACAAATGCAATTGATTGATGAATTAAAAGCAAGAGAGTAAGCTTTATAGTTTATTCAATTTGGTGTGATATTTCCAGTATTTCAAAATCTTTATTATGAAAAATTTATTTCAATTGTTGCTTTTAGTTGTTTTTGTTTGTTTTCAGCTAATCTCAGTTAATTTACATGCAAATATTAACAAACCCAATACCTCTTCCGACTTGGAAGGTGATTTTAATTCTTTTTCCAGCCCCATTCAATTGTATGATAATGAGTGGCCGGAGAGCATTAATAGTTCTTTATTAAAGAGCTATCTGTCTACAAATGTTTTAGTACGTTTAATAAATTTAATTGATTATACTTCTTATCAGCAGTATAGCAATAGTCTGTGGTTAGCAAACGGAAGTAAAACCTACTACAATGATGGTTTTGTTGGAATCAATACTAATAATCCAATAGAAAGATTACATGTAAATGGTACAATGTTGGCTTTGGAAATTAATGTTGAGGCAAATAATGCTCCCGACTATGTATTTGCAGACGATTATGATTTATTATCCTTGCATGATTTGGAAAAATTTATCAATGAAAATCAGCATTTACCTGAAGTTCCTTCTGCAGAAGCAATGGCAAATGAGGGGTTGAATGTATCTGAAATGAATTTATTGATATTAAAAAAAGTAGAGGAGCTTACGCTTCATATGATCAATCATGATGAAAGAATTGATGATTTAACTAAAGAATATTCGGACAACCTACAAACGCTTGAGGAATTATCACATGAGTAGCTCTAATTACCCAATTATGTTAAATAGCAGGGTATTTGATTTATTGTAACTGTAAAATTATAATGTGAATACAAGTAGCCATAAAATCTTATTCCTTATTGGATAGTTCGATCCTACATTTTTTTTATATTTATGTCAACAAGTTTATTGCTTGATTAAATATTTTGCTTTAAATGCGATAAATTTTAAAGAGTATTCGTACAAATTATGTTAATAATGAAACTCCTTTTAATTTTAGATATAAAGTCCATCAATTTTATGAGTGTAGAGATGAAATTAAATAGTATAATATTGTTGGCTGTAGGGTTAATATTAATTTCTTCCTGCAATAGGTTTATTCCGCAAAAATACCCTGATAAAGCCAGCATAAAAATTAAAGATTATTTTTATGAATTTAACTTTACTGATAAAAAGCCAAAACCTAAGGATAATTCAGTTTATTTTTATTTTGCCAATCAAAATTTAAAGCAAACCTTAGGAAGCTATACCGGGAAATTACTGGATGGTCCCTTCAAAAAATTTTACTTCGATACAAATAACCTGGCTGAGTCGGGCGAGTTTTCAGTGGGAATAAAAGAGGGGAAATGGATGTTTTATGATGAAAATGGATATTTTCTAAAGCAGGAAATTTGGAAAAATGGAGAATTAAAAGAGGAAACATTTTTAGAGATGGAAGAGGAGATAGAAATGGATTCAGATACCATTGAAAATAAAAGGAGTATTTTTCAAAGACTCTTTAAAAGAGCACAAAAAGACTCCATTCCGGCAGAATGAGGATTAAAGCTGGTGTTTTAAACTTTGTTTTAGTTGTAATCATGGTAATCGCTGTAATATCAACGCTACTTTTTATTTATTTAAGATATGCCGCTATTGAAATTCAGGTACTTTCTAACTCCAATAAAACAATACATAATGCCTTTTCAGGAGTAGAATACGGCCTTAGTTTAAGCGATCCCGAGAATGATTTTAACATAACGGTTAATCCATTTACAAGATCTAACGATTCGGTTAAGCTCAATTTTAAATATTGGGGAGGTTATAACCTTATTTATTCAACAAGTGCCATCCAGTCAAGTGTTTCAGGCAAAATAGCAATGGTTGGGAGTAATCCAGTGAATTTCTCCAGGGTAAGCCTTATTCTGGAAGATACAAATATTCCATTAAGTATTACTGGTAACACCAAAATATCCGGAAGCACTATTATTCCGGATGAAGGTATTAAGTCTGCGTATTTTAATAGACGCCCTTATTTGAATGAAAAATTATTGTACGGCCCCTCAAGAACTTCTGACTCTTCCATTGTTGAATTTTTGAATTATGAGAGGCTCGAATATTGGTATAATGAAATGAATAAAATCAATCAGGTTGATTTTTATAATGAATTAAATTATTTTCAGGATACTTTAAAAATTAGTTATTCAAGTGATGCTATTCAATTGGTTGATACTATTCAAGGGTATCAAGTAATAAAATCAGCAAAAGAAATTGTTGTGTCTGCAAATGCTAAACTTAATTTTATCATTTTAAATGCTCCTAAAGTTACCATAGAATCTGGATTTACGGGTAATTTACAGGCGTTTGCCGCAGATACTTTAATTGTAGAAAATGATGTGAGGCTCAATTATCCCTCCATTTTGTGTTTATTGTCTGATAACCTAGATAGTTATTTATCTATTGGAGATGCTAAAATTTTAGGAGAAATCATTCACCATATAGAAATAGAAAATATTCATGAATTTGTGCAGCTAAATAATTATATTACTAAAGAGGCCGATTTAACAGGCTCATTTTATTTTAAAGGATATACCATGTTGGAAGGTAAAATAAAAGGGAATTTAATGGTGGATCGTTTTATTAAAGTTGATAGTATGCGTAACAGTACCTACATTAATTATTTGGTTGATGTTGAAATCGATGCAAGAAATGATTCATCAACATTTGTTAACAGTTATTTTTTTAACTTTTCAGATAGAAATAAAAAGGTAGCATGGTTAAAGTAAAGGGCAGTTTAATGATTGAAACGTTAATTGCCACGGTACTAATCAGTATTATTATGCTATTATTTTCTTTTGTGCTTTTTAATTCTATAAAAGAGCAGGTTAAAAAAAGAAGTATAATTAAAAGCACTATATTAACTAACAGATATTTAGACAGCTTAAGGATAATTCCTGTTGAACAAATACAAGCTGCTACCTGGGAGAAAGAAAACCTTTCCTTTTCGCTACAAAAGCAAATTGATGAGAGAGAATTATTTCATATATCAATTGACGTTTATTTTAGGGAAAATAAAATATATTATGCTGAAATACTGAGACATGAAGACTAATGTTAAAGCTTTTACCATTATAGAATTATTGGTTGTTTTAGTAGTAAGTGCTATATTAATTACTTTAATAGTAATTTCCCTCCAGAATTTTACTAAAAATTATTATAGTAACAGATCACTAGTAAATACCGCTATTAATGATTTTTATGAAATGAGTAGAAAAAGAGAACAATACCTTGATAAAGAATTTGCTAAGGAGATTTTTATGCATGATGATTTTATTGAAGAGGATTCTCTAGTGCATAATTTTTATTTGAACCATTCAATTGCTATTGATTCAAGTCGGAACGATTCTGTTGATATGGGTTATATCAAGATATTATCTTTCGATTTAAATAATCTATTACCTGTAAATCAAATGAATACTATTTATCAATAATATGTTATGGCCATAGAAATACCTTCTAAAAAAAGTAAAAAGGCAAGTAAAGCTAAATCTGAAGATAAAAATTTTCTTCAAAGAGATTTATTTAGCAAGTCACAACTTTCAAATAAGCAGAAGGAAAATTTCTATAATCAACTGGCCGTATTAATGAAATCAGGAATGAGCTTGTCATCCTCCTTTGAGGTATTGTTGGAAGAGAGTAAAAAAAACGAAAAGAAAATACTGGAAGAGCTACTGGCGAAAATTATTGATGGTAAAGATTTATACCAGGCTATGGAAAACTCGCCCACTTTCACACCCTATGAAGTTTATTCTGTAATGATAGGAGAGGAAACAGCTGATCTTCAGATGATTTTTCAGAACCTGGCGCAGTTTTATAAAGAAAAAATTGAACAAAGACGGCAAATTATTTCAGCATTGAGTTACCCGGTAATTATTCTTTTAAGTGCTGTTTTGGTCATATTTTTTATGATTCAATTTGTAATTCCTACTTTTGAGGAGGTTTTACTAAGAATGGGCGGGGAGCTACCTCAAATTACACAAATAATTTTATCTTTTGCAGCTTTCTCGAGAGCCTATGGCTTTTTTATACTACTATTCATTATCGGTTTATTTTTCTTAGATAATTATGTGAAAAGCAAATGGCAAAGCTATAAATTCTACAGAGGGGTATTCATAACCAAAATACCTATTGTAGGGGGAGCCCTTAAAATATCCGCTGTTTCACAATTTTTTTCTGCATTGGCAATGCTCACAAAGTCTAATGTATCTATACTAAGAAGTTTAGAAATTGTGCAAAAAATGATCAAATACCCTGCTTTAAATATATCAATAGAAAAAGCCAAACTTAGAATAGAGGGTGGAGATTCTTTATTTAAAGTATTAAAAGACTTTCAGATGTTTGATGCAGTAATTCTTAACTATGTAAAAGTGGCGGAAGAAAGTAACCAATTGGGATACTATTTTCAGCTAATAAGTGAAAAAGTTAAGAGCGAAAATGAGCAAAAAATTAAATTGATCAATGCTGCCTTAGAACCGATTTTGATATTTGTCATTGGCGGCATAGTAGGCTTTATATTGATTGCCCTATACTTACCGATATTTGAATTGTCAAATTCTTTGGGATAGATTGTTTTTGCCTTTTTTTGCTATTTCATAAAGAAAAGTCTTGCAGGTTTATCTTTATCCTGATGTACACCCGAAGGGTTTATTATTAGACCACTAACAAAAAGTCTTCGTCATTCCAGAAATTTAAGCACTGTGACGAAGGAACAGGACATAAATTATGTGGAATCCCCAAGCCCACGCAGAAGAATTGCTCGTAGCCTTTTTCGAAATGGTTGTTTATGATAGCATCAGTTCTTTTTTAAGATGGGCTACCTTAAAAATCTCCTAGCCACCAGAGGTGCTTTATAGCTAGGGGATTCTGCCGACTGGTCGGTACAGGCTAATAAATTTTTTCCATTACATTCCAAAATGTTAATCTGGCAAGCCTTTGGCTGGAAACCAGCTTTTTTGGATTGTTTTTCCATTCAAAACCCAAACCTATACATCCCCAACTCTTCCCCATCTAAGGTGCTATACTTCCCCATCAGGTTGGCAGTTAAGCAGGAATGAATAGGCAAAATATATAATATATCACCAATCTTAGTTTGCTCAATAAATGCATCAGTAGCATGAATGGTACCATGCTCTTGCGATAGCTTTTTTACGTACAAGTTAGGAAGTGGATTGCCCCACCCGCTAGCTTTTTGCTGTGCAACTAAACCGTAAATGGTAGTTCCTGATTCACTTGTAATGCGATCTTTCGAAAAATGAACGGCACCTCCATAAATGATGATTTCGTTTCTATCGGCATGCTTGGCTACAACTGGGCAGGCCATAGCTACTGCAATTTCCTCGTAGTTGCATGAGCCGATTTCGGCCTGCATTACATCATAAAAAACAAAGTTTCCTGGTCGCATTTCGTCTACACTATCAAAATTATCACTTACGCTGCAGGTAGGTGTGTCACCGTTAGAAATAATCAAATCCGGGTACTGATCTTTAAACCTGGTTTTTAGGTTCAACATTTTTTGGCTCGTAAAAGCATGAATTTCATCAATTTCTGTTTTTCCTTTTACCTGATAAGTATGGCCTGCATGCTGCAAAAAGCCTCTAAAAATTAGACGTGGATTTTTTCCAATCTCCTTTATAATAGCGTCAATACCTTCTATATCCTCAGCTCCAATACCAGTTCTGTGATAGCCTGCATCTACTTTTATAAATATACACACAGAGTGAGCTATGAATCCTGATAGAATTTTAACAGTTTCTACAGACTCAACACAAACGTTAAGTTTTATGGTTTGAGCCAAATGATTGACCATTACTTTTTCCAGTACATTCAATGGGAAAGCTACGGTGATATCTGTCCAGCCTGCCTTAGCAAAATACTGGGCCATTCCTAAAGATGAAACGGTGCACTGTTTAATACCTGCTTCTTTAAACCATTCTCCAACCTGGGCCGACTGATGTGTTTTGAAATGAGGTCGCAAACTACATCGATGCTTAACAGCTTTTGTGACCATCTTTTGAATATTGGCCTTGCATTTTAATTCATCTAATACTAGGGTAGGCCGCGTTATCTCCATTGTGCTAATCGTTTAGTTTTATTAACTCTCCACCGTTTCTGACTTCTACTTTGATGCCAGGGTTTCCATAGTAAAGTATTCTCCCTGCATTTTCAATGCTACCAACCAAGCTGTCTGTTGGGTTTACAATAATATCGTTATAGCCTCTTTGCAAAATCTCTGCCCTTAAAACCTGTAATTCACCTAAATTAAATTGGCTATCGCTAAAATACGAATTGACTATTAGTCGGTCAGACATACCGGAAAAAGTAAAGTTGGAAATTGAGTTAGAGGCTAATAAAGTTTTTTTATTATTAACGATTAAATCAATTTTATTGGAATAGTCTTCTGCTACTATTACTACATCCATTTTTAAGGTATCTATATTAAATATATTTCCAGAGCTAAGAGATCGGATAACGATTTCATTTTTAGTGGTATGCCATTTTATTAAAGGCTTTTTGAAATCTCTTGTCCAATTACAAAAATTATTATTAAAAAATGAGAGGGAATCACTTTCATACTCCATCATCAATTGAGGTAATAAATTCCTTCCATATATTAATTCAAAATACTCTATTTCGTCTTCAATAATCTCTAGTTCAATATTATTATGAATTAACAATTCTCTAAAATCAGGAAAATCTGTGATCATTAATGTGTCCAAGTCTCCTGAAGTTTTCACACAGTCGAAAGCTTCCTCTGAGTTGCAACTTATGTAAAGCAAAAGTATGAGGGCAATATATAGCTGATTAATTTTCATGCTCAAAATCTCCATCCAAAACCTAGTTCCGCTTGTTCAGCTTTTGCTGCATGCACCTTTAAAGCAGTTTGGATAATAAAATGTTCTTTAATTTCATATTTTAGGCCATAACGCTGGTATACAGGCATTCTTATTTTACTCGGGTTATACACATATACTCCAAATTGCGAAATGAATCCTAATTTACCTGCCTTTAATTCGTGGCCAATGACTATACCAATCCTTCTAAAATCCACTTGCTTTTCTTCCTCCGAAAAAAACCAGTTGCTAGCTATCTCTTTTCTTAAACCATTATTATGAAAATACTCTACACCAAATTGTAAATCACTCTTGTAATTCAAATTTTTATGTCCCATTATTGCCAAATTGTAAAACATTTGTGGCTGCCTCACCTGTAAACTCTTAGTATTTCTGCCGAAACTGCCTAAAATATAGAAATGAAAAGGTTTCTCCTTTGGGAGTGGGGCACTAAAACTAGTGTCGATTGCTTCTTTCTCAATTATTCTATAGGATAAGCCCAAATTGGCGGTTACCAAATTGATTCCTCTGTTAGGGGCAGTTTGCGCACCGTTACTTGCATGGGTGAAGTTAAGATTTGGAGTTAGTTTGAAATTGTCGCTCAGTTGAATTTCGTAAGTCAACCTTGTCTGCAATAAAAAGCTTAAAGGAGTACTTAACATGGTGTTCTGGTTGTTAGTATTTCTGTCGTATGGATTACTGCAGTAAACTAATCCTGTTCCGATTCTTGCAAAAAGAGCAGTATATGTTTTCCTGAATAAGGGCAAATCCATGGCAGCAGAAGCTATCACTAATCGCCCTAATTGATCATCGTTATTGAGGTTGTAATAAGATAAACCGTAATTTACTATGGGTTTATTGTAAATCTCTTCCCAGTACCGCAATCCGTTTAGTGTTTGCTGAAGGTTAATTTCAATTCCCTCCGGATTTCCTCGAATCAAATGACCGATTTTTGGGTTGTGTTGCAAAGTAAAACCTCTGATGACCTGGGCATTAATCCACCAGTCGTATTTATTTTGGCACAAAGCCTCAACCCCTATTAAAAAGAGGGTGAGTAGGAAAACGCAAAATTTTACTTTATTCACTACTGGATATGACTTAGGATAAATGATTTAAACGGCAACAGGTGCCTTAATATGCGGATGATGCTCATAATTTACCAATTCAAAATCCTCAAATTTAAAATCAAATATGTTTTTCACTTCTGGATTTATTTTCATCTCCGGCAAATCAAATGCCTTTCGGGACAACTGTAATTCAGTTTGTTCCATATGGTTTGAATATAAATGGGCATCGCCTAATGTATGGATAAAATCACCTGGCGTTAGATCACATACCTGTGCAATCATCATAGTCAGCAGAGCGTAAGAAGCAATATTAAACGGAACTCCGAGAAACACATCGGCTGATCTTTGGTACAATTGACATGATAATTTGCCATCTGCTACGTAAAACTGAAAAAATGCGTGGCAGGGAGGTAAAGCCATATTGGGAACTTCCGCTACATTCCATGCACTTACTATCATTCTTCTGGAATTGGGAGTATTTTTTATTTGATGGATCACCTCAGAAATCTGATCAATATGCTTGCCATCTGGGGTTGGCCAATTTCTCCACTGAGATCCATAAACCGGACCTAAATTACCATCTTCATCTGCCCACTCATCCCAAATAGATACACCATTGTCTTTAAGATACTGGATATTGGTATCACCCTTCAAAAACCATAACAACTCATGAATAATAGAGCGTAAATGCACTTTTTTGGTCGTAACCAAAGGGAATCCTTTTTGTAAATCAAAACGCATCTGGTAGCCAAATACACTAAGGGTACCAGTTCCTGTACGATCGCCTTTTTGAGCTCCGTTCTCAAGGATATGTTGCATGAGTTGATGATATTGCTGCATAATCTGATGTGATTTAAAATTCAAAAATAATCATATCTGCTGGAGAAGCATGATGAAATAATAGTTTATTTTGTAAAGCGCCAATTTATAAAGCTGATTGGATTAAAAAATGAACCTGCGCTACCATTAAAATTAAACAATAACAAAAATTCTAGGGATGAGATGATCTTGACTAAAATGATTTCGTATCATAAAAAATGAGGGTCATAAAAAAATTAAATTTGCCGCAGAAGATGTGTCCGATTTGTAAAAGACCTTTTTCATGGCGCAAAAAATGGGCTAAAGATTGGGAGAATGTGATCTACTGCAGTGAAAAATGTAGAAGAAGTTCTGAAAAGAAGGTGTAGGGATATTCCTTTACAGCTCGAAATATTTTAAGTTGGAATAAAATCGATTATAATGAAAATCCTTTCGGTATCTCAAATACAAGAAGCAGATCAGTATACTATTAAAAATGAACCAATTGACTCTATTGATTTGATGGAACGCGCAAGCAAAAAAGTTGCGCAATGGATACTGGAACGCTATTCTAAAAAATATAAAGTCTGCATCTTAGTCGGCTCCGGAAATAATGGGGGGGATGGTTTAGCTATCGCCAGGTTGCTTTATGGCTACGGTTACCGAGTGAAGGTATTGTTAGTAATGGGTGAAGATGGTTCTGATGATTTTACTGAAAATCTCCTGAGATTACGTAGACTTAATGTCACAATTATTAGCGAACTAGAAGCTTTTGATCAAAAACCCACCATTTTTTTAGATGCTATTTTTGGTTCTGGGTTATCCAGGGAAATAGAAGGTGAACCAGCTAAAATTATAAATGAAGTAAATAGTATAACAGGAGAAAAAATCGCCATTGATATTCCTTCAGGTGTTTTTGCAGATAAAGCTTCCGGTGAAGGAAGCATTTTTAAAGCACATCATACCTTAAGCTTTCAGTTGCCGAAGTTGGCATTTATGATGCCAGAAAATCATCAATTCGTAGGCGAGTGGCATATTTTGGATATACAAATACATGCAGATTATTTAAATAGAATAGACAGCGATTATCAAATTCTGCTTGCTTCTGATTTTAATTTGCCACAATTTTCTCCATTTGCTCATAAAGGATCAAGAGGTAGAGCTACTATTATTGCAGGAGGTTACGGTAGAATGGGTGCTGCTATCATTGCAATGAAAGGAGCCTTGCATTCAGGAATCGGCTTATTAACTGCTCAGGTTTGTGGTGCCAGTGTAAATGTTGTCCAGTCAACTATCCCCGAATCTTTAATTCTGCAAGATGAAAATAAATATGTTTTAGGCACTTTTCATGATTATACTAATCAGGATGTAGTAGTTATTGGGCCAGCTATAGGACTTGCAAGTAAAACTAAGGAACTTTTTATTCAGCTTTTAAATAATTATCAGGGTCAATTAATAATTGATGCAGATGCCCTTAACCTGCTTGCAGAAAATCAGGAGTTGTTGGAAATCTTACCAGAGGGAGCAATTCTCACACCACATATCGGAGAATTTGACAGGCTTTTGGGTCCAAGTGGTAATCATTTTGAAAGATTATCTAAGATGAAAAAATTCTGTAAAAAGTATAAAGTAGTAATGATTTTGAAAGGAAAAAACACCGCTATCTGCAGTAGAGAGGGTGAAATAAGTTTTAATTCAACCGGAAATGCAGGTATGGCTAAGGGAGGAAGTGGTGATTTATTATGTGGAATATTGGCTGGCACATATCCTTTCTTAAAAAATACTTTGGTATGTGCAAAATTGGCAGTACTTTTGCATGGAACGATTGGTGATTATGCTCAGCAAGAGGAAGGTGATTTGTTTATGAATCCTTCCGGATGGATGAAATACATGGGAAAGGCCGTAGCTAGTATAAACGCTTGATAAAAATAATCAAACTAAAATATGGCTAAAGCCGTACTTATTTAAAATGAAAAGAATTATATTCACATACATGTTTTCCATGTTACTTATTTCTCAAATAAGTGTGAATTCTTTATTTTCAAAATCTAGTTCATCAATTAACGATCCTGAAGACAAAGAAATTGTATCTGATACAGTTTTTTCAATAGTTGAAAAATTAGATGTATACCCAAATCCGGCAGATGACTATATTTTTGTGAAGTTAGAGAAATCTGTAAAACAGGAAGTTAAGCTAGAGGTAATGAGTTTTATAGGTAATAAAATGAACTCTTCATCTGAAAAAATTGAAGATGATCTCTACAAATTAAATCTCAGAAATATTCCTTCAGGACATTATTATGTGATGATCAGTTATGGATCTGTTAAGGAGATGAAAAAATTTCTCAAACAGTAAAATTTTCTGGCAGCGAAATATTTCTTTCGATCCACTCCAGATAAACTCCTTTAAAATAAGATTAACCTTTTATTTCTCTCTCTTTTTTTCTTAACCCCAAATTATTACTTAGATTTCTAATCTGTAATAAGTATGGGAACAATGAACATTAAGAAATACCTTTTTTGGCTTGCGGCTTTGGCTCAAATAATTGCTATTTTATTCAATATTGAGTTATTAGACAGATTAAGTAAAGCAGTGCTAATGTTTAGTCTTCTGGTTTATTTTTGGGATCAAACAGAAGGTCAAAAGGATGCCAAATGGGTAAGATATACCACGTTGGCTATCGTTTTTACATGGATTGGCGACATTATGTTTATCTTATATCTCAAAAACTTCCTGTTCTTTTTTATAGGTTTATCTGCTTATTTTGCTGGGCATATTTTCTTTCTATTTTCATTCCGGAAAGCCACTTATAAGGAAAAATTAAATTTTCATTTATCACTGGTACCACTGGTAGCACTTGTTTATGCGAGTGTATTGGCTTATTTAATTGTACCCTATTTAGATGGCGTAATTCAAGTGCCCTTAACATTGTATGCAGTATCTACATTATGCTTAATTGCTTTTGCTTGGTACAGAAAGTCTCAAACTGATTCAAATAGTTTTACATTGGTTTTTTTAGGAGTTGTTTTGATTTTAGTATCGGACTCAGTACTGGTTATAAACAGGTTTTCCCAAACAATACCTTATGCCCAATACATAACCACTCTATGTTTTATTTTGGCACATTGGATGATAGTAAATGGAATCATAAAGCATTTTAAGCCAGTAAAGAAGGCAGAAGAACAGTAGTCTTTTAGTAAAGTGATTTCTAAATCATTTCATTTTATTTATATCAGAGTTTGCTTCGAGTTAAATTGTTTTTCCGATGTGATATTTTTAAAATGTTGATATACAATTAATTAGGTTGTTTATTCATGTGTATGCTAAAATATTTTCCTTAAAATGTTGTTTTAATCAAAAAGCATTTTCTACATTTGAACCATATTTAGAATCAATTTATAACGAAGAGGTAAGAGACAGGCTCTATGATCCTCTGGCAACCTGATTCAAGGTGCCAAATCCTGCCCGATGAGGGAAATATAAATATGAAAACATCACACATTTCGGAATTAACCGCTAGTTTCGTTTCGCAAACGTTCAAAGGATTTGAATCTCAAATCAAATCGCAAAATTCAATTTATTTTAATTTAGTTAGTACAAGTTCCATGCGAATGTGCATTTGTTGTTGTTACTAACAACTTATCCATTTCAGGAGCTTTACTGGTAATGCTCAAGTAGTGAGTGTAATTGCCAGTAATCTATTCTTCTGAATCAGGCTCTTTATGAGCCACTCCCTACTTTCATTTTAATTTGCATTCAACCAAAGTAATATACGGTATTTGCAATATTCATTTTCAATAATTTCTTAACATTTAAAATCATAATCATGTCAGATTCATTAAAATTCGAAACATTACAGTTACATGCAGGTCAGGAACCTGATGGTACCACTAACTCCAGAGCAGTTCCAATTTATCAAACTTCAAGCTTTGTATTTAACGATGCAGATCATGGAGCAAACCTTTTTGCCTTAAAAGAATTTGGTAATATCTATTCACGTATCATGAACCCTACCAATGATGTATTTGAAAAAAGAATTGCAGCTTTGGAAGGTGGGGTAGCAGCACTAGCTGTAGGTTCTGGACAAGCAGCTCAGTTTATAGCCTTAAATAATATTTTGGAGGCAGGTGATAATCTGGTCTCTACCCGATTTTTGTATGGAGGTACTTACAATCAATTTAAAGTTGCTTTTAAAAGACTTGGCATAGAAGCCAGGTTTGCAGAAGAGGAGTCTGTTGAGGCTTTTGAAAAATTAATTGATGAGAAAACAAAAGCTATGTATGTAGAAACAATTGGTAACCCGGCTTTTAATATACCCGATTTCGACAAGCTTGCTGCATTGGCCAAAAAACATGATATTCCTTTCGTGGTAGATAATACTTTTGGAGCAGGAGGTTATTTGTTCCGACCTATTGAGCACGGAGCCAACATTGTGGTAGAATCAGCTACAAAATGGATTGGGGGGCATGGTACTTCAATTGGTGGAGTGATTGTTGATGCCGGAAACTACAATTGGGGTAATGGCAAATTCCCGCAGTTTTCTGAGCCTTCTGAAGGATATCATGGTTTGAATTTCTGGGAAACCTTTGGAGAAGGAAATCCTCTTGGACTACCCAATATAGCCTTTGCCATACGTGCGAGAGTAGAAGGCTTAAGGGATTTTGGTCCGGCATTAAGTCCTTTCAACAGCTTCCTTTTAATTCAAGGTTTGGAAACACTTTCATTGAGAGTTCAGAAAACGGTAGATAATGCTTTACAATTGGCTTACTGGTTAGAGAAGCATCCATTAGTAGAAAAAGTAAATTATCCAGGACTGGAATCAAGCAAGCACTATCAGCTTGCAAAAAAATATTTGCACAATGGTTATGGAGGAGTACTTTCTTTTGTGCTAAAAGGTGATAAAGAAGAAACTAAAAATTTCATCAATAACTTAAAATTAGTAAGTCATTTAGCCAATGTAGGAGATGCAAAAACTTTAATTATACAACCTTCTGCTACAACCCACCAACAATTATCTGTAGATGAACAGATAGCTGCTGGGGTTTTACCAACTTTATTAAGGGTTTCTGTTGGCATTGAGCATATTGATGATATCATTGCTGATTTTACTCAATCATTTCAAAAGATTCATGAATCAAACTATGCCACAGCATAATTTAACGGAGTCTTTTGATTTGTTGAGCGGCCAGCAATTGCACGGGGCAAGTCTGTATTATGAGATTTTAGGTGAGCTATTACCAAATAGAGAAATAATATGGATTTGCCATGCCTTTACCGGTAGTGCCAGTGTTAAGGAGTGGTGGCCAACTCTCTTTCTGGAAAATGGTGGTTTTATAGATTTGAAAAAACATGTGGTTATTTGTGCTAATATGTTAGGGTCATGCTACGGTAGTACAGGGCCTCTGTCTCTAAATCCTGACACGAAGAAGCCTTACCTGGAAACATTCCCTGAATTGCATAACAGAGATGCAGTAAATGCCTTCATTGAATTAAGGAAAGTACTTAAGGTGGTGCAAATTGATTACCTTATTGGAGGCTCTTTAGGGGGGCAACAGGTTTTAGAATGGAGTATTGTAGAGCCAGCAGTAATTAAACGACAAGTAATTGTAGCAGCAAATGCAAGGCACTCTCCCTGGGGAATTGCATATAATGACTTACAAAGAAGAGCCATTCATTTAGGGAAAAGTAATCCCGAGGCAGCAGAAGAGGCATTATCAATAGCCAGGGGAATCGCTATGTTAAGTTATAGATCTTATGACGATTTTGAACTGCAGCAAAGTGGGAGAGGGGTCGATAAGCAGTGGAAAGCGGTTACTTACCTAAAATACCAGGGGGCGAAGTTTTATAACAGGTTTAAAACAGCATCATATGAAGTGCTTTCAAAAATGATGGATGCGCATGATATTACCGCAGGACGTGAAGGAAATGATGATGATGACATTTTAAGGAAGGTTAAAACAGATACTTTATGTATAGGTATAGACACAGATGTCCTTTTCCCACTAAAGGAGCAACAATATTTAGCAGGTAAAATACCGAATGCCACCTTAGAAGTTATTCACTC
This sequence comes from uncultured Cytophagales bacterium, assembly GCA_963803685.1. GTDB lineage: Bacteria > Bacteroidota > Bacteroidia > Cytophagales > Cyclobacteriaceae > Marivirga. The sequence continues at coordinate 3,153,411 of CAWDNW010000001.1, forward strand.
AGATAAGGGCCACGATGCATTCTTGTTAGAAGGCAAATTAATAAGTGAATTCATTAAAAGAAAATTTATTGAGCAGTAATAGCTAAATGTATAATAGCTTTTGAGCATAAACTGTACATAGTATTTTTTTAGTTTAAATAAGAAGGTAGTTAACAAATGAAACAATATAAAGCAGGTCTTTTTGGGTTAGGTGTGGTCGGTAGCGGAGTTTACCAGTCTTTAAAAGAAAATACCCATCTCCCAATAAGTATAGAAAAAATTGTAGTGAAGAACCCTCAAAAGAAAAGAGGTTTTGATATTTCTCCAACGTTACTCAATTATAAGAGGGTGGATTTAATTGATGATCCTGAATTAGATATCATCATTGAATTAATAAATGACCCGCATGAGGCATTCGAAATTGTGGCTGCAGCTTTGTCCAAAGGTAAAGCAGTAGTCACCGCTAACAAAAAAATGGTTTCAATCTATCTTTTGGAGTTACTAGAATTGCAAAGAGAAAACAACACCCCCTTATTGTATGAAGCAGCAGTCTGTGGAAGCATTCCTATTCTACGGCTGTTGGATCAGCAGTTTTGGGGAGATGAAATCAAAAGTATACAAACAATTGCTAACGGAACCTGTAACTTTGTTCTAACGCAAATGACTGTCAAGGCCTGGTCTTACGACAAAGCACTTAATGAGGCCCAAAGATTAGGCTTTGCAGAACTGGACCCTTACTCTGATGTAAGCGGTGAAGATACCAGATTTAAATTGTCGATTTTGATACATCAGGCCTTCGGAATTCATATCACAGCCGAAAACATTCCTATGATTGGCATTCAGGAAATTGACGAACGAGCCATTGGATTGGCCAATCAGTTTGGATTGAGATTGAAATTAGTTGGTGAAGCCAAGTGGGAAGATGGTCATTTGACAACTTCAGTAGTTCCGCATTTTGTACATTCCAAAGATGAGCTCTTTGAGGTAAGTGATGAATTCAATGCAGTTAAAATTGATGCAAAATTTGCATCTCAACAATTTATTAAAGGAAAAGGAGCAGGAAGTTTTCCTACGAGTTCTGCTGTTGTTGCTAATCTTAGAGATGTAGTAAAAAGTACAAGTTATCATTTTGATGCTCCACCTATCAGTATAAGTGAAATTAGAGCAGAACCGGAAATTTATTATTTATCTCACACTGAAAACTCTAAATTAGAAATAAACGTTGACAAATATTACTACCAGGAAAATGGTCAATCGATAGTTGAAATGGATATAACTGAGGTTTTCTCTTTAAAAAGAACAAACCCCTATCTTACTTGTATCAAGCTTACTAAAGATGTGTTAGGAATAATTTTAAATAGTAACGTTTTAGTTTAGGTTAGTCCATTTTAATTGTAGTATTTTCGTGTAAAGAACTTAATTACTATACCAAATTAAAATGAAAATTGCCGTATTATCCCGAAACTCTAAACTGTATTCCACAAAGCGGCTCATAGAAGCTGCTGAACAAAAAGGACATGAAGCTATAGTTTTAGATCACATGCATTGTGATATAATTATGGACGAAAATGGGCCATCCTTGTACTACCATGGAGAGCAGTTGGATAAAATTGATGCGGTAATTCCCAGGATTGGGGCATCGGTTACATTTTATGGTACTGCCGTAGTAAGGCAATTTGAAATGATGAAAACGTTCAGTGCGGTTGATTCGCTGGCTATTACCAGATCACGAGATAAATTGAGGAGCTTGCAAATATTGTCAAGAAGTGGTTTAGGAATGCCAAGAACTGCCTTTACCAATAGATCAGAGAATGCAGGAGAATATATTTTAGAGCACTTAGGAAAAGCACCTGTTGTTTTGAAGTTATTGGAAGGGACACAAGGATTAGGTGTGGTTTTGGCTGAAACAAGAAAGGCTGCTGTTTCTGTAATTGAAGCTTTTGAAGGATTAAAAGCTCGTATAATTATGCAGGAATTTATCAAAGAAGCTGGAGGTGCAGATATAAGGGTTTTTATAGTAGATGGTGAAGTAGTGGGAGCTATGAAAAGACAAGGCAAAGAAGGAGAATTTAGAAGCAATTTGCACAGGGGAGGATCTGCTAATGTCATAAAGTTGAGTCGTGCAGAAAAAACTGCTGCACTAACTGCTGCCAAAGCCATGGGCTTAGCTATAGCTGGAGTAGATATGTTGCAGTCGTCACGCGGACCTTTAATTTTAGAAGTCAACTCATCTCCTGGACTGGAAGGAATTGAAAAGGCTACTGGCTTTGATATTGCCGGCAAAATTGTTGAATATATAGAACGTGGAAGGCAAAAGAAAAGGCTTCCCAAAGATAAAGTGAAAGCTTAAATTAATAGGTTAGCTTATGGTAGCTGTTTACGAGGAAGAACAAAAATTTGGACAGTGGTGGTTATGGTCTTTATTAGCCACTTTGTTTTTTCTCTCTGCTATTTCACTTTCGGAAACTAAAGAATTTTATTTACAATCAGCCAGCTTGTTTGTTTTCGTTATAACAACAATACTAATTGTATTTTTTGGTTTTATGCGATTATACACCAAGATCAGTCCCTCAGAAATTTCTTTTAAATACTATCCATTCTTCAAGAGAACATATCAATGGGTTGATATAGATTCAGTTGAATTAATAAATTATGGATTTGTAGGTGGCTGGGGTATTCGATTAACCAAAAAATATGGAACTGTATATAATACTCAAGGTAGTATAGGTGTTTTAGTAAAACTTAAAAATGGTAAGAGTCTGCTTATTGGAACTCAAAACAGAAGTGAAATGAAGGAATACTTGACTCAACTAGGTAAACTGGTTTAAGTCCTCAATCTAATTTAGATCCTTTGGGTGTTTTATTAATTCGAAGTATTTTTTCTTTAGCAATGTAGGTTCAACTCCCTTCATAAACATTCTGAAAATTTTCAAATTGGCTAAATTAATTTGAAAATAGCCATTTATTTCATACTTCCTGGCTGACACACAAACCGATTTGGGTAGTATTTTAAATTTATATTTTCTCCAGAGTCGTTTTACAAGTTCAAAATCTTCCATAATCACATACTTCTCGTCAAATCCTTTTTCTTTCTGAAAAATATCCTTTCTTATAAATAAAGTTTGATCACCACCTCTGCACCATAAGAATTTAAAACGGGTAAAAAATGAGTTAACTGCCAGAAGAGGGTTTCTGGATTTAAATTTAAATCTGTAACACCCAAAATCGTACCCGTTTTTAATAACATCTACAATATCATTGCAGTAACTAGTTGGAGGGAAGGCATCAGCATGTACAAAATATAAAATCTCTCCTTTAGCATCTATAGCACCTAAATTCATCTGATGTGCCCTAGAAGCTATTTTGCTTTTTACTGCTTTCACACCACTATTCAAGATAATAGAATAAGTATTGTCGGCACTTTCTGCATCTACCACTACTATTTCTGCCAGGTATTCATTACTATTAGTTAACAAATGTTGAATAAGTGCCTGAATAGCGGTAGCTTCATTTAATGTTGGTATGATGACAGATATTTTATAATTATCGGTTGAGTACATCTAAATAATTTAAATTATCGTAATTGACTATAACTATACGAAAGAAAAACAATGAGGAGATTCACAATATTACTAATAATTACTTTCATGACATTTGATTTTGACAGCAAATTGGTTGCGCAGGGAAATATTGCTAATGAAACCAATGAATTTGTTAAACTAAGCATGCAGTTGGTAGGCGCTGTTAAAAATAGTAAAGATACTAAACCTTATGTTTTAAAAGTCGAAAAGCTTTCGCTTGACAAGCTGTCTCAATCATTAGATACTGACAATAAAACAAAAGCTTTCTGGATAAATATTTACAATGCCTATGTGCAGATCATTTTAAATGAAAATCCAGAACTCTTTAACGATAGGAATAAATTTTTTAAAGCAGATCAGGTAAACGTAGGAGGAAAGTTGTTAAGCTTCGATTTTATTGAACATGGAATTATTCGAGGGTCTAAAGTTAAATTGTCAATGGGTTTCTTGAAAGATCCGTTTGCAAGCTCGCTAGAAAAGCAATTCCGCGTAAGTGAAACAGATGGAAGAATACATTTTGCCCTAAATTGCGGGGCAAAAAGTTGTCCATATGTGGCTATTTATAGTGCTGTGGATTTAGATAATGAACTAGATATCATTGCTAAACAATTTTTACAAAGGACCACAAATTTTAACAAGAAAGAGAATAGCGTTCTTGTTACTACTTTATTTAGCTGGTTCAAAGGTGATTTTTCTAGCAGAGGGGGAGTGGAAGGAGTATTAAAATCCTATAACATTATTCCTGAAAATATTGATCCTGATGTAGAATATGCTGATTACGACTGGACCCTGGATTTAGGAAATTTTACAGATTTACAATAGGTCGGTGTTTTGAGGTATTCTTATTATTAGAATGCCTCATTAAATGAAATATAAAATCCACTGCTATTTTTACCTACTGCATAGTCTAATCTCACATTGATTTTCTTCTGCATATCAAATCTAAATCTTAAACCAGCACCTCCCGCATAATTCCACCTACTCATACCAAATCCAATTAAAGATTCTGCAACCTGGCCAGCAGAACCGAAAACTGTCATTCCGATGCGCCAAAATAGTTCCTGCCTGATTTCCAACTGACCTAGGAGTAAATTTTTATCTTGAAAAAAGCCCTGAAAATATCCCCGCATTTTTTTATTCCCTCCCAATTGTGCCAGTCTGTTAAATGGTACAGTTCCAAAATTTGAAAGGGAAAAGGCGTTACCTGCTACTACGGTTTTGTCAAATAGTGGGTAATAGTATGCATAGTCGAAAGAAACTGCAGTATAATTTTGAGTACTACCAGTATAAGTATTGTTAATTTCAACAAAACTCTCCAAATAATGGCCTTCGGTAGGATAGTAAATTCCATCCCTGGAATCATATATTAGAGCAGGCCCAATTCCGCTTGTCCGATTATAAACCGCCCCTTCGAAATCCTGCTGTGCAAAATCACCATTTTCATCCCAGCTTGTAATATCATAATTCTCGAACCAGTACCTTCCGCCGATATACAAATTTGGCTTAAATTCTTTCAAAAGGAAAATTCTAGCTCTTGGAAAAAGTGCTCTATAAGTACTGTAAATGTCCTGCGAGTTACTATTTCCAACGCCATAAAATGGGTAGGCATAATTGTACAGCCCCAGTTCACCAATACTCCTCCATTTATTCTGATTCCAAAATAATTGGAATGGAATAAATATTAGAAGTTGATCCTTTGTAGTATAACCAGCAGCTAATTGAACCTGGCTTGCATTAATTGGTTTCTCTCGATTAATATAAAAATTATACAATAGACTTGCTCCAAAAAACAAACCTGCCTCTGGTGTATAATATACCACCGGGAGTGGGAATAAGGAATTTTTATCTGTCTCGATTTTTGTGGAATCAACAGGTTTATTTTCCTGTAATGGCTCCTCCTGTGCAAATATGAACGTTTTAAATGAAAGTAGTAGAAAAGCAATCATGGTTGCATGAAAAAGTTGCTTCATATTTTTATATTAAATTTTAATTATCAGTACTAAATTGATTAGTTTGTAATCTAGTTTAAATTCAATTAAATTAAACTGATTACTTTTACATTGAAGTATAAGATTTTAAATTAAATAAATTTAAATGCATAAAGCATTATTTACCCTCTTTATTATTTTCCAATGCAATAACCTTTACGGACAGGTAGTTACTGCTGATAGTCTGTTGAAGCTTGCTGAAACCAGCGGTGATAGTTTAAAGATTGAAATCTATTTAGATGTAGCTGTAGCCTATAGAATTCTGCAATCTGATTTGGCTTTAGAATATGGAAAAAGAGCATTAAATTTAGCCAATGAAGCTGAAGAGCTCTCTAAGATGGCAGAAGCCAATAATATTGTAGGTTCTACTTATACAGTTTTAGGAGATTATCAAAAAGCAATAATTTATTTGCAGGAATCTATTAAACTATTTGAGCTAGTGGGCAGTAGGTCAGGAATAGCAAATGCTTCTAACTCATTAGGAATACTATATTATGAACAGAAGGAATACAACAATGCACTCAAATATTATAACAGATCCTTAGGACTGACAGACTCAGCAGAAAGCCCCGGAAATTATGCAACTTATAAATTAAACATCGGAGAGGTTTATCAACTCATTGGGAAGGATTCTTTAGCCCAAAAGTTAGAAGAGGAAGCTTTGCTAATTTTTTCAGAAATTAATGACCTTGATGGTATGGCATATGCTAAAGGGGTTCAATCTAAAATAAAATTTCACAGCCAGGATTATGAGGAGGCTATAGATTTATGTCAGGAAGCGCTAGATCTATTTATAAAAGCACAGGACCATTTAGGAGCAGTAGAATACATAAATCTGCTGATGGAGATCCACTTAAATAGGGAAGAGAATTCCCTTGCAATCCAAAATGGTTTTACTGCACTTAAACTGGCGAATCAGATTAACTCTTTAAGGTGGAAAATAAATACATATAAACTTTTGGCTACTGCACATAAAAGTAGCGGTGATTATTTAAAAGCTTATCATTACCAGGACTCCTCCATAATGCATAAGGATAGCTTGATGGATGAAGAAAAGCAAAGACAAATAACAAGTTTGAGAATCATTAATGAATCTAACAGGAAAGAAAAAGAAAATGAAGTACTCAAGGTTGAACGTGAATTACAAAATAAAAAAATTGCTCAGCAGCAAATAGTGAATTTTTCTATTATAAGTGGAATTATATTGCTTACAATTTTTGCGTTTATCACTTATCGAAGTAAACAGCAAAAGCAAAAAGCCAATCAATTACTTCAAATGCAAAATGATGAAATCAACATGCAGAGGGAAGAGATTCAGGCACAGTCAGAGGGTTTGAAATCTATTAATAGTGAAGTAATTAATAAAAATAGAGTGATTGAAGAAAAGAATAAAGATATTACTGATAGCATAAATTATGCAAAAAGAATTCAAAATGCTTTGTTGCCATTTACTGAAAGGATTTCCAAAACCATACCTGAGCATTTCATTTTCTATAAACCTAAAGATATTGTAAGTGGGGATTTCTATTGGTTTAAAGAGCTGGATGAAAAAGTAATTATAGCAGTTGCTGATTGTACGGGTCATGGAATCCCAGGCGCTTTCATGAGTTTCATTGGACATGATATGCTAAACCATGTGGTGAACGTAAAAAATATTACTAAAGCTGATCAAATCTTAAATGAGTTAAGGGTAAATATTATTCACTTGCTACAGCAGGAAGAAATTGATAATAGGGATGGAATGGATGTTTCTATCTGCATATGGGATAAGAAAAAAAGGACTCTGGAATTTGCCGGAGCAAACCATAAACTGGTTTATTTTCAGAACAAGCAACTGTTTGAATTAAAAGGTGATAGAAGCACTATTGGTTATGAAGATAATAAAGCCTTTGAAAAATTTAATTCTAAAGTTATTACACTTACCTCTGATACTGAAGTTTATTTATTTACAGATGGTTATCTTGATCAATTTGGAGGTGAACATGATAAGAAATTCATGATGAAAAAGTTCAGAAAGTTGTTGTCAACTATTCACCATAAGAAAATGGATACGCAAGGTATTATCTTGAGAGAAACCATGCAAGAATGGATGGGAGGAAAATCACAGATCGATGATATTTTGGTAATGGGTTTCAGGCTGTATGATTGACGAATCCAAAAAGTAAATATTTAATCATCTGATGATTTTGTATTAATCGCATATAAAATTGTTTTATTATTAGAGTTTATGTAATTCCACCTGAATAATGTGAGGTGTAACTATCTCATTATCAAAGATTAAAAAGGTAGATAAAAAAACACTATGCTTAACAAATTCATCCTGCTATTTTTGCATCATGACAGAACAAATATTAATTCTTGATTTTGGTTCCCAGTACACGCAATTAATTGCAAGAAGAGTGAGGGAATTGAATGTTTATTGTGAAATTCAACCCTTTTATGATGCACCTGATCTAACACCAGATATAAAAGGTATTATTTTGTCCGGAAGTCCTTGTTCTGTCCGTGATGCTGAATCACCACAAGTAGATTTAGATAAATACAGAGGAAAAATACCTATTTTAGGCGTATGCTATGGTGCTCAATATATGGCATTTAAATCCGGAGGTCATGTGCTTCCTTCAGAAATAAGAGAATATGGAAGAGCAAAGCTATCTTCTTTTGAACCCGCCAACCCTTTACTTAAAAACCTCACCTTAGGATCTCAGGTATGGATGTCGCATGGTGATACAATTAAAACTTTACCGGAAAATTTTGAAATAATTGCTAGCACATCTTCTGTTGAAGTAGCTGCATTCCACATTGAGGGAGAGCCAACCTACGGAATTCAATTTCATCCTGAAGTAACACACAGTCTGGAAGGCAAACAGTTGTTAGAAAATTTCCTGGTTAATATATGTAAATGTGCGCAGGATTGGACGCCCGATGTGTTTGCTGATGCAAGTATTGCTGAATTAAAGGATCAATTAGGAGATGATAAAGTAGTCTTAGGGCTTTCAGGAGGGGTAGATTCTTCTGTGGCAGCTATGTTAATACACCATGCAATTGGTAAAAACCTTTATTGTATTTTTGTAGACAATGGCTTGTTAAGGAAAAATGAATTTGAAGAGGTGTTGGAATCCTACAAAAACATGGGGCTCAACGTGAAAGGAGTGGATGCTAAAGACTTGTTTTATAAATCTCTTGAGGGGTTATCCGACCCAGAATTAAAAAGAAAAGCTATCGGTAAAACATTTATTGAGGTGTTTGATCAGGAGGCTAAATCTATAACTAATGTTAAATGGTTGGCACAGGGTACTATTTATCCTGATATCATTGAGTCTGTTTCCGTAAAAGGCCCTTCTGCGACAATCAAATCACATCATAATGTAGGTGGACTACCAGCAAAAATGAATTTAAAAGTGGTAGAGCCTTTAAAAACACTATTTAAGGATGGTGTACGTTTAGTTGGGAAAGCATTGGATATTGACCAGAAAATTTTAGGAAGGCATCCCTTCCCGGGACCTGGATTGGCCATCAGGATTTTAGGTGATATTACACCTGAAAAAGTAAGGGTTATACAAGAAGTAGATTACATTTTTATTAATCATCTTAAAACTACAGGTCTTTATGATGAGGTTTGGCAGGCTGGATCCATATTGCTGCCAGTACAGTCGGTAGGAGTAATGGGCGATGAAAGAACTTACGAAAGCGTGGTAGCCTTAAGAGCGGTGGCCAGCGTTGATGGTATGACCGCAGATTGGGTTCACTTACCTTATGAGTTTTTAAGTGATGTATCAAATGAAATAATTAATAAAGTAAAAGGGGTAAATAGAGTTGTTTATGATATAAGCTCAAAGCCACCAGCTACTATTGAATGGGAATAATTTAGAGCTATTCAAGAATAAAAAATTTTTAAAAACAACCGATGAATAAATTAATCCAATATTTCCTAGTGTTTCTATGCACAATAATGGTATTTCAGGGTACTGCACAAGTAAATTATCAATCGGAATATCTTTCAGGAAAAAATTACTTTCGACAAGGTAATTTCCAAATGGCCAAGAACAAATTTGAAAAGGTTTTGGACATGGAGGATGACAATCCTTTTTATTTATATGCCTCCTACTTTTACGCCATTTCTTCTTACCAGGTTAATGATGTTGAAGACGCTTTAGAGCAATTTAGAAGAGTCCGAATTACACACCCAAAATGGAATAAATTAGATGAAGTAAATGTTTGGTATGGACATATGTTACTTGATCAAGCAGATTTGTTTAAGGGTTTAGAGGTGCTGAATGCCATTAAAACAGAAGACTTAAAGAAATTAGCTAATAAAGTAAAAGAAAGTCATTTAATAAAATACGACAGTATCCCTCTTTTACAAAAAGCACTGGAACTTAATCCTTACGATAAAATTTTGGCAAAAAGGCTGGCAGATGTTATAAGTAAAAAGCCAGTGGTAGAACGACCGATAGAACTGCTTGAATTCTTAATTGATTCTTTTGAACTGAATAAGGAGAATTTTGATTTTGTAGATAAGGGAACTTCACAAATGAAGTCAACTTACAATGTGGCGGTGCTTTTACCATTTATGGCAGAAGGCTTAACTACAACGCAGGGTAATAAAGCCAACCAATTTATTTTGGATTTGTATGAGGGAATTAGAATGGGAGCACAAGAGCTCAATAAAAACGGAGAAAAAATAAAAATATATGCTTACGATACTAAAAGAGACAGTTTAGTCGCTAAAAAAATACTGAATTCTGGTGAATTGCTTGAGATGGATTTAATAATTGGTCCTTTATATCCTGGCCCTGTAAAGCAACTAAAAAATTATTCTATTTCTCACAGAATTAATATGGTCAACCCATTGTCGACCAGTTCTTCAATTATTGGAACAAATCCGTATTCCTTTTTGCTAAAATCTACACCAGAAACTAGGGCAAAAAAAGCTGCAAATTTTGCGAAGCAAAACTTCGACACTAAAAGAGCCACTATTTTTTACGGAAGTAGCCAGCAGGATTCCATCTTTGCTCATACTTATAAACAGTCTTTGGAAGCTGATTCATTTAAGATTTCATGGATAACTCCTGTAGGATCTGCTGAAGCCTCAACTGAAATTTTAAAAGAGCTGACTTCAGTCAGGGGCAGAAGAGGCAGCGATGGGGAGGTGCAGGCCAGAAGATCTGCCAAAGTAAGAATTGGGGAGGATGAGACGTTATTTTTAAGTAAAGATAGTTTAGGCCACATTATGGTTGCGTCTACTGATAATATTTTGATATCTAACATATTAAGTGCTGTTGATACCCGACGAGATGGAATAACTGTAATTGGGATGGAAGATTGGCTGGATATCGAACAGATTTCTTTTGAGCAGTTAGAGAGAATGGGTGTCATTTTGATTGGGCAAAATTACTTTGATTTCAGCTCAGAAGAAGTAGCTAATTTTAAAAGTAAATACACCGAGAAGTATAACCGTTTACCTACTCAATTCAGTTATGATGGTTATGAAGCCATGATGGTATTTGGAAAGAAGTTAATTACCTATGGAAATTACTTTCAATATGGAATGTATCATGAAGGATTAAAGAAAGGTAATTTGTATTACGGTTTTGATTATACCAATGCAAACGACAACCAATTTGTACCAGTGCTTCGTCTGGAAGATCTCAATGTGATAATGTTAAATGAAAAGAGTAATAATCAGGAAAAAATTAGACTCGATTAAAAGAACGAATTGATTTTATGAGTAATATTAGTAAAAGCAAAGCATTATTTGAAAAAGCACAAAAAGTTATTCCTGGGGGAGTAAATTCTCCAGTAAGGGCCTTTAAGGCAGTAGGTGGAGATCCGGTTTTTGTAAAAAGTGCAAAGGGAGCCTATATGTATGATGAGGATAATAATAAATATATAGAACTAATAAATTCTTGGGGTCCAATGATCTTGGGTCATGGAAATCAGTTAATTGAGGAGGCTGTTTCTGAAGCTTTAAAAAATTCTTTGTCATTTGGTGCTCCAACTTCAAAAGAAGTGCAAATGGCTGAGCTAATTACCGAAATGGTACCTTCTATAGAAAAGGTGCGAATGGTAAATTCAGGAACTGAAGCTACAATGTCTGCCATCAGAGTAGCCAGAGGTTTTACCGGAAAGGATAAAATTATCAAATTTGAGGGATGCTATCACGGGCACGGGGATAGTTTTCTTATTGCCGCTGGAAGTGGTGCAGCCACTATGGGTACCCCTAATTCGCCTGGTGTAACCAAAGGTACAGCAAAGGATACTCTAACAGCTCCTTTTAATAATCTTGAAGACTTAAGAGCTTTAATAGAAAAAAATAAAGGTGAAATTGCTGCTCTAATAGTGGAACCTGTAGCGGGAAATATGGGGTGTGTTTTGCCTCAAAAAGGATACTTGCAGGGGTTAAGGGATATTTGCAACAAGGAAAATATTGTTCTGATTTTTGATGAAGTTATGACAGGCTTCCGTTTGTCAAAAGCTGGTGCACAGGGTTTATACGGTGTACAGCCTGATTTAACCACATTGGGCAAAATTATTGGTGGAGGTATGCCAGTAGGAGCTTATGGTGGTAAAAAGGAGATTATGGATTATGTATCCCCCCAAGGCCCAGTCTATCAGGCTGGAACACTTTCTGGTAATCCTATTGCTATGTCTGCCGGTTTAGCTATTTTAAATCATTTAAATAACCATGATGAAGTATATGATCAAATTGAAAAATCAGGTCAGTATTTAGCAAAAGAGCTAGCAGCTGTTCATAAGGCATTCGGTAAAAATTTCACCATTAATCAAATAGGCTCAATGATCAGTGTCTTTTTTACTGAAGCGCCAGTTTCCGATTTTGACACAGCAAAACACTCAGATACAGCCTTATTTGGAAAATATTTTCAAGGAATGTTAGCTGAAGGGGTTTATTTACCTCCAGCTCAATTTGAATCATGGTTTTTATCAACCGCGCTCACAGGATTAGATTTGGAAGAGATTGTAGCGGCACACAAAGCTGTTCTTGGACGTATTTTAGATTAAAGTAACTGGTAGAATGATAATCTACTTAGCTTTTTTCCGTCAAAAATTGTTAGATCAGCACTTTTTATTACATTTCAAATAATTTATAAGTAATAAAATGTTTTTTTCTTCATTTACTTACTACTTTTAACGCAATTGTATTTTATTACTATATTTACTTTTGTAAAATAATAACCATAATAAAACGTGAGATTTGCAAAATTTTTACTCTTAACTTTCATTTTAGGCTCGTTAAGTATTTCTGCTGAAGCGCAATTCAGAAGAAGTTCTGCTAATAAAACAGTTACATATGAAGAACTGTATAACGATCCTTATGATATTAATAAGTTATTTATTGGATTAACACCAATGTATGGTGACGTTCATGTCGCTAATATTACAGCAGGCTTTGGTTTAGATGCTACCTACTATCTGAATGATTTTATGCATTTCAAAGCTAATGTCAGAATGCCTTATTTTGAAGGAAGTGATTTTGCCCGAAATGCAGCCAATAAAAGTGATGCATTTGATGGGAGAGCCAGGACTTTTTTATATACTGAAGCCAGCGCATCATATCATATTTGGGATAAAGAACAGGAGTCTAAGAGTATGATTGCACTATACTCTAAAAACTATAAAGGTGCTGAATGGGCTGCTAAAGTGCCTCAAAGAGCAGAAATACCAAATAAAAGAAGAGAAATTTTATTTGCTAGGTTAGGGGGTGTCTATTATGAGACTACTTCTGAGTTAAGTAGAGCAATTGCAGCGCAAGGGATTGAAGTTACTGGTACAGCTAATGTAAATGGACAAGAAATTGCTAGTACTATTTCCGGTGAATCAGATCAGGCTATATATGGAAACGTAATTGGTTATGGTGTGAGTGTAGGTGGTGGGCTTACTTGGATGAAAAACTTTGCAGCTAAACCTGACAAAACATATGAGGAATTAGTAGATGATCACGTTTTAACAACCTTCATGGATTTATTTATTTTCCCGGTTGTTACAGTGGAAGATTTTTTTCACAATCCAAATCCAACTGCAGAAAACATTTTTTATCAGTTCAATGGAAGTGATATAAATACTTTTATGTTTGGTGGCAGATTAGGGATAGACGGGCATTTTAATAGAACTTTAGGTTGGGGATACGGTGCGGAGTTAGGTGTGCGACCGGGAATTGCTAAAAGAGGATTTTATGGACTGATCAAAATAACCTTCCCAATGTACGGAACTAAACTTGATTATAAGGTAGAGGCATTCGGTAGATAAATATTTACCATTTAAACAAAACATTTTAATAAAGAAAAAGGGCTTCATCATTGAAGCCCTTTTTTCGTTATATATGTATTATTTGTCGGCTCTCATTCGTTTATATTCATTTATCAAGCCATTGGTGGAACTATCATGTCCAATAACAGGATTATCATGATCGAGTTCCGGCAGAATCATACCTGCTAATTGTTTACCTAGTTCAACTCCCCACTGATCAAAACTAAAAATATTCCAAATTACACCCTGTACAAAAATCTTATGTTCATATAATGCTATCAGCGAGCCTAGCGTTTTAGGTGTTAACTTCTTCACCAAGATTGAATTAGTAGGATTATCACCTTTAAATACCTTAAAAGGTAGAAGTTTGTCAATTTCTTCTTTACTTAAACCTTTTTCTTCAAGTTCAGCCTTGGCTTCATCTGCAGATTTTCCATTCATTAAAGCTTCAGTTTGAGCAAAAAAGTTTGCCAATAACTTCTCATGGTGGTCACCTATTGGATTGTGTGATTGAGCCGGAGCTATAAAATCACATGGGATCATTTTTGTTCCTTGATGAATTAACTGATAAAAGGCATGCTGACCATTGGTTCCAGGTTCTCCCCACACTACAGGTCCGGTTTGGTAACTGACTTTCTCACCTGTTTTATCTACCGACTTGCCATTGCTCTCCATATTTCCTTGCTGAAAATAAGCCGCGAATCTGTGCATATACTGATCATAAGGTAGAATTGCTTCTGTTTCGGCATTGAAGAAGTTATTGTACCAAATACCGATAAGAGCTACTATGACAGGTGTGTTTTCCTCCAATGGCGCCTCTTTAAAATGCATGTCCATTTCATGAGCTCCTATCAATAAATCTTCAAAATTTTTGTAGCCAATGCTTAGTGCTATTGAAAGACCTATGGCTGACCACAAAGAATATCTTCCTCCTACCCAATCCCAAAAAACAAACATATTATTAGCATCAATTCCAAACTTCACAACTGCTTCTTTATTAGTGCTCAATGCCACAAAGTGTTTGGCAATATCATTTTCTTTTGCACCACTATCCAAAAACCAACTTCTTGCTGTATGTGCATTGGTCATGGTTTCCTGGGTAGTAAATGTTTTAGAAGCTACCAAAAACAGAGTAGTTTCAGCATTTACTTTTTTAAAGACTTCAGCGATGTGAGAGGCATCAACATTAGACACAAAATGCGTCTGAATATTCTCTTTTTGGTAAGGTTTCAGAGCCTCGGTGACCATTACAGGTCCTAAATCAGAGCCCCCAATTCCTATATTCACAATATCAGTAATGGTTTTCCCTGTATACCCTTTCCATTTGCCGGAGTGTACCTGATCACAAAAACGCTGCATTTGCTCTTGCACTGCTCTTATATCTGGCATAATATCCTTACCAGATTCAAAAACAGATTTATTGGAAAAATTTCTCAAGGCAGTATGTAGCACCGCTCTGTTTTCTGTTTCATTAATTTTTTCACCAGCAAACATACTTTTTATATGTTCAGGAACATCAACTTCTTTTGCAAGCTTTATAAGTAAGTCAAAACCTTCTTGGTCAATTTTATTTTTAGAATAGTCGATTAGAATCTCATTGAAGTTGAGATGAAATTTTTCAAAACGTTTAGGATCCGAATTGAAAAGATCTTTAATCGAAATATATCTGATAGTTTCAAAGTAATTTGAAAGTTGGGTCCAAGCTGCTGTGGAAGTAGGGTTTGCTTTTTTCATCTATGTCAGTTCTTTTTGCTTTATTTTGATGAATGCAAAGTTAAAAGGTCAGAGGATAAAAGATAGATTTATCTTTAAAACTTATAGTTGGAATTTACTTAATTAAAAATATAGCCATTTATTTTGGTATCAATGAACAGTTTCATTTAGCCTAGTTATGAATTAATCATGTAGTTGACTGTTTAATCTATAATTGCGCACATAAATATTGCTTGAATACTCTCTGTCAATGAGGATTTCGTATCTTATAAATCTATAAACGTCAGTACCTATTACCTAATCTATTTCAAATAAATCCTGTTCTTTTTTACGAAATTTAAAAGATTTTCTATTAATATTTTTTTAACTTTCACTTCACCAAAACTAAAAGCATGGCAATCCTATTTATAGATATTGAAACAGTTCCTCAATATCCTACTTATAAAGATTTACCAGAAAAAGAAAAAGACTTCTGGAATTATAAAGCAAAGTTTATTAGCACAGAAAATCAACCATCAGAAGAAATTTACCAAAGAGCAGGCATTTATGCGGAATTTGGAAAGGTAATAGTGGTCTCCCTAGGGTGGCTTACAGGAAAAGGGGAAGAAATGAAATTAAGGGTAAAAACCTTAGCTGATAAAGATGAAATCAATTTGTTAAATTCCCTAATCGAAATTTTAATAAAAGTGGATAATTCAAATAATGTTCTTTGCGGACATAATATCAAAGAATTTGATGTCCCATTTATTTGCCGTAGAATTTTAATTAATGGATTAAAACTTCCGGACATGCTTGACGTTTCTTCTAAAAAGCCCTGGCAAACGCCTTATTTGGACACACTGGAGTTGTGGAAGTTTGGCGATAGAAAACATTACAGCAAATTAGATTTATTAGCTCATGTTTTTGATTTGCCCACCAGTAAAGATGACATTGACGGGAGCCAGGTTTTTGACATCTTTTATGTACAGAAAGACTTAGACAGAATTGCTGTCTACTGCGAGAAAGATGTAATTTTAACGTGTCAGCTTTATCTTAAGATGAATTCCCTTCCTATTTTAAATGAAAATCAAATAGAAAGGGCATAAGCCTCCTGAATTCTTTACAAACTTTTCACATTGTATTAACAGTAGGCTCAAAGAAACAGATTATATTTAATTATGAGTAGAAATAAAAAAACGAAAGGCAAGAAACAACCTAAAAGAAATATGAAAGGTTTGCCTGAATTAAAAAATGAAATATTACAAATTCTGGATTTTAATTTACATAAATCTTTTACGGTAAGAAACATTGCAAAAGCATTGCAAAGCAATTCTGCCGAAACTAAAAAATATATTGAAAAAGTATTAATTGAATTGTTAAATGAAGGTAAGGTAGCAAAGGCTGCCAGAAATTCCTATATCTCAGTAAAACAACCTGAATACATCATAGGGAAAGTTGATCATGTCAACCCTAGAGTAGCTTATTTGGTAGCAGATGATAGAGAGGTAGATATAATTATAAAAGCTAAGGATTTAAAGGGGGCTTTTCATGGTGATATAGTGAAAGTAGTTACCACAAAAAAGAATAAAGACGGAAGGGAAGAGGGAAAAGTACTTGAAATTGTTGAGCGTTCTAAAATTCAATTTGTGGGTAGAATTGATATGTCAGTTCGGTACGCCTTTATGATACCTGATGCAAGGTCAGTTCACACTGATTTTTTTATATCAAATGATCAGTTAGGCGGAGCAAAACACCAGGATAAAGTGATTGTAGAGGTTACCAAATGGCCGGAAAGCTCAGAAAGAAAGCCTGAGGCCAAAGTAGTACGAGTGTTGGGTAAAGCAGGAGAAAATGATGCCGAAATCCACTCTATAATGGCTGAGTTTAACCTGCCAATGGAATTCTCTGAGTCGGTGTTGAATGAGTCTGAGCAAATTAGTGATAAAATAACTAAAGAGGAGATTGAGAAAAGGAGAGATATGCGTGAGGTAACTACCTTTACCATAGATCCTGAAGATGCCAAAGACTTTGATGATGCTATTTCTTTTCAAAAGCTTGAAAATGGCCTTTTTGAAATAGGAATCCATATTGCTGATGTAACATACTACGTAAAGCCTGGTACAGCATTGGAAGATGAAGCGTATTTACGAGCAACTTCAGCCTATTTAGTAGATAGAACCATTCCCATGTTGCCGGAAAGGCTATCTAACGGGTTATGTTCACTAAGACCAAATGAAGATAAACTCACTTTTTCAGCAATTTTCCAATTAGATGAACATGGGGCTGTGCATCATGAGTGGTTCGGTCGTACCATTATCCATTCCGATAGGAGGTTTGCTTATGAAGAGGCTCAAGCAGTTTTGGAGTCTCAAACTGGGGATCATGTAGATGAATTGCTCACGTTAGATCAAATTGCTAAAAAGTTAAAAGCCAGAAGGTTTGAATCTGGAGCTATCGCTTTTGAATCAGTAGAGGTAAAATTTAAATTAGACGAAAATGGTAAGCCTTTAGGCATAATTCCAAAGATAAGACAAGATGCACATAAGCTGGTGGAGGAATACATGTTGCTTGCCAACAGGAAAGTGGCAGAATTTATTGCTACCAAGAAAAAGGGGGAGCAGAAATTAACTTTTGTTTATCGACAGCATGACTATCCGGATCCTGAAAAGCTCGCCACCTTCTCGGTATTTGCAAAGCGGTTTGGACACGAATTAAAAGTAGAGGAAAAGGCGATCTCTAAGTCATTAAATGGGTTAATGAATGATATTCAAGTTTTACCGGAACAGAATGTCCTGGAAAGTCTGGCAATAAGATCAATGGCCAAAGCTAAATACACAACGAAAAGCTCTTTTCACTTCGGTTTGGCATTTCAATATTATACTCACTTTACTTCACCTATTCGGAGATACCCTGATGTGATGGTGCACAGGCTTTTACAACACTATTTAGAAGGTGGGAAATCGGTAAGTAAAGAAGAGTATGAAAGTAAATGCATTCACTCTTCGGATATGGAAAAACGTGCCTCAGATGCTGAACGGGCTTCTATTAAGTACAAGCAAGTTGAATATATGGCATCAGTAGAGGATAAGCCTTTTGCCGGATTAGTGACGGGAGTAACGGAATGGGGTATATTTGTAGAGATTATAGAAACCAAATGTGAGGGAATGGTCAGGCTTGCGGATATGCAAGATGACTATTACGAATTTGACGAGAAGAATTACAGAGTTTTTGGGAGAAACAATAAGAGGATGATTACCCTTGGTGATAAAGTAACAGTAGAAGTTAAAGCTACAGATATTGATAAGAGAACTATTGATTTAGCTTTTGTGGAAGATAAATAGTTTGTTTCGAGGTTTAATGTGAACCAATTTGTGGACAAAAATAAGGCTGCTGAATTTCAGCAGCCTTATTTTTTTTAATCTTCAAGTGCTGCAACACCTGGAAGTGTTTTCCCTTCCATATATTCTAGCAATGCTCCACCGCCTGTAGAAACATAGCTTACCTTATCACCATAGCCCAAAGTATTTACTGCAGCGGCAGAATCTCCACCACCAATGAGGGAAAATGCGCCTTTCTCAGTTGCTTTTACCACTGATTCCGCAATAGCCTTTGTTCCTTTTGCAAATTTTTCCATTTCAAAAACGCCCATAGGTCCGTTCCAAAGTATTGTTTTAGATTCTTCAACAGTCTTTTGGAAAATAGCAGTAGCCTCTGGTCCAATATCCAAACCCATCCAACCATCGTCAATAGAATGATTCTGTGCAATTTTCGTGTTGGCATCTTCAGCAAAAGCATCTGCTATGACAGAGTCAATAGGTAATTTCAGGTCTACACCTTGATCTTTCGCTTTTTGAATTAGTTCTTTTGCAAGATCAATTTTATCCTCTTCAACTAATGAATTACCTATTTTCCCACCTAAAGCTTTGAAGAAGGTATAGGACATGCCGCCACCAATAATGAGGTTATCAACTTTACTCAGTAATTTCTCAATAATTTGTATTTTATCTGAAATTTTAGCCCCACCCATAATAGCAGTATAAGGTTTATTTGCCTGACCTAAAACTTTGTCGGCATTGGCAATTTCAGCGTGCATAACATAGCCGGCAAACTTATCCTTGAAGAATTTGGCCACTACGGTTGTCGAGGCATGCGCTCTGTGAGCAGTCCCAAATGCATCGTTTACATATACATCTCCTAGCTCAGAGAGAGATTTGGCGAAAGATTCATCACCATTGGTTTCCCCTGGGTAAAACCTCACATTTTCAAGCAATAAAACCTCTCCAGTTTTTAATTGACTTGCCTTATCTTTTGCCTCTTCCCCAACAGCTTCATCGCTAAAATGAACCTTGGTTCCGTACGCTTTTTCAAGTGCACTCACTATATGCTTTAAAGAAAATTTATCCTCAGGACCGTCCTTAGGTCTTCCCAGATGCGACATAAGAATTACTTTTCCACCATCATCAATAATTTTCTTCACGGTGTCAATTGTGGCATCTATTCTGGTTGTGTCCGTTACTTCAAAATCTTTATTTAAAGGTACATTTAAATCTACACGAACAAGTGCTGTTTTTCCTTTAAAAGAGTAGTCTTTAATGGTTCTCATTTGTTTTGTTTTTGTTGTTTTTATGAAATAAAAAATCAGTAAATCCTTGATTCGATTTGTTGGTTCGGAAATGCTCCATAAACATTGAATATAAAGATTCAATCCTATTAAACGGAAGCTCTGGAAAGACGATCATTAATTGCTTTACCTAACCCTGCATCAGGAACAGGTTCAGCTAAAATAATATCTGCATCACTTTCATCCAATATTCGAAGATAAGAAAATAGATTTTTAGCGGCCTCATTCAAATCTCCTTTTTCGCTTAATATATAATTGCATTCTGCTTTGTATTGTTTACAAAAGGATAACACACCTATCTTTCGTGAATTATATTTTAAAAGATTCGAAGCGATGTTTCCAAGGACAATGGTTTTCTTAGGTGCATAGTGACTTTTTAACATCCCAGGTGCATCAGGCTGTGAACTCGAATGCGGTAAAACCTTTAATTTTCCAATAAGTGCTTCGATACTTTGTAGTTCCAACCCACCTAAACGATAAATTACAGGTTCATCACCTTCAAAACCAACGATCGTTGATTCAATTCCCACATTGCTGATTTCTCCTTCCAGAATGTATTTTAATTGATTTCCCAATTGCTTTTGCACGTGCAGAGTAGAAGTAGGAGAGATGTATCCAAATGGATTGGCACTTGGTGCTGCCAAAGGGTAATCTAGCTCCTGAAGTAGAGATATTGCTATAGGATGATTTGGAATTCTAAAAGCTGCCCTATTTAAACCTGAACAGGTTAGATCAGGAATTTTGTCATTTCGTTCAAGCAGTAAAGTAAGAGGGCCAGGCCAAAATTTATTTGCTAATGCCTGGGCTTTATCTGGAATAGTTTTAGTAAAAGTGGAAATCTGATCTTGGTGGAAGCTATGTAGAATTAAAGGATCGAATTGCGGTCGATTTTTTACAGTGAATATTTTAGTAACAGCATCAATATTTAATGCATTTCCAGCTAAACCATAGACAGTTTCAGTTGGCAGGCCTACCAGCTCACCTGCATCAAGCAAATTTTTTGCCTCTTCAATATTTGTTCCGATTATTGCCATAAGTAAATACGAATTTACACCAAAATTGATTGAAGCTGTGGATAAATGAATATCAATTTTTCATTAATTTATTTAATTACAGTCAAAGTGGTGGATATTGAGAACTTGAGTTCAATCAACAAGATACCGTCATGCTGCAAAATTAATATTTAATTTCCCAAAAAAGTCTTAATTTCTGCGGTTTCCCGCAGTTAAATGCAAGGAGGTTAGGGATGCCGATGTTTCGACACAAGCTAATTTGTTTTTTTTCTGAGAAACATGATCCCGCTCGAGAGGGACCGAATTAGTCTGTCTCGGATTACTGGGAACGTTCTGATGTACTTTTTATGTACTTTAGAATTGAAGTCAGTTTAATAATAATTAATTTTCGATTGATTAAATCATAAGTTATATGGATATTTAATAGTTTTCTTACAGATTTTGCTAGATGCTTGTCAAAAGGAATGAAATATTCAACAACAAAGTATAAATATTTAGATCTGTTAACATTCTAATCAACTATTGAAGTACGCAGAATACACCTTAATATAAATCCATATGAGTAAAAAGACAAGGAATTTCTTGAAGTTATTAGCCATTGTAATTGTTATGGTAATGGTATTTATGGAATTGGGGGTAATTGTTATTCCCGCTTTAATAGCTTATAAATTTTGGTTAGTTGTAATTGGCTTTTGTATTGTATTAATTGCTTCTTAGGCTGTGCTTAAATATAATTCTACCTTCAATTTAAATTCCTGATTTGCTTAACACTTATAGGTAACTGAAATTTTTAGTTGCAATACTTTTCTATTGCCCCACCGGCCTCCTTAAAGCCTCTGTTCTTTGCCTTTACTAATTCAGCACACCCAAGTCCTTCATTACCGGTATTTATTTCTATAAATCCTTTCCAATAGTAAATCTCTCCATTTTCACCATTTATATTGACAGCATTTTCTAAAAACTCTTTTGCTTCATCAAAAGCCCCAACCTGAATATAGGTTTTTGCATTATTGAGGTATGGTATATAGCTGTTAGGAGCAATTTTAATAGCAAAATTATTGTCAGCTATAGCTGCCTGAAATTGTTTTAATTCAAACAATGCTGTTCCTCTGTTAATATATAAATCGGCAATATTAGGACGGATTTTAATAGCTCGGTTGTAATCAATTAATGCTTTTTCATAATTTTTACTAAATAAATGAGCATTCCCTCTATTATAGTACGGCATATAATTAGAGGAATCTACTTTAATATATTGAGAGAAATCTTCAATGGCTTTTGAGTAATTCTGCAGTTGATAATGAGCTACTCCTCGCATATTGAATGCAGTTAAGTTGGAGTTATTACTAGAAGTGGCCTTATCTAAATATTTAATGGCTTCCTCATAAGATTCAGCTTCCATTTTATTTCTGGCTGCTTTCATTAACTCCTCTTCACTGGGGCTACAGCCGAACAATATTAATAGTAGCAGGTTAAAAATATTAAGTTTTGTAATCATGTGTTGTAACAATTATTGTGAATTTTCTAAAAAACTTACATGTATTAGAAAAACGACTTTTATGATCTTTCGGAATCAGAAAAGGGTCTTACATTTGTAATAAGCTTTACGATTCATTTTTCAAATGGGCGTAATTTTAAGGTTGATAGTTTACCCCGGTTTGGTTCACCGGGGTTTTTTTTGCCATAAATTTAAAATTGATCATTTCTTTCAACCTTTTCAAATTCAAGAATAAAATCTTTACCAAAGGCCTGTGCAGGTGTTAAATAGCCTGGTGCAATTTTGTTCTCTGTTCCCAATAATTTTAAGGCCGATTGAAAAGCAGTTAAAGCTGTTAGTTGATATGCTTCAGGAGTAATCAAAGTGCATCTTATTTGTTTTTTATCTAGATTTGAAACGGTACCTATAATATAGGTTTTGCCGTCCTTCAAAGCTTCTTCTGAAGGACCAGTTACAGAATTCTCTATTTTTTTTCTTACTATTTTTTGAATCCACCCAATACCCAGAAAAAATTTCAAAAACCTATATTTCTTAATTTTATTAATAGTTTTTTTAGCAGCACCTGAATAGATTTCAATATTCGGAATACCTGTTTGATGGTAGGCGGTCATTAGATCTCCCCATGGAATTGTCATGCACCATTGTTTTCTATGAGGGAACTCAAACTCCTTTATTTTATAAGCTAGAGGTACACTTTTTAGTTGACTATCTTCTCGCACGTATCCACCTTTCACAATATTCTTAGCCATCGTTACTGCGGTGCCTCTGGACATTCCTGTTTTGCTCCCCACAAATGCCATTTCCAAGTGAGTGGCATCAGGCATTAGTGAGTGAAGGTGTGCAGCTAGACAGTCTGTGGGAACCACATCAAAACCTACCCCAGGTATTAGAGAAATGCCAGCTTTGAATGCCTCTTTACCTCTATTCATAATAATTTCAAAGACTGATACCTCACCAGTTATGTCCAGATAGTGTGTTTTTGATTTGATGCAAGCATTTACCATTGGTGGAGCGGTCTCAGAAAACGGTCCAGCACAATGAATAACAACTTCAAAGTCCTTTAGAAGTACAGTTAGATCCTCTTCATTCAGACCTATAACGGTGTATTCGAAGTTATAATTTTCGGCCAGGTTCTTTAAAGATTCTTGATTTCTTCCAGCCAGATGTACATTTATGGATTGATTATAAGCCTCTTTGGTGATTAATTTACCAGTATAGCCGTAAGCTCCATAAATTAGTATTTTTGTTGTCATTTTTTGTTAAGTAGTTCACTTGTTTTACGAACCATTCTTAATATAGATGCATTTTCGGTAACTTTGGAGACTTCATTTAGCTCTAACCATTTAAAAGCTTTACTTTCATTATTTATTAGTGTCTTTTCAATATCTTCCACTATAAAAGCATATCTGACATCATAGTGGTAATGTGCTTTTACTTCTTTCCTTTCAGGTATTAAATGGATATCGAGATCGAAAATTCCCTTTACAAGTGGCAAAAACTCCATTATATTAGTTTCTTCAGATGCTTCTTTTCGTGCAACCAGTTGTAAATCTGTCTCGCTATCTGCGTGGCCACCGGGTTGTAACCATTTATTTAATTTACTATGTTTTAATAACAAAATTTGATTTTTGTATTTGTCCATCAACCATGCCGATGCTGTGAAATGGGCTTCTTCAGAATCTCTGGAAAAGGCTAATTGACCTTTTTGATCTAATAAGCAGAGCATTTTTGTTTTAAAATCCTTTTCCTCTACATTGTCAGGGTTGTAGGAAAGTAGTAGATCATGAAAGTCGGACATTATATGATTTTCAATGATAGATAAGATTTTTTAAAGCTCTCGTATACCAAATATTACCGTTTGGTAAAAAAAAAAGACTATCAAACGATAGTCTTTCCTAATGGTAAATGTTACTATTTATTTTGTTGCCGTCAATGTAATTGATTTAGCAGTGTCTGATTCTTTTGGATAATTAGATTGGTAATTCATCGTTAAAGTATTACCACCTATAGAATAATTTACTGTTCCTCCTGGAGTTAAAGTGAAAGCAGTTTGATTAGAATTTAAGCTGAAATCACCGCTACCTGCAAAAACATCTGCATAGTTTAGATCATTGTCATTAAGTGTACCCAGACCAGATAAGGTATAAGTGGTATTTTCAGAAGTGAACGTAATTGATACACCAGATAAATTCTCAGCACCATCAGGTGTTGTAGCAGAATTAATTGTCCATGTGCCATTTAAAGCGTTTAAGGCTTCTTGCTCTGGAGAAACTTCATCATCTTTTTTGCATGAAGTAAATACTAATGCGAATGCGATAACAAAGTAACTAAGAAGTGTAATATTCTTTTTCATAATAAATTAATTGATTGAGTTTTAATTACCTATAAAGGTATTGATATCTGAGTTTAATAACAATCTAATGTAATTTTAATTGTCAATATTAATAATTTTTTCTGTAAAACTATTAAATTCTGCTTTTTCATTAGAAAAAATAAGGGTTAATCTATTGTTAATTTTATTTTCCAGAAGCTTTAAATACCATTCTTTGCCGTTAGAATCTAAATGTGAAGTAGGTTCATCCAATAGTAATACCTCTGAATGAAAACAAGTAGCCAATATTAATTTAACTCGCTGTTGCATGCCAGAAGAAAATTCATTTAGCGGTTTGCTCAGACTTTTTGTGAGATTAGCGTTCGCTATTTCTTCATCTATATCAACATCAGCAAGTGGGTTTTTAAAATTCTGATAAAACTCAAGATTTTCTTTTAAAGAAAAGTCCTCAATTAAATTGAGGTAAGGTGCACAAATATTAAGGAAATGAAAGTGCTGATCTTTAGGTATTTCACTTACACCAGATAAATACTTGACTTCCCCTTTTGAGGGGCTAATGTAGCCTGAAATAATCTTTAATAAAGTTGATTTACCACTACCATTTGAGCCAGTAATAGCATAGGTATTATCACTATGGAAATTATAATTCAAGTCCTTAAAAAGTAAGTTGTTTATGTACTTTTTAGATAAGTTTTTAAGTTGAATTTCCATATAGCAAATTGATTAGTTGCTATATCCTTTCATTATACCTCTTTCAGATTTTCTTACAAAAGAAGTAATATTATCTCTTTCTTCACTACTAGGGATTAAAGTTTCAATTTTCTCCAGCGCTTTTGCATTATTTAAGCCGCTTAAATACAAGTTCCTATAAATTTCCTGAATATCATTAATTCTTTCATTTGTAAAGCCTCTTCTGCGTAAGCCTACTGAGTTTATTCCACAGTAAGTTAAGGGCTCTCTAGCGGCTTTTACGTAAGGCGGTACATCTTTTCTCACAAGAGATCCTCCTGAAATCATAACATGGCTACCTACCTTAACAAACTGATGAACTGCAGAGGCCCCGCCTATTATGGCCCAGTCGTCAATATTCACGTGACCACCTAATTGCACAGAATTAACAATTATGCAATGGTCACCTATAATACAATCATGAGCTATGTGTACAAAGGCCATAATTAAGCAATTTGACCCGATTCTTGTGGTCTTTTTGTCAATGGTACCTCTGCTAATATTAACGTACTCTCTTATCACCGTATTATCACCAATTTCAGTAAGCGTTTCTTCTCCTGCAAATTTTAAATCTTGAGGTATGGCTGCTATTGTAGCTCCTGAAAATATTTTGCAATTGGCTCCTATTCTTGCTCCTGAATTAATTACAGCGTTAGGCCCTATCCATGTATTGTCCCCAATTTCCACATTTTTATCGACAAATGCGAAGGGTTCAATAACCACGTTCTGACCTATTTTAGCATCAGGATGTATATAATTTAATGAATTTGCCATTATTCTAATTTTAAATAAAAGCCAAAGCGGCTTAAAATGTATTTTGATTACAGATTAAAATAAATTAATCATTATGCCTCATCTTTTTTTACAATTCTTGCGGTTAAGGTAGCCTCACTTACGACACTGTTACCTACAAATGCAGTTCCGTGCATCTTCGCGATACCGCGCTTAATTGGCGCCAATAACTCACACTTTAAAATAATTGTATCGCCAGGCTTCACCATTTTTCTAAATCTGCAATTGTCAATTCCTAAAAAATAAGTCCAGTAATTTTCCGGATCAGGCACGGTGCTCAAAACTAAAATGCCTCCAGTTTGCGCCATTGCTTCAACTTGCAACACTCCAGGCATAACCGGATTGTCAGGGAAGTGTCCTTGGAAGAAGTTTTCGTTGATAGTAACATTTTTCAGACCGATTACAGTTTTATGGTCTTGATGAATGATTTTATCTACTAATTGAAAGGGATATCTGTGCTTAAGTTTTGCGGAAATCCCTTCTATATCAAGAATAGGTTCAGCATTCGGGTCATATTTAGGTGCTATACGTTCAGATTGCTTTATTGCTTTTTTAATTCTTTTAGCAAATTCTACATTAGTTGAATGTCCCGGTCTGGCAGCCAGAATTTGTGCTTTTATAGGCCTGCCCACAAGAGCTAGATCACCAACTACATCCAAAAGCTTATGTCTGGCGGGTTCATTTTTGTGTCTGAGCTCAATATTATTCAATATGCCCTCTTCTTTGACTTCTATCTCAGGTTTATTGAATAATTTGGCTAACTCTTTCAGTTCTCCAGGTTCAATTAATTTATCCACAATAACTATAGCGTTATTCAAATCCCCGCCTTTTACTAAATTATTGTTATGCAGATATAAAAGTTCATGTAAAAAAACAAATGTTCGGCTTGATGATATTTCACTTTTAAATTCGTGTATTTTATTAAGTGAAGCGTGTTGACTACCTAGTACTTTGGAATTGTAGTCGACCATCACAGTAACTCTATAATCATCTACTGGTAGAGCCGCCATTTCTACATTTTTTTCCTCATCTCTATAAAAGATTCCTTCAGGTACTTCAAAAAAGTTTCTTAAAGCATTTTGTTCTTCAAGACCAGCCTCTTCCAGGGCCTCTATAAATTGGATTGCACTTCCATCCATTATAGGGATTTCCGGAGCGTCTAATTCAATTAATATATTATCTATTTGCAAACCTACTAAAGCAGAAAGTACGTGCTCTACTGTAGATACTTTGCCACCATCTTTTGCAATTGTGGTACCTCTTGATGTGTCAACTACAAGGTCTGCATCTGCCTCAATAACAGGTTGGTTTGCTAAATCTATTCGTTTAAATTTTATGCCTGAATCTATTTCGTCTGGCTTAAAAGTAAGTTTGACCTTTTCTCCGGTATGTAAACCTACACCTGAAACTGTGATAGGTTTTTTAATGGTATGCTGCTTTGTATACATTTATTTTTCCTTGTCAGACGGCAAATTTAGAATTTTTTCTTCCAATTTCTGAACCTTCACTGATAATTCCGGCAGGTTTTTGAAAATAGTATTCGCTCTCAAAAATCTTCTGTGCTCCATACCTACATATCCTGACATAATTGTATTAGTATTTTTAATGGTTTTGGAAATGCCTGTTTTAGCACTAATGGTGGTATGATCAGCTATTTCTATGTGTCCCACTATACCTACCTGCCCTGCAATTACACAATTTTTGCCGATTTTGGTAGAACCTGACACACCAGCCTGAGAGGCTATTACAGTATTTTCACCTACTTCCACATTATGCGCAATCTGGACTAAATTATCAATTTTAGCACCTTTCTTTATAATAGTAGATCCCAAAGTGGCACAGTCAATAGTGGTATTAGCACCTATACTTACATTGTCCTCCAATATTACATTTCCTAATTGTGGAATAGTTTTATAACTACCATCTGCCTGAGGTGCAAATCCAAATCCATCACTTCCTATCACTGCACCTGCCTGTAAGTTACAATTGCTGCCAATCTTACAGTCTGCATAAACTTTCACTCCCTGAAAGATAATGCTACCATCACCTATCGTAACATTATCACCAATGTGCACATGGGGATAAATTTTCACATGGTTGCCAATTTTCACATTTTTCCCTATGTAGGAAAAAGCACCTCTATATATGTTTTCTCCCAGAGAACTGTTTTCTCCCAGAAATGCAGGTTCCTCTATTCCCGACTTAGCATATGAAATAATGGTATGGTACTCTTCTAATAGCCTTGTAAATGCAGAATAGGGATCATCTACTTTTATTAAAGCACAATCAATGGACTTCTTGAGTACAAAATCTTTTTTCACAATTATAGCAGCAGCTTGAGAGCTATAAATAAAATGCTCATATTTTGGGTTTGAAAGAAAACTTATAGTATTAGGCTTTCCTTCTTCAATTTTACCCAGGTTATCCACAATTCTTTTGCTATCTCCTTCAATTGAACCTCCAATTAAATCAGCAATTTGTTGTACACTAAATTCCATTAAAAAAAATCAAGATTTAATATAATTTACAAAGATACATTTTTCGGAAGGCAGAGATAATATTTTTTAACAATTTTACTCATTGCCTTCACATTTGGTAGATCAGCAGCTTGTGCAATATCGACTACAACTCCTTTTTTATTCAAAATTTTAATGCTTTTTCCACCCATAATATATGCCGAGTTGGTCACTTCCCCATGTGAAATAAAATAAGCTGCCTCCTTGTTTAATAAGGATTGATCTTGAGAAATTCTCAGCTTCATGTTTTTAATTTTGAGTTTCTCTAATGGCTCATTACTTAATTTAATCTTGAAAAGATCTCTATTCAGCAGGCGTAAACTCAACTTACTTAAAACTTTATCGGAGTTATCGGCCCATACTTTAATAGCTTGCCATATATCTGAATCATCTAGCTTTGCAAATTGTTTCACAATGTGGTTACTATCCTGAAACTCCTCCAAAGTAAAATTCCCCTCAAGAAAGAATTTTAATGAGGGCGAGATATTATCTAAACTATGTACCTCCTTTGCTCTGGTAATTAAATTAACCAACATCCTTTCAGCACTTAGAGCAGTTTTATGTAAATATACTTGCCAATACATCAACCGTCTAGCATTCAAAAAGTTTTCTATACTATAAATTGCCTTTTCTTCCACCACTATTTGGTCGTCCACCACCATTAAATGACTAATAATTCTATCCACGCTAATATTACCTTCCGATACACCTGTATAAAATGAATCTCTATTGAGATAATCTAACCTGTCAACATCCAGCTGGCTTGAAATCAATTGATGGAAAAACTTACGGCTATAAGTATTTTTGAACATTGATATTGCCAAGTCCAATTTATTTTTAAAGTGAACGTTAAGTAATTTCATGAACTGCAAAGAAATGTTTTCATGTGTGATGCCTTTGAGTAGACTAAATTCTAAAGCATGAGAAAACGGGCCATGGCCAATATCATGGAGTAAAATTGCAATTAAGGCTGCATCATACTCTTCCGACGAAATTTTAATTTCTTTTTCTGCCAATTGATCTAATGCAACACTCATTAAATGGGTGGCACCTAAGGCATGATGAAATCGAGTATGAGTGGCACCAGGGTAAACGTATTCGCTCAAACCCAACTGTCTTATCCTACGTAAGCGTTGGAAGTAGGGGTGATCGATAATTTCAAATAATAGTTCACTTTTTATGGTAATGAAGCCGTAAATTGGATCATTAATTTTCTTTATTTTTTTCAACACATACAATTTTAAGACACAAATACAACTTATGCAAAATTATCAGATTTTATGGGCCGATGATGAAATAGATTTATTAAAGCCACATATCATTTTTTTGGAGAACAAAGGTTTTA
The DNA here is from genome assembly GCA_963803685.1 of uncultured Cytophagales bacterium. Classification (GTDB taxonomy): domain Bacteria; phylum Bacteroidota; class Bacteroidia; order Cytophagales; family Cyclobacteriaceae; genus Marivirga. Next base: position 3,183,765 of record CAWDNW010000001.1, read on the forward strand.
ATGTAACACCTGTTAATAATGGTTCAGAGGCAATAGATTTGTGCCAGGAGAATAATTTTGACATAGTTTTTCTAGATGAAAATATGCCTGGTATGACTGGTCTTGAAACCTTAAGTGTCATAAAATCTAATAAACCGAATCTTCCTGTGGTGATGATCACCAAAAGCGAGGAAGAATATATTATGGAAGAGGCAATTGGTGCAAAAATTGCAGATTACTTAATAAAACCTCTTAATCCTAACCAGATATTATTATCAGTTAAAAAACTACTTGATAATAAGAGATTAGTAACCGAAAAAACGAATCAGGGGTATCAACAAGACTTTAGAAACATCAGCTTGGCATTTGGAGATGATTTAGATCATGAAGAGTGGGCTGATATGTATAAGAAATTGGTTTATTGGGATTTGGAAATAGACCAGACAGAAGATCAAAGTATGTCCGAGGTGCTTTCTATGCAACATGTGGAGGCTAATGCAAACTTTGCAAGGTTCATAGACGACAACTATGAGAGTTGGCTAAATGACAAGAATGCCGAAGCCCCATTATTAAGCCACCAATTAATGGAAAAAAAGGTGTTCCCTTTATTAGGTGACAAGCCAGTTTTTTTTATTGTGATTGACAACCTAAGGTTTGATCAATGGAAATTGATTGAGGAAGAAATTACGAAATACTATAATATTGATGAAGAGGATAGCTATTATTCTATTCTTCCAACCACAACAGCTTATGCCAGAAACTCCATATTTTCAGGTTTATTGCCAGATGAAATGGCCGGCCGCCATCCTGATTTATGGGTAGGGGAAGACGTTGAAGATGGAAAAAATAACCACGAAGATGAGTTTTTAGAAAGGCATTTAAAAAGGAAAAATTTAAAAGATAGATTTACATATAATAAGATAGTAAATGTAAACCAGGGAAAACAAGTGCTGGACAATGTTTCTCAGCTACTTGACAACTCACTTAATGTTTTAGTTTACAATTTTGTAGATATGCTTTCACATGCCAGAACTGATATGAAAATGATTAGAGAATTGGCACCTGATGAGTCAGCATATAGATCTTTAACTAAAAGTTGGTTTTTACACTCACCTTTACTGGACCTGCTAAAAAGAATCTCTAGTAAAAAAGTTAAAGTTGTAATTACTACTGACCACGGTACCATAAGAGTAAAAAAACCATTTAAAATTGTGGGTGATAAAAATGTTAATTCTAATTTGCGGTATAAGCAAGGGAAGAATTTAGGGTACAAAAACAATAATGATGTATTGGAAGTACCAAAGCCTGAAAGATTTCACCTGCCTAAGTTAAATGTAAGTACTTCTTACGTATTTACTAAAGGAGAAAGCTTTTTCGCCTATCCAAACAATTACAACTATTACGTAAATTACTTTAAAGACACTTTTCAGCATGGAGGAGTTTCAATGGAAGAAATGATAATTCCCATTATTTCATTATCTTCGAAGAATGGAAAGTGAGATTGATAGAAGTTTACTGTTTGAAGAAGTAAAGTTAGTTGATTTACCACAGGTTTCTGAAGAAGTTTACCACTTTGGAAAGGAATGTAACATTTGGTTGTTCCAAGCAGAAATGGGGGCAGGTAAAACAACTTTCATTAAATACTTATGTAAGTATTTGGGAGTGGCTGATCATGTAAGTAGCCCTACTTTTGCTATTGTAAATGAATATCACTCTACCAAAATAGGTACGCTGTATCATTTTGATTTTTATCGCATACAAAATGAAATGGAAGCTTTTGATATTGGTGCAGAAGATTACTTTTATTCAGGTAAGCTTTGCTTAATTGAGTGGCCTGAGATGATTCCTAATTTAATTCCCGATACTTTCCTGAAGGTAAATATAAGTAACACATCTGCTGAAAATAGAAGAGTTATAAAAGTTGAAAAAAATGGCTGAAGAGATATCTCGAAAAGGTTTTGAAATGCTAGCGCGGAAGTCTGCATTGTATCCCCAGGAAGAATTATTAGCTGTTGAGAAAAGAAATAATTCTCTTCAAATAGGTATTCCCAACGAGGTTTCTTTGCAGGAAATGAGAGTACCTCTTACACCAGGTGCTGTTGCTTTATTAACTAATAATGGGCACGAAGTAATAGTTGAAAGTGGCATGGGAGAAAGTTGTAATTTTCCTGATAATGAATATAGTGATGCTGGAGCCCACATAGTATATTCAGCCAAAGAAGCATTTGAAGCGCAATTAGTTGTAAAAATTGAGCCGCCAACCCTTAAAGAAATTGAATATTTCAAGCCTGGAAAGTTCTTAATATCGGCATTACAGATCGGTCAGCTTAGTAAGGAATATTTTGAAGCATTAAACCATAAAAAAATTAATGCCGTAGGTGTTGAATTAGTCGAAGATAAGGTGGGGGGGATGCCTGTTGTTAGAGCTATGAGTGAAATAGCAGGTATTTCAGCTATCCATATAGCAACGGAATTACTGAATAACTTAAATGATGGAAAAGGCATCATTTTGGGAGGAATTACAGGAGTGAAACCAACTAAGGTGGTTATTTTAGGTGCTGGAACAGTAGGGGAGTATGCTGCTCGTGCAGCTTTGGGATTAGGGGCTAATATAGAAATTTACGATAATCAGCTTTATAAATTGAGAAGGATAAAGCATGCTTTGGGTCGTCCAGTACATACAAGCACTTTAGATACAGTCATGTTAAGTGAATCTCTAATGGAGGCAGATGTGGTAATTGGTGCAATTAGAGCAGAAAAGGGTCGGAATAGGTGTATAATAACTGAAGAAATGGTAATGAATATGCAGAAAAATGCGGTTATTATTGATGTCACTATTGACCAGGGAGGCTGTATAGAAACGTCTGAAGTGACTACTCATGATAATCCTACCTTCAGGAAATTTGACGTGATTCACTACTGTGTTCCTAATATTGCTTCCAGAGTAGCCAGAACAGCAAGTACCGCCATCAGCAATATTTTAACTCCAATGCTGTTGCATGCTTCTGATGCTGGAGGTATTGAAGAAATGATTTTCAATAATTCATGGTTTATGAAAGGTGTGTATACCTACAAAGGAGGTTTAACCAACATGCATATTGCTAAGAAATTTAATTTAAAATATAAAGAATTGAGTTTGTTAATGGCTGCAAGGTTTCAATAGTAGCAAACCGATAGAGTCAACTTTAAATAATTCTAAACAGTAGTTGGAAAGTTATAAATAATCAATTATATTCATAAGTATATTTACTATTAATACTTAGGTGAAGAAATTTGTAGTTTTCTTTTTGATTGTAATTTTAGCTTTTCAATGGATGGGAAGTTTGTTTACAATTAGTTTTTTGGACGCTATCGTGGTAAAAACTACAATGACAGTTAAAGAGAAATTACTCGCCAATCATTTACAGGATAAGTATAATCTAAGCATAAATTCTAGTATTTATGAGATAGATCCAGCTAGTTATGTTAGAATGGGCTATGGTGCTCCTTTCATTTTCTCTGAAGAAATAAGTGGCGAAACTACTAATTTTGTAATAAACCAAGAGGAAAGCAATTTATTATTGCAGGTAAGTGAGTTAAGTTTAGCAGACCTGCAGAATAGCACAAACCCCCATATGTTCTATTCTTTTTACCCTACCTTTCTTCCTTTTCAAGGCGCAATTCGGTTGAGAGAACCTCAATCCTTGAATATTGCACATCTATCCATTTACACAGAATTTTATGAGTCCATAGATTCTTCCATCACATTACCCCCTCCAATTTTTAAAGTCTGATTTTATATTTCTCCTAATAAACTTATTCCCTGATAGGGTTTAGGAGCTTTTATTTATCTAATATCAAACTATTTCACAATGAAAAAAAATTTCTTATTGATGATGCTAATTTGCTATGCATCATATAATTATGCACAAGGCCTTATGCTAGATGGTTTTATGCAAAAGAAAGGAGACCTTGTTTCTGCCTTAAGCTTTAGTAATGAAAAATATGGCAGTTATTATGTAGGCGAGGTCAAAACACAAAATGCTAATTTAGGGACTATTACTACTAAAAGCGCAAGCTTATACATAATCGGTGGCATTACTGACTATCTAAATGTAGTTGTCAATGTACCTTATATCACAGCCAAACCATCTGCAGGATTTTGGAGTTCTCAAAGCGATTTTCAGGATTTAAGCATTTTTCTTAAGGGCAGGATTTTTCAGAATGACTTTGGAAGTGCAGGGTATTTATCAATTCTTGCAGGTTTGGGTTATAGCACTCCCATCAGCCAATATATTCCAGATGCACCAATAGCTATTGGGCACCAGGCAAACAGGACAGATTTTAGAGTTATAGTGCAACATCGACTACCCATAGGTTTATTCTTTATGGCTCAAGGAGGCTACATACAAAATTATAATGTTTACACCGATCGGGGGTATGAGGTAAGCGTTCCCGATGCCTTCGATTTTACTACCAGAATTGGAGGGAATGTTAAATTTATATATGCCGATTTCTGGTTAAGTAAGCAAACTGCCAGAAGTGGCACCAATATAGGCCCTGGTGTTCCTTTTCCAGGTAACTCAATTTCCTTTTTAAGATCAGGTTTTAACTTATATTCTACTTTACCATTTGTGAATAACTTAGGTATTAGCACAGGAATGGGTTTTACCTTGTCAGGTAAAAATGTTGGTAAAGCAACCCGAATTAGTGCTGGTTTAGTATATAAACTTTCAGTTTTAAAATAAATGCAAATAGAAATGAAGCAGTTTTATAAATATATAGCAAACGGAATTATACTAGTGATGGCTTTAGCTTGTCAGGAAAATCTTCCCGAAGTAGAGCGGCTACCAATATTAAATCCTGTTAGTATTGATGCTGAGGCAGTTGATTGGGCCACTGTACTTAATGCGGATTATCAGAGCCTGATTAATATGGAACCTGCAACGGATGCGAGTTCATCTGAATATCATAACGAGCTCTCTGAATTAGTGAGACTTACTAATGGAAGAACTGCTGATCAAACAAGAAAAGCAGAATTTTGGTCTGCAGGTGCGGTTGTACGTTGGAATGAAATTGCACAGGAATTGGTAAGTAAGTATAATGTAGCACCCCGGGTTGGGCAATCTATTGATCCTTTAAAACCATTTGCACATCCGCCCTTTGCAGCAAGATCCTATGCATTATTAAGTGTAGCTCAGCAAGATGCCCTAATAAATACATGGATTTATAAATATGAATTTGAGCGCATGTCCCCAGTAAATTATGAACAGGAGATTGATGTGTTATTTGAAAGTGATCTTCCTTCTTATCCTTCAGAGCATGCGGTGGTAGCCAAAGTTTCTCAAGAGTTATTAAGTTACTTATTCCCTTTGGAGGCAGAATACCTGAATGCGTTAGCGGAAGAACATATCGAGAGCAGGAAATGGGCAGGTGCTAATACGGAAAGTGATAATTTGGCTGGTATAAAGATTGGAGAAGTTGTAGCTAAGCAAGTTATTAATTATGCCAAATCAGATAGGATGAGTGAAGCAAATGACCCTGATGATAAACATCTAGTATATTTTGATATTGCCAATCAGGTTAGTGAACCCTGGAAATGTATTGAAACCCCTTTGCGTAAACCAATGGTTCCCTTTTATAGCGTAGTGAAAACCTGGTTCGATTCTACTTCAGTCTATAATGCAACACTACCACCACCGCCGGCCATAGGTAGTACTGAATTTAAAGAAGATATAGCATATGTTAGAAATATTTGTGACAACAGAACCAGAGAGCAATGGCGAATTGCAGACTTTTGGGCAGATGGTGGAGGTACTTCAACTCCTCCTGGCCATTGGAACAGAATTGCAAAAGACTTAATTGTGAAGAAACAATTTAGCGAAGTGCGAGCAGCTCAAATTTTTTCCGTAATGAATAGGGCGATGATGGACGCAGGGATCTTAGCATGGTGCTCCAAGTATAAATACTACTTTCCCAGACCTTCTCAAATAGATCCTCAAATTACTATTGCAACAGGTATACCAAATTTCCCTTCTTATGTATCGGGTCATTCTACTTTTTCAGCATCAGCAGGAACAGTACTTGGTCATTATTTTCCTGCAGAGCAGGATAACTTAATAAGAATGTATCACGAAGCTGGTATTTCACGAGTTTACGGAGGAATCCATTACAATTTTGATAATTTAGCAGAAAGAGAGGCCGGAATTAAGATTGGAGAGCTCGCTATTTCTTCAGCTGCAATTGCAGAATAAGCTCCCTTGCTAAAGTAATAAGTCCTTCATATACATTAAATTAAGAAGGACTTATACTTACTCCTTAAAGTTTTTATTTCTGGTTGGTCCTCAATTGTGAACTTAAAGACATCATTTCTTGAATAATGACCTATCGGATCAAAATCCATCTTACTTTTTGTAATTTCATCAAGATCTATTTCAGCAGTCAATAGCCCTTCTTCATTGTACAAAGGACCAGCTAGTACCTTTCCCATAGGAGAAACAATTACGCTACCACCTCTTGAAAGTATTTCCGGTCTGTCGGAGGCTAGTTCTTTTTGTAAATAAGTTGGATAGTCACTTTTAGTGAAGAACTGATTACAGCCAATCACAAAACAGCGTCCTTCAGTTGCTATATGAATCATAGAGCTGTTCCAGGTGTCTCTGGCGTCAGCTGTAGGAGCAATGTAAACTTGAACACCTTTTTGGTACATCGCCATACGTGCCAAAGGCATATAATTTTCCCAGCAGATTAATCCACCAATTTTGCCTAAGTCAGTGTCAAATGTGCTTAACGTGCTACCATCTCCTTCACCCCAAATTAGTCTTTCTGCAGCAGTTGGTTTAAGCTTTCTATGTTTCCCGATCAATATTCCAGTATTTGAAAAATATAGAAGGGTACAATATAATGTACCACTTGTAGCATCTTTTTCAGTTACTCCGATGGAGATGAACATATTGTAGTGTTTAGCCCATTTTGCTATTTGGTTTGTTTCAATTCCCGGTATTTCAATGCTATTATAGTGGTATTCGAGAAATTGACTACGTCCAGCTTCTGTTCTGCTCCCTACCACAGTTCCAAAACCTAAGCCTGCAGAGTAAGCGGGAATAAAACTTTCCGGAAAGACCAGTAGCTTAACATTTTCCATATGTGCTTTTTGGATCCACTTTTCAACAATAAGCATTGTTTTCTCTTTGTTGAAAAGAGAAGGAGTAGCTTGCACACAGCCGACTTTGTACTTTTTCATGTTTTTAGTAATTGCATCTGCTTATCTTCTAACTTAAAGGACTTTCTATGCCACTCACAAATACCAAATTCAGATATGCCTGCTTTATGAAGCTTAGTGGGGTATCCTACATTTTGTTCCCAGCCATAGTATGGGTGCTTAATTGCTAATTCTCGCATTAAGTTGTCCCGAAATTCTTTAGCTAAAATAGAAGCAGCTGCAATGCTAAAGTATTTGCTATCTCCCTTAACAATGCAGGCATGATCTATGTCTACGTAAGGAGTAAATCTATTTCCATCAATAAGTAGAAAGTCAGGCATTTGACTTAATTTTTTAATTGCTCTATGCATAGCTAAAAAAGATGCATTTAAAATGTTTACTTCATCTATTTCTTCAGGAGAGCAGGAGGCAATGGCCCAGGCAATAGATGATTCCTTAATTTCTTGAGCTAAATTTGCCCTCTTTTTTGCATTTAATTTTTTAGAATCCGTTAAATAAGGGTGAGTGAAATTAACTGGCAAAATTACACTTGCAGCCACTACCGGTCCAGCTAGACAACCACGGCCTACTTCATCGCAGCCTGCCTCAAAAGCATATTTGTTATGAAAATTTGAAAGCAGCATTATTTTTTTACTTGCAGCATATAGCTTAATCCAAGACTGATAAAACTCTGATCATATAAAATGTTCTCATCAAACAATTCAACAATATCTATCCCTGCATGGAAATCTAATTGCAGAGCGTTATTTAATAAATAGGAAACGCCTCCATTTATATAGTTAAAAGGGATATTGATCCGTGATCTAAAACCATATACTTCCAGATAGGGAGTAATGTTATTTAGTGAATACGCTGTTTTGATAGTATAGGTAAAAGTAGGGTTATTAGTTCCTAAAGTACTGGTTAACCCAATATTATAGGTGAAAATCCAATCTGGATTTAAATGATGCAGTGCAATTAAATTAAATCTTAGTGCACCATTGCTATTTTGAAAATACCCTTCATTTTTGGCAAAAGTGTAATCTGTTACAAAAGCCATTTCAGGTAATAGCCCTTTTTCTTCAAATAAATTAAATTTCACTCCTAATACAAGCGGAGCCAGTCCATTTTGCCACCCTAATTCGGTGGGCTCATTATTTTCAAATAACCTCTCGGCGAGTATGCTTTGATTTAACCTTATTTCTAATCCATCAATAATGCCATATTTTAGCAATGAGCTATTAAAATTAATTAATTGCCTTTTGCCTAGCCCACCTGTGTTTTCAGTTTGAAAAAGGAATCCATTTTCAATTTGAAAATAGCCTTTTGGTACTGTGCGCGAGGCATCAGAAAAACCAGGCCTGTCTGTATTAATTACAGGTTCTTCTTCCTGAGCAAATACATGAAATGGTAAAACAATGATGATGAGTAGAAATATAATCCTCATGTGCTAATTTTTTTATTTATTAAATTAAAATTGCTGATTTTTTCTAGCTATTAAAACATATCCCGACTTTAAAATAATGGTTGGAAGTTATGATAAAATGCTAAACTATCATAAGTATAGTAAAATAGTATGACTAGCCATTCATCATTTAAATCAAATGGTTTGTCTTTATTTTAGGTTTATATAATTATTTTAATAGGATTTCAGATGTAAAAAAATTAATATTACCTCTCATTTTTAGAAAAAGTAATTATTTTATTCTGGAGGAGAAACTTTTTTTTTTAAAAACTACAGTGATATGAAAATAAAATTGATAGTAGCAATTATAGCAGGAGCTGTATTTATTGTAGGTTTTTTGGCCCGGGATTTAAAAGATATTAAAAAGGAACATCTTATCTCAACTTTAAAAACTTTAGGTTTAAGCTACTCCGAAGCTGAGATTGATTCTTTAAAAGAGCAGGTAGAAGGTTTCCAATCCTCTTTTGCTGCAATTCGAAAAGCTAATATTACAAATGATGTCTATCCTGCTAATATTTTCTCACCCTCTAATATATACCCACCCGAATTTACAGGAAAAGATCAGGTACTAATAAAGCAGTCAGAAGTTATATTACCTCAAAACTTAGAGGAATTGGTGTTTTATCCTATAGAAGATTTAGCATGGCTTTTGGAAAAACAGAAAGTAACTCCTTTGCAACTTACTAAAATTTATATCGATCGCATAAAGAAGTATGACGATACGCTTAAAAGTGTTGTTACGATTACTGAGGACTTAGCTTTGCAACAAGCTAAAAAAGCCACCGAGGAAATTAAAAATGGAAATTATAAAGGCTATTTACATGGAATTCCTTATGGGGTGAAAGATTTATTATCAGTTGAAGGTTATAAAACGACCTGGGGAGCCACTCCTTACAAAGACCAAACGATTGATGAAACTGCTACAATTGTGAAAAAAATGGAAGATAGTGGAGCCATTTTAATTGCTAAATTAACACTGGGAGCCTTGGCATATGGTGATATTTGGTTTGATGGTGTTACCAAAAATCCATGGAATTTATTGCAGGGCAGCAGCGGTTCATCTGCAGGCCCCGCTTCGGCTACAGTGGCAGGATTAGTTGCTTTTTCTATTGGATCTGAAACATTGGGAAGCATTGTTTCTCCTTCTACAAGGTGTGGAGCCACTGGCTTGAGGCCTACTTTTGGAGGAATAAGTAGACATGGAGCGATGGCTTTAAGCTGGAGTATGGATAAACTAGGTCCTATTTGCAGATCAGCTGAAGACGCTGCTATCGTTTTTTCAGTAATACATGGCAAAGATGAAAAAGATCCTTATTCTATAGATTATGACTTTCAGTATCAACCACAACAAAGAAAGCTCAAAATTGCCTACGCAAAGGATTTATTCAGTAATTCAAGAAATAAGTTCAATGATTCAATAATGTTGGCTGAATTTGAAAAACAAGGTTATGTATTAGAAGCTATCGATTGGTTTAAAACAGATATTCCGGTAGGGGCTTTGTCTCTAATTTTAACAACAGAGGCTGCTGCAGCTTTTAATGATTTAACTTTAAATAACGAAGATGATAAGATGGTTTGGCAGGGCAAAAATGCTTGGCCCAATACATTCAGAGCCAATCGTCTGATACCCGCAGTAGAATATATTAATGCCAACAGATTACGGACAAAACTGATTCAGGATTACAATAATTGGATCAAGCAGTTCGATGCGGTAATAGTACCATCTTTTGCAGGAAATCAACTTTTACTAACTAATTTGACTGGACACCCAACTGTAGTTTTACCCAATGGTTATAATGACGAAAGTTCTCCCACCAGCTTTAGTATCGTAGGGAATTACTATGAGGAAGGTAAACTACTAGAAGTTGCTCATGTTTATCAGTCATTTACAGACTTTAACAGAAGGAAGCCGGAATACTTCACAGTTCTTACAAAAAGGTAAGAGTTCGCAGAATGCATTCAGGATATTTGCTTCACTTAATTTTGCAACCTTTCTCCAACATTGATTAATATTAAATCTAGTTAGGTCAAAATATATCTTGTCTTCTCATCCCAATAGTATTTCTTAGCAGATAAAGATTTTATAATATTCTGCCAGTAGTGTTATAACTAATTTTATCACTTAAACGGATGTAATAAATTTAAATAATAGCTAAAAACAGGCCGATAAGCTAAATTTAGATTTTGGACTTATCCGCTGCTCTCAATAAATACGGAAAATTTTATTCTGATTTAATTACAATTACATCATATGGGGGTGAAAGTAAAAAATTGATATTGTCTCTGTTCTAAAGACTAAATTTTACAATATGTTGATTAACAATGTTTTAAATTAACCTAATCGATAAGACTATATAGTTTTAAAGAATAAATTGTAACGTTAAACGATTAAATTGAATAAATGTACCTTTCTTTTGTTTTTTAATAGATTTTCAAAAGTATATTTGTAGCGGTAAAAAATGATAAATTTGCTCAGTATGGATAAATTTTACAAAATTAGCTTTTCAACCTTTGTCACATTTTTGATCTTTAGCTTTTTTGGTCTCTCAGGATTAGCTCAAACAGGCCCAGCAGGTATTGGCAATACGTCAGGTGCTAATGGCCAACCTAAAATGGAGATGTGGCTGGATGCAGCTGATTTGGCATTGACCAACAACACTCCTGTATCTGCCTGGTCAGATAAGTCAGGCAATGGCAATAATCTTTCACAAGTGGGAGCAGCAAGGCCTACTTTTAAAAGTGCATCAGATGCAAACTACAACTTTGCTTCAGTAAGTTTTGATGGAACCGATGACTTCCTGGCTTTTGATGGGAATATGCTAGTTGGTACTGATTATACTATTATTTTGGTAGGAAGCCGTAAATCTAACGGAAGACAAGTGATTATGGGTGGTAGTGCCAATAACACTAACCAAAATCTACATCCTTATTTTAATAATGGAGCACTTCACTCACATCAATATGGAAATGACCACAATGGTAATTATACAGGGGGCACGGGAAGTTTAGCTAATGCAACAACTCCTAATTTTGGAGTTTTCTCTTTTAAACTAAATTCTACTTTACCTACATTAAATAGAGTGATTTATCAGAACGGGTCAGTAATAAGCACCAGAAACAATAATGCACAGCTTTCAGCTTTTCCAGATGCAGCTATTGGTAGATTTCTAAACGAATTTAGCAATATTGAAGTGGCAGAAATGATTATTTATTCTGATGCATTGTCTGATCCTCAAATAAAGATTCTTCAAAATCATCTCTCATCTAAATATGCTTTAGGCATGGATGGAAATGATTTATATGCTGGTGACACGCCTGGTAATGGTAACTTTGATTTTGGAGTTACAGGAATTGGTCAGGATAATAGTGAAAGAGCCACAGAAAGCTCCGTTAAAGGTTTCTACCTTAATGCCACTTCATCGTTAGATGCAAATGGGGAATTTATATTGGTGGGTGAAGACAACGCTGCAAATTCGGTTAGCTTTTCCTCGCTTGGTACTGGCGTAGAGGCACGATGGGGTAAAGCTTGGTTTGTAGACAAAACAACAGCTGGCACCTTGGGTGCCTCCATATCTTTTGATTTTATTGAAGGAATCGGAGGACAATACCCAGCAGGAAATAAAGATAATTATGTTCTCTTGAGAAATGTTGCCGGAACTTTTGAACAGGTACCTGTAGCAAATACTAATAAGTCAGTTGCAGGTAGCAAAATTGTGTTTAATGTAACAGATGCAAATTTAGTTGATGGTACCTACACTTTGGGAACCTTAAACAATACAGATAGCCCTATCCTTGGTAGTCCAAATCAGATTTGGTATTCCCGAAAAACAGGCAATTGGACTGACCCTACTGTATGGACACTAGACGGTTCAGCTTTTCCAGCTGCAAATAATCCTTTAGCTGAATTGCCTGATGCAACTGATCAGGTTGTAATTAATAATGGCACTACAGTTACCATGGTAGATAATGATAGGACTGTGGCAAATATAGAGGTAATTGGTACTTTAAACATTGCGGGTACAAACGGACACAACTTTAATGAGATTTCAGGTATTGGTTTAATAAGACTATCTGGGGCAGCCGGAATTGGAAATTTTCCAGCAGGAAGTACTGCTGATTTTTCAGACAATTTTATTGGAGGAACTGTAGAGTATTTCGGGACTGGATTAACAATTACAGATGAGAGAACTTTCAATAATGTGATAGTATCTTTGAGCAACTCAACTAACGAGTTGGTTCTTATGAGCGACTTACTCTTAAATGGCGACTTGACGGTAAGCAGAGGGGTATTGCAGATAAACGATGATACAAGTCCCTTGGTTAAATCTTTGCAAGTAAACGGAGATGTGTTGATTGATGCAAACGGTTCAATGACTGTAGGTTTAGGAAATACCAGAGGTACATTCTCAATAGCAGGTAATGTCATGCCTGCTACAGGATTATATCATGATATTTTTCATCAGGTTACCTTCAACGGTAATTTCACAAATCAGGGAACTGCCAGATTTACAAATCAATCAGCGCCTGTTTATAATGAGTTTACTTCAAATGGAGCTGCTACAGTTACATTTGGTGGTGCTACTAATAATACTGCTTCTTTATTTGGCATAACTCATTTCTATAATTTGATAATAGACAAAGGGATTGATCCAACTTTTGAATTAGAAATAAATTCAAATAATATTTCTAATTTCCAATTATTTGGTCCCAATTCTGTTGGTAGAATAAGTAATGGTGGTTTTACAGATGAAAATCCAGAAGTGAGAAAAGCGCTTTGGATATACAATGGGACCTTACATTTATCAGGAAATTTGACAATTTCAACCTTATCTGAAGGGAGCCAAAATGGAGGTAATGGTGACTATCCTATTGGAGCAAATGCTGGGTTGTGGATTGATGGTCCTAATGTATCTGTTTATACCACTGCTGATGTTGCGGCACAAGTACCGGTGGGCGCTACAGGAATAAATGGTGGTGGAGGTAATCAGGCTCTGTCTTTATATGGTAAATTTAGAATTAGTGATGGCCTATTTGGAACCAGAGGTAGTGCTGGTTTCATATTTTGGAATGCCTCAGCAGGGGAAGTACTAATTGAAGGAGGAACAGTAAATGTTTCGCAGTTTAGATCTGCCCAGTCGGGGAATAGTACTTACTCTTACACCCAAACAGGTGGGGATGTTTTAGTGAGAGCTAATGAAGGAGTTCCTGGGGAAGTAAGTGGTACTTATGATTTGTTTAGTTTAGATATTCCGGAAGCCGTATTTAATATGAGTGGAGGTAATCTTACAGTTTATGGAAACAGGGGAGATGCTATATTTATTAATAGCAAACCTGGGAACTTTAATGTGACAGGTGGAACAGTCACAGTCGAAAATAGGAATGGAAACACTGGAACCATCGCCTCTACGGCTCCCTTTTGGAATTTAACTTTGCGAAAAGATCAGGCAGGAGATGCTGGAGAAATTGATTTAATCACTAGTACTTCCGGTGGGGTTACAATAACGAACCCAGATTTGGTGGTTCTCAATGATTTCTTTATTGGTCCAGATATTACTTTTGATCATAATGGAAATGATGTAAAGGTTGGGAGCGATTTCACAGTTAGTTCTGGTGCTGAATATGTTTTTGCTGAATCAAAGCCTAACACGCTTACATTGAATGGTATAGATAATTCAAAAATAGCATTATTAAATATAAATGGAGGGGGCGGTGCAAATGAAGTACAGCAATTTTATAATCTTACTATTAATAAGCCACATGGTAAGGTTGTTACTTTACAATCTAATAAAACAGGAAATAATTTAAGAAGTTTTAGAAATAATCTGTTTAGAGTTGATGGTGAAGCCTTTAAATTATTGAGCGGTACCTTAGATCAGGGTGTGCATAGTATATTAGCTAATTGTGACACACTGCTTAATTATGACGTGCTAACAGTTTACAATGAGGCAATAGGACCAGGTGGGGCTAATGATGTTGATGATAACGCAAATGGAAATAACGATCAATTGAAACTGGCATCAAACCAAGGTACTCCCACTAATATTGTGCTGATTACTTCTGATACTGCTGTAATAGGTAACCTGAAATTCTTTATGCAAAACAACATTGTAAATCTAAATAGTGACTTAACTATACAGTATTTACAACATAACAATGGAAGGTTTAACATTCAGGATAACAATTTAAGGGTTTTATATTACAATGAGAACCCGCCGGATGCCGTATCAGCGGGTAGTTTAACCAACATGATAGTGACTAACGGACAGCCTTCTGACGGTGGGCTAACTTTAGCTGTGAGAGTTAACAGAACATATACTTTTCAAATGGGGATTGGACTAACTGGAGCAAATCCTGCATCAAAGTATACACCAGCTAGAGCTACTATATCTAGTATATCAGATGGTGGTTTTATAACTATTCGTCCCGTAGATAGGATCTTGGCAACTACGTTAAGTTCTGGAGGAGATATACTTTCTTACTACTGGAGAGTAAACCATGAAGATTTTACTACTGTTCCCAATGTCGTTTATAATTTCGATTATAATCAAAATGACGTGGATGGATCTACAAATGAAGGAAGTTTTGTAGCAGGAAAGGTTTTAGAAGTGGTTCCTTATACCAGAAGCTTCGAAACAGGTGGAGTGAATGCTTCAACTAATAGGATTACATTTGACGGTCCATCCGGTACCGGGTTCGCTGTTGAAAATGCAAGCTATACAGCTGGCCAAAGTGGAAGGTTTGTTGGAGCACCACGAGTATATTACTCTAGAGGGCCATATAATTCTACAGGTCAGGCATGGAATCAGAATAATAGATGGTCAACAGTTGGACATTATTCAGCCACAAATGCAGGAAGCTTTCCACAAGCTGGAGATATTGCTATTTTAGGCTTTGGTTTACAGAATTCAAATTCAACCACCGATAACGGACAGAGGTCCCATTGGTATTTTATTGACAGTAACACAGAGGTTGCTAAGCTAGTATTTGCTAATGAGGTTGAAAATAGTAATGGAGTAGTGGTTCCTCGAGACCAATCATTTACACCGCAATTAATCATAAATGATGACCCTGCCATTAATGTAAGTTTTGGTACTGTTGAAGGAGAAGGTTCATTCAATGTGGAAGTAAATTGTGCTCCATGCTCAACTAATCCAAATACTTCAGTTGCTAGAGTAGCTAATATTTCAGGTGATTTTGGTTTGTTTGCTAATGAAGTAGGGAGTAGATATGATTATGATCTGATGTTCAGTAACGATAGAGTAGTAAGACTACCCAGCACTTTTCCAACAGTTTATCCGAACTTACATATCAAAGGAGATGGTGGGAATAATAGAGTGCTGATGATAGCACAGGATATAGAAGTCAAGAGAGATCTCGTCTTGAGGCAAGATGCCATATTGAGACTGAATGATGGTATCCAGGGGAATATAGTGGTTAACAGAAATTTAGACTTTACTATTAACAATGGTGACCAAACTCTTGAATTTTCAAGTACTGGTAGCAATAGAACGATTAGAATTAACGGAGACATAATTACAAACACCAACGACAGAATAAGAGTTTTGAATAATTCGCCTTCCTCCTTAATCCATAAATTGCAGTTAGGAGGATCCATAGTGCAGTCTGCGGGTACAACAATTGATTTATTTAATGGTTTAGGAGCTGCTAATAATGCTATTTTGGAGTTTGTTGGTGATCAAAATGCAAACTATACCAGAGCTGGTGGTAATGTTCTTGATTTATATCAGATAGTCATGAACAAAAATAGTAAATCTAATGGTTTCTCCTTCAATAGCAGTTTCACTTTAGGTGCACCTGCTGATAATATAGTTAAACCTATAAGCTTAACTCGTGGGACCTTGGTATTAAATAGTCCGGGAATCAATGTGAATCTAACCACAGGAGGTGATAATTTTAATATCCCGGAAAGTGCTGTTTTTCAAGTGACTTCTGGTACAGTAAATGCAAGTGGTGATAATACAGGTGTATTTTTAGATGGAAGTTTAATTATTGATGGGGGTACAGTAAATTTAGCAGGAGCAGGTAATGGAAATAATTTTATAGAGTATTCTTCTTCAGGCTCTGCTAGAATAGATATATCTTCAGGTTTTTTAATAGTTGGTTCGCAAATACGTGGAAATACAGTTACAACTGCGGGTGTTTTAGATTATCGACAAACTGGTGGAACTGTAGTGGTTGGTCAAAATGCTGCACCTGTCAGTGATCGAGGAGTGTTTGAAATCAAAAATACAGGAAGTAATTTCACTTATACAGGTGGTACTTTAACTTTAGTGCGACAAAATAGTGGCGCCCCTACAGTAGCTGCTTTACGCATATTGCCTTCAAGCTTTAACATTACACAACCAATTTATATAGGGAATTCAAGCACTCCTGCAGGTCAATCAGACTTTGGGATTAATGCAAATGTACCTTTAAATGGCTTGGTGATATCAGGAAATAATGCACCCACTGCTATTATAAAAGTAAACACCTTGACCCTAAACGGGGAATTGCTAATTAACACAGGATCAAATTTTAACGCAAATGGAATTGATTTAATCGCTAATAGCAATTTCACTAATAATGGTACTTTTATTCCAAATGGAAATACCACCACTTTTTCGTCCACTTCAACCCAGGTACTTTCAGGAACCAGTATTTCTAACTTCTTTAAGTTTACTAAATTAAACAATGGTGTTTTAGATATTGATGACAATGGAATAATTGTTAACGATTTATTTAGTCATGAATCAGGCATAATTAATGATAATGGAAACACTATTAATTTAAGGAGTAATGCAGTGATCGAAGGAGATATGACTAGTGCAGGGGGTGAAGGTGTAAGATTTTCAGGAGTAGCTCAGCAACAATTGCAAAGGCTAACTGCAGGAACTTCAAACTTAGGTGTAGTGACCATTGGAAATGTAGCAGGAGTAATTATTCCTGAATCAAATGGTTTTAATTATCTTATTGAAGGGGATTTGCGAATGAACGGAGGGATCTTCAATATTGGAAGTTCAGCGGTAACTATAGGACAAAATGGAAATATCACAACTAATGGTTCTTTTTCTGAAACTAATATGGTTAAGACTAATAGCTCATTTTCAGATAATGGGCTTGTAAAGATATTCTCATCTGGATTCAGTTCTAATTTTACATTCCCAATAGGCGAGGAGTTTTATACCCCAGTCACTTTTAACTTTAGTATTCCTGGAGGTACATCTGGTTCTTCGGTTGGGAGCATTTCTGCCAGGCCAGCTAATGAATTTCATCCTACCATTAATGATGGGGATAATTTTTACGCATCTGATATAAATAATGTTTTGCAATATTACTGGACAATCAGGTCTTCAGGAATCAATGGGCTTGTGGCAGATGTAGGATTCAACTATGACCAATCACATGTGCTAACTGAAGATGCAGCTGTTACTGAAGCCACCTATATTGCTGCTAGAATTCTAGATTTTGATAACGCCAATCGAGATATTAATAAGTTTACTATCAACGAAGTAGTTGAAGCTAGCAATATAATCAATTTCCCTGCTGTTTTAGCATTTAATGGTGTGAGTAGTAATGGAATCGCAGGAGATTATTTTGCTGGAGATGATAGGGCGATTCCTGATAGAGTTGCAACCTATACCACCCAGTTAGCTCTTGGAGATGTTAATAATACTAATACATATGTAGAAGGTTTGCCTACTGATGGCGTTGCACCGAGTGGAGCTGTTTTAATCGTTTCTTCTGGAACCGAAGTTACTTTTAATGTAGAAAATGTTCAATTGTATAGAACAATTATAGAAAGTGGTGCCACCTTAAATATTAATAATACAGACGGGCACAGGCTAGGGGTTTTGGAAGGAACAGGAAATCTAAAGATCACTAGTAATAGCAATAATGCACCCCTTCCTCCAGCTGATTATGGAACGTTCTTTTCATGTGCTGGCGGAGGGCTTGAGTATGCCGGAACTGGCAGTTATAATGTACTTTCTGGGGTAAATACTTTAAGAAACTTAACTTTAAGTGGTTCTGGAAATCGAAATTTTCCTAATAACAATATTACGATCTGCGAGGACTTAGTAATTGATGGGCCGACTGTGAATGGTTCATCAAATAGAAGAATTTTAGTAGAAAATTCTGTAATTCTAAACAATGGAACTCTCAACGTACCAAGTGGCTCACAAGGTGAATTTTTTGTTAGATCAGGAGATTTGGTGATAAATGGGGGGCTTTACAGAGGAGGTTCATCTGGTGGGCGAACCGTAATTGCTCAAAATATCTTTATTAATGGAGGGACATTAAATGCAGGTAGCTTAGGGTACAACTTCGAATTGGCTAAGAATATGACATTCAACGCTGGCTCAAGTAATTTTAATGCTAATCAAGCCTTTTTTGAAATCAGGAATTTTAGCGCTTTTGCGAATTCAGTTGAATCAAGTATAATTACTGGCGACTTTTCAGGAACAAATGCGTTCAGAAATGTTAGAATTTTAAAAGACCAAAGCGAAGGAAATGTTATTTTTGCTGATGATATTGAGATAAATGGAAGGCTAGAACTAGTGGATGGCTTGATTGTAACAAACGGTAATTCGGTTGTGCTTGGATCTACAGCTACAGTTTCTCCAGCATCAGGAAGAAGCAATTCTTATATCACAGGGAAAGTGTCTAAACCTTTAAGTGCTGGTTCAAATTTCACTTTTCCAATAGGTAGCATTGATAGATGGAGACCTACTACCTTATATGGTGTAAATGGAGGCTATACATGGGAGGCACAATTCTTTGCTGCAAATGTTGTAACCAACACCATAGTGGATGATATGAGTACATCTGACGGGGCGATAGAAACCTTGCAACAAGGAGAGTACTATGTTATTTCTGACAATGCAAGTGGTGGAACGGCTTCTAGTGTAGGATTAAGTTGGGGAACAGAAACTGATGTAGCCAACAATTCATCTGATAGGGGTCAACTCAAAGTGATGGTTTTCAATACGGCAACCTCGCAATGGGATAACATAGGCGGAGCAAATATAACCGGTAGCCAGAGTAATGGAAGTCTTCGATCTACTTCTGCTCAATCTTTTAGCGAGAAGATTTTTATTATTGGTTCCACTGATCCTGCTAACCCATTACCAGTAGAACTTACTTATTTTAGAGCTAACAACAGCAGAACCAGCGTAGATTTGGAATGGCAAACAGCTTCTGAGTTTAACAATGATTTCTTTGAAGTTCAACGTTCATTTGATGGTAAGGATTTTGAAGTAATTGGGATTGTTGAAGGTAATGGTACCAGCCAGCAAACCACTAATTATGATTTTATAGATTACTCTCCTCTATCAGGAGACTCTTACTACAGATTGAGGCAGGTAGATTATAATGGTGATTATGAATACAGTCCTGTAGCTAAAGTAAACAGAGTGGAAGAAACGGATTTGATGTTGGTTCCGAATCCGACCAGCACTCAAAATATCAATTTGAGGCTATCTGGCTTTCATGGAGAGCAAAAGGTATTCGTGAAGATTTATAATGTAACTGGTAAATTGTTTTATACAGGAGTTCATGATCCCCTGGAATTGCAGCAGAAAGCATTACCAATCAGAACGGAGATGATTCCGGGAATTTATATGGTAGAGATTGTTCAGGGTAATACCAAAAAGCAAGTGAGATTAGCGATTCGTTAAAACTTATTTACGTGAAGTATTCATTTCAAGTAGCAAGGGTGGTTTACTCTTGCCACTTGTTCTATGCGCAAAACAAAGTACTTTAAAAATCCCTACCTTTTTAAATGGTGTGAGAATTATGTTTCAAACGAGATTGAAAGAATGATAGAAAGCAGTTTAATAATTATGATAGGCGCTTTGCCATTAATCTTAATGCTATGGTCATTGATAGATATTATTCAAATTACCGTAACTGAAAAGCTCACGTAAACTTACTGTGGATATTGCTGATTTTAATGCTTCCAGTGTTAGGTTCAATTCTTTATTGGCAGTTGGGTCGACCATCTGCTAAATCGACCATCTGCTAAAAATCAAAAAAGAATTTTTAGACCGGATTTCAATAGAACTCAAAGATAAGATCGATAAATAGTTGGCTGCCAACTGAGTTATTTGCGCTTCAGCGTTTCATTAAATGGAGTGTGATTTTAAACATTCCCCAGGTTAAATCGTTCCATAATGTAATCTAATTTTAAATTTAAATAAAAACGCATTGATGAAAAACAACAATAAAGAAACACTTCTCAATTACTTGCTAATCGTATTTGCCATATTTTCACCTTTCCTAGCAGGACTTTTAAATGATAGAATTCACCGAAAAAATTTAGTTTATCAAAGGGTGAGAAGTTAATAATATGAGGATAAGAGAAGAAATTTTAAATCAGCCAATTTTGTAGCGAACTTGGCTGTTTTTTTTATGAATTCCTTATTATTTTAATTCAAATATCTACTACTTCAATGCATTGAATACTTCAGCTGAGAATCATCTGCTAATAAAGCTAGTCTATCATCAAACGATCAGTGCATGTTTCAAGATCAAGCCTGTAAAAATAGCCAAGGCAAAACTGAGTAAAGTTCCAATTAAAATGTATTCCGATTGAGCAAACTCCCTGCCTTCTCGGGTACTGGAAGTTCTTAAAATGGACTTTGCCGCAATTATGAAGCCTATTGCAGTATATTGTTGAAGTAACACAAGCGTCAGGACCAATAACCTCTCTGTAATTCCTATCCATTGGCCTGCATTCTTTAAGCTGGGTACGGAATCATTTTTCCATCTTTCTGTAAGTTTGCCTATTATGATACCAGCTGGAAAAGTAATAAAAAGATATGCCGTAATGATTTTTAATTCATTCGCCTGAAGTTGAAAATCGATTAATTGTATGTCGGTGTCAGTCAGATAAAGTGCCGAGGCAATCAGGATGACAATATGTGCTGCCTGATCTATAAAAAAGGCTTTTGTGTTATCTGTAAATTGTAGCTTTAGCCAGTCAATAAAGGTATGCGTGATAGCAATGAATACTGCAATTGGCCATAACTGTAGGTCCCAGAAAACTAACAGTACAAAAGCACCAGTAATTAAGCCATGTAGGTATAGGAAGATTGATTTACCTTTGTACTCAAATTTATGATTGACCCAAAGTTTGGGCTGTAGTATAAAATCTGTAATTAAATGACTTAGCACGAGTTTGGTGAATATTTCCATCTTATAATTGATTAACTATTTCTTTATACCGTATCATGAAAAGCTCAATAATAGACCAATGAGCGGTTTGTAAACGTTGATGCACTGCCGACTGGGATATATTCAATATTTCAGCTATTTCCAATTGGGTTTTGTTATCCAAAGCATAGTACAACACTTCGGTAGCTTTTGTTGTCCAGTTGCTGAGCATAATATCCAACATCTGACAGGATAGGTGCAGTTCTTTGTTAAAGTCATCTGAAACAGTTTTTATCATAAAATTTTGGTTGGCAGGCTTCAGGCTGTCAAGCGTACGGCCCGAAAGCCGAAATGCCGTGCCATCTGATTCGGCCAGGTTTTGTTTCATGTGCTCTATAGGGCCTATTCCTATGGCTATCCTCACATCCGATTGTTGAGTGATCAGTAGCGCTTTAATTTTGAGGAAGATGTGGAAAGCATCTGCCGCATTGCAAACACCTTGAAAAGCATCGCCTCTGTATAAGGAAAAGCTGTTGGACTTACTTTTTTCCAATAGCCCAAATTCTTCCTTCAGCTTATCAATGAGCAGGTTTCTATTCTTTGTAGCTGAAGAATTGATAATATCGCCTGTTATAACTGCTTGCATCTGTACACAATTATAAGGTAAAAACCTTATAATTGCTAGTTATAAGGTAAAAACCTTATAATTGTAATTTATAAGGTGAAAGTCTTATAATTAGAATAACTATTTGTGCATACCAGTTCCAGAATCATTAGTCTAACTCCCTCTTTAACTCATTATAATAAACTTTATTGGTATGTTGAGAATAGTCATCAAATAATTTATAGTCTGCTTGATAATACTCCAGAGCATTCGATTTGTGTAAACTATACTCCTTCATCTTCCGCTGAGCTTTGTAGATTTTAGCCAGGTAGTACTCAGTTTCTGCTAATATTTTATGACTTTTCTGTTGTGTTAAGTAATGTAAAGCTTTCTCATAATTTCCCACCTGATAATATGTTACGCCTAACTGATAATAGTCGAAAAGACCTGCTTCGTAACCATCCTTGTTCAATTGATTTTCAATAACGTCAATTGCTTTTTGCTTTTCTCCCAACTCCATATAGCATAGTGCTTTTGCAATCATTAAATGATAATTTCCATTGGCAGAATATCCAATATCATAATGCATTAGCTTTTCTAAATTCTCAATATCTGTAATGGCACCTTCATAATCTCTAAAAAATTGGTATCGGCACCAGCCTCTATAGCCTAAGTGTAATTCAGGATCATAGTAAACAGCTTTGTCAATCAGTTTCTTCCAGGTTAAAAAATCACCACTTTTTAAGTAGGCCACAGACTTTACTTTATAAGCATAAGCAAAGCGGTCACAAATAGCAAGAGCGCTGTCATACACCGCATGCATCCTTCTATCAAATTGATAATAGCCTCCTCCATTTTCTTCTGCAAATTGACAGGCTTTATACTGAGCAGTGTCTCCCTCGTACAAATAAACATTGCAATTGGGTTGTGAATAACTTAGAAATGAACTAAAACAAAATAAGATAATAGGGAATGTTTTCATGGCATGATTTCAATTAACTGAGCGTTTTCTATTTTAAAAATGAGGTATTGGTAATAATCAATTTCATTTTCATTTATATACTTGGGTTTCCATCCCTTTAATGATTGTGTCATTGTCATCAATTGCTCAGTAATGGATTTTTGGAAAAGCTTTTCCTCATAATTTTGATTCATAGCTATTAGCCTAAACCGTCCGGTTTCCCCTTTACAATTCACTACAAACCTGATCCTTATTAATCCACTTTCTCCTGAAACCACCGCGTGGTTATAAGCTTGAAAAGTAGAATTAATGGCTGCTTTTTCTCCTTCATACTGCAACCCATTACTATCATTGAAATACTGAAATATATGACCTTTATTGCATTGCTTAAAGGCAGGATCATCTAATAGAGAATCGGCGGATATATCTCCAACGAAGCCGCTAATTTCCTTAATTTTTTCGTTAGTGGGCTTTTGGGAGCATGCGCTCAATGACAATAGAAGCGCGTATAAAAGTAATGTAGTTCTCATACCATTGATTCAATAATTATTACATCAGAAAAGTGAATATGTAAATATAAAGATGAGAAGTTTAAGTAAAATTAGCTACGGTAATTTCATCTTATTCCACCCTTTCAAAATTGTTAATTTGCACTTGTTTTGACAGAGTTTGTACCGGTCTCGCAGCTTCTTTTTGCTGAAATAGTTATCTATAGAGACTTTGTTGACCTCGAAAACACCTTAGAATAGTCTGATAAACAGACTTTATCAAACTATCTTGATTTTTGTACGTGGATGAAGAATGCTTAAGTTATTAATGCCTTTAAACCAAATATTTAGGGGTTCTAGCCGATAAAATTGATTTTGCCATAACTGAATTTTTGAATTTTTTAGTGAGCAATTCATGTTCGAACAGTGCTCGAGTGCCGGTTTCATAAATACAGGGTAAGCAATTGTTATTTATTCGGATTGCTACCTCTTCAATTGCTAAAGCGTGCGGCTAATCTGCTTCTGATGAAGATTAGTAATGAGATTTATAAAGTATCCACCTAAGTTCTAAGGGTAGTAGAAAGTGAGGCGATATGCTGAAAAAAAGAAGTTAAAGTATGCTAAAAAAATTAGTAAATATATTGCTACTTAAATTTTTTTAGCTAAATTGAGCATCATTAATACTAAATAAAATAGGTTTATCAACTAAAGTTATTTAGCAAGACTTTAGAAATAGGAGCTTCTTTTTGTTTGGTAGTGAGCTAAAGTAAAGGTTTACGCAGTTGAAAAATAAGTGAAAATGAAAATCAAATTATCCAGCAAAAGACTTCATTCCGGCAAGTGCCAGGTGCGGTTTCAGGTGGCTGAAGAAGGTACAGGCACTAGCTGGTATGGCTATGCTTTAGCAGAGCCAAAGGAAACTTTAAAAGAAGTGGTGCAGCGCATAGAAGGTCGATTTATACAGCGCTTGAATGGTGTAAATTATAATGTACATCCTAACTTAAAAGATCAGGTAACACTAACCAATAGATTAAATATTTTTAGGGATAAATGATTTTGTTAAAAAAAGTACGACTTATGTCAGTTGAACAGAAGGGAATCATTGCAAGTAGGATGAATAAGTTATTATGAAGCCTGTAGATATTACCATCAAATGCAGAAGATATTTTTATATAATATCATATTTAATTTAACCCAACTAAAGGATTACTTATCTTAGAGCGATTATTTAGAATGTAACACAATACAGCAATTATACTTTCAATAAAGAAATTAAAGTGAATTTGATCAGCAGCAATATTAAGCATCTGCGCAAGCAAAAAGGATGGACCCAACAGGATTTGGCAGACGCTCTGGTTGTAAAGAGACCACAAATCGGTTCATATGAAGAGGGAAGGGCAGATCCTCGTATTAGTACATTGCTCAAAATTGCAGAAGTATTTCAATTAAGTCTTGATGATCTTTTAACTCAGGACTTAACACAAAACAGCTCGCTAAGAAAATCAGCTAAAGTTTTAGCCATAACAGTAGATAGCCAACAAAGAGAAAATATTGAGTTAGTCCCTCAAAAGGCAGCTGCTGGTTATACCAATGGCTACGCTGATCCTGAGTACTTGCAGGATTTACCCAGGTTTCAGTTACCGAATCTCCCTAAAGACAGAACCTATCGGGCTTTTGAAATATCCGGAGATTCCATGCTGCCCATTCAACCGGGTACTATCATCATCGGACAATATCTGGAAAGTCCTTCAGATATTAAAAATGGAAAAACGTATGTGATTGTAAGCGAGCAGGAAGGAGTAGTTTATAAAAGAGTTTTCAATTATTTAGAGGAGAAGGGTACCTTGTACCTGGTGTCTGATAATCATTTGTATTCACCTTATGAATTAGCTGTAGCAGAAGTGTTGGAGATTTGGGAAGCTAAAGCATATATTAGCACACAATTTCCAGAAGCTGGTCCGAAAGCAAGCAACAATATTAGTATGAAAGAGCTAACTCAGATGGTATTGGATATAAAAGAAGAAGTGACTAAATTAAAACAGTAAATCTGGCAGTATCAGTAGCAGAGAATGATTGAATTGGTAATAGCATTGAATTTGTTTATGTTGATAGGGTTTTAGTTTTTTAGCAGTTAATTAAACACTTGGACGTTTCTTCTAAATATCTACAATTGTTTCTGACAGATTAAGCTGAGAAAGGGAGTAATATATTTAAAATTATCTGCCAAGGTTGTCTTCTTTAATAAAGGCAATATTAGTACTTTCAGTATTTTCTGATAATTTCTCAGTGTTACTTTGTGTCTTAATTGTATTAACAAATACCAAAAGTATAACAACTAGTGCCATTAACTTTAATACAAATGATCTTAGATAAATTGATTTCATATCTATTAGTTTTACTAGAATACAATGCAAAATTAGACTAAAAATATTTAAAATTGCATTTCGACAGGTGTTAGATGCCGATTGCATGTAAGTATTACCGAAAAGGATGAAACTTTTTATGGTAAACTTTTAAATCCTGAAGACAAAAGCTTTACATACCTTCTTTTAAACACATTAAAACGATGTATGACTGTATTTATTTAATTGACTTAAATTTAGTAGTCAGGTAATATTTCAGGACTATTACCTTAAGTTTTCAATTACAACCGGGCTTTAAATTGCTGAAATTTAGATATATATAGTGATGGTTTTCTGCTTTGATATTATAAAATTCTTTCGGCTCCTTTTTATAAAATGTAAATAAGAATAACATTTTAAAGCTTTAGGCAGATTTTATTCTCTGTCCGGATTGATCTTTTTCACAAATACCATCGTATCCAACGAATACGTAAGAATGGGAGCCCTGAATCAATTCAGGGCTCTTATTTAATGCTAATTCTTTATTAGTTTCGAATGACTGATTACAGGTCCTGTGGCTGTCTGAGAAACTGTCTTCATCTGATACGAACCTGCTGGCAGTCTTCCCAAATTAAGGATAATTTTTCCGTGCTCTATTAAGTTGCTTTCATTTAAAAGCAATCTTCCCATATTATCATGTATGGTTATTTGAGCTCCTAGGATATTTGAATCTTCAAAATGGATTGAAAGTACATCTTTTACAGGATTAGGATAAACAGAAATTCTACCTGCCTTCTCCCTGAATTCAATAATTACTATTGGTGAATAAATAAAATTACCATCAAAATCAACTTGTTTAAAACGGTAATGTGTTTTGCCATTATTATTTTCGGTGTCATAGTAAATGTATTCTGTCGGGGAATGCTTTGTTCCATTTCCTTGAACTAATCCGATCATGTTGAATTCTTTTCCATCGATAGATTTTTCGATTTCAAAGAAGTCATTCTCCGTCTCAGTAGCTGTTTGCCAGGTAAGTGCTGCTGTACCATTTGATATTTCGCCTCTAAAGTAGGTAAGTGTAATGGGTAATGGTCCATCACTAGAAACTCCTACAGCGAAATCACTGAAGCCCAATAAGTTTGCTCTTGAGACAGTAATTGGGTTTTCATAGCTTCCTCCTTCATTATCTGCCATATGGTTTCCTAAAATCGACCATTCCTGCATTTCATCATCTCGTTTTAGCAGAATATGATTAAATTCTATGGCTCCATTATTATGGCCGAGGGAGGTAATTGAAATATTGTATTCAATAACTGAGTTGACATTGGTAGGTTTTATTCTCCAAAAGCCATAGTCTAAAATACCATTAACTCTATTCGATCCAACTGCTAAGTTGGCTGGGAGAGTTCCATTCATTCCAGATAGAAATTCAGCATCAATACAGGTGGCTTCTGATAATGAACTGAAATGAATCCAAGCGTTTTCTAAGTGATTGGCTGAACCCACTGGAAAGTTATACGATTGTCCGGCATTCACACATCTTCTTAGTTTTCCATTAACATACGCTGTTTCACTATAAAATGGAATGCTGTTAGAAGCGGTGTTTTCAACCCAAATAACACCATTGCTTGTTTTAACTATACCATTCGACAACAGTAGGCTTCCCGCAATCTTTATATCATTTGTAATAGTGATAGCTCCTACACTTCGGTCAAATTCGAAGTTGTTAAGGTAATTATCAGTTGCTGACATAGTTAAGTTGGCTATGCTTCCAGTTCCGCTAATGGTAAGGTTAGAATTTACGTGTCCCACTAAACTACCTCCGGTTGAATTAATATTCCCATTAAGGGTAAGATCATTGTCATTCATTCTTAATCCTCCAGTGCTTAATGTCAAATTACCTGCTAGTGTCAGGTTTCCATTTAAAGTTAATCCATTTCCGTTATTAAGGGTTAAGTTTCGTAGCTGACTTATTTGTGCTGGAATCATTATGGCTGCCGCACTTCCTTCAATGGTGATTGAAGAGGTGTTATTTGATCTCAAATTAGCTGTACTTCCAGCTATGGGGTTTCTTAAAGTTAAGGTGTTTGCACCAATATTAAGATTCCCTGTAGTTAAATTTAAAACTCCTTGCACGCTTGTATTTCCACTTAAAGCTACGCCATTTGAATTATTGACAGTAAGCGTTCCTGCAATGCCTCTAAATTGTTGACTGGCACTACCCCTCATGTTAATAATTCCGTTTCCAGTAGTTTGGTTGCCATCATTATAAAAATCTCCATATACATTTAATATTCTGGTGGTATTAACAGAAATTCTTGAGCCTGCTTCAATTCCTAAATTAAAAACAGTTTGGTTTGAATTAACCACCGGATAATTGCCTCCAACGGGGCCAGCAGGAACAAACGCACTCATGGTAGTGCTTGGTACTCCGGTTGACCAGTTAGCAGCATTTGTCCAATCGGTTGAATAGCCTAACCACACATTACCTACAATTACATCAAATGACTCACTTGAATTGCAAATTCCATCCTCTACAGTAAGCGTGATGGTTACTGTGCCGAATTGATTGTTAATTGGGGTAATAATTACACTTCTATTAGCCCCTGATCCACTAAATGCAACATTTCCATGAGGAATAATGGCGGTATTGGAAGAATGTGCACTGACAGTTAAAGCACCGGCATTTGTTTCAGTATCTGCAACCGAAAAAGGTATTGAAGCGGTGGCTGTATTAAAATCAGTTATGATATTGTTAATAGCTGTAATAGTTGGGGCCATATTATTTTCTACTACCACAGTTACAGTGCCAGAGTTATTGCTGAAATCAGTATCAAACTGATTATACGATCTTACACTTGCATAAGCCGTAATGGAATTAAGGTTTTCACCTAGATTCACAGTACCTTTCATTTCCAAACTGACAGTTTCTCCACTTCTTATTAATGGAATGGTCCAGAATCCACTGTTTTGGTTGTAAGTGCCGGAAGTTAATAAAGATTCTATCGGAGTAAAGCCATGAGGAAGAGCAGAAGTTACAATAACATTGGTGCCGTTATTAGGACCATTGTTGGTAACATTCACTGTATAAGATACTAAACCATTCACACATGGTGTACCATTATCACTTGCAAAGGATAGAGATAGATCCGCTTCCTGGTTTGGAGTTTCGCCAAACACCATCATTCGGTGCATATTTCTACCATTGATATAAAGTCGCTCATTTAAATCAAAATTGATACCATATGGCTGACTCATGTTTCTATTGGTAGCTACTCCAGAACCTCCGGCACCGTTATTAAAAGATACATTTTCAGTAAAATTCCTTTGTCCTAACACAATATCTGCATTGGCATTATTAGTAGTTGGTATTTCATTAAAAATTAATGCGCGATGATTAAGATAATCGGCTATTGCCAAAACTCCGGAAGGGGATACTGTTACACCTGGCCCATTTAGTCTATTTGCCGAAATTCCTGACCCACTATTTCCAAAATTGGATTGGCCAATTACTACATCAGCAGAAGCACCGTTGGAAGTGGGGATACTATTGTATACAAGTACCCTGTTATTCATATCATCTGCAATCAATAACTTTCCATCTGGAGAAATTGATGTATTCCATGGCTGTCTTAGTCTATTTTGAGCTGTGGCTGCACCATCATTTGTAAAGTTAGTCTGACCGATAACCACATCTGCACTAGCATTATTAGTGGTAGGGATTTTATTAAATATTAGAATTCTGTTGTTATTTCTATCAGTTACTATCATTTTGCCACTAGGGGTAACCTGTACATCAGTCGGACGGTCAAATTTATTTCTATTGGTACCAGGAGTACGAGTAGTAAAGTTAGTTTGTCCAATTACTATATCAGCTGGCTGATTATTGGTAGTAGGCACTGTATTCCAAATCAATATTCTATGGTTCATGGCATCAGCCACAATTAATTTGTTACCATCGGGACTAAAGGCCACTCCATCTGGATTTCGTAATCTATTGTTAGTAGTGGCAACGGCTGTATTTGTAAAATTACTTTGGCCAACCACAACATTTGCTGGCACTCCATCTGAATCAGGCACTGAATTCCATAATAGCACTCTGTTTGAGGTTTGAGAACCTAAAGCTAGCACTCCTTTTGCACTAACAGCCGAACTATTAGAGCCAGGAGCATTAATTTGACTTGCATTGGTATTTATCGTGTTAAAATCAACCTGGCCAACTACAATTTTAGCTCTTTCAAAATTTGAGTAACTTTGTTTAAACACTTCTACGTTGAATGTGATGATTTTAGAACAGATACCATCTGAGACTTCAATTGTAATATCTGAATTACCAAATTGATTCAATCCGGCGGTGATTGTTAAAATTCTATTTTCCCCGGTCCCAGTAATTACTAATCCTGAAAGCGGCAATACAGTAGTGTTAGAGGATGAAAGCGAAATAATTAAATCTTCCGAAGCTGTTTCTACATCTGAAATGTTAAAAGCAATAGGTCCGGAGACCTGATTATAGCCTACAGTTTGATTGGCTATAGTAGAAATTTCAGGTATACTATTACTACTTACAGAAGCTGTGATGTTAGAATTATTATTAGAAGAATTATGATCAGACGTAGTGGTGGAAATAATACCAGTTGTGGCTAAAATACTATTACCGCCCTGATCAGCGTTTACGAAGGCTCTTACTGTTAATTTTGTGTTGGCACCATTATTTATATTGTTAATTATCCAGTTTCCGTTTCCAGTATTATAGTTCCCAGACTCTGCATTGGTCTCTAAAAATGTTAGACCAGCTGGTAAAGTAAAATTAACAATTGTGTTTTGAGTTGGGTTTGGTCCATTATTTGCTAAACTTACTTCGTAAATTAGTTCTTGGCCTATACATGGATTTGCAGTGCTAGCTGCTATGCTCACTGCTAAATCTGCATAGGGCGGGTCAAATGCGAAAATTAATCCATTAGTTGGGAGTTGATTATTTCTAATTGCAATACCTGAGCCTCGATTATTATTGTTAAATGTGTTGACTGTATTCCAGCCATCTGCGCCTCCAACTCTATTTTGAAAATCAGTATTATTTTGATTTATACTTACTTGCACAATAGCCTCACCATTAGGCTGACTGAAATTACCATAATGAAATTCAATTTTATTTGAAGTTTCGTACAATCTTAATTGGAAATTATATGAACCATTTTCGCCATTCCACCTATAATTTTTCCATTGCATTATACATACTCTATCGGGAGATGAGCCTATTGTTTGTATACGCAACTCAGATCCAGCCTGAGCCCTCAAGTCACCTGATAATGGACTTATCGAATTATTTAATCCATTAAATAAGGGATAGGTAGTAGAGCTCCCATCATTAAAGCTGGCAAACCCATTAATGGATACCCCTATATTTGCATAATTTATACCAAAATACTTAAAATCGAAACCAATGTTCCTATTATTGAAAAATTCATTGTCATGATTTTGATTATTCGATATAACAGTACCTCCCGTTATAGGGGTATAAGTTCTGTTACCAGATGAAAAAGTATAATCAGAAGCATTTTGAGCTTTGATTGAACTACAGAAGGTCAGGAAAGTGACCATGAGTAGGAAGGATTTCAACACGATTGGGGATGGTAAAAATAGTTTCATTTTCAAACAATTAATTAGATGACTGTTCAAAATTAACTGATAATTGTGCAATAAAATATTCTTTGAGAAGGGGGCAAGTTTTTTGAATGTAAGTATTAAACCTTTGAAGTAGTCTTTAATTAAAGATAATTGGATTCACCATTTTTCCTCTACATTTCATCTTAGAAAAACGTTTGTTAATATCCGATTTCACCAATATTTATAATCTTAACGATTTTTTGTACCAAGTAATATTTATTCGGTTTTACAGAAAATGCTTGCCTTAACTGTTCTAATATTATTCAATTTTCCGTAGTGTTCTTTATTAGATTCCTTAATTCATTGACTGTATATACTTTGCCTTTATGAACTACATGTGTTATATTCTTTTCAAATTTGATTGTTCTTAAGGGGTCTGTATTAAGCAGCACTACATCAGCAACTTTCCCTGTTTCAACACTTCCGTAATAATCTTCTAATCCAAAGAACTCAGCACCATTTTGGAAGGACGTTTGTAATGCTTGCTGAGGGCTCAAACCGGCTTCAACCAGACTTTGTAATTCTCCATGTAATGAAGCTCCGGGGTATACATAAGAATTGAAAGGTCCACAATCAGAACCAGCCAGTAAGGGAACACCTGCGTCAAACATTAGCACAATTACTTCCTTGCTCTTGCTCTCCATATCCTGCCTGATTGTACTACCACTATTCCTGGCTCGTTTGGCGCTTTCCACCCTCCCCATATATGTCTTCTGAATACCTTCTCCAATAAATTTCAAAAGGGAATCCTCTTGGTGGTTTACTTCCAATATTTCAGACAGTGTCTTCCCAATAAAAAGGGTAGGAGTGATGTAAACTTTTTCTTCTGCCAGTTTCCTAAAGACTGCCTTGGCTAGTTTTTCATCATAAGTCTTCAGTATTTCTGACATCATTCCATAACCTATTTCCAAATTGGTTAGACTGTCTTCCTTCGGTGAACAAGCTTTAAGAACATAATATAAATGTTCACTTCCATCTAGACCATATTCAATGGCAGTGAGAATATTAGCCGTTAAAGGCATATGTCCAGTGGTCTTAAGCCCTCGTTGTTCTGCGCTCTTTATAATATTATAAAAGGCGTCTTTGCTAAGATTTCCATCGTACATTTTTACATAATCTACTCCTATTTTCTCTAAAGAATCCAGTGCAATATCAATGTCATCTTCATTTAAAACTTCAATAGAACCAGGCCATGCAGGCTTGTTACCATCCAGTTTAGGGCCTGAAGTGAATATTGTTGGCCCATCCAAAGTTCCTTTTCGTATAGCTTCTTGCCAGGCCATTACGCTCGGGGTAATATCGCCACCTGCATCTCTTATAGTGGTTATACCATGGGCTAAATACATAGGAAGCAGGTTTTTATTTTCCTGAATCAGCGAATCTCCACCACGAAAATGTACATGGTTGTCCCACAGGCCTGGCATCACATATTTACCTTTAGCATCAATTAAAGTGGTGCCTGAATAATCACTTATTTGTTTAATTGATGCGATTAGCCGAATAGTATCTCCATTAATACCAATGACTTGATTTGGTTTAATAGTTCCTGTTTTTACATCCACAATTGATGCGTGAGTAATCAGAATATCAAAATTTTCTTTCGCGGGCTGACATGAAAATACATGTACTGAAAATAGAGTGATTATTATTAATTGCAGAGTTGGTTTCATATGAGACAATAACCAGGGAAATTTTAAGAATTTAAAAGAAATCTTTCTACAACCTCGGTAGGCATGGTTTTCAAATCTTCTTCTGTATCAATATCCGTTAAAGCTTGTAATTTACCATAGCTGATCAGAAGTCTTTGAAAATCATGAATGGTATCACCAATTACTGTTTTAGTACTCCAATTTTTATTAGAAAATACTTCAGCAATTAGGTGATTCATTCCTAGCAGGTAATAGCCACCATCTGTACTTGGTCCCAATACTGCGTCCTTTGTTTCAAGGATTTCGAACGCTTTGTCAATAGTTCTGGAATCTAATTCGTAGCAATCACTTCCAATGATGCAGATAGATTGATAGCCAGCTTCAAATGCTTCTTCAAAAGCCACTTTCATTTTCTGTCCTAAATCACCTTCTTTCTGTAAAGATTTACTGAAATCCCCATTTTCAGGCCACTGATCATTTTTATCAACAAACGAAGAATAGAAAATAGTTTTATGAGCACTCACCTCAGTAGTTACTTCAAGGGTTTTTTCAAGCATTTTTCTATAAAATTGCAGCGCTTTTTTATCACCCACTGTTGCTGCTAAGCGTGTTTTGCACTTACCTAGTTCAGGGTTTTTAATAAATATAATGAGTAATCTATTTTTTATCATAAACCTTTGTTGCTTTATCCTCATCTAACCATTTGCCCCATAGCCAGTTATAAGCATGTACTTTGTCTGTAACTTCGCCTTCGGAGTCATAAACAGGAAAACCTTCATTTTTCCACTGAAAAATACCTCCGTACAAATTGTAAATATTTTTGTAGCCTTTTTCAAGCAAAGCCTCTCCAATTCGCTCACTCCTGTAACCCACAGAGCAGTAGATGACGATAGGTTTTTCTTTATCAGCCTGATTGAACTCATTAATGTTGAATTTATCATACTCTATAAAATCAGCGCCTTTTATATGGCTTACATTATATTCTGCAGCTGTTCTGGTATCTAATATGCGCACTTCTTGCCGCTGCTTCAGCGAATCAAATCTTGCTGCCTGAATTATTGGCACTGAGTTTTTATATAAGGAAGCTAATTTTTGTTCATAAGTCTGCTGCCCGCAAGCTACCAATGAGTTTAGAAATGAGAGAAGCAATATTTTCAATATTGTTTTCACGTTAGATGAATAATATTTTTTGGGTTTGCAATTGGATTTGATCTGTTTAATATTTCAAATACGATGAATATTAATAACAAGATGTATTCCGAAAATGTTACCCATAAATTTTCTGAAAATCCAGTGGTTGTGTACCCAATATAAGTGAAGAATATGAGAAAAGTCCACCATATGGGGAATTTATATCCTGATAGGATGCCCAAAGTTAGTAAAGGTAAGCAGTACCATGGATGTAAGGTGGTGGCAAACAGACAGTATATTAGCCAGGTCCACATCATTCTTTCTGGTAAAACCATTGTTTTTCTAGCCAGTAGATTAAATAAAATGATCATGGTAAAACTTAAAATACCCATTAATGGGCCGGTAAAAGCAATTATATTATAACCTTTAATAGCGTATCCAATTGTTCTTGTAAGGTAGTATAAACTGGCATTAAATTCAAAACTTTTAAAATACAGTTCAGAGCTATTTAAAATTCCTTGTATAGCATCTGAAAAAAGCAAAGGAAAGAGGCTTAAGGTTACTACAGAAAATGAAATAGCAGAATATATTACCCATTTTTTTAGAGAAGTTTTTCTAAAATAAGCTGCAAGCAGGATGAGTGGCAATAATTTAAAGGCTATGGCTAAGCCCATTGCAATAGCACTTTTGACAGATTTTGAGGAATTAAAGTAGTATATGGACAGTAGGGTAAAGAAAATGACAAATGCCTCGAAATGCAGATTTCCTGTTAATTCTATCAAAATTAAAGGATTAAAGGCATACCATATTAATGTTTTCGAAGATAACTGATATTGCTTGAGCACTTTCGGAATTAAAAATAATGTGCCTATTTCAGCAATTATAATAAACACCCGAATAATTGTAATGCTTAGTGTGGTTGAATCTGCCAGAGCTGCCAAATAGAATATAACTTGATTAACAGGAGGATAAATGGTGTAGTATTCCGGTGAATTAATTTGGGTGAATAAATTGCTCATCCAATCTTTATTCTGCAGGAAAATTTCTTTAGGAAGCCACTCGTATGCGTTCAATCCGGACAGCCACATTTTGCCATCCCAGATAAATCGGTATACATCTTCTGATAGATTGGGCTCTAAGAGAAGGAAAAGTAAGCGAAATCCAATCCCTGCTAAAATAATCGTTTTCAGAGTTAATGCCTTTTTCTGAAGTGAAAATAATGTATATATACCAAACAGGATGCTATACTGGCTTAGTAAGAGGAGAGATTGATGCCTTTGTGTAAAATAACTAATACTTACCAGTAGTGCTACAAAAATAATAAAAACTATTTTGTGCAAATTGCCCATTCTTTATTATTTAAAGCTTGGTTTAACAGAATAATAAAAAACGGTGGCAAAACCTAAAAATAGCATTAAATGAAAAATGATTAAACCATAATCACTCAAATAAATCCCGAGAAAAATCCCAAATGCAAAGTAAATAGCTAATAATGCCTCCATCAAGGTGAGAGGACTAAATTTCAATGTGACATACTGATTGCCTTTCCAGCTATCACCTTTTTTAGCTAAATTAAACTTAGGAGTTCTTATAAAT
This sequence comes from uncultured Cytophagales bacterium, assembly GCA_963803685.1. Classification (GTDB taxonomy): domain Bacteria; phylum Bacteroidota; class Bacteroidia; order Cytophagales; family Cyclobacteriaceae; genus Marivirga. Next base: position 3,219,976 of record CAWDNW010000001.1, read on the forward strand.
GCGGATTTAAATCCTAGCAAACCTTCAGCTACTGCCAGCGCATTATGTAACGATAAACCCATTGAAACGGTGATGAAAATAGGGAAAGTGCTAAAGAAGTATTTTTGATGATTGGCTTTCATTAAGTGTTTGTTAGCTACCCAGTAAAATATACCTATAGAGAAGAAACCCAATAAAAAAATGCTCCCTATCTGAAAAAGCAAAGCTAAATGTGGGTGAATACTTTTAATATATAGCATAGGAATACTTAATACTGCTGTAGTTAATATAGCAATGAATATACTGCTATTGAATAAATGAAAAAAAGCATGTATTTTATTAGTGAAACTGATATTTGATCTAAGCACTTTACCGAAATTTTTTCTGGCAGTTTCAGCACCTCCCTTATTCCAGCGAAATTGTTGGGACTTAATGGCTGGCATAATAATTGGTAATTCTGCTGGCGACTCAATATCTTCACGATAAAGAAATTTCCATCCCTTTAGTTGTGCTCTGTAACTAAGATCAAGGTCTTCTGTGAGGGTGTCTGCAGACCAGCCACCAGCGTCAATAATTGTTTCTTTTCGCCACACTCCGGCGGTACCATTAAAATTAATGAATGAACCGGCTCGGCTGCGTCCAACCTGCTCTATTGTAAAATGTGCATCTAAACCAAAAGCCTGTAGTTTAGTCAATAGCGAATAATCCTTGTTGGTATGTCCCCAACGGGTTTGTACAACTCCTATATTATTTTGTTGAAATTGTGGAATTGTTTCTTTGAGAAAATTTTCAGAGGGTAGAAAGTCAGCATCAAAAATTGCTAGAAACTCAGCATCTGTAAGATCTAAACCGTACTGCAGTGCTCCTGCCTTAAATCCCTTTCGATCCGGTCTTCGGATTAATGAAATATTAATATCTTTAGTTTTCCATTCAGCAATTTTTAACTTTAGTAAATCGGTGGTTTCATCTGTTGAGTCATCCAAAACCTGTATTTCTAGTTGCTTTACAGGATAGTTCAGTTTGCAAACTTTGTCAATCAGATCTTTTATTACATATTTCTCATTGTAAATAGGAAGTTGTATACATACTTTCGGCCAGGTAGCCATAGTAGTAGTTTCATGAGTATCAGTTTGTAAATTTCGACTTCTTTTAGATTTTATATAATGCCAGGTAAGGTGCAGTTGACCTAAACTGAAAAAGAAAATGAACAGTAAACTGATTCCGTAAACTGCAATGATGAGATATTCCCACGTCATTTTTTATAAGTATTTAAATATTGTATACAGAATTTTATAACCTGCTGAAACTGCCCCCTTAACTGTGCCCGATACCTTAGAAGTTCCAATTCTATTTCTGTAATTAACTGGCACCTCCGTGCACTTTAATTTATTTTTTGCAGCTTTTACTTGCATTTCTACTGTCCACCCATAGGTTTTGTCCTTCATATTGATAGCCAACAATTGATCAAATTTAATAGCTCGGAATGGCCCTAAATCAGTAAAGTTATAATTGTAAAATAACTTCAATAGGTTTGTTGCCAACCAATTACCGAAAATTTGAGGGAAAGTCATAGAGCCTTTGTCCCTATTTCCCAGCGCCCTTGAACCTATTACCATGTCGTAGTTTTTTTTCATAATGGGCATCACTAAATCTGGTAATTCTGACGGGTAATCGGAGTAATCAGCATCCAGGAAAACCACAATATCTGGTTTATTTTCCAATTCTGTCAAAAACTCAATGCCTTTTAAGCATGCATTGCCATAGCCTTTTTCTGGCTGGTCAATAACAATTGCACCTTCCTTTTCTGCGGAAATCCTGGTGTCATCAGTGGAAGCATTGTTTACCACAATAATTAAGTCTACCCAATCTTTTGGAATCTCGTTTACTACCTTTCCCACCGCATTTTCTTCATTAAATGCAGGTATAATCACTGAAATACTTGGTCTCATGTTTTTAATAAGAGGGCAAAGGTACAAATAAGGATACCTTTAAATGTCCTATTATTGACAAATGTTACTTCAGTGTTTTGAAATATGCATATAGATAAATAATGAAGGTAAATAATTTCTGAAATAGATCACTGCAGAAATGAAACTGAGATTTATTTGCAACAAAATCTAAATGATTGCACACTGCCCTTTTGACATCAAAATATCTATTTATGTCATTTTGACCTTCTTTTTTATTGAAATTCGTGTTGGTACATAGTTTGTAACCATTTGAAAAAAATATAAGCAATATGAATTTACTTAAAGATAAAGTATTGCTGAGAAATTTATTATTTCAAGGCGATCAACTCAATACTCTGAGCGGAGGAGTAGCTCAAATTACTATGAAAGTCGAACAAAAGGCTGATGGTTTTATAGTGAATTTGCATGCGCCGGGAGTATCTGCTGATCATTTAAAAGTGATTTCAGACCAGCGCTCAATGCAAATATATGCTACTTTTGATATGCACAATGCTGAGATGGCGCCAGCAATTGTACCTATGTTTTACAGGAAGGTTGCTTTGCCGATGTTTGTAGACATGGACTCCGTGGAGGCTGTGCATAAAAATAGTGAACTGCAAATATTTATACCTATGGGTGCTAATAATTCAGGTAATAAAAAAGAGATAGAAATTAAACAAATATAAATTGCGCATAATCATTAGAGGGCAATAAATGGTTATGTTGTTTTTAAGCCCATATCAAAAGCATCACGTAGTAGTGATGCTTTTTTTATTCTTATTAAATGCCTTTGCTTTATCTTATATATAGTACAATTATTATGGAATAGATATATAAGCGCTTTGCTACTCTAATAAATAGGTTTCCAACAAAAGTTTGTGACTTTTGTTACTAACTTTAGTAAGCTATTTTTGGTTATTGCAACAACAATGGATCAGTATTTAGATATATTTTTAGCATCAATGGCGGATTATGCCCGCTATGTAGGAAACGAAATTTTACACCCTCATTGGGGAAACTATTTCTATTGGCTCATCGTGATATCCATCCTGTTTTATTCTTTAGAGCTTTTTTTCCCTTGGAGGAAGAATCAACCCAAAATTAGAAAAGATTTCTGGCTTGATGCTTTTTATATGTTTTTCAATTTCTTTTTATTCTCGTTAGTTGGCTATTATGCCTTTTCTAATGTATTCGTCCAGATTTTTAACGATTTTTTGCAAATTTTTGGTTATAGTAACATAGTTGCTTTTGAGATACAGTCATGGCCTGTTTGGGCACAATTATTAACCTTGTTTGTATTACGCGATTTTATTCACTGGAATGTTCATCGACTTTTACATCGCGTTCCTTTTCTTTGGGAGTTTCATAAAGTACATCATTCTGTGCAACAAATGGGTTTTGCTGCTCACCTGCGCTTTCATTGGATGGAAACTGTAGTTTATAGAACGATTGAATACATTCCTTTGGCTATGATAGGCTTTGGCATACAGGAATTCTTGCTGGTTCATCTTTTTGCACTTTCTGTAGGACATTTCAACCATTCTAATATCAGAGTGCCCTTAGGACCATTTAAGTATATTTTCAATAATCCGCAAATGCACATATGGCACCATGCGAAATATTTACCTAGAAAAAACGGAGTGAATTATGGGATTACTTTAAGTGTTTGGGATTATATTTTTGGGACACATTACATCCCCAAAGATGGAAGAGACGAACCTTTAGGATTCGATCAGGTAGAGCAGTTTCCGCAAACTTTGCCAAAGCAATTGCTTTATGGTTTCAGAAAGAAGAATATTTAATGGGTGAGCAATTGTTGTGGTAAACTCCCACGATAACTTTTCGATTAGCATTTGTAATATGAAAAAATTTCCCGATTTGATTTACATTTGTAATCAGATATATCTTCAAAATTGGCAAAACATAAACAGTTTTGGAATATCTCTGACTTTTGAATAATCTTTAAACATATGATCAACTTCTATCCCGGCCCATCCAAACTAGATCCTCAAATAGGCAATTACCTTCAGGAAGCCTATAATTCTGGTATTTTAGAGATGAACCACAGGTCAGATGCCTTTATGTGCTTGTTTAAAGAGACCGTCCAACTAGTTAAAGAAAAGCTTAACATTCCTGCTGACTATGAAGTTGTTTTTGTTTCTTCAGCTACGGAATGCTGGGAAATTATTTCGCAGTCATTTATCAAATCATGTAGTTTCCACTGCTACAATGGTGCTTTTGGAGAAAAATGGTTTGATTATGCTCAAAAACTACATGGCAAATCTTCAGCTGAATCTTTTGGTGTGGAGCAGTTGCCTGATTTAAATGTGATTAGGAAAGATGCAGAATTACTAGCATTTACGCATAATGAGACGGCTAATGGAAGTGTTCTTCCTGTTCATTTTCAGAAGTCAGTACGGCAACAATTCCCCAATTCTTTAATAGCTTATGATTGCACCTCATCTATGGCAGGTTATGCGCTCAAGTGGGAACTAGGTGATATATGGTTTGCATCAGTTCAAAAGTGTTTTGGACTACCTCCCGGTTTAGCTGTGATGGTCGTAAGCCCAAAAGCAGTAGAAAGAGCGGAATTACTTGACGATAATAAATTTTACAACTCTTTCAACTATATTTTAAGTAATACAAGAAAAAATCAAACCCATCATACTCCTAATATTAGCAATATTTTTCTATTAAATCGTACATTTAAAAAACGTGCTTCTATTCATTCAGTCCATTCTGATTTAAAAGCAAGAAAGGAAAAATTTGATAAGGAAATTGCTCATTTTAAAGCTCTCTCATTTTACGTCAAGTCTCCTGAACTGCAATCAGACACCGTTTTCTGCTTAACTGGTGACGGTATATTAATTACTATGTTAAAATCTGAAGCGAAAGAAAGAGCTATAATTTTAGGCAATGGTTATGGTGATCTTAAGTACAATAGCATTAGAGTTGCTAATTTCCCTTCAATATTACAATCCGAATTCGATCAATTGATTTTATTTCTAGCAGACTTTTTTAAAGCGCATTGATACCACATTTACTTATTGTACCTTTGCGCGAATTTTAAGTAAATCATCAATAATGCTCAATTTTAAAGAAATTATTTCTGTCTCTCTGATTCTCTTTTCAGTGATAGACATCCTTGGTTCTGTACCTATAGTTATAGACTTACGTAAGAAGCTTGGACATGTGCAATCCGGGAAAGCCACTATTGTGGCGGGTCTCATTATGATTGGGTTCCTGTTTTTAGGAGAGTCAATCCTAAAGCTGTTTGGTATTGATATAGGATCTTTTGCAGTTGCAGGAGCTATAGTAATGTTCTTAATTGGTTTAGAGATGGTATTAGGCGTTACCATTTTTAAGCATGAAGATACCTCCGCATCCAGTGCTTCTATTGTGCCAATAGCCTTTCCCCTTATTGCAGGTGCAGGTACAATGACTACCCTTATCTCTTTAAGGGCTGAGTTTTCTCAAATAAATATTATAGTTGGAGTAGTACTTAACCTTATTTTGGTTTTTATTGTACTTAAAACCTGCGGGTGGTTGGAAAGAAAAATTGGTCAGGCAGGATTTAGTATATTGCGTAAAGTTTTTGGGATTATTTTATTAGCTATCTCAATTAAATTATTTAAAAACTTCTTTTAATGATTACAATCTACACTGACGGATCAGCTTTAGGGAATCCCGGACCGGGTGGCTATGGAATAGTGATGCGTTTTGGAGACAAAAAGAAAGAAATTGCAGCCGGATTTAGAAAAACCACTAATAACAGGATGGAATTATTAGCCGTAATTACTGCTCTTGAAAATTTGAAGACCAATAAATATCCTGTTCATGTTTATAGTGATTCAAAATATGTGATCGATTCAATTACCAAAGGGTGGTTAAGTGGCTGGGTTAAAAAAGGATTTAAAGGAAAGAAAAACGTTGATTTATGGAAGAAATACCTCATAGTTTCAAAGCAGTATCACGTAAACTTTCATTGGGTAAAAGGTCATGCTGGCAATCCGGATAATGAAAGATGTGACAGATTAGCTGTTGAGAAAGCAGAAAACGGGCCGCATGCAGTGGATCATGAATTTGAGTCAATTTAAAATTTGCTTAACCTTTTAGTGGACTAGTCGTTTGAAACACCTTATTAGTTATTATTACTAACCATTAAATTTTATCAAATCATTTAAATTATGAAAAAGAGCTTATTTTTTATTGGAGTGCTATGTATTTTATTTACAACTAAATCTTTTTCTCAGGATTATAAAAGATCCATCGGGTTAAGAGGCGGGTATCCTACAGCATTAACTGGGAAGTTTTTCACTAAAGAAAATGTAGCACTAGAAGGCATGTTAAGCGGATATCGTGGAGGTTTCGAGTTTACCGGTTTATATGAAATACACGCCAATGCTTTTGATGTACCCTATTTAAGCTGGTACTATGGTCCTGGTTTTCATGTGGGGGCTTTCAATAACAGGTATGATAATTACTATTATAGAAACAGAGATGGAGATGGCTTTATATTAGGTATAGATTTTATTCTAGGTATAGAATATACTATTACTGATATTCCATTTGTGATTGGAGTTGACTTTAAACCTGGTTTGGACATTGCTCCAGGTATTTGGTTTAACCCAGGTGCTGGTGTATCATTAAGATTTTATTTCTAGAAATTATCTATTTAAAAATAATTGTTTTAAAAGGTGCTATTTGCACCTTTTTTTATGTCTTCATAGTTCATGGCCACATATTTATAGTATGTCATTATTTCAATTCAAGCAATTCACTTTACGGCAAACAGATAGTGCTGCAAAGCTTACCACAGATGCCACTATATTTGGTGCCTGGCTTCCATTGGACAACGGAATGACAACAGCGTTGGAAGTTGGTACCGGCACAGGCATTCTTTCTTTAATGGTTGCCCAAAGATCAGCGCTTCAGATACAAGCTATAGAAATTGACGAAGCAGCATTTAATGAAGCACAATATAATTTCGTCTCATCTCCCTGGGCACATCAGCTACAAGCCTTCCATATGGATTTTAATCTTTTTGCATCTGATAAGAAATTTGACCTTATTTTTTCAAACCCTCCTTTTTTCAAAAATAGTTTGCAGTCAAGCACCAACATAGGTAAAAACATAGCTTACCATACTAATCATCTGTCCTTTGAGCAACTTACCGTTGGTATAAATCGCTATTTGACAGAGAATGGCAAAGCTTATGTGATGCTTCCAGCATATGAAATGGAACTATTTCAAAATTTAATGGAGGAGGAGGGATTTCATATTCTACATACTTTATCCATTTACCATAATAAAAATAAAAGTGCATTAAGGGTCATTCATGGTTTTTCAAAAGACAGAAATATCCATCTTAAGGAAGAAAAAATCTACATTCGGGATGAAAAAAATGAATTTCATCCCGAATATGTGAAATTACTTAAACCCTTTCTGACTATTTTTTAGTCATACCTTATTTATGTGTTTCTTTGATAGAAACGCCATGTTCAACTAATTCAGCTAAAATGGGTTCATAAATTTCTCTTTCTATTGGAATATGAACCCCTCTTAAATTAATTGTTCCATTTAAAATATTCTTCACCGCTATTCCTAGAGGTAAACCAACAGTTTTGGCCATTGCAGTTTCATTTTCATCTTCCCCATAAGAAATAATAGAAGAATCCAGCTGATGTGTTTCACCTTTTAGTTCATATTCAAATTGGTGCTGCATTACTATCATATCTTTATCACCAGGACTTAGACTTAATTTTTTCTCCATTAAAGCCTGGGTGACTTGGGCAGGACTACCTTTAGTTATCGGTAAGGCATTTTCATCAAAAATTCCCAGCCAATGTAGCTTTTCAAAAATTTGTGAGTTTTTCTGAATACCTACATACTCACACAACTTATCCTCTACTGTTTGCAATCCGTCATATTTCAGGAAAGAATTAATAAAATCGCGATTGGTCATTGATTCAAGACCTTCCATTTCATAAGTGTCGTCTGTTATACCCAGCTGAACAAATACATTCCATGCAGCAGAAAATCCCACTTTCCTTAATGTTCCTCTGAGTAAAGTAGGAATTTCTTCTAAGCCATACACTTTTCTATACGACAAGGAATCCCGATTTGGATATCCTTCAAAATCGCCTAATCCTTCTACGTAAATAGGGTCCAGTCTTTTAAAGAGTTGATGGTAAGGAACATACTTATATCTGCCATTCCTAATAAACTTGGCTGCTCCCTGGCCAGCCAAAACCACATTTCTTGGGTTCCAGGTAAACTTATAATGCCACGGATTATTGTCACTCTCGGGTGCAACTAGTCCGCCTGTAAAAGACTTGAAAGAGGTCAATTTCCCACCCTTCTTATTTATTTCATTAATGGCAGCCATAGCAGTCATGTGGTCAATGCCTGGATCCAGACCGCACTCCATTAAGATTATTATGTTTTTGGTTTGAGCCTTGTCAGAGAGCTTTTGAATGTCTTTATTATTGTAAGAAGCGGTCACCAAATGTTTTCCTAATTCAACACAAACTTCAGCAACTTTGTGGTGTAAATGTGCTGGTAACATAGAAATGATCAAATCTGCTTTGCCCACTTCATCTTTGGTTTGAATAGCATTTAATATATCAAATTGGATAGTGCTAAAAGCTGGATGATTTTTGGCTTTTTCATGTGCAAGGTTAATATCAAAATCGCCTAATTTGATTTGCCATTGCTCTTTTTCAGCATTTTGCTTTAAATATTTAAGTAAGGAGGTGGTTGATCGTCCAGCACCTAATACAAGTATTTTTTGCATAGTTAATTCTTTGATTTAACACAAAGTTATAAATCTGCGACTGGCAAAAAACAGGAAAACCATTAATTTCCTTCATTATCTCAAATTGTACTTTTCATAAACATAATTGAGTAATTATTGGAGAAGTTATTTATAAACCTTAATATTAGAGTAAATGTCGGATAGTTATGAATTTACATTTTATCTGTATTAAAAATTTTTAATAGGGTTTGAAGGGTAGAAAGATTATTAAACCAATCTTAAATTATAAATTGATTAAAAATAATTATATATTTTATACCAAAATAGATTTAAAGAGTGAATGCAGAGATAAATTTTGGTTGAAACATATCGCTTATTATCCTTTAAAATACATTATTATCATACATAGAAATCATTAATAAACTAAATTTTCGTAATTAACACCCTGAAAGACGAGGAATTTATAATAAATGTAGCTATTTATTTAATTATCAATGCATTACCTAATGTATTGTAAGAATTAGGAATAATTAATGACACAAAATATTTTAGATAAACTGATACAAAATCCACTATGAACAGACAGGATATAGAAATATCAGATTTAAGACGAATAACGGAGCTGGTTAAAGAGCAATATAAGTATGACTTTACTAACTACGCAATGTCGTCCTTTCGCAGAAGAATACTCCGCATCATGGAACTTTATAAATTTAGTTCTGCTGATTTATTGATTAAAAGATTGAAGGATGACAGATCATTCTTTGATGAGTTTATATCCGAAATTACAGTTAATGTTACTGAAATGTTCAGAGATCCTTCATTTTGGCGAGAACTTCGCGATAATGTAATCCCCAATATTTTACTCAACCATAATACGATTAGTATTTGGCATGCAGGATGCTCTTCGGGAGAAGAGGTGTTTTCTATGTCAATTTTACTAAGGGAAATGGGTATTTTGAACAAAGCAAAAATTATTGCCACAGATATTGACAAAGTAATACTTGATAAGGCCAAGTTGGGCCACTACTCTATGAAAAATATGGAGTTGAATGAAAAGAATTACATTAGGTTCGAGGGGAAATCAAGTTTTAAAAATTACTTCACAGAGAGTAATGGTAAAGCGGTGATGGATAAAACATTGATAGAAAATGTATCTTTCCGTGAGCATGATCTGGTACAAGGAGTGGTATTCAATAAATTTGATTTGATATTGTGCAGAAACGTAATGATCTATTTTAATCAAAATTTACAAAATGAGGTATTGAAGAAACATCATGAAAGCTTATTCAAATACGGATACTTGGTGATCGGTTCAAAAGAGTCACTTATTTGGTGTGAGATAGCCAATAAATTCATTGTGGTGAACAATGAAGAAAAAGTGTATAAAAAAATTAAAGACTAGGATCAGTAAACGGATACTCAATGAGTCGATTCAACCTCGATAATAAGTATAAAGCCATTGTTATAGGTGGGTCTGCAGGAAGTTTTCAGGGGATTACGCAAATTTTGTCCTCACTGCCTTCAGACTTCAGCTTACCTATAATTATGTGCTTGCATAGGTTGAAACATGTTAGAAATGGTTTTGTAGAGGCTTTGTCTATAAAAAGTATAAAACCAGTGGTGGAACCTCATGATAAGGAAGGAATTAAGAAAGGAAAGGTTTATTTAGCTCCGGCTAATTATCATTTGTGCATTGAGTTGGGAAATACTTTTGCGCTTTCTACAGAAGAGATGTACAATAATTCCAGGCCAGCTATTGATATCACGCTTGATACTGCCGCCTATGCTTATAAAGACAAGCTTATAGGTATATTGTTGTCAGGTGCCAATAAAGATGGTGCTTTAGGGATGAAAAGGATCAAGGATAGAGGGGGATTAACAATTATTCAGAATCCTGAAGAATGTATGATTGATACAATGCCTAATGCAGCAAAAAGTATAACTGCAATTGATTATACATTAAATGTAAGTGAAATAATTCAGTTCTTGATTGAATTGGATAAATTATATAAATAGGATGGTTCTATTAAAAGATAGTTTAAGGTTATTTTTAAGTGGAGAGGAATTAAACAAAGACTGAGTTAGGAAAGTGACTGGTATATATTTTTAGATGAAAATCAGAATTTTGAGATTTGGAGCTAATTAACAACTCAATAGTAAAAATCAGAAAGATTTTGAGCAAATTATTCGAGCATTCATGTAAAAGCTTAGATTAACATGTTTGTTTGTGGAGAATCATATAATAACTTTATAAAAAATTTGAAGCACAAAAAAGTCCCGGATTTAAAATTTAAAATGAAAACTTGTAAGTCAGGACTAATAGATAATTTTAACAAATGAAAGCACTTTACAAAAATTTGGCATTAATTTTATCACTACTATTCACGTTGAGTATTATTGGTTTAGCCTATTATCTCTATCTTTTTCCAGAGAGAATTGCCAATGAAACGCATGTTATAAGCTTACTTGATATTAAAGAGCTTAATCCAGTATTATCTGAACTCTATATTTTTACCGGAATAGCTTTTGTGTTGGGGTTTTCTGCAATTCTAATTTTGATTTTCACTAAAAATACTGACTCTGAGAACAATGTAGTTTACATAGAGAAATTTAAGGATAGCAAGAAAGAACAGAAAGAGGGCAAGCAGAAGGATGCCAATACGGTAGCTTTAGAAAATGAGCTATCCGAAATAATTTCTGCAGTGGCTAAGGAAAAGGATGATAAGAAAAAGTCCGAATTGCTTTTAAGTTTGCTCTCTAAAAAACTAGAAGCCAGTCAGGCAGCAGTTTATAAAACTGGTAAATCAGATAATAAAAACATCATTTCTTTATTTGCTTCTTACGCCTTTGTTTTACCGGAAAGCCAAACTATTTCTTATGAGTATGGAGAAGGGCTAGCTGGTCAGGTGGCTAAGGAACAAAAGTTAATCAATATTTCTGATGTGCCGGAAGGCTATATTAGTATTCTTTCAGGATTGGGAGAAGCCAAACCTGCACACCTTGTAATATGCCCAATAAAAAAGGAGGAGCAGCTCGTAGGGGTGGCTGAGATGGCTTCTTTCAAGGAGTTTACAAAACACGATGAAAAGTTGATAGCTCAAGCTTTTGAAATGATTGCTGATAGCCTGTCTGCAAAAAGTGAAAAGAGTGCTTCAATAAAAAATGAAAATAGTAAGGGTTGAAATAAACGCAGATGTTTAAAAATATAAAAATAGGAACTAAAATAACGGGGGTATTACTCTTTGTAGTGCTGTTGAGTATTATCATAGTCAGTTTTATTACCTTCAATATGAACAGAAAATCTGTTGAGAAACTGAATTATGAAAAATTAATGGTTCAGACGCAACAGAAAGCTGAAAAAATCAATAATTATTTTGAAGGTATTGAGGATAATTCCAACCATATTTCAGATTTGCTAATTATACAATCTGGTGCCAGGTTGTTACAGGAAGAAGACACTACCATGAATATGGACAGTGTAAGAAGTGTGGTTGTAGGTCAAATGGAAATGCAACTTAGAAATTTCACTGATAATTACCCGATCCACTCAATTGCCATCACAAATTTACAAGGAGAAATTATTTTTAATTCCAATCCTTCTAGTGCAGCTTTTGAAATAGGAGGGAATATCACTGATGAATTACCGGACTATCTGGAAAATGCCTTGAGCGGTCCACATTTCAGTAATATTGTAGAAACGGAGGACACCAGAATTATATGTTATGGAAAACCTTTAGTTGATGATTATAATTCAGCTGCAGGAACCTTAGTGATTTTTAAAGATTTATCGACAGTTCTAGAAATCGTTGAGCAAAAGCACTCCGACTTCGAAACTGCTGAGAGTTTATTGACATCTCAAAAAGATCAAAGTGCCTTGTATATAAGTAGCTTACGTTTTATGACCGATAGCGTAGCGCCTAAATCTATTGGTTTTGGAAATGATTTAAATAAGAGTCTTCAAAAGGCAGCAAAGGGAGAAACTGGGTACTCAAAAGATCTGGATTATACTGGTACACCTGTGTTCGCAGCCTGGACTAATATTCCTTCAGTAGGATGGGGCTTGGTTACAACAGTTAGAGAAAGCGAAATTAATGCGCAATTCACAGATTTAGTGAAAACATTTTCCATCACAGGATTAATAATCTTGTTTTTTACTTTTGTGATTTCATTAATATTCTCAAAAGTCTTAATCAATCCAATTCTATCTCTAAAAGAGACGCTTAAGTTGTTGGGTAAAGGTATTTTGCCTGATAAAGTGCCAAAAAATTCAGATGATGAAATAGGCGAGATGGCAGTTATATTGGATAATTTTGTGAGTTCACTTAAATCTACCGCCAATTTTGCCAAACAAATTGGACAAGGTGATTTTCAGGCCAATTTTAAGCCTATCTCTGAAGAAGATACATTAGGAAACTCCTTAATAAACATGCGTAACTCCATTCAGGAAGCTGAAATAAGAGATAAGGAAAGAAACTGGATTGTAACAGGCGTGGCTGAAATTGGGGAGATACTTAGAAGTAACGATGACCTGGAGCAACTGGGAGATGAAATTTTGGGTTATGTTACTAAAAAAATAGATGCTATACAGGGGGCTTTTTATGTTTTGAATGACGATGATTCAGATAATTTCTTCATCGAAATGAAATCAAGCTATGCTTACAACAAAAAGAAGTATTTAAAAGCTAAATTTAAATTTGCAGAGGGTCTTGTGGGGCAATCAGCAATAGAGCAGGATACACTTCTACGTACTGAAATACCTCATGATTATATAAGTGTAACCTCAGGTTTATTAGGAGATAAGAGACCCACTTCAATATTAATTGTGCCTCTGATTACTGATGAAAAAGTCTACGGGGTATTGGAGTTCGCAGGCTTCGAAAAATTTAATTCGAGTCAAGTAAAATTTGTAGAGGAAATAAGTTTAATTATTGCTCGTACAGTATTTAATATAAAAATCAACGAAAGAACACGTAAGCTATTGGCCGAATCGCAAACCATGAGCCAGGAGTTACAGGAGCAGCAAGAAGTTTTGAGGCAGAATGCTGAGGAGATGGAAGCTACTCAAGAAGAGTTAAAACGCACCAATCAGCGCCTTGAAGATCAGATTGAAGAAGTAAATAGAACTCAGAAACGTATGCAGTTATTGCTAGAAAATGCCTCTGAGGTTATTACTATTTATGAGAAAGACGGTCAGGTTCGATACATTTCGCCTTCTGTGGAGAAAATCTTGGGTTACAGACAGGAAGATCTGATCGATACCAATGATATTGATAAAGTTCATCCAGACTCCAGAGAAGATGTTCATAAATTGTTTATTCAATTGGTTGAAAATCCTGATGAATCTATTACAACGCAGCACCAATATGCAAATAGTAAAGGAGAATATGTTTGGGTAGAAGTAACTGGATCTAACCAGCTGGAAGATCCTGCCATTCAGGGAATTATCTTTAATACTAGGGATATTACCGAAAGAAGAAGAGCTGAGCAAGAAGAGAGAATGAGAAGTAAAATGCAAGCACTCTCTGAAAACTCTCTCGATTTAATTACCAGAATCGATAGCGATGGTAAATTCTTCTACGTGAATCCTATGATTGAAAACTATACAGGTAAAAAGCCTGATGAAGTAATTCAATTGGAACTAGATAATTCAGGTATAGAGCCAAAAATTATTGAAGAGTGGAATAAGTTGTTACTATATGTAAAAGAAAATAATAGCAAAATAACTCAAGAAATGAATTTCCCTACAAGTTTAGGTGAAAGGGTGATGCAGGTAAATGCTATTCCTGAATTTGATGAAGAAGAGAATCTTGAATCAGTTTTGTTGGTTTCTCATGATATTACTGAACGTAAAGTAATTGAACTGGAAATTGCCAGTAAAAACAAAAAGATAACAGAGAGTATCAACTATGCGAAGCGTATTCAAGGATCAATTTTACCTAATAACCAGGTAATCAGACAGAAACTACCAGAATCATTTATCTTATATAAAGCAAAAGACGTAGTAAGTGGTGATTTTCCATGGTATATAGAGGTTGATGATGTTATTTACATTGCCGCGGTAGATTGTACAGGTCATGGTGTGCCAGGTGCTCTTATTTCACTGATTGGGTACTTCCTATTGAATGATATTGTGCGATCTCAGAAAGTAAGTGACCCTGGTATTATTTTAGATAAATTGGACGCGGGAGTTACAGCTACTTTACGACAGGACAGAGAAGATTCTACCACCAAGGATGGAATGGACATTGCATTCTGTAAAATAAATAAGAAAACAAGTACTATTGAATATGCCGGAGCCCATAGGCCATTGTATTATTTAAATGCTAATGGTGAACTGGATGAAATAAAAGGTAATAAATTCCCTATTGGTGGAGGTATTTATAGAAACCAAACCAATTTTGATAATCATCCGATTCAGTTCAAAAAAGGTGACTCTGTGTTCTTCTGTTCAGATGGATTCCCAGATCAATTTGGCGGACCAGATAACAGGAAATTTGGCCCAAAACGTTTGAGAGAGCTAATAGTCGACCACCAAGGCAAAACCATGGATGAACTGCATCAGGTGTTTGATGAGGCATGGGAAAATTGGAAGGCAGAGTACAAACAAACTGATGATGTACTACTCATTGGGATTAGATTTTAACATGGAAAAGTTAAATTATAAATAAAATTATTTAATTTGAGCCTTTATTTAAAGATTGGCTTGTTTAAAAAGGCATAACAACTTAAAAAGCATGAAGTACATATATGATCTGCATAAGACCATGTTATCGAGGAACCTGATACTGGTTTACGAGGGTGAATTCACTCAGGAAATTACCAAATCAGTTTTGGCAATGGCTGAAAGAAACATGGATTCAATGGGCGAAGAATCAAGCATTAAAAGGAAAGTCTTTAATGTAATGGTAGAATGTCTACAGAATATAGTAAAGCATTCGGACGATTTCAACCCATTGTCGGCAAAAAGAAATGCGGCTATTTTCATCGTTGGGAAGGAAGATGATAAATACATTATCACAAGCGGTAATCCTGTTGATTCAGACGCTGCCAGCTCCCTTAAGAAAAGAATTGATGATATTAACGACTTAGATAAAGAGGGGTTAAAGAAAATGTATAAAGACATTATCAAAACTAACCATTTATCTGACAAAGGTGGTGCAGGTCTGGGTTTTGTAGATATGGCACGTAAATCTGGTCAAAAATTAGAATATGATTTCGAAGATATGGGAGAAGGATTTAAATTTTTCTCTATAACTACTACAATACTTCGTTTTTAATAAATAATATTAACTTTTAAAATTTAATAAAGAATATGGAAATCATCAACTTAGAAGGAACAGAAGATACCCCTAAAATATTACTAGATAAAGGAAACGGTATTTTTGAAATTTCCGGAAGATCATTGCCTGAAGATTCAGCTGAATTTTATCAGCCTATATTAGATTGGATTACTGCTTACGGGGAGGATCCAAATCCAAGCACTTCTTTTACTTTTAAATTAGAATATTTTAACACAGCATCTTCAAAATTAATTTTGGATGTGTTATCTGCTTTAGAGGATATAGACGGAGTGACTATCGACTGGTATTTCCATGAAGATGATGAAGACATGGAAGAAGCCGGCGAGGAATTCTCAGAATTGGTAGAAATACCTTTTGAGTTTAAAACTTATTAAAAAACTTTGTAGCTCACAAATCCATTTATTGGAATTGTGAGCTTTATTCCTCTATTTTTAAAGGATGGATGATGTATTTTATTTTAAGTTTTAACGATTAATTTTACAAATAGCTTTTTTCTATGAGTGAAGAAATACTCAAGGCATTAACCCAACTCTTTGCAATCATCACCAAACAAGATGGTGGCGTTACTGAAAAGGAAAGAAATTTTGTTATAGGTTTCTTTCAGCAGGAACTAGATCAGGATTCAATTAAAGAATACCTGGAATTGTATGATCAATTTGCAGGATATGGTGAAGAGGCAGCCAATGATGATGAGGAGGAAGACGGCAAAAAGAAGAAAAGAAAATTAACTTCAGTTCGGGATTCTGTTAGAACGCTTGCCATTTGTAAAAAAATTAATAAAACACTTACCCAGAAACAAAAAGTAGTTGTTTTAATAAAGTTATTGGAGTTAGTTTCCGCTGATAATAATTTCACACCTCAAAGAATGGAAATAATAGATACAGTGTCCACTGTATTTAATATTGTAAAAAACGAATTTAAATTAATTGAGAGTTTTGTCATCAAGCAAAATTCTACTGAACTCAAGGAATTTGAGGAAATACTCTCAGTGAGTGACCAGACTTCTGTAGAGCAAACCCTGCATGTACATGCTGATATAAATGGCGAAATACTATTCATGAGTGTGAATAGTGTGGATATGTACTTTGTGAAATATGTCGGTAAAGAAGAAGTGAATTTGAACGGTTTTATTATGAAACCCAATCAGGTCTATCTTTTTTCTCATGGCAGCACAATTAAAACTCCTAAAGGTGCTGCTCTTTACTACTCTGATCTCATCAGACAGTTTTTATCCGATGAGGAAACAGTTAACCTTTCCTTCAATGCTGAAAACATTGTATTTCAATTTCCGAATGGAGAAAAAGGACTTAGAAATGTAAATATATTTGAAGGGCCTGGCCAGCTGGTGGGAATAATGGGCGCTTCTGGCGCAGGTAAAACCACATTGCTTAATGTACTAGCTGGAATTGAAAAGCCCACTCAAGGCACTATTCTTATTAATGGATATGATCTAAATGGAGATCATGAACAACTACAAGGTATCATTGGTTATGTTGCTCAAGATGATTTATTGATAGAGGAGCTTACTGTCTATCAAAACTTATATTATAATGCTAAACTTTGCTTTGCTGACTTAAATGAAGAGGAAATCCATAAACGTGTAATGGATACACTTGAAAGTTTAGGCTTGGATCAACGCAAGGACTTGAAAGTGGGTAGTGTATTAGATAAGACCATTTCAGGTGGGCAAAGGAAAAGACTTAATATTGCGCTGGAGCTTATAAGAGAGCCAGCAGTAATGTTTGTTGATGAGCCTACATCAGGTTTATCCTCAAGAGATTCAGAAAACGTAATTGATTTATTAAAAGAATTAACCCTTAAGGGCAAATTAATATTTGTAGTAATTCATCAGCCATCATCTGACATTTATAAAATGTTTGATAAAATGGTGATTATGGATACGGGAGGATATCAAATATTCTATGGCCATCCTGTGGAAGCGGTAACTTATTTTAAGAAAACTACCAACCAGGTAGATGCTGAACGTGGAGTATGCCCAACTTGTGGAAATGTAAATCCGGAACAAATATTTAATATTGTTGAAGCCAAGGTTGTGGATGAGTATGGTCAGCTCACAAGTAAAAGGAAAGTAAATCCTGTTCAATGGAGAGAATTCTATAAAAGTAATTTTAAAATGACTAGGGTGGAGGATGTGAAGGAATCACCTCATTCTACTTTAAAAATTCCGAATAGACTGAAACAGTCTGTTATTTTTACTGTAAGGGATACGTTATCTAAAATTAGTAATAAACAATACCTGCTTATTAATTTATTGGAGGCGCCATTGCTGGCATTATTATTAGCCTTTATTATTAAATACAGAAGCTCACCTAGCGGAGAGGAATACATTTTTAGATTTAATGAGAATTTACCTGCTTTTTTATTGATGAGCATTGTTGTGGCACTTTTTATGGGGCTAACTGTAAGTGCAGAAGAAATTATTAGAGATAGAAAGATATTAAAAAGAGAGTCTTTCCTCAATTTAAGCTGGAATAGTTATTTGCAATCAAAGCTATTGATTCTATTCACTTTATCGGCCATACAAACACTCACTTATGTAATTATTGGAGTGCTGATTCTTGAAATAAGAGGGATGACATTTAGTATGTGGGCAATATTATTCTCTACTTCATGCTTTGCTAATGTACTGGGTTTAAATGTTAGTTCAGCATTTAAATCAGCTGTAACGGTCTACATATTAATACCACTTTTACTTATTCCACAAATGATTTTAAGTGGTTTGTTATTTAGTTTCGATAAATTAAATGATGTACTGAGCACAAAAGGTAAAGTACCTATTGTGGCAGATTTAATGACATCACGTTGGGCTTATGAGGCATTGGCTGTAGATATGTTTAAAAACAATGGTTTCCAGGAATATTTTTTCGAAGTGGAAGCTGACGAAAAAATGGCTGATTATAAATCCTCATTCAAAACCAAAAAAATTCGTGAAAAGCTAAGATTGATTGAAAATAACATAGATTCTTCTGAACCGGAAGATATAGAAGAGGTGGACAATGCAATTTCAATAATTTACAATGCGATAGAAAGTGATGAGTTTAAAGGTAACATGGCAGATGTGGATCTTTTGGCTTTACTGAAAAGAGAGAATATCACTGATGAATCGATTAAGAAAATTGATAATTATGTTGATTTGCTTAGAGATCATTATTTAACTGAGTTTAATTTAGCAGTAAAAAAGAAAGAAACCTTACAGTATCATTTAGAAAATAATGAGAATTATGATTTTGATTTAAATGAAGCAAAAGATAAATACTTTAATGAAAGCTTATCAGATCTGGTAAGGAATGTGACAGTAGCAGATAGAGTTATTGAGTTCAAAGGACAATTGATACAACAAATTGATCCCGTTTTTCATAAACCAGAAGAGCCGGATAACCTGTTAAATTACAGAACTCACTTCTTTGCACCAGAAAAATACTTTGCAGGAACTTACATTGATACATTTTATTTTAACATAATAGTAATTTGGTTTATGTCTTTATTGCTTTATATTACGCTGTATTTTGAGCTATTTGGCAAAATACTGGTATTTTTTGGCAATATTAAATTGAAAAAAAAGAAACAATAATGTTACTTTTCAAAGTGTTGATAGTCAATTATCTAAATAATTTTTTATGATTTTAGTCAATATTTTGTAAGTATTTAAAGAATATTAAAAAACGATAATTTGTAAAAAGTAAGGGAATTTCTATTTTTGTTATGGTAAAAATAAGTTTTATGAAAAACACACTCATCGGGTTACTCGGAATATTATTCCTCTTCTCCTGTGATTCTAAGAAAAAACCCTCAGCTGATGAAATTTCCGGAGTATTGGATTCAGTGAAAGTTGAGGAGCCAGCTATTTCTGAAGAAGTTATATCTGATATTATCCAACAGATACCTTCACCTTTAGAAATTTCAACGTTGTTGAAGGAGGCCGAAACTAAATATGACAAAAGTCATTTAAATGATCCTGAAAATTTATCTAATTACAATAGTAATTTTAAAAAGGCTTTGGCCTTAGGTGTTTATGGTACCGACTTAGGTTATACGAATATTTATGGTCAAAATCAGGATGCACTTTTTTATCTGAATTCTATTAAGTCCTTAGCAGATGATTTAAGCATTGGTCAGTTTTTTGATATTGGGACTATTAAAAGGTTAGCAACTAATAGCAAAAATCTGGATTCATTATTATTAATAACTACTAAGAACTTTAATAGTATAAATGCTTATTTGCAAGATCAGAAGCGCTCTAACTTAAGTGTTTTGTTGCTTTCAGGTGGCTGGCTAGAGGCTTTATACATCGTTTCTAAGGTGTCAGAGAAAAACACGGGTAACGAGGAGTTGAAAGAGACAATAGGTGAACAAAAAATTATCATGGATAATGTTGCCTTGCTTTTATCATTTTATGTTGAGAATGATCCAAATATTAAGGATTTGGCCAATAGATTTGCTGAGCTGCAGTCAGAATTTAATAAAATAGAGATTAAGACTGTTTACCGAGAGCCTACCTACGAAGTTGTGGATGGCATGCTGGTTGTAAAAGATAATAGCAGCAGTGAAATCATCATGAAAGATGAAAATATAGTAGCCATTAGAACAATGGTTTACGAAATAAGAAATAACATTATTAATTAAGAGCCTGTATGAAAAAGCTAATCTTCGCATTAGGAATAATATTAGTAACCACCTCATTTAACAAAGCTTTTGCACAATGTGACACAGAAAAGCATGTTGAAGCTTGTATACCTAAATTACAAGAAGGATATACCTTTTTGAAAAGTTATAGCATTGATGGTGAGGGAGGAGCAAAAAAGAAAGTTGAGTACTCCTATGTTTTTACAAAAGGAGCCACTTATCAGGTTCTTATCTGTAATGATGGACAATCAACAGACGGTATAGTTTTGACTTTATATGATTCTAATCGAAAAGCTGTAGCTTCTACTAAGTATCAAGGGTCTACACTCTCAGCTATCGCCTTTCCTTGTCAGGTGACGGGCATTTATTATATTACTTATACATTTGAAGGAAGCACCAATTATTGTGGTGGCAGTGTGCTAGGGTTTAAGAGATAAAATTATTTAGACATAAAATTACAAAAGCAGATTCCCAGGAACCTGCTTTTTTTATTATTAGAAAATGAAGAAAACCGTAAAATTTAATTTTGAAGCCAATTATTTCCAATCTTCTGAGATAAATGCTGAGGTGAAGGAAATGTGGTTTGTACTTCACGGTTATGGACAATTACCTGAATACTTTATTAATAAGTTTGAAAGTATTGCCACTAAAGAAAGAGTGATTATTGCCCCTGGTGGCTTATCTAAATTTTATTTGGAAGGTTTTTCCGGGAAAGTCGGAGCGACCTGGATGACAAAGGAGGAACGTTTATTAGACATAGATAATTACGTGAGCTATCTTCATGCAGTGTTAGAAGATGTATATTTCGGAAATTCGCAATGCAAAATAACCCTGTTAGGCTTCTCTCAAGGAGCTGCTACTGTAGTGCGCTGGATTCAGAATTTTAGAATTGATTTTCATCAACTCATTTTATGGTCCGGTGCATTTCCACCTGACATGCAAATTCCTGCATTGCAGCATAAGTTAGCTGGTAAGGATATAAAAATGGTGAGAGGAGACAATGATCCATTTGTAACCAAGGAAAGAGAGGTTGAACAAAAGGAGTTGATTGAAAAACTTGATTTACCCATCGAGCACCTATCTTTCAAAGGAGGACATGATATTGATGATGCTACTTTGAAGCTCTTGCTTTAGGATGGTTAATAGAAGAAGCTGAGTTTTCGACTTTCCTGTATTTTTTGAACAAAGAGTATAGTTTCATTTGAATTACTCCAAAAATTGCCTCTCTGAATATTCTTTTGGACATTTTGGATTGCCCCTTGCTTCTATCTGTAAAAATAATTGGTACTTCTTTAATTCCAAAACCATGTTTCCATGTTAAGAACTTCATTTCTATTTGGAAAGCATAACCTATAAATCTGATTTTATCTAATTCCAAAGTTTCAAGTACGGATCGGTGATAGCAGATGAATCCTGCTGTTGCATCAAATATTGGTAATCCGGTTATAAACTTTACATACTTACTGGCACAGTAAGACATGAGTACTCTACCCATTGGCCAATTTACCACATTTACCCCAGTTATATAACGGGATCCTATTACTAATTGAACATTCTTATTGTCTGCACAAGCATTATACAGTTCTAACAAATCAAGCGGATTATGAGAGAAGTCTGCATCCATTTCAAAAATGTATTCATACTCATGTTTTAATGCGTATTTAAAACCCTCTATGTATGCAGTGCCCAACCCATATTTCCCCAGCCTCTCCAAAATGTGAAGGTTATCAGGATACTCATCCTGTAAATCTTTGACAATATTAGCAGTTCCATCTGGTGAGTTATCATCAATAATGAGAATGTCAAAACGCTTCGTTAGCAAAAAGATGGCCTGAATAATATCTGCTATATTTTCACGCTCATTATAAGTAGGTATGATTACTAAACTATCCTTCACTCCGATAATACTCATTTATGACTTTATTTTCTTTTTAGGAGAGTTTCAAACCGCTATCCTTTTTTTGAAAACCATTTTTAAAGACCAACATCAAAACTAAAAAATCTTTTTTGATATTGAACTTAATTTTATAAAAGTATTCCATAAATATCGAAACTCTTATCTAATAATCAGGTTTTATCTTATTAGAAGATTTAAGGATACGTTCAAAATAGCGCATGAATATATAGTAAAAAAGTAATATTTATTTGTATTAAACGACTTAATTAATTATATTCATGTTCTACTATTTCAACTAAATTTTCACCAATAATCAGAAAGTATGGAACCTAAACCTTGTATTTTTTTAGATAGAGATGGCGTTTTAAATGAAGAACGTGGAGAGTACACATATCGTTTAGAAGATTTTAAAATTATTCCTGATGTAAAAGACACTTTGTTAAATCTAAAAAACGCAGGATACCTACTGATTATCGTGACAAACCAGGCTGGAATTGCCAAAGGGATTTATACTGAAGAAGATGTAATGAAATGCCATAGTTACCTGCAAAATGAAATAGGCCATCTTATAGATGATATTTATATAAGTCCTCATCATCCTATAACAACCGAGTCTTTATTAAGAAAACCTGACAGTTTAATGATCGAAAAAGCAATAGCCAAACATAAAGTTGATCCCACAAAATCGTGGTTAATCGGTGACTCCGAGAGAGATATACGAGCTGCCCATAAGGCAGGTGTTAAGGCAATAATGATCACAAAGGATAAATTGACAGAGTACACATTTTATCATGCCTCAAGTATTTCAAAAGCAGTGGAACAATTTATTATTAGATAGAGGTTTCTGGTGCTGCAAAGTAAATATAAACCTTTAAACTCCAGTATAATTAAAAGGAGAAATTAACTTTAGTTCTTCCTTAATATTGTTATCAATATCTAAATTGTCTATAAATAATGTTATAGTTCCAGCTGTTATTTTTTCATTCTTTCTTGTTAAATCTTTCAAAGCTTCGTAAGGAGCAGGATAGCCCTCTCTTCTAAGTACCGTTTGAATACCTTCAGCTACTACAGCCCAGTTTTCGGTAAGGTCATAATCAATAGCAGCTTTATTCAATTCCAGTTTATTGAAACCTTTGATAATCGATTGAAAGGAAATTGTGCCATGTGCAAGTGGTACTCCAATATTTCTAAGAACTGTAGAATCGGTTAAATCTCTTTGTAACCTTGAAATCGGTAACTTGGCAGAAAGATGTTCCAATAGCGCGTTGGCAATACCAAGATTCCCCTCTGCATTTTCAAAATCTATAGGGTTTACTTTATGTGGCATAGCTGAAGAGCCTACTTCACCTTTAGTGATTTTCTGTTTGAAATAATTCATACTGACATACTGCCAAATATCTTTACACAGGTCCATTAAAATGGTGTTAATTCTTTTATAAGCGTCAAACCTGGCTGCTAAATGGTCATAATGCTCTATCTGCGTGGTTGGCTCACTTCTTTTTAACCCCAAATAACTAGAGCAGAAATTATCGCCAAAGGCTTTCCAATCAATATTGGGGTAGGCAACATGGTGCGCATTGTAATTGCCTGTAGCGCCTCCAAATTTGGCAGCATGCGGAATGGCTTTTTCCAACTGTAGCTGCTCTTGAATTCTTACTAAAAAGACTTCCAACTCTTTTCCTAAGCGTGAAGGAGATGCTGGCTGCCCATGTGTTTTAGCTAACATTGGAATAGCGTTCCAGTCAATACTGTACTGTTTAAGAATGTCAAGTACTTGCTCAATCATAGGCAAATATACTTTTTCAGAAGCCTCTTTTAACATCAATGGTGTTGCAGTATTATTGATATCCTGTGAAGTTAGTCCGAAGTGAATGAACTCTTTTTGAGCACCAATGCCAAGTTCTTCAAATTTTTGCTTGAGAAAATATTCTACAGCCTTTACATCATGGTTTGTAGTGCGCTCAATTCCCTTAATTACCAAAGCATCCTCTTCGGAAAAACTAATAGCTATAGCTCGCATTTTATCAAAGCTATCTTTATTTACGTTCTTCAATTGCGGTAATGGTAGCTCACATAAAGCAATAAAGTATTCTATTTCTACAAATACTCTATATTTTATAAGTGCCCATTCCGAAAAATAAGGAGCTAAATCAAGAGTTTTATTTCTATAGCGTCCATCTACTGGTGAAATGGCACTTAATGAAGTTAATTGCATATGGATGTAAATTTAAGTGGGCAAAGATAATCAAAATGACAGATTACTTGAGATATAAGTAAATTATCTGTCTTAGGTATGCCGGGAAAACATGCCGGACTCTTACATAGAGGGAAGATTTAAAGAATTATTATTTATAGAAAAGCGAACTCATTAGAATTGGTTTTTTAGATGATTAAGTTACTTTGTTAAGGTAAATGAATCATTGATCTTTTATTTCCATCATTTTAAACCATTTCCAATCTGCATAGAAAGTGCCGAAAGGAATTAAGGAGGCGATCAAACCAAAAATAATAATTTTTATCTTCCAGTTTTTTCTTAGCCCCACATACACTACCATTAAACAGTAAACAATAAATAAAATGCCATGAACCATACCAACATAATAATTTGGAGCAGGCATTTCTTGTAGGTATTTTAAAGGCATTGTAATTCCTAAAAGTATATAAGAAATTCCTTCCAAAATAGCCATAATGCGTAATCGTCCTAACGGAGTTTTAAATGTGTATCCCATATTTACAAAGAAAATAACCATAGGATCATAAAGCAATTTTATTTCAATTAAATATGCTGTTATTAGGTGAAAGAAAATTATTTTAACAAATTTGTTTACTCAAAAATATAAAGCATAAAATGGAACTGACAGGAAAAGTAGTAGATATATTAGAAGAAGAGAAAGGAACTGGCCGAAATGGTGAATGGAGGAAGCAAAGTTTTATTATCGAAACGCAGGATCAATATCCTAAAAAGGTATGTGCAGTAGCATGGGGTGACAAAATTGACAGCTTCAACATTCAAAAAGGTGAAGAGTTAACCGCCAAGATCAACATAGAGAGCCGTGAATATAACGGGAAATGGTATACAGACGTAAAAATTTGGGCAGTTGAAAGAGGTGGTTCTAATTCATCACCTCAGAATAATTCAAATGCTGCCTCTTACGAATCGGAGGATCAGCAAGGTGCGAGAATGAGTGCGCCTCAGGAGACTCCACCTCCTGGCGCAGATGACGAGTTGCCGTTCTAGTATCAAATAAAATTATAGTAAAATACTGAAGTCTTCAGAGAGCTAACTTTATACTCTTTTGAAGACTTTTTTTATAGTTAAAACAATTTGGAGCAGTTCTTCTTTCTTTTGAGAGTTGGTCTGATTACATCTTTGGAAAAGTTATTAATTACTTTCTCTCATTTCTTCAATTTTCCCATTAATTTTGCAGTATGAAATGTTCATAACCGAGTGCATACCAACCAAAAATGAACATTGGAGGTTGATTGTTGGTGCTTAAGCTGCGGTGAGACATTCCATAGCCTGCCCCGACTAATCGGTGTGACAATTAAAAGTCAAATATATACACATGAATTACCTATCAGTAGAAAATTTAAGTAAAAGCTTTGGAGACAGAGTACTTTTTAAAAATATATCATTTGGACTTGCCCAGGGAGACAAAATGGCATTAGTTGGAATTAATGGTTCCGGTAAATCTACACTATTGAAAATACTAACTGAAGAGGAGAGCCCTGATACAGGTAATTTTAGCTTCAGGAATGATATAGTAGTGGGTTTTCTATCACAAAATCCGCAGTTTGCAGAAGGTATTAATGCCATGGAAGCAATATTCAGTAGTGAGCATGAATCCTTACAAATTATCAGGCAGTACGAGGCCCTTGCTGCTAATCCTGATATGAATGAGAAACAGCAAAATCAATTTCAGGATTTAATGGAGCGAATGGAATCTCTTCAATTATGGGACTATGAAAGCCAGGTAGAGCAAATTTTGGGACAATTAGGAATAGTTGATTTTGAGCAACCAGTAAGCAGCATGTCCGGTGGACAAAAAAAGCGCGTGGCCTTAGCTGCACAATTGGTGATTAAACCTGATTTACTTATTTTGGATGAACCTACTAACCATTTAGATATAGATGTGATAGAGTGGTTAGAAAAATATCTCTCAACTCAAAATATCACATTGTTAATGGTTACCCACGATAGGTATTTTCTGGATAGAGTATGTAATGGAATTCTAGAAATTGATCGGAACAGCATCTTTAAATATCAGGGGAACTATGAAGAGTTTTTGGTTAAAAAAGAGGAGAGAGAAGCCAATGAGCAAATGGAAGTAGATAAGGCGAAGAATCTGATGAAAAAAGAGCAAGAATGGATGCGTAGAATGCCTAAGGCTCGGGGAACAAAGGCAAAATACAGGGTTGATGCTTTTCAGGATTTGAAAGATAAAGCTACCAAAAATTTAACCCGCGAGCAGGTTGATCTTCAGGTATCACAGAAGCGTTTAGGAGGAAAAATACTGGAATTGAAAAATGTTTCCAAGCAGTTTGAAGATAATGTGCTTTTTGAAGATTTTAGTTATGTATTTAAAAAGGGTGATAGAATTGGTATTGTAGGTAAAAATGGTACCGGAAAAAGCACATTTTTAAATATTTTAACAGGGAATTTAAAGCCAGATCAGGGCGATTTAGACAGAGGTGTAAACACTCATTTCGGGTATTATAAGCAACAGGAAATCCAGTTTGACCTTAATAAAAAAGTAATAGATGTAGTTTTGGAAATTGCTGAACACTTCAAGCTGCCAGATGGAACCGAAATATCTGCCTCGCAATTTTTAAATAAATTTTTGTTCCCACCTAAGCAACAGTACGATTTCGTTTATAAATTAAGTGGAGGGGAAAAACGAAGATTGCAATTATTGCTAGTGCTAATTCAAAACCCTAACTTTTTAATTTTGGATGAGCCCACCAATGATCTGGATTTGCAGACCTTATCTATTTTAGAAGATTTTCTCGACAGGTTTCAGGGCTGCTTATTGATTGTATCACATGATAGGTATTTTATGGATAGTTTAACCGAGCAGTTATTTCTATTTGAAGGAGATAATCAAGTCAAGTTGTTCAACGGTAATTATTCAGAGTATAGAGATGCCAAACGTGAAGTCGAGAAGGACAGGAAACAGTCGAATTCAAATGCGGAGAAAAAGGAGCCAGCTACCGAAAAACCTAAAACGGAAACTAACCAGAAATTAAGCTATAAAGAAAAGACTGAACTACAAGACCTGGAAAATGAAATCCCTCAGCTCACAAAGAAAAAAAGAGAGCTTGAAAGTAAATTGGCAAAAGGAGATGGGAATGCAGGAGATTTTGCATCTTGGGGAAAAGAATTAAATCAATTGTCGGCAAAACTGGACGAAAAGGAAATGAGATGGCTAGAGTTAACTGAGATAGAGTAGTGAAACATTTTTCTATTCATCTGAACATATTCAGTGTTTATCATTATTATTTACTTAGGTATTTTAAAATTATAGTATTTTCTTTAAAAGATAATATTTTAATAAGCTATATGCTTTGGATGAAGGTTTAATTACACTTATTTTAGGACTCATTTAAAAAAAGCTAGTTATGTCTGATTTAAAATCATCTGAAGAAAACGGTGGGGGAGGATCTCCCATCAGTAAAGTTCAAGCCGCGAAAATGATTCATGAATATAAAGAAAAGCGCTTAAAGCTTATAGATAAAGAGTACGGAATTAAAGATACCAAATCTGTATGGTTCAAAAGAGAAGTATTTGAACAAATGTTAAAGGCAGATCCAGACATGGATGGAATCCGCATTTATTTCGGAGTTAATTATGAGGGAGATTTGCAAGGTCATCAGAATATAGTCTTGGTAGGTACAAAAAAAGGTATCGGGGAAGGCTCAGCTAAGGAAAATATTTATGCACAAGATGATGAAGGAAATATTTTTGATACAGGTAAACCATGTCCACCGCATTGCCCAGAACCTTCTATTTTTAATTAGGTTGTAAAATGTTACTTGGCAGAGAAAGCTAAGTTCTTTCATTTTGTAATTTCTTGGCTTTCTTTATTGTAGAAAACATTTTACTTTGTAAGCTTCTAAAATTATTAAATATTATGGAGGTTGCATACAATACCTATTTCGTAATTCTGACTATAGCTACCCTACTTGCTTTATTTTGGAGCTCCAAGTTGTTTGAAATTAATTTGCTGAGAACCTTTCTTGTGTGCACCTTCTTTCTTGAGAGTGCTGCTGCAATAGCTGCTCAGTTTTTAGGAAATAACATCATTTTTTTAAATGTCTGGATTTTCATATCCGTAGCAATTTTCATCAAGGTAGTTGCTTCTAGAATAGGATTTGTCTCGAAAAAATATGAGAATTTGCTTCTTGTTTTTTTCATATGCATATATCTAATCAATTTATTATTTTGGCAAGGTTTTAACGTCTATAATACTTATTCCATCAATATAGGATCTATAATAATTATGGTTTTGGTTTTACTGCATTTTAAATCACTTTTAGATAATCCACACCATTCAATTGAGACTAATCCTTTTTTTTGGATTTCTTCTGGTTTACTTATCTTTTATGTCGGTGGTTTTTTAGTAAACACATTTATGAATTTTTTAATTAAAGTGGATTATGCTGCAGCTAAAGATATTTTTATTATTCTCAATCTACTTAATTGTCTTGCCTATTCGTTATTTATAATAGCTTTATACGTAAATAGGAGAAATACGGAAAGTAACGTTTAATTTGAGTAAAATTGAAGATAGAATATCTTTCATTGTAATTCATTTAATTTCTTCTGACAATGGTCAGGAAACTAAGTGGTAATTTGTTTAATTTATTTCATGACGGAATCAGGAATAGACTATTTTTTTATTGTAGCTTCAGGTACAGCCATTTTATTATTATTGATCACATTTATTATTGCTTTTCTCTTTTTACACCAAAAAAAATATTTTGAGCACCAGAGAAAGTTGGCCGATATGAATGCTCAATATCAAGAGGAAACGATGAAATCTCAAATGGAAATGCAGGAAAAGACTCTTGAGTACGTGGGTAGGGAACTTCATGATAATATTGGTCAGATTCTCTCCCTTATCAAGCTCAATCTTAATAATCCGGAACCTGATCAGATTAGTGATTCAAGGTTGCTTGTTTCAAATGCAATTAAAGATTTAAGGGCACTGTCTCACCGAATGAACCTTAGCTGGGCGGAGGATATTAGTCTAAATGATTTTATTGAGGCTGAATGTAAAAAATTAAATGCAATTGGTGACTTTGAGGTAAAATATGAAAGTAAAGGACTCCTCAAAATTAGTAATACAGAAGATAAGGTGGTGCTTTTTAGAATTATTCAGGAATGCATCAACAATATCTTAAAGCATGCAGGTGCAAAACAAATTAAATTTAGCGTGGAAGGAGATCAACATTTGATTATCTTAGATAATGGAAAAGGTTTTGATTTAGAGACTGCAGCAAAGGGCTCAGGTTTAGTGAATTTAAAAAACAGAGCTCATATAATTGGTGCAGAAATGCTTATTCATTCAAAAATTGGAGAAGGAACGCAGATAGATATTTATTTACCCCAAAATAAAAATAAGTGATAAAATTAGTATTGGCAGACGACCATAATTTATTCGCACAAGGTTTAGCCAACCTTTTAAAGAAAAACAAGGAATTTTCAGTTGAAGGCATCTTTAATGATGGAAAGGGTTTAATCAAACACTTGAGGTTAAATTTAACCCACATCGCCTTAGTTGATCTAAATATGCCTAATATGGATGGCTTTACGGCTATTAAACATATAAAAGCTGAAGGAATTTTATGTAAATTAATCATTCTTTCCACTTATGCAGATGAAAAATTAGTGCAAGAAGCTCAGGATATTGGGGTAGATGCTTATATTTTAAAAGATGCGGAACCCGATGAATTGATGTATACCATCAAAGAAGTGCATGAAGATCGATATCATTTCCACTTTAATCATATCATCAATCAGGCAGAAAATAATGGGAAATATGAAGATTCGTTTTTAAGAAAGCATAAATTATCTAAACGTGAAATTGATATAATTCGACTCATTAAAGATGGCCTGACCAACCAGGAAATAGCTGATCAACTCAAGCTTTCTGTATTAACTGTAGTAACTCACAGAAAAAACATTATCAGTAAATTAGAAGTCAAAAACACGGTAGGATTGGTGCGTTTTGCCATGGAACATAATTTGTAACAAGCACTATAGCAGTTTTATATCGCAAATTAATTATCGCTCATTTCATTTCTTCGCATCGGCATTGCATCAATAGTAGCAAATAATT
This sequence comes from uncultured Cytophagales bacterium, assembly GCA_963803685.1. Taxonomy (GTDB): domain Bacteria; phylum Bacteroidota; class Bacteroidia; order Cytophagales; family Cyclobacteriaceae; genus Marivirga. Next base: position 3,250,848 of record CAWDNW010000001.1, read on the forward strand.
TCTGATTAGTGAGCACCTTTTCAATTTGGAGTTTTATTCCACCATCTTTACCAATAAGAGATACTTTGAAAACATCTTCCTTCGCTATTGACAGCATTTCTTTCAAGGAACTAATATTTATCGCTTCAGACACCTCTTTAGTTAGATTTTGGAGGTTATTATCAGTTAAATGAAATACAAGCAAGTCTCTTTCATTGTACTCCGCTCTAGATAAATAGTACTTATTCTTTTGCTCTTGTAATTTATTACTTTCAACATCATTTGAATAAATAATAAGGAGCCGATTTTTCCACTCATATTTGTTAAGAGAGTTTTGTTGGGCCATCAATGAAAATGCTTGTAGTATTAAAAAACTTAGCAATGTGAAAGACTTCATATAGATTGAACCTTAAGATCAGCGTTATGTTTCATTTCCAAATAGTGGTTTCTTTCAAAGCTCTCCTAATCAGGCTAAATATTTATGAATTTGCACTGCATTTGCCTTTGATTTTTGAGAGAAGAAAAAAACTTACTAAAAGTATGTGCAAAACTTTAATTTTTCAGAATAATACCTATATTTGCATCCCGATTACGAATGCCTTGGTGGCGGAATTGGTAGACGCGTTGGTCTCAAACACCAATGAGGTAACACTCGTGCCGGTTCGACTCCGGCCCAAGGTACTAAAATCCCTGTTAATCATCTGATTTTCAGGGATTTTTTGTTTAATAGGTGGCTAAAATGGTGGCAAAAAAATATTCAATCAATTTATAATTCTTTTTTTGTTAGACTTTTTATGCACTTAACTTTTCATTTATATCTAATCAAATCCTTTAATACGTGAAAGCCAGTTATTAGGTGATGTTATTCCAAATAATTAAGTTTTGACCTATTGCTGTAATTTTAAAGATGGGTTATTCAAATTTTTTAATGTTTTCCTACCTAATAAATTTAAAATTTCTTTTCCAAAAGTATTACAAATTGTTTCATCATAGATGGGAAGAGGAGATTTATTATTTTACCTTAGAGATACAATATAACATATTCAAAATGAATCATTTTTTAGCTTAAATCTATTTAATTGTTCTGAAACGGTTCGCAATGTGAGGAAACACTATTAACCTGTGTTTGTTTTTAGATCTTTGCTTGAATTGATTCACTTATATATATAAGATGAATGTAATTATTGATGTAGCTGCATTAGCTATTTGGATTTAAATTGGATTAGTTATGATAAAATTTTTAGAAGATCTGCTTTATAGGAAAACTGAAGAATCTCAAAGTAATATTCTTTTCGCACAATGGAAGTATGATAAGCAAGTAATACCTTCTGCTTTGGAGGCCGTCTCAGTCCTATTTCCGCACTAAAGTTTACATAATGAGTCACACAGCATAACTATAATAAATAATATTGTTAGGATCTTAGGTAAGGACAATCTTGAGAAGCTTTCTGCAATTGATATCTGGCTCATATTAGAGGCTAGTTATTCGCATGATATTGGAATGGTAGTTTCTGGAGAGGAATTGGTCAACTCGCTGAATTCGGAAAGATTCCTCGAATTTTTTAAAGAACTAACTAGGGATAAGAAGAATGGTCTTTATGAATTTGCAAACCAGTTTAAGGTTGTTGAGAATAAAATACAATATAAAAGTGATTTTTTAAATTTAGAGCTCCGTGACGGGATTAAATTTATTCTTGCAGAATATTTTAGGCGTTTACATTCTGACAGGTCAAGGGAAATAATTGCCAAACCAAATAGAAATATTCAACTATCCTCGCCTAGAGGGGGTATACCACAAAGAATCTTCAAAATACTTGGGGATATATGTGCTGCACACACTAAAGACTTTGTTGAAGTGATGAATCTGCCATTTTGCGAGGTTGGTATTGATATGGATGATTCCCATCCAAGGTTTATAGCCTGTTTGCTCCGAATTGGAGACTTATTGGATTTAGACAATAATCGTTTTTCCGAAGTAATGATAAGGAGTTTAACCCAAATTCCAGTAGATACATTAAATCACAAATCAAAACACCTTTCTATAGAATCTTTTAGGGTAGATAGAAAAATGATTGAGGTTTCAGCTAAATGTATTGATTATGATACGGCCAATATTACGCAACATTGGTTTAATTACTTGGATTCTGAGATTAAGGATCAAATGATTAATTGGAATAATATTGTGCCTTTTAAGGAACTAGGATACCTACCCACAATAGGAAACCTAAAGGTCGAATTACAGGAGCTCTACTACAAGGAGCCGGATTATATGAAGGGGCTTATCAATCTATTCGTGAAATTCTTCAAAATGCAGTTGATGCCACATTAATCAGGATTTGGGTAGAGTATAACGGAGAAATGGATTTTAGTTCTCCGCAGTCTTCCGATTTCCGAAAACTGGCTAATCAGTTTTCAATTTCAGTTAAAATAGTTGAAAAGGATATTACAGAGGGGAAGAAGAACTGGCTTATTGAGATCGAAGATAAAGGAACAGGTATTTCTTCAGAGGACTTGAAGTTTCTAATGAATACCGGTAGTTCTATGAATAACAAAGAGAGATCGAAGATAATTGACTCAATGCCATTGTGGATGAAGCCTTCTGGCACCTTCGGTATTGGTTTTCAAAGTATATTTATGTTAACTGACCTCGTTACAATTGAGACCAAGAGTTATTTCAACGAGGAATTTCAAACTATTGAATTAAATAGTCCTAACTCTGAAAAAGATGGCGATATATTAATTAAGAAGAAAAAAACCACTCATTCATTGAAGCCTGGTAGTAAAATCAAAATAGTTCACAAGACTAAGGCAATTCCTGATAGATATTCAATAAAATCTGATCATACAAATGCAAATAGAATCGCTCGCAATTACGATCCGTTCACTCATGAGTCACTTGATATTGAATTAGGAAAAATTTTTGACGAAGTATTCGATTTTTCTCATAAATGCCCTTTTCCTGTACAGTTAAAAGTAAATGGTCATGAAATTGCAACAAGTCAAGACCAGTTGAGGCAATTTGATTTTTACGATGATCCAACCGCTTTGGAACTAAAGGTAAATAATGAAGGTAGCAATAGATGGGGGCTTTTAACGTACTATAAAAACCAAAAAGCTGAGAATAGTCTAAGAGACATTAAATTTATAGGGTTTGAAATTAATATTCATAGGGATAAGGCTTCTAAAGTTTTAACATTAAATAGAAATAAAATTAGACCTGAGTACAATAAACTACTATTGAAAGACTTTTTTCAGAGTGCTTTTAGATTGTTTATAAATAATTTTGCAACTCTATTTGTTTCAGAAAAAGAGCAAATTGCAGGAAGTATGTTTTTGAATTTTTACAGCGAGATAGAATCTGTAAAGGAATTTGATATTAAACCATTTAATGCCTGGGAAAAGCATGAAATAGTTTTTAATAAGAAATCATTTGGAATGAAACGGTTGCTTGAATCAATTGAAACTTTAAAACTTGTTTATGATAGCAGATTTGATTTTCAACTAGGAGATAAATATGAAATAAGTGGTAATGAATTGACAATTACTCTGAAAGGTAGTAAACCTAATTTTGATTACACAGATTTTTTCCTTTTTAAAGCCAAGGACTATTTCACTTCCATTATGAAAACCACAAATCCTGAGAAGAATGTGAAAGAAGTATACTTTACCAAACAGCCACAGGCTAGCCCAATTTCAGATGTTGATTTGCTTGCAATCTTAAAAAACATAAAAAAAGGCTATACATCTGCACGATCAATAATTCCATGTACAGATAAGTATTTTGAGCTCAGAATTAAAGATGAGGCACATGAGCCTTATGTATACCATTATGAGTTGGATGGAAATGTATATTTACCCTATCCTAAAATGCTATCACCCTTTATTTCAGAAGAGGGAATTGACGGTAGGAATCAACTGATATTAGCCTTAAACGACAAGATATATGAGTGGGTATTTGTAAATAGATATGACCTCAGCGTGACCTTAGATGATATTAAGGAAGCTTATACAAGATTTGTCAAAAATTGCGATCTCACAGAGTTGAACAGAGAGGAAGAGATTGATTGGCACAAATAGAAATATTATAAAACTTTTAAAACGATAATTCCAATAATCTTAAGTATTGAATCCTGTCTTTAAAATCAATCAGCATTCTTTTTCAATGTATTGTTATAAATCTCCGTGGGATTTACAATTGGCAAAATCAGATTATGATGCATTGTACCATTGGTAGATCTTGCCATAAGTGCCCTAGCATGACTTATTGCAATGCTTAGCATGGTAATCCAGTGCTGATCAGGTAGATCTAATTTATCATTCTCTAATTTCACTTGATTTTCATATGTGAGTTGAAATTCAGTTTTAACTTTTGAAGATGCATATACTTTTAAACGATCTTCCTTCAAGTGAAAAGTTGAATTAATAGTAAAACCAATAATTTTACCATTTTCTTGAAACTCTAAATCTATCGTGAAATCAAGGGATAACTCTTCAAGTTTGTCAGGTTCTAATTTTAACTTTTCATTTAATTGAAACCCCAATTCAAAGATATTACGAACATTTAAAGATTTTATTTTATTCATTTTAACCTAAATCTTGAATAAGTTCTTCCATCTTCACTCCACCTAAATTTACATTATTTACATTGTAAGAAACTTTTAAACCATTGGTGAAAAATTCCAATTCTTTTTCTTTTCTATCAATGGCGTCCTCTAACAATTCATATTCAACTATAGGAGCTCTTCCGATTGCTAAGGATAATTCTATAAGCTTTTTGATAGAAAAATTAAACTCCCCATTCAAAATCTGAGTAATATAAGATCTAGAGAATCCTAGCTCTTTTGCTAAGTCAGCTTTACTCAAATTATTTGTGTCCATGTATTCATGCACATTTTTGAAAATATCATTTTGTATATTTTCAAGCCAATATTCTGTTGTTTTATAAAGTTCTTCTCTTTTTTTCATAGCTGATCAAGATATTCCTTCTTTATTGATCTGAATCTTTTAATGTCTTTCTTCTGACTAGTTTTTTTACCTAAAAAAACAATTACTCTACCTTTATCTTCGAGGTGGAATAGATATAGTCTTAAATTTCTTGTTTTAATTTCGTAGTCCTTTTCATCTTTCGGGTGTAGTTGCCTACATTTAGATTCTGGCAATAACTTAAGTTCTGCCATCGACTGAAGCCTGGTTTGGAGGGTGTTAAGTTCTGATTCATAATTACCTTCTTTTAGTAATTGGTTTTTCACCCCTTCGTATTGATTGACATCGTCTTTAATCAATACGAAGAAATCTATTTTACCTTTTATTTCCTCTACTTTTACTAACGCAAACATAACACAATTTGTTAAGTAATTACTTAACAAATACTAATTATTTTTATGAACACATTTAATGAACTTCACACTAATTCTACAACAAAATTTCACTAAGCCCTTTTAACTCTTAAAGCAGCTGAAATGACAAGGAATAAACCTAATGAGGCAACACCGAAAGTTACAGATTTTTCTATATTGAATAACTCCTCTTTTGAATAAAATCTTGAATTGTTTCTTTGCTTTTGATCAAATAACTCTTTCGTTATTTTGGCCTTATGGTTACCCATCTCATAGTACTTTGTGATTGTAAAATAGTAGCCTGAGCATATGGCAATAATTAATGCAAAACCAAACGAAAATATTACTTTTCTAATCATATATATATTTTACATGTATATTAAATCCAAAACTCCGCCAATGCCTCTGCTTGCTGCAATACAGTGTCCGCAGCCAATTTCTGTAAATCAGGTAGAATACCGTACTATCGGAGCGTACGCTTCACAATAACCTTTAGCTTTTTACGTGCAGATTCTTTTACTGTCCAATTTAAAATGGTATTAACTTTTATCCTTTCTACTTACAAGCAATATACTATTTCTCTACGCCACAAATAATCTTTGCACTCATAACCTTCCAAGGCTACCTGATAAATAAAATCCCCCTTTTCTTTGTTCCCCTCGAATAACTCTATTAGATTGAATTCAGAATCAATTGATTTCGATAAAACCAACTCTTTTTCCTCTGAAAAGTCTGCATTATAAGCTATCAACAAACGCTTATCAAAATCGATATTGATTGAGATAAGCTTGTTCTTTTTATACCATTCTTTAAAATAAACATTCTTCATTGTGCATTAATCTAATTTGATAAGAAGTATCATTTTTCTGTACATAACCATAACTATTGAAGCATATACAAAGCCATTTTAATAACTGTCATATAATTCAGCTATTCACTTATTATCTCTAAATAGAGCGGATTGATTTAAAAGTATTCCTAGTGAAACAGACAAAATGTTAAAAGATTTTTTGGCATTAAAAATCACTTCTTTTCAAAATACTCAAGATCGAATCTTTTATGAAAAACTTTATTATCCTTTCCAATTATCTCAATTGTAGTAAACCTATATTCATACGATTGGGCAAAAAAATTTCGCATTAAAGGAGATCTAAAGAAAGCATGCTACCTAAAGACATTAGATTAGCTCCATAATTGTTTATAAAAGGATCATTTAAACGTAGGTTTTTTATTGAATCATGATCTGATTAATCCCTTCGATAAAATAATTAGTAAAGACCTTACCTTTTCGAAAAGATGGAGAGCTTGAACTTTCTACCTTATCCCAGAAATATTGAACCTTCAGGTAATTACCTCCTTCGATTATTAAGGTAATGAATTCAGATGAATTACTAAAATGATTGATAGATTTATTATCTGTTGATCTTTCATCAACTTCAAATGAATCGAATTCAAATACATTTGCATTCTTACCACATATTTGGTGAGTGATAATCTTTTTTTTTGTATCAATCTTCCATGTGGTAAATTCGTTAGACTGCCTGTATTCAAAATTTGGAATATCAACTAAGTATGATTCGGTAGTTTTAATAGTCAGATTACCTTGAGAATAAACTGGGACTGAAGTTATCAGACAACCCACAAAAATTACTAATACAAGTATGTTCTGTTGACTAAATTGTAATTTTTTCATAATAACGCTACACAAATATTTTAAATGTAGTAAAAATGTGTGGTTATATTAGTTATCAATTAATGATAGAAGTTGGTTCCAGAATTTAAAGTTATCAAACTTGGTTCTCGTAAATATGATCCCCTTAATAATATCTGTTTTTTCTCTGTCTTTTATTTAATTTAGTAGCTATTTCAGTATCTTGTTGCAGTTTCTTATCAAGCGGTTTTTGCACTTTAGCATACCAGAAAATAAAACCACTGCAGAACAATATCAATCCAAAAATAAGGCAATACTCTGCTACTTTTTCCCAATTCTCTAGTGATTCAATTTTGTAATCTAAAAGTTGTAACTTCCAGTTTCCTTCTGCAGCTCTTATTTCATTATTTTTTACCATTTGGAGCAATTCGTTCATTTTCGAATCAATATTTTCAAATTTCCCGTTATCAGACAAATACTTTCCAAGCCGGTTTAAATAATCTTCGCGAACCAATAAGTACTTCTGCATCTTGAAAACTTCATTTTTTGTTAGCATTACAGAATCATTGTAAACATTCGACATCAAGGAGTCTCCGAAGTATTTTTCCCTATCTAAAACATTACCGATAGAATCAGTTTTACTAGCGGTAACTGTTAAATATTGTGATATATCATCAATTAAAGGTTGATGATATTTCTGTTCGATGGAATTCTTTGCAAGCTCCAACTGTAAATCAAATATTTCAACAACAATTTCTTCGTTTTTATTTTTAGTATAAATAAAACAGAATATAACTATAATTATGCCTGTCAATGCTAAAAATTTATAGAGGCTGTCAGTGGGTACATTTGGAAGCGTCATAACATGCTTTGTATTATTTTATTTGGAACAAACAGAGAGTAAGTTATAACATTAATTTTAGAGGTTATTATCTAATTTTTGAATGTTTATACAAATAGCTATTAGGGTACATTTTTTCCTTGCTTAATTATCCACTCGATATCAGTTTTTCTTCTGTTGTCTTGTTTGTCTTTTTGCCATTCAGATATCCTGGCTTTGCTCCATAATATCACAATGAAACAAACAGAACCTACAACAATTTGAAGAGGAGTTAGATGAGCCAGAACTTTTATGATTAGATCGTATATTTTCATTTTGTTTTCAATTAAGACTTCATTCCAAAAGTGTTAAGGTAATACTGCAAAGCACTTTCTTATAAATTAGATTGTGATTGTTCAACTTTTGATCAATATCCATATCGGGTTTTAAATTAGCAACCGGAAGTTGCCTTTGAGAAAAATAATTGCCCCCTCTGTATAACACTTTTTTAAATTTCCTAAAGCCCTTTAAGGGTTCATTTGCATTTTTCCCGTGAATAACTTTTATTTTCATAATGCAAATTACCAAACAATAAAGCTTGCTAGATTTTTTTTCAACAAATTGTTGTTTTTTATAAAAATTATTTTAGATGTCTTGATTTTGGCCTCAACTTAACATAACATGAGTTCTTTAACAGCTTTTGACCTGATTCTCTAATTTACCTGATAAGCGTACCAATTCCACTTTTTTAAGTGTCAGGATTTTTAAATCCCTGCAGTCCATTTTGGCAAGTTCAACTCGGAGAATTAAAGTTCGCCTTATACGTTCGGTTAATTAATTTTCCGATATTTACTTATTCACCAATTAAGTGTACCTAATTTAAGAAAATCGGCTACATTAATGCCCAAAGCCTGGAGGAGCAAACCCGGCAAGTGGAACTCTTAAAACCGCACTGCGATAGCTGGCATTCCGAGCCCATCAATGAGAAATTAAACAGGGAAGTGTTTGACACTGCAGCAGAGCGCTTGAGGGAAGGAGATACCCTCAGTTTACTTACCAATTGAAACATTAGCTAGGAAAGATTAAAATCATTATTTGGATGACCATAAGTGAAATCATAATGAAAGAGATAGAGGAAGTTTATCTAAATGATGATTTTCAATATGTGAAGTCTAAAAAAACATTCAAAAAGAAGGATGGAAAAAATGAATTAACCGTTCGTTATCAATTCTACAGTGGCTTAAGTACGCACTGTACATATGGCATGGTGCTTTCTACTGTTGAGGAGTTGAAGAAGAAAGCTTGGGGCAGTTTATACAGAAAAGATCATTCCATTGTTAATAACCGATGTGATTTACCAGGCAATATTGACCCTAAATATAGTTATTTACTGGTTGGAGATGACGAAAGGGACACTGTAAAGCGAGTTTTGGATGCCATAGCTAATGAGAAAAAGATGTATCTTGAGTTTGGTAAGGATTTTTTTAATAAGTATCAGGATTTGAAAGCAATTGATCAGTTTTATAATGTAGGTGATTCTAAGGATTCGAGTGGAGACTTAGTTATGTCTGATAGTAGATACATGGCGCTATCGATTATCTCTGCAGCCGTAGTACAAAACCCTAGTCGGTTCCAGATTTATCAAAAACAAAGAGATTTTATTGCATCGAGGCCTCATAATGATCATTATAGATTACTTGAGAAATATTTTGATCCACTAATTAAAACTTTAAAGCAGATTTACAATTAAAGTGTTTATAAACCTATTTATGTAATTAAGTACAAATATAAATACATCAATGTATATTTAAATAACTATATGTAGGTGTAAATATGTCTTTATATCCATATATCTACATATAGATTACTACTTATATAAATCCATTTATATATCTTTATATATCAATATATAGCTCCAAAATTATGGACCTATGGGAGAAAAATTCAATTGATTCTTTACAGGTATAGGTGCACAGCAACTTTTTCTAAAAACCCCTAAGCACTTAGCAAAAGGGTTCTTAAAATGGTTTAGGACTTGTTACCTGACAATCCGGCCTCTTTCTAGAGCTCTTTCATAATCTTCATTGGTGAACTCGAAGAGGTAAATGTAAGGCTCTGTTTCTGCTTCAACCAACTCATAATTATCAATTCGCATTGGGTTGCCATCTAATCTTCCTAGATCGTAAGAAATAGAAAGGGTGTCATCAAATATTGTGAGTACTGAATCTACACCAATATATCGAGGCTCATCAAAGGGTGGGTTATTTTCACCTTCGCTTCCGAAATTATCAAAAATCTCTTCCTCTTCTGGGGCTAAAATAAAAGATTCATACTTGGCGCTATCAATGAAGTAAGATAACTCTACCTTATGATCTGAATTATTTCTGTAAATGTGTTTTGTCCAGCCACTAAATTGCAGATTAGCATCACAGGCAGTAAAAACTAGACAAATAAATAAAAGTATAAAATTTTTCATTTTTATAAATTAATGTAGAACAATATGTATTCATTAATATCCTGTGTTGTGACGCTTGTAGGTCTGTACTGCAACAAAGCGGAATTTGTTTAACCCCTTTCAAGTTTACATTGTCTTATAATAATAGTTTACTTGTGATGAATTTAAAAGAATTTATGTGAACTTTATAAGTGTACAATTCCGGTACAGCTAACATCAAAACCCTCTTAAATTAATTTTTTAGAGGGTTTTTAGTTTATAAAGTACTTCCTTTGCTTCATCCGTGATCATGGATCAATCTGAAACTGTAGGGAAAGGTATTTATAAAGTATAGATTAACCATTTTAAGGTAAGTAAAAGAGATTTATCTAGCACCTGTGAGCATCCAAGTTGATAATAGTGCAAAATCTAAAACAACCCGTAATGCTCGAATAGCATAACTAAAGCATTGTGGATGAAATGACCTATCATTCCCAATAGAATAGTATCATATTTTTTCCTGAAATAGGCAAGTATGATACCAAAAGGAATTATCCAAATAAGGCTTAACAATGAGAAATGAACTAAGCCAAATATGAAAGCTGAACCGTATATAGCGGCATTAGTTCCACCAAGCGCACGTATATGATTAAAAATAAAGCCTCTAAAAGCTAGTTCTTCGAAAAATGCGGGGGCAAATGCCATAATTATGATCGCAAGAATCAATGGGTACTCCAGATCACCGAAATACTCCATTAAACCACCTGTATAGCCATAAAGATAGAGGTTTAACTGATTCATGCTAAAAGAAACTACGATTGCACTGGTGATCGTGATTCCTATTATGTAAAGTAATGGCTTGAAATAAGTTTTTCTCCATTTAAATAACTCCCATACGGATTTATCCTGAATGGCAAAAACAAAATCAAAAACTGCAGCCAAAATTGTCCAAATGAGCAAGGTTTCTAATGAGCTTTCAGGTATTGAACCGATTAATAACAAAGCAATAACTAATAAGCTATAGGCTGCTAATTGTTTAGTATGCCAGTCTTTTTTATTTTTAAGTCTTAGTTCTTTCTTAAGTAAATTTAGGTTTCGGGCACCGCAGGAATTGCAAAATTTAAAACCTATTGGCTGCTCTTTGTTACATGAAGCGCACTGGATGACTTGTGACTCTAATTGCATTACTTAGCTTTTAACTCATTTAGCTGAGCAGTATAATTTTGATAATCTCTTGCTGAATTAATACCTTTTATAAATATTACAATAAAGATAATTTTTAAAATAATGCCATTAAAAATTAACGTAGGCTCAGAAAATACTACAATTGCTTGTATTAATATCCAAAAAATAAATGCGGCCATAATTCCTATCAGTGGCTGCTTACCAACCCAAATCAGACAGCCAACATAGATTGCAGCAGATATCAAAGATCCTATTGCCAGATCTATGGAATCATTAGCTAACAAAATAATTCCGTATAGGAAATTAAGAACAATAACTACCCATAATAGTATTTTCACATTCTTTAATTTCTTCTTGGCATCAGTGATAACATTCTTTTTCAGCTGAATCCGGTGAATGTATCTGCTCTTTTCAGATTCATCAGCTCTTTCAGGGAAGCCACAATTTGGGCAATAAACATCTTCAGGATTTAATTCAACTTTACACTGGGAGCATTGGGCTACTAATTCCATCATATTAAATGTTAAGGTTTTTTTTACAATCAGTATTCCAATGATTTAAGACCAAAATACAGAATTCAAATATAGTAGTTTGATTAAACAGTTAGTAGCTCCTATTTTAATATTCATCGAAAAAATTGTATGAAAGCTGTATTTTGTTCTATAAAAAAAGGTCAGGCAAATAATGCCTGACCTTCTAATTCACTTTAATGTGAATATTGTAGCTACTCTTTTAGCAATATTCTTCAAATACCTGAACCAGATGCTCACCAATCATTTGAGCATTTCTGCCTTCAATGTGGTGTCTTTCTACGAAATGAACCAACTCGCCATCTCTAAACAATGCAATTGCAGGAGAAGAGGGTGGGTAAGGGGCAGTCATTTCTCTTACTTTAGCCACAGCTTCCTGATCTACACCTGCAAATACAGTTGTTAAGTTAGTGGGTTTTTTAGCACTTTGCTGTACAGCCCATTTAACACCTGGTCTTGCAGCGCCTGCTGCACAACCACAAACTGAATTGATAACTACCAAAGAAGTGCCCTTATGGTCTTTTAAATGGTTTACAACGGCATCTGAAGTTTTTAATTCTTCAAAACCTATCTCGGTTAAATCAGCACGCATGGGTGCTACTAATTCCTCTGGATACATATTTTTATTTTAGATTATTAGATGGAAGATGATAGATTACTGTTGATAAATTTAGTGTCTACAGTTTGTCCATCATCACTTATTTATTATTTTAATTTTTCTCTTTTAAAATATCAAATTTTAATGATTGCTACATAAAGCCTAATTCCAATTTAGCAGCTTCACTCATCATTTCCTGAGTGTAAGGTGGGTCAAAAGTGAGCTCAACCTTCACATCGTTAACTCCTTCTATCGCTTTAACCTTCATCTCTACTTCACCTGGAATTTCTTCTGCAGATGGGCAAGATGGTGATGTTAAAGTCATTAAAACATAGACATTATTAACAGGATAAACATTTACTTCATATATTAGTCCTAACTCGTAGATATCCACAGGAATCTCAGGATCATAAACCGACTTTATAGCCTCCATTACCTTATCCCGCAAATTAGTGACTGCTGGTTTTTCTTCTTGTTTTGTATCTGACATAATGCTGTATTTTACGATTCGCTTTCCACTTTAGTTTTATAGGCTAAAGCATACATTTTAATTTGCTTAATCATGGATAAAAATCCATTTGACCGTTGTGTTCCAATAAACCTATTCATTCCTATTTTGTGCACAAAATACAAATCTGCATTTAATACTTTATCTATAGGCTGGTTGTTGAGAATAGTTACTAAAAGGCTAACTAGTCCCTTCGTTATGGCTGTATTGCTATCTGCCTGAAAATTTAAATTCCCATTTTTTTCTTCAGCTGAAAGCCATACTTTCGATTGGCAACCTTTGACAATATTATCTTCTATCCTTAAACTTTCTGGTAATTCAGGCAATTTTTGACCTAGCTCCATTAGATAGCCGATCATCATTTCCATGTCGCCATCCAGCATGGAGAATTGTTCTATAATATCTTCTTGTTTTTGGTCTATGCTTTGATTACTCATTCTAAATATTTTTTACTTGAAATAAGATCAACCAATATTAATAGAAATCAGCTAAACTTGGCTACTATATCCTTCAGGGAATCTGCTAGAAAGTCTATTTCTTCCATTGTGTTATAAACAGAAAAAGATGCCCTTATTGTTCCTTCAATTCCAAATTGATCCATAAGTGGTTGAGTGCAATGGTGACCTGTTCTAACAGCAATTCCTTTAGCATCCAACATTAAACCAGCATCGTAAGGATGCACATTATCTATGGTAAATGACACAACACTTACTTTTTCCTTCGCTGTGCCATAGAAATTAATACCAGGCACTTCTGAAAGACGCTCATGCGCATGTTTAGTTAGCTGTTGCTCGTACTGCATTATATTATCTTTGCCTAAGTCACTGATATAATTGACGGCAGCCTTTAATGCTACAATATCAGCGATATTAGGGGTGCCTGCCTCAAATTTATACGGTATATCGTTATAAGTGGTCTTTTCGAATGATACATCTTTTATCATTTCTCCGCCACCCTGGTAAGGATCCATTTTTTCCAGCAAAGATCTCTTACCATATAGGATTCCACTGCCTGTTGGGCCATACATTTTATGACCGGAAGTGGCAAAAAAGTCGCAATCTAAATCTTGAACATCCACCTTACAATGAGAGGCAGCTTGCGCTCCATCAACCATCATTACTGCACCTTTAGAATGAGCCATTTGTGCCAACTCTTTAATGGGATTAATAGTCCCTAAGGAATTTGAAGCAAAAACTACAGATACAATTTTAGTATTTTCATTAAGTAAATTCTTAGCTTCTTCCAGTGAAATTTCTCCTTCACTACTGACAGGAATCACACGTAAAACTGCACCTGTATTTTCACAAAGTATTTGCCAAGGCACAATATTTGAATGATGCTCCATTCCACTGACCAGAATTTCATCACCTTCTTTTAGAAATTTTCTACCATAGGCAGAGGCTACCAAATTAATGCTGTCAGTAGTGCCTTTCGTAAAGATAATTTCCTCCAACTCGTTTGCATTAATAAATTCTTTAAACACCTTTCTAGTGTCTTCAAAAGCAGATGTAGCTTTTTCAGCTAGTGAGTGTAAACCTCTGTGTATATTAGCATTATAACCTTCATAGTATGCGCTTATAGCATCAATCACTTGTTTTGGCTTTTGAGTAGTGGCCGCGTTATCAAAATAAACCAAAGGCTTCCCATTTACTTTTTGTTGAAGAATTGGGAAGTCGGCTCGGATTTTTTGAATATCCAAAGGATTGTTTTTTGTTACTATAATGCTCATAATTAGTCTTTTATAGTCTTTCTGTAATTTTATTCTCAATTAAAGTACGCAAAGCCTCTACCTTAACCTGATTTACCACATCCGAAGCAAAAGCATTCAGAAGGATGGATCGGGCCGTTTTCTTATCCAGCCCACGTGCCTGTAAATAAAAATATTGATCTTTATCTAGCTGACCTACAGTGCACCCATGAGAACATTTCACATCATCTGCCCAAATTTCCAATTGAGGTTTTGTATCCATTTCAGCTTGATCAGAAAGTAAGATGTTTCTGTTAGATTGAAACGCATTTGTTTTTTGAGCTGGTCTTCGTACAAAAATTTTTCCGTTGAAAACGCCCTTAGATTTACCATCTAGAATTCCCTTATAAAGCTCGTTGCTTTCACAATTTGCTACTTTATGGTCTACTACTGTATGATTATCTACATGTGCATTATCATTCAAAAAGTATAAACCTAGCATATTGGTTTCTGAATGCTCTTTATGTACTGCAATGCTTAGATTGTTTCTAACCATAGCACCACTAAAACTAAATGTGCCAGAATTAAGGACAGATTTCCCTAACTGATGCACTAAAGTAGCACCTACCTGAATGGATTTGTCCGAATCATTTTGTAGTTTGTAATGATTTAAAACGACATCGTCTTCCATCACTATTTCAGATACGGCATTTGTAAAGCTGGTATTTGAACCAATACTGATATAATCTTCTATAACAGTTATTTGCGCATTTTTCTCCGCAATGATTAAATTACGAGGCTGGCTAATAACATCACCTTCCTGAGTGTCATTAAAATAATAGCATGCAATTGGTTTTTCAATTATGGCATTCTTCTCCACTTTAATGAAAGCACCACCTTGAGCAAAAGCTGTGTTAAGTATTGAGAAATTATCAGCTCCTTCAATCTGATGGGTATTGAAATGATGTTCAATATCTTCACTGAAATTATTTTGCGCCGACTGCATGGTCTCAATGACTAAGCCAGTCGGTAAATTATCCATTTCCGATGAGTCTTCTTTCAAATGCCCATTAATAAAGATTAAATTAATGGCCTCTAAATCAGGAATAAAATATTTATTTACGTCCTTTAGTTCGAAATTTGATTGCTCATTAAGTGTATCAATAGTAATATGCTTTGAAAACGCCTTAGCAATATTTGTATATTTATATTCTTCGCTTTTAGCTTCCGGAAATCCTACATCCTCAAAATTTTTGATTGCCGATTTCCTCAGCAGATGTAAAGGCTTTTTGCTTTCTCCGTTCAATTGGCTCTCAAATGTTTGAAAGCGCTCCACAAAGAATTGATCTATTAGCTCTTTAGTTAATTTACTCATTTCAAAAATTTGATTATGCTACATCTAATTCTTCCTTAATCCAGTCGTAACCTCTCTTCTCCAATTCTTTGGCAAGGTCTTTTCCTCCGGATTTAACAATTTTTCCGTCATGTAGAACATGTACAAAATCAGGAACGATATAATCTAACAGACGCTGATAGTGAGTTACAACTATAGTAGCATTGTCTGCGTTTTTTAATGTGTTAACTCCGTTGGCAACAATCCTTAATGCATCAATATCCAAACCTGAGTCTGTTTCATCAAGAATTGATAAACTCGGTTCTAACATTGCCATTTGAAAAATTTCATTTCTCTTTTTCTCACCTCCTGAAAAACCCTCATTCAATGACCTGCTTAAAAGAGATTGATCAATTTCCACTAATTTCATCTTCTCTTTCATTAATTTTAAAAAAGAAACTGCATCCAGAGGTTCTAAACCTTTGTGCTCCCTCACTTTATTAATGGCTGTTTTCATGAAATTGGTGGTGGTAACACCTGGGATTTCAATTGGATACTGAAAAGCTAAAAATACTCCTTCTTTAGCTCGTACATCAGCTGCCATTTCCAGTAAATCTTTTCCATTGTAGGAAACCTCACCAGAATCCACCTCGTAATCCTCTCTACCAGCTAAAACAGAAGCCAAGGTGCTCTTTCCAGAGCCATTTGGACCCATTATAGCATGTACTTCACCGGGTTTCACTTCGAGGTTTATTCCTTTTAATATTTCTTTGCCTTCAATAGAGGCATGTAGATTTTTTATTGATAACATTTCTGTACTTTCTTAAAAAATTATTTTTATTCGGATTATAGCATTTTATTTAAAAGCTACGCAAAATATTTTATGATAACCTTTCTTTAAACACTAGATACTCTGGTTTTCTGTTAATGTAATTTTGAGGTATGGTCAGTTTTACCTAAACAGACTCAACCTAAGACCATATTTTAAAACTAACAATTAACCTACAGAGCCTTCTAAAGTTAGCGCTAGTAACTTTTGAGCCTCAATTGCAAATTCCATTGGTAATTTGTTTAATACTTCTTTGCAATAACCGTTCACTATCAACGCAACTGCACTCTCTTCATCTATTCCTCTCTGTGTACAATAGAAAATCTGGTCTTCGCCAATTTTTGATGTGGTTGCCTCATGTTCTATTTGAGAAGATTTGTTTTTCACCTCAATGTAAGGAAAGGTATGTGCTCCACATAAATCTCCCATTAATAAGGAATCGCACTGAGAAAAGTTTCTTGAATTTTCTGCTCGTGGATGAATTTCAACCAAACCTCTATAAGAGTTCTGACTATGCCCTCCTGAAACTCCTTTGGAAACAATTCTACTTTTTGTGCCTTTCCCAAGATGAATCATCTTAGTACCAGTATCGGCCTGCTGGTAATTATTGGTTACTGCTACAGAATAAAATTCACCCTGAGAGTAATCTCCTTTTAAAATACAACTAGGATATTTCCACGTTACAGCTGAACCTGTTTCTACCTGCGTCCACGATATTTTCGCATAATCACCGGCACAAATTCCTCTTTTTGTAACAAAATTGTAAATACCACCTTTACCATCTTTATCGCCAGGGTACCAGTTTTGCACAGTCGAGTACTTTACTTCAGCACTTTTAGCTGCGTAAATTTCCACAACAGCTGCATGTAATTGATTTTCATCCCGCTGAGGTGCAGTACAACCTTCCAGGTAGCTAACATATGATTCTTCTTCAGCCACAATCAACGTTCTTTCAAACTGACCAGTATTTGCGGCATTTATCCTGAAATAAGTTGATAATTCCACCGGGCAACGTACGCCTTTCGGTATATAACAGAAAGATCCGTCAGAAAAAACGGCTGAATTCAGAGCAGCATAGTAATTATCGTTTGCTGGAACCACTGATCCTAAATATTTCTTAACTAAATCAGGATGCTCTTTCACAGCTTCACTAAATGAGCAGAAAATAATTCCTTGTTCAGCCAATTGCTTTTTGAAAGTAGTTCCCACTGATACAGAGTCCATTACTGCATCAACAGCTACACCTGTCAATCTTTTTTGTTCAGTTAAAGAGATGCCCAATCTTTCAAAAGTCTTTAGCAATTCAGGATCTACTTCATCCAGACTGTCGACTGTTTTTTTCTTTTTTGGAGCTGAATAGAAGATAATATCTTCATAGTTCGGCTTTGGATAATGTATATTGGCCCAGTTAGGCTCTTTCATTGTTTCCCAATGTCTGTAAGCTTTCAATCGCCATGCAAGCAACCATTCAGGCTCCTCTTTTTTAGCGGAAATAAAACGAACTATATCTTCATTTAGGCCCGGAGGCGCTGAATCTGCTTCAATATCTACCGTCCAACCATGCTCATACTCTTTGGAGGCAAATTCTTCTAATATTTGGTCGTCTTTACTCATGTGATGAATTATTTAGACTAATTTTAATTAAAGTGCAAAGTTAACATATTTCGACTCCTTATGTTAACGAAAATCAATAATTTTTGCTGATGTCCCAATCAATTCTAACTATGGAGCTAGCAACATTTGTAATCTAGTAAATACAGCGTACTATCTTCTTGATTCCCATTAATAGAAGCAAAAATCTGTTATGCTATCATAGTGTGATCAACGCAGTGAAATTAGGATGGTTCCTTTAATGTAAGGTATTTGAAAATCCTCAAAATAAATATATTACACAATCTTAATTGAAAATCAATATTTTAAAAATGTAATACAGCTAATTATTAGCTATGATCAAATTGATTTATGTTAAATTCATAAAATTATGTAATTTCAAACCGAAACGATTTTAAGAAATAACAATATTATGAGTGATTTTCCGTGGTTTAAGCATTACCCCAAAGGTGTGCCAAGAGAGATTAATCCAGATCAATATACTAGTCTACTTGAGCTTTTTGAAGAGATTTTTCAAAAACATGGTGCTGCAGAAGCCTATGAGAATATGGGTAAAGTCCTAACTTATGCAGAGGTAGATACTTTATCCAATCAGTTTGCTTCTTACCTACAAAATGAGGCAGGTTTAGAGAAAGGAGACAGAATTGCTATACAAATGCCTAATTGCCTGCAGTATCCCATTGCAATGATTGGAGCTCTAAAAGCAGGTTTGGTAGTTGTAGGTACTAACCCATTGTACACTTCTCGTGAAATGCTCCATCAATTTACTGATTCCGGAGCAAAGGCCATTGTTATTGTAGCCAACTTTGCTAATAACCTGGAGAAGATTTTACCTGACACTGAAATAAAGACAGTTATCCATACGCAGCTGGGTGATATGTTGGGAGGACTAAAAGGTGGTATTGTAAATTTTGTAGTGAAATATATTAAAAAGATGGTGCCTTCTTACGATATACCATCAGCTGTAAAATTCAACGATGCATTGAAAATAGGAAAAAACAAGACTTTCAAAAAAACTGAGATAGCTTCTTCAGATTTGGCCTTTCTACAGTACACCGGTGGTACCACAGGTGTGAGTAAAGGAGCAAAACTAACCCACCGGAATTTGATAGCTCATACTATGCAGACAAAAGAGTGGTTTAAGCCTTTATTTACAGAAGGCCAACAAGAGCAAATGATAACTGCTTTGCCGCTGTACCACATATTCGCATTGGCTGTGAATGGCCTCTTAATGTTTAGCATAGGAGCAAAAAGTATTTTAATTACTAATCCTCGAGACATGCCAGCTTTTCTGAAGGAGCTTAAAAAGCATCCTTTTACTTTAATGACGGGTGTAAATACTTTATTTAATGGATTGTTGAATCAGGATGACTTTAAAAGTATTGACTTTTCTCATTTAAAGGGATCAATTGGCGGAGGTATGGCTGTACAAAGGGCAGTGGCTGAACGATGGAAGAAAATTACTGGTGGTCCGTTGGTAGAAGGGTATGGTTTAAGTGAAACATCACCTGTTTTAAGTGTGAACCCTCTTGATGGAACAGAACGAATCGGTACAATTGGAATGCCTACTCCAAGTACTGAAATGAAAATTATGAATGAAGAAGGTCAGGAGCTTCCGGTAGGTGAGGCTGGTGAAATTTGTGGGAAAGGGCCTCAGGTTATGTCTGGGTATTGGAATAAGGATGAGTTGAATGAGACTACTTTTTTTAATAATGAGTGGTTCCGCACCGGTGATATTGGCACGCAGGATGAAGACGGCTATTTTAAAATAGTTGACAGGAAAAAAGACATGATTAATGTGTCGGGCTTTAATGTTTATCCTAATGAAATAGAGGATGTAATTGCTGGTATGGAAAAAGTACTTGAGGTGGCTGTCATTGGAGTTCCTGATGAAAAGTCTACCGAAGTGGTAAAAGCTTTCATTGTAAAGAAAGATCAATCTTTAACTGAGGAAGAGGTGATGGAGTATTGCAAAGAAAATTTAACAGCCTATAAACGACCAAAATCCGTATCTTTTGAGAAGGAATTGCCTAAATCTAATGTGGGTAAAATAATAAGAAGGCATTTGAGAGATAAGGAAGATGTTTGATAAATTGTTGAAACTATTTTTAATATAATTAGATAAGGTCTTACAATTGCGTAAGACCTTTTTTAATTTCAACTATAATTTTCAACTATAATGTTTAGTGTTCCTCAACCAAATCTATTGAAGCTGAATTGATACAGTACCTTAATCCACTTGGTTCGGGGCCATCAGGAAAAACATGCCCCAGGTGTGCATCGCAAATATTACACATAACTTCCACTCTCACCATTCCGAAGCTTGTATCTTTCTCGTATTTAATAACGTCATTTTTAAATGGCTCCGTAAAACTCGGCCAGCCAGAACCGGACTCAAATTTCAAGTTTGAATCAAATAAGATTGTGCCACAGCAAATACAACCATATTTCCCAGGGGTATGTGCCTCACAATATGCACCTGAATAGGCTCTTTCGGTACCTTTCTTACGCGCAACCTGAAATTGTTCTGTTGTTAATTGTTTTTTCCACTCTTCGTCAGTTTTTTCAACTCTAATTGGGGCTGAAGGGGCATCTTTTCCTGTAAACCTTATAACATCATTCCAATTTAACATAGTCATTACTTTTTTAAGTTTAACTGTATAGGAAAAGGATGGTTTGATTATTCTAAAAATTTGGGCATAAAAAAAGCTTCTCAGTTCGGAGAAGCCTTCTTAAATTAAATGATCTAAAATGTATTATTTATCAATTAAGCTAATTTCACATTCACTGCATTTAAACCTTTTTTGCCATCTTGTAATTCGTAAACTACATCGTCATTTTCTCTGATGTCATCAATAAGACCTGACACGTGTACGAAATACTCTTTTTGTGTTGCTTCATCAACGATAAAACCAAAACCTTTGGAATCGTTGAAGAATTTTACTGTTCCTTTATTCATTATTATAATTTTAATATTTCTCCAAAGGTAATCCTTTATTTATTATTTCTAACATTTGTCCAAGTTATTTTGTAATAAAATAAGCGTTCACTATCACTCAACCTTTTCAAGTTGCAGATGCTATAATACTTAAAAAGAAAAAAAAATAGCCCTGAACAAAAATATGGTCCGTTTCAGAAGCTTTTTAGTCCAAAAATAGAAACTTTATACTTTGGTGTATACTTTCTATGAACTGCTAAATTAAAACGTTTATAAATAGGTTTTTGGGGATTTGACAATTAAATACTGTAATTAATTGTAGTAATTTTTATAAATTATAACAATTTTGCGAATTCAAATATTGATCAAATGAGTAAATTTTATCAAACAAAAATTTTATTGTGTTTCGTTCTTGCTTTGTCAAATTGTACATCCAAACCGACTTCTGAGGAGACTGTTTCCGAGGTTGATTCCCTAAAGATTGAGCTATTTGATCATTACATAATTCCTTACAATTTTAAGTTCCAAAATACTACAGTAGGAGGGCTTTCCTCAATTGATTTTGCCGGAAATGGTGTGTGGTATATCATTTCAGATGATAGATCTGAATATGATCCTGCCAGATTTTATAAGGTACAAATCGCTTATAATTTAAATGGTATTGATAGTGTTAAGTTTGTGGAAACAATGTTTATGAAAAATGAGCTTGGTGCCATTTATTCTCAGGATGCTTTAGATCCGGAGGCAATTAGATATAATAGGAAATCACAGACTTTGTTCTATAGCAGTGAGGGTGGGAGACAAGAAGCTACCCTTTCTCCTTTCGTGAGAGAAATGGACACCTTAGGTAATTTTATTAAAGAATATAATGTTCCTCCTCAATTTGATTTTTTTAATGGAAAGGGTGTTCGGAAAAACGGTGCTTTTGAAAGTTTAGCTTTTGAAAACGACACCATTTTATGGTATGCTAATGAATTACCTTTAATGGAAGATGGAGAGGTTCCTCAATATGAAAATACAATTTCTCCCATAAGGTTGTCACAATTAGATGTGAAGAACAATCAACCAATGAAGCAATTCGCTTATATGATTGATCCAGTTCAGGCTCTACCTGACCCAGCAGATGGATTTAATATTAATTCAGTGGTTGAATTGTTAGTGCTGGATTCGGAAAATTTTCTCGTCATGGAAAGGTCTTATATAATAGGAGTTGGAAATTTTGTTAAGGTTTTTAAAGCGACTATTGCAGATGCTACTGATGTTTCTGATTTTGATAACCTGAAAAATTCAGATTTTACCGCTGTTGAGAAAGAATTGTTAATTAATTTCTCTGATTATAATCTAGGCATAGATAATATTGAAGGAATGACCTTTGGTCCTGATTTAGAAGATGGAAGAAAAAGTTTAGTATGTATCTCGGACAACAATTTTAATGAAACCCAACAAACTCAAATATGGATTTTTGCAATACAAGGACTGTAATTGAGGTATTTGAGACTCTTAAAGTTGAAATGGCTATAAAAAGCGAAAGGTCCCTCCCCAGGGACCTTTCTATTTCAACCAAAACCTTACAAAGTCATTAACTTATATAAGATATTCAAAGGTAAGTTTAAATTTATACTTTTCAAATTTTAATGGTATTTTTTTAATTAAATTTGAAAAAAAAGTAAAAAACTGCTGCCCACTCCTTTTTTATCCCACTTGCATATCCGATGGTACTCCTGCTACTGTTCTCTACTCTTCCATCATCTGTAATATAACCAATTGTACTTCTGGAACTGTTTTCTACTCTACCGTTTTCCAGCACATAGCCTACTGTGGATCTGGAACTACTTTCGATCACTCCATTACTTTTTATGTATCCTATAGTCGATCTGCTTGCGTTCTCGATGGTTCCATCATTTCTTATATATCCCACTGTTGACCTGCTCGCATCTTCAATAGTTCCGTCACTCTTAATATAACCTTTGGTGCTTCTTCCAGAGGATTCAATTGTTTGAGCGGAAGAAAAATTTAAACCAGCAAAACATAACAAAAGCAAAAAGTAATTTTTCATAGTCTTTTTGCTATTTGAACTCAATAAATATGCCGGAAGCTAAATTGCCAATTTTATTTGTTTTTATTCTTACTTTTAAAATTATAAACATACCCTATACTTATTTCAGAAAAATCGGCTTTACTAAAGTTAGCATTTATATAAGGCGCCAGATAAAGGTTATGTGTTGGTTTCTTACTGGTGTTAAACAAATACAATTTTAACCCCATCCGAGTTAAAAATATTCTCCTTAAATCGAACTTGATTGTCGCCTGAGATTCAAATCTTTTGGCAAAATGAATGTAAAAAGGTTTATATAGATGAATTCCGCCTTCAATTGACAAGCCAAGGTGATGAACCAGATATTCGATTCCTAATAAAAAATAGATGTTGTTGGGAGAGACCTCCATCTCTTTTAAAATTTCACTTTTACTGATTGAGTCAGCAAAATGTCGATAATGCCGAAATCCTAGACCTGTATAAAGTTGAAACTGATTGTTAAAAATAATACCTCCTTTAATAGAAGAACTGTAAACCAAATCTTTAGCACCATTCACAGGACCAGTGGTCCCCCCAAATTCATGTAATCCTAAACCAGTATTTAACTCTGCAAAAAAAGTTCTTGGTATTTCTTTAAGCTTGGCAGTGTCAGGAATATGTGGCAATTCGGGCTTTTTATATATCCCTAGACTTAAAACTGCAGAATTAATTCCGTAATTAGGTAACTGTGTATGGCCATTTGAGCCGTGTAAGTATCCAAAGCCTAATCGAAGTGTATTGCCTGACTTTAGTGATACATTTCTAAAGTAAAAGCTTTGAAAACACCATGTGAGATTACTTCCTACAGCTTTATTTAAGCTATTGTCCTGATACGTCTTTGTAAAGTAAGAAGCGCCAATTCCAATCTGTATCATTCCTTTTCTGAGGGGAATTGCCATTACAGGCAGGAAATTAATTTCATTACCAAATATTTTAGCAGCTCCTAAATAATGAAAACTTGTGTGAAGGCCCAAGTACGGATGTCTGTAGTAGCTGTTGACAGAATTGTTTTTATTTGACGCTTGATATATTGTTGTGCCTAAGCCAATACGTGGATAGGAGCGAGGGTAATTCATGTAATTAGGTACAATGCTTCCCAGGTATAGTTCGGGAATTATAAATAATGCATTATCACCAGCCTGGGCGCTTACAGTAGTGCCATTAAAAGATTGTAGAATGCAAAGTATGATTACTTTATAAATTAATTTGTTGAAATACCCTTTCATTTTTACTTATAATACAATTTCCCTTTTTTTACAGGATCAAAGATAGTAGAATATATCGCCCAAACAGATTGAATTTGAAGGAAGAAATTACCTTATAGGTATAGCAAATATTGAGAATGCAGATTTTTGGAAAGATTGAATTTTCTTTATGAGTTTAAAGATTAGAAATAAAATGTACTACACTGTAAATGGGTTTATATAAAGTTATATTGTTATTTCATTATCTTTAAAGTTTATAATTAATTAACAATTTGTGAGCTCCACCACCAAAAATAAAAATAGAAATACTTCTGCCCTGGCTAAATTGTGGATGGTATTGACCATAATAATTATTACAGCGGGCTCCGTATTATATTGGGGTTATAATAATTATGAAAATTTAACGAGGTCATTTAATCAGTTCAACGAACCAGACTATAAAATTGGCTTAATCAATGAGCTCTTTCAAGAAATTGTGGAAGCGGACAATTTTTTTAAAGGCTTTATTTTCACCAATAATAATGAGAGCGAAAAGTTGTATTACAACAGAATAGCAGATGTAAATGTGAAAATTGAAGAATTAGAATCTTTGCTGGCAGAGGACAGTACACAAAAGAAGAGGTTAGACTCACTTCAAAGCACACTGGCAGCAAAGAACCGCTATTTAAAATCCTTTTTTAAAATTAAGAAGCAAAAACTAAACGCCTTATTTACGAACGAAGCTCTCAATAGAATTAGCAAACAAATTAACGATACAGCTTACATTGAGAAAAAGCTAGAGAAAAATGAGAAAATAATAGAAAAGCTCGAGCCTTATGAAAAAGAGCAAGTGGTTGTAAAATCAGATGATTACGAAGGAGTTAATGGCTTTTTTAGGAAACTATTCGGCAAAGAAAACTTACAATATGATACCATAAAAACAATTGATCATAGAATAGATTATAGCCTGGACTACTCTATTGATACAAGTATAATTAAAGATTATTTTAAAGATACAACCTTATTTACAGTAAAAAGCATACTGTCTGATGTGATGGAAGAGGAGATTGCAATGCAGGCCAAATTGAATTCTGTTGAGATGGAGTTGGTAAAACAGGATCAGCAGTTTATTGGAATTATTAAGGATTTAATTACAGAACTAAAGCAAGAGGAGCAAATAAAGAACTTTCAAAAAAGAAATTTAGCCCGGTTAGAAGCCAGAGAATTAACTAGGGAACTTTACTATATTGGAGGAATAGGAATTGCATTAAGTAGTATTTTTATATTCCTTATTGTCCGTGATGTTACTCGTGCCACACATTACAGACAAAAGTTAGAGGAAGAGAAGAAAAAGGCAGAAGAATTTGCTAAGGTTAAAGAAGAGTTTCTTTCTAAAATGAGTCATGAAATCAGAACACCTCTTCATAGTATTATTGGATTTTCAAACCTTATGCTTACTTCTGAACTGGATGACAGTCAGAAGAAGTATATGAATGCAATTGCGCAATCTAATATTTATTTGCAGGAATTGATTGATAATATATTGGATCAGGCAAAAATTGATGCGGGAAAACTTACGATTAATAAAGGACCAGTTTATGTGCCGCAGTTGGTAGAAGAGTTGGAATTGGTTTTTCAACAGAGCATTAATTTGTCGGATTTAAAGCTGGAATTTACTGTGTCAGATTATCTTCAATCTAATATTTTTATATCGGATCTTTTTAAGATCAAGCAGGTGTTGATGAATTTAATTAGTAATGCGATAAAATTTACTGAAGAAGGATATATTCATGTTAGTTTTGAAGATAGGCAGCTGGATGATGATAATTGTGAGGTTTTAATCCAGGTAAGCGATACTGGAAGAGGTATTAAGAAAGAAGAGTTTGAGCAGATTTTTGAGCAATTTCAGCAGGGTACTTCTGGAAAGTATAACGGTACCTCCGGTACCGGACTTGGGTTATCAATTACCAAAAGCATTGTGGAGGCATTTGATGGTGAAATTTCAGTAGATAGTGAAATTGATAAAGGGTCTACTTTCATTGTGAAATTCAATGCTACATGCGAGCCCTGCACTGAGGACCGCTTAAATCATTTGATTCATAAAAAAACTGGTCCAGATCACTACGATAAAACTTATCCAGTTCATGTTTTAGTTGTTGAAGATGATGAAATGAATGCTCAGCTGATGATTGAATCTTTAAAAAATAGGACAGAAAAGGTAACCCATTTTTTTAGCGCAGAGGATGCCATTGCATTTTTAAATACGAATCCTAATATAGATATTCTTATTACTGATATAAATTTACCAGGAAAGAGCGGTGAAGAACTACTAAAATATTGTAAGTCACAAGGATTTAAAATGCCGATTGTCGCGTTAACTGCTCATATCCAAAAAAATAAAAGACAGAAATTTCTACAAAGTGGATTTGATTATGTGTACACCAAACCATTTGCCAAGGGTGATATTTTAGAAATGTTATCTGCATTTTTCAAGGATGTGCAAATTCCCCGTTCCTCACAAGCATTGAAAACTTCAGATGTTGAACCTGAAATTAGTGCAGCTACAAATATTGATGTTAGTTACTTAAAGCAATTTTCAGATAATGACATGGAAGTTTATAAAGGCTTAATTAAGATGTTTGTCGAAAACTTCTCTATTAAGATTCAGAACCTACAGGAGGCTTATCAAAATAATGATTTGAGCACAATAGCACAAGTGTGCCATCAGCTAAAATCATCACTGGAACAAATTCAGTATAATAGTTTAAGTGAGGATTTGTTAAGTATAGAACTGTTTGCAGGCAGGGGAAATGATAAAAGAGTGTTAGAAGAGTTAGGTGCAGTAATACCTAAGTTGAAAGGAATAGATGCAGAATTAAATAAAATTAAGCATCAATCCCATATTCTTTAATCTTTTTGTACAACGTAGATCTATCAATGTTTAGAATTTTTGCAGCCATAGATTTATTGAATTTCACATCTTGCAGCACTTTATTAATAGTTTCTATTTCCTGGTTTTTATGAATCTCCTTTAAATTTTGATTATCGACTCTTTGTGGTTCTACTGCATTGATTTGTTTAGTCTGTTGGTAGCTGCCATTTAACGATGTTGCATCACCATTCGCTTTAAA
Organism: uncultured Cytophagales bacterium; assembly: GCA_963803685.1. Taxonomy (GTDB): domain Bacteria; phylum Bacteroidota; class Bacteroidia; order Cytophagales; family Cyclobacteriaceae; genus Marivirga. Next base: position 3,278,676 of record CAWDNW010000001.1, read on the forward strand.
GCCCTCGGGAAGATGACTGACATCTATTTGATTTTCAGAACATAACAAAACTGCCCTTTTTAATATATTTTTTAGCTCCCTTAAATTGCCTGGCCAATCATAATTTTTGAAAGTGTCCAGTACGTCATCAGTTAGGGTTTTAGGTTCTTTATTGAGTTCTAAAGCTGCTTGGGCTATAAAAAAGCTACAGTATTCCTCCAGATCAGGCAATCTGTTTCTTAAAGGGGGCACTGAAAGTTCAAACTCATTAATTCTATGATACAAGTCTGTCCGAAATTCTTCACTGCTTTTTGCCAGGGTTAAATTTTCATTAGTGGCAGCAATAATGCGAACATCAACAGGTATTTCTTTAGTACTGCCAATAGGTTTAATTACTTTTTCCTGTAATACTCTTAAAAGCTGAACCTGAACTTCATATGGTAGATTACCAATTTCATCCAAAAACAAGGTGCCACCATTTGCGACTTCAAACTGTCCTTTTTTATCTTGTAAAGCGCCAGTAAATGCTCCTTTTACATGTCCAAACAGTTCGCTTCCAGCAAGCTCTCTGGAAAGAACGCCACAATCAATGGCTACAAAAGGCTTGTCAGCTCTTGCACTTTTATGATGAATGATATTGGCGACATATTCTTTACCTGTTCCACTTTCCCCTAGTATCAAAACACTCATTTTGGTTGGGGCAACCACGTCAACATAATGCCATAGTTCTAAAGATTGAGGCGTTTTCCCTACTATAAATTCAGGCGTTGCATTGCTTTTACTTTGCTTTTGATTGATTATAGTTTCAGATTGGTTATTATCTTTAGATTGAATTGCTTTTTCAATGGTTTTTATCAGTTCATCTGGTATCACCGGTTTAGTGACAAATTCAAATGCACCTAGCTTAATAGAATTAACTGCCGTTCGGATATCAGAATAGTTTGTAATTAAAATTACTGGAATATTATTATACGTTTTCTTAATTTCCTGCATGAGTTGAATCCCATTCATATCAGGCAATTTAAAATCAGTTAAAACCAAGTCAAATTTATTGGCTTTGAGTAACTCTAAAGCTGAATGGGGGGAATGCGCAGATTTCACATCATAATCTTTCTTCATTAGAAAGCTTGTCAACATCTTATTGAAAGCAGGATCATCATCAATAACTAATAACTTCATATATTTCTCCACCATTGAAATTCCTCTTCAGGAACCTAAAAAACAATTCTCAAATATACTTATTAAAACATAATAATTTAAATTCCAATATTGATAAAATATTTCAGAATCAATTACAGAAATGTTTCAATAAGTAGGTTTTTGAATATATACGATTTATTTGATATTATATTATCATATCATTGGTAAAATGAAAGTACGTTGGCTATATGGAGAATTATCAGCACATAAAAAAAAACTCTCTTTTGAAAGAGAGTTTTTCTAGTTTAATTATAGTGTTTTGGTTTTAGTTATTTTGCTTCTTTTGTCTCAAGTAAATTACCTTGGTCATCGTACTTTAAAGCCCATTTTTTGCTTTCTACATCTACAACCACTTTGTAATACTTTTTCATTCCCTCCGAAACTTCATGTACTTCCTTAATGCTTTCCTTCTCATACTCAGATTTTTTGAAAGCAGTCTGCACAGCAGTTGGAGTTTCTTCAAATTTGATCTTTTTAGGATCAGTTTTCTGTTCCATTTTATTTTTCTGCTGCATAGTTTCGTTGCTTTGCGCAAATGATACCAATACTACTGCTACAACAAGTCCGAGTGTTAAAACTAATTTTTTCATGATTTCGTAATTTTTGTTTCAAGTTTATTTGTTGACATATATGCTAAATTTGTGCCTATGAGTTCAATTATACTAAGTGATTGAACTTCAGTTTATTACGATTAAATAGTTGATTTAATAGTGTAGGGGAATAGTTACAACATGTAGTTTTTGTCATCAAAATGCATAACTATTTCAAAAAATTACCAAACCTATATCAAAAAAAAAGGCTCCCAATGGGAGCCAAGAAACCTAAAAGTGAATATGTGAATATTCGGCTTCTTTTAAACAAGGTTACTTTTTAATTGCATACAAAAAACATTTAAATCGATTCGAATAATCTATTGTTAGTATTTGAGCCTGTTTTTGGATTCGATCCCTTACCTTCAGTCTTGCTCCTACCATTGTACGATGAACTATCAGAATTAATTTTTTGTAAGTTTTTTAATTCGTGTAAGTCAGATTTTTCTATGTCATCTTGAATCATTTTAATTTCCACATTATTGTCTGGCTTTGCTTTAATTCTTATGAATTGAGCAAAGATTATGATCATTATTGCAACCAATAGTCCAAGTGAAAGAATAATTTTCCTTTGTAACGATAATTTTATATTTTGCTGTTCTAACATCGATTGTAATGTTGCTATTATGATACCAATAGTGAAATAATCTCATAAACAACTGTTATGTAGTTGTTTACGAGATTATTTACGCGTAGAGTAAGTTGAAGCGCAGTTCTACATTGTGTGGGATTATTCAACAGAAAGACACGCATACGTGACCAGTATTTTCATCTGATTAAAAACCCTATCAATGACTGAAATATAGAATTGGAGCTGTTGCGTATTGTGGAGGGGGTACTACGGCTTTGCCAAGATCGGTAAAAAAGCACTGCAAATTTGTATATTTTGCGATCCTTTTGATTGTTTCGCAGAAAGTAGATCACAGATCTGTGATGAATTGGAATTCATTAGAAGAAGTTCGCATTAAATTCTGAAGGAATTACTCTCCTTTTAGTAACTTATAATATAGACTACAAAAAAAGCCCGGTCTGTTTACTATAAACAAACCGGGCTCAATATGGTATTAGAGTTATGCTATTTTACTTCGAAATTGGCCTTTCCAATCACATAATCATCAGCATATAGTTCGACTGAATACACTCCCTCCTCATAATCTTCTCCTCTATCATACAAAAAGGATAGTCTTTGCTGGGTATTATCGAATAATATCTCCTGCTGCGCTGTATAAAACATTTCTTTGCCATTAATCATAAATGATCCCGAACCGGTTGAAACGTCAAAAAGAGCATTTCCCTGCGGATTAATTACTCTTAAAATAATATTTTTACCCTCCGGCTGAGCTACATTGTTTTCTGCCAAATTGAAAGTTACTTTCAATTGCTCAATATGCCTTGGTTTAAATTCATCTTCTCTTTCTTTCCCTCTGCTATTAACTGCCAGTACTTTAATATTTTCTGCTTTAATTCTTGAAGCTAATGCTACTTTACTCACTAGCTCTTCTCTGCGGCTTTTAAGATCAGAAATACTGTCGTTAAGTACATTTTTCTCAGTCTTAAGAGTGGTGTTCTCAGATAGTAGCTCCTGATTTATATCTTCGAGTTTTTTAATTTTTTCATCTTGCAAATTCAACAATTCCTCATAACCACCCACCTTGTCTTTATATTTTTTGATTTCATTAGCAGCCCATCTATTGGATTGCTTCAGTTCTTCCTTTTCGCTTTCTAGATTGCTTCTAATTAATTTTAATTCAGTCACATCTCCTCCCAAAGCCTCTATCTCTTTGATTTTTTGATCTAGTTGAACGCTGACCTCATTAAGTTCACTATAAGTAGTGTCAAGTTCGGCTTGGATTTCCTCATTTTTATTTACTTGATCAAGGTAAAATTTTATACCTACTACAGCTGCAATTATGATAATAAACGCAATAATAATGGCTTTTTTATTGGATCCTTTATTGGGTTTTCTATATTCCGGCGAGGTATTTTTAGGTGTTTCCGTTGACATAGTTTTCTAATGTTATTTGAATTTTTACCTTTTTTTAATATGTACCTTTAAAGTATAACGACTAATAACGTAAAATTATCGTTTAAATTTAATTCGCAAATTTAAACATTTATAAATAGTATGCTAATGGAGTTAAATGAAACTTATTGGACACAAAGATATTTCGAAAATCAAACTGGTTGGGATATTGGATATGCCGCACCAGCAATAACTCATTTTATGGATCAGGTAAAAGACAAAAGCACTAAGATTCTGATTCCTGGATGTGGCAATGCATATGAGGCAGCATATTTGTGGAAAAATGGTTTCTACAATGTTTATCTGTTAGATTTTTCTGATGTGCCATTGAAGAAGTTTGCAGAACAGCATCCTGAATTTCCTCTAGAGCAATTAATTCACCTAGATTTTTTTAAGCTTGATCAATCTTTTGATGTGGTGATAGAGCAAACCTTTTTTTGTGCTCTCCATCCTTCCTTAAGAATTGATTATGTGGAAAAAATGAAAGAAATAATAAATCCTGGTGGGTGTTTAGTTGGTCTTTTATTCAACGATCCATTATTCGAAAATCGCCCTCCATTTGGTGGAAATCTTGAGGAATATATTCAGCTATTTAAGGGGGAATTTCGAATAATAAAAATGGAAACAGCCTATAACTCTATTCCAGAAAGAGCTGGTAGAGAATTGTTTGTGCTAATGCTGCCTAGGTAATGCAAGAGTACTATTAAAACTCAAGTATATAATGCTGCTTCTGAAAATCAGGATTGAAAAATAGTAGTCCTGCATCAAAAATATCAATAGTACTGGTGACTGAATAATGCTTTTTCAATTCTCCCCATGCTTTTTTCATTCCTTTTGACCAGTGAATATCATCTACAACAATGATAGAATTGGTATGTTGGAAGGGAAGTAGCTGGTTAAAGTAGTTCATTGTAGCTTCGTAGGTGTGATTGGCATCTATGTAGACCAAATCAATTTTGGTTTGTTGTCGTAAAAATTCGGGTAGTGTTTGATTGATGTTCCCCAAAAAATATTGAATATTTTCAAATTGATTTAAGTACTCCTTAGCAGTGAACATTAGATTCTCATCGCCTTCAAAAGTAGAAACTTTGGCATCAGGATTTGCCATAGCTAAATAGCCAGTATTGATGCCTAAGCAAGTACCTAACTCTAGTATTTCAGTAAATTGAAAGGATTTAATAATCCTATATAAAAGCTGCGAAAATTTGGCTGAAGAGAGACTGTTTTTAGCAATGGATTTTATGGTTCTTGTTTGAGAGGATGTGGTCTTTGATCCTGCCCCCAGATCATTTAAATGTATCTCCAGCTGGGAGTTTTTAAGTATGGAGCGCTTACTTTCAATCTGAGAAAAATCGGTTTCTTTTGATGAACTGCGGATGATATTCAAATAGAAATTATAAAAAAAAGGAGAATGCAATGAATGTTCATCTGTTTTCAGATGGAAATAGTAAATCCATTCTTTTAAGAGGAAAAAATTCAAATGTTAAAGGATTCTGCTTAAAACTGAGTTAGTTTAACCTGAAAGGAACCACCATATTAAATTCAGGTATGGAGACTTCTATTTGTTGGCCATCTACTAAACGTTCCATGGTGAAAAAGCCATGCATTTTACCAAAAGCAGATTTCAGATTACAACCTGAAACATAATTATGGACATTTCCTGGCTCTAAAATGGGTTGCTGACCAACAACTCCTTCTCCTTCAACTTCCTTTCTGGTAGTTCCAGCATCATGTATAAACCATTGTCTTCTTAACAATTGCACCGTATGATCACTCTTATTTTCAATGCTAACTTTGTAGGTAAAAACATAATGAAACTGTACCGGACTTGAATACTCCGGTTGGTAATTAGTTTCAATGCTCACGCTTATGCCTTTGGTAATCAGTTTAACCATGATATAAATATATAATCTTTTTAACGATTATGTAAATCATATAGTTTATTAAATTACATTCTGATAAAATATTTTTTACTTTTGAAATTATGAAGGAAGCTGTAGATGTGAAAATTCATCCAAGTTGGAAAAGTCGCTTAACTGATGAGTTCGGTAAATCCTACTTTATTCAATTGGTTGATTTCGTAAAAGAAGAGAATAAAGCCAAAGTAATATACCCTGAAGGTAAGAATATTTTCAACGCATTTTCAAAGTGCACCTATGATGAAGTAAAAGTCGTGATTCTGGGGCAAGACCCTTACCACGGTCCCGGACAAGCCAATGGATTAAGCTTTTCTGTAAATCCTGGGGCGCCTATGCCACCTTCTTTGCTAAATATTTTTAAGGAGCGTAAAACTGATCTTCAAAAGTCTATGCCACCTAGTGGAGATTTAAGCCGATGGGCAGAACAAGGCGTATTACTCTTAAATGCCACTTTAACTGTAGCCGCAAAATCACCGGGTTCACATCAAAATAAGGGCTGGGAGGAGTTCACTGATGCTGTGATTCAACTAATTTCCGACACTAAGGAAAAAGTTGTTTTCATATTATGGGGAGCCTATGCCCAAAAAAAAGGTGCAATCATAGATCGGGATAAACATTTTGTCATTGAGTCAGCCCATCCATCTCCCTTTGCCGCCCACAGAGGCTTTTTTGGGTCAAAACCATTTAGTAAGTGTAATGACTATTTGAAAAGCAAGAACAGGGATACTATTGACTGGTAATATTATAAATGTTAATGCTAAATCTCAGTTTGATCAAACTCCATACTTACTTTTACCCCACTTTGCATCAAAGCTTCAATAGTTTCTTTAATTTCTTCCGCTTCCTTTTTATTATTAGCTTCAAATACAATTCCCCTCATCCATAATAGTTTTAAGGCTGAAAGTTGCCTTAGCTCAGTTGCAATTTTAGTGATATTATTAAAAGATATGTCCAGGTCTTCAAGTTTTTTATACTTAAGAATGCAAGTAGGAAAATCGTTAAAGTAATTATTATTAATGTGGAAATCAGTGATTTCCTTCAAATTGCAGAAACTATTAGGTAAATAGGAAATCCGGTTATGGTGTAAATAGATTTCTTGTAACTTAGAGAGCTTGCCAATGCTTTCAGGTAATTCAAATATTCTATTATAAGAAATAAATAGCTTCTCTAAATCATTTAATTCTTCAATTTCGGAGGGTATCCTCTGCACATTGTTGTAGTTAATGTCGAATTCTTTCAAATTTTTTAGATGAAAAAGAAAGTTGGGTAGCGAGTCAAGAGCATTCTTATAAAACGATATGAGTTCCAGGTTTTTCAGGCTGCCGATTGCAGGGTCTAAAGCATTACTACTGATATTGTTTTCTGCTAACTGTAATTCTCTAAGGCTTTTAAAATACCCAATTTCTGCTGTAACTGAGGTCAGTTTGTTATGTCTTAAAATTAAATTTGATAGATTTTGAACTGTATCTCGCGCTAAATCTGCTATTGCTAACCTGTTATGCGAAAGGTTTAATTCATGCAGCTTTTTCATCTTGCTTAAATTCAAATCCAAACTTCTGAGATCATTTCTGACCAAGTCTAAATCTTTGAGGTTTTTTAAGCGATGTAATTTTTTTGGTGCTGCTGCATAGGGGCTTTCTCTGTAGATCAATTTCTCTAAATTGGTGTTTTTCTTAAACTTCAGCGGATTGTTTGAAAGATGATTATAAACTTTTATAGTCTGGAGTGAATCTAACTTAAAGATTGACCAGTTTAGCAACCATGGAATTTTATCTATTTTGGTGTTGATTAATTCTATTGCTTTTAAGTTTTTACATTTTAGAATAAACAGTGGGATCGCATGATAGCCTGTTCCTGAAATACTAATGAACTCTATGGTGTCTTTTCTCTGAGAGGTTTTTACGATCTCTATGTCAGTATATTGTGGATTAGGTTCATATGATAAGTAATAGTAGGTTTCAATTTCCTGCATCTTCTCCCTAATATCCTTATACAAGTATTTAGTACTGTCTGAATCAAATACATAAGACTTACCTTCTTTCTCCACATGAATCCCTCTGTTCATCATCGCTTGATATTTGCTATAAGTGACAGAATCTTTCTGAGAGTAAAATTTATTAGCTCTTTTTTGAGCATGCAGCGATATGCTACTGATGAGCACTAACACTAAGAATATGTTTTTCATGGGATAAAATTAATTTCCTTGTCTTGCCAGAAATGTAATGCTATTAAATGACTGAAAATGATTCTTTTGGAAACAGTTTCTATTTTAAACTAAATATATAGTTAATTATTGAGCTTTGCAAAATAGTCAATCAAATAGGGAAGAAATCAAGAGGTAGGGTTTATATCTTATAATACTTTATTCTAAAGGTGGATGCTTCAAAATTTGTAAATCGGTCAATAACTCAATAGAAAGAAGAAAGTTTATTCCTGCGTATAAAAAACCATATCAAAACTATCAAAATCCATTTAAAAAGCCTATTTTTGAGCTTTTGGTAAAAGAATTATGAGTAAACAAAAAGATAAGAACAATCAAGATTATTCAGCAGGTAATATTACAGTTTTAGAAGGTTTAGAAGCTGTAAGAAAAAGACCTGCCATGTATATTGGTGATATTGGAGTTAAAGGATTTCACCACATGGTTTGGGAAGTGGTTGATAACTCCATAGATGAAGCAATGGCTGGTTACTGTACCACCATTCAAGTGGAAATTAACGAGGATAATTCAATTACTGTAACAGATGATGGTAGGGGTATTCCTGTAGATATGCATGAGAAGGAAGGTAAATCTGCCCTGGAGGTAGTAATGACTGTTCTTCATGCCGGAGGTAAATTTGATAAAGATACCTATAAGGTTTCAGGTGGTTTACACGGAGTAGGTATTTCTGTTGTAAACGCACTTTCTACTTACCTTAAAGCTACTGTTTATAGCCGTGATGGTAAAATTTATGAGCAGGAATATTCAATCGGTATTCCTAAAGGCCCGGTTGCACCCGTTGGTGAGACAGATATAACAGGTACTAAAATTCATTTTATTCCTGATAACACCATTTTTCTATTAAATGAATTTAAGTATGATACCATTGCTACCCGACTAAGGGAGTTGGCATTTTTGAATGCGGGTATCAAAATAGAACTTTACGATCACAGAGAAAAGGATGAAAAAGGGGAGTCTATTAGTGAAGTATTCCTTAGTGAAGGTGGATTAACAGAATTCGTAGAATATTTAGATTCTAGTCGGGAAAAGCTTATTCCAAGCCCTATTTATATGGAGGGTGAAAAAAATGGCGTTCCCGTACAAGTGGGGTTGAACTACAATACTTCTTACACGGAAAATGTTGTTTCTTATGTGAACAATATTAATACGTATGAAGGTGGTACCCACGTTTCAGGTTTCAGAAGAGCTTTAACTCGTACGCTGAAAGCCTATGCGGACAAATCTGGTTTATTAGATAAGCAAAAGATAGAAGTAGCTGGTGACGATTTCCGTGAAGGACTGACAGCCATTATTTCTGTAAAAGTGGCCGAACCTCAATTTGAGGGACAAACTAAGACCAAATTAGGTAATTCGGATGTGATGGGTGCTGTAGAGACCTGTGTTGCTGAAGTTTTGCAATATTACCTGGAGGAAAATCCAAGAGAAGCCAAGATGATTGTTCAGAAGGTTATTTTGGCCGCTCAGGCACGGCATGCAGCTCGTAAAGCACGCGAGATGGTGCAGCGGAAAAATGTAATGAGTGGCTCCGGTTTACCTGGTAAGCTGGCGGATTGCTCGGAGAAAGATCCTGCCATATCAGAATTGTATCTGGTAGAGGGAGATTCAGCAGGTGGATCGGCTAAGCAAGGCCGTAACCGAAAATATCAGGCAATTCTACCTTTAAAAGGTAAGATTTTGAATGTGGAGAAAGCCCAAATTCATAAGATTTATGATAATGATGAGATAAAAAATATCTTAACAGCGTTAGGCGTATCATTTGGTACTGAAGAGGATGAGAAAGCCTTGAACATAGCGAAATTAAGGTATCATAAAATCGTTATTATGACCGATGCGGATATTGATGGTTCTCACATAAGAACCTTAATATTGACTTTGTTTTTCCGATATATGAGAGAACTGATAGAAAGAGGCTATGTGTATATTGCCCAGCCGCCTTTATATTTGATAAAAAGAGGGAAAAATGAGCGCTACTGTTTTACTGAAGATGATAGAGTGAGAGTAGTTCAAGAACTGGCTCCAGAAGGTAAGGAAGATTCCTTACATATTCAACGTTACAAAGGTTTGGGTGAAATGAACCCTGAGCAACTTTGGACTACCACTATGGATCCGGACACAAGAAACATGAAGCAAGTTTCAGTTGAGTCAGCGGCGGAAGCAGATCACTTATTTAGTACTCTAATGGGCGATGAGGTCCCTCCTAGAAGAGACTTTATCGAGAAAAATGCAAAATACGCCAAGATCGACACCTAAGTTTTGGTTGAATTTGAGAATAAGAAGCCTTTGCTGTAAAGCAGAGGCTTTTTTTTATTACTTCCCCTCGGATACCTACATGTAAAAGTTCATTTTCTTAAATCATAATGAGTCGCTTTTCGTGCTACAGCAAGTTTATAAGAATTAGGCTAATAACAGTAAATTTGCTAAGTGCGCTGAAATTCAGAACAAAGTGTCTCAATCGTAAATATACTGTGATTTCGGAGTTAGATTTTCTAATTGAGAGTGAGACAAGTCTTTAAATGCCTTTAACTTAAGATTTGAAAGCCTCAATGTAATCATTTCCGGCGGTGAGTAATATCGGATTTTGGCGTCCTGCGCATTCGCTATTTTCTTTACCAAATCTTCATCCATGGTGTATTGAATGCTCAAGTTGGTATAATTTATTAATTCATAATTGCTTACAATAGTGGTTTTACTTGAGTCGGCCAGTATTACATCTTCCTCGTCAGTGTCCAAGTCAGAAAGTATTTCACTGTACTGTGACGAAATCTGGATAGGAAAAGCTTTTCCATCTACAATAAAATAAATAGTATCTTCAATATAATCTACCCTTGGGTCTAGCTTAAGGTACTCGTATATTTTATACTCATTTTGAAATCCTTTTATTTCCTTATAGATGTGTTGTTCGCCACTTTTAAATGAGGAACTATTTTCTACAGCAAAATGGTAATATAAAATAGATTTGTATCTGGTAATTCCCTTCACTTCATCATGTTCAATAGAGGGCTTCGCATCCTGTTGTATTAAAAGCATAGTAATGCAAGACTGAAGGCTCAGAACTGTAACGATTAAGAAAACAGTGAGTCCGATATTTTTAAAGCGAGTGTAGAATTTAGAAGTCCTCATTGTAAGATCCGATTTTTAGACTGCATTCAAAAACTATGCCTGATCTAGGTAGCACTTATTAAGCGATATAGATTATGTATGAAATTTAGAATTTGTGAGAAAAAGGGGGGTACATTGACTTGAGATATTGTTGCCTATAGGAAGTATTATTACTGCTGTGACTATGGTTCACTATTTCGACTTAAAGCAAGGCAGACAGCTGTTATAAAAGGAGGGTTAATGAAACATACTTTCAATGTTGAAAATATTTATGATTTCAAATGACCTCATTCTTCTACCCTTTCAAAATGAGTTTATAACCTACTCCTCGTACATTTACTATTTTCACATTGGTATCTGCCTCCAGCTTTTTACGGAGCTTGGAAATAAAAACATCCAGGGTTCGGCCGATATAACTGCCTTCATCACCCCATACAGTTTTCAATATATGTTCCCTTTCCACAGTACTGTTGGCAGAATTGAGCAATAGGGTAAGCAGATCGGCTTCCTTAGCAGACAACTCCACCATTTCACTGTTATACGAAAGCTCCATGGTTCTTGCATTAAACTGATAAGCTCCCACTGAAATGAGGTTTTGGTTAATGGGTTGCTGCGGCTTTTTCTTTTGAAAGTATAGCCAAAGAATAATGGAGAATAGCAATATAATCAAGATGATTCCGATAGCAAAATAATTTACTCCTTTGAGTTCTGCAAAGGCTTCCCCGGGCTTGGAAGGCAGCGTGAAGGAAGAGTCTATAGAATTGCCAGGTTGCAATAGTGTAAAATATATCCGGTAACAGGCTTCAGGGAGATTTCTGTTAAGGCAAGGTACGAGGTCATGTTTCACTGAATTCCCTATCTCGTATCCATAAACCACCTTGCCGGATGCACATTCTTCCACTTCTATAATGTAGCTGCTGGCTATGTTGGACTTCTTTACTACGCTATCAATTATCTGAACCAGCATTTCAGGATACAATTTCAATTCCTTCTCAAATTGAAGGCTGTATCTGTCCAGCACCTTTCCAACAGGTAAAACTCGGGAAGTACTGTCTCCTGCACTTAACAATATTTCATGTCCGATCATCCTTAAAGACACTTGTATATGCCGTTCCTGTACTTCCTGCTGCGCATAGCTAGGGCTTGTATAAAAGAGCGCAAGCACGGAAGCAAAGATGAATGTTTTAAAACCCTGGATAGTCATTTTACAAATCTATCTGATTAAACCGCTATTGGAAATGATTTACATATCTTTTACACTAATTTACACTATGTAAAGCAAATATACTGCACATCGACTTATCATTGTAAGAAAAAAAATACATTATGATGACTAAAAGAAATTTAACTTCCTTCAGCAATCTTATTCTTATTTGCTTCATACTCAGTACAGCTTGCAGCAATCATGAGCAGTTGATTTATAATGTGGAGAGTAAAGAAATAGCAAAAGCAACTACCAACGAAGCTGTCAAAGCTGGACTTGTCGATTTGAGAGCAAGTCAGCATTCTTTCTTTGGTACTTATTACAATCCCGGTGGAGAAAAAGCAGAACAAGTCAGTGAATATGTAAGAAAGATTTTTCAGGACAGCAATGGTAACTTGTGGTTTGCATCCAATTCTGTAGGCGTGAGCCGGTACAATGGTAAAAAGCTGGACTATTTTTCTACCAATGAAGGTTTAAGTGGTGCGCAGGTCACGGGAATTGTTGAGAGCAATGACAGAAAGATGTGGTTTTCCACCAATGGAGGCGTTACCATGTACGATGGAAAAGCATTTACTAATTTTACTACTCAGGAAGGTTTAAGCAGCAATAGGGTATGGAGTATATTCCAAGATAGCGAGGGAAACATATGGGCTGGCACATCAGAAGGACTTTGCCGCTTCGATGGTAGCAAATTCTATTCTTTCCCTATTCCAAACTTCCCAAGCAGCACAGTGAGGAGCATGACGGAAGATAAACAGGGTAATCTCTGGTTTGGAACTGATGGGCATGGTGTTTATAAATACAATGGGAAATCTTTTAGCGCGATTACTAAAAAGGATGGATTAAGTGATAATAATGTCCTTAGTACTCTTGCTGATGCCGATGGAAATATTTGGATAGGAACAAGGTTTGGCGGTATTAGTAAGTATGATGGTACTTCTTTTACCAACTATTCGGTAGATAATAGCATTGGTAACAATGAGGTGTGTACTATCTACGAAGATAAAGCTGGTAACATTTGGTTCAGCTCGGAAGGATTTGGAATTTATAGGTACAATAATGGCAAAATCACAAACTTTAGTAGTGTGGAGGGCCTGCCAATTAGCGCTGTTCAGTCAGTTTTCGAGGATAAGGATGGCCGTTTTTGGGTTGGTGGTGGAGATGGACTTTACCGCAAAATGGGAAATGATTTTATCAATATCACCCAGGCTGGCCCATGGGATGATTGTTGAGATTATTTGACGGAAACTACAGCTTCTGCTTACAAAATCACATCGATTTGAGCAAATCATAATCATTAATTATTATACATTGAGAGTCTTGCTACAATAGCCAATTACATTTTAAATTCAGAATTATAATATTAAAAAATATGGTAACTAGTTCCTTTGCAAATAATGTTTCTTCACTGGGGATAACCCTGGTACGCATATTTACCGGTTGGTTTATCCTGTTATATGGTCTCGAACTCTTTCAAATACAAGCTTTACTTGAATTCTTGAAAGAGTCAAACATTCCGTTTCCCTATTTAACAGGATATGCTGCAAAAATTATTGAATTTATTGGCGGCATCTGTCTCATCTTTGGTCTTTTTACCAAATGGGTAACCCCACTATTAATTGCAGTAATGTGTGGTGTACTTTATACTGTGAACAACGGTAATATCTTTGAAGGTGAATCCCCATTCTTATTTATGCTGCTATTCACTTTGTTTCTTATAAACGGAGCTGGTAAATGGAGTCTGGATCACTTGTTGATTACAAGCCGTAAAGAAAAGAAAGGCAATGTTAATATTTGAATCTAATAAATGCATCACCCATTTTTGCCATCAACATTCTATATTTTATTGCTGTACTGGCATTATTTAAAACATCTTGAGCAAATTTAAAGGAACCTGAAAAATTATCAAATAAGTGCAATGAGGATATTAATAATTTTACTTTTAAGTAGTTTAATTACTTTTTCGACCTGTAATGTACAAAATTCCTCCATAGCATCATTTGGTAAACAAGTGGCTGAATTGGACACTAGTATTTGGTATATTTTGCAAGATAAAAGCAATAATTTCTGGTTTGGTAGTAGGGGAAAAGGAATTTACTACTACGATGGAGAAACGCTGCGCAATATCACCACTGAAGATGGCTTGTTAGGTAATGACATCAGGGGCATTCAAGAAGATAGAATGGGGAACATTTTTATTGTTAGTTTGGGAGGGATAAATAAATTTAATGGAAAGGAATTTATTAAGTTAAACGCGGTTATGGGTTCTGAATGGGAATTAAATCCAGATGACTTATGGTTTAATATTTTAGGTAGAAAAGACGAAAAAGGCGTTTATCGTTATGACGGAAATAGATTATACTTTTTAGAATTACCCAAGAATTACCTGGAAGAGGAACATTTTAGAAAGTATCCAAATGCTACTTTTAATCCATATGAGGTTTATAGCATTTACAAAGACCAAAAAGGAAATATGTGGTTTGGAACAGCAAACTTGGGTGTTTGCAGATACGATGGAAATGCATTAAGTTGGTTATATGAGGATCATCTTACCAATACTCCCAATGGTGCTTCTTTTGGAATTCGCTCAATATTTGAAGATCATGAGGGAATGTTCTGGTTTTGTAATACATTAAATCGCTATGATATTGCACACACTTTTACCATTAAAAAAGGAATGAATTTAATAGATTACAAAAGTAAAAACGGCACAGGTAAATTAATAAGCAATCTTGAAGAAGATTATTTTTATTTCTTTTCTATAACGCAAGACTTCGAAGGTGACTTATGGATGGTAACCTACGATCAAGGAGTATTGCAATTTCATGAGAATGAACTTAGTCAACATCAAATTATTGAAAATGATGATACTATAAATATTTTCACAATTTATAAAGATAAGCAGAACACTTTGTGGCTTGGCACCCATAATGCTGGTGCTTATAAATATAATGGATCAATATTTGAAAAATTTAAACCCTAATACTACATAAAAAGCTTTTGAACTTTCAATAATTAAATATATCAGGTATAAAAATGGAGCTGGCAGTCCTTCAGCTAGGTCAGCGTAGGGAAATACTACATAATTCCTTAGCACCTCAAACTTTTGCCTGCGTGCCTTTGTCTGGACTGGAAATACGAAATTAATTCAATTTTTGCCTTGGTAATAATAGAATTTTCCCCTAAAATTTCTATCTGCATTCGGCAAACATACGGTACCTTCATTCTAGAAATCAATCAGAAGTAGGTTTATTTTATATAGGGGATTCCGTCACCAACGCACAATTGTTGATATCACATTTTATAAGGTTTTTTTGATTTTCAATTTTTACTTCTATTTTCTGGTAAGAACACTACCTACATATAGGTATTATGAATCGTTTTTCGATGAATAATTAGTATATGATGAAGGGTGCAGTTATATTCAGATCTTAAAATAGAGTACCTGGCAGAAAGCTATTTGTAATTGTTTGTAAATGTTTGCAGTCGTTTGTTGTCGGTTAATAAGAAATGTAATAGGTATATCAACACCTAAGTTGTGATATTCGCTTGTTGTGCTTCATGCTGCTATGATCAAAAATGAATCCATTAACCATACAACAAGAGAAACTTCGAGGTAAGAAAGTTCAGGATATGACTTATGATGAACTTCGAACTTGGATTGACGCTTGTAACAAAATGGAGAACTGGGTTAAGTATAATAAAGCTAGAAGATCTTAGACTGAATCTAGGGATGAAGCAATTGAAGAATTAGAGCAGCGGAATGGAGAAGAAACAAAGGGATATTGAAATTCTGAGAAATGGCCCTATTTGTATGTACCACAACAATGGGATTCTGAACGAAGATTTAAGCTGGTTTAGTGACCATAACTTCGAGGTATTTGATATAAACTGTCGAACATGGGCGAAGAATAACTTTCACAAAAAAATTAAGGAAGCATTATTCTTTCCTGACTATTATGGTGAGAACCTAAATGCTTTTGAGGATTGTCTCGGAGATATGTTCAATACTAAATACAGAGGGTTGGTTCTGATTTTCAGGAATTTTGACAATTTCGTTGAAGAACACAGACCAGCATCTGAAGGGATTCTTGATTCAATTGCCCGAACATCCAGAGAATGGCTAATTGAAGGACATAAATTGATCTGCTTGATCCAGTCGAACGACCCAGACCTACATTTTCCAGAACTTGGTGGATTGAACCCAACTTGGAACGGTGCTGAATGGTTTGACGAAGACAGGTGAAAAACACGAAAGCACAACAAATGCTAAAAATGAATATGCGAACTGAGCCGTTTGACAGGTATTTGCTAAATTCAAACTTTATCAGGTCTGGCAAGTGGGGCGCATACTCATTTTAGCTAGACGTTGTGTTTCATGTTGAGAAAGGTTGCGAGTACATTGCCTTCAAAGTTGTCACATTCTTAGATACGACACTAAACTGGCGGACGGTCTTGCAAAAGAATCAGATCTTCCTAGCCTACTGACATGAAGGTAGAGGTGAATAATATTCTAAAAGATTTATTTTAGCAGATATGATTTAGTAATTTTGTTATATGATTGGATTAAAAAATGATATTGAAAGTTTAAGAAGTTTATCTCAGATTTTTACTCCTACTAACTTTGATAGAATCGTTAGGAAAAAAGATACTGCAAACACCCACGCACGTATTCAAAAGCATATAAGCTTTCCAAATTCAATTAATAATCTTGAAGCTATAAAATTCATATATAAAGAACTATTAGCAAATTATAAGAGTGAATATCTTTATAAAAATGCACTTCTAAACAAATTGCTACTTGGGAAATATAGTATTAATACAAGCACTGTAATAAATGAATTTAAAATTGGTAGGTCTATTGCTGATTTTGTTTTGTTAAACGGAGAAGCAAAGATTTTTGAGATGAAAACGGAATATGATAGTTTAGAAAAGCTTGATAAACAAGTAGCGGATTATAAACAATTCGCAAATAAAGTATACGTTGTTTCAAATTCAAAATTCACAAAAAAATTGTTGTCCAATTACGGAGATACAACAATAGGTGTTATTGAGTTTACTGAAAATAACACTCTTAAAGAATTACAGCCAGCTAAGAGTAATGATTTGAGTTTCAATCATAGAGCAATATTTAAAACATTGCGTAAAAAGGAATATTTAGATATTATTCAAAAATATTTTGGTCAAATACCTGATGTCCCAAACACCAAAATATTCCAAGAACCATTACAGCTTGCAGAAACAATCAATATTGCTGACTTTCAAAAAATGGCATATCAAAAACTTAAAGAGCGTAAATTGAAATGTTCTAAAGAGTTTTTGTCAAATAAAATACCTTATGAATTAAAGCATATTTGCTACTCCCTTGACATGTCAAATAAGGAATACAATTACCTATTTGAATTCCTAAATCAAAAACTATAATATGTACTATCCTTACCTTAGAGGCAAACAATTCGAACTTATTGCTTTACGAGAATTAAGTGAAATAATGGCTGAAGCACCACAAAAGATTTCGCCCGTTATTGAGCCCGTTAAAAATTCATCTACTTTAAAGACTACAATTAGTGAATTAAAAAACAAGGATATAAATTTTAATATAATTCTAAATCCTTTGGTAGGAGATTTAGTTGATTCCACTGCTGATATAGTTGAAATATTAGCAGGTGAAGTTGATGGATACTCGAATTTTCAGTTAGCAATAATTATAGATAGCAAAACTACTGTATCAGATGTGAATGATATAGTTAGCGATGTTTCATTTAGCATTTCAGGCTTTTCATTAATACATTTCGGTATAAATAAAGATGTAAATGATATTATAGATTCACTTGAAAGAACAGCTCCAGTTAAAAATAATTTTATTTATTTTAATAAAACCAGTAGGCGCTATTATAGGAATTTTCCTTCTGATACAAGAATTGGTCTTGATGATTATTTCAATTCTTTATCAAAAAACTCAGACTACTTATCAGTATCTGATAGTCAATTTTCAGAAGAGCATCTCTTTTACGCAGGTGATGGATATAAAGGGTTTTCAGATTTCTTAACAATTGGAGACAATTATTCAGAAACTGGATTTCTGCCTTATGCGGTAGCAATACACTTATCTTATATTGAAGCTGATAAAATTAGGGTAAAACATTTCGTATCAGAATCAAACGAAGACACTTCAGATATTGCGGGTAAATTTTTAGAAGCTATAAAAAAGCTTGTTGATTGGTGCAATGATTCTGGAATTGAAGAAACAAAAGGAATCTCGGAATTTAAAGATTTGCATGCTAGAGGACACTTTCCGGGCTTGGGCAGTATTAAAAAACTTTCTGCAATGCATCATATAGAACTAGTGAAAAACCTAATATAGTATGTTTTGTTGTATTAAATGTTTTTCGAGTTCTTATACTTACAGAATATAATACACTCTGATTCCAGAAAAGGAACATGCCATTTTTGCAAGTCAGAAGATGTATCTATTTGTAATCCAAGAGAACTTATTTTATATTTTGGTAATATTTTAAATCTATATAAAGTAGACAATGAGTCAGGAATTGATATTATTTCAGCATTGAATCGTGATTTTGTTGACACAATTTTCAGCAGCAAAGTTGAAAGCAAATTGGATTTACTGACTGCTATAATTGAAGATGATAATGAAGACTTTGGCGAGTTAATAAATAATAATGTTAGCTCATTTTTATGGAAAGGAGAGATATTCACAAAAAACTGATGATATCCATAGTAAATGGGAGGCATTTAAAGATGAAATTAAGAATATTAATCGATTTCATATTCAGGCTACAATTGATTTAGGTAAATTACAAAATATCTTTAAGAACGAGTCTTTTCAGACCACCCTTAAAAAAGGACGGATTTTCTATCGTAGCAGGATTTCAGAGAAGACTGGAATTCCTTCAGAAAAAATGGGGAATCCACCAAAGGATAAAGCTACCGGTGGTAGAGCTAACCCAAAAGGTATTTCATATTTATATTTAGCAAATAATGTCAAGACTTCTCTTTATGAAGCAAGAGCTACATTATTTGATTATGTGACAGTTGCAGATTTTAGATTGACAGAAGATATAAAAATTTTGAATCTTAGAGAGCCAGAAAATGATCCGATAATATGGGCAGAACAAGAGGCTATAACTGATTATTTAACCTATATTCCTTTTATCAAGACACTGCAAAAAGAGCTTTCTTGCCAATTAGAAAGCTTGATAAAGAGATTGACTATTTACCTACTCAATATCTTTCTGAATTTATTAAATCAATTGGATATGATGGTGTCGAATTTCAAAGCTCACTTGACTCTGATGGATATAACTTAGCGATTTTTAATTCTGATAAATTTGAGTGTATTAGGCGGAATGTTTATGAAATCGAAAGCATTGAATTAACCTTAAAGAAAATGTAACTCTCGTAATGGATATATATTGATGTCACTCAAAAGACCTGTCTAGGAGCAAGGATTTTTAGAGCAGAATACAATTCCGCACCTAAACGAAGACGAGATTAAATCAGGAAAACACAACATCACCTATGCACAATGGCGGTTTTGTAGGTAATTGAAATATCTTTACTTTTATCTATATTTACCTTTGCCAGCTAAGCGAGCGGTTTTAAATTCCGCCACAGTGGATAGCCATAGCGTTCTATGCCATTAGAGAAAAATGCCGACTAATAAATTAATAGAATACATATCAAAATTCATTCAACTTAACAAAGAGGAAATACAAGCTATTTCTTCCCAAATTCATATTAAAAATTACAAATCAGGAGATATACTATTAAGAGAGGGGGATGTTTTCTAAGGTATCCTATTTTAACCTAAAAGGATGTGTGAGGCTGTACTTCCTAGTTGAGGGGGAAGATAAAACAACATTTTTTTATACAGAAAATCGTTTTATATCCTCCATGCGAAGTTTTACTACAAAGATTCCTTCAAATCATAATTTAGAGTGTATAGAAGATTGTGTTTTAGCAGAAATACCATATGATGTTGAAAGAGAGTTATTGATGAGATTTCCAAAACTTGAAAAATTTGCTCGACTTTCATTGGAACAAGAGTTAGCCAACTATCAAGAGATTTTATCATCTTACATTATTTCTAATCCTGAACTACGATACCGAAATTTACTTGAAAACCATCCTGAATTGCTTCAGAGAGTTCCACTTTATCATTTAGCCAGTTACATAGGCATTAAAGCAGAAAGTTTGAGTAGGATAAGAAAGCGGCTAAGTAAAAAGACTTCTTAACTTAAGTCAATTTAAACCTTCAAAGGAATTCTGATTTTTGTGTTCAAATTAAAAATAGAAAATTATGAATTATCAAAAATTTAGTTTCTTGTTCGGGTTTTCCGTGTGGTTAATAGCAACCTTAATCTTTAGGATTTGGGGTGACTCCTTCTTTATTGTAGAAAATTCTTTTCTTTTGACAGGTTTCTTTTTAGGAACAATTCCAATTTTGTTTATTCTATCAATGTGGGTATTTAATAAATATCAATTGATAGGAAATAAACGACTTGAAAGTGCGACCTTAATGACAATTCCAGGAATGCTTTGTGATGTTGCTTGTTTGAAATTTCATCACCTCGTTTTTCCGAAATTGACAATTGAACAATCTATAGTACTAGGGGCTTGGATATTATGGGCATATGTAATCGTATTGCTTATTGGGGTAATAAAAAGTAGAAATAAAAACGGCATAGAACAATAAATATACGTAATGCGGGGAGATTTGGTAAATTCGAACCTTAAAGCATTTAATAAACAAAATAGCGGTTTGACATTGAAGTACCTTGAAATCCCGCACTACGCATATTCGAGCCGTTAGCGGTAATGTGAGAAAATAACAATCGAAATCATTGAATTTAGATTTATTCTTTCTAATTTTGTATCAATCATTACAAAAATACAAATGAAAGGAAGACCAACCGTCTTTAAAAACGAGGAAATGGTACTCAAAGCCCAAGAACTTTTTTGGAAAAAAGGCTATACTGCCACATCCTTGTCTGAACTAAGTGCTACAACAGGAGCAGGAGCAGGTAGTTTATACAACACGTTTAAAGGTGGAAAAAAAGAATTGTTCAAAAAATCGCTACACCAACGCAAAAAAGATTTAGAGGACTTCAAAACTTTACTAGAAAAAAGCGATTACCCTATTGAATTAATCAAAGCCTTTTTCTTGAGTGTAGCAACTGAATCAAAAAAATCTCACTTTAAAGGCTGTATTGTAGCAAATACAATCGTTGAAATGACTTTTATTGACGAAGAATTAGGAAGTGATGCGATAGACATTTTGAAAGAGACAGAAAAACTCTATACCACAACGATTCTTTCAGAACAAAAAAGAGGCAATATCAAATCAAAAATACCAGCCACTATTTTAGCCAGGCACCTCATTACTCTTTGGTGCGGAATTAACACATTACGAAGAGTTTATCCGGACAAAGAAATTCTGAGAAAACAAATTGAATTACAGTTACAGGTTATCAAATAAAAAAAAATTAAGTATTTATTTAACAATCGTTACAAAATAGAAATGGATTTAAAATTAGAAGGTAAAAAAGCATTCATAAGTGGCTCAACACAAGGCATAGGTTTTGCTATCGCACAGCAACTATTGCAAGAAGGAGCTTCTGTAACAATAAATGGCAGACAAAAGTCAAAAACAGAACAATCGAAACAACAATTACAAAAACAATTTCCTGATAGCCAGATTTCAGCAATCTCAGCAGATTTTTCAAAAAAAGAAGAAGTAGAAAGTTTACTTCAGCACCTAACTGACATAGATATTTTGGTAAACAATGTTGGGATTTTTGAAGTGGAAGAGTTTCAAAATGTAACTGATAAAGATTGGTACAAATACTTTGAGATAAATGTAATGAGTGGTGTTCGCTTATCTCGAAAGCTATTGCCTCAAATGCAAATAAAAAATTGGGGACGAATTATTTTTATCAGCAGTGAATCAGGAGTGAATGTGCCTGAAAATATGATTCACTATGGTATGTCAAAAGCAGCAATGGCTGCTGTTGCTAATGGACTTTCTAAATTGACAAAGGGAACCCAAGTTACAGTAAATACAATTTTAGGAGGTCCAACTTATTCCGATGGGGTGTCACAGGTGGTTGAACAAATTGCAAAAGCTCAAAACTTAGAGGTTGAACAAATGAAAAATGCAATTATAGAGCAGTCTAATCCACATATTTTATTACAGCGATTTATTAACCCAAATGAAATTGCAAATTTAGTCACTTACCTAGCAAGTCCCCTTTCTATTGCTACAAATGGAGCAACTTTAAGAGCAGATTCGGGAGTACTTAAAATAATATAAACATTACCGCTAACACCGTATAACAACAATTGCGGCTTTGTGTCCGCCCTGTGGAAACACCCCCCCCCGGCAAGCGCAAAAGTCGGTAATTTTAGCTATCTTAGTTTTTAATCAACCCGCAACTGATTGTTATACAAGACCGTCAGCGGTCATTCCCCACTAGTAGAGTAGCATCTGAACATACAAAAATCGTCCAAAAAATGAACATAGAATTTTTCCAATCCATTTATGACCATCCATCTATACTTAGAAATGACTTAATAGAAATTATGGGCGCTCACCAAAAAGTCGATTTCTTAAAAGGCTCATCTTTCTTGGAAAGAGGTCAAATGGCAAATGAATATTATCTGATTGAAAGTGGTTTATTGAGAGCATATGTTCACGATTTTAATGGAAATGAAATCACTACAGATTTTCATAGTTCAAACGAAATTTCTATAGAGGTATCTTCATTATTTCAAAGAAAACCAACGAAAGAAAATATTATCGCCCTTACCAATGGAATTGCTTGGAAAATCGAATTTGATAAATTCCAGAACCTTTTTCATAAAATAGAAGGTTTTAGAGAATGGGGTCGAGCTTGGATGTCTGGACAATTATTTATTTCAAAGCAGCGTAAAATAGAGATGCTCACCAGGAACGCAACAGAGAGGTATAAAACATTAGTCATTGACAAACCTGCAATTGTTCAACATGCACCTATTAAACATATCGCTTCCTATTTAGGAATTACGGATACCTCATTAAGCCGTATAAGAAAAGAAATTCTTTTCGATTGATTATTTACTGTCATATGGCAAGAATATTCACAGGGAAGGTATCTACCTTTGTTTAGTTCAATCATTAAAACAGAGAAATCATGAAAGTAAAAAATCCAGTAGTTTGGTTCGAGATTTATGTTAACGACTTAAAGAGAGCCAAAACATTTTATGAACAAGTTTTTGACCTAAAGCTAAAAGAATTACCAACACCAGGCGCTATAAAAAATGAATTGAAAATGTTAGCATTTCCAATGGAATTGGAGGAACCTGGAGTAAGTGGAAGTTTAGTTAAAATGGAAGGGTTTGAGGCTGGAGGAAATTCCACTATTGTATATTTCAGCAGTGAAGATTGTGCTATCGAAGAAAGTAGAATAGAAGAAGCAGGAGGAAAATTATTGCAATCAAAACAATCCCTTGGCGAATATGGATTTATGGTATTAGCTTCTGATACTGAAGGTAATATGTTTGGGATTAATTCTATGAAATAAACAATTTCCTACGTGACAACGACATGAATGATTAGAGAATAATTGCATTAAAGAATGAGAACTAATGACAAAGAAAGAAATAGTTGAAGCCTTTTCTGGCGGACAATTTGATAGATGTTTTAACTATCTGACAAACGATACTAGTTGGAATACACCTGGAGAGCAATTCTTGACAGGTAGAAAAGAGATAGAACCATTCTGTAAAAAAAAATATCTGCTTATTTTAATAAAATAACAACAAATTTCAATCAACTTAATTTAATAGAGAATGAATTTTGCATTGCAATTAATGGGACAGCAGAATTTATTAAAGCAGGTAAAAGAATTGCATTTGTTTCCTCCTGCGATGTTTATGAATTTGACGCTGACAACAGGATAAAAAGCATAAATTCGTATTGTATAACAGAACGACCAGAAAAAGAAGAATCGACACTAAAGCCTTAATAAGGTATAAGAAATTGCAAGTTAAGTAGTAAGTCTAAGTTCAGTGCTTTTAATAGAATTCAGTGCCAAAGTGTAATTTAAGTGTTTTAAATCCGCTATGTTTAATACTAAACGTTGACGGTCATTGTAAAAAATAGCACTAAAATTAAACATCAGAAATAGGAAATGATGAAACAAATGGATTCTGAAACAGTAAAATGCCAAATGATGATAAGAAAACCTGTAAAAAAGGTTTTTGAAGCATTTATAGATCCTGAAATAACTACCAATCTTTGGTTCACAAAATCAAGCGGAAAATTGGAAAAAGGAAAAACTGTAAAATGGGAATGCGAAATGTACGGACACTCAACAGAAGTTTTTGTGAAAGACATTGTAGAAGATGAGAAAATAGCGATTGAATGGGACAAACCATCTACCAATGTTGATTTTGTATTTGAAGTCTTGTCCGCAAATCAAACTTACGTTACAATCAAACATTATGGATTTAATAATTCAGGCGAAAAATTATTAGACTATATCAAAGAAAATACTGGTGGATTCACAACAGTTTTGGACGGAATGAAAGCGTTTTTGGAACACAATATCAATCTGAATTTAATTGCAGACAAATATCCTCAAAAAACAAAATAAAGCGGACGAAACAACTGATAACTGAAAAAAAAACAACGAACCGCCAATATCAGCTGCTATGAAAAGCCATAAGAGTTGCAGCCAACCATAAAAGGTGGGTTTGTTCTACGAATTTACGATATTTACTTCAAATCGCTACTCTCATTGTTGCAATTGTTGAGTGCAAGTAAGTTTTGGTCATCCAATTGGGTTATCAACTTATCCGTTGTGAAAGGTTTGGCTCTGAAAGCGACCGTGTAAATAGAAATGAATAGAAAATGATAAGTAAAAAGATGAGAAGGACAGTAGCAATAAAAATGGGAATTAAAGAACATAGTAAAGCGATTTTTATTAATCCTGATATAGACGCAATAGAAACTATTGAACTACCTACTCTTGAAATCTTTGAGAAATTGAATGATGTGTTTGATTACATACATCTATTTGTAAAAACCCAATCAGAATTTATAAAAAACTTTCCTAAGGTTAAACCCCATTTAAAAAAAGACGGTATGCTATGGGTTTCTTGGCCTAAAGGCGGAAAATTGGATACTAATTTAAATATTAAAATAGTAATTAAATTGGGATATGATTTTGGACTTGTTGAAAGCACTTGTTTAAGCATTAACGAAATTTGGTCGGGTTTAAAATTCACTCATCCTAAAAAAGGTAAAGTATATAATAACAGTTATGGAAATTTGAATATGTCTCAGACTTCATAAAATCAAAGGAATAACAACTAATAAATCACAATGAAAAAAATATTCTTATTATTTACGCTAGCTTGTAGTTTTAACATTATGAATGCACAAAATCAAGACCCTTGGACAGAGTATATGACACCTTCAAATATTCACACTCTGCTTTCTCAATACACTGGTAGTTTTAATATGGAAATAAAAATGTCAATGGGTGAAGGAAAAGAACCATCAGTTATTACTGTAAATTCTGAACATATTATGTTGCTTGGTGGAAGGTTTTTAGAAATGAAACAGAAGGGGAATATGATGGGAATGGATTACGAATCTATCATAACATTAGGCTTCAATAATACAAACAAACATATGGCAATGACTACTATAACTAATATGGGAACAGGAACGTTAAGTTTGTTTGGCACTTGGGATGAAAAGTCCAAATCTGCAAATTTGTTTGGTGAGTTGACTAATCCTGTTTCTAAAAACACTATTAGTGTTAAGCAAGTCATTACATTCGTTGATGCCAATACAATCTTAATAGAAAGTTACGATAAAGAAGGGGATAAACCAGAGAAGAAAACTGTTGAGTATAAACTTGTACGAAATCGGTAAACGAAAGAAAACAACGAACCGAAAAAAATCCAATGATAGTTAAATGAAAATACATTCGACAAACTATTTTGACACTTTTATTGAAGTTGCGGAAGACACACAAGTAAATAAAGGAATAAAACCGCCTGCCAAAGACAATAAAACCTTAGCTGAGATGCAATACGAGATGATTGCAAAACATCCCTACCAATATACCTCTGATGACGTTTTCTTTCAGGTGTTTGCTGACAGAAAGGACTTGACAAAAGCAGAATATGAACAAGCACGTGAACAATTCTTTTCAAAAGGACAACCTTGCTTTCGAGCTTCACCTTTAACAAAAACTTATGGCTTTGGAATTCATAGCGACAGTAACGGAAAAGTTGCAATCGTTGGAATGGAAACTGACAAGTATCAAAAGTTTTTAGCTGACAGCAAAATCAAAAAGGTGAAAGCAATGAAATCAAAAAAGTGATAAAGAAAAAGCCGAACCGCTAACAACCAAGCATTCGTGTGGTCGGTTAGACCTAACATGAATGCAGTGTTGAGCGAATCAGAAGTTTGCTAGAATTGCTCAGCCTTCCTCATGGTTAAATCGAAAAGTGAGGTTTATTCAAAGCTCGAAAGTGAGTGTATTTAAGCTAGTAGGAGTGGGCAAATTAGGTATTTTCAGACTTTATCATATGTTTTTTTGATATATCCCTTGATTTAGGAGTTGTTTTTTTCTCATTTTAGAATATTTTGCGCATAGCTTTCCCTATACGCCCATTGCCGTTTTATTCTTTAGTGTAGTTGTAATTTTTATCAGAGATTCCACGACCAAAGCACACTATTGCTGGCACCTTTTATAAAGTTTTTTCACTTTTTACTTCTATTCTCTGCTAAGTAAACTACCTACATGTAGGTATTATGCATTGTTTTTTGATGAAATATTAGTGTATGATGAGGGGAGAAGTTATATTCAGATCTTAAAATACATTACCTGGCAGAAAGCTTTTTGTAATTGTTTGTAAATGTTTACAGTCGTTTGTTGTGGGTTAATAAGAAATATAAAAGGAATATCAACACCTAAGTTGTGATATTCGCGTGTTAGCTGCAACCCGAACAAAACATAGTGATGAAAATAGACAAATAACAGATTAATTAAACTTATAAATTTTCAAATGTTTGCATAATTACATTTCGTAGGCGTTCTTCATTTTTATCCCCCCAATCCCCTAAAGCAGAAATCACAGGGATTAGAGTTAGTCCAAAATCAGTTAGAGAATACTCAACCTTGGGCGGAACAACAGGGTATATTTTCTTTGTAACTAATTCGTGCTGTATCAATTCATTCAACTGAATGTTTAATACTCGTCTTGAAGCATCTGGAATTTTACGTTGCAATTCGCTTGGACGTTTATGACCTTCATTAATAAACCATAGCAAACGAATTTTCCATTTTCCATAAAGTACTTCACCAATTAAGTCAAGTCCACAATTTAGGTTCAATGGTATTTTTCTATTTTTCATAGAGCAAATTTAGTACTATGTTCCAAATTGTACAATAGGGGAAAAATTTATCCCTATGCAATTCGATTTTCCGTACTTGTATAAACTGTTTATATGATAGAATTTTGTCCTAAAATATTTATTCAAATGGAGCAGTTTAATTTCAACAACGAATTATCAAGAAAAATAGCCTTGGTGACAGGAGGCACAAAAGGTGCAGGAAAAGCAATAGCAGAAAGACTTCTACAAGCAGGTGCAACCGTTATAATAACGGCAAGAAATGAACCAATAAAGAAAAACCAAAATCTACATTTTATTTCAGCTGATTTAAGCAAACCTGTTGGAACAGAAAAAGTACTTAGGGCAGTTTTAGAGAAATACGGAAAACTTGACATTCTCATAAATAACCTTGGAGGTTCAGAAACACAGGGTGGCGGTTTTGCAGTGCTAACCGATGAAGATTGGGAACATTCCATTCAAACTAATTTGCTTGCACCAGTTCGGTTAGACCGTGGATTTTTACCAAAAATGGTAGAAAATAATAATGGTGTTATCGTTCATATTGCTTCTATTCAAGCAAAACTACCTTTATACGACAGTACTTTGCCTTATGCATCTGCAAAGGCAGGTTTATTGAATTACAGTAAAAGTTTATCCAATGAAGTCGCACCAAAAGGTGTTCGCGTATTGACTGTTTCGCCAGG
The DNA here is from genome assembly GCA_963803685.1 of uncultured Cytophagales bacterium. GTDB lineage: Bacteria > Bacteroidota > Bacteroidia > Cytophagales > Cyclobacteriaceae > Marivirga. The sequence continues at coordinate 3,307,030 of CAWDNW010000001.1, forward strand.
TTGGATAAATACAGACTCGTCAAAAGCAATGATGGAGCGAATAGCAGAAAGTTCAAACATAACCATTGAACAAGCCACACAATCAGTAATGGATGGTTTAGGCGGGATACCTTTTGGCAGACCAGCCCAGCCAGATGAAATCGCAGAATTGGTTGGTTTTTTAGTTTCGCCAAGAGCCTATTATCTGACAGGAACTGAATTTGTAATAGATGGTGGTACCATTCCTACAATATAATTTTAATAATCATTAAAAAATAAAAGCAATGAACTTACCAAAAGTGTTAACGGAACTAGTAAAAGCACAAGACAATTTTGATAGCAAATCTTATGCGAATTGTTTTGCAGAAACAGCAGTAGTTGTTGACGAAGGCAAAACATACAACGGGAAAAACGAAATCAAAAGCTGGATTGAAAAAGCCAATAAGAAATACCAAGTCACAATGAAACCCCTTGAATATTTGGAAACAACAGAAATTCTTAAAGCTGAAGTTTCCGGTAATTTTCCGGGAAGCCCTATTATTCTATCTTATAACTTAAATTTTAAAAACGAACTTATTCAATCCTTGAAAATAACTAGCTGACAAAAAAGGGCAGCAGCTAACAATGTATAAAAGCAATAGCGGTTTGGGTGCCAACTCGAACCGTTTTTGTGTTTAATTAATTATCTTGTAATCCGAAAAGTCAGTAGTATTTTAATCCGCTACTGCTCTTATACTAACCGTTATATGCAATGGTGTGCTTCATGAAAAATATTCTACTACTTCTGTCTGCTTTACTTCTACCCCTCATTGGAATTGGGCAAACCATATTTGCTGACGAGGAAATTAATGATTCTTTGGTTGTTAAATGGACTCCTAAACTGACAGTCGAATATGGAGGGCTTTACCTTTTTGGTATTTCAGAGGCGGAATCTGAACTAATCATTATTTACACCCCAACTGAAATTGTGGCTCAAATTAAATCAGGAGAATGGTCTACGGACGGGAAGTCATGGAACATCAATTATGAGACTTTAACAAACGTCAAAATTGCTAATGGGCATTTTCAGTCGGACCAGTACGAAGGAGAGTTTGTTAGATTAAACTTGGACGGTAGTTTAAAGAACGGACTTAAAATTAAGAATCCTTGGACGGCATGGGTAAAAGATGGTTATAATGAAGTTGGCATTCGAAGGAGTCAATCGGATTACTTCAAGGGCAAATATCCTCAAGCTTCAAAAAAATTACTATCTGAAGAAGAGTTGACAGACTTGTCCCCTTCTGAACTCTCAATTATGAGAAACGAAATATTTGCCCGGTACGGTTATAAATTTAAAAACGGAGGTCAAATGCAATCGTATTTCAAGCGACAGCCGTGGTACCAAGAACAGAGAACGAATGTAAATTCTTATCTAACGGCTATAGAAAAATATAATATTAGCGTAATTCGAAAAATTGAGAATCAGAAATAAGAAAAGCATATAACATCCTGTATAAATCATGGCTGTTAGTAGGTTATTGTTACTTTAGCTCTTTGTAGAAAGCCCGGCAATCCACAGGATCGCCTTATTGGTGAAAATTAAATTAATAAGCCAATCCTGCGGATTGCCTCGGTAGTTCACTGAAATTTTTATACTTTTAATCAGCCACGATTCATACAGTGGCGTTGGCAACAAACTGAAAGAACAAACGCAAAATGAGCGAATTAATACAATCTGAATCTAATAAACTGGATAGAATCCTTGAAAAAGTTAAAAATCAAGGAGTTAATTATCTTTCAAATATTAACAAAAGACCAACTTCAGTAAAGCCCGTAACTCAAGATAAAAGGAAACTAAATTATTCTGGAATTGGAACTGATGAAACCTTAGAATTATTTAATAAAAGATTTGAACCTATAATAGTTTCTTCATCTGGCCCAAGATTTTGGGGATACGTAACAGGTGGTTCAACACCTGCTTCTATAGTTGGAGATTGGTTAGCTTCTATTTATGACCAGAATACTCAAGGTGTTAATGGCCAAGGAGATATTTCAGCAAATATTGAATTAGAAACAATCAATTTGCTTTTAGACTTATTTGAATTACCTGAAACCTTTTTGGGTGGTTTCGTAACTGGAGCAACTATGTCAAGTTTTACTTGCCTTGCAGTTGCACGTCAATGGATAGGAAAAATTCATAACAAAGATTTCGCGAAGGATGGTGTTACAGAAAAAATCAACATTTTGACTGCAACACCCCATTCTTCTATAATAAAGTCTCTTTCACTATTAGGTTTGGGAAGTAATAATATTATAAAAGTAAATACAATTGAGAATAATAGAGAGGCGATTTCAATATCCCATTTAGAAAATAAAATTAAAACACTCAATGGGCAGCCATTCATTCTAGTTACAAGTGGTGGAACAGTAAACACAGTTGATTTTGATGATTTTATTGCAATTAATGAATTAAGAAGCAAATATAAATTTTGGTGGCATATAGATGCTGCATTCGGTGGTTTTGCAGCTTGCTCTAATAATCATAAACATTTACTTAAAGGGTGGGAACATTCAGACAGTATTACTATTGACTGTCACAAATGGTTAAACGTTCCTTACGAAAGTGCCGTTTTCTTTGTAAAAGAAGAGCACAAAATATTACAAACGGAAAGTTTTCAAAACTCTAATGCACCATACCTTGGCAACCCATTAAATAACTTTAATTATCTCAATTTTCTACCTGAAAATTCAAGACGACTTAAAGCCTTACCAGCTTGGTTCACTCTTACAGCATATGGGAAAGAAGGCTACCGTGATATTGTAGAAAATTGTATTTCATTAGCTAATCTTCTTGGAGAGTATATCGAACAAAGTGAAAAATTTGAATTATTAGCACCTGTAAGATTAAATAATATAGTCTTCACTTTGAATGGAAATGAAAATCAAGAAAAAGTACAGCTGTTTTTAACTTCTTTAAACGACACTGGAAAAGTATTTATGACACCTGCTTTTTTCAAAAATAAAAAAGGAATTAGAGCATCATTTGTAAATTGGAGAACCACTAAAGATGATATCACATCAGTATTTGATGAAATGAATAGAATATTAGAAATAATCTGAATAAAGCCAATAGCCATCAATGCTTACAAAAAATAGGAGAATTAGTGCTAAATTCAAGCTTTGTGGCTCGTATCAAAGTTTGTGCTTAACTGAAAGTTTTGTGCTTAGAAATCGCCTGCTTGTCATATACTAAACATTAGCGGTAATTTCGGTACGGTGAATCTACCTAAAATGAAATTTAGATAATGGAGATAAAAATTTTAGATAGCAGAGATATTACACTTGAGCAAGTGTTAGAGTTGTATAAAGCCAATAAGTGGAGTGCTGTTGATAAGCCTAATGAGTTATTTAATGCATTGATTAATTCACATACTTTGATTACTGCATGGAATAAGGATAAATTAGTAGGGCTTGGAAATTCAATATCTGATGGGTTTCTCGTTGTTTATTATCCTCACCTGCTAGTTCATCCTGATTATCAAGGAAAAGGAATAGGTAAAATGATTGTAAATAGGATGTTCAAAAAATATAAGGATTTTCATATGCAAATGCTGACTGCTGATGGCAAAGCTATTGACTTTTATAAGAAACTTGGATTTGTAAGAGCGGGTGAAACTGAACCTATGTGGATTTATAAAGGAAACGAACATTAAAAGTACGATAATATGATAGCAAGAATTTGGCATGGTAGGACAAAAGGAGAGGATTATGAGGAATATACTGATTTAATGAAAACAAAAGCGATTCCTGATTATAAAGAAACAAAAGGATTCATTGATCTGACTTTTTTAAGACGAATTGATAATGATATCGCCCATTTTACACTAATTACTTTTTGGCAGAATTTAGAAGTGATAAGGAATTTTGCAGGAGACGATTTTGAAAAGGCTAAATATTATAAGGAAGATGAAAGATTTCTTCTTGAATTTGAAGAGAAGGTATTTCATCATGAAGTTTTTGCTGTATAAAAGTCTGAAGAAAACATCTAAGCTCAAATCATGATGCGCCCTAAGGACGCGGTTCATGAGAGCATCAGTTGAACCTAGAAAAACTGTATTTAGTGATGGAGATTGAACAGCCCATCTGAATTGAATGAGAAAGCAATCTGAATATATAAAAGGTTTTGGTATTTTTGCTGTTTTCCGTTTCTTTTGAAGGAAGCAAAATGTATTGAACGTGAATAAAGAGAAACGCTTAAAATACTTAGGATTTAATGATTTTTGGTTTTCTGTTATTGGAATCCTGACGATAAGTATTATTACAACCTATCATTTAAGTAGTGTTTATGGGGCACCTTCCCGGGCAGAAATGGTCATAAGTTGGGTTGTAACACTTATTTTTACCTCTACTGATTGGTTTGTTAATAGGTCGATAATGATTTATTTACGTAAAAAATACCCAGGTTTTAAGGATGATGCCAGGCGCATTATTATCCTGTTTCTGGCTGTAGCTGCTACTGTTCTTTTGGTGGATTTTATTGGAACCTCCTTATTGTCTTTAATTCCTGGTGTTAGCGCAGTAGAGTATCAATATCGCATTCAAGCACTTTTATATTTTATCGTTTTAACAATCATGGTTATGGCGATTTATGAGGCCATTTATTATAACATCCGACTTAAAAAATCGGTGAGGGATGAAGAACAAGCTAAACAAGTCCTGCTACAAGCGCAATTAGACGCACTTCTAAATCAAGCTCAGCCACACTTTTTCTTTAATACTTTAAATACACTTCGCGATATCATCGATCAAAATCCTAAGGCGGATGCAATGGAGTTTGTAGATAAGCTATCGGAAATATATCGTTTCTTATTGGAAGCAGGTAATGAGAATTTAATAACCCTTGAAAAAGAATTGCGGTTTACCAGAGCCTATATTCACATCCAATCGGAACGCTTTGGAAATAATCTGAAAGTGAATTGGGATATTCCCAGTACTACTGAAAACCTCATGATTGTGCCAATGAGTCTGCAACTTTTACTAGAGAACGCCATCAAGCATAATGTAATATCCAAAGCGAAACCCTTAAGTGTAAACATAGCCGTTCAGGGCAGCCAATTAGTGGTAAGCAATAAGTTGGAGCCTAAATCCACGCAATTACCCTCTACCAAGGTAGGATTAGCCAATATTGAAAAGCGGTACAATTTGATTTCCGATAAATCAATAGAAATTACCAATGATGGAAATCAATTTATAGTTTCAATCCCGTTGTTAACAGTATCAGAGAAAAGAAATTAAAGATGAACATACTAATCATTGAAGATGAACCGAGGGCAGCAAACCAACTACAGCGCATGCTAAAAGCCTGTAGTTTCGATTTTCAATTACTGGAAATCATCGACACTGTAGAAGATGCTGTGCGATGGTTTGAAGAAGATGCTGCACCCGACCTGGTATTTGTGGATATCCAATTAGCGGATGGATTGAGCTTTGAAATATTTCAGAAAACCACAGTGGAGGCTCCCATCATTTTTACAACCGCTTTCGATCAATATGCCATCCAGGCATTTAAAGTAAATAGCATTGATTACCTGTTAAAACCTATTCAAGAAGATGATTTGAGCGCTGCGCTGGATAAATTCTCTCAATCACATGCGTCAACTTTATTGAGCCCTTCCATATTAAAACAACTCCTCGGTAGCCAGAAAGTAACACAAAAGCGTGAGGGTTTGTTGGTTAAAGAGGGGAGTGGGTTTGTTCAAATTAAAGTTTCAGATCTATTATATTGTTACTCTGAAGAAAGCATCACTTTTGGAGTTACTGAAAGTAAGAGATTCGTAATAGATGAGACAATGGACGAATTATCCGGCTCACTGGATCAAAGTAGATTCTACAGAATCAACCGTGGACAGTTAGTTGCCAAGGCTGCAATTCAGAAAATACATCCTTATTTTAATCATCGCATCAAACTCGATATGGCAAACCCAAGGGATCAGGAGTTCATCGTTAGCAGACCAAAGAGCAGTGATTTCAAGAGGTGGATGAACTTGTAGCAAAGGATGTTGCAGTTCAGGTAAGCAAAACGATACTTCAGCAGAAAGCAGTGGTTACGCTTATGGATTAAATTGATATTGCCCCTGTATTAATTCAATCCATAGAAAAATGAAACTTACTAAAAAAACAATCTTCGTCTCAATATTATTATTACTTCTGATATTTTCAAACGGGCAATATTCGGTGTTTTTTGCCATTTGGATTTCCACCTCAATGCTTCTTTTTGCAGTCCGACAATTAAAAAGATGGCAAGGCTTTTTGTTTGCGTTTCTGACTTTGGCGATAAGCTATTACATAGGTTTTGATATCGTTCCTTTTTTACCGATTTCTACAACTATTGCCATTGCCATAATTTTTAATCTAATTGCCTCATTACCATATTTAATTGATTCGTTTTTTGCGAAGCGCAGAAATTCATTTCTCAGCACCTTAATATTTCCTACTACCGCTGTCTTAATCGAATATTGCTACCATCAATTCAATCTTTATGGCACCTGGGGCCACTTCGCCTATACACAACAATCACAGCAGGTCCTATTGCAATCTATTTCTGTTTTCGGCTTGGGTTACATCACGTTTTTAATTACCTGGTTTGCTTCTGTAAGCAATTGGGTTTACGAACAGGGAAATCAAAGGAAAAATGTTAAAAAAGGAGTACTCATTTATAGTCTTGTTTTGGGCTGCACGTTGATTTATGGCGCTTATAGAGTACATTTTCAAAAACCCGCTTCAGAAACCATTCGCATAGCTTCTATTTCTGCATTAGATAGCCTCAACGTGTCGATCGACCTGAAAGGGCTAAATAAGAAAAGCACTGAAAATGATGTTAAAAAAGAAACTAGAAAAAACACCTCAAGATTAAATCAAAATCTATTTGATCGCAGTATTAAAGAAGCAAAAGCTGGAGCAAAAATAGTTTTTTGGGCTGAAGGTAATGCAGTAATCTTAAAAGAGGATGAGCATGAATTGTATGAAAAAGCTAGTAAAATAGCTTCGGAACAAAATATCTACTTAGGTTTAGGAATTGCTGTGGTCAACCCAGCCAACAATAAATATCTCGAGAACAAATTTGTTCTATTTGACCAAAATGGAAACAAAGTAATGGATTATTGGAAAGGCATTTCAGTGCCGGGAGCTGAAGCTCCAATCAGCAATAATAAAGCTGTTGGTATCCAAAAAGTAGCAACTGAGTACGGAACTATTTCTGGAGTAATATGCTTTGATCTGGATTTCCCCGATTATTTAAAAGCTGCCAAAGGTTCAGATATTTTGTTAGCTCCAAGCAATGATTGGAAAGAAATTGACCCTTTGCACACCGATATGGCAAGATTTAGAGCCATAGAACAGGGTTTTAATTTCATTCGACAGACAAGCCATGGCTTATCGGTAGGAACAGACTATACTGGTAAGGTGCTTAGTGAAATGGATCATTTTACCGACAATGCTAAAGTATTAATCACGCAGCTCCCTACAAAAGGAGTTGGAACTGTGTATTCCGTGATAGGGGACAGTTTTATCGTCTTCTGTTTGGTATTACTTATTTCGATTGTCCTAATTCTTAAAATTAAAAAGTGATTAGTTATTAGAAACCAGAGGACTGAAAGAGCCAGTTGGCCATAGCTCTTATAAGAAATTGCCTTTCATAAGAAATGATCTTTTAGCATAAAAGTGCTATTTTGCGAGTGCTTGCTAGTTGGCTAATTACCTTCATCAAAAGTAGGAATAGCTCACTACTCCAAATGATTACTTTTACAAACGGCAAGATTTAATTGAAAATGCTATGGCAACATTGAACACCTACTTGTATTTTAATGGAAATTGTGAAGAAGCATTCAATTTTTACAAATCTATCTTTAATACGGAATTCAAATTCATCGGAAGGTACAAAGATGTTCCTGAAGCTGCGAGACAGCATTTTCCCAATTGCAAGGACCAGCATATCATGCATGTTGGATTACCTATCAGTAAGGAAACAATATTAATGGGTGCTGACATAATTGATGGGAGTAGAGGGGGAAATAATGCCTCAGAATACTTCTCGCTCTATGTCAATACGGTTAGTAAAAAAGAAGCTGATAGACTGTTTAATGCTTTTTCAGAAGAAGGAGAAGTAAAACTTGCAATCTCAGAGCAATTTTGGGGTTCCTATTATGGAATTTGTTTGGATAAATTTGGTATTAACTGGAAAATCAGCTTCAATTTAGAAACTGCTTAAAAAATTGTTATGTAAATTGTCGGTAAATTTTAATCCCTCAACTTGGGTTTACCTTAAGACCATTAAAAAATATGATTAGGCTAAATACTTTCCTATTAACACTTTTATTGAGTGTATCTGGCTACGCCCAAAAGAAGGAAATACAGCACAAATCTACTAATCAGGAAGACTCTTCAAAAATGACAATGAACTTGGGTAAACATCAACTAATCAATCAAGCCAATAAAATTATTGCGTCCAAATATCCCGATTTTGAATTCGACTCTTCATTGTATGAAATCACAGCGTGGAGAAACTCTGAAACTGCTGTTGTTCAATATAGAAGAATTATCAGATTTACTCCTCTTGACAAAAAAGATATGGATTTAACCTATGATTTTGAGGTTAACTTACTTGAGGAGAGCGTGTCACCTTTTGAGGTCTGGGGATTTGATAAATTTTACTTTCCAACAGAAGAAGATCAAGAGAAGATTGATTTTGTCATCGAATCATTTGGCTTGCCACGCTTGGGTTTCAATAATAGTATTGTGGAAAATCCTGATATGTACAGCATACACATCGATAATGAATTGGCGTTCGGAAAATACTTCTTAGATAAAATAACCGGAAAAGAGTGTATGGGATCAATAGAGGGAAGCTATGCCCCAATGCCTGACTTTCCTGAACTTCGTGATTCAGATCCTTTAATTGAAGTGCAAAATTAGTCACTATGGAATTTTTTGTTGGATGATAGAGCGAATTTGTTGGCTTCAATGTACTGTGCTTATTCTTCTACCTTTAACAATCTGATTATCAAAGCTTTTTTTGAAAATTATATAAACTATTAATTAAATATACAAAAGTACAAAGTGATTTTTTTCAATAAAAACAGTAATATCGATGCTTTCCTTTTTTAAAAAAATAGTCAAAGCTGAAACAAAACCCTCCCCAAAGCATTTTAACGGCTCTAATTCAGGTAGTTGGAAGATAGTTAGTATTTAAATGGCAAGATGACTTCTCTGCAAGATACCTGCTCAACTTAAAGATAATATCAATCAAATATTATCTAATTTTGAAAGTCTTAGTCTATCTATTACAATGAAAGTTAATAATTACTTGAAAAAAGAACTACATGAGCTAATAAAAGCTGATGAAAATATTTTTGATTTTATTCAAGAGTATGCCTTTGATGGTATGTGGTATGCAGATTTAGAGAAGACTGAAGAAGAGTGGGTTAATCCAAAATTTTGGGCTGTGTTAGGCTATGACCACACTGAAATGCCACACAAATCATCTGCACGTGAAGAGATTATTCAATGTGAGGATTATAAGCTAGCTACTGAAGGTTTTTTAGAACAATTTAAAAACACCGACCATTCCTATCAAAAGATAAGGTATAATCATAAAAACGGATCTACCGTTTGGATGAGATGCCAGGGAAAGCTTATTAGGAATAAAGATGGGGAACCTATCCGATTGCTTGTAGCAACCCAAAATATTACCGAGCCGCACACAAATGAGCTTGAAAAAGAAGAATTAATTAAGCGCTTAAATTATGCCTTAGATGCATCAGGAGATGGTATTTGGGACTGGAATCCCAAAACTGGGGTTACTGTTTTTTCTAAGGCTTGGGCAGAAATGCTAGGTCATAGAGAAGGTGATTTTCCTGCTTTAGCCACCGAATGGTCGGATAGGTTACATCCTGATGATGCAGAATGGGTCTACGAAGAAATTGATCAAGTAACACAAACTCCTAAAAATGGCGATACATTTAGTCACGAATACCGTTTCAGAAATAAGGCTGGAGAATATTTATGGATTTTAAACAAAGCTAAAGTAGTCGAGCGAGACGAAAAGGGAAAGGCTGTAAGGGTTGTTGGCACGCATACGAATATAACTGAACAAAAAAGGAATCAGTTAAGGATTAGTGAAAGTGAGGAGCAAAAATCTGCCATCATTAAAAGTATGGGTGATTTGTTTTTTGTGCTTGACAAGGAATTAACTTTTGTAGAAATTCATAATCCGGTAAAAGAAGATCTTTATTTAACACCTGAAAATTTTCTTGGAAAAAACTTAGATAGCATTGGTTTCCCAGAACCTGCCTTCGGAATCATTAAAACTGCTTTAATTGATTGTCTCAAAACAAACAATTTACAAAAAGTAAGTTATTATCTAGATATGGAACCATGTCGTCAGTGGTTCGAAGCAAGGATCTCCAGCCTTAAAAATTCAAAGGGAATCGCTACTGGGTTAACTTGCATAGCAAGAAATATTTCAGAGGACGTAAAAAAAGAAGCAGAAATTGATGCCATAAGTAAAGAAATAAAAGATATTACCGATGCGGTCAATGAAAATTCTTTGGTCTCCATTACTGACAAAAAAGGAAATATTATAAAGGCAAATGAAAGGTTTTGTGAAATTTCTGGCTATACTGAGTCTGAGTTAATCGGTGAAAACCATAATATTATCAATTCTAAATACCACTCCAAAGCCTTTTGGAGCAATGTATGGAAAACTATTGCAGCTGGAAAACTATGGAAAGGAGAAATTAAGAACCGCGCGAAAGATGGTACGGAGTATTGGGTTTCATCTATCATTCAACCCATCATAAGCACTTCGGGTGAAATCGTGAAATACCTTTCCATCAGGCAGGATATTACCGAACGGAAGAATGCAGAGTTAGCATTAGAAAAAAGTGAAAGATTTTTAATACAGACGAATCAGGTAGCTCAGGTTGGTGGTTGGGATTTTGATAATCTTACTGGTGAAATTAACTGGTCGGATGCCCTTTGTGATATTTTTGAAGTACCTCCGGGCTTCGCACCTACTTATGAGCAGCTGGCTAATTTTTACACCACGGAAAGTTGGATTAAACTGGAAAAAGCAATCCAAGAGGCAACCATGGATGGTACAGGCTATGACTTGGAACTAGAGGTTACCACCGGCAAGGGAGCTAAGTGTTGGTTACGAACAATTGGTAATAGCGAATTCAAAGATGGTAAATGTGTACGCCTTTTTGGTGTTGCTCAAAATATTAGCGAAAGGAAATTTGCAGAACTGGCGAATTTAAATAGTGAGAAGCGCCTTACTTCTATTTTTGAAAATGCCCCAGTATTTATATTTGAATTGGATGCTAATTTTAATTATACTTTTTTAAATAAAATACAGCCTGGATTAAAATTAAAAGATATAATCGGTAAAAATGTTTTTGATTTTGTGTTAAAACCATTTAGGGAGGCTTATGGTAATCTATACTACAAGGCAGTTGAAACAAGAAGCCCACAGAGTGCAGAAATTCCCGGACTCGGAATCGATGGTGAAAATGCCTGGTACCATGTTACTATAAAACCCTCTTATCATAATGGAAAAGTAAATGGATTTTTAGGAATCAGCAGTGATATTACAGCTCAAAAACTAGCTGAAATTGAATTGCGTGAGAGTGAATTGCTGCTAAGTTTGGCCACTCAAGCTGGCGGAGTAGGCGTTTGGGATTGGGATATTCCTTCAAATATTTTGAATTGGGATGATCAAATGTTCTCTATGTACGGTACAAAAAGAGAAGAATTTCCCAATGCTTATGAAGCATGGGTTAAAGGACTTCACGAAGCTGACAGAGTGCGAGGCGATAGGGAAATTGAAATGGCAATCAAGGGAGAAAAAGAATTTAATACCGAGTTTCGTATTCAACATCCAGATGGAGAGATGCGAAATATCAGAGCTCTTGCTACTGTAATCAGAGACGAAGAAGGCAATGCCCTGAGAATGATTGGAACCAACTGGGATATTACAAAAGAAAAAGAAGCTATAAAGCAAATTGAAGAAGCAAAAGTACAAGCAGAAAAAGCCAGTAAAGCAAAATCTGAATTCCTTGCCAATATGAGTCATGAAATCCGTACACCTTTAAATGGTGTTATTGGATTCACCGACCTGCTTAAAAGCACACCTCTTTCTTCCACTCAGCAGCAGTATGTCAATAATGCGAATGTATCCGGACATACTCTTCTTGGGATTATTGATGATATACTTGATTTCTCCAAAATAGAAGCAGGAAAGTTAGAACTCGAAATAATCAAAACAGATTTATTCAAGCTACTGGAAAATAGCATCGACATCGTTAAGCTGGCAGCAGAAGACAAAGGACTTGAACTACTACTCAATATTGACCCGGATATTCCTCAGTTTGCCAATATTGATCCTGTTCGTATTAAGCAAATTTTGGCAAATCTTTTGGGCAATGCGATCAAGTTTACTCAATCAGGAGAAGTAGAACTAAAAGTACGTTACCGTGCACTTGGTGGCGAGCAAGGCAAACTTTCTTTTTCCGTCCGCGATACAGGAATCGGTATAACCGAAGTACAAAAAGAAAAACTCTTTAAAGCATTTTCTCAAGCCGACAGTTCTACTACAAGAAAATTCGGTGGCACTGGTTTAGGGTTAATCATTTCTCAAACGATTGCGGAAAAAATGGGAAGTAAAATCAATATAAACAATGCTCAAGATAAAGGCAGTACTTTCTTTTTTGATATTACAACCAATTTTGAAGTAGGAGAAGACGGAGATATTCCACAGATCAAAAACCTGAAGCGTTGTTTAATAATAGACGATAATGCTGGCAATCGAACAATACTTTCTGATATGTTGAATCAGTGGCAAATAGAATCTGATTGCTGCGAAAATGGTTTTGAGGCTATTAAAAAAATAGTACCCAATCAAAAGAGTTATGATGCTATTATCTGCGATTATGATATGCCATATATGAATGGTATGGATACTATCCGTATGATCAAAGATAAATTGAAACAATCCACTGAAAAACATTCAGTGATTTTGCTTCACTCTTCAATGGAAGACCTAAAATTAGATCAAGAATGTAAAGAGCTGGAAATTTCTTTCCGTTTGAACAAACCAGTAAAGCGGCAGGATTTATTCCGTAATCTCTTAAAGCTAGATCAGCAGGAAATGGAACTAGCTCCTCAGACAGTATCCGTACCAGCGGCATTAGATGATAAGACAAAAGAAAAAAACAAGATATTGCTCGTGGAGGACGTCACCTTGAATATGATGCTGGCCAAAGCTATTATTTCTGGTCTTGCACCGGGAGCTGAAATTTTTGAAGCAAAAAACGGATTAGAGGCCATCCAGCAATTCAAGAGTATTAATCCAGACTTAATTTTTATGGATGCACATATGCCTGACCTAGATGGTATTGAAGCAACCAAACAAATAAGAGCCTTAGAAGCCAATTCCGAGAAGCCAGTTCCTATTATAGCCCTTACTGCCGGAACGCTAAAAGTGGAAAAAGACAAGTGCATTGATGCAGGGATGGATGAATTCTTAACCAAACCCTTAGAGCCTCAAAAAATTCAATTGATATTAAACAAGTACTCACTGCAAAGAAAAAAAAATATCCCTACAATGGAGGATGCAGCTACTGAACATGAAATCCATTTTGGATACAATGGCTTGCTGAAAAACCTGGGATACAAGATGGAGAAAGTTCATAAGCTTCTTTCGAAAGTGCTTACAGATATGCCAGCCACTTTTGACCGACTTGAACTCGCATTTGATGAGATGGACGTAACAAAGATCAATATGGTTTCTCATTCAATCAAGGGGTGGTCCGCTTCGATGGGTTTTTATCATTTAGCTGACATTACAGAAAAAATGGAAAAAGAGTCAAAGGATAATGGCCTTCAAAATATGAACGTATTGTTTGCAGAACTCAAAGAAGAATGGAAAATATTAGAGAATATACTCATGCAGAAAATTGAAGAGTAAAGTTGCAAAGTCTCACAGTTTACAAATTAAACAATACAAAGTATTGAATCTATTTTTTAATACATGTAGTCTTGGCGTTTTTAGAAGAAAATGAGAATATGACAGAGAAAGGGTTTAGGTTAGGGGGTTACAAATATTTAAGTAAATTTACTGTTTGTATGCATTTGAAAACGGTAAATCGAAAAATATAAGTGGAGGTAATATCTGCATAGTGCAATGCTTTATGCATGCCAAAAACCGCACAATTTGATCATAATTTATAATGATTTTAAAGCTGAAAACCAAAATTGAAAAAATTCTACAAATTCCAATAGAAGATTGTGACCTGTATTTCAGCAATAGCAGAATCCCATTGAAAATACCTGCGAAAGAGTATTTTCTTAAACAAGGACAGATTTGCAAACAAATGGCATTTATTGAAAAGGGTGAACTGAGAATGTTTTACATTACGGGAGAAGGAAAGGAAATTAACGTTGAATTTTTCTTTGAAAATGATTTTGTAACTTCTTATCAAAGCTTTTTGAGTCAAGCTAAAAGCAAATACTACATTCAAGCAATTTCGGATTGCGAACTTGTAACAATATCTCACAACACGCTTCAAAACGCTTATACCAACTCATCATATTGGCAAAAATTCGGTAGAATTGTTGCAGAGAAAGTTTTTACATTAGCCGAACAAAGAACAGAAGGATTTTTATTTTATACTGCTGAGGAACGGTATTTAAATCTTTTGAAAAATAGACCGATCATCTTTAAAAAAATACCTCTCTATCATATTGCATCCTATTTGGGAATTGAACCGGAAAGTTTAAGCCGGCTAAGAAAAACATTGGCCCAAAAAGTGAAACTTAACATAGGTCAATAATAAAGGTATATTCCATGTCTAATTTTGTGTCAAACAAAAAAGATAATAATGGAAAAGAAAGAATTATTTGAAAAATTAAACGGAACATTTTCTGCATTAGTAAATGAAATAAGCCATGTGGGAAACGATATTTTTTTCCATAAAGAAAAATTAGAAAAGTGGTCTATTGCAGAAGAAATTCAACACCTATCCTTGTCAATTTTACCAATTAACAATTTGCTGTCACAACCTAAATTTGTTACTGAAAGATGGGGACATTCCAACAGGAAGTCTAGAAATTTAGAATCATTTTTAATGGATTATGATAGAGAAACAGTAGGGCAGGAATGGAAAGCCTTTCCACCTTTTGTGCCAAAAACCGAAAATGAAAGCCCAAATTATGCTGCTCTTCACTACACAAGAAACCAAATTAAAGTAGATGATTTTTACAATTTAACTGGTAAGCAAATCGAATTTGTAAGAGAAAAATTTCAGATTGCACGTTCAGCAAAGAAATATGACGTAATTAAAACCTTTAAAGAACAATCAAGTATATTAATTGCAATTTCAGAACAAATGAGCGATGATCAAATGGACGATATTCAATTACCATTACCATATATAGGCTTAGTGACTTTTAGGGAGGTTTTGTTTTTTACTCTAAATCATACTAAACATCACTACAATTCGGTTAAAGAATTATCTAAACGACAAATCAACTGAATGGAAAAATATCTGCATATCTTATTCCAATGGTTCATTGCTTCGAATTTTCTATTGAAAATCCTCACGTTTTTAATAGTTTGATTTATTAATCCGAAATTCCCGATTCATGTTACAGAACAAAACAATAGCAGGTACCAATTTCAACGATTAAGTGAAACATCCATTAAAACAACATATAGAAGAAATAATTAAGCTTACAGATGAAGAGTTTGAATTCATATTGAGCCATTTTGAATCTACTACTAAACGCAAACATCAATATATTTTAGAAGAAGGAGAAATTGCCGATAAAGAATACTGGATAATTAAAGGTTGCTTAAAAAGTTATTTTTTTGACGAAAATGGAAAAGAACATATTTTACAGTTCGGAATGGAAAATTGGTGGATCACAGATTATGAATCTTTTGTAAACCAATCTAAATCAAAAATCAATGTAGACTGCATAGAAGATTGCGAACTGCTGTTCATTACTTATGAAAACAGAGAAAAACTCACTGAGGAAATGCATAAAATGGAACGGTTTTGGGCAAAGAAAAGTAAGTTTGGCAGAATAGCACTTCAAAATAGAATTTTGTCATTATTAAAAAATTCTTCAAAAGAACGATATGAATTACTTCTGGAACAATATCCTACGCTTTTTCAAAGAGTACCAAAAAAGCTTATAGCCTCTTATTTAGGTGTTAGTAGAGAAACTTTAAGCCGATTAAATTCTTAAAGTATAATTACTTCTCATGTGACTATTGTCACAAATTAATTGTGACAATAGTCATGTAGTCCGCTCAATCATTTTTTTGACTTTTGTATCATAATAATTGTAAAAATTAAATGATATGAACACTTTAGAAAATTTTCAAAACAAAGACACCGGATTACTTTTACAAAGATTGACCATAGGCCTTCTTATACTTTTCCACGGAATTGCAAACTTTGCTTCCAATTACTCATTTATCAAAAGTTTACTAAATGGTTCTGGAATTCCGGAAGTTATCGCATACTCGGTTTTTGTAGGCGAAATAATTGCACCAATTCTTATAGTCATTGGTTGGAGGACAAGATTGGCAAGTTTAATTCTAGCATTTAATATGTTAATTGCTATTTTCATGGCTCATTCAGCAGATATTTTTACTTTAAATCAATTTGGTGGTTGGGGAATTGAACTGCAGGCCTTATATCTGTTTGGTGCTATTGTTATATTTTTATTGGGTGCCGGAAAGTATGCAGTATCAACCACGTCACAATGGGATTAATCCAATAAGTAAACTTTAGCAGTTTCTTTCTTAATCCTTCAATAATGAACGAATACATCTTATTCTTTTGCATTTTATTTTTCACTATGAATGGTAAAGCACAAATTACTGAAATAGAATTGTCAGATAATTTAAAATTAGACAGAGTGTATTTAGGTTTAGTTTCTAATACTGGGATAACTGCAACTAACTTTGAAATGAACAATACTGTTTCCATACAATCAGGTTTAATGCTAACATATTCATTAAGTCAAAAGGTAAGATTGCGTTCTTTCGGTGTATTAAAAATAGAAAGTATGGAGCTGACGAAAGGTTTTACTTCATATGAAATTATCTATGATATTTCCGATAACATTAACTGGCATTTGGGAACAGTATCTACACCATTAACAGAATTACGGCCAAATCCAACTACTTGGGAAAGCCAATCAGAGACCTATGCTCAGTCAAAAATAATCGGAGGAAGAACAGGATCAAAGATTAATTTTAGATTATTCCCAAAGCTCAAAATATCTTATGGATTGTTCAGCCATAACGGTATTTGGGCTAATCATATAAAATTCGAATATAAATTCATCAAAGTTGCTGGGTTTATAGAAAGGAGCAAAAGCTTTTTAGTTTTGGATATTGATACTAAAAGAATTAGCTCTACAATATCTATTGAGCC
Source organism: uncultured Cytophagales bacterium (assembly GCA_963803685.1). GTDB lineage: Bacteria > Bacteroidota > Bacteroidia > Cytophagales > Cyclobacteriaceae > Marivirga. The sequence continues at coordinate 3,324,495 of CAWDNW010000001.1, forward strand.
AAATTATCAATTTTCAAAATCAGTTTTTATAAAGTTTAATAGGGATTTTAGTCTTCTTTTGGAATCTGAATATTCTATGATTAAAGAAAAAGTAAACTATGGGAATATTGCATTGAGAAAATATTTTTTAAGTTCAAACAAAAGAATAAAAGGCTTTTTGTCCATTGGATATAATCCAATAGATAAAGATCAAATAACAGGCAGCTTTGCAATCCATATTTGACAATTAGAGTTCAATTTTTAATTCATTAAAAATGAAAAAATATGCCCTATATAAATATAAAAGTTACAGACACAAATGTGACCAAGGAACAAAAGAGACAATTAATTGAAGGAGCTACACAATTAGTTGTTAGAATTTTAAGCAAAAAACCTGAATCTACTCACGTGGTAATTGACGAAATACCCACAGAAAATTGGGGATTTAATGGAAAACAATCTTTAGGAACTAAAAAATAGTCAAAATGTACCAAGACAATTGCAAAGAAATTGAAAATCTAATCAATAATTACTTCGAGGGAATTTTTTATGGCAACACATCAAGTCTTGAGACTTGTTTTAACGTTAAAGCATATATATATGGAGATATAAATTCAAACGAATATTTTAAAAGTGTTGGCGAGTATGTTGAAACCGTTAAAGGTATAAAAAGCCCGAATTCTTTAGGAGAGAAATTAAAAATGTCAACCGTAGGAATAGATGTACTTGGCAAAATTACAATGGTAAAATTAGACGTACCGATGTTTGATTACAACTATTACGATTTTTTATCCCTATTCAAATTAAATTGTGAGTGGAAAATAGTCAATAAATTATTTGCTAATGTTGTTAAATGAGCGAAAGAAGAGTAGCTATTGCCTACTTCCATTATGGAAAATTAATTCAAAGCACTTATCTCATTGGTTTTTCGCATATATTTTTTTAATAGAAGTTTTGCACCTATTTGAATGCAACTTTTTACGTACAAAAAAATGGATATTAATAAGGTAAGCAAATAAAGAATAGAAATAAAAATTTATTAAGAGAAGGAGTTTTTTTAATACTGACAATTACCTTCATTGTGATATCATTGACTAATAAACCTGTCTATGATTGGGTTTTTGAACGACCATAATGAATGGATTTGGTCTCTAAGTGCGATTTTTCCATTTTATTTATAGAAAAAGCTTCACAGTTCCTTAGCTTGAAACTGTAAGTAATAGCTTGATTAATTTTTTAGAATTTGAGAAAAAATTGGTGAATGGTAAATGGAACTTGCGTCAACAATTATTGATTTTAACAATTCCAATTTATTCGATGCTAACTTGAAAAAGTTTCTCTTTCTAATTACCAAATACTAAAAGTTAATAAATTTTAAAAATAACAGAAATGGATGATCTATTACAATTGGGGGCTATCGCATTAAAAAAAATAGCTCTTGATGAAAACGCAAAAGAATACATATTAAATGATAAGAATTTATATAAAGCATTAAGAAAAGCTGCAGATCGCTATGTGGGAGGTGAGACTTTAGATGAAACAATCCCCAAAGTCTTAAAAGGAAATATTGAAGGTTTTAAATGTTCAATAGAGTTCATTGGAGAGAGCACAAAAACAGAAATGGAGGCCAATCGAGCCACCCAAGAATTTCTAAGGATTATTGAAAAAATCAAAAGTGAGCAGTTGAACTCAAGTATATCCTTAGATTTATCACACATTGGATTAACTATCTCGCCAGATCTGTGTGGGCATAATTTAGCCATACTTTGCGAAGCGGCACAAGAGGATATTGAAGTATTTATAAGTGCTGAAGGTGTAGAAAGAACAGATGCTGTAATTGATACATACAAAAAAGCTTCAAAGGATTATTCAAACGTTTCTATTACTCTTCAAGCATATTTATACAGGTCGAAAGATGATTTTCAGGATTTAATTACTGAAAAAGGGCGAATACGAATTGTAAAAGGGGCTTTTCATACTCCTGAAGGCTTGTCTATGCCCAGAGGAAAAATGTTAGACAACATTTAATTGAATTATGTTGACCAACTATTATCTAAGGGACATAAATGTTCTATTGCTACGCATCACCTCGCAATTCAGCAAGAAGCTAAGAAATTAGTTGACACATATAAACCGAATAAGCAAAATTACGAATTTGAAAGTCTCTATGGAATTCAAACTGATCAATTAGAAATGCTAAGAGAAGAAGGATACGTCACTAAGCTTTACTTTGTTTATGGACGAGAGTGGTATTTATATCTATGTAACCGTATAGCTGAATATCCTCTGAATTTGTTTCGTGCACTTCATGACATTAGTGGTTAATTAATAACTAACAGATTATAATGGATACATGCTAAGAGTGATTTCATTAGAGCTTCTGTACAGTTGAAGCTGTCCCCATCGACAGTCTGGCTCGGCCTACAATCTTGCCATGTTTTTCTATTGAGGCTCAGTTGTGTTAGCATAATTCGGACCTCTGATTATTTCCCTGTTTAATAGTGTTTAGTTTGATACATCTGATTAAGTATTATACTTTTGCAGTATTCATTATATGATTGCCTACACTTGGTATTTCGCTGATAAAGTCAAAAAGATTCATCCACTCCCTTACAGATATTTTTTGCAAAGGAGCGGTTTTTTATGGTTGTATGTTTTTTCATATTTCATTAGTTAAGTGGGAGGCTTTCCGGTAGTATCGTTTTCATAGTAAATACTTGCTCAACTCCGCAATGGGGGGCAAAGGTTTGTAATTAATTTTCTGCTGGTAGATTTTTATTCAACTTTATTTTTTTTAACGGGTAGTTTGAGATTTGCTTTGGCAATACTGAGGTCAGTTGTACCAATTAGAGATACCCTTGGTTTAATTTGGTTAACCCATTTCTTTGCAATTCCTACCATTTTCAACTAGTGACTCCTTGCTATAACATTAAACTGCCTTTAGCAAATTTCAAATTTACCCCTCTATCAAAGACTGCCTATACATATTGCGGAACAGGATCGGAAGGAAAACAAAGGCAAACAGCAAGAAGGCTGCGCACATCAATATGTTTGCGAATAAATCACCGCTAAACCTGGCCCAGGTAGAAAGTACAAAGAGTATGAGTGACAGCTGCCCGAAAATCCATTGATTAAATAAACGTCTGTCTTCCAATTTTTTTTCTTTCCATTTAAAGAACAAAATAAGTGGAAAACAGAACAGCACAGCACCGGTTTCACCTATATAGAGTAATTTTGTTGCATATGGCCACCGGAGAATCAGGAATAAAACGCCTGTTATAAATATAAAACTGAAAGCCCATGCTAGTAGATATATAGTTTTTTTCATAATTGTGGTTATTTAGATACTTCTAACTTGTTAGACTGATACATCCTAAAAAACAAAAATGGCAAAAACCCAATGCCAAATACAATAAATCCTACCCCCAATAATACACTCGCACCTTGCAGATGAAGGAATTTAAACATGCTGGCTGTGATGATGATCATTAGGCTCGCTGTCCCTAATATCCATTTCAATTTCTCAGAAAGGAGAGAGAAAACTTTATTCCTAAACTTAATGACCAGCAATAGGGGTAAGAAAATAAAAGATAATGCCAGTAAGCCGGAAAACAACATAATATTGGCACCTGGCATATGCAAAATTTTGAAAAATGTACCAATGGTGGTGCTTAGGGCGAAAATGTAGCCTGAAATGTAAGTGAACTGTTTCATAATTTTAATTTTTTTGTGGTTTAATAAAAAGAATGTTTCATTTTGTATTTCTTCAAATCCGTTGGGTGTTGTTTGATCATAGGCGAGTTGGTAAGCCTCTTCAAATGAATGCCCTTTGTGCATTTCATTTTCTACAAAGCAACAGAAGTGATCAATTAAGTCATCTTGCAAAGCTTTATTGGCAATTTTACTTTGTCTCACTCTATAGCTAATTATGCCGAATTGTTCATCTGAAATCATATCGCAGCAGAGGTTTTGTTATCACTAAATACAATTTTATTTAAGGTTTCCATAAAGTCAGCCAATTCCTGAACTACTATTTTTCTTTGTCCTTGTCCTTTTGTAGTAAGCGAGTAGTACTTCCTAACCCTTTTTCCTATGTTAACTTCTTCAGTGGTCACAATTCCGTCATCAAGCAGTTTATGTAAAGCAGGGTAGAGGCTACCGTCTTTAATGAGGATTTTTCCTTCAGATATATCTTTCACCTTTTGGCAAATCTCATATCCATACATTTTGCCATTTTCTTCCAGCAGTTTTAATATGATTACTCCCAGGGTGCCTTTTAATAGTTCTTTTGAATACATAGGTCAAATATACATAGAAATATGATGCATCAAAATAAAATGTTGAAAATTTTTAAGGACTTGTTAATTATAAGTAGATTGATTCTAAATAAAATACTTATTTGTTTTGATTCTAATTAAGCTTCAAATATATTTGCGTACTATTTAAAATTAATCTTAATAAACTTCTTTCGTAATCACATGTCAGCTACCAAAGATCGCTATTCTCTGAGGAAATTTTTTAATGATGTTCACTTGTGGCTTGGAGTAGGCAGTGGCATTATCTTATTTATAGTTTGCTTAAGTGGCACCATTTATACATTCAGGCATGAGGTAGAACATGCTTTGGAACCAGAGAAGTATGCTGTGGAGGTAACTGAAGATTCCCGATTGCTGAATATTGATGATTTAATAGCGAAAGTAGAAGCTGCAGCCGATGGTGAGGTAATGTCGGTTACAGTTCCTGCTTCTAAGGAAGCCTCCTACGACTTCTCAGTTAAAACCTCTACTGAACAAAGAAGGGGAACCGGTTATTATGTAAACCCTTATACAGGTGAGATTCTAGGTACCGGTGGGGGAGCAGTCTCTGAATTCTTCGGTACAATGATGCGACTGCACCGTTGGTTATTAATAGAGGGAGATGCCGGGAAAATAATAGTAGGAGTAGCCACCATCATTTTTATTTTTCTCATCATAACAGGATTAATCATTTGGTTGCCTAAAAAAGCTAAAAACTGGAAACAGGGGTTGAAAATAAAATACAAAGCTAATTGGAAGAGGGTAAATCACGATTTACACAATACCCTGGGGTTTTATTCTGCTATTTTGTTATTAATTATGGCTTTAACCGGGCTTTGCTGGTCATTTGGTTGGTATCGTGATGGTTTAAGCAATGTTCTGGGAACTAAAGTCTTTAATAGAGGCGCAGGAGAAAAAATTGAGGTAGCTGTGCCTGCTGATAGTACTCACGCTTCTACAGCACAACTACTAACCATTGCACAGAATGAGTTTGGTACTTCGGTGGATTACCGCATTTCCTATGGCCGCTCTGGTATTGATCCGGTAAATATTAGTAAATACAATACAGGTTTTTTTGCTTTTTCTGGCTCAGATCAGATGGTGCTTAATCCCTATTCGGCTGAAGTCTTATCAATCAACCGCTTTTCCGACAAACCTTTTAATGAGAAGATAGCATCATCCATTAAACCTCTGCATACCGGTGAGATTTTCGGTTTGTTTTCCAAAATTCTCTATTTCATTACCTGTTTAATTGCAAACAGCTTACCCGTAACAGGTGTAATCATCTGGCTCAACAAATTGAAAAAGAAAGCAATAAAGCGTAAGAAGTTGAAGGCGAAAGTCACTGCTTAAATGATTCAAATATACGCGAACAGCAAATTGACTTATTGCTCCGTGTTACCTTTAAATTATTATTTAAAATCAATCTAAATAAAATTAGGAAATTTAAAATGGAGGATATAATTTTGAAGCAATTTATAATTAGTCTAATTAAAGACCTTAATGCAATCTCGTAAACTCATAATTCTTTTCATGTTCTCCCTGCCTATTTTATTAAAAGGACAGGGAAATACTGCGAATTTAGTGGGGACTGTAACTAACGAAGAAGGTGAGTTATTACCCGGCATTACGGTAATAATAGATGGAACTTCAATAGGTGCAGCAACAGACTTTGATGGAAAATATGAAGTTAAAAGCATTGCTCCCGGTCAATACAACATCATTGTATCAGGCATTGGGTACAGTAAGCAACTCCATAATATTACATTAATAGAAGGCCAAATATTAAACTTGGATGTAGCTTTAAAAGAAGACAAACAACAGCTTAACGAAGTAATTGTAGAAGGGAAATCTGTAAAGACAGAAATAGAAGAAACCGGATTTGCGGTAAATGTTATTGAGACAAAAAAAGCATCACTGCAATCCATTCAAACAAATGATCTGCTTAATAGATCCGTTGGCATACGGGTGCGGCAAAACGGGGGTTTAGGTTCCTCTGTAAATTATAATCTTAACGGTATGTCGGGTAATTCTGTTAGGATTTTCATCGATGGTATCCCTATCTCCACATATGGCTCTTCTTTCAGCCTCAATAGCATACCACTTTCTCTGATTGAACGGATTGAAACATACAAAGGAGTGATACCTGCTCATTTGGCCGATGATGCCTTAGGGGGTGCCATTAATATTATTTTGAAGCAAGAGATGAATAATAATCTTTCTGCATCAATTTCTTATGGTTCATTTAATACGTTGCAGGCCAATTTCAGTGGTATGTTTCGAAATAGCAATACTGGCTTTACGGTGAAGGCATCTGGTTTTCATAACTATACGGATAACGATTATGAAGTATGGGGAAAATTTGTCAGGAATATTTTGGCTAACGGACGTTATGAATATGTTAGAGCTAAGCGATTTAATGATGCCTATAGATCCACTGGTGGGCAGCTGCAGTTAGGTTTTACCAATGTGAAATGGGCAGACCAGTTTTTTATCGGCTATAATGGTTCTGATGATTATAATGAAATACAGCATGGCAGGTACATGACCATTCCCTATAAAGGGCGTTTTGCGACATCTCAGGCTCATGTGCTTAATCTTACTTATCAAAAAAGCAATTTTTTAGCTGAAGGATTAAACTTGACATTTAACGGAATGCACAGTGAACGCAGTCAGGTGGTAAATGATACTGTGAAATGGAATTATAACTGGTTCGGAGAAAAAAGTATTGGATTGAATGGAACTCCTATTTTAAGGCCAGATGGAGCACAGCAAGGTGCCCCAACAATTAATCACATCAATAGAAATATCACTACTTTTCGCGCAGGATTTACTTACGATATAAGCAGCAATCACAAAATTGTGTTTAGCCACATGTTCTATGCAATCGGCAGGAACGAACAAGATTTCCGAAAATCTGCCAGAGAGAGAGAATTTATAGGAACCAGGGATTTAACTAAAAATATTTCCGCAATAGCCTATGAATTAAAGGCTTTCAATTCTCAACTTAAACTAAATCTATTTGGTAAATATTACCAGCAGCAGATTGATAGAATGGATCCGATTCTTGTTCAGGAAAATGGAGAAAATATAAGAGCTGAAGACCGCGTGAAAAATAATAGAAGTGCTACAGGTTTTGGATTTGCCTCTTCTTATACAATTACACCTAAGTTGATAATGCTGGTATCAGCAGAGCAAGCGGTAAGAATGCCCTCGGAAAATGAAATTTTTGGAAGTCCTGGAGATAATATCATTGAAAACCTTGGTATTAGACCTGAAATCAGTAATAATCTGAACGTAGGATTCAGAGGTGGGCCTTATAGAATCAATGCTCACCGTTTTAACATTTATGCTTCAGGTTTTATTAGAGATACAAAAGATAAGATAGTTCAAAGAATCAATCCCAGAATAAATGACGCAGTGCAAACTGATCCTTTTGAAAATCTCGGAAAGACGAAAGCCATAGGTTTTGAAGCAGAGCTGAAGTACGAATTGGCCAATAATCTAAATATGATGGTGGGTGTTTCACGATTCAACTCTGTGTACAATATGCGCTATGATGCCAATGGTAATGAGTTTGAAAATTATAACCAGCAGTTGCCTAATGAGCCATTTTTCACCATTAATAGCACTGTGCAATACACATTTGAAGACTTCCTGCAGAAAGATTCCAATCTAAACCTGAATTATGGATTTGGGTTTGTAGATAGATTTTATACTACATGGCTTGAAATTGAGGATTTCAGAACTCCACGCCAGTTCATTCAGGATATAGGTGTGAGCTATATATTCCCTACCAAAAATTTGGTGCTCAGTGCAGATGCCAGAAATATATTTGACCAGCAAGCATTCGATAATTTTGCTGTTCAAAAGCCTGGAAGAGCCTTTTACTTAAAACTTAATTATACAATCAATAATTTTTAAATATATAACAGACATGAAAACTAAATTCTTAAACTTTTTAATATGTGGAGCATTATTTTTAGCTTTTACAGCATGTGATGAAGATGATGCTAATGAAAATCCGGATCCGGTGGATACAGCAGATTGGATTACTATTGCTGGTGCCTCCATGGGTGAAAACCCTGGAGATGGAAATGGGGGTACACAAATTTTTGCAGTAAGCTATGAAGACGCCATTAATCCGGAAGTATCAATTGATGTTTATGAGGATGGCGAGCCAGTAAAATCCAATAGGACTGCTCGTTTACAGGTTTCTGAAGATGGTAAAACGCTTTTTAACATCGCTTATGCAGGGGAGAATGGTGGTGAATTTTCTAGATTTGGCGTACAAGGTGGAGCTAACTACGTAGAAGAGGATGTTGTTGTAAGTATTGCCCAATATGCAGGAACTGCCCCAAGGTGGGGCAAATTATATGATGGAGATCAAACCGGTATTGCGGTTAATATTGCCAATATTGCTGCTAACAATGCGCCTGTCGATGAAAATTCAGAAGAGGAAACCGGACCATTTGAGTACTATAGAGGTACTGCTACTATATTAGCTTTAGATTTGGAAAACGTTCTGATCTCAAATTATGAACAATATGAAATTCCTTTATCACAAGAAGAAGAATTAGCCGGTCATACCATTTTTCGCTTAGATGCACCGGTATTGAATCAGGCAGAAAACAAACTGATTATTGGTACCTGGATGCGTAAGTATAACCCACAAACTGGTGAAACTGAGGGTGATTTCGAAAGACTTGGTACGAAGTCAGTAGTAGTAGATTATCCATCTTTAGAAAATCCGCAAATAATTAGCTCAACAGTGGCTCATGGAGATTGCTCAGGATATAGAAGTAACGTAAACTTCTTAGCAGAAGACGGTAACATTTACCAGGCAACGCAAAGAAATCCTGATGGTGAAGGTTCTCACATTCTAAAAATTACTCCTGCCAATGAATACGACAATTCTTATGTATTTAGTTTGGATGATGCTTTAGGTGTTAACAACGTTTATGTTCAGACCTGGAGATATGTTAGTAATGGTAAAGGCTATGTGGTTTATAGACATGGTGAATCTGATCAGAGTTTTGTCGCTTTAGTTGATTTGAACGCCAGAACTGCTAGTGTTGTAGATGAAATACCTGATGATGCTGATCTTAGCCTGCACCAATATCAGGGTTTTCACGTGAATGGAAATGAAATGCTGATGGCAGTTACACCAGTTGGAAAAAATGGCCATATCTATATATTAAATAGTGAGACTGGTGAAGCAACAAGAGGTGCGCAATTAATAAATAAGCCGGGAAATCACTACATTGGAGCTTTTTGATTTTTTAAATCCCTTCTGACTAATTGAAAACCAGTTGGTTACTAGAATTTAATTTTGTACCGGATGTTATGCTTAAATAGTATATCATCCGGTTTTTGGTTTGTACTATCTTTGATTTTTTCCTAAATGGGTTAGAAATAATAAGGTTTTATAGAACAATTCGAACTAGAGGCTGATTTTGTCGCCGCAAAATGCTAATTACCAGAGATTTTACCTGTATCTTCGATTTTTAGAGCTAATTTTTTAGTAAATCATAATAATCCCACTTTTTGAATAATGCAGGTCAAAAAAATTTTCACATCCAACGGCATCCTTCTTAATTTTACTTTACTTATAACTGGTTTATATTTCTTGTTTTATGGCCTGGTGCTGGCGCAAGAGTTTTTAGCCCCATTGGTTTTATCATTTACAGTAGCACTTATAACCTTTCCTTTAGCTAATAAACTGGAGCGGAAAGGAGTTAAACCAATCTTAGCTACATCTATTAATGTATTTCTATTATTGCTTCTTGCAGCGCTATTTTTGATTGTTATCTCCTGGCAATTGAAGAATATTATGGACGATTGGGATAATATGAAAAAAACACTTACTCCAAAAATTGAACAGGCTGAAGCTTTTATCCTTACTCACACACCAATGAAAAAAGATAAACTGGAAGAATATAAATCTGAAATGGAAGTTCCTGGAGAAGAATCGGAGTCAGGGAAGAAGAAAAAAGAAGAAGGTGATGAGGGAAAGAAGGGAGAAAAGGCAGTTTCAGTTATTGGGGGAGTTGTTAATTTTTCAACTGATTTCTTAATTACTTTCGTGTATATATTCTTTTTCATACAATACCGGAAAATGTTTAAAGCTTTTATCCTTAAGCTCTTTAAGCTTGAAAATAAAGCGGAGGCTTTAGATATTATTTCCAAATCGACAGCTGTTGTAAGATATTATTTAATAGGCAGGCTGATTTTAATAGTGGTATTAGTTATGTTTTATGGACTTGGACTGTGGATTTCGGGAGTTGAAAACTTCTTAGTAGTGAGTGTAATCGCAGCGTTATTGTCATTTATTCCGTTTGTAGGTAATTTTGTAGGTTATTTATTAGCAATGGCTATGGGTGTATTTTCCGGAGGTGAAATATCTATATTAATAGGTGTAACTGTTACTTTTGCATTTGTTCAATTTGTAGATAGTTATATTCTGCAACCTTTAGTATTAGGCAATAAAATGAATGTGCATCCATTTTTCATTATTGTATCGGTAGTTTTGGGGAATGCTGTTTGGGGAGTTATGGGAATGATTCTAGCTATTCCAATTTTTGCTATTATCAGTGTGATTTGCCGAAATGTGCCCGCCTTCAGTGCTTTCGGCTATTTGCTAAGTAGCGATCCTGACAAAACTTAGAATGTTATTATGAAAGCTGATATTAAATTCGCCTTGTGGAAAATGCTCGAGGTCAAATGCTCTTTCAGTTTTTACGAGGTGCAACTTCGGAAGAAATAGGTCTTTAAAGAAGATCGTTTTAAATCCTCGTTGGTAAAATTTATCGTTAAAATAATCTGTTCTATTTAAGAATCGTACAAAGCTTTTATATATTTAAGACTTCAAGCTACTTATTGAGATTTCAACATTTTTTCACTTTGTGAATGTAAATTTTATAAAGATTTTCTTTCAAAAGTAAGTAGCTCAAAATTACGGACACATGAGTATGATAATAGATAGAATTACTTCCTTAATAGATAAAAGCACTTTAGTTAGCAGGGATTTAAGCTGGTTACAATTTAATTACAGAGTACTGGATCAAGTACAAAGTAAAGATCGCAATGTTTTTGAACGGCTTAAATTTCTTGCCATAACAGCCTCCAATTTGGATGAGTTTTTTATGATTAGAGTAGGCTCTTTATATAATTACATCGATTATGGTCGTGAACGCATCGATTACTCAGGTTTACGTGAGCAGCCTTTTCGAAAAAAATTACTGACTGAATGTCAGAATTTTGTAAAAACTCAGAATAAGCTTTTTGTTAATAAATTAATGCCCCTCTTCGAGGAAAACGATTTTCAAATTGTCAAACTGGAGTCGCTCACAGAAAATGAGTTGAAAAAGGCAAACTCTTTTTTTGACAAGATCATCTTCCCTATGCTAACCCCTATGGTATATGATAACTACCATACTTTTCCTATTCTAATGAATAAACTGCTGATTTTTTCAGTTGTTACAAGAAATTTTGGAGATAAAAAGGACAATAAAAAGCTCTCCTTTATTCAAATGCCCCAAAACATCCAAAGGTTCTTTGAGGTGCATCGTGACGGTAAAATTCTGTTTCTTCCAATTGAAGAGTTAGTACGCACCAATATTGATAAGCTTTTCAGGAATATAGAAATTCTTTCTGTGAACATGTTCAGGATTACCCGTAATGGTGATTTTACTTTAGAAGAAAGTGATGATATAGAAGCTAATTTCCTGGAAGAAATGCGCAAAAAGTTAAAAACCCGTAAAACAGGCCGGGTTGTGCGTATAGAAATTGATAAGAATTATGATAAATGGATGATGAAAGTACTCAGCGATCGCTGGGAAATTGATAAAGACAATATTTTTAAGTTTGATGATGATGCCTTGCTCGATTATGCTGCCCTCTGGCAAATCATTAAACATAACGAATTTAAAGATAAAATTCCTACTACTCATTTACCTGTCCCACCGCTAACTTTTCCGGAGCATAAGTCTGAGTCTGACAACATCTTTGAAATATTAAAAGAACGGGATATACTCCTGCACCATCCTTATAATAATATTGAGCCGGTGTTGGATATGATTGAGAAAGCATCTGAAGATCCAAAGGTGCTCTCAATTAAGTTAACTATATATCGTCTTGCCAAAGATTCCAGAATCTCTGATGCATTGCTCAAGGCCGCAGAAAATGGCATCCACGTTTCAGTACTATTTGAGGTGAAGGCTCGCTTTGATGAGGAAAATAATATTAGAGAGGCTAAAAGATTGCAGAAAAGCTGGCTGCTTTGTCATTTATGGGATCAGCAAATTTAAAACCCATACCAAGCTTTTAATGATTGTGCGTAAAGAAGGGGAGAAGGTAACCCGGTATTTGCATATGGCCACAGGAAATTATAATGAAGATACCGCCAGATTGTATACCGATATTGGATTAATGACCACCGATGAAGTATATGCGCAGGATATCTCTGAATTTTTCAATGTAATTACAGGTCATAGCTTTCCACAGGAGTATGAAAGGTTAATTACAGCTCCGAAGGACATGCGAAACAGACTCATCGATTTAATTCGTAATGAGGCAAGCAATGCTCAAAAAGGACTGCCTTCCGGGATTTGTATAAAAATTAATTCACTGGAAGATAAAGAAGCCATTGATGAGCTTTATGCGGCTTCTCAAGCTGGTGTGACTATAAAATTAATAGTAAGAGGTATTTGTTGTTTAAGGCCAGGTAGAAAAGGATTAAGCGAAAATATTTCTGTATGCTCTATTGTAGGAAATTATTTGGAACACTCCAGAATTTACTATTTTCATAACAATGGTGAGCCCAAAGTATATGGAGGAAGTGCCGATATGATGGTGCGTTCCTTTGAACGAAGATTGGAATCCTTGTTCTTAATTGTTGATGATACTTTAAAAAGGCAGGTAATGAATATATTAAGGTATAACCTTTGGGACAATATGAACCAATATATTATGAATGAAGACGGCAGTTACTCTAAGAAAGATACGGATGACTCCGATCCTTTCAGTATCCATGAGGAGTTTTACAAACTAACTCCTGAATTGATCGAAGATGTTAAGTTGTTTTAAAGAGAAGACGCTATTCCTTAAAAATGTTATTGATTACCAATACAAAAATGTAAGATTTACAATTTTTTTTAGAAAATGTCTTCTCTTTGGTGTAAAAATATGTTTCTAACATTCATATATTCAATTATTTAACTTATAATTACTGAATAATAATTTTCCTATATTGAATGCCTTTATCTGTTTGTATTCTTAAAATAACCAAGCCTAATTGAAAATTATCTAGCTCAATTAAAGTGGTTACTTCTGAGTGATTAGATTGAAATGCTATTTCGTTTCCCCTTACATCAAATAATTGCAAAGATTTCATTTGCTTTTCGTTAACCCCTTGTATATAAAAGAGACCGTTGGCAGGGTTAGGGTAAATCGTAATTAGACTTTGAGTATCCTTAATTCCTGTAATATTGTTCCAGATAGTTGGCAGTAATTGAACAGCATCTGGAGATTTTGCATTTTCATAAATCCGCACTTCATCTAAAACACCATTTAGAAAGTATTTTGATTCGCTGTTATCTTTCCGTCCAAAAGTTAGGTTTTTATTGCTGCTATTAATAAACCCTGAATGAGAAACGAAAGAGTCAATTTCGCCATCCACATAAATTTCCATGGAATACCCTGTATAAATAACTGTGTAATGGTGAAATTCACCTAGCGTAATTGACTCTGAACCATCCAAATCTTTAATGCCTGTTTCAGTATTGACAGTCCATCTTAATTTACCTTCTGGTATCACAGAAACTTTCCATCTTTGCTCATAACTTCCATGAGATAATAAGAAAGATTCTTCTTCTAATTGATTTAATTTCAACCAGAATGAAAGTGTGACCTCTTCTTGAAAATTCATTTCAGAAGAATTTTCCACTTCAATAATATCGCTTGAAGAATTAAATAAATAGGCGCTATTAGCATTTCCGCGTGAGTCAGCAACAACATCCAAACCATTTGTTGTACCATTCCTGCTATTTCCACTAAAGTCAAGGGCATTCCCATCAAGAGGGTAGTAGGCAAATAGGTTTTCACCGGCACTTTGCTCTTGCTTTATTAAGACAGCTTTTGTTACTGTACTTTTCTCGGAATTGGCATCACTTACTTCACAAGTAATTTCATAAATTCCTTCCATAATAGGTGCTTGCCAACTAATACTGCTAGCGTTTGCACCAGCAAAGTTGCCACCATTAGATGACCAGCTATAAGTTAATTCTGCATCAGTCCCTGAGTTGTTGGAAGCAATACAATTGAAATTTACTATTTCACCAGTATTAAACCATTTTTTGGTAGGAGTGATGTTGCTGATGGTGGGGGCAACTGGTAGGCTCTCAACAATATTAAATATGATACTGTCAGTTACGGACTCTCCCTCATCAGTAATCGTTAGTTTTAGTGTGTAACTTCCGCTAACCTCAGGAACAGTCCAGGAAAAATTTCCCTCTGTTAAATTATTATTTAATACACCATCTTCATACCATGCGTAGCTTACTGATTCTGAAGCATTTTCAATGGTGGAATATATTGGAATAACTTGATTATAAGCTACTAAAGTGTCATCCACTGCTAAAGATTTAATCCGTAATTTACCTGTAAAATTGTATCCATAATTATGATCAACGACCTTTTGATTACTGAGTAATTTACCGTTTTCAGCCGTCAAGTCAGCACCTGTTGGCAGATATACTAACATCATTGCTTCATTTGCTTTTACAGAAAAGGTCAACTGCGAATTTATGTTTGTTGCAATTATAGTCTCGCTAAGGGCTTCGTAAATATCGAAATTTCCGGCTGGTAAAGCGATATTGAGTTCCTTATCTATTTCAAAAGGATTATAAAAGACAAAGCGTTCAAAGCTATCATCCGAAAAAAAGTCTGTTGCATTCAGGTTCAATTGTAAAATCTCCTCTTCATTGGTAGTGTCAATCAGGGCAGCCATGTATCCAACATGCGAGGCACCGTAGAGGCCCAGATTAGTTTGAGCCCAATTATTTCGCTTTGCATCACCTGTACCATATAGAGGTTTTCCTTGCCAAACTTCTTTGATAGCTTCATAGGCAATGGCAGACTCAGGATCGTATGTGTTGCTCCAGGTAAAATCATCCTGATTTGTTTCAGGTAAGTATTTTGGGTAAAACAGGCGACTTGCATTTGCTACATTTAGCACCCACTTGGCTATTGAGCGAGTGTATCTTTTATCATAGGTCATTAATGGAACAAGAGCTGATGCTTGTTGAAAACCATTCATTGCAAAAGCATAATCGTTTCCATTATCGTTGGCTTCACCAATAAGGCCACCCACATCCATGCCATTCCAATTCCCTGCTATTACTCCCCACCCACGTAGATCACCTCTATCGAAACACCAGTTAATAATTTTTGAAATATTATAATTTGTTCCTAATTCTGCATTCATTTTGGCCGCAATAAAGGCTCCGTAAGGCAATTGAAGTTCGTAAGATGGATTGGCTGTTAACGAATTGAGAAATTCTATACTATGTTGTGCGCCCGTTAGGTATTTTGATTCTCCAGTTGATAAATAAGCATTATATAATAACCATGCAATGCCTCCCGCTGCTTCGGGTTCTTTCACACCATTCGGATTTCCAGTCATTGTACTTAAATTCCATGCTCTATAATTCATATTAGGTATAGTCCATGGAGTTTCAGAAGCACCCATTGCATTCACAGCTTCCAACCATCGGTTAGCTACGGTGGTGAATTGCATATGAAAATCGGTGATGGATGGGTATTGTGTATATAATTGATAAAAAAAGATGTTGGGCATTACATCATACCACCAATCACCACCACTTGTGGCCGAATAATTATTTAAATATACATTTTGGCCATTTGCCTTATTAAAGAAGTCTTTTGTCTTTTCTGCCCAATTCATGCCATCTTGGTTGCTCTTATCCACATTCATTAAAGAAGCGCCTACTATGGCTGGTATAATGTTAATTGCTTCTGCCTGATTGTTGCTATTAGTTCCAACATAGGTTTGTAATAGTACGGGAGATAATTCAGGATAATTAACTCCGGAAGGTAATAAGCCAATGAGGGGTAAATGTTGACCGGAAGCATTAGTTGAAAATGCTAATTGATCATAATTGATAGCTACCTCTTTCCAATTGCGCATCAAATAAGGACTCGGAAGATCAGGCAATTGCTCCACACGATTAATTGATAATTGTTCTGATTGGGAAAAAGACCAAAATGGAAGAATAAAGAAAATAATTAAATAGATATAGCGCATATTGAAACAGGTTTCTGAGGTAGTAAAATAAATTTTTAAAATATCAGATTGTTAATCAAATTTCTCAAATACTAAATAGCAATTTAAGCTTTTAATGAAATGGAAGTTCTTGTAAGAAAAAATCACCCTGAAGAGTATTTATAACCTTCAGGATGATTTTTATATGAATAATTTTGCAGTAATAGGCTTTCATTAGCCTTCTACCACGATCAATTAAAATCTCTAAGTGCAGATAAAACTATCCGCATTTGTATTTATAAAGGTTTTTCCTGACCGTAAATGCTTTCAATTTGAGTACCAGTTAAAGCTTTTTTATAAAGCCTTACTTCATCCATAGAGCATTCAGCATGATTAATGATATATCCGGGATCCTCAGTAATTTTAGCATTAGGTAATTCCTGGCCAATTAAGAAATCGAAACGATCAGTAATAGTTTTAATAGCTCCCGGAGTGTTATCCCAGGCCTTAGCAAGTGTGCCATTTACATACAGATTAAGTTCTCCATCTTTGTATGTCATTGCCACGTGAGACCATTCCTTTAATACAAGTGTTGCTGGTGAGTTTTCAGTATCACGATCATAAATAGAAGGATCGGCATGTACTGTTGCGAAAAGCTTTTTCGCTTCTTGTGTTTGTAACTTGTAGCCATCCCAGTAATTTTGAGACACTAAGTAATTATCGAAATAAATACCTTCATTACATCTGCCACCAAAAGCTTCGCAATCTGTGGTATTCAAAGAATCAAGCTTTACCCACAACGAAATAGTTATTTCAGTAGGATTAAAGGCTGCATTAGAAGGCACTGCAACATGTCCACCTTTTGTAAAAGCTAAAGCTTTACCGGCATCACCATATCTATCTGTTGTCCATGTAGGAATGGGTCCACCACCAGCATAAATACTACCTACTGTTAAAGTTCCGGTAAATGCATTGTCCGAATCATCAGTAGCACTTGTGCCTGTTCCTTCATCAAATTTCCAATGAGCAATTAAATCAGCTGCCGCAATTGGAGCAATTAATTTTTCCTCAAAAGTTGCTATTGCTGCTAATAAATTCACGTTGGTATTATCTACTTCAGTCTGGGTGGCATCTGTTTTATTTAGTATAACGTTTGCAGCTGTAACAGCAGTTTGTAAAGCGGTTTTTGAACCTACAGTATATTGTCCCTCTTGCACTCCTTCTTCACTGTTATCTAAAAGGGTTGTAGCCAATGTTATGGAAGCACTAAGCTCTGTTTTGTTGGCTTCTACTACAGGATCCGTGCTATCATCATCGCAAGCGGCTAGAAAGCCGATGCTCAAGAGAATAGCAATTGACATCATAAATTTGTTTTTACTTTTCATTTTGTTAGTGTTTAGATTTAAATTTTACTTCATTATTTAATTTATTATTGACTTATTTTTGTATTCGTGTCTAATTCTGATTGGGGTATCAGAAAATATTTATTTTGGGGATAGCTGAAATTTGTATTGTCCAAAGCTGCTTCTGCTACTTCAGCACCATAGCGGATTAGGTCGAAAAATCTGTGAAATTCAAAGCCAAGCTCAACTCGCCTTTCATGCCTGATCTTATTTCTGATAATAGCCTGACTAGCCAACTCTACTTCAGGAAGTAATCCGGTAGGGATTTCTGGATTTTCATTATTTAATTGAATATCAAATAAATAGCTCTCCCTTGCTCTTGTTCTTACTTTATTCAATGGTATAATGGCTTCTCCAGTTCTATTCAATTCATTTAGTGCTTCGGCTTTCATTAGAAGGATATCAGCATAGCGTAAGTACACATAGTTGAGTCCTGCATCGCCACTTATGGGAGCTTCCAAAATGCTTTGTACATGTTTCCTTTGCAGAAGTCCTGTAGGCGACCAGGAAGGTTCAAAGGGCTCACCATTTACCCAAATGTTGCCTGCTCTCCCTACAGTATAATCTAACCTTGGGTCAGCAACGGTATCATTCAATACTTCAAACTCCGCTACAAAAGAGGGTGTAGGAACATTGAAATAATATCCATTACCATTGGGAGCGCCAAAATATTGATTAAGGTGACTGCCTAATTTGGGAATCTGACCACTTAGATGCTGTATTTCATAAATAGACTCATCATTGTTTTGAGATGCTTCGGAAAAATTATGAGAATAAAGAGGCATTAACCTGTAAATGCCTAGTTCATCTAATGCATTAATAGAGGAAAGTGTCATTTCCCATTTGCTTTGATACAAATAGGCCTTGGCCAGCATTGCTATTGTGGCTCCTTTAGTAATTCTACCGGTGTTTGATTCACCACTATAAGCTACAGGCAAGACATCCTTTGCCTCTAAGAGGTCTTTTTCTATTTGCTCATATATGATAGCTGTGCTTGATTTAGCAATGTTAATTAAGTCACTGTTGAGAGGAGGGATTAATTTTAACGGAACCTCGCCAAAGATATTGACCAGATTGAAATAGAAGTAAGCCCTTAAGAATTTAGCTTCACCAAGAATTCTTGCTCTTAAGTCAGGATCCATTGAAATGTCTTTACCATAATACAACAAGTAATTAGCACGGGTTATACCCTCATAATAATGTTTCCAGATTTTTTCCAGATAGCCATTATTTCTTGAATAATTAAAGTCGTTAAGAAATTCAATATCACTTTGATCGCCTGAACTACCTCCTTTTATTGCATCATCAGAAGCAACATCACCAAAAACCCAAATAGCGTTATTGGTAGATACAAATGAGCTAATATTATACACACCAGCGATAGCCAGTAAGGCATGTTCCTCCGTTTTGTAAAAGTTCTCGGTGGTGTAAGTTCCTGCCAGTTCTTCCTCTAAGAAGTTGTTACAAGAGCTAAAGACTAGCATCATCATTAAGGTTGTTATTTTGAAAGTATTTTTCATCTTATTTTTATTTAAAAAGTGATACTAACTCCTACATTGTATGATTTAGATGATGGATAGGTTCCCCAGTCAATTCCTGCTGCTCTATCGCCTTGTCCTAAAGCATTATCGCTCACTGTCATTTCAGGATCCAGCCCTTGGTAATTAGTAAGTGTAAATAAATTCGTACCGGATAAGTACACTCTTAAGGCTGAGCAACCGAACTTGGACAATAATTCTTTTGGCAGTGAATAACCAATTTGTAAGTTTTTAAGACGGGTGTAACTTCCATCTTCTAAAAACCTTGTTGAATATCTGGTATTAATACCGGAAGCATCCCATGATGCCCTTGGAAACTCATTAGTTGAACCTTCTCCTGTCCACCTGTTTTCATAGTATCTTTCTGTAATATTAAATGGTCTATAGAAGCCTTCAATATCTCTATTGAGTACCGAGAATATTTTTTGTCCATAGGCACCTTGAATAAATATGGATAAATCCCAATTCAAATAATTAAAGCTCAGGTTGAGGCCTGCCGTAACTTTTGGAATAGGACTCCCTGTGTGCACTCTGTCTTCTCCGTCAATTACACCATCGTTATTCTGATCTTTGTACTTAACATCACCGGGTTTAATGTTATTTCCCTGGTTGGCATGGGTGAAAATTTCTGTTTCGTTCTGGAAAATTCCTTCCATTTCATATAAATAAAATGATCCAATGGGGAATCCTTTCTCAACAAGGGTTATATTGTCTGATCCTATAGCACCTCCTTGAATCACGGGATCAACCTTTAGAATTTCATTGTGGAGTGTGGCAACATTTCCCGTAATTGCATAATTTAGTTTTCCTACGCTTTTTTCATAAGTTACAGCTAGTTCATAGCCACTATTCAATACTTTTCCATTATTTACTATGGCTGGGCTGGCAAGGCCTGCAGATGAAGCAATCGGTTGACTGACTAATAAGTCAGAAGTGACTTTGTTAAAATAGTCAACTGTTAATAACAAGCTACCATTGAAAGTTTCGAAATCGAAGCCGGCATTAAACTGGTTGCTGGTTTCCCATTTTACCTGATTATTTCCTAGCTGGTTGATGGCATATCCAACACTGGAGTTAGTGCCATATGGGTAGAAATAACTCGTTCCAATTTTAGCAATTGATGGGAAATCTGAAATCTCCTGATTACCAATCTGGCCGTAACCTGCTCGTAGTAAAAGCAAGTCTATTGAGCTGTTATCGGTTAAAAATGCTTCTTTGTCAATTCTCCAGCCTAGTGAACCTGCATAAAAAGTGCCCCACCTGTTTTCCAGCCCGAACCGAGAAGATCCATCTCTTCTAACAGTGGCAGATGCCAGATATTTAGCATCATAATCGTAAGATATTTTACCGAAGTAAGAAAGCAATGAATTACTGCTTTTCCCCTCAGTGTTTGTTTTTAAACCTTGTCCGTTTCCTAAATAAACTAAATTTTCCTCTTGATCAGGAAAGTCGTTATCAGTACCGTAAATTCCATAATTTTGGTTCTTTATTGCTTCCGTGCCAACCAGTAAAGTAAGGTTATGGCTACCAATTGATTTATCGTAAGTTAAAAAATTACTAAAAGTTAAACTTTGAAATCTGGTTTCAGATACTGAGAGCCTGTTGGGATTATTAATTCTATTGGAAGTACCCCAATTTCTGTCAAATCTCCTTTGGTTTTGGGTGTTAATATCCACGCCAAAATTGGAAACGAAATTAAGACTATTGAAAAAATTGGCTTTAACGTAATACTTACCAAATAATCTGTTATTGTTTTTTTCATTTTGATTATAAGCCAACAAACCTAAAGGATTGTACCCATCGCCTAAGAGTTGAAACTGATCTGGTCTGTCAACAAAAGAACCGTCAGAGTTGTAAATTGAAATGGCAGGTGTTCTAAAAAGTGCATACCTAACTACACTTCCACCGTTTCCACCGGCACCATCACCGGAACTAGCTACTAAGTTGGTTTTTGATTGTGCTACACTTAAGTTAATTCCTGTACTTAACCAGTCTTTTAATTGCGTGTCAAGGTTTATACGACCGGTTACTCTATTAAAATCACTGGATTTGATGATCCCTTCCTGATCAAAATAACTTCCAGAAAGCAAGTAATTAGTTCTGCCTTCAGAACCTGAGATTGAAAAAGTGTGATTTTGAATAATGGCATCCCTAAAGATTTCATCCAGATAATTAACATCATCGAAATTGGCTGCTGTTTGCTCACTGATAGTAGGCCTTAAAAAAATACCAGATTTACCTACATTATCGTTGGCAGCTGATTCATTGTATAACTCAACATATTGAGCTGTATTAGCCATTTTTATTAATCTGGTAGGAGATTGAACGCCAATCTGACTATTGATTTGAATTCTTGGTGCGCCTGAACTACCGGATTTTGTTGTTATAATTACTACTCCATTAGCAGCACGGGAACCATATAAAGCAGCTGCACTGGCATCTTTAAGCACTGTAATTTCTTTTATATCCTGAATTGAAAACGCATTGATGTCCAAAGTGGGGATTCCATCAACAACATAAAGGGGGTAATTACCACTATTAATAGATCCTACGCCTCTAATTCGAATACCTACTCCTTCTCCCGGAGCACCTGTATTTTGTGTAACCACCACACCTGGTGCTCTTCCCTGTAAAGCCTGATCCAATGTTGGAACTGGCGTTTTAATTAATGCTTCTGAATCAATTGTGGATACGGAACCTGTAATTTTACCTACCTGCTCTGTGGTGTAGCCTGTAACAACCACTTCAGATAAGGTTTCTACATCTTCCATTAAAACAATATTTAACGGATTAGAACTTTTAGTATAAGTTACTTCCTTATTCAAATACCCTATCATGGAAAAAATAATTATCGGATTACTCATTGAAGAGGGTACTTCCAGATTAAAATTTCCTGATATATCAGTAACTGCTCCAATGGTTGTTCCTTTTAGATAGACGCTGACTCCTATAAGAGATTCATTATTAACATCTGTAACCTTACCCTGGAGTACATTCTGGGCATAAGTTGGTAAGCTGAGCAAGAGGAATAATCCCACAATTACTACAAATCGATTATGTTTCATTTTTTTCATTAGTTCGAAGTTTTAGTAGGAAGCTCAGGAATGTAACAGACTACTTTTTCATTGGAGAGTATTGTATTGCCCTCCTTTTTTAGTTTACTATTTTCGGGCAAAACAACTAGCAAAACGGCACTTTGTGAAGCAATTGTAAAAGTATGACCGTTCTCTGCGCCAATAGCTAATTTTTGATAACTCAAGGCATTGTATAAATCAAATTTACCGGAAATGCTCCCGTTAAATTTTACTGTTTGTTCTGTAAGGTAAGGATTGTAATAGAGATAAGTTGGGTAATCATTAGTACTATAAAAATCAGTAGCGTTACAATCTAGTTGTAAAATCTGATCTACATTGGTTTTTTGAATTATTGAACCAAAAATACCTACTTGTGAAGAGCTATATAAGCTGAACATACTTTCCTCAGGTTGGTTTTCTACCCATTTTGGTCCATCACCTAGTGCCACCGGTGAAACATCTTTAAGATCCGCTTTCCCATAATCATCCACTTTTCTGATGCCCTCATACGCGATTACATTTTTTGAAATTTCCTTTTTTACAGGCAACCATTGGTTAGAATCTGGCATTTCAAAAGGATAAAATAACCTTGCTGCATTTGAGGCATTTAAGAACCATTTCCCGATGCTCTCAGCATATCGATTGTCATATTTTACCATGGGTACCAATGGCCAGGCCAAATCAAAAGTATTCATTAAAAATGCATAGCCTCCTAAATCAGTGATACTACCCTGAAGTCCATCCACATCAAAATCACCCCATGTTTCAGCAATTACTCCCCAGCCAGTTCTTCCTTTAGGATCTTTACAACCTTCAAATGTCCATTCGAGAAATTGCGTAATATCATAGTTTTTCCCGTGCTGAGCATTTAGTTTAGCTCCGGTTAAAGCGCCAAAAGGCATCAATACCTCATAAAACCGGCTCTCTGTTTGTGCGGCATAAACATCCATAGCCGAAATTGCACCTTCTAAGTATCTTGGATCATTGAATTTTTCATAAGCAGATAAAAGAACATAAGCATGGCCAGCCGAAACATCTTGCTGTAGCGGAATATGGTTCACAAAACCCTGCATTTTACTGTAGTCAAAATAGGAGAAATCATAATTACCGTTCAGTACTGAGTCTGCTTTGAAGAATTGCTCGGCGATAATTAACTGCAAGCTGTCAGCCTGTGGTACATCCGGATATAAGTCACAAATAGCATAGAAAAGTAAATTAGGGAATACATCGTACCACCAATCTCTGCCGTAACCTCCACCCAAAAGTGCCACAGAGGGATGTGTATTATTCATCATAATATTCCATCCATTTTCACTATTAAAGTAGTTTTGAAGCATTTTCACATAGTTGAATCCTGATTGATTGGTCTTGTTAATTCCCATCAGTCCGGCACTCATAACAGCACCCATTCCATTCAATGCTTCATGAAATTCAGTACTTCCTTTTGGGCCTTGTCTTACATCTCCAACTACCGTATAAAGTCCAAATGTTAACTGGTCAAAGTTTCTTTTGGCACTATCTATCCATATAAGTGGAAGAAAATCACCTTGCAGGTCATGATTAAATACGTACTGATCATAATTAATGGCTTTCTCATCCCAATCCAACATTTTAAAAGGCTGAGGCTGGTCCGGCATACTTTCAATTCTTGAAATAGATATCTGTTCACCAACTGGGATAGCTTGCTCACAGGAGAATAGTGTTGTAATTAATATGGTATAAATACTATATTTCATTTACTTAATAGGTTAGATTGTTTAATAATGTGCTTTGCTAAAGGAATAGAGGCAATTTGTAAAACCGCTATTACGATTAGAGAATATTTTAAGGCAAAGACCTGAGATACATAGGTAGCAAGCAAAATGAATACTCCTAAGCCAATAAAGCGACCGATATATAAACCAAATTCGTGATTGAATATATAGGCAAACTCGTTCCGATTTTCTATTTTAGAAACCACATCAATTACTTTCATTTGTATGGGGAAATAGGCAATGTCATGAAGTGGTTGGAAAAGTACTTTAGAAAGAACAAAGACTATGACACCTGCAGCAGAGAACAAAATTCCATTCACTACCGTGCCTATAAGAAAAATAACTAAACCAATAGATAAAATGTATATTCTATGTTTTGGTAAAGCCACCCTTCCTAAAAAATAAAGGACAAAGGCAGTTAAAATACCGCTTATTGCCTGCACTGTGCCTAAAGATCCTTCATTTCCCACCAACATCATAATTAATATGGCTGGAGCAGTAACCAGATAGCCTTGAGCCAATCCTTTTAATCCTGCTAATACTAGCATTTTATTCCATAATGAATGGAACTTTAAGTACAAGAATTTCTTCTGAGCAGGATTATTAAATTTCTCCTGATGCACAACGATGCTTGAAAAGATCGTTAATAGTATCACAACAAGAGTTACTATTTGGTAAGCTCTGTTCATATTACCATTAAACCATAAACCTGCATCCGCATTGGATAGGTAAATTCCTACTACAAATGGAACAATGATGAAAGTTAATGTATAAAAAAAGGTTTCAAGTCCGTAGTAGTAATTCCGGTTAGAATCATTAGTGGTGTTTAATGCCAGGTAATCACGATTTGCCCAGAAAAAGCCAAAAGAACATCCCATTAGAATACCCGCAATACCTACTCCTACGGGAGAAAGATCATTCATGGTCATCATAAAAAGCATTGAAATGCCACTTAGTAGCATACCAAAGCTGTACAAGTTGGCTATTTTAATTTTATTTAATAAATACCCGTTAAGTAAGAAAGTAATCGGGATACCGGTGTAAACAGTCAATTGGTAAATGACTACAATTTCAGGGTTGTTAGAACTCCTCATAATATAAGCTCCCACAAATATATCGATGACAGGAAGTACAAAAGCGTAGATTAAATTAGTCATTAAAAGAACCCGCATTTGCCGGGGCATTGTCATAAAAAATTGCAACTCAACTAAGGGTTTATTCCAAAATCCTGTTTTAGGCTGAATAGGCGCCTCCTGCGATGAACCTTTAAAATCTTTATTTTCTATATTTGGTTTTTCCTGCAGCATTATTTGTCAATAGTAAGGGTTGATAATATTTCTTTGATTGAAAATTTGGCCATGCAAATCACTTCATCACTAGCTCCGTAGTACATAGTTATAGTGTCTCCGTCCACAATATGTCCGTTCGTAAAGACTACATTTCCAAAAAATCCCGTTAACTCATAGTCAGCTTTGGGCTCCATTATAGGTTGTTCACTTCTAGCTAATACAATTGATGGATCATTTAAGTCTAGCAATAAGGCTCCCAGGCAATATTTATGTTTATCATTGGCACCATGATAGATCTCCAACCATCCTCGTTCCGTTTTAATAGGAGCAGCCCCTGCACCTACTCGTGCAGCATCCCAACTTCCTTTTCTAGTGGTAGCAATGCATTTATGGTTTCCCCAGTGTACCAAATCGGGAGATTCTGCTAACCAAATATAATTACCACCTAATTGAATGCTGCTTGGTCGATGTAAAGCGAAATATTTTCCATTAATTTTTTCACCAAAAATTGCACAGTCTTTATTATGAGGAGGTAAAATCATACCTTTTCGGTCAAATTCTTTCCAATTGAGAGTGGTAATATGCCCAACTCCCACGCCTAAAGGAGAAACCTGCGTATAACTTAAATGATAAGTGTTTTCAATTTGTATTACTCTGCAATCCTCAATTCCATAGCTTTCGTAAGCCCCTTTACCAAAAATACCAGGATATTCAGATGATTCCTGAAAATCTTCCTGATTCATTTCAGTACTTACTAACCGGAGATGGGAAATAGTAGTAAGGTAATCTGCTCCTTTATAAGAAATAATCCTTGGATCCGAAAAATCCAAATCAGGATCTTCCTTATCAAAGTGTAATATTTCTATTTCACCATTTTTATTATATATTGGGAAGCTAATTTTTTGATCTTGCTGTATTGGCATCTCAGCTACTCGAAGTAGAAGCCATACTTTATTGTTAAATAAAAATACACCGGGATTTAGTAAGCATTTTATCTCCATTCCCTCTATACTAGGTATAAGGTCTGAAGGAGTTAAAATGGGGTTAGTAATGTATCTTTTGGCTATGTCCATTGAATATCGAATTATTAAGATTTGCAAACGATTGCAATCTCAAGCTATTCTATATTTTTTTAGTCTCCCAGATTGTTTATTAAGTCCTATTGGTTGTTTTTTAAAGACACTAGAAGACTCTAGAGGACATGCTGGATTAAATAGGACAAAATAGTTAAGTATTAAGCATAAGTATTTGCTACATTTAGTACGGGTATTATTTCCCCGTGATTAAACCAAAACTTCACACATTCTTTTCTTCTAAGATTTTAACCTTTTCTGTTTGTATTTGCCTGTTTAAAAAAAATGAAAAGGCTATTTACAAATGAAAAGGAAAATAATTGTATTGAAGTTATTTTTTGATTTGTTATGATGCCAGGTATTTTTTTATTTTTTGCTCTTACGGGAAACATCCTTCAGACGGATACTATTGTTAATCTGCCTTATCAGCATATTGGTAAAAATGAAGGATTATCAAATAGTGCCATCAATTCTGTTTATATGGATCAGTTTAAGTTTGTATGGTTTGGAAGTTGGGATGGATTGAATAAATATGATGGCACACATGTAACAGTATATATTCCTGATGTTTTCGATGAAAGCAGTATCAGTAATAATATAATTCGTGGTTTTCTTGAAGACAGAGATAAAAATCTCTGGATCATTACACATAAAGGTATAAATAAATACAATAGAGCAACTGACTCGTTTACAAGCTACTTTGATGATCTCAATATGATTCCTTTTATTGAAAACAGCATGCGGGCTGTTACAGGTCCGGATTCAGCAGTCTGGGTGAGTGTATTAGGTCATGGAGTGAGTCATTACGATTCGAACACTGATTCATTTATGCAGCTAAAAAGCAAAGAGGTATCAGACGAGTGGATGAAGCAAGTTATAGATATTGGGAGTAATGGTGGCCTCCTTTATTTATTAGGGAAAGATGGAAAAATTATATGCTTACTAAATCAAAAAGTCGTTTTCACAACCAGCGTGCAGCAACCGGAACACGTACAACTTCATCAATTTATTTCTATTAATTCTAAATACTACTTGATCATTAGCTTGAAAGATGGAAGTTTGAAAATTATTTCTATGCAAGATATGGGTCAGTCTATTCAAGAACTGAAGCCATCAGAATTTCCTGTTTCTTCCATTTCGGCAAGTTTGGATAAGTCAGCTTTTCTGGATAGGAACTGAATTGGGGAGAATTTTTAAAGTAAAGCTGGAAAATGGTAGTTTTATAAGTACGAATGTTTCAGAGAAATTTGCATTTCTTGCAAAGGAGCAGCGGAAAATCCTAGACATCAAGGAAACCGAGCAAGATTTATTGTGGATTTCGACTGATGGAGATGGAATTTATAAATTTTTAAATAAAACTCGAGCATTCTATTCTCTATCCGGGAAAACAAAAGATAAGTCAGGTTTATCCAATAGCATTGTAAGGGCTGTTTATGAAAACGAGAAGGGTAAACTCTATGTGGGTACAAGGAGTGGAGGATTAAATATTATTGAGAAAAATAAAGAAAATAAAATTTTAGATATTTCTAAAGGGATGAGCAATAATACTGTTTTAGCAATTAAGCCAGATAGGAATAGAAATTTATGGATTGGAGTTGATGGCGAGGGGATCGATATGCTGGAGGCCGGAACAGAGAAAATTCTTCATTTTCCACGTGATTTTAAAAATAGAAATCAATTGCAGTTTGGGAATGTTTATTCAATCTGTATTGATTCTTATGGAGGAATTTGGTTGGGCACAAGTGGTTATGGTGTTGTGGGATTTCATGTGAAGAAAATTAATAATGAATACTTTGTGCAGGATATACAGCAAATCGAATACACTGAATCCGGTAGTAAGAATTCAATTAATAGCAATGTAGTTTACAGCATTGCCGAAGAAAAACCCAATACTTTATGGTTTGGAACGCGTGGAGCTGGAATTTATAGGTATAATTCGCTTTCCAACAGTATTGATGCCCATTTAAGTACACAGCTTGACATACACCAAAGACTCAATAATGATGATGTTTTGAGTCTACATATTGATAAAGAAGCCAACAAAATTTGGGTGGGTACCAGTGGAGGGTTAAATAAAGTATCCATTAATACCAAACCTTATATGGTTCAAAGCTATACAAGTATTGATGGCTTACCTAATCATACCATTCATGCCATTTTATCAGCTCCCAATAATGTCATTTGGTTATCTACTAACCAAGGTCTAATATTGTTTGATCCAGTAACTTCCAAATTCAAAATATACAATTCCAATGATGGGCTTATAAATAATGAATATACAGATGGTGCCTCATTTTATGAAACCTTATCGCATAAATTATATTTTGGTGGAATTAACGGGCTTGATATCATTTATCCTTTGAAAATGGAAACAATCAGTACTTTTTCCTCACTTTATATTAATGATTTTAAGATTAATAACATCTTAATTTCACCAAATGACTCATCAGAATTACTTCAAAAACAACTAGATCTAACTGATAGTATAATCTTGGACTACGACCAAAATTTTATCAGTTTCCAATTAACTACACTTACTTATTGGAATAAACAAAGAATTCAGCATGCCTATTTTCTGAAGAATTTTAATAAACATTGGACTTATATTGATCAACGCTCATTGGTGAATCTTACAAATATTCCTCCTGGCGAATATATTTTATATATCAAACAAACTAATGAGAACGGTGATTGGAATGAGCGTGTGAAAACTTTGACCATTATTGTTAATCCCCCATTTTGGAGATCGAATTGGGCCTATGCTTTTTACGTGTTTCTTTTAATAGCCTTACAATTTGTTATTGTTTTAATTGTTCGTCAAAGAAATAGAAACAAACGTGCAATTACTATCAACCGGCTAAAAGTGCAGCAAATGAAAGAATTAAATGACTACAAGTTAGAATTCTTTACGAATGTAGCTCATGAATTCAGAACTCCATTAACGTTGATTTTAGGGCCTGTGGCAACTTTAATGAAAAAAGTGACAGGTGAATCGGAGAAGAGGCAACTTAAAACAGTTTATAGTAATTCTCTGCGATTAAATAAGCTAATTGAAGAATTAATTCAATTCCGATCAATAGAAAGCGGAAAAGAAAAGCCGGAAGTACATCCTGTTGAAATAGTTTCATTTACGCAACAGATCACAGAAACTTTTCAGCAGCATGCCATAGCTCATGAGCTAAATCTTGAATTTACTCCTGAACCTGAGTCATTTATTGCATATATAGATCCAAAAAAGGTTGAAAGAATATTAATTAATGTGATATCCAATGCAATCAAATATAATACAGCAGGTGGAACTGTGGTTGTTTCTGTAGCCGAAAAAGAGGGTGATATAATTTTCAAAGTGAAAGATGACGGAATTGGCATTAATGCCTCCGATAAAGAAAAAATATTTGAAAGGTTTTTCCATCATCCAGACTCTCAAAAAGAAAAGCTAAAATCCATTCCAAGTGTGGGTATTGGGCTTTCCTTAACAAAAAGTTTAATTGAATTACATAGGGGTACAATCACATTGGATAGTGAGTTAAATGTAGGCTCAATTTTTACAATTGAAATCCCTTCTTTGGCAGATCACTACAATACTTTCGAACAGGTAAATAGCTTAGAATTGTCACTTCCTATATCATCAGAGGATGTTGCCAGAGAATTTGAATATGATAATCATTTAAATGACAAAATAACTTATTTAGAAGAAAGTTCTAGGGACACAATTAAATATTCTCTTTTAATTGTAGATGACCAGGTTCAAATACTTGAAATGATGAAGGAAATATTAGGAAATAAATATAAGATTTATACTGCTAAAAATGGAACTACTGCTTTAAAAATGCTTGATGTAGAAAACATCGATTTGGTGATTTCTGATGTGATGATGACTGGGATGGACGGATATGAATTATGCAAAATCATTAAAGACAATATTGAAACTACACATATTCCTGTTATTCTTTTAACAGCAAAAGCTGAAATAGAGAATAGAATAGAGGGCTTACAAATGGGGGCCGACTCCTATATTCCAAAGCCGTTTCATCCTGAGCATCTATTTATAAGGATTGAATCTTTAATTAAAAAAAGCGAGAAAATTAAGGAGCGATTTGAGCAGTTTACAGAGATTGAACTTGATCAATTCAATACAGGAATAGGTGTTAAGGATGATGAATTCTTCATTAAGGTAACTCAATTTATTGAAAAGCATTTAAGTGAACCCGATTTGAATGCAGAGATGATTGCTCAGGAAGTTGGAATGAGTAAGGCTTCTCTTTATAAAAAGATTAAATCATCTGTGGGTATTACTCCTCATGGTTTAATTAAAAAATACCGATTACGTAAAGCTGCTGATTTATTGAAAAATGAAGAAATGAGTGTAAGCGAAGTCATTTATAAAACAGGTTTTAACAGCAGATCTTATTTTTATAAATCCTTTAATGAGATGTATCACTGTCATCCGAAGGAATTTAAAAATGCTCCTTAAAAGTTTGATGGAAATATTTTATATAACCTAAACCCTGTTACTTTTTTTAAATTATAGTGGGTGGGTCTTAAGGATCATCACCTTTTCTACTGTAGTTCACTCAAAAACCACTTAAAAGCAGCAGATTCCTCTTTGAAAACTTTGGTTTTGAAAGGTTCGTAGTGTTCTTCTGTATTCACATCATTTACTTTGCTTGAGGCATACTGAGAAACGGGTTGCACGATAGCCTGGTGGCTTATGCCCAAGGCTTCATATTTTGGGTAGATCATT
Organism: uncultured Cytophagales bacterium; assembly: GCA_963803685.1. Classification (GTDB taxonomy): domain Bacteria; phylum Bacteroidota; class Bacteroidia; order Cytophagales; family Cyclobacteriaceae; genus Marivirga. The sequence continues at coordinate 3,355,927 of CAWDNW010000001.1, forward strand.
TCGTTAAACCAGTCAATCTCCTCATCTCGAATTAACTCTAAATCCCTCGTATCTGCAAACAATAAGAATTTATCCTGATGTGCTAACCTTATATTAGCCAAATGCTTCTGATAGATACTTAATGAGTTTCCTATTAAATCTCTAAATACAATTGGGTTGAAAATTCCTCTCCAGACCTCTTTAAGATAAGGATTACCATTGAAATCTTCAATAGTAATCCTCAGTTTAGGGTGTGTATAAAGCCTTGTTCCTGAACTATAATCCATATGGAAATAATCTAGCTAAATGTGTATTCAGTGCGATATTGCCTTAAATAATTCTAAATAAGTTATCGGGTTTATAAGTTTATTTTCCTTTTTTTGTTTTGGCTTTCTTTGCTTCTTCACTCGCTTTCATGGCTTCTTGAAGCCGCTGCTGGAATTTCGAAGTCTTTTTATTAACATTCTTCTTTTTATTTTCTTCTAGGATCTGCTTTATTTTATCCTCATTAATCATTCTTCTGATCAGCACTTGCTGCCCAAAGGTAATTAAGTTGGCAATTAAATAATAGAAACTCAATGCCGCTGCGAAGCTGTTTAAAACAAACATAAATACAACTGGCATAATGTACTGAATGTTTTTCATGGGTCCTTGCACCGAGCTTACCTGACCTTGAGACCACGTGATTAACAGGGTGGATAAAGTCATCAAAATAGTAAATAAACTAACATGATCCCCATAAAATGGAATTTCGAAAGGTAAACTAGCTATACTATCATAGGTGGATAAATCCGTTGCCCATAAAAATCCTTCCTGACGTAGTTCTATTGAACTTGGAAAGAAATAGAACATGGCAAATAGGATAGGCATTTGAAGTAAAAGTGGAATACATCCCGAAAGTGGGTTAACCCCAACTTTCTGGTAGAGCTGCATTTGTTCAGCCTGTGCTTTCTGCATATCACCCCCATGTTTCTCTTTTATCTCATCTAGCTGAGGTTTTAATACCTTAGTTTTAGCCATTGAAACATAGGACTTATATGATAATGGAGATAGAGCTAGTTTAATGAGGAATACCAGTATGATAATGATTATACCGTAGTTGGCTATGTATTTTTCTAAAACATAAAAAACATTAATAATCACGTATTTATTCACAAGACTAATAGGAAACCATCCTAAGTAAATGTTTTCCTCGAAATCAGGAGCTACTTCCTGAAGTACTTTGTAATTATTAGGTCCATAGTAGAATTTAAACTCTCCAGCTTTATTGGTTACTTCAGATAAAGGTACTTCTACTTTTATTTCACCTTTTTTAACAAACTCATCTGATAAACCCTCAATGGATACATTCATTTGAGCCCGTTGCATTGGGATTTCAGAGATTAAGGCAGTATTGAAGAAGTTCTGTTTGAAGGAAAACCATTGAATAGGTTCTGCTAATGTTTCCTCATCTTCATCAGAACTTTCACTTAAACCATCCTTGCCATCTTCTTTGGTATAATAATTAATAGTGGCTCGTCTTCTTGATTCAGATAAATCCTTTTCAAACTTCTGCATCTTTTTATTCCAGATAAAAGTAAAATTATCTCCGATGATCTCGTTCTGAAACCCATTTAAGGAAAGATTGTAGCCCACTTCATAACCAGTCCCTGATACTGTATATGTTTGATCTACACTTTTACCATTACCCAAACTAGCTCTAAATTTAATTTGAGAAGTGTCTCCCGCTTGTAAAGTACTGTTAGGCTTTTCTACCACATTGTACTGTAGTTTGTACAAATCTATAGGGCCTGCAGCCGTATTAACCAACAATTGTTTTTGATCCAGATCTTCTTCAATTAAAATCAAAGGTTGCTGATCGTGTGTTTTAAAGTTTTTTAACTCCAGTTTTTTAACAATACCACCCTTTTTATCAAAAGAAATTACATATTCTTCAGTATTAAAAGTTACTAACTCAGAGCTTGCTTTAGCAGCAGGTGCAAATACACCATATTTTGCTTTTAAAGTTTCGTTAAAAACAGAGTCATCTTCAGAAGAAAAATCCTCATCAATTGTTGAAGTATTATCTGGTTGATTATCATTAGTTTCCTCAACCATTTCTGTTGTGCTGGCAGGTTCATTTTCTACAGGAGCAGGGGAGTCTGAGAAAAAGAAAAAATAGCCAATTAACAAAATTGACATAAGGATTAATCCTGTTGCTTGATTTTTTTCCATTTAATTATATTAATTCGATTCTGACAATATTTTATGTTCTAAACTCGCTTTTACAAATCTCACAAACAATGGATGAGGATTTAATACCGTACTTTTTAATTCAGGATGAAATTGTGTGCCTACAAACCATGGATGATCTGGTATCTCTACTATCTCTACCAATTGAGTTTCCGGATTGATACCGCTGGCTACCATTCCTGCTTTTTCAAATTCCTGCAAATATCTGTTATTAAATTCGTATCTGTGCCTATGTCGCTCATTAATTTTAGATTTACCGTAGGCCTGATAGGCTTTTGTGCTTTTTTTGAGTTCACAAGGATACGAACCTAGACGCATAGTGCCACCTTTTGCTGTTATATTTTTCTGATCTGCCATTAAGTCAATAACAGGATCTTTGGATTTCTCATTCATTTCAATGGAAGCTGCATTCTTAAGCTTCAACACATTTCTGGCAAATTCAACCACTGCACATTGCATACCTAAGCAAATTCCAAAAAACGGTAATTTTGTTTCCCTTGCGTACTTAATAGCAATTATTTTGCCTTCTATCCCTCTTTCTCCAAAACCAGGCGCCACAAGCACTCCATGAATATTTCCAAAAATGTCATTTACATTTTCTTTATTAACTTCCTCAGAATGCACCCATTTCAGGTTTACTTTGGTTTCATTTCTTGCACCTGCATGTATGAAAGATTCTGAGATAGATTTATAAGCATCAGGCAATTCTATGTATTTACCTACAACAGCAATATTGATTTCTGAGATAGGGTTTTTTAATTTCCCTAAAAATTCTTTCCATTGTGTTAGTTCAGGCTCTATTTTATGAGATAACTTTAATTTTGCTAATACCCGCTCATCCAGTTTTTCTTTACGCATCAGTAAAGGCACATCATAAATAGAATCTGCATCCATGGCCTCAATCACTGAATTTACGTTCACATTGCAGAATTGAGCAATTTTCTTTCTGATATCATGCGGTAATTTATGTTCGGTTCTGCACACTAGTATGTCAGGCTGGATTCCTGATTCTAAAAGCTGCTTAACTGCATGTTGTGTAGGTTTCGTTTTTAATTCACCGGCTGCTTTTAAATAAGGTACTAAGGTAAGGTTAATTACCAGGTAATTATTGCTACCAACATCCCACTTCACCTGTCTTATAGCTTCAATAAACGGCAAAGACTCAATATCTCCAACACAACCTCCTATTTCAGTGATAACTATATCGTAATCATTTTGGTCAGCTACTGAATAAATATTTCTTTTGATCTCATCAGTAATATGGGGAATTACCTGAACAGTTTTGCCTAAATAAGCTCCTTCCCGTTCTTTTGTAATAACATTGTTGTAAATTCTGCCAGTAGTAACATTATTGGCTTGAGAGGTGCTAATATTTAAAAATCTTTCATAATGGCCCAAATCTAAGTCAGTTTCAGCACCATCATCAGTAACAAAGCATTCACCGTGCTCATATGGGTTTAATGTGCCCGGATCAATGTTAATATACGGATCTAATTTTTGAATGGTAACAGAAAAACCACGAGCCTGTAAGAGTTTAGCCAGAGATGCCGCAATTATTCCTTTTCCTAATGAAGATGTTACACCTCCAGTTACGAAGATGTATTTTGTTGTTTTTTGAGATGCCATAAGATTTGTTCAAGTCGCCAATGTACTTATGGGATACAAAGGTAAAAGAAGCATTTTAATAAATGGTAAATAAAATGAATTATTCTGTGAGTATTATCTATTAGTACAGCAAAGGCTTAGTGTTGAATGAGTTATTTTTATATTTATTCGATTACTTTCAATTCCGCGTAGGTTATCAGTATTATTTATAATATTTCAATCAGTACACCTACAAAAGCTTTTTGCTAGAAAGGAATAATAAATTCTTGAACAAGTAAATCCTTTAACTTAATGTATGTTTCTCAGTTTAGCTCAAATAAAACCTTGGTGAGCTTGTAAGTACCTATGATAATTCCAAAGTACTTAGATCAATTAGAATGGGATATTGATCAACTTCTTTGTTTCGAAGAATTCTTCCTTGAAATACATAGAGAGGTCAATTTGTTGATATGGTCTTTTAATTTCATTCATTTCTTCTTCTAAATCACCTCCTTTAAGGGCCAAAATACCGGAATCATGCATAGGGTTCTCCGAAACTATTTTGTCCTGCACCCACGGAATAAATTTGTTCATTCTAGTGACAGCGCGGCTCACCACAAAATCGAATTTACCTCTTACTTTTTCAGCTCGCACAGGCAGGGCTTCAGCATTTTTTAAACCGATAAATTGAGCCACTTCCCTAACTACATTAATTTTTTTATTGATTGAATCTACCATTGTAAATTGGGCGTCATGAAAAAGTATTGCAAGGGGAATGCCAGGGAAACCACCACCAGTTCCTACATCTAATATCTTTTTATTGCTTAGATCAGTAAATTTAGCAATGCCAAGAGCGTGCAATACATGGCGTTCGTAAAAATGATCTATGTCTTTCCTAGAGATCACATTTATTTTTTCATTCCACGTACTGTATATTTCACCTAACTGCTCAAATTGCTTTTTTTGTATTTCGTTAAGATCAGGGAAATAATGTTCAATAATAGAGATGTTATCCATTATTAAAAATTCTTTTCTTTCCCTTCTATCAGTTCACGCATCAATTCTCTCGATCTGTGCAATTGTGCTTTAATTGTACCTAGCGGAGATTCCAATTCTGTAGCAATTTCTTCATAAGATAGCTCTTGAAAATACCTCAATTTCACCAGTCTTTGATATTTAGATGGTAACTTATCTACAAACATACGCATCAGTTCAATACGTTGCGTTTTTATAGATGCATCTTGCGGAGTTAAATTATGGTCTTCAATATCCATTCCAACGGCATCACCATTGTCATCAGTGTAAGAGGTGTGAATACTAATAGTTTTTAGCTTTTTCTTCCGTATAAAGTCAATGGCATTATTAGTAGCTATTCGAAATAGCCAGGTACTAAAAGTATAATCTTTCTTAAACCTGTGTAAACTTTTAAATGCTTTTGAGAATGCTTCAATGGTTAAATCTTCAGCGTCATCAACGTTTCTCACCATTTTTAAAACCATGTGGTAAACAGGTTTTTTATATCTTTTCATTAACTCAGCATAAGCCATTTGGTCTTTAGCCAAAACTGCCTGATCTATTAATCTAAAATCTTTTAAAGCTTTTTCTGAGAAATTTCTATTTTTATTTATTTCCATTTAACCTTTTTTGATAATAAAGCATAGGCACCTAAAAGCAAGTAGTAGAGAATAAAAATTAACTCCAATACAGGAAGCCACCCAAAGTTGTACTTAGCTCCAAAATTGATGCTAAGCTTATTAAATACGACATATTGTCCTATCCAAAACGAAATCATTAAAATTAAACTTACATAAAGTTCAATCTGGTTGACCAACAAAAGACCAAAGATAAAAAATATCCATAACATTATTTGAGAAAAATGGTACAGACCTAAAAACAATTGATCTTTTTTATTATAGTATTTTCCAACGGAAAGATGTCTGACTTTTTGAGTCAAATATTCTTTCCAGGTAGTTTTTGGTGATGAAAAAGTAGTAGCGTCAGAAGCCATGCAAATTTCAGTGTTAACCTCATTTGCATGCTTATTAACAATTAAATCATCATCTCCACCTGTAACGGATAAATGATCAATAAAACCGTTATTTTTCAAAAATAATGATTTTTTATAAGATAAATTTCTTCCTAATCCCATGTACGGCTTGCTTTTGAGTGCTGCAGATAGGTATAAAGCAGCAGTCTGTATGGTTTCAAATTGGATAAAATGATTCAAAAGACCCGGTTTTCGTTCGTAGAGCGAAGCGCCTAACACGATTTCTGTATTTTCCTGATAACATTGTGCCATTTTGTCAATCCACAGATTACTCTGTGTTATACAGTCCGCATCCGTTAATAGAAGAATTTCATTTTGAGCCGACATGATTCCTTTTGAGAGCGCATTTTTCTTAGGGTTAACTCCGTGAATTATCTTGTCAATTTTAATCACTTTCAGATGTTGATGTTTCTTTTGATGCGTTTGAAGTAATTGATTGGTCCCATCTTCTGATCTATCGTTTACTACAATCACCTCAAAATTTGGGTACTCTTGTTCAAGGACGCTACTCAATCGGGTATTGAGATTATGATACTCATTGTGTGCACAAATAATTACGGATACCGCTGGTCTTTCCCAATCTTTTTTAAAATTCGCTTTGTAAACAAGAAGCTTTAGAAAGTAGTGTATTAAAAAACAAGTTCTGATAGCCCAAAAAAATATTAGCAAGTAAATTACTGGATCAATATCGGGCATGTGTTTTAAGGGTCATTTAATAATTATCGCAAAGATATTGGAAAATAAAAACTATAAATTCTTAAGAAGCTTTAATTTTGTGCTTCTATGACTTTTAGCATTTCTGACAAAGATAAAAATTCAAATGCCCGGGCTGGTGTTTTAACAACAGCGCATGGCACAATCCAGACTCCTATATTCATGCCTGTTGGTACAGCGGGCTCAGTGAAAGCTGTGCATCAGCGTGAGCTGAAAGACGATATCAACGCACAGATTATTTTAGGAAATACCTATCATCTGTACTTAAGGCCCGGCCTCGATATATTAGAGAAAGCAGGTGGATTGCATAAATTCAATGGTTGGGATTTACCTATTTTAACAGACAGTGGAGGATATCAGGTTTATAGTCTGTCGGGCACCCGAAAAATTAAAGAAGAAGGAGTTACATTCAAATCTCACGTTGATGGCTCCACCCATATGTTCAGTCCTGAGTATGTAATGGATATTCAAAGAAGGATTGGTGCGGATATCATAATGGCTTTTGATGAATGTACTCCTTATCCGTGCGATTATGAGTATGCTAGAAAATCAATGGAAATGACCCACCGCTGGTTGCACCGATGTATTAATAGGTTTGACACTACTGAAGGGATTTATGGTTATGAGCAAACGCTTTTCCCTATAGTACAAGGAAGCACCTACAAAGATTTACGAAAGCAATCAGCTGAAGCTATCGCTGAAACTAATCAAAAAGGGAATGCAATTGGTGGTTTATCAGTCGGAGAACCCGCTGAAATGATGTACGAAATGACTGAATTAGTATGTGATATATTGCCGGCTGATAAACCCAGGTATTTAATGGGAGTTGGTACTCCTGCTAATATTTTAGAGTGCATAGCATTAGGGGTAGATATGTTCGATTGCGTTATGCCTACGAGAAATGCAAGAAATGGAATGCTATTTACCACCGAGGGAATTATCAATATCAGAAATAAAAAATGGGAAGATGATTTTTCAGTACTTGACCCAGGTTTACACGGTTATGTAGATACTTTTTATTCTAAAGCCTACTTAAGACATTTAATGATATCGAAGGAAATATTAGGTGCCCAAATTGCCAGTATTCACAACTTAGCTTTTTACCTTTGGCTAGTAGAAAATGCCAGGAAGGAAATAATTTCAGGAACTTTTTTCGAATGGAAGGAAAAAATGGTAGGGAAATTGATGCAAAGGATTTAGGTAAGCATAAAGTCGATGAAGTTATTAGATAAATACATTATAAAGAAATTTCTTTCCACATTCATTTTCGTGGTTTTAATCATATTGGCCATTGTGGTGGTAATTGATTATACCGAGAAAAATGATGATTTCATGAAGCATAATTTAACCTTCATTGAAATATTGCCTTATTATGGAGGGTTTATTCCATGGATTGCTAATTTAATTACTCCTATCACCATATTTATCGCGGCTGTTTTTGTTACTTCTAAAATGGCTGGGCATACAGAAATTGTAGCTATGCTGGCCGGTGGAATGAGTTTTAGAAGATTTATGCGCCCTTATTTTATTGGAGCGGGTATAATAGCTGTTTTCAGTTTTTTTATGAATTCGTACGTAATTCCTAATACCAATAAAACGAGAATTGCTTTTGAAACCGCTTATACTAAAAAGCCCTTTTACTTTAATGATAGGAATATTCATTTAAAAATAGCGCCGGAAATTTACGCTTACATGGAAAGTTACAACAACCAGCGTGATGTGGGGTATAGATTTACTTTAGAACGAATAGCAGATAAGCAGTTAAAAGAAAAGTTAAGCGCCAGAAGGATTGAGTGGGATTCTGTAAAGACAAGCTGGACAATAAAAGATTGGGAGCATAGAAAAATAAACGGTTTTGAAGAAGAATTTACCAAGGGTAAAGAACTTGATACTTTACTGAATTTTTCTCCTTCTGATTTTGCCAATAACTATGGTTTACAGGAAACTTTTACCACCCCTGAATTAAATGATTATATCAATCTCCTTCAGGAAAGAGGTGCTGATAATGTAAAAATATACTTGATTGAGCGTTATATTAGGTATATGTCGCCATTTGCTGCCCTTATACTTACTTTTATAGCAGTAATTGTATCTTCTAAAAAGACCCGAGGAGGCACTGGTTTTCAAATAGCATTAGGCTTCGTAATAGCTTTCGTTTTTATTATATTTTTTATATTAAGTAAGGCCATAGCAGAAAATTCCACTATGAATCCTATTTTAGCTGTTTGGATACCTAATATTGTATTTAGTTTAGTAGGTTTATTTTTATATAGATTTGTGCCACGTTAATGAATATAGAGCTAAGGAGTTATTTTAAGCTGCATTTTATCGTTTTAATCTGGGGATTTACGGCCATTCTAGGGTTGCTAATTGCCCTCCCTGCAGTTGAAGTGGTACTTTTTAGAACTTTCTTAGCCACACTGACTTTAGGAATTCTTCTTACAGTTAGAAAAAGAAACTTCGCTATAGGAAAAAGAGAAATCATTAAAATTATTGCTACAGGTTTTATCATTGCAGCACATTGGATTTTATTTTTTTGGGCAGCCAGGGTTTCTACCGCATCTGTTTGTTTAGCAGGCATTGCCACCTGCTCCTTCTGGACCAGCCTTTTTGAGCCAGTTATGACCAATAGGAAAGTGAAGATTTATGAAGTTATTCTAGGGGTTGTAGTAGTGCTAGGCTTATATATTATTTTCAGGTTCGAGTTTCAGTACGCTTTAGGTATTACCATGGCTGTAATTTCCGCTATGCTCGCCAGTATTTTTACGGTTCTCAATGGCCAATTCACACACAGGCATAATCCTTACACTATTACTTTTTATGAGATGTTAGGTGCCTTCCTCGGAACATTGATATTTTTGCCATTTTATGCATTTTATTTTAGTGATAGTGGATTAGACTTATTACCTTCTGGTTTAGATTGGTTGTTTTTATTGATTTTATCTATCCTTTGCACTGTTTACGCATTCTCAGCTTCAGTTAAAATTCAGCAAGTTTTAAGTGCTTTTGTCGTAAATCTTACGGTTAATTTAGAACCGGTATATGGAATTGTTTTAGCATTTCTTATTTTTGGAGAACAAGAAGAAATGTCGGCAGGGTTTTACTTAGGGACCTTGGTAATCCTTCTTTCAGTTTTGTCTTATCCATTAATAAATAAAATGGCTAAGAGAAAAGCACTACAAAGTGATGTACTACGTTAAAATCGAGTGATTGTGAAACTATACTTTTTTATCTTACTGCTTTTTTTAAACACTAATATACTTTATTCTCAGTCAGTTGTGGATTTGCAGGCACCTGATTTGGTCGAAGAAACGGTAAGTAGCCAGGTTGTTTTTAGAGTCTCCTGGAATGTAACCAATAACCCAGGCCTTACTTTGAGTTGGAAGAGTGACATTAGTGAAGCTAAATTTGATACTCAGGAAGGTGAGTTTTATTGGCAAACATCCAAGGAGGATGTAGGTATGTATAAGGCTTTCTTTTATTTAAAAGATTCTTCCGGAACCATCGTGGAGAAAGCGCAGACTATTATCAAAATCAATGCAGCTAAATCAGTTCCTTATTTTCAAATGATTCCAGATTCTCTCCACACGAGACCTTATGTTAAGCTGTTACTTGGGGAGAAATATAGGATAGAGTTTGTAGCTAATTCAGCCACTTACGGTAGCGAAAATATGTTGGTGAGTTATATTCTGGACGATGACACTGACTTGAAAAACTTCGATCAAAATGAGATACAAATTATAGGGAATCGCGTTTTATTCGATTGGACACCTACGCAGGCACAAGCAGATAGGAAATATTTTGAGATGGAATTAATTGCGATTGATGCAGCAAATAATGTGGGTAGAAGAAAGTACAGATTCCAGATCATAGAACAAAACTTACCTCCACGCCTAAGAGGAAATGTAAATAACACGTATATCATTACGGCAGATCAGGAGCTAGAGATCGATTTTTCAGTAGTTGACCCAAACAACGATCCAATTAGCTACAGGGTTGATATCCCTATTAGTTTGGGTAATCCTCGTATTAGCGAAACCGGGAAATTTACCTGGAGACTAAGTGCTTCAGAAATGGCAAATATTGCTTCAGTTTTCCCACTAAATATAAAACTTGTTGCACAAGATATGGATCATCCTGAAGATTTTGTGGAAAAGGAAATTACAATAATGAAAAGTGACAGGAATGATCCTCCTGTTATCACTAAGTTATCCAATCTTTCAATAAGAGAAGGTTATGCCATTCGAAGAAGAATATTTGTGAGAGATAACAATCACGATATGGGCCAATTACAGTTTGACTTGGATAATGAACCGGATTGGCTTTACCTGCAACAAGAAGGTGATAGATTATATTTAATGAGTGATACAATTGCTTTTGACTTGGTTAAAGCTGATGGGATTCCTATACAATATGATGTGTTATTTAAAGTTTCTGACCCTGAAGGTGCCTCAGATAGTGAGTTTTTTAATGTAACTGTTAATCAAGGGGTAAATATTTATGAAGTTTATAATGATTTGGATCAATACCAGAGAGAGACTGATGCTTTACTTGTAGGCTTAAGAAAAAAAATAAGAGAATTGGATGATAAGGTTCATCAAAATGCTAATCTTAAGCGGATATTTTTATTTAGTACCTTTGCCTTAGGTACTTTTAGTGCCGCTGGTTCAATAGTAAAGGATCATACCATTGCAAAAGATTTGATACCTTATACCGGTGCTTTATTAGCCATATCAAGTAGTATTAATGCTTTGGCTTTTAATCAGGATGGTAAAATTTCGTCCTTAAAATATAAGCTAGAGGATATAGAGAAAAATATTACCCGCAACAAAAGTTATTTAAGCATTTACGCAGTGAAAAGTGAAACTGATGATCAGTTGCGTAATTCTGAATTGGTAAACCGGGTTCAAAGCTTCAGGCAGTCCTTGATTGAGCAACGCATTGAATTAGAAAAGTTAGAGTACGAATACCGCGACCTTAATTTTATGCAACGCAGAGTTAGAAAATACAAGAGAAGGGGCAGAGTGGATGAGCTAAGATGGAAGTTTATTAATTTGAATTAGAACGCGAACCTACTTTGATAATTATTAAGGTTTTATAATGCATTGGTCATTGCAGAAGGATCACATCACAGAAAATCAAGAATTTTTGTAGTAGGGAAAGCTATTAACTCATAGCTTCATTACCTTATCAATAAATTTATTATCAGGTGATTCCTTGAATATCCCGTAAAAGGTAGATCCACTGCCCGTCATAGACGCATATAAAGCCCCAGCCTCGTACAGTCTTTCTTTAATTCCTTTCAATTGAGGAAGTTGAGTAATTACGCTTTCTTCAAAGTCATTTTTGAGTAGACTTTTCCATTGCCGAATAGGATAGTTTTCAATAATTTCTTCCACTGATAGACTGGGAGTTTTTGGAATGATGCCAGCATAGGCTGCTTTTGTAGAAACATGAACTCCTGGAAATATCAAGCCTAAATAATACCCCTTCAATTCAATAGGAATTGGTTTCATTTGCTCGCCTCTTCCTGTTACATATTTAGGAGTGTTTTCAATAAAAAAGGGACAATCACTGCCTAATTTCAAAGCAAAATCTTCTAATTTTTGAGTAGATATTCTCAGGTCAAAATAGTCGTTGAGAATTTTCAACATAAAAGCTGCATCTGCAGAGCCACCACCTATGCCTGCACCCATAGGTATAGCTTTGTGTAAAATAATATCTATTTCAGGTAAATCGAAATCACTCTTTAAGAGTTGGTATGCTTTCCAAACCAGATTATCTGACTGATTCCCTGGAATATCCAGGCCTGTACTTTGGAAGCTACTTGCTGTAGCTGGAATGATCTCTAATGCATCTTTTAAAGGAATAGGATAGAAGCAGGATTCAATATTATGGTATCCATCCGCTCTTTTTTCTGTTATGTTTAAGCCTAAATTAATTTTGGCATTAGGAAAGGATAGCATAGCTTGATAAATAGATAGGAAGAAACCGCCGGGATTCAAATAACCTGGCAGTTTCCAATATAATTTTTTCGCTAAGGAGATTATTTCATTTCTTCAATTAACTCCTCTGAGATCCCTGTGAAAGAATATCCTCCATCATGGAATAGGTTCTGCATGGTCACCATCTTAGTGAAATCAGAGAACATCATAATAATGTAATTAGCACATTCCTCCGCAGTAGCATTGCCTAAAGGGGACATTTTCTGAGCAAAGTTAAAGAATGAATCGAATCCGCTAATGCCTGACCCTGCAGTGGTTGGAGTAGGGGACTGAGAAATAGTGTTAACCCGCACATTTTTGGTTTTTCCAAATCGGTAGCCGTAACTTCTTCCAATTGATTCTAGCAAAGCTTTAGCATCGGCCATATCGTTATAGAAAGGATAGGTTCGTTGAGCGGCAATGTATGATAAGCCTACGACCGACCCCCATTCGTTCATCACATCCATTTTATCCGCAGTTTGCATCATTTTATGGAATGAAACAGCTGAGATGTCATAAGTTTTTTGCAACCAGTCGTAATTTAAATCATGGTAGGCTTTACCTTTTCTTACATTCGGACTCATACCGATGGAATGCAGGATGAAATCGAAATTACCCCCTAATATTTCTTTTGATTGGGTATATAAATTTGTGATATCTTCAACAGAAGTAGCATCTGCAGGAATTACCTCGGTATTACATTCTTTGGCTAGCTCTTGTATACCGCCCATTCTCATAGCAACGGGAGCATTGGTTAAAACAAATTGCGCACCTTGCTCTTTGGCTTTTAAGGCAGTTTTCCATGCGATGGAATTTTCATCTAATGCACCGGTGATAATTCCTTTTTTTCCGGCTAATAAATTATTTGACATAGTTTTATTTCTTAGTGAGTAAGCAAAAATAGAAATTTATTACCACTATGGCATACTTGAAATGAAAATAAAAGTGCTTAAGTTATCATGTGCGCAAGTGCTGAGGTTTTCTTCTTGTCAATTGGCTATAAGATTGTTTAGTAAGCATATGATTGATAAATGACTTTAAATCAAATTTGATTAGACCTCTTATAAAAATAATGAGTCCTGAAATATTATTTAAGAACCAATTATTTTTTTTCTAAAATACCGGAATCCTTATACCAGGTATAAGCTTTTTCAAGTCCTTCTTTAAACCTTACCTTGGGTTGGTACCCTAAAAGGTTTTCGATTTTGGAAATATCAGCTTTAGAATGCTTCACATCACCAGGTCTTTCTGGTCCATAAGTGGCTGCAAGACTTTTTCCACTAATGGTATTTAACATCTCTATCATTTCATTTAAGCTTACTTGATCTCCGCAAGCTACATTATATACCTGGTTCAGCGCTTTAGAATCATCTGTAAATAAGGCTAAATCATTTGCATGAAGCGCATTGTCAACAAATGTAAAGTCCCTGCTGGTTTCTCCATCACCATTGATAGTAGGAGAGTTGCCTTCCAGAAATGCTTTACAAAAGATGGGTATCACTGCTGCATAAGGATTGTCCGGATTTTGATTAGGACCAAAAATGTTAAAATATCTAAGTCCTACATAATTAAGTCCGTAAGTTTTCTGAAAAACCTCGGCATAAAGCTCTACTGCTAACTTTGTAACAGCGTATGGACTCAAAGGATTGCCTATTATGTCTTCTTCCTTAGGAAGAGAGGGACTATCTCCATAGGTGCTGGAGGAACAGGCCAAAACCACCCGATCAATTTTATTGACAACAGCCGCATGGAGAATATTGACCGTCCCGTCAATATTTACTTTCGTGCTTCTCATTGGGTTTTCAATGGAACGTGGTACTGAGCCCAGTGCTGCTTGATGAGTAATTAAATCAAAACCCTTTGTAAGCTCGAGCATTTTATCGTAATCACAGATGTCCGCTTCACAAAATTCAAAGCGAGGGTGGTCCAGGAAAGGTTCTATATTATGATAATATCCATTAGATAAATCATCTATCACGCGAACTTTTTCAACTCTGTCATCATTTAAAAATTTTTTAACCAAATTTGATCCGATAAATCCTGCTCCGCCTGTAATGATTAGTTTTTGTTTTGACATGGTTAATGATTACTGTCTAATGTTATATTTGAGATAGGGCAAAGATAGGGACATAGATTGAATAGGGGTTAAATTTTACTGAAAGTTATTCACTTAATAGAGCATTCAAGCAAAAAAAAGCGCTCCGATATAATCAGAACGCTTTTACACTTTAATTATCAACCTAAATTTATTTTACAACGAAATTGGCACTTACGTTTTCTTTAAGCGTACTTGCTTTCAGTATATACATACCTTTTTCCAATCCACTTACGTCTATGCTGGTTTCGTTTTCTTTAATATTTATATTTTTAACCAATGCCCCGGTGCTGCTATAAATTTGGATCCCTTTCTCAAAATTTACATTTCTGATATTAACATTAATTGTTTCTTGAGCCGGATTAGGGTATAATTGGTAAATCCCCATTTTGGATTCATGAGCCAGGATTTCATTACTTAAATCATTGAATGTGGTCATCATAGAAGATGAACTGTTAACAATGTTCACCGTGTAGTCTTCTACTTCCCCATAGGCAAAAGCCTCGCAAGGTGTTGCTGCAGCGTTGTATTTCATTGTAACGCGCATTCTGGTAGGGCCTGTTAATGCACCTGATGGCACATTCAAGGTGGCACTCAACAAATTGCTGCTACTTGATGATCCATTGACTAACCTTTCAGTGGTAGAGAATACGCCATCCTGATTCAGATCAATCCAAATGCTCCAGAATTCTGTATAGCTTGATCCACTAAATGCTGCCTGAACATTGATTGTTGTAGCAGCCCCTCTCGGTAAATCTGCACTCAGGTTTGTGAAATCTCCATAGCCATTATTGCTTCCAGTGCTATTATCAATAGCGCCTAATCTTACCCTGGAAATCCACTCAAAACTAGCATCATTTCCTTCTGATTCACAATAATTTACTGCGACAGGAGCATCTGTTGTAAATACGCTCGATGGGGAATAAGCACTATTATTGCCTGAGCAATTACTCCTAACCTGCCATTCGTATTGTGTATCTGCAATTAGTCCTGAAACATTTAAAATATTTCCAGAAGCTGATAAGGTGCTCCAGCTTGATGTACCGGTAGCTCTTACTCTCACTGAGTAATCAATGGCAACAGTTTCGTTACTCCAGTTTAAGCTGGCAGTAGTTTCTGCTATAGCAGATGTACTTAAGCTCGTAGGAGTAGTACATACCGCAGGTCCATCAGTACTAATATTTACTGTGTAATCTTCCACTTCTCCGTAACTGAACGATTCACAAGCAGATGGTACCCCATTATACTTCATCGATACTCTCATTCTGGTATTTCCTTCTAACGCTCCGGTCGGTACTGTAAAGCTTCCACTAACTGGTGTAGAGCTTGTGGCAGATTGAGTCCAAACCTGCTCTCCACTGTCTGTAAAGTCGCCATCCTGGTTATAATCTATCCAAACACTGTAGCCCTCATTGTAGGTAGTGCCTGTCCAGGTAGGTGTTATAGTAATTGTTGTGGCATCACCTTGTCCTAGGTCTGTAGATATACTGGTAAAATCAGCATAACCTGAGCTATTTGCTGAAGAACTATTATTAATTGAGCCTATTTGAACTCTACTAATGAACTCATCTGCAATTGAATTACCGTTTGAGGCACAGTAGTTAAGTTGTACCTCGGTAGTAGTGAAATTTACACTTGAAGAATAAGCTGAATTAGTGCCACCGCTACATTTGCTTCTTACTTGTGCTTCATATTGAGTAGTTGCGCTTAAACCTGATAATGAAATATTGTTATTATTTGTGGTTTCAGTAGTCCAGGAAGATGTGCCAATTACTCTATATCTCACATCATAAGTAGTTCCGCTTATTGCTGACCAAGTTAAATTAGCACTGTTTGATCCAACATTCGTGGCATTTAAGCCTGAAGGTACTGTGGGATTACAAGCTACTGGTGTTCCAGAAATACCTGTTACAATTAAAGAAAAATTTTGGCTTCCACCAGAAAGTGTTCCTTTATGTGTCACAGTAATAGTGTATGTACCGCTGGCATTATTAATATCAACTCTCTCGAAGGGATCCACATTATTATCTCCTTTAGTATTACTATTTACACCTGTCAACCTGTAGGGAGAAAAAGTAGTGCCCGATTTGCTTACGCGAATGTCCAGGTTATTTATTAAAACAGGTGTACTGTTATTTGCAGTGCCTGTATTGGCAGTTCCCGGTAAATCAGTCCAAGAAATAGAAGCCAATAATGGGCTTGTGCCATCTGACTCTACCGTGATAGAGTAAGTTTGTCCGTTGCTTAATGATAATTCTTCAATTTTTGAAATGTCATCAGCTCCTGAAATTGTTTCTGCCGCTCTCTTCGTATTCATTAGGCCCCAACCAAAAACAGCATCAGGGCCTGTTGTACCAGCATCATCAGCAGTGTGTAAGGCTAACCCTTTTAGGGTGGCTGCTCTCATGAAATTACCAAATTCATTATTGGCATGCTGTTGCAAAAGCAGTAAAGAGCCCGCTACATTTGGTGAGGCCATTGAAGTACCTGTAATTGAGTTATAGGCAGAATTGCTACTCACATAAGTTGAATAAACTCCGGATCCGTTTCCTGCAATGTCAGGCTTAATTCTTAAATCATCTGTTGGTCCTTCACTGGAACTGCTGTTAATTACCACGCTAAGTAAATCGCCATTATTTGCAACATTTGCATCTTGCGCATTGGCCACTACCATATTGTTTTTAGAAGTAGAATGGCCTGTTAATTTATCAAAAGCACTGCTGCCATTCAAAGGGCTGCCGTTGTAATTAGTGTTTCCATCATTTCCTGCAGCTACTACCATTAAGTAATATGGAGAATTCCTCATCAGGTTATCCCAATCTCTGGAATCAGCAATATAAGCTCCAAAATACCAGTCAGGCACTAAATCGGATCTGAAGCCATAGGAATGATTAGAAATTAACATACCATTGGATGCAGCGGAGGTAGCCTCAGATAAATCACTATTCCAATCGTAACCTATGGCACTAGCGTGTGGAGCCATGCCTTTTGCCGCTGCCTGAACGCCAGAAGCAATAATTGTCCCAGTCACATGCCCTGCATGATAGTTTTGTGTAGTTGAGCCATCACCAATTGAGAATCTGTTATTTCCTCCAGGGCCATCATACTCCTGGTGGGTAGCTCGAGCTAAACCTCCGTCCCACACGTGGGCGATCATATTCTGACCATTTAAATTAAGGCCTAGTGAACCACCTGAATTTAAGTGATCAGCTCTGGTAGATTTTGCTGCATCAACATTATAGGTGATGTAATATACAGGATATCCATCCTCAGTTACTTTTTGAAGTTCGGCAAATCTCCCATCTTCTAATTGCACTTGCAATTCCCAGCCATTGGCTTTTGCTAAGCTAATTGCTCTATCTTTTTCTAGTTTTTCCCGCTTGGCAAAATCA
Source organism: uncultured Cytophagales bacterium (assembly GCA_963803685.1). Classification (GTDB taxonomy): domain Bacteria; phylum Bacteroidota; class Bacteroidia; order Cytophagales; family Cyclobacteriaceae; genus Marivirga. Next base: position 3,373,954 of record CAWDNW010000001.1, read on the forward strand.
ACACTTAAATTAGTTAATTTTTGCTGATCGTAGGTGCTCCTTATTGAACTCCTTTGCTGAAGCGTCTGAGCCATTATCGAACTTGCTGCAAAGCAAATTAGCAATAAAGCCAGCATACTTTTTTGAGTAAAATTTTTCATCATTTTTGTTTAGGTTAGTGAAAATTATTTGAAAAAATATTGTAAGCTTGAAAATTAAACTATCCTTAGAGTTGAATAGCATCTGAAAAGTCATCTAAAATTAAAATCTTCGTAAAAGATAATTTTGTTAAATGTTGCAACATTTAAATGGTGGTGTGCAGGAGAAGTGTGAAAAAAAGATGAGCGAAGAGTTTTTGTTGTCGGTTTCTTATACAATATTCTTAAAAACTTTTTCATAGATTTGGGTTTTGGCTGTCAATATTATTTTAAATAGCTAATATTAATACAATTATAGGAATAAAATTTTATTTTTAAAATAAATAGCCAATTTAAATTTTGTAACTACCTCGCTTAGTTTTTTTCATGATTGTCAGAATAGAAAAATAGAATAGGGCTTATAATTCCGATTACTGGAGTTAATTTTGAAATAGGGCTTTTCGAGTCAGTATTTGAAATGTTATATTTATATTTCCCGTTAAGACTATTAAAATATTACATTAAATTGAATAAAAACAATATTTGACAGTAGATAAAAGCCTTCTAGGTGCTTTTATTTTTTGAATTTGATACTGAAACCATGCTCATTTAAAGTCCTAAAAATTTTGAGTTTTGGTAATTGGAAATTTTTAAAATAAATCATTTTATATTTCAGACAAGAAACTTCAAAAAATCAGATAAAAAGAAATTATACAAAGTTTATCATATGTTTATTAATTTTATTATTTGGCTCCCAACTTAAAGCCCGCCAACAGTATTTTCCTGAGAAAAGCTGGGAAAGGAAAACTCCGAAAGTGCTGAAGATGAATCAGACCTTATTGGACAGTGCAGTTAGTTTCGCTAAAAACAATGAAAACAAGGTTGAAACTGATTTAAGAATAGCCATTTTGAAAGCGTTTGCAAGAGAGCCAGACTTTGAAATCCTTGGACCTACCAAAGACAGAGGAGAAGCTTCCGGTTTAATCATTAAAAGTGGCTACATAGTAGGTGAGTGGGGAGATCCAGACAGGGTAGATATGACTTTTAGTGTGGCAAAAAGTTACTTGTCCACAATTGCTGGTTTGGCAATTGATGATGGACTCATTGAAAATGTTGATGAGAAGGCATCAAAGTACGTATGGGATGGTACATTTGATGGCAATCATAATAGTAAAATTAGCTGGAGACACCTACTGACGCAATCTTCTGATTGGTATGGGCAACAATTTGGATTGTATGACTGGGCAGACAGACCACCAAGAGAAGGTGGAATTGATGACTGGAGGAGTAGAAAACTGCATGTGCCGGGCACTCACTATAAATATAATGATGTTCGGGTGAATGTTTTGGCATACTCGCTCTTGCAGGTGTGGCGTAAACCATTGCCTATTGTGCTTAAAGAGAAAATAATGGATCCTATTGGAGCATCTACCACCTGGCGATGGACAGGTTACCATAATTCCTTTGTCAATGTGGATGGTTTACAAATGCAGTCTGTAAGTGGGGGAGGCCACTTTGGTGGTGGTATGTTCATTAACACCTATGACCATGCGCGATTTGGATTGCTTTTTTTAAGACAAGGCAAATGGAAGGATAAACAATTACTTTCAGCTGAATGGGTAAAGTCTGTGCAAAAGCCTTCTGAAGCGTATGGCTCATATGGTTATATGTGGTGGAATAATAGCCAGGAAGATTGGAAAGGTGTGCCCAAACATATTTACTATGCAGCTGGTTTTGGAGGTAATTACATTATAATTGATGAGAAAAATGATTTATTGGTGGTAACCCGGTGGATGGACAATGCGAAAGTTGCACAATTCATGCAGATCATTTTAAAATCACTGGAATAGTTGTTAATAAGAACCCACCCTTTATGAACTTCAGAAAGACACATAACTTTAATTTCGTGGTTCTGCCTGGAATTGCTAGTGCTCTGTTTTTATGCAATTTGAGCATTTCATTAGCACAAGCTGATTATCAGAACGGTTATGTGGTAACTCAAGAAAAAGATACGCTTTATGGCTTGGTGAAGGACAGAACAAAAGAACCCTTCGGAGAGCTGTATACTAAAATCAGATTGAAGCAGGAGAGAGCGTTATTAACTAAAAAGTTTTCAGCTTCAGATTTATTAAGTTACAAAAGGGGAGATGATATATTTGAAAGTATCTGGCTTTCAGAAGAATCAGCATTTCTGAAAACAAGATATATCAATAAGAAGGGTGTTGGTGAACAGGTTTTTATGCAGTTGATGGCTAGGGGTGAACTAAGTTATTATCATTGGGAGTGGCGAGATCCTGATTCAGGATACTAAAGGTATATTGAAATGCTCAAGAAGAGTAATAGTGAGGAAATGGTGAGAGCTATTCAGGGAATTTTTGGCTTAAGAAGAAAAGTGGTTGCAGAATACCTTAATGATCAAATTGAGCTGGCTAATAGAATTCTTTCAGGAGAAGAATTGAGTCTTTTTGATATTGTTGAAATATATAATAGTTCAATGCAGTAGGGTCATAAAAATTTAAGCTGAGCCCATTTCTTTTTGCCTCTCACAAAATAATCTCTAACAATAGAGCGGAGGTGAATCTGAGAATGCTTGAGTCCTGCTCTTTTTTCTATTTCATAATTTACTTTCATTTTCCGAAAATCTTTGTCTGCTTTAAATACAGCCCTGGCGTTAGCAGCTTTTCCTTTCAGGAAATACTGGGTGGCTGCCATGTAATTTAATATTTGCCTCTGCTCATAAACCGTTTTAAACTCAGCTCGATTTAAGTTTTTGTAGAGCATTAGTAGATTATTCCTGAAATTTAAATAGGTTTTGTATGGGCTTTCAGCTGTAAGAGTTCCACCACCTAAATGGTAGACAGTGCTTGCTCCAACGTACATAATTTTATAACCCAGGTTTTTTACACGCCAGCAAAAATCAATTTCTTCCATATGGGCAAAAAACTGATCATCAAAGGCAGCGAGTTCGAAAAATTCTTTTGATTTTACAAACAAACAGGCCCCTGAAGCCCAAAAAACCTCTTTCGTATCGTCATACTGACCTTTGTCTTCTTCCAAGTTGTTGAAAATGCGACCTCTGCAAAAAGGATAACCTAAATAATCTATATATCCGCCGGCAGCACCTGCATACTCAAAATGTGTTTTTTGCATGAAGGATTTGATCTTAGGTTGGCAGGCTATTACCCTATCGTCTTTTTTCATCTCCTGAATAACGGGAGTTATCCAATTAGGAGTTACTTCAACATCTGAATTTAACAGCACATAAAAGTCTGTATGGATCTGAGCCAAAGCTTTATTATAGCCGCCTGCATAGCCGGTATTTTTTTCCAGCTTTATGAGCCGAAGCTGGGGATAATTACGTTGTAAAAATTTAACTGAATCATCTGTAGAGGCATTATCTGCAATGATCACCTCATAGGGATCGCTGTATTTAACGACAGATGGAAGAAACTGCTCAAGGTAGTTTCTTCCATTATAATTCAATATTACTACTGCAACACTATCAGGCATTGAACATACCGCCTAGGTCCATTCCTGGTATATTTGGCAATACGCCATCTGTTGCTTTCTTCATTTCTTCCTTTGCTTTCACATCTACTTCTTCCATGGCCTTATTGATGGCAGCAACTGTTAAATCCTGAATCATATCTTTGTCATTGTCATTAATCAAAGAATCATCAATAGCAATGCTTACCACTTGTTTTTTACCATTTACCACAGCTTTAACCATTCCTGCACCTGATTCACCTTCTGCAGTAATATGCACCAAATTTTCCTGAGCTTGCTTTACTTTGCCCTGTACTTCTTTAATTTGGCCCATCATTTTCATCATATCAAACATATACGCTCTATCTAATTAAATTTACTATTCCACTTTTAAAAAACTCTTCCCCAAATCTATCTTTTACCAAAATTGTGTAGGTATAAGCACCAGCAGGGGCTTCTCTATCCTTTAGGTAACCATCCCACCCTATTTCAATATTGTTGCTTTGGAAGATCAGAGTGCCCCATCTGTTAAAGATACTCAACTCTACTTCATTTATAAATTTACCTACCACTTTTAGTTCCTCATTTCTGCCATCTCCATTTGGTGAAAACCCTGAAGGCACAAAGAAAATAGGTGATATTTTATATTCTACTTCATTAGAGTACGAGATTAACCCCGATTCAGATACAGCTTCTACTTGATGTATAAATAATTGTTGGTCTGCACCGGCTACATTATCTTCATACGAGATGTTTAAACCATTATCAATTTCTTGAATTAGATTTCTGTCAGCATCATATTTCTTCACCACATAATGACTAAGCGAATCTCCGTAACCAGTATAATTGTTCCATGTAAAATTTATTATGCTTTCTGACTGATTAGCATTTAAAAGAATATTTGGAGCTGTTGAAACTAGTTCTGAAATAGTTCCGCAATTATTGAGATAGCCTACTGAATAATAAAAAATACTTGCTCCGAAATTGGTGCTTTCATCAATGTATGAATTGGTAGTAGTGCTGTCTAACTCAAAGAAATCATCATTGATATTTCTCTTTTTATAAACGATGAAATTATCAGGGGCAATTCCTTGTGGATTTTCCCAGGAAATCTCCAGCTCATTAGCTGAAAGATACCTTGAAGCTATCTGTGAGATGGCTGTTTGTGCACCTGTTGCAATAGACAGTAATTCAATTGGCAAAGATTGAATCTCAATACCGTCCGCATTCGTTGATCTTACGATATAAGTTTCCGTTTCTCCGCATAAAACATTGGCGTCTAAAAAGGGTGATTGACCATTAAAAATTTCAGTCCCATTTCGCACAATATCATTACTACTAAAATTTCCTGAATTCCATGTGATAAGATTGCCATCAGTTTGAGCTTCACCTTCCAACTGAATAGTGCAAACTTCATTTGAAATCAGGTCAGATCCGTCACAAATGCTTTCTGTAATAATTCTGATGCAATAAAAATTACTTGTTAAATCAACATTAGGGACATTGAATGTGCCATTGCTTTCATTTAAAATAGTGCCTATTTCCTGAAAACTATTGTTTGAATTAGTACTCAATTCTACCCGATAAATCTGGTTGGAATTGGCTTCAAAATTAATTTCAAAATTATTTGTATCAGTCATTCTTAAGGCAGAGATGTCTGCTGGTCTTTCCAATAAATTATCTGGAATGAAACTATCGGAAAACAGAGTGTTTGCACAATTATTAAACCCTGAATTATCAAAACTACCGCTCGCTGTAAAAGTATAACTTATTGAGTTATCCGGGTAAGTGTGAGAAACAGGGAATTCTGTAATATTAAAATCTTGTGAAGGACTTCCATCACCAAAATCCAAGGTGTATATATCAAAGCTTTCCTGATTAGGATCAAGATCAAAAACAATATCTCCACCACAATTGGCAAAAGCAAAAGCAGGTAATTCTGGGTCTATAATTTCAATAGTGATGCTATCAAATTGTTGAGCGTTCCCGATTTGACGTATCACGAGAATATCATAAACACCAGTTTCAGTGTAAGTAAACTCCAAGGTGTTCGGATCATTCGCTTGTTCATTGAAGCACTGTTGGTTTTCGGTGGATATTACATCCGTTAGATCGGCATCAAAACAAGGAACATAAGTACCCGTTGGATCAGTTGGTGTAACCGTGATTGTGGTTCCTACGCACCCTTTCAGATAATCTACTTCAAACAAGCCATTTTCACTGGCAAAATTGCCCTGCGCTAATCCCGTAAAAGGGAGGATGAGAAATAATATAAGTAGCTGTCGTAATTTCAAGCAGTGTGTTTTTTAATAAAATGAACCGCCTTTACAATATCATTATGAAAGATACGATCATCTTCTATTAACGGAATTTCTTTCCTAAAATTACGAATTAATTTCTCTAAAACCGGACTTGTTTTTAGCGGTTTTCTAAAATTGATTGCCTGCGAAGCATTAATTAATTCTATAGCTAAAATTTGATATACGTTTTCCACTACTTTGTAAAGTTTTGTAGCTGCATTAGCTCCCATACTCACATGATCTTCCTGCCCGTTGGAAGACACAATAGAGTCGACAGAAGCAGGTGTACAGAGTTGCTTATTTTGACTTACCAAACTAGCGGCACTATACTGCGGAATCATTAAACCTGAGTTGAGGCCCGGATTCATCACCAGAAAGTCTGGTAAACCACGACTGCCGGAAACCAGTTGGTAGGTTCTTCTTTCAGAAATACTACCTAGTTCTGATAGGGCAATGGCCATATAATCTAAGATTAAAGCTAAAGGCTGTCCATGAAAATTACCGCCTGAAATGATTTCGTTTTCCTCAGGGAAAATGTTTGGGTTATCAGTCACACCTGCCAATTCTCTTTCCACAATATTTTGTGCAAACTCAATGGTATCTACTGTGGCTCCGTGTACCTGAGGAATGCAGCGGAAACTGTAGGGATCCTGCACATGTTGCTTTGGCTGACTGATGATTTCGCTTTTTTCCAGTAGCTCTCGAATGCTTTCCGCCACCTGTATTTGTCCTTTTTGGTTTCTGATTTGATGAATTTTAGGATCAAATGCTTCAATTCTGCCATCGAAAGCATCGAGTGATAATGCACTGATGCTGTTGGCCCAGTTTAGCAAATTTTGCGCTTTTAATAGCGCATGGACTGCAAAAGCTCCCATAAACTGCGTTCCGTTTAGTAAAGCCAGACCTTCTTTGGATTTTAAATGAATAGGTTCCCACTGCTTTTTCTGCAACAAACTTTCCCCGCTCATTTTTTCACCTTTCCAATATACTTCTCCTTTGCCTAAAAGGGGTAACGATAGATGAGCCAGGGGTGCTAAATCACCTGAGGCACCTAATGAACCGCATTCATAAATTACAGGAAGGATATCTTCATTGTAGAAACTGATCATTCGCTTTACAGTATTCAGGTGAATACCACTGTGCCCGAAGGCAAGCGATTGTATTTTCAGTAGCAGCATTAGCTTCACAATGCCAGGATCTATTTCTGACCCGGTACCGCAAGCGTGCGACATCACTAAATTAGACTGTAATTTTTCCAGATCAGGTTTAGAAATGTTCCTGCTATAGAGCGAGCCAAAACCTGTGTTTATACCATAAATTGGCGCATCAGTTGATTGAATATGCTTATCCAGAAACTCCCTGCAATGAATTATGGCTTGTTCTGATTTTTCGGATAACTGAATTTTAAGTCTATTATCTAATATGTTACGGATTTGATGAAGCGTAAGAGCACTTTGACTAATATTAAAAAATTCACTCATGGCGTAAAAAAAGTTTAGAGTTTTAAACGATTGCTAAAATATTTAAAACCCAAATTCAAAATTCTATTTTAGTTTTTCAATAATATCATTGAAAGGTATATTGTTCTGTGTCCCTGCTTGCATGTCTTTTAAGCTTAGCGCACCACTTTTCATTTCCTCTGAACCTATTACAATGACAAAAGGAATGTTTTTATCATTACCATATTTCATTTGCTTTTTCAGTTTTAAGGGCTCTGGATATAATTCTGATTTGATATCATTTTTCCTTAAAGCATTTAATACTTTTAAGCCATAAGTCCAGGTTTCGCTATCGAAAGCAACAATTAAAACCTGCGTGCCCTGTTGGTTTACATCAGGAAATAGCGCCAGCTCTTCCAGTACATCATAAATACGGTCTACACCGAAGGAGATGCCCACCCCACTTACATCCGCTAATCCAAAATGATCGGTAAGGCCATCATATCTGCCACCGCCCGAAATACTGCCCATTACTACGTTTTTAGGCTTTACTTCAAAGATTGCTCCGGTATAATAGGAGAGACCTCTTGCTAAGGTAACATCTAACTCTAATTGTGGCACATCAGCCCCTAAATTTTCAAGGATTTTAAATACTTCTTCTAATTCTGCAATTCCTTTTAATCCTATTTCAGATTGCTTCAGAAACTCTTTCAAAATATTTAATTGCTCTTCATTAGAGCCTTTAAGAGCAAATAAAGGAGTGATTTTTTCCAGTGAATCACTAGAGAAACCTCTTTGTGAAAGTTCCTCTTTCACCTTGTCTTCACCAATTTTATCTAATTTATCTATGGCCACAGCAAAATCAGTTTCTTTGCCAATAGCTTCCATTGCTTCAACTATACCTGTTAACACTTTTCTATTATTAATTTTAATAGCATAATCTAAAGTGTCGGGTTTTTGATTTTGCAATTTCTCAAATACTTCCTGGATCATTAAAACTATCTCAGCCTCGCAAAGCAGTGAGTTAGTACCAATGGCATCTGCATCGCACTGATAAAACTCTCTATACCTGCCTCTTTGTGGTCTGTCTGCCCGCCAAACCGGCTGAATTTGATATCTTTTAAAGGGGAAAGCCAATTTATCCTGATTCATTACAACAAATCTGGCAAAAGGCACTGTGAGATCGTATCGAAGTCCTTTTTCGGAGATTTTAGGCTGTAAAGCTTTGGCCGATTTTAAATCATCTGAATCAGTTTTAGATAAGAAATCTCCCGAATTCAATATTTTAAAAAGCAATTGATCGCCTTCATCACCGTATTTACCTTGTAACACGCTTAAGTTTTCCATAGCAGGTGTTTCAATGGGGGCATAGCCATATTTCTGGTACACTTTCTTAATGGTATCTAAAATGAAATATCTCCTATTCATTTCAGCCGGACCGAAATCTCGTGTTCCTTTAGGTAAACTTGGTTTTTGTTTGCTCATTGCATATTTATTTATTGGCAAAACTACAAAAATTGTGATTCAAGCATTAATTATTTGACAATTCCCTTTAAAATATTTTAAAAGGATTATGCTTTTTTAACTGAAATGTATATCTTTGCACTCCAATTTTGATAAAGAAGTAACCATGGCAGGAACAAGTCTTAAAAGAAAAGCTAGAAAAAACAGAGTAGTAGCTAAGAAGAGAGTTGATAATATAAAGAGATTGCAACAAAAACCAGTCATCAAAAATGTTGATGTAGAAGAAATTAAGGCTGAGTTTGAAAAAGCTGAAAAGAAGCCGGTTGCAAAGAAAGCTGAAGAAGCTCCTAAAGGTGCAAAGGCCGAAGCTAAATCTGAAGATGCTCCAAAAGCAAAAAAAGCTGCTCCAAAAAAGAAAGCTGCTACAGAAAAGTCAGATGACGCTCCAAAAGCAAAAAAAGCTGATAGCAAAAAAGAAGATAAAGAGTAATACTCTAATAAGTTATATTTTGAAAGCGGACTGTTGTAGTCCGCTTTTTTTTTGATTAAATATTGACAGTGGCTTAAACTATTTCTCAATAATTATTTATTTGCCCAAAAATTACTAGTATGTCAAAAAAGCCTCTTCTATCTGCTCATCGTATTTTTAAGAAATATGGAAATGAAGGTATTTTAGAAGATGTAAATGTAGCGGTACACGAAGCTGAAATACATGCGTTTATGGGTAGGAGTGGAGTGGGTAAAACCACTTTGCTTAGAATTATGGCAGGCTTGTTAGCCGTTGATAGCGGAGAAATTAATTTTCAGGGAAGGAAGCTCGATAATCCTGATGAAGTATTAATACCTGGGGAGGAAGAGTTAGCCTACGTGGCGCAAGACTTTCGATTACTTAAAAACCGAACGGTCACTGAGAATTTAAAAGATGCTTTATTAGCATATGAACTTAAATTCAAAAATGAGCAGGTGGAGACACTTCTCAAACTAATGAGACTAACTCCTCTGGCTGATAAAAGAATTGAAAAGTTATCTGGGGGTGAAAAGCAAAGATTGGCTATAGCCCGAGCCATGGCTACACAACCTGAAGTACTTTTGTTGGATGAGCCCTTCACACAATTGGATAAGGCCACACGTCAGCTTTTGATGGATACGCTTAAGGACCTTCGAAACGAACTTTCCACCACCATCTTATTTGTTACCCATGATGTAAATGAAGCTTTTTACCTCGCGGATACCGTTCATATTTTAGAAGACCAGAAAATTATTCAAAGCGGTAGCCCCAGAGAAGTTTATAGAAATCCTGCTCAAATAAAGATTGCTCATCTTCTTGGGTTGTTCAATGTTTTACCAAAGGATTTTTTTAAAAATTGGCATTCCCCCAAAGGTTTTAAGGTTAGTGAAAATGTAGCTTATGGCATTTGGCCGGAAAATGTGATTTTATTGCATGCAAAAAGTGAAGAACTGTTTCACACCGCCGGAGAGGTGATTTCAGTAGATTTTGTAGGAAGTCACTTTCTAATCCAAATAATGGCGATAGGGGAAACAAAAATTTATATGCTTCAAACTAATTTTGAAGGTAAGCCAGGAGATGTGATAACTATTGGCTTTCCTCTAAAGGAATTGGTAGAAATTAATTGACACTTCCCGTTCAAAAATCTTTTCTGTAATATCTTGCAAGTGGATAGAATTTGTCCTTTTTCTTAACATTCTCTTTTTTGAATTGAAAAGGATGTTTTTTAAGTACACTCATTAGATTTTGCAGGTTTCCGGATCGATCTCCACCTGAATTGTGTGATGGAGAAAGTTATATTGTTTTAAAGCTTCCAATGCTTTTTCTCGAGTATTATCGATTTGCTCGAAACTTGTAATATCATTCAAAACAAGGTGGGATGTAAGCACATCATGTTCTCCATCCAACGACCAAACATGTGTGTGATGAACAGATTGCACATGTTCTACTTTTTCTAGTTTTAATTTAATTTGTTCTAGATCGATATGATTTGGCACACCTTGGAGAAGCAGATGCATTGTTTCCCAAAGTCTTTTTCCCACACCATAAAGGATAAACAAGGTTACACCAATGGACAGAGAAGGATCGAGAAAATACCAATCTTTAAATTGAAGGATTATGGAAACAATGAGCACAGCCACCCATCCTAAAACGTCCTCCAAAAGGTGCCAACTTATTACTTTTTCATTGAGTGACTTTGCACCCCTGGTTCTCCAGGCTGCGTAGCCATTCGCTGTTACGCCAATTATAGCTATTCCAATCATCCAGAGGGATTTTACAGGTTCCGGGTTTTGGAGTCTTTGAACTGCTTCAATGATAATGTAAATAGAACCTCCAATCAGGACCAATGCATTTATTAATGCCCCGAGGAGTCGAAAGCGCGCATAACCAAAACTGAATCTGTTTGAGGGATTATTATTAGAGGATTTTTTTTCCAGATACCATGCCAGACCTAAAGAAAGGCTGTCCCCCAAATCGTGGAGTGCATCTGAAATTATGGCGATACTATTGGTAAATATTCCACCAACCAGTTCTATACAAGTAAAACCTAAGTTAATGAAGAAGGCGATCTTCAGATTTTTAGTGCTTCCTCTTAGTTCTTTCGAGTGATCATGCGCCATAGCTCTCTATTCCTGTTTTTTTGAAAATGTGAAGAATGTCTTCTTCGATAGGCATTGAGCGTAATGGCGGTTCATCGGCACCTCCTGTATTACCAACAGGAATTTCTCCAACAAATGACTTTACTCCTCCAACCAATAACCTGGGTATTTGGCCGATTACTTCCTTAAAATTTTTAATTCTGATTCCGAAAAGGAGCATTTTCCAGTGTACCAGGCTATGAGTTAAAGGGTAAGCCTGGCCGATTATGTGAGCCCTTTCCAGGTGTCTCCAGGCGTCCTGAAGTTTGCCTTCAGTTAGCTTTTCATCATAGTGAATTAATTCTTTCTTAAAATACTTTTTTAGTGCTTTGGGAATCCTTGTATTAAATTTCATATGCTACTGTGCTTTATTTTCAACAAAGATAAGTGGAAATGAAATGCACAGGAATTGCATTTTTAAACTGAGCACTTTCCACAAACTCCTTTAACTACTAAATTGGCTTCCTCAGGAATGAAGTTCTTAGGTAAAGTAATTTCAGGTATTTTATACTTGGGCAGGCAGGTAGTTTCATTACAAACATTACAGTGAAAATGAACATGTAAATCCCTTTCTATTTCGCAGTTACAACCTTCTTCACATAAAGCATATTTAGGTGCACCTGTTCCATCATCAATACTGTGAACCAATCCTTTTTCTTCAAAAGTCTTCAGGGTGCGGTACAGCGTAATTCTGTCGGACTTCTCGAAAGAATCTTCTAGATCAGAAAGGCTGATAGCAATTTTCTGACCGTATAATGCTTCAAGCACGAGCAATCTCATAGCTGTGGGCCGGATATTGTTGTTTTTTAATCTAGTTTCGAGCGTTTTTACCATAAGTGATTGTTTTTTTATTTTTAAAAATATCTAACTTACCCTCAATGATATATATCTGAATGAAGCCTTTGTCAAATGGTTCTTCCTTGCTTCTTATACTGTTCTTTTTCTAAAAAGCATCAGTATCAATACTTTTACATGTGGATGAGGGAACAGGTTTTTCTATGAACAATTACAAGCACTCAACATACCATTTGATGTTAAGAAATTGCTCCCCTTTTTCTCAACTCAATCACTTCCATATTGCTAATCTTTCTATTGTTAAGATCGAACCTTAATAGAGTACGCATCTGATGAAAACCTTGCTTACCGGCAGCACCTGGGTTTAAATAGAGAAGATTTTCTTGTTTCGGGTCTTTCATTACCCTTAAAATATGTGAGTGGCCACAAATAAAGATATCAGGAGAGGTTTCTTTAATGAGCTTTCTGATTCTGGGATTATAGCTTGGTGGTTTGCCACCAATATGACTCATGAATATTTTCAATCCTTCACGTTCAAAATGTAAATCCTCAGGATATAATTGCTGAAATTCTGTTGAATCAATATTTCCAAAAACAGCCAGGGTAGGTGCAATTGTATTTAGTTGTTCAATAATATTGCCTTCTCCAATATCTCCCGCATGCCATATTTCATCACAAGAGGAGAAATACTTTGGAATGGTTGGATCGTGGAAGCCATGCGTGTCTGAAATTAGTCCTATTTTCATATGAAATGATTGTTTTTTTTAGCGGAAAGTCGAGATATCAATAAATAAATACGGGCAAACATGTTTCCATATTCACCCGTATCTTAAAATTAAAATTTTGATCCTATTTATAAATCCAAGGATTCCAATAAACCTTTTATTTTAGTCCCTAACTGATCGAATTCTTTTGTAAAGGCCTCTTTAGAACTTAGTTTACTATTAACACTCACGTAGAACTTAATTTTTGGCTCTGTACCTGAAGGCCTGGCTGATATTTTACTGCCGTCTTCAAGAAAGAATTGCAGCACATTGGAAGAAGGGAAGTCTATTTTATGAGAATCACCACTGGCGATGTCTTTTTCAATTCCTTCTTTATAATCTCTCATTTTCTCTACTTTAATACCATTGATTTCCTTGGGAGTGTTCTCTCTAAACCGAGTCATCATTTGCTTGATTTCTTCGCTGCCTGAAATGCCTTTTTTGGTAATAGAAATTAAATCTTCTCTATATAAACCGAATTTGAGGTACATTTCAATGAGGTATTCGTACAAAGTAATACCTTTTGATTTAGCATAGGCAGTCATTTCAGCAATCATGGCGCAAGCTGCCACTGCGTCTTTATCACGCACATAGTCGCTGATCATGTAGCCATAACTTTCTTCGCCACCACCAATAAATTGCATTTCACCTTCTAACTCCCTGATTTTTTGAGCTATATATTTAAATCCTGTTAAGGTATCAAAGCTCTGAACTTCAAAATATTCTGCTATTTTGTTAATAAGCTCAGTGGTGACTATAGTCTTAACAATAAATTCCTTTCCTGTGTACTTTTTTAATTCACTCCAACGGGTGAGTAAATAGTAAATTAGTAAAGCACCTGTCTGATTACCATTTAATAACTCAAAATCATTACTGGCATTCTTAATAGCTATACCTACTCTGTCAGCATCAGGATCGGTTGCCATTATTATATCAGCATCAATCTTTTTCCCTTTTTCAAGTGCCATTTTCATAGCTTCTTTTTCTTCAGGATTTGGATAAATTACGGTAGGAAAATTTCCATCCGGATTAGCTTGTTCTTCTACAACATGTACATTTTTAAAGCCAAAATTCTCAAACGCCTTAGGCACTAAAGTAATTCCGGTTCCATGAATAGAGGAATAGACTATTTTAATAGATTTGTCTTCTTCGGAGGCATCAGGAAATAATGATATTTCATCTATTTTATCCAGGTATGCTTTATCTACTTCTTCTCCTATGTATTCAATCAAGCTATCGTTCCCCGTAAAATGTACATCGTCAATAGATTCAATGGCCTGCACCTCGTTCATCACATTCACATCATGTGGGTCAAGCAATTGTGCTCCGTCATCCCAATAAGCTTTATAGCCACTATACTCTTTAGGATTATGAGAAGCAGTAAGTACCACTCCACTTTTACAACCAAAATGGCGTACTGCAAATGAAAGAGATGGCGTAGGTCTTAAACTTTTATAATAGTAAACTTTTATACCATTTGCGGTGAAAACATCAGCAACTGTTTTAGCAAAAATATCGCTGTTGTTTCTGCAATCATGTGCAATGGCTACAGATATACCTTTATCTGTAAATGTTTTATTTAAATAGTTTGACAATCCTTGAGTGGCCATACCCAAAGTGTATCTGTTCATTCGGTTGCTCCCTACGCCCATGATACCTCGCAATCCACCGGTCCCAAACTCCAAATCCTGATAGAAGGATTCTTTGTATTCTGTTGGATTGGTTCTTTGCATTTCTAAGATATCTGCCTTTGTTTGGTCATCAACGGCTGTACTATCAAGCCATTTTTGCGCTCTTTCCTCGGTTGTCATATTCGTTTAATTGAAAATTTTTTGAATGATTAAGTTCTTGTAGTCTTCTTTCATATTACTGGCAAAGCGCACATTGTGTTGCTCATCTGCACCAGTATAAACTTCAAGATAGCTTTTTTTATCAGTTTTAATCAAGAAGTCGCTGTCATTTTCTCTGTAATACAAATCAGCTTGTGCTTTTTTAATGGTAAAATAATCAGGATATAAAACGCTACCCACGGTCGCTACATCAAAGGGTATAAAACCTTCCACTCCTAGAGCGATACGCCATCCAAAAATCCAGTTTTTCAGTTGCCTTGCAGCCCATCTATCACCAGGTTTCCCTCTCTTCTTAAGCCGATTAATATCCTCTTGATGCAAGTACAATGATTCTGCCGCTTCATAACCAGCCAGAATAATAGGTAGTTTACCTGAAGATAAGATGTATTTGAAAGAGCCTGAATCTATTTCGAAATTATAATCGGGTAGCGCTTTTTTAGCACTTTCTGGTCGGAACTCGTAGTTTCTGCTTCTACCTGCACAAAAAACTATATCAGTGATGTTTCCAATAGTCTCTGGGTAAAACTTGAGTAAATTAGCAATGTTTGTTGCTGGACCTAAAGCTAAAATAGTCAGTTCTTCTTTTTCCAAAGCAGATGCCAAAGCATCTACCGCTTCCGTCTTATTCCCGTAACTTAGTGCAGCGTCATCTGAACCCAGATATACTGGTATCTCATAAGGGGCATAGTACTCCATTAATTTTTTGGTTACCTTTTCGCCATGTTTAACGTTGTGGATAAGACTAATCCCTACAATCTCAATATCAGGATGCTGAAAGGCTAACATTAAAGCCAAACCATCATCAACATCTTTTCCAAATTTGTCAAACATGATATCTGTATCAATCCACACCTTTTTCTTTTGACCTAAAGAGAGGTAAGGAATAAGAAAACAGAGGAAAATCAAAAAATATTTTTGTAGCGTCAAACCTTCAGTTTTTAAATTACAGATTACCTCTCAATTCCTGTTCTCTTTCTATCGCTTCAAACAGCGCTTTGAAATTACCTTTTCCAAATGACTTGGCACCTCGTCTTTGAATTATCTCAAAGAAAACAGTAGGTCTGTCTTGTATAGGTTTTGTAAATATCTGCAACAGGTAACCTTCATTATCCCGATCCACTAATATATTCAGGTCTTTAATGGGTCCCATATCCTCCTTTATTTCACCCACTCTGTCCGTTAAATCATCATAGTAGGTCTGTGGAACGTTTAAGAATTCAACTCCACGTTTTCTCATTTCAGACACGGTGTGAATTATGTCGTCAGTAGCAATAGCTATATGCTGCACGCCAGCACCTTTGTAAAAATCAATGTACTCTTCAATTTGAGATTTCTTTTTACCTTCGGCAGGTTCATTAATGGGAAACTTCACATAACCATTACCATTAGAAACTACTTTGGACATTAAAGCGGTGTACTCTGTGGAAATGTCTTTGTCATCAAAGGTTATTAATAGCTTAAAGCCCATGACATTTTCATAGAATTCCACCCATTTATTCATTTCACCCCAGCCAACATTTCCCACACAATGGTCTACATAATTCAGACCGATCGGGCTTGCCTCCAGATTACTTGATTTAGCTATATAGCCTGGTAGAAATGGTCCGTTATAGTGTGTTCTGTCAACAAAAGTGTGCAAAGTATCACCGTAGGTGTGGATGGAAGAAATGGTCACCTTTCCATTTTCATCTTCAATCGTTTTCGGTTCGGAATGAGATTTTGCTCCTCTGCTGGTAGTTTCTTTCCATGAGGTTTCTGCATCATCTACCCAAAGTGCCAAAACTTTTACTCCATCACCATGCTTTTTCACATGATCAGATATTTGAGAATCAGGTATAAGGGAGGAAGTTAAAACCAGTCTTATTTTGCCTTGTTGCAGCATATACGAAGATCTGTCCTTAATCCCTGTTTCAGGACCCGCATAGGCCTTCAACTCAAATCCAAATGCTGTTTGATAATACATTGCCGACTGTTTGGCATTTCCTACATAAAATTCGATGTAATCAGTCCCTTTTAAGGGTAAAAAATCCTGTTCCATAGTAGCTTTTTATTATTAAGTGAATAATTTTTTAATATTAGATCAATCAGATAAGTAACTTAGTCCAAAAATCGTATTTGAACATGCTAATTGCTTATTTTCTACTGGTTTTTGCTAATTTTATAGAAAATTGAATTTAATTTAATCAAAATTAATTTTTTTAATCTGTAATTGAAATAAAAGCGTAATTATTAAGAATTAGTGAACACAATGTTTGGAAGTTCAACTCATTTACAGGAATTTTGCAATCACAAAAACAAGCCCAAAAAAAATAATGATAGATATCAAAAAATTAGACAAAGATTTAACGACTCTGGTAAAGAAAAAGATAGCTTTGAGTAAGTTAAATTATGCTGATAAAGATTATGACGTGATTGAAGAAGAGCTTCATGATCTGGAGGATGATTTTATAGAAAATTTTGGAGAATATTTGGAAGAAGCTCTGGCGCACGTCCATGATGAGTTTTGCCCCGATAATGATGTGCTTCTTCCCATAGCTTACTTAGCTGATGAATACCTTGTAGATGGTGATAAAATTGATGTGGCTCCGGGACAGGGTGTATTGGTTGAAGCAGATGATTTTGCCAGTGCGAAAGTAACTTTAGCCTTGGTACCTAATCCCCCAAGAATTGTTTTACAAGCTGGAAGTAACCACAAAGAAACCGTTTGGGAAGCAAAATAATCAGATGTATATATTCAATAGTTAATAAAAATGAGGCTAACAGTTACTGTTGGCCTTTTTTGTGATAATGATGCTGAAAAATAATAGATTTCATGATGATTTAAAACTTAACTTTACCATTGAAGTTTATTAAAGAATAATTTACCACTGTATATAGCTTTATTATATGAAAATTTATACCAAGACGGGTGATAAAGGAAAGACTTCTTTGTTAGGAGGCTCAAGAGTATCAAAAGCCCACAGAAGAATAGATGCTTACGGAAATGTTGATGAACTTAATTCATGGATCGGTTTATTGAGAGATCAGGAAGCCAATAGCACAAGGCATTTGCTGTTAATAGAGATTCAGGACAGGCTATTTACTATTGGTTCTCATTTGGCAAATGAAGGAGGAGAAAGAAAATTTTCTATACCTGAAATACAGTATTCTGATGTCGAAAGACTGGAAAATTCTATTGATGAAATGAACAAAATACTACCGGAAATGAAGAGTTTCATTCTGCCTGGAGGTAATCCTGTTGTATCCTACACTCATGTTACACGAACAGTATGCAGAAGGGCAGAGAGGGGTGTAGTGACATTGAATGAATTAGAACCAGTTGAGGAGGTGATCGTTATCTATCTTAACAGGCTTTCAGATTACCTTTTTGTACTTTCTCGCATGTTAAGCCATGAGTTAAAAGCGACTGAAGTACCATGGGTTCCTAAAAAATAATATTGGAAATGCTGTCCAATTTCACTAATTTTGTGCTTTTAAATTAATCCTGATAACCATGCTAGAAACATTAGAAATATCTGTTAAAAAGGTTGAAAAATCCAAAATCAGTGCGGTTGATTTTAATAATATTCCTTTCGGAAGAATTTATTCAGATCACATGTTCATAGCCGATTACAAAGACGGGGAATGGACTGATTTAAGGATTGAGCCGTACGAAAATCTTTCTTTAGCACCTGCTTCTAGTGTAATTCATTATGGTCAGTCAATATTTGAAGGATTAAAAGCTTACAAAACCAAAGCAGGTCAAACGGCTATTTTCAGACCAGATGCCAATGCAGCCAGATTAAATAAATCTGCTGAAAGAATGTGTATTCCACAGGTGCCTGAAGAACTTTTTATGCAAGCCTTAAGAGAACTATTGAAAATTGATAGTGCCTGGATTCCTGATAAAGCCGGTAATTCACTGTATATACGTCCGTTTGTATTTGCAATGGATGATTACATAGGAATTAAGCCATCGGATTCTTACAGATTTATGATTATAACATGCCCTGTAAGCTCTTATTATACCGAACCAGTAAAAGTGAAGATTGAGACTAAATATACCCGCGCTGCTGCTGGTGGAACTGGTTTTGCTAAAGCTGCAGGAAACTATGCAGGAGCTTTATATCCTGCAAAGTTAGCACAGCAACAAGGTTATCATCAGCTTATATGGACTGATGGAAAGGATCATGAATTTATTGAAGAATCAGGCACTATGAACATTATGTTCGTGATTAATGATACTTTAATTACTCCTGAAGCAGGTTCCACTATACTTAAAGGAATTACCAGAGACTCTGTATTAACAATGGCACGAGACTGGGGCATGAAGGTTGAGGAAAGAAAAGTTTCTGTTACTGAAGTGATAGATGCAGCTAAAAATGGTACTTTGCAAGAAGCTTTCGGTGCTGGAACAGCGGCTACTATTGCACATATAAAGTTAATTGGACATGAAGGAACTGATTACACTTTACCTACTATTGAAGAAAGAAAATTCTCCAATAAAGTTCTCAAAGCAATGGATTCTATCAAATCAGGAGAATCGGAAGATAAATTTGGCTGGTTAACAATATTATAAAGTAATACATTTTAAGGAAATGCCGTATTGTAGATAACACAATGCGGCATTTTTTATATTAAAAAGTTGATATCAGGTAGTTGAAACTTCATTTTTAAAAGTAGTGAACTACAGCAATTTCACACAACATAATTTTCATATTTTTCACTAAAAAAGATCTTTGTCATTATGACTTCTGACGAACTAAAAGATTTAAAGGCTCGTGTTAATGCCTTGAGGGGGTATCTTTGACTACGATAAAAAAGTAGAAGAGACCAACGAATTAGAATTGCTTACTGCTCAACCGGATTTCTGGAATGATTCCGATGCGGCTGAGGAGACAATGAAGAAAATCCGGGCCATAAAAGATTGGACCAAACAATTTGAAACACTTTCGGAGTTATATGGTGATGTAGAAACACTATATGAATTTTACGAAATGGAAGAGGCCACGGAGGCTGAAGTAGACAAGTCTTATGAGAAAGCTATGGTGAAGGTGGAAGATCTGGAGCTAAAGAAAATGCTTTCTTCAGAAGAAGACCAGTTTTCGGCAATGTTACAAATTAGTCCCGGGGCAGGTGGTACTGAAAGTAATGACTGGGCTGGCATTCTTATGCGGATGTATATCATGTGGGGCGAATCCAATGGTTACAAGGTGAGAGAAGTTGATTTCCAGGCGGGTGATGTAGCTGGCGTTAAATCTGTGACGCTGGAATTTGATGGTCCGCAGGCTTATGGTTTCCTTAAATCAGAAAACGGAGTGCATCGACTGGTAAGAATCTCACCATTTGATAGTGGTGGGAGACGACATACGTCATTTGCATCGGTTTATGTTTACCCTGTAGTGGATGATACCATTGAGATTAATATACATCCCAATGATGTGGAGCTTCATACATCGCGCTCAGGCGGTGCTGGTGGACAGAATGTAAACAAAGTGGAAACTAAGGTGCAATTGACCCATAAGCCCACAGGGATAGTAGTAATTTGCCAGGCAGGCAGAACTCAGCTGGGTAATAGGGAAGAAGCCATGAAAATGCTAAAATCTCAATTGTATCAGCGTGAAGTAGAGAAGAGAAATGCAGAAAGAAGTGAAGTAGAAGCTGGTAAAATGAAGATTGATTTCGGCTCTCAGATCCGTAATTATGTTTTACATCCTTATAAATTAATTAAAGATGCCAGAACAGGAGTTGAACGAACCGATGTTCAAAATGTACTCGATGGCGATCTGAATGACTACATTAAAGCATTTTTGATGGGAAAGCAGGTAAGTAAAAATGGTGATGATTAATCGTTCACTTTAGTTTTTATAATTGGATGTGCATATGGTCATCATGCCTAACTGCTGAACAGCCATGAAATCTTATTTTTTGATGATTGAGCCTCATTCTGTTTTTGAGATGGGGCTCAATAAATATCTTACCAATCTTTGGATGATTTGCTAATATTTGAATTACTCTTTTAGTTCTTTCTTCGTCAAAATCAAATTTTGATTTATTGTACTGAGGAGTAATTTTTTGGATCAAACTATATTGCCAATAGTTATTTGTCTTACAATATTCCGGCATGTTTTCCTCTCCACCTTTCGGCCCCTCACTAATACCATATCCAGTAAAGGCTGGTACTTTATTGGTGTTTTCATTTGTGCTGGAATCTTTATATAGGAATGATAAGTCTAATTTTCCCCCATCATTATGACTAAGATGAGGAAAAAGCGGAAAGTTGTTAATAAAAGGGAAACAGGCATCAAGATAATTAATAACAGTGCCAGGATACTCACTGTTTATTTGCTGAGCAGTAGTTGAAATAATTTCCTTTAAATGCTCCCTTACATAATGCCGATTTAGCAAAAAGGTTATTTTATTGGCTGGTCTTAAATTTTGATGTTCCGAAAAGGGGAGGGGTACTCTACCGTCTAACTTTGCTAAAGGAGGTACGATCAGAAAAGTTGCTATTAAATAGCAACTTAAGAAACATAGAATTTTGAAGGTCCTCCGTTTCCAATCTTGTTTAAAATACTGACCAACTTTCTTAGAGAATAGTAAAGAAATAATAAGTATTACACCACCAATTTGGGTCAAGATTGTTAGCAGAATTACTAAAAATGCTAAAAAAGTAAATCGTAAAATTATCATTCCGGATTAGAACTTTCTATTTTTTTAAAAGCACTTTCTGAGTAGATACCTGATCACCTTTCCTAATTTTGACAAGGTACAGCCCGTTAGTTAAGTTTTCAATGTTGATGCTAGAATTATGGCTAATTTGATGATTGGTTATTGTCAATACTCTTTGTCCATTCATTGAATAAACCTCTAATTGATCATATTCTCCTGCATAATGAAGTTCTCCTTTGCTAGGGTTTGGATAAACGTAAAACTCAGGCATTCTTTTTTCGGACTTATTGCTAACAGTTAAATTAACTCTATCAAAAACAGGTCTGATCATCATGCTTCCTTGTAAAGTGTTGTTTTGCACCCATTGTCCGCTCTGATTAAAGTATAAATTCTGTGCACTATTGGAGTTTTTATCGAAACCGATAGAGACTACTTCGTCATTTTCCTCTCTATAGCCAACATAAATTCTTCCACCAATGAAAATAGGGCGTTCAAATTCAAAACGTTGAAATTCATTAATTCCAGCTGATTGCTTCACTAAAACATTCTGTGCTAATTGAATATTAATAGGGTTGTTTGTTAATTCATCCCACACCAGGAGGGTGATGTTTTTAGTCCCTGAATTTTGAGCAGAATTAGGAATGTATAGATCTAAACCAGTCATATAGTATTCTCCTTCAATTTCAAATTCCTGGGCAATTTGATAATTTTTCGCATTTAACTGAATACCAGATTCTGCGGTACCATCATCTTGCGCATAGAAATTATGTAAAGGATAGATTGTGGAAATAGTGTCATTAGCTCTAAAGCTTAGGTCAGGATAATAAACTTTCACACTATTTATTATTTCAAAAAAGAGGCTATCGTTGGTTCCTAAATTAAGCTGCAATTCAAGATAAACAGAGTCTTCATTTTGGCTTTGCTGTAGCAATTTAGTGATGAGTTGTTCTTTGTTCCGGGGTTGAGCTGTAAAAAGAGCAGTATCCTGGTTTTGGGTTAAGAAATTTCCATTGATCAGAAGAGAATCCAGGATTACTTCAGGCTTCAAGGTATCTTTTAAGACGCCAAAAATTTCTGTCACAAAAAGCGGATTGTTGGCATCTCCTGCCCAAAGGTTGTTATAGATAAAACTTGTTGCCTGCAAATTTTCATTGAGCCATGTTTCATTGAGGTGCTTCAAAGGAACTGCATAGTAACCGCTGAATATACTTTGAGGCGCCCTGGAAAACGTTCTGTCTTCATAAGAATCATATGCGTTATTGTCTGTATTTACGCTGATATTACCCTCGTTCAAATAAATATAATCCAGGTTAAAAGCATCATATGCCCCGGCCAGATTACCTAAAAGCTCAAATTTAAATTGAAATCCGCTATGAATAAATTGTTCCTGGTTGAGCCGTACAAATTGCTGATTGAATAAAGTAGGTTGTGCATTGCCATTACCTGCAACGCTAAATACCTGCACCCATACATTGTCTGCATTTTTAAAACTCAAACGAAGGGAGTCTTTGGAATCTGGTGCCTGATCACCAAATAATTCCTGCCAGAAAAAACTTAAAACTATATTACTTGAAGCACTGTAACCTGACAAATCTATAGGTTTAGAAACCAAACTATCACCTATTCCCTGGGCTTGCGTATTATTGGAATAAGCATTTCCATTTCCATCAAAACCATCCAAGGTGGCCACCATTTCGGAAGGTGGAAGGTATCCCTGAAAACCATTGATGAATACATCAAAACCAGACTGCCATAATGCGGTGTCGATAGAATTATTCCTGGATTGAGAGAAATCATCCCAGAAAGGTAGGCTTATTGTGTCGTTAACTTGAATCTGCCTGTAATTGAATGATTTGACATTGTTGTGTGCAATTGGTTTTTCAATTATTTGCGCCAATAATCCTTGTGAAGAGACGATTGAAAAAAAAATTAAAAACCCAATTCTGTAGATCATAGTTAATTATAAAATAATGCTCCTAGCTTTTCCCAGTAGCTTTAATAAGCAATTTCTAGAATGAAGGAAATCTAATAAATAACCTAATTCACTTGTTTTTATTGTTCTGTAGGTGAAAGCAAATCCTCATCGCTTTTTGAAGCCACTACCCAAATATCAACTCTATTACCTGTTCTTATTTGTTCTCCTGCCTCCGGATATTGTTGAATTACCAAACCTGCTGCTTTGTCTTCCACTTGTTTTTGATGGATTGATCCCACTCTTAAACCATTTCCTTTAATTATGAATTCGGCATCATCTTGCATAGTTTCCAATAAATCCGGCATTTCAAAAGGTCTGCCTAAACCGTTTCCAATAACAAGATCAATGACAGTACCTTTGGGTAAATCAGTACCTTCTTCTATTTCTTCACCATCTGATAATTGTTTTAAAACAGCATTTTGGAATTCGTGAGGCTCATATATAATCTCACCTAATTTTAAATCATAGCTTTCCATTACCATTTGTGCATTTTTCAGAGAGCCATCAACTAATTTAGGCATCTTTATCATTGGTGGATTTACAGCATTAATAGATATGTATATTTTCCTGTTTTCTTTTACTTTATCACCCGGCTTAGGTGTTTGAGTTAGTACAGCATAAGCGGGTAGGTCTGCAGAAAAGCCAGAGTCCGGTGTTACTTCAAATCGTAAGTCTCGTTTTAAAAGGAAGTCATCCAATTCCTCTAATTGCAAACCTGATAAATCTGGAACAGTAATACTTTCACCATGGTTTGTTTTAGCAGGTAGGTAGAGATAAAAAAATGAAGTAATGAGCAAAATAGCTACTACGATAATTATTCCAAGATGTATTAATATATCTTTTGCTGAATTAGCTTTACTTTTCATGTGTATTAGATTGTTTTAATGTTCTTGCTTTACCAAACTCTAAAATTTTATCAATAAAGTCATAAGGCTTGTAGCCGTTAATTGCTGTTTGGTGAAAAATACAAGTGGCCGGTGTCATTCCCGGCAATGAATTTACCTCAATAATAATAGTTTCCACTTTTAAATCATCAAAAATTCGCACAAATGCGTCAATTCTTGCATACCCTTCTATAGATAATACTTCAGCAGTGTGTTTTAAGGTGTTTTTCACTTGCTCAGCTACTGTTGAATATTCCTGTACATTTTTGGTATATCGCGCAGGTGTTATGTTTTGACCCTCACCCGCTAAGAATTTTTCTTCTAAACTTAAAACTTCACCACTCGCTAACGCCTCCGAAGGCTCAAATATTTCATATCTTATTTTTCCTGATTCTTCATAATGGGTTAATAAACCACCCGTAATTTCCAGAAAGTAGGTAGCATCCCTTTTCTCTATCAGCTCCTCTAATAGAAAAAAGTTTTTCTGTGGGAATTCCTCGTTTCGCTTAAGATTTAGCGTATTGGCCAAATCCTCAATAAATTCTGGGTCAGGTCTGAACATCATTCCTGCAAAGGCTTCAAGCTCCGATCTGTTTTTTATTTTCTTTACGGCAGAGCTACAACCATCATCAGCAGGTTTGGCAATTAATGGATATTTTAATTGTTGTTCAATTTTTTCAATTTGCTCCATTTTACTGGCATGCCAATCCTGCTCATACACAAGTCTGTGATCAGCCACTAAAATCCCATTATTTCTTAATTTCTCGTTGGTGTCAAATTTATTGATTGTGATCTGAGAACTTTCTACACCTGAGCCATTATAAGGTATATCCATTTTTTCAAGCTCTTGCTGAACAGCACCATCTTCTCCAGGTCTGCCATGCAGCGCGATAAAGGCCATATCAATTTTTTGAGACAAATCAGAATAAGCTAGTTTCTCAAACTGAGAAATATTATGTGCAGCATACTTTTTAGTAATAGACTCGCATTCGAATTTAATCTGATCAATAATGGGGTGTGTTTGATAATTGCTTAGTTTGTCTTTAATATCATCTGCATTGTCCTTCAGCATTATATTGATAGGTAGAACATATAACTCATGTTTTTCCTCATTTCCGGTTAGAAAAATGGGTATGGGGAAGTACTTCTGAGAAGAGGCTAGTTTCTCAAAAATATTACGACCACTTTCAACTGAAATATGTCGTTCAGTGGAAAAGCCTCCCATAAATATCCCCACGTTGGTCTTTTTCTCTTCTTTTGTTTGCAGGTCAAGCAACCTTTTATCTAAGCCTGACACAAGTGTCTCAATGGTATGTTGGTTTTTTCCTGTTTTTAATCGAACTGCCAATGAGGTTCTAATAATATAACTCAAAAACTGGGAAGGATTTAATCCTATTTCAGCTGCCTGGTGAAAGAAGAAAGAAGATGGCAACATTCCGGAGGTTGTATTTGGATCATTGAGATATATGTTCCCATCAACGCCCACAAATCCATCTATCCTGGCATATACATTGATCTGTAAAGCCTTAAAAAGCAGAGTACAGGAATTTCTGATTTTTTCAATTACCGGCAACTCTTCATTTATTGGTGTAATTTTCCTGCTAATACCAGGTAAGTATTTAGATCTGTAATCAAAAACATCTTTTCCTTTTCTGATTTCAGTAGGAGGAAGAGCAATAGGCCTGCTATCTTCATCTTCAATAACAATGCAGGAAAATTCTTTTCCTTCTATAAAAGATTCAATTAATAATTCATTTTCAGTCTGTAAAGCCTGAAGCTGTATCAATCCTGTATTTTTATTTACATATTGGTTTAAAAATTCTATTAAGGCATCAGGGGTAATAATAATTTCATTAAATACTTTTACCGGAAGCCCTACACCCTCCCTGATATCTACTAATTTTGCTATTGCGGTGATTTTTTCGAATTCAGTTGAATTTTTCCATTCTTCACAGTCGATTTCCTGAATAAAGAAACTTTTTTGAATGAGTTGATTAAATCTTTTCGAATCATCCTGATTTAAAATACTAACTCCAATTGAAGAACCTTGATGAGGGGCCTTTATTACCATTGGAAAACCTATTTCAGACTTTAAAGACTGATAGATAGCTTCCTTATCTTTATTTTCCCAATCTGATTTTGATAAGGTTTTACTTTTTGGAACTGCAAATCCTGCCTGGCTTATTAATTGCTTCTGGGCTATTTTGTTGATGCCAATAGCTGAAGGAAGAATACCTGCTCCACTGTAAGGGATGCCGTACCATTCCAGAATGCCCTGAATATTGCCATCCTCTCCAAATGGCCCATGCAGTGCCAGAAAAGCAAAGTCAATGTACTGACTTAATTCTTCGGGTGTTATTTTTTTTCCAACTTCAGCAATAATTTGATCCCAGTCTTTATGGTCATTTACTTTTAATGATTCCGCATAAATTTGAATTGGATATTCACTATTTGGTAAATATTTAACAGGTGGAAAAAAGTCCCGAATAGTGCCTTTATAAATATATTGCCAATCCAGGAGAATAAAATGTCCGAGACTATCAATAAAGATTGGTACCGCTTCAAAAATAGATTTGTTAAGGTTATCATATACTGTTCTTCCTCCTGCAAATGATATTTCTCTTTCCCTCGACTGACCTCCAAAAAATACACCTATTTTCATTTATATTATCCTTATTTACTATGTCTGATTCTTTCTTTGCTATTTAATTTAAACAATTAACATATCAAATGAATGTTGTTAGTTTATAACGCAAATGTAAAAATAGTAGTTAGAAAATGAAATCCTTGTTTTAGCAGCTTTTTTGACTGATGTTATTTCTTATTAACTTATTAACCTGAGCACGATTAGTAAAAATAACACCCTATCGGCAGATGGAGACTTACTTTTCCTGAAAGTATAAATTTATGCTAATTGTCACGGCCTACCGGGACGGTTCTAAGAGGCTTTTCAAACAAACATATGGCCGAACTGAGATTTTTAGGATAACAATTAAGTAATTTTTATCTGCTAATAATAAATCTTTCACTGCTTCTTACATTATCTGTTCTTAAATGCAATAAATACATTCCATCTGCTAAAGAAGAAACATCAAAATTGATAAACTGATTTAAAAGCTTAGGCTCCTTAAACTGTAAAATAACTTTTCCTTGCAAATCTGTAATTTGGAAAAAACCTTCGGAAGCGGTTTGCAGGTTAAGATGTAAATTAATAACATCTTTAGTAGGGACCGGATATACTACAAAATCATTATTGGTTGCAGGATATGCAGGTGGTGGCGATTGACCAATAAAAAATGAAATATTTTTTAGCAAAATATTTTGACCATTTGCATGCTTGGCCTTGAATGCAAGTCGTATCTTTTCCCTGTAAACGAAAGGAGATAAATCAATAAACTCATTTCTCCAGGTAGGAGCGCTACTTTCATTATTACCAAAAGCGGTGGCTAATGAATCTCCTTTCTTCTCATAAATTAGCGTATTAAAAGCTATGCCATCTTCTCCTGTCAGCCAAATTTCAAAGCTTTCACTTTGCCTGTAGGGCTTCATATAAGAGATATCAAATATTAAACCTAAATAATTAACCCTGCTCACATCCATTAGGGGTGAAATTAACCAATCTTCCTCTTGTTCTACATCATAAAAATTGGCAGAATTGCTACTTACTACTTGTAAATCGGATTCAAAGTTCCAGGTGGAGTTGTCATTAGGATTGAACGCATACCAATTACCCTGCTTATTGTTTCTATAAATTAAACGCAATGGTGGCAGTTCCTCCTTACAGTCTATTTTATAGGGTAAAAATAGCTCTGATGAAGTGAGTTCTTCATCTTCCCCGGCACTTACAACCAATCTGAGTTTTCCTTCATTATTGAGTGGTTTTATTTCAGGAATCAATATGGTGGTTTTTGCTCCTACACCTACGGTTTCAGTTGAAGTCTCACTATAAAGCAGATCGTTTCCCTCAAAAATCTGCAGCAAGAAGGTGTTAACCACCAAGCGGCCGGTGTTCTCAACTTCCAGATCACTTATTATGGACTGATTGCATAATAGGGGGTTCGTACTTTCCCATCTTTTTGGTGAAATTCTTAAAGCTGGCTTTCCAGATTCGTCAATTTTGAACTGATTAATATAAAGGTTATTGGCGTTTCTGTTTTCTGCGATTAAATTGAAGCTAACAGAGGATTCATTCCGTAAATAACTTAAATCTACATTGATTGTGTCCCAGTCTAATCTAAATTCAGGGGTAAATTCCTCGTCAGATTCGTATGCAGTTAGTAAACTTTCATTAGATGCAGAATAAACTAAATGATTATAAGTTTCTCCACAATTGAAAGATGCGTAAATCTGAAATTTGTGTGGTAGTGTATCAGCTGATTGTGAAAACACAAAGGAGAGTTCAGGTCTTTCCATTTCAGTTAAGTCAAAAATGGGAGATATGAGCTGTTCTCTCTCTCCAATACTTTGTTTATTTTCAAAAAACGGGATCCCAAAAAAACCATTTAATGCTGACCATGTTTCAAGACCATCCTCATTTCTGATTTGCCAATTGTTAAAACCAGTATTGAAAGTTGCTTGATAGGGAAGCGTAACCTGCTCCAATTTTTGCACAAACTCACGAATGGAATTGTTTATAATTCTTTCATCTGCCTGACCATCTGTATAATTCACTTCATATCTTAACTCGTAATTGCCAGCTGATAAGCCACTTAGACTGGAAAAATTGACTATGATTATTTGGTCAGCCGAAAGTGTATCAACTCCTGTAAAAGTTTCTGCCAACTCCTCATTTATAAAAAGATTTACTTCATAACTCGCAGCGGAGTCCAGCCCATTATTTATCAGCTGTATTTTTGGTGCAAAATTGTCAGCGCAGTTGCTATTATATTGAGGATTCAATTTTGATAATGCCAAATCTCTGTTGAAAATGGGAGGAGGGTTAAGCCCATCTGATGTTGTGAGGCTAAGTCTTCTTGGACTATTCTCAATAACCGTACGAATTCTAGTTCTTTGATCATTAGTAAATAAACTCATACAAGCATCGTTTGTATAGTCCATAAAATTTTGCACCATGTCGAGTGACTCACATGTGGTTTTTGATAAATTACAACCCGGACTGGAGGAGCTAGCCGGAGGAGTATCTTCGCAGTAGTCATCAATAGCACATCCACCATCACCCCAAATATGCCTTAAACCAAAAAAGTGTCCCATTTCATGTGTAGCTGTTCTTCCTTTACTTTCAAAACCCGGGCTACTTGGGTTTTCTCCGAAAAACATATAATCTAAACTTACCCCATCAATTAATCGGTTATTGCTGGCATCTTCTAAACCGGGGATATTTGCCACAGGAAATTCTGCCCATCCTAAACTGGATCCTGATAAATCTGCTACCCAAATATTAAGGTACTTTTCAGCGGGCCAATAGCTTTCGGCACTTAGTAAAGTCCGGTTTTGAAAATTGTAACTGCTTTGGCTAGCCAATACTCTTACTACTCCATCCGTCTCAAACCCCTGAGGATCCTGCCGAGCATACACAAACTCAATTTCTGTATTGGCTGATAATGTTTTAAACTCAATTAGCGTTTCTGTAGTATCTGCATTCAACTTATTGAAATCTTCATTCAAAATAGCCAGCTGGCGATCAATTCTTGCATTCGATAGATTTGTACCAATACCAATTGCTTCCCCTTTATGTATAATGTGAAATACAACTGGAACCTTCACTACCTGCCTTTGAGAGTTTCTTTGTCGATTAAATAAGTTGGTATTACGGGAAATAATTTTTTGTTGAATCCAATCTTCAAAATGATCAGTATCAAGTGATGGGTTTTCGCTTTCTCTGTTCTTTAATATTTCAGGAACTGGGCATCTTTGAGAAAACGATATAGAAAGATTGAAGAAGTTTAAAATAAGAATACCCCAAAGTATTGTAGATATATTTTTCAAATGGGGTACTTTTATCATGTTGAAATATTAAAATGAAAATTCTAACCAAATGGGCTTTTGTTTCTGCAATCGATCTTAAATTTAAACAGAATATTCAATTAATCATATATTACATAAGTTAATAATTAAATTAATACATACTATTGCATTCAGCTTACCTTGTCTTACCTCATTGTTTCGGGCAATTTGGCATTTGGGTCGTCAGATGTTGTTATGTTTATGGCTTCAACCGTATTAATTTCAGGTACTGCTTTTTTGATAGCTTCTTCTACGCCTGCTTTTAAAGTCATTGTGGACATAGGGCAAGAACCACAAGCCCCCAATAATTCAAGCCTTAATGTACCCTCATTTAAATCTACAACTCTTACATTTCCTCCATCCGCTTCTAAATACGGTCTAATGGAATCTAATGCCTTCTCAACTCTTTCTAATATTTCCATAAAAATTAATTAACCATTTCTACTTTTGAAGTTCCAGCCATATTTGCATTTCTAATAGCCACTTGTCTAGCCAACTTCTGTGATAAATCTTTAAATGCTTCAGCTGTTGCATCATCTTTCATTGCTGAAGGAAAACCGCTGTCACCACTTTCTCTAATTGATTGCACCAATGGCATCTGCCCTAGAAAAGGGATTTCATATTTTTCGCTTAGTTTATAACCTCCGCCTTCACCAAAAATAAAATATTTATTTTCAGGTAATTCTGCCGGAGTAAAATACGCCATGTTTTCAACTAAACCTAAAACAGGTACATTGATTTGCGGTTGCTTAAACATACTAATAGCTTTCTGAGCATCTGCTAAAGCCACCTTCTGAGGTGTAGTTACAATCACTGATCCTGTTACTGGAATAGTTTGCACCATAGTGAGGTGTATGTCACTAGTCCCGGGAGGCAAATCAATGAGTAAATAATCGAGATCTCCCCAATCGGTATCACCAATAAATTGTTTAAGTGCTGAGCTAGCCATAGGTCCTCTCCAAACTACAGCATTATCAGGTGGAGTTAAAAACCCTATTGATATTAACTTAATGCCGTATTGCTCAATAGGCACAATGATATTTTTACCATTTACTTCTTTTACTTCAGGCTGTTCATGTTCACAATTGAACATGGTTGGTATGGAGGGTCCAAAGATGTCGGCATCAATTAGCCCCACTTTTGCTCCAGATTGCGCCAATGAAACAGCTAAATTAGCTGAAACTGTTGATTTACCTACTCCGCCTTTTCCTGATGCAATAGCAATTATGTTTTTAACATTTGGCAAAAGTGGTGCTGTGTTTCGTGTTGAAGTAACATCTGAAGTCATGTTAGGGAAAACCTGTACATCAGCGGAAACATTTTTATGGATAGCATTAATGCAATCATTTTTAATCAGTTCCTTTAAAGGACAGGCAGGGGTAGTTAGTACAACGGTGAAATGAATAGCGTTACCGTCTATGCTAATATCTTTTATCATATTCAAGGTTACCAAATCCTTTTTCAAGTCGGGATCCTGAACTGTGCTCAATGCTTTAATTATACTATCTTGTGAAATCGCCATAAATAATGTGCTTAAAAAAAACTACTTTTGCTATTTGTGGTGCAAGTTATACTTATTCAATGTAGCTAACAATCTTAGTTGCAAATTAGTTGTATATGGCATTGTTTGAAAGAGAAAAAAATAGCGTATTTCTGTGAATTTAAGTCAAAATACAGTTCGTGCCGTACAGGAAAGAGCCGAAATAGAAGAAGTGGTTTCGGATTTTGTGCCTTTGAAAAAGAAAGGTCAGAATTTGTGGGCATGTTGCCCTTTTCATGAAGAAAAATCCCCGTCATTCTCCGTTTCTCCCAATAAAGGCATCTATAAATGTTTTGGCTGTGGTAAGGCGGGTGATTCAATTCAGTTTATTATGGATTTGGAAGGCTTAAGCTTTCCGGAAGCCATCAAACAACTGGCAGAAAAATATGGGATAGAAATTGAAGAAGACCAGCTGCTACCCGAAGATCAGGTGAAATATAATGAGCGGGAAAGCTTGTTTATTATTCTCAATTTTGCTGCTGATTACTTCAAAAACCTGTTGCATGAGCATGAAGAAGGTAAATCAATTGGGCTCAGTTATTTTAAGGAGCGAGGGTTTTCTAAAAATACGATAGAAGAGTTTGATTTAGGATATTCCCTGGATCAGTGGGATGGTTTGTTAAAGGCAGCAAAAGCTGCTGGCCATTCTGAAGAACTGCTTGATAAAGCAGGATTAATTATTAAAAAGGAGGAAAAGACCTACGATCGTTTTAGAAATAGAGTAATCTTCCCAATCCATTCCATTGCAGGAAAACCTATTGCTTTTGGTGCCAGAATTTTAATTAACGATAAAAAGCAACCTAAATACATCAACTCTCCTGAAACTGAGGTGTATCATAAAAGTGATGTGCTATATGGCATAGCGCAGGCAAAGCAGCACATCAGGAATCATGAAAACTGTTACCTGGTGGAAGGTTACACAGATGTGATTTCATTGCATCAGTCCGGAGTAAAAAACGTGGTCGCTTCTTCAGGCACTTCACTCACTATTGGCCAGATTAAGTTGATAGGCAGATATTCTCAAAATATTACTGTGCTTTTTGATGGTGACTCAGCTGGTATCAAAGCTTCATTGAGAGGGATTGATTTGATTTTAGAAGGAGGTCTGAATGTAAAAGTAGTACTTTTCCCTGGTGGTGAGGACCCTGACAGCTATTCCCAGAAGATGGGTGATGAAGCGTTTAAGTCTTACCTGGAGGAGAATTCAAAAGATTTTATCCGCTTTAAGTCGGATTTATTGCTGCAAGAGACTAAAAAAGATCCTATCCGGAAGGCTGAAACCATTCAGGACATTGTAAGGTCAATTGCTAAAATACCTGATCCCGTAAAAAGGGCAATATATATAAAGGAGTGTAGCGATATGCTCGAAATTGATGAAGCAATCCTTATTACTGAGCAAAATAAAATTTTATTAAGAGAAAAGCAGGTAAAAGGAGATATTACCCAAAGGCAGGCTAATCAATTGACAGAGAGTTTTAGTCATGCCCCAGAACAAATACAAAAAAAATATTCTCCTTTTGAAGTCGCAGCCATTCAGGAAAAAGAAAGTGTGAGACTGTTATTGAGTTATGGTGATTTGCCGATCGCAGAAAATACAATGGTTATCGATTACCTTTTGCAGGAATTAAATGATGCTGAATTTGTACATCCTGTTTATGCAGAAATATTGGCCGATTTTAAGATTCATTTAAAAGAAGGAAAAGTCTTAAATGAAGCGTACTTTATAAAAAATGGGTCAGAGGAAGTTAGAAAGGCTATATTTTCATTATTTACTGATAGGTACACCTTAAGTGCCAACTGGGAAAATAAGTTTCAGATCTACACGGTTCATGAGAAGCAAATATTAAATGATTCTTTATATATACATGTACTACGTCTAAAACACAGGTCAATCTTACATATGCTGGACAAGAATATGCAAAAGTTAAAAGAAGCTCACTCTGCAGAGGAAGAAAGTAAATTACTTCAGTATCAAATGGTGCTCAATCAGGCCAAATTGGAAATAGGTAATTTGTTAGGCATGGTGGTGGTGAAATAAATGTTTTAAATTTCATTCTAAGAAAAGTTTTTTTCTATTGGTTTAACCTAATCTAAATCGATTGTGTGCTCTCAGATTCTAAAATATTAAACACTCAATTGTCGCATTTGTTACCTTTAAATTGCAGAGTAGTTAATGAGCTAAAAATTTATAACTACCTTTGTGTTTTTATTACTTTCTTGAAATTTATGACATCAGAAAAAACTAAATTAGATACTATTGAAGAAGCCATTCAGGCGATTAAAAATGGCGACATCATTATTGTAGTAGATGATGAAGATAGAGAAAATGAGGGTGATTTTATATGTGCTGCTGAAAAGGTAACTCCTGAAATAATTAATTTTATGTCTAAACATGGTAGAGGCCTCATATGCGCATCTATTACTGAAGACAGGTGTGAAGAACTTGGTTTGGAGTTGATGGTAGGTAAAAACACAGCACAGTTTGAGACCCCTTTTACAGTTTCTGTAGATTTAATTGGGTATGGAACAACAACGGGAATTTCAGCTAGTGACCGTTCCAAAACTATTCAGGCATTAGTAAACCCCAACACTAAACCTGAAGAATTAGGCAAGCCGGGACATATTTTTCCTCTGAAGGCCAGAAAAGGTGGCGTATTAAGAAGAACTGGACATACCGAAGCAGCAGTTGATTTTTCAAGGCTTGCAGGTTTGAGGGCTGGTGGTGTTTTGGTTGAAATCATGAATGAAGATGGTACCATGGCCAGATTACCAGATTTGCGACTGGTAGCTGATAAATTTAATTTGAAATTGGTAACTATTAAAGATTTGATCGAATATAGATTGAATGTAGAATCTTTGGTAGAAGAGAAAATTGAAGTGGAAATGCCCACCGATTTTGGTGATTTTAAATTAGTGGCTTTTGAACAAACCACGTCCGGTGAAAATCACTTAGCCTTAATGAAAGGTAAATGGGAAAAAGACGAGCCTGTGTTGGTACGGGTTCATTCATCTTGTATTACTGGAGATATTTTTGGTTCTTGTAGATGCGATTGCGGGCCACAATTGCACCAGGCTATGGAAATGATTGAAAAGGAAGGCAAAGGAGTTGTAGTTTACATGAATCAGGAGGGCAGAGGTATTGGCTTACTAAATAAACTTAAGGCCTATAAACTGCAGGAAGAAGGAATGGATACTGTACAAGCTAATATTCACCTTGGCTTTAAAATGGATGAGCGTGACTATGGGGTAGGCGCTCAAATATTAAGAAAACTTGGGATCAGTAAAATAAAGTTAATTTCAAATAATCCGACTAAAAGAGCGGGTTTATTAGGTTATGGCTTGGAAATTGTGGAGAATGTAGCATTAGAAATTCCACCGAATAAGCATAATGAAAACTACTTACGCACCAAAAGAGATAAAATGGGCCATACCATTCTTAATAAAAAATAATTTGAGAATTCATTTTTTAATTATATCGTTTTTTTTATTATCCTCTTCAGTATTTGCTCAGGATTTGCCCAATGAAATGTGGCATCCTGGGATGATAGTATTAGAGAACGAAGATACCTTAAGAGGATCCATACAATATGATTTTAAGACGAACCTAGTGCAATTGTCCATTGACAACAAGCTTAAAACTTTTTCATCTCAAAACATCCTTTTCTTAAGTTTTCATTGCCAATATTTTAAGAGGTACCGGTATATTTACTCAATTCCTT
Source organism: uncultured Cytophagales bacterium (assembly GCA_963803685.1). Classification (GTDB taxonomy): domain Bacteria; phylum Bacteroidota; class Bacteroidia; order Cytophagales; family Cyclobacteriaceae; genus Marivirga. Next base: position 3,409,547 of record CAWDNW010000001.1, read on the forward strand.
ATCGTTTAAAAGGATCTATGAATGTGCCGGTTTTCTTTGAAATATTGGCGGAAGGAAGGCTGACGCTTATGACAAGGGAATACGTTGTAATCGAAAGCATGAACAGGTTTGGTAGCCCAATGTACAGGCCGATGCATTCCAATTTTTCAAGGGAAATACTCTCTTACGATTATTACTTTTTGACTGATAATGGGGATATCACATTATACTCTGAAAAGAAACGGGACCTATTGGATTATTTTGGTAAATACGAAGATGAAATGTCCAGATTTATCCGAAAAGGTAAGCTAAAAGCTGATAGACAGCAGGATTTAGTACGAATAGTGAATTATTATAACGAAATTGTACAGAACTAATCAATGAAAAGACCTTTAATTTTAGTTTCTAATGATGATGGTATAACCAGTAAAGGAATTCGTCATCTTGTAGAAACAATGCAGCATTTAGGAGAAGTGATTGTGGTTGCGCCTGATAGTCCACAATCTGGTATGGGCCACGCTATTACCATTGGAAATACCCTAAGACTAGAGAAAGTAGATATTTTTGGATCTGAGGTGCAAGCCTATGAATGTTCAGGAACTCCTGCTGATTGTGTGAAGCTTGCCAAAAATCATGTTCTAAAAGACAGGAAACCGGACTTAATTGTAAGTGGAATTAATCATGGAAGTAATACTTCTATTTCCGTATTATATTCTGGTACAATGTCAGCTGCTATAGAAGGTGCTATTGAAGGCACACCCTCTATCGGCTTTTCACTTTGTGATTATGGCCACGATGCTGATTTTTCTCATACATTGAATTATGTAAAAGCCATTTCAGAGCAGGTGTTAAAAACTGGTTTGCCAAAATATACAACGTTAAATGTTAACTTTCCTCCTAAAAGAAATGAAGCTTTAAAAGGGGTGAAGGTGTGCAGACAAGCCAGGGCTAAGTGGCAGGAAGAGTTTGACCAACGATATGATCCAAATGGCAGAAGATACTTTTGGATGGCTGGAAATTTCGTAAATTTTGACAAAGGTGAAGACAATGATGAATGGGCAATTGCTAATAATTATGTTTCGGTGGTTCCTTGCCAGTTTGACTTAACAGCCCATCACACCATTAGTATCTTAAATGACGAGTGGGATATTAAAATAGAATAGTTTGATACAATGACTCAATGAACATTGTGAAAGCGATTAAGCAAAAGCTTTCATTCAATTTTAAATGTTAATGAGTAGAAAAGAAGTCTTGTTAGGACAGTTTATGAGGTAAGCTGGTAAACATACTAATTATATAATCGTTACCTTGCTAATTCTCACAATCTTTTTTGACTGATAAACATTATTTTATGGCTAAAAAGAAAGAAATAGGATACGAAGAAGCTAGAAAGTCATTAGATGAACTCTTATATAAAATAGAGAATGAAGATATTCCTGTTGATCAATTGACTGCAATGGTGGATGAGTCTATGGAACTATTGAAAATTTGTAAAGCTAAACTGAGAGGAGCTGAAGAAAAAATTGATCATTCCTTCCACGGGTTAGATAAATAATTTTTTCAAATTTAGAGACAATATTCTTTTTGCTTCTCCATTGCTTTTGTGTGGTTATATTTTTCAAGGGTTTTAAAGTCTTCACAAGCTTTTCTTAGTTGCTTGGTCTGAATGAAACAATCTGCCCGTCTGCTAATAATATTATCATTGATAAATCCTTTATCAATAGCAGTTGAATAATCATGAATGGCATTGCTAAGTAAATTTTTATGCTGATATATTATTCCCCTGTTAAAATGACTATGGAGCAATAGCTGTCCGTTTCTGATTAAATAATTGAGATCTGACAGCGCGAATAATTCATTCCCTTGAAGTGCATAATTTACAGCTCGATTAAACCTTCCCTTATAGTGTTTTGGATTCAGTTCAATTAATGTAATAAAGTCTTTGTGGGCTTTTCTGAAAGTAGAATCTTTCATATAACTTAATCCCCGTAAATATAAAGACTCCTCATCCTTTTTATTCAAATTTAAAGCATTGCTGAAATCAATAATTGCCAGGTTATATTTCTTTAATTTGTAATTACACCTCGCTCGTCCTGTATAAGCTGCCTGGAACTGAAAATCGTAATCTATACTTCTACTGAAGGATGTGATAGCCTGATCAAATTCTTTCATTTCCTCATAGCAACGCCCTACGTTGTAATGCATCATCGCATCTCGTGGCTCCATTTGTAAAATCTTTTTAAAGTGAAATAATGCCTCATGGTATTCGCCCTGCGCAAATTGTTCGGCACCTTTCTCTCTATGATCTGTGCAACTTGTCTGAAGCAAAATTAAAAGGCAAAGAGCAAAGATAAATGTTGGTTTAATTTGATTGATCATACTTAAAACTAATAAATTAGTTAATAAACTAAAAAGTTTTAGAACTTAATTTATCCTTTATTATTTATTCCTCATTTGAAAGGTATTTTGATGCATAAGCCTTAATATTGCTATTTAAGTAAATTTAAATGCTAACAATTCAGGAATCGGTATCTTTAAAGCCCTACAATACTTTTGGTTTTGATGTTAAAGCTCATTTTTTTTCAGAAATTAATCATACTGCAGAGTTAGGTGATCTTTTGAAATCAGAGATTTGGAATAATAAACCATTCTATATTATTGGTGGTGGTAGTAATATTTTATTGAGAAATGATTTTACTGGCCTGATTGTTTTAAATAAAATTCAAGGAATTGAAAAACTTAGAGAGTCTGAAGCTGAGGTTCTGGTTAAAGTAGGAGGGGGAGTTAACTGGCACGATTTCGTTCTCTACAGTATTGATCAGAACTTAGGCGGTATCGAGAATCTTTCATTAATACCAGGTACTGTAGGGGCGGCTCCTATGCAAAATATAGGAGCATATGGTGTAGAGATTAAAGACACTTTTCATTCTTTAGAGGCGATGAATTTGACAACAGGGGAAATTGAAATTTTCTCGAATGCAGATTGTCAATTTGGATATAGGGAGAGCGTTTTTAAAAAGGAACTAAAAGATAAATATTTCATCAGCTCAGTCATTTTCCGTCTGATTCCAGCAGAAAAACATCAATTAGAGCTAAGCTACGGAGCCATTCAACAGGTGTTGGTTGACAAAGGTATCAAGTCGCCTACCATCCAAAATGTGAGTGATGCAGTTATAGCAATTAGACAATCTAAATTGCCAGATCCGAAGCTGATAGGAAACTCTGGAAGTTTTTTTAAGAATCCGGTTGTAAGTTCTGAAAAATATGAATCTTTGAAGGTAAATGATCCTGATATACCTGGATACATATTGAATGAAGACGAAGTGAAACTAGCTGCAGGCTGGCTAATTGAAAAATCCGGTTGGAAAGGATTTAAAGGAAATGGAGTTGGAGTACATAATAAGCAAGCGCTAGTGTTGGTTAACTTAGGAAAAGGTACGGGCAGCGCTATTGAGGATTTAGCTAATAAAATTCAGAACTCAGTATTTGAGAACTTTGGAGTACAACTGAGCCCTGAAGTAAACTTTATTTAGAAAGGGAAAGCTTTGAATTTATATTTAATTTTTCCGGGGTATTATCTTCGTCAATGTCTGACTGTTCTTCCAGCTGAAATTCAAGAACTAAATTATTTGAATTTAAGCTTCTCACTATTACATCAGTTTCGTCAATTGTACCGCCTTCAATAGTTAAGACTCCGCTACTTGAGTTAAGAGACCATGAGCCTGTTTCATCATCTTCATTGGGGATATTAATTAGGAAAGTATTATCATTTTTAAACTCTATGGTTGCGTTGGCATAAACTGCCTCATAGATTCCAATAGCAATAGCTTCGGAAATCGCAGCTTGCGTAGCAGTGTAACCTGCTTCTTCAATTAAATACTTCGTTAATTCAATATCGTTGGCAAAGATTGCTACGTCAGTAGAATTCACAGTCCAAATACCGATAAGGTCAGCCTGATTTATTTCATCTTCATCTTTACATGATTGTAACAAAAGAGGAAGAATTAACAAATAGAGTAAAAATCTTAATTTATACATTTGCTTCATATTTATGTTTATATGAAATCAGTATTAAAGCAAATCATCAACCAAGGAATAATGCTATAACCAGCAGTTTCGTGATAGCTTCGGACTTTCTGATTCCTTATGACAACTTAAAGTTGATTAAGAACATATGAAAGATAATTAAATTTTTCAATATTTAATGATTTGCAGATTACTATTTTTCTTTATTGCTGTTTTAGCAGTTGAAAGACTATCTCTGCGTCAATAATTTCATTAATACCATCCTCAGTCAAGTCAGTTTGAATCTGCTCGTTTATGATTACTTCTAAATCTGTTTCTGTTAAATTCAAAATCTCAATGCTCCAATCATTTCCATCATCAAATTGAATAATCAGTTCATTTTCAGCTAAAATACTATAAGATATACCTGTTTCTGTAATGTTTTCGCTACTAATGCTCGTGGTTCCATCTGGAAAAAACTCTATTAAGAAACCATCAAACAGACTGCTTGAATGACGACCTAAGAAAAGAGTTAAGAGTTCATTTTCTAATTCTGAAAGTCCCAATAAGCTTGGTGGAATAGCATCAAGAGCAACTCCATTTATGCTTATATTCTGATCAATTGTGCTAATTGACCATTTACCAACTATTAAGTCTGCAGGCTCAGTGGAAAATTCCTCTGAATTACTTCTACACGCAACAGTAAAGCCTAAAAAAATAATCAAAAGCAGCTGTACATATTTTTGAAACAGGTTTTTCATAAAAATAACTATTAGATCATATGAGTAACATTTTCCAAATTGCCAGTATATTTTTTAATTTTCACTCCGAATTTTTGTAAAAATTCCAATCCCTCATCAGAAGCTAAACCTTTATATTCTGCGTAGGAATTTAAATAAATCACTTTTTTAATGCCCATGCTAAAAATAATTCTGGCACATGAGAGGCAGGGTGATAAGGTTACATACAGGGTGGAATCTTCTACTGAAGCTTTATTTTTAACCGCATACATTATCGCATTTTGCTCCGCATGGATCGCCAACATACAACTCCCTTTCGAATCACTTCCGCAACCGCTTTCAGGGAATTCCTCATCACAATTATGTGTGCCAGCAGGTGGGCCGTTGTAACCAATCGAAATAATTCTGGTATCCTTTGTAAGAACAGCCCCCACATGGCGTTTTATACAATGAGATCGCTTGGCCAGGTTAACCGCTAATTCCATGAAAATATCGTCAAATTGAGGTTTTTGCATAAACAAATATAAGGGATACTTAGTAGGAGTACATGAAAAATACTAAATTGCTTTTAAAAATTATTAACAACAGGTAAATATGAAAAATATATTGAAATCAGCACTATTGATTTGTTTTTTAGGACTAATTTCTGGTGCGGATATTTTGGCACAAGATGCCCTGAAACAAAAACCTAGCCCTTTAGGTTTGGTTACGTACAAATTTGATGACGCTTACGTAAAGGTTACTTACAGCAGACCACATTTAAGGGGCAGAGAAGCTTTTAAAAAAGATTCAGAATTGGCACCGGTGGGTGAAGTTTGGAGGACTGGAGCTAACGAAGCCACTGAAATTACCACTACCAAAAAGTTAAAAATGGCAGGTAAAGAGATACCAGCTGGTACTTATACTATATTTACCATTCCAAATGAGAAAAACTGGACTGTTATTATCAACAAGGATTTAGGTCAATGGGGAGCTTATAAGTATGATGAAGAATTCGATTTGATTCGGTTTGAAGTTCCTGCGATGGATGCTGACGAAAATTATGAACCTTTTACAATTAGATTTGATCAAGCAGGTGGTGAAATAAGCCTCCAGATGCTTTGGGCAGAAACCCTGGTGAGCATTCCTATTGAGTTCCCTCAGTAATTATTGTATTTAGGACCATGCTTAAAAACCTCTTTTCGAGGTTTTTTTTTGATTTTTTTTAAGTGATAGGAATTATTTATATTGGTTTATGATGTTTTATGCAGTTTTTTCATTGTATTTTAGAGAGAAAAATCTGGTATGAAAATTATAAAAGAATTCAAGGAATTTGCAATCAAAGGGAATGTCTTTGATATGGCAGTAGGTATTATTATTGGTACCGCTTTTACCAAAGTGGTGAGTTCTTTTGTGAAGGATGTTTTTATGCCAATTTTAAGCTTATTTACCGGCGATATTAATTTCACCAATTTAAGCATTGTTTTAAAGGAAGAAGTAAAAGATGGGGCAGGAGTTATTACACAGGAGCTTGTAGCTATTAGCTATGGCAGCTTTATTCAAATTGCCGTTGATTTTCTAATTATAGCTTTCTGTATTTTCCTAATTGTGCGGGTTTTTAACCGTTTAAAACGCAAGGCAGATGTTGTTGAAGTAAAAGAAGTTCCAACCCCACGAGATATTGAACTTTTATCTGAAATTAGAGATTTGTTAAAGCAGAAGCCTTAAAATAATAAAGGTTTGATAAATAGTAATTAATGGACAATTATGGCAGAAAGAGAGTATAAAAGTTTCAAAGAGTTTTATCCCTATTATCTTTCAGAACATGAAGATCCTACTTGCAGAAAGTTGCATTTTACAGGTACTGCATTAATTTTTGTAGTACTGTTTTGGGTGTTTTTCACTCAAAATTGGTGGGGCTTGTGGTTAGTTCCATTAACCGGATATGGATTTGCATGGGTAGGTCATTTCTTTTTTGAGAAAAACAAACCTGCTACTTTTCAATATCCTTTGTGGAGTTTAGGGTCTGATTTTAAGTTGTTTTTTGATATAATATTAGGAAAACAACCATTAAACCCTGAAAAAAGTAGGTGAGTCTTTACATTTTTCAGGTAATTGGGTAGTCGCAAAAAAAAGCCACACATTCTCTGTGTGGCTTCTATAAGTATAAAAATAGTTTTTTATTTTCTTCTACCAGAGCTGGCTTTTACTCTTGGTCTGCTGCCAGAAGGCTTTTTATTATCTCCAAATCTTCCTTTAAACCCACTGTTGCTTCTTGATCCTTCACTTCTTGGGCTATCGCTTCTCCTCCTTCTATCACCTCTGTCACTTTTTCTTTCTCCGCCTCCAATTTTTTGCTCAGCTGTCACCTTCCTGCCATCAAATTCACTGCCGTTTAAGGCATTCATGACAGTCATCTCGTGTTTAGCTTCCACATCAAGGAAACTAAAGTTTCTTTGGATATCAATTTTCCCAATATCAATACCATTCGGAATTTCCTTCAAGCCATTCATGAAACCTAATAAGGTGCCCGAATTTAAATTGTCTTTTTCACCAATATTGAGGAATAAAGTGGCGTAATTGCCGCTTCTTCTTCCACCTCTATCTCCTCTGTCAGAATCTCTTCCGCCTCTCTCTTTAGTATTTAGGTCGTTAGAATTTTTGTAGTATTCTAAAAACTTATTAAACTCTAAAGAAACAAACTTTTTGATTAAGTCTTCACGGCTAAAATCAGCAAATTTTTCGCTAATGTTGTCCATTAAAGGGTTCAATTGTTTTTCATCCACTTCAGTACTTAATACCTTTTCTATAAAGGAATACAGCTGCGTTTCAACAACTGCTTCTCCAGCAGGTACTTCACTTTTTACAAATGGCTTACCAATAATTTTTTCAAGCTGACGGATTTTACCGGAATCTTTAGGTCCTACTATAGCAATAGATATACCTTCTTTGCCCGCTCTGCCTGTTCTACCACTTCGATGAACATAAGTTTCCAATTCATCAGGAATGTTGTAATTGATCACGTGAGTTATGTCAGTTACATCGAGTCCTCTGGCAGCTACGTCTGTGGCTACCAACATTTGCAAATGTCTTTTTCTGTATCTGCCCATCACTGCATCTCTTTGTGCCTGCGATAAATCACCATGCAAACAATCAGCATTATAACCGTCAGATACCAATGCGTCAGAAATTTCCTGAGTTTCTCTACGTGTTCTGCAAAAAATAATAGCGTAGATATTTGGGTTCATATCTGCAATACGCTTTAATGCTAAATACTTATCTCTACCATTAACAACATAATAGAAATGCTGAATTTTATCAGCCCCTTGATTTCTTTTACCAGAAGAAATTTCTTCCGGCTCTGTCATATAATCATTTGAAATTCTAAGAACTTCTCTTGACATAGTAGCTGAGAAGAGTAAAGTTTGCCTTACCTCCGGAGTATGAGATAAGATGAAATCCAAATCATCCTTAAAACCCATATTGAGCATTTCATCAGCTTCATCCAATACAACCCACTGGATATCATCTAATTTTAATCTCTTTCTGTTAATTAAATCCACTACTCTACCAGGAGTACCTACTACAATCTGAGCACCCTTGTTCAATGACTTAATTTGACCTTCTATACTTGCACCACCATAAACGGGTAATACATCCAGTTTCTTGGTGTATTTAGTGAAAGCATCAAAATCTTTAGCAATTTGAATAGCCAATTCACGTGTAGGACATAGTATAATGGCCTGCGTTTTATTGGAATCAGCATCAATTTGATTAATTACAGGTAAACCAAAAGCTGCAGTTTTACCAGAACCTGTCTGTGCTAAAGCAATTAAATCTTTTTTAGTATTTAATAAATGAGGTATTGTTTTTTCCTGTATAGGAGTAGGATTCTCAAAGCCTATTTCTAAAATAGCTTTAAGAATTTCAGGCTTAAGGCCTAATTCTTCGAATGTTAGCATTTGTACGTTTAATGAAAATTAAACCCAAAGCCATATTTTCGAACCTTTCGACTAGCCCCGGATTTCAATAATAGTGCAAAGGTAGGTAAAGTAAATGAATAAATAGCAAGTGTTGTTGAGAATTTATTTGGTTCTACTGCGATTTTAGTGGAGAATTACAAGTGGATAGCTAAGATAGATTGTGTATCAAGAATTCTCTGTCCGTTCTTGCTTCTTTCACTGATACAATGAAAAAATCTTTCTCTTCTTTTTGCTTAATCAAAAAGAAGCAAAAAATCAAGGCTGTATTCATTTCTTAACGGCATTTTGGATTTCTAATTGGGAAACAAAAAAACTTCCTTCGGTCAAACATTTTGTTTCTGATCCAATTATAAATTCAAAATCCCTAAAACGAATAAGGCCGATCCTTCTAATGAAAATCCGAATTACCATTAAATTAATGGTAGTACGATATATTTTATTAGAGCATTTAGTTGTGACTACTTCTTAATTCAGACTACAAAACTAATTTTTCTGTTTAAGATAGTTACCCTAAGCGATCATATCGCCTTCTACTGTATTAGTATGTTGTAAGAAAATGGAAGTTTCACTGATAAACTTCACTTGGAACACTAGTCGGAAAGGATCGTTACTGTTATTTATAAACTGCACTTTTTAATCTTATAAACTATTTATTATGTCTCGATTATCATTATTAATTTTCAATACTATTAGCCTGATAGTAGTTATTATTTTTAATGCTTTGGCAGGGTCGGGTAATCTTGGAAAGTACTCCATGAGTGAATTAAGTGCCAAGTATGATACTTTAATAACTCCTGCAGGATATGCTTTTTCTATATGGGGTCTAATCTATATTCTTTTGATAGCTTATGTTGTTTTTCAATGGTGGGCTTATAAAAGGAAGAAATTTGACGAATCCATTCAGCAAGCAGGTGTTTTCTTTTTACTATCTAATATAGCAAATATTACCTGGCTGTTATTATGGTTAAATGAGTATGTGGGACTATCTACTATTGCCATGGCTGCTTTACTTTTTAGCCTTATAAAATTAGTTTTACGACTAGATTTAGAAAAATGGGATGCACCGGTAAGAATAATTGCTTTTGTATGGTGGCCAATAGTTGTTTATTTTGGTTGGATCATTATAGCTTCTGTAACCAATTTTGCAGCGTTTCTTGTCTATTTGGGCTGGGGTGGGTTTGGATTTAGTCCTGAGATTTGGACTTTTATCATGCTATCAATTGCCACTTTCATTTATCTTTTTCTTGTTAATACTCGAAATTTAAGAGAGTCTGCCAGCGTAGGTATCTGGGCTTTTATTGCTATAGCAGTTAAGCAGTGGGGAGTAAATCAGAATGTAGCCATTTTTGCTATTACAGCGTCAGTGGTGGTGTTGGTTGTAATACTATTCCATGGTTATCAAAACCGGGTAACTGCGCCAGATCAAAAAATTAAGAGGGGAGAAATATAACGCTACACCGTTTTTTGATATTATTACCAAATAAAAAAAGCTCTGAAATACATAAATTTCAGAGCTTGAAATACCTTCTTATACTTATTATTTCTGATCTCTCATTTCCTTTTCTACATGTGCTACTAGTTTTTCACATAGCTCATTCATTTGTTGCGACATAAATTCATCACCTGTGGAGTTCAAAACACTTTGTGCCATACCGCCAAGACAATCAATGTAAAATCGTTTCATTTCATCAACAGGCATCTCTTTAGTCCATAAATCAATGCGCATGGAGTTTTTCTGCATATGGTCCCATAGAGAGATACTTATGCTGTTCGTTTCCTTTAATTCTTCCTCGCCTGAGTCGGTCGCATTCCAATGTATCTTCTCCGGCACATTATCCTTGCCTAATTCAATTTCGAAATTGATAGATGATTTCTTCATTATTTGTTATTCTATAGATTTTTAATTTTTATGATCGCATTAAGGTAACATATCCTTAAAATCCTGATAGCTAGCTGGAGCGAAAGGATTAATATTACACCCTATTTGATCTGCTTTATCATTAATTTCAGCTACTCTGCTGGCAGGGTCAGGGTGTGTACTTAAAAATTCAGGTGTGCTTCCTGTAGCATCTGCATCTATTAATTTCTGAAAAAATGAGAATGCTCCATTACACGCATAAGGGGTTTCTGCTAAATACTCAACTGATCTATCATCGGCTTGTGATTCAAATTCTCTTGAAAATCTTAAACCAGCAATTGTACCTGCTACCTGACCTGCTATTTCAGTAAGCTCAGATGGATTTTCTCCTGTTATTAAACTCAAAATAAATGATAAACCTTGCTGTTTCTCAATGTTTTGTATCGTGTGTCTCAAGTCGGAATGTGCCACTTCATGTCCCATCACTCCCATCAAATCATCTTCCTGATCCAAATATTTAATTAATCCGGTGTAAAAATATAGGTAGCCGCCAGGAGTAGCAAAGGCATTTAGTGTGGAATCATCCTCGATTATATAAATTTCCCAGGCAAATTCTTCTCTATATTGCACTTCTCCTGTCTCAAGTACTTCATTTAAAAGATTTTCGATATATGCATAGGCCTCCGGGTATTCGGTCTTGTCTAAAATTGGAAATTGATCTGGATCGTTTTGTATTTCTTCAGAAACTTGCATTCCCAATTCAATATCTTGCTCAATAGAAGATATTATAAAATTGTCGTTCTTGTCTTTGCAACTTAATGTTGTTCCAATTAGGAATACAATAAATATATAGTTGTATACAAATTTTTTCATTTTTCTATTTATTTAAATTTTCATTTCAGGAATCTCCCCTTTTACAGTAAGGTCACCTTCTGTAGCATTTTTTATTTCCTCTACACTAACTCCTGGTGCCCTTTCAATAAGTACAAATCCACCACCTTCTTTTACCTCCAACACTGCCATGTCAGTAATAATTTTTCGTACACAATTCAAACCTGTTATTGGTAGACTGCATTCTTTTAATAACTTGGAGCTACCATCTCTACTGGTGTGTTGCATAGCCACAATAATATTTTTTGCAGAAGCTACTAAGTCCATAGCACCTCCCATACCTTTCACCATTTTTCCAGGGATTTTCCAGTTGGCAATATCACCGTTTTCGGAAACTTCCATTGCTCCAAGTATGGTCAAGTCCACATGACCACCCCTGATCATTCCAAAACTTTCGGCAGAATCAAAAAGTACAGATCCAGGCCTCATAGATATAGTTTGTTTACCTGCATTAATTAAATCTGCATCAACCTCATCTTCGGTAGGAAAGGAGCCAATACCCAATAAACCATTTTCTGATTGTAAAACTACTGTTAATTCATCAGGAATGTAGTTGGCCACTAGCGTAGGGATACCAATTCCCAAATTGATGTACATTCCATCTTTTACTTCCTGGGCTATTCTTTTTGCAATACCTATTTTATCTAATGCCATAGCTTATGATTTTACAGTTCTTTGCTCAATTCTTTTTTCATAGTTATTGCCTTGAAATATCCGCTGCACATAAATTCCGGGTGTATGTATTTCGTTAGGATTAAGTTCACCAGCAGGAAACAACTCTTCCACTTCTGCAATGGTAATTTCACCTGCTGCAGCCATCATTGGGTTAAAATTTCTGGCGGTGCCTTTAAAAATCAAGTTACCGGCTGTATCTCCTTTCCATGCTTTAACTAAAGCGAAATCTGCTCTAAGCCATTCCTCCATTAAGTACATTTTACCTTCAAACTCACGGGTTTCTTTGCCATTTGCAACTTCCGTTCCATAGCCTGCAGGAGTGAAAAATGCTGGAATACCTGCACCACCTGCTCTTACCCTCTCTGCTAAAGTTCCTTGTGGAATTAAGTCTACTTCCAATTCACCTTCTAATAACTGCCTTTCAAATTCTGCATTTTCGCCAACATAAGATGAAATCATTTTTTTTACTTGCCTGGTTTTCAAAAGCAATCCTATACCAAAATCATCCACTCCTGCATTGTTGGAAATGCAGGTTAGACCATTAACTCCTGTTTTTAACAATGCTGTAATAGAATTTTCAGGAATTCCACAGAGACCAAATCCTCCCAACATCAATATTGCGTTGTTAGGGATATCTTTTACTGCTTCTTCTGCATTTTTAACAGTTTTATCGATCATAAAATACCTTTTTATTTATTTAAAATCCTTTTGGCTGCCAGTTTATCTTTTGAAAGCTGCTCAATTAGTGCTTCTTTCGATTCAAATTTATGCTCATCTCTCAGTCTTTTCAGGAAAAAAACGGTGATCTTTTCATCATAAATTCTCTGATCAAAATCAAATAAATGAGCCTCCATTCTTCTTTCTTTTCCATTTACGGTAGGCCTCACACCAATGTTCAACATAGCTTGATAGGTGTTTTCACCTACTTCTATTTTAACCGCATACGTGCCATCTTTAGGAATTAGCTTATAAGGAGCTTCAACCAGAATATTTGCGGTAGGAAACCCCAATGTTCTACCAATTTTATCTCCTTGAATAACTGTACCCATTACTTCGTATGGCCGCCCTAAAAATTCTGCAGCTCTTTCAACGGCACCTTCGTCTAAGGCATTTCTGATTTTGGTAGAACTAATTCCTACATCATCAACATCCTGTCTTGATATTTCTTCTACTGTAAACCCATACCTGGCAGAATGTTCCTTTAAATGCTCGAAACTACCTTCTCTATCTTTACCAAAGTGATGGTCATATCCGATCACAAGTTTTTGGGTATGCAAGGCTGAAATAATCACCTCCTGAATAAATTTTTCGGAGCTCCATTGTGAAAATTCTCTGGTGAAAGCTATTTTAATGACATGGTCAATCCCAAGTGAAGCTAAAATAGCTGCCTTTTCTTCAAAGGTGGAAAGTAATTTCAGGCTGTCATCCTCTGGCTTTAAAACAAATCGTGGGTGAGGCCAAAAAGTAACTAATGCAGTTTCACCATCATTTTTCTTAGCCAACTCAATAATTCTAGTTAAAATTTCCTGGTGACCTAAATGAACACCATCAAAAGTGCCAATTGTCACCACAGCATTTTTTATGCCTCTGAGTGATTGGATGCCTTCATGAATAATCATAACGAATCCTTTTTCAGTTTTTCAACCATTTGTATCAAATTTTCAGCATTGCCCACTGAAAAATCACCAATTTTTGTCCTTCTCAAAGAGGAAAGGTAAGCACCCACTCCAAGTTTTTCTCCAAAATCGTTTGCCATACTACGAATATACGTGCCTTTTGAACAAACGATGCGAAAGGTGACTTTAGGAGGATTGAATGCTACTATATCAAAGGTTTCAATCAGTACCTGACGCGTTTTAAGTTCAAATTTTTCACCAGCCCTTGCTCTTTCGTAAGCTCTTTTTCCATCTTTCTTTACTGCAGAGAAAATAGGAGGAGTTTGTGTAATTTCTCCTAAAAATTCTGCTGCTACATCTACACAATCTTCTTTGCTAATTTGAGAAGTTTCACTTTGGAACTGAGGTTCAGTTTCCAGATCATAAGAGTCAGTGATACTTCCTATGGTAAATTCTCCTGTATATTCCTTTTTTTGAGCTTGAAATTGCTCTATTGATTTGGTCATTTTGCCGGTACACAATATGAGTAAACCGGTTGCTAGCGGGTCCAACGTTCCTGCATGGCCAATCTTTTTGACCTTAAGGGCAAACTTTAATTTTTTCACTACATCAAAAGAGGTCCAATGCAGTGGTTTATCTACAAGTATTACCTGTCCTTCGGGATTGATTTCATCGGAATTCAATGTCATACTAATTGGCTAATAATGGCTATACTACCAACTGCGGCACAATAAATAGCGAAATAAATAAGTTTGCCTTTTTTAACGATGTTAATCATTAGTCTGCAAGCTACAAGTCCAGCTGCAAAGGCCATAACAAACCCTGCAATTAGGACAATATTTCCTGTTTGTCCCAGCACCGCAGGTTGATCTGCAAGGTCTAAAATTTTCAAAAAAGTAGCTCCTAAAATTGGAACCAACACCATTAGAAATGAAAATCTTGCTGCTAGTTCTTTATTTACACCTAATAGAAGGGCGGTGGCGATAGTAGCGCCTGATCGGGAAATACCTGGCAAAATTGCAATAGCCTGTGCCAAACCGATAATGATAGCTTGCCAGTACTTTACAGGTGTTCCTTCATTATTCCTCACGAAATAGGTAAAAGCCAGTAGTATAGCGGAAACAAGAAGCATACTTCCCACCAGTAGTAAATTACCTACAAAAAAACTTGCAATTTGTTCTTCAAAAAGAACTCCTACCACAGCTATTGGGATCATGGACAGAATAATTTTTATAACAAAATCTATAGAATTATTCCATTTTAATTTGAATACATCTCTTATTATTTGACCCAGATCCTTTCTAAAAACTACAATTGTAGCCATAGCAGTAGCTGCATGCACTACAATTGAGAATAATAAATTGTCAGTAGTTTGAATATTGAGAAGTACTGAGCCAATTTCTAAATGGCCACTACTACTTACTGGTAAAAATTCCGTAAGTCCTTGAATAATACCAAGGATAATCGCCTCAATAATGCTCATTCTATTTTTTAGGCTTATAAAGTATGGCTACTAATTCAACGATAAAACCCAACATTACAATAATGGGACCTAAGGTTAAACCTAAAAAACCAAAGCCATATTGTTCCTTATCTAAAGTCATTACTATAAATCCTATTGTTAAGGTAAGGATACCTGCAATCATTAATATATAGTTAGGTTTACCGAAGGCTAATTTACTTTTTTCTGACATAATTTAATCTTTAATATAATTCATCTAATGACATAGCCAGATACTTTTTCATCGCTCTCCAGGTGCTTAAAGCTGCTATTATCATTCCTAAAATAATTAATCCTATAAAAATGGAAATTAATACTTCCTGATTTTGTAAGGCAGTTAGCCCGTCAATTTTTGTGTTACCATATTGCAGTAAGGCATAAAGCATAGTAGAAGAGATAAGTCCTGCAATAAGACCGTAAACAATTGAATTAGTAATAAAGGGCTTTCTTATAAATCCTTTAGTAGCACCTACCAATTGCATACTACGGATTAAAAAACGCTGAGAAAATAAGGCTAGTTTAATAGTGTTGTTGATCAAGATGCCAATAACCAAAAATAAAATAACAGCCACACCCAATAAAACTAAGCTAATTTTAGTGATATTTTCATTAATGCTCTGAATCATATTATTGGTATAAACTACTTCAAAAACGCCATTCAACTTTACTATGTCTTCTTTAATCTCTAACATTGCTTCATTTGAATGAAACACTGGATCAATTTTTATAACAAAGGCGTCCTTTAAAGGATTATCACCTAAAAACTTCATAAAATCTTCACCAGTATCTTCTATGAATTCCTTAGCGGCATCTTCTTTTGAAATAAATGCTATTTGAGCAGCTTCCCTTTCTTTTAATACATAATCTTTTGCAGAAAGTGATTTGTTTATTCTTGTCATTTCAGGTTCGGAAAGTCCTGAATTCAGATAAATCTGCATTTCTACATTTTTGCGAATAACATTAGTTAAAGAATTTGTGGTGGCCAGTAAAAGAGCAAACAGCCCAAGTACAAATAAGGCTAAAGTCATGCTAAAGACCACGCTCAGGAAAGGATAGCTTCCCAGTTTTTTCTTTTTTCTATATTTTTTTTCTTTGGTCATATTACAAAGTTCAAAAATAGTAATTTATTTATGGTTCGCTTATTTATTGCCCATTAAATGTTAGTCTTTTCCTTTAACTCTGTTTTTAAGTATTTATTTTGGAGGTAATTCGGTCAATTTATTAATCAAGAATTAATTATTTCAACGCATGAAAATAAAAATAAGCATTTTACAAATCTGTAATTAAAGAAATATGTTAAAATACTTATGTATTCATAGTGCTTTATGTTAAATTAATATCTTGAAAACTCTGAAAATAATATTTACTGTTAGTTATTTAACTCTGTTATCAGGTTCAACCTTATCGGGTCAGGATAAACTACAAATATACCTTTTCCCCGGCCAGGGAAGTGATCATAGATTATTTGATTCTCTAAAATGGTCTACTGGTATAGATACTACCATCCTTCATTATGGCACACCTGAGGAAGATATGTCATTGACTGATTTCGCACATTCTTTAATTCCACAAATTGATACGACCAATACTTTTGCATTAGTGGGTGTTTCGTTGGGAGGAATGATTTGTGTGGAACTGAGTGAATTATTAAATCCTGAGTTTACCATTATTATTTCCAGTGCTAAAAACAGTAGGGAATTACCTTTTAGATATAATTTTCAGAAAATTGTTCCTATATATAATTTTTTCCCCGGATATCTTCTCACTGTTGGAGCCAGAATTATGCAGCCTATTGTTGAACCCGATAGAAGAAATAATAAAGATACTTTTAAAAGTATGCTCAAACGGAAAAAGCCTCTTTATATGAAACGGACGGTAGAAATGATAATAAATTGGGATAGGACACAGAATGATACTAAGATTTACCAAATTCATGGCGATAATGACCATACCATTCCAATAAAAAACATAGAACCACCATTTTACTTAGTTGAGAATGGATCTCATATGATGACACTTACTAGAGCAGATGAAGTAAGTGAAATAGTTAATGATATAATTTTAACAAGAGTAAATGATAAAAATAAATAATACTTCTATCTATTGAATAATCTGAATGGGTTCCGACTGAATAACATTACTCTTATTACCCGCCCTGTCAAGTATATAAGTCTCTATATACATAGGGTAATTTCTAAAAATTCCTCTGAAACCCAAACTTACTAAATTATAGGATAGGGTACCGTTAATCGGTCTGTCATAGTCTTCAGTATTAAGTATAGGAAAGCGACCGTCAAAGGTTTGATAATAGGGTGCATCCTCCCATTTATACTCTATAAAGTTGTCTTCTCCAGGTGGTTTGTAAAAAGTTTTAATAAAAATATTGTAATACCTCTCATTTCTTTCAATCAAAAAAGTATCAGCAGTTACCAACACGTTTGATATTCCAGTATTAACGATCACTGTATCTCCTTCAGGCACCGCTAAGTAATTTAAGGGACTATAGGCAGGTAGGTTTGGTTGGCTTCCTATAAAAACAAGTTCATTATTGTCATCCACAACCGCAAAGAAGGGAGGGTCTTGATCTCTGTTGCTCAAGCCTAAATCCCCGTCTCCATCTTCAAAATTAATACTTAAAGTTAAAACATCCTCAATGATATTTTCATTGGCTTCATTCTGTCTGGTACTAAATTCCACGCTTTCAAAGCTAATGCTTGGCGTATTTTCAAATTCAGGTGGCTCCGGACAACCCATAAAAAAGACTGACAATAATATTAAAGGGGCTGAGAGTATGAGATGGCCCTTGTTATTTTTAAATTTGCTGCTCATAAAATTTATAATATGACGGAAAGAGAACGTTTCTATGATCAAATTAATACAGTAAGCTCTGAAAATTTTGAAAATATTGCGCTATCTCTTTTCAGATTTCAATATACTAACAATTCCTTATATAATAAATACGTAAACTATAGAGGTATTGAAGTTAATAAGGTAAATCAGCTCGATAAAATTCCATTTCTACCTGTAGAATTCTTCAAAAATCACGACATTATAAATGAGCCTTATGAAAATGAGCGCTTTGAAGCCGTTTTTGAGAGCAGCGGTACAGGTTCAGACAATGTAAGCAAGCACTTTGTGAGAGATTTGAAGACCTATTTAAATCATAGTGTAGATATTTTTCAAGAGCACTATTCGAGTATTCAGGATTATGTAATTTTAGCATTGCTTCCATCTTACCTTGAAAGGAACAACTCTTCGTTAATCGCTATGGTGGCTCATTTCATAGAAAAGACCAATTCAGATGATTCCGGCTTTTATTTATATGATCATCAAGCTTTGATTGCTAAAGTAGATGAAATTAAGCAATCAATGATTCCAAAAAAGATTATTATTTGGGGTGTAAGTTTTGCATTACTTGATCTGGCAGAGAAATTCACTCCAGACTTTTCAAATTGTATAATTATGGAAACAGGGGGTATGAAAGGCAAGAGGAAAGAGATGATCAGGGAGACTTTACATGATTACTTACGAGAAAGATTAAATGTGGACACAATTCATTCGGAATATGGTATGACTGAGTTGCTTTCTCAAAGCTATAGCAAGGGGGATGGGGTATTTGATCCTTCAAAAACCATGAAAATATTAACTCGTGAGGTTAATGATCCTTTTCAGATTGAGGAAGTTTCTTCTAAAACAGGGGGAGTCAACATCATCGACCTAGCAAATATTGATAGCTGTGCTTTTATTGAAACCAAAGATATCGGGTTTGTCAATGGAGATGGATCTTTTCAAATTTTCGGCAGATTTGATCATTCTGATATCCGCGGGTGCAATTTACTAGTGGGCTAAGACCTCACTCTTACTTTAAAAGCAATTCCTTAGCACTTTGCAAAGCAGATTCACTAGGGTTGTCTCCGCCAATCATTTTGGCTATTTCTAATAAACGCTCTTCGTCTGATAATAACTTGATTTTGCTCATCGATTTATCAGCAGAATTATCTTTATACACAAAATAATGATGAGTGCCTTTGGCTGCAATCTGAGGTAAGTGGCTAATGGTAATCACCTGATGACTTTGAGCCATCTTTCGCATCATTTGCACCATTTTTATGGCAATTTCTCCAGAAATACCTGTGTCAATTTCGTCAAATATAATAGTTGGCAGTGCAATTTTATCAGCCATTATGTATTTCAAGGCAAACATAAGTCTTGAAAATTCACCACCGGATGCCACACTTTTTAACGATTGAGGAGCAATACCTTTATTGGCACTAAATAAAAATTTAATATCGTCTATGCCCGTTTTATCAGCTTCTTTCTTTTGGTTAGTAATGTTGATGCTTGCATCTCCCATTCCTAAGTCTGATAAAAGATTAGTTAGCTCTTTTTCTAATAATGGGAATTGTTTCACCCTGTTTTTGCTCAAAAGCTTAGCAGATTCCTGCAATTTAGAGCTAAGGTCGTTTGCCTGAGCATTGAGTTGTTCTAAATCACCATCGGCACTTTCAGCGGCCAAAAGCTTTTCTTCAAGCTCATTTTTAATATTTAGCAGCTCATTTATACTATCTACCTTATGCTTTTGCTGTAATTGGTAAATCAAACTTAGCCTTTCCTGAGTTTGCTGCAGTTGCTTAGGGTCGTGTTCAAATTGATTACTTTCAATCTCCAGCTCTTTAGCAATATCTTGCACCTCAATAAAAGCGCTGTTAAGCCTTTCAAAAAGTTCCCTATAATCTTTATTATATGTATGGATTATTCTCAAGGCTTCTACCGCTTCATGTAGTACTACATTTGCTGCAAATTCTGACTGATCCAAGGCATTGGAAGCTTCGGTGAGTTTTTGCTGTATTTGCTCTCCATTTTCAAGCATTTCCAGAGAGCTTTCTAATTCCTCTTGTTCCTCTACTTTGAGCTGCGCTTTATCCAATTCATCAAATAAAAACTGATGGTAATCTTTTTCCTGCTGCAGGCTATCTACGTTTTCCTTGAATTTCTTTAACGCTTTTTTAGCTTTTACAAAGTCATCGTAAATAATTTGATAGCTTGTTAGAATCTGCTGTGACTGACCGTAGGCATCAATAATTTGCAGCTGAACATCCTGGTCACCCAATAGAAGCGTTTCGTGCTGTGAGTGGATATCCATCAGTGATTCTCCTAATTTCTTAAGCACATCCAGAGTGACAGGTGTGTCATTTACAAAAGCCCTTGATTTACCAGTGGCGCTAATTTCTCTTCGGATGAGGCATTCTTCCTCATAATCGAGCTCCTCTTCTTCAAAAAATGACTTCAAATTATAATTGCTGATAAGAAATACACCTTCTACCACGCACTTCTTGTCATCTTCATACAAAACCTTGGTATCTGCTCTGTTGCCGATTAACAGACCTACTGCACCTAGCATAATGGATTTTCCAGCTCCGGTTTCACCAGTAATGGTATTTAATCCTTTGGAAGGATTGATATCCAATTCTTTTATAAGTGCATAGTTTTTAATCAGGAGCTTTTGCAGCATAGGGGTTTAGTTCGTTTTTACTTTACGCCAAATTTAAGTAAAAATTTATGCAAGTAAAGCTATGAATCTATTTTATCATCACCTCATATCTCTCAGAATTAGCGGGCGCTATTTCTCGCATAATTTCGTACGCTTCTCGTCTTATCTGCAGATCACCTTCAGTAAAGATCTGCACTATTTCATCGGATTTTGACTGAACTAGAACAGTGATAAAAGGAGCGTTTGGATTCAATTTATTAGCCTTTTGAATATTTTTTATAGCCTGTAAAATAGAAGCTCTGGCCCCTTCAGGATCTTTATGCATTATATCCAAACCTTGACGATAGTATAAATACAAAGCTTCTCTCACTGGCTCTAACTGTGCATTCATTACGGATTGGATGAGTGCATACCTGCTGGTTTGGTCCCCAAATTGCTCCCATCCTGATCCTGAGCCTCCAAATCGTTGCTGAGCAGATCTGGCTATGTTTAAGGCTTCGTCATAGTAAGATTGTCCCCCTAATTCTGAATAGCTATCATAATCTAAGCCTAAGAATAAATTAGCGTAAAAGGCCATTACACTCACTAAATTCTCATTAAAACTATTGGGAGTATAAACCAGTGGTTGTGATTCAGTAAAGTCAAAATTCAATTTTCTATCAGCCAGATTAATCATTACAGATTCATAGGAGCTTCCGTAAATAGGCCGTACAGATTGAATTTGTGCCTGACCGCTAAACCTACCTGTTCGGGGTATATCGGTGATATTGATGGCCATTACTGCTTTTATTCTCTCATTTAATTCAATTTCCTCATTCATCCATTTTCTTTCATTGAAGAATTGGTTGAAAGAGCTCTCCATGTTTGTGAAAATCCTTGTTTCAGATGAATTTACAGTAGAAGCATCCACTTTTACTTCAAAAAGTAGATCCTGGGCCAACAAGGGTAAAGTGGAGGTTGCCAACAGCAGAATTAAAAAGAGGTGTTTCATCATAACTGGCTTATTTGGTCCAAAATCAAGTCAGCAATTATACTTTTAGGCGCAAGTTCAGATTCAAATCTTAAACCATCCTTAGCAAATATTTTAACCTGATTAGTATCATAATTGAACCCGGATTTTGGATTTTTCAGACTATTAAGAACGATTAAATCCATGTTTTTATTTTGCAATTTTTGAATAGCATTTTGCTCTTCATTTTCTGTTTCCAGTGCAAAACCAATTAGTAACTGCTTTGAAGATTTTACTTCTCCCAAACTTTTAGCTATATCCGTAGTTTTCTCTAATTGAATAGATAACTCAACATCCTTTTTTTTCATTTTTTCTTTTGCAACTACTTTCGGACGGTAGTCTGCCACTGCTGCAGCCATTACTGCAATGTTTGTTTTTGGAAAATGATACTTGGATGCTTCAAACATCTCTTCAGCAGATTTAACCGAAACAAATTCTTTTATACCAGTAGGAGGGGAGAGATTTGTAGGGCCTGAAATAAGAATTACCTCTGCACCTTGATTTACAAAAGCAGTAGCCAGGGCATAGCCCATTTTACCGGAAGAGTTATTTCCGATAAACCTAACAGGATCTAAAGCTTCATGTGTTGGTCCTGCTGTAATTAGTACTTTTTTACCTTTGAAGTCTTCCTTACGTCCAAAAAACAATTCAATTTCCTCTAGTATTTCTTCAGGTTCCCGCATCCTTCCTTTCCCTTCTAATCCACTGGCTAATTCACCTGAATTTGCTTCCAGAATGATATTTCCGTATGAAATAAGCTTTTGAATATTCGTGTTTGAAGAAGGGTGAGCGTACATGTCTAAATCCATAGATGGGGCGAACATGACAGGGCATTTTGCTGACAGATATGTAGCAAGCAATAGATTATCGCAAATCCCATTAGCACATTTAGCCAGAGTATTAGCACTTACAGGAGCGATGATCATGAGGTCGGCCCAAAGCCCGAGGTCAACATGGTTATTCCATGTGCCAGTTTTGTCTTTGACAAATTCTGACAAAACAGGTTTCTTGGAAAGAGTACTTAAGGTGAGGGGGGTAATAAATTCATGAGCTGAGTCACTAAGTATAATTTGAATTTCAGCACCACTTTTAACCAATAAACGGGTAAGTGTTGCTGACTTATACGCAGCAATACTACCCGTTATACCTAAAATTATTTTTTTACCTTTTAGCAAAGGATAAAATTAAGATTTTGTTTCTTCCTGATCTCTTTTTCTATAATATAGTTTTTCTTCAAGATACTCTTCCATTGCCAAGATGGTTGGCTTTGGCATTCTTTCGTAAAACTTAGAGATTTCAATTTGTTCTCTATTTTCAAAAATTTCTTCAAGGTTGTCAACAGTAGAAGCGAATTCAGCTAATTTATTGCTTAACTCTTCTTTCATATTACTTGAAATTTGTCTGGCTCTTTTAGAAACAACCGCAACTGTTTCATAAATATTGCCAGTCTCTTTTACCAACTCCTCTGTACTTCTTGTTGTAATTGATGGATTTGCCATATATTAGATATTTAACTTTCTTATTTCGTTTGTTGAGTCTTCGTATATTTTTTCAGCGCTTCTCATATATTCGCTGGTTTCATAAGTATCTATAAAGTCCTGATAGAACTGAATAGTTTCTGAATAACGTTCTTTTTTTAGTGACGGAATACTCACTTCAGCCAATTTGTATTTAGCTTCAATTTCATAATATCTTATTTCTTCAATGTAATCGCTATCAGGGTAGTCGTTCTGAAAATTATCAAATTGAACAATTGCTGCTTTCAAAAATGGTCCAGACTGAAATTTTCTTAATTTATAGTATAATAAAGCTTTCTCGTAAGCCTTTTTTTCCAGTTTAACCTGTAAATCATCTAGGGCAGCAGTTGCTTTGGGTACAAATTCTGAATCAGTATACCTGTTGATAAAGCTTTGCAGAGCTACGATAGCCTCTTTGGTACTTGTTTGCTCTAAGTTATATCTTGGAGACTCCTGGTATAACGAATACCCAAACATAAATCTTGCTTCTTGTGCATATTCACTTCTGTTATAGGTATCGTAAAATGTTTTAAAATAATGTGAAGCTAATAGATATTGCTCCTGGTAGTAATAAGTATATGCATATAGAAAATTTGCTTTTTCAGCCTCAGTAGAGCCTTTAATAATAGGCAATATTTGCTCAAATAAAATCGAAGATCTGTAATAATCAGCTTCTTCATAATATTTGATTGCCGCTTCGTATTTCATTTTCCAGTCATCACTTTTCTGGATTTTTCTAAAGTCACCGCAAGAGCTTAAACTGATGACTATAATTAACAATAAAAGTATATTCTTTTTCAAAATATGCATAAGGGTGCAAAGATACATTTGTTTTATGGAATGAACAATTTATTTTGAAACGAAAAGGATATTAAAAGATTGGATAGAGTTTTATCTTTTTACAATTAATTTTCGGGTAGCTAAACCTTCCTCATTAATGAATAGGGTATAAAAATAGATGCCGGGGCTCATGCTTTCAGTCAGTAAGCGCAGCTTATTTTCCCGAGGGTCAAGTATGTATTCTTTGACTTGACTGCCTAATATGTTTTGCAAAATGATTTTTGCATCTGATTGATAAGGCTTTAATTTATACTCCATATTAGCAAACTTGATGGCAGGATTAGGATAAAAGTTGCTAATCAATATATCATCCTTACTGTAAAATATGTCGTCCTGTTTTCTGTCGGTTACTTCAATAAATATATCTTTTGTAATACTATTTGAATTTTCTTCATCATTTACTTCCAGTTGAATAGTACTTTTATAACTGGAAAGACCTCCTGTAAACTCTAGTGCAATATTTTCAGAAGTTTGATTGGGTCCAACTTGTATCTCTAAGTCATTATTTACGCAGTTTTCGTTATAACAAATTATGGCGGTGCTACCTCCGAAGGAGAAGGAACCTTTAAGCGAAACAGTAAAAGATTTATTGTAATTGGTATAATTCTTAATAGAAAAAGTACTTATGACAGAATTTTGGTGAGGAACCAGGAGTGAAGATTCTACATTTACCACAGAGAAATCCTGAGCAAAGCTAGAATTGCTTATCCATAAAATCATCATGATGGTAAGAAAGAACTTCATTTACTGTTTTAGCATTGATTCAAGTATTTATTAGATAAAAATATAATAAATAAATTAGAAATGCCAACTATATTCATTAAAAATATTAGACAGTAAATAATATTTACTTTTCTTGTTCGTTTGAAGGGATTTTATTTATCTCTTTGGATAATTTAGTAGGATCAGGCAATTCAGTTTTTGGCAATTCATCATTTTCTTCCTGCAATTGCAAAGGGGCGTATTTCCCCAAAACATCTATTAAATCAGGCTTTCTTTCAATTTGCCATGTAAAATCTTTGAGTCTTGTTTCGGGCTCTTCTATTTCATGCGGTGGAATAAATCTTCCTTCTGGATCTTTATAAAAAGTTATATCATTCATTTGGCCTTCCATAAATTGAATTTTCATGTTGGCACATAATATTTTATTCATACCAGTGAGCGTAAGTTTCTCTTCGTCAATGGCAAAATAGATGCTTTCTCCGTTTCCGTACACCATAATCTTGTCCATTTCATCATCCTTGAAGAAGGCAGTCATATTTCTGCCCTTTATTTGATTGAAATTGAGCACTGTATCCTGATTGATGGTAAATGCCCTACTTTTCATTTTCATCTGGTCTACTTTACCATTTTTCATTTCAATTGAAACTGTATCGGCTGTAATTTGATTGCCATCACTCCATAATACAGGTTCATCGTATAGGAAAATAACAGAATCTAACATCATGTAAGCCATGGAATCGGCCACACCTTGCATATCTTGCTTAAAAATCTTAACATTATTGTAGGCTAAAAGCCTGCTTAATGAGTCAACTTTGGAGTCAATAGAAATTAAGGTATCTGCTGTCATATAAAGCGTGTCATTTTCAACCATCTGCTTCATAACCGGATTTCCCCATATTTTTGTAATGCCGGATTCCTCTTTAGTAGTAGCTTCATCTCCAAGAATAATGATATTATCCTTTTCCGAAACTACTTTTACATTTCCACTAGCGCGTGATTCTTGTTTTAAGTCATCAAAGAACAAGTCATCTCCAAAGATGTCGTAATTTTCCGTGGTTATTTTACCTGAAATATATTTAACCTGCTTCGAGTCAGTATAAAAAATACCTCCCTCTTTGGCATCTACCACTTCACCATCTTTCATGATTGTTTTTGTGGGTCCATAGGTTGTCGCAATCTTTGTTATCTGGTCATAAAAAAGTGTGTCAGTTTGCAAGTCATACTCAGGGGTTTTTAATTTAACATCAGTATAAAATTTTATAAGATTTTCAGCATTCACCACGTAGGCATCCTGGGCTTTGAGGGTGGTTTCACCATCAACAATAGTTCCACCATTATAAAATTGAGCATCCTCAGAGTTGGTGAAATAGTCCAGATAGTTCGTGGTAAGTCGTATTCTATTGTCAGTATAAACTACATCATTTCTTAATTCGGCCTTATTATCTTTCATATAATAATTTAACCTTTTGGCTGTAATATTAACGGAATCTCCCTTTTTAATCCGGACATTGCCAAAGACAATCATTATACCCTGTTTATCATAGTAAAGGGATGAATCCCCTGTTATATAAGTGTCTTTTTCTTTAATATCGAACCAAACATTTTTCACCAAGCGAGTAAATCTGTCTTTTCCTTTATTGCTATTCACTACCTCTGAGTAGCCTTCAGAGCCATATTTAACTCCATTTCGTTGTGCGTATAGAGAAAAAGAGGAGATTAATAGTAAGCTTAATAATATTATTCGGTGGAACTTCATACTTTTACTTTTGATTGCATGTAGCAAAATCTGTGCAAAACTACAGATTTTAACAAAGAATTATGCTAACAGATTCATTTTTAGATTTTATTGACCAGGAAAAGCTATTTAAAAAGGAAGATCATTTGCTACTAGCCATAAGTGGGGGAGTAGATTCTGTGGTTTTATCTTATCTTTTACATCAAACGGGTTTCAAATTTTCATTAGCTCATATGAATTTTCAATTGAGGGGAAATGATTCAGAATTAGATCAGAAATTTGTTGAAGATTTAGCAGAACAATTAAATGTGAATTTCCATGTTAAACGTGTGCATATACAGAAGGGGCAAAATAACCAGGGGTCTACACAGATGCAGGCCAGAGAGCTACGGTATACCTGGTTCAATCATTTACTAAAGTCACACAGTTACACAAAGTTACTAACTGCCCATCATGCGGAAGATTCCTTTGAAACAGTGATTTTAAACCTCACACGAGGTACAGGAATTAGAGGAGTTAGAGGTATTTTACCATTATCAGAGAATGTTGCAAGACCATTATTATTTACAGATAAGACGTCCATTCTTGATTATGCAAAAAAAAATGACTTAAGTTGGAGAGAAGACATATCAAATCATTCAGATGCATATAAAAGAAATGAAGTAAGGCATCATATTATTCCTCGGTTAAGGAAACAAAACCCTAGTCTTTTCGAAGGATTCAAAATCTCTTCCCTTAAATTAAGGGCTGTTGAGGCGGCTTTCGACAGTAAAATGAGTGATTTAACAAAGGGATTTGTAAAATTCAAAAATGAAGAGATCACTATAAGTAAGAACTTATTGAAATTGGAATTTGGTCAAGTGTATCTGGCGGAGTTCTTAGATTCTTACCAATTCACTTACCAGCAACTGTCAGCTTTTTCATTTGATCAGTCTGGCGCATATCTCGAAAGTAGGAAATTTACATTAATAGTAGACAGGGATAATTTGATTTTAAAACCTAAAGCTGAAAAGATGCAAGTCTTTACATCTTTAAATTTTGAAAATAAAAAAGGTGCTATAATGCTGAGCGCTGGAAGAGAAGAATTTCAATTGAAGTGGGAATTAATAGAGTCGATAAATTTTAAGAATTCTATTCCCTCAAATGTGGCCATAGTAGATTATGGATTAATAAAGAATCCTGTAATTCTTAGAACTTGGAAAGAAGGTGATAAAATGAAGCCTTTAGGGATGAAGGGTAACAAGAAAGTAAGTGATATTTTAATTGATGATAAAATCTCAGTTCCAGATAAGGAAAAATACCTTGTACTGGAATCTGACGGAGAAATTGTTTGGCTTTTAAATAATAGGGTTTCTGAAAATTTTAAGGTTACAAAACAAACATCAGCTATATTGCGATTAGAATACTATAAAATGTAATGAATGAAATTAATTAATCCATTTAAGAGATCATATACAGAAAGGGAAATAGAATTCTTCCAGTTCTTGAAAGGGATAACATTGTTTGAAAAACTTTCTTTTGAACAGCTTTCTTATTTTATACCTTCCATGCATCTGCGGAATTACAAAGAAAATGAAGCTGTTTTTTTTCGTGGAGATCCCAGTCATGCATTGTATTTATTAAAAGAAGGTGAAATTACATTAAGCATAGATATCAAAGATAGATTTGAGGATTTAGGAACGCTACACAGGAATAAATCATTTGGAGATAATGCTTTGGTTCCAGATGCTAAAAGAATATATAATTCTGTTGTTTCGAGTGAAGTAGCGAAAATTTATGTGATTCCACAAATTAATATTTTCGAAATTTTTGATCATCACCCCAAGACAAAAGCTAAAATTTTAGAATCGTATTTAAAACAACAAAATGACTATATGAGTCGACTTTTTTCATCTTACAAGAACAATTTCGGCTTTTTCGATTTAGGTCATGTTTATGGAAAAGTAACAAACTAGTGATTTTTCTAGTATTTAATAATTGACAGTAACAGGAGCAAAAAACTATTCATGTAAAATAGTAATGGGTAGATGAACTTTTTTGTAATTTTGAAAAGAAATAATTGATTGTTTAACTTATAAATTATATAAAATGAAAGTTACCGTAGTAGGAGCAGGAGCAGTAGGTGCCAGTTGTGCAGAATACATTGCAATAAAAAACTTTGCTGCAGAAGTAGTTTTAGTTGATATTAAAGAAGGTTTTGCAGAAGGTAAAGCCATGGATTTAATGCAAACTGCTTCTTTAAACAGCTTTGATACCAAAATAACAGGAGTAACCAACGACTATTCCAAAACAGCAGATAGTGATGTTGCTGTAATTACTTCTGGTATTCCAAGAAAACCTGGTATGACGCGCGAAGAGCTTATTTCTACCAATGCCGGGATCGTAAAATCCGTGGCTGAAAATTTAATTAAGCATTCACCAAATGTGATTGTTATTGTGGTATCTAATCCCATGGACACAATGACCTACCTTACTCACAAAGCTACTGGTTTAGCTAAAAATAAAATCATCGGTATGGGTGGTGCTTTGGACTCAGCTCGTTTCAAATACAGATTAGCTGAGGCTTTAGATTGCCCAGCATCAGATGTTGATGGAATGGTAATTGGTGGACACAGCGATACTGGAATGATTCCCTTAACAAGATTAGCTACTAGAAATAGCGTACCGGTTTCTAAGTTTTTAAATGAAGATAAACTGAATTATGTAATGGAAGAAACTAAAGTAGGTGGTGCTACTTTAACCAAGCTTTTGGGTACTTCGGCATGGTACGCTCCAGGAGCGGCTGTTTCAGCAATGGTTCAGGCGATCGCCTTAGATAGCAAAAAAATGTTTCCTTGTTCAGTATTTTTAGAAGGTCAGTATGGTCTAAATGATATTTGCCTTGGTGCACCAGCCATAATTGGTAAAAATGGTATTGAGCAGATTGTAGAAATTGAATTAGATGATGCTGAGAAGTCAAAACTGACTGAAAGTGCAGATGCTGTTAGAAAAACCAATGATTTACTTTAAGAAATCATAAGTAAATATATAAATTTGAAGAGGCTGATATTGTCAGCCTCTTTTTTATTCATTACACATATTATCAAATGCCTGAACAACAGCCCAATAATCCGCTACATGGAGTAACGCTAAAAGCTATTTTAGAGCATTTAGTTGAAGTCTATGGCTGGGATGAACTTGGTGATAGAATCAGAATCAATAGTTTTAATACTAATCCTTCCATTAAATCTAGTCTCACTTTCTTGAGAAAAACGCCCTGGGCTCGTGAAAAAGTAGAGCGACTTTACCTAAAGAGCTTAAAATAAGGCTTTGATATCTGTGTAGCGAAGATTATTAAAATCTGAAATTACTAAATCACAGTCCTTTAATTCTTCTACGGTATGGGTAGTAGTAATGCCAATCACTTTTGATCCTGCAGCTTTACCCGCTTTTACACCAGCTAGAGAATCTTCAAGCACTACGCATTTCGTTGGATCCAGATTTATGGCTTTCGCAGCTTTCAGGTAGATTTCAGGATGCGGCTTTCCCACAGTCACATCAGCTGAACTTAGTATAGCAGCAAAATAACCCTGAATTTCTAATCCGCTTAAAATGAAATCTGCATTTTCGTAAGGCGCTGAGGTACCCACTACCATAGGGACATTTTCGGCCTTCATCGCTTCTAAAAATGGAAGTAAACCATTTACTGGTTTCAAATCCGACTTATATTGCTCTCTGAAAAGGGACTCTTTCTCGTCAGCAAGGCTTTCAATTCTGCTTTCTTCAATATGGCCAAAAACTTCAGGAATCCATTCCTTGTTGGTTCTGCCATATACTTTTTGCTCCAAAAATTCATCTGTAACATCTATATCGTATTTTTTGCAAAAGTCTTTGATCACAGATTTGTGATGAGGATTGGTATGAGCAATTACGCCATCCATATCAAAAAGTAGTCCTATTTTGTGGTTCATGTTCTGATTTTACAATTCAAATAAATAGCCATCCTTAGATAGCTTGTCGTACTGTTGGTAATCAAACTTGTATAAAAGCGCTCCTCGCTTTGAGGTAGATTTATCTTTTTCGTCAAGCTTGATGAGTAATCCTGTCTTTGTTATTTTCCTTCTGAAATTCCTGTCATCAAATTTTGTTTGATAAATAGCTTCGTACAAGTTCAATAACTGTGGTAATGTAAATTTATCAGGAAGTAATTCAAACCCGATGGGTCTGAAACGTGCTCTTTCCCTCAATGTTTTCAAGGCAATATTAACCATTTCGTTGTGATCCAGAATCAATTTAGGTACTTCTTGGAAATCTACCCAGCGTGCTTCATGATTCTCTACATTCAGGTTTCTATTATCATCATTCAATTTAATGAGGCTCCAATATGCAATAGAAACTACCCGATCACCTTTATCACGATTAATGCGTCCGAAGGCATGCAATTGCTCCACAAACAGAGATTCCAGTCCTGTGGTTTCTTTTAGAACTTTGTAAGCGGCATCTTCAACATCTTCATCTTTATTCACAAAGGTGCCGATTAGAGACCAATGTCCAGCCAGAGGCTCAAATTCTCTTTTAAAAATCAACAGTTTCAGTCCTTCATTGTCAAAACCAAAGATTATGCAGTCAACTGCCAGTAAAATTGGCTCTTTGTTTTTATAGCTACTACTCACCGCAGAATTTTTGACTTCAGGCATAAAGCTTTTATTTTTTTGTAAAAATAACGACCAGAATTTTAAATAAAAATAAATAACTGTTATATTGACGATTAATATTAAGCGTCATATTGACGAACAAAATAAAGGTTGATATTTAACTAATTGAAATACAAATATATAGAGCTCTGCTTGACAGGGTGAAAATAAAAAAATATGAGTAAAAAATATGTCATAGGTTTAGATTTCGGTACTGACTCCGTACGTGCAGTGCTGGTAGATACTGAAAACGGAAGCACCATAGCCGGCCGAGTGAGTTGGTATAAAAGATGGAAGAATAGGAAATTTTGTGATTCCGAATGCAATCGTTTTCGTCAACATCCCCTGGACCATATAGAAGGAACAGAGAATACTATTAAAGGAGTGTTGGAAGATTCAGGTATTGATCCATCGCTTATAAAAGGTATTTGTATTGATACTACTGGTTCTTCACCTTTGCCTGTAAATGAGAAAGGAGAATCGCTCGCTCTGCAAAGTGGTTTTGAAGAGAATCCAAATGCCATGATGGTGCTGTGGAAAGATCACACCTCTGTTAAAGAAGCAGAAGAAATGAATCACTTAGCTGCTGGTTGGGATGGGCCTAATTACATGCAGTATGTAGGTGGAATTTATTCTTCCGAGTGGTTTTGGGCTAAAATACTGCATATAGCCAGAGAAGATGAGGAAGTAAAAAATGCAGCTTATTCATGGATGGAGCATTGCGATTACATGACATATCTGCTTACAGGAGATAACGATTTGTCTGAATTTAAAAGGAGTCGATGTGCTGCAGGTCATAAAGCTTTATGGCACGAGAGCTGGGGAGGCTTGCCAGAGGATGCCTTTTTTGAAGCCTTGAACCCTTATCTCGTAAAAGTAAAGAAGAATCTATACACTGAGACTTACACCTCTGACCAACCCGCAGGTAAACTGAATGCGGAATGGGCTAGCAAACTTGGGCTTTCAACAGAGTGCGTAGTTGCTGTAGGAACGTTTGATGCCCATGCAGGTGCAGTAGGTGCTGAAGTAAAGGAGAATACTTTAGTACGAGTTATGGGTACATCAACTTGCGACATTATTGTTTCTCCCTCTGAGATTATAGGAAAAAATACTGTGAAAGGAATTTGTGGTCAAGTAGATGGCTCAGTAATTCCTGGAATGATAGGTTTGGAAGCTGGGCAGTCGGCTTTTGGTGACTTGCTGGCCTGGTATATTGATGTGCTTTCGTGGCCACTTAACAAACTTTTAGAGACAGATTTGCCTATCACAGCCGAACAATTGCAATTCTTTAAAGACAAGATGATTGCGGATCTCTCTGATGACGCAGAGAAGACTCCGATGACCGACACTTCACCTATAGCTTTGGACTGGGTGAACGGTAGAAGAACTCCAGATGCTAACCAGGAATTAAGAGGCGCTATCATGAACCTGAGCCTGGGAACGAAAGCACCTGTGATTTTCCGTGCATTGGTGGAATCAATTTGCTATGGAGCGAAAGAAATCATCAGTAGATTTGAAGAGGAAGGAGTGTCCATTAAATCTGTTGTAGGTATAGGAGGAGTCGCCAAAAAATCACGTTTCATTATGCAAACGTTGGCTGATGTTTTGGACAGACCTATTAAAATAGCAGTGTCAGAACAAGCACCCGCTTTGGGAGCTGCCATGTATGCAGCTGTGGCCTCTGGTATTTATCCATCAGTTAGTAAAGCCTCAGAAATGATGGGCAATGGCTTTGATAAAACCTATCTACCAATAAAAGAACATGTTGGCTACTACGAAAAGCAGTTCGCCAAATACAGATCTTTTGGTTCCTATATAGAAAAATCAACATTAGATAAATAAATATTATGTCTGAACACAAAGCTTTAAAAAAAGAATGCTACGATGCCAATATGATGCTTCCGAAGCTTGACCTCGTCATTTATACATTCGGCAATGTGAGTTGTGTAGATAGGGAAAAAGGTGTATTTGCCATTAAGCCAAGTGGGGTGCCTTACGAGGTTTTGAAAGAGGAAGATATTGTTATCCTAGATTTGGATAATAAGGTGATTGAAGGTGATATGAGACCTTCATCTGATACCAAAACTCATGCCTTTTTATACAAGAATTGGCCGGAAATAGGTGGTATTTCACATACTCACGCTACATATTCCGTAGCATGGGCACAGTCGCAGAGAGATATTCCTATTATGGGAACTACTCATGCAGATCATCTTACAGAGGATATTCCATGTGCACCACCGATGAGTGATGAGCTTATCCAGGGAGATTATGAGCACAATACCGGACAACAGATTCTAGACTGCTTTGCCGCTAAAAAGCTATCCTACAAAGAAGTGGAGATGGTGCTGATAGGCAATCATGGACCTTTTACCTGGGGTAAAAATGCCCAAAAAGCGGTTTACAATAGTAAAGTATTAGAGGAATTGGGGAAAATGGCATACATCAGTCTGCAAATTAATCCTGATGCTCCACGATTAAAAGATGCTTTGATAAAGAAGCACTACGAGAGAAAACATGGAAAAAATTCATACTACGGTCAAAATTAATAACAACAATGAGAGATATTAAAAATTATGAGGTTTGGTTTGTAACGGGCAGTCAGCATCTATACGGAGAAGAAACTTTAAAAAATGTTGCGAATCATTCTAAAGAAATAGCAAAGGCGCTGGATGCCAGCAAGGATATTCCAGTAAAAATAGTTTATAAAGGGTTGTCTACTACTTCTGATGAAATTTACAAAGTATGCCAGGAAGCCAACACGCAAGAAAATTGTATTGGAATGGTAGTATGGATGCATACTTTTTCCCCTGCCAAAATGTGGATTAAAGGCTTGCAATTGCTGCAGAAGCCACTCGCACATTTCCATACGCAATATAATGATGCAATTCCATGGAATGAAATTGACATGGACTTTATGAATGAGAACCAATCGGCACATGGTGACCGTGAATTTGGTTTTATGATGACTCGCCTTAGAAAAAACAGAAAGGTAGTAGTTGGTCATTGGAAAGATGAAGAAGCAGTTAAGGAACTAGGTTATTGGACAAGAGCTGCTGCTGGATGGCATACCTTTCAAACCATGAAAGTTGCAAGAATTGGAGATAATATGCGCCAGGTAGCTGTAACAGAAGGAGACAAAGTAGAAGCGCAAATGCGATTTGGTTTTTCTGTAAATGGTTATGGTATAGGAGATGTAGTGAAGTTTTTAGATAAGGTTACTGATCAGCAAATTGATGATTTGGTACAGGTTTATAGCGATTCTTATACTATTGATAAGGAAACTTTGAATGGTAAGAGCCTAAGAGATGCTGCCAAAATAGAATTGGGATTAAAAGCCTTTTTAGAAGATGGTGGTTTTGAAGCTTACACGGACACTTTTGAAGATTTACATGGCTTTGCTCAATTGCCAGGTATAGCCACTCAAAGGTTAATGGAAGCAGGTTATGGTTTTGGAGCAGAAGGCGATTGGAAAACTGCTGCTTTGCTACGTGCCTCCAAAGTAATGGAGCAAGGTTTAGCCGGCGGCACTTCATTTATGGAAGATTATACCTATGATTTTGGCAAAGATAAATCAAGGGTGCTAGGTTCACACATGTTAGAAATTTGCCCTTCTATTGCCTCAAATAAACCATCATGCGAAGTGCATCCATTATCAATCGGAGGCAAAGACGATCCTGCTAGATTGGTTTTCAATGTGGCATCGGGTCCTGCGGTAAATGTTTCCCTAATTGACATGGGAAACAGGTTTCGTCTACTCATCAATGAAGTAGAAGCAGTAAGTCCAGAGCATGATTTGCCTAATTTACCAGTTGCGAGAGTGCTATGGGAAGCAAAGCCTTCCTTAAAAATTGCAGCTGCAGCCTGGATTTATGGAGGTGGTGCGCATCATACCGTCTTTAGCAAATCTTTACCAACGGAAATTTTCGAAAATTTTGCAGAAATGGCTGGTATAGAAACTGTAGTGATAGATGATGAAACACGAATCAGAAGCTTTAAAGAGACATTGAGACACAACGAAGTATATTATCAACTCTTTCAAAATCAGTTGTAATGGATGAAAAAATAGACTTACTATGTGCTGATGCCATTCGCTATTTATCTGTAGCTATGGTAGAAAAAGCACAGTCTGGGCACCCTGGAGGCCCCATGGGTGGTGCAGATTTCATGCATATTTTGTACAGCGAATTTTTAAAATTTGATCCGGATGATATGACTTGGCATAACAGGGACAGGTTCTTTCTGGATCCAGGCCATTTATCAGCCATGTTGTATAGTCAACTTCATTTATTGGGCTTTTATAGCAAATATGATTTGCAGAACTTCAGGCAGTGGGGCTCCATTACTCCCGGTCATCCTGAGGTTGATAAAGAAAGAGGAATAGAAAATACCTCAGGTCCGCTTGGTCAGGGCCACGCAATGGCAATAGGAGCCGCTCTGGCTGCAAAATTCTTAGCAGAACGCTTCGGTAGCTGGATGGATCATACCATTTACACTTACATTTCTGATGGTGGTATTCAGGAGGAAATATCCCAGGGTGTGGGCAGGATTGCCGGTTTCCTTGGGCTGAATAATTTGGTAATGTTTTTCGACTCCAATGATGTGCAGCTTTCTACCAAAACGGAAGATGTGACCAGTGAAGATACAGCAAAAAAATACGAAGCCTGGGGTTGGAAGGTGGTCACTATCCATGGACATAACCATGATGAAATCAGAAAAGCTTTAACTGATGCGAATCATGAAAAGGAGAAACCTGTATTGATCATTGGCAAAACCACTATGGGCAAAGGTTGTGTGGATGAAAACGGAAATTCTTTTGAAGGAGCTGTAGAACTCCATGGTAAACCTGTGGGCAAAACAGGGGCTTCATTTGAGAAAACATTGGCTAACTTAGGAGCAGATCCCAAAGATTCATTTGTAGTAAGTGAGGAGGTAAATAAGCATTACCAGAGCATTTTAGAGCGGAAGCGTAAAGAGGCTACTCTAGCAAAAGAAGCTGAAGCAACCTGGAGAAAGGATAATTCTACTTTGGCTAGCAAACTAGACGTTTTTCTGAGTGGTAAAACGCCATCAGTTGATTATTCTAAAATTATTCAGAAAGCAAATTCAGCGTCAAGAGATGCTTCTTCTGTAGTATTAGCTGAATTGGCCGATAAAGTGGAAAACCTGATTGTAGCCTCAGCTGATCTAAGTAATAGCGATAAAACAGATGGCTTTCTGAAAAAAACCAGCTCGTTTAGTCACCATAATTTCAAAGGGAATTTCTTACAGGCTGGTGTAGCCGAATTTTCTATGGCAGCTATGGCTAACGGAATGGCTTTACATGGAGGAGTTATTCCTGTGGTAGGAACATTCTTTATCTTTTCTGATTATCAGAAGCCGGCATTAAGGCTTTCGGCATTAATGGAGTTGCCAGTGATTTACTTATGGACACATGACGCATTCCGTGTAGGAGAGGATGGACCAACTCATCAACCTATTGAGCAAGAGGCACAGATCAGGTTAATGGAAAAGCTCAAAAATCACTCAGGAAATAGAAGTTTTCTTGCTTTAAGACCAGCCGATGCCCATGAAACTACAGTGGCATGGCAAATGGCCTTGGAAAATACCCATACGCCTACCGGTTTAATCTTATCTCGTCAGGCCATAAAGGATTTACCACATGCCGATAGATATACTCAAGCCCAAGGAGCCAGAAAAGGAGCTTATGTGGTGAAGGAAGGCAAGGATGCTAAAATTATTCTTTTAGGTAATGGTTCAGAAGTCAGTACCCTTTTTGAATCCAGCGATTTGCTGGAAAAAGATGGCATTTCTGTAGATATAGTTTCAGTGCCTTCTGAGGGTCTTTTTAGAAGTCAGTCTCAAAATTATCAGAAGAGCGTAATGGATTCAGGTAAATTCTTTATTGGGCTTACAGCAGGTCT
Organism: uncultured Cytophagales bacterium; assembly: GCA_963803685.1. GTDB lineage: Bacteria > Bacteroidota > Bacteroidia > Cytophagales > Cyclobacteriaceae > Marivirga. The sequence goes on from CAWDNW010000001.1 coordinate 3,446,686, forward strand.
GCCTACTACATTAGAATCCTTAGTAGGCTGGAATGGTGAAGTAATAGGATTAGATCATTTTGGGTACTCTGCTCCTGCTGAAGTGCTCGATCAGAAATTCGGTTTTACAGCAGAAGAAATTTATAAAAAAGTGAAAGTTTTTTACAAAAAATTAAATCTATAATGAAGTTTTTTATTGATACGGCCAATTTGAAAGATATTAAAGAAGCCTACGAATTAGGAGTGCTGGATGGAGTAACAACCAACCCTTCCTTAATGGCCAAGGAAGGAATTTCTGGCTTTGAAAAAGTAAATGCCCACTATAAAGCAATTTGTGATATTGTAGAAGCCAATGTGAGTGCTGAAGTTATCGCTACCGATTATGAGGGCATCATGCGAGAAGGGCGGGAATTAGCTAAATTAGACGATAAAATCGTGGTAAAAGTCCCTATGATTAAAGAAGGAATTAAAGCCATAAAGCAGTTTACAGTCGAAGGGATCAGAACCAATTGCACACTGATTTTCAGTGCAGGGCAGGCACTTTTAGCCGCAAAGGCAGGAGCAAGCTATGTTTCACCTTTTATTGGCCGATTAGATGATATTTCTCACGATGGTATGGCCTTAATTGAGCAAATTATTGTAATCTATCAGAACTACGGATACGAAACAGAAGTTCTGGCAGCTTCTGTCAGACATACAATGCATTTAATTCAATGTGCCGAGGCAGGTGCTGATGTGGTAACTTGTCCATTAAATGTCATTACCAGTTTACTAAATCACCCTTTAACGGAGAGCGGTCTTGCTAAATTCTTAGAGGACCACAAAAAATCAAACAGTTAATTTATGAAGCAGCTAGATAGTTTAGATTGGGTATTTATTGTTATCTATTTTGCCATACTTTTTGGGGTGGCTATTTGGGTAATATTAAAGAAAAATGATAATACAGAAGATTATTTCCTTGCTGGAAGAAATGTAGGGTGGTTCGTGGTAGGGGCATCAATTTTTGCCTCTAATATTGGCTCAGAACACGTGGTGGGTTTAGCGGGTGCTGGTGCCGGGGGTAAAATCCCTATGCTAATTTATGAAATACAAGCCTGGGTAGTACTTATATTAGGATGGGTATTTCTGCCTTTTTATGCAAGAAGTGGCGTTTTTACAATGCCAGAATTTTTGGAGAAACGCTTTAATGCCAAATCCAGATGGTTTTTGTCGGTGGTTTCTTTAGTAGCGTATGTAATTACCAAGATTTCTGTTACAATTTACGCAGGTGGTGTAGTTGTATCTGCACTTTTGGGAATTAATTTCTGGGTAGGAGCAATCGCCACGGTCATCCTTACAGGTCTTTACACCATTTTCGGTGGAATGCGTGCTGTTGTTTATACTGAAACATTACAGGCCATTGTGCTGGTTTTTGGTGCCGCAGCTTTAACCTTTATTGGCCTTGAATATGTTGGCGGATGGGACGAAATGAAAGCTACTTTAGGACCAGAGTATTTCAACATGTGGAGACCCACCACAGATCCTGATTTCCCCTGGCCTAGTTTATTAATAACTAGTACTATTGTGGGGGTATGGTATTGGTGTACCGATCAATACATAGTACAAAGAACATTAACAGCCAAAAACATCAAAGCGGGTAGAAGAGGAGCAATTTTTGGTGCATTTTTGAAATTATTACCTGTATTCTTATTTCTAGTACCAGGCATTATAGCAGTAACCTTAAAGCAAAAAGGTCTTTTGAATTATGACTCGCCTGATCAGGCTTTCCCTGTATTGATGAGTAATTTATTGCCTTCCGGACTAAGAGGACTTGTTGCTGCGGGTTTATTGGCTGCTTTAATGAGTTCATTGGCTTCTGTTTTTAACTCTTGTTCCACACTATTTACAGTAGATATTTATAAGAAATTGCGACCTAATACTTCCGAGAAAAAGTTAGTAACCACGGGAAGAATTGCGACCTTAGTAGTAGTAATTTTAGGGATTGTATGGATTCCTATTATGCAGAATATTTCCGGGGTGCTATATGAATATTTACAAAAGGTGCAGGCTTACATAGCACCTCCGATCACTGCAGTATTTTTATTAGGTATTTTTTACAAGAGAATTAATGCAAAAGCTGCCTATCTTACTTTAGTACTAGGTTTTATAGTAGGAGCTTTTCGTATTATTCTGGAATTAGTTCAGAGTAGTTTAACTCCTGGATCGGTGCTACATACCATTGGAAGTGTGAACTTCCTTACTTTCGGAGCTTGGTTTTTCTTGATCTGTATTGTTTTCACCATTGTGATCAGCTTAATATCAGAAAGACCAGATCCAGTAAAAATTTCAGGCTTGACTTATGGTACCTTATCTGAAGAAGATATTAGAGAAAATAAAATGAGTTATAATTGGAAAGATATTGTAGCATCTATTCTAATTATTGCCATTGTGATAGCTGTAATGATATTTTTTAACGGTAAATAATTAGGGAGAAAGATGAATTCGTTTCAAAAAAGCTTAAAGTATATTTGCAGTTGTCTGATTATTTTAATTGTGATTAATTCCTGCGGTAAAGTAGATGATAATTATGAAATAAAAAGTCCAGACGAACAGCTGAGTGTGTCATTTAAGTTAACTGAAGAAGGAGTGCCAACCTACCAGGTATCTAGAAATGGTACGCTGGTTCTAAAGCAGTCCTCTTTAGGTGTGGAAATGGAACATACATCTTTCTCTTCTCAATTGTCATTAGAAGATGCTTCAGAGGTAAAAGAAGTAGCTGATTCATACAAATTGTATCATGGAAAAAAATCTCAAATTGACTACGAAGCTAATGAGCAAACCTTTCAGTTTAAGAATTCAGACGGGTTAACTATATCGATTCAGTTCAGAGTTTCAGATGATGGTTTTGCCTTCAGGTATTTATTTGAAAACAAAGATAATATCCAACAAGTGGTGAAGCAAGAAAACACTACTTTTCACTTTACGGAAAATACCAAAATGTTTGTTCAATCGATGTCAGTAGCCAAAACAGGATGGCAATCTACAAACCCATCTTATGAAGAAGCATATGAGCAAGGAATTCCTATTGGGACACCATCTCCTTTAAATGCAGGATGGGTTTATCCGGCTCTATTTCAATCTGAAAATAATCATTGGGTGCTAATCACTGAAGCAGGATTGCAGGGTAATTACTGTGGAAGTAGGCTAAAATCAGTTCCAAATACTGCTGAAATGAAACTCAGTTTTCCTTCTGATAAAGAAGTGTTTACTGGAAAAGGGCATTTACCGCAATCCAACAGCGAATGGAAAAGTCCCTGGAGAGTAGTTACAATAGGTAGCTTATCCACAATTGTGGAGTCTAGCCTAGGCACTGATTTAGCAGATCCAGCCATTGATATGGATGAATCATTTGTTCAGCCGGGCTACGCAAGTTGGAGCTGGGCAGTATTGAAAGATAATTCTGTGAATTACGAAACCACTCTTGAATTTATTGACTATGCAGCTGATATGAATTGGAAATATTGCTTAATTGATGCCGACTGGGATACCAGAATTGGGATTGAAAAAGTGAAGGAGCTGGTGAAATATGGCGAAGAAAAGGGAGTGGGCATTCTCTTATGGTATAATTCAGCAGGAGAATGGAATACAACACCCTATACACCAAAAAGTGCTTTATTAACCAGTGAGCAGCGGAAGAAAGAATTTTCTATGCTACAGGAAATGGGTGTTAAAGGCATTAAAGTTGATTTTTTTGGAGGAGACGGCCGGAGTATGATTGCTTATTACCACGGTATAATGAGAGATGCCGCAGATTATAATTTATTACTTAACTTTCATGGTGCCACTTTACCGAGAGGATGGCACAGAACTTATCCTCATTTGATGACAGTGGAAGCTATTAAGGGCTTTGAATTCATTACTTTCACACAAGAAGTAGCTGATGTGGAAGCTAACCATTCTGCCATGTTGCCTTTTACACGAAATGTGTTTGATCCTATGGATTTCACGCCAATGGTTTTTAGCAAGATTCCAAACATAGAAAGGAAAACTACCAATGGTTTTGAACTAGCTTTACCTACTTTATTTCATTCTGGAATCCAGCATATGGCAGAAATTCCGGAGGGAATGGCCACTGTTCCGGATTATGTAAAAGATTATCTTTCGCAGATTCCTATCAAATGGGATGAAACCAAATTTATCACAGGTTATCCAGGTAAACTAGCGGTTTTGGCCAGAAGGTCAGGAGATAACTGGTATGTCACTGGCATAAATGGCGAAGCAGTAGATAAATCCTTAAACCTCGATATTACATTTTTAGAAGGGTATAATGGTTACCTGATTACTGATGGAGATGCACATCCAGATTTTAAAAAGGAGCAGTTGTTTCTTGAAAATTCTTATAAAGTAGATTTAAAACCTAATGGAGGATTTGTGATGAAATTAACAAAATAAATTATGAGGTTTAAATTCATTTTTCTGTTGTTAGTAGTAGCCGGGGCGTGCCAACCTACCGTGCAGGAAAAAGCACCTATCGAATCATTTCATTTAAGCCAGGTTCAATTACTTCCTGGCCCTTTTTATGAAGCTCAGCAAACAGATTTGCAATATATTTTAGAAATGGATGTGGATCGATTGCTGGCTCCTTATCTTACACAAGCTGGTTTGGAGCCGGTAAAACCAGCTTATGGTAATTGGGAAGGAGATGGGTTAAACGGTCATATTGGAGGCCATTACCTGTCGGCTTTGTCTATGATGTATTCCGCAACTGGAAATAAGCAGATGCTTGAGCGCCTCAATTACATGATAGATTGGCTGGAGAAATGTCAACAAGCCAATGGAAACGGTTATGTAGGAGGGGTACCTCAAAGTGACAGGATTTGGAATGAAATAGCGAATGGTAACATCCAGGCAGACTATTTTTCATTAAATGGAGGCTGGGTCCCCTTATACAATATTCATAAAATTTTTGCAGGATTAAGGGATGCCTATTTATACACTGGAAATAACAAAGCTTTAACGCTTTGGATAAAACTCTCCGATTGGTGGTTAAATACAACAGGTTCATTAAGCGAAGACCAACTGCAGCAAATGCTTAAGAGTGAGCATGGAGGTTTAAATGAAGTTTTTGCTGATTTATATGCTGAAACAGGGGAGCAGAAATATTTAGAAATGGCGAAAAATCTATCTCACCGAGTATTACTGAACCCTTTAATGAATCAGCAAGACTCACTTACAGGAATGCATGCAAACACACAGATACCGAAAGTAATTGGCTATCAACGTGTGGCCGGGCTCGATTCATCCACACATGGGAATAAAGCTGCTTCATTCTTTTGGAACACAGTGGTGAATAATAGAACAGTCGCTTTCGGAGGTAATAGTGTTAGGGAGCATTTTCACAACAGCGATGATTTCTCCTCTATGATAAGCTCTGAGCAGGGGCCGGAAACCTGTAATACTTATAATATGCTTAGGCTTTCTAATCTACTTTTTTTAGAAAAGGGCGAAACTAAATATATGGATTATTATGAGCGAGGCTTGTACAATCACATACTTTCTTCGCAACATCCTGATGGCGGATTTGTCTATTTTACTCCTGCCAGACCAAGACACTACCGTGTCTATTCGCAACCTCACCAGGGAATGTGGTGCTGTGTTGGTTCCGGTCTGGAAAACCACACAAAATACGGGGAGATGATTTATGCACACCAGGGAAATGATATTCTTGTTAACCTTTTCATTCCATCTGTTTTAAATTGGGAGGAAAAAGGAATCATAGTTGAGCAGAAAACGGAGTTTCCATATTCAGAAATAACTGAGCTTACTATAAAAGAAATAAAAACACGAGAGGAATTCACTTTGAAGATAAGAAAGCCTGAATGGATCAATGGAAAAGCTATCATAAAAGTAAATGGTGAAATAACGGATGCTCAAACAATAGAAGGTTACTTTCTAATAAACAGAAAGTGGAATATTGATGATAAAGTGAGTATTACGTTACCCATGAGCCTTCGTCTGGAGTATTTGCCAGATGGCAGCAGTTGGGCGGCATACATGCGTGGTCCCATTTTAATGGCATCCAAAACAGACACTACGGATCTGGATGGACTTTGGGCAGATGATAGCCGGATGGGACATGTTGCAGATGGTGATTTTTACCCTATCGATCAGGCTCCCGTTTTAGTAGGCAATGATGAATCACTGATTAATCTAGATTCTGTAGCTCCTATGCAATATTCTTTGAAAGGTAAATATTATGCGCCAGAGTATAATAATCTTTCACTTGTTCCATTCTACCAAATTCATGAAGCACGCTACATGATGTATTGGGCTGTAACTGACTCTTTAGGATTGGAAAAAATTCAAAATGAAATAAAAAAGGAAGAAGAAGATAGACTAGCCTTAAAAGCCATAACTATTGATTATGTGAAGCCGGGAGAGCAGCAGCCCGAAGCGGATCATTTCTTCAAAGGTGAAAAGACCTATATGGGGTATAATGATGAAAAATATTGGAGAAGTGGAACAGGATGGTTTTCCTATGAGTTGCGTGATCCAGAAAAGGAAGCAAGTCATTTTCAAATTGGGATTATGGCGAGAAAAGGAGAGTCTTTTCAGGTTTTCGTGAATGGAGAATTATTGAAAAAGTTTCAAGCTTCAGGAGGAGAAGAAGTATTCAAAATTGATTGGCCATTGTCTCTTGAAGCACAAAAGTATGAAATTACCTTCCTATCTGATGAACAAAATAATATGCCGCGTGTTTTCGATGTCCGCTTGTTGAGTGCTCATTGAATGTATTTATTTTAATGGAATTTTAATAAATTGTAGTATGCTTTCAGCTATAAGAAATATGTGTAAAACAACGGTTAAGCGTAAAATTTCTCTTTGTAGTGCGCTTTTTATTGGTTTTTTTTTATCCTTAAACTCAAATTTATACTCGCAAACCAGAACTACACGCTTTCAGCATTTAACCATAAATGATGGTTTACCTCAAAATATGGTAGACTGCATGCTGCAGGATAGCCAGGGCTTCTTATGGTTCGGAACCTGGAATGGACTTTGCCGATATGATGGCTACAATTTTGAAATATTTGACAATCAGGCTGCCTCTTCCAATGGTTCACTTAGAGATAATTTTATTTATTCAATGGCAGAAGATGCCTATGGAAATCTTTGGATGGGTACAAGTCAGGGTTTGCAAACCTACTTAATTAATCAGGCTAAATTTCAGGAAAGCAGAGAATATAATGACTTAATTCAAGGTGAGAGTAATTCAGAAGTTCGATCGGTTGTTTTACAAAATGACTCTACCTTGCTGGTAGGTGCAGGAATTGGATTAATAATATTTAAGATTATCAATCAAAATGGCGATTTACAATTACTAAAAAGTTATTCTTTTGGTCTAGGAAATAATAACTTAAGTGGTTCAATAATACATGATATTACAGTTGATTCTGATAGTAATATATGGATTGCCACCAATGGCGGAATAACTATTATCCCTTCAAACAATTCCCCGTTAAAGTATTTCAACCTGAACATGAATTCGGGGCTAAGCTCTAATCAGGTTTTAAGCATTATAGAAAGTCGTAATGGAGCGATGTTGATTGGTACCGAATTTGGATTAAATAAGTACGATAAAGATTCTGATAGTTTTATTTCATATAAAAGCAATCCCTCAAACCCAAATAGCTTGATACATAACTCAGTAATGGATATTATTGAGGACAATTCAGGAAAGATTTGGTTAGCTACTTTAGGAGGATTAAGCGTTTTAGATGTTGATAAAAATAGCTTTTCAAATTACAAAAACGAGTATAATGTAAAATACAGCTTAAGCAACGACTTTGTCAATTGTTTACTCTTAGATGATGGTGATAATATATGGATAGGAACAGAAAGAGGAGGTGTCAATTTTTTCAATAGCAATCAGAATGTAGTGGAGCATTTTGAGTATATTATAGATGAGCCAAACTCTTTAAGTTATAGTACAGTAAATTCTATTTATGAAGATGAGACATACTTATGGATAGGAACTGCGGGTGGCGGACTTAACAGATTTAATAAGCGTACTGAAAAATTCAGACATTTTAGAAACAAACCTGATCAGGAAAATAGTATCTCCAGCGATTTTATTACTTCTATCATAAGAGATAATGACAATAGATTATGGATTGGTACCTGGGGACTGGGGTTGAACATACTATCTGGTGCCGAAGAGGGAGAGGTAGATTTTCAGAATCATGCTGGGCCGGAACGACAAGGGTTAGTAAGCAATTTTGTGTCTTCAATTGAGAAGAGTAATAATGGTGACTTATTCATAGGAACCTTAGGAGGTCTGGTAAAATATGATGTGTCCAACGATACTTATATTCCATTCAGGTCAAATAACCCAGCTGTCAATATTACCAATGTGGGTTGTTTGTTAATGGAAAATAAATCAAATCTTTGGGTAGGTACTCGCAACGGGCTGTACCACTTGCAATCAAAAACAGGCAGTTTTGATGAACAAACAATTGTGAAAAAATATGAGCATGATCAGTCCATCCCTACTTCTATCAGTGGAGATTACGTGATTTCCGTTTTAAAAGATAATGCAGATAACCTTTGGTTTGGAACCTATGGTCAAGGATTAAATAAGATGATAATAGAGGATGATTCAGTGAAATTCTCCACTTATTCAGTCAATGAGGGTCTTAGTAATACCATTATTTTTGGTATAGAGCAGGACAATGATGGTGATATTTGGTTGAGTACGGATTATGGCTTATCCAGGTTGAATCCTAAAACTGAAGAAATCAGAAACTTCTATACTGTTGATGGCTTGCTAAATAATCAGTATTACTGGTCAGCTTCCTATAAATCCAATGATGGTAAATTGTACTTTGGAGGAATGGATGGCCTTGATACCTTTTATCCGCAATGGATAAATGATGAAAAAAGAGTGTCTGAGGTGGTTATTACTGACCTCAAAATTCTAAACGAATCTGTAGTGCCAGGAGCCAGTTATAATGGCATCGAGGTATTAAAAGAAAATATCAGTAAAACGAACGCCATTCAGCTATCTTATAAAGAAACTGTAATAGGTTTTGAGTTTTCATCGCTTAATTATCAGGAGCCGGGTACAATCAGGTATGCTTACATCCTTGAAGGGTTTGAAAAGGAATGGAATTATGTTTCTTCAGGCAGGCGATATGCATCATATACTAATTTAAAACCTGGCAATTACACTTTTAAGGTAAAGGCTTCTACTTCAAATGGAAAATTTACTTCAGATCCTCAGGAGATATCAGTGATAATTGAACCTCCGTTTTGGGCAACAACGTGGTTCAGAGTATTAAGTGTTATATTTTTGGTTATTTTGGTATTGGGTTACATTAGGCTACGTACTTATGCATTGAAAAAACAAAAAGCCCTTCTAGAAAGACAAGTAAAGGACAGAACGGAGCAAATCAATACCCAAAATCTGGCTTTATCCAACCAGGCTGAATTACTACAGACAAATAATAACGAACTGGAGGTAAAACAAAAGTTGATTGAAGGTCAAAATGTGAAATTAGAGAGTCAGAATAGTGAGATATTGACTCAGCATAATGAGCTGAAGAAATTAAATAAAAAGCTGAAATTGGTTAGTAAACTTCGACTTAGCTTTTTTACCAATATTTCGCATGAGTTTAGGACTCCACTCACTTTGATCATAGGGCCAGTGAGTAAATTAATGGAAGATAAGTCGTTGGGATTAGATGCAAAACGTACCCTTCAGGTAATGAATAGAAATGCGCAACGCTTATTACATCTTATTAATCAGTTGATGGATTTCAGAAAGATTGAAAAAGGGAGAATGGAGTTGCAGGTCACCCGAGATAATATCGAAGTATTCTGTCAAAATATTTATAAAGCTTTTGATCCACTGGCAGAAATCAAAAATATCGACTTTTCATTTACTGCCACTGATTTGCCTGATGAAGTTTGGTTTGATCAGCATAAAATGGAGAACATTCTTTACAATTTACTTTCAAATGCATTCAAGTATACAAAGGAAGGGGGTAAAGTAAGATTTGAATTAAGTGGTCTTGCTTTCTCGGAATCTAATTTACCCCTTAGCGAGAAAATTTCTAAGTCTAAAAAGCCAGTGATCAGCATAAAAATACAAGATACAGGGGTTGGGATAAGCGAAGAAAATTTACCTCTGGTATTTAAAAGATTCTATAGAATTGAATCGGAAGAAGCATTTCAAATAAGTGGATCCGGAATAGGTCTGGCACTTACTGATGAACTTATAAAAACTCATCATGGTGAAATTTTTGTGACCAGCCATTTGGGAGAAGGGTCAGTCTTTGAAATACAGTTTCCTTGCTTAAATGAATTTTATAACGAGGATGAATTAATTTCTCAGAAAAATGAGGGAATAAATGTTTTTGAGCAGGTAGAAATACTTAAAAATGAGTTTTTGGCAAATGAGAATGCTGAAGATGCCCAGATTTCCGAAATAGCAAATGTAGATAAAGAAAAACCGAAAATTTTAGTAGTAGAAGATAATAAGGACCTGAGAAAATTTATTGCCCAAAGGTTAGAGAGGAAATATCATGTTGCTGAAGCTTTTAATGGAAATATTGGAATTGAGAAAGCAATAAAATGGAGTCCTGATTTAATCATAAGTGATGTAATGATGCCGGAAGTGAATGGTCTGGAGTTATGTGACAGATTGAAAAACAATCTGGAAACGAGCCACATTCCTATTATTCTACTTACTGCCAAGAGTGAAATCGCTGACCAGATTACAGGTTTAAAAATTGGTGCAGATGATTATTTGTCCAAGCCATTCAATTTTGATTTGCTTGAAGCCAGAGTTACTAACTTAATTGAAGCCAAGAAAAAGTTGAGGCTACAATTTCTGGAATCAGCGGATTTTAAATTAGATGATGTTGGCACCAACTTTAAGGATCAAAAATTCCTGGAACTTTGTATCAAAGCTGTTGAAGACCAAATGGAGAATCCCGATTTTGGAGTGAAGGAATTTGTGGATTCCATAGGTATTTCAAGAAGTTTACTACATAAAAAATTAACCAGTCTTACCGGGCAATCTTCCGGAGAATTTATTAATCATTTGAGGATGAAAAAAGCACAGCAACTCTTGCGTAAAAATGAGCTGAATATTTCCGAAGTGGCGTACGCAGTAGGATATAATGACCCCAAATATTTTACACGTCTTTTTAATAAATATTTTGGTCAATCTCCCAAGGATTTTCAAAATTCAGAGCTTACTTTATAAATTTAATCAAGAAAGTGAATAGAATTTAAGGCATTCTGCAAACGTTTCCCAAAAAGTAGCGTATTTTGCTCCATTTCCACAAAAATACGCATCAGTCCACCAAATTTATACATCAGTCCACCTCATAGCTAATTTGTCTGTGCAACTTGGAGTCTGAAATTAGTCAAAGCAGCTAATTAAAATATCTTTAATTATAAACGGAAATTATTATGAATGCAAACGTTTACGAACCTAGAAGACTTCTCTGCGATAATGCTGGTTTTCTCCCATTCAATATAGCATTAGGGCCGGATAAGGTGTTTGAGAAGACCAACATCATTTTTGATAGAGTATTTAAAACACCTTTATACTTTATAGTAGATATGAAAGTTGGCATAGCGAAAGCTTCAACTCGAGTAATGAAAATGCTTTTTTTATAAAAAAGCTTTAAACATTTAAAATAAAAATTTATGAAAATAAAAGAACTTATAAAGTATGCTTTTTGCATACTAATTATTGTGTCATTCGGTTGTGAAGATGCGATAGAGCCATACACTATTGATGCTCCTGATGATATTCAAGCAAGAATAGATTCCATTGCCGCTGCAAAGAATGCTGTAGATACAGGTGATACAACTTACCTCAACATTAACACGGCTATTGTAGGAGCTGAAGATTACAGTTCGCCGTGGTATACTGACTTTTCAGATTATTTCGCGGTTCCAGCGGGAAGGATGCTTACTTTAGAATTTATTAATAATAATGGTGGTAGCCCTGATAACTTTAGAAACTGGGTTGTAATTGTAAGTAATGAAGCCGGGGATCGCGAGGCCGATAGTTATGCGGAAATCTTTGCACTTCGCGCTGATGCTTTTGGATGGGGTAACAGTAACTTTGATTTGGGTCTTATTTCTCAAAACTATCCTGATCTTGATGGTAATGATGATATATGGAACGATTTCCGTCAGATTATGGATGGGGCATATGTCACCTTACAGATTGATCATTCTTCAAGTGGCTACGCTTTTTTTACCGCCACAGCAGTTGGTCTTGAAGGTACGGAATTGGTTATGACTTACAATCAACCAGTTAGTGCACCTGTATTAAATGCCTTTCTGGTTGCTGATGGGAGTTACTTTGAAATGGAGAACGCCTATTTGTTACCATCACAGATCACAGAAATAGAAGATTCGAATCCCGTTTCCTTGCAAATCACATCAGCCCCATCGGTTTTAGAAATTGGTAATGAGAATTTCTGGGGAGACGCTACAGCCACAGTGACTTACGAAGATGGTTCTTCTTCTGAAGTAGATTCTGTAGATCTATCCTTTAACGTGATTCCAGACATGACGACCGCAGGAGAAAAAACGGTCATCATTGCCTACAACAAAACTAAACAAGGTGAATTTACACAGGCAATATCTGCATTTTATAATCTGAATGTAATAAATGCAGTTTCTAGTTTGGAGGTTACCACTTTACCACAAGTCACTACCTATACTTTTCCTGGTCCGGCAGCTCCGGTTTTTGACCCAACAGGTTTGGTAGTAACAGCAACCTATTCTGATGCTTCAACGGGCGTAATTTCAAATGATGTTCTTCAGTTTGACAACCCAGGAGGAGAAGGTGTTAAAGATGTAACCATTTCTTACACAGGTGCTGCAGGTACTGTAGCTACAACTGTGTCAGTAACAAATGTCACGGGCGTAATCAATCAAGTTGGAGCTACAGATTTTTCTTCCCCGTTCTTCTCAGTGTTCTCTAATGAGTATAAAGTTGCTTCAGGTTCGTCAAAAACCTTAAATATGAACCTATACTCTAGCGAGGCTAACAATTTTAATTCTCCCGTGGTAGTTCTTCGCAGGTCTGATTTGTCCGAATATGGGCTAGTTCGGATGGATAACTATGGATGGTTAGGATCAAATAACACGGCCGCTAATAATGATGTGCTTGGTTGGACTCTTACCAATGATTGGGATTTCGATGTTTTCGCAGAAAATCTGGATGACTCTGAGGTAACGGTAACTGTAACTAATATAGGCGATGGTACCGCCAATGTGCGCTATGATGTTACCTATGCAAATGGTGATACTCATTTTCAATTATATGAAGGTATTACTGTTGACAGTGCTAACCTGAATTTCGGAATCACAGTTGAGGGATGTTACTTCGATGTGATCTCAGTTGAATAATTAAAAATCTAAAAATTTTAAACTATGAAACACTTATATACATTACTGATAGGGCTGTTGGTGTTGGCGCCATCGGCATATGCAGAAAACAGTGCCAACAATATTCTAATGGCCCCAATTCAGCAAAGTGAAATGATCGTACAGGGTAGGGTTGTAGACGAAGGTGGAGAACCACTTCCTGGTGCTACGGTCTTGGAAAAGGGTACTAGCAATGGTGTAGTCTCGGATCTTAGTGGAAACTTTTCAGTAACAGTAGCAGCTGAAGCAACTCTTGTTGTTTCATTTATAGGATTTGTGCCTGCCGAAATTAAAGTTGGGAGCAGAACGCAACTAGGTGAAATCACAATGATGGCTGATTTATCAGAGCTTAGTGAAGTAGTAGTAGTAGGATATGGTACGCAACGTAAGGTTGATCTTACTGGTTCTGTGGCTATTGTGGATACTGATGAGATGAAAAAAATATCTAATTCGAACGTTTCATCAGCTCTTCAAGGTAAAGTTGCAGGGGTGAGAATAACAGGTGATGGGCAGCCTGGAGCAGATCCTCAGATTCGGATCAGAGGTATTAGTTCGTTTGGTGCTACCAACCCGCTCTATGTAGTAGATGGTGTAATCACTGATGCTATTCGCGATTTTTCACCCAATGACATTGAATCCGTGCAAATACTTAAAGATGCGGCTTCTGCAGCTATCTACGGTGCACAGGCAGCAAATGGTGTGGTAATCATCACTACTAAGCAAGGCCAAAAGAATCAACCCTTGAAAGTAGATTATAGCGGGTATGTTGGAGTTGATGAAGTGCCTGGTGGTGTATACAATGTAATGAATTCAGAGCAATATGGACGTTACATTAACATGGCATTTACCAATAGCGGAATGGAGGTTCCGAATGGATATGATCCAAACAGCGAAGATTATATAGATCCGAATGTGGTGAATACCGATTGGCAGAATGAAGCTTTTAAAACAGGTGTACGTCAAAACCACCATTTAAACCTTTCTGGAGGTGGGGAAAACAATACCTATAACCTTTCACTCGACTACTTTAAGCAGGAAGGTACCATAGTAGGATCAGGGCCTAACTTGGACCGTTACACTGCGAGATTAAATAATACGATGAATGTGAAATTCTTAACCTTAAAAACGGGACTTGTTTATAGTAAAAGCGATCAGGACAATATGGCATTGAGTAATGCTAATGAGTTCGTACAAGGGCTTTACGGTGCGCAATTTCCGGTAATGGCTTCAGCATTGATCACTCCACCAACAATAAGGGCGTATGATCAGTCAACCTGGGTACTTGATAACAGAATTTCAGCCGCATCAGAATATAGTTATGATTCTTATGGTTATGGTACCTACTACGATGATATTCATGGAGATTTGCGTATAACTAACGTATTGCTTACTAATAGCTTATTAAAGAGGAATGCCAAAGTTGATCGTCTACAAGGATCAGCTAACGCCACAATTGATTTCTTTAAAATGCTTGGTATAGAAAGTAGCAACCATAAATTCGATTATGACTTGAATTTATCATATAATACAACCGGTGTAAAATCTTTAACATTTGTGCCAGCATTTATCCAAAGCACAACAAATTACCTGACTAAGAGTAATGAAATGCTCACCAAATCGAATGTGCGAATAGGTATGACGCTGATGGAAAACTTTCTGACTTATGATGGAAATTTTGGTCGCCATCATGTTAATCTGGTAGGAGGTACTGCCTTCCAAAGGAGAACAAGTGAAACAGTGAATGCTGTTGGAGTGAATTTAACCGAACCCTACTTTTTGCAAGTAGATAATGCTTTACAGACCAATGCAGATAGCTATCAGGAAGAAAGTGTATTATGGTCTTATTTTGGTCGAATGAACTACGATTTTGATCAGAAATATTATCTATCTGCTACGATGCGTTATGACGGTTCAAGCCGTCTAACTCCGGAGGTAAATCAGGATGTGTTCCCAGCCGTTTCAGCCGGATGGCGTATTGATCAGGAAAATTTCTTCCAAGTTTCAAAATCCTTGATAAGCTTGCTAAAAATAAGAGGTAGTTATGGTGAATTGGGCAATATTTCAGTACTCGGGCCATACGGATACATGGATGTGATGGCAAGACAAGACTATACTTATAGCTTTGGCAATACTAAAGTTAACGGATCGGCCAGATCAGATTTCAATAACGAATATTTAATTTGGGAAAAGAGGAGAACAATTGATGTTGGATTGGATCTTGCCATGTTAAATGGTACGGTAGATTTTACCTTTGATTATTATCAGGCAGAAACTGAAGGTGGGCATTACGGAATACCAATCCCGGCTCAGGCAGGTTTTGCTAATGAAAGTGAAAATTTTAACGCCTCTACCATGGTCAACTCTGGTCTTGAGTTTACGGCTGCTTATCATCATGATAAAGGTCCTGTTACATTTGATGTTTCAGCCAATCTAACCACTCTTAATAACGAAGTAACGAAGTTAGGAGTGAATAATTTGCCTAGAACTGACGGAAACGCTCGTACCGAAGTAGGGCAGGAAATTGGTCAATTTTATGGCTATGTTTATGAAGGAATATTCCAGAATGAAACTGAAATATTGAATAGAGTAAACTCTGAAGGTGAAGCAGTTATTCAGAATGGCGCTCAACCGGGAGATGTGGCTTATGCTGATATCAATAATGATGGCCAAATAACAAATGAAGATCAGGCTTATTTGGGCAGTGGTTTACCAGATTTTAATTTTGGGTTTAATATCAGTGCTCAATGGAAAGGTTTAGACTTAAGTGTATTTGCATTTGGAGCTGGTGGTTTTAAAGTAGTAGATTTTGTTAATGTGACTTTGCGTAGTTCATACGGAGCGTTGAATAAAAGTGTAGAGTTATTGGATGCATGGACACCTGAGAACCCTAGCACTACGGTACCGCGCGTAGCTAACAGACCAAATGGTGACATCACCAACGATGCATTCAGTAGTCGTTTCATTCAGGATGCATCTTATTTGAGGCTTGCTAATATTCAGGTGGGATATACTTTCCCTGATAAGTGGTTTAGTAATTATGTCCGCAATGCACGTCTTTATGTTACAGGGCAAAACCTGGTGACATTCTCCCAATATGTTGGCTATAATGTTGACTTTTCTGGAGGTCTTTTCACCCCGGGTTATAATTATGCTTCATATCCGCAACCTCGAGTTGTCACAGTTGGAGCTCAATTTTCTTTTTAAAGTAACTATCCAAAAATTAGTATCAATATGAAAAATTTAAAAATAATTTTAACAATGTTGGTTTTGATTGTTAGTTCATCAGCCTGCAGAGATGAGCTGCTTGTTGAGAACCCTAATAACCCAACAACTTCTGATTTCGGGAAATCCGAATCGGATTTTAGAGAAGTGGTTATTGCCTGCTACAATCGTATCCGTTTGGATGGAACATTTGCACGTGTAGGTTATACATTAGATGCTGTACGAGGCGATGAGGTATGGAATTCTTCTCAGCAATGGTATTTGGAATATGATAATTTAAACTCTCCAGGCACTATTGATATTGGTGACCAATGGCCATGGAGAGATAACTATCATGTTGTTAATAGAGCTAATTTTATAATAACCTATATAGACGAGGTGGAAATGTCAGAGGAATCTTATAATGAGATTGTCGGTCAGGCACGTTTCCTTCGAGCCTTGTCATATTACAATTTAACTACCTATTACCAGGATGTACCCTTAATTACAAACTATGAAGATTATTCAGATTTAGAGAAATTATATAAGGCTAACAGTTCTCAAGAGGAGGTTTTAGACCAAATTGAAGAAGATTTTTCGATGGCTATGACAATGCTGCCATCGAAAAATGAAGGTGGAGAATGGGCACTGGGTCGTGCCACAAGTGGTGCCGCAGCTGGATATATGGCGCGTGTGTTGATGTTCCGCCATAAATTCGATGAGGCATATCCAATTCTGAGAGATATCATTTCAGGAAACTATGGTAGTTACAGACTGATGAATGATTACGGTGATAACTTTAGAGAAAGCACAGAAAACAATGATGAAAGCTTGTTTGAAATACAGTTTATGAATTTTGGAACCGGAGGAACTGATGAAGAGTGGACTCCTGTTAATATAAGTCCTGATGCTACGCAGGGACATGCAGTTGAAAGTAATTTCGCATCGCAGGAATTGGGAAGCTGGGGAGACCTGGCCGGAGCACCATGGTTATACAACCTGTTTAAAGCAGAAAACTCTACGGATGGTCGATTAGATCCACGTTTATACTGGACTTTAGTGACTTATGAAGATGAATATAGTTTATACAGTGACCAGAATACCGCAGCTTATCCTAATGGTGATCCCCGTAGCAACGTGGCATATCAGCAAGAGTTAACAGAAACACCACTTTCAAATAATGCGCAGGGAGGTATTTCAATAGCCAAACATACCAATGCTAGAAGCAACATTTATCAATCTATTACTAATGGTTTGCAATGTGGTGTTAATCTACGACTGATGCGCTATAGTGATGTTTTATTAAGAGCAGCTGAATGTGAAAATGAAATCAACGGACCTACACAAATAGCTGTTGATTATATCAATCAGGTGCGCAGAAGAGTAGCACTTCCAGATCTTCAGCTTGCTGATTTCCCTACTGCGGATCACCTATTCGAGCAGATAGCCAACGTTGAACGCCCTAAAGAATTTGGTTGTGAAAACGGCCGTGGAATTGATCTTATCCGATGGGGATTTTTCTATGATCAAGGTCGACTTCAGCAGTTAATTGAGCATGGATATTTTGTAACAGATGGGACTGCCAACACGGAGGTTCTTACAGCTGCCACTGCTAGTAATTCCTCATTCAATACTTATACTCCTGGAAATGAATACTTTCCAATATTTCAAGGTACGTTGAACGCTAACCCAAATCTGGAAGGAAATTCAGCAAATAGAAATGAAGATAACTCAGCTGATTTCTTTGGAAAAGGTTATTCCGTTCATCCTGTTGTAGAATTAGAATAATTTGTAAAAACTAAATGCCTCTTTATCATCCAGGAATGATAAAGAGGCGCTTATATTTAATCTAATAGATTAATAAAAGAGATTTTTGATATGAGAATAAAGTATGGTTTAATAATATCTGTTAGTATTGGTTTACTTATGTTTGTTGGGTGCAATAGTGATGATTTAGAGCCAACGGGCATTAAAACAAAACAGCCTGATGATTCTGTTGACGATTCAACTTATTCTATACCTTCTTATGCTGATGATTATTCATCAATGGCTTCATGGGGCAACCGTTCTGATTGGAACCTGGCGAATGTGCATGATCCAAGTGTAATTTATGATGGGGAATATTACTATATGTACGGCACGAATGCTTCTTACGGTAACGCACATGAAGGACATGGACATTTCCATGGTCGCAGATCCCGGGATTTAGTCAATTGGTCCTATATAGGAGCATCTATGCCGGAAACACCTTCTTGGGTGAAGGATTCCCTTAATAACATTCGAGCAGACTACGGATTAGATCCAATAGAGGATCCAAGGTTTGGTCATTGGGCTCCTGTTGTGCATAAGGTGGGAAATGTTTATCGCATGTATTACAGTATAATCATTGATAATTATATTGGAAACGGACTTCCCTCCACTGAAGATAATTTTGACAATACCTGGACAGAAAGAGCTTTTATAGGTATGATGGAAACGTCCGACCCTGCTCTTAACAGTTGGGAGGACAAAGGGATGGTAGTATGTTCTGTCTCCGATCTTGGTACGGATTGGCATAGAGCTTCAACGAATAATTGGAGTGGCTATTTTAAATACAATGCTATTGACCCTTCTTATGTGGTGACACCAGAAGGAGAACACTGGATGTTCTATGGATCGTGGCATAGTGGTATTGCTGCAATACAAATTAATCCAGTTTCAGGCTTACCTCTTAATGAATTTGATATAAAAAATGAAGCATCTTGGGGAACCCATATTTACACACGTAGTACTGAATCAAGGTGGCAGGCATCTGAAGGTCCTGAAGTTATTTATAATGAAGAAACAGGATATTACTATATGTTCCTGGCTTATGATGAATTGTCGGTAGCTTACAATACTAGAGTTTGTAGGTCTACCAATGTTACAGGACCTTACATTACATATAATGGAAATGATGTTACAAATGGTGGAGACATTTATCCTATCATAACACATCCTTACAAGTTTAACAAACACTCTGGCTGGGTTGGTTTTTCTCATAACGCTATGTTTCAGGATGAAGAAAGCGGAGATTGGTTTTATGCTTCACAAGCCAGACTTCCTCCTAATACAGGAGGAAATTCCTTCAGTAATGCTATTATGATGGGACATATAAGAAAAGTAAGATGGACTAATGATGGATGGCCGGTTGTAATGCCAGAGAGATATACAGGTATTTCTGAGCAGGAAATCTCCCAAGAAGAGCTTGTTGGCGACTGGGAACAAATCATTTTGAATTATCAGTATCAGTCACAGCAAACATCAGTAGGCTTAACACTTTCAGAAGATAATGAAGCGACTGGCGGCTCAATAGGGGCATGGTCCTTCGATGCTACAAATAATGTACTAACAATTGGCGATACAGAATTGTACGTAGAACGAGAAGTTGACTGGGAAGCTTCACCCAGAGAGGTTACCATCGTGTTTTCCGGTCTAAATGCTTCAGGCGTTTCTATTTGGGGTAAGAAGATAGAATAGTGAATTTATAACCACGCTAAAGTGACATATATAGAAATCTAATAACACATGAAAAGAATATTGAATAACATATTGGGAATAGGAGCAGGTGCTATACTTGTTTATGGTTGTACCACTGCTGCATCAGATATTAAGCAACCAGAATCAGCACCTATTGCTCTTCACGTAAACTATGCCGAACCAATTGCACCCATTCAACCCACCATGTATGGGATATTTTTTGAGGATATCAATTTTGCTGCAGATGGGGGGATTTATGCAGAAATGGTAAAAAACAGATCTTTTGAGTTTGATTTACCTATGATTGGCTGGCATCAACCGAATAGCGATCGTTTCTCAATGAATGAAAACTCAGGATTTGCAGCCGTGGTGCAAACTGCTACTGAAGAGGCAAATGCCAACTTTCTTAGAGTGGAAGTGAAATCTGACAATGGTTATACTTTAAATAATTACGGTTTTAAAGGAATGGGTGTTAAGAAAGACTTGAGATATGATTTTTCTATGCAGGCCAGACCAATAAGTGGAATTACAGTTTTAAACATTCAATTAGTAGATAGCTCGGGTCAGGTATTAGGCAAAACAACTATAGCACCTACCGGAACTGAATGGAAAGAGTACACAGCTAGTTTTACTGCTGAAAAAGAAGAAATGAAAGCTTACCTTAAAATTGACTTTGAGGGAGTAGGTGTGATAGATCTTGACATGATTTCATTATTTCCCTCCGACACCTGGAAAAATAGACCTAAAGGAATGAGGGCAGACTTGATTCAGTTGCTAGATGATATGGATCCGGGTTTTCTAAGATTTCCTGGTGGATGTATAGTGGAAGGTAGAACGCTGGAGCAAAGATATCAGTGGAAGAAAACAGTGGGACCAATTGAGGAAAGAACTACCCTAATTAACAGATGGAATACAGAATTTGACCATAGGCCGGCCCCCGATTATTACCAAAGTTTTGGTCTAGGCTATTTTGAATATTTCCAATTAGCCGAAGACATGGGTGCTGAAGCACTTCCTATTTTAAGCTGTGGTATTGCTTGCCAGTTTAATACAGGTGAATTGGTGCCTATGGAAGACCTAGTTCCATATGTCCAGGATGCTTTGGATCTTATTGAATTCGCAAATGGTGGTGCCAATTCTAAATGGGGGAAAGTTCGTGCTGATATGGGGCATCCGGAACCTTTCAATATGAAATTTATAGGTGTAGGTAATGAGCAATGGGGGCCTGAATATATTAAAAGATATAAAGAATTTGAGACTGCTATAAAAGCTAAGTATCCTGAAATGATTATTGTTTCGGGCAGCGGTCCTTACCCTGACGGAGAAATGTTTGACTACGGCATGGCCGAACTCAAGAAATTAGATGCTGAAATAATAGATGAGCACTATTATAGAAGTCCTGAGTGGTTTTTGGAAAACGCTGATAGATATGACAGCTATGACAGAAATGGACCTAAAGTATTTGCAGGTGAATATGCTGCACAAACAGTAGCTATTGCCAGCCCTGACAATAAAAATAGTTGGATGACCGCTTTGTCTGAGGCTGCATTTATGACGGGGTTGGAGCGCAATGCTGAAGTAGTGCACCTTACTTCTTATGCGCCTTTGATGGCTCATTCGGAAGGTTGGCAATGGACACCAGATTTGATTTGGTTCAACAATTTGGAATCTTATGGTACACCAAATTATTACGTACAGAAATTGTTTTCAACTAATAAAGGAACCCATGTGCTGGAAATATTGGAGGATGGGGAGCCTGTAATAGGCGAGAAAAAAATGTATGCGACAGCTGCTAAAGATGTAGAAACTAATGAAATCATTATTAAGATAGTAAATGCCTCCTCTAATGCACAAGAGACAAACATTCAGTTGGATGGACTGACTGACTTCCCCTCTGAAGGAACTCTTACAGTATTAAAAAGTCAGGATGTAGATGCTGTAAATTCTTTTGATTCACCAGCTCAAATAACACCTCAGGAAGAAAAGATTTCTGTTGTCGGTTCTAAACTGAATTTGACTGTAGCTCCTCATTCTGTTTCAGTAATAAGGGTGAAAGCCAATGCAGGAGTTTGATAAATGAATGGTAAAGTACTATATAAAAGCACAGGTAAAATCTTAAGACAATGTTTTGTTAGTTTGAGTTGAAGAAAGGGTGCGAAATTGATTTTTCACCCTTTCCTTCTTCTTTCATTAGCGGGCAAAAATAACAACTCAAAAAAACCAGGAGAAATTTTTTTACAACTCGGTTAATTAAAATTAAAATAACAATAATGAAAAAACAGACTACAACTTTAATATTCATAATTTTCACAACATTTGCTGCATTTTCTCAGCAAAAAGCA
The DNA here is from genome assembly GCA_963803685.1 of uncultured Cytophagales bacterium. Classification (GTDB taxonomy): domain Bacteria; phylum Bacteroidota; class Bacteroidia; order Cytophagales; family Cyclobacteriaceae; genus Marivirga. Next base: position 3,469,143 of record CAWDNW010000001.1, read on the forward strand.
ACAGTTTTTATTAATGCTGATCAGGGAAAACACACAATTAATAAGAATATCTATGGCCATTTTGCTGAGCATTTAGGTAGATGTATTTACGGAGGATTTTATGTTGGAGAAGATAATGAAAAGATTCCAAACACAGCTGGGGTAAGAAATGATGTGATCGAAGCATTAAAAGATTTAAAAGTTCCTATTTTAAGATGGCCTGGTGGATGTTTTGCAGATACTTATCATTGGAAAGACGGCATCGGCCCCAAAGAAGACCGACCAACCATAGTAAATCAGTGGTGGGGTGGTGTTACTGAAGATAACAGTTTTGGAACACACGATTTCTTAAATATGTGTGAAATGATAGGTGCAGAACCTTATTTAGCCGGTAATGTAGGAAGTGGAGAAGTACAGGAACTAGCCGATTGGGTGCAATATGTAAATCATGATGGAGTTAGCCCGATGGCTGATTTGCGTAGAGAGAATGGTAAAGAGGAGCCGTGGAAAGTTAAGTACTGGGGTGTAGGAAACGAAATGTGGGGTTGTGGTGGACACATGACCCCTGAATATTATGCAAATATCTATCGCCAGTATTCTACTTTTATGACTGACTGGTCAAACAGTTCGAGTCTATATAGAATTGCTTCTGGTGCTAATGTGGGCGACTATCATTGGACAGAAGTACTAATGCGTGACGTACCAAAGAATTTGATTGAAGGTGTAGCATTACATTCCTATTCCTTTGTAGAGTGGAATCAGAAAGGTTCAGCAAAGGACTTTAATGAAGAACAATACTTTTCAACAATGGAAACAGCACTGAAAATGAATGAGTTAGTGACTCGTCATTCCACCATTATGGATAAATACGATCCGGAAAAAAGAATTGGATTAATTGTGGATGAGTGGGGAGGATGGTACAATGTAGAAGATGGTACCAACCCGGGGTTCTTATATCAGCAAAATACAATGCGTGACGCAATGATTGCAGGAACAACGTTGAACATATTCAATAACCATGCGGACAGGGTAAGAATGGCTAATTTAGCTCAAACAATAAATGTTTTGCAGGCTGTAATCCTTACAAATGAAGAAGGGATGATTCTTACACCAACATATCATGTAATGAAGATGTATAACGTACATCAGGATGCTACCTTATTGCCTTTGGAATTAAATGGAGACATTAAGTACGAATTTAACGGTAAAAAACTACCAGCTATTTCTGCTTCTGCCTCTGTAAATGAAAAAGGTGAAATTAATGCCTCCCTCGTGAATATTCATTCCAAAGAAAGCAAAGAGGTTGAAATAAATTTAAGAGGAACTGAAAATAGTAAAATTTCAGGAACCATCCTTAAATCTGCTAAACTTCAGGACCATAATACATTCGAAAATCCTGATAAAATTAAAACTGAAGATTTTAAAGAGTTTAAAAGAAAGGGCGATAAAATCACTGTGACACTCCCTCCATTTTCTGTAGTGGTGCTTAAAATTGGAAAGTAAAAGTCTTTAACTGAATAACAGTACGGGTTTAAGTATTTGTTAATTAGGTAATTGACTTTAAAAATAAAATATTATGATCAAAATAAGTTGCAAGTTCATTATCATTATTATCATTTTTTCTAATCTATTTCTAGAAAGTTGTAAAGATATAAGTGATGAGGGGACAGGAATAAAGGTCGGCACTGACAGTACTGACTTAGATGACGGCCCCATAGATTTTAGCTTATTTAGGGATAACTATGCAGATATTGCTTCACCTGCCATGGCAAGCCAATGGATGCATTATAACGTACATGATCCAGCATTCATTGATGATGGCGATTTCTTTTATTGCTACAATACTGATGTAGCTTACGGGAATGAGGTAAGGCCCGGTTTGCAGATAAGAAGAAGCCTGAACATGGTAGAGTGGGAATTTGTAGGTTGGGTATTCAACGGGCTGCCGGCTATGGGAGTCAAGTTTATTAGTGATAATGGAGGAGAGCCATTTAATAGTCTGTGGGCACCTTACACTATTAAGGTTGGCAACGAATATAGGGTATATTATTCTTTAGCATCTAATGTCGGAAGGTTGAGCGTTATCGGTTTGGCGACTTCCAGTAATCCGGATGGCCCTTTTGTGGAAAAAGGTCTGGTAGTAACATCAGTAAATGATAATTCCCGCCAAACTAATGCCATTGACCCTTCGGTAATTATTGATAAATCCGGGAAGCATTGGATGTACTATGGTTCTGCCTGGGATGGTATCTATATCATGGAGCTGGACGCGGCTACTGGTTTGGCGGCAACTGAACTGGATAAAGGCAGAAGAATTGCCCAGCGTGGTTTCACTGGCAATAGCATTAATGGAAATATTGAAGGTCCGGAGATTATCTACAATGAAGAATTTGATCAGTATTATCTCTTCATAGCATACGACTGGCTTGAAACTAAACACAATGTAAGAGTAGGGAAGTCAAACAGTCCTGAAGGTCCATTTTATGATATCAGAGGAATAGATATGAATGATGAAGTGGATGATTTACCAATGATTTTGGCTCCTTACCAGTTTTTAGTTCATTCCGGATGGCAAGGTGTTTCTCACCCGGGCATTGTAGAAAGAGATGGACAGTTCTATATGGGACACCAGGGTAGGCCAGGAGCCGACAGGTTTTTTATGATCTTACATACCCGCCAAATTCACTGGACAGAGGATGGATGGCCAATGGTTTCACCGCAACGCTATGCTGGTGAGGACGAAACGCCAGTAAGTGAAGAAGAAATTGCAGGAAGTTGGGAACAAATTGTTTTCGGCTATACAGTTGTACCCGGTTACGCGGATGAGCAAATTAGTCCCGGTTTCCAACGTGCAAGTTTAATCACAATTGAAGCAGAAGGTACTATGAATGGCGATGCAGCAAACACCTGGACCTATGAAGCACCATGGTTAACTTTAAGCTGGGGAGATGGTGCATTTACAGATAAAGTATTGGTAGAAAGAGGCCGTGACTGGGAGAATAATGTAGCATCTACCATACTATTTACAGGCTTTAATCAAGATTTCACAACTATTTGGGGTAAAAAATTAGAGGATTAAAACGATGAAAAATTTCAGATTTATTTTGTTGATAGTATGGTTTTCCCCGTTTTTGGTGAAGGCTCAAATGACAGATATTAGGGTTCATGATCCGGTAATGGCTCAGTTCGAAGGTAAATATTATCTCTATTGCACAGGCATGGGCATCAGTGTGTATTCCTCCACTGACATGAAAAATTGGGAGCGCGAAGCACCCATTTTTGACAAAGCACCGGATTGGACAGAAAACGTAGTCCCGGGGTTTAGAGGTCACATGTGGGCTCCAGATATTTATGAGTATAACGACACTTTCTATTTGTATTATTCTGTTTCCGCATTTGCTAAAAATACATCGGCCATTGGTGTTGCTATCAATACAACCCTAAATCCTGATGATCCTAAATACAAGTGGGAAGATCAGGGGATAGTAGTGCAATCTGTCCCTAACAGAGATATGTGGAACGCCATAGATCCAAATATTATTGAAGATAAAGAAGGTATTGCCTGGATGTCTTTTGGCTCATTTTGGGAAGGTCTGAAAATGGTAAAATTGTCGGACGACAGGAAATCCATCGCTCAGCCAGAAGTTTGGCACACAATTGCCAAACGCGAGAGATCACCTTTTTTAGCAGATTCTGAACCGGGCGATGCTGCTCTTGAAGCTCCTTTTATTTTCAAAAAGGGAGATACTTACTATTCATTTGTCTCCTGGGATTACTGCTGTAGAGGAGAGAATAGTACCTACAAAGTAGTGGTGGGTAAATCTGAAAATGCTACAGGCCCTTTTTATGATAAAGAAGGTAAATCTATGGCCAAAGGTGGAGGAACTTTAGTAATAGAAGGTAATAAAGGATGGGCAGGAGCAGGCCACAATAGTGCCTATACTTTTGACGGGGAAGATTATTTTGTTTTTCATGCTTATGATGCGACAGATAAAGGACATTCTAAGTTAAAAATTTCTAAGATGAGTTGGACTGAAGATGGCTGGCCAATATTGAACAAAGATATTTTGGCAGTCGCTGACTAATTTACATAGATTGCAGCATATTTAAATAAATTATCGTATTATTGACGTTTATCATTAACTTTAAATCAGTAGGACTTCGAATCATGCAAATTCCATAAGTTTTAAGTTTATCAATTTAACAAATTACCTTCTAAGTTAAAATCAATGAAAAAATCCTGTATACTTATATCTCAATTAATACTCATTTTTTTTATGGCTTGTAATTCTACTTCTGAGCAAACTCAAACGGCTTCATTTAACACTCAATCATTTGGTGCTCTACCATCAGGAGAGGAAATCAATCAGTTTATTCTTAGCAATGACAAAGGAATGGAAATGAAAGTGATTTCATACGGAGGAATAATTTCTGCTCTTAAAACGCAAAATAAAGAAGGAGAATTTGATGATATAGTTTTAGGCTTTGATTCTATTGAGGGTTATGTGCAGGAAGGTGTACCGTATTTTGGAGCCATTATTGGTCGTTATGGAAACAGAATAGCAAAAGGAAAATTTACATTAGATAGCGTTGAATATGATTTAGCCATCAATAACATTGGCAATCATTTACATGGTGGAGTCAAAGGTTTTGATAAGGTTGTTTGGACTGGAAAAGAAGTGGATTTTGAAGACGGTGTAGCACTTGCTTTAACCTATACCAGTAAGGACATGGAAGAAGGTTACCCTGGAAACCTTGAGACCACCGTTACCTATTATTTAGGGAATGATAATACTCTTTTGGTTGATTACAAAGCTACAACTGATAAAAAAACAGTGGTAAATTTAACTCAGCATACATACTTCAATCTAACAGGGATGAAAGCACCCGTTTTAAATCATGAATTGATGATCAATGCTGATACTTTCTTGCCAGTGGATAGCACACTTATTCCCACAGGGAACTTACAACCAGTTGAGGATACACCGTTTGATTTCACGGAATCTAAGAAAATAGGTAAGCAAATCAATGAGAAGGATCAACAAATAACTTACGGATTGGGTTATGATCATTGTTGGGTATTAAATGATGGCACTAAAGATTTAACAGTAGCTGCGAAAATGCATGAACCTTCAAGCGGCAGAACTTTAGAGATTTTAACTACAGAGCCGGGTATCCAGTTTTATTCAGGTAATTTTCTGGATGGCACTTTAACAGGTAAAAATGGTGTAGTATATGAGAAAAGAATGGGATTGTGTTTAGAAACGCAGCATTTTCCAGATTCTCCCAACCAGCCGGAATTCCCTTCCACTGAATTGAATCCAGGCGAAACCTACCATTCTCAAACTAAATTTGTTTTTGGGGTGAAGTAATAATCTGGCTTAATCGGTTTTTGAAAAGCATTGCTAATAGCAACCTGACTATTTTCCCACCACTTGTCCCGGTTAAAACGGGCAGACACTAAGATCACTAAGGATTTTCTTTGTGTCCTTGCATATTTACTGTGCTTTGAAGAATCCGTAATTTTACTTTGCGTAAAACTTCGCGCCATTGCGTCTTTGCGAGAAAATTAAACTCGCTTTAGCGAGTAATAATTCTAATGCGAAGCATTTCCTTTGTGCCTTCCCAATCGGTCAGGTTATGGGATATTTAACATTATGAATAAATCTGTATCAACATTTAAATCTTTTTCCAGTTCTGTAACCTTCCCTTCAAAAGTAAAAGGAATTAGGTATCTTTACAATTAGTTTTAGAATACATACCCTCCATGCCCGAAAAGAAGAAAGCTCAACCCACAGAAAAACCAGGATTACACCCTAATAACAGATTTCGCCATCGCTATGATTTCCCCGAGTTAACAAAGGTTTGTCCTGAATTAGCACCCTTTGTCATCACGAATCGATACGGAGATCAAACCATTGAATTCTCCAATCCAAATGCGGTTAAAATGTTGAACAAGGCATTACTAATGTTTCATTATGATTTAGCATATTGGGATATACCAGCTGGGTATTTAACTCCACCTATACCAGGCCGGGCAGACTACCTGCATCATATCGCAGAGTTTATAGAAAAGAAGAGAGGTAAACTCATTAAAGGAGCACTTTTCAGATGTCTGGATATTGGGATGGGCTCAAGTTGCATTTATCCGATTATCGGAGTTAAAGAGTTAGGCTGGTCGTTTCTAGGGACCGATATCGACACAAAAGCAATCCGCTCCGCTCAGAAAATTGTTGATAACAACCCCTCTCTACAGGAGAAGGTTAAATTTAGACTTCAAAATAGCAAAAAAAATATTTTTAAAGGCATTATCAAAAAACATGAGTTTTACGATTTAAGCATTTGTAACCCTCCATTCCATGCCTCTGCTGCTGAAGCGCAGGCAGGGAATATCAGGAAAACCAGAAATTTAAGTAGGAAAAAAGTCACTGAACCACAATTGAATTTTGGAGGTCAAACCAATGAGCTGTGGTGCAAAGGAGGAGAGATAGAATTTGTTAAAAACATGATTGTGGAGAGTAAGTATCACTCGCATTCTGTGCGTTGGTTTTCTACCCTTATTTCGAAAAGTACTAATCTAAAAGTGGTATACGAGCTTATTAAACAGGCTGGTGCGTTGCAGGTAGAAACCATACCTATGAGTCATGGCAACAAAGTTAGTCGTATTGTAGCCTGGACATTTCTACCCTTGAAATAATTAAAGCAATAGACTTGCTATATAGTTTGCTTCAATTTACATTTGCATAAGTGAGAAAATTCATCATCATATCTTTTTTATTTATTTTTTTGTGTAACACCTTCATGTTCACGATTATAAAATTTAATTATGAGGTAAATAAGGAATTGATCACTGAGCTGTTTTGCATTAATAAAGAAAAGCCTATGACGATGTGTTATGGTAAGTGCTATTTAAAAGATCAGCTTGAAAAAACAAAAGAAGAAAAGGAAAACAAAGGCATTCAATCTTCTGAGATTGTCCAAATAGTAGAGTCATTCTACCATTTTACTCCTAAAGAAAGATTACCAAAAGATTCCTTAATCATCTATTCTTTTTACAAAAATCAGTATTCCTATCTAAATACCTCTCCGGTTTTTCATCCACCGCAAACTATTTGCTAAGTCTTTGGTGTTTCAAGTTTAGTTTTATTTAAGGTACTTCATCGTCAATCTGATATCTAAGATATTTAGTATCTGGTATAGAGTGTAGTATTGTAAATAGTTGGTATTTAAAAGATTCCTACAATGAAGAAATTCTTATATTTCTTGGTGAGTTTCATAATAATGGGTTCTTCTTGCAATGAGGAGCCTGGTGAAATAAAACCAGTTGAAGAAGTTTTTGACTTAAATGCGCCTTTTTATTTTGGTGAGTTTAATAATAGAATTCCTCAAGACAACCCCATAACTGAAAAAGGATTTCAGCTGGGTAGAATGCTATTTTATGAAAAAATGTTATCAGGGGATAATTCAATGTCGTGTGGTAGCTGTCATCAGCAGAAAAAAGCTTTTACTGATGGATTAGCTGTTAGTGAAGGAATAGATGGGATAGCGGGTGAAGTAAGTGCTATGTCATTGGTGAATATGCTATGGGCAGAGAAGTTTACGTGGAATGGCAGAATGGAGTCTGTCGAGAAACAATCTGTTGATCCCATTACTAATCCGATAGAAATGCATACTTCTTTTGAGGCAGCAATAGCAAAATTGGAAGGTGCTGGCTATGCCAATTTATTTTCTGAGGTTTTCGGAACACAGGAAATTACTGAAGAGAGGATTGGAAAGGCATTATCTCAATTTCAAAGAAGTCTGATATCGGCAAATTCAAAATACGACAGGTATTTAAGAAATGAGTATCAGGCTACTTCTCAGGAGGTAAGAGGGATGCAGCTTTTTTTCACCCATCCTATCCCGGGTCAGTTGAGAGGGGGTAATTGCGGAGATTGTCATTTAGGGCCACTTACTTCTGGAGACATTAGTGGTTTTCAGGGGTTTCACAATAATGGACTAGATTCAACAGCGGAACTTGATGCAGGACTAATGGATGTGACGGGTAACCCAGAAGACCGAGGTAGATTTAAAACTCCTAGTCTTAGAAATATTGCTTTAACAGCACCATACATGCATGATGGAAGGTTTCAAACATTGGAAGAAGTACTTGACCATTATAACGAGAATGTGAAAAAGAGTGAAACACTTGATATTCTCATAAAAGAAGGAAGCAATGAACCCATTGATCCAAATGAGCCAATTCATTTATTTTTGACGGCTCAGGAGAAGGAAGATATTATTGCTTTCTTACACATGTTAACAGATGAAGAGTTTGTTAATAATCCAAGATTTTCAAATCCTCATAATTAAAAAATGATGAAAAATAATATTTATTCAATTCTGTTCATATCGATAGTTTTCCTTTCCTCATGTGGTTCGGATGATGCAGTCGAAATGAACAGCGCTCTTACCTTTACTTTTGAAAATAGGGTAGGCGATTCCCCATTAGTTACTGACAGTGAAGTTTATAATAGAGATGGTGGTACTTTTAAGATAAACGAATTAAAGTATTACATTTCTAATGTTAAGCTTTTGGATGTTAATGGTAAAGTAGTATTCTTTGAAGAAGACAGCTATCATCTCATTTCTCAAAGCAGTGACTCAGAAAAACTTAGTTTCGATATTAAAAATCTACCGAATTTAAATATTGCAACTCTGGAAGTAAGCATTGGAGTAGATGCAGAAGCGAACACTAAAATTGATAACCCTGGTGATCTAGATCCGAGCAATAATATGGCATGGAACTGGGACACCGGTTATAAATTTGTACTTCTGGAAGGTGAATTTTTCCCCGCTGGTGAAACAGAATCGAGGGGTTTGATTTTTCATATTGGAGAGGATAGTAATTATAAAACGCTTCAGTTTCCAATTAACCTAAGTTTATCGGGAGGATCTGAATATGAACTTCAGTTCAGTGCTGATATCTTAGGAATGTTCGATTCTCCTAATGTAATTTCTTTTAATGAGTTGAACGTTGCAATGGGAGCCGACAATGCTAGAAAAATAGCTGATAATTATGAAAAAGCTATGTTTTCATTTAATCAAATAGTTAATAAATAAAGATTTAAATCAAATAAGATGAAATTAATAAATAAACTACAATTAATATTTTTAGCAGTGATAGCTGTTATGGTGACTTCATGTAGTGATGATGATACAACGAATGAATTAGGTGCTACAGATTTAACCCTTCATTTTCATCCACATATAGATGGAGATGATTTTGTAATAGATGAGACCTATTCAATTAATGGTGATGAAATAGTGTTTAATAGAGTTCAATTTTATGTTTCCAACATTCAACTAAAAAAGGAAGATGGCACAATTGTGAAGTTTGACGGCAACACTTCGGCTAAAGAAGATGATGTGTTTTTACAGGTAAATTCTTCCAATATGATGTATAATATAGGAGAAGTTGAAGCAGGGACGTATAAAAGCCTAAATTTTGAAATAGGGGTTGATACAGTAGTGAATAGTACAATCGAGCCGACAGCCTGGCCTACAGACCACATCCTTTCTGTAGATAACCCTAATCATTATTATTGGAGTTGGAGTACAGGTTACATATTTGCTTCTATCGAAGGAACTGTAAATGGAGATGCTTTTACCTACCATATCGGAACCAATGATTTGATCACTCCTACAGGAGATATTGACTTAAATAATGCTACACTTAGCGGTACTAATAGTGAGATAATGATAGGGTATAATGTGGGTAAGTTTTTCAATGATATAGATTTGTCTGTAGAAGCAAATAGAACTTCTCACACCATGGGTACAAAGCCATTGGCATTAAAAGTAGCAGGTAATCTGAAGTCATCTTTATCAGCAATGTAAATAATGAAGAATTATACTTTCTTTGCTCTCTCATTTTTCACTTTCATTTTGTTACAAGCTTGTGACGATGAGGTACTGCCTATTTTAGAGACGGAATATACAGTTCCATCTAATTTAGGTACAGTATTACCTCAAAATGAACGAAATCTAATTAGTGAGGAAGGTGTAATTTTAGGAAAAAAGCTTTTTTACGATCCTATATTATCAGCAAATGGAAAGGTGTCTTGTGCAACATGCCACAAACCTGAACTTGCCTTTACTGATGGCTTGGCGCTTACTGCTAATGGGGTAAGCGGCAAGCCTTTAAAAAGACATGTGCCTACTTTAACAAATATTGCTTGGGTTGACGGACTTTTCTGGGATGGAGGAGCCAATGATTTGGAATCACTTAATTTTGGTCCGCTTACTCATGCAGATGAAATGGCAGCTGATCTATCAGAATTGCTGGTGAGACTCAGGTCAGACAATGATTATGTGTATCTGTTTGAGAAAGCTTTTCCTGAATTAGGAGTAAGTTCTTCAGCTTTATCAAGAGCGCTATCACAATTTCAGAGGACTCTGATTTCAGCAGATTCAAAATATGATCAGTATGTAAGAGATGAAGGGGTAGTTTTAAGTGAACAGGAGTTTCAGGGTTTGTTATTTTTTAAGGAGAATTGTGCAAGCTGTCATGCTACTGATCATTTTACTGATTATTCTTATCACAATAATGGATTAGATTCAGTATTTGACAATGATGATTTTGAAGAAATTTTCAAAGGTAGATTCAGAATCACCAGGAATTCTTCTGACTTAGGAAAATATAAAACGCCAACTTTGCGCAACATAGCTTTAACAGGACCATATATGCATGATGGCAGGTTTAGCTCGCTGGAGGAAGTACTTGAGCATTACAACTCAGGAGTCAAATATTCAGCTACACTTGACCCTTCTTTGAGGCTTAATGATCAGGTTGGAGTAGCCATTTCTGAAGTGCAAAAGAAGAATCTCATTGCTTTCCTAAATTCGTTAACGGACAATTATTTTATTACTAATCCTCAGTTTAAAAATTAAGTAAAGTGAAATATGTTTTCATTGCCTTAACAGGCATTTTCATAGGCTATGCAACTGCATCCACTGCCTGTGATGTTTGTAATATTTATGAGTACAAACCATACAATTCTAGCGGTAATTACGTGGGTTTATTTTACCACTACAAAAAATTCAGCGGCTACAAGCATTTAAATCAGTCGCATAATTTTTTCGATAGCGATCCTAATATGCATGACTTTGAAGGATCAGGTGTGTTTCTGGAAAGGGAACAACAGGACTTTGAGATTTATCAAACTACAGCTGCCAGGTTCAACCTCAATGTAGGTGGTAAAGTAAATATCCTCTTCATTATGCCCTATGAGTTTGCCCAAGTGTATAACGAAACAGTTTGGTCTGTTATAGAGCCTGTGAAAGATACCACAATGATATTACAAGGCCCTGGGGATTTAATTAGTGCGGTTGATTATACTTTTAATTTCAATAAGAATAAAAAGTCGCATATCATTCGTCCCGGGATAGCAGTGAAATGGCCAACGGGCACTTTTACCAAAAGGACTTCAAATGGCGAATTATTTGATCCGGAGATACAGCCAGGTTCAGGGTCTATAGATTTAATATTCAGGTTGAATTACTTGAACTTATCTTCCTCCGGTTTTGGACATATGTACTCTATAAATTATAAATTGAATGGTCCCTCAAAACAAGATTATGTGTTTTCAAACAGCTTCAATGCACAGGTAGATTTATTCTACCAAATTGATTTCATGCTGGAAAGGTTTCTGATTCCCAAATTCGGCATCTATATGGAAAGTTCAGACTACAACACCTTCAATGGGGAAAAGGATTTATTGACCGGAGGAACCACTTACCTTTTAGATTTGGGCTTAGATTTTCAAATAAAGAGCTTTACCATTCAGACCTTGTTTCAACCTGTATTGCACGATAACAGAAATGGCAAACAAATTGGCAATGCTGGCAGATTCAATGCCGGAATAATCTATGCCTGGTAAATAACTAAATAAATTTTGAGAAAAGTAAAATGAATAGAATTAAATACATCCTAGCAAGCTTAGTTTTAATACTAAGTAGCTGTAGCAATAGCACGGAAAATTCTGAATTGCATAATAAAGCAGAGCAAACCTATGAAGAAGCGATTCAAATCCACGATGATATAATGCCCAAAATGGGCAAAATTGAAAAAATCAAGGTAGATTTAAAGGAATATAAAGCCGACAATCAGGAGGATACTGCACAGGTAAATGCATTGATAATACAACTGGATGAGGCTTCTCAATTGATGAGAATGTGGATGCATAGCTTGAAAGTTTATCCGCAGGAAATAGAAGAAGATGCCATGAAAGGCCATCATCATAATTCCAAAGCTGATACCAGCTACCAGATTCACTTAAAACAAAAGGAGGAAATTATTACAATTCAGGCTTCAATTAACAATTCTATTGAAGAGGCTGATTTGTTTTTGAAACATTAAATTTCTTCAAATACGATACAACTCACACCCAAACTTCAACATTTCAGCGGCAAAACCCCTCAATTGGGTAATTTTAGTACATCTACATTTAATTTTAGGAGTTATAAGAGCAAACAAAAAAATTAACAACTATGAAAAAAATGTGGAAATACTTACTTTTTTTACCGCTATTAGCCTTTATGGTTTCCTGCGGGGATGATGACGATGCGCCGGTAACGCCAGAGCCAGAGCCGCCGACCTTGAGTGAGGCATTGGCAGCAACGGATGCTCTCGGTACACTTGAAGATGCTGTTACGGCAATTACTGGTTTGGCAGCCGATTTAGAAGGTAGAGATGCAATCACAGTCTTTGCTCCTAATAATGCTGCATTTACTGCAACACTTGCCGTGTACGGAGTTTCTGACTTAAATGGTTTGATTGATGCTATTGGGGGTGAAGCTACATTAGAAGTGCTTTTGCAGTACCATGTAGTTGAGGGTGCTGTGCTATCTAGCCAACTTACGAACGGCCAGATGATCGAGACTTTAACGGGCGACATGCTCGAAGTAACGATTAATGGTGGTACTGTTTCAATAACTGATCAGGCAGATCGTACTTTTAACGTAGTAACTGCTGATGTAGAAATAGCTAACGGAGTTGTTCATATTATCAATGGAGTGCTAATTCCTGATCCGGAATTATTACCTTCTACTTCACCTACAATAGTGCAGGCTTTACAAAATACACCTACATTATCTTCTTTAAACACTGCTGTTGGAGTGGTTGATGGTTTATCTCAAACATTATTAGATGCAGAAGCTATCACTGTTTTTGCTCCAAACGATGAAGCTTTTGCAGAGCTATTAGGTGAAAGATCTTTGTCTGAATTAGTAACAGAATTAGGAGGTCCAGCAAAATTAGCGGAAGTCTTAAATTTTCACGTGGTAGAAGGAGCCAATTTTGCTGCTGATCTGACAAATGGTCAAGTTATACCTACCATTAATGGTCAGAATTTAAACGTTTCTATTACGGCAGATGGCGTATTTATCAATGGTAATTTAGTAAGTGGACCTGATGTGGAAATAGCCAATGGAGTAGTACATGTCATTGACGGGGTATTATTACCTGAGTTGGAATATCCAACAATTTCTGGTGCCATAGGAGCTACTCCGGCTTTGGAAACTTTAGGTAGTGCTGTCGGTTTATTTGAAGGCTTGGGCGCTGCTTTAGAAGGTTATGATGATATAACGATATTCGCGCCTACCAATGATGCTTTCCAAAAATTATTAGATGAATACGGTGCTGCTGATTTAGCTGAATTATCAGAAAAAGTAGGTGGTGACGAAGTAATACAAACTGTTTTGCAATACCATGTGGTAGAAAATGCCAGAGTATTTTCTCATGACTTAACTGACGGACAGGTAGTTGAAACTTTAGCTGGAGCAAATTTAACAGTAGGTGTTAGTGAAGCTGGTGTTACTTTAACTGATGTTGATGGCATAACTTATAATGTTACTACAGCTGATGTAAGAGTAGACAATGGCGTAGTGCATATCATAGATGGTGTATTATTGCCAATCGACAGACCTACTCTAGTGGAAGCTGCTACTGCTGCAGAGTTAGATTCTTTATTAGTAGCTGTTACAGCTGTGCCAGATTTGGCAGGAACTTTACTAGGAGCAGAGGCGATTACGGTTTTCGCTCCAACGAATGAGGCTTTTGAGAATGCTTTAACTGCATTTGAGGTCGAAACACTTGCAGAACTAATTGATGCACTCGGTGGGGTTGAAGCTTTAGGAACTGTATTAGGATTTCATGTAGTACCTGCTGTAGCATATGCTTCAGACCTTGAAGAAGGACCTAATACATTCACTACATTGGCAAATCAGGAAATTACAGTAACAAAAACTGGTGGAGCTGTAACAGTTTCAGATGGAACTAATCCTGCAAGAGCTGTAGAAATGGCTGATGTAACTATTGAAAATGGAGTAGTACACGTAATAGATGGTGTTTTAGTGCCGGATTTAGAATAAATTTTAAACAGCGTTATAAATACAATTTTCAACCGAACCTGCTCATTATGCAGGTTCGGTTTTTTTATCCAGAGTAGCATGAAATTCGTACATTTTTTGTTAATTCACTTAAATGTTTAAACATCGTTACAAATTCTTCTTCATTGCATTACTAGCAATTTATTCATTCCTGAACATTATAGTGCTGGAAGGAGATCGCCTTTTTCAGGCGCAACTTCCTAAAGATTACCTTTTATACACCATATTTTTTCTTTGTATTGCAGTTTGGTTTGCCAATCTTACCATTGAAGTTTATCTATTAGGCAGGTTTAAGCAAATTCACCCCCTGGTACTTCAGTTTGGAATAAGTATAGTTGCTGTTATTATTATTTGTCTTATTTCCGTAGAGCTTACTGAACTTATTTTAGGCTATCCATTTAATTTCACTCAACAAAACTTACTACTTACCACCGGCTTTACTTTCCGGATCAATTTGTTTCTCAACAGCATTAACGCTATCTATTATTTCAGTCAGAAATATAAGGAAAAGGCAGTTGAAACGGAAAAATTGAAGACTTTAACCTCTACCGCCAGGTATGAAATGCTGAATAACCAGATTAACCCACACTTTTTTTTCAATAATTTAAATACCTTATCAACCTTAATTCATACTGATACAAGAAAGGCAGACAATTACTTGCAGAAATTATCAGATATATATAGGTATATTTTGGCTACCAAGGACAGTGAATTGGTGAGCTTAGAAAAAGAACTAAAATTTCTAAACGATTACATAGATTTGCTAGCTATTCGCTTTGTGGATTCGTTGAATTTCGAATTAGACATTAGTCAAGAATCTGAAGAAAAATATTTACCTCCTGCTGTATTGCAGCTTTTGGTAGAAAATGTGGTAAAACATAATTATTTCACCAATCAGGAGCCCCTGACTGTGTTCATAGAATCCAATGGTTTCCAGGTCAGTATTTCCAATAAAATTCAAGAAAAGGAGGCCGTTGAACACTCCACCGGTATTGGTCTGCAAAACATTTCGGAACGTTATGAGTTTCTAGGAAAAAATATTTCTATAAATGATAGCAATGGTACTTTTAAAGTGGAACTACCATTGATTGACTTACAATAAATAGTTAAAATTTTCCACTTAGAGCGGATACTTTTTATGTGAACCAAATAGCTTAATTATGAAACTTTTAATCTTTGAAGATGAGCCTCTCGCATTGCAGCGGATCAAAAGCATTATTTATTCCTCTTTACCTCATTGGGAAACGGTGGGTACTGCTCAAAGTATAAAAGAAGCCGAAGTGCTCCTCTCATCCGAAATAGATTACGATTTACTTTTATGTGATATTCAATTAGCAGATGGTTTGAGCTTTAGCATCTTCAACAAGCATCAAATCAAATGCCCTGTTATTTTTATCACTGCTTATGATCAGTATGCACTTGAGTCATTTGAGCATAACTGTATAGACTATATTCTTAAACCTATTCAGGAAAGCAGGCTTTTAAAAGCTTTCAAGAAACACGAAGACTTAATCCAAAGCAATCAACCTGACATTTTACCACAAACAGTGATAGATCAATTGAACAATTACTATCAACCTAAGTTGTATAAGAAAAGATTTTTAGCTAAAATTGGTAGCAAAATGATCTTTAAACCTGTGGAAGAAGTTGCTTACTTTTTTACAGAAGATAAAATCGTATATATGAAAGAAGTGGGCTCTTCTAAAAAGTTTATAGTCAACCACTCTCTGGAAGAATTGGACAAACAGTTATTAGATCCTAATACATTTTATAGAATTAACCGATCGGTAATAATCAATTTGGAAAGCTTGATTGAAATGAAAACATATCACAACGGAAGGCTTAAATTGGCATTAAACGCTTCAAACGATACTGAAATTGTTGTCTCCAGAGAACGGGTAACAGAATTTAAAAACTGGATTAATCAATAATGAAATCACTAATTATTCTTACTACTACATTTTTCCTATCAATTCCATTATTTGCACAAGAGTACTCAAAGCAGGAGTTAGATTCCATCAAACGTGAAATCTTCAATTTGCAAACTGATGTTCAGGAAATACAGATTAACCTTTACAATGCTAAAAAAACCTTAAAAACAGGTATTTTCATTGCTACTTTGGGCTATACAGTAACTATTATAGGTGGTCAGTTGTTGGGCACCAACCCACAATTAGGAGAAGCAATGCTTTATGCAGGAGGAGCAATAGGAATAGGTGGAACCATTGTTTTGGTCAATGGATTTAATAAGATAAGTTTGGGAGGATCTAAATTTTCTAAACCCGACTATTAGATAAATAAAATTCTATTTTGAACAAATTTGCATTTGTAATCTGGTTCCCTATAGTGAGCTTTTTAATTCATTCAGATAATACTTTCCACGGAGGAAGTCGTCTCATTTTTTAAATCTTACCTTAAATTCAACAGATGAAACTTACTAAAGTATAGAAAAGTGATAACATATAGTATTATTTGCTATATTTAGTAGAGCAGGCTATCCCCTTGAGCGGATCATAGGGGTGTTATTTCAAGAAATATAAGTGATATCAGCTAATTATAGCTCCCCAATCCGCATGCATTTCATCAAAGCGCTTCATTACTTTTTGAACAAATGCTTCATCTACTAATGCTTTAAGTGCTTCATCATCTTCTACTTCGTATTCGTCAATTTTGTAGGTCTGCTCATATAAGCCTAGCTCAAATTTTACGAGATACTTCTCGTTCCAGTTGAAAATGGTGATTTTACAGTGTTTATTAGGTATTTCTCCAATTACTCTCATGTTTTTTCTTTTGAATAGTTTTTATTGAATAAGCGGATTGATTTTGAAAGGTACAACTATTAAATTAATTGTAAATCTAAGAGATGCGCTACTTTTATAAGCTACTTTCCTATCTTTTACTGAAACAAATACAGATTTCGGAAGTATATTACAGTATATCAAAACTGTAAAATTATGCCAAAAAAGGAAATGTCCAGGATAAAGAATGAAGAGCAATATGAAGCACTTCGAGATAAAGGGATGAGCAAAGAAAAGGCTGCCCGCATTGCTAATACGCCAGACTCAGGTAAAAAAGGTGGAAAATCACCCAAATATGAGGATTGGACCAAAGATGAACTTTATGATCAAGCACAAAACGTAGGTATTGATGGGCGTTCCGATATGACTAAAGAGGAATTAATTAAGGCTCTGAGAGAGGACTAGATGATTTATTCTTCAAATTGAAAATTTAAGTAGGCATTTTTTAATTCCTTTAATGCATGTGCTTCACCTAGTTCCTGTGCTTTTTTTATGCCATTTTGATAAATTTCTTCTGCTTTTTCTCCATCAAAATGTTCTGCATACAAAGCCGCAGCATGGTAGTATGTACCAATATAGTCACTATGCTTTGCCAGTAATTCATCAAACAATGCTTTTGCTTTTTCAGGCATCTCTTCTTTGTATTCTGTGGCTAATGCATATAAAATGAAGGGATCATTTGATGATTCTTCTCTAAATTTTTCCAGTTGCCTGATACGATCTTGATTCATTCGCTTAATTGTGTTTTTATTTTTTTATATAATACTTAACTTCGGGCTTTGATATCAGTTTATAAATAAAAAGTTAATTTTGATTGTTGAAATTAAATGATTTTAACCAATCAACTAACATCCAAATCTATAATTACATATGAAAATATTAGTTTGTATAACACATGTGCCGGATACTACGGCAAAGATTGCTTTTACTGACAATAATAAAAAATTTGATTCAAATGGAGTGCAATTTATCATAGGTCCCTATGATGATTACGCTTTGGCTAGAGCTGTTGAGTTGAAGGAGGCCAGTGGAGGAACGGTTACTGTCTTAAACGTTGGTACTTCAGAAACAGAACCTACTATAAGAAAAGCATTGGCTATTGGTGCAGATGACGCAATTAGAATAAATGCGGAACCAACTGATTCTCTATTTGTGGCACAACAAATAGCTAACCACGCCAAAGATGCAGGTTATGACCTAATTATGATGGGTAGAGAATCTATCGATTTTAATGGAGGCATGGTGCATGGTATGGTAGGAGAAATATTAGGTTTGCCTGCTATTTCTCCTGTAATGCAGTTAGATATTGATGGTGATACCGCAAAATTAGCTCGTGAAATTGAAGGTGGAAAGGAATACTTAGAACTATCATTGCCGTTTATTGCTGGTTGTCAGGAGCCCATTGCAGAATGGAAAATTCCTAACATGAGAGGCATCATGTCCGCCAGATCCAAGAAGTTAGAGGTTGTAGAGCCATCTGATGCTTCTGCATTTGTGGAGCTGGATCAGTTTGAATTGCCTCCTGCTAAAGGAGCTGTAAAAATGATTGATGCAGACAATGTAGAGGAATTAGTTAAATTACTAAAGAATGAAGCTAAAGTGATATAAAAATCTCTTTCGGAAGTCATTTACTTAAAATTTTAAATCAAAAAATATGTCAATATTAGTTTTTATAGAACATGCTGAAGGATCAGTAAAAAAATCATCATTGGAGGCGGTTTCGTACGCAGCAAAAATGGAAGATGATGTTACAGCCATAGCAATTGGTACTATTGCTGAAGATACGTTAAAATCAGTAGGGAAAGCCGGAGCAAAAAATGTACTTCACGTAACAGATGAGAAATTAGATAAAGGAATAATTCAGGCTTATGCTAAAATAATAAAAGAGGCTATGGATAAAGTAGGAGCTTCAACCTTGATTCTAGCTAAATCATCACTAGGCGATCCTGTCGCAGCCAGAGTATCCGCTAAAATAGGAGCAGGGTTTGTTTCTAACGTTGCAGATCTACCAGATACCAGCAATGGTTTCAAAGTGAAAAGAAGTATTTATACGGGTAAGGCTTTTGCTAATGTGAATATCACCACAGAAAAGAAAATATTAGGCTTAAAGAAAAATGCTGCTGAAGTGAAAGAAGATGGAGGTGAAGCAAGTGTTGAGAAATTTGAAGTAAGTCTTTCTGATGCTGATTTTGCAGTTAAAATTACCTCTCAGGATAAAGCTACCGGGGAGGTGCTGTTGCCGGAAGCTGAAATTGTAGTGTCCGGAGGTAGAGGTATGAAAGGACCTGAAAACTGGGGTATGATTGAAGACCTTGCTAAAACCTTAGGTGCTGCCACAGGTTGTTCTAAACCAGTTTCTGACATAGGGTGGAGACCACACCATGAGCACGTTGGACAAACAGGTGTAAAGGTTTCTCCTCAGCTATATGTTGCTATTGGTATTTCAGGCGCCATACAGCACTTAGCGGGTGTAAATTCCTCAAAAAATATTTTAGTAATAAACAAAGATGCAGATGCTCCGTTTTTCTCAGCAGCAGACTACGGTATTGTTGGAGATGCATTTGAAGTAGTTCCTAAATTAACTGCAGCATTAAAAGCTGCTCAAAATTAATAGCTTATTAACGTGGATAAAATTAAACTGGAAATATTAGGTTTATCATCTAGTCAATCGCAGTCCGGCTCTTTTGCTTTGGTGTTGGGTGAGTCAGATAGTCAAAGACGACTCCCTATTATCATCGGGATGTTTGAGGCTCAAGCAATAGCAATTGAAATTGAGAAGATTGTACCAAACAGGCCAATGACACATGATTTATTTAAATCATTTGCCCATAGCTTTAACTATGCAGTTAAAGAGATTGTAATTTCAGATTTAAAAGAGGGTGTTTTCTTTGCTAAGATTGTATGCGATAATGGCATAGATACAGTAGAAATTGACTCAAGACCATCCGATGCGATTGCCATAGGAATTAGATTTGATGCGCCAATTTATACCTATGAAAAAATCATGTCGGAAGCCGGTATTGTTTTAAGTGACGATTCACCTGAGGGGGATATTTCAGAATTGAAAAAACCAATCAAAAAAGAGGAATCAGGATCTAAATCCAAGCCTACTGATAAACTCAAAGATCTGTCAATGGATAAATTGAATGACTTATTAGATAAAACTATAAAGTCAGAGGATTACGAAATGGCGGCTAAGATTCGGGATGAAATCAATAACAGAAATTAATTTTCCATTTAAAGATTAAAAAAACCAGCACTTTGCTGGTTTTTTACTTTTATACCCTTCCAATTCTAAATCAATTTTACCATTTGTAAAATTCATAGTTAATCTTTTACTTCAAATCGGAAGAATATAGTAACTTTGAACTCTGGCTTAGGATCGAAAATACCAAAGCAATTGAATATAGCAGTGGTATTTTATGGGTTCAAATGATATTAAAACCACTATATCCAACCAAGAACAAGTAGGAGATTGCCCAAGGTACAATAATGGATTTCAAAGAAGTATTAGATCAGGATCAAATTTTTTCAGTAGTAAAAAACTGTGCCGGCAAATTAAACATTGAAGCTTTTGTTGTTGGAGGTTATGTTCGTGATTTAATTTTGAAAAGACCCTCTACTGACATCGATTTTGTCTGTGTAGGGAGTGGTATAAGCTTAGCCAAAGAGGTTGCAAATACTTTAGGAATAAAAAAGGGGGTGCAAATTTTTAAAAATTTCGGTACTGCCAGTATTCACTACAAAGGTTATTTTTACGAATTTGTCGGAGCTAGAAAAGAATCTTACCAAAGAGATAGCAGAAAGCCAATCGTGGAAGATGGCACCTTAGAGGATGATCAAAACAGGAGGGATTTCACCATAAATGCGATGGCTATCAGCTTGAATCAAAAAAGCTACGGTCAACTAGTCGATCCTTTTAACGGGGTGAAGGATTTGAAGCGCAAAATAATAAAAACGCCACTGGAGCCTGATATTACTTTCTCTGACGACCCGCTACGTATGATGCGTGCTATCCGATTTGCCTCTCAATTAGGTTTTGATATTGAACCTCTTACTTTTGACAGCATAGTAAAAAATGCAGATCGCCTCAAAATTATCTCACAAGAGCGAATAACAGATGAATTAAATAAGATTATTGCCTCAAAAACACCTTCTTATGGCTTTAAATTACTTTTTCATGCAAATTTGCTAGATAAATTTTTTCCTGAATTAACTAATTTGCAAGGGGTAGAAGAAGTGAAAGGGTTTAAGCATAAAGATAATTTTTATCATACTTTACAGGTACTTGACAATACGGCTAATTTGGGAGGAGATTTATGGCTGAGATGGGCAGCCATTTTGCATGATATTGCCAAGCCTGCCACCAAGCGATTTCAGCCTAAACAAGGGTGGACTTTTCATGGCCATGAAGATAAAGGTGCCCGGATGGTGCCAAAAATTTTCCAGCGGTTGAAATTGCCACTAAACGAGAAAATGAAATATGTTCAAAAGCTCGTTTTGTTGCACTTAAGGCCTATTCCTTTGGTTAAAGATAATATAACTGACAATGCCGTACGGAGATTATTATTTGAAGCTGGTGATGATATTGAAGATTTACTGAAACTCTGCAGAGCCGATGTAACTTCTAAAAATCCAGCCAGGGTTCAAAAATATTTAGCCAATTTTGACAAAGTTGAGCAGAAGATGAAGGAGGTAGAGGAAAAAGATCAGGTGAGAAATTTTCAACCTCCAATTTCTGGTGAAGATATCATGGCAGCCTTTCAGTTGGAGCCTTGCAGGGAAATAGGACTTATCAAAAATGAAATTAAGGAAGCCATTTTAGATGGAAAAATAAATAATAATAGGGAAGAAGCATACCAATACATGCTGCAGGCTGGTAAAAAACTTAATCTTACTTTTAGTACATAAAAACCTTATAGAAAATTGGGGCACAAGATTTGTGCGTAAGCCACTTTGAAATCAGTACTAATCTAATATCAGAAAATAAAATAAAACATATAAAACAACATGAAGCAAGTTACTTATTCTATTTTAATCACTGTTTTAATGCTATCAATGAACTCTTTGGGTTTTGGACAAACTGAAAAAGAAGATGCTATAAAACGAGCAAAAGATAAATACAATAGATCAATCAAATACAATGATTTTGCTATAGCGAAGGATGCTATATATGATCTGTTAGTTCTGGAGCCCACAAACATATCATACTTAGATTCTCTGGCTTATATGTATTTTGAGTTCAGGCAATACGCATCAGCAGCCTTAGTGAGCCGTGATGCATTAAATAGAAACCCGCAAAATAGATTGATGCTTCAAATTGGAGCTAAAAGCTTAGATGAACTGGGAGCAAAGGATCAATCTCTTAAAATGTATCAAACTTTGTACAATCTTTCAGATGATGCATTTGTTTTGTTTGAAATAGCACAGAAGCAATTAGATTTAAAAATGTACGATGATGCAATGATCAACACTGAACTTCTACTTGGTAAGCGAACCATTGAAGGAAGCCAGGTGTATGTGAAAAATAGTGCAGGTGAAGAAACAGAAGCTCCTTTTAAAGCTGTCATATATAATTTGCAGGGATTAATTGCAAGGGGACAGGGAAATGAAGAATCTGCAAAGAAATACTTTAATAGTGCCATAAAACTTGCGCCAAACTATGCTTTAGCAAAAGAGAATTTGAATCCTTCAAAGTAATTGCTTTATTTACGTACCATTTACATTAATTAGATATAATTATTTCAATATGAAACCTATTCTTCTAAAACTTTCAATGTGCTTAGTGTTAATTAATTTTTTAACATTTAATTCTTTTTCGCAAAATTTGAGTGGTGACAATTTCTCAGATGCTGAGAAAACTAAAAATGCCACTGTAACATTCACTTATGTTGAAACCCCTGGCTTTGTATATAAAGATGCAAGTGGTAAACTTACTGGTGTTTGTGTAGATATTATGACAGATTTCGTTACGTATGTTAAGCAAAATTATGGAATTCAAATTAATGCCAGGTACGTAGGGAATGGTAGCAGTTTTAAAGCCATGTACGATGGTGTTAAAAATGGTTCAAAAGGCGTATTTGGTTTAGGAAACGTTACTGTTACAACAGCCCGAAAAGGTGAAATCAAATTTAGCCCTTCTTTTATCACTAATTTTGCCATTTTAGTAACACACAGCAGTGTGCCTGATCTGGCTTCATTGGATCAGATTAGCAGCACTTTTAATGGTTTTAAAGCCTACACCGCAAAAGGCACTTTAAATGAAAAACGTGTTGATAATGTAAAATCAAAATATTTTCCAGGTGTAGAGATCACTTCTGTAAACTCAAGCCCGGCTGTATTAGAAAAAGTCCTAATTGACAAAAAATCATTTTCTTACCTGGATTTAGCCTTTTACTTAGATGCTGTTAAAGAAAGAAAACCTTTAAAGAGGCACGAGGTGGGTGACGATGGTTCAGAAGAATTTGCTTTTGTGATGCCAAAATCCAGCGACTGGCAACCAGTGCTTGATGAGTTTTTTGCAGCTAATGGCGGTTATAAAAATAGCACTGAATACAAAAAGATTTTGGTTAACCATTTGGGTTTAAGTGCAGTAAAACTATTAGACTCGGCTGCTGCTAACTAAATTTTATTATTAAATTATTCTATGGATCAGAAGCCGGATTTAAAATATTGGGAGAGTTTCTTTCAATCACTTCAAATGAAGTATTATGGATTGTTAGCGGCTCCCTTATTCCTTTTTGCAATAGTTTTTTTGAGGCATGAAAATGGAAATCAAACTTTGATGGATATTAGTGCTGACATGGAGCTTTACATGATAGGATTTGTCTCTTTTTTTGCGCTGATAGTAGTCCTTTATTTGCACTTTTTTGCAAAAAACAGAAATGTTACAGCTGCTAGGGAAGAGGATCTTTTGAGGAAAATGAGCATCTATAAAAATGCTACGTTGATAAAATACGTAGGCTTGGGAGTATATCAAATCATTATCATTTTTGCATTTGCCTGCACTTATCATAATGCCATGATGGGTTTATATACCGCATTGCTTTTATATGCCTCTTTTTTTAGGCCTGAATTACAAAATGTGAAACGCGATCTTAGGATGAAGAAGGATACTTACCAGCAAATTAATTATAAAGCGAGTAACTAATTTCTCATTGGATTGATATTTCAAAGTGATTGGACAATGAAATCATCAGACTCTCAAATAGTATGCCTTTACTGATGACGAATTTGAACAAATAACTTCTCAGTAAGGTGCTTATGTTTAGCTGGGAATGTAGTAGCAATTAGTTTGAATTTTGCTTTTACACTTACTTTTTGATGGAGAGACTCGCAGCACAAATGGAGCTAACAAGACTTGTGAAAATTGCATTTTGAATAACAAAAAATAGCCATTGATTTTTCAATGGCTATTTTCGTTCATGTTCAATTTTGTAGTTTTAAAAGATAATCCCAAAGGAGAATGCATTAAGCTCCGGGCCTCTACCTTCAATATACAGTGGACTAATATCGTAAGTAGCAAACAAATCAACACCTTTCCAGCCTACTTGTGCTCTTACACCATACTTCCAGTTGTTTAAATATAAGTTGTTTCTATCTACATCTTTTCCGCTGTTTTCATACTTGAATTTAGATTTGCTTCCAATTCTGTACCCCGCATAAGGCCCTACTCCAAATCTGAAAGAGGAACTCTTTTTGCCAGTATGGAATACGGGTATAAAGCTAAAATTGAGGTAGGTGATGTTTATCTTGCTTCTTTTAGCACTTACATCGGTTCTTTCAATGAACTCTACGTTTTCAGGACCTTTCACTATCTGATACTTGCTATCTGCCATGGCAAAATTGTACCATTGAAGGCCACCATGAAAATTCAATTTAATATAGGGATTTAAAGCTACTTTATGCACAGAATTGATTCCATAAGTCCATGATGTAATTGGATCAACACTGTAGTCCTCGTTACTGTTATCAGGAAACTGATTATTCTCATCTAAGTAGTTGTTTAAACCAATAAGAAATTCCATTTCATGATCATACTTCGGGTACTTCGTTTTTTTGTCACGATTTACCTTACTTTCATTGTTAAAAGGTGTGTTGAAACTTTCCTCAAATTTTTCCTTCCAATTTGAATCGTTATCATCCCATGATTCATCTTCTTCCGAATTTTCAGCCATCTCATCCTCAAATTCTCCAATTTCTGCGTTTCGGAAAATGTTTCCAATTTTAAATGGGGAGTCAGCATTCTCTGAGTAATCTCTGACAAATCCGACACCACTTTCAGGAACCTCTGTCACAGTGAAAGATCCGGAAAAACCATCGTTACAATCAACGGTCATTTTTAATCCATCAATTTTACTATTAATGATTGTAAGGTTTTCATAATCAATTTCAATACCTCTCTGTGCGGCTTCCTCTTTATACCTTTGTAATTGCTTGTAGCTAGTGGTTTCATAGATACGGACCACATAAACATCTTCCTGTTCTTTACTTAGCTCACTAATGTAGTAGTAATCTCCGGATGCTTTAAGAGAGTAATTGATTTTGTTGCCGGGTAGAATCACAGGATCATCTCCCACTTTACTTTTATTATCTTCTATTCCAGCTATGATTTTGCTTAAATCATAACTCTTAATTTCATTTACATTTTTAACATCTTTCAATATTAAAAATACCATTTCCCCATCTTTTTTCATCACCTTTAAGGTGTCAGATTTCCATCCAAAGGCCATTGCAGGTACACTAATCATGGCCAGCGCAATTATCAGCATTATTTGATTTAAACGTTTCATTGTCTTTTTTTTTAAAATGATAGATTAATTATTTAATTCCTTTCTACTATTCTGAAAGGCTGATGCAAAAAGCTCATTTTTGGCAGACCGTAAATCTGCTAAACTATACTCACTGGCCAGTGATTTGAGTTGATTTGCTTTTTTATTAAAAATATTGGTAGTGTTCTCAGGTTTTGCTTCTGCTAATTCCTGCTGATTGTAGTACATTTCCACTTTTATACCAAAGGCTTTATCGTCCTTTTTTTGACCAACGCCATTGATACCTGGTACTACAATTTCTTTATTTAGAGCTACTGCTGCATCTAAATTATTTAACTTTCGTAATGGCTCCACTTTAATTGGATCCTCTTCTTTAGACTTATTGCTAACAGCATACGTTTTAAAGTTCTGCTGCGGCTGAACAGGTGACTTCTTCAATGGTTGCTTAGGCTCCTCTTCATCCACTTGCTTTATTTTAACCTGAGGCTGCTCAGGTATTGCAACATTATCAATAGAGGCATGGGATGTTTTCAAATCGATTTTAATATTGGCCATATTTGCCTCATTGTTCTCCATATTATAAACAATGCCAGCTGTTAATAATACTAGTAAACTAATACTAGCTGCCACCATCCATATGATTGGTTTCTTTTTTTTCGTAGGAGTCATTTGTGACTGAACCTGTGACCAGGCGCTGTCAGAAACTGGTAAACTATGTCTTTCCAGTTTTCTTTTGAAGATCTCATCTATTTTATTTGATTCCATGATTCGTATTTATGTTTTGATCCATCTCAACTAACTTTTTTTGCAAATGAGCCCTGGCTCTGCTTAATTGAGATTTGGATGTGTTTTCATTAATTTTTAATTGTTCAGCTATCTCCTTATGAGAAAAGCCTTCTATAGCATACAGGTTAAAAATAGTTCTGTAGCCCACTGGTAATTCACTGATCATTTGGAGCAAATCCGCTTCCTGCAAATGATCTTCCATTATGTCAGTATTTGGTATTTGATAAGCGTCTTCTATATCTATATGTAAAGACATATTCTTGTGCTTTCTTAAATACATTAATGATTCGTTTACCATTATCCTGCGCATCCAACCTTCAAAATTTCCTTCTCCACTAAACTGTGTAATACGCTCAAATATTTTTACAAATGCTGTCACCATTACACCCTCTGCCTCCAATTTGTCTTTTATATAGCGGCTGCATACTACAAGCATTCTTCCGGAATACTTATCGAAAAGTGCCTTCTGATCACTTCCTTTTTGCTTGATGCATCCCGCTATCAAGCTTTCTTCTGTTATTGATTTTCGGATGAACACTTTCATTTTAACTGGTTACATAAGGTAGATGCATGGGACTTTGAATCGGTTGCATGGGGGTTAAATATTTTTTGAAATTTAAGTAATTCTTCGATAAATGTGGCTTATATTCTATTTTAATGTGTTTAAACTGGAAAACTAGTCATGTATGAACTTTAGAAGGAATATACTTTTTCTTATCTTAGGATAATTTCATTATATATTACAGGCATTTTTCCTTCCCATTCAGTCCACAATTGATTATTATTTAGTAAATGAGCCATAAAATGTGCTACATTAATTCTGCTTGTTTTGCCTGGTTTAAAAATGGCACTACTGATGGGTGAAGGATGTATAGCGTAGGCACTAATTGAATTTTCATCCAGTAAACTATCCGGCCTCACCACTACCCACTCAATTTTCGGGTTTCTTTGACCTACCTTTATTCTTAAGTAATCAGCCGCTTTCTCATTATCAGGGTGGGGTGGTAGGAGTGACCTGAGTAGACTAATGATAAGTCTCTCGGATAATGAAATGGGTTCATCAAGATCCCTGTTTCTGTTGCCTGCAGTATTCATTAAAACAAACTTCACCGGTTGATCAGAATAGCTATTATCTATGGCTTCACTAATTAGCTGAACTGCCTTGGTTACTAATTTCCGAGGTTTACCGAAGAGACCTTGTATTGTCAGATTATGACCTAAGCAAGATGCTGCACCATCGCAATCAGAAATGATTTCAGTCATTTCATTCACTGCGAGATTTGAAAGATGGGTTTTTACTATGGTGATTTGATCATTAGAAAGCCAATGCTCAGGAATTTGGGATGTTGGACGAACAATGATTTTAATTGCTCTGCCTGCAGCTATTAGTTGATCCACTAACAATTTCCCGGTAGCGCCGGTAGCTCCAATTATTAAGGTTTTCATAATGCTTTAGTTTGTATAAGTAAATGTAAACTAAAGTATTTATTTAGCAATTGAATCACTAAATCTGTTTTGAAATATTTTAAAGGTGTTTAATGGTACAACTAAGTAATATTAGGGGTGTTTTTTCATGAAGGTCATACTCTTTCAGAAGCTGCTTTCCATCCTGCTTCAAAAAACCAGGGAGATTCCATATAAATATTACGTTGCTCTTCAAAATTGTCAACCCTGCCTGCTACTGGCAGTGTTGACAATCTTTAATGGTTATTGCACATCAAGACTTACTCACTTCAATACCTCCGCACATCTATCATTCGTGTAATTCTTGTATCATCTTTCCCTCAAATTTCTTAGCTTACTTTTCAAATCAATTTAAAACTAATTTCAATGAAGAAACTATATTTGTTCCTATTAATAACTTTTGTTTCCGTAGAAACATTCGCTCAGGGTACTATGCTTTTACGTCAGCCTACTTTGTCCGCAGAGAATGTGGTATTTATTTATGCCAATGATTTATGGAAAGCCCCATTGACCGGAGGGGACGCCATTCGCTTAACTACCTTCGAGGGTTACGAATCCTCTCCACATTTTTCAGAAGATGGAAAATGGATAGCTTTTAGCGCAGAATATGATGGCAATACTGATGTGTACTTAATGCCTTCTGAAGGTGGAACCCCCAAGAGATTGACATTTCATCCAGGTGATGATTATGTAGAAGGATGGACTCCAACTGGTGAAATCCTATTCCGTACAGGACGAAAAGCACATCCAACAAAAACATCACATTTATATACTGTTTCTTCTGAAGGCAGCTTTCCTCGACCATTTGTGGACATCAGAGCCTCGTACGGGGAGATTTCACCTGATGGTAAGTACCTGGCCTATACACCTATTACATCGTGGGATCCAGAATGGAGAAATTATAGAGGTGGGCAAGCCATGCCTATCTGGATCTTAAATTTGGAGACTAAGGAATTAGTAAGGACCCCTCAATTAGATAAGGAAAGACATCTTTACCCAGTTTGGGTAGGACAAAAAGTGTATTATTTATCTGAACGGGATTACGTGAGTAATATTTGGAGCTATGACTTAACAAGTAAAAAAGAAGAGCAAGTTACCTTTCATAAAAAATTTGATGTAAAAAGTCTCGATGCTTTTGAAAATGATATTGTTTATGAACAAGGAGGTTACCTGCATATTTTAGATACTAAAGACAAATCAAGGAGACAGTTGGAAATTAATGTGAAAGGCGATTTGAATTATAGCAGAGTGAGATGGGAGGATGTTAATTCGGGAGATGTTGATAACCCTAATTTATCTCCAAGTGGAAAAAGAGTGATCTTTGAACATAGAGGTGATATCTTTACTGTACCTAAAGAGGAAGGGAGCTGGCGAAATATTACTCAAAGCAGCGGAGTTGCCGATAGATTCCCAATATGGTCACCCAAAGGAGACAAAATCGCCTGGTTTTCAGATGCAAGTGGAGAGTACCAACTAGTGGTTGCTAATCAATATGGTGAAAACCAAAAATCTTATAGCTTGGAAAATCCAACCTTTTATTTCAGGCCAGATTGGTCACCTAATGGAAAGTCAATTACTTATACAGATACAGATTATAACATTTGGTATATCAATCTGGAAAATGGATCAGTAAAGAAGGTCGATACCGATGGTTATGCACATCCGAACAGAACCTTGAATCCGAACTGGTCCCCAGATAGTCGATATATTGCCTACGAAAAACAGCAAAATAGTCATTTCAAAGCAATATTTGTCTACGATACCCAATCTGGGCAAGCACATCAGGTGTCAGACCCTTTGGCGGATGCCACTTCTCCGCAGTGGGATCAATCAGGAGATTACCTGTACTTTTTGGCCAGTACAGATTATGGCTTAAACACTGGCTGGTTAGATATGAGCTCCTACGATCCTACAGTGAGCAGAGCTTTGTATGCGGTGGTATTGAGTGCCGCGGGCAAGGCACCTAATCTACCCCTCAGTGATGAGGAAGAAATAAAAAATGCGGAAGATCAAAAAGAGGATAAGGATAAAGATAAGAAAGACAAAAAGGAGGATAAGAAAGAACAGGGAGATGTGAAACCTGTTATTATTGATTTTAATGGCATTCAAGATAGAATAGTATCCTTGAAATTACAGGAACGAAATTATCAGTTTATCAAAGCTTCACAGGAACATCAACTGTATATCGCTGAATCAATTCCAAATCAGCAGGGATTGAAAGTTCATAGCTACGATGTGAAAAAAGAAGAAGCGGAGGACTTTGAAGAAGGAATTAACGAGATGGTGCTCTCCAAAAATAGCAATTTTGCATTGTTTCAAAAAGGAGGAAACTGGAATATTACTGAAACGAAGAGAAAACCTAAACCTGAAGATAAAATATCTGTTTCTGCTAAGATGAAAATTATTCCAAAAGAGGAATATGCGCAAATATTTAAAGAAGGATGGAGGTTTATGCGTGATTTTCTATATGTGGATAATGTGCACGGAGCTCCATGGGACAAAGTGTACAACTGGTATCAGCCATGGGTTAAACATGTGCATCATCGCACTGATTTAAATTACCTGGTGGATATTTTAAGCGGTGAAGTTGCCATAGGTCATTCTTATGTTTCAGGTGGTGATATGCCAGATGTAGAAAGTGTCCCTGTAGGATTACTGGGTGCTGATTTTGTAATTGAGAATGGATATTATAAGATCAGCAAGATTTATGATGGGGAACAATGGAACCCTGAAATTGAAGCACCTTTAGGTTTAACAGGTCCGCAGGTGAAGGAAGGTGATTATATTTTGGAAGTAAACGGCCGTTCCATTACAGAAAGCGATAATATATTTGATCATTTTGCACAGACGGCAGGAAGAACGGTATCCATTTTAGTCAATAGTACAGCATCAAAATCAGGAGCAGAAAAGATTTACGTAAAACCGGTGAGTAACGAGTATAGATTACGATATATCGATTGGGTTGAAAGTAATAGACGAAAGGTCGATCAATTGTCGGGTGGAAAGTTGGCTTATGTTTATATACCAAATACCAGTGGACCTGGTTTTACCAGTTTTAATAGATATTATTTTTCTCAACAAGATAAAAAAGGGGTAGTCCTGGATGAAAGAAATAATGGAGGAGGTTCTGCAGCAGATTATATGATCGATATATTAACACGTGAACCGATTGGTTATTTTAATAGCAAAGCAGGTGATAATCGACCCTGGACTTCTCCAATTGCAGGTATTTGGGGTCCAAAAGTGATGATTATTAATGAAAGAGCCGGTTCAGGGGGGGATTTATTGCCTTATATGTTCAAGAAAAAGGACATTGGCCCCTTGGTAGGAACCCGTACATGGGGCGGTCTGGTAGGTACCTGGGATACACCTCAATTTATTGATGGGGGAAGAATGGTGGCTCCCAGGGGAGGCTTTTATGATACTGATGGCGAGTGGGCAGTAGAGGGTGAGGGGATTGCCCCTGACATTGAAGTTATTGACGAGCCGAAAATAGCTTTGGAAGGGCGCGATCTTCAGTTGGAAAAGGCGGTAGAAGAAGCACTTCGGTTACTGAAAACGCAAGAATTTGAAATAGAACCTGAACCAAAAGCTCCGGTAAGATGGAAGCGACCAGAAGGGTATGATAAAGAGTAATTACGAAGTGTGAATTTTTTAATTACGAATTATGGGTGGGGTATTTCTGCTCATAATTCGTAATTTTTTTGTGTTTTGCAATATTTATGGTCTCGTACTTAAATTTATTCTCTTTTCAGAGATTTTAATGTTTACCGAATGCAGCAAAAAATTTATGTGATTAGTGGATTAGGTGCTGATGCCAGGGTTTTCAAACACATCAAATATGCATGATATACTCCAATACATTTGGAATGGATTACTCCTAAGCTTCATGAAAGTATAGAAAATTATGCTTTAAGACTATCCAAAGAAATTAAAGAACCTGATCCAATCATTATTGGGCTGTCATTTGGAGGAATTATGGCTGTAGAAATAGCCCGACAGATTAAAACCCGAAAGCTGATTTTAATAGCTTCTGCCAAGAGCAAAAATGAAATTCCTTTCTACCTGAAGTTTATTGGTAGACTGAATCTTCAACAATTTATTCCTATTCGACTTTTAAAGAGTGCAAATGTAATCACCTACTTCTTTTTTGGGGCCACTACAAGTGAAAATAAAGCATTATTACGACAGATTCTCAAAGATACTGATCCTATATTTCTAAAGTGGGCAATTAACGCAGTGCTGAAATGGAAGAACGAGGAGTATGTACAAGATGTGACTCATCTCCATGTGAATAAGAATAGAATTCTTCCTTCAAATTTTGTAAAAGTAGATATAGTGATTGATGGAGGTGGGCATCTCATGACCCTGGATAAATTCAATCTTATAAATCGGGAAATTGAACGGATACTTCATTCAGATTTTGTAAATTAGTATGGATTTAAAGCACAAAATTTATTGGATGTGATAGACACTGAATTGCGACTTTCGAAATTGAATATTCCTGAAGTGGATGCACAACAATTGTTGAAAATAAGTAAATGCAAAAGCTTAATGAGCGGTGATTCTTTTATTAGTGCAGGCCAGGTACCGCAAAAATTTGCTTTTGTTTTTAAAGGGCTGTTTAGGTATTTCTATACTGATAAAGCAGGAAATGAACTCACAAAAGCTTTAATTTTGGAGAATTCCATTATAAGTTCTTACTCAGCCATGTTGTATCAAACTCCATCACATTTTTGTATTGAGGCACTTGAAGATTCAGAATTTTTGGAGATAAATTATCATAAGTGGTTAGAATTACAACCTCAAAGTAGGTTCTGGGATAAATTTCTTATCAAAGCACTGGAAAAGGGATACGTTACTAAAGAAAAAAGAGAAAGAGATTTACTTTTGTTAGATGCCACTACACGTTATTATGACTTTCTTGAAGAGTTCCCAGGTCTTGAGAAGAGAGTTACGCAACAAATTATTGCATCTTACCTTGGAATAAAACCAGAATCTTTAAGCAGGATAAGAAAAAAAGCCATCACTTAACATAGGTCAATTTACATCACAAACCATTCTTCTACATTTGAATCATCAATTAAAATCGATTCAAATGTTAATTAAGAATAATACCATTCTTATTACTGAAGGAAGCTCTGGGCTGGGCTTAGAAATGGCAAAGAGATTTTTAGAAAATCACAACACAGTAATCATCTGTGGTCGATCTACTGATAAGCTTAAAGAAGCAAAATTAAAATTCCCTCAACTGCATATTTATCAATGCGACATAAGCGCTAAAAAAGATCTTGAAAATTTTGTGAACAGTATTAAAAAGAACCATCCTAAACTCAATTATTTAGTAAATAACGCTGCTATAGTTCATAGGGAGCCGTTTATGACGGATGAAAAGATCATGGAAAAGCTAGATTCAGAGATGGCTACCAATTTTATAGCGCCTGTCAGTTTGATAAAATTGCTCTATCCGCTTCTAGAGGCTCAACCAGATGCAAGAATTGTTAATATCACGACAGGTTTAGTGTTTGTACCAAAGGCAGATTATACATTTTATAACTCAACTAAAGCAGCATTGCATAGTTTTACGAAAGTGCTCAGGCATCAGTTAAAAAATAAACCTGTTCAATTTGTGGAAGTACTATTTCCCGCTGTAGATACTCCCTGGCATAATGGGAACCCTCCTAAAATTGCCATTTCAGCTGAGAAGGCAGTCCATAAGATGTTAAAGGGACTAGAAGCGGGTAAAGAGGAGATTCTGGTGGAAGGTGTGAAAAAACTATATTTCTTATCCAGATTGGTCCCTGGTTTTGCGTTTAAGCTGCTAAATAACTTAAAAAGTTAACGAGAGTCAGTACACTTAATTCACCGATTATTTTCCGCCACTCACCTAGTTTTTGATGCTCATAGCCTAGTTGCTAAGGTGCAATAACAATGGATAGTATATGTTTGTATCATCAAATTAAAACTAATGAACTATGAAAAATAATCGAAATTTAAGCACAAACAATATTACCGCTGGAGTAATATTGCTTTTAGTAGGAGCCTTTATGTTATTTCAGCGAATGGATTTGTTTGATATAACCTGGCTTTTCTCCTGGCCTGTCATAATTATCATATTCGGTATTTTCACGCTAGTGAGAAGCCGTTTCAGTAATGGTTTTGGTGTTTTCTTAATCCTATTTGGTACTTTTATATTAATTAAAAAAGAAAATCTAATTCCATATTATTATGAACCGTATTTAATCCCTATTGGATTAATGGCTTTGGGTATTTACTTTATAATTGCCCGCGGTGGAAAAAAAAACATCGATTTTTGGAGTAAAGAAAACTGGTCTTTAAGTGCAAAGAACAAGTTTGAAGATGATAGTGATGTTCTACATGCCGATGCCCTTTTTGCCAATGTGCAGAGGAGAATGCTCTCCCAAAATTTTAAAGGAGGGAAAGTTTCGGCAACATTTGGTGGGGCAGATATAGACTTATCCAAGGCAGATTTGGCAGATGGAGCCACTTTGCATGTTGAAGTAACTTTTGGAGGTATGAAGCTGATCATTCCACCACATTGGGAAGTAAAAGCAGATGTGAGCAATACTTTTGCTGGTGTGGAAGATAAAAGAGCATTTCCGCCGACGGGAGAAGTTTCTAATAAAGTATTAAGAATTACAGGATCTGTTACCTTCGGAGGCTTAGAAATCAAATCTTACTAATTACCTTAGTAGGGTGATAACAAAATTATATCAAAACCAATCTTTTAGGTGGCTTAAAGCACTTCTTACTTTAGTGCTTTGGGTCACCTTATTGAGTTTAATGCTCAAATATTATGGGCTTTCATGGTTTGTAGCTGTAAGTGATAGTTGTATTTATACAATTTTAATCATTGCAGGATTTGTTTTACTGGAGAATATTTTCGGGTATTATTTACCAACCAAAGGCAATGTAATTTTAGCATTTATTTTCCCGGTAGCTCTGGCTATTTTTGTGCTTTTTGCTGGCGATTATATCTTACAGTTCAGTTTTAAAAAGGAAATAGCATATCTTGAATTTACCGATCAAATTTTTCTGGTTCGTGGATTTATTATTTTAATACTTTTTTCCTCTTGTACTCTGCTGCTTAATTTTTATGGCAGACTTGAGGAACAAGCGGAAGTGTTAGAAAGAGAAAACAAGATGCGACAGATGGCGAAAGAAGCGGAACTCTTCCATTTAAGACAACAACTACAACCGCATTTTCTATTCAACAGCTTAAATTCAATTTCTGCACTAGTTAAAGGCCAGCCTGATAAAGCCAGGGAAATGGTGCTACAACTGTCAGATTTTTTAAGAGCTACAATAAGAAAAGATGAAAAGAAATGGATAGGAGTGGAGGAGGAAATTTCATTTTTGAATCTATTTCTGGAAATAGAAAAGGTTAGGTTTGGACATAGACTAAAAGTACATTTTACAATTGATGATAATGTAAATAAACTAAAATTGCCTCAATTATTAATTCAGCCATTATTGGAAAACTCAGTAAAACATAGTTTGTATGGTTTAACAGGAGAGGTAGAAATTAAGATTGACTTTTCGGTTAAAGGCAATATGCTAAGGGTGAGTATTGTCAATCCATTTGATCCGCAGGCAGGACAACCCAAAGGAGTAGGGTTTGGGATTGAGGCAGTAGAAAGGCGTCTGTTTTTAATTTTTGGAAGATATGATCTACTAAAGAGGAAGCAATTAAATAATATTTTTGAAGTGAAACTATTAATACCGCAGGCAAATGATTAAAACCATAATTATTGATGATGAACCTCTGGCGACCGAAATTGTTAAAGAGTATTTGGCAGAGTCTCCTAATTTTGACGTGCTAGCTGTATGCCATGATGGATTTGAAGGTCTAAAAGCTATCCAACTCCATCAACCGGATCTCATTTTTCTTGATGTGCAAATGCCCAAAATCAACGGTTTTGAGATGCTTGAGCTAATAGATACCTTCCCTGCAGTAATTTTCACCACAGCCTATGATGAATATGCCATGAAAGCATTCGATATACATGCAATAGATTATTTGCTTAAGCCATTTTCAAAAGACAGATTTGATAAAGCAATCGATAAATACAGGCAAATTGGTATTTCTCAATCTGTTAAAGAACTGATGAATTCGGAAGATAACGATTCCAACGAATTGTTGAGCAGGGTGGTGGTAAAAGTAAAGAATGATATAAAAATTATTCCTGTAGCTGAAATTTTGTACATGGAAGCTAATGACGATTATGTGAACATATTCACAAAAGAAGCCAAATTCCTTAAAAACAAAACGTTAACTTATTTTGAAAGGCATTTGGATCCTGAAGTTTTTGTTAGAGTTCATAGGTCTTTTTTGGTAAAAGTCAGTGAGATCAGTAAAATTGAAGCTTACAAAAAGGACAGCCATATTGTAAAACTGAAATCAGGAGATCAGATTCCTGTAAGCAAAAGTGGTTTTCCTAAGCTAAGAAGCGTTTTAGGAATTTAAAATTGATAATTTTTTTTCTACCACCCCATTTCTTTCAATCAGTAAATGTTTGCACAATTTTTATTGATTATCCATTGCCATCAATTTCATAATAGCGGGAGTATCTGAGGCAGATTTGTGACCTTAATTGAAAAAGTAGAGATCATCAAGGCATCTTTGTCTCACAGAAATAATTTTGGTTATTTTTGATAGAATTCTAAACCTATTCTTAAGTTCAAATAGCTGTAAGCCGTAAAAAAAGCTAAAGCGGTTTTTTGCGCTTTAGCTTTCTTTAAACTTCGGTAAGTTCTAAGTACTAGTTAGTCTTTCTTACGCTTCCTGCACTACTTGCACTTTGAGATACACTTGTACTTCCTTTGTACCTTATCTTTCCGGCACTCGAAGCATTAGCTTTTAATTCCTCCAACACATTAACCTCTGCACCAGCAGCGCTTGAAACATCTATGTCTGCATTTTGAGCTGTCAGGTCGTAAGCTTCCAATTGGGCAGTACTGCTTAAGTCAGCTCTTAGGCTCCGCGTATATCCAGCAATTATTGCTTTAGCTGCACTGGACATATTAAATCTTAAGCTTTCAAAATTACCCCTTGCATATAATTTGGCTGCAGAACTCAATTCTATTCTTGCGGAAGTTTCTTGAAAATCAACCAGATGTGCAGTAGCTGCTGAGCTTAATTCCAAACGATTTAATTCTGGCATAATTACTACACATTTAATACCTGGGAAATTTCTTTTGCTACTTCCGCTAAAGAAATCTCCATCAAAGAAATCAGACCATGTTCTATCACTTCCATCAAATTTAATTCTGAGTTCGCTATTTCTCTGAGAGATCTCAAAACCTTCCATATCATCAGGATCACCATACACTAATACCTGATAGTTATTACCTTGTCTGATTTCCACAAACATGCCAGTAGAAGCAGTAATGCTAGTGAAACCATCAAAATCATATGATACAGGCTCAAAACCTTCAAAACTTGTATAAGGCGCTCTGAAAAACGCATTATTTGAAAAGCTTCTTTGTTCCGAGCCTTCGTAATTTTCATATCTTTTTGAAGTTGTGCTTTCATCTGTAGAATATACATCGTCTGCATCCTCCACGCATGTCAAACATTTTAACCCCTCCTGAGTAAAAGTCCAGGTATTGTTTGCTACCTGTGCCACATTATATCCATTTCTATAAATGGTGTTTCTGAGCAAGTACCTCATTTTTCTATCCATCTCAAATGGTTGGTTATAAGGGATATATAATGTCATCCGTAAATTTTGACCTCTAAATGCAGCATCATCCTTAAATTTTATATCCGAATCTATTAGCAATATGGAGTCATTTTCTAAAATTACTTCATGGCTCACCATTTTAGCATTTTCAATCGCATTTTCGTTTGAGCTGCCCCTTGATTCAAAACGTTTTTCCAATTTAAATTGTCCTTCTTCATGGCCTTTCAAAGTGATATATGATAAAGTTAAATCCTCTCTACCGATATCATTTACCCGTAAAACAGCAGTTTTTTCAGGTATAGAAAAAGTTTGTTCTTCTGTGTAGTTCGCCTCTGTGCGGAAATTCACAATATTTAGTGGAATGTAAACCGCAGATAAAATCAAGCTTAACAGCCATACGCCTAACAAAGTAAATCCTACAGGCCTGTTCAGCACCCATCTTTTAGCAATTACGCTAACTCCGGCAATCGCTAAAAATATGCACGGAACAAGTGCAACTAGCATTGCAAAAATAATTAGTTCTATAGAGATGGTGTTTGAAACAACCTGATGCGGAATCTCTAAAAAGTCGAGGTATGCTGAGTTTCCTCTTAAACCTTCAGTAAAAAGAGCAGATGCAATAATAGAAATACTGCTTGACAAGCCGAATAAGAATAAAGCAATTCCGAAAAGTATTCTGAGTAGGTCAACTATAAAGTTTAATAAGGGGCCTAATGCCTTAGCTATTCCATCTAAAATAGTACCAATTAAGCGGAAAGGAAATAGAAGCACTTTTACCAGCGCAGTTTCTTCACCTTCTTTCACATTAAAGCCTGATTTAATATTTCTTTCAATGTTGGAAAGCGTTATAGGAGTTCCTTCCATTTGCATTTTTTGGGTGACAGTCTTTGCATAAGGAGTGATGAGCCACAAAATGAGATAGAGAATTGTGCCTAAACCAAATGGTATGGTCAAGAGTACAAATATAATTCTAACTAAAGCGACATCTACCCCAAAATAAGATGATAGTCCTCTGGCTACACCACCAAGCACCTTGTTCTCCGAACTTCGGAAGAATTTCTTCATCTTGTCATCCTCCTTTAAGAAAGGGTTTGCAGGAAGAATAATCCAGCACAAGATATAACCCAAAACTACCACAAATCCGAGATGGGTATATATCGCCAAAACAGCGAATAAAGCAATAAAGGCTAATCTAATCCAAAGTGTATCCACATTATGAAAATGTGCAATACCTGCTGCTACCCCGCCTAAAATTTTTCTCTGAGTATCGCGGTACAACTTTTTAGGTTGTCCCCAATCAAACTCAGGTTTGCCTTCTGTTTTGCTTTCGGTCTCGGGTTCCTCCTTCGGCTGCTCTTTTTCGGGTTCTGCCTGTTCTTCAGCCTTTTTAAAGTCTTCAATGCTACCTAAAGTTGCCATTAAAGCTTTAATATCTTCGTTATTAATTACTTGTTTATCTTCTTTTAACTTTCCTAGGAAAATTTCTGCAATCCTGTTCTCTATATCGTTTATGATTTCCTGACTGTCTTCAAAATCAGAAAAATATGAATTGATGGTGTCCAGATATTGCTTCAATGCCTCGAAACCATCTTCCTCTATATGAAAAATGATTCCTCCAATATTGATACTTATGTTCTTTTTCATTGCTTTAAAATTAAGTTTTTTACATGAATGCTGCTAGAATTTTTGCATTCGTTGCATTTATTTTTTTGATGAAGTGTCAAATTTGTCATTTGAATGTTGTAAACTTTTTAGTCTAAACTCCCGTGCCACAGTATCTAATTCATCCCAGGTGAGATCGAGCTCCTTTACAGTGTTAATACCTGTGTCTGTTAATTGATAATGTTTTTTTGGTAAACCTTTATCTCCGTTAACCCATTCATATTTGATTAACCCTTCGTTTTTAAAGCGTATTAAAAGTGGGTAAATCACTCCTTCAACAGCAATTAGTTTTGCTTCAAGTAACTCCTCAATCATGTCAGAGGCATATACCTCACCTCTATGCAATATTTGCATGGCACAATATTCTAGCACCCCTATCTTCAATTGCGATTTTAATTTTTCTGCTATCATAAAGATTAATTTTAAATTCTATTTGAACTACAAAATTTTAATTTGCACGAAAAGTAAAAGCCAATATTTGTACCATTTAAGATGGCACATACTCGAAAAATTACATTTTTCCGGTCTCAGTTGCTTTAAACGTGCTTTACTTTGAGCAATATTTTTATTGTGGGGATCTTTCGATTCTCAAAAAATAAAACAGTTGTTCGGGTTTGATAAGATTATTTAAATAAAGTGTACGATTTTGATACAATTTAGAAATGAGAGAAGTAAGTATTTGGAACTAATTAGGTGAATTTATCTCTTTATATTTACTAATTTTAAGCAAATATTTAATCATGCGATTTATATTTCTTTTGCTCTTTTTACATGTGATGGTTCCCGACCTGTTTGCACAGGTTTCTAAACCTAAATATGCCAATGAGTTTTTATCGATCGGCGTAGGGGCAAGAAGTTTTGCCATGGGTGGTGCTACAGTAGCCTCAGTGTCCGATGCTTCTGCAGCATACTGGAATCCTGCTAAACTTGCAACTATCAGAAATGACTATTCCTTAAGTTTAATGCATGCTGAGTATTTCGCAGGAATTGCTGCTTATGACTATGCAGGCTTTTCTTCTCCAATTGATGAAAATAGTACTATGGCTCTCACTTTCATTCGTTTTGGGGTAGATGATATACCTGATACCAGGTTTTTGTACGATGCAAATGGTGCACTAAACTATGATAACATCCGTTTTTTCTCTGCTGCAGATTATGCATTTCAATTTTCTTATGCACGCAATATTAAAGCAATTGAAGGATTATCATTTGGAGCTAATACTAAGATAATTCATAGAACAGTAGGAGAATTTGCCAAAGCCTGGGGTTTCGGATTCGATGTAGGATTGGCTTATAAGCACAAGAATTTATCTTTAGGCTTAATGGCGAGAGATATTACCGGTACTTTTACCACCTGGTACCATAACGTAGTCCTTATTGAAGACATTTATACTCAAACAGGTAATGACATTCCTGAAAACAGTACTGAACTAGCTGTTCCTCGTGTAGTTATAGGAGCTGCTTATGATCAGCCCTTACCTTATAAGTTCAGTATTCTAGGAGAAGTAAATTTCGATGCTACCTTTGACGGACCCCGGAATACTTATATAAGTGAAGAAAAATTTTCTATTGACCCACGGGCAGGCCTGGAAATAGCTTATGATAAAATGGCATTTTTAAGACTTGGTGCTAATAATTTACAAAAAATAAAGAATTTTGACGGATCCGAACGTTGGAATGGTCAGGCTAATATGGGGGTTGGTTTTAAATACAAAATCTTGCAAGTAGATTACGCTTTCACTGATCTTGGTAACAGCTCCGAGTCTTTGTATTCTCATATTTTTTCTGTCTTATTAAATTGGAATGCTAAAGAATAGTTTCTTATTTCTTATTTTATTTATATGGCTTTCGCTCAATCCTGAAAAAGGTTTAAGTCAAGTAGGAGATGAGTGGATAAATCTCAATCAGCAATATTATAAGATCCCAATTTCAAGAGAAGGAGCTTACCAGTTAGACTATAATACTTTACTTAATGCTGAATTACCACTTGCAACTATAGATGCACGAACTTTTCGGATTTACCATAGAGGAAATGAGATCAGCATCAGGGTAACTGGACAAAACGATGGAAGACTAGATCAAGGGGATCTCATACAATTCCTTGCGAAAGGTAATGATGGAGAGTCTGATACTCCTCTTTTTCCTGATCCGCAAGACCAGCCACACACTTACTACAACATTTATTCAGATACTACAGCCTATTTTTTGACCTGGCGATTAGATGGAATAGAAGGAAAGCGAATGGTGGAGCAAAATATTATTAACAATATAGAAAGTTTGACTGCCGAAACTGCTTATACCAAAAATATTAGAAATTTACAGGTGAATTCCGCAAGTGGTGGACAATCTTATAATCCATCCAATGAGGTTTTTAAAGCAGCTTTCGATCTTGGTGAAGGTTGGACCGGATCACCATTTACTGCTGCCACCAATTTTACAGTCAATAATTTAACTAATCAAAACCGAACGTCTGAGGTTCCCAATGTTGAAATATTAATTCAGGGAAGAAATGCGAGAGATCACCAGGCGGAGGTGTTTGTAGGAGCAACAGCTGGCGCTCTGCGAAGTATAGGCACAATTGACTTTTCAGGCTATGGTTTTAATACGCTTTCTGCCAATTTAGAATGGGCTGATATTAATACGAACGGTACTATGGTAGTGCGGATTGTGCCCCAAGGAACGAGCCCCGACAGGATGTCAGTTTCTTATATTTCATTAGATTATAGCAAGAGCTTTAACATGGATAACGAACCGGGTACACGCTTAAGACTTAAAAGCAATGCGGCGAATAAATCATTTGTAAGGTTTACTAACACTAATAGTAGCGCTCAACTATACCGGATTAATAATTTTAGTGATCCTGTACTCCTGAGAACCAACAGGGTGGGCAGTGAAATCAATACGGTTATAGAAAATACTTTTAATGGTGGCAATTTGTACTTGCAGAACCAAAACTTTGTAGTTCCATCTATACATAAAGTGAATTTTAGAAATTATGGAGCAGTGAATCCTGACTATGTCATTATAAGTCATAAAGTGTTAATGCAGCCTTCCGGCGATTATGAAAATCCTGTGCAGTCTTACGGAGCTTACCGAAAATCTTCTGCTGGAGGCAGTTACGATACCCTTGTAACAGATGTGCAAAATCTATATGACCAGTTTAATTACGGAGAAACCTCACCAATGGCACTGTACAGGTTTACACGTTACTTGCATCAAAATAAAAAGACAGAATTTATATTTCTAATAGGGAAAGGTCTTAACTGGTTTCATAATTACTATCGACAAACAAGTCAAAATAGCAACCAATACAGGGAATTTGTGCCCACTGCTGGCTATCCTGGTTCTGATAACTTATATAGTTTCAACCTGGATGCAAATAATGAGGCAGCGATATCCTTTGGGAGGCTAAATGCCCACAATGCCACTGACGTTGCTAATTATTTAGATAAAATTATCGAAATGGAGGCAAACCCTATTGATAATTTGAGAAGAAAGAATTTTTTACATCTTAGTGGAGGTTTATCGGCTTTTGAAGTAAACCGTTTTAAAAATAATATCAATGATTTTACAGCTTTTGCGGAAAGCCCTTTCATAGGCGGCCGAGGGATTAATATTACAAAAGAATCTACCCAAGTGGTGGAGCTAATAAATGTTTCTGACGAAGTGAATGATGGAGTAGCACTCATTACTTTTTTTGGACATTCTTCTACCGGGGCTACAGATATTGATATTGGCTTTATTAGCAATGATGTTTTTGGATATGAAAATAGAGGGAAGTACCCCTTCTTTTTGATAAATGGATGTAATGCCGGCTCTTTTTATCAGCAAAGTAAAAACGAACTCACATTCGGAGAGGATTGGGTAAATGCAAAAGATAAAGGAGCATTAGGTGTTTTTGCGCATTCCGCACTAGGTTTTACCAATGAGTTGAAAAGATATTCTGATATATTTTATGCAAAAGCATTTGGTGATTCCAGTCTGATTGATGAACCAATCGGTGCAGTCCACCTTGAAATGATAAAAACATATCTCGATATTTTTGGAGCTTCTCCAGCAGAAATATACCTGGCACAGGCACAGCAAGTTAATTTAATGGGCGATCCTGCGTACCGTCTGTTTCCCGCAGATCAACCTGATTTAGCAGTTGAAGACCAGGATTTAAGTGTGGTATCTGTAGATGGGGAACCTATAAATGCACTGACAGAAGAGTTTGGAATAAATATTATCATTAAAAACCTCGGTATTACTTTTAGTGATTCATTTGGAATAGCTTTAAACCGGGTATTACCTAATAATGAGGTTGTTGAGCAGCCGATTCAGTATTTTCCAGCCATTTTTTACCAGGACACAGTCCAATTAAGGGTTTTTAATGAAAATCTAGAGAGCTTTGGAAACAATACCTTCGAGATAAGGATTGATCCCGGAAATCAGTTTGCTGAATTAAATGAATCGAATAACTCAGCGTCCATTGACTTTTTCCTGACATTAGGAACCACAGATAATCTGTACCCTTACGATTTCTCCATCACCAACTTGCAAAACCTCAACCTAACAGCACAGTCAATTAATTTATTATCAGAGGAGAGGGAATTTCTTTTTGAGTTGGACACCAATCGAAATTTTACAAGTCCGTATTTGAAACAAGGCAGCATCACTGCGCGGGTATTAGCAAATTGGAATGTCAATATATTGAATACTGAAAATCAGACTTATTACTGGCGCACAAAATTCGCCAATCCAGTAGGGGATGAGCTCGATCAATGGACTACCTCCTCATTTTCCTACATTAGTGCTACCCAGCAGGGCTGGACACAAAATACTACAGATCAATTTAAATTAAATAGTATTGTAGGTTTAACCATTCAAGAGAACGACTGGATTTTTGAAGAAAATACAGTGGATCTGGAAGTGATTACTCCGGCAAATTCTGCAACACAAAGGCTAAGCATCCTCATAGATGGAACGGAATTTTCGACCTTTGGATTTTTTACAGATTCCTGCAAAATAAATACACTCAATCTGGTAGCTTTTGATCGCTCTTCAGGAGCGCCATACCGTATTTTAAGCGGTAGCGATTTCGATGTGTTGGATCCTTTATCCTGCGGAAGAAGCCCTCAGGTAATTAACCAGATTAGAAATAACCAACTCAATCAGCCCGCAACCTATTTTAAAAACTACTATGATCAGTTACCCACTGGTGATTTTGTATTGCTCACTTCTTATGATAGCGTGGCCTGGAACATATTGCTAGCCAACAACAGGCTTG
This sequence comes from uncultured Cytophagales bacterium, assembly GCA_963803685.1. Classification (GTDB taxonomy): domain Bacteria; phylum Bacteroidota; class Bacteroidia; order Cytophagales; family Cyclobacteriaceae; genus Marivirga. The sequence goes on from CAWDNW010000001.1 coordinate 3,514,009, forward strand.
AACTGCTGGATTTAGGTGCCTCAGCATCAATCATTGATAATTTGCAAAATGGTGAGCCTTATATTTTATTGGGTAGAAAAGGGTTAGGTGCTGGAAATGGATCACAAGTGATAGCAAATAGTAGCTTGCCTGAGCCACCAAAGGAACAAACCATATCGTTGGATGCTGTGGTAGAAGCCAGATATGAAAGAGGGACCATCTTTACTCAACAGGTAGGGCCAGTGAAACAGTGGATTACTCTTGACGCTGCTTTCGGAGACTTAGAACCTTCGGATGAAGTGCAAATTGATGTGTTTGGAGTAGATACCTTATCAAATCAAGTGTTGTTATTCTCTGATGCCAGCTTACCACTGGATTTAAGCAGTGTGTCCAATAGTTTATACCCCTATTTGCGGTTGAGGGCTATTTTAACTGATCCAGCAAATCAAACTTCGCCTAAAATTTTAAGATGGAAAGTTAATTTTGTGGAAGAGCCTGATGGAGTACTAATTCCTGTTGAGGATTCCAATGTTCCCAAGCCTAATCTGGCAGAGGGTGAAATGCTAAATTTAAACTTCAGGTTTGTGAATGTTACGCCCAATAACTTTTCCGATAGCATTGTGCATCAAACTCAAATCTTTAATAAGAATAGCAGGACCTTTAGCAGAAGTTACGATACCATCCCGCCACTACTTGCTTTTGCAGAAGATGAAATCAGCTCTTCGATTAATACCAGGGATAAAACCGGACCTAATGACGTTAGTATGTTAGTAAATTTTCAGAATCGATTTTCAGAAAAGAAATTAACCAATAACATTATCAATTATCGTGATTTCGCAAATGTGAAACAGGATTCGTTGCCACCTTTTATTGATGTAACATTTGACGGAATCAGCATTTTAGACGGGGATATCATTTCACCGACACCTGCCATAAGAATGACCCTAAAAGATGAAAATGTAGTGCTTCCTAAACAAGATACAACAGGCATACTTATTGAACTACAACGTTTATGCGAAACTTGCGAATCGCGGAGAATTGCTTTTTCTGATCCCAGGGTTGAATGGACTCCGGCAACCGCCGATCAGACTTTTTCTGTGCAGTATCAACCAGAGGGATTAGAAGATGGAACGTACCAACTGAGAGTTCAGGCTACGGATGAAAGTGATAATTCAGCAGGTACCGAACCTTATAAAATTAGATTTGAAGTCATTAATGCTTCAACAATTACCAATTTTTATCCCTACCCTAATCCATTCTCTACTCAAACAAGGTTTGTATTTACCCTTACAGGATCTGAAATTCCAAATGAGATAAAAATTCAAATTCTGACAGTGACGGGACGTGTTGTAAGAGAGATTTTACAAGATGAAATTGGTCCTATCAATATTGGAAATAATATTACCAGTTATGCCTGGGATGGAAGAGATGAATTTGGAGATAAATTAGCTAATGGTGTTTATTTATACCGTGTATTGGTAAGGATTAACGCAGCATTTATGGAGCAAAGAGCCACCAGTGCGGATAAAGCATTTAAGAAAGGCTACGGTAAATTGTACATTTTAAGATAGTTTCCTTCCTCCCCCTCGTTGCAAACGAAGGGTTAGACTCTGCATTCTCCTCTTCGTTTGCAACGAGGAGGCCTGAGAACCACGTTTTTAACGTGGATAAGAGAAACTGAAATTAAAGGAATTTCCTTCGTTAAGAACTTCAAAAATACTTTTAATTGCTAAAAGAGCTTTATGCCATAGGCCAGCCCGAGGCTGGCAAGCATCTCAACGGGTCAAAAGCTCTTCTCGCCAACCCTCGATGCCCCAAAGGGATGCCTATGGCACAATCGATGGTTAGAGTTTTTTTAATTCCCGGCAAACTTCTTATTCCATTGCTCTCGGTCGTACACTAACTTGCCTTCTTCATTCCATTCCTGATTAATAAATGGCTCAAAGCTTTTACTGAAGGGATCTAAGCCATACTGAATGGTTTTCTTCCTGCGTCTCCGCTGATCATAAAACTCTACCCAAAGTCCAACCTTTTTGTCAAATCGGAATTCCCCTTGCACAGCCACCTGTCCATTTTTATGAAAATATAGATAAGTACCTTCTTTTTCTCCGTATACGATTGGTATTACTTCCTTTATCTGCGTTCTGTCCTGATCATAGTAGGTGATTTTAGAATCAATTGGCCACCCTTTAAAGTAGACCATCTTATCCACCAAAATTCCATTATTATCATAGCGCATCCATCTGCCATGTTTCAAACCATTCCAATACATGCCCGACTCAATGGTTTCTCCATCACGAAGTTTTTCATAGGGTCCATGCAAAATTCCTGAAAATTTTGGGTCTGAGTTCTTGGTGCTTCTTATTTGCTTTCTTTTGAAATCATACCAGTAAAAATCTCTCACATAAGGATCTGGCTCCACGTAGGCCTTTTTAATATAATTGAAAAGCTCGCGAGTAACATTGTCTCCGTAACCGGAAATTGTAAAATTTTTTCTTGTCTTTTTATCGTAGTAAAAATTCTTCTTTACTTTCTTTTTCTTTTTGTCTTCTTCCTCCTCTTCCTCTTCTTCTTCCGCATTTAAATCGATGGTTACCGGAGCTCCATCCAGGAATTGAAAATTTTTCCTGAGACTGTCAGCAGGGGTAGCAATTGTATCCTGCTTTTCCTCTTCCTGAGCTAAAAGGATTATAGGAAGTAAGCTGAAGATTATGTAAAATATTGACTTTTTATGCATTTGTCTTTTTAACGAAAACAGCCCGAAGATATTGAATTCTCCGGGCTGTTCATAATTTAAATTACTTTTGATCTTTTCAATTGATCAAATTAAATAAGTGGTTACTTCATCATTTCAACGCTTCTACTAATAAATTGTGTTAAATCTTTACCATTTAACATATTTTGTGATAAAAGAGCCAAATCGTATCCCTGTTTAGCCAGCGCTTTTTGCTTTGCCTCATCTTTCTCTTTCAAAATTTTAGCCGCTAAAGTGTGATTTCCATTGACTGACAAATTGTATTGATCAGGCATGCTTCCCATGAACGGCATTCCGCCTCCACCTGTTTGTGCCATGTCTTTCATCCTTCTCATAAACTCCGGTAATGTGATAGTTACAGGTAATTCATCAGGAGACAATGCTTCCACCGCAACTGTCATTGATTTGTTGTTGATTGCTTCTTCAAATACCTTTTTCAGTTGCTCTTTTTCCTCATCCGATAAAACACTTTCAGCCTTTTCGTCCTTGTCAATTAACTTGTCAACAATATCAGCATCTACACGCTTCATTGAGGTTTTCTCAAGTTTCTGCTCTAAAGTATTAATGAAATGGCTATCTATAGGGCTATCAAGTAAAATAACGTCATAACCTTTCTTTTCAGCAGAAGTTATGAAAGCATCTTGTTTAGCCGGGTTAGTCGCATAAATAATATTAACATTACCGTCCTTATCTGTCTGATTGGTTTTTACTTGCTCAGCATATTCTTCCAGTGTGAAATATTTCTCTTGATTGATGCTTTTAAGCAGACAAAAGCTTTTGGCTTTGTCATAAAACTTCTCATCGCTCATCATCCCATACTTAATGAACAAGCCAATGCTCTCCCATTTGTCTTCAAATGATTTCCTGTCTTTTTTGTATAGTTCAGCCAATTTATCAGCTACTTTTTTAGTGATGTGATTATTGATTTTTTTCACATTACTATCAGCCTGTAAATAACTTCTCGAAACGTTCAAAGGAATATCAGGAGAATCAATTACCCCATGTAGTAACATCAAGAATTCAGGGACTACATCTTTTACCTCATCGGTAATAAAGACCTGACGAGAATATAACTGGATTTTATTTTTCTGAATTTCCAGTTCATTTTTAATTTTTGGGAAGTATAAAACGCCAGTTAAATTGAAAGGAAAATCAACATTCAGGTGGATCCAGAACAATGGATCATCACTGAAAGGATATAATTCTTTGTAGAAGTTGATATAATCTTCATCCTTCAAATCATTTGGAGATTTTGTCCAAAGCGGATTAGGGTTATTAATTACATCAGGCTTAGTGATTTTTTTCTCTTTGGCATCATCGCCTTCACCTTCTTTAATAGTTTCTTCTTTCTCACCGAACACAATAGGAACAGGTAAAAATTTACAGTACTTGTTCAGTACACTGCGAACTCTCTGTTCCTCTAAAAATTCCTCTGAGTCTTTATTAATATGAAGTATAACCTCAGAGCCTCTCTCTTTCTTATCGCCATCAGTCAGCTCAAATTCCGTACTTCCATCACAAATCCAATGTGCAGGGGTAGCGCCTTCTTCTCTTGATAGTGATTTGATTTCTACTTTGCTTGCCACCATAAAAGCAGAATAAAAGCCTAAACCAAAGTGCCCTATGATACCTGCACCTTCGCCTTTCTCCTTGTATTTTTCAACAAACTCTGTAGCGCCCGAAAAAGCAATTTGATTAATATACTTCTTAATTTCTTCACCTGTCATTCCAATTCCTCGGTCAATGACATGCAAAGTTTTTTTCTTTTTGTTAATCTTTATTTCGATGGCAGTATCACCTAATTCACCGGTATACTCACCAAGAGCAGATAAACTTTTAATCTTTTGAGTAGCATCTACTGCATTGGAAACAAGTTCTCTAAGAAAAACCTCATGGTCGGAATACAGAAATTTTTTGATAATAGGAAAAATGTTTTCCGAATGAATTGAAATAGTCCCTTTCTCTTGCATAATATTTTTCAGTTTAATTTTTTTCTGGAAATGATCTCTCAATTGTTATTCCATTAGTATATTTTAGTAGATTTACTGTCAGCATGGCAGAATTTTTGTATTGCTAATAATTTTAATGTAAAAATTTCAGAATATGAGATCCAAAAGTCTATTATTAGGTATAATAATTATTTTTTTACCCTTCCAATCCTGCGATGTGTTAAAGCAGGTAGCTAATGATTATGGTTTAGATGGTAGCACTGGCTTAAGCGAAGGAGAAGTAATAAAAGGACTGAAGTCGGCACTTGAGGTAGGAACTAACAGTAGCGTACAAACACTTTCAAAAACTGATGGCTATTTGAGAGATGCCGCAATAAAAATTTTATTACCACCGGAAATCAATTCTGCTATAACCAGGTTAAAATCAACTTCTGCTGGAAGAACCGTTTATGATAAAGTGATTAAATCCATTGAAGAAGATATGATTGTGAGTTTAAACAGGGCTGCGGAAAAAGCTGCTGTAAAAGCAAAGCCCATTTTCATCAATGCGATAACCAGCATTACCATTCAAGACGGGTTTAATATTTTGAGAGGTTCAGATGATGCAGCCACTCTTTATTTAAAAAATAAGACCTTTACTCAATTGGTTAATGCCTTTAAGCCCGATGTAAAAGAAGTACTACAACAGCCTGTGGCATTTAATAAAAGTAGTGAAGCCATTTATAGTCAGTTTGTGAAAACTTACAATGATGTAGAGAAAACTGATGTGATTAATGCTTTGAACCTTAGTCCAATTCAAGAAAGCGATTTGTCAGCCTTTGTTACTCAAAGAGCTTTAGATGGAGTATTCAATAAAATTGCTTTAAAAGAAAAGGATATAAGGGAAAATCCTGCAGCAAGGATTAATGCTATATTGAAGAAAGTGTTTGGACAGCAGTGATAGGTTAGTATTTGGAGAGTAGTTCTGAAGTAACAGATTTAGATGACTATCAAAATCATTTTAACATTTTCATCATAGTTGGGATGCTGAAATATAAGTTTTTATAATCTAAACTGTTCTAAATTGTAAAGCCTGGGAGATCAGCTGTTGCAGTTTGATACTTAAAAAAAAAGTTCTGATGCTCGGAATCCAGTAGAAATTCAATAAGCACGGATAATGTTTTTATCTTTCAAGAAGTCTTTTCAACAATTGCAGTCTTAACCTCAACAAAAACCAGTATCCCTACTATAATGCATTCACCTGTGAAGTAAGAAATACCCAAACCAGTTATTTGTGGTAAATGGTATAAAACAAATCCTATGGTTAGCAGGCAGTAAAGCATATTAGCCACAGCAATAATCCGTAAAGAGAGCCTCCAATTTTGAGGATTTACTGCATAGCAAGTAAGGGAGTAGAGCAAAAAACAAATGGCTATAATCGCTAATAGCTTCAGTACAAGCGTTGGAAATCCAAAATATTCATTAAAAGGAGTGAGGACTGCCAATAAGAGTAATGCAGTTAGGAAAGCACCTGAAGCATCTAGCAAAAATAGTGATCTAGGCTGTTTTTTAAAATAGGTGATGATTGCAGGTGTTTTTTTTTGCATTCGGTCTTTAAAAGAATAAATATGAAGTATTTCTATCTTCAAATGAAATAATAGATGAACTTTTACTGTACTTATATCACCAGATGATAGGATTCACAACATTTGGTTAAATATTAGTTTTGATAGGATAACGAAAATTGATTAAGTCCCCATGTATTTGTATTATTACCTAATAAATAAAACCTAATATTTAATCGCTTAAAAATCGGACAGCCATTTTCTTAAAAGAAAGCAAAATTGCAAAAAGACTATGCTTGACTCTATTAATCAGATAAATCACCTGGCTAAAACAAAATTTGATAACTATAAGGTAGTGATTGCTTTGACGTTATCATTCGCTTGTATTGTTGGGCTTGCTATTTTGCAGGATTTTGCAGAATCTTATCGGAGTGGATATGCTTTCTACCTCAGCGAGTCGCTTCTATTCAAAACCATTTGGTTTCTGTTTATCCCTATACTGGCTTTTGTTCACCAAAAAATAGTAAGTGCAAATTTAAACAACCCGTATAACACAATTCTTATGATTGTGGTACCAATCATCATCCACTTTATCTTAGTTCCATTTATTGCATTAATTTTTTCTCTGCTGTTTTTTGAAGGTACATACGACCTGTATAAATTTTTTTCATACACATTTGCTAATGACTTCTATAAGTTGGTGATCGTTTACGCAGGGTTTGTGTTGGGGTATAAGTTTTTGAAACAAGAAACAAAAGTAATATCAGATACTCCGGGAAGAGAGTGCTTGGAAAAAATCGTTATTAATAGTGGAAAAGAAAATACAATTGTTTGGGTTGATGAAATTCTACAAATAACATCTGCTACTCCCTATATTTTCATTCACCTGCATGATAGAAAGCGATTACATTCTGAAACCTTAAAAGCTATGATTCAACAATTGGATGGTAACATTTTTATTAGGGTTCATAAAAGTACTTTAGTCAACATCACAAAGGTACAATCTTTTAAATCCCGCCTTAATGGAGATTATGACTTACTGCTTGAAAATGGTGATTCCGTTAGATTAAGTAGAACTTATACAGCCCATTTTAAAAAGCAATTTAAATTAGGTCATCAGGATAGCGCATAAACTCATCAGGTTAAGCGATTGCTTTTTTGTTTTATTTCCACACTCTATAATATTGTTCTCAACATTAATATAACGAACAAATTATGGAATCTCTAATTAAAACTTTTCGACTAGCCATGCTTATGGCTTTAAGTGTTCTCAATGCATGCAACGCTCAAAATTCTGATTTAGTGGGTGGTGGTTGTGAAGGATGTGAAGCAATTTTTGAGTATGGGGATAAAAAACTGATACCCATTGACACATTGCCTGGGTTTGAAGAAAACGAACCGAAATTGAAAATTACCGGCACAGTATTTCAAAAAGATGGCAAAACACCTGCTGAGGATATAATTTTATACATTTATCATACTAACAGGTATGGTATATATGAGTTAAAAGGTGATAAAAAGGGCTGGGCCAAAAGACATGGTTTTAATCGAGGATGGATCAAAACCGCAAAAGGTGGTAAATACACTTTTTATACTTTCAGACCTGCAGCTTATCCTGATAAAACGGAGCCAGAGCACATTCACCTTACTGTAAAAGAACCAGATAAAAACGAGTACTATCTTGATAGTTACTTATTTGAGGACGATCCAATATTAACTCAGGAAGAACGGGAAAAACTAAGCAACAGAGGTGGTTCAGGAGTCATGACACCCAAAGAAGAGAATGGAATTTTAACAATAAAAAGGAATATCATCTTAGGCAAAAATATTCCGAATTATGAATAAGTTTTTTAACTTGATGCTTTGGTCGATGCTTATATTGTCATGTATGGGCAGACATCAACCTGATATCCAAAATGGGTTAGTCAATTCTATCACTGTGCCTGCAATTGATGTTGAAGGTTGTGAAGCTGATACTTTAAAAATAAACCCTGACTTATCAAAAATAGAGTGGGTTGCAACTGAAATGCGAGGTGCCATAAAGCGAACGGGGGAAATCTTATTAAAAGAGGGCTTTTTGCTGTTTTATGAAAATGATCTAGTTGGTGGAGTACTGAAAGTGAATATGGCTTCGATGGACATTACAGATGTTCCTGCTAGTGAAAAATTAGCTCGAAGAAATTTACTAGATCATTTAAAAGGTAATGATTTTTTCAATGTAGGTCAATATCCGTTATCAGTATTGGAAATTACAAGAGTTGAACATTTAAGTAATGAAAAACTGAAAATCTCAGGGGATCTGAGTATTCGTGAAATAACCAGAAATATAGAATTTATAGCTTCACAAAATGAAAACCATTTCAGGACAATCTTTACTTTTAACAGACTAAATTGGAATATTGCTTACGAAGGAAGTTGGGCAGACAAGACTTTGGTGGATAAAGAGGTAGAATTGGCTATATTTATTGTAGTTATTAAATGATAGTAAACAATGACTCAAAATTTTATTAGATTTTATGAAGTAGTTATTAAAAATATTTACTCAAAGAGTAAATGAAATCAATTATCTTAGACCTGCATTAATTTGCAACAGAACCTAAGGAAAAATTTTTAATGAGCGTTATTGTATTTCTGTTCCTGATATCTTGTGAACCTTTAAATTACATTGTAAAATGAAGATAAAATTTATAGCACTACTTTTATTAAGTAGCTTGGAACAACTAGCAGCACAGAATTATGAGAAAGTGACATTTAACAAAGATATTGAGAATGGCTACTATTTAGTGGTGGAGCCAGAAGCAGATAAAATAGAAGGAGTTATGGTTCTTTTGCCAGGTTTTGGCCAGATTGCTGAGAGCATTTTTCCAGAAAGTAAAATTCATAATGTAGCTTATCTTCATGGTTTATTAACTGTAGCAATTTCAGGTGGTAGTAAATTATATGCCGATGAAGAAGTTACTGCCAAGCTAAATGCAGTTTTTAAATATGTGATGAAGGAATACTCCATTAGTAAAGAGAGTTTTATAATTGGAGGGTTCTCTGCTGGAGGTACAATAAGCTTGAGATATGCAGAATATTGTTACGAAAAACCTGAGGAAGCTGCAATTCAACCTAAGGCAGTTTTCACAGTGGATTCCCCTGTAGATTTATTTGATATATGGAATTACTTTCAGCGTGAAATCAAAAAGAATTTTTCCCAAGCTGGAGCTGGAGAAGCCAAATTTGTATCTGAAATAATGTTAGAAGAAATAGGAAATCCTGTTAGTAACAAGTCAAAGTACGAAGAACTTACACCCTTCAACGCTGATTTGGAAGAGTCTGGCAATGAAAGGTATTTAGCCAATATAGGTGTTAGGGTATACCATGATGTTGATGTAGTTTGGTTATTGCAGAATAGGAGAAGGAGCTTAATGGATTCCAATGCGCTTGCTTCTTCAGAATTGATTAGCAGATTATTAATGATGGATAATCCTCGGGCTGAATTTATGCTGGCAAAGCAACCCGGTTTCAGAAGTTCTGGCATGAGACACCCTCATTCCTGGTCTATTGTGGATGAAATAGAGTTAATACAATGGGTAAAAGAAATGCTTAAATGAGATATAGTTGTTAATATCAGGATTCCAAACATTCTCTTCTTAAATATTGCTATTACTCACAAGGGAAATCTTAAAATGTTTGCTTTAACGAATTTTACTAGCTCCAGATACTTAATCGAAAGGAAATTATATTGAGGCTCTGAATAAAAAAAATCTAAATTTCTTCCTGCAACATTTGCATTTGTAAAAAAATATTATCAACCTTTGTCGAGTATTTAATGACAAACACTAAAAACATATCAACGCAACAACTTAACTGCCCTTTTCAAGTGGTGGCTAAAAGTGCTATGGTATTGTCATTAGTGAATTTTTCTGTACGTCCTAGCCTTAGGACATTTAGGCCCTGAGGGTCTTTATATTTTAGTGTGCCTTACGCAGGTGCCAAATCTCCATCGTATTATTATTCAATTTTCAGCTTAACAATTTAAGTTTCAAATTTTAATTTTTGATATTTCGATCAATGAAAAATCATCAAAATGTAATCATTAGCATTGCTAATGAACAACACACAAAGTTTTCTAAAATTATTGCAGACGAAATGGCTTCCTCTGCAGCCGCTCGAGGTACAGGCATTGCTCAAAGATCTCCTGAATATATCCAATTAAAAATGGAAGAAGGGAAAGCAGTTATTGCTCTTACCAAAACAGGGGACTGGGTAGGCTTTTGCTATATTGAAGCCTGGGGTCATGGTAAATATGTCGCTAATTCCGGCCTAATTGTTTCCCCACCATACCGAGGAACTGGTGTAGCTAGCAGCATCAAGGAGAAAATATTTGAGTTATCTCGTAAGAAATTTCCTGAGTCAAAGATATTTGGCCTCACCACAGGACTTGCGGTTATGAAAATTAATTCTGAAATAGGTTACGAGCCAGTAACTTATTCTGAGTTAACAGATGACGAAGCATTTTGGAATGGCTGTAAAAGTTGTGTGAATTATGAAATATTAATGGCTAAGGGCAGATCTAACTGTTTTTGTACAGCGATGCTGTACGATCCGGCATGGGAGCAAAAGAAAAAAGCAAAAAAAACCAAGTGGGGCAGACATTTTGAAGGCGAGTACAGTCTTTTCGCTCGTTGGATGCGCATTAAGAAAAAGATTTTCTTGAGGGAGAAGACTCAAGGTTCAAATGATACAGCTAAATCTAAAAAGTTGAATTTCTTTCAACTGATTGGCTCTTTTTTCAGTTTTTAATATCCCTGGGAAAATTATAATAAGCTAAATTAATAACTACTCCTTAAATAAGGGAAAATGAATTTTAAAATTCTGAATAGTATTTAATAAAATCTAATAGATTAGAAAACTTAAAGTGCACAAACCATTAAAACATGAATAAAAAAGCATTAGTAGCCTTTAGTGGCGGATTAGATACCTCTTATTGTGTTCTTCATCTGAGTAAAGTGCTCGGATATGAGGTTCACACCATCACAGTGAACACAGGTGGATTTGACACAGAAGAAGTCGCCAAAATTGAACAGAGGGCTAATGATTTAGGCTCTCAGTCGCACAAAACTGTAGATGTTACCCAGAAATTCTGGGATGATTGCCTTAAGTATCTTGTATTTGGTAATGTGCTGAAGAATAACACCTATCCACTTTCCGTAAGTGCTGAACGCGTTTTCCAGGCATTAGCTATTGCTCATTATGCTAAAGAAATAGGCGTAAATACTGTAGTGCATGGAAGTACAGGTGCTGGAAATGATCAGGTACGTTTTGATATGGTTTTGCAAACAATTATCCCTGGAATAGAAATTATAACGCCTATTCGTGATAATAAACTTTCTCGACAGAAGGAAATTGACTTTTTGCAATCGCACAATGTACAAATGGATTTTGCAAAGGCTCAATATTCAATCAATAAAGGTATTTGGGGTACCTCAGTTGGAGGCAAAGAGACGCTAAATAGCAGAGAATCATTACCAGAATCTGCTTATCCCACTCAAGTAAGTGAAAGCAAAGAACGCACTGTTAAAATTGCCTTCAAAAATGGGGTGCCAGTCGCCTTGGATGATCAAAGTTATAATTCTGCGGTTGATTTAGTACAAAAATTGAATAAAATTGGGGGTAGGTACGGCATAGGCCGCGATGTGCACGTGGGCGACACCATTATTGGTATAAAAGGTAGAGTAGGCTTTGAAGCACCTGCTCCGGTTTTGCTTATTAAAGCACACCATTTACTGGAAAAACATGTACTTACCCAAAATCAGTTAAGTTGGAAAGAGCAATTATCGGTATGGTATGGCAATCGTCTTCATGAAGGTCAGTTTTTAGACCCTACCATGCGCAACATTGAGAAATTTCTAGCAGATACTCAGGAAAATGTAACCGGAGATGTTTGGGTGAAATTATATCCTTACAGATTTGCAGTGGAAGGTATCGAATCAAAGTATGATTTAATGTCGAGCGAGTTTGGTAAGTATGGTGAAGAAAACACTGGCTGGAGCGGTGAAGATGTGAAAGGATTTACCAAAATTTTCGGTAACCAAACAGCTATTTTTCATCAGGTAAAAAATAAAGCGGATGATTAAAGCAGGGATTATTGGGGGAGCTGGTTATACTGGTGGAGAATTGATCAGAATACTTCTAAGCCATCCTGAAGTTGAAATTGCCTATGCTGTAAGTGGTAGCCAGGCTGGAAAGAACGTAAGCGCAGTACATCAGGATTTAGTGGGAGAAACGGATTTGCAGTTTGTAAAGGGATTTCATCAAGACATTGATGTTCTATTTTTATGTGCTGGCCATGGAGCAGCTAAAAGCTTCTTAGAAGAAAATCAGTTGGCTGAGAACGTAAAAGTTATCGATTTAAGCCAGGATTTTCGTCTGGGAGAGTCTATTCAGAATAGAAAATTTGTTTATGGACTGCCGGAATTATATAAATCAGATATTAAAGAAGCAAATAATATTGCCAATCCAGGCTGTTTTGCTACAGCTATCCAGTTGGGTGTATTGCCAATGATAAAGCATGGACTGATAGAAGGTGAAGTGCATACTACTGGTATTACTGGCTCCACCGGGGCAGGAGTTTCTTTATTTGACACAAGCCATTTCAGCTGGCGAGTTAATAATATTTCAACTTATAAAACTTTCGAGCATCAGCACTTAAAGGAGATTAATCACAACTTTACTAAAATTGGTCATTCGATGCCTCAGATTTTATTTGTACCTTACCGTGGCCCTTTTAGTAGGGGAATCTGGATTACATCATATTTCAAATCTAACGCTTCACTTGATAAGGCTATTGAAATGTATGAAGATTTTTATAAGGTACAACCGTTTACGCATATTTCTCATCAAGAGCTAGATTTAAAACAAGTGGTAAATACCAACAAATGTTTTATCCGACTGGAGAAAAAAGGAGAGCATCTTATTGTCAGTAGTATTATTGATAACCTGATAAAAGGTGCTTCAGGTCAGGCAGTGCAAAATATGAATTTAATGTTTGGTTTTGAGGAAAGCAAGGGATTAAAATTAAAGGCCACTGCTTTTTAGTTAAAACAGTTTAGAATTGAATACAGTCGGTTGTACTTAGTAGAATTTAAACCTGAAAAGTAAATCATTTCGTCACCCGCCAAATGACGGGTGCCACCCTTCTCTTGTATAAGTGAAGGGAATATAAGAGTAATCATTCTGAATTGAAAGAATGTAATAATTATAACGTGATGTCTCCCCTCTCTTCCTCAAAGAGAGGGGAAAGCTTATCGAATATAAATAGGTGTGAGTTAGAATTAGACTCAAAGTAGTATTGTTAGAATAAAAACAGTTTAAAATAATAATGAAAAATTTTACCTCAGTACATGACGTTCCTGACATCTCCAAAATACTAAAAACAGCTTTGGAGATTAAAAAGCATCCACTTCAAAACACCACCTTAGGAACGCACAAAACATTAGGTCTTATATTTCTGAATCCGAGTCTTCGTACAAGAATGAGCACGCAAAAAGCAGCTTATAATTTGGGAATGAACGTTATCGTAATGAACATGGATAAAGATTCATGGGCGTTGGAAACGAAAGAAGGTGTAGTCATGGACGGAGATAAAGCCGAGCATGCTAAAGAAGCAGTTGCTGTAATGGGGGAATACTGCGACATTATTGGTGTAAGAAGTTTTCCTGGTTTAAAGGATAGAGAAGTTGATTATAATGAAGAAATGTTGAATATCTTCTTAAAATATGTTGGTATTCCTGTGGTCAGTCTGGAATCTGCCACAAGGCACCCCTTACAAAGCCTGGCTGATTTAGTAACAATTGAAGAATTAAAAAAGGTCAAGAATCCAAAAATTGTGATGACATGGGCACCGCACATCAAAGCTTTACCGCAAGCTGTGCCTAATTCATTTTCAGAATGGATGCTGGCAGCTGGTCATGATTTAACCATCACCCACCCTGAGGGCTATGAATTGTCAGATGTTTTTACAAAAGGTGCAACAATTGAGCATGATCAGAAAAAGGCTTTAGCTGATGCTGATTTTGTCTACGTGAAGAACTGGTCGTCTTTCAAGGAATATGGAGCCGTCAGCAATCGCTATCCTGACTGGATATTTGAGGATAAAAAGCATCAACTGACAGCTGAAGCTAAAGTAATGCATTGTTTACCTGTAAGGAGAAATGTGGTGATTGCAGATAATGTATTGGATGGACCGCATTCTGTGGTAATTCAGGAAGCAGGAAACAGGGTTTTTGCTGCTCAGGCAGTTTTACAAACTATGTTGGAAGAGATATAGTGACACCAAACCATTTAAAATGAACCAATTAAAAATCATCAAAATAGGAGGAAACATCATCGATGATGAAATTCGATTGCAGTCTTTTTTAAAGGATTTCGCAGCATTATCTGGAGCAAAGATTCTAATTCATGGCGGTGGGAAAATCGCTTCAGAACTAGGTTCTAAAATGGGAATTCCTGCTAAGATGCACCAAGGTCGCAGAATTACAGACGAAGATACTTTAGATTTGGTCACAATGGTTTATGCGGGGCTAATCAATAAAAACGTGGTAGCGCAATTGCAATCATTTGGTTGCAATGCTATGGGAGTTTCAGGTGCAGACGCCAATGTTATTACAGCTACTAAAAGGCCGACAACGCCCCATGATTATGGTTTGGTGGGAGATGTGGCTGTAACAGGAGTGAATAGTGACATGATTAGAGTTATTTTAGAAAATAAGATTGTCCCTGTGTTTTGTCCTATCACTCACGATGGAAAAGGGCAATTATACAATACCAATGCTGATACTATTGCCTCTATTTTAGCCATGGCGCTTGGAAATTCGTATGAGGTAGAACTAATGTACTGTTTTGATAAGAAAGGTGTACTAAAAGACGTCAATGATGACAACTCACTTATCCGTGAAATCAACACTCGAAATTATGTTTTATTAAAGGGGATTGGAGCTATTGCAGATGGTATGTTACCTAAAATGGAGACAGCGTTTCAGGCTTTAGATAATGGAGTTAAATGCGTGAGAATCTTAAAAGCTGAAGAGTTAAATATACCTGATTCCGGCACTTTAATTATGCACTAACTAATTTTCAGATGTGTGTAGTCTTGAAATTCTGTATAGAATAGAAAAACTAGCAAGCATTGTTCATTCTCCAACTAAAAATAACTAAAGTATATAAATATGATAATTTTTAACTAACTTTTAGGAATGGTTGAGTACCCAAAATTTCTTAAACTACTGCAAAATCTAATTCAAACCCCCTCTTTTAGTAGGGAAGAAGCTAAAACTGCAGATATTTTAGAGTATTTTCTATCAAACGAAGGCCTGATAAAAGTTAATCGACTGGAAAACAATATTTGGGTGGGCAATTTACATTTCGATGAAAAGAAGCCCACTATTTTACTTAATTCTCATCATGATACTGTAGAACCCAATGGTGGATATACCAAAGATCCCTTTTCAGCTGATATAGTAAAAGACAGACTATATGGCTTAGGAAGTAGTGATGCAGGTGGATCATTAATTGCTTTGCTAGCCACTTTTATTCATTTCTACAAAAGTAATACTTTAAAATATAATCTCATTTGGGCTGCTTCAGCTGAAGAAGAAATCTCTGGCAAAAATGGAATGGAATTATTGTTTAGTCAATTGCCTGCTATTGATTTTGCGATCATTGGTGAACCTACCCAAATGAACATGGCCATTGCAGAAAAAGGGCTGATGGTACTAGATTGTGTGAGTAGAGGAGAGGCGGGTCACGCAGCACGAGAAGAAGGGGTAAATTCCATTTATTTGGCAATTAATGACATTAAATGGTTCCAGGAATATCAATTCGAAAAGATTTCTGAATTTTTGGGTCCAGTAAAAATGTCGGTAACGATGATCCAGGCAGGTAAGCAACATAATGTTGTGCCTGATGTCTGTAAATTTACTGTAGATGTACGCACAACGGATTCTTACACTAATGAGCAAGTACTGGCAATTATAAAAGACCATGTAGCATGCGATATACAACCTAGATCCACTCGACTGAAACCAAGTTTTATAGATCCTAAGCATCCAGTGGTTTCGGCTGGGAAAGAGCTGGGATGTCAGGTTTACGGAAGCCCAACACTCTCTGACCAGTCGCTGATCAATGTCCCCTCTCTTAAAATGGGGCCTGGAGATTCAGCCCGAAGTCATACAGCTGATGAATATATTTATACCACTGAGTTTGAGGAGGGTATTGAAACTTATATTAAGTTATTAAAGAAGGTTCTTTGAAAAAAAATACAAAGCATTTATTACTGAAAACTTATCTGTTCAATTAATTTAAAAAATGAATAAACTCAATAAAATCTGGCAGAAAGCTGATAATAATGATTCACGTGTAGACAAATTTACAGTTGGAAGTGACCGCGAATTGGACATTGTGCTGGCTCGTTTCGATGTTTGGGGATCCATCGCTCACATTACAATGTTGGAGAGCGTTGGATTGCTTGAAAAGTCGGAATTGACACTACTTACTGATGGTTTACTGCAGATTTTAAAAGAGATTGAAACTGGCACTTTTGAAATTGAAGATGGAGTCGAGGATGTGCATTCGCAAGTTGAAGGTTTACTTATTGCCCGCTTGGGAGAAGTTGGAAAAAAGATACATAGCGGAAGATCACGCAACGATCAGGTGCTGGTAGATTTAAAGCTGTATTTTAGATTTGAAATTTCAGAAATAGTAAAGGAAGTGGAAGCTCTTTTTCTACAACTGACTTCACTGGCCGATCAGCATAAAAACAAATTATTACCTGGTTACACGCATTTACAATTAGCAATGCCCTCTTCTTTTGGTTTATGGTTTGGTGCATATGCAGAAAGCCTCGTAGATGACCTTGAAGTGATGCAGGCGGCATGGAGGGTTTGCAATAAAAATCCTTTAGGATCTGCAGCAGGTTATGGATCATCTTTTCCACTTAATAGAAAGCTTACAACAAGTCTATTAGGTTTCGATGAGATGAATTATAATGTGGTATATGCTCAGATGGGCAGGGGCAAAACAGAAAGAATTTTGGCACAAGCCATGTCGTCAGTAGCTCAAACACTCGCTAAAATGGCTATGGATGTTACCCTTTACCTAAACCAGCATTTTAGTTTTATTAGTTTTCCTGATCATCTGACAACTGGTTCAAGTATAATGCCTCATAAGAAAAACCCTGATGTTTTTGAATTGATCAGGGCTCGATGTAACCAGATTGCGGCTTTACCCAATTCTATTCAAATGGTGACTCAGAATTTACCTTCCGGCTATCATCGTGATCTGCAGCAAATCAAAGAGATGATTTTCCCTGCAATTATGGAACTCAAAGATTGCCTGAAAATGACACATTTTATGTTAGAGCATATTACAGTGAAAGATGAATTGTTGAAAGGTGATCATTTTAAGTACCTTTTTAGTGTGGAAGAAGTAAATCGACTTGTGTTATCTGGGGTTCCTTTTAGGGAAGCATACGTTAAAGTAGGTCTATCTATTGAGAACGGTGACTTCAATCCCGAAAGAAGCGTGACTCACAGCCATGAAGGAAGTATTGGGAATTTGTGCTTAACAGAAGTGAAAGAAGCATTCCAACAGGTGAAATCGGGATTCGGGTTTGCAAAAGTGGAAGCCGCTATAAAGAAATTGAGTTTGAGAGATTGAAACAGGTAGGCAAAGCAGGTGCGATGCTTCTAAATAAAGATTCCGATTAAAAGTAGGTAAGGTGAGCCTTGAGATTTCAAATAGCAGTCTAACTACGAAAAGACATACACTTGGAATGGTTATTCAAAAAAAACCATTTGAACTTGAGAATTCTTTTCACGTATACTACTGTAAATCAAAACAAAAAAGAAAATGGACATCGCACAAAAAGCTAAAGAGAATTTGCAGCAAAGAATTAGTGACATTGAAAATTTCATAAATGACAAAGGACTCGGTTCAGGATATTTGAATAAAGCTAAAAAAGCTCAACGCAATGTAAATATTGCTTTAATTGCTGTAGGAGCGATTACAGCAGTTGGATTAGCTGCCTGGGCATTAAGCAAAGAGGAGGAAGATTAAATGTCTTACATTAACCTATAAGTTTTTAAAGGTTAATGACTAAATTCTTGAATACTATAAAGTTTTTGAAGTTGTTTATGTAGCATTTTTTCAGGAGTGCTCTTCATTATCCATTTTAGCAAAAATTGTCCTAATGGGTGATGAGCCATTTTTCCAAATCGCCATGAATTATTCACTACGTAATCAACTTTTTCCCTTCTGCTCTTTTCAAACTTCTCAAAAGTATCATTGAAGTTTTCTGATTTTGAAAGAAAAGAAGACAAGTAGTAGGCATCCTCTATTCCCTGGCAAGCCCCTTGCCCCATGTTGGGAGTGGTAGCATGAGCAGCATCACCTAATACACAAATATTATCCTTGTACCAACACTTCAGGCGTTTAAGATCTGAGAGTTCAGTACGATGGATATTTTCTATTTTTGTGGTAGATATTATTTCATTAACAACAGGATGAAAATCTTTGAATTTAGTTTGTAAAGAATTCTTTAGATCTATAAAGTTTAATCCGTGACTGACCGACTCAGAGATTACTGCAAACCAATAAACCTGGTCTGATGTAACCTGAGAGAAGCCAAATCTAATTTTTTGTCCCCAGCACTCTCTACCAACTTTTGCAAGTGTTGCCGGTAAAGTGTAATTAGATATAGCCCTGCAGCATATTTGCTTTGCGCTTCTTAAAGCCGAACTGGGGAAAATATTTTTCCTAATTTTTGATTGAATACCATCAGCTGCTAGCAAAAGATCTGCTTCTATTTTATAGTCATTAAATTCAATATTTATTTTTTTGCCTTTAATAGCGTGGTTTCTGTAAGTGCTGTTAAATTTAAAGGTAGAAGGCTCAATAGCCTCAAAAAGAATATTTAAAAGGGCAGCCCTATGGATGGATACAATTTTCTGTCCTTTATTGTCATGAATGTTACCAGCAACATTGTCATTGAATGGGTGTAAATTTTTATCTGCAATATCGACTCTATCTAGTTGTGTGCCTTTTGATCGAATTTTATCTCCCAAACCTAAGAAATCCATCACTTTCATAGCATTAGGCTGGATCCAGATACCAGCGCCAACTGCCGTTAACTCTGAAGCTTGCTCATATATCTTGCAACTAAGACCTTGCTTTTGTAAGGCTACGGCAGTGGTCAAACCTGCAATTCCACCTCCAATTATTGCTATTTCCATGTTATTTCTTAATTTTAGGTCAAATATACTAAAATAAATCAGAAATTAGGTCAAGTGTACTAAATAGAGTGAAAAATACGTCAGATAAAATTTTAATTACTGCTAAGAATCTTTTTAACAAGGAAGGGTTAAATAATGTAACCCTACGACAGTTAGCACAGAAATTGAAAATAAGCCAAGGAAATTTAAATTATCACTTTAAGGTGAAAAAGGATATTCTCGAAGCCTTGTATTTCCATCTAGTGGAGGAGATGGACCAACAGATGTCAATTATGAGAAGCCCCAAAGCTAGCCTTGATTTTATTTATCAAGCTTCGAAATTATCGATGCAAATCATGTTTGAGTACAGGTTTATTCTACTCGACTTTAGCTATATTATGAATAATAATACTAAAATTAAAAAGCATTATAAGATATTACAGAACTCCAGGGCTCAGCAGTTTAATTTTTTATTCATCGAGCTAATTAAAGAAGAATTGATGCGGCCAGAGGAATTTGAAAATGAATATTTGAGGCTTTATGAACGTATTAATATAGTAGGGGACGGATGGATCAATGTATTTACAACCTTTGGTACCAAGAAATCTATTGTATATTACTGCGATCTACTTTTTGAGATGATTTATCCTTATTTGACACCTACAGGAAAAGAGCAATATTTATTAATTAAGAAATAACGTTACTTTAAACCTTGCATCAGTATATAATTAAGCGCATCAATTTGAGTCATTTTAGGATGGTAAGCGGATACATTTGATAAAATAATCAGTCCATTCTTATTAGTAGTATCTAATAGCATTGATGAGCTGTAGCCCCCTGTGCTTCCATTGTGCCAAAGATAATTTTTGTTTTTTAAAAGATGCCAACCTAATCCTATATCCATATTTTCATTCATGTTCAAAGTGCTTTTCTGAGTCATTTGAAGTACCTTATCGTTGATAGAGAATTGAGCTAAACCGAAATTTGCGAGATCTTCTATTGTTGACAAAATAGCACCTGCTCCTTTTAAACTTGCAAACTCCCAATTCGAAGTTACATTTCCTTCAGGATCCAAACCGGGTACAATTTCACCATCCACCTCACCTTTTTCAGTGGTAGAGTTTAGCATGTCATACTTATCAAATATTCTTTGCTGCAACAATTCTTCAAAGCTAGTATCTTCTATTTCAGCCAAAACGTAAGCTAATAGCCCAGCACCCAAATTAGAATATGCATATTTACCTTTTTGCTCGTTACTTATTTCCATTTTTTCTGCCAAATAGCTTTCTAGTTCATCTTTATCATAGTCTGAGTAGGGGTTTTTAGGGTTAGCCAGAAGTAGATTCAAGTTTGATGGCAGGCGAGGCAAACCTGAACTATGATTGGCCAATGAAAGAAAATTAACTGTTTGATTTTCATTAAGCTCAAAATCTAAATAGTCATTGATGGGCTCATTTACTTCTAACTTTTTTTCTACAGCAAAATCTGCCAATAAAGTGGATGTAAATACTTTAGTAATACTTCCTATTTCAAAAACGCTTAATCTATTTTCAACGGAAATGAGTGCATTTTCAACTCTTTTTAAACCAAAATATGAGATTTTCCCGTTATTAATTAGGGCAATGGCTGCCTGGGTGTTATTTGGAAATTCATTAAAATGATCAAATATTATTTGAGTTTGTTCCTTAGTTATTTGAGCTTTTTGAGTGAATAAATTATTTGACAGTTGAGAAGGATTTTCGTATGGTTTTATTTGAAAACCAGCAATTCCTCCTTTTTCATTGAGAGATAGAAGTAGGATGAAAATGCCGTTATCAAAGGTTATCTTGTATGAACCGGTCCCTTGATTACTAAATCCTTCAAATTCAGTTTCATTCATTTTTCCTGCTTGCGCTCGCAAACCCTGGAAAAATGAGACAGTGTTCGGAAGAGGTAAATACTCTTTCATTTCTTCAGAGAATAAAGCAAAAATAGATTTATAAGCCTCATTGTTAAAGTTTTTCCGAAGAGACTGCATAGTTTCTTTATATGCTGATGTTTCCTCCTGTGCATGAACTAGTTGGCAACTTAAACAAAGTAGAAGAGTGAGAGTAGCTTTTTTCATTGGTTTGAATTATTTCACAAATGCATTGCCTTCTGTTTTAGACAAGTTGCTGAGTAGCTTGTCTATTTTAGATCGCTCTAAACGCCAATGCCAAAATTGAAAGGGAATATAGTGAATTACAAGATTCTAGATTCAAAAAATGATAAAATAATTCAGATTAAAGGTGTAAAAAATAGGAGTTCAATGATAAGACATTTTATTTTGCCTGACTCCCTAAAAAATTTCTGAAAGAATTTTAGTTTATATAGATGAAAAGCATGGTAGGGAACTAAAATTATGAAACCAGAAATTATTGACCCAGGTTTACTCTCTTCTAATGAAAGGGATCATGTTTATAGAAAAGCTTGGATGCTTTCTAGGAAGGTAGGAGAAAAATGGCAAAGAATTTTTGAAATACGATACCATTTTTCTTCTGGACACTTAAGATCATAACAATTCTACTTAAGCAGCCACAGATTTCATATTTCTTAACCAATCTATTGCATCTTCTATAGAAGTAAATTGGTTTACTGTCAAACTACTCAATTGATCTTGTGACATGATTTTTTTTACTGCGACTTTATTAAATACATCATCCGACATAATGGTTGCCATCCATTTCATATTTGATTTCAAGGCTTTCGGAAACCAAATATCATTAGTCCAATTTTCATCAGCTCTGGAAATTAGCTTCATTTCTTTTAAATTAGCCAACCATTTATCAGCACCTTTTTCCTGAACTATTTCTAAGCCCATTTCTAAAGCTTCTCTGTATAAATTGGTTTTGATATAAACCGGTTTCCAATTCATTACCACCATGTTTGCAGCAGCATCGTATTCTATGCTAATTACCTCAGAGCTAAATACATTTTCCATAAAATCTTACTTTAATTTTTAAAATTGATGCAAATACCTAAAAAATAATCAGAGCAAAAATCCATATAATTACATTAGCTTACCGATGTAATTTTCGAAAGACATTGCCCATATTTTATTGATTATTTTTGAATGTGATTTGATAAGTAATTAGTTTAATTGATCGTTTTTAAGTATTTGAGATTGAAAAATTTCAGCAATACCTCTCTAATGAAACATGCCTTTTAGTTCCTTCGTGTTTATAATGAGCGTATTTTTTTTATCCT
The DNA here is from genome assembly GCA_963803685.1 of uncultured Cytophagales bacterium. GTDB lineage: Bacteria > Bacteroidota > Bacteroidia > Cytophagales > Cyclobacteriaceae > Marivirga. The sequence continues at coordinate 3,536,714 of CAWDNW010000001.1, forward strand.
TTAATCATTTTTTATTATGCGTTATACTTCAACTCCTTTTAGATACTCAAAAATTCTATTATCTATACTTTTTATATTGGCTTTGGGCTTCAAAAAATCTGCTAGAGCGCAAGGTATGGAGCCGATTTTCCCTTGGAATATTGAATTAAGGGCAGGCGCAGCAATTCCTACAGGAGATTTTAGTGAAACAGTAAATATTGGAGCCGATATCGGAGTAAAATTTGGATATGCATTAAGAGAAAGAGTATTTTTGAGAGCTGACGTTGAAACTGAGTTGTATCCAGGTGCAGATGGTCTTGATAATACACAATTATGGCATTATTCAGCTGGTGCGGAACATATGTTTACTGATAAAGGCTTGACAAATTGGAGAGTTACTGGATTTGGCGGCTTGGGTGCAACAACTGTAACCTTTGATGATGTTAGTGAGTTAAGCGAGACTTACTTTTCTATCAACTATGGCATAAAGGTGGGTAGAGGAATTAGTGATAACCTTGATTGGTTTGTAGGACTTATGGGGCGTACTGTATTTGCCAATTCACAAGATAATACTGGTATAGGTGTATTTACCACTGCGCCCATTACCTTAGGCCTTAATTACAGATTTAACCTTAACGATAAATCAGTACTCGATAAAATGGACGAACCACCGAATTGATTATTACACTTTTTCTAAGAAGCTCTACTTATTTTTAATTTTTCAACTTTGCAGTAATCAATTCCTTTAACTCAGTCAGATCTAGCTGATTCATTGTGGGTACATCGACCCAAACAGATACTTTCCCGCTTTCTTCTATAAAAATAGCTGGCAATTCGTCTTTTCGACTGTACTGTTCTTCCCATTCATCTTTATGCAAAAAACTCATTTCTAAAGGAATAGTTTTTTTAAATTCAGCCCACTCCTTATTAATTGAGAAAGTATCGTAAGTAATTGCACATAAATTACATTCGTAAGTTTGAGGAGACAAGATTTTATGCATAATATCCATATATCCAGCCCATGCACCCGAATTAGCATTATAAACAAAGATTAACTTTTTATTTGTAGTCATAGCATTTTTTAATAAAACCTGTAAGGGTTTGAGGGTTTGAACCTCACAGGCTAATTTCACTTTAAATACTGCTTCTCCTATGGTTCGTGCATCCCCCAACCGAGCTATTCGGGTCTCTTAGCCGTGGCTCGTGTCTCACGAAACACTAATTCCGAATCAATCCTTTTCCCACCAGCCTTTGCTGTTAATATTGTCTCCACCAATTCTATTGACTGCTTCCTGGTAATTTTCAGCATTCGTGGCCTGCTCTGATTCCGGATAAAGGTACCTTACCGGATATCTGCCTTCATTTGCAGCATCTGGTCCGGCTTTTATGGCTGGGATTCCAGTTCTACGGATGTTGAACCAGGCTTCATGGCCAATGTTGATCAGACTGAGCCATTTTTGAGTCAAAATTTTAGTCAGGTCGTCAGTTCCATTGAGAGCAATGGCTTCTCTGCTAAAATAATCTGCTGGTACTTCCACACCATAATATTCGAAACTAGCCCTGATACCATTTTCATAATACTGCTGAGCTGTTCCAGTGCTGATATAATTTCTTTCACGAGCTTCTGCTAAGGCAAATTGAACCTCTGCATACTGCATAAATTGTGCATCAGCACCATCAGGTACATCTCTGAATACAGATCCTATTATTGACAAATCGTCTACACCCAATCCCAGTTCCTGTACTGTTTCATTAGTTTGGCCATTCTGAATGCCTCTAAAATAAACGCTATCATTGGCTAAACCTTTTGCAACAGGCTGGTATAGTACGGCTATTCTGGGATCATCCCATAAGGTGAGCACAGAATCGGCAGTTTCGCTCATAACATGTTCCACCAATCCGCCAACCGAGGATAGGAAAAATGGAAATTGGTTAGGCGCAGTAGTCAAATAAGGTACTACGGCATTATCTTCATTTGAATTCATTAAATTTCCTGAGCTGACTAATGCCTCTAATTCTGAAAAATCACTTAACCTTTTGCTAATTCTTAGCAGGTATCTTACTTGAAGTGAATTGGCAAATTTTACCCATTTTTCAAGATCATTATTAAACATCACATCACCTCTAATCACTTGATTAGTGTTTTCTAAAGTGCTCGCTGCTTCTTTTAAAACTGCCAGTACTCCAATTTCCGGATCTGTATAAATTTGTTCCTGTGTATCATACCTTGGCTTATCAAATCCTTCTGCTAATCGATTGGCCTCACTGTACGGTACATCGTTCCATAAATCCGTCATTTGGGAAAAAAGGAAACACCGCATTATGTTACCAACCGCTTCATATGCTTCATTTGATGACGGAGATGCCTTCATAGACTCAATGTCTGTCACCAACCCGTTCAAAATACCCCAGTAGGTGGAGTTTGAACCGATAATGTATCTGTCCAAAAATCCAAAATCTATAGCGGCTACAAAATGTGCAAAATAGTTAGACTGATCGAAGCCCTGGTAGTAGGTATTCTGATCCGCTGCTAACGAGATAATATTTGTGAGTAAAAATTGAGCTTCAACGGTTTCTGGAGCATTAGGATTTTCGTTGATTTCTTCAAAATTATCCGTACATGCGCTAATAACTATTGCAGATAGCAATAAAGGAAATGTATATTTAAATAGTTTCATCTTTTTTTTCTTAAAATTGTGTCTTTATACTAAAACCAAAACTTCTTGTAGAAGGATAAGACATATCATCTACTCCGTAAACAATATTTCTGCCCTGAGAAGCATTCAATTCAGGATCTACATGAGGGTTTTCAGTAAATAAGAGGAGATTGCTTCCAATAAAACCTAATTTTATACTTTGAAATCCGATTCTATTGCAAAGTTGCGGACTAAGACTATAATAGATACTCAATTGTCTTAATTTCACGTATGAAGCATCATAAATAGAACTTTCTTCATTGCCTCTGGAAAAAACTGCATTATAATAGGAGTTGGCGGATACACGCGTTGTATTTTCTACGTAATTAGGGTTTTCCTCTGTACCAGTATTTACAACGCCATCACCAATAATTCCATCTTCCCGACCTACCAGGGTTTCCTTCAACACTCCAGAGGTGCTTCCTAATGACTTTGTTCTTGAGGCAATTATCCCGCCATATCGGAAATCGAACAAGACATTCATGATTATTTGTTTATAGGAGAATTCATTGTTTAAACCTATAATAAAATCAGGATTGTAATTGCCCAATAACTTTAAATTTGCATCAGTAATCGGTGCTCCGTTACTGTCGTAAACAACTCTTCCATTCACTTTTTTAAAACCAGTGCCGTACATATCACCAACCAGACCATTTTCTTTGGCTATGTAAAACAATGAATTGGAGCCTCCTGAACCACCAAAAAAGTCGGCATTGCCTGTTACAAATTGATCCACGCCTTCCGGTAACTCTATCACTTTGCTTCTATAAGTCGTGTAATTAGCTGCAATTTTCCATTTGAAATTATTTTCATTCAATACTAAGCCACTTACAGAAGCTTCTAGCCCTCTCGTTTGCACTTTCCCTCCATTTTCCAACTTATTTGCAAATCCCGTAGAAAGAGAAATTGGCCTACCAATTATCTGATCAATACTGGTGTTTTGGTAAAGGGTTAAATCTGTTTGAATCCGGTCTTTCAGGAACCAAATTTCTGCACCTGCTTCATAGGCGTTCAATCTTTCTGGTCTTAGGTTTAGGTTTTTGAGTGTTCTTTGGTTTGTTACCCTCAAATTATCACCATAGTTCTGATTAAAAGCAAAAGTATTTAGTAACTGATAAGGATCTGTATCATTACCAACGCTGGCTGCGCTTGCTCGCAATTTTACGAATGATAGCGGTTCAGGCAATTCCACCATATTGGATAACACATAACTCAAACCAGCTGAGTAATAGGCAAAAGAGTTACTATTATAGGGTAAGGTGCTACTCCAGTCGTTTCGCAATGTCAAATCAAAGTAAAGCGTATTTCTATAATTAATATTGCCTATGCCATATACACTATTAATGCGCTTTTGAAATATTTCGTTATTTCCTACTAATGGTGCATTGGTATTTGCCAAGGTATAAATATTTGGCAAAGACAATTGTGTGGCTTCTGTAAATTTATACTTACTTGTTTGGTCAAAACGGTTAGCCCCTACAGAAATATGGAATTTAAAATCCTCATTAATTCTATCAGAATAGGAGAGTAAGACATCGGTATTCATTTCCTGATAAAACACATTGTCCTCCCTGTAACTACCAGTAGGATTAGCATTGGTACTTAAAGCTCTCTGAAAAGCCCTGCTGTCGTTATAAATGTCGGCACCAGATCGCACACTTAGACTTAAATTTTTGCTAAAATCGTAGTTAATTGAAGCATTACCTAATACCCGATGTTTGTTAAAACTATTCGTGTTTTCAAACATTGTGAAGTAAGGGTTATTGACCCATGCATAATTATAATTGAATTGCTCCAGGCCTTCCTGACCAGCCTGCCAATAGTTTTTTAATGGTTTAAAATCTGTTTGCCTCTGAGTCCAGTTGAAGCCATACATTACATTTTCATATCCATAACCTAAATTAGGTCTGTTCTTACTGCGCGAATTAATATAATTAACATAGGTGTTTACACTTAACTTGCTGGTAAGCTGCTGATCCAGGCTAATCGCCAGACCATCTCTCTCTAAATCTGTGTTTGGAAGAATCCCCTCGTTTCTTAAATTGCTATAAGCTAATCTGATACTTCCTTTATCACTGGTGGACTTAACCGCTATATTATGCTGCGATGTGATGCCAGTTTCAAAAAAATTACGAATATTATTTGGACGTGAAATCCAAGGAGTAGGAGTGATTTCATTTAATGATCCATCTGCTCTGGTTCTGGCTATTACGTCACCGCCTCTAACGGGATTTCCATTTATATCAGTAGATGGCCCACTAAATTGTGGAATTAAAGTTCCCTGATCAAGCCGAGGTCCGAAGCTAAAAATACCAGCTGTACCATCTAAAGCCCCCAGTCCTGTGTTAAAAGCGAAATCTCCAATACCACCTCCATATTCATTTTGATAATCCGGAAGAGTTAGTAAAGTTTCAAATGTTAATGCACTACTGGTACTTACTCCGATGCCTTTCTGTGCTGTACCTCTTTTTGTAGTAATTAACACAACTCCATTGGCTGCTCTGGACCCGTACAAAGCAGCAGCGCCTGCTCCTTTAAGTATTGAAATTGATGCCACATTATCTGGATCAATTTCAGCACCTCCATTACCATAGTCTACCTCTTGTAATGATCCATTATTTACCAAATCACTGGTGATCTGCTCGTTGCTTATTGGGACACCGTCCACCACAAATAATGGTTGATTACTATTACTCAGGGAATTTTCTCCTCTTATAATTATTCTGGATGATGATCCCACACCTGATGAGCCGTTAGTAATCTGGACTCCGGCCACCTGACCAGCCAGGCTATTTACAACATTGGTCATGGGTACATCAGTTAACTGTCGGCTATCCACTTTGGAAATGGAGCTGGAGAGAGATTGCTTCTCTCTTTCTATACCTAGTGCAGTTACAACCACTTCATTCAATTGCTGAAGATCCTGATTCAATTGAATGTCAATTACAGAACGATTCCCAATTTCTACTTCCTGGCTTTCCATACCGATGAAAGAGAAAATTAATATATTAACTTCACCTGTTATCGATAATTTGTACTCTCCATCTATGGAGCTGTTTGTACCCCTATCAGTACCTTTTATTCGAACGTTCACTCCAGGAAGAGCTTCCCCCGACTGTGCGTCTGTAACTTTACCACTGATCATCCGATCCTGCGCCAAAGCATTAAATAGCACCATTTGACATAATGTCAATATAATTATTTTCATCTTGATTGGGTTTAATTTAATTTTTTCCTTTTATATCTATTGGTCTTTGAGAAGCTATATCATAATGCTTTGTGAAAAATTCATCGCACCAAAGACAAACATTTTTTAATTCCCTGGCTCGTTTTCTGCCATATTCCTCAGAAATACCAATGCTTTCTCCAATGGCATAAATATTTCCCTTATTGAGCTTCTTCATGATTTCATGCTTACTCATTTTTTGAATTATGTCGGAAATTTTTTCTATTCTTGCATCACCCATTGGAGCTACTGTTCCGGGACAACATGGGTTGACCTTCCATAACTGAATGGATAGTTCCTGGATAATGTCATGTTCAGGAGGTTCCATAAATCCGATGGCTCCCGAATGAATGGCACAGAAATTATGATCGCCATCCTGTTTCCAGATGTCATATTCCATCGCTCGTCCTCGTGCCCAGTTGCCTCCCAGCCACATTTCTTCATTGGCTCCAAAAAAACTGTAGGTAAGGTTCGGTTTCTTTTTTAACGCTTCTGTTTTGGAAGTGGTGGGTTGACCTGACTTCAGCTGAATACCTTGCGATTCAAATAATTCAGACAACGCATCTTTTCTTTCGCCTTGCTTCTTGTGGTAGCGGTCAATACTTGCAATTGAAAAGTGGTTAACCCCTAACCTCACTAGTTTTTGCAGGATTTCAACTGTGAGTAAATCGCCGTTGAATTGAAGTGCAACTTTTAAGTCTTCTTTATACTTATCCTGTAGTTTCTTCAAAATCACATACAGCAGTTTTTTCTCTGCCAAAGGTTCCCCACCGCTTAGAATCAACTTATCTAATCTTGCAGGTAGATTGTCTACAATAGCTAAACAGTCTTCTTCTGAGATTCTTTCTCCTTTAGGACCTGAATTGTTATAGCAGTGGATGCATTGATCGTTACATAGTTGTGTAAAAGCCCAGTAAATCTGGTAGTACTGATTAAAGTCCTCTTTCATAATACTTAGTATTTAGTAATAATCATTGCTGCTCTTTCCACTAGTGCTTCTCTTTTTTTCAATGACAGAGTAATAGGCAGTTGAGCTAATCCTAAGATTCTTCTCAACATTTCAATTGACATATACTTCATCATCAACATGTCATCAAAAGGAGCCTTTTCTTTGTAAAAATCCATTGCCAGTTTAATGAGGTTGTGCGGTTGCTCGGCCATGTACAAATGCGCCAGGCACACACCTATTTCAAATTCAGGAAGTCCAAAAAAACAGAATTCAGGATCAATTATTTTCAATCCAGATTTCGTTTTTAGCCAACTTCCAGGGAAGTAATCGCCATGCAATAGATGCTTTCCATCAGCCAAATACATATCTCCCAGCTCACTTACTGCTTTTTTCAGCGAAGTATCAAGTTTGATTTTCCGTGCTACTGTAGCTAAACCTGGTAAAATATCATTCAAATTAATTCCATTATTTTCCTGATACGGATATAAAAAAATATGTTCATGATTCAGGGTTCGCATTTCTTTGTTGCGAATGGGATCCTGCACATTCTCAACCGTAAATGAGGTATGAAGCTCAGCCAGGAAATGCATAATTTGCCTTAATTCTGATTCGGAAATGACCTCTCCCTCCTTATAAAGAAATGTGTAATCACTACTTTCACCCAAGTCTTCCATTAGCATTACATGATTTGCCTCATCTATTGCTATGATTTTTGGAGTCTTACTGCTCAAGCCTTTGTTATCTTTTATGATTTGGTAAAATTCAGCTTCTCGTAAAACTCTTTGGGCAGGAGCCGCTAATTGTGGATATTTTTCTACGTATTCTCTACTTTGTTTAAGTATAAAAGTGCGAGAATTGGTAACTACTCGTAAAGTGAAATTCATATTACCTTCACCTGGCTTTTCTACCGATTGTATGTGTTGATCCAGTGATAAAAATCCTTTTTCCTTGAGGTACTTTTCTACTATTTCTTTATCAGCTTTAAGTATGGTCATTTTTTGGGTTTTTCGGTTAATGTTGATTTAATAATAAATGGTTCGATTTTTTGTTATTTTAAGCTATTAAGCAGTTTTTCATGGTAATCAGGAATTACATCATAGCAGTAATTGATAGGGTACCCGGCTCCTTTATCGCAAAGCAGGTATTGCTTAAATGCATTATTGTCATTTTCTTTAATCATATCATTTTTATGAATTTCGAACCTGGCATTCAGCGGCTCAATTTTCAGGTCTTCTGGCGCAATAATATAGTGGCTTGCTAAAACATCAAACGGATTAAATCCTTTGGCCCCTTGTGCAATCCATTGAGCCAGCCATGGTTTCGATTCCTCGGCCAGCCATTCATTGGCAGGGCCACCATCGCGGATGTTTGATAGATCTTCTTCTTTGATCCAAACTTTATTAGAGATTTCAAAAGGGCACAGGGTGACTTTAACCTTGGCTTCGAACATAATTCGGAAAGCATCATTATCGAGATCAAAATTTAAATCAGGAGCCTGGTTGCCCTGTGTGCCGATTTTGAAATAGTCTGTAGCCTTTCTTCTTCCAGCTACCAGTACAACATCTTCAATTTGATTAGCTAATTCCGGATATTTTAAAAGAAGAATACCAATATTTGTAGCCGGTCCAATGGCCATAATAGTCAGTTTCTCTTTTTTTAGAGCTATGGCGAGTGCTTCTACGGCCTCATTAGTTTCAACATTGTTTAAAGACAACGCTTCACCTGCTCCTTTATAAACTGAAATACTGTTGTTTGCATATTGTTTACTCATTTTTTGAGAAAGTGCATATGCATTTTCAATAGTGGTATTACCAAATACAGCACTTATTCCTTTGATTGTCACATTATCAGCCTTCATTAGTTGCAAAACCGCATAGCCATCATCAACATCGCAATACCCTTCTCTTTTAAGTCTTTTCATCCCTACGGAAAGGTCAGTATCAATCCAAACTAGTTTTTTCATTTTTTCCTTTTAAAATTATTTTAATTCTTTCGTGACCTCCTGCGGATTTAAGCTATCCCAAAATGATATTTCGCTCTGCACACCGGTCAATGGGTCATTGATGAAAGAATCTCGATCTTTGTAAACTTTAAGGTTACCTTTTTCCATATATCCGATCTCATCACCCATTAAAATTGCCTCTTTCAAATCATGCGTTATAAATAAAGAAGTGATGTTAAATTCTGATGCCAGATTTTTAAAAAGTGATTGCATTCTGGTACGAGTTCCTGCATCAAGACTGCCGAAAGGCTCATCCAGAAGAAGGAGCGAAGGATTTGTTATTATCGCTCTGCCAAAAGACACCCGTTGCCGTTGTCCTCCAGAAAGTTGGTGAGGCATTTTATCGGTTTGCCCTTCCAACTCAAGTTTTTGGATCATGGTGTTTACTTTGACCGAGATGGTATTTTTGTCAGCCTTTTTAATTCTCAAGCCAAAAGCAATATTTTCGAAGACACTTAAATGAGGAAATAATAAATCTTCCTGATAGAGGTACACAATACCTCTTTTTTCGGGAGTAAGCCTATTTATGTTGTTACCGTTCAAAATTATATCTCCTTTATCTGGCGTTTCAAGACCCGCAATTATCTTGAGCATTGTCGTTTTTCCACAACCGGATTTACCCAAAATACTGAGGGTTTTATGGGCTTCCAGGGAAAGATAAAGTGCACTGATGACCTGCTCCTGATGAAATGATTTTTCGATATTTTTAACTTCAAGAAACATTAAACCAATTTATTGAAAACATATTTTTTGTTAATATAGAGTAGTAAAACCGGTGGGAAAATAAGCAAGCAACAGCTTAGTGCCCCCAGAAAAAAATTTGATTCCTTAATAAATAGAAAAACTTTAATTGTAAGGGTTTGTACCTTTCCTACTCCAATGATTGAGGTAAGACCGTATTCAAACCAGGAAATAAGGAATGTTTGGAAGAAGCAAATCAAAAGCATTCCACTAGCCATCGGAAACAGTACTTTTATAAAGGCATGCCATTGAGAACCTCCCAAAGTACTTACTAAATTTTCAAAATTTTTAGTCCGTTTGCCCCAAAAGCTGCTAAAAAATATAAGGGCATAAGGAAAAGCAATCATAAACTGTGCAACTACAACACCTGTAGCACTTCCGAAAAGGCCAATTTTTAGAAAGAAATAACTTAAGCAGGCACCAAATACCACAGGCGCCAAAATGTAAGGAAAATATGTAAGAAGTGTTAAGGTGTTTTTCTTAGGATGATAGGATACTGTTCTGCTCAAAATAAATCCACTTAATGTAGATATAGTAGCTACTGAAAGCGAAACAACTGTAGATAGCATAAGACTTTTTAGGAGACCGTTTTCCGACTCTACTACCAGCTGCCAATTACGCAAGCCGAAATAGGAGGGGAGTATATTAGGAAACTGCCACTCGGAAGCAAACGAGAGAAGCACCATATATGCGAAGGGGAAAATGATTAGAATCACGAAAAATGACAATATGAATGGTTTCCAGCTAAGCTTCATGTGCTATATTTTTGCGTTTAGAAAATAAAACTATAGCAGCAATTGAAACTACAATTGTATAAATCACTGCTGCTACATAGCCCTCTGAAATCTTGGTAAGGTCATATTGCTTTAGTTCTCTTATAATTAACACTGACAACATCTGCGGTGATTCCTGCCCCAGAATGAGTGGAATCTCATAAGCTCCTAGTAGAAAGATGAAATACAAAACAATGAGAACCCAGGTTTTATGCAAAATCAGAGGTAAACTGATCCTCCAAAGTACTTGATTAGGTTTGGCACCTAAGGAAGCCGAGAGTTCCGTTAACTCCTCTATGCGTTCATTTTTATACACATTTAAAAAAAGCAAAAGAAAGAATGGAACTACAACTGTGATAAATGTGACAATGATGCCGATCGCAAATTGATCATTTACCAGGTCTGGGAAGTATCTTACCTCCTGAATCCATCCTATTTGATAAGCAAACCTTGAGAAGAAGCCTGCTTTTGAGAAAAGCTGATAGGTGAAAAAAGCAGCAACTACTCCAGGGATGGCTAGTGGTAAATAAACTATATAAGATAAGAATTTTTTGTCTAGTTCTTTCCGGAACTTCAAAGTGAGCCATAATGCTGCGCTTACCGAAACGATAACGGATATGGCTGCGATTATGGCACTGTAGCCAAAAGATTTAATGAACTCACCTGATGTAATTACGGTTTGCCAGAACTGCGTAGTAAAGCCTTTGTTAACTACACCTACAATACCAAAGCTATACAGAAGGGCATAGATGAAAGCAGCAGCAAAAGGTACCACTCCTATGATTACAAATAGAATGATCGATATGGTATTCGCTTTGGCTTTCAACTATTTTTCAATTACCTCAGTTCTAAATTCTTCATATAACCTGATCATGTATTCAGGGGCTGGTTCAGGAATATCTCTTCCGTCTAATTCGGACATTTCTACACCATATTTTCTATCTGGAACGCTTTCAAATTTCTTTTTCCATTCCTGGGGAAGCTTATCGATATTTAAAATAGTATTAGCATTCATCCCCTCAGGATCCATCTTTTTTAACTGCGCTTCAGGAGATAAAAGAAAATTAATTACCTGCAGTGCTCCGGCTTTATTATTGGAATTGTAGGGGATTCCCAAATAATTGGCGTTTCGTATTGTGCCATTTTCCCACGCATAAACTCTTGTGCTGGTAGGGAAAAGTCCTTGCACCACTTTGTCTTCTATGCCTCCCTCACCATAACCATATCCTAACCAAATTTCACCACTGGCGAACATCTGATCCATTTTGGTTGCTTCTTTCGGAAAAGTAGAGCCACCTTTCCATAAATATGGCTTTATTTTATTGAGGTAATTCCAGAGCTGATCGGACAGTTTTTCATATTTTTCCTCAGAGAATGGCCCATTGAGGCCAGTAGGAGAACCGCTTATTTCGGCTAAGAAGCATTTCAGCAAGGTCATCCCTGAAAAGTCATTAGAAATAGTAAAAGTACCAGGGTACTTCTTAACATATGCTTCCAATTCTTTCAGGTTTTTTGGAGGTCTTGCTACCTTTGCGGAATCATATACCATTGCAAATTGGCTAATGCTCCAGGGAGCTTCCATTCCATTTACTGGTTGTTGAAAATCGGTTTCAATGTACGGATCTGTGAAATCAATATATTGAGCATTAGGTAACTGCTGTACAAATGGTCCCCATAAGCCATCAATTTGTTTAAGCTGAAAAAAGGTTTCACCATTAATCCAGGCTATGTCTACTTGTCCTTTGCTAACATCTGCCTGTTTTTCACTCATGATCAACTGCACTATTTCAGCTCCCTGTCCACCTGTAATTTGCAGGTTGATATTATACTTTTCTTTTACACTGGGAACTACATAATTATTGATATAGTTGTTGATTTCGGGACTACCCTGCCACATCATAAAATTAACGATTGTCCCTGTTGATGACTGCTGAATCTCTGTCCAGCTCATTGAATTTAAGTCATTAGTGTTTTCTGACTTATTATCTGTACAACGTGTAAAAAGTAAGGTAAGAGCAAAGTAAAGTAATAATACGTTTTTATAACGCATAGAATATGTTTTAATTGAAGTTAGGAAAGTAGCTTGAAAGCTATGAGGAATTCTTAATAGGAAGATGCTTGAGGGGGAGCTCTAAAAGGTGCCCCTGGCAGAGCTAAAAATGATTGAAAATTTAGCTCATTTTTAAGGTACTTAAAGACTTCAGAATTTAAGAGTCGTTTCGCTAACTGATATAATGATGTGAAGGATTTGCAGTTGCTGATATATAGTTTTAGGTCGTGAAAACTATTAATATCTCGTATCTTTTCTAAAACAGTGGTAGATATGCAATTAGATTCACAATAGTTTACAAGTTCAGTAAACAAATTGTGGCGTTGCCAAGGAAGCTCTGCAAATGACTTTTTATCAAATAGACTTTTATTGATACCAATTAGATAACTGCCTCCTCTTAAATTAGGGCCAAGAATGCTTTCTTTTTTCTGAAGCCGTGCAATGATTTCAGTCCAGTTAATTTTGCTAATTTCAGGGCTATCGTTTCCAACTGATATAACAGCTTCATAACCTAAATCAAATACCTCTTCATAGGCATTTGCTAGTTTTTCTCCAAAAGATAAACCTTTTTGTTTATCCTGATCAAAGTGAAAGATAGGAAGTCTGGATTTTTTTAGAACTTGATGGGTTTCAACAATAAGGCTTTTGTTAATACTTCTGTTTCTATCAGAGTTTGAAGCAATTAACTTTTTAGAGTTTGCTTGTTTTTCACCTGAGAGGCTAAAAAAAATGATCGCTATTTTGCTGCTTTTATCCACTAATGGCAATTTTACTACCTTTTGTTATTGTAATTTGTCCTATTTACGACTATTCTAATACTACTGGATTGCTGATTTTTTAAATATAATTAATTAACAGCACATTTAATGTTTACATAATAGTATATTCTGGTAATTGTTTATTGCACTTTTGAAAATTAAAAGTTATAAGTGCTAATGTTGCTAGCTTTTAAGTAAATTCATTATCTACAAAAGAGATAACTAACTGTCTAAAACTTATCTAAAAGCATATTTGTTATAATGCAGATGTTAAAAGTACGACTAGTAGATTGTATTTTAATATTTATTGATTTTATAGTAGTTTTTTAGGTATAGTAAATCTAATTAGAAATAGTTGTAGCTACTCGAATGGTTGTTTTATGTGAATATATCACAGAAGTGGTCTCAATATCTACTTATGCTCATTAGTTTTTTATAAAGTATTAAATTTTCATGTTTTAATTGTTAAAATTATAGACCTTAGAACAAGACTTATTCACATTATTAAGAATCAATCTGTTCTGATCATAAAACTGGAAGCGAGAAAAAGTAATCTTGTATTGGAGGTGCATCAGCTCAAATATTCCAAAAACAGAAATACTTGTTTTGTTCCGCCTTCAAAATAATAGAATAGAAAAAGTGGTAGCCTGCGTGGTAAAAGCTACAACAAAACGGGAGGGCAGCTTGACCATCTAGGCAGCATTTTAAGATTCAATACTAACCCATGTAATATAATCGGTCACCTACAAAATTTCTGTGGCGATTGCTGAAAAAGATATCACTAATTAAATGAAGAATTGATCAAGAAGTGCCAAGTTTTTGATTTACCAATAGACAAACACTTATCGATCCAGAATGAAAGCTACCGGAGACCTTTAACTGCGGGCATGTCACCAAATCGAGTTTTCATTACAGTATAGACGTGCGTTTTCAATACGTTCTTAAAATAGATAGTCTAGCTGGGCACCTCATGAAAAATGGCTGAGGTACTTAACCTTCAGGTTGTGTGATATTATTTTTTTCTTTGACCTTATGCCTTTTAGTTTCTTGCCAATAATCATCCCGCTTGGAAAAGTACAATTTACAGATGTATTTCACTTGATTTTCTTAATGATTTAGTGATAAGACGCACCTATCTTGTAAAATGAGTTTGGCTATGCTTTTCTAGTTTAGGCAGCCATGTGCACAGGCGGTTAAAAAATAAAAAGAGGTGTCTTTCTTGGACACCTCCTTTTACTATCGAATACAATTATATAGTATTTTGAATTACTGAACTTTTTTAGGTTCAACACTAATTGTATACCATCCTGTTGAATATTCTCTTGTCTGATATACCCATTGAAAATTGGGATGAAAATATCTACTAACGAAAACATTGTCAGCAAAATTAACTATTACTGAGCCAAGTATATCATTACCCAAAGTAACAGTTCGAGTTATATCTTGCGATCTAGTTTCTTTATTAGTAGCTCCAAATTTCAGACCAATTTTCTTAAGTGTTCCCTCAATACCAAAATTTGTTGCAAATTCTGAGCTCCGTTTAGTGGTAGTTTGTACTTCCTCAACAGCATCAACTTCTTCAATATCTATCGTAATAGATGCGCCATAATCATTGAGATCCCATGCAAATACAGGAAGATCAACTCTCATTGTTTTTAAATAATTAAATACTGGTATATAAAACGCATTGAGAGGCCCACCTCTCTTAAATGAGATAGAAAAAAGTTCTGTAGGTTTAGCTGGAAAATAACTAGTCAAACTTGTTCCTATAGTTTTTGAATTTATTAGCGTTGTAACCTTGAATTCAAAAAAACCACCTGTCCAATATGAACCGACGACTGACGGGTTTGTTGATCCATCAACTTGGAGTTTTGGGTCTCCTGTTTGATCAGCGATTTTTACGAGAGCGGTCAATGGATCACCGTTCAATTTAAAAGTAGTAATATGCTCTTGATAATCATAGCTGAATTCACCTCTATCCTGTGATGGAGAAATGTTGTAATATATGTAATCTCTATGCCATCCATCTTGATTGCTGTAAATGTTATATGCCTCAAGAAGTTTTTCATCGGGAAAAGGGGTATCTCTTAAATTTTCTTCCGTTACATCTTCAATTGAACCATCAAAGCAATCAGCAAGGAAGTGAAATTCGGAGTTACCTGCAGTAAAAGATTTGCCAGTGGCACGAGATCTACTGTTTGGTGCATTCGCTACTATTCTTTCATTTTCTTTAATTACTACTACAGGAAAAGCGGGGATTAAATCAGACCCCAGCATATATTCCTTACCATTTGCTTCAACTATTTTTACATCATTCGTTTTAGAGGTAGTAATGCCAACTGCAGGAATTTCTTCGGAAATATCCCATAATTGTGCAGAAAACGAGTTCTCTGGTAAAGTAGGTACAAAAATTGTTAAAAGAGGAAGCTCTCTTTCAATTTCTAAAAGTTGCTCTTCATTTTCCAAGTATTTCAACAATAATTCTCTTACTGATTTTTGTCCTGAAAGCTCATGGTCTTTAATAGTGTAGTAAAGCACATCATAATCTTTGTTAAACATTTTAAGAGCCTCATCTTTTACAAGCTGTCTTAGCTCCTGACTCTCTTCAAGAGCAGCAGCAAACGCCTTACCAAATGTTTCTTTGTAAATATCTCGTTGGTCTTTTGAAATATCTTGCATTGTATTCTGTGGCTTTATATCATCAATTACTTGTTCATTAGTGCATGATGAAAATAACATTATTAGAATCGAGAAGTTTAAGGTAATTTTTTTTAATTTAATTGTGGATTTTAGTTAAACATAAACAAAGGTAAATTAAAAAAAATAATTCAAATAATTATTACGGTTAATTTAAGTAACGATTTGGAAAAAATATAATTTGATTATTAAATTATGCTTCATCTACAGTCTATAAGCATTAAGGGGTTTGGAAATTGAGATAATGTAAATAAGTATAGTTAAACGATATTAATTACTTCTAATGATTAAGAGGTTCACTGCACCTGAAACTTTAAGTATATCGTATCTGGTTCTAAAATTGATTTAAGATTACTAATGACAATGGTAGATGCATTATACACTAGAAATATGAAAAGCATTAAACTAGCTATTTAACAAATAATTAATTGATAAAAATAAACCTTAATCGATATTCGCCTATTGAAAGTGACAAAGTTGAACAAATTTATAGTATAGAGTGCATAATAGTCAAGTCTTGAAATTCATTTTATAGCTGGAAGAAAAAAAAGCCGTGCTTTCACACAGCTTTTGTAATTATGGTTGTGTAAACTACAGGCTTTTTTTTCTTTTTCAAATTGATTAGGTAGCATTAATGCTAAAGATTCTATTTTTAGCACCAGTATCATAAGTAACTGTATTTCCTACACCAAATTCCTTAGCAATTTCATTTGATGCATTGATTATGCCAAAATGATATCCTACACCTAACTTCACCACTTTTTCATTATTAAAAGTATATTCAAAATCAGCTTTTAAAAGCAAACCTCCATCAAAATAGAAATATGGCTTTACTTCATCAGCTTCTTTCATACTTAAAATATCTCTATCAATATCTGTATCAGATTCAGCTTTACCTGAAAAAGCATATCCACCATAAAAACCACCACCTAACGTCAAAAATAAGTCTTTATAGATATCAGTTCTGAAATTGAAAATCATTGTTACCTGAACATAATCCAAAGTTACGGTTTGTTGATCCGCTTTGTAACCAGCACCTGAGTAGAATAAACCAATCCAATTTGAAATACAAAGTTGTCGGTAGCTCCTGTTTCAGAATAAATACCAGCATTTATCCTTGAGAAACTTTGAAGTTCAGTGTACATACTCTGGTCATTAATTTTTGTGAATACCATAGTGGGGTTATTCATACAAACCTGTAAACCAATTCTAGAAATCTTTTTTGGAGTGGTAGGAGCCTGAGCAAAAGTTAAACTAGTAATACTTACCAACAATGCTAATACTAGCAAAGTCTTTTTCATTTTTTTAAATTTAATATTTTTGCCTTTGTTTAACAGGCGCAATATTAGGTAAAATAATATTACCAAAAGTATCAAACGTACGGTTTGGGTGTAAATAATATATTGCAACAGTGTAATTATACAAAATTGTAAACCTTAATTTATAGTATGCCAATGCAATTTATTTAATAAGCTTATTTTTAACCAAAGTTTGTATCGTTAAACATCTGAAATTCAACATAAATTTTATAATCGAAGGATATCTGTTTTTTATCGAAAAAGTTAAAATGAAGGTTATTTTACATAAGTGTGCATGTATAAATTATTGATTTTAATCATTATTATCGCCTTGCTTCTTCCAAATTGCATCCAGCAATAGCTGACCTGTGGCAGGGTTGGTAGCGATAGGTATATTATGCACATCACAGATTCTCATTAACATTTGTACATCAGGCTCATGCGGATGTTTGCCTAATGGATCTCTGAAAAACAAAACCATATCAAGCTTTTTCTCAGCGGCCAACCCAGCAATTTGCGCATCACCACCTAATGGTCCGGAAAGCAATTTAGCTACTTTGAGACCGCTGTTTTCTGCATATTTTCCAGTAGTACCCGTGGCAACCAAATCTACCTCATTTAATTTGCTTTTGTTGCGCATCAAAAAAGCTACCATTTCTGGTTTTTTTCCATCATGAGCTATTATTGCTATTTTCATATGTTAATTATGTGGTGTATTCTGCATTAATTTTAACGTAATCATAGGAGAGGTCTGATCCCCATCCAATTGCACTGGCATCACCCTGATGAAAATCAAATTTCACTTTAACATCTCTCTCGGCCAGAATTTTATTGGCCAACTCCTCGTCAAGAGTCGTGGGCTGACCATTTTTTAGAAGGCATAATTCATCATCTGAACCCATAAATAAATCCACTTTATCCGGATTGAAATCCACCTCAGCCCTTCCAGCTGCTGCAAATAGCCTGCCCCAGTTTGGGTCTTTTCCAAAAAATGCAGTTTTAACTAAGAGAGAAGTGGATAAAGTTCTAATGATCTTTCGACAATCCGATTCACGTGGCAATCCTAATACCTCAAATGTGATCATTTTTGTAATTCCCTCTCCATCATCTACAATTGTTTGCCCTAACTGGATACAAATTTTCGTAAGTTCTTCTTCAATTTTAGCATAGTCAGTGTGATCAGTGCTATCAATCAAATCATTTTGCGCTTTGCCATTAGCCATTACCAGAACGGTATCATTTGTGCTAGTGTCGCCATCTATAGAAATCATATTAAAAGATCTGTCCACAGCTTTAGTTAAAGCTGCTTTTAGCACATCAGCTTTTATGTTCAGATCAGAAATTATAAAGGACAACATAGTACCCATGTTGGGATGTATCATGCCTGAACCTTTTGCAATTCCGCCAAAGTGAATGGTTTTACCACTAAGTTCAAAATTAAGAGAAGCTCCCTTTGGTTTTGTATCCGTAGTCATGATAGCTTCTGCCGTAGCATGACTACTTTCTTCTGTATTATTTAAACCACCTTTGGCCAATGAAATACCATTTAATACTTCATCTGTAGGAAATGGCCTTCCTATTACACCAGTGCTGGCAATAAATACGTCTTTTTCAGCCACCTGGAAGATAACCGAAGCTCTTTTAATTTCTTCATAAACAGCTTTTAAACCAGCTTCACCGGTGCAAGCATTAGCATTCTTGGAATTAATAACAACGGTTTGAATCAGACCGTCTTCCATTTGTTTTTTGCATACTTTTACCGGTTCGGCAACAACTAAATTTCTCGTAAAAGCTGCTGCTGCCGTACAGGGTTTTTCGGAATGAATAATGGCTAAATCTTTAGCGTTGTTCTTTTTAAGCCCTATAGAAAATCCGTTAAAAGTAAATCCTGGTACTGTGTGTAAATCTTTTATCATAGTTTAAAAAATTAGGGGTTTAATGGAGCTAACTGCAGCCCGGCAGTTTCTTCTAGTTTAAATCGCAGATTCATATTATGAACAGCTTGTCCTGCAGCACCCTTTACAAGATTGTCAATAACTGAAAGAATTATTATCAGGTTGTTTTCTTCATCATAATAAGGGAATACATCTGCAAAATTTGAACCTTTTACATTTTTTACCTGTGGAGGGCTTTGAGTTAAGCGGACGAATGGTTCACCGGAATAGAAATTTGTAAAGTCTTTTCTGATACTGTTGATATCCGTTTCGTTTTTTGGTTTAATATATACTGTACTTAAGATTCCTCTGTCAATAGGCAGAAGGTGAGGTGAAAACCTGATGGAAAATGGATTTTTATTTAGTTTTGATAAACTATTATGGATTTCAGGTTGGTGTCTGTGTCCCTCCACCTTGTAAGCAAAGAAGTTTCCGTATAAAGATGGAAAATGGGTGCTTCCACCTGGTTTTATTCCTGCTCCAGTTGTGCCAGATTTGGAATCAACTATAATAGTGTTATCAGTGTAATTACCTGTTTTTATAATAGGGGCGAGGGCTAAAATGGCTGAAGTTGGGTAGCATCCCGGATTTGCAATTAAATCAGCTTTTCTAATATCTTCTTTAAATAATTCTGGGAGGCCATATGCTGCTTTCCCAACTAATTCAGGGCTGATATGTTTTTGGTACCATTTTTCGTATAATTCAAGATTATCCAGTCTATAATCACCAGATAGATCAATCACTATATTACCTTTCTCTAAGAATTTTGGTGCATAATTCATTGACACCCCATGCGGTAATGCCAGAAATACCACATCAACCTTGTAGTTTAAAGCCTCCTCCACATTAATGAGTGGTAATTCCATAATACCATGAAATGCTTCATGTAAATCGGCAAAAGGCTTACCTGCAGATGTTTCTGAGGTTATGTATTCAATAGATGTATTCGGATGGTTAATAAGTATTCGTACAAGTTCGGAACCAGTGTACCCTGAGGCTCCTACTATTCCTACTTTGATATTCTTCATACAGGTGATTAATTACAGTTAGAAAGTACCGGAAACCTATTAATGCAACCAGTTAAGTATAAAAATGAAATTGTAATATTATGTAAATTTAAAACTTGAGTAAATAAAATTACTTATTTACTGACTTCTACTTTTTGATCGGATTGATAGACCTCCTCCAGTGCATTTTTAAAAATAGTCACTGCTTCTTCCACTTCAAATTTGTTAATAATAAGAGGGGGTACAAACCGCATAACGTTGCCTGAGGCGCAATTTCCGATCATACCATTTTTCAGCATTATAGGGACAAGTGGCTTTCCCTCTATAGTTAATTCAACACCGATCATAAGACCCTTACCCCTAATTTCTTTAACAGCCGGATGAGCACCAACGGAACGGTTTAATTCTTCCATAAGAAATTCACCCATCAAAAGGGCATTTTCCAAGAGTTTCTCTTCTTCCATTACTTCAATGGTTGCCAAAGCAGCTGCACAAACTAGCGGGTTGCCACCAAATGTGGTTCCATGCTGTCCAGGTTGTAAATGATCTGCTATTTTTTGTTTAGTAATAATTGCTCCAATTGGAACACCACTGCCCATTCCTTTTGCGCAACTTACTATGTCTGGAGAAATCCCAAAATGCTGGTAAGCAAAGTATTTTCCTGTTCTGCCGAAACCGGCTTGTATTTCATCTAACGCCAGAATAATATCGTGTTCTTTACATATCTCATCAAGTTTGCTAATGAAATCCTCATTAATAACATTAATACCTCCTTCGCCTTGTATAATTTCTAATACGAAACCTATTGGCTTATGGTATTTAATGTAGTCGGTAAGCATTTCCAGATTATTGTACTCCAATCTATGGAAGCCATCCGGCATTGGCTCAAAGCCCTTTTGATAGACCTCCTTGCCCATTGCTAAATTTGCAATAGTTCTTCCATGGAAACTACCTGTAAAGCTTACTATTGGGCCTTTTTTATTCGTTTTTTCTGCATAATTACGTATAAATTTGATGGCGCCTTCATTGGCTTCGGCACCACTATTACAGAAAAAAGCTCTGTCCAGTCCCGATTTTTCAATCAATTTCTGGGTTAGCTCTGCCTGAGGCTTTATATAAAATATGTTAGAGACATGTATTAATTTTGCTGCCTGGTCCTGGATGGCTTTAACCACCTTTGGGTGACAGTGTCCTGTATTACACACTGCAATTCCTGCCAGCATATCTAAATATTTGTTACCTTCACTATCCCACATATACATTCCCTGTGCTCTTTCTGCTACAACAGGTAATCGTCCATATAAAGGTAAATGATGATCATCTAAAATCTGTATAGTATTATCCATGCTTAATTTTCAAAATTTCAAGTAAAATGTAATGGTCAATTGGTGAGTTAGAAACATTAAATAGTTTAGCTAATTTAAGATTTTAAAATTTTTGTTCCCAATGCTTCACCGTTTAAAACGGCACTTATATTTTTGGGATCCGCACCATTTACTATTCTCACATGTTTTACACCAGCGTTTGCTGCCATAAAGCATGCCTCCAACTTGGGCATCATTCCAGCACTTATTTTTATTTTGTCAGAATCCCTTAATTTTATTTCATCAACTTCATTGATTATAGACTCAGGTTTTTCAGGATCTTCCATAAGTCCTTCAATGTTTGATAGCACAAGAAAATGATCAACCTTTAAGGCTGCTGCCAACGCACCTGCAAAAATATCTGCATTAATGTTAAAGGTGGCACCTGATTGATCCGCAGATATAGAGTTAAGTATTAAAAAATAATTTTCTGATAGCAGGTGCTCATATAAGTCTGTATTAATACTTTGTACTTCACCTACACGGCCTAGTTCTTTCTCTGAACCATTAATATTCACTGTTTTAGCTTTACTTACTACTGCTTTACCATCTTTGGCGGATAATCCAATAGCCTTTAAATTATTTTTCAATGCAATTTCAGTGAGCTGTCCATTTACATAACCTCTAAGAGCGGCCTCTACAAAAGGTATGGCTTCTTCCGATGTATACCTCAAGCCTTGAATAAATTCAGAGCGGATGTTTCCGTATTCTAAAAATTTTTCAATAAAGGGCCCGCCTCCGTGGACTAAAATGAGTGCGTAGTTTTGGTTACTTAGGTGTTTTAGTTCTTTAATTACTTCCTCTTGTAGTTTTAAATCTGTCATGGCATTGCCACCATATTTGATCAGAATAGTTTCCTTTTTATTCTTCTGCATATATAAAAATACTCATTTTAGCAGATTTTGTTATGTTTTAAGCACTTTTTGATTGCTTTCAGAATTTGGAATATGTGGAGTAAGGTTGTTTTTAGTAAAAACTGTTTCGATTGAATAGGCGAATTTTAAAGGTAAAAGAAGCGATTTATTAAAGAGTAAGTCTACTTAGTTCGTAATCCGAAAGACATAAAAAAACCCTTGAAGTTTCAAACTTCAAGGGTTTCCATTTACTGTTAATTTAGATTTAAGCTTTTTTCGCAGCTGTCTTTCTAACTGTTCGTTTCTTCTTAGGTTTTTCTTCAACAACCTCATCTTCTACGTTAGTTAACAATCTGCCACAATGTTCACAAACAATAATTTTCTTTCTTTCACGAATATCAGCTTGCTTTTGTGGAGGAACTGTATTGAAACAACCACCGCATGCACCTCTTTTCACCGGCACAACTGCTAAACCATTTCTTACATTATTTCTTAACTTCTCGTAAGAAATTGCCAATCTGTCTTCCAGATTTTTCAAGGCTTTCTCTCTATCTTTTTCAAGCTTCTTCACATCTTCTTCGCTTTCTGAATTGATGTTTTCTAATTCAGCTTTTTTATTTACTAAATCTTTTTGACGATCCTCATGAAGATTTTTAGTTTCTTCAATTCCTGCTATTTTCTCCTGAACCTTATAATCATTCTCCTTAATTCTTTTTTCGTGAATCTGGATATCTAATTGTTGAAGTTCAATTTCTTTTGTGATGGCATCGTATTCGCGGTTATTTCTTACAGTCATTTGCTGCTCACCATATTTAGCAATCATTTTTTCAGCTTCTTTGATGCCTTTTTTACTGGCTTCAATTTCGTCATGAATTGCTTTTACGGTTTCATCAAATTTTTCAATTCGTGTTTCGTATCCTGCGATCTCATCTTCTAAGTCGCGCACCTCATCAGGAAGTGCACCCCTTACTTTTTTAATTTCGTCTAACTTTGAATCTATACCTTGTAATTTCGTTAAGGCATCAAGCTTTTGTGCTACAGTACTTTCCATGCAGTTAATAATATTTAATCGGATTCGTAACAGTCTCTCCTAAATGGAGTGCAATATTAGCAAATTTTTCTCGCAATAACTCATAAAATAATTCATTTGTGAATATCTCACTTTCATAATGTCCAATATCCGCTATTAAAACCTTATTATCAGCATCGAAATATTCATGGTATTTAATGTCTGCAGATACATAAACATCTGCTTTTTGGGCAATTGCAGTATTTATTAGGAAAGAACCCGAGCCACCGCATACTGCAATTCTTTTTATTTTTTTATTTAGGAAGTTTGTATGTTTTATGACTTTAAGTGCCATTTTTTTCTTTAGGTGGTCAAGAAATTCTTGCTCCGTCATGCTTTCAGGTAGTTCCGCTATCATTCCTGAGCCGATTCCTGCATACTCATTTTCTAATTGATGCAAGTAATAAGCTACCTCTTCATAAGGGTGTGATTCCTGCAACGCTCTCAGTATTTCATTTTTAAGATAAATAGGAAAAATTAGTTCCAGTTTTATTTCAGGCACCTTTTCCAGGTGAGCTTTTTTGCCAATGCTGGGGTTGGCTTTATCAGTTGGCAGGAAACTGCCAATACCCTCGCTTTCAAAAGAGCAATTTTTGTATTCTCCTATTTGACCTGCACCTGCAGCATGTAAGGCTGTTTTTACCTCTTCCGCATTCTCTTTTGGCACGAATACGCTTATTTTCCCCAGTTGATTAGGCTTGCTTAGCAGAATTTTTGGATTAAGTAATTCCAGTTTCTGACATATCTTTGCGTTTACACCATTCTCAATATTATCTAAATTGGTGTGAGCTGCAAAGAGAGCTATATCATTTTTTATAGCTTTAATTACTGTACGTTCCACATAATTAGAGCCAGTCAACTTTTTGAGGCCTTTAAAAATGATGGGGTGGTGCGCTACAATCATTTCACACTTTTTATCAATCGCTTCCTGAACTACCTCCTCCGTAATATCCAGACTTATTAAAACTTTCTTTACTTCCAATTCTTTGTTTCCAACTATTAAACCTGCGTTATCATAACTTTCCTGGTAAGCTAAAGGTGCAATTTTGTTTAAATATTGAACGATATCTTTAATTTTGCTCATATTTGGTTTTTGATTGTATTGATCAAAGTTAGGAAGAATTAAAAAGAGCGCAAGTGTTTGAAAAAAAGTATTGGCAGGTTTTAATGGCCCCCTTTAGTTTAATGTATAAGTGGATAATGCAATTTCGAAATCATTTATTTGATATTGAATATAAAGCAGTATTTGAATTTGATACCAAAATTATTTCTGTAGGCAATTTGTCAGTAGGTGGAACTGGAAAGACTCCCATGGTAGAATATATAATTCGCTATTTTTTAAATAAAGCTTTCAAAAATAAGATAACTACACTCTCAAGGGGCTATGGTAGAAAAACTAAAGGTTTTAAATTAGCTGATGATGCAGATTCGGCTGCAACTTTGGGCGATGAACCTTATCAATTGTATAAGAAATTCAAGCATCAAATAAAAGTGGCTGTAGGAGAGGAGAGGGTTTTAGCCATTCCCAGTATTTTATTGGAGCATCCTGACAATGAAATAATTGTTTTAGATGATGCTTTTCAGCACAGAAGTGTAAAGCCCAATTTTTCCGTTTGTTTAACTACCTACCAAAAGCCTTTTTATCATGACTATGTGTTGCCAGCTGGCAGGTTAAGAGAAGCCCGGTCGGGAGTGGAAAGAGCCGATGCTATAGTAATAACTAAATGTCCAATCGATATAACTGAAAATGAGAAATCTGAGATATCGAAGAATGTTAATAAGTACTTCGGAAATAAGGCTATATTTTTCACAGGTATTCAATATGGTGAAGCTATATCATCTAAAAATGAAAGAGAACTAAAAAAGGAAATTGCAGTAGTGTCTGGCATTGGTAACGCGCAGCCTTTTATAGACTATTTGGAAAATAAGTACACAATACATCATCATTTTAATTTTTCTGATCATTATTTCTATTCAGCCAATGATTGGAAGGAAATATCGTTGTATGCACTAAAGCATCAACTGGATATTATAACTACAGAAAAAGACTGGGTGAAATTAGAAGTTCATTTAAGCTCAGATCCAAATTTTAGTCAAAACCTTTATTATGTGCCTATGGTGGTACAGTTTTTGGGTAATGAAAATAGTTTTCAACAATTGTTGGAAGATTCCTTAAATGACCAATAAAAAATCCACTATTATCGTTAATTTCGCGACTGTTTTGATAAAAAGATTTTTATTCATATTAATTGTATCTCTTTCGGGCTTTCCACTACTGGGCCAGGTTACAGATGATTCCACTAAATTAGTATATGGTCCTGAAACTACCATTTTTACTACCGAGCAGGATATTAAAAATAATATTACTGCTTATCAGTATTTAGATACTACTTTGCAAAAAATGCACTTATGGGAACCAGTAGAGCGTGAACAATATTATCTTCAAAATTTAGGTGCTGTCGGGAGCGCAAATCAACCCATATTTTACACAGCCCCAGATGTAATAGGAAAGCGTAGTGGCTTTAATGTTTATGATTATTACATAAAAGAACCCGAAGATTTCAGGTATTTTGACACCAAATCTCCTTATACTAATATGAGGTCTATTATTGGGGGTAACGATAGGGCGTTTATAGGAATTGATTTTTCAAGAAATGTGAATGAAAACTGGAACGTGGGGTTTAATTTTAATAGATGGACAATAGATAAGCAAGTTGGACTAACTGCTAGCAGATCTGCAAATAGTTACGTGCTTTCTCATTCTTATGATATCTATTCTGATTATCAAACTCCAGACAGACGGTATAGATTAATTTTGAATTTTGCCAGGACTTATCATAAAGTAGATGAAACAGGAGGAGTTCAGCAACCTACATCTGATACCACTTTAGTTTTAGACAACCTTTTCAGGTATAGAGATGCAGACATAAATCTTAGAAGTTTCCAGGGTGGAGAATTAAGACAAAACTACCATATATATCACCAATACAGGCTGAATAAGATTCTGCAATTTTATCATGTTTTTGACCGGTCTAAGCAAATGAATAGGTTTACTGGTGCTCTAACAGAAGATGATGCCGAATTTTTTGATCAGGTTTTAATTAGGCCTGACAGTACAACAGATTTGATTAACTACAGGTTTTTGCAAAATGAGGTGGGTATAAAGGGAGACTTAGCTAAATTATTTTATAGGTTTTATGTTAAGCGAAAAGATATCAGGTACACTGGTAAGTATCTGCCATCCGCAAATGCCCTTGCAGAGAATTATGCCGGAGGTTATGTCAGATTGTCCCCAAAAGAAGGGTGGGATTTGGAAGCCAACGCAGAATTTGAATTAGAAGGTAATTACAGATTGGAGGGTACATTAAGAATTCCTTTTTTTGAAGTCTCAGCCCTTTCCATGCAGTTTGCTTCTCCTTTTCTAAATAATCAACATGTAGGTAATCATGATTTTTGGATGAACAATTTTGGTAGCGAGCAAGTGCAACAAATTACCGGGAAGTTTATTTTTAGATGGAAAGATAAGTTTACCCTTCAGCCAAAAGCTGCTATTAAGGTAGTTACAAATCACTTGTATTTTGATACTGAAGCTAAACCGCAACAAGGTAATGCGGCAGCTACCATGTTGCATCCCGGCGTAGAATTAAAAAGTAAGTTTGGATATTTTAACATTAATACAGATTATGTTTTTAGTACCATAGAAGGAGGAGATGCCAATTTATTCCGGATTCCTCAGCATTTTGCTACAGTAAACTTATTTTATGAAAGAGGATATAAAGATAAGCTTATCTATAGAGTAGGAATTGATTTGCATGCTAAATCAGCCTATTTTGCAGATGATTACGACCCGGTAACTCAACAATTCTATTTACAAAACGACTTTGAAATTCCGGGTCACTTTTTTGGAGATGTTTACGGTAGTTTTAGAATAGGAAATGCAAGTTTTTTTGTAAAATACCGACATTTTAATGCTGGATTAAATGCACCTGGGTATTTTACTGCCCCTTTTTACACCGGACAAGAGGGTGTGGTAGATATAGGCATATCATGGTCGTTTTTTGATTAATACACTACAGTTATTTTAGAGCCCTATTAACCTCATCGTTGTATTCTTATCAGTATGAAGCAGGAATTTTTTTTTATCTTAAATACTTGAAGATACACTAGATCATTTTCAGAATTGAAACATTAACCAATGGAGAAATTTACCTTAGGACTCAATTTGCCCACAGATCCACGTTGGGTTAATATTGCCGAAAAAAATATTGAAGATATATTAGTAGATCATGCTTATTGCGAGCAGAAGGCTGCCAGTTCCTGCATTAGTTTGATCACATCATTTCCTGACATGGAGGAGATGGTGTCTGTACTGACTCCAGTTGTGGCTGAAGAATGGTCCCATTTTGAAAGGGTTCTAGAACAATTGCACAAGCGAGGTTTCAAATTGGGTTTCCCTAGGAAAGATGAATATGTTATGCAATTATTGAAATTGGAGGTAAAGGGTGGCAACAGGAAGCATCAGGTTATGGAAAAACTATTGATCAATGCTTTAATTGAAGCCAGAAGTTGTGAGCGTTTCAGACAATTACACCTGCATTTGGATGATGCTGAATTGAAGTCCTTTTACTATGAATTAATGGTTTCCGAGGCCAGCCATTATCGGAATTTTATAGAATTAGCAGAGGTTTACGTGCCAAAGGAGCAGGTACGTATGCGATGGACTGCATTGTTAGCCGGAGAAGCAGCAATAGTGAAAAATTTGCCTGTCCGGGCGGATAGGATGCATTAAACGATCATATTGTTTCAGTAGTGAGAATCTTAATTACTGTAGAGCGGTGTAATTATTAATTAAATAATTCATAGAAGAACTTATTTATCTTATCGATTAGTTTACAAGAAAGTGTTAATGAATTTTAGTTTTACTAGGGAAATAATATACATTTGAAGCTTAATTAGCCTGCTTTTATAAGAGGTAAAAAGTAATTAATAGGATAAATATGAAAATACCTGCATGGGGTTATGTGGTTGGAATTATTATGCTACTAATGGGTGGTTTTGGTATTCTAGGAGATTTACAGCTTATTAATAGTCCTGCAATTATTAAACTTCAAAAAGAAACACTTGATGATATAACAAAGGATATCAGAATAAGAAATACTGATAGTTCCTATACACAAATTGACCTTCAGAAAGCAACCTCTGTTAACAGAACGGATAGAAGAAAATTATATAATAATGTAGCTACCACCTTATATGAAATTTTAGATGTACCTGATTTAACTTTAAAATGGTTTGTTCGCTTCGGCTATATTGGCTTACTATTCTCAATCTTAAAAATGGTGGCTGGTGCTTTTTTAATGGTAAAGAGATCTTTTTCATATATATTCGCACTTTCCATTCTAATATTAACTTTTGGACTAAATATCATTCAATTTATGATTTTTGATTCTGACTATACCGGAGGTTTCTTATCATTACTGGTGGGATATAGTCAGCTTATCTTTGCCATATTTAATTTAATTTTAATTGTAATTATGTTGGCCTCTGATAAAACATCGTATCTCCATAATCATGGAAAGAGATAATAATGAAATTATGGTTTTAAAAACAACCTGTTTTTAGGAGTTGTTTCTGTATATTATATTAGTTTTAGGACAAATAATACGAAACTATGAATAAATTCATAATTGGATGTGCAGTGATTTTAGCTGGCTGTGCAGTAGCTAATAAGTCAAGCGATACTAGACAGAGAAAGTTCAACTATTAGATGATAATACCTTTTTGGTTGAAAAAACCACTGAGGATCCTTCTTATGGATACAAGAAAACTAATCCTGTGAAAGTAGGAGGAGTGAGCGAGAATAGTGGTCCTCTCAATGAAAGAAGATTTCTTAATGCTTTAACAGGCCCCAATGGTGAAAGAATTATTTATACAAGAGGAGGCAGTTGCTGCTCCTTTAAAACTCCAAACGGCCCTTTCGGAAACTCGGGGATGCTGGATCGTTACGAAATCACATGGTTGGGAGCAACCGATACCTTAGATATTTTTATAAATATGTATGATGAAGGTGACTTATTTATTCCAGTAGGTTTAACTGCTAAAGAGAAATAGGCAAGTATTAAGAACCGCATCTGGGAAACGAAAAAGCCCCAACATTTCATCGGGGCCTCTTTTTGGGCAATACCTATCATATAAAGACAATCCTAATTCAAAATTTCTAGAATCATCAGTTATTTTCTGATCTGGCCATTACCTTGTACGTAATACTTATTGGTGACCAATTGCTTTAAACCTAAGGGCCCACGGTGGTGTAGCTTATCTGTACTGATTGCTAACTCAGCACCAACACCCATTTGCCCGCCGTCTGTAAATCTTGTTGAGGCGTTATGGTATACTGCAGCACTATCAACTTGCTCCATAAAGGTCAAAGCATCATCATTATTTTCTGTAAGTATAATATTGGAATGACCTCCTGAATAATGGTTAATTTTTTGAATAGCATTTTGCAAGCCATCAGCGGTACTAATGGCCGCTTTCATTGCTAAAAATTCCTCGAACCAAACTGCATCTTCATCAGTTTTTGTGACATTGCTTGCGTGTTTAGCAATCTCTTCAGTTCCGTGCACATCAACACCATTATCCTGCAAGCTGGAAACTATTTTTTGGGTTATTTCTGCAAAATCTGGCCTGTTTTTATCAATCAGAACTTTGTCTAATGCATTACAACCTGAAATTTTATCTGTTTTTGCATTGATTAAGACAGGAATCACTTTCTCCATATCAGCATCTGGTGCTACGTAAGCAAAATTATTACCTCTGCCGCTTACTAAAACGGCGCATTTAGCATGCTCTTTTACAAACTGAATTAACTTTTCGCCACCTCTAGGTACAATAAGATCAAGTGGTTGATCAGGATTTCTCAAAAATTCCTGCGTGGCAGTTCTATCCATCTTCAGATATTGAATCCAATCATTTTCAAGCCCATTTTCTTGCAACGCATTGTGCCAGCAATTGACTAATACCTCATTACTATTATGAGCTTCTTTACCACCTTTCAATAAAATTTTGTTATTTGCTTTGAAGGCCAGAACTGCAGCTTCTATAGTCACATCAGGTCTGGATTCATAAATTATCATAATGGTACCAAAAGGTGCCGTTTTATTGGTGATTTTCAACCCGTTTTCTAAAGTATCCTCACTTATGGTTGATCCCACGGGATCTTCCTGCTGTGCTACTTCTTTAACCGCTTTAATCATCCCATCTACTTTATCTTCATTCACAACCAGCCTGTCATACAATGCCTGGTCATCCCGGTTAAATGCTTCTAAATCTTTCTTGTTTGCTTCTATAATACTTCCTCTGTTCTGATCCAATTGTTGGATCATTGATTGCAAAACATTATTCTTTATATCGCTACTTAATAATTTCATGTTGTTATTTTAATTTTAAGTTGTGCTACAATAAATCAATTGCTATTAGGTGATCTTCATTTTAATCTTCGTGATAAATTCGTGTTCCTACATCCTTTCCATGCACGATATCTACAATTACCTCATTTCTTTTACCATTAGCAATGTAGGTAGGAATGTCTTTGGCTGCTGTTTTTTTAGCGACATTTATTTTTGATTCCATTCCACCTCTACCTTCTCCTTCTTTTTTGGAAGAAGATTGTACAAACCTTTCCACATCCTGATCTGTGGTAACTGTACTGATCACGTTGGAGTCATCATGATCCGGATGACCATCATAAATTCCATCAGTGTCTGTTAATAAAATGAGCGCATCTGCATTAATTAGTTCTGCCACCAAGCTAGCTAACTCATCATTATCGCTAAACATAGACATGGATAAGGAAACTGCATCATCTTCATTTGCAATAGGAACAATTCCCTGGCTCATTAACCCCTCATAGCAGTTACACATGTTATCTCTGTGTCTACCCATGTCAAAATCTCTCTTAGTGGCTAGTACCTGAGCACAACGCATTCCATAATTATGAAATATGCTGTAATAATGCCGCATCATCCTTGGTTGACCTACTGCTGAATAGACCTGCCTGCGAATCGTGGTGTCTTCAATGTCATTATTATTTAAAACTTCTTTGCCTGCTATCACGGATCCTGAGGATATTAGAACGCACATAATATCTTCCTCGTAAAGACGAGCGATCTGGTCTACCAATCTTTTCAATATAGGAACTACTATTCGATTGTCCTTATTGGTCATTACATTGGTACCTACCTTTACTACTATTCTTTTTTCGTATTTTTTTTCAAATTTCATACAGTAATTTCTTATTTCCCCAATTCAACAGCTCTGTTAAATGCAGCATATGCAGCATCTTCGATCAGTTGTTTTACATTATTATCCTCCATAGAATCTAATGCAGCACGAGTAGTACCTCCTTTAGAAGCCACTCGGTTCATCCAGGTTTGAGGAGAAATGTCTGATTTGTTGAATAGTTCTACCGCACCTTCAAAAGTCTGGCTTACCAACACTTTTGAATCATGCTCTGAGAAGCCCATTTTTTTCGCTGCATCCATCATAGATTGCATAAAATAAAAAACGTAGGCTGGGCCACTGCCTGATATACCTGTTGAGGCATCAATATCATTTTCGGAGTCTAGTCTTACAGACTTCCCAGTCGTATTTAGAAGGTTTTCTACTGTTGAAAGCTCCAGTCTTGAAACTTCGTCTGAAGCAGTAAATGAAGTAAGGCCTTTACCAACCTGAGCTGGTAAATTTGGCATTGCTCGTACCACCTTTTTAGCATCCAAACCATCTTTAATGGTCTGAATGGTTATACCTGCCATTATAGAAATAATTAACTGATCTTTAGATATCAAATGTTTAATTCCTTCAAATAATTCATCGCAGTGGAAGGGCTTCACAGCAATAAAAATAATATCTGCGTGCGGCAAGCAGTCTTCCAGATTTGTAAACACGTCAAACCGACTGATTTTTTTTAATTCTTCTGTTTTTTCTTTGTTGGTATCTGATATCATCAGATTATCCTTCTTGAGAAATTCAGATTTAACAAGCGCTTTGGCATAAGCTAAGCCCATATTCCCGGCTCCAATTACTAGTACTTTCATTTTTACAATTAAGTTTAGTGAAAAACATCGAATCGCTTATAAAATGCTCTTTTATTGTAGTAAAAACATCAGAAAAGACATTTTGAAAAAGTAAAATGTTAGGTAAAAAAAGTATAATGATTCTAGTTTATAATGTTCAATACCCTTTACTATGCAAGCATTATGCATAAATGGATTCCTATTCTACTTTTTCAGCATTTTATATTAGCATAAACCGTAACATATCTACCTTATAATGCTTCAATAAGGTATTTTGTACTTTTAGTAATTTTTTTAAATTTTAAAGTTACACCTGTACAAGGGTGTCATATAGTCGGTTTTGTGAAAATGTGGCAGTAAAAAATGCGCTTTTACAATAAAATGAAAGGTTTAATTTACTTAAAAGAGGAATATTATTCGACAGTAATTGCCTGGCTTAGCCATTTTTCAAAATGTATTTAAGCCCTTATTCATAAGCTGTTTTAGCATTGATTTAACAATCAAGTTTGTGCAAAATATTTTCTATTATTTTCTCTACCTCTTCATCATAAATCAATTCTACCTTCATCAAATAAGAATGAATATTAAGTAGGTTTTCGAAAGAAGGTTCTTGTATATGTTTTGGTATTTTATAAATACGTTCATCATCTTTTGTTAAAATATGATTGCTTTCGTTAAAAAGATAAGGCTGCAGCGTTTTGTTTAGGCTAAGGGCAATTTTTTCAATCTCAAAGTAGCTTAACCAATCGCCCAATTTTTCAGTGATTTCCTCAAAAAAATGAACAGTATTCCCCAATCTTACTCTGGATCCTGCTTTGGATTTACCCTTTGTTTTTAAATATTTAAGTTGACTTTCCCCTTGTTTTTTGCGAACCATATAAGCTTTAAATACTTTATGTTCAACTATATGAAAACCTTCACAATATGCTAAAGCGGCACTCCCAGATTGAATTAAGCAAATAATATAGGGTGTTTCAATATCTTCCGTAAAATCATTTTGCTGATCGAATAGGAGAGGAAGGGGCAATCTGAGATAAAAGTTTTGATTTTCACTGGTTTCAAAGACTATCCTGTGTTTTTTTTGATCAAAAGTATGAGGGAATTTATTCTGTAGTGCATTAATAACTTTTATAGTGTTTTCAGGTGCTATTGTGAAATTGGCGTGGTAACTCATCTTAGGAATGTGTTTTTACAATAGCCTCGTTAATGATGAGACAAACCTGTTCAATCTCTTCCAGTGTGATAGTTAATGGAGGTGCAATTCTAAAACTATTAGGACATGAGAGAAACCAGAAACAAATAACTCCATGCTTCAAACATTCTTCTACAATTGCATATACCTCTGCTTCAGTTTCAAATTCAAATGCAAACATTAAGCCTTTTCTTCTGACTTCTTTTATGGCATTATGCTGTATTAATTTTTCGAACAGTGCTCCTTTTATTTCTACTTCATCAAGAAATTGGTGAGCTGTAATAACTTCAAGTGTAGCCACAGCCGCAGCACAAGCTACGGGATTACCCCCAAAAGTGGTAATATGGCCTAACATAGGATCAAAAGTCAGCGTCTTCATCATTTCCTTATCTGCTATAAATGCACCTAGTGGTAAGCCACCTCCTAAGGCTTTGGCTGTACATAAAATATCAGGATAAACATTAAAATGTTCAAAGGCGAAAAGTTTTCCTGTCCTGCCAATGCCGGTTTGTATTTCATCAAAAATCAATACAGTACCTGTTGCATGACACTTATCTCTTAATGCTTTAAGATAATCTTTATCAGGAATCCTTACGCCAGCATCGCCTTGAATGGTTTCTACCAAAACACATGCAGTCTTGTTTGTAATATGTTCCAAATCATCTATTATATTAAATCTCAAAAATTTAACATCAGGTAAAAGTGGTCTGAAAGCATACTTTTTCTTTTCGTTTCCCGAAACGCTTAACGCACCATGCGTGCTGCCATGATAAGCACCTCGAAATGCAATCATCTCAGTTCTTCCTGTATATCTCTTGGCTAGTTTCAAGGCACCCTCAATAGCTTCTGCCCCGCTGTTTGTGAAATAACTACAGTTCAAATGGTCTGGCAGGTGCTTAACCAATATTTCTGCAAGGCGATTAGAAGATGATTGCACATATTCTCCATACACCATAACGTGCAAGTGTTTATCTACTTGCTTTTTAATGGCAGCAATAACATAAGGATGTTGGTGACCCAGATTGCTTACTGCTATCCCTGAAATTAAATCGGCATAGGCTTTTCCATCTTTATCAAACAAGTATATACCTTGTGCATTTTCTATTTCCAGCAGGAAAGGAAAAGGAGTAGTTTGGCCTATATGATCAAGAAAAATTTGTTTTTGAGTTTTGGAGCTCACTTCAGAGTTTTTTCAGTTTAAGTAAAAAGTAGCTAAAGTTGTTTTGGAAATATTATTTAGTGCAAATTTTATTGTTTAGCTAGCCTGTCTACTAAAGCAATATAATCTGTCATAGCTTCATTTGCAGGTTTACCTTTTAATTCTTCCCAGGCATTGTACTTTGCTATTGCCTTAAAATCAAATCCACCAGGTCTTTCACCTTTCACATCACCTTCATCTGCTTGTTTGTAAAGGGCATATAATTTTAATAAATCTTCATTTGAAGGTCTATTTGTAATGGCAGTTTTTGATCGCTCTGCAGCATTTTTAAATTCTTCCTGTAATTCCATATTTATTGATCCTAAATTAAAAAAGTCAATCTACTGAAATAGATTGACTTTTATATTTTTAACTAATTTTAGCTTTCTGATTGATTCGATTATCTTTTATCAGTAGAAACGTAAGGTCTATGATTATAACCAGTATATACCTGTCTTGGACGACCAATAGGTTCATTATTTTCCCTCATTTCTTTCCATTGAGCTATCCAGCCAGGTAAACGACCTATAGCAAACATTACTGTGAACATTTCTGTAGGAATACCCATAGCTCTGTAAATTATACCAGAGTAGAAATCTACATTGGGGTATAGCTTTTTCTCTATGAAATACTCATCGTTAAGTGCTATTTCCTCCAATTGCTTGGCTATGTCTAATAATGGATCATCTACACCTAATTGCTCTAATACATCATCTGCCGCTTTTTTAATAATTTTTGCTCTAGGATCAAAGTTTTTGTAGACTCTATGACCAAATCCCATTAAACGGAAAGGGTCGTTTTTATCTTTTGCTTTCTCTATGAATTTGGCCGTATCTCCACCAGCTTCTTGAATTTCTTCCAACATTTCCAATACTGCTTGATTAGCTCCTCCGTGTAAAGGACCCCATAAAGCATTAATGCCAGCAGAAATAGAGGCATACAAGCTTGCTTGAGAACTTCCTACTACTCTTACTGTGGAAGTAGAACAGTTTTGCTCATGATCAGCATGTAAAATCAGTAATTGATCTAGTGCTCGTGCTACCACGGGGTTGGCTTTGTAGCGCTCTGCTGGTAAGGAAAACATCATTTTTAAGAAATTAGAGCAATAATCCAACTCGTTATCGGGATAATTTACAGGATGACCGACTTGGTTTTTGTAAGCCCAGGCAGCAAAAGTTGGCATTTTAGCCAATATTCTAATAATACTTAAATTAACTTCTTCAGCAGATCTGTTAGGATCTAAAGATTCTGGATAAAAAGCTGTTAAAGAACAAACTAAAGAAGACAAAACACCCATAGGGTGCGCATTTGATGGGAAACCATCAAGTATTGTTTTAATGTCTTCATGCACCAAAGTATGTGTAGTTATTTTCTTCTGGAATGCTTCCAGCTCGTCAGATGAAGGCAACTCACCATATATTAACAGATAAGAAACTTCAAGGAAAGTAGATTTTTCTGCTAAATCTTCAATTGAGTAACCTCTGTATCTTAAAATACCTTCTTCACCATCCAAAAATGTTATAGCACTTTTGGTAGATCCCGTATTTTTAAAACCCGGGTCTATAGTAATTAGTCCACTTTCTGCTCTTAATTTGCTGATATCTACTGCTTTCTCATTTTCAGTTCCTTCAACAACAGATAAAGTGTACTCTTTACCTCCGTATGATAATTTTGCTTGATCTGACATGTATATTTATGTTATTTTATATATATAAAAATGATATATTATTTATTTCACGAAAATAAGTAAAAAATCAATCTTTTAAAACACTTATCAAGTGATGGTTTTATTAAGGTTTTATTATACAATTTAAACTATTAATAAACCTATTTGTTTCCATCAAACCTCATTTATTTCATTAAAGGGATTATGAAAGCGGTCAACTTAGACTACGAATGTTATATGATAGTTTCTTTTTATTTTAAAATGATTTTTCCAACAGAATTTTTACCTGTTTGAAACCCTTTAATCAATTAAAACTATTTTCATCTTGGCCATGTTACCTGAATCATCTTTAAAAAAGACGTTGTAAATACCTGTACTTACGCCTTTTAAATGAAGTTCATGCGTTTTTTCACCAATATCAATTTTATTACTTAAGACCACTTTTCCAATATTGTCTATTACCTTATAATGAATTTCTTTATTGAAGTCGCTTGGAACCTCTATAACAAACTTATCTTTTGACGGATTGGGGTAAATACTAATATTACTTAGTTCTGGTATAATCTTATTAGACAATAAGATATCATCTACTTTGTTTCCAGCAATTTCAGTAATAGTGGTCTGAATTACTTCGTTTGTATTCAAATCTTGAATTACTGTGACTATTGCTAAACTGGTTTCGTTTTCTAAATTATTTACTTGCCATTCATAAGGTTCATTTAGGGTATTTACTCCTGATAAAATATGTCCGTTAATATCAGGTAAAGTTTTTACCACCACATTTTGTAAATCATAATTTGTACCTTCGATATTACGAGCGAATTTATCTACAATAAAATAATAAATGGCCAATTCTTGATTATTTGCTACTGCTGTATCAATAGTAATATTAGCATCGAATTTGACAACACCTCTGCCTGCGGAATTATCGACAGCTAACTCAATTGTGGTTTTTTCTTCATCTGCTTTTGAATCTAGTAGAGATCTGGCTCTTATTACTTTTCGATATTCGTCATTAAAAAGTAGGTCAGACATTCTATTCCCATCAAACACGTGAACTGATGATGAATTAATGGAATATAAAGCGGCTCGGGAATCTAGTTCCAAATTATTACGCCTACTCAAAGCATCAGGTCTAGGGTATGTCGTGTGAAAATTTAACGGAATTATATCCTTACTTAAAATCGGATCCTCAAGGTATTGACTTAATGTTTGCTGTGTATTGTTGAAATCATCGGCATTGATATTAGTGAAATTTTCCACCAGAACATTTTTGGTTCGTTCCCCAATATAAAAGTTGTCGATAGCAACACCAGTAGCATTTTCGTTATTCTGAGCTTTAAAGTTAAATCTAAAACTCACCGCTGTGTTATTCATGAATGAATCGAGGGGATATGCAACCCTTTTCCATTTCCAACTTTCATTATTAACGTATGACCACGCCTCTACACTTCCTCCTGGTTGTCCTAGGTGTCCAGTGTAATTATACCAATTGAATGCGTCATTTGCTTCACCTAAGACTTGCCAAACTGTTCCATCTATGGAATACTCTACAATCAATCCATCTCGCTCTGCATCTCTAAAATCTATCCAAACATCAAAAGCTATCATAGGTCTATCTAACTTGGTAAGATTAAATGAAGCAGTATTTAAAATTGAGTTTTCACCTGACTTGTATCCTGCTTTACCATTCCGAATAGTACCCCACGATCTTGAACTATTTTTAATATTTCTGAAGGCATTTTCTACCTGAATGTATTTCCATGAAGCCGAGTCTCCTACAATTGTTTGAGGATTCCAACCTGCCGGCCCAACTTCAAAGTCTCTGAAATAAGGAAATTCGAAAACACTTTCTACAATATCCACATTCTTTGATACCTCCAATTGACAAAAACTAGGATCTCCTTCATTTAACGCTACTGTAATTGTAAGCTTTACTTCGTACTGTTGTTCTGACTCAAAAATAAACTTTGGATTTTGCTCATTAGATGTGCCTAGAGTGGTTTCTAATACTGGGTCTATAAATTCCCACGACCATGCTATTATTTCACTATTCCCATCAGATGTGCTAATATCTGAAAATTGAGTACCCATAAAATCAATATCATTACCTGGCGTATTATTATCTGTGAATGTAAAATCGGCTTTTGTAATATTCCAAACTTCAATATTAAATGACTGAGATCTAAAAGTGCAACCTAAAGCTGTTTCTACTTCTAAAACAATTTGTCTGTTACCAGGTCCTCTAAAAACAACATCATTCTCCACTATACTTACCGTATTATTAATAGGATCAAGCCATCTGTATTCGATTATTTGGTCTTCCGCGTTATCATATGTATTAATGAAATTTAAGGTTACCCCATTCTCAATATCGCAATTATTTTCATATGTAATATTTAATTGCGGAGCAGGAATCACGTAAACATTTTCAGTATAAACGGAGGTACAACCTAAAAGCTGGTTAGTTACGGTATAGGTAATTGGGTAAAAATCAGCAATTCCTGCCAAGGTTGGATCAAAAACGTATTGGTTTCCTCTTAATACTACTCCTGGCCCGGAGAAAACACCTCCACCGGTGTTACTAGGTATAAGATTTTTTGGTTCGGAGGCGCAAAAGGT
This sequence comes from uncultured Cytophagales bacterium, assembly GCA_963803685.1. Lineage (GTDB taxonomy): Bacteria > Bacteroidota > Bacteroidia > Cytophagales > Cyclobacteriaceae > Marivirga. The sequence continues at coordinate 3,575,863 of CAWDNW010000001.1, forward strand.
ATTATCCCCTAAATTGTCTCCTACCCTAAATCTTTCTTCCGGATTAATAACTACTGCCACAACTGTACTCGGTCCTTTGCAAATGCCATTATTGAGTGTAGGAGTGATTGTATAATAAACGGTATCTGTTTCTGGAAAAGGTCTTGAATTTGAAAGCTGACCAGAAACAGAAGTCCCTGATCCATTTGTAGCCCCAGCTGTATTGTTAGATACCTGCCATTCATAGGTAATTCCAGGAATATCGCCTACTATAGTCAATGGTATTGTAAAGGTAGATCCTGTGCACACCCGATAATTATCAGGGATGCTCGGACTAAATTGAATGTCGGGATACACCGTAATATTTAGATTTCGGGATGTTCCTGGACAATTGTTATTTACTGGAGTAATCCTGTAAACTACGACTTGGTTGGCATTTGAGCTATTTTCTAATTGTAATTCCACTGTGCCATCACCACTTGGTATAGCTCCGGTTACTGAAGTAGGTGCAGATTGAAGCTCCCAAGTAAAATTGGTATTGGGAAGATTAGCAGAGGGTTCAAATATAAAATTGTCGCCAGAGCAAGTTTGAGGGTTATAATTAAGTCCAGAACTAAGTACTGGCCGCGGCTTTACACGGATTTCAAAAGTCTCTACAGGACCTGGACAACCATCTTTAATTGAATAAACCTCGAATACTGCAACATTATCATTTAAAGGGTCATTATTTGTGGCCGGGAAATCGTTTTGCGTTATATATCCATTCGTACTTGTGCCAGTTAAGTTATTGATACCTATACTGGTATTGCCACTAATATTTGTCCATTCATAGACTTCATTGCCGTCTGTATTTGACAAAAACTGGTAGTTAACAAAATCTCCTGCACAATAAACAGTATCATTTACACTGGTCACAGGCGATGGATTTAAAGTAATCTTAAAAGAGTCTTCTTCGCTTAAACATCCATTTCTGGTACTAAAAAATTTTACGTACCCAATCTTTTTTTGTCCAGAAATATTTTCTACCAACTCAAATCCTGGGAAATTGCCCGCTCCAGATGATGCGGTAGCGTCTCCTATGAGAGCGGTATTAGTAATTTCCCAAGTGAAATCACCACTCCCGCTTATATGAGAAAATAATCGTGGACTGACATTATCGGTTGCACATAAATCCGGTTCATCAGGTTCGGGTCTAACCACAGGTTTATTTTTGAGGGTAACTGTAAAACTTTCAACTCCCACACACCCTAAGTTGCTGGATCGTATTTCAAATACCCCTGTTATATCAGCACCACTCGTATTAGTAGCAGTAGTAAATTCAACATTTCCGTTGTTTATGATAGGAGGATCTATAACAATCGAGGAATTGGAATTGCTGATGCTTAAATTAGTTCCAATAATATCTACTGTAAATGGAATAGACACAACCTCATCAGCACATATTGCTACGTCTGCTATTGAAGAAATTTGAGGGGTAGGGTTTACAGTAATTGTAAAAACCATATTTGGTCCGATACATCCATTGTTAAGCGGAGTTACGATAATTGTAGCAGTTATAGGAGACCCTGTTGTATTTTCGACTGCATTAATATTTAAATTACCTGTTCCGGTAGCTGATAACCCTATTTCGGGTGCATTGTTGGTCCAGGAGTAAGTAGTTGAACCGCCTAGACTATTACTAAAATTAGTTAAAATCGGGTCATTTCCACATGCAACAATATTGCTGACCGTGGTCATTAATGGCGTAGGCTTTAGTATTATTCGAAATATTAGCTGATCACTGATACAACCATTCCAGGTGCTTGTAACAGTGATTGTAGAAGTAATATTTGTAGTTCCTGAATTCTGTGCTGCTGTAAATTGTGGAATACTTCCAGAACCAGAATTTGATGGCAAACCAATATTTGCGGAATTAGTGGCAGCCCATGTGATAGTGCTGTTACCCCCTGAATTATCGCTGAATATGATTTCAGAAATAATGTCTTCTGAACAAACTTCGATGTCTGTTACTGCCGTAATTATAGGTTTAGGTTTTACTGTAACAGTAAAAGTTTCAATGGCCCCTTCGCAACTATTTTGAGCACCTTTTACCTGAATATTACTTACTATATCGGCACCTGTTAAATTCTCCACCGCATTAGTGTTAAAATTACCAGTCCCACTGGCAGGTATCCCACTGGCAGGATTGTCATTGACCCAGCTAAAGCTAGCTCCAGGTACATTGCTACTGAAATTTGTTTGAATGGATTCAAATGAGCAAACTTCTATATCTGAAATTGAATTTACTACTGGTTCTGGATTTAATGTAACTGAAAAAGTTTTTATCACACTTTCGCAGGCATTTAAAGTCGCACTGTAAGTGAAGGTACTTACAATAGGGATGCCTGAATTATTTTCTTCTGCGACAAAGGAAATGTTCCCCGAGCCGTTAGCACTTAAGCCAATCCCGATTGTAATGTTATCAGTATCCCAATTGAAGATTTCACCACTTGTATTGGCATTGAATTCAATAGCTACAGTTTCACCTGGACAAACCTGTACATCAGCAATATCATCTATAATAGGCGTAGGTTTGGTGGTTATTGTGAATGTTTCATTTACACTGAGGCAAGCGTTTAAAACATATGAAACTGTTACTTCAGAATTTAGGTTTGCACCTGTCGCATTTGGTTGTGGAGTGAAAGAAGGGAAATCACCTGTGCCACTTCCAGAGGCTAAACCTAATTGAGAGAAATTTGTGACACTCCATGAAAATGCGCCTCCAGAAAGATCAGCAGTAAAAGGTATAGAAGCCTGGACTTCAGCAGGACATAGTACTAAATCAACCAAAGAATTAATAGTTGGAACAGGCTTGATTGTTAGTAACATATCATTGGACACATCGGTGCAGGATCCATTTCCTACAGCAGTTAAAGTAAGAGTTACAGTACCTGCAGTTTTATCAGCAGGGGTAGGTGTATATACAGGTAAAAGAGCAGTTGCATCATCAAAAGAACCAGTTCCTGAAGTAGACCAAAGCAAGGATGCAAATTCTGAAGCGGAAGCATCAGTCACAGCATTTGCAAGGTCAAAGGAGGTTTCCGAAGCACAAATTTCACTATCTGACCCAGCATCTACCACTGGTACAGGAGTAAAAGTGAGGATCATATCATTGGACACATCGATGCAGGTTCCATTTCCTTCAGCAGTTAAAGTAAGAGTTACAGTACCTGCAGTTTTATCAGCAGGGGTAGGTGTATATACAGGTAAAAGAGCAGTTGCATCATCAAAAGAACCAGTTCCTGAAGTAGACCAAAGCAAGGATGCAAATTCTGAAGCGGAAGCATCAGTCACAGCATTTGCAAGGTCAAAGGAGGTTTCCGAAGCACAAATTTCACTATCTGATCCAGCATTTACCACTGGTACAGGAGTAAAAGTGAGGATCATATCATTGGACACATCGGTGCAGGATCCATTTCCTACAGCAGTTAAAGTAAGAGTTACAGTACCTGCAGTTTTATCAGCAGGGGTAGGTGTATATACAGGTAAAAGAGCAGTGGCATCATCAAAAGAACCAGTTCCTGAAGTAGACCAAAGCAAGGACGCAAATTCTGAAGCGGAAGCATCGGTGACAGCATTTGCAAGGTCAAAGGAGGTTTCCGAAGCACAAATTTCAGTATCTGATCCAGCATCCACCACTGGTACAGGAGTAAAAGTGAGGATCATATCATTGGACACATCGGTGCAGGATCCATTTCCTACAGCAGTTAAAGTGAGAGTTACATTACCTGCAGTTTTATCAGCAGGGGTAGGCGTGTACACAGGTAAAAGAGCAGTGGCATCATCAAAAGAACCAGTTCCTGAAGTAGACCAAAGCAAGGATGCAAATTCTGAAGCGGAAGCATCAGTCACAGCATTTGCAAGGTCAAAGGAGGTTTCCGAAGCACAAATTTCACTATCTGACCCAGCATCTACCACTGGTACAGGAGTAAAAGTGAGGATCATATCATTGGACACATCGATGCAGGTTCCATTTCCTTCAGCAGTTAAAGTAAGAGTTACAGTACCTGCAGTTTTATCAGCAGGGGTAGGTGTATATACAGGTAAAAGAGCAGTTGCATCATCAAAAGAACCAGTTCCTGAAGTAGACCAAAGCAAGGATGCAAATTCTGAAGCGGAAGCATCAGTCACAGCATTTGCAAGGTCAAAGGAGGTTTCCGAAGCACAAATTTCACTATCTGATCCAGCATTTACCACTGGTACAGGAGTAAAAGTGAGGATCATATCATTGGACACATCGGTGCAGGATCCATTTCCTACAGCAGTTAAAGTAAGAGTTACAGTACCTGCAGTTTTATCAGCAGGGGTAGGTGTATATACAGGTAAAAGAGCAGTGGCATCATCAAAAGAACCAGTTCCTGAAGTAGACCAAAGCAAGGACGCAAATTCTGAAGCGGAAGCATCGGTGACAGCATTTGCAAGGTCAAAGGAGGTTTCCGAAGCACAAATTTCAGTATCTGATCCAGCATCCACCACTGGTACAGGAGTAAAAGTGAGGATCATATCATTGGACACATCGGTGCAGGATCCATTTCCTACAGCAGTTAAAGTGAGAGTTACATTACCTGCAGTTTTATCAGCAGGGGTAGGCGTGTACACAGGTAAAAGAGCAGTGGCATCATCAAAAGAACCAGTTCCTGAAGTAGACCAAAGCAAGGATGCAAATTCTGAAGCGGAAGCATCGGTGACAGCATTGGCAAGGTCAAAGGAGGTTTCCGAAGCACAAATTTCAGTATCTGATCCAGCATCCACCACTGGTACAGGAGTAAAAGTGAGGATCATATCATTGGACACATCGGTGCAGGATCCATTTCCTATAGCAGTTAAAGTAAGAGTTACATTACCTGCAGTTTTATCAGCAGGGGTAGGCGTGTACACAGGTAAAAGAGCAGTGGCATCATCAAAAGAACCAGTTCCTGAAGTAGACCAAAGCAAGGATGCAAATTCTGAAGCGGAAGCATCGGTGACAGCATTGGCAAGGTCAAAGGAGGTTTCCGAAGCACAAATTTCAGTATCTGATCCAGCATCCACCACTGGTACAGTAGTAAAAGTGAGGATCATATCATTGGACACATCGGTGCAGGATCCATTTCCTACAGCAGTTAAAGTGAGAGTTACATTACCTGCAGTTTTATCAGCAGGGGTAGGCGTGTACACAGGTAAAAGAGCAGTGGCATCATCAAAAGAACCAGTTCCTGAAGTAGACCAAAGCAAGGATGCAAATTCTGAAGCGGAAGCATCGGTGATAGCATTTGCAAGGTCAAAGGAGGTTTCTGAAGCACAAATTTCAGTATCTGATCCAGCATCTACCACTGGTACAGGAGTAATTGTAAGCAACTTCGTATCAGCAGCAGTAGCACAGGAACTAAACCCATTAGCAGTTAATGTTAAGGTGATATTACTACCAGCATCTAAAATATTAGGTGAATAAGTAGGAGAGATTGTGGTTTCATTCAATAAAGTACCATTCCCATTGTGTGTCCACAAAATTCCAGTACTATGACTAACAACAGCATCGGTTACAGTGAAGGAAGAATTAACGCAAACTTCCCCAACGGACAGACCGGCATCTGCAGTAGGGGCATCCACTACATCCAGTAAATTGATTTGTTCGCTGATTATGCACCCATCAATAGTCTCATAGATAACATCAATTACCTGAACGCCTAGGCTTACTGATGCATTCGTGGCATCAAATATCGAACCTGTTATTCCATTTCCACTATAGGAGTATGTTCCTCCCCCTGGGCTTGCATTTAAATTTATGGAGGTCAGGTCGAAATTGCTGATGTTTTCGCATACACTGATCGGGGGGAAGAGGTTTGGTATGACCGGTGTTTCAAATAAAGTTATAGTAAATTGGGTAGTTATTGGAGTACTACAGCCTTGATTAATAGCAGAAACTGTGATTGTTGTTACCAGATTTCCTGTAGTATTATTTGCAACAGTAAGAAAATTAATATTATCAGTGCCTGACAATGGATTTCCAACATCTGCGTTATCTGCAGTCCAGCTGATATTATCAGCACCAGAAAAAGTGGTAAAATCAATATTTATTAATTCGCCCGTACAAGCAGAAATATTTACAGGAATTGGGTCGAAAACAGGAGCATCAAAAATTGAAAAATTGATTTCAAGTGCAGAACTTTCACATGACTCAATATCTGTTTGAGTTACATACCTCTTAAAATTTCCGGAAGAAACAGTGCTAATTGATAAGTCAGAAAGTGAGGGGGTAGAACCAGTGGCAACTTGTGTGGAAAGGTCTGAACTAGTATACCATTTCAAGTTAGTTCCTGAAACAGCGTTAGCTAGACTTACAGATGCATCATTACCAACACAAAAGCTATTATTTACGATAGCTGCCGTAGGGGCAACAGGTAAAGAGTTAATTGTAAAATCAATTTTGGCAACACTTTCACAAAACGTAGTATTATTAACAACTCTAGCAAAATATTCACTTCCCGATCCTACTGTTTGATTAGTTGGAGTGAAAACAGGGAAATTTAATGCTGCGTCATTATACCAAGTAATACTTACTCCGGCTGCGTTGTTACTTACATCAGCTACGTAATCATTTAGGTTAGCCGCTGCAGAATTTGCGCCAGATGATTGTTCACATAGTTCATAAGAAAAGTCTAAAGAAACAGGTAATTGATTAAGCTGAAAAGTAATTGATCCTTCATTTACACACAAAGTAGAATTGTTTTCAATCCTTGCATAAAATATACTACTGTTTGTAATAGTTGGAGTGGAAGATGTAGTGTTTCCAAGTTGATTACCAGCGGTAGTTGGAGAACCTGTGTGCCAGGTAATGGTGACGTTGTTACTGGATGTAATCAAGGCGTTATAATCTGATACTAGGTCTATCGAGGTATTTTCTGTAAGTGAGCCTATTCCATCATCACAAATTTCTTCATTAATCGTGTTGGCTTGAGGTAAAGGGTTGATGGTTATACTAATTGTCTCTGAGTCACTATTGCAAACGCTATTAGCTACAGTATAAGTAAAACTGTACATTCCTGATGCGTTCAATGAAGGGTTAAATGCAGTGCCGGTAAATCCAGCTGCACCAGTATTATTGGTCCATGTTCCTCCTGTGTCCTCTCCTGATAAAAGAGAAAATAGATCAAAACTTACTTCTGTATTACAAATAGAGGCAGGAGCCAAGGCAGTCCCTGCATTATTTAAAGGATCAATTGTTATAGTAACTGTTTCTGAATCTGTGCAAGACATTCCATTTACAGTATAAGTAAAATTGTAGCTCGAGCCTGGGGTTAAAGATGTTGCATCTAAGGAATTTCCTAATAATTGTCCTGTCAGATCATCATCCGTCCATGTTCCTCCTGTATTAAAACCTGCCAGTGTAGTAAAAAGATTAAAATTGTCGTTACTTACACAAATGTTTCTGTTGGTACCATTACCTGCTGAAACCGCAGCCTCTACAGTAATTGATACTGTTTCAGTATCATCCGGACAGTTTGCGCTACTCACTTGATAGGTGAAATTGTAAGTGCCAGTGCTTACAGCAGAAGCGTTAAAAAAATTGCCGGAAAGAGCACCAGTAGCATTATCGTCCTGCCAAACACCTCCTGATTGTTCACCGGTTAATGATGTGAAGAGGTCAAAAGCTGTTTCAGTAATGCAAATAGTTGTATTCGTGGATACTCCTGCTTGCGGAGGGGTAAAACTTGCAAACACAGCATGTGCATTACTATCTGCAATTGCATTCCCAAGCTGATCTGCATTTCCTCCTGTACGCAAAAGGTTTACGGAACCAGAAGCCATATTAATTGCTTTTACTCTAATATTAAAAATTGTGAGGGACTCCAGGAGTGCAGAATTGTTGCCCTGATCAACATATATTATTCTAATTCTATTGGTTTGAACTACAATGTCAGCAAAAGTTATATCATCTCCGGTGAAAGACACATCACCAAAATTTGTATCGAACTGGAAATTTGCAGGAGCATTAATCTCATAGGTTCTGGGTATGGAGTTATTATCTGCAAAATCTCCTGAAGTGGTTTCCGATATGACTATACTTGGAATAGAAATAAAATCCTCATCTACGCAAAAGTTTTGCAGGCCAGCAGAAGTAACTGTTACTTGCCCAAAGCTATATTGCATCAATCCAATGGATGTGATACAGATAAGAAAGAATACTTTAATATAACGGTACAAGTGTTTCGTAATATTTATATTTTAATTGAAAATTATTTATTTATAATCATAAAGAATAGAATTATTTATAATTAATTTCATTCTTAAAAATTTAGTTTCATTAAACCAACTGCGCTCGCGTTATTTTCAAATTCCAAACTGGAAAGCACTAATAACTTATCATCTTGTTGGGAGATTTTTATCTTCTTAATATTATAAAATCTACTGCTCTTTAATTCAGTCGGTTCCATAGTTAGCAAATCAACTGATGAAGATAGTTTAAATAAGTACGAGGGCCCAATATTAATATTGTCAATTTTGTTCGTTGTAGCTATATAAATATTTCCTAATGAATTTTGCGCGATGGAAACTACATTATTACCGAATTTTTCAGTGATATTTTTATTGGTTTTTTCAGTACCATCCTGAGTTGGAGCCTGTAAGGTTGGATTGAAGTCATCTCTAATAATAAATAAATCATCAGTTAACTGATTATTTTCGCTGGTGCCGTAGGATCCCGCATAAAAAAATGTATCACTGACAGGTTCTTTTAATGCATCACCTAAATTCTCTTGATTAGGACTGTAAATGCGAGGTACGAATGGAGCAGGTGAGTCAAAATTTGGATAAACTTTCCTAACTATGTTCCTGGAAGGCGGGGCAGGGGAGTCCTTATCGTTGGAAATGGTATTTTGCCCCACAGTGGTAAATTTGCCCGTGCCGTTATTCCCTTCGAAAACTTTTAAAACAGTGGTATTTGTAGCATCAATTTTTAATTGGTTAGGGTACTCATACTCAAATGGAACAGTTTCATTAGAACCATTAAAAGCATTGATGTTATAAATCTGAACAATTTCTCCAGTGTTCGTACTATTAAAAATAGTTCCTCCCAAAACAATTTTATCTTCACTAAAAATAAAGTCATTCATTTTCATGGGATAACCATCACTATTTTCAATAACATGGATTGTAGCCTTACCCTCAGAGGTGTCATTATTATTTTTAATTGGTGTGCCATTTAAATCAACTTTAAAAATAAGACTTTTAAAGTTAGTATTTACTTCATTCGTAGATGTGCTACTATTAATGCCTAAAATAAACACCTCATTTTCAAGCTGCTTTAAAGCAATACCTCTGTCGAACGTATTAAAAGTATCAGATTTCACTCTTATTGTATCTAGAACGTATCCCTCACGATCAGTATTAATCAAATAAAAGGCAGAACTGTTGTTATTATAGATAGTAGCTAAAATGAGATAACCGTCTTCCTTTTCTATGAAGTCATTAGCTTCAAGACTTTCTGTGCCATAAAAAAGTTTACTAAATGAAGGCACATCAGAAGCTAATCCATCATCATTTTCACAAGAAAGCAAAACTAAACTTAATAATATGGTGCTTAAAAGAAGTTTCAAATCTTATTGAAATTTAAAGAATGGTATATTAAAAGATAAATTCACTTGATAAATTAAATTATTGTAATCACTATCCATCAGTTCTCCCAGATTCCCAATTGTTGCAGTCTTTCTTTCAAAATCATCTTTTTCATTAGCATGAGATAGTAAAAATTTTGAGGCTCCAACTTTTACTTCTCCGTAGTATTCCCACATTTTAAACATTGATCCAATATGCAGATGAAAACCGAAGTTAAATTGTCTTCTAAACTCATCCATTTCTATAGGCTCATCAAATTCAAAAGCATCTGGATCTTCAGAATACTTACTAACGTAGTCGTTAAATTCATGACTAATATTATAACGTCCTGTCAATCCGTATTCAACAAATGGTTTCCAGTAATATTTGTCGATAATACTTCTGGCTGACAGACTAATATTAACACCATTGTTCCTACTTGTGTAGGAGTATTTTATATCTTCTGTATTCTCAGGATCTTCGACATCTATATATGTTGGTCTGCTTTGATCAAAAGCATACCGTTGGTTCTGATAGACAGCTTCAGCTTTTAACCAGAAGTTGCTGAATAATGGCATAATATATTGCGCTCCCAATTGGTAAGATCTTAGCCCGATATATTGTGTATTAACCCCTTCTTCAATTGAGATATTTGAATTAGATCTGTCATTTTGCATTTGAATGGTATTATAATTAATTCCCACAACTGCTCCAATAAAATATTGAGGATCTGTATCAATTTTTCGATAAAGGGAATATAATTCAGGAGGATCGATATTTGGAAGGACTCTAAAGTCCGTTTTTATGTTTAACAACTTAATTAGAGATTCTTTAGCTTTTTCATTCTGATTAATATTCAGATAGGTTAGAGTTAATAGCCGGTAAGCATCAACTTTTTCTGCTTTAGAGAACCCTGCGTCTAGGCAGTCTGTTAACTTGCCAGGAATGGCATATAAATTACCTGTATTGTAATCGGCCTTTGCATCTAGAAGGTTTCTTTCACAATCATTTTGTGCAAAAACAGAAACGCTAAAAAAAAGAAAAAACAGTAGTAATACTTTATTCATTAGAAATTATCAACTAAAAGATCCTTTTTCAATATTGGGTTAAATATCACTTCATCATTTCCAATATACCTGTCCCATTCTTCCCTTGTAATATCCCTTTTCATCATATTTTTAAGCGTTTCAGCTAAAATATCACTATTAATAGGGTATAGCCTGAAAATTTGGTCTTTGCAACCAGCAAATATATAAGATTGATTTAATAACGCAATTGCGTTTACCCACGAGCCCGGCTCGTTTATAATCATAGGGAATTCCTCTGCATTATTAACGTTCCAAAGCCTTATTGTACCCTTAGTACTAGAGGTAATCACCTGTCCTTCATCTTCATTAAAAGTGATATCTGTCATAATCTCACCATCTGTTCCTTTCAGGCTAATGGAAGTTTCCACCATGTTATTTTTATCCAGCGAATATAAGGTTACCAGGCCTGAATTATCCCCAGTAGCAATCATATTTGAACTTACAGCAATGGAATGAATTATTTTATTATTTGCCTCATTTAATTTTTGGTGTAGTTTTTTTTCTTTTATATTCCAAATTTCAATTTCACCTCTGTTATTACCTGTAACTAATTGGTTATTATTTAGAAGCTCCATGTCAAAAATTCTGCTATCTACTTTTAACTGAGGACTTAATTGACCTTCTTTAAACTGGTATATTGTACTGTCTGAACTTGATATTAGGAAATCAGTTTTGTTATTAAATACCACATCAAAAGCATAGCCCTTAGGGAGTGTATACTTTTCAGTGGTTCTGATTCTTTCTCCCACATTTATTATATAAAAGTCTGGGCCGTCAGTTAGTGCAATCAGCTTTTGATTATCTCCATCAACATATATACTTTTAATAAATACACCTTCTTTATCAAAAATAATCATGCTTTTGGTAGAGTTTTTATTTTCAACCTCCCACGAATTAATTCTTCCGGATGTTCCTGTCGTGTAGAGGTATTTATTTTTAACAAATTGTAATGACCTCACATCTACAGAATTACTTCTGAATGCATCGTAATAATTAGGATCTAGGGCTTTTATAGCATAAAACAAACCATTGTATATGTCATTGTCGCTATCATACCCTGCATATCTTTCATTAAAATGATAACTATAGTACGCCAATATAGCTTTCAATTCTTCACTCTCCTTTTCCTGAAGCGACTTTACAGCTAATTTCTGAGCTAAATTGCGCATCCTGAAACCCAGAGAGACCTCTTGAGATGCAGTTAATTTAGTGATACTTTCTTCAAGATCCTTATTTGCTGCTTGAACAGCCAGTCTTGCTTCTTCAGTTTCCCTTAAACTTTGCTGTGCAAGCTCCTTTGCTGCTGTAGCACTATCTGTCTGTTGCAGGGCAATAAATTCATTATTTTCGGCTTTTTGTTTTTCTATATTGGCTCTTCTGGCTGCTCTGTTGGCAGCTGCTTTCTGCTGTTCAGCTCTAATTTCATTCTCCTGAGCTCTTTGAGCACTTCTATCCGCTTTTAAAGTGTTTTCTATTGCAATTTCTTTCTGTCTCTCGGCAATCTTACTTTGATTAAAAGCAAAGAATAGCAAAATAATTGATAAGACTGCGGCCGTTCCTAATATGTAAGCTACACGCTTGGAACGCCTCAGCCTCTTCTTTTGTAGCAGCTCTTTTGTTTCAAGTTCCTTATTGTAAGCATTTTCACTTCTCTGTAAGAAAGTTATCACAGCCTCAAAAGCATTATCGTATTGCAAAGCCCATTTTAAAGTGGGTTTCGTTTTGTTTCTCCATCCGATTGCAAGTTGTAAATCTGGTGGTCTCCAGAGGCTACCATTTCCCTGCTGGTAATTTCCAGCAGCAGTAGCCAATCTTAAATAAGTTTGTGCTGATTCCGACTCTTCCTGCACCCAATTTCGTAATCTGTACCATACCCTCATTAAGGCTTCATGGCTAATATCAATAACTGAATTGCTTTGTAAAACGTAATCCTCTCTAGGGGTAAGCAGTGCTCTTCCTTTGATTCTAAATTTATCAATAATTGGAATTAGCGTTGATTCCTCTTCATCTACAATTTGCGCTATGGCAGAGAGTGGAGTAGGCCTTCTAATACCGTCTCCCTCTGTTCTCTTTTCTGTTATAGTTTTAAAAAGTTTCTCACATATCAACTTCTGGAATTCATCTAACTCGTAAAATGCTTCATCTGCATGTCTCGAAAGTGCTTCATTTACTCCGCCAATTGCTTCATAATGTATGAAATCTATAATTTCATCGTTATCATTATCGCTTCTGGAATTCATCCAGTAATTCCAGGTACGCATCAAGGCATGTTGTAACACTGGTAATTGATCCGGTCGATCGCCCATGTCATTTAGAAGGCGTTGTACTAACCTGTTTGATATTAACCCTTCACCGACCGCAACAGGACCTGTAATCACTAACTTTTTCTGATCCCTGTTCATCTGAGGAATAAGGTAGTGACTATCGTTGATTTTATTGGTCAACTCTGGAAATTGCTCACAATCGCCTAGAAAATCCGATCTCATCGATAGAGCTATATACACAGGTACTTCAGATTGCTCTACTGCCTCTAAAATCAAGTTTATATAAGCCAATGACTCATTGAGGTGATACAGTTCGCCTAACTTTCGAAATCTGAAAATTTCTTCAAACTGATCTAAATAAATGAGTAAATTTTTTCCTTTTAAATGCTGATTCAACTGGTATAGTTCAGCAATACCTTTTGTACTTTTTTTAAGAATAGCCTCAAAAAGGTTGTTATTTATTAAAGATTGTACCTCTGAGAAATTACTTTCTTTGTTATTTGCTTCCAGATGGTTCTTGAATCCAGTTGCTAGATTTTTGATGGGGTCCAGTCCGGGTTTAGCGGTAATAATTTCCCAATTGTTACCTGCTTTATCAATAAATCCACCATATAGAGTGGGTATTACACCTGAGAACATTAAGGATGATTTCCCTGTACCAGATGAGCCTAAAATATTAACAAACCGGTTTTTTTCGAGTATAGATAGTACTTCGTCACTTTGGCCTTCTCTTCCAAAATACAAGTAACTTTCATCAATTCCAAAAGGTCGCAAGCCTGGGAAGGGATTAAAATCACTTTCTTTACTAAGATGACTACGTTTACTCACTTATTTACTAATATTTCTTTTAAATAGTCTGTTATTTCATTTGGTTGGTTTATAGAAACTATTGAAAAATTTTCTTCTACGTATTTGTTGGGGAGAGAAAGATTTTTGCCAAATATATATTTTCCCTTTATATAATTATTTTTTCTAAAACCTGGAGCCTTTCTTACTTCCGAAATCATAGAGTTTAGCCATTCCGCATTACTTTTAAAGTGTAATATAACAAAATAATCAGCATTTTTTAAAAGATCGTAATGCATAATTCTATATTCTGATGCATTTACAGTATTACTTAACAGTTTAATATCATAATTTGTCAATATTGAGTCTTCACTCAATAGTGAGTCATAAGTTTCCGGATTAAGTTTTACATCAGTTAATATATATATTATTTCCCTTTTATCTAAGTCAATCGTTGTCTTTTCAATTTTATTTCTCCCTAGAATTCGCTTTTTTAGAATTGTTTTCAATTCTTCAATTGGAGTTTCAATAGCTTCTATATTTTTATAAGGCTTTAGTTGAACTTTAAGTTCATTGTATTTAATTCGCTTTTCAGGTTTTAAGGCTTCTACAGGACTAAACCAAATATATCTTTTTTGTTCTGACAATTTGTTAAAAGTATTGTCTCTATCTTCCAAGTTTAAAGTCAGAAATTCATCGGGAAAATGTAAAGACAAGTCACATTTTTTCATAAAGAACAATTCTGCATCATCCATATAATTCGCCTCAATTGAAAAGTCTTCATCCGGGTAAATCTCAATATTATGGGCCTTTAATTCTCTTTTAATATTATTTCTATCATTAAAATATTCGGAACTGTTATTAGAGATGTAAATTTTTTTATCAACAGCTGTTGGGTCCTGATCAAACAAATAAAGCGTTTCATTTAAGATATCGGCCATTATAACCCAAAATTTATGATTATCCTGAAATTCTTTCCAACCTTCAAAAGTTTCATAATCAATCTCATCATTATCAATCAGGTCATAAAACCTATAATAAGTTGGGGTTGATAATGATAAGGGTAAGTCCTGGATTTTAACAGGGGCTTTAAATACCTTTTTGACTTTATGGTTAATAAATGGTATGTCAAAATTAAAAGCTGTTTCTAAACTGGTGGCATCCTGATTAATATTTGAGGATACAATAAAAGCAGGTGATAAAATATATATAATTAAGTCTGAGTGCTCAAAATCATGGGCAGTAATAGGATCAGTTTCAACTTTATGATCCATGTCTATTTCGGCATTCATTTGGTAGTTTACCGATGTTTTTAATATTTCGGAAAAATAGTCTACCCAACCCTTATCATGACCTGAAATAGGAATATTATCGTTCTGTGTGAACTTAATAATTATTCTATATTTATCTTTGTATTTCAAAATTTAAACCCGATTACCAATACATCATCCGTTTGTGAATATTCTCCTTTCCACTCATCTAATCTTTCATGAAGAATAGTCTTTTGTTCTAATACAGGTAAATTACTTATTTGCAGTAAAAGTTGCTTAAAGTTACTAGTTAAAAACTTAAAGCCTTTTTCTCCTCCAAACTGATCCTGATATCCATCAGAGAAAAGGAAAAACGTGCGATTTTTACCATCAGAGCAATTAATGGTATGAGTTTGAAAAGCTCTTTCTTCCCCCCGCTGCTGGCCGCCAATGGCATTTTTATCTCCTCTAATTCGCACTAACTCTCCGTCTTCTACATACATTAATGGGTTTTTTGCTCCTGCAAATTCTATAGTTTTTGCCTGATAATTAATTGTTACCAAAGACATATCCATTCCATCATTAACTTGTGTTTCATTCTGCCTCAAATTATGAATGATATCAGAATTCAGTTCAGTAAGAATTTGCCCTGGATCATAAATCTTTTTTAAATTAGTGATATTGTTAAGCAGGTTTATACCCACCACACTAACAATTGCCCCAGGCACCCCATGTCCTGTGCAATCTACAGCAGCTAATATTAAAAGCTCCTCGCCCTTATCATTTTTAGCTTTATTAAACCAATAGAAATCACCACTTACAACATCTCTTGGTAAAAAATAAATGAAACTATCATCAATTGCTTTTTTTACTTCAACTTCAGTACTCATTAAAGCATTCTGAATTCTCTGAGCATAGTTAATACTTGCCTTTAGTTTATTTCCAGTGTCTTCTAATAAGTCCTTTTGCTTTTTAATTTGATCATTTGTAAGTGAGAGTTCATACTTTTGGGATTCAATTTGTTTGTTTTTCTTTTCTAATTCACCTTTCTGCGAGGTAATTAATTCATTTAATTGCTTTAATCTTTCAGATTTTAATATTTGTAAATGTGTTCTTCTCTCCAAATCACCCAATTTTTCGTCCAATTTTTCATGAAGCTCCTTAGTTTTATTGTCCTTAAAATTATTAATAGATTTGTATCCTACCAACCCTAACAGAACCACAGAAAGAAGTGCCCCGATGTAGAACCAATTCCTTTTCCATATGGGAGGTTTCACATTAAGTGTATATGTAATAGTATCTTTACTGGTTATACCATTGGGGTTAATAGCTCTAATTTCAATGCCGTTATTGCCATCAACCAGGTTTCTTAACCTTATTTTTTCGCCAAAAGGGAGATTATTCCAAACATTATCTGCTGTTTTAATGCGGTATTGTATTTTTGACTTGTGTTTTTTATAAAAGCTAACAATACCAGGATCAATTATGATTTCGTGTTTATTACTAATTCTGTTGATACTGTCATTAAGTTGAAGGGTATCTATAGGATCATTAAATTCATCATAATTAATAGCATAAGCAGAACTAATAAATACTCCAGGAGCCACCAGATGAGGGTTATCGAGTAGTGGATTGTAAATTGTAATAACCTTATTACTTGTAAACCATATTTGCTGATTTTCCAACTCTATAGCATTTTTAAAATACGAATTTTTTACGTGGTCTTCATTTCCGTAAAGGGTAGCTTCGTTTACAGATATAGCATTGTCTTCTTTGACAAAATTTATTTTAGCCAAATGAGTATTGAGTGAAACCCACAAGTTGCTTTGTGAATCTTCAAATACATTATAGATCTGCCGATGGTTAAATTGATTTTCCCATAAGTGATTAAAGCTTTTAACTGATCCATCAGAGTTATGAAGTACCAGGGAATTACTATGGAAACTCCAAAGTCCCAAATTTGAAGCTCGTAAAGTATTGAGTGGTATGTCATTTGCCACTTTAATTTGGGTTGAAGACAGACCGTTGCTGTTAAAAATATAAACTTCATTGTTGCTAATAATATAATGTTGCTTATGACCTACAAGAAAATAAGGGTTTAGATCCAGTTCATCCAGTTTATTGATTACCTCACCTTGTAAATTATACAACTGTAATTTACCCTCTCTATTTATGGCTAAGAATTTATTTTGATCAAATGAATGAATGAACTTTAAGTCAGAACTACATACTTCTCTTTTTATCGTATTTCTTTTTACTTTATATACATATTTACTATTAATAGTAATCCACCATTCATCATTTACGAAAATTGCTGAGCTTTCCTGAATTCTCTCTTGTATTCTAAAAGTAGAAGGCCTTAAATTGAAATCATAGATCTGGAATTGGTCTTTTTTAATTATTAGAACAGAATTTTCATTGCTATATGCATTTTCAATATTTTTCTCCTGTATAATGGTAATGGGTTGGTTAATAGAGATTTTAGATAAGCCATTTTCACCCAATACCCATAAATTCAATTCTACATCATTGTCGATGTAATTAATTGGAAATTTATCTAATCCATTTTTCTCGTTAATAGTAATTAAATTATCTTCATCAAATACAGGGTCATATTGATATAATTTCCCACTTGAAGTACTTATATACGTATTACCAATTTGCGACTGGAATAGGTTTGAGTCCTTTTCTTTATTAAAAACAGATATTCTGGAAATTTTGCTTGCTTTAATGCTATCATTTAAAGAGATGGTAAACAATGCATCGTCCGAAAGAACCAAAAGAGAGGAATCATTTTCGGCTTCGATAGCTTTTGTATTAATGAACGAACCTATAGAATATTTTAGTTCACCATTTTCAATGATTCGAAGACCATTAGGAGTTCCAGCAACTATTATTTTCTCATTAATAAAAAAGCAGGAAAGGTTGTAATTATCATCGGTAAAAATGGAAGAAGCTGAGATTTGCTTAGCCGTGAGTTGGTAAATACTTTTACCAGAAATAAAGAATAAATTATTCTTAGATAGAAGGAACTCTTTTGCTGGCGTATCAAGTATTTTATGGAGTGAGTCGCTATTCAAATTAAATTTAAAAACTCCCTTTGCTGTAGAAAAATAAATTGAATTATTAAAATAGATTAATTGTCCTACTGGATTACTATCTATTTCAGGTGTAATTTTTATTTCACTAAAGCTAACCCCATTAAAGCTTAATATTCCTTCATTGCTACTAAAATATAAATTAAGATTTTCATCTTGTGTAAATCCATAAAAGTTGGATCTTCCCAAGTATTCAGAAGTAGTGTAATTTTCAATGTCCAAAACCTGAGTAATAGCCAGGGTGGGAATACAAAGAAATAGTAAAATTATTATATGTTGATAGATTAACTTCAAGCTACTTGTTCATTCAATAAATTTTCAACCTGTAAAGGTGAATAAAAATCAGTATATTGTTCAATATTATTAAGAATTAAATTGTGAGATTTCTTTAAAATATTGAGTAAAACTATTTTGTCGATAATTAAGAATCTCGCAGGTCTTTTCAATTTGAAGAAAACCTTTCCCGATTCATTTAAATTTGGTATAACCTGAAATATATCCCTTTTAGAATAGCGACTAAAATTTGTTCCGTTGTCAGAAAAGGTTACATCACCATTTTCTACAATCCAGTACCCTGACAAATCTTCATCATCTCTGGAAATAGAATAGTTGCCTTCCTGAAATACCTTTACTTTAAAAAATGGTTCAAAGGTATTTAACTCATTAATTGACAATTCTTTAAAATAGGGAAGGCTTAATAAGAACTGAATTTTTTTATATAGTAGTAAATTATCTTCTCTTAATAGTTTATTCGTGAAGTAGTCAACATTAGATCTTACAACAAAATCAAGTTTCGTAGCCTCTCCTTTTGGTAATCGTTTAAGAAAAATCGTATAAAATTCAGGAATGTTTTTGTAAATGCAGATAGCAGCTGTCTCTTTCAATAATTTATCTTTATTTATAAATTCAGCTGCTAAATCGAATGGAATATCTTCTGAATATAAATACTGCAGGGTATTTATGGCGCAAGCTCTGGTCCAATTGTTAATTTTATCATAGTCCAGTTTTAAGATACTCCAGATTAAGCTTTCTTCATCAACGTATTGTCTTCTAAATTCAACATTAGGAAATTCTTCTTCCATAGCTTCAATCAATCTGGAATCTGTTGGAGAGAAGAGTGACTTTATTTTATTTGAAACTGAAAGGTCTTTTTTGAAGAGTTCATCTATCAGGTGATTACAGAAAGCGTGTTCATATAAATTTTGGGTACCATAAAACGAAAACAACTTTTCAACCACGGTTTTATCATAATAAAGCGTTATTAAACTCTGTATAAGTTCAATATTACTTTTGTTTTCATTATTTAATGCTTTACTTAACTGATAAAAGGTTTCGTTCTTATTTTCTATTTCTTTTATGAGGAAGCTATTAGTTATCTGGGCGATGATAAGTTCATCAAATATGCTGGCAAAATATTTTCTTTTGTCCTTTGCAGGATTTTGAATTTTCGCTATGATTTTTTTTGTTGCAATAAGGTTTATGTTTTTATTTATCTCATTAAGTGATTTATAAAGGATATCTTGTGCGACTTCGTCATTAATTTCGCTTAAAACCTCAAAACAAGCCTCCACAAAAAATAAACTTTCTCGTCTTTTTGTAAATTCAATATCAAGATACCTTATCGCTTTCTGGCCAATATTTTTAAGAGCAAACTGAGACCACATAGTTAATGCAGGGTTCTCTAAATGATTTATTAAAATTGATATAAAATTGATATCGTCAAAATAACCTGCAACAATACATGCTGATGATTTTATAGAGTTTCTATTGTCATTTAATAATTTAATAACAAGGTTTTTGTCTTTCAATTCTAACTGAAGCCGTATTAAACCTTTGATCAAAGTCGTGTCATTTGATTGTTCTACAAATTCATAGGTATTTTTGATAGCTAAAATTCTAGTTCTTGTTTCTTGAAGATTATCAATAGTGTGGATGAGAATTTTTTCAGAATCAATATCTACATCGTAGTTATCTTTAAACTCATTCAAAATAGACAGAAAATCAACTGCCACCATTTGTTTTAGAGTATTTAAGATATAGATTCGTTTTTTCGGTGAAGATTTTATTAAATTTTCTTTAATATTTTTTTCGAAAAGGTAAGGATTGTATTCGTAAGTATTACCTGCGATCTTTTCTGTGTTGCTGCCTTTCTTAAATCCTGTTTCTTTTACTGCTTTTACTACCCAAATAATTTGAAAATGATTCAGAATGAAATTTAATAAGCCAATGGTAATCAGTAAAATTAATGGCACCCATAAAAGTAACTGAACATCTTGTGGAATGAAATCATAGATAATACCAAATACAGCTACTGAAATGATGACTAAATAGGTTTCAATATTTGAATAATTTTCTTTCGAATATTTTTCAGAAGCCATTAAACTTACTCGATGATTTGTACTTTTAAATATTAGCCAGATGTAAAAAACAACAGGAAGACCGAGCATAAAAGTAATAGAGCCAAAAACACCAAAAGTAATTAATATTTCATTTTCACTTGTGTTGATTAAAATAAGAATGACGCATAAAGAACTAAAAACTAGTGTGGCTATAGTTGTAAAATTATGAAAGAAACCAATATTGAGCTTCGGCCTTAAATACCAATACAAATATTGACGGGTATTAAATTTTATAAGAGTAAGGACACTAAGAACTGTTACAATCAGAAAATATGCTACATCATCTGAAAATAGAATGGAGGCCCCATATAAATAAACAGAAAGTAGAGAGATGAAGGTTAAAATGCTCAGAAAAGTCTGCATAGAAGTTATGCGCAACAGTTTGTTGCTATATAAATGACTGTCTGTCTGATTGTTTGCATTCATAGCTTAAAGCTAAACTTAAATATTCATTTAAACAAGGGCGAATCGATTATCGATTAAAAACTTTCTTTTGTCGAAAAGAAGAAAGTTCATGTCATATTTGGTGTGTAATAGTAATGAAAATACTTATTATTGTAAATAAATAATTCAAAAACATACTATAAACATATATGAGTGTATTAGAGATACCTGCGAAAGAAGCAGCACCTTATGTAAGATTTGACGAAGGAAATGCTGTATTGCATATAAAAGGAAAGTCTTACGATGATGATGTAGTAATGTTATTTAGCATGCTTCGAACTAAAATCAAAAGTTTTGGTCAAACCTCTCCAGCAAAGCTTGATGTAACTATATTTTTAAAATATTTTAATACCTCTTCATCCAAATGTTTGTTCGATTTAGTTTCTGATATTAAAGAAGTACAGGAAAAAACAGGACTTACACTTAATATGGTTTGGAATTTTGTTGAAGGTGATGAGGAAATGGAAGAGGAAATTGAAGATTTTAGAGATTCCTTAGATATGGATTTTGAAATTTCGCCTAAGGCTGAAAATGCCTAATATAGCAGAACTGAAATAAGAGATAAAATAAAATGGTTGACTTTTTAAAAGGTCAACCATTTTTTTATAGTACATTTTCTGCTTTGCTAGTCTACACTTGGCAGGTCAATGGTATACATGCCATAAGCCCTTTTAGTTTCCAGACTGCTGAAGATATCTTCTGCTATTTTTTGTGGGGGCTCCTGAGCACTTCTCGCTATTGTTCCTGTTATTTCCTGGATTGCTCTTGAGATTAATAATTCATTCACATCTCCCAGCTCTTTTTTAACTAAGTTATTGTCAATTAATTCAATATCAGGGATAAAACCAGTCCCATAGTCGGACTGATCCAGACTGTTAAATGATTTAGTAACTATAGGCTGCATGCCCCAGGTGTTTTCAGGATCTTTTTCATCATATATACTGAACGATCCAACGTTTTTGCCTACGGTAGTTTCACCGATGATAAAAATATTCATGTATGGGAGAAGTCCATTAATGAGTAGCTCAGAAGCGGATGCAGTTCTTGATGAAGTGAGAATGATTACACTTTGGTTTTCTAGTAGATTTCCAACATTTGATGTCTTAGGCCTAAACCTTTTAATCAAAACTTCTTCTTCCACCTCTTCTTCATAATATTGATTTAAAAAGTCATTAAAATTTCTTTTAACAAAAATATCATTTGAATTTACGTTACTACCGATCAGAGAAGCAAGATTGATGGTAGCTGACTCTGCTCCGCCACTATTGTATCTTAAATCCACAACTAAATGCTGGATTCCTTCCGACTGAAATTTTTGAAATATTTTATCCATTTCTACCAGGTAGCTACTATCTGCTGATGTGGAACCTGTAGCAAAGAAATTGTAAACATAGTATCCTATTTTTTTATTGTTGATTGTATAAACAGTATCCAAAAAATGGGGATTCTCAGCAAATTCAATTGTATTGAATTGGATAGAACCCAACTCTTCAAAATCTTCCGTTTCGTGTTCAAACCTCAGCAAATTCAGGGTGTGTGTTTCTCCAATTTCAGAAAGCAAATTTCTATAATTGTCCACCGTCAGCCTGGTTCCATTGATTTCGGTGAACAAGTCTCCCCTTTTTATATTCTTTAGTTCTGCTGGTGAACCTCTCTTAATATATGAAATCTGACCCAACACTCCATTGGGCACAGTGTTGTCATTATACAAGGTAAATTCATAGCCTGCCTCTTTATTAACACCCTGTAAAGAATTTAACAACTCTTGAAAATTTGGCTGAATCCAGGAAAACCGATCCTCTGCTGTATAAATTAATGAACCAAAATAATCTTCTGGACTTTGGGTGGTCATTTTTCTTGCTGGCAATTGACTTTCCCAGTAATAATAGATTTCCATTTGATCATAAATCCAGTTATTTATTGCCTCGTTTGTGCCAGGTGCCAGCTCCGGATTTACATCGTCCTCATTATTACAGCTTATGAAAAATGCAGATAGTAATAAAATTGGAAATAAAATAAGAGTGCTTTTTAAGAATTGCTTCATCGAATTAAAAGTTAAAATATTGCAGTGTAAACCTAGCTTTGAGCCAGAAAAGTTCCTTCAACAGAATTGTAGGTTTCTCCTATTAAAGTTACGAAATTACTTTCATATCTGGTTTTAAAAAAACCACCTCTCGGACTTAATTGTTTTGCTGTTAAAGTGCTTTTATTCAACTTTTCTGACCAATAGGGGACGAGCAATGCATGAGATGAACCTGTTGCATGATCTTCCAATTGTTGCACATGGGGTACAAGGGTTCTACTTACGAAATCAATTTCAGTAGCGTTAGCAGTTACAGCATAACCAAATACATCAATATTTCTTAGCAAATCGAAATCAGGCTCCATGGTTGCTACAGCTTCTTCATTTTCCAACACTACAATATTTTTGTTTTCACTTATCCTATACTCAATTATTTTTTGACCCAGAGCTTCTTCCAAATTCTCAGGAACCTCATCTGTTATCTCAGACTTTATAGCTTTTAATTTAATTGCGAATTCATTTTCTATTGTCTTCCAACCAGTAATCTCATATTCATTGGCTTTTAATACAATTTCTCCATTTCTGTGATTGATAATTGGGTGCTCGAACAAAAATGCAATAGCAGCCAATGATCCATGCCCGCAAAGGTTTATTTGTGCATCTGGAGCAAACCATTTTACATGGAAGATGTTTTTTTCTTCAGAAGGCCATAGGAAAGTTGTAGCAGGTTGATGTAAATCTTTTCCTATTCTTTGCATATACTGCTCATCAATTGGTTTGTCTAGTAAGATCACGGAAGAGGGGTTACCTCTAAGGCCTTGTGAAAGCTTTGAAAAGGCATTCACTATTTTAAATGGATGTTGATTTTGATCTTCGGTCATTTCGATTTAAAATAAAAGACTAATTAAAAACAATAATACAAGTAAAAGTGCAATCAAGGGTAATTTACTTTTTTTGCTTTCTGTGAATTCATATTGGCATATAGGACAAATCTTTAATTTTCCTTCTACCATCATGGCACAGGATGGGCATTCTTTTTTCATAGAGTAATGATAGTTTTCTATTTACAAAAATCAAAAAGAAGTGCTCAATAAAAAGTTATTTTATTTTGGTTGACTTTTTGGTTATAAATGATGATATTTATTTAACGACTTAGGAGATAGTAACTGCTCCAAACGTTTCAAGAGGTACCTTAAATGATAAATTATTTCATTTAGACCCCAAAGGCGAGTATAAGCTCGCCTTTTGAATTAATATTCCTTATTTTTATTAATATTATTTTCTGAGGTTAATAATCCTTTAACTTTACTCAACTATAGTATTCTATTAAATAAAATCAATTACTGTATGAGTAAAAATGAGGTGAGGATTCAAACTTTAGAAGAAGAATTAGCGAATTGCCTTACTCATGGCATTGGTATTTTATTTAGTGTTATAGCTATTTCCTTGCTAATTACTTTATCGGTACTGAATGGCAATGTTATTCACATTATTAGTAGTAGTTTCTTTGGAGGAGCTTTTCTTCTGATGTATACTTTTTCCACCCTTTATCATGCTATTCAACATCCTAAAACAAAAGCATTGTTAAGAATTTTCGACCATATCAGTATTTATATTCTAATTGCAGGTACCTATACTCCATTTTTATTAATTGGTTTAGGAAGCACAATGGGCTGGACTATGTTTGGAATTGTTTGGTTTATAGCTTTAGTAGGTATTTTTTTTAAAACGTTTTTCAAACACCGATTTCCTAAATTATCTTTAATCTTGTACCTGGGAATGGGTTGGATTGCTATTTTTATTGCTATGCCCCTGTATAAGGAGCTACCATTACATGTTCTGGGATTGTTGTTAGGAGGGGGGCTAAGCTATACGATAGGGACAATTTTTTATGTCAATAAGAAAATGATATTTGCTCATGCTATTTGGCACATGTTCGTTCTCATTGGCACAATTACTCATTTTATAGCAGTAATGTTCTTACTTTAAAAAGACATTCAATCTATTACTCATTAATATCAAGCAATTTTTTAATGGTCTCAAGAGTTTTTGTTTCTTTTTCATGAATCAATCCATCGGCCATAATTACTTCTTGCAAGTCATTTAAAATTCTTTCTGTATTTATTCTTTGATCCCTGAATTTTAAGTAATTATGATATATTAAATGATTGATATCGGTATCGCTCATTTCTTCATACTCATCTTTTAAGAATATAAACCTGTTTCTTAGCATATCCATATCATCAACCTCCGGGAAGTAGTCTTCCATTTTTGATAATATAACCTCTATTTCAGAACCTTTCATGGCATAATCTGAGTTGCCGATATGAATTAGAAGGAATATGATAAATCCCTGATAATCTGTAAAAAGGTAATGCTTATCCATGAGTTCTAATTTTTAATTCTTCAAATTTACCTTAAATAACGAGAAGAAAACAAAAAAGGCTTCGTCAATCGACAAAGCCTTTATTTTCTTCTAGGAAATGGGGTATTACATCATACCGCCCATGCCACCCATGCCACCTGGCATTCCACCACCTGGCATACCGCCACCAGCTTCTTCCTCTTCTTCATCAGAAACCACACATTCGGTAGTTAATAATAAACCAGAGATAGACGCAGCGTTTTCAAGTGCTAAACGCGTTACTTTAGTTGGGTCAATAACACCAGCCGCAAACATGTTTTCAAATTTATCTTCACGAGCATTGTAACCATAATCATCTTTTCCTTCCAATACTTTATTGATAATTACAGCGGCTTCTCCACCTGCATTTTCAACAATAGTTCTTAAAGGAGCTTCAAGCGCTAATCTGATTATGTTTACACCAGTTTTTTGATCAGAGTTTTCAGTTTCAACCTTATCCAGTACGGCAATAGCTCGGAGT
This sequence comes from uncultured Cytophagales bacterium, assembly GCA_963803685.1. GTDB lineage: Bacteria > Bacteroidota > Bacteroidia > Cytophagales > Cyclobacteriaceae > Marivirga. The sequence goes on from CAWDNW010000001.1 coordinate 3,601,691, forward strand.
AATGCAATACCTCCACCAGCAACAATACCTTCTTGTACAGCCGCTCTGGTTGCATGCAAAGCATCATCTACTCTATCTTTTTTCTCTTTCATTTCTACTTCTGTAGCAGCACCGATGTAAAGGATAGCTACACCACCAGATAATTTAGCTAGTCTTTCTTGTAGCTTTTCTTTATCGTAATCAGAAGTAGTATTTTCTATTTGAGATTTGATTTGACCAACTCTTGCTTCAATGTCTTCTTTTTTACCTGCACCATTAACAATAGTAGTATTATCTTTATCGATAGTTATTTTATCGGCTGTACCTAAGTAATCAAGTGTAGCACCATCTAATTTATAACCTCTTTCTTCAGAAATTAAAGTACCACCAGTTAGTACGGCAATATCCTCTAACATTGCTTTTCTTCTATCGCCAAATCCAGGCGCCTTTACAGCAGCAATTTTCAACGAACCTCTTATTTTGTTAACCACTAAAGTAGCTAAAGCTTCGCCTTCAACTTCTTCTGAAATAATTAATAAAGGCTTTCCAGTTTGAGAAACTGCTTCCAAAATAGGTAGCAATTCTTTCATGCTGCCAATTTTCTTGTCATATATTAAGATGTAAGGATTTTCTAATTCCGCCTCCATCTTTTCAGTATTTGTAACGAAGTACGGAGATTGATAACCTCTGTCGAACTGCATACCTTCTACAGTTTTTACTTCAGTTTCAGTACCTCTAGCTTCTTCTACCGTAATAACGCCATCTTTGCCCACTTTATCCATGGCTTCTGAAATCATTTTACCGATCTCTCTGTCGTTATTGGCAGAAATTGTACCTACTTGCTCAATTTCGTTACTGTTTGAGATATTTTTAGATTGTTTTCTAAGGTTTTCAACAACAGCCTTTACAGCTTTATCGATACCTCTTTTCAAATCCATTGGGTTGGCACCTGCAGTCACGTTTTTAATTCCGTGCTTGTAGATAGCCTGTGCCAGTACAGTTGCAGTTGTAGTACCATCACCTGCTTCGTCAGCAGTTTTAGAGGCTACTTCTTTAACCAATTGAGCTCCCATATTTTCAATAGGATCTTTTAATTCAATCTCTTTGGCTACTGTAACACCATCTTTTGTTACTGAAGGAGCACCAAATTTTTTGTCAATAATAACATTTCTGCCTTTTGGTCCCAATGTTACTTTTACTGCATTAGCTAGTTTATCAACTCCTTTTCTCAAACCATCTCTGGCTTTTAAGTCGAATGAAATATTTTTTGCCATAACTCTTATGTTTTAAATTTTTTAGATTTGAATTAAACTATTGCGAAGATATCTGATTCTCGCATAATAAGGTATTCTTTACCTTCTACAGTGATTTCAGTTCCGGCATATTTACCATATAAAACTGAATCACCCACCTTTACAGTAATTGGCTCATCAGGCTTGCCATTTCCAACAGCTATAACGCTACCTCTTTGTGGTTTTTCTTTAGCCGTATCAGGAATAATGATGCCTGAAGCTGTTTTTTCTTCTGCTGCAGCTGGTTCTACCAGAACCCTATCTGCAAGTGGTTTAATGTTTACGTTTGACATTTTGTTATGATTAGTTTTTAAAACTCAATTTATATTGGTAGTGTAGCATTTTATATGCCATATCTCAATACGTGTCAAAATAGCAGTTTTTTAACCTTATATATGACATGTAATATTCATTGATATATTACCTATGCATTTTTGTCAGTTTCTTTTTATATTAGAAAGTTAAATAGTAGCATCAAGTTGCTTTTATTTGATTAGATCTTAATTTTTTAACCCAAGATACAACTTATGAAAAAATTAGCTGATGATTGGATTACACAAGGGATAGTAGATTTTGAGTATAAGAAATATGTGCTTTTGGCTTATTTGCAATACGTAAATCAATCTTTTGATCAGCAAAAGCTATATCCTCCTTTTTCTGAATTAATTACCCACTACCGAAATGCAACCTCACTTAAAGAAGGTAAAAATCAATTATTGCAATCATTTCCTAAAAAGCTGTCTCATCTGGATTTAAAGAATTTTAAGCTATTTTATGAAACCATTATTGAGGAAGATGACCAGGTGAAGGAGTTGGAGGAGATTCTGGACTTTTCCTTGAATAAAATGAAGAACCAATTGGAGGTTGGAAAAGATATTTATGATGCAGTGGAGAAGCAATTAGTGATTGAATCAGTAGGAGTGAAGGCATTAAAGGATGACGAAGGGTTATTGCTGATAGATCCTAATCATGATTCTTATTACTACGCATATCGATATCAAGTTTCAATTTTTGAAACGGCTCACGAAACAGTTCGAGGTTTACATACGGAGTTTATTCAAAAAATAAGAAAAACGTTAGGTACAACCCTTGAGCAATTAAAACTCAACATTATAAGAAACATGAATTTAATTTCGAATTTATCTACGTTTAGGGTGGTTTCAGTAGATCCTTATCCTTTTAATGAAACGCTTCTGCCTGTCGTTAAAAGGAATTTCTCAGCATTTCTGTTGAAGTAGTTGAAGCTAATTGCTGGCAGAATAAAAAAAGGGAAGCCGTATGACTTCCCTTTTTTAATAAATATGCAGTTAATGTATATTACTCCTCCGTAGATTCTTCTTCGGTATTTTCAGGCAATGCTGGCTCCACCTCATCTTCTTCAAGGCCTTCTATAAGAGGCTCTTCACCTTGCTCACCTTGAGGAAGTAACTGTTGGCCTTCTGTTCCTGGCAACATACCGTCATCCTGAACTCTGTCGAGGTTAGGGCTGGTATAGCCGGCATCAGTACCGCCTGATTTAATGATAATTGATGAACTTAAAGCAAGCACCATTAAACTGATAGCAAGCACCCAGGTTATTTTTTCTAATATATCACCAGTTCTTTTCACTCCAACGATTTGGCTTGCTCCGGAACCACCAAACTGGCTTGATAAACCACCACCTTTAGAGTTTTGTGCTAAAACCACTAATACTAAAAGAATGGATACTAAAATGATTAATGTAATGACTAATGTTAACATGTATTTATTGTTCTCTTTTTAATTTCTCTATTTGCTCGGCAAAGTACGTCTTTTTTTGTGGAAATTTCCAAATTAATTTCTTGTAAATATCAATAGCTTTCTGGTTTCTGCCTTGTTTCACCATTAATTTCGCTAAAGTTTCAGAAATTACGTCTTCCGATAGGCTTGTACTCGATACGGAAAGGTCTTCAATTACTCTTTTAGCATCAGGGTCGTTTTCAATAAATTTTTTGGTAAGGATAGGTTCCTTCTCAATAAAATTATTAATAAGATCTATTTGCTCCTTTTTATGCTGATCGTTGATCTCTTTCTTTTCTTTTAATTTTATTTCGTTGATGAAATCATAACTGATCTCTGTATTTAAATCATTAGGTTTTTTTTTTGTGCTTTTGGCAGCTTTTTTTGTAGCAGGAACTAATTTCTTGCTTTGTGTTTTACTTAAAGCTGTTGTGCTTTTTTTTGTAACCGCCGTTTTAGTCGCTTTTGGCTTGGCCTTTGTTTTAACGGGTTTTTTCTCAACAGTAGTTTTTGCAACGCTTTTCCTGGTGGTCGATTTTCTGGGTTTTTTGACAGTAGCCTTACTTCCTTCCTGTTCTAATTTTTCTAAAATTCGCTTGAACTGTTCCTTAGATTTTTTCAAAGATTCCATTTCAACAAAAAGTTCATTAAAGAAAGAATCAGGAAGGTGGTCTTCGTTTACTTTTAGGTTATTATTACTGAATGTTACTGGTTTATATTCTTCTGATTCGCTGTTATCATTAGTCGTTTCAAGAGCATTACCTTGTAATAAATTTTTCAGATGCTTTCTATCAAGAGCATAAATGGCTGCAGTGGGCAAGCTTTTTTTTCCAGCAGAAGGCTCAAATTTCTTATCAGCGACTGCGATTAAAGGTGTTAACGCCTGAAAGTATGGATACTCTTCCTTCAGTGCTTTTATAGCCTTTGCATCATCATTGGTTATTTGATGAGGATTTTGAAATAACGTTGTAAGCCTTGCTTTATCCACTGGTTCTATTTTATAATAATTTTAAATTTACAAATTTTTACCAATTTGCCACCGATGCATTAAAAATATCTATAATAATTTGATCAGTGATGGTTTCAATCAATTGATCTTCTACCGCAGTCAACTGAGTAGTTTCTGAATTAAAATCATCGTAAAAAGAAAATGTCTTGCTGTCAAAATTGAAAGTTTCATCTTTTGTATTAATGTATGTTGCTTTTACCCTAATTGTAAGCCTGCTGCCGCCCGCAATGTCAGCTTCATTTGGGTTCCCTGAAGACGTTACTGCAATAGGAGTGACATCGTATCCTGTTATACTTCCTTCTATTTGTAAATCGCCATTGTTTTCAACCAGGCGCAAGCTTGTGTTTTGCTGGTAATAGTCTCTGATAGATTCTGTAAAAGTTTGCGCTAAACTTGGAGGGCCATTGCCTGCATCATTATAGAAATACTGGATAGAAATTGTTTCTATATCCGGAGAGATTGATGCTCCGGTGAATGAGTAAATCCCACAACCCATTGTTGACAGAATAAGAAGGCAACAGCTAAGAAGTTTAATTTTGTAAGTCATATTGTTTTATTTTCCTATAAAGCGTTCTTTCAGAGATCCCCAAATCTTGTGCCGCATATTTTCTTTTATTGTTATTTTTTAACAATGCCTTATGAATCATTTCTTTTTCCTGCTTTTCCAGAGATAAGGATTCATCTTCAATTTCATGTTCCGCATCCTGTACCTCTTCCACTTCATACTCGTTATCTTCCTCTTCTTCTTTTTTTGCACTTAGTAAATAAGGTGCACTATTATCGGAATTGTCAGACTTAAACTCGTTTCTTCTGACCTCAAACAAACCCTCATGGTCTTTAATAATTTCATCACCATAATTTTCGTTCTTGAGCACTCTGTGCACCAGTTTCTTCAATTCTTCTACATCATTTCTCATGTCAAAAAGAATTTTGTACAAAATATCACGTTCCGAAAAGTTATCTTTTCCAGAACCTTTTTCTTCTGCATTTTGGTATAAAGCAGGCATCATATTACCTTCCTGAGGGAGGTACTTCATCATAACATCTGCATTAACTTCCCTTTCAATTTCTAAAAGTGAAATCTGCTCAGCTATATTTTTTAATTGGCGGATATTGCCAGGATATCGATATCCCAACAAAATCTTTTTAGCGTCTTCAGAAAGTTTAATGGCGTTTACGTGGTATCGCTCTGCGAAATCACTTGAAAATTTCCTAAACAGAAGTTCTATATCATTTCCTCTCTCTCTTAAAGGAGGCACGAAAATGGGCACAGTGTTTAATCGATAATATAAGTCTTCTCTGAATTTTCCTTTTTCTACTGCTTTTATAAGATTAACATTGGTGGCAGCCACCACTCTTACGTCTGTTTTATTAACTTTTGAAGATCCAACCCTAATAAACTCTCCGTTTTCCAATACCCTTAATAACCGCGACTGCGTAGGTAAAGGCATTTCACCTATCTCATCCAGAAATATTGTTCCACCATCTGTGACTTCGAAATAACCTTTTCTGGAGTCGTATGCACCTGTAAATGAGCCTTTTTCATGTCCAAATAATTCTGAATCGATGGTGCCTTCCGGGATGGCACCACAGTTCACAGCAATAAACTGTCCATGCTTTCGTGCACTCATTTGATGGATTATTTTCGAAAATGATTCTTTCCCCACACCACTTTCACCTGTAATGAGTACGGTCATTTCAGTAGGTGCCACTTGCATAGCCACCTTAATGGCATGGTTTAACTGGTTGGAGTTCCCAATTATGCCAAATCTATTTTTGATAGTTTGTATTTCCAATGTATTAAATTTTAATCAATGGCTACACCTAATAAGGTAGCCCCGGTGCATTCATTTACCAGCACATTTACATAATCACCTTTTTTGTAATTTCCCTTAGGGAAGATCACCATTTTGTTCGCAGTATTTCTACCTGATAAATGTTCATCAGACCTCTTGGAAACACCTTCTACCAGAACCTGATGCACTTTATTTAAATCAAGTTTGTTCCTTTCCAAAGAATAAGATCTTTGTTTATCAATTATTTCCTGAAGTCGCCTTTTTTTAACTTCTAATGGAATATCATCTTCATATTTCTTTTCAGCTAAGGTGCCGGGCCTCTCGGAATAGTAAAACATGTAGGAGAAATCAAATTGCACATAATCCATTAATGTTAGTGTTTCTTGATGTTCTTCTTCCGTTTCAGAACAGAAACCCGAAATCATGTCAGAGGAAATTCCACATTCATTTCCTAAAATTTCTCTGATAGCATCTACCCTGTTGATGTACCACTCCCTGTCGTAGGTGCGGTTCATCATTTTAAGGATGCGACTATTTCCACTTTGGGCAGGCAAGTGTATATACTTGCAAATGTTATCATATTGCTTTATAGTATAAAGCACTTCGTCCGTTATATCTTTTGGGTGAGATGTTGAAAATCTAACTCGAAGTAAAGGGCTTACTTTAGCCACCATTTCCAACAAATTAGCAAAATTAATGATTTCTATCTCCTGATTTCCCTCAATTTTTTCAAGCCGCGCCTTATTGTTAATTTCTTCTGACCATTTATAGGAGTCAACGTTTTGGCCTAATAAAGTCACTTCTCTAAAACCTTTGTCAAAAAGATCTTGAGCCTCTTTTACAATTGAAAAAGGGTCTCTACTTCTCTCTCTTCCTCTGGTAAAAGGGACTACACAAAATGAGCACATGTTATCACATCCTCTCATAATTGAAATCATTGCAGAAATTCCGTTAGAATTTAACCTCACTGGGCTGATATCTGCATAAGTTTCTTCCCGACTTAAAAAAGTATTAACAGCCTTTTCTCCTTCATCTACGGTTTTCACCAGGTTTGGTAAGTCTCTATAGGCATCAGGGCCTGCAACCAGATCTACAATCTTTTCTTCTTCTAACAGTTTGGTTTTCAATCTTTCAGCCATACAACCTAAAACACCTATTTGTAAAGAGGGCTTATTGGCCTTTGCCTTTTGGAAATCTGTTAACCTCTTACGGACTGTTAATTCTGCTTTTTCTCTGATGGAGCATGTATTTAGGAAAATAACATCAGCATTATTGAAATTATTTGTGGTATCAAAACCATTATCTTTCATAATAGATGATACTATTTCACTATCAGAAAAATTCATCTGGCAGCCATAGCTTTCTATATATAATTTTCGGTTTTTACCAGTGTTTTCCTCCTTTGTAATTTGGATTCCACAGGATTCCTCCGTTTTGTTATTGTCAATTAATATATCTAAATCTTTAATTAAATCACTCATTTGATGAATTGAAACTTTTAATCTTTCTGAATTGATTATGGAAATGCAAAGTTAAATAATTATTACCGAAAATGACATTTTGGCAGTCCTTTTCTGCGAGATTTTATTGCTTTAGAACGTGCTCAATGGCTTGAGCTTTGAGCAGACATTCTTTGTATTCTTCCTCCGGGTCGCAGTCGTGGGTGATAGCGCTCCCTACTTGATAATTGATAGTTCCGGTTGATTGATCAAAGAACAAAGATCTTATGACAACATTAAAATCAAATTCACCTGCACCCTTGAAGTAACCTATACTTCCTGAAAATATACCTCTCTTGTGTGTCTCATATGCTTCAATCAATTGCATAGCCTTTATTTTAGGCGCTCCTGTCATACTTCCCATCGGGAATGCATTTTTAATGGCTTCTACAGCAGGAATTGAATCCTTCTTTGTTGAGATAATTGTGCTTATCATTTGATGAACTTGCCTAAAACTGTAAATACCGAAAAGTTCTTCTACATTTACGCTACCTGAATTGGAAGATCTGGCCAAATCGTTTCTGACCAAATCTACGATCATCATATTTTCAGCTCTTTCTTTCTCACTTTGTTGTAAGGTTCGCTTGGCTTGTTCGTCCAACGCCTTATTTGCTTTCCTACTGGCTGTACCTTTTATGGGTTGGCTAATTAATTTATTTGACTCGAGTTTAATAAACCTCTCAGGAGAAGCACATAGAACAAACTGATTTTTCCATTTAAGTAAATTGGCGAATGGTGTGGGGGAGTGGCTGCACAATTTTAAAAAAGTGCTTACAGGATTAAAGTTAGCAGTTAATACTGAAAAATTAATGCAATAATTTATCTCATAAATGTCTCCTTCTAAAATATGGCCTTTAAGTGTTAAAACTGTTTGAAGGTAATCTTCCTTAGAAGTGTTAGCTAAAATAGAAACTTCATTGTTTTTGTTTTCAGGAGGATATGATTCATCCTTGAGTAGCTTTTCTATGATGCTTTTGTAATAAGCTGATTCTTTTGATTCGATTTCTATTAAGTTTTCAGAAAAATGCAGAATGCAGTCCGGTTTAAAAAAACCACATAATTCCCAATTTATACTTTCTGTATTTTCACTAGTTAACTGCTCGATCTGATTTTTTAATTCATAGGAAAAGTACCCGTATAGTAGTTGCTGTGGATTTTCTTTCAAATACTTATCTAAAATTGAAAAATGAGTTTCGTCTTCTACTTTTTTGAAGGTAATGGATTCTTTTCCTATAGCTAATTGATGTGGAAAGGAACCATAAGGATAAGCATCAGTTTGTTGAGGATGAAAATAACAAAAAAATGGCTGTACACTAGCCCAATCTAGTAATTTATTAATGTTTTTACTTTCAAATGGAAGTGTTATGCTCACTTAGTAATGATTAATTATTTAACAAAAATGGCTATATTTTTTGCAGGAATCAACTATAGAAAACTTTGTGAAGCAAAAAAAAGCCTCACCAGAAGGCAAGGCTTTTCAAAAAAGTGTTTCTGATTAATTTACATATTTTCAGCAGTAGCTTTAACATTGAATCCTACACCTACAGTATTGTAAATGAATTGATCTTGTGCTTTATCAACAGCTTTAGACTCATCACCGTACATTAAACCCCATTTGGTTCTGTCAATACTAAAGTTTGTAAAGGCTTCAACAGTATTATCTTGCACATTAACTCGTGCAGGAACAGTAATAGCTAATGTATTTCCTCTCATTGTTAAATTACCAGTTATCTCGTGTGTAGCACCTTCTAACTCATAATCTTCAACTTCCATAATCTTTTCACCTTCTGCAGGCTGTTCCATATCCTCTTTGTAAGATTCGTAAGTTGGATTACCATCTGCGTTCAAAGATTTAACTGAAACTATTTCAAAAGTAACCTCAGGATGGTTAGCTGCATCAAAAAAGTCATCTGACTGTAAATGACCAACTAATTTACCATGGCTTTCCTCGTCATCCTGCAAATCAGTAATTGTGATATCGTTTAAATCGAAAACCAACTTACCACCTGTTACTTTACCATCTTTAATGCTGATTGAGCCATCTTTTAAAGCAACATTTCCGTAATGTCTGCCTGTTGGCTTAGTACCCACAAATTCCATTTCAGCATCTTGATTGGAAACGGTTAATTTTTTACCTTCGCTTGCAGTCACTTCTTTTGCATCACTTGTTTTGGCTTCATCACCCTTAGGATTTGAAGTACAAGCTACTGCCACTAAAAGTGCAATTGCGTAAATACTTGTTGTTTTTAAAAATTTCATAGTTCTTAGTGGTTTTATTATTTGAATGTGAGGATAACGATTTTTCAATTAATATGTTCATACTTTAATTGTATTTTTAACTTTATTAGGTCAATATTTGATTTTGAATTAATAGAATTATATTTTTTATGGGAATAATAAAAAAATGTAAAGGAGTATCACCAAAAATAGGGGAAAATACCTTTGTAGCAGATAATGCGGTCATTGTTGGCGATGTTATAATAGGTAAATCATGTAGTGTTTGGTGGGGGGCTGTTATCAGAGGGGATGTTAACTCCATCAGAATTGGCGATAGGACCAACATACAAGATGGTGCTATCATACACTGTACTTATCAAAAGGCAGCCACTAATATAGGAAATGATGTTTCTGTGGGTCATCAGGCAATCATTCACGGGTGTACCGTAGAGGATGGGGCATTAGTAGGAATGGGTGCAATAGTGATGGATAATGCAGTGGTGCAGTCAGGATCAATAGTAGCAGCAGGAGCAGTAGTATTAGAAAACACAATTGTAGAATCCGGTTTCATTTATGCGGGAGTACCCGCCAAAAAGGTGAAGAAAATAGATGCTGAAATGCATAAAATTTTCGAAAGAACGGCTAGGAATTACATGATGTATAAGGATTGGATTGAGGATTGAAGGATTTTGGTGAGTTAACTTCATCTCATATGTAGTACTAATAAAGCTTGATTGAACTCAACCTTATATTAGTCTATTATCTTTCTGATAAGGTTAGAAACATTTATCTGTTGAATATAAGTGTTGATAAATACTTTTTTATGTGATAATCAGATTTAAATCTATCAGCAGCTTTGCTTATTCCATATGATTTTAATTCACCCTTCTTTTTTCATCTTCAGATCCTGATTTAAGATTTACCAACTTTAACTTACTATTGCCAAAAGTTCTGGTATAAGTAATATTGAGAGACTGTACGTTAAGGTCTACGTATACGTGACTATTACCTTGTCCATTTAAAATGCTACCGTCAAGGTCAATAGGGTTAAAAGTGTCAAACACATCAACAAAGGAAAACGAGAGGCTGCTTTTTTCAAATTCTTTTTTTATAGCCAAGTCTACCTGACCGTAAGGCTGGCTCTTCCATAGGCCCATGAATTGTTCAGAGAAGTAGTTACCCGAAGCTTCTATTGAAAAATCTTTTGGTAAAGAAAATGTAAAAGTGGAATTAGCATTCCAGGTAAAGCCTTTATCTATAAAGCCATTGTGGGTTTTAAAAGACTGGTGATTTAAGGAAATATCATTGTGAATTTCCCACCAAGAGAAAATAGAAATAGGTAAGCTTGAGGTAATTACCCAGCTACTGAAATAATCCATGTTTTGACTACTGTATATTTGTTCTCCAGTTTCAAGATTGGTTGCTGGTTGAAATTGCTGTATTTGATTACTTGTATTATTGTATTTTAGGGAAACCCACCAGCTTTTCAATTGGTAGCTTAAGTCTAGGCCATCGGTAATAGCAGGAAACAAAGCAGGGTTTCCTGCAAAAAAAGTGTTTGGACCACTAAAAAATACAAAAGGAGCAATTTCATTAAAACTTGGTCGGCTTATTCTTCTTGAATAGGCCAGACCAACAGTACTTTCTTCAGCCAGTTTACTGGAAATTGAAAAGTTTGGAAAAAAGTTGCCATATTCTCGGTCTACTAATCCGCCAATATCTCCTTCGCTTAAATATGTATCGGTAATTTCATATCGCAGTCCTGCATAAATTTTCATCTTGTCTGAAATACTCCAATCCAATGATACATAGCCGGCCCAAACATCTTCTTTTAATTGGGCTAAACTGGTAAACCTATTGTTGATTGTCCATTGCTCCTGTTTAAAGTCTGTTACTATTACATTGTTTTCTAATTCAGAAAGACTAGCTTTTACACCTGCTTGTAATTTGAGTTTTTCGCTTAGTAGGTTTGTGTAATCAACCTTGCTGACTTTAAAGTTGAGAGGGGTATCTTTTGTGACTTTTAAGGATGTTTCACTACCTGCTCTAGTATTGATTTGAGTTGTAATATTATAATTTGATGGGTTGTCATTTACATAATATAAATAGTCAAAATGGGCAGCAACTGAATGTTGCTCATTAAAGCTATGCTCAATCTCAATGCCAATTATAGCATCCATCCAAATATTGCTTTCATTTAACTGTATGGTATTGGTAATGGTAGAATCTGGAGCTGCCTGGTTTAAATTATTTGCAGTGGCATCCATGTACCAATTGCGCTTATGTCCTGTAGCTAATATGTTGAGCGTGGTTTTTTCGGCTAAATTGTAGGAAACCCCTGCTCGAAGGTTCTGTTCTGTTAAATTAAAAGCCCTGTCTTGTTCAATATTTATTGTCTGGTCAAAGTTGTTACCATTTAGCTTTCTATTTTCTAACCACAATTGATTATTATCGTCAGTACGGTTACCGTATTCAATAAAATAGTTTACCTTATTCTGACGGTGGTTTAAACTCAGGTTGCCCGCCAATATTTTGCCCTGATTATAACCGGCAGTTAATGAGAGAATACCATTTGTACCCAAATCTGGGTTTTTCTTGGTAACGATATTGATTAAACCACCCACACCTTCAGCATCATATTTAACCGGAGGGGAGGTGATCAGTTCTATTTTTTCAATGTTGGCTGCATTCATGCCGTTGAGCATCTGCACTACAGCCTCAATTGGCAATTGACTTAGCTTTCCGTTAATCATAATGCCCACACCGTTTTGTCCAAACATTGAAATGCTGTTATTTTGCTGGTTGACAATTACACCAGGGCTCCTAGCCAATACATCTAAAACTGATTTTGAGGATGAAGTAATTTGACTTTGAACATTCACAATAGTGCGATCAGCTCTTTTCTCATATAATGGTTTTTGAGCTTTTACTAATACTTCTTCAAGGTTTCTGACATCCTCATTCATAGTAATATCAACTAGATAGACTGATTTTTCGTCAGTTATTTTAATCGGTCTAAAGAAGGGAATATATCCAACCATTACGGCTTTAAGTATATAGCTGCCACTCTCTATATTCTTAATTTCAAAATTGCCTTCCAGATCTGAAACAACACCTTTAATCAGTGAAGAATCACTTTCTGTAAGTAGCAATACATTGGAATAGAAAAGTGATGTGCCTTTTAAATCTTTAACGGATCCTCTAACTATTTTTTGGGCCTCAGCATATTGAAAGCTTAGGAACAAGATGCTAATAAAGAAGACGATAGTTTTGATTACTTTTTTCATAAATAAATTTATTTTGAATGATATTGCCGGAAGAGCATTTGAAGGCAGAAATCAATTCTGTGGTTTCGCAAGTTGAAGTAAACTGCAGCTAGCATTTACTTTAAAGTTTGTCAGATTTTAACCATTATTTCCATAGTTTGGAGGTTTGTAGTCAGAGTGTTTACTAGTATAGAAATTTATGAATCAGATTGTAGGAAAGAACACTCATTTCATGAATCTTGGTCATGAAATGAGTGTCGTTGAGATAAAAAATTCATTTTTAATTAGCCTCTTTAATATAACCCCAGCCTTGATTTTGCTTGTTTACAATTTCCATAATCCCATCTGGAACGGTTTCCACACCCCTAATCAAATCTTTGTCTGTAAGCTGGTGCTTTTTGAGTGACATAGCGCAAACATTTAATAATACATTATCATATTTGACCAGATTTTCTATTTCTGAGACTACTGATGACTCGTTTTTTAGCATCATAGGTAGTGCATTGCTGTAAATCACCATTTCAAATTCAGATTCAGGATAGGCCTCTGACATACTTTTAATATGTCGAACAGCAGCTTCATGCACCTTAATATCTGAACTTGTTACATCAAATATGATTTGCACCCTTTCGTTTTGGCACATTGCAACTGAAATGATCAGTGAAAGTGCAAAGCTCAAAATAATTTTTCTCATAATTAATGTTTTTAACCTACACTGGCATCAATGTAAGTAATTTTATTTTCCATTAATCTTCCCAAGGCCCATACGCCTGACGGTGCTAGCTCAACCCCTTCAAGTTTGTTTGCTACCCAGTCATTATATACATCTTCGGGTTTTAAACCCATGTTTTGAGCAACTACTCCGCTATAAACTTTATAAGCCATATTGCAAGTACAGAATTTGGCTCCTTTTTTCTGAAGACCTTTAATTCCGGTAAGCACTGGCATAGGCATATCACCTTCACCGGGTTCACTCATGGGATTTCTTAATGCTGGCTTATTGGATACCGGATCATTATACCCAAAAACTTCTCCTAATTTGTACTTTTTAATCATTTCATCTTTCAATGAGAATATTATTCCATGGTGTCGTAGTACATTTAATACTCCAAGATCTTTGGGAGCAACTCCGGTTTCTTCATTGGTCATATAATAGACGTTGGACCAAGTTAGACCCCAGTGTACAGCTTGTGAAATATCGTATGCTACGGGGTGTTTCAATTTACCTACAGCATTCAGCATTGAGTCAGTACCTTTACCTGAAGAAGCTTTGTTGGGATCAAAAATACCCGAATTTAACGCATTGACAGGATTAGATAGCAATGATAGTCCAGCTGTGGCTCCCACCACCATTGTGCCGATGAATTTCCGTCTTGAATTGCTTTTAGTTTCAATCATGATTTTAAAATTTATGGTTATTATTTATTTATTTATTTTTATTTCGATTTATTTAAGTCGTATTTCTCTTTATAATATTTGATAATTGGCTGAAAAGGACCGAATTTGTGCTGCTCAGCAGGAAAACTATCAGCCCAGGGGCCATATGGAGTTGACACCGGCTTTAATTTCTTATCCGGAAAGTCGACTTCTTTGTTTGTCTTGGAAGGCCTACTCAACGTGCTCAGATACGCTGCTAAGTTGTATGCTTGGTCGTCAGTTACTAAAGGATTGTCATAGGTTGCTCCATAGGGCATATTTCCTTTAATAAATTGAGCAGCGGTGATAACACGGTGCATTCCTGAACCATCATTAAAAGAGTGCTCTCCGCCTAATGGTGGATAGAGGTAGGCCTCACTTCCCGGGTTCAAGAGTCCATTTCCATTTTCTTGATGACAAACTATGCATTTCTCATTGTATAGAGCGCGACCCTTTAATGTGTCAGCCCTCTGATTTGGAATGTTGATCGATAAAAATCCTTTATACAGTTGTTGACTACTTGTTGGCACCCCCTCACTAAGCCAGCTCATATATGCAATTATTGATTGTATTTCTTTGCTGTCAATCGGTAGTGTCTTTCCATTCATACTGCGTTCCATACATCCATTAATTCGTTCCTCAATTGTTCCTATTTTATTTTCCCGGCCCCGAAACTGCGGGAAACGTGTAGTTACCCCTACAAAAGATCCCGAACCAATTTTTTTGCCTGCATTTAAATGGCAGTTATTACAGGAGAGTTTGCTTCCGGCAAACCTCATGCTTTCATCATTTGCTAGCGGGCCAATTAGCTTTGGCGTATTGATAATCAGTTGATAACCATATTTAATAAGGTCTCCCTGCTCTCCCTGCGGGAGCTCGGTTTCAATTGATTTTGGTCTCCAGCTAACAGTCTGGTCTAGCTTTTCAAATTTCAGCAATGAGGGATTACTATGTACAATGTAGGTTGACAGTCCCACTACTGCTCCAGCCAAAAGTAAAACGTAAGCCAACCTCAGAAGTCTCAGAGCTGACTGCAATTCGTTTTTCATATGGTGTTCCCTTATTTATAGTTAATAGCTTTGGGATAAATTTACAGGGTTTTGCATGTAAAGAATGTTACTATTTATTCAAATCATAGCAGTATTTATGCATTATAGTATTATTGATAGAGTAAATATTAATATGGTAATCAGTATGAGAGAAATTTCATTTAAGAGAGATTATCGGCTAGGTACCGTATGGAAATAATCATTTCGAAAGTGCTGTTACAGACGTAAATATTATTTATCTCGACCTATTTGTTTAATGTAGTGGGAGCAAAACCAAATTCTTCCCTAAAGGCACGACTAAACCAGGAGGGATCGTTAAAGCCTACTTCATATGCTATTTCAGCTATACTTTTGTTGGTTGTTTGAATAATTTCTTTAGCTCTTTGCAAGCGCACCGAACGGATAAAAACAGCAGTTGATTTACCGTTAATGGCTTTCAACTTTCTGTAAAGTTGAGAATCGCTTAAGTGTAAACTTCGTGCGAGACTGTTAGAATCAAAAAGGCTATTGTCCAATTCAGCATGAATAATTTTAACTGCCTTTTGTAAAAATTTCGTCTCAGGGTTTTCAGCTTTCTGCTTTAGAAGTGAGGTGAAATCATCAGCAGTTATTTTACTGATCAATTTTTTTCTCAATTGAATCAATTCCTTTAACCTAATATGTAATTCTGTTTTATTAAAAGGCTTAGTCAAATAGGCATCTGCTCCGTGAGAAAGTCCTTCGAGTCGATCATCATTTCTTGCTTTGGCTGTTAGCAATATAATGGGTATATGATCTGTTCGCTCATCATTTTTTAAAGTATTACAAACTTCAAACCCATCTTTTCCAGGCATCATTACATCACAAATAACTATGTCAGGTATGTTTTTGTATGCCATATCCAGTCCTAGATTGCCGTTTTGAGCAGATATGACTCTGTACTTTCCTTTTAAAGAGGTTTTTATGTAGTAGGCAACATCAGCATTATCTTCAATAATAAGGGCCAATGGTAAATCACCATCTTCATGTGATTCTGGAAGCTGCTTTTCTATATCTAGATTAGAGCTATGGGAAATTTCTGTAGTTGAATATTTAGCAACCTGATCGGATGTTTTAATAATAGGAAGCTTGACAGAAAACTCGCTACCATGGTGAAGTTTGCTTTTTGCAGTGATACTGCCTCCCATTAGCTCAACAAGTTCTTTTGTAAGCGCTAGCCCTATGCCAGTGCCCTCAAAATACTGTGAAGAGCTGCTTTCAGTCTGATAAAATTTGTTAAAAATATGAGGGAGATTGTCCTGAGAAATGCCTCTTCCATTGTCAATAACTTTAATAAGGAGGAAAGGTGAATCTTTTTCTGAAACTTGCACCAAGTGAATTGCAATTTCCCCACTTTCTGGTGTGAATTTGATCGCATTAGCCAGCAAGTTCGTTAATATGGTTGAGAGCTTTGTAGTATCAAAATCCATTATTAATTCATCGATTTGCGAGTGCAATGTCAAGTTGATATTTGATACTTTTGCGAAAGATTGAAAGCTTTCGATGAGGTATTTGAAAAACGCGATTATATCCGCAGATTCTTGGTTCAATTCCATATTACCACTTTCCACTTTGGCAAGATCAAGCATTTCATTTACTAGTCGAAGCAATTTATGTCCGTTTCTTTCAATCATATCCAGGGGCTCGCTTTTGGTATTCCCATTAGTTTTTAAGGAATCCGCCATACCCAGGATAACTGTAAGAGGAGTTCTGAATTCATGCGTTATATTTGTATAAAGTGTGGTTTTTAGTTGATTAATTTCATTAAGTCGCTGACCTTCAGCTACAGCTAACTTGCGAGATAGTTGAAACCGGTAAAACCACCAGACCAATCCAGTAAATACCCCTATATATAACAGGTATGCCCACCAAGTTTTCCAGAAAGGAGGTGAAATATTGAAATAATAAGTAGCAATATTTCCTATTTGACCATTTTGAGAGTGATTTGCCCGAACTTGAAATGAATAATCACCTGGCGGCAAATTTGTAAAGTTAATTTCATTTTCAGGTGTGGTATCGATCCAATTGTCTTTAATTTTATAACTGTAAGTCACCCCGTCAGTAGAACCGAAATTTAGTACACTCAATCTAACTGTGATTAGTGTAGTTTTGCTGTCAAAATTAAATATGTGTGTATCTAAATTTGTACCAGAGTAAACAGACTTCTTGTTTGCATCAACAGAAATAATGTAAGGTGCTGAAATTATGCTTCTCTCTTTTTCGTTGCTATTACGGTATATCAATAGCCCATTCTCACATCCAATAATGTACTCTCCATCACTATTAGTTATTATAGGTCCGACAGGCTTAATGTTTTGATATTGTTCATCTATATAAAACTGGGTATGTTTTAATGAATTCAGATTTAATTCACCCAGACCTTGATCCCCAATAGTCCATAGTATACTATCATTCCGAGCATACACTCCAAAGAAATTGCCGTCAATTTTGTGTGCTATTCCTTTTCTGAAGTTTTTGAAATCGATATGTCCAAGTCCCCATCTTCCACCCGCCATCCATACTCTTGCTTGTTTGTCTTCATAGATTTCATGCACATCTTGATAATAAGGTATGTCGGTATTAAGATTTAAATTATGAATGATTTCTTTGTTGAGATCAAGCACGGTGAAAGAGCCTTTTGTGATCCAAAGTTTGTTGTCCGAGGCTATATAAAGCTTATTAATCCATACATAGTTATCGTTTTTGAATTCGTTCAGCTCTTTTTTAAATGATATAATTGTATCCTTTACAAAATTAATTTTAAATAAACCTGCTTTTCTAGTTCCTATCCAGTAATTATTATTTTCATCTTTCTCAATGTCTTGTATAGAAGGGTTTGGATGATCAAGTTGTAAACTTGATGATGTGATTCGCTTAGTTTTTGTATCTAAAAAAAGTAGTTTCTTGTCTGACGAAATTAAAAGTTTGTTGTCAGCCATTTTGACCATATCCATGATCACATATCCGAAGTTTCTTATTTCAAATTGAGCGATTTTGATCACTTTAACATCGTAATTTTCACGATTGATTCTGTAAATACCTGAACTCGCATAACCAGCGACATAGATCATATCATTTTCAATAAGAATCTTTCTGGGAATCATAGGAATACCTAGTTTCGATCTTTCTTCTAATGGGAGAAAGTGAAAATTAATTTTCCTTTTATAGTATTTAAATAAACCTCGGGCATTGCCATACCATATAATTCCTCGGGAGTCCACGAGTGACACTCCCATCAATACTCCACGTCCAACATTATGTGGAAGCACATTTACTATTTTTTGAGAAATGCAATCATATTGTAATAGACCGTCAATAGTACTTATCCAAAGATTTTGTTTGTCATAATATAAATCATAAATCGTTTTATGGGAATTAGGGAATTTAGCATCCAATGGTTTTTTAAAGGTATTGATGTTTTTATCGAAGGCAATCAAACCACCTGAGTAAGTTCCTATCAAAATTTGATTTCTACTTACTTGTATTTTATTTATGCTATTTTCATTTAGCTCAGGCATGTTATCGTATCTAAAAACCTTGCATTCTTCAGTATTACTATTAAATTGCAGAAGTCCGTTTGTTGTGCCAAGCCAGTATATATCTTTATTTTCAAGGTCCTGAGCAATATCATTTATTGCTACAAATGGTTCATTGAGCAGGGGAATATTACTACCATAAAAAATTGGAGGTTGTTTTAAATCATTTAAATTAATACTATAAAATAGACTTCGACCGCCCGCCCATAATCTATTGTTCCTACTTCTGAAAAGTGAAACTACCTTGCCTTTCTGTGTTAACAATGCGCTTTTTTTTTCATATTTTTTGAAGTTAACATTATCAAGTGAGGTGTACAAAAGCCCTTCATCGCTTCCAATCCAAAGTCTCCTGTTTATTGTATCCATAGAAAGGGTATGAACTGAATTGATTTTAAACTGAGCACCTTTATCACTGTAATGCTTGAAGTTCATAAAATTGGTGCCGTCAAACCGGGAAACACCATCGGATGTCGCCATCCATAAAAATCCCTGGTCATCCTCTATTATCTGCTCAATATTGGAAGAAGGCAATCCACTTTCCATGTCATAATGCGTCACGTCCTCAAAATTCGATAGCTTAATTTGAGCAGCTGAAGAGGTGGATATGAGAAAGATCGATATAATTAATAATACAACTAAATTGCAATTTCGTAAGCGGATATATAAGGATTTGTTTATTCTCATTATTCATTCCCGCAATGACATTGAAAATATTCTGCGAGTTATATAAATATAACGTATTTAATAATAAATAAAAAAATTACACGATTGCATTCTATTTTGAGGTGAAAACAATAAAAGTTGAGTTACAACAGGATCTTGCTTACACAGTTAAAAATTAAATAATAAAAAAGGATTAGTTTGAAGAAGATATCAGATGATATGCGCTCAATACATTTTAGTAATATAAATAATTGTAATGGCTAGGACCTAGCCATCAAAAAGTGCCTGGTTTGATGAAGAGCTACTTTATATCTAATTAATCAAAAGTCACCTATCGGACTGCCGGGAGGTAGGTCATTTGACACTTTTATTTTGAACTCTGATGGTTTTTCTTTAAAAAGTTTAATTTGAAGTTTTAAGTAATCTGCATGGGCTATTTTTAACTCATTCACTCTGAATCTTCTACTGGCTAATTGCTCATCTATGCTATTAAGTTGAGCCAGTAAATGGGCCTGAGCTAAAGCTGAATTATTACCATTTTGTAATGCTTTAATTAAGTGCATAACGTAGGTGTGCTGTACAGTCATTTGAATACCGCTTTGAAAAGAATTTAAGTCTTTACCATCAAAGACCGCTTCGGAAATTTTATCTAAAATTTCCTTAATTCCAGGATTTGCTTTATTTCTACTATGAAACTCTACTAATCGTGCCAACCTTTCAGGATGAAGGATTAATTCAAAAACCATAGAAGAAGCTTGCTCAGCTGCATCTAAAGGATCAAATGTTACTCCGGTACGTCCTCTAAGCAGCTCCCTGTTATCATAAAACCCTAAAGGTCTGGGGTGAATCTCATTCAATAGCGCTTCAGGCAAAGCTAAGTGCTTCGGTGATACCGCATTCAGTAAACTATTCAAACCTTCCATTTGCCACTGAGGTGCTATTATGTTCTTTTCACTTTGATTGTCTCCCTTCACTTTATAATTGTAGTCTACTCCACCAATTAATTTTACCGCAGCCTCTACCTGGTATCTATGCAGGAAATAAATTGGAACAAGAACATCCTCAATTTTAGCCAAAGGTTCTCCTTTGCGGATGACATTTTCGCCCATTTTGTTTATTGCAATTTGTCTGATTTCAAGTATTCTATTGAGTTCTACAGCAGCATCTTTCCCATTATCCCATAAGTGCGCATAAGGATGTGCACCACCAGTTGCCCGTGCATCACGGTCCGATATAAATCTGATTCCTTTTTGAGCAGCTTCTTCCAAAATGGATTCCAATTTAGCTTCTTCATTTGAATCGAATTGTTCATATCCATATCTGATAGCCAATTTATCCCATTTTCCTATCCCAACAGCATAGGCGTTCGATAAATCAATATTGCCTTTATCATCCAGAGCAATTTTAGGATGCGGGTAATCCATTACTGAAGCATCATCGTTGGTGCTGGAGATATAATTATGCGCCAAGCCGAGTGTATGGCCAATTTCATGGGCAGAAAGCTGTCTCAATCTTGCAATGGCCATTTCTTCCATGAGGGGACTTTCGTCTGTTTCTGCAAAAGGAGCCAACAATCCGGTAGCTATTAAGTAATCCTGTCTTACTCTTAATGAACCTAAGCTGACATGGCCTTTAATAATTTCTCCAGTTCTTGGGTCAACCACACTAGCTCCATAGCTCCAACCCCGAGTAGATCTGTGAACCCACTGAATGACATTGTATCGAATATCGAGCGGATCTACATCTTCAGGAAGCATTTCCACCTGAAAAGCATTGATGTAGCCAGCTGCTTCAAAAGCTTCGTTCCACCATTTAGCTCCGTCTAGTAGTGCTGATTTTACAGGTTCAGGTGTTCCGGGGTCCAGGTAATAAATAATAGGTTCCACAACTTCACTTTTTGCCTTACCAGGATCTGTTTTTACTAACCTGTGTCTGTTAATATATCTTTGATTAATATCCTCAGAAATGGGAACACTATAATCCTTAAAACCTGTGCCAAAATACCCTGCTCTCACATCAAACTTCCTCGGATTAAAATCTTCATCAGGTAATTCCACAAATGAATGGTGCTGACGAACAGTGATGTTTTGCGGATCCGGTGCAACCGTTCTGATTTCCCTGCCTGTTGGCTCACCGGTGAAAGATATCCAGAAATCAAGTTCTGTATTTTTTGGGAAGTTACCCGAACCTTCTTTATGAAAAGCCGATTTTGATTTGTTAAAACTGTATGACCCCTCTCTCTGATTTTTTAAGCGCTGAGAAACGCCATGGGCATCTCTTAGGAAAAAATCTGTTGCATCAACCACGACTGACCAATCCTCTGAAGCTATTATGTCAAAAGAGTGTAATATGGAATATGAAAAAGCATCTTCAACAGATTTTCTTTCAGCTGCATTATCAGTGCTTGCTCTATACTGATAATTGGGTTGGAAGAGGAAAACTTTATTACCTATTTTTTTGAACTTCACAATTCTTGAATCTCCAATCTGACCCCTGTCCAATCCAATGTCGTTGGAACCAATTCCAGCTGAAAGGTAATTTACATAAATGAATTCCTGATCAAAATTACTTACTTCTAATAGGATTTTACCCTCATCTTCGTCCCAATAATAATTGATGAAACCACTATGTTTTTCTTTATCTACCAATGCCTTCTGAAACTCACTTGATGGCGTTGGATCACTACTTGATTTCTGCAAGGATTTGCAGGCAGAAAATATCAGAAGAAAAAAGAGCGCAAAGTGATTTAATTTCATTGAAATTGGATTTAGAAGGTTGTTAAAAATATGTAAAGAGAATAAAATTCCTTTTTCAGTTTTATTGGTAATACTGCAAAGTAAAGAAAAGGAGTAATAAAGTAAGGAGAAATTATTGATAAATACTCAATTTCTTACATAAGAGGATAATTAGGCAATATTTTTTACTGAAAATATTTTATTTAAAGAGATAAATCACTTAATTCGCTTAATGGAATTTGTTATATATAATCAATAAATATTAATATTATGTCTTACGCAAAAGTTATCGATTACAAGGGAATTAAAATGGTTTATACCAACATTGTTGATACTGCCGGGAATGAGGCAATCCCCACTTTTGACAAGGTTCAAGGTTTAGTAGCTGAATTTCCCGATAAATCTGTTCTTTCTTGCGTAAATGCCAGCAATGCTCGGTTTAACAAAGATTTACTTTCCAAAATCAAAGAAACTGTTAAAATGAATAATCCGAAAGCTAAAGCTACTGTTGTATGCGGATTAAGCAAGTTATCAGCCTTAATTTTGAATTCTATTATTGCAGCCACCGGACGTCAAATGAAGTTGTTTGATAATGAGGAGGAGGGGAAGAAATGGTTGTATGATTATGAAATGAAAACTCAAAATACTTCGGCTACTGCGTAGGTGCTAAGTATTTCCTTGAATGCCTCTTCTCTATTGTAAAAATGTGATATTCAATGATTAGCAACTAGTGTTTATCAATAATCTAAGCACCGTTAGAAACAAAACCGGTTAAATATTGTAAGTTTATTTTTCAACTAAGTAATTGCAATGCCGCTGATCTTCAATAAAACCTATAAGAATCCATATTATGCCTTTAATCAGCACATGGAGACCATCATTCCCAGTGCTTTAAGAAGAATTACAGGGGTGAATTATCACAGAGAGCGAATTAACACCCCAGATAATGATTTTCTTGATATTGATTGGTTACAAAATGGAAATGAGAAATTAATTATTGTTTCCCATGGCCTGGAAGGTAGCTCCCGCAGACCTTACGTGAAAGGGCTAGCCAAATTATTTCATCAAAATAATTATGATGTGCTAGCTTGGAATTGCAGAGGATGTAGTGAAGAAATTAATTTAAATAAGATTTTGTATCATCACGGTTTCACAGAGGACGTGGAAACGGTAGTGCAAAGAGCCTTGCAGGAAGGTTATAAAAATATAGTTTTAGCGGGCTTTAGTATGGGAGGAAGTCTCACACTTAAATATTTAGGCGAAAACGGCGAAAAACTACATCCTGAAATAAAAGCTGGTATGGCAGTTAGTGTTCCTTGCGATTTGGGAAGTAGCTCACAAATGCTTTCTCTAAAAAAGAACAAGTTTTATCAGGATAGATTTATGCGTAAGCTCACGAAAAAAATCTTATGGAAAAATGAACAATTTCCGGGATTTGTGGAGATGAGACCATGGAAATCCTTTCAGAATTTTCATGAATTTGATTCGCACTATACCTCAAAAATATTCGGTTTTGCAGATGCTGCAGATTTTTACTCTAAAGCACAATGTCTGCCTCATATTAAAAATATCAAAGTACCTGCTTTAATATTAAATGCTTTAAATGATCCAATGCTGACAGCTGCCTGTTTTCCCAAAGAAGAAGCCCAAAATATGGCAAATATCACCTTGGAGATTTCTGAAAAAGGTGGGCATGTTGGTTTCATGCAAGCAGGTAAAGAGTTTACTTATGCTGAAGAACGTGCTTTGCAGTTTTTTTCCGAACTTCGAAATTGAATAAAATGGTTCATAGAGATATCATAGTGACAGAGCTTGGGGGCTTTTTACATGATTTTAACTATACCAAAATAGAGGACAACGATATATTTGAACAAGGTATATCCGAAGGAAGAAAAATGGTCATTATGAATATTACGCCATACGCGGATGGTATAATGGTCGAAATATTAATAGGAATCCAACTATTTGAAATTGAATTAGCTTTTCATCAGTTCCATGAAAAATTGTTTACTGAGCAATCCATCAGCTTGAGTTACTGGGAAAATTTAGCTTCACTTTCAGATTTAATACCGAAGAGATCTTTTATTTCAGATCAAGAGGAATTGAAAGGTGTTTTAGAGCAGATTGAATCACTTTTAGTTAAAAAGGGCTTCTATTGGCTTGATGAACATGCAATATTGGAATCTTTGAAAAGTTCAATGCACCAAAGAATAATAGAGAATAATGTAAGTAATAAGAATATTTTCTTTTTAAGTCAGAGGTCGCTGCTTCTACATCAATTGCTTAATGTAAAAATCACTGATGATTTATTCTACTCTTACTATGAAGTTTTAGAATTGAATAAGGTTCCAGAACTACAGCTGGAAGAGTTTTTAAGTTTCAGGAAATTTGTGAATGGTTCATAGATGGGAAAATAGGGGCCTTTAAAGTATCAAAAAGACTAGGCCAGCCACTTTAGCTTACTTTAGTAAAATACAGATTTCCTTTTCAACCAATCGGACTTTTTTAATTTTCGCAGCCCCTTGGTAGCTGATTCACTACTTAAAATCTTGTAAATCTCAGGGTGATCCGGGAAACGTTGCAAATAGGGTTTAATGTCATCCCATTCATTAACCGATTCCTCTTTACTGAAGAAGCCATAGCCTAAATAAGCGCCTTCTTCTACCATAATTACCGATAGCTCTTCTTGCGTTTTTCCATTACCTAATAGAATGTAATCACTCTTTTCTTGCTCGCAACCTTCAATAAATAAGCCTATTTTATCATTATGAGCATGTACAGTTTCTTTTCCAATGCAAGCTCCTTCGCATTGTTTAATTTTATAGTCAAAACATTCATGGGGGGCATTTTGATATCCAGCCAATTTAGGGCAAATATTTAAAGATTTACTTTTTTCCACCAGGTAATGGAAGGCAGTGGCGTGGTTTGCAAATCGTAGAAGTGTCTTCATTCCCGGCTGTTTTCTGCCAATTTGTAGTCTTTTATATCCTAATCTGTCTTCATATAAAAATAAGCAGTATCCCGGATTATTGTTCTTCTGCGCCCGATTAAATCTTGGCCAATATTTTCTTATTTCGTGCGATTCATGCAGGAGTGCAATTAATTCATTGCCAGTAAGCAAGTAATCTACATGGTAAATCTCCTTTTGAAATGCCTGTTTAGCAATTTCAGCCTTGTTACCTCCAAAATGCGTGCTGACTCTTTTCTTTATATTTTTTGCTTTACCCACATAAATTATCTGGCTTTTCTGGTTTAAAAAATAGTATACTCCAGGTAAGCCGGGTAAATCCTCAAAAACTCTCTTGTCCAGGTTTTCAGGAATGTTAATATTTGTAGCATTCTTTTTTAAAGTATTGTCAATGTGATGATTGATATCATGTCTGACTAATTGCGTGAAGAGCTCAGCTGTGGCTATGGCATCACCGAAGGCTCTGTGTCGGTCATTTATTTTTATTCCTCTTTCATCACATAAGTTCCCTAAACTATAACTTTTATATCCGGGAAAAATTTTTCTGCTTAACCGTACGGTACATAATTTCTTTAGGTTTAGAGAGAAGCCTAATTCAGCAAAGGCTTTTTTTACAAAAGAGTAGTCAAAATTAACACTATGAGCTACAAAGATATTATCTTCCAATAGTTCATAGATTGTTTTAGCCTCTTCAAAAAATTTAGGAGCATCTACTACCATTGCATCACTGATTCCATGAATAGCCTGCACCCCAATAGGAATCGCTCTTTCAGGATTAATTAAGCTTTGATACTCCTTTACCACTTTTTGGCCATCATGTATAATAATAGCTATTTCGCATATTCTGTTTCGATCTGCATAACCGCCGGTGGTTTCTATATCAACTATTGCAAACATTCAATTCAATTTTATATGTTACAAATATATTTAAAAATAGGTTCTGTTTTTATTAGCTGATATGTTGGAAAGTTTATCAATTCACTGATTTATCATTTTAAATTATTTATGAATGAAATGAAGTGCATCTTTGAAATCTTGCCAGTTCCATTTTATCAAAGCAGCATGATTCGCATTTGTTATAGGTTTTCAAAATTCGAAAGCAATATACATCACGTAATAAGATTTACTTCTTCGAAAAGTCTAGTTTTCTTTTTACAAATGACCTTGTACTCAAGCAAATTCGCATATAAGCAGTTAGTCAGTCCGCGATTTTGTCCTATTAATCGAAAATACCTAGCTGTTATGTCATATTGGAGAAAATATAGGTACTTTAGTTTGTCAATAGAAGTTAAAAATTATTTAATTTAAATATTTTGGGAAATCCACAACAAATAAAATTTTGGAATTTGGCAGACTTCACTGAAAGTTTACCCGAACACGAATTAAAAATTGTTAATTTTTTAAGAGAAGTAATTCTTAGTGCCATCCCGGAATGTGCTGAAAAGCTAGCCTACAATGTTCCTTTTTATTATTTGAAATACAGGGTTTGTTACATCTGGCCAGCTTCAGTGCCTTGGGGCGGTTTGGAAGAAGGTGTAGCAATAGGCTTTTGCAAAGGAGATTTGTTATCTAATGCGCATGAGGTTGACTCCAAAGGAATGACTAAAGTAATCTTTACAGATGTTAAACAAATAAATGTAAAGCAAATTGAACAGTTACTATTTGAAGCCGCTATTCTAGATAAGGAATCTTACGAAGCAAAAAAGAGAGCTTGATCATCATTTTCGCATAAGCCAAATTTTATAGTCTTAGTAATTTATCCAAATAACTAAGGTTTCATTACAGCGTATACTATTTAAATTAAACAACTAAATAATTATATGCTCCAATCCACATATTTCAAAAACAACCCCAAATTATATATTTTTTTACCTCTCTATTATACTTTATGGTCTGATTTATCGATTTCTCCTACAGAAATGGCCATTATGGAAGACTTGATTACCAAACAAGATTGGTTAAATGACGAGGAGAGAAAATTTTTAAGGGACTCACTGCATAGTAACCAAGCCCCATCTTCCAAACAACTTAAGGATTGGAAAAAAGCAATCAGAAATGTAAAAGATGAGGGTCCCCAAAGTTTGACTACTCTTGGACTAGCACTGGTAAAAGAACAGGCAAACGGACAGTCGGAAGAAATTAATGAGCCAATTATCAAATCTATTAAATCGGCTGAGGCAGACCTTGGGCTATTGATTAATGAAGCAGGATATATTTTTGAAGAAGAACATAGCACCATTACTGCGGAACATAAAGCAGAATCAAGGTTTGAAGTGGCTGAGATGCAAAAGATATTGGATGGTAATCAGTCACACTTAATATCGAAGGTAAAGTCAATAATTAGTCGCCCAGAATTTGCGTATCAAGACCACGAAAGTATAAAAGCGCAACGTGAATTAGTATTGGAATGGTGCAAATTATTGGCTGACGAAGGCTTAGGTAGTTGGGCTTTTCCAAAAGCGTATGGAGGAAAGGATGATATGGAAGGTTATTTTACAATTATGGAAACCTTGAGTTATCACGATCTTAGCCTGGTAATCAAATTTGGCGTTCAGTTTGGCTTATGGGGTATGAGTGTTTACTTCTTAGGCACTGAAAAACATCATAAAAAGTACCTCACAGATATAGGCACTTTAGAATTGCCTGGTTGCTTTGCAATGACGGAAACAAACCATGGTTCTAATGTGCGAGGTCTTGAAACCACCGCTACCTACAATCATGAGCAAAAATGCTTTACTATTCATACTCCGCATCAGCTTGCCAGAAAAGAATATATAGGTAATGCGGCATTGCATGGGCAAAAAGCTACGGTTTTCGCTAAACTGATTATTGATGGGGAAGATTTTGGAGTTAATGCTTTTGTTGTTCCTTTGAGAGAAAAAAGTGGTGAGCTTTCCAAAGGAGTTAGTATTGAAGATTGCGGGAGGAAAATGGGTTTAAATGGTGTAGATAATGGCTTGATAAGCTTCAGCAACGTAGTAATTCCTAAGGAAGATATGTTGGATAAATTTGCTAAAGTAAATGATTCCGGTGAGTTTGAAAGTTCAATCTCCAGTGATAATAGACGCTTTTTTACGATGTTGGGAACACTAGTGGGTGGTAGAATTGGTATACCAAGGTCGGGTCTTTCTGCGGCTAAATCTGGGTTAACTATTGCAATTAGATACGCTAACCAGCGCTTGCAATTTGGGCCTGAAGGTGGGGCAGAAGTACCTATCTTAAATTATAGGATGCACCAAAGAAGATTAATGCCACTATTGGCGAAAAGTTATGCAATGCATTTTGCTTTGCAGTATGTAACACAGCGCTTTTTGAACCGAACGGAAGAAGAAGCAAAAGAAATAGAAGCTTTAGCTGCGGGAATGAAAGCTTACGGTACCTGGTTTGCCACTTCCACATTACAAGAATGTAGAGAAGCCTGCGGTGGTAAAGCTTACTTATCTGAAAACAGAATTGACGATTTAAAAAACGATTCTGAAATTTATACCACATTTGAAGGTGATAATACTGTGTTGATGCAGCTGGTGGCTAAAAGCAGGCTCACAGAATTTAAGGAAGAGTTTAGCGAAATGAATTTATTCACAGTATTTAATTATGTGGCAAATCAGGCTAAAACCTCTTTAACTGAAAAAAATCCTATCATCGTTCGGAGCACTGATGAAAAACACTTGTTAGATCCTGAGTTTCATTTAAATGCTTTCACATATCGGGAAAAGGAAATAGTAGCTTCAGCAGCAAAAAGGTTAAAAAGACATATTGATGATGGAATGGACTCTTTTGATGCTTTTAACGTAGCACAACATCATTTGGTAAATGTGGGCCAAGCTTATATTGAGCGTAAGGTACTGGAGCAATTTCAGCTGCAAATTGAAGATACTAAGGATGAGCAAAGTAAGGAAACGCTAGTTCAGCTATGCCAGCTTTATGCTTTGCATACTATAGAGAAAAACCGAGGATGGTATTTGGAACAAGGATATATGGAAGGGGTAAAAACGAAGACTATTAGGAAAATGGTTAATCAGTTATGTTGGGATATCCGCCAGGAAGCAATAGCCCTTACAGATGCTTTCAATATTCCAGATAGTTGTTTAGCGGCACCAATTGCTTTTCAGCCCAACAGAATTTAGATAGTTCGTTTCTAAATAAAAATAGGTTGAAATTTTTTTTCCAACCTATTTTTATTTGTCAAGAGTATTTTGATCTTTTACTCATTTAAAATCATATTTAATTCTAAAATCAGCATTTGATCAGTTACTTCTGTCAGTGGTGTAATATCAATTTTACCACTCTCAATATGATAAATAGTTTTTTGATAGCTTAAAAATAACTGTTTTTTACCTTTGTTATGAAGTTCAAGTATCTGGTACGGCTCATTGTTAAAATTGCCGAATAGGTAAAGCTTATTATTAAAATATTTGTAATGGTAATGTGACGATTCTTGAATAGGGTCAAGAAATTCTATTTTGGTTTCAGAAACCATATTCCTATTAACATCCCTATCTATAGTTTTAGAAAAGTCTTTCTCAGTTGCAGGTGTAAATAAATTATCATCCTGAAATGTAAGAAGTGATTGCGGTTTAACTTTTGCTGTATGATTTTCCTCCAAAGTCTCATTTTGGATTTTATCAATCTCCTTTTTACTTGTGGAAGATTTATTATTCCCTACTTCCTTTTCTTCATTTTCCTCTAGAAGGTTTTTCTTTAATACAGTTGGAATTGGTGGATAATTGGATTCATTCACGGCCATTAAATCTTTATTCTGTAAATGAATTGAATCAGTATTCTCCGATGTATTGGTAAACCAATACAACCAAACGCTAAAAATTACTGCAACAGATAGTCCTGCTGCCAGCCACTTAACTCCACTACCTAATAAAAAGCTACCAGTACCATTTACATCAATCGCAGATAGCCTTTGCTTAAGTTCATGTTTTCTTACGTCAGCTATGCCTTCAATAATTTGGCTTTGTAAATCAAACTCAGCCCTTAATAAAGGGTCAGTTTGAATCTTACTTTCAAGCATTGCTTTTTGCAATGGATCAATAGATCCATCGTAGTAAGCTTCAATTAAGCGAAAATAATTTGTTTCACTCATAATTTGTTAGTCTAAAAAGTCGCTGGCAGTGTATCTTGATCTAATCAATTCATCCAACCTCTTTTTACATTTATATCTTTTAGTTTTTGCTGTGTCACTATTGGCTAAGCCCATTTTTGCTGCGATTTTATCCATCGACATTCCGTCAAAATAATAATAGGTTAATATCTGCTTGCAGGATTCTCCTAGCTCATTAATACATTCATGAATAATTTTAATCATTTCTTGCTGCTCAAAGGTGTTTTCTTCACTATCTTCCTTATCACTTTCTTCATACTTTCGTTTTCTATCAAGCTCTTTTCTCCAAAGATTTTGACATACACTAAATAGATAAGTGCTAATTTTTGATGATAGTTTAAAGTCGTCACTTTTAGCCTTTTGCCAGAAAACAATTAAAGCGTCTTGAAAAATGTCCTTAGCCTCTTGCTCTGAACCATTATTCCTTAAAATCATACTAACCATCATCCTGTAATTTTTTTTATACAGATAATCTAAAGCCGCTTCTTTGCCTGCTTTAATTTGTAAAATGATGTCAGCATCGCTTTGCCTCATGGGTATATACTATAATTCTAAAAGAAGTAACCCGTACTTATTATTTTAATGATATAAATTTACAAAAAAATATTAATTAAAGCACGGTTAATTAGACGTGATGTATGTTTAATGTGTTTTTTAATGATAAAAATTTTATTCTATTATGTTTAAAAATGTCCTTACAACATTGAATGAATGAGTAAATAAAGTGTTTGAAAAAATTTTCAGCACATGGTTAATCCATTTTACTTAACCTCAATAATTTTATCATTAGCTATACAATACACGGTGTCGTTTTTTTTATGGTTTATTGCTGCTAAACCAGTAAACCTCCCAAATGCAGGTAGTATTAATTGATTTGTTTGAAAATGAAAACATGGTAATTTGAAAAAAGTTTTAGCCTTACCTTTCACTTTCATTCCAGGATGAAGATGTCCATTTATGTGTAGAAGGGTAGCTTTATTTTTCAAATAGCTCGCAGGCATAGGGTGGTGAGATAACGACAAATTCTCAAGTAGAAAAGGCTCCTCAACCATTGTGAAATTTGTTTGATTGTAGTTTTCTACAGGCAAAATGTCATGATTGCCTTTTACCAACACAAATGCAACGTCTGAGTTGTTAGCAATGAAAGAAAGCAGCATTTCCCATTCATGATTTAAATGGCTATGGAAAAGGTCTCCTAAAAAATAGACTTCTTTTGGCTCATGCTGGTCGATTAATTTTTGTAGCCTTTTTATTTCATCTGAAATGATGTTAGCAGGAACCGCAATTCCTGCTTTTCGGAAGTGTGTAGTTTTTCCAAAATGTACATCTGCTATAAGTATAGCTTGTAGCTCTTTTAAGTAAATTGCCCTTTCCGGTAAGAGCTTAAGATGATTGCCAAATACCTTTACTTCCAATAGATTACTTGACTTTTTCCCAGGTTTGGGTACGGTAAAAAAATGCTACATAGCCTCTCACTTTGAGTTTTTCACCATCGCGCCAGATTTCACAATCATACGTTTTTCCATCTTCAGGGTCTAATATTTCACCATCTTCCCATTCTTTATCATCAGCATCATATTCCATTCCCTGAATAATTTCTAAACCAATAATTTTCTTGTTTTTCCTATCACCAGGACATTCTTCGCAAATAGGATCTTGCTCCTCATTAGGTCCTCTAAAAAGTTTTACAATTTTTCCGTATGCTTTTCCATCTTTCTCATAGATTTCCACCACACTTTTCACTTTTCCTGTTTCATCATCAATGGTTTTCCATTTTCCGAAAATATCATTTTGTGCCGAAACGCCGAAGTGCACACTTACTAAAAGAAGAATAACTAAGATTTTTTTCATTTTTTCAAATTTTATGGATTCAAATGTAATATTTAAACTCAAGAAATTCCTAAGAATTTTTTGTTCGGTGAACTACAAATTATATAAGAGTACTGATTGTGAAGAGGTTGAAATTTAAATAGTGAGCATTTTTAATTTGATCTATTTAGTTTAGTTCGGTTTGATCATCACATTTTTTTCTTTTCTTGGTAAAACATTCAAACTATCGGATCAATTTAAGAATCCTCCAGCTGTGCTTGAATTTTAGCAACTCTGTCTTCTAAAGTTTCAGTGGAAAATTTCTCCCTATTCAAGCGATCAACCATGATAGGAAACGAGAAGGGAGAAGGCTTATTGAGTTTTTTTAGAATTATAGTTTGCCCATTTATTCTTGAAAGAGCCTCTGTCAATCGATCTTTCTCCATTTGCTGTTGCAATACTTCTTTATGAGCTTGTTGAAGTAATAAATTGTCAAATTCATACTCAGTAAAAACTCCATACATGATTGAAGATGAAGCCTGTAAGTGCTTCTCTTTTATATTTTTACCAGGGAAACCTTTAAATATTAAGCCAGAAATAGCAGCAATGTCTCTAAATCTTCTTTTAGCCATTTCAGTTTCGTTGATACCACTCATGATGTCATGTTCCAGATGTATAGGAGAAAATAAATCTGTTGAAATTGCTTCCTCCATATCAAATACCTCATCTGTGAGCAATTCAAAACCATAATCATTCATAGCAATGGAAAATGAAATAGGCTGTGAAACACTTATGCGATACGCCACCAATCCAGCTAAAACTTCGTGAATAAATCGTCCTTCAAATGGGTAGAAGTAAATATGAAAACCCTCTCTTGAAACTAAAGTCTCAATCAATAACTCCTCTTTTCCTGGAACCAATGAAGTTTCTTGCTGCCTGCCAAGTAATGGTTTAATTGTTTCAATCTCAATATCTTTAATAATATTGTGTTTAAAGTCGTCCAGTTTTTGACGAATTGAAAATGCCAACTGCGATGATAAGGGCATTCTGCCACCCATCCATTGCGGAATGATTCCTGATTTTTTCTTACTCAGTTTAACCTGGACCGTCATGTCTCTTAACCTGACAAACTCCAGGTTTCTCCCTGAGAACCAGAACACATCTCCTGGTTTCAATTTACTGATAAAATATTCTTCAATCGTACCTAAATGACCGCCCTTTACAAATTTTACGCTTAAGATCTGATCACTAACAATAGTTCCGATTGACAACCTGTGCCGCATGGCAATTCTCTTGTTCACCACTCTTAAAATGCCGTTTTCTTCTACAACCTTATGATATTCATCGTAGGCTGCTAAACTTTGTCCTCCTTGTTTGATAAAATTGATTAGCCAATTCCACTCTTCATCAGTTATATTTCTGAAGCAATAACTGGATTTGATTAGAGGTTTTAATTTTTCAGGTTGAAAACCTTCCCCCACAGCTAATGTTATCATAAACTGGAGCAAAACGTCAAAGGCATTTTCAACTGGAATTCGTGCTTCAAATTTTTTTTCTGCAATGGCTGATCTAAGAGCAGCACCTTCCATTAACTCCAGCGAATGTGTCGGCAAGAAGTATATTTGACTAATTTCGCCTGGCCTGTGTCCACTTCTTCCTGCTCTCTGGGCAAAGCGCGATACGCCTTTCGGTCCGCCTACTTGTATGATTGTATCTACTGGCCTGAAATCTACCCCTAAATCCAGACTAGAGGTGCAAACAACCACTTTGATCTGGCCGGAATGCAATGCTTCCTCCACCCAATTTCTGATGGGGTTGCTTAAAGAACCATGGTGCATTGCAATTGCTCCCGCTAATTCAGGGTCTTTCTCCAACAATTTCTGATACCAAATTTCAGTTTGAGAACGGGTATTTGTAAAAATTAAAGTAGTATTATTTTTATGGATGATAGGGATTACTTTATCTATTAACTTGATACCTAAGTGACCAGCCCATGGATATTTTTCTACTTCATCAGGTAAAATGGATTCAATTTTAATGTTTTTTTCAATGTCGGCTTGAATAAAATCTCCCCTCTCAGCTGAATTTCCTAAAAGTACTTCTCTTGCCTCCAATAGATTACCAATTGTAGCAGAAATAGCCCAGATACGAAGATTGGTAGAGTTAATTTCTTTTAGAACTGATAAAGCTAATTCGACCTGCACTCCTCGCTTTGTGCCCAGTAATTCATGCCATTCATCTATAATTATTGCTTCCAGGTTGTTAAAGTATGCGGAACTATTTTTTTGGCTCATTAATAAATGAAGGCTTTCCGGCGTGGTGATGAGGCAATCTGGAGGACTTTTTTTCTGCTTCTGCCTTTCTTTGGTTGAGGTATCTCCAGTTCTGGTTTCTATACGCCAATCAAGTCCAAAGTCTGCTACAGATCTTTGCATAGCAGCTTGAATATCTTTCGATAATGCCCTGAGTGGTAAAATCCAGAGAAACTTTAAACCCGTAGGTGATTTTGTTTTCTTATTACCTTTTTCATTTAGGTGGGATAGGAGGCATGCTAACCAAAGGGCATAGGTTTTTCCACTTCCTGTAGGAGCATTTAACAAACCTGAATTACCTTTTAAGTAACTTTCCCACGTGTCTATTTGAAAGGGAAATGCTTTCCAACCCTGGTCTTTAAACCATTTTTTACCCAGTGGAATTCTTTTATCCATACTTTTCCAAAAGCTCCTTTAAATCAGTTAAGGTATTTGCTTCTTCCAAATTTTTATCTTCCCTCCACCGATTAATCCTTGGAAAACGTAAAGCTATGCCCGATTTATGTCTTTTCGACTCCTGAATACCCTCAAATGCTATTTCAAAAACCAATTTTGGGGTGACAGTTCTTACAGGACCAAATCTTTCTTTAGTGTTTTTTTTCACAAAAGCGTCTACCTTCCTGAGCTCGGCATCCGTTAAACCAGAATACGCTTTTGCGAAGGGTATTAGTTCTTCGTCCTGCCATACCCCCAAAGTGTAATCTGAATATAGATCAGCCCTCCTGCCATGGCCCTTCTGCGCATAAATTAAAACACCATCAATGGTGAGTGGATCCACTTTCCATTTCCACCAATTCCCTCTTTTGCGGCCCACATCATAAACAGAATCACTTTTCTTTAACATAAAGCCTTCTGTTTTTAGTGACCTTGCTTTTTTTCTTATTTCTGCAAGTTCTTCCCAATTATTAAATGTTTGAGCTTCTGATAATTGCAAGTTGGGATGGGAGTAATTCTCAACTATTAATTGTAATTTTTCATATCGCTGACTTAAGGGAATCGCTCTGATATCTAGCATGTCCAACTCCAAGATGTCATAAGCTTTAAAGACAACCGGGGCATTCTTTAGGATATTTTTAGTAAGATTTTTTCTACCTATTCTGGTTTGCAGCAAAGCAAAGGGCAAGGGTTCCCCATTCTGAAATGGTAATATTTCACCATCTAAAACAGTTCCATTGGGCAGTTTTTCAGCCATTTCCTGCAATTCCGGAAATTTTTCGGTCACTAATTCCTCTCCACGGCTCCATATAAAGACTTCATCTTTCCTTTTAATGATCTGTCCCCTGATACCATCCCACTTCCATTCTGCCTGCCATGCATCTACTGTTCCAAGATCCTTTACTTCGTCATCTGTAATGGGATGAGCCAGGTAAAAAGGGTAGGGGCGAGCCATCAAATCGTCTTTGCCTTCTTCTAAGATAAGGTCTGAAAAATTAGTGTTTTGAGGATCCCAATCTCCCATCAGACGGTGAGCAATGATGGATTTGTCTATTTCAAAAGCCTGACTTAAAGCACGGGTCACAAGGTTTTGAGAAACCCCTAGTCGCCAGCCACCAGTCATAATTTTGGTCAATACAAATCTTTCCTGCCTATCAAGATGGTTGTATATTTCCCTTAAGGGTGCTTCTTTTTCTTCATTTGGTAGGGCACCGATGGTAAATAATCGGTTAATATAATAGGATAGATTGTTATCTTCCTGCACATTTTCCTCTTCTACAGGCAAAATTAACGCGATCGTTTCTGCCAAATCTCCTACAACATGATACGACTCATCAAACAGCCATTCCGGAACCTGAGCCCATTGAGCTACCCAGGTTTTTAGCAATGTGCTATTCACTTTTCTCCTGGGTCTTCTGTGACTGAATAATGCTAATGCCCAAATTTTGTCTGAATCGGCTGCAGCAGTAAAATAATTCTTTAAAGCATTCACCTTATCATTGGTTTTATTACTTTGGTCCAGCCGGGTGATAAGCGATGCGAAATCTTTCAATAGAATTGGTTTTAGTCAAATAAATGAACTCAACCAATTTTAATATGTTTCAAATTTGGATTTTTTTTTAAGGTTAGGGGGATAGGCTTGGAAAATGAAGCTCATCTTTTATCAAACTCTCAACTTACTAAAAGCAATATAGTTGATTGACTTTACTTTACAACTCTTTCTCTAGCGCTGTTAATTCAAAGCAAAGACATTCTATTTTTCTGATGCTGCCATTGCTTTCTTTAATAGGGAAGTAGTCGGCATACAGTTTAATGTTATCACCATTTCTTTTAGTGCATTCGATTATTTGTTGCTTAGAATTTCCGGTTTTTAAATGTGCTAAAACAGCTTCAAAATCTTCAATTGATGTTTCGTTTTGTGATCGGATAGAGGATTGGTTTTTTCCTGTAATATCATTATTTTTATAGCCGAATACATTTTCAAATTTTCGGTTTACATTCGAAATGGTTCCGTCTATTTCCATTTCCATTAAAATAGCAGATTCCTTTACTGCTAAATTAAATGCTCCCATTTCTCTGCTCTGCCTTTCCATTTCTTCTTGGGTAGCTTCTAATTCTTCAGCATTCTGTCTCATTTCCTCCTCTTGTGCTTGTAATTGCTCAGCACGCATTTGAGATTCTTCCAGCAGACTTCTGGTCTCTAATGAAATTTGAAGGGCTTTTATAGTAGATGCAATACTTTCACCTACTTTCTCCACAAAATCAATATGGTGGGCTTCAAACGGATGGAAAGATGCTAACTCAATAATGCCAAATATATCATCGTTGATTTTCATAGGGCAAATAAGCAAATGAGTAGGGGTGGCTTCTCCCAGTCCTGAACTAATTGCCACATAGTTATCCGGAATCTCTGACAAGTAGATGTATTTTTTCTCCAGGTAGCATTGTCCTACAAGGCCCTGACCCGGAGTTAATACCTTATCTATATATTTTTGGCGGTTATAGGCATAGGCACCTTTCATCTGAATTTTTACCTCATTATTCTCATTATTTACAATAAAAATTGATCCCTGATTAGCCTTTAAATAAGTGACTAATTCGCCTATCAGTTTGGAAGATAAGGTTTCTATATTTTCATTATTGGCGCGCAGCATATCTGCAAATTTCGCAATACCTGTATTGAACCAGTCACGCTTTTTGTCTTCTTCAGCCACATTTTGCAGCTTATTTCTCATCTCAGCCAGTGATTCTCCCAAATGACCTTTATTGTTAAAAACGGCTATTTCAGAATCAAATTGGCCCTTACCTACTTCTTCAGCAAAATTGGTAATTCCTTTTAAGTTTAGAATCAACTCATTTAAAGCTTTGATGATGGAATTCATTTCATCATTTGAATGATCCAAAGGGTCCGGTAAATTGCCCTGTGAGATTTCACGGATTTGCACTTTAAGAAACTTTATTCTAAATAAAACGGATCTGATAATATAAAGCGCCACCAACATGCTGATGATAAATGAAATCAGGAATTCAATGGCTATCAGTGTAGTGATATTCTTTTCAGCATTTTCCAGCCTCGTGTAAACTTCTTGCTCTTCAACCGCCAATTCTTCTTTGATACTATTAGTGAGATAAGTTAGGTGAATCATATCTTCTATTAAATCAGCATTATTTAAAGCAGAAATATCATTACTGTTAATAGCTTCGTATTGCTTAGATTTTACGTCAGAAATATGAATTTCCAACTCTTTCACATAGGTTTTAACATTTTTAATTTCAGAACTCTGTACAAGACTATCCAGATTGTCTACTGCGGGGTGAATTACGTTTAACCACTTATTTTCTATATTCTTTTTGTAAGACTGTTCGTTTGTGGTTAGGTATCGAAATGATAAAATATTGGTTAAATCGACTAATTGTTGAATTTCAGAAGCTTTAATGCTGCTGTTCTTATTTACTTCAATAAGTTTTTGGGCATTATTTAATTGATTGTTCCAAGCTCTATTACTACTTATAAGCATGATAATAGAAAACAATCCCATTGCAAGAAAACCTATCGTAATCCGTCCCTGAAGTGTTTTGAAATCAATTTTGATGTAGCGTGAAAATGCATTTTTTCTGTTTCTTCCCTCTTCGTGCAGCTGATTATTTTTCATTTTCACTTTTATATTAAGCTTATATAATTGAGGGCAAATTAGAAATGATTTTCGGTAAAAACAATAAAAAAGGCTGCATCAAATTACATGATGCAGCCTTTAAATTAATTTCAATTTTTATTGTAGTTTAGTTTAGCATTTTATAAAACCTCATCCTTGCATCCTTCTTCCCGATTGGTCGGGACAGGCAGAGGGGCGAAGGAAATTTATCTTAACTAAACGACAAAAATTCAAACATATCATTTCTCAGCTTGAATATTACCATTGGCATCTAATACCAATTCTTTCACTTCTTGCTTTACATTTTCAGAATGTTGGACATGGTCCTTCACAGCAATATGAGGAGCTATTACTAAGGCAACAATTGACATTAGTTTAATCAAAATGTTCATTGATGGGCCTGAAGTATCTTTAAAAGGATCTCCAACGGTGTCTCCAGTCACGGACGCCTTATGCGCTTCGGATCCCTTATATTCCATCTTGCCATTAATTAACACACCTTTTTCAAAAGATTTTTTAGCGTTGTCCCATGCTCCACCCGCATTATTTTGGAAAATTCCCATCAATACACCAGATACTGTAACACCGGCTAATAAACCGCCTAATATTTCAGCAGATGAAGTGTCTTCAAAAACACCTTTAAAACCAAATCCAACAGCTATTGGAGCTATTAAAGCAATTGCACCAGGTAAAATCATTTCACGAATGGAGGCTTTAGTAGAAATATCCACACATTTTTCATATTCAGGCTTGGTTGTGCCTTCCATGATGCCCGGTAACTCCTTAAATTGTCTTCTTACTTCTTGTACCATATCCATGGCAGCTCTACCTACTGCGGCAATTGCCAAGGAAGAGAATATGTAAGGAATCATGCCTCCCACAAATAGGGCCGCTAAAACAGGTGCTTTATAAATATCAATCGAGTCGATGCCAGAGATTCCCACAAATGCCGCAAATAAAGCCAAGGCAGTTAAGGCAGCTGAAGCAATGGCAAAACCTTTACCAGCAGCTGCAGTGGTATTACCCACAGCATCTAAATTATCAGTTCTTTCTCGTACCTCATCTGGAAGACCACTCATTTCAGCGATCCCTCCTGCGTTATCTGCTATAGGGCCAAAGGCATCAATGGCCAATTGCATGGCAGTGGTTGCCATCATTCCTGCTGCAGCAATTGCAACTCCATACAGACCAGCAAATTGGTATGAAACTACAATGCCTGTAGCTAAAACTAGGATTGGTAAGACTGTGGATTGCATACCTACCGCTAAACCGGCAATAATATTGGTTGCAGATCCTGTGCTAGATTGATTGACAATAGAAAGCACTGGTTTTTTACCCATTGCTGTGTAATATTCCGTAATAATACTCATTAAAGCACCTACAATTAAACCTGTAGCGATTGCCCAGAAAACATCCATGCTGGTAAAAGCATAGTCTCTGATGATCATCGTGTCAGGCAACATCCAATCTACCAGAAAATAAGATGCAATAAATGTCAAAATAATAGAAGACCAGTTGCCCATGTTAAGCGCTTTCTGCACGCTATCAGTTTCCTTTGAAATTCTTACGAATAGGGTACCAATTATGGAAAATACCAATCCGAGACCGGCAATGATCATTGGCAACAAGATAGGAGCAATGCCCCCAAACTGGTCAGCAGAAATAATTTCTCTACCTAAAACCATTGTGGCTAAAATAGTGGCTACGTAAGAACCGAACAAGTCGGCACCCATACCTGCAACATCACCCACATTATCTCCAACATTATCAGCAATAGTAGCTGGGTTTCTAGGATCATCCTCTGGAATACCTGCCTCTACTTTACCTACCAAATCAGCTCCTACATCGGCTGCTTTAGTATAGATACCACCGCCTACTCTTGCAAAAAGTGCAATCGACTCGGCCCCTAAAGAAAAACCTGCCAGTACTTCAAGTGCGGTTATCATGGCTGCACCATTCACATCACCGCCTGTGCTCAGTACATAATAGTTATAGAAAAAAATGAATAAAGTACCCATTCCAAAAACAGCTAATCCAGCAACACCTAGTCCCATTACCGTACCGCCGGAAAAAGAGACTTTAAGCGCCTTTGCTAAGCTGGTTTTAGCAGCCTGAGTGGTTCTTACGTTGGCCTTAGTGGCAATATTCATACCTACCCACCCGGCAAATGCGGAGAATACAGCACCAATTACAAAAGAAATGGCAATAATGGGAGAAGAGGTCTCTACCAATGTTCCTGAATATGCTAATAAAATACCGGCAATTACTACAAAATAGAACATAACTTTCCATTCTGCTCTTAAAAATGCCATAGCACCTTTTGCAATATAGCCAGCTAATTCATTCATGCCTTCATCACCAGAGTCTTGCTTGCTCACCCATGATGATTTGATCGCCATAACAATAAGGCCCACAATACCGAGAATCGGTACAATCCAGATAATATTACTCATATATTTTTTCTATTTGTTCAAAACTGTGCAAATATAGGAGTCTACTTCAGAAATGAAAATGAAATATCATGAAAGATAGGGTTTACCTTGTTTATATTTTAGAAAGTCACTATTTTCCATCGTATTCGATTGCAAAAGCACGTAAATAATATAAATAATTGGGGAAAGAAGAGAAATATTTTCTTTAATTGGACTTTTTCAAATGTTTTAGATGAGCTTCGTACTTACAATGTAAAGATTAGTCCAGCAGATCATTCAAAAATATTTTCTATTTAAAAAGCTGTTGCGGAAAGTAGTAAGCTGAAACCAACTAATATACCCATTCCCAGTCCAAAGCCTCTCCAGGCATCTTTTCTCTTTTTTAAAAGTGCACCATCTTTGTATCCATCTTGGTAGTATTGATTATTACTATAATTTGTGTTGTAGTAATAACCAGTTTTCGGAGGGATACCACTGGCAATTACAGTTGTTGCTAAACCAGCCGGTGGAAACACAAAAGTTGTGAGAGTAGTACCGATTTTAATAGGTCTGCTATTAAAATTTTCAAAACCTTCACGCATTCCCAATAAATAGCTTTCTGTAGAATCCTTAGGCTCAGTTTTATTTATATCCATATTACTTCTGAATTCTTTTAAGTAATCAATGGAGCCATTTTCAAATTTAATATAAAGTACTTCTTTTAAAGAAATTATATATAAACTTGGAGACTGGTCAATTTTCACATACTTAACATTCTCACTTTCTATGCTTTTTACGGAGCACTCAATAGTTGAACTATCAGTGAGGAAAATTACATCCTGCGATAGGCCTTCGTAAGATAAACAAATAACTAAGATGGAAATAAAATACTTCATTTTAATAATTTAATAAATTAAAGCCAAAAGCTAAATCTGTGACAAATCCTCTGATAATTGAATTACTATCGCCAAAATTAAAAGACGATCTATAGCCTAAGGAGGCTTGCAAAGAAAATCTATTTATATAATGAACAAAGCCAGTCTTTGCACTAAACATAAATCCATATAAAGTTCTTGATTGGTTTATTTCATAGTTTTCTCTGTAAGTAGGGGTTGAAATTGTACTACTTATTGAAAAATATTCTGTTAATTCTTCTGAAGCTAAACTTCCACCAACCCCCCCTTGTATATACCAAGAAGATTTAGTTTTATTTATAAGGATAAATCTTGGAATAAATTGATAAGTAAGGTTAAAGACAGAAGCCTCAAGATCATAAGAGCCATAAAAATCTTGATATCTTGCAAAGGCACTAGAATTTAAGTAATCTAAATTAAAGCCTATATGAAGTTTGTCAGAAGAAGGATAAAATATTTCGAAACCTAAATTAGGTGATTTGCCAAATTCTTTTTGAACAGGAAAATTAATGTTGTTTTTAGCTAAAGAACCAGACTCATACACTGAAATCGCTTTTGAGGGGCTAACAAAGACCACACCTGAGTATATGCTTACGTCAAGGCGCGGTATTGGAAGATACCTCTGAGTATTTTGTGATATACCAAAATATAATTTTAAAAGCATTAAAATTATTAAGCTAAACTGTTTCATTCTAAAAAATTCTTATGTCTCTTGATTTAAGATTTCCAATTCTGTTTGAGTATTCGATATAGAGAATATCACTTCCAAAATCATTATATTCGAATCGACTTATATTTCCAAAAATGACAGTGTCTGATGTTTCACCTGATGAATTTTGATACCGGAATCTATAAACTGATGGATTTGATCCATCAGTAATATCCCATTCAATGTAGGCTACTCCGTCTATTTTATTTGCTTTTTTCAATGATAAATCACCCATTTCTTCCTTCGTAAACATTACATTTTGTTTAAAAATAAGATCTTTACTATTAAATCCTAAATAAGAGGATAAGTCACTTGGTTGAGGATCGTACCCATCGTAAGCAGGAGTGATTTTTATAATAAGTTCGTGAAGTCCCTCATACCCGCTTGGAAAGCTGTGTTCACAATTCATTATATAATTATCTTGAATAGAAAAACCACTCTTAAAATCACCATCAATTATGATATCTACACGATGGTTGTTCCTTCTCAATTCATCAAAATCTCGATTGGTATTAGATTCATACAACTTAATTAAATCTATATGTAAAATACATTGCCCCATGGCGCTTCCATTGCGTAAACCAATAGCATCCATATTATATATTCTAGGAGCTTGCAGATTTTTATTCTCATAAGGTTCAAAGTCTTCCAGTTGTTTGCAGGAAAATAAACTCAGTGAGAAAAAGGAAACTATTACAATTCTTCTGAATATCATCTGAATTAAATTACTTAAAGATGGTGCTAATGTCAGAAATTATAAAATAATTAACTACAATTATTTTTTGAATACAAATATATATTTTGGAAATCTTAATGATGATAATTTGGGCTTAAAGGAAACAACTGCAGTGGGTAAGTTGAAGAATAATAAAACTTTATTGAAAGTAGGAACTCTTTTTTCGCTTTAAAATGAGGTATAATTAGAAATGCCTATAAAAAGCGAAAGGCACCTCCCCAGATGCCTTTCTATTTCAACCAAAACCTTACAAAGTCATTAACTTAGATAAGATGTTGTAAATGTAATGCGTAGTTTTTAAAACCGCAAGAACTAATCGATGAACTATTGCCAACCACCGCCCAGTGCCCTATAAATTGCTATTTTTGCCTGCATCTGTTTCATTTTAGTCTCCACAAGCTCAAATTTAGATTCAAGTGCTTCTCTTTGCGTGAGCAGCACTTCCATGTAGTCTGCTCTGGCTGAACTGAATAAATCATTGGAGATATCTGTAGAGCGTGTTAAAGCCTGCACTTCCTGCTGCTTCAATTCATAGCTTTTATTCATATTACTAATCATTGACAGTTGATTTGCCACTTCAATATAAGCATTCAGGATAGTCTGTTCATATTTATAAACAGCTTGAATCTGTTGCGCATTAGCACTTTTATAGGCAGATTTAATAGCATTTCTATTGATAACAGGTGCTGCTAAATCTCCCACAATGGAATACAATAGCGACTCTGGTTTCAGGAAAAAAGTGGGGTTAAAAGCTTGTAAACCTACTCCTGCACTAATATCTAAACTAGGATAAAACCGAGCTTTAGCTACTTTTACATCCAGTTTGGCCGCTGAGAGTTCTAACTCGGCTTGCCTAATGTCAGGTCTGTTTTGTAACAGCTGAGAAGGAATTCCGGCAAAAGTTTTGTCCGGACTAAAATTAATAAAGCTTTCAGAACTCCTTTTGATCGGTTCAGGGTATCGCCCTACCAGGTAATTAATCTTGTTTTCTGTTTCAGTTATCTCCTGCTGAATGGAATATTGCAGTCCTTTTGTTTTCAGCACTTGCGCTTCAAATCTGCGAACAGCTAATTCAGTTACTCTGGCTGCTTGCTTTTGCTGTTTTACAATTTCAAAAGCATTGCTCTGGATTTCAATATTTCTCATCACAATCTCCAACTCATTATCCAATGCAAGAAGCTCGTAATAAGATTGCGCTATTTCAGCCACTAAGTTAGTTTGCATAAAATTTTTACCTTCAACAGAAGCGAGATATCTCATCACTGCAGATTTTTTAGCGTTGCGAAGT
Source organism: uncultured Cytophagales bacterium (assembly GCA_963803685.1). GTDB lineage: Bacteria > Bacteroidota > Bacteroidia > Cytophagales > Cyclobacteriaceae > Marivirga. The sequence continues at coordinate 3,646,272 of CAWDNW010000001.1, forward strand.
TTGTGCCAGATATCAACCTCCCAATTCGCAAAAGCACCTAACATAAAGTCAGGTACAGGATCAGGCATTTCTCGGCCAGGTTCAATATCAGTAGTAGCTTCGTTGGCTCCTAATGGTGTGTATCTGGCAGTTTTATCTACTCCCAAGCCACCTCTTATTCCTATAAAAGGTAAATATTCCCCTTTTCTCGCACTCACTTCATTCTGGGAAATTTGGATTTCCTGCAAAGTGATATTGAATTCCTGGTTGTTTTGCAGAGCGGTGTCAATCAGAGCAATCATATAGGGGTCAGAAAAATATTCCGTCCATTTAATGGTCGCTGAATTAACGGTGTCCTGGGAAACTCCAAAGCTTTCAGGAACTTCACTATTAGCTGCTTTTTCAACTATTGAAGGAGTTTTGCATGCCGTAAATAGTAAAGGCAGGCAAATTACCCCTAAACAGAGATATATGGATTTTTTAGTCATTATATTTATAGTCTTCAGTTAATGGAACTTCATCTTCATCCTTAATCAGGTGACGGCCGTCTGCGAGGGTACCAAAAATATAGTATAAGCCTGGCACTATTATTACTCCGAAAATGGTTCCGAAGAGCATTCCTCCCAGTGCCGAGGCACCGATGGTTCGGTTTCCAATAGCTCCTGCGCCATGCGCTAAAATCAGAGGAATTAAACCGGCAATAAATGCGAAAGAGGTCATTAAGATTGGTCTAAATCGAACTTTTGCTCCTTCAATGGCCGCATCTTTAATAGACATGCCCTCTTGTCGTTTTTGGATCGCAAATTCCACAATTAACACTGCGTTTTTACCCAGCAAACCAACCAGCATGATAAGCCCTATCTGGGCGTAGATGTCGTTATCAAGTCCCATCATTTTTAGAACCATAAAGGAACCAAAAACCCCGACAGGCAGAGATAAGATTACTGCCAATGGAATAATGAAGCTTTCGTATTGAGCTGCTAACACAAAATACACAAAGAACAGCACAATGATGAAGACATATAAAGCCTCGTTTCCTCTATTTGATTCGTCATAGGAAAGTCCTTCCCAGCCGATATCGTAGCCTTTTGGTAAAGTCTGTGTGGCCACTTCACGAATGGCCTGAATGGCATCGGCAGTGGTGTAGCCTGGTGCTGGTAGTCCACGTATGGCGGCTGAATTGTACATGTTAAACCGTGTAACCTCATTGGGTCCCTGCTTTTTCTCCATTTTCATAAAAGCAGAATAAGGCACCATTTCTCCTTCTTCATTTTTCACGAAGAGTTTGAGCACATCAGAGGGCAATTGTCTGAATTTTGGATCTGACTGAACGTAAACTTTAAAGAATCTTCCAAAGCGAATAAAACCTTGTTCGTAAGTACTTCCGATCATGATATTAAGGTTCTCCATCGCTTTACCGATGCTCACGCCTTTTTGCATGGCCAGCTCATTATCAATCACTAATTCATACTGCGGGTAATTAGCTGCGAAAAAGGTAAATAGTCCTGTTAATTCTTTACGCTTACCCAAATCATCCATAAACTTTTGGTTGATTTTATCAAATTCATGATAGTCGGTATTGGTGGTTTTATCCAGCAAACGCATAGAAAAACCTCCTGAAGATCCGAAACCGGGAATAGCTGGTGGTTCAAAAAATTCAACAACGGCACCTAAACCTTGCGATTTCTCCTCCAGCTCCTCCATTATTTCTTTCACTGTATGCTCTCTATCAGACCAGTTTTTGAGGTTGATTAAGCAAGTACCAGCATTTGAGCCCCTTCCTTCAGTCATGATCTCATAACCTGCTAAGGATGAGACTGATTCCACACCATCTATTTCTTCGCATATTTTCTGAAGCTTTTGAGAAACAGCATTGGTTCTTTCAAGCGTAGCACCCGGAGGTGTTTGTATGATGGCATAAATGGTACCCTGATCTTCACTAGGAATAAATCCTGAAGGTAAGATCTGGTTTTCAAAGAAAATTCCTATGCCAAAAGCGATCAAAATAGCGAATGTTAACCATCTTCTGGTGACAATTTTTTTCAGTAATCCTGTATAATTCCCCGTTACTTTATCAAATCCTCTATTAAAACCATCCAAAGATTTAGTTAACAGATTTTTCTTTTTGGGCTTACCATGATGATTCTTGAGCAACATGGCACAAAGTACTGGAGTCAGTGTTAAAGCGATGATGGCTGAGATAACAATTGCACTCGCCATAGTGATTGAAAACTGTCGGTAAAAAGTACCTACAGGGCCACTCATGAATGAAATAGGCAGAAAAACTGAAACCATTACTGCTGTAATAGCTATAATGGCCCCGCTGATTTCACCCAAAACCTTCTGCACTGCCTTGTAAGGTGTTATTTTAGGGTCTTCATCAAATTTAGCATGAACAGCTTCCACCACCACAATAGCATCATCTACTACAATACCAATTGCCAGCACGAGGGCAAAAAGTGTCACCAGGTTAATTGACATACCAAAAAATTGAATGACAAAAAATGCCCCAATAAGCGATAAGGGCACCGCCAAAATTGGAATAAGCGTGGAACGCCAGTCGCCAAGGAAGATAAATACCACAAGCGCTACCAATATAAAAGCATCTCTTAAAGTATGGATTACCTGATCGATTGAAGCATCCAGGAATTGCGAGACATCATAACTTATTTTATAATCCATTCCCGGAGGAAAAGAAGCTTTCATTTCTTCCAACTGGCTCTTAACATTTGCTATTACCTCACTTGCATTACTTCCGTAATTTTGCTTAAGCACAATGGCGGCAGATGGATGACCGTCCAGATTAGAGTAAATATCGAAGAATTCACTCCCTAATTCAGCTCTTCCAATATCTTTTAAGTGAATACTTTCTCCCTCAGCATTGGCTCTTATAATGATGTTTTCATATTCTTCTGCTTGGTTAAATCTTCCTTTATAAGTTAAAACATATTCCAACGACTGTGCAGCAATACCGGAACTTTGTCCTATCCGCCCAGGCCTACCCACGATGCTTTGTTCGCCCATTGCTTCCATTACTTCTTCGATAGAAATATTGTAAGCCCTCATTCTATCAGGATTAAGCCAAATACGCATGGCGTATGTTCTACTACCCAAAATTTGGGCTCTTGCTACACCTTTAATTCTATTAATTTCAGGAATCATTTGTACGTTGGCATAATTGTATAGAAACTTTTCATCCATACTTTCATCTTCTGAATACAAGTTAACATACATCAACATACTAGGTTGAATAGGTGTAATGATTACACCTTCTCTCTGAACTAATTCCGGCAGGAGGGGCATTACCTGATCCACCCTTGTTTTCACTCTCGTGACTGCCTGATTGGGATCCGTACCCGGCTCGAAAATAATATTAATGGTAGCCTCACCTGCACTTGTGGCATCGGAAGCCATATAACGCATATCCTGTACGCCATTAATGGCATTTTCCAGTGTAATTAGGGTTGATTGCACTAATACATCGGCACTTGAACCAGGGTAAGCTATGAAAATACTTACTGTGGTAGGAGCAATCTGAGGAAACTGTGAAATAGGCAGCTGTTTAATGGCCAGCGATCCTACAAATACGATAATCACCGATATGACAATAGCCAAAACCGGTCTGTGTATAAATCTTTTAAACATGAATTTTCAGTTTTGCGATTTGAATTACTCCGCGTACAATTGTAAATGTGCTAGGGCAGAGGCCGGCTCTTCGAATTCTGTAAGAATTTTGTCATTCTCCCTTACTAATCTTAAACCTTCCAGCATAAATTTATCCTCTTCTGAGAGGCCTGAAGTAACTGCGTAAAGATGTGGCATTTCCGCACCAACGGTGATTTCACGGGATTTCACTGAGTTGTCTTTGTCAATGACATACACATACTTTTTGTCCAGGATCTCAAAAGTGGCTTTTTGAGGAATTAATAAGGCACTACTCAGTGGTACATGCATTAAGATATTGCCAGTTTCACCATGCCGTAATAATCCATCAGGGTTAGTGAATGTTGCTCTAAAAGCAATGTTCCCTGTTTCAGGGTTAAAATCTGCTTCTATAGTTTCAACAAGTCCAGGAAATTTAAAAAGCTTATTATTGGCCATCATCAATGATACCTTAACCTTTTCATCACTCTGTACCTCACTTTTATAATCAAGGTATTCTGCCTCAGGCACATTGTAATAAACCCACATTTTACTATTATCTGAAAGGTTAGTTAATAGTTCGCCTTCATCAATCAAACTTCCCAGTCTGACATGAAACCTATCAATGATGCCATCAAATGGTGCTCTGATCTGAGTGAAATCCAGGTGCAATTTGGCAAGAGCTAATTCGGCTTTGGCCTGCTGTAGTTTGGCCTGAGCCATGGCTAATTCATTAGGAGCCACGATGTTGCTGTCTGCTAGTTTTTTGGTGTTTTGGTATTCAATTTCTGCGAAACTAACTTCCGCCTGTACTTTTTGAAACTCAGCTTCATAAAGTCGTGGCATAATTTGAAATAATAATTGGCCTTTTTTAACAAAGTCACCTTCATCCACATAAATATTTTCCAGATAGCCTTTTTCCTGAGCTCTCAGTTCTATATGTTGGATAGAATGGATTTGGCAAACAAACACTTCAGTAATAGTGGTATCCATTCTGAGTGCGTTTGTGACAGGAAAAGATCTTTCTTCTACCTTGTGTTCTTTGTGTGATTCGCAGCTTGTATTGCAGATTAGTGCATACAGGCTGATTACTATGAGAATTCTCTTCATCAGTTTATTAAATTATTAATTTTTTGAGTGATAGGAATTCTTTTCTTCGAGCAGAGAGCTATGCCTACTTCAAATTGGAAGCAAAAGGTGATCTGTTCGAAAATAAGAATTCATTTGACTTTAGGTAAAGAACTTACCCCTATTAGCCTATAGAGGCTATGATGAAGGAATTTCTATATTCTAAAAACCTGAAAAAGGAGATAATGGTATTCAGGAGAAATGTAAGGGCAAAGCTTAATTATGCTTAAGCGGTTGTTGCTGCAAATAAAAAATTGCTTAAGAAGTTGTGAGTAAAGAAGTGAAGTAACCTGGTGTATGTCTTCCAGATATTTTTTAGATGAATTAGACTCGTTTTCTTCCTCAACTTCTTCTTTTTCAGCAGCATCCTTTTCCGGAATGCTTTTTTTCTTATTTGTCGGAAGAGAAGAAATATTGAAGCTAGCACAACTGCCATCAGTTGAATAACTGATAGATTCCTGGGTGGTAGTAGACGATAAATGATTATTCAGCTCATGAAATGCATCTGCATTGAGTGGGGCAAAGTTGCCAACCACTAAAAAAATGATGGCAAAAAGAAATTTTATATAAAACTTCATAATCACGCGTCAAACGTAAATAAGATTTTGGTGGTTTCAAATAGTAAAGAGGGAATTATTTTTCTTCAAACGATTGCGTCTTTTAAAAAGATAAGCAAGTTGCTACTAAAGCCTAAGATCCTGTACTTAATCCCCCATCACTGTGATAGTCAATCTTCTACCGGACGCCCTGTCTCTGTGTTCGCATAAATAAACGCCTTGCCATGTTCCTGTTAGCAATTTGCCATTCGCAATGGGTAGGCTGACTGAGCTTCCTAAAAGCGATGCTTTGATGTGAGCGGGCATATCGTCCGGTCCTTCCTGGGTATGTCGGTAGTATGATGCATTTTCGGGCACCATTTTATTGAAATGGCGTTCAAAATCACCTCTTACAGTGGTGTCAGCATTCTCATTAAGTGTAAGTCCGGCAGAAGTGTGGTGGATGAAAATATGTACGATTCCAGCTTTGAATTTTTGAATTTCAGGCATATTCTGCTCAATTTCTCGCTCAATTAGGTGAAATCCACGAGAATGAGGCTTCAAAGTGAAGGTTTTTTGCTCTGTTTGCATAATTTTTTTGCATGAATTTAGCTTAGAAAAGCTTTTTTGTCAAAATTTAATTCATTAATGATTGGTTTCTAATAGTCAGAAGAATCCTGAATTGTCACTCTAAAATCTCCTTCACTCTTCCAACCGCTCCGCTTTCGAGCATCACTTTTATTCCGTGTGGGTGAAAGGCTGACTTGGTAAGTATTTTCTCAACGATTCCATTTGTTAAATCTCCTGTTCTTTGGTCTTGCTTTTGCACAACTTCCACTTCCAGTCCAATGCTTATTTGATTTCTATTTCTTCCATCATGCATAATTGTTTGGGTTTATTATTTATGTAGGCAATTTAAGCGATTTTGATGCGAAAAGCATGATTTGAAAGTATTTCTTGAAGATAATTTACAAATAGTGGAAATGGCCTTGAACAAAATGCGTGAAGAAATTTGAGGGATTAGGTGAAAAGAAAAACATTCTGATTGAGCCCACCCAAAGGGTGGGTGAGTTTATATTTTTCCATCTAATCAATCAAATTTTAGCTATTTTTTTCACAGCCTTGACTTTTTTGCTTACTTTTTGTGTCAAGACAAAAAGTACATGCCCTTCCGGCACGATGAAAAAGTGTTAAATTTGAATTTAAATAGATTTCATTGATTTACATATGGTTTATTGCATATTTATAAAATAATGAATACCAAAAATATAGATTTAAGAACCGTCAACGTAACACGCTATGTTACTCCATTGCGGGAAGGCGGTTCCATGCCGGCCATTGTGGAGGCTGATGATGGTTTTTTATACGTCATCAAATTCCGTGGAGCAGGGCAAGGTACTAATGCTCTGATTGCTGATTTGGTAGGAGGAGAGCTGGCCCGAGCCATTGGCATGCAAGTACCAGAACTTGTTTTTATGAACCTTGCCGAAGGGTTTGGAAGGAGTGAAGGCGATGAAGAAATTCAGGATTTATTGAAATTCAGTGTGGGACTAAATTTAGGGGTGCATTATCTTTCGGGAGCCATCACTTTTGACCCTACTGTCACCACTTTGGATTCTCTTGTGGCTTCCAAAATCCTATGGCTGGATTGTCTGCTTACCAATATAGATCGAACGCATAGGAATACTAATATGCTGATTTGGAAAAAAGAGCTTTGGATGATTGATCCCGGTGCTTCTTTGTATTTTCATCATAATTGGAGTAACTGGCAAGCCCATATAAAGACTCCTTTTGCTTTGGTGAAAAACCATGTTTTACTCCAAAAAGCTACCCAGCTTCATGATGTAGATTCATTTTGCAAGAAGATTTTGACTAATGATTTAGTAGCAGCTATCGTAGATTTAATTCCGGAAGACTGGCTAAAAGAGGAGAGCCTTTTTGAGACAAAGGAGGAGCACCGCAATGCCTACTTTACTTTTTTGCAAAAGCGAATGCAACATTCAGATATTTTCATAAAAGAAGCCGAAAATGCACGGAATGAAGCTATTTGATTACGCAGTAATTCGCGTTGTGCCAAGGGTGGAACGTGAAGAGTTTGTGAATGTAGGAGTTATGCTGTACTGCAAAGAAGAGCAGTTTTTAGAAATAGAATATGTCTTGGATGATCAGCGATTGTTATCTATATTTCCTGGAATAGATTTGGAGTTAGTCTGTGAGAACCTCCAAGCTATGGAGCAAATATGTAAAGGAACTCCAAAAGGCGGACCTATTGCTGCGTTGGACCAAGCTTCTCGTTTCCGTTGGATAACTGCTACCAGGAGCACTATTTTGCAGCATTCGAAGGTGCATCCGGGCTATACTGCTAATGCCAAACAGACTTTGGATAAATTGTTTGAGGAGTTGGTTTTGTGAGATGTGCTAAGAGCGTAAGATAGAATTCAATTAGTACTTTATAAAGTAAACTTTAATCATCTCTATGAAAATTCAACATGTAATGTCATTTCTGTTTCTTCTATTAATTTCGGCTTGTAACCCCACTCCTGCAAATATTATGAATGCTGCAAAAGAGTCAACTAAATCCTCCAAAATCGAAGTCCTTAATATGGGCATATTTCATTTTGGTTCTTCCTCAGATGCAAATACAACAGAATTTGATGAAGAAAGTGAAGCAGCACAAAAAGAGGTGAGGCAGATTGCTGATATGATGGCCAGATTTAAGCCTACAATTATTTGTGTTGAATCAGTCCCAGAAAATCAAGAAGCACTTAATGCACTCTATAAAAAGTTTTTGGAGGATCCCGGCACTTTATTGACGGATCTTGGAGAAACAAGTATGCTGGCTTTTGAAGTGGCTCGCTTGAGTGGCATAGATTCAATTTACGGCATAGATAATCATATGGGCTATAATTATAGTGTTGGGGATTTCATAGAAAGAAGTCCTGATTTAGTTAATTCTATTGATCCAAAAACTTACTTGCAATTGACCAACGAGCCCTTTAATGATGCTCCCGAAATGGCAGCAATGGAGAAGGATTTCGATAATTTAACTTTAGCGGATAAGCTCAGGTTTATGAATGAGTCAAAATATCTTGATAATTCCATTATGAGCAATGCAGATAAACTACTATATGTGGGTATAGGAGATGAATTTCAAGGGGCGGACAATGCAGCAATTTTTTATAATAGAAATATGAGAATTTTTTCTAACCTCAACAGGATTCCAATGACCGATGAAGATAGAGTTTTTATTCTAATGGGGGCAGCGCATACGGCCTTTTTGAGAGAGTTTATGCAGAGAAGTCCTAAATTTGAAATGGTGAATACGCAGGATTATTTGAACGAGTAGTGTTGTCGCGATTTATATTGTGTTACAATGTCATCAACAATCAGACTGAAAGCGTATATTGCTTTATAAATGTAATACTTATGAGTTAAGGCATGAATACAGTTTTTCAATCTATTGCGAGGTACATTCCCTTATCTGAAGAATTAAAAGTAGCGCTTCAGAAAAGAATGCTAAGGCAGACCTTTAAGAAAAAGGATTTAGTATTGGATGCGGATACTGTTTGTAAAAGCAGCTTTTTTATAGAAAAAGGAATTATGAGGTTATTTTTCCTGAAGGATGGGAAAGAAATTACTGAGTTTTTCTGCTCCGAGAATGAATGGATGAATTCACCTAAAAGCTTTATGCTGCAAATACCTGATCAGTATTATATAGATGTTGTGGAAGATACCATAGCCTGGCAGCTCAATGTTGCAGACCTTGTTTATCTATTTGAGCATTTCCCAGAAATGGAAAAATATGCCAGAATGGATATGGGAAGCACGTTTGGATATATTATGGAAAGATTGGCTTCTATAAGATTTACAACTGCCGCAGAGAAATATCAGCATTTTTTAACAACCTACTCCGATATGTACCATCGTATTCCATTAGGGATGGTGGCTTCTTATGTAGGGATTGCTCAAGAAACTTTAAGCAGGTTAAGAAAAGAAACCATTTTTTGATCTGGGTCAAAAGTATTGGTTATAGTTATGTATAGCTTTGTGAGAAATTAAATCTGACCCATGAAAAAAAGAATACTCATTATCGCGACAGTCATTTTTCTTATGTTGGCCGCAGGAATTATCTTCCTGTTTACTTATGTGCCCCCACTTTCTGAAAATCATGGTAAGTTGAGTTACCGATTGTATTTACAGGAAGCAGATTCAATAGTGAGAAAGTATCCACTTGTGGTAGTTTTTGGAGGCGCTGAAGGGGGCAACGACTGGACACGTGATTACATGAAGGAAAAGCGGGATAGCTTAATGACTCAAGGCTTTGCAATAATGTCTGTAGCTTATTTTAGAGCAGATGGAATTCCTGAGTCTCTTGACAGAATATCATTGAATGCTATTGCAGATACAGTTTTAAAAGTGGCGCAGCATCCAAAAATTGATGAAACAAGGATAGCGTTAATGGGAGGTTCCCGTGGTGGGGAATTAGTTTTAAATTTAGCCAGCAGATATCCTCAGTTTAAAGCCGTGGTGGCCATGTCTACATCCAATGTAAGTTTTCCTGCTCTCACCTGGTCGGCCAATACTTCTTCATGGACTTATAATGGTGAAGAGGTTTCCTATGTTCCGGCTACTTTGGAGACTATCTCACCGGCGCTGGAAGGTGATCTATTTGCAGCCCACAGCATCATGCTCAAAGATAAAGAAGCTGTAAAAAGAGCAGAAATTGCTGTAGAAAATATCAATGGTGCAGTGTTAATCATGTCCGGTAAGAATGATGATCAGTGGCCAGCCACTGATATGTCAGAGCAGATGATGATGAGGTTTGAAAATCACAATTTTGCTTATCCTTTTGAGCACCTTGTGTTGAACGGCGGTCATACTGCACCTCTCGATCATTTTAATAAGGTTTATGCTTTTTTGGATGAGAATTTGCAGTAATAATTTTCTCGCATCAGTTGAATGGAAAATGTTAAGTTCTAAATAAATACATCTTTTTTTTGCGACAATGATAAAGTAAGGTTGCTTATACGATAATGCATATAGAGAAAATTTAGGTTTTTACTAAGAAAATGCTTACTTTGACTGTATATTTTTAAATGATTAACGTATTTTAAACTTTGCTGGATTAAAAGTACAGCGCCTCAATAATGACAACTGATATTCTGGAAATTAGTAATTTCATAGTTTTAATAGAGCAGTCCAATGCCGAAAAAACTTTTATTCAAAAATGTCAAATTGATGGTGATGCTGTTGGCTTTGCTTTTTATAGTTCAGGAAATGTGGAATTAGAAATTAAGCACCAAAATCAGACTAAAATTGTAACTAACACTACAGGCTTAGCTATTTCGTTTTTTGGAAATAGCAAAGTAGAATTTTCTCATAAAATAGGACCTGATAAACCTTTACAATCAATCAGTATTTTTTCGAAAATAAAATATTTACATATACTCCCTAAAGAAGAACAGGCAATATTCCATGAACATTTACCCGATTTGATTAACCCTCAAGCCGACTTTGTGGAAGGTCCAAAGTTTTACATGACCCCTGATATGCAAAATGCCTTTTGTAAAATTGTTTCATGTAAATATACAGGCAATACCAGGCATATGTTTCTGAAAAGCCAAATCCATGAGCTGCTTTCTCATTTCTTTGCTTTCCTTGCCACCGATAAGAAGGAAAACCTTACCACTGATGATAGAGAAAAACTATTTAGGGCTAAAGAAATTATGCAGCAGAATATTTCCAACCCTCCTTCCCTCAATGAGTTGTCAAAATTGATAGGTTTGAATAATAATAAATTAAAGAGGAATTTTAAAGAACTTTTTGGAATGCCTGTATTTAAATATTTGCAAGAAGAGCGTTTAAATAAAGCCTATGAACTATTAAGTACGGGTACTGACAGCATTCAGGAAGTGGCCTGGATTGTTGGTTACGATAGTTTAAGTTCTTTTTCAAATGTATTTCTAGCTAAATTTGGTGTTCGACCCAGTGAAATCAGACAACAGTTTTTTTTGAACAAATCTTAAGTCTTTTAAAACAAAGGTTAATGTTATAAGCATTGCAACTTTACCTCATAATTTATTCAAAAAACTAATTTATTATGAGACAAAGAAAAATTTTAGTGCTTGGTGGAACTGGGAAAACAGGCAGCAGGGTAGTTAGCAGATTACAAACTATAGGCTATTCTAATCTCCGGATTGGGTCACGAAAAGGATCTCCGGCATTTGATTGGGAAGACTCAAGTACATGGTTAAAGGTTTTAGAATATGTAGATATTGTCTATATCACTTTTCAACCAGATTTGGCCATCCCTTCAGCGGTAGATGCTATCAGAAAATTCACTTCTCTTGCCCATAAGAATGGTATAACAAAAATGGTTCTACTATCGGGCAGAGGAGAAAAAGAAGCGCAAGTTTGTGAGCAGATTGTAATGGACACAGCACGGGAGTGGACTATTGTCAGGGCCAGCTGGTTCAACCAAAATTTTAGTGAGAGTGTATTTCTGGAGCCTATTCTTGCAGGCCACGTTGCTTTGCCTAGAGCCGAAACTTTAGAGCCTTTTACCGATGCAGACGACATAGCAGAGGTGGTAGTGCAGACCCTTCTGGATAATAAACACAATGGAAAAATTTACGATTTAACAGGTCCAAGACTGCTTTCAATACCTGAGGCCATTGAAGAAATATCAAAGGCATGTGGTAGAAATATTCAGTTTCAGTCATTGACATTGGAAGAAAACGTGGAATTGTTGAAAAGATACCAATTGCCTGAAGATCATATCTGGTTAGTAAATTACCTTTTCAGCGAGGTTTTAGACGGAAGAAATGCCTACGTAACCCACGATATTGAAAAAGTATTAGGAAGAAAGGCAACTGACTTTTCCGAGTATGCAAACTCAACGGCAGCAACCGGAGTATGGAATGCTCCAGTTCATGAAACTAATTCTTAAATGTACTTAGCAAATGAAATATTTAAGAGCAGTATTCTCGGGGAGTGTGGTGTGGATTTTAATTTCCATCACATTTATGATTTTAACCTTTATTCCTGTAATCAAGGAATCACTCAATCAACAGGCTTTGGTTGTAGCTATTCTGATTGTTCCATATTCTTTATTTGGTGCATACCTTTATTATAAAGATGGAAATAAGCATAATGGTCTACTATTGGGAATAATAATGGTCGTGGTAGCTTTACTATTAGATGCATTAATTACGGTGCCTTTTATTGAAATACCTAGTGGAGGTTCATATATAAGTTTTTATTTCTATCCAGTACTTTGGGTTTTTGTAGGTATAAATATTGCCACAGTATACTTATTCTGGAAGGTGAAAATTGATAGGAAGCATAACCTTTAAGGTTGTTTTGCTACTAATAGCCATAGTGTAGCTATTTTTTGCACTATAATTGGATCATTAATTTACTAGATGGTGTCATGAACAGGAGAAAGTGTTTGCCGAGGGGGCCAGTCAGAGAGACTGGTAACTCTGGGTAATTAGTATTATGATTGCCGATTTTAGAGACATGTTTCAACCAATCCATAGCAGCAAATTCAGAAGTGGTTGATCGCAACGGAAGCACAAAAATTGTTTTAGCCAACATTCAAATGTGTGAAATTTAAAATAAACTAAGTTACTGGAAAGAAATGGCAGTTTTATATTAAATTTAACTGGAAAGAGAAGTTAATTCAAACAAAAAAACAAGTTATATGAGCTTTCTTACTGCAGAATGGAGGAAATTAGCCGTTGCTAATTATATAATTGATCAAAACCTACTGAAAAAGTATTTGCCTGCTGGAACAGATTTAGATCTTTGGAAAGGAAATTGCTACGTGAGCCTTGTAGGTTTTATGTTTGTGAATACGCGGCTTTTGGGAATCAAAATCCCTTTCCATACCAATTTTGAGGAAGTAAATTTAAGGTTTTACGTGAAAAGATTAGAGAAGGGAATATGGAAAAGAGGAGTGGTGTTTATCAAAGAACTTGTTCCGAAACCTGCCTTAACCTTTGTGGCCAATACAATGTATCATGAAAATTATGAAACCTTGCCCATGCAACACGTCTGGACTGATGAGGAACATGGGAGAACTGTGCAGTACAAATGGAAAAAAGGTTCAAAATGGAATAGCATAAAAATAGAAGCAGCTACAGAAAAGTTCGTGCTGGAACCCGACACCGAAACAGAATTTATTACAGAACATTACTGGGGCTATGCAAAAGTGAATGATCATCGCTCGAATGAGTATGAGGTAACACACCCCAAGTGGGATATTTACCGCGTAAACAATTATGAAATAGATGTGGATTTTGCTGCTGTCTATGGAAGTGAATTTGATTTTCTCAATTCAGCAGAACCCGTTTCGGTGATGTTGGCGGAAGGATCCGAGATCTCTGTAGAAAACAAAAAAGTTATTGATTTGTAACTAGTATTTTTTAAATAATTTAAGTTGGATACGTTCACTGATGCTTTCATGAACTGTACTTTGATAAATTAAAGTTCCAAAAAAGGAACACGGGGGAGATTGAAATTTTGCAAGAATTATCTATTTTTAGTGGTTACTATATAACACAATTAAGCTTAATAGTGAAATTGTAACAAATGCGTTTTATGGTTACACAAATAAAAAACCTGACCATTAAACCTTCAAAACTACAAGAATTATAAAATACTACAGAAAATCAGGATCGGCAAATCACCTATTATTGAATTTATTTCGACCTAAATAAATCAGGTTTGAATCCTGAATCTGCCAGTTCTTTAAAAGAAATCGCTTCCTACTTGAAAGCTTAGTAAGAAAAATATTTGTCTTATAAGCCATACTGATAATTCCAAGTCACCTGATTAAAACCTAACATTATCGCAGGAAAGGTCTCAGTCAGTTGCTGCGGAATTGATCAAATCTTATAGAGTAACAGGGCAGTTGTCTTGAGAGGGAGTAGGTGAACTTTGCCCCTTAGCAAGTAACATTACGGAAGAGAGAAAGGTCAGGAACAGCCGCGTGATGGTGGTTTTGAAGAAATAAAACATTTGATGGCTAGTAATAAGGCAACTTGACAGATTTTAACTTTCTGCTACATTTGATGTACAGTATCAGCTCAAGTATTCTGCACTTTATTGGACAGTAATAGTTTTACTATCACTGCCCTGTCAGGCACACTAGTTATTGCACGCTTTGGTGCGCTTATGTCATTTGTTAGGATTTAATATTTGTAGAGAGTAAGTTAGGTGACTGTAAACAGTTTAATCGATGCAAACCAGTTTGTTAATGTTTGTAAGGGTTTGTAAGCGTTTGTAGTCGGTTAGTTAAAAATCATAAGACAGATAGGCGGAATTGTCCGCCTATTGAAATGTTAGCAGCAACCAAGAACAGATGCGGAATAGACGACTAATATTTATGACAATGCCAATTTTAATACTCCTTCTTATCACTATAATAGCTTTTTCGTCCTGCAGGGACTCGTCATCAAAAGAAAATCTGAAAAATGAAAATACGAATACTGAAAATGTGAAAATACAATCCATTGATAGTTTGACAATTTATCAAACCGAAAATTTGATAATTAAGAAGCTATCAAATCATATCTATCAACATATCTCATTTTTAGATACGGACGATTTCGGAAAGGTAGAATGTAACGGAATGTTAGTTATTAATGGAAATGAAGGAGTCGTTTTTGACACACCAACAGACAACCAAAGATCGGTCGAATTAATAAATTTCATTATCACTGAACTTGAAACTAAAATAACAGCAATTATTCCAACTCACTTTCACGAAGATTGTGTTGGTGGAATACAGGAGTTTGAGAAACGAAACATTCCAATATATGCTTCAAAACTAACCGCTGATTTATTAAAGGGAAATGGTCAAAAATTCACTAATTCATTGATAACCTTTGATAGCAGTCTCACTTTAAATATTGGAAGCAAAAAGGTGTATGCGGAATATTTTGGAGAAGGTCATACAAAAGACAATGTCGTAGGATATTTTCCAGAAAATAATGCTGTATTTGGCGGATGTTTGATTAAAACATTTGGAGCTAACAAGGGATATTTGGGAGATGCAAACACAGACAAATGGTCTGAAACTGTTCAAAAAATCAAATTGAAATATCCAAAAACAGAAATTGTAATTCCTGGACATGGTGAATCTGGAGGAACAGAATTATTTGATTATACAATTAAACTATTTGGATTAAAATAGGCAGTTGCTAACATCCTGTAATAAATCATGGCTGTTTTTAGGTTATTGTTCCTTTAGCTCTTTGTAAATAGTCCAGCAATCCGCGGGATTGACTTAGTGGTGAAGAATTAATTTAATAAGCCAATCATGCGGATTGCCTCTGTAGTTTACGCAAATTTTAATACTTTTAATCAGCCACGAATTTATACAGTGGCGTTAGATGTAATTCCCCATATAGCTAAGCCATTGACTTCGCAATCTAACGGTGGAGCAGAGAAATTGAAAGAATTAATAAAAACCTATAGAATGCAAATGATTGGATTTCAACACTTTAAAAAACGTTAGTCAGAATTTATATTTACAGGATAATTTACTCACTTCTTCTTTTTTCATTTATTTCTTGTGGAGCTCCACACTTCATAGCCAACTCAGCAGTGACCAGCCAGCAATTTATGCTTTCACTTTGTGGCAACTTCATCAATGAGCGGACCTGCCTTTGCCGGCAGGCAGGCGGGGCATTGTAGCTATCAATCTTGGTAATTGCCATCATCGGGCCGACTGGTTTTTACCGACCCACTGGACCTACTGCATATGGACATCACTTTAATCTGGCTGAGTGCCTTGGTGGGAACCGCATAAATTGCTTAGTTTAGCTTTTTATAGCTTGTATAGATAAATAGGTTTTATACAGGCGTTAAAAACAACAATGGAAAACTTATTAAGATACATCCAGTCGAGAATCTCTTTAACTCAAAAAGAGGTTGACTTAATCAAAAAACATTTTGTTTCTGAAATAATTTCTGCTGAAACACTTCTTTTAAAAGCAGGGAAAGTAGAACGATATATTTATTTTTTAAGTAGTGGGATCGTAAAAGGGTATCAAAATATTGATGGAAAGATTGTGGTACAACATCTTGTGATTGAGAACAATTTTTTTGCATCTTTAGATAGCTTTATAACAGAAACACCTGCTTTAGACTATTACGAAACCATTACTGACTCTAACCTTATAAAAATATCTAAACCAGATTTTGACATTTTACAAAATGAAGCCAAATTTTGGGGGATATTCGTAAAAGATGTCACCAATGAACACTTAAATTGCAAATTAGAGCGCGTTAAAGATTTTCAAATCTTGACAGCCAAAGAGCGTTACTTAAAGTTTCTTAATCAATCCCCTACATTGGCTCTTAACGTTTCCATTGACAATATAGCTTCTTTTTTAGGTATGGAACCTCAGTCTTTAAGTCGCATTAGAAAACAGATTGCTATCTAACAAATGTTATTTTTGAACCCTCAAAAGTTAACGAGATTTGCTCAAACAAAAATTGAAGAATATGAGCAACGAAATTTCATTAGTAACAGGAGGAAACGGGCATTTAGGAAACAACCTGGTTAGATTATTACTTTCAGAAAACCAAAAAGTAAGAACAACTGTCAGAAACATTGACGATCAAAAACCTCTTGCTGGACTAAATTGTGAAGTGGTACAAGCAGATATTACCGAAAGAAAATCTCTAAAAAAAGCATTTCAAGGAGTTGCCAACCTGTATGCAGTAGCTGCAAATTTTAACATGTGGGCTAAGGATCCTAAATCGGAGATTTATGATAATAATATGCAAGGAACTCAAAATGTATTTGATGTTGCAAAAGAATGTGGCATAAAAAATATTGTATATGTAAGTTCTGTAGCCAGCTTAGATTTCACGAAATTACCAGCGAATGTAGATAATGGATACAATAAAGACAGAAGAAATTGGTATTACAACTCTAAAAATGACTCAGATAAATTAGCGTTAGAACTGGGGGAAAAATACGGAATCAGAACTGTTTTAATTCTTCCATCGGCTATGATTGGCTCAAAAGCATTCAAATTAAGTTATTCTAATAATCTTGTATTACAAGTTTTAAATGGCGAAATACCCGTAGATACAAATGTGACTTTAAATTGGGTAGATGTAAAAGATGTTGCTTTAGGTGCATATAACGCAATGAATAAAGGAGGGAATTTAGAACGCTATATTCTATCAAACGAGAAACACACCACCTTACAGGAAAGTGTGAAAATAGCATCTGATTTATATCCCGAATTAAAGTTAAAAATGCCGAAAAAAGTGCCAAAATGCTTATTGTATTCGGTAGCTGGTTTAATGGAGTTTAGTAGTAAAATTTCAGGTAAAGAACCTTTACTACAAAGACATTATTTAGATATGTTTTATGATTTAAAACAAGATTATGATATCAGTAAATCAAGAAAAGAATTAGATTTCAACCCTAAATCGTCAAAAAAGGCTTTGGAAGATGCTCTGGCATATTTAAAAATCGATTGGAAGGGGAAAGAAATGGTGTAAAACAATGAATAAAAACATTAGCGCTTTGGTGCAAACTTGAATCGCAATTGTTTTTAATTCAGTACAATGTTATTCCAAAGGTAACTTGATTTTAATCCGGTACTGTACCTAAACTGAATGTTAGAGAATAAAAGATCACATGAGTCTAAAACTATTTCTTTTACATCTGGCCTTCACATTATCCGCTAATTTGATGGCTCAGAGTACGCCAATTATTATTACAGAATATGAAAAACAAGAAAGGATTTGGCAGCTTCTTCTCTAGATAGAGAGAAACTTCCATTTAATAGTAAGGAACACTTGAAGCTGTATTCTGACAGCACTTTTCGACACAGCTACAATGCAAGTTGCGGTACCCTTTCTTATGATAGGAAAGGTACCTATTATTTAATCGATAATGAAATAGTAGTTGATTATGAAAGAACATATCAAACTCATAAGAATATGCTATTCTTTTTTACATCTGACACTTCCACTTACAAGAACTCTATAATGAACTTAAAAAGACATTCCCTAAAAACACATAAAACTCATTTGCTGTGGAATTAGCAGCTGTTGATTTTGGCATTTACACCTATTGGCTAACTGAATAATAACTATAAACTGTGATTAAAATAAGTTCCTAACATTAGTAAGACTTACTTTTGGAAACTGAAACTGCTGAAATTCCACGGTTTATTAAGCACGGTCAGACAAGCTTTTCATTTCTCCCAATATCCATTTAATGGTTTCTAGATTGATAAATAGTCAAATGTTCTCGCTGATTTGCTGGAATTTACCATAAGCGCTTATTTTATTATTCGTATTAGATTTTTGCATCGCTGATGAGTGAGGAGAAGCTTTTATAATTATCCTCATACATCTGAAAGACCATATAATGAAGCAGCAAAAAGACCTGAACTAAATTACTACTGCATCTAGTATAAAAGAAGAAATAAAAAAAATAGGTTCTGAAGTGTAAGATTATCTGGTAACAGCCACTAATAAAGAAAAGATAAAATTATGCGACAGATCAAATTATTAATTCTAACACTAATGGCTCCGTTTTTAGCCTCTTCCCAACAAATTAAGGGAGACTGGTATGGTGTCTTAAAAGTACAGGGCATGGAACTTCGACTTGTTTTCCACATTGAAGATAATGAAGGTAGTTACTCAGCCACCATGGATAGCCCTGACCAGAACGCTTTTGATATGCCTGTTAATATGGTGCACTTTGACTCGTCTCAGTTAGATATGCAAATGCCAAATTTAGGGGCACAATACAAGGCGAAGCTTATTGACAATAAAATCGTGGGCAACTTTTATCAGGCTAACCAGTCTTTTAAGCTGGATCTCGCGAGAGAGTCCATCGCAGAAAAGAAAATCCTGAGACCTCAGGAGCCCACAGAGCCCTATCCATACGATACTGAGGAGGTCAGTTTTATGAGTGAAAAAGGCAAAGTAAAGATTGCAGGTACGCTCAGCCTGCCCAAAAATAAGAAAGGCTTTCCGACAGCCATCTTAATTTCAGGCTCAGGACCTCAAAATAGGAATGAAGAATTTATGACTCACAAGCCATTTCTTGTGCTGGCAGATCATTTGACACGCCATGGAATTGCAGTCTTGCGCTATGATGATCGTGGCTTTGGAGCCTCTACAGGCAACCATAATGAAGCTACCAGTGCCGATTTTGCCAACGATGTGAAAGCTGCCATCAATTATCTAAAGAGCAGAAACGACATCGATCCAGCTAAAATAGGCCTGATTGGTCATAGCGAAGGAGGCCTGATAGCACCTCTGGTTGCAGTTGAGATCCCCTTGAATTTTATGGTGCTTTTAGCAGGTCCAGGAGTGCCGGGAGAGCAAATTTCTCTTCAGCAAATTGAGCTTTTAGGGAAGTTGCAGGGAGCAGATGAGCAGGATATCAGTAATGAAAAGACCGTAATGCAAGGTATATTTGAATTGATCAAAAATAATGGGGAGGATATGGAAACTTTAAGAAATAAGCTTGAAGTTTACATTAATAATCAGCTGGAAAAAAATGAAGTGGTTATAGAAGGGATGAGCAAAGAAGAATACATAGAGAGGCAAATCACCCAGTTGACCAGGCCATGGTTGCGGTATTTTATAAATTACGATCCAAGAGTAACTTTGGCAAAAGTTAAATGTCCAGTGCTGGCACTTAACGGAGAGAAAGATGTTCAGGTAGGCTCGGGAAACCTCGAGGTCATTAAAAAAGCATTGCTCACAGGAGGAAACACACAAGTGACTGTAAAAGAATTTGAAAGTATGAATCACTTATTTCAAATCTGTGAAACAGGTGCAATGGAAGAGTATGCGCAAATAGAGACCACCATGGAGTCAGTAGTGCTTGAAACCGTCTCAAGCTGGATCAATAAGCAAAACTAATGAGTAGCGATTTTTATCATTCTTCCATTGTGCCCTATGCAGCCATCATTGTAAAAATCTGTAGGGCCTATACCAATTCTCAGGAAGATTTTGAGGACTACTATCAGGAAGTTTGTTTGCAGATATGGAGAAGCAAAGAAGGCTTTAACGAGCAATGCGCATGGACTACCTGGATTTATAGAATCTCTCTGAATGTATGTTTGACACTATTGAAGAAGAAGAAAAATAATGAGCCTATTCATTTCACCTCTGATGTTCTGCCAGATTCAGTTACAGTGAGCAACAAAGCATTCGAGAATGAGGCGCTTAATCAATTATACACAGCAATCAAACACCTGTCGGAGGTAGATAGGGCTGTCATTCTCCTCTACTTAGAGGAAAAACCACAACAAGAAATCGCTGAAATTCTGGGTACAAATCCGAACAATATTGGCGTAAGAATAAAAAGAATTAAAGAACGACTTAAAAAGATTATAGATGAAAAATTCAATTGAAAATATATGGAAAGAAGGCTTCTTAGCGGAGGGGGCATTGGATTTGCCTAAAATAAACAAGTTATACGACCAGAAGTCACAACATATTGTTGATAAAATAAAAAGTAGATTGAAATTCAACCTGAAGTTAATTATTGGGATGGCTATTGTTATTCCTATCGTCTACTTTTTTCAGGATGCACTGTGGCAAGGGCTTGCTATATCGGCATTATTGTTGGCAACTGCCTGGTTTAGTAAAATTCAGATTCAAGGGATTGAACCTGTCGAAACCGGACAAAATAGTTATGAATACCTAAAGTCATTTCAAAATTGGTTGCAAACCATTCTATTAAAAAATGGAAATGTGATCCGTTTTACATATCCAATTTATTTCTTGATCGCCATGAGTATGATTTTTTCTACCTGGACTCATCAGGAAGAATTGGTCAATGAAGTGGCAGAGAAATTCCCAGGCATCAGTTTTATAGGAGATGTTCCTCTTATGGCATGGGTCTTCACAGCTGTGGTGACATTATTGATGCTCCTGTTTTCTAGGCAAATTTATAAATTTGATGTTAGACTTATGTATGGACACATCTTCGATAAATTAGATGCTACTGTTAAGGAAATGGAAAATCTTAGAGGTTAAAAAAATAGAATCCTACAGAAACCGACTTTCGATCTTAATAGCGATGGGAGCAATC
The DNA here is from genome assembly GCA_963803685.1 of uncultured Cytophagales bacterium. Classification (GTDB taxonomy): domain Bacteria; phylum Bacteroidota; class Bacteroidia; order Cytophagales; family Cyclobacteriaceae; genus Marivirga. The sequence continues at coordinate 3,667,653 of CAWDNW010000001.1, forward strand.
TCATCGCTTCTTTTATGATTTTCAATAGTAAGCAGGTATTGGATTTTGTAGTTTCATCTTAAAACCTGGAAATGAAGAAACTTCAACCAGACCATCGAATGTCTTATCATGATGTAAATATGGAACAGAGTAATCATGAATCATTAGGATTTGTTAAGGGTGGAAGCTACTTTCAAAACCTTGAATAAGGATATCGATGGGACGAAGTTTGTAGATGTTTGTAAAAGGGAACATTAGTTTTCTTTATAATTGCGGATAGAAAGTCAGTATTATACACTTATTTAAACGTTATTGATTATATTAGAATTATGAGAAACACTATGATAGTTTGTCTTTTACTCATCTTAATTATTGGATGTGAAAATAAAAAAGATGTTAATGTAAAAGTAAATAATAACTTTCTTGGATCAAATATAATTATTCTTGACGATACTGTTACACTGAAGCCATTTGCGACTACTAATAAATATGCAAACATCGTTATTAAGAGTGGAAAGCATAAGTTATCAATTAATGGAGGATCAGAACAAGAATTTGTAGTCGGTAACAAAGGTGGTATATTAAATGTTGAACGATCACAATTTGTTATTACAGAAATAAAATATTCATCGCAAGATTCTTGGTCGAAAATGTATGTTGATGCGGATATCCCTATTGTGCTTGATTCTCTTGTTATTTTTGGAAAGGCATTGGCGAAGGATCAAGAAGGATTAGTTAGCCTTCTGAAAAACTCAAGTTCAAAAGATATCCTGTCAAACAATTTGCTAAAATTTGACCGTGATCAACTTTTCATAAATAAAACTTGGGACTATGGAATTAATGAAACTCCGCCTCAGGAAATATCTGTAAAGGCTCAAAAGGATGCAAAAGGTGTGGTAAGGTATAAAAACAAAATATTTGAGGCCAAATCTTTTTTGATATTTGCGAAATTATCTGGCAATTTTAATATTCAAATAATTGAAAGTGAGGAATTAATACAGCTTATAAAGTACTTCGAAGAATAGTAATTGCAAACTAAAAAACCTGCCAAATACTGTTAGAAGTTCTTTGAATTGAGAGGTTTTTCCATCCGTTTCTGTTATCAACTGTTTTGATGAAACCCAAGTAATACTAAGTATTTCTGACGAGCATACTGCTAGATACGATTGGGTGAGTTTAAGGAGGATAAACTCTAATAGACAATTGCCTCTTACTTTCATTTAAGCATGAAAGTTTTGTGATATTAAAATAGCGTGCTATCTTGTTAGGGACTTCGATCAGTAATGCGAAATAATGCGGTGATTGATGCATCCTTCACTAGATCCATTTAATATACCAGTATGATCAGCACTTTTAAATTATCGCTTCCTAACACCCTTTTTACTCTTTTTATTAGTTTATTTTTCTGTTTAAATGCTTCAGCACAGGGCTTTGAAGGGTATTACAGGTTTCCCGACATCCACGAAAAAACAATTATATTTTCTGCAGAAGGTGATTTATGGACTATTGGATTAGGAGGAGGCTTGGCCAAAAGGCTCACCACCCATGCTGAAGACGAAATGAACCCTTCAATTTCTCCCGATGGAAAAACAGTGGCATTTTCTGCCAGTTACGAAGGGCCAACTGAAATTTACACCATGCCCATTGAAGGTGGCCTGCCCACCCGATGGACTTATGAAAGTGATCCTTCCATTATGAATACCTGGACACCGGATGGCCAATTGGTTTACCAAACCCGGGCCTTTTCTAAAGTGCCGGACAATCAATTGGTACAAATTGATATGAATTCTAAAGAGAAGACCAGAATACCGTTAGCTCAGGCAAGTGAAGCTGCTTTTAACAATACAGGCAACACCGTATTTTTTGTGCGCCCTGCCTATCACCGCAATGTGACTAAGAGGTACCAGGGTGGTACTGCCAGACAAATTTGGAAATTTACGGAGGGTACGCAAGAAGCTATTAAATTAACCACCGATCATCCTGGAGAAAGTCATCACCCCATGTGGTTTGAAGGTAGGGTTTATTTTATGACCGACAGAGATGGTATTATGAATATTTGGTCGATGAATGAGGAGGGAGCTGACTTGACTCAACATACGCAGCATAAGGAATTTGATGTGCGCTCTGCCAATGTGTCAGCAGGTAATATAGTTTACCAAATGGGTGCCGATCTATGGCATTACAACATCTCTTCAGGTCAAACCAAAAAAATAGAGATTACTCTGATGTCAGATCTCGACCAGCTCAGGGTGAAGTGGGAGGATAACCCTACTCAGTATATCACTTCGGTACATGCAGCACCAGATGGCGAAAGGATTGTCATTACGGCAAGAGGAAGAGTTTTTGTTGCTCCTGTAAAAACTGGAAGGTTTGTGTCTTTCACCGACAAGAAAAAGGTGCGATTGAGGGATGCCGTATTTTCCTCTGACGGAAGCAAAATGTATGTTCTTTCTGATGAAACAGGGGAATTTGAATTCATCAGCTTGCAGTCTGACGGAATGGGAGCAGAAAAGCAAATCACCAAAGATGGCCAAATCCTGAGATATGAAAGTGTGCCTTCTCCTGATGGAAAGTGGATGGCCTACAGTGACCTGGCCAACCAAATGTATGTGCTCAATATAGCCAGCGGAGTGAGTAAAAAGGTTTCGTCTAACCAGGAAGGTGGCGGGCAATTCTCCTGGTCTCCCGACAGTAAATGGCTTGCATTTGTTCAGGTGGCTATCAATACGATGGCACAAGTAAAGGTGTATAATGTTACAGACTATTCTACATTTGATCTCACCACAGATAGAGCCAATAGTACCAGCCCGAAGTGGAGCGTAGATGGTGAGTTTATTTATTTTCTTTCCGATAGAAGTTTTACGTCCTTAGTTGGAAGCCCATGGGGAACTCGACAACCAGAGCCCTATTTTGATGCAAGTGAAAAAGTGTACCATATTTCGCTAAAAAAAGGAACAAGGTCTCCTTTTCGAGAGCATGACGAATTAGCTAAAGAAAACAAAAACGAAACGGAGCCGGATAAGTCAGTCAAAAATACCAGCGATAACAAAGCTGTAATAGTCACTATCGATAAAGAAGGCATTCAAAAACGAATAGCAGAAGTACCTATAGAGGCAGGAAACTACAGTGGTTTAGAAGTAAACAAGCAAGCGCTCTACTTAATTGCCAGTGAAACCGGAATAGATGCTAAAAGTCATTTGTCATTTGTGAAAATCGACAATAAGGATGTAAAGCTTAAAAAGATGGTGAGTGATGTCAACGGCTACGAACTGACCGGAGACGGTAAAAAGTTGCTGGTGAGAAAGAATTCAAACTATTATATGCTGGTCGCAGGCACCTCAGAGGTTTCCGATTTATCGGATAGCAAAATTGACTTGAGTGGATGGCGTTTTCCAATTGAGCCTAAAGAGGATTGGAAGCAGATTTTTACAGATGCCTGGCGTATGGAACGAGATTATTTCTACGATCCAAATATGCACGGTGTAGATTGGGATGCCATGCATGCTAAGTATGTACCCCTTGTAGATCGGGTGACCACTAGGAATGAGCTATCAGACCTTATTGGTGAATTTGTAGGGGAGCTCTCAGCTCTCCATACCAGTGTGCGTGGAGGAGATGAGAGAACAGATGATAAAAATATATCTGTCGCCAGTTTGGGTGCTATTTTCAGCAGAAATGTTGCGAAGGGAGGCTATCAAATAGATTATATCTACAAAGCTGATCCTGATTACCCGGATGAAAAATCTCCTTTGGATGATCCTTATCTTGATGTGAGAGTGGGTGATATAGTGACCAAAGTGAATGGAAAAGAGGCATTGGCAGCAGTGGATATGGGCGAGTTAATCAGAAACCAGGCTGGAAGTCAGGTGCGATTGTCATTACTACGGGGTACAAACGCAAGAGATATTATTGTGAAACCACTATCCAGCGAATATAACTTGCGGTACCGAGATTGGGAATATGGCAAACGACTTGAAGTAGAGAAAAAAGGCGAAGATGAGATTGGCTACCTTCATTTACGGGCCATGGGGAGCCAGGACCTGAGTCAATTTTACAGAGAATTCTATCCTGTTTTTAACAAATCGGGCCTCATTGTTGATGTGCGCTATAATTTTGGTGGTAATATAGACAGTTTCATTTTAGAAAAGCTATTGAGAAAAGCATGGATGTATTGGAAAGGTAGGGATGGCGAACCCTATTGGAATATGCCTTACGCTTTTAGGGGTCATATGGTAGTTCTTGTAAATGAAAACACTTATTCTGATGGGGAAGCCTTTGCTGATGGCTTTAAGAAGCTAGATCTGGGTACCACCATAGGAACCAGAACCTGGGGTGGAGAAATTTGGCTCAACAGTTCCAATACCTTATCAGATAACGGTTTAGCAAGAGCTCCTATGAATGGTGTGTATGGCGAAAATGGAGAATGGTTGATAGAAGGTCATGGATTTGTGCCAGATATTGAAGTAGATAACCTTCCCCATGCTACCTTCAATGGTGAGGATGCACAACTGGATGCAGCGATTGCGCTGTTGCAGAAATTAATTAAAGAAGATCCGAGGGAAGTACCTGCAGCGCCTCCTTACCCGGATAAGTCGTTTGGTAACAATAAAAAGACAGAAAAGTAGGAGAGGTATATAATCTTCAATCGATGTTTTCCATTCATTGAAGTGCAATTCTGAAGTGTTTTTATTTACCTAAGGAGGGTTTTGGGTAAAAGGATTTATTTTTAAGATTTTGAAGAGGAAAATTGGTGAGCGCCAACTTCTGAATGTTGATAAATATTTGCGACCGATTTGAAAAAAGTTAAATTTGAGATATCAGAAGCCGGTTTTTGATACCTAACTTTAGTTTAAAACTATTAATTTAAAAATTTAAATATGATTACTCACAAAGAAATCAAACTATCTTCCCGCTGGACAAATATTGGTATTTACGGAGGAATACTGGTTGTAATTAGTACTATTCCAATAGTATTGTTAGTAGTTCCAAAGCAGGAATTCCATTTTGGAATGGTCATAGGAGTTTTATTATTTTTACTTTTAGTAGGGTTTGTTATTTATCAATTTAGCTACGCCAGCGATGCTAGAATCAAAGATGGTAAGCTAGTACTAAAAAAGCAGTTCAGAGTGGCTAAGTCCTATGCATTTGATCAAATAGGACGGATTTCCTCTTTTCATCTGAAGAGTAGTAAATATATTACTATAGAAATGAAAAATGATGATAATAGTACGGAAAAGTATCTAATTATCAATGCTAAGTCTATATTGGCATTTGAAAATAAAGATGCTGAATACGCTTTAAAAAGTCTAAGAAATGTGGATTCAAATAAGTAAACTACTATAGCACAAACGGTAATTAATATCATTCAGAAGCTAGATAATCTATTTTAGGACAAATATTTAACCGATAATTTAAATATTTAATTAGTAAAAGCCTCTAATTTTGATTCAAGCTATCAATCTGTTGCGATTAGAAAATAGTGATGGAAGAAAACGCTTATTTTTTAGATGATAATTATATCAAGGTTGTTGCCGACCAGCTTTTCTATAATGTCTTTAGAAGACAATGAATTAGCTGAATTCAACGAAAAACATAGTTTCGGAGCCCCAATGACAGAGCTTATTCCCGATCAAAAAGAACAAATTCTGCAAATTTTTTAGAGATGCTTAGTCATTTTAAGCACGAAATGCTTTAGATAAGGTGAGAGGGAGGATTTTAAGATTTATCTGGCCTATAGACGGCAAAATTCACTGAAAACGAATAGTAAATTTGCACTTTACATATTAATCTATAATTATTCTTTTAATCTCACTACCTACATATAGGTATTTTACTATGCTTTTCGATGAATAATTATGTTTTGATAGCGAAAAGATTTATGTTGTGAGTGAATCGGGAATAATCAAAATTTAGTCGATTGTAAATGTTTGTAAGCGTTTACAGTCGTTTGTTGTCGGTTAGTAGAAAAATATAAGCTGCTATGTGTGCTTTTAGGTGTACGTAGCGAATTTTTGTGGAGCATAAGTTAAATAAAAGAATCAATGAATTATTCTGAATCAATTTAGGTAAAAACCTTACAGAATTAACATATGAAGATTTAACTAGCTTCTTTGAAGAAGAGCGAGATGAAACTAATAATATTGAATTTAAATCATTTTCAGCTTTGTATGGGAATTTTAATAAGAATTTAGAAGGTGTTATTAGGGGAATATGCGCATTCCTTAATTCAGATGGAGGTATTCTAATATGGGGAGCACCAGAAGGACGCGAAGTAGAAGCTAGGCAAGAAAAAGTTTTTTCAGGTGATTTAGCCCTAGTTCCTGAACTAAAAGAAAAAGATTGGTTTATTAATAAGGTTTCAGACTCTATCACCCCTTTACCTATAGGCATTAATCTTCAAAGAATTGAAAATGGAGGCAATTATGTTTATATCTTTGAAATTCAAAAGAGTACTTATAGTCCTCATCAATTTAAAAACACATATTTTGCGAGATTGGATGGACAAACAAAGCCAGCACCTCATTACTTAATAGATGCTTTGTTTAACAAAATAACTTACCCGCAAATTGAATGCTTTATCAAACCGACCAGAATAGAACATAATGGGACAAATTACTTTCTCAACATAGAAATCTATATGTTTAATTTTTCTGAATTACAAAATGAGGAAGACGCTTTTTATAGATTAATGTGCCCTCAAGGTATTTTTATGAGAAGTCAGCTGGCTCATCATTCACACATGTATTCTAAGAATGGTCATCAATTAATATACAAAGACATAATAAATGTATTGCATTTTGGCGCCCCTGAGGTTTATTCAGAAAGGATACAAATTAACCCAAATGAAATATTAAATCATCATTCCAATAAGATTCAACTTTTTTTAACATTTGGAGGTAAGAATTCCCCTTTAAAATCATCAGAATATACTTTAAACTTAAGAGCGATTAATTGGAGTGATGTGGAAAATCCTAATTATTTATTTGAAAGTATAGTTGAAAATAAGCTGTTCTCGGAAATTCAAAAGGATAAAGAAATGACTCGAGAGAAAACTTTAGAGGCCGTTTTGGAAAGATAAACGTTCCACAACATCCTGTATAAATCATGGCTGTTAGTGGTTATTTTTCCTTCAGCTCTTTGTAGAAAGCCCGGCAATCCACAGGATTTACTTATTGGTAAAAGTTAATTTAATAAGCCAATCCTTATCTTATGGATATAGCAAGAGAGTTTAGGTAATTTTTGTCATATTTTTGATTGTTGCGAATAACTGCAAATAATCGATGAATGAGTTTAGACCGAATCGCATTTAAAACTAGCATTTTGTTTTTGCCTTCTTCCACTTTTCTATTGTAATAATCTCTTAATTCGCCATCAACCTGAACGGCTGAAAGGGCAGCCATATGAAAGACTCGCTTCAGTTTTTTATTAGCACGTTGAGAAACTCTTGCTTTGGATTTTAGACTGCTGCCCGACATAAATTGAAAAGGAGCTACACCAGCGTGACAAGCGAACTTTCTAGGATCTGAAAAGTCTTTAAATCCTCTAGTAGCCACAATAGTTTGTATGGCTGCTTGTGTTCCTATACCAGTTATTGAGGTAGATAGGTTAAACTGATGTTTTAGATTATCATCACCACTTATAAGTTGATCAATCTGATTCTGTATTGATTTAAGCTGCAAGACAAGCGTTTTAATAATCGCCTTATATCGTTTGACCTTGTTTTTGTAGAAAGAGTCAGGAACATGTCCTTTTTGATCTTTGATTTGAGCAGTGTATTTGGTTTTGTCTGTTAAGATTAAATCTCTTTCAGTTAATAAAAATTTGAGTTCTTCAATAACTTCATCATCTCTATTATATAATTTCACCAAGTCTTTAAATCGGGAAGCATAAATGGCTATCTTTTCAGAATCAATTTTATCATTTTTATTTCTAGAGATACCCGAACGGTGTTTGATCTGAGCAGCATTTTCAATCCACAGATCAATAGCCATAGCTTTACAAGCTTCCACTAAGGAGAAAATATAAAGTCCGGTAAACTCTGCACAGACCAAGCAGTTTTCAATATCAAAGCCATTTCTTTTAAGTGACTTTAAATGTCCAATAACACTTTTAGAGCTGTTGGTGCAAACTGAGTGACTGAGTTCACCATCTGTGTTTAAAGTAGTGATGTCAATTTTAGCTTTGCTGATATCAATACCAATAAAATTAGAATAATTCATAGATTTACTTTTAAGGATGAAAAATAAAAGGATTAAGTACACTCCTAATGACCTTAATAGTCGAGACTAATATCTTATTGAGGTTTTGAGTACTTAAAAAGTAGAATAGTACCTATAAGGATTCTAGATTTTATCTAGCGGATTGCCTGGTTTACTATTCTACCTCCTTTCTTAAAATAATACAATATAGTAAATCTAAGGTTCGGATTGCCTCGGTAGTTTACGCAAATTTTTATACTTTTAATCAGCCACGAATTTATACAGTGGCGTTGAACTTAATTGAAAAAACAAAAAATGAATAGACTATTAACCTTAGGAATAATTTTTCTCACACTCAATCTATCAGCATACGAACAGACTGAAGATTGGAATACTATTAAAAAGAACAGTTACTCAATTGATTACCCAAAGGATTGGGAAATTAATGAGTCAGGACAAATGGGTACAAGTTTTATACTATTTAGCCCGCTTACTTCTCAGAAAGACCAGTTTAAAGAAAATGTAAATCTTCTTGTTCAAGATTTAACAGGATACAATTTGGACCTTGACGGATATGTTGAAATTTCAGAAGGTCAAATAAAAACTATGATCACAAATGGAAAAATAATTGAGAGTACACGTGTTACTGAACAAACCCTAGACTTTCATAGAGTAATTTACACAGGAAAACAAGGGAACTTTAATTTGAAATTTGAACAATATTATTGGGTAGTTGGAGATAAAGCTTTTGTGTTGACATTGACTTGCGAAGAAAGCCAATTTGACGACTACAAATTGACAGGCGAAAAGATACTCAACAGCTTTAAATTAAATAAAAACTAAGCACAACAACTAAGCATTCATTTAGCCAGCACAGCTTGTGCCGTCTGAGCGGTAACCTAACATAACCTGTCCTGCGAGCGGGAAATGCAGTGTTGAGCGAATCAGTAGCCTGCTAGGTACTGCTGCGCCCTTATCGGTAAACCGAAGAGATGGAGTTTACTATCAAGGCTTAAAAGAGGTTGCTTTTAAGCTGGGATAAGTATTCAAATCAAGTATTTTTAAGCTTCATTAAATGAAGATTGGGATTTATGTTGCTTTAAGAGTTGTTTTTTGCTCTTTTCAGATCATTTTAGACATATTTTTCCCGTTACGCCCGTTGCCGTTTTATTTTAGTGTAGTTGTAATTTTTTGAGCCAGTGAAGAGGTGGTCCTCTTCGATCAAAAACAGCCACTGTTTGAAGTCTTCCTTTTTTGCAGGTTGGGCACAGTGCCAAATATGTTTCGACATGGCCAATGATAATAATTTCCAGTGCTCCGATTTGATCGTCTATTATGGCTTTATATTCCTTTTTAAAACCACCGGATAAAATACCAAAGTGCCTGAATCTGGTAAAGCCCTTTGGTAAAATATGCATAGCAAACCTTCTGATAAATTCAGTTTGTTTTAAGGCTATTATATCCATTTTTCCGCCTTTTCGGTAATCTTTTGCTGTGAACTTTACCTGGTCATTGTCCTTATCAATAATTCTATGGCTACTTATAGCAATCTTCCCGATGGGTCGGGAAAAGTTATGAGTATACCTGCCCAAATATTCCACTACCTGCAGCGGACCATAAAAAGGCTGTTTACACAAAATCACCCAATTCTTTTTAAAAAGCTATTGAGCTTCCTGTTTTGACAGCACCTTTTCTTTTCTCAAGGCAGCTACCATCTTTGCCCTGAATACTTTGCTCATCGCTTTTACAGGAAAAAGGTATTTGCCATTGCTTTCGCTTTCCTTCCATTTTCCAGATTTACTCAGTCCTCCGGCAGTAATGATACAGTGAAGATGTGGATGCAGGCTTAGGTTCTGTCCATAAAATTCAGAAAAATTGACGGAATTCCTAAAATTATAATTTCAGCCATCAAAGAAGATAAAATGTGGCGTTTTTCCATTCAGGATAATGGAATAGGGATTGAAGAAAAAGACAAAGAGAAAGTATTTGTGATTTTTAAGCGACTTCACAACAGAAACGAATATGGAGGAACAGGTATTGGCTTGTCATTGAGTAAAAAAATTGTTGAACTGCATAGTGGTTCAATTGGGGTGGTTTCAAAAATTAACAAAGGCAGTACATTTTATTTCACCATACAACCAAGTTAAAAGAAAGAATGAAGAAAAAACTGAAATGCGTATTATTAGTTGAAGATGATGAGGGTATGGTTTTCCTTAATAAAATGTTTATTGAAGAAACAGAAATAACAGAGCATCTGACGGCACTTTTATTCAACCTGAATTAATTTTCCTAGATATAAACATGCCTAAGATGGATGGATGGCAATTCCTGGAAGAATATGAAAAATTAGAAAATCTCCAGAAAAGAGGAGTGATGATTATCATGCTTACCGGCTCTCTAAACCCGGATGATAAAACAAGATCTGATAATATATCCAATATATCCGATTTCAAAAACAAACCCATATCAATAGAAATGATTGGGGATATCATGCAAAATTCTTTCCGGATTATCATATAAGCAAATGACAGATAGAATTATCTTGCTTTTTTTCAGAAAATTTGTCTAACCACTCCCTAAAACCCTAACTCCAAAATACGGCAATTGCCTTATTGAACTAGATACTCTTTCAAAGCAATTTTGTGAGATAACCATTTACACAAAAATCATGAAAAAAATTAGCATACTTGTTTTAGCCTTACTTTCAATATATACCCTAAAAGCACAGGATTTGGGCAAATTTGAGCCTAAAGACGATGGCTATAAAAGTAAAAAGTTGAATGATGGATCGAAGAAATTATATATAGCCAGTTTCAACATCAACTTCGAAATATACAAAGAAGCGGTTGATAAAAAAGAAGCCGGTGGTTTTGGACGAAGCGTAAAGAATGCGGCCAAGGCCAAAGCAGCAGTCGGGTTGGCTACATTAGATAGAGAAGCTATACAGGCCAAAGCTGACCAGCTTTACAAAGAGTTTATCGCTGATATGAAAGCCAAAGGATATGAAATTATTTCCGCTGAAGTGGCAGCTAAAACGGATACTTACAAAGGTTGGGAAAAGGGGGTAGGCCCCTCCGTATTTGAAACCGATATGACTGGGATTTTATCTGTAATCCCCAATGGTTATACCTATTATTATAAGGATAGAAATGCCTTATCCTCCAAGCTAGCTGGATTCGATAAAACCCCTCAGAATCTGTCGCAGGAATTGGATGATGCTTTGGTGGCAGACGTATCTTTGGTATATGTATTCTCTTACGTGAGTAACGACTGGAACGTGGGGAACCAAGCCAAAGTGAAGTTGTTTATAAATTACAGATTAGCCAACCTTTACAATATAACAGATGAAAACACATCTGCAGGTCTTACCAGTTTGGTAGATAAAAATAAACAAGCGGTGGCTCTCAACAGCTATGTGAACTTTACTAGAGGGAAATTAAAAATAGGAGGAAGTGCAGAGTCTCAATATACTGGTACAATGAAATCTGATTTAGAAATTAATGGGGTACTTGAAAAGGAAAAAATAGTGGCGTTTTCTACCCAAACGCAGGCAACAGCTACTTTACTGAATCCGGTGGTAATGATAAGAGGTGATAATTACAGCGAAACCACTAAATGGCTGGAACCAGACGGAAAAAAATATGCTGAGGGAATGTATTTGGCCGGTAGCGAATTTATTAAGTATCACGTAGCTGAGGTACTTGATTAGTGTATATGGTCATACCGATGGTTGCAAAGCTTAGTATTGAAAAGTAGATAATTCCTGGACTGAATTTTTCGGTTCAGGTTTTTTTTATAGATGGAAATAGCTTTTTTCTTTATATTAGTCGCTGTTCTTAACTAATTTCTATGCGATTCTATTGGATAATACTATTTCTATTGGCTCCTCTTGCAGCATTTACTCAGGCAAAAACCTCTTATTTAGATAGTCTTTCGCAATCTATTGGGAAGCTGCCTGTAGAAAAGCAGCTTGAAACAATTACACATATCCCTTATGGTACTTTTGTTGCTGAAGTGGAAAGAGCACAATTTCTGTTTGAAAAAGCTGAGCAGATAGCCTTGCAGTTAAATGATAGTATCTCTCTTGGTGATGTCATCTTTAAGCAGGGACAGTTGAAGGCTTATCAGAATCAAATGGATGAAAGCCTGGCTATGTCTTTAAGGGCAATCAAAATCTTTGAGGAGCAGGGTAATTCAGTAAAAGCGGGCATTGCCTATGGTGGTTTGGGCTACAATTTAAAATCTAACAACTTGGAGAAATCCAGATTGTATATGCAAAAGAGCATTAAGCTGCTTGAGGAGGCGAATGATTCTTTAGGTATTAACCCTGTTTACGATAACTATGGAGTTGTGCTTAACAGGGTGGGAGAAATTGATAGCGCTTTGTATTACCAAAATAAATCCTTGTGGATTAAAAAAGACCTGAATGATAGTACAGGCCTGGGATATAGTTATGCCAACATAGCCAACACTTATGCTGAAATGGGAGATTATAGGTCAGCGAAAGCCTACCTTGACACTTCCCTTGTGATTCGCAACGAAATTGCTGATAATTATGGGATTACTGTTAACTATGTACAAAAAGCAGAAATTTTAGTGCTCGAAAAAAAATTCAATGAAGCTATTGACAACTTTAAACGCTGTGCCAAATTGGCCAATCAATTCAAATATCAACACTTGGAGCAATACTGTTATGAGCAAATGGCAAATACTTATCTCACATTAACTGATTATGAAAATGCTTATTTCTGGAAAGAGAAGTTTCAGAACATGAAGGACAGCAGCAATAGTTTAAAGGTAAATAGCCGAATAGAAGAACTACAGATCCAGTTTGAAACAGAAAAGAAGGAAAAACTTTTAGCTGAAGCAAAAACCGACATTCTAACAAAGGAAGTAGAAATTAAAAGCAGAACTAATTGGCTTATTTCTGCCTTTGGCCTGTCATTTATTCTGGCCCTTTTTGGCTTTATAGTATATAAACAACAGAAGCAACGCAATAAGCAAATTATCAAGGAAAATCAGTTAAAGCAGGCTTTGATCAAAATTGAAAACCAGAATAACTTGCAGGAGCAACGGTTGGCAATATCTAAGGATTTACATGATAACATAGGCTCTCAATTAACATTCATCATCTCATCTCTGGATAATTTAAAATATTTTGAATTCAATAAAGCATTTATCTATCCCAAAATTGATAGTATTGCTGCCTTCACCAGAAGCACCATTACCGATTTGCGTGATACCATCTGGGCAATGAACAAGGATGAAATTACTTTTGAAGATTTGAAATTGCGTATTATCAATTTTATTGAAGCGGCCAAAGCATCCTTACTGGGAATTGATTTGGATGTGAATTTCAAAAGCAATAAGAAAAGCCCCGCATTGAATTCATTACAAGGTATTGATGTATATAGGATTATCCAGGAAGCTGTACATAATGCCATAAAACATGCACAACCTCAAAATATTGTGGTTAATTTTATTCAAAATAACAATGAAATAGTGGTAGAGATAATTGATAACGGGATAGGATTTGATCTTTCCGATTTAGAAAATGATAAAATAGGAAATGGCAATGGATTGGGTTATATGCAAAAAAGATCAGTTGAAATAGATGGTCATTTGACGATTATAAAGCAAAAACAAGGAACCAAAGTGCAATTAATAATGCCCATGCAGAAATAAGGCATTTGCCCTATTTTGAAAGAGTGTTCGTGAGTGTATCTTTATAATTGAAACCCAGCTAGCCAGAAAAAATAAGTAAAGTGAAAATAGCGATTGTAGACGATAACAGCTTTTTGATTCAATCTCTTAAAGAGAAATTATCTTTTTTTGAAGAGGTTCAGATCAAATTCACTGTGCAAAGTGGTAAAGAATTATTGAGGAAATTAGAAGAGATAATTCATGTGGAATTGATTTTAATGGATATAGAAATGCCTGAAATGAATGGTATTGAAGCCACCAGGGCAGTTAAACAAAAATACCCTCATATTAAAGTCGTTATGCTCACTGTTTTCGATAATGACGAACATATATTTAATGCCATTAAAGCCGGGGCAGATGGTTATTTGTTAAAAGAAATTAATCCGCATATGTTATTTAATGGTATTGTGGAAACATTGAATGGGGGTGCGGCTATGAATCCATCAATTGCTTTGAAAACCCTAAAATTGTTGCGAAACCCCATCAATTTTGATGATAAAAGTGCAGAGCACACAAATCTCTCCGCCAGGGAAGTGATTGTTCTGGAGCAGCTAGCACGTGGGCTTAGCTATACCGTGATAGCGGAAAATCTGTTTTTGTCACCGTCCACAGTGCGGAAACATATAGAGAATATTTACACTAAATTGCAGGTTCATTCAAAGCTGGAGGCAGTACAAAAAGCTCAGAGAAATAATTTGATTTAGCTTCTACTCTGATCTATCAGAGCTAATTATTTCTAAAAAGGGACAACAAATTCTTGGAGTTTTATGATTCATTTTATTAGTTGTTTTGGTTTCTATGCTAGAAGGAGCTATTTTTCATCAAATCTAAGAACTTAGACCATTAAATTTATGCCATCTAAACTAGTGCCTACTGCAATTGCGACCTATCTTCTTTTGTTTTTTCGCTCAGTTTTGTTTTCACAGGATATCAAAGCTCCATTCAAAGTAGAGTCGCTATTCAACTTAGAGGAACCTGAAACTCTAGGCTTGTCTTTTGCTCCGGATGCTGAAACCTTCACTGTTTTTTCTCCTGTTAAAAATGATAACAAGTATAACCATGGCGTGGTAGTGTTCCCTTTTAAAGGAATGTTATATGCGCAATGGCAAAGTTCCTCACGAGATGAAGACGGTGCAGACACCCAAGCATTTTACAGTAGAAGTAGCAATGGAAAGGACTGGGAAAGCCCTAAGGAGTTAGCGCAGATTTGGGACAATGGCATTATCACGAGTGGTGGCTGGTGGAGTAATGGTGATACCTTAGTGGCTTATCTCTGTGTTTGGCCGGATGAAAATAGCGGATTCAAAGAAGGCTATACTGAATATATTTCCTCCACGGATGGTACGCATTGGAGTGCACCAAAGCCTGTAACCGACAGTTACGGGAAACCAGTATCAGGAATTATTGAGCAAGATTTGCATGCATTACCAGATGGCAGGTTGCTCACTGCCTTCCATATGCAACCTGGCCTTATTGCTACACCTTACTATACTGACGATCCGCTCGGTATTAGCGGTTGGAAAGCAGGTACTATGAGAAATTTACCCGCGGATGAAGGCATGAGTCG
The DNA here is from genome assembly GCA_963803685.1 of uncultured Cytophagales bacterium. Classification (GTDB taxonomy): domain Bacteria; phylum Bacteroidota; class Bacteroidia; order Cytophagales; family Cyclobacteriaceae; genus Marivirga. Next base: position 3,683,100 of record CAWDNW010000001.1, read on the forward strand.
GGAGCTGGAACCTAGTTGGTTTTATAGAAAAGATGGTGCCGCAGTAATGGTTTTTCGCGATCAATCCAGCACTTTTAAAAAACTGGCAGCTGTTAGTTATGACCAAGGTGTTAGCTGGACTGAACCTGTATTAATTGATACTCCGGATTCACGGGCCAAGCAAAGTGCTGGTAATTTACCAGATGGAACAGCTTTTATGGTGAATAATCCTTCCGGCAGTAAAACTCGCTTTCCACTCGTAATTACCTTAAGTAAAGAGGGTTCAGTATTTGATAAGGCGTTTTTACTACGAGCAGGAGGGGAGGATCTTCAGCCTTTACGGTTTGAAGGCAAATACAAAAGAGTAGGATATAGCTATCCTAAAAGTGTGGTTTGGTGTGATTACTTGTATGTCGCTTATGCTACTAATAAAGAAGATGTGGAGGTGACAAGGGTGCCAGTCAATAATTTAACTTATTAGTGAACAAAGCAGATTTATAAGATTTTTTAAGTTGTTATTATGTGGCAATAATGATAATTTCACAATAATGTAATAGTTGGCATAGTATTGAAATATGAGCATGCAATTCTACAACCATTTAAAGAAGTTTATTGAAATAGACGAACGGAAATTTTCAGAGATTCTCTGTTATTTTGAATCTAAATCTTTGAAGAAAAAAGAAACTTTAATAAGTGCTGGTAACATATGCAGCAGTAACTATTTCGTTTTAAAAGGTTGCCTTCACATGTTTTTTATCAATGATAAAGGTGCGGAAAATACTGTGCAGTTTGGCATAGAAAATTGGTGGTTGACTGACAATCTCTCTTTCCTTCGCCATAGTACTACTGAATTTTATATCCAGGCAGTTGAGAAGTCCGAAATTTTATTTATAAGTTATGATAAGCAGGAGGAGCTGTTAAATAAGTATCCTGAACTGGAAAAGTATTTTAGAAAGGTTTATCAAATTGCTTACGGTGCAGCCATCATGAAAATGAAATATATTTTCAACTTTTCCAAAGAGGATATATTTTTTTATTTTAGAAATAGTCATCCTGAGTTTGTTCAACGTGTCCCGCAATACCTATTGGCTACATTTTTAGGACTAACACCGGAATATTTAAGTGAAATAAGGAAGAAAAAGCGATCTTAAACCAGCTTAAGTTTTTTCAGGTTGGCGTGAAATATCTTTGTGTATATCAAAAAACATAAAGAAATGGAAAATAGAATTCAAATTGACGCAGTAGAACCAAGTGCATATAATGCAATGTATGCTTTGGAAAAATATTTACAGCAAAGCGACTTAAAGAAAATACATAAGCAGCTCATTTTAATAAGAGCCTCTCAAATAAATGGATGTGCTTTTTGCATAGATATGCATACGAAGGAAGCTATACAACATGGAGAGACCCTGCAACGCATATTCTTATTGAATGCATGGAGAGAAACGGACTTATTTACTGATGAAGAAAGAGTACTCTTACAGATGACTGAAGAAGTTACTTTAATTCATAAAAAAGGGCTTACATCTGAAACTTATAATAAGGCTATTTCAATCTTTGATGAGAAATATTTCGCTCAAATCATCATAGCTATTACTACAATTAATGCGTGGAACCGAATTGCGGTAAGTACTAATAAACCTCTAGGTAGTTAATCTTTTTAAATCTATTCTAAAAGTGACTTGGAAATTATTTCTAAGTCACTTTTTCATTCGGGGAGGTTAAATCAGTTTTTAGGTAAGGAAGATTTAATGGAGAACTTCTCTGATTTTTTTAGAATGTGAAGTTTCTGATATAGCAAAAATGAAGTAAATTGCTACGGACAAGTACGAATTCCATAGAGTTTAATTAACTGAATAACCGTTACCATGATGATCGCTCAAACACCAAAACCACCATATTTCGCTGTTATTTTCACCTCCATCCGAACAGAGGTGGAAAGCGGTTATTCCGATATGGCAGAATTGATGATAAAGTTGGCCTGTGAACAGAAAGGCTTTTTAGGAATAGAAAGTGCAAGAGAAGAAGTAGGACTCACAGTTTCTTATTGGAAAGATCTGGAATCTATCCGGAAATGGAAACAACATACTGAGCATCTGCTAGCTCAGAAAAAGGGAAGAGCACAATGGTACAAGCAGTATAAAGTAAGAATTTCTAAAGTAGAAATGGATTATGAGTTTTGAGGGATGAATTTAAATTTTTAGACAAAAAAAGTAATATGCTAACTGATATCAACCCAAAATTACCGATGCGCAGTAAGGCTGCTACCAAAGATTATTATATCAATCAATTAGGCTTTCATCAATTGGGAAGTGCCGATTTTGATGGTTACTTGATGCTTCAAAAAGATCAAATACAAATCCATTTCTTCGAATTTAAAGCACTTGATCCAAAAGAGAATTATGGACAGGTTTATATCAGAACCAATGATATTGATGAGTTGTACCAAGCATTCCTAAACAATAAAGTAGCAATCCATCCTAATGGTAAATTACAAACTAAACCATGGGGGCAGAAAGAATTTGCATTGCTTGATCCGGATAATAACTTACTGACTTTTGGAGAAAGTGCGTAAAGCCTTCTCCCAATATCACAAGTTCAATAATACGCATGTAAAAACAAATCATGAAAAAATAAATGAGTACTTCTTTCTCTAAACAACATTCTGTTCCTGTTCATTTTCTTTACTATAAAGAGGAGCTTGATGCCTTACATGAATTAGATCAAAGTTTGGAAACAGCCATCAATGGAGCTGGTGTTGGTAGCTATGATTATCATGAAATGAGCAAGATTGAGAAACGTTAAATGAGGATAAGTATTAATCTTGCGAATTCCATGTGGCCATTAAAAGACCGAATATATACACATGAAATAAATATGGATATGAGCGATGGTACACTATATATGTACGGGCCTGATGCTGAGTCATTATTTAAAATAGTAAAACCGATCTTAGAACAAACTGATTTTACCCGTGGTGCCTGGGCAATACTGAGATTCGGGGCAGTTAATGATGAAAATGCAAGTGTGCTGGAAATACAAATTGTAGCGGAAGAACCATAACTATTGCAAACAATTGATAATCTGGTATTTTCAGATCAATAAAATTGTTCACTTTCAATTATCCCTATTTAGTTTAATTATAAACTAATGATTTTGAAGCTTTTACCCCAACAAAACATGCTTTTATTCGCTTAGATATTTATTAACTAAAAGATAAGAACCATGGAAAGTACTTGTAATAATTGCAATCATTGGGAGCCGCAGGCACCTGTAGTAGCCAAACGAGAAAATTATGGGGAATGTAATAAGCTCAGCCACATTGAATCAAAAAGCGACCCAGACTTTATCATTCCTGTATTGAATGAGGGAAAAGCTATTGATAAAAATGCTAAAACGATCGAATTCATCACCGGAGCTAATTTTGGCTGTAACCAGTTTGCTAAAGCCTGATTTTATTTTTTATAGCAGAGAGGAGAGCATTAAGTTTTATTTTTACAGAATATTGAATTTTTAAGGAAGTTCAATTTTTAGAAACAAAAAAGCCCGCTTTCGCGGGCCCCTCTGTTACCTAAACAAATTTTATTCACACAAACACTTTTCTTATAATATTATTATTTCTGATTCAGAACCGGATTTTACCTCGAAAGAGACCTCGCCTTTAACATTCAATAAGTTGTATTTCTGTACGAAGCTTATCATTTCATTAACAGTAGCTTTATATATAACATTTCCAATCTGATCTTGTACTTTAATAGTTACGGGATTAATGGCATTTTGAAATACTTTCAATTCTACTGTATTAGCATTAATTCTACTAGCTTTGGTTGACAAGTTCTTTGATACAATATCAAGTTTTTCAGTTCCAATAGAAATCTTTTCAGTATAAACAGTTTTTCCTTCAGTCACTTCAATTGAATATTCAGCACCATTTAATTGACTTAAGTTGTAAGGTCGTATAAAACCCTCTTTATTCAGGATTTGCTCACGAAAAATAATATTACCCTGAGCATCCATAATTTTTACGGTTACTTTTTCTTCAGTGCTAGGAATAAAAGTAAGGTTAGCCATTTTTGTTGTTTTGTTGGTGGTCACCTTAAATTTTGCAACAACTGAATTATCTTCATTATCATTTGCGAATGCTGATACACTTGAAAATAAAATACATGCAGCTACTAATAATTTTCTCATCGTCTTTTTTTTATTTTATTTTTGACTCTGCAAAGATGTGTGATCATTTTGGAATAATACCTATTTTAGATATGATGTAATTATTATGATAATGTAAGATCAGTGTAATGATTTTGATAGTACACGAACGAATTATTATTCTGAATGGGCTTATTTGTATGAATTATACAGAATATAATTCTGAGAATAACTCCTAGGATTGAGATTTAATTCATTAAGATGTTATGCTAACAAATACTCTATGCTTGTACTTAGCTATTAGAGTATAAAAGCGTGTACTTAACATTTGCTTAATAATGTTCATATAAATAATTGAATATTACACTTTTTGGACGCTAATTTTTTGTAAAATAAATCTGATTTTTATCAGGTTTTGTATTCTTCTTCGCTCAGTATTTGTGGTGTTTAACTCAGATAAATCATTTAGACTTTTTTTGAAAAAATAATTTCTGTCGTAGTTTAAGGACAGAATAGCCTTCATAAATCTAATGGTTAGTAGCAATAAATAGCAAGTTGTTAAAGTAGATAGTGCATTACCTCAAACCGGTAATATTTATTGTTAAGGAGAACCTTCACATTAAAAGGAAGATGATTATTAGTAATAGAAGAGTTTTGCTAATAGGCTTTCATAAACTATTGCCTAATGTGGCTGAGAGGATGAATTATAAATAAAAGATTCCTTTAATTTAGATGAAGTAAATAATAAGCAGGCTCATTTAAGAAAATTCAGCTGTGTGTAAAAATGGAAGTAGCAATTGCTGCTACTTCCATCTGGGATAAAGCCATTCAGATTTAGTTGTATGGGTTATTAATGTAAGTTCTTGAAAAGTTGCCCGTTCCGTCAAAATAGATATCGAATAATTTTGCAGGATCTGTAGCAATTTCTCCACCTTGAACGTCTCCATCATTGCCGTCATTCCAGGCCCAAGGTGCATTAGCACCACCACTTTTAAAATCGTTTCCTTTAAATCCTCCTCCCACGTTGAAAAATAGGTTAGTATTATTTCTCTGGCTCCATAGTCCTCCATTTTCAAAAATGTTAACTAATTTATATTTCACAGAATTATCGTAATTGCCAGCTGGAATTTCTGCCGTTCCATTTGATGAAGGGTAGTAAATCACTCCATCACCAACAATTTTGTACTGCGGCCAGGCTTTTAGACCATGTCCTTTTGCTTCCTGAGCAGTAACGGGATGCAACTCTCCATTATAACTGGACACTTGCAGTGTACCATCTACGCTTTCCTGCCCGCTTGTGAAAGAACTACCTGAAGCTGTGTAAGAAAAGAAATCAGAATGGCTAACTGTAACAGCTCCTTCTAGTTTTCCATAAGTAGAACCATCTTTTCTGACAGCCATCACAATGCCTTCCAAATCATTTTCATGCTGATCCAGGTAGTAAAGAAAGAAAATGTCAGTCCAGTCTCTTGGGTGGAAAAATGCATAAGTCAAAAACCAGTGAGTACTGGTTTCTACTACTGAGTAGTAGCAATGCGCTGAAAGTGTACCGTCAGGAACATTGTTCCAATTATTTTCTGCATTCCAATCTCCATCATAATTAATTGCTGTAATATAATCAGATTTCCCTCCCTCTGAATAGGTACCTGTTGCATCTACATCCTGATGATGAATAGGAGCCCATCGGAATACCAGGTCATTTTCAAAGCTGAGCGAGTTTAGCATATTATTCTGACTTTTTATACTCAGTTGATCAAATTGCTCATCTTGACAAGCTACAACAGTAAAAGCAGCAATCACTATAAAAATACGGGTTAATAAAGGTGTTTTTTTCATCTTTTTTTGATTAATAAGGTTTAGATTTGAAATAATAGATTAGAATCGCGATAATAATTTTATTTATTAAATTCTTATCAAAGAAATAAAAAAAGTGGTAGAGTTAGAGTAAGTAAATGTTTATCAAATTATTACATTACTAACTATTTGTAAACTGAGAATTCACTGTGAGTTAATAGGTTGGTATTCAGATTAGTACTGTCTATATTTAATCAATTCCGTTAACAATAAAGTAATATTTACTCCTTGAATTAAAGTATAGGTAGCCTTAATCAGGTTTTTACATTCCCTTTTCATTACGAAATAATTTCCTGTCACCACCTTTTCGTGTTTTAATCCACTAATTCTTTCTTTATTTTTGGGTTTTAGTTTAAATCGAAATGAAGAAAAAAATTTTATTTATAGATAGGGATGGCACAATCATAGTAGAACCACCCACCGATTATCAAATTGATTCCCTGGAAAAACTGGAATTTTTACCATTTTGCTTAACCTCCTTGCATGCTATAGTAAAAAATGCAGACTATGAATTGGTGATGGTTACAAATCAGGATGGACTAGGTACAGATGCATTTCCTGAAGACACTTTTTGGCCAGCTCATAATAAAATGCTAAAGCAATTGGAGAATGAAGGGATTGTTTTTAGCGATATTTTAATTGACAGAAGCTTCGAAAAAGATAACCTGCCAACCAGAAAGCCAGGCACAGCTCTCTTGAATAAATATATGTCAGGTGATTACGATTTAGCCAATAGCTTTGTAATAGGCGATAGGAAAACAGATGTGCAACTTGCTAAAAACCTTGGCACAAAATCAATCTTTATTGGCGATGATTTTGAAGAAGCAACCTACTGCACTAAGGATTGGCGAGCAATCACTAAATTTTTAATAGTGCCTGAAAGAACTGCAGTTATTTCGCGGAATACAAATGAAACTAAAATAGCTATAAACCTAAATTTGGATGGAAATGGAACTACCCACAATAGCACCGGTTTAAAGTTTTTTGACCATATGCTCGATCAATTGGGAAAACATGGCGGGCTTGATTTAAAAATTGAAGTAGATGGTGATTTAGAGGTAGATGAGCATCATACCATTGAAGATACAGCTATAGCGCTAGGAGAAGCTTTTAAACAAGCATTAGGCGCTAAAAAAGGAATATACAGGTATGGTTTTTTACTACCGATGGATGATGCTTTAGCACAGGTTGGTATTGATTTTGGTGGCAGGGCATGGATTAATTGGAAAGCAGAATTCAAAAGAGAAATGGTAGGGGACATGCCCACTGAAATGTTTTTTCATTTCTTTAAATCATTTGCTGATGCAGCACAATGTAATTTAGATATTCAGGTGACAGGAGATAACGAGCACCATAAAATAGAAGCTGTTTTTAAAGCGTGGGCTCGCGCTATTAAAATGGCTGTTAGTCGTGATGAAAGTCGCTTGAATGACTTGCCAAGTACAAAAGGAACTCTTTAAAGTTTAATTAGCAGGGTGCTTTCTATACACAAATGTGCTTTATTTATACGCTTAGCTTTAATCCTTTTGTGGTATAAGTTAAAATTTAGAGTCTTGGATGCTAAAGAAACATTATCTTTTATTGAAAGAGTGATAAGTAAAGCACAGCAATTTGTCGAGAAAAACAAAATTAGCTTTTCTTAACAGAATTTCTTTTACGGCAATTACCACAGGAGAATATCAAGCTCTTGATGAGCTACATATTGCAGATTGGGTAAATCGGCTGGCAGGAGTTAAAGCCGAGTTTGAGACCAAAACAGGTAAAAGAAAAAGTATAAAAGAGGTATACTTCTCATCTAAAACATGAGGTTTTTCTTTGTAGCAATATTTAAGTGTTAAGTTTCAAGGAATTTATTCAACAAGAAATTTAGTTTTATTTTGCTTGAAACAAATGCTTTAGAACTACTTTGCCAAATTCTACCTCTTTCTTATTAAAAAGGATAGCATAAACTATATCACTTTCATTATCAACTTTAGTAATCACAAATTTTGAATCAAATAACTGACCAAATTTAGTCATTATTTTAGCTTCCTTCCGTTCTGAAATACCAGTTAAAATAAAGTTAGGATCATTATTCAAGGCATTAATTACTTTTTTGAGAGAAGTTTTAAATACTAGTTCAGGATTATTACCAATTAAATCATCTTCGCTGTAATCTAGTGAACTTAATAAATAATTATTAGAAGCTACTATTTTATATTCCTGATTAATAAATAAAATGCCCTCGTATACCTTATTTAACAGACCGTTCATCATATTAACTTGCAAATCTTTAAAGCCTATCGCTTTTTGTAAAGATTTTTGATTTCTGCTCATTTCTTCCTGAGTTGCCTGTAATTCTTCCATATTTTGCCTCATTTCTTCCTCCTGTGCTTTTAGTTGTTCTGTCATCTCTTGTGATTGCTCTAGAAAAATTTGAGTCTGTTCCTGCATTTTTGTTGATTCAATGACTGTACCTAGTCTGTCACTCAGTTCATTAAGAAAATCTTGCTCGTGTTTTTCGAAAACACGAAAAGAAGCCAGTTCTAAAATTCCTACTACTTGCTTCTCCGTTTTTATAGGTAAAATAATGATCGACCGGGGTGGTGCATCTCCTAAACCTGATGTGATATTCATATAAGATTTTGGAACCTCAGTAATGTAAGCAGGTTCACCTTCCAACCAGATTTGCCCTATTAATCCTTCTCCGGATTCAATTGTTTTATGAATGTATTTCTTTTTGTTAAAAGCATAACAAGCTTTTAATTCCATTCTATTTTTATCATCATCATCCTTCAAAATGAAAAAAGCACCTTGATTTGCCTTAAGGTAATTTACAATCTCACTTATAATAACCTCAGCAAACTTACTCAAGTTGTGATTATTGGATTTTAAAATATCAGAAAAATGGCTTAGCCCTTCTATACTCCAATTTCTAATTTCATCTTGCTTAGCTTTTAGTTCCAGGGCTTTGTTTTTATCTTTTATGAGTTTCAGGTTTTCACTTAAATTTTCTAACATTAGTTTAAAATTCCTATTTAAGCTTCCTATCTCATCTTTGCTGTTAAAATCTAATTCCTTGCCTGCCTGGCCATCACCAGCTAAAACTAGTTTCACAATATTATCTAATTTAATGATTGGTTTAGAAACTGTTATTCTCAAATAATAGACCATTGCGAAGATGGCCAAAAGTAAACAAAGTATTGTTAAACCGATTACAAAGGCTGCAGTTTGCCTTAAAGATGTGCTTTGTTCATTAATTTTATCATATAATAGCGCAATTTTTGGCTCTGTATCGATGATCGTTCTATTCAATAATAGGTATTGACCAGATTTTTCGTTAAGTCCAATCTCTATTTCGGTTTGTGCTATTTTATCGAAGTGATTTTTGTATGCATTTATAGATTCAATTGTTTGATCCTTATAAGTGGGAGTCATATGAGGAAACTTTTCTATTATGGCATTAGATACAAAATTAATAAATTCATCTGCAGTTTTATGTAGTTTTTCTGCATAGGACATGTCTTTTCTTAGTGCAAAATCCTTTTCATGTCTTCTTAAGCTAAAGGCAAATACTTTTTCTTCTGCCGATTCGCAATTTTGTAAATCATGCACAAACTCTCGCATTTCTCCTTCTAAGCCATGATCTTTAAAGCCTCTTTTAAACAGTAAAACGCTCAAGTCAGCAAATGTCTTTTTATAATTTGTAATTGATATTTTTATTGAATTGAAATCTTTTTCTAATTGCCGAGTTTGAATGAAATCTGAATTAATCTTGTCAGTAAGTAAATTTTCAACCAGCTCTACTTCCTTAAAAAATCGTTTTGTAAATCTACTTTGGCCATCTTCCAAAAAGTCAATTTCTTTCCAACCAAAAATTAAAAAATCCTGCTCAATTTTTTGGGCTTTGTCAAATTGTATCATTGTTTCAGCCATATCAAATTTGATATCTTGGTAGAGATCGATTTGTTTTAGAAGGTAACCTACCAATATGCCTCCAATTATTATCATGCTCAATAGCAAAGAATAGGAAAGAATGAATTTTTTACGGATTGCTAAATCTTTTAGTCTCATTAAAATGTGATTGTTAAGGCAATAAAACTAAAGATTAATTGATCCATGTTGATTACCGCAATTAAAAGTTTGTATTAACAAAATATAACAAACCTTTGTAGTATATGCAGAAGTGGTAAATTCCTACAAACAGATAGTGTGGTGAAATCTTAAAAAGACTACTTAAAAATGAGAAATTTTCTAAAACGTTGTCAAAAAGATATAAGTATTCTAATTTGAACATAGATATATCGCTAATTATTTGTATTTATGCATGAATTATTCAGATTAAACTAGTCGAAAATACTAAACCAATGAGCCATCCTCACTTACTTTCTTCCACTCGGGAATCACTTGATGTTGAATTAGTTGTTAAAGAAGGTAAAATTCCCGATGATCTATCTGGTTTTGTTTTCATTAATTCTGGAGCAGGAACGGTCAATTCAGGTGGTTTACCTTATGAGGATAAATTACCTGACGGTAGCTATAATCAGGAGTTTGGGTCGCCTGTAATTAATGGAGACGGATATATGTTTCGTTTTGATCTCACTCAATCCGGAAAAGTGATCTTAAAAACTCGCCTTTTGAAACCGCCATGTTTTTATGCTGATATAGCTTCCAGCCCTTACTTAAATGGAAAAGATAGTCCATATGCCAGTATTTCTTTTAAAAATAGAGGTCTTGCGAGGATGTCGATGAAATTAGGTACTCGTAATCAGCTAAATACAGCCATTACACCATTTAAACAACCCGGAGATGCTCAAAGTAGGCTTTTAGCCACATTTGATGCAGGTAGACCTTTTGAATTTAACCCTGACACATTAAATTTAACTACGCCAATTGGTAAAAATAAATTTTGGAGAGCTGGCACTCCGCCATTTCTTCACAACCCATTTCCAATGGTGCTAACTTCTGCTCATCCTGTTTTTGATCCGGAAACAGATGAAGTTTTTAGTGTGAATTTTACTAAAACAACTAAAGCCCTATTAAGTGCTACAGAAATTTTTGATCTGATTTTTGAAGATGAAGAACATTTAGAACGAAGAATCGAGGAGAAAATTGAGCATTGGCAGCAAATTGAGAGTAAAAAAGAGACAATAGAGAAAGTAAATGATTTCTTTTATGAAGAGGCAGAAAGCCAGTTAAAGAAGCCTTGGAATTTATGGAGCTGGTTACAAGGTATTTATTGGAAATTTATAGGAAGTAAATTTTCAAATGAGGATGCTGTTTATTTAGTGAAATGGAAGGGAGAGAGTGAACCCCAAGCCATAAAAATAGTGAATGAAAATGGTGAACCGATTGAAATTCAGCATAATATGCATCAAATTGGATTCACTAAAGATTATATTTTGTTAGCAGATACAAACTTCAAGTTTACATTGGATGTAATGCTAAACAATCCCTTTCCCAACAATCGGAAAATCGATTCCTTTTTAAGAGAACTTTTAGATGGTGCGCAAAATGATTATTCAGCATTGTATATAATTCCAAGAGACAAACTTTCTGGTGGTAAAGCAGCAGTTAAGGCCCATAAAGTTATTCTACCATTGGAAACAGTCCATTTTTCAGCTGACTACGATAATCCGAATGGCGTAATAACTATTCACACGGCACATAATTGCTGTGCATGTCCGGCCGAGTGGATTAGATATTACGACAAATGTAAATTAGATGGTGCACCAATAGATGCCGAGCGAGTAGGTTTAATAGCGGTTGGAGAAATGGATATCGGGAAAATTGGAAAGGTTATTATCGATGTAAAGAACAGAGATGTGCTGGAGCAAAAGTCTAAATTTCTGCATCTTACAGGTGATTTGGGAAAAGAGGATCCCGGGCCGCATACCTGGGGAGTAGGTTTGTACACCTATAGAGATATGTTGTCACCCGACAAGAATGTGGGTAAGATAGACCATGTCTTTTGGCAAGCATACGGTTTGTCTGACAAAATGCTTACCGACTTTATGTATCGTCTATATGATAGTCCTGACCGAAACAGGATTTATACTGGAGAGCAAATGCTAGAGTTCACTAAAAAAGGTGCCCCTTTTATACTGCAAACTGTTGAAACTAGTAACATGACTGTTATTGATCACTATTCCTTTCCTAAGAATACTATGATGTGGTCTTTGCAGTTTGTCCCATCTAATGTTGAAAATGATAAAATACCTACTTCTTTAAATGGTTATATTCTTTGCACAGTCATTGGTGAAGTACAAAATAGTAGTAATCTAAGTTCTTATTTCTCGGAAATATGGATTTTCAATGCTCATAGTTTAAAAGAAGGACCTGTTGTAAAATTGCATCACGATCAATTGCAGTTTGCTTTTACTATTCATTCCGTTTGGGTGAACGAAGCTGCTGATGTTTCAGTCCCTTCATATAAAATTGATATTAAGAAAGATTACAATGAACAGGTACAGAAGATAAGAGGCAGACGTCTTCGCAGGAAAGTGCAAACAATGATGAATGACAAAGTTTATCCTCATTTTCGATAAACAATTTTTATTTTTAGAAGAAGTGTCGTAATCTCGTATTTCATTTATATGGGTAATCACAATGAACTTCAATTTAACCGAGAAATTTGGTGTTAATATTGGGAAGGCATGGAAAGAAGAATACAAACGTATTGGTTCAATCTATGCACGTTGGGGTGCTCTATTAGTAATTTTTCTATTCCCTTTAAGTATCATTCCTGAAATTTCGCTTGAGAAATCAAACTTAGTGGCATGGTACCTTTTCAGATTAGGCCCCTCAGCTATTATGGGAGTAGTTTTTATATTGCACCAAAAGTATAAGTTCAGTCATGAATTACTTTTTGAAATAATCGCATTTTGTCTTTTTACTTCAGCAGCTTACATGGTGCAATGTGGTGATTGGATCAATTACGTTATTTCCATGGGAACTGTATTTATTACCAGCGCGGTACTTGTAATCCTTCGTCCATTCTACTTTATCATTAATTTTATTGCTATAATCTTTATTCAGGTAGTAGTGAATATGATATTCTGTGATATGGGGGTGGGAGATTACTTTTTAATGAAAGGGGTAAATATACTACTCGTAGTAGGAATAGCTTGTTTTTCTATGGCTGCCTTTCGTTACTACATCATGAAAAATAACTTTATGCACAGAGTGGCATTACAGGAAGCACATTTTGAATTACAGGAACGTAATCAGAGCTTAATTAAGGTTCAGAAGGATTTGAGATTTAAAAGCGAACAAATAATTGAGCAAAATGAAGAATTAATGCTTCAAAAAGAGGAGATTTCTACTCAACGCGATGCTATGCAAACGCAAAAGGAATACATTGAAAGGCAAAATAGAGACATTATTAGTAGCATTAGATATGCCAAAAGGATTCAGAACGCCATGTTACCTTCTGATGATCTCCTGAACCAGTATTTTCCGGAGTCTTTCGTTTACTTTCTGCCCAAAGATATAATTTCGGGGGATTTTTACTGGGTAACAGCAAAGGATGATAAAATAGTATTGGCTGTAGTGGATTGTACAGGACATGGAGTGCCTGGCGCATTTATGTCTTTAATTGGACAATCGCATCTGAATCAAATAGTTATGCAGGAAGGCATTATGGATTCTGCTGAAATTCTTAATAAATTACATAGAGGAATTAATTCATCTCTCAAACAAGAAGAAACTGACAATCAGGATGGTATGGATGCAGGGATAGTAGTAATAGATAAAAACGCAGGTAAGATTGAATTTTCAGGTGCCAAAAATACACTAATCTGCATTGAAAATGACAAAAATACAATTCAGGTAAAGGGCGATAAAATGTCCATTGGGGGTAGTGAAGTAAAAAGCATTGATAGATGCTATACTAAACATGAACAACCAATTTTAGATGGAGCCACGTACTATTTGTTTTCTGACGGGTATTCTGATCAATTTGGGGGTCCTAATGATAAGAAATTTATGATATCCCAGTTGAAAAAATTATTAAAGGATCTTTCGCATAAATCTATGGAAGACCAACAATTTACCCTACGTCATAAGTTTGAAGAATGGAAACTGAATTCTCCTCAAACTGATGATGTGTTGGTTTTGGGTTTTCGAATCAAATCTTAAGGAATAGATTTTTTTTTATCGTATTGATTGTAATTATTTTAGTGCTAACCTGAGTTCGACTAATTAAAATAGCCCTTATGCCGTCAAATTAAGACTTACTTTTCCCTCAAATGTTAAATTGTCCGATATCTTTCGATCAAATACAATGGGATTAGGGATACCTACGTGTCGGTACGAGCTAATTAACTTTTTTAGAAAAATGTTATCCCTGTAAGCCTGGACCGCAATAGCTTGTCCCGGCTTAACGGGAACGTTCTGCTGAGTTTTTAAAGCGAATCTAAAATCAAACTCAGGTTACTAATAAAATTTAGTAAACTCATTTAAAAATTACGTAAGTTTATAATATGGAAGATTACAAGTTTCTTATTTACATAGCACTATTTATTATATATTCAATTTTCAAAGGTTTAAAAAATAAGAAACCTGTTATTCGACAAGATGCGAAGGGTAAGACCTCATCAAACTCTCCCAAATCAGGAAAAAGCTTTGAGGATATTATTAGAGAATTAAGTGGTGAGGCTCCTGCGAAGCAGAAAGAGTTAGAATTTGAAGAAGCAAGACCACTAAAAGACCAGGTAGAAGAGCGTGTTTTAGATCAGCATGTGGATGGAGAGGACTTCGAAAATGCAGATGAGACCCTAAAAGAATTATATAAAAAAGGAGAGAGGCTTAAAAGTATTAATGAGCTGGTAGATTTTAGTGAGGTAGAAAAGGAAACATCCCGATTCAATGAATTTGATGCAGAACCAAAGGAAAATACTTTAGCTAAAGAAATAAGAGAAAGTCTTACTGACCCGGAAAGTGCTAAAAAGGCAATTATTTATGCAGAAATTTTTAATAGGAAGTACTAACTTTATTTACCTCGTACTTTACAATTTCCCATTCACCTCCTGATTTTTTTAAACTGGCATCTAAATTAATTTTCTTATTCTCTTCTAATAACAATCGCGCATTTTTATAATCTAAGGATATTTGGGCTGTCTTTTGATCAATCTCAAATTCTTTCACCTGAATATAAAAAAGTTCATCATTACTCATTACTGTTTTGCTGTCCACAATCTTTATGGGAATTTGATTAATGTCCAATTTAGCTTCCTTATTTATCATATCGTGCGATAATAAGAGGATTTGATGCTCCTGACTACTCACAAACCGTGGACTTTTTATATACTGTTTAAATTCTTCAATGTTTAGCACTTGCTGCAATGCTTGCTGATTATCTTTTTCTTCCCAGGCAGCAGTATTTAAAAATAGAATGAGCGTTATAAAAAGTGATTTCATAGTAACTCATTTTAAGAAGATATAAGTTAGAAATAATTCTTTAATAAAATAAATTTATTACCATCTGAAACTCATAGTCAGTATAAATAAGTTGATGAGGATCAAATTAGATCAATCGTGGAAAAATATTCTGGCCTTGCGGTACATTAATTTATTTCGCACACAAATAGATACCCTAATGGCTGATCACTTAAGAGAAATCCAGTTTAGTTAAAGCTTTTTTGTAATTATGAGGCTAGCACAATGTAACCAGCCTCATAATCATATTGATGACAATCTATAAAAATGAACTTTCAAGTGTAAATCTGATAGGAACGATTCTCTGTGACCTTACCACTTTGCCATTTTGCATGCCCGCTCTCCAGCTACCTACAGATTCCACAGCTTTCACCGCAAGTTCATCACATCCGGCCCCAATTCCTTTTACTGGTTGAATGTTGGATAAGCTACCATCTTTCTCAATAACAAACTGTATAAACACAACCCCTTCAATACCCATGTTTTTGGCCTGCGCAGGATACTGGCCATCCATATAGTCTGCAATATTGTCATAAAAGCCCTGAATTCCGTTCACAGGTTCGGCTTGGTTTTCCACAATAGTGAAGACTTTATTGTTTAAGTCTTCTTCACTTAGTGTATTAGAATCTACACTTGGTACTTCCTGCAACACAATTTCCTCCTCTTGAAAATCACATGCAAACATTGACACTAATAATAATGCGCATAAACTTGCAACTACCTGATTAATTCTCGATTTTTTGGTTCTTTTCATCATATCTATTCTATTTAAAATTGACGGTTTAGCGAAAAAGCTCACAATGTGCAATCCTTCTCGTTTTAATGTAAGATTAATTAATAATGAAGTGTAATCTTCATTTATTTTCTCTTGAGTAACTTTAGCATCTGCCAGATACTCATGGTTTTCAGCAACATATTTAAGGTAAATACTCTTAAAAGGATTTAGGAAAAATAAGCAGTTGAAGAATTCAGCAATTACAATGTCAATACTATGGTTTTCTCGAGCATGAGTTCTTTCATGGTTAATAATTAATTGTGAACCCCTTTTATTTAGCATAGATTGAGAAATAAACGAGGCTTTGAAATAGGTAAAAGGCTCAATGTTCTCCTCGCTTACATAGATGAAGTTTCGGTAATTGAACTGAGAACTGTTTTTTATGCGATTGACTTTATTAGTGATTTTAATTAGTTTTATAACCAGTAAAAGAAGCATAAAAACTACCAGTGAAAGGTACAAGTAAGGAAGACTAAAGCTAATAATTTCCCAAAAGCTGGCCTCATTTGAGATAACACTCGATGAAATAGCATCAACTGCAATATCTGCTGAGCCTAAGTCTAAATTAGGTAAGCTAACAAGAGTCTTATTAACTATAGGAACATCAATTAAGGGCACAATTAAAGCGATAAAACCAATCAGAATTAGGAATGTTCTATTGAAATTAAAATTAGTGTCCTTTTTTAACAAGAAATGGTAAATACCAATTAAGAATATTAAAAGGAAATTTGACTGCAGAATATAATTCAAATTAAACCAACTCATTTGTCTTTTTTTATATCATTTTTGAGATGCTGCATCAACTCCTCTAGTTCATTTGTGGAAAGATTTTCTTCCTTTGCGAAAAAGGAAGCCATTTTTGAGAATGATCCCTCAAAATACCCGTGAATTAATTGCTTTAGTGATTGCTTTTTATAATCTTCTTTAAGAAGCAGTGGAAAATAGAGATGACTCTTTCCGGTCACTTCGTGGCCTATTACACCCTTTTTCTCCAAAATTCTGATGATAGTGCTAACTGTGTTATAAGCTGGTTTGGGTGAAGGAAATAAAGCAAGAACATCTTTAACATGGGCTTTTTTAAGTTCCCATAACTTTTGCATTATTTCTTCTTCTGCTTTTGTGAGTTGTTGCATTTCTAAAGTAATTAGTTATTGCAATTAGCAACTAATTATTTAGTTATACAAATTATGCTTTAAAAATTCTCCGGTTTTTCCAAATAGGAGGGGTTCATTTTTATGATTTCACTTCAGTATTTTGCAGGTCATAATTTTTCTTTTTCAAGAAAATTAATCGATCTTCTTTTTCTACCTCTTGAGGATAGCCAGAAACTATGTGTAACTTTTTGCCTGGCTTAATAATAAATAAAGGTATAATACTTTTTCCTTTCTCTTCAATAAATTCTTCGTATTCAGCATCAGCATGAAATTTCACTTCTGATATCTCGCTATTTTCCCTTAATGTTTGGTTTAAACTTAAATAATCCAATCTCGACTTAAACAAAACATTTTTGGGGAGTGGTAAATTTTCGTTTTCGGCTTCCTCTTTACTTACGAGTCTATAAGTATTTTCTATGCCGAGTTCAGTGTCAAACCAATTGAGAGCCAATGAATTAATTCCTGAATTACTGGTTACTGCTATTAATTTTCCTATCTGAGAAAGATCTAATTCTTCAAATATTTCTTCAGAAAGGATATTGCCTTCATACACTTGCAAATTTAATTTTCTAGCTTCTTCCACATTGTGCTTTGCTGTGTCTGCCAGCAGTACATAGAATCCTTCTTTTTTTAGATAAAGTGCTAATTTCTTAGCAATTTCATTAGCGCCCACAAAAAGGACACCCTGAGGCTCTTTCCTGAGTACACCTAATAACTTGCCTACAAATTTCGCACTAGTTCCCTGCAGTACCACTGTACCTACAATAACAAGAAAAACCAGAGGTAATAGCAGTTCAGCTTCTGCTCTTAAAACATCAGATGTGGCTTCGGATTTCATCAAGTCAAGTGAAAATAATGAGGCAACCGCAGCTGCCACAATTCCACGAGGTCCAATCCAGGAAATAAATACCTTTTCCTGCCATCGTAAATTTGAATTTATGGAGCTTAGCCAAACGCCTAACGGCCTCAATACTAAAATAACAACAGCAAAAAGTATTAAACTTCTTAATCCTAATTGCTCTATCTGGTCTATATTAATACGGGAGGATAGTAAAATAAACAGTAAAGTGACTAGTATGAGGCTAATATCTTCCTTAAAGGATAGAATCTTTTTAAAGTCTTCTAATTTTAAATTTGCCAAAACAATCCCCATAATAGTAGCCGCTAACAATCCTGCTTCTTTTTGTAGTAAATCTGCAGTCGAAAAAACCAAAATTACAGTTCCTAAAGTGAAGATATTTCTTAAGTATTCTGGTATTTTGTTTTTACCAACTAAATACCAGATAATAACAGCACCGATTCCTCCTACAAAGAATCCTATCGATATTGTAACCACGAAATCTTTTAATGCTTCAACCGTGTAAAGCTCCCCATCAGAAGAACTTTTAATAAATTCATACACTAATACTGCAATTAGTGCTCCTAAAGGATCAATCAAAATGCCTTCCCATTTCAGGATGGTGTTGGTTTTGGCATTTGGGCGTACGTTCCTAAGTATTGGCAAAACCACTGTGGGGCCGGAAACTATTATTAGCCCTCCAAATAGGAATGACATAGATAAACTTAAATCAAGTATGAGGTGAGCAGCAATTGCACCTCCAATAAATGTAACTACTACGCCTATAACCAATAAGTTTCTAACTGTAGAGGCCACTGTCTTCACCTCTTTTAAATTCAGTGTTAAGCCTCCTTCAAAAAGTATTACACCAACAGATAAGGAAACAAAGGAGAATAGTAAATCTCCGGAGAAAATATTATCTCCATCAATTAGTTTGGTGCCATCTAGAGTAAAGAAAGTGGAGACCGGACCAACCAGTAGCCCTATTAAAATAAGGGGTAAAATAGCTGGCTGCTTAATTTTCCACGCTAACCATTGGGCAAAAACACCTAATACTAAGATACTCGCTAATTCTACCATTAAATTTTCTTAATTATACTGATCGAATGGGAAAAATAGTCATTATTTTCATTAATAGGAATTTATTAGAGGGCTTTATTTGTATTTTCAGTTGAAATAAGGGATTTTTCTATTAACTTGTTGATTATACAAAATTGGCTTTGCTTTAATTTTTGATTTATTTTCATTTATACAAGATTAGATGAAAAGTGTGTGCATGAGCAGCACAATAATAAATCCACTCAATGCAATTATGCCAGTCATAACGGTCCAAGTTTTGAACGTTTGCTTTTCAGTAATCCCTAATAATTCCTTTACTAACCAAAAACCACTATCGTTTACATGTGACATAAATGTACCACCTGATGCTATGGCAATTACAATACAAGCCAAACTGAAACTACTGGTATCTGAGGTAATTAACGGAGAAACTAAACCTGCAGCAGTTATCATGGCAACAGTAGAAGAGCCTTGCATTACACGAATTAATAAAGCTACTATGAAAGCAAAAATGAGTACTGGGAAACCCATTTCTGTTAAAGAGTTAGCTAGCATTTCACCTGCACCAGTGTTAACCAGCACCTGTTTAAATACTCCACCAGCGCCTGTTATTAAAATAATCATGCCTGCTGGCGCCATAGCTTTGCTGCTAATATCCAATAATTGCTTTTTAGTAAAACCTAACCTGATACCCAGGACATACCACGCAAGTATGTTAGCAATAATTAATGCAGCAAAGGGATGTCCCACAAGGGAGATTGTTTGAATTACTAAAGTGTTGGAGATCGGTAGTAATCCACTACCATTAAAAGTACTTACCAGTATAAGCACGATAGGAATAGAAATTATTGCTAAAATGGTATAAATATGTGGGGTATTCTTAATTTTTTCATCAGAAACCTTTTCATCGGTGGATGATAAATCTGGTAATCCTACAAATATTTTGTTTCCAATATATTTCCCATATAATATACCTCCAATAATGGCGGATGGAAGTCCTACAATAGCCCCAACTACAATGACCCATCCTAAGTCAGCACCAATAATATCAGCGACAGCAATAGGTCCAGGGGTAGGGGGCATGAAGGCATGAGTTACAGCTAAACCTGCTAAAAGAGGTAATGCAAATAGGAGCAAAGATTTTCCTGTTTGTTTATGTAACGCATATATCATAGGAACCAATAAAATAAACCCTACCTCGAAAAAGACAGGAATAGCTATAATAAATCCGGCCGTAGCCATAGCACCAGAAGCTTTTTTTACTCCAAACTTTCTTATCAGAAAATCTGACACAATTCTTGCACCACCTGAGTGCTCCAAAATAGCACCAAACATTGCACCTAAACCTACAACTGTGGCCACAAAACCCAGTGTATTTGCCATACCCTCTTTTATGGTTTCCATTATTGCAAAGGGCTGAAGTCCTGCAACCAAACCGACAGTTATGCTTGCAATTAAGAGGGAAGCAAATGCGTGTAGTTTAACTTTAAGTATAAGTATTAGTAGGACGGCAATTCCAATAAAAACAGCCAATAATAAGCTATAATCCATTTTTAGTTAAATTAAGCCAATCAGTATGATAAAATTTACCTGAGTTATCATCCACTCTTTGGTAAGTATGAGCACCAAAGTAATCCCTCTGCGCCTGAATCAAATTGGCACTTGAGTTGGCAGTAGAAACTGCATTTAAATAATTAATGGCACTACTTAAACAAGGAACTGCCAAATTATTCTCTATGCTTTTTGCTACAACTTTACTTAGTTCCGGCTTTAATTTTTTTATAGTTTCAATCATTTCAGGGTGAAAAATAAGTTGATTTTCACCTTTAAGAAAAACTACTAATTTCTCCATTAGGTTTGATCTAATGATGCAGCCATTTGTCCAGATTCTGGCTATTTCACTTAAATTGAGAGTCCAATTATAGGTTGCAGATGCTTCTTTCAGTAATATAAAACCTTGAATATGATTGACGATTCTAGCTAATTGATAAGCTGCCAGTATCTTTTCATCAGACACGTCTATTGAGACTATATCGAGAGGCAATTTTCTCTGTATTTGAGATCTCTCCTCTTTAAAAGCAGAAATGTACCTTGCAAACAAAGCATTTGAAATAAGCGTGGATGGAACGCCAAGTTGAGCAGATGCTATGGTGGTCCAGTTACCAGTTCCTTTGTTTCCGGCTTTGTCTAATATTTTATCAATAAGCCACTCATTACCTTCTTTTCTTTGCAATATGTCGATAGTGATTTCCAATAAGTAACTACCAATATTAGGCTCTGTTTGGGCTAGCAAGTTCCCTATCTTTCCTAGATTTTGATATTTTGTTTTAAAGATTTGATATAATTCAGCGAGTAATTGCATTTCTGCATATTCAATACCGTTATGCACCATTTTTGTAAAATGACCACTGCCTGAAGGGCCAATATATGTACAACAGGCTTTGCCATTTTTATCTTTTGCGGCAATTTTATCAAGAAATGGTTGTATAAATTTATAAGTTCCTAAATCACCTCCTGGCATAATGGAAGGTCCCTTGAGTGCACCTTCTTCACCTCCTGATACACCCACACCTATGTAGTGCAAATTATATCCATTTAGTAATTGTTCTCTTTTGGCAGTATCATCGTAATGAGAATTACCCCCATCAATAATAATATCTTTCTCAGAAAGAAGTGGAATTAATTCTGCAATTACTGCATCGATTGCTGGCCCCGCATTTACCATCAAAAAGATTTTGCGAGGTGGTTTTAGGGAGGCAACAAATTTATTTAATTGATCGAAAACTAAAGCATCTTGTAGCTCAAGATGCTGCTTTTTAAAATTATGAGCGATTTTTTCCTCCAGACCTGTGAGGTGCCTGTTGTACATAGAAAGTTTCACACCGTTATTAGCAAGGTTTCTACACAAACTTTTACCCATCACCCCTAAACCTATTAATCCAAAGTCTGCTTGCTCAGATGCACTCTGGATGATCATATCTACAATAGTTTCCGCAGAGTTCTCTACGTTAAAAGAAATTATATTCTCTGGCTTTTCAAGAGTATCAAACTGTGATTGGAGTAAATTTGGTGGCATATAATGCCCTTTTCTTTTATTCAACCTACTGGAAATAAGCTCATAGCTTCCTTTTAAAAACACCCACTTTGCAGAGGTGGGTAATCCATCCTCAAGTAAAGATCTATAGCTTTTTTTTAAAGCAGAACAGGCAATGATACATCCGGATTTTACACATTCTTTTCTGGCTAATTTATTGAGATTGGATAGCCACTCTTGTCTATCCTCATCAGTTAATGACTTTCCACTTGTCATTTTCTGAATATTTTCGGTTGAATGAAAATCGTCCCCATCATAAAATGGCAGCTTGAGTTTATGAGCTAGGAGTTTACCAATTGTAGTTTTTCCTACTCCAGATACGCCCATGATAAAATAGATCAGTGGAGATGGATTAGTCATATTAGTAGTTTAAAACTAAATATAAATAAAAATCCTTACGATCCTTAATTTTTGTATAACCTAGAGCCCTAAAGCATCAAAATCAATTCCTCCGGAAAGTAAAACAAGTAACTCTTTGATTTCTTCAGACTTTTGGTGTTCTGTAAGCTTGTCGTAAGCTAAAATTAAATTTCTCAAGACCCGCTTTACAATATCTTCATTGGAGCAAGGTTGATAAAATGCTTCCCTGGGTGTCAGGTTTAGGTTAGCAACATAATTATCAATATCCTTTCTTGAGAAAATAAGACCACGATTGAAGGAATTGATGTAGAATTGTATCTCGTCTGATTTATAAGTGACAATAAACAAATTTGGTAAATTTACACCGTAAATTGGCAACCCTAACCTTTCAGCTACTAATATATATACTACCGACAAAGAAATGGGATTTCCTTTTTTACTTTCTAACACCGCTTTCAGAAGCGAATTATTTGGAGAATGAAAATTTTTAGTATTAGCTCTAAACTTTAATTTAGAAAAAAGAGCGCTATTTACTATTTTAATTTGATCGTAAGGATGCATTTCGGGCTTAAAATCTACCCATATATCATAGTATATTTGTTCAATTTGCTTTTTTAGATCCAACAATTCAGTGTCCGGAAACTGGTAAGTGGAAACAATCCACATTCCTTTCAGCAAGTCCTTTGCTCCTTCCTCTTTCCAACTTGTTAACCTTTCTTTTAAAAGGCTGAACTGCAGGACATGAATCATATCTTCCAACCTGCGTTGCATGCCATGATCGAAACTATTTTCCCATTGCTCTTCTAAATAGGGTATAATTTCACTACCCATGGACATTATTTTTTCTTCAACATGGCGATTCACCTCAGCATCTTCATCATCAAGAAGAGAAACCAAAGCTTTAAATTCATTTTTATCCATCTCTAACATAACTCTACAGCTTTTAGGTTTGAATAACACCTACGTTGAATGGTTTTTCGATTGGAGCATGATTTGCAGCTTCGATGCCCATAGAAATTACTTTTCTGGTTTCCAATGGATCGATTATTCCATCTACCCATAGTCTGGCAGCTGCATAATAAGGAGATAGTTCCTCATTATATTTATCAGTAATTTCCGACAGCATTTTCTTTTCTTCCTCAGGAGTAATTTCTTTTTCACCTTTTGATTTTAATGTAGCCACCTTAATTTGTAATAAGGTTTTAGCAGCTGCAGCACCACTCATAACAGCTATTTGTGCACTAGGCCATGCATATATGAGACGGGGATCATATGCTTTACCACACATCGCGTAATTTCCAGCCCCATAGGAATTACCCATAATTATGGTGAATTTCGGAACTACTGAATTGGCCATAGCATTCACCATTTTGGCTCCATCTTTTATGATTCCTCCATGTTCAGATTTACTACCAACCATAAATCCACTCACATCCTGTAAGAATAAAAGTGGTATTTTTCTTTGGTTACAATTCATAATAAATCTTGCTGCTTTATCTGCTGAATCGGAATAGATAACACCACCCATTTGCATTTCACCTTTTTTGGTTTTGACTACCTTTCGTTGGTTTGCCACAATTCCGACTGCCCAGCCATCTATTCTTGCAGTTCCGCAAAGGATCGATTTGCCATAGAGTGCCTTATATTCATCAAACTCTGAGTTATCTACTAATCTTTCAATAATATCATGGGTGTCATAAGGTTTTACCCTGTCATGAGGGAGAATACCGTATATTTCCTTTTCATCTTTTGTTGGTTTAGCCGGTTCTGCTCTGTCAAATCCAGCCTTTTCATAGGACCCAATCTTATCAAAAATCTTTCTTATGGCATCGAGGCATTCTTCATCAGTTTCATATTTGTTATCTGTTACACCGGAAATTTCACAGTGCGTGGAAGCTCCTCCCAGGGTTTCATTATCTATATTTTCACCAATTGCTGCTTTTACTAAATAGGAGCCAGCTAAAAAGATAGATCCTGTCTCATTCACTATCATTGCCTCATCTGCCATTATTGGCAAATATGCACCACCAGCAACACAGCTTCCCATTATTGCAGCTACCTGAATAATGCCCATAGATGACATTTTCGCATTATTCCTAAATTGGCGCCCAAAGTGCTCTTTATCCGGAAATATTTCATTTTGCATGGGAAGAAATACACCGGCACTGTCCACAAGGTAAATAATGGGTAGACGGTTTTCCATGGCCACTTCCTGGGCTCTTAAATTCTTTTTGGCTGTCATGGGAAACCAGGCTCCTGCTTTTACTGTAGCATCGTTAGCCACTACCATTACCTGTCGGCCTTCTACGTACCCTATACCGGTTACTACTCCTGCGGACGGGCAACCTCCAACTTCTTCATACATTCCCTCAGCAGTAAATGCACCAATTTCTAAAAACTCCGTGTCTTTATCAAGTAAGTAGTTAATTCGCTCTCTTGCAGTAAGTTTGCCTTTTTTGTGTTGGGAAGCTATTTTCTTTTCTCCACCTCCCAGGTACACTTTCTTAAGCTTGTACTTTAATTGATCAATTGTTTGCTTGTTAAGATCTTCGTTTTTATTGAAGGCTATATCCATGAAGGTTTAAAATTTTAGAGAGTTATTTCTTAAAAAGAAAATAATTTATTTTACTAGTTAATAAGGTCAATAAAATGCCGAAGCCTTTGGTTCACATTATTTAATCCTCATCATCGTTACTTTTATCTTTTCTGCCAAAAACAGAAAAGTGTACATATCTTTTAGGAGATTCTTGAAAATCTATCAATAAATTATCAAGAGATTCTAAGCTCTTATTCAAATTATTATACAATGAATCATTATTGATCAATTTATCAACTGTTCCTCCACCATTTTTCATACTGGCTAATAATGAATTTACATTGATTAAGGTAGTGTCTAACCTATGCACTATTCGACCTATTTCCAAAGCATTAAGTGAATCTGCAACCCCATTGGCTTTAGATAATAGAGCCGGAAGCCCGTTTTTCTTATCACTGAGAGTTCCTGATATTACCTTAAAGTCGTCTATGAGCGCATTTATTTTCGATTGCTTTTCAGAAATTTTGGATAAAGAGTTAGTAGTAACCCGCACATTTTCTAAAATATCGTTAATCACTGCCTGATTATTATCGAGATTTTCCAATATTCCGTTGATATGTTTACCTACAGAATCCAATGTTTGCAATACAGGGTAGGCCTGCTGTTGAATTTGTTCTGTTAAGGGTAGTTTTATTTCACCGTTGATTTCACTTCCCGTCTCTACAGGTTGCTTCACCTCGTTTCGTTGAATAACGATAGTTTGCGAACCTAATAAATCTGTACTAAGCAAAGCAACAGACTGCTCACCCAATGTGATATCATCTCTCAATTCAAAATAAACTTTAATGATATCATTCTGATCCTGCATAATTTCTATTTCACTTACTCTACCTACAGGTAATCCGCTCAGTAATACAGGGTTGGAAACTGTAAGACCGTCAATATTTTCGTAAATGGTATAATACTCATTAACAGGATCAAAAAAATTGATACCTTTTAAATAATTAAAACCTAAATAAAAAGTGACCATAGCAGCAATAGCTAAAATGGCAATCTTAACCTCTTTTCCTTTTTTCAAAATCGTTAAATTTAATTCATAGATTCAATTTCTACTTTGTAGTCACGAATAGCTCTGAAAATTCCTGATGCAATATAAGTTTGACCTAAGTCATCATTTAAATATCTTTCTTCTTTCGGGTTACTTAAAAAGCCTGTTTCAACAAGTACACTTGGCATTGAACTTTTATATAAAACAACAAATCCTGCCTGTTTTACTCCTCTACTATGGCGACCAACTCTCTTCTGAAATTGATATTCAATTTTTTCCGCAAGATTTAAGCTATTCGAAAGATAGGCATTTTGGTATAAAGAAAACAATATGTGAGAAGCTGGATCATTAGGATCAAAACCTTCATATTTTTCTTCGTAATTATCCTCCATTAGTATTACAGAATTTTCTCTTTTAGCTACATTTAAATTAGTTTCTGACTTATGCAATCCCATTACCCAGGTTTCAGTACCATTTACATTATTGCTGTATTCCACAGCATTGCAGTGAATGGATACGAACAGGTCGGCACCATTTTTGTTTGCGATGTTAGCACGTTCATCTAACTCAATAAATTGATCATTACTTCTAGTGTAAATGACTTCAACATCCGGTAAATATTCTTTAATAATGGTGCCCAGTTCCAAAGCAATTTCTAGAGCAATATCTTTCTCTTTTGATACAGCTCCACTCGTGCCTCCATCTTTACCTCCATGTCCCGCATCAATTACTACACGGTCAACTTTGTATGAAGGTTTGTTTAGATTGGTGAAAGATCCAAGAACTGCTAAGAAAGTAAGTAAAGAAAGGCCAACAATATTTTTCACAATCTTTCGGTTGTTAAATTTGAATAGTATAATTTTACACAAAGTTGTAAAATTTTCAACAAATCGGAAAAATACAGGTAAGAATTTGAGGCGGTATATTTTAAGTTTATTCATCTTTTTAATTCCAGTAATAAGTTTTGCGCAAGAATCAGACTCTTTAAAGCAGAAAGTAAAACAGGACTCGGTTTTAATCATTAACGATTCAACAACATCTCTGGTTGACTCTGCTACTTTTTCCAACGATACTACAGGAGCAAACGTAGTAGATTCTACCAAAATTGCCAATAAAAGTGATATTCAAACTACTGTCAATTATAAGGCCAAAGATTCCGTTAATTTCAATTTGAAAACCCAGGACATCATCATGTTTAATAAAGCACATGTAGATTATGGTGAAATTTTGTTGGATGCTGATAAAATTAAAGTGAATTATGGCACTAAAGTTCTGGATGCAGAGGGTTTGCCCGATACCACTGGTACCATACAGGGTAAACCAATATTTACAGACAAAGGACAAGTTTATCAAACGGATGAAATAACCTATAATTTCGACACAAAAAAAGCAATTATTAAAGGTGTTGTAACACAGCAGGGTGAAGCCTTTATGCATGCGGAATGGATTAAGAAAAATGAGAAGGATGAGCTATTTGGTGAGCATGCACTTTATACTACCTGTAATTTAGGTCACCCACATTTTGGTATTTCTGCTAACCAGATTAAAATGATTCCTAACGACAAAATTTTGATGGGGCCATTTAACCTGGAGCTAAATGAAATACCAACGCCATTAATTTTACCTTTTGGCCTTTTTCCCATGCCTAATACCAAAACTTCAGGAATACTGTTTCCAACATATGGTGAAGAAAGCAGAAGAGGTTTTTTCTTGAGAGATGGAGGTTATTATTGGGCCATTAATGAATATGCTGATTTAGCATTGAGAGGTGAAATATATACCAAAGGTAGTTTTGGCTTGTCTTTGGCTTCTACTTATAAAAAGAGATACTCTTATGCAGGTAATTTGAACTTACGATTTAATCAGCAAAGAATAGGTGAATCAGAAGCAGATTCACTGGTTTCTAAAACTTTTTGGGTGCAATGGTCACACCGTCCTGAATCAAAGGGTACAGGTAGATTTTCTGCCTCAGTAAATGGTGGTTCTACTCGATACAACCAGGATAACCCTGTTCAAAACCAACAGCAGCAGGTTCAGGCCAATTTTAATTCCAACATTTCCTATTCGAATATTATACAAGGAACACCTTTTAATTATTCTTTAAGTGCAAGACATACACAAAATGTGAGGACAGGGGAAGTCACCATGTTACTACCTGAATTTGCATTAAATATGAACAGACAGCAGCCTTTCAAGAATATTAAGGCAGATGGTTTAGGTTGGCTTCAAAAAGTAAACTACTCTTATAATTTTACAGCAACTAACAGAGTAGATAATAAATTAGAATTGTTAACACCTGAAGGTACAATTGATAGTATTGCTCCGTTCAATTTTGATAATATGCCACTTTTTCTGGAACGAGCAAAAAACGGTGGGCGTCACAGAATACCTATATCTACCTCCTTTAATATATTAAATTTTATTACTGCCAGTCCTAATTTTAGTTATGAAGAAGTATGGAATTTAAGGGAATTAAATCACTATTATGATGAGGAGGTAGGGGCAGTACAAATTGATACAATTCAGGGTTTTTCGCGAGCAGGATCTTTTAGCACCGGTATCGGTTTTACTTCTCGTCTATATGGTACTGTTTACGGTAGAAATGGACCTATTCAGGCAATCAGACATATTATGACCCCTTCAGTTAATTTATCTTGGCGCCCCGATTACGGTGAAAGTTCGAATGCAGGTTTTTATAAAGAAGTGCAAACTGATTCCTTGGGAAATACCAGAGTCTTTTCTAAGTATGAAGGCTTTATTTATGGTGCCCCTGGTAGAGGCCAGTCTGCCAATATTAGTTTTTCTTTAGCTAATACCATTGAAATGAAAGTAAAAAAGAAAAATGACACCGCTCAAACAGCACAAAAAATTAAAATATTTGATAACCTCTCTTTTAGCTCAGGTTACAATATTTTGGCAGATTCATTTAAGTTAGCTCCTTTAAACATCAATGCTAGAACCAATTTATTTAATGGGAAATTAGATGTTAATTTTCAAACAACGTTAGATCCATACGCTATAGTTACAACGGGAGTATCTGAAGTGGGTGATGGTACGCAAATTATTACCCAAAGACGAGTGGATAGATATGCCTGGAAAGAGGGGCAAGGAATTGGTAGACTTACAAATGCAAATCTTTCCCTTTCTACCAATTTAAATCCAAAAGGCAAGAAAAATGATGATGAAAACAGGGATAATATGGAAGATAGAGCAAGAGAGGCAGGAGCCACAGAAGATCAGGTGCAGCAGATTGTAGCAAACCCGGATATGTACGTAGATTTTACTGTTCCATGGAATTTAAGGATTAGATACAATATCCGTTGGAGCCGACAGGGCGTACAGGAGCCTAATATAACTCAAACGGCAGATTTTAGTGGAGATATTAATTTTACAGAGAAATGGAAGGTAGGTTTTAATTCAGGCTATGATCTTGAAAGAAATGAGTTTACTCAAACCTCCTTAACCATTTTCAGAGATTTGCACTGTTGGCAAATAAATGCGAACTGGGTGCCATTCGGTAGATTTCAATCATTCAGTGTAGATATAGGTGTTAAGGCCTCAATCTTGCAGGATTTAAAATTGAATAGAAGAAGAAACTGGTTGGACAACTAACTTAGAATATGGTCTTTACTTTTCGCTGAATTGTTCTTTCAACTCTTCTAAAAGATGATCTGTAGTCCGGTTTAAAATATTGTAAACATTTTGAAAGCCTTCTTCCCCGCCATAATATGGGTCTGGAACGTCTTTATTTTTATCAACCTTATTTGGTTCGTAAAACCTTAAAAGAATCACTTTTTCCACATCATCTTTTGTTCGGGCAAGCCTAAGTACATTTTTTTTATTAGAATCATCCATTACTAATATTTTGTGGAAATGCCTAAAATCGTCAGATGTAAATTGCCTACCTCTGTGTTTTAAATCTATGCCATTAAGCTTTGCGTTTTTCATTGTTCTTTCATCTGGTAACTCACCAATATGAAAGTCAGATGTGCCGCAAGAATCAACTAATACTCTTTTACTTAAACCGGATGAGTCAATTTTATTTTGTAACAAACCTTCTGCTAATGGAGAGCGACAGATATTCCCCAAGCACACAAACAATATTTTAAACATTTCTAAAAATGGTTTTAACCCACAAGCTACTAAATTTTAAAAATAAAAGCATCCTTCCATTAAAGAAAGATTGCCGACCCTCAAAAGCTACGCGTCTTAATAAAGCGTTTCTTTCATTTTTATTTTGCAATAGAAGGTATATTTTAAAACAAATTTGTAGAGTGGAGTCCAATTGACGATTATTCCTTTTATATTGGTTTTCGCTCATTGAAGTCTTTACGATACGCTTACTAACAAGAATTTTGTCTGTATAGGAAAAAGGATAATCTCTTGCCATCCTTATTTTAATATCGAAATCTTCGTACGCCAGGTTTTCATCGTACCCGCCCAACTGCTTTAGATAGCTTGCCCTATATACCATGGTTGGCGAACAGATAAAATATCTTTTAATAATTTCGGTAAATACATCACCCTGCGGCACTTCAACTTTTGAATTACCTGAGCTATTAACCGGGTAGTGTGGATAAAGAACTTTGCCTGTTTCAGAAATATAGTGTGCATTTGAAAAATTTAGGGCAATGTTATCATTTACCTCCATAGATTCAACGGCGGACGCTAAACGATCAGGTAGCAAGATATCATCTGCTGCCAGGTCTATAATGTAATCTGCATTTGTGTGTGCAAGGGCTTTATTAAAAGATTTGCAATTCCCATCATTTGTAGAAGAAAAAACTGTTTGAATGCTAAAGGAATTATTAGCTTCAACAAATTCCTGGATTTTCTCTACGCTGTCATCCACCGATGCATCATCCACTATAATTAGCTCCCAATCGTGATAGGTTTGATTCAGGACAGATTGCAAAGCTTCAGCTACATAACTGGTGTGGTTATAGCATAGACATATTACCGCTACTTTTGTCAATTTTTAGTGTTTTGTTGGTAAAGATTAAAACTAGAGCAAAATAAAATATAAACCGAATGATATGAGCCAGAACTAATACTTCAACACCGATTTTGTTCCCTAAGTATATACATGAAATATAGGTGCTCGCACTCACTATTTCACATAAAATGTAAGCTCGTGTTTTAAGAGAAGCCATTAAAAACAATGCAAGTGGAAAGCTTAGGAATGCCAGAAAGTCTCCAATAATCTGAAATGAAAACAGCGATGAGGCAACTGTGTAATCGTTTGTGTACAATAGTTGAAGAATGAAGGAATGACTTATAAATACTAGTATTAGAAACAACATACTGATAATGAAAAATTGCTTCATTTCCCTCTTTAGATAGTTTTTTATGTCTGCTTCCCTATTTGCTATTAAATTGGAAATAACCGGAAAAAACGTGATAAAGAGAAAGCTGAGGAAAAGACCTCTATAAGCCTCGGAAATTCTCACCACTGCTTGCCAATAACCGGTTTCTTTCTCACCAAACAGATTCATTGCATACTCTCTGATGAAGAAGTCAGTCCATTTACTGCTGATCCATACAGCCAGTCCCATCCATAAAAATTGTTTAAAATGAGTTAGAATCTTTTTATCAATCAGCGAGCTCCTGACACTCAAATGCATCAATTCCTCCTTGATAGAAGCAAAAAACAGCAATGTGAAAAAACCAAGTAGTAATGCATAATATAATAAGGTGTTTGTAATTGGCACCTGTAAATAACCTAAAAGTCCGATCATTACAATCCATTGCACAAAATGTATGAATGTCAAAATTTTAAGCTTCTGTTGAGCTATTAAAATTGCTGAAGCAAAACTTTGAAAACATATTAATAAAATTGCTAGTATGATAAGGCCCCATTGATAAATGCTGAATTGAAATATATCATCAGGAAAAGTGCTGGTCAAACCTAGTATTGTGCCTGTGAGCAGAAATATTAACAGCAAGGTTATTATTGCTGTGCTGTAAAGGTTTTTTTGCGAATATGCTTGATTAGGGTAGGCATTAATAAGGCCTTGAGCAGCTACATCCTGCACTGGTTGAGTAAAAAGACTTATGAGGTTTTGAAAATGGCTAAATATAGTGGTGCCAGCTGGTCCATACAAAACAGCAATCAGTTTATGTATAGCCAAGGCACCTGCCGTTCTCACAAAAATGAACATAGCTCCCCAAAGGTTTTTAGTGGGCCATTTTATCATTTTTAACATATCACAGTATATTTCTTGGTGGGTAGGCCTCCTATAGCTAATTTAAAACGGAAAAGCCCCTTGTTGATTTTTCCATTTGCCAACATAGATGTACCTAAATCAAGCCATGTAATCCCTTCTTTTTTTGCTTTATTATAAATTTCATTCCATAGTAGTAAAGAGATTTGTTGCTGATCTAACCGGGAATCAGTTATCAATGAATAAACATAAAAGCTTTTTGAGTTGGTTTTCATATAAAAAACCAGGCCTGCAACATGCCCTTTTATAGTTAATTGAAGGCAAAAATAGGAATTGGGAAATTTTGCTTTTGATTCAAGCATAACATTAGCGGGTAATAAATTTTCATGTCCCTTACTTTTTCGCCAGTGCAGAAGCTGTTCATATAAAGTCTCCCATTCATAGGGATGATGTTCACTTACCTCATACTTTGTTTTTAATAGGTAGGTCAGTTGTCTTTTTTTCCTTTTCTGAAGTATTGTTTCTGAAAAATCTTTATGTGGGTTAATTTTTAAGAAATGCCCTACAGCAACACTCTTTATTCGAGCAATTTTTAATAGGGAATCTTGAGAATGATTAATTTTAAGTTGAAATTTAGGGGGTGTTATCCACTCTATGTCGCAATCTTTTTTTTCTTTCAAATAGTTGGCGACTATTTCAAAAATTTCGGAAATCCGTACTTCGCTACTGCAGAAAGGTTCAAAATAGGGGGCGTTCAAGGGAGTTATCCATTTTTCCTCATCTGTAGTAAAACACCAAAATGAAATAATCGAATTTAATTCATCCTTCAAAATTACAGGAATGATTGACTTCTCTTTGCTGCTTGCTTTTATCTGTACCTCCCAGTATCCTCGTTGAGAAAACAGATTGATATCATTATCTCTCTCCCAATTTTTATCTGGCCACTCTTCAAAAACCCTATAATTCATTGTTGTATTCTTTCACAATTTACGACTTTTGAGATGTTTTGACATCAAAAGCTGAAATCTATGTTTCTTTTTACATACGTTGTGCCTCAAGCCTTGCTTTGTTGTCTATAATTCGAAATATATAAAATTAAATGGAAGATTACTTTTATACCATTGAACGAACTGGCGAAAGCCTTTATAAAGAGAAAGGTAGCAAGTTTATAGGAATAAGTTTTCACGTAAAAAGCGAGGAGGACATTAAAGAAGCACAAGAGCATTTAAGAAAGCAATATTACGATGCCAGGCACCACTGTTATGCTTATATTTTAAATGACGATAAATATAGAGCAAATGACGATGGAGAACCAAATCACTCAGCTGGAGATCCCATTTTAGGTCAAATCCGATCCAAAAATCTTACTCAAACCTTAGTTGTAGTAATCCGATATTTTGGAGGTACGAAGCTAGGTGTTTCAGGGTTGATAAATGCTTACAAGACAGCTGCACTGGAAGCATTGGAAAATTCAAAAATTGAAAAAGTAATTATCGAAGAGGAATTTATCCTATTTTACGGATATGGGATCACAAATGAAGTAATGAAATTACTATCTGATTTTAAAACGAATATTGTTGAACAAGATTTTACTGAAAGTTGCTACGCTAAGGTTGCGGTAATGCAGTCTTTCGCAGATGATTTTAAAAAAGAAGCCCAACAAATTCAGGGCCTTAAACTAACCAGATCCTGATTGATAGCTTTAATTTTCCTCACTATTCGTAGGTAAGGTCTTAAATAACAAATAAGAATGGATCATCGGTATAAGGGCTAAAATGCCAGTAATTACTAAGAATAGTATAAAATTGGTTTGGTGACTTAGCATTAAACTAAGAAGCACAATTAAAATACCTCCTGCAAACCATAATTTACCAGCTAATAAATGTGTGGTTTTCCAAACGCTTTCATTTTCCAAAGTCCAGGGCGTTCTAATTCCAATAAAGTAATTGAGTTTTATAGTCTTAAAGTAATTTCCTAAAATAATATAAACGAAACCCATCAATGGAATTAGTAAATCAGGACTGCTGAAGGTATTGTTTTTTACAGAGTATAATAAGTATATTGATAAAGCGGACATGAAAGCTGTTAAAACAATTTTTAAATTTTGGTACTTTTTACTAGTGACATCAATTTTCTTTTTAGGGTCAATGTAGGGTACAAGCATGAAAATCAAATAAATAAGAAATGGCATAAGAAAGGGGAAAAGTAATAACTCTGCTTTGCTGCCATACCTGTTCACTTCACCTTCCAAATCCCATTGAACAGGTACTCTATCAGGCAGTTCATTCCATATAAAAGCTAAATAAATAAAAGGAATTAAAACGATGAGCACTAATGGTAATTCTTTTTTGAGAGAAGTTTTCATATTTACTTTTTTAAGGTGATAATCCAGGTGATTAAATCTTCTAAAATGGAGGTGTTTAAGGAATACATTATGAATTGTCCCTTTTTCTCTCCGGATATTAAATCAGCTCTCTTCAATAACTCTAAATGATGTGATATGCTAGGCTTTGAAATATTAAACTCATCAGCAATTTCTCCTGCGTTCATATCTTTTTCCTTTAGTAATTCAATTATTTTTCTTCGTGTTTCATCATTTAATGCTTTGAAGATTTCGTTCATATTATTTAGTTATTTAGTTATTTAGGTAAATATCTAAATAATATTTGCTATTTCAAAATAATCTTATAAGTATTTGGACTTAATCTGCTAAAAATCAAAAGAGTGTAAAATAGTTAAAAGATTATATGCAATTTTTATTGTTTTAAAGAGGTAAATTATCTTTCTTTGCACTCGCAAAAGGGGAAAGCCCTTTAATAATTGCTTAAAAACTCAATTAATTATTACATATACATATTGGTCCATTAGCTCAGCTGGATAGAGCAACTGCCTTCTAAGCAGTAGGTCTCAGGTTCGAATCCTGAATGGATCACACTAGTCTAAGCCTTTCGATTGATTTCGAAGGGCTTTTTTATTTTAATCCCACCAAAGTAATCCCATCACCACCACGCTCCTCATGCTCGTTAGTAAGTGATTTAACATAATTATATTGCCTCAAATAATCTCTGATAAACCTCCTTAATATACCATCACCTCTGCCATGTAAAATGCTCACTTCGTTGTAGCCCAATACCATAGCATCATCAATGAACTTGTCCACCTCACTAATAGCTTCTTCAGCTCTTTTTCCCCTAACGTCTAACTGCTGTCTAAAATCCAATGATCGTTCTATCATTCCCGTTGAGCTACCACCATAAGATTTTCTTTGCTCTTGTTTGGCAGCACTTTTTGACATGCGTTCTAATCGGTTGAGTTTAATTTTAGATTTCAATTCTCCCAGCATGATTTCTGCCTCATTTTTGCTGAGAGACATTACCTCACCAATAGTACCTTGCCCTTTTATTTGCACATAATCACCTACCTTAATGGCTCCATCTGCACTTTTAAATTTATCTTTGTATTCTTGCTTAGGCTTTTCTTCACTTTTGATGCTTACTTTATTTTCAAAAGTTTTTAAGTGTTCTCTCGCTTGCTGAGTCTTGGATTTGTCGGCCTGCGATTCTTTTATTTCACGAATAGCCTGCTCTACACGCTTGTTAGCTTCTTTAACAATGGTTTTCGCCTCTTGCTTAGCATTAATCAGTATGCTTTTCTTTTGGTTATTGATGAATTCATTTAATTCCTGATATTCCTTGGCACTTTTCTCCAAATTGAGCTCTTTCTTTTCAATTTCCTTCAACTTTTGCTCTAACTGCCGTTTTTCTTTACCTAAGTCGTTTAATAACTTATCATAATTAACCCTTTCTTCACCAATTTTTCCTTTTGCTGCTTCTATTAGGTTGTGTGGAATACCCATTTTCTGAGCTACTTCTAGTGCAAATGAGCTTCCAGGCTTCCCTATTTCTAATTGATAAAGTGGTTCCAAATGGCGCTCATCAAATTTCATTGCACCGTTTTCCACATTCGGATGGGTAATCGCGAAATTCTTGATATTATCGTAATGAGTCGTAATTACTCCAAATGCTTTCATGGCATAGAGCTGCTCTAGAATAGATTCTGCTATGGCTCCACCAAAGCGGGGCTCAGTACCGGTTCCGAATTCATCTATCAAAAAGAGTGTTTGTTTATTTCCCTCATTTAAGAAATTTTTCATGTTCTGTAAATGAGAGCTATAAGTACTTAAGTCATTTTCTATGCTCTGCTGATCACCAATATCAATAAACAATTTCTGAAATACACCGCAGGTACTATCGGGTTGAACAGTTATCAGTAAGCCACATTGCAACATATACTGCAGCAAACCAACACTTTTTAAGGCGACAGATTTACCTCCCGCGTTGGGTCCCGAAATTATTAAAATCCTCTTTTCTGCATTTAATTTAATATTTAGGGGGACTACTTTTTTACCGTTTTCTTTAAGGCTCAGTTTTAACAACGGGTGTTCTGCTTTATTAAAATGCAAAACTCTTTTGTTTTCCAATATGGGCATGTAAGCCTCGATTTGTCCTGCAAATTTAGCTTTAGCTCTAATGAAATCTACAATGCCAAGAAAGCGGTATGCTTTATCGAGGCTCTCAAGTTCAGGTCGCACCTTATTGGTTAGCACAGTAAGAATTTTTACGATTTCCCTGCGCTCTTCATATTGCAACTCCCTTATTTCATTATTCATTTCGAGCGCTTCAGAAGGCTCAATGTACATTGTTTGGCCTGTGGCCGACTGATCATGAATAAATCCTTTAATTCTTCGCTTATATTCCGAAAGAATAGGAATCACTAATCTGCCGTCTCTAATGGTTACAGAGGCGTCTTCTGGCGTAAATCCATTTGAGGAAGCTTGTTTATATACCTGCTCAACTGTTTTCCTTAGTTGAGCCTGTACCTTGAAAATTCTCAGCCTTATTTCTTGTAATTCTCTGCTGGCATTATTACGTAATTCTCCTCTCTCATCTATTTTCTCATCGATGGCTTTGTAAAGGGAATCGTCTAGTTCAACAGCCTTCCTAAGCTTGAAGAGGGTAGGGTATTCTTCTTCGAAATTGTCGAAAAACGAAATACATTCTAATATGGTTTTTAAACTTAGTTTTAAATCGAAAAATTCTTCCTCAGTAAGAAAAGTGTTGCCTACTCTGGTTCTTTTTAAGAACGGACTAACATCTATGAAATTACCGGAGGGAAAATATTCCCCTGATTGTAAAATATTTTTAAATTCATTGGTTTGTAGGAGCAGCTGTTGAATTTTTTCAAAATTGGATAGAAAGGTCATTTTGTCAGCTACCTTCTGCCCAAGTGTACTTATACAATTTTCCTGAATGTAAGATCTGATTTTATCAAAACCTATGCGTTGCTCAAAGTCAACTGGTAATATCATATTTTTATTTCTTATCTTTATTATTTGCCTTTTCCCTGTTAGCTTCAAAAATTTGTTCTCTTAAACTCATGCTGTCAATTACTATATCGTACACCAACTCCAGTTTTTCCGGGTTTTCCAAATAATAAGTAAAACTCTCCTTATAAACAGAATCTGACGTGTTATTCTCTTCAAAAATCTTTAATTCGTAATGCCTCATCACCACTTTGGAAGAGTCATATTTGAGACCAATATTGGTGGCTTTATGTTCTGCTTCATAAATTTCTGCTATAATATCAGCCATTTTTTCGGGTG
This sequence comes from uncultured Cytophagales bacterium, assembly GCA_963803685.1. Classification (GTDB taxonomy): domain Bacteria; phylum Bacteroidota; class Bacteroidia; order Cytophagales; family Cyclobacteriaceae; genus Marivirga. The sequence continues at coordinate 3,721,189 of CAWDNW010000001.1, forward strand.
CTAAAACACCTTTTGGTATGTCATCCTTTTGTGTACAAGAAACTATTATTAATATTGCGACTAGATAAATAAGTTTTCTCATTATTTTTTTTGGTAATTTGCTTTTAGATGTACAAAATTATTGCCAAAGCTATTTCAGACAACTGTTAAAAACAATTATCGTACTTTCTTTCGTTCTCTATGTAGCATAATAATTTTAACACAAATTTAATTCATTTAATAATAAGCCTATGAGGGAGCTGTTTAAAAAGCTTCGGAAATACGAAATCCGCATCAGAAAAGCAGTAAATAATCAAATGCAAGGAGATTTTCACTCTGTATTTAAAGGCTCAGGACTTGAGTTTGATGACGTACGCATGTACCAGTATGGAGATGATGTGAGAACTATAGATTGGAATGTTTCTGCCAAAGGGCATGGCACTTTCGTGAAAACTTTTCGGGAAGATAAGGAGCAAAGCGTTTATTTTATGATAGACGTGAGTGCCAGCCAGGAAATTGGTACTGAAGGGAAACATAAAGTAGATGTTGCCAAAGAAATTGCTGGCGTTCTAACCCTTTCCGCCATTAAGGAAGGTAGCCAGGTGGGTATGGTTTGCTATTCAGATGATAGAGAGTTATATGTAAAGCCCGGAAAAGGTCAGAAACATAGTTATTATGCAATTAGTAAGCTTTTTGATTTGGTTCCAAAGTCTCCTAAAACTAATCTGGATAAAGGGTTATCTTATTTATTAAGTATTTTAAAAAGAAGATGTGTTGTATTTCTTATTAGTGATTTTGTGGATGAAAATTACGAGCGTCACTTAAAAGCATTGGCCAGAAAGCATGATTTAATAGTAATACACATGAAAGACAAATTAGAGACTGACTTGCCCATGCTTGGTATTGTGCCTTTGCGTGATAAGGAAACAGGTAGAGTTAAGTGGGTAAATACATCAGGTGTTGCTTTCAAAAATAAATATAGGAACAATAATAAAAATCAATCAGAAGAATTAAAGAATTTATGCAAGCGCAATCAAGCTGATTATGTATTAATTGATACCCAGGAAGATTTTATTCCAAAACTGATGAAATTATTTACCATCAGAAACCTTAATAAAAAGAAAGCATAAATGATGAGAAGAATATTTTTGGTTCTGATTTTTATGGCAGGTAATTGGGCAATGGCTCAGGAAATACAATTAAAAGGAGAGTTTTTACAGGATAGTATGGGTATTGGTGAACCGGTTAAATTTACCTTATCAGCGAAATACCCTGCTGATATGCAAATTTTATTCCCGGACTCAACTTATGATTTCTTTCCGTATGAGTATCAAAGCAAGCAATATTTCCCAACGGAAACAGATAGCTTATTCAGTCATGATAGTGCTGTTTTTACTTTGGCAAGTTTTGAAATTGAGAAGATTCAAAAATTGAAACTTCCCATTTTTGTAATTTTAGAAGATGATAGCAGCGCTATTTACACCAAAACCGATAGTGTTTTTTTACAAGAAATGATACCGGTGGTGTCAGATTCAATTCAACTGAAAACCAATACTGTTTTTCTATCAATTGATAAAGACTTTAATTATCCTTTGTTAATTGTTATCCTGGTTATACTTCTTATCATAATAGTTTTAGTGATTGTATTTTTCGGTAAACAGTTGAGGCTAAAATGGCAAATTTGGCGTTTGAATAAGCAACACCAGAAGTTTTTGGAGAAGTTCAGGCCACAAATAGAGAACCCTACTGCTGAAGAAATTGAAAAGCTGCTATTTTTATGGAAAAAGCATGTTGAAAATATTAGCAAGCGTCCTTATGCAAAATTAACAAGTAAAGAGATTTATACAATTCATCAGGATGATGAACTTTATCAAAATTTGCAAAGAGTAGATAGAAATATATATTCTTCCGCCAAAGACGATAATTTGTCAGAAACTTTTGTTTACCTAATTGATTACGCAGATTATATATTTAACGAGCGTATTAAAGAATTACGATCACATGCAAAGTAACGATTGGTTTGATTTTATATGGTTTTACCCCGAAACCCTTAGGAATTTTGAATATCAATATCCATGGGTTTTTTACGGGATGATTGCGCTACCCATTCTTTATTTTTTGGTGGAATGGGTAAAAGGCAGGTTAAGTCCTAAAATTCCAATTGCCCTTAAAAAGGATAGTCTTAAAAGTGATTTTTCATCAATTTTACGCATTATTCCTATTGTTCTTTTGCTGGTTTCAGCGCTACTACTGCTTTTTGCATTGTCAAGGCCACAACTCACCAACGAAAGAGTTGAGCAATGGACTGAAGGAATAGATATAATGCTTGTAATGGATATTTCAGAATCAATGAAAATTGAAGACTTTACACCTAATAGGATGGAGGCAGCCAAAAAAGTAGCCACCGATTTTATTGATGGCAGGTTTCAGGACAGGATAGGACTTGTAATATTTAGTGGCGAAGCATATTCTTTATCACCATTAAGCACCGACTATGAATTAGTTAAGAACTATATTCAAGACATTGACTTCAGGATGATTGAAAGCCCTGGTACAGCAATAGGAAGTGGACTGGCAGTGGGTACAAATCGTATGCTAGAGTCAGAATCTGTCTCCAAAGTAATTATTTTACTTAGTGATGGGGAAAATAATGCTGGAAATATAGATCCTATTACTGCAGCCAAATTAGCAAATGCGTATGATATTAAGATTTATACTATTGCTATTGGAAAAGAAGGTAAGGTTCCCTACGGCAAAGATTTCTTCGGTCGTACCCGTTATATAGAAAACAGTTTAGATGTATCAGGCCTGCAGGAAATAGCTAAAATTGGAGAGGGAGAGTTTTATAGAGCTGAAGATAATGCGGCTTTGGAAAATGTATTTGCCACAATTGATCAGTATGAAAAGGCTGAGATTAAGGAAACACGTTATAAGGACACAAAGGACTTTTACAATGTTTATCTGACATGGGGCATTATTTTTATGCTACTTTGGTTATTTACCAAATCTACTTTCTTTAGTAATATTTTGATTGACTAGTGCGATTGAGGATCAAATTGCGATTTTGTTGAATTCGTTTTGATTCTGCTGTATTTAGGTGTCAATCTAGGCTTTTCTTCTATTGGGATCTTTCAATAATAAACAAACTCTTGCGTTCTACTTTGATGAGATTTTTTCCATTCTTCTTTATTTTTCTTCAATTTTCCTGTATAGCTGTATTTGCTCAAAAATACGGGACTTCAGCAGGTATCCGCTTTGGTGATAAGCGATTTGGGGTGAGTGTAAGGCAACAGATGTTGAAAAGAACCACTGCTGAGCTAATGTTTGAGTTTAGTCCTGATGAAATACAAGGAACCATTTTACCAAAGTATCACTTCCCCATTTTAGGTAAGGGGTTAAATTTATTTGTTGGAGCAGGGGCTCATGTAGGCAGCCTCAAAGATTTTGGAGTAACATATGGTGTAGATGCAATGGTAGGTTTGGAAATGAAATTGCCTGTCTTGCCTATCACAATATCAGCCGATTTTAAACCAGGTTATCATTTTAGGCATGAAGACTGGTTTGAATTGCCAGGAGCAGTTTCTGTACATTATATTATTAGTAAAGACACGCGAGAAAAAAGAGTTAAAGCCAGGAAGAAAAGAAAACGTAGAAAGGAACGTCAAGAACTCCGTGAAGAGAGAAAAGAAAGTAGACAGAACTGGTTCGATTCTATATTTAAAGAAGAGAATAAAGAAAATATGCCTTAAAATATCGAATCTCTATGATTAGATGAGTGTTTTTCATACTAACTTTCACTTTTACTATTACCTGTTTATATGAACCTAAAGAAAAGCCTGATCAGCACTGCTGTAGTAATAATTGTCCTGCTAATTATAATGATTGTATTTAAACCTTCTTTTTCCGGAGTTTATATAGCTTCCTGGGTGTTTTCATTATTATTTGGTGCTGCTACTACTCATTTCTTCCGGTTCGAAGGAATGAAAAGAAGTAAAATGTTTTCTGGCTCTGTCGGAGGCAGTACCTATTTCAATAGGTTTAATTTGCTACTTCTCTTAATTATTATAGTAGGGTTTACTTTTTTGCTGAGAAATTTAATGATTAATCATGCCTTTAATGTAATTCATGTTTCACTGATACTTTATGGAACAGGATTACTACTAGGAAATAATTATAAAGGCTTTCAGTACTAAAAAAAAAATCAACTTTTTGAGCTTAGCGAACTGTAGGTTAATGGGTTAAAACTTCATGTTCTACTTCAGTAATCTCAATTAACCCCGCCTCGTTGAGCTGACTTAACTTAACTCTTTTGGTTTCATTGATCAAAATTGGATCATATTTTGCCGCAACTCTCACATAATTATTAGTAAAACCCTCCATGATACCCTCTTTCACATCATTTTCAAAAAGTACCGTCTCTTCTCTACCTAAATTTTCCTCATAAAAGGCTCTCTTCAACTTTTCGGATAAACCTCTGAGCATTTTAGATCTTTTATTACGAGTTTTTAAAGGCACTACTTCTGCCATGTCATCAGCGGTCGTATTAGCTCGTTCTGAGTATGAAAATACATGAAGGTAGGAGATAGGTAAATCTTTGAGGAAATGATAAGTTTCTAAAAAGTCTTCTTCTGTTTCTCCAGGAAAACCTACTATTACATCCACTCCAATGCAGCAATGCGGCATTAGTGCCTTAATTTTAGAAACTCTGTCTACGTATAATTCCCTTAAATATCTTCTACGCATGCTGCGTAAAATTTTGTTACTTCCACTTTGAAGGGGTACATGGAAATGTGGCACAAATTTTTGTGATTGTGCTACGAATTCTATGATTTCATTTGTAAGCAAATTAGGTTCTATACTGGAAATTCTGAAGCGTTCAATGCCCTGCACCTGGTCTAGTGCTTTTAATAAATCGATGAACCGCTCTTTTCTTTTACCCTCATGAATACCAAAATCACCAGTATTTACCCCAGTAATCACAATCTCTTTAACTCCTTCAGCTGCAATCTGCTCAGCACTTACCACTATGTTGGCAATGGTGTCGCTTCTGCTTTTTCCTCTTGCCAATGGAATGGTGCAAAATGCACAATGGTAATTACAACCATCCTGCACTTTTAAGAAAGTCCTGGTGCGATCATTCATTGAAAAAGCATTATTAAATGACTTGGCTTCTTTTATATCAGATGCTAATACTTGTGGTTCCTTTTTCTTGGTAAAGCCATCCAATTTATCAATTAATTGAAATTTCTCCGCGGCCCCCAACACTGCATCTACTCCTTTTATTTCTGAAATTTCTTTAGGTTTCAATTGTGCATAACAACCAATAATTGTAACAAAAGCTTCCGGATTAATTTTCTTAGCCTCTTTTACTACCTTTTTACATTTTTTATCTGCATTTTCTGTTACCGAACAGGTGTTAATGATGAAAATATCAGGTTTATTCTGAAAATCAACTTTTTCATAGCCCCTGTCTTCGAACATCCTTGAAATGGAAGATGTTTCTGAAAAATTCAATTTGCAACCTAATGTGTAAAAAGCTACTTTCTTGTTCATTTGATAATCTTTTGTACTAATAGGAATGCAAAGTTAACTCTTTATTCTTTTCACGGAAACAAAGGCTTTTATTCTTAAGCCTTTAGATTTGTTTTTTCTCAAATTTAAGCATCTGTGCTGCCGAAATTCCTTTCAAAAATGCATAAAAACAGAAAAGGCAGTTAATTCTCTATCATTTTCAGCTAAAATGATACAATTTTTGTGATTAGATTAAAAAAGTATCACTAAAAGCTATGAAATTCAGAAAATTTCATAAATTTGGTTGAATTTTAAACCTAAAAAGATAATAATGGCTCACAATCGTTTTAAAGCACTTGATATTGTTCATGGTAGAACTACTGAACGTATTGAGGCACCCTCTAACAAAATATCAGATTATTTTCAAACAGATGTATTTTCGATGGATCAGATGAAAGCTAGTTTAGCTCCTGATGTTTTTAAGAAAGTAAATCATGCCATCGATAAAGGCAAAAGAATTGACATGGATATTGCTGATCAAATTGCATCAGCAGTAAAATCATGGGCTATTACAAAAGGGGTAACTCATTATACTCACTGGTTTCAGCCACTAACGGGTGCAACTGCAGAAAAGCATGATTCATTTTTTAATGCCAAAAAAGGTATTGAGGTATTTGAAGGTTCTATGTTAGTGCAGCAGGAGCCTGATGCGTCATCTTTTCCAAATGGAGGTTTAAGAACAACCTTTGAAGCCAGAGGATATACAGCATGGGATCCGTCATCTCCAATATTTGTGTGGGGAAGAACTTTATGTATACCTACTATTTTTGTGGCTTATACAGGAGAAGCTTTAGATCATAAGGCACCCTTGTTAAAAGCGGTTGAAGCGATTGATAAAGCAGCCACAAAAGTTGTTCAATTATTCGACAGAAATGTAAACAGAGTAAATGCTTCATTAGGTTGTGAGCAAGAGTATTTCGTAATAGATAAAGCCTTATATTCTGCAAGACCAGATTTGGTGATGGCAGGAAGAACTTTATTTGGTCATAATCCGGCGAGAGGTCAGCAGTTAGATGATCATTACTTCGGTGCAATTCCAAGCAGAGTTTATAATTATATGAAGGACTTCGAAATTGAAGCCTTGAAGTTAGGGATACCTGTAAGTACAAGACACAATGAAGTAGCACCTAGCCAGTTCGAAGTTGCTCCTTTGTTTGAAGATATAAACGTTGCAACTGACCATAATAGCCTAATGATGGATGTGATGAAGCGAGTGGCTGAGCGTCATAATCTTCAGGTGTTATTCCATGAAAAGCCATTTGCTGGATTAAACGGTAGCGGAAAGCACAATAACTGGTCGTTAATTACGAATACAGGTGTTAACTTGTTCCAGCCAAGCAGTAGTGCACGGGAGAATTTATTGTTTTTAGTATTTTTAGTGAATACCATTAAGGCGGTTTACGAAAATGGTGATTTACTTCGTGCATCAATTGCATCAGCAGGAAATGATCACCGTTTAGGTGCAAACGAGGCCCCTCCAGCCATCATGTCTGTTTTTATCGGTTCTGAATTAACAGCAGTTTTAGATGAATTAGAGCAGAAAGGTAACATTAAAATAGATAAGGGAGACAATATGTATATGAAATTGGGGATTGATAAAATACCTCAAATCATATTGGATAATACTGACAGAAACAGAACCTCTCCATTTGCCTTTACTGGAAATAAATTTGAATTCCGTGCAGTAGGATCAGATCAAAACGTTGCCCAGCCAATGGCTGTTTTGAATTTAATTGTTGCAGAGCAATTAACTGAATTCCATAAGGAGGTCAAAAAGCAGATGGAGTCTGGAAAGGATAAGAAAATTGCTATAGTAAATATATTAAGAGACTATATCAAAGATTCTAAGAAAGTTAGGTTTGAAGGAGATGGTTATTCTGAAGCGTGGGAGAAAGAAGCTAAAAAACGAGGATTACCTAACGTGAAAAATACTCCAAGAGCATTAGAAGCATTTATTTCTAAAAAATCTAAAGATTTATTCAAGAGACATGGAGTAATGACTCCTCAGGAGCTGGATGCCAGAAATGAAATTTATTTGGAGAATTACATGATGAAAATCCAAATTGAATCTCGATTGATGGCTGATATTGCTTTGAATCAAATTATCCCAACGGCAGTTAATTATCAGAACACTTTAGCCCAGAATGCGAGGAATTTGGCTGATTTAAAGCTTGATAATAAGGATATTGTGCAACATATTGAGTTAATCAGTGGGTATACAAAAGATTTACGGGTATTAGTTCATGAAATGATTGAAAAACGTAAAGAGCTAAATGATATCACTGATCATGAAGATAGAGCGATCAAATATTGTGATGAAGTGAAAGAGACTTACTTCAACAAAATTAGATATGCTGTTGATAAATTGGAATTGTACGTGGATGATGAACTTTGGCCACTTCCGAAATACAGAGAACTATTATTCTTGAAATAAATACCAACTATTCACTAAGTTTTAAAAAGCTCAGACCTTGATCTGAGCTTTTTTTTTAGATGAAGTCAATAATTAGTAGTTAAAACGATATTTTGCTCTGCCTCGTGTTTCCAATGCTTTGGTTTGTGTCTCACGAACCAATTGCCAAAATTGATAAAAGCCAGTGTAAGTTATTGTTATCCAGGCAAATTGTATTATCAGTATTTGTACTGAAGATCACTTTATGATTAATTACTTGATCTGTTTATTGAAATTACATTTTATGTTCGTGAGACACGAACCTTGGCTTGCAACTTTAGGTGGGAATGACTTTACTCAACTATCCACACTGTTTTCTGGTTCACAAATTCAGTTATTCCTAAATGAGATAACTCCCTGCCATGGCCACTCATTTTTATACCACCAAAAGGTACCGCAGGGTGAGATGCCATTAATTGGTTGATGTATACCGAACCTGTTTCAATTTTTCTGGCTACTTTTTCAGCTTTTTTAATATCTTTCGACCATAATGATCCTCCTAACCCGAAACGGGAATCATTGGCTAATTTTATAGCTTCCTCTACATCTTTCGCAATCAGAATTACAGCAACAGGTCCAAATAACTCTTCCTCATAAGCAGGCATTCCTGGTTTCACATCACTTAATATGGTGGGTGCATAAAAAGCACCTTCTTTGTAAAGTCTTTTGCCTCCAATTACTAGTTTGGCACCTTTCTCAACAGATTTCTGGACTTGTTCATGTAACTCTTCCGCTAAGTCTTCTCTGGCCATTGGTCCGTAGTCATTATCTTCGTCTTCAGGGTCCCCAACTACCAGAGCTTCCATTTCTTTTTTAAATATTTCTAAAAACTTTTCCGAAATACTTTCCTCCAGTATAAAACGCTTTGCGGCAATGCAGCTTTGCCCATTATTAATCATTCTTGCTTTGGCGCCTGTTTTAGCAGCCTCTTCAATGTTAGCATCTTTTAAAACAATAAAAGGATCACTACCCCCTAACTCTAAAACTACCTTTTTTAAGTTAGTGCCGGCTCTTTCCGCTATTTTAGCGCCAGCACCTTCACTGCCTGTTAAAGTTGCAGCTTTTACACGATCATCATCCAAAATACTATTAACTTTTGATGAAGATATTAGTAAGGTCTGGAATGTACCTTGCGGAAAGCCTGCTTCTTCAAAAACTTCCTGAATAGCCAGTGCACATTGTGGTACGTTTGAGGCATGCTTTAATAAGCCTACATTCCCGGCCATAAGGTTTGGGGCAGCAAAACGAAAAACCTGCCAGAAAGGAAAATTCCAAGGCATAACCGCTAATACTATTCCTAACGGATCATGGGCTATATATGCTTTTCCTTTAGGCACATCCAGTGCTTTATTTGATAGAAATTCCTCAGATTTCTCTGCATAGTATTCACAGGCTAGTGCACACTTTTCAATTTCTGAGACAGCCTCTCTTGTAACTTTGCCCATCTCCAAGGTCATCAAATCAGCGTAACGTTTTTTGTTTTTCTTCAATACTTCAGCAGCTTTTAGCATAAGTTGCTTTTTCTCTGTGAAAGGAACAGGTCGCCAGTCTTCGTAAGCATTCTGTGCAATGTTAATTTTGCTCTTTACTGCCTTATCTGTCTCTTCGTCAAACTCTTTCTCTACTTTATTATTGATCGGATTTCTGCTTTCAATTGCCATATTAATAAGGTTTAAAAATTTTGGTTCATTTTTTAAAAGTATCATTGGCTACAATTCCAGCCGCTATAACTGCAAGACTAGGTCCAATTAATACACCAAACAGTGGTACTAACATTAACAGATTTAAAGTAAATCCGTTGCCAAATGCCAACCCTTTATGATCAAAAATTTTTTTTAAACTTTGTGAAACCGTTAAATGGAAGAATTCATTTCTATAATCTAACATAGAAGCTCCGAAGAAGAAACTTTCTGTTAAAAACAAGAATATGGCGTAAAAGGGCGCTAGAAATGGAGCGCTAATACAGAGGCCAATTAAAACTGCCCAGCTAGCAACTTGTAGAACTATTAATATAATAGCCATGAACATTCCTCGGATGATATCATTCACCACTTGCTGCAACCTCAGTTTACGGGTTTGCTGTTGTAAAATATTTTGTGTTTTTTCGGAAATAAATGCCAGAACCGGGGCAAAAACGAATAGAATAATGTATTTAAAAAGATTGAGGTAGGCTAAGAAAACAATTAATCTTACTACGAAGGCTAAAATGTAACTGAGTACATCTGTAAAAAGGCCCCAGTTCTCAGGATAGGTTATATAGCTATTGAGCCAATTAATAAGTTGGTCTGTATAGATCCAAGCCAAAACTCCTACAAAAACAAAAGTAAATAGGTTGAAAAATGCCGCTGCTACGAGGTTTGGCCACATTTTTTGTAGAGTTACGAACCGTGTTGCCTTGCCATAGGTATTTATGGAAAGTAGGATTTCTTTGAAAAAGCGCATCACCTCTCCAAAGGAAAGTTTTCATTCTCCCAAGCTAGTATCCCTCCAGAGATGTTATACAAATTTTGAAATCCAAGATCTTGCATAAGTACTATGGCTTTTCTACTTCTGTTCCCAGATCGACATACAATAAAATAATGCTTAGACTTATCTAACTTTTTCACTTGAGCTGTAAAATCGTCTGTTTTTGTAACATCAATGTTTTTACTTGTTGCAATTTTGCCAGTGTCAAATTCTTTTAGAGTTCTAACATCTAATAGAATGCTGTCTTGCGTAATGCTGAAATTAATTGCTTTTAGGGTGTGTACACTGACATCGCCTGCTTTTTGAGATACACAAGCAAAAGATAATGTAGTTAATAATAGTTTTATTAATATTTTTCTCATTTCCTGATACTTACGTTCCCTACATAGCTAAGTTTGAAATTTGCCGTAGAATAAAATTGCTTTAGTTTATTCGAGTAACGGAACGGCAGTAGTGTCTGTTATTTTAGACATAACAAATGAACTTTGCACATTCGCTAAATTGTCATTAGTTGACAGTTTATTCACAATGAAATCCTGAAAGCTGTTCATGTCTTTCACTAAAATTTTTAAGTGATAATCATATTGACCGGCCAAATGATAACATTCCACAATTTCAGGAATTTTAGCTACATGTTTTTCAAATGCTGCCAACTTATCTTTAGTATGCTTTTCTAACCTGACCATGCAAAGCGCGGTAAGCCCTTTTCCAACTTTTTCCCCATTAATAATTGCCACATATTGTCGGATGACACCTAATTTTTCTAACCTTTTAACCCGCTCGTAAATGGGAGTGGTAGTTAAATTTAATTGCGATGCCAGCTCCTTATTAGTTATTCGAGTATTTGATTGCAATTGCCTGATTATAGAGAAATCAATTGAATCCAGACGCACCATAGAAATATTTTCGGTTTCCCACATTATTTAAAGGGTCAAATAGTTTAAAATTCTTTTTTTTGTGGTTATTATTAGTGAATGTAACTGAATTTGTAAATATATAAGTAATATTTTCTAAATTTATAAAAAAATATAGAGATTATGAGTGAACATACTTTTTCTCCTGAAAGTCAGATGATGTCCTTTGGCTACAAGCCTGAATTGTCGGAAGGTGCTATAAAGTGTCCTATTTTTCAAACCTCTACTTTTGCTTTTAAAAAAGCAGAAGATGGAAAAGCTTTTTTTGAAGTAGCTTATGGAAAGAGAGAAAAAAATGATGATGAAGAATTGGGTTTAATCTACAGTAGATTAAATAACCCGAATCTTCAAATAACAGAGAACCGATTATGCTTATGGGATGGTGCTGAGGATGCTGCTATTTTTGAAAGTGGAATGGGTGCTATTAGCAGCATGTTAATGGAATTAACTAATCCAGGAGATTTGGTGCTTTATTCGATGCCTCTTTATGGTGGAACTGATCATTTCATAACCAAAGTGTTACCCAAATTTGGCGTTCAGGGCATTGGGGTTACTCCTTTTGAGGACAAGCAAGCTGTTCTTGAGAAACTGGAAAAAAGTGGAATGAAGGATAAGCTGGCTTTTATATATTTAGAGACCCCGGCAAACCCCACTAATTCCCTAGTAGATATCAGCATGTTTAAAGAAATTTCAGATGAACTTAAAACTGAAGAAAAGCCAATATATATTGGAGTTGATAATACCTATATGGGTCCTGTATGGCAACACCCACTTAAATTAGGTGCTGATTTGGTCATCTATTCTGCCACAAAATATATTGGAGGTCATTCGGATTTAGTGGCGGGAGCTTGCTTGGGTTCAGCAGATTTGATTAAAAGAGTAAAAGGATTCAGAACTTTTATGGGGAATATGGCTGGCCCACATACAGGTTGGTTATTGATGCGAAGCTTAGAAACCTTAAAAATCAGGATGGAAAAACAAGCAGTAAATGCTGCTGTGGTAGCGGAGTATTTGAATCAGCACCCAAAAGTAGAAAAAGTGTATTACCTGGGAAATTTAAAGCCAGAAGATGGACGGCAATATGAAATCTTTAAAAAGCAGTGTAGCTCTAATGGTGCCATGGTGGCATTCGATGTAAAAGGAGGAGAAAAAGAAGCGTTCAAATTCTTGAACTCTATGAAATTAGTTAAGCTAGCGGTGAGTTTGGGCAGCACTGAGTCTTTAGCAGAACATCCTGCTACAATGACACACTCCGATGTTGATTTTGATCTTCGCCAGGAAATGTCCATCACAGAAAAGATGGTGCGATTATCAATAGGGGTGGAGGATGCTAAGGATTTAGTTTGGGATATTGGTCAGGCGCTTGACAAAGTTTGATAATAATCAATAATTTAATGAAGATAAGGGCTACTAATATTTTTAGCCCTTTTTTATTCATTTTTGATTAAAGTTTACATACTTCTACAGATTAGTTTTTTGTAAGTTAAATGTTGATTTAATGGCAAATACCAAGTCGCTTTTCTCCCAAAAATACCGAGATTGAAAGCTGAAGTCCTGTATATCAGTAGTGCTTTGGATCTATTTGAACAGAGTTGTAAGAATTCAGCGTCAAATAATGATACACCACTAAAAAGCGATAAGAACTTTTTCAAATCTCAGTTATTCTTCAAGTATCCTCAATTTCGCAAAAGTTAGTAGCAGCGTCTTTTCTCCAAAGTTTTCAAATTCAATGGTAGCTTTTCTGTTGGCACCTTCGACATCCATTTTCTTAACATCTCCAAACCCAAATTTCGGGTGCTCAACTCTCATTCCGGTATCCAGCTTTTCTGGTATCACTGGGAGCAAAGTCAGGAGAAGGGGTATGTAATTTTTTACCGGGTGGTACTGCTCGGTTTTCTGCCTTACGTTGAGAAACTAAATTCCGGGCATATAGACTGTTGCCCTGGCCACTATTCAAATTACCCATTGGCTCAGGATTATTAAACTTTCTATCTACTTTGATAAACTCAGGATCAATCTCTTCAATAAACCTGCTCGGTTCGCAACTTTTCAGCCTACCGAATCTGTAACGGGTAAGGGCATAACTTAGCGTCACTTTTTGCATGGCTCGGGTAATGGCTACGTAAAATAACCTTCTTTCCTCTTCCAGATCTGCTCGGCTATTTAGCATCATTTGAGAAGGAAACAAATCTTCCTCCATACCCACCACAAAAACATGTTTAAATTCAAGGCCTTTGGCAGAATGAATTGTCATCATGTTCACATAATCAGTGTCATTTGGATCTGTTTTATCAGCATCCGTTAATAGGGCTACATCTGCAATAAAAGCTTCTAAAGACTTATCTTCCTGTTCAGGAGTATCAACAAATTCCTTTATTGCATTAAGTAATTCCTGTACGTTTTCATACCTGCTAAGTCCTTCTATGGTTTTATCATCGTATAATTCTTTTAGTAATCCCGATTGCTTGGCTACAAATGAAGCTGTTTCAAAAGCATCTGCCCTTTCTAATTTGATCTTGAAAGTCTTAATAAGGGTAACAAAATTTTCAACAGCATTGGCAGTTCTACCCGGGACAAATTTTCTAACCTTTTGTATAGTTTGCCATAAGCTAAGATCATTTTCAAAGCCAGCTACCATGATTTTATCCACAGAACTATTACCAATACCTCTTTTAGGCAAGTTGATGATTCTTCTAAACGATTGCTCATCATTTTGATTGATTGTAAATCGAAGATAGGAGAGAAGATCTTTAATTTCTTTTCTCTGGTAAAAAGATAAGCCTCCAAAAATGCGATAAGGGATGTTCATCTTGCGCAAAGCTTCTTCCATTGAACGCGACTGACTGTTGGTTCTATAAAGAATTGCAAAATCTCTGTTTTCTAATTTTTTGTTATTTCTATCCTCAAAAATTGAAGAGGCAACTAATCTCCCTTCTTCATTATCAGAGGTAGATTTAATTAAATGAATAAGATCACCACTATCGTTATCTGTCCACACGTCTTTTTTAAGTTGAGCGGAATTTTTATGAATAACAGAGTTGGCAGCATTTACAATGTTCTGAGTACTCCTGTAGTTTTGTTCTAGTTTAATTACTCGTAGATCAGGGTAGTCTTTTTCAAAATTTAGAATATTCTGAATATTAGCTCCACGAAATGCGTAAATACTTTGGGCGTCATCACCCACCACGCAAATATTTTGATGAACTGAAGCTAATCTCTTAGTAATTAAATATTGAGAGATATTAGTATCCTGAAACTCATCGATCATTACATATTTAAAACGCTGCTGATATTTATTCAAAACGTCTAAATGATCACGAAATAACACATTGGTATTAAAAAGTAAATCATCAAAGTCCATTGCTCCTGACCTGAAACACCTTTGTACATACTCTTTATAAACAGCACCCATTTTAGGTTTTTGGGCTTGCTCGTCATCGGAAATATATAGTGGGTTATTGAGATAGTTTTGCCATGAGATTAAATTGTTTTTCGCACCTGAGATCCTGCTATAGACCACATTATGTTTATAAACCTTTTCATCTAATCCCATTTCTTTTACTATGATCCTAATCAGTTGCTTAGAGTCATCTGTATCATAGATTGTAAAATTGCTTGGATAACCTAGTTTATCAGCTTCAGAACGTAATATTCTGGCAAAAACTGAGTGAAAAGTACCCATCCATAGGTTTCTGGCATCAGTACCGGCAACTTTTTCAATTCTCGCTCTCATTTCACGAGCAGCTTTGTTCGTAAAAGTCAGCGCTAAAATGCTAAAAGGGTCAACATTTTTACTTTTAATTAAATGAGCAATTCTGTAAGTTAAAACTCTGGTTTTTCCAGATCCGGCACCTGCAATAATCATTGTAGGTCCTTCCAAATTTTCAACGCCTTCTCTTTGAGGGGTATTTAATTGTTCTAAATAATCCATAAAACAAATTTATAACCAAATCTGAACTTCGCATTGTATTTCCCACTAAATATCGATTAAATCTAGTTGTTTATCTAAATATGTTTCTACACACAATCTTTATTTTGTAAATTATACGTCTATTGTATATGACACAAGAATCAAGATTTTCATTTAATCCCTTTTTGCTTACCTTTTCTCATCGGAAAACGGATGATGCCTACAATCAAAATTTTTTTAAACAGGATTTGTACGCGCTAAGGATGGTAATTTTGCTTGGTGTAGTTCTTAGTCTGATCTTCGTTTTTATTGACATATTCAGGTATGAGGCTAAGATGGTTTCCGTAGGTTTTAGAGGTGGAATGGCTCTAATTTTAACTATATTCGGGGCTGCAACTTTTCTTTTCAAAGAAAAAAATTATCAGCTAACACAGATTATTGCCATGGCTGCTTCCTTGTGTGTAGGAATCATATTTTTCTTTCATTATCATTTCAATACGGATCCTAATTTTGATATTTTCTTGTCTAATATATTGATGGTACTCATTTTTATCATATCCACTATCATGGGCTTTAGGTTTCGCTATGCTTTAGCTATCAACACCTTTTTTGTTCTGATATATATAATCTATATTGAGTATTTTAATTATTCTTTTATAGCTTCAAGGCAAATCAGTCAACTATTAGTCATTTATTGTGTAGGTGCTTTATCAGCCTATCTTTTGGAGCGACAGAAGTTAAACCTTTTTATTAGTAAAATGGAGCTAAATTCTGAAATAAAGAAAGTTGATAACCTCAATCAGATTAAGGATAAGTTATTTTCTATTATATCACATGATTTAAGAGGTCCAATAGTATCCTTGAAGGGAATTGTTTCACTTTTTAACCAGGGAGCTTTATCAGCAGAGGAATTAAAAACCCTGACAAATGACCTGGAGAAAGACCTAAACAATACTTCTTCTCTTATGGATAATCTACTGGCTTGGTCAAAAAGTCAGTTAGATGGAATAGTACTTAAGAGAAGTGAGTTGATAGTTGTTGATGCTTTTCAGCAACTTGTAAGTTTATATCAAAAACAAATTGAAGGCAAGGCACTGCAGGTTGTTACAGAAATAGACAATAATACAAAAGTGTATTGCGACAGTGAAATGGTCCTTATTGCTTTAAGAAACCTTTTGTCTAATGCCATTAAGTTCACTCCACATGGTGGTGAGATTACTATTAGTGCGCATAATGCCGATAATCAATGTTTCATTGAAATAGCCGACAATGGAATTGGTATTGATCGTACAAATTTCAGTAATCTTTTTCAGTTAGATAAGAAAAATCTCATAGGAACCTCTTCTGCTAGTGGAGCTGGCATAGGTTTACTATTAGTGAAAGAGTTTATTGAATTAAATAATGGAACTATTTATTGTGATAGCTCATTAGGTTTAGGTACAACATTTAGGGTTACCCTTCCTAAACATTAAATATGGATTTTAAATAGCGCAAATTATTAGGCTCTTTATACCATTAACCATAATTTTACTGAATGATATTGATTGGAGAAACGGTAATAACCGAAGATATTAAAGATAAAAACTTTGTTTGTAATATAAGTAAATGCAAAGGTGCCTGCTGTGTTGAAGGTGATTTAGGAGCTCCTTTGAATAATGATGAGCTTCCTATTATGGAAGAAATTTACGAGAAAGTGAAACCCTACTTATCTGAGGCTGGAATTAAAGCCATAGAGGAGCAGGGTGTTTATATAAAGGACTGGGAGGATGATTACAGCACGACCACAATAAATGAGAAAGAATGTGCTTATGCTATTTATGATGACAAAAATATCTTGAAATGTGGTATTGAGCAAGCTTATAACGATGGCAAAATAAACTTTCAAAAGCCTATTTCATGTCATTTGTACCCAATTCGAATTACTACTTATGATCAGTATGATGCTTTAAATTATGATAGATGGGATATTTGTAGTGATGCTTGTGACCTGGGAGCTAAATTAGGTGTGCCCATCTATAAATTTGTAAAAGATGCACTAATAAGGAAATATGGTGCAGACTGGTATCAGGAATTAGTGAATGAAATTGAAAAGTAATTGACTTGGACGCATCATCTTGTTTCACTTGAACCAAAAATTGTTAATATTTTTTGGTCCACCAGTCATTAGGGCTCACTAAAATTGTATCTTCTTTATCTACATGCACCAAGCCTGGTGGTAAACCTTTAGGTTTTCTTATAAACTTTTTAGGAGTAACAATAACAGGGGTGAGGCTATCAGTTTTTCTCTTAGAGTAAAAGGCGGCCAATTGGGCGGCTTTTTCAATTACTTCGTGTGGAAAGGGCTTATTGCTCTGTTGTTTTAGAATCACATGAGAGCCACTTACATCTTTTGCGTGCAACCACAAATCGTCTTTTTTAGCATATTTAAGAGTGAGTTCATCATTTTCACGAGCTCCTTTACCTACTAAAATTGTAAAACCGTGAGTTTCAAATTTTCTAAACGGCACTCTTTCCTCAACCTGTACATTTTCTGCAATTGGGTTTTTCTTGATTAAACTTTTAACACTTTTAATGTCATCTGCTGCATTAACTGCTTTAATTTCTTTTTCTATTTGAGCTAAAAGCTGCTCTTTGTTATCAATGGCCTGTTGAATTTGATCTATCTCTATCTTTTGATTCTTAGATTTCCGATAGAGGTTTTCCGCATTTTTCTGAGGACTTAAGTTAGGTTTTACAGGAATAATTATATTCTTATTAGTATAGAAATTGAAAAGTTCAACTTCTTTGGCATGCTTAGGAATCAAATGCATGTTGGCCATAATAATATCAGCTAACTGATTATACCCAGGTTTGTCTTTAATTTCCTGAAGTTTAGTATTAGATTTATTAATGTAATTTATATGTTGATTTCTCTTCTTTTCGAGCTGCTTCAGAAGTTGCTTTTTCTCTTTTCTTATAAAATTCTCCTTAGCATATTTATAATAGAATTGTGTAAGACCCTCTACTATTGCTGATTCTTCTATTAATATTTCTCCAATAGGAATGAGTGAGAAATAGATTTCATCCTCCCACAGTATCGTATAATATTTTTTGGGGTTCTCAAGGTCTTGAACCAGCAGTGATACAATTTCCCATTGTTCATCTAAAGCCTTTTTATCGTAATCCATGGTATTAAGATACTTGCTAATTAGTTTGCCGAAAGTGGGGAAAAGCTTCTTATAATTACCTTGTACCTCGTAAAAGGTGTTTCTATTCTGCTGTAATGGCCTATGTAAATCCTGTAAACTAATATTCAAATCCTGAGGAAAATTATGCCTAAACAGCTTGTAGGGACTACTTTTTTCAAATGCAATGATATTTGATCTGTTACCATGCATTTTAAACAACAAAACAAGTTCGTTTTCAAAGTGAATGCTAAAGCATCTTTCATTCTCATACTGAATGATAGCAACCAACTGATTGCTAACAAATTCCTGAAAAAGATCAACGCTGTTTTTCTTTGTACGGGCAAAGTCCCTTGGAAATGATAAGCAAGAAAATTCTGGCGTTAAAGAAGCTTTTATATGAATGGTTTTGTGATGTACATCATCAAAAATTAGAATAAGCTCGTCCTTACTTTGACTAAAGCAGTTGACAAGTTTTTTACCTCTAATTTTAATTTGAAGTTCACTTACCAATGCACGGAAGGCATAATAGTTGTTATGCATAGCTATAACTCGATTTTCAAACCATCATAGGCTAAGGACATTCCTTCTGGTAGCTCCTTATCAATATTTCGCTGGAGCCCCATTCTATGACCCATATGAATAAAATATGCTTTGGGAATTTTAAGTTCATGGACAATATTGATTGCCTGTTCTAAATTGAAATGAGAAAGATGATCCTGTTTCTGTAGTGCGCTTAAAACTAATACTTTACTACCTTTTATTTTCTCCTTTTCTTCCTGAGAAATATAGTTGACATCTGTGATGTAGGTAAAATCTTTTATTCTAAAGCCAAATACTGGTAGTTGATAATGAAGTACATTAATAGGTTGAATATCTATTCCCTCTACCTCAAACTTTTTGTTTTCTATCTCTTGTAAAGCTACTTTAGGTATTCCCGGGTACTTTTTACTAGCAAAAATATATGAAAACTCCTGTTTTAATTGATTTAGCACAGTTTTTCGACCATATACAGGCATATCAATCCCCTGTCTAAAATTATAGGAGCGAACGTCATCAAGTCCTGCCGTATGGTCTTTATGTTCATGAGTAAACAAGATGGCGTCCAGATGATCTATTCTTTCACGCAGCATCTGCTGTCGGAAATCAGGACCAGTATCAATCACAATACTTTTACCATCTACATTCAAATGAATGCTGGTCCTCAATCTTTTATCCCGAAAGTCCAGTGAAGTGCAAACTTCACAATCGCATCCAATTACAGGTACGCCTTGTGATGTTCCTGTGCCAAGAAATGTAATTTTCAAAGTGCTAATTCCGTTTGTTTCAGTTCTAAATAAAACGATTTATTTTTATCACTAAAGGACTTTGCATTTAAGTCAAGATTTTTAATAATGTCAACAAGGCAGTTGATTTTGCCATCAGTGTCGAAAAACTTGTTGATAATTGCAATCTTTTGATCCTTAAGTACACAATAACCTGATTTAAAATTACCTTTTTCGTATCTGAGTATATAGTCTGATTCAGAGAAAAGATCTTCTAGTTTGTTTAAAAAAGATTTTGTGTATTTAATTGTCATATTAGCTTGCTAATCGTTTGACTGTTTCTACAAGCTGGTCAAAATTTAAAGGCTTAGGTAGATATTCGTTTATCCCAACCTCTTTAAAATCTTCCGCACTGTAATTTTTAGCATTTCCTGTTATTGCAATAATAGGAATGTTTGATTTACTGTCATCCTTTAGTGATCGAATTGCTTTTGTACATTCCATACCATCCATAACTGGCATGTTAATGTCCATTAAAATAATATCAAAATGTTCTTTTTCCAGCGCATCCAGTACTTGTTTGCCATTTTTGGCTGAATGGATACTGTAATTTTGCATCATCAAAATTTTCTTCGTTAGGTTTTGGATGACTGAGCTGTCTTCAGCTATGAGTACTTTCTTATTTTCTGCCATTTTATTTTATGATTGCCTGGTATTGATGAGTAAATTTATTAAAAATTTTCAGTAAGTAGTTTAAATTAGCTGTGAGATCTTCCTGATTTTCATTTCTAAGATCATTTTCAATGCTTTTAGCTATTTTTTCAAGACTATTCACACCTAGTGTACCTGCGTTTCCCTTTAAAGTGTGCAAATTACTCAAAATTTTCGGAATGTCCGATGTCTTAGTCGCATTGATACTCTCGGTAATTAGAGTTTTTGCTTCAATTTCAAACTCTTCAAAAAAGGATTTAATGGTTTCATTATCTGCGTATTTACGTAGTTGATTTATAACATTCTTATTAATTAACTCAGTTTCAGAAGAATTATTATTTTGATGTAGTTTAGCCTCGGTCTTATTGTTTTTACTTAGTGCAAAATGAGGGAGGTGTCCAGATATTTTTTCTAATAATAGGTCTGAAATTATGGGTTTCGCTATATAATCGTCCATTCCCAGAGATAAGAATTTTTCTTCATCTTCTTTCATGGAATAGGCTGTCATAGCAATAATTGCTGGTACTTCTTTACCAATCTGTCTAATTTTGCGGGTAGCAGTTATACCATCCATGTTTGGCATTTGTATATCCATTAAAATTAAATCGTAATTGTTTAATTTTACTTTTTCAATAGCCAACTCCCCACTACTAGCCAAATCAGTTTTAATCCCTGATTTTGATAATATTTGGTTTGCAACCTGCCTGTTGATAGTATTATCGTCTACAACTAGTATGAACGGAGCATTCTTATCACTAAAATGTATCTTCTTTACTTTATTTTTCCTTACTTTTTCTTGAGCATAGTGCTCTATTTGATCTTCTTCAGCTTTTTCACCCAACACAGAAAACCAAAAGACACTTCCCTGATCAGGCTCTGAGCTAACGCCTATTTCTCCCCCCATCATGTGGCTTAATTGTTTAGAAATTGCCAGTCCTAAACCTGTGCCACTGAAGTTTTTAGTACTTGAATTGTCAACTTGACTAAAGAGTTGAAATAGCTTTAGTTGATCATTTTGAGAAATGCCAATTCCTGTATCTTCCACTGCAATTCTGAATAGATTATCTTTTAATTCTTTAGATGCATGTAATAGTACATGTCCATCCTTTTCAGTGAATTTTAAGGCGTTTGAAGTTAGGTTAGAAAGCACCTGAAGTATACGTGTTTCATCTAATAAGAGATATTTAGGAACTTCTTTATCAATCTTGTAATTAAGTGCTATTTCCTTACTTAATGCCTGCTGATGAAATAATGACATCACCTTTTCAAAAACTAATTCTATTTCAGTAACTACTGGTTGAATTTTCATTTTTCCAGCTTCTATTTTGGATAAATCCAGAATATCATTCAAAATAGTAAGCAATGTTTCGGACGATCTCTTAATCGTATGAACAAAATTCTTTTGCTCTGGATTAAGTGGGGTTTGCGCTAGTAAATCAACCATGCCTATTACACCATTCATAGGCGTTCTAATTTCGTGGCTCATATTTGCGAGAAACTGTTCTTTAACCTTCAGAGAATTTTCCGCCACATTTTTAGCATGAACCAGCTCCCTATTAGCCTGTTTCAATTTAGTAATATCTCTGGCAACACCCTCAATTGTGATTTGTTTGCTTCCTTTTTCTCTTACCAAGCGCACGTTGCACAGGCAGTTTACTAACCTACCATCTGCTGTAATGAGGGTAGCCTCAAAATTTCTGGCTGCTCTTCTTGTAACTAATTGCTTAAGTAAATCTTTAGTTTTTTTTGTATAAAGATAGTAGTTGGTAACATTGTTTCCGGTCACGTCTTCTTGCGAATAACCTATCATTTCCTTTACTGAAGGGCTTATTAATATGATTTTCCCATCGAATCGACAATTAAAATAAATATCCTGAAATGATTCAAATATTTTTCGAAAGCGATTTTCACTAGTTCTAATTTTAACCTCAGCTTTCTTCTTCTCAGTAATATCTTGAGCTATTCCTGAAACACCTTTTACTTCTCCATTTTGCGTGTAGATAGGATTAAGATAAATCTCCTTCCATATATTTTCTTGGCTTTCAAGTTCTTGATACTTAATTTCAAAATTTAAAGGGTTTCCGCATAGAACTTCATCAAATTTACCCTTCCAGTATTCTTTTTGTGGGTCAGGAAGTCTGTTAAAAATTTTTATTCCTTGTAAATTATTTTCTTCCCTAGGTTTAATTCCAAAAAATTTTAGTAGCTCATAAGCAAAATTTTGATTGAAAGAGGTAAGTTCATATTCATTGTTTATCGACCAAATAATATGATTACTACTATCAAAAATTGACTGCAGTCTGGCAGCTTGTGTAACAATTTTTTCCTCGTTTATTTTTCTCTCCACTGACAGTACCACTTGGGCGGAAACAAAGTTTAACAGTTCTAAATCTCTCTTGGTAAAACTATTTTCATTATGGTAATTTTGTAAACCAATTACTCCAGGTATTCCTTTTTCTGTACGGAAAGGTACTCCTAAAAAAGACTTAGGGATGGGGCCATATTGTATTACCTCACCCTCTAAAATCATGTCCATAATTTGACCCTCCTTTAAGATTTGAGGCCTCTTATGATGGTATATGAATTCACAAATTCCTTTTTTTAATGGTCTGCTAATAGCTTTAGGACTGTCTGGGATATGCTCATCAAAAATGTAAGGGAAATTAAGTGTATTCTTTCGAAAATCTATTTGGGCAATAAAGAAATTTCGGGCATCAATTGTATAATTAAGTAAGTTGTGAATCGATTTGAACAAATCATCCAGATCATTACTCTCCAGGGTTAAATTGGCAATATTATAATAAAGGTTTTGAGCCTTTTCTGCATTTAATTGATTGGTTATATCTTGAAAAGAAGCCTTTAATTTGTTGGGACTAATAAAAAAGACATTTCCGCTAACATTTACAATTTCTCCGTTTTTTGAACTCAATTTTAAGTGAAGAAACTCAGCTTTTTTACCTTCATTAACTTTTTCAATAATTGTATTAAATCTCGAAAAATCATCAAAATGAATGATGTCCCTGGCATATAAGGTTTCTAACTCAAAATTACCGTATCCTAATATTTTACGCCAAACCTTATTGGTTTTGGTAATTTTACCCTCACTGGTAAATTCCATCATTAAATCCTGACTTTCATCAATGTGAACTGAGGTGGAGTGTGGTCTCTTATTTTTTAGGGTATATTTATTCTGATAAAGCGTTAATCTCAGCTTTTCAATTTCTTTTATTAATTGTTCTTTATTGTACTTTTGTAAACTCAATGTATTTAATTTACGCGCCATACTAAAGGCACAATTTAATTCTTTCAAAACGAATAACGGAAGCATTTGACTAAAAATTCTAAAAGCATAATTGTAATCGCAGGGCCAACTGCTGTCGGAAAAACTGCATTGTCTGTCAAAATTGCAAGGAAAATGGAGACTTCTATCATTTCTGCTGATTCCAGACAGTTTTATAAGGAAATGAACATTGGTACTGCAAAGCCATCAGAAGAAGAAATGGATGGAATTCCTCACTTTTTTATTAATAATTTATCAATTACCACAGAATATAATGTTGGAAATTTTGAGAAGGATGCTTTAAAGATTTTAGAACAGTTATTTGAAAGAAAAAATACTGTCATAGTAACTGGCGGTTCAGGTTTGTATGTAAAAGCATTATGTGAGGGAATTAATGAAATGCCTGAAATACCTCCTGAAATTAGAGAGAATTTAAATCACACTTATACTGAAAAGGGATTAAAACATATACAGGGATTGCTCAAGAAAATTGATCCTGAATACTACCAAACAGTAGATTTGCATAATCCTCAAAGGCTAATAAGAGCTTTAGAATTACACGAATCCTCTGGAAAAAACATGACCTACTGGCGTGGTTTATCTACCAAAATAAAAAGGCCTTTTGAAATTCATAAATTAGGGCTTGAGCGACCAAGAGCTGAGCTCTACAACAGGATTGATTTGAGAATGGATGAAATGATAGAACAAGGATTGTTCCAGGAGGCGAAAAGTCTACAACATTTTCAACACTTAAATGCTTTACAAACTGTTGGTTATTCTGAGATTTTTGGATTTTTAAATGGTAATTATGATAGGGAAGAGGCTGTTCGTTTACTTAAAAGAAATAGTAGAAGATATGCTAAAAGACAACTTACCTGGTTTAAAAAGGATAAGAATTATGATTGGTTTCATCCTGAAAATGAGAAAGAAATTTTCAGATGGATTCTTGACAAAACAAATTCCTAATACGATGCTGTTATACCAAACATAAAATTACCCTTTGGTTCCTCATATTTGAGTCGTGTATTAAATAAAGTCCATTTTTTAAGTAAAACAGCACCAATATAGCTGTCAGACTTTCCTGCATAAGGTAACAGCCCTACTTTTATTTTAAGATCATCCATTTGATTTATAGGTAATATGTCAAATCCTACATAAACTCCTTCGGGAGGAATTGTAACTTGGAATGCAGTTAGGTCCACTTGATAGTTGCCAATTAAGTTAAGTTCATTGAAGATCACATTATCCTTTAGCAAATCATGATGTGGCTCACCAGTTTCTGGATGTACACTTAATATTCTAACCCTAATAGTATATGAGTCGTCAATTTTTAAATTATAAAAAACTTGAGTAATCTTCGCTTTTTTATTAATTGGGTTTCTGACTTTTGTGAGCAAACTTAGATCATCACTTGCCAGATAGAAGTAATCTTTCCTTTTTTCGTGCATATTGCCCGCCTCAAAAATTTTATTTTCATTGATTTTGTTGCCTATCATTTCCTTGTCACCATTTAGGATAGCACTATCTGCTTTTAGTATGATTAAAGAAGTGTGTGGGTTATTAGGCAATTTTATTGTATCCTGAAGATATCCTAAACTGGAAAAAATCATTTCTTTTCCAGGTACTGATCTAAATAATCCGGCTTCATCGGTCAAATCACCTGTGTGGGTTTCAGGATCATACACTACTACTGAAGGAATAGGTTCATTTTGTTGGTTCATTACCCTGTATAATTGAGAACTAGTTTCATTCAAAAGCAGAATTGAAACGGAAAATGCCAGTAATATAATTTTAATCATGGATCAAATTTAGAAAAGGGTTTAGATAATTTTATGCTTTCATGAACAAAACTTTACTGTGAAAATATATTTTATTTTAAGTAAATAATAATGAAAAATTCAATAGATATTTGCACCCATTTTATATATAATGCGTTAAGGCAGTTTTAATTCTTTAAATGCTTATGAAATTAGATAATTTAATAACTACGAACAGGTTATTATTAATTTTAGTAATCCCCGTAGTATTTTATATTCTACAAATCCTTTCATTCATTTTTATTCCTTTAATGTTTGCTATTTTTATTGCGTTGCTTTTTACACCTATGATGCGATGGATGAAGAAAAGGAATTGGCCTAAAATTATTTCTTTAGCAGCGGTTATATTTATTTTAGCTTTATCAGTATTCCTGGTTTTTAAAGTTGTCCAATTATCAGGTCAGCAAATACAATCAGGTAAGAGTGAGATTTTTCAAAAATTTGACGATAAGGTAGAAAATTTGGTTACTCCATTTAGTGACATGTTAGGTCTGGAACCTTCAAGTAATGAAAGTACAATTAAAAACATATTAAAGAGCGAAAAAGTGAGCGAAGCTTTTTTTGAAAACTTCCAGATAACTTTTACCCTTGTACGACATACCATAGTTAACATTTTGATGACATTATTCTTTTTGGTGTTGCTTTTAGCAGGTTCAATGAATTTCAATGAAATACTTAGGTCTGCTTTATCAAGAGGTAAAACTCAATCAGTAAAGACTTTTATGAAAATTGAAAAAAGTATTTCGGAATTTTTGAAGGTAAAGATTTTTGTAAGTTTTTTAACTGGTTTGGCTTTTGGGATAATCGCTTGGTCGCTTGATATCAGTTTCCCTATATTTTGGGGCCTTTTTGCTTTTGTTATTAATTTTGTACAAATGGTAGGGTCTGTAATTGCTACAGTAGTAGCATCGTTATTTGCATTTATCGAGTTAGAGGCTCCTGGAGCTGTTTTGCTGGCTCTTTTATTATTTACAGGAGCTCAAGTACTGTTTGGATCCATATTAGAACCCATCTGGATGGGAAAGTCCTTCTCTATTAATATAATTGTGGTATTAGTTATGCTAATGTTTTGGGGGTTTCTCTGGGGTGTTCCTGGTTTAATACTGGCCATACCTTTAACTGTATTAATTAAAACTATTTTGAGTGAGTTTGAGGGCTCCAGAAAAATAGCTAAAATTATGTCTTGATAACTATACATTAAGCATACTTTTCGATGCAATGTCAACAATTTATTTAACTTGACACTGGGATTCAATTATCTGCAATGAATTCAAAAGTGTAACTGTAAGTTTAATACCGGAATATTGCCTTAGATAATAATTTCATCATATCCATTTACTAATTTTATTGTGTAAATAGAATTATCTAATATCTTTACGCCTAAATTTTTATTATATGGCACAAAGAGGAGGTTTTTCAAACCGTTTAGGTTTTATAGCAGCGGCAGCAGGATCAGCTGTAGGATTAGGTAATATCTGGAAATTCCCATACGAGGTAGGAGAAAATGGTGGTGCTGCTTTTTTACTGATCTATTTAGCCTGTGCGTTTCTTATTTGCTTACCTATCATGTTGGCGGAAACTGCAATTGGCAGAAATACAAGGTTAAATCCTTTTGGTGCTTTTAATAAACTTGGCGGTAGAAAATGGGGACTAATAGGCCTTCTAGGGGTAGTTTCAGGGATCATGATCTTAAGTTTTTACAATGTTGTTGCTGGTTGGGCTTTCGGCTATTTTCTGCAGATTGGCTTTGGAGGCATGTTAAGTGAAGGATTAAGCTATGGAGAGCATTTTAGTGGTTTTGTGGCTGATATATGGGATAATTTATTTTATTCCATTGGTTTTATGATTATAACAGCTCTTATTGTTGCAGGAGGGGTACAGAAGGGGATAGAAAGATGGACTAAAATATTAATGCCCCTTTTAGTGATAATGATAGTTGGCCTCATATGCTATGGTCTAACCTTGGATGGAGCAATGGATGGTTTATCTTTCTACCTGGTGCCGGATTTCAATGAAATTACTGCCAACACCTTTTATACTGCTCTTGCGCAAGCTTTCTTTTCTTTGTCTTTGGGCATGGGTGCTCTTATTACTTACGGCTCTTACGTTGGTAAGAACGATAGTATAGTAGGAGCTGCTGCTCTTATCACAATTGCAGATATTTCTATTGCCTTTTTAGCAGGATTAATGATTTTTCCATTAGTATTCAGTCAGCCTGGTATTGAAACGAATGCTGGGCCAGGGTTGGTTTTTGTAGCATTGCCAGGCATTTTTGAATCGATGGGTAGCGTAGGTCCATTTGTTGGTGCTATATTCTTTCTATTGCTATGTTTTGCAGCTTTGACTTCTACTGTTTCTTTATTGGAAGTTCCTGTGGCTTATGTAACAGATCAATTTAAAACCAATCGAAAAAAGACAGTTTATGCTGTAGCAACTGGTATATTTTTTATAGGTCTACCAACAATGCTTTCTCAGGGAGCTAGTGATTTCTTCACTAATTTCACCTATTATGGTGGAGAGAGTAAGGATTTCTTTACTTTGATTGAAAATGTGTTCTCTGATTTATCGTTACCATTTGGTGGCTTCTTTATTGCAATTTTTGCGGCCTGGAAATGGAGAGATAAAGGCTTCCAAAAGGAATTATATTTTGGTAATCCTCAATTAGAGGGATCTTTAACAGAAAAAATAATTTTGTTTATGGTGAGATATGTTTCCCCGCTGGTGGTGGGTGTAATATTTATCATAAGCGTTTTAAAAATATTCTTTAATATATCCCTCTTTTAGGAATTCTCACTTGAGATAAATACAGGCTCCTATTTACTTGGGAGCCTTTCTTTTAGTTTCGCTATTAATTTACGTCAATGCTTACGTTTCCGTAGGAATTGGAAACAAATACTTTCCCTGTGCTTGGGGCACCTTGTCCTAAAGTGCCTTTATATTCTTTATCAAAATCTTCCTCTACTCTAAAGCTTAAATTAATTTTATCGTTTTTATACTTAAAATCTCCAAAATTAGTGGTGATATGAAATGGAATCGTGTTACCTGATTCAAAATTTAAATCAATTGCTGAAAATTCAGATTTAATATTAACTTTTTTGAACTTGCTCGCAATTTCAACGATTTCCAACTCACCGCTGGCATAGGTAACTTTTAGATCAATGTCACTTTCTAAGCGACCAATCTTAATACCTGAAAATTCACTATTGCCGTTTAGCAGATTAACTTTCCCTACATTTAATTGGCCATATTTGCTATCCAGCATGATTTGACCTGCATTTTCAATTTTAACTTTTGAAAAATCACTTTTCAGGTCAACGTTTTTAGCAGTGACGATAGAAAATTTGTCTGCATATTCAATTGATAAATCACCTTTTTGGATTGATTCTATGGTGCCATTACCGAAAGCTAACTTGAGTTTTACCTCGTTTAGTTCTCCCACAGTTAAATTTCCATATTCAAGTGATAGGTCAACAGGTCCTTTATAATTTTGCATTGCAAAATTACCAAAACTGTTTTTAACTTTAATTAAGTGGTTATCTGGGATAAAAACTTCGTAATTGATTTCAAACTTTTTTCCTGATCCTCTGACGTTGAAAGATCCATTATTAAGGTTGGTTTTGATTTTAATTTCCTGATCTGTAAGTGATTCATCGACTCTTACTTTCTCCTTGATCTTGTTTGCTTCCTTCTCAGTTAACCCACTTAAATTTAAGGTAACCTGTACTGAAAATTCTGGTTTGCTCCACGTACTTATTTTAATATTCCCGAACTGATTTTCTAAATTTAATGCAGTAGTTTGTTTAACCTTATAATTTGCATTAAGCAAAATAGTGGTTTCCTGTCCATACGCAGTACCCAGGCTTATTGCGAAAATAATGAATCCAACTACTATTTTATATTGATTTTTCATTTTGTTTTTGATTTTGTTCTGCTGAATATTCTTTAATACCTTCTAATATTTCCAGGTGGTTTTCTATTATTTCGACCTGAGCTCTTAAATTCCATATCATTGCATCTATGATTTTCTGATGCGGAATACCATCCTTTAGTTGTCTTTTTAAATCCTTGTAATTTGTCTGTAGTGACTCTAGTTCATTGTCAATAGCAGATTTTCCATCAGAAGATATTTCTCTCAGTAATTCTGTTTTATGATTTACAGTTTGAAAGTAGAAACTTTCAATTTCCTGATAACTTCTGTCTCCAACTGTCAAATTTTCCAATTGATTAACTCTTTGGTTGAGGTAATACCTGTCAGTAACCAACCAGCCGACAGCTAATAAAAGTAAAATAGATGCTGCCGCAAGCCAATTTATTTTAAGATGCTTTTTTTGGTGTAACTTCTTTTCTAATTGTTCCCAAACGGCATTATGATCAAACTCTTCCTCAAAAGAGGATTTATTGTTAGAGATATAATTTTCTAATTTATCTTTTTCCTGGTCCATTGCTTTTAATTATTTCTTTTAGTCGGATTTTAGCTCTGTGAAATTGTGATTTTGAAGTGCTTTCGCTTATTTCCATTATTTGAGCTATTTCTTTGTGGTCCAAGCCTTCAAACAAATACATACTTGCAATCATTCTAAAACCATCAGGAAGCTGTGCGAGGGATTTTTTGATGATTTGTACAGATAGGTCTGCATCCTCCCAATCGATTACTTCATCAGCTACAAAATCAAGTCCAGTAATATCGCTTACAATTTTCTCTTTCTTCTTTCTGATAGAATCCAATGCCTGGTTAATTACTATTCGTTTAAGCCAAGCCCCAAAACTGGCCTGATATTCAAATTGGTGTATTTTATGGTAAGCTTTTATAAATGACTCTTGCAAAATATCCTGAGCTTCTTCCTCAACCTTAATAATTCTTAAAGCAACATTGTACATAGCCTTAGCATATAAATCATACAGTCTTTTAAATGCTGAATGATCGCCTTCTTTACAGAGATCAATTATGTCTCTGTGAATGTTTGATTCTACTGCTTCCAATTCTTTGTTATTCTGTCCTAATGACTATGTTTTTTGACGAAGGTTGCATCCTACTGAAAAATAAGATCAAAAAAAAAGCTGGGCATATGAAATGCTCAGCTTTTCTGGAAGAATATATAATTTATGATTAGTCTAAATACATCACACTTCTTAATGCCTTTACAGTTTTTTCTGTGTTAGGTAAAACAGCTTCCAAAAGGGAAGGAGCGTAAGAAACGGGTACATCAAAATTGTTAACTCTTAACACCGGTGCATCAAGAAAATCAAATATATTCTTCTGTATGTTAAAAGCTAAATCAGTAGCAATGGATGAAAGAGGCCATGCTTCTTCAACAATCACACACCTATTAGTCTTTTTAACTGATTCGTATAAGGTAGCATAATCAATAGGTCTAACAGTTCTTAGATCAATCACTTCAACTGCATATCCGTCCTTTTCCATTTCAGCAGCTGCTTCAACAGCTACTTTCATCATTTTTCCGAAAGAAACTAAGGTAGCATCTGTACCTTCTCTAACTATTTTAGCCTTTCCTATTGGTTCCAGGTATTCTGAGTCAGGAACTTCACCTTTGTCGCCATACATTAATTCTGATTCCATAAAAATAACCGGATCATTATCTCTAATGGCTGATTTTAGCAAACCTTTGGCATCGTAAGGGTTAGAAGGTACAATAACTTTCAATCCAGGTGTATTAGCATACCAGTTTTCAAAATTCTGTGAATGTTGTGAAGCCAACTGACCTGCATTTCCTGTAGGCCCTCTAAATACCATAGGGATATTAAATTGCCCTCCAGACATATTCAGCATTTTAGCTGCAGAGTTAATTACCTGATCTATTGCTACCAATGAAAAGTTGAAGGTCATGAATTCTATTATTGGTCTAATTCCATTCATGGCAGCACCCACACCAATACCTGCAAAACCTAATTCTGCAATAGGGGTGTCTACAACTCTTTTTGGACCGAACTCATCTAACATTCCTTGTGATACCTTGTAGGCACCATTATATTCTGCAACCTCTTCACCCATCAAGAAAACGTTTTCGTCTCTTCGCATTTCTTCTGACATGGCTTCTCTAAGGGCTTCTCTGAATTGAATTTCTCTCATCTATTTCAAATTTTACTCCGTAAAAATAGTTATTCATGAGGCAATAACCAACTCCTTTTTAAATCAAAATCAATAAAAAAAGCGCTTCTTTGAGGAAGCGCTTTCAAGCGTAAGTTTATGCGATTATTATTTTAATGCATTTCTGAAGTCTTCATTTGCCTGATAGTTAGCAAATTCCAAATCAGTTAAAGCTTTTGATTTTAAATCAGCATCAGCAGCTCCAGCTTGGCCGATATGATCAATTACTGCTGCATCTTTACCTTGTCTTGCACTAGCAACGGCAGCAAGATAATGTGCTTTCGCGTGAATACCATCACCTGTAGTTTTACCAGCAACGTTTTCAAAAGTAGAAACTGCATTTGAATATTCCCCTTTTAATAATTGTGCTAACCCTTTGTTAAACATATTAACCTCAGAGTCAGATGCATTATTTAATGAAGTAGTTGCTGATGAATAGTCACCCATCATGATCTCTAAAGCACCTTTAACGCCCATCAAACCTCTTTCGTTATCTGAAGCTAAGCTCATTTCATTAGCTTTAGTAGCAGCTTCGTAAGCTTTTTCATAGTTACCTTGCATTGTGTATGCAGTAGCTAAATTTGCATATGCTTCAGCATTTTCTTTCTTCTTATTAGAAAGCTCTAAATGAGTAATCCCTTGCTCAACCAAAGTTGTCATTTTATTACCTTCAGCTTGCATAGCTAATTCTAAATGTACAGCGCCATAGTTATTATGAGCAACCGGGCTATCTCCATATTTTTTAGTAGCAGCTTCATAAATAGCAGCTTTCTCTTCTAAAGAAGGTGTTAAAGTTGCTGAATACAATAGTTCTTCTTGATTCAAAGAATCACTTGCTTGAGCATCTCCTTGAGTTACCTTTTTAGAGAGAACTGAAATTTCAGCGTCAGATTTTTTCTCCTTCACAGTTAAAACTTCTGTTCTTGCAGCTCTAAGCTCAGGATATACTTCTCTAAATACTTTTCTGTAAGTAGGTAATTTTTGCAACTGATCTTCTTTAGATTCAAAATCACCTGATCCATTAACAATTTTTGTGTATTCAGCTTTTTCAGCGGCCGAAATACCATCATACTCACCTAATTTGTTTTTGAACTCAGTCCAATCTTCAACAACTGGCTTTAGAATAAACTGAATTGATTCTGACATTCCTTTGTAGTCATATCTCTTCATTTGTCTTTTATAGTAATCCTCAATTGCTTTTGCTCTATCTTCTGATAAATTACTATTGATTCTTTCTGAACCTTCAGGAGAGTGAGTACCAGTGATTGTTACTGTGCGTGTAACGTTTTTGTCAGCAATAAAAGCATTGAACTGCTGCCCTTTATCACTTCTTAATTCTGAAGTTTTAAGAACAGATCTACCCTGATCAAAGAAAAAGCTAACATTTGTTGGCTCTAATTCCTCTTGATTATTGTAACCATGGTCAGCATATGCAGCATGATATGAAGGGGAAACCAATTGAGATGTAGCAATTACACCAGTTGCAATCTGAATTCTCTCAGTTGATTTTGATTTGTCATTTTTGTCAATGGTTGCAGTTCCCTGCGCCATTAATTGACCATTTGTAGACATATCTTCCTCGTAAGGAAAAGAAAATTCTTTACTAGTGGAAATTGATTGCTCGTCACTATTAGGGAAGTCAGCTTTAACAAAATCTACTTGCTCTAAAGCGATCTCCTTGTCACCATATACATAATATGGGTTGATTGAGTAAGTAATTCCTTCTTTTAACATTTTTGGCGGCAATTGAACATCAACTGTAAACGTCACCTCATTTCCGTGTAGTTCTAACGGATTAGGAGTAACATCAATAGTTTGGTCCTCTGCAGCTTTCATCATTTTGTTCAGGGCACAACCTGAAAACGTTAATGATCCTAAAAGGATAATTGCATAGAATAAATTTTTCATGTGATTCATTATTTGATTAAGTTTGGAAGTTAATGCGAAATTATATTTATATTGTTACTATTGCAATGTATTCTTAATATTTCACAAAAGAAATTTTCATTTCATCGAATTTTTAACGGTGGTTTGGTTCAAATTGTTTAAATTTAATGATAATTATGAAAAAAGTTCAGTTATTCATCGAAAATCAAGCCTTTGGTGTTTGTGCACGCCTTGGTGAGCTAATGGATTTACCCACTTCACGGATAAGAATGTTTTTTATATATAGTTCATTTTTAACATTCGGCTCACCGATACTGCTCTATATGTCTTTGGCTTTTATAAGGGATCTGAGGAAGTTGCTAAGAAAGGGGAAAGCTAAATGGTATTATTAAATAGCTAAACAAAATTATTAAGGTCATTCTTAATTTTTTCCCGACTATATATATTGGTCTCATGACTTCTAAATCTTTTCCAGCTACTTTATTTAAAGCGAGGTTAGCAATTAACACAATATTCTTCTGTTATGGGTTAAATTTTGCCAGCTGGGCCTCAAGAATACCTACTGTACAGCAAAAGTTTCAACTCTCGGAATCTGAGTTGGGTGCTCTATTATTAATGCTACCCATTGGCTCTTTTATTTCATTGCCTCTGGCAGGTGTGTTGGTGGCAAAGTGGAATAGCAAAATGGTTGCACAGCTAACAATTGTTTTATACTTACTGAGCCTATTACTAATAGGCTTCACCGAAAATATATTTTCACTCGCACTGGTACTATTTGCCTTCGGTTTAATGGGTAATATGGTAAATATTTCCATTAATACCCAAGCTGTTAATCTTGAAAAACTATATAACCGAAATATAATGGCCTCTTTTCATGGTATGTGGAGTTTGGCAGGATTTGCAGGAGCAGCTTTAGGCGCTTTGATGATTGGAAATGGAATAGTATTAAAATACCATTATACTATTGTTTCTATAATAGCGATAATTTTAGCTTTTGTTAGTTTCAATTGGTTATTGAAGAAGGATCAGGATGCAGATGAAGATAAACCCATTTTTGCACTACCAGGCAAATCACTTTTTTTACTGGGTCTTATAGCTTTCTGTTCCATGATGGCAGAGGGTACTATGTTTGACTGGAGTGGCGTCTACTTCAAAAAAGTAGTAGACGCGCCTACAAAATGGGTAGGATTAGGTTATGTGGCTTTCATGGTAAGTATGGCTGCTACCCGATTTTTCGCTGATAATTTCACCAAAAAATATGGGATAAAAAAAATCATTAGGGTTAGCGGTATTCTAACCGTTTTGGGTCTTGGTTTAGCAATAGTATTTCCGTTCTTCATTACTGCTATTATAGGTTTTTTTATAGTAGGGGCTGGAGTTTCTGCCGTTGTTCCATTAGCCTTTAGTGCAGCAGGTAAAACAAAAACTATGTCGTCTAGCGTGGCGCTTGCAGCGGTTTCCACGATGGGTTTTTTTGGATTCTTGCTCGGTCCACCACTCATTGGCTTTTTAGCTGATTGGATCAGTCTTAAGCTATCTTTTTCATTCATAGCATTAATGGGATTAGCCGTTATAATATTGGCCGGCAAGATAAAAACGGATTAATACAAGGTGTTTTCTTTTAAACAATTAGCACTTACTGTACTGAAACGTTCCTTTTATTCCATTCGGATAATTTCGGATTCATGACCTTAAACCAGAAGGTTGGTAAGTGAGCCAAAAGAATCATGGTAGGGTAACCAGCGGGAAGTTGGGGGGCGTTATCATAATGATCCAGGACTTGGTATCTTTTGATTGCGTTAAAGTGATGGTCAGAATGCCTCTGCAGTTGAAAGAGGAAAAAATTACTTGCCATTTGACTGGCGTTCCACGAATGATGTGGTCCAACTCTCTCGTATTTGTCTGTATCTATTTTTTTGCGTAAAAGGCCGTAATGTTCTACATAATTAACGGCTTCAAGTAAGGAAAAAGCAAAAAAGCTTTGTGCAAAGAAGAAGATGATCGGCTCCCAAACAAAATATCCAACATATAAACTAATAGCTGATGTTAGTAAACCTGCAAATAAAAATGGTAGTGATGTAAACCAAATCATATTATTTCGGAATGACCAAAGAGGTAGGCCTTTACTTTTTAATCTTCTGTTCTCAATTTTCCATGCACTAAAGTAACCTTTAGTTACTGATCTCCACCAAAAAGCATAAAAGCTTTCATTTTCCCTTGATGTTGCAGGATCCTCAGGGGTAGATACTCTCACATGATGTCCTTTATTATGTTCAATATAGAAATGCATATAACATACAGTCATTAGCAGAACTTTACTGTAGAACCTTTCCATCTTTGACTTTTTATGACCTAATTCATGGGCTATAGTAATTCCAATACCGCCCGTTGAAAGTGACACGGCAATAATAAATACTATCTGCTCAACTAAAGTTAATGAGTATGTTGTGAATACAAAAGCCGCCCATATGATAAACCATATCTGGAAGAAAGTCCAGCAATATGTTATAAACCTATAGTAAAAGTCATTTGCAACTTGACTTATCTTGGACTTAGAAATATTGCTTTGATCTTTTCCTATCATTAAATCTAGTAAAGGAATTAGAACGTAGACAAATACTAGAGTAGAAAACAAGGCTATTCCACCTATATAAAAACTTAAAATGGTAAGTGCAGGAATAATAAAAGCACTGAAATACAAGATTTTCTTTAACCAGGCTGTCATTTTTATAATTGTAAGTTTCTGTTTGATTAAATATAGCAAATATCCAATTATCAACAAATTACATTATAATATAATTCTTATGCATAGATAAAGTAGAGATTGAAGATTATTAACAGAAAGAGTCTCTTTATTTCACCAGATGTGAATACAAGACCATTCATGTAATGATCTTTGTTAAGTTTGAATATTTATTTTTACTTTCATGTCTTCTAAACAGCAAGAATAATATGCGCATTAACTTACTCCTTCTATTCAATATCATATCACTAGTAAATATTTATGGACAAACCAGTGATTTAACTGTTGAAAAAATAATGCAAGACCCAAAAATGTGGGTTGGTACATCACCTTCAAATCCCTTCTGGTCAGAAAATGGTGAAACATTGTATTTTAACTGGAATCCTGAAGCGAATCCAGCAGACTCTTTGTATAAAATCACCTTGCAAGATAAGAAGCCAATAAAAGTGACTTTGAAGGAAATTAAAAACCTTCCATCTAGAAACGGTGAATATAATGCGGACAAAACAAAGATGGTATACTCAAAAAATGGAGATATTTTTATTTATGAGGTCAAAAATAATGCAAGCATCCAATTAACTAATACGTTGGAGGGTGAATCGTCACCTGCGTTTACTATGGATGGTACCCAAATTACCTTTGAGAAAGGTGATAACTTATTTCTTATGGATTTACTGAAAGGTAGTGTAGCACAATTAACAGATTTCGAATCCGGAAAGTCAGACAAAAACGATAAATTAAACCAGCAGGAGAAGTGGCTGGCAAAGGATAACCTTGAATTGATGCAAATCTTGAAAAAGGCGAAAGATGAAGAAGAGAAACAAAAAGCGTATAGAAAATATTTGGAAGTGAAAAGACCGAAGACTGTTTATCTCAATGGTAAGTCGGTAAATGGAATACAGTTAAGTCCTGGGCGGGATTTTGTCACCTTTACTGTATTTGAAAGAGCTGATGGTAAAAACACCGTAGTTCCCAACTATTTGGACGAATCAGGCTATACCGAAGATCTTCGAGCCCGCTCCAAAGTAGGAGGGGAAGTGAGTGGTATGCAAGTCGGTATTTATGATTTAAAAAGCGATAGTATTTATTATATCAAAACAGATAATTTGCCGGGTATTGAAGACCCCCAGGATTATCAGAAGGATTACCCAAATAAACAGGGCGATCCAATTAAAAGAGAAGTGATTACAGCACAGCCTATTTGGTCAAAAGATGGAAAACATTTATTAATTAACATTCGCTCGAAAGATAACAAAGACAGATGGATTGCTTCAGTTGATCCCCGTGACGGTAGTTTACAGATATTAGACAGACAAAGAGATGAAGCATGGATTGCCGGGCCTGGAATTGGCTGGACCTTCGGAGGTGGAACTCTGGGTTTTATGCCAGATGATAAGAGTGTCTATTTTCAGTCGGAAGCGTCAGGATATTCTCACCTCTATACTATTGGAATTAATGGTAAAAATAAAAAAGCATTAACATCTGGTATTTTCGAGGTGTATGAACCGAGGTTAAGCAAAGATCAGAAATCATGGTATTTCGAGGCAAATATGGAACATCCAGGCATCAGAAATGTATATTCAATGCCATTGAAGGGAGGTAAAATGACAGCTATTACTAGTAGAGAAGGCAGAAGCGAAGCGATATTTTCTCCAGATGAATCTAAGTTGGCAATTTTGTATTCCAGCTCAAATGAACCGACCGAATTATTTTTGAAAGGTAATCCTCTCCAGTCTGGAAATGCAAAAGAAGATCAAATTACTGAATCAACTACTAAGGTTTTTAATGATTACAATTGGCGAAAACCAGAGGTGGTAACATTTACAGCCCGTGATAAAGCTGATGTTTATGCTAGATTATATAAACCGGCTGCAGCAAAATCTAATGGTGCGGCTGTTGTTTTTGTGCATGGAGCAGGATACTTACAAAATGCACATTATTGGTGGAGTAGCTACTTCAGAGAATACATGTTTCATAATTTATTAACGGATTTAGGCTATACAGTTTTAGATATTGATTATAGAGGTAGCGCCGGTTATGGCAGAGATTGGAGGACAGGTATTTATCGGCATATGGGTGGTAAAGATCTTACAGATCAGGTCGATGGTGCTCAATACCTCGTTGATTCCCACGGAATTGATGCGGAAACGATTGGAATTTATGGCGGTTCGTACGGCGGTTTTATTACATTAATGGGCATGTTTACCACACCCGATGTCTTCGCTGCTGGTGCAGCTTTAAGATCAGTAACTGATTGGGCACATTACAACCACGGATACACCAGCAATATCCTCAATATTCCCATTGAGGATAGTCTTGCCTATAGGAAAAGCTCTCCTATTTACTACGCTGAAGGGCTTCAAGGTGCCTTGCTGATTTGTCATGGAATGGTGGATACCAATGTTCATTTTCAAGATGTAGTAAGATTAGCTCAACGACTCATAGAATTAAAGAAGGAAAATTGGGAAATGGCAGTTTACCCTGTAGAAGGTCATGGGTTTACAGAACCTAGTAGTTGGACAGATGAATACAGAAGAATTCTTGAGCTCTTCGAAGAAAATTTAAAAAGTAAAAATTAATATGTTTGCACAAATGTTTTTCTTTCTTGCATTTAATTATTTTAAATTGATTTAAATGAATTATTTATTTTAATTTGAAATTTAAATATTTAAAAAGGAGCAAAAAATAAAAATGGATACTGATAACTTATCGAATGAAACCTACGAAGCTATCATTACTGAAGCAGAAAATTTTGATCACGACCTCACTTTACAATTTGGAGTATTATCTGTTAGTTGTAAAGACGAATATGAATATATAGAAAAAGCCAGAAAACTTATTCATAAAATGAAGAAGATGGGAGAAGATGAATTATCTGATATTTTTACCGGCTCAGTTCCAGATTCAGACGAGTTACATGCAACATTGGATCAAATGTTGGCAAATATTGAATATGTAAATAAAATCCCTTTTTCCAAGCGACATTTTGATTTTTAAATAACGCGATTTTAGCTAAGGGTAACCATTTTAAATAGCAAAAATGCTTAGATTAAATAATTTCGCTAGTTCATAAAGAAAAAGGCCTGTGATTTTTTTCACAGACCTCCTCCTTATCATATCTTAGAATGCTTTATTTTAAGCATTCTCTATTATTTTTTCTGCTTCATCTTTGGTAACGCCCAATTTCTTCTGAATTCTACCAACCATTTCTTCTTCTTTACCTTCAGTGTAAGTTAAATCATCATCAGTTAATTCACCGTATTTTTGTTTCAATTTACCCTTCGTTTCTTTCCAATTTCCTTTCAAAATGTCCTTATTCATGATTAAAAAATTTAAGTTAAAAAAAATACTTATTTATATTAGGATTAACGTTGTTTATCTGTGTTGGTTACAAAAGGACCAAAAGCATAAAAGCTTGTATAATTATTATAATCATATAATTTATTCATGAAACAATATGGAAAACTAATGCATTAGTTGCTATGAAGATTTATTTATAATAAATTCTTTTCTAATACTAGAAAAATCAAAAACCTAATAAAAAACCCTTATGAAAAAATTATTAAATTTCTGCTTTTGTGTGTTGTTTAGTTTAAACATTGCAGAAGCACAAAAATCAAATATTGCAAAAGCCATTCCTACTGATCCTCTGGTGAAGGTTGGAAACTTGAAAAACGGATTAACTTATTATATCAGGCAAAATGATAAACCAGAGAATAAAGTGGTGTTTCGTCTTGTGGTAAATGCTGGTTCTTTATTGGAGAGTGACAATCAACAAGGACTGGCTCATTTTACAGAGCATATGGCTTTTAATGGCTCTGAGAATTTTGAAAAGAATGAGTTGGTGGATTATTTACAGTCGGTTGGAGTAAAATTTGGAGCAGATTTAAATGCTTATACAAGTTTTGATGAAACTGTTTACATCCTACCTATTCCTACCGAAGATCCCGAAGTATTTAGTAAAGGGATGTTAGTGCTGGAAGACTGGGCATCGGGTTTAACCATGTCAGAAGAGGAAATTGATAAAGAAAGAGGCGTGGTTTTAGAAGAGTACCGTCTGGGACAAGGTGCAAATCAAAGAATGAGAGATGAGTACTTCCCAATTTTATTTAAGGACTCCCGGTACTCAGAAAGGTTGCCAATTGGTAAAAAAGAAGTATTGGAGAACTTTGATTACAGTGTTCTAAAGAACTTTTATGAAGACTGGTACCGTCCAAATTTAATGGCGGTTATAGCAGTGGGGGATTTAGATGTAGCTGAAATGGAAAAAGAAATTACAGCGCGTTTTGGTAAACTGAAAAACCCGAAAAAGCCAAAGACAAGAGAAATATATCAAGTGCCCAACCATAAAGAAGTGAGAGTTAGCATAGCTACTGATAAAGAAGCTAATTTTAATCAGGTTCAGGTTATTTATAAGCATGATAATCTTAAAACAGAGAACCTTTCTGACTTAAGAAGAGAATTGACACATCAGCTATATAACGGTATGCTGGGAAGCAGACTAAATGAATTGCGACAATCTCCAGAACCACCATTTCTTTTTGCAAATACAAGCTATTCGCAATTTGTAAGAAGTAAAAGTGCTTACTCTTCTTTTGCTGTAGTAGGTGAGAATGGAATACAAAAAGCCACTAAGGTTATTGTTGAAGAAAATAAAAGGGTAAAGGAGCACGGTTTTACGGAGGCGGAATTTGAAAGGTACAAGAAAACATTTTTGAATAATTACGAAAAGCAGTTGAAAGAAGCGGACAAAACAGAATCTAATAGATTTGCTTCTGAGTACATTCGTCACTTTTTAAGCAATAGTCCTATTCCTGGAATTAGATTTGAATATGAATTTTATAAGTCAGCCATTGAGTCAGTAAAATTGGAGGAGCTCAACCAACTTGCAGATCAATGGATTACAGATAGTAACTTGACTTTAATTGTTACGGGCCCAGAAAAAGAAAGTAATAAAATGCCTACAGAGGAAGAGCTATTGGCTATTTTAGAACAAGTGGAGAAATCTTCCATTGAACCATATGCAGAAGAGGCCTTAGCAGATTCATTTATGGAAAGTGTTCCCAAAGCTGGATCTGTTGTGGAAGCAAAAGAGGTAACAGAACTAGGAGTGACAGAATTATTACTATCAAATGGTGTTAGGGTCGTTCTTAAACCTACAGATTTTAAGAATGATGAAATTCGAATGAGATCTTTTAGTTTTGGCGGTCATAACCAATACGACATGGAAGACTATTATTCTGCCTCTAATGCATCTTCTTTGGTAAGAGAAGCTGGTTTTTCAGATTTTTCTAGCACTGAAATCACCAAGATGTTATCAGGTAAATCTGCAAATGTAAGTCCTTTTATTGGAGGGCTTTCAGAAGGGATGAGCGGAACAGCCAGTCCAAAAGACCTTGAAACCATGCTGCAAATGACGCACTTGTATTTCACCAATCCTAGATTTGATGAGGAAGCTTTTGGCTCTTACATCAGCAAGAATCAGATGCTGTTCTCAAACTTACTTGCCAGCCCTCAAAATTATTATAGCGATCAATTTAGTAAAATCCTTTCTCAGGATAATCCGCGAGGTGGCGGATTTCCTAATGCCGAAGATTTAGAAAAAGTGGATTTCAAAAGAGCTTATGAAATCTATAAAGAAAGATTCGCTGATGCGAGTGATTTTACATTCGTTTTTGTAGGAAATTTTGAAGTGGAAGAAATTAAACCACAGTTGTCAACATATTTAGCTAGTTTACCAAATTTGAAGAGATCTGAGAGCTGGACTGACCTTGGTATTGAGGCACCCGCAGGTGTTGTGAAAAAGGAAATATTAAAAGGTAGTGATCCTAAAAGTTATGCTACTATTTATTATCATGGTAAAACTGATTATGATCCCATTAAGAACTATCACTTAAGTTCTTTAGGTGAAGTTGTTACCAATAAGTTGATTGATATTTTACGAGAAGAGAAAAGTGGTGTTTATGGTGTGGGAGCAAGCGCTGGAATGATTCGTTTACCCGAAGAGAAGTATTATTTTAGAATTGCTTTTCCTTGTGGACCTGAAAATGTTGATGACCTTGTTGCCACTACTCATGAAATTTTAAAAGATATTAAGGCAAATGGAGTAACTGAAGAAGATTTGAATAAAGTTAAGCAAGCTCAATTAAAAGGATTAGAAGAAGATCTGAAGCAGAATAATTACTGGATGAACAGACTTTATAGTTTTTACTATTACGAAGATGATTTAGGTGATTTCATGAAATCAGAAGAAAGAATTGCAAACTTAACTAAAGAAGATCTTAAATTAGTAGCAAATGAGTTTTTAAATGAAAAACAGTATGTAGAAGCCATTTTGCTGCCTGAAGATGCTGAGTAAAGCAGTATCCTATATAGGATAGGTTTATGATTACAAAGAGGGGTAATTCCCTCTTTTTTTATATCTTTTTACTGAGGGTCAACGTCATAAACTACTCTCAA
Organism: uncultured Cytophagales bacterium; assembly: GCA_963803685.1. Lineage (GTDB taxonomy): Bacteria > Bacteroidota > Bacteroidia > Cytophagales > Cyclobacteriaceae > Marivirga. The sequence continues at coordinate 3,763,913 of CAWDNW010000001.1, forward strand.
TTTACGGAAATGACTGTTTTCTTTCATTTTCTCTACAGATTGAATTATTTGCTTTTTCGTTATTTCTAAAGGGAAACCCTTTTCTAATTTCACCCAAATCTCCATGTGATAAATGTTTCTGATTTTTGCAATCATGGGTTCATGAGGAGCAAGTAGTCTATGAATCCCCAGCGGTATTATTAAATTTTCGTATAGCAGTTTGGCACCCATTCTGGTTATATTAGCCTCATGTCCTTTCAATATAATCCGAATTATTCTGGAGAATGGAGGATAAAAAAACGAATGACGTTCCTTCAACTGTAATTGATAGAATCCTTCGTAATCATATTTTAGTAAATAGCTAAAAAGTGGGTGGTCCTTCTGAAAGGTTTGAACCAAAACGATACCCTTCTTCTTGTTTCTACCAGCTCTTCCACTGACCTGAAGCATTAATTGCAAAGCTCTTTCATTTGCTCTGAAATCAGGGTAATACATAATTCTATCAGCATCAACTATCCCAACAAGGCTCACATTCTCAAAATCTAGTCCTTTGCTTACCATTTGCGTACCAATCAACACTTGGGTGTCTCCACTTTCGAAAGCTTCAATAATCTGTTGGTAGCTATATTTTTTTCGTGTGGTGTCACGATCCATTCGTTGTATCTTAACTTCAGGGTATTGTAGCTTGAGGTCATCTTCAATTTTTTCAGTACCAAATCCCTTCATTTTTAAGGCAGTCGATTCACAGCTTAAACAGGCTGTTGGGCTTTTTTGCCTAAATCCGCAGTAATGGCATTTTAATTCGTGCTGATGCATGTGATAGGTCAGACTTACAGAGCAGTTTTCACATTCCGCTATCCAACCGCAGGTTTCGCATTGTAAATATGGTGCGTAACCTCTTCTGTTTTGAAAAATAATTGCCTGATTATTCTTTTCTAACTCTTCACTTAGTACAGAAAGAAATTGATGGCTAAAATCTTCGGTAACTCGTTTTGCTGCTGTTTCCTTTCTCATATCCACAATGGATATTTCAGGCAGGGTTCCTTCACCGTATCGTTCTGTTAATTTTACAAGGCCATATTTGCCTTGCTGTGCATTGTAATAGCTTTCGTACGATGGTGTAGCGGAACCCAACAGAATCTGAGCCTGGTGAATCTGGGATAAAACTACTGCAGTGTCTCGTGCGTGGTATCTCGGGGCAGGTTCAAACTGCTTGTAACTACTTTCATGCTCTTCATCAACTACGATTAGCGACAAATTATTGAATGGCAAAATAATAGAAGAACGAACACCAATAACAAAATTTATTGTTCCTTCAGCTACACCCTGCCAAACTTCTACTCGTTCTGCATCAGAGAATTTTGAATGGTAGACACCCACCTGATCCCCAAATATTTTCCTCACTCTTTGTATCATTTGAGTGGTAATGGCAATTTCCGGCAATAAGAACAAGGCTTGAGACCCACTTTCAATTACCTCTTTAATAAAAGAGAGGTATATTTCTGTTTTACCACTTCCTGTAACACCGTGTAGGAGAGTGACAGGATTGTTATTAAAAGCTGCTGTTATTTCCTCTTTACATTGTTGTTGATCAGGACTTAAATTGATATCAGCTTCAATAATTTTACCTCTGGTGAGGTAGTCTAATCTGGAAATTATGACTTCACTTTCTTCAAATACTTGATTTTTGATTAAAGTAGATAGGGAAGAGGTAGAAAATTCATCAGAATTGTAAGTTTTTTTGATGAGTCCCTCCTTATTTAATTCAGGGTTGGTAAACACTGGTACCTCCTTTAAGTATTTTAAGAGGATATCTAACTGCTTTGGTTTCTTTTCCAATTCATCCATCAAAGCCGACAATTCTCCCTGCTGCAGAAATTTATCTTGCAGCTTAATTACTTTTTCCGTTTTCGGTTTATACTTTTCCTGAACTTGCTCTACAAGAATGATGGCCTGTTTTTTTAACAAATCTTTTATCAGTAAACTGCTTTGCTTAGCGTTACTAAGCTCTGCAATTTGTTGGTAGGAGAGTAGAGACTCCTTTTGCAGCAGATTAAGAATTACTTTCTCTAGTTCGCTATAAATAAATGGGGACTGAGAAAGATCGAATGCTGGATTTAGTTGTATTTTAGATTCACTACTTAATTTCATTCCTGCAGGTAAAGCAATATTCAAAACTTCACCTTCGGAGCACATGTAATATTGAGAAATCCACTCAAAAAGCTTGAATTGCTGTTGCGTAACTACAGGAAATTCATCTAATATCTCTAATATATATTTTGCTTCGTAGTCGGCAGGGGCGGTTTCATGAATTTCTTTTATAACTCCAGTAATAATCTTTTTTGCTCCAAAGGGAACAATTACTCTAATTCCAATCTTAATATTACTTTCTACGCTTCTTGGTACCCTATACGTAAATGTTTTAGGTAGAAGTAAAGGAAGCAGTACCTGAACAAATTTGGTGTTTGCAGAATTAAATTCTGAGCTATTTTGCAGACTAAGTTGATTCATTAACTGCTCACTGTTTTATTTGCTGCAAAGCTTCCTCTACATTAGTAACTGGTTTTTGGCAGGCATTATTTTGACAGACGTATATGGTTGTTTTACCATCAATTAAGTGCTTATCCTGAAATACAGAAAGAGTAGAATCATTTTTCTCCAAACCTAAAATAATCACATTGGGTAAATAATGTGACCATAATTGCTTTTGAAATTCTTTAGCATTTGGTCCTACAATGGCTATATCAAAGCTTTTATATGCCTTTAAACTGTATGCGGAAGCCCAGTTGGATAGGTATTTAGGCTCTTTAGGAATGAGGTGTTGAATCTGCTTTAACATGCTATCAGATAACTCCATGTATTTTGCCTGCCCGGATAGTATGGCAATCCAATGTAAATTTTCAGCCATTACAGCATTAGAGGAAGGAATTACATTATCAAATATCTCCTTTTTCCTTGCAATTAGTTTTTCTGATTGCTGATCTGTATAAAAGAACAATTTTTCCTGGTTGTCAAAAAAGTTCTCAATCGTATAATCGGCTAGTGTCATAGCTCTTTCCAATGCATTTAAGTCCCCCGAAATTTCCGCATAACTAATAAACGCCTGAATAACTAAGGAATAATCTTCAAGGTAGGCAGTAATACTTGCTTTACCATTCTTGAAATTTCTGTATAGCTTATTGCCATTACACATGCTTTCATTAATAAACTGAAAGTTTTTTCTCGCTAATTGCAGGAATGAAGCATCTCCAAAAGCTTTATAGGCGTCACACAATCCATTCAGCATTAAGGCATTCCACCCACATAGGATTTTATCATCTAAACCAGGTCTTATTCTATTACTCCGTACATCCAGTAAGTTCTTTTTTGATTTTTGCAGTATGCTTTCAAACTGTTTTTCATCAATTTTCTCAGCAGTACTAAAATCCTCACTTGAAATGTGTCTGTACGGTATGTTTGATCCTTTTTCCCAGTTGCCTGCAGGTGTAATATTGAAAAACCTGGCCATTATTTCGTGATTCTCCTTAAGAGTGTTTTTCCACTCTTCGAAAGTCCACACATAAAATTTGCCTTCTTCGCCTTTTGAATCTGCATCTAGAGCTGAGTAAAACCCACCGCTTTCACTCATCAACTCTCTTTCTGCAAAAGCTATAGTTTCTTCGATAATACTCTTGAAATTGGCATTTTTCGATAGTCTATACTGGTTAGCGTAAAGGCTAATAAGTTGACCATTATCGTAAAGCATTTTTTCAAAATGAGGTGCAAACCATTCAGCATCCACTGAGTATCGAGCAAAACCACCACCTATTTGGTCGTAAATACCACCATGCGCCATGCTTAGCAATGTAAATTCCACAGCTTCAGAGGCTGTATTGTTATCAGAAAGGGAAGCATACTTCGTTAGGAATTTCCATATTACAGGCATCGGAAATTTAGGTGCACCAACAGTTCCACCTAAATCCCAGTCCATGAATTTCTCAAACTGAAGAAATGCCATTTCCAAAATATTTTTGTTGAATTCCGCATCTTTAGCTTGTCCAAAGTCTAACTTTTCTGCCTCAGAACTATTGATTGCCTTAGCAAAATTATCAGCTGATTCTGATAGTTTATCTCTGTCTTTTTGATAAGCAAGCGCCACATTGTCCAGCAACCCTAACCAGTTTTTTTTTGGGAAATAAGTTCCTCCGTAGAAAGGCTTTTGATTGGGCATCAGAAAAACGTTTAATGGCCAACCTCCATTCAAACCCATATTTTGAATGGCATCCATATAAATTTGGTCAATATCTGGTCTTTCTTCCCTATCTAATTTTATGCAGATGAAATTTTCATTCATGACCGATGCAACTTCTTCATCCTCAAAGCATTCATGCTCCATTACATGGCACCAGTGGCATGCTGCATAACCTATGCTTAATAAAATGGGTTTGTCTGATCTGTGAGCTTCTTCTAATGCCGTGCTATTCCAGGCTTGCCAATTGACCGGGTTATATGCATGTTGTAGTAAATAAGGACTGCTTTCATGAATAAGTTTATTGGCTTTTGGCATCTTCTAATTCTTTTTGCACGTAATCTTTTTCTGTTTTTACATCCCCGATTACAGAAAATTTCTCCAGTTTTTTCATCAAAGATTCAAGGAACTGTACGTGTTCAATTGATCCCGGGTTCATTACTCGATGGTTCAAGTCATTCTTAATTGATTGCCATTTGTCGCAATACGTAAAAAGAGCTTCTGAAAAGTAAGTTTCTCTAAATTTAGACCAAATGTAATTTCTAGCCATTAGGTTAGGATGAATCATATCCTCCTCAAAAAATCTATAGTCTCTTAAATCGTCCATAATTAACTCGAAAGCTGGAAAATAAGAAGAATCAGTTACTGCTTTCTCAATATGGCTCACCGCAACTCGCAAAATTGATTTGCTGAGCATGTTTTCGGGAATCCCTTCTTTTATATGTCTTACAGGACTTACAGTTAATATAATGCGGATTGTTGGGTTTATTTCTCTAACCTTATTCAGTGTTTCAATTACTTTAGATGAAATATCATCAATGCTTAACAACTCCTTGGAAAAATTCTGAGAAGGTAATTTATGACAATTAGCCACAATTTCACCTGTTTTTTCATACCTGTAAATCCATGCTGTACCAAGGGTCACAATCAATACCTTTGCATTTTCCAGGTATTCTTTAAAACTATCTGAAGCAGTTTGAATGCCTTGCATTAATTCATCCAAATCTTTTTTTCCAAATCGTGAGTGTGCATCTAAATGGTTATAAATGTCTTGATTTTCTACAATATGGTCAGCATTTAAAGGTTTTCCATCCATGCAGAGGTCAATCAAACGCATTTGAGAAATCGGGTTATAGATAATGCCAAATGGATTGCTTAATATATCCATTTTCATTTCTTCAAACCTATGCCCTATATGATCTGCAAAACAAGACCCAATAGAAACAACTTTATAATGAGGATGAATTTTTTCCTCTGTAGGTTTGATTTCAAGTGTGGTTTTAAATTCCATTACTTTACTTAAACATTTATTTTTATAAAATAATTAACTTAAATCTAAGAATTTTAAACGCTCAAAATTTTAACCATTCTGATTAACTCCTGATTGAGTTCTTTGTTTCTACCGATGCTTTCTTCGAATGATGTATAAACAAGCTTGTCATTAATTATGCCTGCCATCACGTTTTGCTCGCCATTCATTAATCCTTCTAAAGCCCCCAAACCTAATCTGCTTGCTAATATTCTATCCTGCGCACTCGGGCTACCACCTCGTTGAATATGACCAAGTATAGATACTTTAATATCTTTCATAGCTACTTGCTCTTTTACTTTTTCTGCTATTTCCATTGCATTTCCTTCTTCGTCACCTTCAGCAACTACTACTATAGAAGAAGTTTTCTTCCTATTCCAGCCTTCCTGCAAAGTACTAATCACTTCTGTAATAGAGGTAGATGTTTCAGGAACCATTACCAATTCTGCTCCTCCACCAATGCCTGATCTTATGGCAATATAGCCTGAATCCCTTCCCATAACTTCCACAAAAAACAACCTGTTATGAGAGTTGGCAGTGTCTCGTATTTTATCTATGGCATCTAATGCAGTATTTACGGCTGTATCAAAACCTATGGTGTAATCCGTACCAAAGAGATCGTTATCTATAGTGCCGGGAGCTCCTACAGTTGGTATACCATACTCTTCAAAAAATATTTTTGCACCTGTAAAGGTTCCATCTCCACCTATGGCAACTAAACCGTCAATCCCTAGTTTTTGCAATTGATCGTATGCTTTTTTTCGACCTTCTTTGGTCATAAATGTTTTACTTCGTGCTGATTTAAGGATGGTGCCGCCTTTTTGAATGATATTGCTTACAGAAAAGGAATTCATAGGTTCAATGTCACCTTCAATCATGCCGTCATATCCTCGGTAGATTCCAAAAATTTCTATTCCGTGATAAATTGCACCTCTTACGGCAGCTCTGATACATGCATTCATTCCAGGAGCATCACCACCTGAGGTAAATATGGCTACTTTCTTCATAGTTGGGTTTTTGTTAGATAGCTACTGAAACTAAATTACAAAAAAGATTACTTTCCATTCTAACAGGAACTAAATTCGTATTTTGTAATAAGAAGACTTTTGTAGTAATCAATCAGTGCTAATTTTAAAATCAAATTTAAAAGAATTGCTGGTTCAATGCCTAATTAAAATTGAAAAAGGAATGGTAAATGTGTAAATTAATTATATTGATTTATTTAGCTTTGATGGATCAAACATGTGTTAATAGCGCATTATTTTAGCTCTGTTTTCTAACTTATTAATCACAAATTGTAAGTTTTTGCGAACTGTTCAATTTAACGACTATGTCATTTAAACATCATAAAATCCCTTTTATCAGGTTCCCTTACCTATCCGATGAGGTCAAAATAGCTGTTAATGAAGTATTAGAGGGGGGCTTTTATTTCAATGGCGATTTTACCAGAAAATTCAACAAAGACTTTTCTTCTTACCTAAAAGTGAAGCATTGTGTTCCTACAGCTAACTGCACTGATGCACTAGAAATAATATTAAGAGCTAAAAATATTGGAAAAAATGATGAAGTGATAGTGCCAGCCTTTACGTGGTTTTCGGATGCTTCAGTAGTGAGTTTGGTGGGAGCGCAAGTGGTTTTTGGAGATATTGATACTACTCATTTTGGAATGAGTGTACATGAAATCACTTCCAAGATTACTCCTTCAACAAAAGCGATTATTTTAGCACATTTATTCGGTATAATTCATCCGCAAATAAGTGAAATTAAAAAAATCTGCGAAGACAAGAATATCATGCTAATTGAGGATTGCGCTCAAGCTCATGGAGCCAGGTTGAATGGACAATTAGCAGGAAGTTTTGGTGATGTGGCTGCTTTTAGTTTTTATCCTACAAAGAATTTAGGCGCTTTAGGCGATGCTGGAGCAATTTTGACCAATGATCTTGAGCTTGCTAAAAAATGTAGCTTGTGGGCTAACCACGGCCAGAAAATGCGGAATGAACATGTTCAATTGGGTAAAAATAGTAGAATGGATGAAATCCAAGCCGCTGTTCTTACTGCTAAATTGCCCACCTTGGATTCTGAAAATTTAAAAAGAAGGGAACTGGCAAAACTATATTTTAAGGAACTGAATCATTTACCCATCACCCTACCTTTAAACAGTGCTGGGCATGTTTACCATCAGTTTGTAATCATGATTGACAGAAGGGATGACCTGAAATCTTTTTTAGCTGAGAACAATATAGAAACAGACATTCACTATCCACATGCTTTAGTCGGAATGGAGCCTTTTAACAGTGAGAATTTAGGAAGCTATCCAAACGCACATAGAGCCTCTCAAACAGTGCTGTCCTTACCTGTTCATCCAAGTATTACTTCAGAGGAAGTATTTTTTATTTGTGAGTTTCTAAAATTGTTTTTTAAGAAATAAACCTTTTCTTTAAATCATGCATTATTTTATCGATCTCTTTCGAAGGTTTTAAAATAAGTGTTAGTGCTCCAAACACTATAATTAAAATTACACTAACAAGCACTGTATTTAAGTAAACATTTTCTAGCGTTGGTAATAAGCAGACCGTTGTAAAGCTTATTCCAGCAATCATAAGAGCGATGAGAGTTGCTTTTGAAAATGGCTGAAATTTGAATCTGTTCCATATAAAAATCATTTTTATAAGGTTAAATAGAAACAATGATGTAAATGAAGAAATAGCAGCACCTAACAAACCCAACTTAGGAATTAATAGAATATTCAATAAAATTGTTAAAACAGCAAGTACCATTACAAAAACAATATTTGATTTATATAATTTGGAAGAAATTATGATTTCCGAATTGACTCCAAAACCCATTTCCATGATTTTGCCCAACCCAATAAAAATTACTACCCATTTACCGCTTTCATAGAGCTCACCTTTCGGCATAATTCCATAAATATTATCCAGGTTCAATGCAATGAGTAAAAAAACAAAGCTGCCCAGTATTAACTGATTAATACTGGATTGTTTATAAATCTTTTTTATTTCATCCACCCGCTCAAATTCAAAAGAGGTTGCAATAATAGAGTCAGACATTTGAGCTATGGCTCGTTTTGGTATTTCTATTACTGTAGCCATAAAAAATGCGATCACATAAATTCCATTTTGTTCTAAACCTAAATAAGCAGTTACCATTAATGAATCAATTTGCAATACTATTACTGAGCCGACTGCACTGGCCATAATGAAAAACATATATTTGAGAAGTACCTTGACAAAAGATTTCTCTATCTGAAATATGGAAAAATCCAACTTTATCTGCCTTTTTGCCACTACATATAAAATCAGAATAAGCAGACTAATAGCATAGCTGAGGATTGAAAGTTGGATAAACCATTCAAATGATATATAATCTAAAAAGAATAAAGCTACTAATAGACTTACCAGTACTCGTATGAAAAATTCTTTTATCAAAGTAGGTACTACTACGTTTAACAAAGCTTTATAGTATGCTTCAAAAATGGCGATATATACCAGCAATGATGCAAGCACAATAATGGCCCAGTAATGATCTTTTAATTCAGGGGCTTTTTGTTCAAAAAATGCAAATACCCAACTATCCACAATTTGAAACAGCAGTATAAATATGGTAATGGTAATTATGCCGAGGATAAATATTAAGCTTAAAAATCTACCGCCTGCTTTTGGGCTTTTATTAAATCTGGGAAAGAATCTGAGAGTGCTTCTGGCAAGACCGACCTGTGCAAATGGTGCCAATATAGCTGCCATTGCGAAAATAGCTTTATACAAGCCAATTTCCTCGGGAGACAAAAACAGAGGGAATAAAATGATAACATTAATGGCTCCAATTAAAACTCCAATGTAATTGATAGCAGATGCATACACACTTTGTTTAATAACTATTCCCACGGATTGCCTTTGTTACGAAACCGAAATTTAATAAGATGATAGCAATAATTTAAAGTTTTGTAAGGTTTATAATCCTTCGAATGATTTTCTTTTTTGAATATAGAAGTTTGTTTAGTTTTGAAAAATGGAAGAAACTATCAAAATTATTGAATGTCCCAGAGATGCTATGCAGGGTTTACATGAATTTATCTCCACCAATACAAAAGTTGAATATTTAAATGCTCTTTTGAAAGTAGGTTTTGATACCATCGATGCAGGAAGCTTTGTGTCACCTAAAGCCATCCCACAATTAAGGGATACTGCAGAGGTTTTTAATAAAATTGATTTTTCTACATCAAAATCTAAAATTTTGGCAATAGTGGCCAATCAAAGAGGAGCTGAAGAAGCTGTGCAATTTCCGCAGATTAGGTATTTAGGATACCCTTTGTCCTTATCCGAAACTTTTCAACAGCGAAATACTAATCGTTCTATAGAAACTGCTTTGGAAGATTTAAAAGCCATACAGGAGCTATGTATAAAACATGAAAAAACTTTAGTGGTGTACCTATCAATGGGTTTTGGCAACCCTTATGGCGACCCATATAATACAAGTTATATAGAGGAATTTGTTCAAAAACTATTAAAAATTGAGGTAAAAGTGATTTCATTAGCAGATACAATTGGTGTTTCCGATCCTGAAAATATCTCATGGATATTTAATGAGCTGGTTCCCAAATACACTGAAGTTGAATTTGGTGCTCATTTGCATAGCACCCCTGAAAACATTCAGGAAAAAGTTGAGGCTGCCTACTCTGCAGGTTGCAGAAGATTTGATGGCGCCATTAAGGGCTTTGGTGGTTGCCCGATGGCTGAAGACGATCTAGTAGGGAATATGGCTACCGAGGAAATGATCGCTTTTTTCGAAAAACAGTCTATTAATTTAAATCTTGATCCACAGGCTTTTCAGGCTTCCCTCAACATGGCCAATAAAGTGTTTCCTTTATCTTGAAATATAAAAAAAAGGAGCAAAATTAATCAATTTGCTCCCTTTTCAATTACTACTATTTTTTCAGCTTAAAAGCTCTGTCCACCTTCATCTCCTCCTTTTTGATCGTCATTTGAGATTCTGGTTCTTCGCTGGCGCGGCTTGTAATCCAGTTTACCAAATTTATAACCAAAGTTAATTCCGAATGACCTGAATGGCACAGCAAATTCACTTCTTTGATAAAGGTTATTACCTTCAATCTCACTTACGAAAGGCTTACGCTCTTGAAAAGGCTCAATTATAGAAATACCAATTGTGCCACGCTTATCCCATATCTCTTTTTTGGCTCCTATACCAAAAATGGAGAAGGCAGGATTAAAGCCTTGCAATGTTTGTTGTCTGGGTCTTGCAAAACCAAAAGCATCTATAATCCATCCTCCTTTAATTTTTACAGAAGAGTTAATATTACCACTTAGCAGCAATGCATTATTACTAACTTCTCTTCCTCTGATCAAACCTGTAGCCATAAAGTAGTTGGCATTAATACCACCTCTTATAGTCCATATTTTGAATAATTCAGTAGATACGAAAAGATTAGCGCCTACATTATCCTGCTGGCCTACGTTTTCAAAATTAGTTACTGTTAAGTTTCTGGTAGTGTCTTCAAAAACTACTGATTGTATCACATCATTTATTTGATTGTAGAATAAAGAAAAATTGATTGAGGTACCCTTCAAAAAGGTGTTATAACCTAATTCAAAGTTATCTGAAATTTCAGGTTGTAGGGTTGGATTACCAAAGCTCACGTTTCTAACATTACCAATTTGTTCAAACGGATTAACATTTCTCAGACTTGGTCTTTGTATCCTTCTATTATACGAAGCTTTCACTGAACTCATCTTTCCAAATTTTTGATTGACGATGATGCTTGGAAGCCAGTTTTCGTAATCTTGCCTGTCAAAATTTCTCTCTTCTGCATCTCTAAAACTGCCATTAAGGCCAGTGTATTCATACCTTACACCTGCAATTACACCCAAATTTTTAGTAATATTATATTGCGATGAAACGTACCCAGCAAACACATCCTGATTGTAGAAGAAAATATCAGTTCTTTCGTCAACTGTGACAGGTGCATTCGTTCCAGGCGGTATAGAATCATACTGAAAATCGCTGTCAATGTCTCTTAAAATTGATTTGAATCCAGTCTCCACTTTGAAATTTTCGCCAAAAGGATGCACATAATCTAGTTGGATAGTATTTTCACGATTATTGCCATCATTGAAGTTATTAGCTACTTCATAATTGAAAGGGGTGTCCTGCACAATTTCAAATTGTGAATCATTAATATTACCATCTATTTTGTAAGAAGCAGAAAATTCTCTGCCTGGTTGGTCCGGAAATTTCATGATATAATCTAAAGACCATTCATATCCTGCGTTTTGTGAGTTATTGTCAGTAAACCTGTCATACATCCTATTAAAATCAGGAGTAATTTCATTAACATTATTTGTGCCTTCTGAAGTACTATTAAATCCCCTCAGTCTTAAGCTGGTAGATAAACTATGAAAGGCATTAAAATCATAAAATGCACCTAGATTTCCAAAATATCCTAATCTGCTAGCCAAATTACCTCCATTTTGTTCTCTAATAGATTCTTCACCAGCATCATTTGTGGTTCTCTGAAAAAAGTCATTTGTAGCAGTTTGAGGCCATGAATAAAATGAACTTGCGTTGGCATTGAAACCAAATCGGCCTGCACCTGCATTAAGCCCTACAACACCTCTGTTAATCCTGGTACCAACAGTCATATCCACATTTCCAGCAAAGCCTTGTGGAGTCTGTTTTTTTGTAATAATATTAATAATACCGGCTGTTCCTTCACCATCATATTTCGCAGAAGGAGATGTAATAACCTCAACACTTTTAATTTGATCAGCAGGAATCATCTTTAGAGCATCTCCCGGGCTACTGCCAAACATGCTGCTTGGCTTGCCATTAATTAATATTTGGATATTAGAATTACCTCTTAAGGACACATTTCCATCCTGATCCACAGATAGGAGAGGAGCTCTTCTTAATACATCCGAGGCATCGCCTCCAGCATTAGCTACATCTTGTTCGGCATTGTAAACAATTCTATCTATCTTGTTTTCAATTACTTCTCTTTGTCCTGCTACCACTACTTCATCCAATACATCAGTATCAGTGGAAATAGCCAAGTTTTCTAAAGTTACATCAGGAGACTTCGGAGTTAATTCGATTGTTTGTTCTACACTAGAATACCCCACAAATGATACTTGTACCTTGTAGCTACCTAATTTAATATTGATCATCTTAAAAGAGCCATCTCCTTCAGTGATCACACCATTGATTGTTTCATCGGTCTCAGGAGATTTTATCACAACTGTAGCGTAGGGAATAGGCTCCTTCGTCTCCTGGTCAATGATAGTTCCTGATACTTTTCCTGTTATCTGGGCAGCCCCTCCACCATAGTTACCTCTTTGCTGCGCAAATGCGTTGATGGATTGTAATAATGCAATAATTAATAATATTCTTTTCATAATGTTCATTAGTGTCACAAATCTAGACTCTTTCTCTGGAACTATGTTTTTTATTGTACATAAAAGGTGACACTCTTTTATATGCCTCGAAATATTAAGGATAAATGGAAGTAATTAGTTCGTATTAAAGACAGGCTTCTTTCGGAACAGAAGCCTTTTATTATCATATACCAAGTAACCCACGCAGACAAGTGCAGCTGAAACATCAGCTATAGGAAATGCAATCCATAATCCTGTGAGGCCGAAGAAATTCGGAAGAATGATTAAGAGTGGTATTAAAAAGAATCCTTGTTTGGTGAGTGTTAATAGTAAGGCCGGAATTGATTTTCCGATAGCCTGATAATAGGCAGAACTTATTAATTGAAGGGCTATTAAAGGTGTCGCTATAAAAGTGATACGTAATGCAGGAATTGTTTCTTCAATTAAACTTTGATCGTTGGTGAAAATACGAATAATTTGTGGTGTAAAAATCATGATTGCTGTGAATATCACTGAAGAGATAAGCGTTCCTGCAATCATAGAATTCTTTAGAGCCATTTTTACTCTTTTCCAGAGTTTTGCACCATAATTAAAACCAATAATAGGCATTGATCCTTGAGTGATCCCAAGTGCGGGTATATTTACGACCATCATCATACGGTTAATTATGCCATAAACAGCAATGCTTGATTCACCTCCATATTTATAAAGAGAATTATTTAGTATTAAAAACAATAGACTGATTACACTTTGTCTTGCAAAAGTAACAGAGCCAATAGAAAAAATTTCCTTTGTGATCTTAAGATCTATCCGTAAATCTGACCATTTTAGAAATATGCCTGACTTCCCTTTGATAAAAAAATAGGCAGCATAACCGGCACTCATTAAATAAGAAATGGTCGTAGCCCATGCTGCTCCTTTTATTCCCATATCTAAAAAGAGTATAAATATTGGATCTAGAATAATGTTGACCACTGCAGGGACAATCATAACATACATTGCTACTTTAGGGTATCCTACTGCTCTAATTACACTATTGGACATCATTGCATAAGCTAAAACCGGTATTCCCAGCAAAATTATGCTAAAATAATCCACAGTAGGTGATAATATGTCTCCTTTAGCTCCAAAAGCTAAAAGAATTGGCTCAATAAATATATAACCAACTATGCAAAAGGCAATACCGAGTAATGCTGTGAGCATTAGCTGATTTCCTAAGGTTTTGCCAGCTTTTTCACGATTATTGCTACCCAATGCTCTTGAAATTACAGAGGCCCCTCCAATTCCAATTCCCATTCCGATGGAAGAAATTAAAAAGGTAATCGGAATAACCACCGTGATAGCTGCTATTGCCAGAGAACCCACAAAATTACCTACAAAAATAGTATCAACTATACCATAAATAGAGAGCACTAAAATACCAATTGAGGCAGGAATAGCTTGCTTTCTTAACAGAAAATTGATCGGCCTGGAGCCAAATTCATCAGATGTGCTCATTAATTATATGTATCTACAGAAAGTGTTACGACATTCTGTTTTGATTGTTATTTAATGTATTCGTAAAAGCTCATGACAAAAGTAATTGTCCATAGTACTGTCCTAATCCAATTAATATTAATAAGCTGAGAAATTGTATTTGTTAGCTCAGTATTCATTGCTAATTTATTGTGCAAAGGCACTGCTTGGGCAAAGGTAGAAATCCAAATTATAATAATCAGTATAAGTTGAGTAATTTGTAAACTGCTGCCTATTTTAAATACGGTATAAACTGAGGACCCTAATTGGATAAACATTAAAGGTAGAACTATGAATGTGATAAAATTAGTATATTTACTATGCCAAATAAACAAATCTTTGCTTGCATAGTAATGAAAAGAAGGGTAAATAATAATTTGAACAATCCAAATAAGTACTACTAATCCGAAGTCGCTCAATAATTTAATTAATACAATCATGTTTCATAATAAGCTGTTTCAACAATTTAAAGTGTTATCTGTTCAGATAAAATGAATAAAACTATTCTTCACCATCAAATTCACTTTTGTTCAGAAAATTCCGAGTGGATTGTATTTTTGCATGGGGCAGGAGGAAGTACCGCCACATGGAAGTATCAGGTAGAAGCTTTTTCACCTTTCTATAATTTACTTCTATTAGATTTAAGAGATCATGGCAAATCAAAAGGAGTTTATCCATATTTTAAGAAATATAGATTTGAAATAATTACGGCAGATATTATTCAGGTGTTGAATGAGCATAAAATAGAAAAGGCACATTTTATTACTTTGTCTTTTGGCAGTGTTCTGTTGCAAGATTTAAGTATAAGGTTTCCACAATTAATTGCTTCAGCGGTATTTGCTGGTGGCATATTTAAAGCTAATAATTTGATAAGATCATTTGTAAATTTAGCGAGAGTCTTCAATTTAATCTTACCGTATAAATGGATGTATACCTGCTTTTCCTGGCTATTAATGCCTAAAGAGTCTCATAAAAAGTCTAGATTTATTTATCAGAAGCAAGCTAAAAAGCTCACCTCGGTAGAATACATGAAGTGGGTTGGACTCTATGCAGAGTTCTTTCAGTTGTTAAACAGGTTTTTTAATCAAATAATAATTTTCAAAGGCTTAGTAATTATGGGTAAGGAGGATTATGTTTTTTTAAATGCTGCAAAAGCCTTTGCTAGTAATCACACTCAAATCAGGTTGAATGTAATTGACAATGCAGGGCATATTTGCAATATTGATCAATCAGAAGTATTTAACAACGTAGCTTTGAAATTTATCCAAAAAAACAACTACCTCCCTGTAAATTTACCCACTACCCATACCCAATAGATAAGAAATGGATGAATTATTATCAATCTGGTCCATCCGAACCACTCAGGCACACATAATCCTGTCTGTACACATGAACCGATTTCTATGAAGTAAATATGTGAAGGAATGAAGGCCAAAAGCATTAGAATAACTAAATAGCTTGCTGGTTCTCGCGTCTTACGAATTGCCAACCCAATACCCAATAGAATTTCAAAAATACCACTCAGTATATTTATTAAGTTCGGTTCTGGGAATGAAGGTGGTATGAGTGGTAAATAAAATGAAGGATGTTCAAAATGATTGAAGCCAGCTACAATATAGAAGAAAACAATAATCTTTAATGACCAGTTACTTGTCAGATATTTTCCAATTAGTTTGTTCATGCACCTGCTTTATAATGAAGAAAAAGGGAAGCCATCAAATGAAATTATTAGTAATTGGTGTATAAATGAATTCAAATTGAACCTCAGCTAAAAAAAACTGATAGATAAAGCCAAGAGGACCAAAAACTTTACTTAAAAAGCCTAGCAGTACAATGGGCTAGTACCTGACAGGACCGTAAGAAGCCAGCCAGTAACCTATGCCATAAACTCCAATCACCATACCCATCCTTTGCAAGCTAATTAGTGATTGATAGGCTTCCTATCTACCAACTTGAAGAATTGCTCTGGAAATAATACTAGCTAGACAGTCCAAGCGAGATTATACATGGTAGCAATTCTTAATAGTATTTTGCTCTAATTCTGCTTCGCATACGGGAAAACACTAATTATTCGGTTTTGTTGAAGAAAATCACACAATTATTCAAAATTAAAAGCAAATCTACTTACCATTAATATTAATTCAATAAAGAAAGCTAATAAGGGAAGGAAAATAATAGGTCTTACTATGTTTTTTTTAACTTTGTTTCGTTAAACTTATATTTGAAACCAACAAACACACTATTTTTTTAAGACAAAATTATGTTTATGAATAAAATTAAACGTTTTGCCACTCTTTTTATAGGAATCTATTTTATGTCTCTTGCTATGGGTATTGCGCAATCTGAGGAGCAAGATGCAACACTGAAATCTACTTTTAACGATTTGATTGAAAATAGTGAAACCTTCCAGCAGTATAAAGTGATTCCTATAGTAAAGTTGAACAGTTTTGAAAAGCAATTGGCAGATACCTTGCAAAACAATAAAGCAAAACTTAATGAGGAAATTCAAGCTAAAAACAACTCTAATCAAAAAGTAGATAGTTTAAAGTCCAATGTTGGCGACTTGCAGACAGAACTCGAAGAAACTCAGCTGATGGTTGATGGGATCATGTTTTTAGGTATGCCAATGAATAAATCTACCTACACCATTATGGTGTGGTCTATTATTTTTGTACTACTGGCAGGCATTATATTTGTGTATGTTCTATTTTTAAATAGCAATAGAGTGACTAAACAAACCAAAATAGAGAAAAACAGGGTTGATAATGAACTGGAAGACTTGAGAAAATCAGCGCATGAAAAGCAGGTTAAAATTAAGAGGGAACTACAAACTGCTCTTAATAAACTTGAGGAGCAAAACCGATAATTGAATAAAATTCTCCATCAAAATAAGCCCGTTGACAGATAGCAATGGGTTTTTTTTATATAAAAGTAGTGGTGATGATTGTTGCTACTACTATCCCTATGAGTAGTAGTATATTTTTTCTTTTGGCTGAATGAGTTGACATTTTCATTTGGATTTTAATTAATACAAACATAGATATAATGTTTAACAATAAAAAGTAAATGTTAAACAAAATATCATAACTTTGCAACCATTTATTGAATCATTCAGTATTCACAGTTAATTAGGCTTCCAAAATACAGTTTTGACTTTTTTGAGTAGATATAAGAGAAGTAGTATTTTACCGGGGTTGTTTTGATCACAGTTATTCGGGATTTTCTCGAATTAAACTTGCAAATAAAACATAAGTTTTTCGAATAGGAATATTGGCAAGATGAGCCTCAATTTTTAAGGATCTGAGTGGAATTAAAGATTAATATTCAGATCTTTTTTCAGGATTATATTTCACGAAAATATTGATGTAAGCACTTCTGGATAACCTGAAGGTAACTGGTATAAGCAGAACTGATAAAGTTATTGATAACGTTAAAATAAGCCACAGCTGAGCAAATCCTAAAATATTTAAGGCAACAAAAACTGTAATAATCAATGCAACCTGCAGTGCGTAGCTAATATACATTGCACCATCAAAAAATGAGGGCTCCGACATATACCTTAAGCCACAGTGACTACAGGTTTCAGGCATTTTCTGAAATTTTTTAATATTGTACGCATTAGAAACAAATAAATGACCCTCGTGACACCTGGGGCATTTAAATTTAAATATACTATATAATTTACTGCCTTTACTAAACATATTTTACGTGTTAAGCCATCTCCAAAACTTTCCTAAAATTGATTTTGGGAGTGGTTTTACTGTAGACTTGTTTTCCACGGAATGCGCAGATTTTTTAAGTTTTTGCTTTGGCTTTTTCTTTTTTTGCTGTTCTTGTTTAGGTTTCAGAATTTGCTCCTTGTAAAATTCCTCTCGCTTCTTTTTTGCTCTCCTTTCTTCCTCCTCTTTTTTTCGTATCTCCTTTTTCTTTTCTCGTTCCCTTAGCTGCTGAGGGGTGAGTTCTTTTCGGCTGCTTCTGGATACTGCCCTCTTAGGAGAACGATTTTTGCTATTATCCTTTTTAATTCTTTTTGGAGATTCTTCTTTTTCTTGTTTAGACTTTGGTTCGGGTAGGTCAATTTTACCTAAAACATTCAAACCTTGCAAAGAAACCTTTGCTGCCTTAATTACCACATCGTCATCAATATTGGACTCATCCTCTAGAAGGTCAGCAACTGTTTTATATTTTTGGGAGGTACCTAAAGGAGCATCTGAGTTTTCACCTTCCTTTACAAATGATTGTTCTTTCTGTTCCTCAGTTTCTGCTATATCTTCATTCTCCATTATAGATTCATTAACCTCAGTTTCAACATCATCTATCTTAGTGTGGTCAATTTCTGCTTCTATATCTTGAATATTTAAGGTCTCTTCTTCTGTAGATTCTACTGTGGTGTTGTCCAGATCTGTATAGCTATTCTCGATTTCAATATCCTTTTTCTCTGAAATTAGTTCTGTATCATTAAGTTCGCTTTTCTTCACAGGAATATCCGCATCAAAATACTTAAATAGTAAGTGAATAGAATTTTCATCTAACTTAGTATTGGAATCTCTTTCTATTTCAATATCCTTTTTAGCTAAAAAAGTAACAATGTCATCAGTTGTAATTGAAAGATTTCTTGCGGCTTGAGCGAGTCTCATGGTTTAAAGATTGGTAGGTTATTTTTTGTTGTATTTAAATGCAGAATAGTGCTACCCTGCATTTAATCATATTATTCTCCCTGGCCTAAAGAAAAGCCAATTTTTCCATCAAAAGTGTATAAGTTTTCAGTTTTTATCACGTCAAAATTGTTATTATGGAGCTGGGTCATCAACTTTATTATGTCAGAATGTGAAATAGTAGGATAATGATCATTTTCAACCCCTGGTCCTAAAAATCTTACTCTCCAGTGATCTGAGCAGAATGTGGATTCCAGACCGTCAGGATACACTTTTACACCACGGTTCGTTACAATCATCATTTGAAGCAGGCCTTCTGTTACTTTTTTAACAGCATCTCCAAACTCATTTGCATTTCCCCCTTTAAAATCAAAGAAAATATCAACTCCTACTAACTTTTTATCTCTAGCAGGATATTTTGTTTCTTTTACTGTGATTTTGGAATCTTCAGAAGCATTAAATGTTATTTTATCAAATTTTTGGGGCTCTTGACCTAACCTTTCAATAACTGCATCCGAAAATTCATTGGTGTTGCATTTCTTTTTACTGATTTCAGCATTGTATATCTCACCTGTATGCATTCCATCTTCAATGGTTCTTAACCATGCGTTATGGATGTATGCAGCTTTTTCTGCCTCACCAAAATACTGGAGCATTTGAATGGCACCATGTAGTAGACCTGAAGGATTTGCAATACCCTGACCAGCAATATCTGGCGCAGAGCCATGAATAGCCTCAAACATAGCATATTCTTTACCAATATTGGAGGAGCCAGCTAAACCTACAGAACCAGAAATTTCTGCTGTTATGTCTGAAATAATATCTCCATAAAGGTTTGAGGTAACAATTACATCATAATTTTGCGGTCTGTTGGCAATTCTGGCAGAAGCAATATCAATTATTTGGCTGTCTGATGCGATATCAGGGTACTCTTTAGCAACTGTTTTGAAAATTTGATGGAACATGCCATCAGTAATTTTCATAATATTATCTTTTACCAAACAAGTTACCTTTTTTCGATTAAATTTTCTGGCATATTCAAAAGCGTATCTTATGATCTTTTCAGAACCAGGCCTTGAAATAAGTTTCAAGCATTGCGTGACTTCATCTGTTTGTTGATGTTCTATTCCAGCATATAAGTCTTCTTCATTTTCTCTAACCACTACTACATCCATTTTAGTGTGAGAGGTTTGGACAAAGGGATGATATGATACTGCCGGTCGAATATTAGCGAACAAACCTAAACTCTTTCGAATAGTTACATTTAAGCTTTTAAATCCTTTTCCTTGAGGAGTGGTAATAGGTGCTTTTAGTATTACCTTATGTTTCTGAATTGCATCCCATGACTCCTTTGAAATACCTGTCGGGTTTCCTTCCAAATATGCCTTTTCTCCAACCTCAATAAAATCAGCTTTTATTTGAACATTAGCAGCCTCTAAGATTTTCAGTGTGGCATCCATTATTTCCGGACCTATTCCATCACCTTTTGCTACTACGATAGAAAGCGTTTTCGTGGGTTTGCTATTTAAGTTTTTGGAAGGGCTTGCAGATATACTCATATTTAATACTGTATTTAATTAATTAAATTATTTCAATGTAGGGTATTTCTTTTTTTTATTAATTTCATTCACTAATACGACAAACTTCTTAATTCGTTGGTATTTGAAGTTGCAAAAATACGCTTATTGCGGATTGGATCAAAGTGTAAGTTATAGTATATTATTACAGGCTAAATGTGGAAAACTATAATTGGGAAGATACTATGAAATGCACTAAACTAGTTCCGGTTCATTTGTATCCTTAGGTAAGCAAACTCCAGGTGGTAGATCTAATATTGGGTCGTCATTATCGTTGGAAGAACCTCCACCTCCTCCGGAATCATCGTCATCGGAGTTATTGTTTTTGTTTTTTAGCACCCATTTTACGAAATATGATACTAAAAAAGCACAACTTAATACCAATACAATATAGTCTGGGTTATTGGCGATATATTCTAAAAATACTTTCAAAGTACAACTAATACAATTTTAATCTATTATTAATTCAATATACTATATTTTTAAAATTTTGCTATTTACAATAAAAAAAGCCTATTAACAGTACGTTTTATTCGCTTACGTTTGATTCATTTTTCGGATCAAAATAGATCCTCTGCGAAGGGTAAGCGTAATGAATGTCCTTATGTTTTTCAAAAGTTTCTAAAATATCTTCCCATATCTCATGTTGTACTACACGTCTTTTTTTCGGTAATGTTAGGTAACGGATAGTTAATTTTATACCATAATCCTCCACAGAAGTGTAAATATAAGGAGTGAGATTACTGTAAAAGATCATAAATTTTTTTGAAGCTTCTAATAAACGTCTTTTAGCTGAAAAAGACAGCTCTTCAGCATGCCTGTTTACAATTTCTTCACATAGTAATTTGGCCTTTTTCCAATCACTATCAAAGGTTACCCGAAGGCTTAATTCATCCCATACATGGCTAAAACCCTGATCGTAATTAGCCTGATTGGAGCGAAAAACTTCTCCATTTGGAATATGGATGATGCGGCCTGTACTCTGATCAGAACCCACCCAATTGCCTATTTCATTAATGGTAAATTGAAAAAACCGTATGTCTATTACATCACCTGCCACACCATTTATTTCTATTCGATGACCAACTTCAAATGGCTTTCTGATTACAATGAAAAACCAGCCTGCTATATTCATAATAGGGGCTTGTAATGCTATTACCAAACCAGCACTTAGCAAACCGACAAAAGTGGCTAATGACTCAATTTTATCAATCCATATATTGATTAAAACTAATATTAGGAGCAAATAGTAGGTGTTTTTTACACTATTCTTCCAAAAATACCTGTCTTTTACATCGTGAAAACCTTTGAAAACTAGCTTTAGGGCAATAAACCTAAACAGAAGTAAAAGACCTAAGCTTAATACCGTGTAGAATATTCTATATTGCAATTCCGGTTTAAGCTGCCAATGCTCTTGAAAGTAAGATATGATATCCTGAGTCATGTTGCAATATAATAAAATGATTGCTGTTATGATGAATAGGAACTCTAATTTAGATGTTTTACTACGATAGAGTTGTTATACAAATATGGTTTTAACTATTGAATATCACTTTTTCATTTATATTGAAAAAGCCAGGTTAATTATCGTTCAATCTGATCGCTGGACCAAGCAGCTTTTGATCAACCAAATTTAAGAAAATGTCTTCTAACAGAATGAAATTTTTTTTGGTATACTTACTGATTGTTTCTACTTTCAAAGCTAATTGTCAGTTGAAATCCGTTTTACTTGATGCACACTCAAAGAAAGCTGTTCCCTACGCATCAGTATATGTAAAAGGTCAAATGAAGGGGACAAATGCTGAGCTTGATGGCACTTTTCAAATTGAAATTGAAAGTAACGATAGTTTAATTATTTCTTCTATTGGATATAATTCTCTCTTATTGAGTTTTGAGGAGCTAAAAGACACACTTTTCATGCAACCTGAAGTCTTACAACTAAAACAAGTCAAAGTCACACCAAAAGGTAGATTCAAACTTTTTGCTTTAACAAACAAATTAGGGAATGTAAGCAATTTTTATTTTAGAAATAGTTCGTGGAAAGGCACAGCTGGTCATCCATATGAAATTGCAAGACTCTTCAAATATGAAGATAATATTGCTTCTACAAGGTTTGTTAAATCCATTACATTTGTGACTGATAGTGATGTGAATGATGCAGTTTTCTTGGTGAAATTTTATCGAAAGGGAAACAATGGACTTCCTGGCGAATTGATAAACGAAAGTAAAATTATAGCTTCAGCTAAAAAGGGAAGAAATAAAACGAAAATAAGCGTAGAAGAGGAGTTTATATACTTTCCTAAAGAAGGAATGTTTGTTGGAGTAGAATTTCTACTTGTAGATCAAAACAAAGTGAAAAGAGAGAGTTCGTATACATTTGAAAGTAGTCAACATGATTATAAATATCAGCCTTACTTCTCAACTGAACCTATAGAAGAGCATCCTTTCAATTAGACAAAAGATGTGAAAACTAAACTTTGGACAAAAATGTCAAATTCAGTTGGAATGAGCACTATAAATTATACATTGGAATGTGAAATGGTGTTGTCAGAATAATTTAAAATCTTTTCAAAACCAATTCACTAATATGATCACCGATGGATAGGGAAGAAGTTGCTGCGGGTGAGGGTGCATTACATACATTAATAGCATTATCTTCTTCTAAAATTAAGAAATCATCTATCAAGCCACCATTTCTATCGCAAGCCTGAGCTCTCACACCGGCACCACCAGGAGTAAGATCACTTTCCATGATATCCGGCAGCAATTTTTGCAATGCTGTGGTAAAAGCTGATTTTGAGAATGATCTATACATTTCCCCAAAGCCGGTTTTCCAGTATTTGGCAGCCACTTTCTGAAAACCTGGCCAAGCCAAAGACTCTCCTAACTCCATCAAATTAAATAGTGATTTCCGATAACCTTCACGTTTGAATGCCAGTACAGCATTAGGGCCAGCCTCTATACCTCCATTAATCATTCTGGTAAAGTGCACACCTAAAAATGGGAAATTAGGATCTGGCACTGGATAAATAAGGTTTTTTACCAAATATTGTTTTTCAGGTTTAATCATAAAATATTCTCCACGGAATGGAATGATTTTAAGATCAAGTTTTTCAGAAGTCAGTTTTGCAATCTTGTCAGAATAAAGTCCGGCACAATTAACCACTAATTTTGTGTCGTAAGTGTTGTTTTGTGTGATAATTTTGGTAGCATCAGTTCCTTTCTGAATATCAATGACCTTTTCATCGAGGGTAATTTCCCCTCCCAAATCCTGAAATTTCTCAGCTATCTTTAAGGAAACTGCAGTGTAATCAATTATTCCAGTTTGTGGCACATGAATTCCTGCAATTCCATTTACATAAGGTTCATGTTCCTTTACTTCCTCTCTGGTGAGTCGCTTTAAATTATGTAGACCATTTTCTTTTCCTCTTTCCTCAATCATTGATAGGGTAGGGAGTTCACTTTTACCAGTTGCTACAATTATTTTTCCGCATAATTCGTAAGGAACGCCTTCATCATTACAGAATTTAAGCAATTGATTATAGCCATCAATGCAATTTTTAGCCTTAAGACTTCCTGGTTTATAATATACTCCAGAGTGAATAACACCACTGTTGTTACCTGTTTGATGTTGCGCAAGTTTGGCTTCTTTCTCTAATAAAATAACCGATAGTTGAGGATTTTTCAATTTGATTTTATAGGCTGTCGCCAAGCCTACTATCCCTCCGCCAACAATGATGATATCACTTTTTGCCATACAACTTTG
The DNA here is from genome assembly GCA_963803685.1 of uncultured Cytophagales bacterium. Lineage (GTDB taxonomy): Bacteria > Bacteroidota > Bacteroidia > Cytophagales > Cyclobacteriaceae > Marivirga. Next base: position 3,788,348 of record CAWDNW010000001.1, read on the forward strand.
CTAATTTTTTAATATTCTTCTTGATTTAAATCAATACTGGCCTGCAATCCAATTAATCTTACTCTTTCAGCTTAAAACTTAATACCTAATACGAGTAGCTGAATACTTAACTCTTACTACTTATTACTACTAATCACTCAACAGTCACCAAATAATAATTCTTCTTTCCTCGCTGAACCAAAATGTATTTCCCTTGCAATAATTCAAATTGAGGAGCCGCATTACCATCAGAAATTTTCACTTTATTTACACTTACACCACCACCTTGAATCATCTTTCTGGCCTCACCTTTTGATGGGAAAATTACGTTTTGAGTGGTTTCTGAGAGGAAATCAATTGTAGTAGCAGTTTCCATCAACTGAGTATGACTGATGGTAACCTGAGGTACACCTTCAAACGCACTCAATAATGTGTCTTCGTCAATACCTTCCAAATCTTCTGTGGCAGATTTTCCAAATAAAATATCAGAAGCCTTTAGTGCTTTATCTAATTCTTCTTTTGAATGCACTCTTAATGTTATTTCTTCAGCCAATGCTTTTTGCAATGTTCGCAAGTGTGGAGCTTCTTTATGCTCATTTTCCATCGCCTCAATCTCTGCTTTACTTTTTGTGCTAAAAATTCTGATGAAATTACTCATATCTTCATCAGAAGCATTTAGCCAAAACTGGTAAAATTTATAAGGAGAGGTTTTTTTAGCATCCAACCAGATATTACCTGATTCAGTTTTACCGAATTTTGTGCCGTCAGCTTTCTTAATTAAAGGAGTGGTTACTGCGTAAGCTTCCCCTTGAATCATCTTCCTTATCAACTCAGTACCTGTAGTAATATTTCCCCACTGATCCGATCCACCCATTTGCAACTTGCAGTTCATCGTTTTGTACAAATGCAGAAAATCGTATCCTTGCACTAACTGATAGGTGAACTCTGTAAAGCTCATACCTTCGCTCGATTCAGCAGATAAACGTTTCTTAACGGAATCTTTGGCCATCATGTAATTTACTGTCAGGTATTTACCAACATCTCTTATAAAGCCCAAAAAACTGAATTCCTTCATCCAATCGTAATTATTCACCAATTTGGCACTGTTTTCGGCTATCGCATCAAAATCCAGAAATTTCATTATCTGTTTTTTAATGGCTTCTTCGTTATGGCGAAGAGTGGCTTCATCAAGCAAATTTCTTTCCTGAGATTTACCTGAAGGGTCTCCAATCATTCCTGTAGCACCTCCTAGCAGCACAATTGGTTGATGGCCTGAATCCTGAAAATGCTTTAGCATCATTATTCCAACTAAATGACCTATGTGTAAGGAATCTGCAGTAGGGTCAATGCCAACATAGGCAGCAGTAACTTCTTTTTTTAGTTGGTTAGCTATACCCGGCATTTGATCGTGAATCATTCCACGCCAGGTCAATTCTTCTATAAAATTCTTTTGCATATATGTGTAAGCGTTTTTCCTGAAAATTGGCGATACAAATATAAAAGGCTTAAGTCGAAAAAATAGGAATCTGACGAAATTTAGCTTTTAAACCCTGCATTTTCACAAGCACAAGTCTTTTCTAATTCTTCTTTAGAATGCTACTTTTTGCCATAAGTAGAATAATGCAACCGCTAAGCGAGTAATAATCACTAATGGAAGGTACTTTTTTGAATTGATACCGTTATTCTTCTATATTTGGAAGCTTTTGTGGAAGAAACGTGACGTTTTATCACAAAAATTAAAGAATTTAATGAAATAAGTATGCAATATTCAAAAATAAGCGGATTAGGTCATGCAGTGCCGCAAACGATTGTTACTAATCAGGATTTATCTAAAATACTTGATACCTCTGATGAGTGGATTACTGAAAGGACGGGAATAAAAGAAAGAAGATTTTTTGATCCTGAGATAGAAGGTTCATTAGCCAAAATGGCTAAGAAAGCAGCGGCTATAGCTTTAGAAAGAGCTAAAATGAGCAAGGATGATATTGACTTTATTGTTTTTGCCAGCATTACTCCGGATTATTTCTTTCCAGGATCTAGTGTATTACTTCAAAGAGAATTAGAGATGACCACTGTTGGCTGCCTAGACATCAGAAATGCCTGTTCTGGTTTTATTTATAGCATTTCTGTAGCAGATCAGTTTATAAAAACTGGTATGTATAAGAATATTATGGTAGTAGGTGGCGAAATACAATCTACAGCAATAGACATGACGGATAGGGGACGGTCAACTGCTGTTATTTTTGGTGACGGAGTAGGGGTGGCTATTTTAAGTGCTAGTGATGAGCAGGGTATTTTATCGACCCATTTGCACGCAGAAGGAAAATATGCAGAAGAGCTTTATGTGAAAGACCCAGGTAGTAGCAGAACTAAAGAGGAAAGACAGCCGGAGCAGATTTTGGACACCTCAGGTTTTAAGGTTTATATGAATGGAAACATGGTTTTTAAACATGCTGTGGTTCGTTTTCAGGAAGTGATTGAAGAGGCCCTGAAGCAAAATGGACTAAGTCCTTCCGATATTGATATGCTAATTCCTCACCAGGCTAATTTAAGAATTTCCAAGTATATTCAGAGTAAATTAGAATTGTCGGATGAGAAGGTATTTAATAATATTCAGAAATACGGAAATACTACGGCAGCATCTATACCTATCGCTTTAAGTGAGGCTTGGGAAGAAGGGAAAATCAAATCCGGGGATTTAGTGTGCTTAGCAGCATTTGGAAGTGGCTTTACATGGGGTTCAGCCTTAATTAGGTGGTAAACTTGATATTGTAATATGTTTGCATGAATGTCACACTTGAATTTAATTATTAAAAAATATCATTTTTACCCAAATTTATTTAGATTTAGCAAAAACATCAAATCTTTATGATTACAAAACAATACAATCCAAGTCAGCTGGAAGTTGAAATTGCAAAAGCAATTACTGAACTTTCAGGTCAAATTGAATCAAAGTTGCAGGGTTATAAAATAGCTGGAATTGAAGATAAAATTCAGGCAGATAATCCGATGGTGAAAATAAAACTTACCGATGCAGATGATGATATGCATGAAGTAGTCTTAAAAATTATACAGAAACCTGACTTGGCAGAATAGACTTTATAGATAGAAATAATTCTTAAAAGTGTCGAATGACACTTTTTTTATTTAAATCAATGGAATCATAAATCTAATGACATGGCGCTTTTCTCTTTACAGGAATTAGATATTGCAGAGGATCCTTACATTCTTTTGATTAAGAATAGGGTAATAGAAAAAGTAAAAGATTTATTTGGAGACTTTGAGAGAGATATTAATCATCAACTTTCTTCCTTTGAGCATCAACTGCCCGAAGAAATTAATTTAAAACATGGCAAAATATCTAAAGGCGAAAATTATCGACATTTACCATTTGTTATATTAGATTATCCTGCTTTTTTTACTAAAGAAGATATATTTGCCTTCAGAACCATGTTTTATTGGGGGCATTTTATGTCCTTTACATTGCATCTACAAGGAAAATATGCGAATAAATATGCTTCCTCATTAATAGAGAGCTTTATTAAATCCGACCAAGGAGATAAGATTTACTTTTGTGTTAATGATACTCCATGGGAATATATTTATGAGGAAAAAAATTATAAACTGCTTCATACATTATCGTCCTCACAAATAAGAGATCATCTAAATGCAAATGTATTTTTAAAATTAAGTATTAAACTTTCTATTTCAGAAATTCATGATTCAGGGACAAGAATGATCCATTTTTTTAATTCTGTTCTGCATTTTTTAAATAAACAATAGTTGCATGCGACAGTTTAGTAAATAAAAAAATTATATGTTCGGACTATTCAAATCAAAATCAGAGTTAGATAAATTAAATGATCAATACAAAAAATTACTGGCTGAATATCATAAATTAAGTACAGTAGATAGGAAGAAAGCTGATGAAAAAATGGCTGAAGCCGAAAATATAGCTAAGAAAATGGATGCATTAAACAATAAAAGGTAGTCAATCTCAATAGTACTAATTAACTGAATCGAATATTAGAATTCCAATTACACTATCCCTGGCCATGGTTTTGTACTATTCTACGTTATTTCGCCATCCCTTGGCGAATGAAGGCGAATTATCAATTAATTTTTTATGAAGATTCATTGCAAACTTTCGTAACCATAAATAATTATTTGGGTATACTTAATTAGAGCCAATTTTTCTGATTATAGGTAATTTACTTAATCCAAAATCTAAACCTCAGCAGGTGAATGATCATTATAAAAGGATGAAGTAGTATCAACAATTAAAGAGGTTAGGTATATGAAAATCTGTTGAAATTGGCCAGAGTGAAGACTACTTCAGAAGCAGTTGATGCACTCGATAAAAAGGAAAATGAGTATAATAATTGAAAATAATAGGTTTTAATTTTTTAACATTGCACGGGTTAACTATCGCTCTCTACTTTTTTATTAGACATTAATTTGCCCTACTATGATTTTGAAACATGCTCCTTTCTATGATGGATATGTAGATTCTGTTCATCAAAAATTTCCTATAGCATTAATTGAACAAAAGGAGGAAATTCATTTATTCCTTAAAAAATTAGATGCTTCTAAACTCCACTACAGTTATTCTGCTGGGAAATGGATGTTGAAAGAAGTTTTATTGCATTGCCTTGATGTTGAAAGAATTATGTCTATCAGAATTTTGATGATTAGCAGAGGTGAAAAAAATAACTTATTAGGGTTCAATGAAAATGAGTACGTTAGTAAAACAGTATCCGATTTTATTAAATTAAGTGACATAGTAACTGATTTTAGCAGATTAAGAGATTCTACCATCAGTCTTTTCAATATGCTACCTGATCAGTCTCTAAAAGCAACTGGTTTAGCAGATGGGGAGCCGATATCCATAGCAAGTTTGTGGCACATTATAGTGGGTCACTGGAATCATCACATGGAAATAATTAATGATAGATATCTATAGATTAATTTTCTTTATTTTATTCAAGATTTACTTATAGTTTTAGATCTAACTTCACCGTAAAATAATTAATTCATGAATTTTGTAATTAAACTTTTATTATCAGCGATATCCGTGCTGGTTTCGGCCTACTTATTGCCCGGCGCAAATGTGGATGGTTTTTTATCAGCATTTGTAGTGGCTATTTTTTTAGCGTTGTTTAGCGCCACCTTAAAACCCTTGCTTATAATTTTAACCATTCCAGTAACCGTTGTTACCATGGGGCTTTTTTTGTTGGTTATCAATGCCTTAATGATTATGCTGGCCGATTATTTAGTGACAGGTTTTTCAGTAGACGGTTTTTGGTGGGCCTTAATATTTGGAATAATTTTAGCCATAGTAAATGGAATTTTTGAGGCTGTTAGTAGAGAAAAGTAAATTATAAAATTTCTAGTAGAATTGTGAATATTAAAAATTAATTGTAGCTTAAACTAATAATAAACCTTAGAATCATGACCACACATAATCCAAGTTTCAACCCAACTGAAATCGAGAAGCTGAAACAAAAAATAGCTAATGGAAATAACCAGTTTGTACTGGTAGATTCTGAAGATAATAACGAGGAATATAAGAATTTCCAATTCGTAGGAATATATGAAGGTAAAGAGGCAATTTATGATGCGGTAATTTATACGCTAAGGCTACACCATGCTAGTGAAGTTTATGAAATGGCAGAACATAAAGCCGCGCAAAAATTCCCTAATTTTAAACCTATTAAATTTCAGGAAGATGAAAATGGCGATTTAAAGGCTTTAAATGATGTGGAAGAAGAGATAGGTCTTTATATAGCTGAGATGATTGATGAGTTGGAAGATGAAGATGCTGTAAAGGTGCAGGAGCATGTGGACATGGATTATGGCGGAGATGAAGGAATTGGGTTGGACATCGGTTTAAATGTTGAAGAAGTAAATGACAAAGTAATAAACAGGTTTATTAGTGACTTTAATAAAGATGCGATCAAGCTTGATGAAACTTTCTATTCTTTTCAATCAAACGAAGAAGAATATGATATTGATTAGTATAGATAATAGGTTTATTTTGTTTAATATATTTTAAAAATTCTCCATTTATAAGTACCTCATAATCAAAATATTTAAGTAGTAATATAATTATTTTAATAACCTTTCAATCGTTCATTTCGTACAAGTGATTACAATTTCGATTAATCATTATTTTTTAAACTAAAAACACAACTATGTTAAGATGGATTGTAATTTTCCTAATCATTGCACTTATTGCAGCTGTATTAGGGTTTGGAGGCATAGCCGCTGGTGCCGCGGGAATAGCAAAAATAATTTTTTATATATTTTTGGTATTACTAGTCATATCACTAATTGCCAGATTGGTACGAGGTAGGTGACTTTATACTATGAAATATGAAGGAAATGCTGATTCGAAAGAGTCAGCATTTTTTTTGTGCTAAATTCAACACAATTCGTTAAGAATGAAACACATTATCTACTGTATAGTTTATAATTTTAATGTTAAAAATAGCTTATAGAGAAGAGTATACCCACCCATTGCCTCCAAATCATAGATTTCCAATGGAGAAGTACAGTTTACTTCCTGAACAATTACTGTATGAGGGCACCATTAGCTCAGAAAACCTATTTGCACCTGATGTACTCTCTGAAGATGATATTATGCAAATTCATTCAGCTGAGTATTGGAATAAACTAAAGAACCTTCAATTAAACAGGCAAGAAGAACGAAAAACTGGCTTTCCATTATCTGAAGCATTGGTGCTGCGAGAAAGGATTATCAATCAAGGAACTATTGATGCCGCCAATTTTGCATTGAAGTATGGGGTGGCTATGAATATTGCAGGTGGCACTCATCATGCTTTTTCTGATAGAGGGGAAGGATTTTGTTTACTTAATGACATTGCAATAGCTGCTAAGTACCTCATAAACAACCACAATGTCAGTCAGATTTTAGTAGTAGATCTGGACGTACATCAGGGCAATGGTACAGCCGAAATATTTGAAAAGGATCCGCAGGTGTTTACTTTTAGTATGCACGGGAAAGGAAACTATCCAATGCATAAAGAGAAGTCAGACCTGGATATTGCGCTAGAGGACGGGTGTGATGATAATACATACCTGACGCTCCTTAAAAATAAATTACCCTATTTAATAGATACAGTTCAGCCGGATTTTATTTTTTTTCAATCAGGGGTTGATGTTCTTGCAACAGATAAGTTAGGAAGATTAGGGTTGACCATTCAAGGCTGTAAAATGCGAGACAAAATTGTATTTAAAACCTGTTGCAAAAATAATATACCTGTGGTAGCAAGTATGGGGGGAGGTTACTCCCAAAAAATAAGTCATATTCTTGAGGCTCACGCAAATACTTATAGAGTTGCTCAGGAAATATTTTTCTAAAACTGAGCACTTTTTTCCAAAATTCCGTAAATTGTATATATGTCTAAAGAAAAATCTCTTTTCAGGCAAAGTGTAGTCTTTTCTGGCTATATTATTATGCTGCTTTGGTTGGTGAAATCAATTGAATGGGCTTTTTCTGCAAATTTTGCTCATTTTGGAATATATCCGCGTCATTTATTGGGGACAATAGGCATTTTTACGTCACCATTTATTCATGGTGATTTTCTTCATCTCTTATCTAATAGTTTTTCATTAATGCTGTTAGTAATCATTCTTTTTTTCTTTTATGATAAAATCGCTTTAAAAGCACTGCTTTTTGTTTACATTTTAACAGGAATAAGTGTTTGGTTGATAGCTCGTGAAGCATATCATATTGGTGCAAGTGGTGTAATATACGGAATTGCTTCTTTTATTTTATTTAGTGGTTTATTGAGAAAAAATCAATCGTCATTGGCATTATCATTTGTAGTTTTATTACTGTATGGAGGCATGTTTTATGGGGTACTACCACAGGATGGTCATATTTCCTGGGAATCTCACTTGATGGGCTTGATGAGTGGACTCATTGTCGCTTTCTTTCTTAAAAATGAATTTGCTGGGCAGGCAGAACTTAAGCTTTCTTTCGAAAAACCGGATGAAGATGAGGAGGATGAAGACTACCATTTTAGTAATGATAATAGTGAAATTACCTTTACAATAAATGCTCAGGATTTTCATTATCAGTATACTCCAAAAATAGTGGAACCAGTGGGAGAAAATAAAATTGAAAATGGCGATGCTAAAATCAATCTCAATAATAAAAACGCTAAAAACTCTACCACCCAAGAGTAGGTTCTGCTATACACTATAGGTTCTTCTTTGCTGTTGCTTCGTAATACCTTCAATAGGTATCCATTCATCACTTAAAATCGAAAACAACATTCATAGGCACTTTGCACTTTAATTTGTTTGCTTATATTTGTGGTCGTTTTAAAAATCATAAAAATTAATACTGTGAAAAACATATCCGTAATATTAAATGTTGTTTTATTAATTGCTGTTGCTTATTTATATGTAGCGCATTTTAGCGATTCATCGGTTGAAATTAAACCTTCTGAGCCGGGAGATGAAAATGCTGAAACCTTTCAAAATGTTTCCATAGCTTATATCAATTCCGATTCATTATTATCAAATTATGATTTAATGAAAGAAATTGAAGGTAAACTATCCGAAAAGCAACAAAAATTTGAGAAAGAATATCAAAACAGGGCTCAGGGTTTACAGCAAGAGATCAATGATTTTCAGAGAACTGCGGCTAATTTAACGAGAGCACAAGGACAGGCGCTTGAAGAGAGTTTAATGCAAAAACGTCAGAACCTGGTACGTTACCAGGAAGATTTAACTTTACAACTGAGACAAGAGGAGGCTGATTTAAATGAAGATTTATATGAAAAGGTAAGTGCGTTCTTGAAGGATTATGGTAAAAAATATGATTTACAACTCGTTTTGACCTATTCCAGAGGTAGCGGTGTTCTGTATGCCAATGAAGCATTAGATATCAGCAATGAAGTAATTGAAGGGTTGAACGAGGCTTATGCTAACAATAAAGAAGCCGAAAAACCTGAATAAAAGTGATATATTAAATATATATTTAAGCCTGATTTCTAAAATCAGGCTTTTTTATTTAAAACATTTTAATTTAATCTGAATAGTTTGCTGCATTTAATTTGAATTAAGTCTAATTACGATTATTTTTGACAATATAATTTATACAAAACGACTTTTATGGCTGAAGTAATAAAAATGCCCAAAATGAGCGATACAATGGAGGAAGGTGTAATTTCTTCATGGTTAGTGAAAGAGGGCGATAAGGTATCATCAGGAGACATCCTGGCTGAAGTAGAAACAGATAAAGCTACAATGGAACTTGAATCTTATGAGGATGGAACCATATTGTATATAGGAATTAAAGAAGGTGATGCGGTACCAGTTAATGGTGTCATAGCTGTCATAGGAGAGAAAGGAGAAGATATCAAATCTTTGCTAAAAGATATTGAGAGTGGTGATTCTGGCGATGATGAAGAAACTGATAAAAAAGATGATTCAGAGAGCAAAGAAGATAGTAGTAAAGCTACCAAATCAGAAAGTAAAGCTGAGGATATTGACGTTTCTGATATAAATGCTTCGGTAATCACCATGCCTAAAATGAGTGATACTATGGAGGAAGGCACAATTGCCTCCTGGTTAAAGAAAGAGGGTGACAAAGTAGAGTCTGGTGATATTTTGGCTGAAGTAGAAACTGATAAAGCTACTATGGAGCTAGAAGCTTATGAAGACGGTGTTTTATTACATATTGGCGTTCAGGAAGGTGATTCAGTTGCTGTTGATGGAGTTTTGGCGGTTATTGGTGAAAAAGGTGCTGATTACAAAAGCTTATTAAAAGCAAGAGATCAAAAATCTTCCAGTAAATCTTCAGATAAATCTGAAAATCAGGAAGAATTCCGAAAGGAAGATAAGAAAGAAGCAGCTCCAAAAAGTGAAGCAACTGGTTCTGACAAAAAGCAGGAGACTTCCAGCAATTCTCAGACTTCTACTGGAGGAAGGATTTTTGCTAGTCCGCTCGCTAAGAAAATAGCTGAAGATAAAGGAATTGATCTGGGTGAGGTGAAAGGCTCAGGAGATAATGGCAGGATAATAAAAGCAGATGTAGAAAACTTCACACCTTCTAAGCAACAGAAGAGTGAGAAGAAGGAAAGTACTTCAGATGTTCAGTCTATGTCTTTACCAAAAATAGTTGCTGAAGAGCATACCGAAGAGGTAAAGCTGTCACAAATGAGAAAAGCTATTGGTAAAACAGTGGGCAGAAGTAAGTTTACCGCCCCTCACTTTTATGTAACCATGGAAATTAACATGGACAAAGCGATAGAGGCTCGTAAAAGCTTGAATGAAATTTCTCCTGTAAAAATTTCATTTAATGATATGGTAGTCAAAGCTTGTGCAGCATCTTTAAGGCAACATCCGAATATTAATGTAGCCTTTAAAGATGATAAAGTATTAAAGCATAGTCACATAAATGTAGGTGTTGCTGTTGCTATTCCTGAAGGGCTGTTGATTCCAGTAGTGAAGTTCGCAGATAACAAATCCTTGTCACATATATCAGCAGAAATTAAGGATTTAGGAGGGAAAGCTAAAGATAAAAAATTAGAGCAAGAAGATATGGAAGGCGCAACTTTCTCTATTTCTAACCTTGGAATGTTTGGCGTAGAAGAGTTTACCGCAATTATTAATGGTCCGGCAGCTTGTATTTTAGCAGTCGGTGGTATTAAGCAAGTTCCGGTGGTTAAAGAGGGAGAGATAAAAGTAGGGAATATTATGAAAGTTACTCTTTCTAGTGACCACAGGGTAGTTGACGGTGCAATTGCTGCAGCCTTTTTAGTAACATTAAAGAATCTATTGGAAGATCCTGTTAGAATTCTAATCTAAAATATTTTCAACAAGCATTAGAAAGTCTCGTTATTATAATGAGACTTTTTTTATTACTAAAAGTCGAGATTAACTTATTTATATATATAAAATGGTAAAAATTAGATCAACCACCGTTTGCGCGGTGGTACATAATGGACAAGTAGCAATTGGTGCTGATGGTCAGGCGACAATGGGTAATACAGTAGCAAAAAGTAATGTGCGAAAAATCAGGAAATTGGCAGATGGCAAGATTGTAACCGGTTTTGCAGGTTCAACCGCGGATGCATTCACACTATTGGAAAAATTTGAAGAGAAGCTAGGTGCTTTTAGTGGCAGTATGAAACGTGCGGCTATAGAATTAGCTAAAGAATGGAGAACCGATAGATACCTAAGAAAGTTGGAAGCGATGATGATTGTAGCAGATAAAGATGAGGTTTTCGTTATTTCCGGAACGGGTGATGTGCTGGAACCAGACAACCAGGTAGCTACAATTGGTTCAGGGAGTATGTACGCACAATCAGCAGCTTTAGCATTGAAAAGACATGCCGGTGATAAGTTATCTGCAGAAGATATTGTTAGAGAAAGCCTGAATATCGCTGCTGATATCTGTATTTACACTAATCATAATTTAATTATTGAAACAGTAAGGTGAGCTATTATGGAAATTTTTCATAACCCAAGATGCGCAAAAAGTAGGGAAACCCTCAAAATATTGATGGATAAGGGAGTTGAAGTTAAAGTGACTGAATATTTAAAAGAAATACCTACCCATGCTGAACTCTCTACTCTACTCAAAAAGATGGGAATAAAGGCCGAGGAGTTAATCAGGAAAAGTGAATCAGTATTCAAGGATCATTACAAAGGTAAAAATTTGAGCGAATCTGAATGGATTGATGCCATGATAGCCGAGCCAAAATTGATTGAAAGACCTATTGTGGTGAAAGGAGAAAAGGCAGTTATTGGTCGTCCACCTGAGAAAGTATTGGAGTTGTTATAAATCGAAATCGACCTCAAAAAAAAGCCCTGTTCATATTTCTATGAACAGGGCTTTTTTTTGAATAATTTTAAATCAGTCTTTAAGAATGTCGCTAAATCTTTTAGCCACTTTTTCAATTTTTGGTCGAGACACACTTACGATATAACTCTGATTAGGATTCTTTTTCTCAAAATCCTGATGATATTCTTCTGCTTTATAAAACTCGGTATATGGAGTTAATTCTGTTACAATTTCATCACCCAATTCATTCGAAAGGGTTTGGATTTTTTCTTGTGCCAATTTCTTTTCTGTTTCATCAGTATAGAAAATTGCTGATCTATACTGTTCACCTACATCTGGCCCCTGTCTGTTTAATTGGGTTCCATCGTGGGCTGTAAAAAATATATCTAAAAGGGTTTGATAAGTAATTACCTCAGGATAATAAATAACCATGACAGCTTCTGCATGATCAGTCCTTCCATAACTTACTTCTTTGTAAGTGGGATTTGCTTGTTTTCCACCAGCATAACCTGATACAGCCTCTTTAACACCTTTAATTTGTTCAAATGCAGCTTCAACACACCAAAAACAACCACCTGCGAAATAAACTGTGTCTACATTTTGAGAGTTTTGTGTAATTTCTGCAGTATTGGCTGTGTCAGCATCTGAATTACTTACTTGGTCTGTGTCATTTGCTGTGCACGCCAGAATTATGAATGCGGTAAAGCAAAGAAAATAGTATTTTAGCATAAATATTTAATTTTATAGAGTAACGATGTTCATTCTGTTTTAGTTTGTAATTTCTTACTGCTTATTTATCGCATTGTTTTCTGATTACTGACTGATGATAGTACCATCCTTTTCGTACGCAATAATTTCTTTTTTTAACCATTCTGGTATCGCTATTGTTTTTCGCTCTTTGGTATCAAACATAACCTGTGAGGATGTCCCCACTGTGTGAATAGTGCCATTTTCTGTAGTAATCATATATTCCAGAATAAAGCTTTTATTACCTATTTGCTTAGTTCTTACCCAGCATTGTGTTTCAGGCATGCCGATTCTCAACTCCTTCAGATAGTTACAATTGATGTTAGCTAATAGAAACATGTCTTTTTGCCAATCCCAGCTGGGTGAGGCTTCCAGCATATATCTTCCTCTGGCAATTTCAAAATACTGAATATAAATAGAATTATTTACGTGATAGAGTGGATCAAGATCTGTCCATCTTACCTGAATACCTTGAGCAAATTTAAATTTATTGGGTTCTACAGAAATGTTCATTAATACGCTTATAAAGTGAAATTTATTATTTAGTTTTTAAATGATTGCTTGCTAAAGCTTGACCCATTGTCTTTTTTGGCTGGATTCCAACGCTTTCTCAATGAATAACATTCCTCTTATACCATCTTCTATATTGGGTAGCGAAAAAGCATCTGAATAATGCTCTTCAGTTGATAAACCTTTATTTTCAATAGCTCGGAAAAATGCTTCATATATAGTTTGAAAACCCTCGGTGAAATAAGGGCTATGGCCAGGAATATTTACATCAGAATTTGATTTTTCCTTTTTCTCAACTGTTTTTATAACATCTTCTGTAAAATCGGGATACCTTATATGTAATTCATTAGGTTGGCTATGCCTCCATACAAGTCCTGCCTTTTCGCCATAAAGATGCAAGCTAAGATCATTGTCTTCTCCGGTACACATTTGGCTCACAGAAAGTGTGCCTTTTGCTCCATTTTCCATTTCAAGTAAAATATTTGTATCATCATCAATCTGCCTTCCTTCTACTAAAATAGAAACATCTGCAAATAATTTATTAACCTTTAAGCTGCTTACGCTTTCTAGCAAGTTAAATGCATGCGTTCCTATATCAGCAATGGTTCCTCCCTTACCAGACTTATCAGGATTGGTACGCCAGGCAGCCTGTTTATTCCCCTGTGCTTCTATTAGCTCACTGAGCCACCCCTGCGAATAATCAACTTTGACCTTTCTTATTTGACCTAATTGACCATTTGCCACCAATCCTGCTGCTTTTTTCAATAGCGGATAGCCTCTATAAGTATAACTCATAGCAAATACTACCTCTTTTTTTTGAGCAATATCACGTAATTCTAATGATTCTTTTAATGAAATACCCAAGGGTTTATCGCACATTACATGGAATCCATATTTCAAAGCCAGTTGAGCTTGTTTAACATGTAAGTGATTAGGTGTAGCAATTACTACAAAATCCATTCTTTCCGATGCGGGTAGTTGCGATTCTGTCTCAATCATTTTCTCATAATCCGAATAAATCCGGTTGGCATCTAAACCCAATTCTTTTCCTTTTTCATTGCATTTTACAGGATCAGTACTAAAAGCACCACATACCAATTTAGCTTTACCAGAGGCAGTGGCCGTAATTCTATGGATGTTCCCAATCATAGAGCCCGGTCCGCCACCAATAATCCCCATTTTTAATATGTTCATATAAGTATATTTTTATTACCTTGTGTTTTTTTGAAACTCAATCGTTTCTTTCTTAATATTAATTGTTAAAGTAAACAAATTACCTTGATGAATAGAAGAGATGCCATTAAAAAAACAGGAATGATGTTAGGTTTTGCCGCCACTTCTCCACTGTTATTACATGTATTGCAAGGATGCAGCCCCCAGAAGACGCTTAATTGGCAACCACTTCTTTTCAGTAAAGAACAAGCTATACTAATTTCGGCTATTGTAGATCAAATTTTACCACGTACAGATACACCCGGGGCCCTGGATGTTGGGGTTGATGCATTTGTTGATAAAATGGTAGCAGAAGTCTACACCCAATCAGCAAAGAATTTGTTTTTATCAGGATTGAATAAATTTGACCAAGATAGTAAAGAGAGAAAAGGGAAATTATTTTCAGATTTAGACTCTGAAACTAAATATGATTATTTATATAGTATCGATAGTCAATTACAAGGATTATCTTATACCACTTCACCCGATGAAAAACCCTTTTTCCTCATGATCAAAGAGTTAACCTTATTAGGTTATTTTACATCTGAGGAAATTATGACGAAACATTTGGATTATATACCTATTCCTATGCAATTAGTCGGTTGTGAAGAAATGAAAGCAAATCAAAAATTACGTGTAGGGAATTATTTTTAGTATGAGCAAGGAGAATAATCAGTACGATGCAATAGTTGTAGGTTCCGGAATATCCGGTGGATGGGCAGCAAAGGAATTATGTGAGAAGGGTTTGAAAACCCTGGTGTTGGAAAAGGGGAGAAATGTAGAGCATATTAAGGATTACCCAACGATGAACAAAGCCCCCTGGGAGTTTGAACATAGGGGGGAAGAGTCTCAGCAGGTACAGGAAGAATATTATGTACAAAGTAAGACCTATGCTTTTGATGAAGGGACAAAGCATTTTTGGGCTAATGATAAAGAAAATCCATATTCTACTCCAGAAAATAAAGAGTTTAGGTGGATAAGAGGAAATCACGTAGGTGGACGTTCACTTACCTGGGGAAGACAAAGTTACAGGCTATCTCCAATGGATTTTGAGGCTAACCTGAAAGATGGTATAGCGGTAGATTGGCCTATTCGATACGAAGATTTGGCTCCATGGTATGATCATGTAGAAAAGTTTGTCGGCATTAGCGGTAGAAATGAGGGTTTTGAGCAGTTGCCGGACGGCCAGTTTTTGCCTCCTATGGATATGTATTGCGTAGAGGAAAAGGTGAAAGGAGCGATAGAGAAGCAGTGGACTGATAGAAAAATGACCATTGGTAGAACTGCTAATCTTACGCAGGCTCATAACGGGAGAAATGCATGCCAGTACAGAAATTTATGTAGTAGAGGTTGTCCTTATGGAGCCTATTTTAGTAGCAATTCTTCCACATTGCCTGCTGCAGCGACCACAGGAAACCTTACGATACGACCGCATTCAATTGTAGAATCAGTAATTTTAGATGACAAAACCAAGAAGGCCAAAGGTGTTAGAATAATAGATGCCGAAACAAATGAAATACATGAATATTATGCAAAGGTCATTTTCCTGTGTGCTTCTACACTTGGTTCTACCTGGATTATGCTAAATTCAAAAAGCGACCGCTTTCCCAATGGTTTGGGAAACACCAGTGACACATTAGGGAGAAACTTAATGGATCATCATTTTGAGGTTTATGTGAGAGCAGAGTTTGATGATTTTAATGACAAATATCATACTGGATACCGTCCAAATGGTATTTATATACCGAGGTTTCAAAATATAAAAGATGAACATCCTGACTTTATCCGTGGCTATGGCTTTCAGGGCGGAGGAAATAGAGTAGGTTGGGGCTATGGAAATAGATTAGCTGGATTTGGTGCTGAATTTAAAGACCAGTTAATGAAGCCGGGACCTTGGGAGATGTCATTCATGCCATTTGGTGAATGCCTACCTTATGAGGATAACCAGGTTGCATTAAATGAAAATGTGAGAGATAAATGGGGATTGCCGACCCTGCATATTTCCTGCGAGTTTAAAGAGAATGAATTGCAGATGCGTAAGGATATGTTAAAAACTGGTACAGAAATGCTGGAGGCAGCAGGAGGAAAGAATATCAGTTCCGTAAACCTTCCGCCAGTACCCGGTTTTGGTATACATGAAATGGGCACAGCAAGGATGGGTAGGGATCCTAAAACCTCTATGCTCAATGCTAATAATCAGTTACATGAAGTGCCTAATGTGTTTGTTACTGACGGCTCTGCAATGACGTCCTCAGCTTGCCAAAACCCAAGTCTAACGTATATGGCTCTAACAGCCAGAGCAGTTGATTTTGCTGTGAATGAGTTGAAAAAGATGAATTTGTAATACTTTTAATAATGTTTCAATCCCTCAAAAATTGTAATTGTTAGTATATTCGATGGTCGAAAACCAAAAAACTATGAACAGAAGAAAATTTTTATATCAAACCGGAGCTCTTGCAGCAGGATCTTTTTTGTTACCGAATTTGTTGAGTTGTGGAAATTCAGCTGCCGGATTGGCAAATCCAGGCATTCAATTATATACGCTGAGAGATGCATTAGCTGAGGATTTTGAAGGATCAATTAAAAAAGTAGCTGATTTAGGTTTTAAGAACATTGAGTTATTTAATTATCAGGCTGGTAAATATTTTGGAAAATCAATTGCTGAAGTAAAGCAGCTGATGGATGATTCAGGTCTTAAGGTCAAAAGTAGCCATACCTTAACAGGCTGGAGTATGCCCGATAGCATTGGCACACTTACCAAAGGCTGGGAGCAATATGTAGAAGATGCTGCAACATTAGGACAAGAGTATGTGGTCTGTGCTTATTTACCTGAAACAGAAAGACAAAGTCTTGATGATTACAAAAAATTGACTGATTTACTCAATAGTTGTGGTGAAGTGGCGAAAAAATCTGGATTGCAGATGGCTTATCACAACCATGCTTTTGAGTTTGAAAAGATGGGAGGCCAAATTCCTTTTGATATGTTATTGAAGCAATGCGACAAAGACCTTGTGAAGTATGAATTAGATTTGTATTGGACTAAAAGGGCAGGAGTAGATCCTGTAGAGTATTTTGAGAAGTACCAAGGCAGGTTTCCTTTGTGGCATGTAAAAGACATGGACGCTGGCGATGATCAGTTTTTTGCTCCGGTAGGAGAAGGCGTTATTGATTGGCAGCGAATTTTTGATCATGCCAGCACCGCCGGTTTAGAGTATTTCTTTATAGAGCAAGATGATACCAGAGATAAAAAGCCTTTTGAGGCGATTGAAAAGAGTATAAATTTCGTTAAAGGTCTGGAAAGGAAATAGCCTCGATCTTATTTTTACAACTTTTAAGATTAAAATTAGCCCATGGGTTTAGCTGTGGGCTTGAATTTTTATCCCACCCCACGAATCTATTATTATTATTTAATGGGGTTGGATTTTTATTATGTCGCAGCGCTTCCAACATTTCTATTTAATTGAATTGCAATTCCTGGGCTTCCGATTACACGGTTGGCAATATCAGCAAGGACTCAAAACGGTACAGGGGTTTCTGGAATTGACTATAAAGTATGTTTTGGGTCAGGAAATTCCTTTCAAAATTATGAGTTCGGGCCGGACAGACGCAATGGTTTCTGCCATGTCGTCCTATTTTGAGTTATTTTTGGAGCAACCTATTGATGAAACAACCTTTTTTGAAGAAATTAATAACAATTTACCTACTGATCTTAAGGTGCTATCCTGGGAAAGTGTGGATGCAAAATTCAATATCTTAAAACATGTTGAATTAAAAGAATACAATTATTTTTTTGCCTTTGGAGAAAAGCAGCATCCATTTTCAGCACCATTTCTGACATGTAAGCACGATCAGCTTAATTTAGAACTCATGCGCAAAGGAGCTTCATTATTTAAGGGGAAACATAATTTTGTGCATTACTGCCATCAACCTAAAGCTTCAAAAGACACAATTCGAAATCTAATTGAATGTATCATAATAGAAAATAATGAGTTGACGGCTAATTTTTTTCCTCAGCAGACCTATATTTTAAAAATTATAGGAAAAGGATTTATGCGCTATCAAGTCAGAATGATCATGGGCGCTTTGTTTTTACTAGGTAAAAATAGCATTACTTTAAAGCAAATTGAGGAGTCATTAGAGGGAGTGGAACTTGTGTTTGAAAAATCCTCTGCCCCAGCTTCCGGGTTAATGGTGAAATCAACTCGATTTAATGAGCAATCTCCTTAAAACATCTATGAACGCAATAATACGTCACGTGTCTCTTCATTCTTTTCAAACATAGAGGCAGCAAAAGTACACTCAGGATTTATCTTTAATTGATTCTCGCGGGCAAAAGTCACTGCTTCCAAAAATAGCGATTTACCTACTCCCTTTCCCTTGAACTGAGGATTTACCTCTGTGTGATGTATGGTAATTTGATCTGATTTTTCCTGCGTGTAAGTTAAGATACCAGCCATATTTCCATTTTCACGTGCCTCTAATTGACCCTTTTTCAGGTCACCTGATTTGGTTATTGTAATCATTATAGTTGTAGTGTTATTGGTTTTGTTGTTTAACTCGAAATATACACTAAAAATGTGTTGAAAATCAATATTCTGAGTCAATTTTTATTAGTAAAAAGATCAGAACTCAAATACCTGTCACCTCGGTCGCAAGTAATACAAACAATAAGTCCCTCTTCTAAATTTTCCGCAACTTTCAATGCTGCTACCAAGGCCCCGCCACTACTCATACCCGCTAAAATGCCTTCTTCATGCGCTAGACGCTGAGTCATTTTTCTTGCTTCTGTTTCGCTAATATCAATTGTTTGATCTACTCTGTCAGCTTCAAAAATTGCAGGTAGAAACTCCGGAGACCAGCGTCTGATTCCCGGTATTTTTGAGCCATCTGTGGGCTGTGTCCCGACAATTTTCACCCCTGGATTCTGCTCTTTTAAATAACGAGACACCCCCATAATAGTACCAGTAGTTCCCATAGCAGATACAAAATGAGTTATTTTCCCTTTGGTATCCTTCCAAATTTCTGGTCCAGTGGTTTTGTAGTGCATTTTATAATTATCTGGGTTTCCAAATTGATTGAGCATATAATACTCACCTGAAGCTGCCATTTCTTCGGCCACTGTCCTGGAGTATTCTATAGTGCCTTCTTCCTTGGTCAGGATTACCTTAGCGCCATATGCCTCCATAGTTTGTATCCTCTCTGCAGTGGAATTTTCAGGCATTATCAGAGTCATATGCAAACCTTTTAATTTGGCGATCATAGCTAAAGCAATTCCTGTATTGCCACTTGTTGCTTCTACCAGTTTATCCCCCTTCTTTATATCACCTCTTTCCAGAGCATCTCCAATCATTCCTATAGCAGCTCTATCCTTAACACTTCCGCCAGGATTTTGCCCTTCTAGTTTGCAGTAAATCCTTACCTTTTTATTAATAGGTATATTTTTAAGCTCAACCATAGGTGTGTTCCCTACTAATTCTTCTAAAAACATCGCTTTACTTTAATGATTTATGTTCGAGGTGTTTATTCTGTGAATCGTAATATAGTTTTGTATTGGAAGCAACACTTTTTGTGATCCAACTATTACCACCTATCACGCAATGGTCGCCTATGTTTGTATTTCCACCTAAGATAGTAGCATTGGCGTAAATAACTACATAATTACCTATAGTTGGATGCCGTTTTGTGCTGGCATCTTCTTTTTTTACACTAGTAGCACCCAAAGTTACTCCCTGATATATTTTAACATTATTCCCGATCATAGTAGTCTCACCAATTACAATTCCTGTACCATGATCAATGCAAAAATGCGTTCCAATCTGTGCTCCCGGATGGATATCTATGCCTGTTTGCCCATGTGCATATTCCGAAATAATTCTAGCAATTAGATGAAAGCCACCCTGGTAAATATAGTGAGCAATTCTGTGCGCTGCAATAGCTTTAAAACCCAAATACGTTTTGATTACTTCTACTTTGCTTTTTGCTGCAGGGTCTCCCTCAAACATTGCCTCAACATCATGTTCTAGCTGCCGTTTAATACTTTCAAGGCTCAAAAAAAGCAGTTGTGTATCTTCTGTCTCAGGTTTTGTTAAATCATTGCAGCGCTGGTTCAGTATTGAAGTCCATTCATTCTGCAATTTATTGAGCTGAATCACCATATCTTCCTGACTGGTAATTTTATTATTACCATAATCAGGAAAGATAAAACTTAATAAACTCTCGTAAAAGTTTGTTATTCTTTCAGGTGAGGGGCAATCTAAAGCATTTTGATGTTCAGCAAGTAATTGCTTCAAAAAGGAATTCTGCATACAAATTCTTAATCTTTAATTTCTTCTCTTCCATCTGCATGGATGGCAAAACGGCCTCTTTCTTTAGGGTGCACATGTTCATGACTTGGCCATGGCCAGCCTCCAAACTCTGTTTTTTGGAACTCTAATATGGTTTCACGCACCTCTGCAGGGTAGTTTACTACAAATGGTCCATGCTGTACTACTGGTTCACTAATTGGCTTTCCTTGTAATAGCAATAAATGGCTTTCTTGCTCACCATTGGTAAGAACCGTTTTCTCATTGGAGATTAAATCAGCTCCATGAGATAAAGGTAGATCCTCCGTATTAATTTGTAAGGAATCCCCTTTAAAAAAATAGAGATTTCTGTTCACCTGCTCTTTACTTTCAGGAATTTCCCATGTTCCATGTGGCTCCATTTTAATATGCCATATTGCCACTTCATTTTCTGGATTTTTTGCCCAAGAGTCAGGTGCAGGCTCGGGTGCTTTTTGCCCCTTAATTTCTCCAGCAATAATTTCTACAGAGGTATTTTTTCCATTGCTATCTGTAGCCTGATAAACAGGAATAGTATCATTCCATAGCATGGCGAAATGTGGCTCTACATTTTTGCTTTTTCTTGGTAAGTTCAACCAAATCTGGAATAGCTCTAGCGGATTTTCCTCGTTTTCTTTCAACATTGGAAACATTTCAGAATGTTGCACACCTTTACCTGCCGTCATCCATTGAACATCTCCATTTCCAAATCTTCCTGCAGCGCCTAAGGAGTCTGAATGATCTACAAGTCCTTTCCTGACAATAGTTACAGTTTCAAAACCTCTGTGAGGATGAGCTGGAAAGCCAGGTACTTTTGATCCGTGGTACATTCTCCAACCATCTTTTATTGTGAAATCCTGCCCGATCATTCTGCCATTTAAGAGATCGGGATCAGGGCCCGAGTTACTGTTTCCCTTAGGAAAAAAATCCTCGTGATGCACACAGAATAAAAATGGATCTTGTGTCTGCCATGGGAAGCCTAATTTCTTGATGTCTTTTACTACTGATTTTTCCATGTACCTACAACGATTATAATTTCGAATTTGTTAAGGTATTTTATTACAAAAATTTAATTATTTTAAAGGGTTGCCACAGTTATGACAGTAATTACTATCTTCCACCTGCTGGGATTTATTGCAATTTGGACATGTTTTAAAATTGTCCATATAGCTTTGTCTATTTATTTCAGAAGTAACGATTCCAGTAGGAACTGCAATAATACCATAGCCTAAGATCATTACAAATGAAGCAAAAAACTGGCCCAGGGGTGTAATGGGAGCGATATCACCGTATCCAACAGTAGTTAAAGTAACAATTGCCCAGTAGATTCCTTTAGGAATGTTAGTAAATCCACTTTCAGGAGGTTCGATCAGATACATGACAGCTCCTACGATGGAAACCAGGATGACTACCGTGCCCATAAAAATAATAATTTTGTTCCTACTTGCTAAAAGTGCTCTGGACAAATGGGTTGCTTCTCCAAGAAATTGAGTGAGCTTAAAAATCCTGAAGATTCTTAATAGTCTTAAGCTTCGAATGATCATCAAAGATTGTGCACCGACAATAAATATTCCTATTAACGATGGCAAAATTGATATCAAATCTATAATACCAAAAAAGCTTTTTACATAATGAAGAGGCTTTTCAACAATGATAATTCTGAGAATATACTCGAAGAGAAACAAGCCAGTAAGAATGATTTCTGTAATAATAAAATACTTACCATATTGTGCTCTTAAGGGGGCTACGGACTCTAGTACAACAGCCATAACACTAATAATAATAGCAATCAATAAAACCACATCAAAAAATTTACCCCAAAATGTGTCGGCTTTAAAAATTATGTCATAGGCTTTTATTTTCCATTTTGCAGAGGTATTCGGACTTTCAACGTAATTAGATGCCATATTATACTTTACTTCTAAAATTGTAGACATTGAGAAGCGTTCGATGGATCACATCTCTATTAGCCATCAAAGTTGACTTTCAATGCGACTTTGATCTATAAATGTATAGGAAACGGCTTATTAATACAAGTTAGTTGTGATCAATATGTAATTAGTAAGTATGTGAAGTTATACTGTTGTATTAGTTACTAGGTTTATTTCTTAGAAAGTGGATGACTAATCTATTAGTAAGGTTGTTTCAAATTTTTTTAAATAAATACATATCTTTATTATACGAAAGTATGTTAAACTATGTATAGGGTATTTACAATATAGACTGAGGCGTACAGATTTAATGATAATTTAAGTATAGTAAGTCCAAATTCAACCAATTAATTTTCAATTATGGAAAAATTATTGAAGTATTTTTTCTTTTTGTTTAGTTTATCCATTCAGGCTCAAAATAGTAATGATTTTGAAAAACCTGAGGGCACTACCATTAAGTATGGCTTTGATAAATCCTATGAACCTTATGAATATGTAGACATTCAAGGGGTATATACAGGATTTAATATTGAATTAATAGAGGGCATTGCAAGGGAGCTCAATTTGAATTTACAGTTGTATCCTGATATTTGGAGAAACACAAGAAGAAACCTTGAATATACAAAGGAAATTAATGTCGCTGCCTATTTTTATTCTGCAGAAAGGGAAAGTATTGTTTCCTACTCAGATCCTATTTCTGTTGTTTATTATTCTATTTTTACTCGGAAAGAAGGTGAGTCAGTTGAAGATCTTTTTAATTTAGTTGGAAAAAAAGTAGCTATTCAGGAATTAACAATTGTTGATGATTATTTTAATCAATTAGGCTTCTTGAATTTAGACGATCTGCAGAAATATAGCTCGGAGGAAGAGGCAATTGAGGCGGTGCTAAATGGGAAATCAGACTGTGCAATTACCTCATTCATGACTACAAATTATTTAATGGATTTAGGAAAAATTAAGGATATTCGCTCCTCCAGTGATCCTGTTTTTATTACTGAATATTGCTATGTTGTGAATAAGAAAGACTCTGCGTTGCTGGATTCATTAAATTGGGGTTTGCGGTTAGTAAAGGCTTCTGGTGAATATGATAAAATTTATCAGAAATGGTTAATACCCAAAAAGTCTTGGTGGGAGGTAAATTCTCATTGGATAATATTTTTTATAATCGGATTTGTACTTCTATGCTTTATTGTAGGATCTTACATTTTAATACTGAAAAAGCAGATTAAGAAAAAGACCAGCAAAATTGCTAAAACTATAGAGGCGAAACTTGTAGCAGAGAGCAGTTTAAATCAAAGTGAATCACTTAGAAGAAAAATAGAAGCCTTTTCCTCGGTTATTATGTTGGAAGTATCTCTAGATCACAAAATAATTAGAGCTCCTAAACTATTTCATTCATTGCTGGAATATGATGAAGATGCAATAATAGGCTCGGATATTTATTCACTAATGACTAGCAATTCCATTACACTTGATCGAGAAATAAAAAAGGATTTATTAAAAGGTGATTTCAAGTTTTTGGATTCAGAAATTGAATTAAAAACTTTTTCAAAACAAAGGGTTTGGGTGGAATGTAGCACTTCAGTTCGATATAGCAAAGATTTGAAACCAGTGGGTTTTTTGCAATTTATGCTAGATATAACACTATTAAAGGCAGCAAATCTAAATTTAAAAGAGTTGAATGCAGAACTTGCGAATTTTATGTATAAAACATCACATGATGTACGCG
Organism: uncultured Cytophagales bacterium; assembly: GCA_963803685.1. Lineage (GTDB taxonomy): Bacteria > Bacteroidota > Bacteroidia > Cytophagales > Cyclobacteriaceae > Marivirga. The sequence goes on from CAWDNW010000001.1 coordinate 3,812,600, forward strand.
GGCCGATTGCCAATACCTTAGGGTTGGCTAATTTAGGGATAATGAAAGCACCAGATGAGGAAATACTTCAATTGTTCACCTTGATAAGACAGAGTACATCAAAATTGGAAAATATTTTTGATGATTTTAAAGAGGTAAGTTTAATTTTGCATGGAAACGTGAATGTTACCACTTTTGACATTAAACTATTAATAGAAGAAGTCTTAGAAACGATATTCAGAAAGCGGGATAAAGATATTAATAGTGCCCAAATCGAGGTGGATGTAAATCTAGCATCTAATTTTATTAGCTCCGATAGAACCTTAGTGAAAAGACTAATATTTCAAATAATTGAAAATGCGTTTGAACACAACACCTATTACGAAACAAAATTTACTATTACTATCAATAATAGAGGAAGCGCTTTTTACCAAATAATTTTTGAAGATAACGGAATTGGAATTCCTGAAGAAATTCATGAAAAGGTATTTGAAGTATTTTTTAAAGGTAAAAGGAGTGACATTAACATTGGGATGGGCTTATATATTGCAAAAAAAGTAATGAATAGGCTGGGGGGGACTCTTAATTTAGATAGCGAAATAAATAGAGGCACTAGAATTGAAGTATTGTTACCGGTAAAACAATTTAATAAAGTTAGTTTTAATTAATTTTTTTGTGGCATAACAAAATCAGTATTTCAATAGAACTAAAGACTATTAAATTATCTCTCATATTATAGTAGAGAAACCATCCTTCAATTATATTAAGGTTGGCTTTTTGGTATAGAAAAAGCGAATAGAGAACCTTTTCCTTCTTTGCTTTTGGCCCATATTTGACCTCCATTTTTCTCCACAAATTCCTTACACAAAATTAGACCCAATCCGGTTCCTTTTTCTTTGGCAGTCCCCTGGGTAGAATGCTTGGTATCTATCCTGAAAATTTTATCAACTACTCCCTGCGGCATTCCTACACCATTATCAGCAATTTTTACAATCCAATCTTTTTCGTTAGAGACAATTCCAATTTTAATTTTACCTCGTTCTGGAGTAAATTTAATGGCATTTGATAATAAATTTCTAACTACCGTATTGATTGAATTTTGGTGTGCTTTAACAATAGTAGAATCCTGTTGGGCTATTTCAATATTTATTTTTTTGTTCTCTGCCTGGTTCGTTAGTAAATTCACATTATTATTTACTAATTCGTTTAGGTCAAATGGCTCAGATGAAAATTCTATATTTCCAGTTTGTGATCTGGACCATTCCAAAAGGTTTTCCAATAAAGCGAACAGATTTTTTAATGATTTATCTAAATCTGTTGCCAGCATTTTTATTTCCTCTTTGCTCAAACTATCTGTATGGTGCATTAGTAAATTAGAAAAGGAGGTGAGTGAATTAAGAGGGCCTTTTAAATCATGGCCAATAATGGAGAAGAATTTATCTTTAGTAGCATTGGCTTCCTGCAATTGCGTATTTTGCACCTGCATTTGAGACTTAGCCGCTTGAAGCTGCCTATTATTTTTGCGTTGATTTACATAGAAAAAAAAGATACCAATTATAAATACAACAGCTATAAAAAATAAAATTCGGATAAACTTTTTGGAACGAGTTTCTTTCTCCAGAGCATAATCTTTCTGCACCCTGTTAAATTCAAGTTCATCAATTGTATTTTGCTTTTGATTGATCAAGTATCTGTTTTGCATTTTTAAGATGGAACGATCAACCTTTTCTTTTTGTAAAAAGTCATCCAGTGCCATATAAAGTTCTTGATATTCAAAAGCTTGCTCATATGCTCCCATTGCTTTATAACATTTACTCATTAACTGATAAGTGTTTTTTATCAGAGCTTGATTTTGAGATTTCTGAGCGCTGTTTAAAGCTAAATTTACATTTTGCAAGGCATTTTTTAATTCGTTTTTGTCAATGTAATATTGCGCAATTGCATTATAGGTTTTAGCAAGTCCTTCCTCATCTAAGTTGTGATTTTTCCAAATGCTTAGTGCCACATTATAGTTATCAAAAGCCCTCTCCTGATCTCCCATTTTAAAATACAAAAGGCCTATGGCATACAATGAATTTGCTTCATTCTCTTTATCATCTATTCTCCTCTGAATTTCTAACGCAGTTTTTAAAGTACTTAATGCTTCTATGTTAGCTTGTTGCAATTGTTGGACGTCAGCTATATTTTTTAAGGTTTTGGCTTCCAATTCAGGATACCTTACATTTTGGGCGTAATCTAGTATTTCCGAATATTGTGAAAGAGCGTGCTTATATTCTTCCATAAAAGCGTAGACATTTCCTAAATGTTGCTTGAGTAAAATTTGTAGTTCTTCTGAATTGTTTTTTTTGTTGATATCTAAAGCTTGTTGCAAAAATTGAGCGCTGGTGAAATAATCATCAACCTGGTAAAATATGAGAGATAATCCATAGTAAGTAAATATAATACTTTCATAATTACTACTGTTTTCCTCCAAGCTCAAGTTTTCTATTAAAAGTTCTGTAGCTTTTTCAAGTTCTCTTGTTTTATGAATATGCGTAAAGGCTAACTCTTTGAGATATTTACTGACCAGGTCATTTCTTTCAATATCTCTTGCATCGTATAGCTGATGAGATAGCTCATCAATAAATTTTTCAGTATCCTTCTTTTCTATCTCATTTCTTAAATTTAGGTACCAATTATAGTCAGTTGTTTCCGCAGCCTTATTTACCAGGGGTATTAAAGCTACAAAGAAGCAAAGCATTGAAACTCGAATGAAGGTTTTAATATTAATCATAATCAAGCCGTAAATTACTTAAAAATATTGACGCAACTGTACTTAAAATCATGGAATTTCAGCCTTAAACTGACATGCATTAATATTAGAATTTATATTTAGAAATGTCCTTTAAGATTTTACAATAGCTTAAAATTGGTGGTGTAAATCAGATGGCAGAAGAAACCAGAGATTTCAACTCATTTTTTAAAATTGTTAGTATTTGATATTTGCATTTTGTACTACATTTTCCGCATTGCATAGTCTGCCATAATCTCCTATTAATTAATTTATTATAAATGCCATTTAACATATCAAAATGAAAATTGTGCAGTTTAATTGTATATTTAATTAAAAAAATGAATAATTATTTCCTATAATGAAAAAATTATTAAAAAAATACAATTGAATTAGCTGCAGTTGCGTATACTAAAATTTGAACATCTAAATTAAATTTTTTACCTGAAATATATGAATAATCAATGGAGATGGTTTTTTGGAATTGTGTTGGGATTAACATTGATTATTTTTATAACCTGGCAGATTGTTAAGAATGTAAAAGTGGAGAAATACCTTCAGCAAACTGCTGAAACAGAACTTAATAAATTATGGCCTGATAGAGTTCATTTTTCTTTTGACGGTATTCGATTTAAATTTTTACAAAAGGAAATTGACTTAAAAGACGTCAAATTTCAAATTTTTAGTGAAAACCGACAAGACACTTTGGCCAATTTAAATTTACAGAAACTTACAGTGAAGTGGCACAGTTACAAAAATTTAATAAAAAGAGATACTATAAAGATACAACATATTGATTTCTATCAATTAGCAACAGATTTCCCAACAGATTTCAATAAAATAAAACCAAGAAAGCAAGATGACTCCGGGAAGAGCAATCCCTTCAAAATACAAATAGGCAGAATCAACTTCACCAATTCATCCCTCTTTTTCTATGACAATAGGGGAGCTCAGAAAGGTGAAATCAAGTCAAAATATAACATCTTAGTTGAAAATATATATTATGATAGTGAGATACAGCCTACTTTGAAAAATACCAATGTCACTACGATTGATGTTGAATTAAATGATTTAAATTACTTCTTAGCTGATGGATTCCATCAATTAACTGCAGATAAAATTTCCCTACAACCCCTTGAGGGAAATGGTTTTATTAGCAATTTGTTATTTAAGCCTATATATAAGTGGTCTAAGTTTGCTGCCTTAAAAAAGGAAAGAAAAGACCATATGACTTTAAAGACAGATAGCATTTGGTTTGTAGGATTTAAGACACCTGATACACTGGCATTTGTAGGGCAGGAGATAGGTATAAAGAACCCTGAACTGTACATTCATAAAGACAAGAATTACCCCATTCCAGATGATAGGTTTGTACCAATTTTAGTAGACAAACTTGAGCAGACGGATTTCCCTATATATATTAAAAAGTTCATAGTGGATAATATGTATTTGGATTATAAAGAATTACCAGAGGGAGGAAACAAAAGAGGACATTTGTTTTTCAACAATCTTAATGGAGAAATTGAAAACATCACTAATATAAAAGACAGTGTCCAAAATTTAGAGGAGAAAACCTTAAAAATAGCAGCTGACGCAAAGTTTTTTGGTAAAGGCATGCTGAAGGCCGATATCCGATATGCTCTACAATCGGTCAACGGTGATTTTACGATAGAGGGTAGTTTAACACCAATGAAATTAGAGGAAACAAACGAACTTATATCACCACTAGCTCCTATGAAAATCAGAAAAGGAACGGTAGATCAGTTGGAATTTTACTTTTCAGGAGGTAGAACCAGCTCGAAGGGAGAAATGGTTTTTAAATATTCGGAATTAAAAGTTGATGTTATAACTAATGAAGATAAGAAATTTAAAGATGATATTTTAACCCTTTTTGCTAACCTCGTAGTTCCTGAATTTAATCCTAAACCTAATGGTAAACTAAGGATTGGTCAAATTTATGTGGCAGAAAGAGACACAAGAAGATCTATGTTTAAATTTTGGGTAGATAATTTAGTAAGTGGCTTTAAATCCACTGTTGGTATTTCTGATGCTGCAGAAATTGAAGAAAATGAAAATGATAATAGCGGTAAAGGTTTTTGGGGAAAGTTGGGGTTCGGTAAAAGCAAGTAATCTACATATTTAAAGAGTCTTGTTTTTGGCTATAGCATTAAATACTGAGGCTATGTTTTCTTTTTTGCTCTGACTTATCGGTAAGGTTTGTCCGTTTTCCATCAAAATACTACCACCATCATTCCGGAAATACTTTTTCATATAATTAGGATTTATCAAGAAAGACTGGTGTATTCTAATAAAGTAGTGCTTTTTTAACGTACTTTCGACATCCTTTAAAGTTTTACTAAATAGTAGTTGCTCCCCGTTATTTAAAACTAAGATGCTATAGTTGTTCTGGCTCTGCGCATAAATAATGTCATTAACTTTAACAAATTCTAAACCTTCACTTACCGGCACAGCAATTTTAGCACTAATAATCTTATCTTTTTTAAGTAATTCAATGAAGTGCGCCATGTCTGGTTCCTCACCGTGTGATGGGCGATGTCTTTTTAAAAGAAATTTCTCAACTGATATTTTCAAATCATCTTGACTAATTGGTTTCATTAAGTAATCAAATGCTTTATATTTAAAAGCTTTTAGCGCATATTGACTGTATGCTGTAGTGAAAATGATTTCAAAGTTTACCTTCTCTAATTGATCCAAAAGTTCGAACCCGTTCAACCGTGGCATCTCTACGTCCAAAAATAGTAAATCAATTTGTGTCCGTTTGATTAGGTCCAGCCCATCATCCACTCTCGAAGCTTTAAAAATAATGTCAATCCCCAGGTGTAACTCCTGCAAACACATTACAAGACTTTCTATGCAATGTATTTCATCATCAATAATGCCTACTTTCATTCAATTCCTGATAGTTTAAGATTAAATTACAATATAATAAGTTAAATGAGACAAAGATGATTAAAAGCCGAGTATTTGGCCGCTTTTGACTAGAATCCTTTTTGTATCAGTTATTATTAGATTTCATCATGAAGATTTGACCTCTTCAAGTCAATTAATAATTAATGCAAGTCCATTACTGGTTTATATCCATTACATAATCATTTACTATTTTACTGATGTTTGAAACTTTATAAATTCATAATTATTATTAAAAAAAAGATTTCTTTAATTGAAGATATATGAAGTTTGTTATCAAGCTATTTTTTGCCTTAATGATGTTAATTGTAACATCGTCATTTTCAAAAATAAATGAAAAAAGGAGTGCATTTCTATTTTTAGAATTTCCTTATGAGATTTCAGTTAATACTCAATTAAAGTTTGAATTAGCTACTGATAATTTGAATGTCTTGAATAATAGGAAGCCTCAATACAAAGAAAATAAAGATCAATATTTAGAACTAAAGAGCAGAAGCAGCTACTCAGTATTATCGAAGAGAAAATCCAAGTCTTATAGGAGCAAATATAATGTGAGCTTTTACAAGTCCTACAAGTTGGATTAAATTTTTATAGGGGTAAAGGGAAGGAGCATGCCATTAAATATTATGTGCATGCTCTGAACCCTTTTACGAACTATTAAAGTTGTAGGTAGAGATATCTAATAAATTTCAAGGTCAAATTATAGGTGATAAAATGTTTTGACACTACCTTATAATTTATATTTGGTGCACAATAATATTTTTACGCTTACAAAAGTTCGGTATTTAGAATAGGTTGGGAACCTATCCATATTTGGGCCTTCGTTCCTATAATTTTATCATTTTCGTCTTTATTTGTACCGATTGTAAAGGTGATTTCTCTTTCATTTTGTTGATTATAAATTGATAATCGTTCTTCAATTAACTTTAGCCCCAGGTGTGTGCCATCCGGTCTTATATCATTCTCATTATTGGGCCTTAGTTTGAAACCCATACCATTATCTACTACTTCAACACATACGCCACTGTTTATTTCGTAAACGTTTATAGCTAATTTTTTATCAATTATTCTACTTGGTAGTAATCCATGCTTCACTGCATTTTCAGCTAAAGGCTGCAGAATTTTCGGTGGGACAAGCAATTTATCTACAGTAATTCCCGCCTCAATATTAACATCAAAAGTAAATTCGTTATCAAACCTTAACTTTTCAATTTCCAGATATAGGCTGGTTGTTCTCAGTTCTTCGCTTAATTCAATTACATTCTTTCTGTTACTGGTAAGGCTTAGCCTCAATAAATTAGCAAATGTATCCAAATACTTGATTGCTTTTTCGTTCTTATTCTGAATAACAAGCCAGCGGACTGCATTCATGCCATTGAAGAGAAAATGAGGGTTCATTTGAGACTCTAACGACTGCAGTGTTAGAGATTGAATTTTATTTTCAAATTTACTTTCCAGTAATTTAATTCTCTTTTCCTCATTTTTTTGCTGCTGGTCAACAATTTCTTCTAAAGCTGCCTGCAATTGTTTGTTAATTGTTTCAATCTCATTTTTCTGCTTCAGTATCTTTGTATTCTGTTTCGTTAGCATCAGATTAGTTTTCTTTCTAACCTGTATATTTCTGTATTGAAGCAGTACAAAGGCACCAATAGCTATAAAAGCTAGTGCAAATAGCAGCAAAAGAAATTTTTGATTTTTTAAAGTGACTTCTTGCGCATTCAGCTCTGCTTCTTGTAGCTTTTTATCTTTTTCTAATAGAGCTATTTGTGATTCCTTCTTCTCTAATTCATATTTCTTCTCCAATGCAGCAATTTCGGTCTCCTGCACTTTCATAGCAATACTATCTTCATACATTGCAGAAATTTTATAATAATCCAGCGCAAGTTGAGGTCGCTTCTGTTTTTCGTAAATCTTCGATAGTCCGGAAGCACATGCTTGAAGCAGACCTTTGCTATCAATTTTTTCAGCTAGTTTCCAACATTTTTTATAGTGAACTATAGCTTCTGTGAAATTGAAGTTAGTTTGATTAATGTCGCCAAGGTGCAGATGTACATCGGCCACTTTATGTGTATTATTGAGTTTTTGAAATAGTTTTAAGGACTTTTGATAATACATCTCTGATTTCTCCAAATCAACGCCTTCTTCAAAATAATTAAGACCAAAAAACTCATAAGTAATGGCCAATCCAAAAGTGTCTTTCCTTTCTAGGTTAATGCTTAAAAGCTTATCCATGTAAGTCCTGGCCTTGTCAAACTCTTCTTTATGATTAAAAAAATCGCTGATCGACAAATAATTCATGGCTACTCCCAAGGTATTTCCTCTTGCTTCTTCAGCTGCCAATGAGCGTTTAAAATATTCTAATGCGGCAGAATCTCTGTTAGGTATATGTAATAATGTATTTCCCAGGCCATTACAGGCGATAGCAATATTTTTTAAATCATTTTCTTCTTCAGCAATTTTTAAAGCTTCCTGGTAGTATTTTACTGCTTTATCGTACTGCTCTCCGTACCTACCAGCCACACCTGCATTATTAGCATAAATCATTTTGGAAAGTGCTGTGGCTTGCGGTTGTTTTATGGCAATTGAAAATGCTTTCACATGGAGATTGAAAGCTTCCTCATAACTTTGGTGGTACCTGCTCAATAAGCCGTAGTTATCAAGTGCCTGTGCATACAATATACTGTCTCCAATTAGCAACGATCTGTTTATTGCATTTTCGATATGCTTACTTTCAAGAGAATCGCTATGAGCATTCCTGTGAATTTCCCGAGATAATGCAATTTGATTAACAATATATAGGGAGTCCACATTAAGAAGGGAGTCACTCTTGCTTTCCTGACCTAAGTCAAAACCCATTCCCATAATACAGGGAGAAGTAATAAACATAACTATTGAAACAAGAATACTTTTGAATACATCAAAAGTAGTGAAAGAAGTTATTGGTGATATTGATTTTATAGGAAATCTCATAAGCTTAATGAACTTATATTTATTTTTAGTATAAACATAATTAAAAATAGTTACAAATTTGCAGATGGAGGTGTGCAGAATTGAGTTTATCATTTTGTCGTTATACTTCACCTTCAAGCCACTAATGTTATTTCAGAAATGTTGAGTAAGATATTGATTTTAGCACGCTGTTTTTTCCTAAGGCACTCATTACCTCATTGTAGTGCTATTATGATTTTGATTACAATTTGCTCTTGTAGTAGTGGTAAAACTTCTACCGAACAAACTGATGGTATAGAAAAAATTAATGGGTTCAATTTAGTAGCACCAAGACAGGTTTTTTCAATAGACTCTCTAAGAAAAGTGAAGGAGACTGGCGCGGATTGGGTGGCAGTGGTTCCTTATGCATTTTGTAATGCTACTACCGGAGAAATTGTATTCGATCATGAACGACAATGGTGGGGCGAAAAACAAGAGGGTATCATTGAAACTGTTAAAATGGCTCAAAGTCTGGGCTTGAAGGTAATGCTAAAACCTCATTTATGGGTTGGAGGTCAGGGATGGGCTGGTGAACTTGAGTATGAAAATGATAGTTTGTGGACAGTTTTTGAAAAGAATTATCAAACTTATGTAACATCTTATGCTAAGATTGCAGACTCTTTAAATGTAGAAATGTACTGTATCGGCACCGAGATCAGAAAGTCCACAGCACAAAGACCGTCTTATTGGTTAAATTTAATTGATACTGTTAGGGAAGAGTATGAAGGCCTTTTGACCTATGCAGCCAACTGGGATGAGTATGATAAGGTCAGTTTCTGGAATAATTTGGATTTTATAGGTATTGATGCATATTTTCCTTTGAGTACAGAAAGAAATCCTGGAAAAGCTGATTTATTGAAAGCATGGGAAAAACCTATTGAAGAAATGAAGAAAGTTTCTCTTGAATTTCAAAAACCGGTGCTATTTACTGAGTATGGATATGAAAGTATAGATTACAATACAATAGGACATTGGAATATATCTAAAGACAGTTTATCAGTGAATTTCGATGCTCAGAAAATAGCTTTTGAATCAATTTATGAAGCTTTGGAAAATAGTAGATGGTGGAAAGGTGGTTTTATTTGGAAGTGGCATTTAACTCAGGGCGGCACTCAAAACCGTACAATTAAAGCTTATACACCGCAGAATAAACCCGTAATGAAGATAATAAAAAAACAATTTTCACACCAGTTTCCTTCTGCTAACTAAATTACCCTTTGCACGTTCAAGCCAATTATAATTGAGAACCATTTTTTAATCAGCCTACATGAAAATATCCTTCAAAAACCTATTTTTTATAATAGCAACTCTCTTTGGTATTTTTGCAGTTCTAATATTTGCAAAGACCGTTTTGATTCCAATTGGAATGGCTCTTTTGCTTTCATTTATATTATTCCCTGTTGCTAAGAAGTTCGAAAAGTGGGGTCTCAGTAGAATTTTAGCTTCATTATTAGCTATAATTCTCATGTTCTTAATTGTGGCAGGTATTATTTTCTTCTTTTCAGCAGAAATTGCTAACCTTTCTGAAGAGGTCAGTAATTTCACTGAAAAAATTACAAAAACATTTACAGATGTTATTGTCTTTATAAACGACAATGTTAAATTTATTAATGAATTGGAAAGAGGTGATCTTATTCGAAAAGGAAGAGAATGGCTTAGTAATTCATCAGGTTCATTAGTTCAGAATACTTTTAGTGGTACTGCAACGTTTTTAGCAGGCTTCTTAACAACCATCATATTTACATTTTTATTCTTAATTTATAGAGCTGGGCTTACACAGGCATTTATGAAATTTGCCAGTAAGGAAAATAGGAATAGAGTGTTCAATATGCTGAAAAATATGCAGCAGGTAGGTCAAAAATACTTATCTGGCATGTTTATTCTGATTTTGATACTTGGATTTGCCAATAGTATTGGTCTGTGGATTATTGGGATTGATAGTCCGTTTTTATTCGGTTTTTTAGCTGCTTTATTATCAATTATACCCTATGTAGGCACCACTATAGGTGCTACAATTCCTGTTCTTTACGCTTTCATGTCTAGCGATTCCTTGTGGGTGCCTGTGGCGGTAGTATTGTTATTCTGGTTTATTCAAACTATTGAAAGCAATTTCTTAAGTCCGAAAATTGTCGGTAATAGTCTAAATGTGAACGCCTTAGCTGCTATTTTAAGTTTGTTAATTGGAGCTGCAGTCTGGGGTGTTGCCGGAATGGTGTTATTTCTTCCATTTGCTGCAATGCTAAAAGTATTTTGCGAAGAATTTGATGATTTGAAGCCAGTGGCTTTGCTCATTGGTACAAAAATAACGGGTGATGATGATGAGGATGGAAAAGAGTCAAAAATGGTAAACAAGATTAAAGGCTGGTTTAATAAGAAATAAAATTTCACTTAACCCTTCCCGGATTATCACTGATAAATGATTTCCAGCTTTTAGGACCTTTTGTACCTGATTTCTCCTGAAAATGATGGCATATGGCTACTCCCAATGCATCAGTGGCATCTAGTAATTTAGGAATTTCCTTGATTCCCAGAAGGGTCTTTAACATCTCAGCTACTTGTTCTTTAGAGGCATTTCCATTCCCTGTTACCGACATTTTAACTTTTTTTGGTGCATATTCTGAGATTGGTAAATCCTTTTGGAGAGCTGCTGCCATGGCTACACCTTGCGCTCGGCCTAATTTCAGCATGGATTGTATATTTTTGCCATAGAAGGGAGCCTCCAATGCTACTTCATCAGGTAAATAATCTTCGATTAAGCTGGTTACTCGGTCAAAAATTTTCCGCAATTTTATTTCATGATTAGCATATTTAGAAAGGTGAATAACGCCATATTGCAACATGGTCATTTTATTCCCTGTTATTTTTATTACTCCATATCCCATCACTGAAGTGCCGGGATCTAAACCTAAAATAATTTTTTCCTTCTTTGAAGTCTGCTTAGTATCCACCATTATTGCAAAGTTAATACTCGAATCCGATTAAGTACTCAAATTTGAAAAAGGCTTTATTATTTCTAAAAATTTTCTTTTCAGTTCTAATTTTTATTTTTCTGTGTTACAGAGTATATAATGATTTTGAATCTTTTTCTATGGCTATGCATAACTATTCAGAAAGTTATGAAGTAATTCTTATAGTTCTTTTATTAATGCCTCTTAATTGGCTAATGGAGGTAGTGAAGTGGAAGTTAAGTATAAAAGAGCTAGTTCAAATCAGCTATAAGAAAGCTATAAAAGGAGTGTTGTCAGGTGTTGCTTTAGGTTTTATAACACCTCATGCGGTGGGAGATTATTTCGCTAAAGTCTGGTCATTAAATCATACTGATAGGAAGAAAGCATTGGGCCCTATTTTGGTAGCCAGGGCATCACAAATGTTTCCAACTTTACTTTTCGGACTAATTTCACTCAAAATATTTATGAGTCAGTTTCCCTTACCACAAATCTACAGCTATGATTATACACATATATTAATTATAATTTCCGGTTCACTTTTTCTTGGAATACTAATTTACTTATTCTTCCAATTTGGTAACAAGCGGTTTAGGTTAAATTATTATTTTGATTTAGTGAGAAAAATGCAAATAAAAGTGGTGTGTGGATTATTAATATTTTCAATTGTCAGGTATATCATTTTCTCAGCACAATTTTTAATCCTCTTGTCTATTTTCACAATTGATTTGAGTCTTTGGAATAAATTTTTAGGTGTCTCATTTATGTTTTTGGCCAAATCAGTTTTACCCACATTTAATTTCTTTAATGATTTGGGAGTGAGGGAATTTAGTGCAGCTTTATACTTTGAGGCTATGAATATTCCTTCAGGTCCAATTATTTTAGCAGGTTTAATTCTTTGGCTAATCAACATCATGCTTCCTGCTTTAATAGGGTTGTTTTTTGTTCAACAATTTAAAATAGATCCTGAATAATGTGGTTTTTTATAGTGATTATTGGAATTTATAGCTTGGTTTTGTTGTATTTCACCAATACGTGGAAGAAAATCTCTACACCAACGATAATTAAGCCTTATTTAAAGATCTCAGTAATTGTGCCATTTCGCAATGAAGAGAGAAGTCTTCCTGCTTTAGTCAATTCCTTTCAGCAATTAGATTATCCCAATCAGTTAGTGGAATTCATTTTTATCAATGATCATTCAAATGATCAATCTATGTTTGTTCTTGATGAATTACTGAAAAATCTGAATTTTACCAATCAAGTAATTAATTTACCTCAAGGCATTTTCGGGAAAAAGATGGCTATAGAAACGGCAGTCGATAAAGCAACTAATCCAATTATACTATCTACTGATGCTGACTGTGCAGTGCCCACTAAATGGTTACAACTGATGCAAAGTCCTTTTCACAATGAATCAGTTCATTTAGTGAGTGGAAGTGTTGTTTTTACCAGTGAAAATTTTCAAGATACACTTTTTCAAATGGAATTTGCACCATTAATTGGGGTGGGAGGGGTGTCGATTAAATTAGGAAAAGCAAGTTTGGCAAATGGGGCTAATATTGCATTCAGGAAAAAGACGTTCATAGATTTGGAGATATTTCGTGATAATTCCCATATTCCTACGGGCGATGATATCTTTTTGGTGCAGAAAATCAGGAAGAATTATCCCTATGGAATATCTTTTCAAAAGCAAAGCATTGTTCAAACCGCTCCCCCCGCATCAATATTAACATTTTTTCAACAGAGAATTCGATGGGCCTCAAAATGGAAAGCAGCTTCAAACAGAAAAGATAAATTTCCAGCTCTAGCTGTATGGTTTTTTCATTTAATTTACCTGATGGGAATAATAGGGTTTATCTCAGAGGAAAAGTTAATGCTTGCTGTAGTCCTATTCATGCTTAAGGGCTTGGCAGAATTTTTTTTTATTTTTTATATTTTGAAATCCCAGCTCCAAAAATTTAATTTTATTGCTTTTTTACTCTTACAATTGTTGTATAGTTTTTATGTAATTACCTTTGGTTTAATGGCTAATTTTAGTGCTTATCAATGGAAAGGAAGAATATATGGAAAACATGAGCGATAGCGAGTTTGATTTACTAGATGAGTTGTATTTTGTTCAATCGTTTGAGGTAATAAAAGATTCATTGAATTGGGAAAACGATCTGATTATACAGACTCTGTATTCACTCTATAAAAAAGAATATATTAAAATTCTAATTGCTCATGATGTAGAGTATACAGAGAAAATAGCAGAAAATGAGAGTTTTAAATGGGATGATAAACTCTTTCTAGCTTCTAAAAAGGGACTCTTATTACACAATGGTTTTTAAGCATTTAAAAGACCGTTGAAGAAAATTAATGAATAAATGAAATACGTCTAAACTAGATTCATTTTTCAAATTACTTTTTAATTCTCTCAATATTCCATTTGTATCTATTATCTTCACATTTGAAAATGGACACTAGTTATCAAATAGCAAATCAATACGAACTTAAGGAATTAGAATTAAATGCCTTGCTTGAAATTACACAGGCAATTAACGATAACCTATCCGAAGAAAACCTATATAAGATATATAATTTCACATTAAGAGCTAATTTACGACTTTCAAAATTAGTACTTATTGTTAAGGAAGATGATTGGGATTGTAAGGTTGAATTCGGGACTAAAGAAACTTTCAATTGTGAAATTCCAGCTGAACATTTGATAGAAAAAAAGAAAATCCTTTTTCAAAACGATTTGGTGGGTAGTGCTTTTAGTGAATTTGAGGTTGGTATACCGGTTTTTCACAAAGATAATCTATTAGCAGTCGTTTTTCTAGGTGGAATACCTGGAAATAGTGAGCAAAAGCATATCGAAAACCATTTAAACTTTATTCAGGCGCTCACCAATATAATCATGGTGGCTATTGAAAATAAGAAGATGGCTCGTGAACAACTAAAACAGGAAGTTTACGCAAAGGAAATGGATATAGCTAAAAAGGTGCAACAGCTTCTTTTTCCTAAATTTTTACCAGATCAACAGAATTTTAAAATTGCGGCACATTACTCTCCTCATCACACGGTGGGTGGTGATTATTACGATTGGCTTGAAATTGACAAGGATAAAAAAATAGTTTGTATAGCTGATGTTTCCGGAAAGGGGGTACCCGCAGCTATATTAATGTCTAATTTTCAGGCATCTCTGCGCACCTTGCTTAGGAAAACCACAAATTTGGAAGAAATCATAAGAGATTTAAATTTCCAGGTTTTTGAAAGTGCAAATGGTGAAAATTTCATCACTTTCTTCATAGCGCTTATTGATATGAAGGATCAAAAAATTACCTATGTGAACGCAGGTCATAATCCACCATTTCTCTTGAATGAGGACGGTATAAGTGAACTAGACAAAGGAACAATGGTTTTGGGAGCTTTTAAAGAACTTCCCTTCTTAGAAATAGGTGAATTTAACGTGAATAATGGGCAAACTTTATTTCTTTACACTGATGGCTTAACTGAGGCATTTAATGAAAATGACGAAGAATTTGGTTCAGACAGGGTTGAATTTTTCTTGAAAAACAATAAGAAAGCAGCACCTTCACTATTAATATCCAATATTTTAGTCCAGTTAGATAATTTTGTGCAAGGAAGGGATTTTTCGGATGACATCACCTTATTAGTTTGCAATTTTAATGTTTGATCCTGTTTTCTATAAAACACCTTCAGTTTTAAAATCCCTATTACCACAGGTAAGTTGGCATAAAGATAAAAACGAAAAGGTAATTTATTTAACTTTTGATGATGGTCCAATACCTGAACTTACTGCAAGTATTTTAAAAATTCTTGATCAATTTAGTGCAAAAGCCACCTTCTTCTGCGTAGGGGATAATATCAGGAAATATCCTGAAATTTTTAATGAAGCAATTCAGTCAGGACACTCTGTTGGTAACCATACCCAACACCATTTAAAAGCCTGGAAAACAGCTGTAGAAACTTATTTGGATGACATTGAGAGTTGTCAGGAATTTATTCAGAGGCATTTTACTCCTTCTTCAAAGCTATTCAGACCACCATATGGACAAATTACCCCGGATTTAGCTCGAAAGATTACCCAAAAAGGTTATGAAATAGTAATGTGGGACGTGCTATCCAAAGACTACAATGCAAGTCTTAAATCAAAAAATATATTATCAAACACGATAAAACATACCTCAAATGGTACTATCATTGTTTTTCATGATAATGTAAAAGCTTCGAATAATGTATTGAGTGTGTTGCCACAATACGTAAAGCATTTTAGTGAACTTGGCTATCAATTTGGAAAATTATGACCATATTTTTTTACGTTTTACTTTTCCTGATTTTAAGTGTTGTAATAGTAGATTTCATACTGTGGCTGGCTTGGAAACCTAAACCAGTTAACTCTGAACCACTAGAGGGAGATTTGCCATTTGTTTCAATTTTATTAGCTGTGCGCAATGAAGTACATACGGTAAATTTTACTTTAAACTCTTTAGAAGCATTGAACTACCCTAAAGACAAATTTGAAGTTTTAATGGGGGATGACAGTTCTGAAGATGGCAGTACGAAGATTTTAAAAACCTGGGACAAAGAGACAAATAATTTCTTTTATGTGGCTATAAGCCCCAAAAAGGATCAATTGGATGCGAAGGCAAATGTGCTATCCCAATTAGCAGATAGGGCAAAAGGGGAATATTTCATGGTAACAGATGCGGATGCAGTAGTCCCAGAAACCTGGATCGAAAAACACCTTGCATGTATGAAA
The DNA here is from genome assembly GCA_963803685.1 of uncultured Cytophagales bacterium. Lineage (GTDB taxonomy): Bacteria > Bacteroidota > Bacteroidia > Cytophagales > Cyclobacteriaceae > Marivirga. Next base: position 3,828,975 of record CAWDNW010000001.1, read on the forward strand.
GAAGGAGTGGCCATACAGAGTGGGTTTTCAATGGTTAAGGCCAATAGCTTTTTTTCTAGTATGCAAATGTTAGACTGGAGCTTAGCACTGGGAATGGTCAAAATCTTAAGTGGATGGAAAATACCTGTAACCGGGGTAGGGAATAATATGATTTTTAGTAGAGCGGCCTACGAACAAGTCGGTGGCTATAGAGCCATACCTTTTTCCCTTACCGAAGATTTTGCTTTATTTAGAGAACTCGTGAAGCAAGGGTTTGGTTTTCAGCAACTTGCCAATGAAGAGAGCTTGGTAAGAACAAATGCTATTAAGGGGCTCTGGAATTTGTTAAATCAAAGGAAAAGGTGGATGATAGGGGCAATGGAGCTACCTGCTTTTATGTTAAGTTTGTTAGTGATACAAGCTTTATATTTCCCAACAATGCTATTGATGATATTTCTAAATCCCTTAGTGGCGATTCCTTTATTTGGACTCAAGACTACAATACAGAGCTTATTTATCAGTAAAATACTTGATCGACTAAATCAATACATCCCATTGGGTCATTTATTTCTATTTGAATTATATAATGGTATTTTATCTATTGCTCTCATGATATATTATCTCTTACCTTTGCCCGTTAAATGGAAAGGCAGAAAATACAGCAAGAGATGATTGAAACACATGCACATTTATATTCAGAGGAATTTGACAGAGATAGGGGAGATATGCTGGAAAGAGCATTTGAAGCTGGAGTAACTCAGTTATACATGCCCAATATTGATGAGGATTCTATCGATGCGATGTTGGAGGTAGAACATAATTTTCCACAAGCTATTGCTACCATGGGATTGCATCCTTGCTATGTGAAAAAGGATTTTCAAAAGCAGCTTTATATTGTAGAAAATTGGCTCGATAAAAAGAAGTTTGTCGCTATAGGCGAAATAGGCCTTGATTTTTATTGGGATAAAACTTTAATTGCTCAACAGGAAGAAGCGCTTAGAATTCAAATTGAATGGGCTAAGAAATATCAAATCCCGATTATCCTGCATTGCAGAGATTCTTTTCAGGAAACTTTTGATATAGTAAAGTCCTTACATGATGAGCGATTAAAAGGGGTTTTCCATTGCTTTACAGGAACTGCAGTAGATGCAAAAAAGGTGACAGATTTAGGATTTTATGTAGGAATAGGAGGAGTGGTCACCTTCAAAAACGGGGGGGTAGCAGAGCATGTATCTGAAATAGATTTAGATAAAATAGTGCTTGAGACGGATGCGCCTTATTTAAGTCCGGCGCCTAACAGAGGCAAAAGAAATGAACCTGCATACCTCAACATTATTGCGCAGAAGATCGCTGATTTAAAAGGAATGTCGAAGGAAGAATTAATCAAAATTACTTCTACAAATGCCAAACAACTTTTTTCTTGATGGAGCCCTACATTTTAACTCATATAGATACTGCTACTCCAAATGCCCCTGAGCACTCTATTCTTATTATTTACACTGGAGGTACGTTGGGTATGGTCTATAATGACCAACAGGCATTAGTGCCCTTCGACTTTAAGCATATTCTTAAAGAAGTACCCTCTCTAAGAAATTTTAACTTAAAAATCACTGTTGCATCTTTCAATGAGTTAATTGATTCTTCGAACATAAATCCGTCTCACTGGAGTGATATTGCCGGACTAATCGAAAGATTTTATGACGATTATAACGGCTTTATTGTCATTCATGGCACAGATACCATGGCATTTAGTGCTTCTGCACTCAGCTTTATGCTGGATGGCTTAAATAAGCCTGTGATCTTCACAGGGGCGCAATTACCCATTGGAGCTGCAAGATCTGATGCCAGGGAAAATTTAATTACCGCTATTGAAATAGCATCACAACATGTTAATAAGAGACCTGTGGTATCTGAAGTCTGCATCTACTTCGATAACTTACTATTAAGAGGAAACAGGGCTAAAAAGGTGGAAAGTGTTCAGTTTGATGCGTTTCAGAGCGAAAACTACCCCGTGCTGGCAGAGGCTGGAGTCATTATAGAGTACAATTTTGCAGCTTTACGTTCATTTTATCAAGATGCTAAATTGACTGTAAGAAAGGACATAAACCAGGAAGTGGCCATATTAAAGATTTTTCCCGGCATATCGCCAGCATTTGTTAAAGGTGTATTGTCAATCAAAGGGTTAAAAGGAGTAGTGATGGAAACTTATGGATCTGGCAACGCTCCCACAGACATGTGGTTTATTGAGGCACTGAAAAATGCGATTTCTGATGATATTTTGATTTTAAATGTATCACAATGTATGGGAGGAAAAGTGATACAAGGAAAATACCAAACGAGTTCTGCGCTGGAAGCCATTGGAGTGATAAGTGGTAGTGACATTACCAGTGAGGCCGCCATCACAAAAATGATGTATATTTTAAGTCATGCAGAAAGTCTGGAAAATCAAAGAATTAATTTAATTAAACCTTTAAGGGGCGAAATGGAATAATATGCTTTTCTCAGAACTTAGTTCGCAAAATAGATTTATAAGTTTCTAAGGCCATTGGTCGCATTTGTAGTAAATCCAATTAAATTTAGCACAATTCATATTTAATGTTGCAACATTGTTCTTTTAATTAGAATATTATGTACCGTTTGACAATTTATGTTTGCATGGCTAGGAAATAATTGATTTATTTGTAAATGTTTGATAAGCGTTCAAACATCAATTTGCAATTTTAATGATAGGAGAGGTGCCAGAGTGGTCGATCGGGCTCGCCTGGAAAGTGAGTGTACCTTTGCGGGTACCGAGGGTTCGAATCCCTCCTTCTCCGCATTTTCATTAACATTGGGATAATATTATCACCAAAAATGTAAAAAAGTCTAACTTTCTTTTAAAGATTTATCGATTTTATTTTCTGTTTGTTGATAATTGCGTAAAATTGGAATCTAAATTTTTTTAAAATTGAAACACAAACTAAAAAAGAGAATTACAAACAACTTAACTATGAAAAAGCTATTTGTCTTAATGATGTTAGCCGGTGCCATGTCATTCGGTTTTTCAGGCAACGCAGTTGCTCAAGCAGAGGAAGAAATGACCACTCAGGAATCTGATACAACAGATGCAGGAGCTGACACAACTGAAGCCATAACAGAACCAGAACCGGTTGCTCCAGCAGAAACTACCGCTGTTGATGAAGAAGTTGAAGAAGAACTTGGATTTCATCAGGTAGTAAAAGAGAAGTTTATTGAAGGTGGTTGGGAATTCATGTCAGTAGTATTAATTTGTTTAATCTTAGGATTAGCCATCGCTATTGAGAGAATTATTACTTTAAACTTAGCAACAACTAATACAAACAAGCTTTTAGCTAATGTGGAAGATGCACTTAATCAAGGTGGTGTTGAAGCAGCTAAAGAAGTTACAAAAAATACAAGAGGCCCAGTAGCATCAATTTTTACGCAAGGTTTAATGCGTATGTCTGAAGGTGTTGAAATGGTTGAAAAATCAGTTATTGCTTATGGTTCAGTTGAAATGGGTCGTTTAGAGAGAGGCTTGGTTTGGATTTCATTGTTTATATCATTAGCACCAATGTTAGGTTTCATGGGTACTGTAATCGGTATGATTGGAGCTTTTGATGCTATTGAAGCAGCAGGTGATATTTCTCCTTCACTGGTTGCAGGTGGTATTAAAGTAGCCTTGTTAACTACAGTAGGTGGTTTGATCGTTGCCGTTATATTACAATTATTTTACAACTATTGCGTTTCTAAAGTAGATTCATTAGTTAATCAAATGGAAGATGCTTCTATTGCATTAGTTGATATATTGGTAAGACATAACCTTACTAAATAATTTCACACTATAAAAGCATAAAACTAAATGGAAGAAACATTTGTTAATATAGCATTATATGTGTCTTACTTATTGGTAATACTGGCAGCTTTAGGAGCTATAGTATTACCACTAATTAATGCATTGGGTAATCCTAAGAGCCTCGTTAAATCCGTAATAGGGATTGCAGCCTTAGGAGTATTATTTTTAGTATCATGGGCCATGGCAGGAGATGAAGTGACAGCCGTTTATACTAAATTTGATATAACATCTACTTCATCCAAAGTAATTGGAGGAGTTTTGATCACAACTTACCTGTTAATGGGGGTTGCGGTTTTGTCAATTATTTATTCTGAAATACGTAAACTTGTAAGCTAATGGCTAGAAGTAAATCAAGGGCATCATCAGAAGTTAATGCCGGCTCAATGGCGGATATTGCCTTCTTGTTATTGATATTCTTTCTTGTAACTACTACTATTGCATCTGATAAAGGATTAACCTTAACATTACCTGTAAAGCCTGATGAAGCTGAAAAAGTTGATGTCGTAATTAAGGAAAGAAATTTATTTAAAGTTTCTATTAATTCTGGAGATGCTCTGCTAGTAGAAGGTGAGCGTTTGGATGATTATACTGAGATTAAGGAAATGCTTATTGAGCATGTAATGAATCCAACCAATGATCCAAATTTTGCTGAAAGTCCCCAAAAAGCAATTGTGTCCTATAAAACAGATAGGGGTACCAGCTATGAGATTTATATCAATGTGTTGGATCAATTGCAGGGAGCTTACTATCAGATTTATGCTGATAGAGCGGGAATTACTGCAGAGGAATTTCGTAACCTCGATTTAAAAAACCCTAAAGACTTAGCGTTGTATGATAAAGGTCGTGGTGTAGATGAAGAGGTTATTCCAATGGCTATATCGATTGCAGAACCATCTAACATAGGAGGATAATGGGTAAATTTAAGAAAAAAACCAGTGCTAGTCAGGATATTCCAACAGCTGCTTTACCGGACATTATTTTCATGCTATTGTTCTTTTTTATGGTAACAACAGTATTGCGTGAAACTGATATCTTAGTAGAGCAGAATATACCTAAAGCTGAGCAATTACGGAAGATAGAGAGAAAATCGTTGGTTGCTTATCTATATATAGGTGAACCTAAAAAATCTGAGGTTTATGGAACAGAGGCAAAAATTCAGGCCAATGATGTTTTTATAGAGCCTAGTGGCGTAATGCTATGGGTGGCTCAAGAAAAAGATAAGTTAGCTGAAGTAGAAAGAGATAAGATTACTATCGCTTTGAAGGTTGATGAAGCCGCTAAAATGGGTATTGTATCTGATGTTCAGCAGCAATTACGTGAAGCAAATGCACGTAAATTAATGTACAATACGTTAAAGTTGACAGATAAAGACTTATAATATAATTTAATCAATTCAAAAGCCTGTACTTTTAAAGTGCAGGCTTTTTTTTTACCCAATTCTCATACTTTTTACAATCAATTGAAAAGCAACCACTCTAAAACCATTAATGCATGGTGCATGTATGATTGGGCAAATTCAGTTTATGCCATAGTAATCAAATCTTCCATTTTTCCAGTTTTTTATAATACAGCTACCCAAAATGCTTTTAATAGTGATGTGGTAGATTTTTTTGGTTTTAAGCTCGTAAATACTGCGCTGTATTCATTTGCTATTTCCTTTAGTTTCTTTGTTATTGCTTTGTTATCACCGTTATTATCCGGTATTGCAGACTTTACAGGCAATAAAAAATTGTTTATGAAAGCTTTTACATATCTAGGAGGATTTTCTTGTATAGGATTGTTCTTTTTTACAGGTGAAAATGTAGAATGGGCTATAATATGTTCCGTTTTAGCCAGTATTGGTTACAGTGGGAGTTTAGTATTTTATAACTGCTTTTTACCCATTATTGCTAGTCCTGATAAGCAGGATTTAGTAAGTGCTAAAGGTTTTTCACTTGGGTATATTGGCAGCATTATACTCCTGGTTATTAATCTTATTTGTATTTCAAATCCCCAATGGTTCGATTTAGAGAGCACGGGACTAATTGCCAGGTTTTCATTCTTAACGGTAGGAGTATGGTGGATTGGCTTTGCCCAAATTACCTTCAGAACTTTGAATGAACCACCTTCCATTAGTCAGTTTAATAAGAAAACTATAAAAAATGGCTATCTGGAATTAATTAAGGTGTTTAGAGAAGTACAGCAAAATAGGACGTTAAAGTACTTTTTAAGCTCTTTCTTCTTTTATAGCATGGGTGTGCAGACAGTAATGTACATGGCTGCTTCATTTGGTAGCAAGGAGCTCAACTTGCCAGGCAACAAGCTAATAATGACCATAATTATAATTAATGCAGTAGCCATTATTGGGTCTTATCTATTTGCTTATATTTCAAAAATGCGAACTAATAAATATTCAATTATGATTATGCTATGTATTTGGGTATTCATATGCCTGTATGCTTATTTCGTATATACTGCTAATCAGTTTTATATATTAGCCTTCATCGTAGGTTTAGTAATGGGGGGTATTCAATCTTTATCAAGAAGTACCTATTCTAAATTAATGCCTGCCACTACAAAGGACCATGCTTCATACTTTAGCTTTTTTGATGTGTCTGAAAAAATAGCAATAGTAATAGGTACTTTTTCTTATGGCTTTATCGAACAATGGACAGGCAGCATGCGAAATAGTACAATCGCTCTGGGTTTATTTTTTGCAGTTGGTATTGGATTACTAATTATGGTGAAAACTCCATTAGGACCGAAAGTAAGTGCAGTGGAAAGCAATTAATCCTGATTACTTAATTTTGCCTGAGCCAATTTTTCTTTTCTACGCATTTCTTCCTGCGTGGCTTCTAACTCCTCCATATTTTGCCTCAATTCTTCTTCTTGAGCTCTCATTTCCTCAGCCTGCGTTTGCATTTTTTCCAATAGCTTTTTAGTTACTTCATTGTTTTGTGCACTTGCAATGGCTGAGGCAATATATTCACCTGCCTTTTCCAGAAAACTAATCTCGTGTGCTTCAAAAGGTTGGAATGAGGCCAACTCTACTAAAGCGTGAACATTTTCATTGTAAAGCATGGGGACAATAGTTATACAGCAGGGTGCATTATCTCCTAAACCTGATTTAATGGAGGTGTAATTATTTGGTATTTCTGTTAGGACTACTGTTTCTCCTTCTCTAAATGTCTGCCCTACCAATCCCTGGCCTATCTCAATACGTTTTTCCTGATACTTTTTCCGATCAAATGCGTAGAGTCCAGCAAGCCTTAAATATTTGTCATCTTCTCTTTCATCTATATCATCATCTTCCTCAACTGTAAATAATGACCCCTGTTGAGCATTAAGGTAATTGCAAAGATACAGTGTTACCTGGTAGGTTAGTTCATTTATATCCTGTTCGCTATTTCTTATGACTTCAGTTAATTGAGATAGTCCTTCTGTAGTCCATATCCGCTGCTTGTTTTCAGCGTCAACTTTCTGCATTTTATTTTTCATGTTAATGAGCTGTCCGGCCAGGTTATGCTGATTTAATGCTTTGTTATCTTCATTTAATCCTTCCCAACTTACCTGATAGTCACCTGATGAAACCTTTGTCACATAGTTGGCTGCTTTCTTCAAATTCTCAATAGAAGAGTTTAATATTCCTTCAGCGCCTCTAAATTCTTCATCTCCATCATTAAATAAGTAGCGCTGATTATTTTTTCTAAGATTAAGTAGTAATGCAATTCGTTCTTTATGCTCTCTCTTTAATTTTAATAGTATCATTCCTAAGGTAGGCAAACCAATTAGAAGTAGGAGTAGTTGTACTATCGAATTTCGAAAAATTGCATTTTCATATTTTTCCTCAGCATTTTTAATTAAATTATCCTGGAATTCATAAAGTCTTCTTGAAAAAGCATCATTAATAGGCCAGAAAGTCCGTCCAAAATCATTTGAAAGAATGCTTAAATAGCCGTCCAGGTCATCATTTTTAAGATAAGTAACCATTTGGGCATACAGATCTGCATATTCTCTAAAACCAGCTTTTAGTTTATTATAGTTTTCAGGATCACTGTATCCCTGCAAAGCAAATAAACTATCCAACTTGTTGAAATTGACCCTATTCTCTCTTCGTGCATTTTCAACACTCCAGAAAAGGAACGACTCCTCTCTAATAAGGGCATATCCTCTTCCGCTAATATCCATTTGTCGCATATTAAGCATGGTGTTTTCTGCGATTCGAAAAACCTGGTCAGTTTGCTCCTTCGTAGTCAGTGCTTCTCTCATTACTTTTTTGTTATAGAAAGATAATATGACACTCAGTAAAATTAGCGCGGAAATTGTATATATTGATAGAGAAATAATGTGTTTTTGGAAAAATGCTTTCATCTACTAAAAAATATTTGGAATTAAATTAATGCAATTTAATGATAAAGAAAAATCATTTATCGAATAGCGATTATTATTTGATGTGACTTTGATATTGTTTTTACATATACTTTTAATAAAATTTCCAGCACTTTTCTTCTTTCCATCTAACTGCAATTTTAACCAATAAAATAATAGAGATTTATTTATATTTTTATTTGAGTTAAAAGCTGTATTTTCATCCTTGTAACTAAATAAATATACTATGATCAAAAGAATACTTATGGCATGTTTATGCTTGGTTGTATACTCATTACAGGCACAGGAAACCTTTAAGGTAAATGGTGTGCAAGATGAAAGACCCAACATACATGCGCTTATCAATGTTACCTTACACTCTGATTATCAGACTACTGTTGAAAATGCAGTTTTAATCATAGAAGATAAAAAAATCGTAAAGGCAGGTGCTAATCTTACTGTTCCTAAAGAAGCCATCGTACACGATTTGAAAGGAAAACATGTTTATCCATCTTTTATAGAATTATCATCTAATATTGGAATGCCTAAGATGGAATCATCTCGCTCTCGCGGCCCACAGCTTGGGCCAACAAAAGAGGGTGCTTACAATGCTAATGATGCTATAAAATCTTATTTTAATGCGGTAGAGGAGTTTAGTATAAATAAATCAGAAGCCGAGAAAATGAGAAAGGCTGGCTTCGGTGCTGCTTTATCTCATAGCAAAGATGGACTGGTAAGAGGAACCGGAGTATTTGTAGCATTGCGCGAAGCTAATGAAAATGAAATTATACTGAAGGAAAAAGCTTCTTCTCATTTCTCATTCGATAAAGGTAGCTCTACACAAGACAATCCTAGTTCATTAATGGGCGCTATTGCTTTAATAAAGCAAACTTATTTAGATGCTGAATGGTATGCCAACCAGAGCGAAATGACAGATGTAGCACTCTCCAGTTTTAATAGTAATAAAAACCTGATTCAATTTTTCGAAGCCGATGGTGATAAGCTGTATGCTTTGCGAGCAGACAAGATAGGTGATGAAATGGGTGTCCAATACATTATTAAAGGAGCAGGTGACGAGTATCAAAGAATAGATGAAATTAAAAATACTAAAGCGCCACTAATTGTTCCCGTTAATTTCCCTGATGCCTTTGATGTTGAAGATCCGTTGGAAGCGTTGAATGTAAGTTTAGAAGATATGAAGCATTGGGAGATGGCTCCTTACAATTTGAAAATGCTTTCAGATGCAGGTATTGAGTTTACAGTAACTTCAGATGGTTTAAAGGATGTTTCGACACTTTTAGCTAATCTGGAAAAAGCAATAAAAGTTGGATTAAGTGAAGAGTTAGCGCTAAAAGCGCTCACCTATACCCCAGCGAAAATGCTTAATATGCAATCTGAAATTGGCTCTTTAAAATCAGGGATGATCGCTAATTTTATTATTACAGATGGCAGCCCGCTGAAAAAGGAGACCAAAATTTATGAGAACTGGGTGCAAGGTCATGCGCATCAGTTAATTGATCCTGATCAAAAGGATATTTCCGGTAAATATGAATTGAAGATAAAAGATGAAACCTATGACCTAAACATTTCAGGCGTTCCGGGTAAGTTTGAGTTCAAAGTTGCACTAAATGATTCAACCAAAATTGATGTAAAATCATCTGTTTCCAAAGAATTAGTAACCTTGTCTTTTAAAGCTGACACAGCAGAAAATGCAATAGGAAAGATCAGATTGTCAGGTTGGATTATTGAGAACGGAATGGCTGGAAATGCTGAAATGGCGGATGGCAGCTGGACTAAATGGACTGCATCTAAAAAATCGGAGATTGAGAAGAAAGAAGATAAGAAAGCGGATGATCAAAAAGAGGATGAATCTGAAGAGGTTGGGTCAATGATTTATCCTTTTGTAGCACATGGGAAAAAAGAAAAGCCGACTGCTCAAACAATTCTAGTAAAAAATGCTACAGTATGGACCAATGAAGCAGATGGTATTCTTGAAGACACTGATGTTTTATTGGAAAACGGAAAAATTAGCAAAGTAGGTAAGGGTTTATCTGCTGATGGTGCAATTGAAATAGATGGTACTGGAAAACACCTGACTCCTGGCATTGTGGACGAACATTCACATATTGGCATAAGCAGAGGTGTCAATGAAGGTTCAGAGGCCGTAACAGCTGAGGTAAACATTGAAGATGTTGTCAATTCGGAAGACATAAATATTTACCGACAATTATCAGGTGGAGTAACATCTGCACATTTATTACATGGTTCAGCCAATCCAATAGGAGGAAGATCTGCTGTAATAAAATTGAAATGGGGTTATGGTCCTGAAGAGATGAAAATTGCAGGCGCAGACAAGTATATAAAATTTGCCTTAGGTGAAAATGTGAAGCAATCTAACTGGGGAGATCAAAATACAGTTAGATTTCCTCAAACAAGGATGGGAGTTGAGCAAGTTTTTATAGATGCATTTACTCGAGCCAGAGAATATGAAAGTAAATGGAAAGAGTACAATGGTTTATCTAAAAAGGTAAAAGCCAATGCAACACCTCCAAGAAAAGATTTAGAACTGGAAACGCTTGTTGAAATTCTGAATGGGAAAAGATTTATCTCCTGTCATTCATATGTGCAATCTGAAATTAATATGCTTATGAAAGTTGTTGAAGATTTTGGATTTAGGATTAATACCTTTACCCACATTTTAGAGGGATACAAATTGGCTGATAAAATGAAAGATCATGGTGTTGGTGGATCTACATTTGCTGATTGGTGGGCTTACAAATTTGAAGTGAATGATGCTATACCTTATAATGCCGCGCTAATGCATGGTGAGGGAGTAGTTACCGCTATTAATTCTGATGATGCTGAAATGGGAAGAAGATTAAACCAGGAGGCAGGAAAAACAATAAAGTACGGAGGAGTATCGGAAGAAGAAGCTTTGAAAATGGTTACTTTGAACCCTGCTAAATTAATGCACTTGGATAATCGGGTAGGTAGCATAAAAATTGGTAAGGATGCTGATGTAGTGTTATGGAGTGCTCACCCTCTTTCAATTTATGCCAAAGCAGAAAAAACAATCATTGAAGGGGCTATCTTTTATGATATTGAAACAGAAGAGAAGGTTTTACAAGATATTCAAAAAGAAAGAGCTCGTTTAATAGCCAAAATGCAGGGAGATAAGAAAAAAGGTAAAAGCACTAAAAAAGCAATGCCTAAATCACAAATTATCTACCACTGCGAAACAGAATTGGAAAATTATACTTCTTTAAAATAAGATCTATGAACATTTTAAAATATATTATAAGCATCTATTTGTCAATAGTATTAACAAATGGAAGTTTTGGGCAACCACCAGCACCAGGTAGAGCGCAGGATAAACCAATTGCTATTATGAATGCCACTGCTCATTTAGGAACAGGTGAAGTAATTGAAAACTCTGCCATAACATTTAAAGATGGTGTTATCACCAATGTGGCTGATGCAACAACTATCAGGTTAGATTTAACAGATTACGAGGTAATAAATGCAGAAGGTTTACATGTTTATCCCGGATTAATAGCCGCTAATACAATTATCGGGTTGGAAGAGATTGCTGCTGTGAGAGCTTCCAGGGATCAGGCCGAAACAGGAGAATATAATCCAAATGTAAGGGCTTTGATCGCCTACAATACGGATTCTGAAATCATTCCTACAACGAGATTCAATGGGGTTTTATATGCCCAAACTACTCCAAGAAGCGGAAGAATATCAGGCAGCTCTTCTGTGATGGATTTGGATGCATGGAACTGGGAAGATGCTGTCCTAAAAATTGATGAAGGAATACATTTGAATTGGCCTTCTAAGATGACCGCTCCAAGATGGTGGACTGGACAAACAGAATGGAAAGAGAATAAAGAGTACCCTGAGCAATATAATGAATTGCGAACATTTTTTCAGGATGCAAAATCTTATTCAGCTATTGAAAAGCCTCAAAGCACAAATTTGAAAATGGAGGCTATGGCTGGTTTATTTGAAGGTTCTAAAACACTATATATCCATACCGACAGAGCTAAAGAGATAGTAGAATCTGTTCAGTTTGCACAAAAGCAAGGTGTCTCTAAAATTGTAATAGTAGGAGCAGGGCAAGCTTATTATGTGAAAGATTTTTTAAAGGAAAACAATATTCCTGTTATTTTAGAAGATACACATAGGTTGCCTGACAACACAATTGATGCAGTTGACATGCCTTATAAGTTACCGTTTTTGCTAAAAGAAGCTGGTATAAAAGTGGCTATTGGCCAGTGGGATGAAGTGATGAAAGTAAGAAACTTAGCTTTTGGTGCAGGTACCGCTGCGGCTTATGGTTTAGGGTCAGAAGAAGCATTAAAAATGGTTACACTAAACCCTGCTGAAATAATGGGTGTTTCAGATAAAATTGGCTCAATTGAAACCGGAAAAATAGCTTCTTTAGTAGTTTCCGAGGGTGATATACTTGATATGAAAAGTAATGTTTTAAAATATGTGTTTATAGAAGGAAGAAAAGTGACATTGGAGGCACATCAGCAGCGATTGTATAATAAATTTAAAACTAAATTTGAATATCAAGAGTAACTGCGATCAGTATTTACACACAGAACTAAAAAAGCCCTGAATTTTCAGGGCTTTTTTAGTTTCTTCCATATGATTTTCTTATAAATATTTTCCAGTCAGGATTTTAGCTAAGAACAGGATTAGAATTGTTAAGCTGTGAAATTATCTTATTAATTATTTTTCCATCTGCAGTTGCTACTTTGTTCACTAGCTTCCCTTTTTCAAAACTTGCAAAAAAAGGTAAGCTATAAACGCCAGCTAGTAATCTTGTTTTAGGGTTATCAGGAGCATTTACTTCGAAAAATTTTATATCAGATGATTCTTTTTCCAGCTCTTGCACAATTCTTTCAAATTCCGGAGAAAACGCCTTACATATTCCACACCAATCAGCATAAAATTTAATAATTACCTTATTATTTTCAGCTAAAGTTTTCTCAAGGGTTAAATCATTTAACTTCTTCATCATTGCATTTATTTTATATATGATGTATATACATCAAATATAATGAATCGGATTTAGAAATAAGATTTACTGAATTGGTCGATTCTGTAATGTATTTATACTTTTATACCTTTAAATTGAATGCAAAAGGTGAATGAATAAACAATATTCGTTTTTGTCGTAGTATTTCACTTACTTGTCTGGAATCTTTATAAACTCATTGGAAGCATTGAAAATGCAGCAGCTGCATGAATTAATTTTAGAATGTAAGTTTTTAGATATCTTTCTTTACTTAAAACGAATAAAAATTTGACAATTTCTTAAAATGCTGAGTATTTGGCATTTTGCTTTGAATTTTTAAAGCTAAAAAAAAAAGAGTATAAAAAGCAGAGCTTGGAATACAGCTTCTATTCTTTTAAGTATTAAAATTTGATAGCGGTCAAAGTTCATCAATGCATGACAGACAAAAAGCTCGGTGTTTGAAAGGTTTCAGCTATGTCTGTACATGATCATTTGCTTAATACAAGACCCTAAATTTTATAGTGTGATCAATAGCTCGCATGGCCTTTATTAAATCTTTGCTATATGCTTTATCAATGTCAGTAATAACATACCCTATTTTTTCATTCGTTTTTAAATATTGTCCTACAATATTTATCTCATGTTCTGCAAAAAGCTGATTCATTTTAGCAATTATACCAGGTACGTTTTTATGTATGTGTATTAATCTGTGGGCATTTTGTAACCGGGGTAACTGTAAATTAGGAAAATTTACACTGTTTGTGGTAGTACCTGTATTGATATAATCCATTATTCTTGCAGGTACAAACTGGCCTATGTTAACCTGGGCTTCTTCGGTACTGCCTCCTATATGCGGAGTAAGAATAGTATTTGGCAAGCCTCTTAGCTCACTTTCAAAAGGGTCATCATTGCTTTTAGGTTCTTGAGGAAAAACATCAATGGCACAACCTGCCACTTTTTGAGTTTTGAGAGCCTCTTTTAAAGCACGAATATCAACTACATGTCCTCTGCTTAAGTTCAGGAAAATAACACCATCTTTCATCATGTCAAATTCCCTCTTACCGATTATATTGGCATTTTCTTTTCTTCCATCCACATGTAGTGTTACAACATCTACAGTATTGAGAAGCTCTTTCAAAGAATTTGTTTTGGTAGCATTTCCCAGGGCTAATTTCTCTTCAGCATCATAGTAGTACACATCCATACCAATGCTTTCTGCCACTACTGAAAGTTGCGCACCTATATTTCCATAGCCTATTAAGCCAAGTTTTTTACCTCTGATTTCTCGGCTTCCAGTGGCAGATTTATCCCATTTCCCTCGATGCATCAGAACCGATTTATCAAATATGTTTCTGATCAACATGATAATACTGCCTATGGCTAATTCTACCACTGATCTTGTATTGCTAAACGGAGCATTAAAAACTGCTACCCCTTTTTCCTGACAAGCTTCTAAATCTATCTGATTGGTACCAATACAAAAAGCACCTACAGCCATTAAACGGTTGGCATTTTCAATTACTTTGCGAGTAACCTGCGTTTTAGATCTAATTCCAAGGATAGAAACTCCCTTGATTTTTTCGCATAATTCGTCTTCATCTAAACCAGCAGGGTAAACTTCAACAGAGAAGCCTTCATTTTCCAGCAATGCCACTCCCGCAGGATGTACATTTTCCAGAAGAAGCACTTTAATTCTATTTTTTGGATAAGATATTGCTGAAGTGATGTTATTTTCGAACAAAACCTCATCTAAACTTGGAGCAATATGGTCAGCTTTTTCCATTACTTTTTCACGGCTTATATTTTCAGTAAAGGCATAAAATCTATTGGCTAAGCCGGCAGCCTTAATTTCATAATCATTATGTCCATCACCAATTACATAAATGTCTCCATCCAAATCTAAAGTTCTAATTACTTCCGCCTTACCTCCATCTTTGGAAAGCGGGTTGTTCTCATTGAAACCAGCTACATCTCCATTGTCATCAAAAACCAATTCATTGGCAAAAATATGGTTCGGTAAAATACCTAAACCAGTTACAATAGGCTCAATGTATTCTTTAAAACCATTAGAAATCACGTATATTTTCTCTGAATATTCTTTAAAGAAATCAGTATTTCTGGAAAAGGAAATAGACACCTGATCTTTTAGTTCTTTTATAAGTTGAGGTAAATGTGCTTTATTTGCCTCCAAAAGCAATAATCTGTCTTTTAACGAATCTCTAAATGAAATTTCGCCATTCATGCCTTTGTCAGTAAGCTCTTTTATTTTACTTTCTGCAGCTTCTTTTTGAGGTTTTCCTTGTAAAGATATTGAAGCTAATAAATCCATGGCCTCAACTCTAGTTAAGGTGCTGTCAAAATCAATGATAAAGTATTTGTCCATAATGAATTGAAAATCAAGTTAGCAAAGCTAAAAAACCTTAGATGGAAAAAGGAGAATAGATTGGGTTTTATTTTTATTTATTTATTTCGTTTTTCGAAATGTCTTCGGAATTGAAACCGCTTTTTAAATGTAGGTCTCGTTGAGGAAAAGGTATTTCAATATTGTGTTCTTCAAATTTTTTAAAAATAGCATAGTATAGCTGACTTTTTAATACTCCTGGTCTTTGTATGTATTCGGATGTCCATACACCTAAAATAAAATTGATTGAGCTATCGCCGTATCCATCAAACCAAAAATTAGTTTCAGGTTCATCTAATACACCTGAGTTTTCTTTGACTACTGCCAAAACAATCTCCCTTACTCTCTCAGGGTTTTCTTTATAGGATACTCCCACCGGGTACCGAAACCTTACTTTTCTATCATTATGGCTCCAATTAATCACCTGGCTATTAATGAATTCAGAATTGGGAACAATCACTGAAATATTGTCATTGGTAATGATGGTTGTAGATCGCATGGAAATTGAGTAAACGTCACCGTTGATATCTCCCACCTCAATTCTATCACCAACTTTTATGGGTCTTTCGAATAGAATGATTATCCCTGAAATAAAATTATTAGTGACATTTTGCAAACCAAAACCAATACCTACTCCAAGAGCACCGGCAAGTAGTCCCAACGTGCTTAAATCAAATCCTGCAGATTGAAAAATTGTGATGAAACCTATGATGATGATAGAGTATCTGAAAATCGTGCCTATGGAATCAGTAACTCCGGTATCATGGATGTACCGGCTTAATATTCTTTTAGTTAATAAATTACTTATTCTTCTTGATAGAAAAACCAAAAGAATGCTTGAGACTATAATAAAAAGCAGAGTCAGTAAAGTGAAATCACTTCCCTTTATATCAAATATTACAATATGTAATAATTCATTGATTTTCTCCAGCACATCCTTAAAACCTTTTTCAATTGATTCCATAAATCGAATATATCAATTATGCCAGTAAAATAGAAGAATCACCATAGGAAAGAAAGCGATAATTTTTATCCAGAGCTTCATTATAGATCATTTTCCAGTTTTGGCCTGTAAATGCAGCAATCAACAGCATTAATGTTGACTCAGGTTGATGGAAATTAGTAATTAACCCATCAATTACCTGAAATTGATAACCTGGAAATATAAATATTTCAGTATCTCCATAAAGTGAAGTCAATTCATGTTGATTTAAAAAATTCAAAATAGCTTTATAAGCCTCCTTTCTCGTTGGTAAATCATCAAATCCCACTTCATAAGGATATAGCTTTTTAATATGAAATTCCTTTATTTCCGCTGTCAAAAGGTGTACTCCAAACCAATAGGCACTTTCTAAACTTCGTACAGAAGTAGTACCTACTGCTATTATTGGTGCATCAGAAGTGGCCAGGAAATCAATAGTTTGTTTTTCAATACTAATCTGCTCGCAATGCATGGTATGTTCAAGCACATTTTCAACTTTAATCGGCTGAAAAGTGCCTGCGCCTACATGCAAAGTCAGCTCCTGTATAGCGTGACCAGCATCTTTTAATTCAGCTAATATTTTATTTGTAAAATGTAAGCCGGCGGTAGGTGCTGCAACTGCCCCTTCATTTTTGGAATACACTGTTTGGTAATTCTCTTTATCAGACTCACCAGCAGATCGGTTTAAATATGGGGGAAGGGGAGTGGTTCCCATCAACTCTACTATTTCTACAAATGGAATGCTTTCATTATCCCATTTAAACTGTATTTGATTTTGTTTATAGTCATGAAATGAAGCTGAGACTTTAATTTTCCCATGCTTACACATGAAATGCCTTTCCAAAACATCTATTGATTTCCATCTTTTCCGGTTTCCTATAATACAATTCCACACACATTCGCTATGAACTAACATGGCTTGTGTTACCTCCGAGGTGGGAGATGCTGGAGAAAGTAGAAAGATTTCAATACTGGCTCCTGTAGATTTTCGAAATTGGATTCTGGCCGGAATTACCTTAGTATTATTAAAAATAAGGCAGCTATTTTGAGGTAGATAATCCTGCAAAGAGTAAAATTTTTCATGATGTATTTTTTTATTTTTATAAACCAATAATTTTGAATGATCTCTTTGCTCAAGTGGATATTTAGCGATTCTTTCCTGTGCTAAAGGATAGTGAAAGTCTTTTAGATTAATTTCTGTTGCTTTTTGCAGTAATTCTGACATAAAAATGGCAATTTCGAACAAAGATAAGTGCAAAACAGGTCTTGATGAAACCTAAAACCAAAAATGAAGTTTTTAGCTTATATTATTTTATGCTCAATGAAAATCACCCAAGTAAAGATTAAAAGCCACCTATTAAAATTTAGGTTTGAAGCAGGTACTTCCAGAGGAACTTTAACTAACAAAGAGACCTGGTATCTGCAATTATTTAATGAAAATAGCCTTTTAGGAATAGGAGAGGCGGGACCTTTGAAAGGTTTAAGTGTTGATCCACTTCATGAAATGGAAAGGGAAATGCACCGCGTTGGAGATTTGTTAACTGGAAAAGAGCTACCGAATACGATCGATGATGTTTTTGAAGTTGCACGCTCACTAGCTTCTGAAAAATTCCCAAGCATCAGGTTTGCAATTGAAACCGCTTTGCTGGATGCTTTACATGAGGGTAAGAAAGAGATTTTTCCTACGGCATTTTTCGAATCCGAAAAGCGTATACCAATTAATGGGTTGATTTGGATGGGAGATGAAAATTTCATGCAACAGCAAATTAAAGAGAAATTGGAAGCTGGTTTTAGTACCATAAAGATGAAGATCGGGGCTATTGATTTTGATACTGAAGTAAAACTATTAAAATCGATTAGGTCAAAATTTAATGCTGATCAAATAACCTTAAGAGTAGATGCCAATGGCGCTTTTTCCCCTGATGAGGCACTTGAGAAATTAAATGTTTTAGCGGAATTTGATATTCATTCTATTGAGCAACCTATTAAAGCAGGGCAACTGCAAGAAATGAAACAATTATGTATCAAATCAAGGTTGCCCATCGCTTTGGATGAGGAATTGATAGGTGTTAATTCGGTTTCTGAAAAGCAGAAATTGCTGCAATCTATTAATCCTCAGTTTATCATATTAAAGCCAAGTCTCATAGGAGGTATCCAATCTGTGATGGAATGGACTAAAGTTGCAGAAGATAACAATATTAAATGGTGGCTTACCAGCATGCTTGAATCAAATAT
The DNA here is from genome assembly GCA_963803685.1 of uncultured Cytophagales bacterium. Lineage (GTDB taxonomy): Bacteria > Bacteroidota > Bacteroidia > Cytophagales > Cyclobacteriaceae > Marivirga. The sequence continues at coordinate 3,847,801 of CAWDNW010000001.1, forward strand.
TGGGTTAAATGCTATTTGTCAATTAGCAGCCCATTTGAATGTGAGTATGCCACAAGGTTTGGGCACAGGGCAATTGTATCATAATAATATAAGCTCTCCATTAACTATAGAAAATGGAGAGATATATTATGACCAAAAAGCTAGCTGGGATTCAGTTTAATAGCCTAAAGTTTTCTTGAGAGCTATACAATATCCTAAATGCAACGATTCATGCATGTTATTGAACTGCATGGCATCATGATGGTTTTCTAATTGCGTACCAAAACTGGTTTCGTAAGTATCGTATTCAGTGAATTTGTACGCGGCTAAATCTTTTCTTAAGTGAGCTATTGATTGTTCTGCAAACAAATGAATTACTTCTAATTCTGCATTTGGATCCTCCAGTTTAGGAGGAAAGGTTCCTTTTCGGTAAGTAGCCACAAAGTCATCGGGCAAAGAAAATGGTAATCCGGAAAGTTTATATAACAATACATTTTGTGTGGCGACAGCATGTCCATAATTCCAAAGAATATTATTATTGTAACCTTCAGGTATTTTAATGATATCTTCAATGGTGATATCTTCAATTAATTTTTTAAAGTTATTTCTTATCGCAATATTGTAGTCTAGTAGTTTCATTTTCTTAGTAAATAAGGCATGAAACTACTCATAAAATTTTGATATTTCCACGCTTTTAAAAAAGATTACTTAAATTGCTTTTTGTTAGGCATGCATACTACTTCTTATGACACATTCAAAATACCCTCATTTATTTGAACCTCTTGATTTAGGTTTCACCCAGCTAAAAAACAGAGTTTTAATGGGTTCTATGCATACCGGTTTAGAAGAAGCCAAGGATGGTTTTGACAAAATGGCTGTTTTTTATGCTGAACGAGCAAAGGGTGGCGTGGGGCTGATTGTTACAGGAGGTGTTTCACCTAATTGGCAGGGATGGTTGAAGCCCTTTTCTATTAGAATGACAAAAAATAAGCATGCCGAACAACATAAAGTTGTCACAGAGGCTGTTCACAAAGAGGGAGGTAAAATATGCATGCAAATTTTGCATGCTGGTAGATATGGGTATCACCCTTTCAGCTTAGCTCCAAGTGCCATCAAGTCACCTATTACTCCATTTAAGCCATTCAAAATGTCCGGCAGGAGAATAAAGTCTACTATAAAAGACTATGCTCATTCAGCTAAATTGGCACAGAAAGCAGGATATGATGGTGTAGAAATTATGGGTTCTGAGGGTTATTTGATCAATCAGTTTATTGTTAAGCATACCAATAACAGAACAGACGATTGGGGTGGCAGCTATGAAAACCGCATTAAGTTTCCTGTAGAAATAGTAAAAGCGGTAAGGCAGGCTGTAGGTAAGGAATTTATCATAATTTTCAGACTCTCTATGCTGGATTTAATTCCTGAAGGAAGCAGTTGGGAAGAAGTGGTTCAACTAGCTAAAGCATTAGAGGATGCTGGCGTAAACATCATTAACACGGGAATTGGGTGGCATGAAGCCAGAGTACCGACCATTGCCACTATGGTTCCAAGAGGTGCCTATACATGGGTTACAGAGAAAATGAAAGCGGAAGTGAATATACCGCTTATAACCACCAATAGAATAAACATGCCGGAAACAGCGGAAGAAATTCTGTCTAGTGGCAAAGCAGATATGGTTTCTATGGCCAGGCCCTTTTTAGCAGATCCTTACATTATTTTAAAATCAGAAACAGGTAGGGAAGACGAAATTAATACCTGTATAGCCTGCAATCAGGCCTGCCTGGATCACATTTTTAAGAATAAAACGAGTAGCTGTCTGGTTAATCCTAAAGCCTGTCACGAGACAGAACTAGTGAGCCATCAAACAGAACAAGTAAAAAAAATTGCAGTAGTTGGAGCAGGTCCTGCAGGACTGGCCTTCAGTGTTGAAGCAGCCATACGCGGTCATTCCATTACATTGTTTGATGCTGCTAATGAAATAGGGGGGCAGTTTAATATGGCTAAGCAAATTCCCGGAAAAGAGGAGTTCTATGAAACCTTGCGCTATTTTAAAAGACAGATTGAACTGAATGGGATACAATTGCAACTTAATACAAAGGTTGGTGCTGAGGATCTAAAAGACTTTGATGAAATCGTGATTGCTACAGGTGTTAACCCTCGTGATCCTAAGATACCCGGCCAGGAAAGCGAAAAAGTGTTGTCATATATTGAGGTTTTAAAAGAACATAAACCAGTAGGGAAGAAAGTTGCTATCATTGGTGCAGGAGGTATCGGTTTTGATGTTGCAGAATATCTGACTCATCCTCAAGAGGAAAACCATGATGATTTACAGGCATTCTTTAAAGAGTGGGGTGTTGATATGCAGGTGGAAAGTAGAGGTGGAATTGAAAGCAAGCCCCTAAAAGTGGGAACACCTCGTCAGATATTTATGATGCAGCGATCTGATGGTAAAATGGGTGCAAACTTGGGTAAAACTACAGGATGGATTCATCGAAATTCTCTGAGAAACAGGCAGGTGAAAATGATTTCCGGCATTCAATATGAAAAAATAGATGAAAAAGGCCTATACTTAACCAAAGATGGCAAGCAGAAACTTTTGGAAGTAGATAATATTATATTATGTGCAGGGCAACTCCCGGAAAAGAGTTTGTTTAATGCCGTTTCGGAATTAGGTCTGAAAGTACATCTTATTGGGGGGGCATTCGAGGCATCGGAGTTAGATGCAAAGAAAGCGATTAATCAGGCTACAAAATTGGCTTTGGAAATTTGAGTATTAAAATAGCATTATGTTTTTCAAATAGGTTCAAAGCAATAAAGGTTAAAATCCTCTGTAATCATCGCACTACTGGGATTAGTTTCTCACCAATTTTTCACCTTCTCTAAAGTTTTTAGAAATGCATCTGCTTTCTGATAGCCTGGAACTGCCTGAATGGTTTTAAAGTCTTCTTTTATATAGACTATTGTAGGGTAACCACTTACTCCCATAGATCGCGCCATCATTTGATTAGTAATAGTATCTTGCTTGATGATGATTTTTTCCTGGCTTTCTGCATTCAATTTTACAGCATAAAAATGCTCATTTACATATTCTGCTACTTTTTCATCTGAAAAAGTATCTTTATCCATTTTTTTGCACCAACCACACCAATTGGTGTATACATCTACAAATATTTTACGAGGATTTTCCTGATTTAATTGATAGGCCTCCTCTAAAGTAAGCCAATTAATTTTAGCACTCTCTTTTGGCTTAAAATTATAAGCAGTAGAAAATAGCACAGAAGAAGTAATTAAAAATATCAATAGGTTTTTCATGGCTTTTTGGAATCTGATCCTAATTTAGCTTAAAAATAATCAGGTTTACGCTTATAAAACAAATTTATGTCCTGACTAATTCATCCGGTGTAAGCTTTGTAGCTCTTTTAACTGATATTCTGTTGATTACAAATACTATTCCAAATAGTAATCCGGCAACACTTGCCATAGCACCAGCGATGGAGCCGTTGATGTAGATGGCTAAAAAGTGACCTCCTACCGATGATAAAATGCCAAATACACATGAATATAAGATCATTTTTTTTAAGTTGTGAGTTATAAGATAAGCGGTAGCAGCAGGAGCAATCAAAAATGCCACAACCAATATTGCACCAACGGATTCAAAAGAAGCAACCGTGGTAAATGAGACAAAAGTCATTAAAAGGTAATTCCAGAAGGTGGCAGATATTCCCAATGAGATGGCAAATTCAGGATCGAAAGTAGTAATCTTTAATTGATTGAAACTCAAGCTCACAAAGAGTATCACCATTAGAAATACTGTGCCCAGCAAATATATTGCAGATGGACCAACATCTACTCCTGAAGCCAGGGTGATGGTATCTAAAGGAACATAGGCAATTTCACCATATAATACGCATTCCTGGTCTAAATCTACCTGGCCTGTATAGGCAGATATTAGGATAACCCCTAATGCAAAAAGCCATGTAAAAGTGACTCCGATAGAAGCATCTGATTGAAGTTTACCTTTATTGGTGAAAAATTCAATAAGAAAAGTGGTTACGACTCCCAAAATACCAGCTCCAATTAGCATAGTTAACGAATCTCGACTTCCAGACCATAAAAAAGCGAGGACTATTCCAGGTAAAACTGCATGAGAAATAGCATCACCCACCATCGCCATTTTTCTTAAAATAAGAAAACAACCTAGAATCCCGCAGGACATGGCCACCAAAGCACCCGTTAAAATTATGTAAAAGCTTGACATTTAAAATTATTACTAAAATTAAAACCCACAAATTGTAATCTTCGTGGGTTTTCGAAGTATTTATTCTACAATAAATTTACCCTGCATAATCATTACATGGCCGGGAAATGAGCAAATGAAATTGTAGGTTCCTTTTTCAGGTGCCTCAAATTCGATGGTGTCTTCCTCTCCGCCTCCAAGCAATTTTGTTTTTGCAATCACTTTAGATTCTTGATCTTCAGCGATGTATCCTTTCTCTTTCGCGGTGGCTGCTTTTTGACCGAATTTCATCATATCAGTACCCTCAGTTAGTAATACCCAATTATGTCCCATTTGCTCAACTGACATTTTGCCTACATGCCTTAAAGTTAATTTAACTGTCTGACCTGCTTTTACCCTAATTTCTTCTAGGTTAAACTGCATTTGATCATTTCCTTCAATAGTAATTTCTTTTACTTCTTCCACATTTGAGCGTGTACTTTCAGGAGAACTTGCGTTTTTCTCTCGCTCTTTTTGCTCCTGCTGCATAATCTCTTTAGAGGTTAAAGGTTTATCCTCGTTTTCTGCTTCTGTTGAACTATTTCCCCCACAGGCAACTATAGTTCCTAAAAGGAAAATGCTTAACATTACTTTTAATGTATTCATAAGTTGTGATTTTATAAAATTAGTACTTTCATTGTCATCGTAATTATTACTGAAATGTTGCTTCAAAAATATATCACTTTGTCTAATAAGGTATTTCTGAATTATGAGGATCCAACTTAGGGAAACCCAATTTTTCTTCTAATCGTTTTTCCAGTTCCGGAGTAATTAAATGTTCTATAGTATCTGCATCTTCGTGGACATGGTCAGGAGCAATCCTCAAGTATTCAGTTAAATATAACTCCCATAGTCGGTGAAGTTTTACGAGTCGTGCGGCTTTTTTTTGTCCAAAAGGAGAGAGGTAGTATCCATCGCTATTTTCGAACAAATAACCGTGTCGTTTCAATCGTTTTAAAATTCTGATAATTAATTTATCAGTATAAAACCGTTTCTCTCTAATCATTTCTATAGTTTTTGGCTCTCCAAAACTCTTTTCTGCCTCAGCAATTTGAAAGAATACTTTGATTATATTTTCGTCCTGTATGCGATGTCGGTGTTGGTTTTGTTTCAACCATTTAGCGATAATCCCTTTTTTTGGTGCAAATAAAATAGAGGTAAAAGCAATCAAAGATAAAACCATTACAACCCAAGGACCAGTAGGCATATTCGGGGCTACATAACTTATAAAGGTGCCTGAAAAGCCAGAAAACCCTCCTATAAAAGCTGCTAGTATCAAAATTTTAGGTAAATAGCCCGTCCAGTATTTGGCAGCTGCTGTTGGAGTAATTAATAAAGCAGCCATAAGCACGACTCCTACTGCCTGTATACCAGTAACTACTGCAAGTACAGTTAAAGAACTGAGCATAAATACCAGACCTTTAACAGGTAAACCCATAGATTGAGCAAATGCCTCATCAAAACTGATCAACTGCAATTCTTTATAGAACAGAGTGACTGTAATAACCAGCAAAACACTAATGACAGAGAAAATAATAACATCCTGTTGCACCATAGAAGCGGCCTTGCCAAAAAGAAATGAATCTAACCCGGTTTGTGCTGCATTTCCGGATTGCTGAATATATGTCAGCAGCAGAATACCAAACCCAAAGAAAACAGAAAGAATTAAACCAATGGCGGTATCTTCTTTAATTTTAGAGTTTTTGGAAATATAATCTACTAAAATTATTGAAATCCAACCTGAAATGAATGCTCCAATAATTAAAAGAAAGTAGTTTTTGGTGCCGCTAAATATAAAAGCTATACAAATACCTGGTAAAATTGCATGGGCAATAGCATCCCCAATTAAGGCTCTTTTCCGTAGGAAAGTAAACGAACCTACTACTGCAGCACTAGCTCCCAATATGATAGTGCCGAGGGAGACGTAAATGACATTTACCTCTTGAAATGAAAAGAAATTGCGTATATTTTCCCACATAGCTATTCTCTGTTAGGAAATCTGTTTTTCTGTATTAGATCACTTATTTCAGTGAGAAGCGTTAACTTTCCGCCATAAGTTTCTTGCAGTAATTCAGGGGTAAATGCCTCCTCAATTGGGCCACTTGCCACCAAGCGCATATTTAATAAAATTATCCAGTCAAAATAGCGGGCAACAGATTGCAAATCATGATGGACAACTATCACTGTCTTTTTTTCCACAGACATTTGCCTTAGTAATTCTACAATAGCTTTTTCAGTCGAGGCATCTACTCCTGCAAAAGGCTCATCCATAAAGTAAATATCTGCCTGCTGAGCAAGAGCTCTTGCTAAAAAGACTCTTTGTTGTTGCCCCCCGGATAATTGAGAAATCTGCCTGTCTTTATAGCTTTCCATTCCAACTTTCCCTAAGCTATCCATAACAATCTCTCTGTCAGATTTTTTAGGTCGTTTAAGTAAACCTAATTGACCATATCTGCCCATCATAACTACATCATACACAGAGGTTGGGAAATCCCAGTCAACAGATTCTCTTTGTGGCACATAACTGATTCTGTTTCTGACCTCTTTCAATGGTTTATCTAATATATTGATGTAACCACTATTCAATTGTAATAAACCCATAATTGCTTTTAACAAAGTGGATTTTCCGGCACCATTTGGACCAATTATACCAATCAGTTTTCCTGCCGGTAAGGTCAGGTCAACATCCCATAGTACAGGCTTCTTCTCATAGGATACCGACAAATCATGAATTTCTATTATGGGGTTTTCTACTTGCTTTATCATAATTCAACTTGAGAACTTCCCTTAGGATTTAAACCTGAAACTATTTTGTTTACATTAGCATCAACCATTCCAATATATGTACCTTCTAATGTGCCACTTTCGCCCATTGCATCAGAATATAAGCTACCGCCTATTTCTACAATGTGTCCTTTAGCTATAGATCCTTCTAGAACTGCTTTAATGGATTTTTGAGATACAGAGGTTTCAGTATAAATGGCGGGTATTTCTCTTTCCACGATAAACTTCACCAGTGTACTCACATCCTGCAAACCAGGTTCCGATAGAGTAGATATACCTTGCAGACCTTTCACCTCAATGTTATAGGCTCTTCCGAAATACTCAAAAGCATCGTGAGCAGTAATTAGAACTCGCTTATTGTCTGGAATTTCTTTAATCCGAAGTGCTACTGCCTGATCTAAACTATCTAGTTTTTTTGAGTATTTATCGAAGTTTGTTTGAAATGGTTCAGCATTCAAAGTATCCATAGCTGCTAATTTTGGAGGCAAGGAGGCTAAAGCTTGCTTCCAAAGCTTCACATCAAACCAAATATGCGGATCATATGCACCTTGATAGGTGCTGCTATTTAAGAGCTGATTTTTATCAATTGCGTCACCAAGTGATATAACTGACTTCTTTCTGGATAGTTTTTCCAGAATTTCGCCCATTTTACCCTCCAGAAACAAACCATTATAGATAATGATGTCAGCATCCTGAAGCTTTACGAGGTCACCATGAGAAGCTTTGTATAGGTGAGGGTCAACCCCTGGCCCCATTAACGATTCCACAATAGCCTGGTCTTTCACAATGTTTTTTACCCCATCAGCAACTATGCTAGTGGTACAAACAATATATAATTTATCGATACTATCTTTTTTAGCATTGCAGGAAGAAAGTAAAATGATGATTGTAAGAGCTTGAAAAATTGAATTCATTTTAATTGGTAACCAATACATTTTGAGCTATTTCTTTACTTATAAATAATTTATTTTTATTGTCAACTAAGATTTCCATAGAACCGTCAAATTCTACACGATCTACAATCTTAGTTTTTGCCCCCAGGTAAATGCCTATCTTATCCAGGTGTTGTAAAAACAGCGGATTAGAATCCTTTACTGCTACCACTATTCCATCACCGTTCAGGTTTACTTCTGCCAATGGAATCTGGGGCTTTTCTTTGAATTCTCCATTTTCATCAGGAATAGGATCACCGTGCGGATCAAACTTGGGATGACCCAAAAACTCATCCAATCTTTTAATCAATAGGGGGGATTTTATATGCTCAAGCTGCTCAGCAATTTCATGTACCTGATCCCAGTTAAACTTTAGTTTTTCTACTAAAAAAACTTCCCACAACCTATGTTTTCGAATAACCTGCAAAGCAGATTTCTTTCCTGATTCTGAGATTTTAACACCCTGATATTTCTTGTAGATTACTAATTCTTTCTCTGACAACCTTCTTAACATATCAGAAACAGATGCCGCCTTAGTTCGCATTTCATCAGCAATTGCATTTGTGGATACATCGTTTTCTCCCGCCTTGGAAAGGTGGTAAACCGCCTTCAAATAATTTTCTTCAGCAAAGCTTAATTTTTTCATTCGAATCTAATTTGCTGCAAGTTAAAATATTATTAGGTGAATCTAAAAATATTATTCATGAATTTTAAACTAAAAAATATGTGCGAAATTATAGAGATAATGAGGTATTAGATTATGCTAAAAATTATTTTAGATTTAATTCTTTCATAAAGTCTATAAGCTTTTGTGCTTCAAAATCCCAGTAAATGGTTTCATCTACAGGTTTGTTATAAAATTCCATATTTTTAAGTTCTTCCAAAAAAAGCTGTGCTGGGGTGCTATTAAAATCAATGAATAATGCAGCAGGGTAAATAGATAGCAATTTTTCCCAAGGCTCATTTTTGGATACAATCATGGGTTTATTATATGCCATATAATCATAAAACTTCGTAGGGATTCTTTGTTTAATGTTTGTATTGACTTCGTAGGGCAGTATGGCCATGTCCGATTGATGTATGGCTTCAGTAATTTCTGAATAGGGAACTGGCTCCTTACCGCCTATGAGCTGAATAAAAGGGATTGATTCAATACTTTTATTAATAAGCTTAAGATACTGTTCATCAGCTGAATAACCGATAACTTTTAACGAGATATTTGAGTTGATTAGAAGTAATTTTTTTACAAAGGCAATACCTTCTAAAGTACCATATTCTTTACCTATTGTACCAGTATAGACAATGCTGATAGGTTGTGAGGTTGAAAATGAAACAAGTGCATAAGTAACATCATTTGATGGACGTAAAGCTTTATTTTCTAGAATTAAGCATTTTTTACCTTTTACAAAATCTAATTGGTCCTCATAGACTCTTTCAGCTAAAAGGTAGTACGATACAAAATACCTTGAACTATGCTCTACTACTTTTAAAATTGTATTTAGGAATGGCTTGAGAAATTTTGAATAGGTGCTGCCATATTTCAAATTTTGCTCATAGTTTTCTTGGATATCATAGAGAATAGTGGTGCCGAATAATATTCTGATTATGTATGTAACTATCAATAATTCAGGGCTACTAACTATTATTACTTGAGGTTTTACTTTAAGATATGATTTATAAAATTTCCAAGAAGATGCCAATCTGGAAATCGAAGTCCTTTTGAAATCATATATAGGATGAAATGAAATATTTTTGTGTTTATTTATCTTTTTTGATTTAAAGCCTATGATATTTACATCATATTTATTTGTTTGCGCTAATGAACGACCAATCTTGTGAAATGACCTGACGTCATCAACAGGTTTTAGAACAGATGCGATTAGTATTTTAATTTTAATATTCACCGATATAAAGGTAAAACAGAAAATGGAATTTAAAGAATTTATAGAAAGAGCCTGGGATAATAGAGAGTACCTTAAAGATAAGGATACACAGATAGCTGTGAAGACTGTGGTGGAGGAATTGGATGAAGGCAAAATCCGTGTGGCGGAACCTTTAGCTAATGGTGAATGGCAGGTGAACGAATGGGTGAAGAAAGCAGTAATTCTTTATTTCCCTCTTCAAAAAATGCAAACTATTGAATTAGGTCCTTTTGAATTCCACGATAAAATAAAGCTAAAGAATGGCTTTGAAAAATTAGGAGTAAGAGTAGTACCTCATGCAATAGCGCGTTATGGAGCATTTATAAACACAGGTGTGGTAATGATGCCTTCCTATATAAATATTGGTGCGTATGTAGATAGTGGTACTATGGTAGATACCTGGGCGACTGTAGGTAGTTGTGCGCAGATTGGAAAAAATGTTCACTTGAGTGGTGGAGTTGGTATTGGTGGTGTGCTGGAACCTGTTCAGGCGGCTCCAGTGATAGTAGAAGACAATGCTTTTATAGGTTCTCGCTGCATTATTGTAGAAGGAGTTAGAATTGGAAAAGAAGCTGTGCTAGGTGCCAATGTGACATTAACTGCAAGCTCAAAAATAATTGATGTAACTGGTTCTGAGCCTAAAGAATATATTGGATATGTGCCGGAAAGATCAGTGGTAATTCCAGGTTCATTTACTAAAAAATTCCCTGCTGGTGAATACAATGTGCCATGTGCTTTGATTATAGGGCAAAGAAAAGAAAGTACCGATAAGAAGACATCACTCAATCAGGCATTAAGAGAAAATAACGTGGCTGTGTAAACGTTATCTTTTGGCATCTAATTTGTGATACTTAACCATATGGAAAAGTTTGCTTTTATTTTCTTATTGATTATTTCTACTAGTTTGCCAGCTCAGGATTACGAATCTTATTTTTCGGAAAACCCTAAAGCAGACTATCCTGAAATTGAAGAAAAGCCCTTTGACTTTGGTGAAAAGATAGAGTATAAAATTTACTATGGTTTTTTTACCATAGGGAAGGGTAGCTTTACCGTTCATGAAAGACCTCATAAAATTAATAAGAGAGCAGCCTATAAAATAGACGTAAGGGCGCAAACTACCGGAATGGTGGATTGGGTTGCAAAAATTGATGACCACTGGGGAGGATATGTAGATACGAGCGGGTTAGTGCCTCATAGGGCTATTAGAAACATTAAAGAGGGCAATTATAGAAAAACTGAAATAGTTAATTACGACCACAACTCCCAAATGCTGGAAGTCAAAGTAAAAGGAACTTATGATGAAAATTTCCAGGAACCAATGTATTATGAATTTCCTCAACAAGTAAGAGATTTAATAAGTGGTTTTGCCTACTTTAGGACAATAGATTTCACTAAATTATCCTTAGGAGAAACCATCACAGTCCCCGCTTTTTTTGAGGACACCTTTTATAATTTACAAGTGATATATAGAGGTAAAGAAACAATTGAAACTCCGGTAGGTAAAATAAAAGCTTACAAAGTGGTGCCAGTAATGCCAGAAAATAAAATTTTCGAAGGAGAAGATGCAGTAATTGCATGGTTTTCGGCTGACAAAAATAAAATACCTCTTAAAATAAAAGCTAAACTCGTAGTCGGTTCAGGGGGATTGGAAATTACTGGCTTTAAAAATGTTAAGTACCCTATAAGTTTTGACATGAGCAAATAAACCTTATAGGTAAAATTCTATCTTTTTTAGATAATTATCCATCACACCTATTCAATCTAATTTTACTAATTTTAAATCATAACAACAATTATCAATGAGTTTAAAGTATTCAATATTTTTAATTTTGCCACTGATTTTCTTCTTTTCAGCATGTAATGAAAAGGATGAGGAATCTAAAGGTGATGTTTTTTACAATCAGGGTGAATATCAGAAAGCAGTAGACGCATATTCAGAACACTTACAGTTGAAACCCTCTGATGAGACAGTATTATATAACAGAGGTCGTGCGTATGAGGAATTAGAGAATTATGAAAAGGCCTTGAAAGATTTTGAAAGAGTATTAAAATTAAATCCTACGAACCAAAATGCCTTGTTGAGTTATGGTAAGCATTTCTACAGGGAGCAGGATTATAAAAATGCAGCATTTCAGTTCGAAAAAGCATACAAGCAAAATAGTTCCAGTTCTCAGGTAGCGCTATTGTATGCCAGAGCACTACATAAATCAGGGCAAGTTGAAAAAGCCATGGAGCATTATAATATTGCCATTAGCAACGATGATAATAACGCAGAAGCTTTTATGTATAGAGGAGCATTAAAGTATTATCTGAAACAAACTACTTCTGGTTGTAATGATATACAAAAAGCAAGAAATATGGAATATGAACCTGCTGAAGATTTGTATAACCAATACTGTAAATAGCACTCTTATAAAAATGCTATTTGAAAGACCTTTGGTGAAATTGACTGAAGGTCTTTTTGCTTATAACGGCTGTATTTTGAAGGTCTCATGGCTATCAATGAGGTCTTTTTCTTCCCATTTAGGAACATCTTAACCACTATATTGCTTGCCTAAAAAATACCTGTTTTTAATCTTAGATTATCAATTAATTTAAAGACGAGCAATTGATTTCTTCAATTTTCCAGAATCAAGGTATTCATGTAAATTTATAACTGCATGTGGCGCCAATAATCTACAGTATCTTAATCAGTTTCAAATTAATTAGAAACTAATTCAAATTGAAACATATCAAGTTGGTTTTGTGAAAAGGCAAAAGCAAGAGTTGAAGATCCTTGAAAGTGGAACTTATTTGAAACCTCAGGGACTTTAATTAATTTTATATTAATCGAAATCGATAAAACAACATTTCAAGCACTATTAGCACAGATTGTTTTATTCCTAATCTGCTTTAAATGCCACTATTGTTTTAATCATTTTATCATGTTGTTGTCTTTATTAATACAACGGAACATCTTAAAAATGTAATTGCTTCAACGTTTGTTATGGCTAAGATTGCATAGATGCTTTCATTTCAAATTTGCTCACCTTACTTGTTATGTTTGAATATTTTGAGTACTTTAAAATCTTAATCGAAATTTAAACTTTTCAACTCTGATTTTACATTGAAAAGAGCTGCATATTTTATTTATTTTCTAATTTTTACTTTATGTAAATGGAGCACAATGATGGCTCAAACAGAAGCTAATCCTTTGATTACGTATTCGGTCGATGATATAAGTGCAGAAAATTTTTTGAAGGAAATAGAAGCTAAGTATAAGGTTGAATTTAGGTATAAATATGAGTGGATAACGGATTTGCAATTAAGTATTAAATCTAACAATGAACCTCTTCAACAATTAATTAAAAGAGTATTTGAGTCTCGAGGTCTTACTATTCTTTATAAACCACCCAATTATTTTGTAATGATGAAAAATAGCCCAGTCATTCTTAATTTAGATGCTCAAGAGGCTCAGAAGAATGAAGGTGTAATTTCTTTAGGAGAGATTGATTATCAATCTGACTATGCTACTGTAAGCGGTAAAATTATATCCGGAGAAAAAAATGATGTATTACCAGGAGTAACTATTGAGGCTCTTGAGAATAATATAGGAACAGTCTCAAATGCTCAGGGAAAATATAATTTAAAGTTGCCAATTGGGTTTCATACCGTAAAGTTCCAATCTCTGGAGACAGGCGTTCTGGAAATTTCAATTGTGTTAAATTCTAACAGTAATCTAAATTTAAAATTGTATAGAGATTTTATACAATTAGATGAAGTTATTGTCACAGCTAAAGCATTAGATGATAATGTTTCTGAAACTATTACCGGAGCAGAAAGAATTTCACTTACCGATATTGAGAAACTACCAGCTTTCTTAGGTGAAGCAGATGTAATAAAGAGCATTACCTCTCTGCCGGGAGTAAGTTTAACTGGAGAGGCTTCTGCTGGGTTTAATGTAAGAGGCAGTGGAGTTGGTGCCAATTTAGTATTGTTGGATAATGGTACAATTTTTAATTCTTCTCATTTATTTGGTGTTTTTTCAGCATTTAGTGCCGATAATATCAGCACTATTGATTTATACAAAGGCACTGTGCCTGCACAATTTGGAGGACGTATAGCTTCTGTGCTTAATATTGAAATGAAAAGTGGCAGTAAAGAACAAGTCCATGGAAACGGCGGTGTGGGAGCAATCTCATCGAGATTTAATGTAGAAACTCCAATAGTAAAAGGTAAGAGTTCCATTTTAACTGGTTTTAGGGTGGCTTACCCAAATTATTTGATGAATGCAATAAATGATTTTGATCTAAAGCAAAGCAATACCTTTTTTGGAGACTGGACCATTAAGTATGATCATACAATTGACGAAAGAAATCAAATCTTGGGAACTGCATATGTCAGCAATGATCAGTTTTCTACTAGCAGTAATGTTGGATATACATATAATAATTTGGTAGGTAGCCTGCAATGGAATCACGTTTTTAATGAGAATTTAACAAGTAAACTAAACTACAATTATAGCCAATATAATTACGGTCTGGATGAGCAATTGAACGAGCAATTATCTTACAGTTTGAATTCAGTTATTGAAAGTAACAAATTGGATTATAATTTTGAGTTTACAAAATTAGAAAATCACCTCATTCATTTTGGTTTGAATAATACATTGCACAAGATTCAACCTGGTAATTTTGAAGTAGATAAAAATGTCTCATTGCTGGAAATAAATGATTTATCCAAGGAGTTCGCAATAGAATCAGCCATATATGCAAGTGACAAAATAAAATTAAATGAAAAAACCTCTTTTTATGCAGGATTACGCTATTCATATTTTAATGGTGGAAAAGCTTCTCTCAAATCACCACATGGGGGACTTGAGCCAAGATTTTCTTTAAATTATTCACTTAACAGACGAAGTGCAATAAAAGTAGGAGCTAGCAGAATGAGACAATATATTCATTTGATTTCAAATACAGCTTCCGTCACCCCCGTTGATATATGGAAACTAAGTAATCAGGAAATTAATCCAACTATAGCTGATCAATTTAGTTTTGGATATTTTAGGAATTTTAATAACAACAACTATGAAACATCTGCTGAACTCTATTACAGAAAAATTAGTAATTTGATAGATTATAAAGATGGGGCTGATTTATTCGGGAATGATTTTCTTGAAGATGAATTAGTTCAAGGAGATGGCACTGCGTTTGGTTTGGAACTTTATCTAAAGAAGCATAGAGGAAAAGCGACAGGCTGGTTGAGCTATACCTATTCAAGATCTCTAATAACAGTACAAGGAGAAACATTATCTGAAACAATTAATAATGGTGATCCTTTTCCAACTAATTTTGATCAACCTCATAATTTGACAGTTTTTGGCAATATGCAGTTATCTCGAAGGTTTGAAGTCTCATTTAACTTTTTATATAATACAGGGAGACCAATCACTTATCCTGAGACAGCTTATAATGTATATGGTGTTCTAGTGGCGAACTATTCAGGGAGAAATAAATATCGAATACCTGATTATCATCGACTAGACTTATCCTTTCATTTAGCATCTAGCTTGAAGAAGCGGAAACTTGTAGCAGCTAATTGGACTTTAACAATCTATAATGTTTACAGCAGGAGAAATGCATATTCTATTTTTTTTAGAAGCTCTGAATCTCTACGCGTATTAAACTCTTACAGACTCTCTATTATTGGTCAGGCGGTTCCGACTCTAACTTATAATTTTAAATTTTAAGCATGCAGATTTGTGATCATTTACATAAATTTTCATTTCTGTTAAGTCAGCTTATGCGGATAAAAAGACAAAATAAAAGTGAATTAAAGCTTCTTAAGAGAATTGTATTATTATTTCTGGTGAGTTCATTATACGTGTGTAAATTAACAAATGCTAATCATTTAGATAAATTTCAAACCGGAAATTTAATCAGCCGAGAGAATGTATTTTTGCATTTAGATAAACCATATTTTCTAAGTGGAACAGAATTAAATTACTCTGCCTACATAACTTCGAGAATTTCAAAAGCACTTTCAGACAAGAGTGATGTTTTATATGTAAGAATGCTTAATCTTGAATTGGAAGTGGTTTTAACTCAACAAGTGGTAATCGAAAATGGTAGGACTCAAGGCAGAATGTTAATAAGCGATTCTTTACAAACAGGAACCTATCTAATTATTGCCTATACTAACAAAATGCTTAATTCCACAAAAAATCATTTTAAGCAGGCTATAGAGATTGTAAATCCAAAGGATCCCATTAGTACGTTAGAAGCGGATCAATTTGCGGTAAATTTTTATCCAGAGGGTGGACATCTAGTTGACGGCCATCTTAGCAATGTTGTTTGTGAAGTAATAGGTTCAAACTTACCAGAAAGTGGTTTTGTTATTTCTAATTATGGCGACACAGTAGCTATTCTTAAGAATTTTAATAATAATTATTCTGATTTCAATTTATTACCTGTTGATACTTTAAGCTATAGAGTTCATTTGACAATTAATAGTAAGCTTCATGTTTTCAATTTGAATGATGTGGAGTCTACAGCAGTTACCTGTAAAGCTATTGGCTTACAATCTGATACCATTACTTTATTAGTGAATACCGGTTCTCTTTATCGAGGCCCTGATATAGGGATTTTAGTCCAAAATAATCATCAAACTATATTGTCAGCATCACAAGCAATTAGTGGGAGTCGAATCAAATTTGCAATTCCAAAAAACTCACTTGGGTCTGGAATAAACTACCTAATAGTTTATGATTATAAGAAAAGATTTCTGACAAGTAGAGCCGTTTACATAGAAGAAGAATCGTTAGGCAGTATATCGATTAAACCAAATAAGAAATCGTTTAAATCTAAGGAGAAAATCAAAGTTCCAATTACATTTAATTATCCAGTTAATGATGAAACTAGATTAAGTCTATCTGTAAGTATTAAAAATTTAGATTTTTTTGATTCTATATCCACTAATAGAATTGATTACTATACTGACATTTTCTCTGGTATAAATAGCTTATTCAAAGATCCTGAGATCACTTCTAGGTTTCAAGATAAGAAATCATTTGATAATTTCTTAAAAACTCAAATTTTAACTGAAGTTGATATTCCGTCACTACTAAATTACAGTATAGTTAATCAGAATGTGGAGCCTACTGATACTCACGAGTACTTTATTATTAGTGGTTATGTAAGAGATGATTCTACCAAGCAACCAGTTGCAGATTCTTTAATTTATTGCACAGTAGTGGGTGATAAACCCCAATTTTTTTCCACAGTTACAGGAAAAGGTGGAAGGTTTAGATTTCAAGTAAGATCATTTACTGGAAGTGCAGATATTATAATTAAACTTTCAAATGTTAATGAACTTAGACAGAATGTGTCTTATATTATTGACCCACCTATATATGATTACACTAGAGTGCAGATTAAATCTGAAATCCCTTCCCTAATTAAGGAAAATGCAAAGGCATATTCTTTTTACAGGAAGCAAGATTTGTTGATACAGCGGGTATATAATCCAATAGAAATTAAAAATCGGGTAAATCGGGAACAGAAAAAGACGATTGGTTTTTTTTCACGATATGATTTTGAAATGGATTTAACTGAGTACGAGTTATTAAATGATTTTCAAGAAATATCTAGAGAATTAATTCCTGGATTATCTATTAAAGGGAAGGGAGATAATCAAAGCATATACTTAAGAGAAAAAGAAAGTAGAAATAAAAGACAAGAAGGGGATGTAACAATTTATGATGCGCCATTGGTCTTAATGGATACTCCACCTCTATTTTTAATTGATGGACTTCCTGTATTTACATCTAACACTATTTTGAACATAGAGCCTGCTAAATTGAAGGGAATCAAGCTATTAAACGAAAGATATTTTATAAATGGGGTAATACATAATGGTGTATTAGAACTAAGCACCTTGGAGGCAGATTATTACAAGAAACATGAAACCAATCATTTCAGCTATAGAAAGCAAGGGTTTTATCAGCCAAATGAAAATTTGTTAAATAGACTTAATGAACATAATGATTTAGATGAAATTCCTAATTTTCAAGATATACTGTATTGGAATCCTTCTTTGAGTGTTCAAGCAAATGGTACCGAAATTATTGAATTTACCGCGTCTGATGATCATTCTGATTTCTTAATAGAAGTTCAGGGTGTTGATTCAGATGGGAAGACTTATTATGAGCAAACTATTTTTTCTATAGGCAAGTAATTAAATTAGAATAGTGAAGAAAGCAACATTTTATATTAAAGCTAGTACCTTTAAAAGGTATATCTATATTTTAATAATAATGGCGATTTCCTCTTGCATTGATCCATTTGATCCTAAGATTACCCCGATGGAAACTGAATATCCATTAGTAGTGGTCGGCCAAGTAACAAACGAAGTAAAAAGGCATCAAATACAATTAAATAGAGCAGGAGACATTAATAGAAGTACAGGATTTCAACCAGAAGCAGGCGCTTTGGTTGAAATAGTAGATAGTGATAGTGTTTGCTATCAACTCTTTGAGTCCTCTACAGGGGTTTTTTATACAGATACTGTGGAATTTATAGGTGTTGTAGGTAAATCTTATCAGCTTAGAATTCAGTTAAATAATGGAGAGGAATTTAAGTCAAGTTTTCAAGAAATGAAACCAGCAATTCCTTTTGCTGCAATACAAATTAGAGCTGAAGGAAACACCTTTTTATCTGGAGGTGTAATTGCAAAAAGTGAGATATTAAATATATATGAAGAAACAGTAATTTCAAATGAACCTGAATATACTCGATATGAGTATGAAGGAACCTTTGCATTTGAATCTGCTTACCAAGGCAGTACATTTTGTAAAGAGGGGACAATTGGGGAAGTTCCAACAAAGCCTGAAAATTTAGTTTGTTATCGTAATCAACAAAATGAGCAACCCTTAAACGTGTTTACTACTGAGAACTTAGCTTCTGGTCAAACTTTTAAACAAAATATTCTATCAATAATTCCTAATAGAACATTTGCTATCGGGTACAGCATGCTCATCAAGAAATACACTTTAACAGCTGATTTTTACCATTACTTGGACGAAATTCGTAGGCAAAATGAATATGGTGGTAGCTTATTTGATCCCCCTCCGACTCCAATTGAAGGAAATGTAGAAAATGTTAATCAACCGGATAAAAAAGCCTTAGGTTTTTTCAATACATCAACTATCAAAACTGAAAGAATTTTTATCGATAATTTAGTTTTTTCACAAAGCATTAGAGATCCTCTAAATACTGAAAATTGCTATTATTGGACTGAAGATACAAGTCGAGCGCTACTTCTACCTTCTGATTTTTGCTGTGATTGTAGACTTTTTCCAGGCGCAACTGATGTGAAGCCAGAATTTTGGCCCGCCGTAAATTATTAAATTACTTTATTATTTTAGTCTATTTTATCTCAAATCTATTTAATTTTTTCTTTTAATATACTAAAAAGTAATTAAATATAGTAGAACCATATCGAAGTAGTCATTTATTTAGTTAAGAAAGAAAGACTGGCAAAGAGAGTAGTCATTTCTTTAGCTGAAGGCCACTTATCTAATAAGGCTTAAGAGGACTTCCAAAGATGCCAGATCAAAAGGAATACAAGTTTCAGATGCCGTCAAAATCAAGCCATAAGTTTAATATAAAGGTTTTCAATGTAATTGTAGAGCTTTTGAAGACAGAAAACATAAGAAAGATTTATTCCCTGAAATGACGTTTAGAACTGATCTTTAAAGTACTGAAGCTTTACCTAGCAATCCCTAAGTTGTCCATTAGAAAGATAAAAAGGGTTGTGACTATCCAGTCTATTATTTAAATCAGAAGAGTAACCGATATAGATTTTATGATGTGTGCGGCTGTAAAAAACATAAACGCTGAACATTTTTTGGGTTTTAGCTGAAATAAAAAAAGGCAACCGAAGTTGCCTTTAAATGGTAGCGAGAAGCAGATTTGAACTGCCGACCTCAGGGTTATGAATCCTGCGCTCTAACCAACTGAGCTACCTCGCCATTTATTTATTTATTTTAATATTTTTTATAAGTCCTTTCGACTTAAAAAGTGAGAAGCAGATTTAACTAACGTCCGCCAGCTGGCAGATATGAATACTGCGCTCTAACCTCCCGACAGTTCTCGGGAGAGCTATTTCGCTATTCAGTTCTAAAACTGCCTGAAACTCCGTAAATAATTTGTATAGTTACAGTACAAGTAATAGATTTCATTCAGTAATAAATCAACTTTTCAATTCGTTTGCTGAACGGGAGTGCAAACTTAAGAAATTATACTTTCAAATTGCAAATAAAAATCAGAAAGAATTTAATTGGTATAAATGAATTTAAATCCTAACTTATCATTTTCTAAGTAATCAGATATTAAAATGAAGAAATTTACAGCAGACTTTGAAATCAATGCATCCAGAAAGATGCTCTATCCCTATATTAGTACAGCTAGCGGGCTTTCACAATGGTTTGCTGATGACGTGAATATAAACGAGGATAAAGAATACAATTTTATTTATGATGATGCAGATCATCCTGCCAGAATGGTAGGACATAGAGTCAATCAATATGTGAAATTTGAATTCTATGAAGATGGAGAAGAGGATGACAAATCATTTGTTGAAATACATTTAGATGAAAATGAGATAACACAATCCATGTACGTCAAAGTAGTTGACTATTCAGACTATGATGATGACCAGGAGCAGTATGAATTATGGGAGGAACTAATTAATAATTTAAAGGAAATAGTAGGGGGGTAATTTGTGAGCCAATACATACCTTAAAATTTATATTGCTTTAGAAAGAATTTTGTGTTAGATTTTTCCGTTTACTCAACAAATCAATTATAGCGTAAGATATATTAAGAGTTAGTGATAAACTTCTGCTTAAGTTGATCCTTATCATATGCGTGTTATCTTACAGTACCATTATGAAAAATATCAAATTTTTATATTTCGCCTTTTTCTTTTTTGGAATACAATTTTTGTCATCTGCCCAACAAGAAAGAAACGAAAGCTTAAATTATTATTACGAAAAAGCTCAGCAGCAGATGGAGTCCGGTGATTATGAGGCCGCAAACCTATCATTTCGGAAAATTTTAAAGAGTGGAGCTAAATTGCCCGCTGAAATGCCCTATTTATTTGCAAAAACACTTTACCACGTAGAGCAATATCAAAACAGCCATAGTTTTTTAGAAAAGTATTTTGAAATTATGGGCAAGGCAGGAGCTTATTATGAAAGCGCAGTCGAGTTAGAGGAACTTTTGAAAAAGAAGATGAATCGAAGTTACTCCTGTAATTTTTGTGATTACAGTGGCTATAGACTTAAGACTTGTATCACTTGTGAAGGAAAAAAACAGTTATTGAAAACTTGTAATTTATGTGAAGGTGTGGGTAGAACGGGTTGTGCCATTTGCAGTGGAGATGGTGTTATTATTCAGTTGGGAGCTATGGGAAATAAAAGTTACAAGACCTGTCACAGGTGCAATGGTGTAGGGGTGCATGAGTGCCCCATTTGTGAAGGTGAAAAAGAGTATTATAGCTATTGCCCCACATGTTTAGGTACCGGAAATATTGCTACAAGTACCATTTGTAATCATGAGCCTTTGGGTAAATAAGGTATTCCAGGTAAGATTAGTGCTACTGATTTAAAGAAGTCTGTTGAGGTAATAATTAAGTAGATTTTAATAATTTACGGACACAGAAACTCACTGATATTCATCACCTAAAAAGCTCGTATTTTAAAAAAAAAATGAGATTGAGTTGAGGCAAACTTAAATTCCGCCTCTGGTTCTTATTTGGAGAGAAGAAAGGTCTCAGTTTAAAAACTTTACTAGACCATCATTTTTCTATTTTTAGATATCAATAATTTAATCTATGGTACAAATGCCACTATTATAATATTACTATCTAATACAATATTTATTAACCTCTTTTATCAAAGGACTTTTCCAGTTAGGCGAGAGCCACAAAGAATTTCTCATTTCAAGTCGTGCAGGGATAGAAGAATTTAATTTTTATCGTTTTAAAATCAGTATTTTTTCACTATAAGAAAATTTTTTTCTATACTTATAGTAAATATGACTATAAGTAATTATCTTTATTCTCAATTCCTTTCAAAGACAGTAATGAGTCAATTTTATTATTGTCATTAATAATGGGATGAGAAGTTTTATCGGTCGACAAAATATAAAAACATGTATTCATTAGGAATAGATTTAGGAAGTTCTTCTGTGAAAGTATCTTTATTAGATATAGAAAAAGGGACTTCCATAGGTTCTGCTACCTTTCCAGAAAACGAGTTGGCTATTATGGCTCCTCAAAGAGATTGGGCTGAACAAGAACCTGAAGTATGGTGGGAGTCTTTTATTCAGGCATTTGAGGATTTAATGAAAAAAACGGGAGATAAAAGAATGCAAATCTCCTGCATTGGCATCTCCTATCAAATGCATGGATTGGTGATAGTAGATAAAACATTACAATCTATCAGGCCAGCTATTATCTGGTGTGACAGCAGAGCTATCAGTATAGGCGAGAAGGCATACCAACAATTAGGGAAAGAATATTGTCAATCGCATTTACTCAACTCCCCAGGAAATTTCACAGCCTCCAAATTACGTTGGGTGAAAGAGAATGAGCCTGAAAATTTTAAAAAAATCCATAAGATTTTACTTCCAGGTGATTTTTTTGCTTTAAAACTTTCAGGATCATGTACCACAACAGCATCAGGTCTTTCAGAAGGGGTCTTTTGGAACTTTAAATCACATGCAATAGCAGAAGAGTTATTGGAATATTATGAATTAGATGCTGACCTGATTGCCGATGTAAAACCATCATTTGGCCTGCAAGCCACCATCTCTACTGTGATGGCCAAAGAGTTAGGCTTAAATGCTGATGTTAAAATCTCATATCGTGCGGGAGATCAGCCCAACAATGCTTTTTCATTAAATGTTACTGAACCCGGAGAAGTTGCAGCCACGGCGGGAACTTCAGGGGTAATTTATTCCGTAACAGACAAAGCTATCAAAGACAGTGCCTTCAGAGTAAATACTTTTCTTGATGTAAATAGTACAGATTCCCAAAAGAGATACGGTGTGTTACTCTGCATTAACGGAACTGGAATTTTGAATAGCTGGCTCAAGCGCTACATAGCAAAATCTGAAATGGATTACCCTGAAATGAATGAAAAAGCGGAACAGGCACCTATTGGCTCGGATGGAGTTCAGATTTTTCCTTTCGGAAATGGGGCAGAGCGGGTTTTGGAAAACCAAATCTTGAATGCCTCCTTTCATAATATTGATTTTAACAGACATAATGATTCTCATCTTTTAAGAGCATCGCAGGAAGGTATTGTTTTCGCTCTGAAATACGGGTTTGAAGTGATTGAAGAAATGGGAGCTAACAGCAAAGTAGTAAAAGCTGGTTTAGCTAATATGTTTTTAAGTCCCGTGTTTCAGGAAGCGTTTGCTAACACCATTGGTACTGAACTAGAACTTTATGAAACAAATGGGGCCGACGGTGCAGCGCGCGGTGCAGCTTTAGGAGCAGGATTTTATGCAAATAAAAAAGAGGCCTTTGCTGGTCTGAAATGTGTGAAAAAAGTCAGTCCAACGCTTGAATTAAAAGAAAAATATAATGAGGCTTATAAAAGCTGGGTGAAACAATTGAAACTATTCTTAAACAATAAATAAAAGAAAATGAGTACAGGTAAAGAAGAATACTTTAAGGGTATTGAACATGTTAAATTTGAAGGTAGAGATTCCGACAATCCATTAGCCTTTAAATATTACGATGCTGATAAAATAGTAGCTGGTAAATCAATGAAAGAGCATTTTAAATTTGCGGCTGCTTACTGGCATTCATTTGTTAATGCAGGAGACGATCCTTTTGGTGCAGGCACAAGAGTATTTCCGTGGGATAAACCATCAGATGCTGTGAGCCGGGCAAAATCAAAGATGGATGCTGCTTTCGAATTTTTCTCGAAAATGAATATTCCCTATTATTGTTTCCACGATTTCGATTTAGTTGAGGAAGCAGATACCATTGCAGAATCGGAAAAGAGATTACAAGAAATTACTGAGCATGCTAAGGGACATATGAAAGCAAGCGGTAAAAAATTACTTTGGGGAACTGCCAATTTATTTTCGCACCCTCGCTATATGAATGGGGCAGCAACTAATCCTGATTTCAATGTGGTGGCACATGCTGGTGCGCAAGTGAAAAATGCTTTGGATGCTACTATTGCTCTTAATGGTGAAAATTATGTGTTTTGGGGAGGTAGAGAAGGATATTTATCCTTACTCAATACCAATATGAAACGTGAGTTGGATCACTTAGGTAGATTTTTAAATGCAGCGAAGGATTATGCCAGGTCACAAGGTTTCAAAGGAAACTTCTTTATTGAACCTAAGCCAGCAGAACCTACTAAACATCAATATGATTTTGATGCCGCAACTGTTGCTGGTTTCTTAAAAGAATATGGATTGGATAAAGATTTCAAATTAAACCTTGAGGTGAACCATGCCACGCTGGCCGGACATACTTTTCAACATGAACTTCAAGTGGCAGCAGATGCTAATATGTTGGGGAGCATTGATGCCAATAGAGGAGATTACCAAAATGGATGGGATACGGATCAATTTCCAAACAATATTCTGGAAATAACAGAAGCTTTGTTAATTATATTGGAAGCTGGTGGTTTAGCTGGAGGTGGGGTTAATTTTGACGCCAAGTTGAGACGTAATTCAACTGATTTTCACGATTTGTTTTATGCACATATAGGAGGAATGGACGTTTTTGCGCGCTCAATAATTATTGCTGATAAAGTTTTACAAAAAACTGATTATAAGAAGATTAGAGCAGATAGGTATGCGACTTTTGATTCTGGAAAAGGTAAAGAATTTGAGTCAGGAAAGTTAACTCTGCAGGACTTGAAAAAGCATGCAGCATCAAACACTGGATTACAGACAATTAGTGGTAGACAAGAATTGCTTGAAAATATAATCAACAACTGCATTTAATTTTTACAAAGAAAAGGGGTTAAAACTCAAAATTGAACCCCTTCTCTTTTAATTTTTCATAGATAGCCACATCAAACCGGTATAATTTAGGGGATCTGTGTGCCATACCTTCCTGCTTTTCCTGGCAATCAACCAGTAAATTCATTTTTCTAATTTTCCTTCTGAAATTAGGTTTGTCAAGATTTACTCCTAGAATAGACTCATATAGCTCCTGCAATTGCAATAAAGTAAATTTTTCTGGTAAGAGTTGAAACCCAATAGGTTCTCGCTTAACCTTAAAGCGCAGGTCTTCCATAAATTCATTTAGAATATAATTGTGATCGTATGGCATGTCCGGAATTTCCTTAAGAGGAAACCATTTAGCATCTGATGCAGTAAAACCTGGCACAATTTCATATTCCTCATATTTTACAAAGGCTGAGTATGCAACCGTGATAACTCTTTTACTGGGAAACCTATGTAATTCCCCAAAAGCTCTTAATTGTTTCAAATAGATATCTGACAAACCAGTTAAGGCTTTTAAGATTCTGCCAGCCGCATCATCTAAGCTTTCGTTGTATTGAATCCAACCGCCAGGAAGAGCCCACTTTCCTTTACTAATTCCACTTGCATGTTTTACTAATAAAATGTTTAATTCTTGCTTGAAACCTGCCACAATACAATCAATTGAAAGTGGTTTAATAATCTCAGAGGAAAACTCCATTTAATTTTTTTTAATTCAGTATTTATAAGTCTTAAAGATAAATCATTGTGGTTAATTTATACCCTTAAAGGTTGAATTTAATGGGTTTTTAAATGTTGTCGAAGTTTTTATTTTAAAAACAGATGATAAATAATTGCAATAATTTTAGATCAATTGGTTAGTTCTTTAAAGTTTAGCATAATTCTTGTTTAATTTGCAACGTAATTTAAAATACAGTTACTGCCTTTTGTGTCGTGCTGTAATTTGCTGTTAATATTAAATGAAAAAGTTAGATAAGCTAATACTAAGATCTTTCCTGGGGCCTTTCCTGATTACATTTTTTGTGGTGGTATTTATTTTACTTACACAATATATGTTGAAGTACTTTGACGACTTTGTAGGAAAGGATTTGGGGGCTAATGTTTTCTTAGAGTTAATTGCGTATTTTAGTATCAATATGACCCCAATAGCCTTTCCGCTGGCAGTTTTATTGTCGTCATTAATGACTTTTGGAAATTTAGGAGAGCACTTTGAATTAACAGCGATTAAAAGTGCAGGTATTTCATTGATAAGAGCTATGCAGCCTTTATTTGTTTTCGTGGTACTTCTTTCCTGTGCGGTTTATTATTCGAACAACTTTGTTGTTCCCAAAGCAAACCTGGATGCTTATAGCTTGCTATATGATATTAAACAAAAAAAGCCATCAATTGATATTAAGGAAGGAGCTTTTTACGGTGGTATTCCAGGCTATAGCATAAAGGCCAATACAAAGTATGATGATGACAAATCTTTAGGCGATTTAATCATTTATAACCATAGCAAAGGTAAGGGCAATAATGAGGTGATTCTTGCTGATTCTGCACTGATGTATACCATCTTAAACGACAAATATCTGGTAATGGAATTGTTTGATGGAAAAAGTTATTCAGAAGAAGAAAATACCAGTAATACTCCTGATAAACCAGCCACCTTTGTAAGGAATGAATTTGCCCATAATAAAGTAGTTTTTAGTTTAGCCTCTTTCGAAATGGAACGGACTGATAAAGACCTATTTTCCTCTAATCGATTAATGAAAAATGAAAGGGAATTACGATATGATGTTGATTCCATGAAAAGAGATATCTTAGAATCAAAAACTAATTTATACAATTACACTCCGAGATTTTTCAATGTACACTTAGCTAATGTAGAAGCCGTAAAGCCGCCTTCCGCTGTTAAATATGAGGAAATTAAAAAACAAAAAGACTCTGTTAAAATTAGCGAGGAAGAAAAGGAAGAAGCGGAGATTTCAGAAAATAAAAATTCTCAATTAGGGAGGGAAGTAAATTTAACTGTTGAAACGGGCACCATCAGTGCAGTGGACATGCCCTCTCAAAAAAGTGCGAAATTATCAACTGCAGACCAACCTAGAAAAAAGAATCCTGGTTTGCAAAAGGAGAATAAAGAAGTTAAGACTTCTATAGATAAAAGCAAAAGTATTGTAAATGACCGATCTAAACCTAAGGATTTTAATGAAATTGATGAATATGATTCTATCTTAATCGCTAAAGTCGATTCTGCTTTTAAGGCCATGAACAGGAGTGGAAGAGTAAATTTATTAGATAAACCAAGGTTTGCTAAAAATAGGCTGAAAGGTGAAAACAAAAGAATTGAATCAAGAGAATTTGAAAGTAATGTGTATGGAATTGAAGCTAATTATAAACTTTCACAGGCATTTGCTTGCATCGTGATGTTCTTAATTGGAGCTCCATTAGGTGCAATTATAAAAAAAGGAGGTTTAGGCTTCCCTGTTTTGGTTTCAATTATATTTTTTATAATCTCCTACGTGATCAATACATCAGGTATAAAAATGGGACGACAGGGAGAAATTAGTAATTTTATGGCTGTTTGGGCCTCCAATATATTCCTGCTTCCTTTCGGGTTGTTTTTTCTAAGGCAGGCTAAAAACGATTCAAGGTTATTTGAGCCAGATAACTACTTGGTTTTGTTTGGGAAAATCAAGCGCTTTTTTACAAGAAAAAGATAACTTTAAAGCGAAGATATACAATTTACAAGATTAACGTGAGTTAAATTTAACTACTTAGAGGTAATTCTTCACTATATTTCACTTTGCCAAGTGATTTCACTTTTATTTACAGGAATCATTCCATATATTTGCAACTTATTTTATAATTAAAACGCTAACTATGTATTTAAGCACAGAGAAAAAACAAGAGCTGTTCAAAAATCATGGTCGGTCAAAAGCACAAAACGATACAGGTTCAGCGGAATCTCAAATCGCGCTTTTCACTTACCGAATTAATCATTTAACACAGCATTTAAAAGTTAACAAAAAAGATCACTCATCAAGAAGAGGTCTTTTGAAATTAGTAGGTAAGAGAAGAAGTTTATTAGACTTTCTTCAGAAAAGAGAAATCGAAAGATACAGAGCAATTATTGCTGAATTAAAACTAAGAAAGTAATTAGATTTAATACATATGAAAAGGGAATCTACTGGGTTCCCTTTTTCTATTTTCTATTTATTCATTCCCATTACAAAATATCACATCTTTTACAGGACGTGTATAGCAAATGCGGCAAACAAGATTTTACACACAATAGGACGAGAAAACAGTAAAAAAAACAAAATTTATGGCTATACCACAAGCAACAACAAAAAAATTTAATTTACCTGATGGACGCGAAATTAGCATCGAAACAGGGAAATTAGCCAAACAAGCAGACGGGTCAGTAGTAGTAAGAATGGGTGATACCATGCTTCTTGCTACAGTAGTTTCCACTAAAGAAGCTAAAGACGGAGTAGATTTCCTACCCATGTCTGTCGATTATCAGGAAAAATTTGGCTCTGCAGGTAAAATACCTGGAGGCTTCTTAAAAAGAGAAGGTCGACTTTCAGACCATGAAATATTAGTTAGTCGTTTGGTAGATAGGGCTTTGCGTCCTTTATTTCCAAGTGATTATCACGCAGAAACACAAGTTTTCATCCAGTTGATTTCAGCTGATCAGGAAGCTTTGCCAGATGCCCTGGCTGCTTTGGCTGCATCTGCTGCCATTGCCGTTTCTGATATTCCATTTGGCGGACCAATCTCTGAAGTGAGAGTGGGTAGAGTGGAGGGTAAATTAGTAATTAACCCTTCCAGAGAGCAAATGAAGACTTCTGACATTGATATGATCATTGCAGCTACTATCGACAATATTATGATGGTAGAAGGTGAAATGGAGGAAATTTCTGAGCAGGAGCTGGTTGATGTAATCAATTTTGCCCATGAAACTATTAAAATTCAATGCCAGGCACAACTGGATTTAGCGAATGACTTTGGAGCGAAGGAAAAAAGAACTTACTCTCATGAGGAGGAAGATGATGCTGACCTGGAAAAAGAAATTACTGACAAATATTACGATCAGTATTACAAGATCGCTTCAAATGGCTTAGCTGATAAGCATGAGAGGTCAAGACTTTTTAAAGAAGTTTCTGAAGCCTATTTTGAAGCTTTGCCGGAGGAGCACGAAGTAAATACCGGTTTAGCCAAAAAATACTTTAAAAATGCGCAGAAGAAAGCCATCAGAAACGCTACACTGGAAACACGTAAAAGGTTGGATGGAAGATCCCTTGATGAAATCCGTCCTATATGGGGTGAAGTAGATTATCTACCTTCAGCACATGGATCAGCGATATTTACAAGAGGAGAAACTCAATCACTCACTACAGTTACCTTAGGTACTAAATTGGATGAACAAATGATTGATGGAGCCATGCAATCAGGTTTCAATAAATTTATTTTACATTATAACTTTCCTGGTTTCTCAACTGGTGAAGCTAAACCAAACAGAGGTCCTGGTAGAAGGGAAGTAGGTCATGGTAATTTAGCCATGAGAGCTATTAAGCAAGTAATACCAACACCTGAAGAATTGCCATATACTATCAGAGTGGTTTCTGACATATTAGAATCAAATGGTTCTTCATCAATGGCTACAGTATGTGCGGGTATTTTAGCATTGATGGATGCTGGTATTCCTATTAAAGCACCTGTTTCAGGAATTGCAATGGGTTTAATTTCGGATGCACAAACTGGTAAGTTTGCTATTTTATCTGATATTTTAGGAGATGAAGATCATATTGGTGATATGGACTTTAAAGTTACCGGAACTGAAAAAGGTATCACCGCTTGTCAGATGGACATAAAAGTTGACGGTTTATCTTCTGAGTTATTAATGGAAGCTTTAAATCAAGCTAAGGCAGGTAGAGATCATATCAGAAATGAAATGATGAAAGTAATTGCTGCACCAAGAGAAGATTATAAACCAAACGCACCAAGAGTTGTAAATATCGAGATCGAAAGAGAAATGATAGGTGCAGTAATTGGACCAGGTGGAAAAGTAGTACAGGAAATTCAAAAAACCACAGGAGCTACTGTTGTTATTGAAGAAACTGAAAAAGGTGGTAAAATCAACGTGTTTGCTGTAAATAAAGATTCATTAGATAAAGCTGTAAGCTGGATTAAAGGTATTGTAGCCAAGCCGGAAGTAGGCGAAGTATACGACGGGAAAGTGAAAGCTATTCAGCCTTACGGTGCTTTTGTTGAAATTATGCCTGGTAAAGATGGTCTTTTACATATTTCCGAAATCAAATGGGAAAAAGTAGAAACATTGGAAGGTGTTTTGGAGATTGGTGAAGAGATCAAAGTGAAATTGATCGACATCGACAAAAAGACAGGTAAATTAAGACTTTCCAGAAAAGTTTTATTACCTAAGCCGGAAAAAGCAGAGTAAGATTTTATTATTGCAATAAAATTATTTAAATTTTGATTTAGGAGAAGGAACTATCACGTTCCTTCTTCATGTTAGTATAGCATTTTTAAGTTAAACCTAATAATAATTAATGAGACAGCTCAAGATTAGCAAGCAAATTACCAACCGTGAAAGTCAGTCTCTTGACAAGTACCTGCAGGAAATTGGTAAAGTGGATTTGTTAACGCCAGATGAAGAAGTTGATTTGGCAGTCCGCATCAAACAAGGTGATCAACTTGCTCTTGAAAAATTGACAAAAGCCAATCTTCGTTTCGTTGTATCAGTAGCTAAGCAATACCAGAATCAAGGTTTATCCCTGGGAGACTTGATTAATGAAGGAAACTTAGGCCTGATTAAAGCCGCACAGCGCTTTGATGAAACAAGAGGTTTTAAATTCATTTCTTATGCAGTATGGTGGATCAGACAATCCATATTGCAAGCATTGGCGGAACAATCACGTATTGTACGTCTTCCATTGAATAGGGTAGGATCTTTAAATAAGATTTCAAAAACCTTCTCTGCTTTGGAGCAAAAGTTTGAAAGAGAACCATCTCCTGATGAGTTGGCTGAAGTATTGGAGGTAACTGCGAATGAAGTAGTGGATACTATGAAGATTTCCGGTCGTCACGTATCAATGGACGCACCATTTGTTCAAGGTGAAGAAAACAGCTTGTTAGATGTGCTTGAAAATGATGGTGAAGAATCTCCTGACGATGAACTAATGAATGATTCATTAAGAAGAGAGGTGCAAAGAGCGCTATCTACACTTACACAGAGAGAAGCAGATGTTATCACACTTTACTTCGGATTAAATGGAGAGCATTCAATGACCTTGGAAGAGATAGGTGAAAAATTCAATCTAACCAGGGAAAGAGTAAGACAAATTAAAGAAAAAGCAATTCGCAGACTGAGGCATACTTCAAGAAGCAAGGCTTTGAAACCTTATTTAGGTTAATAAATTTTTTTTATGAGTATTAAAAGGTCTTTTTAAAGACCTTTTTTTATTTTTACAAGAGATTACGCATCGCTCATCCAATATTCTCGTAAATTCGAATATTAAATTGATTGAAATGACAGAAGAAAATGTAAATGTTTTGATTATTGGTTCAGGTCCTGCGGGTTATACAGCCGCTATCTATGCTGCAAGAGCCGGGCTGAAACCAGTAATGTATCAAGGAGGACAACCTGGAGGACAATTAACTATTACTAATGATGTTGAGAATTACCCTGGTTATCCTGATGGAATAAATGGGCCACAGATGATGGTGGATTTCCAGAAACAGGCAGAAAGATTTGGAACAGATGTACGGTTTGGTTTAGCCACAAAAGTGGATTTTAGTAGTTATCCTCATAAGGTAACGGTGGACGATAAACATGTAATAACTGCTAATGTTGTTATTATTTCTACAGGTGCTTCTGCCAAATGGTTAGGATTAGAATCAGAGCAAAGATTGAACGGAATGGGTGTTTCTGCCTGTGCTGTTTGTGACGGTTTTTTCTATAAAGGGCAGGATGTAGTTGTGGTAGGAGCAGGCGATACAGCAGCAGAAGAAGCTACCTACTTATCTAAACTTTGCAATAAAGTTACATTGCTGGTAAGAAGAGATGAAATGCGTGCTTCTCGAATTATGCAAAATCGTGTAATGAAGACTTCTAATATTGAAGTGCTTTGGAATACTGAAACAGAAGAAGTGTTAGGAGAGCAGGAAGTAGAGGGAGTAAGAGTAGTGAATAATTTAACTGGAGAAAAGTCAGTATTGAAAGCTACCGGATTTTTTGTAGCAATTGGACATAAACCTAATACAGATATATTTAAAGATTACCTGAATTTGAACGAAGCAGGTTACATTGAGACCGTGCCAGGTTCCTCTAAAACAAATATAGAAGGTGTTTTTGCCTCAGGTGACGCACAGGATTTCATTTACCGACAAGCAGTTACCGCAGCAGGTACAGGTTGTATGGCAGCATTGGATGCGGAGAGATTCTTAGCAGAAAAGGAAAGTGAAGCAGAACCAGTTGCTGAAGTAGCCCAACAAGCTAAATAACTTGAATTTTTATATAAACTTATAATGCGTTTGAAAGTATGGGATCAATTTCCATACTTTTTTTATTTACAGCATTTCGAAGGAGTTCGTGATGCTTAATTTTTACACAAACCAACGATGAAGTTAGATTTATTAGCATTTGCAGCACACCCGGACGACACTGAATTGTCATGCGCAGGGACCTTAGCCTCGCATGTGGCAATGGGAGATAAAGTTGGCGTGATTGACTTCACCGAAGGTGAAATGGGGACCAGAGGCACTCCTGAATTGCGAAAGCAGGAAGCTGCTAAAAGCGCCAAGATTATAGGGCTGGCTGTACGAGGCAATTTAGGTTTCAGAGATAGCTTTTTCCAAAATGACAAACAACACCAAATGGAACTAGTGAAAGTTATCCGAAAATACCGGCCGGATATCATTTTAGCCAATGCGGTGAGCGACAGACATCCTGATCATGGAAAAGCATCCGCTTTAACGAAAGATGCTATTTTTATTTCCGGTCTAAAGAAGGTTGAGACTTTTGATGAAAAAGGGAATTTACAAGAACCCTGGAGGCCGCGACTGATTTTGAGTTATATTCAAAGCTTACCACTCAAACCTGATATTTTAGTAGATGTGAGTGATTTTTGGGAAACTAAGATGAAAGCTGTTAAAGCTTTTGAATCACAGTTCTACGATCCTAACAGCACCGAGCCGGAAACCTACATCTCCAGTCCCGGTTTTATGAAGATGATTGAGGCCAGGGCCATGGATTTTGGTCAGACAATAGGGGTAAAGTATGCAGAAGGCTTCACAGTCGATAAATATCTAGGTGTAAAAAATTTAAAGAATCTTCTATAACTCCATTTTTGATAATGTTACATAATGATATTAAAAGGTAGCTAGTGCTCAACTTTGTTGGATTAATTGATGTTTTAATTCCTTCATTCCCTCAGCAGCTGATTTTTGAATAGCTGTAATCTTCTCTTTACCGTAATATGCAGGTGTATGTGGATCTATTACGTAAATAGGAGTGCCTGATTGGACCTCATGTATTAGCCCGGCAGCGGGATATACCTGTAATGAAGTTCCCACCACTAACAAAATATCGGCCTGAGCCATCAAACGAGCAGCAGGTTCAATCATTGGAACCATTTCACCGAACCATACAATATGAGGTCTTAACTGCGATTTCTTTTCACATAAATCGCCCTCGTTCAATTTCCATCCTTCTATTTCATACACTAAGTCAGGATCTGCAGTGCTTTGACTTTTTCCTATTTCTCCATGTAGGTGTAATATCTGAGAAGAGCCAGCCCTTTCATGTAAATCATCAATATTCTGAGTGATGATATGTACATCAAAGTAGTCTTCTAATTCAGCTAATATTTGATGACCATCATTAGGCTTCGCTGCTTTTACGGCTTTCCTCCTCTGATTGTAAAAATTAAGGACCAAAGCTCTATCTTTTTTCCATCCTTCCGGTGAGGCCACTGCTGTTACATCATGCCCTTCCCAAAGTCCATCTGCACCTCTAAATGTAGGGATACCACTATCTGCACTTATACCTGCACCAGTTAAAACGATTAATTTCTTCATAAAACAAAATATTAATTAGATTCTAAAAAACGGCAGTAATAAATTATTATCTTAAAGATAAAACATATATCCTTAAGCTAAAATATCCGTTATCTTCGCGAAACAATCTTATTTAACAACTATGAATTTTAGAATTATTATTTTGGCAGTTATAACTCTTAGTAGTGCCGCATGTGTAACACAAAAAAAATATGACGTTTTACTATCAGAAAAAGTTCAGCTTGAGGCTGAGTTAATGGAGAAAGAAGAAGATTTAGTGACTAAGAAATCTAGGATTGAATCTTTAGAAAATGAATTAGCAGAAGAAACGGCGGCTTTAAATAAAGCGAAAGATGCCTACAAAGCTTCTCAAAGTAGCCTTGATTCATTGCGCAATCAATACGCGACATTAAATAACTACTATTCTGATTTAGTTGGCAGCAGCGGGAAACTCAATAAAGATTTGGCTGAAAAGCAGCAATTGCTGCTACAGATGGAAACTGATTTGGCGATCTCTACTCAAAGAAATGAAGAGCTGGCAGCTGATCTGCAAGAAAGGGAAGCAAAAGTGGAAGAATTGGAACGTGTTTTGGCAGAAAAGGATGCTGCAGTTTCGGCTTTACGTCAAAAAGTGAGTGAAGCCCTTTTAAATTTTAAAGAAAATGATTTAACCATTGAGGTCAAAAATGGCAAAGTATATGTTTCTCTTGCGGAACAACTTTTATTTAATTCCGGTAGTATTGTGGTAGATCCAAAAGGAGTAAATGCTTTAAAGCAATTAGCAAGAGTGCTGAAGGACAATAATGATGTAAATATTGTGGTAGAAGGCCATACAGATAATGTTCCAATTGGTGGAAGTAACAAATACCTTAAAGACAACTGGGATTTAAGTGTGTTGAGAGCTACATCAATTGTTAAAATATTAACAGAAAATGGAGCATCCCCGCAGAGGGTTACGGCAGCTGGAAAAGGGGAGTATGCTCCAAAAGAATCAAATGAAACTGCAACTGGTCGACAAAAAAACAGAAGAACCGAAATCATTTTAACTCCGAAATTGGATGAATTATTCCAAATTTTAGAAACCAATTGATAGCTAAATAAAATAACTAATCTGCATTATTGAAGCTCTGTGGTTAGCTTTAGTAATGCAGATTTCAAACTAGGTTTTAGCCAGTATTTAGACATGAAAGTAATTTATCTCCTTAATGTCCCATTTTTTAATGGATGCAGCAGTTCTTCCAGTCCATTGGTTTTAATTACCCATAACGTTTCCAGTTGCATACCAAGTTTTCCGGCAGGAAATCCATCTTTTCTTTTAAACCATTCCAGGTAGGAAACAGGTAAGTTACAAAGCAAAGTGCCCTTATACTTACCGAAGGGCATCTTCACTCTAATTAAATCCTTTAAAATTTCAGGGTTTAAACCTTCCATTATTTTTGGAAGCGTTCAGCCACTACTAAGTCTTTTGCACCATGTCTGTAAGTATAAAAACCTTCTCCTGATTTGGCACCTAATTTACCAGCTTGTACCATGTTTATTAATAGGGGACATGGTCTGTATTTTGGATCGCCTAAACCATCCTGTAATACATTCAAAATACTTAAACATACATCTAGTCCTATAAAATCAGCTAATTGCAAAGGCCCCATCGGGTGAGCCATGCCTAATTTCATAATAGAATCAATCTCTGATACACCGGCAACACCTTCAAATAAACTGTAAATAGCTTCGTTGATCATTGGCATTAATATTCTGTTCGCAATAAAACCGGGATAGTCATTTACTTCTTCAGGTATTTTACCTAATTTTTTAGAAAGCTCCATCACCTTTTCAGTTACTTCATCAGATGTGCTGTAACCTCTAATTACTTCCACCAACTTCATTACTGGCACTGGATTCATAAAGTGCATTCCAATAACTTTTTCAGGTCTTTTAGTGACTGATGCAATTTTTGTAATAGAAATTGAACTGGTATTGGATGCAAAAATGGTTTTTTCATCGCAAATTGCATCCAGCTCTTTGAATATGTTCAGTTTCAAATCGGTTCTCTCAGTTGCAGCTTCCACTACCAAATCAGCCAAAGCAACACCTTCTTCCATTTTAGAATATGTTTTAATATTCTGCAATGTATCAGCTTTCTTAGCCTCGTCAATTAATTCCTTTTTCACCTGCCGATCCAGGTTTTTTTCGATAGTAGCTATCGCTTTATTCAAGGCATCTTGATTAATGTCTACCAAAGAAACTTTAAATCCATTTTGTGCAAAAACATGTGCAATGCCATTTCCCATGGTGCCTGAACCAATTACTGCTATATTTTTCATAGATTATTTACGGTTTTGTAATTTTTGAATTGAGGCAAAGATAGAAATTTGAAAAGCCTCATTAAAGTTTATAATGTCTTTTTAAAGAGGAAATATTTCAATGCTATTGAATAATGTGATAAACCATGATTGGGGCAAAAATTTGTGTCGCAATTGGTATCGAATTTCCGAGGAGCAATGTTTATTATATGCGATGACTTACTCCTGATACAATGAACTTGGGTTGTCTGTATTTCACAGCTGCAATTGAAGTAGAACAGTTTTATGGCTTTTTTAACTTTGTTTATCGAATGCTTAACCAGATATAATTATTTAATGATTGCTAAGTATGAATTTATTAGGTATTTAGCAAAACCTACAGATATAGGTTTACACTTTTTATGCGCATATTTCAGAAATTTGATTATTTTATTCATCCAAGCAGGTTTGAACAGCAGGAATCGTTAAGAAGGGCGCGACTATTAGTTCGGGGATCTTTACTCACTTCATTATTTTCACTCAATTATTTATTTCTTAGTATATACTTTGAGTATGCCATTGGCTTATACCTGATGATCTCTAATGTTGTAGGTTTTCTACTTCTCCCATTCTTTGTAAAAACAAGGGTATCAATAAACTTGCTAGGCAATGTGTATATTGCATTAGGTGCCTTTGCTGTTATTGCACTCAGTTACTTCTCAGGAGGCATAGAATCAGCACTATATCCATGGATTATTTCCATTCCCATTCTTGCTTTATTGATAGTAAACAGACAATCCGCTTACTTTTGGGGACTTGTCAGCTTCATAGTAATGATTGTAATTGGAGTTGGCGCAATTTACGGGTATAAATATCCCGTTGGTTATAATATAAGTATGCGAGCGCAGTGGTTAACCACAATATACCCTGGTTTATTGCTGATTATACTTTTTATCGCATTGGTTTTTGAATTCACCCAGAAAAAGGCATTAGTACAATTGGCTAATCAAAATGCA
The DNA here is from genome assembly GCA_963803685.1 of uncultured Cytophagales bacterium. Lineage (GTDB taxonomy): Bacteria > Bacteroidota > Bacteroidia > Cytophagales > Cyclobacteriaceae > Marivirga. Next base: position 3,885,075 of record CAWDNW010000001.1, read on the forward strand.
TTGCTTGCAGACCAAACCAAAACAATTTCTGATCAGAAGGAAAAATTATCTGGTTTAATAGATGAAAAGGATTATGTTATACGGATTTTAGCCCATGATCTAAGAAGTCCTTTGAATAATATTAAAGGTTTAGTAAAGCTAATGGAGATGAAAGCATCAGAGGCAGATATGGAAGAATATAAAAGGCTTATCCTTAAAACTACTTTGGGAGCTGAAAACCTGGTGAACAAAGTGTTAGAGATGGATAAGTCAGAGCATGAAGATTTAAATGTTGACATGAAAGAAATGGATTTAATACCATTAGTGCAGCAATTGAATTACAAAATGCAAGAACTGGCTAATAGAAAACATATTAGAATTCATTTATTCACTAAAGATGAAAAGTACTTGATTACCGCAGACAAAACTTATCTCAACCTTATTTTTGAAAACCTATTATCCAATGCGATAAAGTTCTCTCCAACTCATAGAGAGATTACAATCCGTTTATCTAAAAAGGCTGAGAAGATTAAATTAGAATTTATTGATCAAGGGCCTGGTATTTCACCCGATGAAGAAGATAAACTATTTAAAAAGTTTTCAAAGTTAAGTGCACAACCTACTGCTGGCGAAAGTTCTACTGGGTTGGGCTTATCCTTGGTGAAAAGGTATGTAGAATTAATTAATGGAGAGGTCAGGTACGAGCCTGGAACAAATTCTGTAGGATCAAATTTTATTGTTGAAATTCCCTTCACCTCATAACTCTCCTGTATTTCTATTTTTTGTTATGATGTAGCTCGTTGCTTGAGGTCCGGAGTATTGATTTTTGCTCTAAAAAAAATGAAATGCTACTCAAAAAGTTCAGCTAGTGCTATAGTGCTACGAACGGAACATTATTAATTTTATACTTGTAGAATTATAGAGGTAACTAATTAGTTGGCTTGATCTGTTCAACCATTAAAATAATATAGTTGCGTGAAGAAATAAAACTTTATTAAATTCGTGTTTTATGTATTAATCAAAACTTAAATTTTTATGAGAATAATTAAAATTTGCTTCTTTTTGGTGCTAAGCGGAATATGGACTGCTTCAGCTCAGGAAGTAGACTCAAATCAACAAGATGTTTTTAAATCTTTTGGAGACCGTTCCAGTAGCCTTGATCGCTCAGCCTCAGGCAAGCCAGGTCCGGAATACTGGCAAAATAGAGCAGATTATAAAATAAATGCCTCCATTGATCCTGAAAATAATTTATTGGCAGGAACTATTAGTATAACTTACACTAATAATAGCCCTGAAACATTGGAGTTTATTTGGTTGCAAATGGAGCAGAATAGATTTACTGAAGAGTCGAGAGGAACTCTCACAACCCCTATTCAGGGCAACCGATATACTGGTGATATGGATGGTGGTTACGAAATCAGCAATCTGGAGGCAAAAAGTAGTAGAAGAAGCACGGTTTCCAGTAAGCATATTATAAATGATACCCGAATGCAGGTGTTTTTTAATGAGCCCGTTGAAGCTAAAGGTGGCAGTGCTACCATTACCATGAATTTTCAGTACAATATTCCGACCGTAGGAATGGATCGAATGGGACAATTAAAGGTAGAAGATGGAACTATTTACTCAATGGCACAATGGTACCCGCGTCTAGCTGTTTTTGATGATGTTAAGGGATGGAATGTAGAACCTTATTTGGGTGCCGGTGAGTTTTATCTGGAGTATGGAGATTTTGAATACAATATTACAGTGCCTTATGATTATATTGTTGTAGGTTCTGGTGAATTAACAAACTCTGGTGAGGTACTAACTTCGGAACAGCAAAACAGAATGAAAAAAGCTGCAAACAGCGATACTACCGTTCATATTATCACTGCTAATGAAGTTGGAGATCCATCTAAAACCAGTCCTAAACAATCCGGAACTGCAACATGGAAATTCAAGATTAAAAATGCCAGGGATGTAGCCTTTGCAACCTCAAAAGCTTTTATATGGGATGCTGCAAGAATTAATTTGCCAGGAGGTAAAACAGCTATAGCACAATCTGCTTATCCTAAAGAGAGTGATGGAGATAACGGTTATGGAAGATCGACTGAATATACCAAAGCATCTATTGAGCACTATTCAAAAAAATGGTACCCTTACCCGTACCCTGCAGCAGTTAATGTGGCCTCAAATGTTGGAGGAATGGAGTATCCAGGTGTTTCTTTTTGTAGTTATGATTCACAAGAGAAATCATTATGGGGTGTAACTGACCATGAATTTGGTCATAACTGGTTCCCCATGATTGTTGGTAGCAATGAAAGATTATATGCATGGATGGATGAAGGTTTCAATACTTTTATCAATTTTTATTCTTCAGAAGAATTTAATGAAGGGGAATATGAGGATGATTTAGATCAGACAAGAGAGTATACTAATTGGTTGACAAGTGAATCAAGAGAATCGATTGCTACTTACCCGGATGTAGTAAATACCAGAAATTTAGGAATGATTGCATACATGAAGCCAGCAATGGGTTTATTGGTTTTAAGAGAGTATATTTTGGGTCATGAAAGATTTGATAATGCTTTTACTGCATATATTGAAAGATGGGCCTATAAACATCCGACTCCTTCTGATTTCTTTAATACGATGGAAAACGTTGCGGGTGAGAATTTATCATGGTTCTGGAAAACTTGGTTTTATGGAAATGGAAATATTGATTTAGCCATAGGCGGAGTTTATCCTTATCAGGGTAGAACTCTTGTAGTGTTAAGCAATAAAGGGGAGATACCAATGCCAGTAAAAATGAAGGTTGTTTATGAAGATGGAACAGAAGAAATTGTGGAATTACCTGTAGAAATCTGGCAAAGAGGTAATAGCTGGAATCATATGATTAATTCTTCTAAGGAAGTAAAATCTGTAACTATTGACCCGGATAGAATTTTGCCTGACGTCAATTCAAGCAATGATAGTTGGCCTTCAAATTTGTATGAAAAAAAGTAAGCTTTTAGTTGGTTAAAAGCTTTCAAAATGAAAGTAAACAACATATTCAAAATTAGTTTACAACTACATTTTAGTACAAAGTTTAAGAAAAAATAAAAGGGCTGCACATTGCAGCCCTTTTTTAATAATTCTCCTACGCACTTACATCAATTTTATTTAATGATTTTTATGGAATGTTGTCCCTGTTTACCTGATAATTCAATAAAATATAACCCTGCAGGTAAAGCATTGGTATTCAATTGAACAGATTTTTTGCCATCGATATTTATTTGATTAATAACTTTACCATGTACTGAATATAATTTCAGGTTTTGGAATAGCTTGTTGTCTTCTATTTCTACCGTAACATATTCTTTTGCTGGATTTGGATATGCCTTAACCAGATGAGTAAATTGATTGTTATTAGCCAAAACAGTATTTCTTGCATTGCCAGATGCACAATTCCCTATCACAAAGCTTTGCTTACTGCCAGCGGTATTATTTTCTCCTCCTTCAGGCAACGAATAGGTAAAGTAATAGTAAACTGTTTCTCCTTGGTTGGCATTGATTTGGAATGGATTATTGGCACTGACTCCATAACCAGGAAATGTTGCGTTTTCATTTGTACTATAATACAATATAGTAGTAGGAGTACCCACACCAGGTCTTTCAGGTATAAAAGTAAGGGTAGGGTTGTTACTTTCTTCTGAAATCTCCACTGAGAAATCTCCATTAGCTGACAATTGACTACAACCAGAGTTACCAACAATTGTTGCTGCAGCCTCCATATAATTCAAATTTAAACCTGAGCTAACAAACTGGATTCGTAAATTGTGAAATCCCTGACTTACAGCTATATCATTGACATCAACGTCAACATAGTTTTTCCATGACCCTGTATTCGGCACCGTTATTACATTGGTAACAACATTGCCGTCAATTTCCAGATAAAATTGGCCATTTCCATTTGGTGATGCAACACGAAAAGTAAAATCATATACTTCAGATGCTGCATTTGCATTTATGGAATATTGCAACCATTCGCCTGCCTCTATCCATCCAACATTATAAACACCTGAAGCATCAGCTGTATTCTCAATATCAACGTCATCATTTCTGAATGCTCCACCGGTGTTTCCTGCCGTAGTGTCAAAATATCCTGAGTTTTGACCACCATCATCATAGTCTTCCGCTTCTACAATACCAGGAATTTGTTGGATATTGCCCAACTCCTCAACTGTAACAGAGGCATTTCCCGTAATTCCATTAGCAGAAGCAGTAATAGAGAAACTTCCTGCTGTAGTAGCAGTAAATAATCCGTTTTGATTGATATTTCCTCCTGTCGCGCTCCAGTTTATCTGTGTAGCAATTGGGTTTCCGAATTGATCAGTCACATTTGCCTGAAACTGTTGCGTAGCACCAATTGAAAATGTTGCATTTTTCGGAGTAACAGAAATAGTTGTTACTGCTGGTGGATTACTGGTATTGCCATCGCTCCATACTATATCATCAATTGCAAATTGAAAGGTGGAAGCTGGAAGCGCTCCGTCTACACTGGTGATGGCAAACATATAACCAATATTTTGAAATGCTAATAAACCTTCATAATCAGAAAAGGGAATTTCTACCTGGCCCCACTCTCCATTTCGAACTAAACCATATTTCGTTTCTCCGGCTGGAAATTCTATATATTTTTCATTGGTAAAATTATCAGTAATCCCTATTCTAAAAGATACATTACCAGGAATCTTTATTTTGAATTTAAGGCTTCCGTTTTCAACGTAGTTAGACATGTCTTTACCATTTACAGCTACAATTCCACCACCAAACCAGCTATTGGCATTAGCTGTATTCCAGGCTATCACGTTTTCACCTTCAGCAGGAGCGATATTTCCCTCTTCCATAGTTTCCCCCCAAACAAAAATTTCAGCATCGGAGCCAAAAACTAATTCATTATTAGTCGGAGTATCATCTGTGAAAACGCCAAATTCCCCAGATTCAGGTGTTAAGTCGCTGTAATTCAATTCCACACTTCCATAACCATTCCATTCAGAAACTTTCACATAATCCACATACATTTTTCCTGGCAGAGGAGCGCTAACTCCTGCATTGTTTAAAACCCCAGGCAATGTGCCTCCTACAGCTAAATTTAAAAGCATATAAAAAGGACGTGAAAACGCTGCTGTTACCCCTTCAGGATCAATTGGAAGTGGATCAGTATAAAGCTCATATTCTGCTCCTCCATCTATTACAGTAAACCTAATTTGAGTAGGTTCCCAATATATTCTGTAGGTGACAAACCGGTCATTTAAAGGTGTACTTGCTACGTAAGGTTGGTTGTAGTCAACATCAAATGCAATATTTCCTGCCCCGCCACCTGGAATAGGGAAAAATGCATTGGCTCCTACATAATTGTTAGTAGTTGAATTAGGCTCGAGTTGTTGGTTTCTGCCTTCCTGACTGAATCCCATTTCCATAATGTCAATTTCTCCTTTTGCAGGCCAAGCTAAATTAGAAGTTCCCAAAAGCCAAGCTGCAGGCCATAATCCTTGTTGTAGATCCGGAACACGAACGCGCACCTCAATGAGTCCGTAGTGGATGGCTAAGTTTCCGCTCGTGGTGACTTTCCCAGAAGTAAAGGCTCTGGACCCTGCGCTCTCATTTCTAGCCTCTAAAATTAAAGCTTTATTTCCAGCTTCACCAGGCACATCTCCAATATATACATTGTCTGCCTGGTACGATTGCAATTCCTGGTTTCCCCAACCGCAGAGACCTTGATCGCAGCCATCACCAATATCAGGTACCCATACTTCATTATTGAGCGTGTTAAAATTATCTTCCCAAAGTACAGATCCAACTTGTGCCTGAACCAAGGTGAGATTAATTTGTATTACTCCTAATATCACTAATAAAATAGTGTATTTTAGAGTTGTAAATAAAGAATTTTGTGATTTTGTAAACATAATATCATAGTTTTGATTAGAAATATTGCAAACGTTTGCAGATACAAGTACATAACTTATCAACTCCTTCTCAAAATTACTACTACATCAAAATTACATCATTGCAGTGTGCTGAAATACAAAACTTAAACTAAAACGGCTTCTATTAAATCTAAGTGACATATATCTCTGAAATACTACATCAAAAATGCGTCATGTTAATAAACTTATAATTAATACCCCTTCAACTACTACACGGTCTATTTTAAATATAAAAAGTGCTATTTAAACGACATAAGTAAACTTTTGCTGCTTTTGAAATATCAAAGTAAGGGTCAGAAGGATGGAAAGGTATCTAGTAAGGAATAACCATGACTAGGACACCAAATTGTCTCCGAAGCCGGTCACCTCTCAGTGAATGTATGCTCAGATTTAAACATTCTTACAAAATTAAAATTCATTAAGCAATTGAGAGATTTGCAAGGATATGAACTTACTCTAAAGCTAAAATAGTACTATTACACAATAATTCTAAGATAGGGACTTTGAAAGCAAATTTCTCCGTGCTGCTCAATAATATTTAACTAATGACATTATTTTAATTTTCAATGCTTTAGTATCACAAATCATTTTGGATATTTAAATTCTTTTATAATTAATAAGTGACTTAATATTCACGGAGTAATCAGGAGGATTCATCGAAAATCTTGGAAGTTTTAAGTAAAGCTTTAACAAAAGTAGCTATTTATCTGAAATATAATACTATAGGTAAATTAGACTTATTTTGAACTTAACAAATACTTAACTATATTTTCGGGTATTTTTACTATACTTGTAGATTGAAAGAGTGAAGAGGCTTTAAATAATTATATTTATTGCGAATTATATTATGTTTATACAGTGCGTAACCATATTGATTAATAGGTTAAAAGTTATTGGTGTCGTAATTCTCATGATTGCGGTTCCGGAAAATGTACGGGCTCAATCTTGTGCCTGTATTGATGAAGTAGGATGCGCCCCCTGTGAAGAAGGTATTAGTAGAATAGTTTTTGAATTTAATGGCGAAACTGGGCTTATTGGATCATATACTATACGAGATGGTGGTGGAATTATAAAAACTGGCTTTTTGACAGGTGATAATATTGTTGTCAACAGTACACCTTTCAATGAGCCTTTTCAGAACAACTACATAGCTATTCGCTTTTATGATCTAATTTTTGCTCCTGTCGGTGATGAAATTGTGATTTTAACAAACTGTAATGAATTTAAACTAGGAAAGGAATTCGGAAATGGAACTTTAAAAGTCTTGGAGGCTGCAAGTCCAATCAGTGGCCCACTTTGCTGTGAACCTGAGGACACTGATCAGATACCTCCTGAATTAGTGAATTTACCTCAAGATATTGAATTGTCCTTAATTTCCAATTGTACTGTTGATTATACATGGACCCACCCTACAGTGGTTGATGATTGTGGTCCGGCAAGCTTTGTCCTGCCATTTCCAAGTAACAATCAAACATTCCAATTAGGTACCAGATACATCAATTATTTTGCAAGGGATCTTAGTAATAATATTATTGCTGATTCATTTGCTGTAACCGTAATTGATGAAATCCCACCTGATATCACCAATATACCGTCAACTATTGAGCTAACGGCTAATAATAATTGTATTGCTGTAGCTACATGGTCTTTACCTAATGCTACTGACAATTGTGAAGTAGTGGAGTTCTCCAGCAACCGTGAATCAGGGAGTGCTTTCCCGTTGGACACTACTGAAGTTATTTATACAGCAAGAGATAATAGTGGTAATACTTCAGAAAGCTCATTTAAGGTGATAGTATCAGATAATACACCTCCTGTTTTCTACACTTTCCCAAATGATATTACGGTATCCGCTAATGAAAATTGTGAAGCAGTGGTAGAATGGAATTTACCAAGTGCAGCAGATAATTGTGGCGAAAATGTTGATCTTGAGGGAACCAATTCGTCTGGTGATACATTTAGCTTAGGTAGTAAAACTGTGGAATACATAGCAACAGATGAAAAAGGAAATTCGGTTTCCAGAAGTTTTAAAGTAATTGTAATAGATGATGTGCCTCCAGTATTTACCACATTCCCCGAAAATATGAGGGTTTCAGTGGGGAATTCGTGTGAATCCTCGATAGACTGGGTAATGCCAGTAGCACAAGACAACTGTAGCAATACTACTATTGAATTGCTTGCTGGGTCACCTCAATCTGGTGATATATTTAACGTTGGTGTCAGTACAGTATCTTATAAAGCTTCAGATACCAATGGCAATGAAATTACTCAGTCTTTTGAAATTGAAGTGGTAGATGATCAGGCTCCTATTTTTACTGGATGCCCACAGGACATAATTATTGCTGCAGATGCTACATGTACTGCTGTAGTAGAGTGGCAAAGTCCACAGGTTTCTGAGAATTGTGAACTGTCAGGTGAGGTTTTAAGTAATTTTCAGTCCGGGACAAGATTTGAAATTGGAAGTACGGAAGTGATGTATACTACTAAGGATCCCTCTGGAAATGAAACTGTTTGCTCATTCAATGTTACAGTTAGAAATAATTTTGAACCACTTATAGAAAATTGTCCACAAGATGTAGAATTAGAACAATTTGAGAGGCAAGGTGTGCCATATGATTGGGAAGAGCCTAAAGTTTCACTGGAATGTGCGGATCTTATAATAGAAAGCAATTATTCTCCTGGTGATTTGTTCATGGAGGGTACTACAGAGGTTCAATACTATTATGAAGTGAATGGAGAAAATATCCAGTTCTGCTCTTTTATGGTAAACGTGAAACTGGCAGAAATTGATTTTACAGTAAATGAATTAATGACTCCTAATGGAGATGGTGATAATGATACTTGGATTATTGATGAGATTACTAATTTTCCAAAAAACTCTGTAACGATAGTGGATCGTTGGGGTAGTGAAATTTACCGCGCAAGAGGATATAACAATGAAAATACAGTATGGAATGGAAGTAATAAAAATGGTAATTTAGTGCCATCGGGTACTTACTACTACTTTATTACAGTAGAATTTGAATCATCAGTAGTGAAAAGGAGTGGCTTCCTTGAATTAATTCGTTAAAATGCAGAAAAGGAAGATACAATTTATTATTGTTTTTATACTTGGCGTAATGGGAGGATTTACCCTATGTTCAAATAAATTGCATGCACAACAAAGGGTGCAATACACACAATATATGTATGATGGCTCTGTTATTAATCCAGCCTATGTTGGTGCGGATGAAGCCTTAAGTTTAACTTTTATTAACAGAAATCAATGGACAGGGATAAATGGAGCTCCAAAAACACAAACATTTTCAGCTCATACTTTATTTCATGAAAAGAAAATTGGAGTGGGTTTGATGGTACATCATGAAAAAATTGGTGTACACAGTAATTTTAATATTGCTTCAAATTATGCTTACCATCTGCCTGTAGGATTCCAAAAAACATTATCTTTTGGTTTGCAGGCTGGTATTCATACCCGTAATTCTGATTATGGCTCACTTACCTCGGGAACAATGGATCCCGGACTAAACAATATTCCGGTATCAGAAACATTTTTTGACGTAGGTTTAGGCTTCTATTATAGAACACCTAATTTACATATTGGGTACTCCATACCTGAAATAATTCCAAACCAGGTTTCCTTGGACGAAAATTATGCCTCAGGATTCAAAGAAGTAAATCATTTTTTATTTATGAGATATAGTTTAGATGTAAGTCCTGTTCTTGATTTACAGCCAGGTTTTTTGGTTAAATATTTACCTGGCCTGCCCATTTCCTACGACTTAAACTTGCTCGTCACTTTTAAAAAGGTGGTTTCAATCGGTGCTTCTTATAGAAAAAAGGAATCTGTAGATTTTTTATTACGATTGCAGGTTACTCCACAATTACAATTTGGCTATGCTTATGATTATGCAATTGGTAATTTGTCAGATATTGCAACAGGTTCGCATGAATTGATGGGACGATATATTTTTAAATTCAAGCACTCTAATGTAGATTCACCAAGATGAGAATTGAGTTGAGGAACATAATGCCCATTAAATGTATATTATTGTTCATTGTAGGAATGGTGTTTTCATTTACGATGGATGCTCAAGATTCTGTAACAGATCTATTTCGTAACGATTTAAAGAAGGCCGATTTAGATTTTATGGAACAGCATTATCAATCAGCTTTGGATGGATATTTACGAGCGGCAAGAAAGAAAAATATGCATGATGAGATTTCACTGAAGATTGCTAAATGTTACTATTTTATTAAAAATTATGATAAAGCAGTTAAAGTCTATCAGCAATTTACTGCTTCAGGAAGAGAATTATCTACAACGGATTTGTTTTATTATGCTGAAGCATTATCCATAACTGGCAATTATGAAAAAGCTATAAAATATTATGAGAAATGCTTATCAGAAGATTCAGAAAACGAGCTACTTATAAAAAAGATATGGCGCTTGAGCAACAGGCAGTATCTTTTTGAAGACTCTGTATTTTACACTGTCAAAGAATTGCCTTTTAATACATATGAAAGTGAATTATCAGCTGTTCCTTATAAAAATGGAATTGTATTCACTTCCAATCGTGAAGAAGTAAAATTAATTAGGAAAGTAGATGCAACTACAAACTCTTCGTTTTATCAGTTGTACTTTTCCCCAATTCTTAAAGACCCTCTCGATATCAATAAAACGGAGTATGGTTCTGTCAGTAATTTTGATGAAGTTTTTCAATCTGATTTTCACACAGGTCCGGTTTGCTTTTATGAAGATGGAAATAAAATGGTTTTTGTAAGTTCAAACCAAAAAAAAGCATTAGGTAAGCTCAGGACATTGCAATTACATTTTGCAGAACGGGTGGAAGGAAAATGGAAGATTAAGGGGGATTTTCCTTTTAATAGTACAACTTATAGCAATTCAGATCCTTCCATAAATAAAGAAGGGAACCTTTTATATTTTTCATCAGATATTCCAGGGGGAATGGGTGGAATGGATCTTTATGTTTCAAATCTCACTGATTCAGGGTGGAGTAAGCCTCTCAATCTAGGATCAGATATCAACACAATGAAGAATGAAGTTTTTCCGTACCTACATCAGGATGGGAGCTTATATTTTTCATCAAATGGACACGCAGGACTTGGTGGATTAGATATCTTTAAGCTAGCCTCTGTAAATGGAAATTTTAAAGAGGTTGAAAATATGGGTTTCCCCATAAATTCTGGATATGATGATTTTGGTTTTTCCATTGATACAACTAACAATTCAGGCTACCTGTCCTCTAATCGTAAAAATGGTGGCTACAACGATAATATTTATGAATTTGAAATGGATTTGCAACCATATCCATTAACAGTTACAGGTATTCTTAAATTTATTGAACATAATTGGATGGATTCTTCTGAACTTAGACCATTACCAAATGTTACACTTTCTCTGATTGATGATGTAAAGGATTTAGTGGTAGCAGAAACAATTTCAGATAATGAAGGACTTTTTAAAATGATAGTGCCTTATTATAGCAAATATAAGGTACGAGTAGTAGGTGATGGTATAGAAGGAATTGTAAGTTTCGAAGTGCCTAAGCATAAGAAGGAAAACGACAGATACGATATCGTGGTAGTAAACGATGATTTTAAAACGGTTTCTAATTAAGGATAAGAGATGAGAAAAGAGCGCTGTGGAGTCCAATTAATATCATTCAACCATAGTAAATCCCTGATTTTCCTCTTTACAGTGGGAGTATTTATATTGTCTAGTTTCTCCACACAGGGGCAAGATATTCAGAAAATCCAGGTAAAAGCTTTCAATAATGAACTTGTACCTTATGGCGATATCAGCATCTCCATAAACAATAATGACTTCTTCTATATTAATGAAAAGGGAACCGCTTTTATTGAACTGGATGCAAAGGAATTACCTATTCGTTCAATCCAAACAGAAAACAATACCCTTGAAATAGCATCTTGGAATTTAAGCAAAGGCACCTTAGAAATTATCGTCAGAAAGAAAAGCTTCCGGAAAGTTCCAATTGCAGTTAATATGCCGAATGGTACAAGTTTAAAATCATTAAAAGTAACTTATAAAGGTAATAAAACAATTGAGGCAACCACCAATTCTGAAGGCTATATCGAATTGCCCCTTGCGCTGGGGGAGGTGATTAAAAATCCTGAACAATTCAGCATCTCTGGTTATACTTCCAAACAACTTAGATTTGATAAGGGAGAATATGTTTTAATTGCAGAAAAAAGTAAAGATCCAACGAGATTTAGTCAAAATGTGAGTGGAAATGAGCCCGGCAAGGCACTGGATAATTCCTACTTCAAGAATTTTGATATATCTATGTTAGACTCTATTCAATCTCTGACCATTTTTTATGCGATTTTCAAAAACTATCAAATAGAGAATTTTGATGAACCTGTTAAAAAGAGGATCGATGCCAAATTTCAATCCTTAGTTGGAAAATTAACAGACTCTACTAAACTTTCCTCAGCTGATATGATGGCAAATATATCAGAAAATACGGTGTTAGAGGATGATATAAAAAACTTACAAAAGCAAGCCAGAAGAGAATCCGGTGTATTAATTAGTCAGAAGATGGCTTTTGAAGAGAAAATTGCTTTGGTAAATCAGAAATTAGCCAAAGGTTTTGACAAGTTGAATACAAAACAAAGGGCAGAAATTTTAGAAGATATTAACGAGTTAGAAGATTTATTGGTGGCTAATGAGAGTGCTTTTTATAAGAATCAGAATAGTTATCAGCAGCTTATTTCCAGTTTGAAGGATAGGTTTTTTGATATTCAGGAACTTGAGGGTGCATTATCTTTAAGTGAGTCTGAACGTCTCAAAGAAAAACAGGCATATAGAAAGCAACTTCTACAAATTTTAGGCATTATTGTGGTGTTTATAGTATTAATTGTGCTCTTAATCTATGCAAGCTTAAAATTGAGAAAGCAGAAAAAAGCACTAACTAAGGCCAATATCAATGTGAAAGAAATCAATGAAAACCTTGAAAATATTGTTTATGACCGGACTAAACTTCTAGAGGAAACTTTTAAGGAACTTGATACCGTGTTGTACAGAGCTTCGCACGATTTGAGAGCTCCAGTGTGCTCAATAGCAGGCTTATGTAATATTGCCAATACAACTTCTCCAGAACCTAGTGAAGTGATTGATAGAATGGTTTCTACCAATAACGACATGGATCGATTACTCAAAAAATTGAGTCTGATTAGCGAAATACATCAGCCAGGTAAATTTGAGAGAATTCATATGAAGGATATAATTGCTCAAACTCTGTATCATTTCAAATCAGTTATTGACAAAAACAAAGTGATAGTGGAAATTGACTGCCCTCAAGATCTTACTATTTTCACCATCCCTAATTTGATTGAAATAATGTTAGCTAATTTGCTGGAAAATGCTATTTATTATTGCCTGGTGAAAAATAATGGCGATTACCGCATTTCTTTAAAAGCCTATACGGAAAATGATCAATTACAAATGATATTATATGATAATGGTATAGGAGTTGAGAATTCTATTAAAAATAACCTCTTTGAAATGTTTTATAGAGGGTCTGAATATTCTAAAGGAAATGGTTTAGGTTTGTACATTGTTCACAAGTCAGTTCAGGTTTTACATGGCAGTATTCAAGTAGAGTCTGAACCTGGTAAATTTTCAAGGTTTATGATTCAATTACCTTTAGAAGGCGATGAAACCTATTCTTTTGGTTTTCTGAGTAATAGACAAGGCCAATACCAACTCGAGGTGCATTAGTATAATTACTAGTAATCTTTCATTTTTCACGCATCGACTTTTAGAAAAGAAATATTCTTTTTGATTTTAAAGCTATCAAAAATTAACTCCATTATTAACACTCACTTTAGGAACCTTATCCTAATTTAGGTAATTTTACCAAACATTTATTAATCTATTTAGCGGGAGCTTCAAACTCATTTTTTAAAATATGAGGTCAGTAATTTTAAATTTATTTATACTCTCGGTTTTATTATTTTCTTCTTGTTCAAACAAAGAGCAACGACAGCAAAACCTGATTCAGAAAGCTTATGCTACTCTGGAAAAAGGTGAATCGCGTAGAGCTATAGAACTATTTGAGGATGCTATAGAACTAGTTCCTGAAAATGCAGCTGCCTGGAATGGAAAAGGCGTGGCGCAATATAGAAATGGCAATACCTATGAAGCTATTGCTGCTTTTGATAAGGCCCTGCAACTAGACCCTAACTATACCAGGGCTTTTTATAACAGAAGTAATGCATTTTACCAGGCGGGTGAGTATTACAGGGCTCTTGATGACCTTGAACCAGTATTCAAAGCCTATGAGGATTCTGCCTTTGTCTATATAGCAAAAGGATTAGCATTTGTGGGCTTAAAAAATTATGAAGAGGCTAAAAAAGCTTTTATGTGGGCGGCTTCCATTGATTCCACTAATGCGGAGATATTCGCTAATATCGGGATTGTTTTCTATTATCAGCAGCAGTATGAAGTTGCCGAGAAATATACCCTGACAGCTCTGGAAATAGATGCGGATGAAGCAAATGCCTGGAATTTATTATCCTTAATTCAGACAGAAAAGGAGGAATATGATCGAGCATTGGAATCTGTCAATAAGGCAATAAGTTACAATCAGTATCAGCCTTATTTCCTAAACAATAGAGGATTTATTTTTACATTATTAGGAGAATTTGAAAGTGCTTATCGAGACTTAAGACAGAGTATTTCAATTGATGAAACTAACCCTTATGTCTATAGAAACTTAGGTTTTTTAGCGCTTAAAAAACAAGAGTATTCTGAGGCTATTCGGCAGCTGCAGGAAGCTCTAAAGAAAAATGATGAGCTATCTTCAGCCAATTACTACCTGGCAGAAGCTTTCCGATTAACCGGGCAACTAAACAAGTCATGCGAGTATTATACGATCTCTGCTGATTTGGAAGAGGAAAAAGGAAAAATAGGATTTAAAAAATTCTGTGGTTCAAATCCCATGTAAACCTTAATTAATTTCTTATTTTTGCCACAAATTTAGAATAAAGATATGTTTGATAACCTCAGTTATAAATTAGACCGTGCTTTTAAAACTCTGAAAGGTCAAGGTCAGATTACCGAAGTAAATGTTGCCACAACAGTAAAGGAAATAAGAAGAGCTTTAGTGGATGCGGATGTTAACTTTAAGGTTGCCAAAGAAGTAACCGATAAAATTAAGCAGGAAGCTTTGGGTAGGGATGTGTTAATTGCAGTTTCTCCGGGCCAGCTTTTGGTCAAAATTACCCAGGAAGAACTGACCAAATTAATGGGGGAGAAGCAGGAAGATATTACTATTTCCGGGTCTCCAGCCACTATCTTAATTTCTGGTTTGCAAGGTTCTGGTAAGACCACTTTTACTGGTAAATTGGCTAACCGTTTAAAAAAGCAGGGAAAGCAAATTCTTCTTGCCGCTTGTGATATTTACCGACCAGCAGCTATTGATCAATTGAAGGTTTTAGGAGAGCAGATTGGAGTGGATGTATATGCTGAACCTGAAAATAAAAATGCAGTTGAAATAGCCAATAATGCTATTAAACATGCAAAAAACAATGGGAAGAGCATTGTAATCATAGATACTGCAGGTCGTTTAGCGGTGGATGAAACCATGATGCAGGAGATTGAGGCATTGAAAAAAGCACTTAATCCTTCTGAAACCCTTTTTGTGGTAGATTCCATGACTGGACAGGATGCAGTAAATACAGCAAAGGTTTTTAATGAAAGGTTGGACTTCGATGGTGTTGTACTGACTAAATTAGATGGTGATACACGTGGTGGTGCCGCATTGTCTATTAGAACAGTAGTAAATAAGCCGATCAAGTTTGTAAGTACCGGTGAAAAGATGGAGGCTATCGATCTGTTTTATCCTGACAGGATGGCTCAGCGAATTCTCGGTATGGGTGATGTGGTTTCCTTGGTGGAAAAGGCCCAGGAAAGCTTTGATGAGGACGAAGCCCAGCGTTTGTCTAAGAAGATCCGTAAAAATCAGTTCGATTTCGAAGATTTTCTTTCGCAGTTACAGCAGATCAAGAAAATGGGTAATATTAAAGACCTTTTGGGTATGTTACCAGGAATGGGTAAGCAAATAAAAGATTTAGATATCGATGATGACGCTTTTGTACCTGTTGAAGCTATTATTCGGTCCATGACAAAAGAGGAGAGAGGTAACCCTGAATTAATGAATGCCAGCCGAAAGCAACGAATAGCTAACGGTAGTGGAACTTCTGTGCAGGAAATCAATAATTTGCTAAAGCAATTTAAAGATATGCGTAAAATGATGAAAACCATGAATAAGATGAGTGGCACTAAAAGAGGTCTGGCTGGGTTTAATCCATTCGGAAAGTAAACTTCAAGATCTTCGTATATTATTGAAACCCAATGTTTATATAATCATTGGGTTTTTTTTGGTTTCTACCATCAGAAAAAAACGTTTTCAAACCTCAAAGGAACCTTTTATATAATTCCAACAATTACTGTTGTAAGGGCAGACTTTTTGCCGTAAAATAGCAGAAATGAATAAATTTTTCTTCACACGCTTGCAGTACGAATCAGGTGATTGGAATGTAGACCAGAGAATGCCGAGCAATCTCCTAAATTCCATCATTGAATATACAAATATTCCTGTGGATACAGAAGAAAAAGTAGTGGCTTTGAGTAGTGATGAAATATTTAAATCACCTTTCTGTTACCTCAGCGGGCATAAATTGGTACAGTTTACCCAAAGGGAGCGTGAGAATTTTGAGAAATACATTCAAAATGGCGGGTTTATTTTTGTTGATGATTGCAATCATGATATAGACGGGCTTTTTGCTAAATCTTTTGAAAATCAAATGGCTGAAATATATGGTAATGAAGGTTTGGCAAAAATCTCTAATAACCACGATTTATATTTCAGTTTTTTTGAGTTTGATGATGGCCCTCCCACCACCACTCAAGAGTTAAATGGCTGGGGAGATGATATTGTGCATGATTATTTAAAAGCTATTACTAAGGATGGTAAAATTCGCGTGCTCTATAGTAATAAAGATTATGGTTGCGAATGGGATTACGATTTCAGAAATAAGCGATGGTTGGCTCAGGATAATACTAAATTTGGGGTAAACATTGTAATGTATGCCTTATTCAATTAACACCTACTTTTAATACAAACAGCGGAAATGACAAAAAATGAGATTTCAGAATTAAGCGACAAGTTTAAGTTGGCCAAATCAGAGTTGGCTAAAGTGATCGTTGGTCAAAAGCAGGTCATTGATGAGGTTTTTATGGCCCTATTGGCTGATGGACATATTTTGTTGGAAGGAGTACCAGGTTTGGGTAAAACTTTGCTGGTAAGGTCTCTGGCTAAAGTGATGGACTTGGATTTTCATAGAATTCAATTTACACCTGATTTAATGCCTTCTGACATTATTGGTATGGAAATATTGGAAGAAGACAGGGCTACCGGTAAACGTTTTTTTCAATTTAATAAAGGACCCATTTTTAGCCACATTCTGCTTGCTGATGAAATAAATCGTACTCCTCCGAAAACGCAATCTGCATTATTAGAAGCAATGCAGGAGAGAGAAGTTACTTATGCCGGCCAGACTTATGAACTCCCGAAACCTTTCTTTCTTCTGGCCACACAAAATCCTCTTGAGCAATCAGGGACCTATCCTTTGCCTGAAGCACAGCTAGACCGGTTCTTGTTTTACAGCATAGTTGAGTACCCTGCGGAAAGTGAAGAGTTAATGATTCTGCAACAAACCACTGGAGCAAAAGTTACAGACCTTACACCCCAGCTTACTGATGCAGACATACTATCTGCTAAAAAATGGGTGCGGGAGATAATCATTGAGGAAGGTATCATCAAAAAAACCAATGAACTGGTGAGAACCACAAGGCCACAAAATAGCAGTAATGAAATGGTTACTAAGTTTGTGGAATGGGGTGCAGGTCCTAGGGCCGGTCAATCGATTATTTTGGCTGCAAAAGCCAAAGCGTTTTTGGAAGGTAGGTTAGCCGTAATACCTGATGATGTGGTTTCAGTAGCTCATGCCGTACTAAGGCATAGAGTGGTTATGAATTTTTCAGCACGTACAGAGTCTGTATCGGTTGCTCAAATAGTTAATGACTTACTAAAAACATTTAATAAGTAATAAATTTAATTACTGATTTGGTAAGCTAACTGGGGCATTTAATAATTTGAAATGACAGACATTCAGCAAATATTTTCCTTAACTGATTTGGAAGCTCTCAAAGCTTTGCAAATTTATGTTAAGCATTTAGTGGATGGAGTCTTATCTGGAATGCATCAAAGCCCAGGGAAAGGATTTGGCATCGAGTTTAAAGAGTACAAAAATTATACACCAGGAGATAGTCTAAAGCAGCTAGATTGGAAATATTTCGCAAAAACTGATCACTATATGATCAAAGAAGCTGAGGTAGAACGACAGAATGATTTTATTTTTGTCTTGGATAGGAGCGAGTCGATGAATTTCGAAGGTGGAAATGCCTCAAAATTTAATACTAGTAAAGCTTTTATAGCTTCTATGGCCTATTTAGCTCAACAGCAGCACGATAAATATCAAATTTTCAATTTTAAGAGCAATTCACGCACTTATGAAAGTTTTCTCTATGAAGTGATTAAAACTGAGACGAATAACGACTTTCAGTATGAAGCAATGCTCCCTAAGCAATTCCAATCAGCTAAAAATATGGTGTTTTTCATATCTGATGGCTATTTAGAAGAAAATGAATTGAATAAGTTGCTGAATGATTGGTCACTATCTACCAAAAAACTGGTTTTTGTCCATTTATTATATAAAAGCGAGATGACTCTCAGTTTTGAGAAAGATAACTACCGTTTCAAGGATTTAGAAACTGGTAAAACGCTGCAAATTAATACGAAAGAAGCTTTAAGCTCCTATAGCGAACAGTTAAAAAATTGGCACCAAAAAATTACATTATTATGCGCCAGTAAAGCTATTACTTACTTTCAGATAGATGCCGCAAAACCACTAAGAAACGAAATAATGCATTTGTTAAACCTGCTAAATTTCGCACCTTGATGAGTTTTGCTAATGCAATATGGCTCTGGGGGTTGCTGGCTTTGTGTATTCCGCTAATTATTCATTTATGGAGCTGGCAGAAAACCCGTATTTTACCTTTTGGGAGTTTACGATTCTTGCAGGAATCATCTAGTTCCCAATCACGAAGTATTCAACTCACTGATGCGGGTTTGATGTTACTTAGAATGTTACTTTTGCTGTTACTCGTGTTGATGATAGCACAATTTAAATGGAACAATGAACTTCAAAAGGAAAAGTGGCTGGTGCTGGGTGATAGTATAACAATTCCCGATGCTTTCAATGACAGTGAATATAAAGTTTTTGAAAGAAGACAATTAACAGATGCCTCCACCTACTTAAATCACTGGTATTTTTTGCAGGAATTGTCACAAAACTACTCAGAAATAGATTCTTTAATTTGGATTGATAATTTTAATGATTCAGACTTTTGGGGTGCTGTTCCTCCTCTGTCCTTTAATTTTCAATTAATTAATAAAAGTAACGGTGACGAAGCTCAATCCTACGAATCCGACCAGGCAGACACAATTTATTATACATTCAATCAGGTGGGAGAAAATCAGCAATTAGTTATTATCAAAATGTTAGAAGCCAATGCTTTATATGTAAATTCTTCAATGGTTTTTAAAGAAGTGGAAGATGAGGTTGCTGACATAATGTTTACTTCAGTTTTTAAAGAAAATATTCCTTTACAGTTTGTTATTGAACAGGAAGGCAATGATGATTGGAGTACATCTGAAAATTGGCCCTATAAAACAATTTATTTTTCCGAAGATTATTTAGGTGATAAGCGATTGTATGATGAGTTACTGTTAATCATAAGCGAGCAAATATCACAATTTAGAACTCCAGTATGGAATTATAACGATTTGGAGCAAACTACTAATATTAGGAGGGAAAAGTTGGATAAAAAGTTGGTTTCCAATGCATTTGATGACCAAAATAGAACCCTTTTTTGGATTATTATTTTGTTGATTGTATTTGAAAGATATCTGTTTTATCGTAAAAGGAATGGATAAAAATTTTAGACGATATTGGAATCTATTATACTGGAAATTTTGGTTTTCCCAGGTAGGAGCTTTGCTATTATGCAGTGGATCGCTTACAATTGTTTCTGTAGGGGTTTTATCCTATTTTAGTATTAATTGGGAAAATGAATTTGCCTTTGCTCTTTTTATAGTGAGTGCAGCCATTGTTAGTGTTTGGAGCTCAATCTGGAGTTTTTCTACATTTACTTTACGAAAAAGGATGCATCAACTATACCCTGAATTAGAGTATAGTTTGCATTTGTTTTTTAACAACTATGAAAGTGCTCTTTCGGGGATCCAAAAACAAAGGATTATTAAACGTTTACCATCCATACTTAAAGTGCCTTTAAGTGAGAAATGGACTCGACTCATAGGTATTTTTGTTCTTTCCGTAGGGATCCTTTATTTTGGATCTAAAAATTTTAATGAAGGCTTGAACTCCATTTCAATACCCAAAAAAATTGCAAAGACTACTAACCTAACCGCAAATGAAAGGAAAGAGTTTAAAAAAGGTGAAGTGAAAATAATAATTGACCCACCTCCTTATACCGCTTTGAAAACACGGGAATGGGACAAGAATTTTAAAATTCCTGAAGGTAGTAAAGTCAGTTTCACCGTGGATGGCGGAGTCGCTGAGCCCTTTATAATCCAACAAGGAAAGGATACAATTTCCTTTATCAAAAATGGTAAAGAATGGAGTAAGCATTTTTGGTTGAATTACGCTACGGCTTTTCAGATTTATTTTCAGCAAGAGGATTCAATTTTGAATGATCAGTTGATGGTATTTGAAGTATTAATGGATCAAAAACCTATTGTTACCACTAATTTGAATGAAAACCGAGTAGTTATTGATTGGGAACAATTGAAAGAAACTTTCGAGATTACGCTTCAAATGCGTGATGATTATGGTTTAAAGGAAGCAAATGTTATAGCTACTTTAAGCAAAGGAGATGGTGAATCAGTGAAATTCAGAGAATTAAAGTGGTCAATGCCTGATTTTAATTCAGGATATAGAAATCAAAATATTGATTATGGATTGAGAATAGATACTTTAGGTCTTGACCCAGGTGATGAGCTTTATTTTTACTTTGAAGTATTAGATAATAAATATCCAGAGGCTCAAACTTCTAAATCAGAGGTGTATTTCATTGAAGTAAAAGATACTGTACAACAGGAATCAGTTGCATTTGAGGGCTTGGCCTTATCCACTGAACCCGAATTTTTTAAAAGTCAACGACAAATCATTATTGATACTGAAAAGTTGATAAAAGATCAAAATAAGCTTTCAAGGAATGCCTTTGAGGACAAGAGTGATGAAATTGGAGCAGATCAGAAAATTCTAAGATTACGATATGGCATTTTTCTTGGGGAGGAGTATGAAGTAAAGGGTGGTATGGGTGAAGATGCTGGTGAACAGAATGGCCATGATGACCATGACCATGACCATGAAGGTGAGGATCATGATCACTCAGGGCATAACCATGCAGACCATGAAGAGATTGGAGCGCAGCCCAATGATCGAAATTTTTCTAATGATTTATATAATTCACCAGAGTTAGAAGCCTATGTGCACGCTCATGATAACTCAGAAATTGCAACTTTCTTTGATGCAGATGTGAAACAAAAATTGAAAGAAGCTTTGGCTAATATGTGGGAGGCAGAACTCTACCTAAGAACCTATAAACCTAAAATGGCCCTTCCATACGAGTATAGGGCATTAGAGCTCATCAAAGAGGTACAAAGAGCGTCCCGCATATACGTGGAACGCATGGGCTTTGAGCCTCCTCCTTTAGAGCCTGACAAAAAACGCTTAACGGGAAATTTAAAATCTATACAGCCAAATACAGGAACTTATAATGCTGATTCAGATCAGTTTTGGGAAAATTTGCGGTCTATCACAACTGAAATGAAACTAGCATTAGAGGGTAGCAATATGCTTGTTAAACAAGAACTTATTAGCGATTTAAGTGATGTTTTAATTAAAGAAATGATTAAAAACCCTGTGAGGTACGCTAAATTACTAACTGGAATCAATCAATTCAAGCAAGCTGGTTCAAATAGTGCCTTTCAGCGCATTGTACTAATGTTAGAGCAGGTTTTACCAGCTCCTGAAGAAGAACTGAAAGGAGTTAAAACCAATCAGTTACAATTGAAATCAATTTTTCATCAACATTTACAATCGAAGTAAATTGACAGATATCAGCTTCACATATGATTTTGTGGCATGGCACCTTTTAATTTTGATGGTGCTAGGTATATTTTTGTCTGTTTTGGAATGGAGACGTAAAAATAGAAATAGAGTATTAAGGATAACAGCAATATCAGTTGCACTTATTTCAGCTTATGTCATTTACTTAAGGCCCACAACTCCCGTTGCAAAGCCTTTTAAATCTGTAGTATTAGTGGGTGAAAATGTGTCAAAAAGCCTTTCGGACTATATCGCTAAGTTTTCGGACTACGAAGTCTTGTTCTGGGATAAGAAAACTCATCTTTTACAAAATAAAAATCGTTCTAATAGTAAGAGTTTTAACCAGCTGGATTATTCTATAGATACGTTATTTGTTAGAGGTTATGTGCCCCCGATCAATCCAGATTACTATCAACATTTGCAATATTCTGATACCCTCCAACAAAACTATTCGATTGATTACACAGAAAAAGTTTATTTAGGTGATACAGTTCCCTTAATTATTAATAATAAATCTACAGAGTCGCTTCTGCTTATAGGAATGATTGGAAATGATACAATAGAAAACCAATCTTTAAAAGGAGGTAAAGCATTTACGTACAATTATATTCCGAAAACAATTGGTTTTCATACATCTACAATACTCATAAATGAGAAAGAGGAATACCATTTTAGTTTTGCGGTTGAAAATAAAAGAAAATATGTATTTCATTTATTAGCAGAGACGCCAGATTTTGAGTGGCGATTTTTGAAAGATTTTTTGGGAGAAGAAGGTCACGCTGTCTACCTCAGAAGTAAAATTTCTAAAAATAAATATAAAAAGGATTTTGTAAATTGGCCGGACTCTTTAAATCAACAACAAAGATCATACAATCCAATATATCATAATATTTTAATTGCAGATATGGAGGCATGGAATGCCATGGGGAACTCAGTAAAGAACCAATATAGAGCTCAATTGAAAAAGGAGCAAGGTATTGCCTTGTATAGAGCTAATGAGAATGCCAGACTTGATTTACCTAATGAAGGAGTTGTTATTGCTGGTGATGATTTGCAAGATTTTGAAGCGGTTAATGAATTGAACGTCAATACTACTGATGATTTAACTTTTAATAGAGATCTACGATTGTATTATGCTTATCTGGCCGACCGAAGTATTGGAATTACAACATTACAAGATACTTACAAGTGGCAGCTAGCAGGCAACGAACAAAAATATCGCCAATACTGGACTTCTGTAATAAATCAACTTCTCAGAGATCAGGACGAAATATATATTGAGAAAACAAGATGGCCAGTACAATTTCAACCATTTCATCTTCAACTTTGGTCAGGTACAATTTACAATGAGCTTCTGCTCGTAGATCAAAATCAAGAATCTTCCAAAATCGAATTAATGAAGGATAAAAATTATCCTGAAAGGCAGCATTTGGTGTATTACCCAACGCAAATTGGCTGGCACCAAATTCTTAC
This sequence comes from uncultured Cytophagales bacterium, assembly GCA_963803685.1. Lineage (GTDB taxonomy): Bacteria > Bacteroidota > Bacteroidia > Cytophagales > Cyclobacteriaceae > Marivirga. The sequence goes on from CAWDNW010000001.1 coordinate 3,908,777, forward strand.
AAAAAACAATGACATTTTAGATCAGTTTTACGTTCATCCTGAGCAAGCTGAATCACAAAATTTAATGGACTTATCTTATAAATTCAGATATAATAATTATAAGGATCAGATTTCAGCAGAGAAAGAAATATTTTCAGCAAATAATAAAGACAAACCTTTAATTTTATGGTTTTTTTTATTGTTTTTGCTAAGTATTAGCTATCTATGGATAGAAGAGAAAATTTAATAATATGTTATCAAAGTTACTTTCTAATTATGTTTTCTGCTTGGTCTTTTTATCTGTTATCAGTTTGCATTCAGCACATGCAAACCAAAATCCAGATTCTCTTTCTTTATGGCCAAATAACGTTTCTTTTGATGAGACCATTACATTGCTTTCGGAATATTTGCAATTAAAATCTGTAACAGGAAATGAAAAGGAGGCAGGTATTTTTATAGAAGATTACATTAGAACCACTAGTCTTCATCTTACTCTTTTTTCTGATTATAATGATCGTTATAATTTTGCAGCTTCTTTATATCCACTTGATAGCGGTAAACCCAACATTATCCTTCAAAGCCATATAGATGTGGTGCCAGCTGAAAATGAAGAGTTATGGACCTATGATCCCTACAGTGGTCATTTTGATGGTGAATATATTTACGGGAGAGGTGCTTTAGATTGCAAAGGATTGGGGATTATGCAGTTGAAAGCGCTGTTGGCTTTTCAACATGACTATGATTCCGCGGATTTACCATTCAACGTGACTGTACTATTTTTATCAGGAGAGGAAACTGGAGGCAAAAATGGAGCCACTTATGTTTTAAATAATTATAAAAAAGAATTGAATGCCGCCGTTGTTTTAGGTGAAGGGGGGGCAGGTTACAGAGATGTCTTGAAAAACAAACCAAATAAAGCTGTATTTGGTATTTCTGTCGCTGAAAAACAAAGCTTGTGGGTGCGTTTAAAGGTAACTAATGAAGATGGAGGTCACGGTGCAGCACCCTCTTCTAATTATGCAAATTTACAACTTATCAATAGCTTAGGAAGGCTTAACACAAGGAAGGTGAATTTATTGTTTGACCGTAGTACCCGGCAAATGTTCAGGAGATTAGGAAGGGCAGAAGGAGGTTTCAGAGGCTTTTTTATTAGAAATATCAATTGGTCCATTTTGGCTCCATTTGTTCGGAAACAAATAGAAAACGATCCGTTTTTTTCCTCTTTAATTACTAATACAATTACAGTTTCCAACATATATAATCCGCCAGGCCCCCCTAACCAAATTAGTAATTATGCAATTGCTATTTTAGATTGCAGGTTGGTGCCCGGTACTTCAAGCAAAAATTTCCTTAATTACATAGAAAGAAAATTAGATAACGATAATATTGAAATTTCAGTGATTTCTCAAAGTCCGGAGGCAAAACCTTCCCGCTTAAATAATTTTTATAAAGGATTAGAAAGAGCTATTGCAGAGGTTTACCCTGATGCAGAAACTATCCCATTCTTATTTCCCGCCACTAGTGATAATAGTACTTTTAGAGCTCAAGGAATACCTTCTTATGGTTTAATCCCTGCTATTATCCAGACTTCAGATATTAACAGCATTCACAGTCATAATGAACGCATTAGCACTGAAGTATTAGGTTCAGGGATAAGAATTTATTATAATTTTTTAAAGGAAGTACAACTAAAAGAACCCTTTACTTTGTTTGGATATAAGTTTAACGATGAAGATGAGGATCAATGAAAAAGTCTAAGGTATTTTTAGTGATTGCAGTCATTTTCATAGCAATCGTATTTTATATTGTATATGATATGTCGAGCAAAACCACATTTCCAGGTGGAAAAAGGCCTGCAAATCAAACAAAAACTGCTATTGACAGTATTAATCGTGACACATTTAAGATAGAAGTAAGAAGAGATGAGCCAGAGAGGAAAAAAGATTGATATCGAGAAATTAGATTTGGATAAAATGAAGGAAGGAACAACTGAAATGCCTGGAACTATTTCCTTTCCTCATCATTCCGGCAGCGCACTTATAAAACCAGAAGATAAAGGAAAGATTAAGGGCAGGGCAGTTGCTGCAATGCATCAGCAAACTGAAACGCAAATGTCTCAACTGTATGAGCAAATGCAGTTATTGGCAAAGCAAGCTAAATCACTACAGAAACGAGTAGAGATTTCGGAAAGGATTTATTTAGCTAAAATGAATTTTGAACCGCTGATTAATCATACCTATTATTTATATGAATCGGAAGATGGCAAAGATATTCTTTCTTTAATTGCTCCGAAGGAATGGGGTAAAAGTAAGTCTTACATCCAATATCTCGCCACAGTTAAACTACTTGCTGATCATACATGGGAGATAATTGATAAGCCTGTTGAAGATGAAGGTGTTTCATAAAATGATGATATGCTAGTTTTCTCTATATTGAAGGAGTCGTTTTTTTCATGGAATAAATCAAGCTACTTTTCGTTTCCAAACAGTTATTTTAAAATTGGGAAAGTATATCTTTGTGCTATGTTAAAAAATTGTCTTTCTTTTTTGCTCCTTATATCATTTTCGGCTTGTCTGCCAGATGATGCTACTTTTGAAAATTTCCGAAGAGATGAGGTGAGGTACATGTTGTCAAACAGTTCGGAAAAGGTTTGGTTAATCAATGAGCGCATTGTTGATAATGAACAAATAGAGTTGGAAGACTGCGATTCAGCCAGACAGCTAGTTTTTAAATTTACCAGTTCGGCGACAGATAAAGACAGTCTGTTTTATATTAACAGATCGGGTCAATGTGCTGATTCCACTACTATACAAAAAGGGTTTTGGTTTATACCAGCTAATACCACGCCTGCGAGCATGACTGATTCTTTAGTTTTTGTTTGGAACAATGCAGATACCAATTATTACAGAATTACTGAGATTTCTCCCGCATCTTTTCAAATTGAAAGTTTTCTTCGTAGTGCTCCTTTTCAGGAGACGTATGTGCTGCCAGACAGTGTCGATTTGTAATTTATTTTTTAATAAATATTGAATTATTTAAAGGTCGATTAAATTCTAAAGTGATAATATTTTCAAAGACCTTAATTTGTAATGTTAATTCTTATCAAAGTTTGGAGAGAAAATAAGTAAAATATCATAGAATTCCCATGATCCAGTAATTAGTGTGTGTCATCTTTTCCTTTAAGACTAGCGGAATTTATTGATTCACATGTCCTTCCACTTCAACTAATTCTTTCATAATTTCCGCAAAAATTTGGTAAGATTTTAGCCTGTCGCTATGATCGTAAATGTGAGAAACAACCATCAACTCATTAACTTGAGTAGCTTCTATAAATTCTTTGGTTTTTGTTTTCACATAAGCTTTATCACCAATAAAAGCATACTTTAGCATTTTTTGGAAAGCTGGATTTTGAGCAAGTGCTTTCAAATCAGGTGTCATTTCTGTAGGCGCTTGCATAAAATCAATGTTATTGGTCATCACACCGAGCATCATTTTAATCAATGAAGTAGAAATCTTCTCTGCCTCAGCATTAGATCCAGCAGCAATTACGTTAATGCATGCAATGGTATAAGGCTCACTTAACTGCTCTGACGGTTGAAACTCGTTGTAGTAAATATTGAGCGCTTCCATTAATTGCCCTGGCGCAAAATGACTGGCAAAGGCATAAGGTAAACCATTTTTGGCTGCAACATGTGCACTGTCGGTACTTGAACCTAAAACATACAAGGGAACATTAACACCTTCTGCCACAGTGGCCCTTACTCTTGCCTCGCTATTGCCTGTTGAAAAATATTGTTGAATTTGATTTATTTCATCAGGGAATTGGTAAACCGACTGCATTCTATCAGAGCGAATGGCATGTGCAGTGGTCTGATCAGTACCGGGTGCTCTCCCCAAGCCTAAATCAATTCTATTCGAATAAAGTGCGCCTAAAGTACCGAATTGTTCTGCAACGATAAGAGGAGAGTGGTTGGGCAGCATAATGCCTCCTGATCCGACCCTTATCTTTGAGGTTCCACCTGCAATATGACCTATTAACACGGAGGTGGCAGAACTGGCAATGCTTTTCATATTATGATGCTCTGCCAGCCAAAATCTATGATATCCTGCCGCTTCTGCTTTTTGTGCCAGATCCAGCGCTTTACGAAATGAATCTGAAGGCGCCTCACCTTGAGCTACAGTGGCCAGTTCTAGGACGGAATAGGGTATATTTGACTTCATTGTTTCTTGTACAGCTACTAAATAGGATTTTCTTATCAATTAGACGATAGAAACGTGTAGCAGTCAAGAATGTTGATGACTAAAAGAGGAAATAGTCATAAAAACCGGCATTTTATTGATTTCAATTATGCCAGCAGCTCTTCTACCAACTCCCGCTTAAAATCTTCTTTTTGCATGATTTCAGCAATTTCAATTGCCTTATTTTTATAAGTCGGATTAGTCCACAAATCCTTAATCTTGCCATTGAGACTATTGTATTTCAACTGATTAACTTTTATCCCTTTGGGGCCCAGCTCTTTTTCATAAATCAGCTGATTCCACATAAATTGATCAACAATATGCGGAATAATCATGGTAGCACATCCATATTTCACTCCTAAATGGGTAGTGCCTGAGCCACCATGGTGAATAAAAGCATGAATTTGAGGTAGGATTTGATGATAGTCAATATTGTCAACAAAATGGACATAGTCACTTTCAAGCTCATTCAGGTGAAGAAGCCCTCCATTAGCAGTATTGATGATAGTAGGAATTTGCTGCTCTTCTACAATCCGGCAGAGAAGCTTTGTTATCTTTTCAGGCCAAGGATTAGTCATGCTTCCAAAAGTTATAAGCATCACTTTTTGATGTTTTTTGATAAAATCCAGCAATTCCGGTGCTGGGTCTGCGTTGTTTTGCCCGCTTTTTTCATGATAACCTAAAACCTTCACCGGACTTCCATCTGTAACTGTACCTGAAAAAAGGCTTGGAGAAATGGTATAGATCAGAGGTGTTTCCTGAAGGCACTTTTTAAGTGCTTTGGAAGATATTTTTTGCTGGCCTTTTAATTTTTTAGCCCATGCATGGACAAATCTCAATAAGCCATAATTGGCAATTCGGTAACTTAATTTTTCAATGTTGACACCCAAAATGGTCTTGCGAAAACCTAAATGAGGATAACCTTTTATTGGGTGGATCAGATAGGGTACTGGTGAGACAATTTTTTGAGGTATTCCATCTTTCACTTCCGCATATAAAGGATAAACAGCCTTGTTGTGGTGCATAATCATATCAGGACTTACTCTTTGAGTGATGGACTGTTGTTCAATCATCATTACTTTATTCACTTTCATTCCTAACCGGGCCAATCTTACAAATGACAACGCTTTATCGAAAATTTTTTTTCCACCTCCCATCACTACCTGGCCATCTTTACTGTGAATGAGCTCTAAAAAATCCGGGTTTAGCCCGAAAAAAGTCAAATCTAATTTTTCTGTCAGCATTCTGAATTGCTCTGGAAAAGCACAAAATACTTCATGATTTTCAGCCTTTAGTAATTCAGCGATAGCCAAAAAAGGCTCAATATCACCTCTTGTTCCTATAGAGATTAGTAAGATTTTCATTGTGTTTTATTATGAAAACTAATGTAGACATTATTATTCTTATTGAAAAGGGTAACCTCATGATTGATTTGAAGGTTTAAAACGCTAGAGTGTTCAGTAGAGGGTACATTTATTTAATTATCCTGCAATAAACTTGATATATAGCTAATCATTAACTTATTTGAACTTATAAAAACTATACACCCAATGATGATTCAAAATAAAGTAGATTCTGTAAAAAATGAAATTGAGCAACCTGTAGAACAGATTACCTCCAAAGTTTTATCCTGGTGGGAGGCTTTGGTGGACATGATTCCCAATATGCTTGTTGCTGTGGTGCTACTCATACTTTTTGTAGTACTTGCAAGATTGGCCAAGAAGCTTTTTATTAAAATATTCAGAAAATCATCCGGTAATAAAGCTATTGAAAACCTATTTTCCACCATCACCTACTATACAGTACTCGGTTTAGGTGTTTTCATCATCCTGGGAATATTGAAATTAGATAAAGCTGTCACATCGCTTTTGGCTGGTGTTGGAGTTATTGGTTTGGCTTTAGGTTTTGCCTTTCAGGACATAGCAGCCAATTTTGTTTCAGGAATTATCCTTGCTTTCAGAAAACCATTTTTAGTGGGAGATGTAGTTGAGGTACAAGATATAATGGGGAAAGTTACACGGACTAATTTAAGAGTAACAGTTATTGAAACTTTCCAGGGACAAGAGGTGTATGTGCCTAATAAAGATGTTCTTTCTAATCCAATCACTAATTTCACTACCTTGGGGGAGAGAAGAATTGATTTAGCTTGCGGGATATCGTACGGAGATGATTTAAAAAAGGTAAAGGAAGTAGTAGAAGGTACCATCAAAAGCATGAATGGCGTAATCAGGCATGATGATATTTATTTAGCTTATACAGGATTTGGTGACAGCTCCATCAATTTCGAAATCAGGTTTTGGATGCAATATCCGGGAGATGTTATTTATCCTGTGATGGTATCTAATGCCATAATGGCCATAAAGGCGGCATTTGATAAGGAAGATATAATGATTCCATTTCCAATCAGAACATTGGATTTTGGTATAAAAGGAGGAGAAAAACTATCGGAGATGAATCTTGGTAATTCAAAAGATGAGCACAATGAGGAGTCTAATAATGAAGAGTCTAATACAGATAATTAGTAAATGGCGGGGCTCAAAAAAAGGGACTATAACTGAATATCCCTTAGAAACCATTGCTTTTGAGTATTTTTGAACAAGGTTTTTCTATACAATTATTATTTAAATGACTGAGAATGAATAAATTTTTGAAAAACCTTGCGATCGTAGTAAGTATTATCTCACTTTTCTCTTGCCAGGGTGGCAATATGTCTCACAAAGGGAGGCTACAGCACACTGTTTATTTTTATTTGGATGAGAATATTTCTCAAGCTGATAAACAATCATTTGAAGAAGGATTACATCAGTTGTTATCGATTGAAGAGGTAGCACATTATGAAATTGGTAAAACAGCAGACACTCCCTCCAGAGCAGTAACAGACCATGAATTTGACTATTCTATTTTAGCATGGTTTAAAACGATGGACGATTACAAAGTCTACGCAGATCACCCGACACACCTTGAATTTATCAGGAAATATGAGCTTTTCTGGAAAGATGTGAAAGTATATGACTCTGAGATTGTTGGGGAGGGGTAGTGAAGGTAAAGTATTGTATAAGTTGATAAGTGCAGCGAAAAGGTGCAACCTTTGGAATCGATTTACTCTCTCATTACAGTCTTCAATAAAACCCATAAAAGTACAGTTTCTATAAAACTACTATAAAAAATGCTTCCATTATATTTTAAATGTCTGGGCACTGTATTTATATGTTCGTTTTTTTGTTCGTGCGAAAGTAAAGATGCACTAATTGAGGAGCACAAAGAGCTTTCGATGGATAGCATAGCTAATAATTACATAGACATGTTTCTTTCTACCGACTTTAAGAAAAGAGATTACTTATTGAGAGTAGAAAAGCAGGTTACTTTTACTGAATATAATATCTATAGAATTAGCATGACACCCTATCTATTAAAAAACGATGAAATACCAATTAAAATAAACCAATACAAAAATATGAAAATTGCATTCTTTTCTGAATTCAAATCTTCAGATTCCATTATGAAAAATTTAAAAAATGAATTGGTAAAGCAAAAATTCTATCGACAGGATAGTTTAATTTATAGGTTTCATTACCCCGAATGGATAGTTATTGAAAATAAGAAAAATAAAAATCTTCAAGTATTTAAAGATTCTAAAAGTGGTGAAGATTAATGTTGCAATATGTAGTAGATATACCTATATAATGCTTATTATTAAACTTTACGTAGCAACATGCAATTTTAACAGTCTGTTTACACTATAAGCCAGTGGGTTTAGCGGAGCATTTGCCAACTCGGCAGCAGGACTTGAAGGCAGTATTAACACAGTGTCAGAGTTTATTTACCCGCCTACCGGAACCGGGGGAATACATGATGAGGAAAATGAGAATCACCCTAAGCTTTATTTGAACTTGCTGTACTTCGATAATGACATGAACCTGATTACTTCCGCGTATGCTCAAAGCTCCAATGCCTCTACCACAAGATTTGAGCGGCTTTTCCTGGAAGAGGTTTTGGTGCCAATGGAAGGCTATATGTTTATTTATGTGAGCAATCAGGAAGAACAAGCCAATATTGCCTATTTTGATGATGTTACGATAGAGCATAAACATTCTCCGGTTTTGCAGTCTGATGATTACTACCCTTTTGGTCTAACCTTTAACTCCTATCAGAGAAGCTACAGCAAGGCGAACAACTACAAGTACAACGGCAAGGAAGAGCAAGAAGAAACAGGGTGGTATGATTATGGGGCGAGAATGTATATGCCAGATATTGGAAGATGGGGAGTTGTTGACAACTATAGTGACGTTTTATCTGGCTATTCACCGTACAATTACGCTATTAATAATCCGATAAATATTATTGACCCAGATGGGCAATTAATAATATTTATTAATGGTAATCATTATGGCTCTGGAGGTAGTAGAGATTATTGGGGTAGTTTTGCTGATAAAGTTGAAAATAGACTAGGCGATCATAATAGTATATTTATTGACGGTTCGAGAGGTGGATTTGCTGGGATCTATGGTAACGATCCAGCTTCTATGTACAGAATGGGGCATCTTTTTTCTAAAAGTAGATATGATGAAGGTTACAGCACTGGTAAAGCTATTTCAGAAGTTTTATTAAGGGGTTTAGCAGAGGGAGAGTCAATTAAAGTCATTACTCATAGCATGGGGGGTGTGTATGGTAAAGGTTTAGTCCAAGCTTTACTTGAAGAAATTAGAAATAATAGTGACCCAGCACTTAGGAAAGTATTAATTTCTCTAGTGGCAGATTTTGATCCTTTACAAGGGGCTTCAAAATCGGGAAAAGCTAATGATGATATCTATACACAACAATTTATAAATGCTGGAATAACAGATATACTTGGTTTTGGGTGGCTAGCTAATCAAAGAGAAGAAGGTGCAGAAGATGTTATTGAAAATAAGAATAAAACCGAACATTTTATAGAAGCTTTTTCTGGAAATATCGATAACCTTCAGGAAGGAATTTACGAATGGGATGAAAATAAAGAAGAATGGACATGTACAAACTGCAACTAATTAAAAAAATCAAATACCTTATTAGTTCTTTAATACTAATAAGTATCTTTTTTATGTCCTGCTCTAAGACAACAACCCCTGATAACTATCTTTACGAGGTTGAAGTTTCATACGATAGTTCAAATCTTCAAGATATTGAAATTATAACTGAAAGATTAATGTATTTATATGATTCAATACGTGAGGTTAGTATAGAAGAGGGTAAAAAATTAAGCAAGACAGATGACGTACACATTGACACGATTTTTTATGGGCCAAATAATAAGATTGCTTTTTTAGCCATTCGAGAAATAGAAAATATTTTCGTAATAAATAGTGACCAGCAGGATTCTTTTAAAACCACCTATTCAGGAGCGTGTTACCTTGGGTTCAAAAATGAATTAACAAATGAGATAGAAGTTTTGAAGAAACTAAAATACCTAGTTACCTCAGAAAGTTATGAAGATGCTAAAAGACGACTTAGATTAAAGTATTTTAGAGAGATGGAATACATAGATGGAGCATACAATATCAACGATAAACGCTTCTGGAATAGCTTAGTTTGGAATGCTAAACAACAATACCCAAAATAGCCCTCGTTTGCAATAAAGATCATTGAGAATAGCAATTGTATCTCCAGCTATTAGCTGGTGTCCATGTATCTAAGTTTGAAAACCTCAAGTAGAGAGGCTTGTTTTTTTTTATTGAGCGAGTTGTTGTCTAAAGAAATCCTTCATCTTCATTTTGGTGAGCGCCATATCTATGACTTTAAGGACTGTGTTCTTTTCATCTGCTGGCAGTTGGTCTATCAGCTGTACTTTGCTCAGGAGAGACTTGTCCTTTACCTGTTCTTCTTAGCGGGCAATTTCTGCCTCACTGAGATGTTGAGCAGGTGAGCAATCTCTTTAGTGCTTAAATTCATGCGTAAGTAGGCACTTAGCTTCATTTCCTGCTGGCTTAGGGTAGGGTAGTCGTCCTTCAGTCTTTTAATGAAATCACCGTGCACTTGGTCGAAATGGATGGAAAAATGCTCCCAGTCATTGTCTGAAGCAATCTTTTTATCAATATTATGGATGATTTTATTGATCTCCTGCGTAATTTACTTGCTTTTAGTCCTCTTGGTTAGGTGTTAAATTTCTTCTTTTTAGAACGGAAGATCACTTACAACAAGAGATGGAGGCAATGAACGGGTTTATTAATATCAATCGCTAGTTTGAATCAATTATAAAAATAAATCGTAACTTTTATGATAGCAATGAAAACAATAGACATCAAAACGGAACTAAAAAGCCTGATTGACCAGGAGACAAACCTAATCTTATTAGAGACAGTAAAAGCTTTGTTTAAACAAAAAGACTTTGACCCTTCCATCGAGAAAGAAATGATATCCAGAGCACTTGAATCTGAGCAAGATATCAAAGAAGGGAAAGTTTACACGATAGACGAAGCAGACTCTGAACTCAATAAGCGATTAGGTTTATGAAAGTAGTTCTTACTGACAATCTTTAATACGTCTCGAAAAGTCCCTGCGATTTTATCTTGAAGAGCTGGAAATTCCAAAAGCCCAAGTTATTAAAATAAAGAATAGACTGCTTAGCAAAGCCAAAGGACTGTCAAAAAGCCCTCATAAAGGTCAGCATGAACTTTATCTAAGTAAACTAAAACAAGGTCACAGAAGATTGGTAGAAGGGAATTTTAAAATCATTTATAGGGTAGACGGCAACACTATTTATATAGTAGACTTCTTTGATAGCCGAAATGATCCTAAGAAAATGAAAGGGTAATCTATAATTTAGTCTTGCTATCCCAGCTTATTACTTCTTTCAGAGTTAAAAGATCTGCACCACCTCAATACTTCAATATAAACTCCTGCAAATTCTCAGCTCTTTCCAAATCCAGTTTTTTCCTTAAGCGGTAACGGGCTATTTCTGCGCCTCTCACGGAGATGTTAAGCAGGTGAGCAATCTCCTTAGTACTTAAATTCATGCGCAAGTAGGCACTTAACTTCATTTCCTGAGGGCTCAGGGTAGGGTAGTCGTCCTTTAGCCTTTTAGTGAAGTCACCGTGCACCTGGTCGAAATGGATGGAAAAATGCTCCCAGTCATTGTCTGAAGCTATGTTTTTGTCAATATTATGAATGATTTTATTGATTTCCTGCTTAATTTCCTGGTTTTTACTCCTTTTGGTAATTGTATTTAAATTACTTTTAACGTGGCTGATAAAACTGTTTTTATTAATCAAATGCATGGTAGAGGTAGCTAATTCCTTATTTTGTAGCTCAATTTTGGCTTCCAAGCGCTCATTTTTCAATCTTTCAATCTCTTCTTCAGATGATTTTAGCTCTGTATCAATTCTGTTAATTTCCTTCTCTTTTTCTTCAGTGAGTATTTCCGTTTTCTTTTTGTAGCGGTTTTCAAATCCAAAAAACACCACTCCTAAAAAGCTGGCGCCCAACACAAAATAAACGGAATAGGCAAATGTAGTTCTGTACCAGGGTGGGCTAATAGTAAAGGTGAATTGTGCCTCCTCACTTATTTCATTGTATATATTTTTTGCTTTTACATGAAAAGTATAGGTGCCCTCCTTTAGGTGGGTATATTCCTTCACCATTAAATCTGTCCATTCGCTAAAGCCAGGTTCTGCGTTTTCCAGCCAGAACTGGTACTTGGTTTTGTTTTGCCCTTCAATAAATGGCGCACTAAAGGAGAGCTGTATAGCATTGTTTTTATAGGCAAAAGTAGGACTTAGTTCGCTCTTGGCTGAATCTTCCAATGTGTTATAGTCATATTTGGCATTGAGCGTAAGTGAGTCTTCATCGGAGCTAATTCTTACCGTATTAATTAAGGTAACGTATTGGTGGTCTACTGTTTTTGGTAGTTTATTATTAAAATGGATAAATCCTTCTTTGGCAGCAAAAAGGACCTGATTGGCTTCTAAGGTGATTAATTTTTGTAAATCATCGTTAAGCAGCAAATCCAGTCTGTTGAAAATATTACTGTACTTTTGGTAGGTGCCATTATTCCTTTTCTCAAAAACACCTATTTCATTTAAGCTGGAGTAAAATATATTGCCAACAGGGTCTTCGTTTAAGCTGTTTACAGGGCTTTCCAACGGCAGAAATTCGTTGAAATAATCATCTGGCACAAAACTGTCAGTTGAGTCATCGTAGCGGTAGAAGCCTTCTTCAGTAGAAAAAACCAATCTGTTGTTGATTTTCCATACATTAATGAGGTAGGTAGATGGTAGACCTGATTCCACACCGTAATACTGATAGGTAATTTGCTTTAAATCAGGATTTAGTTTGATTTTATATACTCCTTTATAGCCATGGGTCATCCAAATATCACCGTTTCTGTCTTGCTGCATCACCCTGGACGATTCCGAAAAGCCTTCCAGTTTCCTCACAAACCGCAAACCCTTTGGCGTTTTTTTAAACAGAGAAAGTCCTTTATAATTACCTTGCAAAACATAATCTGTATAATTGGAGAGTTCCAGAAATGTCCAGGTGCCGGGGGTAGGAGCAATCAATTCTGCCTTTCCATTTTTAATGCTATACGCTCCATTATGATGTCCCATAATGGTTTCATTGCCCACTGTCATAATACTGTAAACTTGTCCTGTGGAGTTTTCTACCAGTTGAAGTGGAGAGTCAATGGCTTTGGTACTACGGTAGAATAACCCGTTATTAGTCCCGTAGTAGAGGGTGTCATTATGTAGGAGCGCATCATATCCTGTTCCTGGCAGGTCTATTTGCTCATTCACATGCCGAAAGGGCAGGCTCAGCTCAATCATGGAAATGCCGTTATTATGACCTAACCACAAATTTCCCTGTATATCCTCGAAAACCGAGAGTACAGTACGGTTTTCTATCCCTGTCCCTTTATTTAAATGAAGCTCAATTTCTTCTTTATTATTGATTACAATAAGTCCTTCATTTTGGGTACCAATGGCTATCTGCCCATTATTAAGTCTGATAGCGTGGTTTATCAATGCTTTCTCAAAAAAGGCTGTATTTTGGGGCGACCATTGCCTAAATCCGTTCGCTGTACTAATGAAAACACCATTGTTTAGAGTACAAACAAGTACCTGATCATTATAGAAGGGCAGCATGGCTGTAATGGTTTGCCCCATAAAAAAACTACCATTTTTATATGGCTTTAATTCTCCGGCCTGTATAGTGCTTAAACCTTTTTCATACTGATTCACGAATATTTCATGGTTCACCATGTGAAAGCTCTCCGGATCAAAATCAGGGTTAATTACATGCTTAAATTCTCCCTTGTTATTAAAGATAAAAATGTCTTCGAAGGTGCAGAAAATAAGCTCCTCATTTCTTTCGTAAATCCTCCATGTCTCATCAAAATTTTGTAGTTCTTCAGGCAATCTTTCCTTTAGTGATACAAACTGAAGGATTCCATTGGTATTAGACGTAAAGTATCCAAAGTTTCCTTGTCCTGCTACGTAAATTGTTCCAGTTCCATTAATATAAACATATCGGCATTTGGTAGCGGTAGCCAGGGTATATCTTTCCCATTGCTTACCATCAAATTCCAGCAGGCCAAAATTATTGGCTACATAAATGAGTCCGGTATTGCTTTGCGTGATCTTCCAGTTTTGTATACCGCCAGCATATTCCTGGCTTGGATAGTATTTGCTAAAAGGAATGCCAAGGGAGTTGATTTGGCTAAATGCACTTGGGAAAATGCAATTTAATAGTATCATTAATGACAATGTATATTTACTCATCTGATTTTTGGTTAAAAATTTGATCAATAACAGGTGATGTATACACCTCTTGTTACTGTATAATTCAATTCAAATTAAATATAGCAAAAAATGGCTTTAAAATTAAAATAAACGGATATAAATTTTTGTTTGATGTATTTTTGAGAAATTAAAAAAGATGCTATGATGTATTATTGATGTAGTATTTTCTTTTGGTCTGTCAGAATTTAGCTCTTCATTTGATCAAAATAACATTGATAAGGGATAATTTGATACAAATCCTGAATTTGAATATAAATTTACACAACAGTAGAATATTACAATTAAACTCAAACTAAATAATTTCTAAACTATGAAACACGTTTTATTAATTTTTCTATTCCTTATAACAAGCTACCTGGCAATTGGGCAGGGTACGGTTACAGGAACAGTTACTGATCAAAGCGGAGAACCACTACCAGGGGTTAACGTGATGATCGTTGGTACTACCGAAGGAGCAGTTACTGACCTTGATGGCAACTATAAAATTACTGCTCCATCTGACGCGGTCTTTCGCGTTAGTTTTATTGGTCTTAAAACTATTGAGGTTCCGGTAAATGGCAGGTCTGTGGTTGATTTTACTATGGAAGATGATATTTCTTCTTTAAATGAAGTAGTGGTTGTAGGTTATGGAAGTCAGAAAAAAAGCAATGTAGTGGGCTCCGTAGCAAGCGTTGAAGTTGATGATGCCACCGCGATTCCCACTACAAACGTTTCTGAAATGCTAAGAGGTAGAGCTGCTGGTGTTCAGGTAAATTTAGGAGATGCCCGACCGGGTGGAAATTCTAATATAGTAATAAGAGGAAATGTTTCGGTTGCTCCAGGTGGTAATGCGCCATTTGTTGTAGTGGATGGAGTTCCTTTTGATAATTTAAATGACATTCCAGCTGATGATATTGCAAGTATTGAAATTCTTAAAGATGCTGCATCAACCGCTATTTATGGTTCTAGAGCTTCTAATGGGGTAATTTTGGTAACTACTAAAAAAGGAAGATCCGGAAAGCCGACCATTAATTATCATGGATATGTTTCCACGCAATCAGTGGTTAGAAATTTCAACTTGTATGATGGTCAGCAATTTATTGATTTAAGAAGAGAAGCTAATAGAAACAGATCAACAGGCGAGTACTTAAGTGATCAAAATATTTTCTCACCTTTTGAGATAGAGACTATTGAAAACCGGCAGTTTGTAAATTGGGAAGATTTGGTTTTACAGGATGCAACTATTCAAAGCCATGCTGTAAGTTTTTCAGGGGGTGGTGAAAATACTAAAATATTTTCCAGTGTAAATTATTTTGATCAGGAAGGTATTATTCCTAATTCTAAATTTGAAAGAGGAGCTTTTAAATTGAGTATTGATCAAAAATTAACAGATAAACTTTCTTTAACAGGTATTTTAAATTACCAAATCTCCAATCAGGATAGAGAGACCGGTGGACTTAACTTTACCACCAGAACTCCACTGGCCAGAGCATTTGATGAAAATAATGAATTGGTAAAGTTCTACTTAGGTGTGGGTAATTTTAATGTGAATCCACTTTGGGACCAAAGAGAATCTGTGGATGAGTCCAAAGTAAATCTTTCTGATATTAAGTTAAACTTAACATATAACATCTTACCTAATTTAAGTTACTCATTAAATACTTTCCACAGAAGTAGAAATACTAATAGAGGTATTTACAGAAGTTCTTTGCATTCTTCCGGAGATGAAGGCATCAATGGATTAGGCATACTTTCAAGTAGCTTATTTACGCAGGTTTTGATTGAAAACATTGTAAATTATGCACCTGAAATAAATGACGATCACGTATTGGATATTACCGCAGTAAATGCATTCGATCAGCAAAATAATCAATATACGCAGCTTGATAAACAAGGATTCACAAACGATGCCTTGGATTATAACGGTAATGCAACCGTATTGCTAAACAACTTTCGTGATGTATCGCAACGTAGATTATTATCCTATATGGGTAGAATCCGATATGCTTTCCGTGATACTTATTTGTTTGAAGCCACAGCACGTGCAGATGGTGCATCAGTTTTTGCCGAGAACAATAAATGGGGATATTTTCCTGCTGCCTCAGTAGCATGGAAAATTCACAATGAAGGTTTTATGTCCTCCATCCCAACTGTTAATCAATTGAAGTTAAGAGTAAGTTATGGTGCTACAGGAAACCAGGGAATCAATTCACTGGAATCTTTAGGCCGCGCAGATGATGTGCCATACTTATTTGGTGGAGAGACAGTAGCAGGTGCTACTGCTTCATCCAGGGTGCCGAACCCTAATTTAAAATGGGAAACTACTACAACACTCAATACTGGTTTGGACTTCACTTTAGTGAACAACATATTCCAGGGTACTTTTGAATATTATAAAGCTAATACCACCGATCTTTTATTGGATAGAGCCATTTCCGCAACTAAGGGATTTGCTGTAAGTCGTTTTAATGTGGGAGAGTTAGAAAATCAAGGTTTCGAAGCGTCATTAACTTCATTCCTTGTAGAAAAGGATGATTTCGGATGGACATTAGGTTTGATGGCATCAAGAAACCAGAATAAAGTTGTCTCTTTAACAGGGGTTTTAGATGAAAATGGAAAGGAAATTGATATAAGTGATATTTCAGGGAGAAGATTATCTGTTGGTCAATCTATTAATAATCTCTGGTTTCCACAATATGATGGAATTTATCAGGAGGGTGATGATATTGCAGGTTCTGGCAACCCACTAGCGCAACCGGGTGATGTTAGAGTTGTTGACCAGGATGGTAACGGACAAATTGATAGTCGAGATAACGTTTTTACTAATACTGATCCTGATTGGTATGGTTCGATCACTAATACTTTCCGGTACAAGAATTTCGAGCTTTTTGCAGATATCTATATTGTACAAGGGGCTACCAGGCTCAATACTGTTTTAGCAGATGGCGAATTATGGAAAGGTGCAATTAATGGAATAAGAACTAAGTACTATACTCCAGAAGCACCGTCAACAGAATATCCTCGGCCGAAGCCTGACACTCATTTGCACTTGTTCCCGTTTGCGATAAGAGATGCTTCTTACATACGTCTAAGAACATTAACCCTTAGTTACTCCGTTCCAAATAATACCTTCTCTAAAATTGGATTGAAAAGAGGTCAGATTTATGTAACAGGTACCAACTTATTAACTTTTACAGATTTCAAGTCATACAGTCCAGAGCAAAACCCATTAAATGATGGACAAACCGCATTCCCGGAAACCAGAAACATTACTGTCGGACTTAAATTCGGATTTTAAAGAAAAAATTATATGAGAAATTTCATTAAAAAAACAATTTTAAAAAGTCATTACTATTTATTAGCGGCTCTAATACTGTGCTCCGCTTGCCAAGATGAATTTTTAAAAGACGAACTACTTTCGGATACTTCGGTAGAATTTTTATATTCTACTCCTGAAGGTTTAGAATCAGCAGTGGTTGGCTTGTATTCTCTTAACAGAGATTTATACCAGGATCAACAATTAAATGGTACGGTGCCTCTAATACTTCAGGCAAAAAGTGATTTGGCTGTGGGTATAACAGGAGAAGCATCTCTTTACAGTCGATTATTATGGGGAGCCAGTCTGGGAGACTATGGAACAGCTTCTGGTATTAATGCTTACTGGGTAAATTACTACAGAATAGTAGAAAGATGTAATGCTATTATTCACGGTGTGGAAAATTTAGAGGACATAGACGAAGGAAGAAGGAATCAAATTCTGTCAGAAGCAAAAGCTATGCGTGCTAATTCCTTGTTCACATTGTATAGGTTATTTAATAATATCATTGTTAATACAAACCCTACTACACCTGAAAATGCATTTGATGCACCGCAAGACAAATCATCGGAGGAAGAAATTTTCAGCTTGTTACGTAATGATTTAGATTTTGCCATCACTAATCTGGATTATGAGACACCAGAGTTTGGAAGATGGACAAAAGGTGGAGCAAGACACTTGCGAGCTATGGTTGCCTTATGGGAGGAAGATTATGAAGAGGCAGCCAGTCAGGCTGATAGTATAATTACAAGTGGAAGTCATAGTTTAGTAGGATCTACTGACGAGGTTTTTGCGGGAGACTTAAATCATTCTGAGACGTTATTCGCTCTTAATTTCGAAAGAGAAACTATAGGGGGTGGTAGTCCGCAAATCCTGAGTTGGAATATCGTTGCAAATTATGCTTTGGCTCCAGGTTTAGTGCCTTCTCTGGAAAATGGAGGAGCCGGATCAGGTTTCCTTACTTTAAATAATTACATGATTGATTTGTTGGAAGAAGATCCTGACGATTCCCGAAAAAACACCTACTATATTTTTGATTACATGTACAATGATGAGGAAACCTTACCTGCTGGTAAAGAGTTAGGTGAGCCTTTGGATTTATATGAAAATGATTCAACTGATCAAAATACTTTCATGCTTTACTATATCAGACAAAATCCAGGAGTTAGAAAATTTATGGATGAAACAGCTGAACCAACTGATCGAAATCATTACAAAAACATTATGATCTATAGGTTGGCGGAAACTTATTTGATAGGTGCTGAGGCGCATATGATGTTAGGTAACACAGGTACTGCTTTAGGATACATCAATGAAGTAAGAGAAAGAGCCAATACAGACGCAACTGATGTCATAGACTTGCAGGCGATTTTAGATGAGGGAGCAAGAGAATTAGCTTTTGAAGGTCAGCGTTGGTACACGCTTAAGAGAACCGGAAAATTATATGAGTTTTTATTGGACCATATGAATAACGATAATATGAATGAGTCCTATCCTGAAGGTAATCCAAAAGATATTTTACAGGTTTATATGCAGCATTGGCCTATTCCAGAACAGCAGATGGATCTTTTAGGTCCTAATTACCCTCAAAACGAAGGTTATAATTAATTTTTTCCTAATGAATCACATTTTAATTAACTCATTATGATGATATATAAAAAATCAAATTTTATAAAATATTTCTTCTCTTTAATCATTCTTGTGGGAGCTGTGTTAATCTTCTCTGCTTGCGAAACTGAAGATGATATTCCACCACCTTCTGCTTATGTGGAACCGGAACCATTGCCTGATGGAGACTGTACTATTGACATTATTGTTCCTGAGATAGCAGATGGGATAGATTTTGAATGTACAGCACCTGCAACGGAGTTTTTTGGAGAAAAAGATGGTGCACTGACAATAGAGCATGCTGAAAACCCTGCAAAAGAAGGGATCAACACTTCTGAAGGAGTAATGATGATTGAGCAAACTGCAGCTATTCAACCCTGGGCAGGCTTTTTCTTTAATTTAGCAAGTAAAATCGATTTTTCAGAAAAACAAAGCATTTCTATTAAAGTGTATTCACCAGCAGCTGGCCAGCAGATTAACTTGAAGCTGGAAGATGCTGAGGATGATATGATTAATACCGAAGTACTTGCTGAAACAACAGTAGCCAATGAATGGGAAGAAATTACCTTCCCTTTTTCAACGGGTGCGTCAGGCAAATACGACAAGATAGTATTGTTTTTTGATTTTAATGGCCCCAAAGATGCAACAACAGTACATTACTTCGATGACATTGTATTGGCCGAAGGTGGTAGCACTGGGGGGCCAGGAGGTCCGTCTGCAGTGCCAACAGTGGCTGCACCTACTCCAACTTTAGATGAGAGTATCGTAATTTCTATGTTTAGTGATGCCTACGATGATGTTCCGGTAGATACCTGGAGAACTGATTGGTCACAGGCAGTTTTACTGGATACGCTGATTGCAGATAATGCTGTTAAGAAGTATAGTGCATTAAACTTTGTAGGAATTGAAACAGCTAATACCCAGATTGATGCTTCTTCAATGACTCACTTTCACGTAAATGTTTGGACTGCCGATGCTACAGAAATTAAAATTAAGCTGGTGGATTTTGGTCCTAATGGAGTTTATGATGGACCTGGAGAAGGTGATGATGCAGAACATGAACTCACTATTGAAAGCCCTGCTCAGCAAGAGTGGGTGAGCTTGGATATCCCATTAGCGGACTTTACAGGTTTAACTACAAGGTCTAATTTGACTCAGTATATATTTTCTGGAGCACCTACTGGTGCAAATACTATTTTCATGGATAATATTTATTTCTATGATGGGTCAAATATTGTAACGGCACCAACTACTGCTGCACCTGCACCAACCGTACCAGAAGCAGATGTTATATCATTATTTAGTGATACTTATACAGACGTGACGGTAGATACATGGAGAACTGATTGGTCAGCTGCCGATTTGGAGGATTTAGAAATAGAGGGTAATGCTACAAAAAAGTATAGCAATCTTGATTTTGTAGGTATTGAAACCGTTTTAAATCAAATTGATGCGTCTGAAATGGTGACTTTCCACACCAATGTATGGACAGCTGATGCAACACAAATTAGAATCAAGATAGTAGATTTTGGTCCAAATGGTGCATATGATGGTCCCGGACAAGGGGATGATACTGAACACGAAATCACTATTGAAAATCCAGAGCAGAATACCTGGTTATCTTTAGATATTCCGCTTTCAGATTTTGAAGGTCTTACTACCAAATCTAATATATCTCAATTCATTTATGCTGCACAACCTGTAGGATCCACCACCATTTTTATTGATAATGTATACTTTAGCAAGTAAAATCAATAAGGATTGAGATAGATTATTAAAATTTTGTAATCCAATGAATGCTTATAATCTAAGCATTCATTGGATTACTTAAATTCAATTAAAATTTAATCATTCAAAAAATGAAATATATATTCCTTGCTATTATAAATCTACTTGTCTTTTCCTCTTGCGACTCTGGGGAGGCGGGACCTATGGTAAGTCGTGATAACTTAGAAGTGGAATTCAATCTTGCTGGTGCCAATGAAGCAAACCCTAACGGAGATGGTTCTGGTGTGGTGCAAATTACCGCTTTTGAAGATAATGCTGTGCGATATGCCTTTAAAGTAGATACAGGAGAACAGATAGAAAGTGAATCTGGTAGTATGGAATATGTTTTTACCAAAGAGGGACTTCATACTTACACAATAGTAGCATGGGCTTATGCTGAATCCGGTCAGTTTGTGAACAAGACTTTTACAGTAGAGGTGTTTAAGTCATCCCAGGTTGCAGGTGATGGTTACACTACCCCATTGCAACATGAAGGCTATGACTTAGTATGGCAGGATGAATTTGAAGGTAATGCATTGTCAAATGATTGGACACCAGAAATTGGCACTGGAAGTAATGGATGGGGCAATAATGAACTTCAGTATTACAGAGCAGAAAACACCACTGTCGGTGGTGGATATTTAACCATTGAAGCGAAAGAGGAATCTTTTGGTGGTAGTAGTTATACGTCTTCCCGTTTGATCACGAAAGATAAACAAGAGTTCCAATTTGGACGAATTGATATGAGAGCTATTTTACCTTCCGGGCAGGGTGTGTGGCCAGCACTATGGATGCTGGGTGCCAATTTTGATCAGGTAGGTTGGCCTAAATCTGGTGAGTTAGATATAATGGAAAAAATTGGAGGTGGTATAAGAGAAAGCCAGGTTTTGGTACTTTGCATTGGGACAATAATGGCCAACATGCTTGTACCTGTGGACAGGGGTCGCCCTACGAATTATCTTCAGGGACTTTTGCTGATGAATTTCATGTTTTCACTCTGCTTTGGGATGAAACAAAAATTCAGTGGTTGGTAGATGATAATGTTTATCATACAATTGATATTACACCACAGGGGTTGGATGAATTTCGTAAACCATTCTTCTTCATATTTAATGTTGCAGTAGGTGGTAATCTGCCAGGAAACCCCGATGCAAGCACTGTTTTCCCTCAAAAGATGAGGGTGGATTACGTAAGGGTTTTTCAAGAAAATTAAATCCAACTTTTTATTAAACCCTTCAACTAGTGAAAATTAAACCACTTTACTTTCTTTTGCTGTTGACCGCATTTTCTTGCAGTCAACAGCCAAAAGAAAAAAGTCCAAAAAATCAATCTAATTTATTTAATCAAAAGGTAGACTCAGTTCTTGCTTTAATGACCTTAGAAGAAAAAATTGGACAACTGAACCAATATGCAATTGGTGAAGAAATGACCGGGCCAAGTGAAAAAGGAGCAGAGGCAGAAAAAAGGTACCAACAGATATTAAACGGTGAAGTAGGTTCTGTACTGAACCTATTGGGAGCTGAAAATACGATGAAGCTCCAAAAATTAGTCATGGAGAATTCGAGGTTGAAAATCCCTCTCATTTTTGCATATGATGTTATTCATGGCTATCAAACAATTTTCCCCATCCCGTTAGCTGAAAGCGCCTCCTGGAATTTAGACTTAATGCAGGAAACTGCTGCAATTGCTGCCAAAGAAGCAGCGGCATCCGGGCTTCACTGGACTTTTGCACCTATGATGGATGTAAGCATAGATGCACGCTGGGGTAGGGTAATGGAAGGTGCAGGGGAAGACCCTTACCTAAATACAGAAATTGGAAAAGCCAGAATCAAAGGATTTCAAGGAGATGATCTTTCAAATCCATTCACTATTGCAGCTACAGCTAAGCATTTTGCTGGCTATGGTTTTGTTGAAAGTGGCAAAGATTACAATAGCGTAAATGTAAACAAGCAAACTTTATTGAACCAAATTATACCTCCTTTCAAAGCAGCGGCCGAGGTAGGCGTAGCAAGTTTTATGAACTCCTTTAATGATATAAATGGTGTGCCAGCCTCTGCCAATGAGTATTTGCTGAAAGATTTATTGAAAGGCCAGTGGGATTTTGATGGTGTTGTGGTTTCTGACTGGAATAGTATTGGCGAAATGGTTAACCACGGTACAGTTTCTTCTTTAGGGGAGGCTGCAGCTAGCGCCTTAAAAGCCGGTACTGATATTGACATGGAAGCTGGAGCATTTATTTCACACCTAAAAAATCAGGTAGAAACGGGTGAAGTCAGTGAGGAAATTATTAATAATGCAGTGAAAAGAGTACTGAAATTGAAGTTTGAGCTTGGTCTTTTTGATGATCCCTATAGATATAGTGACACTGCCAGGGAAAAAGAAACTCTGATGCATCCTGAATTTGTACAAACGGCTCGCCAGATGGCCAGAGAGTCGATAGTGCTGTTAAAAAATGAGGATGATTTATTACCCTTGAAACAGGAAAAAAAGGTGGCTGTAATCGGGCCACTGGCTAAAGACAAAGATTCACCTATTGGAAACTGGAGAGCACAAGGTAAAGCAAATTCCGCTGTATCCCTTTACGAAGGCTTACAAAATGCACTGGGTGTAAGTGTTAATTTACAATATGCTGAAGGAGTGAAGTTATCTCTTGGTCCAAATACTTTCCATCAGAAGCTTAAGATTGAAGAGAATGACCGTTCTGGATTTTCAGAAGCAATTTCCATTGCAAAAAGTGCACATGTGGTCATTATGGCTTTAGGAGAAACAGCTTACATGTCAGGAGAGGGAAGGAGCCGATCGGAGATCGATTTACCGGGCCTGCAGTTAGCGCTTTTAAAGGAAATCTATCAAGTAAATAAGAACATTATATTAGTATTAATGAATGGTAGACCTCTAACCCTCACTTGGGAAGATGAAAATATACCTGCCATAGTTGAAGCATGGCACTTGGGTACTGAAGCCGGAAATGCTATTGCAGATGTGCTCACAGGAAAATATAATCCTTCAGGCAAACTAACTATGTCATTTCCACGGTCTGTGGGTCAATTACCGCTTTATTATAATTACAAAACCACGGGTAGACCTACATCCGGACCTGATATGGTATTCTATACTCATCATAATGATATTGAGAATAGCGCTTTGTACCCTTTTGGTTTTGGTTTAAGCTACACCAATTTTAGCTATTCCGAAATAAAGCTTTCTGCAGACAGTATGTCGGTTAATGACGCGATTGAAGCATCAGTTACTATTACTAATTCGGGAGAGGTAGATGGTGAGGAAATAGTGCAACTATACATTCAGGACCTTGTCGCCAGCATTACCAGACCCATTAAAGAGTTAAAAGGCTTTGAAAAGTTAAAAATAGCTGCTGGCGAATCGGAAACAGTAACTTTTCAGATTTCGGTAAAAGATTTATCATTTTACCGAAAGGATGATAGCTACGGAACAGAACCCGGTAAATTCAAAATATTCATTGGTACTAATTCAACAATTAACACATTTAAAGAAATTACATTATTATGAAAAATATACTCAGTTTTTGCCTTTTGATATGCCTATTTTCTTCCTGCCAACAGGAGAATGAAGAAAGCAATTTAGTATGGAGTGATGAGTTTGACAACTCTGCTCAGCTCGATTCTGAAAAATGGAATGTTGTCATTGGAAATGGTTGCCCGTCAAATTGTGGCTTTGGAAATAATGAAAAGCAATTTTATAACGATAGCACTGGTAACGTGAGAATTGAAGATGGGAAACTTATCATACAGGCGCATAAAGCAAATGATGAAAGAAACTATACTTCAGCAAAACTAACCACTAAAGATAAGGGAGATTGGTATAAAGGTTACCTGGAAATAAGAGCGAAATTACCGCAAGGAAAAGGCACCTGGCCGGCAATCTGGATGTTGCCTACACTTTCCAGAAATATGAAGTGGCCGCAGGATGGGGAAATCGACATAATGGAACATGTTGGGTATAATCAGGGAATGGTTTATGGTACTATACATACAGAAGCGTACAATCATGTAAAAGGCACTCAAAAGTCTGATAGCATTTTTCTGGAAGATGCTGCAGAAAAGTTTTATACTTATGCAATTCACTGGACGGAAGATAAAATGGATTGGTTGATAGATGGAAATGTTTATCAAACAATTGAAAAAAATAATGAAGCAAATGCAGGATGGCCTTTTAATGATAAATTTCACCTTATCTTAAATGTAGCAGTTGGTGGCAACTGGGGAGGTAAATATGGAATTGATGAAACCGTCTTTCCTCAGCAAATGGAAATCGATTACGTAAGAGTGTATAAAGACAAACCGATAGAATAAAAGAAGCATTATTTTAATTTCTACCTTAGTTTATCAAATAAAAACTATTAAATTGCCCAAAAAATTGAACTAATTTTATATGAGCGCAAAACAAGATTCACCAGAAATCAAAAAAGAAGAATACAATTTACCGAAAGTAATTTTTTTAGCTTTTGTAGCTGCCATAGGTGGTTTTCTATTCGGATTTGATAGTGGGGTAATAAATGGGACGGTAGATGCCCTACAATTATCATTTAATTCGGACGCGGCCACTACAGGTTTTAATGTGGCCTCCGTTCTATTAGGTTGTGCAGTGGGCGCCTTCTTTGCTGGTACACTGGCCGATAAGTATGGAAGAAAACCTATGATGGTTGTTACAGCGCTCCTTTTTATCATTAGTGCAATCGGTTCCGGTTTGGCTACAGGTTCTGTTGAATTTGTAATTTATAGATTGTTAGGAGGTTTTGCTGTTGGAGCAGCTAGTATTTTAGCTCCTGCATATATTAGTGAAATTGCACCTGCGAAAATAAGAGGTAGTCTTGCAACCTTACAACAATTAATGATTGTAATTGGTCTTTTTGCTGCTTTTTTGAGTAATTATTGGTTAGTGGGTATGTCGGGAAGTGCTTCTGACACGCTATGGGGAGGATTTCAAACCTGGCAATGGATGTTCTGGGTGGAAATTATTCCCGCTGCTATATTTTTGATTGTGTTGTTCTTTATTCCGGAATCACCCCGTTACCTGGTAGCGGCCGGAAAATCAGATTTGGCTGAGAAAGTACTTGCTGGTATATCTAATGTAAAGTCAGCTGCAGAAAAAGTACTGGATATCAAGTCTACTGTGAGAGAAGGCAGTAAGCCTAAATTAAAAGATGTAATTAGTAAATATACAGGTAAGGTTCATCCTTTGGTTTGGGCCGGTCTGGGATTAGCTGTACTACAGCAACTGACTGGTATCAATGTGATTTTTTATTATGGAGCTACACTTTGGAAAGCAGCTGGATTCACTGAAGCTGATGCGTTGTTTACCAATGTAATTGGTGGCACAGTAAATATCGTTTTTACAGTTATTGCCATCATATTAGTTGATCGACTTGGTAGAAAACCATTATTATTGATTGGTTCATTGGGCCAGGCGGTGATGTTGGGTATCTTAGCCTATATATTTAGTACCGCGTCTTTGGATGCTAATAGCAATTTAATCCTTTCTGACTCGGTTGGAGTGTATGCGCTTATTACTGCGAATGCCTATATTGCCTTCTTTGCCTTATCATGGGGCCCTGTGATGTGGGTAATGCTAGGTGAAATGTTCCCTAATCAGTTTAGAGGAGCTGCTTTAGCATTGTGTGGTTTGGCTCAGTGGTTAGCTAATTTTGGTATTACAATGACTTTTCCAATAATGCTTAAAAATATAGGTTTGGGTGTATCTTATGGAGTATATGCTTTCTTTGGAGTGGTAGCTTATTTCTTTGTGAAATACTTTATTAAAGAAACTAAAGGTAGATCATTAGAAGATATGTCCAGAGAGCAGCAGGAAGATGACAAAAATTCTGCTGTTCCGCTTTAATGTTTAATTAGGTACCATTAATATAGCCGACTAGTCAGGAAGACTACTTCCTGATTAGTCGGCTTTTTTATTTAAATGCTATTTCTTTTTTCGATAAGCACCAAAGATAAGTGTAGATGATCTGAAAGTTGAAAACACATTGAACTCTCCAGTTTTTAGTTTTCTAAAAAACACAATGATTATAACACAAATTGATGATTTTTAACTGACTTTCTTTTTTTATCAAAAGTTATTGATTTGATAAAGGATATAATTTGCGAAAAATAAATACAAAAAAAAGCCTCTCATATTATTATGAGAGGCTTTTGTAATTATTTTTTTTTTCGTTCCAACCATACTACGAATAATGGTGTCAATTGTATGTAAGAAAAATAAAATCATATAAAACATGAAAAAGTTTATAACTCTATTATTCTTGTTGCTGCTTATTGCATCAACCATTGTGTTCAGCAGTTCAGCTATTGTGCATTAAGTCAGAACTTAATTCAAAATAGGAAATTCGGAGACGAACTCCCATTAATTAATAAAATTGACGCCCACTTTTTATCATAATTTATCATAAAGGGGGTAATTTAAAGTCAACTTATTTAACGGACCATACCGAATAACTATTCGGAGGGCTTTGTATTTTTACCCACTGGTCTCCCTGAGTAACCGGTTCCCAACTGGAATTTCCAGTATAGTCCTTAATTTTAGTACTGCTCCAATTGGTTTGAATCCATCTTTCCTGCCAGCTGCTGGAATTATTTATGTACACCACTATTCCAGGACTTCCATTTCTTCTGGCTATATATTCATCGTTATCAGCATACATTATATTTGTACTGCCAGTTGCTAAATTTCTATGAATCCATATCAAATTATTAAGTTTATTTTTGTCTAACCATTCTTCGTAATCTCTATAAAATAGAGTAGGGTAGCCCTCATGCGTCAAGATGTAAGCATAAGCTAGCATTTTATTATAAATTATATCAGTATCATGATTAGCAACAAAAGTCACCGCTTTAGCAGCATCTCGTTTCCATAACATATCACCATTTAACTTAGTCAAGTCATTTCCATCAAAAGCCTCGTCCATTTTGTAATAGCAAGCAAAATCAAATGCTGAAGATGTTCTGTTTGTACTATTTATCCAATCCTGCAAAAGCTGTGCATTGCCATCCCAGTATTCGCCTACTGAGAATCCACCAACGTTATTTACCCATTCTCGAACTACCCAGCCTCCAAATCCTTTCACATAATCAAACCTCCAGCCATCAAAACCCAACACATTTTTGTAGTATTTTCCAACGCCATCTTCTCTATTCCACAACCAGTCCTGCACATATGGAACGGAATGACTAAGATCCGGGAAGCCGCCAAAGATGCCCTCATCACTACCAACTATATTATTTGGGTGAAAATCGGAAGCAGATCTGTAAAATTTACCAGATGCAGGGTTGAAATCTGTGTATGTACTTGAGCCAGTAAACGGATTATTTTCCAGTTGAGCTCCGCTATTATGATTCAAAACAATATCTGCATATACCTGAATATTGTTATTATGTGCATTATTGATAAGACTTTCCAATTCAGTCCTGCTGCCAAATCTCGTTTCAACTGATCCATTTTGATTGTAATCTCCAAAATCAAAATAGTCTGTAGGATCATAACCCATTGAAAATCCACCATTCATCGCTTTGGAGACCGGAGGTAGCCAAATTGCTGATATACCAGCTTCGTCCCACTCTTCAATTTTCGAATTGATAACATTATACCATGTACCACCTGCTGGAACATCCCAATAGAAGGCCTGCATCATTACGCCACCTCCTGGTCCAGCTAGCCGTTGTGTGTTCTTGTTATTACTTTGAGACTGAGAGAATGGATCTATCGCCTTTTTTTCTGATATTGGCTCTTGTACATCATAATTATTGCATCCTACAAGTAATAGTAAGAGTAGGACCTTACAAATATTCTTCATATTATTTTTCATTGTCGTAAAGTTTTGTGAGAGTTAAATGAAAGAAATATAAGTTGGAAATAATAGTCTAACACCAAATAAAATTACGCAAACGAAATCGCAAACGTTTGCAAAACACTTTAAATTTTATGTTTCTCTCATAAAGAAGGTTTATGAACTAAAAATAGGTGGATTTCGGAATATGACTATTTAAAGATTAGCTATAGGGAAGCTGTACTTGGGGTAACTTTATCCTTCAATACTGGTTTTTACATGCTAGCAGATTTTTATTTTTTCAGGAGAATAATGCATATTTGACTTAAGAATATTTGAATTTACATATATGGGCTATTATATCTCAAAGTTTGTTTTTTGGTTATTTGGATGGAAGGTGAAAGGGTCAATTCCATATGATGTGCATAAAGCTGTAATGATAGCTGCACCTCATACCTCTAACTGGGACTTTCTGTGGGCTAGAATGGCTTTTTTTATAATGAGGGCACCTGTACGATTTACGGTAAAAAAGGAACTTCTAAAATTTCCGTTGAAATATATTTTGAATCCACTGGGGGCAATAGGTATTGATAGAACTCAAAAAATTGCAATAGATAGAAAGCAATCTATGACTGAAGCTATGATAAGTCTTTTTAATAAAAGAGAACGGCTAATAGTATTGGTTACTCCTGAAGGTACAAGAAGCTACGTTCCTGAATGGAAAACAGGATTCTATCGGGTGGCTGAAGGTGCAAATGTCCCTATTTTATGTGGTTACCTCAATTATGAGCTTAAAACCGCTGGAGTTGGGCCTATGTTTATAGTTAATGGACATGTAGAAGAACAAATGGAAGATATTAAGAATTTCTACCGGCCTATAAAAGGTAAGTATCCGGAAAAAGGAGTGCTCTAGATTAATCTTTTGGAATAAAATCTAAAGCAACTGAATTAAGACAATATCTTAAACCTGTAGGTTGAGGGCCGTCTTCAAAAACATGCCCTAAATGACCCCCGCAAGTGGCGCAAACCACTTCAGTTCTTTTCATTCCGTAGGCGTTATCTTCCAAATCTAAAATATTTTTTTCAGTCATTGGTTTGTAAAAACTTGGCCATCCGGTTCCACTCTCAAATTTCGTTTCTGAACTAAATAAAGGTGTATTACACCCTGCGCATGTGAATACTCCTTGTTCTTTAAAATCATTGTATTTCCCTGTAAATGCTCTTTCAGTACCACTTTTTCTAAGCACCTGATAAGCCTCATCACTTAATTGCTTCTTCCATTCAGCTTCTGTTTTTTGAACTTCAAACTCATGACTAGAATGATCTAACTTATTTTCCGAATTACTGCTTTTCTGTGCACATGATTGAAAATTCAAACCAAGTAATATTATTGATGCTACAACTAAATGCCCTAATTTCATAATATAATTTATTTTGATACTAAATAATGTAATTAAATACATCTTCTACATATACTCTAAAGCTCGGTTTTTGGTTTGAAAAAATGTACTTATATTTTCTTATGGCTTGGCATAAGAAAGTTTTTTAATTTTCTCAGCTTTCAAATAAGTATCCAATCCTGAGATAGTTACAGTTTTTGCTTTTGGTAAATCAATGCTTCCATCTTCTTCTATCAAGTCGACCGGAATAGTTACAATTTTAATTTCGCCTACTATTAACATTGTGTTATTCGCGTTTATGAGAATTTCTTCTTTCAATTGCAAACCTATCTGAATAATAGCTTCTTTGATAAATGGAGCTTTGAAATTTCTAATATAGTGCTCGGTGAAATCACAAGCTTCAAATTCCGAGATATTTCTGCCATATTTGGCAGAAGTTTGATGAGCTTTTTCTATAATATCTTCGTGCACATGATTGAAAGTATAGATGCCTGTATTTTTTATATTATCATAGGTATGTCGTTCTACTGTGGTCGGTCTAAGTATAAAGCCCATTAAGGGAGGATTTGCTCCTAAATGGATCACGGAATTGAAAATTGCTAAATTGCTAATGTCATTATCTGATGTAGTTCCAATTAAATTGGCGCTTTTAAAACCACTTAAGGTATTAAATAAATTTGCTCTGTACCGCGTCTCCATCTGCGCAATGATGGTACTGTCAATAATCATAATTCTATGTTTTTGAGAGAAAACTTTTACATATAATTATTGTTTAAGATTTTTTTGTTCATAATAGGGCGAATTGGTCATTTTACTTTTCAGGTTTAAAGCTCATCATCCTATCCTTACCATGGGTTTTCCTCTAAATTTTCAACCTCAAAACGATTCTCTAAAAATTCATGATATAAAGCATGTAAATTTAGGCTCTAAAGCCTGTTTCTATGCCAAACTAATTTTTGCAGATTAACGTCATTTTGAATAATATTGGCTTCCCTTAGAGTGTAGATTACGTTTTTTAACATTTTATTACTCACCCAACCATCTGTAGCCCACTCCGTGGAGTGGTACCATTTTGTGGCATCGGTTTCCTTTATTTCATAACGGTCACTAACAAGCTTAATGGCTTCATCATTTTCCATAAATTGCGCACAAGATTTATGGATTACTCTTAATACTTTAGAAATAATTTTTGGTTTTGAATCAATAATTTGATCAGATGCTGCCAACACAAAACATGGCCATGGCGACACATATTCGCCAATTCTTCTTAATAGACCTTTTTCAACAAAGGGTTTTGTGGTGTATTTTTCCCAATAGAATACATCCGTTTCCAAAGAATTCAAGGAATCAATAGCTCCAGAAAGGTTTTTAACTACTTTAAATTGTGATTCCTCTACTTTTTTATCCTTCATGAGGGCATCCACAATTGGCATTAAATGTGAACCAGATCCAAATCTACTAATGGCTAATATCTTGTCATAAATCTCTTCGTGATTATTTAATGAGTTTTTTATACCGGTATGTACTCCCCAGGTAAGAGGACTTTTCACATAACCGCTGATAATTTTAGCAGGAACACCCTTCAGTATATTGCTAACTACACCTTCTGTAAGTACTGCACAAATATCACACTCATTATTTTCAAGTGCTTCCATCATTTCCCCTGTGCCACCTTCGTAGGTATTCCAAATAACTTTAATTCCTACTTCTTCAAACGCATTTGCTTCTAAAGCTAAATGTATGGGTAAGTTAAAATGCTCAGGCACTCCACCCAATCTAATTATGTCCAAATCTATTTTTTTAAGTAATAATGCACAAACATACTATTTTAACCTGAAAATATCAGTTTTTTTAAAGATTCGGGGAAGAGGAAGTTATGTATAAAGATGTGTAGATCAACCAACAAGACTTCAATTAAGGAAAATTTATAAAGGCTCCATGATGTACGAATTTATATTTTCATGGAAAAAAACTACACTTTCATAGCCAAAATTACGTTCTTCGCAGGATATTATAAGATCTATGGCTAAAAAGAAGAAAAGGGAACTTAACAAGCAAATTTTACGGTATATTTTGTTAGGCATTATGACTTTGTTAATCCTGGGTGTAGGGTTTTTATGGAGCATTAAAGCTGGACTTTTCGGGGCTTTACCCGATAAAGAAATGCTTTCGAGGGTTAATAACCCACAGGCCACTCAATTACTAGACGAAACTGGTGAAAATTTAGGGTATTTATATAATTTTTATCGTTCAGATATTGAATTTAGTGACTTACCACAGAATTTGATTGATGCCCTGATAACCACTGAAGATGCTCGTTTTTTTGAACATAGCGGAATAGATTATAGAAGCCTTGCCAGGGTGATGGTTAAAACCATTTTACTTCAGGACCGCTCTGCGGGGGGAGGCAGTACTATCACGCAGCAATTAGTGAAAAACCTTTATCCTCGTGATTACAGTAATAAATTTCAATTGCTAATTATCAAGATAAAAGAAGCTTTCATTGCGCAGGATCTGGAAGAAATTTATAGCAAAGAGGAAATTTTGACGCTATATCTTAACACTGTAAGTTTTCCAGCAAATACCTTCGGAATACAGGCTGCTTCTAAAACTTTTTTTAGTAAGCCAGTAAGTCAACTCACTGTAACTGAATCGGCCATTTTGGTTGGTTCACTTAAAGCCACTTATAGTTACAACCCCCGCATTTTTCCTGAAGCTAGCCTTCAGAGACGCAATATTGTATTATCTCAAATGAATGCTTACGGTAAGCTGGATGACAAAAGATATAAAGAGGCACTTGAAAAGCCTATTGATTTAACTTATAAATCCATTAAACCATCTGAAGGGACAGCGGCTTATTTCCGGGAGCAGGTAAGGAAAAAATTGAAAGTTTGGGTGGAAGCATACAATAAGGAAAAGGGTGCATCTATTGATATTTATAATGATGGATTGGTTATTCACACCACAATAAATAGAAAGGTTCAGTTGATGGCAGAAGCTGCAATGCAACAGCATATGGCAGTTTTACAGAAAGCTTTTGAATCGGATTGGGGCAATGCAGGAGCATGGAAAAACCCTAATGTATATAATTCAATAGTTCAAAGTACGGAACTGTACAAAAAACTAAAGCAGGAGGGTTTGTCCGAACGAGAGATCCTTCAAAAGCTAAATGAAAAAACAGAAAAGCAGGTTTTTACCTGGAATGGGAAAAATGTGCAAAAATTAAGTATTATTGACAGTATACAACAGTCCATAAAAACCCTTCAAGCTGGTTTCATTGCTTTAAATCCTTCAAACGGTGCAGTGAAGGCCTGGGTAGGTGGTATAGATTTTGAGTATTTTAAGTATGACCATGTTAATCAAAGTAAGCGGCAGGTAGGTTCCACTTTTAAGCCATTTGTATATGCTGCTGCGCTGGAAAACGGGGTGAAACCTTGCGATTACTTTGCAGCAAGTGATGTTACCTATACTAATTTGGAAGGCTGGACACCTACTAACAGCGATGGAGAAGATTATACTCACATTAATGTGAATATGCAGGAAGCCATGCGCAAATCGATGAATACGGTTTCTGTAAAATTGATGGAAGAAACAGGTATAGCAAGAGTACTGCAATTAGCCAGAGATGCAGGCATAGAATCTGAGCTACCGAAAGTGCCCTCCTTAGCTTTGGGCACTGCAGAATTGAGTTTGCTTGAGTTAGCATCTGCTTATGCTGCTTTTGTGAATAAAGGAATTGCTGTGAATCCGTTCTTCATTACTAAAATTACAGATGCTTCTGGTAAAATTTTAGCTGAATTTAAGCCTCAGCTCAGAAGTGATGCTGCTTTTTCAGAACAAACCCGACAATTGATTTTGGAAATGATGCAATCAGTGGTAAAAAGTGGAACAGCATCAAGGTTGGGATGGAAATATAAACTAAATCAAGATATAGCCGGTAAAACCGGAACCACTCAAAATAACAGGGATGGTTGGTTTGTCGGTTTGCTTCCTAATTTGGTTACTGTTAGCTGGGTGGGGGCCGACATTGGTGCAGTTAGCTTTAAAAGCACCACAGTAGGGCAAGGAGCGAACTCTGCATTACCATTATTTGGTTTATTTATGCAGAAAGTGAATGCAGATTCAGAAACTAAAAGACTTTATAGTAAAAGTTTTCCAAATCCAGATGCTAAGGTTTTAGGAATGATGGATTGTCCACCTACTAAAGAGGATGGGTTTTTTAAGAAGCTTTTTACAAATGAAGAAAAGGCTAAAACAAAAGAATTTGATGAAGATGGGAAGAAGAAGGAAGGCCTTTTTAAAAAAATTAAAGGTCTTTTCAATAAAGATGAAAACTAATAGATGTCCGGCGACCGTTAGTAATGGCCACCGGGCATTTTTAACTAATATTTTGAAGACTCACCACGTTGAGGTAAACTTTTCTTTATAAATTCTCTATTACCTTCACTAGTAGCTGGTAATATTTTGCTTTCTATATCACGATCATTTTAAAACTTCACATTCTTCGCTTAAAGTAAGAATGTCTACTTTTTTATTTCTACATAGAGGAATTTTCAATTTCATACAAATACCTATTCATATTTACAGATAACATAGTACTATAACGCTCTTGGTAATTTGATAGTTATTGAGGTATAATTACTAATCTTAATCAATAACTAAAATCAAAAAAACTATGGCTAAATGTTTTGCACTAATGGGTTGGAGTTTACCTGTTATAGAAAGTATGCAAAAACTCAACAAACCATATGTAGTGGTTTCTTTCCCTGATTTTGAGTCTTATGCAAAGGAAAATAATATTCCTTTTGTTTCATATCAATTTGATGAGTGGAGTGATACTTCCAATTCCATTGACTTACATGAGAAGTTAAAACCGTTTGATGTTGATGTCGCTGTGCCTCTCTTTGAAGAAACAGTGGAATGGGCAGGAGCTTTAAATTCTATCTACAGGGATGACCCAAGAGTTTTGAACCGTGCCTTTCTTTTCAGAAACAAAGCGATGATGAAGCGTAAAGCGCTAATAGGAGGCTTGAGAGTAGGCTTATTCGAAGAGGTATACAATAAAGAAGGTGTTAAAGCCTTTATGAAAAGACTGAACCAAGCGAACTTGCAGATAGATGGGGAAGAAGACAGTTGGGTGCATATAAAACCCTTCGCTTCAGCTGGTACAGTAGGCCATAGGCTACTTAGATCGCAGGCAGATATTGAAAATAAATGTCAGGATGATGATTTTCCGTGCCTAGCAGAGAGCCATTTACCTGGGCAGGAGTTTTCATGTGAAGCCTTTGTTCATGGAGGAAAAATAAGATTTATGAACATCACCGAATATGTGAAATTAGGATATTCTAATTTTATCCCGGAAGGCAATATGCTGCATACCAAAAGAGAGAAAATCTTAAAAGAGATGCAGAAATTGGTAGATCTTTTCGGTATTCAATATGGAATGATTCATCCCGAATGGTTTTTAACTGAAGATGATAGCTTAAACTTTGGTGAAGTAGCTTGCAGAATCCCAGGAGGCCATATTCTTGAACTTTGTGGTAAAGCGTATGATTTTGATGCACTAGGAGCTTTTGTGTTGTGCCATGATCCAAGCTTATCTGAAGAGGAGTTAAATGAAATATTACCTCCATTGGATGCGAGACCAAAGAATTTCTATGGAAATGTGATGATTTATCCGCACAAAAATTCAATTTCAAAGCTTGAGATTCCCGAGGAACTTAAAGAGGAACCTTACTTTTTAGATCATAATTTGGTGCCTCCACTTTCTACACAGAAAATAAGTGACAGAGATGGTTTCGGTAATCATTTTGGAACAGTAAATTTTAAAGGAGAAGATCCTGATAGGATGAAAGAACTTCTTTTACATTATGAAAATGTAGATTTTTATCATTGATCTTATTAGAACTTCATGAAATCTACGTTTAAATGTAGAAAACCTGTGAATGCGTAATCCATTGTGGAATTAGCCTTCATAGGTTTTTTGTATAATAGATCTTGCCCTTCATTGTGGGCTCGATTTCATATTTTTGCAGCATATAGTAAATTTTTAAAGGATAATGGTGGATCAAACACTAACAGAAAATAATATTCAAAAACTAGAAGAATTAATCAAGGAGTTGTCAGATTCTACTGCGCTAACCCGAAAAGAAAAGGCACATCGCCTTATGGGGCAGGTTGATATTCTGACTGATACCAAGGACGGGATTGCTGTTGTATATGATTCAATTGGTCAATTAACTGAAGCTGGTATTTTTTCAGGTTCTCCCTGGGCTGATCCGGCAAAATTAGTAGCTGGATTGGTGAATGGTACTTTAAAAAGTGGACATCCCAATTCAACCATTGAGTTGTTGAGTGAATTACGTTTACTCGCCATAGCCAAAAAGGATTATAAAACAGGCAAAATCAATTCTACTGATGCTGAATCATTTATACAGGAGGTAATAGTTTCCAATCTGGAATTTGTATTTAACGATCCTGTAGAGGAAACTCGTTTAGTTATGAGTGAGCACGAATTAATAAAAGTGCATAACCTGTTTAATTTTCTTTCGGAACACATTCACCTCGATGATGTGAAAGAAACACTTTCAGAAGAATTGACACTTATATGTGAACAGCGCCCGGTTGTAACAGAAAAGCAAAGAAAGATTATTGCGTTGGTGAAAGAGAAAATTGAGCTTGATCCAAATAAGGAAGGTGATAAAAAACTATTAAGTTTCCAACGGTGTATTTACAGACCGACCGATCGAACTGCCGGGAAGAATGTGACAGAGTACCAATCGGAATTAGAAAAACTTAATAATAGTGAATTATATGTTGAAGCTCAGGAAATGGGTCAATCAATGTTGGAGTATGGTCTTGTAAGTCAATATCATGCGGTAATTCTTAAGTTTTTAATAGAGAATAACCACTTTCAGACCGTCCCTGTTCTTTTAGGTTTAACTCCAGTGGGAGAAAGCAGATGGAACGAATTGACTGATTATCTTTCTGATTTAATATTAAAAACTGTTCATATTTATAATGCGCAGTGCATCTATGGCTTAGCAAAAATGCTGGAGAACGGAACAATAGCTCGTGAAGCTGTAAGATCAGGTTTATCCAACTTAAGTGGGATTAAAATTAATTCTAAAGTAGAAGAACGGATTTTAAAATCTACCAGAAATCCTCATCAGGCAGTAAGTGCACGTCAATATTTGATGGGTGCTCTCTTTCGTATCTTAGGTCAACCGCTAGGTGTTGGTCAGGGAAAT
Organism: uncultured Cytophagales bacterium; assembly: GCA_963803685.1. Taxonomy (GTDB): domain Bacteria; phylum Bacteroidota; class Bacteroidia; order Cytophagales; family Cyclobacteriaceae; genus Marivirga. Next base: position 3,945,898 of record CAWDNW010000001.1, read on the forward strand.
AATCCAACCTGCCAGAGTGCGCGTGGCATTAGTATGTGGAGCCAACACGCCCCAGCTAAATTGATTAATATGGTGCAAACTGCAGCAGTCACTAATGATTTGACTTTCCGTTTCGAAGGACAGGAGATAAAAGCTTCAGTTACAGGGCAAGGCTTGGTTCAAAACCTTGACTACAACCTGGATGCTGTTTCCGTAACACTTGTTCCCATGTTGGACCGGATTTACAACGAAATGATGTTAAGGGGATCGGGTAGGGCAGAGGATCCACATAAATGGGTGAATCCTGCCTTATATGGTCAATGGATTCAGATTGGCTTTGCGTCTGCATATGATTATTTTTCGAATGCCATTGTTGATTTTGATGGTTTTGTCAGAGTATTTTATGCCATGTGTCATCCTAAATTTAATGGTGGCCACAGATTGATTTACCCAAATCCTGTTGGAATATTTATCACCAGCTCAAAAGGAGATATGCTTGGTTTTCATGCTGTTTCTTTGTTGCGTGTAGAAAACGATCCTAAAGGGATTTATAGAGCCTATTTTTTAAATCCTAACAATGAAGGCCGGCAAGATTGGGGACAAAATATAAAACCATCTGTATTTGGAAATGGGGAGGCCCATGGAGAATCGTCCTTACCACTACATGAATTTGCAGCCAGAACATATGCCTTTCATTTTAATGATTTAGAGGCCGAAAACATGGTAGATAATATTCCTGCCAAAGAGGTTGAAAAAGTAAAAAAACTAGCTACAGATAGTTGGGGTAAATCTTATACCTGGCTGGAAACAAAGAAAAAATGGTAAAACACTCATCAAGGATAGAATTAAAACAATCAGCATATAAAAATAATGTAAACTTTATTAGAAAAAAGATTGGTGATCATGCCATTCTTTCTTCTGTAGTAAAAGCGAATGCCTATGGACATGGAATTGAAACTTTTGTCCCCATGGCCGAGAAATGTGGTGTCAAACATTTCTCTGTTGCATCAGCTTTTGAGGCTGAAGAGGTTTTAGCAGTTTGTAAATCTGAAACTGAAATCATGATCATGGGTATTATTTATGAAGAAGATATTCCCTGGGCTATCGGAAATAATATATCATTTTTTGTATATAATTATGATAGGTTACCTAAAACCCTTGCTGCTGCCAAAAAACTGGGAAAACCTGCTAAGGTTCATATTGAAGTGGAGACAGGTGCCAACAGAACCGGAATGCAGAAATCGGAATTTCCTAAAACGCTTACCTTTCTCCTAAAGAATAAGGAGGAGGTTATTTTTGAAGGACTCTGTACTCACTTTGGTGGAGCAGAAAGCAGATCGAATGACTTCAAAATTGAAATGCAGCATAAACGTTATAAGGAGTTCTTGAAGCAGTGTAAGGATAAAAAAATGATGCCTAATATAAGACATATCGCTTGTTCTGCGGCTGCTTTGGCTATGAAAGATACAGTTTATGATTTAGTGCGGGTGGGTGTAGCTCAATACGGTTTTTGGCCTAGTCCCGATATATATTTTGCACATTTGCACGAAGTAAACAAAAAGGCAGATGCTGCACTAAAGCGAATTTTCAGTTGGAAAACTGATATCATGGATATCAGAGTGGTTGAGCAGGGGGAATTTATTGGTTATGGTACTGCTTTTCAAGCTACCCACAAAATGACGATTGCAGTAATGCCTTTGGGTTACTCAAATGGTTACCCCAGAGCATTGTCCAATAGAGGGCATGTATTAATAGATGGAAAAAAAGCACCCATAGTAGGCCTTATTAATATGAACTTGTTCATGGTTGATATTTCCCATATTAAAAACGCTTCAGTTGGAGATGAGGTAGTATTAATAGGTAGGCAGAATAACAATGTGATCAATGTTTCAAGCTTTACCAATACTACACAGCTGCTTAATAATGAAATGCTAAGTAGGTTACCAGCGGTGATACCTCGGACTGTAACTAAATAATATGTTTACTAAGAAGGAGCAATTAATACTTGAGAAGTTACAGCAAAATCCTGGAGAAATTCGGTTCTTTAAAGATATTGCTGAGCATTTTATAAAGCACAGCCAACTGGAAATATCTACTTTTTCACAATTAGCTTATGTGAATTTATCAGCATCGCACTCAAGTACGAATAATGTTATCAATGCTCAATCTGAATATTTTGAGGTTTTAGTGTTTATACAAAAGCTTGAAAAATCAGAATTGATTTTTCATATCCCATTTACAGCTTTGGCAGATAATACTGCGAAAATTGGGCCTTCACCTGAAAACGCAGTTCATAAGACCATTGCTGATGCAGATTTACTAATCCAACTTTTTCAATTTGCAGGTAAAAAATACATTTTTACTCCAGGCATGAAAAATGTAGGTGTTGAATCTAAGCCAGGAGCTAAACCAGACTTCTTTAAAATTGCGATTTTACTTTTACTTGTATTATTTATTGGATTTGTAGGTTACCATGCTCATCTGGAAAGAAAGCAATTGCAAAGCGAGCAAAAAGAAATAGGTCAACTTATTGAAAATAATGAAAAATTAAGCTATAAGCTTGAGGAAAACCTCAGTACTATTTCTCAATCTATTAATACAAAGTTTCAAGAAGTTGAAAATACAAATTCTACATTTAATAATGATCTTAAAATAATTCAAACAAATTTGAAAGATGCCAGGTCCTCTCAAAGAAGTCAATATTACTACCTAACAGTAATAAATAAAAAGGTGGATAGTCTTAATCTGAAAGTTGACAATAAAGAATAATATCTTAGTCTTCCAGGGTGGGAGTAACCTTACCACCATCTAAATCTGATCTGACAGATTTAACATCTTTCTCAATCTTAAGCACATATTCTATTGATTGAGAAATCATAGTATGTTGTGCATCTATTTGTTCTTTTAAAAAATTTATCTCTCCATTAAGACTTTCAATTTTAGAATTATACTCTTTCTTTAACTTTTCTTTTTCCTCTTTAGCCTTTCTTAAATGCTCTTTATAGAAATAATATGATTCTGGAATTTTATTCATGTTAAAATTTATAGTGTAAAAGCAAGGCAATGAGAGATTTAATGCAAACTATGGAAATTGCCTGTATCTATTCTTTTTTGCAAAGTTTTTAACTCTTTACCTAATTTTGCAGCGTAATCAATTGCAATTTTTAGCATTTCTTGCTGAGCCATTAATTTCTCTTTCAAGAAATCAATTTCTTCGTTCGATTCCATCACCTGAGAATCAAACTCTAATTTTAATTGACGAATTTCTTCTTCCGCTACTTTAACTTCTTTTATTAAATCTTCTTCTCTTAAATCCGTCATCTATAAATTAATTGTCTATTGCATCTTGTAGTGTATCTTTGTATTGTATATCCATCTCATTAAATTTCAGTTTGGGATTTTCCTCTTTTATTTTTTCCCGACCAATTTTTACGCTTTGTTTAAATACTTTATTATCTGGTAGTATTTTTCTGTGCACGCGCAAACCTTTATGAAACATATCTTCTTTCCATTCAGTAAAATACCACTCCATTGATGGTTGATGGAAGACAGTTAACGATCTTTTATCGAAGATTAACTTTGTGATTTTTTTTTCTTGTACTATTTCACCAACTGACCTGAAAATTTCCTTAAACTCTTCTATAGGAATATAGGAATTAGTAGCCTGAACAACAGCGATTGGTTTACCATCAACAATAGAAACCTTGGCATGTTTTCCTTCTTTATGTTGTATTAAATCGTCTTTTAACTGCTCTGCAATATTACTCATGATAAATTTTATAAAAAATAATGAATTAAAAAGTATTTAGTTAATAACTAGGCAGCCCAAGTTTAGTTTAAATATTTCTAACATTTCCCATTCCGCCATCAACACCTAACACCTGGCCAGTAATCCATGAATTATTGCTGTTTAGTAAAAATGAAGCTGCATTAGCTATGTCTTCAGGTGTTCCATACCTTCCTATAGGATGTCTTTTGCTTGAGGATTCTTTCTTATCAGCATTAGAAAGCAAATTACTTGCCAAGGGTGTATCTGTGAGACTTGGTGCTACCAAATTAACTCTTATTTTATTTGAAGCTAGTTCTGCTGCAAGGCTGAGGCCTAAACCTTGTAATGCACCTTTAGAAGCAGCAATGGATGCGTGAAATGATAATCCCGAGTTTGCTGCAACGGTACTAAAAAACACGATGCTTGCACCTTTAGCAGCTTTCAGCCTTTTTAATGTTTTTTGCACCACATTTGCCGCACCAAGGGTGTTAATTTTAAAATCAGCTAGAAAGTCTTTCTCTTTCAGACTTTGAAAAGGTTTTAAGTTAATTGTACCTGGGCAGTAGGCTAATCCATGTAATTCATCAGGCAAATCGTTCAACTCACTGTCGAAATCCTCAACATCCAATTTAATATAGGTAAATTTCCCAGAGATTTCCGGCTTACTTCGGGATGCTAAATATAGATTTGCTTCCTGGGATTGTAAATTTTTGGCCAAAGTTAAACCAATTCCTGAACTGGCTCCAACAATTAAAATATTCTTATCTTTAAATGACATATCAATAATTTTTATTCAAATTACCAACAGGTAAAAGAGCCGAATGTTTAAGATAATGGTATAAAAAAAGGAACCCGTAAGGCTTCCTTCATTATTTCTTTTTAGTTTCTATCTTATTTGTTAGGACTATTGATATAATCCAAAAATTCCCGTCTAGTAGATTCATCATTAAATTTACCTCCAAAATATGATGTGCCAGTTCTACTGTTAGTATCTCCCACACCTCTTGATGATACACACATATGTGAAGCATCCATGACAACTGCTACGCTGTCTGTCTGTAGTATATTTTTTAGCTCTTCCGCAATTTGGACAGTTAGTCTCTCCTGAACTTGTGGTCGTTTCGAGAAATATTGTACAATTCTATTAATCTTGGAAAGACCAATTACCTTTCCGCTTGAAAAATAAGAGACATGTGCTTTTCCAAAAATAGGAACAAAATGATGTTCGCAGTGTGAGTAAAAAGTGATATCCTTTTCCACTAGCATTTGATCATATTTATACTTGTTCTCAAACAACTTTGGTTTTGGCTTATTCAAAGGGTTCAAGCCACTAAATACTTCTTTCACGTACATTTTAGCCACCCTTGCCGGAGTTCCCTGTAAACTATCATCTGTTAAGTCCATCCCTAAAATGTGCATTATCTCCTTAAAATGCTTGGTGATCATTTCCATCTTTAGCTCGTCGTCCATTTCGAATGCGTCAGGCCGTAAAGGTGTTTCTGCACTTGAACCTGTATGGTCGTCCCCCATTTCTTCTACTGCTCTAAGATCTTCCAATTTTTCTTTATTCTGCTGGGTATTCAACATAATTTCTTTCTGTTTCGTAAAGTCGCACTTTAAGTTCTAATGATTTATCAATTGACTCTTTTAGTAGATTGTAAATAACAATCACAATATTTTCTGCTGTTGGATTTAGTTTAGCAAACTCCTTGGTATCTAAGTTGAGATTTTTATGATCAAATCTTTTTAGAATTTTCTCTTTTATTATATTGCTAAGCACTTTAACATCCATCACATAGCCAGTTTCAGGATTCACCTCACCAGTAACTTTCACTGAAATGTTATAATTATGTCCGTGGTAATTTGGGTTATTACACTTTCCAAAAACTTGAAGATTCTTTTCTTCCGTCCAATTCGGATTGTGTAATCTGTGCGCAGCATTAAAATGTTCTTTCCTAAAAACAGAAACTCTCATATATATTGTTCAATTGAAAAAGCAAATATACGGAACTAACTTGGAAGGGTTAATTATGTTTAAATAATAAATTAAAGTATTAAACAAAAATGTACTGCTATTTATATACATTGTTCGATTCAATATGATAAACAGTTTGAAGTATATTAAAATTCATTGTATCATATTATGCCGAAAGGATTTCTGATACTTTAAATACCGTAAATTGAATATTTATGATTGAAATGGTTTATTAAAAATACCTTGTATTGGAATATTTAATCAGTCCTCATTCTTGTTGATCTAATAACTCTCATCTTCATTTTCTGAAGATTTTTTTCGAACAACATAAGTATTTTTCAGCTTCTTCCAAAAGTGGTAAGGTTATAAGACACTTGTCAATCATCTATGCCATTGGTCACTAGAGCCTTTCTGTTCTCTCAAGGCTTGATTGCACAACTATCAATACTGTGCAATGTATTTCAAAGTATTTACTCAGGACTCGTCAGAGATTGTTAACTTAGCGTTTCTTAAAAATCATAAATTCTTTATCTGTAATGAATAAAATTACAATCACTATTATCATTTCATTAATTGCCATTGTATTAGCTATTATGAATATTATCAGTATCGCAGAATTGAATAATTCAATCAAAGATATAGATGTACCGACAAACGAAGAAGAATCTGTACAAGAAAGTGCAGTTGGTTACGAAGTTGCCAAAGCAATGGGCTACTTACAGCGCTATTCTCATAAATTGTACTGGGCAGGCACTAGCGAAAACTGGGCGCTATCGGAATTTTATGCACACGAGTTAGAAGAAACCTTTGAAGAAATTGCAGCTGCTCAGGTCACTGATGACGGCATAGAAATAAGTGCATTGGTGTCAACCATGACCGCTCCTGCTTTTAATAAAATAGAGAAAGCGATTGAAAGTGAAGACAAGGCCGCTTTTGATAGTTCTTATCAGCTTTTAATCCAATCATGTAATGCCTGTCATGCAGCAAGTAAGCATCAATTTATAGTTATTGAAACTCCTGAAGAAGGTAAAACTTTTAATCAGAAATTCTGATTTTATTAAATTGAGCTCTGATAAAATTTATCAAAGGGTCTAAATTTAATGATTCAGTATTTAATTCTTATCTAATTCAGCTAAATATTTTTCTGATTTAATTTCCTTCTTAGTTAGTTGATAATCTTCATCATTACCATCACATTTGAAGCAATAAGCTTGAATAAAATATTTAAATTGCTTCAACTCACTATTTTCACCTACTTCTACTTTTTCGAGTTTTCTTAGCGCACGACTATGCTTTCCTATGTAAGCATCATTCAATAATTGGTTCATTTCTGCAAGAGCTATGACTTCATTTTTGGTACTTTCCTTACTAATCTTTTTAAAGTACTTATCACTCAAACGATAAAAGTCGTACTTGAAATCCGGAGACGCCTCACCTGCTAGTTTCTGAAAACTTATAGCTATATCAAAATACTTGTCTTCTTCGTATTCCTTATTAATCTCAACTAATTTAGAGTTGATACCCTGCAATGAGGTTGGTAAATTTTCTAAAGCATCCTTATAAGGTTTAGAAGAAGAAAATCCTGTTTTTTCCCAAACTACTTCTCCATCCGCAGTCGCTAGCACTACATGAGGAATCGATTTTACACCATATCTTAGTGCTAATTCGGAATTGTAATCAATGTTTATTTTGAATGGAACGAATTTTTCCGATAGTTTCGCAAACTCTTCTGTATTCCACATTTCTTTATCCATTGCCTTACAAGGACCACACCAAGTAGCCCAAAAGTCCATTAAAATCAATTGATCTTTCTGGATCGCTACTGCAGTGGCCATTTGTTCATCAGCAAGCCATGAGATTTGTGCAATACTAAGGTTCGTAATTAGACATAAAATAATAGCGATTACCAATAATTTTTTCATAATTGAAAACTTAGATTCTTTTTTTAATAAAAAAAATAAAATTTTCATTAAAATCAAAATGATTAATGTATTTAAAGAGTATTTAATTTATAATTATTAGACAAAAATTAAAAATTATTGGTCTGTAATTCAATTATTAAACTGGCTCATGGTCATATTAACTCCAATGGTGGAATATGCCAGCACCATTTCACAGGCTTTATCCATAGCGAATGGAAGTTCCTCAAACTCCTTTTGAGTAAAAGGGCTTAAAACATAATCTACCTGACCACCTTTATGGAAATTATCGCCCACTCCAAATTTCAACCTTGCATAATCCTGTCCGCCAGTCATATTTTCAATATCCTTCAAACCATTATGGCCAGCCGCAGATCCTTTTGCTCGCATTCTTACTTTTGCAAAGGGAAGCGCTATATCATCTGTAATAACTAAAATATTTTTTTTAGGTATTTTTAATTCCTGCATCCAGTAATTAACAGCTTTGCCTGATAAATTCATGTAAGTTGTAGGCTTAATAAGGTGTATATGCCTTCCCTTATATTTAAATTCTGACTTCATAGCCAATTTTAAAGTCTCAAAAGCGACTTTCTGGCTATCGGCCAGCCTATCTAGCGTTAAGAAACCAATATTATGTCGTGTCACTTCATATTCAGGCCCTATATTTCCTAAGCCAACTATTAAATATTTCATTATGATAAATTACTTGAATTAAAAGCAGCAAATATATGAGATTAAAGAAAGAAATTGAATCTCATAATCAAATTCGGGCTAATTTAAATAAAATTATTCCTCTGGCACTCTGTCACCAGCAGTGAATAAAACAGTTGAACCAGTACCCATCCCTACAATGGAACGCATAGCTTTTTCCGGCTCAATTTCTAAGAATTTTAATTGTGCTGCTGGCACATGGTAAATATTGCCATTCATGGGATTGGGTGCAGTAGGAACAAATACAGTATAAATTCCATCTGTAACTTTTTCCGTTACAAAACCAGTAAGAAGTACTCCGGTATTATAAGCATCAACTAATACCACCTGGCTAAATGGCATTTTTTTCAATCCTGAAAATTGAGCAACGGTTTCCTTTAATGTAGAGTATAGAGGAATTTGTAGTAAGTATCTATCTTCAAAACTTTTAAATGACCTTTGACCTCTGGCATCTCTCATGATGAGACCTATAATAAAGATAAGAGCAATCAAAATAAGCAATGCTAACACATTAATAAACCATGCATGTGATTCAGAATTCTGATCTAATAATGAACTGATAGGCGAAACAATATTAAATACAAATTTGAAGATAATGGACAGTAAAAAAAGAATAATAATTGTGGGCAAGGTTAATAGTAACCCGTTCAATAGTGTCCTTATAAAGAAAGATTTGGTCCAAAATTTATCATTAGTCCTACTTTCGAGGTTTTGCAAATTGGTGTTGTTTTTCATTTAGCCGGAGATCTTCAGTTTAAAAAGTATGAGTGGGTCAATTTAGGTATTTAGATAAATGCGTTGACATTTTGAGACGTATACGATTAATTGTTTCTTAAAGTTAGTATTTTAATAATTAGATTAACTACTTCTTAAATGAATTCACAATGCTTACTTTTCCACCAAAAGTGCTCTTATACCGATAGGACATAAATATTAAGCGATAAACATAACATTTTTGTGAATTTACGTTTATAGCCTTGTACTAAACAGTTTTGTAAAATGAATATGATAAAATCATTTTTTAGGTTAACAGCCTTATGTTTAATTTTAAGTGCAGGTTTATTTGCCTGTAAAAGCAGCAAAAAAGCAGCTGATAAATCTAATGAAGAGAATGCTCCTGAAGTGAGAGTGGAGGAAACCCCACAACCTGAGAAAACTCCAATCAAGATAGAAACTACCCGAGAAGATGTGGACACCAGGCTCAACAATTACTTCAATGCTATAGCTGCTAGTAGTAATAACCCTACAGCTGCTAACAGAAACATGAATGAGGCAAAATCTTTGTTTGCATCGCCAGATGTACCGGTTTTAATTATAATTCATGAGTCTGCGGATGGCACAAAGGATTACGATGAACCAACCACAATACTTAAGTATATGAATTACCTAAAGGATCAGGGAAAAAACCTGAACAGAATTTACGAGGTAGAAACTAATGCAAACGGTAAAATTACTACCCTGGAATTAATCAGGAAATAATTCAGTATCCACTTAAAATATACCAAAATGAAATTATTCAATTTAATATCAATAAATAAAATCATCTTAGGAATTCTAATTTTAGGGTTTTCCTCTGAAGCTATGGCGCAAAGCGCTGATATTTCTCCACAAAGAAAACAAGCTATTGATTCTTTAGCTCTTGAAAAAGTGAGAGATTTAAGTAAATATATAAGCATAATTGGTGATAAGCAAACCGCTTATTCTGAAGCTACAAGGGTGATGGACAGAGCAGGAGAGTTATTTGCAGAAGACAGTGAAATGGGTGTCTCTTCTATAACTACTAAAGAAATCACCTATTATAAAGTGAGAGAGTATTTTGAAAGGTTGATGGCTTTAAATTATGATAAAGTGAAAATTGACTGGTACGATATTCACTATATTAGTGATTTGGAAAAGCAACCCGATGGAAAGTATGTGGGTGTAGTTACAGTTTATCAACGATTTGAAGGTACTTCTGATGATGGTTTAAATTACAAAGACACTACTAAGAAGGATATTACTATCTACGTTGAAAAGAAAAAAACACAAATTGCCGGCCGAACCATTGAATTTTGGGATGTTATGCTAGGTGATATACGTGTGACAGAGACATCTGCATGATACGATCTCTTTTAGCAATTTTTATAATTTTGTCCTCTTCCGTGCTTTCTGCTCAAATACAGCAGGAAGCCGGAAATATGGATGAATCACAACTTTATGCTTCTACGAAGCAGGTAAATCAATTTTTCAGGAGGTTTAATGGAGAGGAAGATCAAAAAGGGAAGAGGTTCTACGAAAATGATCCTGAATTTCGATCCGTTAACTTGCGAAAAAAGTATTTAGCAATGCTGTTTGATCAGCAGAATAGCAATATTTCCTCTGAAGTAAAGAAGCGCTTTGTCGAAGACATTACTGATAAGCGCAACCCTCAGTACCTTAATTTTCACGAAAAAGAATGGTTTGCAGAAGCCAATGCAGTTTTTACCAGAGGGGGTAAAGAAGAGAATATTATTTTGTACTTCAAAATTCAACAGCAGGGTCAAGGCTTTGCCTGGGTTTTGGATAAGGTAAGCACAGACTACTACAAGCAGTATTTTGCTAAAACCAATAGTAAAGAGTCTAATTTTCTGCACCCAATGAGTCATGAATTAGATTTTATGAATTTACATAAGTCTTTTAGGAATAATAATGGTGTAGATTTTACAGGTGAGGATTTTAAGGCAGACCATTTATCTGTTTTTCTATATGATCTAGCCAATAAAAAGATATCCTTTAAAACAGTGCAAGAGGTAAAATTCCACTTTTTTCAATGCGAAGGATGGTATTTTCAAATCACTGAATATAACCGACCTGGGTATAATACCGGATGGCTCATTTCAGATTTAACAGCTATAAAAGCGGAAGAAATACCTGCACTAAAATCGTTAATTTATGATGAGTAATAAGATAATTCCTATATCATTTCTAGCAGCTTTATTCTGTTTCTTTACTACCGTTTCTTCAGATGCTCAAGGTTTAGGTGAATATACAGAGCAACAAGTAAAAAGCTATAAGGCTAAAGCTGAAGATCAAGTTCGTTTTTTAGGCTTTTTGCTTAATACCCTGGGGAATGAAAAAAGTAGCAATAGAGATAAAGATGTAATTATTAGAGAGAGCTATAAAAAGATTTTCAAGGATGCTAAGGTGCAGGTTGAGGATGATTTAACTGAAAACAGGAAGGTATTAATCAATAAAGATATTACAGCCTACTTAAAAGACATAGATTTCTTCTTCAGACAAGTGAAATTTGATTTTGAGATCAAAGAGGTAGAACCATTTTTACGGGAAAATGGGGAGTTGTCTTTTAAAGTCACCCTGAATAGAACTTTAAAAGGCGTGGGAATTGAGGGTGAATCAATTCTTAATTCCAAAAAAAGGTTTATCGAAATCAACCTTAATCCTGAAACAGAAGAGTTACAAATAGCCAGCATTTACACCACCAAAGTGAGTAGGGATGAAGCGTTAAAAGAATGGTGGAATAGTCTTTCCTTCGGTTGGAAAACTATTTTTAAGGAGAAGCTTAATTTATCTAACGACAGTGTAAGCCTTTCTGAACTTAATAGAATAGCATCATTGGATTCTATAGACTTATCAGGAAACAGTTTCATTGTAGGCGTAGAGCCTCTTACGATGCTGGTAGATTTAAAATCAATTAATTTAAGTAATACAAAAATCCAGGATATTTCACCTCTCAGTAGCCTTACAGACATCACCAAACTGAACATTTCCAATACTGCTATTAGTGATATTAGCTTTTTGAGGTATGCAGAAAAAATGAGGACTTTGGATATTAGTTTTACGCAGGTTAAGAGTATTGATGATTTACTAAACCTTAAACAATTAAGATCTTTGTCTTTAAAAGGAACCAATATAACGCAGTTCAAGGTCCTTGAGAATTTCTCGAGCCTTGAAAAGTTAAACCTAAGTGAATCATTTTTTGACCAGTTAATTGTTTTAACTAAACTAAACCAGATAAAGGAGCTGAATTTATCTCGAACTAACATTAAAAGTGTTTCAGATTCGCTAAGTCCTAATACCCTTCATACTTTAGACCTAAATTTTACAGCAGTTTCAAATTTAGCTCCCTTATCAGGCTATAAAGCATTGAAATCCTTAAATATCAGTAATACACAAGTATTGAGTTTAACTCCACTGCAACCTTTAAGCACCTTAGAAAAAATTTATGCTGATAACACTTTTATCACTTTAGAAAAAGCAAATGAGTTTACCGACAAAAATCCAGGGGTTTTAATTATCATCAATTCTGAGGAACTGTCAGCCTGGTACGCCACACTTTCTCAGGAATGGAAAAGTGCTCTTAAGAAATATATGCCTTACTCCTCAAATGGCATTCCAGCAAAGGAAACACTCACTAAATTATTATTATCAGATAGCTTAAATTTATCCAATAGTAATTTAGAAGAGCTGTTTGCTTTAAAGAAATTTTCAAGATTGAGGTACTTAAATATTTCGGAAAATAGAATCAACAGCCTTGATCCACTTTCATCCTTGAATGGTCTTATCCACTTAAATGCTTCTGAAACTCAGGTTGCAAGCACCGATCCTATTCTATCTCTTAAAAAATTAAACGTTTTGAATCTCTCTCAAACCAGAGTTGGCAGTGATCAACTGTTGAAATTGAGCAGGCTTAAAAGTCTAAAACTATTAAATGTCGATCAAAATGAGATAGAAAAATCAACTGTAAGAAAGTTTCTCACTCAAATTAACAATGATGTAGTGGTTATTTACGATCAGACAGGTCACATTACCTGGTGGAATTCTTTAGCTACTGAATGGCAACAAATTTTTAGATTGCAAATGAGTATTGAAAATCCTCCTTCAGCTCAACAACTACATGAAGTTACTTCAATGAAAAAAGTAGTGATCATAGATGAGGGCATCTATCACTTAAAGCCTTTAGTACAATTTATACAGCTTGAATCCTTGTATCTGGAGCGGGTTAATCTTACAGATTTAGAGGATGTCACCATGCTGGAAGATTTGAAAAGCTTGACAATTAAGGAATCATCAATCAGTAATATAGATCCTTTGTCTGCCTTAAGTCAATTAGAAACTTTAAATTTAGATTTTTCTGCGGTTGATGATTTACGTAGCTTACAAGAACTTGAGCAATTAAGTAAACTGAGTGTAGCTGGTACCTCCATTAAAAATCTTAAAGGACTTGAGGAGCTCTACAATCTTAGATATTTAAATATTTCCAGTACCTTAGTGAGAAACCTTAAATGGTTAAGCGATTTAGACAATCTGGAAGAGCTAACTTGCTTCAATACGCGTATCTGGAATAGTAGGATTAGAAAGTTCAAGAAGAATCATCCGGATTGTATAGTAAGGTTTTACTAGATTGAAGAGATTTTGCATTTTTTTATTTCTCAGTTTCGAGAGCACTTAGTTGCCTATTTTTTGGTAAATTTTTTATTAATTTTAAAAACCAGATGTCACAGAATAACAATGATAAAGACTCATCTAAAAGTAAAATTCCTTTAATAGTATCAATAAGTTTAATTGTTTTATTGGTATTGAGTTATTTCCTCATTCCTGAAGTGAAAAGTGAATTGAATAATGCATGGGAGGTTCTCACAAGTCAGGACGAAAGTAGAACAAAGCAATGGGTTGATCAATTTGGTTTTTGGGGTCCTGTAATTATTATTGTGGCAATGGTAGCTCAAATGTTTTTAATTGTAATACCATCTCCTTTTTTAATGGTTGCTTCCATTTTAGCATACGGACCTTATTGGGGATCACTTATTATTTTTATAGCCATCTTTACTGCTTCAAGTATTGGTTATGCAATAGGCGCCTATTTAGGAGCAAATACTGTACAGAAAATTCTGGGTGAAAAATCTCAGAAGAAAATAGAAAATTTTATTAATCAGTACGGATTTGGGGCGGTTTTCGTCACACGTTTGTCTCCATTTTTATCAAATGATGCTATCAGTTTTGTAGGTGGGATACTCAGAATGGGTTATTGGCGATTTATTGGAGCTACGATGTTAGGCATAGCTCCACTCACCATTTTACTTGCTTATTTAGGTGAAAATAATGACAGATTGCAAACTGGCCTAATTTGGGGATCGGTCATAAGTATATTGATGTTTGGTGCTTATGTTTGGTGGGATAAAAAGCGAAATAAGTAAATTTAATGGTAATTCGGATTGTAATTAGAAGGAATGGCCTTATTCATTTTAGGGATTTTGAATTTATAATTGGATCAGAAACAAAATGTTTGACCGCAGGAAGTTTTTTTGTTTCCCAATTAGAAATCCAAAATGCCGTTAAGAAATGAATACAGCCTTGATTTTTTGCTTCTTTTTGATTAAGCAAAAAGAAGGGAAAGATTCCTTTTCTAATGCAGTGACATAAGCAAGAATGGACAGAGAGGTATTGATACGCTTAATCTTATCAGAATCTAATTCGCCACTAAATTCACAGTAGAACCAATTTAGTTTGTGGTTTTCAAGTTTAAATGGCTGGCAAAGGTGTTGAACTGTTAATTCGCTAAGGCCTCACATTTTTAATAGGCTATAAGTGACCTAAAACCCATTTAATGTAAATTTTTTTACCTCCTGACAAATCTTCTTCTCGAGCTTATTATTTGGAATGCTTTTTAGCATAGAACATTAATTTACTACATAAAAAGCTGATTCAAAGTTGCAATTAATAAAACCTGCCAGATCTGAAAGCACCTGATAAAGCCATTGGTACTTCGGACTCTGCTCTTATTACAGCAGCTTTCGCTTTTTGTACCCTGGCTTTCATTTCCTGCTCTGTGGCAACTGCCATAGCTCTTCTTTCTTCTGCTTTGGCTTTAGCAATGCTTAAATCTGCAGTAGCCTGGTCAATTTGCAGAACAGCACCTATATTGGTCCCTATGTCAATGTCTGCAATGTCAATTGAAAGTATTTCAAAAGCAGTTCCAGCATCAAGACCATCAGCAAGAACTTTCTTAGAGATATTTTCAGGGTTTTCCATTACCTCATAATAAGATTTAGCAGTTCCTATGCATGATATAATCCCTTGCCCTACACGTGCTTTGATAGTTTCTTCTCCGGCACCACCCACTAATCGTTGTAAGTTAGTCCGTACAGTAACTCTGGCAACTGCCACTAGTTGAATTCCATCCAAAGAGACACCGGTAATGGCAGGAACAATGATCATATATGGTGTTACAGATACTTGAACCGCTTGCAAAACATCCCTACCCGCTAAATCTATAGCTGTGGCTTGCTTAAATGTGAGTTTGAGGTTTGCTTTATCGGCCACAATCAGTGCCTTAATTACGTTGGTTAGATTTCCATTTGCTAAATAATGCGTTTCTAATTGGCTCGTGGTCACATTACTGATGCCAGCTTTGGTGGCAATTATCATAGAGTTTGCTATTAAACCTGGGGGAACCCTCCTAAAACGCATAAATACCAATTCAAACAATCCAATTCTCACACCAGAGAATGTAGCTGTAATCCATAAATTGACAGGAAAAATGAAGAAGAAAAGCCATAAGCCAATTACAATGGCTACAATTAAAATGATGGAAGTTACTGCCATTGTTTTTAGTGTATTTTACAAGGCGAATGTAACAAAGATTTTTGGCTTATGAATATTTATTTTTTGAGTGGAGTAGAAGTGGAATTATTTGATAGAAGAATTTGATTAAAATTAATATTGGTGCTCATCAAAAAATGAACAACCAATATCAATAAGTAATTATTTTCTTCTAAGCACTACACCTATTATCAGAACAACCACACTAATGATTAAAGGTGTCCAGTTGGCTGAGCTCACGGCAATATCCATTCCTAGAAAACTAAAGCTTTCGGAATCCTGCATAGCTTGAATACCAAATAGAATAGTTCCAATAATTCCTAGAATGAGTAAAATAGTTCCTACAATTTTCATGTCGTTGAATTTAGATTAAAAAATAAGTTTAAGAAATATACAATAATTTTAGTACTCCGAATGTGAAACGGCCAAATTAAAATAAAGTTATTCGCTTTAAAATCTATGAAAAGTGCAGCAATGAGATCAACGATTGGGTGAGAATGATGTGTTTGGGATGCTAAGACATCGAACCAGTTAGAATGTATATCAAGTAAATATTCTATTGAGCAACGTATTTTATTTTGATTTAAAACTGTTATTCAAATTGGAATAATTCCATTTAGCACATATCATTTTTTACTTATTAAAAATTGGCTTACTTTTCAGAATGGACAAGCCAAATAATAGTGAGGAGAACAAACCGCCAGTGATGGGACGTTGGAAGAATCTGTATATTCTTGTTCTAGGAGTATTAATAGGCTTGATTGTGATCTTTTACGCTATAACCCAATATTATAAATGAGCACTATTGACTGGGTTGTTTTATTTGGCACTTTACTAATTATTGTTAGTTATGGAATTTATAAATCTCGCGGTAGTAAAAACATTGAATCCTATTTAAAAGGAGATAATTCAATGAAATGGTGGACAATAGGCTTGTCCATAATGGCTACGCAGGCTTCTGCAATCACTTTTTTATCCACTCCCGGACAGGCCTATCAGGACGGAATGGGTTTTATTCAATTCTATTTTGGACTTCCATTGGCTATGATCATCATTAGCATCTGGGTGTTGCCTATTTACTATAAGTTAAAAATATATACTGCCTATGAATATCTGGAAGGACGGTTTAATATTCAAACACGGGTATTAGGAGCTATATTATTTCTCATTCAAAGGGGGCTGGCAGTTGGAATAACAATTTATGCACCCTCCATCATTTTATCTACCATTATCGGATGGCCATTATTTTATACCATTATAGCAATTGGTGTTTTAGTAATAGGTTATACAGTATCTGGTGGCACCAAAGCAGTAAGTCAGACTCAGCAACATCAAATGGTGGTTATGATGGGTGGTATGATTGTGGCTGGCTTATTAGTTGTAAAATTGTTACCTGAGAATATTGGCTTTACTGAAGCTACTAATCTGGCGGGGCATTTAGGTAAACTGGAATTGATTGATACGGAATTTGATCCTAATAACAGATATACACTTTGGACGGGCTTACTGGGTGGATTATTTGTTGCATTATCTTACTTCGGAACCGATCAATCGCAGGTTGCACGATATTTATCTGGTAAATCTCTCACGGAAAGCAGGCTAGGTTTAATTTTTAATGGATTGTTGAAAATACCCATGCAATTTATCATTCTGTTCATCGGAGCAATGGTTTTTGTTTTTTACCAGTTCAATCAACCTCCAGTTTTTTTTAATCAAGGTGCGATTGATATAGTTTATGAGCATCCTGAAAATGCAGAAAAATTCAAGCAAGTTGAAGAAGAATATGCGGATTTATTTGTGCAGAAAAAATCAATGATGGAGTCTTTGGCCATTGCTGATGAAGAGTCAAAAATAGACGCTTTAAAAAAGGATATTAAAGTTATCCAAGAAGATGAAAATCAATTAAGGGATCAGGCCAAATCAATTATTAAAGCTACAAACGAGAATTTAGAAACCGAAGATACTGACTACGTTTTTATTAGTTTTGTAATGAAGTATTTGCCTGCTGGAGTGATTGGCCTTCTGTTGGCAGTGATTTTCTCTGCAGCCATGTCTTCAACAGCTTCAGAACTAAATGCGCTTGCGTCAACCACAATTATTGATGTTTACAAAAGAAATATTTACAAAAATGGATCTGAAAAACATTATTTAATTGCCTCGAAATTATTTACGTTAATGTGGGGTGTTATAGCAATACTTTTTGCCAGTTTTGCCGGCTTGCTGGACAATCTTATTCAGGCTGTAAATATATTAGGCTCTATTTTTTATGGTACTATTTTAGGGATATTCTTAATTGGTTTTTTTATTAAGTACATTAAGGGTAAAGCTGTATTCATAGCAGCATTAATTGCTCAATCTATAGTGCTGTATTTTTACTTTTACACAGAATTGGCCTATTTGTGGTATAACGTAATAGGCCCTTTTTCTACTATTTTAATAGCATTTATTTTGCAATTTGCCCAAAACAAGTTGCGTAATACCTAAAATATTTGGTGATATCAATGAGCTGTTGTATTTTTCTTAATATTTATAAATATGATTAGAAAAAGTATTTTAATTTTCTTCTTATTGATTGGCGGCTTGCTCAAGTTATTTGCTCAGGACGCGGAACTGGCTAAAATTTATCTTGAGCAAGCAGATCAAGTGTATGCAGAGGCCAAAGATGCTATAGAAATAGCCAAAGAAATTTATATTCAGGCTACGGAAGCAGATACTAATAATGTAAGGGCGAACTACATGGCTGGTCGATTGTACTTGGAGACTGTGAACAGAGATTATTCCACTAAATATTTTGAGAGGGTAAAACGCTTAGATCCCAGGTATAAATTCAATATTGATTATCTGATTGGGCGCGGTTATCAATACGGTTTGGAATTTGATATTGCACTTCGATTCTTTGAATCCTATAAAAAGAGACTTTTAGCCAACAAAAGTTACAGGGGAGGAGATGTCACTTCAACTACAGAAGTGAACGAAAGAATTGAGGAATGCAAAAACGGGATGGAAATTATTGATATGCCGTCTTTATATACTATTGAAAATGTAGGTGAAAATATTAATTCCGCCTGGCCAGATTATGCACCTGTCTTAAATGAAGATGAAACTGTAATGATATTTACTTCCAGAAGGCAAGAGGACAACACCAACGAAAACGTTGATAAGGACAATTTTTATTTTGAGGATATTTATATTTCCAAAAGGAGTGGCATTACCTGGCAGAAAGCTAAAAATATTGGTTCTACGATAAATACTTCCTATCATGACTCCAATTTGTTTCTTTCAGCAGATGGTAAAACCTTATATATTTATTCTGATAATGGAAATGGTGATATTTTTTACTCTAATGAAAATGGAAGTGGTCAATGGTCCAAACCGGAGCCTATACCAGGCAGGATAAACTCTGCCGGTTTTTCTGAGCAATCTGTCAGCATTGGCTCAGATGGAGATTTTATGTTATTTGCTTCGAACAGGCCAGGAGGTTATGGGGGTTTTGATATTTATGGTTGTTACAAAGAGGACGGTGAGTGGAAAAGACCTTTTAACATGGGGCCAGAAATAAATACAAAATATGATGAAGATGGCCCTTTTATTGCTAAGGATGGCATTACGGTGTATTTCAGCAGTAAAGGACAAAAGGGATTTGGTGGCTTTGATGTATTTAAAACTACTTACAATGATGCTACGCAAAAATGGAATAAACCTGAAAACTTAGGCTATCCGGTAAATACCGTGGATGACGAGGTGTACTTTTATCCCACCGCTGATGGTAAAAGAGGATACCTGGCATCTGTTAGAGAAGAAGGTCAGGGTTTTACAGATATTTATATGGTAAAATATACCGGGAACTTAGGCGAAACTGCTAAATCCAGAATATTAGATCTAAAAAGAAAAGATAATCAATTTGTTACAGATGCAGATTTAGCTACTAAACTACTTATCGATTCTGTTCTAAATATTTCTGCTTATCAGGTGTACTACGAAGTGAATTCGGCGGTAATACTTCCTGAATTTGAGAAAAAACTCAATGAAATGGGAAAGTTTCTTAAAGGTCATATCAATTTAGGCGTCCAAATCTCTGCTTTTTCTTCTTCAGATGGAAATCTTAAATATAATCTGGAGCTATCCAATAAAAGGGCTCAGGCAGTTATGAATTTTTTTAAAGATTTGGGTATTGAAGAAGACAGGTTAGCTGCCAGGGGTTTTGGTGTTTTAACCGGAACTGAAGATAAAAGTAGGAGGGCAGAGGTTAAGATCATGGACTTATCCAAGTTCAATGACTAATAAAAATTCATTTGAGAGAATAGTTATTATTATTAACTAGTGATAAAACAGCAAAAAAATCCCAAAGAGAAAGGTCTCTTTGGGATTTTTTTATGAACTGGATTCAATTTTAGTTATTTCAAACTTGCAATTAAATCTTCATTGTTTTTTACATACCCATAATCACCACCTTTATTGCTTTTCGCTAATTCCATAGATTTTTTTGCTATTTCTATGGCTTCTTTCTTTTTACCTAGTTTTGCCAAAATTTTAGCTTTTAAGTGTAGGTTCCAAAATTGTTGGCTGTTATTACCTTCTTCTAAATAGGCATTTACCCAAGTCAAGGCCTTATTTAAGTCTTTGTCAGCAGTGTAGTAGTAATTGGCAGCAACAATATAATTACCTGGATTTACTTTTGTGTTTTTTTCAATTTCAGCCATTACCTGTGAATCATAATCCACCTTGATCGGTATTTTAAGGGCATAGTTTTCCCAGCCAAAGTGAATGTTTGCTGCTGTCATATCTTCACTGATGTCAGAAATGCTATATGTTAATGTTTCAATAGGATTATCTAGTTTTATAGGTTTCAACTGAGCAGACATCACTTCATTTTCTCTCTTGAAATTATTTACTGCTCCACCAATGGATAAATCAGAGTTAAGAATAAACTCCCAACTGTCTTTGCCTGGAACCATTAAAATCATGTATTCACCTGCTTTAACATCTTTACCTGCAATTTTTACATCCGTGCTCAGGGTTAAAATACTTCCGCTATTTGCACCAGCCCTCCAAAGAGTTCCGAATGGCTGTAAATTTTCTTTCCCTTCTCCAAAGATTTTCCTGCCTTTCACGCTAGGACGGAAATAGCTAATGCTTACATCAGTTAGTCCTACTGTAGTTTCTGTTTTAGCTTTTGCAGAAGGTTGTGGAGTGGTTATCTGCGCCAAACTAATTTGTGCAGTCATTAAAAAGGCAAAAACACCAATAATTGCTAATACTTTTTTCATAGTTTTTTTGATTTAATTCTACTAATTTGTTGGTAATTACGAAGTAAATGTAGAAAAGTTAAATGATTAATTCAGATAAAAAATTAGGTGTTTCATTTTACCAGAGAAATAATGTTGTGTTAATAGCACAGGAATTACTGGGTAAAGTAATCTGCAGAAACATTGACGGACAGATTCTAAAAGGACTAATTACTGAAACTGAGGCCTATGCTGGTGAAAACGATAAAGCTTGTCATGCTCACTTAGGGAGATTTACAAAGAGAACCGCTACAATGTACAGCGCCGGTGGCGTTGCCTATGTATATTTATGCTATGGAATTCATCACTTATTTAACATTGTCACTAATATTGAAGGAAAAGCAGATGCTGTTTTAATAAGAGCAATCGAACCTATAGCAGGTCTTGATATGATGTCTAAACTGCGAAGTTATAAAGGCAATACCATCAAATTAGCAGCTGGTCCGGGAAAACTAACTCAGGCTTTAGGCATTAATAAGGATTTAAATAGTGCAAATTTAGTTGATTCAAATGAATTATGGATTGAAGAAGGAGAATACGTGTTCCAGAAGGAGCAGATTGTGAGTGCAAAGAGAATAGGGATTGATTATGCGGAAGAGGATGCAAATTTACCTTGGAGATTTTATTTAAAAGAGAATAAATCCGTAAGTAAGTTTTAATGACTTAGATTTTTTATATATTGAAAAAAGCCTAACAATATGAACAAAGTATTATGTCCTGTAGATTTTTCAGATTATTCACTCAATGCCTTGGAATATGCGGGTAATTTACTTCAAACTAAAACGGGAAGCATTACATTACTACATATTTTTACTGAGGCTGAATTCTCAAAATCAATAAATAATAAGGAGGAAGCTAAAAACTTTAAAAGCCTAAGAGATTTAGCTTCTGACAAATTGAGGATTCTATCGGAGGAGACAAAGAAGGCTTTCAATGTGAAATGTGAATACGCGTTATCTATTGGTGGGGTTGATAAAACTATAGCACGCTTTGCGGATCAAAATGATTTTAATTACATAGTTATGGGAACGCAAGGCAGTGGATACAATGAGCAGACTGTAATAGGTAGCAGAACGATCAGAACTATTAATGAGACCAATACTCCTTTAATAACCGTTCCACTGGAAACAACCTTTAAAGGTCTACATTCGGTAGTTTATGCTTCTGATTATTCTGAATTAGATAAAGTGTACCTGCAAAAATTAGTAAGTCTTATACTAGATTTTAATAGTAGAATAAAAATTGTTCATGTAAGTCATCAAAAAAACTCAATGAGTGAAAATAATTACAAGGAATTCAAAACTGAACTATCTACATTTTTAGGGTATGGGAAAATCAGCTACTTTCTTAAAGAATATAAAGAAGATGTAAGTCACGGAATCGAGGAGTTCGTAAATGAGCAACAAGGAGATTTACTAGTGTTGTTGAAAAGGAAACGGAGCTTTCTTGATAAAATCATTAGTTCCAGTGTTTCAAAGGAAATCACATATTTTACTTCTCATCCACTTCTAATCTTTAAAGAATAAGACTTGGCTATTTCTGACCATTGATTGGAATTATTATATTCGTTTGATACATTTACCAATTCAATTATCTACTAAAACATAGGATTAATCTAAAAATGAACTACAATATTATCAGGATCTTGTTTTTTTTCATTTTTAAGGTATATTTTTAATAAGTGGGCAATAAAGTCGTTATCAGGCATGCATTAAAAGCTTAAAACACATCAATAGTAAATGAAAATAAACATCATTATAATTCTAGTCATTTTTTCAACTCAATTTATAGCTGCACAAACGCTCAAGAACAGTTCCCCATTTATTATTGATTCATTAGAAAGTGTTTATGATGATATTTCTCCTGTAGTTCATCCAGATGGTACACTTTATTTTACCAAAGTGCAACATCCTGATAATTCCTCGGGAGTAAGAGACCTGGGTGATATCTGGATCAGTAAGAAAAATAATGGCGATTGGGAAAAGCCAGAAAGACTTAAAGGCCCTGTAAATAATACGCATTTTAATTCTGTGATTGGTTTTACTTCAGACGGAATGATTATGTATGTTACGGGAAATTATGACAGCTATACGAAGGGTGGTGTATCATACTCCAGAAGAATAGGAGAAGGATGGAGTGAACCTCAATCAATTGATATTCCTTACTTTAAAAATAAGTCCGATCATCTTTCCGGTAGTTTATCAAAGGATGGTAAGGTAATGGTACTTAGTCTGGATAGTTATGGAGGCAGAGGAAATGAAGATATTTACTATACTTTCCGGAAATCAATAGATCAATGGACAGAGCTGAGGAATCTGGGAAAAGATGTAAATACACCTTCGCAGGAATTCACGCCTTTTTTAGCCAATGACAATAAAACGCTATTTTTCAGCAGCAATGGTTTTGGAGGAAAGGGTAGTAGAGATTTATTTTATGCACAGAGATTAGATGCCACATGGACATCCTGGACAAAGCCTCAGAATGTTTCAAATTTGAATTCAGTAGGAGCCGACTGGTATTTTAAATTGTTGGAAGATTCTGATGAAGCCATCATGGTAAATACAGTTAATAGTGTAGGTTTAGGTAATATTATGAAGGTTCCAAAACCAGATGAGATTGAAATAGAACCTGCAATTGAAGAATCTATCACTGCAGCTCCACAGCAGGTGAAACCCTTAAATAATAAAATAAGAGAAGAGGCTCAGAAATTTCCTGTGCAATTTAAGGTGCTTGACGCACTAACTAAAACAGAATTAAATCCGCAGATTATTGTCAAAGGGGTGAATGAAATAAAAAAAAGCTCCTTTTACGAAATAGTTCTATCCGCCGGCTCCAGTTACCAGCCTGCTCTGTTTAAAGATTCCGTATACACGGCTACCTTAAATTTGGAAGGGTATTTGGATGAAGAAAGAACTTTTAAAACAGATTCAATTTCAGGTAATGAAACAGTTGTTTTTGAAATGGTTAAAATTGAAAAAGGGACAACTATCCAATTAAAAAGTGTGCTTTTTCAACGAGGGACTTCTGAAATAATTGAAAGTTCCTTTAGTGAGTTAGACAGAGTGGTTAATATGTTGAAAAAGAACGAAAATGTTGAAATTGAGCTCGCCGGACATACTGATAATACAGGCAGTTCGAGATTAAATATTAAGCTTTCTCAGGAGAGGGCAGAAGCTATTGAGGAGTATTTAATGGGTAATGGTATTGAAGCGTCAAGACTGAGCAGTAAGGGGTATGGTGGAGCAAGACCTATTGCCAGTAATCGTTCTGAGTCCACAAGAAAATTAAACAGAAGAGTTGAATTTACCATTGTAAAAAATTAAATAGCAGAAAAATGTTGAAAGGTGAATTGACAATAAGAGATAGAAAGGCTGCTAAATTAAAATTACTCATCTTAAATTTCACCAAAGATTTATTACTAAGAAAAAATTTCAGTGATATTCACGTATTAGACATTTGTAAGGGAGTGGGTATCTCCAAAGTAACCTTCTTTCGATATTTTCCACAAAAGGAAGATGTTTTATTGTATATTCTAAGAGTTTGGGCTTTTGATACCTCCATCAAAATTCAGGATAAATCTTTATCAGGTTTAAAAGCAGTTAATTTTATTTTTGAAAGATATGGTGAATTATGTGATCAATACTCCTCTTTAGTTCTTCATCTTATTAAATACCATGCTGCCACAGATACAGTTTTAAAACCCATAAGTATAAAAAAAGCAGAGAAGGCTATTCTATATCCTAAAATTGAGAACATACAAAATTTTGAGGTGCTAGCATTTGATAAGCTACTGGAAAAACATCTTTTGGAAGCCATTTTTAAAACTGAAATTACACATAGCTCTGATGTAAATGATATGGTAAGAATGCTATTGACCATCACCTATGGTTCGATATTAGTAAGCAAAATGAGGCAATTGCCCATAAAAGCATTGTTGAAAAAAAATGTTTCATCAGTAATTGAAACTTTCTGATTACCCTGAATTTTTTATAGTACCTTCGTTTATTTTCTTTATTTTTACCCTCAAATAACATATAATAATTCATTATGGAAATCACCAAGTTTTTAAAACATAATTATAGACATTTCAATGCTGCTGCCTTAATTGATGCCGCAGAAGCATATAAAACACATATTGAATCTGGAAAAAAAATGATGATTACACTTGCAGGTGCTATGTCAACTGCTGAGATGGGAATTTCAATTGCAGAAATGATCAGGCAGGACAAGGTGCAGATTATTAGCTGTACAGGTGCAAATCTTGAAGAAGATCTGATGAATTTGGTGGCGCATAGTCATTATAGAAGAGTGCCAAATTATAGAGATTTAACTCCAGAGCAAGAGTGGGAGCTCCTGGAGAAAGGCCTAAATAGAGTCACTGATACCTGTATTCCCGAAGAAGAAGCCTTCAGAAGATTACAAAAGCACGTTTTTGAAATCTGGAAAGATGCAGAAGACAAAGGAGAGAGGTACTTCCCTCATGAGTTTATGTATAAAATGATTCAGTCAGGCGTGCTGGAGCAATACTATGAAATTGACCCAAAGGACAGTTGGATGTTGGCAGCTGCTGAAAAGAATTTACCAATGGTAGTTCCAGGATGGGAAGATAGTACAATGGGTAATATTTTCGCGAGTTATTGCGTGAAAGGGGAGCTAAATCCGTCTACCATGAAATCTGGTATTGAATATATGACCTTTCTGGCTGATTACTACAAGAAGAATGCTGGAACTGAAGGGATTGGTTTCTTTCAAATTGGTGGTGGCATAGCGGGGGATTTCCCTATTTGTGTAGTTCCGATGTTATATCAGGACTTAGAGTACACTGATGTGCCTTTCTGGAGTTATTTCTGCCAGATTTCTGATTCTACTACAAGTTACGGTTCTTATTCTGGAGCTGTACCTAATGAGAAAATCACTTGGGGTAAATTAGATATAAAAACACCGAAGTTTATAGTGGAATCTGATGCGACTATTGTGGCTCCTCTGATGTTTGCTATTATTTTAGGACAATAGTAATTATTGCAAATTTGAAAGCCACTTTAGAATTTAAGGTGGCTTTTTTGATTTTTAGTTAATTGCTTTAGATCAACTGTCTTCTACCTTAATAAAAGCACCGACAATTAGTACTAGAAGCATTGTAGCTGCTGAAATAAGAAATATTTTTTGTTGTAAAAAACCAAAAATAAAACCTCCTCCTACCAGCCCAATAATACTTGCAAAACTTCCGAAGCTACTTGCAAAACCCTGTATCTCTCCCTGTTGGTTTCGGGAACCCTTTGTAGAGAGAATGGAAAGAAATGATGGCCACATAAGCCCATTTCCTAAACCAAAAAGAACTGCAGCCACATAAATTATAGTTGTATTAGCGAAAATCAAACAGATGAACATTAAAATCAGGAGAATACTTCCTGAAACAAACAGTTGTTTTTCATTAAAATGATCATTTAAATAATTAAGTCCTGGACCTTGCGTGAAAATCATTACTCCGGATAAAACAGTGAAAAATGGCCCTAACTGAGAAGGGTCCCAACCGAGAATATCAGCCGCATAGATAGGGAAAGTCGCATAAAAGAAGTTAAAAGATAGGAAAATCAGAAAGTAAAGCACCATCATAATCGGAACGTCTTTTATCTTCCAAATTCCGGTTTTAATAACAGATGTTTGAGCATTGTCTTCATCATTTTCTTCAGATTTGCTTTCTTTTAGTAAAAACTGGATGATAAAAACTCCTACCAGGGAAATAAAAGCAGACAGTATCACCGTTTTCAGCTCTCCTGACGCTGTTGCAGCTATTAATCCGGAAAGAACGGGCCCTACAATAAACCCTAGGTTCATGGCAGAAGACATTTTTCCAAAATTTTTCTTCCTGGTTTCAGGTGTGGATATATCTGCCAGATAGGCATTTGCTACAGATATATTTCCACCGGTTAGTCCATCAAAAGCTCTCGCAACAAAAAGTACGATTAAAGGAAGAGTAAAAAGAATAGCGTCATCCTTAAATGATATTTCGAAAAAGGTTATTTGAGGAACAAAAAAGGCCACTATAAAAATTAACCAGGATACTAACGTGCCAATTTGGCTCAGAAGTAATATCTTTCTTCTTCCTATTTTGTCAGACCACCTGCCCAAAATGGGTCCTCCAATTAATTGAAAAGCTGGATAAACTGCTCCCATCAGGCCGTAAATAATTTCGTTGCCACCAAAGTCACGCACTAAATAGACGAGAAATGGTAAGATTACGCTATACCCTAAAGCCCCTATAAAATTGACTGTGAGCAGGGGGAAAATGGACGTTTTTTCCTTTTTATGCATAATGTTATTGAGTATTCTGGATTTGTCCTATACAAAAGCTATAAAAGGCATTCAGTGTTACAAGCATTACTTAAAAAACTTTATAGGATTTTCATCTAGTAATATTTTATTAATTGGTTGCATATTTAATGTTTAAATTTGAATTAATTCAATGGTAGCTCATTATTTTGTAAGTTCACCTGTAAAGATGGCTTTTGTCGTTAATTAGCTTAAATGATTTGATTAAATGTTCTTCCCCAAAGAAATCTTCTGTTAGTTTAAAATTTGAAAAAATTCCACTTCATAATTTTTTTAATTAAAAGCCTCAAAAAAGGACATTTATGTGCACTTTTGATAGGTTTAATGATGTATGCCATATTTTTTACTTAAAACCACCATATGATTTCTGACTATTTCCCTTTATAAAATATAGATACTATTTTTGATTTTGATTTTTGGTTAAATAGATAGTACGATTAGATGAGTTCAACTAATAAAAAATTTGAAAAGCGCATACTTATAAAACCTAATGATTTTGATCAGTTAGGACACATTAATAATGTGGTGTATTTACAGTGGGTTCAAGATATTGCAGAAGCACATTGGTTAAAGGTTTCCAAGAAATCTTTATTGGATCAATATGTATGGGTAGCCTTGAGGCACGAAATTGATTATATGAAAGAAATAAAGTCCGGGGAGGAAATTAGTGGAGAAACTTTCGTTCAAAGTATGGAAGGAGTTAAATCTGAAAGAATTACTATCATCAAGAACAACGAAAACCAGATAAAAGCTAAAGCACATACGTGGTGGTGTTTGATAAATGCTGCTACTAAAAAACCACAAAGAATACCAGAGCAATTGAAAGTGCTATTTATGGATTAGTAAGAGAATTTTCTTCAACGCATTAACACTCAAACAAAATAATAGCGTAATTAAAACAATTCCCACAAATTTGGGGTATTAAATAAAGTATATAAAAGATTTACAATATATGATTGCAATACTTTCCCCGGCTAAAAGCCTCGATTTTGAAAAACAAATTGATTTAGAAACTACACAACCTAGATTTAAGCAAGAGACAAATCAAATCATAGAAGTATTAAAGAAAAAATCTACTGGAGAGATTCAAGATTTAATGAGTATCAGCGATAAATTAGCTGAATTGAATGTGGAACGCTACGATAATTTTAAAAAACGTACTCCAAAGCATGCCAAACAGGCTGCTCTTGCTTTCCAGGGAGATGTTTATCAGGGTATGAAGGCAGAGGATTTTTCCCCAACTGATCATCAATTTGCTCAAAACCATATTCGGATTCTTTCAGGATTATATGGTTTATTACGACCGCTAGATCTCATTCAACCTTATCGACTTGAAATGGGGACCAAACTCAAAGTTAATGGTACTGACACTTTGTATGAGTACTGGGATGATAAAATATCAAAATTGCTTCTTAAGGATTTGAAAGGTCAAAAAGATAAAGTATTTATTAATTTAGCTTCAGAAGAGTATTTTAAAGCAGCCAATAAGAAATTACTTAAGAAAAAAGCTGAAGTCGTTGATATAGAATTTAAGGATTATAAAAATGGAGAGTATAAGATTATTTCATTTTTTGCTAAAAAGGCGAGAGGAATGATGGCTCGATACATCGTAAAAAATAAAATTACAAATCCGTATGATTTAAAGGGTTTTGATTACGATGGATATTATTTTGATGATAAAACGTCATCCGAGCGTAAGTTAGCTTTTAAAAGAGACTAGTTGAAATAGTGATAACAAGGAGCTTGATTTCAAAATGATCCATAGAAAATCTTATCGCATAAATAAAGCAGGAGCCATCAGCAGGCTTAAATTAGTAGATGAAACCTTGGATACCCCTTTGCAACATGAGGTGCAAGTAAAAGTAATAGCGATAGGACTCAATTTTGCAGATGTTTTTGCCATTTTAGGGTTGTATAGTGCAACTCCAACTGGAAGTTTCATCCCCGGTTTGGAATATGCAGGTGAAGTTATTGAAGTAGGAGAGTCTGTAAAAAATTGGAAAGCGGGCGACAGAGTAATGGGGGTTACTCGATTTGGTGCTTACACCTCGCATCTTAATATTGATTCTGCTTATATCAGTTCAATCCCTGAGTCTTGGAGTTTTGAGCAAGGCGCATCATTTTTAGTACAGGCACTAACGGCTTATTATGGACTGTTTCATCTAGGGAATTTGCAGAAAGGACACACAGTACTAATTCATTCGGCAGCTGGAGGAGTTGGCTTATTAGCTAACAGAATGACCCAGAAGGTGGGAGCTTATACAATTGGTACTGTAGGGTCGAAAACGAAGGTAGAGTTATTAAAGAAAGAAGGTTTTCAGGATTATATCGTGCGATCTAAGAGCTTTAAATCGGATTTACAAAAATCACTGAAAAATAGGGAATTGAATATTATAATGGAGTGCATAGGAGGGAGCATATTTAAAATTGGTTATCAGCATCTTGCAGCACAGGGTA
Source organism: uncultured Cytophagales bacterium (assembly GCA_963803685.1). Taxonomy (GTDB): domain Bacteria; phylum Bacteroidota; class Bacteroidia; order Cytophagales; family Cyclobacteriaceae; genus Marivirga. The sequence goes on from CAWDNW010000001.1 coordinate 3,975,901, forward strand.
GAGTAATTAATTACGGATCAGCAAGATATGGAGATACCAATAATTCTCCTAACTGGCTTCGTCTCGCATGGCTATATTTAACGCGCCCAAAAATAGATCCTCAAAAAATGATTGAAAGTAATAAGGCTATTCTTGGTTTCAATCTAATTTGGCTTTATAATAAAAAGGAATTGATGCAACAAATTTTAAAAGAACTTGAAGTATTAAAAATGGATGCACCTTTTATTGGTCATCAGTTCAAATTTGAGGATATGCAGCAAGCGATTAAGTTATTTCAATCTGGCAAAACCACTGGTAAAGTAGTTTTGAGTTTAACGGATAATTAGTTTGCTATTTAGCATTAAAAACCTTGCTTTTAACAAATTCCCAGAAATCTTTTCGTTCGGTTTTTGATGTAAATATTGATTTTAAAGTTCCTCCAAAACTACTATCTGCCCTAGTTTTATCCTCGCCAATCTTTGGCAGTGGAGCAGGAGACGGTTCCGAAACCTCAATTTCTGCTTTGGAAACTTCATTAGAGCTCATTCCGAAATTTTTTGGATCAATTTCACCCGCTTTTTCAAAGTGCTTTTGAGCCTGTTTTTTATAACCCATCTTCTCCATCACCATCCCTAAATTATTGTAAGAAATGGCATCTTCAGGATCTAATTCCAAAGCTTTTTGATAATCGGATTTAGCACCATCCAGATCTCCTAATCCGTCTTTAATAAATGCTCTGCTGGCATATCTGAATGGGTTTTCGGGCTCAATCTCAACAGCTTTATCAAAATCTAAGATGGCCTTTGCTTCTTTCTTAGCCATATAAAATATAAGACCACGCTCACCATAAAAATGTGCTTCTTCTGGTTTGATGCTTATGGCTTTAGTTAAATCAGATTGGGCAGCATTGAAATCCGTAATTCTAAAATATGCCTTTCCTCGCTGGTAATAGGCCATAGGATTTTGCTGATCTTGCTCAATATATTTTGAATAGAGATGTATTCCTTGTTGGAAATCACCCTTTTGACAAAAATTTGAAGCGCTAACCAGTAAAATATTTTGATCTTCCATACAGTATTGATAAACGATTAATAGTACAAAACTATGCCAAATTTAACTAAACTAAAGCTTAAGGGTTTTAATTATGGCTTGCTTTACCCATTAATTTATAATAAAATTTTCAATCCATTCGTAGGATCTCTTATTGCTATTGAAAAACTGCAGAATCATTGGTATATGCTTTTTCCCCTTTTGTATATGAAAGGCTGGATCATGTACTACTTTTCTATATTCCATCATAAATCGTTCTGTATTAGAAAGAATGCTAGGTAAAGTATTTTCTCCCATCAGAATGAGCAAAGGAGGATCATTTTCATCTATAAAATAAATGGGAGAATTCTGTTTCCATACTTCAGAATCGTTGGTGAATGTTTGAAGGTAGGAGGTGCCTGGTGCGTAATTTTTTTTCTTTAAATAGGTATACATATCCAAACCAGCTGCATCAATTAAAATTGCTCCTTTAATGGGATTCTCAATTTCCAATTGTTCAAAAAATTCATTTTTTGTACTAAGCAAAGCTGCAAGGTGGCCTCCTGCTGAGTGGCCAGAGACATAGATTTGACTAGGATCACCTCCATAATTTGCTATATTTTTATAAACCCATTTCACAGATTGAGCACTGGTAATAGTCATATCTGAAATAATAAACTCAGGACTTAATGGGTAATCAATCATTACAGCTACATATCCCTTTCTTGCCAACCTTTTTCCGAAAAAACTGTAAAGCTCTTTTTTACCTGACTTCCAGCTTCCTCCATGAATAAAAATGATGACGGGCTTAAGAGAATCAGAGTTTTCAGGAGAGAAAATATTGAGTTCCTTTTTTGGAATATCATCAGCTTCTAATGATGATGTATAAACTATTTCTTTATATTTCTGCACTTTGCAGGATGACAGTAAAGCCATTGTAAAACATAGGACATAGACGCTTAGTTTTCCCATATTTGATCTGTTAATTTTAATTAAATGATAAAAAATTTTTTGTGAAAATGGAATTTAATGTAAACGGAACAGATGAGGGTGAGTTATTTTAAACAACAATTACATTGATTAAGGTAGGTAATACACATTGGAAATATTATTTTTGAGACTTTTAAATTGGTAAGTATGGTTCAAGCTTGGATGCGAGGTGTTTTATTGATAGGTGCAGTATATAATTTTGCGTGGGCGTTTTTTCTGTATTTAGCGCCCTCTAGCTACCTCAAATGGATCACTGAGGGTGAGCAGAAAACAAATGATTGGGTATTTTATCAATCTATAGGAATAGCCGGTGTAGGTGTTTTCATGTTTTTAGGTACTTTATATCCCGTCAAACTAAGATGGTTGATTTTATTGAGCTTCATAGCTAAGTTTATTGGTGGCATTTTGGTGTTCCAATTAATTATGCAATCAGAATTTACGAAAAAGTTTCTTTTTCATCTGTTAATGAATGATGTGGTTTGGCTGTTCCCTTTATTTTTAATAACCATAGCCGCATTTAAATCACAAAATAACCGTTGAAATCTTATAGTTTCTTTCCTAAATTAAAAGATGTCATATTCGAAAATGATTTATAAAGTTCTCCGTCTACAAATAGTTCAGGTTTTTTGTATAATTCAAATTGCCAATGCACAATATAATCAGGAATATTCTTCGGCTGATATAATGCATAACCTTCAAAAGTTACAGTATACCACCAGGGTCTTATATATTGCAGCTCATCCAGACGATGAAAATACAAGGTTAATTAGTTACCTCGCTAATGATAAAAAGTATGAAACAGCCTACTTATCCCTTACCAGGGGAGATGGTGGACAAAACGTTATTGGTCCTGAATTAAGAGAAGGATTAGGACTTATTAGAACTCAGGAATTGTTGGCAGCTAGAAGGATAGATGGAGGAAATCAATTTTTTACCAGGGCAAATGATTTTGGTTACTCTAAAAATCCAACAGAAACTTTCGAAATATGGGATAGAGAAAAAGTACTTTCAGATGTGGTCTGGGTAATAAGAAGTTTTCAGCCAGACATAATTGTTACACGCTTTAATGAAACGCCAGGAACCACTCATGGCCATCATACCGGATCAGCTATATTGGCAAGAGAAGCTTTTCATTTAGCTGCAGACCCTGACAAATTCCCCAATCAACTACAATATCTTCAAGCATGGCAAACGCAAAAACTGTATTGGAACACCTCATCATGGTTTTTCAGGGATAATGACGATTTCAAAAAAGAGCAACTGGCCACAGTAGATGTAGGTAAGTATAATTCAATTATCGGTAAATCGTACCCTGAGATAGCAGCTAAAAGCAGAAGTCAGCACAAGTCCCAGGCATTTGGTTCAACAGGGTTACGGGGAGCGGAAATTGAATATCTGGAGCAATGGGAAGGAAAGCCCGAAAAATCTGCTCTTTTTGCAGGTATGCCTGATTCATGGAAAGATTATAAAAATGGACCAATAATAGAAAATAAAATTAAGGTTATTATTGAGAGTTATAGCTTCACTGAACCTGAAAAAAGTATCCCTGATCTAATTGCACTCAAACGTCTAGTAGAAGATATTGAGAAGGGAGCTGTAAAAGAAGATAAACTAGTCCAAATCGATGAGCTTATTATACAATGTAGTGGTTTTTATCACTTGCTGCATTATGGTGAAAATTATGCCACTCCTGGAGATAGCTTGACTTTAAACCTTGAGTTAGTCAATCGTTCATCTGTGCCTATCCAGCTGAAAAAAATTCGATTTAACCAATTAGAATCAGAGCGAGATTATGCTCAAATTTTAGAAAATAATTTAGTGACTCAATTAAAACTTCCAATAACAGTTCCTAATGATTTCCCGATTTCTAACCCTTATTGGCTCAATGAAGAGCCTGAAAACGGAATGTATTTGGTAGAAAATCAATTGCTTATAGGTAAACCAGAATCTGATGCTTCAATTTCAGCCAATATACAGATTCAAATTGCGGGAGAATTGCTTGAGGTCAAATCTCCTTTAGTTTTCAAAATCAATGACAGAATTAAAGGAGAAGTATTACAACCCTTTTACGTTGTGCCTTCCGTCTCTATTAATTTTTCAAATGATGTGATCATTTTTACTGATAAAAACCAAACAAGGGAAATTGGTGTACAAGTTAAAGCTCTAAAGGAAGGCGTCACTGGCATTTTGAGCTTAAATATTCCCAGCGGTTGGAAGATGGATATTTCAGAAAAGGACCTCAATTTTGGCCCCTTAGCTAAAGATCAAACAGCGGAATTTAAGATTCAATTGAAAAGTGGAAAGGATTTAGGTCAATTTAAGATTGGAGCGGAGGTACAAACCGAAAACGGAAAAAGGTGGAATAAAAAGGTCAATGAAATTGAGTATGATCATATTCCAAACCAAGTGATTGTTTCAACTGCGAATGTACCATTGATTCTTGCCGATATACAAATTGCTGGTAAGAATATTGGATATATTGATGGAGCGGGCGATGCTACGGTTGAAGCACTCAAAACCATGGGATATAATGTAACTATTATTAATATAGCAGATATATCCATACAGGAATTAAATGATTATGACGCAATAATAGCTGGAATAAGAGCATATAATACCAACATTAGTCTTCAAAATAACTTTACGAAGCTTTTTAATTACATGGAACAGGGTGGTACCTATGTTGTACAGTATAATACAACTTATAGCCTACCTGACAAGTCATTTTGGCCTTTCCCTTTGCAACTATCGCGGGACAGGATTACTTCTGAAACTGCAGAGATGAAATTTTTGAAACCCAAGCATGAAATATTAAACTATCCCAATAAAATCACCCAAAAAGATTTTGATCATTGGGAGCAGGAAAGGGGATTATATTTCCCTGGTAGCTGGGATAAAAATTATGTCGCAATTTTAGATGGTAATGACCCCAATGAAGATGCTACACAGGGTGCCCTTTTAGTAGCAGAATACGGTAAAGGAAAATTTGTTTATACTGGTTTGAGTTTTTTTAGAGAGCTACCAGCGGGTGTTCCCGGCAGTTATCGATTGATTGCAAATTTGTTAGCTAAAAAACCCGATTAAATAAGAATAGTACATATTCGTCAAATAATACAGCGGTTTAGTCGATTAGTTGACTAATAATATAAACATTTTACATACTTTCGTGTATAATGTTTAAACAATGTCACTGTTATAGTCGTTCATAACATCGAAAATTAAATAAAATGTTATAAATCCTCCCCACTATTTACGGTCGTAAATAACTTATGAAAATAATTAAATACATCTTAATTTAAAGGGAATGAAATTAGAAGAAGAAATTAAACAAGAAAAGTTTGAGAACGAAAAGCAGAAAGCTATTCTTAATATCATTTATACTGCCAATTGGATTTCATCCATTCAGCATAAAATTTTTAAAAAGAATAAACTCACATCACCACAGTATAACGTTTTGAGAATTTTGAGAGGAAAATCACCAGATCCTTTAACAGTCTCCTCAATTCAGGAAAGAATGTTGGATAAAATGTCAAATGCATCACGTCTTGTTGATAAATTAGTAGAAAAAGGATTAGCTGAAAGGTCTACTTGCTTATATGATAGACGACAGGTAGATGTAGTAATCACTGAAAAAGGTCTTAAACTTTTGAAGCACATGGAACCCGAGTTAAGTGATTTTCACAATAATACAATGGTTTTAAACGAAAAGGATGCTCAATCAGTAAATTCTGCATTAGATAAAATAAGAGGTTAAAAAAAATTATTATATTGTGCTTGTGTCACTTTATAGTAATTGGGAATGAACATATTACAAGAAGTCGGTAGAATTTTATTTGCCCTTCCTATGATTGTTTTTGGGGTATTTCATTTTGTAAACACCAGAAGTTTGCAAAATGTGGTACCCTCTTTTATTCCAGGTGAAACCTTTTGGGTATATCTTACAGGGGCTGCCTTAATTTCTGCTGGTATTTGTATTTTGCTTAAAAAGCAGGTTTTTACAGTGTGTAATTTGCTAGGCATTTTATTACTTATTTTTGTTATGCTGGTACACTTACCAATGGCGCTTGAAGGCGATTTAATGGCCAGAACAGCAGTTTTAAAAGATACTGCGCTTGCAGGAGGTGCCTTTGTAATTGCAAGGGTTTTTAAATAATATTCTCCTTATATTACTATCAAACTTCTTTATTTTATTTGTAATTCAATACCATTCAAAAATGCTATATTAGCGCCTAAATAGGCCGTTAAACTAAGCAAATTTATGAAGCGCATTTTAAAAAGAACATTTCTAATTCTTTTATCTCTAATCATAGTTGCCATAGCAGTCTTTCTGATGGGGCCTAAAATTCAAAATGTTGAATTTCAGACAGATTATCCTGATAGCACTACTGATTTAGGAGGCTTGGAGTATCTGATTGAGAACAAAGAATATGAGGCAGGCGAAGTAAAAAGCGACAATCAAGCCAGAATAGTTTGGAATGATTCACTACCAACTAAAACACAATACTCTGTTGTATATCTGCATGGATTTGGAGCTAGTTATAAAGAGGGCTACCCTGTAAATTCAAATTTAGCAGATAGCCTCAAAGCCAACATTTTTCTATCCAGGCTTGCATCACATGGGCTCAAAGCCAAGGATGGTTATAAGGGCTTGTCAGCGGATAAATATATGAAATCTGCTATAGAGGCACTGGCTATTGGTGAACAAATAGGAGAGAAGGTGATTCTGATTGGTACTTCTACAGGTGCTTCGCAAGCGCTATGGTTGGCTGCCCAATACCCCGATAAGGTGGAAGCACTTGTCCTTTATTCTCCTTACTTAGCGCTAAGAGATGAAGCTAGTGCAAAATTGGTTCTAGGACCTTGGGGTAAACAAATAACCAAATTGACATTAGGAGGAGAAATTTCAGAAACTGAAAGGCCAGATTCTGTGGCCGCCTATTGGTCCACACATTATCATGTGGATTCTTATTATTCCCTCTTTTCAATGATTAGAGTAATTAATGATAAAGAGATATTTAATAAAATCAATTGCCCTGTATTCATGGCTTACTATTATAAAAATGAAGAAGAACAGGATGATGTGGTTTCAGTAGCGGCCATGAAAAAAATGTTTGTGCAATTAAATTCAACTACAAAAAGGCAAATTGCTTTTCCCAACGCTGGTGATCATGTCATTGCCTCTGATTTGAGATCTAATGATTGGCTGGGAGTACAAGATAGTAGCTGGACATTTTTGAAAGAAGAAGTGGTATCCAAGTAGTAATCTGTACAAGTTCCAACCTTATTGAAGTTTTAGGTGTCTAATAATCAGAACTTAAACTGATTGCAAACACCTTAAAATCCTTCACTATGAAACAATATAGTTATCCAGCTATTCTCGTAAATCTAATGCTTTGCCTAGTTTTATTTACTGCTTGCGAAGATTCCTGTAAAGTTACCAGAACCTTTTATTACTATGAACCGGTTTATGAGGAAATAAATGTAGTAAGAGCTGCCGTTGCATTGGATAACCCTCGACCAATCAAAGCGTTAGGAAAAATTTATTACAAAGATCAGTACCTGTATTTGAATGAACCGGGAGAGGGAATTCATATTATTGACAATAAAAATCCTACATCACCTGAGCCAATAGCATTTATTAATATCCCTGGAAATTACAGTCTTGCTGCCAAAGGTAACACTTTGTATGCCAACAGCTTCATGGATTTAGTGTCTTTTGATATAAGTAATCCTCTTAATGTTATTGAGCTTAGCAGGCTAAATGATGTTTTCTTGCATTATAGCCCAAACGTTTACAATTTTAATGAAATGAATTCAGGTCGGATTGTGGTTGACTGGGAATATACCTCAGATGTTCAAATTGAAGATTCGGAATGTGATCCTTTATACAATCAGGACATGTTTGTTTGGGGCGATGGATTCGCATCTTCAGTGAAGTTTGCCTCTATGGCGAGTGATGCTGGATCTAGATCAACCGGTGGTGCAGGCATAGGAGGATCAATGGCTACTTTTACTATTTATGATGATTTCCTGTACGCAATTGATCAATCAGAATTAATCTTAGCAGATATTTCTACAGAGAGCGAGCCTGCTTTACATTCCAAATTTCATGTGGGCTGGGGAATTGAAACGCTTTTTCCTTATGGAGATAAATTGTTTATAGGAGCAAATGATGGAATGTACATCTATGACAATGCTGAACCTGCTAACCCTGTTCTTTTAAGTAAGTACCAACATGTTAGTAGCTGCGATCCTGTGGTTGTGCAAGGCAATTATGCATATGTAACGTTACGTTCAGGTACGCAATGTGCTGGATTTACTAACCAATTAGAGGTGATTAATATAAGTAATTTACACAATCCTCAAATTGAAGCTACTTATCCTATGTTTAATCCACATGGACTGGGAGTTGATGGTGAAGCACTTTTTGTATGTGATGGAACTGCTGGATTAAAGATTTATAATGCTAGTGATATAATGACGATAGATGAAAACATGTTGAAGCAGTACAGTAATATTCACGCTTTAGATGTAATTCCTTTTAATGATGTGTTAATGATGATTGGTGAGCAAGGATTGTATCAATATGATTATAAGGATATTAACGATATAAAGTTCTTGAGTAGCATCCTAACAGAAAATGCCAATTAAGCGGTTTTTTTTACTGTTGTTTATTATTACTACAGCTAGCCTACCGGCTCATAGTCAATCGAAATATGCTGATGAACATCCAGTAATTTTTGATATAAACCACCAATTTTTGCTTGGTTTAAACTTTGGAAAGAGAGCAGGTGAATTTAACACGAGGTTTAATATGCACTACGTGAGCTCAGTTGCTTTTAAAAAGTATAATTTAGGTTTGGGGGTTGGATTTGAAAATGAAAACTATTTCTATTTACTGCCTGCCTACTTTCATTTCACTTACAAACTATGGGAGAATAAAATCGCTCCTCAACCTTTTGCTGATATGGGACTGGCTTTTAATACTGAAAGGGATATAATCTTGGCTAATTCTATACCTGGGATTTTGTTTTCAGGTGGTCTTCTGCATTCAATCCCACTAGGGAAATCCTATGTGCAGATGAAATTAGCGTATAGATATCAGGAGACAAGCACCTTACGGTTAGTTCCATCCTTTGGATTCCCCAATGCACCGCCAAATGAAACCTTAGTGAAGCACAAAATGCATAGGTTTAATGTACTGATTGGTATTAAGTTATAGATAATGGGCATTCCATTTAAAATTTTAAGAGGAGATCATGAATTATAGTTTTTTAATTATCAAAATTTTAAGATTTCGATAAATAAATTGTTCCCCCACGGAAATAAGTTGATATTATTAGGCTGATCCGAAATAAAATCGTCAAATTGGAAGTTCCTATTTTTCTAAATGGTAAAATGGAAAGTTTATAAAGTCAATTTGATAATATTTCATGGATAAAGTAAAAAAGCTATCCTTTTCAGGAAATCATAGAGATTTCTCCATAGAATTAAACCAGCGAGTAAACAATTACTTTAAGACAAATAAAATAAATACACATGCAAACCTAGAGATGGTTTTTAAAACCATATTTATGTTTACTCTCTATTTAATCCCCTATATTTTAATTCTAAGTAGCGCATTTAATAGCATAATGGCAAATATTGGTCTTGTCGTAATTATGAGTATTGGATTGGCTGGAATCGGACTTTCAGTAATGCATGATGCTAATCACGGTGCTTATTCTAAATCGAAATGGCTTAATACTGTAATTGGATATTCGCTAAATATGGTAGGTGCCAATTCATTTAATTGGAAAATACAGCATAATGTTCTCCATCATTCTTACACCAATGTGTATGAAGAGGATGAAGACATTAGTCCGCGGGGAGTTCTAAGACTTACACCATACGCAAAATGGAAAGCTATGCACAGATATCAGTTTATCTATGCGTGGTTCCTATATGGTTTGATGACTTTAGTCTGGTTGTTTTTTAAGGATTTTGAAAGAATGATCAAATACCAAAAAAATGGTCTTGCGAAAAAACAGAATCCTAATCTGAATCAAGAATGGACAATTCTCATTTTAACCAAAGTACTTTATATAGGGTATATCTTTATTTTACCAATAATTTTGACACCCTTTGTATGGTGGCAGGTATTAGCAGGGATTGTTCTTTTACACTTTATTGCAGGGTTTATACTCGCAATAATTTTTCAGTCAGCGCATGTATTAGAGGAAACACAATTTCCTGCCCCAAATGAAACCAATACGCTGGAAAACTGCTGGGCAGCCCATCAGCTTTTAACCACAGCCAATTTTGCTAAAAAAAGTCCATGGTTTTCATGGTACGTTGGCGGACTAAATTATCAAATAGAACATCATTTATTTCCTAATATATGTCACGTGCATTATCGAAATATTTCAGGTATTGTGGAATCTACTGCTGCAGATTATGGATTGCCATATAACAATTTAAGTACCTTCAGAAAGGCATTGCAAAGCCATGTCCGACTATTAAAACAATTGGGAAAGAAGCCATGCACAACAGTAAATACCAGGAACAACTCAATGAAGGTTGAAAACGCTTAATAATTAATTTATTTTGTGTGTTTACCTTGGCCTATAGCAAGCACCATTTAAGGCTGAAAAGTAAGAAAACTTCTGCAAGGGTATTTGTGAATCTTATCATGTTATCAATAATATAGGTATCAGTGATTTTGACAGAAAGTTAAATTTGAGATTACCGCTATCCAAAATATCTTGCACCATTTAAATCTAATATTAGATTCTTTGATAATTGGTCGTTAGGATAGAAGGAGAGCTGTTTCTACCAAATGCACACCTAATCCTTTTTTTTAAATCAGACTAGTTAGAGGCGAGAATATTCATTTCAATTATGGAGAATTTGGTATTCATAAATGTAGTGAACATTTTCAGCTAAACGTAAACTGCCTGTATCAACAACTATTGAATAACGTCTTTCCCTAATTAAAATATGTCTAATTTTTTCCGGACAGCATGAAAGATTTATATTAAAAACTATTTAGAAAACATACGGTAGTATCTTTTAAAGGGTATGTTTTACCAGTGGTAATAGGTTTTTAGTATTTAAAATATCATTTTTTAAATTATTACTTACAAAAATATTTAACTAAAAGTTTGTATTATATAAAATTATATTAATATATTTATCGCTCATTTACAGATGTTTAAGATCATTTAATTAATGTATTAGTTTAATTGTATGTAAATGAATTCGACTTTTTATTTATAAAATTTATATAATGATGAGAACTTTTATCATTGTTTTAGCCATACTTTTAGCCCCGCATTTTTTAATGTCTCAGGAAATAACAAAAAAAAATCTGGGTGATTCTGTCAACACGAGCTTTTTTGAAACTAAGCCAATTATCTCCCCTGATGGACAGACCTTATATTTTGCACGACAAAATTACCCTAAAAATATTGGAGGTGAAATGGATGAGCAGGATATATATTACTCAGAAATTACACCTAATGGTTGGAGCAACTCTAAAAATATTGGTGCTCCTTTAAATAATGAGCATCCTAATGGAGTGGTTTCCATTTCTCCTAATGGTATGCAAATGATATTGCTCCATGTATATAGTGATGGAACCCGACTGAAGGATGGAATCGCCATTTCTAGTAAGAACGCAGATGGTTGGTCAACTCCTGTCAGAATTGAGATTGAAGATTTTTATAATAGAAGTGAATATATTGATTACTTCCTTTCAAATAATGGAAAGGAACTTTTGATAGCAGTTGATAGAAAAGATGGCTTTGGCGATCAGGATTTGTATGTGAGTACAAGACTAGATGAAAAGCATTGGTCTACTCCAATAAACCTGGGAGAAAAAATTAATACAAGAAAACCAGAATTTTCTCCATTCCTTGCTGCTGATAATAAAACCTTATTTTTTGCGTCTATGGGGCATGACTCATACGGCAATAGTGACATTTTTTATACTAAAAGACTTGATGAATCCTGGACGAATTGGTCTGAGCCGATTAACTTAGGCACTGATGTTAATACCTCAGGGTTTGAAGCATACTATTCAATTCCTACAAGTGGCACTGAAGCATTTTATGTAAGTTCTACAGGAGGTAAAAATGGTTCAAGAGATATTTTCACTGCTACCTTACCATACCGATTCAGACCTGATCCTGTTTTACTATTGAAAGGAGAACTTCAATATGCCGATAATTTACGAGACAACACAAATTTTTCGATTACCTTCCTAACTTCATCCTCCAATGAGTCAGATATTTTTATAGAATACGCAGGTAATACCTACAATGCAATTCTCCCTACTGGTGGATCTTATTTTTATTATGTTGAAAAGTCAGACCATATTAGTGAAAGCCATTACGTTGATTTAACAAATCAGATTGAATATAGGGAAGAGGAAAGCAATATCTATATAGTGCCAATTGAGAAAAATCAAAAGATAACGAGTCATAGTTTACAATTTGAAAATGGCACAGCAGAGTTATTACCGGAATCTTATTTTGAGCTAGTGAGGCTATTGGATATTTTCAGGAGAAATGATAAAATTCAGATTGAATTTTCTGTACACGCAAATGATTTTGAAAATGAAGGTAAGAACGAAGAGTTATCTTTACAAAGGAGTGAATTTATTCAAGGGTTTCTTACAGATAATGATCTTGTGAAGGATCGGTTCGTCTTTCAGAGTCTGGGCAGCAAACTACCATATGAAGGTAAACAAATTAGGAATTTAAAAGAAGGAACTAATCCTAATAATAGGATTGATATAAAAATTCTATCCACAGAGTGGGAAATTGGCAAATCACAGCCGGAAGTACTACATATTTCAGAAGCGGAAAAAGAGGATGCTGAAGAGCAGAATCCTGTTCCTGCTACCGAATATAACACCAAAAATTTTGAAATATACTTTGATTTCGATAGCGATGAGGTGCAACTGGCAGAATTGGACTCTTCAAACATTTTAGAATCTTTGCATGCCAATGATGAAGATTCGATAAAGATAACTGGATATACCTGCAATATAGGCCCGGCTACGTACAATCTAAATTTATCACAAAGAAGAGCTGAATCCTTCAAAAACTGGTTAATATACCAAGGTATAAATGGAGAGAGAGTAATTGTAGATTATAAAGGAGCTGAGAATCCCAGTGAAGAAAATACCACCAAAAAAGGAAGACTTAAAAACAGAAGAGTGGAAGTGTCTGTATATTCAGCTGGTCTGGCATACGAATAGTTTAATATAATTTAGATCCAAAGTATAGTTTAATGGTATAATTACCACACACTGGTTAATTAGCAGATTTGGAGGTATCTTTTGGGATTTGAATTACGAATGTAGTACCACTTTTACCATCACTCTCACACTGAATATCGTAATTGAGGGCATCGATGTACCTTTTTACAATTGCCAGGCCTAACCCTGTTGATTTTTCATTTGCAGTAGGAGAGGCGCTTCCCTGCTTGTATTTTTTGAAAATTGATGATTTATCACTTTCACTAATTCCAGGTCCACGATCTTGTACGGCTATGCTGTAAAACTCAGATGTTTCTTCTGCAGAGATGTTAACTTGGCTATCTTCAGGCGAGAACTTTAAGGCATTAGAAACTAGATTATCAATCACTTCTTGTAAAGCCTCAGAATCGGATCGGATAATTATTTCATCTTTCATAGTCAGAAACAATTGGATCTTTTTGTCATCCGCTTGCTTTTGATAATCATTTTGAACAGATTCCAAAACAGTTCTGATGTTTACGTATTCGTTAGTTACGACTATCGTATTGTTATCTAATGCATTAATATCTAAGATTCTGTCGATCATTTGAGTAGATCTGTTAGCAGAATTCTCCAGCAATTTTAAGTATTCATGAAATTTTTGTCTATCGTTTTGCTCTAACTTTAGCAATGATATGAACCCTTTGACTTGATTCAATGGACTTTTTAAATCATGCGCCACTATACCTATGATGGTATTTTTATCCTCATTTAAACGTGTAAGTTTATTATTGGTCAATTCCAACTCTCTCTTCTGCTGCTCTAACTCTTTGGATCTTTTTTCAATTAACTCTGCCTGTTGACTAATTTCTTCATTTTGCTCTTTAATTTGTTGATTTTGCTCGTTTGTATCTATAACTATTTTTTCCAATTTGTAATTAAGCTTGTTCTTTTGAAAATATAAACTCAAAATAACCACCAAGAGAACTGATAAGATAATAAACCCAAAAAGAATCTGATATTTCAAACTTCTTTCTTCTGCAATATTCTTCTGGTACTCTATTTCAGCTTTTTCTTGTTGAAATTGAAATTTTTGCCGTTCTTTTTCCATTTCATAGGCAGCTTCCATCTGTGCAATTTTTCTGGTATTTGCCTTATTAAATAGTTCATTTTCAATATTTCTTACCTTCTCCAGGTAAAATAAAGATTGTTCTATATTATTTTCCAGACTATAAATTTCATAAAGTTTTAGAGCAGCATCACCCATTAACTTTTTAAGAGAATGTTCTTCAGCTATCTTGTAAGCTATTAAAAAATTATCCTTTGCAAATGCAGTATTTAGTGCCTGGGAATAAAATTTTCCTAGATCAAACCTGATTGCTGCAATTTGCTTAGGCATTTCGCACTCAGTGGCTATTTCTAATGCTTGCGTAATATATTTTTCAGCTGAATCAATCAAATTTAAACTAAGGTATAAATCACCTAAATTATTAATAGAGATCACTTTTTGGCAATGAGAACTACTTTCATCGTATAATGATATTGATTTTCTATAGGTTAAAATTGCTTTTGCTGTGTCCTTCTTATATAGCATTATGTCTGCAATGCTTCCTAACGTAGCTGCAAAATCCCTTGTATTTCCGCTTGTGCTATCTATTTTGGCAACTTTTAAATAGTATCTTAATGATTTATTATAGTCACCCTGATTTTTAAAGATGTTGGCTAAGTTGTAATAAGCGGTTGCAACTCCATATTGATTATTCAAACTATCGAAAACTAACAATGCCTCATTAAAATAACGGGTAGCCTTTACTTCTTCCCCTTTTTCCTGTAAAGTCCCTCCAATATTAAGCAAAGCACCAGCACGGTCAATAGGTTCCTTCAGCTCTTTAGAAAGATCTAAGGTATATCGAAAAATAGTAATAGCGCTATCATAATCTGCCTTACTGTAATAAATTCTGCCTAAACTATTGTAGGCATCCAACAATATTTTTTTTTGTTTACTTTCGCTTGATTCTTCTATTACCTTCTTCAATAAGAATTTAGCAGTATCAAATTCACCCTTATTTAGATAGGAAAGTGCTATATTTCTTAAGCCTTGTAGTGATCCGTATATGTTCCCTAACTCCAGCCCTAATAATCTTGCATTATTAGCATAGAAGAACATGGAATCTGGGTTGGAAAAGCGAAATTCAAAGGAAAGGTCTAATAACAAACTAATTTTTATTGAATCAGGATGTTTTTCATTATTTAATTCTTTTCTTAAACTATCCAACTGCGTAGATTGACTAAAGCATAAAACTACAGTTAGGTTAAGAAAAAGTACAATAGATAAAAACTTCATTTGAAACTAAGGGAACTCTATTTCAGAGCGATTGTAAATATCAAATATAACGAAATGAAATGAAGAGAAATTAAGTTTTTGTATAATTTTTATTCAACTTATTTTGACAAAAGCGTTATTGTCCACCTATCGATTTATTAATTATCAGTCATTATTAAATTTTTTTCAATAAGGAGAAATAAATCCTTGCAGATACAAATTGATTTGTTTCTAATAAACTGAGTTCGATTAATAAAGATGGCGTCATGCCATAAAAATAGGGCTTACTTTTCAAAAAAAGTCCTAATTTGTGCTGTATCTGTGGTTAATTATGAATGAGAACAGATGACGTCATAATATAATATCAAGTAAAATACAACAGGGAAACTTAGGTTAATAACTCATTTGCACTATTTCTTGAGCAAGCTTAGGGCCTACTTTTTGTCTTTCACCTAAACCCATCCAATTTCTTTCAGTGAATCTTTTAAATACCTCCTCTCCAGTTTCCTGATAATGTTCCGTATAATCTGACAGTTTAGTTTTGACTCCTAAGGAATGGAAAAAATCAACAGTCTTTTCAATTGCTTTCTCTGCAATATCCAAGTCAGATTCTCCAATTATGTTCCAGACACGTTGACCATACTGTACCAATTTTTCTTTTTTGTCATCCATTAGTTTTCTATATAAATTAGGAGCAATTATGGCCAAGGTGCGAGCATGATCAATGTTGTGCAAAGCGGTTAATTCATGAGCAATCATGTGTGTTGACCAATCTGTAGGAACGCCGAGTCTTAACAGGCCGTTTAAAGCCATGGTTGCAGACCACATTAGATTTCCAGCCAGTTGCATGTCTTCAGGATGCTTTACTACATCAGGTCCAATCTCGATTAAGGTTTGTAAAATCCCTTCCGCTATTCTGTCCTGTATAATGGATTTATGATCATAGGTGAGGTACTGCTCCATCACATGTGTAAAAGCATCTACCACGCCATTGGCAATTTGTCTTTCTGGTAATGATTTTATTACTGTTGGATCCAAGATAGAGAAAACCGGAAAATATTAGGGGCCTCCAAATGTCCTCTTTTGTAAAGTTTCCCTCTTAGTAATAACTCCTCCACTATTCATTTCAGATCCCGTGGCTGGTAGTGTTAGCACCGTACCAAAAGGAACCACTTTTTCCTGCTTTCTTGCTAAACCTTTCTCCACCAGTTCCCATTCATCACCAGTGTAATGAACTGCAGCGGAGATGAATTTTACTCCATCAATAACAGATCCTCCTCCAACTGCTAATATAAAGTCGATTTTTTTCTCTCTGATTAGTTGTACCGCCTTCATTAGAGTTTCAAAATGAGGATTCGCCTCTATCCCAGAAAATTCAGTTACATCAAAGTTTTTGGTTGCGGAAATCACCTGGTCATAAATTCCATTGTTTTTTATGCTACCTCCTCCGTATGCAAGTAAAACCTTTGCGTTTTCGGGTATATTATCAGGTAATCTCTTTATTTCCCCTTCACCGAATATGATTTTAGTGGGGTTTTTAAATTCAAATGAGTTCATAAATGTTTTAGATAAGTAGCAAATAACGTTAAGATAGTGCTAAAGTTTAATGACAATTGAGATTCGTAATGAAGCTTTTTCGACTTAAATTAAAATTAAAATGAGCCAATTTTTCATAAAAGGGTGTATAGTTACTTGAAACCATGAAAATTTTAAATGGAGCAGATCTAAACATCATAAATTACCTTAAAATGAAAAATTATATCAAATTATTTTTATTGTTGTACTTAACTCCTTGCGGGGCGATCTCTCAGGAACTATTCAAGGGTACCGTTAAAAACTCTGAAAATGAGCCAATTGTAAGGGCTTTTGTAGAAGTGTTCGATGAAGAGGAAGTATTATTATACTCAGCATTTACCGATGAAGCCGGAATTTTTGAAACTAATATCTTAATAGAATCAGAGCCTGAGATTACTTCCAATAGAAATCAACTGTCAGACGACTATTATTTGTCTTTTGTTTACCCCAATCCTTTAAGAAGCGCTCCCCTTCATTTTAAATACAAATCACGAAATGGAGAAAAACCACTTATCAGTTTTTACACTTTCGAGGGTAAAAGAATTGAGGAAGGTGATCTATTAAATCCAGGAACTTACCTTTATTATGCGTTTTATGAAGGGTCTACTCACTTTGAACCAGTGAGCGGAATCATTTCAGTAACTGAAAACATGAAACTTGAAATTGAATTAGTCAACTTAGGAAGTTTTAAGGAAGCACAAAAACGTAAAAAGTTAAATCAGAACCCAAATGGCAGAGATAACCACATTTTGGCACAAGCTGTTTTAAAGGTTAAAGTTGAAAAAGATCAATATGTTACCTTAAGTGAAGAGGTTGCTACTAACCTTGCTGAAAATATTAATCAGGACTATTTACTTTCACTTGCACCCAAGCCAACGGCAGACTTTCAAATAATAACTGATGCAGGTTCCAATATTGGCGATATTATTAAATTTGACGCAACTAATTCAATAGGTGCCAATAATGAAGAATTAAAGTACTTTTGGAAATTTGGAGACAATACAAAGGGTAGTCAAATGCAAATACCTCATATATATTCAAAGGTAGATAATTATACTGTTTCACTTACCGTAACTGGTGCTTATGGTGCTATGCAAACTATCTCAAAGTCGCTGGAGGTATCAGACATTTCTGCATCAACAGGTTCTGTTGCACTTAGAGGTTTCATAACTGACGCTCAGGGTGAAACCCTGCATAATGCCAGTGTTTATATTCCTCACATGGATACAGCTTTTTACACTAATGAGAGAGGAGAAGTTGGTTTTGATGGTTTCATTTCCGGGGTAACGCAAATGATTGAGGTCAGCAAGCCTGGCTATGTTAAAGAATATTATAAATTACATATTTCGGAAGAAGCTCGACAAGGTTATTTTGAGCTTAGCCTGATCCGTAGAGAGCCAGCTATCGAAGTTGAAAATGTAGAGTATGGAGGCACAATAGATGCGAAAGACGGTTCAAAAGTGTTGTTACCAGCAGAGGCCTTAACTTATACTGATGGAAGCTTGGTTACAGGAGCGATACAAGTATTTGTAACTCCTGTAGATATTTCCAATGATCAAATTTTAGAAGCTTTCCCTGGCTCCTTTTCAGGGATTACTTTTGAAGGGGAGGCCCCACTCATTATGACTTTTGGCACTGCAGATTATACTTTTATGCAAGGGGAGGAAGAATTGCAGCTGGCAGAAGGTAAAACAGCAACCATCGAAATCCCTATTTATGTACAAAATGATGAGTTTGGAGAACCATTAAAGGTAGGGGATGAGGCACCTTTGTGGGCCTATGATGATACATCTGGGAATTGGGTGTTGGAAGGAAATGGAATTATAAAAGCCTCTGAGAATTCCCCAACAGGTATGGTCTTATCAGGTGAAGTTAACCATTTTAGCTGGTGGAACCACGATATTGCCCCGAATCCGTGGTGGGTTATACCTGAATGTAAAATTAATGATGAATCAGGTTTACCTACCTTGGAAATCCCCAATGGAGGAGCGTGTTTTATTGATGGCAGAATAGAAAGTGGACCAGGGCCGAGAGGGAATCCTAGTACACCTAATTGTTGCAGGAAGTTACCATGCCCACCTGGCGTCCCAATGGTATTTTCAGCATCAGGTGGTAATGGAATTTACGCAGGAAGCCAAATCGCTAGTGGTGAAGCCGGAACCACTACGTCTATAATTATCGGAATGGATAGAATAGCTGGTTATGGCGTAGTAGGTGGTAAAATTGCACCTGATACATTATTTTCTGCTGCCATTGAAGAAGTAGGCTCTATTGATGCCTACACCATTAATGAAGAAATCGGCACATTACTAAACTTAGCTGTGGGTTTGAGCAATAATTCAAATTTAGAGGGTACAGTGGAAATTCGAGATCCGGATAATTTGCCAGTAAACTTTAAAGAATTCCGTAATAATGAATCTGCTAACTTTATTTTAGAGATTACCAAAACAGGCGATTATCAGGTAATAATTGACGGTACAGCTAATGAGCCTGGAGGATATACCGTGAGTCTTTCCTCTACTCAAGCAATTGACTTAAACTCTAATATAGAAGATAGCTTTGCTTTTCCTGGTGAAAGAAAGGGATACTCCTTTGAAGCTTTGGAAGGGCAGCTAATCAATATAGCGGTAGAGTTGGCATCTGCGGGAACGGTTGATTTGTACTTATATAATGAAGATAATGAATTACTCTTAAGTAAAAATGGAAGCTACTATGTAGAAACCGATGTCTTCAAGGTTTCTGAAACAGGGTTTTATATTTTGGAACTTGAGGCGAGAACGACTACCTCTGTAGGTGATTACACTATAGGAATATCTGAGATTATGGAACCTAAGGCTTTCCTGATAGACAGTGTTTTATCGAGGGAAGAAGGAACAGTTAATATATTGGGAAATAAGCAATTCTACAGTGTTTCTGAATCTGAATTGGGTAGTAGAAAGTATGCTATAAGAACTTTTGATCAGTTTGCGGCTACATTTAAATTGAGAAAGCCTGATACTATCCCTTTTTATTCAAGAGGAGTTGTCACTTCCTTAAGCACAACAAACTATAATGAGATATCAAAAATTTCGTCTTCAGGTGTAATAAGTTTATCCGATACAGGTAAATTCATACTGGAGCTTAATCCTTACAGGCTATCAGATGTGGGTTCGCATGTAGGCAATTATGAATTATTTGTACTGAAACCTGAAGTAAAGGAGATAAATATAAATTCACAAATAGAAGACAGTATTGCTATTTACCTGGGAAGGATAAATGAATTTAAACAATACACTTTTCAAGCTGAACAAGGTCAGATTCTCAACATTGCAAAAAGCTCCGACATATCTGGCAGGTCTTATTTAAGACTGTTTGATCCGGATTCAATACGTTTAAAAAATATTAGGGCTAATAGTTACATTGAAACAGATGTATTTAGAGTGGAAAAAACTGGAACCTATTTTGTTGAACTTGAAGGGGTAGATGCTAATTCTTTTGGAGGCTTTGATTTAGGACTTTCAATAATCAATGAACCAACTTCAATCACACCACAAATTCCTTATCTTTTTACAGAAGGAGAAGTCAATATTTTAGGTAATAAACAATATTATTCATTTGTGTCAGGTACTCCAAATAGATATGAGTTTGGTTTAAGAACGGATTCTATTTTTACGGGTTATCTCCGGGTTCTAAGACCAGGGAATCAGGAGTTTTATGCTCGAAATGAACTTTTAGACATTAGAACTACGAACTATCTGGATCCTGAAGGTGATAGGTGGTCCACTTCCCAAAGACCTACCAATTTAGAAGAAGGGGAAGAGTATATTGTCGAGTTTAGTCCTGGAGCAGTTGGAGGTCGTAATAACAGGATAGGTCTTTACGAGTTCCTGGTGACCATGCCCGAAACCAAGCCGATTTCTATCAATTCTGAAATAGAAGATGAAATGTTAGTGTTTTTTGATCAGGTCAACCATTTCAATCATTTTTCATTTGCAGGTACTGAAGGAGATACAATAAACATTGCTTATGTAGATAATATTTCAGGGAGAAACTATCTGCGACTCTTGGATAATAACTTTGATCAATTAGAAAGTGTAAGGGATGCTAATGAGTTAGGGGTGCAAACTTTACCTTATACCGGAAACTATACCATAGAATTGGAAGGAGTGGACAGGGAAAATTCGCAAGGCAGTTTTAGAGTTGGTTTTACATCCGTTGAACCACCCACACCAATTAGCTTCCAGTCACCCTTTACAATTGTTGATGGTGAAGTGGCTCTTATAGGAAAACATAAATTTTATTCTATGGATATTGATAGTCTGGAAAGGTTTAACTTTGGGATTTCCGTATCAGATAATTTGTGGTCTACATTAAATTTCAGAAGATATTCAGAAGCTCCCTTTTATAATCGACCAATTTTAAGGTCTTCCATTTCTGCTAATAACAATGGTAGCAGTCAAACTAATGCATTTAGCGCCAATTATGGAGGAGAAGTAATATTTGAAATTAGTCCTGATTTACGTCCAGCCTATAGCCTGGGTGGTTATCAATTATATTTGGGCCAACGAGAGATACAAACTCTAGCATTAAATACTCAGATTCAAGAGTATGTGACCAAGGACTTTGGATATTTCTACCCTGCTCACAAATATGAATTTACTTCACCAGCCAGTAATCAAGTAAGTGTCAATCTGACCTGGGAAGCTGGAGCTCAAACAGGGAGAGTCTACATAAGAATATTTACCGAATTAGGAGAGCAAGTATATAGCAGCAGGACAAATAGCACAGGCGTTATTAATTTGCCTCAAAACGCCAGTTACCTCATGGAATTGGAATTTATTGATAATCCAGACGGTGAATTCAATGTTATTGTTAATGAAGAGTAAAGCAGAATTTTAAAATATGATTAATTAAGCGGTTTACTTATACTATGAGTAAGCCGTTTTCTTTATCAAAGGATTTTAGCGAAATGATTAAATTAAATATCTGTGCGATTTTTATTTCAATTATTTTTTTAGCTTTAAGTTAGAAATTATTGATTTTACTTCTCATGGCTAATAAGCGTCTATTACTTTGTAATTTAATACTATTCGTGTTGCTGAGTAGTTGCACGAACTCTAAACTAAGAACCTCTACAGTTTCGGCATCTCAGCTAGAGGATGTTAATTACTTCCCAATTTCCAGTTATATTACATATATAGAAAAAGGTAACAGGGGTGATATGAACGAAGAATTATCTGTCCAATCCGAAATCTTGGCTACTGCTATTATAAATTCAAACTCCGGTATTTACAAACTTTCTGATCCTTTAAGCTTTCAATTTTCCGAAGATAGCATCAATGCACAAGATGATATTTGGGCATTAGTTGAAGAAATAGAATTTAAAAGTAGTATTATAGGCATTGAAATTCCAACGGTTGTGCGGCTGGTCATGAATGAAAATAACTCACGTTTTGCTATGGCAGTTATGGTAGATGGTTTTGTGAGAAGAAAAGGCAACTATACCGGACAATTATTGCTTAATATAGGCATTGGTATATTAACATTTGGTTATTACATACCACCTACTCCTCTAAAGTCATTTTCAACCTTGAGGGTGGTTATCCTGGATGCGCACCGAAATGAAGTTGCATTTTATAGAAGGAATATGAGCGAAAATAATTCACCCTTAGACCCAAAAGCGGTCAATAAACAATTTAACAAAGTTTTTAAAGGATATTTTTATTGATTGGATCCCATCTAAAAATTACTAAATCGTAAATGTGATTATCCTTCCTCAAAAGTTCCATAGTTATCATAGAATTGATATCTACAATCAAAATCTGATTATAGAATCCAGATCGTTTATTATAATCTACTAAATATCAAGTTTTGGGTTTATAAGAGGTTCATTTTCTTCACATAAATGTACCTCTTCCGTAGAAAGATAGTATTTTCTTATTTGCTCTTTGTAGGATTCTTCAAGTAATTCATGATCTAAGATAAAAGCTTTGGTAGCAAGTATCTCGTCTTTAAAGCCATTTGCAATAGCAATATAGTCAGCCTCATGTTCCACTTTTCTTTTAAATTTAGCTGATATAACATAGCGTATCCCGTAAATAGCCATCATAAAATTGGAACGAGATTCATAATCCACCAAGTGTCCCAATTCGTGTGCAAACCAGCCAGTTAACACATCTTCAGGCAATTCTGCAACAGCTATATCTTCACTATCCCGTACGTAAACACCTAGTTTAATCTCATATTTTTTAACACCAGTAAATAAGTTTACTAAATTGATCTTAGGCTGAGCCTGCATCGTAGATGCTTTTACTCGCTGCTGATTTAGCACCACATCATAATCGTGCAAGGCATCATAGCGTTCCATCACTTTTAAAAAGCTTTTTTTTATCACATCGTTTTCAACATTTTTAAAAGTTACTCTCATACTATCTTGTGTGTTATTGTTTGTTTCCGATTTTATTTGAGGTATTGTCCAATAAAAGATTAAAGTAAGTAGAAAAACACTAATAGGTAATAGAAATATTCTTGGTTTTGATTGAATCACACTCTTTCAACCTATTTTATACTGAAATGTTACAACTTCGTGTAATAGACTTAATCCAGCATCTCCGTATTTAATCATTTTCTAAACAAAAGGCAAAGGTTTCAGCTTTACAGTAAATGATTTCACTTCATACGCACCAACCTCAACCCGTTGAATTCAAAGAGCATATTTTACGAAAAAAATATTTCATACCACATAATGAAAAAGATGTATGGAAATGGTTAAACAACCCCAACACTTTTATAGATACACAGATTTGGCCATTTAAAGTGGAATTTACTCGTTTGAAAGAACATCGTTCATACTTTGAAGCTGGGGTTTTTAACTCTCACCATGGTCCTTTCATGTCCTTTTCTGGTGTAATTGGTGAAGTAACTTCCAATTATAGAGATTTAAAATATTTGTATGGTAGCTACTTCTTATCTTTACGAATTGTACAACCTCACCGCTTGGAGTTCTGGTCAGTTGTTGAAGATAACAATACCAAAGTCACCGTTCATTTAAGTACCTACGTTACACCAGGATTCTTCAATTTCTGGCATTGGTGTCAAAACATATTCTGGAAAAATTTTGGCATAAAGATGTCCAGTGGAATTGACAGACAAATAAGAAAAGAATCAATTACATAAAGTTAATAAGATGCAACATCGCTTAAACTCAATTGATGATGATGAGCTAATTGATTCACAGTGGCTAATTCCTTACTAATATCAATTCCTTTTTTATTTAAATCATTTAATCCGCTTTTATAATTTTTTAAAGCTATTTCAGCGTTTTCTTTATCTTTCATTCGTAAGTAAATCAGTGCAGCTTCCTTATCAAGATCAATTAACAAGGTCTTACTCATTTTTTGAGCAATTACCAAGTATTCAAGTGCCTTCAGGTTAGACTGTTCCGAATTTGAAGTGTTTCTTAGTAATTTAGAGAAGAGTAAGTAATCTTCTTCCATAGCAAGTTGATTTTTGTGCAACTTTTCTACAAGCGATATGCTTCGGGAATAATTTTTCATGTGGTACTCCTGCCATGCTGTTAAACTTATAACAGGAGCCATGTAGGCATGGAATTCAGGTTCATTGTGCCAGGTAAGATCCTCACTATCAATTAAGAAATTCTTTTTAGCCTCCCATGCTTTATTCACTTGGATATGACTATAATTGGCACCTGCAGAACTCATTAAAGACTTGGAAACAAAATAAGTAGCAAGCCCCACGTCCTGGGGCAAGTAAGGATCAAGATAAATATCATGCTCAATGGCTGCGTATGCGCTTCCTGCAGCTGCCACAACAGTTGCTAAATTGCTAAAAATTATTGCCCGGTTTTCACTTTTAATTTCCTTCTTAAGGTTTTCAAGATTATGTTCAAGCACTAAATGGGCAATATGAGTGGTTAATAAATGAACAAGATCACTTTTAGATTCAAGATTAGATAATAGACCACTTGTTAATATAATCATACCATTCTCAAATGTGAAGCTTTCAGCTATAGCGGATTTTATGATAACTAACTTAAAATGCTTGTGCATTCCCTTATTTAATGGTTTAGGATGAATGTCTAAGATAATTTGGGATAAATAATCATTAAGTAGCTCTTCTTCATAAACAATATTGCTTTGTAAAGCATTTTGGTAGTATTCATTTGCTTCTTCATTTAAAATATCCCTTACTTCATTGTCCCAACCAGAGGAAGCAATATCTGCAGCTCTGTTCTTGAACCACAGTTCTTCCCAGTAGTCCACTTTATCAGATTGTATTAATTCAATTCTGTTTGGGTTCACAAATGATTTTCCATACATGTCCTTTATTAAGTACTTGTTGTTATTTGCATGGATACCCAAAACCTGTACGGTATCACCGACTTTGAAATTACTTACATTTTTAACAGCAATGCCTTGTTTTTGGAATTGTGCAAGTCCATGGGTTGGTAAAAATTCAATGAAGGAAAATATGGCAATAAAAAGGTAGAAGAAATTTTTCATACAGGTTTTAATTTAAGTGGTTCAAGGATAAAATACACCTCAAATATAGTGCCACTGATCTCTGTAGCATCAGTAGTTCTATTGAGTAGCATCTCCTAAAAGCCACATGGTTAAATTAATATAAAAAAGCTTCAAGATTCTAATCTTTTAATATTCTGAATTAATGTAAATACTTGTTTATCAGTTACATAAATTTAATAAATTATTGTAAATACATAGGATTTGGAGTGCTCTTTGAAACATGAACCTCTTCAAATAGTATATAAAACTATACTTTTTATACTAAAAAATAATATTATGAAAAATTTGACAGGAATTATCTTAGCATTTTTATTTGTCGCGAACCTGAATGCACAATCGGTGTATACTGAGTTGCGCGATGGCATTATTGACAAAGGTTATGAATCCTTTAGCCTTCTAGATCCGACTATGAAAGATAAAGAGGGAAAATCAAACAAAGAACAGGCAGTAATTATCAGTGATGATTACATGGCAAGTGTAACTGCTTATACTACTCCGGATTTCCCTTCCGTAGAAGTGAAGAAACAAGTGGAACATGCCATTAAGCACGAATTAATCACCAATGATTATAAGCATAAGAAGCAGGGAGGAGAAATGATGGTTTCTTATATGGTTTTTGGTAAAGACGGTAGCCTGACGGGTGATTTTACTGATAACGAAGCCGTAGCTGTTGACAGAAACCGTGAATACGATGTTAAAAAAGGTACGATTTTAATTTCTATCATTGATAAAGAAAGTGGGGAAACAGTGTGGTCAGGATTCAGTGATGGTGCTTTATCTGGGAACAACGCTATGGACGATAATCAGGTAATTAAGAGTGTGTCTGGAATACTTGATCGACTCAGAACTGTGAGAAATTATTAATTGAAGCTAATTCCTTTAAAGGTCTGCAGAAATGCAGGCCTTTTTTTATGCTCACTAAACTAATAAAAATAGTCACTGTTTCGAGAAATCTTGTTTACCTTTGCACTTTATACTAACATCTGTTGTTAATGTAAGCTAAATAAATGTTTCACAAAGCAGGACTGTGAACCCTGTGAAATAGTGACAAATGACAAATAAAGGAAGAGTATTGGTAGCCATGAGTGGCGGTATTGACAGCTCATTGGCAGCAGTCTTGTTACATGAACAAGGCTATGAAGTTATAGGAATGACTATGAAAACATGGGATTATGCCTCTTCTGGCAGTTCCAAAAAGGAAACAGGGTGTTGCAGCCTTGATTCCATTAATGATGCCAGAAACCTGGCAGTAAATTTAGGTTTCCCACATTACATTCTCGATATCAGGGAAGAATTTGGAGATTACGTAATCAATCATTTTACGGACGAGTATTTAGCTGGAAGAACGCCTAATCCGTGTGTGTTGTGCAATACTCACATAAAGTGGGATTCCCTACTGCGAAGAGCAGATAAATTGGGTTGCGACTTTATTGCTACAGGTCATTATGCAAAGGTTCGTCAGGAAAACGGTCGTTATATTATCTCAAGAGGAAAAGATTTAAATAAAGATCAATCTTATGCTTTGTGGGGTGTGTCTCAGGAAAGTCTGAGCCGTACAATATTACCTTTAGGCGATTTAACTAAGCCTGAAATTAGAAAAATGGCTGAAGATAAGGGCTTCTATGAATTAGTAAATAAGTCTGAGTCGTATGAAATATGTTTTGTGCCCGATAATGACTACCGTGGTTTTCTTAAAAGAAGAGTGGACGGTTTAGCTGAAAAGGTAGCAGGAGGAGAGTTCGTTCTGGAAGATGGCACCGTAGTAGGAACTCATGAAGGTTATCCCTTTTATACTGTTGGTCAACGAAAAGGACTTGGAATAGCTCTGGGCTATCCTGTATATGTTACTGAAATTCAGAAAGATGAAAACAGGGTCGTGTTGGGCACTTTTGATGAATTGGAGCGTAACGGAATGTATGTAAAACAGCTGGTAATGAGCAAATACACTCATCTCTCTGACAGGCTTGATACCGTGACTAAAGTGCGTTACAATGACGATGGTGCACCTGCAGTGATCGAACAGGTAGGGGACACCATGAAAGTTTATTTTGGTAAAGGTGTTTCAGCTATTGCTCCCGGACAAGCTGCCGTTTTTTATGAAGGAGATGACGTAGTGGGTGGAGGTTGGATTCAGTCAGCATTCAGACAAAAAGATGAAAAAAAGCAATTTTCTCATTCTAATTAGTATTGCAGCCTTATTATGGGCTTGTAAAGATTCAACATTGGAGCCCGATCCTAACAGATTGGGACTTCAATTTTTTCCTCTTTCTATGGATTTACAACCTGTTTATGAGGTAGAAGAGATAAATTATAGAAATGATGGATCAATTGACACCACATATTATCAGTTAAGAGACGAATTTACTGATTCTACCCAAATTGATGAAACCATTGAGTTATCAGGATATCGCTCTAAAATAGATGCTAATGGCGAATCTGAAATTCTACACACCATTCAATTAACTAGAAACAATCAAATTGCGATTCAATTTTCAGGAAATGAACAAGAAGTTAAATTAAGCTTTCCTGTAAAAGAAGCAAAGCAATGGAATGGCTTGCCTTCGGAATTGGAAGAGGATTCGTATACCTATTTAGAAGCGTTTCAGCCTTATGAGCTTGGAGACACCACCTTTACCAGTTCAGTACAAATAATCCAGGAAGATAACCAGGATTCTATCAGTAATTATGACCAAAGAATAGAGGTGTATGCAGCAGAAACGGGCTTAGTGTATAAGTTAACCTCTCAATTAGAATTTTGCCGTGACACTGAATGCCTTGGTTTGCAGCAAATTGATTTCGGGAAGACCATTAGAATGCGAAGGAAGTTCTAAGATATTTTTACGAAAAAATATTCATCGGCTAATTTCACACTTCATCTCATAAATACTACACCTCAGTAAATTCTATTTTACAGACACGTTATTTAAATACATATTGCTTCATAATTAAAATAAAAATTATGGAGAAGATTTTATTGATTTCACATGCATTGGCCGGAGTTGTTACGCTATTCACTGGCATACTTGCTATGCTTACCCCAAAGCGAATCAGAATTCACAGACCAGCGGGAAATGTTTTCTATTATGCTATGTGGTACGTGCTAACTACTGCTTTTATTTTAGCAGTAGTTAAATCAAATGTTTTTTTATTTTTAGTGGGTATTTTGGTTTTCAATTCCAATACAATGGGCAGACGCTGTGTGAAATTGTATCAAAGTAAGGTTCCCCATGTAGGCTGGAAGGAATGGTCTATTTGGGTGCTAAGTATTGTTTTACTAGCTATATGCCAGTACTTTATTATAAGTCAATATGGTTTTCGTTTTGATGGTGCATTTACCGTAGTTAATGTGTTTTCTATCATACTGTTTATTAGCCTTTTACAGGATCTAAAGCTACTTGTCAGTAATAATTACTCTAAGAAACAATATCTCATCAGTCATATAGGAAAAATGGGGGGAGCCTTTATTGGTGCAATCACAGCAGCAATGGTGCAAAATGTGGAATCAGACCCGATATGGATCGCATGGTTATTACCTACGGCTATATTCACACCTGTGCTTATCTATTATTCACGAGCAGTAAAGAAAGGTAGTTTTTGGAATGTTAAAAAGAGGCAGATAACTGCTTCAAAATAGAGAGCCATTTACAATGAGGATCAAAAAATATTGCACATCCTCTTGAAGCTAAAGCAAAAACATAACTAACTTGCAGCATGCTACAATTAGGAAAGTGGAATAAGCTCAAAATTATTCGTGATGCACCTCAAGGTCTTTATTTAACTGATGGAGATCAGGATGTTTTGTTGCCGAATAAATATGTCCCACAAGATTTTTTTTCAGGTGCTGAATTAAAACCACTGGACAGTATCATTGATCAGGAGATAAATGTTTATATCTACAAAGATTCCGGACAAAGATGGATAGCTACTACTTTAAAACCCGTGGCTGAGGTGGGAGAAATGGGATTTTTTGAGGTAAAGCAGGTAACCAATGTTGGTGCATTTGTAGATTGGGGCCTTGAGAAAGACCTGATTATTCCATTTTCTGAGCAAACTGATGACCTTGAAGAAGGAGATTGGATAGTGGCCTATGTCACTATTGATCCCAAAACAGAGCGCATAGTGGCATCAATGCACATTGATTCATTTCTGGAAAAGGGGTATGGCAATTTGGAAGAAGGCCAAATCGTCAATTTGATGGTTTATCGGATTACAGAATTGGGCTTCGAAGTGGTTATAGATCAAAAATACAAAGGTTTGGTGTATGCCAATACCGTATTTGAACCATTGGATATTGGCATGGAAAGCAAGGGTAAAATCAAATCCTTAAGAGCAGATGGCAAAATTGATGTGCAATGGTTTATTGAAAAGGAGGAAAAGCAGAGCGAGATTTTAAGCTTACTTGCTGAACATAAAGGGTTTATGCCCTACCACGATAAATCAGGTCCTGAATTGATCAAGACAGTTTTTGGTTTAAGCAAAAAAGAATTTAAAAGGCAAATTGGTCATTTGTACAAAGAAAAGAGGATCGAGATAAAGGATGATGGTATTTATTTAAAGGATTAGAGCTGAACTCTGGGTTTATTGGATGGCACAGTAGCTAACTTCGATAAAAATATGAATTTTATTACTTCTTCATACTACCAAAGCGCCAATGCCTCTACCTCAGCTTTTGAAAGGCTCTTTCTTGAAGATGTTCTGGTGCCAAAGGAAGGCTACATGTTTATTTATGTAAGCAACCAGGAGGAACAAGCCAATATTGCTTATTTTGATGATATTACGATTGAGCATAAGCACTCGCCTGTACTGCAATCAGATGATTACTATCCTTTTGGTCTAACCTTTAACTCCTACCAGAGAAGCTACAGCAAGGCTAATAACTTTAAGTACAACGGCAAGGAAAAGCAGGAAGAGTGGGATGTATTAGATTATGGATTTAGAATGTATGATCCAGCAATAGCAAGATGGAGTGTTCAAGATGCTCATGCTGAAAGTTATCACTCATGGTCTCCTTATAACTACGTTATGAATAATCCAATAAACATGATTGATTTGCTTGGATTAGATCCAGTTTATAGAGACGGGAAATATTATGAAACCAATGATAATGGTGAAGAATATGAAGTCCAATGGAGTTTCGTAGAGAAATGGCTTCAAGGTAAAGATCATATAGGAGCATCATATAGTTTTGAATCTTCAGGATCAGGAACAACAATCACTGAGACCAAAAAAGGAAAAACCAATTCATTCACCTACAATGGTCAGAATTTTACATCCAATAGCATGAAGACTTTAATGGGGAGGGATGATAGAAATAATTCTATAGGAGATTTTTCTGGAATCGAAACATTGGATGGACTTGCCCTTGAGAATATTTTAGGACATGCTACAAGCATATTTTATGATATGTATAACGGAAATGTAGAGTTGGCAGTTTTGAGTCAGTCACTTGGAGGCATGCTAGATTATAAAAAGAAACTCTATGATATTTTAAGTATAGATGATGCCTCTCTAATAGAGATTAACGGAACAACATACAATGCAAATGAAGCAGGAAACTTTTTATGGGGTATGGTAATTACATATGCAGGAGGATTAATATCACCTAATATGGTTGCTGAGCTTGGAACAAGGGGTAGAAATGATGAATCATGGGAACAAAAGGCAATAACCTCAGGCAGTAATTATGCACTGGAACTTCTAAAAAGAGATGATAATTTTAAAAGGAAAGTTCTTTCTCAAAGATTACAATTTAGGGCAGGAGAAAAACAATATTAGCAATGAGAGTTATGAGAATTTGGATGCTTTTTTTATTTGTTATTGTTTCAGCAAGTTGTGATGTAGATAGGGAGGATGAGGTACAAAATTTGCAAGAGAATATCGAAAGTTATAATGATTTACGTTTGATTGTAGAAACAAAATACAAGAATAAATTAAATAGCAACCGCCCTCGAATTGTTTTTTTAAATTGTATTGAAGCGGAAAAATCGATAGAAGATTATATCTGTGATGATGTTGAAGTTCTTTCCAAAATGGAAGATTTAAATATAAAAGAAATACGATTTGAAAGGAAAAAATGTGATGATCATTTTTACTCTGAGGTGTATTTTCAGAGATCCAAAATTAATCATTATCCGATAGTGTACTATTTATTTGAACGATGTGGTGCAGGAGAGTTTTTTGAAAGTAATAACATTTTTTATCAGCCGGTAAATGATTATTGGGGCCTTTATATCGACTCAAGTTTCCCCTGATTAAAGCATTATTCTTCTTTATAACATGCCCCGTTCCCGCCATGTTTTAAATGGGGGTAATTAAAAATATATCAGAATTAACCAAACCCCAAGCTTTTAGGTAGACTAGGGTTTTTTTTATTGAACGAATTGTTCTCTAAAGAAATCTTTCATCTTCATTTTGGTGAGCGCCATACCCTTGACTTTAAGGGCGGTGTCTTTTTCGTCCTCTGGCAGTTGGTCTATCACCTGCACTTTGCTAAGGAGTGACTTATCCTTTACCTCTACTTCCTTTACAGCATCGGCTTTGCCCTTTACCAGCTCATCCAAAGTAACTTCCAGTGCATCAGCAATTTTAAGCAATGTTTTAAGGGTAGGTATCATAAAGTCCAAATAACATTAGAATCTTCGAAATAGAATCTTTTAACGAAACAACTTTCACTTTTGCTCATAAAAAAAACCGGATGAAGGGCATCCGGTTTTCAGTTAGTGAATAGTTGGTTAATTAAATCTGATTAATTAACAAATCTATTGCTTAATAAAGGTATTCTAAAGCAGTTCTGTCATAGAAACCGAACACACCAGTAGAATTAGATCCAAAGCATGATAACATGATTGAATTAGGATCGAAACCTGACGGAGTACCCGGTATTTGAACCGCGCCAACGCCTCCTGATCCTTCATTTCCACCTTGTCCACAAGACAAAGATCTGTCGAAGTAATCAGTGTGTCTTAAACCTAAGCAATGGCCTATTTCATGTGCAATTACATGGCTGTTTACTGCTCTTGAGTAGTTATTTAAACCACTAAAGATTTGCACCCACTTGTATGGGCTGCCTCCGCTTGGGAAACCGGCTGATCCGCCTGCTCCACCTGATACTCTGTAAACAACAATATCTGCATTTGTACTTGAAGAGAACGACAAGTTAAAGTTCAGATTGATGTTCAATTGATTGTACCGTGCTATGGCATCAGATAAACCCTGACGCATACGAGTCGTAAGCGCATTACTTCCTCCGGTGTATCCAATTACTGAGATAGTTCTTGGAGTACTTACCAAATTGAAAGTACGGTACTGCTCACCCATAGCGCCATGATGGTCAATGTCGCTGGATAACATGTTGTTTAACATTTCAGGTGTAATTACTATATCGCCCTCCAATAAGTAATTTGTTTCGGCAGAAACGCCTGATAATTCATCGGCACCCTGGTATTGGATGTCGCTCGCATCGAAACCTAAAGTTTCGAATTTCTCAATAACATCTGTGGGGATGGTATTGGTTGTTACTTGGAGTTCGTCTTCATTTTGTTGACATGAACTCATGATCACTGTGCTTGCCATGATTGTCAATACAATCATTAGGCTGTTTTTTAATTTGTACATATTTATGTAAGTATTTGGTTACATTCGCATAATATTCTTTTCTTTACAAAACAAAAAATTATTTCATACATAATTTCGAAAAAAATATAAAAAATACAATTTCAAATTGTTATTATTAAAAAGTTAACTGAATTTCAATCAAATATGTGCCATTCTTTAAATGCAATCAGATTTAGTTTTAGTATGCGCAGAACACTGCCCGCATTAGTATTCTTATATTTTACCATATTAAGTAAATGTATAGTATATGCTCAGTCGCCAGAAACACATCTAAAATGGATGCAATTTGTAAAAAATGACTTTTCTAACCATTTTGACGCTGTTTTAGATGCTAAAACTCAACTTTTACATTTCAAGGAGTCAGTACCTTTTCAGCAATTATCATCAGCTGGATTTACAGTTTTTAGAAGATTAGAAAGTAATGTGGTGATCGGTCAGTTTGCCGATAACTCGAAGAGACTCATGCTCAGGAACTATAACTCCTACACCACCAATTCCCTTTGGAAACTTTCTGAAAGGCTGCTAAGCACCTATGCTTCTTCTAACAATTTATCAGGAACTTATTGGGTAAAAATGAAAAAAGGAAATGGTCTACTTCGATATCTGGAGAATGCAGAAGATATTTCAATATTAATAAAGAGAGGTGAGTATTTGCTTATTGAAATACAAGGTCTGCCCCTTCATGAACTGATTGACATGGATGAGTTACTCTATATTGGAAAGGAATCATCCAATGTAAAAAATGAAGCTAATGTATTAGACTTAAACCATCATCCTAATAGGATTAATGCTGTGCATCATTTATTTCCAGATTTGCGGGGAGCAGAACAGATGCTAAGTATCAAAGAGCCTTTTTACGATATTTCTGATATTGATTTAGCAGGCAGATATATCCCTAGCGGACTGGAGAGTGATTTCGTAGATCCACATGCTACGCAAATGGCCACTATTTCGCTGGGAGCAGGTAATTCATTTATTACTGGCAGGGGAGTGGCACCCATGGCACAACATAGTTCTTCTTCAAATGCTATGGTGGTTCCTGATAATGCTACAGATTATGAGAGTTTAGATATTCAAGTGCAAAATCATTCTTATGGGACAGAAATTGAACCCTTTTACGGAGCAATGGCCGCTCTATTTGATGAAAGCACAATTGATAATCCTAATTTGCTACACATTTTTAGTTCGGGCAATTCAGGAAATGAAACGTCAGATGAGGGAGTATATGCAGGTATTGAAGGATTTGCCAGCTTAACAGGAAACTTTAAGCAGGCGAAAAATATTTTGACTGTAGGATCAGTAGATACTACCCATACACCTATCGGTTTAGCAAGTAAAGGGCCGGCTTACGATGGTAGGGTGAAGCCTGAGTTAGTGACTTACAGTATGGCTGGCACTTCCAATTCTGCTGCTCTGGTATCTGGAACAACTCTGCTGCTACAAGAGAGATTTAAAGAAAACACAGTCTCAGGGATGCCGGCTGCTTTATTAAAAGGCATGCTAATCAATTCAGCAGATGATGTTTTTAATAAAGGAGTGGATTATACCACAGGGTTTGGAAATCTTAATGCGCTGAGAGCTATAGAAAATCTAAATAATCAACAGCATTTTAGCGGCACAGTGCAGCAAGGGGACGCCAAAGCGTTTAACCTGGAGATTCCTATAAATGCAGTGAATTTAAAAGTGACCTTAATTTGGACTGATCC
The DNA here is from genome assembly GCA_963803685.1 of uncultured Cytophagales bacterium. Taxonomy (GTDB): domain Bacteria; phylum Bacteroidota; class Bacteroidia; order Cytophagales; family Cyclobacteriaceae; genus Marivirga. The sequence continues at coordinate 4,010,863 of CAWDNW010000001.1, forward strand.
GCCTGCAAATGCCAACGATGCAGTGGCCTTAGTGAATGATTTGGATTTAAGGGTTATAAGTCCTGCTACTGATACATTTTTGCCAATGGTCCTAAATACTGATCCATCTTCCATTAATAACCCGGCTATTCCTGGGGTTGATAGACTTAATAATGTTGAGCAGGTTGTAATCGATACTCCTGAGGCAGGGTCTTTCACTATAGAGGTAGAGGGATATAATATACCAGAAGGAGAACAAACATTTTATGTTGCTTATCAATGGGATATTGCCAATCAATTTCGCTTTACAAGTCCTACTGGATCAGATAATATCCCATATAATGGCACTACCACCAGTCATTTGAGATGGGAGTCATCTTATGGAGCAAGTCTTGGGAGATTATCTTATAAAATTGTAGTAGGAGAGGGTACTTCAGAATGGATTCCCATTGGATCGGGACTTACTTTAGAAAATGAGCAATACCGATGGAAAGCTCCAGATATTTTCAATTTAGCGGTCTTAAAAATGGAGATAGAAGGGACAGAATACCTGAGCGATACATTTTCAATTTCTGCTCCCCTTAGACTAAATGTTGGATTTAACTGTTCGGATTCAATCTCTTTAGAATGGCGGGAAGTTCCCAATGCTACATTTTATGAGGTTCAGTCAATTATTAACAATGAAATGCAGCCCATTTCCACCACAGCGAACAATAATTTAGTATTAGCTAAGAATGATTTTGAGAGCAATTACTTTAAAATAAGACCTTATATTAACGATCAAACCATGATGGAAAGCTTTACGATAGATTATGAACTGCAGGGTGCTGGTTGCTACCTCAATACGTTTTTTGTGGAAGCAGTGCAGGATTCAGGCGTTTTCACATCCATTGGATTAGGCGCGTTAAGTGGTTTAAAAGAAATAAAATTTCAAAAATTGAGTCCGGTAAATAATTGGGAAACCTTTACAATCAAACAAGCTAATCAATTCAACTACAGAGTATTGGATCCTAATCCTAATGATGGTTTTAATACGTACAGGGTGCAATTGATTTTTGAGAACAATACAAGCATTACAAGTGACATTGGCTCAACTTATTATGTGTATAGCCAGGATTTCATTGTTTATCCAAATCCGGTGAAAAGCAATGAGACATTGTTTGTTTTTAGCAAACTTTTGGAAGGACTCTATCAGTTTAAACTCTATAATTTGGCAGGAGAGTTAGTATACATTTCTGAAATAACTGATACCCGAAGCTTTATTGAAATACCGACACTACCGGACGGGGTTTATATGTACATCATTGACCAAAATAATGCAATAAAAGCAAAAAGTAAGTTGGTAATTGGGAGTTAACTCAAACAAGCAGATGAAAGGGCTTTTTATCGCCTCATATTTCAATATATTTAGTGATTTAATCTTTACAAGTTGCTTTTTTCCAGATAGATTAAAACGGAACAAAACAGGCAGTTTTATATTCACAGGATATGCTTATCTTTGTCATTAAAAATTAGTAATCAGCTATAAATAAATTATAAATTTTGGAGTTTAGTCAATTTAATTTTCACCCTACCCTTAAAGAAGGCCTCGATATGATGGGCTTCAATAATGCCACCCCCATTCAAGCAGAAGCTATTCCCAAAATTTTAGAAGGAAAAGATCTAATTGCCTGTGCCCAGACCGGAACCGGAAAAACCGCTGCCTTTGTACTGCCTATTTTACATAAACTGGCTGGCAAAAATAGTAATAGCAAGGATGTTAACACTTTAATTATAGCACCCACCAGGGAATTGGCGCAGCAGATTGACCAGCAAATAGAAGGTTTCTCCTACTTTACCAATGCGAGTTCCATAGCCATTTATGGCGGAGGAGATGGTGCTGCCTGGGAACAGCAAAAGAAAGCCATTCGTGAAGGAGTTGATATTTTAGTAGCAACACCTGGTCGCTTAATTGCTCTATTGAATAGCAATGATACTAATATTGGCAAAATAGAACATCTGATTTTAGATGAAGCCGATAGAATGTTAGATATGGGCTTTTCAGAGGATATTAACCGCATTATCAAGCAATTGCCTACTTCCAGACAAACTTTGCTCTTTTCGGCTACCATGGCGCCTAAAATAAAGAAATTAGCATCTGCGATTTTAAAAAATCCGGAAGAAATCAGTCTATCTATATCTAAACCTGCTGCTGGTATCTCTCAAAAGGCTTTTTTAACCTATGATACACAGAAAACCCCATTGTTAAAGTTTATACTTGATTCAGGTCGTTTTGAAACAGCCATTGTTTTTGCTGGCACCAAAGATAAAGTGAAATCTTTGGAAAGAGAGCTCAAGGGCTTAAAAATGACTCAAAAAGCCTTCAGCAGTGATTTAGAACAAGCGGAAAGAGAGGAGATTATGAGGGATTTCCGCTCCAAAAAAATTCAGGTGCTTATTGGAACTGATATCTTGTCAAGAGGTATAGATGTGGAGAACATAAGCCTTGTGGTGAACTACGATGTGCCTGGTGATGCAGAAGATTATGTGCACAGAATTGGTAGAACCGCCAGAGCAGCAACAACAGGAGAGGCCATCACTTTCATTAATGAGAAGGATATGGAAAAATTTAACCGTATCGAAGAACTCATTGAGAAAGAGGTGATTAAAACCAATAGTCTTCCTAACCAAATTGGTGATGGACCGGTATACAACGATAAAGCAAAAAAATACAGGAAACCGGGTGGTTATTCAGGTAAAAAGAAACCTTTTAGGAAGAAAAGAAGGTAAATTTACTATTTAGAAGTGCCCACTTGATTGTCATGATTAGATTGCATAATGAGCTAATACTCAAATAAGTGCAGGGCTCATCCTAAGTGTCATATTCATAAAATTAAATACAATGTCATTCAAAGAATTAGGCGTTTCAGAGAATCTGATTAAAGGCCTTGAAGAACTCAACATAAAAGTGCCAACCAAAATACAGGAAGAAGTAATTCCTTATTTGCTTAACAATCCGGGAGACATTGTAGCACAGGCGCAAACAGGAACCGGAAAAACGGCTGCTTTTGGTTTGCCTATTTTGCAGCATATTAACCGGAAGGATGAAAAAATACAAGCTGTAATAATTGCTCCCACCAGGGAGCTTTGTCAGCAATTGGCCAAGCAACTTTTCAAGTTTACGAAATATACTGATAAAATTTTCACTGAATCAGTGTATGGCGGTGCTAAAATTGAGCAGCAGATTCAAAATTTACGCAGACCAACCCATATATTGGTCGCCACACCAGGCAGATTAACTGATTTAATCCGCAGGAAGGCCGTGGATATTAGACAAGCGAAAACCCTGGTGTTGGATGAAGCAGACGAAATGTTGAGCATGGGTTTTAAGAAAGATTTGGAATTCATTTTCCAAACCATGACCCACAAGAAGAATATCTGGTTGTTTTCAGCCACTATTCCTACTGAGATCAAATATATTATTAAGCAGTATTTAGATCCTGCAGCTAAGCATATTCAGACATCAGGCAATGAATTGGTGAATGAGAAAATTATCCATCAGTACGTACCATGCGATCAGGACGAGAAAATGAGCGTTTTGCAATATTTTTTAAAGTCGCAAAAAGGGGAGAGAGGAGTAATTTTTTGCAATACGAAAGCATCTGCCAGAAAGCTACATGAGCAATTAAAGGCCAGGAAGCTCAATGCTGGCATTTTAGAAGGAGATATGCACCAAAAAGACCGCGACAAAATGCTGAGAGCTTTTAAAGGGAAGAAATCAGACCTGCTTATAGCTACAGATGTGGCTGCCCGTGGTATTGATATTGCCAATTTAGCTTTTGTGGTGCATTATGAAATTCCTAAAGAAATAGACTACTACATCCATAGAAGCGGCAGAACTGCCAGAGCAGGAAAGCAGGGAATTAGTATGGCTTTCTGCACCAAAGGAGAATTGAAGCAACTGCAAAAAATTGAGTCAGAATTGGGGATTAGTATGAAGAAGGTGCCTTATGCTTAAACGCCTTCTTTCATAAGCCTGTAGCCTTTTTGGCAGGGGAGGCACGACCGAAGCAATCTTGTCAACATTTACGTCATTGCGAGGGAAGTATGACCGCGGCAATCTTATTATTAGAAAGACAACCATTCTGAGCCGTATTTACTTCAATTTTGAAAAGATTGCTTCGCTGCGCTCGCAATGACGATGCTAAGGGGCGAGCATGATTCTAATGAAGCTACGTTCAGCTTTGGAAGATTGCTTCACCCTAAAGGGATTCGCAATGACGGTGCTAATGAGATATTGCTTCGTACCTCCCAATGACGTTCTATTTAAAAAAATTGATTTGTTCCTCCTTACACTGTATCTTACTCTCCAATTAATGAATAACTATGGTAAAAGGAGGCGCTGTCTATATTATGGCTAATAAGGCTCAAGGTACACTTTATGTAGGGGCTACCTCTGAATTGTATGACAGAGTAATTGAACATAAAACCAATTTATACCCTAAAACCTTCACCTCCAGATATAATTGCCATAAACTGGTTTATTTTGAAGGTTTTCACTCAATAGAAGAAGCAATTGCACGAAAAAAGCAGGTTAAAGGAGGATCCAGAAAAAAGAAAATTAGTTTAATTGAATCACTTAATCCTGAATGGAATGATTTGTTTGAAGAGGTTAAAGAGTGGTGATCATATCCGCACTTGTAAGATAAGCACGACCGAAGCAATCTCGTAAAGCTTCCGTCATTGCGAGGAAGGCACGACCGCTGCAATCTTAAGATTAGTATGACAAACCGTTCTAAGCCGTATTTACTTCAATTTTGAGAGATTGCTTCGCTGCGCTCGCAATGACGTTTCAATCGGAGCGTCATTGCGAGGGCGGAACAACCGAAGCAATCTTACCATTAGAATGACAAGTCGTTCTTAGCAGGTTTTACTTCATTTTAGAAAGATTGCTTCGTTGCACTCGCAATGACGATTCTAATTAGGGTACTTTATGTGTTGAGAAGATTGCTTCACTGCGTTCGCAATGACGTTTCTAATTGAAGTATGCATAACCGAAGCAATCTCGTGATATTTACGTCATTGCGAGGAAGGCACGACCGCGGCAATCTTGTGATTAGAATAACCAGTCGTTCTAAGCAGGTTTTACTTCATTTTAGAAAGATTGCTTCGTTGCACTCGCTATGACGATTCTAATGCAAAGATTGCATAACTGAAGCACTCCTAGAAAATTTCCGTCATTACAAAGGATGCACAACCGAAGCAATCTCGTGATATTTACGTCATTGCGAGGAAGGTACGACCGCGGCAATCTTATGATTAGAATAACCAGTCGTTCTAAGCTGTATTTACTTCATTTTTAAAAGATTGCTTCACTGCGTTCGCAATGACGGTTCCAATAGAAGGCTTGCTTCGTGCCTTTTTGAAGTCACTCTTCCATACAATAGTTTATGGATGAAATAGTATGGGCAGGGTTTTTCAGCTACGGATAAATATTGCATGTCCAATTATCAGACTTCTCAAATGAAAAAATGATTCAGTAAAGGCACTTTTCTGATTAAAAAGAAAAAAAAGGTCAAAATTTTAAGTAATAGAGAGGCCTCTCACATGCAATGGAGGCGGTTTGGGTGAAAAATACCCAAGGTTGGGTATTTTTCATACTATTATAAAATACGACTTTAGAGGTTTATTAAATTCTTAATTATGAAATTTTATAAATACTTCGCTCTTTTAATTTTTTATTTAATAGTAACCTTATCGTGTAATCCCCTCTTTGTGAAAAATAATAACAAGGAATTTTCAGTCTTTTCAAATGATGCAATTTTAGCAGACCAAAACTACTATACAAAGGCTGTCATGGAATATTACTTAGTTAATCTAGTTCTTAATAAATTTGGAAAAATAGAGATTGGTTTTTCAAATCCCAATAACTTATTAGACACAACATCTGAGATGAATATCCAAACGATTTCGGTTCCGGAACCATTAAATATTGCCTGTCAATATAAGAGGCCTGAAAAAATCACTGATTTAGAATCGGGTTTTCAGTATCGTTACTATCTTTTTTCAGGGGACACTAAAGCATCAATGCAAGCATTTGGTATAACAGATGTAAGTGCAACGAAAGAAACTACTTATATGATAATCGATTATTTACAGTTTAAAGATTGTAAATGTCCAGAACTCCCCTCAATCAGATATGCTGTTGGCTTAAGGTCAGAGCTAAAAATAAATTCGATAAAATCTAGTTTCGAATTTAAAGGTGCCCAAAGTTTGAAAAATTTAGCTGCTCAGGTTGAGCTTGATCAAGCCGAAGTATTTTTCTCTTTAAGAACTATTGGTATAACAGGGCTGGAAGCTCGGTTAAATATTCCACAGGGAGTAAGTTTCGATGTAACTACATATAAGGACTTTCAAAATGCAATTGAGTTTGTTAAAAATAAAATTGACAACGGAAAAGTATTTATAAGTCCTGAAATCATTCCTGTTATGGATGATTATAGGCCGAATTTTAGATCAACTCTTAAACCAATGATAAATGAAATTGTAGTATTGTCTGATAGAAAAAGGGAAATTAATAAATCAAAAAAGCTTGATAGCTTAAGTATTGTAAGACTGACGCAACTCATTGACAAAGAAATAAATAATATTATATTTGAAAGAGAAGCTTTTGATACATTGTATAACTCTCTGTATTCTCCAAATAAACTGCTGGCAATAACTAATGATATTCCAAGATCGGAGATATATGACGTAAGGAACCCGCAACCTCTATTGAAATTTGATGATGTAGTTGGTACTGTCAAAAATGAAAAGTCGTCTTATACTTCATCCTTGAAAGGAGCTATTGAAGCTATAAATTCTCAGAATCCAAAAGATGAAAATTTATACCCAAATTTAAGTAAATTGGATTCAAATAAGTTAGATTCACTTGGTCAGTATTACAGTCTCTCCTATAAAATTTCTTCGGATGATTTTGTTAAATTTTTGAAACACCTTAATAATGATGCCATAGATAATGATAAGCTTTCAACAATTTTGAAGATTTTTAAAAGTAGGGATGTAGCTGAAATTAATAATCGAATGTTGGAGGATGTCATTCTTTTTGATATTGAAGATAAAGACTTGTCTGCGCTGATCAAACCTACTGAGTTGGATTCCATTAAATAAATACCAAAAGTTAATTCTGAGTAAGATTTAATATCTTAATTATTCATTCTGATTATCGACCTTTGGAAGAGATATACTTTCAGTATATCGTATACTCAATAAAATAATTTGTATTTCTAATTATTTTCATTACCTTTGTGTAATTCAAACATCTTAGTATAAGATATACTCAGTAATAAATGATTAGAAAGCTTCAAGATATAGTTACATTAACCTCAGGAATTTACGCGAAAGCTGATTATTCTCCAGATACTTTGTATCTTCAATCCGTGCATTTCGATGAATTCCAAAAATTAGATCCACTTTTAGAACCTCAGCTAAAAATAGAAGGTAAATCAGCTAAGCATCTTTTACAGAATGGAGATATTCTATTTGCGGCAAAAGGTATTCATAATTTTGGAGTGGTCTTTCAACAAAATTATGGTAAAGCTGTAGCATCTTCCTCATTTATAGTGCTTAGATTAAAAAATGAAGCTAAATCTATAATTAATCCAGACTATCTGGCATGGTTTCTTTCGAATACCCCCGATATTAGAGATTTCCATCGAAAGCAATTGGGAACGACCATTCCCTCTATTTCTATTAAAACACTATCTCAAATTGAGGTGCAAATTCCTACTATTCAAAAACAACAATTAATTTACAAGATACAGCAACTAAGAAATAAACAAAGAGATTTGACACTCAAGCTGGAAACCGCCAGAGAAAATCAAATTCAACAATTACTGATCAATGCTATAAACCAATAAAATGAGTACAGATAAAATAACACAAAAAGACATTAATAACATTGTATGGAAAGCATGCGATACTTTCCGGGGCGTCATTGATCCCGCTCAATACAAAGATTATATCCTCACCATGCTATTTATTAAGTATGTAAGTGATGTACACCGTGAAAAGTTTAATCAGTACTTGCAGAAGTATAATGGCGATAAGCAACGCGCTGAGCGAAGTATGCAGCACGAGCGGTTCGTGGTGCCTGAAACCAGTAGCTTTTATTACCTCTATGAGCATAGGGCGGAAAATAATATAGGCGATCTAATCAATATGGGTTTAGCTGATTTGCAAGATGCCAATAGGGATAAATTAGGGGGAGAAGATGGCTCCGGTATATTTAGGAACATCGATTTCAACAGCAGTAATTTGGGCGATGTAAAGGACAAAAATGTCCGTCTTCGAAATTTATTGATCGATTTCGCTAATGAAAAACTAGACTTAACATCCCAACATTTGGCGGGAGGCGATGTAATAGGGGATGCTTACGAATTTCTAATCTCCCATTTTGCATCTGATGCCGGTAAAAAAGCGGGGGAGTTCTACACCCCAGGGCAGGTTTCTACACTAATTGCCAGGTTAACAAAGTCAAAACCCGGTGCCAGAATTTGTGATCCTACCTGTGGTTCTGCTTCTTTATTAATTAAAGCAGGTAAAGAAGTAGGTTCTGACAACTTCTCTCTTTACGGACAGGAAGCCAACGGAAGCACTTGGGCTTTGGCAGTAATGAATATGTTTTTGCATGGTTTTGACAATGCTACAATCCGTTGGGGCGATACTATTCGTAATCCTAAACTCAAAGAAGGCGATGCTTTGATGAAATTTGATACAGTTGTAGCAAATCCGCCATTTAGTTTGGATAAGTGGGGAAAGACCGAAGATGATAAGGAAAAAGAACGATCAAGCTCTAGTTATGACCCAGAAACTGACCCTTACAACCGATTTTGGAGAGGAATTCCACCAAAAAGCAAAGGCGACTGGGCATTTATCAGCCATATGATTGAAACTACTTATGAAGGTTCCGGAAAAGTAGGCGTAGTGGTGCCACACGGGGTATTATTTCGTGGAGCTTCGGAAGGCAAAATCAGGAAAAAAACCATTGAAGAAAATCTATTGCAAGCTGTGATTGGCTTACCAGCCAATCTATTCTTTGGTACGGGCATACCTGCAGCCATTCTAATTTTCAATAGGGGCAAAAAAGATAATAAAAATGTACTCTTCATTGATGCAAGCCAAAGATATGAAGCAGGAAAGAACCAAAATGTATTGCGTGAACAAGACTTGGAAGGTATTGTCAACACATACCGTAAATTCAATTCAGGCGATCTGACTGCAGGAGTGGTAGAACAAAAGTACAGCTATGTCGCTACACCAGCCGAAATTGAGGAAAATGAATACAATCTCAACATCCCTCGCTATGTAGACACCTTTGAAGAAGAAGCGGAAATTAATGTAGAAGAAGTGCAAAAGAAGATTGATGGCTTAGAAAAGGAATTAGCTCAAGTTCAAGAAGAAATGAATGGGTATTTAAAGGAATTAGGTATATAGTATGAATACGGAATCGCTAAAAGATAGTGTGACTAATCATTCAAAACTTGGAATGATCTCTTTAGATTGGAATCTAAAATTAGGTAAACAATTGTTTGAGCAGCGAAAGGAGAAAGGCTATAAAGGATTAGAAATATATTCAGTTACAATTAACTCAGGATTAGTCAAAAGAAAAACGCTTGACAAAAGAATGGCTCCAAATGTAGCTTTAGAGCAGAGCCTACTCATCGAAAAAGACGATATTGTCTATAATATGATGAGAATGTGGCAGGGAGCGATAGGACATTGTGATTTTAAAGGTGTTGTTAGTCCTGCATATGTTGTTTGCAGAACTAAAGGAGAAATTCTTTCTCTATTTGCATACTATTTACTAAAAACACCACGATATCTGCATTTACTAAAATCATATTCATATGGAATAACTAATGATAGATTAAGACTATACTTTGCTGATTTTTCAATTATACCTTTCACATATCCTAGTATTCTTGAGCAAAGAAAAATCATTGATGTATTGAAGATATGCGATAGCCAACTTGATATAGCTATCAAACTTATTAAAGCAAAGAAAAAGAAAAAGGAAGGGTTAATGCAGTTACTCCTTTCGGGAAGGAAGAGATTTTCAGAATTTAATAATGACTGGATTGAGGTAAAACTAGAGGATTATTTCACAGAAAGAAAAGAATCGAAGTACGAGAATCTGCAATTATTATCTATTGGTTCAAATGGGGTCTATCCTCAGAATGAGTCAGAATTGAAAGACAACTCCAATTTTGATAAGTCTAAATATAAGCGAATTTGTAAGGGTGATATTGGATACAATACTATGAGAATGTGGCAAGGAAGAAGTGCATTATCTTCGTTGGAAGGAATAGTAAGTCCAGCATACACTATTGTTACTCCGAAAGAGAATGCAGATGTTTTGTTTTTCTCTTATCTATTCAAATTTCCCTATGTGGTAAATCGCTTTTACAGAAACTCGCAAGGTTTAGTTAATGATACATTAAACTGTAAATTTAAAGATTTTGCGATAGTGAAAGTTATGGTTCCACCAACTAAAGAAGAACAATCCAAAATAGCCAATGTATTGAGTAAGGCTGAAATTGAAATAAAGGTATTGGAACAAAAGAAAGACTACTTGCAAGACCAGAAAAAAGGCTTAATGCAGCAGTTATTGACAGGGAAAAAGAGATTGAAATATTGAGAAAATGGCTAATCTAGAACAAATAAAAAGACTCAATAAACAATATGGGAAGACAGGCCAAATACTTGAGTACTCCGAGAAAATTAATGTTTCAGAAGCAATTGATCCCGACAATATAAAGAAGGCTATTTCAAGTTCAATTGTTGAGCTAGGTCCACAATATTTCAAATGCTTTGAGGCAGGTCTTCCTGCTAATGTAGTTTTACTATTTATTGATGTTTGCAACTTTTCAACTCGAATGGAGGGTGCAAATGGAGAGGAAGTTGCGAGATTTTTTGATGATTATTATGACATAATAATTCCATTAATCTACAAGTATGGGGGAGAGGTGGATAAAGTATTGGGAGATGGAATTGTTTGTTTTTTTGGCCCTCCATTTTTAGAAGACAACATCAACAATAACATTTCCAAAGCAGAAAAATGTTCTAGGGAAATTATAAGTAATACTTTAAACACAGATTTCACCAGTAAAATAGCATTTCACAGCGGTTACATAAACTACTTTCGAAATAAAACTGGATTATACCACGAATATACGATGGTTGGAAAACCAATTACTGAACTTTTTAGACTTGAGTCTATTTCAGAAGATTGTGCAATTAATTTCTATTCAGAATCTGTTTTTGGTAAAAATATTAATCAAAAAGGTCGATTACAAAAGTTAGCAGCTATCCAAACCGAATGGTTATTTTCATCAAAAAAACAAATCCCAGCTGGTTTAAAGGGGGTAGATTATAGATATTATCAGACTATTACAAAAGGAATAATATGACAAAAAAAACTTTGATAGATGAAATCGGAGGTGATGTTAAGGATATACTGCTTTCAGAATTTAATCATTATATTACTAAGTCAGTTCCAAGTATTGAAGATTCATTTTTAACATTTGAACGAGGTATAGAGAAAAAGGGTAAAATGTTAGAGTCATGCGTTCTGTATGTAGACATTAGGGATTCTGTAGCCTTAACTGAAAAGCATCATAATCAGACTATGGGAAGGCTCTATACTGCATTATGTAAAGCTGTATTAAAAATAGCGAGGTATCATGAAGGCTTTATAAGAAATATAATTGGTGACCGAATAATGGTTGTATTTCCTCAGAAAGATTGTTTTACAAACGCTGTAGACTGTGCCATATCAATCAATTATGTTTGTAAACATGTTATTAGTAAGGAATTCAAGGGAGTTAATTTTAAGTGTGGAATTGGGGTTGAATATGGTAAGTTGAGAGTTATCAAAGTTGGTCTTCCAAGAAAAGGAAGTGAAAGGGTAGATAATAAAGGATTAATCTGGGTTGGTTATCCTGCAAATATTGCTTCAAGACTAACTGATATAGCTAATAAGACCATTGAAGAAGAATATTATGAAGTCACTAGGAACCCTATCAATCCTAAAGCATTTGTAGGAAGATATTTTCGCCACTACACACCTTTAAAAAAACCTATTGATCATTCTAAAGAGCCGTTATATTTGACGGAAGTGGAAACAGTAATACAAACGCCCCGAGAATTTGCTGATTCATTTTCTCAATTTAATAATGGACAATTATTTACTACAGGGGGAAAATTGATTAAATTCCAGAAGAAAGTAAAAATAACTACTTACCCGGAAATTTTGATTACTAAAACCGTATTTAAAGGTCTTAATAGAGAAAACCCTAAAAGATCTGATATAATTAAAGGTCTTTGGAAAATTCAAGTAGGTAAAGTTAAAAATTTAAAAGATGATGTATATGGTGGTAATATAGTATGGTCACTTTAATAAACTGCTATGAAGGAAAATTTACAAGAGATTTTTAGAAACATTAATGATTGGTTGCGCTTTGCTGAAGCTAAGAATGCAGTCATAATTGCTTTAAACGGTGCCGCAATTTGGGGTATAATTCAAAACTTAGAAACATTAAAGGAATATGTGGACTCAATTCAGTACTTTGGTATTTTTCTTGGAGCTTCTGCTTTTGTAGGACTCATAATTGCGATGTGCTCATTTCTTCCTTCCATAAATATTTACTGGGAGGAAAAGTCCAATTTTAAAAAAATTAATATTGAATCCTTAAGTTTATATTATTTTGGACACATTAAAAATTTTGAACGAAGTGACTACTTAAAAAGTATTTATAAAGCTGAAGGTTTAAATGTGCCAGATAAATTACCTAGAATGGAGCTTGATTTGTCTCATCAAATAATTCAAAACGCAAGAATCACATGGATTAAATATCAGTTGTTCTTATGGGCTGTATCAATAACGTTAGTTGGTATGGTTTTACCAATTCCTTTTTTGATAGGTAGATTCATTTATATAAAATTGAAGAAATCAATACGATTTTAAGCTTTCAATCGCCTACAATGATGCAATGTATTATAATTCTAAAGTAAATGAAATACTACCTGTTCATAGATGAAAGTGGAGATCACGGCTTGACGCATGTTAATCCTGACTTTCCTGTATTCCTGCTTTGTGGCGTTTTAATGCCTGCATATGCTTATGAACAATTAAAAACGAATTTTAACCAGATTAAAGGCCAATTTTGGAACAATAAGACAGCTATTTTTCATTCCAGAGATATCCGAAAATGTGAAAAGGAATTTGTAATACTTTTTGATCAAGAAATTAAGAAATCCTTTTACAATCAAATCAATGAAGCCTTAGCAAGCAATGAATATACCGTGATCAATGCAGCCATCAGAAAGGATCACTATATCAAGAAGTATGGCCGTCTATCAGATGATGTGTATGAAATATCCTTGTCATTTATAATAGAAAGAGCCATTTTTTATCTGGACGCACTGAAGAACTCCAATATAGAATTGACAATATATATTGAAAAACGTGGAAAGAAAGAGGACAGACGCTTAGCGGAGCATTTCCAGAAGCTTTTAGCAAGAGGTACTAATTACGTAGATGCTAATCGCCTAATGAATTATGGAATAGAAATCAGCTTTAAGTCTAAAAGAGAGAATATTAATGGTTTGCAGTTAGCTGACTTAATTGCCTACCCCGTGGCCAGATTTGTAATTGATTCAGATCGAGCCAATCCAGCTTTTGATTTAATAAAACCAAAGATTTATGCCAGAGCAAATAAAATGTATGGACTTAAAATATTTCCATAAAAAACAAAAAGCTGAAACGAATTCCAGCTTTTTGCCGATCGGGGACACCCCGGTCCAAAATTTTATGAAAATCCGCATTTCAATGAATGCAGTACGCAACTTATGGCATTGCGATCGAGTGAATTTTTCACTTGCCATGTCCTTTATCCTTTGGATAATGACAATACAAAGATTAAATATATTTACGATAAATACAAATATTAGTTGAAAGTGGTATGTGGTAAGCAAGACATATATAGAAAAACAGCATTTTCTATACATATCAGAAATTAGTGAATAGAAAAGCACTATTTCCTATACATATCGAATGATATGTGTAGAATTAAAAGGAAAGTTGAAGAGATAAACAATGGAAACACCCTCATTTAAAGAAGATCATATCAGTCAAATACCGGCTCTGCAAGTGCTACAGAACTTAGGTTATACTTATTTGACACCTGCTGAGGCCATGGTTTTTCGTGGCAATAAAACCACAAATGTTATCTTAGAACCGATTCTTCGCAAACAACTGAAGGAGATTAATTCTATTCGATTGAGTTCTTCAAAAGCATCTGTTTTTAGTGATGCTAACATAGAGGCCGGTATTCAGGCACTTCAAAGTCCGCCTATGCAAGAAGGCTACATATCTGCCAGTGAATGGGTATACAACCTCATTACCTTAGGTAAATCCTTGGAACAAAGTATTGATGGCGATAAAAAAAGTTTTACTTTGCAATATATTGATTGGCAACATCCTGAACGGAATGTTTTCCATGTATGTGAGGAATACAATACCATGCGAAGTACTACAAAGGACTATTATCGGCCGGATATAGTGCTTTTTATTAATGGTATTCCTATAACAATTATTGAAAGTAAACGGCCGGATCTTAAAGAACCTGTTAACCAGGCTATCTCCCAACATTTACGGAGCCAGCAAGAAAGCGGAATCCGTAATTTATATGTCTTTGCTCAATTATTAATGATTATTGCCACCGACCAGGCCGCTTATGCGACAAACGGGACACCTGAAAAATTCTGGGCACAGTGGACAGAAAAATTTGATACTCAAAATGAAGAATTGGCCTATCAAAAACGCTTATTAGCACAAAGAAATACTCCATTAAGCAATGAGCAAAAAGGGAAGTTGTTTGGTGACAGATTTAAATATGTACGTCAATATTTTGATAACTTAGAAAACGAATCAATCCTTCCTACTACGCAAGATAAATATTTATTAAGCTTATGTGAGCCAAAGCGATTATTGGAGATCATCTTCAATTTTATTTTATATGATGATGGGGCAAAGAAAGTCGCCCGCTACCAGCAGTATTTTGCTATTAAAAAAACAGCTCAAAGAATTCAAACAGTAGAACAGGGGAGAAGGAAAGGAGGGGTTATTTGGCACACTCAGGGTAGTGGTAAATCCCTAACCATGGTAATGCTGGCGCAGGCCATTGCCATGAGTAAAGATATTCTGAACCCTAAAATTATTTTGGTTACGGACAGAACCGATTTAGACAATCAAATAACCGGAACCTTTCGAAAATGTGGCAAATTTGTTGAAAATGCATCCACTGGCCAGCGTTTGGTAGAGTTATTAGAAAGTAAAGGTGATGCCGTAGTCACTACAATCATTAATAAATTTGAGGCAGCAGTTCGGAAAATCAAGCATCCCTTGGCATCGAACAATATTTTTGTACTGGTGGATGAAGGTCATAGAACACAGCATGGTACTTTCAACATCGAAATGCAAAAAACCTTACCCAATGCCTGTTTTATAGCTTTGACAGGAACACCACTTTTCAGCAAAGATAAAAGCACAGCCGCAAAGTTTGGAGGAATTATTGATTCTTACACTGTTGATCAGGCAGTAGCAGATAAGGCAGTGGTCCCATTGCTTTATGAAGGTCGTCATGCATTACAAAATGTCAATGACGGGCCAGTTGACAACTATTTCTCTATGATTTCCGAGCCTTTGAATGATTATGAGAAGGCCGATTTAAAGAAGAAATTTAGTAGAGCTGATCAGCTGAATATTGCCGATCAAAAAATATATGCCATCTGCTGGGATATAAGTCGGCATTATCGTGACAATTGGCAAGGAACTCCTTTTAAAGGTCAGTTGGTTTGCCAAAGCAAAGAAGCAGTCATTCGCTATAAGCAATATATGGATGAAATTGGCTTGGTGAGCACCGATGTTTTGATTTCTCCACCCGATGATAGGGAAGGAGAAGACAGTGCTTACAGTACAACTACCGATAAGGTGAAGGCTTTTTGGAAAAGTAAGATGGACGAACATGGCAATTCTAAAAAGTATGAAAAGAATGTCATCAGCAGATTTAAAAATCAAAGTGATCCTGAAATCATTATTGTAGTTGATAAACTTTTAACCGGTTTTGATGAGCCAAAAAATACAATTTTATACCTCACACGAAACCTCAAAGGCCATAGATTATTGCAGGCAATTGCCCGCGTAAACAGAATTTATCCTGACAAAGATTTCGGGTATATCATTGATTATTATGGCGTTATTGAAGCGCTGGACACTGCCTTGGTATTATATTCGTCATTTGAAGAATTTGATGATAGTGATTTGCAAGGAACGCTAACGAACATCACCGAGGAAATTGCAAAATTACCTCAAAAGTATTCAGAATTATGGGATATTTTTAAAGAGATTAAAAATAAACGTGATGCAGAGGCTTATGCGCAATTATTGCGTGATGAAGCAATTAGAGCTGTTTTTTACGACAAGCTAGCAGCATTTGCTAAATCTTTTAAATTGGCTTTATCATCTATTGATTTTCATAAAACTACAGATAGCAAAACTATAGACAGGTACAAAGATGATTTGTCCATGTTTATGAAGTTGAGAATAGCTGTAATAGAACGCTATTCTGATAAGATAGATTTCAAAAAATACGAAGGTCAAATTCAAAAGCTGATTGATACACATATCCAATCTGATGAAGTGAAGGTAATCACGGATTTAGTTAACATCTTTGATAAAGAGAAATTTCAGGATGAAGTTGAAAAAACCACAGGAAAAGCAGCAAAAGCGGATAAAATAGCTTCAAGAACCTCAAAGCATATTTCTGAGAAAATGGATGAAGATCCTGCCTTCTACAAGAAATTTTCTGAAATGCTTAAAGCCACTATTCAGGAATATGTCGATAGACGAATTACGGAGGCACAATATCTCAATAAGGTTCAGGAAATTATGAATTCCGTATTATCGCATACAGATTCGGAAATGCCGGAAATGCTTAGAGATAAAGAAGTTGCACAAGCTTTTTATGGCCTAAATATGGAACTTCTGACGGAAAAGCTCCAAGATATCAAAATCCGTAAGGAAATCGCTGTGGAATCTGCCATTCAGATTGATAACATAATTAAAGAAGCTGTTTTTGATAAGGAGCATCCCATTATTGATTGGCCCCATAAATCAAATATTACTGGCAAACTACAGATTGAAATTGGGGATTATTTAATTGATGAAGTGAGAGACAAGTACAATGTGAGTTTATCCTTTGGCGAGATGGATGAAATAGCCAACAGATGCATTGAAGTAGCTAAAATTCGGTATAAAGGA
Organism: uncultured Cytophagales bacterium; assembly: GCA_963803685.1. Classification (GTDB taxonomy): domain Bacteria; phylum Bacteroidota; class Bacteroidia; order Cytophagales; family Cyclobacteriaceae; genus Marivirga. The sequence goes on from CAWDNW010000001.1 coordinate 4,028,204, forward strand.
TGATAAAAAGCATTCAATATGGTTCCAAAATGATCAATTTTCATTTGGTCTATGCCCAAAGAAGGACACTTGGAATCACTGTAACTCCTGAAATGGAGGTAATTGTGAAAGCTCCTGAGAATACGCCTTATGAAAAGATAGAGGAAAAGCTTAGAAAACGAGCTCCATGGATTATAAAACAGCAAAGCTATTTCTTATCGTTTCATCCTAAAACACCTGCACGTAAATATGTTAATGGCGAAACACACTTATATTTTGGAAGGCAATTCAGATTAAGTGTGGCTATTGGCAACAAGGAATCTGTTAAATATAAAGGTAGGTTTATTGAGGTCATTGCAAAGAATGAAAGTCGTGTAAAGGACTTGGTAAATAAATGGTACAGAGACCATGCAAAACGGAAATTTCCGGAGATAGCTGAGCCGCTGATAGCCAATTTTAAAAAGCACAAAGTAGAACCATCGGGGCTTTATATTCAAGACATGCCAAAACGTTGGGGAAGCTGCACGCCAAAGGGAAAGATTATCTTAAACCCTGAATTAATTAAAGCATCAAAAGCTTGCATTGAATATGTCATAATCCATGAGCTTTGTCATTTGATCTATCACGATCATACTCAAAAATTCTTTGATCTACAGACTAAGCAAATGCCTAATTGGATGAAATGGAAAGAGCGACTTGAAAAGATTATGGTGTAATGTTGGATCAAAAATTTAAACAACTGCAGCATAGCGCCAAGGGCTTTCAAATTACATTAAGAGGTGGTGAATTATAAAGGGATATAAACCTGATGTTGTCCTCCAAAATGGAGATGAGTATATTATTCTTGAGAGTGAACATGGAACTAGTCGAAAGCATTTCATTGGTGGTTTAATCAAAGCTGCAGAATTTTTAAGTGGTACAAGAAAGGGAATCTTAGTTTTTGTTATTCAAATAAAATCAAACACAAATGAAAAACAAATTTCAAATCATCTAAAACTATATTTAAATTGGATAAAATCCTTAACCAATTTGCGTGATATTTATATTATTTCTGATGCTAATTATTTTGTAGAAAATACTACATTAGAAGTTTTAAGTAAAGAATTTAAGAACGCTTCTTATAAAGTTCAACTTTAAACTAGTATATTCTAGACAATTTCATTTCATTCTTTTGTCACAGCAACTGAAAACATAATATCATCCCAACTACAATTGATATTGGCACCATTAGCAATGGCACTGAAGCCAATGGTAAAAGTCTCAATTTCAGAGGATGTTTCTTGAATAGGAGCATATACTGACACTACATCTTTTTCATAATCGGGTTCCACAGCGCCAAAGAAAACGCCACTCTCACTATTAAGGATCACTTCAAAGGATTCTTCTCCAGGAACGGCATACATTCTATAAGTGCCGGCTTCAACTGCTTTGCCACCAAAGCTAACATCCTGGTTAAAAGTAATATCTGTTGAGGCATTAGCACCCAGTCGCCAGTACTTTCCATAGGGCTGTAAAGCTCCGCTTTCTTCAGTCCCAAATATGAGTCGTCCTTTTTTGCTGGGCTGGCTGTAGTCGATGGTGATTACTAACCCATTTTCATCGTAATTAGCTGTGGCAGTAGTACTTACCGGTTCGGCTATAAATAAGCCATAAACTACCCAAAGAATAAAAAGGAAGATGACAATTCCGATACCTATTAAGATCTTTTTTAACATGATTGTGTTTTTTTGTAATGAATGTACGAATTAAATGTTGATTATGAGGTATTTGTAAGGAAAGTTAGTTGGTTTCAATAATCGGGAGCCTTAAAACTTAAATTCATCATATGTCCTCGCCGGACTGGCAATACTTTTTTCCTTAATGAAAAAAGTATTCAAAAAAATCAAGGCTGGATTCATTTTTTAACGCCATTTCACCCAATTAATTGGGAAATAAAAAAACTCCCTACGGTCAGACATTTTATTTCTTATCCAATGAATGAGGTGAAATACCTAAAATAAATCAAGGCCGAGTCTTTCACAATGTACTTTTATCTACCAGAAGCTATTATCTACTTGACTTCAAAATTTCTCCATTACAGTCATCCTAAAAACTGCGGGAATTATCTGAAAAAACCATTCAACAAACATATAACCAATTTATTAACATTAGGCTTGCTTAAACGTTAGGCTCTACACGGTTAAATACCTGATTCACTATTCGAATCCGGACCACACTTCTTAAGTTGGCTGTTAAGCTCTATTGAAATCCTATGGAAGCTAAGTAGACTGACCGATTTTTTAAACTTTACAAATATGCAGCGGAAATGAGCACGATCTATTGGCTTAGGAATGACCTTCGATTACACGACAATGAATGTCTACATCAGGCTATAGCACAAAAACAACCTCTATTACTTGTCTATTGCATAGATCCACGACAGTTCAGAACTTTAGATCTGGGTTTCAAAAAGACGGGATTTTTACGGTACCAATTTTTAAAAGAAAGCCTTGAAAATCTTAGAAGTCAACTTCAACTTATTGGTAGTAATTTATTGATAACCAGTGGACTGCCTGAGGAGAAGTTGCCAAAGCTAGCTAAAAAATATGATGTAAATCAGGTCATTTTTCAGAAGGAAATAACCACTGAAGAAGTGGAAGTAGAAGCAGCACTACAGGTGAATTTAACTGGATTAAAGCCATCAGTTGCGTGCAAGTCAGTTTGGGGTTTGACGCTATACCATATTGATGATGCTCCGTTCTCACCTGAAAACACGCCACTTACCTCGAAAGCATTCAGGATACCACTTGGTAAAAAATCCGAGGTACGTCCATGCTTTGAAACTCCTAAAAGTCTACCACCTACACCAGAAAATGTTGAGTGGGGAGAAGTTGCCAGCTTAGAATCCCTTGGACTTAGCAGCGAGGAGATATCGGACACTTCATCCTATCCTGGCGGTGAAACGGCAGGCTTGCAGAGACTCGACCATTATACCTTTCAAACAGAGCAATTAACAACTTACCGCTGGACCAGGAATCGCTCATTGGGAATGGAGTACAGTTCAAAGTTCTCTCCCTGGATGGCCCTGGGCTGCTTGTCTCCCAGAAAAATCTACTGGACGATCAAAGATTACGAAGATGCTGTAAAGAAAAATGCCAGTACATGGTGGATGGTATTTGAGTTAGTTTGGCGAGATTATTTTAAATTCCTCAGTTTGCGCTTTGGTAAGTCCATCTTCAATAGTGGTGGATTTAGAAAAAAGGAAGTAGAGTGGGAGTACGATAAGGAATTATGTGAGAAATGGCGTTTGGGAACCACGGGCATACCATTTATAGATGCGCATATGCGAGAATTGAATGAAACCGGCTTCATGTCCAACAGAGGCCGGGTAAATTGTGCTAGTTTCTTGACTCGTGATTATAAAATCGATTGGCGATGGGGTGCTGCTTGGTTTGAAAATAGATTGCTGGATTATGATGTAAGCAGTAATTGGCTCAATTGGAGTAATCAGGCCATGGATATTTGGTACACTAACCCGGTTCATCAAGGCTTGAAGTATGATAAACAAGGGCAATATGTACGCAACTGGATCCCTGAACTAGCAAAAGTACCGGGTGCTGTGGTGCAGGCTCCATGGCTGCTCAATGAAGTAGAAAAGGAAAATTTTAAGGCTTCTCTATACCCTGAGCCTGTTGAAATATATAAGAAATGGACGAGGTCTATTAATAATATTGAAAAAGCGAGGACAGATAGCCTTCAATTAGGATTTTAAAAATTGTACTAGCTGGATGAAATCGTGGAATTAAAATAATAAGTTGCTCGAAGCAGGTTTTGCATCAATTTTGAGAAGATTGCTTCGTGCCCTGCCAGTGGCAGGTAAACTCGCCATGTCGACTCTAATGGGGGTACGTTGATGTTTGGATTGGTTTATGAGAAACACATCGTTGCGTCAGAAAGAGGTGTCACCGCCCACTATCTGTTAAGGAGATAGCCTGCCAAACCTTTCGCTGGAGTTCAAGGGTCATTTGATGCCTTACTTACTGTTCTCTATTCCATCAAAACCAATAAAAAGCAGCACAATTATCAAATAATCGTAAAAATTACTGAGTCGCTTGTTTTACATAATACTGTTATGTATATTTACCTAATAGTATTAGGTATATTACTCAAACTACAATTATGGCAACAAAAGCACTGGTAGCAGCATCATCCAAACCTCTCATTCTGTCCATCCTAAGCCATGGAAAAAGTTATGGGTACAAAATCATTAAAAATGTTGAAAAACTGTCGGGCGGGGAGCTTGAATGGACAGACGCTATGCTCTATCCGGTTTTACACCGCATGGAAAAGGAGGGACTCATCCAGTCGGAATGGATTATCCTGGACAACGGTAGAAAGAGAAAGTACTACCAACTGACTGAATTGGGTAAACAAGCCAGAACAGCTGAACGAACACAGTGGATCAATGTCACAAAAGCATTGGAAGCACTTTGGGGACCGAATCCGCAACTTGATTTAGGCTAGCACTGGTTTAATATGACAGCATTTAATTTAAAAAACGCAATAGCAGAGTGGAAACTTTCGGTACAACGGCATCAAGGCTTGGAACCAGGACTCATTGAAGAGCTTGAGAGCAATTTGTATGATAGAATTGAGGATTATCAGGAAAATGGTTTAAGTGAAGAAGAGGCGTTTCAGAAAGCGAGTAAAAAAGCGTTCCCGAACGCAGAAGTAGTAGCTGATGAATATTTTAAAGCAACAGTTAGCGCCACGAAGAAACCCTCATGGAAGCGTAAATTCGATTTGATTTTTTTACTGCCTAATTACCTGAAAGTTGCTTTCAGAAATTTTTCCAGAAAGAAATTCTATACAAGCATTAATTACATGGGACTCGTTTTAGGACTGCTTGTTAGTGCCCTGGCTTTTCTTTTCATACAGTATGAGTTGAGCTATGATAGTTTTCACACAAAAGCGGATAAGACCTACCGAGTAGCAAGAAATTTACGCTCACAAGATTATAGTTTATATAGCTTTGCACGATACAATAGCAGCACAGCTGAAGAGCAGCTTAATCAAATTAACGCACTGCGTGAGATTGAAGGTGTTTCGGAGGCCTGCCATTTCCATTTAGTCGACAGCGAGAATTTTGTAGAGTATGAGAATCAGCAATATGTAGTTAAGGGTATACTGGAGACAAATACTTTATCCTCGCATTTTTCCATATTTGATTGGGAAATGATTGTTCAAAATGGTGAATGGAACGAGAAGCAAAACTATCAGGCTGTGCTTACAGCTTCAGAGGCTGAAAAATTATTAGGAGAAGAATGGCAGAATAGCAAATTATCAGGTAAAACTATTAAAGTTGATGATACCGTTTACTCTGTAACTGCTGTTATTCAGGATCTGCCAAAAAACTCACATTATGATTTCAATCTTTTACTCTACAAACCTCAGATAGAATACTGGGGAGCAAGGACTTATGTGGTATTAAATGATGGTTACAAAGCAGCTGAAGTACAAGCCAACATCAACGCTAATATTGCCTCGATCAATAGTCAAATGGAAGACAATGAGCTTCATGGTGGTGATTTTCTACAACCGCTTACGGATATTCATTTACATTCTAATTTACTCTATGAGCTCAAGCCTCCCGGTGATGTGCGCTATCTTTACATATTTGGTGTTATTGCCCTCATCATTTTGCTCTTAACCATCACCAATTATACCAATCTTGCCATTGCCTTAAATGCCAATCGTTTCCGGGAAATCGGTATGCGAAAGACAATGGGAGCTGGCCGGACCAATATTGCCACGCAGTTTTTAATGGAGTCTATGATTCTCGTGCTACTATCTCTGCCGGTGGTTGTATTACTTTTGCAAATCACCATTCCTCTGTTTAATAACTTTATGGAGATCAATCTGCAAAATGAATTTGTGCAGTCGCCTGGCGATGTATTAATGCTGATTGGCTTTGCCTTAGCGGTTGGTTTGATTTCCGGTGCTTACCCGGCATTTTACCTTTCTTCACAAGGTATTCTTAAGCTTTTTAATAAGAACAGTTTAAGCAATAAAGCCAGCAAGCTAACTACCCGTAAAATGCTGATTACCTTCCAGTTCATTCTTCTCATTGCATTGGTAAGTTTAACAATTTTCATTAACAAGCAGCTCAATTTTATAGAAAATAAAGACTTGGGCTACAAGAAGAATGGTGTGATGTACATGAATGTCAGCCTTGAAAATCACGCAGAATTTGAGCGGCAGATGCTGCAATCTCCTGATATTTTTGAAATAGGATCCGGAACTCCATTGGGAAGCAACCCTTATAACCAAACTACCTATAAACTAGCAGGAAAAGAGGAGATTTTTGATGATGCCTACAATTTGTACATGGAGGCCAGCACCATCAGAGCTTATGAAATCAAGACTTCAATTGATGAGCAACTATCTGACAAAGAGTCGGTTTACCCTGAAAATGCAGCGCTAATTAATGAATATACTGCTCAAAGATTGATGTCTATGTATAATTTGGAGAAGTCGGAATTGATAGGATTGGAGATTATTCAGGAGCCGGAATATATTGATTCGGATGGAAATGTAGGTTATCCCATCCTGATTTATGGCTTTTTCGAGGATATTAATGTGTTTTCCCTCAGGGAAAAAATGACTCCTTATTTTCTAAATATTTACCCACAAACCTTTGATGAACTGGCTATTGTGAGTTTTAATCCGACTCAATTAAAAGCAGTGTTGGAAACTACTGCAACAATTTATGAGGGTTTAAATGAAGAGTATCCGCTAAGCTACAGCTTTATGGATGAAAATCTTCTGGAGTTATATAAAAATGAAAAAAGGGTAGGGCAGCTTACTATTTTATTAAGTGTTTTAGCTTTTGTATTAGCACTTTTCGGGCTAATAGCATTAACCAGTTTGCTCACTGCGCTGAAGAAAAAGGAAATTGGCGTTAGAAAAATTTTAGGGGCTTCAACAACCCAGATCATTCTAAGCTTTAACAGGGAATATGTGCGTTTAATCATCATTGCCTTATTAATTGCCAGTCCTTTTGCCTACTATGCTGCTGACCAGTGGCTCAATAATTTCGCTTATAAAATACTGATTGAACCATGGATTTTTGTTGCTTCGGCTGTAGTGGCATTGGCAGTGGCTATTTCGGCGGTTAGCTTCATTACCTACAGAAGCGCAATAGAAAATCCGGTGAAATCACTTAAACAAGATCAGTAAATAATTTAAGATGGAAGCAAATACATATAATTTCAGAAACGTATTGCGATTAGTGGCAATAGCATTTGCTATTTCGGTATCGCAGGAGATCTCCGCTCAGGCAACAACAGTCTCGGCAGAAAGAGAAATCACCATGAGTGCAACAACAGCTAATTCCTCAAGCGGGGCTTACAGGTATTATAAAGAAGGAGAAACAGAGCCGTTTACCGGCATTCTGTTTGCTCGTTACGCCAACGGCAACTATAAATCACGTCAGGAATTTGTGGATGGTATTGGTCAAGGCACATGGATCAACTACTGGCCCAATGGAAATTTAAAGGAAGCAGGCAGCTATAATCAAAATAAAGTAGAAGGACCTATTAGCAAATACTATGAAAATGGACAATTGAAAGCCAAAGGTAATTACAAAGATTGGCGGATTAGAATTGGTGAATGGGAATACTATGATGAATCCGGTCAATTAATCTTAACAGAAGATTATGGAAGCAAAGGTGATTTCAGAGATGTATTAGCGTATTACAAAAGTGGCCAAATTTCTGAAGAGCGGTATTTGAGAATTATAAATGAGTAGAGTGGAACCTGTATTTTTCATGAGAGAAGGAATTGAGGGAATTGATATTGGATAGGCCATCTGAGACCGCTATGAAGTAATGGGCAATTGCAATGTTGAAATTGAGTGAACTAATAGGGGAGGAATGAGTAAATAAAGCGCTGAAGAATTTCTTGGAGAATAATGAATTCTCAAACATTACCACTGCAAAGGACCGATTCGTTAAAAATCAGATGAACCACCTTTTTCATACCAAATCTTAAGTATTCGCCAGTTAAATTCACCCGCAGGAGTTTTAACAATGACTTCATCACCTGCAATTTTGTTTAAAAGCGCTTGTGTCAGAGGTGAGTCCATCGAAATATAATCTTTATTACCAATAAGCTCTTCGTATCCCACGATACGTAGTCGTATTTTTAGTCCTCTATCAATGTTCTCAACTTCCACCCAGGCGCCAAACATTACTTTGCCTTCCTGATGAGGGTGATAATGTATTACTTTAAAGTTATCTATGCATTTGCGTAGGTAACGAATGCGACTATCAATTTCACGTAAGCGTTTTTTATTATAATGATAATCAGCATTTTCTGATCGGTCACCTAAACTGGCAGCCCATGAAACCTTAGCAGTAACATCTGGACGTACAACTTTCCATAAATGATCATGCTCTTCCCGCAGCTTTTGAAATCCTTCAGCAGTAATCATTTGCGAACGGTTCAATTTTGGTAGTGTTGATTCTGGAATTTTACGTCTCATGTTTAGATGATCTTATTATAGCGCAGTCGAAAAATAATAGATTAAGGAATAATATCCTGAGCATTCAGTGGATAAACAATAAAAATTTTCTCAGGCCTGGGTATAAGTTGATGTTTACTGCACCAAAGCTTCAGTTGACAGTTATTATTAGTGCAGCGCTTCAAACGATTAGATATCTGATTTTATGTTTGTAAAGGATATTTAGAAAAGTAGAAAAGCAGCAAAAATCGTTCGTGAAAAAGTGGAATTTTTACTAAACATTTCTTTGGACAATTAGAAATGTAGAATATTGAAATCAAACTAGATTTTATCTATCAAAAAGATAAACAGTTTTAAATAAGAAATTCTAGACCTATAAAATGCAAGAGTAGATACGCTTTAGGTATTTTAAAGAAAACATTATTGATGCAATGAATAATGTTGAAAATTTTCATATAAAAGCAAGCTTAAAAAGCTTAAATTATTAAAAAACAGTTAAACAGCTTATTTCGGCAACAATTTGATTGTGTTAATCTAATCGCATTATAGAAATAAATTGTAGCAGATTATGAGATAGATCATGTTGTGTTGAACTATTCATTTTAAAATTCATATTATATGGTGGGTATATATATTTTTGATTGCTCTCTGATTGGATTGTGGTGATATTTATCCAATTAATATACTCAAAGTGCATTTTTAAATCAATAATGTTAAAATATTTAACATTATAACCAAAATATAAAAAAAGCTTTATAACTGCACGGTTAACTGTTTCAGGGCTTTTATTGATTTTTGTGAAAACTTTTTCATCCTTGATATATGTTGGACTACAATGCTTAGAATTGAAGTTTTCTAAAAAATATTTTGCTTTAGGAAAATACACTTTGTGTCTTTTCATGTTCGAGCGATTAATAGCATATGATAATTGGAGGAAATTTAATTTCATTAATTCAGAATACTCTTCACCCTCTAGAATGCTTAATAATAGGAATAAAAGCAGTTCATCAAAAGTTTTATTAATACCTTGATGAGCCAGCATATCAGAGACCAAAAGATAAATATATTTAGAGCTATTTGTTTGATAATATTTTGAAATTGTTTTCTTTCCATTTAGTAATTGCTTACCAATATTATTAACAAATTCAATTTTAAACGTGTCAATATTGGATTTAAAACAGGTTAAACTTATCAAAAAACCCCAAGACTTATAAAGGTCACAGTAATATTCTAACCAAAATTGAGAATCACTACTCTCGACTTCGTCTACTATTAAATAAATGATACCCTCTTTTGTATGCTTAAGTTCCTTTAATAGAATATCATATTCTTTTGACAATAGTGTTTTTAAATCAAGATTTGGAACTTGACCTTTTCCAATATAGAAAATCCTATTATTTTTTCTATATAAGTAGGTAGCCATGTAAATATATGTAGTTGTCTTTTTCCTCATTAATCTAGATCTAGTCTTCCGTTAAGGTAATCTAACACATGGTTTTTAACACTTCTCAAATGACTGCAGTTGGTAAAGATGAACTGTATTACTTTGGCTTCAGGAATACTGTTTTTTAAACAAATCAATTCAATGTCCTCAAAAACAGGCCCCTTAATTGTAACTCTTCGGTGCATTCTCGTCATTAGTTCAGGAATTCCTGATTCATGGTCATTACTCCATTTTGCTAAATTTAGTCTATACCTATCCGGACCTGCGAGAACTACTGCACAATATCCCGTTAATTTATCAATTAATTGCCTTAAATGTGATTGGGATCCTTTTTTCAGATTACCAGCCTCATCTATAATAATTATGCTACACTTCTTTTTTTCCCTAATATCCAAACAAGTTCTTTCAATTAACCAATTTGTAGGTCCGGGTTTTTGCGGATTATCTGCAGACCATGACAAACCATTAAGCTCATCCAAAAATCTAGAGAAAAAACCTCTTGAAGTTTCTGCAGGTTCAACCCTAATATAAAATGAATTAGCGAAGTTTTTAATGAAATGTGCAATACTTACGGTTTTACCAAAACCACTAGAGCCAAATAAATGCATTGTGGATTTGATGCTTGCTATATATTCTAGTTCTTCTTGAATTTGTCTAAATGCAGTTATTGGCGCTAATTTATATTCTATCATGATCCTCTATTGTTATGTTTGAATAGTTTTTTTTCTTTTTCTTATGCTTAGGGTAGTTATCCAAAAATGATTCGGTATCAATTTTATGAGGATTATTACTATTTCTCTCAGTAGGGGTTATTTTATGAGCATCTATATTGTTTCGATGGAAGAACTCTATCTCAGATTGTTCTAAAAGCTTTTTGTTTGGTTCTAAACCCGAAGATCCATTCAATGGAATAGACTTGAATTCTAACTCCCTAAGTTTATCTATGTCTTCCTTAAGGCTTTTATTAATAAAGCTCAGTAAAGATTGATTATCTTTAGCTTCATTCAGCATATGATGATGATCAGAATCCGTTATATTTACAGGATCATCAAGGTATTTCTCTTTTCGTTTAGCGTAACCTAAATATTTATTATCCTGATATAAGTGAATCAATTCCGGAGAATTAATATTCCAATAAACTGAATAATGAAAATTCTGATTTTGGGAAATAGAAAGGATAAGGTTTTTATCATTTACTCTATATTTAAAAACTTCCTTATTTCTTTCGATTTGAATTCTTGCTTTGAATAATGAGGTTTTTTTAACTTCCTCCCAAATTAAAAATGCAATCTGTTCTGGTTTTAAAAACTTTGCTTGTCCTATTTCTAGTCTTTTCTCTAATTCATTGGGAGATATTCCTGTCTTAGAATTAGGCCTCTTATTCCATTCCACTATTAAAGTTGGTACCAGTTTGAGTAATTGAGCTTTACTCAATAAAGATTTTTTATTTAATATTTGCTTTAATTTATCTGGATTCATCTTCTTCTCAGTAGTCTGAATTCCTAACCCAACATAATCCTTATGCCTGCTACAAATTTTTTCAGGAAACCAGTGAAAAAAGTTCTCAACTGTTCCTTTTTCTCTAGCACTTTTACAAAACTTATGTTGCATTTGAAATTCAGGAAGGGATGCCTTTGATAAAAACTTTTTAAAGTCATTTGATGTATGAGCACTACTTCTATCTAATTTTAAATAAGAGGGAAGATGACTATTGGTCGTAAACAGATCTTGAAATGCTTCTATGGCCAAATGTGCTGTTTCAGATTCTCCACAGGAGTAGCCAACCACCTTATTGATGGATATATCAAGTATTATATATATTTTAAGAAAACCTACTTTCCAGTTTTTGTCATTCACTACTTTATAGGGTATTTCTAATCGAGAACCGTCAGCTTCCATTACTTGGAATTTGAATTTTGGCTTTTCTCTGTCTAGGTGGCCCATCAAATTATCTTCCACAAAAGCCCTTCCTTTGGTTATTATTGCATACCTATTCTTATCGTACACCTCTGCCAGTAGCTTTTTTACAGTTGATCTGGAGATAGTATTTATACCATTTTTTTCACAGTATTCTTTCAATTCAGAGGCGATTTCTGCAGAAGAGTTATGCGTTCTCCTTAATTCATTAATTTTTAATTTATGTATTTCTAAAATCTTTTTGAGGTGATTTTTTGCCTGATTTCTCGAATTGCTGAAGAATACTACTGGTGAATATTCATTGTCTTTAAATACCTTGTATTTTCTGAATAGGTACTTTGTATTATTGAAGCCTGGAATACCCAGAGTTAAAACTGCTTCAAAGATAAGCTGAAGCTTTACTTTCTCTCCACATTTTAATAGATCGATAAAATTGAATAGCATAAATATGGCACTTTTATATGTTGCCTCACTTTTATTTCTAGAAAGCGATTCAATTTCTCGATCAATATCAGAATCATTTAAAAAAGACTCATATTTCCATTTGATACGAAGGATCAAACAAATAAATCTGGGATCTTGATCAATTTGGACTCCATCTCTCAAGAGTGATTTCTTTTTCGCTAAGCCCTTGTACATTTCCTGTTGAACTATCGGAGGTAGCGAATCAACCTTTATGTAAATCGGACATTCAACATATAGTGATTCATCAATGATCCATGTTTGGTTCTGGGCTTCATATGCCTTTAATACGGAACTTTGAATTTCCGATGCAGAAAGAGTACTTATTTTTGACAAAGAAATTTCATCAATATATTGCTCATTTTCATTCATGTTTTAAAAATCTAATTTCTTGGTATATTCTAATTTATACTGATAAATGCCGTTTAAACGCATATAGTTATGATTACAAATAATTAACTATATTATTAAGCAAGTTTTGCCGGGTATTTATATCGTTTCATGTTCACATTTTTTATACTTTATATATGATTTTTGACCATTTTCTTTATATAGTTATATTTTATCTTAATTGAAATAATAGGTTTTAATCATTTTATTCGGTTGTTAAATTTGATCAATAGTATTAAAAATCTCTCAAATTCATTTAATATTATCCTATTTATTCTTTTAGGAGCCTTTAATTGAATATATTTGGATTAAATAGTCGCTATTTATTCAATGGAGTTAAACACCATACATGATAGGATAAAATTTGTAATCGATATTTCAAAGTATTCAAATAATGATATTTCACGTCTTCTCAAGACTTCTGCGAGTAATATCTATAAATTGACAAATGGAGATACAAAAAGTCCTGGATACGAAAGAATTAAAGAATTGTGTGATTTATTAAATGTAAATCCAAATTTTCTGTTTGGTTATTCCAAGGTGCCCTTCAGAAATACATATGCTGATGCAATAGTAGACTATATGTCTCCGCTTAGTGAAAGAGACCAGAGGATAATAATGCGAAATGTGAGAGATTTGAAAAGAAATATGGAAGAAGAGGATATTGAATTTGGAAAGGGACCGATTAAAGCAATAATCAGATAAGTTTTTTACTGAAGTTATGTTTTTACTTCCAATTCTTTTTATTGACGAATTGGTCGAAAAAATATAAGAGTGTAGATTAAAGGTCTACTATTTTGATATTAAGTAGATGAAAGTAAGATCAGTAATAACTAATTAAGGTTCATTCAATTTCAAATTAAGCACAAAAGTTAAAAAAATTAATAATTGTTAGCGATATTTTTTGTTTTATAAAAAACCAATGAAAATACAATATGCTTCAGATCTTCATTTAGAATTTATATTCAATAATGCTTATATAGAAAAATACCCTTTAATTGCTGAAGGAGATATTCTGATATTAGCAGGGGATATTATTCCATTTAGTCTAATAGACAAAGCAAAAAATTTCTTCAATTATATTTCTGATAATTTCTTAATGACATACTGGGTTCCCGGCAATCATGAGTTTTACAACTCAGATATAAATGAAAGAAGCGGATCCTTTGGAAAAGATTAGAGAGAACGTAATCTTAATTAATAATAAATGAATTCAAATAGGGGGCAATAAGATTATCTTCAGTACATTATGGACTTTAAATATTCATGTGTGCTGAAAAACTTGCACCTAGTAATACTGTTAGTTTTTTCATTATAAAATGAATATTCTTAATTGAGAATAATGCATTGGTAACATTTGCTATTGAGATATCTAAGTTAAGTTAATAGTTTCTCAAGATTATCAAATGTTTCTAATTCGTGAACTTTTTGAAAACGAGCAACTAGTTGAACATCATCTAACTTATCATCAATTTTCCTACTCTTATCGATATCCGCAATATGTCCAAAGAGTTTTTTGCTAATATTATACAAATGATTTATGTCACATGTATTTTTTAATAAGTCATAATATTCCTTGTTAAAATCTGAAATATAAGGTTCCGGTTGTCCTGAGCTATAAGTTTTTTGTGAAAACATGTGCAAAATATTAAGCATTCCATTTGATGACTCTATAATATCATTCACTTTGTTTTTTACTTCTTTCCCTTTGTGTAGAGCTATTTCTGAAAGAACAGAGTATGAATAGGAAATGGAATTATGTAGTAAAATTAATTCATAGATTGAAATTACTTCTAATATTCTCTTTATAAAGTATTGTTTGGCTTGATGAGATTGTTCTTTAGATAATATCGTCCGGCTAGGTTCATATTCAAAATATCTGGTTTCAATCCACACTTTCACTAAAAAATCTGGAACTTGAATCCTATTAAACATTTGATGTATTAAATTATTTTTTTCATTATCAGAAACCTGCTTGATTAAAAGCTTTAATATATAAACCAATTGGGATCGCGTATCCATTCCCAGTGAGAAACCTGTCTCTTCATATTTAGTATAAATGTCAAGTAAAGAAATGTTGAGAGCTAACATTTTTGCATTTTCACTATTGAAGGAGTTCTCATAATACTGTAGCTTAAAGATCAGGCTAGGGACATCAAAATTATTTAAATGTTTTTTTAACTCAAAAATCTGGTCTTTATAATCTTCTGTACTTAGATAGGTTAAAAATTCATTGAACTGGAGATCTGAGATTTCATTATCATTAACAGAATATGTAAAGTATCTTTCAAAGTAAGATCCTGAGCATATCCTTCGCTTTTCGTACCATTGAAGAGAATGATGTGAATCATAAATTTCATTTGAATAAATTGTGTTCAATTGAGGGAAAACCTGGCTCAGATAAGGAATTATTTCAAGGTTCTTCGATATGGACTGGGAAATCATTTCTTTTCTTTGTTCATCATTATAATTCGCTTCTGTTGATAAAAAGCGTTGTCTACTATTATTTGTAACTTGAAGAAAAACCATCTTATTATGCTTAATCAGGGTGTAGAGTTCTGGATGAATATGGTAAATCGCCTCCATCACCATCAAATCATTATGGTTAACTTCACCTTTAAGGAGCGATAATTTCAAGTGTAAGGAATTGATAAATCTGATTACAATCCTTGGGGAATTCGCCTTTTGTAAAAAATATGTTTTTAAGAATTCAAGTGTGCTTTCATTTGGTAAATCTTCAGTTTCTAGCAAATGATCCTCTCTCAGTTTCTTCAATTTAGTTTCTAGATATTTATACAATTGATGTATAGTAATTTTTGGAATCTCGATAGGTAGTTGAATTATTTTCTCAAGGTATTTTCGACCACCACTTGGAAAAGTATGATCAAGGGCATTTGATACGTAATTATGATCAAATGGTAAAATGTATACGGTATTTTGAAAATCTGCAATAACCTTTATTAATTTGAAGACCAACTCAATTTCCTTTTTATCTAATCGATCAATATCGTCAATAAAGATTATGAGTTTTTTATCAAGCTTACTAAAACTACTCTGTAGCTCTTTCTTGCTTTGTTGTAGGCTTTTGTCTTTATTAAAGTGTGACATTGAAGCCTTGAAAATCCCTGTGAGATAGCCGAACCCAGCTAATTCAAGACTGTTTGTAAGAAGAGCTTGATAATTCGATAATTTACTTATTAATTTATCCGCGTTTTTTTTGAATTTACTTGATGCAACAAGTTGGATTTTTAGTTCAGAAAAGAACAATTTTATAAGTTGCTCTTTTTCTGTTATTAACCAGGGTGTGAATTCGATCACAGTATAATCCTTGAGTTCAAGTTTTCTCTGTATTAATTTTAAAAGTGAAGTTTTTCCAGCTCCCCATTTTTCAAACAATCCAATTGTGTATGATTCATTTAGCTTTGTTTTCTCAACGACGTTGACTACCTGCAGAGCAAATTTTTCTCGATTGAATTGATCTTCTGATTCATCATAAATGGGTTTATCTGAAATCATTGTGCTATCTTTAGTTTATGTTTATCTGGAACTGCTACCTTTGACTGGACGGTAAGTTAAGCACGAAATGCTAAATTTACATATTATGAAAAGAGAAAGAAAGAAGGAAAGTCACAAGGTAACCTATGAAAATTCAGTTTGCATCCGATCTTCATTTAGAATTTATATTCAATCAGGCTTATATTGAAAAATATCCCTTAATTCCTGAAGGAGATATTTTGATATTAGCAGGTGATATTATTCCATTTAATCTAATAGACAAAGCAAATAATTTCTTTGATTATATTTCTAATAATTTCTTAATGACATACTGGGTTCCTGGTAATCATGAATATTACCATTCAGATATTAAACAGAGAAGTGGCTCCTTTGAAGAACAGATTAGAGATAACATAATCCTAATTAATAATAAATCGATTCAACAAGGTCATTATAAAATAATATTCAGTACCCTTTGGACTTTAATTGGTGATCAATCTGCGAATGACATTAAGAAAGGACTGGGCGATTTTAAGGAGATTAAAGATGATGGATTAAGACTCAGAATTGAAAAATACAATAGCCTTCATAAAGAGAGCATTTCTTTTATTCAAAAAGAGCTTAATGATTGTAAAAAAGATGCAAAAACAATAGTAGTTACTCACCATGTACCCACAATGATAAACTATCCGTCTAAATTTAGCGGCAGTTTATTAAATGAGGCTTTTGTAATTGACTTGGACGATTTAATTAAGGATTTTGAACCTGATTATTGGATTTATGGTCACCATCATATAAATAAAAAGGATTTTCACATAGGTAAAACTAAATTATTAACTAATCAATTAGGGTATGTTGATTTTCAGGAACATGAAAATTTTAATAGGGCGAGATTAATTAAATAATAACTAAACTTAATTATAATTAGCATAGCTTAAAATCTACCCTAAATATAATGTGAGAAAATAAGTGATTTTTAGATTTGTAACTGGGAACTGCCATAAATTCTGTGAAAATAATAAGAATATACATTATATTTTCAAGAATATATATACCTTTACTGTCAAAATGGCATTTAATAAAGACTGGCACAGTCTTTATTAAAAATAATGTGGATGTAAGAAGTGCTTTAGAAAGGTCGAAGAATCTAAAGCACTCTTGAGGGTACGGTTTCTTGTTCACTAGTACTCCCGAATGTATTTAACTGGCTGCAAAGGTAATTGTTACATTTTCAATTACAAATATT
Organism: uncultured Cytophagales bacterium; assembly: GCA_963803685.1. Taxonomy (GTDB): domain Bacteria; phylum Bacteroidota; class Bacteroidia; order Cytophagales; family Cyclobacteriaceae; genus Marivirga. The sequence goes on from CAWDNW010000001.1 coordinate 4,045,640, forward strand.
TCCTAACTAATTATTTCATCCTATAAAAACAAGTCGGTAATTCTCATTCCGATGAATGTGAGATGAAACTAATAAATTATAACTTATGGCAACAAACAAACCATATGGAGACAATGCCCGGAAAGGAGCTGTCAAAGAAAGATCACAAACCTATAATCCTAAAACTGAACAATGCATAAAAAGAGATGCAGCAAGCGGAAAATTTATGGACGCTAAACAGGATGGACTACCGTTCAAGGGGGTGCGAAAGGAAAAATGAGTAGAAATCATGTAGATCACAAAGACATATTAAGGTTTGCAGAAGAGCGAGTAAACCTCCCTCGAGATAAGGCAAATGAAATTCGAGAGCAAGCAAGAAGGGTTAAGGAGAAAATTGAGGGTTATATACGGGAACACAATGACTTTGCCCTTCAGAAAATTCTAATGTCAGGCAGTTTGGCAAAAGGAACAGCCCTTAGGTCCTTAAATGATATTGATATGGCATGCTATATATCAAGTTCTGATGCCCCCGAAAATATACAAGAACTCCTTGATTACCTAGCTGAAAGACTGAGAAAAATTTATCCTAATATTGAACATGATCAAGTTAGGACGAATACATATTCTGTCACACTATCTTTTAGAGGCACTGGTAACAATATAGATGTTGTACCAATAATATACAATGGAGATCCGGACTGGTATGGGAATCTGGTTAGCCAAGATGACGGTTCATTTTTAAAAACTTGTATTCCACGACATCTAGAGTTTATTCGTAAAAGAAAGAATCAGAATCAAACTGATTTTGCTCAGGTTGTTCGTCTTGCTAAATATTGGGCCAGGAACTTAAAGATGGAACGAAGTGATTTTAAGTTCAAGTCATTCATGATAGAGCTTATTTTGGCAAAGCTTTCTGATGATGGGATAGATTTTTCAGATTATCCCGAAGCTCTCCAAGCATTTTTTACTGAGATCGCAAAATCAAACATTAGAAAGCAAATTGCATTCAGTGATTACTATCCTTTGTCAAAGATTGGTACATTCACAGAGCCAGTTAAAATGATTGACCCAGTAAATGAAAAAAATAATGCTTCTAGACTTTACACTACGTTTCAGGCTGATGCCATCGTAAATGCTGCATTGGATGCAGGTGACGCTATTGATGCGGCACTTGCTGCACCTACTAAGGATAAGACAATTTATTACTGGAAAAAAGTATTCGGTCCAACATTTCAAATTTAAAAATCATGAATTCATATACATATAGCGAAACATTTACAATAACCCACGCTAAACAATTGGCGGCTAAGGTTGTCACTGACCTAAAAAGACTTCAAAGATTTTACGGTTATCCAGACGATTCTGAAATTGATAAATACGAAGAAGAGTTAATACAATTTTTGAAAAACGGCTACTTAAAAGAAGTCACTTATGGTTTTAAAAAAGACGATAAGTGGGTTGAACCAACTTTAAAGTATACTGCTAAAGAACTTGCAAAATCAGGTTTAGATGAGGACCCTGGAAAAATACTGCCTGGAGCTGATATTTCTGGAGCTTATTTTTATAGTTATATGACATATACGCAGCCTTATTTCGATATGTCTTATAATGAACGACAGAAGTTTGGTCAAACTCTTCCTTTTTTAAGAACTGGTGCTGATTATCCGAGTATTAACGGCTACTTTTCGAATGATAGGTCATATTATTCAGGAGGGAGAGGTTTGGATAGATCTACATTAAAGAAATACTAAGATGGAAAACATATTCGAGCAAGCAATAAGCTACCCTGATCTAGATTATCGCGAAAGATTTAATGATTTAGTTGGGTTAGATGACTATAAGCAAAGGCTAAGCAAAATTTTAATTTTACTCATCAACCCTAACGCACTTGATGAATGGAGGAGTAAATTTCATCCAGATGCCAATGCGGTGATTAATTCAGTCCTCAAAAGACCACCTTTAATCATACTTGAAGGGGATGTTGGTTCAGGAAAAAGTGAATTAGCAACAACTATTGGGGATTACATTGCAAGAGAGGAAAAAATTGATATAACTCTATTACCACTGAGCTTATCTAGTAGAGGTGAGGGTAGAGTCGGTCAAATGACTCAGCTTATTTCAAATGCATTTGAAGAGACTTATCAAAGAGCTAGTCGATTGAAATCGTCTAGCTCCAAATCCAGAGGAGCCATTATTCTTTTAGTTGATGAAGCTGATGCATTAGCTCAAAGTAGGGAGAACTCCCAAATGCACCATGAGGATAAAGCTGGGGTAAATGCTTTTATTAGAGGAGTAGATCGGCTTGGAAATGGGAAAGTTCCTGCTGCGGTAATTATGTGTACAAATCGGATAAACTCCCTTGATCCTGCTATTACAAGACGTGCTGCAGAAATATTAAAATTTCACAGGCCAAATGCCGAACAAAGGAGAAAAGTATTAGAGAGAGCCCTCATGGAGCTTGGTTTCAATGATGGACAAACCAGAAAGGTGGTGGATTTAACTGGAGCTCGAGATAATAGGGAGTATGGTTTTACCTTTTCCGACTTAATGCAAAGGCTTCTTCCTTCAATAGTTTTGCAGGCTTTTCCAAACACAAAGATTGATCCTGCCAAGGCCATTGAACTTATTCAAGAAATGAAACCAACTAAACCTTTTAATGAAGAAAGCGATGAGTGAAAAGATTGAATTGAAAAATTTATTTGCCGGATTACAAAGACAAGTAGAGGCCCGGTTTAGTACTAATCGAGAATTTATTAAACATCCTGGATCCAAAGGAGATTCTTTGGAAAATGTTTGGATTAATTGGTTAAGAGAGTATCTGCCCAATAGATATTGTGTCGATAAGGCATTTATAATTGATAGTAATGGCAATTTGAGCCATCAATTGGACTTAGTAATTTATGATCAGCACTTTACTCCTTTTGTCTTTAAGCAGGATGGCATATCTTACATTCCAGCTGAAGGTGTGTATGCAGTCTTTGAGGTTAAACCTGAAATAACTAAAGAATATATTGAATATGCAGGTAAGAAAATTGAAAGTGTTCGTAAGTTATTTAGGACTTCTACTAACATTATTGATAGAGGTAAATCCTATGATCCTAGACCACTTACAAAAATCGTTGGAGGCTTACTAGCTATTGATAGTTCAATTTCACTTGGTACAGTGGAAAAGCACATAAAATCACTTAATAATTTGGAGACCTTTGACATGGGTTGTGCTATTACCAAAGGTAGTTTCTATGTTGAATATGACGGAAAAGAAGACTTGGATATTCAAAATTTCAACGAAAGAATAATGACTTATTACAATGAAAGAATGATCAACAATATAGAGTTTAGTAAGTCAGAGTACTCTCTTGTAACTTTCTTTCTCCAACTTTCAAGATACCTACAACAATCAATTGGATCCGTGGCAGCTATCGATTTGAATGCATATGCTAAATCTATAAAATTCGAGATCGATGAAGAAATCTGATAAATACGCAAAAAATGGAGCTATTATTTTGGGTTTAGGAAACGGTGTTCATAATGCCTTTAACCAGTGGAAAAAAATGAATTCAGATCCTGATTCAAAATTTAACTGGTTAGAATTTTTTCAGGCTATTGGAGCAGGAGCTTTAGTTGGTGGTTCTGCTGGATATACCATTGGGTGGTACATGGATCATAAAAACTCTAAAGAAAAGCCTTTGGATCTAGATCGATATTTGATAGGACTTGCAGATAAATTAATGTTGGATAAATCAGATTCAGAATTCATAATGCTTCAGAGATCTGTCAATAAAATAGTGACAGAACTTAAAAGATATTTTGGTAAAAAAATTAATGGAGACCTAATTCCTCATGGTTCAACAGAAAAAGGTACAGCGTTGCACTCCTCTTTTGATATAGATTTAGCCGTTCCTTTTAGGCCAAAAAGCTTTGCCAACAACGAAGTAATGTATCATGAAGTTCATGACTTCTTTGAGAAGAAGCTTGGTACTCTCAATATAGTAGACGTGAGAATGCAAAAGAGGTCTGTAGGAGTCTGTTTGAGGGTGAATCATAACGGGTATTGGGTTGACTTTGCTCCTTACAAATTGTCAAAGGTAAATAAGACAGCTGGATACCTTTATGTGAATAAGCAAGGACTTTTGATTGATAATTCTACAATTCAAAAAACCGACCTCTCAAAACTAAATCATAAGTTCTCAAGTTCACAAAAGAAAATTATAGTAATTCTAAAAGATTGGAAAGAGCGAAATGATTTGCCATTACCTTCTCATTTTTTGGAATATTTGATTTTAGATGCATACAGTGTTAACAGATCTTACGTTCCTAAAAAGTTAAGTGAGAAGATGATCATGGTGCTAAAGCATTTAGCTGATCATCTGCATGTCATAAGTATTCGAGGTAAAGAGAATACTAATAATATGATCTCTCAAGCAATTAGCAGCCAAGAAAAGCAAATTATAATTGATGCTTGCACTAAGTCTATCGAAGAATATAGATATCAACCTAATTCTTTAACTCGTATTTTTAAGTGAAATAAAATACCAGATTTAGGAGGTTAATTTATGAGTTTTAAAGAGAACTCTAAATCTGAGAAATATTGTGAAAGAGGAACATCCATTGCTTTTAGAATGCGAATTATCGTTTCAAGAGTTGGTTTTCTTTCTCCTCTTTCAATCTTGCCTATATAGTCTTCATGGAGATCGCTGAGCGCTGCCAATCTTTCCTGACTGATGCCATGTTCTTTTCTGAATTTTGCGATTAATTTTCCTACTTCTATGTATAACTCCACGCATCGAAAGTAGAGAGTAGCCAAATTTTACAACACAGACCAGCAGGGCGGTATTGAAGATTTTTCCTAAATTGCATTAGTAATAAGAGCTTAGATGAACAAGAATAGCCTCCGGCCAGTGATAGCCTTAGATGGAGACGAAGTTGTTAATGGCTTTTTTCACCGGTACGTAGTACAGCAAAAGAATTTTGTTACTAATACCTACGCACTCGTTGAATTGGAAGATGGTCAGTTAAAATACTTCGATCCTCAGCTGGTTCAATTTACCGATCGCTATTCTTCGAAGAATACATTTTGAAGTAGAGATTGATAATATTAACCTTCCCTCATGTTTGGTTCCACTTTAAATAGAAGCGGAACCTTTTTTTTGCCCCTACCTTTTTGGCCTCAGATGACCTGTTTCCGCTTTTTCCCTTTTTTAATTTGTAATTAATTGACAAAAGTTCTGGTTTTTTACATATATGTATAAAACAAGAACCATTATTTCTTGCTAACTTGTAAATGATAAAGAAAGGGGAGGAGCCCGTTATTCTTGATAAAACATAATTTTAATGAAGACCAGCCAGGAACCATGTAGTCCTTTAAAGTGGGATGAGGAATTTCAGAAATTGCTTCACGAACTGAGTGTGATGATCCATGAGGCATCCGGCCAGCGAAAAGTTACATTGGCACGGTACCAAACTGCTATCGCAATAGGAGGGTACCTTGGAGCCAGGGCGAAGGAACTTTTGCATTTCACCTGGTTTGATTTTGTGGGTAAGACTACCAAGGATCTTTTTGAGTTTAAAACCGAGAAAAAAAGGAAGATTCACTTCAATGATAAATTGGTGAAGCTAGTTAACGCTAATTACAAAATTGTGGATCCGATTAATATTCACGATTTAATAATGCAACGTCCAGGAAGTCCCGGAACACCAGTGACTACCAGGGCTTTCAATAAGATGTTTAAAAGTCTCCTGGAAAAACTTGAAATCAAAACTGACAATCCTTCTTCTCATACTTTAAGAAAGACCTTTGCGTATAGAATTTTTAAAAACAGGAGTGGAGATGAACAGGCTCTCATATTTGTTTCCGAAATTCTTAACCATGTGTCTACTCAATACACCAGAAAGTATTTAGGGATTAGAAGAAATCAGATCAAGGAAGCTTATTTAAAAATTGATTGAATGAAAATTAAAGACACCAAAACCAATGACTTAGTTGCATATTCTAGAGCTGGAGATGTATTTCATTATAGATGGGCCGCAAGACGCTGTCTAAAACTTATTCAACCAAATTCAAATTTACAAACTGTTATAATTGAAGGTTCGGATGAAAACAATAAATCGGGAGAGTATGTGATTGATGTTTCTGAATATTATAGCAGCGCTTCAACCACGCAAAGAATTGAATACTACCAACTAAAGCATTCAACTGTTCAAAATGATAAGCCTCTTACTTTAAGTAATCTGAAAGGTACCATTGAAGGCTTTTCAAAAAGATACACGCAACATTTTGATGGCAATACGCTTATTGGAGTATCATTCTCAGTAATTACTAACAGGAAAATTGCAGATTCCTTTAAGAAAAATTTATGGAAGATTTCACAAGGGATTGAAGTAAGCAAGCAGTTCAACCAAACCATTAAAGAGTATACCAATCTAACTGGCAAGCATCTCATTGAGTTTTGCAAAATGGTTAAATTAGAAGATGGTGAAGGTGATTATAATTTACAAAAGGAAAATCTAAGGGTTGAAATGGCTAGACTTCAACCTGGCACTATAGATGCCGGGCAATTGGACAGCATAGTTTCTATTGTTCAAGATAGAGTTTTACCTCATTCTACTGGAAAAATAATAAAGCAAGATATTCTTAGGCCTTTTGGTGTTACATCTGAAATGGAGCTTTTCCCTGCACCACCGGAATTTGAAAATATTGATAAGATTACTATCAGAGAAATATACAAAGACCTCATTGATGAAATTCATAAATCCAATCAGCCAGTTATAATTCAAGCTGAAGGAGGGGTTGGAAAATCTGTCTTTAGTCAATATATTCTTCAAATCTTACCTGAGGGGTCTGTCGGGATTACATACGACTGTTTTGGCTCTGGTAAATATAGAAGCAGGAGTGGGGCTAGACATAGGCATCGGGATGCATTGGTACAGATAATAAATGAGTTAGCAATGTTGGGTTTTTGTGACCCAATGCTAGTTCAAAATACAACTCAGGAAGACATGATAATGCGTGGATTTTTGAATCGTATTGCATTAACTTTAAAGTCGTTAAAGAAGATTAAGAGTACCGCAAATTTATTTATTTTAGTTGATGCCGCTGACAATGCCGAGATGGCGGCTCAAGAATATGGTGACTCATGCTTTGCTAAAGAATTATTAAGAGAAGAGTTCCCACGAGATTGCCATATTATAATGCTTTGCAGGCCCGAGCGCATTCAGCTTTTAAAACCTCCTAGTCATATACCACAGCTTTCCTTACTCCCGTTCTCTAAGGAAGAAACTTATATGAACCTTAAACAGTGGTTTCCTGCAGCAATTGAGGACGAAGGATCTGAATTTCACCGTTTGACAAATGGAAATCCGCGGGTTCAAATGAACTCGATAGCAGCGGGTCACTCTTCTGTGAAAGAATTATTAAGTTATCTTGGACCATATGGTACCACAGTAGAAAAGCAAATTGAACTACAGTTGGAGACTGCAGTTCAACAAGTAAGAAAGATCGCTACAATAGATTATCAAGATCAAGTAGATAAAATTTGCCTAGGTCTGGCCAGCCTGCCTCCAAACATTCCTATCGAAGTATTAGCAAAAGCTTCTGAGGTTAAAAAGGAAGATGTGAGGAGTTTCGTTGCTGACATTGGGCGTTCACTTTGGCTATTAGATTCTTCTGTGCAATTCAGGGATGAGCCTACGGAAACTTGGTTTCGAATGACGTATTTAGCCACCGAAGATCATTTTGCTGGATACATCAAAGTGTTGGAGCCATTGGCTGCTGAGCTGACGTATGTGGCTGAAGTACTTCCTCAACTTTATCTGCAAGCCGGTATGTACGACCAGCTGATAGAAATGGCATTATCAGAGCAATTACTACCTCAGCATAACCCTATAGATAAACGAAATGTGCTAGTTTACCGTCTTCAATTTGCTTTTAAGGCCGCTCTAAGATCTCAGAAATATGAAGATGCGATAAGGATAGCGTTGAGAGCAGGTGAAGAAGTAGCAGGAGACCATCGACAGCAAAACTTATTTAAATCTAATACTGACATTCTACCTTTGTTGCAAAGCAATTCAAAGATTCAAGAAATAGCTTTCAAAAGAAGGATCAGGAGTGTTTGGGAGGGTTCCGAAAATGTATATTCAGCATCATTGCTTAGTGGGATTGAGGAGTACAAAGGAGAAGCCAGTGGATACTTACGATCATCGATGGACTGGCTGATGATTTACTTTGAACAACTTAAAAAATCGGAACATCACAACCGGGACGACAAAGTAAGTGATGAAGATTTGATAACAATTGCACAAACTCATCTTCGTTTGTTTGGGGCCAGAAACTGTTTAAGATTTTTAAACAGATTTAAACCTAAGGAAGCTATGTTTAGGATTATTAAAGGTCTGGTCAATCAACTTATTGATGCTGGAAGGTTTCAAGAAATTGAAGAGATTTTAAAATATGCAAAGAGAAGTAAATTCCACGTTGTAGCCATAGTAAGTGAACTTGTAAAGATTGGCAGGTTTCCTGAATCTGAGGATTTAGAACATTGCTTAAATACATTAATCAATTCTAAAAAACGCATAAAGAAACCAAATGAATCAGATCATGATATTCTAACTCCATCAATCGTTGCTTTTTTAGAAGCCTGCTTGCATTGCGGATTAAACTACGATAAGATACTGAAGGGACTAAACTATTATGTCCCAAACCAAGCTTCCAGTCGGGTCGGGAATACCTATAATTCTAAGGATCGCGTGGTATTCTTGAAAGCATTGGCTATAAGGAATATTATTTCTAAAGAACCATCTGTGGATTTAGATGATTTGGTTCCAAAGCTTTACAAAGAAAATGACAAAAAGAGAAGATTTACTGATGAAATCATAAATTTTAAAGAGTTAGTAAGTAGACTGATTCCTTGGTATGAATTAAGAGCTTCTCTCATAAAGGGGGAAAGCGATAGATTACTGCAGCGAGCTAAAAAAGCTAACATAAAGTCACAGAAATCTTTGCAAGGCAGGTATCGACCCGGTGATCCGCTTCCAAAAGAGATTTCAAAAATTTCATCTGAAATTTTAGTCTATTGCAAAGAGCTAAGACCTAATGCAGTAAAGCTATTTTATGAAAAGTACATCAAAGACAATTCTACTTTAAATATTGACTACTGTATAGACCTACTACGTGCAGGGCATAGATCTTCACACCTCAATTCCATCCTACTAGACTTAGAAGCTTCTGCCGACCTCAGAATAAAAGGACTTAAGAATGTAGATCCTGAAGAAATTGCGAATTACTATGTGTCCTTAACTCGCGCCATAATTTCAAAAGCGTCTGATGATGCAGCAGTCTACTTTGATGAAGCAATAAACATTGTTTCCAAATTTGGAGATGAACTCATTGAGAGATGGGAGGCCGTTGTTTCATTGGGCGAACAGGCTGGGAGAAGTTCTAAAGATGAATTAGCATACAGGTTTATCCGCTGTGCAGAAATGGTTGGTGAATATGTATCTCGTGAGAAGCATTGGGACAGGTCAGGTGCGATAGTAACTTCTGCAGGGATGTCTCCTCAAATCGCTATATCAGCGCTGAGTCGTTGGAGGGATAGAAATGTTGGTAGATTCGACTATCAGTTGGAGTCACTTATAATCTATTTAGTAAATTCAGAAACAATAGATGCTGCAGTAGGGTGGTCGATGACAAGGTTATTATCAGATCATTCTTCTAAAAATTTATTCAGATCTTGCTTGGCTAAAGAATCTAATAAGCAACGAAAACAACAAATTTTTGATGATGAATTTAATCAACTTAAAATGGAGGGGATTGATTCAAATTATTGGTCACAATTGAAGGAAATAGGGGAAGAGTGTACGTTAAGTTCCGAAGAATTAAATAGTATTGTTCAAACTTTCAACGTCAAATACAAGCTAGAAACCTCTCCAAATTCAGATAGTAATCAGGAAAATAAAGGCGAAGAAAAGAACATTAAACTCAAAAGTTGGGATAGTATTTTTAATGAAGTAGAAATATTGGAACCTGAAGGACTAAAGATTATTCACCAGCGATCTATGAATGAAAGCAAGGAAAAAGAAGATAATTACTTTTTTTCTGGAACAGAGCTTTATTTGCAAGGTTTTAAGCGGCTTGAACCTAGTATGATACACTACTATATAGATTTACTCCTAAACTTTGATAAAATCAACATATACGAATTTGAACAATTTCTGCAATCATTACCAAGTGATGTAACTAATAAAGCAAGTTTTAAAAAGAAATGGCCGTCAGTGGTTTATCGATTTGGTTGTAAATACGCTCATGATTTGGTTAGCTGTTATAAATTTAACTCAACAGTCAAGAATCTTTCATTAGAGAACAAATTAATTGAAGAATGTAAGAAAGGAATTTTTCACGGTATGTCTCAGGGTCAAGAATTCGCTGATGCAAGTTTACTTTTTGGTTTTGTAAAACACGCATCAACTTTGATAGATTCTAATATTGCTTGTGATTTGGCTGATTATGCCATAGTCCGATTTGAATTACATATGGATGAAGGCTTCGGTGATGGCCAGTGGGATAAATGGTTAACTGTTCCACAGGATATAAATAAGAATATTTCAGGATTGATTTGGTCTGCATTAGGTTCTCCTATAGCAGAAACACGGTGGAAAGCATGTCATGCTGTAAAGAAATTAGCAGATTTCAACTGCATTAATTTATTAAATAACTTAATAGAATGTTTTAAAGATAATACGGTTAATGCTTTTGGATCCAAGCAATTTCCATTTTATGACTTTCATGCAAGACAATACCTACTGATATCATTATGTAGAATTTCCGTTGATCATCCAGTTCTACTAATTAGTTTCAAGGGACTGTTTTATGAGCAGTCTCAATTAACCCACCATATTTTAATTAAAAAGTTTTCCGCTGCAACAGCATTAAATATAGAAAAAGGATTTCCAGGTACTTACAGTACATCTGAAACATCCGATTTACAAAACGTTGGGAAAGAGAAACAGCGAATTGTAGAGGAGAAATCGAAATTTAAGGCAGATAACTATAAAAATCCAATTGTCGAAAAAGAAATGGATTACTATTTTGGATTGGATTTCAGCAATTATTGGTTAGCTCCATTAGCCAGAGTTTTTGGACTGTCCTTAAGTTATATTGAGAATTTATGTAGAGAAGTGATTATAAATGAGTGGAAGCTGGGCAAGGATTGGGGGTATAATAGTGACCCTAGAGTTTCAATTTGGGATCGATCTAATGATAGGCATACATATTACCATAAGAGTGATTATCCCAAGATAGACACTAGAGATTTTTACTTAAGCTATCATTCGATGCTTGTGGTTGCTAGCAGACTTTTGGACAGTGTAACAATTGTCAAATCTGATGATAATGAATTTGAAGAAGACTGGAGTAGCTGGCTGTCTAGGCATCAGCTAACTAGAGAAGATACGAAATGGCTATCGGATTACAAAATTTCAGTACCCGTTCTTCGGCCAGACTGGATTTTTCAAAAGAATATTGATACTTGGCGGACAGTCATTAAAGAGCACTATTTTTTACAAAGTATTCAAGTAGATGGTGATTACGTAGTTGTAAAAGGAGGGAAGACGGAAAGAGAAAGTTCAAGGTATGAAACATACTCTGTATCATCTGCTTTTGTATCTAAAGAGACTTCAGAAGCACTTTTGATGGCACTATCAACATGTAGCGATCCTCATGACTATAAACTTCCGGACTATGAAGAAGATAATATGGAGATTGAATTTGGACAATTCAAATTGAAAGGTTGGATAAGTAACACATATGATTCCAAAGGAATTGATCAATTTGATCCTAATGCTGCAGGTATTGATTATCCTCCTTATTCACCAGGAGACATCTTTAAGCAAAAGTTAGGGCTATTCGAAGGTACGGAAAGTAATAATTGGTATTTAGCGAATGGAGAACTTGCATTAAAATGTAATATATGGAGTGGGAACGTACATGGTTACGATGAAGAACCTCAACAATCTGGTCATCAATTAGTCGCATCTTTGACATTAATTAAGAAACTATGTAAGGCTTACAATTGCGATTTAATTATTGATGTCAAAATCAGTCGAGACATCGAATACAAGTACAGAGCGGAAGTTGATAACAAATACGAATATAAAACCCATAATAAATTATACTTATTCACAGCAGATGGAGGATTCAGAAGCATTTAAAAAAGTTGTTGCCTTAGGCAAAACCATAGTAAAGGAGCTGCAATTGGAACCTGGAGTAGATACACTCGCAAGGTGGATGGCTCATTATTTAGCTCAAAAAATAGAGCAGGTTGAAACACTTAGTGGTGAAGCAAAGAAAAAAGCTGAACAAGAATGTTTTGATACAATTTTGAAGTTATGGGAACATCGTTCGTCAGCTTCAAGGGGAAACAGTTTTTTGAGTGATTTTGACGCACTTTTTGAAACACTACAAAAACTTATGCCTCATGGACAATACCATTTTTATATCCCATCAATAATCCAAGGGTTATTTGATGATGAGGAATATATTACTGAAGGAAAAGACGGTACTAATGAATCAAAAAGTCATTTCAGTATAGCATTAAGTGTTGATAAACTGGCTCGAACTCTCATTGCCGATCTATTGGCCCAGGGAATTACAAATATCGATATGGCTGAAGAGAAAAAGAAATCAATAAATGATGCCATCGACCTCATAGATTATCCAGATACCAGAATAATTCGATTCACCACTGACTATGCAGAGTCAATGCAAGCTCAAGAAAATGAAGATAAGGAGGAAATGAAGGAAAAAATCAGAGAATTGCAAGAAAAAATAAATGATTTGGAAAAATTCGACTCCATAAAAAATTCTTTGCTAGAGAACTATCAGAAGCAAGTTTTAGAAATTATAAATCAAGTCGATAAGAGCTAGGCTTCTCTAATTATCTTCATCACTCTTTGAGAATTATGCAATTCTACTTTTTTAATTGGCTAATTCTACATTTTTAAATATCTGTTACATGTTAATTACGTCTGTCGGACGTAAATGCAAAAAACCTATGTAAGTTATATAATTTATATTATGTTAAGTTAATAATTTTAACACCCACCTATTCTATCATATTTCATGACAAGGTGCTACTAGCTTAAGTTCTTTCAGTACCATAATCAGTCCCCCACTTTAGTTCAGTTAATAGAAAAAATGTTTTAAAGAATTTACTTCCTTCCAGCTATCTTTCTTCGTATATCAAGTACCGACAGCTGAGGTAATACTTGGTCTCAACATAACATGTGGAACAAATATTCGCTCTAATGCATATTCATTTGATCATTAACATGAAGTTGATAACCATACCGTATTTCAGGAGCGCAATTATGGTAGATTTGGATACTGGTTTCGAAGGGATGATTATAATGCATTATTTTTGATCAATTATTACTGAAAAACAGTTAGATACAACAATAAAAAGTCCAATAAAGTGGGAATATTTCGATCCGTATACTCCGATACAAATATTTCATTAGTTTGAAGATCTGTGGAATAGCTTATCAGTTTTTTTCCTTTTTCAAGCAAATGCCAAGTTGGCTGACTAGCTGTTTCTAAGCGAACCTCATAAAAGTCATAGCCTAATGTAATTAAATACTTTTTCAAATTCCAATTCGTATGTTTTGAGCTTAATACTATATTCATCTCATAATCATATATAGTAACTGTACTTTCCCACGGTCCAGTATTTTTAATGTAATAGTCATTTCCATTAATGTTCATATTTACACAATGTTTTGGGAATTTATGTTGTAGTAGTATTTCCATTTCCCCAACTATAATATTATTTACTTCTAACTTGAAAAACTTATCTATTTGGATCCATTTTTTATTAAATTTTTGCATTTAACGGTATATATTAATGTCAGTTAGAATCAATTTTCGCTACCAATCTTTCAATGATTTCTAACGGAGTTTGCACATATTTAACCTCTAGATCATTGATGTGAGCGTTGCAAACTAATTCCAGTTCATAAATCAGCCACATTACAAAATTTTCATTCATCTTTAAATCTCTATTAAGATTCACATACTTTTTCCTCCCAGTTAAGTCAATTCCATGCGAATGGAATACAATCGTGATTTTTTTTAGCACGCTATAGCTTTTCATTGATTTTATTTTTAATAATTTACCACAAACATGTTTATGTATTTTATTTAACCTGTGGTTTTGCATGATAATGACTTAGTTGTTTCTTTAATCGTCACGATGTTTAGAAAATCATTCTAAATCCGCTAAATGTATATCTGTCTTACCCATCACTTTTCGCTTAATTCTTTGCTTTTTGAGACATTATTTCGGCATTGTTCTAAAAATATAATCCCAAAAAGGTGAAGAAACACCAAAAGCTTTATTATCTACTTTATAATGATGCATAGCATGATGAACCCATAGCACTTTGAAGCCATTTTTAGGTACCTGGTACGCATGAACAATATAGTGTACAAACAAATAGCCCGCATATCCAAATAGAAAGCCGGGCAGAAATCCAAAGACATAATCTCCCATCAATAGTTTGAATCCAAAAAGTAAAACTGTCGCAACAGTGATGCTGACAAGAGGTGGCATGGCCAATCTATCTTTGTCTTTAGGATAGTCATGGTGGATTCCATGAAACGTATATTGAATCTTCTTCTTAAATTGTGTGTCTGGCTTCATATGGAATATAAACCTATGAACAGCATACTCAACCAATGTAAACAATAACAAACCACCGAAAAACAAGGCGGTTGTTAGTATTGGAGATAATTGAATAGTACTAATACTCCAATACAATAGACCTAGGCCGTATAGCAAAAACAAGGTAATAGGAATAGCTATATGCGTATGAGTAAGTCGCTCCAGGAGCGGATTCTTAAATAACTTTTTGTTTTGTACAGTATTAGACATTCTATAATTATTTTAATTGGTGTGGAAAATTCTGCTAGAAGTAGCAATGCCTTCGAACAACTATCCAATAAACTCACGGGACAAGCCCGATAAGGCTTATCCCGGAGATTATCCGCATTTAAACTAAAAATAAACTATGTTCTTTTATGATATCAGAGGAGCTCTGTTGGCTTATGCATGCTGCAAAGTCTCTTCAATTTCGGTATTCAATTCCTCTTTTGGTGTTTCTACTAAGTCAATTTTGGTTTCTTTATCCCAACCAAATTTGGCCATGATTAAGTCGAAAATGTAGTAAATTACAGGTACCACAATTAAGGTAAGAAACATGGAGCTGGTAAGGCCACCGATTAGCACCCAGGCTAAGCCATTTTTCCACTCCGCTCCTGCCCCACCTGCTAAGGCAATGGGTAACATCCCAATAACCATGGCTAAAGTGGTCATTAAAATAGGACGTATCCTAACCTTTGTGGCACGCACTAAAGCATCTTTCACACCTAAACCAGCCTCTTTTAACTGATTCGTAAAATCTACCACTAAAATGGCATTCTTTGCTACAAGCCCAATCAGCATAATCATTCCCAGAATAGAGAAAATACTTAAGGCATTTTGAGTCAGAGCCAGGGCTAAAAGGGCTCCAATTACCGCTAACGGAAGTGAGAACATTACTACCAACGGATAGGCATAGCTATCATACAGTGAGACCATGATTAAATATACTAAGGCAAGGGAAGTCAAAAGGGCTATTCCTAATCCACCAAAAGCCTCCGATTGGTTTTCTAAATCACCTCCCATGGCAAAGCTTACCCCGGCTGGCATTTCCAAGGCACCTAGTTTTTCCTGAATTTCCTCACCAACAGTGCCCACTGGCCGCCCAATTACCTGAGAAGAAATAGTAACAGTAGGTACTTTATCTCTCCTGTTTAATTCTGATGGCCCTGAGCCTTCAATAATAGTAGCAAATTGCTCTAATCTAATCTGCTGACCTTTATTGTTCACCACGCTCAAATTGGCAATGTCCTTTGCATCACGCCTGTCAAATTCATCTAATTGAATGCTGATATCATATTCGTTATCTCCATCACGGTATTTTGTATCATCAACTCCGTTAAAGGCAGTTCGCATGGTACCACCAACCATTTCTAAAGAAAGACCTAAATCAGACATTTTATCACGGTCAACTTCTACTTGTATTTCAGGACTACCACCTTCAATAGTACTTTCTACTTCCGCTGTGCCGGCAATGCTACTCACCACTTTTTGAACTTCATTAGCAATAGCAGCAATCGAGTCGAGACTATTTCCACTCAAAACAATCTGAATAGGTGCTTCAGCACCTGCTCCAACAAGAGAAACGGGTATCGCTTTGAATTTAGCTCCAACAATATCTTCCTGAAGCGCTATCTGTAGCCTTCGTGAAAATACCAGGGTAGATACCGTTCTTTGATCGGCCGAAACAAGCGTTACACTCAGCTCCGACATATAAGGTGTGCTGGTTGTAGCCGCGCTGCCGGCAGTTTGACCTACGGTAGCTGACACTTTTTCTACCTCAGGGTATTTTGCGATGTATTGCTCCACCCGCTGACTTAACAAGTTGGTTTCTCTTAATGTTGTTTTCTTGGGTAGTTCAATCCGCATATTAAATTCTCCTCTGTCTCCTGCAGATACAAATTCGCTTCCAATGAAGCCAAAACCTACCAACATAAAGGAGGAAACAAAAAGAACAGCAGTTAAAATAGATACTATGGCTTTATGGCCAAATGACCATTTTAGTGCGTTTGACATGCCTTCTTCAAAACCTTTGATATGCCCTTCAAACCAGGTAATAAATTTACCAATTACGCCTTTATCTTTTATATGAGATACTTTTGAGAAGCGCGAAGCCAGTAGAGGAATCATGGTAAATGCGACTAATAAACTGATTAAGGTACTAATAGCTACAGTTAAGGAGAATTGTTGCAGGATGTTTCCTACCAAACCACCGGTCATGGCCAAAGGCACAAATACAGCTACAATCACTAAAGTAATAGAAATTACGGTTACACCAATTTCACGGATACCATCATAGGCTGCCTGGAATTTGTTTTTTCCCATCTCCATATGTCGGTAGATGTTTTCAATCACCACAATGGCATCATCCACCAAAATACCTACTACCAAAGAGAGAGCCAACAATGTCATCAGGTTTAATGAGAAACCTAATAACATCATAGCAGTAAATGTTGATACGATGGAAGCAGGAACCGCCACCATTACAATAACAGCATTTCTCAAACTATGAAGGAACAATAGCATCACTAATGCCACCAAGATTACGGCAAAAATAAGGTCATGAATTACGGCATCGGCTGCTTCCAGGGTAAAGTCAGAACTATCTGAAGCGATTGAAAAAGCAAGTCCCTGACTAGCATAAGCGGACTCTAAATCTGCTATCAGCTGTTTGGTTTGTGCACTCACTTCTACTGCATTCGCATCTCCTTGTTTTTGAATACTCAAACCAATCGCATTCTCACCATTTACACGGGTTATAATCTCTGCTTCTTTTTCCGTATCGTGTACTTCAGCTACATCTGCCAGCCGTACAATAGACCCATCTTGTGCATTGCTTAACACCAAATTTCTAATCTGATCCAGTGAATTATACTTGCCGGAAAGACGAATCAGTGTTTGAGTTTCCCCATCTTTTATTTTCCCTGTAGGGAAATCCATATTAGCATTTTGAATGATTTGACTTAGCTGAAGAATACTCAAGCCGTAGGTTTCAAGCTTTGACTGGTCAATGTTTATTCGGATTTCACGCGGCTGCCCACCTAAAATGTTTACCTGCGCCACGCCTTCAATTTTGGCCAGCGCCGGCTGAATTTTATTATCTACCAAATCGTACAGATCGGTACCTGACATTGATGCTGCCACTCCCAAACGGATGATGGGTAAATCATTGATATCAAATTTACCTAATGCCGGCTGTTCCGCATCCTCAGGAAGATCATTCACCATTTCATTGATCTTTCTTTGTGCTTCTTGCAAGGCCTGATTAACGTCTACATCTTGCTTCATTTCCACCGTGACAATAGACACACTTTCCATTGACATAGAACTAATCCGGTCTAATCCTTCCAAGGTAGAAACTGCATCTTCAATTTCTTTGGTAACGGAGTTTTCTACCTCAAAGGGAGCAGCTCCAGGATATACTGTTGATATAGTCAGCACTGGCACACTCATTTCCGGCAAAAGCTCGTAATTAAGTTGTGAATAACTGAATATACCCAAACCTATCAGTATGGTGAAAAGCACCACCACCAGCGTAGGCCGTTTTATGGATGTTTTTGTAATTTGCATAATTTTTAAATTACTGTTTTATGATTGATAATGGGATTAAAGCACATTTACTTTAATGCCTTCTTCCAAATTAATTTGACCTGATACCACTACCTGATCTTTTAGTGAGATTCCGTCAATAACCTCTATCATATTGTCTCTCACTTCGCCTACTACAATATCTTTTAGTTGGGCCTCTCCATTCTCTACAACAAATACTTGAGGCTTTTGAATGCTTCCTATAATGGCATTTCTGTTTAAATATAGTTTTTCACCTGTGTTTTGAAAGTTAAAATGAGCTGTTGCATACAAACCAGGCTTCAGGGTTTTCCCTCCGCTATTAGCAATCTCCATTTCTACTGCATACTTTAGAGCAGCATCTGCCTTAGAAGCAATAAAGGTGACAGTGGCATCGAACATTTCTGTTGGATAAACCGGAGTACTAACTGCAATTTTATCTCCTTCTGTTACCCTTAAAACTTCCTCTGCTGTTAACTTTACATTGAGGTTCAATTTGCTGATGTCAACAATTTCATACAGCTTAACACCGGGACTTATGAAAGCTCCTTCCTGAATAAAATCATCATTAATATTACCACTTGTTGTAGCACGGATATAGGTATTTTCAAGTCTCTTTTTGGTGGATTTATATTGAGATTCAGCATTTTTTAAGCCGATGCGAACTTCCTCCAGCTGACGTTGAGTAACTGCATCCTCTTCAGAGAGCTTAGTAAAACGCTCCATGTCTGATTTCAGTCTAAGGAGATTGGCTTCTGCGGCTTCCAACTCAGCCTGGATTAAATCATTTTCCACTTGAGCTAACAAATCACCTTTGTTAGCTTTATCACCTTTTTCCTTGTACACTTTGATTACTTTACCTTGTGTTTCTGAGAGAATTGTGAGATCCGTTTTGGCCTGAAAAGTACCATTGGCTTTTACTTTTGTGGCTAAGGACTTTTCCTCAGGTGAAGCAACTTCTACCGGAATAGATTTACTTGAAATCTCCGCCAGTTTAGCATCCTCTTTCATTTCCTCTTTGTTAGCTGCAAGGGTGTAGGCTATAAACCCTACTACTGATAAGCTTAATACGATGGCTATTATTTTTTTCATTTTTAATTTCTTGTTTAATTTGGTGGTGTATTTATTTAGTAATCAATTCCAGTTGACCCTGTGCTTTTAATAAATCGAGTTCGGATATTTTGAAATTTAGCAGCTCATTGTAATAATTTGTTTGAGCTTCTCTATAAGATTGTTCAGCATCCAACAAATCCGTTAGGCCAGCTACCTGTTCTTTATAAAGAAGTTGAGTTTGGTCAAATACTTCCTTTGCCAGCTCCTTGTTCTCTTGCTGTACCTGAACTGATGATAAGCTATTGCTTAATTGTTGTCGTGCATTTTCGTATTGCATATCTAACTGACGTTCTGCAAAAATTCGCTGTTCACTTAGCTTTTCTATGTCAATCCGGCTTTGCTGCACACGATTTCGCTTATTTAAACCGTCAAAAATCGGAACTTGCAATTGAACACCTATTACAGTTTGCGGGAACCACGGCTGGCTATTGTCAAAGAAGTTAAATTCATTCCTTTGCGCCTGCCACGAATGCTGACCAAAAAGTGCCAAAGTAGGAATATATCCGTCCTTTATACTTTTCTTCTGTAATTCTGTTAAAGACTGCTGCTTTTCGAGAATTCTGATTTGGACAGGGTTTTCCTTTTGAAAGGCTAATGATGCTAAAGAGATATCTTCCAACTGTTCTGGCTCATCAAGGGTTAGCATACTTTCAATTGGCATTCCCATTAGCAGCTTCAAATAATTTTTTTGCTGAACATGATTTGTTTCTAAGGACTGAAGCTTAGTATTCAGGTTAGCTTTGTTAACCTTTACCCTGCTATAATCAGTTTTGGTAACTAAATCATTTTGAAACTGAGACTGAATAAGCCTCTCTAACTTATTTAGCATTACCATATTACTATCCAAAATCTTCATTTGAGATTGTAATTGTAATGCCTGATAGTAAGCATTAGTAATCTGGTAGATCGCCTCTTCTTCCGACTGGATTTTCATGAGTTTGTACAGTTCTCTGGATGCTTCAGCAGCCTTTAAACCCGTAAAGAACTCCTGACTATACAAAAGCTGTGATATTTTGAAGGTAGCACTTGTAGTAAATTCTGTTCCAAATTGAACCGGTATTTGCGTACCTGGTTGTCCTACAATTTCACCGGGAAGCAGTTGCGTAGGTAAGTTAGGGAAGTTTTGAAATTGACCTTCTCCTGTTATCTGAGGAAGACCAGAACTTCTTACTTCGCCAACCTTGTATTTTGCCTGCTCCTGGTCTAAAAGACTTTGCCTAATTGTGCTGCTATTTTCCAGACCATATTGGAGTGCTTCCTTAAGATCAAAATGGTAAGCATTATTTTGAGCCCTCCCAAGCAATGGGGAAAGCAATACCGCTACAGTAAGTAGAACGATAATATTTTTGTTTGTCATAGTTATAAAATTATTGAATGTATTAGTTTATTATATTTAGTTCGGAAACAAAAGAACCAAGAAGATAAAATTTTTTATTTTTTAGTACTTTCCCATTTCCTATATACTTCAGGAAGCTCTTTATTCATAAAGCGCATAAAGCTAATAATATCCTCCAGGCCTTGATTGTATTTAGCTGTCTCTGCAGGGCGTTGTTCCAACACCTCTTCCAGCAAGTCAGCTACTTTAGTAATTTTCTCAAAAGAATGTTTGATATCTTCTCTCCAGGTTCCGATTTTATTTTTAAAATAGCGCTTACGATCTCCCGGCTTAGTAATATAATCCATCTTTTCTGTATTCATAAGTAGATTTATAGCATTGCTAGTGGCACTTTTGCTGAGTTGTAGCGTATTTCTGATTTCATCAAATGTAAGTTCCGGTTCGGGTGAAACCGTTAATAGAGCTAAAATTCGAGAATGAGCCGGTGGTGTACCTCCTTTTTCGTAATGCACACCCAATTGCTCAATAAGCCTTCTTTGTTGTTCCGTAAGTTTTACTTCTTCACTCATACCTGTATATTTACGACACAAATGTAATAAAGTTTTTTTAGTTCTCAAATAAAAGAACTGTAATGCTCATATTATTTTTTCTCATTCAGATAATAGAACTCTCTCCCATATATTCTTATAGCAAATCTTTTTTGTTTAATTACATGTAGAAGAGTCTTTTATAAATACTCAGGATTGGGTTTGTCTTTATGCTCTGCTTCAGACCACTTTGAAGGTTGGTTACCATGCGCAGGAATTCCATCATAGTCATTTAGCATCTTAGCCATATGCATTAAATTCCATGTCATAAAAGTGGTATTCTTGTTGGTAAAATCATTTTCGGGACCACCACTACCCTCATCCATATAAGACTTTCCTGGTCCTACCTCTCCTATCCAGCCGGCATCTGCTTGCGGTGGAATTACAAATCCAAAATGCTGAAGGCTATATAAAGTGCCCATTGCCACATGCTTGATGCCATCCTCATTGCCAGTCACCAGACAGCCGCCTACTTTTCCGTAATACAATGATTGTCCCTTCTCATTGGTTTTTCCTGAGGATGCATCGAGTCGTTCAATAACTTGTTGAGCTACTGATGACTTCTGCCCCAACCAAATTGGCGTTGCAATAACCAGGATATCAGCCTCCATTACCTTTTCCTGAATGATGGGCCAGTCATCGTAATCCCAACCTTCTTCTTTCATATCAGGAGACACCCCAAAGGCTACTTGATAATCTACCGGCCGAATAACGTCCACCTTAATGCCATTTGCTTTCATAATTTCAGCGGACATACTTATAAGACCAGAGGTATTTGACTTTTCAGGAGATTTCTTCAGTGTACAATTGATAAATACCGCTTTGAGTGCCGTAAAATCCGTAGTATTCTTTTGATTTAATTCTTTCTGATAGCTGCTTAATAGCATAAAAAGTGTTTTAGTGATTCTCAATCAAAAGTTGTGTCACTTTTTTTTTACGATGCAGATATGATAGAGTTTTGACTTATTTGGTAATTAGAGATAAAAAGCTGAAGAATGCTTTTCCTTCTTATGTAGAAACAGCCGATGTTACTGATCCTCTATCACTTAATCAACTTTTTTAATTTCAGCGGGTTGTTTTAATTAGATAGATGCCTCCTTGTGGTGTACTGAATGCCACCGCACCTCCCGCTGTATCCGGAAATAAGCATATTTCTTTAGTATTTATTGTGAGATTAATTCTTTCGCCTGACTGTAAATCTTCTATATAGAGATCGGAAGAAATATAATTGTAACCATCATCTGTCACTTTAGCATACAATATTTCGTTCTCACTGAACCAGGACGGAAATTCAGCATTTTCCAATCTTTTGAGAATTTCCCCATCTAAAGTCGTAACAAAGGATGCCATGCCTGATACTCTGAAAAGTAATTTATCCCCTGCCGGAGACACTGTAATATTTAAATAGTTTTTTTCTCCTAAAGGAGCTATTTTTTTTGACTCTTCCTGATTTACTTTCACAATAATATGGGTAAGGTCTGCAGAAGCTTCAGCTGTAATATTATGCGTATTTTGATTTCTCGCCAACTTCTCTACCACAGATTGTTTAGGGCTGTGGAGACTAATCTTGTCCTGCTCTACTTCAAAGCCTACTGATTGATAGCTTTCAGAATTTTTTGGCTTATAATAGATGTTTTCATTGTTCAGCTGGGCTTCATACCCTGCCCCAGCTTCCTTGGTGATCAACAATTCCTGCTTCGTCTCCATGTCATACAATTTGAGACCTTTATAATTAGCATCGCTATAAATCAACTTATCTGCCGTGGAGTTGAGTTTCACATTAAATCCATTGATATTGAGCTTTTGGATTTCTATCACTTTAAAGTCAATTTGACTGTAGCTAGCAAATGAAAGAGATAAAAACAAAACGACCAATATTCCTTTACTAATAAAGTTAAAAATTAATATCTCGTATTTCATAAACTTATCTTTTCATTAGTTTTAGTGCCATTCGTTGATTTTCATGATAAAGATGGATTATATACAATCCACTTTTGAGGTCTTGAGTCTCCAGATCAAACTGATTGACCCCTTTTTTCACTTTTAGTGTGCTTCTTCTCTCCTCCTGTCCTTTCAAATTGATTAATACCATCTGCATATCAGTGGTCTGCTCCGATTCATCCCATACGATTTCAAGCGTGGTGCTGGTATTGCTGCTAGGATTCGGGTAGAGGCTCAACTGCCGATTGCTTAGCTTCTTAGGCTGTATCGCAGTTACTGCATCATCCTCAAAGTATCTTGTTATAATATTCAGCGCCTCTTTTATGGTAGGATCATCGGCGGATTCTAAGGGAAATCCGAAATAGACTAATTTTCCCGGAATATCGCTGTCACCAAAAGTACCTGTATAAGCTACTGCTCCGTTCAATCCGGTTGAATACTTCAAAATTGCTGATGATCCTTCGTAAGGACTTATCTCATCTGGATAGTCCTCCTTAAAAATCTCTCCAAAGGCAATTTCTAAATCAGAGAAATCAGTATCTGCCAAGCCACTAGCAGGTGACCTACCAGCTCCTCCATCGCTCACAAAGTTTGCTTTTAAATAATTATTAAAGAAGCTTTGATCAGTGCTATTGCCTTGTTCTACAAGATCCCAGCCTACCTCTGAGCCTGACACAAAAAGCTTGCCCCCTTGCTCCAAATATTCTATTATTATTTGCTGTTCAACAGTTGAAAAAGTTTCCTGTACCGTACTTTCATCTCCAAGAAACCAAAAAACTATTTCATATACACTCAAATCAAATGATTCCTCTATGGTAGACTCATTTGCAACTGTGCTAATATTGAATGACTGATCGGCTTGCAAGCCTTGGTGATAGCTGGCTGCAAAAGACTGGTTTAATTCTGAGTAAGAACCGGTAACCCTATCAAATCCGTCTACAATAAGTACTTTAGCCTCTCCATTATCTGAGGCAGAATATGTATCACTTGGCGCACTTTCAAATCCCCCGTCACTCACACCTGTCAATTTAAAATGAAAAACATTATCTGTAGTTTCATCAATAAAATCTATTTTGTTTATAGTGACCCCTTCAGTTTTTCTGCTAAGTGTTATTTCAGAAGCGGCTAATTTCCAATTCGATAACGTATTATCTAGTGAGTAATAAAGCCTATAACCCTCCAGATTGCTTTCTGTGCTAGGCTCCCATTGGATCGAGAATAAATCTGCCTCTGCTGCCACTTCAAGTAAAACGGGCTGAGAAGGAGGAATTGGAATATACTCACCTATATCCAAATAACTCAAAACGTCTTTCATCAACAGCTTTTGTTCAAATGAATTGGCAGTTTCCAACCCGAAAGAAATATAAACTATCCCTCCTTCATCCACCCCGTCACCAAAAGTTCCTTTATAAGCCACTCCACCTATTGCATCACTCACAGCATAAGCAAGTATAGAGTTGGCTCCATTTTCCGGGGAGATATCATCCGGAAAATCTTCAACGTAGGTAATTCCGAAATTAATAGTTGAATTCTCAAATTCTGTTCCCTCTATGCCGGTTGCCGGAGTAAAGTTTATAGATCCGTCTCCTACAAAAGATGCCTTTAAGTAATTATTAAAAAAAGCCCTGTCGCTTTCATCTCCTTTGTTATCCAGATCCCAAGCAATTTCAGATCCACTTACAAATAGTTTTCCTCCCGCCTGCAAGTAAGAACTAACCTTTGTCTGCTCCTCAGTAGAGAAAGTTTCAGAATTAGTAGACTCATCCCCTAGAAACCAAACCACCATATCATAATTAAGCATATCGACTTGCTCTTCAGTTATAGCCTCATTGGCTGCAGTGTGAACTTCCGCTATACGCACATCGAGAATTGAGAGAAAATAATCAGTGGCAAAATCGTGGAAAGTTTCTGTGTAAGATCCACTAATGCGATCAAAGCCATCTACAATAAGAATTCTATCACCCTGTATATTGGAGCTGCGAGAATAAATATCGCCTCCCTCACTCTCAGCCCCTGAAATAGCTACTGAGGTGAGTTTAAAGTGATAAACCTCTGCACCCGGTTCAGTTAAAAACATGCTCTCATCCTCTATTGTCACCGAGGTTTGTGTAGCTGTCAGCAGATTTTCATCAGCGGCCAGCACCCAATTTTGCAAAGAATCATTAGTAGCGAAATAAAGCCGGTATCCCAGCAATGTAGTTTCCGGATTTTGTAGCCAGTTTGCAGATAGACCGCTTCCGGTTCCGGGGTTCCCCACAAAAGTGAGCACTGGTGGAGAAGGCGCATCCCCAGCCTCATTGAGAGAAGCATCTATTTCCGTATAGAGTCCTTCTTCTACTGTCACGGATTTAATTTGGGTATCGTATCCGAATTTACTAATCTCGATATCATAAGTCCCGGGATTGATTCTATCAAATAAATAAAACCCGTTTAAAAATGAATCTCCTATATAAATACTCTCTTGAGGTGTGCCAGGAGCAAAAGTTACTTCTATCCCATTTAGTGGATTCCCTTCATTATCAGTTACTATACCACCTACTTCTCCAAATTGCAAGGGTGGTGCCTCGTAAAATTGAAGGAAAGTTTTTACCAGGCTCCAAGCAGCATTTTTTAGATAGGCACTATTCATTAATCGTCTACCCTCACTTATATTGCTATGGAAAGAGGCTTCAGATAAAGCACTTGGCATATTAAGGTTATTTAAAACCCCTAGACCATTGGTGAAACCTGTAAAGGGGATATCTGCACGAGCGAATGTGGTGTTGGTCCTCATTACTTTGAAAAGCTCATCATCCATAATCTCTGACATAATCACAGACTCTGGAAAGTCGGATGTACCATCCTCAGGACCGGCATATAACACTAATGAATAATTAACTGTTTGATTATCGGAGCCATTAGTATGAAAAGAGTGAAAATAATCAGCACCAAAAGCATTCGCTACTTGTACGCGGTCAGATAAGCTAGGGTCTCTATCGGGAGCATCTGGATCATTTGTCAGCTTAGTAAGTTTAGTGACTGCCCCTAACGATTGAAGCAGCGAATCGAGGTATCCAACTGCTTCCCAATTGGCATCAGATTCGTAGTACAAGGTTCCGACACCAAGATCAGTTTCTCTATCATCACCATCATGTCCACCGTGTCCCGGATCTAAACAAATTTTGATACCCTCCAGTGAAGCCTCCTGTGCAAATGCTACCGGAATAGTAAAAAAATTGATTGCTGTAAAAAATGCCACTATTAAAGTAAGAACTTTCTCCATGCTTATTTCTTTTTGCGGATTAAATAAATTTCTCCCTCTGCTGTATTAGCAACAATCATGTCTCCGGATTCATTGATACTGGGGTTTTCTAGTTTTTTAAAATCTGTCAGAGAAAAAGATTCATCTGTTTCGATATCATAGATAAATATCTGGGAGCTAGTAGTCTGCATGCCATCATCTTTTCTGTACGTATACAGTATTTCTGAATTGCTTACCCAATTAGGGGCATCTACTTTATCCATAGATGTGATGATATTTCCCTCTAAGTCAGCTATGTGAGCCGATCCTCCAGATACTTCGAATAGCAATTTCTCTCCATCTGGTGAAATAGAAGGATTTAAGTAATTCTTTATCCCTTTAGGAGCAAGTTCATACCGTTTTTCTTCCGTCACTATTTCTATAGATTGTAAATCTTGCGCTAAAATTGCATAAGGAAGCTTGCTTTTAAATTGTTGTAGAAGAAGATGTCGTGGAGAAAGTCTGGAATCAATCTGCCTCTTCACTTCTGGCTCAGATATGAGGGCAAATTCTATTTTTTTCCGTGGTGATTTTACTTGATAAATGACAGTATCTCCTTTAACCATAAATTGGTAACCCGCGCCAGACGCATCGGTGATTTGCTCAGTAATTTCATTAGTTAAGGAATACTTCCATAGGCCTTTGAAATTATTTGAGCTGTAGAGCAAGATTTGGTCATTTGCAAGTTTAGGAAAGAAACCCCGCGTTGTTATTTTTTCTACGTAATGATCTTTCCATGAATCAGTATCAGCTTTTTTGTCGCTTTCGATCTTTTTAACACTCTTCACTGACTGACTATCTTGCAATGCAAAATTTCCGTTAGCTTTCTTTTCCTTCGGTGCAGAACATGAAGTGACAATAAGAACTAGAAAAGTTAATAGAAAATATCTTATATGCGACATAGAAAGTCTAACTTAAATTGTAATCGTCCAAAACGGGCAAAAAAGCTAAATACGCATAGACATGCGTATTTATATTCATTTATAGAAGAAAAGTAAGATTAAAACCTGAAAAAAGCAATTTTTTTAGCATTTTATTTCTTGTTTCTGCACGTTTTATGATTTTAGTTCAGGTTTTAATCCTGGAAATAACATGGCATACTCACATGTTGACTATAAACAATCATATAGTGTAAAGAAGAGTCAAGAGCTTTGTGCTTTATCAAGGTTTTACGATTATTAACCGTAGAAACTCTTTTGATTGCTTACTACAAATTGACCTATAGATTTACATCCTAAAAGGAACTACAAACTGTATTGCAAACCGACAGCCGCAAAATGAATTAATGAAAAATTGTACACTTGAGTGACATCAGCTCCACCTTCTATAATTCTGTAGCCTGCCCGAACCTTTAACGGCTCAATACCTAATTGATAGGTGGCGCCTAGAAAGATGTCTTCTGCCCTGCCCACTGGCCCTACCAGGGCGTCCCCTCGCAGTTGGAAATTTAATCTTTCAGAACATAGATAACGTAAATCAAAGCTCAGTAAAGGAACAACGCCTAAATCAGTAGTTTCCTCTGTTTCACTACCTTGCTGCAATGCAATTCGTGCATCGCGGATCAGCACTGTTGCACCGGCAGAAAGTTCCCATTTGTTTCCTTGAATAAACTGATAACGATAACTGGCCCGGTAGGTATTAAATTCGTAGCGAGCCCTACTGGATAGTCCAGTCGCTGTATAATTGTTATCGCCAAATTGAAGATTTCCGGCTCTTAAACCAATATATTCAAATGCCAATGGTGCAGCTGTTAATTCTGTAATATTTCTGTCAAAAAACTGCCATTTGAGTTCAAATCGACCACAAAATGTCGCTTCCTGCCCACCAAAATCATCGGTCAGACTAAATAAATCGCCTTTATTGCCTTGTTCATTAAAATATCGCACATCATTATAACCGTTAAAAGCTAAACCGCTTTCAGCAGTTAAAGTTACCTGGGCTTTTATTGAATGGATGCTGAGTAAAAAAATGCAGCAAATGGATGCTAAAAAGTATTTCATAAATATTGATACGGAAGCAATGGTCAATTGTTAAAAGAAAAATTGTTTCTTCTTTTGGCTAAATGCAAAATATCACTGCAACAAATTTATCTTGAATACTCCCATATTAAGATTCTGAGGTATTTTCGTAAAAGTACTATCGCTCAAGGTTTTTTTTAAAACTCTGGCATCATTAAATGATCATTTTTGTAAGATCATTTATCCGGAAATTGATGGTAAACATTTTATGTATTCATTTCACTGTATCCACCAGTAGTAAATTACTTTCTAAGGAAGTAATTAGAGAAAAATTAGCTTTAAATAACTTGGAAAATTGCCATCCATAATGTTTGCTTTTATGATTTGAAAAACACTATCTTGGATCATTAAAACACTTTACAAACATTTATTTATATGGATTTATTGAATTTCATTATTAGCTTACTCATCACAGCAGTGGCAGTTTTCATAACCGCAAAAATTTTGCCGGGTGTCAAAGTCTCCGGTTTTGGGTCTTCCCTACTCGTAGCCATTTTGTTGGGAATTGTCAATGCTATCGTAAAACCTATCCTGGTTTTCCTCACTATCCCAATATCTATTATCACATTAGGATTGTTCCTATTTGTGATTAATGCACTGATGATTATGCTCGTAGACGCACTGCTCTCAGGATTTAAGGTGAAAAACTTCTGGTGGGCTCTATTCTTTAGTATTATTCTATCAATTCTGAATGGCTTTTTGCAGTGGGTTTTCTAAGAAATTGTTATTGCACAACAAAAAAAGTAATTGTAGGGTGAGCAGCTGTAATGATTAAATACTATTTTGAACAGACCGGGTTTTTGATCAATAATTACTCTGAGGTTTGCCAGAGCAATTGGCATTAGCAAATGGGAAGTGTGCTTGATGAAGCAATTACAAAAAAAAGCCCTCATCAGATTATTCCGATGAGGGCCTTTCATTAACTAGTATTTAAGATGCTATCCTATTCCTAAAGCTATTAAATCAGCTAAAACGACAATACCCTCTCTTAAATATGGGTCTTTAATTTCACCATCTGTATTAATTTTGTTTTTCAGATCTGGATCGGAAGATATTTTTTCTCTTAGCTCATTTGCTGCATTTCTTCTTTTCAGAGCCTCTTCGTTCTCCTGCTTTCTTTTCTCCATACTCAAACTGATTGAATTTTTCTCTTGCTCCAATAAAGCTTCATCTACATCTTGCTTCAGTGATTTTAGATATTCCAATGAATTTAAACGTTCTTCATGTTTCTGGTTTAATTCACTTAAAGTACTGGCATTTATATGGTTGGTCTCCTTATAGTTAGAGGTTTTGATCTGATCCCACTCAATAGCTCTTTCATATGAACTTTCACCAAAATTTTCAGCGGTATAGGGTGATGGCATTTTAATATCTGGTTTAACCCCTTTGTGCTGAGTACTTGAACCATTAATTCGGTAATATTTAGCCAGTGTTAATTTTACCTGCCCCAACTCAGTTTCTACTTTGGGTACGAACTGGTTTAAGGAAATTAAATTTTGCACTGTGCCTTTTCCGAAAGTATTTTCACCAATTATAACCCCTCTTTTATAATCCTGAATTGCACCAGAGAATATCTCAGAAGCAGATGCACTGAATCGGTTGGTAATTACAGCTAATGGCCCATCATACACCAATTCAGGGTCTTCGTCCTCTCCCACTTCAATACTACCGTCGGCATTCTTTATTTGAACGATAGGTCCTTTATCGATGAATAAACCACTTAAATCAATAGCTTCTTGCAGCGAACCACCACCATTTGAACGCAAATCAACTACAATGCCGTCCACTTTTTGCTCTTTCAAATCAGCAATGATCTTTTTAACATCTCCTGTGGTACTACCATACTCTTCGCCATTTCGCATCGCTTCAAACTCCAAATAAAAAGAAGGAATAGTGATAATACCTATGTTGTATTTAACACCTTCTCTATATATTTCTTTTACTTCACTATACGGTACCTGATCTTCCAGCTTAATTTTGTCGCGGACTAATTCAATTTCTGTCGGTGCAGTAGTGGCCGCATGCTTACCAGCAGGAATAATTTTTAGACGAACCAAAGTTCCTTTAGGGCCACGAATCAGTTGTACCACATCGTCTAGCCTCCAGCCAATAACATCTACAAACTCTCCTTTGGCACCTTGCGCAACAGCAACAATTTTGTCGTCTGGATGAATAAGGTTTGATTCTTTGGCAGGTCCCCCAGGGACAACTGATGCCACCCTGGTATAATCAGTTTGAGTGGTTAAAGTAGCACCTATACCTTCCAGGGACTGGCTCATCCGAATTTTAAAGTTTTCAGAAGTAATTGGTGAAAAATAACTTGTGTGCGGATCAAAGCTTTCCGCAAAAGTGTTCATATATAGTTGAAACACATCTCTTGATTCATATTTACTAATTGTTTCATCTAATCTCTCATAACGTTCCTTAACTAGTCTATATATAGCAGTATCTGCCTTATCAGCTAATTTTAAGTCCAATGCCTGGCTTTTTATCAATTTCCTCCATCTATCATTGAGCTCCGCTGTATTATCAGCCCAATCTATAGAATCAGGATTGATGATTAATTTCTCCTCTTTTTCAAAGTTGAAATCAAACTCCAAGTCGTTTTGAATGAATTCCATCCTTTCTTCAAATCGGGTTCTGAATGTATTAAAGATTTCGTATGGAGGTATTAAATAGCCTAACTTTATATGGTCATCCAATCTATCCTTATATCTGTCAAGTGCAGCTATATCTTCTTTCAAAAAGTAGTGCTTGTTGGCATCGAGAGTTTCCAGAAAAGAGTGATATATAATTACAGATAATTTATCGTCTATAGGAGTTTTCTTATAGTGATACTGACTAAGTAAGCCTGCAACAAGGCGTGCCTCCATTGATTGATCCTCCGTTGGAGATAATTTAGCTTCATCATTTTGAAATGCAATAGCATTGAGGTTCAGAACAATGAATATTGAGATTAAAAGATATCTTAGCATAAGTCGTCAGTTATTTTATTTTCCTATCAGTTAAAACGATAGAAATCATTGTTTTATTTAAATATATGATAAAAGGTAATTGTTAGGATGCAACTGGTAAAATACTGTTTTCAGGTCTATTTTCCCAGAAATAGTTGAAATTTTCTCTGCCCTCGAAGCAATTTAAAGCCTCATCCATCATCCATTGAATATATTTATTGAAATTATGACCCATCCAAACGCTGGAATTTAGAATAACAGCATAGGTATAACCATCTGCTTTTCTTTGCATGTAGCATGATGTGCCTGCTAAAGTTCCCGTTCTCCACCAATCATCTCCATTAGTTCCCTTCCAGCCAAATGCATCATTGTAGTTTGTTCCACCCGTCATTTCGCTGATGCTCTCTTCACTTAAAATATTATAGTAAGCATTTTTAGGATCAATGAGAGAAATAAGTTTTACCATTTGTGAGGCATTTGCAATCCATGCACCGGCAGCACCCAAAGTAAAGACATCATTACCTCCATAAGGTTTGTTAACGGCTTCGTAGGTCTCATCAAATGATGGATACTGATAAGCTGTAGGGTAATCATAATAGTTAACTTCAAACGGCATTCTTTCCCATTCGTAATTATGGGCAATCCGCATGCCGTAAATTCCATTTGGTTCTAAAATCTCCTGATTCATGTATTGTTCATAGCTCATTCCACTTTTGGCTTCAATTATTTTACCCAATAACATATAACCGAAGTTTGAATAAGCATATTGCGTGCCAGGTTGGTATCGCAACCTTCTATTACTTAAAACAAATTGGATAATATCTTCCTGATTAGGGGGGCCTTCTAAAGATAGAATTCTTTTAATTTTACTTGACTGGAACATAAAATCACCATCTCTCCAGCTCCAACCACCTTTGTGGTTTAACAGATGACCCACGGTAATATTAAGATGCTTCTGATCCAGTATGTCAGGGTATTCTCCTAAAACACCATCTTTTCCAAAAACAGGTTCATCCAGTGAAAGCATACAATCATCTTTCATTTTCATAATGCCCACAGCAGTTACCAACTTAGAAGCGCTTGCAATTCTGAATAAACTACGTGTAGATGCAGCTATATTTTTGTCCAAATTAGCAAAACCGTAACCTTTGGAATAAATAAGTCTATTATCTTTCATTACAGCAACTGAAGCGCCTTTAATATCCCAGCGTTTCATAAAGTCATTCACTTCATCATCAAATTGAGGAATATGAGCGGTTGAATCCAGCTGCGGTGCAGGTTGAATGATATTGAAATCTACAAAACTTAGGTGATTATAGGAGTTTTCATCTGATGAATGTACAAAAATAGCCTCATTGGTAGTATAAAAAGCTGCGCTCAAGGAGGTGATACCCAAAATGGATAACAATATAAATAATTTGTTCTTACTCAAGGGAATTGGTTCTTTAACTCTTAGTTCTATTAATTATATTATGCAAATAATGAATATTTGTTTAAACAGACAAATTTTTAACAGATAATGCCGCAGAATAGTTTAAATGTAGTATTGAATGTAATATTATCGGAAAATTAGATGATATTTAAAGTTTATATTTTCAACGTTAAAAATGCCTTAATATTGATAGGAGTAAAAAACAAAAAGTATGATTATATCATAGGGGGTGCAGGATTAGCTGGGCTTACTTTAGCATGGAAAATGTTGGATTCTGGTCTCTTGGATCATAAAACATTGCTGATAATTGAATCAGATTCTAAATCCAAAAATGATAGAACGTGGTGTTTTTGGGCTAAAAATGAACCCTGGTTAACACAATTACCAATTTCGAAAACTTGGAAAACTGGCGTTATATTCGGAGAGGGAATGCATTTAGTGCAAGACCTGCGACCTTATCAATATTATAAAATAGAAGGCATCTCTTACTATCAATTCATTTTAGAAAAAATAGAATCAGCCAGGAATATTCATTGGTTTCAGGACCGTATTGTCTCAGAAAATTCTACACTTAAAGAAATTACTACCCTTACAAATAAATTTGAATTCAATGAGTTTCTGTTTAAAGGCTACTTTCTAAATGATCAACTACATGTTTTAAATAGTAAAAAGAAGCATTTTATTTGGCAGCACTTTTTTGGCTGGAAAATTAAGACAAAAACACCATTATTTAACCCTAAGCAAATCACCTACATGGACATGCGCGTACCAGAAGTAGATGGTGGTCTATCCTTTGCGTACATACTCCCTGATACCGAAAATGAAGCGCTAATAGAATACACCTTGTTTTCTGAGAAATTATGGAAAAAACAAGCGTACGAAAAAGCCTTAATGGAATATATGGAGCAGTATCTGGACCTTCGCAATTTCGATATTATTGCAGAAGAATATAATAAAATACCCATGACGACCAGCGAATTTCTTAAAAAGGATAAGAACGTAATACCCATTGGCACCCTGGCTGGTACTGTAAAACCGAGTACAGGTTACTCTTTTACAAGAAATATGAAACACATCCTCAAAATTGTAGACAATCTGGAACGTGGAAAAGAAGATTTTGCTTTTCCAACTAAGAAGCGTCACCAACTTTATGATGATGTTTTGATCAATGTTTTACATACCGGCAAATCCTCTGGCCATAAGGTGTTTACGGATTTATACTCAAAAAATAGTTTAACCCTACTTTTCAAATTTTTAGATGAAGAATCCAATTTATGGGAAGATTTAAAGATCATGAATTCAGTTCCAAAGGCACCATTTATAAAAGCAGTGAAGGAAGAATTGTTTTAGAAGAATCTATCTGCTCTCTTGGAGCTTATTAAGGCAATCTCTTCAAAGCAGACGGTCTGGAATAGTAATCCTAAGATTGATTCGCTTTTACTCCCCCTACTAATCCTAAGGGTCGAATTAATGAAAATTTGGTAAAAATAACTCTTGGTACAAACCCTTGTATCACAAAGAGATTTAAACATTAATGATTTTCCATTTTGTTTTATGTCGTCTGTTTACAAAGGAAAATACAAATCAAAAATAGCTTTAGGTCGGGCAAAAAACTCTCTGATGTTAACTTTCGCAGCTGAGTATATAGGCACTTCCTCAGCTAAATAGGCTATGGCATTCATGTCATAATACTGACTGATATATAAAGCACGAAATGCATGAAATTCTTGGGTAATAATTACAATATCTCTCTGATTGTATACAGTTGCGCATCTGTGTACACTTTCTATAGTCCTGAAACCGGCTGTATCTAAAAGAATGGCACTTTCTGGAATACCCTTTTCCAGCAAAGCTTTACGCATATCGTTAGGCTCGTTGTAATATTTGGTGCGATTATCACCGCTTAAGAGTAATTTCTTTACTCTACCTTGTTTAAACAACTCAGAAGCAGCTATTATTCTGTTTTCGAAAAATGTGTTAGACTCGCCGTTTACAGTTTTTTTGCTTGTACCTAAAACGAGTGCATATTCTCTTTTAGGAACTTCAGAAATATTATGATAGATTTTACTCTGGGTTTTACTGATGATTAATATATTACTAAATATTGCAAACAAAAGTGCTGTAATCAGTATTCCTAAAATGATGCGGATTGTGAATTTAATCATGGTTCTTCTGCAATTGAAAAGCCTTAACGAAATAGTTTTGGTAATAGTCAGGCCTTGCCATACATTTTCTAAGCCAGCTTAGCTGATACTTTTGATAAATCTCTGTAGAAAATTGCCAATTTCCTACTTCTACCTTCATCCTTTCAATTATATTTTGCAAAAGAATAGCCGCTGCTACTGAAACATTATAGCTTTCTGTAAATCCGTAAATAGGAATTTTAATGCTTCCATCTGCTAAGTCCTTAGCCTGTTGACTAACTCCTTCCTTTTCATTTCCAAACACCAGCGCAATTGGTTGATCCAACTCTATCCTCTGCAATGGTATTTCTTCTACATCAACGCTTGTGATTAAGATTTTATATCCTTGCGATTTCAGCTGATGTAAAGCATTTGATGCATTTTCTGCTCCACACCCTCCATACTGATGGAGATCAATCCATTTAGTAGCACCCTTGCTTACACCTCTTCCAACTTTAAAAGGATATTTATTTTCTATAATGTGATAATGTTGAATACCCAGGCACTCTCCTGTTCTTAATATAGCATTAACGTTATGCGGATCAATCAGATCCTCTAAAACAACTTGAATATATTCTGTTCTGTTTTCAAGGACTTTTTCAATAGTGCCTTTCCTTTCTTCAGATAAAAAACTACTGAATTTCTCAATCAGAAATTGTTGAAGTTTCCTATCCATTGCTAGCCTTTAAAACAATCCTAACTGATCTTCATCCTTTTTTAGACTCAAATCTATAGAGTCTCCTGGACTAAAATCTTTCTTTTCATTATCTTCTTCACTGCTTCCTGCAATTAATTTCACTTTGGTGACTTCGTATTGGGAAAGTTTGTTTCCTATCGCTTTCCATCCCTTTACGTCTATGAGCATGTCAAAATCATACATAGCAGTTTCTTTATCACGCCCTTTGCCTTTTCTAAATTCTACTTCAACTTGTGGATCTTTCGAAGTAGTTACCACCTTCAGCTCAGAATTTTTATGTTCGCTTATAAAAACAAATGGTTTATTTAATGTGCGTGTTTCAATTTGGAATCTTTTTACGAAATAGGTCTTGGATGCACCATCAAAATACACGCAGGAGATCACCCTCTTAGGGTCAAATTTCTGAATTAACTGTACTTTATCAGCATCAAATCTGTTGGTTAACTCATAGTTGCTCAATTCGTAAGATCCTTCTTTATTAATAATCAGGATGCTGTCATCTCCATGAAAAGAGCCAATTAGGTCTCCTCTCTCGTCTGTATTTAGTCGACCGATAGATTTGTCGTAATACACCTTCAAACCTCCAAAGCTGCTTTCTCCCAGCAACTTAAACTCTATCTTCTTTACAGGATACTTTGTTAAAATATTACCTCCTGCCCCTCTGCCTTTAATTTCCAACTCTGCAAAATCGAAATCAAACACCTTTACCCTGGCTTTGCTGGATAGAGATAATTTGACATTAATCACTTCTGCTTCCCCATTAGCTCTGGCAGCTAAGTACAGAATTTTTGACCCTTTAGCGCTCTTGGTTACATCATATTCCCGATCTCGGGTGACAGAAAGTACCTGAAAACGTTTGACCATCGTTCTGCCGGTTTTTCCATCCAGGTAAGCAGCATTATATATTTTACGCTCATCATTTTTATGGAAAATATCCACGTGAATGATGTCCTTTCCTACAAAAACCTTTTCATCAATTTTTACTACTTTATAACCGCCATCCCTTCTGAAAATGATTACATCATCTAAATCTGAGCAATCGCAAACAAACTCATCTTTCTTAATGCCATAACCAATAAAGCCCTCTGCCCTATTGATGTACAGCTTTTGATTGTTAGCCGCAACAGTGTTGGCTGAGATTGTGTCAAAATTTCTTATTTCAGTTTGTCGTTCACGACCCTTACCGTATTTCTCTAATAATTTCTTAAAGTATGCAATAGCGTAATCAGTGATATGCAGTAAGTTATGCTCTACTTCTTTAAGCTCTTCTTCCATTTTACGCATAATTTCATCTGCCTTGAAACTATCAAATTTGGAGATTCGCTTAATCTTAATTTCAGTTAGTTTTAGGATATCATCCTGAATAATCTCCCGGTAAAATTGTGGCTTAAATGGATCTAAACCTTTATCTATCGTGCTCAAGACCGCTTCCCAGGTTTCACATTCCTCAATGTCCCTATAAATTCTATTTTCAATGAAAATTTTCTCTAATGAAGAAAACAGTATTTTCTCCATCAGTTCTGCTTTCCTAATTTCTAGTTCAGATTGCAATAAGACTACCGTATCGTCTACGTTGTTCTTAAGTATCTCATTAACAGGTAAAAAGATAGGCTTGTCAGCAATAATTACACAAGCGTTCGGGGCAATTGAAACTTCACAATCTGTGAAAGCGTAAAGCGCATCAATGGTTATATCAGGTGACTGACCGGGTGCTAATTGCACTTCAATTTCTACATCTTTGGCAGTATTATCTACCACTTTTTTCACCTTAATTTTTCCCTTATCATTGGCTTTTATGATGGAATCAATTAAACCAGTGGTTGTAGTGCCAAAAGGAATGTCTTTAATTAACAGTGTTTTCTTTTCTCCTTCCTCAATTCTTGCTCTTACACGTACCCTACTTCCTCTCAAGCCTTGCTGGTATTCAGAGAAATCAGCCATTCCCCCTGTTGGGAAATCAGGATAGATCTCCACTGATTTATTTTTAAGGATATCAATGCAACCATTTATCAACTCAATAAAGTTATGAGGTAATATTTTAGTGGAAAGACCCACTGCAATGCCTTCTACACCCTGTGCTAATAATAATGGAAATTTAACTGGTAACGTGACAGGCTCTCTTTTTCTTCCATCATAAGAGAGCTGCCATTCAGTAGTTTGGGGGTTGAAAACAACATCTAAAGCAAATTTAGAAAGCCTTGCTTCAATGTAACGAGGTGCAGCAGAGCTATCTCCTGTGCGAATGTCGCCCCAGTTTCCCTGGGTTTCAATCAAAAGTTCTTTTTGTCCCAAATTTACGATGGCATCACCTATAGAAGCGTCACCATGGGGATGATATTGCATGGTTTGGCCAATGATGTTAGCCACCTTATTAAATCGACCGTCATCCATCTCTTTCATGGCATGCATAATTCTTCGCTGCACAGGTTTAAGCCCGTCTTCATTGGCTGGTACGGCACGCTCCAAAATTACATAAGATGCATAATCTAAAAACCAGTTTTCGTACATGCCTGAAACAGCAATTACATTGGTTAATTTTGCTTTCTCATCACCGTTAGGTTGCTCTTCGTGTTCGTTATTTTCGTTGTTTTCCTCCATTTTACTTTTAAAGGATATATGATTTAATCAATTCTGTATAAATGATGGCCAATGATATCGAAATCAAATTGCCAATAAAATAATAATCATTTGAGATCTTAGACTCATCTTTAATTCTGGTAGCTATTTTTAGTGCAGCAAATAATGTTAATACCTGAGGATAGCCCAGATATAATGAATAGGCAACAAAAAATCTCTCAAATATACCTTTCAAAACACTTGTAAGTCCGAAGGAACCTTTATTATACCTGGCTAAAAGCCAGAAAAAGACCATACTAAAGAGTTCTATCAGTACTATTAGTCCCACAATGTGAATACCTTTAAGATACATCTTTTAATATAAGTTGAATCAATTCCTTTGCCGTTTTATATTCTGTTATATTCAAACTCTTTTCCTTACGCCACATAGTGGAATTATCTTTTTCAAAAATAGTTGCCACCTCTTTGTACTGCTTGCCTGATAAAAATTCTTTCACAATTAAGCGCTCCTTTGCAGACCATTGCATATAAAAGTAGTTATAAAGCTGAAAGCCCTTATTTAATAATTTATCGCCTGTAATGCCATACCCTTTTACTACTATTCGCTGATCTGCTTCCTTCATTTTTTCCAACTGTTGCCGGGCAAAGGTTAAACCTTCTCCCAACATGCCATAGGAATTCTGTTTATTAATTGCTGTTTGAATTTCACCGAAATTTAGAACATATCTCATATCAAAAGGCTGATCCAATAACAATTGATCTAGGCTAAAAATCAGTTCTATCGCCTTATCCAAATCACTAATCAACCCCTGAAATTCATCACCCAAAGTAATTGTTAGAGGAGATAAAATTTCAGTCTGATATGATAAATTTAGCTGATTCACAATGCGTTTAAATTCAGGCATTATCTTAGCCCCGTCATATTCAGAGCTTTTCATGATATCTGCCATCAAAATATGGTATTTCATATTGTAAATTTATTACAAAATATACATTTTTGCAAAAATATTACAATAAATGAGTTAGACTGCCGCAATCACTTCCTCTAAATCTTTCTCTACTCTCAGTTTATCAATAATAAATAGCTGACGTTCCATAGTATTAGTTCCCATATAAAAGCTCAATAAATCCTTTATCTTAGTTTGGTTATTTAATATTATCGGATCGAGTTTAATAAATTCACCAATAAATGCACCAAATTCGTCAGGAGAAATTTCTCCTAAACCTTTGAAACGAGTTATTTCCGGTTTACTACCTAGCTTAGCGATGGCGTCCCTCCTTTCTTCATCTGAATAGCAATAGATAGTTTCCTTCTTATTACGCACTCTAAAGAGCGGTGTATCAAGTATATAAAGGTGGCCATCTCTTACTAAATCAGGGAAAAACTGTAAGAAGAAAGTCATCAGCAATAAACGGATGTGCATACCATCCACATCAGCATCTGTGGCAATAATTACTTTTCTGTAGCGCAAACCTTCTAATCCTTCTTCAATATTTAATGCATGTTGTAACAGATTAAACTCTTCATTTTCATACACCAACTTCTTTGTTTTACCAAAGCAGTTTAAAGGCTTACCTCTTAAACTGAAAACAGCCTGTGTCTGTACATCTCGGGATTTTGTGATAGAACCTGATGCTGAATCACCTTCTGTGATGAAAATCATGGTATCATCTCTTCTATCATGATTTGTATCATAATGAATCCGACAATCTCTTAGCTTTTTATTATGTAAATTGGCCTTTTTAGCTCTTTCATTAGCAAGCTTTTTAATGCCGGCCATATCCTTTCGCTCTCTCTCAGATTGCATAATTCGCTTTTGAAGCGCCTCCGCGGTTGCTGGGTTTTTATGCAAATAATCGTCCAAGGCTTTTTTAACAAAATCATTGATGAATGTTCGCATAGTGGGTCCATCAGGAGCCACATTTTGAGAACCCAGCTTAGTTTTGGTCTGTGATTCGAACACAGGCTCTTGTACCCTCACTGCCACTGCAGCAACTATACTCTGCCTGATGTCGGAGGGATCATAATTTTTTCCATAAAAATCACGGATGGTACGAACTACAGCCTCCTTGAATGCAATAAGGTGCGTACCCCCCTGCGTGGTATTTTGCCCATTAACAAAAGAATAGTATTCCTCTCCATACTGTGTAGCGTGGGTCATCGCAATTTCTATGTCTTCTCCTTTTAATTGAATGATAGGATAGCGATTATTTTCCTCATCTGTCTTGCGTTCCAAGAGGTCGTATAACCCTCTGGCAGAATGGAATTTATCCCCATTGAAGTTAATCGTTAAACCAGCATTTAAGAAGGCATAATTCCATATTTGTTCTTCCAGAAAACCTGGAATGAAATGATAATTTTTGAATACAGTAGAATCTGGCTCAAAAGCAATGAAAGTACCATTTCTGCCGCTGGAAGATGTAATATCTGAATCAGTTGTAATGATGCCCTTTTCAAATTCAGCGATTTTGCTTTTACCATCTCGGAAAGCTTGCACTTTAAAATAGCCGGAAAGAGCGTTAACAGCCTTAGTACCGACTCCATTTAATCCTACTGATTTTTGAAAAGCTGATGAATCATATTTACCTCCTGTATTGATCTTACTTACACAATCCACAACCTT
Source organism: uncultured Cytophagales bacterium (assembly GCA_963803685.1). GTDB lineage: Bacteria > Bacteroidota > Bacteroidia > Cytophagales > Cyclobacteriaceae > Marivirga. Next base: position 4,086,615 of record CAWDNW010000001.1, read on the forward strand.
ACCTAATGGGATTCCTCTTCCGTAATCACGTATTTCTACCCTTTGGTCAGATATTTTTACCTCGATAGTTTTACCATAACCCATCATATGTTCATCAATGGAATTGTCAATAACTTCCTTTACCAGAACATAAATACCATCATCAGGAGACGAACCATCCCCTAATTTTCCGATATACATACCAGGCCTTAACCTGATGTGTTCTCTCCAATCTAATGATTTAATACTATCTTCGGTATATTGAAATTCGTCTGCCATTGCTGCTATAATCTTTGAATGTTAATTCCGACTCAAATTTTAAAATTACAAAGCTTTTTCAAATTTTAAAGCTTTTGGTGAAATCAAAAAAGAATGAAATCACTTAAAATAGTGTGTTTAGGCAATAAAATTCAGTGAAGTAATACATGAATACTTACCCTAAATCATTTTGATAATGAGTTGATTAGATGTCCTTTTTCTTGGACAATATATAGGCTATTCTTACTGAAAAATTTATTTATTTTTTCTTAAGATGAGCGGTAACCAAATAACCCAGAAGACAATTATTGCTAAACTTGTGAATAAAAGTGGAACATATCCAGATTGTTGAAATCCTTCTTCATTATTAATAAAAATGACGATTGTCAGCAAAGTGGCATAAAACAGATGAAAGGCCCCTCCTAAACTGATACTCCAACTATAAAGCATTATTTGAGCCCGTTCGTTATTAAAATAATGTTTTGGCCCAACTGATTGCTTTTTTAATAATCCACCCAGTACAACACATATTATAGTGCTAATCATAGGTAATATTAGTCCTGTATAAAAGAAGGTATTGTTTGTGAATTGATAGTATTCATCTCCTAATTTCAATTTTACATAAGATAAATCAGCGAAATATGCATAAGCATAAAAGAGTAAAGCGGTATATATTAGTCCTGTTGCAAATAGAAATGCACGAGCTATTCTTTCCATAGAAAATATTTGAGGGCAAAAATAAGGTCTTTATCGAGTATTTCACATTAATTTTCGGATGTTTTTGTACAAAATGTTATATTTCGAGAAGTAATCTCAAGATTACAACTGTTGTAGAAAAATTGTATTTTATGAATTTTAATCCGGTCATACTATCCATTCCTGTTTATTTTGCTTTAATAGGTATAGAGCTGGCAATTCAGGCTGTTAAAAAATATAAAATTTACAGGTTAAATGATGCAATAACCAATATAAGTTGTGGAATTACGCAACAGGTTACTGGAATATTTTTTAAAATTGTAAGCATTGCAGCTTATCAGTTAATTTTTGAAAATTTTGCGATATTTGAAATTCTACCTACATGGTACAACTTAATCATTCTTTTCGTCTTAGTAGATTTCTTTTATTACTGGGCGCATCGTAAAAGCCACGAGATCAATCTGTTTTGGGGTGGACACGTTGTGCATCACCAGAGCGAAGATTACAATTTTTCTGTTGCCTTAAGACAAGGATCTTTTCAAATTTTCTGGACCTTCTTTTTTTATCTGCCACTTGCTATTATAGGGTTTGATACTTTAAGTTTTGTTTTAATGTCAGGGTTGGTAACAGTTTATCAGTTTTGGATACATACTGAAACTATTGGAAAACTCGGTCCGGTGGAGTGGATTATGAATACCCCATCCCACCATCGCGTTCACCATGGCAGAAACCCTAAATATATTGATAAAAATCACGCAGGGGTTTTCATCATATGGGATAGAATGTTCGGTACTTTTCAGGAAGAAGAAGAGAGACCAACTTACGGAATAACCAAACCGACTGAAAGCTGGAACCCTGTATGGGTGAATTTACTGCATTATGTTGAAATGAGTTATGGTATAAGACGTATGAAAGGTTTAAAAAACAAGTTAAATTACGTCTTTAATAAACCTGGATGGTTACCCGAAGACATGGGTGGACAAATGCCTATTCCTGAAATAAATGAAAAAACTGACAGAAAATTTGATAAAAAAGCCAGCGCTAAAATCACACTATATGCATTCGTTCAATATGTTATTATTCTGGCTGGAACAGCATTTTTCTTATTTCAGGCAGATAATTTCAATAACTTTCAACAAGTGCTGGCTGTTAGCTTGATCATAATTGGAGTACTCACCTGCGGATTACTACTAGAGGAAAATAAATATGCAATTCCATTTGAATTTTTTCGACTGTTTGTAACTCCATTTACAATTTCATTCCTAATTTTGGATGCTGGAGTGGGGTTGACTTTTTATGGCATACTGACTTATTCTTTTTTATCTGCCATACATATATTCTATTCATTTAAAAGTTCTGCTAAATCAGTTACAAGCATTATTTAAATACAATAATGAAAAAATATCATTTATGCTCTATTGCTTTTCTATTGACTATTTGCTGTACTCCCCTACCAGAATTAGAGAATATTGATTTAAATAATTGGAAAAAAGACAAGCATGGTTGTGAGGGCTATAGAATTGAAGTGATTGATACTTTATTGTCACAGAAAGAAAAATTAAAGGGCTTATCTCAAAACGATGTAATTGATTTACTAGGTCAGGCAGACCAACATGAATTGTATGAGCGCAGTCAAAAGTTTTTCATCTATCACCTTGAGCCAGGAAACGGTTGTGACAATTTTGAAGGAAAATATTTTAAAGCATTTTATATAAGATTTAATTCACTAGATCAGGCAATTGATTTTATTATACAGGAGATTAAATAATTAAACATTGTACAAATAACGATAATGGGAAAACTAAAAAAGAAGTTTTATAATTGGAAAATTAGGAACATTACTTATGCGCTTGGAGCTGCTACCATTCTGTTAGCCTGTGGATGTTATTTAGTAATTACACAATTTGGTTTCAATCAGGAAAGCTTATTACGCACTGAAAAGCTTGGCAATTTAAACACTCTTATTCTTCCTTTGCACCCTGATATGCTGGAAAAAAATGCAGGAAATGTTGAGAATAAAATCAGTGAAGTAGAAAATATTATTTACAAATTTGAAAATGGAGGGGAGTTTCTGCAAGAAGATGTAAAAATAAGTAAAGCAGATGATGAACTTGCCGCACAGTTAGAGAAATTAAGAGAGCCCTGGAACAGATATAAGTCACTAATTTTTTCCTGGAAAGATGGTCAGGGATCATTGGGAGAGATGTCGTCTGAATTACAAAAGATTTACGCTTTAATAAGTAAGCAAGCTAGCTCAATAAAGAAAACAGTAGACAGTATTAATGCAAAGGAAGAAAATCAACAAAATATAGCCACAATAGTACTTATCACTTATATCTTATTCTTAATTTTCTGTATTTATTTGGTAATCAGATATTTGATTTTAGGTCCCGTTCATAAAATTTCAGTTACCACGCGTGATTTAGCAACAGGAAATTTGAGCAATACCATTGAGTATGACAGCAAGAATGAATTGGGTTATGTCACAAAAAACATTAATTCGCTCGCTAATATATTAAAGAACGCTACCAATTTCACAACAAAAATTGGTGAAGGTAAATTAGACGCTACTTATGAAGGAATAGATGAAAGAAGCCAAAATAATTCATTGGCTAATTCCCTCTTGAAAATGCGTGATCAAATGCAGAAATCGGCAATTGCGGACAAAGAAAGAAATTGGGTAACTGAAGGGTTGGCAAATTTTGCAGAAATTTTAAGAAATAATAATGACAATATTGAGGAACTATCCTATCAAATAATTTCTCAATTGGTGAAGTATATGGAGGCTAATCAAGGTGCATTGTTTGTGCTTACTGAGCCAGATGATAATGAAGATCCTAAGATCATACTTGAGGCAGCATATGCCTTTGAAAGAAGAAAGAGATTAAATAAAGAAATTAGGATTGGAGAAGGGCTCGTTGGTCAGTCTGTTCAAGAAGGAGACACAATATACTTAACTGAAGTGCCTGAAGGTTATGTAGAGATTAAATCTGGTTTAGGTGAAACATTACCCAGATGCATATTAATTGTGCCCTTGAAAATTAATGAAGTAATTAAAGGAGTAGTTGAAATAGCTTCTATTAAACCCATACCAAAATACAGAATTGAATTTGTTGAAAAATTGGGGGAAAATATTGCTTCCACTATTGCCAATGCAAAAACTAATGAGCGCACCAAAGTATTGTTAGAGGAATCTCAATCCATGACAGAGCAAATGAGGGCTCAAGAAGAAGAAATGCGCCAAAACATGGAAGAAATGGAAGCAACTCAAGAAGAAATGGCTCGTGCACAAGCAGAAATGGGAACCAAGGAATCTACGTTAAACGCTCTAATTAACAACACCACTGATTCAATTATTCTTATTGATAAAGAATACACTATTTTGGTGATGAATCAGGTTATTAAAAATAGGTATAAAGGCACTCAATACGAAAAGATGCAAGAAGGCAGCAATGCTCTGGAAATGTTGGGAGAAGTAAGAGATGAATGGAAGGACTACTATGATAGAGCATTTGCAGGTGAAAAACTATCTTTCACAATCAAAAGTAGTGTGAAAGGCGAAGACAGCTACCGACACTACGATATACATCCTATTAAAGAGAGTAATAGGACCATATCAGGAGCGACTATTTTCTCCCGAGATATTACTAAGCAGAAAACTCTAGAATTACAAAAAGATGAAGTAGCTTCTAAAATGAAGGAAAGAGAATTTGTATTAGACGGCTTGATCAATAATACTGAAGATAGCTATTTTGCAACTGACACAAATTACGACATCTTAGTGGTGAATGATGTATTAAAAAACAGAATTAAAGATTCCGGCTTAGATATTCAACCTGGCATGAATGTTTTGAAAATACTCCCACCAGATCAATTAGAACTATGGAAAACACGATATGATAAAGCCATATCTGGGGAAAGATTAAGATTTGAGGAAGTAAATGAACTAGCTTCTGGTAAAATTATAATGGAAACGAGAATTGAGCCAATACTTGACAATCTTCAAAATGTGATTGGTATATCAACAGTATCGAAAGATATAACTTCTCTTAAAAAAACTGATGACGAAAATACGAAGCTGAAAGCTGAAATTGCTAATCTAAAAGGTAAAAATTGATGTAAAGTGAATGTTTCAATACCTCTGATAAAAACTGTAGGTATTGCACAATATTAATCGACAGATTTAGTCCTAAAAGAAAGTCTAGTAGGGAATAATTCCAAAATGAGATCCGCTACTTACAAAATTAGTTAGCATCCTCTAATACGTGTACTTTATTCTGCTCCTTAATCACTTTGTTAATTTCGCAGCTAATGTTTTACGTAGGAAATTATGCATTGCTTATGAATAATTGCTAAAGCACATGTGCGCTACTCTTCAATTACTACTGTAAAAAGAAGACTGAGAAAACAGGAACTTTTAAACAAGCAAGATTGTGGCCATCCTCATCATTCATAATTTGTGATATCTGCTTCTTTGAAAATTGTTTGTAGTTCAGTACAGATAGGTAGAGATTTTAATGGGGGAATATCAGCACCTCCAGTATTTCCTACAGGTACTTTTCCTACAAATGACTTAGTACCTCCAAATAGCAATCTGGGAATTTGCCCAATGATTTCTTTTGAGTTTTTAATATGGAAACCAAAGAGCAACATCTTCCAATGTGCATAACTGTGTTGCCACGGATATGATTGTCCAATTACATGAGCTCGCTCTAAATGATACCAGGATTTTTGAAAGTCACCCAGATGAAAAAACCGTTTAGAGTGATCTAACTCCTCATAATAATATGGCTGGAGCTTTATGGCCATTCTTGTATTTATTTCCATAATACTAAAAATTACAATGTTTAGAAGCGAGTTACTTTCAAAAAATTTAAATGAGTGATTCAAATGTGCTGGAGTAATTTTATTGTATCGATAGACCACTTAAAAATAATCACAGCATAACAGCTTAAAATCTCACTACGCAATAATAAGGAAACAGCAGTGCAACTTGGTTGCAAAGTTTCTATGGACAATTAGCACAAATGCCTTTATACACCATAGTGGCACTGGCAGGCCTAAAACCGGTGGGAATTTTTGTTTGAGGAATTTTAGATTGAGTCAGGCAATAAGTTTCTCCACATTTAACACAATGAAAATGAACGTGTTGATCTTCTGGCTTACACTCACATCCTTCTTCACATAAAGCATACTTCACAGCACCGATACCATCATTAACGCCATGAATCAGCTTTTTTTCATCGAATGTTTTTAGTGTGCGGTAAAGAGTTGCTTTATCAGCTCTCTCAAATTTGGCCTCCAGGTCACTCAGACTTATGGCTGCACCTGATTCCACCAACGTTCTAAATACCAAAAGTCGCATTGCTGTTGGTTTGATGTTTCTATTTTCTAGTTTTTGTTCAAGCACGGCTTAAAAATAAGAAGAAAAATGAAAAGTGGTTGAATCAATGATGTCAACTTTACATAAACCACCCAGAGTATTTAAAAGTACCTCATTAATTGATAATTACTAAGTTCAGCATATTTTAACCAGCTGGAACTAAAATATTTAAATCAGATAAATAAAGCAATGAGGAATTAGATAAGCTGTTTTTTGAGCTTGACAAGAAAGGTTAATTGAATTGTACTGTCAAATAAGGAGATGTCAATCCTTGTTAAGAATAATTCGTGCTGCGTTTCTATCTTTTAAGGCTTTTCGCATCATGTAGCGTTCAACCAGAACATCAATAGGTTTAAGTAGTATGGCTATTCCTAATTTAAACACAAATCCTATCTGTTCGTTACCAACTTTTTGCTCTACAAATGGCTCTAATACACCCTCTGAGATAATAAATAGAATAATTGCTATTAGCAATACAATAGATGACGCTTTCCTACCTACTTTTGCCTTCACCAACTGATCAATAGTATCTTGCAATAAATTATTATTGACCTTTAAGTCATCATTAATTTTATTAATTTCATCGGATTGCCTTTTTAATTTTTCGTTGGCTTCGTTAAGCTTTGAATGAAGTCTATCACTTACAGATGTCAATAGTTTTGCTTCTCCAATCAATCTTTCATACTTTACGCAAAGCGCCTTATAATTATCTTTGACAGTTTCTGGCGGGATACTATCGTTTTCAGCTAAAGCTCTTACTTCATTGAGAAAATCTATTTCTGCTTGAAAAACATCTGACTGAACGATTCCTTTTGCCATATAGGGTTACTCTTTATTTTGAATCATCCGGAAAGGCATTTTTATGATATCTTTAAAGTCCTCACCAGATTCCTGCATGTCTTCATCTTCTTCATCGTAATACCAATTAATGGTAAATTCATGTCCTGAATTTTGAATTTTCTCTAACTTACGGAAAATTTCTACCAGGCACTTCGATGAACTTGTATTGAAGTATTCAAGCCGCACGTCAAAATTAATAGATTTTTTGGTATTATGTTTGTAATTCTCTAACCAATCGAGCAATGGCCTATAAAACTCGATAGAATTTTCAGGTATTGATCGTCCGGAGATAACAAATGAATTTTCTTCAGGATTAAAATCAATTTTTGGTGTTTTCGGTGTTGCTTCTAAGTAATAAGCCTCCATGATTTTTTTACGTATTTTTACTGGTTTTTGATAGTTACTTTCAAGCTAAAAAAAGAAAATTTATTATCTACTTGTAGAAAGTTATATTCCAAAGGACTTCCAGACTTGCGGACCATATCCATAATTCCCAAACCGGCCCTTCCTTCAACAGATATAACTCCATCGTCTAATTTTTTACGATACTCCCCTCTGAGTAAATCATCTTCCATTTGATTTACTTCGTCTATCCTTTTCTCTAGTTTCTCTGTTTGGTTTTTTAAAATATAATTTCCTGATACAACTTCATAGGAGCCATTAGATTTAACAATCATAATAAAAATATCCAGGTAACTCTTTGGAGCTTTAGATAAGTTATTAAAATTATGATAAATATTTTGCAAAACTTCTACAAGTATGTGAAATACTTTTTTCTTCAATCGGGAATTGTATTCTACCATAGCTAATTTGTTTTCAGCTAAGGATAACAAATTGGTAGTTAGACTGTCAGTGATCTCACCCTGATACCCTAATAATAACTTCTCATTGTCTTTATACTGCTGATACTTTTCTATGGTGTTAATCATTCTATACTCCTAAATGAAACAAGTCTATAATCATTAAATACAAATTACAATTAATTTTTAAAAATATAATAATAAAGTGATAAAATTTAAATTTAGTTAATGAACATTACCTGTAAGTTTTCTTATAGCTGGAACAAAAATTACAGCTATAATTCCTGCACCTATGATAAAAAGTGTAATGAATTGAAAGATATCCGGTAGTAAACCAGGATCTTCAGCTATTGCATTCTTATCAAATTCACCGGCAACCAGCCCTGCAATAAGATTACCGAATGCTACAGACATAAACCATGCGCCCATCATCTGACCTACCAAACGTTTAGGCGCTAATTTTGTCACTGCACTCAAACCTACAGGACTTAGAAATAACTCACCTGTTGTATGTAAGAAATAGGTAATTAATAACCACGTTGGTAGAACAGCATCAACCGTAAGTAAGAGGTTGGCAGCAAAAATCATAGTTGCAAATCCCAACCCTAAGAAAATAAGACCTAATGCAAATTTTAAAGGAATACTTGGGTTAAGGTTTCTTTTAGCCAATTGAATCCATAGCCATCCAAAAACCGGAGACAATATGATGATGAATAGTGGATTGGCACTTTGTAGGAAAGAGGCGGGCATCTCCCACCCTCCTATCATACGATCTGTATATCGTTCAGCAAATAAATTCAAAGATGAGCCAGCCTGCTCAAAACCAGACCAAAATATGGCTGAGAACACTAAAAGTATAGCTATAGCTCCTATTTTTTTCTTTTCATCTTTATTCAATCCGCCGAAGGAATAAATGGCAATAAAGAACAATGCTAAGACAATGGCTACCACATAAAAGGCTACATTAGCCACACTCACTACATCAATATTTATATAGCCAAGAGTAGTCAATAAAACCAGGAGTATGAGACCACCTAAAAACGCAAAAAGTCCATATTTCACCCTTCTTCTAAAAACAATTTGCTTTTGACTGGCAGGATCAAAACCTTCAGGCTCAAGGCCGATGTTACCTAACGACTTTGATGAAATTCTATATTGAATAACTCCAATTAACATTCCGAACCCTGCCGCAGCAAAACCTAAATGCCAGTCAATATTTTCTCCCAGATAACCAGTGATTAAAGGAGCAATTACTGCTCCTAAATTTATTCCCATATAAAAAATTGAAAAGCCTGCGTCCCTTCTTGCAGGCTCATTATCTTTATATAGTCCACCTACAATACTGCTGATGTTAGGTTTAAGAAGGCCTGTTCCAATTACAATTAGCAATAAGCCTACAAAAAAGAATTCGGTAGTAGGGATCGCCATCGCGAAGTGACCACATGCAATAATAATTCCTCCATACCAGACGGCCTTTTGTAAGCCGAAAAACCTATCTGCCAGCCACCCACCAGGGAGCGCTAGCAAATATACGAACATAGTGTACAGCCCGTATATAGCATTGGCAGATTTGTCATCCAACCCAAAACCACCTGTTTCAATGGAATCTACCAGAAAAAGTACCAATAAGGCACGCATTCCATAGTAACTGAAACGTTCCCAAAATTCGGTAAAGAACAAGGTGGCTAAACCTTTCGGATGACCAAAAAATGATTTATCTGAACTCATATAATCTAATAGTTTATTAAGCTTAAAAATTTCGAGTGGCTAAAACTAATACGGCTAATCCATTAAAACAAGCCATTGATCAAAATAGCGCTAAAATAGAGGGATAGTGTATATTTTACACTTTGCAATCGTTTGCAATTACTTATAAAATTACTTTTTAAGCATTAATTTTTATTTAACTTTGTGCTCAAGAATCGAATCAATCTCTAAAATATTAGTTAAATAATGAAGGAATTTGGATTAAAATCCTCTGTTGCCGGACTTGAAAGTCTTGGCTTACAAAATGTAAGTGAAGCCTACTGGAACCTTACCCCTGCTGAATTAGTGGAACACGCGCTCCTCAATAAAGAAGGAGTTTTAACAGACACTGGAGCATTAATGTGTGATACCGGAAAATTTACGGGTAGATCGCCAAAGGATAAATTTATTGTTAAAGATTCTAAAACTGCAGACAAAGTATGGTGGGGCAATGTAAATATCCCTTTTGATGCTGATAAGTTTGATGCACTGCACCAGAAAATGCTAAAATTCCTTACTGGCAAGAGAATATATGTAAGAGATGCTTATGCCGGTGCTGATAAAACCTACCGATTAAAATTACGAGTAGTAAACACGCAAGCTTGGCATAATTTGTTTTGCTACAACATGTTTCTGAGACCTGAAAAATATAAACTAGAAGGCTTTGAACCTACTTTTACAATTATTAATGCGCCTGAGTTTGAAGCAGATCCTGAAGTGGATGGCACCCGTCAAAAGAATTTTGCTATAGTCAACTTTTCTAAGAATATTATTCTTATTGGTGGAACGGGATATGCCGGCGAAATGAAAAAGGGTATTTTTTCTGTGTTGAACTTCACGCTTCCAACTGATCATAATGTATTGTCTATGCACTGTTCAGCAAATATGAGTGAAAAAGCTGATGGAGATACCGCCATATTCTTCGGACTTTCAGGTACAGGAAAAACGACTTTGTCTGCTGATGAAAACAGAGGACTAATTGGTGATGATGAACATGGTTGGACTAATCAGGGTGTTTTCAACTTTGAAGGAGGTTGCTATGCTAAAACCATTGACCTGACGAAAGAAAATGAGCCTCAAATTTTCGATGCCATTAAGTTCGGTGCTATAGTAGAAAATACCAGATTCCTTGAGGGAACACGTACAGTGGATTATAAGAATGTAAGTGTCACTGAAAATACGCGTACCGCCTACCCTATCGATCATATAGAAAACGCTGTTTCTCCATCTATTGGTGGCGTTCCGAGAAACATCTTCTTTTTAACATGCGATGCCTATGGTGTACTTCCTCCTATTTCAAAATTGAACAAAGGACAAGCTATGTATCATTTTATATCTGGCTATACTGCGAAAGTCGCTGGCACTGAGGCGGGTGTTACTGAGCCTCAAACGGTTTTCTCTGCTTGTTTTGGTGCTCCGTTTTTACCGCTGCATCCTACTCAATATGCAGAAATGCTAGGTAAAAAAATGGATGAAAATAAAGTAAACGTATGGTTGGTGAATACCGGCTGGTCTGGTGGACCTTATGGAGTAGGTTCCAGAATGAAGCTTAAATATACGCGCGCTATGATTTCAGCAGCTTTAAATGGAGGGCTTGACGATGTCGGTTATAGAAACCACTCCATCTTTGGATGTGCTATACCTGCAACCTGTCCGAATATTCCATCAGAGGTTTTGAGTCCAAGAGAGACCTGGAAAAACGATAAAGGGTATTATCAAATGGCTAATAAATTAGCGGGGGAGTTTAACGAGAATTTTAAAAAGTTTGAGGAATATGCTAATGAGGAGATAATGGCTGGAGCACCTACACCAAATTTGGCAAAAGTGTGATTTTCGAATTAATAAAGAAATATTAACCAAAACCCTGATAGTTAAAGATAATATATAAGATTGTTTTGTTGTTTTAATTTTGATCGACTGTTGTGAAATTCTGCAAAGGATTTTCAGCAGTCTTTCTTATTTTATGACTCAGTGTATTATTACGACCAATCTGAGGACAATCATTTCTTGTTCTAGAAGCATTAATTATAGTAATTTGAAGCCGCTAAACCTCCAAACATTTCATTTATGATTCTAGATATTCCAGAAAAATCTTTTTTTCCTGTAATGGGAACACCATTGACTTCTCATAATAGTCTTAAAATGGACTTTACTTCAGCCAATGCTAGTCTGAGTGAAGTAGATTTAAAAAATACAGCCATTTTCAATGACTATATTTTTGATCTTTTGAAGCAAGCTGATAAAAATTTTGGTTATGGTGGTTATTTGGAGAATAGGGTGATTTACAGAAGAAGTGAACATTTTCAGCAGGGAGAATCACGTTGCTTTCATTTGGGAATTGACATATGGGCTCAAGCTGGCCAACCTATTTACTGTCCTTTTGATGCCCAAATCCATAGTTATGCTAATAATGACAACTTTGGGGATTATGGACCCACCATTATCTTGGAGCATTCATGGAAAAGGACTTCCTTCTTTACCTTGTACGGTCATTTAAGCACCTCAAGTTTAAAAAACTTAGAGGAAGGTAAAACTATACAAAAAGGAGAAATATTTTGTGAGATTGGTCCCTATCCAGAAAATGGTGACTGGCCACCACACCTGCATTTTCAAGTAATTAATAATATGCAAGGCAGAAAAGGTGACTTTCCTGGAGTTTGCAGTGCTTCAGAGCTCTCGCATTTTAAAGAAATATGTCTCGATCCCCACACATTTATACGGTAGCGTTTTCCTCGTACTATTTGGTATTAGAAATTAATCAAAACTATAAGTTTCCTCGATATCTTTGAGGTGCTTTGTAGAGGCTCCAATTATACCATATCCATTTTCTATATTAGAATATACTTGAGTGGGTTCAGTGAATACGTCTGGATATCTATTGTTTTCTAAAGAAACATAATACCTGTAAAATGCTTCATTTACTAAATAAAGCTGAATCTGATGATATCTCTTCGTGTAACTAGTAGAATCCTGAGCATACTCATATTTTCTCAAATCATTATAACTACTCAATGCAAAAGAGTAAGTGCCACCATTAAAAATTTCATCACTTAACAGCATTAAATCACCCCCACCTGGTTGATAGATTAATTGAATTTGATTGTCGTTGGTATTAAAGCTATTCCAATAATGATATGTATAAACCGTATCAGCATCGTCATAGGCGTTCCAATTTTCTTCTAATGACTTTACTCTTATTAAGTAATAATTTCTCTCTCCTGCAGGATCCTTAATGCTAACTTGCACCTCTCCAGCATAGTTCTGATACTGGTTTTCTTCAGTTAAAAAATTTACATATTTAAGTTCCACTTCTTCAGAAGATAGGTCGCGCGGCATATCAACAGAACTAGATACAGTTCCGTACTTTGACTGTTCCACTACAACTTCATAGTTAGTATTTTCAGCAATTAATACGTCTCTGTTAGTGTAAAGCTTTTTATCACCATCATAAACTAATTCTCCTACTAAATTACCTTTGGAAAATAAATTGACTGAAGCATCACCTATTACGCCACTCTTCTTTTGATCAAAAATAAATACTGAATTATAGATCTTTAATTCAGGTATTTCTCCCTCTTCTAACCACGCATTTAAAACCATTTTATTCACTCCTTCCTCTACTTCAATCTCAATGTCTTTTTCACATGAAAAAAGGCTGATTAAAAGCACTAATGCTATATAGTTTATTTTATTTTCTATCATTGGGAAATATTTTAAAGCTGTAACTTACTGAAGGAATTAACTGAAAAAGACTCACCTGATAAAATCCCGTTTCTCCATTTTCATTAATTTGTGTATCTATAAAAAATGGATTTTGCCTGTTGTACAAATTATATACGCTTACATTCCAGCTGGCTTCGCCCCATTTCTTTTTCTTATGCCATGTTAAGCCGATGTCCATACGATGATAAGATGGCATTCTATATGCATTTCTATCACTGTACTGATATACATCTTCATTAAATCCATAATATTCATACTGAGGTTCACCTTGAGAATTATTGTTAGTTTTTAAAGCTGGATAACGAGCAATAGGTATAGTAATAGCATTTCCGGTACCATATACCCAGGTACCTCCAATTTCAAACTTTTCGCTGACCTTATAATTAGCAACAATACTGATGTCATGTCTTCTGTCATATTTATAGGGATAAACTTTCCCAAAATTTAAATCATCAAACTGTCTGTAATTCCAGGACAATGTATAGCCTATCCAGCCGCTCAGTTTACCTTCATTTTTTCTCAATAAAAACTCCGACCCATAGCTCCAACCGTCTCCTGTGGTTACTTTATTTTCCCAGGAGTCCGCAACCTCCAGGAAATTGGACCCTTCGCGGTATTCAATCAGGTTTTTCATATCCTTATAGTAGGCCTCAATACTCGCTTCATATTTCCCCTTTCCCAGTAATGATGAGATTCCAATAGCAGTTTGTTGGGATAACTGCGGTTTAATATTTTCTGTGACAGGAACCCATAAATCTGTAGGTAAACCAATTCCTGAATTTGTCAATAAATGAAGAAATTGAGCCATTTCAGCATATGAGGCTTTTACAGATAGCTTTTCATTAATTAGGTATCTGCTGCTAATTCTTGGTTGAAAAGAGGGATACCATTTTTGATTTACATAAAAAGCTGAAGCATGGATTCCTGCATTGATTTTCAGTTTTTTTACAGGTTCAAACTCGTCCTCTATATAAACGGCATATTCATTACCATAAATTGAAGGCGAATTGGGAAATTCAAAATCACTATCAAAATCCCCTTCTACATTAAAAGCTTCAGGTTGAAAAATATGATAGATGTAATTAGCTCCGAATTTGATAGAGTGCTGGTTATTGAGGTAATAATCAAAATCGAAACGCAAACCATAATCCTGAATTCCAGAGTTATATGCAGCATAGTAACTGTCTTCAGTGACTTCACCAGTGTTGGAATTTTTTGTAAAGCTCTTTGAATCTTCGAACAGCTGGAAATTATACCGACTGTAGGTAGCAGTAGTATTTAAAAACAACCTGTTGGAAAACAAATGATTCCATCTTGCAGCAGTGGTTATATTTCCCCATTTAATACCATACTCATCGTCATAACCGTGACTGGTTCCACCACTAGTGTATTCATATTCATCTTTAGCATAAAACTTGTCCAAACCTGAGTAGGCACTTATGTAAATTCTGTCTTTATCACTGAGTATATAATTGGCTTTTGCATTCAAATCATAGAAGTAGTAACCTAAATCTCCATCACCTTCCGTTGCCGCTCGAATTAGGGGTCTGGCTAATACATCAATGTAGGTTCTTCTGGCAGATACTATGATGGAGCCTTTATTTTTCACAAGCGGACCTTCCACTGACAATCTGGAAGAAATGAGACCTATACCACCTTCTGCCTGCCAGTTCTGCATATTACCTTCTTTCATACTTATATCAATAACAGAGGATAATCTCCCACCATACCTGGCAGGAAATCCACCTTTAATCACATCTACTGTATTGATAGCATCCGCATTAAAGACCGAAAAAAATCCAAATAAGTGAGAGGCATTATAAACTGGTACGCCATCCAAAAGAATCAAATTCTGATCCGGTCCTCCACCTCTTACATATATGCCACTGCTACCTTCCGTCCCACCTTGTACACCAGGCATTAATTGAATGGCTTTCATTACATCAACTTCACCTAGTAGTGCAGGAATACTTTTTATTTGAGTAGCCTGAATTTTCATACTGCTCATTTTTGTAAGCTCCAGATTTGGTCTGCTGCCTTTCACCACCACTTCGGACAGCGCATCTGACAGTGATAACTTGAAATTAAGTGTACTATCACTTTCCAGTTTTACAAACAATTTTATAGGTTCATAGCCTACATAAGACACTTCAATTGTGGCAGTATCATTGGGCAAACCCAAGCTATAGAAGCCAAAAGTGTTAGTAGCAGTTCCTATTTTTAGTGAGGGTTGCCATATATTAGCGCCTATCAGACTCTCACCTGTTTCTGCATCCTTAATATATCCGCTAATTCGATTTTGGGCCTTTAATTGGGTTAAAGTGATCAGCAAACTTAATAATCCAAGCAGTAAAAATTTTTGCATACAGAGTGGTTCGTACGGTTAAAATTCAGAGACAACACCTTAATATTGTTAACGAACGTAAACATAAATGATAAATTGCAAACGAAAAGTAGATTTATTAAATTAATCTTATCAAAAATCAATTTTGAGATTTCACGTATGATAATTAAAAGAAAGGTTGAACTATTCCACTAAGGCTCCAGCAATGGTTGCAGTCATCATACAGGCTAAAGTAGCAGCTAGAAGAGCCCTCATGCCCAGCTTGGATAAATTCCCTTGCTGATTAGGAGCCATTCCTCCTATTCCTCCTACTTGAATTGCTATAGAACTGAAGTTAGAAAAACCACATAAGGCATAAGTGGCTATTATGATTGATTTATTACTTAAAGCAGAAGCTTCTTTCAAATCTGCCAAGCTTAAGTAAGCAACAAATTCATTAATAACGGTTTTTTGACCTAAAAGGCTACCTACCGCTAAGGTATCTTTCCATTCCACACCCATGGCAAATGCAAAAAGCCTGAATGCCTGGCCTAAAATATATTCTAAGCTAAATGCACTAAAGGTACCGTTGGTTGAACTTACTACGAACTCATTGAGACCAGTTAAATCACCTACCACATTAGCAAGAAAATAATTTAACGCTGCTATTACAGCAATAAATGCCAAAAGCATACCACCAATGTTTAAAGCAAGTTTCAATCCATCAGCAGCCCCTCTGGACAGCGCATCTATGAGATTTACTCCCATTTTTTCCTGACTAACCTGTAATTTATCGTCAATCCCTTCAGGATTTGTTTCAGGAATAAGGATCTTAGCGATGACAATGGCTGCCGGAGCATTCATGATAGAAGCACTTAAAAGATAGGAAGCAAATTTTGACTGCTGAGCAGGATCATCTCCACCCAAAAAAGCAACATAGCCTGCTAAAACCCCACCGGCAATGGTGGCCATCCCTCCTGTCATCAAACACATTAATTCAGAGCGGGTCATATTTGCTACAAAAGGCCTCACTAAAAGAGGAGCTTCAGTTTGTCCCAAAAAGATATTTCCTGCGGCCGATAAACTTTCAGCCCCGGATAACCTCATAGTGCGCGACATCACCCAGGCTATGCCAAATACAATTTTTTGAAGTATACCCAGGTAATAAAGACCTGCTGTAACGGTTGAAAAGAATATTACTGTAGGGAGCACCTGGAAAGCAAAAATAAAACCGAAGGAATTTCCGGCCAGATCACCGAATAGAAATCTTGCACCATCTCCTGAAAAACTTAAAAATATCACGAATGCATCAGATACTTTTTTAAACAGCAATTCTACAAAATCTACTTTGGTGATGAGCAAACCAAAGATAATTTGCAGCAATAAACCAGTAGCTACTAAACGCCAGTCGATTTTCCTTTTATTTACTGAAAATAAGTAAGCAAACCCCACCAAAACCAGCAATCCAATAAGCCCTCTAATATAATCCATAGAATATTTTCAGAAAGGCACAAAAATAAAGGAATAAGGCTAATTAAAAAATGTATTTCTCAGTTTGTATTCAACCTGAAAAAATGAAGATTTTAAATTAAAGAGTTTGATACCCCGAATTGCTAAGTTTTATTTAGTTTTGGGTATGATTTTATTCTATCAGCCACTGCTGCCAAAGGTAAATACACTTGATCTGGAAGAATCTAAACACTGTGTAAAGGTGCTCAGAAAACAGAATGGAGATATTATCCACCTCATTGATGGCAAGGGGAACTTTTATGAAGGAAAGATAACGGATGCTAATCATAAGAAATGTGGTTTTCAAATTATGAAAAAAACAACTGAAAATCTGCATCCATATACACGGCATATTGCCATCTCACCTACCAAGAATCTGGACAGAATGGAATGGTTTATTGAGAAGGCTGTAGAATTAGGAATCGATCATATCAGTTTTTTAAATTGCTATCACTCTGAGCGAAAGGTATTGAAATTAGACAGGTTAGAGAAAAAAGCTATAAGTGCTATGAAGCAATCTGGCAAAGCAACTCTACCTGTTATAAACGAGATGATGGTTTTTGAAGACTTTATCAATCAATCACAGGCTGATGTAAAATGTCTGGCATATGTTGATTTCGAAAATCCTGTTCATTTCAAAAACAAATTAAAGGGAGATCAGGATGTCTTAATTCTAATCGGTCCTGAGGGTGATTTTAGCGAGAAGGAAGTTGAAAAAGCAAAGTCAGCTGGTTTTGAGATCGTTAGTCTTGGAAAAAGTCGCTTACGCACAGAAACTGCCGGTATAGCAGCGGTTCATATTATGAATTTGTGAATCACTTTAATAGTTCTGGCTCTTGGTATTCTGTTGGATGTAAATAGCTGGTATTAATAGAACCATTAAGGTTGGGTTAATGATTAAACGATGTATGAAACTTATATACATGGGATTTACCTCAAAGCTATATTTCAGGATAAAATAAGGGATAAGTAAAAAGAAAAATCCAACAGCTTCTACTGCCAACCCAAATTTCACATATTTCTTATCATAAAAAATTGCATAAATGAGCAACAACACCAAATTGTCATTAATTAAGAATCGAAAGATCCTGTTAAAGATAAATTGAACCTGATGATTTGAATTCAAACCAAATATTGCACTATAATCCCATCTTTGACCCAAAAAAACAATACCTAAACTAATGCAAGATATCACTATCAGGACAACTCTGAGGGATCTATCGGGCTGAAGAAGCTCCTTACTTTTCATTTACTTTAAAAATCCAAAGTGCCCACATGCCAAACACTGCTATATAAATAAAAGCAGTAAACAGGTATTTATGACTAAAATAGAGGATGTCAGGCATAGAAAGCGTAACATGAAAAAGTAGAACAATACGCAATAAATTAAATAAATGAATAACAAGAAGACCTAATGGCATAAACCACAGCATTTTTTTTCCAACCTTTCCGTAGGCTATTAAAAATGAAACGAAAATTACCATTACATTAAGGCCATTGCAGCCTTCATAGACAGATAAAACGGCATCTTTAGCCTTAAAAATAAAAACGCTTTTTAAATCACCCTTCGGACCTGTACTGATATCATCTTCATAAGTATCAATTACTGCTGCTGTCTGCGCAGTTACCCACTGAGTCATTATATCAGCCTCTCCTTTTGAAGCATCAAGGTAAAAACCGTAGGCAATATTTAGCACAATATATAAACCAATGAACTTAGCTAAAAATAATATGGAAGGTTTGAAATCCTGATATAAACTCATGAACTATTTAATTTTAGCAGGTATTCCGATGGCCGTTTTGTGACTGTTTAAATCTGTTGTGAGCACCGCTCCTGCTCCCAATATCGATGATTCACCAAGTATTATTCCATTAAGAACATTAGCACCAGAACCTACAAACGCAGCATTTTTGAGCAAAACATTACCAGCCAGGTTGGCACCGGGCATCACCGAACTATAATCTGACAAATGGCAGTCATGACCAATAGTTGCATTTAAATTAACAACTACAAAATCATCCACTTTAATATTTGTCGTAAAATTGGCCCCAGCACATATGATGCTCCCTCTTCCTATCTCCATCACATCATTCAGGATAGCAAATGGTGAAATGAGTTTTGCATAATGAATCTTTTTATTAGTGATTCTATTAACCAGATCCTTTCTTAGTCTTCCATCACCTACAGCTACGGATATAGCGATACTTTCTTCCCAACTATTCAATCTGTTTAAATCTCCTAAATAGAGCTTGCCAAATTCTTTCGTTTTATCCACTTCATCAAAAAAGCCCAGAAAGTTATAGTCATTATATTTTTTGATTAATTGTTGAATAATCAAATTGACTTCTCTACCAAATCCCCCGGCACCCAGAATAGCAATATCAGTCATTTTTAGTTTGTTTTATGATTTTTCCCGGATTCCCTACTACTACCGAATAATCCGGAATATCTTTTGTAATTACAGTACCTGCTCCAATTACACACCATTTACCAATGTTAATTAGAGGTATTATAGTAGCTCCGGCACCGATCAATGTGCCCTCACCTATATTTACGCCTCCGCAAATCGAAGAATTTGGAGCAATATGAACAAAATCGTCAATTTTACAATCGTGATCTACGCTGGCTGAAGTATTGATAACAACATGCTCACCTACTTTCGTATCTGCATTAATAACAGCACCAGGCATTATTACGGTTCCCGCTCCAATTTGTACATGAGAACCCACAATAGCACTCCTGTGGATAGCCTGCCCAAAATTAGCACTAATTAAATCAACTACTTTTTTCCTGGTGGCATTATCACCAATGGCAACTATGCAATTTGTGTTGTTACTTTTGAAATCTCTGGTCTTCCCGATAACAGGAATGCCCCAGAGCTCTTTTTTGGCCTCATCTTCATCATAAAAACCAATTACCTGAACATTATTTGATAATAATATATCTACTATTACTTTTCCATGTCCGCTGGCACCAAATAAATACATGTTATAGATTTTACAATTACTCTTATTCTAAAAATTTAAAAGAACAATATTAGTGAATTAGTCCTCGATTTTAATCAGTTTCCAATTAAATTAGCCAATTTTCAAGCTTCCGTCCAGCATATTTTGACTTACTAATTCCCGTACTACCAATTCTGTTAAGTCACTTTTAAATTTGAATTCATCTCTAATATCCATTACATAAGCCTTAACTCTCATTTTATAGTAGGAGTGATTATTATTGACTTCGTTAAAAAACAAAATTGTGATGGGTTTTTCGAGATAAATGTATTTTGAAATTGTAGCGGCTTGCGTGGCAATTTGCCTTACTTTTATAGTATCAGTAGTAATAGGAAGGTATATTTCAGCTACCACCTGGCAATTTGGCTCTCCACTATTAGAGTTAGAAAGAGAGCTATTCATCATTACAGCATTGGGTACTGCCACCAATGAATCATCTGGTGTTACAATACGAGTAGACCGCAGCCCGATTTCCACCACTTCACCGTAATACTTATCAACTTCAATTTTATCACCAGACACAAAAGGCCTGTCGAGTAAAATAACAATACCACCAAAAATATTCTTTAAAATATCTTGAGAGGCAAAACCAATGGCAACACCTACCGAAGCTGAAAAAGCAAGCATAGTTGATGCTGTTGGTTGAAAAATAACCATTATTATTAGTGTAATAATAATAACCCAACCGACTATCTTTACTATTGGTATGGAACCTTTGAAGGCAATTCTGTAGGTAGTACTTCTTTCTGCAACGGCATCTAAAATATAGGTTACAACACGAATAAATACGTAGCCTATTAGAATTAAAATAATACTGTAAACGATATTGTTTGTAGAAAAGAACTTTTTGAAATCAGGAATTTCTTCTTCCTCGCTTTCATTTGCTGTTGTACTGTCACTTTCAATTTCAGATTGTTCTTTATCCTCTTGTTCTAAGACAGAATCCAGTCTATGGATAGCAGAATCACTGATTTTCTGACTGATGAGCAGACTATCCTGATCAATTGTAGGAGATTTAATAACTTTTCGTGGCTGAATCTTGAAAGTGTCGGCAAAAAGCTGCTTTACTTCAGGTGGAGCAAAGGCAATAGTTTTAGGGATGGGCTGTTTTGTATATCTCTTAACTGTAATCTTTTCAACTATAGGCAATGAGTCTTCTTTTACAATTTGAATTGTATCACTCAATAAAACTGAGCTATCCTGCTGTGCATTTGATTGCCAACTAATAGCTAAAAATAGAATTGTAAAATAAACCTGTAGTATTTTCATTTATAACTAATTGCTTTTGAATACGCCCTTCGATGCAATTGCTCTACAACTTTAAGGTAGATTGCACATCTTTGCTTCACATATTATAGTTTATTAATATTTCATAAATTTAGATCAAACCATTGTAATTTATATCATTGAATACATTTATTGAGCGATCAACATATTTTTACCTTTTAAGAGCATTACAGTGTTCCTGTACACTATCGGATTTATCATATAAATATTGTTTTGCACAAACAGAATACCATCTTCCAGCATTTCTAACAAGAGAAACCGTACTTTTTGAGCATCCATAGATAAAACCATAGCCACCTGCTTCTCATCAAGGCCATCATGCATTACAAGTGTCTGCAAAATAAAAACCCTGTCAGACTGCAGAGAAGATAAAAAGCTAAGATCCGGTTTTTGGAAATTTTTGATGACAATGCTATGCCCGCTCACTTTTTTAGTAGAAAGCAACCAGTACATTAAAGCCATACTAATATTGCTTTTAGCAAAATTATTCAATTCTTTAAAAAACCTTTCCTTAAGATATACCTGTCTTTCCGATTCATTCAATTTCCTGAATTTTTTATCATTTAAATCTCTTTCTGAAGCTTCAAATTCTATTTTAAAACCACTAATTCTGTTTCTTTTAATAATTAATTGGCTTATATTTTCTGGTTTCATTGCCAGTAGCGGAATATGATAACTGAAGAAAGCGCTCATTTTAATAGATCTCTCCAGGTATTGGAAAGTGTAAACCGACATGGAAGTAACCCAAAATATATTCCGCTGAGTTGCAGTAATAATTTCTATGAGCGCGTTCAGTGCTTTTTGACCATACATTACTCTTAGAAAAAGGTTTTGCAAATCTTCCAGAATAATAACCCTTTTACTGCCATCATTTAAATGCTGAATAATACTTGTCACATCAGTTAATTCATCGTTTTGTAATACTTCAGTAAATGCCTGAGTAAGCATTTCTACATCTGCATTATTTTCTTTAAATGTGTATCGAAGAGGGGTGTATGGCAACTTTAAGTCCTTTATAGCAAAATTGATAAGCGAGGTTAAACCGCTCCACTTTTCACCTGTTAAAAGCACTGAAGCATATTTTCCCGCCTCCCAAGCATCATAAGCTTGCTCTAAACGCAAAATTTCCTCTACTCTTCCTTCAAATAGAATAGTATCATTCAAAGGCTCGATAGCATATAGTCTTTTGTAAATGGTAGGTAACTTATCTATAATGCTGTTAGAATCATTTAAGAAGTCCGAAACTGCTCTATTGGGTTGAATAGTGGTTCCTGAAGCGAGAAAACGCTTACTTAACTCATCTTTTAATGAAATTACCTTGGCAAATGAGATCAAAATATGTTTTCTGCCAACTGTGAAGAGTTTTATCGCCTCAGTCTTTATTTTTAAAGTAATGGCCTCCGATTTTTGAAAAGCCTTGGCTTTGTTAATTCTTAGTCGTAATTCTGAAACATTTTCATTTTCTTTAAGTCCTTGCAGGTTTACTACAATCTCCTGAATGATCTTTTTTAGCTCATTATTACATTCACTTATGATCTCATTTAAAATTAATTTTGCATCTTCAGATTTATTCTGAGCACGTACAAATCCGTCGGAAATAATTTTTATAGCTTCTACCCGCTTATTTTCTGAATCCAAAGCGTTATCTGCGGTAGAAAGCATATAACTAATCATTTCGTCAATGTCGCCTACTAAAATAAGAAGCTCACCCATTTTCTGGAAAATTCTGCTCTTAAGATTTTCCAGATCATCATTTAATTTTGGCTCTATTTCAAAGGAAAGTAATTCGAAATTGGAGATAAGCGAGAGATCACTGTCCGACAATGGCTGATTGAACTCATTACTCTTGGTCACTACATATTGGTTAGCCAACTTATCAATTCTTTCATTAATAAGGTGCTCCAACCTGTCGAGCTGATTCAGAATAGTGTTTTTGGAAAGAGTTTCCTGTAACTTCTGCAATAAACCCTGATCCAGCTGCTTTTTTGTTTGATAATTGACTTGTGCTATTTTTTTTCTTAATTCTTCATTATTTCCTTCCTGATCAAATTGAAAAATAGCTTGTGCCTGTTGTAGAAAATTATCAATTTCTACTAAATAGGTTTTATTAACTTTTTGTTTCCATGAAATATTGTTTTGAGTAAGCTCCAAAGAATTGGCCTGTATAAAAGCCTGCAATGCAGAAAGCTCCAATTCGGATCGCCAATCTTCAAAAAGCGCATGGGCAGTATTTTGCCACTGATAATGCTTTTTATCCCACTTTTTAGTTGCTTTTTCTGCGTCCTTTCGCAGTGTTTTGTCTGTGGTGTTTTTCGACTTGTATTCTACAGTGCCGTTTAACTCATAATCATTTCCCATATTGGTAACAGCACTATGATACCAAGAATCAATTTGGGATTTAATTCCATCAACAAATTGAAGGCTAAAAAAATGCTCTGGTTCAGGAAGTGATACTTCTTTGGCGGTTTCAAAGAATTTTTCAAAGTTCTTTATTTGGTTAAGAGAGGTCAAATACTCTTCTTGTATCTGATGCTCTATATCAATCCACTGATTGGTAAAATCAATA
This sequence comes from uncultured Cytophagales bacterium, assembly GCA_963803685.1. Taxonomy (GTDB): domain Bacteria; phylum Bacteroidota; class Bacteroidia; order Cytophagales; family Cyclobacteriaceae; genus Marivirga. The sequence goes on from CAWDNW010000001.1 coordinate 4,110,731, forward strand.
ATTAAATGCTTTTCAAACTGCTTCCTGACTTGAATTTCATGTTTCCAATATTTGAGCGGTTTTTTATTTTTTCTAAACAGATTTCCTATATGAAACGGAACCTTCGATAGCCTGAAAAAGAAGATTTTAAAGAATTTAATCAATTTTAGAAAAAAGTGATCCCCTTTTAAAATTCGAAACCTGTCAGGATGCTGATGCTTTATAAAAATATCGGGAATTTGTTTTAACAGCTCTTCCGACTTTTCTAAGAAATCAGGATGGTTTACAGCCATTAAGTAATCCTGCAAATGTTGTTTCGGACGTAAATGGTATTTTTCTTTTAAGAAGTAATATATATCCTGCTTATTTTTATCTATTAGAGCAAAATCTTCCCTTTCCTTCAGTTCCTGTTTTTTTTCAGAAATAAAAGAACTCTGTTTTTGAAGAAAATCCTTTTTTGCAATAATTTGAGCCTGAAAGAAGCTTTGCAAAAACTCTCGCCACTCCCCTGCTTTTTGATATAAATTATCTTCCATTAACTTTATACTGAATGCTATTAAGCTGCATTTTACCAATTTATCACCTCTGTTACAATTAATGTCCCTCATTTATTGCAAGTGGAGATCATACCTTTAAAATTACATAAATTTGACTGACTTTTTTTACTTTTTATTCTGGTTGAATTTTAATCCTTCTCATTAAGTTATTAAGTAATAAGTAAATATGAATTGCTTAAAACTAAGCTGCTCATTGTTAGCATGATGGTGTTTTTGAATGAATATAAGATACCTTAATTCTTAATATATTTTATTACCTAAATTACTTAAGCTTCCAACTAATTCTTTCTACCTTTGCATTTTGAAAAATTAGCATATGATCACAACTAATAATTTAACAGTACAATTTGGTAAAAGGGTATTATTTGATGAAGTAAATATCAAATTTACTCAAGGAAATTGCTATGGTGTAATTGGTGCCAATGGAGCTGGAAAATCTACTTTTTTAAAGATTTTGGCCGGTGAAATCAATCCTACAAAAGGATCTGTGTCTTTGGATGCTGGTAAAAGGATGGCAGTGCTAAAGCAGGATCACAATGAATTTAATGAGCATACCGTACTAAATACAGTGATGATGGGACACGATAAACTGTGGAACAACATTAAAGCCAAAGAGGAACTTTATAGCAAACCTGATTTTTCTGAAGCAGACGGTATAAAAGTATCCGAATTGGAAGAGCAGTTTGCTGGAATGGATGGCTGGAATGCTGAATCTGATGCTGCTGCATTATTAAGTGGATTGGGTATAGAAGAAGAGCATCACTATAAGCAGTTGCAGGATATAAATGGTAGTTACAAAGTAAGAGTGTTGTTAGCACAAGCTTTATTTGGAAACCCGGATGTGTTAATCCTGGATGAACCTACCAACGATTTGGATATTTATACCATCGCATGGCTGGAAGATTTTTTACTTGATTTTAAGAACACTGTGATTGTTGTTTCTCACGATAGACACTTTCTGGATACAGTATCTACCCATATTGTTGATATTGACTTTAATAATATCAGTATGTTCTCTGGTAATTACAGTTTCTGGTATCAATCAAGTCAGCTGGCATTAACGCAAAAGAGTTCTGCAAACAAGAAAGCAGAAGAGAAAAAGAAAGAATTACAGGAATTTATTGCCAGGTTTAGTGCTAACGCTTCTAAATCTAAACAAGCAACTAGTAGGAGAAAATTATTGGATAAAATAAATGTAGACGATATTAAACCTTCTACCAGACGTTATCCAGCTATTATTTTTAACCAAAACAGGGAAGCTGGCGATCAGATTTTACAGATAGAAAAACTATCGAAATCAGTGGAAGGCAAACGCCTGATCCATGATTTGGATTTATTTGTCAATAAAGGGGATAAAATAGCGGTAGTGGGCAAAGACAGTTTGGCTACTACTGCTTTTTATGAAATCCTGAACGGGAAAATGAAGGCTGATTCAGGTGAGATCAAATTCGGACAAACTATTACGACAGCCTATCTGCCCAACCATAATGATGAATATTTTCACTCGGATGAAAATTTGATCGATTGGCTGAGAAATTATTCCAAGGAAAAAGATGAAGTATACATCAGAGGCTTCCTGGGAAAAATGCTTTTTTCAGGTGAAGAAACTTTTAAATCTGTTAATGTACTTTCAGGTGGTGAAAAAGTGCGATGTATGGTTTCAAAAATGATGTTGGCAGGTGGTAATTTGTTGATGTTGGATGAACCTACTAACCATTTAGATTTGGAATCTATTCAGGCATTCAATAACAGCCTAAAAGATTTTCCTGGTACGGTGTTATTTACCTCTCATGATCATGAATTTACCCAAACTGTCGCCAACAGAATACTGGAAATCACCCCGAATGGAATCATCGATAGTTTAAAAACCTATGATGAGTACATGGAGGAAGATAAGATTCAGGCGCAAAGAGCCAAATTATATGAAAAACAGTTAGCATAAGGTGTTTTTAACACAATTTAAATGTTTAAACAATTAATTTAAAACATCGTTTTACTGATTGTATGAAATTTTTAAAAAAATTATTAAAAGGCCTGCTGATCACGTTGGCCTTTTTTATTATAGCATTTTATATGGTTAAACATCTTCATCGTCCTATTGGAAAAGCTCCGGAAACTTCTGCTATGGAAAACTCAGAATTCTACCAGGATGGCAAATTCCAAAATGTTATTGAAACCGTCAGTGCAGACTTTAAGCAGATGCCTGGTATACTTAAAGAATACTGGAACAGAAAAGCTGAAAAAGCTCCGACTGATGCCTACCAATTTGAAGAAAGTGGGAAAAATCAATTAATGCAAGATACCAGCAGTACCTTATATGTAAATTGGTTAGGGCATGCAGCCATACTTTTACAAAAAAATGGAAAATACATCCTTACCGACCCTATGCTGTCTCAAAGAGCTTCACCATTTTCTTTTTTAGGACCTAAAAGGTACAGCCCCTCACCTATTGCAGCCGAGGATTTACCGGAATTAGAGGCCGTCATTATCTCGCACGATCATTACGATCACCTCGATTACGAAACGATCACAAAAATTAAAGACAAAACAAAGTTTTTCTATGTGCCTCTTGGTGTGTCAGCGTCTTTAGAATACTGGGGAGTAGATAAAAAGAAAATTAAGGAATTTACCTGGTACGACAGTTTTCAACAAAGTGACAGTATTAAAATTACAGCCACTCCGGCAAGGCATTTTAGTGGTCGTTTGTTTAGCCAAAACAACACATTCTGGGCCTCATGGGTAATTGAGTGGGGAGATGATCAAATTTACTTTGGTGGAGATACAGGTATTTTTGATCGATTTGCTGAAATTGATGAGAAGTTAGGGCCTTTTAACATAGCTTTCATGCCAATTGGTGCATATAATCAAGCCTGGCATGACATACATATGGACGCTGCAGAAGCTGTAGATGCCTTCAAGCAAATGCGAGCTAATAAATTATACCCAATCCATTGGGGTACCTTTGATTTGGCATTGCACAGCTGGTACGAGCCTATTGAGCAGTTGATAAAAATGTCCAACGATCAAAACATTCCATTAATAAGTACCCCTCAAGGTCAGTGGTTTTCTGCACAAGAATCTGACTTTGATCTAAATTGGTGGAGACAATACTCTACCGTCTTGAACATGCAATGATCGATTCCTTAGAAATCATCTATCAGGATGAACAAATTGTGGCCGTCAATAAACCGCACGGCTTACTGGTGCACAGGAGCAAACTGGCCAACGATGCAGATGAATTTGCATTGCAGATTCTAAGAGATCAATTGGGTGTAAAAGTGTACCCAGCTCACCGAATAGATAGGAAAACTTCAGGTATATTGCTTTTTGCCTTAAACCCTCATATGGAAAGGGCATTAAATCTGTTGTTTGCTACCCAGGCAATTAAAAAAGAATATTTAGCCATAGTGCGTGGTTTTATCCCAGAGAATGGCACTATAGACTATCCTTTAAAAAAGGAAAATGGGAAATTACAGGAAGCTCTCACACATTTTCATCTACTCCAGCAAACGGAAATACCAGTTCCTTTAGGCAAGCACGATACGTCACGTTATTCTTTGGTAAAAGTAACCCCGGAGACCGGCAGAATGCACCAGATCAGGAAGCATTTGGCTCATATAAACTATCCCATTATAGGTGATCGGCCACATGGCTGCAATAAGCAGAATAAGCTTTTCAAAGAAAAATGGGAAATGGATAAAATGATGTTGCACGCCTCTAAAATGGAATTTATGCATCCAACCACAAAAGAATTAGTACATATTAAAGCAAAACTTACAGAAGACTTTCAAAGAACACTTAAATTTCTTTCTTTTGATTAAAATAAGTAATCAGAAGTATTTTAGATAAATCAAAGATTTTTATTGATTGGAATTTTTCTTTCAACTATAGTATTGCATAATCCCATTCTAAAAGAAAACTAACATGAGTAAGAAAAGCAAAAAAGACAGAGAAGGAATAGTGTATTCTACATCTCAGGACTTTGAATATGATTATGAGGGACAAGATGAACAAGATACACTACCACCCCAGCAGCAAAATCTGAAAGTACAACTTGATAAAAAAGCAAGAAGTGGCAAAAAAGTGAGCCTGGTTAGTGGGTTTATAGGTACCGAAGATGATTTGAAAGAGCTCGGAAAGGTGCTGAAATCTAAATGTGGGGTTGGCGGTAGTGTAAAAGATGGTGAAATAATTATTCAAGGGGATTTTCGAGATAAAATATTAGAGCTACTAATCAAGGAAGGATACAAAGCAAAGAAAGTAGGTGGCTGATCAATTAAAGTACTGACAGTTTAAATTTTGAACAAAGTTCATGTATACTTCGTCATCATCTACATAAAGATGTTTCCCTAAACTATGTTTCAATTTCTTCGTGTTCAAAAAGATAAGTACTGGTTCCGGTCAAAACGGTATTTACTGAATATCATTAAATCAAAGAAATCAGACAAGAACATTGCATGGAGCTACTCACTGGGTACTTTTGTAGCGGTTTTCCCTACCCCAGGTTTCAGTACATTTATAGGTTTAGCATTAATTGGACTTTTTCGACAGCTTAATAAGATGGCTATTTTAATGGCTATGGTTGTTTGGAACGCGGTAACTGTTGTACCAGTTTACTATTTCAGCTTCAAAATTGGTCAAAGCTTAGCACTCACTGATGAGACTAATCTGTTCATGTACGAATGGGCCAATAACCTGCTGCAATATTTTAAAGATTTCATTGTGGGAAATTTGTTTATCACCATCCCAATTTCCATTCTTAGCTATTTCGTAGCGCTCATTTTATTAAAAAGATCCAGAATTATTAGAAGAAAAAGAGCTATTCATAAATATAAAAAAGGGATTGTCCTTTAATCGATCATACATTTATTAAAGTAATAATTTCATCTCTCAAATAGGGTTCCACCTTTACAAATCATTAAAAGTTTAGACTTATGTCATGGCTTTAAAATCTAAGAGCTTAAATGATGAGCTTACCTCACTTCCGGATACCAAATCTGATTTTCTAAATTACTCTGTCACACTATTCATCAACTCAGAAAAGTCTCTAAGATTTTTTAGACTGTACTTTTCTGCATCATCTTTCCTGATAAGCATTGCAAATGTGTTATTAAAACCCAAAGGTGGCATCCAAATAAAATTAAACTGTTCCTGAGATTTTTCATTCACATAATTAAAAACACTTTCAGGTGATTTTAATAAATTTGACTTTTGGGTATTGTCACCATCCAGCATCAATAACAGTGCTGTGCCAGTATATTCAGGATATAAGTCAATATTATCATTTTTCATTGCATCCATCAACAATTTGGTGCCACCAAAGCCTACATTCATTTCAACCTTAAGTTGGGTGTGGGAAGTGATCATCAGTTGAAAAATATGAGCTAAAATATAATTTTCAGTAAAGGCCTTACTCCCAATTTTAATTAATCCTGTGAATTGCAAATCTTCATTTTTCTTCGTTCCAAGCAATTTTTGTTGCTGAAGAAAGTTTAAAGCAACCTCTTCAGGCAACTTCTTCTTTCCATCTACCTGAAAATTCATTTCTGTCATGGCTTCAGTACTGATTTTTCCTGCTATCTTTTCAAAAACATCTTTTAGTTGAGGAAATTCTTCCAAAACCTCTTCTCTTAGCATGGGTGCAGCCTCATATGGAGGGAAATAGTTTAGGTCATCTTCTAAAGTTTGAAGATTGTAGCTTTTAATCCTGCCATCAGTGGAAAAACCACTAATTATATCCACTTCGCCCTGCTTTAACGCCTGATACATCAGTCCTATCTCCATTTCAACAAAGTCCAGATCAAATTTATAGGTATTCAATAGCCCTTTAAGACCATCTTCTCTATATACAAATTCGGACGGAAAGCCTCCTTTAAATTGTTTTGAGCTATTTTTGGCAGTGAAATTAGTGGAATCAAAAAACTTAAAAGCGAAATAGCTCACCAACATAATCACAAAAGCAATTAATACTCTTTGTATAGTTTTTAAACTCCTTTTTTGGATTACGCCTAATACTGCATCAAAAATTAATGCCAGAAGTGAAGCTGGAATAGCTCCTGCAAGAATCATTTGTGTATTATTAAGTTGTATACCCTGCAATATGAACTTACCTAATCCCCCGGCCGCAATAAAAGCACTTAAAGTAGCCACTCCTACATTGATGACGGAGGCTGTCCTGATTCCCGCCATGATATACGGAAGTGCGAGGGGCAACTGTACTTTAAATAATAGTTGACGCTTCCTTAAACCCATAGCTGTTCCTGCTTCCATTACTGAAGGATTTACTTCTATAATCCCCGTATAAGTATTTCTTACTATTGGGAGTAATGCGTATAAAAATAGAGCAGTAATGGCAGGAACGACTCCAATACCCATTATGGGTATTAGAAATCCCAGTAAGGCAAGGCTTGGAATAGTTTGTATGATATTGACGAAGCCTATAAAAACCTGGGCAAACTTTTTGCTGCCAGCAATGAATATTCCTATCGCTATTCCCACCAAAGCTGCAAAGAACAATGAAACAAGCGTCAACTCCACATGTTCCATAACTTGCTTCACTACTTCCGACTTATTTTGGATAAGAAAATTGATAAAATCGCTCATAATTGTTCCTTCCATTTGTAAAAAGCATTCATCAATAAGCTGCTTTCGAGGGTATTGGCACTCTGTAATCTAGAAAGTAGAGATTCATCTTGTTTTATGTTGGCAAAATCATCTTTTAAAAATGACGTAAGGTACTGTAACTTGCAGGCTCCTAATTCTGCCTGAAATTGATCTGAGGAAATGAAATCACTCACGTATTTATTGGTAGGTTCAAAAACCAAAGACGCAGGTGTATCCAATTGCTGTATTTTTTTATCTGCAATCAGACCGATTTTATCAGCCATGCTAATGGCTTCCTGCAAATCATGCGTTACCATCACCGTGGTAATTTTTTCCTTTTTCTGTATTTCCCTAAAATCTTCTCTAATTTTTTTTCTAATAATTGGGTCTAAAGCACTAAAAGGCTCATCCATCAATATTATTTTGGGCTGAGTAATAAGTGCTCGCGCAAGTCCAACGCGTTGTATTTGTCCGCCACTGAGTGCTATTGGCATCTTGTGAGCAAGTAGTTCAAAATCAAGACCCAGGCGCATCATCCAATCTTTTACAGCCAAAGAAATTTTACTTTCTTCCCATTTCTTCAATCGGGGCATTAATGCAATATTGTCATAAATGCTGTAGTGCGGAAAAAGACCAACCTGTTGAATCACATAACCAATACTCCTACGCCAATCTATGAGTGATATGTCCTGAAGCAACTTATTTTCCACTCTAATTTCCCCTGAACTTGCTTCAATTAAACCGTTAATCATCTTTAATAATGTGGTTTTCCCACTGCCACTCCCCCCTAAAAGTACCAGAATCTCCCCTTCATTAATTTCAAAGCTGATATTATCCAAGACCCTATCATCTCCAAAGGATTTACTAATATTTTTAAATGATATCATAGTTACAGGTTGATAAAATACTTGAAGGTTGTAAAATTTTAGTTGAAATTTAAGCAAAATGCCTAGTAATTTGTTTACAGTATTACATTACTTTCATGCATAATTTTGAGGAAGTACCGTAAAAATTAAGCAGAAAGATTTAATTTTGAGAAGTAAAAAAAAGAAAACCATGAGTAAAGCAGAAATAGTAACCAACAAAGGCACTTTAAAAGTAGAATTTTATGACAAGGATGCCCCTAAGACCGTAAAGAACTTCCATGATTTAACTAAAAAAGGATTTTATGATGGAGTAAAGTTTCATAGAGTAATTCCTGATTTTATGGTTCAAGGTGGAGATCCTACTGGTACAGGCGCAGGCGGACCAGGCTATTCTATTGACTGCGAGTTGAAAGGAGAAAATCAGTACCATGACAGAGGTGTGCTATCTATGGCTCATGCTGGAAGAAATACAGGTGGATCACAATTTTTCATTTGTCACAACCGAAAAAATACGCAGCATTTAGATGGTAACCATACCGTTTTTGGGAAAGTGTATGAAGGACTTGATGTTATTGACGAGCTTCGTAAAGGAGACGTAATGGAAAAAGTGAGTATAATTGAGGAGTAAGCATAAAAGATGTCAGGCTAAATTGCCTGACATTTTTTTGTGATTATTAAAAGTAAATCAAGATAAACTTGGCTCTTTATGGCTTACAAAACTTTCAATTTAGTGAACGTGGCGGTATTGTTCTACTTGCAGACCAATTAGCCCATATGCTTAGATAGAGCAACGAGTTTCCACCATGAAGTTTTGTACCTAATGAAAATGCTATTTTGAGGAACAAGACCTCATAAATCATTTACTGAACTGTAAAATCTAGTACTTTTGGTTTAAATTTGACTATAGTTTTATTAGCACCATTATTTACGCACGAACTGATTTCAGATAAAATAAATTTATGAGTAGAATAAAATACTTAATTCTAGACGATGATATTGTATTTAGTTTATGGCTAAAAACCAATATGGCAGACTTATTTCCTGATTTTCAACATATTAGTTCGAGGGAAAAAACGGTGGAAGGCTTATTAGACATTCACCGAGAAGAACCTGATTTATTATTCCTGGATCAATACATTGATGGACTAAATGGTTTTGATGTGTTGGATCTAATGAAATATCTGCCGAAAACCATAATGGTTTCTTCAGATAAAATTGATCAGGCAAAACTAGACCAGTATCCTAATGTAATTGGTTTTTTGGAAAAGCCTGTAAGTCTTGAGGCATTAAAAGAAGTTGTGAGGGAGAGTGACTTTTGAAGGAGATTTGTTTAAAAGTGGGAAGCAATCTTTCTAAATAGGGAGAAAAACTCAATAAACTAAAAAGTTTAGCGCCAAGTGGTGAGGTGCAAAGTAGTCTGCTCAAAGTGCACATATACTCGTTAGAAAAATTCTGGAAGATCAGTTGAAAACCAGGTCGATACCTTTTAATATACAGGCACATTAATTTCAAATGCACTTCCATGGAATGGTTTCGAGTAGTTCAATTTAATATCTCCTTTCATTTTTCTTGCAATAATTTTACAGATGTAAAGACCTAAACCTGCACCTTTAGTGGATTCTACAGCATTTCCCACAAAGAACAGATCAAAAATATTTTGATGATGCTCCTTCTCAATGCCAATTCCATTATCGGTGAGAAGTATCCTTAACTCATCGTTTACAATACTTAGCTCTATACTTATCCAGCTTTTAGCTTTAGCAGGATCATAGAATCTGATTGAATTAAAAATCAGGTTTTTCAATATCAAATGAAGCATGGATGGATCAATAGCAATTTTGGTTTGAACATTATTACTGATCTGTAATTCTAAGTGTTCTGTAGCTACTTCTTCTTTAATCCTTTCTATAGCAACGTCAATCACTTCTTGTATTTTTATATGCTGCGGGCTTACAGGTCTTGAGCTAATTTCATATACATTGCTTAGCCTGGCAAGCATTGAATCCATATCTTCAGCTGAATGCTCAAGATATTGTAAGTGTTTTGATATATCGTTACCAAGGGTATATTCAATATTAATCAGATGGCTTAATCCTTTAAACCTGGCGATAGGTCCTCTTAAATCATGGGCAGATTTATAGATGAAATCATCAAGTTCTTTGTTTTTATCTTTTAACAAAGTATTTGCTACAGAAAGCTCAGCGGTTCTCTCTTGTACTTGCTGATCAAGATTTCTGGCAATACTCATCAGTTTAGTATTTTGGGTTTGAATGATGCCTTTTGCCTGATGTAGTTTATCTCTTTCAAGATCGATTAATTCATTCTGAGCTTTTATTTCCTCCAACGCCTCCTGTAGTTCTTCATTTTTTTGCAAAAGATCTGACTGCGCTTTTTCAATTTCAAAATTCTGGTTCTGAATCAATTTAAGTGCTTTCTTGTAAGCCTCATTTTGCTCATTCAATTCCTGATGTTTCTTTTCAAGGATAGTGGTTCTTTTTTGAATAAGTCCTTCCAGATACAGATTGCGGTTTTTCAATTTTCTGGTACCTATACTTATAAAGCCAAACATCATACTGGCCAAGCCAAAACAAAGGGTTGCAAAGGTGAAATAAGCAAAAGCCTGATAAGAACCATTAGGCTTAGGTATGGAAATACCAGCTACCATGGCACCGGTATTTTTAGCAGAACTCATGACTATAACATCTTGAAAATGCTCCACCAAAAAAAGAAAAAATGCACTTGTAAGAATTAATAGTAATGAATTAATAATAACTTTCTTCACAAAGGTTCAGATAAAAGTGATATTATAGAAATAATCTATAACGGCTAATAAATTTAATTAAACTAACTAATAATCAATAATATAGACACTATTAATTAAAGCGTTAATTTAATAATAAATCTAATAAATTAGCAAGGATTTGTTACATTTATTTTACTATTCTACTTCATGAATATTGTACTTTTCATTTCACTTTTCGATTTAAAGAGCCGGATTTCAAGGGGCAAATGTCTTAGATTTTTTACAATTAAATCATGACAGAATTTATCAGGGTCAATTGAAAAGTTATCACTGAGATGGCGGAGAGGTGAGAATTTCTTTCCAGGCCGAACAGCTAAAAAAAATGGTCTACCCTGCTGGTTGTGAGATTAGCATTGCTGTTTTATCGCTTAACTATAATTGACCACCACACTACCCACCACAGGCATTCAGCGTCTTTACAATGGAATCATCATGAGACTTTCTTTTTTAATTATCGGTACTCCCGTCTCTCTTCTTTCTACCTATCAAAAACTGATGGATAAACTTCATCTTTTCAGCTACTATACCGGAAATCACAAAGGGATACACATCTGGCACACCCATAGCGCGGTTAATACTGTTCACCGCAAAGGACAAAGGCACACAGGTTTGAATAACGGTATCGAAATTGACCACCTGGTAAGGGTCAAAGGAAACGTCCAAATCCATGCTTTTGGTGGTGCCTTTTGGTTGGGCTTTTATGCCGAAATAATAGGCTGTTTCAACCATATCCATAATGTGCAGGTAATGTGCCCAGGTTTCTGCCCAGTCCTCCCACGGATGGGAACTCGCATATTTGCTAATATAAGACTGCTGCCAATCAGCTGAAACCCCATTTTCGTAGTATTTTTGAAGACTCTCGCTATAATTAGCACTTTCATCTCCAAAAGCGGAGCGGAATTGTGCCAGGATTGCTGTATCATCTTTAATCAATCGCTCCCAGAAGTAATGCCCTACTTCATGCCTGAGATGTCCGATTAAAGTTCTATAAGGTTCCAATAACTGGATGCGGGTCTGCTCCCGGAAAACAGGGTCTGCTTCTCTTAACAAAATGGTAATTATGCCATTCGCGTGCCCTGTCATGAGTTTACCTTGCTCACTGCTTACTACAAAATCAAAAGCAAAACCTTGCTCCTCCTTATGTTTACTAACCATTGGTAATTGCAATCTCTGGAGTTGATAGATGAGCCGATGCTTGGCTACTTCCAGATTTTTCCATTTTTCCAAATTGCTTTTCCTGGAGAGATTAGGAATAGTTCTGTTGAATTGACAAGCAGTACAGAAGTCGGACGGATCTTCAACAGGAATTAACCAGTTGCACACCTCATGCGCCTTATTTTGGCAGTATTTATATGTATGATGGTTCCTGTCGGAAATCAATGCAGCATTCTGTGGGTCAAAAGTGAGCATTTGATGACCAATAGGATCATAACCGCTCAGATGCCCACAGTTCTCGCAATAATTATTTTCAAAAAACAAAGCATGATGGCAATGGCCGCATTTAAATATTTTCATTATGGACTATTCTCTTAGAGAGCTATTTTGGGTGCAAAGCTAAGAAAAAAGAAAGGTATAATATTATGGTTTAAAATCAGAATAGGAAAAGCTATGTAATGTTGATAAAGAATTGGATGAAAATAATTTATGGAAGTTTTATCACTCCCTAACAATTTACCTGATTAAAAATCTCAATTCATGTATGACAAGATGAGCCTAAATTTATTTTTAAGTGGGTTTTCGCTTCTATTGCGCCATTATGATTTCGATTTCTATAAACTCACCCTTTGATTAACCTATACTAAATTTTCTCTTCTCATTATTAAGAGAGAAGGGTGGTTCGCCATTTGGCGGATCGGGATAAGTTATTTTAGCTGAATTATTTAAATCAATTGCTCTTCCATTTTCAATGTCAAGTAACAACAATCATCAAATCAGTTTGTAAAGTCATGTTGGCTGCACCCCGTATACTGCCAGTTACGGGCATGGTATTTTCCGGGAAGGCACTTGAAACTACAGGGATGTGGGTATTTCCTGTCATTACACCATGGCTGGGATCAAGACCAACCCATCCGGCACCTGGTAAAAAAACCTCCACCCAGGCATGTAACTCATAATCAGGTTTTTCCATGATGAAATAATAGTAACCACTCACAAAGCGAGCGGCAAATCCAGTTTGTCTTAATAACATAATTTGCATCCAGGCCAGGTCGCGACAGGAGCCTTTTCTCTTGGTAAATGTATTATCAGGTTGCCAGGGAGCTCCTTCTTCTCTGTATATAACTTCAAAATCCTCATGAATCCGCTGCGTCAGTTGCGCTAAAAAAGGCAAGGTTTCTTGTGAGGACGCTTTCTGAATCTCCAGACCATATTGCTTTAAATCTTTTCCGATGCTTTGTTTGGATAAAGCCGCTGAAAGCAGAATTTGTTCCTGTTCAGTATAAGTAAATGCTAACTGATTATAGTGAAAGGGCGAAATAAGAAAATCGAAGGGGTTAAATTCTGCAATTTCTATGGTCGTCTCCAATTTGATACTCAGCTTTTGCGTCATGCCACCAAACCAACAAAAATTAATTACATTGTTCTCCTCATCTCGCATTAAGGTGTTTCCTTCAGGTACAGGGCTTATGTTAAGAGACATGCTTTGTACTTGACAATAGACTGTATTCCTCGGTTGAAACCTTAAATAATGAGGCTCTAAGAAAATTTCAGCATCAAAAGTATAATGGGTGTCATGGTTAATCTTAATTTTCATGCAATTTTATGGATTAGCAAATATGTTACAAGCATCTATTGTAGATTCTTATTAGTCAATGGGTTACCGGATCGGTAATTATCAGCCACTGAAAAATAATTTTTATAGAGACTTTCTGAAACCTCATTTAATTTGGATTGGATCATATCTAAAAACTCATGCATCCCGGAATCAAATACTTCATTAATGTCAGAAAATTCCAGCTGAGATCTTAGCAAACCTAATTGCTTCTCCGCTTTTCTGCGGTAAGCCTCCCCTGCGCCTACATTGGAGCGCAAAGACCTGTCCACACCAATTAAGCAGCTGAGAACGGATCGGGGGAAGTCTTTATCAAAAATAAGAAATTCACAGATTCCCAGAGCTGTCAGTTTACCGTACTTTTTTCGGTACATATCATATGCACTCACAGATTTTAACAAAGCTGACCATTGGATGAGGTCGAAAGGCGAGCCTACTTTTGCAGATTCCGGCAATAGCATATGGTATTTTACATCCAATACACGAGAAGTTTTATCTGCCCGCTCAATCAGCTGCCCTATCTTGCCAAAGTGCCATCCCTCCGATTTCGAAATTGTGGAACCAAATATTCCGTAAAGCATCTGGCATCCTTTTTTAATTTCAATAAAGTATTTTCGGGGGTCATTTTTTTCCCACCGCTTCTTTTCAGTACCTTCTTTAACAAAATAGTATAAATAATTGATCTGCTCCCAAACCTCTTTGGTAATTTCAGGTCTTATTGCCCTTGCGTTCTCACGCGCATTAACAATGCAATTATGAATAGAGTTGGTATTTCGGGCATCAAACCCTAAGAAATGAATCACTTTGCCTTTGTCTACAGTTTTGTATAAACTTTCATAAATGGGCCAATCTCCGGTAGTCACCACAAGAGGTTTCCACTGGGCTGCTTCATCCGGCTGTAAATCCAATGATAAATTAAAGTTAACATCCATAAAGCGAGCGTAGTTTTCAGCTCTTTCTATGTAACGATTCATCCAATAAATATGGTGGGCAACTCTGCTTAGCATGAAATTATCTTTAGGTTAAAAAAATAGTGCAAATTAATGTACTAATATTCAGACTTATAAAGTCAATCAATAATGTTGTCAGTCCAAAATCCAGGTGTCTTTACTGCCTCCGCCCTGCGAAGAATTCACCACGATAGACCCTTTTTTTAATGCTACCCTGGTGAGTGCACCTGAAGTGATTTTGATTTCATCACCATACAAAATATAGGGTCTTAAATCCACATGTCTTCCTTCAATTTCATTTTCTGACAAAGTAGGCACCCTGGAAAGATTAATCATAGGTTGTGCGATGTAATTTCGTGGATTGGCTTTAATTTTGGTTTTAAACTCTTCCTGCTCCGCTTTACTAGCTTTAGGCCCAATGAGCATTCCATATCCTCCTGATGCATCAGTTTGCTTCACTACCAGCTGATCTATATTTTCTAATACATACTTTCTATCGGAGTCTTCGGCACATATATAAGTTTTTACATTTTCAAGAATGGCTTCTTCTCCCAAATAATATTTTATTATCCTGGGAATATAAGCATACACAGCCTTATCATCCGCCACACCGGTTCCTGGCGCATTCACCAGGACTACATTTCCTTTTTTATACGCATTGAAAAGGCCTGGCGTGCCTAGTAAAGAATCTTTATTAAAAACGAGAGGGTCTATAAAATCATCGTCTATTCTGCGGTAGATCACATGCACTCTTTTGAGGCCTTTAGTAGTAATCATATACACAACATCATCCTGCACCACTAAGTCCCTTCCTTCCACCAGCTCTGCTCCTATTTGCTGGGCTAGATAGGCATGCTCAAAATAGGCTGAATTATAGGCACCGGGTGTCATTACTGCAATAGTTGCCTCCGACTGAGTAGATAACGACTCCAGCATATCTCTCAGATTGTGGGCATAATTGTTAACAGGCCTTACTTTTAGCTTTTCAAATAATTCAGGAAAGGTACGTTTAAGAATTTCCCTGTTTTCCAGCATATAAGATACACCTGAAGGGCATCTCAAATTGTCTTCCAACACATAGAACTTGTTATCATCTCCTTTAATTAAATCGGAACCTGTAATGTGACACCATATGTCTTTAGGAGGTTTTAAACCGATACACTCTTTTAAATAAGTGGCGCTGGAAAGAACTAGTTCTTTAGGTATTATTTTATCTTTTAGCACCTTTTGGTCTCCATAAATATCCGCTATAAACAAGTTAAGTGCTGTAATGCGCTGTTTCAGTCCTTTTTCCAAACGATCCCAATCTGCTCCTGCAATAATCCGCGGTATAATGTCCAGGTGCAGAATTCGCTCCATGCCCTGGTTATCACTGTAAACATTAAAGGTCATTCCAAGCGATAACTGTGCTCTGTCCGTTGAATGTTGTAGAAAGTTGAGTTTCTTCCACCCCATTTTTTCTATCCGTTCCCGAAATAATGAGTAAGAACCTCTGATTTGTCCATTCTCATCTACCATTTCATCTAAGAAATTGGTGGTATCATAATTATTTAGGTTTAATCCAGGCATATGGGTAGCTATTAATGAAGAAAGAGATAAAGTCAATCTACCCAATATAGTGTATTTTATTGGCATTTATGTATTTAAATCAATTTAACCTCAGAAATTGAGGTTATTTTATAGAAATAGTATAAATTATTATTATTAAGGCCTGTTTTTAAACTACTAAATTAATTTTTTTACAAATTATAAGCTTAATACCAACCTGCTTAGGCTGAAGTACATCAAATAATCCCCTTGAAAATTGAAAAATCCTGATATTAAGCAAGGTAGAAGTAGTCTGTTCCTCATACAGCTCTATCTCCTATTTCTAAAAATAAAACTTTCAAATTTTTCTTACATGTCAGCTAATATAATTAGTATTATTCTTAAATTTGCTAAATATATTAGTAGATATGAGACAAATTGCACATATAGATTTAGATGCATTCTTCATCAATTGCACCTTATTGAAGCTGCCTGACCTGAAAGGAAAACCTTTACTCATCGGAGGTTTGAATAACCGCGGTATAGTGGCTTCCGCTTCGGCTGAAGCCAAAAAATATGGCGTGCAAAAAGGAATGCCTACCCGGGTGGCTCTCCAGCGTTGCCCCAATGCGGTATTACTGAAAGGAGATTTCGATCTGTTCACTAAATATTCGGACATCGTGAATGAAATCCTTACGGAAAATGCACCCTTACATGAAAGGGCTACTATTGATGAGTTTTATGTGGATATGACGGGCATGGACAGGTTCCACGGTTCTTCCAAATTTACACGAGAACTGGTAAGCAAGGTGAAATCTGAAACCGGACTTTCTTTGTTCTATGGCTTAAGTGTGAATAAGACCGTAGCGAAAATCTGTACCGCCCATGCAAAACCGCTGGGAGGCTACGAGGTAGTAGAAAATTTAGTGCAGCCCTTTCTCGATCCGCAATCCATCAGGCGCTTGCCGGCCGTGGGCACTACCACTTTTAAGTTGCTCAGAAGAGTCAGGATTAAGTTCATTAAACACATCAGGTTGCTCCCGCCTGAAGCCATGAACGAATTGCTGGGAAAGAATGGCATCGGTATCTGGAAAAAGGCCAATGGCATTGATCCTACACCCGTTGTTCCCTATTCTGCTGAAAAATCCATCGGTAAGGATTTTACTTTCGATCAGGATACCCAGGACATGAAACTGCTCAAGGCTACTTTGCTAAAACTGGTTGAATACCTGGGATTTAAATTGCGGAAACTCAACCAAATGTGTGCCTGCGTGTCGGTACGGATCCGGTATACCAACCACGATACGGAAACCATGCAAAAGAAAATTCCTTTTTGCGCCAATGATGAGCTGCTGATGGAAATAGCTTTTGAGCTTTTTAAGAAATTATACCACAGGAGAATGCTGATCAGGCTGGTAGGGATTAAATTATCACAATTAGTACACGGAAGTCACCAGATTAACCTCTTTACAGATAATACCAAAACCATTGAATTGTACCAGGCCATGGATAAGCTCAAAAACCGATACAACAACCCAGCTATTGTACACAGGGCTTTTAGTTTATAAAGAAATGTTTTTTGATTAAGCTTTTGATTAAAACCTCATCCTCGATCCTTCTCCGAGGGGAGAAGGAGAAGAAGGTCTTAATCAAAAAACATTACTCCGATATTTAATTCTTCTTAGTTTATGTATTTAAATTGTCATTCTTTCTATTCATTACGCTACGGCACCCTTTCAGTGGAAGCACTGGTGCAAAAGGCCCTGCAAAATGGAGTGGAAAGCTTAGCACTTACCGATATCAACAGTACCACCGGCATCACTGATTTTGCTAAAAAGTGCATGCAAGTAGGCATTAAACCTATTGCAGGGGTGGAAATCAGGAAAAATGATACTTTATTATATGTGACCATCGCTAAAAATCTGGAGGGCTTTAGGGAAATTAATGAACTGCTCACCAAAACCAATTTATCAGAAATGCCCCTCCCCTTGCAATCGCCTCATTTCACCAATGTTTTTGTGATTTATCCCACCCATAATGTGCCGGAAATCCTCCAAAAGCATGAATTTATTGGCATTAAGCCTGCCGAGCTGAAAAGGTATAAGCCCTCTTTTACCCTAAAGGCGGATAAACTGGTTTGCCTCTATCCTGTTACTTTTTCCGGCAAGCAGGAGTTCAACCTGCATAAATTGCTCCGTTGCATTGATAAAAACATTCTGTTAAGCCACCTTAAAGACAGTGAATATGCCGGCACCGGGGAATATATGCTTCCCCTGAATGAATTGAAGCTGCTTTACAAAGATTATCCCAATATTATAAGGAATACCGAACTCATTTTTGATCAGTGCAGCTTTCCTTTCGATTTTAAATCGCCCAAAAACAAGAAATGCTATACTTCCAGCTATTATGAAGATAAAATTTTGCTGGAAACCCTGGCCCTGGAAGGCTTTAAAGACCGTTATGCCCCTAACGACAAAATAGCAAAGCAACGCTTATACGATGAGCTGGAAATCATCCATAAAATGCAATTTGGCTGTTATTTTCTTACCACCTGGGATATTGTTCGCCATAGTTTAAGCAAAGGTTATTTCCATGTGGGCCGGGGCAGTGGTGCCAACTCGCTGGTGGCTTATTGCTTAAAAATTACAGAGGTAGATCCCATAGAGCTCAACCTGTATTTTGCCCGCTTCCTGAACAATAAACGTACAAGTCCGCCCGATTTTGACATAGACTGGAGCTGGACCGATCGGGATGACATCATCGATTATGTTTTTAAGCGATTTGGCCGCGAACATACGGGTTTTTGTGGCACAGTGACCGATTTTAAGCATCGTTCTACCATGCGCGAGCTGGGAAAGGTGTTCGGTCTGCCCAAGGAGGAACTGGACCAGCTTTCCCGTACTTCCATGGAGCATCCTCCCTCAGACCATCTGGTTCAGCATATTCAGCATTATGGTAAAATGCTGGGCGGCTTCCCCAATCAGCTGTCTATGCATTCCTGCGGAATCTACATTACCGAAGAACCCATTGCCAATTATACGGCTATGAACATCTACCCCAAGGGAGTGCCTACTTGCCAGATAGATATGTACATGGCTGAAGAATTTCTCCTGGAGAAGATTGATATTCTTTCCCAACGGGGATTAGGCCATATTAAGGAAGCCGTACAAATTGCAGAAAATAATAGAGGCGTAAAAATAGACATTGCTGATACCAAACGCTTTAAAAAGGATGAAAAATGCAATGAACTGCTGCGCACTGGTAAAACACTCGGCTGCTTCTATATAGAAAGTCCGGCCATGCGGGGTTTGCTTCGGCGGCTGCAATGCGATACGTATGAAACACTGGTAGCGGCCAGTAGCATTATCCGGCCGGGTGTTGCCCAAAGTGGGATGATGCGGGAATACGTGGAAAGACACCGTGACGCTTCCAGAATCAAGTATTTCCACCCGGTATTTGAAGAGCAGCTTAAAGATACTTATGGGGTAATGGTTTACCAGGAGGATGTGATTAAAATTGCACACCATTTTGCCAAACTGGATTTAAATGATGCTGATGTGCTGAGGCGTGGGATGTCCGGAAAATCACGGTCCCAAAAGGAAATGGACAAAGTAAAAAATCAGTTTTTCAGTAATTGTGAAGCCCTGGGTTACCAAAAAGAGATTGTAGAAGAGGTTTACAGGCAAATTGCCTCTTTTGCGGGCTACAGCTTTTGTAAAAGTCACAGCGCTTCCTATGCCGTGGAAAGTTACCAGAGTTTGTATTTAAAGGCTTATTATCCGCTGGAGTTTATTACTGCGGTGATCAACAACAATGGTGGCTTCTACAGACCGGAAGTCTACATCAACGAGGCACGGATGCTAGGTGCCCATATTGAGGCACCGGATATTAACTACAGTTTAGCCAATGCCAGCCTCAAAGGAGATACGATTCACCTGGGGCTGGATCAGGTGATGCACCTGTCGCAACGGGGAATTGAGGCAATTGTAAAGGCCAGGGAAAAGACGGGGACTTTTGCTACCTTATCCGACTTACTGGTGAAAGCAGACCTGAATTTTGATGATGTAAGCTATGCCATTTATGCCGGGGCTTTGCGCAGTATTTCCAGAAGTAAGGGGCAGCTTATTATTGAGGCTAAGCGCTATTTTTCCCACGAGCCTGCCAAAACCAAGGAACTGCAACTTTTTGACATGAAGCCCAAGGAGTTCAGCTATGAATTGGATGAGGGAGATATGTTTGAAGATGCTTTTGATGAAATGGAAGGCCTGGGTTATCCTGTTTCGGTCTCCCCTTTTAACCTGCTGAAAACCAATTATCGCGGTGCTGTTTTTGCCTCGGAATTGTTGCAGAATAAGAACAAAACAGTGCGTATGGTCGGCTATTTAATCTCCATTAAAGATGTGCCTATTGTGAGCAAGGATGGCAAAACCAAAATGAATTTCGGCACTTGGATTGATGTATATGGCGGCTATTTTGATACGGTTCACTTTCCTGATTCACTTAAAGGCTATCCGTTTACGGGGATGGGCTGCTATTTACTGCTGGGAAAGATTACGGTAGACCATGATTTCCCCAGTGTTGAAATCCTGAAGATGGAAAAGCTGCCGATGATCCCCGATCCACGTTATAGTGAGGAAAGCAGGCCGGATAACCATGTTTGGAACAACATGCGAGTAGCCCACAGCGTAACTTCCCGGGCACCTTACCCTAACCAGGAAGAGTTGGATGAACTGTATGGCAGAAAACCTGTTTCTGGCAAATACACAGATGAAAAAGGAAGAAAAAACCAGCTGTCGATTGGTGGAAGGAAATGATTTGTTCTAAGGTCTGGGGCTCACAGACCTTGAAGCCATATGATACAACTCACCCCAACCCTCTCTTTTGGTAAGAGAGGGAGCTCGACCGTCTTAAGTTTGAGTATTATTTTTCCTATTAAAATTCAGCAATCTTTATGGTAAAACCGGTGTGACCTGCGGTACTGACCTAAAACCCTGCTTAGGTCAGACGATAGTCAGACCGGTGGTTAATTGAAAGCACTAAGCCTGAGTAATTTGCTGATTAGAAAAGTCATCGGTAGGCACGAAGCAATCTTTCAGAACAAAGCAAACCCTCCTGAGAACGACTTGTCATTATAATTGCAAGATTGCTTCGGTCGTGCATCCCCTTTCTGCCATCAAGAAAACTCGTAATGATAAAAAAATTACATATAAATACTCTAGATAAAACTTTAAGCATCCCAAAGTGGTTCTAAATCAGGAGGAAGAGCAAAAATGACTGCCTGAATTTGTCTTTTATCAATGCGCTTTCTTAGTACTTTAAACACCGCTTTAATGGCATTTTCTCCTTCTTTTACAGAGCTAATATCATCGTGGCCATGGGGCCAATCATTTTTAACCACCTCAAGGACAAAATCAGCTTTGGTTTTGATCATATTGGATTTCTGCTCATACTTCCAGCCTTCTATATAAAGGGCTTTCAAACCAAATGGTAGGTGGCTAATTAATTCAAAGGACTCATGCCTTGTTAGCATCGACCTTAATGCATGTAAAACTGCAGCAACCAGACGTCCTGATAGTGTGGTGTTCTCAGGAAAACCTAATTCAATTGCAATTTCTTTAATGATTTCGTCATTCGTTTGCGTGTAATTGAGAGTGTTCATGGCTGCTTTATTTAAATACGTTTCACAAAATGCGGTCAACCCCTGTCAAAAGACCTGACTTACATTACATTAAGATTAAATCGTCATAAAATTCAACGAGCAAGAATCCTAAAAAGATTCGTATGAACATCACTCTTTTCAACTTCTTTTGGTGGAGGTGCTATTATTATCTAGCTCTACCTGATACAATTGTGCCTTTACCAATCATCTTTCTATACGATTAATAAAGCAAGTCAATATGTTATTTGAATTTTGTGACGAAGTTTAATGATGAAATCAGCTAAATCCTGAGAGGTTGCATACGGAAATCAATGGGATTTGCTCAGTATCTCTGCTATTTTTGGCTCCCGGAAATGCCCTGCTAATATTGGTAAATATTTATACTCATGTACTCCCGCTGTAATGCCCAGCACAGGTCCCTTTTTTGTTCCATGAACAACACTAACAGAAATAGTTGTTTTTAAATTTTGAGCTTCAACTTGCACGTTAAAATGTCCTATTGATCTGGTTAAAACTATTTTGGTATTGTATTCTCTTTAGCGTATAATGTAATCATGACATCGTCTTGCTTACAGCAGCATGTCTCATTTAAATGATTCACATTCAATAATTTTTCCTTATTTATGGCTTAAAGCAAAAGGCTCCTGGAATAATTCCTACTTTAAAGGAATCTACAGCCACTCCACTGCCAGTGTAGCGGTAAATAATACCTGATTGTACATAATCAATGGCATCAGCAACATATACTTCTGAAGTTTCCGGATCCACTGTAAGACCGTAGAATCCACCACTATATTGCTTTTCATATTTACTGTAAATGAAGGGATGGCTATCAATTTGGTTAGCGTTTATAGGAATTTTATAAATATGTTTGTTGATCAAGTATAAGGTATCTTTTGTCCCGTTTATGCTAATTTCTGAAGGAGAATCCCCCAATTCAAAGCGGAATATACGCTCAACCTCTCTGGTAGCGGCATCTATTTTCATTAAACCAGGCGCTTCATTTCCATAAGGGCTTCCCTCGTATCCACCATCGGTCACAGTCCATATTTTATTGTTTTTATCTAGTATCAGGCTATTTGGCTGCTTCAATGTCTGAATGGAATCCACTACACTATCTGTGTTACTGTCAATAACTAAAATTTGGTTATCATACGACCAGCAGTTAGTAAATACGTAATTTTCATATTGAATCATTTGCTCTGTAGGGTGCTGGTAGAACTTAGTTTCGTGATTGTTAACATCAATATAACCTGTTATCTCAAGGGTTTTAGGATTGACAATTGTAATGGCTTTGGCATACAGATCAGTAACATAGGCTTTTTCGTTATTGATAAAGTGGATATAGCGGGGCGAAGTGAGACCAGTAATTCTACCCACATATTCGAAAGTGTTTATATCTATCACATATATTTTACCGCTATTATTTACCACTATATAGCCAAGGCCATCTTTTATAGTCATAGATTGAGCCACATCGCCTAAAGGAACAGCTGCTGCGTTAAAAAATATGTTATTCAATACCTCTTTGTCTTCAGGATTATAATAAGAAAGAGATGCATTTCCATACATAAAATTGCCCTCGTTGGTAATAAACAAACCTCTGTCATGTGAGGGTTTAGGTGGTTGAAGTTCTAAGTGGTCATCGATACAGCCGCTAAGCAAAGCTAGGATGCTGAGTAGAAATAAAATATATCCTTTTTTTAATTTCATCATTAAAATCGAAGCATTACTAAAAACATAAAATTTCTGCCTGGCATTCTTCTGCCTAAGACGGAGCGATAATATTCATCAAATAAATTATAAGCTTTTAACTGGGTTTCTACTACCATATTATTCCATTTAAATTCTTTCCCTATAAATAACTGGTTCATAAAATAGTTGGGTAAATTATCGCGTTGTGTCACATCATTGCTGGAGGTTGTAAATCGTCTGCTATAGGCATTATGTTGCCAGGTGATTTTATATGTTTTATACTGGGCATTAAAAAATATATTGCCTGAATGCACAGGAATATATACTAATTGCTTTCCATAGGATTCATCACCCCAGGTGTTGATTTCTCCATAGTTTAAAGATTCTGTTATCGCATAATTTCCATTTATAGTAAGCTTTAGTTCGCCAATTGTATACTTAGCTTTAACAGCGATTTCAACTCCTTTTGCTATTACCTTGCGCACATTTCGAGGTTCCCAGTATCCTTTAAAATTAGGAATCCATACTATCCAATCTGTTATGTCCGAATAAAATCCGGTCAGTTGCTGCTCAAGCTCTAATGCATTTATTGTTTTACTCCATGCCACTCCTACTTCATGGGTGATGCCTTTTTCCGGTCTAAGGTCTGGATTGCCTCCAGGTTGCCAGTAAAGGTCGTTAAGCGTAGGTACATGGTAATTCCGGGTTATATTAGCTTTTAGGTAGAGATTATGCGCTGGTAAAACTTTAAAATCGATTCCGAGATAAGGGATTACAGGAATAAACCCATTCCCTACGTAATCTTGTCTAACAGCTGCTCTCATGTTTAATCGTTTCCAAAATGTATGGTAATAGCCTAAAAACATAAGTACCTCATTTCTGGATTTTTCATAGCCGGTTTTTTTAACTGAGTCTGCTGAATTAACCAGATGTCTGTTGAAGTTTATATTAAAGTTAAGAGAGGATTTCTTGGCAAAATCGTGGTTTAGCTGAACCCTGCTTACAAGGCTGGTGGCTCTGCTAGAAGAGTAGATTCCACTCTGTAAACCCAATCCGCTTACCCTGTTTAATAAGTTGTAGTCTAAATCCTGTAAATTGATTCCCACATTAGTGCTTACTTTTCCGGAAGGATAAAAGTGATCCCATGAAGACTGCATCCGTAGGGTTCTGTCATATTGCTTATTAATATTGGCGCTATCAGCTCCTTCAAAAGAGTTTAAGCGAGGGATGCTTCTGTCCGCATTATGATACCATCCTTTTAATGAGATAATATTATTGGAATTGATTTTTCCATATAGCTCTTGCATGAGGCTATACATCGTATAGTCGGCCTGTTCATTCCGCTGAGTAGGGCTACCTATAATCGCATCGTTCACAAAAGGGAAATCATTTTTTGAATAGGTGTAATATGCCCGTGTTTTCGACTGAAATCGTTCGTGTCCTACGTTAATTTGACCAAATTCTTCAAAAGTGCTGAAGCTCCCAACCCCTGTCACCAGTCTTCCGCTCAATTTATTGTTCCAATCCGCTTGGTTAGTAATTGAAATACTTCCTCCTAAGGCCCCACTGACATTTTCAATTGATGTACCGCCATGCTTAAGGGTTAAATCATCAATAAAGTAGACTGGAAGTAAGGAGAAGTCAACCATTCCCAGCATTGGGGAATTAATGCTTATCCCGTTCCACAGCACTTGCGTATGGCTTGGAGCCGTTCCACGGAATGATGCTGTTGCCATAGATCCCCGGCCGTAAGATTTGATAAAAACTGGGGTGTTCTCTGAGAGCACTTCAGATAGCGTATGGTTCAGGTTTTGGGAAAGAACGAGTGAATCAACTCTGGTTTCTTTACCCCCAGCCGTCTCTTTATCAAAAAGGCGATTTGCTTTTACTGAAACTTCTTTGAGCATCAGTGAATCGTAGGATTGCGTATACGCTTTTACCCCTGATAGTATTAAAAAGGCGTAAAGTAAGTAATG
This sequence comes from uncultured Cytophagales bacterium, assembly GCA_963803685.1. Lineage (GTDB taxonomy): Bacteria > Bacteroidota > Bacteroidia > Cytophagales > Cyclobacteriaceae > Marivirga. Next base: position 4,136,116 of record CAWDNW010000001.1, read on the forward strand.
ATATCTCATAATTTGAGAATCTTAAAATGGGAAATGGTATTCCCAGAGATAATCCTTAGAATGTAAGATCCACTAATCAAACCATAGGTATCAATTGAAATTGTATTGTCTGAAGTATGTAGATAAGCTTTTTTCTGAATCTTACCCTCCAGACTCATGATTTCGTAATTTAATTCAGTGCCTTTTGCTACACCTTTGATATTTATGGTTTGGTTAAATGGATTAGGAAAAACTGAAATTCTATTTTGCTTTTCTTGATCTATGCTTGTTATCTGTTCAGTTTTAACAAATACTGATAAAAATTCTCCGTCTACTTGAATTTTTTTTACTCCACCTGTGGAAAACCTCAGTGTGGCCTGTCCTAATTCATCCGTAAGGACTGGGATGTTACCTACCTGATAGAGCGCTTCATTTACTGTTATCTCGGCATTTTCTAAAACAGCTGACGAAAGCGTGTTTACTGAGCGGTCATCGTTAAGGCTATGTTCTGATTGCTGGGCTCTGATTACTACTGGCTCATCTATATTTATACTGTCATTATCACTGGTTAAGTGTTTGAAAATCCACGTTTCACTTACTTTATTTACCTGGTAAACTATTATTTCATCTTCTTCATTAAGAGGAATTTCATGTAACTTATTCACGTAAGTATGTTGATTCACTTTCACCAACCAGGCTTTTTCAAAACTGGGTTCTGCACTTCCTCCGTACCCATAATCATAACTCACATTCGAATTATTAGTAATCGGCACCCTCCATAAGTAAAGAGCACCATCTCCCCTTTCATCATCTCTAAACCGTAGGTCGCTGAAGAAGTCTTCATTAGGAAAAAGCTGGGCGATAGCATGAGCCGCGGTAATGCCCTCTACCTTTTCAATGCTGTAATTCTCTTGAGCGTTATCAACATAAGGATTTAAGTCAAAGTTTTTAACAGCAACCTGTGTGCGGTCCATAAGCAATTCTTCGTCATTCTTAATTGTCAGGTAAATATGCTTCTGATCGGATTCCGGTAAGATATTTATTAAAACACTATCTTTTAAATCAGGCATATTTATAGCGCTTACTTTTAGCCATGCGCTGCCTTCTTCTTTTGCTTGCATAAAAGATTGATCGTCTTCTTGTATAATTGTAAGAAGCTGCTTGTCTGAAGTTGACCATATTAGTGCTATTCCGTTAATCTCCTTCCCATTTCGATCTGTTATTTTTGCAGCAAGCTCCTTTTTAGTATTTACTCGAAGGCTTTGTAGGGCTAATTCAATACCTATAAACTCTGGAGCTATCACTTGAGAATTTTGAAAATCCTTAATGTTGGGATTATTAGCTAAACTGGCAATTACCTGCACTTCTCCGGACGCTTTGGGTATCAGTTTACCATCTATTATTTCTGCAATGGAAGGATCGCTAATAGTGTATTCAACCGATGCTTCTTTATTTAATCTTCCCTTGTTAAATGCGTAGGCTTCCAGTAGTATTTCTGTTCCTACATCAATTTTCTTAGGAATATCTGCCATTACCACCTGCTCAAGAATACCTGAAAGAGAGGGATTAGGAGCCACATCAACCACTCCGCGTACTTCAGTAGATACTTCCCCCAACCAACCGGCATCCGCATTAATGGCAGTGTAAATTTTAATAAAATCAATACCTTCAAGGGCTACGTGATTGCCGGCAGCATCAATCGCCCAATTAATATCAAAAGCATCTCCTCCAGCTCCTTCTGTTACTGATGTATAGGGGTTATCTGGAATTGTGGGATCTCCAGTCACAGCTAATGAGTTGTCTGTATAGCCAAAACCTCTTTTGTATGACCGGATAGAAGAAGGATCAGACCAGTCTATATGACCACTTATTTTTGTGCCAAAGAAGGTAATCTCGTTTTGAATGATAGTTGGAAAATTTTCCGCTAAAGGATAATAAGGCTGTTGATGGAAGCTATTGGCCAAGACATATCCTGAATTATTCTGATTATCTGACCATGGAACTTTTGTTGCTACTGCTTCTTGTGGGTTGGTGTAGGTTACTTCATAGTTTTTGACAGAGGTGCTGAAATAATGATCGCTCCCTGCTAGTTCGTACCAGGTATCATCGGCTAGTCCATTGCCGTTCTCATCCTTCATTACCATTACAATACCCGGTTCAGTCCAGGTAATTTCACCATTAGTAGCTAGTGGATTGCCAAATACCGTAAAATCTATACCGTAAGGATTTGTAGGATCATTTTCAATTGTATGGTCAAAACCCAAAATAATATAACCACCGTAGCCTCCTAGACTAATTCCGCCATTAATGCCTCCTTTTAATGAATTAGCTTTTTCTGGAGTACCCCATGCGCTGGTGTTAATAAATTGTCCCGGAGCCGGATGATATTCTATTATTTTACTTACATAAGGACTGTTCTGAGCTTTACTATTTGTTGCACAAAGCAATAGAAAAGTTAAGTAAATAAATGTTATTTTGTTTTTTGCCATAAAACCAAAGAATAAAAGAAGCAGGCATCCTAGTGATGAGAGATGCCTGCATATTTCTTATTGCTTAATTATTTTTTCGCGGAATTCGCCATTTTTATTTTTTACAATAAGGATATAAATGCCAGTAGGCAAAGAATTCATATCAATCAATTCTTCTGCTCTTCCTGTGCTTTTTTGAATAATTGATTTACCTGTAGCGTTTATCAACTGAATATCAGATTGATGCTGACCTTTAAAGTGAAGTTTTAATTCATTTACAACTGGATTAGGGTAATAAGTGAAATATGCTTGTCTTGCAGCAATACCTGTAACAGCACTTTCTTCCACAGTTATTTTGAAAGAATTTTGAGCAGTTTTGCCCTCAGATGATGCCTGAATGGTAATATCAGCTTCACCAAAGCCATTATTTGCAAAGCTAAGAGTGAGGTCAGTGCCAGCAATTGATGTCGTTATCAGTTCTTTATTGGTGTTTTCTATTAAAGAATATGTCATTGACTCAACAGGGCTGTCTATATCTGTAAATACTCCTTCTAGTGAAACTACTATATCGCCACTATTCTCTTTTACAAATATATCCTCTAAAGGATTGGCCACTTCCGGTGCATTATCTACTGGTACAGTATTAATAATAACTTCAGCACTTATTTCTTCACCATAGGTATCAATAGCAGTTATTTTAATAATCCATGTTGCTTCTTCAATTCCTTCTTGTGGTGAAGCCGTTAAATTTGCTTCATTTACTGTAATCCATTCAGGAAGCTCCCCTCCTACAGCCATTTCTATAGTATAGTTTAGCAGTCCATCATCTTTAAAATATTCATCAAAATTAAGTGTTACACTTTCATCTTCCAGTACAGTTATTTCTGAAATTAATTGTTGAATGTAAGGAAGCTCATTCACCATGCTGTAGCTTACTACCATCCGTTCAGGAGACTCTTCAACGTTATCAAAACTACCTGTTTCAGCACCTGCTTGGTTATAAATTCTCCCTATCCCATTACCAGACCATGCTCCAAAAGTAATGTAAAAGCGATTATCAAGGGTGTCATAAGCGGACGCCATGAGTGCGTAGCCATTAGAGGTAATATCAGGATCGGTATCCATTCCTATGAAATCATTTTCCTCTACAGTAAAATCGTTCAGGTCCACTATACCGTAGCCTTTATGTTCACCTGAGTAAGCTCCCCAATTAATTTTAGTATATAATTTATCATCTATTATGGCTGATCCCAATGGAGATGAACTATAATCAGCATGACCAATAGGCAACTCATGCAATTCATGATTTCCATCTTCGATAGAATAAGTCAGTAATTTATCTTGTGCAAGAACATACAGGTTTTTGTCTTTATTGAGGATTTGTGCGATACCAGTACCATCAACTCCTAAATCAACTTCTTGTTCTAACTCAAGTGATACCAGGTTAATTATTGCTATTTGCCCTGAAGTGCCCATGAATCCATCATTTAACGCTACAAAAGCTGAGTCACCAACTACATGAACATCAGCGGCTTGTGTAGATACCGATATTTTTGTGACTAAGGATAAATCATTTTTATTATAAATACGAACATTGTACCCATCTTCAGGGGCAGAGGCACTATTCTGACGAGTAGCGAGTAAGTAATCTTTATAAATAGTAATAGAATGATTAAGTCCAGCTCCTTCTGTCCCTGTTCCATCTGCTTCATCAGGATTAAGATCCTGCGTATATTTTCTAGCAACTTCTTCTTTTGAGATCAGGTCATATTTAATGATGTTATAGTCTGCAGAAACGTAAATATACTTTCCATCTGCTGTAATATCCTGAACAGAATTAGCATCTAAATCGGCTAGTTTTTCAGTAGTATTTTCTGATGGAGAATAAATCTGGACATTACCAGATTGTGCGCCAAATTGTCCCCCGTTTAAAAAGACTATTTGCTTTTCTTTTAAAGTATTACTTTTAGGTAATAATTTAACAGTAATTGGAAATTCTGTTGTGTCTCCATAAGCTATTGCTTCAATAGTTATAACGGATGTTCCTGCTGTATTTTCAGCAAATTTTAAGTCCAGATAACGATAGTCTTTTACTGTACCTTCTACTAAAAACCGGTTGGAATTTTCTGATAAAATATTAAATATCTGTCCACTTCCTGTTGTATTAAAGACGGTATCCAGATCTATGCGCGCTTCTGCAGTACTTCCATCAAAAATAATGTAATCATTTCCTGCTGTCATTTGTATAGCAGGTGTTTCCGAAATCATAATATCTACTGATTTTGAAATGGATGGATCAGTACTGGAAGTAGCGGTAACTGTGACTATACCTTCACTTAGCGCAGTAACAATTCCTTTATCGGAAACTTCTGCCAGTGATTCATCACTTACGGTATAAGTATAAGAATCATAGATAAACCTGTTAGCAGGTGCAGGTCTTTGATCTACGCCTTCAGCATGTACATAAGCTTTTTCATTGATATAAAGCGCTGTGTTATTTTTGCTGATTACCATAGCTACAAGTTCCACTACGTCAACCGTAAAAGTGGCCAGGGGAAGATCTGTTTTTGCAGAATATTGAATGGTTACTTCACCGGTTTCCAGGGCTGTAAAAACACCATTTTCATTGATTGATCCTATTGTGGCATCAGTAACACTCCATGTTGCATTGGCTTCTTCCGGAATCCCATTTTTAAAAAGCAATCCTTCAAAGGTGAAAGAATCTCCTTTTAATATCTGGTAAGGTGAGGAGCCAATTAGCTGAACATAATAATCTTGAGGAGTCCATTCAGAATTCGGGGTAGTAATAGCAATTGATTCTACTTCAGTAGAGGTTTCTCCTAACCAACCTGCATCCTCTTGGGCGGCATTGTAAATCTTTATAAAGTCAATTTCATCTAATTCTACATAATTACCCTCTTCATCAACCGCCCATGCAATATCAAAACCATCAGAAGAATTACCATTCTCATCATTATAGTAAGGATTGGTTGGGACTGTAGGGTTATTATTTTTTGCTTTATTATCAGCATAGCCAAAAGCAAAACTGTTTGAGGTGACGAATGAAGGATTACTTCTATCTACTCGGATATTTATTTTTTTGCCTTCATACTTCTGCTGATTTGCTCCTACATTATCAAAGAATGCAGGTTGAGGATAATAAGCCTGAGAATGAAAGCTGTTTTTTCTTAACACTCCCTGATCGCCCAGGTCAGTTTCCCAAATAACATCATGCGCGTTACTGTGTTTAGGGTTGAAATAAGTCATGGTTACTTGCTTGGATGCAGCGAAGTGGTACTCACTTCCCGCTAATTCATACCATGTGTCATCTGGCTCACCATTGCCATTTTCATCTTTCATCACCATTATCGCTCCTGGCTCTGTCCATGTAGAAACCGCATTACCCAATACTGTAAAATCAACACCATAAGGATTTTCAGGATTATTTTTAATAGGTTGGTCAAAACCCACTATTATATACCCGCCAAATCCTCCTAATGAAATAATGCTTCCATCGGGAGCTCCGGTAACATTCCCTGCGTTTTCAGGTTTTCCATAAGGTGTCTTATTAATAAATTGACCTGCAGCGGGTTTGTATTCAATAACACGTGTTGCGTAAGGACTAAAATTGATGTTTACATTTACCTCGGCTGGCGTACTATAATTTCCGTCAATATCTGACACACGATAAGTAAAACTATCAACGCTATAATTGGGAGTTCCACTGTCACTTGCATAATTAAGTTTCATAGCACCTTCATGCTCGACTAAGGAAACTTCTCCTAAAGTTGGTGGAGATATTATTTCTATTGTTGAGCCATTTATTGCGGCTAAAGGCTGATCGTTGGCCATTACATCTATTATCACAATGCCTTCCGGTGCTACGGTAGCTTTATCGTTAACAGAATTTAGGTGGGCAATTTCTATAGAGATGCTATTTTCATAAACACTGCCATTGTACTCAATACTAACATTAAGAGTAGCAGTACCTGTTACATTTCCGCCTTTTGCTATGTAGCAGGCAAAAGTGGTATAAGTATCGTTCACACCATTTGCCTGAATTATTGTTGGGTTAGTAGAAGTGACTGATAAAGTGGCGATAGTTGTAAGATCCGTGTTGGAAGTGACCCCTTCAGGATAAGTAAATAAATCAGTGAATCGGATGCTTTGGCTGATATCATTTTCTGATTTGAGTCTTGTGACAGCGTCATACTCCTTTGGAATAAATCCTTGGGAATAACCGACAAAGCTGTTTACTAGAATAATACAGCCTGCAAGAATTTTAATAAAGTAGTTGTTTTTCATATAGTAGTCGTTGTACGTTTTAATTTTCCTTCAATTGAATTTGTAACGTACGACTACAGTCAGACACACTTCACCTATGTCTTTTGCTGAATCCGAAAGCCTGTTCACCGCAGGTTACAAATTATGATGACATAAGGCAGGTCTTCTGACTTTCCTGACTTTTAACTCCTTCCCATTCGCCCGGTGTTACCGGAACGAGCAGTGGATATCTCGTTAAAAACTTGTTTCCGACTAAATGTCGGAACAGGATTACAGCAGCGGGAACTGTTCAGGATTTACACCTGATTCCCTTTTAATTGCTAGAGCATTTCAGCTACAGCAAACCATTATGCATTTTCAAAGGTAATAATTTTTATCAGGATTAAATTTAGCATGTAAAAAAAATTAAGAAGCTATTCAAATACAAATCTTTTTAATAGAAGCAATAACTCATATAGCTTATCAATTATATCATTAGTGGAGGGTACAGTTGGTTTGCGATGATACTATTCTTCCGATAGCTATGGGTCCAACAATGATATATGGCTAAAAATTGTGTCAAGACCTTCTTATGATCACAAAAAGTGACAGCCATATTTAGTTTTGGAAACCTGGGCTCAAATTGTTTGAAGCAGCAGAGCTGCCCATATTTGTACTCACTCACTTAGGATCAACGATGTTTGAAAATACTTCTTCAGATAAACACACTACTGCTTTTGGCCAGCAATCTTAGACTTGGATTAAAATTATATAACAAAAGCCACATCATTCAGCTTCTTGTCACTTGATTCTTACAGAAACATTAGAATCCAAAACTGAATCAATTACGATTTCTTGACAGTTCTATGATTAAATCAGCTAAATCCGGAGAGGTTGCATACAGCACTCCGGATTCGTTCATGAAAGTGTTGTGGGGATTGTTTAAATGAAGTGTATTTCCTGCAATAGTAGAAACCTGCAAGCCCAGCTCCTCAAAAAAGAGTCTAGTAGCGGCATAATCCCAGATGCTGCCACCTCCTTTTTGCTTCTTAGGAAATTTGAAGTAACAGGCATTATCTGACTGGAAAGTGGCCAATGCATTTCGTACAGCTCCAAAACCGAAACGGACCGTCATCTTCTTACCCTGTACTTTCGCCTTTTCTGTTATCAATTGTATTAGCTGATCATAGTTCTGTTCAGTTTTCATGCTTTGATCCATGTAAACTTGTAAGTCATGTTGGTTTTTGATGGTTCCCCTTTTAAACTGCTTACCATTAAGCTTCACCCCTGCTCGTCTCACTACCGCATAAATATCCTGTAAATCAGGCACATAAACAACCCCAACGAGAGGGTCACCTGAATGAGAAACCAAGGCAATGGAAACTGAATAACCTGTTCTGCCTTCTGTAAAAGCCAGGGTGCCATCCATGGGATCTACACACCAGAAGTGGTTTTTTTCTAATCTGGATTGGTCATCTGTTGCTTCTTCAGTCAGTAAACCGATGTTATATTGCTCCATGTTCGTTTGCAGGTGTTGAAGAATTATTTCCTGTGCTTTCAGGTCTACCGCAGTGACCACCTGCGAAGCTGCGGAATGCCCTCCATCTTTTTGCATTTTTTCATACTGCTGATTAAACTGCGACTGAATATATTCACCTGCCGCTCTAGCTGCTTTGAGTGCGCTTTTTTCCAATACTTGCAAATCTTTTTCTGTTAGCATCATCATAGTAATTCGTTTAATACTTTTTGAGTGAGTTGCTGACTGTAATGATGCATTTTCCAATGATCGGGACTCCAGCCGTCCAGAAACCTGTAGAAATCGGCCCAGGCGTACGCATATAGCTTATTCCACTCATCCTTAACTTCTTGAAATTCAAAGGCTTTATCTAAGGATAACTCAAGCTGATTAAAGTAATGCTGCAAAAACTCTTCTTCATATTTCGCACAAGTTTTAGCATCGAAGCAACTACTTATAAAATAGGCTACATCTTTCATTCCACATCCTTTGCCTACATATTGGAAATCAACTGCTGCCACAGCAGTATCTCCGAAGCAAAAATTAGCTAGCTTGGCATCACCGTGAATAATTGTTTGATGTTTGGCCTGGCTCAATTGTTCATCAATTGCTTTAGCAGCCTTTTTGAGCCGACTGTTTTCCATTTTGCCCCATTCATCCGGTCTGGTTTCCAAATGCCAGTAGGTACCTATTGGCCATAAACCATGGGGTGCTATATTCATAAATTTAGCATGGAAATGAGCTAACCAACTAAGGCAAATCTTTGCCTGTTTTAAAGTAACTGTATCAGCTTGCAATCGTACAGCAAAGCCACTGGCATTTAAATCTTCCATAATAAGAAGAAGTTCACTTCCCTCTTGCAAGGTGCTATAGCATGTGGGGATTCGGCAACTATTATCAGTGTGAGGAGCATAATGCTGGTACCAATAGCTTTCTACCTGATAAGATTTGAGTTTGCGCTGATGTGATAAGTCTGTGTTCCAACCTCTTGGGTGCTGGCTCATATTTGGCAATTGTATGTGCTTCACTATGATGCTTTTGTGCTCCCCTCCTGATAAGTAGAAACGTTTTATTTGCCCGTAACCACTCCATAAGGTCTGCACCGATTGCGAACTAACAATGGATGAAGCACCGGTGGCTGTTAATATTTCATGCTTTAAATCAATCATGTAATTCAAAGTTGCTGTTTTTTGATCAGATCGACAAGAAATGCTTTGTTTGTAAAGTAAACTGTAATTGCAAATTTCATTATTTGTCCTCTAGCCATCTATCCTTTAATCACTTGGAGCACTGAAAACATTACCACATTCTTTGGATTTCGTCTATTTACTAAAGCGAAACTGAATCTCAGTTAGATTTATATTCTTTGAATTAAAGTTTCTGATAATGCAGAGGATAAGTAGCAAATTCAAGTTTTATTAAAGGTTTTTTTATGCTAAAATTTAATAATATTATAATCTCTCTCATAACTCTGCCATTCCTCAGTGTAGTCAATTTCAGTAATTATGGCTATGTTTATAATTCTAAGTGAACTAAAACATAATTATGCTATCAGCACTAAAAAATTATAAACTGTTAATTCCCTTTATTGGCATTTTGGCTTCTCAATCAATTTTTGCCCAAACCGATCATTGGGAAAGTGTAATTTTACCAGGTGACGAGTTGCGATATTTACTTCCATCCGCTGAAATGGATGTAGATTGGAATAGCCTACACTATAACGATGAGCTCTGGGAAACGGATCGCTCAGGACTGGGCTATGGTGATAATGATGATGAGACAGTTATTAGCAATACTGTAAGTGTTTACCTAAGAAAGTCCTTTACAATTACTGACCTGCAAACAATTAGTGAGGTATTATTGCATATGGATTTTGATGATGGTTTTGTGGCTTACCTGAATGGTCAGGAAATAGCCCGTGCGTATGTGACTGGTAGCCCACCCGCTTTTGATCAATTGAGTGATGGGTTGCATGAGGCTTTACTATATCAGGGGGCTACTCCTGAGCAGTTTTACATTAATAAAGCACATTTGACCGAAGGTGAGAATGTTTTAGCTGTGCAGGTACACAATCAGGACATCAACTCCTCTGATTTAAGTGCGCTACCTGTTCTTTCCGTAGGTGTTACCAACACTTTAAACAATTACCGTGCAGTCCCGGAATGGTTTCAAGCTCCTGTAAATTTTACCTCTTCCAATTTACCTATTATCTTCATTAATACTGATGGCGGACAGGCAATTCCTGATGAACCTAAGATAGGTGCAGATATGCAAATTATTTACCGTGGAGAGGGCGAACGCACTTTGGTAAGTGATAAAGATAATGAACAATACATAGACTTCAATAGCAAAATAGAAATTGAAGTAAGGGGATCCAGCTCTCAGACGCTTCCTAAGAAACAGTATGGGTTCACCACTTATGATGCTAGTGGTGAAGATAAAGACAACGTAGAGTTATTGGGTATGCCTAAAGAAAACGACTGGATTTTGAACGGTCTGGCTTTTGACCCTTCACTTATGAGGGACTACATTTCCTATAATCTTTCACGTAGGATAGGTGAATATGCAAGCAGAACACAGTATTGTGAGCTTGTTCTTAATGGATCTTATAATGGCCTCTATATTCTTCAGGAAAAGATGAAAAAAGATGACAACAGAATAGATATTTCTCCGGTGGGTGATAATGAAGATGGCAATTTTACAGGTGGTTACATCACTAAAAGTGATAAAATCGATGCTTCAGATCCGCTTGCCTGGTCTATGACTAATTATTTGGGTGGCCAAACCAACTTTGTTCATGAAGAGCCTAAGCCAGATGAAGTGACCTCTGAGCAAAATAGTTATATCAAAAATGAATTCGAAAAATTACAGACAGTGGCTGTGAATGGTAACAGGTCCAAGTTTGATGGATACCCTTCAATTATTGATATTCCCTCCTTCTTAAACTTTATGATTTTGAGTGAGTTGGCCAGCAATGTGGATAGCTACGAGTTTAGCACCTATTTCCATAAAGATAAGAATGGAAAATTAAGAGCTGGTCCACTGTGGGATTTCAACTTAACTTTTGGCAATGATCTTTTTATTTACAATTTAGACCGAAGCTTTACTGATGTGTGGCAGTTTGATAATGGAGATAATGTAGGCGCGAAATTTTGGCAAGACCTCTTTAATGATGACGAATTCAATTGTTACCTTTCTAAGCGATGGGATGAACTTACTTCCGAAGGCCAACCGCTCAATTTAAATGAAATATTTACTTTGATTGATGAAACAGAACTCCTTGTGGATGAGGCTAGTATACGTGAACAACAAACCTGGAATACTGTAGCAAATCATACCCAAAACATTGAAGATATGAAGGTTTGGATTGAGGAAAGAATGGAATGGTTAGACGGACAATTTGGATCATTTAGTTCATGCGCCAATGTGGAAACACCTCCTTTGGTCATTTCAAAAATCAATTACCACCCATATTCAGAGCAGTTTGATGATATCAGTGAGCAGGAATTTATTGAGATCACAAATATTGGCAGCACTGCAGTAGACCTGACCGGCATTTACTTTGGAGGCACTGGATTTGTTTACCAATTTCCAGCAAATACAAGTCTTCCGGCCGGAGCAAGTTTAGGCCTGGCCAATGATATCCAAACATTTATCACCTTGTACGGGTTCGAACCATTTGGTGAATTTACTAGGTCCTTATCTAATAGTAGTGAGCAGTTGTTATTGTTAGATGCCTTTGGTAATGTTATAGACGATGTGACTTATAATGATGATGAGCCGTGGCCGGAAGCTGCTGACGGAGACGGTTACTTCCTTCAACTTAATAATTTGTCAGCCGATAATAATGATCCAGGCAACTGGTCTGCTTCACAGGATCCTTTCGAATGGCCAGTATTAAGTATTATTGATCAGAAGCTTAACGAGGTTATAGTTTTCCCTAATCCGTCCTCTGCACAGATGAAAATCCGCTCTGAGCACCAGATTAAAAGTATAGTGCTGCAAGATTTACAAGGTAAGGAGTTGATTAAAGATAACGTGGGTGATGTGATCTATGAGTTAGATCTAAGTGGATTAAGTAACGGTATGTATCTCATAAAAATAGATTTGGGAGATGTAACAGAGATTCACAGAATTATAAAGCAGTAGAAAGAAAATACCTGAAAAAAAATTCTATTAAAGGTTGACTTGTTAATTTATTTCAATGAAGCACTGAGACGCCAGTCATCTCTTCTAAAACTTTCAATAGTTCATTCTGCTTTGATTCCATATCAGCCTCTGCCTCAGCTTTTTGTTCCTTTTTGTGATAGAAGTATTTTCCGCTGACTTGTGCTTCAGCGTCATTGCTAGTTGCTAGCCATACTTGCGTTTGGTAGCCTTTTTCAAGGTCATCTGCTGCGCTGGACCCACCCATCTTAGTAGGAACCCATCCCGGATCAACTGCGTTGGCATAAACGTCTGTCCATAACCGTGCAATCGCTTTCGAGAGGATGGTTACATACAATTTGGAGTCACCATAGCTCACCTTTTCAGGATCTAAATTTCCCAGATTAAACTTTCCCTGGCGATGAAGCTTGGAACTCAAATAGATCAATCTTTTAGGTTTGTTAATCAGGCAACTGAGCATATAGGGAGCTAAGGTGTTAATTTTAAATATTAGAGGACTTGATGCATTGTACACACCAGCATTATGAATTACGGTGTCAAAATTACCAAAGTCATTAGCCTGTGCAGCCAGTTGCTTTATTTCCTTTAAGTCTGATAAATCACCAATTAACAGTGCTTTTGCATCAGGAACTGCTTTTTTAGTGTCTTCAGCCCTTTCTTTACTTCTTGCATGTAAGACTACCTCGTGTCCTTCTTTAATTAATTGTTTCGCTGCTAATTGACCCAATCCGTCTGATGACCCTGTGATGAACATTTTTGACATAGGTACTTCTTATTTTTAGTTAATATCGATTTAAATAAAACTGAAATCAATGCATTTGGTTATGACAAAGATTGGGATTTTAGATTTAATGAATATAAAACACAGAGATTCGGGTATGTTAAAACTCATTACTGCATGTCCATAGCAATAAGCAGGATTTGCCGTCACCGTTTGTAAGCCCATTATTCAAATAGGCCTAAAAACGAAGCTTAGTTCTAGTAACAGTTTTTTACCCCACCCTCGTTTCTGAGTACAAATCATAAGCAGCCACCAGTGATTCACGGCCAGTTGATGACTCATATCGTTCAAATTCTTTGATTTTATCGCGGTCTTCCACATACACAGGCAGGTATTCTGCTTCATAAGCATCCCAAACGACCAACATATAGGTATAGCCTATTTTGCTGTCTCTGCCCTTCTCTATCCAGGCGTCAAAAACATCTTCCTCTAAAGGTTGCGGAAAAGAAGCACCATCAAACATAAAAATTGTTGTGTTTTAAATTAATAGCAAATTATAGTTTCTAAACTGCTAAAGCAAAGATTTTGTTGTTTTGAAGAAGATTAATGGTCATTAGATATTTCATTATTTCCAAAATTCATTATTATTAAAGAAGAGCTGTCCTACCAACTGGTCGATACCCCCCCCTTGGCAATTTTGTAAGTAGCCCGACTAGCTTTGTGCAAAGAAATAATTGGAATTCTGGCAGCTCATTTAAAAAAAAGCTTTACATAAAAGCCAGGTTTAAGCAACTCCTTTTTAAGATCAATATCAGTAAGCATTGAACTGATTAAGGTTCTGATCGATGAATTCCGGTTAGCCTTCTTAACTATAAAATTAAATAATTTCGGATATTTTAATAAGTTTTGCAAAGCTCTACTCAACCTTAATTCCTGCCACATCTTATAATAAATTTGTTTATCATATTGCTTGTTATAAGCGGAATCAAACCTTTGATTATCAAAGGATTTAATCAAGTGATCTGCAGCAATTCTTCCACTACGGATAGCATTCCCAATCCCCTCTCCAGTAAACGGATCAATCAGACTGGCAGCATCTCCTAGCAACAAAAATCGATTACCCGAAACAGGTCTTTTTTTAGAGCCGATAGGTAGACCAAATCCCTGAATTTTCTCTAACGGCTTTGCATTTGCGAATCGCTTCCTTAGCAGAGGATGCGTTTGAATCAACTCATTCAGCTTCTGTTTCAAATCTATTTTCTGCTGACTGACCGCACTTGAAAGCATGCCTAAGCCTACGTTAGCTTGTCCATTAGGCAGGGGGAAAACCCAAAAATAACCCGGTAAAATATCCTTGTAAAAATGAAGTTCAATATGATTTTGAGGGTGAAATCCTTCGACTCCTTCATAGTACTGCCTTAATCCCGCACAATAATGTTCTTTTTCTACTTTTATAGCACCTAACTTTTTATTAACTATTGAATGAGCCCCATCAGCTCCAACAATCATTTTTGCTCTTAATTGGTGTTTCCCCACTCTGACCTCGACAACTTCCTTTGAGGTGTTAATATCTGTTACCTTGTCTCCCAAAAAAGTATTTACTTGCAGTAAATCTTTTACCTGATCGAACCAAAAAGCATCAAAATCTACTCTTTTGGCTATGTATCCCGCTGCTTTCCCGTGTTGTGGGTTGGTAAATGAAATGTCCAATTGCGCATTATTTGGCGCAATGAAACTGATGCCATGCGAAGCTTCTTTTGCTGTGAAATGTTCAAAGCTTTGTGCCAGTTTTTCATCCATGCGCTCAAACTGGTTAATCACATCAGCACTAAGGGCATCACCGCAAATTTTGTCTCTCGGAAATGTTGCTTGATCTACTAAAGCTATTTTAAGTTGTGTATGTCTTAATTGGTAAGCACATGCACACCCTGCAGGTCCTGCTCCTATGATAATTATATCGTAATCATAAACCTGAGACATATGGGGTTTGTAAAATGATGCTATATCAATTTTTAGCCTAATTACATCGCACTTTTGGTGCTAATTTATCTATAAAATTATTGATTTCATTCTGAGTAAAGCATAATAGCTTTTCTATAGTACTTTTCGTAGTATTTAGGGTTCCATAGACTTTCTACCAACAAACCTATACCACCTACAATACCAAGTGGTAAGCCTACATAAAGGTAACTATATTCATCTGTAAGTACATAGGCAGTAAGAGTAGCAGCACTAATTCCTACCCCCACATAACTGAAAGTTTTCAATCTCTTTTTTCCTCTCTTTTTCTTTCCTGCTTTCTCTATTAAACTTCTACTATCAGGATCATCTCCAAAATCTACAAGCATATTTTCATAATTAACTGATTTAAGTTCTTTCCCAGTAAACTGATAAAAGTACTCCACATAGTTTTTTCTCTGAATAGATGAGAAATTTGAATTTGGATTATCAGTTCTTGTGACTTCGGTATATTCATGAATATAAACCTGCACATTCGCTTTGGTCAGATCCTTTTTTAACCAAAGTACCTGATTGTTCACGGAAACAGGTAAAGTTATTATCCTTAATGAATTGTTTATAGATGCAACTGAATCAACTTCATCATACAAATATTTTACATTAGTGCCCTCCCTATTTAAAAGGTAAGGAACCTTATTGAAAGGCAGGAAACTTGGCCTTCCAAAATAAATTCTTTTAGATTCAATAACCTCTCCATTTTTCAAATAAATGGTATGGATCGTTTTTTTTTGACTGTAAGCTAAGCTTGCTGAAAATAGCAAAACAATAATCAGTAATTTTTTCTTCATATATAAATATAATTAAACAGAAAATGACTTACTTATATTAGAAGCAGACCATTTCACTAAATAATTGCAATAGTAGTTTATTTTATGAAAACGGTCACCCATATCACTTAAAATAATTTTGTCTGGGTTTTAATAGATAGTCACACAGGTCTTTTGCAATTATAGTAGCTATTACTGCTTTTATTTATTGTTTCCAAATCGATATCTCAAACCAATATTAACACTTACATAACTACCTTGATGTAGCACTGTTGCCTCCCTCATGGGCTCATTTTTATAGGTATATTGTACATCGGTCCTTTCTAAATCTGTAAAACTTTTATTATAGGAGAAAGTTGAATAGATATCAAATTTTGGGTTTACCTGAAAGTCTAGTCCTGCTTCAGCCGCTGCGGTGAGAAAATATTTGTTGTAAGAATAATATTGTGCGGTGGTGGAAGTAATCACTTCACCATTACGTGTCATACTTCTCTGACTGCTTCCACTGTTAGTTTCCCCTACATTAGCTGGATCAGTAACACTCAGCTGCAATCCAAGGCTGGTTGTAACATAGAGCCAGTCGCCTAGCAGCGGGATTCTCACACGTGCTCTAACAGGAATGTGATAGTATAAGCCACCACCTTCACTTTTACTGTATCTTAAACTATAACCTGTTTTAACTGGTCTGGTTGCAATCCCAGTTTCCAAGCTAAAAGCAGGACTGAATTGATAACCCCCTATTATAGTCGTTCCTGGAATATCCAATGTTCTAATATTGGATGGGCCAGCATCGTTTCCTTCATCTGTTACTTCATACAAATCGTAAATAAAGTTAGCTTCGGTAGAAAGATAAAACTTTGATTGTCCATTTGCTTTTAAGCTTATAAAGAGAATGCAAAGGCTAATTATTACTATCGACTTTTTCATAGTGTGATAATTTTTGTAACATTTAACTCTTAAGTCAAAGAAATAGTATATCCTAATCGAAAAAAATTGTGAATTCAAATTTGGTCAGTTGGATTGTCTTTAACTATCCCAATAATCTGCTACGGCATACAGTAAATACTGCTGCATGCCACTTGTAATTGAATGCAATTCGCGTAATTTTGCTTTTCAATAGTAATACCATGACAAAAGATTCAAATTCCCTTAATTTTATAGAACAAATTGTTGAGCAGGACTTAGCCGATGGCTTATCTAAAAATGATTTACGTTTTCGCTTTCCTCCTGAACCTAACGGATATTTACATATTGGACATGCAGCATCAATTTGTCTAAATTTTGGATTAGGCGAGCGCTACAATGCACCTGTAAACCTTCGTTTTGACGATACCAATCCTACCAAGGAGGAACAGGAATATGTGGATGCAATTAAGAGAGATATTGAATGGCTTGGTTTCAAATGGGCAACTGAGTGCTACTCTTCCGATTATTTTCAGCAGCTGTACGACTGGGCAGTGCAATTGATCAAAGAAGGAAAAGCTTATGTAGATAAGCAATCTGCAGAGGCTATGGCAGAGCAGAAAGGAACACCTACCACTCCCGGAGTAGAAAGTCCGCACAGGAATCAAAGTGTTGAAGAAAACCTGGATTTGTTTGAAAGAATGAAATCCGGTGAGTTTGAGCCTGGCACCCATATTTTACGTGCTAAAATTGATATGGCATCGCCTAATATGCTCATGCGCGATCCACTATTGTACAGAATCGTAAAAAAAGCACATCACAGGACGGGCAACGATTGGTGTATTTATCCTATGTATGACTATACCCACGGCCAATCCGATTACTTGGAGTCTATCTCCCACTCTATCTGCACCTTGGAATTTAAATCGCACAGAGAATTATACGATTGGTTTTTGGATCAGATAGCTGATTCAGAAAATTTACGTCCGAAACAAAGAGAGTTTGCCAGAAGGAATTTGAGCTACACGGTTATGAGTAAGCGTAAATTACTTGAGCTTGTACAAAGTAAAACAGTTTCCTCCTGGGATGATCCCAGAATGCCAACCATTTCAGGCTTGAGACGCAGAGGTTACACACCTGAGTCGATCAGGAAATTTAGTGAAGTTTCAGGTATCACAAAACGTGATAGCGTAACTGATGTGGCGCTATTGGAGTATTGCATTCGTGAGGATTTAAATACAAATGCCACCCGTGTTATGGGAGTATTAGATCCTATAAAGCTGGTGATCACCAACTATCCGGAGGGTAAAACTGAGATGTTAGTGGCAGACAATAATCCGGAGATTGAAGGATCTGGCACTCATGAAGTTCCTTTTTCTCGTGAATTGTATATTGAAAGAGAAGATTTTAAAGAGTCTGCCAACAGCAAATTTTTCCGACTGAGCATTGGTAAAGAGGTGCGCTTAAAAAATGCCTATATCATTATGGCAGAGTCCGTGATAAAAGATAATGATGAAAATATCACTGAAATTCATTGCACATGCGACTTAGAATCCAGATCAGGAAGTGGAACAGAAGCCAGTGAACGTAAAGTGAAAGGTACTCTACATTGGGTTTCAATTCAGCATGCAGTTAAGGCGGAAATTCGAGAGTACGATAGACTTTTCTTAGAGGAGTCTCCTGATACTCATGAGGACAAAAGCTTTATGGACTTCATCAATCCGGATTCCTTAAATATTATAAAGGAGGCATACTTAGAGCCATTTCTTCAAGAAGCTAAAATGGATAATAAGTTTCAGTTTCAGCGATTAGGGTACTTTACTTTAGATAAAGAGGCAAAACCGGGACATTTGATATTTAATAAAACTGTTGGTTTGAAAGATTCATGGGCGAAGCAGCAGCCACAAAATGATCAAAATAAAAATCAGCCCAAAGCAACTCAAAGTCAAGGTCAGCCACAGCGAAGTGCTATCAATGAAATTCAAAAAATAAGTAAGAAATACACTAATTTATCAGGTGAAAAACTGGCTACTGCAAGGGCCAGTATCATGAATCTGGCGGAGGGTGTGGAATATGATGAGTTGGAGCCTTTATTCAACACTGCTGCCAAAAAGGTGGGCACACGCATTGGAGTAATGATCACTTTGGGTGTTATGTTAAAGAAAGGATTAGTCAGGAATTCTGAAGTTGATGCTTTTATTGAAGCAGGTTTGCAGGATAAGGATGAAATGCTTGTGGAAGAGGCGAAACTTCTCTAGTCTTTTTTTAACAAATAGTTAGTTAGGTTTTTCTAAACGGTGCTAACCCAGAAAATAAATTAGTCAGACAATAGTCAGAAGCGGAGTTACTGAAAAGTATAGTGCCGGAGAAGAAAGGTTTTTCATTTACTGAAATGACAGTTTCTATCTAAAAGTGGTTTAGTTAATCCAAAAGCATTAACGCGAAAGCCAGCTACTATGCATCAAATGCCGGTCTGACCTGCGGTGCTGACCTAAATTGAGCGTAGGTCAGACGATAGTCAGTACCGGTTTCTGTATTATATATGTAGACAAGTTCTCATTAAACAAAAATCTATATGACAGAGAAAAGCAAAATTTCTTTACTAGGTTTTAACTTTTTGTATTTTTGATCAAATGAAAATAGTTACTGATCAGATATATCATATTTATAATCAGGGTAATAATCAGGAAATTATTTTTAGGGATGATCATGATTATATTAATTTTTTAAAAAGATTTAGAGAAAGAGTTTTTCCTAATGCAGAGATATTATGTTATTGTTTAATGCCTAATCATTACCATTTTTTAATTTATTCCACACAATCTTCAGCTGAGCATGTTGCATTGGGTTCTATTAAAACACAAGTATTACAAAATAGCTTTAGAATACTCAATAGCGGTTATTCGAATGAATTTAATCATAGATATGGTAGAAATGGATCGCTATTCAGGCAAAAAACGAAGTTTAAGTTATTAGATGATAGTCATGATTATCCCTTCATTTGTTTTAATTATGTTCATCAAAATCCATTGAAAGCAAGCTTGGTCAAAAAAATGGAAGATTGGAAGTACTCCTCTTTTCCAGACTATTTAGGCCTTAGAAATGGAACTTTATGCAATTCTGATTTAGCGTACCGACTGCTTGATTTTAAAGAAGATGAGTTTTATGAAACTTCATATTCTGTTATTAATGAGAAACTAGTAGATAAATTACATTGATCTGTCGTAGCAATATTAGTCTAGAAGGAAATAGGAAGTACCAAACTTATCCATTTGCACCATATAAATTAGAAATTTGTTCTTCAATTAAAGAATTTAAAGCTTCTAGTTAATTTGGGCTTAGATTAATCTTTCACATTTATTTAAAAGGTTGCTTTTATACGGTAAAGCAGGTCTGACCTTCGGTGCTGACCTAGGTTACTGCTTAGGTCAGACGATAGTCAGTACCAGACTTAGCCATTAATACCATTTCGATCAGAAATTTAGTGTTTAATTAAAGAATTTAAAGCTTCTAGTTAAGATTGGCTTAGATTGATCATCAACCTTTATGCTTCCACATTCGGTCTCACCTACGGTGCTGACTTAGGTTACTGCTTAGGTCAGACGATAGTCAGTACCGGATTTTCCGATTTCTCAGAACCCTTTTTATAATTCTTCAGAAGAAATTAACAAAGGTTTTATTACCTGCCTTAATGTTGTAATTTTAGCGTGAAATCTCTCTAAAAAACTCAAAGATCACATTTAAGATGTCAAATTCTGTTCAGCTACACCACATTACCATGTTGTTTCTGCTTTTCTGCTTGGTTTCTTGTTCAGAAAAACCTACCGATGCGCCAAATGGAATGAAACTTGTGCAAATACAGGATCAGTTCATCTATGTAGATGAAGCAGAGGTGACTAATACTGAATTTAAGGCATTTGTGGATGCAACAAACTATGTAACTACAGCAGAAAAGGACTTCAAAATTCCTGTAGAGGTTAATGGACAAATTACAGATTCATTAATTCAAGCTGGTTCTCTTGTATTTAAACCCACAGAAGGACCGGTTTCGCTTAACGATTTCAGCCAGTGGTGGCAATGGACTACAGGTGCAAGCTGGAAAAAGCCGGAGGGTGCTGATTCAGATATTAAAGAAAGAATGCTTCATCCAGTGGTGCATGTTTCCTTTACTGATGCTCAGGCTTATGCTAAATGGGCTGGAAAAAGAATACCTAATGAAAAAGAATGGGAAATCATGGCTAAAGGCGGAAAGAACCACCTATATGCCTGGGGCCATCAATCACCGGAAGACTCTTACGATAAAGCAAATTTTTGGCAGGGCTTGTTCCCTTATGAAAATAAAGTAGCTGATGGCTATGAAGGGACAGCTCCGGTAAAATCGTATGAACCTAATGACTTTGGTCTCTATGACATGAGTGGAAATGTGTGGGAATGGTGCATAGATGCGAATGGACGACCGATAGTTAAGGGCGGTTCTTTTTTGTGTAATGATTCTTACTGTAGTGGTTATATTATCTCTAGTCGAATGCCCAACGACAAAGAATCTAGCCTGAACCATACAGGATTTCGATTAGTAAAAAATCAGGATTAGGCCACATATTCATATAATTTTAATGAATTGTACATGCTAATCAATCCATGCTATGTTTACAATATCCCCAATTTCTAAACGGAATTTTCCAAAACGTATTCTGCTGGTAACCGTCAGAGCCGGTGGCAATTCTGGTACTCGAATGGCATCATAGTTTCTTTCAGCAACTCCTTCTACTGAATGGTTGGCCAAAACCACCTCAAGTATGTCGCCATTTTTCTTGATAATTTGTATTCTTCCTCCTAAAGGAATGTCTTCAATCAAATCTTTTGCTTCTTCTTGAGTCATTTCTTACCTTTATAAGGTGTTAAACTACTCAATGACTTAACTTGTTCTGCCACTTAACGACATAGCTGAAAGAATTGATTTTGTCAAATCAATTACTCCCTTAAAATACCTTTCAAATTAGCTTCAGAATAGTTGACAGACTTTAATGTTTTATTGTCGGCTTTTCTATAAACCAGGAAATATTTTCCTTTTTTCTCATAATACGCTGTTTGTCCAAGCTTTTCATAATGAGTAGCAGTTGCCTGAGCTTCTTCTTCGGTGTGGCATACTTTGCTCATGTTAGAGCGCTGAACCTCGGCAAAAAGTGCTGCAAATTGATTTCCCATCCCAAATTCCAGGATGGCACCGGATAGTACGTATTGTAAATCGCATAGCGCATCTGCTGCTTCTACCAGATCATTGTTGGCAATGGCCTCTTCCAATTCCTCCAACTCTTCCTTCAACAAGCTTACTCTTAACTGCGCTCTTTTTTTATCTGGTATTTGTGGCTTATCCAAAATAGGATGATTAAATGTGGTATGGAATTTCGCTACGGAGTTGAGTGCTTCTGCCTCTTGCATATTATCGAGAATTTAGGATTTTAAAAACTTGAAATAAGCTAATTCAACCCATTTTTCCAATCGAATCACTAAAGAAACATTTCAAAAAGCTGGTAGTTACAATAAGCAAGCAAAGAACATTATGAATTTTAGAAAATTATTTGACTTCCTTAGAGAACTAAATTCCGAAGGCAACAATAATAAAGCGTGGATGGACGAGCACAGAAAGGAATATGAAGCAATTAGAGATGATTACAAGGAATTTTTGTCTGATCTCAATCAGTCTCTAAGCAAAATTCATCCGGACTATCATGATACACCCGGCAATAGAGCCATCAACAGAATTAATAACAACCTGGTCTTTCATCCTAACAAACCGACTTATAAAGATCATTTCGGTGCTGGTTTAGATAAAGCAAAAAACTATGCAGACTTTTATATTCATTTAGGCATCAATGAGTGTTTTGTTGCGGGTGGTTTCTATCATGCGCCCAGTGAAATCCTTAAAAAAATCAGAGCCGCAATTGATTACAATGGAAAGGAACTGAAGAAAATCATTACAAGTAAAGAATTCACCTCTTATTATGGAAAGTTGATGGAAGAAGATGCTCTCATCAATGCTCCAAAAGGTTATTCAGCTCAGCACCCGCATATTGAACTTTTAAAGATGAAAACCTTTGCGGCAATGCATCCTTTGACCCAGAAAGAAGTGTTAAATGCTGATTTTAAGAAAGAATTAATTAAGGCCTATACTATATTGCTCCCATTTAGGGATTACCTTAATCAGGCTGTGGCTTTTGAGGAATGAAGATTATTGGGATATTTTATACTATGTCAAATGCCAATGCATAACTATAAATATCAGCGAAAGTATGTGTACCTAACTTTCTATTGATGTTTTTTCGGTGTTGTTCTACTGTTTGACGGCTTATAAATAGCTTTCTAGCTATTTGCGGGTTATTATTATTTTTTACAAGTAATTCAAAGATTTCCATTTCCCGTAATGTGAGCGAAGTAAACCTATCTAAATTATTTTTTCTAAATACTTCCTGGCTGTGAATCCGATTGAGCTTATGTAAAGAATAAGGCTTTTCCTGTACTTTGATTTTTTTTTCATGAGAGGACATAATACCTGATTTTTGGTTGGCATCTTGCTTACCCGATAAAATTAAATAGATTCTTTGAAAGAGTCAATACCTACATATAAGTATATTATTTACGATAGTATAAATATGAAATTAATCAGCCGCAATAAAGGGAAATAAAACAAGAATTACTTGCTTTCACTTCTTATGCTTAGTTAATAAAAAAGGCTGTCTCTATTGAAACAGCCTTTATAAAACCAATTTATGAATTTAATCCACCTCCTGAAAACGTTCATCACCACACATTCTCACTACTTTAGGAGTGAACTGGCCGACTACTTCCACCAGATCCGTTTGTTGTGCCATAACCTGATGAATATCTTTGTATACCATTGGCGCCTCATCTAATCCTGATCCGATGAGTGAAATACCAGCGTTTTTTAAATGCTTAAGCACTTCTCGCTTGGAAAGCGTCTCTTTAGCCCTCCTTCTGGACATAACCCTACCAGCTCCATGCGATGCAGAGTTCAATGAAGCTTGCTCACCTTTACCTCTCACAATAAAGCCTGGGGAAGTCATTGACCCTGGAATGATCCCTAAAATACCTTTACCAGCTGGAGTTGCCCCTTTTCTATGCACAATGAGCTCCTTACCTTCTGCATTTTGTTCTTTCCAGGCAAAATTATGATGGTTTTCAATCATTGCTAAGGGTTGCTCACCCAAGGAAGCCGCCATTCTTTCATGAATCTGATGGTGACAAGCTGAAGCATAATCCCCCGCTAAATTCATAGCCAGCCAGTATTCTTGCCCGTCCTCAGTATTCAAATCCAACCAGGCAAGATGCTTTGCCTCGCTCGGAAGCTTGCAAGTGTCCATCGCCAACTTAGTATAATGACTGGCAATATTCGCTCCCAGCCCTCTAGACCCAGAATGGGTCAAAACAGCGAGGTATTTTCCTGCCGGTAATGCAAACTCGTTTTCATCGTCCATCAATTGAGTTACACCAAACTCAACAAAGTGGTTTCCACCACCTGAAGAGCCAATCTGGGTATATGCTCTGTCTTTCAATGATTTCAAAATATTGATCTCATTAAATTCAGATCTATCCAGCACAGCGTGCTCTTTTGGTTTCTTAAAAACTGCACTGCCAAATTTGGCATTTTCCATCAGCATTCCTTTGAGTCTCTCCGTTTGCACTCTGTCAAATACAGGTGGCAAATCAAACAGTGTCATGCACATTCTACAACCGATATCTACTCCTACTGCATAAGGAATTACAGCATTTTCAGTTGCTAAAACACCCCCAATTGGCAGACCATAACCTTGATGGGCATCTGGCATAAGCGCACCTGCTCTTGTTACCGGTAGCTTCATGGCAATCTCCATTTGGTTCAGTGCGCCAGGCTCTATTCCTTCACGACCGTAAATAGGATAATCAATCCTATTTTTAAGCAAATCAATGGTTTCATTGTGCTCAGTCTTAATGATGAGGGATTTCGCCACAGCCCTTAACTGCTCGTGTTTCAATTACAAAGCTGGTGCTTCTATTACCCTTTTGAGTAACTCCAATTTGAGCTTTTTACTCTTTCCTTTATAATGCGCTTCCAGCGCTTTCATGGCAAAGCCAATCACTTTGCCTTCAGGATAGCCGATCTGTCTCAGGTCTTTTCCTGTTAATTTTGCCGTTGCCATCTCCAATTTGTTTTAAATTTTTTAAACTTCGTTCTTTTAATGTTTTCCTTTAATTCTTTGCTTGCACTATTGTCCATGCTATGCATTAAAGCCTTTTTGTAGTAAGCTATTGCCTCAAGAAAATCTGATTGCTTTTCAGCCAAATTTCCAAGCATTTCATATATAAAATCCTTGTCCAAATGACCTGCATTTTCAAACTTCATTAAGAAGCTTTTTACCACATCGTATCTCTTTTTATCCATTAGTAATTCAACCATTTGCCTGTAAGCATAATCACAGGTTGGATCAAAATACAGGCTCAATTCATAATGCCTTATGGCTTTTTCTTCATTGAATTGATAATAGTGATACATCCAAGCCAGGGTATAATGTAACTTTGCATATCCTGGTTCATCATATAAAGCATTGTATAGTAAGCGGGAAGCCTGATTGTAATCACCGTCAAATACGGCATCCTCTGCCAGACCGATCAAGTATTCAATGCCTTCGTCATAAATTACCATTGTTTTAATATTTTAATATTATTTAATTATATTCGTCAGCAACTAAACCACCTTTTCAGAACTCACCCCTAATTTGTCTTCGACAAAACTTTCCCCTCTCTTTCCCGATGGGTCGGGACAGGCAGAGAATACAGGGGAGAAATCCTTTCGAGATTCTCCGTAATCCCTTCTCTTCAAAAAAGAGAAGGGTGGTCCCGCAAAGCGGGATCAGGATGAGTTCAGAAAAGTAAGATTTCCACAAAGTACACCTACTTTAAAATTTTTCATTTGAAATGTAATTCTGAGACTGTATTAAATCAAAAAAAAGATGCAAAGCAAAGGCTGAGTAGGAATTGACCTACACAGCCGATTACTCATTTAGTTGGAGCGAAGATGCTTTTCAATTGGTCTAGTACCTGTCCGTTTCCAGAAACAGTGATCTGACCAATTTTATCAGCAATCTTTTCTACGTACTCCATTTCTTTCAATTTGAACAACATTTCGTTGCTTTCCATCAATTGAGCAGTATTGAGCAAGCTTCGTGTTGAAGCTGTCTCTTCCCTTCTCATGATTACATTGGCTTGCGCTTGCTTCTGCGCTACCAATACCTGGTTCATGATGTCTTTTACTTCTCCGGGTAAAATAATATCTCGCACACCGCAATCCATCACTTCCACACCCAAGGCACTCGCTTTAGCACTGAGTGATTTCATCACAAAGTCAGCAACAGACTCCTTCCTTTCAAGCAATTCATCCAAACTAAATGTACCGATGAACTCCCTCAAAGCCAGTTGAATAAGTGTGTACAATTGTTTTTCAAAGTCTTTGTTGACTATCATCGCTTTTTCGATATCCACCACCTTGTATTGTGCGACAAAATTCACCCGCAAAGCTGCTTTGTCTTTAGTCAGGATTTCCTGACCAGCAAGCTCTATTTGCAACTGCCTCAAGTCTACTTTATCAACTTTTACCGGTATACTGTTCTTCCAGAAGAAGTAGGTACCGTTGGCTAATATTTTCTCAAATTTACCATCGATAAACAACACTCCTCGTTCGAAAGATTCCACCACATAAACTCTGATATAAGGCACAACCTCTCTCCTTTCCAAAACTGATTTTTCAATTCCTTCAGTAATTTCGACCTTGCTCAAGTTAACTTTTATAAAAGAGTAGTCAATTACACCCTTCCAGAAAGCATACCTGCATGGACTTAACACAGTCACGAATTTGACGTCTTCATAGTGCAGGGCAATTTCATTATCCATCACTTCCACGACTGTTAACATTTCAGCAAGTTTCTCATCTCTCAAGAGAATATTAAGCGATATAGCTGAATGGAAGGGTCTGGTCATATCGTATTGAACCAGCTCCTCGAAAGGTGAAATCCACCATGTGCCGGGAGTGAGCACTCGCTTGTAATCTCCATTTCGGAATACCAAGCCCACTTTTCCTACATTGATTCTTGTCCTTTTCATTTTAATTTTAATTACATTTTCACTTTACACTATTTTATATAATCATTGGTCCAATAATTCATTCTTAATAAAGCTGCTAAAGTTTCTGCCGTCAGCTCGGGCGGAATCCTGATTGAGTAAGCCTCATTTCTGGTCGTTCTTTCTTGCCAATTACTACACTATTCCACTGCACATTTAATCACATTGGGTTGAAAGAAGGATCAAAATTTCTACTTACGGCATCCTCAGGTTTCAAGGCCCATCCTAAAGTTTTGAGTCTACTCACCGAAGCGAGTAAACAAAAGCATACACTTTAGCTGCTTTTCTGGTGCCATTTTTTAGAAGCTGGCTGCTTCGATCACATGGATTTTGAGTCCATATTCTGTTGCTCTACCACTGAACTATCCCAATATTACTATCAGGAGAAGGATTCGAACCTTCGACCCACAGGGTGGTGAAAAATGCTCCATCTTAAAGCGGTATACCAGCATTTAAAAATGCAAGCACCGGGGCGTTATTCAGAAACGCATCCCATAAACTTTAAACCTTCGCTTTTCCGCTACTTCTACTCTTTTCAGAGTAAGAAGACCTTTGAGGAAGCATTTTACTTCCTACATTGCTACCCGGCAAGGATTCGAACCTTGACTTTCGGTATCAAAAACCGATGTCCTACCTTTAGACTACCAGGCAAAATAGTATTACTAATTCTAAGGCATAAAAAAAGCCTCATCCTTATTCAGGAAGAGGCTTCTAGCACCAAGGCCATAAATCCAATTATCCTGAAAAATCATATATTATTATATCCAGCAGCATATAGCTTTTTCTCAGTAGTAAAGACATACCTCTCCACTGATTGAAATTTTTCAAACCAAATATTATTCTGCTATTTATCATATCTCTAAATTTCATAAGACATAAAAAAACCCGAACTATACGGCTCGGGTTTCTTAATCTATCTTTTATAAATTAATTCTATCCAAGCCAATACTTACCCAAATCGCCAAATGGATTACTTTTCTGTAGTTTTAAACAAATGTTCTGTTGTGTGTATTGACGCATATCTCTTTTTTATTACGATGCAATATTGGGAAACATTTTTCAATAAACAAAATATTATTTTGCTTTTTTGTCATTTTAGAATTAGACTGAATAATAAACCTCGACATATTACCATTGCAAGAAAGCGATCGAGGTACGAATTATATCTTAATGACCGGACATTTGTATATCGGAACTTTACTTTTGATGAAAATCATTTTTTCGATTGTAGAATAAAACATTGCCTTAAATAGACTGTAATCACAACATACTATTAATAATCTCTTTTCAGAGTTCACAATAATGAGGTATTAGAGATGAAAAACGGTAAATCATATCAATTTTAAAATTTTTTCCGTTATATATGCCGGAATGAAGAGAATTTTAATCTGTTTCTTGCTAGTAATCCATTTAGGTGCCTGTAAAGAGGGTAAAAAAGTGCTTCGTACAGAAACTATTCAGCTAACTGATACTGAACAAATTGTATCATTACAGGATTCGCTGGTAAAGCCAATTGTTTATCAAAATATACCCTCTTTTCAGAATCTGACCACTGAAGAAGCAAAAGAAAGGTTTATAGCTACAATATTACCTGGCATCTTAATAGCCAAATACAATCTGGCTGAAGATCAGAAAATGATTAAAGATATAATGAAGAAGCGTAAATGGTCAACTGAGGATTCTATCTTTTACCATGAGCAAATGGAAAAATATAATGCTGAGAGTATTGATAACCTACTTAATAGGATGGAAACCCATCCCAATAGTATTGCCCTTGCGCAAGCTGCAGTAGAGAGTGGTTGGGGATCTTCCAGATTTTTCAGAGAAGCTAATAATTTATTTGGTATTTGGGCATATAAAGCCCATGAACCTAAAATAGCCGCTAACGATAATGGCGTCTTTTTAAGGAAGTACGAAGACGTTTCACAGTCTATCGAGGATTACTTTGTTACCTTAGGCAGGGCAAAACCTTACCGCAATTTCAGAAAGGCTAAAAATAATACAGATAATATCAATGAATTAATACCGCATTTAAAATATTATTCTGAAAGAGGAATGGCTTACGTACATCAGTTACAAACCATTATAAGACAAAACGAATTAACAAAATATGACAATTATCAATTGGACCCCTGGTTTATTGAAGAAGAGTAATCTTTTAAATTCTGTAATTTTACTCATCCTTTTCTTATTAATAGTTGCCTGCACAGGTAAATCAGAAACACGATCAGCAAATATTTCAATCAATAATGATAAAGAGGTGGTTACTTTCGTTTACCACCGTTTTGGAGACAAAAGGTTTCCATCTACCAATATTTCCATTGATGATTTCAAAACACATCTGGATTATTTGAAGAGTAATGACTTTCAGGTATTAGCTTTTTCTGAGGCAATAGATTATATAAAGTCCGATGCACCAAATCGAAAGACAGCCGTAATTTCAGTTGATGATGGTTATAAAAGCTTTTACGACAATGCTTTACCTCTTCTACAACAATATGGTTATCCTGCTACTTTATTTATCAATACCGAAACTGTTGGTAGCGGAGATTATATGGATTGGGAATCCATTAAGAAGTCAAGAGAAGAAGGAGTGGAAATTGGAAACCATACGCATTCCCACGCTTACTTCTTGAACATGTCTCCAGAAGAGCGCTACGCTAAATTTGAAGATGAAATTAAACTTACACAACAAATTATTGAGAAGAACCTTGGCTTTACACCAGAAGTTTTTGCTTATCCCTATGGGGAATTGGACCTGAAAATGAAAGAAATAGTGCAGCAAAATGGATTTAAAGCTGCTGCCGCCCAAAATTCAGGTGTAATCTATGCGGGATCTGATTTTATGGAATGTCCACGATTTCCTATGTCGGAGTATTATGCTGATTTAAAAAAATTTAAGAGCAAAGCTCAGATGAAAGCATTGCATATTCTTGAAAAAGACCCGAATTCTGCACTTCTGTCAGAAGTGAATCCTACCCCTACTTTGCGCTTATCTTTTAAAAAGGGAGATTTACAGTTAGCCCAATTACAATGCTTTATACAAGGTTCTGATTGTGATATTAAACAAACTATTGAGAAAGATACAGTTTCTATTCAGCTAAAGCCAAAAGCAGCAAACAATAAGCAGAGAAGGACTTTGTACACTATTACAGTGCCTGATAAGGAAGGCAACTGGCACTGGTTTAGCCATTTATGGGTTAATCCTACTATTAAATAATAATTATTACTTTATCTCAATTGATTAGTTCCAGAAATCCGCTTTCTTCCACTGAGGAGGCACTAGATTTTAAAGAAATGATATAGTAATAGGTTCCAGTAGGAGCATTATTTCCTTTATATGTACCGTCCCAAATTACTGAACCATTCTTTGTACCTGTGACTTTGAAAACTTCACTTCCCCATTTGTCCAGAATAATTACATTTATTCGGTCAAACCTGGAAATGTCTTTAAGTTCCCACCTGTCATTATAACCATCATTATTTGGTGTTACTAACTTCTGCACATTCAATTTAAATTCCTCTTCCAAAACAGTTACAATGAATGAGCAAACTACGTCTTGGTTAAAATCACTGCTCAATGTGTACTGAACCTCTGTAGTTCCCACCGTAAAACTGTCACCGGATTGATGAGTACTGCTAAGCTCTGCACGATTGCAATTGACTTCGGCTTGAGGCGGGTTCCAATTTACAATGGCGTTACCAAAGGAATCTGCTCTTACCGTAATAGCCGATGGGCAGTCTTCAAACTTGGGACTTTCACCAGGCTTAACCACTACATTAAAACTGCAAGTAGTGCTAAATCCCTCTTCATCAGTAGCAGTGTAAATTATTTCTGTGGTTCCTAAGGGAAACACATCACCAGAATTATAATTACTTGATAATTCTGCATTTACGCACAAATTTCTTAATACAGGTGGGTCCCAGCTAACTGCTGCTTCACAATTTTCATTTCCTAATATGGTTTGATCGTTAGGACACTTGATAAATAAATATGGCACTTCAGTGACGGTTACTGTAAAATTACAAGTTGATGTTAAACCAAAATTATCTGTAGCGATATAGGATACTTCAGTAACACCGACAGGAAATGTGGTACCTGATTCATGAGAAGCTTCAAGCACAATTTCCAGGTCACAATTATCACTTACAGATGGAGGCTGCCACTCTGCAACAGCATCACAATCAGGATTTTTGAACAATGTTATATTAGCAGGACATTGAGAGATCACCGGAGCAGTTTCATCAATTACATTCACAACAAATGAACATCTCCCTACCTCTCCATCTGCATCGGAAGCAATGTAAATCACTTCTGTTTCACCTATGGGGAAATTATCTCCCGGGCTGTAATTCGAGCTAAGGTTCAGTGTACAGTTGGACACTGGTTCATCCCAATTTACGACTGTATTGCAGTCTGCAGCCGCAACAATTACCATGTCATCTAAACAACCTGAAATAGCTTCACTACCTTTCACTTTAACTTGTACATCAAAGGAACAGGTAGCAGTATTACCTGATTCATCAGTAGCAATATAAGTAACAGTGGTTTTACCTTGAGGAAATTCATCTCCGGGACTGTAATTACTTGTTAAGGAAGTGAGAGAACAATTGTCTACAGCCACAGGCTCTGTCCAGTTAACAGTAGCGGAGCAAGCGCCATCTGTCTCTACTTTAATTTTAGATTTATTGCATGAGCTAAACTCAGGATTGATTCCATCATTTACATTTATATTGAACGTACAAGTTGATTCGTTGCCAGCAGCATCTCTTGCCGTATAGGTGACTGCTGTAGTACCAATAGGAAAAGGATCGCCTGAGTTATATGTACTAGTGAAGGATGTTACTGCACAATTGTCAGTCACATCAGGTGCTTCCCATGTAGCACTTACTTCGCAACCCGAAATCAACGATAAATTAATATCTACAGGGCAACTTGTGATTACTGGAGCTACATCATCGGCATTTTCTACATTGCAGCAAATCGATCCTCCATCCACACTTTCTCCCGCTAGTACCAGTAAATCGCCAAATGTGTCTCCTCTAAAAATGGGAGTAGCACATGAAGTCTCGATAGTTTCTTCAGTAACTATACCTCCACCTCCAAGCACTAAAATACGAACATTAATAAAATCATCTCTAAAAGTTTGACCAGACTGTCTGCTATTCACTATAAATTTATTATTTATCAGAAAGCCATTCGTCAAATTTCCACTTCCATCAAATACAGAATACCTAAAACCAACCCCTGGACCTGTATACTCAAAGGTAATACTAGACATCCCCCCACTACATGGTGCACAAGATGGTGGCTGAGCGCAATCGCAAGACTGGCTAAAGCTACTTGTATAAGAAAATAGCAAAAGAAAGAAAGGTACAAATACCTTAATGTGACTGTTAAAGGGCTTGGACGAAAAAGTAATCATGGTTCTAAAAAATATAAAGCAATTAAAAAGTATGGCCCCTATTCCATATAGTCAATTTAGTTTTTTTAATTTAAAATGAACCAAATATTCACCAAATTTAAGAGTGTAAAGATATTTTTTCGATAAAAGGTTCATTACCTTAGTTTAAAAGTTAAAAACAGCCCTCTGATTTGAAAGCATTGTCAATTCAAGACAAAAAATTAATCAACACCAAAGCATCTCTTGCTACGAAAATTTGCATCTTTTAGTTTGAAATGATGACATTCTTTAATAATTCTTTATTTCATAGCTGCTCAAAACATTTGCTCGATTTGCCATACGGTTTTACATGTTATATTTTTGCCAATTCAACTGTTCTACAGTAAGTTTAATTTAATGAGAAAGTTTTAAACCCATAAATCTTTCATTATTTTTAGCCTTCTGATTTTAAAATCGAATTATATATGAAAAAAGTTATCATCATAGCTATTTCTGTTATAGTATTCCTTACTATCTCAGCCTATGTTTATTTCTTTCACCTCCAACCTATTAAAAAGAACAATCCTATGATGGCTGTGCCGGCAAATGCAAGCATGGTGTTCGAGTTGGATAACCCCTTTGAGCAATGGTCAAAAATCACTAATAATAATATCTGGAATTACTTGAAAACAAATCCATTTTTTGCTGAATTGG
Source organism: uncultured Cytophagales bacterium (assembly GCA_963803685.1). Lineage (GTDB taxonomy): Bacteria > Bacteroidota > Bacteroidia > Cytophagales > Cyclobacteriaceae > Marivirga. Next base: position 4,169,187 of record CAWDNW010000001.1, read on the forward strand.
GGCAGGAAATGGACAGCCTGAATGCTGATATGAAAGGCAATGAAGGCCTGTGGGAATTAGTTTTGAACAGGCCAATGATAATGTCAGTCCATAAGACACGTGCAAAGGATTATGATTTTTTGTATGTAATAGATTTACAGCGCGCTACACAATTCAATTTCGTTAAAAACTACATTAAAGACCTGAGTGATGATATTGATAAGGTATATACAAGGACTTACCATGAGAAAGAAATAGTGGAGTTTAATTTTAAAGACTCTCCTACCACTTATTACTTATTCATACATGAAAATCTTTTAAGCATTTCCTCTACCCATACTATTGTTGAGCAATCTATTGATCAATTAGAGGAGCCTATACTCATTCGAGATCTTGATTTTATAGATATAAGCAAGGAACTCAGCGGCTCTGACATCAAAATGTATATTAACTACGTGGCATTTACTGATTACCTAAAAATTTGGATGGATGATAGTGAATCTGGAAGTCTTGACGCTTTAAAGGCTTTAAAATACAGCGGTATGTCACTGGATGCTACTGATGAAGTATTTTCAGTACAGGGTTACTCAAATGTCCGTAAAGATACTCCTAACTTACTATCTGCTTTAATGAAGTCTGGAGATGGTGAAATTCATGTGGGCACTATAGTTCCTGATAATGCTTCCTATTTTATGAGTATGGGGTTTGAAAGTGCACTTGAGTTTTATAAACAAATGGAGAAAGTATTGAAAGCTGGCGAGGATGGCGAATCATTTATGGAAAGCAAACAAAAAATTGAAAAATATCTTAAGATTTCTATCAAGGATGACTTTTTAAGTTGGATGGATAATGAAATTGCACTGATACAATTGAATTCCAATAGTGATAAAAATAAAGTTGAAATAGCAGTGGCAATTAAGCACAACGGTTTTGATGATACTAAAGAGCGCATGGACTATATTGAACAACAGATAAAAAAGAAAACCCCGGTAAAGTTTAAGGGTATAAGCTACAAGGGGCATGATATTCAATTTCTGTCGATTAAAGGCTTTTTTAAATTACTGTTTGGAAAAGCCTTTGAGGGAATAGATAAACCTTACTACACCATAATGGATGAATACGTTGTTTTTAGTAATTCACCACGCACGCTTGGAAAGATTATTACAGCTGTAGAGCAACGGAAAACCCTGGACAACACAAAAGAATACGCTATTTTCATGGAGAATTTCGATTACGAATCTAATCTCTTTGTGTACCTCAGTGCAGAAGAATTTTTGAGTGATGCGCAGCGATTACTAGATGAGGAAGCGTGGAAAGAATTGACTCCGCACCGCCCCTATTTTAAAAGTTTCCCTATGGTAGGAATGCAATTTACTGGTGATGGAGATTTATTGAAGCATCAGGCGCAGATGCATTATTTGAATCATGAGCAAATGAGCAATTGGAATAATTTAGTGAAAGAAACTAGTTTTCAATTCGATGATGTACTTGATACAACCCAGACCGAGGAAGAAGACTATATTTCGATTGATAATATTTTGCCGGAAGATTTAAATAGTAAATCTTTTACGGAATATTATGATAATGAACAAGTGAAATTTGATGTATCCTTGAAAGATGGTTTAAAGCATGGTCGTTATTTCCAATTTGATAGCTTGGGAAACATGGTGGTGAAAGGCAGATATAAAAACGATGAAAAATCAGGCACATGGCGATATTATGATGAAAATGGTGATCTGATTAATAAAGAAAAATTTTGATACTTAAGATTTAATTGAATTAGCAGAAATCATTGGTTCTTAATTATCAGGTGATTTGCAATATATGAACCAGGTGATTAGCGTTTTTTCGTATCCAATATTCTATGCTCGCAATCTAGTGTATTCAGCTTCCAGATTCAACTTTTCAGACAAGGAGCTTTTTGCACTCACCACTTTTAAGACTTAACCATTATAGATAAGCAATTAAAATGGATACTTTTAGTAAAATTGGCTTTGGAGGCAGTTGCCATTGGTGTACAGAAGCAATATTTCAGTCTTTAAAAGGGGTGACAGAAGTAAAACAAGGATGGATTAGCTCAGATGTACCTAACGAGAGCTTTTCGGAAGGAGTTATTGTCCGTTTCAATAATAAGCTAATTGCTCAAAGCACGCTTATCAGCATTCATTTGCACACACATAGTTGTACGTCTAATCACTCTATGAGAAGTAAGTACATGTCGGCAGTTTACACATTTTCTGAAGAACAGAAAGAGGAAGTTATTGCAAATCTGGCGCAACTACAGAATGACATCCAGAAACCAATTATTACGCAAGTATTATCTTTCCGGAATTTTAAACTAAACCAGCAAAGTTTTCTCAATTATTATTATAACGATCCTGAAAGGCCTTTTTGTCAGTCATACATTAGCCCCAAACTAAAAATATTGTTTAACAAATATAAAAACCATGTTAAATCAGGAGCTATAGAAAATAAATAATTTTCGGGTTAAAAAACGCGACATAATTAGGATTTTAATTCTTTTAAAAGCAATCGATTCAATTAGTTAGCGAGGTGGTAATCTTGTAAAAAGTCAGACTCGGGACTAAATAATCTAAAACATATCAGACAGTTTCGCTCAAAGCATTTTTCCTCGCAGTAGCTCTCTCTAAAACTGTTTTTCGTTTATCCCCTTTTATAAATTCATCTATCTTTTGAGCTGACTGGAATTCAGCGAGCTTATAAATAGCAGCTCTTGCATTCATTTTGCTGCTTGTTGTAGACTTTACACCATTCTCACTTACTTGAGTTTTTGCGGTTTTAGTGGTTTTTGCGGTTGCGGAGGTTTCTGGTTTGGTAGGACTTTTGATTTTCTTGGATTTTGCAATTGCAGCCCTCTTTTTGAGGAGCTCTTCATCCATTTTTTTACTGGCTGCTTTTGATTTTGTAGTGGCAATTTTCTTATCAATTTTAGCTTTCTTCAGAATGACCTTACTCTTAGAATCTTTTGCAGGCTTACTTTTAGTATCTTTTGCAGTGGCTTTCTTACTGATTTTCTTCTTGTCTTTATTCAAGTCCTGAACTTTTTCCACCTGTTTTAAAATCTTCTTCTGAGATGATTCTTTGTTAACTAATTTCAACAGCTTTTCTGCTGCATTACTAACTGCTTTTTTAGCTTTCTTGAATTTTTTGTTGATAGACATATTCTTTGGGTTCTGTTTGTTTAAGGCTTAAATTAATGGGACAACATAAATATAAAAAAACGTAGATACTATACTTAAGTTGTATAGGTAAAAGATGCACTAAATTAGAACACATGTATTCGCTACTACTTAATTTAATACCAATTATCATAAGGATAAATTATACATAACAGCTTCTTGTACAGATGGATCTATCTCTAGTCATCAATCCAACTTAATTAATTTTACCCTGCTGTTAATTAATTTTACCCTGCTGAAACTCCGTAAAATATCTATTTACTCAAATTCTGAAATTGGTAAAAAAACTGTGATTTTAGTTCCTACTCTTACCTGACTTTCAATGGCTATACTACCTCTATTCATTTCAGCAAATTCTTTTACCAATTGTAAGCCAAGTCCAATGCCACCTTCGCCTTTAGTTCCGGCACTTCTGGTATAATTATCGAAATCGAGAAGATTATCAATTCTATCTCTGTCCATGCCTATCCCATTATCAGCCACCTGTATAGCATACATATCATTAGAACGATAAGCGGAAATTACTATTTCACCACCTGCATTTGTGAATTTTATTGAATTGCTTACCAGATTTCTCAATATAGTTTTTACACTATTGATATCAGCCCATATAACCACATCATCTGCAACAGTAGATCTTAGTATGATGTCCTTTGCCCTTGCCATATTAAAAAATAAATCCAGCAATTCATTTACTAAATTAAATAAAATGAGCCGTTCCGGATTGTATGGTATAGCCCCTTTTTGGGTAATGGACCAATCTAACAAATTACTAAGTAAAGCAGACAGATTATTTACAGATGAATCGAATAGTTTATGAATGTATTCCAGGTCTTTTGTATCATTTGCGTCTATGGAAGCCTTCATTATGGTTGATAATCCCTTGAAAGAGTTAACAGGACCTAATAAATCATGTGATACAATAGACAAAAACTTCTCCTTAGTTTCATTCATAGCTACTAGCTGGTCACGCTGAGCTTCAACTTCCTCCTTTCTTTCTGTGATGATCAGATTAAGAGTCTGTTTGCGTTTATAAATTCTATAATATAGGAAAACCAGGAATGCTAGCATTAATATGATAATTAGCAACCCTAGGAAGATCATATTCTGCTGCTTTTGTTGCTCCTCCAGATAATCAACTTCTATTTGTTTTTGCGCAACTTCATATTCCGTTCTTAAATCTGCCATTTTCCTAATAACAGCTTCATTGTTAATACTATCTCTATAAATAAGGTACTGATTAAGATGTGAATATGCTTTCTCAAATTCATTATTACTCTTATAAATTTCTGAAATTTTAAGATGTGCATCTTTTATTTGCTCTTTCAGTCCATATTCTTTGGCAATTTTTAAGCTATGCTTGCAAAAATTGAGGGCTAAATCAACTTTTCCTGCTTTTGCATAAAAGGAGGCCATGCTTAAATTATAGTCAGCAATTGCGTAGTAGTCTCCTAATTCGGTTAAAATAGAAATGGCTTGTCCAATATTCTCTAGCGCTTTTTCATCTTGATTCATTTCTGCAAGCAACAGACCTGTATTGCCAATATTGTATGCCTTACCAAGCTTGAAATTCAGACTATCATAAATACGGCCTGCCTCCTTGAAACAAAGCATAGCACTATCGTAATCTCCTTTGAACTTATATATTTTAGCTATATTGTTTAGGCTACCAGCTAAGCTTTTAATGCCATTTTCTTCTCGTAATAATCTTATTCCTTTTTTATAAAAAAATAAGGACTTGTCTAAATCATCAATAGCCGCGTAAACACCACCAATATTGCTATAAACTATGGCTTCTTTCATTTTATCTTTTAAAGCATTAGCATACTTACCCGCTTCAAAATAATTTTCCAGGGCATCATCTAGCTGCCCTGTTTTTGTGTATGCATGGCCATAACGTAAAGTAGCATTGAACAACCATACCGGATCATTTTTACGGGAGGCTATCTCAAACATTTTGTCGGTGTACTTCAGTCGTAATTCGGGGTTTAGGGTTTGATCCTTAGCAATCCCTTCAAGTGCTAGCAGCCTTATTGAGTCTGAAATATTATCTTGCTTGGAAAGAGCAATCAAACTATCAACTGCCCTTCCCTGACCATAGATATTCAAGTGAAAAATAAAACCAAAGCCAATAAATAGAAGACCTTTGACAACTGCACAATATTTGGAACAGATATTAATTTTCACTTGAAAATATTTCTTTACCTTCCTCTTCGATCTCAATTACAGGGTCACAAATGAGATTTGCTCCTTTAATTATATAAGCTATATCATAATATTCTCTACCTGAGGCATTTTGGCTTACACTACCCTTCCAAGCCGTTTGTGGGTCATTTGGATTGATTGGGGCAGGTTGCGAACTGAATACATCTACACTTCCGCTAACGGATTTTTTTATTATTCCAGTGATTTGGTCGATCCCCCCACCCGGCTGTAATTGCCAGACAATAGTATCTCCACGCTTTGCCATTGTTGTAATTGTTGTACCTGCATTTCCTTCACTATCAGTAAGATAAAGGTTAGTGTTCGTTGTCTGCTTGCTAATTGTAATAGTTTTTGTTCCCATTAATATGATTAAATTTTCTTATACTTATTAAAATACCTGACAAGATACATGCATTCTTACTATTTGTAAATATTCTTTAGAAATATTCGAAGAAAAAATTGATTACAAATGTAGATGGGTGAGTATAGCACACTGAGATTCTCATTAAGCTGCTATAAATTAGAGACAGGAATCGCTTTAGGCAGAAGATTTTGTTAGCGATGTTATCTATGGATTGAAACACACCTATTGTGCCTGAGCACACGATTTGCTAATTAAAGATTGCTCAAGTCAAGATGCTGTTGCAGATACTACTTAGATCGTCCCTACTAAGGAAGATACTTAAAATCTTTTTTTTTCTCGAGGTCATTAAAGCTCAGGACAAAAAAAAACCACTCTTCCGAGTGGTTCTTAACTTCGATTGCCAGCTTTTAGAACATGTACAAATAATATCTATTCGTGCGCTGACACCAATTAGAATCTCTAATTTATTCCATGTCAACTAATGTTTTATCATATAAAGCCTGGTGTATTTCTTCTAGCTTTTGTGGGGATAGTTTGACCACTTTTCTATCGTACGTCATTAGACCGTTTGTCTCCACTTCCACATCAGTCGTTTGAGTGTAGACTGCAGCAGATAGTCCTCTCTCCACTAAATCTACCATCTTTGATATGTACTCATCATACTTATCAAATAATTCCTCTTTAGTTTTGAAGCTGCGATAACCCCAGTTGTCCTTTGCTTGCCATGTATGGCTTTCTATCGGTAATCCCAGGCCTCCATATTCTCCTAAAACCAAAATTTGCTTATTTCCAAAAAGATCTGCTCTCGGCATAGCAGGCTCCGGATAATTGTGGATATCAATAATATGGCCGACAGGTTCAAAGTTGCCACCACTAGCACTATTGATCAATCTGGAAGAATCCATTTCCATCGTCCAGTTGGTGATTTCTGCTGTCTGAAACTGTCCCCAGGCCTCGTTAAACGGAACCCACATCACAATGCTAGGGAAATTATATAGACCCTTCATTATTTCTGACCATTCTTCCCGAAAAATTTCAATGGACTCATTCGTTCTTTCTCTATCAGTTGCAATTCCTTCTACCCCTGGTTTAGAGTTCCATCTGTTTCCTAAATCACCACTTGGCATATCTTGCCATACCAGCATACCTAATCTATCTGTATGGTAGTACCAACGTGCTGGTTCCACTTTCACATGTTTCCGAATCATGTTAAAGCCCATCTCCTTGGTTTTAATAATATCAAACATTAGTGCTTCTTCAGATGGAGCTGTATATAAGCCATCTGGCCACCAACCCTGATCGAGAGGCCCAAATTGAAATACAAACTCATTGTTTAGCAGCATTCGTTGAACACCATTTGCATCCAGTTTCATACTAATTTTACGCATAGCAAAATAACTATCAATTTCATCTATAACTTTACCATTTCTTATAATAGCAACCCTTAAGTCGTATAAAAATGGAGAATCCGGAGACCAGAGTTTAGGATCAGCAATTTCCAGGACTGCTTGCTGATTACCAGTTACAGTTTTCTCAGCTATTTTGTTATTTTCATTGAAGGCCATAATCCTGATTTTATCAGTAGTTTGGATATTGGCAATATCTGCAGACACTGTCAATGTTTTTTTATCAATATCAGGCGTATGGTTTGTAGATGAAATATATGTTTGAGGTACAGCCTCTAACCACACTGTTTGCCAAATTCCTGTAACAGGTGTGTACCATATGCCCTCAGGATTTTTGACCTGCTTTCCACGAGCCTGCGGACCGTCATCTGTAGGGTCCCATACTCTAACTGCTATTTCCTGTGTGGTACCTTTCTTTAAAGCAGAAGTGATATCAAAATAAAATGGATCGTAGCCACCACGATGTGTCCCCACTTTTGTACCATTGACATAAACGTCTGTCAGCCAGTCCACCGCTCCAAAGTGCAGCAATATTTTTTCTTTTCTAAGTTTTGATGATACGTTAATAGTAGTTTGATACCACAATACGCTATCCTTTCCTACTCTTTCGCCTACACCCGACAAAGCAGATTCAATGGCAAAAGGAACCAGAATTTCACCTTGGAATTGCGTAGGGATATTCTTCTCCTCGCTTTTTGCTACTAAAGCGTAATTCCACAATCCATTGAGATTTTGCCAGTTTTCTCTTACCATTTGAGGTCTGGGATACTGAGGTAGTACTTCTTCAGGGCTCAATTGTTCTGCCCAATCCGTGGTGATTTTACCAGGTACGATCTGCCAGGATTTATCCTGCCCGTTAGCAAAGCTTAAATGCATAAGTACCGCAATGGTTAATAAAATGTATTTCATTTGTTTTCAGTGTTTTGATTCCAAATTTGGTTAATAGCTAAACTGTTAAAATTTAATTTCCCCTATAGTTCCTTTATATTTAAACTATGGTGCTGATTTAACAGGGCTTAGTTCTTTTATTAGTTCCACCTCTTCTTTTACATATGGCGTTCCATCTGATCTTAGTACTTCATGAAACCAAACTTCCGGTTCTGCGGTATATTGTTTGTCCCAGCTGTCCCATGGATATTTCGTTTGGGTTTTACCGTCCACGAAGCCCCAATTGTACATTGCAATTTTTAATTCTCTTGCTATGGGAAGAAATCCCTGAAAGGTACTACCGTTCGGTCTTGCCATATACTCTGTACAGAGCATAGGCCTGTCATATCTTTGCATCCATTCGATCCTCTTTTTGAATTCTTCAGGATCGTCATAGTTATGAAAAGAAATAATGTCAGATTGTTCAATTTGCAACTGTTGGAGAGGTGTCATAGCATCATGAGAAGACCAATCACCAATCCAAACACCTGAAGTAAGCGGTTGAGTCGGATTTACTTCCCTCGCCCATATAAATGATTTTTTAAGTAATGGTAAAACATATTTTTCTTTATTCTTCAATTCTACGTCTCCATATGCCCTGTCATTGGTGTTATCCGGTTCATTCCACACATCCCAGCCGAGCACCCTGCCATCATTGGCAAATGCATTAACCACACCTTTTACATAGCGTTCCAATCTGTCATGCTGCGTGGTGTCTTTCAACGCCTTCAACCCCGGACTTTGGACCCAACCTGAATTATGAAGATGTGGTTTCGGAGCTCTTTGTTTTCCAGGCTCAGGAAAAGGATCCCAACAGGAATCAAATAATACGAATAAGGGCTTAATATCATGCTTCTCAGCTATTTTTAAGAAAACATTCATCCTTTCAAGGAAACCAACTGAGTCCTGCTCCCATAATAAATCATGCAAGTAAACCCGCATTGTATTCATTCCTAAATCTGCTGCCCATCCGAGCTCCTGGTTAATAATAGCTGTATCAAAAGTGCTTTCCTGCCACATTTCTAACTGATTAATTGAAGTTCTGGTATTATAATTGGCTCCTACTAACCAGGGTTGCTCATCATACCAGTTATTGGCTTTTTCCTTAGTCCAAACGGCTAAAGATCCTTTTTCGGAAGTATTTACTTCATTATTCTGCTCACTGGTTGCAGTAGAGGTACAGCTTTGAAACATTAACGCTGCTATACCTATAAGCAGAGAAATTTTATACGATCTCATTGAGTATTTTTTATCAAATTAAAAATTTATTATTCTTCTATTTCACCTGAAGGCTTATTGATTGGTGTATTAATATTTACGGGCTCACCAAAATTTGGCTCACCATCAGCATTCCAATAAAACTGTTGAATACGAGTGCTTCTGTTACCACCACAACCTTGCCCACTTACCGGGTTGGCATGATAGATGATCCAATCCTCGGTTCCATCTGGTGATTTAAAAAAGCTATTATGTCCTGGTCCAAATGCATTATGCTCCGGTTTTTTTGCAAAAACAGGCTCACTTTTCTTCTGCCAGGCTTCGGGGTCCAATGGATCTCCTCCTTCTGTGAAAGTAAGCATGCCTAATTTATAGTCATCCGTCCAGCAGCCGCTGCTAGAATAGATCAAAAAGACATCATCATCTTCATTCCTTAGGATTTGAGGTCCTTCATTTACCAAACCATTCTTTTCCCAATCGTAATTGGGTTCCGAAATCATTACCCGCTCTCCTTCAATCGTCCAGGGATCTGTCATTTTTGCAATATATAGCTGCTGTATTCCAGGATCGTCATTTCCTCTCCATCCCGACCAGATAAAATATAGTTGACCTTCGTAATCAAAGATGGTTCCATCTATCGCCCATTTATCCGAGGTATCAGTAATCTGCCCTTTAAATTCCCAGGTTCCAACAGTCGGGTCTGGAGAATCATTTTCTATGACATACATTCTGTGATTTTTATCATCCCCATCATCAGCAGCAAAATAGAAATACCATTTATCTCCAACCAAATGTAATTCAGGCGCCCAAATATTTTTAGAGTAAGGTCCGGAAGGGGGTGGTGTCCATATTACTCTACTTTGTACTTCACCCAAATTTGAAATTGCTTCGGTCTTATAGATTCCTATTCTGTTTCCCATGGTATGAGTATAGTAATAGACCCCTTGTTGCTGATATACCCATGGATCCGGCCCATTATTAACAATTGGGTTGGTAAAAGTACTGTCTACATCACTGGTTGTTGGTGGTAGTGTTGGAGGCTGCTTGGTGTCTCCGCCATCATCACTTTTACAACTGGGAAAAATGAGTTGAATGCTAATAAGCACACAAAAGTACAGGGGGGTAAAAATTATTTTTTTATGCATTTGTTGTCTAGTTAAAATTGTCTTGTAATTGGAAAATGAAACGGATTGGCACTTGTAAGTCGCCAATCCATTTGCACCTATAATCACCCTATCTCCAGGCACTGTTTTGCTCCAGGTTAGGATTAATGTCTATCTCCTGTGCTGGAATTGGTAATAGTTCGTCTTTACCAACATCAAAAGTTAAAAACCCAGGATCTCTATCTGCCAGTTCAGGCCCAAGATCTCCCCACCTGGCTAAGTCATTAAATCGGTGTCCTTCACCTGATAATTCCAGTAATCTTTCATGTTTCAGTTGCTCCAGGAAAGCCGCATCTGATAATCCTGGCATTGTATCAGATAAAGGAGCTAATCCAGCTCTAGCTCTTACCCTATCTACATGTTGATAGGCCTCTCCGGTACTTCCCGTTTGATTAAGTGTTTCAGCATACATTAACAATACATCTGCATATCGAATATATCGCCAGTTGTTAGGAGATCTATAACCTTCTCCATCTTTCCAATGATCGTTTTGAAATTTTCTAAACCATACCCTGTCATTTTCAAGACCATATCTTTGGGCGAAGGTTTGTCCATAAATCATGGTAAATTCAGGACCTCTCACATCGGTGGAATCGTAAAGAAATGTAGCTTCCAATCGAGGATCACGCTGACCCCCAGTAGTCGTTTCATTCAAAAACTCCCTCACTACCCAGCGGTGTGCCTCGCCATCTGACCAACCAATGCCACTTGGACCAAAAAACTGAGCTATTGAAGTACCGTAATTATGATTGGGAGTCTCAATGTCATTATCTGTAAATTCAGTAGGATTTTCAGAAAATTGCCATTCAAATACTGATTCTACATTGTTCTCTGTGAAGATTAGAAAATTATCTCTATAATTAGGAGTCAGATCATAAATACCTCTTCCTTCTCCCTCTACAAGCCATTCCAGCGGAGCCAAAGCACTGCCGTAATCACTCTGCTGCATATAAGCTTTTGCCAATAAAGCCTTTGCAGATCCTTTCGTGACCCTGCCCAGATTTTCTGCGTCAGGATAAACTGCTGGCAAGCCCTCTGCTGCTTCAGTAAGATCTGTCTCAATCTGTGCCCAAACCTCATCCTGACTAGATGTTTCCGGTTTGTCGTTTGGCGTAGAAGGAGTAAGCATCAAAGGCACATTTCCCCAGAGAGATACCAGCTGATAGTAATAAAATGCTCTAAAAAACAGAGCCTCTCCAATGAGCCTTTGTTTCAGGTCTTCATCCATATCAATGTCAGGTACGTTCGCAATCACCTGATTGGCTCTGAAAATCCCAACATAATTGTCGTTCCAAATTCCATAGGCATTCCCATAATTATAATCCGTTACTAAAAACTGATCCATATTATTGACTATATCTGTGGCCGGACTAGTGCTCCTCCCAACATCTGATCGGATGATGTGATAAAATGGCATCCAACGCGAAATCGCACCTCTGTGCAAAGTGCTGTATATGGCATTCACTCCTGCTGTAGCATCATTTGCATTTTGCCAAAAAGCTTCAACAATGGGCTCATTGGGATTTTCAATATCCAGTTCTTTTTCACAAGCAGTTGTCAGCATGCATCCTGCAAGTAGTATATAAATAATCTTTTTCATATCGTTTAATCTATAATTAAAAATCTAATTGTACCCCAACAGAGAATACTCTGCTTGAAGGCCAGTTTCCGTTATCAAGTCCTCTTTCGTAAATACCATTTCCGGTCACGTCAGGATCCAATCCCGAATAAGGAGTAATAGTGAAAAGGTTTTGAGCGCTTATAAATAGTCGGCCACTCTCCATACCAACTTTGGTCATTACGGATTCTGGTAAATCGTATCCCAATTCAATATTTCTTAACCTAACATATGAGCCGTTTTCCAGCCATCTGTCAGTATTACCAAGGTTGTTATCTATAATTCCCTGTTCTGTATCAAGGCCTATTCTAGGATCTGAAGTATTGGTATTTTCTGGAGTCCAGGGATTAATTTCAGCTCTAAAGTTGGTTCTTTGATAGCTATCCAATGACCTCCTGATGTCATTATAGATAACTGTACCAAAAACACCTACAAATTGAGCATTCAAACTAAATTGCTTGTAGCTCACATTAAATTGTGCCCCTGCCTGTAGTGTAGGCCATGGAGACCCTGCGAAAGTTCTGTCATCAACATTGATGGTTCCGTCACCATTGTGATCCACATATTTAATGTCACCTGGTTTAGCAAATGGCTGAATAACAGTTCCTTCTGAATTAGTGTAGTTTAGTACTTCTTGCTCACTTTGGAATAACCCATCTGTTTCCAAAACAAACCATTCCCCGATAGATCTTCCTACCTGGGTACGGGTATTACCAATTTGAATGTAATCTATGCCTTCTCCCCTATTACCAACATCTTCCACCTTATTCTTAATGGTCGTAATGTTAACTGAAGCATCCCATTTTAATTCAGATCCATAACTCCGATAGGTAAGTGCTGCTTCAATACCTCGGTTTCGGATAGATCCCGCATTTACAAATGGGTTTCCACCTAAATTGCCTAAATAACCACCTACCGGCAGTTGCAGTAAATTGTCTCGGGACAAAGCATCATAAGCCTCAACCGAAAGCAGGACACTATTGCTGAAGAATCCGGCCTCAATTCCAATGTTTTTAACAATTCTTTCTTCCCACTTCAGGTCAGGATTGGCGAGTCTTGCCTGGGTGCTCCCTACATTAACGTCTTCATTTGGACCGAAAATAGCTCTAGGGTTGGTGTTTATGAAGGTTGTATAATCCCACGAGCCTACAGGGTTTATACCTAATTCACCATAACTCGCTTTTAGTTTTAAATCTGAAATTCTATCTAGATTAAAGAAGCTTTCTTCGCTAATTCGCCAAGCTCCGGCCACTGAAGGGAAAAAACCCTGACGGTAGTTGGCACCAAAGCGTGAATCTTCATCCAATCGGGCAGTAATTGTAAGTAAGTACCTATCGTCATACACATAATTTACTCTCCCTAGGTAACCATAAATGTTGAAATCTACTGGAATACCACCATCCGCTACTGCTTCACCGGTTGCTGAACCAATTGTTTTGTAGTATTGGCCATTGTAGACCATCAAATTAGATCTTCCTGCAGAAGTAAACTGTCTTGTAGATCTTTGCTGACTATATCCCACTACCCCATTGATGCTATGAACGCCTAATTCTTTCTTAAAATTAAGCGTATGCTCTAATAATAAACTGGAATAGGTTGACCTTTCCTCATTAATGGTACTTGGATAATCAGGTGCATTAAATCTCCACACTCCATATTCATGTACATTTCTTATATGGTCAAAACTTACTTCAGCTCCCGCATTAAATTTGTAATAAAGCCAGTCAGTGAATTCCACATCAACAAAAGCATTGCCTACGAGCTTTGCAAAGTTGGCTCTTCTGGAATCTATGTCATTCAATGCTACGGAATTCCAAGCATAGGTTACGGCATCTGTAGTTCCAATCCCCCATCCATTAGGGTTTGTAGCTGATATGTAGTCATTATCCTGTACGGGGATTACCGGCAACATGCCAGGCATATCATAAAAGGGGTTGCCGCTGCCAGGTGATTGGTCCACTGAATTAGAAATCAGAATGTTTTCACCGAAAGTTACCCTGCCAATTTCACTTTTTGTGTTTAATCTTAAACTTGCCCTATCAAATGATTGGCCAATAATTGCACCTTCATTTCTGAAATAACTTCCAGACACAAGATAGGAACTCGTCTCCGAACCACCTGATAAAGTAACATTGTAGTCCTGAATACTTCCTGTTCTTATCACTTCATCTTGCCAATCTGTATCAAATTCCGGATTTTCTTCAGATACACTAGCTGGAATAGGTTCGCCGGAATTTTGATATTGTCTTCTTTGCATTGCAGCAAACTCACTGCTATTCATCATATCCCATCTGTTGGCGATTTGTTGAACTCCGTATTTGGCAGAAGCACTTATTTTTGCAGGACCATTTTTTCCTTGCTTAGTAGTAATAATAATTACTCCATTTGCAGCACGAGAGCCGTAAATTGCAGCCGCAGAAGCATCCTTCAGAATCTGAATTGAAGCAATATCGTTAGTATTGATGGTAGGATTTGCATCTGCAATCATTCCATCAATAACATACAAGGGGTTGGTATTAGTAAAACTTGCTACACCACGGATATCAATGGAAGCACCCTCACCCGGTCCACCACCATTTCTTACAGTAACTCCTGGAGCCAAACCCTGAATTGATTCAGCAAGAGAATTTGCGCTTACCCGCTTGGAGGCCTCTGGTGTTATTACTGACACTGCCCCTGTTAAATCCTCTTTCCTCACGGACTGGTAACCAATTACTACAACTTCACCGAGGGTAGTAATATCCTCAACTAATTCTATGTCAATTGTTTGTCTATTACCGACAATAATCTCCTCTGTAGAAAATCCTACAAAGCTGAATACAAGCACCGATTCATTGCTGGGTACCTCTATCATAAAAATACCATCAATGTCTGTTACTGTTCCAGTGTTAGTTCCTTTTATAAGTACACTAACACCTGGTAAAGAAGAGCCATCCAACATGGAAGTAACTGATCCCTTTACAACCGGATTTTTATCCTGAGCTTTTATTTGCAGGTGAATGCAAATAAGAGGAATCAGAACGATCCATATTTTGATTTTCCTTAGTACGTTTTGTTTCATATTTAAATTTTCATTTTAAAAGGGTTAATAATCACTTAGTAAAATAATCATTTAGTAAAATGTTATTAATAGTATTGAGATTGAGTATTTAACATACCCAACCTCTTACTACCTAAACAATTCAACTATAAAAAAACATGCATTTTACTAGTTACTTCTTAGAGTTATGCTCAGCTCTCAAAGAGTTAAGAACGCATTTCAAACGTTTGCATAACTATAGCAAAGAAGGAGTTTATCTAGCTTAAGGTAAATTCTAATCGTATCAAAATTTCATCAAAACGTCTCATTTTTTATGAAAATCTAGCGTTTATAAAAAAAATGATACTAATTGTACACCAGTGAAACAAATTGTATAATCGTTTCTTGAAATTTGAATTTAAACTTATAAGGTCTGACTTGAAAAAGGAACTCTCCCTACTTACATTTATCTTATTCTGCTACAATATCAGCTTGTGTGGACAATCATACAATTTTAGACATTATATGGTTGAAAGTGGACTATCGAACAATTC
Organism: uncultured Cytophagales bacterium; assembly: GCA_963803685.1. Taxonomy (GTDB): domain Bacteria; phylum Bacteroidota; class Bacteroidia; order Cytophagales; family Cyclobacteriaceae; genus Marivirga. The sequence continues at coordinate 4,184,840 of CAWDNW010000001.1, forward strand.
TGTCCATAGTATTTTGCAAGACAGCAATGGATTTATGTGGTTCGGCACCAAAGATGGTCTTAATAGGTTTGATGGTTATACTTTTAAAGTATTCAGAGGCACACCTAATGATTCCACCAGTTTAAGTAGCAACATCATTCAGACACTTCATGAAAAAAACGGAAAATTATGGGTGGGAACCGATAAAGGGCTTTATGAATATAATTCTCAATTAGAAACGTTAAGTCTGATAAAATTCACTGCCAACCGGATTATAAGGTCAATCTATTCTGACAATAACAATAATTTATGGTTTATTGCTGATTTTACTTTATTTAAGTTCAATCAATCTACTCAGCAGTTAAAGGAATATGATCCAGAAAAGTATTTCGCTGCCACTTCTATTACCGGTACTTCCGGGGGCGATATTTGGATAGCCACCAATTCTAAGGAAATTAATCAGTACGATCCCACCACAGATACATTCAAAAGTTTTGATGTTTTCTCTAAATCCGGCAAAACTTCATATTACTGGATAGAAAAGATTTACTGCATTGATAATCAGACCCTTTTGATAGGCACACAGAGCCAGGGAGTAAAGATATTTAACATCAATACTGCAACTTATGAAGACGTGCTTACTTATGATGAAGACGGGGGAGAATTGTTTGTAAGGGATTTCGTAAAAGAAAATGATGAAACCTATTGGATTGCTACAGAATCAGGCATTTTTATATACGATGTGGAAAATAAAGCTTTTACTAATTTAAAGAAAAGCTACAACAACCCATATGCTATTTCAGATAATGCTGTTTACTCCGTTTACAAAGATGAAGAGGGTGGAATTTGGGCTGGCACTTATTTTGGTGGAGTTAATTATTACCCTAAACAGTACACCTCTTTTAAAAAGTACTTCCCAAAGACTGGTGAAAATTCTCTAAGTGGAAATGCAGTAAGAGAGATATGCCAGGATAAGTTTGGTAATTTATGGATTGGAACAGAAGATGCTGGAATAAATAAGTTTAACCCTGACACTGGCTTATTCACTAACTATGGCCCTTCGGTAAATAAAAGTAAACTCTCACACTATAATATTCATGGTTTACTTCCTATTAATAATGAATTATGGATAGGTACATTTCATCACGGCATTGATGTAATGGATATTAACTCAGGTGAAATTATTCGTCACTATTCTGCTAACAAGCAGCCAGGCTCTTTCAAGAGCAATTTTATCTATAACATTTTCAGAACCAGATCTGGATCAATCCTTATAGCTACCTCAGAAGGATTATACCGCTACAACTCCATAAGTGACGATTTCTCTGTTCTGCCAAAAGATGCCGATATTTATCCATATACAACAGTTGTAATGGAAGATTTCAGAGGCACAATATGGGCCGGAACCTTTAAAGAAGGAGTTTATTTTTTTAATGAAGAAAGTAATGAAGAAGGCTTCTTTAAATACGATCCTACCGATATTAAAAGTCTCAGCAACAATGCTGTAACAAGTATTTTTGAAGATAGTAAAAAGCGTCTTTGGATAGCTACAGAAAATGGATTGAACAAATATAGTCCTGAAAAAAATAATTTTACCAGGTACTCTGCAAAAAATGGTTTTCCAAGTAATGTTATTTATGATTTGCTGGAAGACGATCAACACAAATTATGGATTAGTACCTCAAAGGGGCTGGTTTGGTTTGATCCTGATTCAGAAGAAACAATAGTTTTTACCAAAGCGCATGGGCTTTTAAGTGATCAGTTTAATTATACTTCTTCATTTAAAACTGAAGAAGGTATTATGTATTTTGGAAGTGTAAAAGGTATGATCAGCTTCAATCCTGCAACGTTTGAGAAAGACAGTTATGTACCTCCAATTTATATTACCAGCTTTCAAATGCAAAACCAGGAGCTTTCCATATTAGCTGAGAATTACCCTTTATCGCACGCCATCAACTATACAGATAAAATAGTACTGCCTCATCACGCATCTTCATTTAGTCTCGATTTTGCTGCCTTAAGTTACACTGCTCCGGAAATGACAGAATATGCTTACAAAATGGAAGGCTTAGATCGAAAGTGGACTTATTTAAAAACTAATAGAAAAATATATTTTACTGAATTATCTCCAGGCAACTACATCTTTAAAGTTAAGGCCTCTAATAGCAGTGGTTTATGGAATGAAAGAGCAGCCACAATAAGCATATTAATTTCTCCTCCCTGGTGGGCAAGTGCTTGGGCATATTCCTTTTACATTCTTCTTGGTGGGCTCTTTATCTTTTTAGGTGTCAGAAATTATCATCGTGTAACAGAAAACAAAAGCAAAAGAAAGCTTAATTTATTAAAAAATGAAAAAGAGAAGGAGGTCTATCAGGCTAAGATTGAATTTTTCACCAATGTGGCGCACGAAATAAGAACACCTCTAACATTGATAAAAGGGCCTTTAGAAAGAGTTATGAAAGCTTCGCTAAACAATGATGCTATAGGAGGTAACCTGCAGATTATGGAAAAGAATACGAATCGGCTTTTAGAACTCACCAACCAGCTTTTAGATTTTCGAAAAACGGAAATTAAGGGGTTTAGTCTCACTTTTGTTAAAGCAGATGTCACCGAAATACTGATGGAAACCTTTATAAGATTTAAGCTGGCAGCAGAACAAAAGGGGCTCCAATGGACCAAAAATGTACCACAAGATCATTTAAATGCATACGTGGATCCTGAAGCATTGACCAAAATACTTAGCAATTTGTTTAGTAACGCAGTAAAATATGGAGAAAACTGTGCCTCTGTGGAACTGTTACCATTCGATGATAAAACAGATAAGAACTTTATAATTATATTTAAAAATGATGGACCGATTATCCCCGGCCCTTTACGAACAAAAATTTTCGAACCATTTTTCAGATTAGAAGAAACAGAAAACCAAACAGGCACCGGGATTGGCTTGCCATTAGCACGTTCGTTGGCAGAATTGCATAAAGGAACACTGGATGCTGGTTATATTGAAAGTGATCAAAATGTATTTATACTTAAACTTCCTGTGCATCAGGAGAAGGAGTTCAATTTATATGGGGAAAATGAGGAGAAAGCATTAATTAAAGATGTTGTTGAGGAACTAGAGGATGATGTCACCACCAAGCCAGTTGTGCTGTTAGTCGATGATAATTTAGAAATGCTGGATTTTGTTTCTAGCGAAATAGCACATGAATATGCAGTTATTAAAACCACAAATGGAACTGAAGCACTTGAGATCCTTGCCACTGAAAACGTACAACTGGTAATCAGCGATGTACTTATGCCTATTTTGGGAGGTTTTGACCTATGCAAGCAAATTAAAACAGATATTGATCATAGCCACATTCCAGTTATATTGCTTACTGCTAAAAATACGCTGCAAGCAAAAATAGAAGGCTTGGAGTCAGGAGCAGATGCCTATCTGGAGAAACCATTTTCGCCTGAGCACCTGCAGGTTCAGATTGCTAATTTGCTCCAGAACAGGAACAAAATTAAAGAATATTTCTCCAGCTCCCCATTGGCGCACATTAAAAGTATGGCTTACTCTAAAACTGATGAGAAATTTTTGGAAAAATTAGACGAAGCAATATGCAATAATATTTCTGATCATGATTTAAATGTAGAATATCTGGCCGAAATCATGAATATGAGTAAACCTACCTTATACAGAAAAATCAAAGTCCTTTCAAATTTAACCCCAAATGAGCTCATTAATATTGCCAGGTTGAAAAAGGCAGCAGAATTACTAATAAAAGGTGAATATAGAATTTATGAAGTGGCTTCTCTCGTTGGATATAATTCTCAAACCAGCTTCGGTAGGAATTTCCTTAAACAGTTTGGCATGACACCATCAGAATATCTAGGGAGCAAAGACAAGGTTTAGTTTAGCTTACCATCAATATTTTATTTAGCAGCACCCCATTGGAACGAAGTGAGCCAGTCTTCTGATTTGCGAAGTATATTTCTGAAGAGCTTTATTGCATCTATTCTCACGAAACGATATTGCGAGCGCAGCAAACTAATCAGCTTTAAAATTAAAATTCTTAGAGAAATTAATCGGATCTTAATTGCCGCATAGCAGTCTTTGGAAGAAAAACATACCAGCGAAATAATGCAAATACCTTAACCATAGTGCATAAAAAAAGCCACTCTTTCGAGTGGCTTCTGAGCCTCTTGCCGGGATCGAACCAGCGACCTACTGATTACAAGTCAGTTGCTCTACCAGCTGAGCTAAAGAGGCCTTTTGCATTTTTTAGCGATTGTTATCCCTGAATGCGGATGCAAATATAGGGGCACTTTTTGTTAAACCAAACCCTATTTACAAAAATTTTGAAGGTTTTTTTTAATCGACCGACCTTACTATCCGTAACTGCTTCTTTAACAGAGAGATTTCTTTTTCTGCCTCCTCAATTTTTTGATCAAATTCTTTTTTTAATTTGTCAGCCGTTTTAGAAGACGCGAAGAATTCCAGATTATTTTTCCATGTTACTATGTCATTTTGCAAATCTCCAATTTTTTTCCGTAAAGCATTTTCCTTTTGGTTAAGCTTTCTATCAGAATTAGGACCTGCCATAATTTTAGTCAGCTGCGCCATCAATTTAACTTTGGCTAATTGCTCTTCACTCAACACAGACTCTGATTTGTCAATAAAGCCTGCAATGGCATCGGAGAACTGCTCCTTCACCTTCTGAATGGCATTTCGAGGCACAAAACCTATTTTACCATACGCTTGCTCATAAGCCTCTAATTGCTCAATATCACCGGGCTCCAACTGCTGAATTTGGGAAATAATATCCTCCTTAGCTTTCAGATTCTCTTTGTACTCTTTTTCAGACTCTTGATTTCCAGCTCTCTTGTTCTCGAAGAATGCATCGCAGGCTGATTTAAATTGTTTATAAATGCTTTCTCTGTATTTCTCAGGAACTGGGCCTATTTCCCTCCACTGGTTTTGTAATTGCTTTAATTTGTCAGCAGTTTTTCCCCACTCAGTACTGTCTTTCAAGGCTTCAGCCTGTTCTACAAGCGCTTGTTTAGTTTTTAAATTCTCTTCCCTAAGTGAATCTAAACGTTTGAAAAACTCATGCTTATTAGCGAAAAATTGCTTAAAATTACTCCAAAAGCCCTTATTGATTTCTTTTGCGTTCTCTTTAGGCACTTGACCTGTACTTTCCCACTCCTTTTGAATCGCCAGAACTTCCTTGGTTTTTGTATTCCAGTCTTTGATCCTATCTGAGTTGAATTCCAGAATTGGTTTTATTTTTTCAATGATTGCCTCTTTCTTTTCGAGGTTAACATCCTGAATTTCCTTTAGATCTTTGAGATAATCTTTTCTTTTATCATAAATGGCATCAGAAGCCGCTTTAAACCTTTGCCAAAGTGGTTCCTGATCATCCTTTGGGACTGGGCCAACATGCTTATATTCCTCATGTAAATCATTGAGAGATTTAATGGCAAAAGGAACATCATTAGACTCGGATAACGCCTCAGCCTTCTCACAGAGCTCTTTCTTAGCCTCAAGGTTTTTACGTCTGTCAAGCTCCTTTAACTCATATAAAATACTACGTTGGTCATAGTACCTATCCAATAGAGCATTATAATTCGCCCATAGCGTCTTAGCCTGGTTACCTGGCACCTGCCCTACTGACTTCCATTCATTTTGTAATTCCTTGATTACGTTTAGACCTGTAATAGTTTCTTCCCCATCTACCAACTCTCGCAATCTATCCAGAATTTCTTCCTTCTTTTTTAAATTGTCGTCTTTCTGCTTCTCTTGCTCCTTATAATGTTTTCTTCTTCTGTCTTTATATAGTTGCAGATTAGCTTCAAATCTATCTGTTAATTCATCATGCTTCATGGCGAAATTAGCCTCTTCACCACCATCTGCCAGGAATTTATCCAATGCTTCTTTCTTCTCCGCCTCGTGAATTTCGTCAAAAACGGGCTTTATTTCTGATAATATTTTGTCAGCCCTCTTAAAATTATCTGAATGCGATATTTCCTTAATTGCTTCTACTAATTGTGCTTTGTCGAAGTTAGAGTAATCTGGTAATTCGTCATCATGATCCTCCTGATCTTCATGCTCATCATCATTGATGCTCTCCTTGTCCTCATTTTCAACTTCAGTGTTAGCAGGTTTGCTTTCTGTAGATTTTAAGCTACTTTCTTTGATGTCGGCTTCTTCATCTGAGTCATCCTCTGCAGCAGCCTCCAATTCTGACGAGCTCATATGCTGTCCCGTGTTAGAGATTTGACTTTCAGCATCAGTTTTAGCCGTTTCAGCTAACATGGCTGCTTCATCCTCCGCTTCTGTCATACCCACACTATCTTCTGTTGGTTCAACTCTACTTTCTTTAGTAGGTGCCGCCTTTGGGGTCGACTCAATATTTTCTTCTATGTCGTCATCATCTGAGGGTAAATCAGAAGCAGCAGCTTCCATTTCTGAAGATTTAAAGGGTTCATCTGCATTGGATGTACTATCTTTATCTGCTACATCTTCTTTTTCGTAGTTAGCAAAAGCTTTTGCCTCATCTTCTGCCTCTTCATTATCTGAATCCACGTTATTTTCTGCAGATTGCTCTTTCGCTTTTTCGGAATTCACCTCATTAAACTTCTCCTGATCCTCATTTTCATTAGGATTCTTTGAAGTACCTTTTTCGTCCATCATAATTCTTATATACTTTATTCTAGCAATACAATATTAATTAAAAATTGTTAATTTTTTCAATCAATTTAACTTTGGATCGGATGGATAATTGGCATAAACCTTAAATCTCCCACCCATTTTCTCCAATATATTTTTCCATAATTTTTCTGGGGCTGTATTAAAAATGTAAGAAGGATGAACTCCACGTGCTACTATCCATGTATTTTGATCTACCTCCTGCTGCAATTGTAATTCAGACCATCCACTATAGCCCACAAAAAATCTAATTTTATTTTTATCGACATTTCCTTTTTCGACCATGCTTAGTAGCTGTTCAAAGTCACCACCCCAATATAATTGATCCATTATTTTTTGCCCTCCTTCTCGTAACAAATCAATGTTATGAATAAAGTGAAGCGTATTTTGCTGCACAGGCCCACCTACATATAAGCTTGTGTCGAACGATTGAATCTCCTGAAGCACTTCATCTACCTTTAAAATAGACAATTTATTTAATACAAAGCCAAAAGAACCTTCCTCATTATGTTCGCACAGCAAAATCACTGTCCTGTCAAAATTTTGATCAGGCAAAAGCGGCTCTGAAAGCAACAGATCACCTTTTTTAGGTTCGTCAATATTTTTAAATTCAAAAAACTCCATTAATGAAGTGCTGCTTTTAAGGGTAAAGCGTTTAAAATTTCAGCTTCTACCAAACTCATCTCATCTAACCTTTGATATACTGTTTCTTTATCGAAATAATTTAGCGCCATATCTATAAAAATTTCTCCATGTTTTGCTTCTGAGGCCCATAAACGATGGTAAAACTTTTTGATTTCACCTTCTGGCAAGGCTTCGTAAACCATTCTAAATCGCTCGGCCCCTCTGGTTTCTACGATAGAAGCAAGCAAAAGTCTATCTAAAAACCGATCTTCTTTGCCATTTCTACAGATATCTACTAATTGACTAACGTATTCATCCTTCCCTATTTGATGAGGTAATTGAATGCCTTTTTGCTCCATTAGTTGATAAACATCCCTAAAATGTTCTAATTCTTCTACAGCAGTCTCTATCAGAAGTGGAATTATTTCTAACCTATCAGGAAATTTAGCCACAAAACTCATTGCCATACTAGAGGCTTTTCGCTCACAATTGGCATGATCTTGCAAGAAAGCATCAAAATCTGACATTACTGTATTGATCCACTCCTGGCTACTGTTTACTTTTAAATCTATTCTTAACTTCATTTAAAATGGTCATTATACTTTATACTTTAGCAGGATAGATTAATCCTTAATTATATTTGACTATTACTCAATTTCAGTAAGATTTAATCTTTTAACTGTCTAATTAATTTTAAATTATGCACATAGTTTTGAAACAATCATAAACAATAATAATTTTAAATTCAATAAGCAGCCAATAAATACCTGATTAATTAGCAAAAAATATGAAAAAATCGATTTCAGATTTACGAGAAGAATATACAAAAGCCAGTTTGACCACCATTGAAGCTTCAAAAGATCCTATTCAACAATTTATGCAATGGTTTGAAAATGCAGTTGCTTCGGAAATTCATGAACCCAATGCCATGAACCTAGCTACCATTAATGAAGGAAAGGTATCCTCACGAATAGTTTTATTAAAAGGGGTTGAAAATGGTTCGTTCTTATTTTACACCAATTATGAAAGTGATAAAGGGAAGCAAATTTTGGCAAATCCTGAAGTAGCACTCAACTTCTTTTGGCCAGAATTAGAACGACAAGTTCGGATCGAAGGTATTGCTAATAAGGTATCTGCTGAAACCAGTGATACCTACTTTAAGAGCCGACCTCGCTCCAGCCAGATTGGTGCCTGGGTATCGCCACAAAGCAAGCCTATTTCAAAAAGAGAGGTTTTAGATGAAAGGTTGAAAGTAATTGAAGCTCAATTTGAAGGGATTGAAGTGGAAAGACCTGAACATTGGGGTGGATTTGCTGTGACGCCCACTCTAGTAGAATTTTGGCAAGGGAGAAGAAGCAGACTGCATGATAGATTGAGCTATAAACAAGTTGAAACAGGTGGATGGATTATTGAACGCCTGGCACCCTGATGCAAAATACCTATTTTAAAAGATATGCGTATCCTAAAAGATTCATCAAAGCACCTATAAAAGAGGATACCTTTTTAATTGTGGTGATACCAGTTTTTAAGGAGACTGAATTAATCAAAACTTTGGATTCTTTAAATCAATGTGAAAGTACTAAGCATCCTGTAGAGGTGATATTGGTGGTTAACCACCCTGAAAATGCTTCTGCCACTATAAAGAACATCAGTTATTCCACCGTAAAGCGAATAAGTGAGTTCAAAGCCAAGTCAATAAATAGTTATAATACCTACCATATTATTGAAGCTTTTGATTTGCCTGCAAAACAAGCTGGTGTTGGTTTAGCCAGGAAAATCGGGATGGACGAGGCCGCATTTCGCTTCAATAGCATTAAAAAGGATGGGGTTATAGTGTGTTTTGATGCCGACAGTTTGTGTGAAAAAAACTATTTGCAGGTCATTGAAAATCATTTTAGAGAGGTTTCCTGCTGTGTAGGCGCTTCTATTCATTATGAGCATCCATTGAAAATTGAAGCCACTTTACGAGAGCCAATTATTTTATATGAACTTCATTTACGATACTACATTCAAGCCCTACGCTTTGCAGGGTATCCTTTCGCTTTTCACACCATTGGTTCCAGTATGGCTGTGCGATCAAGCATCTATCAAAAGCAAGGAGGAATGAATCAACGCAAAGCAGGTGAAGACTTTTACTTCCTGCATAAAATTATTCCTTTAGGTAATTTTTCTAATATTACCTCAACAACAGTGATTCCCTCTCCAAGGCAATCTGACAGGGTGCCTTTTGGGACAGGACGAGCCATGCAGGAGTACGAAAACAACCAAAAAGACCTAAAATACTCCTATAACTTCATGATTTTTAAAGAATTAAAAGTATTTTTTGCCCAGATTGAGTCAGAAAACTTTCCGAACGAAGCGAGCAGTTCAATGCTGACTTTCTTGAAAGAACATCAGTTTATGGAAGTCATTGAAAAGATAAAGGAAAAAGCCACAAGCAAAAACCATTTCAAAGAGCGATTTTTTCAGTGGTTCAATGGCTTCAGGGCGCTAAAATGTGTGCATTATTTAAGGGATCACTATTATCCCAATCAATTGCTAGTGGATGGAGTTGATCAATTAATTAAGGAAGTACCTGAAATTAAGCTTAAAAATGAAATCAATTCAGCAGAAGAACAGCTTGTAGCACTGAGACATTATGAAAAGTGCTTATAAAGCATATTTTATAAAAATAGCACTCTGTTGTAAGCAGAGGTGAAACAATATGTTTTAAGTCAATAGTAAATGGCTACTAAAAGACATCTGCCTTTATCTAAAGATTAAGGCCTAAGTCTCTCACTCCAGCACTATCTCAAAACTATAGCTATAATCCTGAGCCTTTAAAGTGTACTGATCCCATGGTCTTGCTCCCCAGCTGTCATCGCCAGCTACTCCCATTTGCTGGTAGTCAATATTAAGTTGAATCAAATCTCGAGGCTCAATATCAGTATAATGCCTCTGTTTTTTCTCCATACCTGCATCAAAATCTGAGGTCAGATTATGAAGCGCGCTAAAGTTGAAAGTAGGCTCTCCTTTAATGAGTAGACCCTTTCTATTTCCATCAAGCAAACTTAACCAGCGGGTATCTGTTCTATAGCCATTTTCTTGCGGCCTAATGTAAGCGAAGCCTAAATCCTCAACGGGCATACTGTATTTACCTATAAAAGCTGAAGCTTTTCTGTCCCAATAGTTCTCATGCGGACCGCGCCCATACCATTCCACATTCTTGTATTCATCAAACAAAATCATCGAAACACCGAAACGAGGCAGTTCAGGCAAATCTGCATCCTGATAGTCAAAAGATACATCCACTTTCATGCTTCCATCTCCGGAAATTTGATAAACAATGGTTCCTGTAGATTTTATACTATCGAAACGCACTTGCTGAGCAACTTTAACCATTGATTTATTCTTTTCCACAAGCTTTAGTGAGGTGATTTTCTGGTTTTGAGTGGCAGATTTCCAAACTTCCAGACGCTTCGGCATCTGGTTGCCAAAATCATTATCAGTAAAGGCCCTCCAAAAGTTGAAGGTCAAAGGCTCTTTCAGCAATTCGTTTTCACCGTTTTTAATGGAAGTTAAATGGCCGGAAGCTTTGTCAAAAATTATCTCAAATGACTCTCCTGAAACAGTAATGCTTTCTTTGCTGTCTTTGGTTTTCAATTTGCTGGCTGATTGGGTTTCAGCTTTTGCCTCTCCTTTTTGCCATAGGATTTGATCACTTGCTAACAGATAACCTTCTTCAAGAAAAGGAGCGACTTTTTTTTGGCGCACATAAAAGTTGATAAAGTATTCATTTTCTGAATTAAAATCAGTTGGATTGAGGTCAATATTCAAGATTTTTCTTTGTTGAGGTCCCAAATCGAAGTCTTTAAGCACTTTCTTTTCTAGCATTTCACCATCTTCCAATAGTTCCCAGCTTAGTTCATATTCACTCAGGTCGGTAAAGAAGTTTTCATTAAAGATTTCAATTGCACCAGCTTCATTTTTATTAACATGCACATTCTGATACACATGTTTTACCTCTTTCAAGGCCGGGTGCGGACTTCTATCGGGGTTTACCAGTCCATTCAGGCAGAAGTTACCATCATTATGCACACCTTCAGGCTCAAAGTCACCTCCATAGGCCCAGTATTCATTACCTTCTGCATCTTTTTTTAACAAACCCTGATCTACCCAATCCCAAATGAAACCACCCTGCACTTGCTTGTGCTTTCTTACAAAATCCCACAAATCCACCAGATTACCGGTGCTGTTGCCCATGGCATGGGAATACTCACACCAGATAAAAGGACGGTCAGGGTATTTATCAATATAATGTTTTTCAAGATCCCAGGTCCGGGCATACATCCACGATATGATATCTGAATGCCTTTCCTTAAACCCTTTCCCTCTTTCAGCTCGCTCGTAATGCACCACTCTGGAGCTGTCTCTTTGCTTCATCCAGTCATAACCCTGGATAAAAGCTGGTCCATCCCCTGCCTCATTGCCCATAGACCAAATAATAATGGAAGGGTGATTCTTATCCCTTTCCACCATACGACTCATTCTGTCCAGGTGCGGCTCCAAAAATTCTGGTTTGTTGGCTGGCGTTTTATCTTCGTCATAGCCAAAGCCGTGCGTCTCTATATTGGCTTCATCAATTACATAAATCCCATATTCATCGCAGAGCTGGTACCACAGAGGGTCATTAGGATAATGAGAAGTTCTGACCGAATTAATATTGTTCTGTTTGAAAAGCTCGATATCCTTCAACATGGACTCTTTTGATATAACGTGGCCATGCCTCTCATCATGTTCATGGCGATTTACACCCTTCAGGAGAACAGGCTGACCATTTACGAGGAGCTGACCATCAGCTATCTTCACTTCCCTAAAACCTACATTGCTTCCTGTTGATTGCAAAACATTGCCTTTAGTATCCTTCAAATTAATGACTAACTGGTACAAATAAGGCTTTTCTGCAGACCAGAGTTTTACATTAGATACCTGGAGCTCTAAAAGGGCTTTTCCTTCTTTGGTAACATTTACTTGCTTATTCACCCGTTCTATTTCTTTTCCTTCCGCATCAAAAAGAGCCACTTCAACAGTCTGCTTTCCATTGTTTTGGCCGCTTTTATTTTCGATTGCTACATCCACCACAAGCTTTCCATCTTGATAATTATTCTCCAGCTGAGGAGTTGCAAAAAAGTCTCTTATTCTGATTTTAGGAGTGGTAACCAGATAAACATCGCGCTCTATTCCGCTCAATCTCCAAAAATCCTGGTCTTCCAGGTAGCTTCCATCGCTCCAGCGGTACACTTCCACAGCAAGGGTGTTCTTACCTTCTATCAGAAAAGATGAAATATTGAACTCTGCAGGGGTTTTGCTGCCTTCACTATAACCCACTTTTTGTCCATTTAACCAGCAGTAAAAGGCGGAATTAACGCCACCAAAATGAAGCAAAACTTCGCCTTCCAAATCTGATTTATTGATAGTAAAATTAGTTTTATAGGAACCTACAGGATTAAAATCTGCCGGGATAAAAGGAGGATTTTTTGGAAATGGATATTCGATATTGCTGTATTGCGGGTAGTCGTATCCGTACATTTGCCAATCGCCAGGTACCGAAATTTCTTTCCACTCTTTTACGCTGTAATTATCTTTATAAAAATCGATAGGTCTGCTGGCAGGATTTTTACTCCAATGAAATTTCCAATTGCCATTTAGTGATTGCACATGGGGAGATGGTGCACCTGCCAACGTCTCTGCTTCATTAGAGTAAGGAATAAATGTAGCATGTGGCTTCTCGGTTCCCTGACTGATTATTGATAAGTCCTGCCACTCAGGTTGTTGAGCAAAAGCAGCTACAGTGCAAAAAATGAAGAAGATAGTAATGCTGATATTAATGAACTTATAATGCATGATGGTATGTGAGTTCTTATCAACCAAAAATGCAGATTTTATTTTGAGATTGCAATAAGCGTACGGATTACATTTGTAAATGTGTGGTTTGGGGTTCTTTATTAACTATGTAAGGATTAAAGGCATCTTATTTTTCGAAAATAATTCTTCTTTTCCTGCAACTCATCCAGCCAAAGGCTGGCACTCCCCTGATTTGTCTGCTATCATTATCATTACACTCTTCCATTTATTCAAGTCACCCCTATTTATCTTCGATAAATTTTCCCCTCTCTTTAAAAAAACAGAGGGGAGAAATCACGTAAACATCAATATTTCTTTTCTTCAACATAATATTTGTATGATGATTATCAAAATGATGGTGCTAGTTACTACTATTCCCTTCTCTTCAAAAAATGAGAAGGGTGAGCCTCTGAAAGAGGGTCGGGATGAGTTCAGGTAAAAGCTAAAGTCATTGCTCACATGTTGCCTTGGTGTTGCGATAACTTATAAGTACTATGATTACTTACTTTGAATTTCAATGATTTCTTCCTCTCATATAACTCACCCCTATCTATCTTCGATAAATTTCCCCAATGTTTCAGGACAGGCCAAAAAAGAAGGGAGAGATCTCGAAAGCATCTGTATTTATTACAAAAATTACTATTTATCCTGTCAAAATCGAATTGATACTGATTCCTCTAACTATTCCCTTCTCTTTTCAAAAGAGAAGGGTGGTTTCGCGGAGCGAAATCGGGATAGCCTGCCAGCCTTTGGCTGGAGTTAAATCCAGAACATTACATTCTTATTTCCTCACCAACTTCAACAATTTCTTCCCGGTCATCACTACTATTAGCACGAGTGCTCCTACTATCACTCCAACTAGAAATTCAAACAGAATACCGGGGATCTTGATGCTTTCACCCCAACGATGTAAAAAGTCGAGATTATGCACAAAAATGCCTCCTGAAACCAACATTAAGGCAATGGTGCCTATCACAGAAAGGCCTTTTATCACCTTAGGGAGAGCAGCAACTAAAAACTTACCTACCTTGTCGGAAAAGGTATCATCTTCGTCATTCAAATTGATCAGTTTGAGGCCCAATTCATCCATCCGGATGATGAGTGCCACAATGCCATACACCCCTACGGTCGCAATTAGCGCGATAATAGTTACCACACCTATCTGTATTTGCAAGGTCTGATCAGAAACCGTGCCCAACGCAATAATCACTATTTCTACAGACAGAATAAAATCAGTAATAATCGCTGACTTAATCTTTTCTTTTTCCATCGCCAGAATTTCCTCTTCGGTAAGCTCTTTAGCTAATGGAACCACTTGCTTGTGCGCATGAGGAAAAAGAAATTCATAGATTTTTTCAGCACCCTCATAGGCAAGGTATAAACCACCAATCACCAAAATGATGATAATAGCAGAAGGAACAAATGCACTCAATAAGAAAGCGACTGGTAATATGATCAATTTATTAAGTAGAGAGCCTTTTGTAATCGCCCAAAGTACTGGCAACTCCCTTTTAGACATAAATCCGGAAGCTTTTTCGGCATTTACTGCCAGATCATCCCCAAGAATGCCTGCGGTTTTCTTCCCCGCAATTTTGGTCATGCTCGCCACATCATCCATTAAAGTAGCCACATCATCTAAGAGGGCAAAAAATCCTGAAGCCATATAATTTTATTTATATCAAAAGACAAAGTAAATAATTTTAAAGGTAAAAGAATGCTAATTCAAGAGAAACAATTACAATCGAAACCTTGGGATCATTGCTTCAATTTACAGGGAATCCCTCAGTCTAGCATCAAACTTTTGGTATCAACGTTCGTTTTTTTAATGGTGCCACATAATTGGCAGGAACTATTCGAGTATTTTTTTTGTAAGTATTAAATTTTTTAGAATTGGATAAGACATCATCGAATCAAAGAGGCCGTAAAGCCGAAAAACCTAAACAAATACCTAAAAAAGGATGGCAAGAGGTCGCTTTAAGGGTTAAAGATCAGTTCTCCAAAGACCATATTCTAATTGTATCAGCAGGAACTGCATTTTTCTTTTTCCTTGCCATTTTCCCAACCATCGCTGCTGCTTTGTCCATCTATGGGTTAATAATGGATCCCGTTGAAGTAGGACAACAAATGAACCAACTCGGAACCATTTTGCCAGATCAGGCACGGCAAGTCATTAGCGATATTTTAGAGAGGCAGTCGGCAAAGTCCGGATCAGCACTGGGTTGGAGCTTGGTTTTAAGTATACTTATCAGCCTCTGGACATCCAATATTGGTACAAGGGCGCTATTCAAAGGATTAAATATTACCTATAATGAAAAAGACGAAAGAGGTTTCCTAAAAGTATCTGGTATCAGTCTGCTTTTTACCATAGGTGGCATTATCATCGGTTTTGTAGCGCTTGGCATAGTAGTGGCATTTCCTGCATTTATTAATAATTTCGGTTTACCCTCAACTTTAGAAAGAACCATCCAGTTATTGAGGTGGCCCATTTTGGCGCTGATGGTAATGTCTGCTTTATCCATTGTATATAAAGTAGCACCATCGCGCAGTAATCCGCAGATTAGGTGGGCAAGCTGGGGAGCTGTTGTAGCTACACTTTTATGGCTGATTGGCTCTTTACTTTTTAACCTCTATGTAAGTAATTTCGGAACTTTAGATGCCACCTATGGCAGCTTCGCAGCAGTCATCATCCTGATGCTTTGGTTCTTCCTCACAGCTTTTATCATTCTTCTGGGAGCAGAAATCAATGCCGAAATGGAGCATCAAACCAGCAAGGATACCACCATCGGAGAAGATAAACCGATGGGCGAGCGTGGTGCCTACCATGCTGATCATGTTGCTGGAGAAGATGGGATACAATAAAAAACCCTAAATACTGACTTTGCAAAAGGGCAATATGCATTTGTTAATCGGTGATGTTCTGAAGATTCTATGCATGAGACGAACTAATAAACCTTGCCTAATCGACTCTTCTTTTACCAAAACCACTACCTACCTAATGGTATTTTCATTACTTTCGATTAACTATTTACAGCAGTTGTAGATAAATAACGTACTAGTTACCACTATAAGTGGTTAATATGGAAATTAAAAAAGCTTTACCGGAAGATTATGAGGAATTGACTCTTATAATGAGAAGTTCTAAGTCTTTTTGGAATTATGATCAACAACAACTACTTAATTGGCAAGATGAATTAACAGTATCATCTGAATTTATAAGTAAAAACCATGTAATCAAGCTAATTGATCGAAGCAAATCAGTAGGTTTTTTTGCCTACTCCATCCACTTTACAAATGTGAAATTGGAAAGCCTCTTTGTGATACCCACACATATAGGAAAGGGATATGGTAAACTTTTGATGAACTCATTTTTGGAAAGAGCGAAGAGTCTCCACATAAAAATGATCTTTTTAGATGCCGATCCTCATTCAGAAGGATTCTACAATCTTTTTGACTTTCAAACTGTTGGTTTAAAAGCCACTTCCATCAAAAATAGATTCATGCCTGTCATGGTAAAGCAAATAGCTCTTGCCGAAATGAGTGAAGAAAGAATTTTTGACACAGACAGATTATTTGTGCGCAAGCTACAACAAAATGATTTAGCTGATTTTCACGACATGCAGGGAAATCCTCATGTGATGAGGTTTATTAAACCACCTATGTCCCTGGCAGAAAGCAGGAAAGAGCTGAATCGGTTCATCAGTTATTACGATCAAAGGGATATGCTATTGACCATTTGGGCTGTCATTGAGAAAGCCTCTGATCAATTTGTGGGTATTTGCGGTGTTTATCTCAATGAACAAGAGGAATATGAGATCGCTTACAGATTGCGTGAAAAATTCTGGGGCAAAGGAATAGGAAAAGAAATTGCCCCATCACTGATTGACTACTGTTTCACAATTTTACAATATGAAGAAATTGTGGCTTATGTGAGTGAGCCAAATACAGGTTCTGTGAAGATATTGGAGAATTTGATGGTTTATGAAGAGGAATTTTATTCGGAGAAATATCAATGTATAGAGCAAAAATATTCTCTGAAAAGGAAAGATTGGTTGATAGGAAAAAGTGATGAGTGAGCAAAAAGGGAATACAAATTGTGGATGACAATCCTGATGGCGGGTTTTAATATAAACTCACCCCAACCCTCTCTTGAAAAAAGAGGGAGTTCGACCTTCTCAATAATGAAGTTTTATGTAGAGTTTTGAATATTTTTTAAAAAGCTGTATCAAGCCTCACCCCAACCCAGCCAAAGGCTGGCAGGCACTCTCCGAAGGAGAGGGAGCTCGGGTTTCTTACAATTATTACTTATTTATCATTAAAACATTATTCTCTCTCAATAAATAGCGCGTCATTCCAAAAAATTATGGAGTGCAACGGAGTAATTTATTTGGAAACCCCAAGCTATAAAGCACGCTGCCAACAAAAGCCATTTTTTGAAAAGACTCTTATTGTATAATAACTCTGGGTTTTCCTTTTAAAGTAAAAACAAAATGAGAAAGAGTGGTGCCAAACGAAGGGGATCGATTATAAATTACCATCCTACAGATGACGAATTTTAAGGGATGACGTATCTTGTGGCGGGCTGTAAATGAACTCACCCCAGCCCAGCCAAAGGCCGGCAGGCTCTCTCTCTTAAAAAAAGAGGGAGCTCGATCTCGTTAATAAAAGAGTTTTGCGTAGAGTTTTGAGTGTTTTTTAAAAAGTAATGTAAGGCCTCACCCCAATCCTCTCCGATAGAGAGGGAGTACGGCTTCGGAAGAATTAGTATTTATTGTTCATTTGGAAATCCCCTACAACCCTAATAAATAGCTCGTCATTCCAGAAAATTTTGGAGAGCAGCGGAAAAATTTATCAGGAATCTTTTTAACGGTGCGAAGCAGTGTTATCAAGCGAGTACGATCAAATATATGATATTTCAACCACTGTTGAAATCATGAGATTCCCGCCTGCGCGGGAATGACGTGCAAATTGATAGCTATGGGTTAAAATATTAAATTTCTGAATATTGCGAACATGCTATTCTGTCGGTGCCAATCGACAGAATTCATGTGTATATATTATTTCTTTTTGTCACATGGAATCAGAAAGACTTAAAGTATGACGATGCCGCAGACTTTGTAGATATCTTTCGGTAGGTGTTCCGTCCTAATCATGCTGATTTCATGTGAAGCAATCTTAGCATTAGGAACTTTTATCGCTTTTCGATGAACAATTGTAATTTTCTAAAGAAAGCAATTAGGTTTAACACTTTTAAAAATTTAAACTAATAATTATTCCCAATTGAAAGCAAAACAAACCTATTTAAAAGGACAATCAGTTTTTATAGTTTCCTTGCTCGTAATAGTGATTACAGCACTTTCGGTGTATTGGGCTGGGATCAATTATAACCGGAGCCTTACGGCAAATCTCTACCTCTCTTTAGGAATTATTGCCACCGCTTTATTTCTGTTTATGACCTACGGACTTTACAAGGGCATCGGCCTGATAGACAACTTTCCGGAATTTCGGAAATTTAAAAAAGGTGACTTCATTTCACATACGGGTGAGCTACCAGATATTGGCGTAGATGGCATTGGAGGAATCATTCTCTCCATCCTCTTGTGGATTGGTATGACTATACTTTTTATAGTTTTGCTGATTGTATTGGAAGCTGTCTTTTGGTTTTCCTTATTTATCATTCTAGCGATGCTTTATTGGGTGTTTTTTAGAGCCTTGAAATTGGTTTTCAGTCAATCAAAGGTTACGAATGGCGAATTAGGAATGTCTGCAATGTATTCACTGGCTTATACAGCACTCTATATTGGATGGATTTTTGGAATTGTGTATTTGGTGGAAATATTTAAGTGAAAACAGTTACCATTTTTATCTAAGTATTTAGGAAAGTTTGAATCTCAGGAGATAAATTCATGTACACCTCAGGTATATTTTTACTACATTACAAAATCAATTATATAATGATGAAATTTATCAGCATAGGACAAAACGGCTATTTTGCGATCTGGGAGAATGAAATTATCATTAAAAGCGATAATGATCATCTTAAGAGACAAATTAAAAGTAATGGATTTCGCCAGGTAAGCAGAAATATTTACGAATATAAGGACTCTGTCATGTTACATTGGATGGTGAAAACTTACCTTTACTTTGAAGAAAACAAATTAACATTGTCCTCTGGACCTTCTATTTTCGCTGTCTTTTGTCAAATATTTGTGACCATTTTAGGTGTTGTTACTTTTAACATAAGCATCTTTATGGAATATGATTGGTTTGCACTATTAATTCCCATAGCTTTTGGCATTCAGCTAATTGGCATGAATTATTACAACCATTATTCATTTAGAAAATATATATTAAAACCCTATCAAAGGCGCCAAGAAAGTTGACAAGTGTGGAACCGAAAATCATTTCACATTCCAAGTATGTATTATAATTTGAAAACCAAATGAAAATAACCCTCATCCTATTAGCAACTATCACATTGCTCAGTTGCACTGCCAATAAAGAAAAAGAAGTTGCCCAAAAAGATCGGCTGGAATTGATTCCTGAGCCTGACAAAGACCTGAGAGAAGAATACGAACACCAAGAAGAAGAACAACAAAAGGCCTATTCAATTGAGGATACAACCTCTCAAAATGCCCATAAAGAGAAACTGGTTCTCATCAAGGCTCAAGTTAAGAGAATTAACGAAATCAGTGAATGGACTTCCATTGATGAAAGAGATCTTGAGCAATCCACTGAGGGTGGCACGGCCACCTATTATTTTCAACAGGATACGCTATTAAAGATTGATGTAGTTCACTTCGGAGAAACAGGGAAAGCCATTCAGGAGTTTTATACAAAAGATGGGCAGTTATCATATGTATTGGAAACCGATTACACCTACAACAGACCCATCACCTGGGACTCTACAGCAATGAAAGAGAACAATAATACGGAAGTGTTTGATATGGACCAATCAGAGATAATGGAAGAGGCCAGCTACTTTGATAACGGTAGTTTAATACAACATACCAATAGCCAGGACTGCGGAGCACCCTTTGCGACAGACTACCTCAAACAAATAGAAGCAGACCTAAAAAATGAATTTGAAAGTCTGAAAGAACTCATAAAAAAATAGAGGGCTTCTCCTTTTTGTTGGTTGCTAAAAGGCAGCGATTTATTCAAATACAGCAAGTTTTTTAATAAAATTCTCCTCCTACCCTTCCTTTTATGCTAAAACCAGTACCTACATGTAGGTATTTTTCATTGCTTTTCGATTAACCGTTAGGATTTAGCGAGGAAAGGGTTTAGGTTAGGAGTTATAAACTAAACAATAGCGTTTATTGATTATAAGCGCTTCCTTTGAAAGAGCTTGAAGTTTTTTGTTGTTGGAAATAGAAAAAAATATTGAGTAAGTAAGTGAACCTTATTTAACAAATAGCCGATCGTTGTGTATAATATGAAGACAGAATAAATGTTTCCAATAGAATTCATATTTCCTGGACCACCTTTGTCCTTACAGTCGAAAAATAAGGCTCGAAAAAGGAACTATAAAGCAATGGTTGCAAGAGAAGCGACCAATGCTCTTCCTGCTGGTTTTGTAGCTACAAATGATGAAGTTGAAATAATTATCACTTATTACTACGAAACTCAATCCGGTGATGTGGATAATATTATCAAACCAATTCAGGATTCTCTAAACGGAATCATATATGCGGATGACACACAAGTAGTCGATACGAGAAGCAGAAGAAAAGATATTAATGGGAGTTATAAGATACGAAGTGTTTCTGCAAAAATTCTTGAAGGATTTAGCCAAGGAACTGACTTTATTCACGTAAAAGTTCAAAAATTCGTTAACAATCAAGAGCTAGACTAATGGATTCAAAATACATACAAGGAATAGAAAGAAAAATAAAGGAGATAGCTCGTGACTACAAAAACAAGGGCTATAAGGTGATTATTAAACCTAGGTCCTCTTCCATTGTACCTAGTTTTATCAGAAATTTCCAACCTGATTTAATTGCATTAAGTAAAACTGAAAATGTTGTTATTGAGGTAAAATCGTCTGAATCAAAAACAGATTTTAAATCCCTTGAAGAATTAGCAAACATAGTCAACTCTAAAGAAAATTGGAGGTTTGAGTTGGTTTTTACAAACCCTAGAAATAAATTTTCAATTGACAGCGAATTAACATTAATCGGTTTAAATAAGATTGAACAAAGACTTCAGGTATGTAAAGATTTATTAGTTGATAATAATGTTGAACCAGCTTTCCTTTTGGCTTGGTCAACTTTAGAAGCAGGGATTAGATTTAAACTGAATTCATTAGAATTAAAAGGTGATTTATCCACAAGACCTCCTTTACATCTAATGAAGAGTCTCTACTCCTTTGGTATTATTGGTCAGTCACTTTTGAGAAAGTTAGAAATGTTGAATCAAATAAGAAATCAACTTATTCACGGGTTTGATGCTTCATTGAATAGAGAAAATGTTTATGACTTAATCGAAGCTATTGAATTAATGACGGGAAAAGGTGATAATTCGGCAATATATGACTGGTTATCAGCATTGGACTTAGAAGGTTATGAGGAAATATACTGTCTATATAGAGCTATAGCGGAAATTGATGAATACGGACTTTTCTCGGCTTATGAGAGAAATGGTAAGACATACGTGAAATCTGATGTAGTGGATGAAGAGTTGGAGCTAAAAGACCAATCCCAAATAAAAGAAATCCTTGAAATAATTGAGGATGAATATATGGATGGTATGGACTCAGAAGGGTTTTACGGATTCCATAGGGCAATGGAAAAGGATGATTAAATACTATGCACTACAACAAATACATTAATAAACTTAACTATGAGTGAAACTTTAAATAACGACTCTACAAAAAACCAACTAGGATTTGAATATCAAAAATTAGTTGCATTGGAGTATTGCTTAAATGCCAAAAACGGAGAATATGTCTACATTGAATGCTTTGGAGATGTTCAATATGGAAGTGAATCTATTGAAGTTAAGCATCATGAAGGAGAATCGAACCTTACCAGCAATTCTGTGGATGTTTGGAAAACATTAAAAAATCTTGTCATTGAATATGTTAAATTAAAGTCGAACGACAGATTTATTCTTCACACTACTCAAAGTGTGCTTAGTGATAGTATTTTTCACAACTGGAATCAACTCACAAAAGCCGTAAAGTATAAAAAACTCAATGATCATTCTATTTCAGCCACTTCTAAACCATTTAAAGATGTAATTTTTGACACTAAAAATATTGCAAAAGTTGATTTGATAGAAGTTTTAGAAAAGTTCATTATTAATAGTGGTGAGTCTAAAATTCAAGAAAAATTAAATCAACTAAAAGCAAATCCAACTTTAAAAATCATACCTGAAAATTTAAAAGAACCCGCAATTTGGGTTTTACACGGTTGGATAATAGGTAAAGCTATTGATGATTCAAATAAATGGGAAATTAATATTACTGACTTCAATTCAGATTTGCGATTCAATTTATCAAAGTTTACCAAAGATTATATTCCTTTCCCCTCCATTAAGGAGCCAGAAAGAGATGATGCAAATCTGGCCAAAGGTTATAAGTTTATTGAAAAATTGAATGCAATTTCAATAAGAAAAAACGATTTACATCAAGCATTTCAAGATTACGTTAGATCGGAGGAAGCTTACGAAGTCATTCTAAAAATAAATCCTACGTTAAAAGATAATATAATAATCTATGAAGAAGAGATAAACGCTAGTCTACAGACTGAAAAAAGCGCAGCCTCATATCATTTATCAAATCATTCATTCAAAGACGATTCTCATGTACGAAAATCACAAGAAGTTTATTTTAAATGCATTACTAATCCATATAATGAAATATTAGGATTTAATGGAACTCAGAAGTTTTTTCGAAATGGCAGGATTCAGAATATTAACGAGATCACTGATTTTGAATGGTTGTATAAAGAAACTGATATATGAATATCGCTCAAACAGAAAAGATTATTTTTAATCCGCTATTTACATCAAAATTATTACTGATGGCATTGGCTGGGGCAAAAAATAATCAGTTGAAAATGGAACTTATCTATTACATTCTCCCACTGATTTACAATGATACAATAAAGAATAAACTTGCGAGAAGTACTACAAAGAGTACATTTAATTCATTTTTAAATTCCGAAATTAAATTAGAATTAATCGTCATTGAAACTCTGTTAGCTAATTATAGAAAGAAAACCAAAGAAGCTTTGATTACATTATCAAATATATATAATGTTGAAATTTCAGATTATGTAATTCTAAAGGAGGAACAGGGAATAACTTATTCAGAAGAGAAAAATCCTATACTAAAGGAATGTTATAAAGCAGCATTTAATTTAGGATCAATTCTGTCAAAAGAAGATTATAAAAGAATATTTTTCAATTTATAAAATTATGGAAGCATTAATATCACATATTTTTCTTTTTAATGATAATGAGGAATCACGGACATTAAAATTCGATGACGGACTAAACATAATTTCCGGTGATTCTAAAACAGGCAAAAGTGCAGTAATTGAAATTATCGATTATTGTTTATTTACAAGTAGATCTACTATTCCAAAAGGAATTATAACAGACTGGACAGATCTTTATTGCATTATCTTTAGAGTTAAAGACAAACATTTGATTATTGGAAGAAGAAAAAATAGTACTCAAATGTATTTCAGTGTTGAAATTAATTCTGATTTCCTTACCAACTTTTCTATAAAATACTTCAGTGATAAGCAACTGATCGATTTAGATGAAGCTAAAAGAGAATTTGAAAAACACATCGGGATTTCTGTTTTAGATACAAGAACTGATGAAGAGGAAGATAAAAGGAAATCGGGAGGAAAAGTAACAATGCGTAGTTTTGTGCCTTTTTTATTTCAGCATCAAAATCTTATTGCTAACAAACATAGTCTTTTTTATAGGTTTGATGATTTTTACAAGAGAAAAAAAACCATTGATGATTATCCTTTCTTAATGGGATGGGGTAATGCTGATTTTTTTGATTTACAGAGAAATTTAGAAAGTAAACAAAAAGAATTAAATCAAAAGAAAAAACTAGATGAGAAGTTAAAAATTAGTAATGGACAATTAAGAGATGATCTTTATGGTGTTTTATCATTTTACTATACTTTTTTAGGTAAAGAACTATCTGATGATATTACTCTGCCTGATCTTAAAAAACTTGTCACAGATTTACCAAACTCAAATGTTAATTCAGTGGGTGATCAAAACCTTAATGAAGAACTTAGAAAAATAGATAATTTAATATTTGAGAAAAAGAAAGAATTAGATATAGTCCAAAATTTATTATCTACAATTGAATCTAATAATGACATATCTAAGAATTATTCTAAGAATATTAACCGATTAAAATCATTAGCGTCAATCGAGACAAATGTTAGTGAAATTCATTGCCCACTTTGTGATCAAGAAGTAGAAGCGATAAAAGAGAAAATTACGATCATCCAAGAATCTAATGAAATATTGGAGGACGAATTTGAAAAAATCGGCACTTACGTAAATGATACTTCAACTCAAAACGCCTCCCTGCGAAAAGAGCGAGACGATCTAAAGAAGGAATTGAAGGAACTAAGTATTAAAGCTGAAAGTCTAAATAAACAGATATTAACAGAATTCAATACTAAGAATGAATACGAAAAAGGCTTATTATTAAAAGGTAGAACGGAAGCCAATGCACAAAATCTTATTGAAAGAAATAAGCTTTTAGCAAATAGCAGAAGTGATTATTCAGAATTAGAAGCTGAAATTGAAGAACTCAAAAATAAACTTGCTGGTTACAATCTAAAAGAAGAATTACAAAAGGCGCAATTGATATTAAGTGAAAAGATGAGTTCTATCTGTGAACTACTTGATTTTGAGGAAGAGTTCAAACCTGGTAAGATCCTTTTTGATTTGGAAAAATTTAGTTTGAAGTACAATATAAGAAATAAAGAAAATATTTTACTATCCGAGATGGGAAGTGGTTCAAACTGGTTAGCAATACATTTGTCGACATTTCTAGGTTTTTTGTATCTCCACAGTATAACTGAGACATCCAAAATACCATCAATATTAGTGTTGGATCAACCTAGTCAGGTATACTTTCCAAAAGTTTATAAACAATTGGATGAAGAAGTTGAAAATGAACAAAAAATGGTGGATGATAATATTATTCAAGTAAAAAATATATTCAAAGTAATTTCTGATGAAATTGCTAACATTAAAAATGAATGTGGATATAAACCACAAGTGATTGTTTTAGAACACGCAGATGAGGATGAGTTCTCACAATTCATCAGGTATCGATGGAGTAAAAATGGTGATAAATTAATTTAACATCTTACTAAATTAGGATCAAATAAGAAGGCTGTCACCAACATCTAAAACCCACAGCGCCACAAGCACTGCGGGTTTTCAATATAATCTTTTCTCTTTAATCAACCAGTTCAAACATAACGGTCAAATCTCCTACGGATAATTCAAATTCTCCGGCTTCTGTGATGGCTTTTCCGCTGGCATCAAAGTATTTTAAGTCGTCAGCTGTTAACTCAAAAGTTACCGTTTTGCTTTCTCCAGGTGCCAGGCTAATTTTCTCAAACCTTCTTAGGCGTTTTACATCAGGCGTAATTTTGCTGGCATATAAATCGCTGCTAAACAGGTGAGCCACCTCTTTTCCGGCTCTTTTACCGGTATTTTGCACTTCCACACTTACTTTAATGGTCTCCCCTTTTGTAAAGGTGTTCTTAGCCAGTTTTAAGTTTGTGTATTCAAAAGTGGTATAACTTAAGCCTTCACCAAATCTGAATTGAGGGTTATAATCTGCTTCATAATTGTACACTCCTTCTGCTTTTTTCTGCTCTTCAGAAGGTTTATGGATATAAGATATAGTCGCATTAGGATAGCGAGGATACGTATAAGGCAATTTTCCGCTTGGGTTTACATCTCCGAACAAGATATCTGCCAGGGCATCTCCTCCGAAATTACCCGGCAGGTAAGTCTGCACAATGGCATCCATTTCCCGCTCAAATTTGCTAATGATGCGCGGACGGCCTTCATTCAAAATTAAAATAACAGGTTTACCGGTAGCAGCCAACCTTTTAGCTAATTCCGTTTGATTATCAGACAAATACAAGTCATTTAAGTCACCCGGCTTTTCGGTGTAGGTGTTCTCCCCTACGCAGAGTAAAATAACATCTGCTTTAGCGGCCATTTTTACGGCTTCTTCCAGGCCATCAAACTGGTCTTCATAGTAAGCGCCATCCATTTTGTAGCTTACGCCCGGCTGGTAGAGCACATTCTTCTCTCCTATTTCCTTTTTCACGGCTTCTAAAATGGTATTATACTGACCGGCATATTCCACCGTCTTCTCCCCTTGCCATGAATAAGTCCAGGCACCGTTTAAAGTCCGCATAGAATTAGCGTTCGGGCCCGTCACCAACACTTTCGTGGTTTTAGCCAGTGGCATAATATCATTTGTATTTTTGAGTAAAGTGATAGATTCGGAAGCCATATCATAAGCTGTTTTTTCAAATTCCTTGCTGCCAAATTTTGGGTAATCGCTGTAGTGCGTGTTGGGTTTTTCAAACAGATTTAAGGCTATTTTTACTTTCAATACTCTTCTTACCGCATCATCAATACGCTCCATTGACACTTTACCTTCCTTCACCAATTCTACCAGCCCTTCACAAAATGGCTCATATTGGTAAGGAATCATGGACATGTCGATACCGGCATTGATGGCCATTCGCACGGCTTCTTTGTTATTGGCCGCTACCCGGTCCCGTCTGTGCAGGTTTTCAATATCTGCCCAGTCGGTTACCACCAAACCTTGAAAGCCTAGCTCTTCTTTTAACAACTTAGTCAGCAAATCGTAGTTAGCATGCACCGGAATACCGTTAATAATTCCTGAATTGATCATGATGGTATGTGCTCCGGCTTCAATGGCTGCTTTAAAAGCAGGTAAATGATATTCCCTCAATGCATCAGGAGAGATATAAGCCGGTGTCCTATCTTTGCCAGAAACGGTAGCATGATAACCTAAAAAGTGCTTCAAGCTGGAAGCTAAATGCGTAGGATCACCAATATTATTATCTACTCCTTCATAGCCATTAATCATCTCTACCCCTAATTGTGTACTCAAGTAAGGATCTTCACCAAAGGATTCCCACATCCGTGAAAAGCGTGGGTCGAGCCCTAAATCCAAAACGGGCGAGAAAGTCCATGGAATATTGCTGGCACGGGTTTCATAGGCTGTTATTTCAGCGCCTCGTCTTACTAACTCTCGATTTCTACTGGCTGCCTGTCCTATTTGCTGCGGAAACATGGTAGCACCCACTGTGTAAGTGGCTCCATGGATTTCATCCACTCCGTAGATAATAGGTATACCCAGGCGGGTTTCTTTCATTGCCATTTTTTGAATCTGGCTGATGATTTCATACCACTTTTTAGTCGTTAAAGCCCGGTTATTGGCGGTGTTTAACACTGATCCGATATGGTATTTCACCAAAGCTCGTCTTAGTGAGTCGGGATCCAAAGCCAGCGGTTCATCGCTGGCAAAGCGGGTTTGTCCTTTTCCTACTACATCCAGGGTGATTTGAGCCATCTGCCCTACTTTCTCTTCCAGCGTCATTTGCTGAAGGAGTTTTTCTATTTTTTCGTCTTGCGACTGGCCTTTTACTATGCAAATACTTGCTATGAAAAAGCTTATGATGAGTGCTATTCTAAAGTTCATTCTTTTTAATTGATGTGTGTTTTAATTATGTTTAGTTGTTCCTTTTCCGTGGTCTGTGGCTCACAGAACACGATTTCAATATTTTAATCTCGTTTTATTTCAAAAAATCTCCTTTTGTGCAAAGAGGTTGGCCAGCCTCTTATTTCAACTCACCCCTGATTCGTCTTCGACAAATCTTCCCCTCTCTTCATAGAATAGAGGGGAGAAATCTCGTAAGGATTGATATTTATTCTTCACTTTTAAATTTGTTTATAAATTCAAAATTGTAAAGAATCGTCTTCAATATTCCCTTCTCTTTTTTGAAGAGAAGGGTGGCGCCCACCTTTTGGTGGGTGACGGGATGAGTTCATACCATTTTGTTTTAATTACGTTTTCGTTTTAATTTTCAATTCCATCAGACAAACACCCCTATGATCCCCTCAAGGGGGTATCTTTTAAATTACTATTTGTTTCATGTGATTGTATTACTGTTACAAATTAAATACATATCCCCTGGTCTGTGGCTCACAGACCAGGGGATATGTAATAACTCTAGTTTCTCAAAGCAAAAAAGTGGCTACTTCACCAGCTTTCAAGCTACTCTGAATCATATTTTTATCTAAGGAAATATTAAATTGTTTGCTTTCTTTCCCATCATTTAATACAATCACCACTATACTGCCATCGGTATTTTGAAAGGCTACGTTAGGCAACTGCTCCGGCAGATTAGAAGCTATTCTTTTAGTCCCCGGTCTCACATATTTAGAAGCCTGAGCAATAATGTAGTAAGCAGGATTGCGTGTCACTTTATTTCCTTCAATGGTGATAGCTCCCAGACAACGATCGCAACCGCCTCTATCGGTATGCGGATCCTCATTTTCATCTGCTGCTAAGTTCCATTCCAACACTGTTTTGCACCAGTTTCTGGTGGCGCCAATGATGAGCTCACGCGTGTGCCAGCTCAGGTTATCAGGAAAATCACCCGGTGCACCAATCCATTGCTCTGTGAAATACAGGTTTTTATCAGGATGGGCTTCATGCACCTCATTCAATGCTTCAATTTCACCAGCATACAGATGGAAAGCTGATCCATCAATATACTTTTTAGCGTCCGGATCATTTAAAATGCTGATCGGAAAATCAGGTCTATCAGCGTTATGGTCATAAATGATAATTTTGGTATCCAGATTGGCGGATTCAAATGCCGGCCCCAAATGGTTTTTGATAAACTCAGCTTGTGCCATTGCGGGCATTAATAGACTGGGGTTGTTTCCGGGATGCAAAGGTTCATTTTGTACAGTAATTGCATCAATCGTAATTCCTTCTGCAGCCATTTGCTGAATATATTTGACGAAATACAGGGCATAAGCAGCATAATGCTCCGGTAATAAACTCCCGCCACGGGTGTCATTATTGTCCTTCATCCATACCGGTGGCGACCACGGTGAAGCCATCAGTTTCAATTCAGGATAGATAGTCAGAATCTCTTTCAGCACTGGTATCAGGTACTTTTTATCATAGCCCAAATCAAACTGTTGCACTTCCGAGTCTATGGCTCCTTCTTCAATATCATTGTAAGAAAAGATTTGCTCATCCAAATCAGAAGCTCCCAGGCTGAGTCTAAGGTAACTGATGCCAATCCCCTTCTCAACGGTAAACAATTCCTGCAATAAAGCATGTCTGTTGGCAGAATCCATGAGCGAAATATGCTTGGCGCTGCCTCCTGTTAAGGTAAAGCCAAAGCCGTCCATCTCCTGGTAAGTGGTCTCAGGCTGAATATTGATGACAGGAAGTTCGTCATTTTCTGCATCGGCAAAGGAAATATAATTCTCCTCAATCATTTTGGACTGGTCCGCAGTAGTCCGCATGACCAATACCTGGTTTTTTGCTTTCTCATCCTCCGCTTTCCCTGTGTTGCAGGATGAAATCATAGAAGCACCTGCCATAAGGAGCAGGCCTATTTTCATGCTAAAATTTTTCATTCTTCTTAAAAATGGTTGAATCCTTCTTTATTTGATCATTACTTTTTGGACAGCCCTAAAATGGGCGCTATTAGTGGTCACCAGATATAAGCCAGGATTTAATTGATGATTGGTGATCAGCAACTCCTCCGTTCCCTTTTCGGGCTTCAATTCCAATAGTTTTTTACCATTTAAAGATTGAATAAAAATTGATTCTGGTCGCTCCGAGCCAGTAAACTTGATTGTAAATGAATTTTGTGACGGGTTGGGATAAATAGTTACTAAATCATTTGAAATAGCCTTTTTATTCGCAGTAGGCAGTTCCTCATCCGATTCCTTAGTCAGGGAAAACCAGTTGATATTGAATAGTGAAGATTTCGCCTGCAACCTGAATTGATGTAAACCTTTTTCCAAAACGGTGTTGGAGCCCTGAGCGCTCTTCCATGTTTGCCAGCCTCCGGTGGCATCAAATTCCACTTCACTTAATGAGACAGTACTACCAGATTCTTCAACCAGTTTCAACTCCAATGCCCCTCCATTATCCTGTGAAGCCACTCTGTACCTCACCGAGTAATTACCTGATTCCTGCACATCCACCATATAATCCAGGTAATCACCGTTATCGGTATAGCCCAAATTCATTCCCCCGCCACTGTCTTCCGTTTCTTCCATTTCGAATCCATTATTCAAAATAAAACTTTCTGCCTGAATTCTTCCAGGAACGGTATGAGGGATTACCCCATTTTCAAGTTCTATTGTAACCAATTCATTCGCAAAATCCCCCATCACCACTCCTGATTGAGTAGTGATAGAAGATCCGGAATAGCTTACTAGAACCGTATCGTGGTAAAGCAATTGTTCCTCTAGCAGCAATGTGATAGTTCTCGGACTTTCAGCATTATAAACTACCGAATTAACAGTTGCTGCTACCCCATTAATGTCGATTGAAAAGCCTGCATTTTGAGGTACCTCATTAAAAGCCTGGTTAAAGATCAGTTTTACCTCTTTTTTTTTATGAGTTGCCTTCTTTTCTATTGGTTTAGGTTGTTCAGTTGATGCCTCAGGCCCTTCCAATTGGAAATAATTTAAATTAAAACCACCGGTTTCGAAGTAGAGCTTTAGTTCCTGCTTCCCTTCCTTCAGGTAAATATCTTTTACTGTGGTCGTCTCAAAAACCTGATAATCAGTAGTATTTGGTAAGGCTATCACTTCTGTGGCCGGAACATCATCGATTAAAACTTTAATTTTACCACTTGTATTTGTTGAGGCTGTTCTTATATGAAATTGATAATTGCCTTCTTCCTCTACATTGATAGTATACAGTAACCACTCCCCATCCTGAATCCATCCGACATTATAGTCATTGCCCGGTTCATCTTCAGTAGCTTCTATGTCTACACCATCGTTTCTGTAGCTGTAGCCATTGTTCCATGCAGCTCCACCGGCATTTCCTGTGGTGTTGGATGATACATTATCATGGTAAGCAAATCCTTCTTTTCCCAGGTCATAATTTACTGCAAAGATGATATTTTCCCCTTGCGGAGTAATGAGGTTTGCATTGTATGGAAGAGTTTCATCGGTATGTGGTTGTCTGATCTTCGCATCCACTACACCTTTGTGGTAGATGTTATTTTCCAATTTCAAATCTTCAGTCATTTGCATTAATGCAGCAAAAGCATCAGCTTCTGAAGGTTTTGTTCCTCCATTGTTCCAGTAATTCAAAATATCCTGATATCCCGGATTTCTCTTAATTTGTAGAGGATTATTACTTCCCAGCTTCTTCAGTGGCCACCAGCACCATCCCATATCATTTTCTTCAAAAAGTGAAATAGCATTGGTAAACCAGGTGTTGGAATTTTCTCCCGTTTCTCCCAACCAAATTGGAGCATTTCTTTCAGTACGCATATTCAGCATGCCCTGAATGGCCCCAGTTGTGTTAGGGTTCCAATACTTATGGAAGCTAATTACGATATTGTCATCCCACAATGTAGGGAGTCCGCTATAATTGTTTCCCCAGCAATTACCTTCAATAATTACAATATGGTTTTCATCTACTTCCCTGATTGCTTCAGTAATATCTTTTTGAAGTTCCCAAAGTAAAGTGTTTTCAGATTCAGCACATCCATTAGGATCGGAAGCAAGATTTTGAAAACCCCAGTTAGGCTCATTAATTAAATCGTAACCGGCCAACATAGGCTCATCTTTATACCTTTCGGCTAATTTTCTCCATAGCGCAATGGTTTTTTCCTGATTGGCCTCACTTTCCCATAAGGAAGGTTTGCTTGGATCATAATCACTTATATCAGCATTTTTACCTTGTCCGCCTGGTGCAGCATGCAAATCTAAGATCAGGTAGATGTTATTGGATTTACACCACTCCAGAAGCGCATCAGTCATTTCAAATCCCTTGTCAATCCAGGTAATTTCACCTTGTACAGGTTCTTCTTCTATTGGCGGAGTAAAAAGTTTGTAGTGCATGGGCAATCGCACCAGGTTGTAGCCCCATGAAGCCATAGAGTCGATATCTATTTTACGCACATGATTAGCCAGCCATGCATCGTAAAATTCTTCTTTTTTTTCATTTCCAACCAATTCGATGATGCGTTCTTCAATCTCATGTTGTGCCCCTCCGGTTCCCAGCATATAGCCTTCCTGAAGCATCCAGCCACCTAAACCAATACCTCTGAAAATGATTTCATTTCCAGCTTCATCGGTAACTTGTGTGCCGTCTGCTCTCAAAAATCCTTGAGAGAAACTGTTTTGAGCCATTAATAATAAAACTACAAACAAACCCCAGCAATATGATCGGTATAGCCGATTTAAAATATCCATTGTCAATTATTTATATATACAATACTAGAATAAAAAATTACCGACAGGAAATTAATCCTGCCGGCAACTAAACTAAACAATCATTTTTTAATTCATTTCCACTAATTCAACATTATCTATGGTAACACCTTCTGCGGCAAGATTTCCATCCCAGCTACCTACTTTTATTACTAAGTACACGGTTCCGGCTTCTGCAAAAGAAGTAGTGTTGTTTTCTATTAATCTACCGGTTGAGTAATCTTGTCCCTCTTCCGGAGCAGTGGTAGATACATAGAACTCTTTCCATGAACCTGTAGAACCCGGGTCATTTACAGTAGCTTTTAGTTTATAAATTTGTCCTGCTTCTACATCCACAGCCTGCCAAACACCGATATTGGTTTGCGCTGACACCGTTCCATTAGTAAACTTCATTACTCCATCTGTAAATTCAAGAGTGGTCAAGGTAGCGCCCATATTGGCTACATTCCATGCGGAAGGAGTTTCCATATCGCTGCCTGCTACTATATTGTCACCCTCGCTTAATCTTGTTTGAGCAATGAATTCAATATTATCAATAGTAATTCCGCCATTTCCTAAATGTCCATCCCAGCTACCTACTTTTATCACAATATAGTAGGTGCCATCTGTGGCTACATTCACTTTTCCATCTCCAAGGCATGACATTTCAAGTAAAGTACTTTCAAAAGATTCATTGCCGCATCCTGTCCACGTATTCAATCCTGTAAATACAGTGCCTGATGGATCTGAACCCTCTTCAGGTTCTTCTTCAAGCAAGATAACCTCCATCCAGGAGTTAGTCATGCCAGCTCCTGAAACAGATGCATTAAATTCATAGGCTCTTCCACCTTTCAATTCCACTGCCTGCCAGATGGCTATGCCACCCTGCGAAGCATTGCCATTGGTAATATTTAAGGCACCCTCTACAAATTCATAACTAGTTTCAGTATTACCTGAGGTAGTAAGTGACCAAGCTTCTGCATCCTCCATATTCCCAGCAGTAACTGCATTGGTACCTGTTACAGCATCATTTTCCACTTCAATAGTTTGTGAGGTGGTAGAATGGCCGCCCTCGCTGACAGCAGTCAAAGTAATCGTATAGGCTCCCTTCTCCTCATAATAAGCGGTGTCAGCTTGTGTCCCAGTGAAGGGTTCAGTACCATCACCTAAATCCCACTTATAAATAAAAGCTTTGTCTGTGGTGCTACGAAGGTGAAAAGTGTTTTTCATCCCTTCAATGGCTTCTACCGTAAAAGCTGCTTCAGCTGTTTGTCCTAAAGCTAAATCTTCATCTTCAGGCGTACAGGAGATTCCGATGAGCAGAAGTCCTAAAACTCCAAAGCTCTTAATTTTTGATTTTATATGTAAAGTATTCATATCGATTTAATTAAATGATTAATAAGCTGGATCTTGTTCAAGCAGGGTTCCATCAAACTCAAGCTCAGACTGCGGTATAGGTAGGGCATCATGTTTTTCTGCAACAAAACCACGATCAGCAAGAAGTGCTTCCGCTTTTCCTAATCTTATGATATCAAACCAACGATGTCCTTCACCAGCTAATTCAAGTCTTCGCTCCAGTAAAATATTATCCATACTGGCAGGAACAGGATCAAGCCCTACTCTGGCACGAACCGCATCCAATAGCGCTTTGGCTCTGGCTGCATTCAAACCACCTCTTACTAAGGCTTCTGCTTCAAGAAGATAGGTATCAGCCAACCTTATTTCGTACTCATTTGTTGGAAAATTAAGCTCAAAAGGAACTGTATTATCCTCTGTTTTATTTTCTACTTTACCAGCAAATTTAGCAAGGAAATAACCTGTATTCTCATGTGCTTTTTCATATGTTACTGCCCCGGCTTTCTCCAGACTATCAATATTTGCGATGGTAGTGGCATATCTTGGATCATATACCCCCCCTTGAACAAAAGCATCAACTAAACTAGGATTAACTGTATTAAAGCTCCAGCCCGATACAAACGAAGGTGCCGCTTCTGCATCAACAATTACATAACCACGAGGGGCAACCATGATGCTCAGAGGATTTCCTTCAGTACAACCAATGCAATCCCATCCCCCTTGGGAGGTACTGTTATGACTTACTTCAAATATAGATTCTGAATTGAATTCATTACCCAAAGCAAATAAATCAGCATAATTATCCAGCAAACTATATCCTAATTCACTTGTACTACCTGGTGTTCCATTCACTTTGCTAAACTGTTCTGCAGCTTCGTTAAACATCTCTAACTGTAAATACACCTTACCAAGCAATGCCATGCCAGCACCTTTTGTAGCTCTACCCGCTTCAGTTCCCAAAGCAACGGTATTGGGTAAGTCTGCAATTGCAGCAATCAGATCCATTTCAATTTGCTCATAAACTACCGACCTATCTACCTGCTCAACTTCGAAGATATCTGAAGTAGGTACAGGCGCAGTAATAAGTGGGATTCGCTCGAAGAGTCTTACTAGGTCAAAATAGTAATAAGCCCTTAAAAATTTCACCTCTGCCATAAACCTGGCCTTCAAGGCTTCATCCATTGGTATTTCTGGTAATTTCTCAATTAAAATATTTGATCTGAAAACACCTGAATAACCTCTATTCCAAAATTCGCCTTGAGGTCCTATCACAGGATCAAGCGTGTAATTATCCCATACCTGCATCTCGTTAATATCGGTAGGACCGCCACCACCTGCATAAAAATCGTCAGATGCCGCGTTTAATAACGCTGTTTTCAAAACCAAAGCGTTGTTCCAACCAATGGGATCATACGCTGCGATCAAACCATTGTAAGCTTCTTCCGCATTTTTGTAATAGTTATCTTCTAATGCGGTTCCCTTTGGCTCCACATTCACGAAGTCGTCCGAACAGGAAAACGTAAGTAAAGCTGTTGAAGCCAGTAATGCTATATTTTTAAATATGTTCTTCATTTTTCTAATCAGTTAATTTTGTTAAAAACCAAGACTTACACCACCCATAAATGATCTGGCCTGAGGATAAATGCCTCTGTCAATTCCAAAAGAACCGCCACCAATTTCAGGATCATATCCAGTATATTCAGTAAATGTGAAAAGGTTCTCAGCCATCACATAAAAACGCACTTTATTTAAACCAGCTTTCTGTATGAAAGAGTTAGGTAAAGTATATCCTAGCTGAATTACCTTCAACCTAAAATAATCACCGTCTTCAATATAAAAGTCTGAGGGATTCTGAAAGTTTTTGTTAGGATCTGCATTTGTTAAGCGTGGAAAATCATTAGATGTACCTTCACCGGTCCATCTACCTAGTGCTGCAGTTTGGTAATTAGCAGTAGTAATATCAAGTCGTCTCAAACCTTGAAAAATCTGATTGCCTGCAACTCCTTGACCGAGCAGGTATAAATCAAAACCTTTGTAATCAGCATTAATACTAATCCCAAATGACCAGTCAGGAATAGGACTACCTAAGAAAGTACGGTCGTCATCGTCAATTGATCCATTACCATCTAGATCTGCCCATTTGAAATCACCGGGCTGCGCATTTGGCTGAATAAGTCCTTCGTTACCAACATAGTTGTTAATCTCTTCCTGCGTTTGAAAAACACCTAATCTTTCATAACCATAAAAGGCATTGATAGGCTGTCCTACCTGCATTCTGGCAATAGTACCCATGTTTTGAATGCTGGAGGTGTTGTAAAATTCAACATCACCCAGATTGGTTACTTTATTTTCTAAGTAAGATACATTTCCTACAACTGAAAAATTGAATTCACCTATATTTTCTCGATAGCCCAATTCTAACTCTATACCAGTATTCTCCATGTCACCTATGTTGGCTACTGGCTGACCAATAACACCTAGGTAATTTGGAATCGGCTTTCCTCTTAAAATATCAGAAGTTTCTTTCTTGTACCAGTCGAATGTAATATCAAGATTTTCTAAAATGGTTGCTTCAAAACCAATATTCAACTGGCTTGTCTCTTCCCACTTTAAATCTGGGTTAGCCGGGGCATTAGGGCTGTAGCCATTAGAACTTGCATCATTATTACCAAAAGTATAATTTCTACCTGCACCAATGGTTGACAGGAATCTAAAATCTCCTAAGTTATCGCTTCCTACTACACCGTAGCCCCCACGTACCTTAACAAAATTAACAATATCATTTTTTGGCCAGAAAGACTCACTTGAAGCTACCCACCCTATTGAACCAGAAGGAAAGATTCCATATTTATTATTGGAACCAAATCTTGATGAGCCATCTCTACGAAGTACACCGGTTAATAAATATTTTTCGTTGAAATTATAATTGATCCTTGTAAAAATGGAGGACACCGTATGAATGATACCTTCACCAGCACCTGCAGTGATATCGTCAGAAGGCACATTGAAAGCAAAAGAAGCATCGTCATAATTGTCGACAGGAATATTTGCCTTGGCCACATTAAAGCTTAATACCTGATTTTCTCGATAAGCTCCTTGTCCAATTAGAACAGTAAAATTATGATTTTCTATTGAGTTGGTATAGCTGGCAGTATTTTCTAAGTTCCAATCAAACCTCCTGTTGAGGTTCCCGCTCACACTAGTATTATCTAAATTTTGATTAGTGGCATTAAGATAAAAGATTGGAGTAAAATACTTACCTCCATAAAAGGCCATTTTGCTACCAAGCGTAGATCTTATAGTAAGCCCATCAAGTGGTTTAACTTCAGCAAAGACGTTCCCTACGATGTTATCCGCAAAATTATTATTTCCTAATCTCGTTTGAATATAAGCCAAAGGATTAATCATTTCCTGCTGTACAATACTTGAAATTCCATAAGGTCTTCCTAAATTATCTCTAACAACTGGATTGGAAGAGTATGGTGCTCCGCTAGCCATATCAGAATCAGTAATTACTGCTGGTGTTAAAGGATCCAAATTAATGGCCGAACTTAAAGGACCACCAAATTCGCTATTGGTATTTCCTAAGCCAACTGATTTGTCATGAGAATACCCTATATTTTCACCAATGGTAAGCCATTCCTTAATTTTATGAGTGGAGTTAATCCTTAAGTTAGTCCTTTCGTATTCAGAAATTTCAGAAGCTACAATTCCTTCTTGCTGCAAATGACCAAATGAAAAGTAGTAGGTAGAAACATCATTTCCACCGCTGATACTTAATTCATGATTTTGCCTTCTGGCATTATCATTAAAAATTAAGTCCTGCCAGTCAGTACCTTGCCCATATGTCTCTGGGTTTTGGAAAACAGCCCCGTTTCCGTCAGCCAGAGAAGCCTCATTCCTTAAAGTAACATATTCCCTGGCATTAAGTAAATCTAGTTTTCTAGCTGGTTCCGAAACACCATAAAAGCCATTATATGCAACTCTCATCCCTCCCTTTTTACCACTTTTTGTTGTAACAAGAATAACACCAGCTGCTGCTCTGGCACCATAAATAGCCTGGGAGGCTGCGTCCTTCAACACATCAATAGATTCAATGTCCGACTGATTTAAATAACCTATGCCTCCATTGTCAACCACAACTCCATCCACTACCCATAGCGGATCATTATTATTTAGAGTGGTTATCCCTCTCACTCTAATAGTTGCCCCCTCTCCCGGTTGGCCAGAATTAGACGCAATAGTAATACCAGAAGTTCTTCCCTGCAATGCCTGCCCTACATTGTTCACTGGTAGAGTTTCTAAGTCCTCAGCGGAAACACTCGATATGGCTCCTGTTACCACTTTCTTTACCTGAGTACCATATCCTACTACCACAACTTCCTGCAAAGTTTCAATGTCGTAAGCAAGGTTTACATTAATTGAGCTTTGGTTGCCAACTGTTATTTCCTGAGTGACATACCCTATAAAGGAGAATACGAGCGCGTCTGAAGGAGATGCCTCAATGCTAAAATTTCCATCAATATCGGTAGTGGTTCCCCGATTAGAATTCTTCACCATAACATTCACTCCAGGTAAGGAGCTTTTGTCGCCGGCATCTAATACTGTCCCCGTAATTACTGCATTTTGAGCAGATAACCATTGAGAGAAGCAAAAGAAACCTACAATTAATAAGTAGAATTTTGTTTTCATTTTAAAAAGGTTACGTGTTTAACTGTTAGTTTTTCGTTCAAATTTGCAATCGTTTGCAAATCGAAGTTTAAACATAGAAATACCAATTTCACGTGCAAAAAATTAACATACACTTCAATTACATCAGCATTGTTCACCCATACGTCTTTGATACTTCATTCTACTTAACTAACTTATTAACAGTTTTTTATCTTATTGCAAATTCTTAATTAAAAATAGGGAAATATTGAAAATTGAATTATTATTTCACTAATTTGCATGTAGCATTATTTAACAATCAGATAATATAGAGTGAAAAGAAAGATCATAATTGGTATTATTGGCCTGCTCGGTCTAACTTTTAATAGTATTAGCCAGAGCTCAACAAGCAAAAACCTTCCTGCATTGGAAGGAATACCACAAATCATTCATTATTCTCGTCAAGATTTCAATTCAGATCCTCAGTTTTGGGCTGTAACTGAAGACAAAAATGGTGTTCTGTACTTCGGAAATAATGACGGAGCTCTCATATTTGATGGAGAACGTTGGCATAAAATAAGGCTTCCTAATAATTCCTCTATCAGGTGCTTAACAACTGATAATATAGGCAACGTATATGCGGGAGGCTTCAATGAATTTGGATTGATTAAAAAAAGTGATGCAGGGGAATACCATTATGTTTCGCTCCTGGATTCACTCAAATTCCATGATGATAAGATGGAAAACCTCTGGCAGGTACATTTAATTGACAACGCTGTTATTTATAGGAGCTTTAATAAGCTAATAGCCATCAGTGGAAATAAAATTACAAAATTGCCTGCATCCAAAATTTTTACAAGATCTTATGAAATCAATGGTGAATACTATGTGCAAGACCAGGGAGTTGGTATTTTCAGGCTTGATGTATCAAATATGAAATTTTCAAAACTCTTTTCCAATGAACAAATAATGGGAGAGGGAATTGTAGCACTTCTCCCTACTAAGGAAACAGGTAAGGTTCTGGGCATAGCTTCCTCTGGAAAAATTTTCAGTATGGATATGCTTCAGCAAAGAGTTACTTTGATAAAAGAATTATTCGAAACTGATGAAATCAATAAGGTGGAAGCTGCTATTAAAGCCAGCAATGACATTTATTATTTAGGAACACTAAGCAGTGGTATAATAACACTCAATAGTAAAGGTACCTTGCTGGAAGATGAAAATATTTTTGATGGCCTGCAAGACAAAAGCGTTCTGAATTTATTTAAATCTAAAAAAGGTAATATTTGGGCACTCTTAAACAACGGGTTAGATTGTATTTCCCTCAACTCACCTGTTTCCACTATTTTTGAAGGAGCTTCATTATATGATGTATTTATTGAAGACAAAAATATGTACCTGGCAACCAACCAGGGAGTATTTCACACTTCAAATGCATGGGCCAGGAAGCCTCAATTTGAAAAAATAAAAGGTTTGGAGGGACAGGCTTGGTCATTTCAGGTAATAAAAAATGATATTTTGGTAGGTCACGACAAAGGGCTCTTCAAAGTGAATAAAAAGGAAAGTACTCAATTAGGAAATATATCAGGAATATGGAAGGTAATTCCTGTTAAGAAGGCTGAAAATCTATTTTTAGCTGTTGGCTATTCTGGTATATATGTTATCAGAAAGAAAAGTAATGAATGGAAAATAGATAGGAAAATTTCAGGTTTTGATGAATCATCTCGTGATATTTTGGAAACAGATATACCTGGCGTATTTTGGGTTTGCCACGGATATAAAGGCGTTTTCCGTATTAAAATTGATGATTCTTACGAGAAAGTTGTCTCTTTAGAACACTTTACTACACAAAACGGTTTTGAATTTCCTTTCAGCATCAATGTCTTTGATTGGAATGATCAAATTGTATTCACCAGTAATCAGGGCATTTTCACTTATGAAAAAGACGCCAACCAGTTTGTTCCTTTTGATACATTAAATAAGATATTAAATCCTAAAATTAATACCCGGAAATTACTCCAGCAACAAGGTAGAACCTGGTTCATTCAAGGAGATGAGGTAGGCTATTTTACTAATGAGAACCCAATAAAACAAACAGACTATTTCCTCCAATTTAAAGGTGCATTTAACACTGGGATGGAATGCGTTGTACCTGTTAATGAGGAGTTGGTGCTTTTAGGCACTAAAACTGGACTATACCTGTTCGATCTCACTTTTAAAGAACATATTAAACGCGAACCTACTTTAATTACTGGAGTAAGCTATTTATTAGAACAAGAACAGAACAATATAAAAATCAATAAGGATAAAATCAATTACCTACCTAATAATACCACGAGCTTACGCTTCGATTTTGCCAGCCCGCAAATGCAGAATGATGCAGATATTCAATATGCCTATAAATTGATAGGTTTAGAAAGTGCTTGGTCACCCTGGCAGTTCGTGTCCTACAAGGAGTATTCACATTTGAGACCGGGAAAATATGAATTTCAAGTTAAGAGCAGAAGTCTGTTAGGTACTCAGGGAGAGATGGCAAGTTTTACTTTTGAGATTCTACCTCTTTGGTATCAAACTACCTGGATGGTTTTAATTTATATTGTGTTAGGATTTTTGCTGATACTATTTATTGTAAAATGGGTTAAAAGAAAAATTGCGCTTGAAAGTTTAAAAACACGTGAGGAAGAACAGAAATCCAAAAAATTGTTAGAACTGGAGCTGGCTCAAATGAAATTACAAACAGAGAAGGATAAAATTTTTAAAGACAAACTACTTTTACAGGAAGATGTAATACATAAAAGTAAGGAATTGGCAAATTATACCATGCTCTTGGTAAAAAAGAAAGACATTTTCTCAGAAATACGACAAGATATAATTGAACTTCGAAAACTGGTAAGGAATGATAATTCCCGTAACAAACTGCAAAAAATGTTTGGTAAGCTAAACCAGCATATCATTGGTGAGGAATATCTACACATTTTTGAAACTAATTTTGAACAAGTTCATTTTGATTTCTTTAAAAATTTAAAGGAAAAGTTCCCTGACCTTTCTCAAAGAGAGTTACGGTTATGTGCTTTTATAAAAATGAATTTAACTAATAAGGAGATTTCTCCTTTGCTGAATATTTCAGTGAGAGGAGTTGAAACAGCACGTTATCGTATTCGCAAAAAGATGAACCTGGAGCACGAGAGTAATTTGGTTGATTTTCTTGAAACGGTGGCTGTTATCGAAAAAGAAGAACCCCATGATATTATATAGTAATAAATTCTTATGGAAGAGAATCTCTTTTCTAGTCATAGGTTTCAGGTTTATATTCAACCATGTGATTTTTCTCTCGTAAAACAGGCTATGAGTAGAGCATTTGTAAAAGAAGATGACCAGGAGGAGGCTCCATTTATTGCACCGAGAGCTCCTTTACCTTCCGGGGTCACTAATTACGTGACTCCTGCTGGAATGGATGACTTAAGAACAGAAAAGTCCTTATTAGAAAAAGAGCGAGAAATAGCTCTTCAACTGGAAAATAGCACTGAAAAAAGAAGAGCTTCTGCTGAAATTAATTGCAAACTTAAATTATTAGAAGAAAGGTTAAACTCTGCACGCGTTTTAAAACCTGAAGAGCAACCTGAGGACGAAGTACGATTTGGAGCTAACGTTCAACTTGAAATAAACAAGAAAGAGCAACAATTTCAATTAGTAGGTGTGGACGAAGCCAATGTGAAAAAGCAAAAAATTGCCTTTACTGCTCCTATTGCAAAGGCTATTATAGGTAAGCGGATCAATGAAACAGCTATCTTGCAGCTTGGGAATGAGACCAGGTCATTGAAAGTGATAAAGATCAGCTACTAAGTCTGTTGGCCTAGTCCAATTGAATCCAGCTATATTTGATTTGCCGGGTTGCCTCATCGGTTTGCCACTATGACTATTCAGGGTACTCCCTCGTGTTCAAACCAAATAAACTTTGCTCGAGAAAGCGGGCCTGCCTATGTCGGCAAACAGGCTGGAGGACAAACCTGCCTTCCGGCAAAGGCAGGAAGGCGCGGAGCGCGTGGATTTGCAGCATAGAAGTCAGCCAGAGGCTGGTTAGCCTCTGGCTGACTTCTTTTTGTCTTGATTTTCCCCATTGGGATGCCTTTGGCGTTCTATCTTTTTGATCAAGTCATCGCATTCTTGCAACTGAACCTCAAAAGAGATAACTTGAAGGGAGCATGTCTTTTGGAAGCTTCAGTTTTTCTGACTCATCCCGATTCCGCTTCGCAGAACCACCCTTCTCTTTTTCTGAAGAGAAAGGAAAATTGGTTTCAGTCATTTTAAATTAGTAATCCAAGTACGTTGAGCATTTTGAAGTAATACGTTATTTATAGGTGATTTCTCCCCTCTATTCTCGGAAGAGATGGTACAGATTTGTCGAAGATGAATCAGGGGTGAGTTTTACAAAGGAGGCAAAGCACCTATCGAACTGAGCTAGTTATATAGTAGCAAAAAGATTAAGAATAAATTTTGGTAGTAAAAGGTTTGTAGTTTTATGAAAACCCAAATTTTCAGTGGGAATGCTCTTTTTCGAGGTTTTTTAGATATAATAAAAATTAAAAATACACCTTAGAAGGTCGTTAAACTTATTTTTGGCTTTAAAATCCATTTTTCAAGAGAAGCCTATTCAAAATATAGAGCCTTGAATAGCTAAAAAAAAAAGGCTAAGTCATTTTTAACTTAGCCTTCTTAATTTTTAAGAATAATGAACTTAAGCTTCTTCTTCTGGTGGCGCAATTCTTGCCACGATTTCATCATATTTTGCTTTTAGATCAGCATCACTTGATAATGCGCTTTTCACAGCCTTATATTCCTTAACGCCTACCATCTTAGAAGCTAAAATAGTTAATGCTTCTTTTATAGCATCTTTTCTTTCTTCCTGCTCTTTTACAATCATGGCCATAAATTTAACTTCAAATTCATTAGCGCCTAGCTCTTTCAACTTTGCAGCATCATCTCCGCCACCCTTAAGCTCCATGTATCTTTTTACATCAAATCCATCCTGATTGTTGATCATTTCTGTAGCTGCAATATTCACTTCAGCCTTCATTTGATCTACCACCTGCATTAATAATGCATAATTGTACAAATCTTTATCTTTAATTTCATCGTCCTGTGCTTGTACACTTGTAAAACTTAAACAAATCACTGCGACTAAAGCAAATAATCCTTTCTTAAACATAACTTTCATTTTTATTTATAAATATTTAACCCTATTTTCTATTTAATTAAACCCCGAATTAAAGCTTTTTGTTGACATTAGGCAAATTTTTTCGCTTATTTATACATTATTATCGACAATTATGAGAAAAGTAGTCTATTACTTAAGCACATGTGATACTTGCAAAAAAATTATGTCACAATTAAAGCTGGATGATTTTGATAAAATTGACATTAAAAACAACCCTCTGAACGAGTCGCAATTACTTGAATTATATGTGATCACTGAATCTTATGAAGACTTATTCAATAAGCGTGCAATTAAATACCGTAGCTTAGGATTAAATAAGAAATCACTCTCTGAAAATGATTTGAAAAAATTATTAATGGAAGAATATACTTTTCTCAAAAGACCTGTTTTTCTGGTGAATGGACATCTATACATTGGTAATTCGAAATCAACAGTAGAAAGTTTAAAAAGTCACTTTGGTAAACAGCCCGACTGATAAAGAGTCTTTTGCGATTCAAGGCTTTCCTCACATTTTCTAAAAATTGTGAAATACTCCCCTACTTTGGCCTCAATAATTAAGGAGTTTTT
Source organism: uncultured Cytophagales bacterium (assembly GCA_963803685.1). GTDB lineage: Bacteria > Bacteroidota > Bacteroidia > Cytophagales > Cyclobacteriaceae > Marivirga. The sequence goes on from CAWDNW010000001.1 coordinate 4,229,329, forward strand.
CTAACTTTGCTGTCTCAAAAAAATTCCATTTTACAAATTCAATATGCTAAGTTTTTTCCAGGGAAAATCTCACCAGATTTATGCAGTAGGACATCAAAAACCCTTTTCAGACGAGGACAATGAGAAACTATTGTGGTTGTTTCAGGCTACTCATACAAAAAAAGCCAGTGAATTAATCCAAACCTATGTGGGACCAAGAAAGGAAATGATTAGCCCATGGAGTACCAATGCAGTTGAAATAACGCAAACAATGGCTATTGAAGGCATTTGGCGAATTGAACCGTTTGAAGAGCTCAATCAAATATCCACTCCTTTTGACCCTATGTTACAAGCAAAGTATATTGGGCTCAATGAACAGATATTCCAGATAGATAAGCAACCGGAATCAGTTGTATTGGTAGACAACATTGCAGCATATAACCAAAAGGAAGGGCTGGCTTTAAATGAAGATGAGGTAGCCTACTTAGAGCAAGTAAGTAAAGATTTAGCTAGAAAATTAACAGATAGCGAGGTATTTGGATTCTCCCAGGTAAATTCTGAGCACTGCAGACACAAAATCTTTAACGGAACCTTTGTAATAGATGGAAAAGAGATGCCCTCTACCCTATTCCAACTCATAAAGAAAACTTCAAATGAGAATCCTAATAGAATCATCTCTGCTTATAAAGATAACGTAGCATATTTAAAGGGTCCGCGGGTACAGCAATTTGCTCCAACAGATCAAACCAAGGCTGATTTTTTCGCAAAAAAAGAATTTAACGCCACTATTTCTTTAAAAGCAGAGACACATAATTTTCCAACAACAGTTGAACCATTTTATGGTGCTGCGACCGGGTCAGGGGGAGAAATTCGAGATAGAATGGCGGGCGGTAAAGCAGGTGTTCCTTTAGCTGGAACCGCTGTTTATATGACCTCTTATTCTCGTTTAAAGAACGACAGAAACTGGGAAACGGGAATGAAGGAGCGAAAATGGCTCTATCAGTCACCTATGGATATTCTCATTAAAGCTTCTAATGGTGCATCTGACTTTGGAAATAAATTTGGTCAGCCTTTAATAGCTGGCTCAGTGCTTACTTTTGAGCATGAAAATGAAGGGAAGAAATATGGTTTCGATAAAGTAATCATGCAGGCAGGTGGTATTGGCTACGGGATCTTAGAAGAAAGCCAAAAAGACAGGCCTGAAAAAGGTGATAAAATTGTGGTGATGGGCGGTGATAATTATCGCATAGGAATGGGCGGTAGTGCGGTGTCCTCTGTGGATACCGGTCAGTTTGAAAGCCAGATAGAGCTTAATGCGGTGCAACGAGCCAATCCTGAAATGCAAAAAAGAGTAGCTAATGCCATCAGGGCCATGGCTGAATCAGGAAAAAACCCCATTGTTTCTATTCACGACCATGGTGCCGGGGGTCATCTAAACTGCCTTTCCGAACTAGTTGAAGAGACTGGAGGTAAAATTGACCTCAGAAAGCTACCAATTGGCGACTCTACGCTTTCTGCCAAGGAAATTGTGGGGAATGAGTCGCAGGAGAGAATGGGGCTTGTTATCAAAGAAAAAGATGTAGCTACCTTGGAAAAAGTATCCAAAAGAGAGCGAGCACCATTTTATGTGGTTGGTGAAATTACAGATGACCAGCATTTTAGTTTTGTGGATCCGAAAGATGGCAATAACCCGGTGGATTGGCCATTACATTCTATGTTCGGCAATTCCCCTAAAACTGTTTTAACGGACTCCAGATCGCAAACAGTATTTAAAGAAATTAGCTATAGCCAGGATTCAATAGAAACCTATATTAAAGACATTCTCAAACTTGAATCAGTTGCCTGTAAAGATTGGCTGACCAATAAAGTAGATAGGTGCGTAAGTGGTAAGGTAGCCAAACAGCAAACAACCGGTCCCATTCAATTACCCCTGAATAATGTGGCGGTAATGGCGTTAGATTTTCAAGGAGAAAAAGGTATTGCCACCTCTATTGGGCATGCACCAGTAACTGCATTAATAAATCCTAAAGCAGGATCGCAGCAAGCCATTGCAGAAGCACTTACTAATATTATCTGGGCTCCTCTGGAAGACAATCTTAAAGGTGTTTCATTAAGTGCCAACTGGATGTGGCCAGCTAAAAATGAAGGTGAAAATGCGCGTTTATATGAAGCGGTTCAGGCTGTGAGTGATTTTGCCATAGCTTTAGGAATTAATATACCTACCGGAAAGGATTCTCTTTCTATGGTTCAGAAATATCCTGACGGAGAAAAGGTATTTGCCCCGGGAACGGTTATTATTTCTGCTGGCGCAGAAGTGACAGACATTAAAAAAGTAGTTGAAACTTCACTTAACAACCGCGTGGATAGCAGAATTATCTACATTAACTTATTTAAGGATCAGTTCGAGTTAGGAGGATCTGCATTTGCACAAAGCCAGAACAGTTTAGGTACCAAAAGCCCTGAATCACAGGATGCCGAGCACTTTGTTAAATCATTTAATTTAATTCAACAGTTCATTAAGAATGATAGAATACTTGCTGGCCACGACATAGGCTCAGGAGGATTAATAACCAGCTTGTTGGAGATGTGTTTCCCTCATAATCAGCTCGGAATGGATCTCGATTTGATAGCTGTAGAAGAAGAGGATCTGATTAAGATCTTGTTTAGTGAACAACCAGGTTTAGTTTTGCAAATCAGCGATTTATCGGTTTTAGAAGAGCTAAAATCTAATCAGATTGAATATTTTGATTTAGGAAAAGTTGTTCAGCAAAATCGAATTTCTATCAAGAAAAATAGTCAGAACCTGGTGCTGGAAATTCCTGAATTGAGAGATCTGTGGTATGAAACCTCTTACCTATTAGATCAGCAACAAAGCGGCAAGAAACTAGCAACTGAAAGGTTTGAAAATTATAAAAATCAATCCATCGGTTTTAAATTCCCAGAAGCTTTTGAGGGGACTTATGCTTCCTTAGGCCTTAATAAAGCAAGAAATACACCATCGGGCGTCAAAGCAGCAATCATACGTGAAAAAGGCGTAAACAGCGACCGGGAAATGGCCTACATGATGTACATGGCTGGATTTGATGTCAAAGATATTCATATGACAGACCTCATGAGTGGTGAAGAAGATTTAAGTGATGTGAATTTCATTGTTTTTACTGGTGGCTTTTCCAATTCTGATGTCCTGGGTTCGGCCAAAGGCTGGGCTGGTGCATTTAAATACAATGAAAATGCGAAAATGGCTCTTCAAAACTTCTACGACAGAGAAGACACTCTTAGTTTGGGAGTATGTAATGGATGTCAGTTGATGGTAGCTCTAGATTTGATTTACCCTGAACAGGAAGAAAAAATTACCATGGAGCATAATACTTCCCATAAATTTGAATGCGGATTTGTTAATATCGATATTCCTGAGAATAACTCAGTTATGCTTTCGAGCCTGGCCAATAGCCAGATGGGTATTTGGATAGCTCATGGGGAAGGTAAATTCGCGATGCCTCAGGAAGAATCGGCTTATGAAATTGCCGCGAAATATAGCTACAGCGCTTATCCAGGCAATCCAAATGGCTCAGATTACAATGCAGCTGCGATCTGTTCTAAAAACGGAAGACACCTTGCCATTATGCCTCATTTAGAGAGAAGCATTTTTCCGTGGAATTGGGCATATTATCCAGAGGATAGAAAATCAGATGAAATTTCTCCATGGGTAAGTGCACTAGTGAATGCATTTAAATGGGTGGAAAGTAAACTATCTAACAATTAGTGAGTTAAACTTATTATTTTACGAAAAAAATAGTAATTTAGGTCATTATGAAAAAATTGAGCTTATTATTCCTGGGAGTCTGGTTTCTATGCAATTCATGTTTTATGATAAGAGAATATCCCGTAGAACATGATTATAATTATCTGGGCAATTTTAATGGTTACGAAACCTTTGGTTTTATGGATTATGACAATGGATTAGACAGCAGTTCTAATACATTAATCAAGAAATCTATCACAAATCATTTAGAATTGTTAGGGTATTCTTACGATACCAAGAGTCCTAATTTTCTCGTCAACTACTTTTACTTTAGTGATAGTCTTAAATACAAAGGTTATGAGCAACCGGAAATGGAAAATTTCCTGAAGCAAAGGGATGACAGGTCAAAAAGGAAAGAGCGGTATATTAAAAAAGATTTTGAAATAACCAACGGTACTTTTGTTATCAACTTTACTGACCAGGAAAATTACTCAATGATTTGGCAGGGATACACCACAGATTTGTATCAGGATCAAATTTTTGAAGATCCCAGGAAAACAAGAATTGCAGTGATTAGTGTACTTAAAAGTTACGGATTTATTCCACAGCTCAACAATTACTAAATATATTGACAAGGAACTGTGGCTCTTGCTCCAATCAGTAAATATGCAAATACTTAAAAGATAATAACTTGTAAACTGAACGGCTGTTCTTGCAAAAAATGTCAAATTATTTTCTTGTTATTGTTTGCACAAAATAAATTCGTTATTACCTTTGTGATCTCTTAGCAATAAGGGGATTAAAATTGCCCGATGGTGTAATTGGCAACACGTCTGTTTTTGGTACAGAAGAGTCTAGGTTCGAGACCTAGTCGGGCAACAAAGTCCCGTTTCGAGAAATCGGAACGGGATTATTTTTAAGTGCTAAACTTTGAATACCATGTCCTCTGTAAAAATGTTCTCTGGCTCGTCCACTAAATACCTATCTGAAAAAATAGCGTCTAGTTACGGAAAGCCCTTAGGAGGAATTGAATTACAAAAATTTAGTGACGGAGAGCAATCACCCTACTTTACAGAATCAATAAGAGGTCATCAGGTATTTATCATCCAATCCACATTCCCTCCTGCTGATAATATCATGGAACTATTGTTAATGATAGATGCAGCAAAAAGAGCAAGTGCTGAAAGCGTAACAGTAGTAATGCCTTACTTTGGTTATGCCCGTCAGGACAGAAAAGACAAACCAAGGGTGGCAATTGGAGCTAAAGTAATGGCCAATATTATTGAAGCCGCTGGTGCTGACAGAGTAGTTACCTGCGATTTACATGCTGGCCAGATTCAGGGTTTCTTTAATATCCCAGTGGATCATATGGATGCTTCTGCTATTTTTGTTCCATATTTAAGAGAAAGCATCAACGAAGGAACGGTGTTCGCCTCTCCTGATGTTGGAGGAACGGCCAGAGCCAGAAAATATGCCCAGCATTTTAAGGTAGATATGGTTGTATGTGATAAGCACAGGAAAAAGGCCAACGAAATAGCCTCAATGCAGGTAATAGGAGATGTAGAAGGAAAGGATGTAATCCTTTTTGACGATTTGATTGATACTGCTGGAACCTTGTGTACAGCAGCGGATATTATCAAAGACAAAGGCGCATTGTCTGTGAGAGCTGTGATTACACACCCAGTCTTATCAGGTAAAGCTTATGAAAATTTAGCTAATTCAAAGTTGGATGAGTTAATAACAACTGACACTTTACCTTTGAAGCAAAAAATGGATAAAATTAAGGTATTAACAGTAGCTGATATGTTTGCAAAAGCGATCAGAAAGATTCATGATCATGAATCAATTAGCGCATTATTTATTTAATAGAGAATTTACAATAAACAATTATATATTATGAAAACAGTTGAGATTATAGGGTATAAAAGAGCAAATCTTGGCAAAAAAGAGGCGAAAAGATTAAGAGCAGAAGCGATGGTTCCTGCTGTTATTTACGGAGGTGATGAGCAAATTCACTTCTATGCGCCAATGATTCTTTTTCGTCCATTAGTTTACACAGGTGAAGCGCATTTTGTAAACTTGAACATTGAAGGTGATTTATATCAGGCTATTTTGCAGGATGTTTCATTTCATCCGGTGAATGAATTGATTTTGCATGCAGATTTCTTAGAATTGCACAAAGGAAAGCTTATCAAAATGAACATACCTGTTCATTTGACTGGCACAGCTCCTGGTGTTACTAAAGGTGGTACATTAATCCACAAAAGAAGATCACTTACTTTAAAGGCATTACCAAAGGATATGCCGGAATTTATTGAAGTAGATATTTCTCACCTGGATTTTGGTAAAGCTGTAAAAGTAGAGTCTGTACAGTTAGACAATATTCATGTTTTAGATACTCCACAAGCTTCTATTGCTGTGGTTGAAATTCCTAGAGCACTTAGAGGAAAAACTGCTGATGATGAAGCTGCTGATGATGCAGGTGATGAAGCTGGTGAAGCTGAAGGACAAGGAGAAGGAGAAGCATAAAACTTCTGATTCTGTCGAAAAGCAAAATTTTAGAATCCTGTACTATATTAGTACAGGATTTTTTTTTGCTAATTTCTTTAATGCAATGCAGCTAGCTAATTTCACAGATAAAATTGAGTCGAAACATATTAAATCATCTACGTTAACAATCATACTTGCTAATTTCTTCTAAAAGAATCTATATGAGTTATAACTCAATATTTCAGAAAATTTATGATCAGCTACAAAAAATACCAATTACAGGAAAAGTAGCCAACTATATTCCTGAATTAGGAAAGGTTGATCCCAACAAATTTGGAGTTCATTTAGCTTCCATCGAAAATGAGCATTCTTTCTTGGGCGATTCCAATGAGAAGTTTTCGATTCAGAGTATTGCTAAAGTTTTTTCGTTAGCAATGGCCTATAAACAGGAAGACGAAAAGCTTTGGAAAAGAGTAGGTGTAGAACCTTCAGGTACATCTTTCAATTCCCTACTCACTTTAGAGCACGACAAAGGAATACCCAGAAACCCCATGTTAAATGCAGGAGCACTCGTAGTTTGCGATATTTTAGTTAGCTATTTAGATAATCCTAAAGCTGAATTTTTAGATTTTGTAAGAAAAGCGTCTGGCAACGATAAATTAGAGTATTCTTATGATATTGCTGAATCGGAAAAATCCCAAAGCTACATTAATACATCTCTTATTAACTTAATGAAGTATTATGAGAACATAGAAAACGATATTAATGTAGTAATGGACTTCTATTTTAATCTCTGCTCCATTGAAATGACCTGCAAGGAATTAGCTGTTGCCTTTTTATTTTTAGCCAATGATGGAAAACATCCCTACACAAAGGAAAGGATCATATCTGCAAGCAAAACCAAAAGAATCAATGCAATTATGCAACTATGCGGGTTTTATGACCAGGCTGGTGATTTCTCATTTAAAATTGGGTTACCTGGGAAAAGTGGTGTAGGTGGTGGTATTGTAGCTGTTCATCCCGGCAAATATGCTATTTCCGTCTGGAGTCCACGACTTAATAAACAGGGAAACTCTAATAGGGGAATGTATTTCCTTGAAAAATTTACTACTGAAACAGAGTATTCTATTTTTTAAATTCAGTCTGATTGAATTTAATTTTTACAGCATATGTTCCTCTTTTAGTCGAATAGCTGGATTGATATGATTGATTGTTAGTAGTTTTTAGTTACCTTTGTTATTGGAGTGTTCTAGAAATCAATAATTCTGTATGATTTTATCAACCGGCCGAATCAAATTTAGCACTCCATTAACAATTTAATTCATTCAAATCAAATTATGGGTAGATCACAAGAGACATTTAATAAAAAAGAAAAAGAAAAGAAAAAGCAAAAGAAGAAGCAGGATAAGGAACAAAAGAAAGAAGAGAGAAAAGCCAATTCTGACAAAGGTAAAGGCATTGATGAGATGATGGCCTACGTTGATGAATTTGGTAATATTACAGATACTCCGCCAGATCCTACGAAAAAGAAAAAGAATATTAAAGCTGAGGATATTCAAATTGGTGTAGCCAAACAAGAAGCACCAGATCCAGCAGATGCGATCAGAAAAGGTACCATTACCTTCTTTAATGAATCAAAAGGATATGGTTTTATCAAAGACCACGAAACTCAGGATAGTGTTTTTGTACATGTTAATGGATTAATTGACAATGTGCATGAAAATGATAAGGTGACTTTTGAGACCGAAATGGGTCAGAAGGGCTTAAATGCTATCAAAGTAAAATTAATAAGCTAATACCATAATCAATTCCTTTAGTTGATTTAAGTAGTATAGTTTAACGGGAAAACGAAGTTTGGATAATTTATTTATTCAGACTTTTTTTTTGTCCATCTTGAAGGATAAGGTTGTTTTTATTAAAATTGAAATTACAATTTATTAAGCGGACATTGAAGTTTAAAAGTAAAAAAGCTATGGGCATAAAAAACACGGCCCTAGACATCTTTCAATGCTAAAACCGTGTTTTTTATCACTATTTATTTCTTACCTACTACTTTTTAAATACTTATACAATTCACTATCAGTGGAAAGAATGACTGTAGTTTCATCATCAAAGGTTTTCTGAAAGGTTTCCATAGACATCAGGAAATTGTATAATTCGCGTGACTGACTATTCTTGTCATAGGCGTCAGAATATATTGCTGCAGCTGCCGCATCTGCTTTACCTTTTATTTCTTCAGCTGTTTTAAAGGCTTCTGATTGTATCGACTGAAGTTCTCTTTCCTTCTCTCCATTAATTCTGGAAGCTTCACCCTGGCCCTCTGATCTAAACTTGTCAGCTATTCGGAACCTCTCACTTTTCATTCTTTCATAAACCTGTGTTTGAACTTCTTCTACATAATTGATTCTTTTAAACCTAAAGTCTAAAATAGCAATACCTAAATCCTGTGCTTGCAGGCTTGCCGATCTCTGAATGTATTCCTGAATACTGTCACGGCCCACGTAAATCTGTACCAAACTATCTTCTACAATATCACTTATTGCTCCACTAGAAATTGGAGTTCGGTTACTTGTTCTAACAGTTTCCTCAAGGAAATTTTTGGCGATAAAATCCCTTGTTTCGCCATCTAAAATATCATCTAATCGTGACTGAGCACCTCTTTCATTTGTGAGACGCTTGTAAAATTGCAATGGATCAGTGATTTGCCACCTGGCGTACGTATCAACAAAAATAAATTTTTTATCTTTAGTTGGAATTTGGTTGGGCGCTCCATCCCATTCCAAATAACGCTTCTCGAAAAAGTTTGCTGTCTGAATAAATGGAATTTTGAACTGGATACCCGCTTCAGTGATTGGCTCTCCAACTGGCTTACCAAATTGAGTAATTACAACTTGTTCATATTCATTTACAACATAAAAGCCCTGCGCAATTACTATGAGTAAAACTACGGCAGCTATTAGAATTGTTATTGTGCTTTTTTTCATAATTGTTATTAATTTCTTGAAATGGCTACTCGTCTTTAGTTACTCCCTTTAGCTGTTTGAGATTTCATCTGTAAAAGTGGCAAAACGTTACTTCCTTGTTCATCCATGATGATTTTATCTCCTAGTTTCGGAATAACCTCTTGCATGGTTTCCAGATATAATCTGGTTTTAGTTACCTGTGGTGCCTTAGCGTACTCTGTATATAGCTGCGTGAACCTCGCTACATCACCCTGCGCATTGTTTACACGTGCCGTTGCATAACCTTCCGCCTTTTGAATAGTTTCTTCGGCCTGTCCTGCCGCTTTTGGAATAACTTTATTGTATTCAGATTTAGCCTGATTAATTAGGGTTTCCTTTTCCTGCTGGGCCTCATTCACTGCGTTAAAAGCAGCTCTTACAGGCCCTGGAGGAGTTACGTCTTGTAATACGACTTGCTCAATCCTTAGGCCTAACTCATACTCATTCGATAATTCCTGAATTAACACCTTCAATTTTCCTGCAATTTCAGCTCTTCCAACAGTCAAAACCTCATTTACTGTTCTATCACCAACAATTTGACGCATGCCGGATTCAGATATATCTCTTAAAGTAGTTTCGGGGTCTCTTACTTTAAACAAATAGTTATAAGGCTGGTCTATTCTATATTGAACTACCCACTCTACCTCAGCCAAATTCAGGTCACCCGTGAGCATTAGAGACTCATCTTCAGTGCCACTTTTAGAGTAGGATGATTCTACTGCCACATTTGTGGTTCTAAAACCAAATTCTTGCTTTTGCTGTCTCTCTACTGCTACTTTGGTTACTTTTTCCACAAAAGGTATCTTAAAATTTAATCCTGATTCCACAGTTCTTTCATACTTTCCCAATCGTGTAACCACACCTACTTCTTCTGCTTCTACCTGGAAAAAGGTACTAATAATAGCTATTACAACGACCACTACAACTACAATAATCCTAATATTTTTTACTATTTTTTGAAAGGACTCTTTAGCTTTGTCCCCGTCAAACTCAAAATCTGCCATATTATTTATATTTTACTTATTAATTTAATTAATACTTATTCGCCCCACTTCCACTCATTGCCTAATTCCATTTCTTCCCTTAATCCCTGATCGATCAAAAACTGCCTAGTTTCTTCGAAATTCAAATTTTGTGCAGGTAATTTTTGTGTATTAGCTAATTCCAGTAAAAACATGGAGCCGAATCTCACTGTATTTTTCAAGTGTGTTTCATTAACTAGTTCAAAATCGTCACCATTGGAATGGTAATAATCGTATACTTTTCTATCGAGATTACCAACAAGCCCCACTACTGGAACGCCTTCCATCATAAATGATTGATGATCACTGTGTAAGCCTGCTTTATTGGCGTTTTCATTTTGGTAAGTAGAATCTACCTCTTTGATTTTCTCCCCGATTTCTGCAAATAAATCTACTGATTCTGTTCTTCCTGCTGCATTGTATCCTTTAGGGTTTCCACTCATGTCGATGTTCATCATATATCTCACATTTTGCAGATCATTACTTTCTTTCAATCTATTCACTAGGGCTTTTGAACCTAATAATCCTTGCTCCTCCCCCATAAACATTACAAATTGTATATTTCTTTTCGGTTGAATGTCAAGTTTTTTGAAGGTGCGAGCCATGTCTAAAATAGCAGCTATCCCTATTCCATTATCAATTGCTCCTGTCGCCAAATCCCAGCTATCCAAATGCCCACCTACTAAAATATTTTGGTCAGGGAACTCTAATCCAGGTAAGGTCGCTATTACATTTCTGGATTTAATCATTTCACTTTTGTTTTCCATATCGATTCGGGCTTCAAGCGTATTTCCCTCCGCAAGCTTCGATTTTAAATCCATCCCAACTTCATAAGAAATACAAATCGCCGGAATTTCAATTAATTTACCCGTGACTGAAGCGGTTCCTGTAAGTAAAACACCTCCTTGCACCTGGTTAATAATGATTATACCTTTTGCACCATATTCAATAGCTAAAGCTGTTTTTTCTGATCTGTGGATATTATTTAAGCTTTCCTTACTTTCTGGAAGCAAGCCTATATAAACCAATGCCATTTTTCCATTTATGGCATCCTTGTTGGCTTCAAAATCTGCTCTTAAACCATTTCCTATGTCTACTAATTCAGCTGTAATATCTGCATTAACAGGAGACTGACCTAAGGATACTACTTCTGAAACATTCTCCCCATTAATAGAAAGACCTACAGTGTCTCTGGACCAGGCCTCTACTTCAAATTCGTGAAATTGAACATTTTCGAATCCATATGATTTAAATAAATCGTAGGCATATTGTTCAGCTTGCCTACCATTGTCGGATCCAGTTAGCCTATGACCGATTTCGCTAGTCAATTTCTTCAAATTACTATATGCTTCACTATTATCTAAAACTTCTTCATTGATCTTTGCTAATTCGCTTTGCTGAACTTTATCCTTTGTGTCACATGCGTAAAATAATGATTCTGCAATAAATAGCAGGGTAATAATTTTAGTTATTTTCATAGATGATTTTGATGATATTTAAGAATTAAAGTTACTAAATTCTTAAGAGAATATATCATATATTTGATAGAAGGCACTGAATAATCAAAGATGGAAGAATCTCACGAATTTTGGATGAATATGGCTATAGATTTGGCTAAAGAAAGTAAGACACCTTTTGGAGCAGTTATTGTCGATATGGAAGGTCAATTTATAGGTTCTTATAACACTGTGATTCATGATGGAGTAACTGCCCATGCGGAAATAAATGTCATAAAGAAATTACATCAGTTGGACTACAACCAAGAGGACGACCTTATATTATATAGTACTGTAGAACCCTGTCCTATGTGCATGTCTGCAATAATTTGGGCTGGCATAGGTCAGGTAGTTTATGGCGCTGATATTCCATTTGCTACCAAACACGGAAAACAAATACAAATAAGGGCCGCAGATGTACTAAAAGAATCATGGAGGGATACCATTCTTACAGCAGGGATTTTAAAAAGTGAATGTGAGGCTCTATTTGTGTGAAATTCTGTTAGAGCAACTACTTAATCATTAGATATTATTACCTTTTAATAATGTATGAAACAAATTGTAATTATAATCTCACTCCACTTTATAACAGCGACTCTTTTGGCTCAAAATTTCCAATTCAATGCTTTAGTGTTTTCAAAGACTGAAGGATATAAACATGCCTCAATTACTGAAGGTGTAAATGCATTTAAGGATTTGGCACAACAACATTCATTTGATATGACCTGGACTGAAGACGCAGGCATTTTTACTAAGGAGAAGCTGGATCCTTTTGATGTGGTAGTATTTTTAAATACCAGCGGACAGTTTTTAGATAAGGAGCATCAGTCAGCTTTAATGGCTTTCATCCAAGAGGGGAAAGGATTTATGGGTGTTCATGCAGCCTCAACAACACATGTAGAATGGCCGTGGTTTGTTGGTTTGGTGGGTGCAAGTTTTCAATCGCATCCTTATATTCAAAGCGCCATGGTGCAAACTATTGATCAAACGCATCCAGCCACTTTACATCTAAATGAAAAGTGGCTTTGGACTGACGAATGGTATGTGTTCAAAAGTATGTCAGATAATCTCAATATTTTACTAACAGTAGATGAAGATAGCTATGACCCTCATCATAGCTGGGAGCAAACTATAGGAATGGGACGGAATCACCCCATTGCGTGGTATCAATATTATGATGGAGGTCGTTCATTTTATACTGCTTTAGGCCATCTTGAAAAAAGTTATAAAAACCCTCATTTTTTATTACATTTATACGGAGGGCTTTACTGGGCTGCAACAGGAAAGTAAAAGGAATAAATATTTAATTTTTAAATCCTTTACCTTTTAAATCTTCATAAATTGCATGTGCCGCAAGTCTACCTGAAAGCATTGCTGCATTAATGGAACCATTTAATAAATAATCACCAGCTAAATAAATCCCTTCCTGAACCTTCATATTTGATGGTTTCATACTATATTGAAAGTCATTAATTTTCGGTAAAGCTTTATCTATGTCATATTGTTTTATCAATTTAATTTCAGCTTTAATAAGAGAAGGATACAAGCTCCTCAATTCATTAACAACCTTGTTACTAAGAGTCTTTGGCTCATATTCTTTGCTATTATTGACTGAGACAGAAATAAGATATTTACCTTTAGGGGCATAATTTTTGGCCGTGTCATTACTAATGCAAAAATTATTAATTAAAAAGTCTTTGTCTGGCACTAAATTGATAATTGATTTATTTATAGGATTTTTATCACATTCAAAATATAGATTTATAACCGATTGGTACCCTTCAAACTGCCTTGCCAGTTGCGGCAATAATTTGTCAGGTTGAGCTGCTATAACTACCACATCAGCCTCCAGGTTTTCACCATTTGCTAAAAACACTTTCTTGGGATCCACCTTTTCTACGATTTTATCAAACTGAATATCAGTTTGGGATAGTTGAGCTGCCAACATTTCCGGAATGGCTTGCATTCCTTTCGAAGGAACTGCAGCATGGCCTTCACTAAACATCTTGAAAACAAATTCTAACATTCTACTGGAGGTATTTAAATCATTTTCTAGAAATATACCTCCGAAAAATGGTTTAAAGAACTGATTGATGATAGTAGTACTAAATCCATACTCTTTTAAAAAGGAAATAGAGGTCTGCTCTTTCCTGGAAAAAATATCTTCAACACTTGACTTTTTTAAAGATCGTTTCCATTTAAATATCTTCAACTTATCAGCAAAACTACCAACCGGGGACAAGGCCATATCTATTAATGATGCAGGTTGACGTAAGGGATCACTGATACGAAATGATTTGTCCTCACTACATATCATTGCTCCAGGATCAAAATACTGTAAATCGAGCGCATCATAATCCAGGTATTTTATGGCTTCAGGATAGGCCGTTAATAGAACCTGAAAGCCATGGTCCAATAAAAATCCATCATAATTATCTGTCTTTACTCTCCCACCTACCCTATCTGATGACTCGAGAATGGTAGGTTTAAAGCCAGCCTTTTCAAGTTCTATAGCTGCTATTAATCCTGATATTCCTGCACCTATGATAATTATTTTTTCGTCCTCCATAAAATTTTTCTATTGTAACCGAAAATTAAAGTGAATATTTGAAACTTAAAAGAGAATCTTTCTAACGAGTCTATTTGTTTCAGGTTAAATTACTTTATTAATATCTTAACCTTTATCCTCACATGTTAGTACATCATTGTGGAGGAAAAGGTTTTGTTTAATTAACCAACAAATGAGGAGAGGATGTTTAAAATCTGCGCTTTAATAATTTTATTATCAGTACCGAAGTATTACTGCAATGCACAAGAAGCAACAATACAAAGTAATGAACAGAAGCATTTTTCTGTAGTAAGTCAAGGTTGGCATACTGGAATAATTATCTCAGGTGATTGTATTGACGATTCACTGTGGCCTCCAAATTTAAAATACTTCCAATTCGATCGGCTATTTATAGGCTGGGGAGATAAAGAATATTATCAAAATAAGGGCTTTAATTTATGGTATGCCACTAAAGCTGCCGTGTGGCCAACGTCTTCTACTTTACATATAATGGCATTTAACAAAAATGAAAATATAGATCTCTTGATTGAAGATCATGTGATTCTGGAGGTAGATGAAAAAAGTTAAGCTGATTTATGTCAGTTTATTGGTGATCAATTCCAACTAAATGAACAGAAAGATATGATACATCTGGCTGATGGATTTTATGCAAACAGTCAATTTTTTCTTTCATCAAAAAAATACACAGCGCTTAAAAACTCTAATGTTTGGACTGCAAAAGCACTTAAAGAAGCTGCTTTTGATATAAATCCTTCCATTTATCTTACAGAAAAACTAGTTATGAGAAAAGTTTATAAATTAAAGAGTGCGCATTAAGCATTTGAAATGAATAAACCATTTAGTAAAGCAGCATGATCAGGACGTAAACAATCTAAAACTTCCAATGAAAAAATCTGCTTTGTTATATCTTAAATCTATATCTTACACCAATTATAAAAAGTGAGTTACAGTTAAAACAGACAGATCTCAAAAAGGCATTTACTTTTATTATTGAAATTCTAACCTTGACGAAAGTGGCATCCTACGCCTCTGTAAATACTTTCTAAATATAGTACGACAGATTTCAAAGATTACAATAATGCCCCTTAAATTGACCACTAATATCTCTTTTGCTACCGTTCATCGAATATAAGTGTAAAATCTACCTGGATGCTTTTGCAAATAAGTAATAAGATTTATATTTGTATCATCTTATATAAGTTAATGACTTTGTAAGGTTTTGGTTGAAATATGCCGCTAGCTGGGGAGCTGGCGGCTTTTTTTTTGATTTTTTTTTTAAAGTATGTACCATGTATTTCAGTTTACTTTTAAATCTAGCAGCACGCAAATCGATTATTAAACCTGAATTGAATTTTCATATTTTTCTATTGTTGATACTAACACTCTATTCAAGATAATTCTTCCTCTTTATTTCTATTCTTTTTAATGGTTGTGATTGGCTGATCAATTAATTCAGAATAATTTTTTATAAACATAGCTACGAAATAAAAAATAAAAGAGACATAGAAGATGAAGAGCATTATTAAAACAATACTGCTGGAAGCGCCAAAAATACCTTTAATATTACTATTTATTAAAATAAGTTCAATTACGACCTGACCAAGGATAAATAGAACAGAAGACATTACTCCCCCTACAATTGCAGGTCGCCACTTTAAATTAGCATTGGGCAATATTTTAAATAAGAGGGTAAACCATGCGGTGAAAGTCAGCAGGGAAAATACTAAACTTATAATCCTGATCACGTAGGATTGGATATTGGGCAAAATCTGATCTAATTGATCTCCTATGAAGGCAATAAGCACATCCGAAAGTATAGCTACTAATATGATCACACCACCTATTAAAACAAGAAAAATAGCTGTAAGCCTGCCACGGAGGTGGGAAGTAAATTTCTGGATACTTTTAGAAGGAACGTCCCACACCTGGTTAATATTTAATTGAACCAAGAAGAACAAATTTGTACCAATAAATAACAGGAATAGGAAAACTAAGACAGAGGTAAGAATACTATCTGGCAGTTCCTGAAAATTTTTAAAAATTTGCTTTATTTCATCAGCACCGGAGCTACCTAATATACTGCCGATTTGACTAAAGATTTCATCATTTAAAAATTCCGGTTTTATAAATAACCCTAAACCATTTATCAAAATAACCAGAATAGGTGGAATTGCAAACAAACTAAAGAAAGCAGTGGAGGACGCTAACTGTAGAGGGTTTTTATCCTTCAATTCCTTAAGGGATTTAGGTATTAGTTTTAAGTAATCCTTTACTCTGGTTTTCATTACTAACTACTTTTATAGATTGCCATAAACAAAAAAAACCGGAGCATTTTGTGCCCCGGTTCATTTACTAACGAAAATGTTATTTACTCAAATTCATTCTCAATTTTATCACCCATGGCATCTAATTCATTTTTAACGTCATCATAAGCGTTTGAAACGTCATTTTTTACATTAGCCCAGGTTTTTTCCGTTGACTTCTCAATTTTCTCCAGATTCTTTTCTAATTTATCCTTTGCATTTTCAAGTCTATCTTCTAGCTGAGAATCATCTTCTGCTTCTTCGATACGTTTCTCAATATCATCAATTTTAGCTTCTAGTTTAGCTTCCCATTCGCTTTTCTTCTGCTCGAAGTTTTCCTCCATTCGCTCCGTTCTCTCTTCTACCGTTGCATCTTCATTATCATTTTTCTGATTGTCACATGCAAAAGCTACTGAAATCACAGTTGCTAAAGCAATTGCTTTAAGTCCAAGTTTCATAGTTAAAAGTATTTAGTTCTAAGTTTAAAAAATTTATCTGTAACTAATACGAGGTAATAGCTACAGGGTTTTACTTTAACGTAAAACTAAATGATAATAAAACTCAAAAAAACATATAAAAGAGGTTTCAACTTATCGTGAGGCAACCCTTCACCTAATTGCTACTTTTTCAAAATGCAAAAAAAAAGCCCTTCGATTTCCGAAAGGCTTCTTTATAATATATTTAGATAGTGATTTACTTTACTTGTTCCACCACGCTTTTAAAAGCTTCTGGGTGGTTCATAGCTAAATCAGCTAGTACTTTTCTGTTCAATTCTATACCCTTTTTATGAACACCGCCCATGAATTGTGAGTAAGACATTCCGTGCTCTCTTGCACCGGCATTAATTCTCTGAATCCATAATTTTCGGAATTCTCTTTTCTTCGCTTTTCTATCTCTGTAAGCATACAACCATCCTTTTTCGATGGCATTTTTAGCAACAGTCCAAACGTTTTTCTTTCTACCCCAGAAGCCTTTGGCAAATTTGAGGATTTTCTTTCTTCTAGCCCTTGAAGCTACATGATTTACTGATCTTGGCATATTTGTTAATTTTTTGGAAATTGGTGATCAGCCTTGCGGCTAATTCTTGACGAACCATAAATCCTGGTTTTACATTGAACCTTCGTTCTTTTACTTTGTGCGAACTATTAAAGATTAAGCATATCTTTCACTCTATTCATATCGGTCTTGTGAACAAGTCCCATATCTGTTAAGCGTCTTTTTTGCTTAGTTTCCTTTTTAGTTAAAATGTGACTTTTGTAGGCATGCTTTCTTTTCACCTTACCTGTTCCAGTCAATTTAAACCTTTTTTTCGCGCCTGATTTAGTTTTTACTTTAGGCATTGTTATATAGATTTATTTTAATTGTTACTTATTTAGATGCAGCTTTTGGTGCAATAAAAAGTGTCATTCTTTTACCTTCCAATTTGGGCAGCTGCTCAACTTTTCCCAATTCTTCCAGCTCAGATGCATAGCGTAATAAAAGTAATTCACCTCTGTCTTTAAAAACGATAGTTCTACCAACGAAATGAACGTATACCTTTAATTTGGATCCTTCAGACAAGAATTTTTTACCATGGTTTAATTTAAAATTGAAATCATGGTCATCTGTATTAGGACCAAACCTAATCTCCTTAATTACGGTTTTTTGGGCTTTAGCCTTAATCTCTTTCTGCTTCTTCTTTTGTTCGTATTTAAACTTAGAATAATCTATAATTTTACAAACTGGTGGATCTGCTTTAGGGGAAATTTCAACTAAATCAAGACTTTGTTCTTCTGCCATTTTTAAGGCATCTTCCAATGAATAAACATCTACTTCAACATTGTCTCCAACTACACGAACCTCTCTAGCTCGAATTCTACTATTAACTTTGTACGGTTCTTCTTCCCTTCCTCGGGGTCTGTAGTTGCTTTTCTTACGCATTTTACTAATTATTACCTCCTTTGTTTATTTTACAATGTGCAAATATCGTTATAAATTTTGGATTACAAAACTCAAATATTCTATTCGCTTATATTTTTACTTATTACTAATACTATTAGCTATTTTTTCATTAAAAAATGTAGAAAAGTCTGCTAAATTCATTGTTCCTACATCACCTTCTCCGTGCTTCCGGATGGAAACCATATTTTCTTCGGCTTCCTTCTCTCCTACTATTAACATATAGGGAATTTTCTTTACTTCAGCATCTCTTATTTTTCTACCTATTTTCTCATCTCTATGGTCTATAAAACCAGTAATATTTTGCTCTTCCAATGCAGTATAAACTTTGTTAGCATATTCAGCATATTTTTCTGAAATGGGTAAAATAGCAATTTGTTCTGGTGAGAGCCATAATGGGAAATTACCAGCACAATGCTCTATGAGCACTGCTACAAAGCGTTCCATACTACCAAATGGTGCCCGGTGAATCATTACCGGTCTGTGTTTAGCATTATCAGCTCCTATATATTCCAACTCAAAACGCTCAGGAAGGTTGTAATCTACTTGTATAGTTCCTAATTGCCAGCTTCTTCCAAGCGCATCTTTTACCATAAAATCAAGCTTAGGACCATAAAATGCGGCTTCACCTAATTCAACTATTGTTTTCAACCCTTTTTCATCAGCAGCTTCTACAATAGCCTTTTCTGCTTTGTCCCATACTTCATCCTTACCAATATATTTTGCTTTATTTTCAGGATCACGCAAGGAAATTTGAGTCGTAAAATCTTCGAAACCTAAAGAATTAAATACAAACAGAACGAGATCAATCACCTTCTTAAATTCATCCTTCACCTGATCCGGTCGACAGAATATATGTGCATCATCCTGGGTAAAACTTCTCACCCTGGTTAGCCCATGTAATTCGCCACTCTGTTCGTAACGGTAAACGGTACCAAACTCTGCAAATCGAATGGGAAGTTCTTTATAACTTCTTGGTTTTGTCTTATAAATTTCACAATGATGCGGACAGTTCATTGGTTTCAAAAGATATTCCTCACCATCATCTTCACCAGGTGCAGCAATGGGCTGAAATGAATCTTTCCCATATTTTTCGTAGTGACCAGAAGTAACATATAATTGTTTTGAACCAATATGAGGAGTAATAACAGGTTGATATCCTGCCTTTACCTGTGCCTTTTTAAGAAAATTTTCTAAACGATCACGTAACATGGTTCCTTTAGGCAACCAAAGTGGAAGCCCCTGTCCTACTTTTTCAGAAAATGCAAACAATTCCATTTCCTTCCCTAGCTTCCTATGGTCTCGTTTTTTAGCTTCTTCCAACAACTCTAAGTACTCTTTTAGCTCCTTTTGTTTGGGAAAAGTTATACCATATATACGAGTTAATTGCTTCCTTTTCTCATCTCCACGCCAATAGGCACCTGCTATGTTTAATAGTTTTACAGCCTTTATAAATCCGGTGTTAGGAATATGAGGCCCTCGGCACAAGTCTGTAAAAGCACCTTGCTCATAGAATGTAATGCTTCC
Organism: uncultured Cytophagales bacterium; assembly: GCA_963803685.1. GTDB lineage: Bacteria > Bacteroidota > Bacteroidia > Cytophagales > Cyclobacteriaceae > Marivirga. Next base: position 4,249,397 of record CAWDNW010000001.1, read on the forward strand.
ATCTTCCAGGCCTTCCAACAATTCCAGCTTATATTCGTCACCTTTTTTACTGTAATAATCTACTGCATCTTTTTTAGATACCTCAGATCTAATAAATTCATTTTTCTGTCGAGCTAAATCAAGCATTTTTTGCTCAATAGCTTCTAGCTCAACACCTTCTAATTCCTTATCTCCGAAATCTACATCGTAATAGAATCCATTACTGATCGGCGGACCAATACCAAATTTTATTCCAGGATAAAGCTCTTCCAAAGCTTCCGCTAAAAGATGCGCTGATGAGTGCCAAAATGTATTTTGTCCTTCAGGATCATTCCAGGTAAGTAATTGCACATGCGCATCGTTGGTGATGGACCGAGTAGCATCCCACACCTGTCCATTTACTTTAGCTGACAACACATTTCTAGCCAATCCTTCGCTTATACTCATGGCAATATCATAGCCAGATACACCTTTATCAAATTCTTTCACAGTACCATCAGGTAATGTAATTTTCACTTTATCACTCATACTAAATTATTCAATAAGAATAGCCAAAATCATTATTACGTGAGGTTAGAGATTGCAAAAATTCTAACCTATTCGCAAATATGCGAATTTTGAAGGAAATAGAATAGGGTAAAAGAAAGAAAGCACAAATTTTTAGTCCAGCGCTTAACCAATTAAATGTTTAAGCAATTAAATTGATCGATTAAGGAAGGCTATTTAGTTACCAATTTCATTTCCTTTTGAATCAAGGGTTGTTATAACTTCCCCGTCCACATTATAAAGAAACAAAATGCCTGCTTCTTCTTTCGCACTTACTACAGGTAAGTCAGACTGAAATTCAATACTCCATAATGATTCGATTTGTTGGTTAAAGCTGGATATTTTAAAATGGTTTGATTTGCGATTCAAAGCAGTATTGAGTAAAATTTTATCATTTACCTGTATTAAATTTACAAACATTGCGCTATCAGGTAAAACTTGAAGTTTTTCAATCTTCATGTCAAAGCGCGCCTTTGCAACGAATGGAGATGAAGAAATTTGTCCTCCCATAATCAGAAAATCACTCTTTTCATGTAATTCTATTGCAAACGACTGCGATTTATTTTGCTTTGCAGTAACACTATCGTTGAAAATACTATCAGACTTATAAATAAATACTTGACTTAAAGCCTTCTGATGGTTATAGTGTTCCGCTAGTTTAAATAACTGGTTCTCTGTTAAGGCCTTTTCAGTGCTTAAGTACCCCTCAAATGAAGGATCAAAATGCTTTAAATAGAAGTGATAATTTAGGGTGTTTTCCTCACTAGCAAATTTTTCGATCAACGCTAATAACTGATCCATTTCTTGAAATGCTATTTTCTGTCTTTCAAGTAACTTTACATTTTGAAAAACATTACTTGAATCTTTTAAAACAGGATAAAGTGAAGTGTTTTGCAAAAATTGTGCTTCATTTTTCAATTTCTTGAATGATAAAACTTTCAGAGGCAGTGCACCTGCATTTAATTTAACTAGCTGCTCTTTCAAATTTTCAGGAATAGTTACTTCTATTATTTGAGAAGAATCTTCAACAAATTGGTTTTCAGCAAACATGCTATTTACTGCTTCGTCAGTCTGAAGTAATAAGGTTTTGAAAGGTATAATTTCGTCTTCAATCTTTATCAGGAGCAAGGATAAATAAGACTGATAATCTTTCAAATGAATCTCTTTCTCAAATAAATTGATCGATTGAGGCTTAAGCATAGACCATTCATCTAAAGTCTCATTTCTCAAATGAGGCAACTCCTCGCCGCTTTTTACTTTAGTTAGCAATTTAAAATATTCATCTATGGCCGTCTTTGCCTCTGCATAGGTCTTATTAATATTTCTTACTACATCAAAATCCTTAGGAGTCGATCTCAACAGAAAAGCCTTTTCATTAGGAAATTGCAAACGCAATGAATCAATTCTGTTGTTAAGTTTTGAGAGCAACTCATCAGCTTTTGACTTTTGCTGATGAATTTGATCGATAAGTACTAACTTTTCATTAAGAGCAGATATTTTATTCTCATAATCCAGGTGGATATCTGCTATTTTTATTCCAAATTTTCCAGTTCGTAAGTCTCTTCGATTGTAAGCAATATAATATTCATCGTTTTTCTTAACCTCCCTATCATCTACTAATGGAATGGCTTTTTTGTAAGAATTAATAGCTTTATTGGCAAGGGAATCATATACATTGCTAGTAGGAAATATAGATGTACTATCCAACTTAGCAGTTAAGATTTCGCCCATGTAGAAATGTGGATTGGCTTCATCCTGATTATCACCTAAGTACTGAATTAGTAAAGGCTCAGCTTTTTGATAATCTTTGCTTAGTAAAATTGGAAATAAATCTTTATACTTTACTTTTTTCTGTGTAAAACCCAGAAAGGAAAAGGTAAGTGACAATAGAATTACTACTAAAAACTTTTTTAAAAATGGCATCTGATGTATTTAAGCATGTAATAATACAAAACTTTACGAAATTCATCATATTAAAATGAATTTGCAACTTTGTATAGTAGAATCATGCATTGCACATCTAATGTTTCTATAAAAGGGGCTCCTTTATCGACAAATTTTCTCCTAAACTAAATAAACCGCATAGTCACCTTCTTGCCAGGAGACACTTATATGCTCCTGAATGGTAGTAGATAATTCAATCCCAGTATATTTAGCCGAAATCGGGAATAATCTGTGAGAACGATTTACCAAAAAGGCTGTCTCAATTTTTTTCAATGGCAGAGCCAAAAAAGGCTTTAAAGCATAAACCATTGTCTTTCCAGAATTTAACACGTCATCAATCAATACTACTACTGAATTCTGAGGTTTTACGATATTAACATCAAGTGTTACAGGGGAAGACAATGGCTTTTCTTTATCAATACTTACTTCAATTAGAGTAGTTTTAATTTGTTCCATCTCATTTAGTTCAGACTGAAGTATTTTGGCAAGCGTATATCCCCCACCCTTAATACCTGCTAAATAAATGTTTTTTTCACGAAAGTTATTTTCGAGAATTTGATATGCCATTCTCTTAATCTTACTTTCAATTTGCTTATGAACTAAAATTCTACTGCTAATTTCAGACATTTAAGTTTATATAATTATGCTGTTGGAATTGGCATCACTTTACTATCCTTGAAGGTAGAAAGTATGACCATAGATTGCATGCTATCTACTACCTCTATTTCACTAACTCTTTCTAACATTAGCTTTTGATAGGAAGGTATATCCTTGGTAATCACCTTTAAAATAAAGTCACTTGAACCTGTTACATGATTGCACTCTATAATTTCATTTACTGTGTCAATTGCTTCTATAAATCTATCTATATTTGATTTATTATGTGCTTTCAATGAAACCATTACATAGGTACTAACTCCTAAATTTATTTTTTCGGTATCTAATTTTGCATGATAGCTTTTGATAATACCCGTATTTTCAAGCTTTTTAACTCTTTCTAAAGTTGGAGCAGGAGATAGTCCAATATCTTTGGAAAGTTGTGAATTTGTAATTCTACCATCTGCTTGTAAGATGTCCAGAATTTTTCTATCAATTTTATCTAATTTGAATGGCTGCATTTATTTGTATTATTGCTTTGTTGTGTGCCACAAAATTAAGAGTTTTTATTCATATTACACGGTTTTTTGAATAATAATGGCTTGAAAACACTCGTAATGTAAGTATTTAAATCAATATGACTAAAATGCATAGTCGCAAAGACTGATTTTTCTGTTAATTGAATATAAAAGCTTTAATTTTAATGCAAATATTATAAGAATGACCTGTATTAATTCTTTTATATTCGCATTTCAAATTTATTGAAATATCAAAAATGGTGCAGGAAAACTGGATACAATTTAGAGGTGAAAACATAGCTGAATCTCAGTTGACTTTAGTTGATAATCCATTCCCTTTAGGCTCTAGTGAACACAGTGCTCTTGCTTTTGCTCAACTTTGGCTAAGTAACCAGAAAATATTTAACCAAAACAGCTCAGGATCTACTGGCTCCCCAACAAAGCACCAGATCCTCCGCTCCCAAATGCAAGCCAGTGCCTCAGGCACTATAAATACATTAGGTATTAAAGCAGGCGACACTGCTCTATTGTGCATTAGTGCAGATTTTATTGGAGGAAAGATGATGATAGTGCGCGCATTAGAGCACAAATTGAATTTAATTGTGGGGGAAGTAAGCGCCAACCCACTTATTTCAATTCCAAGTAGAAATCCTATCGATTTTTATTCATTCGTTCCTTATCAGATACAAAAAATCCTAGAATCAGCAAATGAAGAGCAACTGCTTCTTTTAAATAAGTCTAAGGCAATTATATTAGGCGGTGCTCCTGTATCTGCACATTTAGCGGAATGCATCAAGAAACACCTTACGGCTCCAGTTTTTAGTACCTATGGTATGACAGAAACCGTTTCACATGTGGCTCTCAAACGCATCAATGGGAAACAAGATGTGTACTTTAGCGCTTTGGAAGGCGTTTCCTTTTCCCAGGATATGAGAAATTGTTTGATAATTCATGCTCCTGAAATTACTGGTAGAGAAGCTCTTATTACTAATGATATGGTGAAATTAATTGATAAGCACCATTTTGAATGGTTAGGAAGATATGATTTTGTGATTAATTCAGGAGGTATTAAGTTGCATCCAGAGCAAATTGAATTGCAAATAGAAAATCTGCTGCAACTTCAAGGAATAAAAAATGCTTTTTTTGTATTTGGCCAGTCAGATGAAAACTTTGGGGCTAAACTTTGTATGATTATGGAGAGTCCATTCGAAACCACACAAATTAGAGACATTTTGAAAAATGGATTGACTCCATATGAAGTACCTAAAAGAGTTTACGAGACAGACTCATTTTTAAAGACAAAGAGCGATAAATTAGATAGAAAGTCTACTTTAAAAAAGACTGGAATTGATCATTTATAAAAAAACCTAAGTGCTAAAATTACACTTAGGCTTAATCATTTAGGATTTCATATTATTAAAAACTGAATACTAAGTCAGTATCTTATCAGCATGGTTTAAAATTACTTTTGAGGTGGTCTGCTCGGTCTTACCTCAATCTTGCTTGGCAAGGTTCTCGGATTCATCTTCAATAAATCAATCACCATTTGACCCATGTCTTCTTTCTGAATTTTCCAGTCGTCATTTTTATTTGGCTGATGGTTATTAAAATAAGTCGCTACTGAACCCGGCATAATAGTGCTAACATTGACTCCTGCCTGACGAAGATCCAACATAATTGCCTGCGTGAATCCTGTAAGTCCGAATTTAGATGCGTTATAGGCAGCTCCGCCAGCAAAGAAATTAGTGCCAGCTAAACTGGAAATTGTAATAAAGTATCCTCTTTGCTTTTTAAGCTGCGCTACGGTGGACTTAATGGTATAAAAAACACCCGTCAGGTTTGTATCTATCACCTCATTCCATTGTTCAATAGATAAGTCTTCAACTGACCCAAAATGGCCTAATCCGGCATTGGCAATAACAAAGTCAAGTCGGCCAAAGTTTTCTATAATGGCATCAACACATGCTTCATGATCGTTGTATTCACGCACATCAGACTTCAAGCCAAGTACATCTTTTATTCCTGACGATTTCTTTAAACTTTCAGCTGCTTCAATTGCTGCTTCTTCTGTCCTACTTGTAATAGCCACTTTTACACCTTTGGCAAGCAATGCCTCAGCAATTCCATAGCCTATGCCTTTACTTCCTCCAGTTACTAATGCGACTTTATCTTTAAAATTATCCATAAAAATTAGTTGATTTTAATTGGTTAATATGCTGTTAAATCAGCAGATTTATTCTATAAATCTTATAGATAAGCAAACTGTTTTGGAAAGATAGGGTTACATCAATAAATTAATAACCTACTTTTTATTTTTAGAGAAAATATAGCCTACCCCCTTGATGGTTTTAACATATTCATCTCCAAACGCTTGTCTGATTTTTAGAATATGAACATCTATGGACCTTGCAGTCACCTTTGAGTTGGTTTCCCAAATTGCACTGATGAGTGCATCTCTGGAAAAAACCTGATCGTGATGAAAAGCTAAAAAGAACAGAATCTCAAAGCTTTTAGATTGAATACGCACCTGTTTATTTTCTGGCATTTTATAAACAGTTTTATTCACTAAATTAAAGAATAAGTCTCTTATTTGAAACTGCTTTTTTGGAGATTTTAATTCCTTTTTCTGCTCTATAAAATACCTGGTAATTCTTTTGTTAAATGCATTTTTTCGTAAGGGTTTAATCAGGAAATCATCCACACCTGACTCAAAACTTTGGATTTCAAGGTTTTCGTCAACATTGTTGGTTAAAATAACCATCTTCAAGTGGTCATTGAGCTTTGATTCCTTTTTATAAGCCTCATACAGTCTCACACCATCATAATTGTTTTTGCCAACTTCTGAAATTACCAATATAGGATTTACTTTTTTAATAAGCTGCAAGGCATGTTCATTATCCAGGGCAAGTGCTACTTCAAATCCGTTATCTTCCAAAGTGCTCACTAAGGAGCGCAAGGTTTCTTTATCATCATCGGCAATAACGGCCGTTTTCTTTGTAAGCATTTTCTTTATTAGCGTGTAATTTCCTATCTAATAAAGAACCTTTAAATCATTTCAGGAAATAGAATGATACAACTTAAACAGAATATAACCTGCACTTAAAATAGACTTAATATTGACCATAAATTTTAGGTTAATTGTTAACCTTGAGGTAAATTTAAACCCATCTTTCTTGCTAAAAATTGCTGAATGGGCTTATTGAATTCCTTATTTTTTAGCTTCAAATGTTTGCCAATAGTTTCTAGTTTACCATGAACCATCAAGGTTTCAAAGTAGTTCAATTTTACAAGACTTAAGTCTTTTTGAGAACTGTACAGATCAAGCATATAATTGGCCAGAGCATTCAATTTCCATCCGGAACTTCCCTTTCCGGTAAAATCGCCTGAATCCTCAGAAGGGCCAAATATTTGCTCCGCGACAGAATTCGCCCAAAAATCTTTTTGATAGCCGCTTTTGGCCGCTTCCCTTTCTTTGGTTCTGCAGAAATTTCTTACCTTCTGTAAATCAAAGTTTAATGTTTTCTCATACAAAGGTGACCGAAGAGTGATCAGTCTATACCGGTTAAAGTGAAAATCAGGTTCCAGAAAAATATGCCATTTCTCTTCATAGAGATATATCATTTGTACTGAAATAATTAGCTTTTGAAGATTCTCAGTATTTTCCAAACCCAATTCCGCTAATAATTCTAAGAAATCGGATTCCTGTTCAGTTATAAAATCGTTTGCTTTTATTATGACCTCTACCATTTCACCCCTGACATTAATCTCTTCCAGAAGTTCTAAAATTCTATTGCTTTCATGTGCTGATTGGAGGTAATAGACCATAATTCCTATAATTATTAAAATTTCCTTACGAAACGATTAATGAGAAAGTAATCGCTGTACTTCAGTGTGCAAAAGTCAACTAAATGTTATGAAAATGAAAACATTTACAGCATTTAGTGGCTGATTAGTAAAACCCGCGTTGTGTGTGTGGAAAAGAAAATTTTGAGAAAGGTAATTAATAAGGATGAAGCAATAGAAGTTACTAATTGTGCCTCAATGGGGACGGAAAAAGCATTCAATTCCGCCCCGCAACTGAGGACTTTCAGGCAAACGATTTATTTTAAAACCAGCCTTTGGTCACTATTTAAATATTTTTGGATAGTGCTTTTAATTTCTATTTGTGATTCTTCTGCATTGTACTTTTCACCTGACAATAGTTTATCTTGCAATTCAAAAAGCTGCATGAAAAGCACTTGATCATCTACTTTTGCTTTAATAGCTACAGTTTCTTTACTGGCAAAAAGCTCATCCCAAACTGTTCTTACATCAGCCCAATAAATAGCATGTTTCTCCCACCACTTTTTCGCCACTTTGCATTTGTCATCATTTGTCTTGGTATAAGTATTCCAACCTTTTTCCCAGGCAAGCAGTTTATCCTCACTTTTTTCACGCAGGACTTTTTTGTTGTCTTGCTCGTGTAGCCATCCATAATCAGTAATTTCCTGTCTGTTGGTTCTGGCCATCACGTTGTAGTCACTTCGCTTGCTAAATTCACGTCTGGGTAAAGGAGCATCTGCATTGGCTTCCCAATAATGCTTTCCATCCACATGCACCCAAGATCCTGATGCTTCATAGCGTGGGCCATCATCCACCTGAAACACTTTTTGCGTCCATTGCCCTTTCACATCATGTGCTGGTAGTTGTTGGTAAGCCCAGGTGTTGTCTTTTTGAAAAGTGTAGATATCCTGATTTTCATAAAGCCAATCCTGACGCCAATGTTTTATGATCATGGTATCTCCTATAACCAGCAAATGCTGTAGCACAATTTTGTCTTTACTTTCTTCAATAGGAAAGACATATTCCAATGCGCCAGATCTGTAATTCTCATGAAATTCGTAATCTTTATCAGGAGAGAAGGTCTCTGCGAAATTAAATTCAACTTCGTAACAACCACACATATCTTTAATAGAGGCTATGTCTTCTTTCTGTTTCTTCTTTTGTGCCATGGCCGAGCCCGCCATCATACATGCTATTAGCAAAATTAAATGTTTCATTTTATTAGAGTTTTAGGTGTAAAAAATACAGTTTTTAATTTTTTATAATCAAATAGGATAATGAGTATGTTTCCTGCCAGATACAGTGCACTCATTAACAACCCTGATGTATCATCAGGTTTTAAATAGAGATGAAATAAAAAGATATTGAGCGTGACAGGAAGCAATAAAAATGCCCCGGCCAATGCAAAATATTGAGAGATCAAAAGAAGCCCTGCAAGAATTTCTACAATTCCTAAAAGTGGCCAGAAATAGGCAGGCGCTTTTAATCCACCAATAAAAGCCTTCATTTGTACTACATGAGTTGTCACTTCTACGGATTGCTCCGTGGCGGCTTTGCGGGCCGGATTAGGAGTAAATTTCCTAACACCGGCATACACAAAGAGAGCACCTAAACTCAACTGTAACACAATAAAAAAGATGCTAATTAATTTCTTCATTTACTTAATCTAAAAGTTCGAATTTTAAATTAAGGTAACCTCGCTCTTTAGCATCAGTGGCTGTCATATCCAAAAATTCTAGCTTGTAATAGTTATCTTGAGAATCTTTTAACACATAAAAACGGTCAGTAAATAACTCTGGGCCTCCAGATGGCCCTCCAGAAGATCTCCAGCTTGAACCAATTGCATCAATATTAGTAGCATACTCTAATGTTTCAGCATTTGAAAGAATTAAATCTTCAAAGTTTGAATCTTCCTTCATTACCATTGCAACTTCCGTACTATTTCTATTAATTGTGATAAAATCCTTAAATTCATATGGTGCGAAACCTGCGCCCAATGGATATCTGTTTACATAGGTGCTATACATAAAATCCCAGGAATCTTTAGCCGGTTCAACATTTACTGCTCCATTGTCTAAATCAAAATAGTTAAAATTAAAAGCCTGTTCTTTACTGATTTCCTCAGTCTCAAAAGACTCGTCCGAAATGCTGGCATATTCAATGGTGTAGCCTGAAGCAGTGGTATACATCTTCACTTTCTTCCAATCCCTAACTCCTCCATCTCTTTTAATAATAAACACTTTGGCTTCTTCAGATGAGGTAGCAATATCACCGAAGGCAGTTAAAGAAAGATCACCATTATGATGGTCTATCCACTTAGCTGCATCTGGACTGCTAAAATTTGGCACAAGCATAGCACCACCAAACCCAACAGTATCTTCAGCTGTTACACTGGCCATATCAGTTTTATCCAATGGCCTTGCCATTACATTAGAAGTATTATTTACTGTTACACGATTTTCGGATCCATTATAAAAACCTAGATCCCATGAGTATTTATTAATTCGGGTTTGTTTATTCTTGCTGATGTCAAAAAATGCAACGACAGTAAACTCAGGACCTCCCGCATCTAACGTGACATTACCTGATGGTGAAATAAAATTCTCTGAGAATTGAGCTGTCAATTCGCTGTTAACACCCAACTGGAAGAAATCTTCTGCATCAGACTGTAATGTAAAGCTTATACTTGCATCTGCGTCAATGTTTAATCCTGCTCCTTTATGCACATGAAAACTCACCTGATTAACACCGCTTTCAAATGGAACTTGCATAGAATTACCCTCTGCGGCAGGCTCGGTATAAAAATCATTCTCCTCTCCATAAGCAAGGCTCCCAGTATCAATTGAAAGATTCAATACCCCGGATTGCTCCGTTGCCCTGGAGAAAACAATTTCTACTGTTTTTTCCGAATCCTCTCCGGAAAATCCAACTTCCGTAGTTGAAAAATTGACTGATAAAGCTTGAACTTGTTCATCATCGTCATCGCAAGACAACAAGAGTATGCTCAAAAATGAGCAGCAAAGCATGAAAAATGTATTTCTGATATTCATTTGTTTATATATTATAGTTTAGAAAATTGATATTGCATTCTGATAAAAAAGGACCTGCCGTAGGCGACAGAAATCTGACCTGATTGGTTTCCGCCATGAACACCACCGCCTCCCAGATTATTATTGATTGTTTCAATATTGAGTATGTTTTTAACTCCTGCACTAATATTTAAGCTTTTAGAGAAGCTTTGGGTCAGAGTGCAATCAAGCCAATGGAATGGGTCTATTTGTTGTAGCTCCGGCTGGCTTTCACCTGCATCATTAGTGACTAATCTATAATCTTTATTGGCTCCTGTATACTTGTAAAAGATTGCTGGTTTCAATCCTATGTTTTCAAACTGATATTGAAAAGACATATTTACTTCAGGAGAATAAACAAATTCTGGTATTTCAGCAATATCATTTTCGCTCAGCTGTTGATATCTTCCTATGTAAGAGGCTCCTGTCTGTACTTGTAGATGAGGTAAAACGTATTGCAGGCTGCTATTAAGTCCTTGCGTTTTAAATACACTGATATTTTGATAAGTTGTGGCTAAATCGGCTCTTTCGGGGACAAAAAATCCTATCTTATTACTGATATTATTGTGAAAAGCACCTGCATTCAATTGTAATTGCTTACTTATTTTATAATTAATATTGGCAGTGTAACTATGAGAAGTTTCCGGCTGAAGTAATTCATTGCCAATGATATTATGATTGGCATCTATAAATTCATGGTACAATTCTCTTACAGATGGTGCGCGAAAACCTCTTCCGTAGCCTGCCCGCACCTGAAATTTGGGTGAGAAATCGTATTTCACATTAAGTGCAGGTGTTGGCAGAGTTTTAAAAACACTGTTATAGGTATACCTTAAACCGGGCCTCACTTTAAGATGAGTGAACAAAACAATTTCTGTTGAGGCAAAAGCTGCCATGTCCAACTGATCTTTAGTGCCCTCTGACAGAGTGGTACCTCCTGCTAAATCATAGTTAGCCTCAAAACCTAATTGTGCGCTAACCGACCACTCATTGAAAGTAAGTAGCTGTCCCTGAAAAGTATTGCGGCTAAACCATGATTGGTAAAATATTCTGTCCTGATTGGCTGCACCTGAGGGCGTTTCATTTCCTGTTATCAGGTTGGTGCTATACTGGATACTGGTTCTTCCATATTCAGTAAATGAATTGGCAGAATGGACCTTCCAATATCCTAGTTGTATGTCAGCTTGTAGCTGGTGCATCCACCTGCTGACATCAAAAGCCTGATCATTTGCATAAGGATCTCTGAGAGGATTATTGATAACAGGAGAACCTAAATTCAAAATTTCTTCATGAAGTTGGCTTAATTGGTAGCTTATATTCCAGCTTTTTTGATGGTAAGTTACTCCTGCGTTATTTAACAATTGGTTTTTAGGGTACCACTCCTTGTCCCTACCCTCACCAGCACCTGTCCAACCTCCGAATTGGTTCCATCTAGTTTGCAATTGTGCGCTCAAATTATTGGCAATAGTACCACCAATTTGCAAAGCATAATTATGGATTCCTTCATGCCACAAACTATATTCGCTTCCAATCGATTCTTCCTGGAGACTTGCATTTATGAAGAGCTTTTGACCTATTTCCTTTTTGGTGATAATATTGATTACCCCGGCCAAAGCATCGGCCCCATAATTAACAGCCATGGGTCCTTCCACAATTTCTACCCTGTCAATCATTTGCACGTCAATCTGGTTAACATCAATTTCATTAGCGGTGCCAGAGCGGCCAACCATGGGCACACCATCTATTAATATTTTAACATATTGGCCGCTTAAGCCTTGCATGGAAATACTACCGTTTCCTATAGCATTATCTCTTGAAAACCTGATATTTAATTGTTGTGACAAAACCTCCTCCAAATTAGTGGCACCCATAGCTTCAATTACCTCAGAGTTCACAGTTTTAACCTGATAAACTGCATTTCTGGCAGAAGTGGCGCTGTACTGACCGGTCACTACCACTTCTTTGAGAGTGTTTGGTTTAGTTTTCAGTTGATAATGAAAGGTGGAATTTTCATAAATTGAATCTCGAAGTGACTGATAATTCACATGGGATATTAATAAAACGAATGGTGGAGCTATAGGAATAGGAACTTGTCCATTTTTATCAGTATAAAACAATGCAGATTGCGCGCTTTTATTTAAAGATTGCACAGTAATCACAGCTTCATTTACAGGGTTACCAGTAGAATTCTTAACTTCAATTATACTTTGTGCATATAATACACCAGAGGCTATTAGGCATAAAGAAATATAAGTGAAGTAAAACTTTAACATCTTTAAAGAAGACAACATTATTTTATTTAGATTTATTATAAATAATGATGCAAAGATGGGTTTAGTTAGTGTTTAGCACAATAGCTACTGCTAGTGATTTTTATGCCATCAGTAGTGATAGTTAGTTTGGACCTAAACAAAACTAACTAACAGAATCCGCTCCTAGAACAGCGAACTATAAGAATCAGAACCACAAAAGAGTTATATTAATTAGAATATGCTGCTAGCAATTTGAATAAGTTGCGAAGGGTTTTGCAACTGTAATTTTTGAATTATCTTTTTCCGGTGGGAATTAACGGTATGCTTGCTAATAAAAAGTTCATCAGCAATTTGCAGGGAGGAAAAACCGCCCCCTATCAATTTAAGTACTTCTATTTCCCTTTCTGTTAAGATGCTTAAATCATTGTTGGTTTCTGTAGGTTTAATTTTTAATATATAATTAAGTACTTCGCTACAGAAATATTTATCAGATTCTTTCGCAGCCCACAATGCATGAATAAATTCGTATTCTTTACATTCCTTGCAAATAATTATATTTGCTAAACTTGTGTTGAGACTTACTTTCTCTACTTCAAGCTTATATAAATCAGCAATTAATATAAGTTTATAGTTTTGATTGCTACCAAATAAGTCCTGCAGCTTTTTATTTGAAAAATATTCTTCAAAAGGAATGATTATGATTATTTCTAAAAATTGATCTGTAATTTCAGGTATGTCCCTTTCATTTCTTATAATATCAACTTGGTTGATAAAATTTAATTTATCGGAAATTGCCGATAACCCCTGTGCAACTATAGAAGTAATACCATAAACGCATAATTTCATGCCTCAAAATTAATATTTAATTAGACTTATTCTAAATTAAATATTGAATTTTTTCATATCAAGACTTAGAATTTGGAAATGCCGATATATCTCAATTTTTATTTGTACTGTTCAGGCAGCGGTACATGGTTCTACTTGCTTGTATGTCATGGGAACTATTACTGGTGGAAATGGACAAAGGAAATATTCAAATGCAGCCAAAAAAGCCCCTTTAAAAATCACATGAAAAAACTTTTGGAAATGTATTACCTTTTCTTAAATACCTGTCTTAAAGATACATATGTTATAGAAAGCCTCCGTATTAAGAACGAATTACTATAGAGATATGAGAATTTGCATTATTAACAGGAAACATAAGTCGAAGGAAAATGGGAGGTTTTTAATAGTTATAACCAAATACCTACAAAAGAACTTACCCAATTCTCCTATCGACTGTTTCTTTAATAAAACGAACTAAAAAAACGACTTTACTGCAGTAATATTGCAATATTAATCAAAGATTGTTTATAATGCAAATATGTTGCATTATGAAAGTATCCTCTAAAAAACCTGCTAATTAATATTAGCAGGTATTTCGGGATTTTGAAAAGCCTATGAAGCTATTAATTAATAATCTTCCCCTCCAAAGTCTCCTCTTTCTTCTTCATTACTTCTCCCCGAGGCTTTTTGTTTTTTGCTCCGTATTCGGTAATCCAAACTAAGTGTAATAGTCCTAGTCCTCCATTGAAATTCTGAATCAAAGAAAAAGTCTTCGCCTGAAGTGGTTGTTCTCCACCTTCTGGAATTCAGCAAATCTCTCACATTTAATGCAACCGTGGCATTTTTGTTAAATATTTCTTTACTTACACCTAAGTCAATCATATAAAATGATTTTCTTGTTCCTTGAGTTGTTCTTTCTGGTGCTCTGTAGAATGCACTTATCTGAAAATTAAGATCTTTCCAGAATGTCATTTGTGAAGTAGCTCTTGATGACATCGTAAAAGTTTCCGCTTGAAATATTCTCTCATCAAATTCACCATAAGTCTCTGAATAGAAAATATTTACGTTTGCGTTAAGCCTCCACCAGTTATTTAGATCATGTGAATAAGTATTTTCAATTCCTACGGAGTTTCTATCTGATAAATTCTGAGGTTGAGAAATTGTAACGGCTACTGGTTGACCATCAATTATTCTAGTCTCTGGTGTTTGAATTCTTTCTGTGACACCTGTGGTTTTTCTATAATATACTCCTGTATAAAGTGTTGCATCTTTAAAATTATTTACAAGACCTACCTCATAAGAATCTGTAAATTCTGGCAGAAGATTAGGATTTCCTACTCTTATATTTCTGTCATCATTGATACCAGAAAACGGATTTAATTCGCGGAACCTCGGCCTATCAATTCTCCTGCTGTAACTAGCCTGAAGTGTGTTCATTTTATTAAATTCGTAGGTAAAGAACAAACTAGGAAAGAAATTAACATAACTTTGGTATGTGGTGGTATCTATTGGCTGCCTAAATTCGGAAGCAATATCTGTGTATTCCGTCCTTAGTCCAATTTGATAGCTAATTTGGTTAATTTCCCTGTTAAAAATACCATATACTGAATGAATACTTTCATTAAAAATGAAGTTATTTGTAAAATCACTTAGGATACTATCAGGTGCATTTTCACGCTCCTGAGTAACTTCATAATCATTCGTAATACTTCTAATATTTGACCTAAAGCCGGCTTCGAAAGAGGAAAACTCTCCTAAAGGCGCAATGTAATTTGCCTGCAATAAAATGTTTTGAGAGAATTCATCTACTAAAGAAAATTGCTGGATGCTGTCTTCATATTGTTCATTGCTAAAGTTGAATTTTTCGTTTCTTAAATCAGAATCTTCTAACTCTTCGTTATTCCTAAATTGAACATCTGCTGTTAATTTGTGCTCTTCACTCCCATTAAATTTTTTAGTAAAATTCAGATCATATTCAAAAACTGTTTCATCTTCTACCTCATTCTGAATTCGCAAAGATTTCCTGGTTAAAACTCTATTACCCCCTACTCCATCAAAGTCATCATAATAATTCATACTCAAATTATTTTCATTGGAAACTCTATATAATGCTGATCCTGTGAGGGTCGTATTATCATTAAAACTATAATCCAACCCGATTCTGGCATTTTGAGATATACCTTCTCTTTCCCTCACTCTATCATTGAACGATGAGTAATCTGCTGTATCACCCCTATAAAATTCCTGATCTACATAGCCACCACCAAAGTTCTCCCTGTAAGTAGCCCCATAACTACCAAAAAAATTCACTTTATTTCTTCTGTAATTTAGATTACCACTAAGACCATAAATAGCCGGGTTCCCAACGTTGGCACTTATGCTTCCATTCAAGCCCCCCTTTTCATCTTTTTTCAAAATTATATTAATTATGCCCGCGTTACCTTCCGCTTGATACCTGGCAGATGGATTCGTAATTACTTCTACTCTTTCGATCATATCAGCTTGAATCTGTCGTAATGCTGAGCCGCCGCTGATACCTACTAATCCGGATGGACGGCCATTGATTAAGATCCTTACATTGCCGCTTCCTCTTAAGGATACATTGCCTTCTACATCTACTGTTACACTTGGTAAATTATCTAATATACTTTCTGCGCTTCCACCAATATTGCTTAAATCCTCGCTAACATTGAAAACTCTTTTATCTAGTTTCATTTCCATTTGTGGCTTTCTGGCTATTACTTCCACCTCAGATAACTGATCTACATCCTCCTGCAATCCTAAACTGCCAAGCTTTATGCTTTCCTTATTAGCATTTACTGGCACATTTATGGTTTTATAAGATACAAACTGAATTCTTAGTGTGTATTTTCCTTGTGGCACCTGCAGTTGAAATTCACCAGATTCCGGAGTAACCTCACCTGTAATCAAGTTATCTGCTTCATCAAAAAGACTTACATTGGTATACGCAAGAGGCTGAGAAGTAGCCTTATCAATTACTTTACCTGTAATTGTAGTATTTTGGGCATATGAAAAAGCTGAAGTTAGTATACCCAGCAATAGGAACAGATTAAATTTATTGGCGTATTTTTTTAACATCCTCGGTTTAGATTATAAAATTTGAATTGACACAAAATTAGGGTTGAATTCTGAAGGAATTTTGAATAATCAGAAGTGAACTGTAATAATATGTTCACTTTCCTTACATTCATACTCAATATGCATTTGATTAACTTCACAGATTTTTTTGATAATGGAAAGTCCCAAACCTAGCGAAGCAGTTTTATGGTTTTCCTTTTTAAATCTTCCAAATAAATTTTCAGGGTTAGTTTTTAGTGGTAATCCTGAGTTTTTGAATTGTAAATATTTAATATTTAAATTAATGGAGATATAACCCTTTTTACTTACATTATGTTTGATAGAATTTTTTAACAGATTATTAATTAAAATTTCAAAAAGAGTAATATTGATTTTCATATTAACATCATCTTCTAAAGACAAATCTAATTTGATTCCTTTTAGATGGATTAGTTCTTTATAATCTTCCAGTATCTCATTTAAAACAGCACTTCCATCAATGGTTTCCTTGTTATCAAATTCCCTGTTATCAATTTTCGCTAACAAGGTGAGCATATTCCCTAATTTCGATAAATTGGTGAGACTCTTTTGGGCATCTTTCACTAATAAATGTTGGTTTTCGTCCAATACTGTGTCCTGCAGTAATTCCAATTTTCCTTGCGCTACACTTAAAGGAGTTTGAATTTCATGAGAGGCATTTTCTGAAAATTCTTTCAATGATTGATAATCGCTTCTTATTTTAGAAGACATGTCTTCCACAAAACGGTTCAGTTTTTTGAACTCACTCGTGCCAGTGGTCGAAGTTTGTATCGGTTCATTTTCTTTAATATCAAAATGCTGAATAGATTCCAGCGTTTTCTCAAAAGGTGATAAAAGTTTTCTGGATAAGATCCAACCCATTAACACAATTAATACTAAGAGGAGTAGGTACGTTTTCAATAAAGACTCCACAATTCCGTCTACAATATCATCTTGTTCAATTATAATATCGTAGAGAGTAATTTTGTAGAAATTTCCTTTAATACTTTTTGTTACATCCAGTTTATTATGAAGTTCAGGCCTTTCCAAAGTACTGTGATGCACTATTGTGTCGGAGAAAATGATATTATCAACTTCAGCAGAATCACTTTTAGGCAAAATGATTACTTTATCCCTGATTATAGGCTCAGAAGGTTGCTTTTTAGAGATATATTTTTCTGTAGACTTTAGCCTTTCCAATAAGAACCATTGCTCCTCTTTTTTTATTTCATTTCCTATAATTTGATAAGTAACCAAACCTCCAATTAGAAAAACAATAAATGAAACCCCTAAAAAGATTAGCGTTATTTTGGTCAGTAATCTCATATAATTAAACAGATTTTAATTTATAACCCACACCGTAAACAGTTTCTATGGGATCGAGTCCGCTCACTTTTAGTACTTTTTTTCTTAGGTTTTTTATATGCTGATAGACAAAATCAAAGGAATCTGCCTGATCAATAAAATCTCCCCAAAGGTGCTCCGCTATGTTTTGTTTTGTCAAAACCCTTTTAGCATTGGTTGCAAAAAACAGCAGCATTTCATATTCTTTTTTGGTTAATTCAATCAACTTCTCTTCAAATTTCACTTCATGCTGATCAGTTAGAATTTGAATATCCCCTATAGTAACAGTGCTATCTCCTTGTAATTTCCTAGTTCTGTATATAGCCTTTAACCTGGAACTTAACTCAATTAAATGAAAGGGTTTTGCTAAGTAGTCATCTGCACCGGCATCTAAACCTCTTACCTTGTCATCTAAAGAATTTTTAGCAGATAAAATTAATGTGCCTACATTTTTTTGATTGGCTCTCAATGTATATAGCAAATCCATACCATATCCATCAGGTAGCATGAGATCTATAATGACCAAATCGTACTCAAAAGAAGCAATTTTATCGGAAGCAGTAAAGAAATCAAATGCACAACTTACCTGAAAACCCTCCTTTTGCAGATATTCCTGTATGTTTTTAGATAATTCAATTTGATCTTCAACAACGAGCACTTTCATTTTCCATACCTTTTATAAGTAATGCAATCACATTGTTAATTACTGATACTTGCAATTAACAATAGCAAACATATTGCTGAATTTTGATGAAATTTTGAAGTCTGATAGTAGTTAAAAGGAAAATTTAGAACTAAGATAGAGGAAATTCTGAAGAAGTGGAGTTAACATTGTTGCTGACTTGAAGTCATTTCTTATTGGGAAGCCATCAATATAAACCTTTAAATAAGTAGATTTTTGCAGGCACTAATCAACTGGGAGTAAAATTTTTATTTCAGTACCAATGCCCTCTTTAGACTTCAGCTGCATTTCACCATCAATTTTCTCAATCATACTTTTGACAATATATAAACCCAACCCGGAACCTTCCTTGCTTTGTTCTCCTCTAAAAAACATTTCAAAAATTTTATCATGCTGAGCTTCCGGTATTCCCATGCCATTATCAGCAATAATTATTTCCAACTTATCTGTCACCATTCGGCAACTTATATTCACCTGATGATCTTCTATATGCGGATTTTGATACTTGATGGCATTAGAAACTAAATTATTAAGGATAACCTCTAACCTTGACTTATCAATTCTGACTTTTTTCTCTAAATCAATCTCTCGTTTAATATTAAGACCGGAACCGAAATCCATATAATTATTATTTTCAATAATTTCGTTTATTAAATCCACAAGATCTACATCTGTTTTTTCGATTTTGGTCCGCGAGTTACGGGAGATTTCTATTACTTCTTTGATAAATTTGGTTAAACGTGCCACTCTTTCCTCAATGCGACCAAAATAATCCATCACCTTTTCATCCTTTACTTCATATTTGGCTATATTAATAAGCCCTAAAATAGAAGAAAGTGGTGCTTTTAGATCATGAGAAGCACTATATACAAAATGATCTAACTCCTCATTAGCTTGCTTGAGGTCAATATTTTTCTGTCTTAGCTCGTTTTCTGCTTCAATTCTTATCTTCTCAATTTTAGTATTGATTACATCAATATTATACATTGAAAAAAGCATAATAAAAAGCGAAATGAAAAGATTTACATAGTAAGAGCTCTCTTCTACTATTCCATCTGTCACATCAATCTGTCCAAATGGCTGGTAATTTGTAATTTCCAGTGTAGCTAATAGTAAAATTGAATAGGTTAATGCTCCATATTTATAGCGCTTCTGCTCATTACTAAAAACTAAAAATATGATAGTAAGTATTGGAAAAAAGAAGAAGTAAATGGCCATGTCTTTAGGAATAATGGCAGCATACACGAAAATGCAGCTAGTAGCAAAAATAGTAAACACCAATTTAGCAGCCTTATGTTTACGCCTTTCATTCAGCCAGAAGGATATAATGAAAACAGCCAATAAGAAAATATCCATTCCAACTGCGTTGAAATTACCTACGATGGCATCATTAGCCATTTGAATAAAACAGGTAATAATAGCAATTAAGGCAAACTGAGAGAGGAAAATATTAGGTTTTTGCTCTAAAGTTTTATCAATCCCTGACCAATTATATAATTTTAAATATCTTACCAACTTCTTATACTATACCGAATTGTTTCATAAATTGAGGTTCCAATATCTACTTTTTTTGTGAAGAATTGAATCACAAATGATATTATTTTTATATTAATCAAAAGTATTGCTGAAAAATAAATTTTTTAAATTTTTATTCTTTGCAATTGAAATTTGCAGTAGATCAAGTTAAAGAACAAGCATTGTGGCGTTTACTTCAAAACATAGCTTTACAAATATTCTATTCTACGGTTTATTATTGGACCATTTAGCTGCATATTAATTTTTAGTAATACCAGGGATTTGAATCGATGATTGCCGCTTACGTAAAATAAATAGCATATTAGAATATTGATTTAGTACCTTCAAAAAAAAAGAATAAAATGCATAAAAAACTACTAATACTTTTGCTGACTATTGCTTCAGTGAACATGAGCACTACACATGCTCAATGGTTTGGAAAAAAAAAGAAAAAAGATTCTCCTAAAACTGAAAAACCCCAAAAGAAGAGTGAGTACAAATCTTTTAAAGAGTTAATTCCTGCTTCAGCTATTAAAGAAGATGGAATATTTAACACCTATCGGGTAGATGATAAACTATATTTCGAAGTTCCTTTCAATTTAATGGAAGAGGACATGCTTTTGGTGAGCAGGATTGCAAAAATTCCTGATTCATATGGCGGAGGCTACATTAATGCCGGCTCAAAAGTAAATGAGCAAGTAATCCGCTGGTATAAAAGAGATAAAAATATTGATATTAAGGTGATTAGTTTTCAGAATGAAAGCGATGAAGATTCACCCATTTATAAATCAGTTGAAGCAAATAATTTCTATCCCATTTTATACAGTGCTAAAATAGAGGGATTTAATAATGATTCTACTGCAGCTTTAATAGAAGTGAGCAGTTTGTTCACCACTGAAGTAGATGCCATTAATGGAATGCCGGACAGACTGAGAAAAAGTTATAAGGTCAAGAGACTGGATAAATCCAGAAGTTATATTCAATCCGTAAAATCTTTCCCTCAGAATTTAGAAGTACAACATGTAATGACATACGATGCTGATGAGCCACCAGGCAGAGATCAGGCTTCAACTATCACCATGCTTATGAATCAGTCAATGATTCTGCTACCAAAAGATAAGATGCAACCTCGCCTAGCAGATTATAGAGTAGGTTGGTTTACTTTAAAAAAGTATAATTATGATTCCGAAGCCTTAAAATCTGATGATTTTGAACTTATCAGGAGATGGAGGTTAGTGCCAAAAGACATAGAAGCTTATAAAAGAGGTGAATTAGTGGAGCCAGTAAAGCCTATTGTGTATTATTTGGATCCTGCTACCCCGGAAAAATGGAGACCTTATTTTAAACAAGGTATTGAAGATTGGAATCAAGCCTTTGAAAAAGCCGGTTTTAAAAATGCTATTATTGCAAAAGACCCTCCAAGTGCCGAGGAAGATCCGGAATTTAGCCCTGAAGATGTGCGCTATTCCGTGGTGAGGTATGTTGCCAGCACCACACGAAATGCTGTTGGACCGTCAGTTACCGACCCCAGAACTGGTGAAATTATTGAAAGTGATATTATCTGGTACCATAACCATTTGAGATCTTACAGGAACAGGTTTATGATTGAAGCGGGTGCTCAAACAGAAGCTGCACGTTCACTGCAAACCCCTGAAGCTGAAATTGGTGAAATGATGCGAATGGTAATTGCCCATGAGGTTGGACATGCCTTAGGTTTACCCCATAACATGAAAGCCAGTTCAGCCTACCCTACCGATTCTTTACGTTCTGCCACATTTACTCATAAATATGGCCTCACTCCTTCTATCATGGATTATGCCCGAGTAAATTATGTAGCCCAGCCAGGTGATGAAGGTGTGCTATACATCAGGATGATGGGACCTTATGATGAATATGCTATTAACTGGGGCTATAGATACTTACCTGATGCTGATAGCAAAGAAGATGAAAAATCTACGTTGGATGAATGGATTTTAAGCAAGGCCGGTGATCCGTGGTACGAGTTTGGTGGTGGATATGATGGTGTTGATCCACAATCGCAACGGGAAAGCCTGGGGGATGACCAGGTAAAAGCTAGTGAATATGGATTAGCCAACTTGAAAAAAGTTGTACCTAATTTAGTAGTATGGACCTCTGAAGATGGCAAAGACTATGCAGAATTGGCTGAAGTGTACAGGGAATTAACCTATTTATGGAGAGGCTATGTTAACCACGTTATTACCAATGTGGGTGGCATTTATGAAACCCGCAAAACAGCTAATCAGGAGGGTGCCATTTATTCCCCAGTGCCGAAATCCATGCAAAAAAGTGCAGTGGAATTTGTGAATAAAAATGCCTTCACCACACCAGAATGGCTCCTAAATGAAGATATTTTGGACAGAATTGAGTCTGCTGGAGCCATTGAAAGGGTGCAGGGCATTCAGAGCTATCATATGAATAATCTGCTGGATGAGGACAGGTTGTTAAGAATGATTGAAAACGAGCAAAAAAATGGTAAATCTGCTTATTCAGTCATTGAAATGATGATTGACCTGAAAAAAGGTGTTTTTGCTGAGCTTTATTCGGGCCAAAGCGTAGATGCCTACAGAAAAAACCTGCAAAGAACATTTGTTCAGATTGCAAGCGAATATATTCAGGCACTATCAAAAGATGACAGGTCGGCCAACAAGATTAAAATTTCAGATATTGTGCCACTTATGCGAGGCGAATTAAACAGCTTGCGAGCAGAGATTAATAGCAGAAAGAATAGAAGCAGTGACCAACTCACCCGTTACCATTGGGAAGATTTAATTGCAAGAATTGACATGGCAATGGAAGTAAAATAATCATAATTCCACAATATAATTACTAAGGATGCCTCTCAAAAGGCATCCTTTTTTATTTTTAAAAACTATTACATAAAGTGTCCCACTAAAGTTATATATTCAACATTCCCTCAAAAAATAGTAAAACTCTTCCCTTTTCCATTCCTTTAAGCCATACAAATGCTTTACTTTGCATTTTGAAAAATACGCTATGGCACTTAAGACTTTCGTAAAAATATCCGAAGTAAATAATTTAAGCGATGCACGTTATTGTGCAGGCATGACAGTTGATTTAATGGGCTTTTCACTAGACGAAAATTCGGGAACCTATGTATCACCAGCCAATTTTATGGAACTTACAGGCTGGGTATCCGGTGTCAATTTTGTGGGTGAATTCGGAAATACCAGCGAGGATTATATCCGAAAAAACCTGCCGGAATATGAAATAGATTATATCCAGACCGACAACCCTGCCATTTTACCGCAGTTTGCTGATGTTGAGCAAAAACTGATCTTGCGGTTTGATGTGGACACCCTGCATAATGAATCGGAGGTAGCTAGTATTATGGAAAATACTCAATCACTTGTGAGTTACTTTCTATTTGAATCTGTAAAAGGCATTCAGTATAAATCTCATGTCCTTCAACAAGTATTAAAGCTTGGAGAAAAATTTCCAGTCCTATTAGGCTTTAATATTACCGATACCAATGTGCTTGAATTAATAGAAAACAATGAAATCCATGGGATAGCATTAAAAGGCGGAGAAGAAATAAGACCCGGATTTAAAGATTTTGATGAGCTGGCCGATATTTTAGAAACTTTGGAGATAGATGACATGGCAGAGTGATAAGTACAAAGGTCCTTCTAATAACGACCTTTAGATTTTTGCAACTCATCGCTATCACAGTGAAGCAATCGTACTGATTGGCTGAAGAAACCCAAGCAATCTCACAGAAAAATTTCCAATTCGCGAGATTACCGCAGTTGTGCCGTCCCTTCTTGCGCTCAATCAAACTCAACATAAAATTCATATCACGGAAATAAAAAAATAAGGTCTGATCTTTATGCATTAGAGAAGGTTATACAGAAGGAAACTTGTTTATAATTTCTAAGACATTTTTTAATACATGGTCAAACATCTTTTTTATCCAATTTCATATAATCTGATCCATATATTCCTCTATATTAGCGGAAATTTTACGACATGAGTGGTAGAAATTATACATATACACCGAATCCGAATAGATAAAATCTTTCGTAGGTGGCTGTAATGTTTTCCTAATATTTGCACGAATTAACTTTTGTAGGTAAAAAGGGATTGCTATTTATTGTACTTTAATAAGTATATTTATAATATAAAAACTATTATACTCGATTAAGCAGATGTAATCTTCGATGAAAACTTAATAATATCTTATAAAATTAAAATTTTAGATTTGTGTTGTAAGGTCTGAATACTGATATGAAAAAACTTTTACTGATAATATTTTCTTTTGTTGCAACCTGCAATTTAGCTGTTTCACAACCTTTCACTTGTGCTAATGCATCATTTGGTGGAGGAAGTGGTAACTTTCAGAATATAGTAGGTGCGGCAGGATTGGGTACTTATTGTGCACCAGTAACTGTCAATTGGTATTTGGAATTTGGTGCTACAATTCCTGCTGGTGCCAATGTGCAAATTCTAGTAGATTGGGATGACGGAGAATTCAGCACTTTTGATGCTGTACTGCAAAGTGGTAGATGGGTAATTGCAAATGGAAACGGCGATGCATTCGGTATATTTCCTGCAATAAATAATGCTAAACATATTTATCAAGACGAGACAGATGGAGTGTGCTTTTATGAGACCACTGCACGACTAATAATAGATGGGAATGTGTGCCCTGCTTCAACAATTTTTGGCACCAATGTGATTAATTATTGGGATACAGATGAAGATGCACCAGGAAATGTAGCAATAGAACCTATCCTTTATCAAGTATGTGCTGGAGACCAAGTTACATTGACATTTGATGATGCTACAACTTTTAATTGTGTAGAGCCATCTACAACGGACATACCAAATCAAGATTTACGCAATATACGTTGGACATACAATACTAGTGATGGACCAACACCAGGAGTAGGAAGAATTGATAATGTACTTTTAAGCGATGGTAAACTAATTGATCAAGCTAATCCAGCTGATGACGACTATCCGGGAGTACTTGAAACTTATCCTGCTAATGTAGGGCCAGGTGATAATACATCCACCTCCTTAGGTATAACAGTACCTGCTACTGCGGCAATTGGACAAGTATTTGAAGTAAAAATTGAAAATTGGGGCCCTTGTAATCCTTTTGGTGGAGCAAAACCTGCAATAGAAAGATATGCTTTAATTGAAATTGTAGCACCGCCATTAAATCCTAGTTTTACTATCTCTTCAGATGCTAATGGAAATAATCTAAAAACTATATTTTGTCCCGGCGAAAATATGAGATTTAGAGGTAATGCCTCTAATCATAACAATAATTTTGTCTACAGATGGGAAGTATTTGATAATCCCACTGGTGCTGGTGCCCCAGTATGGACAAGAAATAACGATAGATATACGTGGTTATCTGATGGAGGTACCAATCTAAATAACGTGTTCTCTGGTCCTGGTTTTAAGTTAGTAAGAATGTTTGTAAGAAACTCAGACACTAACTTTGAAGGAAACTGCGAAGTTTTTGTAGATAGGCAAATAGAAATAGTTAGTTCACCAGTAGCAACAATTGGTTTTGATGCTGGTGCAGGTATAGTCAATGATGGTTTGTATGAAATATGTTTGGAAGATATTGGTCCATCTTTAGATATTTCTCTGTTCGATCAATCTACTTTAAAAAACGTTTCATCGACTACAGAATGGGTAATAGAGAAAATTGTACCTGGTCCTACCGTTCTGATCGATTTCAGAAACGGCCCTGCAGGCGCAGCCGCTTTTGATTATCCAGTAAATCCTTTTTCAATCACCGATGCTGGAGAGTACAGAGTAAGGCTAAGAATTGAGGATGGGTCGACTAATTGCACCAGTACTGACGAACTTATTATACGTGTGTATGACACTCCTACTTCAGCCTTTGATACAAATGAAATATGTGAGGGTGATGTTGCACCTGATAACAGAACCAGGTTTTTCGATATTGCCGATAATTTAAGCGGTATTTCTCCAAGAGTCAATAATGATGAGATCGACCGCTGGATATGGGATTTTAGTTATGATGCGACAGCAGGTTTCAATATTGAAAGGGATGTCGATAATAATAATAACTTCAGAAGATTTCTAGACGGTACCAATGGTGGGGAACCTACAGCTTCTGTGGCGGGTACTTATGTTGTTGCATTAGTGGTAGAGACAGCTTTTGGTTGTACAGATACCTTAGTCCAAAATGTGGTAGTTAAAGCCAACCCCCAATCTGATATAGAAGCTATTTATACCAATGATTATCTTACAAATTCAGCAGGAGATACCTACACAGGAGACCCTATTTGTCCGGGAACTTTTCTGACTTTCATTAATAGCAGTGATGAATCTTTAAATGTTGATCCTAGTTTGATTCCCGTTACCTATGAATTGGAAATTGAAGATTTTAGTGGAGGTATTACCACACAACCGATCGGTGCCCCTGGTACAGCAACCGAGTTTATAGAAACAAATGCTTTTTCGAACTCAACCGCATCAAATCAAATCTATAAAGTAAGGATTATCGCAACTGGTGACAATAGCTGCCCAACGGTAAGTCCCGAGATAGAGGTAGAAGTTTTACCAGGTGCAGATGCTAATTTTTTAATTTTTGATGGTGTCCCTGGAGATGCAGGAACAAGTCCTTACAGCCCTGGTGCTATTTACTGCTCCCCTTATGACTTTTATTTTGAAACTGATGCCAACACTCAAACCTATGGTGCTACGCAATACATTTGGACAGTAACTGATGCAGGAACTGGAGCAGTTTTTACCAGTACAACTGTAAATACAGCCACTGACCCTAATCCGGAGCAGTTTACAACTAACTTCACCAATGCTTTTCCATCCACAGCTACCAGGTTTTTTGATGTGACCTTAGATGTAATTACAGGATCTTTTTGTGTAAATAGTGTAACAAAAACGGTGAAGATAGAGCCTCAACCGACAGCAAACTTCACATTAGAGCAGACAGTTGAAACATGTCCAACTGTTACCTTGAGGTTTAGAGCTGAGCAGTTAGGTTTAGGTGCTTACAATTGGGTTGTTACCAATGGTGCATCAGCTGTTGCATCTACTGTTGGAGATACTCCTCCAGGCAACAGTATCTTTGTAGTTGAATTTAATCGTCCTGCCTTTGGTGACGGTGATTTAAATTATACTGTGGAATTGACTACTGCTTCAGTAGTAGGTTGTCCAAGTCTTCCTGAGACATTTAGCGGTACTATTGCAGAAACAGAGCAAATTCTTGTAAATA
Source organism: uncultured Cytophagales bacterium (assembly GCA_963803685.1). GTDB lineage: Bacteria > Bacteroidota > Bacteroidia > Cytophagales > Cyclobacteriaceae > Marivirga. The sequence continues at coordinate 4,276,846 of CAWDNW010000001.1, forward strand.
CTGTTTTTTCTCCAGCCAGTGGATCAAGTTGCTTGCCAGCAGTTTATGATTTTCAAAATAATACCCCATCCATACCTGCCGGTACTACCTGGGCATTTGAAATCAGAAAAGAAATTGTTCCGGCAAGTGGCGTTTTTGTATTACAAGAAACACTAGAGGGCGTTGATTATACTGGAAATGAAGATTTTTCAACTGCAATTCAATATGAATTCACGTCACCAGGCCTTTACCAGGTTGATCTCCTGAGTACAGCTAACAGTCAATGTATTTTCCAATTGTCAACCCCACAAGAAATTGAAATATTCGATACCCCTGAAGTTAGATTTAAGACAAATATCAACGAAGGGTGCTCTCCTTTAAGCACAGTTGTTATTCAGGAAAATTCAAGAAATACTGCAGGAACATCAGAACCTTTTAATATGTGGTTTGAGGTGGATTCAGCTGGAACGGTAATTCAAAGTACTACCGCTACTCCTATCACGGGTACAGGAGGTCAGTTAAATAGCACCTTGGTGCAGCCATTATTGAATCCATCTTCGTCATTGGTAGATTTTTTCGATTATGACATTACTGTCTTTGCTGAAAATGCTGCTGGATGTGTTGATGATTCAACCTATACAGTAAGGGTATTTAAAAAGCCTTTTATTGAGTTTCAGGTCAACAGTCCAAATCCGGCTTGTGAAGAAGACTATGAATTTTCGTTCGGTATCAGCACAAATGAAGTACCTACAACTGGTACCACCTACAGGTGGAATTTTGGAGATGGAGTGACCAGAATTGAAACAGACCCTAATTTGGTGCAACTCAAACAATATATTAATCGAAATCAATCAGGTGGTTCTGATACATATACTGTTTCAGTTACTGCTGAAACAGCCGAAGGATGTTCCTATACGGCAACAGAAACAATCACGCTCAATCCAACAGTGAGGCCTGGGTTTATAAGACTTAATGACAGTGGATGCTCTCCTTTTGATCTTCAAATTAGAGGAAATGCACAAGGAACCGGAATTGCAGGAAACATCGTTTACGAAACGAGATTGCAAGGAGCACCTACATGGACACCTTTTACAGGAACAGTAGCTTCTAATGGTGATGCTATAATAGAATTCGTTAATACTTCAGGAAGCCCGGGTGTTAATCAGATTTATGAAATCAGACAAACTGTTACGGGAAATGGACCTTGTTCCAGAACATCTCCTGTGCAGTTATTTACTGTTTTCCCTAAACCTGAAACGCCAACTATTACCGGTGCTTCAATTGTTTGTGAAAACGAAATGAATGTTGAATTTTCTGTACCGCATGTTGCAGGCAATAATTATGAGTGGAATTTACCTGAATTCGCATTTATTTCAAGTACAAATGCTGAAAGGAATTTAATCAGAGTGAATTTTGGCCCGACTCCTTCAAATCCAACTCCTGAAGTAAGAGTTACCATTACCGACAATAATTTTTGCAGATCAGATGTTGCTTCTTTACCTGTGGTGGTGGTAAACGGACCTACTGGTTCACTTACTTTATCTGGCCCTGGCACAATTTGCCCTAACGAATCAACTTTCTTACAGGTTAATCTAACAGGGCCTGGTACTCTGAACTATGATGTAACAATTTATGATGGATTTACTGAAACAACTCTTTTAGATATTTCAAATGGGCACCCTTATGAAATTTCACCTACCCTATCAACTAACTACAGAATTACTGCAATTGTTGACAGGCAGTACCCAAGTTGTCCGGGAAGACCTGCTACAAATGATATTAGAGTGAATGTAAATAATGCACCAACAGCTACTATTGCAGGAGATGCTACCATCTGTGAAGGTGAAAGTACAGATTTACGAATTAACATGAGCGGGTTAGCGCCATGGGATGTTACTTATACAGATGGGGTAAATCCAGCTATTACAATAACTTCTAATAGCTCGGCATTATTAGTGCCTGTTTCTCCAACCACTAATACTACTTATTCATTAGTGAGTGTTAGTGATGCAAGTTGTGATGGAACCGTTACAGCAAATACTGTAAATATTATTGTTAATCCCGCGCCAAGTGGATCACTATTCGTGGAAGGTGATGATGGGACGGTTTGTATCAACACACCAATAGAGATTGGTGTTCTTCTAACTGGAAATGGTCCGTGGACAGTAAATTATGAGGATGATGAGGGCAATCAATTTGCTATCCCTGATATTCAAGAAGGAGCTGATCATGCTAGTAATGGGTTTACTATACACCTTTTTGACGTTATACCACAAAAACAGAATACAATTTATTCGATTGTTAGTGTAGTAGACGTAAATGGCTGTTCAGGACCTGGAATTGATGACTTAACAATTACAACATTACCGACCCCTGTACTCCGAATGACCAATAACGTTACTATCTGTGAAGGTGAATCTGCCAATCTAGAGTTTAATTTTCTTGATGGTGTAGCACCTTTTACTGTTGATGTTGCTATTAATGATGTAGATGATACAATTAGATTTGAAGATATTCCGAATGGTTATGTAGAAATAATTAGCCCATCAGAGACGACAAATTATAGAGCAGTGTCTGTTACAGATGCGAATGGCTGCCCTGCTTATGATTTAGGTTTACCAGTAAGAGTAAGAGTAAGAACCCGTCCTACTGTAATACTTGAAGGACAAGATTCAATCTGTTTCGGAGAAGAAACCCCTCTAACCTTTACATCAACAGGTGTAGGTCCGTGGACAATTACTTATACAGATGGCACCAGCAATTTCACCTTCACTACACCATTTAACAGGCATTTTGAAGATGTGAGTCCATTAGTTTCTACGCAATATTCGGTCGTTTCAATTAGCGATGCAAATGTGCCAGCTTGTTCTAATACAGGATCTGGAATGGCGGAAATAATTGTCGCTCCGGAATTACAAGCTGATTTTACAGCAACACCTGTGAACATGTCATTACCAGATCGAACCGTAACTATTACCAATACCACCACTAATAAAAATGCATGGACATACATCTGGGATTTTGGTGATAGTACTACGTCAACCGCAGTAGATCCTGAACCGCATGTTTATGACACTTATGGAACCTATTTCCTAAGAATGACAGCTACGAATGGAGAGTGTACTGATATTGCACAAACTATTATCACTATTGAAGCCATACCTGCGATTGTAGATTTTGTAGGTGATCCTATTGAAGGTTGTTTACCGTTGACAGTTAATTTTGAGAATTTGACTCAATTTGCTGAAGATTCTTCTTACTTGTGGAGCTTTGGTGATAACCAGTCTGCACGTGTGATCAATCCTATTCATACTTATACTAGACCAGGAGTTTACACAGTGAAATTATCTGCTAATAATATCACTGGAGTTGCCCAGGAGGAAGAAAAAATTCAATACATCAGAGTTTTTGATACACCACAGTCCAACTTTAGTGTCAGAAAGGGTTTTGAGCAGGTATTTACCGGCGACAGGGTAGAGTTCTCTAACTCCAGTGTGAGCGCTGATCAGTACTTATGGGATTTTGGAGATGGTAATGAAAGTTCTGAGTTTGAACCGGTTCATGTTTATGCTGATAGTGGCATTTACAACATTCAAATGATCGCCATAAATTCTGCTACTGGTTGCGTGGATACTCTACGAAAAAATGCTCAGGTATTGGTAATAGGCAGTGGCGAGGTGAAGATTCCTAATGCTTTTACGCCTAGCAGAGCGGGTGTAGGAACAGGAAGACCAGAGGCGCAATACAATGACTTTTTTCTGCCGCAAGCAAGAGGTGTATCGGAATATGATCTGAAAATTTACAACCGTTGGGGAGAGCTGCTATTTGAGTCAAATGATAGTCAGGTAGGCTGGGATGGCTACTTCAAAGGTGTCTTAATGCCTATGGGAGTATATGTCTACCGCCTGGAGCTGGTCTACGAAAATGGTAGAAGAGAAGTAAAATTAGGTGATGTAACATTAATCAGATAATTTAACTGAAAATATATATAAATTTGATGTTATTTGATCTTCTGATGATTTGAACTTTTAATCAGGAAAAGAATTGAAAATAGTTATACAAAAATTTTGGATAGGTTTGTGTTTTGCGTTGTTTTTCAATTGCAATATTGAAATCAAAGCGCAGGACTTCCAATTTTCGCAATATTATGCCGCACCCTTGTATTTAAATCCGGCCTTTACAGGCACTGGTAAAATGCATAGACTCAATGTTAATGGCAGGATGCAATGGCCTAATTTGCCACGTGCCTACAGAACGCTGGCTGTCTCCTACGATTACAATTTGGAAAAATTAAGCAGTGGATTTGGGTTGTTAGTCACTAAGGATGCGGCAGGTGCGGGAAATCTGGGCAATACCAATGCAGGATTTCTGTATTCATATAAAACTGCCATTACAGACAACTTAATTATAGCAGCGGGCACTCATTTTGCTTATAATTTTAGTGGCTTAAATTCCAATGGTTTAACGCTAGGGGATCAGTTGCAGGATGACAGAAGTGTTTCCTTTGATACGGAACTCACCAATGTAGAAAACATTCGTTACTTCGATTTTTCTTCGGGTCTACTGGTTTACAGCAAAATGTTCTGGGGTGGATTATCATTTCATCATATTACACAACCTAATATTTCTTTAGTAGGAGATGAAAATAAATTACCTATGCGGATCTCCTTCCACTCCGGAATCAGAATTCCTTTGTATAAAGGGCCGAAGGAATTCGATAACATTTCAAGTATTGCCCCCTCCTTTATCTACAGGAGACAGGGAGAATTTGATCAGCTAGATGTAGGAATTAACTGGCACTACAACCCTGTGTCAGCAGGTGTATGGTACAGGGGTAAAGCGTTTACCAAATCCTTTGAGAGTAATTTGTACGATAGAGATGCTTTGATTTTCATGTTTGGCCTTAAATTCCCTGACTTTGAAGTGGGTTATAGCTATGATTTCACCATTTCAGAACTGGGAGGTGCTTCTGGTGGAGCGCATGAAATCTCAATTGTTTATGACTTTATTTCTAAGATTAAGAAAAAGAGAAAAGAAAGATTTTTGCCTTGTCCTACTTTTTAAGGTTAGCTTAAAAACTTAGGCTGGTGCGAGCTTTTAGCTCGTGCCATTGCAATTAAAACAAACTAGCCCTTCGCAAAACAACGCACCCCAGCGCTATTAAAACAACTCACCCCAGCCCTCTCTTGAGAAAAGAGGGAGCTCGCTTAAGAACTTAAGGTGTTTCATGGTTGAATTAGGGTGTTATTTTTTCAATCCCCATTTATAGCCTCACCCCAACCCTCTCCAAAGGAGAGGGAGTTCGAACCACTTAAAATTAGTGCTTCTTACTCCCATCTAAATATTCTGACTATCTCAATAAATCACTCGTCATTCCAAAAAATTTTGTAGTGCAACGAAGAAATTTATTTGGAATCCCCCCAGATATTAGCACTCTGCATCAAAAACTCTGTTACGTAATATGTCGATAGTGGAACTGTAGCTCTAAGTCAACTCAATGCAGAACGAAGGGGATCCCTTGTAAATTAACATCCTCCGGCTGCTGAATTTCAAGGGATGACGTTTCTTGTGGTAGGCAGGTTTATGAGGAAGCATCCCCACCTAGCCGCAAGTTCTGCAGCACCTTCTTAAACAACTCACCCCAACCCTCTCTTCCTGAAGAGAGGGAGTTCGCCTATGGAATTAAGAAGGATAAGGTTAGGAATTATATATTTTTTGTCAATCTCTACTTTAGGCCTCACCCCAGCCCTCTCCAAAGGAGAGGCAGTTCGAATCACTTAAAATTAGTGCTTCTTACTCCCATCTAAATATTATGACTATCTCAATAAATCACTCGTCATTCCAAAAAATTTTGCAGTGCAACAAAGAAATTTATTTGGAATCCCCATGCTATTAAAGCAGGCTGCCAGCGGTAGGAGAATTTCAAGCAAATCTAACTTTTATATCCCCAAAAAGAGGAAGATACCCCATCATTTACCGTCTTTGTGAACATACTATTCTGCCAATGCTAATCGACAGAATTTATGTGAAGCAATCTTATTGATTGGAAGAGAATGCATGAAAATTTTTTCTATTTGATAAGGCTGCCACAAAAAACTAGACTTTTAATTTGAAAACAAATAAAACGTAACAAAGATGCTAAAAAGGAGCTGTTTTGTGACTTACTTGAATTACCTACAGGCATTAATTTGTTTACCACCCTTTTCTAACTACAGACAATTTATCTAATGATGAAACCAAAAAGAAAATTACGGTTATTTTATGATTTACTTGATTAAGGTGAAATTCCTTCCTCCATCTTTTTGAAAAGTGAGGAACTAACAAAGAGCAATAGAATAATAACATCAGCAGCTCGTAATCTGATTCACTTGAATTATTATCAGAGATAAAAATATTTAAAAAAGCATAGACAATATGAAAACTTATGGCAAAAAGAATTGCGTACCAACTAAATTTCGAAAAAGATATTACAGAAACACTAGCAATGATTATCACTATTGCAGGCAATAAATCAAGCACAAAGATAAATACTGCTTCATTTAATAAAGGAACACCAAACTTTCCAATATTATGAGGATAATAATTATAGAATCGAATAATCATTGAGCATACAGCAATGATAAAAAGTAAAGCTATAAATGCAGCTATAAATCTAATGGTTACTCTCATTTTCGTAAATTCCTTTTTTTGTTGAAATCGTTCCTGATCCATTATACCATCCAATTCTTGAATTAAATATCTCCTTGCCAAGTTTCCTAATTTTTCTATTGTAATTGTAAGACTCAATTAAATCCGCATCATTCATATCTTTAAAATCATTAAAAGGAACAGAACCAGCATTTACCCAATTTTTCAAATGCATTTTTGATTCTTCGTTATTTGCCCATTCTGGTAAACCTACTACATGTTCAAAATTATCTACTAAATTTATAGCTGCATAAAATTTACTTTTATCATTAAAAGCTGCTTTTTTTCTTGCGTTTTCCCCACTGAATTCTAATGCAACGCCTATAGATTGTCGAAAAAAATCTATAGATGAACCACCTTTATGAACTTTGCCCTTGATAGTTCTGTCCACATTTTGAGCTCTAGGTTTTCTATTCGTCATTCTAACATCTTTAGGGATTTCTGCAGCATCCTCAAATTTTGATTTTCCTAAAGATTGAGTGTTTTCATATTTTGGCTTTCCGGAACAAATACACGGACAAAAATCGTCATTTCCTGCAGGAGAGGCAGGCTCATAACCCATCTCTTTCCATTTTGGATTTTGATACTCTACAAAAAGTTTATAAGATAATTCTCGCTCTAATACTGTTTTGCCATATGTTCGCTTCAGTTGATAATTTGAATTATGCTGAAACTCTAACCCATCTAAGTCAACTCCTAGAATTGGTATATTACTAGCAAACTGATAAGGCGTATACCAAGGATAACTCTTCCTCAGCGGATCCACACTTAAGAATTTACCAATAGTGGGGTTGTAAATACGGAAGCCGTAGTTGTAGACTATGCCACTATTGGGGTCTACTACTGGCTCAGTTGGGTCGGGTGGTGGGCCTAGAGGGCCTCCGCCTGAAGGTGGGGCGTCTTCTGCCGGATTCCAATTATCAATCTCTTTACCGTTAAAGCCATAGCGGTAATCCAATCCTTGTACTTTTCTGCCTTCCATTTGTAGTCTAAACGGATAATAGTCATTGGTAGTCACTACGCTAGGCCAGGCTTTGCTATCGTACCATTCGCTATTTTGGGTATCGCTGGTCATATTTACATTGTCAGTGATTACCGCTAACACATTTCCTAAATGGTTGCTTAATTCATAATTGCGTAAACCTAACTGGAGCTGGCCAGTTTCTGCCCTGCCAGTTGCTATGCCTAATCGGCTGCTACCATAAATATGGTGTTCGGTCGTTACAATTTCTTTTGCAGCCGGGTTTTGTATTTTATAAAGTGCCATTACATTGCCGCTGGCCTGATACAGAATGCAATTTTTAAAATATTCAATATTATCCAAGTAGATTAAGAGCACTTACTAATGTAAATGAAGTTTTTAAATAGCCAAAATGGTAATAAAAAAAATGATCCAGCACCATAAAATACCGATAATTTCAATTAAACAGAAAGATACGAGTAGACATAGGCATATATGTGGAATAGATGGTATAGGTCTCACTAACCTATAAATTATCAGAAAAAAAACCATGATAAAAATTATCATGGTTTCAGTAACAAATTAAATAAAAACAATTAATTAAACTGCATCTGATAAACTGGTGAAGGTAAAATCACGAATTTTCATTACCGGAATTAAGTTACCATCAACCCTTTGTTGTTTCCCAAGAGCTTCTAGGTTATTTAACATGATAATAGGCGATTCATTAAATCGCATATTTTTTATAGGATGTTTAATTTTTCCATTCTCAATATAAAACGTTCCATCCCTCGTAAGACCTGTGTAGAGTAAAGTTTGAGGATCAACAGTTCTGATATACCACAATCGAGTAATTAAAATACCTCTGTTAGTACTTTTAATTAATTCTTCAGTAGTGGCATCACCACCTACCATTATTCCATTGGAAGGTCCCGGCACAGGCTTAACTCCTTGTTTATCTGCCCAATACCTGTCGTAGAACATATTTTTAACCACTCCATTTTCAATCCAGCTTACTTTTTCTCTTGGTAACCCATCACCAGACCATGTATTGGCTGGCACCAGTTCATGAAAAGGGTCTGAATAAATAGTCACTCGTTCATCTACAAGCTTCTCTCCTACTTTATTACCGCCTCCCTGCTTGGCTAAAAAGCTTCGACCCTCGTCTGCTTGTCTGGCTCCCATATTATAAAGCATATTTCGTAGCAAATCGGATCCCGCAGCAGGCTCCATAATAACAGTATATTTACCTGGCTCTATGGCCTTGGCTTCTCTTGACATGATAGCTTTATCCAGTGCCACCTTTGACGCTTCTGCGGCATTGAAATTTTTCACGTCATTGACATCCCTGGTCACCCAACCTGAGCCAGTACCGTCATTGGTACGCATAGTTACAGTAAAATCAAGGCTAGAACTTTTGGAATAGGCAAAAAGGCCTTTGCTATTCATTATGCTCGAAAAACCGGCACCATCTTCTAAGTATCCTGCAGCCGTCACATCTTTGGACTTGGCTGGATTTATGCTGTTAGCAGCTACTTCAGCACGAAATTCAGGTTTAATATCTGCAGTAGCTTGATAAAAGGTTTTAGACTCTTTATATACCTGCGGACCTAATGGCTCCATAAACTCTGGGTTCTCAGGAGCTAACCTAGCCAATTCTTCTGCTCTTTTCACTACTTTTTTAAGTGAAGCATCATCAAATTCATTGATGGTAGAAGAGGCTGATTGCTTGCCAAAATTGGCAGTAACTCCTAAACTTACATCTTCGTTGTAACCACTGGTAGATACCGTATTTCTTGCATAGCGGATATTCCCCTGGCTATTGCCTGATAAGCTGGCTTCAAGGCTATCTGCTGTAGAAAAGCTTATGACTTTCTCCAGGATTTGCCTTGCTTCTTCTTTTGATAATATTGCCATTTTATATAAGATTTTTTTAAATGATTAATTTAAATATTACGGGCGGTGTTGATCACATTTACTCCATCGAAACGAGTAGTTGAACTACCGTGGGAAACTGCAGAGATTTGCGAAGGCTGTCCTTTTCCGTCAAAGAATGAACCAAAAGTTTTATAATCGCTCTCATCACAAATCTTAGTACAAGAGTTCCAAAACTCCTGTGTGTTAGATTGATAGGCCACATCATTTACTGGTCCTTTGATCTTACCGTTTTCAATTTCATAAAAAAGTGTACCACCAAACTGAAAATTATAACGCTGCTGATCTATTGAATAAGATCCTCTTCCCACGATATAAATTCCCTTTTCTACATCTTTAATCATATCCATAGGAGAATATTTCTCCTTACCTGGGCTCAACGATATGTTTGCCATACGTTGAAACTGCACATCATTCCAACTTTGTGAATAGCAACATCCATGTGATTCTTCCTCGTTAATAATAGCTGCCTGATCACGAATAGCTTGGTAATTCACTAGAATTCCATTATTAATTAAATCCCACTTCTTCGTTTTCACTCCTTCATCATCCCAACCAACTGCACCTAATGAACCGGGCTGAGTTTTATCAGCGAAGATATTTACAATGTCACTACCATATTTAAAGTCGCCACTTTTCCATTTATCTAATGTTGCAAAACTGGTTCCTGCATAGTTTGCTTCATAGCCCAGTACACGATCTAGTTCCGTAGCGTGTCCAACACTTTCATGAATAGTTAAACCTAAGTGATTTGGATCTAATACCAAGTCATACTTACCCGCTTTAATTGAATCTGCAGAAAGCATTTCTTTTGCTTGTTTACCTGCTAAACCTGCATCTTCAATCATATCGTAATGCTCATAATAATGCATGGTTCCACCAGGGCCTTCTTTCTTGCTGCTCGCTCTTCCATCCATATACTCGAAGCCCATCCCCATAGGAGAGCTTAAAGCTTCCCTGGTTTTGTATTTTCCACTGCCTGAATCGATGGCCGTCACATTAAAGTTTGGCCATATCCTATGTACATCCTGATCGATGTAAGAACCCTCTGTACTTGCAAAATACTTTTGTTCATTGATCATAAACAATGCACTATTAACATAACTGGCACCGTTGTTAATAGCTTCAGCATTTGCGGAAAGCAAAAGATCTACCTTTTCCTTTAAAGGTACTGAAACAGCATTTTTTTCCATAGGTGTTTTCCAAGAAACATCTCCAAATCCCTTAACAGGCGCTAGAACCACCGGCTCAGTTTGTATTTTAGAGTTAGCTTTCGCAATCGCAACAGCTGTTTCCGCTGCTTTCTGAATTCCTTTGTCGCTTACATCTTTTGTGGAAGCAAAGCCCCAGGTTCCATTAGCCAAAACCCTTACACCCACTCCAAAAGATTCTGTATTAACTGCATTCTGCAACTTATCTTCCCGGGTGAAAATATATTGATTGAGGTAACGACCTATCCGAACATCGGCATAAGTAGCGCCATTTCCTTTAGCGGTATTCAAACCAATATTGGCTAAACGTTTCTTCTCCATCACATCAATAGGCATTTCCAACAGCCTTTCAACATCTACGGCTTTTCCCAAAAGTGGAATTGTAAGCAAAGCCCCTCCTATCCCCATTCCGGATAATTGTAAAAAATCTCTTCTCTTCATTTGTTTAAGTTTAAACTTTGAATGAATTATTTAGTATTTAATATTTTAACATGATTTAAGTAAAAACAGCAGATCAGTCGAAAGAAGCTCTTAATTTTACTTAAATTAAATGTGTTTTAATTTCCGTTAAATTCGTCTTTAAAGCTAATAGCAAATAGACGGGCGGTTATAACTTATTTTAAACGGAGAAACTTTGGAATCTAAACCCATTCGCAAAATAATTCATGTAGATATGGATGCTTTCTTTGCCTCAGTTGAGCAGATGGATAACCCAGATTTGAAGGGAAAACCTGTAGCTGTTGGTGGTAACAGGGAAAGAGGTGTAGTAGCAGCTGCCAGTTATGAAGCCCGGCAGTTTGGGGTGTATTCTGCTATGCCTTCTAAAATAGCTGCTGCCAAATGCAAAGACCTAATTTTCGTGAAGCCCAGATTTGAAAGATATAAGGAATTGAGTTATCAAATTCGGGAAATTTTTTATGAATATACCGATTTAGTGGAGCCACTTTCTTTAGATGAAGCCTATTTGGATGTAAGTGAAAACAAAATGGGAATTACTACAGCTACAGAGATCGCACTACAAATTAAAGCCAAAGTAAAGGAGCAAATAGGACTTACAGCCTCTGCAGGCATTTCAGTAAACAAATTCTTATCCAAAATCGCTTCTGATTATCGTAAACCAGACGGATTATTCATTATTAAACCGCATCAGGTGGAAAAATTTATAGAAGATTTACCCGTGAAGAAATTCTTTGGAGTAGGCAAAGTAACTGCTGAGAAAATGCATAAAATGGGTATTTTTCATGGTAGAGATTTGAAAGCCAAAAGCCTACAGGACCTCACTTATTACTTTGGTAAACAGGGTAGATATTATTTTGAGGTAGCAAGAGGCATTGACAATAGATCCGTGAACCCTAACCGAATCAGGAAATCGGTTGGTGCTGAAAACACCTTTTCTGAAAGTGTATTTTCGAGCGCAGAAATAAAGGAACGATTACTTAAAATTGCCGCCACTTGTTGGAGCCGCTACGATAAAACCGGAGCCAAAGCCCATACCATTAATATAAAAGTCAAGTTTGATGACTTTAGTCAAATAACACGAAGTAAAACCTTGAGCCAGCCAGTTGAAACTTCCTCTGTTTTTGAAGAAACCATATTGCATTTGGTGGACGAGCTTACTGTACTACAAAAAATCCGTCTTTTAGGTTGCTCCTTATCTAATTTTGAGCAAGAAGAGGATAAAAGTATAGAAGTGCAGCAGTTGACTTTGGGGTTTTAGTTTAATGTCTATTTACGCTGAAAGCAATTTATGACTATAATAAGATTACGCAGAAACCCACTTTCTTCAACTTAAATGTTTTTCAAATTTGTTCATTTCGATTAAACAGCAAAGTAAATAGCAGGAATTACCAAAACAGCATTATAAACACCGTGAAACAATATGGAAGTATAAATACCATGACTAACTCTAATAAAACTTAAAACCAGTCCTATTACAAACTGTGCCCCTACCAATAAAGGCACCCAGTAAAAATGTTGTTGTAGATCAAAGTTTCCGAAGTTTGTTAAATGTACTAAGGCAAATAAAGTGGTGGAAGTATAAATGCAAAACTTAAGATCTGGCTGTTGCTTTAATAGTAATTTTATAAAAATGAATCCAAAGTAAAGCGTAGCGATTATTAGTAACGCTATTGAATTATAGGTAAATATGAAAGATATGGCGTACCCTATTAAGACTGATGATTTTTTAAAGTTTAAATGATACCTAAAAACAAGCTCTTCTAATACAGGAGCCAATACTGCTACAGCAAAAATCACCAAAAACTTATTTGACTTTACAAATTCCTCCATTTTATGATCAAATTGATCAAGCCCAATGGTTTCTATTAGTAAACCATACGGAATTATGATGATGAATAGCGCCAATAGCAGGACTACAAATGCCTTAAAGGATATCGTAGAATATTGTTCAGGTGCAACAGGACTTTTTATAAAAGTCAACAAATTTTGTATTACATGCATTAATTTTTGTTTTAAATTGAGCTTAAGAATAAAATAAATAAGTCCACTGTCAAACGTCAAATAAAAATTGATATAAGACTCTTAATCACCTCTAAACTTCTCCATAGTAGCAACTCCCTCACTACTAACACCTTCGGATTTGAGAACTTTGTAAATGGTGAGGAAAATGATCTTTAGATCTAACAGAAAGGATTGATTTTCCATATACCACACATCATACTCAAACTTTTTCTGCCAGCTGATGGTGTTTCTGCCATTTACCTGTGCCCAGCCGGAAATACCGGGAGTTACCTCATGGCGTCTCTTTTGTTTTTCACTATACAACGATAAATACTCCACTAACAAAGGTCTGGGACCTACAAAAGACATGTCCCCTTTGACTATATTTAATAATTGCGGAATCTCATCCATGGAGGTTTTACGCACAAGTTTGCCTACTGCTGTTAAGCGTTGATCATCAGGGAGCAACTCCCCTTTCGCATCTCTATCATCTCGCATCGTTTTAAACTTAATCAATCGGAAAATACGTTCTTTTCTTCCTGGTCTCAATTGCGTAAAAAACACTTTTCCATCCTGAAAAATAGCCAAAAGAAGTGCTACGATAATAAATATAGGACTAGCTACTAATAAAGCCAGTAACGCAAAAAGACGGTCGAAAAGAGGTTTGATAAAGTTGCGGTACATTTTTAATTTGAATTGCTCTCTATTTAATAACTCCAATGTGCATAATGGCATCGCCTTGATGGACAATTGGATTATGATTTAACCCAATTACATAACCATAAACTGTTGAGGTTATTTTCTTTTTAAAACCACCAAAAGGATCATTCACGCTACCCAAAATCTGGTTTTTCTTTACTATCTGTCCACTTACTACCTGCGATAAAAATATACCTGATTGCCTGGCACGCACCCATGAAGAGTTTTTGATGATTAAATTATTATAGGTTGGCTCAACAAATTTGTCCGACATTTTTAAATGATTCATGAGCCGGATGGTGCCATTAATTCCTTCATTGATCGCATATTCATCAAATCGGGCTGACTCTCCCCCTTCGTATACCAAAATTTTCTTTCCAAACTTATTAGCTGTTTGTCGTAAGGATTTAGGCCTAAATTTCGAGTCCAAAGTGAAAGGCGCATGAAATGCTTTGGCTAAAGCTACATTTTCTTCATCGCGCATCACACACCTTATTTGAGGGTAGTTTGTCCTGTCTGCTCCTCCGGTATGGAAATCCAGACCGAAATCAATAACGGGTAAAATATCTTTAGTTAAATAGTAAGCCATTCTAGCAGCCAACGATCCGTTTTTGTTCCCTGGAAAAGACCTGTTCACATCTTTTCCATCGGGCACATAGCGTGAAAAATGAATGAAACCATATACATTAATTATCGGAATACAGATAACAGAACCAATCAATGGATGATGCAAATCTTTTTCGATGAGTCTTCGGACTATTTCAGAACCATTAATTTCATCTCCATGCAGGCCTCCCATCAGTAATAAAACAGGACCGGGCTTCTCAGACCGTGATACCGTAATAGAAATATCAATAGCTGAATGAGAAGGCAACTTTGCAATATTTACATCAATTTTCTTTTCTTCACCGGGCGATATAGATACTCCATTTATCTCCATAGAATCATTTACTTATAAGCCCTCCTTGTAATTTTGTTTGATGCGCCAGAAGCTCTGGGTTCCTCCTATCGAAATACCACCAAATAAATCCGGCTATTAAGGTTCCAAAAAGTGCGCCTCCCAAAGTATCAATTACAAAATGTTGTAGTAAATAAATTCGAGAAACAGCTACCATAATAGCCAAAAGCATATAAATTACTTGTAATAACTTGTTATTAGTCAGGCAAATTAATAAAGTAGCTAAAGCAAAGGCCGTAGCTGTATGCCCACTAGGAAAACTATGGGCTGCTTGCACCTTTACACCTTCAATAAATTCAAATGTTAGCCCCCGTTCAGCGAAAAAATCCTTAGGACGGGGAATATCAAACACAAACACTTTCGCGATACGAACAATAACATATTGACTCAACCCAGTGATAATCAAAAGCAAAAAATGATAAAATTTGACTAATAAGAATACTAAACCAACAATTACATAAGGGAAAATTTCGCCCAGATAGGTGACGTACTTAAAAAACAAATCTCCAAAGGGGTTATGACGCTTTTGCAACCAAAGTAGGAAAGTACCTTTCTCAAACCCTATACTCAGAACAAGAACTGTTACTAAAAACAACATTAAAAGTGTAAATGCAGGACTTTGAAGTTTTTCTTTTAAGCTTTCCATTCGAATCTCAAGTACTTTATTTTTTCTCCTTTTTCTGAAAATTTCTTTTCGTATTTGGTGGTAATACCAAAATGCTCAGCTATATATTCCGAGTTATGCAAATCTTCCGTAAAATGCAAATTAGTGATATCTTCTCTGGCTGGTAAAACTTCATTCAAAGTCCATAGATACAATTCCGTATTATCTGTCTTAAAATAAATGGTTCCTTTCCCACCCTGAATTCTTTTGTAAATATCTAAAAACCGGTGGTAGGTTAACCGCCTTTTTTCATCCCTGTCTTTTGGACGGGGATCCGGGTGAATAATCCAGATATCATTTACTTCTCCCGGTGCGAAAGCATCTTCCAAATCCAAGATGTAATTCCGTAAAAACGCAGCATTGGTTAAATTTTCGTCCAGCGCCTGTGTACTACCCTTCCACAGTCTTTCACCTTTAATATCTACCCCTATAAAATTCTGATCAGGAAATTGCTTAGACAATCCAATAGTGTACTCTCCCCTTCCACAAGCCAATTCTAAATTAACAGGATTTTGATTTTCAAATATTTGGGCATTCCAATTTGACTTAATTTGTTGAAAACGCTCATTTCCTTTTTCTACAATATTCTTCCTCGTGCCGATCTCCTGAAACCTTACTAACTTCTGTCTACTCATTTTATAATATCGGAATTTCCGCTACCACAAAGGTAGAACCTCCTACAAATATTAAATCATTTTCATCGGCTTTTTCGACAGATTTCTGCCATGCAGCGGCTACAGAATCAAATTTTTCACCCTTTAGCCCTACTTTCTGTCCAAATTCATATAATTCTGCAGAAGGCATTGCACGAGGCACCTGTGCCTGAGTGAAATAATAAATAGCTGAATTAGGCAATCGCTTCAAAATATCTGTAGGTATTTTATCATTTACAGCTCCAAAAATAATATGTAATTCCTCATATTTTTCATTTGCCAGCATTGGTATAATATGATCAAATGCTGAATGATTATGACCAGTATCGGCAATTACTTTAGGGAGGCCCTCTGCCTTCTCTTGTAGGGTTTGCCAACGACCTTTTAATCCTGAGTTATGGATTATGTGCTTCATTCCTTCTCTAAGAGCTACCTCCGTGATTTTAAAACCGGAATCGTTCAAAATTTCCACTGCTCTAAAAACACCCTCCATGTTTTGCAATTGGTAGGCACCATGCAAAGAGACTTCTAAATCATCGAAATATTCATGATTCTGCTTCATGACCTTATAAATAGAATTTGGGGATTTAAGCTGCTTAAGAGAAACAGCAAAATCATCGGCACTGTAATAAAATGGCGAATGATTTTTAGCTGCTATGTTCTTTATTTCTGCTCGTAACTCCTGCTCCCTGACGGTTGTCAATACCGGGACATGCTGCTTTATAATCCCAGCTTTCTCTTTTACAATTTCAAGTGTGGTGTTGCCCAAGAATTGTTGGTGATCTAAACCAATTTGAGTAATAATGCTTAATACAGGCTGAATTACGTTGGTGGAATCCAATCTGCCGCCTAAACCTACTTCGATCACTGCTACATCTACCTGCTGAGCAGCAAAATAGTCAAAAGCCATAGCGGTGGTTAATTCAAAGAAGGAAGGAGAAAATTGCTCTATCAGAGGTGTATATTTTTGAACATACTGCACTACAGTCCCCTGATCTATTTCTTCACCATTTATTCTGATTCTTTCGGTAAAGCTTTTTAGATGGGGCGAAGTATATAAGCCAACTTTATAACCAGCTTCTTTAAGGATGGACGCCAGCATGGAGCTGGTACTTCCCTTTCCATTAGTGCCCGCTACATGAATATACTTTCCTTTTTTGTGAGGATTACCAAGAGCTTCTAAAATTGCCAGAGTATTGGACAGGTCTTTTTTATAGGCTGCACCCCCTATTCTTTGAAACATGGGCAGTCTTTCGAATAGAAAAGCTGTCGCTTCCTGGTATGTCATTCTACTTAGACTTGATATAGAAAATAATTCTACCGGACGATCGACTAGGAGCAGCTCCAGCAGAGATTTTATAGAACGATAACTTTTCAACCTCAGCTTGATAGATTTTAACTATTTCAGGAGAAACAGTCCTTTCCGCAGCTTTAACAGAAACTACTTCACCATTTTCATCCACTACTATATCAAATATTATTTGCCCATTTTGATCAGAATTATCTTTAGGGTTTGGTTCTTTATTCCATTTCCAACCGGACATATCCAGCTGACTACCATTACCACCCCCTTGAGGTCCCATTAAGTTCTTTGAATCTACTTTGCCATCTTCCACTCCTTGATCACCAGTCTTACCTTTTTCGCCTTGGGAGGTACTAGTACCAGGAAACAAGGCATTAGGGTTGGCTTTAGGTTTTTCAGGCTCCTTCTCTGCTACTACAGGCTTCTTTTCAGCTGCTTTTTCCTGCTTTTTAGGGGGCGTCTTTTTTTCAGCTGCTTTTACAGGAGCTTCTTCCGTTTGCGTAACAGTTTCTTCTGCTACATCTTCAGATTCCGTCACTGGTTCTACTTCACTTGGGCTTTCCACATTTTCATCTGCAGGATCAGTCACTTCCTCTTGCGACTCTTCTGTCACTTCTTGCTCCACTTGTTCGGTATTTTCCTGAACTTGTTCAGCTACCGGCTCATCACCAAAACCGGTTTCAGTAATTCCCATATTTAGTTCTATACCAAACTCCGGAGCAGGTGGATATGGCTCTTCCCATGCTGTTAACCATAGAAAAAGCAATAATAAAATCACATGAATTGATACCGAGATTGCAATTCCGATTCTATTGTTTTTCTTCTCTATGTGAGCGTAATCATTCATTTGGTTTAGTCGCTATAGAAACCTTAGCTTTTAAAACTGCAGCTATTCCCGCTACATTCACTAAGTATTCAGTAGGAACACTTTTATCAATATGCAAAACCACCACCCCTTCATCAGCATTTTTTAATTCTCTGGAAATGGCAGTCTCTAAATCTCCCACTGCTGTCTTTTTGTCGTTTACGAAATATTGGAGGTCTTTGGTTATGGTAACGCTAACTTTCTGCATTACAATATTAGAAGTTTTACTAGAAGGTAAGCTTACCGGCAGTCCTGATGGAGTGATAAAAGAGGATGTTAACATGAAAAATATCAATAAAAGAAAAATGATATCCGTCATGGACGACATACTAAAAGCCGGATCTACCTGGTTACGTGATTTAAGTGCCATATCAAAAACTATTTAGGTTCTTGCAATAAATCTATGAATTCTACTGAAGTGTACTCCATTTTATGGATAATCTTCTGTACCTGCGTTACCAGGTAATTGTATCCTAAGTAGGCTATGATACCCACCGACAAACCTACAGCTGTGGTAATCATGGCCTCATAAATACCTGCAGAGAGTAATTTCGGGCTCACGGAGCCTTCTTCCTGTGCAATGGCAATAAATGCCTGAATCATACCTGTAACGGTACCTAAGAAACCAATCATAGGAGCAGCTCCAGAAATGGTAGCCAAAAGAGATAAATTTTTCTCTAACTTGTAGATTTCAATCTTTCCTACATTTTCAATAGAAACTTCAATGTTTTTTAAGGGGCTGCCTATTCTTGAAATACCTTTCTCAAGCATTCGGGCAATAGGAGTTTGATTGTAGGAACATAAATTCCTCGCATCGTTCATTTTCCCTTCTATCACCAGGGATTTCACCTGGGTTAATAATCCCTCAGGGGTTTTAGATGCTTTTTTAATAGTCATCACCCGTTCAATAAAAATAGCAATAGCTGCTATGGACAATAACAAAAGGGGGATCATAACATATCCCCCTTCTAATAACAAATCAAACAAATTAACGCTGCTATCTGTCATTTCTACCGCTACTGAATCAGGAACGGTTGTTAATTGCAATAAAATCATAGTTTTATCTTATCAATATTTTAAAGGCCAAGGAGTTTCTTTAAATTGACCTGCCAACTCTGTAGCTCTGGAACTAGCTTCTGCAAACGAACCCGTTTCCTCAATGGCAACCCTGTTGAATTTGCTTTTCCCAAATGGGGGAATAACATAAGCACTGATACCATCCTGAGCTAGTTCGTCAGCATAATCTTGTGCCATATCCGCATCAAAAAAACTGCCCACTACTACGTAGGAACGTCCCGTTCTTGAAGATAGTGTATTCACTGTCCCAATTTTTGGCTCTTCTGGCTCTACAACCTCTGGTTCCTCCACCTCAATGGGTTTTTCAACCACATAAGTGGTGGTATCTTTTACAACTGGCTTTTCAGTTACAACAGGTGGCGCAGGCTCTCTGATCAGGAAATACCAAACTGCAAGGCATGCTAAAATTACAATGATGGAAAGTGTTATAATAATTGGAGCTACTGATGGCTTTTTAGGAGGCACATATCCGGTAGTTGGTCGTTCTTCTTCGTAAACATTTTCTTCATACACAGGATCATTAACATCCTCTGTATCTGCATAATAAGTAGATTCTGTTTCCTCTTCATTTAAATACGTAGAAGATGAAGCTGTTTCTTCTTCTTGTGTGGATGAATCATCATATCTCAGATCATCCTTATCATTTGAATCATCATCCAAATTAGGTAATCCAAAATCCTCATCATCCTGATTATCAGAATTATCAAAATTTTGGTTTTTGTAATCGTCTTCGTTTTTATCCTTTTTAGCCATTTTTAGGTTTTTTAAGGTTGTTATCAGATTAAATGTATTAATTAATTATAAATTCTTATAAACAAATCCATAATTATTTTAATAATAGCTCTATTTAAACAACATTTATTTAACACAATCCTTGTCAACTTTCAAATATAAAGGCTTTTATTGATTATAAAAACATTAAAAAGAATATATAAAGCCCCCCATTATCTGGAAACCTCTGTTAGAATAATTAAGGTAATAATCATATTCTTTGGAAATCAGGTTATTAGCATTAAGAAATACGGAAGACCGATCAGACAACTTATAATTAAATTTTAATCCCAAATCAAAAATAGCTGGGATTTCTACTTCTTGTCGCTCTGAAACGAATTCAGGTGTTAACGGATACCCGGCATTCATTTTACCCTGCAGATTTGCATTTAACCCTACAGTTAATTTATCAGCAATTAGATATTCTGTGTTAAATCGAATTTTGAAATTAGGTCTATATGGCATATTTATTCCATTACTAATATTAAAATAGTAATAATCACCTCTGAGGTTCATATGCCAATCTTTATTAAGTTGGGAAGAAAGTCCTGCATTAATATTAATTTCTGTATTATTTCCATCAAAATACAATGGTTCAAATCTTGCCTGATCATTAGGCAATCTGACAAATCCGTAGTTATTCCTCACTGAAGCTATGGAAAAACCAGCTTCAAATCCAAGCATATTATTGTAGGATCCTTGTAATGATCCATATAATTCAAAAGGCATTAATGTATGGCTTAGCGTTACTGAATCATTCAAGTAAGGGTTCTCAATGAGCAAATCTCGCATCCTTACTGCTCTTACATCACCCCTCAAACCTGCCATTGCCGACAAATTGGAAAGCAAGCTATACTTTACAGAAAGATCAGGATACACATGCAGCCTGTTCATGTTTTGAAGCGTATCATTCTCATACACAAAGTTGAATCCACCTTTAATATCAAATTTTCCGTTGCTATAAACTATTCCTGGTTGAATTCTAAAGAGATTTCGGTTATTACTTCTTGCTTTATCTCTAAACTGATACTTACTGAAGAAACCATCTGAATTGAAATATGCCTTAAAGTTTTCAGACAATTCCATTTCATTCGTCAAATCATAAGCTATAGCTCCTTCAGTAGAATTATAATTGGTAAATAATTGATAAGCATCTAATGAAAAGCCATATTGATAGGCATTGTCAGTATCTCTATCTTTTAAATTAATATGTGCACCAATGGTATGGAAAGTTCTTTGAATACTGTCCTTGTCTACTTCGGTGAACGTAGTATCATATCCATATAAATAGTTGTTATGACGATCGTAAAAAGCATCAGCTTCCACTACAAATTGATCAGTAATATATTTTCCATAAGGCTGAATCTTTTGATAACCTGAACCTGAATTACCTTTATCTACAGCGCCACGGGCAAAACTCTCATGCAAAAAATGTAATCCATAACTTTGGTTACTATTTCGTTTATTGGCCAGAAATGCTTCAAGGTAAGTAGCTCCATAATTACCTAAACCAGCCCTAACTTGATTGGCATACAATTTTTCTAATTTCTCATCTTTTACAGTTAGTACCCTGATGCGTGGTTTTATGCTATTCAAAGTAGGCTGAAACTCTTTTATCTTAAAATCGACCGGTATACTTACAGTATCTTTTTGAATTTTAGGGATTTGCCTGAAATTTCGTGTGGCTCTGGGTAAATCTATCTGTCGGTTTTTCTCAATGATAATTTGAGAATCTTCCATCTCACTCGTTTTAGGAGTTTCCCAATTATCTTGCGCCTCTAATAAAAAAGGAGCAAGCAAAAATGTAATTAAAATTAACTTACGCATATTAATTTTTAGTAGAATCAGTTTCTAAAATCATTTCTCCTCTGCTGGCATTAATGGAATCTTCTTCAGCCTTTTTCCTTCGAGAGGCTTGCTTTTCCAGCTCTTCAATAGTACTTAATTTTAATTTGGCTTCTTTAATCAGCACAACAGACTGGGCATTTTCAATGATTGAATTTAAGGTTGCTTTGGCCTGAAAAAGCTCTCCCATTTCTCTGTAATTATCAGCAATCAATAAGAAGGATTTACCTAACCATTCAGGAAAATTGGCGAAAGCTTTATTTAAATCAAATAACGTATTGAGTGATTCCTGGTATTTTTTCTGCGTATGCTGCATTAAAGCTATCATATATTTGGATTCAGCTGCGCGTGCATCTGTGATGTTATCAATGGCTTTTTGAAATAATTCTTTAGCTTGTGCATAATCCCCCTGATAGTAATAGGCAAGACCTTTGTTGAGGTAAGCCTCATTTAAAGCATTAGGATTTACAGGTGTTTCATCAATTATTTTATCAGAAAACTCGATCATTTCATTATAACTATTTTCTGCTTTGGCTATTTGTAAAAAGCCGGAATATGCATTGTATTTATCTTTAGTATTATCGGCCATTAGCAAAGCTTTATTATAATAGATTTTAGAATTAGCGTAATCTTCTCCTATAAATTCTAATTCAGCAATTTTCTGCACTGAGCGCTTAACAAAAGTCGTTTTGTCCTCTTGAACTACTTCATAAAAGTACGGGAGTGCCTGCTCATACTGCTGATTCCTGTAATAAGAATCTGCCAGATAATATTTTGCTTCAAAACTTAAAGCATTATTTGCATATTCATTTAAATAACTTTGAAAAGATGCGATGGCCTTACTATAATTTTGACTGAAATAAAGTGATTTGGCGGCATCAAATTGAATGCTTGGTACTGCTTTATCATTCGGATTAGCATTTTTATAAGCCGATAAGTATTGATCTATTTCACCAGATACTCCTTGCATGCCGTAAATTTCCTGAAGACCCAAAAGTGCTCCATTTGCGGTAGGGTGCGTCAGATAGTTATCTAATATCGTTTTGTAGTCAGTAACAGCACCCTCATATTTCTTCAAATTAAAAAATGCAATAGCTCTTTTTGACAGCGCATAAGGTTTTAGAGGTG
Source organism: uncultured Cytophagales bacterium (assembly GCA_963803685.1). Classification (GTDB taxonomy): domain Bacteria; phylum Bacteroidota; class Bacteroidia; order Cytophagales; family Cyclobacteriaceae; genus Marivirga. The sequence goes on from CAWDNW010000001.1 coordinate 4,300,042, forward strand.
TTTGACCTGAAGCTTTTAGTAAGTATGAAAAACCATCAACTGCGTCCATGTACTGGCCATTTTCAAAAGCTAAAAGTGCCCGTTGAAATAACGCATTATCATAATATCCCGATTGCTTGTACTCTGATATAACAACATCAAAATTCTGATAAGCCTTCTGATTTTCGCCAATTATTCCATGTATTACTCCTTTCTGAAAATAAGCATAATCGATTTTCTCATTTTTTTCCGAGATAGCTGTTTGGTAATTACTTACAGCCAAATTATAATTCTTAGTTACGTAATAACAGTCTGCAAGCTTAATTAAGGCATCCTCATAATAGGGATGATTTTTGCCTCGCTTCACATAAGCATTGAAGTAGTTTAAGGCTTCTTTGAATTGTTTATCGTTGTATAAAGCATGTCCTAAACCGTACTGGACACCTGCATACCATTCATCGGAACTTACACTATTATTTAATGCTTTTTGATAAGCTGTTATAGCTTCTGTGTACTTTTTACCATTTGAGTAAGACTCTCCCATCCAGTAATACGCTTGTCCGGTAATGTTAGCATTTTGAGGATACAGCACTGATTTTTCAAAGTACTGCACTGCTTGAAAGAAATTTGCCTGATTGAAATATTCAGCTCCCTGATAAAAAGTCACTTTTTGGTACGACTCCTTTAATTTCAGCGTTTTATTCGGCACAGATTCTATAAACTCAATAGCTAATTCATAAGCATTTGTATTTAAATATGCCTGACTTAGTAACTCGTTAGCTTCTACCCTATAATTACTATTGGGATATTGACTGGTAAAGCTTTTAAGTTCGGAAATGGCATCTGCAAACATCTTTTCTTTGATGTACAACTTTGCTAATTGATACTGACTTTCTTCCTTAATTCCAGGAATAAAATCCAGTAATTTAGCCTGTTGAAAAGCATTAATGGCATATCTGGTATTCTTGTTTTCCAAATACAACTTACCTAAATAATATGTGCTATATTGAGAAAGTGTGTCTTTATCCAGGCCAACCTGCTCAAATAACTGGATAGCATTTTCAGTATTGGCTTGTTTAAATTCTGCATAGGCCATTCTATACAGTATTTCCCGATCAGGATTACCTTTACTTTTATCTCTGAAACTGGTAAAATACTCTGAGGCCTTAGTATAATTACCTTTAAAATAGTAAGAATCACCTATTATCAGACTCAAATCAGCAGTTCCAGCTGCAGATGAACTGGAAGATAGACTTTCTGCATACTCAATTACCTGATCATACTTTTTCTGTCTGTAGTAAATATTGGCAATCATTGTGGATGTTGTTGCTTTATATGATTCAGTCTCACTTGCTTTTCTTAAATCAATCAAAGCCTGATCGTAATCGCCAAGTTCAAATGCAATATATCCGGCATAGTAACTGGCAGCTGACTGGTAGCTGGAACTACTTCTTTTAATTTTATTAAAATGAGGTAGCGCTTCTGTGAATGCTTTTCTACTAAAATAGGAATACGCTAATTTAAACTCTAAATCTTCCTTTTTTTGTCCCTTTAGCACATTTGCATCAGTCTCCTCGTAATATTGTATAGCTTTGGCGTAATTTTTTTCACGATAGTAAAAGTTACCTAATTCAAAATAGGCCTCTTCTGCATAAGCATTTGTGGGATAGTTTTTGACAAAACTTTTAATCCGGGCTTCTCCATCTGCATGAAACAAATAAATTGCTGTTAAGGCACTAAAGTAGGTGGCATTTTGTGAATGCAAGCCCGTTCTTTCCGGGTGCTCCAGATAAGATTCAAATAGCTTTTGAGCTGCATTGTACTGACTGACCTGATAAAGATTAAATGCATCTTGATAAATGTCATTTGCAGATCTTTGCAAATGAGCATACTGGCTGAAACCTACGAATGGCAGTGAAAGCAGCAGTATGAATAGTAATATTCTTTGGTTCATTGTATTTTTCAATTACGTATTAAACTCTAAAATGAATTAAATATTTTGAAGTGTTTCAATAAAAATATTAGTGCATCAATTTAAAGATCAGTTCTTTCATTAATTGGTCTTCGGGTAAACTTGCGTTTATTCCCTTACTGGTTAAGTCGGCCTGATAAATATAGGTCAGGTTTTGAATTGTTTTTTGCAGATTATAACGCCTGGTAGCTGCCATATATTCTTTAGCCACATAAGGAGAAACACCAGCGGCCATCGCAACACCTCTATCCGATTTATCAGGGTGATTATGAATCATCAATAATTTGGTGAAAAAACTATGCAAAAACCCTATGGAAAGAATGATAGGATGATTTTTCGGGTCGGCAGCAAAATAGTTGATAATTCTATTAGCCTGCAAAGCATTCCCCAGTACGATCGCTTTTTGTAATTCAAAAATATTATAGTCTTTATTAATACCCACATACTCCTGCACCAAAGCTTCATCAATTTCTATGGACTCTTTAAAATTGATCAAAATTTTATCGATTTCATTGGACATGCGTTCCAGACTATTACCGATATATTCGGTTAATAACATGGTTGCCTGCCTGTTGATCTTATGTCCTTTACCTACTACATACTGTTGCACCCAATCAGGCACCTGATTTTCATAAATTTTATTGGATTCAAGGAAAACAGCTGCTTTCTCAATGGCTTTAGTGATTTTTTTTCGCTTATCAAGCTTTTTATGCTTGTAGCAAAACACTAAAACAGTAGATGGCTGCGGATTTTGAAGATACGCTTCAAAAACGCTCATATCATCAGGCAACTTTTTAAAATCAGCAATTTCCTGGGCTTCTTTTACAATGATTACCTGTCTTTGGCCCATCATTGGAAAGCTACGGGCAGCAGAAATAACAGTATTTAATGCAACATCTTTTCCGTATAAAATACGCTGATTAAAGCCTTTTTCTGCCTCATTTAAAGCATTTTTCTCTATGTAGTCGCTAATTAGATCAATGTAGTAAGATTCCTCACCTTGCAGGAAATAAATAGGTGCATAAGCGTTTTTCTTTAAATCCGATAATACCTGATCAGCAGTTTTTGCCATTTATATTAGTTGCTATTAATTGGTTGCGAAGATAATGGATACTTTAATGAGGTACAAGTAAAGGTTTGAGGTGGCTTATAATTATGAATAGAGATCTCACATAAATTTTCTTGAACTATGTACGCTTAAAATCTGGCATCGACTGACATAATTTCGTTGATAAAATCCTCAGTCGTTTAACCGATGAATAACTAATTTTCAAAACGTTCTGGGCGAACAGCATGCAAATTAGCAAGGGGGTTCCAAATACTTCTTTCATATGAGATTATGCCTGCCAGCCTTTGGCTGGGAGTGACGAGCTCTTTTGCTTTTTATGTAATACATCTTTAACAATACTAACATTCCTAAAAATACCGTGACTTGACACAAAAAAAGGGTAGCTAAATTAGCTACCCTTTCAATTTTACAAAATTTGCAATGATTAATTTTTTTCAATAACTGTTTCATCAACAGGATTACCATCTTCATCCACTTTTACTACTTGTTTCAGATTCAGGTTTTCAACTTCCTTTAATTGAGTTTTGGCATCTCCCACTATAATGTAACTCATTTCTTCTACATTCATATATTTATCCATCACTCGCTTCATATCTTCTACAGTATATGCCTTTAGTTCAGCCTGATTTTGCTGAATAAAATCTTTTGGCAAACCATAAGAAGCAATCTGTTGCAAAACACTTAGTTTTTGTCCTAAAGTTTCATAGTCTCTTGCCTCTTTTCTTATCAAAGCATTACGTGCCTTATCTAATTCTTCCTGATTATACTCAGTTTTATAATTTTCAATTACATCTTTAAAAGCTTCTACTGATTGCGCTGTAACATTTGTTTTCACGCTGGAATAGGCTCCAAAAGGCGCTTTCTGGTTAGAGGCAGAGATGTTAGAGTATGCTCCATAAGTATAACCTTTCTCTTCTCTTAAAACCTGGAACAATTTACCGCCTGAATTGCCACCTAAGCCATAGTTAGCTACTGTTAATGGGTAGTAATCAGGGTCAGTTCTTGACACTGCCAATCTCTCCATTCTTATCACTGACTGTTTAGCTTCAGGGAAGTTAGCAAAGTAGATATTACCTGTTTTAGGCACCTCCTGCATTTCAAAAGTTGGAATATTTACTTCTTTAGCAGCCCAATTGCTACTTAAATTATTAAATGCTGAAGTCATTTCAGTTTGATTCACACTACCTGCAATTTGTAAATTTGCCACACTTGGCGAGAAACTTTTAGCGTAGTAGTCTTTCAAATCTTCAATGGTGATTTTTTCTACCGATTCTAAAGTACCTGCACTTGGTTTAGAGAAAATATGATCATCACCATAGATCATTTTGCTCGCTACAGTAGATGCGATACTGTTCGGATTGGCATTTCGCTGCTTAATGCTATTAATTTGTGCGTTCTTTATTCTGTCAAACTCTTCCACATCCCATCGAGGCTCTAAAATCATTTCCTCAACTAATGCAACAGTTTCTTCAAAATACCTGGCCAGGCAATTAGCATACACTACAATTTCTTCATCACCACTATACATATAGATTCTTGCTCCTAACAATCCAATAGCATCTTCTAATTCTTCCGGAGTTTTATTCTTGGTTCCTTCCTGCATTAATTGAGTAGTTAAGCTTGCTACCCCTGGCAACTCAGGGTTGTCCAATAATTGTCCGCCTTTTATACGAATGCTGAATGTCACCAATGGTAATTCGTCATTTTCAATACCTAAAACTTTTAATCCATTAGCCAATTCCGTTTCGTAAATTTTAGGTGGATTAATTAAAGGCATCTCACCTAGTTGTGGTTCAATACTTCTGTCAATTTTGCTTGGAGTTTTTTCATAGTCAGCCACAGAATCAGCTTCAGCTAAATTTGATTCCTCTGCTGGCTCAACTGCTTCAATTTTCACAGTTGCTTTTTCTGAACCATCCACAATTAGCTCCAATTGCTCTTTAGGTACAAAACTTGTGATAATTGCAGGTTTATCTTTAATATACTTTTCGTAAACCCTCATTACATCTTCTTTCTCAACAGCTAGAATTTTGTTGATGTCCTCGGTAATAAAACCAGGATCTCCCTTAAACTCATTATAGCTACTTAGTTGAAAAGCTTTTCCTAATACACTGGAAATACCATTATAGAAATCTGTTTCCTGACTAGCCTTTATACGCTGAAGATCCTTTTCTGAAAATCCATTTGCTTCAAACTCTGCCATAGCTTCCTGAACAGCCACATATACTGAATCCAAATCAACTCCATCTTTAGCCCGCACACCAATATTAAATTCACCAGTTAATTCGCTGGCGCTATTATAAGAGAATACACTTGGCGCATATTCTGTCTCTTCCACCAATTTTTTATAAAGTGGAGCACGCTTACCCTGACTTAATATTTCACCTAAAGCAGCAAGAGCCCATGAATCAGGGTGGTATTGCTCAACAGTTGGGTATACAATTCGAAGATCAGGAACTTTTGCATAATCATCTTCGTGGTATATTTTCTTAGTCTCAGCCAAAGAAACTGGCATAGGCTCAAGCACTTCATCATTTCCTCTTGATTCTATTTCACCAAAGTACTTTTCAATCCATTCTTTTAGCTGCTCTTTATCAAAATCGCCTGCTACTACTAAAGTGGCGTTATTAGGACCATACCAGCTTGAATAAAAATCTTTAACATCATCAAGTGTGGCAGCTTGCAAATCTTCGAGTTCACCAATAACCTCCCAGTTGTATGGGTGCCCTTCAGGATATAATGCCTTTTTAATCACATAACTTCTATGACCGTACGGTTGATTATCAACTCTTTGTCTTTTTTCATTTTGTACCACAGGTTTCTCTTCTTCCAAATCCTTTTTAGTAATAGCATTAATGAAATAGCCCATTCTGTCTGCTTCCATCCAAAGTATTCTTTCCGTAGCATCTTTTGGTACCACTTCATAGTAAACTGTACCATCTGTCCATGTTCCACCATTAAAGGTACCTCCCAGGTCATTAATGTTTTTGAAGAAAGCACCTTCTTCTACATTCTCAGACTTTTGGAAAAGCATGTGCTCAAAAAAGTGAGCAAAACCCGTTCTTCCCGGCTTTTCTCTACTCGACCCAACATGCATTTGAATAGCTACTGCAACAATAGGATCTGATTTATCCTCATGTAAAATCACCTCTAACCCATTGGGCAAAGTATATTTTTCATAATCAATTGATAACTCAGCTTTTTTCTCACTTTCTTCATTACAAGCAACCGCAAGAAATACCATTAAAGCCAAGCCTAATGATGATAGTCTTTTCATATTTTATAATTTTTATCTAGTTATATCTTGTAAGATGAACAATACTATAGAAAATGTATAACGGAAAAACGACCAACGGACAACTTATATTTTAAGTGGTTAATTTAGTTTATCAAATTAGTAAATCCCTGTATATTATGTATCAAGACAGCTATTTATTGTTACTGATGAGTGTCATGTAGGAATCAAAATTCGATTAACTGAATCAGATACGCTAAGATCAGTCTATTTAGAACAAAAAAGGATGAGATCTAATTTTTAGATGGCACAAGTTTCAATTTCTCTTTTTTAGGGAGCGGAAAAATCTCAGGGCTATTTTGAATAAGTTTACTAGTATATTCGTAGCCAATTTCATAAATTTCCTTGGCTTTAGATAAAGAAAAAACTTTGTATTGACCCAATGTCTCTGGCTGAAGAAACAAATCACAAAATGGCTTTTGCTGATTAGTATTACAATTAATAGTCATCAGCATGGTGCGTTCAAGCATATCTTTCATGCTATTGGAACTGGCTTGTTTAGCAATTGGGTTACAACTACTCCCGATTAGGAAATCCACATCATTTTTTATTACCTCTGCAGGCAAATTGCACATCACACCACCATCAATGTGAAAATCTTCTCCAATGGTAATAGGATCAAATACAACCGGTATGCTGGCAGAAGCTAACATGGGTGTAATAAGCTCTCCCTTATTAAAAAAAGCTACTTCCCCTTTGCTATAATTAGTGGCAGCAATAGTGAGCGGTGATTTTAGGCTTTCAAAATTGTTTTCTGGAAAATATTCCAATAAAACACCTGAAATCTTTTCCAACTTCACAAACCCTTTCCATGAAATAGCTGGACGAAAATACTTCATAAAACTTATTTCAGAAATAATCTCCATTGTTCTTTTAGGAAGGTAACCTGCTGCTAAAAAAGCACCTGCAATAGCTCCTGCGCTCGTTCCTGAAAACACTTTTGGTTGCATATTATGCTCATAAAGTGCTTGTGCAATACCTAAATGTGCAAACCCTCTTGCGCCACCACCAGAAAGTGCCAATCCAATCTTCATTATAATACTTCTTTTAAATTAAATTTTTTGTCTAAACGCACCCCTTTCTCAGTGTGTTTTACAGTACAACACTGATTTTCTGCATCGTGTTCAAGAAATAAGATATAATTGTTATCTGCAGCTTCTTTTAAAAATTTCTCTTTTTCGGATAGTGTTAGTAATGGCCTTGTGTCATATCCCATCACATATGGTAATGGAATATGGCCAATGGAGGGCAAAAGATCAGCAGCAAATACAATGGTTTTATCCTTATACTTTATTTTGGGAATCATTTGCTGATCGGTATGCCCATTTACATATACAATATCAAATTGTTGAAAGGGTGACTTCTCCCCTTCATTGGAGAAATGCAAATGTCCACTTTCCTGCATTGGAAGGATATTTTCTTTCAAAAAACTGGCTTTTTCCCGTGCATTAGGCTTTGTGGCCCACTCCCAGTGATCTTTATTGCTCCAATACTTTGCATTGGGAAACTTCATCTCTAATTTAGTTTGAGCGGCATCTTTCCACACTACTCCCCCTCCGCAATGATCGAAATGCAAATGGGTTAAAAACATATCAGTAATGTCTTCTGGCTTAAAACCAGCCTGCTTTAAGGAGTTATCCAGGGAAGCTTCACCATGCAAGTAAAAATGGCTAAAAAACTTGGCATCTTGCTTATTACCAATACCATTATCAATTAAAATTAACTGATCTCCATCCTCAATTAACATACAACGCATGGACCAGGTACACATATTATTTTCATCTGCAGGGTTGGTGCGTTGCCACAATGCTTTTGGCACCACACCAAACATAGCGCCACCATCTAACTTAAATAATCCTGTTTCTATGATATGTAATTGCATAAATTTATTTTATTAATTGTAAAAAGTGCTAACCTTCAATGAAAAAAGGTTTCATTACTTGTTTAGCTTTTACAGATAGTTGAAAGATTCTAAAATCGAATTTTCATTTTATCTTTTTGCTGCTAGATAATAAGACATTATTTTCACAAATGATATCACTATTCTATCTCAAAAAACACCTCTATAATCATCCAGAGGGGATAGCCGTACGGATTTAAATCAATATAAAACCACTAGCCTAAGCAGTATTTTCTAATGCAGCAAAAGTCTGGTTATCTCTTTTGAGGTTCAGTTCTCAGCTAAAGGCTGCCAGACCTCTGGTTCGACAAAATGTGAAACCTTTATCAAAAAATTATCAAGAACGTATCAGCATAAAAAAACCGCATGAAGCGGTTTTTTTGATATTAAGATTTATGATTTTACAACACCCATTTCGCTAAACTTATCTATTCGTTCTTCGATTCTTTTGTCTACCCCTTTCTTACCTAGCTCTTTGGCGTGTTTTAATATGGTCTTTTTAATTTCCTCAGAAATAACTTTCAGGTCGTTATGCGCTCCTCCTAATGGTTCAGGGATAATTCCATCAATTAACTTATTCTTAAGCATATCTGGAGCGGTTAACTTCAATGCTTCAGCAGCTTGTTCTTTATAATCCCAGCTCCTCCACAAAATGGATGAGCATGACTCTGGAGAGATTACAGAATACCAGGTATTTTCTAACATTAAAACTTTATCACCAATAGCAATACCTAAAGCTCCACCCGAAGCACCTTCACCTATAATAATGCAGATTACGGGCACTTTAAGCATAAACATCTCTTTTAAATTTCTGGCTATTGCTTCACCTTGTCCACGTTCCTCAGCTTCAAGTCCTGGAAATGCACCAGGGGTATCAATAAAGGTTACAATTGGCTTTTTAAATTTTTCAGCCATCTTCATCAGCCTTAGTGCCTTTCTGTAGCCTTCCGGATTAGCCATCCCGAAGTTTCTCATCTGGCGTTGCTTGGTATTACGCCCTTTTTGCTGCCCGATAAACATAAAAGTTTCTCCTTTTATGGTACCGAACCCTCCTACCATGGCTTTATCATCAGCAACATTTCTGTCGCCATGCAATTCGATAAAATCATCTGTTATTTCGTAAATGTAATCCAAAGTATAGGGTCTGTCCGGGTGGCGGGAGAGTTGCACACGCTGCCAGCGGGTCAGATTTTGGAAAGTTTCTTTTTTTAACGACACAATTCTGTCTTCTAATTTTTTGATAGCCGCGCTGATGTCAATGTCGCTATCTTGCGCCAAAGCTTTCATGCCTGCTAACTTATTTTCCAGTTCTACTATCGGTTGTTCGAATTCCAAAAGCATTGTTTTAGTTTATTTTTAAGATTGTAAAATTAACATTTTAATCTGAAGACACACATAAAAATGTAGAAATGAACTTTGATGTGAAAGGTTGTGCTCAAATTAAAACTACCGAAGTATATCCGGAAAAATCTTAATTGAATTTATAACCCGTTCTAAATCAAGATTTGAAACGAGTTTTTCTCAAGGGCTGTTTCATTATCTGCAATTTTAATCAAATGTTCAGTGGAATAGTAGAAGAGGTTTTCCTTTCATTGAATAAAAAATGCCACATTATCTAGGTGGATTTGTATCTCAGTATAACCCAACTTTGGGGAGAAAAGAAACTGGGACTAAACAAAAAAAGCTTCTCAAAAGAGAAGCTTTTTTGCGGTCCGGACGAGACTCGAACTCGCGACCTCCTGCGTGACAGGCAGGCATTCTAACCAACTGAACTACCGGACCAAATTTCTTTGTTTAAAACACTAAAAACGCTTTTTTTAATGTTTACTCCATTCCGTTTCCGATATGGTGATGCAAATGTAGACGCTTATTTTTTAATTGCAAAGCTTAGGAACAAAAAAACACATTTATTTTTAAAGTTTTTTTATTTAAATATTTCAAGTTTCAGATAATGAGCTGACCGTTAATATTGTAAGATGAAGATATTCAAAAAAAATTTTAAAGCAATAATTAAAATAATATCAGTAAGGATAAAAATTTGTAGTTAACCCAATTCTAAATGACTGTTCGAAAGCAACAGTAGGGCTAGATATGCAAAAAACTTATCAAGAGTCAATCCTCCCCAAACAAAATATGTCTGTTCAGATCCTCATTTATGGATACAAAGGATTCTGTCATGTCTATTCCGGAAATAGGTAAAATTTTATCCTCATAAACATTTCTATAATGCTGGGTATCTTTGCTATGTACTTTTACAAAAACCCCATACTTCCCTGTTATATGGTGAATTTTTACTACTTCAGGTATTTCCTTTAGCGAAGCTATCACCTGTTTGTAATCGGCACTTTTGTTTAAATGTACAAAGACAAAAACGGTCAGCCGCCACCCCATTTGCGCATAGTCTAAACTCAACGTGGTGCCTTTCACAACACCCAACTCTGTTAGTTTTTTCATCCTTAAATTAACCGTGCCACTAGTTACTCCCACTTCACGAGCAACATCTGTGTAGGGCATTTGTGCATTTTCTGAAAGGATTGATAGTATTTTGTAATCTACATCATCTAACTTTTTAGCCATTTGCTTGTATTTGAGTATAATAATTTTTTTAAAAAATGAGACACGTTATTTCATCATTATCGCCCTAAAATAGGGTAAAATGACGGCATAATAAAAACTATTTCTCTACTATTCCTCTCAGATTTGAAAAGTAAAAATTTTCCGAAATCTTAAAAATTGTAATATTTTAAATAACCCTTCTTTTTAAGACAATAAATTTCAAGTATTAAATTTTATCTATTATAAATTAATAATATTCGTTATTTTATATATTTGACCAATTTTAATATTGATAAAATAATATTAACCATATTTTATTTTAAAATAAACACTTTGTAAATTATGGACTGCAATAATGCTGTACTGAAAAAAAACAGGCAAAATAAGTAATCCATAAAACAAGAAACTATGAACCCTAAATCAATTAACAGAAGAGATTGGCTCAAAACAGGACTTTTAACTATGGGTGGCTTAGCACTTGCCCCGCATTTCTCCCTAGCGGAGATGCCTAGAACCGGGATCAGGGCCGATTTGCATGGCAACTTTCAATATAGTCCCTTTTTTAAGGAGTTCATTCACCAGCCATTTAAGGACTCAAAAGCCTTAGCGGCTAAATTAAATGCCAACGAAAATCCATATGGCCCATCACCTAAAGCATTGAAAGCCTTTAAAGAAGCCGCAGTTTTAGGTAATCGGTACGCATGGCGCGAACTATTTGACCTGATTGCCAAAATAGCTGAAAAAGAGGGTGTAGCTCCTGAAAACATTATGATGGGTCCGGGTTCATCTGATCTACTGGAGAAAGTAGGAATGGTTTTCTTCTTAGAAGGCGGCAATGTAGTCTCTGCAGATCCTTCTTATATGTCTTTAATAAGAGTGGCAGAAGCCACTGGTGCTGAATGGAAAGGTGTAGCATTAAATGATGACTGGTCGCATGATTTGGATGCTATGGAACAAGCTGTAGATAAAAATACTAAATTGGTGTACATCTGTAACCCCAACAACCCCACGGGTAGCCTTACAGACGGAGCTAAATTACTTGATTTTTGCAGGAGAGTTTCTAACAAGGCCCCTATCTTTATCGATGAAGCCTACCTTGAGTTCTTGCCCGAAAAAGATCAGAAAAGTATGGTTTCTTTGGTGGCGGAAGGCAAAGATGTGATAATTGCCCGCACTTTCTCTAAAATCCACGGAATGGCCGGTCTACGAATTGGCTACATAGTGGCGCAGCAAAATACCTTAGACCGAATTAGCCAAATAACCAGAGGAGGCATGGGGATAAGCTATCCTACCATAATTGCAGCTTCGGCCAGCATGGATGATAAATCATTCCAAACTCGATCCAGAGAGTTGAATGCGGTAGCCAGGGATTACGTATGTACCACATTGGATAGCATTGGTATAACCTATGTTAAATCTTCCACAAGTTTTGTTCTTTTCCCTATTGAAATGGAAGGAAAGATTTTTCTGGAGAAAATGACTGATTTAGAAGTAGGAGTTCGTGCCTTTGAAATATACAACAAAAACTGGTGTCGTGTTAGTATGGGTACTATGAATGAAATGAAGCTATTTACCCAGGCGCTACAAAAAGTTGTAGGATAAATAAGATCAGCACATTTATAAAATAAGTTAAACCTTTCTATACTTTTAGAATGAATCCGGCATTACAAAAAACACTAGGTTTACTGCTATTGATTTTTTTAGGTATCCTTCTGCAAAAGAAAGTAGTTGGGAACGATAGCCTTAAAGGAATTAAAATCCTTATTTTAAGCGTTGCACTGCCTGCTACCATTTTTGTGGCTTTGCTCAAAATTGAAATTAGTAATAGTTTGTTGCTATTACCCATTTTAGTTATTGTTTTTAATTTTATACTATTAGGGGTATTCTACGTCTCGCTAAGTGCCTTCGGCATCCAAAAGAAAACACCGGTTCATAGAACTCTTTTGATGCTTATGCCCTCTTTAGCGCCGGGGTTATCCTGCTTTCCGTTTTTAATGGAATATTTGGGCGAACATGAGTTAGCATCAGCAGCTTTAGCAGATGTGGGTAATAAAATCTTCGTTCTGGTCTTTCTTTACCTGCTTTCCATGCATTGGTTTAATAGCAGGTTACTGCAAAAACTTAGCAAATTTAGCTGGCAAAAGATCAAAGACTTGTTACTATCCATGCTGAATGAGCCTATCAATTTAGTAATTATTAGCGCTTTGGTTCTGCTAGCTTTAAGCATAAACCTCAGTAGTTTCCCTGTGTTTTTAGAAAATACGATCTTAAGAATTAGTGCTATTATGACTCCCTTGGTTTTACTCTTTATCGGCATGGCAGTAAAGATTAAATGGAAGGATTTCAACCTTATCTTCTTTTTGCTAAGTTGGCGAGCAGGACTTAGCTTCTGCTTGAGTGCGCTATTAATTTATTTTGCGCCAGCCGTAAGTCCGGCTTTCATTTTGCTGATTATTGTTTTTCCACAGAGCTCATGTAGTTTTTGGCCTTTTGCCCATATGAGTGCTGTAGATTCTTTAGAACAAAAGCAGCAAGTTCTGAGTAATACTTTTCATACAAAATTTGCACTTTCGGTGCTTGCCTGTTCCCTACCCTTTTCTACCTTAATCATATTAGGTGTTTTCTCGTTCCCCTCCTTTTTCCTCAGCAGCTTTCATACTTTAATGGTTGGGTTAACACTGACTAGTATTTCGTTTTTACCGGTAGCTTTTAAAGCCTTTAAAATGAAAGTACGTAAAAACGAAGACATAAGTGAAGTAAATTTTTTTACGTCATTGGTTGAAGAAATTGAATCCAGGAAAGCTTCTTAAGCAGAGTCTAAAGTAATTGATAGTTCGACTTTGTAGCTCATACCATTGAAATATACTGGAAATACATTTTTTCAACTTTTCCAAAGTGGACACAAGCTGAAAGCTCTCGCTAGCTATCCGAGCTACAAAATTTAAATATTGCCTTTGAAGAAATTGTTACACTCTTATTGTCGGTCTAACCTGCGGTACTGACCTTAGATCCTGCTTAGGTCAGACGAAAGTCAGACCGGACTAAGCCGTGCTACAATGCTGCCAGTTACTTTTTTATCTGCTAATACTAGCTTGTAGTTCGGACCGGTGTAAAATTTCCAATCTACAAAAATACTAGAATTTAGATCTAGCGCTCTAAGTCAAAACCAGCTATTTGAAGAACTTATTAATTAAAATTATCATCAAATCTGTAGTATATTTACAGCAAAATTATACCTTATTGATACAAAGAATTACCTTTTCATTACTACTCTTAATATTGGGAAGGGTGCTAATGGCTCAAGATTTTTTACCTTGTTCTCCCACAGAGCAATTGGTCTTTCATCAATCATATACGCTGAACTATTCTGAAGCACACGAACAGGCCGAATGGGTATATTATGAACTCAGTAGTGATAAATTAAAGGTAGAAAAGACCAAAAGAAAAGACAATTTTAAGGCTGATCCCAAGGTGGAAACCGGCAGCGCAGCAGTTGCTGACTATAAAAAAAGTGGATACGACCGTGGTCACTTAGCCCCTGCAGCTGATATGGCTTTTGATGTGACGGCAATGAGCGAAAGTTTCTATATGAGCAATATCTGCCCTCAGGTACCAGCTTTTAATCGTGGCATTTGGAAAGGCCTTGAAATGCTGGTAAGAGCCTGGGTCAACGATTCCACCAAACTGTACATTGCTACAGGTCCCATTTTAGTAGATCAATTAGCCGTGATTGGAGTCAATAATGTTTGTGTGCCAAATTTCTTTTATAAAGCTGTACTTCGATTTGATTATATTAATAATGTTTATGCAGCTATAGCTTTCCTAATTCCAAATGAAGGATCTAAAAATAGTTTGATTGAATATATTGTTACTATTGACGCACTGGAAAGCCTCACAGGAATAGACTTTTATCCTGAACTGCCTGATGAGTTGGAAAGTCAAATAGAAATGTATGTGGATGATACAAATTGGAGCGGTATTATTTTTCCTGACAACTAAAAATATCATCATCCGGTTCATGAAATTAGTCTTGTTTTAGTAGCAGCTTAGATGATTAAAGAGGGTGTTGATCGATTATGCTTTTAATGTTAAAACCATACAGGGCTTTTCTTAGTATATTGAGTTAAATATATAAGTATTCATATGAAATTAACTAGCCAGGTTGAAGCACCGATTTTTAATAGAAAAGATATTTTCGGTAGGGAAATCAATTTAGAAAATTACAGAAATAAAAAATTGTTAATTGCTTTCTTCCGTCATGCAGGATGTCCGTTTTGTAATTTAAGAGTACATGCGCTTACTAAAGTGCACCAAGACCTTAAAAACAGAGGTCTCGAGATGCTGTTCTTTTTTGAATCAAAAGAAAATGTATTGCTAAGAAGCATTTTTCATAAGGAAGTGTCCCCTATCCCCTTAATGGCAGATCCAACTAAAGAAATATATGATAGATATGGACTAGAGTCTTCCGCTGCAAAATCGGCCAAAAGTCATATTGTTAGTTTCGTACAAACTGCCTTTCAGGCAAAGAAACAAGGTGTGCCAATGCATGGTATGGCAGATGGTGAATCGATCAACACGATTCCGGCAGAGTTTCTAGTTGATAAAGATTTACGCATTAAAAAAGTACATTACTCGAATTCCCTCACAGATCGTCTGGATCTAAAAATCATTGATCTATTTGCTGATGACAGTAGTATTTTTGATCATGAGAATGTAAGAGCTGTAGGTTAAAAGCCCTTCATTAAGACAAATTTAGCTATATTCAGGTTTTAAACCTTGAATATGGCTTTTCAAGTACGAAAAATAGGTCCCGGCATATTTGTAGCAGCCGCTTTTATAGGTCCTGGCACGGTTACCACCGCAACTATGGCGGGTGCAGGCTATGGATATACGCTTTTGTGGGCCATTGCCTTTTCCATTGTAGCCACTATCACATTACAGGAAATGTCTGCCAGGTTAGGCGTTGTTACTGGAATGGGAGTTGGTGATGCACTTCGTAAGAAAAACTCTAATAAATATCTTAAAGCAATTACTTTTACATTAGTTATTTTAGCTATAGTAATAGGAAATGCAGCTTATGAAGCCGGGAATTTAGCGGGAGCAGTTCTGGGATTTGCTCAAATTCCTCTGATTTTAGGTATTAATCCTTTGATTATATTTGTAGGAACTATCACTTTCACCTTATTATTTATTGGCAGATACAAAGTAATAGAAAGATTTCTAATCCTGTTGGTAGCAACAATGGGTATAATATTCTTATTTTCAGCACTCATGCTTAAGCCTGATATAGTTGCTATTACACAAGGTTTGTTTATTCCTGTTTTGCCAGAAAATGCCTCAATGATGGTCCTTGGTTTAATAGGCACCACCGTAGTTCCCTATAATTTATTTTTACATGCATCATCTGTCAAGGAAAAATGGAGAGATAAAGGACATTTAAGCACAGCAAGGTGGGATACTATTTTATCAGTGATTTTTGGTGGAATCATAACCATGTGTATTTTGATTACAAGTGCCATAGCTTTTGAAGAAAGTCCCACTCAAATTAATGATTTTTCAGACCTTTCACAGCAACTGGCCCCTATTTTAGGTAATTGGTCTGGCAACTTTATGGCTTTTGGTTTCTTAGCTGCTGGTTTTTCATCATCTTTAACAGCGCCAATAGCTGCCGCCTATGCTACATCTGAGGTATTAGGATGGAAAAAAGGCTTTAAAAACCTCAAATTCAGATTAATTTGGATTTTTGTTCTGCTTTCTGGAATGATATTAGCTTCCTTAGGATATAAACCAACCGCTGTAATACTTATAGCGCAAGTTGCTAATAGTCTGATATTACCTTTACTTGCAATATATCTTTTATGGATTGTAAACGATAGAAAAATTATGGGGACATACGTTAATTTCCATTGGGTAAATTTATTAGGTGCTGTTATTGTTATTATTACCATAATTTTAGGGATAAAAGGAATCTCATCTGCTTTTAACATAATTTGAAATGAGTCAGTTAGCATACCAAATAGACATTAATTGTGATATGGGTGAAAGTTTTGGACTTTATAAAATAGGTCAGGATGAACTGCTTTTCCCCTACATTAGTTCTTGCAATATAGCTTGTGGCTTTCATGGAGGTGATCCATTACATATAGAGAGCACCATAAAAAATGCAATAAAACATGGTGTCCAAATTGGTGCTCACCCCTCCTATCCTGATTTACAAGGTTTCGGGCGAAGAGCAATGAAAATACCACCTCGTGAACTGAAGGCAATCATTAAATATCAAGTAGCTGCTCTGAAAGGCTTAACAGAAGCAGAAGGAGGAACATTATCCTACGTAAAGCCACATGGAGCCTTATATAATACTGCAGCCAACAACAATGAAGAAGGCATTATAATATTTGAAGCCATACAAGAAATAGATGAAAATTTAGCTATTATGGGCTTAGCAGGCAGTGAATTTGAAAAATTAGTGAAGCAGAACAACTGCCGTTTTATTAGGGAAGGATTCGCCGATAGAAAATATTTATCCAATGGCTTATTAATGCCACGTAATAAGCCAGAGGCTCTTATCAAAGAAACTCAAACGGTACTTGAGCAAGTGAGAAATATGATTTTTCATCATAAAGTTGCTACCGAAAAGGGTATGATATCTTTAATTGTAGATAGTATTTGTATTCATGGTGATAACCCTTACGTATTGGATTTAGTGAAATCAATCCAATCATTGTCACAAGTAGAAGGCTTTATTATCCAATCATCTTTAAAGAGAATTCATTTATGATGAAAATTGTACCATATGGGAAAAGCGCTGCTTTAGTACAATTTGAGCAAAAGATTGATCAGGAAATTCATAATAAGGTGGTTGCATTAACTTTCTTTGCTGAATCAATTAATGGTGTAAACTATTGTATTCCTGCATATTGCTCAATCACTATTGTTTTTCATATTGCACAAATTGACTTTACTAAGCTGAAAAACCTCCTTTCTGAATTTAACATAAACAACCTTACTTCAGAAGAAAAAGAGTCCCGATTTTTTAAAATACCAGTATGTTATGGCGGTATTTATGGACCGGACTTGCTTGAACTGGCCAATGAAAACAACTTAGAACCAACGGAAGTAATTAACTTACACACGGAAAAAGCTTATGATATTTACATGATGGGATTTATTCCCGGCTTTCCATATTTAGGATCATTGTCACCAAAACTAAAATGTAAAAGAAAAGAAACTCCAAGAGCAAAAGTGCCGGCAGGTTCTGTCGGACTAGCTGGAATGCAGACAGGAATTTACCCATCTGATGCACCTGGGGGTTGGCAAATAATTGGAAAAGCAGCAATACCAATATTTCAACCTGCAAAAGCTGACCCTTTTTTACTAGAGATGGGAGACACTGTGCAGTTCTACCAAGTAGATGAATCTGAGTACATGGAAATTAATGAGCAACATGCATCAGGTGAATTAACTAATGAGGATTTTTATGGATGAACTTCAAGTACATGTACTAAAACCAGGGATGTATTCTACACTGCAAGACCAAGGTAGAAATGGGTTCCAAAATAAAGGGGTTCCACAAGGTGGAGCATTAGATAGGAAAGCTGCTAATGATGCCAATAAAATTGTAGGGAATAATGATGGTTGCCCGGTAATAGAAGTAACCATACTCGGGCCAGAACTGGATTTTACAAAAAGCTGTTTCCTTGCTATCACAGGAGCCAATCTAAACCCGACACTCAATCAAAAGGCAATAAAAAATTACGAACTGATTGAAGTACCTGAAAATGCACATTTGAGCTTTGGTAAGGTTGAATCTGGTTGCCGTGCTTACATTGCCATTGCAGGAGCATGGCAGGTCGAAAAATGGCTAGGCAGTGCAAGTGCTGCTTCTTTTAACCCAACAGAATTAACACCAGAAAGTCTCCTAAGCAAAGGCTCTATTATAAAAATTGCACAAAACAGGAGCAAACCACAACCTATAAATAATTTGTATCCTCCAGCCTTTTCGAATGTAATGCGAGTAAGGCTAATAGCTGGTCCTGAGTTCGACTGGTTTAGTAGAGAAACTATTGGAAAATTTTTTAGTAGAGGTCATAGGCTTAGCCAGCAGAGCAATAGAATGGGGTGTCAACTTTTATCAAAATTTCCCTCCATTGAAATAGATCAGGAATTAATTTCATCTGGCATTATTCCAGGGACCATCCAGGTGACACGGCAAGGAAATCCGATTATATTATTGGCTGATGGCCAAACTACAGGGGGTTACCCAAGGATCGGTAATATAATTGACGAAGATCTGGATATAATTGCACAATTAAAGCCCGGGGATGAAATTTGGTTTAGCTTAATTGAATAATTCAGGTATCTCTGTGGTCATCAGTCAGTAATTTCTAATAAAAGGCATAAAAACTGTTCTTTTCTAATAAAATCACAACACCAATTAAAGATGTGTGCTCTTAAGTAACCCGAAGAGAAATCCAGTACTTATTTTGCATCACTACAAAATAAATGAACCATATCAATTCAAATTAACGATTACTTCAACTTTTCGGCAAAAAGTCTTTTAAGCTTATCCACTTTGGGTTTTATAACAAAACCACAATAAGGTTGCTCCTGATTGTTATTGTAAAAATCCTGATGATAATCTTCGGCAGGATAAAATGCTTCAAAGGGTTTTATTTCTGTAACGATTGGGTCATCGAATATGCCAGAACTGTCCATCTTTTCCTTCATCTGCTGAGCAATTTTCAACTGTTCCTCAGAATGGGTTAAAACAATTGACCTGTAGTGAGTGCCTACATCAGCGCCTTGCCTGTTAAGTGTTGTTGGGTCATGAGTTTGCCAAAAAACCTCTAAAATATCCTTGTAGCTAATGACCTCGGGGTTAAAAGATATTTGTGCTACTTCCGCATGCCCTGTCCTTCCGGTAACAACTTCTCTGTAAGGTGGATTTTTAATAAATCCTCCAGAAAAACCTGAACGAACTTCTTCAACACCATTTAATTTTCTTAAAACAGCATCAATACACCAAAAGCATCCTGCACCTAATGTGGCTAATTCCAATTTATTCATAAAAATTTATTCCAAAAAAAAAGGTTACTTGAACAAGTAACCTTTTATACTAATTAAAAGTTTTTTAGTTGCCTCCGGCTCTAAGTGCATCTGCTTTATCCATCATTTCTTCTGCTTTTACTTTTTCACCTAATCTTGAATATACAGTTTGAAGAGTTTCAATAATTTGCATTTCATCAGGACGTAACTCTAAAGACTTTTCAAAGTATGGTTTTGCTTTTTTCAGATAAACCTTAGCGCTGTCTTCTAACTTTTTACCACTTTTCTTATAGTCCTGTAAGTTCATATTTGCAGCTTTAGTAAACATATCTGCAGCTATGTTATAATTGAATACTGCATAATTATAAACCGCATCAAAGTAGTCAGGATCGATCTCAATTGCCTTCAAATAAGCTTCAGCTGCCTTTTCTGGTTGTTCTAACTCTTCGTATAAATAACCAAGATTAAAATACAGGTCTGGATTAGTCTTATCTTTTTCAATTGCCTCTGTCAGTTTATCTTTCGCCTTATCAACCTGTTCTGTTTGAATAAGTAAAGCAATTTCCTGCTTTTCATAATCACGTTCATCAGGGAATTGTACTTTAGCCTTATTGATTAACTCTAAGGCTGCTTCGTCATCCTTATTTACTATTCTCTCCATCGAGATCAGCGTATTGTAAATTTCCTTGTTATGATTTCCTAAATCAATTAACCTATAGAAATACTTCATCGCTTTCTCATTATCCTTCACTTGCTGTGCAGCAATACCTGCATACAGCGTAGCTAAAGTATCTTCCGGCAAAACCAATAAGGCTGTCTCGAAAGATTTTACAGCTTGCGTAAATTCATCATTAGCCTGCTCAGTAGAATCATTATCTAACATTCTGTTTGCATTAGTAAAATTAACAGAACCTTTATTGATGTAAGTACCCCACAACTCTTCTATTTTAAGTTGAGTAAGTGTGTGATAATTAGACCCTTCTTTTTCCATCTTCAGCACCTTCTCATAACTACTAACAGCTTCTTTCAGCATTTTATCAGAATAGTTTTTATTTACTATGGCTTGCTCAATGGTCCCTTTTATATACCATGTTTTACCGTCATCTTTAGTCTTTTCATTTTTACTTGCCTCATCTATCAGCGTTTTAGCTTCTGATAATTCGCCATCTTCCAAAGCACTTTCTGCTTTTCTAACATTGGAATTTTGTGCAAATGCCACACTCAACATGAAAGTCATGGCAAAAAATAATGTGAGTTTCTTCATTTTATCTTTATCTGTTTAAAAGTTTATAACGATTCCCTATCAATCGTCTATTTGGTCTAAAATTAGAAAATTACAATTTTAATACAAATAGTTATTTTTATTCCTCTGATTTTTCTTCTTCATCATTACCCTCTTCACTGTTGGTAATATCTTCTATTTCCTCTTCTTCTCCTTCAATTTTTTCAATCTTTTCTACTGAAGAAATACTGTCAGTTTCATTAATTTTAATTAAACGTACCCCTTGTGTTGCACGTCCCATCACTCGTAAGGTTTCAACAGCCATACGAATTGTAATACCAGATTTATTAATAATCATTAAATCATCAGTATCAATCACCTCCTTTATAGCCACCAAAGAGCCTGTTTTCTCAGTAACATTTAATGTCTTCACACCTTTTCCTCCCCGTTTTGTTACTCGATAAGCTTCTATGTCAGACCGCTTTCCATAACCTTTTTCGGAAACTACCAACAAGTTGGCATTCTCACGTGTAATCGCTACCATTTCCACCACATAGTCCTCTTCATTAGCTAATGTAATACCTCTTACACCAGCGGCAGTTCTACCCATTGGACGGACATTGCTCTCATGGAATCTGATAGCTCTGCCAGATCTTGCGGCAATAATTATATTATTGTCACCATTGGTCATTTTTACATTGAGTAACCTATCACCCTCATTAATTGTAATTGCATTAATACCATTAGTACGTGGTCTTGAATAGGCTTCTAAAGTAGTTTTCTTAATGGTACCTTTTTGAGTACACATGATCAGGAAGTTATTATTGATATAATCCTCATCTGTCAAATTATCTACATTGATTACTGCTCGCACTGAATCATTTGGCTCAATATTAATAAGGTTCTGAATGGCCCTTCCTTTAGAGGTTTTAGAGCCTTCAGGCAACCTGTATACTTTTATCCAGTACACTTTACCTAATTCAGTAAAAATCAAAAGATAATTATGCGTCTTGGCTACAAAAAGTAATTCAGTGAAATCATCTGTCTTAGAACCGGCACCTTTAGAACCAACTCCTCCTCGTCCTTGCGTTTTATATTCTACTAATTGTGTCCGCTTGATATAACCCTGATGAGAAATTGTTATTACTACTTCTTCATTAGGGATCATATCTTCATCAGTGAATTCTTCAGCACTATGAACTACCTCAGTCCTTCTTTCATCACCATATCTATCCTTCATTTCCTGCAACTCATCTTTAATGATCTGCATTCTCAATTCTTCATTATTTAAAATACTTTCCAGGTATTCAATCAATTTCATGATCTCTTCATACTCAGAAACTATTTTTTCTCTTTCCAGACCAGTTAAACGCTGTAAACGCATATCCAAAATTGCCTTGGCTTGAATTTCGGATAACTCAAAGTTTTCCATTAAACCATTCTTAGCCACTTCAGGATCCCTGGACTCACGAATTAATTTAATTACAGCGTCTAAATTATCAAGTGCAATCAGGTAACCTTGTAGAATATGAGCTCTTTTCTGAGCCTCTTGCAATTCATATTCCGTTCTCCTGATAACCACCTCATGTCTGTGGTTTACATAGTGAACGATTAAATCCTTTAAGTTTAATGTTTCTGGTCTGCCTTTGACCAGCGCCACATTGTTTACGCTAAATGAAGTTTGGAGCTGCGTATATTTGTAAAGATTATTTAGGACGACATTAGGAATAGCATCCTTTTTAATGTCGTAAACAATTCTTAGACCATCTCTATCTGATTCATCTCTAATATCTGAGATGCCTTCTATTTTCTTTTCATTAACTAGGCCGGCCGTTTTTTCAATCATATTGGCCTTATTCACCATATACGGTATCTCTGAAACGATAATTTGCTCTCTGCCGGATTTTAATACCTCAATTTCGGCTTTGGCACGCATTACTATTCGTCCACGACCTGTTTCAAAGGCAGAACGTACACCCTGGTAACCATAAATCATGGCACCTGTAGGGAAATCAGGAGCAGTAATATGCTCCATTAATTCACTAATTTCAATTTCAGGATTATCAATATAGGCTGTAATACCGTCAACCACCTCTGTTAAATTATGGGGTGCCATATTAGTAGCCATCCCCACGGCAATACCGGAAGCTCCATTTAACAAAAGATTCGGAACTTTTGCGGGAAGCACCGATGGCTCCTTCAAGGAATCATCGAAGTTAGGTTGGAAATCAACAGTGTTTTTATTGATATCTCCTAACATCTCATCTGCAATTCTTTTCAGTCTTGCTTCTGTGTAACGCATAGCGGCAGGAGAATCTCCATCGATAGAACCAAAGTTTCCCTGGCCATCTACTAATTGGTAACGTAAGGACCAATGCTGTGCCATACGAACCATCGTGTCATAAACTGCAGAATCACCATGAGGGTGATACTTACCTAAAACCTCTCCAACAATTCTGGCAGACTTTTTATAAGGACGATTATAAGAAAGCCCTAAATCCTGCATGCCATATAAAATACGTCTGTGAACTGGTTTAAGCCCATCCCTAACATCAGGAAGTGCTCTGGAAACAATTACAGACATTGAATAATCAATGTAAGCTACTCTCATTTCATCCTCGATAAAAATCGGGATTATATTTTCGTTTTCTCCTTGAGCCATAAGTGTATTACTAATAATCTAATTTAAACTGCAATTTACTGAATTTTAATCAAGCAAGGGTAAAATTAATGATTTCATTTTCGTTTCAAAAATCCAAAAATACCTCTTTTTTGAGTTGCTAAATAGGGATGATTTTCACCTACCTTAGGGTTTTGAACCTCATATATAGGTTGCCCTCTAAATTTCTTGTCGACATGATTGTGCTCTTTCTGTGCCTCACAATTACTGATAGGACAATTTTTGTACAAAGGAAAACTCACCCTAATACCAACCTGGAATTGCAAATTCCACATATTTGTTTTGATGGTTTCTCCTGTAGGAATCACTGTATTTATAGATTTTAAATCAATTGAAGGCCTCATTACAAAACGGAAATATTTAGACAAATTCTTCTCTACAGGAAAGGCAATATTCCAATAACTATTTTCTGAAACAAATTGCGAAGGGAAGGATCGGTTAGGCAATCTAAATTTCCCGTATTCTACATCTGCGTAATACGAAAAATCCCACCAGTCCCAGTAACGGACGCCCCCTGTGAGATAGTATTTTTGTGTAAAAAAGGTTGACAAATCAGTATCATAACCAGCTATATAATCGGGATACCCTTTTAAGTCTACTTTTGGGGAAGTATTTAACTCCAATGTGGCACCTGCACCCAACCTGTACCTGTCGTAATTAAAATGAATTTTAAGATGGACAGGTATGGCATGTGCTCCTCCTGTCAGTCTTTTCTCTCCATCTTCAATTAGGTATGCTGCATTGGGATCTTGTTCTGTGCTGTTATTGGGATCGTATCGGATAGCACCACCAGTACTAAAAGTGTCGGTTCTCATTGGATTGTTAAGCCAGTTATTTATGCCAATTGTCTGGTTTGTAGCACTATCGTTAGCCAAAATCAATAATTGATCATTATTGCTATATAAGGAATATGAATCTAAATTTTGCCTGTAGCGCGTATTCCCATAACCAACTGCGACTTCTGCAGAGAAATGATTTAGAATTTTACGAAACAAATTAGGTTGGATATCTAAATCGTTGGGTGGCGGCCCCCACGGATTAAAAACCTGCCCTTGCACAGAGGGTAATCCCACTAAGAGAGAAAAAATGAAAACAAATAATAATCTCATAAATTATAGCGCCTGTGCAAAAGTCCGATTATTTACAATCTTCAAAGGTACAATAATTATGCTAAAACCTTATAAAAGTATCATTTTAAGTGATATTTTGAAGTAAATTCCTTAAAAATAAGGTAATTATTAAGACTAGTTTTATCTCCTATCTCTATTAATTTATCATATTCTACTTTTTTAAGCATTCCCGGGTTCAAAATATCTTCAATATTATCCAGAAACAAAGAAGAAATAAACCTGATGAGCAAATAGGGTGATTGCATCACTTTATTTTCAAAACTGATGTTGGTATCATTTATAATTTGGTGGTTGGTGGGCTTAACTAATATTAAAAAACATTTTTGAATGGCTTCATAGAATTCATCTTCCCATGATTTAAAATTTTTGATTAAAAATTTTAAAGATCCCACTACCGGATCTTTGGATAGAAAAAATCCTCCTTTGGAGTATTTTCTGGCTTTTTTCTGAAGAGATAATTCTTCTGACAGACTTATAGAGTTATCAGCTAGCTTTAACCCCACTTCAGGGCTTAAAAGTATTAGTGCAAAAAAGTCGTGATTGCTTAAAGTTAAATAGGGCGCCTCTTTTTCGGTAAAGTTCTTTTTCAATTGCTCTACAACCTTATCAATAGATTTATCTTGTAAAATAATGGCGATCTCTGTTTCACTAAACATACTGCATCATAATTGGAAGGTGAAAATCATTAAGTCTAATTGTTAGTTTACTAGGTAATAATATCTCCGTTAAGTTACAAAAACTTTCTATTGACACTTTCAAACTTTTGCTCGCAAATCGATAATTGTTCTTTGAAATCATTTTCATTCAAGTAACGAAAGTGCCATGTTCTGAGATAATCTCGATTTCCGGATATCTTTTTTTTTATACTGATTTTTCTAATTGATTCATTTTTTTGATCTGCTTCAATGATGATTAACCTTTTCGCTAACTCATTATAAAATTCATAATGTATTCCCTCAGCACCTTCATTTACCTCTAATCGTTCCTCATTTTCAGCAAGGCTCATCAATAAATTGGGGTTTAACAAGATAGCACTTTGCAATGAATCGGCTAAAAAATCTGCACTAGATTCATCAAACAATACACTTTTGATGTGCTCAGTATAATGGCCATTGTTGTGAATCATAAAAAAGGCATGCTCCTTTTGATTCTTTTCCAAACCAAAATAGAAGCGAGAGAGACTATTAGTTCCATGTCTTGTCAACTTACCTGTACCAAAGAGCTTGAAAGCTGGATTTTCCTGTAGAAATCCTTCTGAATAGGCTACTTCATAAGTATATTTTCTTTGATCGACTAAATTATTGTGAAGATCTCTGACTGCATTTAATTCCCTATTGCCTGGTGATTGACAGGCCAATACAGTTGAAAATGCAATGACGAAAAGTAGGTAAAAATAGGATCTCATAATAAATAAAATAGATTTAAATGCTACATCTGTGGATAAAGATAATAAATCTACAATAAAATATGCATTAGTAAAAAAATTACTTGTCAGTAAAATAGAGTGTGTAAGCTCTTCTTTGATTTACAATGATCACATGACACCACATTTACTCATGAGATCAGTTGCTTTTTAAAAAGCTAAGTATTTCATGATAAATATCCACACTTTCCCATTTCCCATTTATTTTTCTTCTGGAGTAACCCGGAATAAAGTACTTTCCATGCATACTTTTATATTCAAAAGAGGGTTGTGGGTTTGAATTTAGGCCCTGGGGCAATTTGCGTTGATCAGCTGATCCTATCACCCAATCATTTTCCCAACCTAAAAACAACTTAATTACCGTATCGATACCCGAGGCTAAAGCTCTTTTCATACCTATATCAAGCCAACCTTTACCGGTTATTAACTGTCTGTGCCAATCAGCCACCATTGATTTAAAATAAACCGGACTGGGTAATGGCTGACTATATACTTTTTCCAAAAAAGCACTCCCTGGTTTTAAGGCCGCCAGACCAGAATTTTTGTGCACGTAATTTAACCCGATACTGGCAATACCTAACAACAGCTTCTGAACCGGCATGGGCGCATTCATTTTTAAAATTGAAATCCATTTTGATAACCCTGCTACAGATTCTATATAACCGCTTGCTCCCCCCGAAAAAGATAATAATTTATGTGGTTTCAGATGATCCGCCATTTTAGTATCTGTGGCTAAGTACATTCCTAGGAGCGCTCCCCTGCTAGCACCCATTATATCTAATTTGCCGCTTTCGAAACAAGTATCTTTAAAGAAGTTATCTATAAGCCAATTGGCATTATCCTCAGGTGTGTCCCAGAAATATGGGTGATCAAAAGCCAGAATCTGGTCGTAAATCTTATTAGCAATCAGATAATTCAGGAAATTATGATGGGTACCTCCATATTTTTTGGTGATAAAATCTTCGAAGGTCCCATAAGTATCTTTGAAAGTCCCATGAATTAATAGAAGGGTTTTAGCAGATAAATTGATGGCAGATGCATCTACTACCTTCACAAATTGACCTTCTTCATCTTCAATATTTATTTCAGGTGCAAATTTAAGGAGAGCGTATTTGTCTTGCCCGAATTTATCTAATTGTGTTTTAAAAATAGGTTTACCAGTTTGTTTGGCAATGTTTGCTCCAATTCCTTTGAGGGCTTCCTCTGGAGTTCGAGCTTTTCTAATAAAAGTGAGTACTTTAATAATAAAGCCGGTTTCTTCGAGTTCAATAATGTTTCCGGTCTCATCAGTAAGTTTTTCTGGTTTCTCATCTGATATCTCCAGGTAATTTACCGGGATCAGATTTCGAGAATCCTGGGTGCTGTCAACCCCATTTGGCTTCAGCTTCTTTTTAAACTGAAAAGGGATATGAAAAGTCAACCGATTTCGTTGATCCAACCGATTATTGTCATCAGTTGGTTGCGGTGAAACATATTCAATAAAAGCATCCTCTTCACTGTGGTCTGCAACAGCACTATGTTGAATAAATACAACTGCACCTTCATTATTATCTAAAAACAAATCTAAGCGCAAATCCTTCATATCTTTCAAAGTGATATTAGGCGGAGTGTTAATCGCTAAATTGTTCAGATCAATATACCTTTCCCGTACCCGGTTTCCATTAACCGGAATTTCAGGGTAAATGTCGTAAAGCATTTTTATTTGTTGCAAAGTAGCACCACTAGCATCAGTAAGATTGCCATCTTTCGAGAATTGCAACGTTCCGTTTTCTTCAAACAATTGATCATCTTTCCACCCTAATGTTCCCCATATTTGCTCTATTTTTTCGGTTTTGGAGAATGGGAGATGTGCCTCTATTGTGAGTTTTTGCTCCGGTGAAAAAGAAGGATGATTACCTAAGGGAACAAAATTTGTAATTCCATTCGAAAATTTGCGGTCTTTAGAAAGGTTGAAAATCATATCTATCTGATTTTAAGATTGGAAAATCATTTTGATAAATATAATTAAATAATTTCAATTAATATAAATAATAGAATAAAATTTATCAACTAAACAAGTTAAAGTGGAAAGGAAAATTTTCTTTTTATAAATCTTGACAATCCTTAACCCCAGCAAGAACAGCTATAAAATCTATTTTAAGTTATGATTAAAGGAGAGGAACATACTCTTAGAAAGAAATTTATACTACTAAAATTGCCTGTTACGCAATCAAATGGAAGCTTGCTACAAATACCAGTATTATTGTGACGCTTTTATGCAAATTCAAGAACTGATTTAAAAATATCCTAGAAAATAAGGCAGTCAATACTTGGATTTCAAATTAATAAAAAACCACAAACCATGTTTAAAATCTCAATAGACTATATGACGTTTGTTCCTATTTGTACTGATCAGGTCTGAAGTAAATTTTTTATTATCGAGTCAATGATTTACTAGAAATTACTAATAAAAGTTTCCAAATTTATTTTTTGCAAAAATTGAAAAAAGAAGTTCTAATTTTAGACCGCCTCTTTTTCATTAGCTTTCTTAGATTTTCTGTACAAGAAGTTATTAAAGATATTGCGCTTGGCAAACCTGTACGGTTTGTCAGAATTGGCTAATTTACCATACATATTTTTATTAACTCCGAAATATTCGTAAGTAGTGCCATCTAAAAATGAGACTTCGAGCAATAAACCCTTATGTCTGAAATCCAGAATACCTGATTCTGTAGTTGTTTTAGTGTACTCCTCTAAATTAGCAGCTTTTGTTTCTGGTGCTATGCTGATTAAGAAATGATAACCGTCCGTAATCTGACGACTCTTTACTTCTGCCTCTTCTGCTCTGCTATCTCCTGCCTGAAATTTATCAGGATGCCATTCTTTCACTAAGTTTCTGTACGTTGATTTAAGTTCTTTTAAATCAATTGCACCTTCTACATTAAACAACTTCTTGTATTCGTTAATACGTTTCATCCGGGTATTTTCAAAATTAGTGCGCAAAGGTAGATATTTAATATGAGCATTTACCAGCTACTTAAAAATATTAATAGAATTTACGCAATTACTTTCTTTACTACACAATACAATCATTATTGCAGGGTGGTACTACTAATGAGTTTTCAGTCTTTTTGTTAACTGCTTTACTTTTTTTCTATTGCAATTCTGAAATCTTTTAAAGTCACCTCCGTCTTATCTAATGTACTTTTTAGTGCATCACCCGAACGAAAAGTAGTTTGCTTCACATATCTTGTTTCAACTGACAGGTCGAAAGACTGATCCTTAAAACACCAGGGATCTATAGTTATCTGATTTTCTTCATTCTTACTTACATAAAACGTCTGATCATTAATACTTTTATTGATTTCTAATTTTCTTCCTTTTTCCGGGATTTCGTTTTTACAAAGAATTAATGATAGTCTGTCACTAAACTTTAGTATCTGATAATATTCCTGGATTTTTTTCTCTGTTAAGTCAAACTTTTTGGCCGCTTTTTTACGGAAATTTAAACCTTCTTTTAAAAAGCCTTTCAACTCCTCCCCTGCATTTTCATTGTTATACAAAAAATCCAGATGACAGGAAATGAGGAGTGCAATCCATCTCGACTTATTGAGTGCAAGTTCCATTAAACCTTGCGCTCTTTGAACAACCATTTCCTGAGGCTCAGCTTTGCTAAGGGTAAAATCCAGCGGCACACCACTATCAGACAGACATGACTGAATTCCTAAGTCAATTTGTTTATCATCATGCTCAATCACTGCAGTCAAAGTTTCTACCCACTGAACAGGCCTGTATTTTGGATGTATTTGAGCAGCTATGCGGCCTGCCAGTAATCCGTGTGCATATTGCGAAATAATTTCCCAACCTTTGTTCGTTGTATTAACTATCATTTTTCAATTATCTTCTAACTTGTTTAAAGTCTTTTCCATATTTATTCCTTTCCCCAAAACAGGAGAAAATAAGTCACCAAGCTTATCAATACGTTCTGGCATAGTAAAAATAGTAAAATCATGCTTATCAAGTCCCTCCTTCACTTCTTTCCACTGCAGTGGCGCAGAAACCGTTGCTCCCGGTCGTGGCCTTGCACAGTAGGCACTAGCTAGTGTTTGTCCTTGTCTATTCTGCATATAATCTAGGTATATTTTACCCTTTCTGTTCTTTACAGCCCTATCCATGCTAGTCAATGGATTCGTCTTCTCATGGATATAATAGCACAATAATTTAGTAAAATCCCTGGCCTCTTCATAACTGTATTGGGCTCCCAATGGTATGTATACGTGCATTCCACTGGAGCCTGAGGTTTTGCAAAAGCCTGAAATTCCAGCTATATCTAATACCACCTTTGCAGCTTGCGCCACTTCAATTACCTCTATAAAGGTATTTTTCTCTGATGGATCAATATCAATTACTGTGAAATCAGGGTTTTCTGGATATTTCACCCGGGAGCTCCAGGGATTAATTTCTATACAACCTAAATTCGCCATATACAGCAACGCAGCCTCATTCTGACAAAGCATATAATCAATAGTTTTATCAGTGGACTTTGAGTATACCGGATAGGTTTCTATCCAATCTGGCAATGTTTCATTGTCTTTCTGAAAAAAGCTCTTTTCCTTAATACCATTTGGATGACGGTGCATATTCTGAGGCCTGTCAATCAAATAAGGCAAAATAGTTTCAGAAATATTGAGGTAGTAATCTATCAGATCATACTTCCTGATCCCTTCATCAGGCCAGTAGATTTTATCCAGATTAGTGAGGTTTACCTGGACACCTCCAATTTGTAAAGCTCCTTCTGCCTGACCTTTCGACTTTGAAGTTGCAGAAACTTTCTTCTTCATTCCCTCTTCTACTTGACCAGCAGTAGTGAGTTCTACTATGTCCTTATCATTTCGCAGTCCTTTATAAATGGGGTGACGCATCAATCCACTTTTGGTGATTTCAGAATACTTAACCTCACAAATTAATTTAGGCTGCACCCAATTAGGTTTACGACCTTTCAGGTTCAGTTTCTTACCGAAAGGATTATCTTTTTTTTGCAATGTTTCAAGTTTGTTCTGGAGGTATTTTTGCTCTTTATTATCGTATCCGGAACCACAATTACCTACATACACTAATTCCCCATTATTTAAAGAACCTAATATCAGAGATCCAAATAATTTACTACCTTTTACAGAGTCCGTGTATCCACAAATTAGTACTTCAGCACTTTCAATTGATTTGATTTTCAGCCAGTTGTCAGTTCTTAATCCTGGAAAGTAATGAGAATTAGCTTTTTTGGCAATCACTCCTTCCATTCCCGCCTCAATGGCCCTATTATAAAATACACTTCCCATCCCCTCAAGATGATCGCAGTAGAGCACATTATCTAGTCCTTTAAGTAGCTCAGGGAGAAGACTTTTTCTTTCTTTCAGCGTTAAAGAAATTGTATCTAGGCCATTAAGATGGAGTAAATCGAAGACGTAATATCGCAGCGTTCCATCAGTTTTTTCCGGGTCATAATTCTGCAGTTTTTGAAAATCAGGAAGACCTTCTTTGTCAACAATTACTATTTCTCCATCCAAAACTGCATCGTGGGGAATAGAAGTTAACTCCTTCGCTACTGGCTTAAATTTATCACTGTAAGCCACTCCATTTCGGGAAAACAAATTGGCTTCTCCATTGCTAATATGCGCCATTATACGGTATCCATCCCATTTTAGCTCATAAATCCACTTTGCATCATCAAAAATTTCTTTAGCTGGAGTAGCCAGCATTGGACTAATAAAATTTCCGGGATCTAAATTTTTCTGTTTGGGTTGATAAGCAATTTCTTGTTTAGAAGGGTCAAGCGATGTGAAATTTTCTGCATTATAAGAAAGGTGAGTTGAGTAATCATCTTTCTTCTTAATCAGCAGCCATTGATTCTCCTTATCACCAGAATTTGTCCTTACTAAAGTGAATTTCCCCTTCAGCTTATTCCCATGAAAATTCAATTTTAAATCGCCTTTTTGGTATTGCTGCAGTAAGTCATGTTCAATATCCTTTGGATGATCAAGTGCTGATTCGAAAATTCCTGAATCCCAAATAGTCATTTCGCCTGCTCCGTAGTTACCTTTTGGAATGGTGCCTTGAAAAGTGAGATACTTTACTGGGTGGTCTTCTGTATGAATAGCTAATCGCCTATCCGATGCATTCATTGAGGGGCCTTTCGGTACAGCCCAACTTTTTAGAACTCCACCCATCTCCAATCTAAGATCATAGTGAAGTCTGGAAGCTTTATGGCGTTGCACTACAAAACGCAATCCATTTTTCAGATCAAATCTGCCTTCAGGCTCCGGGGTTTTGTCAAATCTCCTTTTCTCATTGTAAAGATCAAGACTCATAATTTAGGATGCTTTGGCTTTCTTCTTTTCTAAACTGGCTTTTAATTGTGCCATTAAATCCTTAGCAGGTGTAGGAGTATTATCAACTTTCCTAGGTTTTGTTTTCTTGCCGCTAGATTTATTCTCGATTATTTTCATTAACTGCTTATTGTATACATCCTTATATTTACTGAATTTGAAAGCAGTAGTATGCTGCTCTATCAGTGACAAGGCCATGTCTACCTCTTTTTTCGAGACTTTAGTATCAGGCAGTTTCAATTCCGAAGTTGGCCTTATTTCGTCTGCAAACCGAATTACATGAAGTACTAAAGCCTTCTCATAAACACCAATCATGCTAAGGTGCTCTTTCTGACGCATTACAAAAGTAGCTACTCCTAATTTATTGGTTTTTTTAAGTGCATCTCTCAATAGGTTATATGATTTCTTGCCCTCTTTCTGAGGCTCTATAAAGTAAGGCTTCTTGAATAAAACCTCCGCCACATCATCTTCCTCAATAAATTCCTCAATATCAATCGTCTTACTTTTCTTTACGTTAGCCTGTTCAAAGTCTTCATCTTCCAGTATGATATATTCATCATCTTTTTTAAATCCCTTAACTATATCCTTCCACTCAACTTCCTTTCCCGTTTTCTCATTAATCCTTTTATATCTAATCCTCTCATTATCAGCACTATCAAGCATATCTAAATCAATCCTTCTATCCTCCGAACCAGAATAAAGTTTGACAGGAATTGACACTAAACCAAAACTGATTGAACCATTCCATATTGATCTCATAATCAAAAAAATTAAATGTTTTAATGCTCCAAATTCATTTAAAATTGAAACGAAGCGCTTTTTTGTATACGATAAACATCCTTATTTGATTTACATAGGTATTGTTGAAGTAGATAAAATTTTCAAAGCTCATTAAGTCTGCCATAGTCTATTTATATATCTGCATAAACTTTTTTGAGATTGAACTATCTGAATCAATTTATTAATACCTTTGCGACAAATTTGATAATGTATGATTTCAGTAGATGCAGTAGGTGTAGAATTTAGTGGCACAACCCTATTTAATAATATTACTTTTAATATTAATGAAAGCGATCGTATTGCCTTAATGGGTAAAAATGGCGCAGGAAAATCAACGCTGCTAAAGATAATAGCCGGAGCCAGCAAAGCTACTCACGGAAAAATTTCAGCTCCCGGAGATGCCATCATAGCTTATTTGCCTCAGCATTTGCTCACTGAAGATGATTGTTCGGTTTTTGAAGAAGCTTCTAAGGCGTTTTCCGTCCTGCTGGAAATGAAAAAGCAAATTGACTGGTGTAACGAGCAATTAGAGACCAGAACTGATTACGAATCAGATGCTTATAGCAAAATAATTGAGCAAGTTTCAGAACTTAGTGAAAAATTTTACAGCGTAGATGAAGTGAACGTAGATGCTGAGGTGGAGAAAACTTTATTAGGATTAGGGTTTTCAAGAGCAGATTTCAACCGGCCTAGCTCTGAATTTAGTGGTGGGTGGCGCATGCGCATTGAATTAGCTAAAATCCTACTAAAAAAGCCAGATCTTATCCTATTGGATGAGCCTACAAACCACCTAGACATTGAATCGGTGCAATGGCTGGAAGATTTTCTGACAATCAATGCCAAAGCTGTAATGGTAATTAGCCACGATAAGGCATTCGTAGATAACCTTACCAACAGGACCATAGAGTTAACTCAAGGAAGAATTTACGATTATAAAACGAATTATTCCCACTACCTGGAACTTCGTAAAGAAAGACGTGAGCAACAGCAGAAGCAATTTGATGATCAAGCAAAACAAATAGCTGAAATACAAACATTTATCGATAGGTTTAAAGGCACCTATTCCAAAACATTACAGGTGCAGTCCAGAGTTAAAATGCTGGAAAAAATGGAAATTGTTGAAGTAGATGAAGTTGATACCGCTGCTTTGAACCTTAAGTTTCCCCCAGCCCCACGCTCAGGTAATTACCCCGTAATAGCTTCGGGTTTGAGCAAAAGTTACGGAGGTAATGTGGTGTTTAAAGATGTTTCTTTAACCATAGCCCGTGGAGAAAAAATTGCTTTTGTGGGCAAGAATGGAGAAGGTAAATCTACCCTGGTAAAAGCCATTATGGGCGAAATCGACTATGACGGTGAATTACAAGTGGGGCATAATAGTATGATTGGCTATTTTGCACAAAATCAGGCTGCTTTGTTAGATGGTGACCTTACCGTTTTCCAAACTGTAGATAATATTGCAAAGGGAGATGTTAGAACCAGCATTAAAGATATGTTGGGAGCTTTTATGTTTGGAGGCGATGCCATTGAAAAGAAAGTGAAAGTTTTATCCGGGGGTGAACGTACCCGTTTGGCAATGATTAAGCTTCTGCTTCAGCCAGTAAATTTATTAATACTGGATGAGCCTACTAACCATTTGGATATTAAGACAAAAGAAATCTTAAAAGATGCATTGAGGGCTTTTGAAGGTACTTTGATCCTGGTTTCTCACGACAGGGATTTCCTGGATGGTTTAGCCAATAAAGTATTTGAATTTGGTAATAAGAGAGTTAAAGAGCATTTTGAAGATATTAATGGTTTCCTTCGTAATAAAAAAATGGAGAATTTGAAGGAGATTGAAAGGAAGGTTTAATCACTTAAACCTTCCTTTTAAGTTCCAAAATGGTAATTTCAGGAGGTATTCCAATCCTGCCGGGGTAACCTAAATATCCGTACCCTCTGTTGACATATAGATGTTGACTGTCTTCCTCATACAAACCTGCCCATTGCTCGTATACATACTGCGATGGACTCCATTTGAAGCCAGGGACCTCAATACCAAATTGAAAACCATGTGTATGACCTGCCAACATAAGGTCAATATCTTTGTAATCTTTTCTAACTTGTGCATCCCAGTGGCTTGGATCGTGCGATAGTAAAATTTTTGCTGGAAAATCATGCGTACCGTCATATGCTTTTTGCAAATCACCATATTTAGCAAATCTGCCGGCTCCCCAATTCTCCACTCCGATAATAGCTAATGGTTCTTTGTCTACTTCGAGTATTCTATGCTCATCCAATAGTAAATTCCAACCCATTTGACCATGTGCAGCCTTAAGCAGGTCTAAATTCTTCTTTTTAGCAGCTTCACTACTCCACTGCTTATAATCACCATAATCATGATTTCCTAAGGTTGAATAAACTCCCAAATCTGCTTTGAGCTTAGAGAAAATTGGAATATAATTCTCTACCTCAGAGGCTTCATTATTTACCAGGTCGCCAGTAAAAAAAATCGCATCTGGCTTTTCTCTCATCAGCATATCCACTCCACCTTCAACAGCCACTCTATTCCAGAAACTACCGCTATGGATATCAGAGATCTGAGCCACTTTTACGCCATCCCAAGCAGATGGCAGGTTTGGAAGTACGATTGTTTTTCTTCTGATTCGGTAATCATGCGCACCTGAAATGATGCCGAAACTCATAGCCGCTAAAGGCAATCCTCCTGCGATCAATGCAGATTTGGCTATAAACTGGGAGCGTGTAATCTTTTCTCCGGCTGTATCAGCTACTCCTGAACTCCATTTATCTCGTAAAGTGGTATAAGTCCATTCACCAAATCGATATAAATCACCCAAAATCAAAACAATTACTGCAAAGGTTTTGGATAAGTAATTCATGAAAACCAGCACCAACATGAAACTCCTGGCCACACGTGAAAAGGCATCTGGATTGGCAAAATGATAAAG
This sequence comes from uncultured Cytophagales bacterium, assembly GCA_963803685.1. GTDB lineage: Bacteria > Bacteroidota > Bacteroidia > Cytophagales > Cyclobacteriaceae > Marivirga. Next base: position 4,336,400 of record CAWDNW010000001.1, read on the forward strand.
AAAAAAGCCTAATAGTGTAAGGGCAGAAAAACCCCAATAAACTCCGAATGCGATATTTTTGCTTAAGGAGGATAAATTTTGGACTGATACTTTTACAGCCTGGTAGACGTAGAGGTCTATGAGCAAGAAAACTGCAGCAGCAAGAGGAATTAAAACTATTTTTGACATAAAAAGAGAAAGAGGTGCATTTTACTGCACCTCTTTATTTATATTATTTATCTTCCTATTCCGAATTTGGCATTGAGCTTATTGGCTAGTAAGTACATTACCGGAACAATTATTAATGTTAGGAAAGTGGCAAACGTTAAACCAAATATAATAGTCCAACAAATAGGTTTCCAAAACATTACAGAATCACCACCAATATAAAAATCAGGATCAAAGTGAGAAAACAATCCGATGAAGTCAAAATTGAAACCAACGGCTAATGGTATTAATCCCAACACAGTAGTAATAGCTGTCAAAAGAACAGGTCGCAAACGGGTTTTTCCTGCCTCCATCACTGCTGATTGCACGTCATCGTAAGTAAGCTCTTGTCCTTCAGGTAAATTCATTTTGATATTGGTTTTACTGATTTCAATAAAATCAATCAAAACAATAGCATTATTCACTACGATACCTGCTAATGATATAATACCTATCATCGTCATTACCACTACGAAATCCATCTGGAAGATCAATAATCCAAGAAAAACACCAATAGTACTAAATAACACCGAACTCATAATGATAAAAGGAGCTGTCATTTTATTAAATTGAGCCACTATTATCAGGAATATCAAGAATACAGCTAAAAGTAATGCTCCACTTAAGAATTCCATTTCTTTAGCCTGCTCCTCTTGCTCCCCTGTAAACTTGACAGTGTATCCTTTAGGAACCTGAAAATCTTCCACCGAGGCCTTAATGTGTTCATTTATATTAGTGGCATTATAGCCATCTAAAACATTCGAATAAAGTGTAACCACTCTCTCCATGTCTTTTCTATTAATTGAACCATAGGTACTTGAATATTCGATATCTGCAACTGCGCTAATTGGAACCTGATTTACCTTACCTGAAGCTTGATCCCGATAAGTAATTTTCTTGTTAATCATTGCATCTACATCGTACCGGTATTCATCAGAATATCTCAGTTGTACCTCGTAATCATCCTCTCCTTCTTTGTAGGTAGATATCTCTTTACCAAAAAGACCCGTTCTGATTTCGTTAGCAATAGTAGATGTGCTTAACCCAAATCTTCTCGCTTTTTCACGGTTAACATTTATTTTCAGCTCAGGCTTTCCTGTTTCAAGATCGGATTGTAACTTTTCTATTCCTGAAATATTTAAATCATTAATAAATAATGTAAGCCTATCGGATATATTAATTAACTCATCAAAATCATCCCCGCTTATTTCTATATTAATAGGTTTTCCTGTTGGGGGACCTGATTGATCTTTATCTACTGTAATGGCAACACCAGGGTAGTCACTTACCGCATCTCTGATTTTGTTCATCACGTCTGTGGTGTTAACCCCATTCCTGTACTTAAATTCTACAAAATTTACCGTTATTCTACCCTTATTCGGAGTTTCAGACTGCCCGACAGCAGTAGGATCACCGGGATCAGAAGCACCTTGTCCAACATTAGTAACAACAGATTCTACAATTTCAATGTAAGGCGCAATTACCTCTTTCACCTGAGTCTCCACCCTTTTTGCAAATTTGTTAGTCTGCTCCACATCTGTTCCCACGGGGTACTCAATGAATACATTAACATATTTAGGTTCATTTTCAGGGAAGAAAAGTACATCCGGTGTAAAGGTGCCCATTAAAATAACTGAAATAACTAGAGCTACTACAGTTCCCCCTAAGAAGACAAATGGTCTTCTTCCTAAAACAGCATACTTAAGTGTTCTACTGTAAACGTTATCGAGAGCAGGTAAAACTTTCTTTTGGAAAGACCTGGAACCCGGCATTAAAACATAAGTGTTTAGTAAACCTAAAACCCCAAATAAAATTAAGAGGTTACCTATAATATTAAGCGTGGTCACATTATCGAGTACTAACAGACTCAATACCAAAAAGAGTATTCCTAAGCCTATAAAAATAAATGCATTTCGAAGCACTTTTTTATGATTGACCTCTTTCTCATTATCCAGACTCATAAATGAGGCAATAAAAACCGGATTGATAACCAAAGCTACGAATAGCGAGGAACCAAGTGTGATGATTAAGGTAATTGGCAAATACTTCATAAACTCCCCTATGATACCTGGCCAAAATGCCAAAGGTAAAAAAGCAGCCAAAGTAGTTGCGGTAGAGGAGATAATAGGCCATGCTACCTCCCCAACACCAATCTTAGTGGCTTGGATAGCAGTGTAACCTTCTTCCATTAATCGGTAAACATTTTCTACTACCACAATTCCATTATCAACCAGCATACCTAATGCCATAATTAGAGAGAAAAGGACAATCATATTGATAGTAATGCCTAAACCGCCCAAAATCAAGAAGGCCATAAACATTGACATAGGTATAGCTACACCTACAAAAAGTGCATTCCTAGTACCGAGGAAGAACAGTAATACTAAAACGACCAATATTACACCGGAGATAATGTTGTTTTCAAGGCTGCTTACCTGATCTCGGGTTTGCTGCGATTGATCATTTGTAATAACTACCTCTAAATCGGCTGGAAACACCTCTTCTTTAGCTCTGTCAACTAATTCGTATATTTTATCAGTAAGAATTAATAAATTTTCTCCACTTCTCTTTACTGCATCCACCATCACTACAGCTTCATTATTTAAGCGAGCGTAGCTCTGTTTCTCTTTGTAGTCAAATTCTACTTCAGCAATATCCTTTAAATAAACAATTCGTCCATTTTCATTTTTCACTATCAAGTTTAAAAGTTGCTTAGGATCTTTGTATTCACCAGAAATAGATACGGTTCGTCTTATCTTACCAGTTTTAATATTCCCACCAGACATGGTCATATTTTCAGCCTGAACTGCATTTTCAATATCAGCGAAGCTTACCTTCCTCGCTTCCATTTGCAAAGGATCTACCTTAATTTTCACTTCCTTTTCATCTACTCCACGTATTTCAGCTTTTGACATTTCAGGAAATTTCTCCAGTTCCTCTTCAAGGTACTCGGCATAACCATTTAAGGTCTCAAGACTATAATTACCTGATAAATTGATATTTAGAATCGGAAACTCTGATACGTTTAGCTCAAAAACGTTTGGTTCATCCCTTAAGTCAGAAGGCAATTCTGACCTTGCTTTATCCACTGCATCTTTTACTTCCTGAAGTGCAGCATCCACATCCGTATCTGTAGTAAATTCTACAATGATGGTAGAATAATCCTGAACTGAGGTAGATTTAATATTATCAACATCTGATATAGTATTAATTTCCTTCTCCAGAGGTCGTGTGATCAGTTTTTCCATATCAGCCGGAGAGTTTCCCGGATGAGGTGTACCTACATAAATTGTGGGCTGGCTTATTTCAGGAAAATTTTCTTTTGGAAGATTGATATAGGAAGAAACTCCTATTAAAACAATTATGAAAGTTAGTACATAAACCGTAGTTCGGTTATTTACAGACATGGAAGTCAGTCCGAACTCTTTCTCCAGCTTCTTTTTCTTTTGCTCACTCATAAAACTTTTGCTTAAAAAAGGCTAATTATTTTGAAACTCTTACAGTAATCCCATCTACTGCTTCTCGGTACCCTTCTGAGATTACAACATCGCCAGGCTTTAAGCCCGTCAGAATTTCAGTCTTATTATTATAAGTTCCTCCCTGTTCAATTCTCACTTTTTTAGCTTGTTTCAAGCTATCACTCATTACTACAGTAAATACAAATTCACCTTCACTATCTTCCTGAACTACCTCAGAATCTACAATAAGTGCTTTCGGACTTTGATAGTCGACTAGTTCTAACCTGGCAAATTGATTAGGTTTTAGACTTTGCATTTTGTCGGTTAGTTTTACCTCTAGCTGAAAAGTCCTGTTGGCTTGATTTATAACATAGCTTATAGCACTCACTTTTGTAACAATAGTATCCTTTGTGGCAGGAAGGTAAACTTCTACAGGGTCTCCTACTTTAAAATCATTAATATATTCTTCTGACACATCTGCTTTCAAATACATTTCTTCCTGACTTACCAGGGAAAGAACTGGCATTCCCGGTGAAAGATACTCTCCCACTTTAGTTACTACATCATTCACAATGCCCGAAAATGGTGCTTTGATATAGGCTTTTCCTAATTGGGTTTGAGCACTTTCCAGCTGTCTTTCCAGTGATTCTTTTTGATTCTTTGCTTCTAAAAACTGAACTTCGGTACCGATTTCCTGATCCCACAAATTTTTCTGCTTTTCAAATTTTGTAGTGGCAAGCTCAAGAGCAGTTTTCAATTCCTCCATAGAATTACGCGTACTTTGCGCATCCAATTGAATCAAAGTCTGTCCTTTTTTTACAACATCACCAGATTCCACATTTACCTGTATTACCCTTCCAGGTGTTTCAGTGCTCATGTCTATGTTCTTCCTTGAAGCTACCTCACCCTGCACCTGAATTTTATGGACAAACGGTTGAGATTGCAGTGTTTTAGTTTCCACCAGAACAGATTTATCCATTTGCTTGGCAAACTGCGGATCCATTTGTGCAATCTCTTTCTCTAACTCTCTTACTGCAACTTCTCTTTCCTGGATTTCCGCCTTCAGCGTCTCCAATTTCTCTTTTTTCACTTCTACATCGGACTCACCCCCGCAAGAGGCTAGAAGCAGGACTGAGAAGGCTAAAAATAAGGTGTTTTTCATGTCTGTATAAATTATTTTCACTTGTTTTTTGATTAATAAAGTGTTCCTAATGCTTTTTCTAATTCTATCTGTGTAATTACTGCATCATACAATGCATTATAATAATTGGTTTCTGCAGTTTTTCGTGCTGTTTCTGCCTCGATCAGTTCATTGCTGCTTCCTACGCCATTGTTATATTTAATTTGAGATTGGTCGAAAACCTTATTGGCCAGTTTCCTATTATCATCCTGTACCTCAAGGCTTTCTTTTGCACTTCTCAAGTTATCTTGCAACTGTTTAATTTCAAGATCGATTGAGCTCTCAAGCGCCTGCTTCTGAATTTCAATTTGCTCAATCTGTATTCTATTTCTCTGCATTAAATTGGATCTTCTTAATCCTGTAAACAAATCCCACTGCAAACTGATACCTACTGCTCCAAAACTCAACCAATTATCATTGAAGTCCCATAACTCACTAAATTCATTTACACCAGTATTGTATCCATAACTAAAATTTGCACTCAACTTTGGTAAGTGGGTAGCTTTATTATTTTTCAAATCCAGTTCGTTCAATTCCTTATTGGTTTTCAGAATTCTGTAGTCAACTCGTTGCTCGTAATTGAACTGTTCAATCTGAGCAGAATAATCGGTTACATTTAAGGATAGGTTTTTCACATCTCCTGATAAAGAAATATCTTCAGAAAGTGGCAATCCCATTTGGAATTTTAATAAGTCGAATGCGTAGTTTAGACCTCTTTCTATTTTATTCTTCTCTGTTTTAGTATTGTTCAAATTTACTTGTACCCTGTCAACATCTATACCTTCTGCAAGACCATTTTCATTTAAAGCTTTAGTGTCACCTAATAATTCCTCTAATTGTTTTATGTTGGCATCGACTAATTGGCTTCTTTCCTGATTTATCAAGACAGTGTAGTATGCCTTAGTTACAGCTTCAACTGTCTCAATTTCAGTTTGACTGCTTTCTTTTTGGCGGAGCTCTCTCAAAGTTTTGGCTGCCTGAAGTCCCACAAAATAGGAACCATCAAAAATTAGCTGGGAAACAGAAAAGCTTGCGTTGCCATCATAGTTAGGACTGAACTGTACAGGAGTAAAACCATCTGGATCGAAAGGTTCATTACTTGTTGTATCAGGTCCAAAAATTGCATTTGGTAAAAATGCTTTCTGAACTTCGTAGTTGTAATTAATCCCTGACCGGATGCTAGCCTGCGGCAATCCTTGAGCTCTCGTTTCTCCCACCTGCGTTTCCGCTATCCCTTCCTGTAATCGGGTGGATCGTAAATTGTAATTATTCTCTAATGCATACTGGACGCATTCCTCTAAACTTAATGCCTGATCTGTGTTAATCTGCTGTGCTAATCCCACATAGGAAAAACTGATATAAGCGATAATAGTTGACAGAAGTAATTTGTTAAGCTTTGTGCTCATGATTTAAATAAAAATTATATTGTTGTCTACCTTTTTCTGTTAATATTCCATAAACAAAATGTTCAAACATTTGAACATGCACTGTTCTAAAATCAAACCTTTCCCTGGGAAACACATTATCAAAAGCTAACTGTACTTCCTCAATGCGTAAAATCGCCAAAATTTGTACGTTGATTTCTTTCCTAAAATGGCCTTCTTTTATTCCTTGATTCAGTATATCAATTAACAAACTCTGCATAAATTCCTGCTTAAATTCCAAAACTTTCTTATGAGCTTTGGGATAATATTTTTGCAGGTCGTACAATAGTGCAGGATTTATTGTTTCTGTTTGTTTCTTCATGCAGATTGAAATTTCTGCCAGCGCCTGCACAGCATTATTAGTCTGACCAACTGCATCCAGAATATTTTTTTTATGATCTTCAAAATATCCCTTTATCGTATTTTGAATAATTGCGCCCTTATCGGTGAAAAATTGATAAATAGTCTTTTTACTCACACCGTTCTTTCTGGCAATATCGTCCATGGTCACTGACTTTAGACCAAATTGCATGAAGAGAGCCTTCGCACATTCTAATATGTTTTTTTCTGTACCCAATTTTATATATTGCAATAATATTCAGGAAACTTTGATTCTTTACTTAGTTTCCCGAGTTTCCAACGTGCGAAATTAAGTTAAGTTTACTAATTTTAAAACAATAACGGTATTTTTTTTAAAATACTGAATTTCAATCGATTGCATTAATGCAGCAGAATGGAGAGTTAATTAGTATTATAACTTTTAGTCAAAAAAAAATATAATGGCATCTATACAAAAACAAACAATCACCTATGGAAACAGCAATTTAGATTACCATATTTTTGGCAATGGTTCAAAGATTTTACTTTGTTTTCATGGATTTGGACAGAGTGGAGAATTCTATAAGTCATTTGCAGAAGCCTTAGGTGATACATATACCATCTACAGTTTTGACCTTTTCTTTCATGCCAATAGCGAGTGGAAAGACAGACATCAAGCGATAACAAAAAAGAATTGGGCTACAATTCTTGATTTGCTTTTAAATAAACATAATATAGGGCATTTTGCAACTTGTGGTTACAGCATGGGTGGAAAATTTGCATTAGCTAGTCTGGAAGCCTTTCCAGAAAGAGTAACACAATTTATATTGATTGCTCCCGATGGAATAAAAACATCTTTCTGGTACAGTTTAGCCACCTATCCCACTGCTTTTAGAAAATTCTTCAGGGCAATGATTACGCAACCTAAATACTTTTATCATACACTTAAATTTTCCAAAAAATTAGGTATGATGGATAAAAGCATTTTAAAATTTGCCAATAGTCAAATGAACACCCGGGCAAAAAGAAGAAGGGTTTATTTAACCTGGGTGATTTTCAGATTGCTATCATTTGACATGAAAGTGATGGGGTCTTTAATTAATAAACATGAAATACCTACTATAATGGTTACTGGTAAATATGATAAGATTATTACTGAAAATAATATGATGGAGCTCTTACAGCATGTGAACGTATATGAAAATATAGTATTGGAAGCAGGTCATAACACCCTAATCAAAGATGCTGCCGAGTATTTCAAAGCAAATAAAGATGTTCTAAAAATTAAATAATATGCTTTACAACTGCAAACTTCTCTATGCTATAAGCACTCTGAAACATTAAAAGATGGATGTTCAATATTGATTCTCATTCTACGCATCCAAAAAACAAAGACCGTCAGTTTTTCTAAAGAATTCAAATCGAGTTAATCCTTGATGAATTTCTTAATGTTATTATCCTCTGACCACAGCAACTCCCCTTCCGTATTCATCAAATAGACTGTCAAAGTGTAATTAATTCCATTTTTGTCACTCTGCTCAAAATTTTCAGCGCTTAATTTTCCGTTCAAAGTGAGATATGGAATATTAGTATTGTCCTCTTTCAACAAGTTGAATTGCCTATTATTATTAATATATTGTTTAAAATAATTGACTAATTGCTCATTAAACAAATTGTTATCCATATCATTTTTAAAGGCTTCTACCAAAATAAAAGGCGTATAATTAATGCCTGCTTTATATTCTTTTAACCAATCAGAATTGAGCAATGCATTGTAAATTTGATTACTTGATATTTCTGCATCGGTCGCATTCCATCGACCACTTAAATCGATTGGTTTACTGCTGTCTGTCTGTAAAACTGTGGCTGGTCCACAGGCAGCTAAAAGTACAAAGGCAATGATAAAAAAAGTATAAGTTTTCATAACACTTGTTAATTGAGGTGAATTCTAAAATTAAAACTTTACAATTCCTTTAAGGTTCAAAAATCTTGCCGAAAGTGAATTAGGTATGGCAAAATTTCGACCATTGTAATCTTCAATCCAGGAATAAGAGATTGTGTTTGAAACACCCAGCACATTTAGAACATCCAGGCCTAACCAAAGCGATTCTATAAATGATAGCTGATTAAACCTTTCTAAGGAAAATTGCTTCGAAAAGCCCACATCCATTCTTCTATACCATTCGCCTGTTAAAGAATTACGTCCTGTTACGCTGTTAGGAGGCCCAAAAGGCAAACCTGAACCAACCTGCAACTTCAAATTAACCCGTAAAGTAGGGTCACTAATAAAATAATCCTGAAAAAATATGGAAGCTGTGAGGCGTTGATCTGTCGGTCTTCTGATAAAATCTTGTGCATCACCTACTACGTTTTCTCTTGTAGAAAGTAAACCAAGACTAAACCATGATTCTGCTCCTGGTACAAATTCGCCAGTTATACGCATATCAGTCCCGTAAGCGTATCCATTTGCCATTAATTCAGGCCTGTAACGCAACCTAATATTATCTACATCGAATGGTATAATATCGTATAGATACTTGTAATAACCTGAACCTGTGAACTGAAAAGGTCTATTCCACAGTGTCATGTTTTTTGTATAATTAGCAATTAAATGCAGCGCGCTCTGTGCTCTTAAATCAGGCCTTAATAATCCTTGGAAATCCCGAAGTTCACGGTAGAATGGAAACTGCCTGTAAATACCAGCTGACAACCCTACCTGTCCACTCCTGTCATCATGAACTCTCACCTGATATTGCAAACGGGGACTTAAAAGCACCTGAGTAGAGTTAGATGCATAATTAATTCTTAAACCACTATTCAGATATTGACTTTCATTAATTTGCCATTCGTGTTGCACGTAAACATTAGCAAAATTAGCTTTTAAGTTGTTCTCCTGATTAATTACTCTTGTAATCTGTACATAGTCCGAGGAATCCCGAAATTCGTATTCATCTAGTAAATCATTAACCGTTTGTTGCTTAAATTCAGCACCAAAAGATAACAATTGGTTAGTTGAGAATTGCCAGTCATTTCTTAGAATTGCCTGGTATACAAAAGCGTTTAGTAAATTTCTCGCATAAATAAAGTTACTGCCGGCTCCTCTTTCAGTGATGCATTGATCAAAAGTATCAGAAGAAAAATCTCGGTCGACATCGCAAAGCCTATAAAAACCTTCTGTATTTATATACTCGAACTCTGTGGTACTAAAAGCTGATAGGATTAATGAAGATTTAAACTTATCAGAAAACAAATGACTTAACCTGGTTCCGCCCTGAAAACTTCGATAACTTAAGGATTCTGCACCATCATACGCAACAAAAAACCGAAGCTTCTGCCGAATGTTTGAAATATCAGTTTCTCTGGATGCAGGTTCTATAAAGTAATCATTTTGCGCAAAAGTGGCTAACACATCAAGACTTGTTTTAGAGGAGAACTGATAGGTATAAAAACCTTGGAAATCTATAAATCGTGGCAGATATTCTCCATCTGTTTCAAAGGTATTGAAGAGATATTTAGCATTTTTATACCTTAACCCGAGTAATAAATTATCCTTGCTACTTGATTTAGTAGCTAAGTAAGCAGACGCACCCAAAAGCCCAATATTAACATTTCCTTCTGTTTTAGTAGCCTTTTTGTAATCGATGAGCAAATTACTCGAGAGCTTGTCTCCGTATTTAGCTTCCCAACCACCTGCAGAGAATTGAATGTTACCCACTAAATCCGGATTTATAAAACTTAAACCTTCCTGTTGCCCTGCCCTGACTAAAAGAGGCCTGTAGATTTCTATCCCATTTACATAAATAAGATTTTCATCGAAATTCCCTCCTCTTACAGCATAAGCGCTGCTTAATTCATTGTTTGAAACAACTCCAGGAAGAGTAGCTAATATCTGATTAAATTCATTAAATGGTGTGACTGATTCATTTACTGAAATTGGAGTGATTTTTTGTAAAGTACCTGTAGGAAGCATTTCATTTTTAGCCTGTACCCCTACTTCCTGCAATACTAGCTTGTCAGGCATCATTGAAATAGTAAAATCTACTAACTGATCTGCGCTAATATTAATTACCTTATTTCTATAAGCAACATGGCTGATAGTTAATTGATAAAAATTCTGTGATGGCACTCTTATTTGAAATTTCCCCTTAGCATTAGAAGTAGTAGCAATATTATACTTCTTCACCTGAATATTCACTTCAGGAATTGGAGAATTATCTATAGAATCTTTAATTACTCCTTCCAACAACCTATTTTGTCCGAAAACCGGCAAATAAGCAAATAAAACAAAGATGATGAATGGAATAATTGAACGCATAAATATCAGGAGACTTAAAACGAAACGTTTTTCAACTCCTGTATAGTATGAATTGGGTCTTCAGATTTAAATACAAAACTACCAGCAACTAATACATCGGCTCCTGCCTCCAGTAGAAGTGGTGCATTGTCGATATTAACGCCTCCATCAATTTCAATTAAGGTACTAGCGCCTGCATCTACTATAATTTCCTTGAGTCTGCGCACTTTAGTATAGGTATTTTCTATAAATTTCTGACCTCCAAACCCTGGGTTTACGGACATTAGGCAAACTAAATCAGTCTCACCAATCACATCTTCAAGAAGCTGCACATTGGTATGAGGATTAATGGCAATTCCTGCCCTTAAACCTAAATCACGTATGCTTTGCAAAGTACGATGTAATTGATGAGTAGCTTCATAATGAACTGAAATAGTAGCTGCACCTGCATCATGAAATGCTTGAATATAGTTTTCCGGCTTTTCTATCATTAAATGTACATCTAATGGTTTCTTAGCATGCTTGTAAATAGCCTCACAAACAGGTAACCCAAAAGAAATATTTGGCACAAAAACACCGTCCATGATATCAACGTGAATGTAATCCGCGATACTTTCATTGAGCATTTCTATGTCTCTTTGCAAATTAGCAAAGTCTGCGGCTAATACTGAGGGGGCTATTAAATGATTCATGCGCTTAATAATTGTCTTTTAATTTTTTACTCCGACCGGTCGGGAGTAGTTATAGAATTCGTTTGTTGACATTCCAGCCAAATGCCTGTAAGCTATCAATGGTTGTTAGTTTGCAATCAAACTCATTTTCATAGCACAAATATATAAATTTTGAATAAATTGCTGGACTATACCACTAAAAAAGCAGCACCAAAAACTCCAGCAGAATCTCCTAATTTAGGGGCCAAGATCGGTGTTTTCAAATCTGGATTAAACGTAAACTTTTCTACGGATTGAAAACCATCTGTGTAAAGCTCCTTAATATTACCAACTCCACCTCCTAATATAATTACATCAGGATCTAAAACATTGACGATCGCAGACAATCCTTTACCGAAAAAGTGAATTAACCTTTCAAAAGTTTTTTGAGAATGAACATCGGCAGATCTTGAATCCATGATGTCTTTCAGGTTTTTCTTTTGACCAGAAATTTTAGTGTAATATCGTTGCAATGCGGGGCCACTTAAAATGGTTTCAACGCAACCATGCTTCCCACAATAGCAATCCTCCCCTTCTTCATCCAGAAATATATGTCCCCATTCGCCACCAATGCCATGTTTTCCATTAAATACTTTCCCATTTACCACAAGTCCACCCCCTACTCCAGAGCCCATGATTACACCAAACACTACACTAGCATCAGGATATTTTTCCTGGACAATTCCCATATTAACTTCTGCAATGGCAAAACAATTAGCATCATTAGCCATAAAGACAGGAATTCCCAGGGTTTGTTCTAAATCTTTACGAAGGGGTTTATTGTTAAGAGTAGTAGAGTTGCTGTTCTTTAATAATCCTGATGCGGGATCTGTAGAACCAGGAGTACCAATGCCTATTTTTTGGGGTTTTGTTCCTATTTCATTAGCCATTAATTCTACTAATAACTTTATTCGCTGAACTATGTGCTCATATCCCTGATTGGCTTCAGTAGGAATTCGTCTTCTCAACAAAACTTCCGGCTGATCAGCAGATTTTAATATTACCCCTTCAATTTTAGTCCCCCCTAAATCAATTCCCCATAAAGAATAACTTTCACTCATATTAACCAATTTAATTCTACAAACATTATAACTTCCAAGTAACCTGAGTTCATTTAAAATTTGTTTTTAGAAGCTTTTTAACATTCCCAATCAGCCTTGACATACTTTTTTGGAAATAGATCTAGATCAAATTTTTGAATAACAGAAAATTGCGCGTAATCTCAATATTTCCTATTACGAAATATGACGCTTGATCGGCACAGGCAGCATTAATTAAAGCTTTTAGGCATAGCAAGTCTTAATATTGCGACACATTGTGTCATTTTGTTAACCGAACTCAGGTTGATATCCAAAATCAAAGATATAGTAACTATTTTTTACTATTGTGGTTATTAAATAATTTTCACCTTTAGCATTGCCTTTTTTAAAAAGCCCTCAGCTATTTGACAACAGCCTTTTCTCGATTATTTAAAATTTGCTGCATGGCTGTGGCAACTCCATTAGTCCAACCAAAACCATCCTGCAACTCATATTCTCCACCTCCTGCCTGCAGACTTGTATCTACCACATTGTACTTTTCCATCATCTTTCCAGTTTCACTATAAACCTTTTCATTAAGACTAAGCCAGTTTTCTATTAGAGCAATACCTTGATCATGAAATCCATAATTAAAATATGATTGCATACCTATCCATTGCAAAGGAGCCCATGCATTAGGAAAATCCCATTGTTGCCCAGTATTTGCAGTAGTGGTTACAAGACCACCAGGGTACCATAATTCCGCATTCATTAATTGTATTACTCTCTTGGCTTTATCTTTAGGTGCTATTTGTACAAAAAGTGGATAAGCCATTGCCATACTGATCACTTCAGTATGTTTCAAATTGGCAAAATCATAATCCATATATGTTCCTTTAGCCTCACTCCATAATACATTGTTAATGGCATCTCTTCGTGAAGATGCTTTCCTTAAAAAAGATTCAGACATCTTCATTTTGCCTTGCCAATTATAGGTTTGAGCAATTTTTAATTCCAAAAAGTATAGCAATGCATTTAAATCTACGGGGATAATTTCAGTAGTATGAATACTACTCATATTTTTATTATCGGCTAACCATCTGCTACTATAATCCCAACCAGATTCGGCCCCTGCTCTTAGATGTTTGTATACCTCTTTCCTACCTATGTTTGTTTCTGATGCTAATTTGTAATCTTCTTTGAACGATTCAGGTCTAGGATACTCATACCTATCGAAATACCTATTAAGAATTTCTCCTGAATTTAACTTCACTACTCTTTTAATTGCCTGTGACTTATCCGAGAGCATATCTGCTCCGTCCATCCAAAACTGGTACTCTTTTAATAAATAAGGTTGATATTTGAGATAAAGATCTCTATTATTCTCTGCTAATAGATCTACCATTAAGGCAAAGAAGGGAGGTTGGCTTCTACCCATATAATATGCACGATTACCATTAGGAATAAAACCTACAGAATCGATGAGAAAAGCAAAATTATTTAACATATCTAAAGCCAATTCCTCTTTTCCTGAAGCTTGTAAACCAAGCATAGTGAAATAACTATCCCAATAATAAATTTCTCTAAATCTTCCACCAGGTACTACATATTGATTTGGTAAAGGAATTAGAGAGCCACTATTATATTTCTTATCAGCAGAACGGGTAAGAAAAGGCCATAAATTATCAATATGATTTTGTATATTAATAGAGGTATCAGAAACAAAATTAGTGCTAATTACCTCGGGCAACTGAAAATTTTGAGAAACAAAATCCTTCAGATTAAAATCTACAACCCCTTTGCTGGCATAATAATCATTAACGATCTCTGCTTTAGATCTTTTAGGAATACAATCTACAAAGGTTTTGGAATCCTTGAAAATACCCGATAATTGAACATCTTTGAAAAAATCTGTTCTGTAAAACTCTCTATATATTAAAGACTCTGATTTTTTTAGCTTTTCCTCCTGATTTCCACAGCTCCATAAACCAATAGAAACTAAAAGAATGAAGTATAAATATTTCATTTAGTTTGACTTGGGTTCACGGTTGCTGTTCATTGAGAGTAACACATTAGAGTCGCTTTTTCTGAAAGAGAGTTTCCTAATGATAAAATCACCTATCGCTTTACCTTCTTTTACACCATTTTTAATGGCCGGCATGTAATGAATTCCTCCATATAGCCTACTCATTGCCGCTTCTTGGGATGCTTCAACAAATGATTCGAAGCTTCTGGCCGTTAAACCAAATTTAACTTCCGTACTATCCACAAAATGAAAATTTTCGCCAAAAACATCTGTAAGTGCTAATGCAGCTGCTGTAGAAATAACACTGTGACCACTTGTATACTCCGGAAATGGCGGGGTTTGCAAAATCGGCTTCCAGTCCTCATCAATGTATTTGTTAATTACAGTTTCAGGTCTAATTAAATTAGATCTGAATTTCTCATCCCAGCAGGAAATAAAGCCATCGTTTAATGAAATAGCAGTAAGGGTATATGCATGAGCGCTTTTTAATAAACTGGCCGAATCCAGTTCACATGCAATCTTTGTAATACCCATCCAATGTCCTCCGGGAGTAATTTTTTTGGTAGCAAACATCACGTGGCCTTGCACATTCATCACATAAGGATTACAATCCCAAAATCCTGCAATAGCTTCGTGTTCTTCTGTTGTATATTTAACAGCATTATAAACTTCCATAACCTCTTGATAAAACTGGCTGGTTGTATCTAAACTAAATGCTGTGGGTCTCTCAGGAATAAACTGATTGGATGAATCAATAGCAAAAGGCCTGATTTTATGCCAATGCGGCTCAATAGCTTCCATGTAAGCAGGAGGTGTAGGCTCCCAATGGTGAGGCTCATTACTTAAAGAATGCTTCGACATGGTACGAGTCTGCTTATAATTATCTGTATTAGCCCACGCTAAAATATGTTTGGCTACAGTATCAGCATATTGCAAGGAATTCCTATAAATAGCTTCGTTAATGTCTTTTTCCATCAACTGATTCTCCCACTCAGCGTGCCATTTTTCCATTTTTTCTTCAGAGAAAACAAACGCTTTACCCACTAAGTACATACTTTGTAATG
Source organism: uncultured Cytophagales bacterium (assembly GCA_963803685.1). Taxonomy (GTDB): domain Bacteria; phylum Bacteroidota; class Bacteroidia; order Cytophagales; family Cyclobacteriaceae; genus Marivirga. Next base: position 4,352,079 of record CAWDNW010000001.1, read on the forward strand.
CTGCAACATCATATTGAATTTCAATTGTAGGATCAGGAATTGACGTTAACTGGTGCAGTTGTCCTGCTAAGCTCGCAAAACTTGAATCACTTTTAGCTAAAACCTCGTAGGCTGCAATAGCGGAATAGGAATATATTCTAGCAGCAACTGGTGGAGAAAAAATATCATGGACTATCACGTCTGTTAATTGCTGCATTAACCCATGCATTTCCTGTGGTTGGATTTCCACTTCTCTGTTTTGCGTACTACATCCTGCGCTAAAGATAGCCAGTAATACAAAAAGTTGAAAAGTATGCTTTAATCGCTTCATTATTTAATTTATTTTTTTAACATCTTTAATATTTTTCTTAATAGACAGAACTTGGACATACCCATCATTCTTTGTAATAATAAGAAATCTTCCACCTCTAATGTCAATAGGAGCAATTTTTCTCACCTGGCCTTTAATTTGTAGACCTTTTGCCGTTTTCAGAACTGTTTTCCCATTAGGTGAGGTTCCCAGAATATTGCCATAATCAGCATCATACTTACCCATTTCTATGGTATTATCATAAAAATTACCTGCTACCAGCATATTAAAACTTTCTGCTTCACTCAATAATGCACCCGCATTAATGGTGGAAAATTGAAACTTAGCAGGAAGGATATGTTTTTTATAATTCCCAGTGCCATCACTCTCAAACCAAACGCTTTCAAAAGTATTCGCTTCAAATGCCTCCGATTCTTCCAACTTACTCTCACCAAAGAGGCTATTTAAATCAGCATTTGCATAATCAGTAGCATAGAGATATTTCTTTTTCAGATGCGGCATTTGCTTTGTAATATCCGCATGATTTGCAAAAACTGTTTCTTTGCCCTGCAAATAATAGGTCAGGATTTGCTCTATTTGCCCATTATCGTCAAAATCATTCACATACATCCTGACTGGCTCTTCTTTTGAGGGTTTAAACCTCGAGTTTAATCCGTTATTTCCTGCAATGATATCCATCTTTCCATCATTATTAACATCAGCAGCATACACAAAATTCCACCACCCCTTATCAGAGGAAACTTCTTCCAACTCAAAAGTTGACCCATTGTTAATCCAAACTTTTACAGGCTCCCATTCTGATGCTACTAGTAGATCAGGTTTATTATCTTTGTTCAAATCAGCCCATTGCGCTGATTTAACCATTCCAGCTTTTTTCAGTTGAGGAGCTACTTTATCAGTCACCTCCTCAAATTTCCTATTTCCAGTATTTAAATAAAGAAAGGAATCGGGAATCTTACCATAATTTTTAGGAGCTGCCCTGCCACCAATAAAAATATCTAAGAGTCCATCTCCATTAAAATCTTCCGCAGCAATGCATCCTGCCGTGACATAAGCATTTTCTAAATATACTTTTTGGTCAAAATTTCCTGCACCATCATTAAAATATATTCTCTGTCTTAAATACTCTGAATCTCCCCAATATTCATTACCACCGGCAGCAATAGCAAGGTCTAGGTGACCATCATTATCGAAATCACGAAAAACGGCATCCACATCTTCAAAAGTACTATCTTTATTGATTATTGGCGATATTAACTCATCAAATTTCCCTGTTGCATTTTGAACAAAAATCCGACTTCTGTTACGTTTAGAAGAACCAATAAAAAAATCATCCAGTCCATCCCCATTTATATCTCCTACAGCTAAAGCAGGGCCGGCAGAAGAAACCATATGAGGCATTAACCTCTCTCTCACGAAATCAATAAAGGGGTTTTCCTCATGCTTGATCGAAATACCAAATGAATCTGTCAGATCTTTAACTGCAAAAGCAGGTTCTTCCCTGTTTTTTTGCAGAAGATTATAATCAAATTTCTCTAAGCCACTCCTCCATTTAATAGTATCAACCTGATTATACTTTGGATTCTCAATTTTTTGATAAGTGGCATCAGGCCAAATTAGAAATATCTCTTTTATTGCTAGTGTGTCTCCAATTCCTATGTGAAAATTAGTCAATGTACTTGACTGAAATCCTCTCACTGGCTGATGTTCATAAGTAATTACTCCCTTGCTAGTTAAAGCAATTAATCTCGATCCGATAGCATCAATGTTTCCGGGATTCCCTTTTAGTTTCAGCCTCAATGATTTGCCAGACTTACCATTCTCTACAGACATATTTCTGTATATCAACGGCTTCTCTTCAAGGTTATTTACTATAAGATCTAAGTCGCCATCATTATCAAAGTCCGCATAAATAGCTCCATTAGAGTAAGTGTCCATATTATTTTCAACACCAGTGGTTATATCTGTAAAGGAGTAGCCTCCAGTATTCTGGAAAAATTTATTAGGGATCTTAATTCGTGGCATTTTTTCAATTATTTTCAGATCCTCCTCTTCCATAATACCTAATTTGGTTTTCATTTGCTGCTCTTCACTGCCCAACTGGAAGTTGGTATAATCAATGTCGTTCATTCTTCTGGGAATACCGTTACTAATAAATAAATCCTTTCGTCCATTATTAGTGAAATCCATAAAAAGAGGAGCCCAAGACCAATCTGTCGCATAAACATCTGCTAATAAAGCTATCTCACTGAAGGTGCCATCTCCATTATTAAGCTGCAGATTATTTCGTGAGAATTGATCGTTATATCCGAAACGTTTTTTGAACATGTACACATCATAAGGGTCTTCTCCGAGGGAGCTTTTTAAAATCTGATTATCATATGGGAGCATGTCAAGAGAAATGATATCATTTAAACCATCATTATTAAAGTCGGCAACATCCACCCCCATAGAGAATCTGCTGGTATGTTGCATCTGCTCTGTTAAAACTTCTTTAAAAGTACCATCCTGCTGGTTGATGTATAAGTAATCATTTTCATGAAAGTCATTACCTATATAAATATCAGGATAACCATCATTGTTAACATCACCCACAGTAATGCCAAGGCCATACCCTAATACTGAGCTTCTGATACCTGATTCGACTGTAGCATCCACAAATTCCCCATTCTCATTCCTGAAAAATTTATCTCCCGAGGCTTCACTAATTTCCGCTTCAAAATCGCTTCTCTGACCAAAAGTGCCATTTTCGTGAATTGAATGGTTAAGCTGGAACATATCTAAATCTCCATCTAGGTCAAAATCGACAAAAACTGTTTGAGTACCAAAACCAACTAAATCTAAGTCAAATGCTATGGCTTCATCTTCATATACTGGAATTCCATTTTCAATTTTTTGACAAATGAATAATTGATTTGCACTTTTTAGCGTTTTATGATCCCCTACCTGGCTTACGTATAAATCCATCAGACCATCATTATTAATATCAACTGCAGAAACACCATTAGACCAACCGCCATCTCCACCTACATTGGCTTGTTCGGTAATGTCCTCAAACTGAAAGTCTCCTTTATTCAAAAACATTTTGTTTGTACCCTGGTTGGCAGTCATGTAAATATCGGGTAAGCCATCATTATTAAAATCTGCAACAGCTACGCCACCCCCATTAAAAAAATACATGTAGTCGAATACTGAAAACTCTGTTGTTTGTGTGAGTGTATTTTCGAAATGTAGTCCGGTTTGCTCAGCACCCAGCACTGTAAAGATAGATTCTTTGTTTTTATTTTCACAGGAAAAAACAAACATACCAAGTATAAAACCTATCGCAATTAACTTTTTATTAAAAGTACTTCTCATAAACTATCAGTAATTCTAAAGATTTTTGCCTGCTGGTCGTTCCCTGTTATTAAAAAATGTTTCTGCCCCCTTATACTGATTTCCGAGACCTGCTTAATATCACCTTTTAACTTTATGCCAGTAGTTCCTGATTTCGCTTTTTTAAAAGTGGCGTCACCTGAACCCATTAGTAGTAAACCTTCATTAGCATCTAATTTGGAGAATTGTGGTACGAAATGGGTATCATTTCCTGCTAAAAAGAGATCAACTATGCCATCTTGATTAAAATCATCTGCATAAATAGCATGAACACTGGAGAATTGTGCTTCTTGTGGAAGTTTAATTAAATCAAATTTCATATCACTTTTATTAATAGCAACCATTGATGAAAACATATTTGCTTCCTTCACTGTGGCCAATTTAATTAACTCTTCAGAAAATAAATCCTGTATAGCTTTTTGCGAATAATCTATATACTTTAAGTTCTGTTTTCTTAAAGATGGTACCTGGCCGGTTAATTCCTTTTTAGGTGCAATAGGCTTATCCTGTCCATTTATGCTTTGAGTGATAATTTTCTCTATATTCCCATTTCCATCAAAATCATATAGCCACAGTTTAGTGGGCGCTTCCGGGCTTCCACCAAAGAAAAAGTTATTTCCTCTATTTCCAATAATTAGATCATTTTTGCCATCCCCATTTAAATCAGATATTTCAATGGTATTCCACCAACCCTTATAATTAGACAATGCTGTTTCGATCCTTTTTACCTGCTTATCTTTAATTTTAAATACTTCAATACCCATCCACTCTCCTACCACTACCAATTCTTCAATTCCATCTGCATTGATATCGCTTAATTTAGCATCTGTAACCATTCCCAAAGATTCAAGATCTCTAGCCCTACGCAGGGTCATGTCAGTAAATGTCCCTTTCCCATCATTTTCATACAAAAAACTTGCTGGAGAACTTCCGTAATTTTGCGGTATACTCCTACTACCAATGAATAAATCTAAATCCCCATCATTATCATAATCAAAGCTAAGTGTTACAGCCGTATTCAATCCAACTTCACCAAAAAGGTTACAACTTTTAACAAAAATACCATTTCCCTTATTCATGTACAATCTATCTTGTAGAGCAGTGTTGTTTTCAGGCACATGGTTTCCGCCGGAACCAATAAATAGGTCAGGTAAACCATCTCCATCTGCATCAAATACATGGATGGCAGTATCCTCATATTCTGCAGAACCTGGTATTTTCAGTTCTGTAAAATTACCATTTGCTTGTTGCAAATAAATATAAGTAGGCTGACCTAAAGCACCACCTAAAACGATGTCTTCACGTCCATCATTCATCAAATCAGCTACCGCATGGATTTGACCTTCTCTGGAAAGCATTTTAATCACCAAGCCCTCATGGTAATAGTCGACATGCTGATTTTCCTGATGAGGTTTTAAGTTAATATCTGAAGGAGTAAATACGGAATTTGTGGCTTTAACTACTGCCGATTTAATTACTTGTGTCTCTAATACAGAATTATTAAGATCAGCGTACTTAATAGTGTAAATGGAATCAACTTCAAGTCCTTTTAAGGTGGAGACTTGGTTGTTGGGCCAAATAATTGAGGCGGAATCAATTTTCACAATCTCACCCAGACCAAAATTAAGTGTATAGTCAACTGAAGATTGAAAGCCTCTGGTAGGTATTAGTTGCTGGTAAAATTTCTGTCCCTTAGCGTGTAAAGTTACTTGAGCTCCTATAGCATCGATATTTGGTATTTTAAATTTCAGATTCATCCCTACAAAATGTTGGTTTGTACGCTCTGAATTATTTTTGTAGATAAATGAGGGTTGATTTAGATTATTAAGTACTAAGTCCAAATCACCATCATTATCCAAATCTGCATATGCGGCACCATTCGAAAATGTTTTTTGATCCAGCCCCATTTTAGTTTCAGCGGATTCAAATCGCAGATCACCTGTATTCTTAAAGTACTTATTAATTTGAGGATTAATAGGCATTTTTTCCAGGACTGATTCCATTTTTTCTTTTTCACCTGTCAGCACCATTTTCTGTACCACTTCATTGGCGAAAAAATCCATAAAATCTGCATCTGTAACGTCCTGATACACGCCATTGCAAACAAAAATATCTTTATGCCCATCCATGTCACCATCAAAAATTAAAGCCCCCCAACTCCAGTCGGATTGTGCCACTCCAGCAAACCACCCTATCTCACTAAAGGATCCGTTTTGGTTATTTAATTGCAGGGTATTTTGCATGTATTGATAATAAAAATCCCTCTCTAATTTTAGTTGGAAAGTATTATAATTTTCAAATTGTAGTTTTTGCTTAATCAAAGCATCAGTTTCAGGTAGCATCTCAGTAGTAAATATCTCCGGGTAACCATCATTATTGATATCAGCCATATCGGCCCCCATGGAAGCCAAACTCAGGTGCTTCATCCAATCTTTCACTGCTTCTTTAAAAGTGCCATCACCTTGATTAATATAGAGGTAATCTCTCTCAAAGAAATCATTGGCTACAAATATATCCGGTAGATTGTCATTATTGACATCACCAATAGTAACTCCAAGACCAAATCCTATTAAACTGCCATAAATACCAGCTTCTTTGGAGACATCTATAAATTTTCCATTTTCATTTTTCAGCAGTTTATCACCCCCGCCTTTTACAAACTCCTTTACATCCCAGTCCTTTGAATATAAATCTCTTTTATTGGCATAGTTTAACGTGTTGACCGGAATAAAACTATTGTTTAATATGTATGCGTCAAGATCACCATCTGCATCGTAATCAAAGAAGGCAATATGAGTCGTATATCCAGCATCGTCCAAGCCATAAACTTCGGCTTTTTCTGTAAATGTATTATCTCCATTGTTAATAAACAGCTCATTAGCCTGAGAAATACCATCAGTATAACCAGCATTGCATATATATATGTCCTGATAACCGTCCTGATTGATATCTACTACAGCGACACCTGTGCTCCAATTATTTGATATGTTGAAGCCAGCGCTTTCTGAAATATCTTCAAATTCCATATTTCCCTTATTGAGGTAGATTTTATTCGGCACTTGGTTTCCGGTGAAAACAATATCTTTAAGTCCATCATTATTGATATCAATGATGCCTACTCCACCTCCATTATAAAAATTGCGATAGCTGAAAATGTTAAACTTATCTTTGTTAGTGACGGTATTTTCGAAATCTACACCTGATTCTTCTCGGCTTAGTAATTGGAAAGTAGTGGTAGTTTTTTTGCTGTGATCTACCTTTTCATTCTCGGATGAGCAGGAAAATAATATAAGTAGAATAATAATAGAGGGGAAAAGTATTTTTATACCCTTAATTGTATGAGGCATGTAAAGTCAGCTTTTGTTGGATAAAAGTATAAAAAAAGGATAATGTATTTAAACATTATCCTCTTTAAATTATAGGTAAATTACTATTTAATAACCAGGGTTTTGTTCCAAATTAGGGTTAGTACTAATTGCCAATGAAGGTATTGGAAATAACACTCTAAACTCTTCCGTGTTATCTTTGTACGACCAAGTATCTGTAAAAGTACCAAATCTGATTTGATCCTGTCTTCTCCAAAATTCAATGTACATCTCTCTACCTCTTTCATTCAACATTTCAGCAGCAGTCAATGAAGATAATGGACTTGCTCCTCTTAATTCCCTTAAGTCATTTATTATAGTAAGTGCAGCACCATCATTTCCTTTCCAAAGCTCAGCTTCTGCCTTCATTAGTAAACCATCAGCATATCTTAAAAGAATTTGTCTGTTTGGAAAAGAGCCACCATTTGTAGGATGGTACTTTAATATTCTAATACCAGACGCTTCACCGTTACCTACTAATCCTGGTAAATTTTGCGTAAAAACTAACGGAGCACCTGACCTGGTAGATAGGGCTTCACCTTCCAAACCATATTGCTGACCAACCAAAAAACCAAACCCATAACCTTCTTCAGGCACAAACCCTCTTCTTGTTTCCTGATTAGATCCAGGGGCATTAGAATTTGCATCTCCTTCAAAAATACTATAAAATTCAGCAGTGGTACAGAAGCCGTTCCAGCCACCCCCTGTATTTCCATCAAATGGTTGATTGTAATGCAGGCCATTCCATATTCTACTTCCCGCATCTCTGTTGATGGTAAATACAGATTCGTTATCTGGAGCAGGATCAAAAATATTAAAGAAATCTTCTTCCAAAGAGAATCCTGCAGCGGTAACTGCGTCAACTGAAGAGATTACCACATCCATGTCCGCAGCTTCAGGTGTTGAGCCAGGAGCATTTCCTAAAAGTATATGCTTATTTAAGAACACCTTAGCTTTTAACATATGTGCAGCTGCTTGAGAAGCTCTTAAAATTTGCGCATCATTACCCGGCCCTATTGCTGGTAAATTTGCAATATTAGCTGCCGACAGATCAGCCAGAATTGTGTCCACTGCTTGTTGACGTGTTAGCACAACCGGATTAACATCAACTCCATCAGTTGCTGCCCTGTAAGGCACCTGACCCCATAAATCAAGAATCAGAAACATGTTAAATGCTCTCAAAAACTTAGCGGCCGCCAATTGTGATGGACTTGCATCAGACTGAGGAGCAATAATCTGATTAAGTACAAATACCGATGCGTTCCTATCATTCCAAGCAGTTAAATTGAATTGATGAGTAGCATCCCATGTATGCTGATGTAAAGTTCTCCAAACGCCATTATCTCCCCAGTCGGTTCCTCTTGTTGGAACCAATAGTTCATCAGAACTAACCTCCATTAATGCATAGGTATTGTCCTGACCACCTAAGTTTGCGATTCTGTTATAAGAATCTGTTAAGTTTGCTGGAACATCAACCCCAGCAAATCCAGCCTCCTCAGTATCTACTACTACCGAATCTAATTCCTCTACCTCTAAATCAGTGCATGACCAGGTCAAGACTGATAATCCCATGAGCAATATTTTATAATTTTTCATTTTTTATGTTTAGTTATTTTTAGAATGTAACATTAAGACCTACTGTTAAAGTTCTAGGTCTCGGAAACGCTGTGTAATCAATCCCTAAAGAAGGAACACCGTTCAATGATTTATTTACATTCACCTCAGGATCTAACCCTGAATAAGGAGTGAAAACAAATAAATTTTGAACATTTGCATAAGTTCTTAAGGTTTTAACAAACCCATCTCCATCTAAATTGAAATTATAACCTATAGCAAGGTTTTGAACTCTTAAAAAGTCACCTTTCTCTAAAAATCGAGTTGATACATCAGGTGCATTGATCGGTGCTTCTCCTGAAGTTAAAACATCCTCTGTAACATTTCTTCCGTTACCGAAAGCTCCAGCAGTAAAGAATGCATTAGCAGTATTATTATAAATATAGTGTCCAAACTGTCCATTTAAATAAAGACTCAAATCCCAATTTCTATAACGAGCAGTAGTATTCACTCCTAAATTATAAATAGGAATAGGGCTTTTATCCAGAAATTGCTGCACATCTCCACCGTTATACATGGCTATCCCATTTTCATCATAGCCTGCAAAATCTCTTAAGAAATATGCAAATAAAGGCTGTCCTCCAGTTATTCTTTGTGCAAAAGCATTAGTCAAACCCTGCCCTGAAATTTCACCTGTATCAATTGAACCTGTGTAATTGTTGACAGAATTATCATTATACGATAAATTAAACCCAAAATCCCACGTTAAATCAGCATTATCTAAAATGATATAATTCAAAGAAAATTCAAGTCCTTGATTAATTACATCGGCATCTAAATTAAACCACGTAAAAGGTTGTGGAGCTGGTTGTGCAGAAGAAACCTGAATAAGCAAATCAGTGGTGTTTTTTCTATAAAAATCCAAAGTACCTGTCAATCTATTGTTCACTAATCCATAATCTAATCCAATATTTAATTGAGAAGTTTCTTCCCACTTTAAGTCTGGATTATCAAAAGCAATTGTTTGTAATCCAGGAGGAACAATTTCACCTCCATCATTAAATCCTATGCCACTATATCCTTGTCTTCTTTGATGTAAATTATGAGGAATTTCTTGGTTTCCAGTGATTCCGTATCCTAATCTGAATTTCAAGTTAGATACTGCATCTGGAATAAAGCCTTCATCTGACATTCTCCACGCAAATGCTGCGGAAGGAAAAACACCATATTTATTATCTCCGCCAAACCTTGAAGAACCATCTGCCCGAACAGTAGCTGTAAACAGATATTTATCCATCAAGGTATAGTTTACTCTTCCAAAAAATGACTGCAATTCATCTAGTTCAGCAAATCTATTTTCTACCACTGCATCAATTGGTACGTTTGGCAAATCGCCAGCGAACTCGTCAGTTACTACCGTAGGAAATAACCTATTAACGAAAAATGTACTCTCATCTGCACCAAATTGTTGATAGCTTCCTTCTATTCTGCCTCTTATATTATCGCCAGATGCGCTTAATATATCAACCATTCTATCCATATCGCTCACGCCCTGAAAACCAAATCCTTGCAACGTATTACCACTTCTATTAAACTCCTGATAAGAATAGCCAGCTAATGCACTCAATTTACCATTGCCTACTTCTTTGTCATAATTTAAAATAGCTTCAAATAAATTACTACTTGTTTCAATTGTTGATATCCCAGCTCTACCATTATCTGTAATACTTCCTAATAGCAATTCGGGAGAAATCACTTGATCCCTTACAGAATTAGAATTATCAAAACCTGCATTCACTCTAAAGTTCAAATAATCTGTAATATCATAATCTAAGGATAGATTAATAAGCGCCCTATCAGTTTGGGCCATATCCTGGTTAAATTTTAGAATAGACAACGGATTACTAAAGCCTGCAACCTGCACATCAGGGTTAGGAGCAAAAGTAGGGTTTGCTATGTAAGAAGCGCCCAATAAATCCCCCTCAAAACCGGCATTGTTTGTAATTGGCGCATAGCTATCATTAACTCTTGATAAAGTTATTTGCGTGTTAAAGTTTAATTTATCATTAAAAAAACGCTGATTAAGATTTAAGCGGGCGTTTAATCTTTCCATTGAAGAACTTTTTACTACGCCATTTTGATTTTCATAGCCTGCAGAAACCCTGTAATTACCCGTTTTATGACCGTCAGAAAATGAAACATCGTGTTTAGTAGAGACAGCGTTATCTCTTGTTATTTCTCTCTGCCAATCAGTAGAACCAGAACCTAAGGTCAGTTCTCCTGGATCTGCGCCGAAGTCAGCCAAGTTGCTAAGGTATTGCTCTCTGTCTAGTAAATCATAATAATTCGCAGGTGCGGCTACACTCACTGAAGCTGAGTAAGTAACGGATTGGGCGGCACCTTTACCACTCTTAGTAGTAATTAGAACAACGCCGTTTGCACCTCTAGCTCCATAAATAGCAGTGGCAGATGCATCTTTAAGAATATCTATACTTTCGATGTCATTTGGGTTCAGAAAGTTCAATGGGTTTCTTGGTGAAGATCCACCTCTACCTACATCAATTCCACCAGCTGAAACATCTCCGCCTGACAAAGGAATACCATCCACAACGAAAAGCGGATTATTACCATTTCTAACAGAAGATGTACCTCTGATACGAATATTAACACCCGCACCTGGTTCACCGCTTGCTGACGTGATTTGTACACCTGCAGATTTACCCTGGATTAGTTGTTCAGGAGAAGAAATTACTCCACCATTGAATTCCTTCGAAGAGATTCTTTCCACAGCACCTGTGGCATCTCTAGCTTCAACTTGTCCATATCCTACCACCACTACTTCAGATAGTTGAGCAATATCCTCATTCAGTGTAACATCAACCACGCTTCTGTTATTTACAGCAACATTCTGGTTAGAATATCCTATAAAAGAGAATCGTAGAGTTGCATCATTAGGGATAGAAATTTGATAGTTTCCATCTAAATCAGTAATGACACCATTACTAGTACCAACTTCCAATACGTTAACGCCTGGAAGGCTTTCACCGGTTGTACCGTCAGTTACAGTGCCGGATACCGTCCTGTTTTGTGCCATCAATTCCCCCAGGGGTATAAAGGCCAACATTGTGACAATAAGTAAAAAATTTTTCATGAATTGTTAGTTTTAATTTTAAAGATTCAATTATTCATTGATTGTTTTTGTTTTGTTCTACTTCATTTCTCCATATAAAATTTCGTCTTTACATAGTTTTTTAAGGTTAAAAGTTGAATAAAATAATAATTTCATAACCTGAATGTAATTATTAGAAAATAATGGTGCAAGGCTTTGCAAACGTTTTCTCAATTTCCCATCTTACGTAAACGTTTACGTAACTATAAAATGCCTTATTTAGAATTTTTATAAATAACTTTGAGCATTTTTATTAAAATACTATTACAATGAGCAAACATAATACTAGGTTAAAAGACATTGCTGCAAAATTAGGGGTTAGTATTCCGACAGTTTCTCGCGCACTAAATAACAAAGCAGACATCGGAGAGGAAACAAAAAAGAAGGTCATAGACTTAGCTGCAGAGTTGCAATATGAGCGTAATCCATTTGCCATCAATTTCAAAAATCAGCAATCATTTATAATAGGTGTTATTATTCCTCAAATTGTTCATCACTTTTTTTCCAATATAATTAGTGGCATCATTACTGAAGCTGAGAAATTTGGTTATAGTGTGATGCTTTTTCAAAGTAATGAAAACTATGAATCTGAGTTAATAGGCACTAACACCTTTAAAAAAAGTATGATTGATGGTTTAATTATTTCATTATCTGACACTACTCATAATGTAGACCATCTAATAAACTTGCAATCACATAAGATTCCAGTCATACTAATTGATAAGGTTACTGATTTAATGGAAGCCAGTAAGATAGTATGTGATGACTATACAGGGGCATACAATGCAACAGATCATCTTCTAAAAATAGGAAAGCAAACGATTGCTCACATTACAGGATCGCTCACACCACTCACCACTAAAGAAAGGTACCGAGGGTATGTAAATGCGCTTACTCATAATGGCTTGCTAGCCAATCCCGAACACTTGAAATTTTGCAATATGGTTTCAGAAAAGGAGGCCTATATTGAAATGAAAAGTTTATTAACCAATAAAGAAACGCCAGACGGTATTTTTTGTGCAACTGATCCAATTGCGATAGGTGCAATAAATGCCATTAAGGATCATGGATCTAAAATTCCGGAAGACATAGCAGTAATTGGTTTTAGCAACTGGCATATGGCGTCACTCATTGACCCTTCCGTTTCATCCGTTGTACAACCTGATAATGAAATGGGGCAAAAAGCGGTTCAACTAGTTATTAAAGAGATTGAAAATATAAGGGATGACATTCAAACGAAGTTTAAAACTTATACCATGAAAACTTCTTTGGTGCTGAGGGAATCAACTCTGGGAAAAAATATTGGGGCTGATAATTTGTTGTAGGATTTAGATTATGGTTATAAGTTAAAAGTTGTAAGTTATAAGTTTGAGGTTATAGGTAATTGGTCATTAGTTAATTAGTTACTGGTTAAAAAGTGAAGAATAATTTAAAGATTAAGTATGCAAATCATTAGTTGATTAGGCATTGATCTTTCTCTAATTGTCCTCCATTGTGAAAATAGTAAATCAATCTTCAAAATTATTTTATTGCATGTGCATCAAAGCAATCTTAGCAACTGAAACGTCATTGGGGCAGTAGTGAAGCAAACCTCCAATGGATAGTCATCGTGAGGAACGAAGAAATCTCTTGAAATTGAAAGAAGAATCGTTGAGAACGAATTTCCCTACTAAATCCAAATTGCATTGGTCATTCTTCCCTCACGAGGACGTTACAAAGTTGTATATTTTTGCAAGCAACGAATTGGTACTTTTAATAACAAGATTGCTTCACCCGCAGAGGGGGGCGCAATGATGTAAACCTAGAAATTCTTCCTTTTGGACCGTCACTGCAAGATTTTTAATGGCTTTTTCCGGCCATCAAAAATTGCGGCAGTCTTGCGCTTTTGGAAGAAACATCTAAGCATATCTTCCAATTCAAAAATATTGCTTCACAGGAATTGTGGAGGATTAGCAATGACAGAATAGCATGTTCGCAATAACGGTTTATAAACAAGTCAGCGGTAGGAAGTCACAACGGAAGTGAATTTAGAAAGTGTTCTGTGTTTCACAGAACACACCTATTTATAAGCAGCTTGACTTAAATCGCAAAATTAAGCAGGCATTTTAAGCATTCTTAATCCGATCAGCTTTGATTCCTCGTACCCGATAGACATGTAGCCAAATACGCCACCTGCCGATTCTGCGACTTTTTTAGCGATATCACGCATCGACTCTACAAACTGACCAGCCCATCGTTGATCCATTTTTGCTAAAATTCCATTCAGACTTTCCAGTTCATCCAAAACTATTTTACTCCTTTGCTCGGGATCCTGAGGGTAATTAGTTAATATTCTTTTCAAATTTTCCTCAAAATGGGGAGAAACAATATTATAAAAATCTATTAATTCCTTTCTGGCATTTTTTTGCTTGGTTCGGGTAAGACTTATAGCCTCTTGTAACTCTCTTTTGCTAATTTGATCATCAGCTCCTGCAATGAGTATGGTGACTAATGCTGGCGCGTTGGTTAATGCGGTTTTTTCCGATTCAGAAAGGTTTTTAAAAGTTGTATTCATAGGTAAATGGCGTTAATTAAGGTTTTGGCTAGCAATATAGGTAAATGAAGGCAAATTTTGCTAAAATGTTGATTAGTTAATTGGTGATTAGTTAAATGGTTTTTAATCATTGGTTACCTAGTAGTTGGTTAGGCAACTCATGGAAAATGAAATTGAACTTAAAAACTAGATATACTGACCTTAATAAGTGTTTTTAAGCTTTAAAACTAAGTATAGAACCTCAAAAAAGAGGGGTTTCAATTAATATTGAGTTTTCAATTACATTTTAATGTATTTTAAACAAAATTTTATTCTTCATCTTTTTGCTACTATATAACTAGCTCTGTTGGCTAGATGCTAAGCCTACTTTTTTGAACTCACCCCTGATTCGTCTTCGACAAATCTGTCCCCTCTCTTTCGAGAATAGAGGGGAGAAATCTCGTATAAATTCAGGTTTTATTTAACAATTTTTAAAGGCACTTCTAACATATATTCAGAGTGGGTGCAGATGATTTTCCCTTCTCTTCAACAAAGAGAAGGGTGGCGCACCGAAGGTGGGACGGGATGAGTTCAAAAAGTTGAAGTCGGCAATCTTTGACTAGCTTCAAGTTATCTTCCTTGAAGTTCAGTTGAAATACTGCGATAACTTGATCAAAAAGATGCAAAAAATCAAGACAAAAAGATGCTCCCATGCTACAATTCAACGCGCTCCCCGCCTTTTTGTCGACCAGCCCGCTCGGTTTGAACAAATATTATTTCGTTATCGAACAGTGCAGTATTTATCATGAGGACCCTGGTTAATTGGCTATTAGTGGATTGGTTATTAAAATTAGTTTATTCCTAATGTCTAGTAATTAATGACTCTTTCCTATTAACTATTGACCAATTACTTTGTCCTAATTATCTAATTACTATCCTTTTATAGGTGCTTTCTTTACCAACTTGAAGCGAAATAATATATACCCCTGGTTTTAAGACTTTGCTCATAGGAATTGAGTAATTATCACTCTCCTTATAACTTTCACTGAATACGATGCTATTACCACTTAAATCTACCATTTTCAGTGATATATAATGCTTTTGAGTCAATTCGATATTGACTTTAAAATCTCGAATGGCAGGATTTGGAAATACATTGAAGCTTTTAATGAGCTTTTCAGGGCTATCAAAAATTCTCTGGTTTTCCTCTTCTCTCTCTGAAACTGGTAAAATGCTAATACTTTGAGTGTAATAGTCACGACATTCGGCCTGGGCTATTTCTATACTTAAATCATGATTACCTGGTTCTGTAAAAATGATAGATGTAAAATCCATGTTTTGCTCCAGAATAGTGACTCCTTCAGGTATTTGCCAATAAACGGAATCCGGAATAGGCCAGCTAATATCTATGACCATCACAGTATCTCCAACATAAGCTTCAGAAGCCATGATCATATCTGCGCTTAATAAGTCATTGGATACAATTAATTCAAAATCTTTTGTGGCTATACATCCATTTTCATTTTCGATGGTAAGCTGATAGATGCCAGGATCTTTTATCTCTACTTTTCGCTCGTCACTTTCGAAACCATTTACAGAACTCCAGTTATAGCTGATAGCGCCTGGAATACTATAATTAGTAAAAAAAGAGGACCCTGTACAAATTTCCCAAGTGTAATCAACAAGAATTTCAAATGGCTCGGGGTCTTCAAACTCTATGATTTCTTGGTAAGTACACCCTGCTGCATCTATAATCAAAACAGAATAAGCACCTGCCCCAATATTTGAAAGCGTATTGACCTGCGACCCGTTATCCCAGATATAACTATAACCTCCATTGCCTCCTATGGCATTAATAGTTAAGCTTCCATCTGTACTACCCACACAGGAAGGAGTGATGACTTCTGTAATTTCCAAACTCACTGGGGCCTTTTCTTCTATATTAATATTTTGGGTAGCACTGCAACCATTTTCATCAGTTACAGAAATACTGTACGTTCCGCTGGCAAGTCCTTCTAGTGAGGAATTTGTATTTCCATTGGACCACATTATATCATATTCTCCTGTACCGCCTACAATGTTTACTGCAATGGAACCATCTAAACTGGTATTACAAGTTGGAGTAATATTTTCGATCACTGTTATAGTAATGGGATCAGGAGAAGGAATGTTCACCTGCTCAACAACCACGCAGCCATTAACATCTGTAATACTGACCGTATTTAAACCTGCTACCAGATTTACAGCATTGGTACCAGTTTCACCATTTGCCCACTCAACCTCAAATGGACCATAACCTGATATGGAAATATTCGCCTGCCCATCAGCCGTATCAAAACATGTAGTAGAAACTACAGATTCTATGCTTAATTGAGCACCATCAATGCTTGTAATGATGGCTTCTGATGATTCTAATATACAGCCATTTTGATCAGTAATTAATGCTGTATATATTCCGGCACCCACATTACTCAAGGTAGCTGAAGTTCCTACTTCGGTACCGTTGTTATCTGTCCAACTGTATGAATAAGGAACAACTCCTCCACTTGCTTCTACTACAGCTCTTCCATTTAATTCACCGCAGGATGCATCTTCAATAGTGACTAAAGTAGCGCTCAACGATGAGGGTTCTGTTATGGATAAATTAATAACATCCTGGCAATTATTTGCGTCCTTAACAAGGAAAGTATAGTCACCTGCACCTAGTCCATTAAAAATATTGCTACCCTGAAAATTTATTCCATCAATAGAATAGGTGTTGGTCCCTGCTCCTCCCAGTGCATTCAATATGACTTCTCCACTGAAATCACCATTGCAATTAACATTAGTGATTTGAGCAGGCTGCATTTCCAATACTTCAGGCTCTGTTAATGTGAAGTTTTCATTGATGGTGCAGCCATTAGCATCTGTAATAGTTACACTATAATTTCCAGCTATAAGGTTTTCTAATGTGGAAGTAGTAGCTCCGGTTGACCATAAGTAGGTGTATGGAGCTGTTCCTCCAAAAGGATCTATTTGTATTTGGCCGTCTGAAGCTCCATTGCAGGAGATGTTGAAGCCTGAAAAATTTGATAGTTGGGAATCTGTTTGTAGCAAAGCGGGTTGGGATAAAATGACCTCCTTAGATACTGGGCAATTCTTGGAATCGCTAACTGTTAATTCATAAGTACCTTCAGATAAGCCAGATATATCTTTAGTATTTGCAAAAGCCATTCCATTTTTTGTCCAACTATAAGAAATTTCTCCTACAATATTCGTTACAGAAACTTCAATTGCTCCATCTGACTCTCCAAAACAAGAGATTGGGTTACTTATTGAGCTATTTATGATAAGGGAATCAGGATTATCTATTATAATAGGATCGGCAGTAAATTCTTCACAATTATTTAAGTCTCTCACTTTAACAATATAAGTACCAGCTGATAAAGAACTAAACACATCTACACTCACAAAATCAACTCCATTATTAATACTATATTGAAGCCCCCCCACTCCACCAGTACCTGAAACGGTAATTTCTGCATCATTAGAACCAGCGCAAGATAATTCTTGGCTTACTACAGCAATGACACTTAATTCAGGAGGTGCACTAAGGTTTACTGTTTGTGGCTCAGTGAGACAACTATTAGCATCCCTAATAACAACCTCATAATTTCCTGCTGACATGGCAGAGAAGGTAGATGCAGTCTGAAATGATATTCCATTATTTATTGAATATTGATAAGGCGCAACTCCACCAGTTCCGGTTATTGTAATGCTACCTGTCCCACCGTATTCATTTGAACATTGCGTATTAAAACCATTAAAGTTACTCTTGGTAATTTCTTGAACCGAAACATTGCTTGTTGGTTCACCAATTATAACAGTTTGCTTCTCAGAAAGACAATCCCCTTTCTTTACCTGTACAATATAATCTCCTGCTAATAACCCTGTAAAATTGGGTGAACTGAAAAAACTAACGCCATCGTTTATCGAATAAGTAAAAGTACCACTTCCTCCTCCAGTAGCTCCTAAACTTATGCTACCGTTGGCTGCATCTTTACATAAAACATCTGTTTTGTTAGAAATAGCAACTGTGATTATGGTTGGTTCTGAGATTGATAATGGAGCACTGGTTTTAACATCATTACAGTCATCGATAACTTTAACCTCATATGATCCTACACTCAAATTACTGATGACCACATCTCTGCTTGTCTGTGATGGCATATTGATAAAATCAACTCCATCTTTTAAAATAGAAATCATAAAAGGCGGCTTTCCATTAAATACCGAAATACTTATCTCTCCATCACCACCACCATTACAGCTAACAGCTTTTCCCAAAGAAGGTTCCCCTATAGAAAAAGCAGGAGCAGTAGGTACTTTAAAATTGATCGAATCACTTGTGCAACTGTTCTGTCCTACTTCAACACCATTCTCTACCTGAATCCAATAATCATTTTCATCTGTGAAGAAGAAGCCGGTCTTTCTTATCTCTAATGGCAAAGTGCCTGAAAAATTCACATTATAAACTTCTGTGCCACCTGGATTGCTAATAGAAAAGATAATCGCATCACCATTATAATTACTACCATCAGGATACTTTAAGGTATTTATTTTTATACCTCCATCACCCGTACAACTGCTGCTTGGAGGCAAAGCCTCAATATCAGTAGACTTTAATTCGGGTATAGGTCTGTAAAAAGTAACCGGTTCTGAAGCTACACTTTGTAAAAAACCACTGCATGAGGATGATGCAGGTTTAACTCTAAAATAATGAGGCCTCCCAAATACATCATTTGAAGAATAAGCAGAAATAAGATCTTGATAAGATATATTAACATTAGAAATACTTGAATTTCTTACCTGCCTCCAACTACCTCCCACAGACGGGTTATCACTAACTTCCCAATTATAGGTTGAAGATGGTACAGTTGGTACTGTACTTAGACTTACTTCGTCACACGTTATAGAGCTTTCAACATTAAATACAGGCTTGCTATATCTAGGTGGGATGTATCGAGCCTGAAATTGCATTACCCCACTATTTACTGTTTGCAGATTACAGGACCCATCGAGATTTAAAAAAATAGTACCTCCATCTATCGCTACTATTCCACCCGAACCAAATGGTCCCTCATCACAAGCTAGTGAATAGGTAACATAAATAGAAGAATTAGAGGGGAAACTATTAAACTCAAATGTATGAAAAACAGAGGTATTATTAGTATTGTAAAAGGAATGTGACTCTCCATTTGCATGAAAAGATCCGGATAAAATTAAATCACCCGAACACTCAGATATATCTGGATTTCCAATATTTACAATCAGTTGATGTTTAGCAGAAGAAGTTTGGCTAAAAACATTGTAGTAAAATATTGTTAATAGAAAGCCTAAAAAAACAAATTTCTTAAACATATTATTATTTTTTAGTTTGAACTATTTTAATCTTTGAAACCAAATTTTTGAAATCTTCAAATTGAACTCCATACAAATAGGAATTATTCAACTCAACCTTATTATCTTCAAATTGATTTACTTCACCATTCAAGCTTTTATAAAAAGCAAGCGGCTCTCCATCTTTGGCTCGGTAAATCTTAACACTTTTAACTTCATCATTTACATTCCAACTCAATACAACAGACTTTCCTGAAGAAATTAATTTAGCCTTTAGATTTTCAGGATTAAAATCGTTTAAAGGTTTATTATATATTGCGGATAAAGATCTACTAGGTTGAGAGTTCAGCCCACTATTATCTACTGCAATAATTCTATAATGATAAGTTTCATTACTTTCCGGATTTTCATCTAAATAATAAGTTGATTCAGATGTGTTATTCTCCTCTACTAAAATCCAATCTTCTTCGCCATCCTTTCTTCTAAAAACCTCATGCTTAATTACGTCCTCACTAGAGCTAGGAATAAAATTAATATGAATGCCTTTATCGTCTGATCTTATTTCATTAATGATTGGAGTCACAGGAGGTACCAGATCAGGTCTTTTTACCGATAATGTTTTACTGGGCTCAGAAGGGTTATAGCGCTGATCAATAGCCCGAACCTGATAATAAATATTCTTCGTTAGATTTTTAATAGAAATATCATCATTGAAACTATTGGTTAAAATTGGTTTACTTGTTATCTCAGAAAATTCACTATTGTTAAAATTTGATCTGAAAATACGGTAGCCTAATAAATCAGGTTCTGTATTAGCCTCCCAGCTTAAATATACTTCACCTTCAGAAGTAATAGCATATTTTAATTCTACAGGAGCCACAGGTAGAATACTATCTTCTAGCTGAACTAAAATTGGAAAAGATGTAATTTGATTTTCCCCTGAATAAGCTATCACTCTATAATAATTTGTTAATTCTGAAGGATTATCTTTGTAGGATCGCGTTTCACTTGCAACAGAAGATATTATGTCGAAAGGACCTTTTGCAGATACACCCCTCTCGATATAAAAACCATCGATATTCTTATTTTTTTCACTGGGAAAAGACCAGCTAATTTCGATTAAATTTTCATTTACACTCCATCCACTAATAGAAGGCGGTTCCTTTAAAGGTGATATTCCTTTTCCAAAAATAGAGTCAGAAGGATTAGAAATTTGACCAAAAGGGGTAATTCCTCTCACCCTGTAATAATATATTTTATCATTACTATCTAAAGAATCTAATTTATATGCTAATCTTGATTGCTTATTTTCATTATTAAATGTATTAATAATTGGCTTTTTTGTAATAGATTCGTAATTGGCCCCTCCGTCAATAGACTTTTCAACAATGTAGCTATTAAAAATTCCGTAAAAGTTTTGCTGTTCCCAGCTTAAAGAAACAGATTTATCACTAAATTCAGCATTGAGATCATATGGAACTGGTAGTTCAGCATAATTATCTAACCCAACAAAAACTTTACCCATTTTGATGGAAGCTATATCATTAGGTACATTGCTTTTCAGTCTGTAAACATACTTTTCTCCTTCTTTTACTGTGTTATCTTCAAAGCCTAAGCCTGCCATTTTAGCTACTTCAAAGGACTGATCTGCAGCATAAAGTGCAAACGAAAATCTTTGTTCTTGTTCCTTTGAGATGTTTACTAAAGTTAGAAGATCTGTTTGGGCATCAGTTGTGAGTTCGAAGTTTTCTCCATATAAAGCTTGTGCAGCTATTGCTGCCCAGTCATTTTCTTCTACCATTTTCTCCCACTCTGACAAAGGAAGGGGTTTAATTGGAGAAGAATGTAAGATCGAAATTTGAGGTTCAGGTACTAATTGGCCTTCTCTCATTATTGTTACTCTTTCAATGGTATACCCATAGTAATTGAGCCTTTTCCATGAAATGTGGTTATCTGGAGCCCATCTTAATTGAATAACGTTCTTTGTTGCATTTCCAATAACATTAATGGAATCCCCAGAAAAAATATCCTCAGTTGGTTGACCAATTGAGTGGTAAGTCACAAGCAAAAAAAGAAAAAGGTATATAAATCTCATTAGTAAAGAGGGTTTGTCATTTGATACAAGTTCTCACTGGTAACAATATTTTTTCCAGGCAGTATAAATAGCACTTTATACTCATAAGAACCTCCCAAAATTCGTGGAAAAGGAGATGTTAGGAGTAGCTGAATCCTCTCATTAGAGGTTCCTGACTCTGCATAATAATTAGCTACATCACTTTGTAAATTACTTAAATCTCTTTCGTAATAATTTGATAAGTTATAAACAAATGCAGCTGATAAATTTGAGGCAGTTATTGTTCTTCCAATAGCAATATCAGATTCGGTTAAACTTAAATTCTTGACAGGATATTGTCTAATAAAAATGGCTTTTGTAGGGGGAACTCCTAATTCTGAAGGAGTTCTCCATTTTATAGTAAAAGTATTTTCTATTGGATAATCATCATATATAATTGGGTACATATATTGACTATAATATTCATTATTTGATAGATCAGCTTGTATTACAATAAGCGGATCGAAAGATTGTCCACCATTAAGCTCGTAATTATCAAAGAATTCATCAGATTTAAATGAATTTATTAATTCGTGCACACCATTTCTAATAGGCCATCTACCAGTTCCACTTCTGTCGGCTGCATTAATTTTATCGTTTAAACTCCCATACTTACTACTTCTAAAATTCATTCCAAATACCTGCTTTTCCTGTAGCTGGTCTATATTGCCTTCGGCTTTTTTGGTGGTAATTTCAGTATCAAGGGTTTGGTCGCCAATACTTACCTTGTTGCTTTGGGCCGTAACATTTCTGTCTATGGCTTGTGCTGCCTGGGCTGGAACGTTTACCAATTCAAAGGCATAGATTTTATCTTTGCTGAGGTCAGTCGGTAAATTAAAGCTTACCTCTCTTTGAGATTCATTATAGCTATAATTTAAATCGATGTTTTCCCCATTGACAGGAGTAAACCTGGCTTTTTGCACCCACTCCTCACCTATTCCAAATAATTCAGGCTGACCTTTCTCCAATTTAATATAACCCTGGTTGTATTCATCCTTATAGAAATTCAATTGATTTACTACAGGGTAAGAATATAGCACGTTTTCCTGCGGAATATGGTCAGGGGCTATGCCAGAAGTGAATTTGATCGATTTCTCTTTTCGGTATATTTTTTACCGTCCACAATTACAGGTGTCCAGCTGCCGGAGCGTCTTTCCTCAAAGCTCACTTTTACACGTACTGTCAGCTCTTTCTCGGAAGGGAAAATATCAAAGGTTTTTAAAGCTACCACATCATGGTTATCGTTCCATTTAAGCTCTCCCTTTATTTCTGCAGCGCCATTCAATACTTTAAATTCATCCAGTTTTATGCGGAATGACTTTTTCTGCTCATCAGTATCCACCATTTCGAAAACTTCATCTACCGGCATATTGAATACCGCCTGAGGGTTATTGAACACATTTACGTCCTTTTCACCCTCCCTAGGGGTCAATTCAGCTATAACCTGTACGCCTTCCAATGCGCTTCCCCCTTGCATATCGCATTCTTCACCCAAAGTGACTTCAAATTTACAATCTCCTTTTACCAGTCCGCCTAATATATTGAATTGGCCACCTACCACACCTCGCATCCAAAACGGATTAGGTAATTTGGCCTGCAATACTGCGGCAGCACCCAAATCGATGATATCTACTTTCTTGTTTTTACCAAAAAGTTTCACACGCACTCCAATATTCCCTTCAAAATAAGCATAAGCTTGTCCATTGGCATACCATCCGTTTATACCTATTGGGCCATTTCTACCGGCACATTGCATGCTGCCATAATCTTTTAACATAATATCAAATCCTGCTCCGGCTGATAAACTCGCATAGAACATCAGAAAGGTTAAGTCTCCGGTATCTATTGAAAAGGCAGATCCAAATGCAAAACCGCCTCCAGTGCCTAAAGCATTTTCATCGCGCATATAATCCAGATCCATCCGCCCTAATATATCTGACACCTTTTTTGGGGGTGGTGGTGTGCCAGGAATGGTAGTACCCACCATTAAATAACTGTTGGACTCTGCCCTAATAGGACCTACTCCCATGCTCATCCCTATTCGGTCTTCAGGTGTTCCGGCATATACATACCATTCATCCGGTGCAAAATGCAATACTGCCCAACCTGCTCTGCCTCCATCTCCGCTTCCTCTAATAATTCCTCCCGCTACATTTACATAAGCTTCAAAATTTCCGTGCAATACATTATTCTCAAAATCGTAACTGATAAATACGTTGGCTGAGATCTGACCTTTTTCTCCGGCTGCCTCACCAATTTGTCCATAAATTTGCGTTACCGACTGGTCAGCCTCTGCATTTTTTGCCAGCAATGCACCTCCCGGGACATTACCCATGGCTTTTTCTGCTTTGGCTACTACAGAAGCCAATTTTTGCGTTTTTTCTTTAATTTTTGACAAGGTACCAGTTGCAGGAGGCGTGGCTAAATAACCATTTCCCTTGAATGAGATATAGCGCATTCCACCACCCTGGTTGAAGGCCACCTCAAATGTCATATCGCCGTTAAAAGCTTCCGGCTTAGGATGTGAACCCAGCTCTATGGTGGCTTTCAGTCCCAGGCCCGCGGTTTCTTTAGGCACGTAAACCACTCCTGAAGCGGTGGCTCCTAAATTGCTCCCCACTCCTTCTGTATCCATGGCCATTCTATAATAAGCTCCTCCACCGAAACCGTATACACCCACTCCCGTGAAAATAGGAATACCTCCACCAAATGATCCTAATGCATCGGCATACCAATAACGGAAGCCATCTACATTACCAAAAATAGCTGTGGCTTCTACTTTAATGCCCGGTTTAAATTCTGCTTTTACCTGGCCATTGAAACCATCTCCATACCTAGGGTCGTTTCTGAAAAAAGCCAACTGACCCTGCAATTTATAAGCACCCCCATCTATATCGACTGCAATATTGCGTACCTCGACTTTTTTGTACTTCCATTCCTGTATTGCACCGCCCTGTGGTAATTCACCTACTATAGTGAGGCCTGCATCAGCACCAAAGGAATTTCCCCCTGAGCCAGTAAGGCCTAAAAGCAAATCGAATTCAAGGCCCACTTCTGTATCTGAAATGGTTTGAAGGCCGATATTATTAATACTTACCGGAAAATTAGCCATAGTCTGCTGGGCTGCTTCTGATCCGAAAGAAAAATTACCCACCTGTAAATAAGGAGCAACAGACTGCAATTGTAAATTTTCGAAAGTGATATCAGCCAACTCAAAACCTTTCTTGTTTTCACCTTCTCCCAATTTAGCCTGTATGTTCATATTACCGTGTAATACTGCTTTAGGTCGGAATTTCCCCTCTACCACTTTAATTTCCACATAAGAATTAGGATACAATTCCACTTTTGACGTCTGGAACATAGAAAACTGCAAGCTATCGGGCGATTCTACGTTAAAAATGTATTCACTACCGGGTTGAAATAAAGCCGTATAATTGAATGGTTTCTTCTCTCCCGAAACGGGTATTACTATGCCACCGCTAAATCCGCCTGAGCGCAAACTGTTGGACGTGATATCTATTTTTAAGGAATCTAGTGAATAGGCCCAGCCATTCATATCCCCATTAGATTGATCAATGAGGTTGTAGGCGGATAGCAAGCCTGTGAATCCGGTATCATCAATAAATACATTTTCTGCTAAAAACGTTGTTCTCTCTACACTGCCACTTTTATTGAATTCAGGTGGTAATTTCACAGAAAGTTCCCGCATATAAAAGCCTCTCCAAAGATTGGGCATACCGGCCATGAGTGCTGGAGACTGATAACCCTCCGGAAAGTTTACATTAGGTGCATTTCTATAATCTGAGAAATCAAAAATTACCCGTTGCGCATTAAAACCTACCCCTTTCAGATTCGAAACCGAAAAGGAGGCATATTAATTTCTACCACTAAATCATTCCAATTTTGTAAAGTGCTTTGGAAACTTGCCATCACATTACCGGAAAGTGTATCTTCTGCTTCGTTTTCAGGCACAATCAGGCTCCTGGCAAATTTAATATCTGCATTGAGCGCCATACTTAAAAAGCCGCTACAATCAAAACTGACTGCTGTGCCAGATTTTAGGATAATCTGTGATTTATCGCCCTGCAAATTAATGGCATAATCAGCCACTAGCTCTAAGGTAGCATCGCCTACAATACCACCTTCTTTTGTAAACTTAATGCCTTTGCCTCTGAAAGTAAGTACTTTGCCGTTTTGCGGCATTTCAAATGTCATAAATACTTCCAGCTCTGCATATTGCGGCTTTAGTTTAATGCTGGCAATGGCAATGTCGTAATCCAGCCCGCCAATTTCTTTATGGATGCCGACTGGCAGTGACAATAAAGACTCACCATTTAGGTAGCCGACAAATTTCTTGAACTCACGTACCTCCTGGATCACTGCCTGCGCTTTGGCTATGTAATATTGGGCGGAGTCTATCGGGTCGGAGGACGGGATGAGGCCTTCGGGGTAGAAAGAGACATTGCTTACTGGTTGACTGGTAATTAGGGGATTAGGAATTAGTGGTTGGCCATAAGTTGGATAGTTATTGGATAATTGGTTATTGGTAAAGCGGGAATTAGTTATTAGTAATTGGTTATTGGTTAATTGGTAATTAGTTAACTGGGTATTGGTAATTAAGGATTTTGAGGATACAAAGTTAGAATCAGGGTTGATTGCAAAACCACTTATTAATTTTTTACTGATGCTTTTATCAATTTTTTTAAGGGCTTTTGGCTCAGGATTTTTATTTTCGGTATAGGCATAACTATGCATTGAAGCCATGCTAAAGAACAAAATAAATACTATTTGTAAAGTTTTTTTCATGAAGTGATGCCTTAATGAATAGTTCTATAAATTGTGTGTTTGACAAACCCGGAAGCAAGCGAAAAACCTATTAAAACTTGTAAGGCATTATCATATTGAGCGGAAAGGATTTTAGCCAAATGATTAAATATAGTTGCAGTTAAAGATTCAACTGAAGTATGGCGTTGATCGCCAAGGGAGGGGAAAAGTTTGATTTGAGTCAAGGAGTAAAATTTTGGCCTATAAGCTTTGGTTTGATTTAGTATCCAAATGTAAATAAGTATAATGAAACATAACAGAAGTATGTGTTTATACATGAAGCCATTGGTGTAATATTTACCTGATAAAATGTTCTTTTTGTTCAAGGATAGGTGTTTAAGAACCTGAAAATAAAGAATAATATATGTTTAGGTTAGGTTTCACAATCTGCGGGCATTTTAAGGAGATGTAATTAAAGATAGAAGATGATAGGATTTGGTAATTGTAATTGGTCATTAGTAACTAGTAATTGGGGACTGGGGAATTGGTTAATGGGAAAAAGTAATTGGTTATTGGTTATTAGTAATTGGGGATTGAGGATTAGTAAATGGTATTTGGGAACTGTTCATTAGTTGGATAGTAATTGGTTGATTGGTGATTAGTTAATGGGAAACGAGGACTGGAAATTGGTTGAGCCTGAATGAGAGAACTGCTGATTGAGATGGGAAGAGAGGACTCGCACTTCTTGCTCAATACAGTATTAGCAGGAATCACAATATTAGCACTCATAGAAATTTAGATGTCTGCTGCTTTGTTGCCTTTTTTACAGTCACACTATCAGTCCCTACTTGAAAAAGCCAGCTGTGGAGCTAATGTAGTCAGTATAATAAAGAATATCAGTAAAGTTTTTTTCATGTTTATGCTACTTCAATTAATATTTTGGTTGTATTTCTAGGCTGTTATTTGGTTCAATGACTTTTGATATATCCTGCTCATTTAATTCATTTTATTTTTTCTACCAGATACACCCGGCACGAGTGCAATAGCGAGGTTGCATTTGAAGCCCAAGTGAAAAAGAAAAGGAGTATTTGGAGGAGTTTCATTTATAAACAATCTTCAATTTTAAGATAATTTCAAAATTTGAACACTTTTACAGGCAATTATCATTTCATTTTTATTTGCGATTTCATTAATATCGCGACTTAAAATTGTAGTCTTGAAATCATCCAAATTGAAATGATTCTTCTTTAATTCATGAGCCATTCCAAGAGTTCCTGTATTTGAAATATGACTAATTGAGTGACCAATTATTCCTAAATCAAATACAATTACACAACCACTAAATTCAATTTCAAATCCATTTTCAAAGTGAATGTGAAGTTTACTCAATGCATATTCGTGATATACACCTGTAACTTTCTTGTATAGTATTTTTTCGTAAAATGCCATTATTGTCCTAAATATGATATCCCTTTTGTAAATAATTCTTGAGTGGTTAAGACTCTTCCGCCTTCATGAAAAATAACATTATCAAACCATGTACGATTTCGCATTATCATTTGTAGCTCTATTTCTGTAACAAAACCCTGTAGTACTGAATTTGAATTGTGAGTCATTCCTCCAGATACAGCCTTCTGAATATTAACTCCAGTTATATCAAAAACTATTTTTCCTTGGTTTGTGCCAAGTGTTGCATCAAATACATCTGAAATATTCCTTTCAAAACTCCTACTTGGCATCAAATCATACATTGAAGTAAATACATTATCTGTTTCAGCCGTCCATACATTTGCGCCAATTTCATCGCCAAATTGTTTTAATGCTCCCTCCGCTGGCGCACGCGTGCCGCGTGTGGCCATACCTTCCATATCATAAATATTTGCCAATTTCATTTTTCTTAATTAATATAATCAATAGCTAAAACCCCTTTTCCACCACTATAGTCAATTGCACTGCTATATCGCCAATGATGGGCCTCGTTTACAAAACCAGAGACAACCGGATTTTGATGGATATAATCAACTTTCTGATCAATTACTTCATTGCTGTATAATTCTATCGGTTTGTTATTATGTTGCCATAATTGACTTCCTTTTACATTACTGCTCTTTGGAACCTGCTCTTTCAAGCATCCAAATCAACCATTCTTTTCTGCTTTCCTGTACATTTTCTTTAATAGAAGCTTGTAGTTGTTTTGACGTAAATTCTTTAAACCTACCTAATACTATTTCAGGATTATTATCTTTAGCTCTTATAATCAAATGTGTATGACTTGGCATGATACAATAACAGTAAATCTCCAATCCTTTATTTTTTCTACAATAATCCAGACTATCAATTATGATAGAGAAATACTGTTCTCTTACCATAATATCTATCCAGTAGACCGTAGCAAAACTGATAAAGTACAAGCCTTCTTTATTATGAAATTTATATTTTCTACTCATTTCTATTGATTTTGCTTTTTTACCGTTAGACACACGCGGCACGCGTGCGATAGCAGAGGAAAACTCGGCAAGGTTATGCTGGGTGATTTGATCGGTAATAGTCCACTAAATCTTTTGGGTAGTATTCATTATTTCTAAAACTTGTATCATCTAAACCTTTGATAGCTACTACCGCTGCAGACTCAAAACTCCATCTACCAAAATAATAATACTTCTCCTCTTCAGGAGTGTAGTTATGCCATGTTAACAGTTTCGTATTGTTGTACCATCCTGAGAGATATTTCTTAACATCTTTTTTACCAATATCAATGTATTCGCCACTCTTGAATAAATTCTTAAATGGCTTATATGTTGTCTTATTTCTTTTGTCTTTGAGTTGATCTTTTGTAAGAGCTTCTAACAAGAAAAGAACCAGTTCATCTTTAATACCACCTTTGGTTATTAAGGATTTTAATATAGTTCTTTCATTATTTGCCACATTTAGCAGAATACCCAAGGATAACATCCAAACTATATAACAATACTGATTCAACATATATTGATCAAATATTTTATTACCAGACTTGAATTTCACAAAACTATCTTCCCATCCATCCGATATTAATAGAATCGTGTTATTATAATCTTCAATTAACTCATCAGGTGATGATCCAGCACTATACTTTGCTATCAAAATTTCAAGTGAAAACAAAAAAATCTGATACTTAGCAAACGGAATTTGACCCTCAGTTAAAATCCCACTATTAATTCTTTCATTTGAATCACTTATTAAATCCAGCTTCTCTTCAACGAATGATTCAAAGTAATCTTTGCTATTTACTAAATTATCTCTCATTTTAATATCTATGGTATAAATTCCCCGAAAATTCCGGTACCGCCACTTCCAGGTCCATTTGGTGTTAAATAACCAGTACTACTAACATACTGATATGTGACCGTTCCGTCAGGTTGTACCTTTGCAAGGATCCTTTTATAATTTTTTGTTTGAAGTAAATTTGTGATTGTAGCTTGATCTAATCCAATACTTGACCAATCACGTGACTCAATCCAATCATCACTCATCTGTCGAGGTAAACCCGTTGTTAGGTCGGCAGGATTCAAAGATGCTGACCCTGAGTATTTCCCTTCTACAATAAAGTACTCACCATCTTTTACGTAAACTCCATCTAATCCACTGTGTCCACCAGCATCAATATTATCCCCAGCTGGTATTAGCTTTCATATCGTTCCAGTACTACCTTTCAAATTCAATAGATAAGAAATATTACTTTGAGAATTAACCACTAACATCAATAAAGTTTAAATATCATATAACAAACAAACCATCTCATAACCAAACTTTTACCTGAAGAGTAAATCTCTATAGTAGTCCTCAATTTCACTGTAATTCCCCATTTTTAGTGTTGCCAATGTTGAAGGCTCACAATTGATGTATCACTTTTAAGACTATCCTTATATACAAAATCACAACCATTCAAGCATTTTTTAATGTCCGATTTCGAAGGGTAGAAATCATACTTAAAAATTGTAGAACGACAGGTGGGAGAGAATAAAACCAGCACTGTATCCCCCGCCTGTTTTTCTTTATAATCCTCATCGTCTACTTGCATGAATCGATCAAAGGAATTACCCTGATAATTATATAAAACAGTAAAGTGACTTCTTCCTTTTTTAGTAGGATGTTTAGATAAAATTTTTGAAGAAATTACTAAGCCACCATTTTCTTTTAAATCATCAATTTCAGTATTATTTTCCATCTTTAAAAGTATAAATAAATATACTAGTGTTAACAAAAGAAACAATGGGACTACACGATCCTTATTTGATTTCACAGAAACTGAAAAAAGGAATCTATGTAAAAAAAACACTGTAAATAAGATTATTAACCATGACTCTAAACCATTCAGAGGTAATGACATTTCACAAACAAACAGTGAATCCAACTTTATTGTAGCATAGATTGAGGCACATAATAATAAAAACCAAAAACTACTTCTAATCCATCTATTCATCATCATCAGAAAAGAGACCTTTAATATAGTCGGTGCTAACTGCCCCAAATGAACCGGTAGATACTGACGTTATTGTATTTGTAGTTTTGTCCACTATGAATCCTATTGCAAAATCACTTTGTTCAAAAGCCTTTACAAAACTAATATTGCCGGGACTTTCTAAATAGTAATACGTACTCCCTGCTATCTCACTATCAAAAAAATCAATCATTTTCATGGTATTGCCGTTGATTGTAATTGTACCCTCAAATAGTTTATCTGCTTTTATTTTATTCATTGCGGCTGTATATTGTTGATAATTAGAAGAAGTTTTTTCTAAATAAATCAACATCCTATTTACATCCTTCATACCAACAAATAAATCTTTTAATCCATTGGTTCCATTCTTCTCAACTATATTTTTTAATCGTTCGAAATTTCGCCATGATAATCGGCCTAAGTCAAAATTAGCCGCTCTAAGTACATCATAAGCCTTTGATCCATTGTCTGTAAGTAATAAATCTACCATTTTTTCTTTCCAATAATTGCCTCTGCTCGTTACAACTCCTTCAAAGTTGAAAATAAAAGCTGTAACATCAAATTCTATCTTTTTTGGTAAATCGTATCGTTGTAAGACCTTTAGTAATTTATTCGAACCACTTCTTTGTATTTGACTAGCCAGTTCAGTAGAAGCTCCTCCTCCAAATTGTAACTCCAAATATGCTGGAATAACGCATTCAGCACCCAATTTAACTAATTCTTCCCGCGTGTATTCACCTTTTTGAATCATCTCATTAAAGTCATTTAGGTTCATTCCCTGAATACATGCCGCTACTGCTTGTGGTGTCTTTTCATATTTCACAACATTTCTAATTCCTGCTATCAACACATCTACCGAAAAGTCCATAGGGTCAATCTCTTTACCATCACCAAAATATTCATGCACCAGTTGATAGGTAAAAGCTTCAAATAAAACACCTTCCATGAATTTTCTTGCAACTTCAGCACCATAATATTCTATTATATATAATGAAATCTCTAGTACGTGAGGAAGTAAAAGTGCTGAACCTGCAACTCCAATAAAATATAGCGAAAATCCGCCAATTACACGATTAAAATCATTCATAAACTGTGTTTGATAGCCTAGACCTTCACCTATTGGCCTAAGAGTCTTCAAAATACATGGGTCATTTTCAATGGCAGTTCGCAAAACCGAACTTCCACTTAATTCTGATTTCTGAAATACAGCTAACAAATCTTCACAGGTCAAATCTTCATCCGTTTCAATTAGTCCAATAGTATAATATAGATTACCGACTTGAGTATTGGAATTACAATATATTACTCTACTGTATTCTGAGCCTATTCCAGAGAATAAAGTAGCTTTTCCTTTATTATCAAGTGCATATTTCTTAGTAGTCTTATAGTATTTATTCTTGTTACAACCCCCTAAATTCTCGAACAAATAAACCTTATCATTATCTTTTGAATCTGGATAATAAACAATACTGTCAGGTTCTAAGCTATTCTCAGAAAAATATCCTTGAAAATTATCTCCTTCGAACTTTGCTATAAAATTTATTCCATTAACTTCAAAACCAGGAATAGTCCCGCTAGGTACTCCACTAATAAAAGTAGAGTAGATGGAATTAGAATTTGTAACTTTAAACACCTTCCAGTCAGGAGTAAACCACTTTGCTGTTGCCAGTGACCCCTCTTCCAAATCTTCCACCAAACCAATAACCACAGGAGGGTTGTGGATTAAGTCCCACTGGTATTTGCGCAGGTTGGTGCCGGTTCCATAATCCATCAGGTTGGCAGTGGTTTCGGAAATGGTTGGGTATTCCTCCCAAACGTGCTGCAAACGGAAGGCGCCATGACCTAACTCGTGGGCTATGGTACGCTTGATGTCGCTGCTTTCATTCTGATAAATAAAGCCAAAGCGGTGTTTCCTTGGCATATAGCCTGCTTTGTCGGTTTGGGAATTGCCTACCAGAAAGAGGTAAAAGTCATTGTCATTAATGGTAACGCCTTCTGTGGCCTGGTAGGCTTTGATGATGGCTTTCATGCCATCGCTATAAGTAGAAAGCATTACCTGTTCATCGTCCTGAAGTGTGCCATCATAAGCTTCCACCTGAATAGCTGCATGCTTTTCTACTGTCCAGCTGGCAAGGGCTTGTGCGTAAATCTTATTTAGTTCCGTCTGCACCTCTGATGCTTCAATTCCGCTCTCACTTCCTACAGGAATTAAGTGTACTTTTCTTTCTATTGGCTCATAACCAATGGCATTCAGCTTGCCTACTGTTTCATTATTCGCACTGTTTAATGCATTGATGACCAGTGATTGCGCTCTTGCAATTGTGGGCAGTGTGATGGTCCACTCGTTACCGCTTCTATTGGCCTCTAATGTAGTTCCATCAGCTCCGGATTTAAAAATAATACTATCTGCAGGTACATTGCTTTCCGCCAGCCATTTTGCTTTTATACTTGCCGCTTCACCAGCTTTCGTGCCAGCCCATGGTACAGGTACAGTCTGATTGCCAGGCAACACCATGATATTGTAATGCAATCTATGTGGTGCATGGGCTTGTTGATCGAAACCATACTTTGCACCTGACTGTCCGGAAAGGTTTTCATAAAACTCCACTGCTATGACCTTCAGCGTATCGGAGTTATTATAAATGTTTTGCAGCTTGTTGGCTCTGTTCTTTAAAGCTATTCCCTGCGCTACTTTTCTTGCCGCATCTGCAATTGATTCTACAGTGGCAGGGCCACCCAAAGCACCTGCTGCTTCATTAATAGCATCTTTTGCTTTTTCATTGTATTCCTCTACACTTAGTCCATCCAGTTCTGCTTCTTCCTCTGCAGTAAAAGGTCCATTATCAAGAATATCATTGGCCAGGTCACCTACTTCTCCTAGAATCTCGTCAGCTATGTCCAAGCCCTCGCTTACATCACCCAATACATCATCAATCGAAGCCAGCGTTTCATCCAATTTATCCAGAAAGTCTGTAAAGTTATCCGGCAATATATCCACACCAATTCCTTTTACATCCATGCTTCCGGCCGTCATGCGGTATTCTGTGTTCACGCTGATGCTGGCAAATTCCACGGAAACGGCCAGGTTATCCAGGTAAGGCACCACCACTGTGCCTTTACCGGTAAAAGTGCCTGAAGAGCCCGTGGCTTCTGATACTTTCACATCAAAATCTCCTGCATAGAGAATGTCATCTCTCTGTAGTGCAGGGAGTGGCTCGTTATTGCCAAAGTCAAAATCTTCAGGAGGTAACCCGCATGCATAAGTCACTTCTGGCATCGCATCAGTTGTCACCAAAGCCACCTTGCTGTATTCGGAGCCAAAAGGGCCACAACCTCCGGTCATCTGGTATTCATAGCGGGTTTCCGGTTGCAGGCCATTTACTTCTATGTCTTCAAAATAGCTATCCACCTCAGTCCATGTAGCATTGGGGTCATTCGCTTTTCGGTATCGCAGGCTAAAACCGGTATGGTTGGGGTTGGGCTCATAGTTTACTCTAAAAGCAGCACTACTGATCGGCTTGGCTTTTATATTCAATGGCAGGTTACAGGCATCTCCATACTGGAAAGTATGCACCTGGCTTCTGCCCTGGTTTTTAAAGAGGTCGAGTTCATCAAAACCGGTAATACTTTTCGCCCTCACCTGAAATGCATAGCGTCTGCCCGGCTCCAGCGGTGTTTCTGCCGGACCGTATATTAAGGTAGTGCTCTGTGTAGTGGTTTGGTAAATGGGGGGCGATGTCAGTATCGCATCATTCGGGTTTCTATTTTCCGGCCATAGTTCTACTAAGGTGAATTCATATTCAGTGCTAAAGGCGGAATTCGGAGAGCCTGTATGGCGTGGGGTCCACTGGAAGGTCACATACTGAGGCTCCTGTGGTCTTAACTTTTCTGCTTGCTTTGGCAAATTGATTAGTGGTGGATCATTGAGGATCAACCATGCCATGCTGCAGCCACTGTTGGAGACTTTTGCTCCACGATTATATTCCAGTACTTCAAAGCAGATTTGATAGAGACCTTCAGGCAATTGTCCACTCCGCTCAAACTGCTGTCGGCTTAAGCCACTAAAATTTAGGTTTTGAGGCAGAAAATACTGGGCTAAATCACTGGCAATTAATCGCTCGGGCACACCGCCTTGTAAAATAAGTGGTGCAGGAAGGAATCCTGGCTTGGTTTCAATCAGAATCCCCTGCCCTTCTATACGTAGGCGTAATCTGGCTCGTAGTTCCGGTCTGTTAATGTCGTTAAGGAAGATATTGAGTGCTAATCGCTCAGAACCTGGTGCTACATAATCTCCCAAATAAGTGGAATACGGTGGTGTAATATTGGTAGATACCGATACCGGGAAGGTTTGGGAGAAGGCCGATGCGATTGATAGAATCAGTATTCCTATAATGGCTAATATGGTGCGTTTATTGATCATTCCTCTTTGTCAGTACCTTGATTGGCTTGATTTATTGATTGCCTTGACTTTGTTTAATGCTTCTTATTAAAACTTTACTTGATTAAAATTTCATCATACTTACCTATGTCGCTAAATTTATAACAATTCGTAATCATGGCCATCAGGTCAATCCTCCTAATCATGGTACTTGTTGTTATGCACTCTTTTAAACTGTAAACTTTTGCTACCGAAGTTAATTAATAAGCCAATAGGAAGATGATAAGCTTCACAGTAATTCATCGCCTGCGCTAAGTGTACATCTTCTAAATTGATTACTGCTTTCAGTTCTACCATAATTAAATCTTCTACCAAGAAATCTACCCTTCTTACCCCCACTTCCTTACCTCTATAAAGAATAGTCATTTCCATTTCCCTTTTAAAATTAATTCCAGCTTCTGCCATTTCCATTGCCATACATCTCTGATAAATCACCTCCTGAAAACCATTCCCTAGTTCAGAATGTATCTTCATAGCACATCCAATGATGTTATGTGTTAAATCTTTATATTTGGCATCTTCAGCAATCATATTTCAATTATTATAAACCATGTGCTCTTTGTCATTTTTTAACATCCTTTTCATTTGAAGATACAATTAATATATATCGTTACTCCAAATCACGGCTATCAGGCTAATCCTCCGAATCATGGTCCTACCGGCTGCTAAAATTATAACTATACCCCAAAGTACCAGTAAACTCTGTAAAGTCTTGTGCGGCTGATTCGGTGCTTGTTTTCCTGCTCACCATTACTAAACCTAAATTAATATTATGCTTTTTCTTAATGCTATAGCCCCCATTGGCCCTGATATTTAGAATTTTACCTGTGTTTTCTCCATTCGCGTAGGAGCTGTTGAAAGAACTGGATAAGGTGGCACGCAAAGTTTTTTGAAAGAATGATTGATTGATGGCCAGCGTAGGCCCTAAAGTTCTTGTATTATTATTCATTGCCTTATTTTCATTGTAATTGAAAGAGCCTGAAATCGTCATGTTTCTAGGCACCAGGCTTAAGCTGTAAGAAGCATTCATCAGATAAAACTGTGATCCGCTATTTTGCTCTACTCCACCTTGTTGGTCTGCTGCATCCTGAAAAGAGAGGTTGACATTAAGGTTCTGTCTCCTATCTTCAGAAGATTGCAAGATGTAGTTACCATTTACGCTGGCATTTTGCGATATCTGAGTAAAGTTCAGGGTATCGAGGTTATCGTAGGGAGTTAACTGATTAATATCTATAAACTGCGACCTGATATTAGTAAAAGAGGTGAAGTTGGAATAAGAAGTGGATATATTCAGCTTTTCACTGGCAGCATAACCTACATTGATAGAACCCACAGTTCTTTTCATGGTACTTATTTTCTCATCATCAAGATTATCTCTTTGAATTCCGATATTACCCGCTAAGTTTACCTTTCCGCTGAAAATAGAAGTGGCAGCATTTACGGTGTAATTGATTAAGTCATTGTTGAAAAAATATGCTCCCAGGGTTCTATAGCCAGGATCGATTCTTTCGAGGCCTACTCCAACCGTAAAAGCATCAGCTTGGTAATTGATGCCAGAGTTAAAGGCATTATGGTAACCTGTGCTAACTCTAGGCTGAAAGAGCCCTCCTACATTGTCAAAAAATTTATTGTTTTCAGGAGATATCGCTTGCGTACGGGTATCACGTGTAATTCCACTGATAGCATACTCAGCTTTTAGGATAATCCTTTCGAATAGTTTCTTGCTGCCTATCAAACTGACCACTAAATTCTCTTCTGGTAAAATGTCTTCATCCTCAGGCACATATTCAATTGAATTGATATCATCTTTGGCATTGAAGATTATAAAGTGCAATTGATCCTGTCCATCTGCGTAGCCGGCTTTTACTCCCCAACCCATTCTCCTGAAGGAGGGAATTCCCCGGTTATCATCGAGTGAATCGGGTTCTACGGCAGCCAGTAATCGACCATACATAGCACTTACCTGCCATTTTCCAGGTCGTGCTTCAACGCCTGCCCCTAAAAAAGTGTGCCCTCCTAATGTGTACGGAGAGAAATTCATGTTTGAAAAACCCAAGTGACCAGTGAGCCATTTATAGGTAGGATTAATACTATATTGGTTAAAGGGCTGCTGAAAGCTAACCTGCTGGTTGGAATAGGAAAAAGATAGAGGTACGCTCCAGCCATATAAATCCATATTGATATTGCCACTGGCAAAAAATGAATAAGGATCTCTCCGTGAATCCAAACCATTATTTCCGTAAAATATTTGATTGATGGATACACCTCCTGACAGTGTAAGCGGATTTTCTTTACCTATTGATTCGAGGTTTTGAGAAAATAAAAATTGTCCACTTACCAATAAGAGAAAACATGTGGTTGTTAGGACCTTGCACTGAGGGAGAAAAGATTTGATGAAATTCAAGGAGTAAAATTTTGGTCTATAAGCGTGTGTTTATTTTTAGTATAATCCAAATGTAAGTAAGTATAATCGAAAACAACAGAAGTATGTGTTTCTACATGAAATCACGCATGTAATATTTTAAGTAAAATATTCATTATTTAAATAAATTTTTATAATACAGTTAAATGACAAATATCATATTACTTATTGTGAAAGTTAATAGTTTGACTCATAACACTTGTGTTTATTTCTAGATCGTATGTAATTAATACTACAAGATTGCACGATTTGCTCACCTTAAATCATTGAGAAATAGTATGTGGGGGATCAGTTAGTTGATGATTGATTGGTTACTAGTTAATTGGTTACTGGCCATTGGTCACTGGTAATTGGTTGATTAGTGATTGATCATTAGTTGTTTAGAGATTAGTTGTAGGTTTCTAGTAACTGGAAGTGTCAACGTCTTTTGGTATCTTCTTAATTCTTTATGAGTAATAGCTAATTACCTTTTCCTTTTTTCCCGTAATAACCAGTGAATAATTGCTCTTTTCTTAATTAATAGCTACCCTTTACCTAAATAAATTATCTGTCTACTCAAATTCATCACTTTGATTTCTTGCTCTAAACGAATTAGTTCTCGGCTTCGAGGAGGATCCGCTTCGAGCAAATTTTGAGTAACCTACCACACATTGCTACGCCAACCGGTTATTAGTCGTGACAGCAACCATTCATCCATTCGACCCATTAATTTGTCCAGCACAGCCATCATCGGTGAAGCCGGTGCGATCACCTCATCCTGCACAGCATCTATGGTTTCACCTATAATGAGATTTACTATTTCATGGTTTTCTTTTCTTCTCAACCTGGCTACATTATAGGCAGCGTGCCAATCTTTTTGCAGACAATCGTATAAAGCCAGAGGTAAATCATAATTAATATGGGCATTTACACCAATCAATAAATTTTGAAGCACATGCAGCTGATGCCGGCAAGTACAATCATGCACTTGTTTCCAAACTTCGGGAGTTTCCGCAGATACCTGATCGTAGTGATGCAAAGCTTCGAAATAATATTCAGAAAATCTTACCAGCAATTGGCTCACCCAGGTGGCATCCGAAAAGCGGTCTTTTTTACGGCCTCGTAAATATTTGCACTCATCAAATTATAACAGCGCAGAAATACCTGACGATTATTGCTTGCCTTTTCCCAACTTTCAATGTGGTAATTCATCCGATCGAGCAGTGTTTCTACAGATTGCATATTTCAAATATAAGCAATCTTAAGTACTAAAAAAGGAAATTATACAATATTTATTATATTTAATATTATTTAAGTTATATTTTCAGAAATTTTTATGCATTATTACCTAAATATACATTTTATATCATTTAACATTAGCGACAATACAGCACTCTTAACCTACAATGCAGGTACATGATTAATTTTAATGGCTAATTTTCAAAAAAAAATGAAATAAGAGGGTTTAATATCATCCCCAAAATGAGCCAAAACATAAAAAAACCCATGCCAAAAGACATAGGTTCCGAATACAAAATATGATAAATTTTAATCAGTCCATTAATTCATTATAAACTTTGAGGTTTTTCTCATTGATAAATCCGCTATTGCCTTTAGAATAACCAAATGCTCCAAAAGAAGCTTTAGGTTGACCCATACCTAATACATGCCCTGTAGCTGCATCCATTAAATAGTGCAAATAAACATATGATCTACCTAAGGGTACTGGCACTACTACAACATAGGCTCTTCCTTCCTGCTTCTCTAATATAGCTTCTTTCCAATCAGCAAAAGGGACAACCTCTAGTTTCCCAGTATATATTTCCTTCACTTCTTCAATAGTAATCTTTTTATGAATCCATACATCAAGCACAAATAATGTTCTGTCTTTAAGCTGTCTACCATTCTCATTATATTTTGCATAGAGAGTCATATTAGACTTTAAATCATTATTGATCATTGTTTCAAACTGGTACTGCAATGCATCAATTCCAAAATTAATAAACGCCTCAGCATATTCATTATCATCACCAAACGGTGGTATGTATTGTCCTGCCACTGGCCCATTAGTCATTTTTCTTTTCTTCAATTCAACCGCCATCCCCTCATTTCTATACACATCAATATAGTCTCCTCTTTTGTAATCTCTTGATCTCGCTACAACCTTTGTATTTAAAAATAATATATAATCAGCCTCACCAGCTTTTACTTTTTTGAATGCTTCTTTTTCCGGTACATAGTCAATTATAGCTGTATATACCCACCTGTTTTGGATAGCTTCTTTCCATACAATATTCAGTTGCTGATCTTCAGTGAGAGCCACTATTATTTTACTTTGTTTAATATCATCTACAGTAGATCGGCTTAACAGCTGAGCCTCAGCTGAAAAGAAAGAAAAAGCCACGATGCTTAATAAAAATAATTTCTTCATATTTAATTTTAGTTTTAAAAGCACAAAGGAAGCTAGTTATAATTATACTTTCCGTTTGTTTATAGAGTAAAAGTTTTAATTGGTCGAAATTGCCATGGGTCATCAAAAATTTTGATATTAAAAAATAATTGAAAATTGATAAGAATAGCTTACAATTGGTAAATGGTTCAATAGTCACTGGTATTTGGAGATTCCAAATTGAATAGAAACATAAATCAATTTTCTTTATATCTTATTCATTTAAGCCAAATTGCATTTTCACTGCAGAAACACCAGTGCCGCCTTTGGACATACCATTAGCATAAATTACCCGTTTCGTATTTTAAATTAACATAATCAATAGCTAAACCCCCCTTTTCTACCACTATAGTCAATTGCACTGCTATACCTCCAATGATACCCACTCAACTAAAATCCACCTGCCTTACTTCGGAAAGTTCTTATCATGATTGATAGCTTCAACCTGATGCTCATGATGTTTCAAATGCGCCCTGAAAAACTGTAATGTTTGTGCTAAATTAATTTTACCAATTACTGGCTGATAAAAACTAAAATAAGAAAGCTTCTCTTCAGGGAAGTTCTGCACTGTCTCTTTCATTTCCAGCCTCAAATCCTCCCACTGATGCTGGAAAGTATGTGGGTCGTCCGAAAGATTGATAGTATCCTTGTTTTCAGTAAGCACCTTGGGAGCTTTAAATTTCTTTTTAGAGTTGAGCCTGTTCACCAACAAAATAGTCTTTAGCTGACTTTTGAGTCCCAGCTTCTCATTTTTGCGGTTAAAATCAAAATTTTGTATAAAATTGATGGAAAGCCTCTCCGAAGTATACAGGTGATGCATTACCTCCATCATAGACCATGAATCCGGTGCAGGTTTAAAATGGAGCTGCTCAGGGCTAAAAACCTTTAGTAAAGCGTCATAATATTCTTTACCATTTTCAAACCGTAGCCAATGCTTTTTAATTTTTGGATGCATATCATGTCTTTAGTGCGGCAAGATAAAAAAATTATCATAATGAGATGTGTAAGTGAAAGAGAATAGGAAATTTTACAATTCAAAATGATAGCAAATTCTGTTCAACTCTATTATTACTCTACAACCTCTTTCCGCAAACGAAAGCGCAGCCAAACCGGAAGGTGGTCTGAGATTTCCCCTGCCTCTCTTGCTACACCTGAAGCTATCTTTTCAATACTATTTTTGGTATAAAAAATATAATCAATTTTTTGAGTAGGGTGCTCGCTACTAAAAGTGAAAAAATCTTCCGCACTTTGGCTATACTCTCCTTCCGAAGTAGCCATTCCCAGCAAAGGGTGATTAATAAAAATACTCATTATTGATTCAGTTTCCTTGCCCGAAGTTTCAAAGGAGGGAGTGGCATTAAAATCTCCAAGCAACAGTACCGGAAATTCTTCTGCATATTCTTCAAATACAGATAGCAAATGCTCTGCCTGCAACTGACGGGTTTCTAAATCGAAAGCTTCCAAATGTACGTTCATTAAAATAACTTCCCGGTTGTTGACTTTCACTTTACTTACTTGAATCAGACGATCAAGGTAAAATTGCTTATAGTAGAAAGGGGCATTCAAAGGCTTGTCCAACACGATCAATTCATTCTTCTCGATTAGTATTTTACTTAGAATAGCCTGACCAGATAACATTCTACCAAAATGACTACTTATAGGCCAGTAAGGAAAAGGGACATATGATTTATCCCAGTTTACAGCTTTAGCTGAATTCAGGTAATCCAATGCTTTCCCTAGACTGTCCAACTGGTTATAAAAATAGCTTCGCTTAGAAGCAAAATCAATTTCCTGGAAAGCGATGATGTCAGGCTCATGCCGTCTCAAAAATGCAATGCTTTTGTCTAAATTATTACTAAACAATTTCTCTTCTCTTTCCACTGCCAAATTATTCGTCATCCCGGACATATAACCTATGTTATAGGTCATGATTTTGAGGGTGTCTGATACTATATCGAACCTCTCTGAATAAATTGAAATTTCATTGTATGTTGAAGTGGGATACTGGTTGCTGCTACCCCAAAAGTAGAAAATTATAATACCTAGTAGCAGTAGAGATAGAACGAGAAATATTAGCTTTTTCATAAAACATTTGAAATTTAAAACCGCATGAATTTAATAGGAATAATTGATGTCTAGTTAGGGAAATTAAATCAATTAGATTATAATGAAAATAGTAAATATAATTATTTCAATAATCTAAATAGCTAAGTATTCAAATATGAAATATTTACTAACCTTGAACAGCAACTACTTTTGTACTTAAAATGAAATTGAAGTGCAGTGATTCCAACTTAATTAAATACAATTTGTAAAGATTTATACAATTTTCATTTTCCCCTTAAAACCTTACAATAGCTGCTGTATTTCCGTTTATAACAAACTGCTACATGTTCTACAATACATCAGGAGGCCTACATTTTTTAGAGAAATTAACCCAGGTAATTAATTATATTTTACTTCATTTAAGTCTATTTTACTAATTGACTTATTGATATTTATAGTTACTTATCTCAAAAACACTTTAAGATGCTGATGTTCACAGAATATAATTTGGTGGTCACAAAATCGGTGCTAAACGTAATAAATCAGCAGTAATAGCAACCATCATTATCTTTTTCTAACATTCTCATTATATTTCAATCTAGTAGAATGTTACTAAATCAAATATTACGTCTATTACTTTCTGTAATTATGATAATTTTTACAAAATTCAACCTATTTACCTGTAAGAAAATAACCGATAAAAGTAGTATTTTACTAATTAAAGCAAAGGTTTGTAAAA
Organism: uncultured Cytophagales bacterium; assembly: GCA_963803685.1. Classification (GTDB taxonomy): domain Bacteria; phylum Bacteroidota; class Bacteroidia; order Cytophagales; family Cyclobacteriaceae; genus Marivirga. The sequence goes on from CAWDNW010000001.1 coordinate 4,395,170, forward strand.
ATGGTACCAACTTCTATTTTCTTGCTAAATTAAAGGCATCTCAAAAAAACAATTGTAACATTTGGCTATGATGGAGGGTTTGGTTTCTTTAGCTTTTATATATAAATCCTTTTATGAAGTTTAGCCAAATTGATCAATATCAGAAATACTTTTCCGACTTAATTCAAAAAGAACGGGCTGCAGAAATAGATTTTCATTTATCGGAAATCATGCTTTTATCAGGCCCGCAAAGGGAGAAAAAAGGGAGGGCTATTTTACTACTTTCAGGTAAAGATTCCGGCTCTGGAATTGGGGGTACATCACTGGTCAAATTGGTGAGAGGAGAAGGCCTTCCACAGAATGAAATTTCCATAGGAGATATTGTAATTGTTAGCAAGGAAAAACCCACAGGCAAGGAGCAGCAGGCAACAGTAGTGGAAAAGACTCAAAGAAGTATTACTATTGCTTATTCTCAAAGTCCCGATTTTCTCGTTTTTGGGCGAAATTTAAGACTTGATTTGTTTAGCAACGATATCACTTTTCAAAGAATGCTGGAAGCGGTACGTTCGTTATCTTCTCTCCCCTTTTACCATCCATGGCTATTAAATAAAATTGCACAAAAAGAAGAGTCTTCTTTTGAGAGCATCCATTCATCTACTATTCCTACTTTAAATAAAACACAGATTAATGCTATTGATAAAACGCTGGAGATTGACAATATTTCTTTAATACATGGACCTCCGGGAACGGGGAAAACCACCACCCTCTCTCATTTAATTCATGAACTGCATCAACAGAAAAAAAAGGTATTGGTGACTGCTGCCTCTAATACAGCAGTGGATAATATCTTAGAAAAGTGTGTGAAGCTTGGTATTCCATCGCTAAGAATTGGTAATCCGGCAAGAGTAGATGCAACGCTTTTACCCATGAGTTTGGATGTAAAATTACAAGATCATCCGGATTACCAGCAGGCAAATAGTCTATGGAATAGAATACAAATTCAGCGCAAAGAACAGGAAGAATATGTGCCTGCTACAGGTCAAAACAGACGAGGTTTATCTGATGAAAAAATTATTCAGTTAGCGCAGTCAAAGAAAAATTATAGAGCCATACCCTCAGGAAAACTACGGAAAATGGCGAAGTGGATTTCCATTCAAAGGGAGATCAACAAAAACTACGGTATGGCATCTAAGCTCCAGGCAAAAGCTATAGAAGAACTTATTGAAAACACTTCAGTAGTATGCGCCACTAATTCCAGCGCCGGAAGTGATTTGCTCAAAGATACATTTTTTGATGTGGTCTGCGTAGATGAAGCTACACAGGCAACGGAACCAGAAGCGTTGATTCCTTTATTGAAAGGAAAGAAATGGGTACTGGCAGGCGATCATCATCAGCTTCCCCCTACTGTAAAATCTGATGAGGCACTTGCACTGCGTGTAAGCTTATTTGAGCGACTAAGAGAATACATACCGGCCTCTCAAATTCATCTATTGAGCATTCAATATAGAATGAATGAACAAATTATGAAATTCTCCAATCAGTCGTTTTATGATGGAAAACTAAAAGCTCATCCTACGGTAAAAAATCATACACTGGCTGATTTACCTGGCTACCAGTCATTTCTATCCTTGAAACAGCATATTAATGATGCATTGGAGCCTTCTAACCCAGTGGTTTTTATTAACTATGAGCAAGGTGTTGAGCAAAAACTTCCTGATAGCCATTCATACTATAATCTTGTAGAAATCAAAAAAGTAAACGAATTGGCTGATGCATTGCTCTCTTCGCGGCTTTTTCCTGAAGATCTAGGTATCATCTCTCCTTACGAACAGCAAGTGAATCGATTAAAAGAACGCTTAAGTGGTTACGGCATTGAAATCAAATCAGTTGATGGCTTTCAGGGCAGAGAAAAAGAAGTGATTATATTGAGCCTGGTAAGAGCTAATGAAAACGGAAATATTGGCTTTTTAAGAGACTACAGAAGATTAAATGTAGCCTTGACTCGTGCCAAACGTAAGTTAATTATTGTGGGGAATGCTAATACTTTGAAAAATGACAAGATTTATAGTCAATTAATCAAAAACATTACTGTTCTTACCCAGTAGAATTACAAATTTGAGTATTTTCGACTACGACTATAAATAATTTCAATGCACATTTACATATTAATTCTGTTCTTTTACTTAGCGCCAGGATTGTTGCTGGCTTCACAAGAAAGCGGAATCGACTCCCTAATACATCATGTACAAACGATTCAATACGATTACCCAGATTCTGCGATAAAAATTTTAAAAAAATCAATTCAGGATTATCCCGAACTCAATGACTTACTATATGCGGATTTAAACTATTACCTGGCATATATCTACTACATGAAAGGTAATTATCCTGAGTCACAAAGCAAGTATATGATGGCATATCAGTTGTACGACTCTCTAAACGAGCAAGAAGGAAGGGCTAAAGCACTGGCAGGAAGGGGTCTCATCCAATTGGGAAGAGAGCATTATATGGATGCGATTCTAGTCTTCCGGAAAGCCCTTACTATCAACATATCAATCAAAAATAACAAGGCTATATGCAGTAATTACTTAAATATTGGGATTTGCCTTTATAAACTAAACCACACGCCAGAAGCTTTTGATCAACTGCATAAATCTCTAAATTTATCTACTTTAAATGAATACACTATCCTAAAAATAATGGCAACAAACCATTTAGGATATGCGCATCTAACGGCTGATAATTATGATTCTGCACAGCATTATTTTGAAGAAGTGTACGAAAATAATGAAGCTTCAAAGTGGGAGAAGTCATTCACTTTGGCAGGATTAGCCCAAGTTTCTTTAAATAAAAATAATTTAAGCCAGTCTATTGATTATGGTAAAGAAGGTCTGCTCATAGCTAATCAATTAAATGCACAGTGGGATTTAGTGCAATTAATTAATGTATTAAGTAAAGCAAATGAAAAAGATGGTCAATATAAAAAAGCTTTGGAGTACGCGCATCTTTATAAAAACTATAGTGATAGTCTTTTAAATAAGGCCAAAAACAGGGAGCTCAATTACGTAGAATTACAGCAGACTAAATTAGAGAATGAAAAATTGTCCGGTGACAAGGAACTGATTGCAGCTAACGCAAAAATTTACAAATATTCCAATGTTGCACTAGTGGTATTTATGCTATTTCTAATTGTAATCCTCTTAATTTACAGAAAATACGCCAAACAAAGAAGTAAATATTATGACCACTTAAGCGACCTCAATAAGCAAATAATTGTTCATAAAAATAAAATAGAGCAGCAGAATATTGGACTGAATGAATTAAATAGTTCAAAAACCAAATTGTTTTCAATTTTAGCGCACGATCTCCGCTCCCCAATGATTTCAATACAGCAAGTACTTGGATTAAACCAGCAGGAGAAATTATCGGAGAAAGATTTTAGAAATTTAGTTTCTATGCTCGAAACTCAAGTAACCAATGTAAATCATATGCTTAATGACCTTTTGAGGTGGGCGAACGATCAAATGGATGGAATGCAAATTCATCCTTTACCCTTCAGTTTGCCAGAAATTGTGGAGCAGAACATCAATACCTTCCTATTTATGAGTTCAGAAAAGCAGATTAAGATTCTTCATAAAAAGCCAGCGGATGCTGAAATATATGCGGACGTAGAACACTCAAAAATCATTATCAACAACCTGATCAATAATGCCATAAAATTTACACCAATAGCAGGTGAAATCGAAATTTCATATACTGAAAGTTTTGATAAATGGACTATCCACATCAAAGACAGTGGGATAGGAATGGATGATGCTACAAAAATGATTCTATTGAGTGAAGCAGAGAACCGATCTTATTCCAGATCCGGAACTCGGGAAGAGATGGGCACAGGTCTAGGACTTTTATTAGTGAAGCAATTTGCAAATTACAACAATGCTATTTTGGACATTAAGAGTCAGGAAAAAAACGGCACTACATTTTCTGTGAGTTTCCCCAAACCAGATGCTTCTAAATTAAACCACACAGCATGAATTATGCAGATATAATTCATTATAGCCTTCATTTTATCGCACCAGCATTTATTGCATATTGGTACACTCCCAAAAAATGGAAAAAGTCTTACCTGATATTATTAGCCACAATGCTAATCGATTTAGATCACTTAGTGGCAGATCCTATCTTTGATCCTAACAGGTGCAGCATTGGTTTCCACCCCTTGCATTCTTACCTTGCTTTGGCAATTTACGCTACCTTACTTTTCCCTAAAAAAACCAGGTTGGTTGCTATTGGTCTGTTATTTCACTTATTGACTGATTGGATAGATTGCTTGCTCTAAGCATCCTTAAAATGGAAATATAATGGGTAAAAATATAGTTGCCAATATCCAAAAAATTATATTCAGCGCTGTCCCAACCTTTACAAAATCTAAGAAGCGGTAGCTACCAGCCGTGTAAACCATTGTATTGGTTTGGTAGCCGATGGGTGTAATGAAGCTTGAAGAGGCTGCAAAAGTAATTGCCATTAAAAAAGGAGTAGGACTTAGTCCTAAGTTGATACTTATAGCGATAGCAATGGGTGCCATCAGGGCTGCGGTTGCATTGTTGGACATCACTTCTGTTAATAATGAAGTGACAAGGTATAAGCCACTTAAAATGATAACGGGACCGTATTCACCTAAATGTGTAATAAGACCTGTGGCAATGGTCTGGTCAAGCCCCGTGTTTCTTAGAGCCACCCCTAGGCTAAGAACTCCCGCCAATAAGAATACAATTTTCCAGTTGACTGCTTCATAAACTTCCCGCATGTTCAGTACTTTTAGAAACACCAATGCTATTACTCCTAAAATTACGGAAATTACAATATCAATGACTTCAAAGGTGGCCAAACCAATTACCAGAGCAAGTAAACTCACTACAATAATGAATTGTCGCTTATCGAAATCTAACACCTGATCTGCTGAAAGAAGTGCGAACGGTGCATTTTGCTGAACTTCCTGCTTTTTAAGTTCCTTAACATAGTGAGACTTAACTTCGGCCAATAAAACATCTCCAGCTTTTAATTTCACCTCATAAATGTTTTCATGCAATACTTCATCTCTATGCCTGATAGCCAATGGAGAAGCCCTGTAGCGTCTTCTAAAATCCAGTTCTCTAAGATTCTTACCATCAAATTCAGAGTTGGAGGAGATTACCATTTCCACCAAAGAGGAGCCTTTTCCTTTTAAATCATCACCCGCAATTTTTAATGAAGAACCCTCCAGAATTTTGGCCTTACTTTTCAATTCTTTTATGTTAGATAGGTTACATCTTACTTTGAGGATATCATCTGCATACAAAATAAAATCGCCAGGTGGCAAATTGTAGCGAATACCTTTTCTTTGCACCTCGAGGATATCAATCTTCAAATCATTAACGAGCGGACTTTCCATAATTGTTTTACCGACTGATTCCGTATTATCCTGAATTTCTATCTCAGTAAGATACTCACGCATCCCAAATTTTTCTTCTAAATCCTCATTCTGCCTCTTTTTAGGTAATATTTTAATTCCAATTAATAGCATATATACAACCCCCACTCCTACTATAATTAAACCGAAAGGAAGCAATTGAAACATGCCAAAGGGCTCTAAGCCAGATTGTACGGCAATACCACTTACCAAGACGTTGGTAGAAGTACCAATATATGTACAGGTACCTCCAAAAATTGACGCAAAAGACAAGGGTATAAGCATTTTGGATGGACTCACACCAGTACTTTTGGCAATTTGAATGATTACAGGTATAAATACTGCCACCACCGGTGTATTATTGATGAAAGCAGAAATTAAAGCAATGAGTAACATCATTAATCCCATTCCCAGTTTAAAATTTGCTTTAAAAATATCGGCAAGCTTATAAGCTACAAATTGAAGTGCACCGGTTTTGAGTAGTGCAGCACTCATTACAAACATAAATGCTACCGTTATGGTGGCAGTATTACTAAAGCCAGAGATACCTTCTGCAGGACTAATGACCTGTGTCACCACCAAAGCACAAATGATCAGCAAAGCGATTAAATCAACTGGGATTTTTTCCGTAACAAATAAAATGATTGCGATGATGATTACACCTAAAGTAGCAATTATTGAGAAGTCCATGAAATGAGTTCCTGCTTTAAATATTCAATTCAATGCAAAAAAAATGATTTAAATGGATATATCCTACTAAACTGATAGGATTTAATTTTGCAGTTACCTTTTAACCTCTGATCTCAGCTTTTAGATGTGGACGTTTAACAAGATTATCACTGTGAGGCTAACTAATCCATTAAAGTATTTAGAAACCTAAAGGGCTTATTATCTTTATTGATCACTGTGTTGCGTGAGTGGAACTGTTTTTTCGTTTCTCTGAACGCTTTTTGCTTATCCTGTGGGAACATGGAACGGAAACTATTGAGATTAGTGAAATTATCCAATAGAAATGTGCGACTTGATTTGCTCTTAACCCCAATTATCTCACTCACCTCTTGCCCTAAAAGATACTCCATTAGTGCATCTGCAGAAAATTTTAAAGGAAGCTCTTGCTTGTTCACATAATCCTGTAAGCTTTTTGCCAGCAATTTTCCTTCCGGAGAGGGTCTGAACGTTCTTTCGGTGATTTTCTTTTCCAAGATAAAGGCTGCCTGATTGTCTTTAGGAAGCATTTCATCAGTTATTCCCAGTAATCTACCTATTTCATTCCAGTACAAAATAAATTCCTCCGCTCTTTTGGGTGAAATATTAAGACCCAGCTTTCTCAAACCACGAATATTAATCAAGGAAAAAGAGAGATTGGTGGCGGCCATATCCTCCTGATTGACTGGCAGACCCCAGCTTAGATCCCATTTCTCTGAATTTTTAAGATGATAACGAATGGCGGCATGCATCAACCGTACTTTTGCAATGCTAATAAAGCCTTTGCCCTGCGGTCTGAAAGCGTCAGGCTCCGACACATGAAATACAAATTCGGCAGTTTCCATTAATCTCCTTTCCGGATTTTCAATAATTCGTCTCGAAAAGCCTAGCACTTTAGCTCCATCGGCAGCTGCATAGCAATAAGGCAAGGAAAGCAGACCCAGACATAACATTATTTCGCTCGTATATTCCTGAAAAAAGGATGACCCCTTCTCTATAGTTTTCGCATTTGGCTGATAGGATTTCACCTCATTGAAATATAGCTTCAGAGCTGCAGGAAATTCGTTAGGAATTGCTTGATGATTAAATTTAAGATTGTTGTAAGCTGCATCTTGATGCAACTGAAAGCCTTCTTTAAACAATTGGTCTACTGTCTTATCAGCCAATGGGTCGCCCTGTTGTCTGAAATGCTCTAACTGCTCATTCGGATATAGTACTGATGTTTTTTCCACAGTCTAATAACTAATAGAACCTTGAAATGATTTGAGAAAAGGCGACTTTATTTAAGTTGTCGACAGTGCCACCATTATTTTTCCATATCACTCAACTGAATATTCAATGCTTTTACGCTGATTTGTATTTCTATTATTGAGAGAGCAAGGGAAATCATCAGTAAAACCAAAGAGGCTCCAAAAATCAGACTTCCAATAAAGTGAAACTCCTGGTAGATAACAAACATGCTCAAGACACAAAGAAAAAGTGATGCAATACCCATTAACTGCATGTTTTTGATCAGGTTAAGTCTTCTGCGCAGATTCGAAATTTGTGCTTTAGTTTTCTGGTCATGACTCTCAGCGTATTTTGCACTTAAATTCCTGATTAAAGCTGCTATAGCCAGAAACCTATTGGTATAAGCTAATAGCAATAAGGAAATTGCAGGAAATAGTAAGGCTGGAGTACTTAAGGAGATTTGCATATGCGAGTACAAAGTATTGAGTATTGAGTACTGAGTATTTAGATTTACGATTAAAGATAGGAAAAATTGGGGATTGTAGAGGTGAAAGTTATGAATATGTGTGATAAATTCTATGACCACAGAATAGCGCAGAAACTTGTATAATTTAACCTACAATCAAGCTTTGCTCAAACAAAAATGTGGATACGGATTTTTTTTAAGTATTCTCAAAAATTAAACCCAAAATTAAGTCTTAAGGAGGAAGTATTTAAATTAAAACCTGTGCTCGAACTTTCTCTATTTGTTATTATTCTCTGACTTATTGTGGTAAATGTTCTTTCCGAGCTGCTTTTGTAACGACTAAATTCAGGAAGCAACTCAAATCCAATGTGGATATTAGGATTAATTTGATACATGGTTCCTAGTACTAAGCGGAGCCCGAACCCATTGGTTCTAATCTCATTGATAGTCGACTGGCCAAATGATATATTTTGATAATCTTCATCGTCTATTTTAGTGTTTTGATAAAAAGCGTCTCCACCTAATCTGAAATATAATCGATCTACTACTTCAAATCTTTTCTCCCATCCTACGCTAATATCAAAAGCAGTCCTGGAATCAATATTTTCAAGACTATCTGCCAGTGACTCACTTTTTTGAGTATTTGAGCTGAAATTTAACCCTATCCTCAATAATGAGGCGTCATTACCTATCCTGTAGGCTGAGCCAAAACTATTAAAGTCACTTAATAGCAAATCTATTTCCTGACGTGGTTTAGTTTCATTTTGGGCAGAAAGAGTTGTTGAAAGTAAAAGAAGGGCAAAAGGAAATAACAAATTTTTCATCAAAATACAATTTAAGAGTTAAATAATTTTCAAACAGCGTGAACCAAATCCTCCCCTAATGTATCTTTTAACTCCTTAAATAAGCTAAAGTTCATATCTTTATGATTATAAGCAATTAACTAATTCTTCTATTCAGTTCCTTTTTATACCATAACGGCATAACTAAGCTTTTAGTGTAAGTGTATTCAAGTAAATTCAAGAATTTGATTTACTTGAATACGCTCTTAATTATATAACCAAAATATCTCAAAAATTAAAACCTACATTAAACCTAAGAGAAGAATTATCAAGATTAAAGGCAAAATAATTAGAGGAAGTGTCAGTAAATTCTGTACGGTTATTATCATAAATACTGATCGAAGTTCTCTCACTGGTAGAATTAGAAAAAGTTGGCAATAGCTCAAAGCCCAGATGAATTCTATCTGTAGCCTGAAACATCAAACCGGTAACAATTTTCACACCATAACCCCTTGCTGAATTCACATTTATAGATTGTGTATCATTGTTGATCTCATTTTCTTGTCGGTGCCACCTGTAATCGTAAAAAACATCTCCCCCGATCCTTAGAGATAAATTTTTAGCCACTTCGAATCGATACTCTCTTCCTAAATCGATGCTAATTCTTGATTGTTTATTAACATAAATAGAGGTATCGTCAGCTTCGGTTTCCCCTGTAACTGCTCCACCAGTTAAACTGAGTCTCCATAAGGAAGATTCAGAGCCAAAACGATATCCGATGCCTATATCATCAAAATCTCTAAACAACAAAGTCACTTCTTGCCGACTGTCGTTGGTTTCTTTTTCATTAGTATCCTGCGCATAAGCTAGAGTTGTGGTAAAAAGGGTGATCAAAAAGAGTAATGTCATTTTCATTGGAATAAATTTTAAGGTTTAAAAATATATCCCAACTGAAACAATAATGGTACCAAAGAAAAAAAGCACAGCTTTCGCCATGCTTTTTTACTTTTTGATCTCTATGTTCTAGGATCTGACACTACATATTCCTTCTGTACTACCCTCCTATCAGCCAGCGGGCGGATCTACGGCCAATTCTTTACATGTTTCGTCTGTATTGACCTCCAACCTCAAACAATGCATTAGTAATTTGTCCAAGCGAACAGTATTTAGTGGCCTCCATTAGCTCAGCAAACATATTTTCGTTTTTAATGGCTGCTTTCTGTATACTATCAATATGTGCTTTAGCCTCATTTTCAAACCTTCCGTTCAATAAGTTCAAGGTTTCAATCTGATATTCTTTTTCCTCTTTTGTGGCTCTGATTACCTCTCCTGGCGTCACTGTGGGTGATCCTTTAGAGTTTAGGAAGGTATTCACACCGATGATAGGGTACTCCCCGGTATGCTTCAATGTCTCATAATACAAGCTTTCCTCCTGTATTTTACCACGTTGGTACATAGTTTCCATAGCTCCTAAAACCCCACCTCTTTCGGTTATTCTATCAAATTCTTTTAATACCGCTTCTTCTACCAAATCTGTCAACTCTTCAATAATAAATGATCCTTGAATAGGATTCTCATTTTTCGATAAACCTAATTCTTTATTAATGATGAGCTGAATAGCCATAGCTCGTCTTACCGAGTTTTCAGTAGGGGTAGTGATGGCTTCATCGTATGCATTAGTATGTAGAGAATTACAATTATCGTTAATGGCATAAAGCGCCTGTAATGTAGTTCTTATATCATTAAAATCGATCTCCTGTGCATGTAAAGAGCGACCGGAAGTCTGGATATGATACTTCATCATTTGGGCACGGGCATTGGCTCCGTACTTTTGCTTCATCGCCTTTGACCATATTCTTCTGGCTACGCGACCAATCACCGCATATTCAGGATCTACTCCATTACTAAAGAAGAAGGAAAGGTTTGGACCAAATTCATTGATATCCATTCCTCGGCTCAGGTAATATTCCACATAGGTAAATCCATTGGCCAACGTGAAGGCCAGTTGCGTAATTGGATTGGCTCCAGCTTCTGCAATATGATAACCTGAAATTGATACCGAATAAAAATTGCGGACTTTCTCTTTGATGAAATAATCCTGCACATCTCCCATTAATCGCAAAGCAAATTCTGTCGAGAAAATGCAGGTATTCTGTGCCTGGTCTTCTTTTAAGATATCTGCCTGTACGGTTCCACGCACTGTTGCCAGTGTATCTGCTTTAATTTTTTCATATACTTCTTTTAGAAGCACTTTATCTCCGGTAATTCCCAGAAGCATTAATCCTAGTCCATCGTGACCTTCCGGTAAATCTCCTCTGTAAGCAGGTCTGTTTCCTTTTTCAGCAAAAATCTTTTCAATTTTTTGGTTGATCTCGTCTTCCAATCCATTGGCTCTGATGTATTTTTCACATTGTTGATCGATAGCTGCATTCATAAAAAAACCTAATAACATGGGTGCCGGACCATTAATAGTCATGGACACAGAGGTCATCAAGTGCGCCAAATCGAAACCTGAATAGAGCTTTTTGGCATCATCCAGGCAGCAAATACTCACTCCAGAGTTACCTATTTTACCGTAAATATCCGGTCTGTAATCGGGATCGTTTCCGTACAATGTTACGGAATCGAAAGCTGTTGAGAGCCTTTTAGCAGGCATATCTTTACTCAGGTAATGAAATCTTTTATTGGTTCTTTCCGGTCCGCCTTCACCGGCAAACATACGCGTAGGATCTTCCCCTTCTCGTTTAAAAGGATAGATCCCTGCAGCATAAGGAAATTCTCCCGGCACGTTTTCCTGCAGGCTCCATTTTAATAAATCGCCCCAACTCTTATACTTTGGCAAAGATACTTTAGGAAGTTGCGTGTGTGAAAGTGATTCAGTATGCGTGTCAATTTTGATTTCTTTATCACGCACCTTGAAGGTGTAAACCGGTTCAGTGTATTTTTTAACTTTTTCAGCCCATTCTTCTAGCAGCAGCTTATTTTTAGGGTCAAAATTCAACTCCTCTTTTGCATAAGCCTCTTCCAAACCTTTAACCAACCTGTCTTTATCATCCAGGTCTGAAGCCTTAAGCGTATCGATGGATTTTCTGTATCCGTATAATTTATCAGCTACTTCCGCCTGTTGTGCAACCCATTCATCATATCCCCTGTTATTTTCAGAGATTTCAGAAAGGTATCGGGTTCTGTTAGGTGGAATGATGAATACCTTCTCCGACATTTCATCGGTAATTTCAAAAGTAGATTTTAAGTCAGCGCCTGACTTTTCAGCTACTTTATCAATAAGAGATTTATATAAAGCATTAGTGCCGGGGTCATTAAATTGAGAAGCAATCGTGCCAAATACTGGCATATCATCTACTTTGACTTCCCACAGGCCGTGGTTACGCTGGTATTGTTTTTTCACATCGCGCAAAGCATCCAGGGCTCCTCTCTTATCAAATTTATTGAGCGCAATCATGTCGGCAAAATCCAACATGTCGATTTTCTCAAGCTGTGTGGCTGCTCCATATTCGGGCGTCATCACATACAACGCAGCATCCGAATAATCTAAAATCTGCGTATCCGATTGGCCAATACCGGAGGTTTCCAATATAATCAGGTCAAATTTGGCTGCTTTTAGTATGCTCACAGCATCTTTCACATATTTAGAAATCGATAAATTGCTCTGCCTGGTAGCCAATGAACGCATATAAACGCGTTCGTTATTAATAGCATTCATTCGAATTCTATCTCCTAAAAGAGCTCCACCTGTCTTTCTTTTGGACGGGTCGACAGAGATGATACCGATTTTCTTATCTTTAAAATCAATTAAAAACCTTCGTACTAATTCATCTACCAAAGAAGATTTACCTGCTCCACCGGTTCCGGTAATCCCTAAAACCGGGATTTTAATTTTTTCTGCTTTCTCGCGAATGGCTTTTAACTCTACATTACCTTCTTCCGGGAAATTCTCAGCAGCTGAAATCATTCTGGCGATAGATTTAATATCCTGCTGATCGATATGACCCACTTCACCGTTAAGGTTATTACCTAATGGATAATCACTTTGCTTCACTAAATCATTGATCATTCCTTGAAGTCCAAGCTCACGTCCATCATCCGGAGCATAAATTCTTGTAATCCCGTAATCATGCAATTCATTGATCTCATCGGGCAGGATTACTCCGCCACCGCCACCAAATATTTTAATATGCCCGGCTCCTCTTTCTTTCAGTAAATCATGCATGTACTTGAAATACTCAGTATGTCCGCCCTGGTAGGAAGTCATGGCAATAGCCTGCGCATCTTCCTGAATTGCAGTGTTTACGACTTCTTCCACGCTTCTGTCGTGTCCTAAATGAATTACCTCGCAGCCGGTAGACTGGATGATTCTGCGCATGATATTGATGGCAGCATCATGACCGTCAAACAAGGAAGCGGCAGTTACGATACGGACATTATTTTTTGGTTTATAAGGAGCTACAGTTTGATGTGCAGACATATTTTTTATTGGTTTTTAAATGAGAATACGAATTTACGACATTAATAATAAAGAATAAAGGTTGTTTACAAACTATCATTCGTTAGGCAAATAATTTCTGTACCAGACGCACTATATTTTAGCAAACGATTGAAAAATGAAATGGATTTGATGCTTTATATTCTCAGTAAATTACTTACCATCAATTAGGAGATACTTATATCTATTCAAAGTAGATCAATATCAATTGACACAAAGTGAATATCACTTCCCCAGTAACAAAGCAATTTTTTCATAGTAACTATGTAAAAACTTAAAAATATGAAAAAATCATTTGCACTCTTATTTATTTCCGGGTTACTGACTAGCTGTTCTGAAAATGAAATTATAAAAGAGTCTATTTCATTAGAATATGACAACACAATTTACTATTCAACTTTTTATAGTTTGGGCGCAACAGACACACCGCAGGTGAATTGGCAGGGGGAAACTGGTATATTTAGATTAGAAGCATCGGACACAATTGCCAGCAATGTATCAGTTGACTCCATCAGCGGAGTAATTAAATGGAATAATTTTCTACCATTGGGTGCGCATTCAATTGATATTGAAGCTTCTAACAGTCAATCTTCTACAATTGCTTCCCTTGAAATTAACAATCAGTTTAGCGGCAGATTTCAGGGTGGATTAAGTGCTGATCTGGAACCGGAATTTTTCCCGAATAAAATGTTTGTGCAATTCAACTCGGATAATAAATTCCTGGTTGAATCGGTCTTTGAGACTGTGGGCAATGGTAACTGGTGGCTAGACGAAGAAGGAACGTTGAAGGTTACTTATACTAATTCAGAAACAAAAAAAAAGACGTCATTATTTACTACTGAAATTATAGCAGAAGAATCTGAAGCATTTATTATGGGTTTCTGGATTGAAGGAGAATTCCCAAATGAAGAAGATTTAGAAGATTATATAGAAGGAAGCTTTAAGTTCAGGTTGATATCAAAGTAATATTGTATTGAACTGCTTTTAAGATAATCACTTATATAAAGCACCGTCAGACCTCTTACAGGAATAAAATTGGTTAAAATAGAAAACAAAGGACAATTTCCTAATATGAAAGAGGTTCAGGAAGTACTTCTTCATTTCTCTTCATCAATTCTGGGACTTAAGACAGAAGAAGAAATTCTTTGGGATTTAGCAAAAAATTGTATTCATAAGCTTTCATTCGTAGACTGCGTTATTTACCTAATTGATCAGAAGACAGGACATTTAGTTCAAAAAGCGGCATATGGCTCGAAAAATCCAAAAGATTATCAAATCTACCGACCTATAAAGCTGCTAATGGGTCAGGGAATTGTGGGATGCGTTGCTAAATCGGGTATTCCTGAAATTGTGAACGATACTTCATTAGATAGCAGATATATTGTAGATGATGAGAAAAGATTATCAGAAATTGCCATTCCAATAGTTCATAAGAAAAAAATACTAGGTGTAATAGATTCGGAGCATCCTGAAAAAGGATTTTACAATGAACACCACCAAATGGTTCTATCAATTATAGGATCAATATGTGCAAATAAAATCATGAATGTCCGGTGGGAAAAAAAATTCCAACGTAAGCAAGCCGATTTGAGAAAAATTGAAAAACAATTAATAGAGCTGAAATTAGCACAATTTCAATCTCAATTAAACCCTCACTTTATATTTAACTCTTTAAATGCAATTCAGTACTTTATTGTTACCAATAATAAACAGCTATCCTTTAAGTACCTTTCAAAGTTTAGTAGAATTATTAGGTACTTTTTGGAAAACGTTAATAAAGAAATATCAACACTGGATAAAGAAGTTCAAATGTTGATGCTTTATCTTGAATTAGAATCAATTCGTTTTGGAGATAAATTCACATACTATATTAAACCTATACCTGAATTAAACAACAAATCCATTAGAATCCCTTTTTTACTTATTCAACCCTTTGTTGAAGAAGCAATAGAAAAAAGAATCTTAGGTGGTGGCATAAAAGGACATTTGGATATTGATTTTTTTCATGAAACAGATCATTTATACTGCTCTATTATCGATTCTGGTATAAGTCAAAAAGACGCTAATAAATTAATTAAAGTAAAGAATTTACTGTTGGAACCAACCGGAGTGGAAATTGCTATGCAGAGAATTCATGATTTAAACCAAAGTAATCCTTACAAAATCAAAATTTCTTACCATGCTATTAAAACCCTGGACAGGAAGAAAAAGGGCACAAAAGTACTAATATGCTTCCCGCTCACTTAGGAACAACCTTCAATATCGTAATTATAGATTTTAACAAGAAAAATTTGTAAGTTTATAGCATTCATTAATGTTTTTTAACATAAAGTAAGGATGATGAAAACTGCAAAGATTTTTATGTTTCTTTCAATCATTTGTTTTTGTTCTAAAGCTCAGAATAAAAACGTAAAAGACAGTTTAAATCAAGAGCTTACTATAGCCAAAGATACCTCCAGGGTAGCAATTTTACTTGATTTAGCAGACTTGGAAAAATTTAATCAACCAAAAGAAGCACTTGAACATGCTAAGATGGCTCTGGAAGAATCACAAATATTAAGTTTTGAAAAGGGTAAAGCTAAAGCATACAATACATTAGGAATCATCAATTCCATCCAAAACAATTATATAATTGGACTTGAATATTTTATGCAGTCACTAAAAATAAGTGAATCATTAGACAACCAAGTTGATATAGCGAACACTTTAAATAATATCGCGAATATTTACCATTTAGAGAAAGATACTGCGAATGCACTATTTTATTTTCAAAAAGCTTTAGACATAAAATTTACATTAAATGATAAGAGATTGGAGGTGATGGGTTTGAATAGTTTAGGACTTGCCTACACCGATTATGGTATGTACTCGGAAGCTGAAGAATGCTTTCATAAAATGATAGACATTTCAAAAGCTGAAGACAAGGATCAGTGGCTCCCTCAATGTTATAATCAACTGGGAAGAAACGCAAACCTACAGGGCATGTTTACAGAAGCATTAACTCATTACCAGGAAGCTGTACGTTGGAATAAAAACCTAAACAGAAAAAAGGGGGAAGCTATTGCTGTTAGCAACATTGGCGAGACATACTTTAATATGAAGCAATTTAGTAAAGCTATAGAATATTATGATCAATCCTTAGCCATACGAGAGGCCATTGACTACAATTATGGAATAGCAATTACTTACTATAAACTGGCATTGGCCTACCAAAAGATTTTTCAATATGAAAAATCGATTCAATATGCAGAGAACAGCCTAGATATGGCTAACCAATTAAATTTGAATGAATTTAAACGTGACGCCTTACTATTGTTGTCCTCAAATTATGCAAAACTAAACGAGTATAAAAAAGCATACCAAAACCATAAGGCTTTTGCAATCATCAATGATTCAATGGTTAATGAGGAAAAAATAGCTCAAATGGAAGAAATGAAAATTCGTTTCGACACGGAATCAAAAGAAAAAGAGATTGCATTGCAACAAGTGGAAATTGAGCTATTAGAGGAAAGAGAAAGAGCCAGTGCTACTTTTAGATATTCTTTATGGACAGTTGCTACATTATTACTGCTTCTTGTAGGATTTATTTATAATAGATACAGATTGAAACATCGTTCTGAAAAAATGCTTCAATTGAAGAAAAATGAAGTTGAGGCAAAAAACCTTGAAATAAGTTTGATTAACAAAGAACTTGAAAAACGCATGTTAAGAGCGCAAATGGATCCACATTTCATATTTAACTCTTTAAACTCTATCCAACATTTTATTACAATAAATGACAAAGATTCCGCACTTCCTTATCTTTCCAAATTTTCAAAATTAATTCGACAGGTTCTTGAGAACTCTGTAAATCAACAAGTACCGGTTGCAGATGAATTAAAATTTTTAGATTATTATTTACAACTTGAATCATTAAGGTTTCATCATCAATTTAATTACAGCATAAAAATTGATAATGAGTTAGATGTACAGGACAACGAGATTCCATTTCTGCTGATTCAGCCTTATGTTGAAAACGCAATTGTTCACGGTATTAGACATTTGGATAAGCCTGGTTTATTAAATATAAGTTTAACTAAAGGTAATGGGTACATTGAGTGCATTATAGAAGATAATGGTATAGGAAGAGCTAAATCTATGGCTATAAAAGCTAATGGAAATAACCATGTTTCTCATGGTATCCCGATAACCTCTAAAAGGCTGGAATTATTAAATAGGGGAAGAGAAAACAAAACAATGGTTTTTATTACTGATTTATATGATGAAAACAAAAGACCAAATGGTACTAGTGTAAAGATTCAAATACCACTAAATTCTATTTAAAAATGGAAAACCTTACCATTATTATTGTAGAGGATGAATTACATAGCAGAGAAACTCTTAGTAACTTAGTTCAAGAGTATTGTAGGAATGTTGAAGTGATAGGATTAGCGGCAACAGTAAAAGAAGGTCTTTCATTGCTTAACAAAAACTCGCCCGATTTGGTGTTTTTAGATATTGAAATGCAAAATGAAACAGGCTTTGATTTACTATTAAAAGCAAAACATCTGAATTTTGATGTTATTTTCACAACGGCATTTGAACATTACGCACTGCGAGCAATAAAATTTAGCGCCATTGATTACCTTTTAAAACCGATTGATATTGAAGATCTACAGCAAGCAACTGAAAAAGTAAAGTTTAAAAAAGAATCAAATTTGCACAACAAAAGACTTGATTCATTAATCAATAATATACAAAACACGGGTAATCGCACTATAACGTTATCAACGTCTGAAGGCTACCAATTTATTAATGTTTCAGATATTAATTACTGTGAAGCTAACGGGTCTTATACTAACTTTTTCATCAAGAACAGTAGTAAATTATTGGTAAGTAAGCATTTGAAGGAATATGAAAACCTGCTTACTGATTGTAATTTTATGAGAGTACATCAATCATATCTAATTAATCTCGATGAAGTTGCTAAATACGTGAAGTCTGAAGGAGGCTATATTGTAATGAAGAATGGAGACCAAATAAGCATCTCACCAAAGAAAAAGGAAGAGTTTATAAAAAAAATGGCTGTAAGATAAGATATCATTTCTTCTCTCCCTGCCTGGTTTCACATTCTATAAGCCTTTCCAACTCATTTTGAAAACCCTTCTTTTTCTATATTTTCATATCTTTCTTAATGGCGTTCGGATGCTGTTTCGATTTTATATATTCTTTTACTGACCGAACAATCGGATCATCAGCTCCATTAACTTTCATTATAGATTGAGGGCCAGGTATGCTGTATCTCCCTTGGTATTCATAGCAAAACACGATGACGGTATCGTCCTTCTGCATCTGGGATTTGTAAAAACATGTGGAAGAAAAATACCTTGCGTCTGTATAATTTTTTCTATCCAGATCACGCTTATATAGTAACTCCAGAATTTCGATAGTGCCCTTTTTGGGTCACGTAGCTCAAAGAAGAATCACGATTTGAAGCCGGTACATGACTCACAATCCCCAAAAACACCAGGGAATATTGACTGCCACAATACCCAATAAAAGTCCCCGACTCAGACCTCCAATAAGTGTAGGGTATCTTCAGCGTATCTATAGTTCTCGTTTCATCCGAGGCAGTATTTTCATGGCTGCAAGCCAACAATATGAAAAAAGAAAGTACTACATATAGTGATAGAACTCTGCTATTCATTTACTGGTTATACGATTAAATCTATTTAAAAACAACCTGAAAAGGCTCACTAAGGCCAGATGCCCGGCCATCACTC
This sequence comes from uncultured Cytophagales bacterium, assembly GCA_963803685.1. GTDB lineage: Bacteria > Bacteroidota > Bacteroidia > Cytophagales > Cyclobacteriaceae > Marivirga. Next base: position 4,414,044 of record CAWDNW010000001.1, read on the forward strand.
AAAAGTACTTTTACGGCATAAGCATACCCCGAATCATTCCTATAAAACGCCTTGTCTTCAAAGTCATGATCACTGCCTGACACCGTAGCGTAAACATCAAGTTCATTTTCATTTGTTCCTTTAAATATGATAAACTTACAGCTATCCAAATTCTCATATTCCCAGGACAGTTGCAGGGTCTTATTTTCCTGATTGAAAGCTCCTGATAAATTACGAACCTTTTTGACTGAGGATTTTTTAAATAAAACCGTAGTTTCCTGAGACTTACCTGAATAAAGGTCGCTTTCATCCACTGCTTCTATAGCATATTGATAACGCATATCGTACTCCACATTGGTGTCATAGTAAGCCTCGGTCGAATCGTTAAACGTTGCGAGCATCTGCCAGTCTTCACCAACCTTTCGCTTATACAAAACATGATGGCTCACATCTGCACTGGAGCTAGGCACCCATAGAAGCTTTACAGTATCGGTAACAATTCGGGCCTGCTTCATCAGTGGTTTTACAGGAGGTATGTAATCGGGGCGCTCCAGCTCCAATATTTCTGAATACTCGGAAGGATTATAATTATAATCAAAGGCTGCTATTTTATAGTATATTTTTTTGGTAAGCGTCTTCAAATTGATGGTGTCTGTGTAGAAATTACCTGGTATGGGCCCGGAGGTGATTTGTACAAACTCCCGCTTTTCGATATTGGCCCGATATACCCGATAGCCTTTCAAATCTGGTTCTGGAGCTACCTCCCAGGCGAGTGAAACTATCCCCAAAGAATCTACTTCGCCTATAAGGCCTGTTGGCGTAGGGGGTGGAATATCGTCATACATCAAAGCCATGGCAGCAATACTTTTACTTTGATTCCCGTTGTCATCCACTGCCATTATGATATAGAAATTGGGTCGATGTGGCCAGGCATGTTCATCAGTAAATGATCGTACCTTTTTTCTCAACGGATCCTTGCCGCTAATCACCTTATAATCACCATTTACCTCCGCACACTTAAGCACATAAAATCCTGCATGGTCCGGCTCTGCAGCATCAGTTTGCCAGGTAATTTGCACTTTTTCTCCATTGGCTTCTTTAGCCGTCACTAATGCAGGTGGCTTTGGAGATGTAAGGTCTCGGGCCTGAGCGGATACAATTTCGGAGGGTAGCCCTTCATCAGCAAAACTTGTAATGCCAATCACGCGATAATAAAAAGTTTTCTCATTATCGGATACAGAATCGGGGTATACATTTATATTGTCTTCAATAGCATCAGGAGATTGACTGGATATATAAGGCTGTTCGTTAAGCCGTTTAAAATTCTTCCCATCAGTAGATTTTTCAATATAGTAACCGGAAAAAGCTTCATCATTCAGGGCCTTATTCCAGATCACATTTATCACACCATCTTTTGGCTCCATCTTCACCTGCCTTACGGCCTTTGGCTGGTAAACCTTTTTGACATCAATATATACCTGTGCGGTATCATGATCAGTGGTTGCTATATGTACCCGATATAAAAAACGCTTATGATCTTTAACGTCTCTGTCGACATAACGCAGACCCAGACCATCTGCAGCAGATGTAGAAAACTCAGCGGCAAGTAGGGCAAAAGCCAGCCGACCTCGCTGCTCTTCATAAGCCATGAGCTTTCTACCCATGGCATTACTTTCAGTAGGGTCTACCATTTGCTTGCCGTGTAAGGCTTGAGCAGCCGTAGTCACATACATATCTGTAGTGTCTGCTTTGGCTTTCCATTCCTTTAAGCTATAAGGAAAGATAGGACCCGCAACTTTCTTAAACTCCTGATCACCCGGTGCCCAGCGCTCCAGCACATAGCCATTTTTATTGGCAAGAGTCCATACCGGATATGAAGACGGTGCCCAGCGTAATACGATAGAGTCACCATAAGAACGGGCGATGATGGACAGGTCACTTTGAAGAGAATCTGTTGGTGATTCTTGTGCGTTACTCAAATTACAAATGAAAAGTAGTCCAACTATTAATTGATATTTAAATGACTTCATAATTAGTTGTCGTTAAGTTCCGGTGCATTATAGATATAGGATTCTGTTTCGATCTTGAATCCGATTTGGATTGGACCGGGACGATTTTTGTAGTACATATCAAATTCCAGATAAGATTCAATAGGTATGAAATACAGATCGTGGTATTCGTTGTAGTCCACATTATATTGGTTAGGACTGCCCAAGAGCTCTTCATTCCGGTCATATATGTGTTTTTTAAATAACCTATAATCTCTCATACTCAACCATTCGGTATAATCTATTATCGCCATATATTTTTTCACTTCCCCTACTGAGTATGCCTGATTTTCTAGGGTTGGTGGGGTATAAACCTGCACCTGGAATTGCGCACCAGGATTACCGGGAGGATCAGGTGCTTGACCTGCTGCCTGATTAACTTCAGCATCGGTCAGTTTTCCATCCGGAAGTACTACATTTTTTCCATTCCAGTTAATAAAGCCATGCTTTGCCCATCCCGCATAGAAGGCAAATGTTGGCTCGCCATATTGGGCATTCATAATTTCAAAGGCAGTTGGATACCTTCTTGAACCAAATGGCCACTTGGACTGGTGTCTACGGTTATCCCAGTCAGCATAGCCAGGCATGTAATCTTCCCAGTTAGGAAAAGGTTTTGGTACCCCAAATTCGATAGGGTAACCCCCCGGTTCAATGCCACCAATATCATATACATCAATCTGGTCCCATTCATCCTCATCCGGCATGTTGTACATGTCTTCCATAAAGCTTTCTAACCAATAGTCATACGTATAATCGTATTTAAGCTCGTATATGGGTTCTATGGATCCCCCATGAATTGATGTGCCCCAGTTGTAACCAAATACCTGATAGCTATCAAAATTTTCTTTCAGTTCCATCAATATTACAGGTGCGTCTGTGGTAATATCACCATCAGGATATATATTGGAATACTCCGCTACTGGTGCCGTTGGTGAAGTACCATTAGCATAAGTACTAATGATACTTCCCAGTTTTTGGTCTTTTGTATTGAATTTGCTGGTTTTGAAGGGAAATCTAAACTTTAACAGGCCTTGCTCAACAGTTTTAGCTGATTCACTACTTTCTACCAGTTGGCGATTCATTCGCTGAATAGAGACCCCCCCTCCTGATGGGCCAGTTGGGTTAGCGAGCATACCCATCCCTTGTGAGGCCTGATACATAACATTTTGCCCCTGATAATTGCTAAGTACCTGGTTATTAGGGTTGGCTTTTTGCATAGTCTGATAATTACCTGCAAGCATCTGCTGTGTGCCACTACTCATGGCAGCGGCTTGCGTACCCGGATTATTGGCCAACATGGTAGGTTGATGCTGTCCGGTATTATCATTTCCACCAGGGTTAAAAGTAAGACCATCTATTGCAACCACGCTTCCACTACTACCAGATATTAATACATCTTTATAAGAGTCATAAGTATTTGAACCATCCTGAGAACCCGCAGTCAGGGTATTCGGTGTAGGGTGAAAGATAACTCTTAGATCAAGGGTGTAAATCTCTTCGTTACTTAAGCCATTGGGTATATTAAAGGAGTAGTAATGTACCGTCTCCATTAATAGTGCATGTACGTTCTTTGATCTCGTTAGTGGCTAGATTCCTTATAGCGCATCTTCCACTCAAACGAGCCGGTGATTGCAGTATTAACATAATTTCCCAGCTCCCACTGTTCTTCATACCAAAATTCAGGGTCAAAAAGTGTGGAGTAATCATACTTCAGTTTCATTGTATCCTTCGGCCATTCATTCTTCAAAAAGTAGCGCTGCCTATATCCCGGGGTGGTAGATATGAAATGTTCAGCAGCGATGTAATCCGGAAATTGAGCCGTGTGAAATGTGCCGGTTTTTGTTTCTGTAGTTAGCAATGCATCCGGTCCCGGCTTTTTTTCCCAACCCTTCACTTTTATGGTATAGTTTACGGTTCTCTTGGGAGGTAAAATTTCTGAAGAAACAAAGACTGCGGACCTGCCATCTCCCCTGTACTTTTTCCAACTGGAAAGATCCATGGTCTCATTGGCATTGTTATCATTTTTATAGGTGATCTTATAGGATTCAAACGTATAATAGAACGTTCTCACTTCGGTAGATCCGTTACTTTTTATCTCTTCTACGGTAAACTCTTCTTTTGGAAAATTAAAAGCTACCTCCGGATCGGTAAAAACACTGACTTGATTCTCTCCGTCAAATGGGTTTACATCAGCAATAATAGGCATATCATCAAAAGGGTTCCCTGAAGCCAGGCATACATTTTTCCCCTAATTCAAATTTGAAATTGGTACTAACTTTGATTAGTCCGTTAAGTACTTCTCCATTGATATAAAACTGGCCTTTTATCCAGTTGGGGTTTGGCAAGGCGGCCTGAAGGGTAGCGGCAGCAGACACCTTGACCAAACTGAGTTTGCCCTCAAAAAACCATACATCTACTTCCATTCCAACATCAAAGTCTGCCAGGGCATACATTTGACCATTGGCATACCAACCATCAATCCCAAAATCATCCCCACAAGGTGTATCATTACCATAGTGTTTCAGTGTGACATCAAAACCTGCTGCAAAGTCAACGTCAGCATAAAAAATGAGGAACTTTAATCGGGGATCCCCTATTTCAAGCCTATAACCGGCCCCAAAGGCAATGCCTCCCCCTGAATTATTGACTCCCAAAATACCGCTTCGTGGTGTGGCTGTAGTTTCGTTCATACCAAATTTTTGTTGTACTTCCAGCGGTAAAGGAGGTATGCCCGGTATATCGTTACCCATCATAAAGTAGCCGTGAAACATCGTTTCATATAGTTTTAAATCTACACCCATTTGCGCTCTGGATCCATCATTCCACGGCTCCTGCCAGTTTTGCCATTCACCTATTTTCACATACCAGGTTTGCGGGTCGAAGTGTAGCCCCAGAGGAAACTCAGCGCTTAATACATCGGCTACATTCACACTAAAAGGATCGGGTGTATCCAAATGAAACATGGGAGTAGTATTTGGATATGCAGGGTTATGAGGCACTATTGTAATAGCCAATGAACCGCTAATGAAAGCATCACTTCTATCACCAAAACTTTGCATCATATAGCCGCCACCTTCAATCATCACATTATTTATACCTCCGTTTTCAGTTAATTGCATACTAAATTTCACATCCCCATTTAAAGCATTGGGGCTACCTACCAACCCAAAGCCCATAGAGGCATTGAATCCAAAACTCCCTTCCTGAGGCACAATATCATTGCCATATACAGTGGAGCCGGGGTTGTCATTATACGGAGGGTCATCTACAAAAGTATCGAAAACCATATCTTGCGGCATGGGGTCACGATACATGTTGTGGTAAGCGCCACCTCCTATAGAATAGATGGCTGCTGCTGTACCTGGTATAGGCAGTCCGGTAGGCCCCATATTAAACAAAAGATCAAAGTACCAATAGCGGTACCCATTATTGCCCAAGGTTTTTCCTATTTGCATAGTAGCGTCAAAGCCTAAATTAATAGCATTGATATGTGCACTTAACTCACCACGGAAACCATCGCCATAGATGGCATCCTGATTATAGATGTCTATTGACCCTGCTATGTGAGCTACTCCTAAATCAACATCTAGTTCGATGGAGTTAAGCTGAGTACTGTTATAGTCGTAGTAGCCATTACTAAAGTCGCCTAAAATACTGAAGGTAGTGCCTGCTGATATGCCATTACCCCCTGGGGTAAGCGTCAGATCGAGATCCAGTTGCAGAGCCACCTGATTACCCCCGATTGGGGTCACAACCAATTGATTTAGTGAAAGTGGAAATCTTGCCAATACAGCTTGGTCATTATTATAGTTATCCAGGGCAACATACTCAATACCTATGGAAGGCTGTGAGCCACCCTGGATGACCAGGTGTTCAAAAGATACTTCGGGCAGGTTGATGCCTGAAACATTATTGGTGCCATTGCCCGGCTTGTTTGCGCTGTTTGGCGACCATTGGATGGTAAGTTCTCCGGAAAGATCTGCCAGTGGTCTATAATTATTCCCCTCTTTTTCTATGCCAATGGTAGATGTGGGAGCCAGATTCGAGTTCTGCAAACCACATATCTACATTCACTGATTGATTCGTACTCATCTGAAAATTAAAATCCACTTCATCATCCTCAGAAGCCGATTCTACAATAGCTACTTCATACTGCAATTCAGTTTGAGAAATAGGGAGTTGTATATCCCCGCCCATACTTGCGCTATTGAGTGCGGAGTTTTCGAGCATCAGGGAAAATCCATCAATGCTAAAGTTCCATCCACCGAGTTTTCCTGAAGGTAAAATGGCAACTTGGGGGTCTATATCTCCAGAGAACCCATTCTTATCAAGCAATACATCAGATACTGCAAAAGAAATAGGTGAATTATTGTTTTCTAATGACGGGGGGAGCGTGACTGAAAGATCACCGATATAAAGCCCCGTCCAGGACTTATTCGCTCCGGGGTATCCCGATGGAAATGCATTACCCATGCCGGATACATTTTGAGAGGAAGAATGGTCAAAAGCAATATCAGAAGCCTCAAATTTAAACCCTACCAGTGGCGGCACAGTAAAAGGGCTGCTCAAGTTGTTTACAGCAATAGTCCAGTCGTTGAAATCATCTATGGTAGTGTTAAAGGTGGTCGTAACTTCACCATTTACCACGCTACCACTATTATCTACAGGCAAAAGAAGTGTTCTGTCAAAACGCATAGACCCGTTGATCTCCAGCGCATCTATGCCCTGACAATCGAAAGTAGCTTTAGTAGTATTTTCATTAAAGATCATAGAAACGTGACTGGATAACGGTACTTGCTTATTTTGCATAAGTGTAACTTCACCCTGCTCTCCCAGTCCGTTGGGCCGTACGCACATGCTGGTAGAAAGCACAAGAAAGTCATCGGCATTGGTACTATTCACTAACTCTACGCTTGTAATGGCATTCATACTGGCACTGGTCGGGGTAAAAATGAGGCCGATTACAATAAGGTCGAAATTGCCATAATCCAGCGCAACCGGTGTACCTATCGCTTGCTCATTACTATCTGAAAAAAGACTGACCTTACGTGCATTTTGTCCGGCCATTTGCATAATGAAATCAAGGTCAGAATCATTAATCTGTGGGTTAGGTACGGAACCCAGAATATACGGCTGATTAGGGTCTATGGCACCATCTGGCACGGCCGTTACTTTGCTATTACCAAAAACCTGATAATCTGTATTTACCTGCAAATTGTTAAAAGATACATTTATAGGTGTTCTAAGAAAGTTTACATTTATTGTGCCGGTGCCGGAAGTATTATTACCGGTTGCTATTGTCATGGTAAACTTACCTATCTGCACTTCATCACCGGGAGCGATGGTGACAGATGATGTGTTGGTAGGAGCTGCTACATTACATCCTGCTATGCAATCCTGACTGTCTTCCGGGTCGGGTGACATACTCTGGGTAGGTATAGGATTGGTGAGTACATCAGCAGGATCAACATTTATACGTTGAATGGTTTCATATGTAAGTGACCATTCCTGTTGTAACACATCATTGTCACTCAATGCATTATCGCTAATTTCATCGCCATAAGTAAAATAACAAACCTGGCTATGTCCGTCATTTCTAAAGTTAATAGGCGAAGCCCCTCTGCCCAGGGTAGAAGCCCTCGCTGTAACCCTAAAGGCGTAGCGCTTTCCTTCTTCCAGGACAGGATCTGCCAGGGAGTAGATGTAGGTATTGCTACGCACTACTTTTTCTAATAGCGGAGGCACATTGGCCGCCTGCATGGCCTGGTTAGGATCAATGGAAGGTGGGTACATTTCCACAACCTTCAATACATATTCTACCTGATCGGGACGGACTCCTGCAGGTACTGTCCAGGTAAAAAGTATATTTTGGGGTTGTAGTGCTCTTACAGATTCTTCACATATTGGCTGAATGATTATTGGTGGCTCAAACTGCCGAATGTCCAATGATGCACATCCTGCCGGCTGATCAGGTGATAGCGGTATACCCGTTTCATAATCAACTGCCCTCATGCAAAGATTATAGTTGCCTTCAGGCAAGCCGTTCCCTCTTAGCAGTTCATCTTTAGAAATGCCTTGAATGGTGATCCGATTCTCATCGAAATATTGTTTTAGTTCAGCACCGGTAAGCTGAAGCATCTGACGGGGCTGCAACCTAATCGGTCTGCTGAGAATATAGCCCTCGGGCACCCGAATTGCCACCCCATTATCGCCTTCAAGTGCGCCAGTCAGCCTAAGCTCTAAATCAGCACCTGAAAGGTTTTGCAGTGTAACCAATACCTTATTATGATTGAAGTAATCTGAAAAATAGGTAGAATACGGTGGAATTACTTGCGTAGTGAGTCTCACGGCATTCTCATTCATCACGTCTTCAACCGTAAAAGACCCACAACCGGCCGGAGCAGAAGGTGATAGGTATACCCCGTTTGTAATGGATCGAGCCCGGAAACAAAGTTGATAGTTACCAGGTGGCAGTCCATCACCCCGATAGAGTTCGTTTGGGGTAATACCATCTGTAGCTACATTATTCTCAGCAAAATAAAATTGCAACTGACCAGCGTTAAGCTGCATCACTTGACCACCACTAAGGATAATAGGTGCCGCTTGATTTTTAGGGAAGGTAATAAAAATACCATTATCTCCCGTGATCACTCCTTCCAGCGATATCTCAGCTACTCTGGTTGTGGTATTTCTTAGCATAACCAATGCCTTGGTATTATATGTGCTAAATTCAGGAGTAAAAGGAGGAATCATCCGGGTAGTAACATCAATGATATCCTGTCCAAAGCCGAGGGAAGATACCATCATAAAAGTACTCACCAGAAGATTCTTAAAAAGCTTTTTCATAAATGTTTCATTTAAAAGTTATAGCGATATTCAAAGAAGCCACTAAACTCTTTGTATTTGGCCGTACCCTGATCGTTGGTCATATAAACCACTTGAAAATTAAAGCCATGTTTAGCATTGGGATTATAGTTTAATGCGGTTGTAATACTTTGTGTATTCCCAAAATCAGAAAAATTGAAATTCAGTGAAGTGTTAGCGGTCAACTTATTTTCTGCGAATGATTTGGAGGCTCCGGTAGAAATTCCGAATGTGTTCGTTATACCTGAAAAATTATCTAGTTTATTGAACATTCCTGAAGCATTAAGTCCGAGTCCGCTCTTAATGAAGTACAGGTTGTATGTAATATTCATAATGAGTGCCGTGTACTCACTATAAGGTGAAGTAAAGCTGTTCTTATCTTTCAGAGAAAACCTGTTCCACATAAGGGTGATATTCTGCGTTTTTACAGTGTCTACATAATTTAATCGGCCCACCATCGTAAAACCGGGATTACTCATATCCATTTTGGTCATTTCATTAAGTGCTTCTGTCCCGGGTTTTTGATAGGTAATCATATCCTGATAACTGATATCGATGCCATATTTATAGCTGGGATTAATAGACAGGTTAAGGCGGGGCGTTACACGGTGGGTCGTGTACGCCTTTTTGTTTTGCAAATTATCATGCTGTACGCGCAGGCTGGACGTAACATTCACCTTATTTTTGAAGAGATAAAATGTGGGTACAATACTGAAAGACTCCAGATCATTGTTAAAAAAATACGCCCCCATAGACTGATAATCAGGGTCTATGCGATCGTACTGGGTTCTAATGTTAAATTTTGATGTTGAGTAACTCAACCCCGTTTTTATAGCTGTATAAAAATGAGAGGAGTTGTTTAAGCTGTTAAAAGGCTTCAATAGCTGTTGAAAAAATGATAAGTTCAGTGAATCATTTTCTGGCAGCTCTTTGTCGAGGGTGTAACTGCTAAGTGCTCCTTCAAAGAACAAGGTGAACTTTTCACCAATACGTTTACGGGCATTAATTCCTATAACGGCATTTTCTGCTGGAGTTGTTATATTGCTGATGGAGTCACCTTCCAGAGAAGAGGCATCGTCAGCACCTTTGAAGAGTATTAAATCAACAAAATTAGCATCATCGCCATAGCCGATCTTAGCAGCCCACCCTTTCCGTTTGTAAACAGGGTCCTGAGCTCGTGGCAAAAGTTGATTTTGTAGGGTATCTAAACTCATAGTATCCAAAGGAAGCACCGGCACCGCTCTTCTTAACCGACCAGAAATAAACCCCACCCGCAACTTTCCTGGCTTAAGCTCAAATCCTGCTCCTCGCATTTGATGTCCATTAAGTGTAAGGGAAGAATAAGAAATGTTTCTATAACCCAAATGAAGAGTAGCCCATTTGTAACTAGGACTTATGCCAAATTGATTAAACGGCTGGCCAAATGAAGTGCCCTGATTGGAATATGTAAACGAAAATGGTAGGGAAAGATCATAGACAGAGAGCGTGGCATTACCTCCAAATAGATACCCGAAAGGGTCGCGCCTACTTTCTATTCCTGAGCTATTATAAAAAACAAATCGACTTGATAAACTACCGGCAACTGACACTTTTTTTTCCCGGTCTAGTTCAGAGAAATTTTGAGCACAAATTTCTTCTGTCATCAATAGTGCCATAATTGTTATAATAAACTGCTTAGTCCTCACTTTTACATACTTATGTTTTGAAGGTAGTTGAATTGCCTTAAAGCATTCCAGTGAAATTGACGTTCCTACATTCTGAATTGACTAGGTCAGTTTTTTATTTGATAATAGATTATTCCTTCTACCTCCGAACTGATCGCTGGCTTATATTATGGTTACCATTTATAATGGTTAAAAAATAAAAATTGAAACCTTTTATGGGTAACTTAATTATCTCTTAACATGAAGTACTTCAAAATACCTATTGGAACCCTCTTTTTGATCAGGCAAGATTCCAATTCAGTTCCCGATAATGGAAGATTGGGAGTAAGGAATTTAAATCATTTATCCTCGATGTTTCTACATTGCTGCAGAAAAACATTCTATCATAGTTGAACACGAATGTTTTTAAAGAATATAATAAATTAAGTCTATTTTAATTCATTCATAAAAAAGGAAGATCGTAGTTTTGCCTCTCTGATAAGAAAGGATGAAAACATTTGTATATACTTTGAAATTCCTACATATTCGTTTATGAATCATCAATTAACCAAAACAGCTAAACTGGCGGTGAAATATGTAAATACTACAGACCGCCACATATTCCTCACTGGTAAAGCAGGAAGTGGAAAAACCACTTTATTGCGTTACATCATTGAAAACACTTATAAAAATGTAGCTGTTGCTGCGCCAACGGGAATTGCTGCCATTAATGCAAAAGGTGTTACTCTTCACTCCTTATTACAGCTGCCTTTTGGCACATTTCTACCAGAGGACAATGCAATGCCTCAAAATGGTTATAGCGATCAGGTAAACACGCCCCGTACTTTTTTAAAGCAGTTCAAAATGTATGGCAACAAAAGGCAGATTCTTCGTAATCTGGAATTGCTCATCATTGATGAAGTCAGTATGCTTAGGGCCGATATGCTGGATTGTGCAGACTTGATTTTAAGAGTAGCCAGGAGGAATCAGAAGCCTTTTGGTGGTCTTCAGCTTATGTTTATTGGCGATTTGAATCAATTGCCACCTGTTATCAGAAACCATGAAAAACCGCTTTTAACACCTTTTTACAAAAGCGGTTTCTTTTTTGAAGCATTGGCTTTACAAAAAAGTTCAATGGTTTATATAGAGTTAGATAAAATTTTCCGGCAGTCAGATGTGAATTTTTTAGGGATATTAAATCGGCTGAGAGATAACAAGATGACCAGTGCGGATATTGAACGGCTCAATCAGAATTACAAAGCTGATGTGGATGATAAAGCATATGAAGGCTACATTCATATTACAACTCATAATAAAAAGGCAGATTTGATCAACGAAAAGGCACTCGCAGATCTAAAAGGAGTAGAAAAACATTACGATGCCAATATTGAAAAAGATTTTCCTGAAAATTTATATCCAATTGCTGACAAATTAAACTTAAAAGTTGGTGCTCAGGTGATGTTTATCAAGAATGATCCCACCGGCGAAAACTTATACTACAATGGTAAAATTGGTGAGGTGCATTCGCTTGAAGATGACAAAATAGAAGTAAAACTGGCTGATTCTGAAGATTTAATAACTGTAGGTCGATACGAGTGGGAGAATAAAAAATACACGCTTGACAAAACCACCAATGAAATAGATGAAAAGCATGCCGGAAGTTTTAGTCAGTTCCCCTTAAAATTAGCCTGGGCCATTACTGTGCATAAAAGTCAGGGTTTAACCTTTGAGAAAGCTATTTTAGATGTTTCCGACAGCTTTGCACCCGGTCAGATGTATGTGGCGCTGTCCCGTTTAACCGGTTTGGAGGGATTAATTCTTTCTCAGCCCATAGCTAACATCCATTTTGATGTGGATCAGCAACTTAATGCTTTTGCAGGGATAAAAAAGCCTTTAGATGATTTAAGTGAGCAACTATCTTCTGATACCAAAGATTATATTTTCAGGTTGGTGCATGATGCATTCGATCTTCAGGAACTCAACCGTGAGCTTTCTAAACATTTATCCAGTTTTAATAAAAGCGAGAATCGATCTTTAAAGCAGCAATTCCACGAGTGGACTCAGGAACAAGTCAATAAAATGCAGGAGCTTTATAAAGTAGCAGCCACTTTTCAGCGATCTTTACAAAGTATAGCCCAGGAGCAGGATTACCTAAAAACGTTAAGTGAACGAACCCAAAAAGCCAAAGGCTATTTTACTCCTCTCCTGCAAAATCTGCATCAGACTTTTATTAAACAACTTTTGGAAACATCCGGTAAGGACAGAATGAAAGACTATTTGAAAGAACTGGATGAATTAACGCAGCAAATCAAAGCCACTTTTTTAAGAATTAATAAAGTCAATGTAGTAGTTGCAGCTGCTGCAGATAATAAAATTCCTTCTAAAAAGGATTTATATTCCACCACGGTATTTCAGGAAGAAAAAGGCAAGAAGCCATTCAAAAAGTCTAAGAAAAAAGACAAGACACCTACTGCGGAAATCAGCTATAAATTATTCCAGTCCGGCATGAGCATGGAGGAAATATGCAAAGAACGTGCTTTAGTTTCCGGCACTATTATGGGTCATTTAAGCAAGTACATAGCTAGTGGCGATCTAAAGGCAGAGCAATTTATTGATGAAACGAAATTAAGTCAAATTGGTCAGGTAATTGAAAAAGTAGGCTCAGATTCTTACGGAGAAATTAAGGCAGCCTTAGGAGATGAATTTGAATATTCCGATATTAAAGTTGCAGTGGCTCATTTTGAGTTTTTGAAGGAAAAGAGTGAATAGGTGTTAGACCTCACCCCAACCCTCTCCAAAGGAGAGGGAGTTTGCCCATGGAAGGATTTTTATCTATTTTTAATTGAAACCACCTCTAAAATCATCAAAATAGCTCGCCATCCTAAAACATTTTGCAGTGCAACGGAAAAATTTATTTGGAATTCACTTGGGTATAGATGACACTTTTTCCAGCTCCAAGGTATCCCTCCTTATAATCATCAGCCCCAAATAAAATCTTATCTATTCTCGCTAAGCCTAAAAGATGAGGCTTTTCACCTAAATTATGAACCACATAAAGGCTTTCATCAGCATACTTAAGTCCGTAACTTAATATATTTTGTGGTGCGAAAGGGAAGTTAAATATTTCTCCCTTACTTAACACCTTTTGCTCATTTCTAAAATGAATTAATTCTTTATAATGGTTTAGAAGCGAAGTAGAGTCACCACGTTGCTTACCTGCACTGGCAACTGATTTGTCAGTAGAGAATTTAGGTTTTATCCAGGTAGTTCTTAAAGAGTCATTTCGTTTTTCCCGCCACAAAAATGGTTCACGAATATTAGGATCGGGCTTTTTTCCAAGCATTCCGATTTCTTCCCCGTAATAAATATAGGGTGTGCCCGGCAAAGTCAACAAAATCGTGGCAGCTAATTTTGCTTTATTCTGGTTGCCATTAAAGTTGCTTAAAACCCTATTTTGATCATGGTTACTTAAAAATATGGCATCTCTATAGTCTTGATTAGCGGATTTAAAGACTTTTCTTTGCTCAATTAAACGAGTAACCAGACTTTGACTTTCCAAATTAGACCACTCCGCTCCATCTATTGTAGCGGCTACATCTTTTCCCTGAATCACAGATTGCTGAATGCTACCTGCTAAATCAAAATTGAACAATGCCGGAAGGCCTTTTGCAAATTGCTTAACCACATCCGAAGAAGCCCAAACCTCTCCTACTAAATAGACTTCCGGTTTGATAATCCTCATTTCAATCTTATATTTTTGCCACCAGTTATATGAATCGACTATTCTTTCATCAGGAAAAATATGTTTCGCTGCATCCAGTCGAAAACCATCCACATCAACCTCTTTTAGCCAAAACCGACTAATATCAATAATTTCTTGCCTGACCTGCTCGGAATCAAAATTCAAATCGGGCATTCCGCCATAAAAGAACCCATAATAGTGCTCAGCTTTTTCATCTCCATCAACAGGATGCCATTGTTGAATGTTATCTGAATCTTGGGTTACTTCTTTCTTGGCAATTTGACTGGCTATACTGTCTTTATTAGCCCAAATATAATAGTTTCGGTATTTACTATTCTTATCAGATCTAGCTGCTTTGAACCACGGGTGCTCAGATGAGGTATGATTGATAATCATATCAATAATAACCTTTATTCCTCGTTTATGTGCTTCAGCTACAAATATTTTAAAGTCATCCATTGTGCCATAGTCAGGATGGATGGCTTTGTAATCTGTTACATCATATTTATGATAGCTGGGAGACGGCATAATGGGCATCAGCCAAACCGCTTTTATTCCCAAATCCTCGAGGTAATCCAGCTTTTGTGTAGCTCCGGGGATATCGCCAATACCATCACCATTGCTATCTGCAAAAGATTGTATAAAAATTTCATAGACAACTGCATCTGGGAATGGTGATGAGGATTTATTGTTAGTTTCTTGCATACCTGGTTGATTACAAGCATTAAAGATTAGTAAGAATATAAGAAACAAATTCATTTTCGATGATCTCATGCGGCCCTTATTTATTATAATAGTTTTGAAGCTAAAATAGGTGATAATTACATGATGTCATAAGAAATGTTTTAATATGATTATCAGAAAAGCAATTCTTCATGTCAGGCAGAGATTAGATGCTTAAATTGAAAGCCTTTTGCTTAAAACTAAAAAGACTGAGCAGTAAGCGCGTTTCAGAGATAAAAATATTGTTAAAAAAAAAGCACAGACGGATGTCCATGCTTTTGAATACTAATCTCGAATAGCAATATTTTTTATACTATTCTATTATCACAATTCAAATCCTTGAAAGCTTGTTTTAAACGAACAGATAAGCTCTCCTCACCTTTTCTCAACCAAACTCTAGGATCATAAAACTTTTTGTTAGGAGCATCAGGATCTTTAGAAGTTCCAATTTGCTTTTGCAGGTTATCTTCATTACCTACGTAATAGTTTCTTATGCCATCCCAGAATGCCCACTGCAAATCAGTATCGATATTCATTTTAATGGCACCATAGCCTATCGCTTCAGTAATTTTTTCCGGCTCTGAACCTGATCCACCGTGAAACACAAATAGCACTGGTTTATCGCCAGTATTATGCTTATTTTGGATGAAATCCTGAGATTTACTTAAAATATCCGGTCTTAATTCCACATTACCAGGTTTATATACACCGTGTACATTACCAAAAGAGGCTGCAACGGTGAAATTATCACTTACTTCTTTCAACTGCTCATAAGCGTAGGCTACTTCTTCCGGCTGAGTATATAATCTGCTACTATCCACACCCGTATTATCCACACCATCTTCTTCTCCCCCAGTAATTCCTAATTCTATTTCCAATAGCATTCCCATATCGCTCATTGGTTTTAAATATTCTTTACAAATGGCAATGTTTTCCTCCAGGGGTTCCTCAGATAAATCTAACATATGTGAACTATACAATGGTTTACCATTTTTCTTATAGTATTCTTTTCCTGCTTCAAGTAGACCATCTATCCAGGGTAATAACTTTTTAGCAGCATGGTCGGTGTGTAAGATAACTGGCACTCCATATTGCTCAGCCATCAACCTCACATGATGCGCTCCTGCAATACCTCCTGCAATAGCAGCTTTCTGGCCATCGTTAGACAGTCCTTTACCTGCATTAAAAGCAGCTCCACCATTAGAAAATTGTATAATTACAGGAGAATTTACATCTCTTGCTGTTTCCAAAACACTATTAATTGTATTACTACCAATTACATTTACTGCTGGTAAAGCATATTTATTATCTTTCGCATGATGCAACAGGTCCATCATTTCTTTTCCTGAAAGTACTCCGGGATTAGCCATATTTTTATTTGTTAGTTTTAAAAAATCATATTTATATTCAAAAATGCCAATAATGCGAGAAATAAAAAAGCTTGCAGGCAAGTATTTGAAGCGGATTTACTAAATAATGACATTTGTAAAATTGCAAACGATTTCCACTGATCATTTGGCATTTTATATTTAAATATATTGTAAAATATTAAAAATCTTATCGATTAATAGTTTCCAGGCACAAAAAACAAAACATTATCTCTTTGTGAATTGCACAGCACTTACATGTAAAAGTCATATTATTCATTGAGAATCAAATCCTAATGAATATATTGTGTTTTTTAAAGATAAAATATTTTACAGCTTATAATTGAGCCTGAGTGTAATTTTATTTCAATGGAACAATTTGATTTAGTGATTATTGGTGCCGGTCCTTCTGGTTATGCTGCCGCTATGCGAGCGGTTGATCTCAAAAAGAAGACTTTGTTAATTGAAAAAGATATTTTAGGTGGAGCTGGTATTACTAACGGTGCTTTATCATCTAAAACCTGGTGGGAGCTTTCCAGGGAAATGCTCGCTTTTCGCAAAAACCTAAAGAGGTATGAAATGCCAGTGCCCAAAACAATGTGGAAAGAAGCGCAAAATGAAGTGAAAGCTGCTGTAAATGAAAGAATCGCACTGCTACAAGATCATCTTAACTCTGTCGTAAATGATAATAGGTATCAGTCTAACCTCCAATTTATAAAGGGAACAGCTGAAATTATTGAAGAGAATACAGTAAGAATAATCATTGGATCGGAGGAAAAAATAGTATCAACTAAAAATATTATAATAGCCACAGGAAGCAGACCAAGAACTTTGCCTAATATTCCCATTGATGAAAATTTGATACTAACCAGTGACACCATTGAACAGATGGAATCATTCCCTAAAAGAATGGTCATAGTAGGTGCCGGGGTAATTGGATGTGAATACGCTACAATTTTTGCTGGATTTGGTCAAACGAAAGTTTACCTGATTGATAAAGGGGAAACCATTTTACCCTTTGAAGATCCTGATGTTGTTGCAGTTATTGAAAAAAACCTGGAGGACCAGGGAGTACATATTCATAGAAATTCCTCACTTGCTGCAATGGAAATTCAGAATGGCAAGGTAATTTACACCCTGGCGTTTTCTGATGGCCATACAGAGGAATTTGAAGTAGAAAAAGCATTGATCTCTGTAGGCAGAGTGCCTAATTATGAGAACTTATGGGCAAAGGCAGTACCTATAAAAATGGGCAGAAGAGGCGTAGAGGATCATGATACTAAAACCTCCGTAAATAATATTTATGCTGTTGGAGACATAACAGCTGATATTAACCTGGTTAATATTGGTGAACTGGAGGGGCGTTATGCTGTTGAAAAAATCTTTAGCACACCGCAACGTGAATTGGTTTATGAAAACATAAGCACCATCATGTTTTTCAACCCTGAAGTAGCCGGAGTAGGGTTAAATGAACAAATGGCAAAAGATAAAGGAATTAATTACAGAGTTGTTACCGTTGACTATTCTACCATTACAAGAGCTATTGCCAAAAGAAAAACGCAAGGTTTTATAAAACTTTTGGTCACAGATGATGAAGAAATGAAAGTATTAGGAATGCGAGTTGTAGGTGTACAAGCCTCTTCCTCCATCCAGGCTGTGGCATTACTGATAAGCATGAATAAAGGAATTGAAGAATTAGCAGAATGCGTGCACCCTCATCCAAGTATTACTGAAGGCATCCAAGAAAGTGTAAGAGCTCTTTTAGGGAAATCCATTCTTAAATCAGGATTGTTAGTTAATAAGGTGAGTTGTTTTTGCTACAACTGCGAGAGGGATGAATTGCTGGCGCTCTAACTTTCTATTCCAGGTTTCAGCAACCATTTAGTTTGGTTCGAATATTATTCTAAGAACAGGACTATTGGAATTAATCTCGATGTTTCTTTTCCCCACAGAGGGTAAGAGAGTGCCGATTTGATTCATAAACAATAGATGGCGTAAGAATTACATCCATTCTTTGTTTTCACTTTCTACTTTGTAAAGCAGGTAGTTTCTTAAAGATTGTGCCTCTTTTTTAGGTAAATAAGGGATAGAAAGTGAGCCACCAGCGGTCTGAATGTTTAAATCAACAAATCCAAACAATCTGGAAATAGGTCCGATGCCGTAGCTAAGCCCTTGAATTTTTTCAAATCGGACAAAATTCTGTTCAAACTGAAAAAATGCATATCGCTTTTCAATTCCATTACTCAGTACATTAATTGCGTATAATTTAATACTCCTGAAATGCAAATAAGCGACTATAAGCAATAAAACCAGGAGAGGAATATTATAAAGTGCTGATTGAAAATACAATGCAATTCCTAAGCCTATTGCTATTAGGATACTCAACCTTATGAGAATATATCTTTTCCTCATAGAATGAATCTTCACTCCCAAAGTTGAAACCTCTGCTGGTTGTTGTTGGTAATCTTTTAACCAATTTTGGCTTAAATCCCTGGAAATACCTGGCACAGTCAATTTGCCCAGCTGTTGAGCATCATTCGCACCCACCTGAGTAAGGTGAAGTTCCCAAAAATTAAAAATACTTTGAAAAGGATTTTGAATCAAAGACACCTTCTGAATTCTTTTGTGTTTAAGATGGGTTTCACTTGTTTTAAATAAGCCAAAAGAAGCAACATAGTACTTTCCGAAATCTTTAAACTTGAAATTCCAATATTTGAGAACGGTCTTCACCAAAGAAACCACTAAGCTGATTATTATAAACAGACCAATAATATTAATCCACAGACTAAGTGATTTAAAATCAAAAGCAGCTTCGCTCATCTGCTGCTGGGCTAGTCTCTCCAAACCAAAGTAGCTTTTGTATTGGTAGAGATAACTCGTAAACACAAAAATGTAAAGTGAGGAACGCAAATGGTTTTCGCTTATGCCTAATAAGAAAAGCTTACCCAAGCCAATCTCCACTAAGGTTTTACCTTTTTTATCAACAACTGATTGATCATCTTCAAGCTCTGAAGGACTTGGAGCTATAATATCTGCTTGCGTTCTTGATTGGAGTTCACTTTTAAATAAATTAGCTTCCTCAAGATCTAAAGCGTGGAGTATAACTTCTTCTTCTTTACTTCCTGCTGAGTCAATTTTCACTTGATAAACATCCATGATCTGCTGCCAGAAACTCTGTTCTATAGCTACAGATTGTATTCTATCATATGGAATACTGATCCTTTTTAATCGAAAAAACCACTTTTCTACTACTAACTCCTTATCATCGAGCCAAAACTTGAAAAAATAATAGTAAATACCACCAAAAATAGCAGCCAATAGTATTGCAATTAATAGACCTATACCCGCTGTACGAAAAGTTTCCCATGAGAAATTTAAAAACAGTGGGATAAATAAGAACCAGCTAAACCTTACTACCCATTTCATAAATAATAAAGCACTGCTAAAAATAGCATAAGAAGAGAGTCTTTGAGGTTTATTCCAATTCACTTCTGTCATCTTCTAATGTATTTTCAAGGTTTTTCATTTGGTAGAGTAAGTGCTCCTTTAATTCTTCGGCTTTGGATTTTTGCAGACCTG
Organism: uncultured Cytophagales bacterium; assembly: GCA_963803685.1. Taxonomy (GTDB): domain Bacteria; phylum Bacteroidota; class Bacteroidia; order Cytophagales; family Cyclobacteriaceae; genus Marivirga. Next base: position 4,433,989 of record CAWDNW010000001.1, read on the forward strand.
GAAGCGTAAGATCAGCCTGCGAACCACCTGCTGTGTATATTTTAAGATGAGCCAAATTATATGCTTTCTCTAAAGGCCCTTGTCCTAAACTGACATGCTGAATTCTATTGAGAGGTATTGTAGTCATTCCGTAAAATATTTTACCGCTTTCATAAGAAATATCATGCTGCCTCAATAAATATTTTCTGGTTGGAAAAACCACATAAGCGATCACAAGAAATGTTGTATTTAATGCTAAAAAACTCCCCAGTACAATCAGCCCGATGGGAATAGCAAAATCTTCTTTAAGGTAATATAAAACAGTCCATGCAAGTACAAAGATCAGACTTGTAATAAGATTTTGTATCAGAATGACATTCCAATAATTTCTTGCAATAGGTTCAGTTGGTAATCCTTCAAACGCAGGTATTTCATTGGTGTTAATATGGCTATTCTCGAATGCGACTGTCTCTCTTTCCATTTATTTCTTATATAAATGATAAATTTAGTAAAAAGTAATATAAAAATCTTCATTTGGAAAAACTCCAAATTCAATATTGTTGCATGGATGGATGTTGTATCATCTCAACTTTTTCATCAATTTTAATTCTGCTATTGCGCTTTCCTTGCTCTTTACTAAAACGAAAAGGTGAAATGCACAGCAAAAAAAAAGCGAACCATTGCTGGCTCGCTTCAAATGTATACCATTTGATGATTACAATTCCTTCTTTGGATCCCATTTCTCCAAATAATCTGCCACTCTGCGCACTACCATGCCTCCAAGTGACCCATCCACTACCCGGTGATCATATGAATGAGATAAGAACATTTTATGTCTGATGGCAATTACATCCCCTTGTGGTGTTTCCAAAACGGATGGCTTTTTAACGATTGCTCCTAAAGCCAAAATACCAACCTGAGGCTGCATAATAATTGGAGTACCCATTACATTACCGAAAGAACCTACATTGGATATTGTGAATGTGCCACCCTCTAATTCTTCTGCTTTTAATTTATTATCTCTGGCACGTCTGGCTAAATCATTCACCTTATTGGCTAACCCTCTCACATTCAACTGATCTGCATCACGAATAACAGGTACGATGAGATTTCCACTTGGCAATGCTACAGCAATACCGATATTTATGTGTTTTTTCTTAATAATCCTATCTCCATCTACCTGCACATTAATCATTGGATAATCCTTGATAGCCTTCGCTACAGCTTCAATAAATAGCGGTGTAAAAGTAAGGTTTCCACCCTCCTGCTCTTTAAACTGATTTTTATATTTATTTCTCCATTGTACAACTGTAGTCATATCTGCCTCCACAAATGATGTTACATGTGGGGAAATACGCTTAGAATCCAGCATTCTACCTGCAATCATTTTGCGCATTCTGTCCATTTCAATGATTTCATCATCACCTGAAATACTCACAGGAACACCTTGTGGAGCCGGCACGTTTGCAGTTTCAGCAGATGAAGTACTTAAAGGACTTGATTTCGCTGCCGAAGAAGTATTTTGGGCAGATGCTTCTCCTCTATTTTCAATAAATGCCAGTATATCCTTTTTAGTAACCCGGTTATCTTTACCAGACCCTTCAATGGATTCAAGTTCAGACAAACTAATATTTTCCTCCTTAGCAATATTGCGCACTAATGGAGAATAAAATTTACCCGACTCTGAATGAGCGGAGATTTCCTGGCCATTATTTCCTTCTACACTTACTTTGGTTTGTGTATGAGCGGTAGATACTACTTCTTCTTTAGATTCAGCTTTTTCTTCTTTAGCAGCCTCAGAACTCTCTTCTCCTTTACCTTCAGTTTCAATAATAGCTACTGGCTTTCCTACAGCAATAACTTCTCCCTCCTTTGCTAAGATTTTTTTAAGAACACCACCCTCAAGTGCAGGAACTTCTGTATCTACTTTATCAGTTGCTACTTCCAATACAGATTCATCTGCTTCAATGGTATCACCTTCTTTTTTTAGCCAGGTAAGTACCGTTGCTTCCATTATACTTTCACCCATTTTGGGCATTACCATTTCTATTGTTGCCATGAAAAAACCTTTATTTACTGAATATAAAAAATTTCCTTAGTCTGAATTTATTGCCAATTTACATACATATTTGATTGAAGCAATATAGTAGGCAATTGCAAATTTTATTTGTACAAATTTACCAATTTTAGTGTTTTTCTCAATTATTTTGAGCTTAAAGTTTGCCTTACCAAATTTAAAACTGAATTTGCTGTAAGATCAATATTACTCTCTCTATCAAAGTGGAAATTATATAATTTAGTTTGGGTTTCTATCCCATCTGCCAAAGCTACCCAAACGGTACCCACAGGTTTATCAGGAGTTGCACCCGTTGGTCCGGCAATTCCACTGGTAGCAACACCAATATCGGAACCAAAAAGTTCCCTTACTCTCTCTGCCATTTCTTTTACACAAGCTTCACTTACGGCCCCTTGATCCTCAATCGTTTCCTTTCTAACACCTAAAATATTTATTTTCAAATCATTATGGTAGGGAACGACACTACCTCTAAAATATCCAGAACTGCCGGAATTGGCTGTTATCATTTCTGATACGTGTCCGCCTGTGCAACTTTCGGCACAAGCAATTGTAAGACCTTTTTCTTTTAAAAGTTCCCCAACTTTAAAGGCAAGGTTACCTTCATCAGTTGCATATATATATTTTCCTACTTGTTCGTATAAGCTATTTAATTCTTGTTGGAGTATCTGTTCTAAATGCGATTTATCATCACCTGAGGCAGTTAACCTGAGTTTTACCTGGTTTAATCCGGGTAAATAGGCCAGTTTAATTTCTTTTGGCAAATTGTTTTCCCAATCTTCCAGCCTTTCGGCTAGCACACTTTCAGGAATTCCTACCGTTTTAACCATCTGATGAATCAGATACGGTACTTTAAACAGCTTTTTTAATTCAGGTAATACCGTGTCCTCCATCATACACTTCATTTCCTTGGGAACACCTGGCATGGATACAAAAATTTTACCCTCATGATCGAACCACATACCCGGGGCGGTTCCATATTTGTTAGGAACTACCTTACATTTCACTGGTAAATCTGCCTGACCTTTATTCAGTGCATTTAAGTCTCTTCCTCTTTTTGCAAATCTGTCATTCAAATCCTCCAAAACTTCTGTATTTATGTACATTTCAGAGTTAAAGTATTTAGCAAGGCAAGGCTTCGTAAGATCATCTTTAGTGGGACCTAAACCACCGGTAATCAAAATGATATCTGCATTGTTTTCAGCCTCAGAAAAAGCTTTTAATATGGCTTCTTCAGTATCAGAAACAGTGATTTTACGTCCTATTCGTATCCCTAATCTATCTAATTCCCCACTTATCCAGTGAGAATTTGTGTCTAATGTTTGTCCGTATAAAATCTCATCTCCAATCGAAATAAGTTCGGCATAAATATTCTTTAACATAAATAATTAAAATTTATAGTTTTGTTTCCTATTTAAAAGACAAATAAGATGATTAGAACTATTATTTGAGACAACTGTTATCTACTGATCATAAATAAAAAGGAGGCTTCACTTTTCCCTTTCTTTAAAACTAAAAAGTAGGGTCCGTTTTTTAAGTCGCCTGTCGAGATAATCTCCACTTGTTGCTTTGGCTTGTCATTTTGCTTTCTAAAATATTCTCTCCCTTTCGTATCTATAATTTTTAGAAAATCATAATTAAAATTACCTTCGCCCTTAAGGTGAATAAATTGATTTGCAGGGTTAGGGTAGATAGAGAAATAGTTTTTTAATTGTTCGCTATTTCCTAACAAAGGATCATTAAAAACTACCAGTTGACGTACCTCATTTGCTGAGCAACCCATATAGTCTTCTACCTTCAGAGAAATGTCATACACGCCTGGCTCTTCAAAAGTAGCTGTTACTATTCTGCCTTCAAAGGTTTGACTTCCACCAAAATTCCATTCCCAGTTACTAACAGTAGTTGAATTCCCCTCAAAATTGATGCTGTTTTCAAATGCAAGGTTGAGTGTATCTGTATTCATTGTAAAACTAGCATCTACCTCGCTGATATAAACCGGTATTCTAACAGGGGATGATGGCATAATATTTTGAACACTGACCGCATAAATCGCAGAATCAGTAGAAATATTATTAAGAACTATTTGGGTTCCTTTTCCTAGAAAATCATTTAAATCTTCGTCAGCAAAAAAGTATAATTTAGAAGAATTTTGTGCTCGGACAGTGATTGGCTGATTAGCACAGGTGTATAAGTCTTTAAAAGCGGGTGCTGCACTTAATACGTTGTCAAAGGTAATAGTATCAGTACAGCCAGACTGACTGTAAGCAATAAGTCTTAAATCTTTACTTTGTAAAGACATCAAATCAAAATCCACGCTCCCATCAGCTCCTATTTCCTCATTGTCTAAAAGCCATTTTACCTGGGTAGCATATTTGCTCAAACTTGTTGCAGTAGCGGAAGTACCATTTCCCGAACCACTGATATTACTTTCTAATTTCATAATAGCTTCTAAGGGAATTAACTTTACGGTTACCCTTTTCATCTCAGAAGGATAGTCACCTGCCTCATTGCGGATATAAAAGGCGGTATCCTGCACTATAACTGGACTTAAAAAAGATGGGCCTTTATAGATTTCATTTGAGCCCTCAACGTCAGAATACACTACAATTTCGGCTAAACCCGGATCCTCTAAAGACACTTTCGTGTTCTTACAAATTTCAACCGATGAAATTTGAGGACTTGGTGCCCTCCATGCTGTTTCAAAATTTCTGGTAATGGTATCTTTACATCCAATAGTGCTTTCAGCTATTAATGTAACCTCAAAACTGCCAGCATCAGCAAAATTGATTTTAGGGTTTTTCTGCGTTGACTGATATCCATTGCTGAAAGTCCACTGCCAGGAGACAGCTTCTTCACCTAAATTGATAAATCGATAAGTGTTATTTTCACCAGGTGTTAGCAAATATGGCTGTTCAGGTATTTCAAACTTTGCAGTAGGTTTGGTAATAGTAAAAACCATTCTTTTCCTATTGCCAGAAAAACCATCTTCATCAATGTCTTCATAATAAATGGTGGTGTCGTTACTGATCACACCCGGTTCAAAACTAGTTCCCTCAAAAACCACATTTTCTGATACAATGTCATCAAAAACCTTAAATGAAGCACCTCCGTCAGCAGTTATTTGAGGCGATTCATTGCTACAAATAAAAATTTGTCTTCCCAGAGACGGGTAATATTTTACACTGTCGTTTTGTAAAGCAGCATTGCTAACTAAAGCCTTGAGAGCTTCTAAAGTGGGAGCATGAAGAAGCGCTATGTTTATTTCTGCCTGATCTCCCCTATCAAAATCACTTAACTTAATTCCTTGCAAGCCTGCTATGTTATTTCCTGCTCCTACATCACCTGCAGATAGCTTACTGAATGGATTACTGATGGCTTCCCAAATGGCTTCATTTGAAAGTGTATCTAATTCTAAATCCGGGACATTTCCATTATTGGCAGAAAAATCCAAAGCATAAAATGTAGAATCATAGTTCCCCAAAAGAGCGATACCAGCAAAGCTATTTTGATTATCGTTATAAGCGTATGACAGCTTCAAATTAGCGTCATATGCGATTTTATTATCACTTTGATTGGTTATTGCCCAATCTGCCAAAAACTGAAAGTAGAGTTCTTCAAAATCCTTAGCACCTTTGTGCATCAATTGATACTGCAGAATAATGAATGACTCAGCAGCAGCATTGTTCCACCCAAGAATTCTTTGGTCAATTTTAACTCCTAAGCGAGGAGAAAGATCAACCTTTTCCTGAAAACCGCTTCTCACATCCAGATCAGCGGTAATATCATTATATCTCTTCAGTCGGTCAAGGGTGACAAAATCATCTGAATATTGAAAGGCATTGGGAACATATACTAAATTATCACTTATGCTATCCCGATCCGTTACTACTGCCACACCAAAATTTTCCAATAAAAGTTCATTATTGTAAATTAGCCTATTATTTGAAAAGGGGCTTTCCTTGCTTCGCCCTATATTGCCAGTGGCTGTTAGACCAAAGCGCCAACCGTTAAAATCAAAAATCTGTATTTTAGGGCTGGATTGAATTTGAAAAGCCTGGTAATCACTATAAAATTCACCATTCATTAATACTCGAAAGTTAATGGCTTCATTTTCAGGTAAATCATTCGACAAAACTACTGTAAAAGGTGCAGATTGATTACTAATAATTTCGCCTGTTCCTAAAGAGGGAATTGTGAAATTATTATGCATGATGGTGACATATGGACTTTCAGAAGTTAACACTATTTCTACATTTTCTGTAGGCTCAAGGTAATTAGTGAAATCTAAAGAAATACTTAAAGTATCTCCAAAATAAGCTGCTTGTTCCAGACCATTGCTATAATTTACTTGTGAAATCCGGATTGCAGGCTTGTTAAAATTTGCCAAAGCCTTAAAAATATTTAATCTGCCTTTTCCAAATTTGAATAAATAATCCGCATTGTTTCCTACAGAATAAATGTCATCCGAATTGACTCTAATTTGCTCCATCACTTGCTGAGCACTCCATGTGGGATGCACGGAACGAACCAATGCAGCTGCACCAGCAACCATTGGAGCAGCGTAAGAAGACCCCCCATCTCTTAAATAAGTATTATTATTTTGAGTGGTATAAATACTCACTCCCGGGGATACCAGATCAATAAAATCACTGTAGGTTGCATTAGGATCTCTCACATCACCATTATTGACATACCCTACGGATAAAACATTATCGTAAGATGCAGGAAAGAAATTGAGCTCCTCATTAGTATTTCCAGCTGCTGCTACTATAACAGAATTTTTCTCTAAAACGGCATAATTAACGATGTCCTGGGCATATTGCGAATATCTACCCGTATTACCCCACGATAAATTTATTACATCGCAACCCATGTCTGCTGCATATATTATTGCTTCAAAACTATTTCTGGAGAAGTTATTATCGGATCTGAAAATTTTAATAGGCATAAACTTGGTATTAAAACCTATTCCAGCCATACCTTTACCATTATTGGTAGCAGCAGCAGCAATACCTGTTACTCCGGTTCCATGGGGTGAACCATCCGCTTCAGGCATATTGTCATCATCGGCAAAATCCCAACCATAATAATTGTCTATGTAACCATCACCATCATTATCAATGCCATCGATGGGGTCAGCTGTATTTAAGTACAGGTTAGCTTGCAAATCTTCGTGATCTAAATCAACGCCAGTATCGATTACCCCTATAATTTTGGTGGGATCACCCTGGCTAATGTCCCAGGCCTGGTAGGCTCTTATTTGTGCCAGATAAGCTTGCGCACTCCCAATTTGAGCTTGCGGATCATTGGGGACTAATAATGGTTTTACATTGGGGTATTGTTCTGCGTACTGTACATTAGGGAAAGATCTTAAGTAATTGAGGTATGCTTCTTCCTCGCCCTCTTTAGCCAGATCAACCTTATAAATGCCATTCAAAATACTAGCCTCTCCAGACCTTTGTTGTAATTGTTGATCATACTCGATCTTTTCTAAATTCTGTACTCTTCCATCAGAGTTGAGCAATGCTTCATTTAGATAGGGTACTGAGCCACTACGCTGTTGTGTTTCATCAAATTTTACAACCAATAGTCCAGGAACGAAGTCAACTGTTTGACCTAATACTTGCACTGAAAATAAAAATATTAAATTAATAAGTAAAATTTGCTTCATACTAATAGCTTTCCTTTTTTAAAAGAGAAATTATGCCAATTGATCCTAAAGCATTTTCCTGCTTCAAATCTTAAATGTATATTTAAGCATTGACATTTTACAAAAATAAATAATAATATCGATGAGTTTATTTAAAAAACACAAAGAAACTTTAAATAAAGCGATAGATGCTATTCATGATAGAGCATTCTATGCGCAATTTCCAGAACACCCTTCTCCCAAAATATACGGAGAAGATGCAGATAAGGATGGTAGAGAAAAATTCCAGGCTGGTCTCAATAAAAAGTTTGAGGACCTCTTACAAACTGATCCTGAGGCATGGGTAGGTCAGGAAGAATCTCCGTACCTGATGAAGCCACTGGGAATTACATACCCTGCTTATAGCACCCTTACTTTAATTGAAAAAAGCCAAAAAGCATGGGATCAGTGGAGAAACATTGATATTGATGAACGTGCTGCCATTTTAGTAGAAAGCTTAGAAGGTTTTAAGGAGCGCTTCTTTGAGAATGCCTATGCAACCATGCACACCACAGGTCAAGGATATATGATGGCTTTTCAGGCTTCTGGTCCTCATGCGGCCGATAGAGCCCTGGAAGCACTTGCCTTAGGTTACGAAGAATTAAAAAGGTTCCCTCAAAATAAGCTCTGGGATAAACCAATGGGTAAGTTCAATATTCAGCTGAATAAAACCTGGAGAGCAGTTCCCAAAGGGATTAGTTTAATTATCGGATGTAGCACCTTCCCTACCTGGAATTCAGTACCAGGATTATACGCATCTTTGGTGACTGGTAACCCATGTATAGTAAAGCCACATCCGGGAGCAATTCTACCGATGGCAATTGTAGTTGCGGAAATTCAAAAAGTATTAAAAGCCAATGGGATAGACCCAAATATTTGTCAGTTGGCACCTGACACGCAAACCAAAATGATCACTAAGGAGTTGGCTCAACACCCAGCTATTAAAATGATTGATTATACCGGAGGATCAGCATTTGGGAGTTTCTTGGAAGATTTACCCGGTAAAACCGTTTTCACTGAAAAAGCAGGAGTAAACTCTATCATCTTAGATTCCGCTGATGATTTGGATAAAGTAGCACAAAACCTGGCATTTTCTGTTTGCTTATACTCTGGTCAAATGTGTACATGTCCGCAAAACTTCTTTATTCCGGAAGAGGGAATTAAAACCAAAGATGGTGTAGTTACATTTGAAGAATTTGCTCAAAAACTGGCAGATAATATTACTGGTGTGGTTGACAACCCGAAAGCAGGAGCTTTTGTATTAGGTGCTATTCAAAACCCTAATACAGTAGCGCATACTGAAGAAGCCAAACGATTGGGAGGAAAGGTCTGGTTGGAAAGCAGAAGCATTGAAAACCCTATGTTTAAAAATGCTCGTACCGCTACTCCTATTATAGTAGAAATGAGTACTTCAGACAAAGACAAGTTCACTCAGGAGCTTTTTGGCCCAGTAGTTTTACTAATTAAAACGAAAGACACTGAAGAATCAATTGCTTTAGCAGCAGAGTTAGCAGAAGAGCATGGCGCTATTTCCTGTGGAGCCTATACAACAGATTCCAAAATTAAAAATCATATTATGGATGCTATGTCGATGGCTGGCACACCGGTAAGTTTTAATTTAACAGGGGGTATTTATGTGAATCAGAATGCTGGTTTCTCAGATTTTCACGTGACGGGTGGCAATCCTTCGGGGAATGCTTCATTGACTAATCCGGAGTATGTAATTAAAAGATTTACCTGGGTAGGTTTTAGAGAGCCTGTGGAAGAGTGAAATTAGAATAGTAATGAAATGAATTGAACCCTGTGGGCTGTTAGCTTACAGGGTTTTTTATTGGGAAAAGGATTTATAAATGTTGTAATCCACAGTTTATCTTCGATGTTAATATCATTGTAGATGCAATTTTTCCCTTACTATTTATTTGAGTCTATGACTCTGGAATGTAGCACTTTTTTAAACGTATTTCATAAAACCTCCTTTTTCTCCACAAGATCGATCTATTATGCTTAGATTAATTAAATTAAAGCCATAGTTTTAAATATGAATTGTTTACCTCGTAGAGGTGACATTATGGTAGAACGTAATTTTTTGCCAATAAACAAAGTCCCGTAGGGCCGACCTTATTTCCATCCTGATGATTGCGAACATTTGTTAAGTGAAAGCCTTTGTCAATTTAACAATTTGTTCATTCGACCAATAACCGAACAGAAGCTGTTCACAACTGAACACTTATATACATTTCGTTCATCTGCATTTTATCTCCTATATCTCTCTTTAATGCCAGTGAGCATAAATTTTCAGTGATACATGCAACCATTTCTATTTTAGGCACATCTATTGAATGAAACATTTTAAATAAAACGAATCAAAAACCTTAAATTCTAAAATGATGAGAAAATTTAACTTCCTATTTACACTTGTTTTAATAAGCTTAAGCAGTTATGTAGTATCTGCACAATCTATTGACGCCCAAAAGATTAGCCAAATGGCTAAAGAAGGAAAAGATCTAACCTATGAAAATGCTACTATTTCAGGAGTGCTAGATTTAACCCCATACCAGGAAAAGAAAGACGACTTGCCAAGCAAATCGTGGTTTGGAATGAACACCAATGCAATTGATCATACCATAGTAGGCAACATCACTTTCGTGAACTGTACTTTTGAAGACGATGTCCTGGCATATTTCCATGACGACAAATCAGAATACACATTTAATGCTGATTTTGAAGGAGATGTTATTTTTAAAAATTGCAATTTTAAAAAGGGAGCTGCTTTCAAATACTCCAATTTTGATGGGATAGCTGATTTTTCCGGTTCAAGCATCAGAGATGAAGCAAATTTCAAATATGCAGAATTCAACAATGAAAGTTATTTCAATAAAATTGATTTTTCCAGTGAGGCTAACTTTAAATATGCGGAATTTGATGAGCTGGTTAGTTTTGCAGGAAGTATATTTGATAGTGAAGCTAATTTTAAATACACAGAAATAGATAATGGTGTTGATTTTAGCAATGCTTTATTTAATGGTCTTTTGAATCTAAAATATACTGAATTAAATGGCCCGGTAAATCTTAAGAATTTCAAGGTAAACAGTAGCATGGATACTAAATATACTACCGTAAATGGCCAGGACTTCAGCACCTATTTGGTTAATAATAGATAAGTAACCCCATTAAAATTCAGAACCTCTTAGTGAAACAGAAAACCCCACACAATTTTCCTTTAAGGATTATATTGTGTGGGGTTTTCTTTATTCTATGACTGTAATACTCGGTACTAAGTGAAATTTTAGTTATTTCTCTTTTCAGAATTCAAAAGTCAATATTAATGACTCATTATTTCTTCAAAAACTTCTTAGTGATCAGTTGGTCCTCTACGGAGATTTGGATGAAATATAGCATCTGATCCAAATTTAAAGTATTAACAATCTTGCCGTTTGTTGTGTCCTCTATCAGCACTTCATATTGCTTCCCTACTTGGTCAAAAATTCTTATCTGCTGAATATCTGACCCATTTTTTGATTCTATTCTCAAATAATCCTCGGCTGGGTTAGGATAAATAACAAAACCTAAATCGAGGCTCTTGCTACTGGACAGTATCGAAGTTGTATTGATTGATACTTCTTCACTACTAGTAGAGGAATAGCTATTATTTGCTAGCACTTTATAAGTATATTCCTGATTAGGGCTAACTTCTGAATCAATAAAATTTGTGTCATTAGCACCTACCTTTTCAATTTCTGCAAACTCTTCACTGCCTGATTTTCTGAAAATGCTATAGCTTAACTCGATTGAGGAATTATCTTCCCAGGCTAGGGAAATACCTTCTTGCGCCACTTCGCTTAAATAAGTTAAATCTGGAGCTATTGGATTACTATAGTTGATTAATTCCGCTTTAGGAGACTCTAATTTTACATCAGTATAAATGCGAAATTCGCCAGGCTGCAAAAATACTGAAAAAACATCACCCGTTACATTCAGCAAATCTCCATCTGCAAAGTAGTGAAACCAATTGCCTTGATGAGGAAAATGAGTATTAAATGCTTTAGGAACTACATCCATATTAGCTATAACATGTACATTCATCTCTTCTGTGGAAGTGGGGGCCTCAACAAATGGTTCGTTTGAAAGAGTAATTTCTTTAAATAGCTTTTGATCTTCCCTGAAAGTTACATTATTAGTTTGAAATATTTCGTAGGAGTTTCTCAAATTAATAATCTCTGAAGTGGTTTCCAGAAGTCGCTGTCTGTTAGCATCTTCCAGATAATTCCAGAGTAGAGGTTTCTCCCCTGTCCTTCCATTTTCATTGATGGAAATATCATAACCATACTCGCCAAATTGCCACAACATTTTAGGACCTGGTATTGTATAAAACAATGCAGACACTGCCTTTACTCTTTCCAAAGCAGTATTTAAATTATTGGTTGAGTAACCTCCTGAGGAATTGCCGTTATTGATAAGCTGATACATTAGGCGCTCTTCATCGTGACTTTCTATGTAACTAACTAAATTCGGATTGTTCCAACCTCTGGTGCCATAATATGCGTAATCAATATTTGCGTTATCATCGTAACCCATTGCTAGCTGCGAGTAAGCATAGTGAAGATTACCCCATAGCATCATACCATAATTTGCCAATTCAATTTCTTCACTGTTATCAGCAAAATGCTCCAAGATGACATATGCTTCTGGATGGTCTTCCCAAATTACATCGGCCATGCGCTTAAGTAATGCAATTCTAGAATTATCCCTTCCACTCCAGGCACCAACGTTATCTCCTGTATTAGTCTGAGTAAAACCCTTTGAAAGGTCAAACCTATACCCATCTATCTTATATTCTTCCAACCAGTATGTATTGATTGAGTCTAGTAATTCCTGTGTATAAATACTTTCATGGTTCATATCAAAAAAAACATTGAACGGATGTCTGGCTTGCTGATTAAACCATCTGTTATCAGTCTGGGGAACAAAAGTATTAAAGTCGAGATCCATCAGGAGAAATGGAGATGGGGCATCCTGATGATTCATAGCTATATCCAGAATGACTGCAATTCCTTTTTTATGACATTCATCGACAAACTGTTTAAAATTATTTTTTGTGCCGTAAAATTTATCCGGTGCAAACATAAAAGCAGGGTTGTATCCCCAGCTATTATTACCGTTAAATTCCATTATAGGCATCAATTGAATAGCATTAACACCCAGTGAACTAATATAATCTAAAGTGTCAATCAATCCTTCATAATTCCTGTGGTCATTCCCCAGAAAGTCCCTAATCAACAATTCATAAATAACCAATTTTCCCTTTTCAGGTCGGTCAAAATTTTCTATCTCCCATTGATAAGCCATTTGATCCGTTTGAAAAACGGAGGCTCTATTAAAATACCATTCTGTATGCCTTGCTCCGTCAGGGTAAGAAATCAAATCTGGGTAGGTGGTTTCCGGAATAAATGAATCGTCAGGGTCTAAAACTTTATCAGCAAATGGATCTGCTAAATAGATTTCTTCATCTACCAAATATTGAAATGGATACTCTTTGCCAGGAGTCAAATTCTCTAACGTAAACCAGAAAATCTCACCATCTCTCTTCATTTTGTAATCCAGATCAATTTCCCAGCCTGATAGTTCACTCACGACATAAGCTGATTCATTGTTGGGAGCCCATAAAGCAAGTGTCACTTTATCTGTTTCCGCATGGTAATTAATACCCTTTTGGATTCCAGCAGGTAGAGCTTCATTCACTGTGGCAGACCTAATAATATAAGAAAATTCCTTAACTACTGTTTCCCCATCTGCTGTTGCCTCAATCCTAACTGGAAAGCTTCCGGAAGTTTGACTTATATTTAAAGCGTACGAATAGGATGTAATTGCCACTTTAGCATCAGTGGAAACTCCATTGACAAATAATTCGAAATTTGCTTCCCTATTGCCTGCTGCCTCAATCGAAATATCTTGTCCGGAGTTCACAAAAAGAACCGCTTGAGCAGGGCTCACCAAAGTAATATCGAAACTTCCATCGGAGAAATTGACGAATAAATCTGTATCTGTCTGTTTATTATCTGCCCAATCGACTGATTTTAACTTCAACCCTATCTGGATAATGTTTTCTGCGGGTTTATTAAAGAAATCTGCAGGTACAAATGTAATAGTATAAACATTTGGGTTACTTTGGGATCTTGTCATCAATGCATCTGACTGAGCACTAGTAGCTGGGTTAACGTTAGTAGGCGCATCGCATCCTTCGGTGCAATTCTCGTTCAGCCAAGTCCATATCCATACGTCTCCTGTGTAGCCTTCCAGACTAGTTCCTTCAGTATTTACAATAAATGTAACTGCCTCTGATGCTTGAGGAATTGCGGGGTCAGTAGTTACTGTTTGAGCTGACACTACTGATAATTTAATAAAAAGGAAAGTAATTATGAGGTATAAGTAACTTTTCATTATTAATAGTTTATTTAAAAGAAAAAAGCGTGGAGATTCCACGCTTCTCAATTTAGGCTAGTTTTAAAAAGGACAAAATCCTTCCCAAACATTCACTGTTCCTTCTATGCTTTCTGTACCGGAAAAACTAAACGCCCTATCTGGTGCACCATTGCAACCATCACTGGATTCATTTATAACCTGTTCACCTTGTCCCCAATTTGGTGCCATTTTGGTCGCTAGAAAATATTTAAACAATCCACTATGCCCCTGTGGTACAGGTAAGAAAATTTCATACTGGTTATCATTTATTTTGTTCATTCTTAATCTGTCATCGGTACCTGGTTGCGGCCATACTACAAAACCAAAATCTCCAGCTACAAAAACATCAACTGACTGATCAGATGGAAAATTATCTGTTACGTTCAATACAATCCTCATAGGTGAATTGGACTCGCAGAACCCTTGCCAAACCATCACTTCATCTTCAATCACTTGGCCAGCAACTGAGAATGTTATGCTTCTATTTGCTACACCTTCACAACCATTTGCGCCATATTTCTCCTCTCCATTTCCCCAATTTGGTGTTGTAGTCGTAGCTAGAAAATACTTATACTCAAAAGTAGTACCCACTAAATTAGGAGCTATCCTTAAATTCAATTCGTACCTCGATAACTCCTCATTATAAGCCATCTGCAAAGTCGGGTTAGTTCCGGGTTGTTGCCACTCTGATTCGGCAATTCCCAGTTTATCAAATTGACCAGCTACAAACACATCAAAACCTTCAGGAATACCAGTATTAGTTCTATTTAGTACCAGCGTAAAATCAACTTTATTATCAAACCTTCTTAAATTAATACTGAAAGTATTTTCTGATCCCTGCACAATTCCAGCAGATGTACTTGCTATTACCTTCCAATCTAATTCAATAACTTCACCCTGAGCAAGTCCTAACCCTTCAAGAATTTCGTCTAATTGTCCGTTAGTTACTGTTAATTTGGGTGAGCTCCCTTCATTATCTGAAGCTAAATCTAAAACAGGACTGCTAAAGTCTCCTCCTCTTTTATCAGCTACAAAATCATAAGTAACTTCAGAACCAAAACCTGAATAAGTGCTATCCCATTCTATTATAATATTTGTATCTGGTTGATCAATATCCAAATTTATAGAAGTCTCGTTTGTTGGCGAACCTAAACTAAAAGGAGCAATTTCTTCTTTAAATCTTGTAATTGTAATCGTATTAGGATTGGCAACTTTAACAACGTCTCCATTGTCAGCAGTTACTGTCCAATTCAATGTAACTGTTTCACCTATAGCGATCCCAAGCTCTTCAAGTGTAGTATCTAGCGCTTCAAATGTAAGTGTCAACTCATTAGCCATTCCTTCATTATTGGATGCTAAAGTTATTAATGGGGACTCTGCTGACGAATTTTGGTCAAAGGCTACCCATGTATAAAGAACCTCAGAATCTAACCCAGACTCTGCTTCACTCCATTGAATATTTACTTCTTTTTCAGGAAAAATCGAACGAAGCTCAACTGCCTCATTGCCGGTAACTAACTGAAAATCTGCGAGAGCTTCCAACCCAGTTCCAGTGAATTCCTCTTGCTCGCAACCTGCAAAGGACAAACTTAGTAGAAAGAATATAGTATATAACTTTTTCATAACTCGATAATTTAATTTCTAATTATTAC
Source organism: uncultured Cytophagales bacterium (assembly GCA_963803685.1). GTDB lineage: Bacteria > Bacteroidota > Bacteroidia > Cytophagales > Cyclobacteriaceae > Marivirga. The sequence goes on from CAWDNW010000001.1 coordinate 4,449,842, forward strand.
ATCGGAAGAGTAAGTTTCCGATTGAATAGTGCCTTCCATATTTCTATAAATGTAACTTATGGAGGAAAGTCTTTGTCCAGGCTCCAAATTAAAGAAATTCCTGAGATCCATTGTTAAGGAATGAGTTCCGTTACCTTCGCTTTTCATTGTCAACTCCGATGTGGATCCTACTTCTGTCCACGGAGCTTTTTCAATATTACCCTCCACAGTTACACCACTTGCATCTACTACATTGGCAAAAGCATAAACAAACACTTCTTCCAAAAACTTCATTTCGTCATTTACAGCTAAAGACTGATCGAAATAAAGTGTAACAAAATCTTCGCTCGTAAATGATTCAGGAAATGTTCTGGATTCTGCCGGAGTAAAAATCAATGATTCTACAGGTAAGAAAAGATTTACCGTTTGATCTCCATTTCCTTTGCACGCAGCAAATTCCTTTGGAATAAATCCGATCTCGCTCCCGATTTCTGCTGGAGAAGCTGCAAATAATTCTGTTGGTGTAAAAGTATAGCTCCAGATATTGTTTCCTTCATTAGTCATTAGTAATTCTGGATTTGAGCCATTACAAAAATCACCGTTTCCTCCCAAGCCCTCAGGACCTGGACCTCCTTCAACAAATATCCAAAGGTAAATCTCATCCAGTGACGCTAAATAACTGCAACCTGAAACATCAACAAATAACTTCACTTCATCTTCAGCAGTAAACGATGCCGGTTCAGTCCTAAAGCTTGCCTGATCACAACTCTGGGCCTTCACTAACAGTACTGAAAAAGTCAAAACCACTAATATTAATAATTTTTTCATAGTCTTTATTTTACAAATTTATACTGGTAAGTAACGATTGGTTCACCATCGGCAATCCTTGAAAAATTGAGATTCAACTCTCCTTCCGCTAACCCTAAATAGGTACTAATTGTCATACTGTATTGCTGACCTCCTTCACTAGTAAAGGTAATTTCTTTAGGGTATTCTGGATCGTCCAACTCCCATGAGCCTGATTCAAAGCCAATAATTGCAGGCGCATCAGTATCTCTTTCTTCAAAGGTGGTTGGGCTACCTTCGGAGTTCTGATTTAATACTAGTTGGTAAGTATTAAAACCAGCTCGTTCTGTTAAATTAATCCTTTGTACAAAGTCAGGATAACCTTTACTTACCGCTTTTTCGTCAATTTGAATCACTGAAAGTAAGTTCCACGTTCCAGATAACCCCCCTGATCTTCCCTGAGGTTCACCAATATCCTCAAATTCTGGCCTGCAACTAAATAGAAGGCCAAGAACTAATATTGTTAAAATTATATTTTTCATATTTTTACTTTATCAATTTAATTAACATCCGTTCGGATTGTTGCCAACAAATCCTTCGACAGTTTCCAAAGTCGGAAACTCTAATAATAAGCCTGGACAAGACCATATCGCTCCATCCAACCTTAAATTTGAACTATTTTCTAGAATTCCAATTCGCTTCACATCATGCAGATAATTACCTTCCGTGACTAATTCAATTCTTCTTTCCAATCGTGCTGCATTAACGATCGCAGTAGCATTCGCATTATCTGATAAGTTGCGATCTGTTGATCCAAAAGCTCTTTCTCTGATATCATTGATATCAGAAATAGCAGTAGCTAAAGCTTGATTAGTCAGTGCAGCAGATTCTGCTCTTATCAATTTTAATTCAGTTAGATGGATAAGCGGGACATCGAAGTACACTAAATCATTATATTTAGTAATGTAAATTTCTTCGTCAGGAGTGTCCTCATTGGCTACTGTGAACCAATTTAATCTTAAGTCGTCTGTTCTCTCGGCCACTAACTCATAAATCTCTGATCCTATTTTAATAGTAGGTTCAACTGCATCAGATCTATAATTATTAGTAAAGGCTGCTCCCCTATGATCTGCTGGATTTAGACTTGGCATTACGAAGATTCCCTCACTAGATAAACCTTGAGAAAAACGAGATGTTAAATCTGCATCCAAAGCGTATTCCCCACTTGAGATAACCTCGTCAGAATATGTGAATGCTTTGTCATATTGATTGCTTTGAAAATAAATTTGTGCCAAATAAGCTTTTGCAGCATTTTCAGTAGCAAATCCAGAACCTCTATCATTTCCACCAGCTAACAAAGTAGCGGCCTCTAAGAAATCACTCTCGATTTGGTTAAAAGAATCCAAGAAAGTCGCTCTTAACTCACTATCTTGGGAAGCTTCAGTTCGAAGGGAAATACCCGGGTGTAAATTATCTTCAGTATATCCAAATGGTTGTGCAAATAATTTTAAGACATCATAATGGCACAAAGCGCGCAAGAAAAAGGCTTCTCCTTTTAGACGGTCTTTGGCTTCCTGACTCAAGCCGTCAACTGTTTCTATTTCTTCCAGCAGAACATTAGCTCTAAAAATGGCTATGTATGGTTCTTGATAATACTCTGAAATTTCACCATTGAAAAAACCAGGGTTTCTTCTGTAAATTTCCAATTTATTCCCTGCTAAACCTTTATTAGATACTTCATGAGCTAATAGGTCTGAAAAAAGCTGGCTTCTGCCTCCTAAGAATCTTCCGTTGCTTCCCCTTAAAACATCATAAGCTGAATTAATTAACCTTTCATAGTCTTCTGCAGTGTTTAACGCGTCCTCTGGCAGTAAAACATCTTCTTCCTGTATTTCGAGCCAGTCATTGCAGGCTGTGAATGAGAAGGAAGTAATCAATAACGTATAAAATAATATTTTTTTCATATCTCCTAATTTTTAGAATCCGATATTTAAACCAAGCATAAAAGTTCTTTGCTGTGGCGGTGTTAAGAAGGATACATTTGGACTTAAATTTCTGTCCTGAGCATTTTGAAAGTCTCTTGCAATCTCAGGGTCTCCAGGATATTTTGTAAAAGTAAGAAGGTTACTACCTGTAAATGACACTCTTACACTATTCATATTATATCTCTGAACCAAATCTACTGGTAAGTTGTACCCAAGACTTAATGATCTTAATCTCAAATAACTTGCATCATAAAGGAATAAAGTCGAGTTATATTGCCAAACATCACCTCCATCAGCCCCCTGAATCGGCTCAAGAGTTAATTTTGGAAAGTCGGCGATATCACCTGGTTGCTGCCATCTGTTTACAATATCTCCTCTAAAATTCCAGCTTGTAACTTCCGATGGCAATTGGCGCTTAGCTGATCCATCATAAATATTACCACCTACAGTATAGGTGAAGAAAACATTCAGATTGAAGTTCTTGTAAGTAAAATTATTAGCAATTCCTCCTACTATATCAGGAATTACTGATCCAACTACTACTCTGTTTTCCAGATCAAAATTAAAGGTTTCGTTTCCGTCCTTGTCCAACCAAATTGGTTTGCCAGTTTCGGGATCAACTCTGGAAAATCGAACCAAAAAGTTTGCACCTACTGGCTGACCTGGAATAACTCTTGTATCGTTAAATCCACCTCCTACAGCATCTGGAGAATAACCCCCAATGTCTTTTACTTCATTCTCATTTCTGGCCGCATTAATAGTAGTAGTCCATGTAAAGTCTCCTACAAGGTTTCTGCTTGTTAAGCTTAATTCCACACCTGAGTTATCAATTCTTCCAATATTGTCCCAAAAATTATTAAAACCTGTACCAGGCTGGGTTCCAATATTAATTAAAACATCAGTAGTCACTTTGTTATAATACGCTACCTCCGCTGTAATCCTATCATTGATAAATCCTGTTTCTACTGCAAAATCAATTGTTCTTGTTTTCTCCCATCTCAAATCAGGATTAGCCAGTCTGGTAGGGAAAACAGTTGGTTCCCCGTTGTAAACCTGTCCTCCTTGTCCAATCTGAAATGTTCCAAAACGCTCAAAATCCGGAAATTTTGAATTACCAGTTAATCCCCAACTGGCTTTTAGTTTAAGGAATGATAGAAATCCACTACTGTTTATGAAATCTTCTTCTGACAAAATCCAGGCTCCTGATAAGGAAGGAAAGAATCCATATCTATTATTTTCCCCAAATCTAGATGATCCGTCTACTCTCGCAGTACCCTGGAAAAAATATTTACCCTGCAAGCTGTAAGAGGCTCTTGAGAAATAGCTGAGAAATGCCCAATCACTTGTATTTTGTGCAGTTGTTTGAACAGTTTCCCCTGTTACATTTCTTGTCCTGTTGTCGGTTACTGATTTTTGGAATTCATTGCCAATTAATACGTTTAACTTATTTTCAGGTCCGAACAAGAAGTCATAACCTGCTGTGACATTGTAAGTGAAATTTCTAACGTAATTAATATTACCATTTGATATATCAAAGCTATCATTAGGGTTAAATCCCTGTTGAATAATTCTTTGATCATCTAGATCCAAATAATCAAACCCTGCTGTGAAATTTAATTTAAGTTTATCAACAGGCTCATACGCAACTGTAAGATTTGACAGGCTTCTTTTCTCTGTGGTTGTCCAATCAAGAAAATTTTGTAAACGAACTGGGTTTCCCCAACCGTTCGCATCATCTATTGGATTATAATATTCTTGAACGCCATTCTCTGTAATAAAAATAGGATATATTGGATTAGCTTCTGATAAAGCAGCCCCCAAACTTCCTTCAAAAAGGTTGACCCTATCATTAACTCCTTGCGCAACTGATTGATTTAATGAAAGCGAAAGATTGTCCAATGGTCGATATTCCAAGTTTGCTCTACCACTCATTCTTTCGAATGCATTTCCTATTAAAAAGCTTTCATTATTAGTATAAGAAAGACCTACATAGGTTTTAAATTTTTTTGTGCCGAAATTTCCGGAAAGATTGTATTCCTGGTTAATGCCAGTTTGTGTGGTAGCGTCTACCCAGTCTGTATTATTAGCTAAAGCATCTTCCCAAGAAATCCCGTCTGGTAAAGGGGCTCTACCAGTATTTCCATCGTTTTCCCAGGCTTCTTGTGTTAAAGTAATATACTCTGAAGCTGAAAGCATATCCGGCTTAAATGCCATTTCGGCAATCCCCACATTAGAGGAAAAATTGAAAGTTGGTTTACCTGTTTTTCCCTTTTTTGTAGTAACCAGCACCACACCATTAGCCCCCCTTGATCCGTAAATACCAGCTGCTGATGCATCTTTCAATATTTCAACAGATTCGATATCATTAGGATTTAGTGTGGAAAGCGGATTGTAGTTCATTGCGCCAGCTCCTCCATTACCCAATAAGAATTGGTCTTGTGTCACTGGAACTCCATCAATTACATATAAAGGATCTCCACCAGCACTGATAGAGCTAATACCACGTACTCGTAAAATTGAGCCTGATCCAGCCATACCGCTCCCTTGTACAACTTGCACTCCAGCTGCTCTTCCCTGCAATGCAGCTTCAAAACTGGGCACTGGAAACTCATTGATCTCTTTACTGTCAACTTTGGAAATTGACCCTGTGATTTCTCTTTTTACTTGAGTGCCATATCCCACAACTACCACTTCAGAAAGTGATTCAATATCCATTGTCATTTCTACATCTATGGTCGATTGGTTACCTACTGTGATTTCAGAATTACTAAAACCAACGAAAGAGAATATCAACACATCTCCCTTTTCAGCAGTTAAAGAGTAGTTACCGTCCAAGTCTGTTACTGTTCCTCGACCTTGTTGGTTCTTCACAATTACATTTACACCAGGAAGACCCTCTCCTGTGTCATCTACAACTTTCCCATTGATTTGCACTTCTTGCGAAAAAGCAAGAGAAACCAGTGAGGCAGATAATATCAAAAAGATTAGTAAAAACTTATTTTTCATATTTACACGTTTAGTTAGTAATAATTTTAAGCTTTTTTGAAAATATAGTGACTAATACTGAATCACCGCAACAATATTTTCATACATCAATGTTAAAAGTCTTATCCCTTTAAAAATAACTTAAAAGCACATTTTTCTCCGCAAACGTCTTCGCAATCGTTTGCGGAAATACTTTATTTTTGGATTATTTTTACTACTTTTAAGATTTGAAATATTATTTCAATATTAATGCAGAGTTAATTTCAAAAAAGTCTAATATTTATTGACCAACTCAGCTTGGCTGAAAAGAAAAAATGAAAAAAACCAATATTACTATTAAGGATATTGCAAAGAAGGTAGGGGTTTCTCCGTCCACCGTTTCGCGGGCACTAAAAGATCATCCAGATATTAGCCCGGAAACCAAAAAACAAATTCAGGAATTAGCTAATAACCTAAATTACCAACCAAATTCTGTGGCTCTTAGCCTACGACAAAGCAAAACCAATACAATCGGTGTCATCATACCTGAGATTGCCCACTTTTTCTTCTCTGCAGTAATCAGTGGAATTGAAGATATTGCACACAGTGCCGGCTACCATGTTATTATTACGCAATCGAATGAATCATATGAACGAGAAGTAATGAATACCAAAGCATTGTTCAATTCACGCGTTGATGGAATTTTATTGTCTATTTCAAGAGAAACTCATAATTACCAGCATTTACAAAGTTTATTGGATAATAATGTTCCTTTAGTATTTTTTGATAGAATGGTGGATTCATTGAATGCTTGTAAAGTAATTGTCAATGATGAACAAGGTTCTTATGAAGCTACTATGCACTTAATTGAACAAGGTTTTTATCGAATTGCTCATTTGGCCGGACCTCAAAATTTAGGGATTAGTAAAAACCGCTTAAACGGATACAAAGCCGCTTTGGCTGATAATAAATCCATGATGGATGACAACCTGATTAAAGTCTGCGGACTAGGTACGTATGAGGAAGCAGAAGCAATCACTAATGAATTATTGGATTACCGCTTCCCACCTGACGCTATATTTGCCAACAATGATGTAGCAGCTTATGGTGCCATGACTGCTATAAAGAAAAGGGGCTTGAGAATTCCCGAAGACGTAGCCATAGTAGGATTTAGCAACTGGCGCTTTTCCAGTTTAATTCAGCCGGCTTTATCCTCCGTTACACAGCCTGGCTTTAAAATGGGCCAGGAAGCTACAAGGCTTTTAATGAAACAAATTGCCCTGGGTGATGATGAAGAAGCCATAACTGAAACGATTTCCTTAAAAACCAATTTAGTAGTACGCGAATCTTCTTTAAGGAAAAAGACTACTGTTTAATTATAATTTTTAACCGCAAAGGTCTGTGAGCCACAGACCGTGGGAACCGAAGAGAGAACTTTAATTTTTTTTATTGGTTGAAAATTGAAATTTTATAATATTAAATTATTCTCCAACATTTGCACCCATTGCTGCTCTTTCCCGTGGTCTGTGGCACACAGAACACCTCATTCCTCACTTTCAATAAATTTGGCTTCTGTTTTTCTCTATAAACATTTATATTTAAAAGTTAATTTATGAACCAAAACTCACCCAAATGTCAGGGAACCTATTTATTAAAGACCGTAATTCAAAAATGTACTTACACGAAGTATACTTTTGGACATCTTCTATAAAAGACTGGAGAAAATTATTAGCGCCTGATAAATATAAATTATTGATTATTAACAATTTAAGTGCTCTTATCACCAAGGACTTAATAACAGTATTTGCTTTTGTCATTATGCCTAATCATATTCATTTAGTTTGGTGACCCAATAAGCTCAACGGCAAAGAAATGCCCCATGCTAGTTTTAACAAAGCTACTTCTCATTTGATCGTTAGTGATTTAAAAGCAAACCATCCAAAGGTCTTAGAGTACTTTAAAGTTAATGACCAGGAAAGAAGTTTCAGGATATGACAGAGAGATCCATTGGCAGTGCTGATGGATGAAACAACTAAAATCGAGCAAAAAATTACTTATATACATCAAAATCCCCTACAAGAACGGTGGAATTTAGCCTCTACTCCATTAGAATACGATGGTCCTCTGCACGATTTTATGAAACTGGTCTCGATGATTTTGGCATTTTAACTGATTATCGCAGCTTGTTTTAGGCATACTATTAGGTCTGTGAGTCACAGACCTTGGAGTAGGTAGTAGTGATTTTTTATGAGTACCAAATTGTACTACACTTCTATACTTGCCACTTATTGATACACTGTCCCCTGGACTGGGGCACACTGATCATTCTGCCCTGAGCCGTGGTCTGTGGCACACAGAACACCATAGTAATCATAATAAATTTCACTAACTTGATTTCGCAATCGAAACCGCAATCGTTTGCGGTTATTTTTAAAGGAGTTAGTAAGCTTTAATTCTACTATTATAAATAGTTTAGCGCTTTAACTGAATTGAATGATATGATTTCTCAACAAACCATAAAAACTACAGATTTAAGCCAACATTGCGGAAAAATAATGCATTATGAAATAATTCATAACGGCATGGTAGGATCCACAGAGCACGCTTTTTTTAAGGTTTCTGTAGTACAAGATGGGATAATAAAAATACATCTAAGTAAAAATGAAGAGCTTGATGAGCATTCCTATGCTGTAATCTCAAAGCCTTCAGGAATTGATTTTTCAACAGCCGACAAAAACGATGCTTTAGAGCTTCATACTGAAAAACTACGGGTAACCATCAAGAAAGAACCTTTTACAGTAATTTTTAAAGATAAAAATGGCAAAATTATCAATGAAGATGATCCGGGTTTAGGTACTTCATGGATTGGTGAGCAGGTAACTACCTATAAAAAATTGCAGGAAGGAGAACGATTTGTTGGTTTAGGCGAAAAAACTGGTCCGCTGGACAGAAAAGGACATGGATACCAGAACTGGAATACAGATCATTTTGGATATCCACCCGATAGTGATCCCTTATATTGCACTACTCCGTTTTATATAGGAATACATAACCACTTAGCCTACGGTATTTATTTCGATAATTCCCATAAATCGCATTTTAATTTTGGCGCATCTAACAGAAGGTTTTCAAGCTTTTCTGCCGACCAGGGAGATATGTCCTACTATTTTATTTTTGAAGAGAATGTAGAAGAAATTATTTCCTCCTATACTAACCTTACAGGCAGAATGGAACTCCCCCCTATTTGGAGTCTCGGATACCAACAATGCCGCTATAGCTACAAACCTGATAAAGAAGTCATTAGTATTGCAAAATTCTTTAGAGAAAAGGAGATTCCTGCAGATGTAATTGTGCTGGATATCCACCATATGGAGCAATACAAAATTTTCACCTGGGATAAAAAAGACTTCCCCAATCCCAAATCTATGCTCCAGCAATTAGAAGAAATGGGATTTAAGGTGGTGGTTATCTGCGATCCAGGCATTAAAATTGAAGCGGGTTACGATGCTTACGAATCTGGTAAAAAAGAAGACGTTTTTATTAAGTATCCTGACGGGGAGTATTACGAAGGAGAAGTTTGGCCCGGTTGGTGCCATTTTCCTGATTTTACCAAACCTGGCACCCGAGATTGGTGGGCAGAAAAATTGAAGCTATATACCGACATGGGCATAGAAGGCTTGTGGAACGATATGAATGAAATAGCGACCTGGGGACAATATCTTCCCGAACTAATGGAGTTTGACTTTGAAGGAAAAAAAGCTTCCACCAGGAAAGCAAGAAATGTTTACGGCATGCTAATGGCCAAAAGCGCCTATGAAGGAGCTAAAAAGAACTCTCCAAATAAGAGAATTTTCAATCTGACCAGAGCTGGTTTCTCTGGCATTCAGCGCTATGCCGCAGTTTGGACTGGCGACAATGTAGCTGATGACGAGCATATGCTTTTAGGAGTACGCCTTGTAAATAGTTTAGGAATGGCCGGTGTGGCTTTCTCAGGCTACGATATAGGCGGATTTGCAGGAGAAGCTGATAGTCAACTATTTGCACGGTGGATTTCCATTGGTGCCTTTGCTCCTTTCTTCCGTGGTCATTCAATGATTAACAGTCGTGACTCTGAGCCCTGGGCTTATGGAGAGGAAGTAGAGGAAATTTCCAGAAACTATATTAACCTGCGCTATAAGATGATGCCTTATATTTATGCTGCTTTCCATAAAGCCCATGAAAAAGGAACTCCAGTTGCAAGAAGTTTGGCTATTAGTTACCCACATGATGATAAGATTTATTCTCATTTATATCAAAATCAATATCTATTCGGATCTGATATTTTGGTAGCACCTGTGGCCAGTAAGGTCAATTTAGCTAAAGTTTATTTCCCTGAAGGCGAGTGGTATGATTTATTTGACGATACTTTCTATAGAGGTAATCAAGAGGTGATTGTAGAGTGCCCGATAGAAAGGTTGCCTGTATTTGTAAAAGCTTCGGCCATTCTTCCTATGCAGGACAAATTGGAAAGCTTATCCAATAACCGGAACACCACGCTACATCTGCATATTTACGGAGGAAAAGAAGAAAACACTTTTGAATACTATGAAGATGATGGTAGCACTTTCAACCATGTAAGCGGTGAATTCTACAAACGAGAAATCGTTTTTCAACCGGAGAAAAATCAACTGATTTTAAAGGATAAAAAAGGCTCATATAGTACACAATATAAAATTCTACAGGTGTTTTTTCATGGATTCGAGGGTAAACTAAACGGAAAAATTCTGGTAAACCAGCAAACAATCCCTTTAGAAAAGCAAGATTTCAACTTTATAGATCAGATCTCTAATTTCGATCCCTTGCCAGATGCAGAAAGAATTAATTTGAAGGTGAATGATTTACCTCGAGCTAAATTTGATAATTCTGATCAGGAAATTATTGTAAGCTGGTAAAAATTCCTCTTACAAATATTTTTTTACTTTATATTCCAAAAATTATAGATGAATAAATCCCTAAATTATCTTTTTGCTTTGCTAATTCTCGCTTTTACTGCATGTCAAAAAGATCAGAAATTATCAGAAAACATTAATAGCACCACCTTTCCGACGAGAGCGAAGGACATGAACATCTATGAAGTAAATATCAGACAATACACGCCTGAAGGAACTTTGGAGGCATTCATCCCTCACCTTGATCGACTCAAAAACATGGGAGTCGATATTTTATGGATTATGCCGGTGCAGCCTATCGGAGAAAAAAACAGGAAAGAGCCTTTAGGAAGTTATTATTCGATAAGCGACTACACTGCTGTAAATCCTCAATTTGGGGATTTGACCGACTTTGAAGCGCTGGTTAATCAAGCTCACGAAAAGGAGATGCTTGTTATTCTGGATTGGGTAGCAAACCATACGGCCTATGACCATCATTGGGCAGAAGAGCATCCCGAATACTATAATTTGGATTCTCTGGGCAATTTGCAATCTCCTGTAGCAGATTGGACTGACGTAGCAGATCTCAATTATGACAATCCTGAATTACATCAAGCAATGATGCAGGAAATGAAATGGTGGGTTACTGAAACTAATGTCGATGGATTCCGATGCGATGTTGCTGGCATGGTACCTAATGAATTTTGGTCCATGGCGATCGACAGCTTGCAAGCCACCAAAGATGTATTTATGTTGGCTGAATGGGACGAACCCAAAATGCACGAAGCAGGGTTTCACATGACTTATGGCTGGGAATTTCATCACTTATTGAATGACCTGGCAAAAGGCAAAGCTAATGCTGACTCCGTATTTAATTACCTGGAAAGAGATTACATGAAGTATGATTCTTCAGCTTTCCGGATGTATTTCACGTCAAACCATGATGAAAATACATGGAACGGAACAGTATTTGAAAGAATGGGAGAAGGCTATGAAGCGATGGCTGTGCTGGCCTCAACTATCCAGGGAATGCCACTTATTTATGGTGGGCAGGAAGCAGGTTTAGACAAAAGATTACCGTTTTTTGACAAGGATAGCATCGACTGGTCAGATCTGGAATATCAGGATTTTTATCAACGCTTGCTATCTCTTAAAAGCAATAATCCTGCTCTCTGGAATGGTGAGTTCGGTGCCAGAGCTTTAAGAGTAAAAAATGCGTCAAAGAGCACTGAAATTTTAGCCTTTAGTAGAAAGAAAGATACTAATGAAGTACTCGTCATACTCAACCTGTCTGATTCTGCACAATCTTTTCAGACTGAACCGCAATACTTTGGTATTACCTATAAAAATGTTTTTGCAGATAACAACGCCATTGAATTCTCCAGGGAGAATGGACCTATTGAACTTGATTCGTGGTCGTATCTGGTTTTAACAAATAATAAAAGTAACTAATGGATCAGGTATCAATCACCTCTGAAAAGCCAAGGCTGAGTTTTTGGCAAATCTGGAATATGAGTTTTGGCTTTCTAGGAATTCAATTTGGTTTTGCGCTACAGAATGCCAATGTCAGCCGAATTTTCGAAACTCTCGGTGCTGATAAGGATAACCTACCTATTTTGTGGTTGGCTGCTCCTGTCACCGGTTTATTGGTTCAGCCTATCATTGGCTACTACTCTGACAGAACATGGTCGCCAAGATGGGGTCGAAGAAGGCCTTTCTTTGCAGTGGGCGCTATTTTAGCCTCTATTGCCTTATTTATCATGCCTAATTCTCCTGAGTTATGGGTGGCTGCAGGTATGCTTTGGCTGATGGATGGCTCAATCAATATCAGTATGGAGCCATTCAGAGCTTTTGTGGGCGATATGCTTCCTGGAGATCAGCGTACAGCGGGGTTTGCCATGCAAAGTTTCTTTATTGGCATAGGTGCAGTGATTGCTTCCTGTCTGCCTTATATTTTTACCAACTGGGTCGGGATGAGCAATACCGCTGGACCGGGTGAAATTCCTGACTCTGTAAAGTGGTCTTTTTACCTCGGCGGTATAGCATTTCTATCAGCTGTTATGTGGACTGTTTTTAATACCAAGGAATACCCACCTGAAGATTTGGAATTGCTTAAAAAGCAGAACAAAGAAAAGGGAATCTTCGGAGGTTTAGCAGAATCATTTCTTGGCATATTTTCAATGCCTAAAACAATGTTACAATTAGCTTTTGTACAGTTTTTTAGCTGGTTTGCCCTATTTTCTATGTGGATTTACACTACCCCAGCCATTACGGAGCATGTATATGGAACCACAGATACTAGTTCTGCTTTATACAATGAAGGTGCAGACTGGGTGGGTATTTGCTTTGGTGTTTATAATGGAGTAGCTGCTTTGGCTGCTTTTCTACTACCTCAGCTGGCTAAATTGGTCGGCAGAAGAATGACGCACTTAATTGCCCTCTTTTGTGGTGGAGCTGGATTAATCTCCATATTTTTCATCAATGATCCTGATACGCTAATTCTTTCAATGGTTGGTGTCGGTATTGCCTGGGCTAGTATTTTATCTATCCCTTACGCCATGTTATCTTCAGCCCTGCCTGCTGAAAAAATGGGGTATTATATGGGAGTTTTCAATTTTTTTGTAGTGATACCACAAATTGTTGCTGCAGGTATACTGGGCTATATATTGCGAAGCTTCTTTAATAATGATGCCATTTATGCTTTAATTGTTGGCGGAGTCGCTATGTTAATAGCAGGACTTCTAAGTTTATTAGTAAATGACAAAGATGAAGTGAAGGCAGTTTAACTGTAATTCGAAACAATATTTTCCTTTTATTGTATATACTTATTAAAAAAAGCTATGATAAAAGAAGGCAGTAAAGTACAATGGAATTGGGGAAATGGGACAGCTGAAGGTAAAGTAAAATCTACTTTTGATAAGGAAGTGACTCGCACTATTAAGGGAAATGAAGTAACCAGGAAAGGCGAAAAGGGTAATAAAGCACTTTATATTGAGCAGGAAGATGGGGCCCACGTGTTGAAGCTGGAGAGTGAGGTGGAGAAATTAGACTAACAGATTCTACCAAGGTATTATCTTACTTTTTTTTAAACCACTCGTGTAATAGATGAAGTAAATTCTTTGTAATACTAATAAAAGCAAATCTGCTGACGTTTTTTCTATTTTTAACGCTAGTATCAAGACTTTTGATTATTAATCTGCTTTAAATGCTCCAAATAAAGAATTTCCACAAGTCATACCCCACTGGTTTTGAATTAAATATCCATGATTTGGAGTTTCAGACAGGAATCCATCTCATAAAAGGGGAAAATGGAGCGGGAAAGTCAACGCTTTTTAAAGCAATAGCCGGAATTCATCCTTTTGGAGGAGAAATAATCTTAAACGACATCTCTATAAGTAAAGAATCTCTCAAATACAGAATGCTGGTGAATTATGCAGAAGCAGAACCCCAATTTCCTGACTTTTTAAGCCTTGATGAACTAATTACAGTAGTAGCAGAAGCCAAGAAAGCCTCAGCAGAATCAATTGAAGACTTAAAAAATTTATTTGGTGTCACCCAGTATTCACCCAACCCAATAAAATCCTATTCCTCCGGAATGCTCAAAAAAGCTGCGCTGCTACTGGCTTTCTTAGGAAATCCTCAACTAATTATCTTAGATGAGCCTTTTACCACTATTGATGGAGAGGCACAGGAAAAATTACTCACATTGATAAGAGATCAGCAATCTACAGGAGTTAATTTCCTCATTTCTTCGCACCATCTGCCCACGATGCAAGACTTTGCTTTTGATACTGTAGTCCAAATTCAAAACGGACATCTCTCAGCTGTAATATGAGACAGCTGTTATCAAAAGCTTTCGTAGTACCATTCTATAAGGCATTTATAGGTTTCTTTCTTGTGCTAATCATCATATTTGGTGTTTTCATTAAATCCGAAGTACATGTAATGCTTGGCTACCAAATTATACAAAGTAGTTATGCCATAGCCGGTTTAATTGTCAGTTTTGGTTTATACAGTTTCTTACATTGGTCTTTTCAAAGAAGGCTATTACTAAAACCTCAGTATAAGGTGTTCCATCAAATTGGATTATTTAAACCTAATCTATTTTTTAGAAATCAAGTATCTATTTGGTTCAGTAATCATATTATTCTAATTCTTTATACTGCATTCTTGAGTATGCTGTGCATCGGTTTAAAATTATGGCATATTTTAATTTTATTATGGTTAGTGCTGATTTTACTTTTCAGTATCTTTTCCGTTCTTATTTTTTATCAATTACGAAATCCTCTAAAAGAGATTAATATAAAGTCCTCTGCAGTTTTAGTAAGAAGGTCATTCAAAATACCTTATAATTTCTGGCTACTAAATCATTTAAAGGAAAACAGACCAATGCTCCTGCTGGTATCAAAACTAGCTTCTTTATTTCTCTTAAACTTATTCTTTTCTTCCTATTATTCAGGCGGGTATGATAGCAGATGGCTTCAATTTGCAATATTGTGTGTGTCTTTTGTTAACCTACCGCTTTTGATCGAAAAAAGAGATTTTGAAAACTCTGCCTTATCTTACTTTTTAAGCATTCCATCATCCTTCTTTAAGAAAAGCAAATCGCATTTTCTCCAAACGCTATTTCTAATTTTTCCGGAACTCATCTTTATCATCTTCCAAACGGTCCTATCAGATATTTCTTCTTTAACAGTATCCCTTCTACTTTTTATTACCACATTGCATTTAGGGCTTTATGGCCTATTGAACTATTTTTCAGACCCTACCAAGCTTGGGAAATACGCATTCATGGCCTTTTTCATACAGTTTTTCAGCATTTTGTATGGATTTCCTACCTGGGCTTTAGCAATGCCATTACTCTTTTTATGGTTTATTTCAATAAAATCGAATTACAAAATTTGAATTCTACTTGAAAAACAAAATAATCTGATTGTCTTTTAGGGGAATTCATTTTATTATCTTTGATTTTAGTTACCATAACCTGATTACTTCCCCGACTATTAAATATGAAATATGATTAAAATTTTATCTTTTGCTACTGCTTTTTTTTTAGGGTTTTATCAACCTTTATTTGGTCAAAGTGCAAATTTTTGGACTCACCAAGTTGAATCTAATCAAAATCTGCAGTCAAGAATGATTCCAACCTTGAAAGCAGAATTCTATCAATTAAATCTGCAAAAATTAAATCAAAGCATCCATAATCAAGGTAAAACTAAAGCAGTTACCATACCTTATCCCGACAATAGCTATGGTGAATTTTTAATTAGTGCAGTGCCTGTAATGTCTCCTCAATTAGCTGCTAGATACCCGCAAATTAAAACCTATTCAGGTAAAAATGTTGCCACGGGTGAAATCATTCGAGTAGATATCACTCCTAAAGGATTCCATGCTTTAATTTTCTCAAAAAAAGGTCAGATTTACATTGATCCAGTAGAGCAAAATAATACAGACAAATACCAAGTCTATTACAGAAAAGACTTCTCAAAAGCTGAAAAACATAGTCAGTTTATAGAAGAAGAACCCATCATTTTTGATCAGCGAAGATTTGATGCTGCACAAAGATTAATAGAAAGCAAGCAAATTGAGAGACCCTCGGGTACGCAATTGCGAACTTACAGAATAGCTATAGCAACTACAGGTGAATACACTGAATTTCATGGAGGCACGGTGGTTGATGCATTGTCAGCAATGGTTACTACTATGAACAGGGTAAATGGTATTTACGAAAGGGATGCTGCTATTAGAATGGTATTGGTTGCTAATAATGACCAGATCATTTTCACAAATCCTGACACCGATCCTTTCACCAATAATAGTGCAGGATCAATGATTAATGAAGTGCCTGCTGAAATAAACTCTACTATCGGGAACAACAACTACGATATAGGTCACGGTTTTTCTACAGGAGCTGGCGGCCTTGCTGGCTTGGGCGTTGTTTGTACTTCAGGAAAAGCACGGGGAGTCACCGGAACCAACTCGCCTATCGGAGATCCTTTTGATGTTGATTATGTTGCCCATGAAATAGGCCATCAATTTGGTGCACCTCACACTTTCAACGGTGATGTAGGTTCGTGCTCGGGTGGGAATAGAAGTGCAGGTTCAGCCTATGAACCGGGAAGTGGATCTACCATAATGGCTTATGCAGGTATTTGCGGATCGCAAAATTTACAAAATAACAGCGATTCGTACTTCCATGTTGCCAGCTTAGATGCTATTCATGCTTATTCACAGACTGGTAGCGGTAATAATTGTGCTCAAATCACCAATACTGGAAACAGTGTTCCTCTTGTCAATGCAGGGTCCGGTGGCTTTTCTATCCCTATATCTACTCCTTTTCAGTTAAATGGATCAGCTACTGATCCGGATGATGATTTAATAGTATACAATTGGGAACAATTCAATTTAGGCCCTGCAGGAGGACCAAATACTCCTGCAGGAAATGCCCCTATTTTCAGGTCATTTTCCCCTACTCCAGATTCTTTTAGAGTATTCCCTCAAATTTCAGATCTTCTCAATAATACTCAAACTATAGGTGAATTATTACCCAATTATAGTAGAGACCTAACTTTTCGCTTAATTGCCCGAGATGTTAGATCCGTAGCAGGTGTGGCTTATGATCAAATTTCGTTTAAGGTAAGTGATGAAGCCGGACCTTTTACCGTAAATGATATTACAGGAACTTATAGCGGAATCGATTCGATTGACATAACCTGGGATATTGCCAACACTACCAACTCAACTATCAATTGTCAGACTGTAAATATTTTCCTATCCGATGATGGAGGAGAAACTTTTGACTATCTACTTCTTGAAAACACCCCCAATGATGGTTTCGAAAGAGTACTACTAGCTAATGTAACTGCCCCAAATGCAAGGATAAAAGTAGCTGCTGCTGACAACATATTTTTTAATATTACAAATACCACTTTTAGTATTGAGGAGTATTTTCCGTATGACTTTACCGTTACTTTCAACAAGGAAACATATTGCCCTGACGAACCCGTTGAAATCCAAATTAAAACGATTGGAAAAGGTGGGTACGATGAGCCACTAACTTTCACTGTTGTCGAATTACCAGATGAAAACATTTTTAATTTCGATAAAGAAACTGTTTTGCCGGGCGAATTACTTAATCTAACCATAGAACCTTTGGATAATTTCACTGGGAAAATAATGTTTTCAATATTGAGTAATTCGATAGATTTTCAGTTCAGAAGGGACCTTGAATTCATAATTCTGAATGAGCCTGTGCCGGCAGAAGAATTAAACCCTGTTATAGCCTCTGATAATGTTAACACACAACCGCTTATTAATTGGTCAGATAATGTGAATCTTCAAGCTAGCTATGATGTGGAAATTGCTACAGATGCCAACTTTCAATCTATTGTAGATTCTGCCTTAAATTTAAAAACCACTCAGTTTAGAACTCATATTGCACTAGCACAAAACACAGAATACTATGTGCGAGTCTTAGCCAAAAATAACTGTGGCGCCAGTAATTATGTTGAAACAAATTTCACTACCACCATCAATACCTGTGAGGAGTTTGTTAGCAATCAGGTGCCTCTCACCATCCCTTCAGGCCCTTCTGAAATTAAATCCAGTATAAATATAAATCAACCAGGCAATGTTGAAAGTGTTAAAGTAAAAAATGTAAGAGGTACTCATACATATATTAGCGATTTAATTTTTACACTCAGAAGCCCTAGTGGTACCGAAGTTATATTACTAGACAGCATTTGTAGTTCACAAGATAATTTTAACATCGCTTTTGATGATTTTGCTTTAACAGGAGAAATCCCTTGCCCACCGACTGATGGATTAAACTACAGACCAACAGAGCCTTTAAGCGGCTTTATAGGAGAAAATATTAGAGGTGAGTGGACTTTAATAGTAGAGGATATTCAAGCTAGAGATGGTGGTGAATTAGAAAGCTGGCAATTGGAAATATGTAGCTCAATTTTTAGCTATCCGCCTGAACCTCCACAAAATCTGCAGGTAGATTATCAAGGTGAAGGAAGTATAGAATTAAACTGGGAAAAAGAAAGTAATAACACTTTGCAATTCGGGATAGAACGAGCCTTCAGAAATAGTGCTTCCTTTGAGAATTTAGGAATATTGGATTCTTCTCAGACTTCTTTTTCTGATAAACTTCCTACGTTTCGTGATCCTTATAAATACAGGGTATATGCCCAAAACGAGGTTGGAAGATCAGAAGGCAATCCATTGGTTGAAGCCTCTATTGCAATACTAAATAATAGTGAAGCTGATAAAAGTGATTTAGTCCTGTATCCTAATCCGGCAGAAAAGAAAATCTATTTAAGGTATAATATTAATTTAAAGATTGATAAAATCTTTGTTAGTAATTCAGTGGGTCAAATAATTAAAGAATACCAAGTTGAAACAAAAGAAATTGATTTGAGCCACTTTCAGAGCGGACTGTATCTATTTCAGTTTCAGATGGGTAATAAACTTTTAACAAGGCAAGTGGTTATCAAATAAAAAATTATGAAGAAATTATTAATCTTAGTTCTGCTGGCACTTAGTCAGCAAATCTTAGCACAGGATATTGTTATAACTACTGAAGGACAATTAACCATCACACCCGTGCTCCATGGTAGCCTTGTTTTGCAATTGAATGACTTGACTATTTATGTTGATCCATATGGAGGAGGACAAAAATATGAAAAATTCCCCGATGCTGATATAATCTTAATTACCGATATACATGGAGATCACTTGAATACAGAAACTTTAACTGAATTAAACACGAATAAAACGACTTTTGTAGCGCCAAAAGCTGTAGCGGATCTTATGAAAGCAATTAATTCAAAAGAAAAAATTGTGATAAATAATGGAGATCAAAAGACTATACTAAAAACCACTGTTGAAGCAATTCCTATGTATAATTTACCTGAAACAAAGGATTCCAGACACCCAAAAGGAAGAGGGAATGGTTACATTGTTACGTTAGGAGATAAAAGAATCTATATTTCGGGAGACACGGAAGACATAAAAGAAATGAGAAATCTAAAAAATATAGATATAGCCTTTGTATGTATGAACCAGCCTTACACAATGACTATCAATCAAGCTGCAGATGCTGTGAAATCATTCGAACCCGACATCGTGTACCCCTTTCATTATAGGGGTCAGGGTGGATTGGCTGACGTAAATAAGTTTAAAAATTTGGTTGAGCAAGGCACTGATAATGTGGAAGTAAGACTTAGAAATTGGTATCCTGAAAATTAGTCGAAAATTTTAAAAAAATGTGCTTAAAATTTAGCTTCTTTTGATAAAACCCAATTAATTTTATGCCATATTTGAAAAAAATTATAAGAAAATGGCTCTTATGAACTCATCAAATTTCGACACGTTTAGCGAATATGATGGAGAGGATGATGATTGGGATGACAATACAAATTCCTTTGATGATGACATTGACGATGATGTCGAAGATGACGATTTCGATGAATTTGATGATGAAGACGATCATGTTGACAACATTAGGTTCGAAGATATTGATGATTTTGATGAAGAAGATATAGATGAAGGCGAAGAACCTGATTTTGATAACTTTTAGTCAAGCAACCTTGGATAGCCGGACATACTTTCGGCTATTTTTTTTACCTGACTTTCTAAAGCAGAACTTAGAGAAATCAGATTAATTTTTTAAAGTTTTGTTTTCATTCTAGGTACGAATAAGCACTTGTTAATCTTTCCTAATTATTCCTGAAAAATAACTGTAGAATTAATAATTTTGCAGGATGTCTTTACAACTTAGTAAAATTGATCTCCCTATTGTGGAGATTATTCCAGAAATACAATCTAAATTAAAACAAAGTAATACTCTCATTATTAATGCTGAAGCTGGTGCCGGAAAGAGTACTATTATCCCATTGGCTTTATTGGACAATATAAAAACTTCCGGCAAAAAAATTATGATGCTGGAGCCCAGGCGATTGGCTGCAAAATCCATTGCCAAAAGAATGTCTGAGTTATTGCAGGAACCACTAGGGCAAACTGTTGGTTACAGAATTCGATTTGAAACAGTTGTAACAGAACATACTCTCATCGAGGTAGTTACAGAAGGAATTTTAAGCAGAATGCTTGATTCAGATCCTCAACTTAAAGAAGTGGCTATTCTCATATTTGATGAATTCCATGAGCGCAGTATTCATGCAGATGTAGCATTAGCACTGGCTCGATTTACCCAAGCTACCACCCGGCCTGATCTGAAAATAATAATCATGTCTGCGACTTTGAACCAGAAAATGCTTACTGAGGCTTTAAAAGCTGAAGCTGTCGTAAGCAAAGGTAGACAGTTCCCAGTAGATATTCATTATGCAGGCGAAACTGATTATCATCTTCTTTCCGAGACAACCGCTAACTTGGTGAAAAAATCTATCAAACAACATGAAGGAGATATTCTGGTGTTTTTGCCAGGACAGGGAGAAATCAATACTGTAATGAAAGAACTGCGATCTATCGACAAATCAATAGCCGTTTATCCCTTGTATGGTCAGCTACCGTGGCCAAAGCAGTGGGCAGCTATTCAACCTCACCCGAACGGGAAAAGAAAAGTAGTTTTAGCTACCTCTATTGCAGAAACAAGTCTTACCATTGAAGCAGTGAAGGTCGTGATTGATACTGGCTTTGGAAGAGGTTCTGAATTTGATGCTACTACGGGTTTATCTCGCTTAGTAACCAGGGAAATATCTCAGGATGAAGCTGATCAGCGAGCAGGAAGAGCAGGACGGGTTTCTCCTGGCACCTGTTATAGGATGTGGTCGGAATCTGAACATAACTACAGAAACAAGCACAGAATTCCTGAAATCTTAAATGAGGACTTAAGCCCTCTGGTACTTGACTTAGCCGCCAGAAATATTAAAAGCAGTCATGATTTGTTTTGGTTAACTCCTCCTCCAATGGATAAAGTGATTAAAGCAACCGATCTGCTGACTGATTTAGAAGCTATTCATGACAATGGGATTACCCTTACTGGCAAAGAAATGCATCAGCTTCCTTGCCATCCCAGATTAGCACATATGCTTTTAAATGCGAAAAAATCGAATAATTTGGAGCTGGCTACAGATTTAGCAGCCCTTTTGGAAGAACGAGATCCCTTATATAAGCAAGCAGGAGCAGATATCAGTGAAAGAATTGACCGACTCAGACTGTTTAGAAAGGAGAAAAGACTAACTAAACCATTTAAGCAAATTGAAAAAATAGCAGCCTCTTATCGTAAACTGTTTGAATTAACAGAAGATAATACTCCTTCTGATGCTTATGCCATTGGGTTCATTCTTGCGTTGGCGTATCCTGATAGAATAGCTGCTTCGAAAAGGGGGAATAATGCTCAATTTCAACTTGCTAATGGTGCTATAGCAGCAATCGGGCATAAAGATGAATTAGCTAATGAAGCCTGGCTCACCGTGGCAGCAATGGATGCGCGAGCTGGATTAGGAAAAATATTTATGGCTGCCCCACTCAACCCTAAAGATTTGGCCCCTCTTGTGCAAAATGTGGAATCAGTCACATGGGATTTTGAAGAGGATGTATTTGAGGTATCAAACGATTTACGGATTGGTAAAATAATATTGAAAAAAGAGTATGTTGAAAGGGAGCCCTCAGATTCGGAAAAGAGAAAAGCCATTGTAAAGGCCATCAAAGAAAATGGAGAAGATATTTTAAGAGAATCATCTGAGTTTACAAGTCTGGCCCAAAAAGTGAAGGCTTTTAAAACAGCATTTCCAGATGAAGCTTGGCCTGAGCTTTCTTTAGACTATTTAAAGGCTACTGTAGATATTTGGTTACCTGTTAATATCGAGACAGCTGATGATGTTTATTCTGCACTTCAGCAGCTCTCTCTAGAGCAAATTTCTATTAAGGTGCTCAATGAGGTTCAGAGAAGCGCTCTGAAATAATTTCAATTATTGGAATTAGAATGGTTTTTCAGGGGATTGCATATTGTCAAAACCTGGGGAATTTGCAATGTATATTGATCTATATTTTCTTCATCTTAAATTTTTTCTTCAACTCTTCCACCTGCTCTTTGAAATTTTTATCCACATGCATCATATCATTTACTGATTGCACAGCATGTATCACAGTTGAATGATCTCTACCCCCAAAATGATACCCTATGGATTTCAGGGAATGGTTGGTATGCTCCTTACAGAAAAACATAGCCACCTGTCTTGCTATAACAATTTCTTTTTTTCTTGTTTTAGCTTTTAGATCATCCATTTTAACAGTGAAGTGCTCTGAAATGGTCTTTTGAATATAGTCAATACCCACTTCCGACTCAATGTCTTGAACAATATTTTTTAATGTTTGCTTAGCCAATTCAAGGTCTATTTCCCTCCTTGTTAAAGAAGCATGGGCGATCAAAGAAATAAGAACACCTTCTAATTCGCGGATATTGGTATCTACACTATACGCCAAATACTCAATTACATCAGCAGGTATATGGATACCATCACTCTGCATTTTATTTTGGATAATAGCTATTCTGGTTTCTAAATCAGGCTGTTGCAAATCAGCAGTAAGACCCCATTTAAACCTTGATAACAAACGATCCTCCAGCCCTTTCAAATCCCGTGGTGGTCGGTCACTTGTCATAATAATTTGCTTACCATTTTGGTGCAAATGATTAAAAATATGGAAGAAAATTTCCTGGGTTCTTTCTTTACCACCTAAAAACTGCACATCATCAATAATCAATGCATCAATATGAAGGTAATAGTTGGAGAAATCCTGAATTTTGTTATTTCTTAAGGCATCTATAAACTGGTTGGTAAACTTCTCTGATGATACATACAGTACAAATTTACCCTCCAAAGTATTTTTTATTTCATTTCCTATTGCCTGCACCAGGTGGGTTTTTCCTAGTCCTACTCCACCGTAAACCATTAATGGGTTAAAAGATGTAATACCGGGCTTCTTAGCTACAGCGTAACCAGCGGATCTGGCCAGTCGATTGCAATCTCCTTCTATAAAGGTATCAAATGAATAATTAGGATTTAACTGAGAACTTTGCTGACTAAGATCAACTCCATTAAGTGTGAATGGATTAGAGAAAGTTGACTCTTGTTTAACTTCCTTAGGTTTATCGCTTTTATTGTTATTTGGTAGATTGATCGTGAAGGGTTTGTATTTCTCATTTCCCCTATCTACAATAACCGAATATTCAAGTCTTCCCTCCGGCCCTAACTCCTGATGAATCACTTTTCTCAAGATGTGCACGTAGTGTTCTTCCAGCCATTCATAAAAGAATTGACTTGGAACCTGAATGGTTAGTACATTATTATCTAATTTTAACGGCTCCACAGGGGAGAACCAGGTATTAAAACTCTGTTCTCCAACACTCTCTTTTATAGAGTGAAGACAATTATTCCATACTGATAAGCAGTCTTTAACCATTAACACAAAAACTTGTAGGATTGTAAAGTTTAACCCCTCTGATTTTTATCGGGCTGACAAATTTGGTGAAAAAATAGAGAAGAAAAAAATATGTTTTTACTTGACAGACCTATAAATCAAATCAAGACAATTAATACCCTATAATTATAAGAAAATTCTTTAAAACATTATATTTTAATACCTTGACTTTCAGGTGAAAAACAAGCCATACTGACTTTAGTAGATAAATTCACCACCTTTTAAATAATTATCATTCCCAGAAAATTAGAAAAATGTTACCTTTAGCCTATAATTAATTTATCGTTTATGTCGACACCTAATCTATTTGCGGAATTCAACAAAAGCACTGCCGAAGATTGGCGTAAAATAATTGAAAAAGAACTGAATGGTGGTAGTATAGAAGATTTATATACCAATACTCCAGAAGGAATAAAAATTCAACCCTACTATCATGCTACTTCAAGCAAAAATGAAAATCAAACGATATCTAATCCTCTCCAATTAGAAAACCCCGGCTTACCACTTCGGTTTTGGGTTAATCAATATAAGATCGAGGTAAAAGATTTAAACGAAGCCAATAAAGAGGCGATTTGGGCTTTAAATTCAGGTGCTGAGGGTATAATTTTTAAAGTAGAAGTAGAAAATATTGATTTTAGTGTATTACTTAAGGGCATTCAGCCAGAGTATTGCATGCTCTCTTTCTTGTCCTCTTCTAATATCCATCAAATTCTCACCAGTTATTTTCAGTACCTTACTACTGAAAAATTCGATCACGAAAAAATAACCGGGACCTGCTTTTTTGATCCGCTCGAAAACAGAGATGCTGGAAAAATTAAACATGATCAAGTAGAGATAGAAAGTTTTTTCAATTTAATAAGGGAATACTCGCATTTTAACAATTTTAAGGTGTTTCATGTGAGCGCGCAACTCTATCACAACGCTGGAGCTAACATCATTCATGAGCTAAGCTTTACGCTCTCTAAATTAGTAGAGTACTTGGATTTATTAACGGACAAAGGACTTAAACCTGATCAGCTTTTTAACTCTTTAAGTTTCGGGTTTGCCTTTGGTAGACATTATTTCTTTGAAATCGCCAAAATCAAGGTCTTTAAAGCTTTACTTATAAAAATAGCAGCTGCCTACAACCATAATTTATCTGCTAGTGACATTATTATTCATGCTTTTACGGGTAGTAGAAGTAAGTCTGGACTAGACATCAATGTTAATCTACTTAGAAATAGTACAGAAGCAATGGCTGCTATTTTGTCTGGCTGCGATAGCTTGTATGTGGCTCCGCATGATGAAATACGAAAAGACAACCCAAAAGAAACATTTAAGCGTATTGCATTAAATGTATCCAGCATTTTAAGAGAAGAGGTTTATTTAGATAAAATTGTTGACCCTACGCTTGGCACTTATTATTTAGACCAGGTGATTTTAGAAATGGAAGAAAATGTGTGGGATCACTTTATGAATATTGAGGAGCATGGATCCTATTCTGTATTATTTCAGCAAGGCTTACTGCAACAAAGTATAAAGAAAGATGAGGAAGAATCTGCAGCGCTGGTTACAGATCGTAAAGATCTATTTATTGGTGCTAATACATATCAGCTTATCGGCGAAAGTATTCTGGAAATGGCAATAGCAGAAGAAGAAGGCAACTATCTCTTTCCTAAACGTCTCACTCACCAAATTGAAGCTTTAAGAGGCCGGACAGAAAAATATGTAAAACAGAAAGGGGAAGAAAAAAGGCCTATGGCTACTATTCTATTATTAGATAAAGATCCCGTATCCAAAGCTAAAGCAAACTTTAGTTATAGCTTTTTAGGTATGGCAGGCATTGGTATCCAGGAGGAGCACATTTTGCAGGAAATAGATGAGCTTCCAGATCAGTTGAAAAGAATCCGATCTGAATTAACTGTTCTTTGTTACAAAGAGAAACCCAAAGAATTATCCTATAAAATAGATAAATCACAGACATTACTTTTAATAGCTGGTCAGGAAGCTAATGAGGAACATTTAAAACAAGCAGGAATTTATGCTTGCATTCATAGAAAGACGCCTAGTCTGGAATTTTTAAATCAGTTGTTAAATGAACTGGGAATATAAGAGCTTATGAGACCCGATTTTTCGAAAGTAAATAATATAAAAAACAACACAACTTCGTTTTCAGATAAAGAATTTGAAGGATGGGAAACCCCGGAAAAGATCAAGATACCTCCCGTATTGCAGGCAAAAGACATTGCTGACTTACCTCATTTAGGTTTTATTGCTGGCAAGGCACCATATCTAAGGGGCCCGTACAGCACGATGTATGTTAAAAAACCTTGGACCATCAGACAGTACGCAGGGTTTTCTACAGCTGAAGCTTCTAATGAATTTTACAGGAAAAATTTGGCAGCAGGGCAAAAAGGTTTATCAGTTGCATTTGATTTAGCTACTCACAGAGGGTATGATTCAGACCACCCGCGCGTAGAAGGTGATGTAGGGAAAGCCGGGGTGGCAATTGACAGTATTTTGGATATGAAGGTGCTTTTCGACCGGATTCCACTGGATAAAATGTCGGTTTCTATGACTATGAATGGTGCTGTAATACCTATTTTGGCATTTTATATTGTAGCTGCAGAAGAACAAGGAGTAAAACCTGAGCAATTATCTGGCACTATTCAAAATGACATTTTGAAAGAGTTTATGGTGAGAAATACTTATATCTATCCACCTAAACCCTCAATGAGAATCATTTCAGATATATTTGAATTCACTAGCAAGAATATGCCAAAATTTAACTCTATTAGTATAAGTGGGTATCATATGCATGAAGCTGGAGCAACTGCAGACCTAGAGTTGGCCTATACATTAGCGGACGGACTCGAATATATTAGGGCAGGACTAAAAGCAGGGCTAAAAATTGATGACTTTGCTCCTCGCCTCTCATTCTTTTGGGCTATTGGAATGAATCATTTTATGGAAATAGCAAAATTGAGAGCAGGAAGACTACTTTGGGCTAAAATTGTTAAACAATATAACCCTGATAACCAGAAATCTTTGGCACTTAGAACTCATTGTCAAACATCAGGTTACAGTCTAACAGAACAAGATCCTTACAATAATGTTACTAGAACCTGCATAGAAGCCATGGCAGCTGCCTTCGGGCACACACAATCTTTACATACCAATGCTTTGGATGAGGCAATAGCTTTACCAACTGATTTCTCTGCCAGAATCGCCAGAAACACCCAATTGTTTTTACTGGAAGAAACCAAAATTACAAAAACTGTAGACCCTTGGGGAGGTTCTTACTACGTGGAATATTTGACTAATCAATTGGTAGAGAAAGCTTCTCAACTAATTGAAGAAGTTGAATCCTTAGGAGGTATGGCAAAAGCTATTGAATCAGGTTTACCAAAAATGCGGATTGAAGAAGCATCAGCCAGAAAACAAGCAAGAATTGATGCTGGCAGAGATATAATTGTGGGTGTAAATCGCTACCAAACTGAGGAAGAAAGTGATATAGAATTGCTTGAAGTAGATAACACTGCTGTACTAAACTCTCAAATAGAACGCATTAAGAAATTAAAAGCCGGTCGAAACGAAGTGCATTTGCAAGCATCTCTAACAGAATTAGAAGAAGCTGCCAGCTCAGGAAAAGGAAATTTGTTGGAATTAGCGATTGATGCTGCCCGAAATAGAGCTACATTAGGAGAAATTTCAGATGCTATGGAAAAATCATTTGGACGACACAAAGCAACAATAAGATCTATCTCAGGAGTTTATTCAGGAGAGGCCGGAGCGAGCGATGAATTTAAGAAAGCGCAAGAACTTACCAATAAGTTTGCAGAATGGGACGGCAGAAGACCAAGAATTCTGATTGCTAAAATGGGCCAGGATGGTCATGACAGGGGTGCTAAAGTGATTGCCACAAGCTTTGCAGACCTAGGATTTGATGTGGACATTGGGCCGCTCTTTCAAACGCCTTCAGAAGTGGCAATGCAGGCAGCAGAAAATGACGTGCATATGATTGGTGCTTCCAGTCTAGCGGCCGGACATAAAACTCTGATTCCCAAGCTAATAAAAGAACTTGAGACAATTGGCAGAGAAGATATTATGGTGATAGCAGGTGGTGTTATACCCCCAAAAGACTACCAGTTCCTTTACAATGCAGGAGTAAGTGCAGTATTTGGCCCTGGAACAGTAATAGCCAAAGCAGCTGCGGAAATATTAGAAAAATTAATGAACGAAGAAGAGTTAAACAATTAAAATGAATAGAAGATGATAGAAATGAAATATATTAAAGGTTTTACTTTTTTAATGTTGCTGTCTTTGTTATGGGCTTGTGGAGGTGATCCAAAAGATGAATCAACGGAGAAAGAAGTAGGTGAAGTAGTATCTGATAGCGTGCAACATGCTCTGGACAGTATTCAAAAAGGAATTGATGGTAATTTAGCCAAGTTAAATTTACCAGAGAATTTCCAGATATCCGTTTTCGCTCAGGTAAAAAATGCGCGTTCAATGAGCCTATCAGAAAATGGGACGTTATTTGTAGGCAATAGGCAGGAAGATAAAGTATATGCCGTACGAGATACCGACAATGATGGTGTAGCAGATGAAAAGTACATAATAGCAGAAGGATTAGATATGCCAAATGGAGTAGCGTTTAAAGATGGAGATTTATATGTCGCAGAAAATAGCAGAATCATCAAATTTACTGATATTGAAAATAACCTGAGTAATCCCCCAGCTTTTGAGGTAATATATGATCAGTTTCCTACTGATAATTCTCATGGTTGGAAATACATTGCTTTTGGACCGGATGGTAAATTGTATGTTCCCGTAGGAGCTCCTTGCAACATCTGTGACCCAGAAAAGGATATTTACGCCAGTATCACCCGAATGAATGCTGATGGAAGCGATTTAGAAATATATGCTGAAGGAATTAGAAATACGGTCGGTTTTACCTGGCACCCTACCAATGGAAACCTCTATTTTACTGATAATGGCAGAGATATGTTAGGAGATAGCATTCCGCCTTGCGAAATAAACGTTGCAACTGAAAAAGGTCAGCATTTTGGCTATCCATTCTGTCATGGAGGAACCATCGCTGATCCTGAATTTGGCGGAAAGGGTAATTGCGCTGACACCAAGAAACCCTATAAAAATTTAGCTGCGCATGTGGCTCCATTAGGAATAAAATTCTACACAGCTGATCTCTTTCCAACCAAATATCAGAATCAGATTTTTATCGCTGAACATGGCAGCTGGAACAGAACCAACAAAATCGGATACAGGATCCAAATGGTTTCAAATACGCCAAACGGAGAACCCAATTATGAAACATTTATAAATGGATGGCTGAATGAAGAGGAGCAAGAAGCATGGGGCAGACCGGTAGATATTATACTTGACAAAAATGGCGGCATGTTAATTAGTGATGATTATGCTGGTTTAATTTACAGGGTTACTTACAATAGTGGAAATAGCTCGGTGGCTATTAAATAGGTACTGAATACGTCAAAACTAAAAGCTGCAATAAGGAATTACTTACTGCAGCTTTTTTGTTTACCGTTGAAATAGTAATTATCAAACAAGGTATAAAAAGCATATGTAAAAATGTGTTAAATTGACTACCTTCATAACTCAAAAACGTCTCGTAATGTTAAGAAACATCCTGACTTTAACCATCTTATTTCTGTTAAGCACAGAATTACTCTCTCAAAACACTTTGAGCCCTGAATTTCATGCTAAAAAACGAGAGGAGGTTAGAGCTAAACTGCCGGACAACTCGGTTGCTGTATATTTTGCTGCAGCAATACGGAATAGAGCCAATGATGTGGACTATCACTATCATCAGGATCCAAATTTCTACTATCTTACAGGTTTAAAGGAGCCACATGCCATGCTGCTTATTTATAAAGATATGCAGCAAGATGACAATGGTGAATCTTTTAATGAAGTTTTATTTGTGCAGCCGCATCACGCCAGAGAAGAACTATATAATGGACCCAGACTAGGTGTTGAAGGCGCCAAAAGTGATTTACAATTTGAAAAAGCATTTTTCAATACGGAGTTTAAGTCCTTTAGCATGAACTTTGAAAGTCTAGATAAGATACTGTTTTTTGATTTGAAGGATGATGTGAGGAAAGAAAGAGGCAAAACAGGTGATCTGCATGCATTGATTGCCCAATTTAAAGAAAAAGTGGACTACCCAGTTGACTTTTTGCCGCAAAGAGAAATGATTTATCAACAAATTGCTGAATCTAAGAATCATGAATATACTATTTCATTTGTAAAAAATATGCTAAGTTATTATCCTGAATTAATAGATGATAAGTTAATTACTGATTATGTAAAAAGCCAGGATGATACTGAGAGAGAAAAACTAGTTGGAAATATTATGCCACCTCCTTCCAAATTAGATGCTGTTACTTTAACGAAATTCATGGCTGACGTAAGAGAAATTAAAACTTCAGAAGAAATTGATTTACTACGAAAAGCAGTAGATATTTCCTGCATTGCTCAAACCGAAGTGATGAAGGCCATTCATCCCAACATGTCGGAAACTGAAGTCTATGGAATACATGAATACGTTTTTAAAAAATATGGAGCCATGTTTGAAGGTTACCCAGGCATTGTAGGTGTTGGAAATAATGGCTGTGTTTTGCATTACATCCAAAACGATAAGCCAAAATTGAGTGAGGAGCTAATTTTAATGGATTTAGGAGCGGAGTACTATGGTTACACAGCCGATGTCACCCGAACTATCCCCGTTAATGGTAAATTTAGCAATGAAGAAAAGGCTATATATAATTTGGTGCTAAAAGCACAGGAAGAAGCATTTAAAGCTTGCAAACCAGGAAATCAAATAAGAAGTACCACTCAAATAAGTAGAGAAATCATTGCCAAAGGTTTGGTCGATTTAGGATTAATAAATGATAAAAGTGAAGTTGGTAAATACTTCCCACACGGTGTGTCTCATCACATTGGACTGGATGTTCACGATCCAGGCAATTACGAGCTATTCGAAGAAAATATGGTTTTAACTGTAGAACCGGGCATTTATATTCCAGAGGGTAGCGACTGTGATAAAAAATGGTGGGGCATCGGTGTAAGAATTGAAGATGATATTCTAATTACCAAAAACGGTTATGAATTGCTATCTGATAAGGCACCCAGGACCGTTAAGGAAATTGAGGCGTTAATGAAGCAAACTAGCCCCTTATCCAATTTGAAATTGCCTGCATTAGGTAATTAAAACCAAAAAGCACTTACCATTTTAAAAAGCTATTTAGTAGTATTCCTCTTATATGATTATATTGGTTTAACTCAGATAAATCATTTTAAAGAACTTTTTATAGATAATATGTGGATTAGTTCACTTCCTAAAACCTTTAGAAAAATCAATGGTCTCTCCTGCTCTATGTGCTCTCATTATACGTCTTAAAAGTTCTGCTGAAGTAGGTGGTGTATAAGTAATTGCATTAGCGCCAGCGGCAATTGTTTCCATAATACGGTCGTCATTTCTCCCTCCTGTAGCTATAATTGGTAAGAGCTCATGCGTTTTTCTTATTTCCATTATAATATGTGGTGTTTCTCTTCCTCCACTCACATTTATTATATCAACCCCTGCATCAAGTTTAGGTTGGATAGGCTCATCTATAGAACTGATGGTCCATATAATAGGTATTTCCAGGTGCTTTTTCAGATTTTCAATTACATTGTTTTCAGTGGGTTGGTTTACAACCACACCAGATGCTCCCTGAAACTCTGCATCTCTCGCTATCTCCAAGACGCGATTACCTCCTGTTAAGCCACCCCCAACGCCACAGAAAATCGGAGCATCCGCTGCTAGTATTAAAGACTGAGTTATTGCTGGTTGTGGGGTAAACGGATAGACAGAAAATATAGCATCTGCATTATTATTTCTAATGATAGCTACATCTGTAGAAAAAATGAAAGATTTTAGGGTGCGACCAAATATATTTATGCCACTCGCCTCATTAATCTCCTCAGGTAAATAAATGATTTTACTTCGTAAATCGTTTTTTATCTCAGGTATAAAATTGTCGTCTTCCGTACTCATGCAATATTTTTGTGTAATGAAACACTGTTTTTAACTAATTAACTAAGTTAAAATTACGCAAAACATGACAAATCAAAAATTTTAATGTTGATTAATTAAGATATTGCCATCATTTTAAATTTTTACTATAATTTGATTTTGGGATGGAGAAGGATCTTCTGTTGCACTTTCCTGCAAAAAAATCATTGTTAAATATCCCCGATAGGTAACTGCAATATTCCCAAAAGTATAAGTGAACTCACTATAAATCAAATGATGCTCAAACTGGTAATTTCCTAGTTTACTAAATTGTAAAGCATCAATATCCACGCCTTCATGCAGATTGCCATAATCATCAGCGATTCGTTCCAGGTAAGCAAATTCTTTAGGAACCAGCCATACAGCAATGGTAGTAAGCAATAGAATAAAGAGAAATACCTTCTTAAGCATAAACTAAGAACAGTAAAGAAACCACTTAGTTACAATTTTTGGTTTAAAATTTAGAAATCTCTGCAATCATCATTAAACTCTTCAATAAACAAGGCATTTAACACGGAGGAGCGATCAGACCTGTAAATCTCTAATGCAAATTTACCGGATTGAAAAGAGTCAATATCTACACTGTCTACCCACATAGTGTCCATTTTGTAGTTTTGCTGACCTGAAATTCCTTCGACATAAAAGAATCCAGTGCTTAAACTATCATAATTTTTCCAACAAGTAAATTGCTTGAGAGGCAACACATTCACCGTATCGGTTATGCTTCCTATGCTCCAAATAAATTTGTCGAAATCGATCTCTGTATCGTTATAAATAGTTATGTTTACCTGATCAGAGATTACCTCCCCGCAAAAAACAGATACACACAAATTATCCTGATTAATGTCATCCATGTCTAAACAAGAAGATAGACTTAATATAATAAATAGAAAAATAAAAAACCTCATACACGTAATTCTCAACTCCAAAGACTCCTGACAGATGCAAAAGGTTGTAAGAATGTAATTTCTTTTGTGTTATTTTATATATTTTAGAAAATAAGTTTAAACAACTTGTCAATATACTTTTCAACCGGATTCTTACACTATTAAACCTAACATTTAACAAAATTAAGGTTCGTAGCGATTTTATAACACAAACTTTAGTCAAAGTATTGGTAATTACAATACAAAACACTATTTTTGCAAACCAATTTTAAAAACATAAAATAATGGAATTGAAAAATTATGAGACGGTATTCATTTTAACTCCCGTTTTATCTGATGTTCAGATGAAGGATGCTGTCGACAAGTTCAGAAAAGTCTTAGAAAGTAAAGATGCTGAAATTATTAATGTTGAACAATGGGGCTTAAAAAAATTAGCCTATCCTATTCAGCATAAGAGCACAGGTTTTTACAATCTTATTGAGTTTAAAGCTACTCCTGAAGTTGTTGCAGCGCTTGAGTTGGAATACAGAAGAGACGAGAAAATCATGAGATTTTTGACAGTATCACTAGATAAGTATGCTATTGAATACGGTGAAAGACGCAGAAATGGCGCATTTAATAAAAACAAAGAAAATAAAGAGGAGGTAGCAAAATGACACTTCATAACGAGCCGATTAACCAAAAAAAGCAGGATAATCAAAAGAAATATTGCAGATTTAAAAGGTTTGGTATCAAGTATATTGATTACAAAGATCCTAACTTCTTATTGAAATTCGTAAATGAGCAAGGTAAATTGTTACCAAGCAGAATTACTGGTACGAGTGCAAAATATCAGAAAAAAGTAGCTCAGGCGGTAAAAAGAGCAAGACATATTGCTTTATTACCTTATGTTACTGATTCATTAAAATAATAAACCCAATAAATTTTATCAATAATGGAAATAATCTTAACACAAGATATAAATGGTTTGGGATACAAAAATGATACAGTAACTGTAAAGCCCGGATATGGAAGAAACTATTTGATTCCACAAGGGTTTGCAATTATTGCTAACACCTCAAATCAAAAGAAAATACAGGAAAACATCCGTCAGGCAGCTCATAAAGCTGAGAAATTGAAGAAGGATGCTGAAGAAGTAGCAGCTAAAATTGGTGATCTTACATTAGAGATTAAGACCAAAGCTGGTGAAAGCGGTAAAATATTTGGTGCAGTTACTACTGTTCAAATCGCTGAAGGCCTAAAAGAAAAAGGTTTTGATATTGATAGAAAGAAAATTGCTATCAGTGGTGACATCAAGCAATTAGGTGAGTATAAAGCTTCAATTGATTTACATAAAGAAGTGAAAAAAGAAATCACTTTGCAGGTAGTTGCTGACTAAAGCAGTCTTTAAGTAAAGTATAAAAGCCTCGAAATAAATTTCGAGGCTTTTTTTATGCTCTCTCTCTAAATGAAATAGATTATATCATTCAAAACTACTTTTCTAATGAGCCACTCATTTTAGCACCATTCATAAATTTAAACAATGCCTTTGCAGCTTGTTTTCTCACTGTGTTTTGCAGATAAGTTGTCCAGCCTAGGAACAGCCCAGTAAAACCTAAGGCCTGTTTTGACCATTTATAGAAATTGAACTGATCGACATGTTGTGTAATTTGACCATCTTCGATGGTAAAATGAGCATTAATCACATTAATAACATGATTGTCGGTAGCAGAAAAAATATAATTGGCTGTCCATTGAGCATCAACGGTAGTTTCGGATACATCCAAAATCTTAAATTCAATACTTAACTCTTGCCCGTTTTTACAGAACATCTCCCACATAGCCTTCACCTGCTCCGCATTAAGGCTTGGGAAAACAGGATCTGAAAATTTAGCGTTTTCTGCATAACAAGACTGCATTGCCACAAACTCTTTATTTTGAAATGCAGTGTAAAATTTACTGATCAGTGCTTTATTCTTATTCATAAATGTTATTTGGCTATGAATCGACAATTGTATTGCTTTTATTACTAGCTAAATTTAAGTTTTAAAATTAAATTAAGGTTTAATTACTACTGAAATATTAGCTAGCTATCATAAAATAATTTTCGAACTTTATTTTCCTAACAATCGTTAGTTTGGTATATTTACAAAATGGTTACAAGAACGGCTCAAAAAAAACCCAATAGGAAGCAACAAATTATTCAAAAAGCAACCGAACTTTTTCAGAAGCAAGGATATTCAGCTACATCTATGAGGGATTTGGCCAGTTTTATAGGAATAGAAGCTGCAAGTTTATATTCGCACATAACATCCAAAGAAGAGATTTTACAAACCATTTGTTTTCAAATGGCGAAAGATTTTTTTGAATCTTTGAACGCAATAGAAATAGATAAGGGACATGCAGACGATAAGTTGAGGAAAGCAATAGTGTCTCATGTGGAAGTAATTACTAAAGATGCAGCCTCAAGTGCGGTATTTTTCTCAGAATGGAGACATTTAAGTGAACCCTATTTAAGCGACTTTCTAAAGATGCGTGACGAATATGAGGGTACTTTCATTAAAATATTGAATGATGGCAACAAAGCTGGTTTATTTAAAACGATGGATGCTAAATTCACTGTTTTAGCTTTGCTCTCATCTATCAACTGGATTCCTGCCTGGTACAACCCAAAAGGGAAACTCAGTGCAAAGGAAATTGCTGAAAATGTGACAGATGTTTTCATCAATGGACTTAAAGTAAGATAATGTTTAACTAAAAATAAAAAATTATGTACGGTGGTGGACAAGTATTTGAATCTTCGTCAACAAACAACGAATTGTTGAAAGATGAGGATCCGAAAAAATTAGCAGAGTTTGAAGCTAGAATCGCACGTGGTGAAAAAATTGAACCTAAGGATTGGATGCCGAAACTCTACAGAAAACAATTAATCCGAATGATTGAGCAACATGGTCACTCGGAAATTATTGGTTCCTTACCGGAAGGTACCTGGATTACCCGTGCACCAGGCTTTAAAAGAAAGTTAGCATTAATGGCTAAAGTGCAGGATGAAGTAGGTCATGCTCAATTACTTTATGGAGCGGCTGAAACACTTGGTAAATCCAGAGAGCAGATGATCGAGGATTTGATCACTGGCAAATCCAAGTATTCCAACATTTTCAACTACCCTACTTTTACCTGGGCTGATTCATGTTTCATCTCATGGTTAGTAGATGCAGGAGCCATTGTAAACCAATTGGCTAATGCAAGAGGTAGTTACGGCCCTTATTGTAGAGCACTGGACAGAATTTGCGCTGAGGAATCGTTTCACTTAAAATATGGTCACCATTGCGTAATTCATTTAGCTACTGGTACACCTAAGCAGCGAGAGATGATGCAGGAAGCTGTTGACAGATGGTGGGCTCCAATGATGCACTTCTTTGGTCCTTCTGATAAAATTTCCACACACACCGAAATTTTAACAAAATGGAAAGTAAAAATGGCTACCAATGATGAGTGTCGCCAGCAGTTTTTAGATATGTATGTACCTAAAATCTGGGAATTAGGTTTAACCATTCCTGATGAAAACTTAAAGAAAAATGAAGAAACAGGTGAATGGGAATTTACCGAACCGGATTGGGAAGAATTTAAACGTGTAATTAATGGTGATGGTCCTTGTAACAAAGAGCGATTGGCAGTAAGAAGAACAGCAGAGGAGCGTGGAGCATGGGTAAGAAGAGCCTTAGCAGCTAACACCAAAAATGAGGAATACGTAGCTCCGATGGCTTAAAAAGAAAGGAAAGGGTCATTAGTAATTAGTCATTAGGTTGTTCTATTAAAGAAACTTCCATTAACTAATTACCACTGACGAGTAAATATTTACTAATTACCAGTTAACCAATGACTAAAAGAAATGTCTGAATTTTTAAATTCCTTAGATCCGAGAATTAATCGTTTATCAATTCCTGTTGAGTTTGGAAGCACTTTTCCAGAAAAGGATGCAAAAGACCAATTTATCACTTTCGAGGTATTTGTGCAACCCAAAGAAAATAAAGCTTACCAGCATGAGGGAATAGTTCATGCGCCTACTGATGAGATGGCTTTCCTTTTTGCTAAAGAACAATTTAGCAGACGAGGAATGAACTGTTCAGGTATTTGGGTGGTAAGAACACAGGAAATTCAAGTTTCTCCTATTACTGAGAACGGAGAAGACATATATGACTATATCAATGAAGAAATAATGGAAGGATCTACTCCTTCTGCTCCATCCTCTTATCAGGTTTTTCAATTGATGAAAAGAGGTAAACAGCATGTTCATGTAGGTAATGTTGAGGCCAACTCCCCTGAACAAGCCCTATGGGAAGCAAAAAATAACTTTGCCTCGGAAAAGCCTGTTTTTAATTTGTGGTTGGTGAAAGATGATTCTTTTCTTAAAATTGAAGGAGAAGCTTTTCAGGATATCTGGCATACTTTACCGGATAAAAAGTACAGAGATGCAATGGATTATCGTGCCACTGAAAAAATCAAGAAATTTAAAGCAGAACAAAACGCTTAAGTCATGACCGAAGAAGCATTAAAAGATTTATTATATAAAATAGCAGATGACCAGCTAATTTTAGGCCATAGAAACTCTGAATGGACAGGAATGGGCCCTTTATTAGAAGAAGATATCGCTTTTTCCTCTATGGCCCAAGATAAGGTAGGTCAGAGTCTGGCATTTTACAAATTATTGCATGAATTAGGAGAACAAGAACCCGATATTGTAGCTTTTACCAGGAATGCTGAACAATTTCATAATTGTCAGTTTGTGGAACTGCCATCGGGCGAGTACGATTTCAGCTTGATAAGACACTTTTTGTTCGACCATGCTGAATTAATACGATTTCAGATGCTGGCGGAATGTCCGGTAGAAGAAATAGCTCAGGTGGCCCGAAAATTAAAAGGAGAAGTAAAGTACCATGTGATGCATGCCAATACCTGGGTGAAACAATTGGCCAGCGCCAATGAAGAGGCTAATTCACGGATGCAAAAATCACTGGACTATTCCCTCCCCTATGCATTAGGAATATTCGAACCTTCAAAATTTGAAAACGAGTTTATTGAAGCCGGTATCTACCCTGGTGAAAAAGCCATAGAAACTAAATGGAAAGAAAACATAGCGCAAGTACTGGAACAGGCTAACTTAAAATTACCTGATTGGTCATCTGTAGAGGCTAATTTTGGAGGAAGATATGGCACACATACTGAACATTTACAACCATTGCTATCTGAGATGAGTGAGGTATTCAATGTAGATCCTACTGCTGATTGGTAAATAAGATGGTTCGTGAGTCACGAACCATGGCAGAGAAGAGAGTACACGACCATCAATGGTGCCTAGGTTCGAGTCTCACGAACGTAATACTAGCTATTTTCAAATATTAGAAAAATGAAACACACAAAGGAAGACATATTAAGCCTACTCAAAGAGGTAAAAGATCCTGAAATACCTGTGATTTCATTGGTAGATTTAGGCGTTATTACCGGTATTGAGA
This sequence comes from uncultured Cytophagales bacterium, assembly GCA_963803685.1. Taxonomy (GTDB): domain Bacteria; phylum Bacteroidota; class Bacteroidia; order Cytophagales; family Cyclobacteriaceae; genus Marivirga. The sequence continues at coordinate 4,488,365 of CAWDNW010000001.1, forward strand.
TAGAAAACGAGCATGTTACGGTAAACATGACCCCTACATTTATTGGTTGCCCGGCTATGGATTATATGAAATCTGATGTGACTGAAGTATTGGAAAAATATGGGATTACTGACCACACTGTAAACTTAAATTTAAAAACTACCTGGAGTTCAGATCTCATTTCCACAGAAGGCAAACAAGCACTCAAAAAATTTGGTTTAGCCCCACCTCCTGTTCACAATAACATGATTGAAGATCTGGAGATTATTGAGCATGCGGAATGCCCTAATTGTGACAGCACTTACACCACTCTAAAATCTCCTTTCGGCCCTACCCTATGCCGCTCCTTGCACCATTGTAACGACTGCGGTGAAGCTTTTGAAAGTTTTAAGCCTATCTAAGGGATTGAGGTGAAACTGTGGTGTTGTTTTGAGGTGAAGATGATTTTATAGATAATGAAGATCGGATTTAGTTAATCACATTAAAATTGGAGGTTTCAAGGCTAATGACTTTTGAATCAGAAAATGCAAATTCGAAATTAAATGACTGATTAATTTCCTTATCAGGCTTTTCCTTCAATTGAAATACGATTTGATCACCGTTAAAACCGAAAATCCTTGGATCATTCTTATGATTAGCTACAAACTCATCAATTGCCATGGATGCATTGATGTATGAATATCGAGTAATTTTAAACAATTCATTCAAGTTTTCACCTGGCACATACTCTATTCCACTAAAAAAAACTGCACTATCAGATGTAATACTTATTGATTGTATGGTGTGAGTGGGTTTTGGTTCAACAGGGCTACATGCATAGCTTACATTAAGTAAGGACAATCCTTTATAAGTCGATTGCACGAATTCTGTATAAGTCATTTCTTCTAAGGTTACCAAAATGGCTGCCACCTTAAAATCATTAAAATTCGAGTTTGAGAAGCCCTCCGAATTGAATGTACCCACTGAGGAAGATAAGTCTGTTATTTTAGCATCCATCGGAGCAGAAGATCCACAATCATCCTCAATGCATGAGATCGGTATATTCGTCATCAGTAAAACTAAAAGCAATGTAAAGGGTCTTTTCATATATTGAAATTCATGGGTTTTGATTTCATCAAACGGAATATAATAGTACAAAATAAAAGCTAATATTATTCTTAACGCTGAAAATACATATTTCTGCTTAGAAATTTTCCTTCAGATAATTATCACCTATTGTTCTAAAACTCTTAAAATATTATTTAATACACATTTATTTGATTTACAAATATAGATATAATATATTTGTTTCATATTTGTAAATTAAATACCAATAAGAATGAAAGGAAGTCATTTAGGAGAATTGGAGGAGTTAGTATTGCTCACAGTAGGCATCCTTCAGAAAGAGGCTTACGGAGTAAATGTTTTGCAGGAGATCAAGGAACAAACTGGTAGGTCTGTCAACATCAGTGCTATTCATGCTGTACTTACTCGCTTGGAAGATAAAAAACTACTCAAATCAGATATGGGCGGTGCTACCAGTGAGCGAGGTGGACGTAGAAAACGATTTTATACCCTAACTGCTGCGGGCAGGGCTGCAGTTGCTGAAGTGCATGCGCTGCGCAATAAACTATATAATCAGTTACCTCCCATGGCACTTAATTTTTCAATATGAGCTCTGACAAAAAACATCCTCCACGATGGGCCGATAGGTTCCTTGAACTATACTGTAATCCTGATTTACTAGAACAAATACAGGGAGATGTACATGAACTATTCTATTTTAGATTAAAAGAAAAGAATATTCGCCATGCTAAAACTGCTTTTGTAATTGATGTATTTAGGTTTTTTAGATGGCGTAATATCAAAAGAAGTAATTCCTCCCATTATCACCATAATAACTTTGCCTTGTTTAAAAACTATATGAAAATTGGCTGGAGAAGTATCCTTAAGCAAAAAGGTACTTCTTCAATAAATATTTTAGGACTTGCTTCTGCAGTCGCTTGCTGTATTGTCGCTTACCTGTTAGTTGAAGGGGTCTGGCTGAAAGGCATGTATCATGAAAATAAAGATGAAATCTACTTGCTTACTCATACCGCAGAAGAAAAAACAGGCATTACCCGATATGGGGTGGTCTCCTCCCCTATTGCTGAACTGGCAGAGCAGGAACTTCCGGGTGTGAAAAAAATGACGAGGGTAAACATCAACCATTATGTAGTGAAACATAAAAACGAATCTTTCATGGAAAGAACGCTATTTGTGGATCCTGCCTTTTTGGATATGTTCTCCTACCAAATGGAAGCAGGCTATGGAGGAGCTTTAAATGAGCCTTACCAGGTGATTATTACCGAGTCTGCAGCTAAAAAATTCTTTGGTGACTCTCACCCAATCGGTCAGGAATTAAGCATTATGATAAAAGGTAATCCGAAGGAATTTGTTGTAGATGGAGTAATGGAAGATTTACCTTCAACAGCCATGTTCAACTTTGAAATATTAGTCAATAACGAAAATTGGTTTGGTGAAATTGACAAAATTTCCTTAAACCAACAATGGAAAGATCATAATTCCTGGGTTTTTGTACAGATGGAAGAAAGAATTAATTCACAGGAAAGTTTGGCAGGACTTGGAAGAATGCTAAGAAAGCAAAATGAAATTTTAATTGATGCACCTTATCTTGATCTTCAGTTAGAGCCCTTTACCACCTTAGTGAAAAATGCAAAGTCGCTGGAAAATGGCCCTGTAAATTATGGCAGCATGGCTCCTCAAATACTTCTGGTTTCTATTGCCCTTTTCATGCTAGTTTTAGCTGTTTTTAACTATATCAATATTTCCATTTTAATGGCAACTAAACGCCTTAAAGAAATTGGAATCAGGAAGGTTATGGGTAGCAAAAAGAGTCAGCTGGTTTTCCAATTCCTTAGTGAAAACTTAATTACCTGTTTTCTTGCGCTGCTACTAGGCGGCATTATTGCAGCCACACTATTTTTACCGTGGTTTAATCAGATGGCAAGTAAAAACCTCCAGCTAGATTTGCTCAACAATCGATATCTTTTGTCATTCTTACTGTCTCTGTTGATCTTCATCACTTTCGTTTCTGGAATTTATCCAGCCATATATATTTCGTCCTTTAAACCTGTTACTATCTTTGCAGGAAAACTACGAATTGGCGGCAAAAATAGACTAACTGGTGCCCTACTTACTTTTCAATTTACATTGGCCATAATCACCATTGTGGCTGGCATTGCAGTTTTGCATACAAATCAGGTAAATACAACACGTGATTGGGGCTATGACAACCAGGCCAAAATAGTAGTAAATGTACCCACAAAGAATGATTACTTAGCTTTACGAGAGGCATTTGCTGAACAACCTGAAGTGATAGAATTAGCAGGTAGCAATGATATGATAGGGCATGGACTAGAAGAAGAGTCCATCGTGATCAGAGGCAAAGAATTTACTGTAGACCTTTTAAGAGGTGCAGCTAATTATCCGAAATTGATGGGTTTACAAATAAAAGAAGGTCGGTTTTTTAACGCAGAGTTAGTTACAGAAGCTTCCAGAAGTATCCTTGTCAATGAAAGCTTCATGGATCAAATGGAACTTACCTTTCCGGTAAAGGAATTGATTACTTTAGACAGCATACAATACCAAATTATTGGAGTGGTAAAAGATTTTCACACGCATTTCTTTACTTTCTCTATTGATCCAACTATTTTAATGATTGCTCCGGATACCAATTTTACTTATCTCACAGCTAAATTAGCTGCTGGAACAGAGTCTAAAATAGAAGATAAGGTGAAAACTATTTGGCATAATAAAGTAGAAGATGGTTTGTATCAGGGTCAACTTCAATCTGAGGTTTTTGATATATACTTTGAAGATTTTAAGGGGGTTAGTAAGATGCTGATTTTTACTGCTATTCTCGCTATATTAATCTCTGCGATGGGTTTATTTGGTCTAGTATCATTAAATATTAATGCAAGACTGAAGGATTTTAGTATTCGAAAAATATTAGGGGCTTCAATAATGCACTTAGCTCAAAAGATATTTAAAAAATATCTCGTCTTATGGATAATTTCTTGCATTATAGGAGGCATTTTGGCTCAATTGGCTATTTCAAGCTTATTGAATATGGTTTATGCATTTCATTCAGGGGTGGGTTTCATCACCATAGCCTCTTCCACCATTATTCTGTTATTGGTAATTTTTCTAACAGTAGGAAGCCAGGTTTGGAAAGTCAAAAGAAATAATCCTGCCGATACTTTGAAGATGGAATGAGTCTTCAAAACTAATTATTTTTAACTCTGTAAAATTTCAAATTAAAAATAAAAGCCTGATTTGAGTAATGAAGCAACTCAAATCAGGCTTTTTAATAATCAAAAAACAAGTCAAGATATGGTGTCAGTGAATATTATCCTGTTACCTATTTTAACTAAACACCGCTGAACAGGTAAATTTCACATCGTTAGTAAATCAATCACACTATTAGGAATTTCAAACCCGCAGAAAAAAATACCCACACCAAAAACTTTCTCTTTAATGCTCGTATTCTGCAGCGCCAATGGTAATGAAGTAACATTTACCATCGCATAAAAAATAGCGAAGGCCACTAAACAAATAAGCATGATTGAATGACTTGAAATTGTAAATACGCCAACAGTGCTGATACCAGCAAAAATTAAACCCACTATTAGTAATTTTACAATGTTCTGCTGAGACACTTTTCTACTAATAATAATTGAAAAAATAGCAGTAAGTACCAGAACCAATGAAGATATCCACTGTCCGCTTATTCCCACTGTTGTTTCCAACACCTTCAAATAATTAGGAAAAACCTCTATGATTATACCTGAAAACAATCCCATTCCTACCCCCAAAAGAATTATTTTTCCCATGTGCGATTTCGGTTTTTTATCGTCAGGTCTTACTTCATGCTCTTCAACTGTGATTGCTAGTGAATTTTTTCTCAACAAGTAACCTGAAACTGAAACAATGATTCCTCCTACTGCAAAAGTGGCTGCACCACCTAAGAAATCAATGATATCAACAATTACAGGCTCTAAAGAATATAATAAATCTGAAACAATGGTGAGTGCTGCTACGGTTATAGGAAGTTTTGTTGTTGGAGAAAATAATTCAATAGTAGAAATAGCAGGACTTGTAAATAAACTCATGGCAAATAACCATAATACCACTAAAATAGGCAAAGCATATAGCACAAAAGCCTGTGGTGGATTTATGATGAGCGTAAAAGCTACCGTCATAAAGATCATTGCAGCAAAACTAACTCCAAGTGTGACAATTCGAAGTCGGTTTCCCAGTCTATCTCTATACTTATCGCCCAAATAACCCGCTAATGGTGGAGTAACTACTAATATAATGGCCTGGGCCCAAATCAGAAGTGGTGCAAATTCTTTCATATTGAAGGTTGCCAGTAAAGCCGGCTGGTATCTGTGATAGGCGATCCATCCAATAATTACAGAAGCATAAAGTGCTAATAAACTTATTAATTGCTTCCACTGAATTGTCTTCTTCAGTTTCTGAGATAGTAAATCTTCCATATTTTTTGAGCTATTTCTATTTTGAAATTTACGTTAAATAAGTTTAAACTGGATTTCATACTAAGGGGAAATATGGGAAATAATCACGTCTTTTCTATTAAATTCATTTTTTAGGCGATCAAACAAATGTCTTAATAGACCAAGAAATAAAAAAAGCATACAATCCATTTTGAATAAATGATTGTATGCTTTTCATGTTGTTACTGTATAAAAGATTAACTATTCAAAAGTAGATTTGAGATGTTTTTCACTGTCAAAGCTATTATTACCGTCTTCAATATCAGCCATGCCATTATATTTATCAATGACCATGCTCTTAATATCAGAGGCTTTTCCGGTTATTTGAAAAGTATAAGTTGGGAACACCCATGGCCAGTCCTTTAATACTTTAACATTTTCATCTGATCCAAATGTTTTATTTCCTCTCATAATTCTTAAAGGAATATAGTATAATTGACTACTACCATCTTTATATTCCACTGTCAATTCTACAGGCATCGGCATTTTACCCACTCTTTCTAAGGTTACAAATGTCTTACCTTCAGATTCTAACACTGACTCAAAAGCATAATCAATAGTTTTTGTCGAATAAACCCAATACTCTTTGTACCAATCAAGTTCTATTCCGCTTTCCTTTTCCATAACTCTAATAAAGTCATTATCATTAGGATGCTTAAATTTCCATTCGTTAAAGTATCTTCTCATGCCTTTGTAAAACACTTCTTCACCTACTATATACCTTAGCTGCCCTAAAAATGTGGCTCCTTTTGAATAAGCTGCTCTACCATATGCAAAATTCGTATGATAATGATCTGCATGAGTACTCATTGGCTCTTCATAAGCACTTGTGGCTAGTGATTTATACCCTCTATAGTTACCGGATTGCGGATTATCCTGTCCCTGATTCATAATTACATTCATTGTTTCTGAAGAAGCGAAAGAAGTAAACCCTTCATCCATCCATTCATACAATGCCTCATTTGTGGCTAAAACCCCTTGATACCAACTATGAAACATTTCGTGCACCGTAACTCCAACCAAGCTTGGCAGACTTCTTTCTCCTGTTATCAAGGTAGACATAGGATATTCCATACCGCCATCTCCGCCTTGTATAACTGAAAATTGTTTATACGGATACTTTCCAAAGGTTTTATTAGCGTATTCGAATGCCGCCACCGTGTAATCTCTTAATTTTTCCCAATTCTCTGCAGTTTTCTCGTTCTTCTGATATAAGAAATGAAGCTTTGGACCATTAGGAACCTGAGCAGTGTCATGAGTAAAATCAGGATCTGCTGCCCACATAAAATCTATTACGTTGGGCGCTTTAAAGTGCCATGTGTGTTTGTTATTTTTACCTTTTCCTGGCTTAACACCTTCATCCTGGTATCCATGCCCTACTTCGTTCGGGTTCTGAACATAGCCCGTTCCTCCTAAAATAAAGTCTTTATTTATAGTAATTTTAACATCAAAATCGCCCCAAACACCATGAAATTCTCTTCCGATGTAAGGATTTGCGTGCCAGCCCTGATAATCGTATTCAGCCATTTTAGGATACCATTGCGCCATCGAATAAGAAATTCCTTCTGCATTATCTCTTCCGCTTCTTCTAATTTGAACTGGAACCTGTGCTTCAAACTCCATAGCAAATTCAGCAGTTTTGCCAGGTAGAATTGGCTTCTCCAGCGTTACTTCTAAAATTGTACCCTCTTCTGCAAATTGCACAGATTTACCATTGTGCTTTAAGGATTTTACTTTTTGATAACCTATTTCACTTTCTGAAAGCTCCAGAATTCTAGCGCTCACCCTTGGATCAGCATCCATAATGGTTCTGGAACGAACATCCATCATGCTATTCGGTTGAAAAGCATTAAAGTATAGATGGTAATAAACATTCTTTAAAGTATCGGGTGAATTATTAAAATACTTGATTTTTTGAGTACCGGTAAATTGATGATTCTCCACATCCATATCAATTTCCATCTCATATTGTATAGCTTGCTGCCATCGGTCGCTTTGTGCCATACTTAAGGAGTTTGTTAAAAGCCCCAAAATGACTAAAAAAGTGATTTTTATTTTCATAGTTATATTTTAAAATTCTTTAAAACTCTAAAATGAGCAATTCCATTTAATCTGACAATTATTATTATATGAGATGCACTTTTTAGCTGATGAAATTTAATGTTCGTTTTATATGAAGCAATAAATCCTTAGTAATGTGAAAATTAAAAACCAAATAGTATAAATGGAACATAGCAAATGATTTGAGGTTTTTCATAAACAGAATAATAAAACATATTAAATCATACTATTTATAAAACTGATAAGTTGTTTAGGCTATTATTTATATCTATTTTTCTAACTTTGTTCAGTTAAGAGGAAAATACTATGTTAGATTACAATACTCAAAGACCTGATATGAAATTGAAAGAATATGGACGTAATGTTCAAATGCTTGTGAAACACTTACGAACCGTAGAGGACAAAGAAACCAGAACTCAAATGGCCTACACTGTTGTAGATCTTATAAAGCAATTGAGCAATGGTCCTAAAGACGTTAATCAGGAAAATATGCAGAAGTATTGGGATGACTTATATATCATGTCAGATTTTGATTTAGATGTTGATAGTCCATATCCAATGCCCGCGAAAGAAATTTTAGGTAGGAAACCGGCCAGAGTGAAGTATGTGACTAATGAAGTAAAATTCAAGCATTACGGTAGAAATGTTGAGTTACTGGTTGAGAAAGCCATAGCACTGGAAGAGGGAGAAGAAAAAAATGCAGCCATACTGTACATTGGCAGATTAATGAAAACCTTTTATAGCACGTGGAATCGAGATAATGTAACGGAAGAAGCTGTGGCAGATAATATTAAGCAGTTGTCTGGCGGCCAATTAAGTGTCGACATAAAAGAGGTTAAAGATAATAATGCTTTCGATGTGATTTATAAGGACAATACCCGTCCCAGACCTACCAATCATAAAGGCAAAAAACAGAATTATAAAAAAAGAAGAAATTAATTAATGGCATCATTCAAGATTACCGGGGGACAAAAACTCTCTGGTGAAATTCATCCACAGGGCGCTAAAAACGAAGCATTACAAATTTTATGTGCCGTTCTATTAACTCCAGAAACCGTTACTATTCATAAGGTACCTAATATTGTAGATGTGGTAAAACTCATCGACCTATTAAGCGATTTGGGTGTATCTGTGAAAAAATTAGGGGATGAATCTTATGAGTTTAAGTCTGAAAAAATAGATTTGGATTATTTCGGCACTCCTGAATATACAAAAAAAGCAGCTTCTTTAAGAGGATCTATTATGCTATTAGGTCCTTTATTGTCTCGTTTTGGCAAAGCAATGATTCCCAAACCAGGAGGAGATAAAATAGGCCGCAGAAGATTGGATACCCATTTTATCGGATTTGAAAAATTAGGCGCAAAATTTCTCTTCGACAGCAAGAGCAGTTATTATCATATAGACGCTTCTTCCTTGCAAGGAGCATATATACATTTAGATGAAGCCTCCGTGACAGGTACAGCCAATATAGTTATGGCAGCATGTATGGCGGAGGGTAAAACGACTATTTATAATGCCGCATGTGAGCCCTATTTACAGCAGTTATGTAAAATGCTGAACAGAATGGGGGCTAAAATTACAGGGATAGGCTCTAACCTTATTATAATAGAGGGAGTAAAATCGCTAAAGGGCACAGAGCACACGATGTTACCCGACATGATAGAAATTGGTAGCTTTATAGGGCTAGCTGCCATGACTCAATCTGAGATTACCATTAAAAATGTGGGGATTGAGCATTTAGGAATCATCCCTGATACATTTAAGCGTTTGGGTATAAAAATGGAGTTCAGAGGAGATGATATTTACATTCCTTCTCAGACAAACTACGAAATAGAAACCTTTATTGACGGTTCTATCATGACCATTGCTGATGCTATCTGGCCAGGTTTTACTCCTGATTTGATCAGTATAATGCTTGTTGTAGCTACACAGGCAAAGGGCACTGTGCTTATTCACCAGAAGATGTTTGAAAGCCGACTGTTTTTTGTTGATAAGCTTATTGATATGGGAGCTCAAATTATATTGTGCGACCCACATAGAGCAACCGTTATTGGTTTAAACCGACAAATCAATTTACGAGGTATTTCTATGACATCCCCCGATATTCGCGCAGGTGTATCTCTGTTAATAGCTGCACTATCGGCTGACGGAGAGAGCACAATTCATAATGTGGAGCAGATTGACAGAGGCTATCAGAATATTGATACCAGGCTACAAGCCTTGGGAGCTAAAATTGAGCGCATAGAATAACCTGCACAATTAAGAGCCAATATAAGCTTAGCACTGCTGTTTTTTCTCTGAATGTTATTTGTTTTTATACCATAAGAGCTTAATGTTTTTACATTGAGCAGGAACAAGGTGATTATTTTCTTTAAAAAATTATTGCTAAGCTATCCGTTGTATAATTAACTTTTTAATAAGTAATTGCAGCTATGGTTTTAAACTATATATGGATTGCCTTCTTCTTAATAGCATTTGTATTTGCCTTAGTGAAGTGGATTTTCATGGGAGACATGGAAATTTTCCCTGCCTTAACCCAGGCCACTTTTGATATGGCAAAAACTGGTTTTGAAATTTCTCTGGGCCTTACAGGAGTCATGACCCTTTGGTTGGGAATTATGAAAATTGGTGAAAATGGAGGAATGGTCAACGTACTTTCCAGAATTACCTCTCCCTTATTTTCTAGATTATTTCCAGAAGTGCCAAAAAACCATCCTGCTATGGGCGCTATGCTCATGAACATTTCAGCTAATATGTTAGGGTTGGACAATGCTGCCACACCTTTGGGAATAAAGGCAATGCATAGCTTGCAGGAGCTAAACCCAAATAAGGACACCGCGACTAATGCTCAAATAATGTTTTTGGTGCTTAACACCTCAGGACTCACACTGATACCTATTAGCATTATGGTTTATAGGGCACAAATGGGTGCTGCAGATCCTTCAGACATCTTTATTCCCATTTTACTTACTACTTTTTTTTCAACATTTGCCGGATTAGTGGCAGTGGGCATAGCTCAGAGAATCAATTTTTTTAATAAACACATCATTTTATCACTTGGCACAGTAAGTTTACTGATAGCAGGTATCATCTGGTTTTTTACCAGCTTGAGTCAGGCTGAGATAGGACCTATATCCTCTACAATAGCCAACTTCATCATTTTTTCTATTATTATCATATTCATCATAATGGCAATAAGGAAAAAAGTGAATGTGTATGAGTCGTTTATTGAGGGGGCTAAAGAGGGATTTAAATATGCAATAACTATTATCCCATACCTGGTTGCCATTTTGATAGCTGTAGGAGTGTTTCGAGCTTCAGGTGCAATGGACTTAGTCAAAAATGGATTGGAAAGCTTTTTTACTTTTCTAGGTGTAAATACTGATTTTGTTCCATCTATCCCTACGGCATTAATGAAACCATTGAGCGGCAGTGGAGCGCGAGGAATGATGTTGGATGTAATGGAGACTTACGGAGCTGATTCCTTTGTAGGAAGGGTGGTGAGCGTGTTGCAAGGTTCCACCGAAACCACATTTTATGTGCTGGCAGTCTATTTTGGAGCAGTAAATATAAAGAACACTCGCTATGCTGTTACATGCGGGTTAATTGCTGATGTAGTGGGAATTATTACCGCAATAGTGATCAGCTATATGTTCTTTTACTAAACTATAATTAATTACTTCTCCTTTCTTTTATCAAAAAGCTTTTTAGCACCAAAAGCAGCTCCTGCAGCAATCAAATACTCAATTCCGGTAATGGGTACAGGGTTTTCCGGTGGATTAGGAGGCAAGTCTGGTTGTGCAAACAAAGTACTACTACACATGACTGCCCATATAGCAAACAAGCATTTGTTTCGAGGTAATAGTTTCGTTTTCACAACAGGAATAAAGATAAATACTGGTTTATTACAAATATAAATGGAATAATCAATAATAAAATAAATAAGTTAGATTTATTTTACACATTAGTGCCTCCATGATAATTTGAAAATTACTGGATTAAAATAAAAAAGCCATCGCAAATGAAACAATTTTGCAATGGCGATTCACTTAGAATTTAATTCTAAATCAGTAGTGAGCTACGTTACTTTCTCTTTCTTTTATCGTACACTTTTTTAGCACCAAAAGCCGCTCCTGCGGCAATGAGATATTCAATTCCTGTTATTGGTACAGGGTTACTTTCCGGGTCTGGAGGTGGGCCAGGCTGAGCGTTTGCATTTGAAAACAATAATAATCCAAGAAAAGTAAGCAGTATGCAAAAGCTAACCTTTTTTATTACATTTTTGCTATTCATTGAATAGTGGTTCTAGTTTTTAACAATTCTTTTTGTAGTAGTTCCCTTGTCGGTATTCAGTTGAATCAAATAAGTACCCTTACTTAGTTTCGACAGATCAACTTCATTTTCATACCCTTTTAATAAGTATTTAGTTACAAATTGACCTGAAACTGTAAAGATAGTAACTTTTACTTCATTTACATCCTTCACAGATATACGTAAAATATCACTTACAGGATTTGGATAAATAGTTACAGCCTTGGCTATTGCATCATTTGAAGATAATATCGTTTCAGTAATTTCAACTGAGCTACTTGACAAGGAACAATCTCCCATACTAATCTTCAATGAATAAACCCCAGCCTTTCTTGCAACAATAATTTTAGAAGTTTCATTATCTATTATTTTACCATTAAAAAACCATGTGTAAACATCAGCCTCGATCGAACTTTCCAGAATATTTCCAGATAAATTAATTTGAGGAGCGTCTAGCAAATTTACAGTTATTTGAGCCATTTCAGTAAACTCATAGGTAGAGCAAGATCCGTATTTAGCAAATATCTTAAATTCATTGATACCCTCATTTAATAGGCTCTCGTTAATGGACGTTTTAATTTCTTCACCAGTCCCTAAAACACTTGCAACTAACTGAGTCCCTTTAAAAATTTCATAAGTGATATGATTCTGCGTATTTATAACTACTTCACCTTTAGATTTGTCACATGTGGAATTTCCATAATAATTTACAGTTTGATCAATATTTAAAGCATCTACAGTAATAATTAATTCCTGCTCCAGAATACCTGACTGACATTCATCTTTCTCAACACCAATTCTAAGTGTATTTATTCCTTCTGACAAATAAGAAGTAGCAATTTGTCCAGAGTAAGGTTCACCAGATCCTTCGAAACTTACTAAGGTGTCATTACTTTGCAGCACATAATAATTGCTTCCTGCCTGAGTATCTACTTCAAAAGTGGCAAATGTTTCCTCCTTACAAATCATGGAACCTGAAACCAAATTGTCAAAAATAAGAGGCTCTACTAAATGTATAATCTCACTTCCTATATTGACAGAATCGCAACCGCCATTTGCAGCGTACACATTAACTAGATTTTCTCCAGTAAATAAATATTGGTTATCAATCTGGATATTATGCGCTTCACCAGTTCCTAAAAATGTGGAAAGTATTGACCCATCTTTATAAATTTTATATAGAATATCTGGTTGAGTATTTCCAAAATACAAAATACCATCTTGTTCTGGGCATACAGATCCTCCGGTTAAATTAATCTGATTTGGCTCTTTTCCTTCAAGTACTAACTCAAATCTTTCTCCTCCCTTGGACATTGGATTTTCATTTACATTAAAGGAAATTGACGACTGTGAATTCACTGGAATTGTGAGATCAAGATAATGGTCTACAAGTACAAATTGATAATTTGAAACATATTCTAAATCTCTAAACTCAATAAAGTACTCCACATCTGTTACCATTTGTTCCATATTTAATAATATCGATCTGGAGCATGAAGTGTTTGCAATTTGCTTACCGATTCTATTCACTTTTAAAGCTCTCCCATCTGAAGATAATGTTGACAAGGTTTCCTTTATATTCAAAAGTCTAGTCGCATCAAACTCAGGTTCGTAAGCCTCCGTTGCCCCATCTACTAGACTAACAATACTAATATCTTCAATGGTGTCCTTCCTTAAAATAATTTCAAATCTCTCCAATTGCTTATTTTGCTCTCTGTAATATGTTGGAGTAACACCTGTTACTTTAGTGGATTCAGTGGCAGCTACACTACCACCGCCATTATTTACCCTAACAAAAACTCCTTGCCCTTGTGAAATTAATTGTTGACTGCTTCCATCCAATGCAATATACTGTCCATTTTGAGGATCAAATAAATAAGCGGTGGACCCTTCAATATTAGTTTTTGTCCATTGAGACCAGTCAGTTGGTGCAGGGTAAGGGTTGGCGATAGTATGCCAGCCAGCGTCAGGATCAGACCCAGTATAAGTTAAGCTTCTACTAAAATCACCTCTAAATAGAGCACCTCTACCATTAATAGTTGTAGGTGCTAAACCTGTAAAAGTAAATAAATGATACCCCTCACCTGCCGTAAATGGTGTGGTGTTTGTTGATGGAGGAAATGCTACATAACGTTGCTGCTGTGTAAAACTACCGTTCACATTTTCCACATACCTATACAAACTAGGATTATTAGGTTTAATTCCCCCTACGCTATAACCACTAGCTCCAGAAAAATTGCCATTTATAGGCAATTCATTTTGAATGTCAGCAACCGTAACCCCTGTGGCTGGAAAGCCAACAATGTGATAACCTCTATTTAAAGTAGGATCTCTCCTTTCAATCCACCTTTCAATAGTGAAGTTACCTGAAACAATAGCAGTACCAATGTTACCAATAGCTGCATCTCTTAAAGCTGTTGATTTTAAAGTGAAGACACCTGAACCTGTGCCATCTGCATCAAAAGTAACACCATTGTCTAATGTTAATATATTATGTAAGTCAGCATTACCTTGAACAGTTAAGTTAGCACTATTTGTAACATTAAGATTATGAAAAGCAATCAAATTACTTCCTTGGATTCTTTTAGGTAATGACCCTGAAAAAATTACGGTGCCAGAATTAGAATCAAACGTTCCATTATTGGTAAAATTGGAGCGCACTGTGAAATCCCCTTCAAAAGGAGCCATTAAATCACCAGCCGCTGAAATAGTTAAATTTCTAAAATTTGTTAAGCCTACTCCTGAAATTTCTGTTATTCCATTTATAGAAAATAAAGAATTAGTTGTCCCAGCCACCAAGGTACCATCGTTTACTAAATTTCCATTTAAGTTCACATTTCGATCATCTGGATTGAAAGTAGCACCCGGATCAATATCTATTTCATTTTCTACAGTCATATTTTGGTTCAGTAAGGAAACTGTAGCCAAAGTGTTTTCAAATCTTACTCCTCCAGAAAATGTGATTGGATTTCCACCCGTAATCGTTTGAGCGGTTGTTCCATTAAACCTTACCAATTGCGTTGGGTTCCAGGTACCATTATTAGTTACATTTCCCCCGATTTGTATTCCAGAGGTTGAACCTGAAGTATTAAAAGTCACATTAGAAGACTCTAAAAATAAATTACCTTGAACATTTAAAGAGCCTGATTGTAAATTCTTGTTAGCGGCTACAAAAGGTGCTTCTAACCTTAAATTTCCGAAAGTAATTGCTGGAATATTTTGATTGCTGTTGGCTCTAAAATTGAAGGTTGAGCCTATGTTGATGATTGGAGCATTGGGTGCATTTATTCCTCCACCAAACCACCAGCCGCTCTGCTGGTTAGTACCTATAAAATTTACAGTAAAGTTTCCGGTTGAACCTAAAGTGAAGCCTTGTGAGTTAATATAACCAGACGAACCTGTAGTACAATTTCCGTTTATCACGATGTCCCCTATCTTGGAATCATTGTTACCATTACCATTTATTGCTCCCTCAACTATCAAGTTAGCTCCTTCGTTGACAGTTAGCCTCGCATTTGAACCATTATCTATTAACGAAAAACCTTGGGAAATTCTTACATTGCCTGCTTCAATTCTGTTAGCTAAACCTAAAATAGCTACGTCCTCAATTTGAACTTCAAAATTTGGATTTGCTAAATTAAACCTGAGATTCGGAAAAGGAGCAACATGACTCCATGATGTAATAACAGGATTGAAAGAAGTGCCAATTTCCACGTTTAATCCAGTAAAAACTAAAGTCAACCTATTATTAGAGGTTATCACATTTGTGATTGGTGAAGCAAAATCACCAATTCCTATAAAATCAACTCCACCTAATTGGCCATTGATAGTTAAAATGAAACTTGAAGTAAAAAAGCCCCCTTTAGTTAATAAATTGTCATTATCATATTGGATGTATAGGTCTCCCACTGTTACGTTAGTATTTACAGCTACTGCTCCACCCCCTGCTCCATCTCCCAATATTATTGCAATGTCACTAGGCCCAGGAATTCCAGCTCCTCCAGCTCCAAATGGTTCTGTGCCCCAAGTTGCAGCAGTGTTCCAGTTTCCTCCTGCTGGAACTGAAAAATAAACATCCTGTCCAAACCCCTCTAAAACTACTAAACTAAATATTATTACTAAAAGTAAAATTCTCTTCATATTTCAAAAATTAGAAGTATTATTTTTTATTAATCCAAGCTTGCGACTATTAATTACAAGTTTGAACATACGTCTTCAAAGAGCAAAACTACAGTTAAATATTCAAGAACCGAATAAAATAATAACCTAAATATTACATCAGCTTCCAAAACTTATATTTTATACTTGCAAAATTATCTACTCTTGATACTTACGTGTAAATAATTGCGGGCAGATTTAGGCCTAATAGAATTTAAATACAATTGTATTTTATTGCACGAATTGATTATAAGGTTGATTATTCAAATCGTTTCGGAATAGATAAATTAGAACAACAGAGGTCGGCTTTATTCAATATCATAAATAAGACAATATTTCAAGATTTAACCCCTATCTTGTTGTTACCAACTATAGGAAATAAATGTTATTAATTTGTCATGGATCCGTTCCTTAATTTGTCTAAGAAGCAGTTCATCGAAAACTTGGAGCTCTAAAAGATATTTACATGAATTTTTTTGAAATTTAATACAATTTATAATGAAATAATGCGCAGCTCTAAAATTACAAATTAAAAGTTCCCATATTAGGTGTGCCTTAGGTAAGCTATTCATTTTCTACCTTTTGCTCAAGAGTATACCTACCTTTTGTCAACCTCAACAATTGAGCAATCTGGAGGATTCTATTCGTTACTGTCTCAATATTTCTTCAGAAAATTGGCATAATAATATTTCATTATCTTCTAAAACAGCTAAATTTAATTACTTTTTATCAGAGAAAAGTAAAAATGCGGAGCTTAAGGCAGAAGCAACCGCACAATAAGGAATAGCATTTTATTCCAATAATGAGTATGATAGTGCTCTACAATATTATAATAAAGCTCTTCAAATAGCACTGGATAATCAAATAAATACGACCACTTACCTTCAATACAAATTAGCAGTTCTTGGTAAAAAGTCTCAATTCCGCACTATAATAGCTCTTATTGATAACCATTTAAAAGAGGTGGATTCCCTGGATAAAGATCTTTTAATTACCAAAGTAAAGGCAGCTTTATAAATAGGTTTCACTCAAATTGCCAATTCAGCTTTGAGGCAGTTAGAAATGATTGGTGAGGATCAGAAGCAAAATGAGGTCGCTTCTAAACTTTAAAAATAACATTTTGCAGACATGTCTTAATGTCTAGTAAAGGGAAATAATAAAAGTACGAGACCTCGAAAAGCATAATGCTATCCCAGGTCCCAACTCAAAAAATTAATATTAAGTTTATACTCCCTGATGCTCTTTTCTTAAAAGATCGTTGACCGTTTTTACAGGGTTGAAAGTAATTAGTGGTACCTCTACAAATAATGTGATCCAGTTTGACATAGCGCCATTCCAAAGTCCTGGAAGTTCCAGAGCTTTAAGTGACTTTCCATCTTTCGATTTTTCTGTGATAAAACCAGTCTCCGGATCACGAAATTCAATCAGGTCAAACTTCCTTCCATGCCGATCCTTCAAAGCACAAACTATGTCTACCGGATTGAAATGTGTTGCTGCATTTAAAGCCTGCTGAGCATGTGCATCTACAGGATCAATTTGTGAGGTTTCCGCTATTTGCAGAGACAAAGCCCCATTCGGTTCCTTCACCCAAAAAGGGCCGCCTCCTGGCTCTCCAGTGTTGGGCACCATACCACAAATCCTTATAGGCCTATGTAGCAAATAAGCAACATAGGCTACTTTTTCACTAAATGGCAGATTTGCATAATCAGATTTAAATACGAGTGAAAGATCATTTTTAGCAAAATTCTCAACTTCAATCAGCTCTAGTTCGGAAATATTACGCTCTAATTTATTCTGAAAGGAATAAACTTTTAATTGAATATGCATTAATAAACCACCTAGCGCCTTTTTGTAAGTTATAGTATCCTGTTTTAAATGATCTGGTACAACATTATCAATATTTTTAACAAAAACGATATCAGCATCTAAATCATTCAAATTTTCTAGTAAAGCACCATGTCCCGCTGGTCTGAATAATACACTTCCATCTTTTTCAGAAAAAGGCTCATTCTGAGGAGATACAGCTATAGTATCAGTTTCAGGTTTCTGTTGAGAGAAGGTGATTTCAAAATTTCCGCCTCCCGTATTTATTCCGTCTACATGCTTTTCAAATGCTTTCTGATGTTCCGGAGAAACAGTAAAATGCAATCTTATTTTTGCATCCTTGCCAAAAGCATAATTTTCTCCTTCGGTGAAGTGCTCAGCAACAGGCGTTTTAGCCACCTCCCCGTACTGATGAAACTCCAATAATCCCTTAGGCAAATTACCATAATTTAGACCATCTTCACTCAATAAGAAATTAACAATTTGATGGTACTGCTTGTCTTCTAAACACTTATTTAAACTTTTCCCTTTTTTGGTAAGTACTTCATTTAAAGCACTGGCAAATGCAAATTGATGAATATTACTGAAAAATATTTTTAAGAAATCATCTGTTTCAGCTTTTAATTCTTCCTGATCTAAAAAGGCGTATAAATTTTTAAACATTCTGCTGGCTGCACCACTAGCTGGGATAAATTTGAGAATTTCATAGTCCAAAGCTCTTTTCTCAAAGAATGAGATATATTGCTGTAAGCTATCATCTTTC
This sequence comes from uncultured Cytophagales bacterium, assembly GCA_963803685.1. Classification (GTDB taxonomy): domain Bacteria; phylum Bacteroidota; class Bacteroidia; order Cytophagales; family Cyclobacteriaceae; genus Marivirga. Next base: position 4,507,019 of record CAWDNW010000001.1, read on the forward strand.
AATTTTATTATGCCATCACCAACAGTGGCAGGCCTTTGAATTGGCAAATAAGGAAACCCATTTTCGAATCTTTTAAGCTGTTCTTCAATAGTTTTTAAAGATTTCCCTGATTTACTAATTTCTTCTTTTAATTCCTGGTTCATTATTGTTGTTTTTAATTTAAAAAAGTGTTTTTAAAGCCATCTTATAGCTCTTTTCATATTCATTGTATAAATTTTTCCAGTCAAACTCTTCTGATAAATCTTCGGATTTATTACGCATATCTATTCTATCTCTACTGCTCACTTGTATATATCTCCACATAATGTCAGCTAGTTCATCAGCTGATTCATCAAAACTTTTATCTGCTCGCTTTACCAGATATAAACCGTGTTCTTCATCAGCTATTGGAATATTTTTTAAATAATCCCCAAATCCTGATAAATCAGATGTTACAGCAGCTACCCCACGAGCCAAACACTCAATAGGTGTATATCCCCATGGTTCGTAGTAACTAGGGAATATCCCTAGATGGCACGCTCTCACAAAATCGTCATATTCCATCCCGAACAAAGGATTAGTAGATGATATGAAGTCCGGATGATAAACAATCTTTACATTATCTTCTTTCTTGTTGACCATATTGGAACTGCGTAAGAAATTGAGCACCGGGTCAGCTTCATCATTTACTAAATTGTGGGTGACCACCGCAGGCAAACTATCTGACTTCCATGACTGTATGGTTCTTCTATGCCTCAGTCTCCAATAATCATCTACCATTTCATTTAGGTTTGGTAATTTATGGTCTCCCCTACTTGCTGCTGCCTGTCTATACAGCCTGTTTTTAATTTGATCTACTATTGCATTACAGTTATAATTTATCTTATCCAACATTGCCCGGGCATTCAGCACTTCCGGATTAATAGAATGTACTGGCTGCTTGGTAATAAAAAACATTACCACAGTTAATGATGAATTTGCAGATTGTAACCGATGATTTAAACGAGCTAAAGCTTCAAGGGTTAAATCATAACCCTTGTTGGTAAATTCAAATCTTCCAGACGTGAAAAAATACATGGTTTTATTCAGGTCAAAAGAATAACTTTGAAAAAAGTGTCCCATTACAAATTGCTCCAACAATTCTTTAAAATTATGATGGAGGTTCTGTACTTCATGAAGTACAGAAAACCGCTCAATATTTAATCCATTGGGTAAGATAGCGTCAGGGTTTCTCCCTAACAAATGAAAACATTCTTTACCTGTTACCTCACTTACTGTGGTAAAAACATGAGATCCATGTACACAAGCTCGTTCTAATTTCACATTAGCTTCAATGTTGAAATGTTGCGCTTCTTTATGCCAATCCAAAAATGAAAGATGATCGTAAAATTGAGGATCATTCATGGCCAAGTACCTACCTAACAACGTAGCGTGGGTAGTGAATACAGTTTGTAAAGGTACCTGATCCCTTCGCAAATTAGGAATTGCACTGCCCGCCATCCACTCATGAAAATGAGCTAAAGGTTTTAAATTCGCATTTAATGCCGCTCTGGTAAGTTCAGATAAAAAAATGTGAGTCATGTAACCAAATGCCAGTACTTCATCCATCAACGGATCATGATTTTTAAAATCTATCGCGTGATTCTGCCAGTAATAATATTTTATATTCGCTAATTCATTAAATGCTGCTTTATGATTAAAAAGTATTGTTTGAGGTCTTCCAGATACTAACCAGTGACCAGTTTTAATATCAAGTCCTTTTTCTCTACAAACACGTATTGCCTCATTCAGAACATTATGTTCTAATTCAGATTCTTCAAAATCAGTTGATGCTTCTTTCGCAACATAAGGACCTAGCAGAAAATAATTGTCACCCCACTTTTTGACCATTTCAGGTGCCTTAGACCTAATTACAGTATAAATTCCACCTACCTGATTACAAACTTCCCAGGCAATTTCCGTTAAAATATGATTATTGGTGTTTAATGATTCAGCTTTATCCATTGTAAGGTCATTATAAGTGATAGAAATCTTAGTTTTTATGTATTGTACTTAGGAATATAAGTGTAGGTTTAAGTTATACGTAAAACTAGACTTTAATTTAAAAAATGATTTTGATAAGAGTAGAGAATAATTAAATTAAAATAGATTTCCCTGAAAAAATAAAATCGAATACTTAGTGTAGAAAATACAATAAGTCTTTAATTTGTAAAGTGTTTAACGTCAATATTTGTTGGATACTCTAATTAAGTAAAAAATGGAAGAGCATAAAGATATAGCCCAGGAAAAAGATCAAAATTTTGAAGGCAATTACATTGAAAAGTTTAAGGATTTAAAAGAAGAGGAATTCTTTTCCGGAGGGATCATAAGTTGGAAACAAAAGAAACAAAAAATAAAAATTTTCTCCCAATTTTGCACTTTGCAAATTAGTATTATTAGCGATTCCATCCTCAAATTTAGATATGCCAATGATGGTTATTTTGAAGATGATTTTTCCTATGCTATTGATCCGGAATTTGAGATTCTTGAAACTTCCTTCAGGTTTGAGAGTGATTTAGAACATTTGATTATAAGTACTTCAAAAATTAAATGCTTCGTAAATAAGGCTGATAGTAAAATTAAAATTACCGACATCAATGGAAATATCTTAGTCGAAGATGAGAAAGGGTATCACTGGAAAGAGGAAAAACGCTTTGGTGGCCATGTGGTAATCTCCACTATCAAATCGAAGAGAGAGAATAAATATTATGGCTTAGGTGATAAAACAGGCAAGTTAAATTTGTCCGGAAGCAGAAGGGAATTATGGGGTACTGATTGCTATGGCTACGGCAATGATACGGATCCTGTTTACAAAAACATTCCATTTTTTACAGGTCTAACCGATGGAAAAGGGTATGGGATTTTCATGGATAACTCATTTAGAACTTTCTTTGATTTTGGTAAAGAAAGAGAAGAGGCTGTAAGTTTTTGGGCCCAGGGTGGAGAAATGCGCTATTATTTTATTTACGGACCTGAGCTTACAAATGTAGTAAAAAATTATACAGAGCTTACAGGTAAATCTCCTATGCCACCAAAATGGGCTTTAGGTTACCACCAAAGTAAATGGAGCTATTATCCTGAGAGTACCGTGCGCGAATTAGCACAAACATTTAGAGAAAAGAAGATACCCTGCGATGTAATCCACCTTGATATTGATTATATGGATGGCTACAGGTGTTTTACCTGGAATAACGAACGTTTTCCCAATCCGCAAAAAATGATTGCAGACTTAAAGGCTGATGGCTTTAAAACAATTGTGATTATAGATCCGGGTATTAAAATAGACCCACTTTACAATATTTATCAGCAGGGAGTATATCATAATTACTTTTGCACGAGAATGGATGGTGCTCGTTTTAAAGGCAGCGTATGGCCAGGCCCTTGTCACTTTCCTGACTTTACAAATCCTGATGCGAGGAAATGGTGGTCTGGTCTGTTTGCAGGCCTATCGCAGGATGGTGTTGGGGGAGTTTGGAATGACATGAATGAGCCAGCAGTTTTTGAAGAAGGAACGTTTCCGAGGGACGTAAGGCACGATTACGATGGACACCCTTGCAGCCATAGAAAAGGACATAACGTATACGGCATGCAGATGGCAAGGGCTACATATAATGGTCTGGAACAATTTGCCGGAAATAAAAGAAGTTTTACAATCACCCGATCTGCCTATGCTGGAGTTCAAAGGTTTAGTTCAGTGTGGACAGGGGATAATGTGGCTTCGTGGGAACATTTGCATTTAGCCAATGTACAGTGCCAGAGATTAAGTAATTCAGGTATTTCATTTGCAGGTTCAGATGTTGGCGGCTTTATTGGCTCACCAAATGGTGAATTGTATACACGCTGGATTCAATTAGCTACCTTTCATCCGTTTTTCAGAACTCATTCCTCTGGGGACCACGGAGATAAGGAACCATGGAAATTTGAAGATAAATATTTAAACATCGTTAGAAAATTTATTGAATTCCGCTACCAATTGCTCCCATACTTATATACTTCATTTTGGCAATACGCTGAAGACGGCATTCCGATGCTGAAATCCATCAGTATGGCATTCCAAAATGATCCGGAAACCTTACACAGAGAAGAAGAATTTCTTTTAGGTGATCATCTATTGATCTGCCCGGTTTCAAAAGAAGGAGTAAAAACCAGGGTGATGTATTTACCTGAAGGCGAATGGTTTAGTTACTGGACAGATGAATTGTTTACAGGAAAAAAAGAGATAACTGTTGCTACTCCTTTAGATCAAATCCCACTATTTATTAAGGCGGGAGCGATTATTCCAATGCAACCTGCAATGCAATATACTGATGAATTTACTCCTGAATATATAACTTTACATTGCTACAAAGCCAATAAAGAAACCACCTCAGTATTTTATGAAGATGATGGAATTACGAAAGACTTCGATAATGGCATTTACACAGTTAGAAAATTTACACAATCTTACGATGGAGGGATAATCAAATTACATCAAAATATTGAAGGTTCTTATGATGCCGGCAATAAGGGTTTTGAATTATTTTTGCATGGCTTTGACAACAATATTCAGAAAATTACAGTAGATGGTAATGACGCTCAATACACTGTTGAAAATCAAAAGATTAAAATTTTAATCCCTAAAAATTTTAACAGTATTGAGTTTAGTTGAATTTAATTAGCTGGAAACAACCTTAAAATAAGAAGCTTTATGAAAATTTTAATGATAGGGCCGGGAGAACCAAACAAAAGTAATAGCGGATTAGGCGTTGCTTGTAATCAAATTGCTAGGGAACTATCGAAAAAAGTTGATCTCAAATTATTCTCACCTGAATCGTTGAATGCGATAGGTGAAAATGGAAAATCAAATCCTGAAGTAGAAACTGTTTACATTGGCAATAAATTAGGTGCTACAAGAGACGTACAGGCCGATATTGTGCATGTGAATGTAAAAAGCAGCCTGGACCCCTACTTCTATTTACAAAAGGAAGAAGTGGAAGAAAGTTCAGAGAAAAGCAGTTATATTCAACAAGCATTAAGTGAATATACTGATAGTCTAATTGAAAAAGGCGAGCAAGTAGAGTTTGATGTTATATATGCGCACGATTGGATGTCAATACCCGCTGCTATAATCTTAAAAAACAAATTTAAGAAGCCACTTATACTTCATATTCATGCATTAGATTATGACAGAACTGGCAAAAAAAGTAATTCCTGGCTATATAAGTTGGAGAAGCAAGGGCTGGAAGCCGCCACTACCATAATTGCAGTAAGTAATTATCATGCAGAAATAATTAGCAAAAATTACAATATTTCGGAAAAAAAAATAAGGGTAGTGCACCATGGCATAGAAGCTACTGAATTCAAAAGAATTAACTCCCCTTTTACTGAACCAATCATTCTTTTTGCAGGGCGATTATGTACTCAAAAGGGAGCCATGGAATTTATTGAAATTGCAAAAATCCTCAATAAAAAGGCAGAAGATCTAAGGTTTGTAATGGCAGGCGAAGGAGAACTGTTTGAGGCACTAATAAGTAAATGCATAGAAGAAGGCTTATTGGATAAATTTCATTTTACCGGATATTTATCCAGGCCAGAACTATTTGATCTAATGTCAGAATCTGCCATTTTTGTAATGCCCTCTCACTCCGATCCATTCGGACTGAGCGCAATGGAGGCTGCACAGGTTGGCTTACCAGTAGTTTTATCAGCTGAATGTGGGGTTAAGGAAGTATTACCCGAAGCGGAACTTATCAATAAGTCAGATCCCAAATTATATGCGCAAAGGATTATAAAAATTTTACAAAACACTGAAGAGTCTAAATCTAAGGCAATTAAAAATCAGGAATCCATTAAACATAGAACCTGGAATGGTTCTGTAGACAAAATTCTTAACATATTTGAAAATAGTATCTAATGGATAATTATCAAATCATACATTTTCACCATCCGATTGAACTCAACAGGCTTTCATTTTTAGAGATAGGTATTCAAAAACCCTATGTGGATAATGCAAAGACTGAAGAAAAATTTAATGGTTTGTACAAGCAGACGATTAAGCCCAGGCTTAAAACAATATTAAAAGTGGCTGATAAGGGAATGAAGCCTTTAGTTTATTTCAGCATTTCATTTCTGGATAATTTGGAATCAACTGATTCTGACCTATTACTGGAAATACAGGAAAATGTTAATAAAGAAAAAATTACTTTAGTTGGTTCGTGTGCTTACCATTCTTTCAGTTATCTGAGCTCTCATGAATTGTTTGAGCAAGAAGCCATCTTGCACAAGAAACTGTTAAAAAGATTTTTTAGACCTGAGCCGCAGATTTTTATTAATACCGCCTGCTTATTTGATGATGAAATAGCTCGTATTGTACAAAATCTGGGGTACAAGTCAATCATAGCTACTGCCAATACCTGGCATTTAGATGGAAAACATTCCGGCCAATTGTACAAAGCTAATACAAATGAAGACTTTGCCATTTTGCTTTCTAATGGTGATGAGCCGGATAACTTTCAAATTAGTTTAATAAATGGTTATGGTAGCGCTTATACCTCACACCAAATTGATGAATCGATAGAAAACAGCATTGATATGGAAACGCTATTTGTTCAAAATGTAGCAGTAGATAAGCCTACATATGCTGTTAGTATGCCTCTAACATCACCTTCGTGGGAGTATAAAATACCTGATTATACCAATAATCCATTACAGAAAGCTCTTATTCAGCAAATAGCAGATCTTTTTAGAAGTAAAGGTCCATTAAAAGATGATGAAGATTTAAAAACCTTGATGCTATTATGCCAACCTGAAAACTTAATGAGCATCAACCAGTTCAGCAAGGAAAATGGATATAATCAGTTTATCAGTAGTATGAATATATTAACCGATTTAAGTTTGAAATATACTAAAAATCAGTAATGAAGTACATTGCATTCTACATTTTGTTCTTGGTAATTCTTCTTTCTTGTAATGTAGAAAAAAGTGCCAAGGAAAAACAGAATATTATTAAGTACGACATGCCTGAAAGCAGCATTTTAAAAGGCGTATATATACCTGCTGGAAAAGAACTCTATTTTACCAGCGGCTTAGTTGCTCCTGTATTGAATGATTCGGTCGAAATAGGGAAATATAAACGATACGGAAATACTTACGAACAAAGTATTGCTACATTGAAGAGAATTGAGGAGACATTGAAAGAAGCTGATTTTTCATTAAAAGATGTATATTTTCTAAGAGTATATCTAGCCCCTGACCGAAGCACTGGTGAGGTTGACTTTGATGCCTGGTTTAAAGCCTACGGAGAATTCTTTAATAATGAGCAATTAAAAGAAAAGGTGGCCAGAAGCACCATTGCTGTCCATTCCTTAGCCCACCCTGACCTATTAATTGAAATTGAAGCCTGTGCTGCAAAGTGAGTTTTCTCTCTGGTTTTCTTCCTTTCCGAGAAGTGAATAAAGCTTCTTGTAAAGTATTTTTAGTGTAAAAATAATTGCCTTTTCAGTACTATTGCTGTCCTGTTAACGCAATATATTTTTATAAAATCTCCCCCCTCCTTTTTAAATGAACTATGTTTGGTCTTTGGATCTATCCTTCCATGACCTCCATACTGCACATCATCACTATTTAGCAAGTAGTTAAAATCCCCTGATTTAGGTACCCAAAATTGATAATCGGGAATTGAGTTGGTATAACTAAAATTGTAAATGAAAATAAGGTTTGCCCTCTCAAAAATTAAAACCTGGTTAGTTTCATCCACATTTAGTCTCTTCGCAGGAGCAGCTTCCAACAAATTATTTTGTTTTAACATGTGAATCATAGCCTGGTCAAAATCATTTAAGAAGTGGAATTTCAAGTCCATATTATCTACTAGGGACCATTGCCGTCTAGCATATTTATAGCTCCATTGGTTGCCCTCACGAGGAAAATCAATCCACTCAGGATGTCCAAATTCATTCCCAATAAAATTAAGATAGGCTTCCCCTCCGGCACTGGCGGTAATTAATCTAATCATCTTATGCATTGCAATTCCTCTGTCAATGATGAGGTTATCATCACCTTTTTTCATGTGCCAATACATTTCCTTGTCCATTAGCCAAAAAGCCAATGTTTTATCTCCTACCATTGCCTGATCGTGCGATTCCGCGTAAGCCACTGTTTTTTCCTGGTATCTTCTATTAGAAAGCACATTCCAAATTTCCTCCATCCTCCAATCTTCATCTCGCTTGTGTTTCAATAATTTTATCCATTCATCAGGAATTCCCATTCCTAAACGATAGTCAAATCCTACACCGCCATCCTCTACTGGTCTGCAAATGCCTGGCATACCGCTCATATCTTCCGCTATGCTCAAGGCATTTGGTTTAATTTGGTGAATTAGTGTATTGGCCAGCTGTAAATATCGAACAGCATCCCAATCTACCCCATCTTTAAAATACTTATCATAATGATCGAAACTCACATGTTCTCCATGATGGTTATAAAGCATAGAAGTTACTCCATCAAAACGGAAACCATCAAAATGGAATTCCTCTAGCCAATAGCGAATATTTGACAAAAGAAATCTGGAAACCTCTTCTTTCCCATAATTAAATAATTTGGAATCCCAGCCGGTATGATACCCTTTACCACCCGCATGAAAATATTGATGGCCTGAACCATCAAAATCATTTAAACCCTCAGCAAAATTTTTAACAGCATGAGAATGCACCATATCCATTATTACAGCTATACCCATCTCATGAGCTGCATTTACAAGTGATTTTAAATCTTCGGGTGTACCAAAGCGAGAAGAGGTGGCAAAGAAATTAGACACATGGTAACCGAATGAGCCATAGTAAGGGTGTTCCTTGACGGCCATTAACTGTATACAATTATAACCTAGTTTTTTAATTCTTGGTAGTACGTTTACTTCCAAATCTTTAAAAGTGCCCACGCCTTCTTTCTCCTGTGCCATACCTGTATGGCATTCATATATAAAAGGTGTTTTTATACTTTTTAAGTTAAAATTTTCATCCTTCCATTTAAAATCTGCTTTTACATGGCCAATAGTTCCGGTAAAATCATAGGTCTCAGGATTTTGTACAGCATACCGAATATAGGCAGGTATTCTATCATTAATTCCGTTTGCTGCGTGCACCCTCACCTTAACAGCGGAATCAGGTTTTATCCCAGATATTTCAGGGACAAAAACCTCCCAGATTCCATTCTCCGTTTTAGTCAGCAAATGTGCCTGATCATTCCAGTCGTTAAAGTCACCTACCAAGGACAATATATTAGCAGCAGGAGCCCATTCTCTGTACCACCATCCATTTTTTTTATTATCATACTGAAAACCCAGCTCTAAATGTCTACCTGCATAATTCTCTAAAGAACCGTAGGACTCATTAATTCGATTAAGTTCATCTGAAAAGTAAGTATAGCGTGTATTAAGGTCATTTTCGTAAGGAGCTAACCATGGATCATCCTGAATTAATTGCAGCATTTTTTAAGGTTTAGTTTTCACTGATAATTTAGCAAATGTTAACGTAACAAATCAATAAAATGATTATAAAATCTGCGGAGAAAAGATTTTATCATACAACAATAAAATTTATCCATTAAAACTATTGTCCAATGGCAATTGCGATTAAATTTGCCAGTATTAATTGAAAGCTCTGTTATCTTTCAATTTAGTTTTGCTATAATTTTAGTTTTAAAGATCTCCAAGAATGAAAATAATTACTCACATGTTAGCTCCAAAAGAATATGAGAGCAAAAACGAATCTGGCAATCTATTAAACATTGATATGTATGATTCTAAAAACAAAGACTTTTTCTCCCCTATGGAGAGTTTATTAGGGGCGCTTGCCTCCTGTGCATCAGTAGATTTGGCAGAAATGATCAAAAAAAGAAGAAAGACCTTAATTGATTTAAAAGTGGAGACTATAGGAGAACGAAAGGAAGAACATCCGAGAGCATTTCATAGCATCCACATGATCTTCACAGCAATTTCTCCAGATCTAAAAACTGAAGAACTGGAAAAATTGGTGGAGTTGGCTGCAGGAAAGTACTGCTCCGTTTCGGGAACTTTGAATATAAAAGCTACTTACGAAGTAATCGTGAAAAACTAAAAAGTGCTTCCATGTGTAATAGTATACATGAGAAGCACTAAATATTATTTATAATAAATCGGATAGTCGATTAAGCAATTCTTTATTTTCTTCATTAGTACCCACAGTTATCCGTAAACAATCATCGCAAAGCTTCACTCTGGATCTATCTCTGACAACTACACCATTATCGATTAAGCTGTTGTAAAGCTCTGCGGCTTTATTGATCTTCACAAGCAAAAAATTAGCATCAGAAGGATAAATCTCTTTTACGCCTGGAAAATCAGTTAATTTTAAAACCAAATGATCCTTTGCCGCTAAAATTTCCTTTACCTGATCTTGCATCTGTGCCTGATTGTCAAGTGCAGCAATCACCACCTCCTGATTTGGTCCACTGATATTGTATGGCGGTTTCACTTTATTAAGTAGCTGAATAAGGTCTTCATTGGCAAAAGCCATTCCCAGCCTTACTGAGGCAAGTCCCCATGCTTTGCTTAATGTTTGCATAACCACTAAATTCGGGTGTTTTTCAATTAGACCTAAGTGTGATTCATGGGCTGAAAAATCTATATATGCCTCATCTATAATAACTATACCGTTAAAGTTGGTGAGCAATGTCTGAATGTCATCTTGCCTAAGGCTGTTTCCCGTAGGATTATTGGGAGAACAAATGAATAACATTTTCACTTGATCATCCATCGCTTCTAAAATTGCAGGAACATCCAATTGATAATCAAGGGTAAGTGGCACTTCTCTATTTTCCACATTATGTATTGCAGCAGAAACTCCATACATGCCGTAAGTGGGAGGACAAGTAATCACAGCTTCCTTGCCTGGTTCACAGAAGATTCTGAATAATAAATCTATGGCTTCATCACTGCCATTCCCTAAAAATATATGACTTGCTTTTGTTTGTTTAATAAACGCTAATTTTTCTTTTATAGCTTTTTGATGCGGATCCGGGTAACGGTTCCAACCCTTATTCAATTGATCAAAGGGGTTTTCATTGGCATCTAAAAAGACCTTCGCATCTCCTGAAAATTCATCTCTGGCTGAGGCATACGGCTTCAATTGTAAAATGTGAGGGCGCACCCAAGACATCCAGTTGTGTAATTGTCCCATAAATTAAAAAATTACAGATTTTTATTTATAATATTTAATCTGACTGTTACTGCATTTTTATGAGCATGTAATGATTCAGCTTCTGCCATTACTTCCACATGAGGTCCCAAATTTTGTAAACCTGTTTCAGATATTTCCTGATAGGTGATATTTTTAACAAAACTATCTAAAGAAACACCACTATAAGCCCGTGCTGCACCATTAGTTGGTAAGGTATGGTTAGTACCGGAGGCATAATCACCCACAGATTCAGGCGTATAGTAACCTAGGAAAATAGAACCGGCATTGTCAATTTCATTGGCCATTTCACGGGCGTTGGAACATAGGAAAATTAGATGTTCGGGAGCATATTTATTAATCAAATCAATAGCCTCCCTTTCGTCCTTTAAAATCACAACCATACTATTTTGCAAACATCTGTCTGCTATTTCCCAGCGAGGTAATTCACGTAATTGTTTATAAATTTCCTTTTGGAGATCATTTAACATTACATCACTAGTAGCCACAAAAACTACCTGGCTATCTACCCCATGTTCAGCCTGCGATAACAAGTCAGCAGCAATAAATGCTGGATTAGCTCCTTCATCTGCATAAACCAAAACTTCTGAAGGCCCTGCTGGCATATCAATCGCTACTGCTTCAAGACTGGCTAATTGTTTGGCGGCAGTAACATACTGATTTCCCGGCCCAAAAATTTTATCAACCTTAGGAATGGTTTCTGTGCCATAGGCCATAGCAGCAATTGCCTGAGCACCCCCTACTTTAAATATTTTAGTAATTCCTGCTAATTGAGCAGCATACAAAATTGCAGGGTGTAATTTGCCATCTTTACCAGGCGGACTGCATAGCACAATTTCTCTGCAGCCAGCGATTTTAGCCGGGATTGCCAACATGAGTACCGTACTAAATAAGGGAGCACTGCCACCTGGAATATATAGGCCTACTTTTGGAATAGCTACTGATTTTCTTTCACAAACCACTCCTGCCATCGTTTCCAACCTTAATGGTTGTATTTTTTGAGCCTCATGAAATTGGCTAATATTTTCATGTGCTACTTTAAGGGCTTGTTTTAAATCCTTTGAAATCTGCTTTTCTGCCTGCTTAATTTCTTCTTCACTCACGGCAAAAGAATTTAAGTGAACACCATCAAATTCTTGAGTCAACTGCTTCAAAGCTATATCTCCTTGATCCAAAACCTGATCCATAATAGGCTGAACAGTTTTTCTAATTTCTGCTAATGACACTGTAGGCCTTTTTAGTATTTCAGACCAGCTTTCTCTCTTAGGGAAAAAATATTCCTTCATATAGTTTCAATTTTTCTAAAATCACACCTCTTTTTTGTAGTTTAACATCTAATACTGAAGTAAAAGTAGGCTAAAAAGGTATACTTTAGCTCCGTTCTTATTGATTATACAATCATTTTTTCTATGGATGAAACCAAGATTCCCTGTGCTCCAGCCTTTTTCAATTTCTCAATTACCTCCCAAAAATCATCTTCTTTTACAACAGAATGCAGGGAGCTCCATCCTTCCATAGCGAGTGGTAAAATAGTGGGGCTTTTCATACCAGGTAATAAAGCTATTATTTCATCAATCGATTCGTTGGGTGCATTTAAAAGAATGTATTTGTTCATTTTTCCTTCCTGAACTGCATTCATTCTAAAAATTAATTGATCCAAAATTTCCTGCTTTTCGGTACTCAAAGTTTTTTGAGCAATTAGAACAGCTTCTGATCTCAAAATGACATCAGCTTCCTTTAATCCATTACTCAAAAGAGTGCTTCCCGAACTCACAATATCACACACTGCTTCAGCTAAACCAATACTTGGCGCGATTTCTACAGAACCACTGATTTCATGTATTTCAGCACTTATATTATTGTTCTTTAAATAATTAGCTAATATTTTGGGATAAGATGTGGCAATACTCTTCCCATTTAATTCCTGAATACCCTTGTAGTTCCAATTTCGGTCTATGCCGATTGATAACCTGCATTTAGAAAACCCCAATTTCTTTACAAGAGTAACCTGGTTCTCTTTTTCAATTAATACATTTTCTCCTACAATGCCAAGATCAGCCACGCCATCCTCCACATATCCAGGGATATCGTCATCTCTTAAAAATAGAAACTCTAAAGGAAAATTATCTGAAACGGCTTTCAGTTTACCTTTTCCGTTATTGAATTTTATACCGCACTCTTTAATTAGTTTAAGGGAATCTTCACTTAAACGACCTGATTTTTGTATAGCAATTTTTAAAGTATTCATTATTGATTTTGCGTGATTTTAAAATAATAGTAAAATAAGTGATTTACAGTGGAAATGTTTAGTTAATTCCAGTAAAACTAAGATAGATAGCAGGCTTCTGCTTTTGGCGATATAGTGTGGATTTCCTCTTAAAAAGAGGAATGATGGAACACATGAGCATTGTACAATACCTGAGTGGTAAAGTGTTTGTAAAAAATATGTAAATTAGAAATCCTCATGTACCAACAAATGTAGTGCTTATTTCTTAAAACACAATAATCGGATAAATATCAGTTGTATTTTAACAGAAATATGAATAATAATTGTCAGATAATATATTTAGGCTAAAGCTACCTTAAAAAAGAAACTTATTGTATGTACTTACTTCTTTCGAAGCTCATATCTGTCATAAAAACCAAATTCATAAGTTCGTGTTAATATTAAAAGATCATTTTTATAACTTATTTCAAAAGATCCTCCGAGTATTAGGCTCCAATCAAAATCTGCAGTCCAAGGACCACAGGTATTAACGAATACGATTTCATGTCCAACAACTTCATAAGTCCCTTCACAAATTACAGGATACCTTGCCATATCACTACTCCCTCCGAACTTATTATCATTTATAATAAGGCTGACACTGGCCGTATTGTAGTTGTTATCATGATGAAATCTGTAAAAATTGCCTTCATATCTACCACCGTTAAAAACAATTTCGTCTGTGTCCTCACAGGAAACATTTAGAAGCAAAAAAAATACTGAACTGAAACAAATAAGGACATTTTTCATAAATAGTAGTTTTCTACAAGACACTAAATTAGTAGATTAGGTTGGGAGCATAACTGATTCTAAATATTTTCCGCTCTTGATTTAGCTTTTTAAAGAAAAGAATAGAGTTTTAGTTGGCAGTTTTGAATGATTATTTTTATTTTAGATGCATGAGAAAGATTGACACGCTTTTAGAGGAGTATGGAACCAGCCACAAAAATTCATTTAATAAAAAAGTGCACTGGATTTGCGTTCCCTTAATTTTTTGGAGCATAGTAGCTTTGTTTTATTCAATACCTAACGACTGGCTTACTTATGTATTCGGAGTTGGTTTTTTTAATAACTGGGCCGTTTTCGTTTTAGGCCTGGCTCTCATCTATTATATTTTTTTATCAGTCCCGCTATCTGTGGGACTCTTACTTTTTGCTATTGCTTGTATTGCTTTGGCTCGTTGGGTGAGTGGTTGGGAATTATTGCCATTGTGGGGCGTGGCCTTAATCGTATTCTTCTTAGCATGGGTAGGTCAATTTTATGGCCATAAAATTGAAGGCAAGAAACCTTCATTTTTAAAAGACTTACAATTTCTATTGATAGGACCTGCGTGGTTACTGCACTTTATATATAAGAAAATCGGAATAAAATATTGAGAAAGCTAATCAGACACTAGCATTTAATTTTTTTAATGGCTCCTGTATCAGCATATACACCAAAACCTCATATAATTCAGGCTTTGTAGTTTTAAAATCTTTTGGCCTCTCAAAAAAGTTCTCCACTGCCACAGCAAAGAACTCGTGATAGTTGGTAAAAGCATAAGCCCTAAAAAGCTTACCTCTGTCATGGCTCTGCATGTATTGTTCGGCATAAAAATACCAATCCTGCCATGCTTTCGCCCTTATTAATGGTTTAACTCTATCGTCTAGTTTTACAGCATGCGCCATTTCATGTAAACCCAAATTACGGCCATCGTCATGCTTGATATAACCGGAAACAAAATGTCTCCAGGATACTATGATTAATCGCATTTTAGGATTTACCTCGCCATTGTGATATTTCTTGCTGATCTCAGAATAATAGCTGTCGGGATAAACAAGGATTTTATTGAAATGGGTAAAACCACTAAAATCCAGTCCAAAGGTAAGTTGTATGGCTGACGCTGATATTAAAACTTTCATTTCATCAGTTACTTTATCCATTTTTCGTGCAACAAACTTTTTATGGAACATAAATGTCTTTAACCTCCTATCAAAAACTAATTGTTCTCTAGCTGTTAAACATTTATAGTAGGGATTGTATTTTATCAGTGTAGCTTTCTGCCCTTTTTTAAGTGGTTTGAAATAGGTATGATAGTAAACATATACCGACTTGAAAATATCGTAAATATTTACAAAAATATACTTATAAATAAAAGCTAAAAATGAAAGTATAAGGACTACAAATAAAATCCCCATTAGAATATCACCTGCTGCATCAACCATAAATATTTAAACCTAATACAAAACCGAAATAAATATGTCAAACAAAGGATTAGAGCAGAAACGTTTCAATAATTTTATCATATCAAGCAAGAAATTAAAACTAATTCACTCAAAAATGAATAAATACAATTGATTTTTGTACATTTTGTTAAGAAAAAATGAAATTCAGCTAAAATGAGAGGATATTTTGAACATCAGTATCTAAAATTTAAAAAAAGCCACTTAAATAACTTAATTGCTTTAGCTAAAATTGACGGTGATTTTCATGATAATGAGTTAACACTAATTTACAAAATAGGTCAAAAATATCAATTGAAAAATTGGCAAATTGAGAATATGATTATTAGTGACCAACAATCAGTAATACAAATTCCTGATACTCATGGTCAAAAAATGGATCAATTATATGATTTAACGAGGATGATCTATGCTGACAAAATAATAGAAGAAAATGAAGTGGTTTTTTGTAAAAAAATTGCGGTTAAATTTGGTTATAAAAGCGAAATAATTGATTGGCTAACACAAATATTTCTGGAAAATAACAGACCTCAGGATGAGGAATGGGACGAATTAGTTAAAGTGGCAGCAAAAGATTTTTTAGATTAAATAAAAAAAGGCTGCAGCTTGAACTGCAACCTTAAAGAAACCCTTAAAACCAATAAAAAAGATTCCTTATTATTTCGGTAATGAAACAGCATCGGTTGTATGAATAACTCCATTTTTCTGAAAAACATCTGCGATTAGAACAGTAGCTTTCCCTCCTTTTTCGTCAGTAATTACCACATTTTTACCATCCATTGAAGCTATTAATGTGCCACCTGCCACTGTCTTTAAGGATGCTTTTCCCTTACCTTTTTTGATTAATTTTGATAAATCCTTTGAGCTTACATTACCAGCTACCACATGATATGTTAGAATAGCGGTTAATGTTGCTTTATTCTCAGGCTTTAATAAAGTCTCTACTGTTCCTTCAGGTAATTTTTCGAAGGCAGCATTATTTGGAGCAAACACTGTAAAGGGACCTTTGCTCTTCAAGGTTTCCACTAATCCTGCAGCCTTAACTGCTGCAACTAACGTGGTATGGTCTTTAGAATTTACGGCATTATCTACAATATCTTTAGTAGAATACATCGGGGCTCCCCCCACTTCAACAGTATTACTTTTTTGTGCAATACATACGTTGACGAATAAGGATATTATTACAGCTAAAACGATTTTTCTCTTCGAATTCATAATTTTACAAATTTTATTTATTTTTTTTTATTACTTAATGTTGCACAACATAGGCAAGTACGGAATATACATATACAACGGATTTCTATAGACTAGAATAAATTACAGCTAATACAGGGGGTCATTTAGTAACCACCACACTATAAGCATCTTATCACTACTCTTCGGTCAATAGATTATATAAAGAGAGGTAAATTTGAATGGATAATGCAGGAAATTCAGAATGATATAAACCTTAAAATTTATAAAATTAATTCATATTTTTTTAAATGTTTTGAAGTTTAAAGCATGGAAATCAGACCATTTAAAAAATATGTTTATGTTTTTCAAAAGAGTTTTTATAAATTCATTTTTATTAAAACTATTATACAAAACAATATAACATGAAGAACTTAGAAAAAGACGGTGGTTTGTCGAGACGAAAATTCCTCAGGAATATAGGTTTGACGACCGCAGGTATCTCAATTGTGCCAAGTCATGTGATTTCAGGATTAGGCTATACTGCACCTAGTGACAAACTCAATATTGCCGGAATTGGTGTTGGAGGTATGGGCAGAGGTAATTTAAGAAATATGAACTCACAGAACATTGTTGCCTTAGCAGATGTAGATTGGAAATATGCCAAAAGGTGTTTTGACGATTACCCTAAAGCAAAAAAGTTTAAAGACTATAGGGTAATGCTTGAGGAAATGGACAAAGACATTGATGCTGTAATGGTCAGTACACCAGATCATACCCACTATGTTAGCGCAAAGGATGCTATGTCTGCTGGAAAGCATATTTACCTTCAAAAACCTTTGACTCATTCTGTATATGAATCAAGAAAACTGACAGAATTGGCAGAATCCACAGGTGTTGCTACTCAAATGGGTAATCAAGGTAATTCTTCTGACGATATGCGAAAGGTTTGTGAATGGATTTGGAATGGGGAAATTGGAGAAGTAACAAAAGTAGATGCATGGACAGATAGACCCATTTGGCCCCAGGGCTTAGAACGACCAACTGAAAAACATGCAGTACCGGAAACCTTAGATTGGGATTTGTTCTTAGGACCTGCAGCTGATAGACCATATCACCCCGCTTACACTCCTTGGAATTGGAGAGCCTGGTGGGATTTTGGAACAGGTGCATTGGGAGATATGGCATGCCATATAATGGATCCTGTATACAAAGCATTAGAACTTGGTTTTCCTTATGCATTTGAAGCCACTTCTACACAGGTAAATACGGAAAGTGCTCCTGTAGCTGAAAAAGTCACATATTATTTTAGTGAAAGAGCTAAAAAAGGAAAAATTAATATGCCCGCAGTGGAATTCACCTGGTTTGATGGAGGGTTAAAGCCTGACAGACCTGAAGGATTGAAGCCTGGGATGTACCCAGGAGACCAACGTGGCTGGGGTGGTGCTATCTTTTACGGTACCAAAGGCACACTAATATGTGGAACTTACGCTATGGATCCATTTATTATTGGTCGTGAAGACAATCCACCACCAACCACAGGAGAACTACGAAGAATACCAAATGCGATGAACGGCGGCCATGAAATGGATTGGGTTCGTGCTGCAAAAGAAAAGAAAAAGAACCGAGTAGAAGCTAGTTCTAACTTTGCTTATGCAGGCCCATTAAATGAAGTAGTAGTAGCAGGAAACCTTGCTGTTAGGTTACAGGATTTACGGAGAAAATTAGATTGGGATGCTAAAAACATGAAGATTACCAACATTGGCGACAATGAGGAAATTAGAGTTGTAAGCACCGATAGCTTTACAGTAGTAGATGGTGACCCACGATTTGATACAAAATACAAAACTATTAATGCGAAAAACGCTGCTGAAGAGTATGTTAAACGTACTTACAGAAAAGGTTGGTCATATTAATAAAAAAAAATTGTCATTTCGGAGTGAATTTTTCTGAATGACATTAAATTTACTATTTTAATTTACAACAAACCATAAATAAAAAGAAGATGAAAAAATCATTTTGGGCACTTACAGCAGCAGCATTTATTGTTTTTGCATGTGGAGATGCTAAAAAAGAAAACAATGAAGAAGAGGCTAAAGAAGTAATTGAGAAAACTGATGAAGCAAATGTCTCAGAGATCTCTGAACCCAATACTTTATCTGAAAAAGAAAAAGAAGACGGTTGGAAGTTACTATTTGATGGACAAAACCATGAAAATTGGAGAGGGTATAATACAGATGTATTTCCCACTGATTGGAAAGTGCAAGATGGTACACTTTACATGGCAGGATCAGGAAGAGGTGAAGCCGGATCTGAAAATGGAGGAGACATTCTTTATGATGAGAAATTTGGAAATTTTCACCTTAAATTAGACTGGAAAATTTCAGAAGGCGGAAATTCTGGTATTTTATACCTTGGGCAAGAGTCTGATGAGTATGATTTTATATGGAAAACAGCCCCTGAAATGCAGGTTCTAGATAATGAGAAGCATCCAGATGCTATGTTAGGCAAAGATGGTAATAGAAAAGCTGGGTCTCTATACGATATTTATCCTGCAGATCCTCAAAATGCTAAAGCTCCTGGCGAATGGAATGAAGTTGAAATTATTGTGTATAATGGTACGGTAGTTCATAAGCAAAATGGAGAAACAGTTGTTGAATATCACTTGTGGACTCCACAATGGAAAGAAGATGTAGCAAACAGTAAATTCCCTGCTCTCAATGAAAATTGGGCTGAAGTAGCTAAACAAGGGTTTATTGGCTTACAAGATCATGGAGATGATGTTTGGTTTAGAAATATTAAAATCAAACAACTTTAAGTTTATCTTTATTTTTACTAAAGGGTCATTTCTTACAGATTTGACCCTTTTTTTATGAAGAAGATTCTAAAGTAGATAAAGGAATTCATAATAAAGTTAACGGTAGTCTAGAAGATTTAATATCATAAAGCTTAACTTTACCCTGTTATGGAAGCATTAAGAATTATTTATATGGGGACTCCAGAATTTGCAGTTCCTGCTCTAAAAATACTGGTAGAAAATGGCTACAATGTTGTAGCTGTTATAACTGCACCCGATAAACCAAAAGGACGTGGACAAAAGCTTTCTATTTCTGCTGTAAAAGAATATGCACTTTCTACCAATATACCTATTTTACAACCTACCAATTTAAAAAGTCCAGAATTTATTAATGAGCTAAAAACGTTTAATGCCAATTTGCAAATAGTTGTGGCCTTCAGAATGTTACCTGAAAAAGTGTGGGATATGCCAAGCATAGGTACCTTTAATTTGCATGCTTCTCTCCTGCCCCAATACCGGGGCGCAGCACCCATACATTGGGCGGTTATAAATGGGGAAAAGGAAACGGGCGTAACTACCTTTTTTTTAAAACATGAAATAGATACAGGTAACATTATTTTGCAGGATAAGGAACAGATTACAGTACAAGATACCACAGGTGCTGTTTACGAAAGATTAATGAAAAAAGGAGCGACACTTGTTTTGAAAACTGTAAAAGCAATAGAAGAAAGTAACTATTCTTTAATTAGGCAGGATGAAAATCAAAATTTAAAGCATGCTCCTAAAATTTTTAAAGAAAATACTGAAATTGATTGGAGTAATAGTGCCGAGGATATTTTCAACTTCGTACGTGGGCTTAATCCCTTTCCTACTGCCTGGACCAAATTCAATGGCAAAAATTATAAAATCCATGCCTCCGAAGTTGTGGACAAAAACAAGATAGGAGAAAGTGGTGAAATAATTACTGATGAAAAATTTTACCTAAACATACAGTGCGGAAAAGGTGTTTTGTCTCTGATAGAAATACAACAGGAAGGTAAAAAAAGAATGCAAATTGCTGATTTTTTTAGAGGCAATAGATTATAGCTAACCATTTAAAGATTAGGATAAACCTAAAAAGGCTATCTTATTATTAACTAAAATGATCAGCCTTATTAAAGTTTAATTAAGAACCCTTGTGATATGATAATTTCAATGATAGTAGCTCGTGCTGAAAATGGAGCGATAGGAAAAAATAATGAAATGATATGGCACTTACCTGATGACCTAAAATACTTTAAAGATCAGACGCGCCATCACCATATCTTAATGGGTAGGAAAAATTTTGACTCATTAGGTGAAAAATTTCAACCCTTACCACAGAGAGTTAATATTGTAATAACACGAAATAAGAAATGGCAGCATGAGGGAGTAAAAGTTTTCCATGAGTTGGAAGAAGGCGTAAAATTTGCCAAAGACAACAATGAGAAAGAATTATTCATCATTGGCGGTGGTGAAATATATAAATTGGCTTTGCCATTAGCTGATAAACTTTATATAACTGAAGTGCAAGCCAAATTTCCTGATGCTGAAGCATTTTTCCCTGAAATTGATCTTTCCCAATGGAAAGAAGTAAGCAGAACAAAACACCCTATGGATAAAAAACATGAGTATGCATTTGATTATGTAATTTTTGAAAGGGCTTAAATTAAATGGATTTATGCTTTTAAGATACGATTCTGCTGCCAAAGCTGAAAGCACTTACTGTTAGAGTATAAAACGTTTATCATCATTTTTTTTCAAGATTTAAGTCAGTTGATTACGTGCATTCATAAGAGCATCAGCCTTTTCCCCTCTCTTTAAATTTAGAAAAGCTTACCTACAAACTTTAAGGCCTTCTTCATTGTTCTGGAATTTCGAAATATACTATTGTTGAACTTATAAGGTAGAACCTTCAAAATACGAGCTTTTTGCCATCACATGTAGTTGACACTCAAAGGTACTTTAGCATACTACTGCTTGTCCCTCTGTAGGTTTAAGCGGAGGGTATCTACTAATAATAGGCATCGTTAGAATATGTTACTAAGCAAGGCCTTAGACAACTGCCAGACTATACTCATTAAGACTTTTTGCCATTTGTATCAAAGACATCTGAGTCATTTCATTCTGGAATTAAATATAATTTATTCAGTACCATCGGAATACATAAATAATGCTAAAAATACCCGCAAATGTATCTTATTATCAACTTAAACGTAAAAGGAATCACTTACTTCCTAACAGGAAGATTATATGTTATTAGTTTTCAACCTTGAAAAGCTGCAGGAATTTTCATATATTCCATTCATGTTTAAAAATAATCAATTTTGAAGTAGATGATACATGATTCGCCAGAAAAGCTTATTTATTCCAGTTAAACATATTTGAAGAATTCTTTCAAAGACTTACTTAATAAAAATTCTTTTATAGGTGTTTCAGTGGATAGCGTTACCGGCAGAATAAAAAAATTTCACATGAAAAAAACTGAATCAAGTATATTAAATAATATGTCAGCGAAGCCTGCTGTTGATCAACATACTTTAAGATATATGATTGACTCCTCACTGGATATTATATGTACGATCAATGGAGATGGAGAATTCAGTTTTGTAAGTAAATCCTGCTTTTCAATTTTAGGATATAATCCAGAAGAGCTGCTTGGAGAGGAATATATAAAGTATGTATATCCTGATGACGTCCCAAGGACTGAAAAAGCTGCACAAGATATTAAGCAAGGTAAATATATGACCAATTTCGAAAATAGATACCTTCATAAAACGGGGCATACTATTCCCATTCTATGGTCTGCCAAATGGGATGATCATACTAAATTGATGTATTGTGTAGCAAAAGACGCCTCAGAAATTAAAAAATTGGAAACTGAGAATGAACTAGAGCGCAAAAATAAAGAAGCTTTAATCAATATTACAGATACACTCATATGGAGTTTCGATAAAAATTTATATCTTATTTCGGCAAATGAAGCATTTATAAATTCTGTTTTTGATTTTACTGGTAAACATATACAGAAAGGACAAAATTTAATGGATGAAAGCTTTTTTAGTGCAGACCATATTAGTTTTTGGAGGAAGCCTTACAGAGATGTCATGAGCGGAAAATCTACCCAGATTGAACTGGAGGTGCCAACCACCTCACAAAATGAAACAATGTGGCTTAAAACTGAAATTAAGCCCATAAAGGAAGGTAACCGTAATCTTGGTGGGGTTTGCAGAACAATTGATATTACTAAATCTAAAAGAAATGAAATTAAGGTTAGAGACCTTAATGAGAAACTAAATGAAGCACAGAGCTTTGCTAAATTGGGTTATTGGGAACTCAACCTAGATGATCAGACTTTCTTCTGGTCTGATGAAATTTACAAGATCTGGGAATTGGAGAGAGAAAGCTTTCGTCCAAGTTTTACTGCAGTCTTAAAAACCATCCATCCCGATGATGTTACTTATTATAAGCAGAGACATCAGAATGCCATTAAGCATATTGAACCTTTAAATAATTTTTTTTATAGAATCATTTCTGCTAGTGGTAAAATTAAATGGATAAGAGAAATCGGTGATGTAGTAAAAGAACATGAAAACTCGGGTAAAGAGAAGTTGAAGGGAATTGTTCAAGACGTGAGCCATCAAAAGGAGGTGGAGTTGGAGCTTAAACAGAGAAACTTATTTATCGAAAGTATTTTTCAAAATATTCCAATGGGTATTGCCGTAAATAAAATTAAAGAAGGAACAGCAATTATTATGAATAACGAATTCAGTAATGTTTACGGCTGGCCAAAGGCGGCTCTCACCGATGTGTCTACCTTCTTCAGTAAAATATATCCTGATAGTAAGCATCATAAACAGATGGTTACAAGGGTAACGGATGATATGAATAGTGGTGATATTAAACGGATGCAGTGGAAAGATATATCCATCACCACCCAAAATGGTTTGAATAAATATGTTGACGCTAAAAACATTCCCTTACCTGATCAGAATCTAATGATTTCCACGGTTACTGATGTGACTGATAAGGTAAAGAGCAAATTAGCAATGGAAAAAGCATTACTGGAAAGGAATATCGTTTTAGAAAGCATTTCTGATGCTTTTTATGCTTTAAATGAAAAGAATGAATTTACATACCTCAATCAAACTGCATTGAGCATATTTAATAAAAAAGATGAGAATCTGTTAGGGAAAAACTTATTTGCAGAGTTTCCTGAGCTGAAGAACACTGTCTTTAATGAGTATTTACAGGACGTAAAGCAGGTAAATGAGGCACGTAGTTTTGAGTTCTATTACCAAAAATCTGGTAAGTGGTACGATGAAAACATATACCCTACAAAGGAAGGTTTTTCTGTTTTCTTTAAAGATATTACGGATCGAAAGCTCATTAATAAAGAGTTACAATCCGCCTATGAGAAAAATCAGGAAATATTGGAAAGTATTTCGGATGCCTTTTATGCTTTAGACAAGGATTTTAATTTTACATATTTCAATACAGAGGCTGAAAAATTACTTAAAATTAGTAAGGACGAGGCCTTAGGAAAAAACGTATGGCAACTTTTCAAACCTGCAGTTAAAACTAAACTATACGATGAATATTTAAAAGCAGTGGAATTAAGAAAAACCCGTTCATTTGAATTTTACTATTCTAATTTAAAAACGTGGTTTCAAATTAATGCTTACCCATCTGAAAATGGATTATCCGTTTACTTTAGAAATATAACTGATCAAAAAAGAAATGGGAAAGAGCTGAAAAAACTTAATAAAGAGTTAATAGATAGAGCTAATGAACTTGAGCAAATCAATACTGAGTTAGAACAATTCGCCTTTATTGCATCTCATGATTTGCAAGAACCTCTCAGGATGATTACTAGCTTTATGAGTCTGTTAAAAAATAAATACGGATCCGAGCTCGATGAAAAAGCTCATACCTACATGAACTTTGCTATTGATGGAGGTCTAAAAATGAGGCAAATCATCATTGATTTGTTGGAATATTCCAGAGCGGGGTCCGATCTTAATCATACTGAAGAAATTGATCTCAACAAAGTTGTCGATGAGGTAATTTCTCTCCACAGAGGTGTAATTTATCACAAAAATGCTGAAATTACTATTGAAAAACTTCCTACTATTCACTTTAATAAAATCGGGATTAGTCAGGTTTTACAAAACTTAATTACTAATGCATTGAAATACTGTAAAGAAAGTTCAATTCCTAAAATAAAAATTTCATGTCTGGAGTTTAAGGAGGAATTTCAAATAAGTGTTCGTGATAATGGAATTGGCATCAAAAAAGATTATCATAATAAAATTTTTGTGATCTTTCAAAGATTGCACCTACAAAATCAGTATAGTGGAACTGGAATAGGACTAGCTATATGTAAGAAGATTATTGAGAAAGGTAAAGGAAAAATA
The DNA here is from genome assembly GCA_963803685.1 of uncultured Cytophagales bacterium. Classification (GTDB taxonomy): domain Bacteria; phylum Bacteroidota; class Bacteroidia; order Cytophagales; family Cyclobacteriaceae; genus Marivirga. The sequence goes on from CAWDNW010000001.1 coordinate 4,532,137, forward strand.
TGGGTTGAATCTGAATTAAATAAGTATAGTTGCTTTCACTTTACTATACCAAAACAATAACATATGGTAAAAAAAAATATCCCCGTAATAGGAATCGGAGCCTCTGCTGGGGGGTTGGAACCCCTTGAAACATTTTTTGAAAATATTGATGAAAAGGCTGGCTTTGCTTATGTAGTAATTCAACACCTTGCACCAAATCATAAAAGCTTAATGGATGAGCTGCTAGCAAGGCATACAAAATTGCCTATTTCTATTATTAAACAAGGTACTGTCATTCAACCAAATGCCATTTATTTAAATCCGCCAAAAAAAATAGTTGAGATAAAAGAGAATCTAATTTCACTAAATGATAAAGAAGAAAATCAATTAAGTTTTCCTATTTCCTATTTCTTTCAATCATTATCAGAAGCAAAAGAAGATAATTGTGCTGCAATCATTCTATCAGGAACTGGAAGCGATGGATCAGAAGGCATTAAGTTTGTTAAAGAAAAGGGTGGTTTAGTGTTGGTTCAAAAACCTGAAAGTGCACGATTTGACGGCATGCCCAAAAATGCTATTTATACTGGGGCAGTAGATAAAATAAATGAAGTAGCTGACATGCCTCATGATTTGGCATTGTATTTTAAACACACAAAAACTTTGCTAGAGCAAAGTAGTTCAGATAATCACAATTCAAGCACCATTGCAGAAATTTTACAAGAACTTTACGAACAGGTTGGAATGGATTTTTCCAATTACAAAAGCTCAACCATTAGTAGAAGAATTACAAGGCGAGCTGGTCTTTTAGGTATACTAGAGTTAGATGAATATTTCCAGAAAATTAAAAATGATAAGCTAGAAGGTGAATTCTTAGCTAAAGAATTATTGATTGGAGTAACTCGGTTTTTTAGAGACCATTTGGTATTTGATGCTATAAAAGATAAAGTAATTCCGCAATTAGTTGAAAACAATAGAGATTCCAAGCAAATACGAATATGGGTGCCAGCTTGCTCTACAGGAGAAGAAGCTTATTCACTTGCCATTCTTTTGAAGGATTATCTTAAAAAAAATAAACTGCAATATGATGTTACAATTTTCGCTACCGATTTAGATAAAGAAGCCATAAAAACTGCAGGCAACCAGGTTTTCCCTGAAAGCATTGCCACAGAGGTAAATAAGGAAACATTGAATGCATATTTTATTGCACAAAATAAGGGCTATAAAATAGCAAAGGAAATACGAGACATGATAGTCTTTTCCGCACATAATATTATTCAAGACCCTCCATTTAGTAAAATTGACATATTAAGTTGCCGCAATTTTTTAATATACCTAAATCCTGAAATACAACAGAGCCTATTCAGTATGTTTCAAAGCTCCCTGAAAACGGATGGATTTTTGATTTTAGGTAGTAGCGAAGCTTTGGGGAAAAGTGGAGAAAATTTTCATGATTATGATTTAAAAAATAAAATTTACTTAAATAAGATCAACAGAAACCTTCAAATACAAAATTCTTTAGCTGAAAAGTTAAGGGTAAAACTAAAAGATTCAGCCAAGCTCACTGATTTTACTGACAATTCGGAAAAAGTAGAAAAGTCACAATTGGAAAAAATACAACATTTTCTAGTTCAAAATTATGCGCCAGATTCTGTGGCATTTAATGAGAATTTCAACCTGATACATACAACAGGGAGCGTGAATAAGTGGTTGAAATTTCCAATGGGAGCGATCAGCACAAATTTAATCAAGATGTTACCCGATCCATGGCAAACCACCTTTGAATTAGCTGCCAACAAGGCCTTTCTTTCCTCCAAAACAGTAATTCTAAAAAATATTGAGGTTCCAAAGCCTCATGTTAAAAACTTTTTAAGTAAAAAAGTAAATATTGAAATCGCAGTTGTGAATAATTCCAACGAGGAAAAAATTGCATTAGCTACTTTTCATAAGGTAACATCTGTTAATAAAATTGTTTCGCCGGATGCAATAGAATTAAACATGCAGAGTTCTGATAAGCTGGGGCTATTGGAACAAGAACTTCGTGTGAACAAAGAAAGTTTGCAAAGTACTATTGAAGAACTAGAATCAAGCAATGAAGAGTTACAAGCTACTAATGAAGAGTTGCAAAGTTCAAATGAGGAGTTAGAATCTGTAAATGAAGAATTATATACTGTAAATGCTGAGTTTCAAGAAAAAGTATTTGAATTAACGGATTCCAACAACGACCTCAACAACCTAATTAATAGCACTAATATAGCCATACTTTTTTTAGATAATGATTTAAATATTAGGAGATTTACACCTCTTATTAGAGATATATTTGACATATTACCGCAAGATATTGGAAGACATATCAGTTACTTTAGAAGCCGTTTTGATTTAAAGGAGTTTACAGGAATAATTGAAAAGGTACATGAAACTTTGGTGCCTTATGAAACTCTTTTAAACAATGTAAATGGTAAACATTATGCGATGAAGGTTACTCCTTTTCGTACCATGAAGAACGAGGTGACTGGTATAGTTTTATCTTTTGTAGATGTATCTACCCTCAAATCAGTTACTAATCAATTGCAAATTTCTCAAGAAGCATTAGAATCATTATCTGATAAATTCAATCAAAAATCTGAGGTTTTTGAGTTAATGGCCACTTATGCAACTGACTTAATTGCTTTGCATAATATAAAAGGTGACTTTGAATACATTTCACCATCCGTAGAAGAAATTTTGGGATACCAGGCAAATGAATTAACCGGAAAAAGCTTTTTATCCATTCTATTGCGCGACAGTGACAAAAAATTGATTATAAAAACCTTTAATGACGCCTTCGTCCAAAACTACATAAGCAATATACAGTATCAGGTTACACATAAAAGCGGATCGGTAATCTGGATTGAATCTCAGGTAAGACCAATTTATCACAAAGGCGCAGTTGTAAAAATCTTAAGTAATTCCAGAGATATTACTCAGAGGAAAAACAGTGAGGAAGAACTCAATATGCTATCTACAGTTGTGAGGCAAACCAATAATATAGTTATTATCACAGATAAAGAAGAGCGTATAACATTTGTAAATAAAGCTTTCGAGACAACTACAGGTTATTCAGAAGATGAAGTGCTAGGTAAAGATCCAGGCAAATTATTGCAAGGTAAAGAGTCTGATCCCGTTACCAGAAGAATAATGAGGGAGGCGGTAGATAAGAAGGAAAGCTTTAGTGTGGAAATAATAAATTACACAAAAGATAATCATAAATATTGGATGCAGATATATTGCGAACCAATGTTCAACAATCATAATGAATTGATTGGATTCTTTTCTTTGCAGAATGATAATAGTGAACAGAAAGAATATGAGAGGTTTATTGAAAAATTAAACCATTTACTCAAAAATAAGAACAAGAGTCTTTTAGAGGTTAATAATACGCTTGAAGAATTTGCTTATGTGGCTTCGCACGATCTTAAAGAACCTGTAAGAAATGTAAAAGGCATGTTGGAACTGATTAAGAGAAAGGCAAGTGATAAGTTAGATGAAAAAACTATAGAATATATAGATGTAGCTCTCAGGTCTAGTGAAAAAATGAATAAACTCATTGAATCACTTCTCTTATATTCCAGAACCGGTGCATTAGCAGAAAGTCCAGAAGAAATAAATATAAAAGCTGCTGTGGACGATGTAACAACTGCATTAGCACATAATATCAAAAGCAATAAAGCAGAAATAGTTTTAAATTCTAAAGTCAAAAAAGTACAGGTATACCCTATTTTATTTTCCAGATTACTTCAAAATTTAATTAGCAATGCAATTAAGTATCGATCTGAAAAAAATCCGTATATTACAATTACAGTTGTAAACAAAGAAGAGGAATACATGTTTTCAATCAGCGACAATGGAATAGGAATCAAACAGGCAGATTACCAAAATATTTTTAAGATATTCCACATTTTAAATGTAAAGGAAAATTCAGACAGTAATGGTATAGGTTTATCAGTTTGTAAAAAAATTGTTGAATCCCATTTTGGCAAAATTACAGTTGAAAGTGAATTAGGAAAAGGCACCACTATTCACTTTACCATTAGCAAAAATCTCTAAATTAGAATGCAGAATAAAACCATACATATACTATTAGTTGAAGATAATGAAGGTGATATATTACTAATAAATGAAGCTTTGGAAGAAGCCAAAATTATTATTAATTTGTCTGTAGTTAGAGACGGACAATCTGCTGTGGACTTCTTACATAAAAAGCAGCCGTTTGAAGCTGTGGAATCTCCTGATTTAGTATTGTTAGATGTAAACTTGCCTATTTTAAATGGCCATGAAGTTTTACAGCATGTCAAATCGAATGAAACCCTGAAGTCCATCCCGATTATTATGTTAACCACTTCTTCTTCACCAAAAGACATTGAATTTGCCTACGCCAACCATGTTAATAGTTATATAACCAAACCTGTGAATGTCAGCGACTTTCTGCAGGTAGTATCTGGAATAGAAAATTTCTGGATAAATATTGTCACTCTACCAACCAATAAAGAATAAAAATGAATGCCACTCCAAGACTTTTAAACATTTTAATTGTAGAAGATAACAAGGGAGATCAATTACTGGTTGAAGATTACCTTCAACAGGAAATACCGGGTGTCTTATATAAGATAGCGGAAACTTTTGACCAAGCTTCTACATTTCTAACTGATACCCAGGAAGATTTTAATCTCATCTTACTTGATTTGTCGCTTCCGGATAAAGAGGGAGAAGACCTACTAAAGGAAATTGTAACATTAGGTGACAATATACCAATAATCGTTTTAACGGGATATTCTGATATGGAATTCTCCGTTAGATCATTAGTACTAGGGGTTTCGGATTACATCTTAAAAGATACTTTAACTTCAAATTCATTATATAAAAGCATCGCTTACACTTTTGAAAGGAGATTAATTGACAAACAGCTTAAAGCCTCAAACAAGCGGTATCAGGAACTATTCCACTTTAATCCTCAGCCAATATTCATAATTTCTGTCAATTCAATGAATATTTTAGACGTTAATAACGCTGCCGAAGTTAAATATAATTGCGATAAAGAAGAGTTCACTACATTAAAAATTTCAGATATTCAGGATGATTTTAACAAAGAATTAGTAGCACATTTCTTGAATAATAATACTTTCAACTTGAAAGATAGTTATAAGCATAAATGTAAAGATAATGAGGAGGTTATAGTTGATTTAAAAGGAAATCTCATTGATTATAAAGGAGAAAAGTCTATTCTTCTCTTAGCAATAGATATAACAGAACGTTTTCAATACATCGATAAAATAGAGAAGCAAAATCAAAAACTTAGCGATATAGCATGGCAACAATCGCATATGGTTAGAGCTCCGTTAACCAGGTTAATGGGATTAGTAGATCTGTTTGAAATGGAGCAGAGAATCAAACCCGTCAAAATTCCCGAAGAATTAAATTTCTTACTTACAAACATGCTGTCTTCCGCACACGAAATTGACAAAGTGATTAAGGAAATTGTAGAAAATACCTATGAGGAAGAAGAGGAGTAAAAACAGGAAATTAGAGAAATCAGTTTGATAGACTTACAATTTAACTAATAAAGCTAGACTATGACAATATAAGTCTGTTAGATTGTTTACTTATTTCTTTCAATAGTGTATTTTACTAAATCTGCCAGGGATTGTCGGTAAACTGAATCAGGGAATTCGTGGAGAATACTCATCGCTTCGTTAAGGTAATTATTCATTATATCTTCAGCATACAAAATACCTCCTTTTGAGGTAACAAATTGAATTACTTCCTTTACAGTAGCGTTTTCCTCACTTTTATTTTTGATTAATTTAATGATACGCTTTTTTTCAGATTTATCGGATTGATTCAGCGCATGAATTAATGGCAAAGTCATTTTCTTTTCCTTGATATCAATACCAGTAGGCTTTCCTATTTTCTGAGTCCCATAATCAAACAAATCATCTTTTATTTGGAAAGCCATACCCACTTTTTCCCCAAATAATTTCATTCTTTTGCTCAATTCAACATCTTCATTCACCGAGCGGCATCCCACTCCACAGCATGAAGCTATTAGTGAAGCAGTTTTTTGTCTAATTACGTCATAATAGACATCCTCTGTAATATCCAACTTTCGGGCCTTTTCAATTTGAAGCAATTCACCTTCACTCATTTCACGTACAGCCTCTGAAACAATTTTCAATAAATCGAAATCTCCATGATCAATTGACAATAGTAAGCCTCTGGAAAGTAAATAATCTCCCACTAAAACAGCAATCTTATTCTTCCATAAAGCATTAATAGAGAAAAAACCTCTTCTGTAATTGGCGTCATCCACCACATCATCGTGAACAAGGGTGGCTGTGTGCAGCAATTCTATTAAAGCAGCACCTCTGTAGGTAGATTCATTAATTGTACCATGCACTCCAGCAGAAAGAAAAACAAACATGGGGCGCATCTGTTTTCCTTTCCTTTTCACAATATATCCCATGATTTTATCAAGCAGATATACATTACTTTTCATGAATTGTCGGAATTTGGACTCAAATTCTTCCATTTCATGTGCAATTGGCAATTGTATTTCTTTAATTTTACTCCCCATGTGGACGCAATATTACCACCAAATAGATGTTTAAGCAATTCAAAATCTTAAAATGATTTCAAAAAATATAATAATTAAGAGCACACATCATCAAAAGCCAATAATGGCTGATTTAAAATACGTTACTAGTAATGAAAAGAAACCGTTAATTCTTTTTGTTCACGGATTTAAAGGATTTAAAGATTGGGGTGTATTTAATTTAATGGCTAAATCATTTGCTACCAGGAATTTCATATTTTTAAAGATGAATTTCAGTCATAATGGAATAACTCCTGAGAAACCTGAGGAATTAACAGATTTAGAAGCATTCGGTAACAATAATTTCACCAAAGAACTAGCCGACTTAAATGATGTGATCGATTTCATTCATTCTGAAGATTTCCCTTTAAATAAAAACCAGATCGACTTAAATAATTTACATTTAATGGGTCATAGCAGAGGCGGTGGCGTTGTAATTTTAAAGGCGAGGGAAGATGAGCGGGTAAAAAAAGTAGTTACCCTTGCTGCCATAAATGACCTTACTACCCGTTACCCGGAATCCGTTTTACAGCAATGGAAGAAAGATGGTGTTATTTACATTGACAATAGCCGCACCAAACAAAAAATGCCCTTATATGTCCAACTGTATGATGATGTTACTCAAAACTCCGAGCGACTATCAATCCCCAATGCAGTGAAAGAAATAAAGCAACCTCTACTAAATTTTCATGGTTCGGCTGATGAAACACTTCCACTTAGTATGGCTCATGAAATTAAAAAATGGAATCCTGACTCAGAACAAGTGATCTTCGATGGCGCAAATCATGTATTTGATGCAAGTCACCCATGGGAGTCTGATGAGTTACCATCATTTTTTAAGGAGATAGTTGATAAATCCATTACATTTTTAAGATAGTAAGAAGTGAATGAATTCAGCACTTAATGCATTCAGAACGTAAGTATGGCCATAATTTTAAAACAAAGTATAGTTGCCAGCATATTATTTCTGATTAGCTTTTCAGGAATTGCTCAGGATAGTCTGAACCGACAGAAAATAAAAAGATTAATATTGGCAGAATCTTTTGCCTATGCCGGATCTATGGTTGGTTTGAGTGTTTTATGGTACGGCAATGAACCACGGCAGAAATTCACATTTTTCAACGACAATCAGCAATGGCAGCAAATGGATAAACTAGGTCATATTTATACCAGCTACCATTTAAGCCAAACCAATTCAATTTTACTCCAAAATGCAGGTATGGAGAAGAAAAAGGCATTACTCTGGAGTGGTGTTGCTAGCACTGCAATGATGCTTCCTATTGAAATAATGGATGGCTATTCTGCCGATTATGGGTTTTCATGGGGTGATGCACTTGCCAATACAATTGGTGCTTTTTTACCGCTCCAGCAATTGATATGGGAAAACAATTACTTCCATCCTAAATACTCATTTAGCCCCAGCTCCTATGCTGAATTAAGACCAAATGCTTTAGGATCCAACTTTTCGGAACAATGGTTAAAAGATTATAACGGTCAAACTTATTGGCTTTCAACTAATTTAAATCTGTTGAGCAAGAATGATGTGTTCCCTGGTTGGCTTGCATTTTCGGTAGGATATAGTGGTAGAGAAATGCTCTATGGAGACCCAACTGAAAATAAATTGAATGGATTTAATGGGCAGCGGCAGCTCTTGCTTAGTATGGATATAGATTTTAGTAAATTTTCAACGGATAAAAAATGGCTCAAACCAATTTTATATATAGCTAATTTAGTAAAAGTGCCCTTCCCTACCTTAGAAATTAGAGGAAATCAACTGTATTTCCATCCACTCTACTTTTAGATATGTATCTTTGCATCATTGATCTATGAAATAGATGGTAATTAATCAAATTTTTAATAACACAGTCAAAAATATTATATGAAAGTAGGAGATCGCGTGAGGCTAATGCATGGCCGAGAAGAAGGAAAAATTATCCGATTGTTAGAAAAGTCGTTGGTAGAAGTGGAAATTGAAGATGGTTTTGCCATCCCCGTATTGCAATCAGAATTAGTATTGGTTTCAGCTGATGAGAGCATCTCATTCGATATTCCAACTGATAAAGCAGCAGCTCCAAAAGGAAAAAGCTTTCACAAAACTGAGAGCACTCAAAGTTCACTCAAAGGATACTATGCTGCTATCATACCTTTAAATGACCGACTAAGCAGTATTTACCTACTCAATTTCAGCGATGATGATTTGTTGATGTTAGCCAATGAAATCAATAATAAAAGAGAGGAAAGAACCCTCCTCTCTGAAAAAATTTTCAATAACAATTATGTGAAAATAACGGAAAGAAATCTGGACCACATTAATAGCTGGTTACCGCTGATTATCACAATTTTAACTGAGACTTCGAAATGGGGTATTCCATCGCGGCCGGAGAAAATTACAGTAAATATTAAGGCTAAGCATTTCCAAAAAGAGGCTCAGCAGATTCCCGTGATCAATAAAAAAGGTTACCTCATTCCTCTCAATCAGGCGCAAGCCACCACCGTGGCACCCATCACTCTTGATGCTGAAAAGCTAAAAAATAGCTTTTACGAAACCGCGGAGGAAACAAAAGCAAATAATGATGGTGGTCATTATTCTGAGTCGGAGGTGGACTTACATATTGAAGCGATAGACCCCAATTACGAAAAACTTCCGAAAGAGGATATTCTGAGAATTCAGATCGCCTATTTCGAAAAAAAACTGGATCAGGCGATTTTAGCCGGACTGGATGAAATCATTTTTGTGCATGGAGTAGGCAGCGGAACTTTAAAAACTAAAATTCATAAATTGCTTTCAGATAGCAAATCGATTAGATTCTTTAAGGATGCTCGTAAAGAGAAATTTGGTTATGGAGCCACATTAGTCCAAATAAAATAGCATTTCATCTTATTTAGATACAAACTTTTGGCCTGGTACTGAAAAAGTAATCAAATTATTTGTTACATTGGTAATACTTTGATGAAAGAGATTTAAAATTTTTTACAGACCAAAATTTTTATTCTATGAACTTTAATGAATTTATGGAAACTTATGCCAATCAAATAGATGGTCAGTTTCAAGAATATGACACAAATAAGTCGGTCATTATTTATCCAATGGGCGGAAATAGGTATCAGGCTGTATTAGGGACAAAAAAAGTAAGTGACATCACTAAAAAACCGAGCATTGAGTTCACCTCAAAAGTATGTGAATTTTCAGATGCCGTTAATCTCGAAAATTTAATAAGGGCCAATGCTACATTCTGTGCTGCACGCTTTGTTATAGTGGATGATTACATTCGTGTAGAGGCTGCAACATACGAGGAAATAGCAACAGAAGCAGTTTTAAAGTCCATTATTGAAGAGGTTGCCACAGTTGCTGATGCCTGGGAGCATAAGCTTACCGGAATGGATGTGCATTAAGACATCCTTTTTATTGTCTGAAGAATTAATTCATGGTCAAAAAGTCGCCCTTTCGAGGGCGCATTCTTATTATTCTGATATAAATTCTACTCTGGCAGAGAATGAAATCAGTCACATCATTCCTGTTGATTTTTTGACACCGAACAAAATAGAATTTAATAAATGTACCTTTTGTTGACAACATTTCATGGAGTGATACATGACACTAGCGTCTAGGGAAGTCGCATTTGACAGCCAATCCTATTATTTTACCAAATTCGAAGTGTTCCTATTTCAACTTCACTAGAAAAAAGGAAATTCCTTTAAACCTCAAAAAACAACCTTAGTTACAAGGCTAAACTCAATTTTGGTTGTATTTTTGCTTTCAGAAAAATTTAACAACTAAAAATTGCAAGCTGTCCTATCGCTTTCTGAGAAATCGGGAAGAGGAAAGTCCGGGCAACAAAGAGCACCGTACCCTGAGAAACCAGGGGATTTGATAACGCGAGGAGTCAGATACAGACAGGGCCACAGAAAATAAGTAGCCTTGACCATTAGCTTGCTAATTGGTCTCGGTCATAGTGAAAAGGTGAGGTAAGAGCTCACCGTCTCTCATAGTAATATGAGTGTGCATGGTAAACCTTTCGGGTTGTAAGGCCACATATATTTTTGCTCTCTGTCTATTGAAAAGTAAACAGAGATAAGGGCTGCTCGTCCGAAATCCCGATTCAGTTCGGGAAGCGAAAAGGGGTAGGCTGCACTAGATAAATGATAGGAACCTTCACGTTTTAAAGCGGAAAGGCACAGGACCCGGCTTATAGGCTTGCAATTTTTTTGTTATTCTAAACGACTTAAAATATGGCTAAAATATTATTGATTGATGACGAGGCTAGCATTAGACAAACCCTCAAAGAAATTCTTGAATACGAAAAGTATGAAATTGAAGAAGCTTCCAATGGTGCAGAGGGGCTGAAAAAAATTGAAAGTCAGCATTTTGATTTGGTTTTATGCGATGTGAAAATGCCGAAAATGGATGGGTTGGAATTGCTCAATGCCGTTTACGAAAAGTCTTTTGATATTCCCTTCATCATGATTTCTGCACACGGCACTATTGATACAGCAGTGGAAGCCACTAAAAAAGGAGCTTTTGACTTTATCTCTAAGCCACCAGATCTCAACCGACTTTTGGTATCAGTAAGAAATGCGCTAGATCGATCCACTTTGGTGGCAGAAACTAAGACACTGCGTAAAAAGGTATCGAAAAAATATGAAATGATAGGATCTTCTGGTGCCTTAACAGAAGTGAAGGACACGATTGAAAAAGTAGCACCCACAGATGCCAGGGTATTGATTATGGGTGAAAATGGAACCGGTAAAGAGCTGGTTGCCCGACATATTCATGAGCAAAGTGACAGAAATAAGGCTTCTTTAATAGAAGTAAACTGTGCTGCCATTCCATCAGAACTCATTGAAAGTGAATTGTTTGGACACGAGAAAGGTTCCTTTACATCTGCTGTGAAACAACGGATAGGTAAATTTGAGCAGGCTACAGGAGGCACATTATTTTTAGATGAGATTGGGGATATGCCATTGGCTGCACAGGCTAAGGTTTTAAGGGCTTTGCAAGAAAATAAGATCACACGTGTAGGAGGAGAAAAGGATATAAAAGTAGATGTACGAATTATTGCGGCCACCAACAAAAATCTGAAGGAAGCCATAGAAAAAAATGAATTTCGAGAGGATTTATATCACCGGATAAGCGTAATCAAAATCCAGGTGCCGCCTTTAAAAGAAAGAAAAGAAGATATACCTGAGTTGGTTGAGAAATTTTTAGCTGATATAGCTGATGAACACGGTGCCAAAATGAAGGATATTGACAAAAATGCACTCGAGCAACTTAAGAACTATACCTGGAGTGGCAATATCAGGGAACTAAGAAATGTTGTAGAGAGATTAGTTATCTTAAGTGGAGATAAAATCACCGCTGAAGATGTAAAGAAGTATACTGAATAACTTCGGTATACTTAAATTTTATTTTCTACTGAGCTTACTTCAGACTGATTTAAATCGTTTGAAGCGTATGTAGGACACGTTTTTTGTGCACATGCTCCTAAAAATAATCCTGCTAAAACTACTAAAATTAATTTTTTCATCCCTGTTTTGTTTTCAAATCTTACATCCAAATATAAGTGCAAAATTTTTAAATAGAAAATCTAATATACATTTTAAAGTAAATTAAGTAAATATACGTAGATTTCACATCCTGAATCCTTGTGATTTTTGCTTAACTTCTTCATAATACTATACACCACAATATATAATAAAAGCTCACACTTAAGAAATTAATTCTGCATTTTTAGTAATTTAGATATTAAGTGCCACTTCAAAAATGTAGCGGACATTAAAGAAAACGTCCGCCGAGACTCGATACTAATTTTCTATTTATCCATTTTCACAACAATTTTTCCTGTGGTGTGTCCGCTTGCTATTTGTTCGAAAGCTTTATTGATCTCATCTAACTGATATACTTTTTGAAGAGGAATTTTGATAGTTTCACCTCCTCTAAAGCAAACCTTAAATCATCATACAATTATCCTCTTAGCCCTGAAAGGGCGCAGTCTTTAGCAGGGCGTAATGCGTCCTGTACCATTAAACCATGGAAATAAGCCCTAAAAGGGTGTAATCAGTTAAAGACAGAAGTGGCATACTTTTCAGGGCTGTCATTCCGATTCTTCATTGCCTAGGGGCTCCAACCTCGCTTTTTAATAACAACCTTCTGAAGATAGATTTTGTCAAAAAAGAAATTAGTGTTAAAGAATTAATCCTTACTATTGTTAGTAAAACTAATTTTAGCATGGGACAATCATTAGTTCAAAATTATATTCATATCATTTTTAGCACTAAAAATAGAGAGAATTTAATAAGTGAAGATATTGAATCTGAATTATTTAATTATTTGGGTGGCATATGTAGGGAACTAGAGTGTCCACCTTTGAAGGTAGGTGGTTATCAGAACCATGTCCATGTCTTATGCAACTTATCCAGAAAAATTGCTTTAATGAAATTAATGGAGATAATTAAATCGCATTCTTCCAAATGGATCAAGACCAAAGGCAAAAAGTTTGGTGATTTTTACTGGCAGGATGGATATGGTGCATTTTCAGTTAATCCAACTCAAATAAATCAGGTTATAGACTATATTGAAAACCAAAAAGTTCATCATGAAAAGAAAAGCTTTAAAGATGAGTTTAAGATGTTCCTCAGCAAGTATAGTATAGAGTATGATGAAAGATACGTATGGGATTAAAAGATACGTATGGGATTAAATTGTGACTTCACCCTTTCAGAGCTTTTGCTTCTACTATTGTATTATTAAAGGGCTGTTCCCTTAAGTATTACATTCACCTCATCTAATGCAAATGATCATCTAATTTATGTCTCTAGCCCTGAAAGGGTGCCGTCTCTAGCAGGGTGCTTTGCGACCTGCACTATCCAATCATCTAACTTAAGCCCTGAAAGGATGTAATCAAATGTAGACCAGGATAGCCAACCTTTTTTTTACTTCGCCCTTTCAGGGCTGTTGTTCCTACTATCGTATGGCCAAAGGGCTACTCCCTTTGTTAACGAGTTCACCACTATCGGGGCTTGATAATTATTAAAAATATTAGCGTTCAACGCAAAATCCATCCCCGCTTTTTCCTAATTAATTAAAAAAAGAGAAAAAGCATGATCCTAATCCTAATAATTGACTTATACTTTGAAACTTATTCCTCTATTCATCCATTTTTACAACAATTTTTCCTGTTGTGTGTCCGCTTGCTATTTGTTCGAAAGCTTTATTGATCTCATCTAACTGATATACTTTTTGAAGTGGTACTTTAATTGTTTCTGCCTCTACCATTTCCCTCATATGATCTAACTCTCTGGAATTGGGTTGAACAAATACAAAATGAAAGTTTATATCTTCATCTAAACCCTCTCCCTGACTTGCAATTGAAACCAGTCTGCCACCTTTTTTCAAACATTGAGCGCCCATGCCAGTGGCCTCCCCTCCTACGGCATCCAATACTAAATTTACTCCTTCTTTTTCGAATTCTTTTGCCTTTTCCGGAACATCTTCTTTTTTGTAATCGATACATTTATCCGCTCCTAGACCCTTTAGGTACTCGTGATTTTTTTCACTTGCCACAGCTATTACTTTAGCGCCTTTATACTTAGCTAATTGTACGGCAAAGGTCCCCACACCACCAGATGCGCCTAAAATCAACACCGTATCTTCAATGGATAACTTCCCAAAATCAAATAAACATTGATATGCTGTCAAACCTGCTAACGGAATAGCAGCTGCTTCTTCAAAACTAATATTAATTGGCTTTTTCGAGAGATAACTTTCTGGAATAGAAACATATTCTGCGAAGGTACCTTCTTTCAAAACAGGCCTTCTCGCATAGGCGTAAACCTCCTCTCCTTTCCGATATCGTGCAGCTCCATGTCCGCACTCTTCCACCACTCCAGCCATGTCCCATCCTAATATGATTGGGAACTCATGAGGCATTCTGTCTTTCATATATCCTAAAGAGAGTTTTTGGTCTACCGGATTTACACCAGCAGCTTTTATTTTCACCAGCACTTTTCCTTCTGCTACTTTTGGTTTCTCCACTGACTTTATCACTAGTTCTTTTTCAAAAGCTTCTAATATGGCTGCTTTCATCATTATCAATATATTTTTGGTTCAATTACTTCAACGACATCTGACCTCAACTGTTTTGATGATCCTCTGATAGTAAAACTACCTAATTTTTTAAAAGCATCATCAGTGGGATGATATGCACTTCAAATAATAGCAGAAAGCATAGAGCAGAAATTTTATTTCCCGAAAGAAAATACTCAAATTTGTATATGCAATTTAATCACAAAGACACCATCATTGCCTTATCCACAGCACCCGGAATTGGCGCCATTGCAGTAATCAGGCTTTCAGGAGACAATGCCATTAAAATAGTGAATGCTTCTTTTAAAGGTAAAAACCTGATGAATCAGGCTTCTCATACCGCCCATTTTGGCACCATAATGGATGATGACCAGCCGGAAGGCCAAGCAGCTAAAATTTTAGATGAGGTATTGGTGACATTATTTGTGGCTCCTAAATCGTTCACTAAAGAGAATGTGGTAGAAATTTCGTGCCATGGATCACCTTTTATCGTGCAGCAAATTATCAAATTATATCTTAAAAAAGGAGTACGGTTAGCACAGCCTGGTGAATTTACACAAAGAGCATTTCTGAATGGGAAATTTGATTTAGCCCAGGCTGAAGCGGTTGCTGACCTGATTAATGCAGATACCCAGGCAGCTCATACCGCAGCTATGAACCAAATGCGAGGAGGTTTTTCTGTCCAAATTAAGCAATTACGTCAGGAATTGATCCATTTTGCCTCTATGATTGAATTGGAACTGGACTTTGGCGAGGAAGACGTGGAATTTGCCGACCGTGATGATCTCAAAAACCTGGTAGAAAAATTACTCAGCGTGATCAAGATCTTGGCAGCCAGTTTTGATTTAGGGAACGTGATTAAAAATGGTGTACCAACGGTAATTGCAGGTAAACCCAATGCTGGGAAATCTACCTTACTCAATGCTTTGCTTAACGAAGAAAAAGCCATTGTTTCTGATATTGCTGGTACCACCCGTGATTTTATTGAAGATGAAATTAATCTGGAGGGAGTAGTATTCCGATTTATTGATACGGCCGGTCTGCGAGAAACGGAAGATAAAGTGGAAGCCATTGGGGTGTCCCGTACACGTGAGAAAATGAAGCAGGCCTCATTGATTATCTACTTGTTTGACATGAATAACGATAGTATCGTAGAGATTAATCGGGATATCAATATGCTTGAAAACATTGGCGTGCCTTTCATCAAAGTGGGTAATAAAGTAGATGAGGCTCAGCCTGAATTATATCAAAAATTGAAGGAAGGCAATGATGTACTTTTCATCTCCGCCATCAATAAAGAAAACCTGGAAGCATTGAAAAACAAGCTGGTTGAAACCGTGAACCTTGATAAATTCAAAACGGGCGACACGGTAGTCACCAATATCCGTCACTACGACAACCTGGTGCAAACGCAGAATGCCTTAACTGCAGTAATGACCGGTCTGGACTCCAATGTAACAGGAGATTTTTTAGCCATGGATATCCGTCAGGCCTTGCATTATTTAGGTGAAATCACAGGAGAAATTACCACAGATGATCTGCTGGCAAATATTTTTAGTAAGTTTTGTATCGGCAAATAGTACAATGACCTCATTTGTCTTAAAAAAGGTTTTCAACGTTTTTAAGTATACAAAAAAGGATTAAAAATTATGTTACATTACAGTTTAAGTTACAAAAGGCTCAAAACAAGCACTCAATATTTAAAGATAAATTCATGATTCATATAGATAGAATTTCATCTATATGATCAAATAGATATTCTAATAATGGATATTACTCTTCTAATTATAATCATTGTCTTAATTCTAGTAATTAGCATTCCAATAATTATTAAATTTAGAAATGTTAGACTTTTAAAAACTGTAACATCATTTAAGAGAGGAACAAAATCTGAACGTAAATTAGTTTTAAAACTTCTGAAAATTGGAATTCATCCACAAACAATATTTCATGATTTAATAATAGAGAAAAGGAATGGTAAGTCTTCACAAATAGACTTAGTAGTTGCAACGACAGAAGGAATAATTGTTATTGAAGTTAAAGACTACGGTGGATGGATTTATGGAAATTGTAGCCATACACGTTGGACCCAAGTACTTGCATTTGGAAAAAGAAAATATCGTTTCTACAATCCTATAAAGCAGAACACAAGCCACATTAAAACTTTAAAAAAACAGCTAGTACAATTTGAAAATATTACTTTCTATTCAATCATTGTCTTTTATGGTAAATGTGAGCTGAAAGAAATTGATTACGTTCCAAAAAGCACTTATTTAGTTAAGCCTCACAGAATAAAACAAGTTTTAAAAATTATTAAAAAAGAGAATGATCCAGCAACTTATACAGATAAAAGAGAAATTCTTAAATTCCTACAAAATGCTGTGTCTCTAGGTTCGAATATAGAAAATCAAAAAGAACATATTGAAAATATCAATGATACGTTAGGTACGGATAGAATATTTGATTAAATATCTAGAAGAATCTACTATAGTTTCTGCATTGGGAAGTAAGAAATATTTCAGAAGGAGATATTTTAAACGTGAGCCGACTACATCATTTAATCGGCTCACTATTAATTATTTTTTGAGCCGATTAATTTGTATGTTTGGCTCATGACTTATGCATGGCAGTTAGATGAGTGGCCTGAATTCACTTATTTAGTAGAAGATAGTAATGAGATATTGTTGAGGCACAGTGAAAAAACGGGTTATATTGAAGGCTTACTGAAAGGTCTGGGCGAAGACCTGCGCCTGGAGACATTGATCAGATTTTATGTTCAGGAAAGCTTAAAAACATCAGAGATTGAAGGAGAGTACCTCAATCGATCTGATGTTTATTCCTCAATCAAGAAAAACCTTGGATTAATACCTCCAAAATCTAAGGTTACTGATAAAAGAGCAAAAGGTATTGCAGATTTAATTCAAATACTTCATAAAACATATAATGAGCCTCTAAGTGAGCAAATATTATTTCACTGGCATAGAACACTCATGTTTGGAAATTCGAGAATTAATATAGGGCAGTGGCGATTTCATGACGACCCTATGCAAGTAGTTTCTGGAAGTATAGGAAAAGAAATTGTGCATTACGAAGCGCCACCTTCGAAAATGGTACCTCAGGAAATGCGGAAATTTATCAAGTGGTTCAATGATACTGCTCCGGGCAATAAATCAACTATTAGTAATCCGATTGTAAGATCTGCGTTAGCCCATTTATATTTTGAGACCATTCATCCATTTGAAGATGGAAATGGGCGGATTGGTCGTTTTATTTCAGAAAAAGCATTATCCCAGGGGCAAGGCGCACCAGTAATTCTTAGCTTATCAAATATCATTGAGCCCAATAAGAAGAAATACTACGAGGAATTAAAAAAAGCGCAACGCACTTTAAATTGGAGCTCCTGGATAAAATTCTTTTCGGATGTCGTATTTGAAGCACAGAACGATACGGTGAATCAAATTGAGTTTACTTTGAAAAAAATACAATTTTTTGAGAAATACTCTTCAAAGCTAAAAGACCGGCAGCAAAAAGTCTTAAATAAAATGTTTGATGCAGGCTACAAAGGATTTGAAGGGGGCATGAACGCTAAAAAATACATGTCTATCACAAGCACCTCAAAAGCAACTGCTACGCGGGACCTGCAGCAACTATTTGACTTAGGGGTGCTAAAGCGTGCTGGAGCTGGTAGAAGTGTTCATTATCATTTAGTGCTGAAATAATACCGTACATAGTAAGATGACCAAAACTACTCCCTCACACTCCAACTAATACAATTCATTAATCCACCCGTTACGGCTATGTTGTTTATGTTTACGGGATAGACTTTACGGCCAGGAAAGACTCTTCCGCATTGAATTCATCTGTTCTGGTGTTATTACACAAATCGTCTTCAAAAATATTTTATATAGATTCAACCTTCAACCCTATCAAGCAGTATGGTACTTATAACTCTGTTTTACCAAACTCATTAAATAGTCCAAGTCCGTTTCTGGTGTAACAACTGCCTCATAATCTCCAAGCCCCCAGTGACCAATCTCCGAAACATCTCTAAAAAGAAGCTTATAATCTTCCAGGATACCCTTTTTTAAGTTAATTCTTACCCTTAATTGCTTTTTCTGGATTTCAAGATCGCAAAATACCTTTTTACCCAACTTAAAACCGACATATTGCTTCACGGGATTAATCTCTACCTCGTCTAATGCAGTAATTCGCTCTTTCAATTCGAAATAAAGCTCTTTAGTAACTTCAGATGCTTTAGCTAGATGATCTTCCTCTGTATAGACTTTAATCTCTTTACTGACCTGCTTTGCCCGTTCATCTTGATTACCAATGGTGTTAACACTTACTTGACTATTCGACTTATGTTGGTTAAACATGATGAGGTCATTTTCATACTTTTTAATTTCCCAAAGTTCAAAAGGCAGGTCTTTAAATTCTATGCTTTGCTTTTGATAGGTAGAAAATTGAGGAGCAATAAATATTACTCTCGATTGACTCCAATCTACCGTATCTCTTTTGAGTGCTTTACCACTTTGCTCCTGGTATTCTAAGATGAAATCTGCTTTGTTATTCAGCAATAAACTTAAATAAGAATAGCCCTGATCGACCACAGAAAAGCTCTTTCCTTTTTTGTACTCTATAATTACAAAAGCATTACTTTGTTTATCGAAAGCTAGTGTATCAATTCGTAGTCCTCTCAGTGAAAACTCGGTTTTCACAAACTCTAAACCAAAAAGCATTGATAAATTGCTCTCCACCAATTGCTGTATCTCCTTTTCTAGCTTGAAAGGATGGCTTTTGATTTCTCTGAGTTGGGATTTATTGAGATTGTAGAGGTTCATATTCGTGCATCAATATTCCATTCAAATAGCCATTCTAGCTTTTCTTTAATTGCAACAGAACTTTTCTTAGGATCAATAAAATAAGGCCCTTCGCCTATTTTAGTTTTAAAATACTCAACTATTTCCGGCCCAATTTGATCAGTAACATTAAAAGTAACATTTTTAATCAAAGCGTAGTCTAATAGGTAGCGGTATTTATTACCCTCCTTATCTCTATCATTCCACCAAGTATCTTTATCTAGCCAAATAGCATTATAGAAAATCAATGCTTGCTCGTGATTTGATAATTGACCACGCAACATTTTAATATATTCATATTTTTCGTCCCAGTTCAAGACCGTATTTTTGACGATAAATTTAACCATCTGAAAAATGTGGCGATAATAATGCCCAAGTTTTGCGGCATTTCCTGCATATGGTTGTTTTTTTGACTCGTATTCTTTCGTGTATTTTTTACCATTATTAGAATATGTATAATCGACTACTTTATCAGTTGCAAACTGTTGATAGTCCAAATCTGGTTTATCATATATATGAGGTAATTGTTTACATAATTTATATTCATATTCCTCGTATTCTTTTGCTAAAATATTATTTGGTTTTTCAGTATCAATGTCGACCCCATAAAACATATGGTTATAAGCAATTCTTAATAAAATTTCTTGCTTTTGACTCTCACTAGAAATATCTGATAATAGGTTGGTTTTTTCATTGTATCCTTTGTAAGTGCCATAGATGTTTCTTAATTCCTTAAATAATAACACAAATGCTTTTCTTCCTTGTTGATTTTCGTTATTTAGATTAAGTGATATTTCATTTACATTTTCTTTATGTAACCTTAACATCTCATAATACTTATTCTCAAAGCGCTCTTTATGAAATTGGTCAGTAATTTTTTGATTTGCATCATATTGAGCAATAAAGGCTAAAAATGTTGTAATTACTGCCAAACCACCGATTAGTGGGGCAAAAATCCCATTTATTGTATCACCTAAACTACCTGAAACCGAAAAGGCATTTTTAGTGTATTCTAAAACTTCATTTGATAAACTGTGAACAGATATTATAGCAATAATATATATCACAGACAAAAAGATTACTATTGGTGCTGCTACTTTTAGCCCTATATTTATAAGGTCATGAGTTGATATTCCTTTTTTCATTAGTGTTAATTTCTAAGCCCTCATCCCCTCAATAAATACCTGCACAAATTGCTTCATTTTATCTATAATGCGCTCGCCTATGCTGCGGGCTTGTAATACGCTTGGGCGACTGTCCAGGCAAGCAAATACCTCATCTCTGAGCGGCTCCCTGTCATTATAAATGTAGGCATCTACCAGGCTTTTAAATTGTAGCTTATCCAGGTTTTCTTCCTCGCACAAAGCATTTAATGCCAGCAGCTTTTCCTGCTCCCAATAATTGTTAAAAGCATCTGAAATGTCTCCGGCATCCGCAATTTTTGGTAAATGCTGGTCTATAAATTTCTCAATGAGTTCCCGCTTGCTTCTTAGCTCCACCTCTCCTGCCAGCATATCAATAATTTGTTTCTTCTGCCTGGCTGCTTCATCACCTTTCACCTCTTTTAATTGGGCTAAGAGCTTTAAAATATAGCTAACATTCACCTCATCCCTGTGAATGAGCTCTAGTTCAAAGTCCACATCATTTAGTATGGATACTTTTTCCTTCTGCGTATCAAATCGCACTTTATCGTACAGGTCGAGGTATTTGCTTTTGTAATCTTCAAAACTTTGCTCCGACATTGGTAAATCAGCCCAGCTGAAGTCAATAAAAGAGGTGAGCACATTTTTCACTCGCATTAAAGACCTAAATGCTTGTATGAAAGCCATTTCATCTTCTTCTGATTTTAGGTCATCAATGCTTTTAAGCGTTGGGGCTACTTTTAAGAGATCTGCAAAAGCATTGGAAAATTGCCTGACAATCTCTTCATAAGGGGGTAAAATGATTTCCTCTTTAGCCTCTTTATTTGAAAAAAGTATAATGGCTTCATCAGTAGCCTTTTTAAGGTTTCGGAAGACTAAAATATTGCCTTGGGACTTCGTTTCGTTAATAATTCGGTTGGTCCTGGAATAGGCTTGTATCAATCCGTGGTGCTTAAGGTTCTTGTCAACATACAGGGTATTCAGCATTTTGGCATCGAAGCCCGTGAGGAACATATTCACCACCAGGAGAATATCTAATCGGTCTTTTTGCTGAAAGCCTACCTTCTCTCTTTCCTTTAATCGCTTGCTGATGTCTTTAAAATAGTTCTCGAACTCTTTGCTGTCTTTAGTGGTAAACTTGGTACCATAAAGCGCATTATAATCTGAAATAAAGGATTCTAACTTATCCCTTGTATGGCTGGATTGGTACGGCACACTGCCATCTGCCGCCATCGATAATTCCGATTCCTCATCTGCCGGTAATTGTCCGGTGGCCTCCTCCGAATCTTCGTTTTGGCCGAAGGTAAAGATGGTGGCTACTCTCAGATCATGTTCCCCTGCTTCCCGCTTTCTCTGAAAGATTTCATAGTATTTGATCAGTGTATCAATGCTGCTGGTGGCAAAAATGGCCGAATAAGCCCGATTATGCGTTTTGGTATCGTGGTATTCGATGATATAATCAACTATTTTCTCTAAACGATCCGGAGAATTGATGACCTCATCGGTATCAATGGCCTCCACTTCTATATCTGATAGGGTATTCCCTTTTTGTTTGTATTTCCCGACATACTCTATGCTGAATTTAAGTACGTTTTGATCGCGGATGGCATCTGTGATCACATACTTATGCAGACATTCATCAAATAAATCTTTGGTGGTGCGTTTCCCCAGTTCATTCTTGGCTGCATTGTCGGCAAAAATAGGCGTGCCGGTAAAACCAAAGAGCTGGGCATTTTTAAAATAGCTGGTGATACGATTATGGGTTTCTCCAAACTGACTCCTATGGCACTCATCAAAAATGAAAATGATGCGCTTATCTTGTAATTTAGCTATTTGCTTGTCGTATTGAGGCTTGGTAATGGCGTTATTGAGCTTTTGAATAGTGGTGACTACCAGTTTACTCTCATCTGCCAGCTGATCAACCAGGGTGCCGGTATTGGCCGTTTGATCTACACTCCCTTTTTTGAAGCTATTGAACTCGTTCATGGTTTGGTAGTCGAGGTCTTTTCTATCTACCACAAAAACTACTTTATGCACTTCCGGCAGATCCATGATAATCTGGCTGGCCTTAAAAGAAGTTAATGTTTTTCCTGAACCCGTAGTATGCCAAATGTAACCGTTCTTTTGGCTGTTTTTTACATGCTCAATAATGGCTTCCGTGGCATAATACTGGTATGGCCGCAGTACCATGATGACCTTGTTGGTGCTTAATACGATGTAATGCGCAATCATTTTGCCTAAATGATCAGGGTTTAGGAAGCTATTCGCAAAATCATGCAATTTTACGATGTTCTGATTGTTGACATCAGCCCAATAAAAGGTTTGTTTAAAAGATTGCAATTCATTATTAGCGAGGTACTTGGTGTTAACGCCATTGCTGATGACGAAGAGTTGCACGTACTGAAATAGCCCATTATTACTCCAAAAAGACTGTTTTTGATAGCGATTGATTTGGTTAAAGGCCTCTTTCATCTCCAGGCCCCTCCTTTTGAGCTCTATTTGCACCAAGGGCAAGCCGTTGACTAATAGGGTAACATCATAGCGGTTTTTATAGGTGCCTTGTATATTGATTTGGTTGGTGACTTGAAAGAGGTTCTTGCTCCAATCTTCACTATTAAAAAACTGAATATAGAGGGAAGTACCATCTTCACGGGTGAGTTGTAATCTATCCCTTAAGGTGTGGGCTTTCTCGAAAACGCTGCCTTTGGATAAATGAATGATGATGTTGGCAAATTCCTTATCGGTCAACTGGCAATTATTGAATTTTTCTAATTGCTTTTTGAGGTTGCTTTCCAATTGCAGACTATCAGTAATCTTCACTCGCTCATAGCCCAAGCTGACTAATTGCTTGATTAAGTCTTCTTCTAAAATTGCTTCTGATTGTGTGGTCATAGTACGGTTGAAATATAAGTAAAATATGACTTATACCCTTTCCATTTGGATAAATTCTTTTGTAAATGGGGTTTTGGGGGTGTGTTTTACCTCCGGAACATCGAGGGAAATAGGATTTTCCTCAGCTACAAACGATGTCGGTACCTTGCAAAGGTCAGACAACTAAGCATGGCACGCTGCCAGCTTTCAAACAATATTTCAACACCGTTACAAGTCTGACCTCTCTAAGGTACCGACTTGGAGGATTACGCACCTTTGGCGCTGGTTTGCCTTTCATTATAAAACGATGGGCTGCACCCATCGCTGAAAGATTTCGCCCTTTTAGGGCTTAGAAGAATTTAACAAAGCGCATTGAATAATTGGACTAGAATTGAATACACAAATATCCCTACAAATAAAATCTACACACTACACAAACATCTTTTGTAAAAGCCCTTTTTTAAAGGTTTGGTTTTGAGTGATTTGCTCCCCTACTTGAGTAATCTTATCATCTATGCCCGACAAAAAAGAAGATATCTTTTGCTGTTCTTCAAGGCAAGGAATTTTAATATATATTTTTTCAATTGTTGCTTTTGACAAGCTCGGAACACCTGAAGCTTCGTTATATAACTTCCAATTTATTTGCTGGAAAATAGCGTAAATAAACTTTGGCAGTACATTTTTAAACTTATGAGTGTAAAAAAGCGTGTCTACGGTCCAAAAGTCTCCGTCATAAAAGAAAGGTTTATCAATTGTACCCTTTCTACCAATAAAGACAGATTCACCACTATAAAGTTTCTCATTTACAGAAAGCATAAGACCTCCTGTTCCAAATACAGGTATACTTCCTATCTGTAGATGCTTATAATCTTTACCACTTCCAATTGTCAAAACCTCCCCTAACTTCTTCTCCTCCCAGTCAGGAAAATCCTCGCCATTATCCTGTTTAAACCTCAACTCTGGAACCTGTCTTCCTGCTGGCGGAAAAAGCTTTTGCATTACGCCTTTTTTATATTGCTCCAGGAGCTCCTTTTTACGGCTGAGCTGATTTAGCTTCTCGTCTACCACTGTCAGAAAAAAAGCTATCTTTTCTTGTTCGGGGAGGGAAGGAATATTTATTCTTACCCTGTAGAAATCACTATGATTTAGATCTGGAATAGTAGATGTTCCTGCAAGTTTTAAGATAATATGTTGGGTATGGTGAGAAGTAAGAAAATAATATAAAAACCTACTACTAAGTTCGTCCAGTAGTTTTATTTTAAAAAAATTATTATGAAAGGCACCATTAACTCCCTTACAACTTGACCAGTATTGCCTGTCCTTGTCATTAATAGATCAGTTTCAATACATTTGACTGAATTAGGAGGGTTCAAGATATAGTATCTATTTTTCGAACCCTTTCGAAGAAACTCATTAGTAATGTAAAAATACGCTCCTTCCTGTGGCTCAGTTAATCTCTCAGAAATTGCAATTTGTAATCCTTGGTTAATTTTAGTTAAATCAGATAATTGCTTATTTAACCAATTCTCTTCAAATTCTTTAAACCTCAATTCTGGCACCAGCTTTTCTTTTGTTTCGACCACCGCTATCATCTTAAAAAGGAGTATTAATACCTAATTGCTGGCAGAAGTCTGCAATATTTTTATCAGTGCTTTGCATTTCTTCTTCCAGGCCTTTTAATTCCTGGCTTACGACTTCCAGGTCTACCGGCTCTTCTTCTTCAAAGGTATCTACATAGCGCGGAATGTTGAGGTTATAATCATTTTCAGCTATTTCCGCTAAAGTGGCTACATGGCTGTATTTTTCGGTCTCCGTTCTTTCTCTGTAAGTAGTAATGAGCTTATCAATGTCTTGTTCCCGAAGGTAATTCTGCGTTTTTACCTTCTCAAAATGCTGACTGGCATCAATAAATAAGACATTCTGAGTATCTTTTCTTTGTTTTTTCAATACCAAAATACAGGTTGGAATGCTTGTGCCATAAAAAATGTTGGCCGGCAGGCCAATAACGGCATCGAGGTAGTTACGGTCTTTAATTAAATATTCCCTGATATGGCCTTCTGCCCCTCCCCTGAACAGTACGCCATGTGGCAATACACATGCCATTTGGCCATCATCTGCCAATTGGTGCACCATATGTTGCACAAAGGCAAAGTCTGCTTTGGAGCCGGGTGCCAATTTACCATAAGCCGCAAAGCGGTCGTCACTCATAAAAAGAGGGCTGGCACTCCATTGTGCAGAAAAGGGTGGATTTGCTACAATGGCTTCAAAACGCTCATCAACATGTTGTGGGTGCTCTAAGGTATTCTCATTTTTTACATCGAAACGACTGTAATGCACATCGTGCATGATCATGTTCATGCGGCAAAGGTTGTAGGTAGTCGGGTTCATCTCCTGTCCGTAAAACCTGCTTACTTCTTTGACCTCTTTGGCTACACGCAGCAATAAAGAGCCTGAACCACAGGTAGGGTCATAAACACTTTTGAGTCGGGTTTTGCCGGTAGTCACCAGCCTGGCCAATACTTTACTCACCTGTTGTGGGGTATAAAATTCTCCTGCCTTCTTCCCTGCCCCACTGGCAAATTGCCCAATGAGGTATTCGTAGGCATCCCCCAACATATCGCTTTCACTGTCTTCTATGTTGAAATCAATTTCGTCCAAATGCGCCATTACTTTTACGATGAGCTCATTTTTTGCATTTTCAGATTTACCGAGCTTGCTGCTGCTGAGGTCTAAATCTTCAAAGAGGTTGCCAAATTCCTCCTCGCTCTCCGATCCCATGGTGCTTTGCTCAATATTCACCAGCACTTTGGAGAGGTCATCCAGTATAAATTTACTTTTGCCTTCCGCATTGCCACGCCTGGCCAATTCGCTAAATAGCTCTGAGGGTTTAAGAAAATAACCTAAGGCATTTAAGGCTTCTGCTTTTATGGCGTCCAAATATTCCTGCCCTTGTGGGGTATCTTCTTGTATTTCGCCATAAGTTAACCCATCAGGCTTTAATATTTTATTGGCATAAAGATCCATCTTTTTACTGAGGTATTTGTAGAAGATAAACCCGAGGATATAGTCTCTAAAATCATCGGCATCCATTTTACCCCTTAGGGTATTGGCAATATTCCAGAGTTGTTGTTCTAGGCGTTGTTTTTGTTCGGTCATAGGTCTTGCTTCTGATATGAAGAAGAATAGATAAATTTTGTAATCACTAAAGTAAGCCAAAAAGCTTAGATTTGGAGGGTTGTGTTTTATTTTTCGATTAATTTAATTGAGAATCTTAGGGTCTAATTAGGATGCTAAAGTACTCCATTTCAAAGCAGGCAAACTCAAAAGAGGAATCAGTGTATCTGAAAAATAATAAGTTTTGACTGACCATCCTCTAGGTGAGGACGTTCAAGCACGAAGAAGCCGTCAATAAATAAGAATACTACCAACGCCTCATGAAAGTATTTTAGATCGGAAATTATTAGAATTATCTAAAAATGCCCCAACAAAATCAGCCTATAACAGTATAACTTTTGATATGCAAAACTTCTTTGCCCTACTAGGTTTGGGCTTAATTCTCCTAGTTATTTATTGGCGTGTTTTTTACATGAACCGTAAAAAGGCCATCCATTTTAAAACTCCAAGCAAATTTCCATCAGAGTGGCGAAAGCTATTACAAGAACATGTTCATTTTTATCAAAATTTAAACACTAAGGAGAAGGCGCTTTTCGAAAAAAAAATTCTGAATTTCTTTAGGAATGTGCGTATAACAGGGGTAAAAATAAAAGTAGAACTGCTGGATAGGTTATTTATAGCTTGTAGTGCTGTAATACCACTTTTTGCCTTCCCAAAATGGCAATATCCTAATTTGAATGAAGTGCTGCTGTACCCAGAGGTTTTCGACAAATCATTTGATGATAAAGCGCCAAAGAAAACCATTGCCGGAATGGTAGGAACTGGCAATGGCATGGATAACATGATGGTTTTGAGCAGAAAAAGCTTGAGAAATGGATTCCAGATTGCTTCAAGTAAAAAGAATGTGGGCATCCATGAGTTTATACATATTTTAGATAAAGCTGATGGCACTATTGATGGTCAGGTGGGCAGCCTTAATGAAACAGAATTTGCTAAACCGTGGTTTGAACTGATGGAAAAGGAAATTGCAAAAATTGAGGCCAATAAAAGCAGTATAGATGGATATGCCACCACCAACAAACAAGAGTTTCTTGCGGTAACATCAGAGTACTTTTTTGAGCGGCCTAAGCTCCTGAAAAAGAATCACCCTAAAATATACAAATTGCTAAAAAAGACTTTTAATCAGAGTATGGCTAAGCGACTATCATCCCCTTTTAAAAAGCGTAATCAGATTGGCAGAAACGATCCTTGTATTTGCGGCTCAGGAGAGAAGTTCAAAAACTGTTGTTTAAATAACTAGTCAGCACTAAGGATTGAGTTTTAAGATTTGATGAAAAAAATTTAATACTTTATTGACATTTTGCACAATGTATATTTTAGATTTTTTGAATCCAAATTTGATTTTTGCTTGCGTTAGTCTCGAGCACCACGGCTGTAAATTTTCAGGATATACAGAATAGGCAGCACACCAACCTATAATTTGATTTCCATAGTATCAATAATAGTCAATTCTACTTGTTTATTTTTGTTTTGTACCTGGTTGGCTCTTTAATTACTTCTCATTAGCACCATAGCATTTTTCTTTGAATCATGGCTTAAGATGTATTTATATTCTTTAAAAATAACTTTGGTTAGCATCTAGATTATTAAGATGAGTTTGTCTAACTCCTTAAAAGAAGCTAAGTCATAGTATAACGCCAATTGATAAAAGTTCAATAATAAATGGAGGGCAAACGCCCTCCATAAAATAAATACAGACCGTAACACAGTAATAAAATAATAAATAGTTGAATAGGTAAATTGTCAAAAAGACCGAACAGCCCTAACACCAATTATGGTTGCTTTACTGTAGTAGTTCTCGACACCATTTGTAAAATCCTGAGCCCACGCATCCATTTCCATGTTACCAGATTCCTCAGTAGAACTCCAATAATGGGAATTAGCAAAGCCGCCCACCACTGTACTTTGCTGATATAATAGATTGAGCTCATATTTTGAAGGTAAATACCAATCGCCATAGGAAACACCATCCACGGTTACTGAATAATCTGCGCAAATTTTTGCTGCATAATTTCCATATGGGTTGTCTGCATTTTGTATTGCTTTTATCATCACAGTATTCATTTTGCCAGCATACAAGCCATCGCTCAAGGTTCCTGTAGATTTTAAAATTCCATTGTTCCATATTATACCTGCACTTTGGTCTACCGCAGCTGCTATCAACCCATGTTGTCCGGATTCATCTAACCAAAAAATGATGCCGCCCTGGTAGCTGTCACCGATAGCAAGACTATTTGTATTGACCACGTAGGGGCTTGCAGTTGTTCCGCTACCTGTTACAGTAACGTTGCTTCCTGCTGTCACTTTGGTTTCGGAGCCATCTTGATCACCAGTATTTACGCCTGAGAGATTACCCAAATTAGTAATATCACCACTTGTAATATTTGCCGCCTCACTTGCTGTAAATGTAGGATCCGTTTCGGTAAGTCCACCTGTAAGACTTTCTGCAGTTTTGGCATGCAATGCATAAGGCACACTTAACAATTGGCTTGTGCCCGTAATCGTGTAATTTGTTCCGCCTGCTGGGTCGGTTTCGGTCTTGAGATAGAAAGGTCCGGTAGCCCAATCGATGCTACTAAAATCACCTTTTACAACAATGGCATCTTCACTGCCTATTTCAACACTTAATAACCCATTCTCATTGGTATTGGCTGATTGCGTTTCTACATATATCGAAGCTCCGAAAACATCTCCCTGTAAAATGCTCACTTGCATACTTACTGCCTGGTTTGTTATAAGATTATCACTAGCATCTCTGATTACTGCCTGATAGCTCATTTTTTCCGGGCTTTGTGCCCAAACTGTTGCCGAAAGTAATGCGGCTGAGAAAAGTATAAATATTTTTTTCATGTGTATATAATTTGTTTTTAGTCGTCACATGAAATGTCTCACATAGTTTAAAAACCTACAATCAACCTACAATATTCATGGTCGGTTGTTATGCGGTTTCTGATGGTCATTTCATGATTTATGGTTCCTTAATTTTTAATGATTTTAAAAGTTTTGATTTCACTGCTACCCTGGAATACTTTTATGAAGTAGATTGACGGTAAAAAATGACTTGTAGCAATTCTTGTTTCGTTCCCTATAATCTCCTCGTTTTGTATATGTTTTCCTTGCACATCGTACAATTGGTAGGACAAATTTGAAATATTAGTTTCACTTACACTTAATATGAGATAATCGGATGAGGGGTTGGGATAAGCAGAAACCGATAGATTGATGCCCTTGGCTTCTTCCAATCCTGTTACTGTAGATATCAATACCGGTTGCTGGATCCCTTGCGCTACATTCCCGTTTGAGCCTGCAGAAGTGGTATATACTACTTGCCCAACGGAATAACTGACCGTGCCTCCGCTTCCCAAAGCTTCTCCTCCTGCTGCAGGAACTCCATTTTGTGCCAATGCTGTATAGCAAAGCCCTAATAATAAAATACTTAACTTAAATTCCTTATGTTTCATATTTGCCTTTTGTTAATGGTTAATAGTTGTTTGATTGTTATTTATTAATTTTTTCAGGCACCATGACTACTCTTAAAATTTCCTAGTCTATTCAGTGTTGTTAAAATATTCATTATAGAGAGGATGTCGAAACGAACCCCTTAGCACTGCGTATTTTTGGCGTATCGATTTGAACGCTGATATAATAGTTTTTAAAATTAGTATGGGTACCAGATTTTACTTCGGTACGGAGAACTTCCGAATCTGCCAAGAAACCAAGTATTTCTACATTTGTCAGATTACGTTTTTGAGCCAGGTTACACTGAAATGACACCGAATCTAGCGTGTGAGAAAAAAATATGCTAATGGAGGACCTATCCTGTTCACCCTCTAAAGATTCTAATATAAAGTTACTGCACGAATAAGCTCCGTGTATTTCTGAATCACAGAGTGCTACTGCAATACTAGAATTAGTATAACCTCTTACTAGTGCCCGGTCCGTGACAGATATTCCTGATGAGAGACGGTCCTTAGAAAGATATGTGTCATCGGAAAATTCTTTGCAATCTCTTTGATGCTGACCTCTTACAAAGTTATGCACCCACAAATATGCCGTAACACATGCGACCCACTTCTTTTTGAACTCGCTCATTTTCGTTTAATTTTAAGGTTAATTAATACTATAAAACTACGGAGAACGGTAGAAAGGAAATGCTAGATATGTAACTAAGTATATAATATATGTAACATGTAACTATTTTTACTTTCTGAGGAGTAGGAGGATTAACTTACATTAAACCTTATTCATTATTTTATAAGAATAAGATAGATAATAGTCATGACTTACTTTTAGTGCGGTACCTTCAAAGAATTCTCTAGCTTACTAAGGGGTTACAAAAACAGCGTACAAGTAACACTAGATTTAAAAACATAGGGTTGATGGTTTCAATATACTACAACAATCCAAAG
Source organism: uncultured Cytophagales bacterium (assembly GCA_963803685.1). Classification (GTDB taxonomy): domain Bacteria; phylum Bacteroidota; class Bacteroidia; order Cytophagales; family Cyclobacteriaceae; genus Marivirga. The sequence continues at coordinate 4,563,279 of CAWDNW010000001.1, forward strand.
GCTTTCGTATCTGTTTTTTCAGGGCTCCTTTCGCATTTTGCGATTTATTTACAAATTTTCTACCAAAGCCGTTAATTTCTTGTCACTTTCTCCTTCTTGTCTGGCCGCTTCAATCGCTCTTAGCCCTACCTCTTTTGTCTCTTTCTTCCTACCTGCTTTATGGAGAAGGTAAGTGTAGGTATCTAAATAAGCATATTGTGGACTGCTATCTGAAAACCTGAGTTCGATTCTAAATTTGCTTTAAAAACCCGTCAGAACGTCATTTCGGAAATTTTCTTTTTATACTTTTCAGAAAAAAGAAAATTGTCCGTAATCTCATTGTATTATAACAGGAGATACCGCACAAATTAAGACTTTTTGAAAAAATAAGCCTTAATTTTGCGGTATGACGCCTTTTTTATTAATCGCACTCAGGTAGAAAGGTCTTTCATCCACGCAATGGATTTGCTTATTACTTCTGGGTCATCACAGTTTTTATAGACGCCCCAGCAAAAATGATTGAGTTCCCCTTCACTAAGGTCTCCCCTATTTTTGCGTTCTTCGTAAAGGGTAAAGACCTCATCCCACTTATTTTGCGCTTTCAAGAGGTCTATTTCAAACCTGGGCAATATGTCATCCAACCAATCCTGACTAAGAGCTTGTTTAGCGAACGCTACTGTCTCATTGTATTTTTCCTGGCTATTTTCGGCAATGGCTTCACTGAATTTTCCTGATGTGATAAAGAAAAGTAATAACTCCACGTCTTGCTTTCCATAAAGGTCGAAATATTTTTCTTTGTCTTTCACTATGATATCCCCAACATTTGCAGGAGCGAATTGACCAAAATAAAACAAGGGTGTAAAATCCTCTTCCTTAAAAAAATCGGGTCTGCTATTCAAAAAATCGACAATAGAGGCTGTTTGGGGTTTTGTGTTGGTTCTATTCACATAATCTATATAGAATTGCGGGTACCTCGTTTCTTCAATCGTATTTGAATATCCTTTGAGGTACTTATTCCCCTTGTTCAAATTGATGGCTTCATTGGTAAAGTCCATTACGCTCTGGCTTAAAGTTTGGAAGTCTTCTCCCGGAAATCCATATTTTCTATTCACCACAAAGCCATCCTGGTTTAAAACGATGGCAGTAGGGTAACTGCTCACATGGTGTTTCTTCGATAGATGAAAGATGGTATCATTTTCTGCGTCATATTTTAACAAGACGAAATCTTTACTCATCATTTGTGTGATAGAGTCTTTTTGGAATACAAGTCTATCCAACTGCTTACAAGGAGCGCACCAGGTGGTATAGAAATCAATAAATAGCAATTTGCCTTCTTCGGATGCTATTTCTTTAGCTTTCTTATAATCCTGATCAACAACTATCAGGCTTTGCCCATCGGTGGTTGAATTAATATTCACTATCGATGCTTTATTGGTGTCGATGTTACACGAAAAAAGTAACAATGCTATGGTAGCTATTAGTATAATTTTCATAATGATTTAGTTTTAAAATTGATCGCATCTTTTCGAGATTTTAATTGCAGTTTAGCGTAAATACTGCTTACATGGGACTTTACAGTAGTCAATTCAATATTACATTCTGCAGAGATTTCTTTGTTGCTTAATCCATTTCTTATTAAGTCGAAGATTTTTCGTTCCTGAATACTTAATTGTTCTACTTTTTGACTTTTCTTTTTAAAATAAAATAAAACGCAGATTGAAAGCAGACCTACAAAACTCGCTACAAAGACAAAATACTTTGTATTGTTTACAGTGAAAAAAGGATGATTCTCTGCTGGAAATTTTTGTTGAAAAGAGCTAAAGTAGGAACTGTTTTCGTTTTTCCATTTTAAGAGAAATGACTGGTAATATTTCGGATTTTCCACGTAATCTGATTGAAAATCAGTTTGATAGAGAGCATACAAAGAAACCAGGGGATTATTACAAGTATCAGCAACTACTTTCAGCTTTTCCGAAACCACCTCTCTTATAAATTCCTTTTCTATTAATGAATTGTCGTAGTCTATGAGGTTGGGGTAGTTTGCTAATTTTTTAATGTAGTCAAATGTACTCATGTAGCTGGCTCCTTCAATTCTTGTATTTGAGAATATGGGGATGCCATCCGTGTTAAACAATTCTATTTCTGAATCTCGTTTTGCTATGAGAAATAGAAAGTTTTCGTCCGGGCTACCAATGATCAGGGAGTTGGGCGAAACACCTTTTTTAACGATGTGTAAACGCAATAAGCTCCATTTAGCAGGTATCTGATCCAGATCAATGTTGAAATAACCGAGACTGTCAATTACCGCGCTTGCAATTATTAAATCGTTGGAAACGGCATATTCTTTCTCCAATATTTTAATAGATGATACATATATTTTCCTTCCCCAGGAATCATCTAGTATCAACCTACCAGATATTCGACCCACATCATTTGGAAATGCATGAATGTGACCATATAAGATAAGACAGAGAACGGCTATTGCTTTTTTTAAGATGCTATTCATTCATGCTGGATTTTACTTGTTGAGCAACTGACATAGCCACACTACCAGTTGATTTTTGGGATGAAATTTTTATTTGCCAGTCCCCTATTGCTGCATTTGAGATTGTTTTGTCCAGGGATCCTGTTGTAGACTTCTTTTCTACTTTATTTTTATTCGAACCCGATTCTGACTTGGAATCTAATGAGAGTTCCCCTTCCTTAATACCACTGGGATTATAGATCTCAATTAAGGTAATTCCTGAACTAAGCTGTGCCCTGATACCAATATGCAAAGTTCCTTTTTCAGTTACTTTAAAAATAATGGGTTCACTTTTGCTGGATAGGTTGGAGAGATTGACATTTTCACTTAAAATGATTTGAGCATTCTTTCTCCATTCTTGCATCTTTTCTCTTAATTCTTCAGCCTTTTCTCTTTGGGCGTCAGCAAGTTTTCGTTGCTCAGCAGCTTTAGCTCTTTGAATTTCAGCTTGTTTCCGTAACTCATCAGCTTTCTCTCTTTGGACAGCACTCTGATCTCTCTGCTCTTCAGCATTTTTTCTGAGTGCTTCAGCCTGCTCTCTAAATTCTTCTGCTTGCTCTCTAAACTTGTCAGCTTGCTCTCTCAATTCTTCTGCTTTTTTTCTTTCTATTGCTGCTACTGCTCTTTGTTCTTCTGCGTTTTTTCTTTGAATGTCAGCTATTCTCTGTTGCTCCATTACTTGCGCTATAAATTCTTCTTTCTGCTTTTCATAATCGGCAAGGCTTTGGTTGTATTCTTTGTCTGACAATCCTTTCGCTTTTAATTGCTTAATATATGCTGCTTTATGAATTTCCCAACTTTCTTTAGGAGTGAAACCCTCGTGAGAATTAGGGGCATAGATGTAGTTGACTGCCAACGAATCTTTTTTAACCTGGCAGAACGCAAAGGTGCTGCTAAGTAGTAGAACGAATAATAAAAGAATGCTCTTTTTCATAGTGATGAAGTTACTGTTTATAATTTATTTGAAAACAAATTTAATTCGAGAATTCAAGGTATAGGGCATTGTTAGGGTAGGAAAAAGGTATGAGAGGGGGTACGAAATATTGAACTTTACGAGTTATTTCTATGGAATGACTCTAAAATCCAAATGAAAGTAAGGGTTTCATTCATTGTTGCTTTAAAGTAATGATGCATGAGTAAAGCCTGTCACATAAGTTTGTGAAAATAGACTATATTCAATATGCTACTCATTAACAATGAAATTAAACTCAAATACTAAATATGCTGACCTCAATGGGTGTTTCCTAAGGTTTATATTTGAGTACAAGATCTTAATATTTAGTGAAATTTCTTTTTTTCGAGGTTTTCACTTAAAGCATCAAATATTTAAAGCCAAATTATATCCTTTCTCTTTTGCCTACTATATAACAAGATTCTATATTCTCAACTGATGCCATTTCTATGTTACCCCAAAACACCCCTGTACTCCCCTCAAAGGTAACACCCCTATAATCCCCTCAAGGGGATAGCCTCACAGATGTAAAGAAGCAGAAAACATCAGCTTTAACTCCAAATTATAATATACCGAAAGTCCTGTTATCTCATTTCAAGTTCAGTTGTCAGCCATACTCTGACCAGCCTTTGGCTGGCTTCAACGCTGCAAATCAGCGCGCTCGTTCTTAGTAAATTATTTGGTTTTGCAGCTGTGCAGTATTTATCATGAGTTCCGTAAATTAGAGGCATTCAGGAAATGTCTCCTCACTCCTCCTTCACATATTCTAAAATATCTCCCGGCTGGCAATCCAATGCCTTGCAAATTGCCTCTAGTGTCACAAATCGAATCGCTTTTGCTTTACCTGTTTTAAGAATCGATAGATTTGCCGGTGTAATTCCCAGAATCTCTACCAATTCCTTCGATTGCATTTTCCTTTTAGCAAGCATTACATCTAAATTAACTATTATAGCCATTATTTAAATAGTTAATTCGTTTTCCTCTTGTAATGTGATTCCTTCTTTAAAGATATCAGCTAAAAAGAGCATCACATACCCGAGGATCGTAAATACTAATAATTCAGACGATAAAAGGTCAACTAATCTATTGTTGGTTCGTGCCCATCCTAAGAAAACAGTATCAATAATTAGGGTACCAAATGCAAAGGCAAGGAACAGTCTTCCTGCTTTTTTAAAGGCTAAACCCACTTCATGCTGAAAAACTATTTTCTCTTTAAACAGCTTAGTTGTTTGATTGAGTTGGTAAAGACCTAAAATAATAAATCCGAAAACGATAATATAAGCGATAGCGAAAATAAGATAGGCCGTTATTGAAATCTCAACATCGCTATTGAGAATGCTCACTTTAGAAAAAAATTGCTCCTCGGGTAATTTCCACTTTTTTACTAATTGAAAAGTCCACTGCAAATAGTCAATCAATTTAGTCACCACAAAAATGACCCCTATAATGTAAATGGTGTGAAATGCCTTCACTCCTTTGCCTTGTTTTTTTGTCTTATCTTTCATAATTACTTAGTTTTGTTATTGCAAACCTATAATAAATTATTGTAAAACAATAATAAAACATTGTAAATAAATAATATTACTTTTAAATAACTGACATTCAAGTAGTTAATTTTAATCAAATGTAACACTCTGTAAAATATGCTCATGAATGAGCCTTTTAAGTATTTGTAGCTTATTACATCTACCATTTAGATGAATGTAAAAGCTGAAGCTATCTTAAAATAATGACAGTTTCCTGTAAATACTTTAAAGTTCATCAGGATTAAACAACTTCCATTTCACATTAAGTCGTACTGATTCATCGAGTCAAACAAAAGAAACCTCACATATGATATGAGGATGAAATGGTCGCTCAAAAAGTGATGATTTAATTGAAATTGAGAGATAAACCGTATAAAACACTTTTTTTTTATGAAATTGCATTTTTAATTAAAGAGTAGAATTGATTACTAATGATAGTAAATGAGTGCGGATTGGTTTAAGAAAATAATGGTGAAATTAAAATTAGTAGGTTTTTTAGTTGTATTGATGCAATCATTCGGTTTTGCACAGTACAAGCAAATGCTTCACCAACCATACAGCAATAAAGTAGAAGATATCGCCCTGCTCTATGAAAACACAATTAATAAAAGTGTTCAGGATTCTTTATACCTAATCACTTCCACTAATGAAATGGAGCAATGGGCTGTGGCGAACCAGGATGCTGAACTTGCATTAGAGGCCCGTTTGCTAAAGGCTTACTCCTATTGGCATATTTATGGACATATTTACCCCAACCTGGTTCAAAACCTTATTCAGGTGGCTGAAGAGGCAAAAGAAAAACAAATACTCCATGTAGAAGCTCGTGCCGTAAAAGTGATTGCTAACCACTATTGGAGTAAAAAAAATTATGAAAATACCTTTGAGTGGTTGCTACGTTCAGCTAAAATTTTGGATAAAATAGAGCCGAAGCATTTTCCCAATATGGCAGAGCATTTGAATTTTATAGGGAAATGCTATTTCTACTTTAGAGACTACAAAACTGCTCTGAAATTTTTCGAGAAATCGAGTAAGCTGGTGAAAAATACTTTTAATGCTGAGTCTGTTTTTGAGGCGCAAAACACTATGGGACTCTGCTATCAGGAATTAGGTCAATTAAACAATGCTGAAGACTATTTTAAATCAGTAATTACAGACAGTTCTTCCTATAGCAGCACAATTTGGCAAAACATTGCTTCTGGAAATCTAGGTTACAACTTCTATTTAGAAGGCAATTATGAAAAAGCAATTCCTTTGCTTGAGAGGGATTTGCAAAATGCTTTAGCTATCAAAGATTATAGATTGGCGGGCGGATCGGCCATCCCTCTGGCCGATGTATACTTAAAGCAGCAGCAATTAAAGGCATCTAAGCAAAAAATTGAAGAGGCAGAAAAGTACATCCAACTATCCGGACAAACTGATAGACTCCGTAAACTGTACCCTGTAATAAGTAAATGGTATGCCGCAAACAATCAAACAGATAGCAGTGTCCTGTATTTAGATTCTGCCATGTGGGCCACCAACGCTTACAATGAAAAATACAATAGTTTAAAGCTATTACGCGCTAACCAAAAAGTAGAAGCCAAGGACAGGCAGATAGAAATAGAAAAGTTAAAAACAGAAAGTAAAATCAAACTATCCGAGCGTAATTTCATCATTGTATGTATTCTTGTGCTATTGCTTGGAGGTATAATTGCATTTTGGTTCAGGAACAAATACCTCCTCAAAAAGCAGGAATTCAAAGATTTAATGTATGATAACACTCAAAAAGCCCTTTCTCAGGCTAAGAGCCAATTAAAAAACCTAACGCTAAAAGTACGCGAGGATAATGAAATGATTCTACAGCTGAAAAAGAATGAAGCGGCTGAAGAGAATCAGAAATTAATTTCAACACTTAAATCCAAAAGTATATTAACACATGATGACTGGACAGCATACCAAAAACTGTTCAATCAGGTCTATCCCTATTTCTCCACATCCATATTTACTTACTATCCATATTTAAGCCAGGCGGAACTACGCTGCATTTACCTGGAGAAACTTCAAATGAGTAATACCGAAATGGCTTTGGTTTTAGGTGTTTCCACCAATACCATTCGTGTGACTAAACACAGAATACGTAAAAAGCTGAATATAGAAACGCAAGAGGAAATGGACACCCTTATTCGGAAATTGGGTTAATTACCAGGCCTTCAAATCGATAAAAATACCTCTCTTACCTTTTCAGGAATAATAAACATAGAAGTACTACCGGTTTCAAATAACTGTGGATCAATTGCTTATGAATTGTAACGCTTTTGTAACGCTACTTTTTGTCATACTACCACCACTTATACCAAACTTTGTCATGTGATTAAGAAAAAAAACAATTGGGGATTAATATTAATCCTAATCTGGTTTTTGAGTTCAATTTTGCTGTGCGGAATATGGTATTATTATGACACCCAGCTCAAAAAAATAGAGGCTTCTATAGATCAACTGTATAAAAATTAATGAAATACTAAACCTGTTTAAAGATAACATCAAACTATGAAAAGAATTTACTTATTTTTAATGGCTAGCATATTAAGCATTACTGCTATGGCACAGGCCGATCCTGATGCTTTTATTACCACTTGGAATGTAACTGGCACAACTGAGGCTGATCTAAGCATCACAATTCCAACCACGGGTGTTGGTTACAATTATTCTGTGGACTGGGGAGATGGCACTATAGAGTCCAATTTTACAGGTGATGCTGTCCATACATATACCACTGCAGGTACTTATACAGTAATGGTAGCAGGCAGTTTTCCCAGAATAAATTTTAAACTTTCACCGCAGTCCAATAGTAATAAAATTATATCTGTAGACCAGTGGGGCATACAGCAGTGGAGCAGTATGGAGAATGCTTTTTTTGGTTGTCAGAATTTAAAAATCAATACTACTGACGTACCTGATTTAACTAACGTAACAAGTACAGCTTTCATGTTTCGGGGAGCTACCTCATTTAGCACCGAAGACATTAGCAATTGGGTGACAACTAATGTTACGGATATGAGTGGTATGTTTAGCTATGCCCAATCATTTAATTCAGACATTAGTGGCTGGGATGTAAGTAATGTTATAAGCATGGAAAGCATGTTTAATCCTGCACCGGCTTTTAACCAAAATATCAGCGGTTGGGATGTAAGCAACGTAACAAATATGTTTCGTATGTTTAGTGGTGCTAGATCCTTCAATCAAAATATTAGCGATTGGGACGTGAAAAAGGTAATAAAGATGGATGAGATGTTTTTCGCTTCCGACAATTTCAATCAGGATATCAGCGGTTGGGATGTAAGCAAGGTGACAAGTATGTCCTTGATGTTTTACAGAGCCTATGCATTCAACCAAGACTTAGGCGGATGGAATATAGCGAGTATAACGAATATGGGCAGGATGTTAGAGGCAAGCGCAATGTCAACGGTAAATTATGACAACACCTTAAACGGCTGGGCTCAATTACCTGGTGTACCAACAGGCGTCATTTTAGGTTCACCATCGTTTTCACAAGGTATCAGCTATTGTGATGCTACGGGTAGAGATATTTTAATAAACGATAAAAGTTGGTCTATTACTGGTGACAATCAAGTTTGTGCTCACACGATCACATTTAATGCTTTAGCAAATAAAACTTTAGGCGATGCTAATTTTAATTTATCAGCTTCATCAAGTTTGGGGTTAACAGTTTCTTATACTAGCTCTAATGAAAGTGTTGCCACCATTACAGGTAATGAGATAACAATAGTAGGTGCAGGAACTACCACCATCACGGCTAGTCAAGCAGGGAATACTGACTACAATGCCGCTGCAGACGTGACACGAACGCTGACTGTTAATCATAAGCCTTTTATCACTACTTGGAAAACCACCACAGACGGTGAAAGCATAACAATACCCACAACGGGTGGTGGTTATAATTACGATGTAGATTGGGGAGATGGCAATATCTCAACCAACCAGACAGGAAATTCGACACATATTTATAGTACCGCTGGTACTCATACTATAAGCATAACAGGCACTTTCCCTAGAATATTTTTTGATTTCAGTGTTGTTAGTAGAGAGAATATTCTATCGGTAGAACAATGGGGAACACAACAATGGAGTAGTATGGAACAAGCTTTTTATCAGTGTAATAATCTTAAAATCAATGCAACTGATATACCCGACTTAACCAATGTTACAAACATGAGTAATATGTTTAACGGTATTAATTCCATCAATCAAGATATTAGTGGTTGGGATGTGAGTAAGGCAACGGATATGAATAGAATGTTTGTGAATATCTACTCCTTTAATCAAGACATTAGCGGATGGGATGTGAGTAATGTTACCAATATGAGCTTCATGTTAGCTTTTGCTAGCTCCTTTAATCAAGACTTAGGAAGTTGGGATGTTGGTAAGGTGTCTAACATGGAAAATATGTTTTATAACAACCAAATGTCAATAGTAAATTATGAGAACACTTTAAATGGATGGGCTGCATTACCTATTTTGCAATCAAATGTTTCGCTAAGTGCCGCAGATTTAAAATACTGTGATGAGACAGGTAGAAATAAATTGATAAATGATTTTGGTTGGACTATTACTGAAGATATTAAATATTGTCCTCAAACGATTACATTTAATGCCTTAGCAAACGTTGTTTTCGGAGATGCCAATTTCACCTTATCCGCCACTTCAGATTCAGGTTTGGATGTCACTTATACCAGCTCTGATATAAGTGTGGCTACCGTTACAGGTAATGAAGTAACCGTTGTAGGTGGTGGAACCACCACCATCACTGCTAGTCAAGCAGGAAATGCAAATTACAATGCAGCTGCTGATGTAATGCAAGACTTAACGGTAGAAAAAGCTAATCAAAACATTATTTTTGAGGCACTTGATAATGTTGCTTTCGGAGACCCTGATTTTTCTTTGACCGTTACTACAGATTCAGGTTTAGAAATTAGCTACACAAGTTCTAATACAGCAGTGGCTACTGTTACCGGTAATGAAGTTACAATAGTTGGTGCTGGAACAGCTACCATCTCAGCTAACCAGGCAGGAAACGATAATTACAATGCTGCTACAGCGGTTACACAAGAGTTAACCGTAGAAAAAGCCAATCAAGTAATTACTTTTGAGGCACTTGATAATGTTACTTTCGGAGACCCTGATTTTTCTTTGACCGCTACTACAGATTCAGGTTTAGAAATTAGCTATACCAGTTCAAATACAGCAGTTGCTACGGTTACGGGCAGTGAAGTTACAATAGCTGGAGCAGGAACTACAACCATCACCGCCAACCAGGCAGGAAACGATAATTACAATTCTGCTACAGCTATCACACAAGAATTAATAGTTGAAATGGTGACTTCCTCTAGAAAGGATCAGACATTTCTAGTGAATTTATATCCCAATCCAACATCAAATGTATTGCATATAAAATATCCTGAAGCTATAAGCATTATTCAATTATTTGATGCACAAGGAAGAAGAATTGAGACTATCAACATTAAAAATAGGGAAGCAAAGATTGAAACAACGCGTTACCCTGTTGGTCTCTATTTCATCCAAATAGATGGTCTAAATGAAATGCATAGGTTTATCAAACAATAAATTTTAAATATCAGTAAAAAGATAACAATCATGACAAGAATAATCATTCTATTATTAGCCTTTGCACTGTTTGCATGTAAAGAGAATGAACCATCAGTTTCAAAGCAAGATGTCATTTTAGAATCCTTACAGGGAACCTGGACTGTAAGTGAGGTAAGATTAAACAACGCATTAATTAGCAATTACTCAGATTTCACTTTCACAATAAACGATAAATCGTATACTACCGAAAAAGGTGCTCCGGTATGGCCGAACTCGGGCAGCTTTGATTTTGTAAATACAGAGACAGAAAATGCGTTTATACGTGTGGATGGCAGTGTGTTTACTGCTACAATACAAGGTGACATGTTAATGATCACCATCCTTTATCAGGAGGAAAACGCCAGAGGTATATATGGCACTTACAACTTCCTGATGGAATAATAAATACTAAATCGCAAATCATGGATAAAAAGACAGTCTATCGGCTGTCTTTTTTTGATGTTCCCACTTCAGTAGAAACATTGTACTTGTCAATCGCATAGTTTTCCAGTTGTATTTTTTTACCGATAATGCGTTATTAACGATCCCTACTGAATTGAACGACTTCATCTTTATTTTGTGCATTACGTTGATGGCTTGAGAGTACCCTTTAAAACAAGCTGATCAATAGCAATGATTTTAATCGATTATTCATAGTAAAAGGTAGTATTACTAAGATTCAAATATGCACTAAAATTAATTATTTGTTTTTCTGCCTTCAGATAAGTGAAAGCAATGAATAAATTGGTTCTTAGTACTCAACCACAATCTTTCATACCTAATAAGACTGAAAACTACTATAATCTACCCTCTCGGTTGTATTACCACTTCATCAATTAGTAGCAATATCTCCTGATAATCAGATAGATTAGAAAATTCAATTTGCGCTCTTAAATTTCCCCCATCATTATATTTAAGCATAAAAGGGAATTTGAAATAATCATCGGCTGCTGCGAGGGCACTTCCAACGCTATAGGTGGAAGTCACTTTTACGCTTGTGGAGCATATATCCTGAAACGATATCATTAGTGCAAAACCTTCGGAAGCTATTAACTCAGATGTTACATTTTTACCGCTTTTAGCATCAATTAACTTAAATTGCAAATCAATTTCAGCTCCATTTGATACCGACACCGGAGGAGTAAAAATTTTGCGCTTATTGGTTCCTCTGGGTACTGTCATTGCAACAGCATTGGAACCACCAATCCCATCCTGAGAAATTTGTATAGAATCAGACAAGTAACTATAATTCCAACCCTCTTGCACTAGATCCATTTTATTATGAAGCTCATTAAAGTTAAATATAAATGGTTTTTCTTTCTCTAATGACTCAGGATTAAAAACTCTATTAATGTAGATCAATTTATTGTCAGATATGTCGGAATCAATGGGCTTCAAAGTCTTGTCTTTTTTATACAACTCCAAATCAATGAGGTATGATTCTACGGTTACCTCGTACAAACCGGGTTCCGATAAATCTATAGGATCAAACCTAAATTTCCGCCAACCGGGAGTAAAACCACTAAAGGAATATACCCCTTCTTCATTAAGCAAAATTGCTCCATCCGATAATCTCTTAATTTGAACGGAAGCAAATTGTGCTTTACCTGTTTTATTAAAATCATCGCCCCTATTCACAACCCTGAATTCAAATTTTGTCACCTCGCTTCTTGGGCAATTACTAAAAGGAACATAATCACCTCGGGGGTAATCAGGAATCTCTATGGACTTAATACCTATGTCAATGTTTTGCGCAAATATCTGAAAAGAAAACACAAAATTTAAAGATAAAATAAATATAATTCTTTTAATAGTCATATTTCTTATATTTTATTAATGCAATAATATTTAAATATATGCTAAAAACAATATTATTTTAACATTTTATAAGAACATGAGAAAGAAGAATTTTAATTATGTGATAAATCTGTTTACATTCAAGTGTTCTCCTATTTGTATGATTACTCTTTATAGATATGAAAACCTCACCGATTGATTAGAAATAAAATAAAAACATAATTATTTAGTAAAAAAGCGATAGTTAAGTGCTCTACTCTACCTGAAATAGTAGTTTTATACCTATCAACCACAGTTCGATTGATAAAGATGGCGTTATGCCACAAAAATATGACTTAACTTTTCCAAAAGTCTTAATTTGGTATCTCATGCTAAATATAGAAGAGATCACGCCTAATTTTCTTTTTCTTTTGAAAAATGAAATCCAAATCTATTGCCACCATGATAACGTTATCATATAATAATATGTCTATTTTAAAATAGAAATCAGGTTCTCAAAACATATTTATTTACATGAGTGATTAATTCATTTGTATTTATATGAATATTTTTAGATATTGATGATTCAATCAACACCTTTAGTTATGCTTAATGAATATGAACCGTTTAGAGATAATGAAAACTTTCAGAATAAAAATTTAAAACTGAAATTAAGTGCTGAATTTTGCACCCAGTTAACAACAAGTAATATTAAGGATTTCCCGCCAAATCTCACTCCTCTATTTCTGTAATATATTCAGCAATTTGAGAAAGCATCTGCTAAAAATGAACCCAAAAAAATTAGACAACTATTGGGTTATCCAACATTTAAACCTAAAGAAACTCTCACAAAAAAATCTTTAAAGAAAGAGCTCTCAAAAATCATAGAATTCCTAAATCTGCACCAGATTCACCTAGATATTATTTATGAAGTACCAGATCAAGAAATTTACCAATTTATAACTGAGGAACTGATAGAACAGCAATTAGATGTTTTTGGTGTTCCCGGAATGAATTCTTTCTTTATTTATGAAGAATTTCATCCTAATCATGAGGAGGATGTTAAGAAATACAGCAAAGAATTTCTGAATTCACTATTCAATAAAGACTTTGAATTTATGCGCTACAACATTTCTCAAAATATGAAAATGAATGGTGAGACCATAAGTGCTGAAATATTTGTAGAAAAAGCAAAAGTTTTAATGGATCAGGCAGAGGAAATTATTCTGCCCTCGTCTGAAATACAGTCTGTTAACTTCCTGAAAGACAGAGCTGAGGTGGACTGTATAATAAAATTTGATACATTTAACCGCCATATTGTGCATAAAAAACAAGCACTAAATGCACAACTGCTATATTACATTGATTTTGACTACTGGTTTATGGATAGTATTCTGTTACCTGAGTTGGGGTTCCATTAAATGATTTAAACTTGTAAGCCTCATGCTGACCTACCATAAATAGTAATTAATGTGATTTGCGTACTAGAAACTTTAGTGAACTGTTTTCAATCCTAAATTTTGCCCGCATATTTTTTGCAGCGTTTTGAATTCCTCCTCATTACCATCTAAAGTTCTTTGGCCACAAGGGATCATCTCTTTCAACTTTTGTTGCCATTTATCTGAGTCCATTTTTTCAGGAAATGCAATTTTCAGAATGTTCATCATAATATCCACAGCCGTAGATGCTCCCGGGGATGCTCCCAAAAGACCTGTAATAGACCCGTCATCATTATGAACAATATCAGTTCCAAATTCTACATCGCCCCCTTTGCCTTGCTCTCTTTTGATTACCTGCACACGAATTCCTGCCACCTGTAATTCCCAATCCTCTGCTTTGGCATCAGTAATAAAATCACGCAAAGCTTTCATTCTATCTTCGTGATCCATTGTAACCTGATCAAGCAAATAGCGGGTAAGGTCAAGGTTATGCCAAAAAGCTCCCCAATACGCTGGAATATTGTCGAAATTAATTGATTTTGGCAAGTCAAGGTAAGAACCCTCATTCAAAAACTTAGTACTAAAGCCTGCAAATGGACCAAAAAACAATGCTTTTTCACCATTAACAAAGCGGGTATCAAGGTGTGGTTCCGACATGGGAGGCGCTTTCTCACCTGCCCTGATATACACCTTTGCATGGTGTTTCTCTACTAGTTCCTCGTTTTTGCACCTGAGCCACTGGCCGCTGACAGGGAACCCTCCGTAATCTTCGATTGCATCAATTTCCGATTTCTGCAAAAGTGGTAAAGCACCTCCACCTGCACCTATAAATACGTGCTTAGCTTCGTAAAACAGGTTTTCTCCTTTTGCCAGATGCTCAACTTCCACCTGCCAGGTTTTTTCTGATTTGCGATTTAAGTCTTGCACTTCGAAACCAGTCAATACCTCTGTCCTGAAACGATTTTTAAGAATGTCGAAATAGAGCTCCGTGAGTCTCTCAAAACTAATCTCAGTTCCAGCACCCATTTTGGTGGCTGCCATAGGCTCCATTTCGCTCCTTTCTTTCATTATCAAAGGAAACCATTCTTTCATGGTGGTGAATTCTTCGGTATACTCCATTTGCTCAAATGACATATGACACTTCATTTCTTCAAAACGTTTTCTCAAAAATTGCACTTGAATTTCTCCTCTTACCCAGCTATGATGTGACATAGCACGAATGAATTCGTTAGGCTTCTGAATGTATCCTTTTTCCACCAGGTACGACCAAAATTGCTTTGACCTTTCAAATTCCGTGAAAATTCTGAGTGCTTTACTCATGTTTATTGAACCATCTTCCAGCATCGGAGTATAATTTAACTCACAAAAGGCAGAATGACCAGTCCCTGAATTGTTCAGCACTTCTGAACTTTCCTCAGCTACTTTATCAAGTCTTTCGAATATCATTACCTTTGCATCCGGATCAATTATTTTAGTCATAAGGGCTAAGGTGGCGCTCATAATTCCACCACCTACACATATAAGGTCGTATTTTTGCTGAGTTTCTTGTTCCGCCATATTGAATCTTTTTTTTTATAAGAATAATTTTGATCTATTACTGAGAGGGAATTTTAAGAGGTGTTGCCAAATGCCAGAAAGAGCCAGCATTTTAAGAAATATATAAGCTGCACACTTTTATTCATTGGAAATCACATATCTTAAGAAGTATAGGGTCTTCAAATAGATTTTTATTTGAAAACCCTTATAATTTATTTATTTGGACTTATTGTATTAATATTCTGCAGCCATTCCATTCGCAGAAATTAAATTCTCATCGGCTAGCTTTTCAGTAATTCTTGTAGAATAATCCTCTGAAAAATTCTCAATAGAGCCTGTATTTATCGTTTTTGATTGAGCAGACCATATTAGTTTTTCTGTTTGTGCATCATACAAGTTAGTCTCTAAAAAGTATTCTCTTGTGGTGTCATAGTATCCCGGGTCATAAGCTGCGGTATACCGAGTATTATAGTGCCCCCAAAAATTACCATAGTACCCATACCTGCTTACTGGAGCATAAGCATAATTTCCTGGAATATACCTTGTTTCAGTTTCACTGTCGATAAGGGTCACTGTTATAATACCGTCAAATTTATTCTCATTAATGGCATCTAAAAGATCCTCTTTACTACCCATTTTTTCATCTCTCAACTGAGGAGGAAAAAGATTCATGCCCTGAGAAACACGAACACCTTTGGATCTCATTTGCATGGCCAATTCATCTTCAAGTATCTCCCTTGTTGACACATCACTTACTATGGCAGTAACTAAAACGTTTTCAAAAGCACTTACGCTAACGTCAGGATTGTTCCAGGTGGCAGTTATATTTGTGGAAGGATCGCACGCTGTGATTAATAACGACCCAAAAATTGCAGTATAAAAAAGTTTAAAGCTTTCATCAGTTAAAAAAATTTAATTTTCAAAAAAAATAACCTACTGTTCTAAAAATATACCAGATTGTATCTCTAAAGGCAGTGAACAAAATAAAGACAATCAAATTTCAAATAAAGAATTTGAAGCCCGTACTTAAAAAAACGAACCTAAGTACATATTGTTTATGAGTTGAGGTAAAGATTTTGATTTTACGCCCCATCAATGCTACAGATTTTTGTGGTTGAGGACTACAGAGTAAATCAGCCATTACCTGTCTTTACACCTAATCCCACGGCCTTAAAACATATAATCTGATCTCTGGAATTTCCTCACTTTATACTACATTTCTATAACTTAGTCTTTGGGAGATTGCAGGATTGGAACGTCTTTGTGACTTTCTCTATTTTGACAGGACACGAAGTACTACAAAGTCCCGTTCTCACTACCAAGAATTAAGATTAACCTACCCTGCTAATTAAAAAATTACAGCATTTATGCACTGATGCTTGGTTCTAAAATTGACCTGCATGCAGTTGATGCTTTGTCTAGAGGAATACTTTCATATTATCTAAAGATTTATGATGGTCTGGTGTTTTGAAAAAAAAGCAATCCAACACTGGAAAAATATTTAATTTTTTTATCTTCAACCAGTAGTTATTTACTTTTCCTTTTTATTTTATTTTTATGCCTGTAACTGATTTTGAACTTCAACCCGTAAGTCTTAAGAATGAGCTCATTTCCCTGGTTCCACTTCAAACATCAGACTTTGAGCGTTTATATAAAGTAGCCTCAGACCCTGCGGTGTGGGCTCAGCACCCTAATAAAAACCGCTATCAACGGCCGGTCTTTGAAATTTTTTTCAAAGGCGCCATGCATTCTGGAGGAGCCTTTCTTATACTAAATAAGGAAGGTGAGGCGATTGGCAGCTCAAGGTTTTATGATTACAACCCTTCCAATAATTCTATTCTGATCGGTTATACATTTTTAGCAAAGCAGTACTGGGGAAAGGGTTATAATCGCACACTAAAGACACTAATGCTTAATCATGCCTTTCAGTTTGTAAACCAGGTGCTCTTCCATGTAGGATCAG
Organism: uncultured Cytophagales bacterium; assembly: GCA_963803685.1. Lineage (GTDB taxonomy): Bacteria > Bacteroidota > Bacteroidia > Cytophagales > Cyclobacteriaceae > Marivirga. The sequence goes on from CAWDNW010000001.1 coordinate 4,580,617, forward strand.
ACAATATCCCTTCAAAGAAAGCAATGGCCAAATTAGGAGCAGAGAAAACAGGAGAAATTGAAGTAGCTTATTATGGTGAACCCGTCCGCAAAAATTACATTTACTCTATCGATGAAAGCTTTTGGAAGAATCAAAATAGCCTCCAGGACGCTGATAACTGAAAAGAGTGGTTGTAAACATTTTCCTCACTAATCGTTAACCCTGTGTCCGAATAGAAAACCTTAAAAACAGAAGTCAATCCCCTGCTATATCTTAAATTAATAAGGAACTGATGAGTTAGCTCATATGATAAACCTACTACTGCGCCTACCTCAAATCTGTCTTCCACAAACGCATTTCCACTTACAAATGGATCATCAGATCTCAAAGTTTCTCGCAATACATACCCCAGTTCAGGTCCTAATTCAATATTAAATTTCCCAACTTTATAACCTGCTAGCAACGGTAAATTCAGGTAACCGAATCCTCTAATTGATTTGTAGCCTTGATCATTCGTAGCATTAAATCCCTTTACGGAATAAAGCAATTCAGCTCTTAAATTCCATGTATTAGGTAATTGATAGAGGTAAAGAAGTCCTGCTTCAGGACCGAATCTAAAGCTTGCTTGTTTGTTAGGTACATTAGATATAAAAATATCAGAGTATGCAATTCCTGCCTTCACAAATAAATGGCTTTGTGCATTTAAACTTATGGAGGAAAGAACAAGCACGAGAATGAGAAGAATATTTTTCATAAATGGTTGGATTACACGATTATTTTGCTAATTCACAGTTACTCAATTGTGCCAAATTATATTGAGATAAAAAGTCCCAAACCTTTATACTGGCACTTATATCTTTATTTCCCCATGCGCCAGGCCATGTATGATCACCCCCAGCAATTTTGTAATGAGTAACAGTTGCACAACCTTCCTTTTCATAAACCTTTTGAGTAATAACATTATCATAATCTTCCATGTACTTTGTAACATCTACCACATGTGGAGAGGGGTCTATTTGATTAACTCCTACCCAATAACTGACAACCTCGTCAATAGATTTTGTCCAGGTAGCGGCTCCGCCATAGGGGACAGTACCATCCGCATCACCATGAATTTGTAAGACCGGAGTTGGATGTTTAGGTTTACAATCAGCAAAGGTTTGAATAGTCATGGATCCCGTAACTGATGCTATCGCTGCAATTCTTTCACTCAACTGGCAGGCTAATAAGAAGCTCATAAAGCCTCCATTGGACATTCCCGTGCTATAAATCCTATCAGAATTGATACTATATTCCTCTGAAATATTGTCGATGAGTGCATTAACAAATCCAATGTCATCTGTTTTACTCTTTAAAGTCCATCCGCCAACATTCCAATGAGTTTTCCGTTCTAAAAAGGTACCTTGCGGGTAAACTACTATAAAATTGGCTGTATCGGCTATTTCATTGAACTTAGAATAATTCATGATTACCTTATTATTGCTGGTATAACCATGAAAAACTAATAGAAGTGGTAGTTTTTCCTGTGGATTATACGTCTTTGGAATGTACAAAATATACTCTCTTTCTATATTGTCATGCGTCAGTTTTGACTCAATGGTTTGCTGCGCTGAGATGGTCAACACATAAAAAAAAAGGTTAGGGAAATTAAAACTGATTTCAAAATATATGGATTCATGGCTTTTTGTTGGATCACATTGAAGGCAAAAAACAACTGAAAATCTGTTCGCATACCTTAATACTATGCAAAATACATGAAATCACTGAGTTAACAAACTCAGTATTAATTAAAATGAAGTAAGCTGCCTACTATCTTAATTATTCCTTGTCAAGGTCTCCTTCATTTCTCCATCCATAAGGATTTGAATCTGCGGTAGTTATTTGTGAATCCACTTTTCCTGTTGCAGGATCTTCTGAAAAAAACATAGCAGAAGTTTCCCATTTGAGTAGCTTCACTTCTTCAATAAGCTTTTCTTCATCACCATCGAAGAGCTTATTGATGAGGTCTGCCCTACCCTCACAGCTAAATTCCTTGGCATCTCCACTTTTGTAGTATATTTGATATTCTCTCATAAAGCAAGATTTTTTTAAAAACTGATTCATCAGGTGTTCTTCTTGAATGTATTTTAATCGAGAACAGCTCAGCAAAGGATTTGTTATAGATCTTAGAGTAAAATCAGATCTACTACTATAGAAACGAGTGTATATAACAGATCTGAGCAAATAAAAGACTTCGTAAATACTAACTCTTGTTCATTGTAAAAAAAATCTAAAATGAGTTTATACAGATACAGTTTTTGTGTAATTATTATAATATAAATAGCTGAAAAAAGCACACTTCATTGAAGGCTTAAAAAAGAACTTGAAAATTAGCTAGAACAAAATGTTGCACTTATATATATATAGATTTACATTTCCACCACTAATTTGCCAAACTGCTTACCTTCTTTCATTCGATCAAATGCATTTATGATTTCATCAAAAGGTGTAAAGGAATCAATAATAGGCGAAATCTGATGCTTTTCTACAAAAGCCAGCATTTGATTAAACTCTTCATCATTAGCCATGGTTGACCCTTGTAGGGTGATTTGATTCCAGAACATTCTATGCACATCTAATTGAGCAGGTTTACCTAATGTTGCCCCATAAAAAACGATTCTTCCTGCCGGATTCATCAATTTGATCAAATCATTGAGGGCATCTCCACCTGCACTATCAATCACTAAATCAAAACCACCGGCTACTTCCTTAGCCTGCTTAGGCCAGTCTTGGTTTTTATAATTAAAGGCTGCTAAGGCTCCAAATTCAGAAGCTGCATCTATTTTCTCAGTATTTCCTGAACTAACAAAAACCTGAGCTCCAGCTGCCATGGCAAACTGAAAAGCAAACTGAGCCACTCCACCACCTACACCGGAAATAAGTACTTTGTCATTTTCTTTCAACTGCCCGTGATGGAAAATAGCCCGATAAGCTGTCATTCCAGCCAAAGGAAGTGCTGCCGCCTGACTTTCACTTAAAAAACCAGGTTTTAACGCAATTCTATCCGCAGGAATACAAATATATTCAGCAAAAACCCCGTGAGAGGGAGTACCTAAAATGTGATATTTTGCTGATTGCACCAGCGCATTATCTCCCCAATTTATATTTGGGTTGATCACAACTGACTCATTTCTCCACTTTGGATCGACATTAATTCCTACTTCAATCACTTTCCCACAAGCATCTGCTCCCAAAATAGCTCCTTCTCTGATTCCCGGGTACTTGCCTTCCCTTATAAACTGATCCCTATGATTAAGTGCAACAGCAGAAATCTTAATCAATACTTCTCCATGTGCAGGTTTTGGAGCTTCCTTTTCCACAATTTTTATTTCGCCAGGAGAATGAAGAATAAGTACTTTCATTATAGATCTATTTATGTCTCTACTCAATGAAGAGGATAATTGTTTTTTTTAATTAAAAAGGTGCTTCATCATCGTTTGCACTATTGCTTCCATTTGCTTTACTTGGAAGGGTAATAGCACCTGGGCTGTCAAAATCAGAAGGGATGCCAGCAGCACTCGGGAAAGTAGTACCATAGCCCGGACTGCTTTGCTCCATTCCCGGGGAATCCAGATCCATAAATTTAGTAAAACGACCGATAAATTTCAGTGGCACTGTTTCTAATGATCCATTTCTATGTTTGGCAATAATTACCTCTCCTACATTGGTGGTAGACAATCCATTTTCATCTTCCGTAATACCATAATATTCAGGACGATACAAGAACATTACCATATCAGCATCCTGCTCAATAGACCCTGATTCCCTCAAATCCGATAGTTGAGGACGCTTATCTCCTCCCCTGGTTTCTACAGCTCTACTTAACTGTGAAAGTGCAATAACTGGTACGCTCAATTCTTTAGCTATATTTTTTAGAGCACGGGAAATAGAGGCAATTTCCTGCTCTCTGTTACCACCGGCACCTCCGGATTTGGAGGTATCACCTGACATCAATTGCAAATAATCGATTACAACCAACTGAATGTCATGCTGTTGTTTAAGCCTTCTACATTTGGCTCTGAGCTCTAGAATAGAAAGGGCGGGCGTATCATCAATAAATATCGGTGCTTCAGTTAAAGAAGCTGTTTTGTACACTAATTGCTGCCATTCATGGTCTGCTAATTGCCCTTTTTTAATTTTTTCACTATCCAATTCTGCTTCTGAAGAGATAAGTCTGTTCACTAACTGCACAGCGGACATTTCCAGGGAAAATATAGCAACTGGTTGCTTAAAATCTACTGCAGCATTCCTTAAAGCCGAGACAATAAAGGCTGTTTTACCCATACCAGGTCGGGCAGCAATAATAACCATATCCGATTTTTGCCAACCTGAAGTTACTCTGTCAAGAGCTGAAAAACCAGTAGGCACTCCCGTTAAACCGTCCTTCTGATGACGCCTTTCTTCTAACTCCCTAAAAGCATCCTTCATTAATGAATGCATGTCGGCATAGTTTTTCTTAATATTGGAGTTGGTAACCTCAAATAATTCCTGCTCAGTTCTGTCCAAAAGATCAAACACATCCATGGTATCTTCGTAGGCATCGGACTGTATTTGCCCTGATATTTTTATCAGTTGTCTTTTGATAGCTTGCTCGGCAATAATTCTTGCATGGTACTCAATATTGGCAGCAGAGTTTACCCTGGAGGTTAGCTCAGTAATGTAATATGAGCCCCCAACTATCTCTAACTTTCCGGTTTTTCTAAGCTGATTAGTTACCGTTAAAAGGTCGATCGGCTCGGAATTGTTGAAAAGTGCAACTATAGCTGTGTAAATTTCTTCATGCGCATCTTTATAGAAACTTTCTGGTTTTAAGATGTCAATAACATTGGTCAATGCATCTTTCTCAATCATCAAAGCACCTAATACAGCTTCCTCTAAATCAACAGCTTGAGGGGGTATTTTACCCATATTTTCTCCTAATTCAGCCTTTTTTGATTTGTATCCAAGCCGTAATGCATTTGATTTTTTTGACTCCATTTCCCCCTATATTAAATTTTCATTGCCGAAAAGCTAACAAAGCTAATTTATTAATTCCATTAAGAATACTGAAAACCGACCAAGTTTCCTACAAGTTTTCCACAGGTTATCAACATCGAAAAATGATGTATAATTTGCCGAGCCACTAACTTTATTCTATTTTTGACTATCTAATAAAAACCAAATGAATTTAAATACAGTAAACAAAGTACATTTTATAGCTATTGGCGGAAGTGTTATGCATAATTTAGCGTTGGCACTATTGAAGAAAGGTATGCAGGTGAGCGGTTCCGATGATGAAATATATGAACCTGCTGCAGGTAAACTGGAAAAAGCTGGGATAAAGCCAGAGCCCGGTTGGTCTGCTGAAAGAATTACTAATGACTTAGATGCAGTAATTTTGGGAATGCACGCAAAAGCAGATAATGTTGAATTGTTAAAAGCTAAAGAATTAGGACTTCAGATTTATTCTTTTCCAGAATTTATCAAGAAAATATCAGAAAATAAACAAAGAATAGTAGTTGGGGGTAGCCATGGTAAAAGCTCCATTACAGCAATGATCATGCATGTTTTAAAAAATGCTGGCAAGGCTTTTGATTATCTTGTGGGTGCGGAAATTGAGGGATTTGAATTAACAGTCTCTATTTCTTCTGCTGCCATTATTGTCATTGAGGGTGATGAATATTTATCCTCTAAACTGGATCCAGTACCTAAATTTTTAAAATACGATCACCATATCGGTGTAATTACTGGAATAGAATGGGATCACAAAAATGTATTCCCAACTTTTGATGATTACACCCGGCAGTTCGATGATTTTGCAGACAAGACACCAAAAGCTGGTTCCCTAATTTATTGTGAAGAGGACAGTTTGGTAAATATTGTAGGATCGAAGGAAAGAGAGGATGTTAGAAATATTCCCTACACAGCACATCCTGCTAAAATTGTAAATGGTAAAACTATTCTAATCACCAAAGACAAAGAAGAAATTCCTATTGCTGTTTTTGGTAAGCACAACTTACAAAATATACAGGCCGCGTTTGAGGTTTGTAAAGCTGTAGGTATTAAAGAAGAGATCTTTTATCAATCTATTGCAGACTTTAAAGGAGCCAACAACCGCTTAACATTGTTAGCTGAAGCAAATCAAAATTTCGTTTACAAGGACTATGCGCACGCTCCTTCTAAGTTAAAAGCTACCGTAAATGCCTTACATTATCAGTTTCCTGACAATAAGCTATGCGTGGCTTATGAACTTCATACTTTTAGCAGTTTGGACAAGGAGTTTATGAAAGAGTACAAAGACACCTTAAAACATGTTGATGAAGCATTAATTTTTATTAACCCAAATAATATAAAATTAAAAGAAGGACCGGGTTACACTGAGGATGAGTTAAAAACTGCATTTAACAAAGAAAGTTTGAAGTTTTTTACGGACCTTGATCTATTAAGTGACACTATGATTCACTTTAAAAATGCAAATACCAATTGCACCTTTGCTTTTCTGAGCTCAGGGCACTTTAACAATATTAATTTACAAAATATATCTCAGAAATTAGTCTCCTAAATTATGTACCTTAAACTAACCAACCCTTTAGTATTTTTTGATTTAGAAACAACCGGCACCAACATAGTATCAGATAGGATAGTTGAATATTCATTTGTTAAAGTACTCCCTGGTGGCGAAGTAATAAAAAATACGGAGAGAATAAATCCTGAAAGACCCATTCCACTAGAAACCAGTTTAATACATGGAATATACGATGCCGATGTAAAAGATGCCAGGCCTTTTAAGGCCGTTGCTAAAGAGTTAGGAGTCTTTCTGAAAGGATGTGACCTGGCAGGTTTTAATATTTTAAAATTTGATGTGCCTGTCTTAGTAGAAGAGTTTCTGAGAGCTGATGTTGATTTTGATATTTCAAAAAGGAAATTACTAGATGCTCAGAAAATTTTTCATATGATGGAAAAAAGAACTTTAACAGCTGCGTACAAGTTTTACTGTGAAAAAGATTTAGTAGATGCCCATAGTGCCGAAGCAGATACTTTGGCTACCTTAGAAGTTTTGGATGCCCAAATTAAACGGTACGAAGGCCAAAACCTGAAAGATTTACGAGGAAAAGTATTAGGAACAATTGAAAACAATGTAGATAAACTGCACATTTTGACTAACGACAGCATGGTAGACTTGGCAGGAAGGTTTGTTTTTAATGATTATAATGTTGAGGTTTTTAATTTTGGTAAATTTAAAGGACAAGCAGTTGAAGATGTTCTGAAAAAGGAATCGGGTTATTATGATTGGATGATGAAGGGAGATTTTCCAATGGATACAAAACGCAAATTGACAGAAATAAAATTAAGAGGATTTCAAAAATAAATCTGAAGAAAATTTAAAATATACATTACTAAATAAAAGGTGCCAAGTTCAGCCTTCTTTTTTTCAAGCAATTTTCTTCACAAGTGCCTTAGTCTGATTGTTCTTTATCCCAATTTAAAATCTATTAGTCAACTATTAAATTGTACTAATCTTGATAATATACTTAAGTGAATAAATACCACAAAATCCTTGCGAAAATACGAAGGAATCGATTTTATTTTTATCTTTCATCAAATCATACATACCTTCTTTTTTATCGCATTTTCCAATGAATTTCATTCAGCTTTTGCATAACTTTCGTAAAATTTGAAAATACTGCTATTTTATTTTGTCATTGAATGGTGAGATTTTTTCAATTCACCATTAGCATAAAATAAATTAAGTATAGATACATTTGTCCATAATAAGTGAAAATCGAAGAAGAAACATATGATAAAGATGGTTTAAAAAACCTCACTAAAAATCAATTGATTGAAAAGGTTCAGCAATTAAATACTGCTCTTATTAAGTCGCAAACCAATAAATCGATGGATGATAAAGCTGTAAAGGCTACTTTTGATCAGGAACTAAGCCTGAGAGCCATTTTTGACAGCCTAGATGCTATTGTATGGTACATTGACAAGGAATATAACCTAATGGCATTTAACAGTAATTTTTACGATCATGTGAAACAGATGTATGACTTTGAGCCATCCGTAGGAATAAATGTACTTAAGCAGGAGAAATTGGCCATACAATATCAAAGTATTCAGGATAGGTTTAAACTAGCTTTAAAAGGAAAAGAAGAAAATTACCAGGATTTTTATAAAAATGGAGATGAAATTGTTAAGGTAGTTAATTCAAAAATTTTCCCCATCTCTATTAACCATCAAGTTGTTGGAGTGGGTTGTTTAACTCATGATGAAACGGAGAGTTTTCTCAATAAACAAAGAATTAAAAACAACGAGAAGTTACTAGCTTCGATTAATAAGAATATTTCAGAGGCCATTTATAGAAGTAATTCCGAGGAAGGCTTTATATACATTAATGAAGCCTTCGTTAAAATGTTTGGTTTCCAATCAAGAGAAGAACTGTTGAGGTTTAAGGATTTAGCTTCGCTGTATGCAGAACCGAGAGATAGAGAAAAAATTATCCGGTTGCTCGGCAGAAAAAAGCAGTTCGAGAATGTAGAAATGCTTTTCCGAAAAAAGAATGGCGATACTTTTACAGGTCTAATCAGCAGTATGATTAGCACCGATGAAAATGGTATTGAATACTATGATGGTGCCATCCGAGATGCTACGGAAATTAAAATTGCTCAACAAAAATTAAAGAACCAAAATTTACAATTAAAGAAACTCAACAGTGAGCTAGATAGCTTTGTATATAGTGCTTCTCACGATTTGAAAGCTCCACTTAGTTCAGTAAAGGGCCTGATTCATTTAGCACAGCAAGAAGTTGATAGAGATAAACTGGAATATTATTTACTACTGATCAATAAGAGTATTGATAAACTAGATAATTTCATTGAAGACATTATTAATTTATCCAGAAATGCCCGGCAAGAAGTACAAATTCAAAAGATCGATTTCAAGGCATTGGTAGATGAATCTTTTGACAACTTCAGATACCTAAAAAATTATGAAATTATTGATAAGGACATAGAAATTAAGAATGATATTTTATTCTATTCAGATAAAAGGCGCCTTATCATTATTCTTAATAATTTGATTTCCAATAGCATAAGGTATTTCAATCCTTCGGTCAGTAAACCTTACCTTAAAGTAAGTATCACCCAAAATAGCAACAATCTCGTAATTTCGGTGGTAGACAATGGTCTCGGAATCGAAAAACAATATGTGAAAAAGATTTTTGATATGTTTTTCAGGGCATCTAGTTTTAGCGATGGTTCTGGTATAGGCTTATATATAGTAAAAGAAACTGTTGAAAAACTCAATGGAAAAATTGCAGTAAAGTCTGAAATAGGAAAAGGCAGTGCTTTTAAAATTACTCTACCTTCTAACGCAGATAAATAGAATCAATTACACTTATTTGGCATTGTGATCATCTCATATACCTAAGTTTAACAGCAAAACCTGCAAATTCCACTCCCTAACATTACCAAAATTTAAGAATACAGCAATTCTATTGCATAATTTTAAGTTAAGTTATACTTTAGCTCACTAAAGCAAGTACCTACTCATGAAATTTATGCGTCACTTAATAATCCTCATTACTCTTCTAACGACAAGCTATTGTCACATACTTGCGCAAGGATGCAGTGATGCAGGTTTTTGCACAATGGGGGCGATGAAACCTGATCAACAATATGACAAGAGTCTTCCGTTAACTTTAAGGTCAGTGAATTTGACTTTTTACGAAGGCCAAAGTAATACATCTGCGGTAATCAGGTCTGGTATAGTAGATTTAGGCTTTGTTACTAAAACAAATGCTACTCTCCAATTTAAATTGCCATACACATGGGTTAAAGGGAATTTTGGAACTAATACGGGTTTAGGAGATATTTCGGTTAGTTTAACTAAAAGCTTGAAAAAATTTAGAAGTTTTGATTTGCTAGGCACTATTGGTGCAAAATTACCCACCGGAGATGCCAACGATAAACAGAAAAACGAAAATGTAGTTTTACCTATGTATTATCAAACGTCTTTAGGAACCTATGATTTGGTTTTAGGTGCATCATTAATCAATAGAAGCTGGTTGTTCTCTGCGGGATATCAGCAACCATTAATTCATCAAAATGCAAATACTTTTAATGCCGATGCACAGGACTGGGCCTGGTATGAAGGCGGCATCGAATATGTGAGGGAGCATGCTGAAGCAATTGAGTTAAAGAGAGGTGCTGATATTATGCTGCGCATAGAAAGAAACTGGAGGCTTTCTCGCTTAAATTTCAATATTGGTTTATTGCCTATTTACAGGATAACTAAGGATCAAGGAAGAGATATAAATGGCGATTATCAAAAATTATCAGGAACTACTGGGCTGGCACTTTCTACTTTAATCGGAGTAGGTTACAAATTTAATGTTTACTCTGGTTTAAGCTTGATATACGGGCATAGAATCACAGACCGCGATTATAATCCAGACGGCCTTACCAGAAAACATGTTATCAACTTCTCTTACAATTATAACTTCTAAAATGAGGCTGCTCCTATTTTTCCTTTTATTTAGTTCTTCTGTATTTCAAATTAAAAGTCAGCAATTACCTGAATTATATAATGATTACCTAAATAGAGTTAAATATGAGCCCATTGATTCACTTATCGCAGAAATAGAAAGAAAAGAGCAAAATTCAGAAAACATCGCTCTTTTAGGAGAATTGTACCTTTTCAAAGGTAGAAATGATCTCTCTATCAAACATCTTGATAAAGCATTGCAGGATTTAAATAATGACAATAACAAGACTGAGGTTTATTGCAGAACATTGAGTAATAAAGGGATTGTTTTGTGGAATGAGGGTAAGGCGGAGCAGGCACTAAATTATATGTTAGAAGCTTTATCTATTAGGAGAAAAAACAAAGATCTCTCTCCCACTATTTTAGCTGATAATTACAATAATTTGGGACTGGTTTTAAGCAATGAAGATGATATAGCTGCTAAAGATTATTATTATAAAGCACTTGACATTTATAGTGAGCATCCGGAAGATAATTTGGATAAGATTATTCAAAGCACCATTAACCTAAGTTTAATTGAAAGTAGAAATAAAGAATTTAAAAATTCACTGATCCTCTTAAACTCTGCTTTAGAGAAATGGAAGCAGAACCATTCTACACCTACGCCAACTGAAGCATTTATATTAGTAAATATTGCCAATATTTATTTAGAGACTAGTAATTTTGTTTTAGCAGAAGATAATTTCAAAGACGCAGTCGAAATATATTTAAAAACTTATGGAGAGCGGAATGCTGAAATAGCCAATGTCTTTATGTTAATGGGCGATTTATATAAAACTCAAAATGATTTTAAAACAGCTTTATATTATAATCAAAAAGCTTTAATATCAAACAGTTTTAAATTTAGTAGTAGTCTGGTCACCCAACACCCAACTATTGAAGATGCCATTAAACCCTATAACCAACTTATTATTTTAATAAGAAAAGCTAACATTTACGAATCTTATTACTACAAGTACTCATTAAAAAAAGAGCATTTATTAAGTGCTTTAAATACGCTTGCAGCTTGTGACACTCTTATTCAGGAGCTACGAATAAGCAGAACCAATAAAAAAGATCAGTTAGCACTTAGTGATTTAGCCGCTGAAGTTTACCAGGATGCTCAAAGAATCTGCTTCAGACTTAGCGAAGTGACACTATTTCCAAATAGTTATGACGGACAGGCACTTAATTATGCTGAAAAAGCAAAAGGAATTAGTTTGCTAAGTGCATTAGTAGAGTCCGAGGCAAAGACGTTTGCCAAAATTCCTATTGAGCTTACGGAGGCAGAAAACAAATTAAACAATGAAATAGCATTTTTAACCACTCAACTCTCCCTCACAGGGGCATCGGAACTAAAAGAAGGTTACAGGTCTACGCTATTTGAAGCAAAAAACAAATATGATCAACTAGTTTCAAGGATAGAGAATGAGTATCCGGAATATTATAAATTGAAACATAACTCACAAGTAGCTAACTTAAGCACAATTCAAAATTTATTGCTTCGTGATCAGGCTATTTTAAATTATGCAGTTGATTTTGAGGCAGACGAAATTTACTTGTACTTTATAACAAAAGAAAAGCTAAAGCTTTTTACAATTAAGAATGCGAATGATATAAAACGATATTTAAGGGCTTATAAGAATACTATAATTTACGATTTAAAAAATGAGTTTGACCAAATTTCCTATGAGCTTTACAAAAGGTTAATTCCTTTTAAAATCCCAAATGAAATAAACAATTTAAGCATCATACCAGACGGAGAATTAGCTAAAGTACCTTTTGAGGCATTTTTAACTGATAGAACCAGAACTAACGATGACATTGATAATCAAAATTATCTACTTAAAAAATATAAAATCAATTATGGTTTTTCAATTACGCTACATCTGGATAAAAAGGAAAAATCATTTCAAAACTCAGCAGTTTTAGTGGCACCAATTGGTTTTAAATCAAACCTACTGCCAGATTTGCCAGCTACCCAAACTGAAATTAACGATTTAACAGCTGTCTTCAGCAAGAATAATATAAATACTAAGCAATTAGTACAAGTGGATGCTACTGAAGATAATTTCAAGAATTATGCGCTTGATCAATATAAATACATTCATTTAGCTACTCACGGAATTGTTAATGTGGAAACGCCAGAGCTTTCCGGTGTGTTTTTTAGTGATAAAGATAATACCGAAGATGGAATCCTGTATACCTCAGAAATTTATTCCTTAAGCATTAATGCAGATTTAGTCACACTATCTGCATGTGAAACAGGACTAGGCGAAATAAAAAGAGGTGAAGGTATTATTGGCTTAGGAAGTGCCTTTACCTACGCTGGAGCATCAAATTTACTTGTTTCTGTGTGGAAAGTTCCTGATACTTCAACTGCAAGTTTAATGTCTCAATTCTACAACCATAGTATTGATGACAGTCAATCTTATGCAGCTGGTTTAAGAGAAGCCAAACTTAAACTCATAAATTCAGAGTTTTCCTCTCCATATTACTGGGCATCATTTATGTTATGGGGCAATTAAAATAAACAAATGTTTACTTTTGCAAGTCGCTTATTAAAATTTGATTCAAATCTATGGCAATATCACTTTATAGTACCAGATGATATTGCTCAAAAATTGATTAAGGAGGACAATAAACGAGTTTTTTGCACCGTAAATCAAATGACACGATGGCCTGCAGCCCTAATGAAATCAAAAGAATACTGGTTCATCCTTATTAATACTGAAACCAGAAAGCTTTTAAAGGTTGATGAAGGTAACAGCTTAGATATAAAGCTTGAAGAAGATTTTTCTGAGTATGGATTTGAAATGCCTGAAGAGTTTGGAGAGTTATTAGCTCAAGATGAAGAGGCTAAACGTCATTTTATGTCCTTAACTGTAGGAAAAAGAAGAAGTCTAATTTACTTAGTTCAAAAAGTAAAAAGTACTGACAGCAGGCTTAGAAAGTCACTGGCAATTGTACATCATCTTAAAGATGTAAATGGAAAGTTAGATTTCAAATTGTTAAATGAGACGATAAAAGCTTTTAATAAAAAATCCATATAGCATCAACAAGCTTTTCACTTGAATGCTATATGGATAAAAAACTAAAACTAAAGATTATTCTCTTTCTGTAACTATATTAATTGCTAACTGAGTGCCACCGTTTTCAAATACAAATCCTCGATATAAGTGATCTACATGGCTATTGTAGTCTAGTAAGTTACGGTTATTATTAGTGGTAAGTATGATATCTTCAACAAGCGGACTACCCATTACCAAATTCATTTCAATTACCTCCAATACTTCTTTAACAGATTTTTTTGTCCATTGGTTATTGAAGAACTTATAAAATCCTGGGTTTTTATCAGAAACAAAAACTAAGTGATTAAATTTAACCTCAGTATATGCATTTAATTCATCCGAAGTGATTTTTGGGATCAAAACATCAAAGTCGAAATCGTTTAACTTCACTTTCATGCTAGTCTTTATTCTGATCTCATCATTCTCTAATGCAGGGCTTTGAGCTTTTGTTTTAATGCTTAAGCCAAATAAAGTAATAAGAACTATCAGTACAATTGAAGTATTATTACCAATTTTTAAGTGTTTATGATATGTTTTCATGGCTTTTGTTATTTAATTATAATCAAAGGTCATTAAAAAAGACTCCAGTAATATGAGGGCAATGCCCAATTTACCTTTAGGTGAAACACCTATAAGACTAAAAAAGCCCGGAAGTCTCTTTTACTAAAACAACGGGATCAATTAAATGATGTAAGCTAAAATTTCCCATTTCATCGAATCACAAGGGCAAACAATCATAAAGTGTGTAAAGAAATAGGTTAAAACGTTAAAGTCATATTTCTTCAAAATGATTTTATTTAATTCAATCCAAAATCTGGCTCTGAATTAAAACGAACCAACTCCTCAGTAACAGGGTGTTTAAATTCAATAGAAGCAGCATGTAGCATTAGTCTTTCAGCTGAACTGCCGTATAGTTTATCACCTACTATTGGCGAATTTAAACCTTCATAATGAGCTGAATGAACCCTTAGCTGATGGGTTCTGCCAGTTAATGGTACAAACTCAACTAAGGTTTTCTTATTTCTTCGTTCAATAATCTTATACTCCGTTTGTGCGGATCTTCCACTTTCAAGGCAGACTTTCTGCATAGGCCTGTTATCTTCATCAATGGCTAATGGCAAACTAATTTGACCTGCTTCTGTTTTCAGGTATCCTTCTAAAACCGCTATATAACGCTTTCGAACAGACTTCTCAATAAACTGCCTTTGTATTTGTGTGTAAATTTCTTTAGACTTTGCAATAATCATCAAGCCTGAAGTTGGTTTGTCCAGCCTGTGCGCCACTAAAGGGCCAGTAGCTTTAGGGAAAAGCGTTCTCATTCTTGAATATACGGAATCTTTTATAGCCCTTGAAGGAGTAGTTAGTAGCCCTGCAGGTTTATCAATAATGAGTAGTACATCATCTTCATATATAACTGCAATGTTTTTTCCCTCTGGTGTGTACGTTAGCATTGGATCGTCTTCTACTTTAAGTCCTTCAAGCATATGACCTAAAATAGGTTTACATTTCTTACTGCATGAAGGGTAAAAACGTCCTTGTTTTCGCAATTCACCCTTAGGAGTTTTACCCCACCAAAATTCCGCCATTGCCAGTGGTTGATAATCATTCTCATAAGCATATTGCAACAACTTAGGAGCTGAACAGTCTCCGGCACCTGCTGGTGGCAGACCTGTATTTTGGAAGATATCAGCTAAGTTTTTAATTTCTTTCCGAGCATTTAAAAACTGGTATTGGTCAAATAACATTTGTTGTAATCTTCCTGATGTTCGCTTTCTCTTTTCTTTTAAAGTAAAAATCTCCTTATCAAAGTCATCGAGTTTTTCCTGAAAAGATGCAATTCTCATTTTCCAATGCTCAAACAATTTTCTATAAGTATAATGCTGGCTAATACTTTCGTCTTTAAGTTTTGAATCAAGTATTGCATAATTGCTCTCATTCATTAAAGTTCTGGCACTCTCTCGCTTTTTCTTTCTTTCCATTTTAGCTAAATGCTTCACAGTTTGCTGAGCTTTCAATTCTTTGTCAGCTTGGGCTAATTCCTTCTCCAAGGCATTTTTTGCCTGTAGGTAACTGTTATTCTTATAGAGATCATCAATTTTATCATTAATAGAAATCAGGAATTGCTCACCTTCTTTAAAAAACCCATCATCCTCTAACCTATTATGCACTGAGGGAACAAACTTAACCGTTTTTTTATGGTCTTCCAGTTGGCCAGAAAAAGCATTTAAATAACCCAAGTTGTTATTCTTGTCAAGAACTACCAAAACTCCATACATTTTCCCACTAATTTCATCACTATTATACGCAAGCTTCAATTTGCTTTGTAGCTCTTTGGCTGCCAGTAGGGTAAGTGGGTGTGGATCGTACGAGAAAGGGAAAGTAAACTTCTCAGGTAAACTGATGGAATTTACTGGTGAACTAAATTGATAGAAGTACGGATCCGGCATTAATCACTATTTAAAATTAATATAGATTTGTAAAGCATTAACTGATATGTTTTGTCTTTTCCTTTCAGCAAAATTAATTATTATTAATTCAGCAATACAAAATTCATCGAACATATTGCTCACCTTATCCAATGAACAGCTTTAAGCAAAATTTTTGGCTACTTTCTGTTTGGTTTAATCTGTATTATAGTTACAAATTATAAACATTCACAGGGAAGTTAATTATCAAGTTGCATTAACGGAAACCTTTAACTTAGTAAGATACTATGCAAATAGGACGCCTGAATTTCAAGATGTTTCGCTGGTTGGAATTGTTGAACTCAAGGATTTGGAAATAGCTAAATTTTGGGAAGCTATTTGTAATAAAAGAGGTTTTAATGTAGCTATTTCTACGAATTGTGAAGGTAAAGCATGGTTATTGAAACATGCCGTTTTGCATTAAGAAAATAATAAAGCAATTAGTAAGCTTCTTTATAATTAAGTGGCATTAAATCTCCCACCTTTTCCCAAGCCATGTAGCCCTCAACTAATATATTAGCTGGGTTGCTGATATCCCCAGAAAGGTTTAACTTTTCTCTTCCGCTGATAATATGTAAAATTGAAGTCTGGGGACCTCGCTTTTTAGCTTTGGAATACAGAAGGTAATTGGATTCCTCTTTCTCTCTTTTAAATACAACCTGAAGCAAGCTATTAGTCTCTAAATAAAAATCCTCACCATTTTCAGTGATTAAATCTTTCGTACTTAGTGCTGTAGTGTCCAGCATATCTATAATTTTAGCTAGTCTACTTTTTGTCAAAACATTGTTTCTTATAGAATCCTTTGCGTTTTGACTTAGATCTCCATGCAAAAACATTTTTCTGGCAACTTGAATAATAGAGTCGCTGGGACGATCAGGATTTGGCATTCTATATAATCTCATAACACGAAAACCTTCCTCCTGCACTTTATCATCTAATAAAGATCTTATCAGATGTGGTAAAGATCCACTGTAAGCTTTGCTTCTATTTTTTTCAATTTGTTTAACTTTTCGTTGAGCAACTTCATTCATTTTAAAGAATGGGTATCCGGCAAAGAAAACTTTACCTTGCCTCATTTGATAAGTAAATTCAACTAAATTATACTCCAATGTATAACCTAAAGCCGGGTTCAGAATCAGGAGGGGCTCTTTAGCTATAACGCTTAGCATAGCCGTGTTAGGTGCATAATCTATAATTAATGCCTTCTCATTTAAAATCTCACAATTACTCGCATTTTCTGAAGTTCCCAAAAAATTTCTTTTGAAAGTCTTCAGGTTTTCATACCATTCTTTATCGCGCTTCCCTGTAATTTTAACCGTAGCTAATTCCTGAGTTTCTTTCAACAATTTACACTTATAAGTTAAGGCAAGATTCTCTGTGTCAATAAGAAAGTTTATTGGATGATAGCCAATATATTGTACAATTACTTCATGACTCCCTGATGGGATCTGGAACTCAAACTCCCCGTTATTATCAGAATTGGTTCCTATACTTGTATTGTTTAAGTAAATAGTTGCGAAAGCCAGCGCTTCATTAGTGGTTTCATCAACAATACTTCCTTTTAATAGAGGTTGAGCACTTACATCAAAAGCATTGTATTGAATTAACAAAACAACTAAAATTATGAGTTTTTTCAATCCTTAATTAATTTGCAACTATAAAGGTAGGAGATTATTTAACATAATTGTCAAAATCAATTTTATGAAATTTTTAAAAATAAAAGTTAAACTCTACACTCATGGTGTTTCTGGTCTTTAGTTTAGTCAAAAAGTGAACTTAATCTATTGATTATTAAAATGAGCAAAGTGGCAGCAACTGCTAAAATATATTGCTCAAGTGCTACAGAAATTCCTATACCAGCTGAAAAAAGTACGGTTGCAGCAGTTGTTAAATAATAGACCTTCTCATCCCCATTACCCTTTAAAATTGTACCTGCACCAATGAAACTGATTCCCACTATTATCGCCTCGATTACCCTGGTTGGATCGGCCTGAACATTATCTCCTAAACTTTCTATGTTGGCGTATGTTTCCACAATTACCCTGCCTAGGGACAAAAGCAAAGCGGCCGCACTTCCAACAATCATATTAGTTCTAAAACCTGCTGGTTTCTTTTTAAATTCTCGCTCCAACCCTATAAGTCCTGTAAGAACTGCTGCAACAGCAATATGCAAAACAATTAAAAGTTCATTCTCCCAATTTGAAAACATAAAAAATAAATTAAAAAAACAAAAAAAATTTGAGATTGGTAGAATTTCTTCACTATTACCAAAGTAAAATTTATACGTTTAAAACTAATAAAGGATGCTATTGACACTTAAAAACATTATCGTAATTAAAAATTCTATTTTTGATTTGAAAATCTTCGATTTGAAATTGAAAACAACAGATTCGATTAAATAAAATTCATAAGTTAACCTAACGCCGCAAAACAATTTAATTTAAAGTAGAATGATTTGTGCGAATCAATGCCTATTTTAGGAGCCGTTTTTCAAAATTCAACTGCATTACAAACTGGTGTTTTAATGTAACTAAGTGGGAAACTAAATAAAGATTATCTATAAAATAGCTTTTTCATTTCATGATTACGGAAATTTTCGCTAAATATCTACAGACTAAGATTACAGTGTCATCATTCAATAATCGATATTTCGTAGTCTAATAAGCTGCATTTAAAGAAATATAAATTCGTGTACAAAAAAAGTTCTGATTATTAAATGGTTACTATTTTCTATAATTCATAGGACTTATTGCATTGTACTATATAAAGATAATTTAAAGTAAAATAAGTAAATTTTTATAGTACTTTTGTAGTAGAGGACATCTGACAAATTAATTTGAGATAATAATCCTTAGCTAGTATTCGATGTAATCACCAATGCGCTTTTTATTTCACGTTTTATTTGCCAGTTTAATTCTTGCAGCTAATCTAAAGGCTCAAGTTAATATAATCGATTTAAGAGGAAAAAGTTTTGAAGATAAACTTTATACACTAAATCATCAATGGCAGATGGAGTATGGACAATTTCTTTCTTCTGCTGAAATGGAAGCGCTCCCCCAAAAATTCTTCATAGATGTACCTGCTTTCTGGACAGGTAAAGACTTTAGAAACAACAAACTCCCCGCTTCTGGTTATGCAACTTACTATTTGAAGTTATTGGTAGATAGAGATTTGCAAAATTTAGGAATAAATGCACGGGTAGCAAGTACTAATTACAAGCTTTTTGTAAATAATCAATTCTTAGGAGAAATTGGAAGCGTAGGTAAGACTTCAGAAGCTGCTGAACCATTTTACACAAATAAAATTTATCAACTTCCAATGCATGATGGTGAGCTTGAAATTATATATCATGTATCTAATTTTAACTACAGGAAGGGTGGCATGGGTAGATCTCCATTTCTGGGAACTATTGAAAATTTAATTGAAAGTAGATTTAAGAAAATGGCAATCTCCTTTTTCTTAATTGGCTCTATATTTTTTATGGGTTTGTATCATTTAGGCTCTAATCTATTTAGATTCAGAAGCAAAATGGCCTTTTATTTTTCTTTGGTTTGCTTTTTCACTGTGTTAAGAACCCTTAGCATTAGTGATTATGTTTTGATAGAATTTTTCAATTTCCCATGGTGGCTTAGCACCCGTATTGAGCTAATTAGTTTCTATTTAATTCTGGCTTTTACCATAAAGTTCATTTATCATTTGTTCCCAGAATTTATTCCTAGATTTTTCACTAAAACACCTGTATATATTGCATATATCTGCAGTATATTTGCAGCGTTTACCCCCCTATTGTATGGCTCCTATACTGTTCCTGTAATGCAACTCGTTACTATTTTATCTGGTACATGCTTGTTATATTTTATTGTTAAAGAAAGCCTAAAAGGAGATAAAGAAGTAATTACTGCCTTAGTTGGCTTATTTATTTTATTTTCGGTAACTGTCTTTGAAATATTAGTTCATCATTCTCAAATAATTGGAGAAATGATTTTTGCCGTTGGAATATTTTTCTACCTATTTTCTCATGTAATAATTATGGCTAAAAGACTTAATACTACTTATGAAAATAATGAAGAATTGAGCGCTGCTTTACAAGTCATCAATCTTGAGTTAGAAGAGAAAGTGAAAGAAAGGACGATGCAACTCGATAATCAGAACATTGAGTTATTACAGAATAATGAAGATTTAAAACGTATAAATGAAGAAAAAAATGGACTAATCCATGTAGTGGCACATGATTTAAAATCACCCCTCAACACTAATATTGGCTTAATAAAATTACTTCAAATTGATGGAAATCTATCAGGCAATCAATTAACCTATTTGGACAACCTTGAAAAAACGAATAGTAAGGGAATTAGTTTAATTAATGATCTATTGACTTTATACAATCTGGAATCGCAAAGGGAGGTAGAGTGCCTACCTATAGAACTAGGTGGATTTTTAAATCAGGTTATTGAGCCACATCAGCAAAACGCATCCCTTAAAGAGATAGAACTAACGGCTTTTATTGGCTCTTTTTCTGAACCATTTAATACAGATGAAAGTATGCTCAGCAGAATCCTTGATAATCTGCTCTCTAATGCAATTAAGTTTTCGCATGCAGGAACAAAAGTCAGTTTAATCGCAAAAGTAGTGAAAGACCAATTAGTAATAGAAATAGAGGATCAGGGTTTGGGTATTATGAAGGAGGAGCAACATAAGGTTTTTAAGAAATTTCAGAAAATGAGTAATAAGCCTACTGGAGACGAAAGTAGCTCAGGACTTGGATTGACTATCGTTAAAGAACTCGTAGAAAGGTTAAATGGTGAAATATCATTTGAAAGTCAAAGTGGCAAAGGCAGCACTTTTAAAGTAATGCTTCCTTTTTGTAATTTGGGGAGTATATCAATAAATTCTTAAACTTTACCATTCAAAGAAAGTCTCTAAAAAAACGCTCTTCGAGTCGTTTTTCCTCATAGCGTCCTGCATACGCTTTTCGGTAACGAAAATTTGTATCATGCTACTGATTATACTGGCCAAAACAAAGGCTCAAACTGCCATCCAAAAAAATCCCAAGGAGGTATTAGCTGCTTCTCCCCAGATACTTAAAAAATTGTTCATTGAATAATCTCTTTTGTGCTACCGCAGCGTAACATTTCATCTCCAAAATAAGGATTTCTAATCTCTTCATCGGAACTCAACCAATAGGCTCCCCTATTATTAAATGCCATGGGGCAATACTGATAATATAATTCATTAGACAATGTAACCTCATTAGCTAAGGTGTAGATTGACTTGGAAAGTGCCGAAAAATGCTCTCTCTGATCCTCTATCAAAGTTGATTGCATTATTTTTTCTGCTGCAGCACTTATACCTTCTGAAAACTCATCCTTTTTAAGCAATAAAGTTTCTACAATCTCTCCTGCTGATCTACTCGCACTTCCTATTTTGTCATTTACTAAAGCACTTTTAAGCGCTACGTAGCTGGAAATAATCAATTGCGCATCTTGCTCCGTTAAGTCTGAGTTTTTTATAGAAGTTGTCTTACTCTCTTTTTCCTCTTCTGTACCGAAGGTTTTGGGATTATAAGGAGGAGAGTCAGCACCTAATAATTTAGGACTTTCTTCATCTTGAAGGAAATCTTCAGCAGGGTCAGTTTCCTGAGCACTGCTTTCACTTTCATTTTTTTTTGACTGACAGCCCGTTAAAATCACTGCATTCAATATAAAAACTGCAAAAAGAAGTCTGATTAGCATACTCTCTGTATTCAACAATTACACCTTGTAATTTACGACTTAAGTATGCAAATGTTTAACATACGACTCCAAAGCAGGAAACCTTTAGTTTATCACATCACTAACTTCACCACAACTGAGCATCGATTCTCCAAAATAGGGATTGATAATCTCGTCATCCTGGCTAAGCCAGTCAGCTCCCTTACTAGTATCTGCCATAGGACAGTGTTGAATATAAACAGTTTCAGAAAAAGGCTTAAATTTTTGTGCCACCTGGATCATGTTATTTGATACCGCTAAAAAGGTATTTCTTAAAGATTCAATATTTTCAAATTGTTCTATATTTGTGAGTACTTTTACTACTTGCGAAGATTGCTTAGACCAATAAGCTTGAGCATCCCCCTTAAAGCCAGCCTGCATACCAGATATTCTGTTACGAATGAGCTCGCCTGCTCTCCTGGCTTCATTAAACTGATCTGCTGCCAAAGCATTCTTCATTGCAAAATATGCCTCAAATACAGGTGATAGCTCATCCTTTTGAGCTTGATGCACTTGAAATGCTTTAACTTCATCGCTATATTGAGCAGTCTCAACGTTTGGATTCATCATACTAGGTCTGCCAGAAAGCTGCACGGCAGCATCCAGAGTGAAAGTACCATTAATGACAATTTCTTCTCCTGCATTAAGTCCATCCTGAATTGCGTATGATTCACCTAACGCAGCTCCCAATACCACTTCTCGCATTTTAAAACCTTCATTATCTTTCACATACACTACAGATCTTTCACCGGTCCATAGCACTGCTGATTTTGGGATAACAATTGTCTCCTGATCTGTGTCTTGCTGGGCCTGTACAACACCTGAAACAAACATTCCGGGCTTTAATTCCCCGGCACTGTTAGCTACCTCCACTCTTGCAGAGGCTACTCTCGTTTGCGCCTCCAGCAAAGGATCTATAAAACTGATTGTGCCGCTGAAAGTCTGACCGGGCAGGCCATTTACCGTATATTCAATTTCAGTTGCTTCCTCCACCCATTTTAGTTCCCCTTCATATAAATCAAACATGATCCACACTTTAGAAAGATCTGAAATCTCATATAAGGCCATACCCCTCTCCACATAGTCACCCAGTTCTACATTTTTCTCGGTAACTATACCGCTCCTGTCTGCTTGAATTGGGAAACTTTCAAGAGCCTCACCGTTTTGTAAAATTTTATTAATCTGATTCTGACCTATTTTCCAGCGCTTTAACTTTTCCACTGCAGCTTCGAATAATGCAGGTTGTGAAGCTTTCATGCTTTGCGCCTGTAATAACTCGTCCTGGGCAGTCACCAATTCAGGGGAATATATAGTGGCCAGCGTCTGGCCCCTTCTGACCTTTTCTCCAGTAAAGTTTACGCTTAACTTCTCTACTCTGCCCGGAATGTGGGTCGCCTGAGTATAGGAATTACGCTCATCTATCTTCACTTTTCCGTTGAGCCTAATTTTCCTACCCAATTCACTCATTCCTACCCGCACCGTTTGAATATTTGCCAATTTCATCGCGCTTTCACTCATTTGAAAGATACTTGGATCCAGCTCATTTTCCATCGCATCCATTGGAATAAGATCCATACCGCAAATGGGGCAATCTCCTGGTTCGTTCCTTTGAATTTGTGGATGCATAGAACATGTCCAGGTGGTACTTCCTTCAACATGAGTATGAACATGCTCCTCTTGATTATTGCTTTGGGAGCTTCCGAATAGCAACCAGCCCAACAAAATACCTAGCCCCAATACACTTACAATTTTTAAGATATTTTTATAATTAGTTGTCATAATCCTCTTTCTTAGAAAATAAATATTTAATTCTTGCAGCTGCTATGAAGCCTGCTTTTAAAGCTTCAACTTTTTGCAGCCTGTAATCCAAAAGATCCCGATTCATCTGTAGGACTTCATCAAAAGAGCTTACAGAGCTACTAAATCCTGAAAGCAATAGATTCAGAGCCTTTTCAGCGCTTTGAAATTGCCTATCATATAATTTTAACCGTGTTTCAGCTTTCTTCAGGTCATATCTAGCTGATGCGTACTCACTTTTCATTGTCAATATGAGTGCTTCCTGAGCCTTTTTAGTACTTTCACCCATTAGTTCAGCTTGTTTTACTGAAGCTTTATATTTTTTTCGATAAATAGGTAAAGTGAGCGAAAGCATAGGCATCACTGCATCTCGGCCGTTGCCCTCTAGATTTTCTACGTCTCTCGGAGAAATAATGGAGTAATCGAGGCCTAATCCAATCATGGGTAGGGCATCTTTTTCTGCTACTAGCTGTTGCTTTTCGTATGCAGCCTGTCGCCTGGAAAAAGCCTCAACTCCCGGGTGGTCTTCAAAGCTTTTAGTTTTAAAAAGCGACTTCATTTCGAAATTCAAAGTATCCTGAATAATGATTTCCTCTTCTTCCCCTCTGCTGAGTAGGAGATTAAATTTAACCTTCAGAGTGGCTCTCAGATCTTCCAACAGCTCAATTTCTGTTCGTAATTCATCCTGCTTAATATCGACTTTTATAACATTTACCATTGGGGAAGAATTGCTTTTAAACTGGCTGAGCGTTAAGTCTTTGTACGAATTCAGTATTTTCAACTGTTCTCTTTGCAAAGCAATACTCTTGTCAACCGCGTATAACTCAGCATAGAGAGACTCAATTTCATAGAAAATTTCACCTCTCAGATCTAAATACCGGTAAAAACCTGATTCTGCCATTAAATTAGCAGCATCTTCTTTCGCTTTTAGTGTCCCAAACCAAGGGAACATTTGCATAAAATTAAACCGGGCCTCTTGCGTTCCTACCCTTGTTTCGATCATCCTTCCAAAAGCACTGACCGTAAGAGTTGGATCAGGTAAAGATGCCACCTGGGGAGACTGTTGCAATACCGCTTCAAACTCTGCATAGGCAGATTGCAGTTGAGGATTATTATCCGCAGCTATCTCCAAATACTTTTCAAGTGATTGCGCCATTATCGGTTCGCTCTTTATCATAGAAAAGACTGTAAGCGCCATGAAAATGCTTAATCTTTTCATGTTTCGGATATTTATGATTTTAATTTTCATTATCCTGATTTATTAAATTTGAATTTCTTTTCACAACTGATTCTCTCCACATAGCCTGCAAAATAGGCACTACAAATATGGTCATGATCTGAATAATCATCCCTCCCACAATCGGGATAGCCATAGGCACCATAATATCTGAACCTTTACCGGTAGAAGTGAGCACGGGAAATAAAGCTATGATAGTAACAGCAGTCGTCATCATTGCTGGCCTTACTCTTTTTAAACCAGCTTCCATTACGGCTGACCTGACTTCATCAACGGTCTGTGGATTTCGCTTTTCAAACACCTGATGAATGTAAGTACCCATTAAAACACCATCATCAGTGGCTATTCCAAACAAAGCAATAAAACCGACCCAAACTGCAACACTTAGATTGACTGTGCCCATTTGAAATAAATCTCTCAGGTTCACCCCAAACACCGCAAAGTCCATGAACCAGGCTTGACCGTACAACCAAATCATAATAAAGCCACCTGCAAATGCAACAAATACCCCAGAAAAGTGAATAGTAGAGGCTATTACGGTTTTGAACTGAAAATACAGTAATAGGAAAATAAGCACTAAGCTGAGAGGAATAACAATAGCGAGTCGTTTAGTGGCTCGCACCTGGTTTTCATAATTTCCTGAAAATTTATAACTCACTCCTTTGGGCACCTTAAGCTCTCCATTGTCAATCTTTTCCTGAATATATTGTTGCGCATCATTTACGGTATAGACTTCTGCAAAACCATCTCTTTTATCAAAAAGAACATAGCTCACCAGAAAGGTCTCCTCACTTTTAATCATCTGCGGCCCTCTTGTATATTTCAACTCTGCCAGCTGACCCAAAGGTATTTGCGCACCTGTTGGTGTGGGTACTAAGATGTTTCTTAGTGCCTCAGGATCGTCTCGAAGTTCCCTCGGATATCTAACTCTAACACCATATCGCTCTCTCCCCTCCACCGTGTTCGTTAATTCCATACCTCCTATTGCAATCTCCAATGTTTGCTGAACACTTTCAATACTTAAACCATACCGAGCTATGGCATTCCTATCGATATCGATTTCCAGATACGGCTTGCCTACTGTTCTGTCAGCAAAAACCGCCTCAGATTTAACTGAAGGCACCTGTTTAAGCAGGTCTTCCAGTTGCAGACTAAAATTTTGAATAGTTAGTAAGTCCGGGCCGTATACTTTTATACCCATTGGTGCGCGCATCCCAGTTTGGAGCATTACAAGACGCGTTTCTATTGGCTGTAATTTAGGGGCAGAAGTCACCCCCGGAAGATTGGTTTTTCGGACAATTTCGTTCCAAATATCATCGGGATTATTAATATGTGTACGCCAGTTGCGATAGTAATAACCTTCCTCATTCACTATTAAATCTTTCCGGACTATTCCTTTGGCAATTGCTTGGTCATTGCTGAGTGAATCACCAGTAATAGTAATAAAACGACCTTCTTCATCCACCTGGAAAGTGAGCAAATCTCCTTCCAGAGAACGCATATATTCAGATTTATAATTAATTACGTTCTCATACATTGAGATGGGCGCTGGATCAAGTGCACTCTCAGTACGACCTAGTTTACCAACAACCATTTCTACTTCAGGAATAGAATTTACAGCCATATCCAACCTCTGCAGTGTTTCTTTAGTGTTTTCAGTGCCAGCATGAGGCATAGAAGTGGGCATTAACAGGAAGCTACCTTCATTAAGGGATGGCATAAATTCTTTGCCCACTCCGGGAAAAGTGTGTGCCATGGTGCTCCATCCTTTACTATTCTCTATGTTCCAACCTAATTTATTAAAACCCATCGCTACAAAACCGAAAATTTTTGGGAACCCTAGCCAGACCATTAACCCAAAGAATATGGTAAATAAGGGTACTAAAAGGAAGGTAAACTTATGATCCAAACACCATGAGAGTATATTGCTGTAGAAACTCACCACAGCTAGTAAAGCTAAAAGCGTTAGGGCCAACAGAATAATAACAAATAGATAATTCCAAATTAAAGATTTTTGATGACCTAAAGGCAACCACTGTTCCGTAAGGAGAAATACAGTAACTCCTACAATAATGACCAGGGTAATTTGATTAGAATACTTGCCAAGAAATTGCGGGTTATAAACTTCCAGTAACTTAATTACTCCGATAAGCACCAGAGCCGTTGGTAACCAAAAGCTAAAATAAATTGCTAAAAACAGACCTATAACAATCAGAATCAGATTCCAAATCCTGATAATTCGCTGTTTATGCAGCTTTATATTAAATGCGAAATAAGCAAACATCGGCAAAATGATGATGCCAATAAAAAAAGAAGCTACAAGGGCAAAAGTTTTGGTAAATGCCAGCGGTTTGAATAACTTACCTTCAGCGTTTTCCATGAAAAACACAGGTAAAAAACTTATAACTGTAGTAGCTAATGCTGTAACTACCGCTGGAGCCACCTGTACTGTAGCTTTATAAATAACGCCTAGGAGCTTTTCATCTCTTGCCCCTGCATTTTTCTTTTTCTCCAGATGACGGATAATATTTTCTACGAATATAATCCCAACATCCACCATCACGCCAATGGCAATAGCAATACCCGAAAGAGCTACCACGTTGGCATCTACACCAGCATAGCGCATGATGATAAAGGTAATTAATACAGCAATGGGTAGTAAACTTGAGATAATAATGGAGGCCCTCAGATTTAGGACCAAAACAAGTATCACAATGATACTTATTAGGATTTCGTGAGATAAAGCCTCTTCCAGGGTATGAATTGTTTCATTAATTAATTGGGTGCGATCATAAAAAGGCAGAATTGTAAGCTGGCTAACTGAACCATCTGGTAAGGTTTTTTGAGGAAGACCCGAGGAAATTTCTTTTATTTTGGCCTTCGTATTTTCAATAACCTGCAATGGATTAGATCCGTACCTGGCCACTACAACACCCCCTACAACCTCTGCGCCACCTTTATCCAACATACCTCTTCTCTCGGCAGGACCCAAACTGACCACACCCAAGTCTTTGATAAGCACTGGCTTGTTTTCAGTTACTTTTACCACGGAATTTTCTATATCATCAATAGATTCAATATAGCCTAAACCTCTCACCAGGTACTCCACCTGATTAATTTCCAGTGTCTTAGCACCTATGTCACGGTTAGAATTCTTAACCGCCCTCATTACCTCATCAAGTCCAATATTATAGGCTTTTAATGCATCGGGATCTACATCAACTTGGTATTCCTGTACAAATCCACCGATGGAAGCCACTTCAGAGACACCTTGTGTACCACTTAAACCCAGTTTCACATAGTAATCCTGAACAGATCTTAACTCGTTTAAATCCCATCCTCCTGTGACATTACCTGCAGAATCCCGACCTTCCAGTGTGTACCAAAAAACCTGACTCAAACCTGTAGCATCAGGTCCTAGCGTAGGTTGCACCCCCTCCGGTAATAAGCCGACTGGCAACGCATTCAATTTCTCAAGCACCCTACTTCTTGACCAGTAAAACTCTACATCTTCTTCAAAAATGATATAGATGAGGGAAAGGCCAAACATTGAAGAACTGCGAACAGATTTAACACCCGGCACTCCTAAAAGCGTAGTAGTCATAGGGTAGGTAATTTGATCTTCAATATCCTGAGGAGAACGACCCGGCCAATCTGTAAAAACTATTTGCTGGTTTTCACCAATATCTGGGATGGCATCAACGGGTACTGAGTCTTTCGGCAGAAGACCTATATCCCAGTCGAAAGGTGCTGTTACTAATCCCCAACCGATGAAGAAGAGAAGTAATAGCATGGTAACCAATCGGTTATATAAAAAATATTTAATTAATTTATTGAACATCTCTATTCCTATTTGGAAGTATAATTATAAACTAACAAAGCCATCTTGCAGCTTTACAGCAAAATAGATTATCTCAAGCACTGCACTGTGCTGAGCGATTTATAAGAATAATCAAATAAGAAATATATCGTTCAGGATCGAAATATCCCTGACGATTAGTGGCGGGGTATAATGGTAAATGTAAGTATTTGGCTCAGGATCAGATGCAAGTAATTCCGGTGCATAAAAAATGGCAATTTGTACAAACTGAAAAGGTGAAACAGAGGTTTTAACAATCGGTAACACTTCATCCTCAGCATCAATTTGAAATGATTGATCATCGCAGCAAGAAGAATTTTCAATTTGTGGTACTTTTTCGATTTTATGACAATCAGTTTTCTCAACCTTCATTTCGCAACCACTTTCGGTGGTAAATAATGAAATATCAGCCAGCTCGCCCATACAAAAATGCATATTGAGTGAATAGCTTGTAGAGCTATACATCACCAAAAGTGCGAAAAAGAGTGCCGATATTTTTTTAAAAGCCTGCAACTGTATTATTTATGACTGTAAAGATACGAATTTTCTTTTGAAAAAGTTCATATTCCCTTGCTGTCATAAAATGAATTGTAAAGACTGTAGCATAAAAAATCTATCCCTTACATTGGCCAGGATAGATTCAGATTAGGTCTGCTGGTTTCAAATGGCAATTACATTTTTGATAATCTCAAAGTAACTACATCTTCTGAAGGCACAGTAATCTTAGAGGCTTTGCGAGTATCTTTTAAATTCATTTCATTCCAAATGTCCTTTATCTTGTACCTGGTATTATCTAAATCCATAGAGTACCCAAATTCAGGGTCTGAGATATTCTCATCAGCCCAATTCATTATTACTACCTGATCGTTTCCTCCTCTATTTAAATAAGTTATAGCCCAATCACCTTCTGAAAGTGGTTTTACCCAAATCTCCACTTCGCCAACCTTCTTATACTTAAAAGCCTGAACTCCCAATGTATCCTGATTGATGGCAATCATTTCTTTGTTAGTAAGGATTTCTATTGTTTCAGGCGTCATATTATTCAAATCATTTCCAGCCATTAAGGGGGCAGCCAACATAGCCCACATAGCAAAATGAGCCCGATCATGTTTAACCTTCATTCCATTGCCTACTTCCATCATGTCTGGATCATTCCAATGACCCGGACCTGCATATTTACGCAAGCCATCCTGCATATCTAAAATTTGCAACACACCAAATGAAGACCATGTACCATGATCTTCCTCACAGTCGAAGCAATTATAGATATCACCAGTAGTTCTCCATAAATGTCCAATGTCCTTAGCCCACTCCCAGGGTTTATTTTGTCCCCATTCGCAGATGCTTAAAACGATAGGTCTTTCTGCCTCGTAGAGTGCATTTCTCATGGTGGTATAGGCACCTTCGGCCTTCAGACCTTCTGTATCGCACCAATCATATTTTAAGTAGTCGACACCCCATGAGGCATAAGTGAGAGCATCCTGATACTCTCTGCCACGGCTGCCGGGTCGCCCCCCACAAGTAGTTGCACCTGCATCAGAATAGATGCCAAATTTTAAACCCTTAGAATGTACATAATCTACTAATGCTTTCATACCTGAAGGAAACCGTTTCTTGTCTGCAGTAATAAATCCTAAGGAGTCTCTCTCACCATGCCAGCAGTCATCTATTACAACATACTCGTAACCTGCATCCTTCATTCCTGTTGAAACCATTGCATCAGCTGTTTCCTTAATCAAGTCTTCATCCACGTTGCAGGCAAACTTATTCCATGAATTCCACCCCATAGGTGGTGTTTGAGCTAACTGGTCATATTTTTGACCCTTAAGAGTTGAAGCAAAACATAGTACTATAAGTAGTACGTAGATATTTTTCATTTTTTGAAAATTTACTTTTTTACAAAATACAAAATCGTTAAAAAAAGCAAAGCTCTCCGGTTTCCACCAAAGAGCTTTTACCTAAACATAAACGAAGAAAAACTAAATTAACCCTAGGTCATCAATATAAATAACGGCAGGAACGCTTCCTGCAAATTCTTGTATAACAATTTCATTCAGCGTTTCAGGGTCTCCCAGTTCAGATAGTGGGACAGTAATATCATTCCACACACCTGACACTAGATCTATTTGCTTGCCATTATCATAATTGCTATTGAGAACTAACATTACGCGAACAGCATTTTCACCTGCAAAAATAGAAACCTTTACTGCATCTTTATCTGATAGATCAATAGTGGCTCCACCATTTCCAATTTGAAATCCTGAATAACCCCCTATATAAGTTCTTTTTACAGAATACGCACCTCTCTTCACTTGCCCAGTGTTTTCGAAATCCTGGGTACCATCCCAGCCCCCTACCCACCAGCCTTCTGCTAAAACATCATCGTATACCACAAATTTAAACCCAAAAGATTGAATACTTCTTGCTTCTCCACCTGCTGTTTCAACAAAAACAAATGCCTGTACAATACCTTCAGGTACCTTTACCTTTATTTGAGTGGTAGTTGAGCTTACGATCTCTGCCTCCACATCATCAAATCTTACCGATTCCAGACCTTCAAAGATACTTCCCATTATGGTTATAGTGTCCCCTACACTTGCAGCCAAGGGCGCAAAGCTGGTGATTTTCGGCGCAGGTTGAGCAATAGAGAAATCTAATGTGGCTTCACCATTAATTGTTTCTACCATAATTATATCAGAAGCATCAAAATAAGGAGCCTCATCCGGTATAGAAACAAAAATATTACCTTCCGTTACCAAAGCAGGATTAAAATAAGCTTCAGTATCGTTAAAAAAAACTTTTTGTGTACCTAATAAGTTAGTGCCTGATAATATATATAAATTACCCCTCACTCCTTGCGTAATGGCAGAGTCCAAATTGGCTGCAGCACTTATAGATTGTAGGGAGGGTTGCCCTGTAGATAATTCTATTTCAGGATCCACGTCTGTACAGGAAAAGGATCCAACCATTACGATTAGAAATAGTATTTTCCCTAAATTAAAAATCGATTTACTTATTATATTTTTCATAGAAATAAAATTTTAATCAGTTAAATTCATAAGCAACTGGTTCCTCTAATAAGAGCGGGTTTAACGCCACATCTACTGCCGGATATGGCATTTTGAAATCCTCCGCTGTTGGAGTATAAGTCTCTGAATAGATAACAGGCGGAACATCATTGCTATATGTTCCTCGTTCCTGATTGCTTATGATATTTATGGCCATCTGGCGATTTATTCTACCCAGGTCGAACCAGTATTCACCCTCGATGGCGAACTCTACTCTTCGTTCCTGAAGAATATCATCCAAGGTAATCTCTGGGAATGACCCTAAACCAGCACGTTGACGAATAGTATTGAAAGAATTTAAAGCATTTCCATCAGTGGTACTTGCTCCACCTGCCAGAATTGCTTCTGCATGAATTAAAAGTACATCTGCATATCTCATGATGTAGGTGTTGTTAGCCGCAGCTTGCGCTAAGCCAGCTCCTCCATTGTCTTGAGGTGTACCTACAACATATTTTTTAATTCCGGCTTTCGTATTTTGTGCATTAATATCATCAGGAACTGTATAACCTCCATTTGCTGCAGTTATTTCCGGATAGTAATCACCAGCTAGCATAATCGTGGCTTTTCTCCTTTCATCACCTGTCTCAAAAGCCTCCTGTAAATCAATGGTGGGTCCAAGAACTCCATAACCATCGCCTGTTCCGGTTATTGCTGAGCTAACTGCAAAAGAGGCTTGCATGGCATTTCCAGTACCATAACTAGCTGCTGTCCATTGCATTGCAACAATTGATTCCTCATTATTATTATTTTCAGTTAGAAATAAATCTGCATATGAATTTTCCGGGATATCTATTCCAAAAAGCTTAAATTCACCACTGTTAATCACCTCGGCCGCTAATTCACGTGCTTCAGCATATCCTTCCTGATACAAATGCACTTTAGCTTTCATAGCTTTGGCAGATCCGCTTGAGACATGACCATTATTTGAATAA
This sequence comes from uncultured Cytophagales bacterium, assembly GCA_963803685.1. Taxonomy (GTDB): domain Bacteria; phylum Bacteroidota; class Bacteroidia; order Cytophagales; family Cyclobacteriaceae; genus Marivirga. The sequence goes on from CAWDNW010000001.1 coordinate 4,613,317, forward strand.
TTACCTCCCCGATCTTTTTGGTAAAGGTTATCGATTCCATATTGCAAATCTCTTTCAATAAACGTATAAATATCTTCCACCCTGTTAGTAGGAATTTTTGGAGAGTAAACGTAATCTAAACTATTTTCTACTATTGGCACTGGCCCCCATATTCTTACCAGGTAGAAGTAAGCTGTTGCTCTCATAAAACGTGCTTCACCAATAGCATTTCTCACTACTTCATCACTTACATTGGCACCTACTCTTTCAGGTAAATAATTAATAAGTGCATTAGATTGTGCAATAACTCCCCATAAAGATTCCCATCCGTCTGTTAAAACTGTATTATCTCCAGATACAGAAAAATTTCCGAAATTTATTACATCACCAGAAAAGGTTCTGGCATTACCGGAAGCTAATTCAGTGATTGACCAAAAGGCTTTCGTATTGAAATTAAACCAGGTGGTTCCATATAAAGAATTTAAACTAGCAGTTATTTCTTCCTCACTTGAATAGAAATTATCCAAAGTGATGCCATCTTCAGGTGGTCTGTCCAAGAACTCATCCTGACAAGCACTAAAGAGTAGTGCTATAAAACTCATTGATAAAAAGAGTATATATTTATTATTTTTCATAATCTCAACTTTAAAATTAAAATTCTGCATTTATACCTACAGTGAAGGTTCTTGGAATAGGATATCGCCCTATGTCAACTCCCATTTGAAGTGCATCCTGGTTAAAAGCACCAATTTCAGGATCGTAACCAGTGTAGTTGGTAAAAGTGTGTAGGTTCTGAATACTTCCATAAATTTTTAGTTTGTTCATCCTCACTTTCTCTGATATACTTTGCGGCAAAATGTACCCCAAATTTATATTTTGAATTCTTAAGTAAGATCCATCTTCCACATACCGGTCTGAAATAAACAGGTTACTGTTATCATCACCACGCTTAGGCCTTGGATATAAAGCATCTGTATTTTCTGGAGTCCAGTAATCAGAAGCTTCACTTAATTGATTATTGTATAATCTGGCCAAACTGGTGGTTTCTTTTCTTGTAAGGTTGAGCACGTCATTGCCGTATGATCCTTGCAAAAAGATGGTTAAATCGAAATTCTTAAATCGGAAAGAGTTTGAAAAACCAAACGTAAAATCAGGATGAGGATTACCGATAAACGTACGATCCTGTTCGTCAATAACTCCATCATCATTAATGTCTTCATATTGAACGTCACCAAGCCATAAATCTCCTAAATTTTCAGAAAATGGAATCCCAAATTGTTCAGGTAAATCTTCAAAAGCTGCAGCGTCATTAAATAAACCTTTTACTTTATATCCATAATACAAACCAATAGGCTGCCCTTCAATAGTTCTTGTTAAAGGAGAAGATAAAAATCCTGTTGTTATAGTTCTCGTAATATCAAAATTATCACCATACAGATCAATAACCTTATTTTGATAATGAGAAATGTTCAGACTGGATGTCCAGGAGAAATCATTTTGAGTGACAAGCGAATAATTCATCGAAAAATCAACTCCCCTGTTCTGTAGTTCACCTAAATTTACGAATGGTGACCCTACGCCACCCAAATACGATTCACCACCGGACGGCCCTGTCAGATAAAGCGGTAATGGTAATTGATAAAGAAAATCTTTAGAAGTTTTATCATATACCTCAATGTTAAAAGATAAGCTTTCTTTAAAGAATGAAAAGCTCAATCCTATATTAGTTTGGTAAGACTCTTCCCATTTCAAGTCCGGATTGGGAATATTGGTCACATAATAACCTTGCCCCAAACCTGTTCTTACATCAGCTAAACTAGCTCCATAGAGATAATTAGGAATACCTTGATTACCTACAACTCCATACCCTCCTATGAGCCTAAGGTTACTAAAAATATCTTTGTTCATATTCTCCATAAAACTCTCATTAAATATCTTCCATGAAGCTGAAAAAGAAGGGAAATATCCCCACTGTGTATCGCCTAAAGGATCAAATTTTGATGATCCATCAGCTCTGATAGTAGCAGTTACACCGTATTTGTCATCTAGCGTGTAAAGTGCTCTTGCGTAATATGAACTTAAAGCCTGACTTCCTTTGTAGGCATCGGCATTGATGAGTGTACTTGCATTGTTCATGGTTTGAATATCATTGCTCACAAAACCTTGGCCAATAAGACTTCTACCTTCCCACGTAGATTGCTGTGCCTCCTGCCCCACTAAAAGGGTCATATCATGCCTGTCACTAAAAGCTTTATTGTAGGTAAAGTAATTTTTAATAATCCAGAAATTATTCTTCCCATTGCTCTGATAAAGAGTAGCATTTTCGTTAATAAACCTGCCCCATTCATAAGTAGGAGTAAACAAATTATTTTCATCAAAGCCAAAATCACCTCCAATTTCGGTTTTAAAACTTAACCCATCAATCAATTGCAATTCGGTATAGAAATTACCTAACATTCGGCTTCTTAAAAGTGTATTTGTTCTGCTCAGTGCCTCAGCAACCGGGTTTATGTTTCCCTCTACTGCACTTGGATTAGGCGGTGGACCTGCAAAGCTTCCATCAGGATTACGAACGGCCACATCAGGTGCCTGCAATAAACCCAAACTTACAATACCATTCCTATTACTATTAAGTGTTATATTTTCATCTGTCTGGCTGGCAGTTAAGCTCACACCTATCTTAAACCAATCTTTCAATCTTGCGTCAATATTGGATCGTAAGCTAATTCTATTAAAATTAGAGCCGATCACAATTCCATCCTGATCTGTATAACCTCCTGAAACAAAATAACTCACATTATCTTTGGCTCCGGATAAAGACACTTCATGGTTTTGCATAAAGGCTCTTTTGAAAACTTCGTTTTGCCAATTAGTACCCTCACCTAGTAAGTCAACATTTCTAAATTCTACACGAGGTTCAGTTTGATAGAGAGCAGCTAAATCGTTCTGCAATCTGGCATAAGCTGGCAAATCCATTACATCAATAAGCTTTTGAGGCTCCTGAACTGCGAAATAATTATTGTAAGTGATTTTACCGTTTTGACCCCTCTGACCTCTTTTGGTAGTAATTATAACTACCCCATTTGCACCTCTTGATCCATAAATGGCTGTGGCAGATGCATCTTTTAAAATATCTAAAGAAGCTATGTCATTAGGGTTAATAGCTGCTAAAGGACTCACCCCGGTTTGTCCGTTTCCATTGAAAGAACTGGCTGCTGTTCTTCCGCTAGTAGATGAATTGGTAGCATCACCTGAAACAGGAACCCCATCAATAACATAAAGTGGCTCATTAGAGCCTGTAATTGAGGTAATTCCTCTAATCCGGACAGAAACGGCTGCTCCCGGCTGACCTGAATTTTGCGTAACAGTTACCCCGGCAGCACGCCCCTGGATCAATTGATCTAGACTAGGCTGAGGGATATTTTCTAACTCCTCAGAATCAATACTGGAGACAGATCCATTTACATCTCCCCGTTGCTGAGTACCATATCCTATAACAACTACTTCTCCTAATTGAGCAATATCCTCATTAAGTGTTATATTTATGACTGAACGACCATTTACTCTAACAGATTGATCACTAAATCCAATAAAACTAAATTTTAATGTGGCTTCCTCAGGTACTTCTAAAGAGTAATTTCCATCAATATCTGTAGTGGCTCCCTTAGAAGAATTAATTAGTGAAATATTAACACCAGGAAGTGGTTCATTATCAGTAGTAGTAACTTTTCCTTTTACTACATTTTGAGCCTGGCCAACTGAGGCCAAAACACAAAACATCATCAAAAGCAAAACCCTGCTTTTGTGATAAAATCTCATTTTTTTGTAATGTAGAAATTTGCGCATATTGTTGTTAGTTTAATTAAGTAATAAAAATCAGGTCTACTTCCGTGGGTTAATCTGATATTAATTTATCTCCTTTTGGTAGTATATTGATTTTATATATTGTCAAATTTAAAGATTAGGTGAGCCTGCTGTTAATATTATTTTATCATTATATGATTATATTTTTTCGTTTATCTGCAAAAACTTAACTTCAAGCATGTAAAAAGGCTTTTTTTAAGATAAATCGTTTGCAAAACGGCACAGACAATTGTGAAAGAGAAATTATTTTTATTCTGATAACTAGTAGTTTATATAATTCTTATGACCTCAAACGTTTGCATGAATAACAACTTTAGAGGGTTCAAACTAGGGAGGCTTGGGCACTATTTTCGCCTATATATCGCAAAGCTTATATTGATATAATTCAATTACCAGAATTTCATTTTTGCTTTACATAAAAGAAAACTAGTGTAGCCAATCAGAATTTTTAAGATGCCTATCTTTTGTGAAACAAGCAGAAGTTACATGAACTGAACTGAGCACTTTCCGGTATACTAGTTTATTTCTTTAACTCGTTTTTTACCACTTCACCGGACTTTGTTAGAACCGAGGCATCATGAAGGTTACTGGGTAATGTACCAGGCTTAATGGCAGCTGAGGCTTCCTCCTTATCAGCGATAGACCAATTACTCCATGAAATGTTATGCTCATCAAGAAAATCCCACCATATTTTGGTTTCGTCTTCATCAACATATCCATCTCCATTGGCAGGAGTGGTCCCATACTCGGTTACAAATATTGGCAAATCTTTATTGATAGCATTTAGGGTGATGTTTCGAAGTTCCTGCTTATGGGTACCAGCATAAAAATGTAGGGTATAAGCTATATTCTCTGCCTCAATAGGATCGGAAGCTGCTTCATCTACTCTTTGTGACCAAACTGGAGTACCACAAACAATGATATTATTTTCATCATGTTTTCTTATTTCTGCAATAACCTCTTCATGATAAGGCTTTAGCACATCGGTCCAGGAAACGTCTAAAGGCTCATTATAGGTTTCGTAAATTATATTTGGATAATCCCCGTATTTTTCAGCCACCTCTGCAAAGAAGGTTTTTGCTTCTTCCAGATGATTTTCTGCATGATGATCGTGCCAATCAACAATTACATAAATGCCTAAATCAATGGCTGCATCTATCACTTTAAATACTTTCAGCTTTTCAAGTTCAGGATTAGCAAGATAACCGTTGTGCTCAATAGCCATAGCAGCTCTTATAACTGAAATATTCCAATTTTCATAAAGTGATTTAACTGTTTCATAATTATAATATTGAGGCATCCACTGGCTCCAAAATAATGACATTCCTTTAAGCTGAACTGGTTCATTGTGAACATTGAGTAAAGATTTGCCATCAATTTTTAGTTGCCCATGCAGCTCAACAGGAGTTAAAAGAATTTCCTTTTTCTCTACTATTACTTCAGCATCTTTATCATTCGCTTCCGAACATGAAAAACTAAATACTAAAAAAATGACTATGGTAGATAAGGCAAAATTTTTCATTAGTTTTTATTTATAGTACGCGTTTAATTCCACTGAACTCTTCCCTGTATTGGCTTGGTGTACAATTTTTATTTTTCTTAAAAACCCTGTTAAAGTTAGCGATATTGTTAAATCCACACTTAAAAGCTACTTCGGCAATACTTAAATCCTTTTCCAGTAACCACCTTGCTGCATAACCAATCCGGGTATCGTTTACATAATCAATAAATGTTTTTCCAGTTCTCTTTTTAATAAAGCGATTAAAGGAAACCTGACTCATATTTACCTGGTCAGATATTTCAGCTAAGGAGATTTTTTTATGGTAATTATCCTGAATATAGTCATAAACCCTCTTGATTTTATCACTATTCTCAAAGTCTTTGTTTTTTGAAGTGTAAGATGATAAAATCTGCTGTTTTCTTGAGTTCGCTAAATCATGCAAAATGGATACCAGTTCCAAAAAATAATCAATACTATCTATTTTCGACAACTTTAATAAGCGAGGCTTTATATCTTCAGAAATCTTTCGAGAAAACAAAATACCATGAGCAGAACGCTCAAACATATCTTTGATTGGCTTCATGATTCTACGCTCCAGCAACTTCACATCAAATAAATCATTATGAAACTGAATTGTTACTTCATGTATATTTTTCTCTTTGCAGTTATGCAATTCCCAACAATGTTGCAAGTTAGGACCCACTAAAACCAATTCAATATCATCTATTTCTTCCATATTGTCTCCCACAATCCGCCTTACTCCTTTGCCTCCAATAATAAAATTGAGCTCAAATTCGGGGTGAAAGTGGATAGGAAAATCAAAATCATCCTTCATCCTATCGAAAACTAAAAAGCTGTCTTCCGGGGAAAGTGGTGTTATTTCTCGATGATAATCCTGATACATATCTTGTTATCTGCAGATTTAATTACTTTTTCAATATAATGAAAAGCCTGTAAATTTACTTTCCCATTAAAGTAATGTAACTAGCTCCCTCCAAATTAAAGGAAGCTGTTCCATTTTTAACATTTACAGTTTTCACCTTCTTGTTTGATTTCTCACCATTGGTCACAAAAACTTCTAACTTTTTAATTGAGGAAGGCACCCCTTTGACTATTCCTTCTCTGGCAGCACCTTTATTTACAATATGTAATGTAAAAAATTGATTATTAGTCGTTTTAAAAGCTGCAGAATTAATATTTTTCCCTTCACATACAACTGGAATTGAGTAGGAATCCTTAGGTGTATTTCCTAATTGCTGCAGATTAAAAAATCTTTGGGTTGGGTGTAAATCATCTTCTGTATTACCAAAGATACCACCACCAGACATAGGTGAGTAATCTGCTGTTAACTGCCACTGCAAAATAGTGATGGGTTGCGCTTTAGCCAATATTTTTACGTAAACATCAATCTCATCCAAAGCGTAGGTAGGCTCTTCCAGAATTTGCGGATATCTCCATGCACCAGCATCAATACTACCTTCCCCAATAAATAAGGGTTTATTAATTCTGTTGGAGATGTCATACCATTTTAACAAATTTTCATCTGTCCAGCCCCTCCAGGAGTGAAATGAAACACCTCCAATATACTGTCTGGTTTCAGGATCTGTAGAAGCTAATGTAGTAAAGGGCCAGCCGTCAGCATCAGCAGTATCTCCTAATAAAAAGTCGGTTTGTATTCCTTTAGACCTAAAATATGCTCCTAACTCCTTCATCAGCATATTATGTTCTTCAGGTGTTTGCCTCACATCAATTCCTAAATCAGATTCATTAAACGAAAACATTACGGTTTCCACACCATACTCATCTTTCAGAAATTGGATGTATTTCGTAAGAGAAGCATATATTTCCTCCTTCTTACTTTGATCTAAAGCATTACCTCTTGATCCATCAATATTAACTCCCTCTGCTCTCTTGCCAATTATAGCCCATTCCGGGGCAAACCATGTGGCTAAAATTACAGGAATTCCCTGACGATCCATTTTCTGTGCCATTTCCATGGCATCCTTTACTTTGGAATGTAAATTACCAGCTTTAGCTTCTTCTATTGGGTCTTTGCCTAAATCTGGGTGCCAATATGACCATGGCAACTCCAACCTCGACCAGGACACTCTTAAATTTTCCAGGCTATAATCGATTACCTGGGGATCCGTGCTTGGATTTTGCAACCTAAAATTCCCCCCTACACCATCAAAAGCTTTCCCTTGCTGCTCAGGATAAACTGTAAACTCCACTGTTGATCGATCAATTTCACCTGAAGCTTCAATAATGAACTCATTTGAAAAGACCTCTGCTGTGTCCATGTTCCCTGAGGTCATTAAAAAATCTATCTCAAAAGTGCCACTGCCAGACCGGTTGACCATTATTTGCGTGGTTTTAGACAGCTTAATATCCAAAGTATTTTGAGCAGTTTTTGCCGTGATAGATGTACCAAACAATTTCAATAAACTCTCACTGGAGAAATTATTAATTTGATTAAGAGTAAATTGTTCGGTTTTTGAAACCTGGAACTGAGTAAGCGAATCGAAACTTTCAGGTAGAGTAATTCTAAAAAAACTCGCACCAATCAAAGTATCAACTTTGCTTTTAATATCCACTGAAATTTTAGCTTTCCCCTCTCCTACAGAACTGATGGTTTTTACCCACTCAATATTGCTCATTTCATACTCGAAAATTTTAAAAGCACCCTCTCTTCTGAAATTCGTTGGTTGCCCTTCTTTTCTGGTCACTTTTTCATAATCGTTATCATTTGCAATAACAAGGCTTGTAGTAAACTCCATCAATTGGTCATCCACTCTTATCCCAGTCATATTGCCCCAAGTGGCAAATTCAGCCTGAGAGAAAACCTGTGTGCTGTAGAAAAACATTAGCAGTATAAATAGTTGTCGCATTAGAAATATTTCGTTAAAATTATTGATTGTTAAGTATTTGATTAGCCGCAATAATCAGAAAAAGGTAATCTGTAGTACCTCCGCCCAATACATATTCAGTTTGCTGCCATAAAAAAGGCCATTCAAGCATTTCAGGAAAATCCGGCCGGATAAGTGCTGTTCCAGAGCCAATTCCTCCTGGTGTATAATGAAAATCTCCTCTATTAATTCCATATGCCTGTGTCAGAGACCTTGAACCTACACCTGAAGCAAATGAAGAGGTGTTTACCCCAGGATGTACCCCCAGTATGAAATTCATTGCGTTCAGTAAATAAGTGTCAGGAAAAATATCCGGAAAACCAGTGTGCAAGAAATATTGCTGTACTCCGAAATTCTGTATTCCCCAGCCAGCTCCCCAAATATTGGGCTCATAAGGAATACCATATGGATTTTTCTGCTCTAATGACTGCACTTCTTTTAAATATCCGGCAATAGCCACATTCACTTTATTTCTGAATGTTTTATTGTCGATCATTTGGAATACAGGCGCAATTACATAGCCAGTTTGAGCAATGTCTTGGCTGATTAAATCGGCATTTTGAATAAGGAATTTCTTATATTTTTCACCTTTCGTACTTCTCAGTAATTCTACCGCCAAATTCACTTTATCAAGCTGATTTTCCGTCGAAGAATTATTCCAAATTGCTGTAGCAATTTCTAAGCATTTATCTGATAACTCTTTATTATATGACTGCAATGCTCTGTGAGTAGCAGCTAAAGCAGCGGCAGTTTCCAATTCTCTTTTCGGATTGTTTTCAGTAAATACCCACCTATCATCGGGTGCACCAGGCTCACCAATGGCTATATCTTGATTTCCATCTTTATTGTGAAATATTTCTCCATCACTATGATTGATCGGATCGCCCAACAGAACATACTGATCCAAAGTTGGCACTATGATACCTCTGTAAAAACGACCAAGATTTTCATATCCACCAACTATAGATAACGCTCCATGCTCAATCTGTTGTAAAATATCTGCTTTACCATCAGGCTGTAAAACTTCCACAGTTTTGGTCTTCTGATCGATAGTGGTATTGTCATATTCAACTTTAAAAATCTCATAAATATGAGAGAGGCCGTGAATTGTGGCAGCTTGAGACTCCACTCGAATATCAAAGTCACCTGCATCATGCCAGGCTCCTACATTCAATCCAGGTACATGCTCTCCTGATTTATATTTCGTAAGCGTTTCAGGGCCCTGCAGGTAACCATCAAAGTGATTTAAATCCTTGGGTGCCATTCGGGCATCATCTAAATGACAGCGCCCATGCCATATTTTGTATCGGTCGCCTACTCGCATATGGCACATTTGGACAGGCAAAAAATACTCTAAAGTAGGTTGCCAGACATCTCTTTCAAACACCTTTTCGTTAATTTGAAAAGCTTCAGTAGTGTAATCACCATATTGCACCACATACATCCCAGGCGTTTTAATTGAAGAAAAATCAAGTGTATAATATTGATATCTTAGAAACTTACCCCACACTTGAGGTATTTCAGAAATCACTTCCGTAAAACCTCCCTTATTATTTACTCGTAATAAACTGGCTTTAAGCTGTCTTTTATCATTTTCGTCAGTTTCAATAATAGCTTTCTTTTCTTGCTCAGGATGATAACCTACCTGCGATATCTGCACTACAGGATCATAAGTATAATCTTTAATAGCATTTGGGGTAATCAACCATCTAATTGCATTTTTTGTAGCTCCAGCAGGAACCAGGGACCTGACAATGAACCATCCGTTACTATGCTGAGCGCGGCCATCCAATAATTGCAACTCATTATTATTAAGATTTTTAATGCTAAGTGTTTGAGTAGGATCCTCAGGAACTACTACTAATTCCTTGCCACTACTCATCAATTCCAACTCATAAATGCCATCTTTATTGAAAGATCCAGGGCCATTTGCCTGTCGGTTAAATATGCCGAAAGACTCATCCATATAATAAGATTTCCCAAATAGAATTCCGGGGAATATTTCTATATTCATACCTACTTTTCCTACCCATTCTTCGGGCAACGGTTCATCAAGATCAACAATAATTTCAAAAGATTTTCCCTTTGGCGTGATTTTCAGGTTGTATGAAAAATTGAGTTCAGGGTATTCAATTGGGTTAAAACCTTTCCTGTTCTTTTCCGGATCAGGATAAGCCATTTTCACACTAATTATTTCATTTTTCCTATCAACTTTTCTCTCTCCTACTTTAGGTACAGGCTGCCACTGCCCGGGCGCTGCTTCGAGTCGTAAATCACCGTTGGTTGCAACCCTTAGTCCATTTTGGATAATACCAACTCCGCCCTGATGGCTTTCTGGATAAAAATCGTGCGCAAGCATCACATTTACACCTCTCATTTTAAGGTACTCCTGCTCATCAATTACAAACTGCGATTGATCTGGCTGTTGCGCTTTAAGGTGAGGTATAATTGCAAATGTAAAAAGAAGTATGCCTATTTTTATTCTCATTTATACAAGTATTAAGTTCTGATTGACATTACTGATAAATAATATGCAATCGTTTACAGGTTCTATTCAAATCATAAAATTAAAGGAATGCGATGGCTAAAAGCTATACTATTTTGTCAATTTTGAATAGCATTTTTTCATATTTATTTTAAATCGATTGAATCTCCTACCTTTATTTCACAAAAACAATCAGAATATGACAGCAAACAGGCTTCATCGCATACTTTTTTCATTGATTTTCATTCAATTGAGTTGTTCTTCACAGAAAGAGATTGATACAAATTCTACTGATTTAGCTTCAGAATTTAAAAATTCGAGACATAATATACTAAATAACTGGTATCCTTTAATGATAGACAGTGTAAAAGGTGGATACTATAGTCAGGTTACCAATAATTTTGAGTTAGGTGAAAAACATGATAAAATGATTGTTAGCCAGGCGCGACATTTATGGACAAATTCTAAAGCCATCCAATTGTATCCTGATAATACTGATTATTCAGGTTATGCTCACCATGGTTTTAAATTCTTGAAAGAAGTGATGTGGGATTCAGTCAATGGAGGTTTTCATAGTTTAGTAACGCGAATTGGTGAGCCCATTCTATTAAGTGAGGGGCAGAAAAAGACTGCATACTGTAATGCTTTTGCGATCTATGGATTAGCTACTTATTATCAGGCTAAGGGAAACAAAGAAGCACTAGCACTAGCACAAAAAACCTTTCTCTGGCTGGAAGAACATAGTCACGATCCCGTACATAAAGGATACTTTCAGTCACTTGATTTGGATGGAACTCCAATCAAAAGACCGGAAAATCAAGCGAGTACTTCAGATGTGGGTTATAAAGACCAAAATAGCACCATACACCTACTAGAAGCTTTCACAAGCCTTTATGAAGTTTGGCCAAATCCTTTGGTAGCAGAAAGACTAGAAGAACTACTTATTTTAATCAGAGACAACATAACAACTGATAAAGGCTACATGAGATTATTCTTTACTAATGACTGGACTCCAGTGTCATTTAAAAATCAGTCGATGGAAGTCATTAAAAACCATTACTATCTGGACCATGTTTCATTTGGCCACGATATTGAAACTGCTTACCTAATGTTGGAAGCCTCTCATGTTTTAGGACTGCAAGACGATACAATCACCTTGCAAACTGCTAAAAAAATGACTGACCATGCCATTAAAAATGGTTGGGACAGTGATTTGGGAGGACTTTATGATGGTGGTTACTATACTGAAAATTCTGATTCAATTATCATCTTGAATGAACTAAAAAACTGGTGGTCGCAGGCTGAAGCGCTTAATACCTTATTAATTATGTCAGACAAATTTCCGAACGACAGCATCAATTATAGAGACTATTTTACTAAGTTGTGGAGTTACACCAAAACATATATGATTGATGAGAACGGTGGGTGGTACGAATGGGGAATTGATAAAACACCTGAGTCAAAAGATGCTCTAAGAGGTCATATTTGGAAAGCAAACTACCATAATTTTAGGGCTGTAAACAATATCGCTACAAGGTTAAGGGAAAAGAAAGATTAGAGTACGGACTTAGCTTTTTATTATCATTTAGTTTCTGGTGATGCCGTAAATTTGAATACAGTATTAGCCCTTGGAATAAATCTCATCAATAATTGACAATATTTCATTATATAAATAACAATGCACCACTTAATTTTGAGGTATTAATTTGGGCAACAAGTTGCCTGGCAAGGGATAAATTAAAAAATAAGATTGATGTAATAAATTGAATGAGTAACTGGCAAAAACCATATCTATTCCAACAAAAACAACGGTCGATAGAACTAATCACTTTGGTTTTCATGTTTATTTTCAATTATGCAAACGTATTCAGTCAAGCTCCTGCTTCAACCAATAACGATACACAGAAATTATATCATTTAATCCAAGAATTACCTGATAAAGGTATAGCTTTTGGCCACCAGGATGCTACTGTCTACGGTGTAAATTGGAAAGACGAGGATAGATTTTTAAAGTCATTTTCGCTCAAAAGCGATATTAAAAGCCTAATTGGCCAGCTCCCTGCCGTAATAGGGTTTGATTTGGGCCATCTTGAATTAGGTCGTGATAAAAACCTTGATACGGTTTCATTTGATTTGACAAAGAATCATATTCAAAGAGCTTACAGAAAAGGAGCAATTATCACCATAAGCTGGCATCCTGACAATCCAGTTTCAGGGGGCTCTTCCTGGGACACAACACCAGCAGTTTCGCAGTCTTTGAAGGGGGGAAAACGACATGAAACTTATAAGTTATGGATTTACCGACTCTCTTTGTTTTTTAATTCACTTACTGATAAAAACAATGAATTAATTCCTGTTGTTTTCAGACCCTTTCATGAAATGAACGGTAGTTGGTTTTGGTGGGGGGCTGATCATTGTAGTCCTGCAGAATACAAGCAATTATGGAAAGAAACCTGGCAAATGTTCAAAGAAAATGGAGTAAATAATCTCCTTTACGCCTTTTCTCCTAATACATTAAATGATAGGTCTGAATTTTACACGTATTACCCTGGGAATGCATTTGTAGATATTATTGGCGTGGATATTTACAACCATACCGGTGATCAGCAGTTTTTGACAGCTGTTCAAAGTAATGTTCTGTTCCTCAAAAACATTTCCGAAGAAAATAAAAAGCCATTTGTATTAGCAGAAAGTGGGAATATAAAAAGAGATAACACCACTGACTGGTGGTCTACAGTATTTTACAATGCTATTAAAGATTCAGGGATTTCATGGTTTCTAGTGTGGAGAAATGCTAATGCAAAACATTTCTTCGCTAGTTATCATCAAGATACAATGGCTCAAGATTTCAAAAATTTTGCTCAAATGAAAGAAATACTATTTCTCAAAGATCTTAAAAAGATACAACGAAAATTAAACTAATTAATGCTACAGGGTTTAGATATTGCCATAATTTTAATTTACCTGTTGGGTACCGTTTTTATTGGGCTGGCTTTAAGAAAGAAAGCGCAACAAAGTAAAGATGCTTACTTATTAGGAGGCAAAAACCTCCCCTGGTATATGTTAGGCCTTTCCAATGCATCCGGCATGTTTGATATTTCCGGTACTATGTGGCTGGTTACCATCACCTTTGTTTATGGCTTCAAAAGCATCTGGATCCCCTGGTTGTGGCCGGTTTTTAACCAGGTTTTTTTAATGGTTTATTTGTCTGTCTGGTTAAGGAGATCACAAAAAACAACTGGCGCTGAATGGATTCTTTTTCGTTTTGATAATGGCAAAGGCGGAAGAAGGTCGCACACTATTATTGTAATATTTGCCATTTTGAGCTGCCTCGGCTTTCTTGCTTATGGCTTTATTGGCTTAGGTAAGTTTACTGAAATTTTCATACCCTGGGAAATCGTTAGCCAATATATTCCATTTGATATCGCTCCCGAATATATCCCACACTTTTACGGAATTATTTTTACGCTCTTTGCTGTTTTCTATTCAATTTTAGGTGGCATGTCCGGCATAGTATGGACGGATTTACTACAGTACACCATTATGACCATCTCTTCAATTGCTATCGCTGTAATTGCCTGGCAGGCTATGGCAGTAAATAGTTTGAATGTACCGGAAGGGTGGTTAAACCCCCTATTTAATTGGGAGTTAAACATGGATTGGACCGGAATCATCACTGAAGTGAATACTCAAATTGCTTCTGATGGCTACTCCCTTTTCGGACTATTTTTTATGCTTATGTTATTTAAAGGGATTCTTTCCAGTATAGCTGGCCCCGCTCCCAATTACGACATGCAGAAAATTCTTTCTACTAAGTCTCCATTGGAGGCCGCTAAGATGAGTGCTTTTTCAATAGCGATACTAATTCCTACTAGATATTTGATGGTAGGCGGTTTTGCTATTTTAGCCTTGTTATTTTACGATCAATTAAATTTAACTACAGCTGGAGTCTTGGATTTTGAAAAGGTTTTACCAGCAGCTATACAGCAATTTGTACCAGTTGGTTTACTTGGCATACTTTTAGCAGGTCTGCTGGCAGCTTTCATGTCAACTTTTGCAGGCACCCTTAACGCAGCGCAGGCTTATTTAGTGAATGATATTTACCTGAAGCATTACAACCCAGAAGCATCCGCTAAAAAAGTGAGACAAGTAAATTATACCAGTGGAATAGTAGTAGTGCTTTTAAGTATAATTTTAGGCTTTTTTGTATTGGATGTTAACTCCATTTTACAATGGATAGTATCAGCTTTATACGGTAGCTATGTTGTTTCAAATGTTCTTAAGTGGCATTGGTGGCGTTTTAATGGAAATGGATATTTCTGGGGCATGCTCTCCGGGATGATTCCAGCTTTGGTCTTCCCGATATTCACAGACACGCTTGATCTATATTATTTTCCTATTATTTTACTTATTTCGATCGTAGGAAGCATCTTTGGCACGTACACCGCACCCCCTACCAATGAAAAGGTACTGATGCACTTTTATGAAAAAACTAGACCCTGGGGTTTCTGGAAACCTATACATGATAAAGTAGTAGCCAATCAGCCTGATTTTGCTAAGAACAAAGGCTTTATGCGTGATATGGGCAATGTAGCATTAGGCATTATTACGCAAACTGCCTTAGTGGTGCTACCTATATACCTCATTTTACACAATAATTTAAATGCTTTTTATTCAATAATAGTAATAGCTGTATGCGTGCTGATATTGAAAAAAACCTGGTGGGATAAAATTAAAGTTGAGAAAGATATATCTGTCAAGTAATTCAAAAGACATGGAAATAATTAAAGAAACCAAACTCCTGCAAACTATACCTAATTATCAGAACTTAATGCGTTCATATGAAAATTTAGTAGTGCAGACTAATGAGCCTTTGCTTGATGCAAGCGGCATTTTTACCCGTTTCAGGTATCCTGTAGTTACGGCAGAGCATGCGCCTGTGCATTGGAGATTCGACTTAAACCCAAAAACTAACCCATTGGGTTTAGAGCGAATTGGCATCAACGCTACATTTAACCCAGGTGCTATAAAGTGGAAAGGGAAATACTTACTGGCAGTGCGAGTTGAAGGAAAAGACAGGAAGTCCTTTATTGCCATCGCTGAAAGTACAAACGGGGTAGATGGATTTGAATTTTGGGATAAACCAGTTGTTTTGCCGCAATTGGAAGAGCCAGATACAAACGTGTATGACATGCGCCTCATTGAGCATGAGGATGGCTGGATATATGGCATTTTCTGCACAGAACGTAAGGATAACAGCAAACCCAATGACACCACAGCAGCTATCGCCAACGCTGGTATTGCCCGCACAAAAGATTTAGTGAGTTGGGAAAGGCTTCCCGACTTAATATCTAATGCCGATCAACAAAGGAATGTAGTTCTACACCCTGAATTTGTAGAAGGACGATATGCCCTGTATACACGTCCTCAGGATGGATTTATTGAAGTGGGACAAGGCGGTGGCATAGGTCTGGGCTTTGTGAAAAGTATGGATAATCCAGTGATTGAAGATGAGACTATTATCAATCAGAAAAAGTATCATACCATTTATGAGATGAAAAATGGATTAGGTCCTGCCCCAATTAAAACTGACAAAGGATGGTTACATATGGCCCACGGAGTGAGAAATACTGCGGGGGGATTACGGTATACTCTTTACCTTTTCATGACTGACCTGCACGATATAACTAAAGTAATTTACCAACCTGCAGGATATTTTATGGCGCCAAATTATGAGGAAACAGTGGGTGATGTTCCTAATGTTCTTTTCTGCAATGGATGGGTTGTAGATGATAATGGAAAGGTTTTTATATACTACGCCTCTTCAGATACCAGGTGCCATGTTGCAGAATCATCAGTGGAGAAACTAGTAGATTATACTATGAACACACCTTCTGACAAATTTCTCTCTCATGAATCAGTGAACGGAATTATTGCTTTGACAGAAAAAAACCAGGCTTTTAAATAATGCTTACGACATCTACTATAGCACTTAAAGAGGAAATATCGGAAGAACTGGAAAACATCCTTCATTACTGGCAAAAATTCAGTATTGATGAGGTGAATGGCGGGTTTGTAGGGAAAAGAAACCATCAGAATATAGTTGATAAAAATGCCAGCAAAGGTATAATCCTCAATACCCGAATTTTATGGACTTTCTCAGCCATAAGCAACCATAAGAAATATAAGAGCACCTTGGAATATGCTCAGAGAGCTTATCAGTATTTGCTGTTGAAATTTCAGGATCATGAAAATGGCGGAGTATTCTGGGAGTTAGATGCATGGGGTAATCCGCTAAACAAAAGAAAACAAATTTATGCCCATGCCTTTGCTATATATGCCCTTTCTGAATATTTTACATTAACCGAAGACGAAACGGCTAATGCCTGGGCACTCTCGCTTTTTCATTTGATTGAAAAGCATGCGCATGACAATCAAAAACAAGGTTACATAGAGGCCTTTAATGAAGAATGGCACCCAATTGCAGATATGCGTTTGAGCGACAAAGATTTTAATGCTGCTAAAACTATGAATACTCATCTTCATGTTTTAGAGG
The DNA here is from genome assembly GCA_963803685.1 of uncultured Cytophagales bacterium. Taxonomy (GTDB): domain Bacteria; phylum Bacteroidota; class Bacteroidia; order Cytophagales; family Cyclobacteriaceae; genus Marivirga. The sequence goes on from CAWDNW010000001.1 coordinate 4,630,608, forward strand.
CCTATACCTCTCTTTTTGTTGTAACTGGAAACTCAGAGGTAAAAGAGGCCTTGGAAAATCTAATCAATTTAATGTTGAACAGGTTCTATAACTCCAAAAATCACCACTTTAAGTTATTTTTTAATGAACGTTGGGATCACCTGGATCAGAAAATATCCTATGGTCATGATATTGAAGCTTTGTGGCTACTAATAGAAGCTGCCAAGTCGATCAATAATACTTTATTATTAGAAAGCATCAAGTCTCTGGTCTCACCCATTATCAGAACATTCCTTGCAGAGGCATATTCTAAAGGTAGGGGTATAATTAACGAGAAAGACATTTCCACCAAACATGTAGATACAGACCGGCACTGGTGGCCTCAAGCTGAAGCCATGGTGGGTTTACATTATGCCTATGAAATCACTCAAAATTCAGAATATTTAGACGCGCTCAAAGATATTTGGAATTATACCAAGGAGAATATTATTGATCATAAAAATGGTGAGTGGTTCTTCAGAGTAGATGAAAATAATATACCATATGAGAAGGAAGATAAAGTAGGTATGTGGAAATGCCCCTATCATAACTCACGCGCATTAATTATCCTTTTAAAGAAGATGTAATGAAGCTCAAAATCATAATTCAACTACTCGTTTTTACCTTTCTCGTAATGAGCTGTAATACGGACGATGAATCCATAATTCCTGATTTAGATGAAGAACAAGAAGAACCTGTAGACGAAGACAGATTCATTTTGGAACCTGACCAAACCATCAAATATTTAGTAGATCAAAATGCTACAACAGAAACTGTTGCCTTATTTTATAACCTAAAAAAACTATCTGAAAATCAATTTATTGTTGGACAACAAGATGCTTTTAATGCTTTTTACAATAACATTGCCGGTGAGTCGGACATGAAAAAAACCACTGGCAGCAATCCAGGACTTTTAGGGTCTGATTTTATGTTTATCACCGATGATGAAAACACAGGAGAGCCTGGTAATTGGTTCTATCAGCAGGAGGTCCAAATTACAAATGATGCCATTTCTGCCTACAATCAGGGAATGATCAATACTTTTTCATGGCATATTAGAGAACCTTATGAGGGTGAGTCTTTCTACACTAGTGAAATGACTAGTTTCCAGAAATTTAATGCCTTTAAAAGTATTTTACCTGGTGGTGACAACCATGAATATTATAAGGAAAAATTACAAAAAGTAGCTGAGGTGGCCACGAATGTAGTGGGTGACAATGGCAGCTTATCCCCTATTATATTCAGACCTTTCCATGAATTTGATAAAGACTTTTTTTGGTGGGGAAGTACATATTCTACCCCCGAAGAATTTAAAGAGGTCTGGAGGTTTACAGTAAAGTATTTGAGAGATGAGCTAGGGGTACACAATTTTCTGTATTCCTTTTCACCAGATAATAGTTATTTGACTAAATCTGCTTATCTGTCAAGGTATCCCGGAAATGAATATGTAGACATTCTAGGAATGGATAATTATGGAGATTTGATTGCCCAAGATGATCAAGGTGTTGAAATGGCAAATACCAAATTGAAAGTTGTATCAGACTTAGCTTTGGAAACCATCAAAATTGCAGCGTTCACAGAAACTGGTTATTTTGTAAATCCTGATCAGAACTCTTTGTCCCCCAAATTCTTTTCGGAAAACCTTTATAAAATTTTAACTGAAAATAGCATTGAAATAGGCTATATGATGTTTTGGCAAAATTATAATGATTCATATACCGTTCCCACCCCTGGGACACTAGGTGAAAATGATTTCCTTGAATTTATAGGTAAGGAGGAAGTAGTTCTGTTAAACAATATGATAGATATCTATAAATTTCCGACACAATCAAGTAAAAGAATGCACTATTTTTAACTGGATTAATGTAATTTCGTATCAACGTTAATAAACTTGATATAAATGCTGAACTATCCTATAAAATTCGAACCGATCCTTAAAGAAAAAATATGGGGAGGAAATAAGTTAAAAAGTCTATTTAATAAAAACTCAAAGAGTGAAAATATTGGTGAGAGTTGGGAAATATCTGGGGTTGAAGGAAATATTTCCACTGTAGCGAATGGACCATTACAGGGAAAGACTCTTCATCAGCTATTAAATTCTTATAAAGAAAAGTTGATGGGCAATAAAATCTATCAGCAATTTGGAGCAGAATTTCCACTTCTGATAAAATACATTGATGCTAAAACAGCACTGTCTGTACAATTACATCCTAATGATGAATTAGCTAAGGCGAGACATAAATCTTTTGGAAAAACTGAAATGTGGTACATCATGCAGGGAGATGAAGGAGCAAAAATCAACGTTGGTTTTACTCATACCCTTTCAAAAGATGATTATCTGCAACATCTTAATCAAAATTCCTTGATTGAGATTTTGAATTTTGAAGAAGTTGGTAAAGGAGATAGTGTTTTCATTAATACTGGAAAGGTGCACGCAATAGGTGCTGGTGTAGTCCTGGCTGAAATACAACAGACATCTGATATCACCTACCGAATTTATGATTGGGATAGAGTAGATGATGAAGGAAATGCTCGCGAACTCCATACAGAATTGGCATTAGATGCAATTGAATTCGAGAAAAAAGAAGATTATCATCTGCAATATGCCAAAGAAATAAACACTTCTAACCAGTTAGCAAAGTGTGAATACTTTACAACTAACTTCCTTCCTGTTAAAGGAGCTGTAAGCAAAGATTACAGTAATGTGGATTCATTTGTAATTTATATGTGTGTAGATGGTAAGGCGTCAATTACAATTAATGACAACGAAGAAACTATTGAAACAGGAGAAACCATTTTAATTGCTGCAGAAAACAATTTGGTAAAAATAAAATCTGAAGGATGTGAACTATTGGAAGTGTATATCTAAAAAATAAAAAGTGAGCCGCAAAATGTTATGAAGCATTTTCAAACAATCTACAGCTCAATTAAGTCCTAAAAATTATAGCTAATCAAAACATTAACTATAAGACTATCAATTATTAAATGGGTATAATAATTTATATTATTACAAAGATACTTTGTAGAGGTAATTAATGTCTTACACGTTTTAATTTAGATCTTATATATTATTAATCAAGTGGGAGATGATTTATACAGTGTACCTGTGGTAAATATGTTTCAGTAGTATAATCTCTGAATAAAACCATCATGCGCTTAATCGAATTCCGCTTAATACTGCTAATTGGCTCAATGAATAAACAAGTAGCTTTATTCATCAATTCTTAAAAACTGTATAAGATGATGCTAATCTGTTAGACCTGTAGTTACAATATTTCATGCTTTTAATTTTTAAAGCTTATAGAACAAGAAATTTCAGTAGAAACTAACATTTATTTATTTTAACAGTTAAATAAATAAAGAAGCAAATTTTAATAACAAGCGTAAAAATTACATGATAATTTCAAGATTTAACGCATTAAAAACAAGCTTCAAGTCAGTTCATATTAACCTTATAGACATTTAGAACTATTTTTATAGGTTTTTCGTAATCAGTTTACATGATATTTTTATAATAAAAGTACATGATTGTATAAGGAGTAATTTTAATTTATACATGACATTTACATAAACTATGGAGAAAGATAGAAAGGTACAAGTTGTAAAGGATGAGATTAGTGAATCAGAGTACTGTACGCAACTCCCTGGATTAACTGAATGATTGCGACCTCATAGCAGGGCAAAGAAAAATTTTAACTTAATATTTAAAATTATGGAACCGAAATTTAAAGAAGGTGAAATTGTATTTGAAAAAATCCGACCTCAGCAAAAATTATATGTGAGCAGACGCCATTCTGGTTTATATTACTGCAAAGTAGAAGAGGATCAATCCAGAAAAGAACTTGTATATTTTGAAAGAGATCTTTTACCTTTTAGAGATTTCAAATAAACGACATGGGAAATTTACTTTACATTATTGCAGTACTTTTAATTCTTGCTTGGGCTGTAGGTTTTTTTGTATATAGTGCAGGAGGAATAATCCATATTCTGATTGTAATTGCTGTAATTGCTTTAATATTTAAATTTGTAAGCGGAAGAAAACTGTAGTAATTCAATTTAAAAACGGAATCGAAAGCTTGAACTATAATAATAATGTACTTCAGGAGGCAATCTGTTCCTTTGCCAAAGTTGTAAGTTTTATGATACTAACGATTTCGCATAGGAATTTACTCTTTATCCATATTATTTGATTTTGATTCAGCGTGGTCCTCAGGTGGTACTTCACCGTAATGATGATCTGAGTACACTTTCGTAAACTCTGCCCCGAAAAAGACTATCATAGACGAATAGGAAGTCCACAACAATATTAGCACAACTGATCCTGCCGGACCATAACCCGATCCTGGATTTGCATTTGCAAAATATAAACTCAAACCTAATTCACCCAACATAAATAAAAGAGCTGTCATAAATGCTCCAATCCACACCGTGTGCCACCTTATTTTGGCGTCGGGCAGCACTTTCATCATTAAAGCAAAAAGAACGGTAATAATCCCTAAGAATAATCCAATATTAATGACTTCTATTAAAATAAGGAGAGAATCGGACCAATTTTGACTAATCCAGGAACTTAAAATAGAAATAAGAGAAGAAAGTAATAAAGAGATCAACAATAAAAACCCAATAGACAAGATAAGACCAAAGGAAAAAAGTCTGGTTTTTATCAATGGCCAAATTCCTGTATTGGAAGCTTTCTCTTCCACCTCCCAAATATCGTTTAATGATTTTTGAAATTGTGCAAAAACTGTGGTAGCACCAATTAATATAGTAGCAAAACCCAGAATGGTGGCCCATACTGATCCACTTGTATCCATAGTTCTTCTCAGAAGATTTTCTACAGCGTCTGCGGTTTGTTTATCAATTGCTCCTGAAATTTGCGCATGTAATTCTCCGCTAACAACTTCATTACCAAAAAAATAACCAGCGATAGCAATACTAATTACTAACAGGCCAGGTAGAGCAAAAATAGCATAATATGCTATGACAGCCCCCTGCCGAAATGGATCTCGCTTAATCCAGTTTTGAGCAGTCTTTTTTAATAACTTTCCAAATGATTTTAATTGAACTATACGCATTGTTATTCCAAATCCTACTATCAGTTTGTAATCGAACTATCTCTCCATTTAAATATTACTAAATTAAGCATATTTGTTTAAGGAAATAATACTACAAAGCTAATGAATGTTAAATTTAACTATTTATAGAATTTACATTTAATGTTATAATGAAATGTTGTTTCATCAAAATGTTTTTTAAAAAAATTATACAAGTTTATTCATAATAATGTTTTCATAACTGGATGAATCGAAAGAGAACAAATCTACTAAAAATTCAATTTTTGTAAACAAGTAAAGGGATATTTTACCAATCGCATCAGTAATCATAATTCTAACATATATTCTTTAAACTTTTGTAATATAAATTGTTTGTGGAAACATTTTTTGTTATGTTTAAGTACATATGGATGTTGCAATAGTAAATGTTTATTTTTAGATATAAACTTTAAATACTGGTATATTACATTACTTTTGTTAAAAAATATATCTTTATAAACTGATTGGGTAGAAATGGAAATATCCTAAAGATTAGATTTTTATTAAAATAATCATAATAAGATATTAACATTAAGAATCACTCGCATTTAACTTATGGAACTAGTATTTAGATATGACATTAATAAAACCTGTGAGGTCCTCATCCAGGAAAAACTAGATTCACTAGGAATTAATTATACCTACTCAGGATTAGCTGAAGTCACGCTCCATGATAGTATTTCAAGCGAACTTAAAAGTTCTTTACAGAAACAACTCGCTCATTACGGAATACATCTGGTTGATGATAAAAAAGAAATTTTAGTTCAAAAAATCAAGAATATATTAGTGGAACAGACCTATCTAGATGAAGATGATCTGATTAATAAAACATCCATTCACCTGACTGAAAAACTGAATTTAAGTTATGGATACCTGTCCAACATCTTTACAGAAGTTACTATGTCAACTATAGCAAACTTTATTATTCTTCAGAAAATAGAACGGGCTAAAACTTTACTGTTAAAAGATGAACTATCGCTTACTGAAATAGCTTATAAGCTGAATTATAGTAGCGTAGCACATCTTTCAAATCAATTTAAAAAGAAAACGGGGTTAACCCCTTCAGCTTTTCAAAGGATATTGCTGAAAAGGAAAGAAATTAAAAACAATGAAACCAACTAAATTTTTATATTAACCCACTTTTATGAACAATCGACCGATTCATTTATTATTAGCAGATGACGATGAAGATGATCGTCTATTTTTTAAAGAAGCGATAGATTCTTTAAACGTTGCTACTGAACTTACCATTGCTGAAGATGGTAAGCAAATGATGGATTTTCTATTACTCGAAAATTTTATATTACCTGACATTATTTTCCTCGACTTAAATATGCCTGGAAAAAGCGGGATGGAGTATCTAAGCGAAATACGTGACCACCCTAAACTAAAAGAAATATCAATTGCTATTTACTCAACATCCTCATCCGAAAAGGATATAGAAGAAACATTTATCAATGGAGCAAACATTTACATTAATAAACCCAACAATTTTAATGCTTTAAAAGAGGTGTTAAAAAAAGTAATTTGTACTAATTGGCAGTATGTTAACTCAAGCTTTAGTAAGGACAGCTTTTTGTTAAGTGTATAAAAACAGTGAAAACAGATATCAAAACATTTGAACATAAACATGCCAATTAAAATTGGCATGTTTTTCATTTATTGATTCCCCATATCAAAGAAGAAAATTTTATTGAGTAACAATTTGAAATCATCCGCTTATTCAAAATAATTCCTGCTCTCACTTGAAAATTAAAAGCTATTTTCTAAAAATATTATTGTTGTAGGAAAATTGTTAAATAGAATTTAAAATGAGAAATAAGTTTTCTGAGAATCTATTAAAAGCCTCGCTGGCAGTAGCTATTTTTTTATTACTTGCTATAGCCGGGGAAAATTACAGACAATTCCAAATTTATTCTGAAAGCCAAAAACTAATAATTTCATCTCACGAAATTCAAGCTGGTTTACAAAAGTTAGGAAACCATATTTCTGAAACTGAAACTGCCCATCGCTTGTATATAGTAACTAATGATCCTGCACTTTTAGCAGAATATAATGAAAGCAAACATGACATTTTCAAACAGATTGAGACGCTTAGAAAGCTGATTCAAAATGATTCTGTGGCTCAGGTAAAAATTGATAGTATATATTCCATTATCCATAGTAGAATCACTTCACTTGATACAATTTTGCCAGAACAAGAAAGCTCTGAAATAACAGAATTAGATAAAAAGCGTCTTCAAAATTCTGAAAAGCTAGTAAAAGATGTCATGATTTTAATAAAAGAAATCATTTTTAAGGAAGGTTTCTTGCTAAAGGAAAAGGAGAATTTAGGTGATGAAAAGCATAAGATTACCCCTTTACTTCTATTACTCACAGTGCTTTTCTCAATCGCAATCTTTGTTCTTAGCTTTTACATGTTATTCACTTACCTAAGAAAAGTGAAAGCTAATAATGCTAAATTACGCATCAATAACATGATCTATGAACAGGCAGAACAAATTTCTAATTCCGGACATTGGTATTATGAGCCAGGGACAAACCGAATAGTTTTTTCAAACAATTTGTACAAGCTACTTGGTCATTCCCCTAACAGTTTCGAACCAAGTTTAAAAAAATATATCAATCATATAAAAGAAAATGAGAGGCCAATTTTAATCTCCAAGCTTAAAAAATTAAAGCAGGAAGGAAAAATTAAAGCTACTGATATTACAATTATTGATGCTGCAGGAAATGAAAAATGTTTGAGGTTGGTAGCACGAATAGTTGTTGATGAAATGGGGCATGAATTGGTAATTGGAGCCAATAAAGATCTTACAAAAGAAATTGATACCAATAAGAAACTGAGCAAACTAAATGAAGAACTCAGTATACAAAATGATATTTTCAAAAACGCTGAATCCATTGCAATGATAGGCAGTTATTCCTACGATTTAGAAAAAAGAACTTGTGAATTCTCCGATAATCTGTATAAAATACTGGGCCACAAACCACAAAGCTTTGAAGCTAATGAGCAAATTTTATTGAATCATGTTTATTTAGATGATGAGGATGAATTTATCAAAAGTATTTCAATGGATGCCATTATGGATGATAATGTAGTACACCGCTTCAGGTTAATAGATAAAAATCAAAACCTTAAACATATACTGGCAAAAAGAAAAATCTTCCAAAGTAAAAGCAATAAAATTCTTATTGTTACTTTTAAAGACATATCTGAAGAAGTCTTAATCAGCCTCAAGTTGGAGGAAAAAAATGATGAACTCATAAAAATAAATGCAGAGTTAGAATCTTTTAACCACATTGCCAGTCACGATTTACAAGAACCACTTCGGAAAATACAAACTTTTATATCCATATTACTCGATATGGAAGATTTGCATCTAACTGATAACCAGGAAGAATATCTTCAAAGAATAAATTCTGCAGCTAATCGAATGCAAAATCTGGTGATTGATCTGTTAAGTTTTTCAAGAGCCTCCAAAGGTGATAAGATTTTTAAATCTACGAATCTATCTACCTTATTAGGAGAAGCTATCCAAGAGTTAAGTACCGATATAGACGCAAAAGATGGTACGATTAATTATGACAATTTGCCAAATGCAGAAGTAATTCCTTTTCAATTCCAGCAGCTGTTTGTAAACCTAATTGGTAATTCGCTTAAATATTCCAGGAAGAACAAAAAACCTAATATCTCTATTAAAACTAAAAAAGTTGACGCCAAAGATTTACTTAGTTTACCTAACTTTCAAGAAAGGGAATTAATTAAGATTACATTTGAAGACAACGGAATTGGATTTGAACAGCAATATGCTGAAAAAATATTCACGTTATTTCAGAGGTTACATCATGAGAAACAGTATACAGGTACTGGCATAGGACTCGCCATTTGCAGAAAAATATTGCAAAATCATAAAGGAATAATATACGCGGAAGGCAGACCGGAAATTGGCACAAAATTCACCCTGCTATTTCCTAAACGTTCTCGATTTTAGTATTTTAGTTTTAAAACTTACACCTTCACTGCGTTTACTTTTATCATAGTTACAACTTCTCAACTAAACGAGCATTGAATCTAACTTCATATAGGTTTGAATTATATAATTTTATCAGCATGTTACAGTAAAATTCGCCATTTGCAAAGCTAAAAATGTTGCTTACCACCAGTACCTAAGACTATGTAGCCTTTCATAAAAAATGTTAAAGTTTCTGCCGCTTTACCAACAGCGAGGTAGTAACGGATTCTTCCTTATTAAACCATGCGATTAGTGGTACAACTTGAAAAGAATAAGTCTTAAGATAATGTAAAATAAGATAGTTTATTTGTAAGACCTTCGAAGAAATTAAGACCTAATTTTAAGAAATATAATGTTAGAGTATAAGACAACTGGGAAGGTGCTTGTACTCAACGAACCATTTTTAACATTTTTAAACTTTAAAATTATTACGATGAATAAGGATTTGAAAGAAGGAAAAGTAGCTAAAGAAATAGAGAAAGAAACAGCATCAATACCATCAGACGTGTATTTATGGACAGCTGTGACCGCAATGGGCTCTTCTTTAGCATTGAAACTGTTAAAGAAAAATAAAACTGCACTATTTATTGGACAGTGGGCAGCTCCCATTTTGATCATGGGAATTTATAACAAAATAGTAAAAACTGAGGGTCATGATTGATCTTCATGTTAATTGAAGTAACTATTTATTTAGTTGGGTTGGGATCGGTCTTCATAGTATGCCGGTCCCTTTTTTAGTTCCTTATACATATTAGCTGCGTTTACTACACACCTTTTGTTCATAAGGCTTTGGCTTGAAAAACCGACCTGCAATTACTGGTCATGTGATGAGCTGTCTGGTCAACTTACAAATAATTTGAGCTAAAGTAAAAAAGGGAATGATCTTCAAATTTAATTAATGACAAGCAGATTACAGTAATTTGATCACTGCTTGATAACATTTAAATAGACAATTTTAAAATTAAAATTATGAAAAAATTATCGATAGTACTTATAACATTTGGATTTATAGCCCTGATAGGTTGTGACAATAGTAAGAAAAATAATAATAGCACACAGGAACGACATAGTGGAGATACAACCATGGTTCAAGATAGTGGTAGGATTAATAATTAAATTATTTTTGAGCATACATACCGAAATTAGAAAATAGTTAATAGGGAGGGAGAGGGATCTAAATTATGCTCGAATCCTAAATTAATTCCCTCCATTTTTTTTTTATTAATACCCTATGCCCTCACCTGAAGTTAAAAACAAATTGAAGAAAACGAAACTACAGCTTCTAAGAGTATTAGCCTCGTAACGATATTCAATACCGATTTATAATCCACCAAAGAAATTGAGAGCTTCTATTAATAGCTTGGCAGTGGTGAATGCTGCGGGTCGGGTCCCTCTCACCTTTTCACGTTAAGTGGTGCATTATTTGTTTTGGTCAATCCTCCTTAAATTTTTAATAATAACCTCAGCTTCCGTTCTATAATTACTAAAGCCTTTTGTTGATAAAGATCAAGTATTTCTAAATCCGATGGAAATAAAATGGTCAGTTATACGATAATGAAAATAATGATAGATATTTCAATAAATGATTTTACAAATAGCAGACAGTAAATTAATTACTAAAAATACCGGCCTCAATCGAAAACCTCTTTAACTACAGTTGGTCAAGTTGCTCAAGGTAAATTTTACAGCACTCATTATATTCTTATAATTAATTTAGATCTTGAGCTGAATAAAAAGTATAAAGCTAGATAATCCTAATTCGTAAAAATACAAATACACATGTGATTATATTGAAAACTACAAATTTCAAATAATCACATGCTTTGCTATTTTAATATTCTATGTTCATCATTTTTAGCTTAGTATAAAGCGTCTTTCTATGAATATTGAGAACTTCTGCTGCTTTAGTCTTATTGAATTTCACCTTTCTCAACACTTCTACTATTTTTTTTGACTCCGCCTTAATCGCAGTTGTTTTGAGATCACTCATACTCTCTTGACTTTCATAAAGAGAAGGTGCATTTTGGTCTACATTTTCTCTACCATCATTATCTAATAAAAAATTAGCGCTCCTATTAACCAAATTGAAAGGCAAAGCTTCGGTATAAATGTAATTATCATCAGCTACAAAAAGGCAAGCTCTTCTGAGGGTATTTCTTAGTTCTCTAATATTACCAGGCCAGTTGTACTCATAAAAAAGCTCTAAAACTTCTTGCGAGAGTAGAGGCTTGCAAGTACCTAATTCCTGTGAAGTAATTGTTAGGAAATAATCTATGAAAAACGGCAAATCAGTTTTCCTATCTCGCAAGGCAGGAACTTTCAAAATAAATTCACTTAGGCGAAAGAATAAATCATTCCTAAATCCTCTTTTTTCCGATTTGTGCTGCAAATCTTCATTAGTTGCAGCAATTACCCGAACATTTATAGGAATTTCCTCCGTCCCCCCTATTTTGCGGATCACTTTCTCTTGCAAAGCTCGCAATAAAGCCATTTGTGTCTCAAGTGAAAGATTGGCGATTTCGTCAAGAAATATAGTTCCTCCTTCGGCCAATTCAAACAGACCTGTTTTCCTTGAAATGGCACCGGTAAAAGCACCCTTCTCATGACCAAACAGCTCACTTCCTGAAATCTCGTTGGAAATACTTCCACAGTCAACGGCTATAAATGAACTATTTTTTCTAGGACTCTCATTGTGGATCATCCGTGCAATGGACTCCTTTCCTGTTCCAGTTTCACCCTCTATAAGGACCGAAAAATTAGTAGGCCCCACTTTATGCACTTGTTTTAACATTTCTATAGAGTTCTTACTAGATCCTGTTACATATTTATCGGAGACTACTTTTTTCTCATCGTACCTAATTTCAGAGGTGCTATCGCAGATATTATTTCGTTTGCTAATGAAAGCGTCTTTCACAACCTGAAGTAATTCATCAGGATTTAAAGGTTTGTCCAGGTAATTAAAAGCCCCATCTCGAATGAGTTTAACTATATTCTTTGAGTTGACTTCGTTACTTATAAAAACAACTTTTGACTCAGGTTTTAAAATTAAAATTCTATCGAACAGTTCCGTTCCATCTGTATCTGGTAATCTATACTCACATAAAATTAAATCGTAATCATGTTTTTGAATTAGATTCAAGGCATGATCTCCTCTGGTTGCAGTCTGTACTTTAAAATTATGCTTAGTTAAAAAATTACTTATCAATTCACAGGATGATAGGTGGCAATCAACAACAAGAATATGTTTCATGAAAAAATGGCTCTTAAGGTTAAAATAATTTCAGTTTGTAACTAGTATTGGTTCGCTTTTTTGTTATTCCTACAGTTTGACATATTTAAAATGTCGAATAAAAAGAATTAAATGAAAAATTAATACACCCCTCTCCTACTCAACAAACTTTATCATTACGTAATGAATAAAAGCATCTTCGGTTCAATCTATATCAAAACTACTGATATAGTCACCACAGATTGTTACAGAATATAACTATAAGGTTACAAGATTTACTCACTTAAATACGATATCTCTAATTCTACTAATGGTATTTAGAAAATAAGTGGGAAGAGAGTGCCTTTGAATTGACTTCCTGGCGCAGTTGAAAATAAAACTGTGGGCTTTCTGTTATTACCATATAAATATTTACTGTAACTACTCCAAACACAATATGGGAAATAAACAATGCAATAAAGTAATGCTTTAATGAAATTGCAGGTGTACTTTGATGAACTAATAAGTATAGACGCCAGACAATAATGGCAACCAGTCCACTTAAAGCGCCTACAATTACAGAATCGACCAGCGTAATAGCAAAAACACCCCAATTCCATAATAAAAAATAAGACAGACTAAAAAGTACTCCTACAGAAATATGACAAATTGCACCTGTAATTAAGACGCGATGCTTCCTTTTAGCATGTATAATAATATCTCCTGTGACCATTCCTCCTAGTACATGCACAACACGAGTATTCTCATTAGTAAAACTCGCATACAAATACATTACAACTGTCATAGCCACTGTACCCGTGAAACCCGCTAGTAGAGTAAGTAAAAAGTTAGTTAGTTCCATTACTTATTAAATTTTATAATAGATAAAAAAGGACAATCTTTAAATACCAAATTTACGGTGGATATCCCAACTTAGGTTGCATCATACCAGTTAAAACTTATAAGTATTAGCTTTTTAGAGAAGTGTATTTGATCATTCTTAAATTTTAAACCTGCCGATTACTATAAATTAATTTACCTCAACTTCACAATTATAGAGATGTAATGGCTTCAACCTTGGAATGATTTTAGCACTTTTTAAATCGTAATAGATTAATTAAACCTAGAAACGAAATTGAAATATGAATAAATCACTGCCACAAATTGAAATAGAAGACGCGTTGAATACAATAAAAGAATTTTGTTTACACAGAAAAACTACAATTTCTGTTGCAGAAAGTGCCTCTTCAGGTATGTTACAAGATATTTTTGGATCTGCGGAAGGTGCCTCATTATTCTTTGAAGGAGGAATAACTACTTACACTTGTGAGCAGAAAATGGAACATTTACTTATTCCATATTCTGAATGTAGTCCATGCAATGGTGTTTCGGAACAAATTGCTAAGCAAATGTCAACGGAAGTGTGTAATCTCTTTATGTCAGATATTGGAATGAGTATTACTGGATACGCATCGCCCATACCAGAGAAAGATATATATGACTTATATGCCTATGCTTCAATCACGGTAAACCATGAAGTGATTTACATAGAGAAAATATTGAGCAATGAAAGCAATCCTAATGACGTAAAGTACGACTTCTGCCACCAATTAATTCTGGCTTGTGCTAAGTTGTTGCAAAACTTTGGAAAAGATTAAAGCTTTAATTTCAGTATTATTGAAATAGTTATAATTTCCTCTTCGGATTCATTTAGCAGCATTGAATACTAAAGGTGACACAGTGTTACAAATACACCACATTTGTAACATCAACAACAAATCACAAATGAGACTAATGTTAAATTAGAAGGAATTATGAAGGCTTAAAAACGGTCGTTAATGAGACTTTTTATCTGTAAAATTCCTTGAAATAAAAAAGTCTTCTGAAAATTCAGAAGACTTTTTTAGGACTAGTCAATGATTTAAGAAGCGCTTACAGAGTACCTCTGTCTAACCTTTCGTTAGAATGCATACCTGTACTATCAGACATAGTTCTATTCCTATCAATACCATAGAAGGCGTTCACCTCATCAATAAATTCTCTTTGAGGACCTTTTGGCCAATTATCCTTGTCGAACCCTGGAGAATCCTTCAGCCTTTCCTTATCAATATCAAGAGTTAATACCTCATCTCTATGAGAATGAAAGGTAAAAGCCTGGAAAGGAATTGCAAAATACTTACTTTCTAAGTTAAGAAAACCTGTATTTACTGATAAAACTGCGTAAGCAACTTCGCCCGATTCAGTATCTATCATAAGATCCTTAATTTCACCTACCTTTTCGTCTTTCAGGTTTTTAACAGAACTTCCAGTGATAGATGATGATGATAAAATCAAATTTTTTAATTCATTATTCATGGTTCTTATATTTTAAAGTTAAATGTTTATTTGACTGACAAATCCAAGATTAATGCCAACGATTCGCTTTAGAAAGACACAGAATTAAATTATTAAAAAAATGATATTTTTAAAGATTTGAATTGACGATCAAGTAAATTGTTTCTCATTCCGCAAGTTCCCATTTCTTAAAAATCTGCCCAGCATGGTGATGGCTAATACCCACATAGAAAAATATCTTTAAAGCATAACTATTTCAGTTTGATAAAATCAAGCCTTCTCTCATAACCTTCTAAACTTATAACGATCAACGTAAAACTTGTAAAAGGTTTAATAGGATTCTCAAGTACTTTCGTGTAATAACTACAAATTAAAAGAATTTCGACAAGCCCATTTTTATTTACAATTGATAGCAATATGAGCGATAACAATAAAAAGCCTGGTCAAACCCAAAGTAAACAACCAGGTAAAGAGCACAAAATGAAGCCTGAACCTAAATCTGTAAAATCAGATTATAAAGGTAGTGACAAACTGAAAGGAAAAGTTGCCATTATAACCGGAGGAGACAGTGGGATCGGCCGTGCCGTAGCAATTGCATTTGCTGCTGAAGGAGCCAAAGTGGTGATCTCCTATCTAGATGAGGATAAAGATGCTAAAGAAACCCAGAAAATTATAAAAAAGATGGGGAGGGAGATCAAAATCATTCCTGGGAACTTAAGAAATGTCTCTGAATGTGAAAAATTGGTGGAGGAAACGGTGGATACCTACGGCAAACTGGACATACTCGTAAACAATGCTGCTCAGCAGTATCCTCAGGATAGTCTTGAAGACATCAGCGAGGAGCAACTAAGAACCACATTTGAAGTAAATATTTTTTCCCAATTTTTTGTCACTAAAGCTGCACTTCCACATTTAAAGAAGGGTAGTTCAATAATTAATTCATCGTCCGTTACTGCTTACAGGGGAAGTAAGCATTTAATGGATTATGCTGCTACAAAAGGTGCAATTGTTGCTTTTACTCGCTCGTTATCTTCAAACCTGGCAAGCAAAGGGATCCGCGTAAATGGAGTGGCTCCCGGACCGATTTGGACGCCACTTATTCCTGCTTCCTTCTCAAAAGAGAAAGTGGATAAATTCGGAAAAAATGTACCAATGGGTCGCCCTGGTGAACCTGAAGAGGTCGCTCCAAGCTATGTTTTTTTAGCCTCTGACGATTCCAGTTATGTCACAGGTCAATTTATTCATGTAAATGGAGGCGAAATTGTAAATACCTAAATTATACAAAACTAAACCTTAACGTTATGAACAGATTACACTATCATTTAATGAATGAGCAAAGATTTGGCTCAATTATTCCAGGTCATGATTCTAAAAAGAAAAAAAATCCGGGTAAGCAGCATAAAAAAGATGATGCAATAGAAGAATACGTGGATGAGGAGGAAGATGATAAATATCCTAAAAAGAAAAAGGACAAAGAAAAAGGCGGTGAAGGGATGGGAAGAAGCGATAAAGCCAAAAATCAACACTCAGATGAAAGTGATGCTGCAGACCAAAGCGAACACTAGCAGGAGTGTAAAATAACAAGAACACTAGGAAACCGCATTGGCTTTTCTAGTGTTCTATTTTCTAACAATTTCAACTGCTTATATAACAGACAGGTTAATTAGCATTAGGAAGCTACTGACTTTTACCTTGTTTGGCACCCTAAGTTTTCATGGCGAAATAGTTTGAAAGTGCTTTTTTAAATAACGCCTTTAATTCAATCTCAGCTACTAAGAAAGAAGTGAGTAAATTTAACAATAAATCAACTATAACATTTTAGAAATGTAAATTGAGAATTTCATTTCTAAACATCATATCTATTCCTCAAAAAATCTTTTCAGAGCTACGCCTCAATTTGCGCAGATGGCCTGGAACAAGCCGGGTATACTTTGTTACTGTATTTTAGTAAATGACTAATCAGTATTTTTTATATCATTTTACTTACAATCAATCTCATACCAATAAACTTTTCTGCACACTATTCCTTTGTATCTGCTGGGCTTGAAACACAAACTCTTCCAGCTCTTCAGCTCTGACACTAACTGTGTGATATTTTAACACCTTATTACGAGCTTGTTCTCCGAGTCTCAATCTACAATCTTCATCGAAACCAGAAATGTAACGTATCACATCTTCTGTAGAGTGTGCAATTAGAATCTCTGTATATTCTTCAAAAAACAGAGAAAGGCCTTCCCACACATTTGAAATAATAGGTACACCGCAAGCTGCTGCTTCAAAAAGTTTTACACTTGGTTTGTATGCATATTGCGTTACATTCTGATCTGTGAGATGTAAAGTAAATCTTTGTCTATTATACAAATCACGCTGCATTGCAGACGATGACAGAGACACGCTTTCTATATTTGCAGACCAGTTTATCTTTTCTGGAAACTTAGATCCAAGAAGGGCAAATTTTTCATTACTTAATGCCTTTGCAGGCTTGTTCAAAAAGTCTTCTAATGCCGGCTTTAAGCCTTCATTATAATTCTCCAAATAGCCCATCTGCCACTTAAATTCCTGACTCGTTGGAAAATACACATCTGGGTCTACACAGGGATATAGCACTTTTGCAAAAGGTGCACTGTAATAAGACTCGAAATGCTGTAAAATTGGCCCTCCTGCAGATGAAAGATACAGGTTATAACTTGCAATAAGCTCAGGGTTAATATAAGCATAATCTTCTCTTTCTAACTTATATAATGTAACCGGAGTGTCTATATCATAAAATGCAGTGATTCCTTGCGCGGTTTCAATCACCCACCTTCCAATATCAACGCCATCCTTTACATAAGAACCCACAATAACAACATCTGCAGTAGCTACTTCCTCTTCGTATTTCTTTTTTAAATCATCTTTAGTTTTGTACAGTCCCAGGTGGCAAAAGGTTGGAATTGGTAAATCCCTATTTGCTGCATAATATTGTAAATCCTTTTCAAGAAAAAGAATGTCATGACCTTTCTTGTGCAACTCCTTTAATAGTGTACGATAAGTGTTGGCATGACTATTACTCCATTCTGAGGTTATAGTTAATCCAATTACAACGAATTTCATAAGGTTTATAGTTTTAATAGATAGTAAATGGTAATGGTTAAAAAAAATTGAAATCACTAATGGTTTAACATACTCATTCTCTGGTTCTAAAGAATAAAAGATTACGCATAATAAGAGACTGTGATTCCAAAATACTGAGCTTCGCTTAAGCTCAATTTACTTCATATCCCTACTCAAATTCTCAATTTAACATCTGAAGCATGTTTCTGTACCTTAATAAAACACTTCATTTACGGCATGGTGAGGGTATTTGACCTACATGAGGTGCAATTTCAATGCAGTGTGGAAAGCTGCCTCAGTACAATCATTTCATAAATTACTTTCTTCACCCTTGTTGAACCCTATATTATTTAACATTAGTCTCAGCGTAAAAATGGCTCTTAAATAGCTCTACTTTCTATCTTCACATTTATTTGATTTCTGGATACTGGCACCTGCAAGGTCTCATAAAGCTCCATGTACGTATCACCCATGTTACGGGCTGAAAAATCTAGGGATCTCTCATATGCTTTCTTCGCCATTTGCATCCTCAACCGTTCGTCTGATATGAGATACTGAAGGGCTTTAAAAACCTCATCTTCCTCTTCTGGATTAAAATATATTGCAGCATCACCCCATACTTCTCGAAAAGAAGGTATATCGGCTAATACTAAAGCACATGAAGATTTCGCAGCTTCCAAAACTGCCACACCAAACGGTTCGTATATTGCTGGCGCAACAAAAATGGCTGCCCGATCCATATAGTGCTGTAACTTCGCATGAGGAAGATGCCCTAATAGATAAACATTTTCTACATTGGGAAGAGGTTGCACCAACGACATATCGTTGTTTCCGGCAATACAGAGAGGCCAGTCTATTTTTCCGGCAATCTTTGAAAGCATCTCAATATTTTTTCCTTCATCCGATATACTCCCTACACTTAAAACCATGTATTCCTTCTCCCCAAAATAATCTGAATAACTATCAAGTCCATTAAAAATTACATGAGAATTTCTAAAAGATCCATGAGCTTTTACACCTTGATCAAGCATACTTTGAGTTGGGAAAACCACAACATCTGAAACCTCAATCGTGTTTCGGAGCGCTTCCAAATGACTATGCAATTGTTTAGGAGGATTTTCTCCTTTAACAACTGTCCACCAAGAAATTAAGCATGAATGATAGACCGTTATTACAGGACAATTCCAGTTTCCTGACATGTGATTGTAGTTATTAAAATGGATAAGATCCGGTTGAATTCTGGTGTACATTAATGATAACCACTGACTGGCAGATTGTAAATCTCGCTCATTGCCTTGCATCCAATTTAAATTAAAAGTACTCTCATATATTTGTATGCTGGTGATATCACTTACTTCTATCTTTTGCTCCTCAGTGAGTAAACCACCCATACTAAGCAGGTGAATTTCCACATTATAGCGTTCCAGAGACTTGCACAAACTCATCACATACGACCAAACGCCTCCCATTGTGTCTGTAGTCATCAATATTTTCATTTTATCTTCCATATTTCGATTCATTTTATCTGAGGAAGCAGAAATCAATCTACCTTTCCAGCATCATTTTGTGCTTTTAACATGATTCTGGAAGTTTACCCAATACTAACTATGAGTTTAATTCTGTTGTAACAATTGTAATAATCATTACAATTTAGACCATCACTCATCCTTTGTCCTTTTTCTTCTCCCCTTTTCACGATAATGACTGATACCTTCTTCGCTCTCACTTAAATAGTATTTAGCATTCTGATAAATATTACAATCAGTCCTCCAGCATATACAAAGCTAAACCCTTCAATAATGAAACGCTTACACCTTTATTCATAAATGTTGCATTGTTCTATAGTGTGGCTCATAAACATTTCTTAAGAATATCGAAATAAGCTAATCTTGTTTTCTACATTTTAACCCCTAGTTGCAGAAACATCTATTCTTATAAGCGTTTATTCTCTATCAAAGTCGCGAACCAACGCGGTATCTCTTACAGATCTTCTGATATAAATTATAACATCATAGGACTTCCTTGAAGCCGTGGAAGAGGCATTACCTGATTTAATAGCATTTAATAGGCTAATAGTGGAGGATTAAAATTTTTTTATACTTTAGCTATCACTTCAATTTGGATGGTATAAGAAAAAAGTAGGAGACAACTTGTCCTCTACCTTTTTCAAAGATGGGAGTTGTTTCAGTCTTCCAATTCCTCGCATGAGTGCCCTAGACTTTGGAAGATTGCAGAAACAATTTCTGGATTTATATTATATGAAGCTATTCTGAGAATATGATCACAATCTTCTAAATCAAAGTTCCACTTAGCATGCTCACAAAGGAGAGCGTTTAGCAATGGTGCTAATTGCTGAACTTCAGACTGATTGCTTACCGTTGTTCTATAAACAAAGACTTCTATCTTTCCCAAAACATAGGTGGCTCAATTCCTAAAGAACGCAAATATACGTATCCTTGACCCCTATGATGGATCTCATTGTCGATAAAATATAGAATAGAAGATTGAACTGTACCTTCATAAGCGCCGAACGCCTTGATAGTTTCATGAAAGCGCGAAGGTTTTAATTGTACCCATAGCCTATCTATTTCTGCTGTGCTTTCATCCCATGATGCGAGTATCTTTTCTTTATCATTACTATGTTCAAAATGCTCCTTTAACTCACTTGATTTGCCACTTACTATTTCTTTTAGTCCCGGAGCTGCAATACCGATTAGTTCCATGATTATTTCAGCAAAAGTTCTCATTCCACCAATGGAATAGTTGAAAAATTTTTCATCAGGAAAAGACTCAATTACTCTTCGTGTAAGGAGTCTATGTCCTTGCCAATGAAGTAAAAGTTCATTTGGACTAATAATCTGCGACAATTCTGCTTGCTTTTGTTGTGTGATTTGTTCATTCATAATTGAAAAAATTAAAAATTTTAATGATTTGAACAAATGTAGATAGGACTAATGACAGCCTATAGTCAGTAGAAAATGCAGCGGAAAAATAATGTGAAAAATCTCCTTTATAGAAAGGTTAAATCTCAGAACAATTACTAATTATTGACACAGGGCTGTCACTGACTATTGTTTATTTGCAATTGTATAACAAAACCTCAAACCATCTACTGATTAGTGAAAAAATCTGCTTCAGCTATTAAAAAAGAAAGAATCAAGCTCTGTCTCTTTTCCGGAAATGCTTATAGCTAGCACGAAAGAACAATATTAATTTCTACCAGCAGAATTTACCCTTGGCTGGAAGCAATAATTGATATAAATTTTTATTTGATACAAGTTAAAGGATGACTAGATTTGGTAGAGCATTTTTAAAGATAAAGTCCTTTATTTCTGCCATTGTTAAGACCACTATGAGCATAGATACTTTTAAACGCTTCGATAGAATTATTGCCATATTCATACATTTGCAATCAAAGCGCGTTGTGAAAGCACAGGAAATGGCAGAGCGCTTTGAAGTGAGTCTTCGCACTATCTATAGAGATATAAGAACACTTGAATCGTGCGGGGTGCCCATTTCGGGTGAAGCAGGGGTCGGCTACACAATTATTGAGGGTTATAGGTTACCTCCTATAATGTTTACCAGGGAAGAAGCTGGCAGCTTTATTGCAGCAGAAAAACTAATGCAGAAATTCACTGACAAGTCATTGGGTGATTACCATGAATCTGCGATGTTTAAGGTGAAATCAGTTTTAAGGACAAAAGAAAAAGATTGGATTTCAGCAATTGAGTCTCAGGTTAGTGTCACTCCCGGACAATCGTTATTCAACAATAACATCCCAAATGCACTTGAAATCCTTTTTGAAAGTATTGCCGAAAAAAAACAAGTTGACTTGATCTATCAATCGCTTCAATCCGATACTGATATTCAGAGAAATATAGAACCTGTAGGATTATTTCATGAGAATAATTTCTGGTATGTGTTAGGTTACTGCCATTTGAGAAAAAATTACAGACACTTCAGAACAGATAGAATGCATTCAATTAAAAGAAGTACCAAAGATTTCACAAAACAGCACCTCTCAATGGAAAAGATAAGAATGCAGGAGAATGAGGTAGAAAGGATAAAAGTGAGAATATTAATTGCGAAAAATGTTGCCAAACATCTTTCGCATGATAAATATCATTATGGATTTGTTTCTGAGAAATCTGTAAATGATCAAATTGAAATGACATTTTTAAGCCCTGACATTGCCCATAGTTTTCCCAGATGGTTCCTGATGTTTGGTGAATTTGCGCAGATACTTGAACCTGAACAATTAAAAAACCACGTAAAGGAATTGCTGGAAAGAACTGAAAAAATGCTTAATATATAATTGAATTTCTCGCTTTAATCTGTCTTATGTTAAAAAGTGAGAAGAAATGTTTGTAAACAAAGGGTATAAGAAGGACTGATAATTCTTAACTGACCAAATTTCTTAATTGCCTGCCAACTAAAGATATTTTTCTGTCATGATTGAGATAAGGTATGAATTGCTATGGTAAAAAACTTTCACAATTTTCCACAGCTTAATTTGTACTGGACTATATTTTATTAATCCAAAAAATTATGATCTTTAATGGTTATTCAATCTGCTGCGTTTCTTTCATTGGAATATGCACTTCAAACGTAGTACCTTTACCTAATTCACTTTGTACCTTGATATCTCCCCCAGCATTGGACACTATTCTATTTACAAGAAAAAGACCAATACCTGAACCTTCAATATCTTCCCCGTCAGAAATTCTTTTGAACTTAGAAAAGATAGACTCCACCTGATCTTTTGAAATACCAATTCCATTATCAGAAACTGATAAAACAACGAATTTTCCTTGAATTTTGGTCTTTATTTCAATTTTTAGCTGTCGGTTGTTAGATTTATATTTTATAGCATTACACAAAAAATTATAAATAATACTACGCAAATTCTTCCTTGAAAAACTGATTTCATTCACCTGAAAATCAATTTTAAGAATTGCATAAGAATTTGTTAATAAATCATTTAAACTCCATTTAATTTCTTCCATTAAAGGAGCTAACAGTACGCTTTCACTTCCATTTAAATCTTTTTCTAGATCAGCAATATTTGAAAGTTCACTAATTGTCTGTCTTAAACCTTCTACAGACTTCATCAAAGGGTTTGTTAATTCCTTTATGCTTTTCACATCATCTGTTCTATTTATTAATGTAACCAAAGCCTCCATGCTGTTGAGTGGAGATTTCAAATCATGGGTTACAGAGTAAATAAAATTTTCATGGTCTTTATTTATCCTTTGCAGTTTCTCGTTATCTCTTTCAGCCTGAAGTTTAGTTAATGTTAATCTAGTTGTATCATGAAAAGCAATATTTACTCCTACAATATGGTTTTTATCTGAAATAGGTTCAATGAGTAATGAATACCATTTTCCTTTATTGGATTTTGCTTGTTTATACACGGTTTTATATGTGTCCATTACTTTTCTTACTTCCAAAACCAAATCCAGATTTGTAATCATATTAGTTAAATCAGAAATGGGTCTTCCAATATCTGACTCTCTAATATTAACCTGATTTTTTACAGTAGATGTAAAGGTTTTTATACATAGTTTTTCATCTAACTGTATAAGTGAATGATATGAACTACCAAAATACTGATTAACATCTCTAAATTGATTATGTAGTTGCTGTCTGTTCATATTTCTATGATCCTTATACTCATACACAACGTTTTCGTTGGGATGCAAAAGCGCATTTCCAATCTCTGCAGAATACACCATGTAAGGTTTCTCCACACTCTTTTTATTATTCAATTGCTCTCGTGCATTCAAATCGTCTAATACTGGAGCTATATTTAATTTATTCCTATTTTTCATCACCATTTACTCCTCTTCAAAAGTTTCCCCTTGATTAATCAATTATTTTAACTATACTTCTAATACTATTGACTCAAAACAGCTCTCTCAACTTATCACCTTTTGACTAAATTATTGAAATAACTTTATATTTCTAGAACAACTTTGAGCTCATTTCATGTAATCCCTATTCGAGAAATACAATGAAGTTTTTTTTTCTTTCCCCTTTGACCGAAAAGGCTGCAAATTGACCTCATTTTGGGAGTAATCTTAACAATCATTCCATCACATTGTAAGTTTACAAATCAATGATGTAAAATTACTACTATCGTGATGGTTTGGCATTACATATAATTCACAATACATTACATATATGTATGATTTACCTTATAAACGCTTTTAATTGATAAAAGTGATTTTAATGTTGGGCGTGGCCTGATTGTAGGATGTACTTTACTAAGATAATTTGCAGTATTTCTCTGCATAATATAATCTCCATCACTTTGTGATTATATTTTATTAAAACAGCTTATTGCAAAAAAGCCTGCTTAGATAGCAGTCAATTGGAACCTACTTAAGCAAGTAATTTGTAGATATTCACGCAGGCTCATTTATAGCACTATTAAAAGACAAATCATTTCTGGAATGTTTAGTCATTGAAATGATAAACAAATTTGATAGAGTAGAAATGGTTCAAGTTCATCTATCAATCAGATTCCTCATCATCATCTGGCAAAGCCGCTTCGTTAGCTTTGAGTTCTGTTTCCTTATTCTTATTCTTCTTCTCCTTTTTTTTCTGCCCACCAAAAATATTTTTCAGGATCCCTCCTTCATTTTGAGTGGAATCGGCAGTAGCCGGTAGCTCTCTATTTTTTCTGGCTTCAGTAGAATCTCTTTGAGCAGCTTGAGCTCTTAGCACATCATTTCCCACTAATTCCATGTACTTAACCATATCAACGTTGTAGTTGAAGCGTTTGGTATTGTCCCAGGCATCTTCACCCTTTTCATTACCTGAAACTTGTAAAGAATCTGCTAAAGCCCTTTTCAAACTATCTACATTGTTCACTCCCAGGTCAGACGGCTTTTGGTTCCTTAATGCTAAAAGTGAATCAATTTCATCGCTATACACATCCTTCTGATCAATCATTAACAATTCCTGTTGTTTCCAAAAACCGTATTTACGCACTGACAAGCCATAAATATCCTTCTTATGTACTTGCGATTCTGCAGTTAGCAACAAGGAATCATTTTTAAAATAAGAAAATCTTTCTGTTTGTTTCTGAGGATCCAGAATATAAGTACTTTGAAATGCCGGGCATACCATTTTATCCTTGCATGAAGCAAACACTAACATAGAACTCATTAAAAGTAGTATAATTTGCTTCAAAAATGATTAATTTAATTGTCGGTTTACTCCTGAAAACATATACTCTACCCATTCCTCATACATTTTTGCTGATGGATGAAGTTGATCATCGGCCAGAAAAATTTCTGGTGCATGGATTGCTTTTAAAGATATAGGCGTAATATCATAAAAATTCACCGAATATTTTAACGCCACATCCTTCGCCAAAGTATTATACTTGTTTAATTGTTCACTTACTTTCATTGCATCTTTACCATGTTCCATAGCAAAAGGTGTTACTCCGTAGTCAGGAATACTCACAACAAATACCAACTCGGGTTTATTTCCAGCAAGTTCTATAGCTTTCTGTAGTAGTTTCTCAAACTCTTTTTCGTATTGTCGCAAAGGTAAACCTCTGTACTGATTGTTAACACCAATCAACAAACTCACCAATTGAAATTCAGTGTCGGATAATTTTTTATCTGCTTCAATCGCTCGTATTAATTCATCGGTGGTCCAGCCAGTGGTTGCAATTACTTTGTCCAGATGAACTTCTGTTCCTAATTCATTAAGTTTCTTTGCTAATATAACCGGCCATCGCTCAGTTTCTTTAACTGCCTCGCCTATTGTATATGAATCACCTAGTGCTAAATACGAAATTTTAGTTTGAGCCATTAAATCTATTGAACTACTTCCGACATGATAACACAAAAATATAGCTAAAAAGACCTTTTTCATAGTAAATTACCATTTGTTATATAACACATGTAATAACCTCTGTGTAAAAGTAGGATAATAAAGATTGAATAACGGAATTTATGATGGAAGTTAATATGATTTTTCTTCTACTTTGTCGAAAAATAAGATTATTTTAATAAAATACATATATATTTAATGCTATTTTTTAGTTGTTTTTCATATGAAATAATATATTTACAAAATACATCCTTAGAATTAGCGTGCTTAAAACTATTTTATACATTATCCTTTCAGTCGTCTCTTTTTCGGCCTTATCACAAAATGAAGTGACTACCCAGGCTATTCCCGGAGAAGTTAACAGTAAATTTCAGGATGTGCGACCTGTAATTTCGGATGATGGTAAAACTTTGTATTTAAACAGGAGATTTCATCCGGAAAATATACGTGGTGAAAAAGACTTTCAGGATGTTTGGGTCAGCAGGCTAGATCCCAGAGGGTTTTGGAGTAAACCTTTTAACTTAAAAGAACCATATAACGATAAAAAAGCTAATGATTTAGTAAGAGCCAGCAAAAGTGGTGATTCACTAGTCTTCGTAAATGATGGGTATAAGGGTGTCAGCTCTGAATTAGCATTATTCCTTCAAAAGAATAAAAGTGGAATTGAATTACCTATAGATGGATATTATAATAACAGCCCTTATGTAGACTTTGATTATCATTTTAAGGAGAAAGTGATTATCATGGCGGTGGAAAGAAAAGATTCTAAGGGCGACCAGGATCTTTATTACAGTGTATTTCAACCAGTGGATGGTAGATACAGCACCCCTATGAGTATGGGTAAAACTATTAATAGTGAAAAGGCAGATTTTGCACCTTTTCTGACAGTGGATGGTAATACTATTTTTTTTGCAAGCTACGGACATCAGGGGAACGGAGCTTCTGATCTTTTTATGAGTCATAGAGTTGGCGATGGTTGGGACGAATGGAGTAAACCCGAAAACCTGGGCAAAGTAATAAATTCCTCCTTCGAAGAAACATTTGTATCAATTGATCCTAGCTTAAATTATTTATACTATGACTCCTACCCTGCTGGTGCCACAAATAGAAATATATGGAGGGCCACCTTAAGTGATGAGGTTAAGAAGAAAATTTTAGCAGCAAAGGAAAGCAGAAAACCCTTTGTAAGAGATGAGGTTGTTAGTTCGCGAAGTAATCAAGATAATGATGCGCAGATTTTAGATAACCAAACAACTGTTGAACCTGAATTAAGTGAAAACACAGGCCCTGTTGCAGTAGAGGAAGAGAAGGTAACTGAACCAACACCAGAGACTCCATCAGAAATATCAAAATCAGAAGAAGTAGATGTGATGAAAGAAAAAGTTGAAGTTGTTAATTCAGATATAAGTAATGAGCCGGTGTTAGTAGCTAAAAAAGCTGAAGAGCAGGGCTTTTTCTCTAAAATTGGTGAAAAATTAGGCCTTGGAGTAAAGAAAGAGCCTATTAGCTATAACAGTTCCGGTGCAAAAGGAGAAAAAATAGCACGCAATATCTATTTCAAATTCAATTCGGATAAAGTTCAGTTCAAACAAAATAGCTTAATTGAAATGATAGCAGCTGAACTTAAAGAGAAACCTGAAGCTAAATTATTAATTGAGGGTCATGCGGATGGTATAGGAGGTGAAGATATAAATAAAGACTTATCTTGTAGAAGAGCTAAAAACGTGCGGGAAGCATTGACTGGTCTCGGAATAAATCCTTTAAGAATTGAAATTAGTTGCGAAGGTAAAGAGAGACCATTAGCGTCTAATGATGATGAATTTGAAGGGCGTGAGTTGAACAGAAGAGTTGAACTTTACGTATTTTGATTTATCTCATCCCGAAGTTTCTTTGGGAGTTTTGCAAGAACTAATTCGTAACTATGATTAATCCAATGCTGAATTTCATCATCGTTTAAGCTCCCATCCATTTGAATAGTGTTCCAATGTTTTTTACTCATATGGTAACCTGGCTGAACAGCATTGTACTTCTCTCTTAAAGCTATAGCCATTTCCGGATCACATTTAAGGTTGATACTTTCAAACAAATCTACATCAACTAAAGCGAAAATTTTACCACACACTTTAAAAACCAGAACATTTTCATCAAAGGGGAAATCCTCAGAGCTCCCTGATTTACTTAAACAATAATTTCTGAATGATTCTATGTTCATTGCCTCAAAATTATTCGAACTGCTATGACAATTATAGCAATTAAAAACATAATGATAGAAATTTTATTGATGCCGTGCATCATTTTTAAGTTCACATTTGAAGGAGCGTTTGGATCTTTCTTTCCGAAAAGTCTTTTAAAATAATTAAGAACATCACCTAATTGGAAATAGCTTTTCCAATCAGAATTTGAAGTTTTATTTAAATTTTCTAAATCTCTCTGATCTTTCATAAATTGAATATCTTAAGTTTACAGTACTCTAACCAAACTAAACAGTTTCAGGTTCTAACCATTTCCCATCTTTTCTAATAATTTCAATTAATTCATCCACTGCCTTTTCCGAAGGCACACTCTTTTTCATCACTTCCTGACCCTTATACAAGGTAATTTTACCTTTACCCGACCCCACATAACCATAATCTGCATCGGCCATTTCTCCAGGTCCATTTACAATGCAGCCCATAATACCAATTTTCACACCTTTTAAATGATTAGTTCTGGATCGAATCATTGCGGTTGTTTCCTGTAAATCGAATAATGTTCTTCCACAGGAAGGGCATGAAATATATTCTGTTTTGGAAATTCTGGTTCTACTGGCCTGCAAAATATTAAAAGCCGTCTCGTTTATTGCCTTGTCTCCTCCACAATTCTCAGCAGCAAGAAAAACACCATCTCCCATCCCATCAATTAAAAGAGCACCAATATCTGTAGCAGCATATAATTGCAATTCATCAATTGGAAGGTCTTTATAGGCTCTACCAATAATAACGGGAACTTCACATTGCGCATCTATTAGTTGAGCAAATAAACGTCTTTGCTCGGCCATCCCATGGTTATTGTATGTATCAATTAATAAAACTGCAGATTTATCATTTTTTAGGGATGATATTAATTCAGTGGTCAAGTCAGGTAAGGTGGCGTAAATAAAATTTAATTCTTTATGCATTTCCACTCCCGAGAAATACTCCTTAATATTGATGAAGGGGTATCTTCTTTCTTTACTCCGTTCCTTTATCCAAGTTTTATGATCATGAACTATGCCTAAAGTTCCAGGAATTTCAAAATTGATGGTTTTATCATAGGCGAATACGTAATCACAAGCCAAATCTGAAATGGACCATTTATCTAAAGGAACAGAGTAATTATAGCCTACAGCAAATAATGATGCTGGAGTGATCTTGTCTTTTAAAGAAAAATCAGCCATTACAAGTGGCACCTCGTTGGCACCAATATTTTTCACCCTCCTTGTATCTCTTTTCTCGTACTCAAAAGGGTTAAAAGGACATTCGATAATATCAGGTATCGTGTCGTGTTCACTTCTATTTGTATATCTTTCAGCCAAAATTTTGGCTACTGGTATTTCATATTCAGGTTCCTCTGTCAGGGACACCCTGATTGTATCACCCAGACCATCTTCCAGTAAGGTACCAATACCAACAGAGGATTTAATTCTACCATCCTCTGCTTCACCCGCCTCTGTTACACCTAAATGTAGTGGATAAGGCTTTAGCCCTTCTTCATCTAGTTTTTGCACCAATAAGCGATAAGCCTGCACCATTACCTGCGGATTACTTGATTTCATAGAAACTACAATATCAAAATAATCCATCTCCTCACAGATTCTTATAAATTCAAGAGCAGATTCTACCATCCCAAAAGGTGTATCACCGTACCTGCTCATAATTCGATCTGATAATGAGCCATGGTTGGTACCTATCCTCATAGCAGTACCATGTTCTTTACAAATCTTAACCAGTGGAGCAAATCTTTTCTTTATACGGTCAAGTTCTGCTCTGTAACTCTCTTCTGTATATTCTAAAACTTCAAATTTCTTTTTGTCCGCATAATTACCAGGATTCACTCGTACTTTTTCAACAATTTTTGCTGCTAGCTCAGCTGCATTGGGCGTAAAATGTATATCTGCCACTAATGGAGTATTATACCCTCTTTTAACTAAGCCTGCCTTTATAGCTCTAAGATTTTCAGCTTCTTTTATCGATGGCGCAGTAATTCTAACCAACTGGCAACCTGCATCAATCATTCTAATGGATTGCTCAATTGAACCTTCGGTATCCATTGTGTCCACTGTAGTCATGGATTGCAAAACAATAGGATTATCCCCACCAATAATAATATCTCCAACCTTAACAGGAATGGTTTTTCTGCGACTGTAATTCACTAAACTATTACAGTAATTCTGAAAATTTTTGACAGGTATATCCATAAAATCTTTTGTCCTTCGATTTAAACTTCAAAATAAGGAAATTGTTAGTATAACAACTATATAATTAACACATTTTTATCAAAAATCGATCGGTTATAACTTAAAACTAGTTGCTTGTTATGAAAATAGTATAGCACTTGTGAAATAAAGCGTATTGAAAGAAATAAAGATCAGCTTTAATGCTTTTCTAAGGCTGAAGTATGTAAATGCAGTGTGGAGCAGAAAGTTCTGATTTCGGCATTTCTGAGTACTCCCATTCATTTCATCAACAGATATATTGAATGAATCCAAATATAGGGGAGATTGGAGCTGCTGAGCACTTATAGATATGTACTCCTATCTATTCAACCCAACCTAACTTTTGAAATACTTTGTACACCTTCAAACAAAGATAAGCATCAGTTGCTGCGTAATCTAATTGTGCTTGCGTCAAGTCTGTCCTTTCCCAATTAGAGGTTTGCTGAGCCTTGCTAATTCTTTTTCCAAGAAAAATGGCAGTTAAATTTTTAGCACCAATTTGTTTCACCTCATTTGCCTGTGCTATTGTGCTAATATCCTCAAAACCCTGAGGATCGAATTTTCTTAATTTTTGAAGGTCTTTAATATCATCCCTAATGGCAGCTCCTACTTTAATAATAGATGGATCTTCAAATATTCTGATAAGTTCACCAGGAAAACCACATAGAAGGTTTCTAATAACAAACACTTCATTTTCTGTAGCTAATTGAATTAGTGATACAGGATTATAAACACCTTTTTTAAAAGCAGGCTTTGCCTCAGTATCAAAACCTAGAATGTCTGCTTTCCATAACTTAGGGATAACTTCATCCCAATCAGCATCTTTCTCCAACACTATAATCTCACCTTCAAATTTCCACAAAGGCAAATCATTTATGGCTTCTTTAGTAATTTCAGTAACTAAACTCATTTATCTGATAATCTCCTAATTTTAATATTAAGGTAGGCATAAAGTATGGTCATAAACGGGCTGATAATATTGAAGAAGCAATAGGGTGCATATGCCCACGTACTTACCCCTAACACACTTGACTGTGTAGCACCACAAGTATTCCAGGGTATTAATACACTGGTTACCGTTCCGGAATCCTCCAATGTTCTACTTAACACTTCTGGCTTCAAACCTCTTTCTGCGTAGGTTTCAGCAAACATTCTACCAGGCACTACGATGGCTAAGTACTGATCAGAAGCAGTAATATTGAAGAAAACGCAAGTGCCAGCAGTGGATGCCACTAAAGAACCAGTAGAATTAGCCAATTTAATAATTGAAGCAGTAATTGTTCTAAGCATATTTGTTGATTCCATAATCCCACCAAAAACCATAGCGCAAATAATTAGCCAAATAGTGTTCAGCATACCATACATTCCACCCGTAGAAAGAAGTTCATTGACCACTTCGTTTTTGGTTACAATGCTTATATCTCCATACATGGCTAACATAACAGCCTTGTAACATGATTCAAAAAAGTTAGCACTCGCACCAGCGACAGATTCAATCACTTGTGGTTGAAATATGATGGCAAATAAGCCACCTAATAACGAACCAATAAGCAAGGCGGGGATCGCAGAAATCTTTTTAATAATCATTGCAATGACCAATACCGGAACTAAAAACAACCAATAATTTATATTAAATTTTTCCTGTATGGCGTCTTGTACCAAAGCCACCTGATTAAGATCAGCCTCTGAACTATTCATAAAACCCCAAATCAGAAAAATAATTAAAGTGATTATAAATGTAGGGATAGTAGTTAGTGCCATATATTTTATATGGGTGAATAGATCAGTACCAGCCATAGCGGGCGCCAGATTAGTTGTATCACTTAACGGGGACATTTTATCACCAAAGTAGGCTCCGGAAATAATAGCACCAGCTACCACTCCTGTTCCAAGGCCAAGCGTCTGCCCAATTCCTAACAGTGCTACGCCCAAGGTGGCAATAGTACTCCAGGAACTACCTGTTGCTACTGAGACAATGGCACTTACAATACAGGCAGCAACGAGAAAAATAGTTGGGTTTAAAATATTTAAACCGTAATAAATCATAGCAGGGACGATTCCGCTCAACAACCATGTGCCTGCGAGTGCTCCAATTAATAACAATATCAGAATGGATGACATGGCAGAACTGATACTAGCTACTATTCCATCTAACATTGTTGTCCATTTATAGCCTATTCGGAGCGCTACAATGGCTGCTATACCTGCTGCTAAAATGAGGGCAATTTGATTGGATCCGTCAAGAGTACTGTCGCCAAAGTAGTAAACATTCAGCCCTAACAGTGCAATTAAAAATAGTATGGGAATAAAGGCTTCAAATAAGCTTGGCTTTCTCTGCGTCTCCGTCATTTAGGTATTTTAAAACTCCATTTTTAAAATTGAATTCGAAATATAACAAAAATTCTAATTCAGTCCTGCAATAAAGTGGTTATTTCATCGCCAATTTGTGTTCCAATAGCAACTCCCATTCCACCTAAGCGGACTCCAACCGCAATTTTGTCATTGATTCTTTTGATTATTGGAGACTTATCCTCTCCAAACCCCATTATTCCAGACCATTCCATATCAATTTTATAGGGTTGCTTCGGTAATATCATTTCTGTCAAATCGGAAAGTATTCGTTCCTTTATAACAGCATTAATCCCGAATTCAGTAGTTGTTTCCTCTTCAATTGCAAGATTTCTACCACCACCAATCAGGACTCGTCTGTTAAAATTTCTGAAGTAAAAATACCCTTCATCATAATGAAAAACACCTTTGATTTTAAGATCAGGTAACGGCTCAGTAATCATTACCATTCCTCTTCCAGGGTTAATTTTTTCCTCCGGAAGCCATTTTTTAGCAAATGCATTTGTACAAATTGCAATTTTTGAAGCAGTAAAAGTGGTGGTTTCATCAGACGAAATGCTCTTAACGCCTACTCGTATTAAACCATCTTCCTCTTCAATATATTTAACATCTGTGCCTGTAAAAAACTTGACTTTATTTTCCTGGCAGATATCCCACCAGGCGCTCATCATTTTTCCTGTATCAATCTGACCTTCGTATTGGTTGCTCACTAATGTATGAAGTGAGGATGCATTTAATTCAAATTGCTGCACCAACATAGGATTACTCTGAAAAACAGGTTTGTCAAAAACATTCTGCAGCAAATCATTTATTTGATCCATTTGCTCTAATGCCGGCCTCTCCTGTTCGCGTAATAATTCATATCCTCCATTATTTTGATAGTCAATTCGGGAATCACCCAAAATACTTCTTAACTTTTTTAGTCCCAGCCACCGCTTTTCTACCAGGTTCATCAAATTATCGCTGCCCATTTTTGGCAAATCATCAGCCAACTCTGTTAAGCTTCCAAAACAGGCAAATCCAGCATTTTTCGTACTGGCCCCACTAGGAAACACTCCTCTTTCAAGGACAGCAATAGTTGCATTTGGATATTTGTTTCGAAGATGCCAAGCAGTGGAACATCCTACTATTCCAGCTCCAATAATTAAAAAATCATAATGTGTAAAACTTTCTCTTTCCCAAAAACTCAACATATAAATTACTTCATTTTACTTCTGAAGACCTATCAGATTAGAATATTGACCCACTTTTACAAATTCACTGCTAAGATTCAACCTTTTGCATTTGAAATCATAAGGTTTTCAACGACCTTGGTGGCCAAATTGACATGAACAGATTGATTATCCAAGAATCAAAAAAATCTTTGTTACTTACAAATATCTATGAATTTAAATAATATCATACAAAAAGCCACGCATTCTAAATTTTATCTGTGGTTGTTAAACCAGGGATTGAGCTTTATGATACCATTCAATAAACCACATGGTTTCAAAATTGATATAATAACAGAAAATAAAATCAGGACAAAATTACCTTACAAAAGAAGGAATTTAAACCATATCAAAGGTATTCATGCCTGTGCAATGGCAACTGTCTCAGAATTTACCACAGGCCTGATGATTTTGTACAAATTGGATGTGAAAAAATATCGCATCATTATGCAGAAAATGGAAATGGACTATCATTTTCAGGGAAAAATGGATGCATATGCTGAATACTCTATTGATCAGAAATGGATTACAGCAGAGGTAGAAAACCCATTAAAAACTTCTGATTCTGTGGTTGTATCATGTGAAGTTA
Source organism: uncultured Cytophagales bacterium (assembly GCA_963803685.1). Lineage (GTDB taxonomy): Bacteria > Bacteroidota > Bacteroidia > Cytophagales > Cyclobacteriaceae > Marivirga. The sequence goes on from CAWDNW010000001.1 coordinate 4,664,823, forward strand.
AATTATATGATGCTAAAAATAACCACTTAAGTACCGGGATGATTTATTGGCAAATTAAGCCTTGGGATAAAGTAAAAACTAAGAAATAATACAATTTAAAGCGCTGGTATTCAGTACAATTTCACTTCATACCATCCTAATTTATGAGTTAGATGCAAAGTAAGAGATTCACTTTTTAGATAAAATAATGAACACTTCGGTAGGCTTCCAAAACTAAGTATGTTGGATTATAATATTAAAGCATGCTATTGTCTGTACTATTGATCTGCTGTAGCGTAACTTTTTGCGTCATTACAACGCTCTCGGATCATTTCATAGGCTTTTAGATCACCTAATTCGCCTGCTTTACTTAAGTCTAAACAGCCTTCCGCCAGCTTACCATATTCGATTCTGAGCACGCCCCTTAAAAAATAGGCATCAACATTTTTAGGGTCTTTGTTTAATATTTGGGTACAATCATTTATAGCATCCTGGTAAGCTTCTAACTGCTGTTTGGCCTGGCCTCTCTTATAATAAGCCTCTAAGTTATTCTCATTTAATGTAATAGCCTGGGTATAATCATTGATAGCGCCATAATAATCCTGAAGCATATATTTAATATTTCCTCTTTCAAAATAGGCTTCCGGAAATTTCGAATTTGCTTCTACCGATTCATTGTAATCCTTCATTGCCCCATGGATATCGCCAAATCTTTGCTTAATATTACCTCTCATATAATAAGCCTGATGAGATTTGTCATCTAAAGCTATGGCTTCATTAAAGCTTACAATAGCCTCCATATACTCCTTCTCTTCATATTTTTTAATGCCGTGGTCAATAAAATCCTCCGCTGATTTTTGAGAATAGAGCGACTGAGAAGACATTATGAGAAATAACAATGAGAAGGCAAAAGAGGTAAAATTTTTCATCTGTACTTAAATATATTTTTCAGTATTAATACTCAAATTTAAGACTGCTCCTCGATATTAAAAGTAGAATATAGACATGGAAATTACATTCCATTATTTTTTTTGAGGAAATAGCATTTTGTAGTCAGCAGCTACCTTTCCTTTGCTGATATTAGTAAGTTTTCCTTTCAACATCCGTTTCTTAAAAGCAGATACATGGTCAGTAAATAAAACACCCTCGATATGATCGTACTCATGTTGAATCACCCTGGCATTAAAACCGTCATATTCATCTGTATGCTCATTCCAATCGGTATCGAAATACTGAATTTTTATTTTTTCTTTTCTAAACACATCTTCCCTGATACTGGGAATGCTTAAGCAACCTTCTTCATAGGCCCACTCTTCACCTGTTTCCTCCAAAATCACCGGGTTAATAAATGCTTTTTTCAGTTTAGGCTCATCATCTTCGTCTATTGGTTCGGTATCAACCACAAATAAACGAATGCTTTTACCAATTTGAGGTGCCGCTAAACCTACACCGCTGGCATTGTACATGGTTTCAAACATATCATCTACCAGGGTTTTCACATCAAATTCATCTTTCTTAATATCTTTTGCCTTTGTTTTTAAAACTGGATGGCCGTAAGCCACTATGGAATAAATCATACTAATTCTCTTCTAAATATTGTTGCAAAATTATTGCGGCACTAATTTTATCAATGTTTCCCGTCTTTTTGTTTCTTTGCTTTCTATTGGATCCAGCCATTATCATGGACTGCATAGCCATTTGAGAACTGAAACTTTCATCTTGCAAAGTTAAAGGCATATTTGGAAATTTCTTCTTAAAAAGATTAATAAATGCAACTACGTGCCGGGTGGCATCAGTATTTTCATCGTTCTCATCTGTAGGATAACCACATACCACTAGCTCAACCTCTTCTTTTTCAAAGTAATCGGTAAGGAACCTAATAAGATCTTTGGAATGTACTGTTTCCAGTGGTGAGGCCAAAATTTTTAAAGGATCAGTTTTTGCTAAACCTACTCTTTTAGTACCGTAATCTATTGCTAAAATCCGAGCCATTAATTATTTCGAATCACAGATTCAAATTTTCTGCTCACTTTTTTCTCAAGCATCAATGCTTTGGGAAATAAAATTTCATTTTCAATTTTAGCATGCACCATTAACTTTTGCTCAAAACGCTCAAATTCTGAAAACAAAACTTTAGTACTCAACTCAGTATGATGCTCAATAGGGCATTGATCCATTAAAAACCGAATGCCTTTCATTTCATCATCATGCACTTCATGATCGATCGCAAACTTCTGCATACTAAATTTTTCATTTTTATAGAAAAAAGATGAGGGATTTAGCTTCTTTTCATCAATTTGCTTGAGTTGTAGAATATGTTGAAACAACGTATCCTCTTCCTCATATATATGATGAACAAAATCTTCCACAAATAATGGGAAAACTTCTTTCAATTCTTGTTGGATAGGTCTGAAAACAGGATTAGACGAATCAATGTGATTAACCAGTTTGACTAGAAAAGGTAAATCCTTTTTGATGAAAATAAAGTGAGAATGCTTTAAATAGCTTATTACCAAATCAATAGGGAATGATAACAATTTCAGATTTGCTATTTCCTCATTACTAGTGATTCTTTCCAATTCATCTATGACTTGCTGCACATGCAAACCTTTGCTTTCACAGACTTTTTGGAGCAAATCCTCTTCATATTCGTAGTAGTCTACACCTAAATAATAAAGCACAGAGGCAAAAACGTAATTTTCCGCAACTAGCTCTTTTATCTTTTTTTGAGAATATTCCACTTCGGTTAAATTTAATAGTATTTTTACAAAGGTAATTGAAATTTAAAGCTTTTCTAACCAACGATTTATTAAAAATATGCGTTATTTGTTAGAATAAAAAATTAACAACGTGAGTAATACAAATAATAGTTCATTTCAGATAAAATTACCCATCATTGTATTTTCTACTTTAGCTGCAGGCATACTTATAGGTGCAACCATGGCTAATCCAGAAAGCTCTAAAGGTACAGTTTTAGAGGGTATTTCAAGAATTAAAGAAATTTTACTTCACATAGATAAAAACTATGTAGATGAGGTTGACAATGATGTATTGGTTGAAAGTGCCATTGAAGGTTTGCTTAAAGAGTTGGATCCGCACTCCTCTTACATACCTGCAAGAGACCTTGAAATGGTTTCTGCAGATTTGAAAGGAAATTATGAAGGAATTGGAATAGAGTTTAATATTTTCAAAGACACACTTTACGTAGTGGCTCCACTTAGTGGAGGTCCTTCTGAAGCCGCAGGACTACAATCTGGCGATAAAATTATTTCTGTAAATGATGAAAGTATTGCTGGCATTGGACTTACGAATCGACAGGTTCATACATATTTGAGAGGTGAAAAGGGAAGTGAAGTTCAGGTAAAAATTAAGAGGCGAAATAGTAAAGAAATTCTTGACTTTACCATTACCAGGGATAAAATCCCGCAATTTTCTGTAGATGCAAGCTATATGGTTGATGATAAAATTGGCTACATTAAAGTAAGCCGGTTCTCTGCAACTACTTTTACAGAATTTAAGGACGCCTTAGATAATTTACAAACGCAAGGATTAGAAAAGTTAATACTTGATTTACAGGATAATCCTGGAGGATATATGGATAGAGCTATAAGCATGGCGGATGAATTTTTAACTGACAATGCTATGATAGTTTATACAAAAGGTAAAGAAAAACGATACAACACTGAGGCCAGAGCTGTAAAAGAAGGCTCATTTGAATCTAGTCCACTAATAGTGCTAATCAATGAAGGTAGTGCTTCTGCTTCTGAAATTGTTTCAGGAGCTATTCAGGATAATGACAGAGGATTAATAGTAGGTAGAAGGTCTTTTGGGAAAGGATTAGTTCAAATGCCAATACCTCTGGAAGATGGATCAGAACTTCGATTAACCATATCAAAATATTATACACCAAGTGGCCGATCTATTCAGAAGCCTTTTGGAGAAACTCCTGATGAATATCGCAAAGAAATGCTCAACAGATTTGAACATGGAGAGTATTTTGTTGCAGATAGCATCGAATTTAATGACTCACTTAAGTACACCACCAAAAAGGGTAGAGTGGTTTATGGGGGCGGAGGCATTATGCCTGATTTCTTTGTCGCGCTCGACACTGCTCAGAACTCCGACTACATGAATAAATTATTCTACAGTAATAGTTTGAGGCAATTTACCTTTGGGTACTATGAAGACCATAAAAAGAGCATTGACAAAATGGACCGGGATGATTATATTGAAAATTATAAGGTTTCAGAAGAAATGCTTAACCAATTGATCACGTTAGCTGAAGGAAATGATGTTGTTTTTAATGAAGAGGATTTTAAAAAATCCAAAGAATTAATAAAAATCTACGTGAAGGCCTATATTGCTCGAAATGCATGGAATAATGAAGGGTTTTACCCCATTATAAATGAGCAAAATGAGATTTTCAATGAAGCGCTCAAACTTTTTGATCAGGCCGAAGTAATGGCAAAAAAATAATTTTTTTATGGCTTATTATGTAAAGAAAGGAAATATCCCACCAAAGAGACACACACAATTCAGGCAGCCAGACGGCAGTCTTTATTCTGAAGAGTTGGTTAGTTCATTGGGGTTTTCAGGTATTTACTCTAATTTATATCACATTAACCCACCTACCCGGGTAAAGTCCATACAGGCATCTGTTGCATATGGCACAAAGGCAGATAAAGATTTTCCTCTACAGCAAATTCATTTGAATACTTCAGGGGTTAAAAACACGGGCAGCGACTTTTTAGATGCTCGAAAAGTGTTATTAATGAACAACGATGTTTCATTAGCACTTTGCATGCCTAGCAGAAGAAGTATGGATTACTATTACAAAAATGCTGAATCTGATGAATTGCTTTTCATTCACGATGGTAGTGGCTACCTATACTCTCAATTTGGCAAACTTAAAATTAAAGCAGGTGATTATGTAGTGATTCCACGTACCACCATTTATAAGTTAGATTGGGAAAGCAATGATGTGAGGTATTTGGTAATAGAATCCGCAAGTCCAGTGGAAACAGTTAATCGATACCGCAGTGATTTAGGCCAGCTATTAGAGCATTCGCCATATTGTGAAAGAGATATTCACCCACCGCAGGAGCTTATTACTGAAGAAAGCAAAGGTGAATACCATTTAAAAATTAAGAAAGGCGGTTATATACATAATTATATTTACGAACACAGTCCATTTGATTTGGTGGGTTGGGATGGATTTTTGTACCCTTACACGCTGTCCATTCATGATTTTGAGCCTATAACAGGTAGAATTCACCAGCCGCCTCCAGTGCATCAAACCTTTCAGGCGCATAATTTTGTAATTTGTTCTTTTGTGCCCAGATTATTTGATTACCATCCAAAATCAATTCCAGCACCTTACAACCACAGTAATATTGATTCAGATGAAGTGTTATACTATGTAGAAGGCAATTTCATGAGTAGAAAAGGGATAGAAAGAGGCTCTTTTACCTTACACCCTGGTGGTTTGCCACATGGCCCGCATCCTGGAACTGTTGAAAAAAGTATAGGTGCTAAGGAAACAGAAGAATTAGCTGTGATGCTTGATACATTTAAACCACTTTATCTGACAGAACAAGCTAAGGAGTTCTTAGATAAAAACTACCCAATGAGCTGGACGGAAAAATAAATATGGAAGAACCTGGATATTTTGTAAAAGAAGAAATTATCATTTAAAAAATATCGGGAGTTTGAAATAAGATGAACACGCAAACCTCGCTCCCTTTGCAGGTTTCCGCTTTGCCTCTGCAGCACAAAAAATAAGTGCTTGATCATTTATATCCAACTATTAATATTGTGCAGAATAGGAAACCCTTCTGTTCCACAATCTTATCTAGCTTCTACACTATTTTAATTATGTAGGCAATGAAGTGATGAAAATATAATTATTACTTTGCTTAGCACTAAAACTATTCTACTTTTGCAAGCTTAAAATAAATCTTTACTTTAAGCACAAAGAACTACGATGGTGATTACTCCACCTTAAAAATACAATCTCTCCATTATCAGACACTTGAAGAACCTGGTAGCTCTGATTTTTCATTACGCACAACCTTCAGTTGATCATAAGCTGTGGGAATTCCAATTGATAAGTACTTAACTCTTTTTATACTCCAATGAAAAAATATTTAAATCTATTCGATTTCCGGCAGAAAGTAGATTACAAAATAGAAATTTTAGCAGGTTTAACTGTTGCCCTGGCCTTAGTTCCTGAAGCTGTGGCTTTTGCATTAATGGCTGAGCTTCCGGTTTTAACAGGACTATATGCTGCATTCATGATGGGCCTTGTCACCTCAATATTAGGTGGTCGTCCAGGTATGATTTCCGGTGCCACAGGAGCTGTAGCAATTGTATTGGTTACATTAGCCAAAACCCATGGTATTGAATATATATTTGCCACAGTGGTGCTTGCAGGTGTCATTCAGATTCTTGCTGGCTTTTTAAAATTAGGAAAATTGATGCGATTGGTACCCCACCCCGTTATTTTCGGATTTGTAAATGGCTTAGCAATCATGATATTCCTTTCCCAGGTAGAGCAGTTTAAAAATAGTGCTGGTGAATGGTACACGGGGTCGACATTATACATTTTTACGGGGCTAGTATTATTGACTATGCTAATTATTTGGGGCTTACCTAAAATCACCAAAGCAATCCCAGCTTCATTAGTAGCCATTTTAGCAATTTTTGGAGTTGTTGTTTTCTTCGGCATCGATACCAAAACAGTGGGCGATATAGCTTCTATTAAAGGTGGTTTCCCTCCTTTCCATATTCCTAATATACCATTTGATTTTGCAACTTTAAGATTGATATTTCCCTACGCAGCTATTATGGCAGGAGTGGGTTTAATTGAAAGTCTATTGACCTTGAACATCATAGATGAAATAACTGAAACAAGAGGAAGAGGCAATAAAGAAGCTGTCGCACAGGGTACTGCTAATATACTTTCTGGATTCTTCTCAGGAATGGGCGGTTGCGCCATGTTAGGTCAGAGTTTGATTAATATTTCTTCTGGCGCCAGAGCAAGGTTATCAGGGATTGTTGCAGCAGTACTTTTATTGATTTTTATTATGTACGGTGCAGGCATCATTGAACTACTGCCAATGGCGGCACTAACAGGACTTATGATTATGGTAGCTATTGGTACTTTTGAATGGGCCAGTATAAAAACAGTAAATAAAATGCCTAAATCTGATATTTTTGTCATGGTTTTGGTCACGGTTGTTACCGTAATATTACACGATTTAGCCACTGCGGTGGTAGTAGGTGTAATTATAGCTGCTTTGGTTTTTGCATGGGATAATGCCAAGCGCATTAGAGCCAGGAAACGTATAGATGAAGAAGGAATAAAACATTACGAAATATACGGTCCGCTATTCTTCGGTTCAGTTACAGGATTTAATGAAAAATTTGATGTATTAAACGATCCTGAACATGTTATCATTGACTTTGCAGAGAGCCGTGTGGTAGATATGTCGGCCATTGAAGCTTTAAATAAAATTACAGAACGATATCACAAAGTGGGGAAAAAAGTGAGCCTCCTTCACTTGAGTCCGGATTGCCAGAGACTGCTCAAAAATGCGGACAAAGTAATTGAGGTAAATATATTGGAAGACCCTTCGTACAAAGTCGCACTTGACAGATTTTAACTTTTTACTCCCCCGTTTGACAATAAATTCAATCGGGGGAGCTTAAAGAATGCATTTGGTTTTTAAACATATTCAACTTTGTGCTGTTTCACCCATATGGCAAACTGGAAGAAATTAGACGACCAAACAACAGATAGAATTGTAGAGATGGCCTGGGAAGATCGCACGCCCTTTGATGCTATTTTCCAGCAATTTGGGGTACCTGAAAAGGATGTAATAAAGATTATGCGCAAAGAAATGAATCCCTCCAGTTTTAGAATGTGGCGTAAAAGAGTTCAGGGAAGGGCCACCAAGCATCGGCAGTTAAGGCCTGAAGAGGTCAATACCTTCAAATCAACAAGACAGAAAAGTATTAGTTTGAATAGGTATAAGTAGAGCTATATTTTAGCTTTCAGTTCAGTTATTCTGCTAAAATTATACTTTTTACACAGTTAATTTGATAAAATTCAATAATATGTAGTCCCTGTCTGCCGTGGTTCGTGTCTCACGAACCACATAAATAAAATCCAGTTAAGTAAATATCTATATTCATTCTTTTTATTGTGTATATTCTCAAGGATCGGAAATTATTTATGATAATAGTAGATTATTGACTTTTCGATAGTATATCATATCAATAAACTATCCTTCCAAAGACTCTCATCTCTAGCTACAATTGATTCCAAATATATTTTGTCTTTATTTTTGCTTTCATTCGAGGCAAAAATGAAGACAAAATCGGGCGGAAGTTATGTTTAATGAACCAACCTGAATAACTTTCGGCGCACCCCGCGTGAGGTTCCAAAACATGCGGTTCTCATTACTCATAAACATTTTACACCCGCATCGTGACTGTTGCACCAGGAAAGCCTGATATCACCAAGCAAGCAATAATTCCTTGCGGTAATATTGAAGCGCATTTTTTTGATCAGCTATATAAAGTGCCCGAGTCAAAGACTCTCAATTATTGAAAATCCGTAGAGCCCTTCGGAACTCTACGGATAGGTAAAAACTTCATATTTTTTGATATACTAGCGATCAATAACTCATCCATACAAGCATCTTTTTAAATCATATCTAAATTCCTTTATGTCTCTAAGAGAGGTTAATATTTTCCCTTTATCAGTTGCACTATCTGCAAGGTGGGGTTTTATCTCTTTTGAAAATGTAAATATTATATAACTGAACAAATCAAGATATTCATTAAATAATGGGTAATAATTAATATATTTTTCATCTTGCAAATACTGCTTAATATCTTCAATTTTACCACCTTGCAAATACCAATCAATATATTTACTTAACTCATTAAGTTGGTTTATTTCTTCTCTCTCTATTTCAAGTAAAATCTCATCATCAATAAGTGGTTTTAAATTTCCTTGGTCATTTAATCTTTCTAAAACATTTTTTATTGACGTAATGAAGTCTGGATTCATTTCATTAATCAAATTGATTGTATTTAGTATATCCTTAATATTAACCTTTATAGACTGATCTATAATGAGATTTTTGTTTTCAAATTTGCCATTGTAAACGGTTGAATGCTTTGCCATAATTTCTTACTTTTTGATTATAGCTGCAATTTATATCAAAAAGGAGCTTGTAGGATTTACAGTATTCATTTTTTACATTAATATATAAAATAATTGCTCTTAGAAGCTTACCACAATGCGCCTCGCCAGCCAAACATCTCCACCGAGATAGTGTCGTTTCAAACCTGCGGTTCTCATCCGCTCTTAAACTTTAGAGCATAAAAAAACCCCCTACCGCTTTTACACTATAGGAGGTTAAAAAAAAATGTGAGGTCACGAGCGGATTCGAACCGCTGTAAATGGTTTTGCAGACCACTGCCTAGCCACTCGGCCACGTGACCATTTCTGAATTGCGATTGCAAAAATAGGCATATTCTACCGCTCTTCAAACAGTAAGCGCAAATATTATGCAAAAATTTACTAGTCATAAAAAAACCATCCCACATGTAATGGGATGGTTTCATATGGAATGCTCAATAAATTAAGCATTCTTGATCTATCTTAAAAAGATAAGATTTTACTCTTTATCTTCTTTCTTATCGTCTTTAGACTCTTCTTCTTTCTTTTCCGCTTCTGGCTCTTCTTCCTTAGCTTCTTCAGCTTTTGCTTGTTCTTTCTTAGCTTCGGCTTTCGCTTTATCAGGCGCTGGAGTTGGCTGAGCTGCTTCTGATTTCTCAGCATTATCAGCTTTCTCTGCTTTAGGCTCTTCCTTTTTAGGAGCTGCTTTTTTAGCAGGTGCTTTCTTAGCATCACCTTCCATTTGTTCTTTCAATGCAGATAAAGCATCTAAGTCACCTAAAGTTGAAGAAGAACCTTGCTGTTGCTGCTTAGGAGCAGACTTTTTCTTACCACCTTTTGAAGCAGCAGGAGCAGATTTCTTAGCTGGCATATCTTCAGCATCTGAATGAACGTGTAAGTGCGATAACACAATACGCTTATCATCTTTAGAGAACTCTAATACTTTGAATTCTAAAGACTCACCTACTTCAGCCATAGAATCATCCGCTTTTTTCAAATGCTTAGTAGCTACAAAACCTTCAATACCGTATGGCAATTCGATTACCGCACCTTTTTCAGATTTGTTCAACACTGTACATTTGTGCTTAGAACCTACTGTAAATACAGTTTCGAAAGTATCCCAAGGATTTTCTTCCAATTGCTTATGGCCTAAAGCTAACCTTCTGTTTTCAACATCAAGTTCTAATACAACTACTTCCAATTCTTCGTTTACTTTCACAAACTCAGATGGGTGTTTGATCTTCTTAGTCCAGCTTAGATCAGAAACGTGTACCAAACCATCAATTCCTTCTTCTAACTCAATAAATAAGCCAAAATTAGTCATATTACGTACAACACCTTTATGTTGTGTACCAACAGCGTATTTAGTTAATACTTCTTTCTTATTCCAAGGATCTTCTGTCAATTGCTTAATACCCAATGACATTTTTCTTTCATCCTTATCCAAAGTAAGAACAACTGCTTCTAACTCATCACCTACATTAATGAAATCCTGAGGATTTCTTAAGTGCTGTGACCAGCTCATTTCAGATACGTGAATTAAACCTTCAACACCTGGAGCAATTTCTAAGAATGCACCGTAATCAGCTACGTTTACAATCTTACCTTTTACTTTAGAACCAATTTCTAAATCAGCTGCCAATGAATCCCAAGGATGAGAAGTCAACTGCTTCATACCTAAAGAAATTCTCTTCTTATTCTCATCAAAATCAAGTACTACAATCTTAACTTTTTCGTCAAGTTTCAATACTTCTTCCGGATGATTGATTCTACCCCATGAGATATCAGTAATGTGCAATAGACCATCTACACCACCTAAATCGATAAATACACCGAAATTAGTCATGTTTTTAATCACGCCTTCTAATACCTGACCTTTTTCAAGGTTATTTAGGATTTCAGTTTTTTGTTTCTCGAGATCTTTCTCTATCAATACTTTGTGAGAAACCACTACGTTATCGTTGCTGTAGTTGATTTTCACAACTTTCACTTCCATTTTCTTTCCAACGAATACATCGAAATCACGGATTGGCTTCACATCAATTTGAGATCCTGGCAAGAAAGCTTCTACACCATGTACATCTACAATTAATCCACCTTTAGTTCTTCTCTTCACTATACCTTCGATGATTTCATCACCATCCAGAGCATTTTGAATATTATCCCATGCACCAACTATTTTGGCTTTTCTTCTGGATAAAACTAATTCTCCGTTTTGATCTTCTTTCTCTTCAACATACACCTCAACTTCATCACCTACTTTTAGGTCAGGAAGATCACGGAATTCGTTGGTTGGTACTAAACCATCAGATTTGTACCCAACGTTTAAAACAACGTCTCTTTCATTAATAGCTACAACGATACCTTTTACCACTTCCTGTTCAGGTAAGTCGGTAGAAACGTTATCGTACATTGAAGCTAATTCTTCTTTTTTTGCTTTTGAGTAGCCTTCACCAAATCCTTTTGATTCAAATGCTTCCCAATCGAACTCTTCGTTCTTTACTGTTTCTTGATTGTCTGCCATAATTGTCAGGGCCCTTTTTGTTTTCGATTAGCAGTCCGGACCTCTCCTGCCATCGTTTTGGTTTACAATTACTTACTTATAAAAGTAAGCCGTTCACTCGAACGGATTGCAAAGGTAAGAATTTTTACGAAGAACAAAAGTATTTGAAGGCGAATGTTTAAAGAACTAATACCTTGACTTATCGCAACTTAACTAAGTTCATACAATTACAATAACGACCTAAAAAATTAGATTTATTTTTAAAGCCATTATTGCATTGAGAGCGATTTCTTTGCTGTTTGCAATTACTAATTTACAAAGTAAATGTTTGCGATGTTACTTTTTGGATATTCAATTATGGATGAAAAAACGACCAATTTACTTTAGTAAAAAAGGTTCTCCGGTTAGTGTTACTGTCTTAACAACCGCAATCTTATCTTGAATTCGCTGTTCAGTTGGCTGCATACCTCCTACTGCAAAAATAATATCTCCAGAAGATATTTCTAACTTATTATTGCTATTAAGCCTTGCTAATTGTTTAGGTTGAATGGTAAAAACCACATTTTTTGTTTCATTTGCTTTGAGGAAAACTCTATCAAAGCCAATTAATGTACGTACGGTACTCAACTCATCTTCAACCGGGTTTGTAAAATATAATTGAACTACTTCTTCTCCATCTATTTCTCCTGTGTTGGATACATCTACTGCAACCTCAATCCCGTCATTGACAGCGCTAAACTCTGGCACTACAAAATTAGTGTAAGAAAATGAAGTATAACTTAGCCCAAATCCAAAATCGTAAAGAGGCTTTCCGTTAAAGTAACGATATGTTTTACCTTTCATGCTATAGTCATTAAAAGCGGGAATATCTTTTATATCTTTATAAAAAGTTAATGGTAACCTCCCAGATGGATTGTAATCCCCAAAGAGGACATCTGCAATAGCTGTTCCTCCTGCCTGACCAGGATACCACGCTTCTAAAATTGCAGGAATATTTTCTTTCTCCCAATTGATTCCAATAGCACTCCCATTCAGCATGACTAAAACCATAGGTTTACCTAATTCTTTTACTTTTTTCATCAAGCGTGTTTGAGACTCAGGAAGTTTAACATCTAACCTATCACCTCCTAAAAAGCCATCAACCTGAACTTTCATTTCCTCCCCTTCAAGCATCGGACTTAAACCCATACAAAATATAACCACTTCAGAATTTTTAGCTAAAGCAAGTGCCTCTTCTTCTAACTCATCACCTGGAGCATCCCATAACAATCGCATAATGGCATACTCTGTATTATTCTGCTTGTACTCTAATTTGATTTTATAAGCTTTATCTGCTTCTAAAGTAATAAATTTATATTCTTTTTTAGGTTCGTGAACATCCTCTACATCTACTATAAGCTCATCATCCAGGAAAAGTTTAAAGCCCGAAAAAGCTTCACCCCCTATAGCATATTTCCCGGATTTCTTAACCTGTAAATAACCGGTCCATCTAACGGAATAATTGTCGTAACTCATATCCCTGAAAGGCGCGGTTGTCCCCCAAGTGAAATCGACTTTTTCATCTATCTGGGTATGCAAAGATTTTCCGTTGCAGTCGACATTTGAAAAATATTCACCCTTTAGTCCATTTTTTTTAAGCTTAGCATCGGTGAATAACACTGCATTGGGGACGGGCTCTAAAATAGGCATCCCGTCAGCCAGGCTACATCCCTGAGCAAATGTAACCTCAGCATTTGGCAGTTTATTTTTAATTCCAGCTAATGGAGTTATCCCATTGGAAGGAAAGCCATTATAGTTTCCTAATAAAACAGCAAGTTCGTTGGAATTTGGTCCAATAACAGCCACTTTTTTTAAATCCTTACTTAATGGTAAGGTATTATGGTGGTTCTTTAATAAAACCATAGACTTTCTGGCTGTTTCTAAAGCTAAAAGTTGATGTGAATGGGAATCCACAACACTAAAAGGAATATTTTCATACTTTACTGCACCTTTAGGGGCAAAGAGTCCTAACTTCATGCGTGCAACAAGTAATCTTTCAAGTGAAACATCTAGTTCATCTTCAGAAATCAAATTTTGATCAACTGCATTTAATAGTGAGGGATATGAGTCTCCGCAATTCAAGTCGGTTCCTGCTTTAACTGCCATAGCTGCTGCTTGTTCCTTAGTTTCAACGACCTCATGAGTTCCTTCTTCATAAAAATCTCTAACGGCCCAACAATCTGAAACAATATAACCTTTGAATCCCCAATCTTGTCTTAAAAGAGTGCTCAATTCTTGATTACCACAACAAGGCAAACCATTATAAGCATTATATGCACACATTACTGAATATACCCTGGCTTCTTTAACTGCCTTTTCAAACTGAGGACTGTACGTATTTACAATGTCAAATATTGATGGTTCTGCATTAAAGCTGTGGCGTTCACTTTCCGGCCCGCTGTGTACTACAAAATGCTTTGCTGTTGCAATAACCTTGTAATAGTTTGGATCATCCCCTTGCAAACCATTAATAAATTGAACTGCCAATTCACCCGTTAGATATGGATCTTCTCCGTAAGTTTCCATTCCTCTGCCCCACCTGGGATCTCTAAATATGTTGATGTTAGGAGTCCACATCGAAAGACCTTGATAAATTCCCCTTTTATCTCTTGAAGCAAACTCATGATGTTTCGCTCTTGCTTCATCTGAAATAGCAGTAGAAACCTCCAGCATTTGGTTTCTATCCCACATTGCAGCCATGCCAATTGCCTGTGGAAATACAGTGGCTTTACCAGCTCGGGCGACACCATGCAAACTCTCATTCCACCAATTCATTTCAGGAATTTCCAGCCGTTTTATAGCCTGAGAATTGTAACTCATTTGTGATACTTTTTCCTCCAATGTCATTAGGGAAAGGAGGTATTGAGCACGCTTTTCAAAAGAAATTTTATCGTTCTTATGAGTTTCGGTTTCATAATTTTGACTTTGGCTGGCCAAAACAAAAAATAGAGACACTATCGCTGTTGCTATATATTTTTTGTACATGAATTTGTAAATTAAGTTGAATCTATTTTACTACTCTAAACCTTCAAGAAATCCAATGTGTGCAGATTTTCTATCAAAAGCGCCATCAAACAATAAAGGCCAATCAGGTCTATCGTACTGATCAATAATCCAGGATTCAGGATCTCTTATTCCCCACACAGTAATTGCATATTTAAAAGAATCGGGTATTGAATTATACACTTCTACAACCTCCTTGACCTTCAATCTTTGAGCAAAATCACGTTCCTGTGTAAGAGAATTAACTGTTTGTCTTCCATCGGGATTAACCCTCACATCTAATTCTGAAAAATGCACTATTAGGTTTCTTTCCAAAACTCTGTCTATATCGTCTTGTATTTGCTGGCGAGTCGGGCTATCTATGCTAATATGCATTTGTAAGCCAACACCATCTATCGGTATATTTTGTGATTGTAGGTCATCAACCAGCGCATACACATCATTTTGTTTGGCCAAATCTGCTGGAGTATTATAATCGTTATAAAATAATACAGCATTTGGGTCTGCTTCTCTCGCCCATTGAAAACACTTAGCAATATAATCAGCACCAATTTTTTCAAGAAATATAGTGTTTCTTGTACCGCCACCATCAGCAATAGCTTCATTAACTACATCCCATGAAGTTATTTTTCCTGCGTATCTACCAACAACAGCTAAAATATAATCTTTTACAATTTGTTCAAATTCTTCATTAGTACCGTTAAATGTTGCCATCCAATCAGGTACCTCCACATGCCAAATTAGCGCATGACCATGAATATTTAAATTATTTTCTAAGGCATAGTTTACGAGGGCATCAATCCTTGTCCAATCGTATGTGCCAGGACCTGTGAAAATGGTTCTCATTTTCATTTCACTTTCAGCTGTAATGCTATTAAATTCTGTTGTTAATAGTTCATCATACTCTCCTGATAATCTATTTGTACTCACCGCTGCGCCTACAAAAAAGTTATTGGCAGCTTTATCTTTTAGAAAAACATCAGTATTGATCGAGGTACCTGTGGTAGTTACTAGTACAGTGTTTGAAAAATCTGATACAACAGATTCTCTTACCGCTTTAACTCTAAAGTAATACTGAGTTCCAGGCGTCAAATCTGAAACATCTGCATTTATACCTGTAATTTCACGTGATTCATAGCCTGCAATGTAGCTGGAGAAATCGCTTTCCGTTGATACATCTAACAGATAGCTTTTTGCAGTAGACACGAAATTCCAACCCGCAATAAAACTAGACTCAGTAACTTCAGTGGCAGGATTAGCAATTGGATTACTAAGTGCAGGCAAATCCACGTTGGCATCATCATTTGCACAATCCACGAATAGAAAAGCTATAGTTGTTAATAAAAATAAAATTTGATTTTTCATTAGTACTTTATTTACTCCTTAAATATAAACCAGAACATATGAGGTTAAAATTACCTAAAATCACAAAACATGGAATTAGGATTGAAAAGATGAGTGAGACTGAAACGTTTACTTTTCTTGACTTAAATTAATTTTCTGATGAGAATTTTAATTGTTTGAGCCAGGCCATGAATTTTAAAAGTTATCACATTAATAAAACCGCCTTAGAACCAATAAACAAAAAGTAACAATTCATAGCCATGGTTGTAAAGCCATGACTATGAATTATTAAAAATAAAACAAAATTTGCCCATTTGAGTTGATAGTCGGTTAAGCTAACATCTCATTAGAACTTAATCTCTGTATCTGATTTTTAGATTATCAAAACTGATCACAGTTGGGTTTGGGCTATCACTTTGTACCACCCCAATATTAATTTGATTGATCTGAGAAGGATTAGGATTACCCTCTACAACCTCACCAAAACCATAATTATTTCTAAACTCTGATAAAGGTATTGAGTAGGTATTCCATTCAACATCTTCAATTTTTAAATTAAAAGCAAAGTTTGCTCCTCCAATAGCATTAAGTTGAATGGCTACATTAGCTCCTACCACATTTGCACTTATGTCAATATCAATGTATCCTTCTGTGGGATCTGTGTTAGTTTCATCTAAGAAGTTATTACCTCCACCTGCACTAGAGCCATTATATCCATTTGCCTGAGAACCTGCCCATGTCAATTGCGCAAAATTTCCTGTTGGCCCTCCTGAAACGCCGGCATCAAAAGCTTCAACATCACCGAAGGAAGACCATTCCTCCCTAACTCCACCACCATCAAAATCAGAGACATTTACAATAATAAACCCGAGGCTTACATTTAAAAATTCACTAACAGAGCCACCAGGGGTAGTAATCTCTAAATCTCCTCCACTTGTTACTGTTTCAGGTATTAGGATAGTTATTTCATCTTCAGAAATTACACTATATTCTATTGGTTCACCGTCCAATGTAACACTCGTTACATCCAAAAACCATTCTCCCTCAACAGTAGCAAAATTTCCTACCAAAGGGATTTCTGGTGTGATGCTTCCAATAACCGGAAGTGGCTGCAAAATTTCAAAGTCAGTGGTGAAAGAGCCGTTAGATGATTGAAAAGTTATTGGCTGAACACCAAATCTACTACCCTCAGAGATATCAAATGGAACAGTAAAAATGAATGCTCTATCAGAATTGTAAGCAGGATTGAAGCCTACAGTAATAGAGTTGTCTAAGGTAATTTTTTCCAGACCTACAAGACCCTGTCCTTCTACCCGAACCTGTCGGCCGGGGTAAGAAGCATTCAATAAATCTCCCGGTTCTGAAACAATGGCATCAATTACTATCTCCACATTATCATCGTTTTCGCAAGAAGAAAACGCTAATATAAACACCAATACTATTGAGATATTCTTTATTTTAGTCAACATAGTAATATTAATTAAAGTTATAAGGTACGGGCTCCTCCAACAACGATGGATTTGTGTTAATTGCTGATTGAGGAATAGGTAATTGGAAATAATTAGGGCCAGGAGTTATTTTAGTTGATATTAATTCAGTCCTTGCTTCATTGCCGTAAAAGCCTACTTCTTGTTCAGAAATAATAGAAATAGCCTCAGTAATTCCTCTGCGCTTTAAGTCAAAAAAGTACTGACCTTCCAAAGCAAACTCTGCTCTTCTTTCCTTGAATAATTCATCCCTTGTTAGAACGGTTTTTGAAGGCAAACCGGCTCTCCTTCTTACCTCATTATAAGCATTTAAAGCCATAGCGTCAGACGTACTTGCTCCACCCGCCAATTTGGCCTCAGCATGCATTAGCAACACATCTGCATATCTTAAGATTATGGTGTTTTGAGAAGTTTTCATGAAAAAGACATCATTTCTCTCAGCTGCTGATCCTACAATATATTTTCTAAAATTTGCAGCTGTGGCAGAAAGCGTTTTATCGTAGGTAAATCCACCTGCAGAAGATAAAAGCTCAGGATAAACATCACCATCTTCCATAATAGTAGCTTTTTTCCTTCTATCCTCTTCTACATACTCATCTTGTAACGAAATAGATGGTAAATACACTCCCCATCCATCCTGGCCTCCTGTTATTCCTGATCCAAATGGAACGATATAAGCTTGATTTGTATTTTGTGTACCCCAAACAGTAGCAATTGCTATCCATTGCAGGGAAAACATACTCTCCGAATTATTATTATCTTCAGGACTGTTAAATATATTACCAAATTGATCTATCAAGGAATACTGTCCTCCAATGATTTCTTCAGTTAAACTCGCACTCTCGGAGTATTCATTAAGTGTTAAATGCACTTTTGCTAAGACCCCTTTTGCAACATCTTTATTTACAAAACCTCTTTTGGCTGCCGTTTCAGGTAAATTTTCTGAAGCAAATTCCAAGTCCAATTTAATAAACCTGTACACATCTTCCACCACATTTCTTTTTGGCTGAGGAGCAGTGTTAACTCCATCTACCAACGGAACAGCCCCAAAAGACCTTACTAAATAAAAATAAGCATTAGCTCGCATGAATCTTCCCAAACCTATCAGATTATTATAATCCTCTTCCGGCAACTCTTCCTTTCTATCTTCTACTAAACTCATTAGATTGTTGGCCTGATCGACCACAGAAAATAAAGAGACGTAGCCTTCGGTAAGTATTGGATTTTGAGAAGTAACCTGAGCGTCTCTGAATTGCTGATAGGCTCCATCAAAACTGAAAATGTTTCCAGCGTACATATCGCCAACTGCAATCAAAAACTTATCGTTAAACTGAAACCAAGGCTCAAAATACATTGTTTCTGCAATACCATCAAAAGCTGTTATTCCCTCGGGCAAATCAGTTGGCGTTAATTGAGTTTCAGATGGTGCATTCAAAAATTCATCTGAACAAGCACACATCATCAATAATACAAACAAGGGTATTAATCGATATTTATTTACTATTTTTTCCATATCATTTATTTTACTCATTAAATATTTCTTACAAAAAAGTTCATCTTAAAATTCTAAACTCACGCCTATAGAAGAAATTCTAGGGACAGGAAATCTTCCTAAATCAATACCGTTTAAAGTTATATTTTGATCTAAACTTCCCAACGCTGGGTCAAAACCGGAATAGTTAGTAAAAGTGTACAAGTTTTGTACACTGGCATACACTCTTGCCTTTGAAAAGAACCCTTTGCCAAGCACATCGGTAGGGATATTATAACTTAACATTACGTTTTGAATTCTCAAATAAGATCCGTCTTCAATAAACCTATCTGAGATTCGTCCATTTCCATTAGGGTCTGTTAAGGTTAATCTTGGCTCATTACTTGTTTCATTTACTCCAACCTCAAAAGCATTTAATGCACGCGGACTAACGTTTGAAAATCTATCGCCGAACCCAGGTACTATGCCATCAATGTAATGACGCGTGAAATTGTAAATATCATTACCTTGACTTCCCTGAAGTGTGATAGCTAAACTAAAATTTTTGAATTCGAAATTATTAACTAAGCTATATGTGAAATCCGGAATGGCATTACCAATAGCTGCCTGATCGTTTCCATCAATAATTCCATCATCATTTAAATCCTTAAACCTGATATCACCAACAGCAGTACCTGTTTCCTGCGTAGGCCCGGCTGCCAGTTCTTCTGCATTCCTAAACAGTCCATCAGTCACAAAACCAAAGAATTGGCCAATCGGCTCTCCCTCTGTCGTTCTTGTAACTGTAAATTGATCAAATTGAACCCTTCCAAGTAGAGATTGACCCTGGCCTTGAAACTTGGTTAACTTATTAGTAAAAGTGGAAAAAATTGCAGTCGTTTTCCAGAAGAAGTTTTCTGTGGAAATGTTTCTTGTATTCAAGGATAAATCCAGACCTCTTGTTTCTATAACACCAGTATTTATGTAGAAATCCTGTGCACTCTGATTGGATTCATCGTTAATTTGCCTTGCAAGGAAATCTGAAGAGTTTTTGATATAATAATCGACATCTAATTTGACTTTATTATCCAGAACACCAACATCCAGTCCTACATTGAATGAGTTCAATGATTCCCACTTAATATCAGGGTTTCCCAAATTATCAATAGTAGGAGATGTACCACCAAAAGGCGAAGGGACTAATGACAAGATGGTCTGAAATCTATTTGGTGGAATATTCTGATTTCCTACAGAACCATATCCTCCTCTAAGTCTTAGATTTGAGATAAAATTGTTCTCTGCAAGAAACTTTTCATTACTAATTGTCCATCCACCCGAAATAGATGGGAAATATCCCCAGCGATTGTTAGGGCCAAAATTTGAAGAAGCATCAGCTCGTACAGAAGCAGCAATGTTATATTTGTCATTGAATCCATAAATAACTCTGGAAATGTAAGAAGTCATAGCCCACCTACCGGAACCATTTCCATTCACAGCAGATTCAATGTCTCCAACATCTAAGTTTGTGAAGTCCTTATTTAAAAATTGACCAGTTCTAAACCCATTTAAGTATTCATATCTGCTTTCTTGCGCTTCTTGACCAAGTAGAACAGTGATATTATGCTTTTCATTTAAAGTTTTACTATACGTTAAAAAGTTTTTGACATTCCAGTAAAAGCTCTGCTCCTGTTGCTTGTAAGACCTGTTCAATGATTCCGTTATTGCGCCTAATTCAAATGCTGGAGCAAAAGATGCTATTTTACCAAAACCTAAATCATAACCGATTTCAGTTCTAAAAACCAGGTCTTCGAAAAAATTGATTTCTGCGAAAACATTACCAAGAATTTGAGTTCTTTGTGTTGTAGCATTGTTAATTTCAGCTAAAGCCACAGGATTGGTAGCCTCATTTCCTCCAGACCCAAGATTACCCACCGGACCAGCAAAAGAACCATCAGAATATCTAACAGGCAACTCTGGTGATTGTCTTAATGAGTTCATCACTAAGCCCCCTCTATCATCGTTTCTCACCACTCTTTGGAAAGATCTATTGATGGATAAATTGTTACCGATTTTTAACCAAGACTTAACATCACTATCAACATTCAATCGAAGTGATAGTCGGTCGAAACCAGAATTAAGAACAGTACCTTCCTGATCGAAATAACCAAATGATGTATAATACCTTGAATTTTCATTTCCTCCTGACATCGACAATTGATGACTTTGAATTGGTGCAGCTCTGAAAATTTCCTTTTGCCAATTAGTTCCCTCTCCTAACAACTCCGGATTTTGATACTGAAAAGGAATCTCTTCTCCTGAAAACTCTAAAAGCTTTGTCTGATATCTTGCATAATCAGGCAAATCTAAAACATCCACAAAGTTAATGTTTTCCTGAACGCCAACATAAGATTCGTACGACACAACAGATTTTCCTTTTTTACCTTTTTTTGTTGTAATGAGCACAACACCATTCGCTCCATTAGCTCCATAAATAGCAGTAGCTGATGCATCTTTCAAAATATCAATAGATTCAATATCGGAAATATTAAGGCCGGCAAGGGCAGAATTTTTTGTCTGACCATCTCCGCCTCCAAATATTCCAAAAGCAAACGATTCATTATTCCTATCAGCGAAAACAGGAGTGCCGTCAATCACATATAAAGGCTCATTACCATTTATGGACGTAATACCTCTAATCTGCACTGAAATTCCTCCACCGGGTGTTCCGGAATTTTGCTTAACATTCACACCAGCAGCCTGCCCAATTAATGCCTGATCAATTGAAGTAAAAGGTTGATCCTGTATCTCGTCCACTGCAATAGAAGAAATAGCACCGGTTAAATCTCCTCTTTTTTGTGTACCAAAACCAATCACAACTACTTCCTTTAAAGTTTCTGCATCATCCTTCATTACAACACTCATTGGGGAATCAAATTTTGCTGGTAACTTAACAGTTGTTAGACCCACAAAACTGAAAACGATTGTTGCATTTTCTGATACATTATTTAAGGTAAAATTACCTTCCAAATCTGTGATAGTACCAGAATTTGTTCCCTCAATAACCACATTTACGCCTGGAATGGGAAACCCGTCATATTTAACGTTACCTTCCACCACTTGAGCAAAAACCCCCTTTCCACACGTTAAAATGATTACAGTTAGAATTACTTTTAAAATATGCTTTCCCATAATGTTTAAGTTTTTAAAATTGACTTCAAATTGTTATTGTTTAATGTTAGTAACTATTAAGAAAATTTCCCTGTCGCATCTATTGCTAATAATCAAGCTATAAAATGAACAATGAAAACGTTTGCAAGGTAATTTAAGAGGGTATTATTAAATAGAACAGATGAAGCATTTTGTAGCATATTTGATGCATTAATGAGGTCTACAGGAGAAAATAGCCATTAAATATGCTGCGTTTTCGTTAAACTACAGATCAGTTTATCATTTCGTCTGAGGATTTGCAGATTCTTGAAGGACTAAATTGAATTTCAAATTTTGATTGGAAAAAGCATATATTCATTTTATAGTGTGAGCATAAAAGAGCATTTCTAAGATGTGTGTAATCTTGGTGAAAGGCTTTGCTTCTTTCATATAGTATCAGCTATACTTTGATAAATTTGATTAGAAATACAGGACAGTGTGAACAGCCTTAGGTTTGAAAGAGCGATGTTGAACTTAGCTTTTGGCCCTACCAGGTTGAGTAGGAACATGACCGTACATTGCCTTATAACATTTAGTAAAATATGATGGGGATGTAAAACCCACTTTATAGCTTATTTCATTTATGTTATCATCTCCTTCATCAATCAATTGTTTCGCTTTTTGTAAACGGATATTTCTGATAAATTCATTCACTGAACCACCTGTGAGCGCTTTTATTTTGCGATACAATTGGCTTCTACTTAAAAAAACTTTAGAAGATAAGAAATCAACATTTAATTCGGGGGCACTAATATTTTCATTAATGATCACTAAAATCTTATCGATAAATTTAAGGTCTACAGTGGTGGTATTTTGAGTTCCAGGCTTAATAATGCCAGTGTAAAAATTGTTGAAAATTATCTGCCTGCTCTTAATCAATTGGGACAAGCTAGACTTCAGTACATCCATATCGAAAGGTTTACTCAAATAGATGTCGGCTCCTGAATCAATACCCTCCACCCTGTCTGCCACCAGTGCTTTTGCAGATAACATTAATATTGGGATGTGGCTGATTTTAATATTGGCCTTTATATTTTTACAAAGTTCTAATCCATTCATCTCAGGCATAATTACATCAGTAATCACTATATCTGGTAATTTATTGATTGCCAAATCGTAACCTTTCTTACCATTCTCAGCTACTAAAACCTTGTAGTTCCTTTTCAATTCGTTTTCCAGATAATTCCTAAGTTCAGCATGATCTTCCACTATTAAAACAGTATAATCCTTTTTTACGCTATCTATATTACTGCTCCTGTCTGCTTCAGGTGAAGACAATTCATATCTCTCTTTAGTAAGATCGGTTTCGAGAGTTTCAACACTAAAGTCTTCTACGCTAAAGAGATCTTTTCCAATTGGAAAGGTTATAGTAAAAGTAGTGCCCACTTCTAGCACACTGTCAACGCTAATTGAGCCTTTATTTAATTCCACAAATTCTTTAACAACTTCTAAACCAATTCCTGTGCTCCCATAGTAAGCTTTGTTTAAATTGTTAACCTGGTAAAATCTGTCAAAAATCTTTTTTAAGTTTTTCTTATCCAATCCTGAGCCGGTATCTTCTACAGAAATAGTGTAACTTCCTATTTGATTACTTTGTGATTGAGCCTTAGCACTTTCCTGATCGGAATCGAATTTTTTGATTGCAACCTTAATCACTCCGCCGTCTGGTGTAAATTTGAAAGCATTTGAAATCAAATTGAACATGATTTTTTCCAACATTTTGGGGTCGAGCCAATCTATTAATTTCTCATCAGTTGTATGAAGTGATATATGTATTTTTCTAATAGAAGCTTCTTCCAGAAAATAATTAATTATGTCTTTCACAAACCCAACAACCTCTATTTCTGACACTTGCAAAGAAACAGCATTAAATTTAAGTCTATTAAAATCCATCAATTCATTGATGAGCTTCGCCAGCCTATCTGAGCTTTTGTGAATGGTTTTTAGCTTTGTGTAAACTGAACTCGGTAATAATTGGTCTTCATTCCTCAAAATATCTTCTAAAGGATTGATAATAAGCGTTAAAGGGGTTCTAAATTCGTGCGAAATATTGGTGAAAAATTGTAATTTTTTATTGTTCAGTTTTTCAATTTGAACTGCTTTTTCCCTTTCTAAAGTTACCGTTTGCTTTGCTTCAATTCGGTTTTTATATATGCTAGCAATAACATATAAAAATAGTGCTAACAGTAATATATACAGGCTATAAGCATAGTATGTTTTCCACCACGGAGGTAAAACTGTAATTTTTAAACTTAATATCTCCGGGTTCAATTCTTCTCCCCTACTAAAAGATTTCAGTTTAAAAGCATAATTGCCCGGTTCTAAGTTAGTATAGGTCGCTGAGGTATTATTTCCCACGTAATTCCAATCATCTTCAAAACCTTCCAAAAAATAAGCATACTCATTTTTTCTGGAATCATTATAGTCAATTCCAACATATTCAATCGTAAAAACTGACTGGTTATGATTTAAAATTAAATGCTCTGTTTGTGAAATCACTTTGGATAATGGAGAATTGTTTTCATTGGGGCTCACTGATTCATTAAATAATTTAAAGTCTAGCAAGTACAATTGGGGCTCCTCCTCAGCTTCGGAAACTGCATTAGGGTCGAAGTAAATCATTCCTTCATAGTTGCCAAAGTATAAATCACCACTATTGCCTCTGAATGCTGCATCATTACTGAATTCATTTGATAATAAACCATCTTCTCGCGTGAAATTTGTACTGTTATTGTTTTTAAAATCCAATTTGGTTAAGCCATTTCCACCGCTGATCCATAAATTTTCATTATTATCTGTAATTATAGATCTCACAGATTTTTCATTCATGTCTGGAAATGAATGGTAATTAGTAAAATCATTTGCTTCCTTGTCGAAACTGAAAAGTCCTGCACCATCTGTACCTATCCAAATAGTTTTGTCATTGGATTCAAAAATGGAAAGGATCACTTGTATTTCATTATGATTTTTTAAGTCTTTCATCATTTTCTTTCGCATAGATTCTATCTTCAAGCCTGAGTCTGAATTTAAATCCAATTTGAATAGTCCTGAAATAGTACCAATCCACAGAACATTGTCGGAATCGACAAGCAGTTTTCTTATGTAGACGTTATCTGAACCATATTCAGCGTAGGTGGTAGATTTGTAATGAAAAAAGTCCTCTTTTGCGGGGTCGTAATAATGTAAGCCTTCATTAAACGTGCCTATCCACACTTTCCCTGTTGAGTCTTCTGAAAAGGTCAGTACTCTGTTAGATTTTAACCCAGAAGTATTCGATATATTGAAATTTTTGAAATTTGTGCTACCTTTTCGCACAAAATAGATTCCTTTACTCCAACTTCCTAACCATATAGAGTGCCTACTATCAATGAAAATCGATTGAATATCATTCGCATCTAATCCCGCGAAAAATTTTTGATTTTGTTCATTTACATGTATAAAAGTCTTATCATCAGGGTTAAAGATATCAATTCCTCCGCCTTCACTACTCATCAATATTTTTCCTGACTGGTCCTTTACCACAGAAGTCACTGTGCTGGTTTGCAAGGAATTCTCAATGTTGGGTAATGCTTCAACTGCGTTAAACCTACTACTCGGATTTTTAAAAACCCCTAAACCTTTATTGTAGTAACCCAACCAAATTCTATGCTCATCATCCTCATATAGTGACCAAATTGAATTAGATTTTAAACTGTTTTCGTTGTATTTACTATGTAAATACTTTTTATGAACCTGCCCTGTTTCATTTAGTATGATCAAACCATCATTTTCAGTTCCACAAATAATGAAGTTAGGTTTCGTATTGATAATAGATAACACCTTATTTTCAGTAATCGGGAAGACATCAAATTTGTAATTATCGTTATCGGGCTTTACTCTCATTAATCCTTGCGTGGTTGTTCCAACCCAAAGAAATCCTCGCTGATCGATAAGCATACATTCAATTGAAGCTGATATAGGGAGTTTGTTAAATTTGTCTTTGAATATCTGGGTTGTCTGATATTCATTATTCAGACCATACAAACCATAATTAGAGCCGATGTATATAAATCCAGTACTTGTTTTTGAAAACGATGAAACTTGAAAATCACTTCTGAGCAGCAGCTCAGGTGCAATCTGCGTAGATTCAAGATTTTCAGGATTTAATTTAAATAAGCCTAAGTTATTAGTCCCTAATAAAAGGTTGCCATTATTATCTTCAATGATACTCCTTACTGTAACCGGTTGGCCTCTGTTGATATCTACCTTTCTAAAGGTGTCGAAATCTCTGTCATAATGACAGAGCCCTTCCCTTGTCCCAACCCATAATCTATTATTAATATCTACCAGTAATGAGTGTATAAAGTCACTATTTATACCAGTTTCTTCTGTATAGTCCGTCTGAAATCTAATATAGTTGAGGCCATCATACCGGAAAAGTCCTGACCCATCAGTTCCTATCCAAATAAACTCACTCTTGTCTTTTATAATAGCTGTTATGGCTCTTTTTGAAGAAGCTTCAACAATACTCCTAAACTGGTAATTTTCAAATTTAGCTTGAGAAAATAATAGATTGAGACTGCTTAAATAAAGTATAATTAAAATTTTGACTTTCATCTTATTCATAATAATATCTAAATATCATTATTTTACTTTGTGAATACCATACTCTTTTATCACGAAAAATTTAACTTTTTACGTTTTTCGAAAATTTATGCAAAGGCACTTTTGTATTTTTAAAAGATAGCAAGCAATCTAAAAAACTCTCAATATGTGATTTTCATCAGATAAAGGCAGTATTGATAATGGTAATTCAGAAAATAAATTGAAGTAAAAGCTAACTATTGAAATATAATTAATTTATAAAGTTAAGTTAAAATCTGTTTAAACAAAATGGCATGCGGTCTTGGGCCTATAAAGTTCGATATTTCGTTACACTTGCTCATCTACCCCTCCGTTTCTTTAAGAGTCATCTCTTTCACTAATAAGGACTATCTATTCTCCTGTACAGAATTTTCACTTAACCTTTTCGTAGTACGCGCATGGGCTACTTAAACAAGACTCACCTATAACGTACTTTCGAACCTCGTTTTATTGTTGATATGTAATCTCTCTTCTTGAGACTTCCACCCAATCAATAAAAAAATAAGCTTTTGTAAAGCCATCTATTAGATTGTTATCAAAAATAGCTCCATCATGACCTACATTTAAATTAAAGATAATGTTATGTGGGGTAAAATTTTGAAGTTCCAGGTTTGGGTCAGTATCATTATCATAAGTTTTCTTTAGCTCATCATTCACCAAAACTTGTATGCTCTCAATACCTCTATCATTCATCCAGCGCATTTCTAAAGTATGCCACCCATCACTTCCACCTGCTAAAAGGTACTCATGAACAGTATTACTATGAGATAAAGTGCTTGTGCCAACGGTGGTGCCATAAAATATATTACTGGCAAACTTTGCGCTGTTGCCGTAAGAGTAGCCTTCCATGATGTCTATCTCCCCTTTTGTGGGCCATCCATTTTCTTCGACAGTCCAGAAAGCCGGCCACAGACCATATGTTTGATTAAAATCTACAAATCGCACAGATCCATCCTGATTATTTCCATTTTCTGCTAATAATTTAAATATGGCTTTAAAGCTAATCTCCTGATTTAGCTCAGGTCCATATTGTGCTTTAGATTTAATATGACCTGCACGAAACCTATTTCCGCTTTTGACAGCAGAGAGCGCTGCTACATCACGATTATCCCATCGCAAATAATCTACCTGGTCAGATCTGTAATCTGTAGTCTGAGTAGAATTATAATCAGAGCGACTATTTTCAAATATCCAATTGTCTTGTGAAATACCTCGTGTAGTAAAATCATCTCTGAACAAAACCTCCCATTCAGTCAAATTTCTTCCTAAAGTATCCTCTTCAGATGCTTCTTCATCACTAATAGTATTTTCATCGTCCTCTAATGGATCAAGAGGTTCTTGTTTAGTACAATTAGAAAAAAACAGGATTGTTAAGGCTACTATTGCTATCGTTGTCAAAAGTTTTCTCATTATAATTTTTGAATTTGGTTTAAAATAAAATAAAGCCACAGAAAAAAGATGCGATGGATTGGAGAATTAGCTACTATAAAAATTATTACCCTTTTTAACACCTACACCTTTTGATGCATCACCTTTAAGTTGCTTTGCATGTAAAATTCAGGCTTATTTTTTTAATTAAATGTAATTCATGAAGCGTTTTCTAGTAAAATTGTAGCATAAAGTGACATTATTAAGAGATTATGATCCTATGACATTAATCCTTTCAAATCCAAAATTAAGATTGAAATAACTGGAAATTGAAAGCTTTCGAAGTTAGCAACATATGTAATATTGAGTTAAGAGTGGTTTATGCGGTCTGAAAAAAAATCTGCTTTTCAAAAAATATTAGTATTTCGTAAATAATATTTTATATACATTTGCAGTTTAATGACATATGAAACCAAAACAGCTCACAGTCCTCTTCCTTATTTCTGGCTTACTTCTGCTCTACAGTTCACTCAAAGCACAAAAAACAGAAGGCTTAGAGGGAAGACATAATATAAAAGTATCGCACCGTATGTATAAAACGTTTACATTCAAAAGGGAACATCTGTGGCAAATGGAATATAATAAAGGAGTGATGTCTTTTTTGGAAGTTGGGGGATATATAGGTACTCAACCAGGTAGTTACGGAGTTGAAGTTCCTGCACCCCCTCCACAAGGCTTTTTTATAAGACCTATTTCTACTATTGACATTAAATATGGTATTCAGGCTAATCTTCATCCTTTACAACTCATAATTCCGGAAGGTCATCGTTTCCGCTTCGATTTATATCTTACTTTTAAAACAGGGGGTCTATTCACCGTTATTCCAGGTAATGCTATAGAGCAAAAGCAACACCACTTTGATTATGATTTTGGTGCTGGATTAGCCTATCACTTCTTCAGGCACTGGGGCCTTTTTACTGAGTACAATACCACCATAAGGGAAGCGAAGGAAGACTTTAGCTTCATTCCTAAATATAGATACGGCATAAGCGTAAAATTCTGATGATGAATAAACTACAAATTATTTGCACTATTTTTCTTTTTCTTTCCCTCTCCTCCTGTAGGAAACTGATACAGGAAGATTTCCCGAATTTCGATGACAACTGGGTGATTCATAATCTAATGGTAGCTGGCGACAGTATAGAAGTAGAAATTAAGCGAACAACATCTGTTAACGGAATTGGCAATCCTCCTATTGAAAATGCTAAAGTGCAACTAAATACTGAAAGCGGAGCCTTTGATTTAATTTATGTTGATAGCACTGCTACTTATTGCCTCAATCAAATAATTGAGACTAATATGGACTTTCATTTTACTGTTTACAATGCTTCTGACGAATTGATCACTAGTTTCAACCAAATAATTCCTGCTCCTCAACCCATTTTGAGCATCGAGCATTTAGATGTAGCAGGTACTGATGAAGAAGGGGTTAGTCATCCGGCTATTATTATTGAGGTTCCTAATAACCCGGTAAAGGAGTACTTTTTCGTAAACATAAAGCTTCTCAGCAGATCTGAATGGAGTAATACTGCATTTCTACTTAATATCGAAGATCCACTTATTTTAAATGAAGGAGTTTCGATACCATTATTTTCAAACGAGTTAATGACGGGAAGCAGTCAGAAAGTGGTGATCAATTATACCACAGGAAGTGCTTCTGGAAGTGGAGGCCCATTAACCGCTACTCTGTACCCATTGGTGGTCGAGTTATGGACTTTAAATGAAGCTTACTTCGAGTTTATAAAACAGAATTATCAGTATGAAGCGAGCCAATACCCAATTATTGGCTCTGGAAATCAAGCTGCTATATCAAATTTCGATAATATCGATGGTGCATATGGCATTAATGCAGGTTATTCACTAGTGAAAACTGATACAATTTACCCTTCTGGCACTGAAAACTATTTTGACCAATGAGTTTGACTAAAAAAGTTTTATTAGGCTTCACAGTAGTACTTTTACTGTCACTAAATATGACACCGGTCTTCTCGCAGCTGACTAGTGTTTCGGGTTATGTAAGAGATGCTTCCGGGAAAGAAAAGTTAATCGGAGCGCACATTATCAATTTAAATACCCAGAAAGGGATAGTTACAGACCACAATGGCTATTTCAACTTGAATGCCAATATTGAAGATTCACTTAAAATTTCCTATTCTGGATATAAAAGTCAGATCTATTATGTAGCCTCCAACAGCCAAAAGCTATTGATTGATTTAGAAATGGACACAGAACTAAAAGAGGTGCGTGTAAAGGGCGTTCGGGATGTTTTTCAACCTATCACTCAGCTTAAATCAGAAGATTTTAAATCAATACCTACAATTGGAGCAGCACCTGATGTTTTAAAAGCCGTGCAACTTTTTCCCGGAATTACCGCACAAAATGAAGGAAGCAGTCAATTAATTGTCCGAGGTGGTAGTCCAGGTGAAAACCTGTATATGATTGATAACATTCCACTGATTTATGTCAATCATCTTGGAGGATTTTACTCTGTTTTCAATTCTGATATGATTAATTCGATGGACGTTTATAAAGAGGCTTTCCCAGCTCGCTATGGTGGAAAACTTTCTTCCATCATTAGCCTGTCCCAATATCAGGGAAATGCTGAAGAGTTTAAAGGCAACTTCAGCATTGGCCCCATGTTAACAAGTGTAATGGTGGAAGGTCCTGCATTCAACAAAAAAGCTACCTACATGTTCAGCGCCAGAAAAACCCTAATTGATGGTTTAATGGCTTTAGGCACTACATTATCTGCAGGAAATGACTTTACTTTTGCTTATGGCTTTCACGACATCAATGGGAAATTTACCTATAAATACAATGATAAAAACACCTTCTCAGTTAACTTATTTCAAGGTGACGATTATATGAACTACTGGGCTGAAGCTGCTTCGCCTATTCAAGGTGAAGTAGGTAGAAGCCGACAGCAGACTGTCTGGGGCAACTGGCTGGGTGCCGCCCAATGGAGATATCAGCCCACTTCAAAGTTAATAGGAGAAAATAGTCTGTCGGTTGTACGATATCGACTTAAAAAAATGAACTTGTATTTTGAACAAAAAGACGATGACCAGGCCAGGTTTGATAATCGATTTCGTTCCACGCTTACTGATAACAGGTTACAATCAGATTGGAAATATTTTCATAGTAATAGCCTAACCACCCAGTTTGGTGCCCAACTATCTCATAAAATCCATCAGCCTAATATTACCAACAATTCTAACATCATCACAAACAATGAACCCATACCTGTTTGGGAAAGTGCCATATATTTTGATGAAAACTTAGATTTCTGGGAAAACAGTTCGCTTCAGGCAGGTGGCAGGTTGAATTACTATCAAAATAAAGATTATTCCTCCTTTGATTTTGCACCACGTGCTCAATTAGCTATAGGATTAAACGCCTATAGTTGGTTGTTGGCTCGATACACCCGGGCCAATCAGTATGCTCATCTTTTATATACGATAGGCGATATAGGAGCTAATGAAATTTGGATACCAGCAGATGAAGATGCACCATCATCTTCTTCTGACCAATATTCTATAGGGTATAGAAGTAATTTTCGTAATAATGGATGGCTGCTGGAAAGTTCTGTTTATTATAAAAATTTAGGAAACTTAACTACATATAAAGAAGGTATTGCGGCAGTATTAGGCGACTCTAACTGGAAAAATAAGATTACCTCAAATGGAAAAGGGGAAAGCATGGGTTGGGAAACTATGGTAAAGAAAACTGAAGGAAAATGGACCGGCTTCGCTTCATACACCTTGTCAAGAACAGAATACCAGTTTCCTGAAATCAATAATGGGCTTGCTTATGTTTTTGAATACGATCGTCCACATAATTTTGCTATTAACATCAGTACCAGGCTTAATGAAAAATGGGATTTTTCTGCTAACTGGACTTACCAGACAGGGCTGCCCTTCACTCCTGCCGTAGGTCTTCGTATAACCCCTGATCCATTTGAGCAAGATGTAGAAAGAAGAACATTGATTTATGGAGAGAGGAACTCCGCAAGAATGCGTGATTTTCATCGACTGGATTTAGGATTTAATTATAACAAAATCACCAGAAGAGGAAATAAAGCCGTATGGACCTTTTCAATCTACAATGCTTATAGCAGGCAGAATCCGTACTTAAACTACTATCACATCAGCGACAACAATGATTTTGGTTTGGGTTCGCTTGAGTATTTTGATGATCAACCATTAAAACGTTACCAGTTGAGCTTTTTCCCCATTATTCCTTCATTTTCTTATAAAGTTTATTTTAATAAAGGGTCATTTTCAAAGAGAGCGAAAGAAGAGAAAAAGATAAGAAGTAATTTCTTATACCATAAACAATAATTATTCTTCAATATTACTTTAAAAAACTATGTGAATGTCCAAAATAAATCAATTGTAATTTAAACCTTCCCTATCAAGTTTCTTGAGGACGAATCTTGGCGTGAGTTTAAAAATTCCACTTAAAAATCAACTAAACGGAAACTGTTCTGAGTCCTATAAGTTTTAAACTTATGTCTCCTCCTTGTTTGTCCCAAAGGGATGCCTATGGCGCAAAGCTGACTTGATTTAACAATCAATTCAAATAACTCTTAAGCAGTTAACTTCTTAGTTTTTAAGTAGGGCAGCCATTGCTCGCTTACGGTGCCGGAAAAATCTCGGATAAACATAACATGGCTTGGTTTAAAGGGCAGCCTGCTTAGTTTTAAACCACTTTCCTCAGGCTTATTATCGCCTTTTCTGGCATTACATCTTTTACAGGCTGTTACCAGATTATTCCATGAGGATTTACCGCCTTTTGATCTAGGGATGAGATGGTCAAGAGTGAGGTCTTTGTCGGACCCACAGTACTGGCAACTATGAGCATCCCTCTTAAAGATGTTCTGCCTGGTAAGCATCACCCCTCTATAGGGCATACTCACGTAATTAATTAATCGAATAACTGAAGGAAAGGGGTAAGCTTTTGAAATACTTCTTAATTTTAACATTTCATCTGTTGCCACTAATTCCGCTTTTTTCAAGAAAACCAGCAAAAATGCTTTTTGTATGTTACATACGGTCACAGGACTATAATCCTGATTTAATACAAGGGCTCGTGTACTACCAATTTTCATGTGTTTATGTTTTTTTCCATAAGTCACATGGAATTCTCGTAAATCTGTTCCTCCTCAATGGGAATATAAAGGATGCCAGATTTATGCTCATTTCATGCGCTTTTTGTTTTTCCACAATGCATGAAATATCAATTCGCCTGATAAACGTCACCCTAAACAGGCTTATTTCATGCCAAAATTCTCTTTATATCTGTTAAATAATGTGTATAATTATTTTGTTCAATATTGAAGATACCATTTTCATCTATTAAATCAATTTTTACTTTCCCTGACGCATGAATAATTTTCTGATTTTCAAGTAAAATGCCTACATGTATCACTTTTTTTTCTGCGTTTCTAAAAAATGCCAAATCGCCTGGTTTACTTTCTTTAAGTGAATCAACTATCTTTCCATGATTAACTTGCTCGCTTGCATCTCTCAACAAATTATAACCACAGATTTTAAAAACCATTTGCGTAAATCCAGAACAATCAATCCCGAAAGGTGATTTGCCTCCCCATTGATAGGGTGCATTTAGGTATTTATTGGCAATAGACCTGCAATACTCAAAGTCCCTTCTGGCACTCAAACTTTTTGCCTCTCCATTAAACCCTAAATGCTCTTCAATTTGAAAAATTTCATTAGTTGAAATAGGGATAATACTCCCTATTGTGACCGGCAATAAACTCTTTTTATATAAAATAGATGCGGTCAAATCTACACAAATCTTGTAGTCAGAATGGTTTACCTGCTCAAAATATTGATCAGAAATGGCATGAAACTGCTTGCTATCAATCCAGCCCATATAACCATCAAAGTGGATCTGTATTTTCACCCATTTTGCAGTTAAATCACATTCCACAACTTCGTAATGATCCCCAAATAAAAGCTGAGTAACCATTTCTGAAGCATCAGATCCTTCTTTCCTCACAGGAATAACACTTAACCTACTTATACCTTTCTGGCCTTTTTCAATCATATATTAGAATTTCATCCTTGACAATTCTCTTTTCACATCTTTATCTTTGATGCTATCTCGCTTATCGTGGATCTTTTTCCCCTTCGCTAATGCAACTTCTAATTTAGCTAAACCCCTGCTAGTAAGAAATAATTTTGTAGGAATTAAAGTAAGTCCCTTTTCCTCCATTCTTTTCTTAATCTTGGCAATCTCTTGTTTTTTGAGAAGTAATTTGCGCTCACGTTTTTCTTCATGATTATAATGGGTACCCAATTCATATTGACCGATATGCAAGCCACGTACAAAAACTTCATTTCTATGAATGTAGCAGTAAGATTCCTGTAAATTCACTTTGTTTAATCTAATAGCTTTAATTTCGGTACCCTGGAGCACAATGCCGGTAATGTAGGTATCTAGCCATTCAAATTCATAGCGTGCTTTTTTATTCTTAACTAATATAGAAGTACTAAAATTTTTCTTATCCGTCATATAACTTGATTCTCAAATCTAAAATTAACTAATCCTCCCGCATGATTAAAAGGAAACGTCTAATATTTATTACTGGCTAACATTCCAAAATGAAGGAGTCAAATTAGTTTAGATGTTTAAAAATAGTATTAATTTTTTCCTTTGATAATATTTTTTGGCTGGTTTCCCCTTTTGCAATTATTCGATCATTTACGGTTGCAATGAATGAACAATTAATCTCATTATTGATAATAGAAATAATTTTACTAGTAATGAGCACTTTGTCATTCACTAAGGCTGGCGACTGATGATTGATAAGCAGGCGAGTTCCAATACCTTCTTCTGTTGGTTCCAGCATATCAAGTACAAATAAGCGAGTACACCATTCAATCTCCCTTGCTAAGGTGAATGTGGCGCAAACTGGATGCACATCTTGCTTTTCAAACCTGGCAACATCATTATTCGTCACAAAAAAGGAATGTTCTTTGATGTCGCCTGATTCAAATACTTGCTTCATATATACTTCTAAACCGAAAATTTCATTCTGGGTTGCGGTGCGGCATCCATTCCCAGAAAATCTTTTTCCAGATATTTATAATGCGCAGATATGGCAATCATACCGGCATTATCGGTACAATATTCAAACTTTGGAATGAAAACGTCCC
This sequence comes from uncultured Cytophagales bacterium, assembly GCA_963803685.1. GTDB lineage: Bacteria > Bacteroidota > Bacteroidia > Cytophagales > Cyclobacteriaceae > Marivirga. The sequence goes on from CAWDNW010000001.1 coordinate 4,700,281, forward strand.
AATTTAAGGTATCACCTTCTAATTTTAGTGTTTTTCTTAGGTAAGAATTAGCTGATACCCCTCCAGCAATGGCAATTTGCTTAATTCCAGTATGTTTAGCTGCTTTTTTCAACTTTTGTAATAAGGTGGTAATTAAACGATGTTGCACGCTGGCACAGATATCATTTAAATGTGTTTGCACAAAGCTTGCATCTTTTTGACTTTCACGCTGCAAAAAATACAACACTGCTGTTTTAATGCCGCTGAAGGAGTAGTTAAATCCCTGCATTTCAGTTTCAGGAAATGGAAAAGCCAATGAGTTACCTGACTGCGCATATTTATCGATCATAGGCCCACCCGGGTAAGGTAATCCAATTATTTTAGCAATTTTATCAAAGGCCTCCCCTACTGCATCATCCTGTGTTTCACCCAATATTTCCATATCAAGGTAATCATTTACTTTTACAATTTGAGTGTGTCCACCACTTACAGTTAAACATAAAAAAGGAAATTTAGGCTTAGGCTCATCAATAAAATGGGCTAAAATATGTGCTTGCATATGATTAACCCCTATTAAAGGAATTTTCAATGCCGAAGCTAACGATTTCGCAAAACTACTACCTACTAATAATGCTCCTAATAATCCAGGACCTTGGGTAAAAGCTACTGCATTTAGGGCATTCTTATCTATATTTGCATCCGAAAGTGCTTGGTCAATCACAGGAACTATATGTTGCTGATGTGCTCTTGATGCTAATTCAGGAACTACTCCCCCGTATTTCTCGTGAACTGATTGTGTTGCAACTATATTATTAAGTACTTTCCCGTTTTGAATTACAGCGGCAGATGTTTCGTCACATGATGACTCTATTGCTAAAATAGTTAAATCCATATATTGAAAGAGGAAAAAAATATATCGCAAGGTATTAAAAAAGGTATAGCAAAAGCAATTTTATGGCTCTTCCTTATCATCTTTTTTGTGCTAAGCATTATCGTATTGGCGATGCAATCCTCCTATATACAGACAAGAGTAGCGCAGGAAGGAAGCCAATATTTAAGTGAAAAACTAGGTTTCGATTTTACTATAGATCGAATCAATATTGATTGGTTTGACCAGGTGACTATTACTGGTTTAGAAGTTAAAAATACAGATAATACAGATTTTATTAATGTTCAGGAATTATCCATTAATTACGACATTAAGAAACTAATCAGCGTCCAAAACATATTTTTTGATGATGTTACCTTGTCGCAGGGTAAAGTTAACTTGGTTAGAAACAAAGGAGATAATTATTTTAATATTGACTACTTAATTGAAGCCATTAACAAGCTCACCGTCAAAAAAGATAAAAGCAGCAATACCCATCCAAAAAATTTATTGATTCAGCATATTATACTAGATGAAATTCAGCTTGGCATTATCAATAATGACGTAGATAGTATTAAAGACGGTTTTAATTATAATCAATTCATTTTAAATGATTTAAATGCTGAATTTTATAACTTTTCCAGTCAGAGAGATACTATTAAAACGGATATTAACCGACTGACTGCCCGTGACTCAATATCCGGATTGACAATAAAAAACATTGAGGCAGATTTTGAAATATCTCAAAGCAAATTAGCATTGACTCAACTTAATCTCGAAATAAATGAAAGCATAATTAGAGACTCAATTGTTTTTACCTACAACTCAATGAAAAATCTCTCCTATTTTGTTGATTCTGTTGATGTAGCAGCAAATTTTGAAAACACTATCCTCTATGCCAGAGATTTAGCCTATTTTGCCCCTTATGTTAGTAGGTATACAGAAAAAGTTAACCTTACTACTAAATTTCGTGGTAAAATAAAAAATTTCACAGCACGCAATCTCGATCTTAAATTTGGAAATAATAGCAGTTTAAATGGCAGGCTGGAAATGGATGGTTTACCAAAATCATCAGAAGCCTTTATCAATTTTAATCTCAATAGTGCCAAATTAACACCTGAAGATGTAGCACAGTATGTAAATGATAGCCTCACCAACAGAAGAATTCAAGCTTTAGGTACCATTAATTTCTTTGGAAATTTCATAGGTTTTCCAAACGACTTTGTAGCCAATGGCGTATTTGATACGCAGCTGGGCAGGGTGGAGTCAGATATAAACCTCAAAGTTTCAGACAATGTTGCTCTTACACAGTACAGTGGAAGCCTTTCCACCTTTAATTTCGATTTAGGAGCATTCTTAGAGGAAGATTCCTTGTTTCAGAGAGTTCAAATGACTGGTAATGTAAACGGAAGAGGAATTACTTTATCAACGGCAAATATTCAGTTAAATGCTAATATTTCAACTCTTGGGGTCTACGGATATAATTACCAAAACATCAGTACAAATGCTCGGCTTTCAAGGGAGTTTTTTAGTGGGAAACTCAACATTAAAGATCCTCTGCTGAAACTAGGTATGGAAGGTTCAGTTGACCTACGAGATAATAAAAATATAGTGAATGTGGTTGCAGATTTAGATACCATTAACTTAAAATCCCTCAATATTACTAATGAAGATATAATCATTAAAGCCTCCGGCACATTGGATGGAAGCGGTATAAGGCTTGATAGCGTTGTGGGTGATGCTTACTTAAGAAATGTATATGCCAAATATAAAGGCAATGTTTTTACGCTGGATACCCTTAACATCAATACTGAAAAAACTAATGATTACAGGAACTTATATATACAATCGGATTTGATAACAGGTTCTATAAATGGAAAATATCATTTCAGCGAATTGTATAAAGATTTCAATACATTAATAGAAGAATTTCGACTAAACATCAAAAATGATGAAGAAGCGCTGGACGAGTATTATAGTACAATAGACCCGAATGCGCAGTATAATAATTACCAGGTGCTTTACGATTTAAATATCAAGAAAATTAATCCGCTTCTAAAATTGATTCTGCCACAGCTCTATATTAAACCAGGGACTAATGTGGTAGGCAGTTTTTCTAATGGGCAGAACAGTATTTTTAATGTATCCTCAAAAATTGATTCTCTCAATTACAATAAAATTGCCTTTCGTAATAACGAAGTAGAATTAACCTTTTCAAAAGATCACAGCAGTAGGGATGTTTTAGGAATGGGCTACATCTATTCCAGGTCTCAGCAATTCTCAGAGTCTCTAAACACAGAAAACATTGAAGCAGAATTGGTTTGGAAAGGAAATACAATAGATTTTAATGCATTTATGCAACAACCAACCTACGACAGTGATTTAGATGTAGCAGGCGTCATCACTTTTCTGGAAGATAGCACTTCTATAGAGATGAGACCTTCCAGAATAAATGCGTTGAGTAATGTATGGAAATTCAAGCCTAAAAATAAATTGACTATTACAGAAAACAGCTACATATTTAACAATTTTGGAATCGGAACTTCGCAGCAAAACATTCTTATCAATGGAGAACTCTCCCAGGATTCCTCTAAATATCTCAACGTAGAAATTGACAGCTTCAATTTAGAAAACATCAATAGCCTCACTTTAAATAGAGAGTTTAAAGGTGATATAAATGGTTTTGTTAAAATTCAAACCTACAAGAAAGAGTACATTATAGATAGCGATATTGATATACATTCTCTTTTCATTGATGAATTCATGATAGGAGATATTACCGGCATTACAGAATGGAAAGCCCAGAGCAAAAAACTGGATATGAATTTTATGGTAAACAGAAATGATAAAGACATCATCTCTATAAGAGGGACCTATGAGCCCAATGCAGAAATTAATTCATTGGATTTAAATGCGCAATTGAATGATGCTAACTTAATAGTGGCCGAACCTTTTATCAATAGCATTTTCTCTGAAATTAATGGAGAAATTAACGGCCAATTTAAAATCACCGGAAATCTCAATTATCCTATAATAAAGGGAGTTGGAGCTGTATCAAATGGTGCTCTGAAGGTAAATTATTTAAACACCTACTATAATTTTTCAGGAGATATTGCATTTGACCAGGATAAAGTATCATTTGTTGATATGCAATTAGTTGATAACCAAGGGTCAAATGCCAATTTAAGTGGTGATTTACTACATAATGGCTTTACGGATCTATCTCTTGATTTGCGGGGGCGCATGAATTCCTTCCAGGTGCTAAACACCACGGCTAACGATAATCAATTATACTATGGAAGTGCCTATGCAAGTGGAGATGTGAGCTTTATTGGCCCCACCGAAAATTTAACCATTGAGGCAAATGCAAGAACCGAAAAAGGTACTCGTCTCTTTATTCCGGTTGAAAGCACCTCCTCGGTCTCTCAGGAGGACTATATTCATTTTATCAACGTTAAAGACACTGCAAATAGAAAAGAAGGGGCATTTAATGTAATTGAAGAAGTTGATATAACTGGAGTTAACCTGAACTTTGATCTGGAAATTACCCCCGATGCCTATGCTGAGATTATTTTCGATCTGAAAGCAGGTGATATAATCCGCGGAAGAGGTAATGGCGATGTAAGCTTAAATATTGATACCAATGGCGCTTTTACTATGTTGGGAGATTATACGCTTACTGAAGGAGGCTACAATTTTACGCTCTATAATATTATCAACAAGGAATTTAAAATCCAGCCAGGTAGTCGAATTTCATGGGATGGAGATCCATATGGTGGTAATTTAGATATAAAAGCGATATATGAGCAAAATATTTCATTGCTTCCAATTATTGTTGACACCTCGTATCACTCCAGTCCAGAGCTGCGAAGACGTTATCCCGCACGTGTGGAACTGGATTTACAAGGAGATTTACTGCAGCCAGAAGTAGATTTTGAAATAGATATTACCGGATATCCTGACAATGTGATTTCTGCCACCGGTCAGCCCTTTGCTTTAGGAACTGAAATGGCCTCATTTAAAGCAGAATTAGAAGCTGATGAGCAGGAGTTAAAGCGACAAGTTTTTAGCTTAATTATACTAAGAAGATTGTCACCTAGGGCTTCATTTGCTGTAAGTGGCTCTGTGGGTAATTCGGTGAGCGAGTTTCTCTCCAACCAGCTAAGTTATTGGGTCACGCAAATTGATGATAACCTGGAAATAGATGTAGATTTAGGTTCTTTCGATAGTGAACAATTCAATACTTTTCAATTAAGACTCTCCTATAGTTTTCTGGATGGCAGATTAAGAGTTACCAGAGATGGAGGATTTACGCAAGGTCCAACAGATGATGTAAATCAGGAAATTTTAGGGATATTAGGAGATTGGTCGGTTGAATATTTGCTCACCAATGACGGCAAATTGCGCGTAAAAATATATAATAGAACCAATTTTAACGCAATCGACAGATTTAATAATACAGCTTCTACAAGCACAGGAGTTAGCTTGATTCATGTAACTAGTTTTGACCAATTAAGAGAAATTTTTGAGCGCACAAAAAAGACGGATAAGCAAGCGCCTTCGGACAATAACAAAAAAGATGATGAAAATGAGAAGGAATTGATAGAAAGTAAGTCCAAGGCAGTACTCCGGGAAGATGATGAAAACTCATAAAATTGAAACCATCTACGGTGCAACAGGTTATATAATTGAATTCTAAATTTATAGTTTGTGGAAAAAGTAAATATTTTTTGGTTCAGAAGAGATTTAAGACTTTTTGATAACGCCGGTTTACACTATGCTCAAAAAGATGGCAATCCCGTCTTGCCAATATTCATTTTTGATACAGAAATTCTTGATAAACTAAGTGACAAAAAAGACGCTCGAATCACTTTTTTATATCAAACATTGCAGAAGATGGATCAAAAACTGCAAAAGTTAAACTCCGGTCTGTTGATAAAACATGGTAAACCTGAAGATATATTTAAAGAAATAGTTAAAAATTATAATATTGAGTCTGTATTCACCAACAGAGATTATGAGCCATATGCAAAGGAAAGGGATCAAAAAATTGACAATATTTTGCAACAAAATGGTATTGGTTTCTTTGATTTCAAAGACCATGTCATTTTTGAAAAGGAAGAAATCGTCAATGGGTCAAATGAAGCTTACAAGGTTTTTACCCCCTACAAAAATAAATGGCTGGAAAAGTTCAATTCAGGATATAGCCATCCATACGATGTAACTTTAAAGAAAGACAAATTCTTTTCGTTTAAATCCGAATTTCCTGAAATAGAAGACATCGGATTTGAAAAAAGTGATACTTTCATTCCTGTTAAAGATTATCCCGAAGAGATTATTAAGAAGTACGATAAGCAGCGAGATTACCCTGCTAAAGATGGAACAAGCCGATTAGGTATTCATTTAAGATTTGGTACTGTCAGCATTCGGGAAGCTGTTGAAAGAGCTAGAAATTTGAATGAAACCTGGCTCAATGAATTAATCTGGAGAGAATTTTACAGCATGATTTTAGGAAATTACCCTCATGTGGTAGATGCTGCATTTAAGTCCAAATATGATCATATTCCCTGGAGAAATGATGAAGAAGATTTTAAAAAATGGTGTGAGGGTAAAACTGGATATCCCATAGTAGATGCAGGAATGAGAGAATTAAATGCCACTGGGTACATGCATAATAGAGTCAGAATGATAACAGCAAGCTTTTTAACAAAACACCTACTGATTGACTGGCGATGGGGCGAAGCTTATTTCGGAGATAAGCTCCTGGACTACGAACTAGCCTCCAATAATGGTGGATGGCAGTGGGCAGCCGGAACGGGCACCGATGCTCAGCCCTACTTCAGGATTTTCAATCCGTATAGCCAGACAGATAAGTTTGATGCACAAAAGAAGTATATCAAAAAATGGGTTCCGGAAATAAATACTGAAAAATACCCAGAACCCATTGTTGAGCACAAATTTGCCAGGGAAAGAGCATTAGACACTTATAAAAAAGCGCTGGATCAGTAATTCCAGTTTTGATTTCAAAATGGTATATGGTTTTGTTGCTAAACCATAATCATTGCTAACCGAAATCAAGTATGTTATTTCAACTTAACCTGTGATAGAATTTGCTTGATTTTTTCTTTTAATTCCTCGCTGGCCGGAAGCAATGGCATTCTCACATAATTTTCGCAAATATGTAATTGTTGCAAAGCTTCTTTTACACCCACAGGATTACTTTCTTCATACATCAAGGTATTTATTTTCAAAAGACTAAAAAGCGCTTTCTGCGCTGCAGAATAGTCGTTTTTTAAAGCTGAATGAGTCATCTTTGAGAAGGTAGTAGGAAATGCGTTTGCCATTACTGATATAATGCCAACTGCACCTAAGCTAATCAATGAGGTGGTTAATAAATCGTCACCTGAAATTAAAAGAAAATCATCAGGCTTTTCAGAAGCAATTTTCATGCACTGCTCCATATTACCAGAAGCCTCTTTTATACCGATAATATTTGGATGATTAGCCAGAGCAAGGGTGGTTTCAGCAGTCATATTTGATGCAGTTCGTCCAGGTACATTATATAAGATAATTGGAACCGGAGAAGCCTCTGCAAGTGTCACAAAGTGCTGATATATTCCTGCTTGCGAAGGTTTATTGTATTGTGGACTAGCTGAAAGAATTGCTGAAACACCATCCAAATCTGTTTTGGATATGGAATTAACCAGCAACTGTGTATTATTACCTCCAAGACCATAAACCAAGGGCTTATTATCCGGATTATTTGCCTTAACAAATTCTAAAATTTCAGCTTTTTCATTCTCCGTAGTAGTTACTGACTCACCCGTGGTTCCCTGGACCACCCAATAATCAGTATCTTTGAGATGTACCAATAATTTTCTTAATCCTTCAAAATCAATAGTTAAATCTTCATTAAATGGAGTAATTAAGGCCGGGCCAACTCCTATAAATAACTTATTCATTTCCTGATATTTTTCGGACATAATGTATAATCTCTTCTGTTAATAATTTAGTATCTCCTGTGGTTCGTGGTTTTACCATTAATTCAAAATACCTTGCTTTTTGGGGTTCAGACTGCAGTACACCAATTCTTGTAGTTGATTTGGTTTTCACTAATAGATACTGCATATATAAATTTAAATCTTCATCTAAACAAAATAAATATTCCAACTTTTGCTCCAGGAAGGTTAAAATATGATGAGATTTAGCCTCCCCCCATATGGAAAAATCTTTGTCTTCAAAAAAGTCAAAATAAAATTCAAAGTTTTGGGTATCCTTTGGTTTATAAGCTAGTGTTTTTACTTCAATGCCATCTGCTTCTAAAGTTTTAATAAAACGCTTAACCGCTTCATGCTTCTTAAGATCCAGGATTGAGAAAATAATACCAACTTTTTTTAAATTTGTATATTCATAAGCCTTGTGTAAAAACCTATTTTGTTTTTGTCCCCTGTCAATTCTGTACTTTAATAGCTTATCTTTTATCACAGTTTTTTCTTTAATCTATCATGGAGAGAAATTCTTCTTCAGAAATTATTTTCACCCCCAGCTTCTCAGCCTTTTCTTTCTTAGCCGGCCCCATATTTTCTCCAGCAACTAATATATCCACTTTACCTGAAATGGCCGATACCACTTTACCCCCATGTTGCTTAATTACTTCTTTGATTTCATCGCGACCGAAATGATTGAAAACTCCTGAAACCACTAAAGAATTGCCTTCCAGCACACTACTTACCATAAGCTGTTCCTTTTCAATTTTTTCGAACTGAAGTCCCGCCTCCTTTAATCTTTGAATTAAAGCAATTCTGTCCGAATCCTGAAAATAATCTACTACGCTCTGAGCAATTCTTTCTCCAATCTCAGGTACCTCGATCAATTGATCGTAATTAGCAGATGCCAAATTATCAATATTTTTGAAATGTTCCGCCAATTTTTCTGCTACAGTTTTGCCAACAAAACGAATGCCCAGCCCAAAAAGGATGTTCTCGAACGGAATATTTTTGGAGGCTTCAATTCCATTCAAAAGATTTTGAGTACTTAGCTCTTTAAAACCTTCCAGTTTATAGACATCCTCAAATTGCAGCTCATATAAGTCCGCCACATTTTTAACCAATTCCTTTTCAAACAATAAATGAATGGTTCTCTCTCCTAATGAGTCAATATCTGCTGCTTTTCTCTGAATGTAATGTGCAATATTTCCTTTTATTTGCGGTGGACATCCTTTAGTATTTGGACAGTAATGAACAGCCTCACCCTCTGCCCTCACCAGATCAGTTCCACATTCCGGGCATTCCGTTAAGTACTTTACGGGTTCAATACCGGGATCTCTTTTCGACAAATCCACTGCAGTAACCTTAGGGATAATTTCCCCACCTTTTTCTACATGAACGGTATCACCTACTCTTAAATCCAATCTGGCAATTTCGTTGGCATTATGTAAAGAAGCACGTTTCACAGTAGTACCTGCTAATAGAACCGGAACCAAATTAGCCACTGGAGTTACTGCACCAGTTCTGCCCACCTGGTAGGTAATTTCCTTTAGTATTGTTGTACTGCTTTCTGCTTTATATTTATAAGAAATAGCCCAACGAGGACTTTTTGCTGTAAAACCTAGTTGCTGTTGCTGTTCAATGTTATTAACTTTTATAACTATGCCATCAATATCCAAAGGTAGCGTTATCCGTTGCTTTTCCCATTCATTTATAAATGTAAAAACCTCTTCTACCGTTTTACATTTTCTGTAGGTTTGCGATACATTAAATCCTAGCTTCTCTAGTTGCTTAATCCCGTCCTCGTGCGAATTAGTATGCAAATTTTCACCAGCATAAGAATACAAATAACAATCAAGTTTACGTCTAGCTACAACAGCGGAATCCTGCATTTTTAGCGTTCCGGATGCGGCATTCCGAGGATTAGCTAATAATGCTTCTTCGTTTTCTTCTCTTTCCCTGTTGATTTCATTAAAGACTTCTCTGGGTAAAAACACCTCTCCTCTAGCCTCAAAATAATCAGGAAAATCGTTACCTCGAACTCGTAAAGGAATAGATCGAATCGTACGTGCATTATGGGTAATATCATCACCTTTGGTACCATCTCCTCTTGTAACTGCCCTCACCAAAGTCCCATTTTCATAATGCAAACTAATAGCTACTCCATCAAATTTAAGTTCACAAAAATACTCATATGCTTGCTCATCTAAACCTTTAGCCACGCGCTTATCAAAATCTTCAAGTTCTTCTTTAGAGTAGGTATTACCTAAAGAAAGCATAGGTATTTTATGAACTACAGTATCAAACTGTTTTGTAATAGTACCTCCAACCCGTTGGGAGGGAGAATCAGTAGATTTGAATTCAGGAAATTTTTCTTCCAACTCGATAAGCTCCTTTAGTAGCATATCAAATTCATAATCAGCAATTTCAGAGATGCTCTCCTGATAATATTTATAATTGTAGTAATGAAGTTTTGCGCTTAATTCCTCTACCTTCTGTTGTGCCTGATCTTTATTCATATTTCACAATCCGCTAATTGTGCAAATCTAATGAAGATGATAAGTGTTTCAACAATTTTTATGATAAATATTAAGAATATGTGAACGAATGATTACTAATCTTAATCAATTTAAATATATAGTTTTGACATACTTCAGTTACCCTAAATAAGCTTTATCTACCTTAATTGAATGGAAAAAAAACGGGGATTAAAAGTGAAGATACAATCCAAAACAACACATTTAATGGCGTGCCTATTTTAATAAAATCTTTAAATTCATAGTTTCCTGCACTGTAAACCATGGTATTTGTCTGATAACCAATGGGAGTCATAAAACTTGCGCTTCCTGCCATTAATACGGCCACTAGCAAACCTGTTGGATCAACATTCATTGAAGCTCCAACTGCTATGGCAATAGGTGTAACTAAAGCCACAGCTGCATTATTTGACATGATTTCGGTTAAGACTGATGTAATTAAATAAACGACTGCAATCACTACTACAGGACCAAAAGTGTTCTCCGTCAGACTAAATATTTGATTTGCAATCAATTCAGAGATACCGGTACTAGTCATTGCTTCTCCCAAGCTTAAGGAACCTGCCAGAAGAAATATAACCTGCCAATCAATTGAACGATAAGCGTCAGTCATACTAAATACTTTACTTACTGCTAGAATCACCACTCCTGCCCATGCGGCTACCACAATTGGTAAAATATTAAGTGTTGCTAACAAAATTGTTCCGAGTAATACAGCGCCCACTATTGCTAAGTCTTTCTTGTTGGTATTTACCAGCACTGTCTCCTGAACTGAAATAAAAGCGGGGTATGGTTTATTTTCAGAATCCTTTAATAATTTATAGCCATTTTCGTTGGTTTGCAACAGAAGTACATCACCCACTTTAAGTCTTTGGTCTGCTAAATTTTTATAGCTTCTCCTTCCTCTGTGCCGGATAGCCAAAACATTAGAATGGTACCTTCTTAAAAAATTGATATTTTTCAACTTCTGTTCCGCCATTTCAGCGCCAGGTAAAATCACAATTTCCAGAATTTTAGTCTCTTCTTCCGGGAAGTTTTTATCTTTTATTGACTTTAAAATTTCAAGGTGCTCATCTGCTACAATTTTCTTTACCTTATCAATATTACCCTCAATTAATAAAATATCGCCTGTTTGTAGCAAAGCAGATGCTTCAGGCTCGTTGATAACCTGATCTCCCCTTTTTATTTGACGCACTCCTACAGAAATATCTTTTTCCTGAAAAAGCTCCTCTAAAGTGATTGCTTTATCTTCTTCATTGGGTAATTCTTTAATTTCTACCTCCGTCAAAAAAGCTTTGATTTCATCCTCATCTCTTAAAGGTTTAGATTTCGATTCTTTAGGTAAAAGCCATTTACCCAAAAAGGTTAAATATAGTATTCCGACCAGAGCACAAGCTAAACCAATTGGTGACATTGTAAATAACCTCAAGGTATCTATGCCACTATCACGAGCAATACCTGCCACCAGTAAATTGGTTGAGGTACCAATAAGCGTACAAGCACCTCCAAAAATAGCCGCAAATGATAATGGAATGAGATACTTCGTGGCACTTTGATTTATTTTTTTTGCAGCACTTGAAACAATTGGAATAAATGTAGCTACCACAGGAGTATTATTGATAAAAGCGGAAAAAAAGCCAATGCTTAAGCTCATTCCTAAAATAGAAACCGCATAGGATTTACTTAATAATTTCGTGATCAGCGGTGCAATTAAACCTATTACTCCTGCTTTAATTAATGCACCACTTAAAACAAACATGGCGGCAACGGTGAGAGTTGCTGTATTTGCGAAACCTTGAAAACCGACTTCCGGTTCAAGAATTCCGGTCATAACAAGTACCACTATTATCCCAATCGCAACAACATCTACCCTAATCGTTTCAGTTGCAAAAAGTACCATTGCAATAACAATAATGACAATGGTGGCAATCATTTGGTAATCCATAGGGTTAAATTAAGGTTGTTATATAGTGATAATAGATATCATGTTAAGTTTTCAAAATAAAAAACTAGAGTATAACGTAAAAAATATAATTTACAACGCAAAAAAAAACTGCACATCTCAAAATATACAGTTTTTATTAATTTATGGGTGTAACCCATTATTAAAATGCTTAGTCCACAAACGCATTCTCCTACATTTAACTTGGGTAATGCGTGTTTAAAGCTAGTTAAAAGCAAGCAGCTTGCTAAGATGAAAGGTTTAGAATAAAACGCTTATTCCTGATGCATCCATTCCTTTTTCTCCATCAATGTTTCCTCACTTTCTCTCATGTCGGGATCATCTACACAGCAATCTACAGGGCACACAGCTGCACATTGAGGCTCTTCATGAAATCCAGTGCATTCAGTACATTTGCCCGAAACAATATAATAAAATTCATCAGACACAGGATCATGCATTTTATTGGCATCTACCACTTCTCCCTCTGGTGTCTTTACTCCATCAGTTAACGATGTACCGCCTGACCAATTCCATTCAACACCACCTTCATATATGGCAGTATTAGGGCATTCTGGTTCGCAAGCTCCACAATTTATACATTCATCGGTTATCATTATAGCCATAGCTGAAACAATTTTATAAAAAGAAGTTGTTATAACAACAAAGTTAGAAACAATAAGTTTGTGTAACAAAATAAAACCGATTAAAAATCACCATATAAATATCCTCTTGGTTGAATTATGGTGACTGCTTACATTTTTCTATTTCTGAGTTTAGGAAACCGTGTACACGCCCTCTTTTCTATATCAATTTTTACTATTTATGTAACAGGAATGTAGAATATTACATCATAAATACTTATCTTCATTAGCTTCATTAGTTATATAAATTTTAAATCTATGTATTTAAAGAATATTGAGAAATTTTTTCTGACCACCTTTTTAAAAATTACGGTTACAGGTCTTTCCATTATTTTAATATCCAATTTAATTTTTTATCCAGAAGATTTTTTATCAATTATTACGACATCTGGAATACTCCTGGCCCTAATTACAGGCATTTTCATACAAAATAAATTTCCCATTGCTACTGTCATTTTAATTACATCTATCGCTCTTATTGCAATGACCTATCAAAAGTTAGTAGCTCCTCAAATCACTACTACCCTTTCAGTTGTCTTAATTATTGGATTTATTGTTTCAATAATGTTAAAGGGAAAAGTTATGTGGATCATGCATTCCATAACTTTCTTAATTCTGAATACTATATTTATTTTACACTTAAATGATAAAGTAACTGCCGCAATCACCTACTCAGTTCTGTATTTTATTATCACTTATTCATCAGGAATACTAAAATTTAATTATGACAAAATTCATTTTTATCTTAAAGAGACTAATGTCGAACTAAATGAAAAGGCAAAGGAAATTGAAGCTCAAAACGAAGAATTATTGCAAATACAGGATAATTTGAATGAGGTAAATAATGAATTGGAAAATATCGTGGCAGAGAGAACCAGAAAAATCACTTCGCAAAATGAGATACTTTTAAAATACAGTTATACCAATGCACATCATTTAAGGGGGCCGGTAGCCAGACTGCTTGGACTAGCTAATGTGTACAGACTCGAAAATGAACCAGATAATAACTTTTTTATTGAAAAAATGGCTGGAGAGGCGGTAGAGATAGATTTGGTAGTTAAAAGGATCAATGAGGATCTGGAATCAAACCCAATTGATCGTATGTAAGAGGCGCAATCCTGAGTTTTAATTTTTTTCAGTACCAAAAAACGTAAAAGACAAGCTCGCTCTTCTAGGTTACTCAATCCTATTATAGTAATTTTGCATTTTGATCGTATTCAATTCAATTCAATAACAATATGAATTTGCAAGAGCGTTTAAATGCTTTTATAAAACTCGGTACCACTTTAAAAAACTTACCTGAGTCATCACTTGATGAATGGTATTTCCGAGCAACAGGTTATAACAATTGGTTCACTCGTGAAAATGTTGCAAGTGCAATTAAGGCAATTGGTTTTATGTTGGAAGAAGAAAAGCTTGTTAATTGGACCAAATCTTATGATTTAGGAGACTCTACATCTAAAACAGTGGCTATTATCATGGCTGGAAACATTCCTTTAGTGGGTTTTCACGATTTTCTCTCTGTTTTAATGGCTGGCCACAGCATTGTAGCAAAAATGAGCTCACAAGACCCCTATTTGTTGAAAAAAGTAGCTGAAATATTGTTTGAAATTGAGCCTCGCTTTGAAAATAAAATTACTTTAATTGTGAAAGAACCTGTTCAAAACTTCGATGCTGTTATTGCAACAGGAAGTAATAATTCTGCACGATATTTTGATCAGTATTTTAGTAAATATCCTCATATTATTCGTAAAAACAGAACATCAGTAGCTGTGCTTTCCGGCAAAGAAAGTAAGGACGAAATACAAGAACTTGGTAATGACATCTTTCTCTATTATGGTTTAGGATGCCGAAATGTAAATAAACTATTTGTGCCTGAAGGCTATGATTTTCAATTTTTCATTCAATCTCTGGAAAGCTTTTCCACAATTGCTGATCACCATAAATGGGTTAATAATTATGACTACAATAAATCCATTTTTCTTGTGAATCGCGAACCTCATTTGGATTCAGGTTTTTTCCTACTGAAAGAAGATAAAAGCTGGGTTTCTCCAATTTCTGTACTGTTTTATGAGTTTTATCAATCACAGGGTGATTTACTAAGCAAATTAAAAGACAACAATGAACAAATTCAATGTACAGTAGGAGATCTACCACATGCAATACCACCTGGAAAGGCTCAGCAGCCTGAACTATGGGATTATGCAGACGGGGTTGACACGATGGAGTTCTTAAATAAGCTTTAGTAACAAAAGATTTCGTCTATAAATCGGTAGAAAACTACAAATATATTCTAACTGAAAACCTTATATATCATCTTATAAATTCAATACAAGTATTTTGCTTATTTCATACCTGTAATTTGTAAATTACATTTCTTCATGTTTTCTTAGTTAACAGTTTTAGATATGCATTAAATTATACTATTGGGATTTACTAAAGCCTACATAAAATTGGTAGAAAAATTTCTACCCTCCCCTTTTATAATCGCTATTTTACTAAGCGGAATTACTTTTTTATTGGCGTTGCTTTTTACCTCTAATGGCAATAATCTATTTGCTGAGTCGAGGAATATATTAGGCTATTGGCAAACTGGGTTTTGGGAACTTTTGGCATTTACAATGCAGATGGTATTAATTCTACTTTTGGGCCATACGCTTGCACTCACACCGTTTTTCTCTAGACTTATATCATATATTGCCGATAAGCCTAAAACTACAGCTCAGGCAGCATTTTTCATAAGTTTTACTACCATTCTAGTCAGTTTCCTTAATTGGGGCTTGTGCCTGGTATTCGGTGCTATTTTGTGCCGAAAAGTAGCTGAGAGTTTTGCTCAGTCAGGAAAAGCATTGAATTATGGACTTTTAGGAGCAGCAGGTTACTCAGGAATGATGGTTTGGCATGGGGGCTTATCAGGTTCTGCCCCCTTAAAGTAGCAGAAACAAGTCATTTCCTGGTTGACCAATCTGGTATTATATCCATTTCCGAGACAATCTTTTCACAAATGAATATTAGCATTAGTCTGGTGTTACTATTAGCTATTCCCTCTCTTTTTTATTTGCTGGGAAATTACTTTCAGCCCAATTCTCAGTATAAAGATTTACTCACAAAAAGCAGAGACTCGTCTCCTAAAACCCAGGGATCCAAGACTCTTGATAGCAAAAGATGGCCTGTAGTTACTCTGGGCGGTATTATGTTATTAAGCGCTTTGCTTTTTGGGTGGATAAACGTAAGTGAAAATACATCATTCATAGATCTTAATTACATCAATTTTTTATTATTGGCATTTAGCATTTTACTCCATAGTAGTTTAGAAAATTTTATGTCAGCTGTACATTCTGGAATTAAGGGAGTTAGCGGTATAATTATTCAGTTTCCTCTATACTCAGGTATTATGGGTATAATGAAATATTCAGGCCTTGTACTGCTCATTTCGGATTTTTTCGTAAGCATTTCTACCGCACAAAGCTTTCCCATACTTACTTTTTTGAGCGGGGGACTGGTCAACTTTTTTGTTCCATCCGGTGGTGGTCAATGGGCTGTGCAAGGGCCAATAGTAGTAGAAGCCGCCAAAGAATTAAATATACCTCTACCCAAAATAGTTATGGCACTAGCCTATGGCGATCAAATCACTAATATGCTACAACCTTTTTGGGCACTTCCACTATTGGGCATTACGCAATTAAAAGCTAAAGATATCTTGCCTTTCAGCCTGTTTGCCTTACTGGTTGGCTCCTTAATTTTTATTGCAGGCTTACTTTTATTTTGAGACAGTTATAAATTTTTAGTCTGAATGATTTAATCTAGCTTGAGATGTGTTAAATCGTTATATTTTATCAGCTGAAACATTGTCCCAGTGTGTCTCACATGATAAACTCCAAGGTTATGATGCTCAAAAGTATCCATATTACTCAACGGATAGTTAAACAGCTGACATAAAAGAATTCGCATTGCACGACCATGCATACAAATAAGTACATTCTTCTCTTCTTGCTTGCTCATAATATATTTCATAGCATCCAACTGCCTCATAGCCACTTGATCCGGAGATTCACCTGCTTCTACAGGTAAAGCTGTTTCTCCCTGTCGCCATCTTTCCAGCATTGCATAATAGTATTTATTTTCTTCTGGTGTAAAAGGCTGACCTTCTCTACTTCCCCAACTAATTTCATTGAGGCCAGAAAGTTTCTCGTAGGATAATCCATCAGAAATAAATCCTTGTGTGGACTCCATCGTTCTTTTTAATGTAGAGATATATAGTTTATCAAAAGGATAATCTTTATAGGCATTGTAAAACAGCGATGCCTGATTTTGACCGGTTTCGTTCAGAGAAGAATCTACTCCACTCCCCTGAACTATCCCTTTCAAGTTGTACTCTGTTTGACCGTGGCGGACGATATATAAATTTTTCACCATTATAAAAACTGCTATTTAAAAAGAATCAAAACTGAAAGGATATATTCAATATTGAAAGGTATTGTGTAATTTTCGGTGCAAATTAGTGAAAGCCCCATAAAACTTGGAAATTATGAATAGAAATTTTTTAATAAAGCCAGATATAGCCACCTTAAATGAAATGGGGAAAAATACCATTTCAGAAGTGCTTGGGATGGAATTCACGGAAATTGGTGATAACTATTTAGTTGCAAAAATGCCGGTAGATAAGAGAACACATCAGCCTTTTGGATTGTTACATGGAGGTGCTTCAGTTGTTTTAGCTGAAACATTAGGCAGTGTAGCCGCCATGTTAATGGTCGATTCTGATAAGTATTACTGTGTAGGTTTGGAGGTAAATGCCAATCATATCAGAGGAATTACTAAGGGATGGGTATACGGACGAACTTCACCTATTCATGTAGGCAAAACCACTCAGGTTTGGAGCATAGAAATAATTAATGAGAATGAGGAATTGGTGTGTATAAGCCGTATTACAATGGCAGTTTTAAAAAAGTAAATTTGGAAAATAAGTTAACTAACACAAGACTGAAAGGAAAAATATCTCCAGCAACGCTTGTCAATAAATTGATCAATTTCGCTCAATTGAAGGGCGCAGGTTTAGCCATCTGGAAGTTACCGCAGGAAAATACCGTGCATGTTCTTACTGATATGGATGGAGGTACTGAAGTAGAAGAAATAGATTTAGATCAACTAAAGGAAGGATTTATTTTGGCTCCATTTCAAGCTGGAAAGCAGAAAAACCTGCATTTTAAAGCTGATATAAAAGGAAGGTTTGAAATTCTAAATTTCAATAACATAGCTGAGGATCAAGTGTATCTGGAATGGGAGAATTTAAGTGAATCTCTTGAAGATCAACTAAATAGTATTCCTGACGACCATAATATTAATGAACATTTAGCAGAATTACCTAATCTATACTCTACACTGGAATCAGAATATATTACAAACGTAGAGGAAGGAATATCAGCAATTAAACGACAAGAATTATATAAAATAGTACCTTCAAAGATAAAAGTAGCTACAAATACAGCGCTTATTGACTATGCCGCTACTTATCTAAAAGCATGCGATAAATATAAAGATTCATTCGTAAGTCTAACCTATTCTCCCCATTCAGGTTTGTGGTTGGGTGCCAGCCCTGAAACATTAATAGAAAACCAAAAAAATGACTATTTTAAGACGGTTGCATTGGCAGGAACTCAACTTAAATCGGAAAATAGCATAGCACATACAGCCTGGACTCAAAAAGAGATTGAAGAGCAAGCTTACGTATCCAGGTATATAATTAATTGCTTTAAAAAAATCAGATTACGGGAATATGAAGAAATTGGGCCAAAGACAGTTCAGGCAGGAAACTTACTTCACTTAAAAACTGCATTTAAAGTAGATATTAAGACCCTCAATTTTCCAGAATTGGCTTCAGTAATGTTGAAATTACTGCATCCAACCTCGGCCGTTTGTGGAATGCCTAAATCTCCTGCTCTCAAATTTCTTAAAGAAAGAGAAAAACATGAAAGGAGTTATTTCAGCGGATTTCTTGGCCCTGTACAAATGTATGAAAAAAGCCAACTTTACGTAAATTTAAGATGCTGTCAATTTAGCAAAAATACAAGTGTATTTTATGCAGGCGCAGGTATTACAGAGGATTCAGACCCTGAAAAAGAATGGAATGAAACTGAAATGAAGTGTAAGATTTTAGGGGATATTATAACTTATTCATAAGGTTTTATCGTTAATTTTAAATCTTTAATCGATATAATCACAATATTCATCCAAATATGTACCTTACTTACAAAGAAGAACCCACCATTAGAAGTACTTTTAATGGAATACTAAAATGCCATCATTATCTAAATTACAAAATTTCTCAGCGATTGAAATCCTTTGATATCACCAGGCAGCAATACGAGGTGTTAAATATATTGAACGATCATTTTCCGAATCATTTAAATATGAATTCGGTAAGAGGCAAAATGTTTGAAACCATGCCTGATATTTCCAGAATAGCTAACCGCATGTATGAAAAAGGTTATATCAATAGAATCAAACAACAGTTTGATAAGAGAAACACAGAAATCCAGTTAACTGAAATGGGGAGATCATTAGTGGAGCAAGCTAAACCAGTCATTGATTCTGAAATGGAAGCTTATTTCTGTAACTTGTCTGATCACGATCTTGAAACACTTCATGATATTATACATAAAATAAGCATAAACAATCCAGCATAAAGGTCGTTTCTGCAGTATGCATTCACTTATTCAATTTACTGATTCAGGCATTTACTGCAAACAAGGCGATTTTTTCATTGACCCGTGGAAACCTGTCAAAAGAGCGGTAATTACACATGCCCATGCAGACCATTCCCGTCCCCATAATAAGCATTATTTAGCACAGCATTTATCGGGACCAATTATGAAACAAAGGCTAGGTGAGGACATCAGGCTTGAAACTGTAAATTACAGACAGGACATAGTGATGAATGGTGTAAGAGTTAGCTTTCATCCCGCCGGACATATCCCCGGCTCTGCACAAATAAGAATGGAATATAAGGGCCAGGTTTGCGTGGTATCTGGCGACTATAAAATTGAAGATGATGGATTGAGCGAAGCCTTTGAACCAATTAGATGCAATGAGTTTGTGACAGAGTCTACTTTTGGATTGCCAATTTATCGATGGGAAGCGCAGGAAAACGTATTTGAAGATATTAATAATTGGTGGAAGTTAAACCAATCAATCGGCAAAACATCTGTGATTTTTGCTTATGCCTTAGGCAAAGCTCAGAGAATTTTAAAAAACATTGATACTTCAATAGGAAAAATTTTTACGCACGGAGCCGTAGAAAATGTAAATGAAGTACTCAGAAACAGTGGATTGCTACTACCCAACACAATACGTGTTACCAAAGAAACCAGTAAAAAAGATTTAGAAAGGAGCCTTGTTGTAGCAACCCCTGCCTCGATAGGTACCCCCTGGATGAAAAAATTTCAACCCTACTCTACCGGGATAGCATCAGGCTGGATGATGTTAAGAGGCACCAGAAGGAGAAAAGCTGCAGACAGAGGTTTCGTTTTATCGGACCATGCGGATTGGAATGGCTTAATTAAAGCAGTTGAAGCTACTGAAGCAACAAATATATATGCTACTCACGGCTACTCAGATGTTTTTAGTAAATATCTTCAGGAAAAGGGGTTAAATGCCACTAGAGTGGAGTCCTTGTTTGAAGGCGAAAGCTTAGATAAAGAGTTATAAACTTCTATCACCTCCTTTTCTGAAACCTAAACAAATAATGAGCTGCTAAAAATTAAGTGTCTCCATGTCTGCTTCGAGAGAACCATTTTATGAGTAAGAAGATTACCGCCAATACTAATAGCAAATGAATGATAACTCCTATGCTATATATGAAAAGGCCAATAGCCCAAATAATTAGTAATATCAGCACAATAGGGTATAAATATCTCATAATATTAAAAAATAATAAGTACGGAATTTTTTATTGAAAACTTAAAATTGGTTAAACTCATATTTACATAATTAAGTTACAGCCGAAACAGCCTCTGCTGTTTCTCAGTGTTACTCTGTTGTAAAACTCGAGGCTGGCAAACCTTGCTTATTCATTATATTAGATTCGCAGGTATCGCACCACGAAAATCTCACGAATTGAGGATTCCTTATTCCGTTTGTACTTAAAATCACTCTATTATCAGCTATTTCAAAAGGAACCTTTTTAAAAGTTCTTTGAACACCTGCTACTTCAAATTGCGAATTTGGATTTTTCGCATCAACTGATAAACCATCACTATTTTTGAAATAGATTATTATTTGATTTTGTAGAACTTCAATTTTATCAAATAGTGGAGGATAAGGATCACCCTCTTTACCATACACCTCTTTGGAGACTAAATTTGCAAACCGCTCTCCTACATCTTTCTTGTTTCTGGGATGGATATCTTTTGTATCTCCTATATCAGAAGTCATGACCATCCCTGTTTTAGGAACATCCAAGACACGTCTCTGTGCATCTCTAATCATCACACCTTTAAAGCCTTCACCATAAGAGTACGGGGCAATCTGGGCAAAGAAAAAAGGGAATTCATAACCCCACTTTGCTCTCCATGATCTAATCAATTGAGAAAAAATAAGCTCGTAGTATCTCGCATTATCAGTATTAGATTCACCCTGATACCATAAAACCCCTCTTATACGAAATGGAATTAAAGGATGAATCATGCTGTTAAAAATTTTAGCCGGTTCATGAGGACCCCACGGTACTTCCTTTAAAATATGAGCCGCTTGTGATAGTATTGAATCTTTTTCAAACTCCTGCGAAGGCATCCACGCTTCAGCAGGCGTACCTCCCCAGCTGGAATTGATCAATCCTATCGGGACCCCATCTAAATCGGTATTCAACTGATGACCAAAAAAATGACCTACAGCACTGAAGTTTTTCATGCTTTCTGTGGTGCTGGACTCCCATTTTCCATTCAAATCATTTTGAGGGTAATCTGCACTTTGTTGCACAACTGAAAAAAAGCGGATTTGATCATTGTTAGCAATTTCCAACGCTTTTTCCTCATGTGTAATCCCTGAATTAAAGCTCCATTCCATATTTGACTGTCCGGAAAGCAACCAAACTTCACCCAGTAAAATATTACTTATTTTTACTTCATTATAACCTCTCAAAACTATTTCCTGAGCTTGTCTTATATCCGGTGTGCTGATAACAAATTCCCAATAAGCATGATTATTTGCTTTAGTCTCAAATATTTCTTCACTCCATGATGCTTTTAAGGTAACTGGCTCCATGGCCTTGGCCCAGCCCCAAATTTTAACCTCAGCATTTCTTTGAAGTACCATATTGTCGGCAAAAATTGCTGGCAAATGGATGTTTGAGAAACTGTTTGAATGATACATTAAGAAAATCAGTAAAATCGTAAAGAGCCTTTTCATTATTTAAATCTTAGTTGAGTATGTTTTCAATGTCAGCTAATTCATTGGCGGTAAATTGAATGTTATTGGAAGCATTTATATTATCCAAAAGCTGTTCTGCTTTGCTAACTCCTACCAAAACAGTGGTAATTCTCTCATCCTTTAAAAGCCAGGCTATAGCCATTTGAGCTAAACTTTGATTCCTGTTTTTAGCAATCTCATTCAGTTTCTGGACCTTTTCAACAAGTTCGGGCGTAATTTTATCACTGTTTAGGTAGGTGCCTTGCTTCGCAGCTCGTGAATTTTCGGGGATCCCTTCAAGGTATTTATCCGATAAAATCCCTTGCTCCAGTGGGGAAAATGCTATGCTACCCACACCCTGATTATCTAGTACCTCTAAAAGTCCATCTTCCACCCATCTGTCCATCATACTGTATCTTGGCTGATGAATGAGCAAAGGTGTCCCCATATCTTTGAGCATTTGTATAGCTTGCTGTGATTGAACGGCAGAGTACTGAGAAATTCCTATATATAGCGCCTTACCTGATCGCACAATATGATCTAAAGCCCTCATGGTCTCTTTCATGGGTGTTTCAGGATCAGGTCGGTGATGATAAAATATATCTACATAGTCAAGGCCCATTCTTTTCAGAGATTGATCTAAACTGGCAATCAGATACTTTCTGGAGCCGAAATTACCATAGGGCCCTGGCCACATATCCCATCCGGCTTTAGTGGAAATGATCAGTTCATCTCTATAATTTTTAAAATCCTGCTTTAATATCTTTCCAAAATTAGTCTCTGCCGAACCATATGGAGGACCATAATTATTGGCTAAATCAAAATGTGTAATTCCATTGTCAAAAGCAGTATGGAGTATTTTCCTGGCATTTTCAAAATCATCATTATCTCCAAAATTGTGCCACAAGCCTAATGAAATTAACGGGAGTAAAATA
The DNA here is from genome assembly GCA_963803685.1 of uncultured Cytophagales bacterium. GTDB lineage: Bacteria > Bacteroidota > Bacteroidia > Cytophagales > Cyclobacteriaceae > Marivirga. Next base: position 4,723,577 of record CAWDNW010000001.1, read on the forward strand.
CCACTTTTACCGCATCTACGGTAATTCATTTTATCATATCTACTATCACTGGCTTTATATTGATTCATTTTTATTGTTTTAGAAGTTGACTAAAAATAGGTTTTAACTGGGTTGCCATTACTTCATGATCCGCAATATCCGGATGGTAAGTGCAGCCTGAAGGGCTCATTGGTTGAAATTGAAATACTGTTATTGGGTTATCTGGAAAATTGCTTTTTACTTCAAGAAGGTATTGATTTAATTTTACCCTACTGTTTTCATCAAGCATTGGGCTGTTTAGCAATAGTATTTTAGCACTAGGATGGTTTTGTATTAGACCTCTTACAAAAGCAGTATAAGAAGATATAAATGTATTCTCATCAAACGCAGTTCTATCTTTTTCCCCATCGCCATTGGAAAAATCATTTGTTCCTAACGCAATGCTAATAATTTCCGGACTTCTCTTCCACTCGTATCTTACTATGGAATCTTCAGTTAAGCTAAGGTTAGTATATACATTTGGTATAACAGGTTGGTCTTCATCATTCCAATTTCTATAAATCCCCATTCCGGAAACACAACTTAAGGTAAAATTCACCTCTAAATCTCTTGCAATTTTAGAGGCGTAAGAGAAGTAAGCATTGTGCTGATCAGTCCATTGTCCTTCTCCGCACGGTACTTCCTGCACATCGGCACCCATTCCGCAGGTTATGGAATTACCTATAAATTCAATATGAGCCTTACTTGATTCAGAAATGTCGAATAGAGTTCCTGTCGCTAACCCTTTAAACAACAGAGGACCGTTAACCGCTTCAGTAGCTTTGTAGATCAGAAGTTTATTCTCTACTGAATTGGGCATCAGTGGAATTTTTATAAAGTCATTGCTAACGAAAAATCTACCTAAATAAACATTATTTAATTCAATGGAGATATATTGATTTACTTCTGGTTTGAGATTAACTACATCAATTATACAACTATCCCCGGATACGATCGCTTTAACTGTTGAAGCGGCACTTATTAAATGAACACCTGTATCTGATTTGAATGTTCTTCCGCTATATTGAAAGTAATTATTTTCAAAATTGAAGTACTCTGATTTCTGATTTGTAGCATTAGAATTGCAGGAAGGAAATAAGCCCATCAGCAATAGTAGAATAACTGCACCAAAGATTGCTTTCATTGAATAAAAATGATTTGAAACGTAATTGATGAAAACCTTAAATTAAAACATTAAAAATGAACTCAGCCAATACTTTGGATTATATCTTCATAAATTATTTCTGATAGATGATAAAATTTAACAGTAAACAACCTTGGAAATGCTTACTTAAATTGAAATTCAGAATTAAAAATCGTAATCAGTTCATTTTCAGAAGAATTCTTGGTCAATTGCAGGAAGACTAAATATTTTCAGTTCGCATATAAAACCCTTAAAATCTAACAACGCGTTGAAACACCTGAAAAGGTGTAATAATTAAGTTATATTTCTTATTTCGTTAAGCTTTATTGTTTGAAACTAACACATCAAAAAAATATTCATATATCTTTGCACCTAAAATAATAGCAGTTTAAAATTATTCTTATGATTCAGAGAATACAGACTATCTTTTTACTTTTGGTAGGTTTAGCAATGTTAATTTTTCTTTTTGCGCCAATTTGGCAAAAGGAAGAAATCAATTCTGGCGCATCTTATACTCAGACAGCCTTCTATATGGAAAGGGTTCCTTCTGCCGAAGAAGGAGTAACTAATGTGTTTATGCCCTATCTGATCCCGGGTGTATTAGGCGTAATAGCTACATGTCTTGCTTTTATTACAATTGGTTTATATAAAAAACGCATGAAGCAGATAATTTTATGTGCTGTTAATTCTTTCATTATTGGGGTTGCTTTGGCACTATCCGCCTACTGGGCAACCGAAGCGGAAAGTAATATTTTGACAGAAATAAGCGGAGGATATAGTTATGGTTTATTTTTACCTGCCATTGCACTAGTATTTAACTCACTAGCAGGCCGATTTATTAGGAAAGATGAAAGGTTAGTTCGTTCAATGGATAGATTAAGATAAACTATTTACCATAATTTTTCATAAACTTTATTGATCCTTATCACATCAAGTTTTATCAGTTTCGTATTGGGTAAGCTCCTTAAAAAAAGTATCTTTGCAGACTGAAATCCCTCATTATGACGCGTATACTCACACTATTAGTATCAATATCATACCTGTTTTATTTCTCTCCTATTGCTGCACAACAAATGCAACAGTATGATAGTATCGTGAACATAGAAGGAGAGCTCTATAACGGATATTTTCAATATTATACCTCTAAGAAAGATACGATATATAATGGCTTTTATGAGTTAACTCGACAAATTGAAGAAATTGAAAATGATAATTCATTCCAAATTTCATCGGTAAAGGGTCATTTTAGTAAAAACAATGTTGATGAGGAATGGACTATCCGAAAAGGAAAGTTTACCCCAACTGAAAGGGGTGCTCTAAAAGAATATTCCTATACATTCAAAATTAATGGTAACGAATTATTAGCAAAAGGCACTTTTCAAGAGGGTATATTAAATAGTCCGTGGGAAATATTTGAATGGGAAATTCATAATTCTTCTATACAAGACACTTTACTTTATGGTAAAATTCCATACGATAGTTTATCAATAAATGGCGATGTAATTTTTTCGAACAGAGGACAATCTTTGAAGGGCAAAGTGAAAAACCAGTTGGCTGATGGAACTTGGTCATTTTATATAACAGATAGCAAAGGCAAAAGAAAACTAATTAAAGAATTGCTGTTTCTAGACAACAGATTAGATACCAAGATTTTGTATCTGGACGATCAGAAATTTGAATTAAGAATAGATAACACAGAAAACTCTAATATCGTGATTGAGGAAATGGAGATTTCTAAAAAATATTTTACTATAATTGATTTGCAGGGTGCTATTAACGATCCTGAATTATTTAATACGTTTCTTAAGAGCACAAAAGTAGAAGATGTTTACTTTAAAGTTCTTACTGAATTTAAAAATGTTGATTCTATTTTGACTCCGATTACCAAAAAAAGAATCGCTCCAAAAATCAAAGCCAGGATATATAGACTCCCTTACAGTCAAGAAGAAAAAGAACTGCTCATCAACATTCAGTCAAATGTTAAAAAATCAAGTGCAATTGTCCAAGGCTTAGAAGAGGATGTTCAAGTGAATCTAGCGCGCTTATCAAATAACAACGTTGCAAGATTTATGAGTATAGCACAAGCAGTAAATCAATCTTTTGTTTCTGATATTCAATCTATTACTTATCATTTTGAAAAAGGAAACCTTGAATATATCAATAGAGCCAAGTTTGCGATAAAAGCTGTTGATATTAGCAAAACTCTAAAAGTAAGTCATTATTATGATCACGATTCATCTACATTTGACTACACGTTTCATAATTTTAGAGTTCAAGAAAGTGACCACTCCTTAAGACAGTTAAAGGTTTTTAGTGATGATATCCTTATGGAAATAAACTCCATTAATGACAGCATAAACACTTATGTAAAAGAAATAAAAAAGGAGGAAAATCTTTCCGAAGTAGAATCGGTGCTTTTTGAAAAGTACGAGGAAATGAAAAAATTAGCAGATTCATTAATTACTGAACAAAATAATGAAATTGCCGGATTTGATGTGAAAGAAGCTGTAAAAGATAATTTGGATGAAATAGTAAAATCTTATTCTGGGTTGGCTAATACTAAGGAGAAAAATGAAGCGATAGATTTTACATTAAAATGTCTTAATAATGCAGAAGCTTTAATCAATACCATAGAAAGAGCTCCTGATAATTTCTATACGATCCGCGATGCTTATACAAGAGAAATATTTAATCCTTATACCTACACCAATATGAAGGAAAAAATTAAGCCCGGCATTTTCAAATCATTTGAAAATGAAATGCTTCCTGCGGTGTATGGCAAAATCAGATCGATGAAGTGTAATAATTCTAATAGTTACGTTGAAAATTTTAATATACTTTTTGAGGGAATGCTGGAGCTACTTAAAACAGACACAGATAAGCTGGAGCGGAAAGTGAAAAGAGCAAAAGATGCTAAAAAAGCAGCTGATCTTTTAGGCCTTCAACTAAAAATATAATCTCTACTCATCCATGAGAAACATACTAATAACTTTACTAATTCTTAGTGCCATTCAGCTTAAAGCTCAAAGCAATGAGCCTGTTTACGAAGATTTAGAAACTTACTTTTGGTTAAGTTCTTACAATAAGTTTAGAGTATCTGATAAGCTTTATTGGGCTGCAGAAATGCACTACAGGAGAAAAGGATCTAAAGAGAACCCTTTCACAGAACGAATGGCTCAAATTTATAACAGACATGGTTTAAGTTATGTGTTCTCGAAAAACTTCAACGTAACCGCTGGCGGAGTGTTAAGATTGAATTTTACACCGGAGCCTGGAAATGAAGAGTTTAAACCAGTAGATATAGAACCCAGAATTTGGCATCAATATATTTTTGTGAGTCCATGGCCACGTTTTAATATGTATAACCGGGTAAGGATAGAACATAGATGGAATAGAAGCAATAGACTAGATGCTGACTGGATCTACAGAAATAGATGGAGATACATGTTTTATATGAAAATTCCAATAAATAATAAGACACTTAGTCCAGGTACATTTTATTTCAGCCCAAGTGTTGAACTAATTATGCAAACCGGCAAAGAAGTGGTGGGTACTTTTGTGGAAGATTTAAGACTGTATGGAAATATCACATATATTGCCAGTCCAAGGCTTTCCAGCTCATTAGGATTAATGTATACAACAGGGCAGGACCTAAATAACCCTGAAGTATACGGAAGAAGATATATTATAAGGTTAAGCACCTATATTTCCCTCGATTTTAGAAAAGAAGAACGAAAAGTACCTTCTATTAGAATTTTAGATTAACTGAAAACTTATAAAATTTATTTAAATGAGTTCTACAAAAAATAATTCAAATAGATTACTTATTTCATCACTCATCATTTGCATTCTTATTTTAGCAACCACAAGTATCATTTATTTTTCCAAAAATAAAACAGCTATAGAAAGAGATGCTAATAAGGAAGAAGAAATTGACGTGTTGGCAAATAAAATGGATTCATTAAATCAAAAATCTGTTGCTGATGAATTATTTATAAATGGATACTATGATTCTGCGATGCAGGTCTATATAACTACAGCTCCTCACAGTTATAGTGATGAATTTATTTCCAAACGGAGGAGAATAGTTGAGCAAATGCAAGACTTTCGGCTCTCACTCCTTATGCAAGTAGATAGTGCTCAATCACAGTCTGAATTCAGGCAGTCGCTCCTGGAAATGAAAACGGCAGTGATGGAAGAGGAATTTGCTTTAAGGACAGACTCCCTCTATCAAACCATGAAAGGCGAAATAAATGACCTTCAAACTGAACTAAATCAAAAAAACAACCAATTATCTAAGTCTTCTAATTTAGGTCGATTATCATTTTACAACTCCAAAGGAACCAAAATAAATTATTTTGGAGAGGTGGAAAATGGGAAAGCCAACGGTGAAGGAATAGGCAATCATGCTACTGGAAGCGTTTACGATGGAGAATGGAAAAACAACCAGAAACATGGGAAAGGGACCTATAAATGGGCTGAAGGTGAAGTGTATAAAGGAGAATTTGAAAACGATAAAATTAGTGGGACTGGCACCTACTATTGGGTAAACGGCGATAAGTATGAAGGAGAATGGTCCAACAACCAGCGGAACGGGATAGGAATTTTATATGATAAAGACAATAAAGTTGTATTAAATGGCATTTGGAAAGATGACGAATTTGTTAAAGCAGTGAAATAAAGTAACAATTCTCTCTTCTTATTTTTAACAGATAGGCTTATTTTAGTTTATGTCCTATGTAAAATTGAAATACTCTGTTGGCCAAAAGTTGTCCGCTATTTGCAATGGTTAAATCTCCCTGGTAGTTTTGAATTGGTACAAAGCTGTAGTTAAACCTGGCACCTGCAAACCAATCAGTCCTGAACTGATATTCAGCACCAAATAGAGTAGAATAATCCATTCTTGCCAGGTCATTACTTAGGTTTCTCCAGTCAGAACTTTCACCACTACTATCTCTTAAAGTGCCTCCTATCAATAAAGAAGGTTGAATGCCTATATTCAAGGTAAAGCCTTCAAACACATCAATTCCAAACATTAGTGGTAGGTCAACATAATAAAAGCTAAAATTTCCTAGTCCTTCATCTCCCCATTTCCAGGCACCCTTTTGGGTTATAAGAAATTCTCCCTTAAAAAATAAAGCTTCGCCCCCGCCAAAAACAGCGTAACCTCCGGCTTGCAAACCCGGTTTTAAATTAAAATTTCCCTGATTAGTTAAAGTAGTAGCTGTAATACCGGCTTTTACACCAAAACTCTGAGCTTGTTGAGCCTTTAATCCGTTCACAAACATGAATAATACAAGTAATAAAATAATCGGCTGATATTTGCTTATCTTCATGATGCAAAAATAACAATTAAAACAGGCATTGAAAACAGATTATACAAACAATAAAAGACATTTAATCAATATTCATAAATACGGAGAAAATATTTAGACCTTCGTCAATTTCATTTATTATAATACAGCCTGTAACAAATGGCAGAGCAACATGACTTATTCATTTGAGATGTGCCAGAAAAATCGAAAGTTGGTAGAATATCACACTGATATCAACATTAAAAACGCTTGATTCTGCATCCTAGCGCAGGTGTGGTGGAAGGAACTACTTTTTCACCAGCTGACTTATTTTTCTCAGCATCAGATATATAGGTCGTTTTAACAGCTTTTTCGTTTTGAGGATTATCATCTATCGCACCTTTATAAATAACCTTAAGTTTGGTACCGTCTAAGGTAACAAAGAAAACTTCAGGAAGCTTAGTGGCACCTAAAACTTGAACCAGATCCTGGTTGGTATCAGAGTAATATTTACCTGACCAATTTTTATTGGCAAAAAATTCGTTGGAAGCGTTGATATTATCAGACCCAGGATTATTCTTTTCGTGGGGATTAACGAATAAAACAGAATAACCCTTACTGGTAAAGTCTTTAGATAAAAATGTGAGCCTTGATTTATAGGATTCTACAAAAGCACAGGTATTATCAATAAAAATTATTACAGCTCCCTTTTTATTAATATTATTTTTGAGATAAACTGCGTTGCCGGAATTAACATTAGTTAATTCCAATGCGTTTATATCCTGGGCAAAGGCCCACATACTGCAAACGTTTAAGAAAATTAAAATGCTTACTATTTTCATAATTAAGTATTAAAAAAGTGGTATGAGAAATATACGTAATTATTAAAAAACTAGTCGATATTAAAACAAATATAGTAATCCTCTAGTATCTGGAATTGCAAAGTCACCCTTTTTTCATGAGTACCTTTTGAAATACTTCCTTCCATATAAATCCATTCTTTATCCTTTGGTTTCACAAAAAGATGTTCTTTAAAATCAATTTCTCTTTTCATATGTATTTTATATAGTACTTCTTTGGCAGACCAAAGCTTACTATAATGAACAATATCCTCATTGCAATAAGCCATTTCCTCTTGATTGAACAATCTGGGCGCTACCTTTCGCATCTTTTCATTGGGTTTTTCTATATCAACGCCCATATCAATTCCATTTCCAATTGCTAGAACTACAAATTCCGCAGTGTGTGATAAAGAAATTCCAAAATAGGAATTTGGCATTTCAGGCTTTCCATATTCATTTCTAAAAATGGGTATATATGGTAAGCCTAACTCCGAAAATGCTTGGCGACACAGGGCTCGGCCAGCTACAAACTCCAGCGCTTTTCCTTTATGTTTTATTTCGCTGTAAACGAGTTTGTCGGTAGCACTGTATTCGATATCGTTACTCAATTCAGCAATATCTTCAGTAATTTTCCAAACTGCTAAATAAATATTTTCGTTGACTGCTTGTAGCTTTATAAGTGGCATCCTTTAAATTTACATCATGCCTAAAATTAATGTAGAAAAAATTCAAACCCTAACCGGACATAAAGATTGCTTATATACTATTGAAAAAGGTGAAGATTCATCCCGTTTTTTTTCCGCTGGTGGGGATGGCATAGTTGCCCATTGGGACTTGAATAATCCTGATTTAGGTGAAATGGTGGCCAAGGTACAAAACTCTGTATATGCTTTAAGTTTTATTGAAGAAAAAAACCAGCTAATTGTTGGACACAATTATGAAGGCATACATCTAGTGGATGTGTTGCAGAAAAAGGAAATCAAATCCGCTCAAATAACAAAAAGTGCCATTTTCGATATCAAACAAGTTGAAAATATTATACTGAGTGCCTGCTCCGATGGTCAAATTATTCTATCAGATATCAATGATTTAAGTACTTTAGGAAAATTAAAATTAAGTGATAAAAGTGCCCGAACTATTGCTTTAAATCCTTCTAAAAAGGAAATTGCTGTTGGGTTTAGTGACAATAGCATCAAAATTATAGATACAATTAAATGGGAAATCAAAAAAAGCTTCGAAGCACATAAAAACTCTGTTTTTACCTTACAGTTTAGTGCTGGAGGTGAGTTTTTGCTAAGTTCAGGTAGAGATGCGCATTTAAACGTGTGGCGGCCTCATGAAGGCTATCAATTGCAAGAGTCAATTGCTGCACATATGTATGCAATCAATCATATAAGCTTCAGTCCTGATCAGCAATATTTTGCTACCTGTAGTATGGATAAGAGCATAAAAATTTGGGACGCAAAGGCGCTCAAATTATTAAAAGTTATAGATAAAGCGAGGTATGCAGGACATGGTACCTCGGTAAATAAATTGCTCTGGACAGGTCATAAGAACCAATTAGTGAGTGCAAGTGACGACAGATCACTCTCAATTTGGAATATTCAACTATAATAACAAAATTATCCCCTATATTTACTATCTTGAAAAAGTCAAACTTTTTTTGAGCATGTATAGACAAAACCAACTCTTAGTCGTTCTAATATTAAATGAACAGTAAAAAATGAAAATTACCCCTTTAGAAATACGACAAAAAGAATTTGAAAAAGGATTCAGAGGTTATGATAAAGATGATGTAAGTGCATTCCTAAACTCATTATCCCAGGAATGGGAACGAGCAATGGACACGCAAAAAGAACTTCGAATAAAGCTTGAAGCCACTGAAAAAGAAGTGGAAAAACTCAGACAAGTGGAAAGTTCTTTATACAAGACCTTAAAAACAGCTGAAGATACTGGAGCCAATGTTATCAGCCAGGCAAATAGAACTGCGGAATTGCACATTAAGGAAACTCAGATGAAAGCTGATAATATCATGCATGATGCCCAAAATAAAGCCCATGCTATGATTGAAGAAGCCAGCCATAAAGCCCAGAGCATTATGGAGGAGATGGAAGATGAATTGAAGGAACTGGCAGAAGGATTTAAGACTCTGGAAAACCACCGAGACAATATGTTAGAGGAGATGAAGAACATCAGCTCCAGCCTGAATGATAAAGTGAAAAAGGTAGAAGACAGGTTACTGCATGTAGATGTTGAAACGCACCTGAAAAGAGCGAGAAAAGCTGTTAAAAAAATCCAGAATGCAGATAATGACCTGGAATCTGAAAGAAATTTACCTCAAATCGCTGAAGAAAAACCAGCAGTTAGGAAAGTAGAAAGGCAAGAAGAAAACACGGTGGAAGTAGAAGAACCTCAGGAACAAAAACAAAATTCCAGAAAAGGAGATGACACTTCTTTCTTTGATGAAATTCAATAAAAATTATGAGAGGAAAAGTGGCATTGACTGGGATGGCTTTTTACGGTTATCATGGTTATTACGTGGAAGAGAATAAACTTGGCAATCATTATACTGTGGATTTGATAGTAGAAACCGAGTTAACTGAGATGAATGATGAATTAGGCAGCACTATTAATTACGAAAAACTTTATAAAGCTACTGAAAAAGTAATGATGGAGCCTCTTAAATTGATAGAAACCCTAGCTCATAAAATAGCAGTCAAAATCCTGGAAGAAAATAGTGAAGCTTTACAAGTAAAAGTGAAAGTGATTAAACATCAGCCACCTTTAGGAGGCCTATGTGATAGCGCCTCTGTGGAGTTGGAAATGGAGAGGTAATATTTTCCAGTTGAAGTATATTTTATAATTAACACCATTCTTTTTTTTCTAAAATCATACTTCTTTTTAGTATTTGTTCTCGCCGGACTGGCAATACTTTTCCTCTACTATTCAACAAGACTTGATATCCTTTCTCGAAAAACACCCCTGTAGTCCCCTCCAGGGTAACACCCCTATAATCCCCTCCAGGGGATAGCCGCACAGATGTAAATCAGCAGAAAACCAATAGCTTTACCTCTATTTTCTGCTTTCACAGAAGTCTTAGTTAAACCTAGGACAAAGCACTAGGCATTAAATGCAATATTCCTCTGGCTTAGACGACATCTTGGTCCAGGCGCAGCACGGGAAACAGAAATGATGACAAAATCTTCCTACTCAGATCCTTTAAACCACCTAAAGGTTATTTAACCGCCTATTAAATATCTGCTAACAGTGTTTGATTTTTATTTGGTAAGCCACTTTCAAATCAGCTTTACAAAAGCCATTCGCAAACCTCCACGATGCAATCGAGGAGGAGAATAACATGCTACTATTCCTTGGAATTTTGTTTAAAAAAACCCTATTTTATAATTATAATACTTTAACAAAAAACCTATAAAATGGCTATAGATACTAAATATAATCCTGAAACATATAAAACACCTACAGGTAGTCAGTTAACCTGCAAGGGTTGGGTGCAGGAAGCAGCTCTTCGTATGCTTTTAAATAATTTAGACCCGGAAGTTGCGGAGCGTCCTGAAGAATTGATTGTATATGGAGGGAGAGGAAAAGCAGCCAGAAACTTTGAATCACTCGACTTAATCATCAAGGCGCTAAAAGAAATTGAGGAGAATGAAACACTGATTGTCCAATCCGGGAAACCAGTAGGTATTTTACAAACCCATAAGGATGCGCCCAGAGTGTTAATATCTAACTCTCAATTAGTTCCTAACTGGGCCAATTGGAAGCATTTTGACGAACTAGAGAAAAAAGGTTTGATGATGTACGGTCAGATGACCGCAGGAAGCTGGATTTACATAGGCTCACAAGGCATTGTACAGGGTACTTACGAAACATTTGCAGCTATAGCCAAAAAAGATTTCAATGGTAGTTTGAAAGGAACTCTGACCGTAACAGCAGGTTTAGGGGGTATGGGTGCTGCTCAACCGCTAGCAGTCACTATGAATGACGGAGTGTGTTTGGTTGCAGAAGTAGAACAATGGCGCATAGATAAAAGAATCAAAACCAGATACCTGGACGAATCATTTCATTCCATTGAAGAGGCCATTGAAAGAGCTCTGCAAGCGAAAAAGAATAAACAGGCCATATCCGTTGGTGTGGAATGCAACGTTGTTGATTTGTTAAAGTACTTCGATGAGCAGGGAATAAACCCGGATATATTAACAGATCAGACTTCTGCCCATGATCCGCTTATAGGTTATATTCCGCATCAAATAAGCCTCCAACAATCCAATATCCTGAGAGAAGAAAATCCTGAAAAATACGAAGAGCTCGCTTATGCTTCAATGTATGAGCATGTGGAATTGATGCTCAAACTACAGAAAAGAGGTGCTGTTACTTTTGATTACGGAAACAACTTAAGAGCAAGGGCATTCGAAAAAGGATTGACAAATGCATTTGACTACCCTGGTTTTGTTCCGGCATATATTCGTCCGTTGTTCTGTGAAGGAAAAGGACCTTTCCGTTGGGCTGCTCTTTCCGGTGATGCGGAAGATATTGCCGTAACGGATCAAGTTATTTTGGAATTATTCCCTGAAAATGAATCTTTAATTAGGTGGATGAAGATGGCACAAGAGAAAATAGCTTTTCAAGGTTTGCCTTCACGAATCTGCTGGCTGGGACAAGGGGAACGGGAAAAAGCTGGTCTGGCATTTAATCAACTTGTTAAAGAAGGAAAAGTAAAAGCACCGATTGTGATAGGAAGAGATCACCTGGATACCGGTTCAGTTGCTTCTCCCAATAGAGAAACTGAGTCCATGTTGGATGGATCTGATGCAGTGGCTGATTGGCCTATCCTAAACGCATTGGTAAACACTGCTGGTGGCGCCAGCTGGGTTTCATTGCATCACGGTGGCGGTGTGGGCATGGGTTATTCTATTCATGCAGGCATGGTAATAGTAGCAGATGGCACTGATGATGCAGAACAACGGCTCAAGAGGGTTTTACGAAATGATCCTGGAATGGGCGTAATCCGACATGCGGATGCCGGATATGACATTGCAAAAGACACTGCCAGAACGCATGGATTGAATATTACTGAAAGGCTCAATGATAAATAATTCTTCCTCTTTAAAATTTTATGTATTACTATAAATTTAGTGGTAAGTTTAAATAAGTTTAGAAGGATCGGCCTTATTCATTTTAGGGATTTTGAATTTGTAATTGGATCAGAAACAAAATGTTTGACTGTAGGGAATTTTTTTGTTTCCCAATTAGAAATTCAAAATCTCGTTAATAAATGAATACAGCCTTGAATTTTTGTTTCTTTTTTTTCAAGAAAAAAGAAAAGAAAGAGTCTTAGAGAGTTACAGTTAGATAGGTGGAAATAGCTAGAGCATTGTTGGTGAATTATATTTTATAATATTCTCATGTGATTTTCCATTAAACTAGCCGTAGAACCAATTTTATTAATAGAATAAATAAACTTTAAAATCCGAAAGGAAAATTAATGTTACTCATCAATATTAAATCACTATTTGGCACCCATCAAAAAAATGAGGTGCTTCGTGGTAAAGAACTTAGTCATTTACCATGTATTAACAATGCATATCTTAATATAAAAGATGGAGTTATCGCCGATTTTGGAAAAATGGAAGATTTAGGCAAAGTGAGTGAAGAAGAAGACATGTACGATGCCACAGGTAAAACCGTCATTCCTGGTTTTTGCGATTCCCACAGCCATATTGTATTTGCAGGTAGCAGAGAAGAAGAATTTGTAGATAAAATTAAAGGTTTAAGCTATGCAGATATAGCTGCTAAAGGTGGTGGTATTGTAAATTCTGCACTAAAATTGAGTAATACTTCAGAGGATGAACTCTACGAAAAGGCATTGAAACGGGTTCATCAGGTAATGAAAACAGGTACAGTAGCGTTGGAGATTAAGAGTGGCTATGGTTTAAATACTGACTCTGAATTGAAAATGTTACGGGTAATAAAAAGGTTAAAGAAGTCATTACCAATTCCTATAAAAGCCACCTTTTTAGGAGCACACGCTTATCCTGCACCATTCAAAGACAGCCACCAGGGTTACTTGGATTTAATCATCAATGAAATGCTACCTGCTATTGTTGAGGAAAATTTAGCAGATTATATTGATGTATTTTGCGAAAAAGGATTTTTTGACGAACTAAGCAGTGCCAAAATCTTGACAGCAGGAGCCAAATATGGATTAAAAGCAAAAATACATGCCAATCAGCTGAATAACAGTGGTGGGGTTCAACTGGGAATAAGTCACAATGCGCTATCGGTAGATCATCTGGAAACAATAGGAAAGGAAGAAATAGCGCTCTTAGGTAAGAGTAAAACCATGGCGACTTTATTACCTTCTGCTGCATTTTTCCTACGCATGCATTATCCCCCAGCCAGGGATTTGATAAATGAGGGGGCAGCAGTGGCACTGGCTACAGACTTTAACCCAGGCTCCTCTCCTAGTGGAAATATTCCTCTGTTATTGTCATTAGCGTGTATTCAAATGAAAATGACTCCTGAAGAAGCTATTAATGCCATCACCTTAAACGGTGCATTTGCGATGGAATTAGAAGAGGAGCTAGGCTCCATTCGGGTTGGAAAAAGAGCCAGTGTAATCCTTACAGAAAATATTCCTTCGATTTCCTACCTCCCCTATGCATTTGGTAGCAATTCTATCCATAAGGTAATGATAAACGGAGAATGGATTTGAGTTTCTTTCAATATTGCAATGAAAGTACCCTTTCAGAATTGTTAAATTCAAGAGAGGGTGAGGATAAATTAGGAGAAAAAATGAGTTGTGGAGTTAATTTTCAATCTTCCCAGGCAAAATTTGTTGTTTTGGGAATTGAGGAATCCATTGGCGTAAAAGCTAACTTAGGTATAGCAGGAACTCATACTGCCTGGAACGCTTTTTTAAAGGCTTTTCTAAATATTCAAAGTACGAATAATTTAGGCGGAGAAAAAATTCATCTCTTAGGGAAGTTCAATTTTGAGGCTTTGGAGGAAAAAGCTGTCAGAGAAGATTACCGGAAATTAGTCCCAATAATAGATGATTTTATCTTTCCAATAGTGCAGGAAATCACAGAAGCAGGCAAAATACCAATAGTAATTGGAGGAAGCCACGCAAATGCTTATCCAATTATTAAAGGAGTAAGTTTAGCTAAGAAAAATCCACTCAATGTAATTAATTTGGATGCACATGCAGATTTCAGGCCTATGGAAGGCAGGCACAGCGGTAATCCTTTTAGTACTGCCAGATCTGAAGGTTTTTTAGCTGATTACAGTATTTTGGGGCTCCATGAAAACTATAATAGTCAGAATATGCTCGATGAAATGGCTAAACATAAAGGGATTAGATACTATTTCTGGGAAGACATGTATCTAAGAAAGAAGATTAGTTTTGAAAACGCTGTATCTGATTTTATTAAGCCAAACGAGAACAAAAGCTGCGGTGTAGAGCTGGATATGGATAGTATTGCAGGTGTATTGAGTTCAGCTATGACTCCCTCTGGTTTTTCTACAACCGAAGCCAGATACTATGCATATCAAAGCGGACGTCAATTGCAAGCTTCCTATTTACATATATGCGAAGCCGCTGCCGAAATGGAAACAGGACAGAAAGACACTAATACTGGAAAATTACTGTCTTATTTGGTAAGTGATTTTATGAAGGGGATATGTGAAAGATGATCTGCATTAATCGGGATCCCGAAACTAAAAGCCATTGCCTTGTCAGAAAGCAAGAAGGAACAGGCTTGTTGATTTCTATCATATTAATTCGAAAACTCATATGGGCACTGTGCAAAACTCATAACCGTAAGACTTGTAAATTGTGAAAGCTAGATTTGTAAGGATTAAATAATTCTAAATTTTTGGAAGTTGCAACTTAGAGCGAATGACCAAGCCAAACATTAATCTATTTGAAGTAAGATAAAGCGAGCGACTAATAAATTCAATACGTCAAAATATCACCCAAGGTCTTTTTCATTTGGTCAATGATCTCCACCGGCATCTCTCCTATTTTACTTATTAATCGATTTTTAGAAATGGATCTTATATGAAAAACCAACACCTCAGACTCTTCTTTCAAGCCATTCTTCAAATCTGGAACTAAGATAGGATTGCCCTTATATTCTTTGATCTTTGTAGCTAGTGGACATATAATGACTGTTTGTAAGTATTGATTGGCCAGGTTACCACTAAAAATGACTACAGGACGATAACCCGCTTGCTCGCTTCCCTTGGCCGGATTTAGATCTACATTCCAAATTTCAGCTTGCTTCATTACTCTTCAGCACCTTTCAATTGTTTCCAATAGTCCGACATTCCTTCTTCGGCCATTAAAAGGACATTAGTATCTTCGGAAGCTCTTTGATAAGATTTAGCATATTCAGCCTTTTCAATATTTTGCAAATACACCGTTAAAGCCCTTTCTATCAACTTATTCTTGGGTAAATTTAGTTCCCTAGCTTTTGTAGACAATAAATCAACGATATGTTTTGGAAGTGTGGTTGTAATATTCATGTACAATTCATATTTGTAAATTACAAATTTAAAACAAACATATGAAAGATAAAATTCAATCTATTTGAACCCCAACAATTTATAATCCTTTTTGCTTTATCATAAAAATTCCTGCATTTTCTATCCTTACCGTCAATTTTGCAATAATAAAAATAAGTTTGACCTAAGATTCTGCTTATATCAAACTATAATTGCCAGTATCAAAGATAGCTAATTTGAAATGCTATATTGTTTAGAATGCAGAGTAGACATATTGGCAAATTGAAAGTACCTCTATTGATTCTATTAAATATCTTAATTATATGTTCAGTTATTCACTCTTTCAAGCGTAATCTTATTATTTTCCTGGTTGTATAATATTATTAGCCGACTACCTTTAATTTGGTATGACTCAGCATGTATAAAGGAATCAAACAGTATACCCCATTCCGGTTCATTAATAAAAGTTTGCCCAAATTTACTTATCCCGATTAAACCACTTTTCTCAATCTCGTACTCACCAAAAAATGCATTAGTGACTTTTTTTCCAGAAAATGTTCCGCTTTTATTATCAGTTTGCGAAAAACTTATCGTAACATCACCATGATTAATTTGACTCCAAGTATTTTCCTCTGTTTTTTTAACTACAATTGCAGTTTGCAAATCTTCATATGATATTACTTTCCATTCGCCAGTAATATCATATGTAATAGAAACGTCTTCTTTTTCACAGCTAGAAAGGACTAGTGATGTTAATATTAACAAAATAATTTTAGATGAACGAGCTAAATTTTTCATATAATTTTTTATTAATAGGGTGAGCATTTTGATAGCAATTGTTTTGCCAATGTATAGTTTAGAAAGCTCTTAGACTTTATTGCTTCTTTAGTACACCTCTATTTACTCTTGCTAAAAATTAGATATTCGGCAATTATTTTTATGCAAAAACTCAATCCCGACTCACTCCAACAACTCTTATCCTCTCCGCTTTATCATAAAAACTTCTACATTTTCTATCTTCATCGTCGGCACATAGTTGATTGCCCTCACAATCTGTAGGATAAGCTACGATATTAGCGCAGTGATTGCCCAAAAGAAAATATTGCTTACTCTCAAAGTGATACAGCTCCAGAAAAAATTCGCAGCTAATGTCCTGACCTGTGTAAGCTACCATATCAAATGACTTTAGTTTACTTTCTAAGCAGTCGACATCAACTGTATCATCGGAAGAACAGCCAAATGAAGTAGCTATACAGACTACGGTTATGATCTTTAGAATTTTCATAAGATTTGATCCTTTTAATGAAAAAATGGTATTGTATTGAAACACTGTACTAATATAGTAGATAACTATTTATTATCCGATCTAACGCCATACGTTAATCAAGTTTTAAATATTAAAGCATGAGAGGACAAGAGCGGAGCTGGCGCCAAAAAACACACTCGCTGGCACATTTTCTACTTGCAAATTTAAAACCGGTCTGACCTGCGGTACTGACCTCTGATCCTGATTAGGTCAGACGATAGTCAGAACCGGTAATAGAGCTACCTAGGGATGATTGCTTTGCCTTAAAGTTTGGAATTGCCCCATTGGGATGCATTAGGAGAGTTGCGAGAAGAGCCTTTTTAATGCTCAAATAGCTATTGGAAGGTAATTTTCGAGCTCAAACAAGTTTAGCCTTTTTGAGGTGAGGGCTTTGAGAGTGCGCTTGCTAGCAAATCCTCTTTTTCCAAATGATCGGCAATATGAAAACCGGTCTGGCCTGCTAGTGTTGACCAATGTACCTGCTTAGGTCAGACGATAGTCAGACAGGAGAAGGTTTTACCACCAGCCTCTGCTTTTACTCAGTTTTCAAAAAAAGTTCAATAATTCTTCAATTATTTTTGGATTTCTAAAATCAATCTTTTACTATTGTAGTGTATTAGTTAAGTAGTACACTAAATCAGTAATAATGATTGATATAAAAAATCTAACTTTCAATTACGCTAAAAAGCAAGCGCCACTCTTCAACCAACTGGATTGCGAGTTGGAAGCCGGAAGCATAGTGGGTCTGCTGGGTAAAAACGGTGCAGGTAAAACCACTTTACTCAAGCTCATGATTGGTCTTCTGCAGCCTAGTAGTGGAGATATAAAAATTATTGGTCATGAACCAAAGAAACGACAACCCTCGCTTTTACAGGAGGTGTTTTTTGTGTCAGAGGAATTTCATCTCCCGTCTATTTCTATCAAAAGCTATGTGAAGGCCAATACTGGTTTCTATCCGCGCTTTGATCATGATTTATTGCTACGACTGATTCAAGATTTCGAACTTCCAGACACTAAAAGCCTTCAAAAGATGTCCTACGGACAGAAAAAGAAGTTTCTCATTTCATTTGCGCTAGCCACTAAATGTCGTTTACTAGTGCTCGATGAGCCTACAAATGGTTTGGATATCCCCTCAAAATCGACTTTTAGAAAAGTCTTAGCCGGTTCTTTAAATGAGGATCAATTAGTAATAATTTCTACACATCAGGTGAAGGATGTCGAAAACCTAATTGATAGGGTACTGATGTTAGATCATGGGAAGTTTATTATGCAGAAAAATCTCTTTGACATCTCATCGCAGCTGAGCTTTTCCAATGCCAACTCTGCAGAGGGCGAAAATGTACTTTACAGTGAAATGGTACCTGGGGGTTATCGAATTATTACCCCAACTGTAAACGGCAATTCCTCTGTTGATATAGAACTATTATTTAACGCCATAGCACATGGCAACGAAAAACTGAAAAAATATGTCCAGTAATATATTTAATACAAAAAGGTTTTTAATGCTTGCTAAGCAGCATTATATCCATAATAATAAATTATTAATGTTTGCCACTGTAGCCTATGTGGGAGTTATATTTATATTCCTCACCATCATTCAAATGAGCAATGACCGATTGCCACATGACATGGAAATGTTCGTAGGATTTGTGATCGCATTTGTTTCTATTTTTGGCATACTTTATACAGGCTACTCTTTCCCTGCCTTTAGAAGTAAAGAAAGTACCATCAACTATTTGATGCTACCGTGCTCAGTATTGGAAAAGTTCCTCTTCGAACTAATCACTCGTTTTAGCATTGTCTTCTTTCTGTTGCCTGTTTTATTCTGGATCACTTTCCATTTTCAGGGGTATTTCTTTAACCTATTTACTGCTGAAACATTTACAGGCATAAGTTTTGGTCAGTTGGTTGACTTTGAATTACCCTCTGAAATGCATGAGTACTCTTTTTGGTTCATTCTAATGATTTGTTCACTCGTATTGCTGGGTTTTGTGCTTCCTTTTACCGGAGGCGCTATGTTTAGCAAGCAACCGTTGGTAAAAACTTTATTTGCAGTAGCAATAATCGTTATATTTTATGCTGCCTGCATCTATATGTTACTGGAACCTCTAGGACTAGGTGCATATCAGCCTAATGAAAGTTTATGGCTGATGCCAAGCACACCAAAGGGAGCACTGAAATTTTTTGGTAGCATAGCATTACTCACTAATGGGGTGCTGCTATTTGTAGCCTATAGAAAATTAAAAGAAAGGGAGGTATAGAATGGAATTTCAAAATGGCAAAAGCATTTTTCTGCAAATAGCCGATAGCATTACTGATAAAGTAGTGAGTGGCGAATTTCCTGTAGGTAAAAAAATTCCCTCCGTGAGAGATTTGGCATCTCAAATGGGTGTAAACCCTAATACTATCATGAGAACTTATAGCGAACTACAAGCGATGAATATAATTGAAAATCAAAGAGGTATCGGCTACTTTGTCAATGAAGATGCTCAAAAAATTATCCTTCAAGGAAAAAGAGAGGAGTTTTTTCAGCAAGTACTACCTGAATTTATTAAACAGGCACAGCTAATTGGCATTAGCACCGAAGAATTAAAAAAACATATTGAAAACAATAATCGGCAGTCATGAAATCAGCATGATTGCGGCAAAACACCAACCGAGGATGAATATAATAACCTGCGGCAATGTGGCAGCTTCAGTCTTTCTGATTCCATAGCCTGCCCCGGCTTATCGGGGTGACAATTTAAAGAACAAACTATATACACATGAAACTAAGCAATAAAATTTTGATCGGCTTCTTCGGTTTCTCTTTTCTCTACATGATCCTTGCCTTTACCGAAATGGGATTCAAGGGAGATTTGAACCGTTTTACAGAAAGCAACAGCATATCAGAATCTGTTAACATAGATGAAGTAAAATATCTGATTCTCAAAGATTTGGATCAAAGAATCACTATTAAAGTATCCGATAATACCAGAATAGAACTGAAGAGTATTTCAGGGGACCTACTAAAGGATTTGCAATATGAGATATTGGAAGATACGCTTACAATGGAGCCACTGAATCTGCTCGAAGATCAACTTGTGACTGTGTCCATTTATGTATCTAAAGCATCTTTTTCTGGTTTCACTGCAAAACAAACTGGCGTAATAATTTCAGATATCGAACTGGAAAGGCTGGATATAGTACAGAATGATGGCTGGATTAGAATGATTGGAAGCAACAAATTGCGCAAAATTAATTTAGAAGCGAACAATTCAGCCTACTTCAAAATCGAAAATGGAGAGGTAGACACCCTGCAAGTTACAATGAGTAATACGGAGTTAATGGTAGACCCACCCATAAAACTTGTGAAAGGAACTATGGATAATGACTCCTATTTGTATTTGCGGGGAACAGATGAAATTCAGTTTAAAAAAGATAAAAGCAGTAGACTCATTCTAAATTAATTTAAAAGTTTACATAAGCTGTAACAAAACGCCTCTTTAAACTTCTTATATCCAAACAGATACAAATTAAATTTGGATCAACACCCAAACTACGCCCAATAGAGAATATTATGAACATTGAAATTACAGGACTTACGAAGACTTATCCCAATGGACATACTGCTATAAAGGATGTCAATCTTGAAATAGGAAGTGGCATGTTTGGGTTGCTGGGACCCAATGGAGCTGGAAAGTCAAGCTTCATGCGCGTGTTGGTCACGGTGCAGCAAGCTACATCAGGAAAAATCTTAATGGATGGCTTGGACATCAATAAACAGAGACATACTATCAGAAAAATGGTCGGCTATCTTCCGCAGGATTTTACCTTTTTCTCAAAGCTTAAAACTTATGAATTTCTGAATTATGCGGCTCAATTATCCACCTCACTCAAGAAAAAGGAGCGCCTGATCAAAGTAGATAAACTGCTGGACCAGGTGGGTCTCCTCGATGTGCGGGAAAGAATGGCGAATAAGCTTTCAGGAGGAATGAAACGCAGGCTTGGCATTGCGCAGGCATTAATTGGTGACCCTAAATTATTGGTGATTGATGAACCAACCACAGGCCTTGACCCAGAGGAGCGTATTCGATTTCGTAATATTCTTTCCGACTTAAGCCAGCAGGATGTTACCATAATACTTTCTACACATATTGTAGGGGATATCAGCAGTACCTGTCATAACATGGCTATGCTCAACAAAGGGGAGGTAGCTTTTAAAGGTTCACCCGAAGGTATGATTGAACAGGTGCGAGGTCATGTTTGGCAGGCACTTTTAAATGATGAAGAATTCAATCAAATTAAAACGCAATATTCGGTAGTATCTACGATCCCTACCGATGGACAATGGGAAGTACAGGTAATAGCTACCCATCAACCTCACCCAAAAGCAAATCACGCCAATCCTAACCTGGAGCATGCTTATGTGTATTTTATGGAAAATCAATTAGGTGTGTCGCTGGTATGATATCAATAAAAAACATATTGACCATCTCCCGATTTGAAGCAAAAGTGCTTTGGAGAAATTGGTTTTTCAGAATTTTGGCCGTGGCTGGCATCGGTTTCCTTACTATTTTCAATATTGCTGTATTTTCTGAGGCCGATGTGCCAAGGTGGGCTTTTTTGTCCAACAGCTGGATGATGCCTTACGCTACCCTGGTTTTAATAAGCATCCCACAAGTAGCAGCAGTCATATTCCTGGCAACCGGTTTGATTAAAAAAGATAAAAAAATAGATACCAATGAGGTATTTTTTGTGCGGCCTATTACCAATATTGATTATGTTTTAGGTAAAGCACTTGCTCTTTTTAAGTTGTTTTTTCTTCTGAACCTGATATTTGCCGCTATTTCATTACTTTTTAATATTACTAGTCCCTACACAACCTTCGAGCCACTGGCGTATATTATTTACCCTTTACTTACCAGTATTCCTACCATTGTCTTAACTGCCGGTATTTCTTTTTTACTTGTCACCTTACTTAAAAATCAGCCCATTACCATAGTTCTACTGTTAGGACTTGCAGGAGTCCAACTCATCTATTACTTTGATCAGTTTTCCAATATTCTGGATTTCTCTGCTTTTAGACTTCCGATGTCCACTTCGGACATATCTGGTTTCGCTGATCTTGAGTTTGCCATTTTGCAAAGGTCGTTTTATTTCATCCTCGGTATAGCTTTCCTATTTATGACCGCCTTCTTTATGGATAGACTTTCCAGTCATAGAAGCACTCACTTATTTACAGGGGCACTTGGAGTTGCAATTCTTGCAGTTTCAGCTTTTGTCATGTTGAGACTTTGGGATATGAGGCAGGATCCCCTTGAGCTACGGGCCGATATGATCGCCCTTAACGGCAAGTGGGCACAGGAACCAAATATTAGCATTATCTCCAATACAATAGACATTGAGCTATTAGCCGGCGAACTAAAAGTCAGTTCTGCAATGCTTGTTAGAAATAATACGCAGGAAGATCTAATCCAAATCTATTTTACATTGAACCCGGGCCTGGAAGTAGATGAGGTATTAGTGAGTAATCAGCCGGCAGCAGTGACAAAAGATCTGCACGTTATAGCGCTGAAAGAACTCAATATTGCTCCTGGAGAGGAAGTAAAAGTTTCAGTGAGGTATCATGGCTTTATCAGGCAGGCTGCAGCTCACCTTGAGGTAGATCAGGAAAGATATGAATCTGCCAAAGAGTACTTTACCTTTTCCTTGCAAAAGAAGTATGCATTTCAGCAGCCTGATTATCTTTTACTCACGAATGATGTGCTTTGGTACCCTGATACTCAGATTGGTTACAGCACAGAGTCCACTACCGCTGAGCGACTGACATTTACTAACTTCCAACTAAAAGTGACGACCCCACCAGGACAAATGGCCATCTCACAGGGTGAAGCACTTGTCAACGACAATATTTATCAGTTTAAACCAGAATACCCTTTGCCTCAGATTTCGCTTGTGGTGGGCGATTATGTGAAGAAAGAGATTACAGTGGACAGTATAAGCTATGCTATCTATCACTACAGAACTAATGATTTTTTTGCGAAGCCTTTCAATGAGCTAGCTGATACCTTAAGCTATTTAATCACAGATCTTTCTGATGAATATGAAGATGCCCAGAAGCTCTCCTACCCTTTCGCACGGATGCAATTTGTGGAAACTCCCCTATTGTTTACAGCATATAATAAAATATATGAAAGTCATCAGGCCTACCTGCAGCCGGAAACAGTTTTTTGGCCTGAAAAAGGAGGTGATATACGGCAGTTTGATTTTAGAATGCAATTGCGAGACATGAATAATCAGGCCAGGAACCAGAATCAGGTTTTAACGGACAAACAAAAACAGGCAAATATTTTCAATGACCTGGTAAAAAAGGTGTTCACCAAGCAGATAGGTGCAGCCTATTCATTTGACGGTTTGCGAGAAGACGAGCCCGAGTATTCAATATATCCTAACTACTACACTTATAATTCTGGAATAGTGAGCACAGAATGGGCTTTACTAAACAGGAGTATTGCCACCTATTTGAATAATGAAAAAACTCCAAAAGCAGATTATTCGAGGAATAGAAATGGGATTTCATTTACTGAGGAAAGCAATAACCTCATGAGAGAAGCCACACTGGATAATATTCTTTCGGAAGCGGAATTCAATAAAATTCAGAAGTCTGTCGCTTTAAAAAGCCAGTACCTCTTTTCCTACATAGGCCAATTAGTGGGAGAAAGTAATTTTAAAGATTTTCTCTACAAATGGGTAAATACACATCAACATCAGTTGACGACTTATGAAGCCTTCAGAAAAGCACTTATAAATGAATTTCAGCTTGATATAAATCCTATTATTAAGAAAGTATATTACGAAACTAAGCAACCTGCTTTTGAAATTGTGGATTTGCAGAAATATGAAGTGCTGGACGGAGATAGAAAGCGGTATCAAGTGCTGGCAGTCATTAAAAATTCGGGTGAAAACGATGGAGTAATAGAGATAAGATTGGGCACCGGAACAGAGAATGATGACGAAGATTTCTATGGCAACAAAGTAAATGCAGATACAGAAAATGAAGAACCAGCAAGAATTTCTGTTATAAAAAAAGGACAAAGCAAATTATTGGGTTTTGTATTAGATGAAAAACCGGAAAACATCAAATTCAATACGGTTATCTCCAGAAATATCCCTTCAGAAATCACGATGCCAATTGGACTTTTGAGCAAACGTGAAGGCGGTGAATTGTTTGACGGTGAACGTATAATTACCGATGAGAAACCCACCAACCCTTTTGAAATAATTGTGGATAATGAAGATGCTCGCTTTACCACTTATAGTCCTATTAAACCAACATATTTAAAAGCCTACCTTGATAGCAGGAACACATCAGATCAGAAATACTACGGAAGTTGGGATCGTCCCTATTCGAAATGGCTAGCCACCACGGGCTCAGAATTTTATGGTTCGGTGATTCGATCAGCTCACTTTACACGATCAGGTAGTGGTGAAAAAATAGCCACATGGACGCCTGAAGTAAAAGAAGAAGGTTTTTATGATATCTACACCTATATGAAAGGTAAAAATCAAAATGAATTCCGCGGAAATGATAGTAATAGCAAGCAATTCTTCTATCACTATGTAATTGAGCATGCCGATGGACAGGATAATATCACTTACAATATATCTAACGCAGAGCCGGGCTGGAATTTCCTCGGCTCCTATTATATCAATCAAAATGGAGGAAGTGTCTCGCTTACAGATGAATGTGAACTCCGAACAGTTTATGCAGATGCTATAAAATGGGTTAAGCAATAAAAAACTATGAACAGAATTAAACAAAATCTAAGAAAAAGCAACAGAAGGAATGGTGATTTGAGCAGGTTGCTTTGGGTTATAATTTGCTGCCTGATTTCCACTGGTGCAATGGCTCAACATACACTGACGCTAAAAGAGGCTATTGAAATTGCTCAGAAAAGTAGTCCCAGCATCAAAAAATCCATGCTCAATCTCTATAGTAATCAACGGAGTCTTGATGCACAACGTGCTGCATTAAAATCAAGGTTTGCACTAGATATCACTCCTTTTGATTATAACAGGAATCGTAACTTTAACGACCTGTTTTCAAGATGGAACACTATTGAAGATTATAATTCTTTTGCCAACTTATCTGTAACTCAACCCATCAAAGCTACAGATGGCACTATCTCCTTGATAAACCGCTATGGGTATCGGGACAACTACTCAGAGTTTCAGGATATAAGAACAAAAACCTATAGCAATAACTTATATCTGCAGGTGGAACAGCCCATATTTACCTATAACAGGACGAAGCTACAATTGAAAGAGTTGGAGCTAAATCTTGAAAATGCTCAGATCAGTAATGGCATACAATTGCTTAGCCTGGAGCAAAATGTCACACAATCATTTTATAATTTTTATCAGCGTCAAAACGATCTGGAAATAGCAAGGGACGAATACGAAAATCAGAAAATCAGCTATGATATCACATTAAATAAAGTTGAGGCTGATCTTTTGGCAAGAGAAGAGTTGTACCAGGCTGAGTTGAACCTGGCCACTTCCAAATCCACTGTGGAAAATAACGAGGTATTGCTTAATAATGCGGAGGACGATTTTAAATTACTGCTGGGAGTTGACCTTCAGGAAGAATTAGCTGTGACAGTGGATATTAACTTCATTACCCGCGAGGTAGACCTCAGAAAAGCAATAGAGCACGGCCTGGAGCATCGCATGGAATTGCGTCAGCGAAGTATGGCGATTGAACGTTCACAGTTCGAGCTAATACGCACAAGATCTTTAAACGAATTCAGAGGCACAGTGGGCATGTCTCTAGGTATTTTTGGCGACAATCCACGAGCTCCTGAAGTATATAATACACCCAACGTTAACCCCAGATTTGCCATATCTTTAAGTATTCCTCTATGGGATTGGGGCGAAAACAAAGCCAGAATGGACGCTGCCAATGCAAATCTTGAAATAGACAGGGTGGATCTGGAAGTGGAAGAAAATAATATCATCATCAATATCCGAAAGATTTACAGAAGCCTGCAAAACCTGGAAAACCAGATTGCCATTGCCGAGCAAAACGTGAAAAACGCGAAGCTTACCTATGAAATTAACCTGGAACGATATAAAAACGGCGATCTGACCAGTATTGATCTTAACCGATTCCAAAGTCAGCTTTCAGAGAAGAAAAGTTCCCTGGCTGATGCTTTGATCAATTATAAAATGGAGTTGTTGAACCTTAAAATTCAATCGCTTTACGACTTTGAGAAAAACGAACCGGTGATGTTGAAAAGTTATTAGTCGTAGGTTATCGGTTGTAGGTTGTAAGTCATACTTAAAACATAGAACCTAATACCTAAAACCTACTATTTGAAACTCACTACTTAATACTTAATACTTAATACTTAAATGCCTAAATCTAACAACATGAAAAAGCTACTACAATGGATCGCTCCTATACTCCTCATGACAATGCTGGGGTCCTGCAGTAATGAGCAGTCCAATATTCAGACTGAAATAAAAATCCCTGTATCAGTGCTGAGCGTTAAGCCGCAAAGCATTTCTCGATTCATTGAAACGACTGGAACAGTGTATTCTTCAAAAGAAGGCTCCATGAAAGCGGAGCTAGGTGGTATTTACAGGATTCAACGCAATCCCGCCACCGGACAACCTTTTGCGCTGGGAGATGCCATAAAAGCAGGCCAGGTCGTGATTAGGATTGAGGACAAAGAATTTGTCAATAACCTGCAGCTTGAAAGCAAAAAACTGAATCTGGAACTGGCAGAAAGTAACCTCAGCAAACAAAATTCCATCCATGAAAAAGGGGGCATAACCCAAACCGACTTGCAAAATGTAACTATCACACATGTGAACGCAAAATATGCTTATGAAAATGCTAATATTCAGATGGCAAAAATGGCAGTAAGGGCACCTTTTAACGGTGTAATTGTGGAGCTTCCTTATCATACCGACGGTGTTAAAATTGATCAGGGGATTGAGCTTTTTAAGGTGATGGAATATGACAAACTACTGATGGATGTGAAGCTGCCGGAAAAGCATCTTTCTGAAGTAACATTGGATCAAACGGTACAAATTACCAACTACAATATTGCCCAGGATACCATCAAAGGAAGAATTAATCAAATTTCTCCGATCATTAATCCCGATACCAGGACATTTCAAAGCGTTTTGCAAATTAACAATGGCAAACGCCTCCTTCGGCCGGGAATGTTCATTAAAGCGGCTATTCTAACCGAAAAACGTGACAGCACCATCGTGATACCAAAAGAGACCATCATCTCGAGGCAGGATGCCAAGGTTGTTTTTATAGTTGAAAACGGCATCGCTACGGAAAAGAAGATCACCACAGGCCTTGAAACAATGGATGAAATAGAAGTGCTGAGTGGCCTCAAGATCAATGATCGATTGGTAGTAAGTGGCTTTGAAACGCTAAGAAATAAATCTAAGGTAAGTGTTTTACAGTAAATGCTGATTTTCAGATTCCTATACAAATGTCTTTTAGTTAAGATCATTTTCCTTCTCACATCGGAGAAGGATAAAAGGTTGAGGTTTAAAACCAAAGCTTAACTAAATGACATTGATAACTATACCGTAATATTTCCATTATTTAAATGCTTGTAATTTGAAAAAGATAGTCTCACTGGCCGTAACCTACCCTATTTCCATCCTGATGATGGTTTTAGCGGTGATTTTATTAGGTACCATTTCATTTGGAAAATTACCCATTGAATTGTTTCCTGATTTAAAGAACCCTACACTATTCGTAGAATTAAAAGCGGGAATTAAGCCCCCTTCGGAAATTGAAAAGCAATTTGTTGAGTCTATTGAGTCCGTGGCGATCCGGCAGAATGGAGCTATGGAAGTGAGTTCTATCAGTCAAATGGGCTACGGCAGAGTTACCGTGCAGTACGATTGGGGAAAGGATATGGACGAAGCTTTTCTTGATCTGCAAAAAGCACTCTCCAGCTTTACAATGGATGAGGAGATAGAAGAATTTGTGATTTCGCAGTTCGACCCCAATGCCACACCCATTATGGTATTAGGCATTTACAATCCTAATTCCAACGATACAGAAGCACTCCGTAAAATAGCAGAAAACAACTTTAGAAATCAGATCATCCGACTACCCGGCATAGCGGAAGTGCGCCTTTCCGGTGAGCAGGAGAAAGAAGTAATTGTTGAAACAGACCCCAATTTATTGGCTTCTTATGGTCTCACAGTGGATGATTTGGTAGCGAAAATTCAGAATTACAATCGGAATGTATCAGGAGGATTTATTGAAGAGTTAGGACGCAAATATGTAATCAAAGGGCTGGGCATCATTGAAAAGCCTGAGGATTTAGAAGAATTGGTGGTAGGTTATACCAATCGGGAAAACACTGCTACTAATCCAGGCTCAGCTGAGGCTGGAGCAGAAATGGTTCCGGCTTCTACTGCTTCGCAACCTGCAACATCTGGCCAGGTACCTGTGCTTTTGCGTGAGGTAGCTGCTCTTAAAATAATGGATAAAGAAGCCAGCAGCATTGTGCGCGTGAACCAACAAAGAAGCTTGGGCATGTCTATCTTTAAAGAAACAAAGTACAACACTGTGGATGCTGTGAATGAGCTGACTGAAGTATTGGAAGATTTAAAAAAATCTGTTCCGGGGTATGAATTTGTTATCATCCAAAACCAGGGCAGGTTTATCCAGGGAGCGATTGATGAAGTGAAAGATTCCGGCCTCTACGGAGCCCTCTTTGCAGTGATTATTTTGTTTGTGTTTCTCCGTAGATTGGGCTCCACCCTCATTATCAGTATCGCTATTCCAATTTCTATTATTGCTACTTTCAACTTAATGTATTTCAACGGCCTTACCCTAAATGTAATGACATTGGGAGGTTTAGCATTAGGTGCCGGAATGCTGGTAGATAATGCCATAGTAGTAGTAGAGGCTATTTTTAGAAAACGCGAGGAAGGTCTAAGCGTAATAGATGCCGCTATCCAAGGAACCAGTGAAGTGAGTGGTGCTATAACAGCCTCCACCCTTACCACCATAGTAGTTTTTCTGCCTATAGTTTATTTGCAAGGTCCATCGGGAGAATTGTTTAAGGATCAGGCATGGACAGTGGCATTTTCACTGATTTCTTCCCTTGCAGTCGCCATTTTAGTAATTCCTATGCTTTTCACACGGATTTTCCGAAAGGATACGAAAAAACAGGAAGAAAAACCTTTGAAATATAAGGCTTACAGAAGTTTTCTGAACAATGCACTTCGCTTTAGAATTGTTTTCATAGTCGGATCTTTTCTCCTGGTAATCGCTTCTTATCAACTTATTGGTATTATTGGCAGCGAGTATATGCCGCAAGCTGGAACCAAAGCAATTTCTGTAGATCTAAGCTTAACCAATGGCACACCGCTTTCAAGAACTTCCTCAACTGTAGAGCAGATAGAAGGCCAGTTACTAATCCTTTTTGAAGGGAAACTGGATCATGTATATGCACATATTGGTCCGGAAAAAAGCCAGTCGGGAATTGAGAATGAAAATGTTTACGATGAAAATAAGGCCAATTTAAAACTCATATTTAAAGATGATATGGAGTTGGATATTGCTCAGGTCAGCTCTTCCCTTTCCGCTTATTTTGAAGGAATTCCAGGCATTGAAGCACGATTTTCCAATGATGAAAGCGCACTAAACTCAGTAGTGGGCGAAGAGCAAATGCCGATGGTGGTGGAAGTGAGTGGCGCTGATTTTAAGTCGCTGAGCACCCTTACCGACTCTGTAATTCTTGTGATGAGCAATAATGAAAATATCTATGAACCTGTTTCCAATCTGGAAGAAGGTGTACCGCAAATCCAGGTAGAGGTAGATAAATACAGGGCCGGATTGATGAGTCTCTCAATTGAAGAAGTCATCCTGCAGATAAAAGATCAGCTGGAAGGTAAAAAGGCCGGAACATTGGAACGTGGTGGCGAGATGCAGGACATCATGATTAAGGTCCCGCGAATCTCCCTTTCCGGTCTGGAAAATATGAGGATTAAAAGCAGCCAGCGCGAATTTCCTCTAACTGAAATAGCAGATGTAAGTGTGCAATATGCAGCCAACTCCATTTACAGGAAAAATCAAACCCGCATGGTTTCAATTGGTGCAAGAGTGAATCAAGATCAACCTTATGATCAGATTGTGAAGTCTATGGACGCTTCCTTTTCAAAGATGACCATCCCTCCTCAGTACAAAATAAGTGTAGCAGGACAGGAAGTTCAACGGAGGGAATCGATGGGCAACCTTACCTTCTCACTCATTCTATCAGTACTTTTGGTTTATATGGTTTTAGCCTCACAGTTCGAGTCGCTCTTACATCCTTTTACCATTATACTTACCATTCCTTTAGCTTGTGTGGGTGCACTTTTAGCCTTTTTCATACTGGGAATGCCATTGAATATGATGGCATTGATAGGGATTATTATGCTGGCGGGGATAGCAGTAAACAACTCCATTATCCTGGTCGATAGCATCAACAGAAATAAGCAACACGGCATGCCACTACGTGAGGCAATACTTGATGCGGCACAGCGCAGATTCAGACCCATCATTATGACTAGTTTAACTACTATTCTGGCACTGCTGCCATTGACTTTCGGCTTTGGAGAAAGCGCAGCCTTGAGAGCACCTATGGCGATTGCAGTAATTGGCGGTTTGGTAACCTCCACCGTTTTAACACTGGTGATTATACCCTGCTTCTATGAAAGCATTGAAAATCTTTTGAATAAGATCAGAGGAAATAAAGCAGCGAAAACAGAAGCCTGATGAGTAAGAAAGGACTTTTACATATGATTATCAAAAGAAAAGTGCTGGTATCGATGCTTTTCATAGGATTTACTGTGATGGGCTATATCTCCTATAATAAATTGCCAGTAGAGCTCTTCCCGAATGTGGAACTTCCTATACTCATAGTGCAGGTAGGTTCCACCTCGGAGGTTGACCCAAAATATATGGAACGCGAGGCCATCGTGCCACTGGAAAGTGCCATCAGTACCCTGGAAGGTATTGAAGAGCTGACTTCCAATGCTGATACTCAGCAGGGAATGATTTTTATTTCCTTCAGGCAAGGGGTAAATATTAAATACGCCTACCTCAAGCTGGAACAAAAAGTGGGTGCAATCAAAGCTGATCTGGGGCCGGAGTTTGTTGTAAATATTATCAAAATTGATACGGAGCAGTTTACCAATACCTTTATGGACCTGCAGGTACTCGGCAGCGGTGGCGTGGATCGTGTAAGAAATGTCACAGACCAATATATCACAGACCGACTCAGCGACATTGCCGGCATTGGAGGCGTGGAAGTGTTTGGCGGTCGACAGAAAACAGTTGAAATCATCATGGATGACGCGGTTTGTGAGGCAAATGGTATCACACCCAACACAATCAGTAATGTGCTGTCACAGAACTCCAATAAAAGTGCTTTTGCTGGTCAGATAGAACGAAATGGACAGCAGATTTTTGTCAATGTAACAGCTGAATTAAAGGATATCAAAAATATTCAAAGTTTGGTGGTTTCCGAGAAAGGACCCCTCCTCCTCAGCGATGTAGCGGATGTATTTTTCGGTGTAAAACAGCAGACTTCACTCAGTCGTGTGAATGGCAAAGATGCCGTTTCTATTCGATTGTCAAAAGACACTCAAGCAAACCTGATCGCTCTTTCAGAAGTGACCCTGGAAGCAATTGATCAACTTAATGAGGAGCTAGAAGCGCTTGGTGTTGAATTGGTGGTCCAGACAAATCAGGCAGAGCTCATGACCACCAACATTGATCAGATTAAAAACCTGGCTCTTACAGGTGGATTATTGGCCATATTTGTATTATGGATATTTCTCAGAAGAATAAAATTTATCCTCAGTATAGCCCTGGCTATTCCCATTTCTGTATTTGCTGCCTTTAATTTCTTCTATGCTGCTGATATTTCCATTAATAGCCTTACCCTAATTGGTATGGCACTGGCCATCGGTATGCTATTGGATAACAGCGTGGTAGTGCTTGAAAACATTTACCGTCATGTAGTGAATAAAAAGCCCAAGGAAGAGGCCGTTGTGGATGGCACCAAAGAGGTGATGCGCTCTGTCGTGGCTGCAACTTTGACCACCGTTACTGTATTTCTGCCCTTCATATTTTCTTCCAATTTCCTAATCACTATGTTAGGTACACATATCGGGATTTCCATTATATCCACTTTATTGGTTTCGCTGTTGGTTGCCCTGGTATTAATTCCTATGCTGGCCCATACTGCCATTAATAAAGATGATGAAGAAAAGGCTCCTCTTATCAAAAATGCCTCTATTCGCCAGCGAATGATCCAAATGTACGTGGTGATTCTAAAATCTTGCTTTAGAAAGCCGTTATTGACCGTTATTGGTGGACTTGTTCTGTTTTTTGTTACTATCGGCCTTAGTTTAATAGTCAGCATATCGGGTCCCTCAGAAGTTGAGAAGACAGAGATGAATCTGTTTGTAACGATGCCGCAGGGCTCAACACTGGAATCTACAGATTTGCGGGTGCAAAAAATTGAAGAAAAGGTGATGGAAATACCAGTGATTGATCAGGTAATCAGCCAGGTTTCCGAGGGTGATGCCGTACTGACCATCTCCTTAGTGGAAGGATTTAAGGATTTGGATACCATATCTGTGGCAGATGTTCAAAATAAGCTAACAGGCATTGCCAAAAATTTTGAAGACCTCGAGATTTCTCTCAATGAGCCTCCACAAACAGGAGTAGGACAAAGTGGTGCTGCCAGTTCTGCCTCAACAGATTTTGAACGGATGTTAGGAATTGGTACTGCCACCGAGCGTGTGGTAATTAAGGGGCAGGATTTCGAGCTGATGCAGATCATCGCCAATGACATCAACAACTATGTAGGTGGCTTGCAGTCTGTAGAAAACAGCACTATCAATATCAGCCCGGAAAGGCCTGAGGCACATATTTTGTTCGATCAGAAACGGATGAGTGCCAATAATATTACGCAGCAAAACGTAGCCATCGGCCTCAATGATTTTCAACCTTCTTTTGCATCCGGCTCCAACTTCACGAGTGGTGGCGAAGAATTTGAGATCACTATCCAAACGCAAAATCAAATCACGCAGAAAGCTAAGGAGATGAAAGACCTGAGAGAGATGCCGATTACCAGCACAGCAGGTGTGGCTCATTCCCTTTCAGATATCGGTTCTGTAATTTACTCTTCAGGAGAAAGCACCATCACCCGATTGAATCAGGAAAAACGGATCGAAATTACCTATAGCTTTATCGATGAAGTGATAAAATCGGAATCTCTCCTGGAATCCTCCCGTCTGGAAATTGACCAGATAGTAAGTAGTGTCAACATACCCTCCGGCATGGTGGTAGATGTGATTCATGATGAAGGACTGTATGACGAACTATATTTCTTCATTTTTGCAGCCATCGTTATCATATTCATGATTTTGGCAGCAGTTTTTGAATCGCTTTACCTCCCCATAGTAATTATGTTCTCGATTCCCCTTGCAGGCATTGGCGCTTTCTTAGGTCTCACTTTTACAGGCAATTCCTTGCTGAACGCTAATACATTAATAGGTCTTTTGATTTTGTTGGGCGTTGTGGTGAACAATGGCATTATACTCATTGATTATTCACGAATCCTCCGAAGAAGAGGCTATAACAAATATCGATCTCTAATCATGAGTGGTATTTCGCGTATCAGGCCTATCCTCATCACCTCTATTACCACTTTTGTGGCCATGTTGCCTCTGGCACTTGGAGATGCCGAATATGTGACCAGCATTGGGCAGCCATTTGCAGTAACGGTGATGGGCGGACTGGCTTTTGCCACAATTCTTACGCTCATCTACATTCCCACCATGAGTGCAGGATTGGAAAGCGTGCTGGACTGGTTCAGAAACCTTAAACCTGGCATTAAGCTGATTCAGATTCTGCTGATGATTGGGTTTGCAACGCTCATCTTTTTCCAGATAGAAGGGATGCTATGGCAGACAATTTGGTTCCTGACTGCAGTACTCCTGGTTCCGGGAGGCACTTATTTTGTCATGACCTCATTACGACAAGCCAATGCAAAAATGGTAGCGCCAGATGAGGCTATGCACATTGAAATCCAGAACCTGACTAAGGTGTATGGAAGGGATAAGCGATGGATTAGGGAATGGAAAGGCAATAAGCGCTTATTTGAGGCGCGAAATGAAGAACCAGTCACGCGCAAAGCCATGCTGCAAAACCTCATTTGGCAAGGTGCTCTCATCGCTTTCCTTGTCTATTTTGTATTCTTCTACCTGGATAAAGCTTTCTGGCAATTACTATTTATGATTTCGCTTCATGCCTTGTTGCTCTCCATCTTTCATGATGCAGCACAGCTGATGAAAAAGCGAAGGAAGCTGAACAAATTTTTCTATACAATGCTATACTGGGGATTTCCAGTCATAAGTTCAGTCTATCTTTATAGCGATATCAATGTAAAAGGACTCGGAATATTCCTGATTATACTATGGTTTCTGGGGCTGTTCCTCGTACGGGTATCAAGAAAGCTGGCAGAGAACAAGGTGGTGATTAATCATATTAAAGGTCGGTTTGCCAAAATCCGCAGGCTCTATTACAAGTTATTGCTGGCAATTCCTTTTGTAAGGCCGAAGAAATCGCAGTTTAAAGCATTAAAAGGGGTTAGTCTAAACATTGAGCAGGGTATGTTTGGGCTTTTAGGTCCTAATGGTGCCGGGAAAACCACTTTGATGCGTATTTTATGCGGGATTATGGACCAGAGCTACGGCAAAATCTGGATCAATGGCCATGACACCACGCTTCGGAGAGAAGAACTACAGGGATTGATTGGCTACCTGCCACAAGCCTTTGGTACCTATGAAAATATGACTCCCTACGAATTTTTAGATTACCAGGCCATCTTGCGCAAGATAAGTCAGAAAGATG
The DNA here is from genome assembly GCA_963803685.1 of uncultured Cytophagales bacterium. Lineage (GTDB taxonomy): Bacteria > Bacteroidota > Bacteroidia > Cytophagales > Cyclobacteriaceae > Marivirga. The sequence continues at coordinate 4,758,651 of CAWDNW010000001.1, forward strand.
TACGGGAAGAGCGGGTGCAATATGTGCTCAAAGCAGTCCATATGGATGAGCATCAAAATAAGAAAATTGGTTCATTTTCTGGTGGTATGAAGCAGCGAATAGGAATTGCACAAATCTTGCTTCACCTGCCAAAAATCCTGGTGGTGGATGAGCCAACTGCCGGACTTGACCCTTTAGAGCGGATTCGTTTTAGGAATCTGTTGGTAGAGCTGAGCCGGGAGCGGATTGTGGTGTTCTCCACCCATATTATTGAAGATATAGCGAGCAGTTGTAATAATCTGGCAGTGTTGATTTCTGGTAATATAGAGTATATCGGCAGCCCCACTACCATGGCAGAGCTGGCGGATGATAAAGTGTGGGAATTCCACCTGTCACCGGAGGAATTTGAAGCAGAGAAAGAAAATTACCTGATTGTGCATCACATGCGTGAGGGAGAGCAGATCAGGGTGAAATGCTTGGCCGGAGAGCAGCCAAGGGTTGATGCTATACATGTGAGGGCTAATTTGGAGGATGCGTATTTGTGGTTGATGAAGAGTAAGGGTAAGAGGGAGGTGATAGAAAGCAAATAAAACACCCCCCAGCCCCCCTCAAGGGGGGAGCTACTTCGATCTAACATTGTACTTGAACGAAGAGTTTTCGCAGCAGAGAAATGGCAGAAAAGTTTATCATTTCCTACACAATTGGCTCTGAGCGGCTATTCCCTTGAGGGGATTCCAGCCAAAAGCTGGTCAGCCTCTGGCTGGATAGGGGTGTTAGGGGTTAGAATATTAAAAAATTAAGAAGTATGATATTTTAAATAATACTAAAATTGAAATGAACATTTTGGGAGGTTAAATTAGATTTACAACACCCCCACCCCCCGCCAGCTGGCGGGGAAGCTACTTCGATCTAACATTGTACTTGAACGAAGCGATTTTGCAGCAGAGAAATGGTAGAAAAATTTATCATTTCCTATACAATTGGCTCTTTGCGGCTATCCCCTTGAGGGGATTATAGGGGTGTTACAGATTAGAATAAAATATAGATTCAAAACATAAAAAAAAATGAAAAGCTACCTACTACTCTTATACAAACTCATCACCTATAATGTGAAGGTGATTTTTGCGAACAAATTCGTCTACTTTGTGCTGGCGGCATTTCTGTTCTTCGCATTTATCATTACCATCACCATTTTTGATGATCCAGATTTTAACGAAGCAGTGATCTACGGCTTCCTGGTTTTCCCAGGCTTGCTGCTGATCTTCTACCCGATGGCTTATGGCATCCAGAATGATGATGATTCCAAAATGCTGGAAACCATTTTTGGGATTCCCAATTACCGCTACAAGGTATGGCTGGTGCGTTTTGTCCTGGCTGCGGGGGTCGCTTTTGTGATTTTGCTGGTATTGGGCAGCATTGCCAACTTTACACTTTACCGCTTTAGCCTGCTACCGATGGTAACACAGGTCCTCTTCCCTATCGGTTTCCTGTCATCACTGGCTTTTATGCTTTCTACCCTGATCAAAAATGGCAACGGAACAGCAATAGTCATTGTAATCGTGTCCTTTATCTTCTTTATTTTTGCTGAGCCGTTGGAGCATAGCGTGTATAACGTCTTCCTCAACCCTTTTTCTGAACCGCGCGAAATCAGCGAATTCATCTGGCACAGCATCATCTTCAAAAACCGCTTGTATTTGATAGTAGCGAGTGCGCTCTGTCTGCTGTATGGGATGTTTAATTTGCAATTTAGGGAGAAGTTTGTTTAAGGGGGTATCACAGACTGATCGTGAAAAAGCATTCTTTCAATCATGAAGTTTACTTCGACACCCCCCAGCCCCCCTCGAGGGGGGAGATACTTCGATCTGGCTTTGTGCATAAATTAGAGGATTTAGCAAGAAAAGAAACAGTGATAAAGTTGATCATTTCCTTCTCACATAGTTCAGTGTGGTTATCCCCTTGAGGGGATCATAGGGGTGTTTCCTATGAATAGCTAAACTAAAGACGGCTCCATTTTGTAAGATGTATTTATTTTTTTAATAGAAATCGGCAAGGAATATTTAAAATTTCTCTATACTTTGATAAATAAAAATTCTACTGTTTTGACCAAAAATAAAATTATACCCTACAAGCCCTACCTGAAAAAATTAGCGAGGGAGTTGAGAAAAAACAGCACAATAGCTGAAATAGTGCTTTGGGAACAAATTAAGGGAAAGAGATTAGGTTGCCAGTTTCATAGGCAGGTTCCTATGGATGACAACTGGGGGTGAAATTCTTGAGATTTGATGATGCAGATATTAAGAGCAGCGTTGAAAATGTCGTGGCATCAATTAAAGATTTCATAATTCAATAAGGACACCCCCCAGCCCCCGCCAGCTGGCGGGGAGCTCCTTCGATCCTTTACTGTGCATAAACTAGGAAATTTCGACAGTAGAAAAATGGTAGAAAAGTTGATCATTTCCTCCTCACTTAGTTCAGAGCGGTTATCCCTTTGAGGGGATTATAGGGGTGTTATTTCATCCTTGAGCTGACTGCAATCATCACCTGGCAATTAGTTTGTTTAGGAAAGGATTGTAAAATAAACAAAAAAAGCTATGAAAAATCGGTCTGACCTGCGGTGCTGACCTACTATCCTGCATAGGTCAGACGATAGTCAGACCGGTAATGGCAGTACGAATTAAATCCAAGTGAGCTTGCATCAATTTAGAGTTCAGGGAGAAGTTTGTTTAGGGAGCTTATGTCAATTTGTTCCAATCATCGAGATTGCTTCACATGAAGTCCGGAAGATTAGCATCGCCAGAATAGCATGTTCGCAATGACGTAAAATTTGATGTTTTAACTTTCAAAAGCATGAATTCGAAGCACCTCAATGGGAACGTCTTTGAGAGCCTGCCTGCCGCTGGCAGGTAAAATTCGCAATGATGTAGAATTTGAAATTTCAACTGTCAAATGCTGCATCTGCAATATTCACTTAGCTCTCCCTTGCTCGATCCCCTCATTTTGTAATTGGCTATTCACATCATGAATAATGGCATCCAACTTACGAATAGTATCTTTGGAATTCTTGATCAAACCTGCCTGAATGTCTATATTTTGATCATCCTCCAGGAGCGTAACCAAGCCCAGTAAAGTAGCAACCGGACCCCTGATCTTATGCGAATTCATATAGGCATAACTAATCAGTCGTTGATTTTGGGACTCAATTATGCTGGTGCGCTGTTGAATAATCGACTCCAGATTGGTATTAATTTCATTGATCTGTTTATTTGACTCGATTAATTTTTGCGATTGCGTTTCCAACTTGTCATACAGCGTTTTCAATTTGGTTTCACTTTTCTTCTTTTGCCAATAATTTAACCAAATCAGAATTGCTGATACTAAAACAATAATAAAACCGGAGATAAAAAGGGCTAAGTAGAATCTTTGTTCGGCCAGTTCGGCTTGTGCCTCCTCCAGGTTTTTATCCTTTAGCAAAGAATTATACTTAGCCTCCAAATCAAAAATATTTTCCTGAAAATTTAACTCCTGTATGCTGTCTGTCAGTAAAATGTATTTATCAAGATATGCGCGTGCTGTCTCAAAATCACCCAGTTTTGAGTAAACTGCATCGAGCTCCAAATAGATTTCCCCTCTATTTTCAGGAAGCAAATGAGATTTTAATTGCAAAGCTGACAACAAGTAGTTTTCTGCTTGTTCTACTCTATTTAATTGATGGTAAGCCAGCCCTAAATTGATGTAGTTATTAATAATCTCAACTGTATCTGTAGCGGCTATATTCATCTCTAACACCTTGTCAAGTATTTCAATAGCCTCCTCATATTGTTTAAGCTTATAAAGTACAACCCCCATATTATTGAGGTTGTATCTCACCTTCCCTGTATTATTCGACTTTTCATTTAATGCTAAGGATTCTGAAAGAGTTGCCAAAGAGGCTTCATACATTCCCAGGTCTTTTTGAACTACTCCCAAATTATTAAGCACTGAACCAAGGCTGTAATTATACTCCTCCATTCTGGCGTATACTTCTGCCTGCTTAAAGTACTCTAAGGCCTTTTCAGGTTGATTCAATCTCTTAAAGTTCCAGCCGAGGTTGTTAAAACTATGAAGCCTGCTCTTATAAAATGCAGGACTAGTATCAGTAAATTCCAAAGCCTTAAAATAGAACTGAGAGGATTTTTGTAAATTATTTTGTCTGTACCAGGCGATTCCAATATCATTTAAGGCAGATGCAATGCTTTGTTTATCATCTATTTTTTTACCTATTTCTACTATCTGCTCGAAATATGGAATTGCTTCCTGGTGCTTATCTACTAATAAAGTAGCTCCTATTTGGTTCAGTATTTCTATCTGATCGGTCGGATTTTCTGTAAGAGCAAGTTCACTTTTCAAACTATCCACTTTTTGCGCATTCAGCTGACACACCTGAAGCGCTAATAAAAGTAAAAGGATAATTTGTATTCTCATTAAAGTGACTTTAGAAAGGACAAATTTAACTATTTTAAGAAAATAAACTATAAGTTATCTGTTGAAAATCAAGTTGTTTCGTTAAAATCCCTCACACTCTGTAGAATTATGAGGTGCTTTTTATGTTATATGGAAATTTTGATCTTAAAACACTGGAGCTATGAAGTATGAACGATGAATACTTTACTATTCAGTAATTCATAGGGCAAACTAACTTTTCAATAACTGTCTATACCTGTTGGATAGCTCCCTTTGCCTTCTTTGTGGCATATGTAATTTGCAGTTCAGTGAGAAGTTTGTTTGATGATTTACATCAATATTTGTACAACAAAGCTCGTCAATTGGTACGTCAGTGCGAGTTTACTTGATAGTGGCAGGGCACGAAGCAATCTCCTGAAATACAAGCGTAAACCGTATTTGAAGATAATAGAAGCAAAATTCCCATCAGCAAAATTGCCGCGCTGCGTTCACAATGACCTATAATTTTATGATTCCTCTTGAAAAAAGTGACACTTGAACCCCTAACAAGGTCTTCCAATCCGTAAGATTGCTTCGGGGGTGCCTTCCTCGCAATGACGGAAATTTAATGGGCTAAATTCCAAAAATATCGTTTATGAAGCACCTCAATTGAAACGTCTTTGCGAGGCACGAAGCAATCTCCTGAAATACAAGCGTAAACCGTATTTGAAGATAATAGAAGCAAAATTCCCATCAGCAAGATTGCCGCGCTGCGTTCACAATGACCTATAATTTTATGATTCCTCTTGAAAAAAGTGACACTTGAACCCCTAACAAGGTCTTCCAATCCGTAAGATTGCTTCGGGCGTGCCTTCCTCGCAATGACGGAAATTTTATGGGCTAAATTCCAAAAATATCGTTTATGAAGCACCTCAATTGAAACGTCTTTGCGAGGCACGAAGCAATCTCCTGAAATACAAGCGTAAACCGTATTAGGAAAAATAGAAGCGCGTACAGTTTTGACTTCCTTAGCAGCAAGATTGCCGCACTGCGTTGGCAATGACTGGAAATTTGAGAGTTGAAACTGAAATCAAATGAAAAGCTGCCATTTTCTAACTCCAGCCAAAGGCTGGCAGGCTATCCCGATTCGGGTTTGCGGAACCACCCTTCTCTTTTCCCGATGGGTCGGGACAGGTTGTAAAGAGAAGGGAATACTTAGGACGAACCTTTAAAGCTTTATGAGCCTGTAGGAATTAAAAAATGAAGAGAGATGCAAATTGAAGAGAGACTCCTCCCCTCTATTCTCGGAAGAGAGGGGACAGATTTGTCGAAGACGAATCAGGGGTGAGTTATAGTATTCATTGCGGGATCAACGAAGCAACCTTCCCACAATAAAACGAAGATTCCAGATAAAATTAGGTCATTCTAATGCTAAGATTGCCACACTGCGCTCGCGATGACGGAAAATTTGAGAGTTGATATGAAAAAAGCAGCCCTTTATTTATTTAATTGATAACTGAGGGAAACTTGAAAAGACCTGTTATACATATCTACTTTAGTTCCAGTGACACCGTCATCTGTTACATAGAAAGAATCAATGGACAGCAGTCCTTCGACATACCTGATATTTAAATTGAGTCTGTCTGTGGCAGCATAGGAGATGCCTGCTAGCAATGAGGTATCGAAGGTTGAAAATGTTGTATTAGCAGTGGTAGACAAAACGTACCCAACTTGAGGTCCCACTTCAAAAATAAAATCACCTACCTTAAAATACCTACATGTAGGTAGTGGTTTTGGGGGTTAAGGGCGTCAATGCTACAATTTTGGTGCATCCTATTCTGCATTAAAAATGCAGCGCTCAACCACCCTCGATGCAATCGAGGGTGAGATCCAGATTTAATATTTGAGGGGCAAGTGAAATGTGAAGTAAACCTTATGTAGACATCTAATACACTTTTCTAGATTTAATGTTAAAAAAACGATTAATATCGAGAGCAACAAAAAATAAAAATATCACCAAAGTTATAATAATGGTAGCTTTGTTAACTCCATTATCGATCAGGTAAATTCTATAAAAGGTCACCAAAAATAGACAGGTAATGCCAATAAGTGTTTTAAATAATAGAAAAATGGGTTTTATAAAATTTTTCCTTATCATTTTGAACCCATCAACAACCATTATTAAGAAGTAAGACAATAGTAATACAATCCCAAAATAATAACTTGCATGGTAATCCTCAATGTGTGATAAGGAATTTAGGAACACAAAACCTATTAGTAATATTGAAAGTGTCCCAAACAAAATTTGTATTAAGCATAATACTACCTTAATCATGATAATTGGAATTGTAAATCCACGGTAGCAAATAACTTAAACTATATTATAAAATCCAACATTTAGCTATTTAGCAAATCAATTAAAAATGCTCCTGTAGACATACACGATTGTTTGTACTAAATGAAAAAAAGCTACCTCCCACTCCACTGAGCAGAAAGATAGCTTTCAATGATGCTAATGCTTGATTTTTAAAGTTATGGAATGGTCTACTGAAGCTCACAACCAAATATTATTCGTTCCCGCGGGTTTTTCATGCTTCCCTCGGAATTTTCTTTCGCCCCTCGGTAATTTGATGCTTCCCTCCACGGTTCAGAGCCTTCCCTCCACACTTTATATGCGTCCCTCCGGACTTTGCGTGCTTCCCTCCACACTTTGAGGGCTTCCCTCCGGACTTTTACCTCTTCCCTCCGCAATTTTGGGGCTTCCCACGGGTTGGGAAGGGTAAATATATGGTGGGGACGACTAAATTCTTACTTCATAAATGAAAAAACCTCAACTCTTATAGAATTGAGGTTTCGGTGACACCTCTATCAAACCAAGTTCTTCAAAATAGAAGTCAATTTAGCTAGTTTCCGGCTGGAATTCTAATTAGAACACCCCCCTTCCCCCCTCAAGGGGGGAGCTACTATGATCTGAGATTTTACCTAGTAACTGAAACTCTGCTACATGGAAACAGTGATAAAGTAATTTGTTTCCTACTATCTATATTCCGTGCGGCTATGCCCTTGAGGGGATTATAGGGGTGTTTTTACTGTAAAATCGTTGGGCACCGTAAATTAGAACCGCTGTCTGTATTGGCTTACATACCCCTTAATCCTGGCCTCATCTTTCCAGAAAACATATTTTCCGGCTTCATAGATTTCATCAGTGGCCTGCTTCAGGTAGGTATAGGCTTTGTCGCGGGTAATTTTCGGGCTGCTGTCTTCCCTTCTTTCTCCATTGGCTTTGGCCAGTAATATACTGAGGTCGGAGGCATCGCTGGCGGCTTTGTCCAGTTTGGTTTCATCAAAATTAATGGCTTTTAATAAAGGGAGATTGGCTAATCCTAAAGCGGAAAGGTCGCTTAAGTCCTGCACCAGGTCGGCATTGCCACTCCCCTCTTCCACTCCATGCACTTTATTGAGTAAATCTGGTCGTTTACGGAAGGCAAAGCGGAATGCGTGCTCAATTTCATTCTTCAAATCATAAGCCAGCGGGCTTAATTCGTCCCATTCTTGTTGGGCTTCTTCCTTGGTGTATTGATCCTTATTCCACACCGATTGTGCATAGCGCAATGCACCAATACGGGTCTCCAATGTATCAAAAATGGCTTGGGTTACTCCCACAGCAATCAATTGCTCCTGGTCTTGTCGGCTCCACTCCTGCAAGTCGGAGGCCTCCTGAAGAAATACATCTACAGGCATGTTAGGGATTTTTGTTTCAGCAGGCAACAATGCTTCTATGTTACCTTGTAGGGATTCAAAATTTTCTTTTGACATAATGTTTTATTTAGTTGAACATTTAATATAACTGAAATATAAAGTCAACTACAGAATCTAAAAAGAAATTTTTGATTTATTTCAATTACACAAGCGGTTAGGGAGTTCTTTTTTTAAGGATTTGATGCAGCAGCATTAGATTAGATTTTGTCATCATTTTTGTTTTTCCCTGCTGCGCAGGAACAAGAATGCCGCCAAAATCAAGGGGAAATTGGTGCATCGGGCTACCGTAATATCACCCCCTACAGGGGTTCAATTCCTAAACCTAGGGAGGCAATTCAATTACAGATTTTGATAACGAAGAATAATATTAGAACAGTCCGGTCTGATTCATTTTAGTATTTCTTAGCAGTCCTTCGTCCAATTTATGAAATTCACAAATATTTCGCTCCACTTATCATCTTCACCTGCGATAAATGCATGGTCACATTCTGCACATATTTCGTAGGTCAAATTTTCTTTACCAAGTCTAATGAATTCTAGAGGAATTAAATAGGTGCTTTCAATGGGTGCACTTTCATCTTTTCCGGCAACTTGCACAAATATTGGAATGTCAATTTGTAATAAATTGTTAATTGGTGGTTCTGAATAACTCCACCACCTTTTATTAGAATAATCATCTTTTGATTCTGCTGCAGTTGAATTCCTATTTTCAGATATCTCTTTAAATTCTTTAATGAGTTCCAGGATATCTTCCTCTGCCCTGGACGCGGTCAATTTCCCTTTTGAAGTTGCCTTACTAGTGAAAAGTGCAAAGTCATAAAAATCCGGGAGTGCGTTTCCCGCCCAAAATCCAATATGTGTTATTTTCTTGTTTACAGTGCCAAGCTTAGCGGCTACAGGGGCACCTTCTGAATGTCCATATACAATAATTTTCTCTGCATTCTTCATCACGTTACGAGTCAGATAGCTAATGACAGTATCCGCTTGTTTCACTCTATGGTCCAATGAGTTTATTTGATGATATTTATCGTAATTATTATTTTCTTTTCTTTGAATTGGTGAGATTCCTGACTTTGCGATTATAACGTATCCGTATTCTTCATTAAGCAATGTATAATCAGCAGGAAACCAGCGATAAGTCGCAAATTGCTCTTTCTCTTTTTCAATAGAGAACAGTGGATCAGGCGATGTTCCCTGAATATGTACTACCAGTTTAGTAGGGAACGAATTGGGTTTTTGATGATAATAGAAAAATGTGGTGTCTTCTCCCAGGCTTATAAAGTATTCCTTAAAACCAAATTTTTTTAGAACCTCATCCTTACCAGGTTCCTTTTCTTCACCATGGGCACAGAAGCTAAACCAAAATACTACTACAATTGATGTGAAGATTCTCATATTTTAAGAGTGATTGATTACGATTAGCATAAACCTGCTTTATCTTGCTAATTATGAACTACTATACTAAGTAATTTATGCGGTTTCTACAAGGCAGGTTTTTGATTACTGGCTGGCACCCCTCAAAATACAGATGTTGCCATATAGTACCAGAATATATTACTACCATCTACTGCTGACTTTGCTTCAAGGTGCTGAGCAAATGTGTTTTATGTGCTATTTTCTATTTTTTAATTGCTTCTTGATACTCTTCCAATCACTATTTCGAAGAATTACTACTCCTTGTTGAACTAGATTGTACTTAAGTACTTGAATAATAGTACCTTTTTTAGAAATATCCGTTTTGAATGTGGTTTTGATAATTAAACGTGAATTTGATTCTCCCCTCTCGATTGTGGATTCGTAATGCTGTAGCGCATTAATTTTTTCTTTTAGATGATTTATATTTTCTAAATATTGTTCATATATGAAGTTTCTTGAAAATTGTAATAGGTCTACCTTTGACCAATTCCCTTTCTTGAGTAAAACAGGATTCAATGCCAAGAGAAAACTGTCTTTCAGATGAAACATTTCCTCTTTCGACATTTCAATTATTGAGATATTTGTGACTTCATCCTGTCCAATGAGTTCATGACTTAAATGAAAAAATAAAATAGTGGCTAAAATAAAACTGAATTTTATCATGTCGTTGAATTCTAGATAAGATTAAGAATAAAGGGCGTGGCGCAATTCAATGCTCCAAAGTACCAATTTCCAACAGATTTTCTTAATTGTAGTCATTGTCAGCTTTAGCACTATTTGCCCAATGACCTATATTTAGTGTTAGGTGCTTTTTATTCTACTTTTCAATTTACTTCAAAATCTACCAGACTTTTTCTTTCTAAAATTTTCAACTACACTGTCGGTTGAAAGTCCCATTGCCCGTGTGGCATTGTAAGCAACTAAATATTCTTTATGATTTCTTAGGTCATTCAATATTTCGTTCACTTTGTCATTTTTAAAATCTTTTAATAAATAAATAATATGGATTAATTCGTATTGATTGCTGATTTGAGGTATTTCAGTAGCCACTACTTCAATCATTTTTTTGTCCGCACAAATTTGAAAAATAGAATGAGCAATAGTTACTCTCATTCCTTTTTTACTCGTTGCTAGTAAGTCATAAAGTTTTTTCAGCCCCTTCTGAGATTTTAAATAGCCTATTCCCATTATTGGCCAATCATCTTTAATACTAAGGTTGTCTATCAATTCCTTTTCTGCAATTTTTTTTTCTGAATCAGACAAATTGTCCAACAAATCAAGAGGTACTCCATCCTTTCGTTGAGCCCATGAATTTGCATTTAAGTATTCGTCCCTAAATATTTTAAGATTATCTGACATTATTTAATTCTAATTGCACCTAACATAAATATATCAACAATAATGAAATATATTATAATCATATGTTTCAAAATGTTAAACCTAATCTAATATTTAGTACGCAACAAAATACTGCCGTTCCAATTATCTTACAGCTTGATCCACTGAAGTTTCTAACCAAGTATTGTTCCTTCCCTCGTGTTTTATATCCTTAACTCCATAATTTCAGGGCTTCCCAAGGGTTGGGAAGGCTAGATAGTAGGTGGGAGCGATAAAATGTTTACTTCATAAATGAAAAAACCTTAACTCTTATAGAATTGAGGTTTCGGTGATACACGATTCAGCCAAAAAGCTGACCAGGTTGTTCAACTGAAATTCTACCAGAAACACCCCCCTTGCCCCCCTCAAGGGGGGAGCTGCCTCGACCTAACTTTGTGCATGAATGAGAACATTTTGCAGCACAGAAACTGCAGAAAAGTTTTTCATTTCCTACGCAATTGGCTCTGTGAGACTGTCCCCTCGAGGGGACTACAGGGGTGTTCCTCGAGGGGATTCCAGCCAAAAGCTGGTCAGTCTGTGGCTGGATAGGTTGTTCTTGCTGTGAAATCACCATCATTGATACTGATTTCAGATATCGAAAAAAAAAGATCAATAAACTGTAACATATTTTGTTACAATTAGTCTTAAGTATTAGATTTACACGAATTATGAATAACACAAGGTTTGCAACAGCACTACATATATTAACTCTACTGGCAGATAGCGAGGGGGAATGGCTTGGTTCTGAATGGATAGCGGGTAGCATCAACGTAAATCCGGTAGTTGTTCGTAAAGAACTGGGTGTGCTTATAAAGGCAGGCTTAGTGCAAAGTAGAAAAGGAAAAGTGGGAGGCTATTATTTACAGAAAAGCAGCAAATCCATTACGCTGGACGAGGTATACCTTGCTGTAAAAAACACAGAAGTGCTTGGCAAAAAGAACTTGCTGCCAAATCCTAACTGCCCTATTGGTAAGGACATTAATGTTCATCTTGACAACTTGTTTTCCGACCTGGATCAATTGGTGGTTCATGAACTGAGGACCAGAACGCTGGAAAATTTTGTAGCTGAATTTCACTGACTTTTTTTAATTATTAATGTAACAAATTTTATTACAATAAAACACAAATATTATGAAAATTGGAATCACCGGAGCAACCGGACAACTAGGAACTTTAGCTTTAGAGCAATTAAAAAGCAGAACTGATGCTGCAAATTTGGTGGCACTTGTTCGCTCTCCCGAGAAAGTAAAAGAGGTAGATGCAATAGCTTTTGATTATGACAAGCCTGAAGGTTTAGCCGAATCTTTGAAAGGAATAGACAGCCTCCTCCTCATTTCTGGCAATGAAATTGGGCAAAGAGCCAGACAGCATGAAAATGTGATTAAAGCAGCAAAGGAGGCAGGCGTGAAATGGCTTATTTATACAAGTATTTTGAAAGCGGACTCTTCTACTATCAGCCTTGCAGCTGAACACTTGGCTACTGAAAAATTACTAAAAGCCTCAGGAATACCATTTACGATATTGAGAAATGGATGGTATACTGAAAATTACACCGGATCTATTTCAGGAGCGCTTAGTGCGGGTGCCTTTATTGGCAGTGCAGAAGATGGCAAAATATCATCCGCTGTGCGGGCTGACTTTGCTGAGGCTATTGCGGTAGTGCTCACCACTGAGGGGCATGCAGGAAAAATTTACGAACTGGCCGGAGATGAAGCTTACACACTAAGTGAGTTGGCGGCAGAAATTTCTAAGCAAAGCAATAAAGATATTCCTTACCAAAATTTGCCAGAAGAAGAATACAGCAAAGCTTTGAAAGGCATGGGATTACCTGAAGGAATTGCGGATGCTATAGCCAGCTGGGATGTAAGTGCTTCCAAAGGGGATCTTCACTCAGAAGATAATACCTTATCGAAATTGATCGGTCGTCCGACAAAATCATTGTCTTACGCTGTAAAGGAAGCTTTAGCGCAATAATTAATACTGTTAATTCATTCGGGATATCTCTTTTTTTAAGGAAGGGAAATCTCGGATGAATTATTTTTTGAAGTCTACTGAGAAAAGGTGAATTCTTAGCTAAAATTAACAAAATCTTAATATTCCGTACTATTCTTCTCCGGAAGGAGATGTCACATTCAAGCGCAATTCATTATCGTTAGGGATTGTGTATTCTTCCGAATACTTCTTTACCTCATCATATTTCTCTGCAGAAATATCGATCCAATAATCATCACCCAACAGCTTAAAAAAGTAGCGATTATCAATATACTGCTGCATCACTTCCTTTATCTCAATCCGATAGTTATTTTGAGAGGCACTTTCTGAAGAGTCAGAATCTTCTACTCTTACTACTCTGGTGGTTTTCTTTTTCAGATAACGGATGTAGATGGTATCATTCGAGAACATGATATTTTTCGGCTCTCCACTTCCCCCATTCCACTTTACGCTACCCGGATTTATTAAAAGGTGATAAGTAAAGCTATGGGTGGTTCCATAATTATGGTTTGAAAAAATGCCTGTAGATGTTGTTTCCCTATTGGTTTTATCAATAACCAAGCGTTTCCCATTAGGCAAAAGGATACTGCTTTTATCAACCACCTTTTCCGTATTAGAATGGCAAGCACTGATCAGAAAGCAAATTGACATAAAATGGATAGCCTTTTTATAGATTCTAAGTTTAAACATGATGCTTTTATTGATACAACTTTTTTTGATAAAATTAGCCGAATTTAATTTTCAGTAAAGATACCAAAAAAGACAGTCTCAGAACTATCGAACGCACTGGGTAAGAGGTGAAATGTCATGACATAGTCATAAACTGTTGTATACATGAAAAATGAAATTAAACTCAAGTACTGAATATGCTTACCTCGATGGGTGTTTCCTAAGGTTTATATTTAAATACAAAACCTCAATATTTATTGAAATTTCTCTTTTTCGAGGTTTTCACTTAAAGTATAAAATCTTTATAGCCATATTATATTCTTTATCTTTTGCCTACTATATAACAAGACTTGATTTCCTTCCCTGGAACACTATTCTATCTCGAAAAACACCCCTGTAGTCCCCTCCAGGGGACAGCCGCACAGCTCTAAATCAGCAGAAAACCAATAGCTTTACCTCTATTTATTGCTTTCACAGAAGTCTCGTTATCTCCCTTGAGGTTCAGGTGCAAGGCTGCGAAGACTTGATGCAAAAGACACAAAAAATCAAGAGAAAAAGATACTCCCACGCAACAATTCAGCGCGCTCTGCGCTCGCACTTGGCAAATATCATATTGACCACTAAAAGGTAATTACAATTACTCTCCACCCTTTAACTCTCTAGTCAAAGCTTCCACTTCTCGTACTAATAGCGGAAGTGCAGGATACATCATCTGTCCATGATTATTGCCGTCCATTTCATAAATTCTAACCTGTTTATGTCCTGCCACTTTCATCATTCGCATCATATATGCGTTCTCTTCGTACCTCCCCAGCATCTCAAGCTCTCTGTCGCCAGTGATAATTAGTAGAGGGGATGCATCAGGCCTTACATGATAAAGAGGAGCCATTTCGTCAATAATGGGCTGTTCTCCGGGTATACCTCTCTCCTGCCGAACCGTAAAATGAGTGATGGCATGTCCTGAAAAAGGTATGAGTCCGGCAATGTCATTGGCATCAACTTCATGAACTGCTAAATACTGCTTATCTAACCCAATCATGTAGGCCAGGTATCCTCCTGCTGACATACCGGAAACAAAAATCAAATTCTTATCACCCCCATAAGCTTCAATATTCTGGAATGCCCAGGCCGTGGCCGCTGCTGCATCCTTAATACATTCCACTGCTTTAACCTGAGGAGAAAGTCGGTAGCCAACTCCTAAAACAGCAAAACCTTTATTTTTCAGATATTCGGGAACAGCACGTTCACCACCTGTTAATCCACCACCGTGGAACCAAACGATGGTAGGGAAATTTTCTACATTGGTTGGGTAATACAAGTCAAATAAACTCATCTTCTGCCTATATTCATCACCCTTCATCATCTTTTCACTATAATAGGGAACTGCTGTTTCTGTTTTGTAATCAATTTCAGCTTTCACATTCTGACCCAATGTATTGTGAGTCAGCGCGATCAGTAATAGAATAGTTAATAGGTTTACTTGCATAGTAGCGTAGTTTCAGAATATTTTAATGAAGGACTGTATATTACTATTGACATAAATAGCAGTAATTTTAAAGATATTTGCTATAAATGGCAATATAGGGAATTTTAGAGAGAGTGGAGAGTTGAAATTGATTACATTAGTTAACTGTACCTTCAAGTAAGAATTTAGATTGTGTCATCATTTAGCTTAGCAGTTTTCTCTAATTCACATTTAAAACAATCTTATGCTAATTATTTTATCAATGTTACGCTTTCCTATGGGGAGATCATTATGTCGGAATTGTTTATTTCACTAAAGCAAAGATAGAATCTGCCTCACTTGAAATTAAAACTCCATTTGAATTAATTTCAACTAAGAATTCTGTTAACACAGAGTTGCAGCATTTATTATCATAAACTTCCAAATAATCAAAAGTCAGACTATCATCTTTGGCAAAAGAGTATCTTATCAAATAATTATTATTGCCCATAATGGGTTGAAAAGATAATGTGGCTCCAGCTTGCCTGATAGGTATCTCCAGTTCATTATTGGACTGGTCCAGGCTAACCAGTTTTATGGAATCAGTATTAACACCTTGGGCAAACCGTGTAGAGCCAAATAATGATTTACCAGATGCATTTTTTACCTGGAACTGAAATCTTCGATGTGCAGGGCAGTCTTCATTCCGGCAGTCGTTGCAGCTTACAAATAAAAGGAAAATCAACAAACAAATAATTGGTTTTTGCTTCATGAGAAAAAAGGCCGTATCTGGCACTCTCTTTTGAGAGTACCTGCATAATAGTTCTAAAAAAGCAAGGTAAACATTTTATGTGATTCAGAAGCTATAACTGAGATACTGTGAAATCAAAAAAACAATTTACTTTACACACTAGATAAATATTGCTCATGATGGTTGGATTATAATCATGCATCGCATTCAATGTTGCTTACTGGAGCAAGAAAATGATCCGTGACCTATTTAACAGTAAATACTGCACAAATTAAGAATTTTGAGAAAAGTAAATCTTAATTTTGCGGCATAACGCCATCTTTATTAATCGAACTCAGGTAAGTAGAGTTTCTTCTACTTACTTTTGACTTTCCCATAGCCTAAAAATGTAGCTAAATATGGATTTTTCTTCAGTATGCGGTTGGATTTTTTAACGCTGATTAATCCGTAACCAAGTCCCATGACAATGATCGTTTTCCAGAGAATACCTGAAAACAAAAGCATTGGAGCTATCAGCAGCAGAAATAAATAATAGAATATAATGAGTCCCAACGGAATGCCTAAAGCCAACACTGGCCTTTTATAGGTAAGAAGGCCGAAACCTACAAAAATGAACCCCAGAACTATGGTAATAGTGAATGCAATTGATGAACTGCCGGGCATTAGAGGGGTAAAAGGTCCAATAATGTAAAATGCAGCAACTCCAAACAGTATCAGTCTGGCGTTTTTTAATCTTCCGATGGATTCCTCCACATCGCTTTTCTGAATCACTTGCCTGGCAGTAAAAGATGCTTGCTCCTGTCCGGTACCTTGAATGGGATAACTACAAGTACTACAGCTTACTATCTCATCTGCTGATTCGGTTTTACAGTTCTTACATTGTATCATAGTCTTTTTATTTTTAGCAAGCTCCCTTCATCAATATAGATACTGGCAACCATGTTTTTATTTTATATATTTTACCCGAAACCTAAATCTTTTCCTTTAAAAAAAATAATCATCCATCGAAAAATCATACCTATAAGCGCGTAGATGTACCTTTCTTTATGTTATTGATGGGAAATTACTTAATGAAGTATATCAGCTTTTCAAACTTTCGTGCACAAAAACTAGCGATGCTGCCTTTCCTATTTTCAAACAATAAGACCATCTCCATCTAAAAAGTAAAACCAATCTGCGTTCCCAACCATAGAAGCAAGGGGGATCGTAGCAGACTTCCGGAAAACTTAGCCTATCCTCTAAAAAGCCAGACAACCTACAAACCATGGCACACGTTGCCAATTTGATACCTGCAAAACACAAAGCACACCCTATGAAAATTGATGAAAACGCTGCCTATTTTCTAAACACCTATCATGAATATTGGGTTTGGCGCATGAAAATGAGTAAAAAGCCGACTCTCATTAATAAAATGGCCAAAGGTGTTCAGCATAAAATCAATGGCATCATTCCAGAAAAAGTACACCTGGTAATTACCAAAGCAGTGAAAGAAATAATAAGAGGGGTTTTATTTGGAGCAGAATTTACTACTTTCAAAAGCATACAGCCCGGCACTCAGGAAGAAGTTGAGCGACTTGCCCGCAAAAAAATCCAGATATATGCTTCTTCTTCTGCGGCTGAAGGTGCCATTACCGGCTTTGGCGGTTTCTTCTCCAGTTTGGCTGATTTTCCCTTATGGCTGTCTCTTAAAATGAAAATGCTATTTGAAATTGCCAATGCTTATGGGGTGGATGTAACTGACTACAAAGAAAGATTATACATTTTACACATCTTTCAGCTCACTTTTTCCAGCCAGAAACACCGAAATGCTACATTCCAAATTATGAGCGACTGGGAAAATCAAAAGGAGCAGCTTCCTGACGATATACATGAATTCGACTGGAGAACTTTTCAGCTGGAATACCGCGACTATATTGACCTGGCAA
This sequence comes from uncultured Cytophagales bacterium, assembly GCA_963803685.1. Classification (GTDB taxonomy): domain Bacteria; phylum Bacteroidota; class Bacteroidia; order Cytophagales; family Cyclobacteriaceae; genus Marivirga. The sequence continues at coordinate 4,776,382 of CAWDNW010000001.1, forward strand.
AATTGATCCAGCTCATACCGGGCATTGGGGCTATTTCGGGAGCCTTGGTCAATCACACTTACACCAAAAAACTGGGCAAAAATGCCATGAATGCCTATAGAATGAGACTGGAGGATTTTGATAAGTGAGAAATGCTATAGGTTTTTCCGGATTATTTTCCCATCGCTGTGGAAGTACAAGCTACTTTGACCGAAATCGATAAAAGAAGGGGCATCAATTGATAAATAGTATAATCTCCAATGCTGTCCACCATCCTCTGTTATCATATATCCACCCTTTGAAGTAGCGGCCATACCTTCCATATCATTTGTAAAGTGAATACCTTTTATAACTTCTCCTGAGTGCGGAAGTAACGGTTCAAAAACTAATTGCCAATTTTCTCCTCCATCATTCGATTTATAAATTCCAGGAGCATTCACGTTGTCAATCCCAGGAATATTGTAAGCCCATGCAGTATTAGCATCTATAAAACTGATAGCTTCTGCTATGCTAGCGTTCATCTTAATACCCAGAGAAGTCTCACTCCATGAATCTCCACCATTTATTGTTTTTAGCAACAAGCCATTCTTTGAATCCAACAAATAAACTGTATCTACACTTTGGTAGCAAACTTTTACCTGATAAAGGTCTGTTTGCTCACTAACATACTTTTGAACCCAGGTTTCTTCTCCATTTTCCTTAATAAAGAGATATCCTTTACCAGTGTTGGTGTTTCTAGCCGCAAGCCCTACTGTATTTTCGCCAACAGAAAATATTCTTTCAATATTAAAATCTGAAGATAGAGCATCTATCTCACTCCATGTTTGTCCTCCATCGTTGCTATAGGCAAGTTCCTTTTCCCCATATTGTGATACCCAAATCTGTTCTTCACTAAGTACATTGAAGGTATTTTCGGTAGAGATTAGTACATTTTCATAAATTTTGCTCCAACTATCTCCTCCATCACTTGTTTTATGCACAGCTCCATTTGAATAAAGTAGAGCTATATTATCATTAAAAAAGCATATCTGACTATAGGTATTAAAATCCAGATTTTTACTATTGAAAGAGTTATCTAAAATTTTTAAAAAGTGCTCCATAGTATCTTCGTTTTCAAAGCTAAAGCTCAACACTCCACTGGCTGCTGATTCTGGTACAGAAATGACTAATTGCTCTGCACTTTTACTGCTAATACTTAGCTCCTCACCACTTAACAATATTTTTAAAGTATGATCCAAATCCTTTCCATTGAGCACCAATTCAGTGGCGGGCTCAGCTTCTAATATTTGATCTTCCAGAATGGCGGGGGCAATTACTTCAGGCACTTCCTGATCATCTTTACAGGCCAGAAATAAGCAGCAAAGGGTGAAAAGTAAAAGTTGGATTAATTTCATAATTGGTTAAGAGTTATATAGTATTCCTTTCACAAAGTTAGATATTTTTAATTACATTTTCATTTAATATATTAAATGGCATTTCCATGGAATTAAAAAATTTGGCTCGATCTTCAATTTGATTTTAAGCGCATTAAAACTTCCCTTGAGGACTGGAAAAGGCGATTTCAGTCCTAATCAGTTCAAGAGGAAAAGTATAGGAAAATAAAAAAGAACATTTTCAGGATGCATTTTTCAAGAGTAAAAACATCGTAGAGGTGCAGAGATTTCGAGACTTTTATTCTCTTGGATAAAACAATGTATGAAATATTGTGACGATGACCCTCCCTGGCAAACCTTCCAGCGTAAAACACTTAAGTGATTTCAGACAGCGTCACCATGGAGGGGAGCAAAACAGGTTTTAATGTTATGGTAAAAGAAGTTTATCATCAAAGATCTTTCAATCCTCTTTTCACCTTAAAACATATCCCAAATTAACTCCTATTCTGAAATCAAGTTTAGAAGCCGTATGCTCGTTTTCATGAAATTCAGTAATATCATCCAGATACCTACCTCCCGGCTGATATAATGCTAAACCTGTACCACCAAATAAATCCATTTCAACTTTCTTTGAAAATATGAATTTATACCCGGTTACTCCGCCTAGTGCTCCATAAGAATAATTATTTGGACGGTGAGAGAGCAAATAATACCTAAGATACGGTCCGATATGAAAACCTGAATTTCCTGACTTATCATAAAATCTTGGTTCAAAAATAATATCAAACTGATGAGGCCTTGGATTTAGGTCTTCCGTAAAATATTGAAACGTAAAATGTGCATTAAATGCATATCGAGTAGATTGCTCATAAGAAGCATTGCACATAAATCCTCCCAATGGAATGGTTGCCAACGAGCTGAGCACATTTAATTTTATAGACTGGAATTTCTCACTCGTTTCTTGAGAAAACGCTGAAAAATAATAGCTTACAAATAAGCAGATAAGTAAAAGGTTTTTTCTTTTCATAGGGTTGAAATGGTGTAACAGTAGTGTATAGCAATGAATAGATTCTCTTCTCAACTTTATTGCCTCATTCTTTGACCTAGTTGCTTTAATAAACCAGACTTATAAATATTATTAACGTTGCCCACTACAAAATGTACAGTAAAAGCATTGCCAGTTAAATCTATGGCATTATTAATAGTATAATCGATCACATTATATTTAGCTCGTACTCCTAAATAAAAATTGCCATTGGTATAAAACCTGTAACCCACTCCAATATTGAGATTATATGACACAATAGATCTGGCATCCAAATCACTGTCTACATCCTCTTGAAGTACATCAATACCATCCATGGCAATACCTGAAAGAAGCTGAAACTCATGATTTCTCTTATTGAAGATATCTCTACCCACTTCAAATCCTATCTGCCCTCCAAAAAAGTGATTGGTAGACTCTGGCGTATTGCTCGATTTCCTAGTGGCGAGATACTCGTTCTTCGCTTTCAGAAATTTAAAAGCCATGATAAAATCATAATTCCATCTATCTATTTTCCAGCCTGCCAGAAATCCTAAATCTGGATGTACACCTAACGTTTTTAGTTCACCAGTGGGTACCCAGGCACCTGTAATCCAGCCAAAGTGTCCTTCAGTCATCTTCCTCACTTGTTTTACTTCAGCATGATAGACATCATGAATTGGCATATCCAACAACTGGTCTTTTTGTAACTCATGAAAAACGGAATCGAACTGGCCGGTATAAAATTTACTGATTAGAGTTGATTGCTTGTCCATGTTATTTTCAGCCAGCAATTCTGTGAATGCTTTTGTAAGCACTTTATCAAATAAACTATGAGGTTGTACAAAACCGAAGTAAGGACCGACATCATAATACGGAAATCCTTGCGGCCCATAGTCTTGCCTGGTTTGAAAATTATATAAATACCACATGAAGTCTTTATTAATCAGGTAATCAAGATCCTCCGACTCCATCAAATCTATTAAAATTCTAGCCCTTATTACGGGCTCTGAAAATTCGCATTTCTCCTCCCAGTAATTCAAGATAAGCTTTGCAGAGTCAATATCACCTTGCTGGATATACTCAGCGAACACTTCAGAGGTGGACTGTGAGACTTCTTCACAAGATGTACTTTTTTTATTAAGAATAATCTGCTCGATCCCCTGGCAAATGACGCTATGAGCAATAAAAACGTTCAGAACTATAAGTAAAAGGATCCGTGTTTTCATACCTATTCCCCTTGCGATATTTTAAATTTTACAACTGTAAAAAAGCTTGCAAATATATTAAAATATCAAAACTGAACTATACAATTCTAATAATAATTATTAAAGTAATTGTTGGAAAAAAAACTGAGATGCTAATGCTCGTTTCTGATAAAAGTTACTCAATTTTATCATAATGAAAGCCATAATAAGTTTCTAATGAGTTAATGATTTTATCTTCATTGGTTTTAAAGGTAACCTCCTTCACAACATACTGGAGTAGGACAGGCTTCAAATAAATTATTCCAGTCTTCCACACAAAAAACATCTGATAGTGCTCCCCATTTTTTTCATTTCTGATTAGATTGCCATGGAAACACCATTGCTGATTATAAAAGCCAACATCATTAAGTTTACAAAATGAAAATGCTATTTAAACTATTCCTTCTATTTACCATTAGTGCAGGGTTTGCGCAGACTCCTTCTTTACAAAAGTCATCTTTCTTCACCGTAGCCAGCCCTTCCAGTGTGGGGATGTCGGCAGAGCGCCTGGCACGCATCGACAGTCTTTGCAGTGAAGCCGTTTCAAAATCTTTAGTGCCCGGAATGGTGACTTTAGTTGCCAGAAAAGGCAAAATTGTTTATCATAAAGCATTTGGAATGGCCAACAATGCAACAGGTAAGCAAATGCAAAAAGATGCTATTTTCAGAATAGCTTCACAGACAAAAGCTATCACCTCCACAGCGGTTATGATGCTCTGGGAAAAAGGGAAATTCAACCTGGACGATCCTATTGCTATGTATATCCCTGAATTTGCAGATGCGCAGGTACTTGACACCTTACTTCCTGATGGCAGCTACAAAACTATCCCAGCAAAGCAACCCATTACCATTCGACACTTGTTAACCCATACTTCAGGTATTGGTTATGGTGAAATTGACGGAGATGAGCGATTTAAAATCATTTACCGAAATGCTGGCATTACCGATTTATTTACAACTGAGAAAGTAGAACTGGAGACAAATATTAGGAAACTTGCAAAACTACCACTTCACCACCAACCTGGCGAAAGATTTACCTATGGTGAAAACAATGACGTTTTGGGTTACTTAGTGCAGATGCTTTCAGGTCTGCCCTTTGATGAGTTTTTGAGAAACAGGTTATTTGAGCCTCTAAAGATGGATGATACGTATTTTTACCTTCCTGCTCAAAAACAGAATCGCTTAGTGGCCATTCAAAAAAAGGAGAATGATGCGTGGATAAAGTATCCTGTCACTTTTTACGATCCTGACTACCCCATAAAAGGAGCGAAAAGCTATTTTTCTGGCGGAGCAGGCTTAAGCTCTACGCCCAGAGATTATGCCACCTTTTTACAGATGTACCTGAACGGAGGGGAAATGAATGGAAAAAGGTTCTTAAGTCGCACCACTATACAGTTTATGATGGAAAACCAATTCAGTAATGTGTGGAATGATGCAAATGCCTATTATGCACTGGCATTTGAGGTGCTTACTGAAAAAGGGGCTGTGAAAGGTGGAAAAGGCAGTGCAGGCACCTTCTCATGGGGCGGCTATTTTAATACCCAATACTTTGCGGATCCCGAAGAAGAACTCATTGGAATAATTATGAAGCAAACCCAAGGTGTGTATCCAGACCCCACCGGTGACCGATTCAGGCAAATTGTGCTGCAGGCTATTGATGATTGAATTTCTCCTTTGAATTAATAGGGTTCAACTACAAAGCTTTAGACATGAAGATAATTCCTTACTCTAAATTGGAGTCTGAGAGCAATTTATCAAGCTTCTAAAAACATAGATAACCCTGCCAGTAAAAACCAATTTATCTATCATTTTACAATAATTTTTGCATTATAAAAAAACTTCACTTACATTTACTTTGAAATACAAAGTACTTTCAATAGACATCATTTATAAAGACTTAAAACCAAAATCATAATAAAATGAATTCTTCATCACTTCATTTTATGTAAATCTTAAAAATTTATGCAAACATCCACTTCTATCTCCTTCACTGTTTCAACTATTAAATGGTTTTGTTTACTCACTGCTTTTTGTGGTGGCTTAATTGCTTACCAGAGTATTGCTACCTCAAACTTTACTTATTTCTTTTTAGTCTGGAACCTATTTTTGGCCTGGGTACCTCTATTTTTTGTGATCATTTGGCAAAAACGCCTGGCATTGAATAAGCCTTTAGCAAAATGGAAACAATTGGGTCTATTTGGCTTATGTCTGTTGTTCTGGCCCAATGCTCCCTACCTGATCACTGATTTAGTGCATCTCAACCGATGGATTAACCCTGCTCAATGGATTGATATCATTGTCTTCTTTTCCGCAGCATGTACTGGTTTATTATTAGGCTTATATTGTTTATATAAACTTCATCAAGTCCTCTCCCTCTCTTTTAGTGAATTCAAATGCAGACTAATTATGGCGGGAACAATTGTGCTTTCCAGCTACGGAATCTATTTAGGCAGAGTGCAGAGGTGGAACAGCTGGGATATTGTAACCAAACCACACAGGCTTATTTATGATGCTTTTTTACAATTAGGGAATCCGGAGGCATGGAGTATTATGATCGGTTTCAGCCTGTTTTTAGGATTCTCCTATTTTCTCACCATTCAAATGATCAAAAATGTTAAGGGTAAAAAATAGTATAAAAAAAAATGTGAGAAGCTACGGTTTTGCATTGAAGGGCATCCGGCTACTCTTTGCAGAAAACAATGTCAAAATCCAATTAGTTGCTGCAGCTATAGCAATTGCACTAGGTTTTAAATATAACATTACCGCAAATCATTGGCTAATAATCGCTATTTGTATTGGAATGGTACTTACCGCAGAAGCATTTAATACGGCTTTAGAGAAATTATGTGATCACTTGCATCCGCAGCAGCATGTAGGCATTGGTAAAGTAAAGGATCTTGCTGCTGGTGCTGTGCTCATAATAGCAGTAACAGCTGCAGCTACAGGCTGTCTCATATTTTGGCAATATGTATAATATTCTATCTAATATATCAACTCTTCACACCAAAACTGTCGTTACCAATTAAGCTAGGCTGATTAAATCTTCCGTTCTCATCACGATTTTCAAGGTTTAATACCCCTCTTGGACAAACTGAAGAACATACGCCACAGCCCACACATGAAGAGCGGATAATGTTTTGTCCTCTTTGTGCATACCATCTCACATCTATTCCCATTTCACAATAGGTAGAGCAATTACCGCAAGAGATGCACTGTCCACCATTCGTAGTGATTCTGAATTTTGATTTAAGACGTTGAACCAAACCTAAATATGCTGCTAAAGGACAACCAAATCGGCACCAAACTCTATTGCCCATAAAAGGATAAAAGCCTGTACCAATAACTCCGGCAAACATAGAACCAATACCAAACCCATACGCTGCCCTTAAATTATAGGAATTTACTCCAGCAATGGTAGAGGCTCCTGTAAAATAAGAATACAAAACAGCAATAGTCATCACCACCACGAAAACAAGCACTGAATGAACCATCCATCGCTCTAATTTCCAGGCACTTAAAGACTTATCAGATAATTGTCTGTAAGGATCGCCTAAAGTTTCGGCCAGGCCACCACAACCGCACACCCAACTACAATACCAACGTTTGCCATATAAATAGGTAAAAAGAGGTACCCCAATCGCAAATAGTGCTATGCCCCACCCTAGCATGAATACGCCCAAAGTGCCGGCTGATAACATTTCATCCAGTCGGTATTCAAAGAAAAAACTATAATCTAAAGGCCACATATTTTTCAAATCCATGTATGGCTGATTCAATCGCACTAAAATTTCAGGAATAAGAAAGGCAAAAGCCAGCTGAAAAAACATCACTGATACCGTTCTAATCATTTGGTAAGGACTATGCCTGTATTTAATCAGCATTCGGATGCCCATAGTTAATATAGCCAAAGTATATAGGAATCCATATAAAAACCATCTGCTCGCAGGGTTTCCACTGATTAATTCACTTAAGGGGTCTACCATCAAAACCCAGCTTGTCATATACTCAGGATACCAATACAAGAACACATAAAATAAAATCAGGAAAGTACCTAATAAAATGCCAATCCACCCTCTGGATTTTAAAGCGCTATGAAAAATCCTGTCATTTTTTATTCCTGCATGTTGCGTTTTTAATCTCGGTAATAAATACAAAACAGTACCTGCAATTGGAAGAAAAATAGCCAGAAACAACCAAACCCATTGATTTTTTGCTACGCTGCTGACATCAGACGCCTTTGCTAACTCAAAAACATAATTATCGACCGCACTACTTGAAAAGCCTTTATTTTCACTAATACTTTGATTTACATCATTTATTACGCTTTCTAACTGCATGGTGAGCGCTGCTTCTGATTCGAAAGATTTATCCTGCATCCAACCCGTATAAGCCATCAATTGATCTCGTTGCCAATTTGTTTCTTCATCCCCTCCGGTTAATACCTGACGTATATATTCCTGCTTAAAAACGAGATCGTTACTTTGTTTACTTATCTCCTGAGCCACCTTATTGCCTATTTGATATTGAGATTGCAATTGCTCATTGCTGGCTTCAAATCGCTTCCTTAGCGCATCAATAAACTCGAACTGATTGGTATAAGTCTTATCATAAATTGTTGAGAAATTATTATTGGCCAACTCATATTTTTCTTCAGCAACTACCTGCTTTAATTTCGCTTCATTCAAATTATATTTGCCCATGAAAAACATGGTGAGGAATATTCCGAAACCAATTAGAAAAATAATAAGGCCTAGCTTATGAACAAATTTTAATGCTGCCATTAGTTATATGGTAATTTTTAAATGAAATAATTTTTACAAATCAATAAAGTAGAAGGTCAAAAGTAATCCCTCATGAGAAAATACTAAATCGCTTTTTCGTTTTCACGGGTTCTTCAGGGTATCTGTCATTGTACATTGCAATTAGTTCACCTTCGTACCTTTTGAAGAATTCGGGATCAAAATTGGCTTCCTTCAGGTTTTGAAACACTTTCTTCATTGGCCACTGGTCTCTTATCATTTTATCGCAGACTTCATGTCTGTAACGAATCCCCATGAGAATAACTCCCTTTAAAGTTCGCTCCTTCTTATGAAATACAAGTCTGATAGACTTTTCTCCCTCTTCATGCTCCCAATAAAAATGCTCTTCGGTCTCTTCGTCCGGAGAATTGCTAACCTGCCCGTAAACCTGGTATTCAATATCCAAAAATTTAGCAGAATTAAACCAAACACCTGGTTGATATGCAGTTTTATTTCCACAAATGGTATGCGCAACGGTTTCTCCATGCATTCTGCCGGTGTACCAAACCTGCTCAATAGACTTCCTATCTACAGCAGGTGCCTTATGAAATTCTGCGCAATCTCCAATGGAGTACACATCCTGCTGATTGGTTTCAAAATATTCATTCACCAAAATGCCTTTTTTGGTTTCCAGATCAGATTCTTTTAAAAAGTCGATGTTGGGAGAGACGCCTACCGTTAATCCAACAAATTGTGCTTCCAACTCTTCACCCTCCTTTAGTTTAACTGCTTTTGCCCTTCCCTCTCCACTGTCTACAATTTCTGTGATTTCAGAGGCTAGCAAAAGTTTAAAGCCGTGTTTCCTAATATGCCTGTTAACCATCTCCGACTCATCAGGAGGTAATACATTATTCCAAAAGCTGGCTTCTCTTACCACAAAAGTCACATCTATATTTCTGGTATGGAACATTTCGCCCATCTCAATTCCTATTAAGCCACCTCCTACAATCACTGCCTTATTTGTTGAAGGGGTATATTTTTCCATACTTTCCAAATCCTGATAGCTATATAGTCCTTGCACAGCATTTAAATCCTGACCAGGCCAGCCAAACTTGTTAGGTTTGGAGCCCAGAGCAAGTATCAAAATATCATAGTTAATCGATTCACTTTCGTTCAAGCTAAGCTGCTTAGTATTAAAGTCAATAGCTTCTACATAATCCTTTACTAAATTAATCCTATTCTTTTTCCAAAAAAAATCTTCATAGGGCTTGGTATTTTCGTACTTCATATGGCCCATGTAAATGTACATTAAGGCAGTTCTTGAGAAAAAATGATCAGTCTCAGCTGAAATCACAGTAATAGCATCTTCACTATGTTTCCTAATATGACGTGCCGCAGTAATTCCTGCTATGCCATTACCTATTATTACAATGTTTCTCATTTACTTTCCTTCAACTTAATACAACAATGATAATTGATTTAAATCTAGTCAATTGTCCACTCAATGACAATTACCTGAAATCCAAACAGCTAATATCATTCGTAATTAAACTAAAATACTAATCAAATGAAGTTAATCAATATCTCGTTAATCCTTTTGCTTCTGAATGTAAGTACAGTATTTGCGCTTATTCAAGATACCAATGATTTTAACCAGCAAGCAGATTCATTTTTGAAAAAATATGTAAAAAATGGTAAAGTAGACTACCAATCCTTAAAATCAAATTTTAATGCGATTGATGGTTTATATAAATCTTTAATGACAGTAGAGGTAAAAAATCTGACTGACTACGAAGTAAAAGCTTTTTATATAAATGCTTACAACATCATCGTAATTCACCAAATTACTAATTATTTTCCGTTAAAGTCGGCTTTGGACAGAAATGGTTTCTTTGATAAAGTGAAACATGGTGTAGCAGGTGAAAATCTAACTTTAGATCAAATCGAAAAAGGTAAAGTCATTTTAAAATTTAGAGATCCAATGGTTCATTTCGCTTTTTCTTGTGCTGCAATAGGTTGTCCTGAACTAGCTAATTTTTCATTTATCCCAGAAAAATTGGATAATCAATTAATGGAAAGAGCTAAAAATTCTATCAACAATCCAGCGTTTATCCGAATTGATTCTAATAAAGAGGAAGTTAATCTTTCTATGATTTTCAAGTGGTACGAAAAAGATTTTTTGTTTGAAGAGGAATCTGTAATTGCTTATATCAATAAGTACAGAACTAAAAAAATTCCAGCACACTATAAAATCAAATTTTATGAATATGACTGGTCTTTAAATGTACAATAGTTGTTTTTTTGTGATGTATTAGGTTTAAAAAAAGCCGATACGCAATGTATCGGCTTCCTTTTACTCGATTAAATCAGATTAATTAGTTTACAAGGTTTTATTCATTTCATGAACACCTTCAGCAAACTCTTCCACAATTTTGTTATTGAAAGCTTCTAAATCCTCTGGGGAACGGCTTGTAGTGAGGCCCTGATCAACAACCACTTCTTTATCTACCCATCTTACACCTGCATTTTTAAGATCAGTTTTTATACTATGGAAAGAAGTCATAATTCTACCGCTCAATGCATCAGTTTCAATTAAGCTCTGGGCACCGTGACAAATTGCAGCAATAGGTTTGCCCGTTTCAAAAAAGTGCTTAATAAATTCAATGGCATTCTCATTCCTTCTTAACTTATCCGGATTGATTACTCCACCTGGTAATAAAAGTCCATCGTAATCTTCTGCCTTTGCATCAGTTAATATTTTATCGGCCTCCAAATCCATATTCCAATCTCCTTCATTCCAACTTCTGATATTTTTAGAAGGACTAATCACATGAACAGTGGCTCCTTCTTTCTCTAATCTACTTTTAGGGCTGGTTAATTCTATTTCTTCAAAACCAGTTTCAGTTAATATTGCTATTTTTTTATCACTCAAAGTACTCATAATAAAAATTTTAAGGTTCAAATTTTAGTTTAAAAAATGTATTTGTATAGTTAATTGAAACGCAAGGGTTACTTCTTTGATTCAAAGGAGTGGCGAAAATTTAAATTTTCGTGATTCCCTCTTATAAATTCACTAATATTTTACATATCAGGAAAAAAAAGATCATTTTTGCACGCTAAAATAGATATATGATAAAAGGTGCCTTATTAGTCTTTTTTGGTGCATGCAGTTTTGGAGTGCTCACTACTCTGGTAAAATTATCTTATGAAGAAGGTTTTACTCTGGGGGAAGTTAGTGGTGTACAGGTATTTTTTGGGATGATTATTCTCTGGCTCATTTTGATTATGAGAGTGCTTATTCAAAATATTAAAGTTCAATTTACATGGAAGAATAGCTGGAGAATACTTTTAACCGGTATCAGTACAGGATTAGTAAGCTTATGCTATTACAAGTCCATTCAGGAACTCCCGGCATCAATTGCTATTTTGTTATTAATGCAGTTTACCTGGATGAGTATGCTTTTAGAAATTATCCTGCATAAGAAATACCCAACTAAAATGCAGTGGGTAGCTGTCGCATTTATACTATTTGGCACTTATTTAGCAGGAAACGTTTACAGCATTTCTAATATGCCATGGAGTCTGGAGGGAATTGGTTTCGGTTTGCTTGCTGGGTTTTTCTATGCCATATTTATATGGGCCAATGGCAGGGTGGGTAACCAATTGGTACCAGTGCAAAAAAGCGCATTAATGATCACAGGGTCTTGTTTATTTATTTTTATTGTATTTCCACCTGAATTTTTATGGAACGGTAGTTTAACAAGCGGATTAACAGAATGGGGCCTGGCTTTTGCCTTGTTTGGCACCGTAATTCCTCCACTGTTCTTTGCATATGGAATTCCAAAAATCGGTGTAAACATGAGTGCCATTTTAAGTGCAGCTGAACTACCGGTGGCTGTTTTCTTTTCGAGTTGGTTATTAGCAGAAAAAGTATCCTTTCTGCAGTGGTTAGGAATTCTAATCATTCTTCTGGCTATTGTTATAAGTAATATTGCCAAAAAGAAAAAAAAGAACCCCTTACCCTTTCAAAATAGTCCTCATTAAATCCTATTTGCCAGTTCTAATAGGTTTTACTAACGAAAGAAGGCCTATCCTTTAGCGGATAATTATTTGGCCAGGTCTTCTAACAAAAGCATGAGCTCCATAAATATCCCACTTCTGCGCTGCCATCATCAAAACCTCTTTGGGATCTATTTGCTGCTGTTTCAAAATATATTCATAAGTAACCTTCTGAGGATCAAAGGACTTAATTGCTTCAATAGAATACACTTTCTTAAAATATTTTGCTAAATCAGCATAGCTAATCTGTTTTAGACACTTCTTTAGTATCATTAGTCAATACTGTTGCCTTATATACTTTCTACTTTAAAATTTGAAGCCCTTTTTGTCCATCATCATACGGCTCTCACTGGCTAATCTTTAGGAGTACATTTTCTACATCTTTTTCATTTATTGGGATGTTGAGTTTTTCTGCCAGCATTGTTAAATTTTGCTTTCGAAATAAAACCAAAATGTCTGTAGGTTTGAGGTGTACTAATAGATTCAACCATTGCCTATTGAAGTAAATTTTAAAACTCCAGGTTGAAGGCGGCATCAGATTTAAACAATTGCTGAATGGATTTCTTAACCGGATCTGTGTTTAACAGCGTCTAGCTCACATAGAAAATGATGCACTTTGGTCTATTCCATTTGGCCATTCTCATTTTTTAAAATTGCCAGCAAAATTTCTGTTTCTTCTATTATTGAGTCCTTAACGTATTTTGTGATAGATTGATGATTAGATTTATGATATCGGTATTGCTTTATAAGATGACTTAATTTGTTAAAGGAAGAAGCTAAAGCAGTTCCTTTTAGTTTGTGCATTTCGGCATCCAATTTTTTGTAGTCTTTTGCGTTCAAATGCTCTATTATGAGCCTTTCCGACTCCTTGAGGTTTTGGCTCACCATTTCCACAAAAGATTGAAAAACAACAGCGTCATTTCCTAACCTCTTATTTAACTCTTCTTTTTCAAAACTAACCAGATCAACTTTTGAAACCTTTGACCCCTCTTTTTCAGTCATTGTTATTTTGCCAGATTCATACAATTTATCTATTGCTTGCGCTAAATCATTTTTCAGCAGAGGCTTTTCCAGAAAGATATCAATGCCAGAATTAAGTGCTCTGTTTTTCTCATCACTTAATACCCCTGCTGATAATGCTATAATAGGTATCTTACTTTGGGATTTATCAATAGCTCGGATGATCTCTGTTGCTTCAATACCACCCATTTCAGGCATTTGCACATCCATTAAAATAATATCAGGCTGATGAGCTTTAAATTGCTCAATGGCTTCCAAACCATTCTTCGCATAAATAATTTCAGCTTTTGGAAATATTTTTTCCAGTAAGTTAAATATTAAAATCTTATTAACCTGATTATCCTCTGCCACTAGTATTTTGGTAGGAGTGTCTATATCGTCCTGAATTTTTTCAAAGTTTTTATTTTGCTCCATTTCACCTTCTTGAGGTGAGAGAAAAACTTTATTAATGGTTACAAATAAATCAGAGTAGATTACAGGCTTGGCTAATAAGAATACATTCTCAATACTAAGGTTTTGCATCGCATCAGCAGTAGTATTCATATGCTGGTCCAACAAAATAACAGGGCATTTCAAATACTTTTCTTTCAGTTTGTTCTGTATCATTTCGATTAGTTCAATTCCTGAAATATTATTCATTTCTTTATCAATAATAATTAACTGATAAGAATCTTCTTCTTGCAACAGTTTCCATGCTTCAATTGCTGAGCTAACTGTATCAGAACTGATACCAACAGCATATAGCATTTTGCTAATTGCCATCGACTGCTCTGGATTGTTATCCACAACTAAAATTTTGTCTACTTTAATAGAAACTTGGTAATAATCAGGTACGTATTTTTTTTCAATGATACCAGGGGCAATGTCAAAATAAAAGTTGCTACCATAATCAATTTTCGTCTCTAACCTCAACTCGCTTTCCATTAGTTGCAACAACTTATTTGAAATACTAAGACCAAGGCCTGATCCGCCATATTTTCTTGTAGTAGAAACATCTGCCTGTTCAAAGGCGGAGAATATTGATTTCTTTTGTTGATCTGAGATACCAATGCCTGTATCAATTACCTGAAATCTGATTACATTTTTCTTACTTATATAGACTACTTTAAGGGTTATGCTACCTGAATCCGTAAATTTCACAGCATTCCCTAAAAGATTAATCAGAACCTGCTTCAATCGAAACTCATCGGCTTTAATAAATAAGGGGGTTTTCGTATCGAAATCAATAATTAATTCAAGATTTTTTTGGTTAGATTGAAAAGTAATAAAACTGGTGGCACGCTCCACTAACTCCAGAAGATGAACCTCACTCACCTCAATAGACATTTTTCCAGCCTCTATTTTAGAAAAATCCAAAACATCATTTATGATAGCCAGTAAAGACTGCGCAGAGTTGAAAACATGCTTGATGTAATTTTCCTGCATTTCATTTAGGGAGGTATTAATGAGTAATTCAGAAAATCCTACTATACCATTAAGAGGAGTACGTATTTCATGACTCATATTCGCCAAGAACATTGATTTAGCCTTATTGGCTGCAATAGCTTCTTCCTTGGCCTTTACAAGTTCTTCTTCAAATTTAATTTTCACAAATAAATCTGAAAATATATTGCTGATGATTTGAAAAGCATCAATTTGACTCTTTCTCCAATTTATTTTTTCATGGACCTTATCGCATCCAAAATAACCTATTGTTCTATTATTCTTAACAATAGGAATAATTGCAAGTGACTGAATTTTTTGCATAGTGAGCAAATTTCGTTCGCTCTCAGCAGATGAAGGAAGCTCATCAAGGTCATTAAGAATAATAATAGTAGACTTTAAAAAACTGTCTCTCCAATATGGGATTTTAGATAAGGGATAATTCTGTAATTTAGTGCTTTGCGGTTCTATCCCCTCAGCATACCATTCATGGGTATTAGACATTACAGACATTTTTTCATCAAACAGAAAAATATAAGTTCTGTCCATTTGAAAAAATTGACCTATTTTTTCTAAAGCATCATTTACTCTTTCATCTATAGACTCAAAATTAATGTTGATAAGATCTGAAGAAATTTCAGCTATAAGGGCCTGGAATTCTCTTTGATTTTCTAATTCCTTCTCAATTTTTACTCTTTCAGTAATATTGTTTTGTATCCCGAAATGACCTGTTATTCTTCCGTACTCATCATACAGGCACATGTAGTAACCTTCAATTACCACCTCAACTCCATCAAAACGAAGTTCAGTGGAATTACTTCGTACTTTTCCAATTTCAAAAAGCTCTGTGAATAATTGCTTCCCCTGTTGTATGTCATGCTCAAAAAAATCCTTTGGAGTAAACCCTAATAATTGGTCTTCTGTGGCTAAGTACTGATCTAGCATAGCTTTATTCACCCGTGTCAGATGCTCATGTTCAAATACATAATCTATTACTTTCTTTTTATCCACGGAATCATTCCACTCCACCGGTTCATCTAACATCATAAAGAAGAAACCTGTCATCGACTGATTAAAGAAAAGATCTAATAACCTCTGATTTTCTTTTAATTCAAACTCTGCTGTTTTTATGTCGGTTATATCTGAGATGGTTCCAAACCAATACCAAAATCCATTGCTTTCTTTTTTAGGAACAGACTTTACTCTAAACCATCTTGTGTTTCCGTTTACAATAGCCCTGGTCTGCTGATCGAAGGGTTTAAAATTCTGAACTGCGTGACTATTTGCCAATGCAAATTGAGGCTTATCTTCGGGGTGGATAAAATCATTAACAAATTTTTCTGCTGAGATTACTTCTGAACTCAACCCAAAC
Source organism: uncultured Cytophagales bacterium (assembly GCA_963803685.1). GTDB lineage: Bacteria > Bacteroidota > Bacteroidia > Cytophagales > Cyclobacteriaceae > Marivirga. Next base: position 4,792,617 of record CAWDNW010000001.1, read on the forward strand.
ATTTTCTTAAAAGTGGAACTTGTAAAGTCGAATTCTCCATCTTGTCTGAGCCTATAAACTGCGACAGGTATATTATCTACTAGTTCATTATATTGCTGCGTCTTTTTTGCTAAGGCTAATTCGTTTTGTTTCTGGCTATCAATATCCTGCACAGTACCAAAAACTTTTTTCACTTCACCATTCTGTAATTCAGGAATACCAATTATTCGAGCCCAAAACCTTCTTCCTTTTCCAGATTTTAGTAATATCTCAAAATCAAATTGCTCGCCACGTGCAATTGCTGCTCCTACCTTGTCTTTAAGAATATCAATTTCTTCAGGAAAGGCTAAAAACTTAAAATTACTATCAAAATTAGGTTGAAAATCAGGTGGGACTTCGTAAATATTTCTGGTATTCTCTGTCCATGATATATTACCAGATTCAATATCTAAACTCCAGCCCCCTGTCTTCGTAATTTTATTTGTTTGTTTAAGGATGCTTTCTGTTTTTTTTAACTCAACTTCTGCTACTTTCCGTTTCGAGATATCCGATACCGTGCCAATTAGCAAATTGGGTTGTCCCTTTCTATTCCAATCTGCTACTTTACCGGTCATCAATACCCAAACCCAAAACTCACCTTTATGCCTCAACCTCAATTCGAATTCATAATATTCAGATTGCGTATTGGCACTTAATCTAAAGTATTTTTGTACCTCAATAATATCAACGGGATGCACCAAAGCAATCAATTTATGTTTGGTAATAGGCGATAACTCTTCGAGAGTATATCCAATGATGTTCGCCCATCTTTCATTTATAACCAAGCCCTCGGAATTTAAATCCCATTCATAAGTCCCAAGCTTTGCACCAGAAATGATTGCAGTAGTTCTCTTCTTTTCCTTAGATAAAGCCAGTTCAGTTTCTTTTAAGTCGGTAACATCCTGAATAGTACCCCTGTATGCAATGGTATTTCCTTTATTATCCTCAATTCGGGAGGCTATTTCATGAACAAATTTGATATGATTATTTTTGGTTACAATCCTATGGACAAGGTTAAAATAACCACTTCGGAAAGCTTTTATATCCTCCTCATACACCAAAGCCCTATCTTCCGGATGAACCATTTCTTTAAAAGATTCAATAGTAGGTTGGTAATTTTCAGAATCAAGCTCAAATATTTTATAAACAACAGGGGACCACTTAATTTTTCCGGTTTCAACATCAGCCTCCCAACTGCCTATTTTTGCTAATTCCTGAGCTTCCAGCAATTTTTTATTGCTGTTTTCCAAAGCCTCCCTTACTGATTTGAAATTTTCCTCCATAGGGTAGAAAAATTAATTGTTTTAATTCGTAGAATGTAAACTGATCGAAATATTCATCTTAATGGGGAGGAAATCGATTTAGTAAACTTTGATGTTAATTAATCTTAAAATCATACAATCCTTAACTTGCAATTATATTCATAATTGAGATTATACAATAATTAAATATAATAAAAAACCAACCCATAAGCTATGAGTTGGTTTAATTGTTTAAAAAATTTAAAATTATTGTACTGCTGTTAGTGCATTCAGATTTCCATAGCCAAATTGGGAGTTTTTATTTGGATAGAAGTCTGCATTTTGTTTGAGCTTATTTAAAACCTGATCTCTATTCCATGTAGGATTTTTGGACCAAACTAATGCGGCAATTCCTGCTGCAGTAGCGGTTGCCACTGACGACCCTCCTACTGTTGATGGCTGAGAACCATTCATTGCCAAAGTGAGCGGGTGCGCATTTGAGCCTGCTTGTTCCATCACAACAGTAAAATCAACCTTACTACCGGAATGACACACATCACATCTTGTGTATTGCCCTTCTTTAACTCCTGTAACTGCAACAGTTTCATTCATGGTGGCAGGAAAAATTACCCCAAACCAATTGGTAAAGCTAGTAGAAGTTCCTGCTGCTGAAAAAATTAGTTTCCCTTTACCATGAGCATATCTTATAGCATCTGCTACTTTAGAATTATGAAATACGTCTCCAATTGACATACTAATGATTTTAACATCATTTCTACTTCCTAAAAACACTAATGCATCTGATACTCCACCTTTTTCATTGCCATTATTTACAATTACATCACTAGTGCCCCTAACGCCTACAAGATTAGAATTGTAAGCAACTCCCACTGAGGAGCCAGAGCTATTTCGCGGTGCGGCTATAACACCAGACATAGCAGTTCCATGACCACATCTGTCGTCCGGACCATCAATTTTTTTCCACCACCACATGCCAGTAGCATAATAACCATATCTCTCCACACTCCTGTTACTTGAAAAACCGGAGTTAAAATTATTTCCTAAATTATCCTGATCTGGAGATAAACCTGTATCGATCACTCCCACTGTAATGCCTTGACCGGTGCTGTATTGCCAGGCTTGGTCAATGCCCATTTGAGGGTAATTCCACGACATTTTAGCGTTCGGACTAATGGTGGTAAAAGTATTTGGATTCAGATTGAAATCAGGATCATTTGAGCACCCTGAATCACTGTATCTTTCTCCAGGATTATAAATCTGAAAATCTACTTCATATCCTAAAGGCTCTACGTACCTTACATTATCTAAGATTCGCAACCTATTAATCACCTCCAGATCAAAAGCTTTCATCTCTACAAACGGGAGTACTTCATGTGTATAATTTTCTAAATCCTGCAGTTGAATATCTCTATTATGTTTTCTTGATAAAACAGACATCGTTTCGTCCAAAATATCATCTTTGGATTTAACCCATTGTGGATCTTTCACATTAACAGTGGTAATTCTTTTACTAATATCACCTGCATCTGAAACTGTATACCCTACGGTTAGAACGCTATCTGCATGTACCAGCGCACTCCATAACATTACATCATTGGCTTCAGACCAATTGAATTCATCATTTTCTCGCAAGGAATTTATGATAAATTGATCAATTTCTGCTTTTGGAATTAATTCTACTGCCTGAATAGGAACTTCTTGCTGACCATTTATTATGAGATCTTCTTCATCTTTTGAACATGACCACAAAATTGAGGTTGAAACAACTAATAATAAAATTCTTTTCATAATTGGTTAAGTTTTGGTTTACAAAATATTTACACTGTATGCCGAGTAAATTGAGAAATTTTATTTCCTTTTGCAAACGTTTGCAACTATTTTTGCGAATTATGGAATCTTGGTAAAGGTTAGCTGCCTATTAAGTTTAAAATGGGGATTTGATCAAGGAGTGTAGAAGTATTCTAAGTTCCTACTTTATTATAGTTCATTCCTTTACAAAAGGGTATTCATTTCCTTCATATCGTATTATATAAGTAGCATCAGGAAGTTTTCTTATATCGCACGAAACCGCTTTGCCTCTGGCAATTACGGCTTCGTTTTCATTTAATAGTTGATAACTGACCTCTTCTGTAAACTCTATCATCCATCTTTCTGTATCTATTACATGACTGATTTCACGTTTGTCAGAATAGTAGTCAAAAACTTCAGAGGCATTCATTTCACCCTTATTGGCATACACTACTCTATAACTATTTTTACCCTTATTATGAGTAACTTCTTTTGTATGATGGTTTACAAATATGCCACCTTTGGTAGCTACCGTATCTAAAACTTCCCATTCTCCCTGGTTTTCCCTCTCAAGGAAATACTTAGCAGAACTGTTTTCTTTAGTAGTTACCCAACTGATACTTTCTTCATTCACATAAACCTTCAACCAGCTAAATTTTAAATCTTTCTGTATGACTTCAGGGTTAATAATTTGGGGACTACATTGGCTGTTGTGAGTCACTCTGATGACCACCCTGCTTTCTGGCTCAAGATGATCCATTGGAATTTCACAAGCAGAAGTACCAGGAGAATCTATAACTTTCTTACCATTCAAATAAATTGCTTCAATGCAAAATTCTTTTTCTGTTTCAATATAGGGGTTTCTGATAAAAACATTGATCCCATGATAAAAGCCACGAAAATAAACATCCTGCCCCAGACAAGGCTGGGAATCCAGGAGCATTACGCTCAATAAGATATAAAGTATAGTTATTGTTTTTATCATTTTTATTTAAGGCAGCTCTTATTCGTACCTGAGTGCCTCAATTGGATCCAATTTGGAAGCTTTATGTGCTGGGTAATAACCTGATATTAATCCTACCATCACACAGATAAGTAATCCGACAATCATCCACAACCATGGAACCACAAAACCTCCTTCGCCAATTAGCGCTGATATACCATTACCAATAAGTATGCCTAAAATCACACCCACCAATCCTCCTATCTGACAGATCACGATGGCTTCCCACAGAAATTGTAGTCTTATTTTGGTTGGTGAGGCTCCAATAGCCTTTCGAATTCCAATTTCTCTGGTTCTTTCTGTTACTGAAACCATCATTATATTCATGAGGCCAATTGAAGCACCTAATAAAGTTATAGCTCCTATGGAAAATCCACCAATTCGTAAATAGCCTGCTATTTCCTCCATTCTGTCAGCCAATGATTCACTTTTTTCAATATTAAATGAGCTTTCAGCACCTACCCTATCGCCTCTAATACCTCTCATAACACCAGTCGCCTCTCCAATAGCTTGTTCCATGAAAATAGGGTCTGCCACTGAAACAGTAAGAGAATATTGTAAAATTCTGTTAGCAACTATGGTAGATAAACCAATAGGGATATATATAGCCTGATCAGATCCTCCACCTCCTACACCACCTTTTTCTTCCAACACTCCAATAATCTTAAATCTGCTTCCTAAAAACGAAATATCCTCATTAATTGGATCTACATTTGCAGGAAATAATTTAGACACCACCTTTGGCCCGATAACGCAAACATTAGTGTTGTTCTGGATTTCAATAGGTGAGAAATTTCTACCTTCAGCAATTTCATAAGCATTTTGGGTAAAATAATTTTCATCTGTAGCTGCAATTCTAATAGTAGGTGTAGTTTTCTTTGATTGATACTTTACCTCGCCATTGCCAGTAATACGTGAATAAATAGATACAGACCCTGAATAATTATACTTACTTTTAAATTGTTCTGCTTCCTTATAACTTAATGGAGGGTAACTTTTTTCTTCTATGCCTTGATTTGTACTACTTCTTCCATCGAGCCTTTTGCTTTCTATATCAAAGTTATTGGCTCCCAAGCTTGCGAAATTACTTCCAACGGAACCTTGAATTCCGTCAATAGCTGTTAATATGCCCACTAAGGATGTGATACCTATTGCTATGATCAAAGCCGTTAAAACAGTTCTTAATCTATTCCCTTTAATGGAACGAATTCCCTCTCTTATGTTTTCTATATAGTCCAAAGCAGTATTTTTTGGTAAATTTTAGCAATTTAATGCAAAATTCCACGATATATTACATAAACTATCTGCGATAACCATTGAAAACCAATAATTTTTTAATTTAATAGTTATACAGTAGCTTTAAGATCATATTTGAAGTTAATAAAAATTTTATATGTTTAAAAAGTTAGCATTTTTCCTTTTCATCATTTTCTTAGGAACTTCTCAAATAAAGGCCAACCATATTCTCATTCCGATGGATGAATCTCAATCCAATCATTTAAAAGCTTATGGCATTTCATATTGGATTTTAGAAAAGGATATATCTATTGACTGGTTACTTAATTATAGGGGAGGTAGTTTTTTGGTGGCAAGCCAACAAGGGATCATTAATGAATTGATTATAAGAGGGGTTAGTTATGAAATCATTTCAAATGCTGAAACCAACAGGCTTTTAGATGATATAGCTAGTCCATCCTCCAATAAAGATGCCATGCGACTGGATAAAGTTCCGAAAATAGCCGTCTATTCTCCAAAATCGAAGCAACCATGGGATGATGCAGTGACTTTAGTACTGACTTACGCTGAAATTCCCTACGATGTGGTTTTTGATAATGAGGTAATGACAGATCAATTATCAGATTACGATTGGCTTCACCTACACCATGAGGATTTCACAGGACAATTCGGCAAATTTCACAGATCTTATAGTAATCAACCATGGTACATTGAGCAACAAAATGAGTACAAAGCCATTGCAGCAAAATATGGTTTTAAGAAAGTATCTGATCTAAAATTAGCAGTGGTGAAACAAATTAGAGACTTTGTAACCAATGGTGGCTTTCTCTTTGCTATGTGCTCAGCTACCGATACTTACGACATTTCCTTAGCGGCGGAAGCAGTTGATATTGTCGCCAGAGTGTATGACGGTGACCCCGCTGATCCAAATGCGCAATCTAAGTTAAACTATGAGAACACTTTTGCTTTTAAAGATTTTGTTTTGGAAATGAATCCTTTAGAATACGAGTACTCAAATATAGATCAGAATTTATCCGACAGACCTGGCATAAAAGAGGGGAATGACTTTTTTACACTTTTTGAGTTTTCAGCAAAATGGGATCCAATTCCAACTATGCTTACTCAAAACCACACCAGGTTGGTGAAAGGATTTATGGGGCAAACAACTGCTTATAAAAAAGAGCTAGTTAAATCAGATGTTGTTGTCTTAGGAGAAACTGAATCAATTGATGAAGTTAGGTATTTACATGGTATTTATGAGAAAGGGTTCTGGACATTTTATGGAGGCCATGATCCTGAAGATTACCAACATTTTGTAGGTGAGCCCCCTACGGACTTAAACTTACACCCTAACTCTCCTGGCTACCGTCTGATATTAAATAACATTCTATTCCCTGCGGCCAAAAAGAAAAAGAAAAAGACCTGATTTTTTGAGTGTTATATCAAAGCAATTCGTTCTAAAAAGTGACGTGAATTTAGAGATTGAAGATTTGCATGATCAAGAAAAGCCCATTTCAAATGAAGCGGGCTTTTCTATACTTTTACTTTAAACAAAGAGCTAATTCCTGATCACCTGTACGTTTAATTCATTATCGTTGCCATCTTCAGGATCAACAAACCCTCTTACCACAATAGTATAAAAGTTTTCCGCAGCAAAATCATAATTGGTCACGGTGCTAATTAGTTCATCCGTATCAGCATTCCTTATTTCAAAAGTAGCATTATCTGAACTAATTTCTTCAAATTCAGAGATACTTCTATATACTAAATTATCAAAAATAGCTTGCTGTTCATCAGAGAAAACAAGTTTCACTGCAGGGGCATCAGGTGAAGCATGCAAGATTCTGATTAAAGAATTCTCACGATCTTCAAAATTAATTTTATCGTTTACTACCATCAGTTCGAGGTCATCCATTGTACCGGTAATAAATGCGGAGTATATGCTATCTTCAAGAAGCTCAATATCGCTTTCAATAATTGCATTAGCGGCATTAAATGGGGTGAATTTTAAAGTTCTCTCACCAGGAGAAAATCTAAGATACCCACTATAATCAGTGTAACTAAAAGCATTGCTATTAATGCGATTATTATCTACCAGAATAGATAAAGAAGAGGCTACAGGAGACATGTGGTACAATGATACATAAGCTACAGGAGATGGTTCCGGAGCTGGTTCATCGTCTAAGCAACTAGTGGCTAGCACTGTGAAAAATGCTGCAAAAAGAATTGTAAAAAATTTTGAAGAAGTAAAATTACCTCCACGATTAAAAATTTTCATTTTCATAGTATTCATTAATTTAAAAAGTTAAATAAAAGTGTAAAAACCTTGCTTATGACACATTATACCAGTTAATGGTTGTAATACATTAAAACAAAAGATTTTTTATAAATTGGGGATTTTGTGAACAGAACGAAAAAATTCAATCTCAATTGTGGCCTAGAGAATAAGTAAAAAAGATTCCGGTGCATTAAATCCATCATAAAAGTTATTTTACATTCGTAATGAACTATAACAATTTTCGCTGCTATTACTCATTTATAGCTTAGTGGGATGTTGCTGGAAGACTTAAATATGATTGCATAGAATCTTCAATGTTAAGGTAGATCTATCATGGTTTTCTAAAGAAGCTGAATATTTACAGTTCTTATATACCCTGCTGTGCCAATTTATGCTGAGGAAGAGATGGAGCACTTTAAAATAAAAAAGCCTGCCAATATTGGCAGGCTACATGTGACCTCGGCAGGATTCAAACCTGCAACCTCCACAGCCGTAATGTGGTGCACTATTCAGTTATGCTACGAGGCCATTTTAATATCATTCTTCGATCCATTTTATCGTTTGACCAGCTACTGCTCTATGCACGATCATAACAGCGTATTGTGGAATATCCTATTCTACATACTTTTTGATAGACCGGCTTATAAGTAAGCGTAACAATAAAAACTCGTAAACTGCGTTTCAGAATGAGTTTGCAAATCTATGGAAATAATCAGGATAAGAAAAGCATTTTATTTATTTATGCATTAAATAAAACCCTATCTTTGTCCGCTGAAAGAGAAAACTAGAATTTATTTATGAAGAAATTATTGACAATTAGCCTTTTAATCATTTCAATACTCTCAGTAAAAGCGCAAAATCTTGAGGAAAAAAATAAATTTGGCCCAAGACCTGATCTTATGGGAGATTTAACGCTGTCTTTCGGCTTAAATATGCTTGCACACAACAATGTTCCTGCCATGGATTTAAGACCTTTTGGAAATAACTATTTTTCAGTAGGTTATATGTACCCTGTACGTTTAGGAAGTTCGAATTTTACTTTCAATGGCGGTGTTTCCCTTTCATTTGAAAAATATGCATTTTCAGCAGACAGTTTACTTACCTTAGGATATACAGATAATCAAAACATTGAAGGACAAAATATTAGTTTAATTCCCATAAGCGAAGATATAATTGGCGATGGTATAGTAGAAAAATCGAAATTCGAATCTAACTATGTTAATATTCCTATTGAATTCAGATACTATATTAATAAAGACAAAATTGGAAGAGGATTGTTTGTTGCCGCAGGTGGTAGCATTGGATATTTAATTTCTGGTAAAACTTTCATTAAATACAATGAAAATGAAGAATCGAAAAAGATCAAAAGAAAGGAAAATTTTGAATTGAACCAATTTAGATATGGCGCTCATTTTCGTGTAGGAGTAGCAGGATTCGGTGCATTCTTCAATTACGATGTTTCAGAATTATTCAACCCTGGCAGAGGTCCTGAATCAACTGCTGCAACTCCTTACAGATTTGGTTTAAGTTTTAACTTATTCTAATCTAAATTAAGGATTGTATTAAAAATGGCTTCGAAAAATTATTTTCGAAGCCATTTTTTTTGTCCTCTACGAATTATCCTAGATAATGTAGGCTTTTAATTATATATAGTGCAAATACGAAACCTTTTGCATTTTGGCATGTTCAATCTAATGAACCAAAAAGGAAAAAAATGTCAACGCCGGAACACAAAGAATTTGTATGGAATTTAATTAAAAAAATCAAAGTTGGAATGCTGGTTACAGAAAATCAGGATGATCAAGAGTCAATGCATGCTCGTCCAATGCATTTGATACAAGATGATTATGATGGCACCTTGTATTTCTTCACTTCGAAAAAAGCTTCCAAAGTTTATGAAATAAAAGACGAGAAAAAGGAAGTTTGTATCACTTTTGCAGATAGCGATGAACAAGTGTACGTGTCTATGTCTGGTAAAGCCAGTATTAATTCAGATCGCAAAATGATTGATCACTATTGGAATTCTATGGCTAATGCATGGTTTGAGGAAGGAAAAGAAGATCCTGATGTTGTTCTGCTGGAAATAAAGGTTTATAAAGGAGAACACTGGAGAAATGAGGACAATAAATTGGTGCAATTTTTTGAACTTGCAAAATCACAACTAACAGATGAAACTCCAGAGATTGGTGAAAACGAGAAATTTTCATCAAGATCCTAAAAAAAGGAAAGAAACTGCTTTACATTTTTATAACAAGTGGTTTCTTTCTTCTTAACAATTCTTATCATATCAAATTCCTTTAAACTCAGGCTTACGTTTTTCCAAAAATGCCTGTTTTCCCTCTTTATAATCGTCAGACGTGCCGGCTATTTGTTGATTGTATTTTTCATACTCCAGCATCTCATCTAGTGAAGAATGTGACGCTTTATTAAGCATTCTTTTAATCATACCTATAGATTTAGTGGGAGCTTGAGCAAAGTAATCAGTATATCCTTTGACTGCAGCATCCAATTCTGAATCATCCACTACTTTGTTAATAATCCCCAGTTCGAAAGCTTCTTGGGCACTAACTTTAGTACCCATAGCACATAATTCAAATGCTTTTTGATATCCCACTAAGTTCGGTAGAAAAAAGGAAGAGCCAGAATCTGGCACCAACCCAATATTAATAAAAACTTCAACCAATTTGGCAGACTGAGCAGCTACAATCAAATCGGATGCTAAAGCTAAGGAACAACCAGCTCCTGCAGCAACTCCATTCAACCTGGCAATAATGGGTTTAGGGAGTCCGCGCATTAATCTTACAATTGGGTTGTATCGTTTTTCTAAAGAGTTATAGAACATTTTTTCATCCTCATCTCTAGCTGATTTTAAATCTTGTCCAGAACAGAATGCTTTCCCTTCTCCAGTTATCACCACCACCCTCACCGCATCGTCTTTGGCAGCAGCCTTTAGTGCGTTCTGAAATTCAAAACTTATGCCGTCATTAAAGGCATTATAAAATTCAGGTCTATTGAATGTGATAGTGCAAACACCTTCTGATAGTTCGTATTTTAAAAATTCGTACATAACAAATTAATTATAATGAGTTTAAAATAAAGACAGTAGAGAAATTTAACAGAAATCCCAGTATTAAACCTGTCCAAACTTGTTGGCTTGAATGACACTGTAGTTTTAACCTGGCAGACGCAACCAGCCCGCTTAAAACAAAAAATCCTGCCAGCCCTAAATATAAATGCGTGGTTTCATTCGTCAAAAGTAATGCGAAATAAATACCCGCTGCACCAGCTGTTGCGATCGCATGAGCACTAATTTTCCAAAAAAAAGTGACAATTGTAAGTACAATTATACTTATTGTAATTGAAATTAAAATATAGTTAACCAAAGGTGGAAATTTGAATTTTTCCCAAAATAAGTAGGTAACACCAATATATAATAGGGAATTTAAAAGAAATGGAAAATACCTTTCTCTTCTATTGATCATATTTATGCTACTAATGGAATTAGTATAACTTAATAATAAAATACCCATGATTGGTATTAAAAATGTAGTCATGAAAACCATGACCATAAAACGCCATGCTAAATCAAAAGTGAAATTAAATGAATATGGTAGAAAATATAAGATTCCCAGAAAAATATAACTTGGCAATAAAAGTGGTTGAAAAACAACCGATATAAAAGTTGCTAAACGTTGAGACACTACAATTCTTTTCTTAAACGTGCCACTGGTATATTTAACTGTTCTCTGTACTTGGCCACAGTTCTTCTGGCTATTTGATATCCCTTCTCCTTTAGTAATTTCTCTAGTTTATCGTCTGATAACGGTTTATTTTTATCTTCTTTATCTATAAAATCCTTTAGCGTGTTTTTAACTTCTCTAGAACTAACATCCTCGCCGGAGTCTGTTGCTATGCCTTCGGAAAAGAAATACTTAAGGGGATAAATTCCAAATTCGGTCTGTACTGCTTTACTATTTGCTACCCTGGAAACAGTAGAAATATCCATATCAATTTTTTCAGCGATATCTTTCAGAATCATTGGACGCAGTTTACTTTCATCTCCATCCTTAAAAAATTCGTACTGATATTCTAAAATAGCTTGCATGGTATTAAGCAAAGTTAATTGCCTTTGTTTAATGGCATCTATAAACCACTTAGCTGCATCTAATTTTTGCTTAACAAAGCCTACAGTTTCTTTTAACTTTTTATCTTTTTTATCACTCTTATCGTAAGCCTTCATCATTTCTGAATAGGAAGCACTGACACGTAAATCTGGAGCATTTCGGGAATTTAAACTCAGGACCAGCTCCCCATGCTGATTATTTAAGATGAAATCGGGCATAAGATACTGTGTTTTAACAAGTCCTGAACCTGAACCACCGGGTTTGGGGTTTAATTTAGTGATAGCACCAACTGCTTCTTTAAAAAGGTCTTCATCTTCTACGTTTAATTTCTTGATGATTTTGTCATAGTGCTTTTTACTAAATTCTTCAAAACAGACTTCAACTATTTGAGCTGCTAAATTGACAGCCTCAGACTGGTCGATTTTCCTCTCTAATTGCAACAATAAACATTCCTGTAAGTTTCTAGCTGCAATTCCTGCCGGATCGAAGTCTTGAATTAGCATTAAAACATCTTCAATCTCCTCTTCATCTGTTTCGATATTTTGGGAAAAAGCCAGGTCATTCACAATGGCATCTAGTTCTCTACGGATATAGCCATCGCTTTCAATGCTCCCAATTAGCTGCTTTCCAATCTTCTCTCTTCTGTTATCCAACCCTAAAAAACCCAATTGTGTCATTAATTGATCGTTCAATGAGGTACTGACTGCAATTGGCATTTCCTTTTCCTCTTCCTGCCCCCCGCTATCTCCCTGCATTTTGTAGCCGGCATAATCATCATCCTGCAAATAATCATTAATATCTACTTCATCCGTGCTGGTGTCTTCCTCATAATCATCATTAAATTCCTCCTCCTCTTTTCCTTCTTCCAAAGCAGGGTTTACCTCCAACTCCTCTTCAATGCGACTATCCAGCTCAGCAGTAGGCACTTGCAGCAATTTGATGAATTGAATTTGCTGCGGTGATAAACGTTGACCCAGGCCTTGTGTAAGAATAAGTTTCTGCATAGAAGTGTAAAACTAAAAATTGTGCCAATTAAATATTATTCAAATTTATTTAAATTCTTTAAACCTTTGATAAAAAGCTTAAAATATCGTTTTTTTGCTCCGAAATTTATCAAGATAAACGCAAGAGATTTATGACAGTTCCAGCGAGAATTAAAATTAAGAAATTATTGTCAGAGCAAGCAACAAATGATCTAGCTTTAGTAAAAGGTTGGGTAAGAACAAAGAGGGGAAACAAGAATGTTAATTTTATCGCTTTAAATGATGGTTCTACTCTCAATAATATCCAAATTGTTGCTGATCCCACCAAAATTAGTGATGATATTTTAAAGTTAGTGACTACTGGTGCTGCCATTAGCGTAATTGGTAAAGTGGCAGAGTCTGCCGGTAGTGGACAAACAGTGGAAATAATGGCTGAATCAATTGAGGTGTTAGGAGTAGCTGACCCTGAAAAGTATCCATTACAACCTAAAAAGCATTCGATGGAATTTATGCGTGAAATAGCGCATTTGAGAATGAGAAGTAATACTTTTGGTGCAGTATTTAGAGTGAGGCATGCGCTTTCATACGCGGTTCATAAATTTTTCCATGACAAAGGTTTCTATATGCTGCATACGCCTATCATAACAGGAAGCGATGCTGAAGGCGCTGGTGAAACTTTTCATGTCACCAATTTCGATCTTAAAAAAATCCCTCTGACGCTAGAAGGGGAAGTGGATTATAAAAAGGACTTTTTTGCCAGTGAAACCAATTTAACTGTTTCAGGTCAATTAGAAGGAGAATTAGGTGCTTTAGCTTTAGGCGAGATTTACACTTTTGGTCCAACTTTCCGTGCAGAAAACTCTAATACTACCCGGCACTTAGCAGAATTCTGGATGATCGAGCCTGAAATGGCATTTTATGAACTTGATGATAATATTCAGTTGGCGGAAGATTTATTAAAATTCGTAGTTAAATATGCTATGGAAAACTGTAAAGATGATCTACAATTTTTAGCTGCAAGAGCTGTAGAAGAAGACAAAAATAAGCCTCAGGCTGAAAGAGAAGAAATGGGCCTTCTGGAGAGATTGCAATTTATTTTGGATAATAGTTTTGAAAGAATTACCTACACAGAAGCTATTGAAATCCTAAAAAACAGCAAGCCTAATAAAAAGAAAAAGTTCAATTACATTATTGAAGAATGGGGTGCTGATTTGCAGTCCGAACATGAGCGCTTTTTAGTTGAAAAGCATTTTAAAAAGCCGGTAGTAATTTATAACTACCCAAAAGAAATTAAAGCCTTTTATATGCGCCAAAATGCCGATGATAAAACTGTGGCAGCAATGGATATTTTATTCCCCGGCATCGGCGAAATTGTAGGTGGTTCACAACGTGAAGAGAGATTGGAGAGATTGCAGAAGAGAATGCAAGAAATGCATATCCCTGAAGAAGATTTATGGTGGTATTTAGATACGCGTAAATTTGGAACAGCCCCACATAGTGGATTCGGTCTGGGCTTTGAAAGGTTAATGCTTTTTGTGACGGGAATGGGGAATATCAGGGATGTAATTCCATTCCCTCGAACGCCTGATAACGCGGAGTTTTAATAAAGAAATCATTAAGAGCGCCTTAAAAATTTATTAAGGCTCTCCTATTAAGATTAAACGATTCTTTATCTATTGGTGTAAGAAAAGAAAAATATTAACTGACATCATTCTAAAATTTCATCTAAATGCATGATTACTTGCCTATTTTCCTTTGCCCAAATAGCACTTCTAATATTTAATTTTTCTCTACCCGTTAATCTCCAATTTAATGATGCTCTCTCTTCAATATGAGCTAACTCTGTTTCAGGTTGACTTTCATTCACTATTCCTGCATCATAGCTAAGAGACAAATACTGAATATCACCCTTAAACCAATCCTTCGCATAATCTACCAACAAATCATTTCTAACGTCCTGAATATTAGACCAGTTCTTATAAATATTAGCGATTGGAGTAAACAATTTTCCTACGATTGATAAATTCTCCTTCTGGTCAATGATGGTTGCTTTTTTCGAGTCGCGAATAGAAAGTATGATAACACCAGATGTATTTTCTGCGATCCAATCCTTAAAAGTGTGTAAAAACAAAACTGCATCGCTAATCCCGAAATTATCGGCTAAGCCTGCATCCATTATTTCCAATTTAGGATCGCTCGGCAATTTTACATTAGGTGTTATATATGGAAATGATGCACTCATTCGCAAAGCAGTTAAAAAGCTTAAGTTCTCAGCATCCTGATTTTTGAAGGTACGCAGAAAGTCGATACTCCTTCCTGAAAATGAATTATTAAAAACATTTTTCAATTCGGGGTTATCCGACATGTAACTTACTGAGTGAGGCGTAATATAAAGTTTCCTACCATCATTCACACTCGTGGGAGCTAAAAAAAGAATAGGGATTTTTGACTCTAATTCCGGCTTCTTGTAATCAATGATGCGCTTATTCAAAATCCCTTCAGTATTGTTATTCAACTTTTGCTCAAATGCATAGCCTCTATCTTTCGGGTATGAGTATTTCCCAAAATCAAAACTTTGGTATCTGATAAAAATATCATTGGTCAACAAACTGAAAATGATTGGATTTAAAGCTTCTTTACCCAGATTGTTGAGATATTTTTCTTCAAAGGGTTTTATAGTAGGGTTTGTTTTTTCTAGTAATTTAAGCTCTCGGAAATATGCTGCTCCTATTAGTCCCCCAGACGCCCCTGAAATTGTCATTGTATGTTCAAAGACTTTGCCTCCAGTAATGCTATCAAGCTTCTGCAGTGCGTTCATTGTCCAGTAGGCTGCTCTTTGCCCACCACCACTAGCTGTAAGCAGTATCATTTTAGGTTTTTCCTTAAACTTATCTCTCCAGTTTTCTAATATTTGAAGGCTACTATTCTTATCATTTTCAATTATTGCAGGAGTACTAAGGCTTTTAATATTTTCCACTGTATAATTAAAAGGCTCCACATTATAGTTCAAACCATGAGCATAGTGGTTTTTAGTGAGCAAATCAGTAGTTACCAAAATGTTAATTACGAAGAATAGTAGTAAAGTGACAGAAATAGCCCAACTTCTGAACCAGAATGTAATGGCACCAATAAACATTAATATGATAGTAATAAAGAGGATGGCGCTGGCCGCAGCTGGAATTTGAAAAGCTGGGTATTCCCTGAAAATACCAAGGAGGAGTATCAATACGAAAATAGACAATTCAGCTAAAACTGTATTTAAATGATTCTGATTAAAAATTTTAGTAATGATAATGCTGAAACGTTCACTACTACGCTCATCTACATTTCGCCATCTCAACTTATAGTCGAGATAACCTGATATTTGAATTTTAGGATATTTTAAAGCTTTATGTCTTTTAACAGCTACTATTCGGGCTACTTTTAATTTCTTAATTCTCTTTTCCACCCGCTCCGCCAATAAGTCCCGAACATCTTTATTAGTAAACCAAAAATACAATTGGAGGGAAAGAATTGATATAACAACTCCTATAGGTAAGGCGGAAACCAGGAAAAAGGCTTTGCTAAAGCTCAAAAATTCATATATCATTTGATAATGAATAACCTGAACCACATAATTAATAATAAATAATATAGGTATTGTGGAATTGTTAATAGAGAAATTAGCAAAAGGCTTTGAAACAGTTCCTATAAAAGAGAAACTTGAACCATCAAGAATATAAGAGGCAATATTAAAAGCTACAATTAATCCACCTAAAGTAAAGCCTACTAACAGAAAGCTTAAAAAACTGACTTCATTTAAGTATTCAGGCGATAAAAACAAATATGGAATGCCTAATCCCTTTGCAAAAGCTCCATTTACAATCAGAAATAATATGAGCCAGCACAAAAGTAGTAATTGATTTTTTCTAAGATGTATTACAAGTAAAGCGACTGGAAATGAATTAAAAAATTTCTCTAAATGTAATTTCATTGTTCAATATAAAATCAATAGACAGGATATGTTAAAAGGAATTGCAGCATCTGACGATAAGGAGCTACAAATCCTCAAAAAGGAAGTTATTCATTGCATATTTTACCAATCCTGCCAATGTTTTAGAATTAGTTTTTTCCAATAAATTTCGCTTATGGGCCTCTACTGTTCTTATACTAATAAAAAGTTTGTCTGCTATTTCCTGGTTACTCATCTCATCAATAACTAAACGAAGCACCTCCTTTTCTCTTGCTGAGATGGAGACAAGGTCACTACTCTTTCTCTTTTTACTCATGAAATCCATAATGGCCTGAGTAGCCTCCTGAGCGTAATAGGTTCCACCTTTACTTACTTCACTAATAGCTTCTTTAATTTCTCTTTCCCTTGCATTTTTCAACAAATAGCCAGAAGCTCCTGCTTGTAGCATTTGTTTCACATACTGACTGTCCTTAATCATAGTTAAGGCGATAACCTTTAAATCAGGAAACTGCTTTTGGATAGCAAGCGTAAAATCTACCCCGTTCATTTCAGGCATGCTAATATCTGTTAATACTATATCTACATTACCTATATTTTTCTCCAAAAATATAAGTCCTTGCTTACCGTTAGAGGCTTCTCCTACTATGGAAAAATCTGCTTCAGATTCCAGATAAAATCGAATTCCATCACGGATTAATCTATGATCATCAACGAGCAAAATCTTTATCATTTCGAAATATAATAATATCTTTAGAAAATACTAACTAATTTTTCAATCATGAGCCAATCTAGTGATAGTAAACCAATTGTATTTTATTTAGATGATGACGAAATAAACTTAGTTCTTTTTAAGGCAAATCTGGAGGAATTTTTTGAAGTGGTAGTAGAACAAAACCCTGATGAAGCAATAAAATACCTTCATAAAAATCAGGTAGATGTTATTCTAACAGATCAGATAATGCCATACATGGATGGCATTGAGTTCTTAAAAAAAATTAATAATATTCAATCTGAAGTCTCCCGAATTCTCCTGACAGGAGTAGTCAGTCAAGAGGTAATGTTAAAAGCGATAAACCAGGTGCAAATTTACCGCTTTCATGAAAAATCCTCCAATTTCGATGCACTTAAATTAGATATAGATAATGCCTTTCAAATGGTACAGGCCATTAGAGAGAAGGACTATTATCACAAGCAAATGCTTGAAACAATGGAGAAGTATTTACTTATAGCTGAAAACGTTCCTGCCCAAATAATAAGGACTGACATTGACGGTGTAATTAAAGAGATTAGTAAAGATTTTGACGGAATGAAAACCACTGACATTGGCAGAAATATCATAGAATTCATACCGGAGGATGAGGTGAAATCATTTATTGATTCTATGAATAAGGTAAAAAGAAATAAGGAAAACGTAAGCATAGTTACCCGCGCCTTTGACTTTTACAATAATTACAAATGGCATTCCACTTTGATAGGATCCTTAACATCCAACAATCAGGTAACCGGATTCTTGATGGTGAGCCAGGATATTACAGAGCGAATTAATTATGAAGAACAAATTATGTCGGCTGTTATTGAAGCAGAAGACCGGCAGAAAAGTAGAATAGCGAGAGATATCCATGATGGTTTGCAGCAAACTCTCACTATTTCTTTAATGAATTTTGAGGCTATGGGTAACGTGTTTGAACTATTAGATTCCAAAAAATCTGAGAAATTTTTAAGAGGATTTCAACATTTGGAGAAAGGATTGCATGAAACCAGAAATATTGCATACAGCCTTATACCTAAAGCCGTAGAAGACTTTGGTTACATTGAAACTGTTAAAGATTTAATAGAAGACCTAAATAATTCTAGTGAAACAACATTTAAATTCTACACCAATTTAAACAACCGAATCAATAGTCAAAATATTGAATACAATCTTTTCAGAATTACTCAGGAATCGATAAATAATATAATAAAATACGCCAAAGCAAGCGAAGTTTTTATTCAATTGGTATTGCAGGATAAGATACTTCAGTTGACAATAGAAGATAATGGAGAAGGCTTTAACGCAGTAGAAAAGTTAAAAAGTGGTAGTAGCAATTTTGGTCTATTCAATATGCAAAAAAGGGCTGAAACTCTATCAGGGAAAATGATAATAGATTCAGCTGTTGGAAAAGGGACTTTAATTTTTATAGAATTACCTCTTAAATAAAGAGGAATGTATCTTCTTTTGGCCCGGTATTCTTTTTGACTGGAATTATTGTGTTAATCCAGAACAGAATGAATATTTATGATAAAAACATAATTGCAAAAAAAAAAGGCTCTAATATAAAATTTTCTATTAAAGCCTTTTTGAAGTAAATTAATAAGTATTTTACTCAATTACCTTTACTTTCAGCATATTGGTCCTATTTTTTTCCTTTATTGGCATACTTGCAGTTAATATAATTGTATCACCTTTCTGCACGTGGTTATTTTTCTTTAACATATCCTCAATATCGGCAAAAGTTTTATCGGTACTTTCATAATTATCGTAATTGTAACCTCTTACACCCCAAACCAAATTTATTGAGTCTAATAAGGTTTCATTTCCTGTAAAAATGAATATTCCTGCTTTTGGTCTATGGCTTGCTAACCTGAATGCTGTATAACCTGATTTTGTCATTCCTATAATTGCTTTAGCATTGGTTTCTTCTGCTAATTTACAAGCTGTTTGCACCAGGTTATCACTCATAAAAGTCTCAGATTGCTTGGTTACATGGCCGTACTTGAAGTATATTCTGTCATGCTTTTCAACACTCGCAATGATTTGTGACATACTGGTAACAGATTCAACCGGATATTTACCAGCAGCAGATTCTGCAGACAGCATAACAGCGTCAGCACCATCTAAAATTGCATTTGCCACATCGTTTGTCTCAGCCCTAGTTGGTCTTGGGTTTTCAATCATGCTCTCCATCATTTGAGTAGCAATAATAACAGGCTTACAAGCTCTATTACACTTCTCAACCATCATCTTCTGCGCTAATGGAACATCCTCCATAGGAATTTCTACTCCTAAATCACCTCTTGCAACCATTAAGGCATCCGTAGCAGCTATAATTGCATCAATGTCAATTAAAGCTTCAGGTTTTTCAATCTTAGCTACCACTTTACAGGATTTCCCTGCATATTTTATCCGGTTTTTTATATCTAAAACGTCAGCTGCAGTTCTTACAAATGAAAGTGCAATCCAATCTACATTGTTTTTTAGTCCAAATTTTAAATCTTCTAAATCTTTATCTGTTAAACTAGGTGCAGAAACCTTCGTGAAGGGTAAATTAATTCCTTTTTTGGACTTCAAAGGACCACCATACACTACAGTTGTAAAAACCTCAACACCTTCCGTACTATTCACCTCCAATTCTATCTTTCCATCATCAATTAAGATTCTATCACCTTTCTTTACATCACTTGGTAAACCTAAATAAGTGGTACTTGCTTTCTTATTATTACCAACCATTTCTTTAGAGGTAATAATAAATTTATCCCCAGCTTTAATATCAACCTCTCCGTCTTGTATTTCTCCTAATCTAATTTTAGGGCCTTGCAAATCCTGTAAAATACTTACATTGGTGTTCCATTCCTTATTAATCTCTTTAATATAATCAAAAGTCTGCTGGTGCATTTTATGGTCACCATGAGAAAAATTAAGCCTGAATACATCCGCACCAGCCATTACCAACTTTTGGAGCATTTCTTTGGTGTTAGAAGCAGGCCCAACTGTAGCTACTATTTTTGACTTATTAAATTGAATTGTTTTGTTTTTCATAAAAATTAGCAATTTGTATCTTCGATCTCATTCTTAAATTAACAACAAAATAGAATTCATAAAATAACCCAATATTTGGTTTAATGAGTTGCTTTTTCAGTCAATTATCAAATTATCTATTGATTTTAACCGCTGAACATCCATTTTCTGAACCAAAATTACATTTTTTATTTTACTTAGTGTATTTTTTACATTAAGTATTTCTAATTCTCCTGTTTCATCTTCGATAACAAGGAAATAATCCATGCTTTTAGCTTCAGGAACTACAAAAGCAAAGCTTTCACTTTCAAAAACTTTATTTCTAATTAAAGCTACTGATGCATTTTCTGTTTTATATAAAAACAGCGATGTTTTAAGAGATGTGTTATTTTTAAAGTTAATATGGTGATCTTCAACTCTTCTTAAGTGCAAACCCATTTCATTATTGATATGCCAGGCTAACTGAAAATCTGGTAAACTGGATGAAATCCCTAAAATATCAAACTCAAAATCGGGCTGAATCCGAAGTATATTTTTCTGCATAGCGGATAAGATAATTAAAAATACGATGATTCATATTCTAACACGATTTTATCATCAAATAATATATTTTACCTCAAGAATGAAAAAATAGTTTGACATTAATGAGGGAAATACATTTCTTTGCGGAGTATTTATAACTAAAATTGTAAAATAATGTCTGAAATAGCACAGAAAGTAAAGGCAATTATCATTGATAAGCTAGGTGTAGAAGAGTCTGAAGTAACAGCAGAGGCGAGCTTCACTAATGATTTAGGAGCAGATTCACTTGATACTGTTGAATTAATCATGGAATTTGAAAAAGAGTTTAATATCTCTATTCCAGATGATCAAGCTGAAAATATTGGAACGGTAGGTCAAGCTATCTCCTATTTAGAAGAAAACGTAAAATAATTTCATATCACCAAAATTCATTTATGAATTTAAAAAGGGTAGTTGTAACGGGACTGGGTGCGCTCACACCTATTGGAAATACAGTTGAGGAATACTGGGAAAATTTATCTGCAGGAAAGAGCGGAGCTGGTCCCATTACTAAATTTGATGCATCTAATTTCAAAACTCAATTCGCATGTGAAGTTAAAAACTTCAATGCAGAAGATCATTTTGATAGAAAGGAAGCGCGCAAGATGGATCCTTTTACTCAATTCGGAATGATTGTTGCTGATCAGGCTATCAAGGATTCGGGATTAGATTTAGAAAAACTTAATTTAGACAGAGCTGGTGTAATTTGGGGCTCTGGTATTGGCGGCTTAAAAACTTTTCAGGAAGAAGTTGATAGCTTTGTGACCAACGGAAGAATTCCAAGATTCAATCCTTTCTTTATTCCAAAAATGATTACGGATATTTGTGCTGGCTTAATTTCTATTAAGTATGGTTTCAGGGGTCCTAATTTTGTTACAGTTTCAGCCTGTGCCTCAGCTACTAATGCATTAATTGATGCGTTTAATTACATTAGACTTGGTAAAGCTGACGTATTTATCTCTGGAGGCTCTGAGGCTTCAGTTACTGAGTCTGGTATAGGTGGATTTAATGCAATGAAAGCTTTATCGGAAAGGAATGATGATCCAGCAACGGCATCAAGGCCTTTTGATAAGGATAGAGATGGTTTTGTTTTAGGTGAGGGCGCGGCCTCTCTTATATTGGAGGAATACGAGCATGCCAAAGCAAGAGGAGCGAAAATCTATTGCGAAATTGTAGGTGGCGGTATGTCAGCTGATGCACATCACATGACTGCACCTCATCCCGAAGGACTTGGAGCAACCAATGTAATGAAAAATGCTTTGGAAGATGCCGGTTTAGCTACTACAGATATTGATTATATTAATGTGCATGGGACCTCAACTCCGCTAGGAGACTTGAGTGAATCTACAGCCATTAAAAAAGTGTTTGGCGAACATGCCTACAACTTAAATATTAGCTCTACTAAATCAATGACTGGTCATTTATTAGGAGCTGCCGGAGCTATTGAAGCTCTTGCTTGTATTTTAGCTTTGGAGAAACAATTAATTCCTCCAACAATTAATCATTTCACTGACGATGAACAATTTGATTCTAAACTAAATTTCACATTCAATAAAGCACAAAGCAGAACAGTAAATGCTGTATTGAGTAATACATTTGGTTTCGGAGGTCATAACACATCAATAGTGATGAAAAAAATTACTGACTAATCAGATCCATTTGATTAAGCATCTTTTTTTTCCGTTTAAAAAATATTCTGAAAAAGACAAAAGGCTTATAGCTGCAATTAAAAACATTGTAGGTTATAGGCCTTTTCGTTTAGAGCTGTTCAGATTAGTAACACAACATTCCAGTATAGCAAAGGCCCACCACAATGGATTCAAGCAGTCCAATGAAAGACTCGAATATTTAGGAGATGCTATTTTAGGAGCTGTTATAGCAGATTACTTATTTAAAAAATATCCTTTTAAAGATGAGGGATTTCTTACTGAAATTCGATCAAGGCTTGTTAATAGGGAAGCCTTAGGCTTGCTAGCTCGTAAAGTAGGAATTAATACGCTGTTGGACGTTGATTTTAATAAAAATAGATTTAGCTACAAGTCTATTTACGGAGATATGATTGAGGCTTTTATAGGGGCTGTATACCTGGACAAAGGCTATAAATTTTGCCGTCATTTCATTATTAAAAAATTAATTCTTCCTCACTATGATTTGGATGAAATTATTGAGAATAATACCAACTACAAAAGCATTCTCATAGAATGGTCTCAAAAGAAAAATAAAGAAATTAGCTTTAATATTATTGATATTAAAGAAGACAAAAGAAAAAAAGAATTTAAAGCAGAGATTGTGGTAAATGGTAAAACAATTTCAGAAGGTTCAGGGCTGAACAAAAAGAAGGCTGAACAAAACGCTGCTTTTAAAGCTTGCCAGCATTTAAAACTTCAATAAATTTAGCCTCTCTTCGTCCCGCACCTCATAAATTTTATTATCCTACCTAATTTATAAAACCTAGCTGATGTATTAAGGTTTATAATGGATAGATTTGTATTGATGATTTATTACAAAATCAGAAAATTGATTAAAATTTTTCAATCAATATTAATATCTACTGAAAGTATTCAAAGTAAACTTTTACCAGGCATTCAACTAAATTATGAAAATAGCAGGAGCTACAGTTAATCAAACTCCCTTTGATTGGGAAGGTAATTCTAATAATATTATATCAGCACTTGAGCAGGCTAAAAAAGAACATATTAAGCTGATATGTTTTCCTGAATTAAGTATTTGCAGCTATGGCTGTGAGGATATGTATTTAAGCGATTGGATGTGGAAAAAATGCTTTGAAGTGTTATTAGATAAGATTGTTCCCCATACTGAAAATATTGCTTGTGTGGTTGGTTTACCACTTAAGCATGAGTCTGTAATGTATAACTGTGCTGCTTACATACAAAATGGGGAATTGTTATATCTAATTCCAAAGCAAAATTTAGCTTATGATGGTGTGCATTATGAGCCTCGCTGGTTTACTCCGTGGCCTATTGGGTATGAATCCACCATTACCTGGAAAGATAAAACTTACAAGATAGGTGATTTTGTAATTGACTTTCACCATTTTAAAATTGGTTTTGAAATTTGTGAAGATGCCTGGCGAGTAAAAAGGCCGGCTTATCAGCTACAAAAACGAGGCGTTAATCTCATTTTAAACCCAAGCGCCAGTCATTTTGCTATGGATAAAAGCCTATTAAGACAAGGCTTGGTAATGAATAGTTCCAGGCAGTTTGAATGCACTTATGTATATGCAAATCTATTAGGTAATGAAGCTGGAAGAATGATATTTGATGGAGAAATAATGATTGCCAAAAATGGCAAACTAATCTTGAAAAATGACTTACTCTCATTTAAAAATTTTCAGATTTGTGCCTATGACACAGAAGATACTTCAACAGAGACTGAATTATACACTACTGATGCAAATGTAGAGTTTAACAAAGCAGTTAGTTTAGCTTTATTTGATTACCTAAGAAAGAGTAAAAGCAATGGGTTTGTACTATCATTAAGTGGTGGCGCTGATTCATCAACCTGTGCAATTCTAGTTTCAGAAATGGTTAAGTTAGGTTTAAAAGAGTTAGGTCTTGCCTTATTTTTAAGTAAAATACATAAAGAACATTGGATTAAAGATTTACAGGATTTAGAAGACCCTCAACAAAATATAGTCAGCAAATTGCTGACTACAGCCTATCAAAGCACAAGAAACTCAGGACATAATACATTTGAATCCGCAAAAAAATTAGCGAAAGAGCTAGGTGCGACTTTCTATCACTGGGGTATAGATGAGGAGGTAGAATCATACACCAAAAAAATTGAGCGAAACTTAAACCGTCCTCTTACCTGGGAAAAGGATGATATTGCGCTACAGAATATTCAAGCACGAGCCCGTTCCCCCATCATCTGGATGTTGGCCAACATTAATAATGCGCTACTCATTACTACTTCCAACAGAAGTGAGGGAGATGTTGGTTATACAACAATGGACGGTGACACTAGTGGCAGCATTGCACCTATAGCTGCAATTGATAAAGCCTTTATAATAGAGTGGCTTAAATGGGCAGAGATTAGTTTAGGGTATAGCAGCCTCTCCTTTGTAAACAAATTACAACCCAGCGCAGAGTTGAGACCAAAGGATAAAACTCAAACTGATGAGGATGATTTAATGCCATATCCTTTACTATTGAAGATTGAAAAATTGGCAATTGAAGAAAAATTGTCTCCGGTGGAGGTTTATGAAGCGATGCTCTCTTCTGGATTTGAAGATAAGGTCCTTCTTAAAAGATCAGTGATAAAATTCTATCAGTTATGGACTCGTAATCAATGGAAAAGAGAACGTTTAGCTCCCTCCTTTCATCTGGCCAGCTTTAATGTAGATCCTAAGACATGGTGCCGTTTTCCAATTTTATCTTCCGGCTTTAAGGAGGAATTGAGTATTCTAGAAAAGTGGAATTAAATCATTGAATTGTTAGTTTTTAACCTATTTTTGCACAAATAGTAATTTTATGTTGAGTTATATTGTTTGGTCTCCGAAGCCTTATATTGTAGATTTAGGTTTTACAGAATTAAGATGGTACGGATTACTTTTTGCGTTGGGTTTTATCATTTCCCAGCAGATAATGTTTCACATCTTCAAAAAAGAAGGGAAAGCAGAAAAACAAGTCGAAATTCTCACTTTTTACATGGTACTTGCCGTTATTATTGGTGCAAGAATGGGCCATGTTCTATTCTACGAGCCTGCTAAATATTTAAGTAATCCTATTGACATCATAAAGGTTTGGGAAGGTGGGCTGGCCAGTCATGGCGGGGCAGCAGGTATACTTATTGCACTATACCTCTTTTCCCGAAAATATAAAGATATTAGCTATTTATGGATTTTGGACAGAATCGTTATAGTTGTAGCAATCACTGCTACTTTAATAAGAACTGGAAATTTTGTTAATTCCGAAATTATTGGTCTTCCGACTGAAACAAATAATGGAGTAGTTTTTGGGAGAGATGTTGAAACCAGGGTGGCTTACTTAAATGCTGCCATTGAGGAGGTGAGTATCAATAAGTTCAAACTAAACAACGATGATGGACTTGAAAGTCAATTCTATAATCCTATTGAATTAAGAATAGTGTATGATGGCAAAAACACAATGGATATGGTTAAAAATTACTCAGAGTCCACTGTATTAAGTCATCTACAAACTGATAAAGGAATAAAGGATCATGCCATTTTCGATGAAAATGCCACTTTTAGATATGATGAATCTGGAGGTAAAATTACTGCCACTATTTATGGTGAAGGAATTGCAAGACACCCTGCACAATTATATGAAGGCCTGTCTCATTTTTTCCTGTTTTTATTGTTGTTCTATTTATGGAATAAAAGTAGAAGTGGACTTGCTGATGGAAGGCTGTTTGGTATTTTCTTAATTGGAAGTTTTGGATTAAGATTTTTTTATGAGTTTTTAAAGGAGAACCAAGTGGCTTTTGAAGATAATTTAGCTTTAAATATGGGTCAATGGCTAAGTATTCCTTTAGTGCTGGCAGGTATTTTTTTTATTGCTAAATCTTTTAAAGACGAAAAACGAAGTCAGTAAAAAGCTCTTTGTGTTTGCTTAGTTTGTAATGTTAAGCAATTTTAAGGCACTGGGTCATATCCAGAACCTCCCCAAGGATGACATTTGGCAATCCGTTTTGTGGCTAATTTCGAACCTTTAAGAACCCCATGTTTCATTATGGCCTGTTTGGCATACTCTGAACATGTTGGAGAGTATCTGCAAGCAGATGGCAATAAAGGAGAGACACCATATTGATAAAAAATAATGGGTAATGATGCTAACTTCCTGATGAATCTTGTTGCTTTATGTTTTGTTAGAGATGCCAAATGTTTATATTAAATTTTAAATAAAAATATTATTAAATCAAAAACTGCATATAGTAGCTTAAAATCTTCAAAAAAAATGAACCCCAGAAGGATTACAAATATACTATTTATTGGTTTATCATTAATATTACTATCAAATAAGGTTTTCTCACAAATTTCCGTACAAAAAAGTACCGATAAGGTAAAAATTAGCGACTCTCCTCTCGATAGCCTTGACCTTCTTTATGTGAATGTGGAAACAATTCGAATTGTAGGTAATAAAAAAACAAAAAATCGCATTATCACCAGAGAAATCGATATACAACCGGGTGCGGGATATCAATTAAGTGAGTTGAAAAAACTGGTTAAATTAGACGAGAATAAGATTTTTAATACGGGCTTATTTAATTCTGTAAAATCGGAGATAGCTTTTGTAGAAGGCTCCCCCACTAATGTAGAAGTGATTTTTTTTACGGAAGAACGATGGTATATATGGCCAAGTATTATATTTAATTTAGCAGACAGAAATGTTAGTGATTGGTTATTTAACCAGGGTGCCGCTACAGATAGATTTGAGTATGGTTTTCGCTTCGATCAATTTAATGTGAGAGGTTTAAATGAGCGCTTAAGGGTTATGGCGCAGTTTGGTTTTAAAAGAAGATTTGCCCTTGGGTACCGAATACCTTATCTTAATAAAGAACAAAAATTGGGCATGGGAATAAACTTCTCCTATAGTGAATTTGATCAGGTGGATTTATTTAATAGACGCGATAAGAGACTTTTCATTGATGCAGACAGTCTCTATGGTGACACCAGCGGTAGAAATATAATTTCAACAGATTTGTATGGATCTCTCGATTTCACCTATCGGGAATCATTTTACAATACTCACTCCGTTGCATTATACTATAATAAAATTGACATAGCAGATACCTTGGCAAATATCAACCCAAATTATTTAGGAGATGGAAAAAACGTACAAAATTCTCTCAACCTTCGGTATAACTTTAGAAGGGATTTTAGAGATAGAAATAATTATCCTCTAAAAGGTTTCCTTATTGACTTAACTGCTGAAAAGAATGGCTTAGGCATTTTTAATGATTTAAATCAAGGAAGTGTCAAAGTATTTGTCAGTCGGTTTAAGCCATTAAAGCATAACTTTAATATCGCAAGTTCATTAACAGGTTATACCAGCTTTCCTCAAAATCAACCATACACTATAATGCGTTCGTTAGGGTTTGCTAATGAATTACTAAAAGGATACGAGTTGTACGTGATACAAGGTCAGCATTATGTAATGCACAAAACTGAATTGAAAAAGCAAATTTTCTCAATAGAAACCAATTTAGGCAAGCTTATGCCACTCCGACAATTCAGAAAAGTGCCAATCGCTGCTTATTTTAAATTATTTTTCGATCAGGGTTATGTACAAAATAACTTACCTCGAAATACCGAATCTATCTTTTCAAATAGATACATCTACAGTTACGGAGCAGGAATTGATTTAGTAACGTATTACGATGCAGTGCTGAGGTTGGAATATTCATTTAATGCACTTAATGAAGGAGGTTTTTTCATTAATGTTAAATCGGGAATCTAAATAACATTGTTAGTACAAGGATTCTATTCCAATTCATTTGGATCAATTTTTCTTTTTTTTCCTCTACTATTATAATAGTACCAGTCTCCTACTCTTTCATCACTCTCGAAGTTTCCTTCATACACTTTTCTACCTTCGGAATCAAAGTACTGCCAAAACCCCGTTGCTTTCCCATCCGTGAAATGGCCTATTTGTTCAATATTCCCTTTATTATCATAAAATTTCCATTCTCCGTTGGGTAACCCTTCTGAATAAGTACCAATTTGTCTTAATTGGCCGTTTTCGTGCCAAAAATACCATTTACCTTCATATAAACTTTTTTCATAAATTCCCTTTTTTTCCAGCGTACCATTCTGAAAATAGTAAAATGCACTATCATGTAAATGATCATTATACCAATTTTCAATAGCTAACTTTTGGCCATTGGGGTAAAAATAAATTGCTTGCTGCTGCAATTGATTATCCTTGAAATACTGCTTTGCACTGATTCTTCCTGAAGGGTAAAAATAGGTCCACTTGCCCTGCTTCCCCCCTACCTCCGTTAATCCTACTTCTTTTAAAAAGCCATTCTCATAAAATACGGTATCCATTTCTTGAGCTACACTTTGCTCAACGAACAATATAAAAATCAAAAGTTTGAAAAATTTTATATGATTTATCTTCATTTTAATAAATACTTTAGTAATATTTACATTTTACAGTTGTATAAGTTTTAATTATAAAGTCTTCCTTAAAGTTTCAAAGGAATGAGAAGAATTATAATAATATTTATTTTCCTCACAAATGTAATATCTTTTGGTTTATCCCAATCTATATATGCACCTACTGGTTCCAGAGCGATAGGGTTAGGCGATGCGTCAGTTACACTTTCAGGATTTTGGTCTTCTTTTCATAACACTGCGGGCATATCCGGATCTGAAACCATTCAAGCCGGTGTAAGTTATGAAAACAGATTTGGAATGGAAGGTCTAAACTTCATGGCTGCAGGGGTTACGGCTCCCTTATATACTGGTAATTTATTTGTGGGAGCGTTCAGATTCGGAGATGAATTATATAATGAGCACAAACTTTCACTTGGCTATGCCATGCAAATGGGAATAATACAGCTTGGAGGCAGATTAAATTATCTGCAGTATCAAGTGTTGGATTTTGGAACAAAAAACACTTACTCTATTGATTTTGGTGGAATTGCTACCATTACACCACAACTTATTGTTGGTGCTCAAGCATTAAATATATCTCAAAGCAACATTAGTGACCAAGATGAGCAAACAGTCCCTACGCTATTAAAATTTGGTATTTCCTATAAACCGAAAGACTATTTTATGGTCAATACTGAAATTGAAAAAGACCTGCAAAAAAACCCCTTGTTCAAAATTGGTGCTGAGTATAATTTCCTGGACAATTTTTTTCTTAGAAGTGGAATACAAAGTGTCGGATTCCAATCTTTTTACGGTTTAGGCTTTAAGTATTTATCATTACAGTGGGACTATGCTTTAAGTAACCATCCTGAATTAGGAATGTCACATTCCATCTCCATGCAATATTCGCTACGAAAGAAATGAGATTTCTAGCTACAATATGCCTAATTACAATGATTTCGTTAAATGGATTTACGCAAAATCTAAGTTCTGAATTCGACCTTGAAAATTTTATTGAAAGTAACTTTTCCATTCAAGATCAGGATGTAAATTATGAAGATATTTACGAAGCTTTGTTTCAGCTTTACCAGACTCCACTTAACTTGAATAAAGCCGAGCGACAAGAACTGCAATCATTGCTGATTTTAAATAATCTCCAACTTAACGAGTTTTTAAAATACAGAGAACAGAATGGAGACTTTCTAAGCATTTACGAATTACAAGCTGTGCCCGAATTCGACCTTACGACTATCAGCCAAATATTGCCTTTCGTAATGGTAAGAGAAAGTAGCCTTCAGTCAGATAACAGGCCATTGCTGAAGAGAATTTTAGCAGAGGAAAATAACTATCTCATAGTTCGTGCAGATCGAGTTTTAGAAACTAAGAGAGGTTATAAGCACACTGAAGAAAGACCCAGTCAATATTTAGGAGACCCTACAAGAATTTATACCAGATTTAGAGTGAGCCACACCAACGATTTTAGTATTGGCTTTACTGCTGAAAAAGATGCTGGTGAAAAACTAGAATGGGACACTAATCGAAAACAATATGGAATGGATTATTACTCATTCCATTTTCAATTACAGAATCAAGGTAGATTTAAAAACATGGTAATAGGAGACTATCAATTACAGTATGGGCAGTCTCTTCTGTTTGGAGCTGGTTTTGCTATCGGTAAGGGAAGTGAAACTGTTGCAACAGCCAGAAGAAGTAATCAGGGCATTTTGCCATACACATCAGTGCTGGAAACAAACTTCTTTAGAGGAATAGCTGCAACGTTTGAATTAACTCCACAACTTGATTTTACAACCTTCTACAGCGTTAATCCTATCAACGCAAGTACAGCTATAGATTCTATGGAAAGTGTAGAAGAATATTTCACCTCCATTAGATTATCTGGCTTTCACAGAACACCTGCAGAATTAATAGCCAAAAATGCGATTTTATCTGAGAATTTTGGAGGTACCGTCTTGTATCACAATTCTTCTGAAAACCTGAATATAGGACTAAACTATATCCGCACAATTTACGAAACAAATTTTCAGAGAAAACCTACAAAATACAATCAATATGAATTTTCAGGCAGTGTTAATCAAAACTTAGGCGCATTTGCTAATTACTACTGGAGAAATTTCCACCTTTTTGGAGAGTCAGCCATTAGCCGATCAGGAGGTGTAGGTGCAATTGCAGGTTTTGTCACATCCATAGCATCCAATATTCAAATGAGCTTGATTGTAAGGAACTTTGATAGGAATTTCCATAGTTTTTATGGGACTGCTTTCGGGGAGAATACGAGAAATATCAATGAAAAGGGAGTGTATTGGGGTATAAAGTTTCAGCCAGTCAAAAAACTTTTTCTGTCAGCCTACATTGATAAATTTAAGTTCCCATGGCTGAAATTTAGGGCTGATGCGCCTTCACAAGGAAACGAATTCTTAGGGAGAATAACCTATGTTTTTAATAGAAACATCAACCTGTATGCCCAAGCGAGAGTAGAAAACAAAGAAAGGAATGCTTCTAAAGTGGGAAACTCTAACCTTTATAGCTTACAGAATGGACAAAAAAGAAATTATTTATTAAATTTAGATATCAGACCAAAAGGTATTATTTCTCTAAAATCAAGATTGCAATTTAGTGAGTTTGTTTTTAATGGTAGATATACAAATGGAATGGCCTTAATACAAGATATAAATTTTGACTTTGGGAAATTGAGATTAAGTACGCGATACGCAATTTTTGAAACTGACGATTTTGAAAACAGGCAATATGCCTATGAACGCGATGTATTGTATGCTTTTTCAATACCTGCCTATCAAAACACTGGGACAAGGACATATGCATTATTGCAATATAAACTAAGTAAAAAGTTGCAATTTTGGGCCAGATGGGCTCAGTTCAGCTTCGTTAATCTCGAAACTATAGGTTCTGGAAATGAACAGATTGCAGGTAACAAGCGTTCTGAAGTTAAATTACAAATGATGTACAAATTGTGAAATACATACAACTTGCTTCCATTTTCATAATAAGTTTACTTTCATCCTGCAAATATGAAGTTCCACAAGAAATGGTGATTGGATACTGGGAAATAGAATCAGTAAAGGAAAATAACCATGATTTTACTCAGAACCACGTAAATAAATATACTAAATACATTGAGTTTAAAGAAAATGGTACTTTCAAACAAGGAATGTTAGATGACTCAAACGATAAAACCTGGTTGATTTATCCTGAAAAAAGTAAAATTTTGATGCTAAACGGTAGCCCCATCGAGAATGTGACAGAGTGGGAAATTAGAGCCTCCGATGAGCATTTGGAATTAAGCGACATCAATAAACATTACAAAATTACTCTTCGAAAGATTGATAAATTGCCTACAGTTAATTTAAAAGAGAAAGATGATCTGGTTGGCAAATGGTTGCTCAGTAAAGTAACCATAAATGGATACGATAATACAGAGGAATATGCCAATACAGGTAGGTGGATTATTTTATCCGATGATGGTAAATTTTACAACGGAGGAAAAAAAGAAAATTTAAATAGTGGTGTCTGGGCATTGAAAGCAAATTTAACTCAGGTCGACTTTTTTAATGATAAATCCACCTCAAGTAATGCAATTACATTTAATATTGAGGACGAGTTTTTATGGTATGAAAAGCAAAATACTAATGCTGGAAAGCCAGTCATTAAGGTCTATTTTAAGAAAGAAGAAATTTAATGAATTGAGCGATACGTTTTAATCTATAATCGCAAGAGAGTTATCAATCTAGCACTTTGATTTTGGTCAACTTTGCAAATGACGATGATGCTAAACCTACCAATGCACTACAATAATATACTTTTGATAACAAAAAAAACTTTAAGAGTCTATTATTCTTTACGAATGCCTTTACCAATTTCTGCAAATAAATGATAAATTTGTTATTCTCTTTTTTAGAGAATATAGCTTTTAGAATTTATATGCAACTCACTAAACTAGAAATTAAAGGATTTAAAAGTTTTGGAGACCGAATGGTCATCAATTTTGATAAAGGAATTACAGGTGTGGTGGGTCCCAATGGTTGTGGAAAATCAAATGTTGTAGATTCTATTAGATGGGTGCTAGGAGAGCAAAAATCAAGAATGCTGCGCTCCGATAAAATGGAAAACATCATCTTCAATGGTACCAAAAAGAGAAAACAGAGTAATCTTGCTGAAGTTTCATTAACCTTTAACAATACCAAAAATCTGCTACCCACGGAATACTCAAATGTTACAATTACCCGAAGGTATTATAGAAGTGGGGAAAGTGAGTATTTATTGAATGGGGTAAACTGCCGATTAAAAGACATCACAAATCTATTTATGGATACTGGCATCAGCTCTAACAGCTATGCTATTATCGAACTGAAGATGGTAGATGACATCCTGACCGATAAAGATAATTCAAGACGTGGGTTGTTTGAAGAAGCCGCTGGCATCAGTAAATTTAAAATCAGAAAAAAAGAAACGCTAAAGAAACTTCAGGATACTGACACAGACTTGGAGAGAGTTGAGGATTTATTATTTGAAATTGAGAAGAACCTTAAATCATTAGAAAAGCAAGCGAAGCAGGCAGAGAAATATTACGAATTTAAAACAGCTTACAAAGACAAAAGTATCTTTTTGGCTAAAAAAACTGTTGCAGAGAAAAGAGATGTTTTTCTAAAGCTAACAAAACAAGTTGAACAGGAGAACGATAAAAAAATCAGTTTAAATAGACAATCGGCTGAGCAGGAAGCAATATTAGAAAAAGCAAAGGCTGATTTACTACAACAAGAAAAACTATTAGCTACAAGGCAAAAGGCTCTTAATGAACATGTCAATAAAATACGTTCATATGAGAGTGAAAAGAAAATCAAAAATGAAAGGTTACGTTTTCTACAGGATAAAAGCGATAGTTTAAGGCAACAAATAGAGCAAGATAAACAAAGCAATGAGAGAGCTGCTTTTAGTATTAAAAGCCTGAATCAAGAGAAAGAATCCGCAGAAAAAATATTTCTTGAAACAGAACAGCGGGTGCAAATACTGCAGGAAGAATATGAAGCCCAGAAATCCAAAACATCTGCTATTAGGGAAGAAGTTAATACATTAAATAAGCAGCAGAAATCCTTTCAGGATGATGTCTACCAACTCAACAAATCATTAGAAATTAAAGAAATTCAGCTTTCTTCTATTAAACAAGAGTTGGAGAAAAGCACAACTGATAGTTCTCAACAAAGTGCGAGCGTAGCTGAGTTTGATGAAAAAATAAATAGTCTTTCTGAGTTATTGTCGGAAAAAAATACCTACCTCCAAAACTTAAAAACTAAAGAAAATCACCTTAATGAGCAACTAGAGGAAGGAAAGCATACCATTGAAATGATAAAAGAAGAGCTCACTCAATCTTCGAGAAAACTAGATGCCCGCGAGAATGAATACAACCTCACTAAATCATTAGTAGATAATCTGGAAGGATTTCCGGAAGCTATTAAATTTTTAAAGAAAAGTTCCAAGTGGGGTAAGAATGCTCCGCTCCTGTCCGATGTTTTAACTTGCTCGGAAGATTACCGAATTACTATAGAAAATTACTTAGAGCCCTACATGAACTATTACATAGTAGAGACGGAGGCTCAAGCGTATGAAGCTGTCAATTTGTTAAGCGATGCAAGTAAAGGAAAAGCGCATTTTTTCATTTTGGATAGTTTTGAGAAATTTCAACCGTCGGACACGAAGCTATATGACAATGCAGTAGCTGCTACTGAAATTGTAGAGTTTGATGCTAAATATAAACGCTTAATAGCTTATATTTTAGACAATGTATATGTGGTTAGAGGTGACTATAATAAAATTCCTGAAGATCAGGATAGTACTTTTATTACACAGAGTGGCAAAGTAACAAAAAGAAAGTTCAGTATGTCAGGTGGTTCTGTGGGTCTTTTTGAAGGTAAAAGAATAGGCAGGGCAAAAAATCTTGAGAAGCTTCAGGAAGAAATTAAACAGCTTAATAAAAAAATAACCAGTATAAAGGAAAGTCTGGAAACACGTCAGAAAGATTTAGAAAATCTGAAACAGCACAGCTACAAGGAAAATATTGAATTGTTGCAGGCTGAAATTAATGAAGTGAATTCTGAGTATATTTCAGTGAAAACCAAGCAGGAGCAATTTGCTCAGATGTTAAGTTCTGCTGCCAATAAAAGAGAAGGGCTTGAAGAGCAAAGAGAAAAACTGCAGGAGGAAACTGAGAAAATAAGACCTGAGGCTTCAGAAAAAACAGAGAAATTAAAAGAAATAGAGCAAAGGTTAAGTCTGATCAGTGAAGATTTAAATATTCAAGATGAGTTATTGAGTCAGAAATCATCTGCTTTTAACCAGGAAAACATTGAATTCCACCAGCAACAAAACAGGGTAAATAGCCTGGAGCAAGAGATTGGCTACAAGCAAAATGCTTTTGACGGCAGCTTAGAAAGACTGGAAAAAAACCAGGTTCAGCTGAAGCAAAATGACGAGGATATTAAAAACCTGATTGATACTGCCGAGACTAATGATGATGAACTACTGGGCATGTATGAGGAGAAAGAAAGCATTGAACTAGGCGTTAATGAAGTTGAAAAAGAGTATTATGCAGCCCGAGGCAAAATAGATGAAGTAGATAAAGACGCCCGTCAGATCCAAAGAAATAAGGAGCAAGTAGATACCTTATTGATGGAAATGCAAAATAATTTAAACGAGACCAAACTACAGCTTAATAGCGTAAAAGAAAGGCTTTCAGTAGAGTTTGATATTGACTTGGATAAAATTATGGCACAGGAAGATGATCCTGAAGAGGAAAATAATGAAAGTGCAGAGCAACTTCGTGAAGAGGTTTCAAAACTGAAAGAAAAGATGGAACGCATGGGGCCAATCAACCCCATGGCTATGGAGGCTTATGAGGAGATTAAAGAGAGAAATGATTTTATTATTACGCAACGGGAAGATTTAAGAAACGCTAAGGAATCCTTACTCTCAACCATTAGTGAGATAGATGAGGTGGCACGAATTAATTTTGTTGAGGCTTATGAGAAAATTAAAGCCAACTTCATGAAGGTTTTTAGAGCTTTATTTACTGAAGAAGATGAATGCGATTTGCAACTTTCTGATCCGGACAATCCTTTGGAATCCAAAATTGAAATTATGGCCAAGCCAAAAGGAAAACGACCTTTAACAATCAATCAGCTTTCAGGAGGAGAAAAAACATTAACTGCTATATCACTTCTCTTTGCTATCTATTTATTGAAGCCGGCACCTTTTTGTATTTTCGATGAGGTTGATGCCCCACTGGATGATGCTAATATTGATAAGTTTAATAATATCATAAGAGAGTTCTCCAATGAATCGCAATTTATTGTAGTTACTCATAATAAGCGAACAATGACCAGCACTGATGTAATTTATGGTGTAACCATGGTAGAGCAAGGTGTTTCTCGTGTAGTACCAGTTGATTTAAGAGATCTTGCAGATGCAGTGGAGTAAAATATCCTTCAAAACGTGTATCCTACTCGAAAATGCAGTCGATAATAATAGATGTCGCCATCTGCATAATTTATAATGCAAACCTGCTCCCAGCCCTAATTCAATTCGAAGTGGTTCCACCAGGTTCTTCTTAATCCAAAATTAGGAATTAAACTAAGCGAATTATAATGCTTAGGAGGGCAGCACACATTGGAAATACTTATCCAATTTGCTGAAAACTGGCTCTCAGAGCATAAAAGCTTCCATTGTTAAAGGCTGTCTATTTAGACCGAGCAGTTCTCATAAGTTGATAATAATACTTGATTTCCAGTCTTAAATCTAATTTGGAATGGAATCTTCTTCTCTCTCCAGCCTCCATTGATAAAACTTATTGATTGTATTAAAATAGGAATCAAGGAAACCTACTTTGCTCCGTAGCTTAAAGTGTGAGCCATTTTATGCTCTTTACAAAGCATTTTGTTCTATACCGTTTATTTGGATACTTAAAAACTTATCACCAACACTAGTTGCAAGTAATGCAGCAAATATTAAGAATTAGAAGTGAAATTAGTAACCAGCCAGAATAAAGAAATAACTATTTTTTTCGTGATTTGTAGAGTATGACGTTAAAGCCATAACATATGCTAAAAACTCTGGAAAAGCCAAAGTAACCCCATGTTTTACACATTTAAGATCATTCGTTATAACAATTTAGCGTGAAAAAGACCTTCCCGAAAATTTTTAATAATTTATTTATTACTACTGTAACTTTAATCGACTAATTGGAGTAAAGTAGCTATAAACTACTTCCGATATTTTTCTGAGATGCATCATACTCATATGCTTTTGTCATCTTGATCGGATTTTTTTAACAAGTTTAAACAAGTTACTTCTACTGTTTAAGCATATTTTTTAAACTATGGAAACACAAACACTTATACCAGAAGAAATCCTGGTTCACCAGGAATTTGAGGAATTTATTTTAGCAAATGATCACCCATGTGTGATGGCTCAAAGCAGCTTTAAATTAAACCAGGTAGATTTACATACCTATAAAAATATGGGGTCTGATCAAAGCAGTAAGGTCTTATTAGAAGATTTGCAGAACTACATTGCCAACTACGATTTTGATTCTAATGATTACAGGTCCTTTTTAGCGGTATTTACTCATGATAGAATTAGCTCTGAAGAGAAATTTGAAATAAAATTATGGGAGCAACTACAGAAATTACATGAACTTGACCAACATAACTGGGATAGAGAAGTAAGTCAGGATCCTGAAAATGCTAAATTTAGCTTTAGTGTTGGTGGTCATGCATTTTATATTGTTGGAATGCACCCAAAGAGCTCGCGTTTTGCACGTAGAAGCCCATACCCTACATTAGTTTTCAATTTTCATTTACAATTTGAGCAGTTGAAACGTAGAGGGGTTTATCATGATGTAAGAAATAAAATTAGGGACCGTGACAAAGATTTACAAGGAAGTATAAACCCGGTGGTAAGTGATTTTGGTGAAATCAGTGAAGCCAGACAGTATAGCGGAAGAAATGTAAAAGAAGAATGGAAATGCCCCTTTCACCCTAAACCTTAAAATCATGCGAACTCAGGAAACACAACAACTTTCTAAAAAAGAAATTCTATCGAAATTTATTCAAATAAATCCTTTTGCCACCATCATGTTAGGTGGAAAGGATTTACTTACCACTTACTCTCCCGTGCTAGGCGCTAATAAAGGAGATGAAATTGTTCTGTATGGCCATATAGCTAAAGATAATCCGCAGTATAAATATCTGGAAAATGGTAAAAGTGCTCTGATTATATTTGAATGCAAAGATCCATGTATTTCAGCCTTAAGTAATGAGCCTATTATTGAAGAATACTCTGCTGTTCATATTAATGGAAAAATGACCTTACAAAGTGAAGAGGAATTAAAAATTTCGCTATCGGATACATTTAAACTATTGAGAAAGTACTATAACTATAGTGAAGAAGAATATCCTATTACTAAAGAAATAATTGAGAAGCAATTAGATTTGGTGACTGGGTTTTACTGCAAGCCAAGTTTAATCAATCCAATTTTAAAACTAAGACAATCATTTTAAGTTGAATTAGAGTCGTAATATTGAATCGACTCTATTCATTTTTATTATGCACAATTTACACTTTTCGAAAAATTGATTATCAAACGGGACTTAAAATGTTTCAAACTGACAAATACAAGAGAGAAGATCGGGACTTTTTTTATAAATTCATTCAGGAAAATCCTT
Organism: uncultured Cytophagales bacterium; assembly: GCA_963803685.1. Lineage (GTDB taxonomy): Bacteria > Bacteroidota > Bacteroidia > Cytophagales > Cyclobacteriaceae > Marivirga. The sequence goes on from CAWDNW010000001.1 coordinate 4,831,432, forward strand.
TTGCCACATTTATTACAGCCAGGGAAAATATTGTAGCCACACATATACCTATACTTATACATAGAGATACCGAGGAATTTGTTCTATTTGGGCATATTTCCAATGAAAACGAGCAGTTAAAAGATATTATTGAAAATGAACAGGCGCTTCTCATTTTTAAAGGTCCCGATTCGTACGTTTCGTCTTCGTGGTACAAGGAAAAGGATATAAGTACCTGGGACTACTCTGCAGTGCATATTAATTGCAGGTTACAATTACAAACCCAACCCGAATTAATCAGCAGTCTTCAAAAATTAGTATTTGAATTTGAGAGTAAGCAATCGAAACCTCTCTACTACGAAGATCTACCAGAGAAACTACTAGAAGACCATTTACCCCAAATTACCGGGTTCTGGCTTTATCCTGACAAAATACAAGGAATATCAAAGCTTCACCAAGGCTTTAAGAAAGAGGATATTATTAACATTACGAAGCAACTCGATAACTCAGATAGTTGCGAGAGTAGGCAAGTTAGTAAGCAATTAAAAAAAATTCATGGAACAGATTATAGATAAGCAAAGTGGAATATCATTTAAATTATCCAAAGGACAGCAGTTAAAAGTAATTGATCCTGAAGGTGGGCAGGTAAGTGATATGGTGCTTTTTAGTGATAAAGATACAAGAGAAAAATTAAGTAATGGAAAAACCATGGATTTTGAAGAATCGCTTCTTATTAGTAGAGGAAACTATTTATGGAGTAATAGAAGCAATAGAATGATGCTCATTTTAGAGGATACCAATGGAAGAAACGACTTTCTTTTGGCTCCATGCAGTCCCGCTACTTTTAAAATAATGTATGGCGTAGAAAGCTATCATCCCAGTTGCTTTAAGAATCTAGAAAAACATTTGCAAGAGTTTAATATCACTGCGGATGACATTCCTACTGCTTTCAATATTTTTATGAATGTTCAATTTGATGGTGAAGGAAAGCTAAGCGTAGAACCACCACTTAGCAAAGCGGGAGACTATATTCTCTTTGAAGCTCAAATGGACTTAATTGTAGCGTTAACGGCATGTTCTGCAGAAGATAGCAATGGGGGTACTTTTAAACCAATTCATTATGAAATACTAACTTAAATAACTTACATTCAAAATCAACCTTTTAAAAATAATAGAAAACTCTTTATCAATAGAGTTTTACATCTTACATTAAAATAATTATCAACAAACACTTAAATTATTTAGTGTGCACCACTAAAAAAGATGGCTAGATGAGAAAAACCATATAAATTATATTTCTATGACTTACTTATATCTATTTTTAGGACTCTTAATATTTTTTCTCAATCTATTTGACCTATTGGTTACTGTTTTAAGCCCTACTGGCGCAGGAGTCATTACAGATAAAGTAAATGTATATGGAGCAAAATTGTATTCTTTTGTTGTAGGAAAAAGGGGCACTAATAAGCTACTAGATCATAAAGTGATATTTTTGATTGTGACGATAATAATTGTCTGGATCATCTTAACATGGGCATCCTGTTCCTTTATTTTTATGAGTAACCCTGATTCGATCGTCAATTCTAAAACAAATGAAAGCGCCACCTTATTCGAAAAAGTATACTTTACAGGGTACACATTATCAACCTTAGGCCCAGGTGACTTTAAACCCAATGGTAACGTTTGGATACTTTTCACAAACTTCGTCTCCTTTTTCGGTTTTATTATTATTACAGTTTGTATTACCTATGTGGTACCATTAGTGAGCAACCTCACCCAAGCCAAAGCATTGAGCTTAAAGATTGCTGGCTTAGGAGAGTCTACAACTGACTTGTTAGTGAATTCATTTAATGGAGAAAACTTTAATGAGCTCACTTCCCAATTTTCAGGTATTGCTGCAGATATATTAAAGTATTCCACCAACCATCTTGCTTATCCTATTTTGCATTATGTACATCAAAGTAATAAAGCAGAGAATATCATTTTGAAAATGGTAAGCCTGGATGAAACTTTGAATATACTTAGTTGTAATATACCAAAGCGTTACATCTCCCATCCTTTAGGGCTTCTAGAATTGAGACGCTCAATTTCAATATATTTAGGTACCTTGAAGAATATAGAACCCGCAGAGTCAGCTCCTCCCCTACTGAATTTCGTAAAAATAGAGAAATCTCTCCCTATCGCTTTAATGAATACTGACCCGGAAAACCTGAACAAGATATATAAGCAACTAGAGGAAAGAAGGAAGCTTCATAGAACTAATTTGGAAAACGATGGGTGGAACTGGGAAGAGATTGACACACGGTTACACTTTGATTTAAATGAACTTAGAGAAGAACCATAATTCCAAAAGTGGAATAATATAAATGAAGGTTTTTTGATCCTTTCTTTTAAATTATCTGTATAACCTATGTAAGCAGTGTCATCAACCGTACTTTGCAATACATATACGTAATACCACATCTCATTTTTTATTACCAATGTACATATAAAATTAGAAATTAAAAAAGGCTACCATTACTGGTAGCCTTTGTAGCCCGTAGGGGAATCCCAGCCAAAGGCTGGTCAGCCTATGGCTGAGAACCTTCATCTGTTTAATTAAATATCCTACCGAAAAGCTCAGCTTTTGCCGCACTATTCTTTTTGAGAAATATTTCTCTTTTTATAGCCAAAGTTTTACCACGATAAAATTCGCAATAAACTAATTGCATAGGAAGTTTGTGTTTAATGGATTTGGTCTTGCCACTATTATGACTTTTGAGCCTTTCTTTCAGATTATCTGTATAACCTATGTAAGTATTGTCATCAACCGTACTTTGCAATACATATACGTAATACCACATCTCATTTTTTATTACCAATGTAAATATAAAATTAGAAAATAAAAAAGGCCACCATTTCTGGTAGCCTTTGTAGCCCGTAGGGGAATCCCAGCCAAAGGCTGGTCAGCCTATGGCTGAGAACCTTCATCTGTTTAATTAAATATCCTACCGAAAAGCTCAGCTTTTGCCGCACTATTCTTTTTGAGAAATATTTCTCTTTTTATAGCCAAAGTTTTACCACGATAAGCTTCGCAATAAACTAATTGCATAGGAAGTTTGTGTTTAATGGATTTGGTCTTGCCACTATTATGACTTTTGAGCCTTTCTTTCAGATTATCTGTATAACCTATGTAAGTAGTGTCATCAACCGTACTTTGCAATACATATACGTAATACCACATCTCATTTTTTATTACCAATGTAAATATAAAATTAGAAAATAAAAAAGGCCACCATTTCTGGTAGCCTTTGTAGCCCGTAGGGGAATCCCAGCCAAAGGCTGGTCAGCCTATGGCTGAGAACCTTCATCTGTTTAATTAAATATCCTACCGAAAAGCTCAGCTTTTGCCGCACTATTCTTTTTGAGAAATATTTCTCTTTTTATAGCCAAAGTTTTACCACGATAAGCTTCGCAATAAACTAATTGCATAGGAAGTTTGTGTTTAATGGATTTGGTCTTGCCACTATTATGACTTTTGAGCCTTTCTTTCAGATTATCTGTATAACCTATGTAAGTAGTGTCATCAACCGTACTTTGCAATACATATACGTAATACCACATCTCATTTTTTATTACCAATGTAAATATAAAATTAGAAAATAAAAAAGGCCACCATTTCTGGTAGCCTTTGTAGCCCGTAGGGGAATCGAACCCCTGTTTCCAGGATGAAAACCTGATATCCTAACCCCTAGATGAACGGGCCCTAAAAACAGTTTTCCATATAAAAAAGTAGCCCGTAGGGGAATCGAACCCCTGTTTCCAGGATGAAAACCTGATATCCTAACCCCTAGATGAACGGGCCTTTTTTAAATGGAGATGCAAATATAGATGGCTAAATTTTAATTGCAAAATATCCCACCAAAAAGATGAGATTTATTTTTCAAACCAAAGCTTTGGGCGGCTCGTTTGATTATACTGTATACTAGTTTTATATTTACAGCTTAATTTTACTAAAAAACTAAGGATAAAATGTCAAAAATAAAAGTAGCTATTAACGGGTTTGGCCGAATAGGTAGATTAACTTTCAAACAGCTATTAAAAAAAGAGAATGTTGAAGTGGTAGCCATTAACGACCTCACTGATACTAAAACTTTGGCTCATCTATTAAAGTATGATTCAGTGCATGGCAAATTCCCAGGTACGGTTTCTCATACTGAAAATTCTATTATTGTAGACGGCAAAAGTATTTCCATTTCTGCTGAAAGAGATCCAGCTAATTTACCTTGGAAATCAGCCGGAATAGATATTGTTTTGGAATCTACTGGTTTGTTTGTGGACAAAGAAGATGCGAAAAAGCATTTGAAAGCGGGAGCCAAAAAAGTGGTGATTTCTGCTCCGGCTAAAGGTGATGTTCCATTTATTGTTCTTGGAGTGAATGATGATAAGATCAACAAGGATAATGATATTTATTCTAATGCATCGTGCACCACCAATTGCCTTGCTCCCATGGCAAAGGTACTGGATGATGCTTTCGGAATAGAAAAAGGTTATATTTCAACTGTACATGCCTACACAGCTGACCAAAATATCCAAGATGCTCCACATAAAGATTTAAGAAGGGCGAGAGCAGCGGCTTATTCCATTGTTCCCACTTCCACGGGAGCAGCAATTGCAGTAGGAAAAGTATTACCTTCTGTGAAAGGCAAACTAGATGGCATTGCATTAAGAGTGCCAATTCCTGATGGTTCATTGACAGATTTAACTGTAATGGTATCTAAAAACACGACTGTTGAGGAAGTAAATGCAGCGATGAAAAAAGCCGCCGAAGGACCAATGAAAGGAATTTTGGAATACAATGAGGATCCAATTGTATCCATAGACATTATTGGAAATACTCACTCGTGTATATTTGATTCTGCCTTAACATCTGTTAATGGTAATCTGGTGAAGATTGTTGGCTGGTACGATAATGAAGCAGGATATTCTGCCAGAACTGCAGATCTCATCTCCATACTGGCTTAAGATTTAATAGAAAATTTAAAAGAGTTGAGTCATTCTCAACTCTTTTGTTATAAACCGCACCCACCTATATTCATATAAATTCGTAAAAATTAAGCTATTAGCATTACTAACAGATTTAAGGATACACTGACCAGCTTCATGGATCGGTAGATTAATTCTGAATAGATTTATTACCAAAGTCAGAACGAGAACAACATCTCACAGAGAGTTTTTAAAATTGCAAAAGAAAAATGAAGAAAACCATTTGAACGGCAGGAATCAAATTCTTAGCTTTTGCAAATCTGATTCCAACCACCAATTTTGCTTCTACGCAAGTGCTTATTAACCAAACTTACCTTTTAAAGCAGCCAATTTAGCCTGTAAATCTCCTTCAGCCGAAGTTTGCTCTTTCTTCTTTCCTAATTTACCTTTCGGTTTTCCTTCTGTTTCTTTATTAAAAGGGTCTTTCTTCAAAGAAAGGGAAATTCTTTTTCGGTTGGCGTCCACCTCCATCACCGTTACTTCCACTTTTTGGGCTACTGAAACCACTTCAGCTGGATTACTCACAAATTTATCTGCCAGGTGACTAACATGAACCAATCCATCCTGATGAACTCCTATATCAACAAAAGCTCCAAAATTAGTGATATTGGTGATAATTCCTGGCAACTTCATCCCTACTTTAAGATCTTCCATATGATTGACACCCTCAGTAAAAGAAAAAGCTTCAAATTGCTCACGCGGGTCACGACCAGGCTTGGCCAATTCAGCCATAATATCTTTCAAGGTTGGTAAACCTATGCTTTCGGTAATATATTTTTTCATGTCGAGTTTTTCTCTCAACTCTTTTCCCGTCATTAGATCTCGCACAGTGGCCTGAACATCTTTTGCCATACTTTCTACTATATTGTAGCTTTCTGGGTGTACTGCACTCGAATCAAGAGGATTTGAAGCATCTCCAATTCGTAAAAATCCTGCTGCCTGCTCATATGCTTTATCTCCTAATCGTGGCACTTTTTTCAATTCGTCTTTGGTTTTGAAAGGTCCGTTTTGATTTCTATAGTCCACAATATTTTGTGCAATTTGGGGTCCTAAGCCGGAAACATAAGTGAGCAATTGTTTACTGGCAGTGTTCACCTCTACTCCTACTGCGTTCACGCAGCTAATCACGGTGTCATCTAAACCGGATTTGAGTAAATTCTGATCGACATCGTGCTGGTACTGCCCCACTCCAATGGATTTGGCATCGATTTTCACTAGTTCCGCCAAAGGGTCCATTAACCTGCGCCCTATTGAAACCGCACCACGCACAGTTAAGTCATAATCAGAAAATTCTTCCCTGGCAATGTCTGAAGCTGAATACACAGAGGCTCCACTTTCATTTACCATCACTATCATCACGCTTTTAGGAAGCCCAATTTCGTTCATGAATTTTTCCGTTTCCCTGCCAGCAGTTCCATTTCCAATAGCGATAGCTTCTACATTAAACTTACTAACTAGCTGTAGTATTAAAGCGGCTGATTTTTGCACCTGTTTCTGGGGTTCGTTTGGATAGATAGCCTCATTGAATAAAAGTTTTCCCTGCTTATCCAGGCAAACTAATTTACACCCTGTTCTGAAACCAGGATCGACAGCCATTACATTTTTCTGCCCCAGTGGTGCAGATAATAGTAGCTGACGTAAATTCTCTGAAAAAACTTTGATAGCTTCATCATCTGCTTTTTTCTTGGTGAGGATCCTCATTTCCGTCTCCATAGAAGGCTTTAACAACCTTTTATAAGCATCGGCAACTGTTAATCTAACTTGCTCACCTGCGGCATTCTCGGCCTTCACAAATTGCTTTTCCATTGCATATAAAGCATCAGACTCCTCGGGTTTGATATCTAACATCAAGAACATTTCTTTTTCACCCCTTCTCATGGCCAAAATACGATGCGAGGGAGCTGTTTTAACAGCTTCGTCCCATTCAAAATAATCCTTGTACTTATGCCCTTCTTCTTCTTTACCAGTAAGCACTTTCGAATGAAATTTACCCTTTTCGTAAAATAACTTCCTCATGGCTTCTCTCATACTCGCATCTTCATTGATCCATTCCGCCATAATATCTCTGGCACCGTGCAAGGCATCTTCTACTGAAGTCACTTCCTTCTGTTCATCAATATACTGAACTGCTTCTGCTTGTAGGTCAAAAGTATTTTGCTCAAATATTTTCAATGCCAATGGTTCTAAACCTTTCTCTTTGGCAATGGTACCTTTTGTTCTTCTTTTAGGCTTATAGGGAAGGTAGATATCCTCTAACTTGGCCATAGTCTCCGCCTCATTAATCTTTTTCTCAAGTTCAGGGGTTAATTTTTCCTGTTCTTTGATAGATTTGAGAATAGCTTCCCTCCTTTTGTCTAAATCCTCAAGTTGCTGACTTCTATCCCTGATTGCAGCCACTGCCACCTCATCTAAACTTCCAGTCATTTCCTTTCTATACCGCGATATAAAAGGAACTGTGGCTCCCCCCTCAATTAATTCTACTACTGCACTTACCTGCTTTACCTGGATAGATAATTCCTGAGCTATTTTTTGAATATTATTCATTATAAATAATGTATTGAAAATTTTAAAATATTGTTAATGAAAAAATGATATTGTCAGGATGAAAATCCCAAAACATTCCTCACTCGCTGTAAAGTTTGGTCTGCTATCTCAGCAGCCTTAGCCTCCCCTGTTTCCAACTTTTTATTAAGTTCATCCAGATTCTCCATATAACTGTTAAATAGTTCTCTTTCATTTGCATACCTATCACGAAGTAATTCAAATAGAGCTTGTTTTGCATGACCATAACCGTAGTTTCCTCCCTTATAGTTATTTCGCATTTCAATTACTTGTTCTTCAGTAGCTAAAAGCTTGTAAATATTAAATACGTTACATACATCTGGATCTTTAGGCTCCTCCAGTGGTGTACTATCGGTGACAATAGCCATCACATTTTTTCGCAATTTCTTATCTGTTTGAAAAATATCGATAGTATTGCCATAAGATTTACTCATTTTCTGACCGTCAGTGCCCGGAATTGTCATAATATCCTCTCCAATTCGAGATTCAGGCAAGACAAATACGTCACCGAACTGATGGTTAAATGAGCTGGCTATATCGCGAGTCATTTCAAGGTGCTGCCTCTGGTCTTTCCCAACCGGTACTATTTCCGCATCATACAATAAAATATCACATGCCATTAGTACAGGGTAAGTAAACAATCCTGCATTTACATCGGACAACCTATCAGATTTATCTTTGAAGGAGTGTGCGTTAGATAACATGGGGAAAGGTGTAAAACAGCTTAAATGCCAGCTTAGCTCTGTTACTTGAGGCACTCTGGATTGTCTGTAAAATAAATTCTTGTCTGTATCAAAACCAAAAGCCAACCAAGCTGCCGCCACCGCATTTACATTATTAATTCTGGTTTGAGCATCCTTTATGGTGGTAAGGGAATGCAGATCGGCAATAAAGAAAAACGATTCGTTTTTAGGATCCTGTGATAGCTTAATAGCAGGGATAATAGCCCCTAACAAATTACCTAAATGTGGTTTTCCGGAACTTTGTATTCCCGTTAATATTCGTGACATATAATTAAATTTTCATTTTCTGTGGCCTCTTGCACCATCAACACTAAATTTCCCAGGACCTAATAAACCTATTGCTGTGAACATAGCTGCGTACATTAATCCAAGCTCCTGTTTTGAAAATGGGTCGGATCCATGCACTAAAAACACTGCCACTAACATGGTAAAAATAATTGGGATAGTTGTCAAACGAGTATAAAAACCCAGAACTACTAGAATAGAGCAAATAAACTCAGCGAAAACCGTTAGCACTAATGAAACTTCCGGGCCTAAACCAATGGGATCACCGAAAGCAAAATTACCATCAAGCAATCTCAAGAATTTCGGGTACCCATGTGTGAGCATCATTCCGCCTGCTGCCAACCTCAAAATGAGCTGACTCAAATTAAAATATTTCATAATTAGGATATTAAATCATTCCTTATCTTTTAATGCACAGTAAAGAAATGCTTAACTTTAAACCATTAAAAAACGAATTTATGAAGAATATTCATTTGCTTAAGAATACTATCACTATTGTTTTTATGTTTTTTATCCACAATTTTCTTTTTGCCCAAGAAAATGACAGTAAAATTACATTTTTGCAAGATTCTTTTGATTTTGGAATGTTGAATGAATTGGATGGCGAAGTAAAGCATACTTTCAAGTTTGTGAATACAGGTCAAGATTCGTTATTGTTAACGGCAGTAGATGCTTCATGCGGATGTACCACTCCGTTTTGGGATAAAAAAGCTATTCTTCCTGGTGACTCAGGAAAAATTGTGGTAGCCTTCAATCCCATGAATCGACCTGGAAGCTTTCAAAAATCCATTACGGTAAACAGCAATGCCAACCCAGGCATTCATTTACTGCAGATTTCAGGGAATGTAAAACCTAAGCGACTTACTACCGAAGACCTTTTTCCAGTAGAAATTGGAGGCATCCGTTTGGAAAGTAAATTCGTGAATTTCGGGACCATAACTGCACATAAAACGGTTAATAAAATAATACAAGCTTATAATCAAACAGAAGACACAATCCGCTTTTCTGAAAGAATTGTGTCAGGTGATTACATAACTGTTAAATACGAACCAAATTTCGTAGCTCCAAAGCAGGAAACGAGTATCATTATCACTTACGATCCAGTGAAAAGGAACGATCTTGGTTTTATGAATGATGCTATCGCTTTATTTACAGATGAGAATGAAGTGAGTCATAAATCATTATCTATTTACGCCACAATTTTGGAGTATTTTCCTCCTATGACTGAAGAAGAATTAGCAAAAGCTCCTAAAATTCAGTTCGAAAAAGACATGTTTGACTTTGGCCATGTAAATAAGGGCGATAACCTGACTTACACCTTTAATTTTAAAAACATCGGTAAAGAAAAGCTCTTAATAAGAAAGACTAAATCTAATTGCCCCTGCACAGAGGTAGATTTAAATCAAATGGACTTTAAAAAAGAGGCTGAAGGTGAAATTAAAATCACATTAGATACCAAGGGGATTACAGGCTCGCAAATTAAAAGAGTCACGATTTTCAGCAATGACCCCACTTTGCCTGCAAAGGACTTAGTTGTAAAAGCCTATATCAGGGATTAAGCGAATTATTTTTCAGGATAAACGGTGTCCTTTAATTGACCATTAAAGTAGATTTCCTTTTTTGTTATCACTTTATTTTCATTATAGTAAATCCACTCATCTACTTTTTTATCTCCTGCAAAAGATCCTTCTGTTGCTAAAGCACCATTTTCATGATATGCATGGTATTCACCGTGTGCTTTGCCAAACTTAAAGATTTTATCACTTTTAAGCTGACCTGTCTTATAAAAAATTTGCTCTATCCCGGATTTTTTACCGGCCTGATAATTAACCTCGGATTTTACTTTTCCATTTTCATGGTATGTAAGAACTTGCCCTTGCAATAATCCATTAGAATAACTAATTACTTCTTTTTGTTGACCATTTTCATAGTAATAAATCCACTCACCTTCTGGCTTATCTGCACTGATGTATTCACTACTTTTTATCTTACCATTTTGGTAATAGGATACTAATTCCTTGTTTTGCTGCTCTGAACTATATATAGTTTTTGAAATTAAAGTACTGTCACCACTAAATTCAGTTACGTTTCCTTCTAAGAAACCATTCTTATACACTCTATGTGTTTTAACTACTCCGTTTGGGTGATAAGAGATGTTTTCTCCGTGCATTTTTCCTTTTAGATAGTTACCCTTAAGTAATAGATTACCTGTCTGATCATAATTTTTAAACTCCCCGGATTTCTTCCCATTGCTATTCACAAACGCTGTCGCCAATTGGCCATTCTCATAGTAGGTTTTAAAGTCTCCATTTAAATCTCCGTTAATATAACTCTCCTCTGTTTTCAGGTTACCATTTGCAAAATACCTTTTAGTGATTCCATTCGGCTTTCCTTGTTTATAGCTGATTTCCTGCGCAACAGTTCCATCTTCAAAGTATTCAACCACTACTCCATCAGGTTTACCAGCTACGAAATCGCTTTCACTTTTGACTGTTCCTGTTTCAAAATACAGTACAAGTTTCCCGTCCAAAGTATCATTCTCAAAAACTGCCTCTTGTATTTTATTACCCTCCTTACCATAAACAATAGTTTTACCTGTTCTTTTGCCATTTACAAATTCTGTAACACGCATCAATTTGCCTTCGGGATAAAACATTTCAAAAACACCGTGCTCTTTACCATTTTTGAATGTGCCTTTGGCCATTATTTCACCTGAGTCATAAAACTTTTTATAATCACCTTCAATTTGACTGCTATCATTATTGGCTATAAAATACATCTCTTTGGGAGCGTTTTTAGCACTGTCATAGAAATTCGTTACTTTGGTAAGATCCTGAGCCAAAGTTTTGACGCTGACAAACAATAAAAAGAAGCTAAAGAAAAAAAATTTGAAATATGTAGATAAAAATGTCAATTCTGAAATATTAAATTATGTTTAAAATAAATTACATCAGGATATAAATATAAAAAATCCCGACCATATATCATATAAAGAATATAGTCGGGAAATATTGTAAGTCTTATCATTAATTGTAGCTATAACTACATTTTTTCGATTACAATAGCTGAGGCACCACCTCCACCATTGCAAATACCTGCTACACCAATTTGTCCTCCCTTGTTTCTAAGTACAGAATGTAAAGTCGCCATAATTCTGGCACCGGAAGCTCCTAAAGGGTGACCTAATGCCACTGCACCACCAAAGACATTCACTTTTGAAGCATCTAATTTTAGTTCGATATTGTTAGCCAATGCTACAGCGGAAAATGCTTCATTAATCTCGTAATAATCTACCTCCTCTTTTGACACTCCTGCTCTCTTCATTGCAATAGGAATAGCCAAAGATGGAGCGGTTGTAAACCAGATAGGATCCTGGGCAGCATCAGCAAATCCTCTAATCTTTGCGATAGGCTTCAATCCTAAAGCATCGGCCTTCTCTTTACTCATCAAAATTAAAGCAGAAGCACCATCATTAATGGTAGATGCGTTAGCAGCAGTAACAGTTCCTTCCTTAGAAAACACAGGTCTTAAACCTGGTATTTTATCAAAATTCACATTTTTGTATTCTTCGTCTTCAGAAATAACTAAGGGATCTCCCTTTCTTTGAGGCACTTCTACAGGCACAATCTCATCTTTAAACAAACCTTGCTCAGTCGCAGCAGCCACTCTCTTATAAGAGTTAATAGCATATTCATCCTGCGCCTCTCTTGTGATGTTCATCTCCTTTGCAGTATTATCTGCACAATTACCCATAGGAAACTTATTGTAAACTTCCCAAAGTCCGTCTTTCAGTAAACCATCAACCAATTCTCCATTCCCATATTTGTAGCCGTATCTTGCTTTAGGGATATAAAAAGGAATATTTGACATGCTTTCCATTCCACCTGCTACCACTGTATCGGCATGGCCTAACATGATGCTTTGTGCTCCAAACATAACAGATTTCATCCCGGATGAACATACTTTATTAACAGTTGTACAAGGTACATTGAATCCTAAACCAGCTCCGATTCCGGCTTGACGAGCAGGCGCCTGACCCAGATTAGCAGATACCACATTTCCCATAAAGAGTTCATCTACCTCTTTAGCATCAACCTGGGCTTTGTTAAGGGCTCCTTTAATGGCAGCAGACCCTAACTCAATAGCTGTAAGACTTGATAAACTTCCACCAAAACTACCAATTGGAGTTCGAACTGCTGATATTATATATACTTCCTTCATATTTATTGAACTTTATTATTTGAAAAGTAAATTACTAAGACAGAATTGATTAAACGTAGATTAAAACTTCGGTGTTTGCAACGTTTGCATTTAAGGGCAAAAATAAGAAAAAAGGCCAGCTTATAAAAGCCAGCCTTCAAAGTGCTTACCAATCAGGTTTCCCGGATTGTGGCCTTTTAGTTGCTTTTTTACGCATTTGCTGAAAATACTGTTCCTCTTTATTTTGTAAAGCTTCTAAAAGCATTTTAGCTTTCTCTACGGAAATATTCATCTGTTCTAATTTTTCTTTAGTGGAGGGTTGCATAGGAGGTTGATCTTCTTCTTTTCCTTCTTCACCCTCTTTCTGCTGCTGTTGCTCTTGCTCATCCCCTTCTTCACCAGGCTTATCTTCATTTTTCTGCTGCTCCTCGGCATCCTCTTTCTTTTTCTGATCTTCGGCTTCCTTCTCCTCCTTGCTCTTCTCAGAATCTTCACCTTCCTTCGACTCATCAGAATTATCTCCCTCCTTATTATCATCTTCACTTTCCTTTTCTTCCGAATCTTCCTTCTTTTCCTGATTCTGTTTCTGATCATCAGAGTTCTGATCTTGCCGCTCCTCTTCCTGCTGCATTTTCTTTTTCAGCAACTCATAATTGTACCTGGCATCCTGATTAGTCGGGTCGGTTTTGATAGCTTCTTTAAAATAAGACAAAGCATTTTCATACTCTTTTTGCTGCTCCGCTAAATTACCCATTTGCATAAATGAAGTAGATCTTATTTGCTTATCTTCAGCACTACTTAAAGATCTGTAGTTATCAAAAGCATTGATCGTATCTTTTAACTGAAAAAGGGCGTGTGCTTTGTTAAGTTGAGCCTCTTCACTTGAATAATTCAGAGTGTCTAATAAGTAGCTATAATGTTTTAAAGCCTCTTTAAAATCACCTTTTCTATAGGCTTCGTTGGCTAAAGTTTTAGCCTCATTTGCTTTCATTATCTTACTAACAGGGTCTATTGCATTTGCATTAAGAGCAATTGTTGCAAAACAAAAAAGCGTTAACAAAATCTTTTCTATCATATTCTAATAATTTTCACTGAGGTAAAAATGTCTACTAACAGCAGAATAAAAGCCATCCCTAAAAAATAATAAAACTTGTTTGATGATACATCAACAACTCTGGTATCTTTTAGTTCGCCTTCAATCGTGTTGATTGTTGCAATCAGTCGGTTAACTTCATTATTAACGTAGTTTATCTCAAAATATTTGCCATTAGCATCATTCGCTACGTTTTTTAAAGCACTGGCTTCTAACTTGGAAACTACATCATTTCCATTTCTATCCTTTTTAAATCCATTTCTAGCCTGAATTTTGCTTCCTTTTTCTGTCCCTACTCCTAAAGTAAATAACCTGATTCCTGCTTCATTGATTTTAGTCACAGCATTTTCAGTATCATCTCCAAAATCTTCGCCATCACTAATTAGAATAATGATTTGAGATTTCTGCTGATCCGCTGGTTTTTCCTCAGCAGTTAATTTGTCATAAGCCATATTCAAGGCTGCACCGAAATCCGTTCCGGCACCAGGCACTAAGCCTGTATTTAATGTCTCGATAAATAAGGTGAGAGCATTTTGATCATAAGTTAGCGGGCATTGCACAAATGCCTCAGAGGAAAAAATGAGTAGCCCAATCCTATCAGAGCTAAAAGCATCAACAATATTTTTTAATTCAAACTTAACTTTTTCTAAACGCGTAGGAGAAATATCAAAAGCATTCATCGACTGTGACAAATCTATTGCTATCATAATATCTTTACCCACTGCTTTCACCTCTTGTTTATCGGAACCGAAAGAAGGCCCCATTAATGCCATAATTAATAATGTGAAGAGAGCTGTACGCAGCAAAAATTTGGGTAATACATTTGAATAAGCTTGTCCAATTCTTTTAGCGACTCTAAAAACACGAAAAGTATAAGCCAGATAAAGACCCAGAAAAAGAATGATAAAAATAATTTCCTCTGCCCCCAGGGAATTTGTCCACGTCATATATATTAGTTTTCCACAAAAATATAAAACGAAACGTAAAGCCCAACAGTATGTTGAAAAGGATTCTTAGTTTTTTAAAAATAAGAATAGATTGAGCCTGGTTAGGTTTGGTTTTAATCCTTAATCTTTTAATCTTTCACGATGGGATAAGTATAATTGCCTAATCTAAGCGCCATTCAAGAAGATTATTAAAAAGACTTATTGAAAATCCTTAGCTTAAAGATTGAATAGCAAAGGCTTATAAAATAAATTTCACTTTTTTGAAAATTATCCTGATTGCAATTTGTATAAGTATAAATCATTGCCTTATATTTGCATTCCAATTCGGGGAAAGCCCGGATAAAGTTACGAAATGGAGGAGTGGGTGAGTGGCTGAAACCAGTAGTTTGCTAAACTGCCGAACTTAGTAATAGGTTCCGGGGGTTCGAATCCCCCCTCCTCCGCATGTCTTTTGAATTACTAGTTGAATAAAATTAATGTCGCGGGGTGTAGCGTAGCCCGGTATCGCGCCTCGTTTGGGACGAGGAGGTCGTAGGTTCGAATCCTGCCACCCCGACAATTTGGGTAGCAAAACTCAGTAAAAACCCCTTAAATTAATTTTTAAGGGGTTTTTTATTTTATTTGTTTTCAAATATTATCAAATAAAAGCAAATAGCTGGTGAACATCTAGGTGAACACTTTGAACTTGCTGGTGAACACTTTTATTTGTATGTTTGCTACCGTTGTAATTATCTGCTAAATATATTATTAGTTGCTTTTGTGTCAGTGCTCATTTTGAGCGATAGGTCATTTTTAACCTAATACGAACTGATATGCAAAGTACATTTAACATTACCTTTTTAATTCGAAAAGGACGTGGCTCCAAAGAGAGCCGAACCGTTTTCATTCGAATTAACATCAATGGCAAAAGAGCTGAATTCTCTTCTCAACAATCCGTTCCGGAAATACATTGGGATTCAAAGAAGAGCTACCCTAAAAACACAACAATTGAGCTTAAGAGAATATGCAATCATCTGGATAGGATAAAATTCAGTCTATCCGAACTTTACAGAGAACATATTATTCAAAATCCGTCTCTTTCGGCAGTGGACATGAAAAATTTGTTTCTTGGAAAAGCTCCTTCTGAAGAGAATTATCTCTCTGATATTATTGCTTACCACAAAGAAAAAACAAAGAGCATTTTAGCACCCGGTACCTTAAAAAACTATGGTGCCACAGAAAAATATTTAATCAGATTTCTCAAGAAACAGTTTTACCAAGAAGATATTAAACTTAAAGACATTACAAGTAAATTTATCTTTGAGTTTGAATACTTCCTGAGAACTTATGAACCTGTGGATCACCACAAGGCACTTTCAAATAATGGGGTGATGAAACATATGGAGAGGTTTAAAAAATTAATCAACTTAGCTTTGAAAATTGATTGGCTAGAAAAAGATCCTTTCAGGAAATTTACTCCAAAATTTGATAAAGTTGAAAGAGAATTTCTAACGCCAGCCGAATTAGAGAAAATAAAAAGTAAAAATTTTATAGGAACCAGACTTTCTCAGGTTCGTGATATTTTCATATTTAGTTGCTACACAGGTTTGTCCTATATTGATGTTGTGCATCTTTCAGAAGGAAACATTATTATCGGTATGGATGGTGAGAGGTGGATATCAACTCATAGACAAAAAACATTTAGCAAGGTATTTCTTCCTTTACTTCCACAAGCCGAAACCATACTGAAAAAATATAAAAACAATCCCCAAGCAAAGTACAAGGGTGTGTTATTACCAGCCGCATCAAACCAAAAAACCAATGAATATTTAAAGGAAATAGCTGAGATTTGCGGTATTAAAAAAAATCTTACTTTTCATATAGCCAGGCACACTTTTGCGACAACCGTCACATTAACCAATGGCGTCCCTCTTGAAACTGTTTCTAAAATGCTTGGTCACTCAAAGCTGTCGACCACCCAAATCTATGCTAAAGTGGTGGAAAGTAAAATTGGAGAGGATATGGCATTGTTAAAAGCAAAACTTAGTGATAGTACAAAAAGAAGCAGGTCGAAATCAAAATGTTAATTATAATAAATTACATATCTACTTAATACTTTGGTATTATAATTGTTGTTTTTTAATTACAATTATATTTTATTGCAATATACGGGTAGAGTGAGTAAAAATGTAGGGGTGAATAATTATCTGTAATTATTGAAATAATACAACTTTTAAATTACGTCTCTGCATTTTTAACTAAACCTACAAGTAAAGTGAGATATGAACTCCAAATGTTCGAGAATCTGGTATCTAATAAATTGCTTGATGATAATATCTCTAACTATAACGAATTTGAAATGGTTGAGTGGATTGAAGTTATTCCGCAAGAAACCAATAGAATTAAAGACGCAATCATAGAAATTGCTTTTAGTAATCTTGAGGAGAAAATAGTAGAAAGAAAAATTCAGGCCTACCAAAACAAATTAATATTTCTTTCAAATGGTTTATCGACCTTAATTGATACGAAAACTATTCCTGCTTTAGAAACTATAGATCCGAACAATCTACCACTCAAAGTAAAGATTAACTTAATGAATAGTATTATGACACTTCTATCCTATATAGAAGAGCAATTTGCTAAATATTTTTCCGAATCTGCAGCACTTCCTATTACTTACTTTTTTAATTCCAAAGCTTATCTTTTTCAGCAATTCAAACATTGTCATAAAATATTAAAATCCAGAAATGTAAATCCCACTTTTGTAAAAGCCATTATGAAACCGCTTGATACTTTTATGAAGACAACTAAAGAGACAACCTTCAGAGAGCTGATGTATTGCAAAACCTACTTAAAGGAAATCAAATCGGTTCTGCAATCAAGTGCTTGCGGTTTAAGGCTTGAACGTAAACTTATTATTTCATTATTCTACTTAAATTATAATACATATTACTTTTATAACTATGTGGCAAAAAAAATTACGATACATTATCAAGCGAAATCCAATTTTCAAAAGCAGTTAGAATGTCTACAACTCTTTAAAAAACTTATCAATCAAAGTTTGATAAAACCCGACCACCAATACATTTGTGGAGCAGAAAGTATAAAAGAACAACTACAAAAATGGGTTGAGGAAGAATTAGAGTATTTTACCTCTAAAAGGCAAATTGAGATCAAGTTTTCAGATTACCCCATTGCAAATAGCCTGAATATTGGAATAAGCAATAAAATTGAATGCAAATTATCTGTCTCCCAGCTGGCTTATAGCATGAAGCTTTTAGTGAAATCAAACATCATAACACCGGCTTCAATAGGGGAATTATTAGATTTGATTACTAAAAACTTCTCAACAAAAAATCAAAAAGAGATTTCAAAATCCAGCCTAAGGAATAAATTTTATAGTG
The DNA here is from genome assembly GCA_963803685.1 of uncultured Cytophagales bacterium. Classification (GTDB taxonomy): domain Bacteria; phylum Bacteroidota; class Bacteroidia; order Cytophagales; family Cyclobacteriaceae; genus Marivirga. The sequence continues at coordinate 4,849,649 of CAWDNW010000001.1, forward strand.
CTGAATCTTCTACTATCATGGAGGTCCAGAAAGTAATGACTGAGCTAATTAGCAATGCTGAAGACGATAAAACAAAAATTTGATAATATAAGCCTAGGTATCCATATACTCTTCAAGCCCATGGCGTTCCAATAATTGGAGGTATTCAAATAACATTCTCTTGGTAAAACCCAATTTACCCTCAAGGTTACGCGTACCTAATAATATCAATTCAGAAAGGTACTCAAATTCATGAGCTTTACAGAAATTCATTAGCTCATTGCTGATGTCAAATTTTTCTAAAGGGGTATTTAGTAAATCAGAATAGGAATTATTCATAGCACAAATAGTTAAGTACCTGCTATAAATAGCGCAGGTAACCGACAAAGCGTACTAGAGGTACCGCCAAGCACCTATCACACAACATTGCCGGGCCCACGCGTTGCGCGAGCGACCAGCTTTTAGTTGTGTGATTGAGAAATTTTGGCGGTTTTCTAGTACACTTCTAAAGCTTTCGCTTTAATATTTTGTCTCGATATTTTCTTACACACAAATATAGCCATTTCCGAACATCTAATAAATACACCTCCCCTATTTAAATTTATTTGCAAATTTTTATTAATATTTAATCTACTGATATACAACAATATAAATAGGGGTTGTAAAGGGGTTGCAACCCATTTACAACTGTTTTGCCTTCCCCCTTTTTTACAGCTTTGTTCTGACAACAAAAACAACTAATAATTATGGCAGCAGAGGTAATTACAACAGATGATTTAAGAGAATTTAAGCTAGATCTCATTGAAGGGATTAGAAAACTCCTATCTGAGCAAGGAGGTACTTCAAGTAAAAAATGGCTTAGGTCTGATGAAGTGCGTCACCTACTAGGAATTAGCGCGGGTACACTTCAAAATCTGAGAATTAATGGCACATTACCATTTACAAAAATGGGCGGTGTTATTTATTACGATGCTCAGGACATTCAACGTATTTTGGAACAAAACAAAATAGGTTGATGAAGCAACAGAAAAATAATAATAAGGAACCGGTGAATTTTATTCACCAGTTCCTATTAAGCATGGAAAAGATATCAGAAACTCCTGAAATGAATCCAACGCATGTTAGCTTATACATTAGCCTTTTCGCCTTATGGAATTTAAATCAATTTAGAAATCCAATTTCTATTAACAGGCGAGAAGTTATGTCAATTTCTCGCATTGGATCAAAACATACCTACCATAAATGTTTGAGAGACCTCCATAAAATGAATTTTCTAGACTACTCTCCTTCCCACAACCCTTTGAAAGGCAGTTTAATAGAAATGTTCATTTTCAGTACAAGTTCTGACCATGTTGTGAACAACTCCGAGGTCAAAAATGGTACGAGTGAAGAACAAGTACTGCACCCTTCATTAAACAGTAAAAAACATTTAAACCATAAACAATATATAAATGAAGAAGAAGAAGTAAAATCTCAAAATATTTCAAGTGCGTTAACTAAAACTATCGAAAAATTAAAAGCAGAAACCAATTGTGAAGGTGTTCTTCGAAAAACACCTTTCAAGGCACCCACAATAGACGAGGTATTTCAATTTTTCACCATAGCGGTGGAAAAATACAGTATTCCAAGCCGGATGGCTCCGATTGAATCTGAGAAATTTTACAATTACTACTCCTCCAAGGGCTGGAAGGTTGGTTCAAACTCTCCGATGAAGGATTGGAAGGCTGCGGTGAATAACTGGTTATTGAATTATAATAAATTCAACCAAAGGCCAGTTTCAAAAAATGATGCAGGGAAGCTCCACAACAAGGAAGAAAAAAGCTACGATATACCGCTCTGACCTCCGAAATCCTGATGAAAGAAGTCTTTATTCAATCAAACATCTAATTCCATGGAACCAAAAAACTATTCAAGCAAAAGCTTCCAATTTGAAAAATGCATTGATTTTTTACAGAAAGCAGGGCAATCTGAATTTGGTAACCACTTCAGGGTCTTTCCGGAGGATTACGAGATCATTTATAAGTTATTGGCCTATTTTTATAAGGATATGGAATTATGCAAATCTTATCAATTAGAAATAAGAAAAGGACTCCTCCTAACAGGTCCTGTTGGCTGTGGGAAAACCACACTGATGATGCTATTCCGACATTTCCTTCATAAGATTCATAAATACCCGGTGAAATCAACAAGAGAAATATCTTACGAATTTCTCGACCATGGCTTTTCCATCATCAATAAATACTCAAAAGCCCATTTCCAAAATTATCAAGATGCCCTAATACCGAAAGTCCTGTGCCTGGATGACCTTGGTTTAGAATCCACCATAAAACATTTTGGTAATGAAACCAATACCATAGCTGAAATCTTGCTCAACAGATACAACCTTTTCACCACCAGAGGAATGATCACTCACGCGACTACCAACCTGAACCCTGATGAATTGGAAAATCTCTATGGAAATAGAGTAAGATCAAGAATGAGAGAAATGTTTAACTTAATACCGTTTAATTCAAAAGACAAAAGGGCGTGATACATTATTTATTCTGCATTTTATCCTTTTCAACCACACCCACACATCCAAACCCTTCCTCCGTTAACTTTCCAACCCCTGCAAAAAACAGAATCTTTTGCATTTCAGGAGGTGCCACAATGGTGAAATCTTGGTGAAATGCTTTAACCTCCCGGGTTTTCTTTCCTTTTTTAAAAGTGAACTTCTTTTTGATTAAACGACTATCCTGAAAATACCGGCATGTCGAAATATCCAATGGTTGGCCACCGGACAGCAAGTGAAGCTTATAGAGCCTATCAAAAAACAGATCATCAAATAAAATGACGCCAGGATAAAAGTACTCGATTTTTCCGTCAATTTCCCTCACATGGGAAACAGAAATGGGAGATAATGCCTGATAATTCATTATCCGTTTAAACTCGGGAACATCCATAACCTTTAGGAAAACAACCTTATACTCCTGTGGTAGAAAGAATAGTCTATCATTGAACGACTTAATACATCCTGTGTTGTTAAATTAAAATCATAAATAGATAATATGAAATCAGCAGATTTGCCATAATGTAACAGCTTCTGCCCTTCTTGTTGCACCTTATCTAAATCAAGGCTACTAATACTGTATAATCCGGAAAATTCATCACTTTCATTCAGTATCTTGACCACCTGTTGTGCCAAAACAGGTGCATAATTAAGCGGTAAATGGCTTTCTCCAATGGTTTGATCAAGGCTAATTTTTATCCGTAACATACATGAGTTAAAAAAATTTAAAAGATGGGTTTCTAGATTTGAAAATTTTTTATTTCCACCAAATTTAGGGCTTCAAAACAGTCGAATAATATAAAAATAATACGTTTACTGGGGTATTTGGTTGAAATTTTAACTAATTGGAAGCATGGTGTAGGATAAAGCTTTTACTTTTTTACAATTTTTCTTGCATATTTAAAAAGCACTATTTACGTTCGTATTATCTTATATAAGTTAATGACTTTGTAAGGTTTTGGTTGAAATATGGCGGTAGTTGGGGAACTACCGCCTTTTTATTTCAAAAAAGACTAACGAACTACACTTTCACCTTCCTATAATCACTTTTCCTTAAAATTCTCAGCATTACAATGTGGCACAAGTCTATATCAAACCTCATCTGTGTCTCAACCTCCTGGCGTCGGTAGGCAAGTAGAATATGGGACTATTTTAAAACGTCACCAACACCTTTGCCTAAAATCCTCCGCAATAGATAAAGTCCTTTCATAACCAGAGGCATGATTACCCATGCTATCACCAACTTGAATCCTGATGATTTAGAAAGTTTTTACGAAACAGAGTAAGGTCAAGAATGAGAGAAATGTTTAATGGATACCTTTTACTTCTGGTGATAAACATGCCTAACTTAATATTTAATAGTTTTCTAAAGTTTATATTAAGAATAAAATAACTTAGTGTAATTTTATTATAACTACACCTTAAAAAGTTTTTTTTTGAAATATTTGACGTGTAAAATCGGTATATGAGTAATAGACAAAGAAGTGGAGACGAAACTTGGTCTCGGCTAAAAGTATGGACTCGAGGACAGAAAAGCTCTGAGAGGTTAGCAGGTCACATACTTAGAGCTGATGGATTTCAATCAATAGATCCATCACACCCTCTTGGTGGTAAGGATGGCTTGAAAGATCTTGTTTGCAGAAAAGATGGTAATACTTGGATTTGTGGTTGTTACTTTTCCAAGGATAGCCAAACTTTTCACAAAATTAAAAAGAAATTCCTTGAAGACTTTACAGGAGTTAGTAAACATGGAGTCGATGGATTTGTGTTTGTTACTAATCAAGATTTAACTGTGAAACAGAGAGATGAATTGAAATCTCAGAGTAATAATATTGAGATTTATCATTTAGAAAGAATTGTCAGCTTACTAAACTCTCCAGTGTGTTACGGAATAAGATTAGAGTATCTTGATATTTCTCTTACTACTGCAGATCAGATTGCCTATTTCGCTGAACGAGATAAATCTGTTGAAAATTTCACCTCTCTTTTAATGGAACTAACAAATTCTATCAATTCCATCCGTGATAATCAATCATCAATACCTGTTGAAGAGTTAATGGACTTTAAGTCCCTACTGAATGGAATAGTCGGAAATACTAATGCCTTATCATTAATTGGTGGATCTCCAATTGACAAACTTACAGTTCCTATTAACGATCTCAGAGAGTTTAGAAATATTTTAGAAAAAATTGTGGGTTTTGGGCATGACTCATTTTCAACTGAAATTAGATCATTTAATACTTCACTATTTTCTCCAATCAACAAACTTAATGTCCCACTTTCGGATTTAAGAGATTTTGAAAAAATACTGGCAAGAATCGTAGGAAAATCTAATGATTTATCAACGTTCGCACCAAGTTTTGAAATACCTCCAATTGATAAACTCAATATTCCTTTGAAACAACTTCAAGATTACGAAGCAGCTCTTGATAGAATAATTGAAAAACAGACTAAATTGGATCGAAATTAAATATAAATAAAAACAATAGCCTAACTTTGATCTAAAATCATTTACAATGCTAAAAGGTAATTGCAAATTATGTGATATTTATTCAGAATTACTTGAAAGTCATGTAATACCTAAATCAATTTACAAATGGCTTAAAATGACCTCCGGAACAGGGATTCTACGAGGTGGTAAAAATATTAATATACCTATCCAGGATAGTTTTAAATACTATTGGCTATGCCGGAATTGCGAACAAAAGTTTGGTCAAAGTGAAAAATATTTTATTGAGAATATTTTTAAGCCTATTAATCAGATTTCAAATGCAAGTGAGTTTCACTATGATAACCGATTGAGGTATTTTTTAAGTAGCATTTGGTGGCGAATTATTCAACACAGTTTAACAGAACAGGAAGTATTGCAATCCAAATTTATAGACCAAATCAGAGCATATGGTTTTAAACTTGCAGAATTTCTCAACTCTAAATCTCAAACGAATCTTAATCCAGACTATTTATTACTTTTAGATGAAATTAAAGATGCTCCACCAGCCTACAAGGACCTAAACTTTATTTTTTTGAGGACAGTGGATCCTTTATTAATGTTTGATCAAGATTCTTGCTTTTTAAGTCTTAGAATTCCTAAATTCTATTTTTTCCATAACATAACTGGCTTAAATCATAAGCAGATGAAACCTTTCGAGCTCAATCCAAAAAGTGGGGATTACAAGATTATTCAAACGCCTTTGCATGAACCCCATGTCTCTAGTTTAATTAGTCAACGGATTATTGCTTTTCAGGATATGAAAAAACAAGTATCAGAAAATCAATCGAAAAAAACTCTTGCTAGACACGTCAAAAACCAAAAGAAATGGTTTCATTCAATTTCATTTCGAGCCTGGATTACGGATAGGCGTAGAGAAGAATAGGATAATTTTAACTCTTAATAACCTCCACCCCCTCCAAAACATCCAACCCCTCCAACAACCGATTAATTTTCAGAATATGCTTCTTAACAACCTCCGTATGAAAAATTGATTGCTCTTTATCATTATAAATACCTTCATACTGCTTTTTCATTTTTTTTAATTCCTTAAACGCTTTTAAAACAGCTGGGGCACTAGTCAAATCCTGCACATGCAATTGCCCATATTTAGAAACCAAGAATGTAGTATAAAGCATATTCACAGCAATATATTCTTTTGGCTCTTTTGTAAATAATTCCTGAGCATTTTTAGCGCCATTCGTTTTTAAAATTTCAATAGCTTCCAAAAATGATTTCTCCCTCTCTCCATTAGCTTCATAATTACTATAATGAAGATCCTCTATATCATCCAGTACAGTCTCAAAAGTATCTGGAGTAATAGGATTCGGATTGGCTCCCAACTCAAGGAATAATTTTAAACGCTCTGGGTCTTCACTTACAACCAATGAATACAAGTTAGTCACAAACTCATCATCATGAGCATTTATATCAGCCTTAGCATCACAAACCAAATACCGAATAATGTAATAATTTAACTTGCTATAATAACTTACAATAGCCTGAAATACAGTTTCTTTGTACGAATTTCGAGCATTGATATTAGCTCCTTGCTCAATTTAAATTTTATCCTAGCTATAAAGCCTGGCCCTCTCCGTAAATTTTGGGAGAGCTCATCATTCAGTACTGAACCGAACTCATGTTGGGGTGATTGATTATGTTGAATATCGAAGTCTTAAAAGTGTTGAATTTAGTAATTGTTTAAATTATGTGTAAAGTAATCAATAACTTTAGAAAGATGAAATATTACTTAAATCAAAACTCAGGGAAATGTTCAAACTATTGTAACTTTCTTATTACACCGAAAGCGTATGCAAAAATTGTTTATTGATGAGAAAAAAATAGAATTCAGCTTAAATCAGACCCTTGTAGAGCAATGGACTCATAATATTAGAATAGAATTAATAAAATTAGCAGATAGTAATATTAATGATGTTTATGATAGTCAGCGTGGTAGAATTCAATCTGCACTATAAACATTTGAAGACTGCCAATCCGTAATTGAAGACTACAAACAACTGGAATATTTTGATGTAAAAAACGCTGCGTATCTAAAGCATTATGGTTTGCTTTAAGCATTTTTTGTCCAACAAGAATCTATTAGGAATCTGCAGTTAGCTATTTTCGATAAAGCTGATAAATTATCAGAAAGCTATACTCAATTACAAGAAATTCGAGACATAAGAAATATTACAACTGGTCATCCTACAAATAAGGGTGGTGAATATTACCTAATCTCTCAGATGACTTTAAATAAATATGGATACCAAATAATAGGCTATATGAAAAATGCCGAGACAGAATCTAAGTTCATCAAGATGTGCGATTTACTGAAAAATCAGGATATAGGAATTAATAATTTAATGGTTCATATTTTGAAAAAAATAAAACAGCTTTAGAATCAAAAAAGCTGTATCTCTTAAGATGAGATGCTAAACTGCTTTCTGTAAATTACAATTCAATCTATAATCAGTAGGTGCTATGAAAGAAGACTATGATGTTTTATTTGAGTGGGCTGCATGGGGTCAATTATCCAACAAGAAGGAATATGAATCGATTTTACTAAAAGGCCACCTAATAATTGAAATGGCTTTAGAAAATAAACTAGAGCGCTATGATTTGAATAAGCTTCAGAAACTTTCATTCTTCGCCAAAGTAAAAGCATTTGAAAAGATTCAGTTTGAAGACAAAAAATTACATGTAAAGCTGATAACTTACCTAATGGAACTAAATCAATTAAGAAATGCTTTAGCGCATGAATTTCACTTTGATCCCAAAGAAAGTTCATTTAAACTTTGGGTAAAATCAATCTTATTAAACTTAAAAGGTGAAAAGTATTCTAAATTCACCAATAGAACAAAATCAGTTCATGCGTTTAGTTACCTTTTTATAAACATTCTCTCCTTAGAATAATAATCTATATCTTCATATCCTTATAAAGCTCTTTAAATTCCCACTATACCTCGTCATACTGACCTGAGCCGAATTCAAATTAACGTGATTGATTTTGTTGATTATCGAAAATTAAAAAGGTTTTAGCTTAGAAATGTATTTTCTTTTAAGAAAGGTAACTAATAACTTTAAAAAGATGAAATACTTTCTCCTTATGAAGCATAAAACTCCTTTTTCACCTCCTCAGGATCACAGATTCCTTCTCCTTGGAAGAATGATTTAGCATTAGGGTATTTAGGAAACTTACCAACACCATAGCGAAATCCTGCTCAACCCTTATAGCCTTTTCACTACTATAGGAATGCCTACCCACGATTCCACGAACTTAAATACTGATGAACTTGAAAATCTTTATGGAGACAGACTAAGGTCAAGTATGAGAGAAAAGCTTAATTTGATTGCATTCCAGTCATCAGAAAAAAAATAATTATTTTGAAATTAAACCACTAACTTTCACAGATTTGATACAATTCTTTCAAATCATAAAAAAGATTAAAATATTCATCATTTACTCTATCATAAATGTAAAAACCTCTGCGAGCAAACCAACCAGTAATTATTCCATCTTTTCTTAAGGCCATCTCGTCATCATGATCCTCTAGTTTGTGAATTGAAAAAAGCACATATCTAAAATTATCTTTAGACAACTCAGAGTAATTCTCACTAATTACATAAATACCTTCAAATTTTCTCTCAAATTTTTTATGATTTAAACTTAGGTAGCCATATGGCTCAACCCGCTTCTCTTTAATTTCAAGCATAAAGCGAACGACCCGTTTTGAATCTTTATTAATAAAGCTTAAATCATTACTTGTGGTAATTAATTCATCATTTTGTTTCATTTTTAGATAACGACTAGAATCAACAGTTAAATGAATTTTAACCTCCAGGTAATCCAAATAACCTTGGAGATCATATGATTTAATAATCAAGCCTTTAGAACAAATGTCCGCTGGTATTGCAATTTCTGCTTTTCCTAATGCTTTAAATATTGAATCCCGTTTTAGTGTTGACGGAAAAGTATTGATATGAGCCAACCGATTTCTAAGCTCTGCACTTTCATTATAGGTAGTAAATGACCTTGGTCCAGGGCTACATGCATAAACACAAAAGACAAAGAAATGTAAGCTAATACTAGAAATCATATTAAAGGTTTTGATTTAGAACTAAGCAAAAAGCAAACATAACCATTTGAATTAATTTTCAAAAAGACTTAATTTCCAATATACATTATTAAATTATATTAATTACGGGAACCAAACCAGGACCTAAAAGTACAGCAAAGTCAACAGGCAAACCGGATAGACGTCAAAGTGATAATAAAGAAACTCCAGGAAACACTCCTTCCTTAAAACCTCATAAACATAGGAAGGGTGACTAATAAATTTTACTAGAATGTAAAATCATTTTGTATTTAATCTTCAAGCATTGATAGTATTAATTCCCATTCATTCTCTAAAAAGATGTATTTGAATTATATTAGCATTCTTAATTAAGATTTAATCACTAAAAATATAATGACAAGTACAAACCAAAGAGCTGAATTACAAGCTAAAATATGGAGGATAGCTAACGATGTACGTGGCTCAGTTGATGGATGGGATTTTAAACAGTTTGTATTAGGTACGCTCTTCTACCGATTCATAAGCGAGAATTTTAGTGTTTACATTGAAGGTGGTGACGAAAGTGTGAACTACCCAAGCTTGTCGGATAATGTGATTACACCAGAAATTATAGATGATGCAGTGAAGACGAAAGGATATTTTATCCTTCCAAGTCAGCTTTTTGTCAATGTTGCCAAAACGGCTAATACAAACCCCAATCTTAATACGAATTTAAAAACCATTTTTGATGGAATTGAAAGTTCTGCAAATGGCTATCCTTCAGAAGAAGCTATCAAAGGGTTATTTGCTGATTTTGACACGACCAGTTCACGACTTGGAAATACCGTTGAACATAAAAACAGCCGATTAGCGGCTGTGATTAAAAGAGTAGCTGAGTTAAACTTTGGGAAATTTGAAGAAAATCAAATTGACCTTTTTGGTGATGCTTACGAATTCCTGATTTCTAATTATGCTGCCAATGCGGGTAAATCTGGAGGTGAGTTTTTCACACCTCAACACGTTTCTAAACTCATTGCTCAATTGGCAATGCATGGGCAAAAAGAGGTAAACAAAATATATGACCCAGCTGCAGGTTCCGGCTCCTTGCTTTTACAAGCTAAAAAACATTTTGATAACCACATCATTGAAGAGGGTTTTTATGGGCAGGAAGTGAACCACACCACCTACAACCTTGCTCGTATGAACATGTTTTTGCATAACATCAATTACGACAAATTTCATATTGTATTGGGTGATACGCTTCGTGATCCCCACTTAGGCGATGAAAAGCCGTTTGATGCTATAGTGTCGAACCCCCCTTATTCGGTAAAGTGGATTGGTGATGATGACCCCACGATGATTAATGATGACCGTTTTGCTCCTGCTGGTGTGCTTGCTCCCAAATCTAAAGCAGATTTTGCCTTTGTATTGCATGCATTGAGTTACTTATCCAGTAAAGGTAGAGCGGCACTCGTTTGTTTTCCTGGTATTTTTTACCGTGGTGGTGCCGAACAAAAGATCAGAAAATATTTGGTGGACAACAATTATGTAGAGTCTGTAATCTCATTGGCTCCAAACCTTTTCTATGGTACATCAATAGCAGTAAACTTGCTGGTACTTTCTAAACACAAAACTGAAAATAAGACCCAGTTTATTGATGCCAGTGGTGAAGATTTCTTTAAGAAGGTAACTAACAACAATGTGATTACTGACGAGCACATTGCGAATGTGATGCATCTATTTGACAGCAAAGAAGAAGTGGCAAATGTAGCAACCTCTATTGACAATACCAAGATTGCTGAAAATGACTATAACTTATCAGTGAGTTCTTATGTGGAAGCCAAAGACAACCGAGAGCAAATTAACATAGCAGAGTTAAATAATGAAGTTACCCTTACAGTTAAGAAAATAGACCAACTGCGTGCTGATATTGATGAAATCATAAAAGAGATAGAGTCATGAGCGAACTAAAACAACTACTGCAAGTCGTGGAAGTAGAATGGAAGGAATTGGGGAAGATTGGGGAATTTCAAAGAGGTAAACGATTTGTCAAAACGGATTTAATAGCCGAAGGAGTTCCAACTATTCATTATGGAGAAATGTATACTCATTATGGTGTTTGGGCCGATAAAACAAAATCATTTGTTAGTGAAGAGCTTGTGGAAAACAAAAAACTTAGAGTAGCTGAAAATGGTGATGTAATTATAGTTGCAGCAGGAGAAACAATTGAAGATTTGGGAAGAGGAACCGCATGGCTAGGTATTGAAGGAGTAGTAGTTCATGACGCATGTTTCTCATATCGAAGTGACTTAAATCCAAAATATGTTTCGTATTTCACTAGAACAAGACAGTTTCATGACCAAATAAAAAAAAATATATCTTCTGGAAAGATTTCAGCAATTAACTCAAAAGGTCTAAGTAAAGTAAAAATCCCCATCCCACCGCCCAAAATCCAGCAAGATATCGTTCGTATTTTGGATTCTTTTGCTGAACTTAACACAGAGCTTAACACAGAGCTACAAAAACGAATAAAACAATATAGATATTACAGTACTGTATTGTTTGATAATGTAAAACATTATCGTTTATGCTCTATAGAAGAAACATGTTATATTAAGAAGGGAATAACACCAATTCAAAAGGCAATTCCTGGCAAATACCCAATGGTTGTTACTACAACTGAAAGAAAATCTTGTGAAACATATCAGTTTAATGCTAAATCTGTATGCATCCCATTAGTTTCATCAAGAGGTCACGGTGTTGCAAGCTTAAATCATGTTTATTATCAAGAGGGGAAATTTGCTTTGGGTAATATACTATGTGCAATAACTCCTAAAGACGAGAAGCAAATTGATGCTAAATATTTGTATTATTATTTTGAGCAAACAAAAGACTACACTCTTGTTCCTTTGATGAAAGGTGGAGCAAATGTTGCTCTACGTATGAATGACATTGAAAAAGTAAAAGTTCCTATCCCACCCATTGAAGAACAAGCCCGCATCGTTTCAATCCTCGACAAGTTTGACACTCTCACCACTTCTATTAGTGAAGGATTGCCAAAAGAAATAGAGTTGAGGCAAAAGCAGTATGAATACTATCGAGATTTATTATTAACCTTTCCCAAAAAAGATTTAGAAAAGTAATATGGGACAGACTTTAACCGAAATAGCACAGACTCTTCGAAATGAGGATAAGAAGATGCAGTTAATCTATGCATTCAATGGTTCTGGAAAAACACGTTTGTCTAGTGAGTTCAAAGAACTGATAGCCCCAAAGGATCCTGATACTGAGGAAGAATCAGGGGTCAAAATATTCTACTATAATGCGTTTACAGAAGATTTATTCTATTGGGATAACGATTTGGAACATGATACCGATAGAAGGTTGAAGATACAACCCAATAATTATACTCACTGGGTACTTGTAGACCAAGGTCAAGAACGAAACATAAGTACCCATTTTCAACGCTACACAAATGATAAATTGACTCCAAAATTCAATGAAGACTTCTCTGAAGTGCGTTTCTCATTTGAAACAGGTGATGATTCAGGTTCGGAATATGTAAAAATTTCGAAGGGGGAAGAAAGCTGTTTTGTTTGGAGTGTTTTTTACAGTTTGTTAGATCAAACAATTAGTGAATTGAATAAGGCAGAAGAATCCGACCGGGAAACAGATCAATTTAATGATTTGCAATACGTATTTATTGACGATCCTGTAAGTTCATTAGATGACTCGCACCTAATCGAATTAGCTGTTGATATTGCAAAATTGATTAAATCCAGCACATCGGAATTGAAGTTCATTATCACCACACACAACCCATTATTTTATAATGTTCTCTTCAATGAATTCAGTCGAGTGAAGAAAACTAAGAAATGGCGTTTAGAAAAATTAATTGATGGCACTGCTTCTCTTGTTGAGCAGTTAAAAGACTCTCCTTTTTCCTATCACTTATTTCTTTTAGCTGAATTGGAAAAGGTGATAGCGTCAGGCGATATTCAAAAATATCATTTCAACTTTCTGCGGAATTTGTTCGAAAAGACTTCTACCTTTCTGGGCTTCAACAACTGGGAAGAACTATTACCACAAGAATCTCGACAGGCATACTTTAACCGTATCATCAACCTATCTAGCCATTCAAAGCACAATGGCGAAGAACTCTCAGTCATAGAGGAAAATGATAAGAGGGTGTTGGGTTTTCTGGTCGGAGAAGTAAAAAGAATGTACGGTTTCAAATCCGCAGTTAATTAGTAGAAGTAAATACAATGGCAACATATAAAACCATAGCGGAATCAAACGCCTTCCTTGTACTTGACAAATACACAAAGTATTCTGAAGCAAACGAGGCTCCTGCAACTTATCAATCAGAATCAGCTCTTGAGCGAGAGTTTATTGAAGATTTAATCAATCAAGGTTTTGAAAACCCTAAAAACCTGAATACCCTTGAAGCCATGTTGGCAAATGTACGAGTGCAATTACAAGCATTGAACGATATGGAGTTTAATGATGGCGAATGGGAACGTTTTGCTGAGGAGTATTTAGATAAACCAGGCGATAACATTGTTGACAAGACCCGAAAAATACATGATAACTACATTTACGACTTTGTATTTGATGATGGTCATATCCAAAACATCTATTTAGTAGACAAGCAGCATATCGTTAGAAATAAAGTTCAGGTCATCTCTCAATTCGAACAAAAAGGAGCACAATCTAATCGCTATGATGTAACCATTTTAGTGAATGGTTTGCCCTTGGTTCAAGTAGAACTAAAAAAGCGTGGAGTAGCTATCCGTGAGGCATTTTACCAAGTTCATCGCTACAGCAAAGAAAGCTTCAATAGCGAAAATTCACTTTTCAAATACTTGCAGCTATTCGTAATATCCAATGGAACCGATAGCCGATACTTTGCAAACACAGTAAAAAGGGATAAAAACAGCTTTGACTTTACTATGAACTGGGCCAAAGCTGATAACTCCTTAATTAAGGATTTAAAGGATTTTACCATTACATTTTTTGAAAAGCGTACCCTCCTTAATGTATTGCTCAATTATTCTGTATTTGATGTAAGTGATACACTTCTGATCATGAGGCCTTATCAAATAGCAGCTACAGAAAGAATCTTATGGAAAATCGAAAGTTCATACAACGCTAAAAAATGGTCCAAAAATGAAAGTGGAGGCTTTATATGGCATACAACTGGGTCTGGTAAAACGCTTACTAGTTTTAAAGCAGCAAGACTGGCAACTGAGCTTGAATTTATTGATAAAGTATTTTTTGTGGTAGACCGGAAGGATCTGGATTTTCAAACTATGAAAGAATACCAAAGGTTCTCACCTGATAGTGTTAATGGTTCAGATAGTACAGCAGGCTTAAAACGAAATATTGACAAAGATGATAATAAGATTATAGTCACTACCATTCAGAAACTGAATAATTTGATGAAAAGTGAAAATGATTTATCTATCTATCAAAAGCAAGTCCTGTTCATTTTTGATGAAGCGCACCGTTCCCAATTTGGCGAAGCTCAGAGGAACATAAAAAAGCAATTCAAAAAGTATTATCAATTTGGTTTCACAGGTACTCCAATTTTCCCTGATAATGCATTAGGTGCAGAAACTACAGCAAGCGTATTTGGTGCGGAATTACATTCATATGTTATTACTGATGCTATTAGAGATGAAAAAGTCCTTAAATTCAAAGTAGACTACAATGATGTTCGCCCGCAGTTTAAAGGAATTGAAACAGAAATTGATGAAAAAAAATTAAGTGCCGCAGAAAACAAGAGAGCCCTTCTTCACCCTGTTCGAATTAAAGAGATTTCACAATATATCCTTAATAATTTTAGGCAAAAAACGCATAGAACTCGGGGTGGTAATAATGGCTTCAACGCCATGTTTGCTGTTAATAGTGTAGATGCAGCAAAATGTTATTATGAAGAAATAAATCACTTGCAAAAAGGCAGTGATAAACCCTTAAAAATAGCCACCATATTTTCATACGCAGCAAATGAAGAACAAAGTGCAAAAGGTGAGATAGTGGACGAAACCTTTGAACCATCAGCCATGGATCAAAGCGCAAAAGAGTCTTTGACCAAAGCTATCAATGACTATAATAACATGTTTAAAACCAGTTATGGCGTTGAAAACAAAGAATTCCAAAATTACTATCGCGACCTTGCCAAAAGAGTGAAAAACAAGGAAGTTGATTTAATCATTGTAGTAGGAATGTTCCTGACGGGATTTGATGCTCCAACCCTAAATACCTTGTTTGTAGATAAAAACCTTCGTTACCATGGTCTAATGCAAGCATTCTCAAGAACCAATCGTATTTATGATGCTACAAAAACATTTGGTAACATAATTACCTTCCGTGATTTAGAAAAAGCAACAGTTGATGCCATTACCCTATTTGGTGATAGTAGCACCAAAAATGTAGTCCTAGAGAAAAGCTATAAGGAATATTTAGAAGGCTTCACAGACATTGCAACAGGCGAAGCTCGAAGAGGCTACGTAGAAGTGGTGAAGGAACTGAACGAAAAGTTTCCTAAGCCAGATGAGATTGCTACAGAAAAAGACAAAAAAGAATTTTCGAAGTTATTTGGTGAGTACCTACGAGTTGAAAACATACTCCAAAATTATGATGAATTTGCTAATCTCAAAGAGCTTCAAACAATTGATAGTAACGATCCAGAGGCTGTAGAAGAGTTTAAAGAAACTCACTTTATCACAGATGAAGATATTGCAACTATGCAAGAGATCGACTTACCACCTGAACGATTAATTCAGGATTATAGATCAACTTATAATGATATTCGAGATTGGCTAAGGAAAGAGAAAAGCGGCAAAGAATCAGAAGAATCAGATATTGATTGGGATGATGTGGTCTTTGAAATCGACTTGCTTAAATCACAAGAAATAAATCTTGATTACATTCTCGAACTAATCTTTGAACACAATAAAAAGACCAAAGACAAAGTCTCATTAATAGAGGAGGTCCGCAGGGTTATTCGAGCGAGCATTGGCAACAGAGCAAAAGAAAGTTTAGTTGTGAATTTCATCAATGAAACCGAATTAGATTCTATTCAGGATAAAGCGAGCATAATTGACTCCTTCTTTACTTATGCACAAGGAAAACAAAAGACTGAAGCTACAGAATTAATTACTGAAGAAAATCTTAATGAAGAAGCAGCAAAACGATATATAACAAACTCTCTAAAGAGAGAATATGCAAGCGAAAATGGAACAGAACTGAATGGTCTTTTACCGAAAATGAGTCCTTTGAATCCTCATTATTTAACCAAAAAACAGAGCGTCTTTCAAAAGATAGCTTCGTTTGTGGAGAAGTTTAAGGGTGTTGGTGGTCAAATATAAAATAAACAAAACCTACTTTAAGAATGCAATTCAAAATGAATACAAAAACGCTTAACCTACCTCAAGTTTCCAAATGCTTTACTGTAATAGAAAAACTCTCCCTACTACGTGATGAGCTTCTACACATACTCCTGAATTGCTGGGTAATCATCAAAAAAGCAAAAGTATGTATCAACGAAAGCGAGCTCAACATAGCCGTTGAAAAAAAGGAGGGCTATGGGAAGAGATAAAATACGACAGATGGAACAGGAGGAAGTGCTTCGCCATTTTGATTTTGAAACTGCCTCATTTGCTTTCAATGAATTCTTTAATAAAGAATCTACAGAAGACCATAGTATAGCCCTTTTAGCATCTTCCTTTTTGGAAATGGCACTGGAACATATGCTAAGAGGTTTTTTACCGGAGAAAGATAAAGAAGTTGAAAAACTATTTAGCATTAATGGTCCGCTTAGTACTTTCAGTGGTAAAATTTCAATGTCTTATTCCGTAGGGCTAATCGAAAAGACTATTATGGATGATTTACATTTGGTTAGAAAAATAAGAAACGCCTTTGCTCATCAATTGTATGCAAATTTCGAGAGAGATGATATTGTAAAACTGTGCCAATCATTGAAATGGCATAAATTAGTATTTGTCGCTAACCCACCAAAAGAAGCAACAGCCAAGCAATTATTTCATGTGGGAGTCAATCAAGTCATAAGCTACCTGAGTGGTGCAGTTAGTTTAGCAAGAGGTGGTAAAAGACAAGTAAGAAATAATTTTTGAAATTAGTAACAACCTTAGCCCTTGCAGTTCATTTATAAGAAGTCTTAATTTCGCAAAGTCAATAGAAGTGCGATTTAACTAGAGTAGTATGAGGTTCTAAAAATCTAATATTTAATAAAAATATGACGATGTAATTGTAAATCACCAGAAGTCTGCTTTTATTAACCCTTTGTTCAGAAAGATGAAAAAAGTAATTGTCATTAATATGAGTATAATAACTCTAAGTATAGTAACATGAAGATCAAAAGTATATTGTTTTTCTTTATTTCTGGTTGGGAAAAATGGTAGTAGTATTTGATTAGAGTAAAAAATAACAAATAGTTTCGCCCAAAAATTAGTTTTATAATATTGGTATAGCCAACTTGATTTCTCAAAATCAATAAACTCAAAAGCGATGTGAAGTAGAATAAAAATTATATTTATAGTCGCAAGTGTTAAAGATAATTGTTTTAATTTCTTTTGTTTTCTAGCCTCCTTATCTTTCTTAATAGCCTTAGAAGGTATATATGTCAAATTTATGTTTACAACATGCTCGCCTTCCAAAATCAGCATGTCCCCAGGTATACTGACTCTTTCTCTTGTCCCGGATTGTACTTCTGACTTATTTAAATTGAGTATATTATAATCATTCGATTGAGAAATAAAGTAATTATTAGAACTGTAGTAGTTTGATGGATTTGATCCTCTTTTATATCTATAAGCGTCTAATAAATATATTTTGTCCAGCTTTGAAATATCATTCTGTTTAAGATCGTAATCCACCACATAGCCAGTATAGAGTTCCCTTACACCCTGTTGATTATTAACCATTATATCTGCAAAAGTCATTAATATTTCCTGATTTTCAGGAAGATTGTTATAGTGGAGACCACGAGCAGATTCAAATTTCTGGAATTTCAGAACTGCACCACTAAATATATAATACCATTGATTTCTGAATCTAAAGATCTTGTACTTTCTATCTAAATTAAAAGCTCTAAGAAGTTTTGAACTGAATATACCTAATACAGCTGAAGAAATAAATATGATAACTGAATAAAGGATAAACTTGCCTAGGCCAGATTGTACGAATTTTTCAGTGTCTCCACCTAAATCACTATCTTTTAAAAAAGCAAAGTCCCGAAATATATTTAGGACATCTATATTGTTAGTTTCGAAGTAGGCAATTTTATTCAAAAGATAAAAACCTAATAATTGTATACAAACTCCAGGTATACTGCTTAGAAAAATAGTATTTAATATAGGTTCTTTTGTGTGGAATTGTTTTGAGAACTCACCATAATAATAAAACCTACGGTATATGAGACCAGGTATTACAATTATTATGAAAAATGCTATGAATCCAAAAGTGAGATTCATTTAATTTAAACAATACTATTCAGCTGAGTTTCGTTCCAATCACCAGTTTCGTGGTATTCATCCACAGCTTTTCGTAGCTGTTTTTTCTTATCTGGATCTTCTAAAATTTCCAAGCCATGATCTGAGATGATTGAAGTATTGGTCTTTTTGAAAATAAGATTCCATATATACTTCGCAATCGCAATGATAACAATTATACCTATAAGTTTGCTTATTTTGTCGAAGTCCATAACAGTTAGCTTATTTTAGACATGAAATTCAAAGGTAATTAAATTCTATTAATATTAAATATTTTTAAATATTTAGATTAAGCTATGGTTAACGAAATTTGATTTAGAAGGATTTGATATATCCATTTAAGTCTTGATCGCTTGAAAAGCATCTGTATAGTTTCACTTTCTCCAACTCAACCCTTTTTAAGCTTACTAACGGGCTTTAGTCGGTCAACTATTTGCTTAAATCTAGCTGATTTAATAATGTCTTTTTGATCAATAGTAAATGTTCCAGATTTAGTAATCTTATACTTTTTTTGATTCACTAGTTCTTTTACCAATTGCAATGCCATTTATCAAGTTATTAAACCTAGTAATATTTAGCATTAAATTAGATAAAAATATTTTAAATAGCCAACTATTTTCTTAATCTATTCCTATCAAAAGCCGTTTTGTAGTCCTCATTTTGAAGTGTTATTCATACTAAAAACAAATATCCAAAAAAAAATATAACCTATTCATTGCTAATTAATTATTATATTGTATTGTTATAATTTAACATCTAAAAAGGAGGTACATTATGGGAATTAAAACAGGTCCGAAAAAAATTGCTAAATCAACTGGCAAACCAGACAAGCGTCAAAGAGATAATAAGGAAACATCTGGTAACACGCCATCACTCAAGCCTCATAAGCACAAAAAAGGAGATTAAAAGTTTCTTTCATCAATACACTAAAGTAAAATAGTATTTTTATGCATTATGCATCACTTTTCAATAGTTTTTGCATAAATTTACTAAAATGGAAAAGATTTATGAATATATTAATCAGTGCTTAGCCTATGAGCAGTATGCTTTCACTTGGGATGAATTAAAAACCCAATTGAATAAATCGGACTCAGCCTTAAGAAACGAATTATCTCGCTTAACAAAAAAGAAAGAAATCATTTCATTAAGGCAGGGATTCTATATTATTATTCCACCACGCTACAAACAATATGGAAGACTACCGATAGAACTCTATGTCCAGAAATTATTTAGATACCTACATAAGCCATACTACTTGGCATTTTACTCTGCAGCATCTTTTCATGGAGCAAGTCACCAACAAGTACAGCAAAATTACCTGATGACACAAATCCCAAATGTAAGGGATATTAAAAAGGGCAATAATTACCTCAACATATCTGCCAATAGCAATTGGCCAAAAAACAATATTATAAAAAGAAAATCAGATGCCGGTTTGTTTAATATCTCCTCACCGGCTTTAACGGCTATTGATTTAATACACTATCAATCAAAAATGGGGGGCTTAAACAGAATAATTACCATTCTGGAAGAGCTTACTGAAGCCATAACAGCAGAAGACTTAATAAATCTATTACAATGGTATCCGCACACCAGTACAATTCAAAGATTGGGTTTTATATTTGAGGAAATTCAAACTGAATTATTCCTGATCAAGCCAATTGAAGAATTCTTAAAAACTAAGCCATTGTATCCAGTATTATTGAGTCCGGAAAACAAAAATAAACCTGGTAAAGCGAATAATCCCTGGAAAGTAGATAGGAACATAGAACTAGAAAGCGATTTATAAAACTACCTAAAACATAAATTCATAAATGATTTCAAAACCAGACATCGCAAAGTGGAAAGATGAAGCCCCATGGACTACCAATGAACAAGTTGAACAAGACCTGATCATTTCTAGAGCATTGGTAGCACTCTTCTCAGATGAATTACTTAATAAGAATTTAGCATTCCGAGGAGGTACCGCATTACATAAACTATACTTGAATCCAGCTCCTCGATATTCAGAAGATATTGACCTGGTACAAATCAAAGAAGGCCCCATAAAACCCATACTAAAAAGAATTGGGGAAGTCATCACCTTTTTTGAAGAAGAAAGAGTAATAAAGCAAAAAGCAAACAACAATACCATTCTGTATCGATTCGATTCGGAATACTCACCAGATATCCGCTTAAGGCTTAAGATTGAAATCAATTGCCGAGAGCATTTTAATTTACTAGGATGGAATTCATTTCCTTTCTCTGTAAATAGTGAATGGTTTACCGGAGAGTGCAAAATCAATACCTACCACTTAGACGAACTCCTGGGAACAAAACTTCGAGCGCTTTACCAACGCAAAAAGGGAAGAGATTTATTTGACCTATACTATGCAGACCAACATGCAAAACTTGATTATGACAGAATCATACACTGCTATAAAGAATACATGAAGTTTGTAGTTGGCAAACCACCAACGCAAAAAGAATTCTTGCTTAACATGGAGGAAAAGAAAAAGTCACCTTTATTTCTAGGTGACATGGAAGGACTTTTAAGCCCAAACTTAAACTATGAGCAAGATCAAGCATTCGACTGGTTAATAAATGAGTTTTCAGAGAGATTGAAGGATTTGTAATGCCTAAAAAGAAACGTCATCATTATATTCCACAATTCTACCTTAGAAGATTTTCTATTAATAGCGAGGGAAAAAGCATTGCTTTATTTAATCTAAAGAATAAAAGATTTATAGAAAATGCACCGATTAAACATCAAGCCTGTAAAAGCTTTTTATATGGAGATGATGATGATGAAGTCGAAGATGCATTAGCTAAAATTGAAGATAAAATTGCAAGATTCTTCTACTTCTGGACTGAGAAAAAAGACCTATTTCCTCCACCAGACAATTCAAAAGCATTTACATTACTTAAACGATTTATACTATATCAAGCGCATAGAACCCCAAAATCAGGCTCCAATGCTATAGATTCCATCAATGCAGGTGTAAAAGTGATGTTCAAAGAATATCTTCCACAACTTTATGAGGATATTAAGAATGGGAAATTGATACATAAAGATCCAGTACTGTTTTCATTATTCCAATCTGCTGAGCATGAACACCTTTTAAATTTTTTGGATTGTAAATTTTTAGTGAATCTATCAAGCTTACCATTTATTACATCGGATGCGCCTGTTGTTTTCTATAACAAGCTAATGGAAAAAGCTAGCAACTATATAGGAGCTACGGGTCTTGTATCTAAAGGCTTACAAATCTTTTACCCCATCCATCCTAGATTAATGATCTGTATGTACGACCCTCAAGTTTATGATTTTGGAAATGGGTGTACAAACTGTACAGGAACTGAATCTATAGAAGCAATAAATCAATTAAACGGATTACAATTAATTAATAGCCATTCACAATTATTTTTTGATGAAACTATTTCTGAAGAGTATATACATAAATTAAAGAAAGAATATTATAACTACAGAGGTACTAAGAAAAACATCAATAAAATTATTATGCAAAATGACAGAAAACTTTTCTTCACAAGTGCAGAAGAACCCCATATAAATTTACAATTAGATGCATTTCAATTAAAAGTAGATCCTGAATTATTTAAAGATACAATTTGTCCTTTAAGACATTCCTCCTTTAAGCGTACTCCTTGAACTATAACACAATTCCAATTTATCCTAATAAACCTTTTGATTATAGTAAATTTTTGTAACTTTAAATTATATTTTTTAACTAGAACCTATAAATACAATGACTATAGAAGAAATATATAATGTTATAGATCAGGGAGTTAATCAAAAGAAGACTCTTATTCTTTCGGTTCGCCATGGGCTTGGCTCAGTTATCGATAACACCATATTTTCTCCATACATATTAGGAGATGATACTTATCAATTCCAGTTTGCTTGGGGTCATCTTCCTGAACTAAACTTATTTTACAAATTTTATTTGGATAATATTGAATCAGCAAAATTGGGAAATGAAAAATTTGAAATTTCAGAAGAGGCTTGTTATCAATATGCTGTTGATGAAGAACATTTCGCAGAAGTTGATGGATTTAAGAACATTTTTATAAAAGCTGCTAAAACCACATCTGAGAAATAGATGATATAAACGAATTTTCAATAATTATAATCCTAATATTTCATGTATTAATAAATACAGCGATAGTAAAGTATGACTTCAATATTTAATAGAGTTTATTCATATCGTGAAAGAGAGAGGAGAAATAATCGAGAAAATTTCTTAACAGAAATTTTTGCTTATTGTATAGAATCAGACAAAAAGTTTAGAAATGATTTCCTTAACCTAATTTCGCACCCACCATCTGAATTAATTGATGTCTCAACTCAAAATAGCTATCCACATTACGGCATACCAGATATCCAAATAAGCGTTGATGACCATAATTCAGTCATTTTAGTAGAATCAAAGGTAGAGCATCATGAACGAGAAAATCAACTTAATGATTATAAAAATATACTTATTGAATATTTCCCTCTACATACCAAATATCTAATTTACATTACTAAATACTATGATTCAAACCATTATAATGAGACACTTAGAGGTGATATTAAATTTATAGCTATTAAATGGGAAAATATTTATAACATAATCAATAATAATCACTCTGCCATAACAAGTGAGCTAAAGAAATATTTAAAAGAAGAAGATATGGATGATACAAAAAATTTCAATTTTAATGATTTAACGTCATTAACTACTATAACTGGAACAATTTTAAAAATGGATGAGATTTTAAACAGAGTTAGACCAGTATACGCAAAACTTTTTGGCTCATTTCCTGCCACTTCTAAAGCCACAAAATTAATAGATTCTTGGTATGGTGTGTCCGATGGAAGGTTCTCAGGAGAAATAAAGTACTGGATCAATACAGGCTTTAGCTGGGGTAGTGAGGATGGTTTAGTGTATGCTGGCATAGATCTTTGGATACCAAAAGAAGCAACAACATTGATAGAGAAATTAAAGAAAATTTTAAGAATAACTGAAGAAGGTAGTAAAACTGGAGAATGGGTACAGCATGAGAACGGTAATGGCATTACGATAGAAAACCATCAATATCTATCTAATTTTATAACAGAATATGATGAGCAAATTCCTGCAATTGCTAATTATTTTAATCAACTTCTACAAGATATAGCTAATTCAAAGATTGAATAATTTTAACCAAAAATATGTCACTTATAAAATTTGAAAAACCTAAGGGAAAAGAACATTTAGACAAAGACTTTCTAGAAGAATTAAAGCATAAGATTTGGTCCACAAAGGGTACCAGGTTTAATGCTGATAGTCGCCTCAAATCTACTGCAAAATTATCTCATCTCTGTATGAGTTTATTATCTGTATATTTAATCATCTTCGGCTTATTAACTGTTTATAAAATTTACAACCCTGGTGAGAGTCCATACTCAGCCAATACTATTGCATTTACAATAACAGCAACATCAATTTTACTGCTGGTCTTCTCCCAATATGAAAATTTCCAAAACTACCAATTAAAAGCCAAGAACTTCCATGACTGTGCATTAGATCTAGCTGATCTTTATAATGAATTGCAGAATTTTAAAACTTATAAAAAAAACGCATCTGATAAAGAGAAATTACAGTTTTGTAGTGACTTACAGAAGCGGTACCAATCAATACTAAGGAAATTCGATAATCATTTTCAAATTGACAATAAAATTTTCAAATGTCAACATTCAGATTATTATGAAACTGCTACAACTTTTTACCAAGCCAAGATTTGGTTAATATATTTTATAAGGTATAGATTTATATATCGTATCAATGATTTTTCCTGGTATTATTTTATACTTGATGATTTTTTGATTCCCAATCTTTTCGAATCAAATATGCAATGTGTTCCACGATCCTACACAGAAATGTTTGAGCATGCAAAAAATTTAAAAAGTATAATTTGTAAAAACATAGAAACTCAAATTTATAATTTATTTAATGAAGAACTTTAAGAAAATTTTATCCTGCTGGAATAAAATGGAGTATTTTACTCCAGCACCTTTACCAAAAGATAAAAACACAGTAGAATTAGTTGGTAGCATACCTTGGGAAAATCCTGTCATTGACTTACCAAAAGGTAAAACCGTTGAATACACTGTATTTATGGGTGTATTCGACTCAAAGCAAGTATCAGACTTTGTCAAAAAACATTTCAACGATACTAATAAGAATGAAAATGAACGAAATACTAAAATTTGTCTAGCCTCTTTAAAAGTTGATAATAACGGAAATTACATCAACGATTCATTAGGAATTTCAACTTTACCGTGGGCACTAAATCAACTGCAACGAGGAAACCTTGATTCAGACGATTGGAATACAGACTTTGCCAATCTCAAGGAATTAATATTTTCGGAATTTAAATATGTATTTAATACAATAGACTCAGAAGATGATAATCAAAAGGTGAAGATTCAACTACATCAATTGAGGGAAATTGAATCAAGAATTACCTCAGAAAGTGGATGGAAGCTTGGAGATAATACTAAGATGTATGTTCAGAAAAATTTCGTTTATGTTACAAAAAAAAATACATCAAGTGCCGAAATCCTCAATAGTTATTATTCCAAAGACATTGAAAATATAATAAGTAAACTCGAAAAAACTTCTCCTTCATTTGCATTCAATGAGTATATGCAAGGAAGTCTCAATCAAAAAAAATCCCGTATAGATTTAACAGGAGATGATAATGAATTAAAAGATACCTTGGTGCCCAATATGATTCCTGATGGATGTTGGCCTTCTGAACATTCATTAAGTATGATGCAGCAATTTGCTGTAAACCGAATTTTCAAAAGCTTAGGAGATTCGGATCAAGGTGGTCTTTTATCAGTGAATGGACCTCCCGGAACAGGTAAAACTACACTTCTTCGAGATATTATAGCACCTATTATTGTTAAAAGGGCAAAAAAATTAGCAGAAATAGAAACCCCATCAAATTCCTTAAAATTCATTAGGAAATTAGAAACAGAGAGTGGGAGAACTCCCTTCATTTATCAACTTGACGAAGAATTATGTGACGGAGGCATAGTAGTGGCATCATCAAATAACGGTGCGGTAGAAAACATCTCAAAAGAGCTACCACTGTTCACAGAAGTGGGACCATATGCTAATGAAATTGAATACTTCAAGCAGGTGGCAGAAACCTGTATTTCGAAAAACAATTGGGGTCTTGTATCAGCAGTTTTAGGCAAAAAAGAAAACCGTAATGATTTAACCTCTAGAATATGGTGGAACAAAGAGGTGAATGACCTACAAAAAACTTTGAAATCAACCAAGGCTGATGATTTACCTGATTGGAAATCAATAGTTTCTGATTTTAATTCAAAGCTTCAGGAAGTTACTAATGAAAAGGAAAAGCTTGAGATCGCTAAAACGCAATACGAAGAGTACTTAAAACTCTCCAAGAAACGTAGTAATCAGAATCCAAAGATAGAAGCGCTCAAAAAAAGCATTCTGGCTAAGAAATCAATACTTGACAGAAATAATGAAAAAATTGAAGAGTTGAATCAGTCAAAGAAAGATTATCTTAATGAATTTTCGATTTTGAAATCAAATAGGCCTAATATCTTTATCTATTTATTCAATTTTAAAATCAGAAAAGAGTATAAAAAGAGCTTAAATAATTTATTCAAGAACTATAATGAAATCTCACAAGCCTATGAGAAATTAAAAAAAGAGATTAACGATGATGCAATTAATCTTGGTCACTTGCAGGATAAGGAAAGAAAACATCGCCAAGAACTCGACCAGATTATTTTCCAGCTTAAAAGGTTAGAACCATCTGTTTTAGATGCAACAAAGTATTTAGGTAACAATTATGCAGACTACGAATTTTGGTCAGATCTAAAATCAGAAGTTGAAGAAAAGGCATCAATAGCACAGCAATCTTGTCCATGGTATTCTTCAAAACTTAAAAAGTTACAGTCTGAATTGTTTATTCTATCTCTAAAATTGAATGAGCAATTTATCCTACGTGCAAATTCAAAATCAAACAGGATTCTAACTACTTTAGCTGGCTTCTTTGAATATATGAATGGAAATACCAATCCAGATAAGGAAGATGTCAAGGCAATGTGGAATACTTTCTTTTTAGTAATCCCTGTAATCTCCTCAACATTTGCCTCTATACAGACTATGTTCAAAGATTTAGATAAAGACGATTTACCTTGGCTATTCGTAGATGAAGCTGGTCAAGCTGTTCCTCAAGCGGCAGCTGGGGCTATCTGGCGTTCAAAAAGAGTAGTGGTTGTAGGTGATCCATTTCAGATTGAACCAGTAGTAACAATCCCTGAAATAATCATAAATAACTTAGGTAAATATTTCGGACTCGGTGAAGAACTTATCAATTCAGAGGTTTCCGTACAATCAATTTCCGATAGGATTAATCCATGGGGTGCTTATCTAAACCTCAACTCCAAAGATGTTTGGGTAGGAATTCCTTTAAGGGTTCATAGAAGATGTTTGAATCCTATGTTTAGTATATCAAATGCCATAGCATATGATAATACAATGTATACAGCAACAAAAGAACCTAAGAAATATGAGATCACCATGGATAATGCCTTTATTCATTGTACTGGTCAGGTAGAGGGTAAACATTTTGTGCCCGCTCAGGCAAATATTGTAGAAAAGTTATTGATTGAAGAAATAGATTTTTGTCAAGGTTTCCCTGCCGTATTTATAATAACTCCTTTCTCAGAAATAAGCTATAAATTGAGATCTGCATTATTTGCTCCACTCAAAAAAGCTATTTCAAGGTATCATCGAGATTTATCAATTAACCAAATAAATGATTGGCTAAAATCACACATTGGCACTGTGCATACTTTTCAGGGAAAAGAAGCAAAAGGAGTTATTATGTGTTTAGGCATAGATGAGAAAACACAAGGAGCAGCTCAATGGGCATCTTCTAAACCTAATCTATTAAATGTAGCACTCACAAGAGCAAAACATCGTTTTGTAGCGATTGGTGATAAAAATATATGGTTGAAACAACCGTATTTCAAAGAATTAACTACATTAAATATGAATTAGATATAATTACTAAAACATTAATCATTTTAATAGAATATATTTTTTTTATCATGGCTATGAAGTCTTTTGAACTTATTTAAATAGCTCTTTTAATTTTACTAAGACAAATGAACTCAAACATACCAAGCTTTCCTAGCCTTCCAGAAATCCCAAGTTGTAAGTGGATAGGCAAAACATCTTCTCCTAGAACAGATGAGCAGCGAGTACTGAGTAATATATTTAAAAACCATAAACCTAATTCAGATGACCTTCATATCATTAAGGAACTTACAGAGTTTTATCGGAATTTACAAAAAGGTCTTTCAAAGATAAATTATGAAATTTTCACGCAAGATGATATTGTAGCATTTCAAAACTACATACGATATGTTTATTATTACACTTTTCAAATCCAACCACAGAGTTTTCAGATTAATATTATATATCGCGTAGTTAAAAATGAGCATATCATAAATGAACGTAGTCATTTAACAAAGAAGAGTTTTTTATCTTATCCTCCCATAGAAATAGTGAATCTTTTGGGCAGATTTAATAGAGGCAATTCTCCCAATTACACATTGTTTTATGGAAGTGAGACTATTGATACTGCTTTAAATGAAATAAAACCTAAGATCGGAGACTTGGTTTCGGTTGGTATCTGGCAACCCAAAAATAATCGTAATTTTTCTCCTCATATTATTTTTAATTCCGCTAATGATATTGCTTTTAATGAAACTGCAAATAATGCAGGAAATCACTATAACTCTATCATAAATAATAGTCCGAGTTTTATGACAGATTTTTTGACACAGTATTTTGAGCTTTTGTCCTACGAGTTTTCCAAACATGTAACTAGTGATAAAGCATATTTATTAAGTTCTATCTTGTCAGAGGATACCTTAAATCTGCAAAACAACTCTTTAAAAAATAATACATGTGATCTAATTGTTTTTCCCAGTGTGGGAAATAAGTTTTTAACTAATAATTTAGCTATAAGACCAGATATTTTTGATGAGTCTTTTAACCTGACCAAAGTGGTTGAGTTTGAAGTAAAGGATACTCACTATAATCTGCCAAGACCTAAAAAAAATCAAAGCTATAATCATAACTACATAACAGTTCTGGTCCCAAAAAATGTTAAAGAGACAGTAAATATTGATGAAGAAAATATAATATGGAATTAAATCTTCTAATAAAATAGTTTTAGTATTATGAGGATTCGGAAAAAAAGCAGACCCAAATCCATTAAATTCTTAGCAGCAAGGATGAGGATTTTACCCAAACCTTTCTCCTCAATTACCTGTCCGACCTATCGGGGGAAGTTCACAACTAGTACTTTATAAACATGAATAAGGATGAAATTATATTGGGCTACTACGAAACAAGGTTCTGAAAATTGGTTTATAGTTGCTAATTCTGAGGAGGAGGCTGCCGACTGTCATGAAGCCTTTGAGGGATTTGCAACAAAAACAGCTAATGCAAAATTTGTTTATGAAATCCCAAAAAACCTAATAGTCAAGTATAATTTAATTGAACCTCAATGGCCTTCACATGAACTAATTAATGATTTAGGTGGAAAAATAATAACACAAGACAATCCAAGAAAAGCTAATTTCAATGGATTAATCTTTATAGAAGGAGGGTGACAGAACCTATATTCTTTAATGAAATAGGGGGAGAAAAAGGTGTTTATGTAATCAAAATGCAAAACACTGAAAAGTATAAAATTGGAAAAACAATTGATTTAAAAAGGAGACTCAAACAGTTTTCGACTGGTAATCCTGAAAATATTAAAATAACTTATTTTATTGCGACTGAACATTATAAAAGCCTTGAAAAACATTTACATGAGGTATTTAATGACAGCAGAATAAGTGGTGAGTGGTTTTCCTTCAATGAGGAAAGACTACAAGAATTGGAATCACACTTAAGTCTTTTACAATCAGATCAATCTAAAGCTTTCAAAGTGTATAATTTAAAGCACGTTTCTATGATAGCGGGTGTGTACTAATAGTAAAAATCCTCTGCCTAACCAGCATGTTACATCTAACTGCTAGAAAACCACCATCATGTGTATTGCCTAATTTCCCTACATCCTTTACACAATCCAAAAAATTAGCCAAAGCCCATGGCTCCCACAGCCGAAAGCCTTTAATTTTCCTAATAGGTAAATCAAAGGCACTCGGCTAACCTTCCCTCTCAGCTTTTGCTTTTTTTCTGTTATAACAGTTAATGTGGTAAAAAAGCAAAAGGAAGCGGTCTTTTAGGCTCCAAGCCTAAAAGTTTTTGTTTGATATACCAGCCGCACTGCCAGGCACTATGGTGTGCTGCTCTTGGGCTGCGGCAAAGACCCATGCCAGCATTGGCTTCAGGCTTTAAATAAGTATTAATTTACAAGGTATTTAAAGTCAAAAGCCAACTCCTGCAGGGCTGAAGTGCTATCAAAATAAAGTAAAAATAACAGGCTAAAAGTATTGCCTAAAAAAATTTTGTACGCCTACCTAACTTAACTCCCCTTCTCAAAATTCCTCTAAATTATTTTAAAACATATCACTAATATTTTTAGTATAATGATTACATTTACTAAAAATATTAGTAATATGCGACAAATAGCCCATATCGATTTAGATGCGTTTTTCATTAATTGTACGCTGCTTAAATTTCCGGATTTAAAAGGTAAGCCATTGATTATTGGTGGGCTTAATAACCGTGGAATAGTTGCTTCTGCATCGGTTGAAGCCAAGAAATATGGCGTGCATAAAAGCATGCCAACTCGTGTGGCCCTGCAGAGATGTCCTGATGCAATAATGTTAAAGGGAGATTTCGATCTGTTTACGAAATACTCCGACATAGTCAATGAAATCATGACAGAAAGGGCACCTTTACACGAAAGGGCAGCCATTGATGAATTCTACCTGGACATGACGGGAATGGACAGGTTTCATAATACTTCCCAATTCACTAAAGAGCTGGTCAATAAAGTGAAATCGGAAACCGGCCTTTCTTTAATTTATGGCTTAAGCGTAAACAAAACAGTAGCGAAAATTTGCACTTCCCATGCAAAACCCATTGGAGTATATGAGGTCATGGAAGATTATGTGCAAGCCTTTTTAGATCCGCATTCTATCAGAAGGCTGCCTACTGTAGGAACTACTACTTATAAGTTGTTGAGGAGAATTAGAATCAAGTTTATTAAGCATATCAGGGCTTTACCACCTGAAGCAATGAATGAGCTCTTAGGTAAAGCCGGGATAGGTATCTGGAAAAAAGCCAATGGTATTGATCCTGCTCCGGTAGTCCCCTACTCTGCAGAAAAATCAATAGGCAAGGATTTTACCTTTGATCAGGATACCCAGGACATTAAAGTACTAAAAGCTACTTTGCTCAGACTGATAGAGTTTTTAGGTTTTAAATTACGTCAGATCAACCAGATGTGTGCTTGTGTTTCTGTGAGAATTAGGTATTCTAACCATGATACCGAAACCATGCAAAAGAAAATACCATTTTGCGCCAATGACGATATATTAATGGAAGTGGCTTTTGAACTCTTTAAAAAATTGTATCACCGAAGAATGCTGATCAGGTTAATTGGTGTTAAACTTTCTCATTTAGTCCATGGAAGTCATCAAATCAATCTTTTTACAGATAATGTAAAATCCATAGAGCTTTATCAAGCCATGGATAAGTTGAAGAACCGCTACGATAATCCGGCTATTGTTCATAAGGCTTTTAGTTTGTGAAATAGGGTGATCAGAGAATAGAGATAAACCTAATTTTTTCCTACTGAAGTAAAGCTGTGATGTTTTTCACTCAGGGGGTGAGGACTACAGGGGTGTTACTTAGTAAGCGTTACCAATACCAATGCTATTAAGTTAAGCCTTTTTTAGACCCCCAGCCAAAGGCTGGCAGGCTATCCTTGCATCCTTCCCCGAAGAGAGAAGGAATATTGTCTTAACTTAATAGCATTGATGTGTAGAGGTATTGATCTAAAATAATAAAAGTAATTGTAAGTAAATTCTATGTATTTAAATTGTCACTCATATTATTCGTTGCGTTACGGCACACTTTCAGTGGAATCACTGGTTAATCAGGCTGTGCTGAATGGAGTAGAAAGTTTAGCACTGACAGATATCAACAGTACCACTGGAGTGACTGATTTTGCCAAAAATTGCATAGAGGCTGGTATTAAACCATTGGCTGGTGTTGAAATTAGAAAAAACGATCAGCTATTGTATGTGGCTATAGCAAAAAATTTAGATGGTTTCCGGGAAATCAATGAGTTACTGACTAAAACCAATTTATCTGAAATGCCCCTCCCCTTGCAATCACCTTACTTTATGAATGTGTTTGTCATCTATCCTACTCATAATGTGCCCGGTATCCTGCAAAAACATGAATTTATTGGGATAAAGCCAAATGAGTTAAAAAGGTATAAACCCTCCTTTACGAAACAAGCGGATAAGCTGGTATGCCTCTACCCTGTAACCTTTTCAAGCAAACAGGAATTCAATCTTCATAAATTATTGCGTTGCATTGATAATAACATCCTGCTGAGTCATCTTATTACGGAGCAACATGCCAGCCCAGGTGAAAGTATGATTCCTTTCAGAGAGCTGAAAGCCTTATATCAGGATTATCCCTACATCATCAGGAATACGGAAGTTCTAATGGATCAATGTAGTTTTCCTTTTGATTTTAAGACACCCAAAAATAAGAAATGCTATACTTCGAGCTATTACGAGGATAAGATCTTACTGGAAACCCTGGCATTGGAAGGCTTTAAAGACCGCTATGCCGCAGATAATCAAGTAGCCAAACAGCGATTATATGATGAGTTGGAGATTATTTACAAAATGCAATTTGGCTGTTATTTCCTCACCACCTGGGATATTATTCGTCATAGCTTAAGCAAAGGCTATTTTCATGTGGGTCGGGGAAGCGGAGCCAATTCTTTGGTAGCGTATTGCCTCAAAATTACTGAAGTAGATCCCATTGAGCTTAATTTATACTTCGCCAGGTTCCTGAACAATAAAAGAACCAGTCCGCCTGACTTTGACATAGACTGGAGCTGGACCGACCGGGATGATATCATCGATTATATCTTTAAAAGATTTGGAAGAGAGCATACTGGCTTTTGCGGAACGGTGACGGATTTTAAGCATCGTTCTACCGTGCGTGAATTGGGAAAAGTATTTGGTCTGCCTAAAGAAGAATTGGATCAGCTTTCCAGGATGTCATTTGATCATCAACCACAGGATAAATTAGTGAAGAGTATACAGCATTATGGGAAAATGCTTGCCGGTTATCCCAATCAGCTGTCTATGCATTCTTGCGGTATTTATATTACAGAAGAGCCTATTGCCAATTATACTGCAATGAATATCTACCCTAAAGGAGTACCTACCTGCGAGATAGATATGTACATGGCCGAAACATTTCATTTGGAAAAGATAGATATACTCTCCCAAAGAGGATTAGGCCATATTAAAGAGGCGGTGAACATTGCAGAAACCAACAAAGGCGTAAAAATTAATATTTCCGATACCAAAAGCTTTAAAAAAGATGAAAAATGCAATGAACTGCTAAGATCCGGCAGAACATTAGGTTGTTTTTATATTGAAAGCCCGGCCATGCGTGGTTTATTGAGACGATTAAGATGTGATAGCTATGAAACCCTGGTGGCAGCTAGTAGCATTATCCGTCCGGGTGTAGCACAAAGTGGTATGATGAGAGAATATGTGGAAAGGCACCGTGACCCTTCCAGGATCAAATATTTTCACCCCGTATTTGAAGAGCAGTTGAGAGATACTTATGGGGTAATGGTGTACCAGGAAGATGTGATTAAAATAGCCCATCACTTCGCTAAGCTTGACTTAAATGATGCCGATGTGCTGAGACGGGGCATGTCTGGAAAATCACGCTCCCAGCAGGAAATGGATAAGGTAAAAGGACAGTTCTTTAGTAATTGCGAAGCCATGGGCTATCCCAGGGAAATGGTGGAAGAAGTCTACCGACAAATTGCCTCTTTTGCCGGCTACAGCTTTTGCAAAAGTCATAGCGCTTCGTATGCAGTGGAAAGTTACCAGAGTTTATATTTAAAAGCTTATTACCCATTAGAGTTTATTACTGCTTTGATCAATAATAATGGTGGCTTTTATAGACCAGAAGTTTACATTAATGAAGCAAGAATGCTCGATGCTCATATTGAAGCACCTGATATCAATTTCAGTTTATCCAATGCCCGATTAGATGAAAAAACTATCCATTTAGGTCTGGATCAGATTATGCATCTATCTAAA
The DNA here is from genome assembly GCA_963803685.1 of uncultured Cytophagales bacterium. Taxonomy (GTDB): domain Bacteria; phylum Bacteroidota; class Bacteroidia; order Cytophagales; family Cyclobacteriaceae; genus Marivirga. Next base: position 4,883,586 of record CAWDNW010000001.1, read on the forward strand.
AAAGGAATTGAAGCCATTCGTTTGGCACGAGAAAAAGGAGGTCAGTATTCAAGTTTAAGAGATGTCCTGGAAAGGGCTCAGGTTAATTATGATGATATCAGCTATGCCATTTATGCTGGAGCATTAAGAAGTATTTCCAGAAGCAAAGGTCAGCTCATAATTGAAGCCAAGCGATTTTTCTCCCATGAGCCTGCCAAAAGCACCGAATTACAGCTGTTTAGTATCAAACCTAAAGAATACAGCTATGAATTAGATGAAGGAGATCTATTTGAGGATGCTTTTGATGAAATGGAGGGATTGGGCTACCCTGTTTCTGTTTCACCTTTCAACCTATTAAAAACCAATTATCGAGGAGCTGTATTTGCCTCAGAGCTTGTAAAAAATGAAGGGAAAACGGTTCGCATGGTTGGTTATTTGATTTCTATAAAGGATGTACCAATTGTCAATAAAGATGGGAAAACGAAAATGAATTTTGGTACCTGGATTGATGTATATGGAGGTTATTTCGATACGGTCCATTTTCCAGTTTCGCTTAAACAACATCCTTTTACAGGTTTGGGCTGCTATTTACTATTAGGTAAAATCACCATTGACCATGATTTCCCTAGTGTAGAAATACAGAAAATGGAAAAACTGCCAATGATCCTTGATCCACGCTATAGCGATGAGCAAAGACCTGATAATAAAATATGGGACAATATGCGGGTCGCCCATAGCTATACTTCAAGAGCACCTTACCCCAACCAGGAGGAGCTAGATGAATTATATGGCAGGAAGCCTGTCTCAGGAAAGTATGATGCTAAAAAAGGGACTGACAATCGGATGTCAATTGGAGGGAGGAAGTAGGTTGCGAATAGAAAACAAAAACAACTTAAAATATAGACACACAGGTGAAATTTTAGCACTAACTAATACTTGTAAATACTAAAGTATTTTTATATATTTATAAAGCTAAAACCTTAAAATTATGAGAGCCCTTTTAACACTTATTATTGCAGTTATTGTTAGCCTGTTAGGATTTGGAATGGCTGGTTTAGGGAATAATTGGGGATTTGTCCTGGCGGTCCTACCCTATTGGCTATGGTTTAGGAGTTTGGGGTCTAGGAATAGAGTTTGATCTACTAAATTTTATCTACATAGTTGAAGTAAATTATTCCTTTAAAAGATTGATAATTGAAGTGCATTGTCATACAAACTAAGTTAAATACTTTTTTTGTGTGGTTGAAAATAACGACCGTTTTTTAAAACTACAATAGAAGAATAGACCATCTATGCTCATGACTTTTGTAAAAAATCCTCGATACTTCTAATTTAGAAAATATTTCTAGCTTGATTTGAATTGAAAGTTGTATCATTAATAACTTAAAACATAAAATAGATAGGAAATATGTTTAAAAATAAAATAGAACTTTTGAGCAAATTAGTACCCTTAGGAGGTATCTTCATAATTTTATGTAGCTCGTTTAAATTAGTCGTCTTCTATGATCAATTCAATATTTCAATAGCGGACTATTTGACTATAGGAGAGTATGCCACCCTATTTATCGATGATATCATTTATTATGTCCAAATACTAATAGTATTTTTGATTCTTGATGAGGTATTCTCTTTAATCAAATCACCGAAAAATTCCCCAAGAACTAGTACTTTCAACTACGATAGATTCAAAAGGCTAAGAATTTTTATTGCTTTGACCTTCATAGTATTTACGACAGCGCTTATTGTTTTAGTGTTCAGTACAAATAATCTTCTCTTGAGGCTAAGTTTTTTAAAAAGTTTAAGCATTTTTCCATTGTCTTCTATATATGCATACCTTCTATTTTCTGACACAAAACTTAAACCTAATTACAAAACTTTTATGGCTTTCATTGTTTTAATATGGATTTTATTTGATCCATACATCGATGCTGAAAGAATTATCGAAAATGAAAATAAATTAATTTACAAGATTAATTTGAAAAATAAAACAGTGATCACGGATGAAAACCTACAGTACCTTGGGAAGTCAGAGAAGTATATTTATTTATTTAATTTGAAGAATAAACAAGCAACAATTTTACCCACATCAGATGTGAATCAAATTGAAATTACAGAGCATTAACAAGATCATCAGCAGTACATAAGCATGATTGAATACTATCTCCAAACCCTCGTATAATTATACCATTATCACCAGTCCTTATGCTAGATAAAGAAAACTGAAGATCTCATAGGAGACCTTCATCTGCAAAGCTTAGGTAGCTTTCTGCGGTTAATATAATGTGGTCAAGGACTGGAAGATCCAAAAATACCCCTGCAGATTTAATCTTAGCTGTCAGTTGTAAGTCAGCCTGGCTAGGGCGTCTATTACCACTAGGGTGATTATGGATTAAAATGACACTGGAGGCATTGCATAGTAAGGCATGTTGAAATATCACTTTGGGATCAGCCACGGTTCCGCTTATGCCACCAATGGATATGACTGTGAAACCTTGCACGTTGTTGGCTCGGTTGAGGTAGAGGCACATGAAAGCTTCTCTGGTTTCAATATCGATGGGATAAATCTTACGGATATACCTGGCTACATTTTCCGAGCTGGTAACTTTGATAGAGGGTATCTGATTTTTCACATTATAGGTTGCTTGTAATTCTGCAACCATTTTTTTGAAGGTTTTTACTGCATTGGTTTCCATAACTATTGATTTAAGTGAATAAAAATTATGGATAAGGCAGAGGCTAACGCAGTGGCTTATTCTGAATAAGCAAATATTGGACTGTGCCGGGCTAAAAAGGCCCGGTATTTACCGGGATGGTTTACGGTGGGTATTTGTATTTCAGAATAAGAGCCTAACTTAATCCAGAATTTGTATTTCAGACATCAATTTCTCTTAGATAGCGCTGGAACATATTATTCCAGAGAGCACAATCATGAAACTTCAAGAACCATGAAGACAAGATTTGATTGGTAATATATGAGTGAAGTTTACATATCACAACAATAGTCAAACTAATAGGTCTTGGAAGCTAATTCATAAGAGTGCATTGAGCAATGACGCGCAAGTATAAACCCAAAATAGTCCGGCGTTGATTAGAGTGATGCGTTTCCGGGAGCTAGTGATTTCCTACTGTATCTAACTAGAGATAAAATCATAAAATTGCTTTATTCATGAGGTATTGGAATAAACACAAAAAAAGCAACGCTTTAAAAACGTTGCTTTCATTAGAGTTTAGAAGATTTAAAGGACTTTGAAGCTCTCAATTATGATGTTGGCATTATGGTAAGTGTTGCCATCTTTAGTTGAGGTGGAAGCTTCATAATCGCCTTCAATGTAAAGGTGATTTCCTTTTTTGAATACATCGAGTTGTTTTTCTGAAAATTTGGTAGCAAACATGATGCAATTGTGCCATACTGTTTTCTCTACTTTTTCGCCATTTTTGTCTTTGTAGCTTTTATCTTCTGCCAAATCGAAAGTAAGCATTTCTTTTTGGTTAGATGTGGTGTGAACTCTTGCGTCTGCGCCGATGTGTCCTGTTCCGATGGTTTTCATAATTTTAAATTTTAGAGTGAATAATAATTTTATGTCTGAACGATTGGGTATTACTTTAACAGTTAAAAAAGGAAAATGAAAAGCTACTCGTAGCAGTAAATTTATTTAGGTAAGAAAAAAAATTTTCATCCTTTAGAAGCTGAGAAATAATGCCTGTTCTTTGACTATAAAAATATGTCCATTCAACTCAAAAGGTAAAAGGAAAACCAAGGTCCGTCACAGAAAGACTTGCGTAAGGCTGCACTAACTCTCAAAAAACAGCTACTCGATTTGTACAGAGATCTACAATAAAAAAAAGAGAAAGAAAAAAATATGGAATCAATCATCCATTGTAATTGCTTTTTAAAAGGCCCAGAAATTCAATAGTAAAATAAAAAACCTATTGAGTGATTTGTGAAGATTCTCCCCTACTGACACGAGTAACTATCAATCCCATTTCATCATGATATATTTAAATAATGAAGCACTAAGAATTTGGAAGAGAAAATAATTCCAGGAAGATTTTAAATGAACTTTTGAAATGGTCTAGATTATTTGATTAGACTAATTTAAAAGCTAGAATTCTAATTATTCAGTTAACTCCTGAGCAAGAATTCATACATAATAGACATAATAATGTACAGCTTACTCGCACTTGTCTAGATACTTTTGGATTAATAAAATTCAAAATGAAAAATCATATGCATATACAGGGAATGCTAAGAAGAAAAAGTCAAATAAAGTCGACACTTTTATTGGCAATTTTCCTGATATCTGGCATTAAGACATTAGCACAAAGTGTCCACACAATCACCGCTGATCAGGAGTTCAAAGTATCGGGTACTTCCACGATACACGATTGGGAGATGGTATCAGGTAAAGCCAGCGGAGAGGCAAAAATGGATATTAAAGGTCAAAAAATTGAAAGTGTAAAATCACTCACTATCACCTTACCTACCAAATCACTAAAAAGTGGAAAAGGAGGCATGGACGACAATGTTTATGAGGCACTGCTGGCAAAGCAATATCCGCAAATACACTTTGAATTGACGAAGGTGGAAACGATCACTGATCAAATGATCAAGGCAGAAGGTAAAATCACTATTGCCGGAACCGCTCGCGTGATTCTGCTTCAAGTCAATTACAAGGTTTCGGAGGGGGCGATTCTTTTTAGCGGGGGATTTCCCATCACTTTCACACAATATAAAATTGACCCTCCAAAAGCCATGTTTGGAACAATCAAAACTGGCGATGAACTACAAATTTCTTTTGAAGCAACTTTTAAGTTAATAAACTAAAATTCAGATAATTATGAAAACGAGTAACAATTGGTATAGAGCCACCATACTTTCACTGGTGCTTCTTACATCAGGTGCAGTGTATGCGCAGCAGCCTGCCCTACAGTATTTCCGGCCTAATGATAAAGCCGGGCTTAATGTATTTGAACCTTCCAAGCAAGACACCGTGGAGTTTGATGGAGTGAGAGTACGAATCGGAGGTGATTTTGCCATGCAGTTCCAAAGTATAAACCAAACCAACTCATTGGATAGTCTGGTAGATTTGGGTACAAATTTCAACCTCCCTACAGCCAATCTTAACATTGATGTCCAGCTATATGATGGATTGAGAATGCATTTGAGAACTTATTTATCATCCAAAAATCACCAGGAGGCATGGGTAAAAGGAGGTTATCTTCAAATTGACAAATTAGACTTTATAAAACCGGGTTTTCTACAAGGTTTTATGGATGTAGCCCGTATAACCATTGGCTTGGACGAGTTCAATTATGGAGATGCCCACTTCAGAAGAAGTGATAATGCACGGGCCATTTTTAACCCATTTGTAGGCAATTATATCATGGATGCTTTTTCTACCGAGGCTTTCGGTGAGCTTACTATTATGAAAAATGGTTTTTTGGGAGTCATTGGAATAACAAATGGTAAATTGAATCAAAATGTAGTAGTCAATGACAACTCTGACAACAAAGCTTCCTTTTTCGGAAAACTGGGTTATGATAACCAGTTGAGTGATGATTTCAGATTGCGTTTGACAAGCTCCTGGTATATTAACAAAGGAACCACTACAGGAACCTGGATCTATGGTGGAGACCGTGCAGGGAGCAGATATTATAACGTAATGGAGACCTTAGATGGTGATGGAGGGCCTTTTGAAGGACGATTTAACCCAAGATTCAGAGAATTAACTGCTATTCAGATCAACCCGTTTATCAAATATAAAGGTTTGGAATTTTTTGGCATATACGAGGTAGCCTCAAACAGTGACGATCAAGGCGGAGGAGCTTTTACACAGTTAGCAGGAGAACTTCTTTATCGTTTTGGAAGTACGGAACAGTTTTATCTGGGAGGACGATACAACACTGTTTCCGGAGAAATGGTAGAAAGTGCTTTAACGCAAGAAATAAATCGGCTGAATATAGGAGGTGGCTGGTACATGACCAAAAACGTAATGGCCAAACTGGAATATGTAAATCAAAAGTATGAAGGTGAAGGCTGGACAGGCACCAAATATAATGGGGGCGAATTTGATGGTATCAACATTGAGGCAGTAATTAGCTTTTAAACAGGGGAAGATGTGCCGGATACTATTTCCGGCACTTTTCTGAATACTGATTTACAAAATGGACAAGCTTGAATACTGTAAAGATATTCTTAAAAAAGTGAGTTTTGATAAAACGCTTTTAACGAAGGAGTATAAAAAAGCCTTGAAATCTCTTTCTGATGAGAAAGCCGATCTACTAGATCAATGGTATAATGAAAGGTTTGAGAATAATTCACGCAAGTCATCAGGTAACGGAAAGACCGATTAAAGGTGGTTAATTGCAAAAATTATAGTAAAAGTGTCAGTTGAATGAATTGCTTAAATAGCGGTATTACCTTTGAGAGGAAGGTATGTCGGAGCGAAATTTCATACATTTAAAACATGATTTTAAATACAAACCAGAATCATTTAGGTTTATTTTGTGTAGCAAATAATTAGTGAAAGTATAAAACTTTTGAAAAGAATAATCTCCATATCGATACTATTAATCTTTTTGACTGGTCAGTCTGGCTTGGCAATGGCAACACACTATTGTGGGGGGATGGAAGTAGAATCGAGAATCGTAGTTGGTCATACAGAATTACATTGTGGTATGTCCAATATGGAACGATATTGTTCAACTAATCTATCAAAAGGGAATCATTTCAAGAATAAACCTTGCTGTGAAAATGAGTTTCAATCTTTCGATCTAGAAGACGAATTCCAGCACCAAGTCATTGAAATTTCTGTTAATTTAGAATTTGTAGCTGTTTTTTTTATAACCATTGCGTACAGAACCTACAGTACTGAAAATGACAAGGAAGTTTATTTAAATTACTTTCCACCACCGCTCGAACGTAACATACTTGTGCTCGTTCAGTCTTTCCTTATATAAACATTCCATTCAGTTGAGTAAGGTACATAGCTTGCTATTGCCTATAGGCGCTATATCTACGCCTTTTTTAATCAATTCAAAAATTGAATGTAAATCAAATGCTAAATAAAATTATTAAGTACTTTCTTGAAAACAAGCTAGTTACCGTTCTCATTTTAATAGGTTTCATTGCCTGGGGCATTGTCACCGCTCCATTTGGCTGGCAGGTAGGCGCATTGCCTTCTGATCCCGTTCCCGTTGATGCCATTCCCGATATCGGGGAAAACCAGCAGATTGTATTTACGCAATGGTCTGGACGATCTCCTCAGGATATAGAAGATCAAATTTCTTACCCTTTAACTACTTATCTACTTGGCATCCCAGGAGTTAAGTCTATCCGCAGTTCCTCCATCTTTGGCTTCTCTAGCATTTTCATCATTTTCAGTGAAGAGGTGGAATTCTACTGGTCACGCTCAAGGATACTCGAAAAGCTGAATGCCTTACCGTCGGATTTACTCCCTGAAGGGGTCCAGCCAGCCCTTGGACCCGATGCCACGGCTTTAGGTCAAGTGTACTGGTATACGATTGAAGGGCGAGACAAAGATGGAAATCCAACTGGTGGTTGGGACCTTCACGAAATACGTACCGTACAGGATTTTTATGTAAAATACGGACTAAATGCTACTGAAGGTGTTTCTGAGGTTGCCTCTATTGGTGGTTTTGTACAGGAATACCAGATTGATGTAAATCCCGATGCACTCAAAGCATTTGATATTCCTCTGCACAAAGTGATGCAAGCGGTACAAAAATCCAATAGAGATGTGGGGGCAAAAACCATCGAAATCAATCAGGCAGAGTACTTGGTGCGTGGTTTAGGCTATATCGAGAAGGTAGAAGATATTGAAAAGGCTGTTGTAGCTGTGCAAAATAACGTGCCAGTCCGTATTAAAGACATTGGTGTCGTTTCCCTAGGCCCTGCTACTCGAAGGGGGCTTTTAGACAAGGGTGGTGCCGAAGTAGTAGGTGGTGTTGTTGTAGCTCGATATGGAGCCAACCCTTTACAGGTTATCAATAACATAAAAGATAAGATCAAAGAAATAGCTCCAGGTCTCCCTCAAAAAACCTTAGCGAATGGAGTGAAAAGCCAGTTGACTATCGTACCGTTCTACGATCGCTCAGAGCTGATCTATGAAACTTTAGGAACGCTGGAAGAAGCCTTGTCACTGGAAATATTGATCTCCATTCTTGTTGTAATTGTAATGGTGTACAACCTACGAGCATCATTCCTTATTGCAAGTATACTTCCTATCTCGGTTTTAATGGTATTTATTGCCATGCGCTATTTTGGAGTAGATGCTAACATCGTAGCTTTATCAGGCATTGCTATTGCCATTGGTACCATGGTAGATTTGGGCATTATCCTATCAGAAAACATTATTAAACATATTGAAGAAGCACCGCCTGGTCAAAAGTTGATCGACACCATATACAATGGTGCTTCAGAAGTGGCTACTGCCATTCTTACTGCAGTTTCCACTACCATCGTAAGTTTCATTCCTGTGTTCACCATGCAAGCTGCTGAAGGTAAGTTATTCGGTCCTTTGGCCTTTACTAAAACCTTTGCATTGATATCGGCACTCATTGTTTCCTTGATTATTCTGCCTACCCTTGCGCATTGGTTTTTCGGCGTCAAGATCAAAAATAAAACTGTCATAAAATGGGTCCACATAGCACTTATAGGCATTGGCTTAGCGGCACTTATCCCTGGGTACTATTGGGCTGGTATCATTCTGGCACTTTACGGCATTACGGGGATTCTTAAAAGTAGGTACCCTAAAGAGCATAAAGCCTCGGGGAAGTGGTCTGTAAAACTTCTTCAAAAGTCTGATTTGATCATCGTAGTTTTGGGAATCACATGGCTGCTGGCTAAATACTGGCTACCGCTCGGAGCAGGAAAAAGCTTGTTCCTCAATGTCATTTTTGTCACACTTCTATTAGGACTTATTTTGGGTTCATTTACCTTGCTTGAGCATTACTACAAGCCCATATTGAAGTGGTGTCTGGATAATAAAGTCAAATTTTTACTGATCCCTAGTTTTCTGATTCTGTTGGGAGCAACTACTTGGATTGGGTTTAACAGCATTTTCGGTTTTGTTGCGAAAGGTTTTGATATCGTAAGTTGGGACATTCGCAGCAGTAAAGTCTGGTCGGGTCTAACGCATACCTTTCCGGGGGTAGGAAAGGAATTTATGCCTTCATTGAATGAAGGAAGCTTTTTGTTGATGCCAACATCCATGCCTCATTCTGGTATAGCATACAACCGTAAAGTGGTAGGGCAACTTGATATGTTGCTCACTAATATTCCCGAAGTAGAAACGGCTGTTGGTAAACTAGGAAGAGTGGAATCCGCCTTGGATCCTGCACCTATTTCTATGTTTGAAAATATTATTAATTATAAACCTGAGTACATGCTCAGCAAAAAGGGGCACCGTGTTCGCTTTAAGATAGATGGTGATGATCGGTTTATACTCAATACTGGTGATAGCCTTTCCAACGAGGAAGCGATTAAGCGCGGAGTAACTGTTGAAGAGCTCATCCCGGACGATGACGGGAATTATTTCCGAAACTGGCGATCCCAGATTAAGTCACCCGATGATATCTGGAATGAAATAGTGAAAGTAACCAAAATACCAGGTTTAACCTCTGCCCCAAAACTTCAACCTATTGAAACCAGATTGGTCATGCTGCAAACGGGAATGCGCGCGCCAATGGGAATCAAAGTATATGGGCCCGATCTCCAAACTATAGAAGATTTTGGACTTCAGCTGGAAGAAGTACTTAAAAATGTACCATCAGTAAAAGCAGAGGCAGTATTCGCAGATCGTATCGTAGGGAAACCCTATTTGCATCTGAATATCAACCGTGATGAAATCTCACGCTATGGGCTGAATGTAGAAGATGTACAGCAAACCATTGAAACGGCTATTGGAGGCATGAAAGTGACCTCTACGGTAGAAGGTCGTGAGCGTTTCCCTGTTCGAGTGCGCTACCCTCGTGAACTCCGTGACGATCCGGAATCATTGGGTAAAATTCTAATTCCTACCCCTACCGGAGCGCAGATTCCGCTCAGTCAGGTTGTAGATTTTGAATATATGCGTGGACCGCAAGCCATCAAAAGTGAAGAGACATTTTTGGTAGGTTATGTATTGTTTGACAAAAGAGATGGATACTCCGAAGTGGGTGTTGTCAATGATGCGCAGGCAGCCATTCTGACTAAGATAGATGCTGGAGATTTAGTTGTACCAGCCGGAATAAGCTATAAGTTTTCGGGTAGTTATGAAAATCAGGTGAGAGCGGAAAAACGACTTTCTATCATAGTTCCGCTTGTTTTAGGCATTGTGTTTCTGATCCTGTACTTCCAATTCAAGTCGGTAACAACCTCACTGATGGTATTTACCGGGATAGCTATGGCATTTAGTGGCGGATTTATTATGCTGTGGTTTTATGGGCAGGAATGGTTTGTCAACTTTTCTGTATTCGGCACCAATATGCGAGATTTGTTTCAGATGGGCACCATCAACCTGAGTGTGGCTGTTTGGGTAGGTTTTATTGCGCTATTTGGCATTGCTACAGATGATGGAGTGCTTATTGCCACCTACCTAGATCAAAGTTTCAAAAAAAATCAGCCCGATAATTTGAAGGAAATAAGAGCCGCTGTAGTAGAAGCTGGGGTGCGAAGAATTAGGCCTGCACTAATGACTGTTTCCACTACCATGATTGCGCTGCTGCCTGTGCTTACCTCAACAGGCCGTGGTGCAGATATAATGATACCGATGGCTATACCGTCGTTCGGTGGGATGGCATTTGCACTAGTAAGCATCTTCATTGTCCCGGTGCTTTATAGTATGATGGAGGAAAGAAAATATAAAAAGACACAATCATGAAAGTAGTTGTAAATATTATAGTGCTCATATTGCTTGGAAGCGTTTTAGGCTATGCTCAAACTCTAGATGACTATTTTAAAATTGCCGCCGAGAGCAATCCTGGTCTTCAAGCTAAATACTCAGCATTTGAAGCGGCTATGCAGAGAGTGGATCAGGTAAAGTATTTACCTGATCCAAATTTCTCTTTTGGCTATTTCATTTCTCCTGTAGAAACACGGGTTGGGCCACAAAGAGCAAGGTTTTCATTAACGCAGATGTTCCCATGGTTTGGGACACTGAAAGCACAAGGAGATGCTGCAGCCTTGATGGCAGAGGCAAAGTATGAGGCTTTTCTGGATGCCAGGAATCAACTCTATTATCAGGTAGAAGCATCTTATTATCCACTCTATGAACTCAAAAAATGGAAACAGATTGAGCAGGAGAATATTGAATTGTTGCAGTCCTTCAAAACCATTGCTAATGCCAAGTTTGAAAATAGCAGTGGTACGATGGTGGACGTATTGCGGGTGGATATCATGCTTAAAGATGCCATCACCAACCTCAATATTCTGGATAATAAGGAAAAACCACTTTTGACCAGGTTTAATAATCTATTGAATCGGAATGAGGAGGAGTCGGTCTTGGCAATTGATTCGATAAGTATCGAGTCCTTACAGGAAAATTTCCGGAGAGATTCGCTGCTTACGAATAATCCGGTTCTTACTGAGCTTGAATTGAAAATAAAAGCCAGTGAAGCCAGTGAGGTTGCAGCCTATAAGCAAGGGCTTCCAAAGTTTGGTGTAGGTCTGGATTATGTGGTGGTTGGAGAGCGAACTGATATGGAGCTACCTGACAATGGTCGAAACGCTATAATGCCCATGGTCTCAGTGAGTATTCCTATCTTCAGGAGCAAGTATAAAGCTTCAGTTAAAGAGGCTCAGCTGATGCAGGAGAGCTATTCCTTCCAAAGAGAGGAATACGCAAATTTGCTTACTTCAGGCTATGAAATGGCGTGGTTTGAGATTCAGCAGCAGCAGGAGTTGCTCACGCTTTACGATCAACAAATTCAAGAATCCAATCAAGCCCTTAGCCTGCTGTTTACCGCCTATAGTAATTCAGGAAAGGAGTTTGAAGAGGTGCTGCGTATGCAACAGCAGCTACTCAAATATGAAAAGATGAAGGCCACGGCAAAAATACAGTATCAGATAGCCCTTGCCAAACTCAATTACTTAACTGCAAAAACTTATTAAAATGAAAACGAATAAAAAAACAATAATCATTGCTCTGTCTACGCTGGCACTAGGTTTAGTACTGGGCTGGTTAATTTTTGGTGGTTCATCCGAAACCAAAATGGAGGAAGAACACCAGCACACTACTGAAATAGCAGGTGAAACCGTGTGGACTTGCTCCATGCACCCACAGATTCGCCAAGGTGAGCCTGGAGATTGCCCTATTTGTGGCATGGAATTAATACCATTAGATACCGATTCGGGCGAGGATCTTGATCCTATGGCTATCAGTATGTCACCAACAGCTATGCAACTGGCAGATATAAGAACTGCCACTGTGGGCACTATGGATCCTGTGAAGACGGTTCGGCTAAACGGGAAGGTGCAGGAAGATGAGCGGCTTGTTTTTTCACAATCCTCCCACATCCCTGGAAGGGTTGAAAAACTGCTGGTGAACTTCACTGGAGAATATGTAGGGAAAGGCCAAACAATTGCCTATGTGTACTCCCCTGATTTGGTTACCGCACAGGAAGAATTGTTTGAAGCACAAAAGATTAAGGATACTCAGCCACAACTGTTAAAATCGGCCAAAGAGAAACTAAAAAACTGGAAGCTTACGGACAGCCAAGTGGAGCAAATTCTAAAAGCAGGTACAGCCAAAGAAGAGTTTGCTATTAAAGCAGATGTTTCCGGCTATGTTACTGAGAAAATGGTTAACCTTGGCGACTATATCCAAAAGGGTCAATCTATTTATGAAATTGCCAACCTGTCAAAGGTGTGGGTACTTTTTGATGTATATGAATCAGACATGGCCTGGGTAAAGAAAGGCGATCAGGTAAACTTTACGGTAGCGTCTTTTCCAGGAGAAACTTTTGAAGGAACCATCTCTTTTCTTGACCCAACTATCGATCCTAAAACAAGGGTTGCAAAAGCAAGGGTTGTGGCAACCAATAAAGACCTTCGGTTGAAACCAGAGATGTTCACATCTGGCTCGGTAGAAGCGACATTACCCAAAAAATCAAACAATGTTGTGGTTCCAAAAACAGCCGTCATGTGGACAGGCAAGCGGTCAGTGGTATATGTAAAAAACACTACTGGTAATGGGGTAAGCTTTATGATGCGTGATGTGACGCTTGGACCGGGGTTAGGAGAAAGTTTTATCATAAACGATGGCTTAGAGGAAGGTGAAGAAATTGCAGTTAATGGTACTTTCAGTATCGATGCAGCAGCACAACTAGCAGGAAAACCGAGCATGATGAATCCGGAAGGTGGCCCTGCCATGACAGGGCATAATCATGGTGGAGCAACGCCCACTGCAAGTAGCCCTGTAAAAAAGAAAGCTGTGAAATCAGTGGCAATTAGCCAAAAGGCCAAAGAAGCATTGCAACCACTCTATGCTGACTATTTGAGCTTTAAAAATGCTTTGGTCGAGGATGATTTAGCTAATGCTCAGAAAGCTGCTGGTGAATTGAAAACAGCCTTAGAAAAAGTAAACATGTCCGTATTTACTGGATCATCACATAATGACTGGATGAGATACAGCAGTGATTTGAAAAACGCACTACAACACGTTCAGCACTTGAAAACCATAGAAGACGTTCGTAAGACTTTTCAACAAGTATCCGAAGGAATGATTGACCTAACCCAAGCCTTCAATCCATTTGAGCTAACACTCTACGTCCAGTTTTGTCCCATGGCAGATAATAACAAGGGAGCCAACTGGCTGAGCACAGAAGAAGAAATACGAAATCCCTATTTCGGGAAAGCAATGCTTACTTGTGGGGAAAACAAGGAAATAATTAAATGAAAGAATGCGGTAAAAAAGGAGGTGAAAAACCTCCATCAAAATTAAAAAAGAGGGCTACCAGTATTGTCTGGGGTGTTGTCATCTTAGTAGTAACCAGTGTGGCCATAATTCAAATATTTAACTTTTAAAAGATTAGTAAAAATGAAAAAGATGATAAGCAAAACAACAATTTTAGTGTTTGCATTAGCCACAGTAAGCTTTGCAGCAGTCTCTCAGCATGATCATAGTAGCCATGGAGACAAAAAGGAAATGAGTAATAAGAAGGAACCCATATTCAAAGACCTAGCAATGGGTACTGCATATAATCACTACATCCACTTGAAAGAAGCCTTAGTAGCATCTCAACCTAATGAGGCAAGAGAGGCTGCAGTTAAGCTTCAGGAATCTCTGGCTACTTCAGAAGGTGGTGCAGCGGCAGAAGCAGAATCAGGTAAAGTAGCTTTGGCTTCTAACCTGGTTGGTCAGCGAAAAGCCTTTGCTTCTTTGAGCAGAGAAATGACAGCGTTGGTCAAAGCAAGTACGCTCACAATGGGTGAAATATACTTGGAATATTGCCCGATGGCAAATGAAAATACTGGTGCTTACTGGCTATCAAGCGAAAAGGAAATCAAAAACCCATACTTTGGTGATAAGATGTTGAAGTGTGGCAGCGTAAAAGAGACAATCAATTAAAATACAATATTATGAAAACGACTAAGATTATATTGGCTGTACTAATAGGGCTATCATTGGGACTTTATTCATGTAATGACGATGACATGCACAACGAACTGTCTCAGGAAGATCTCGTGGCATTCGAAGGGTTAAGAGAGGCATATACCGGTGCGTTTGATGCAAATGTGGAGCTAAAAGGGTCTTTTGAACAAGAGGATTCTAGTGGTATCCATTCCCATGATTCGGCTTTTCACCATTTTGAACGTCTGTTTGAAGAAAACCATGGACACTACTCTCATGGTAATACGCATGACGACCATCATCATGATGCAGACGGCATGCACATGGGCTCTAATGCAATGAATAGCCATGATCAAAATGATGGTCACCATGAAGATGATCACCAGGCAATGGATGAATTGATGAATAATCATGAGTCCATCACACATTAAAATGTAGCATATCTTGGCTAAGTGGTAGCGGCAAGAGATTGGATAGTAACTGCAGACCGGTGCCCTTAGCTCAGGATCAAAAATGATCGGATATGAAAAAGAAACAAGAATCAGATAGAAAAAGAGTAAAAGCAAAACTGGATAAACAATCAATTATAGTAATATCGTTTATCGTTGTAGTCATTATGGGATTTCTTTTTTATACGTTTTGGGATGCCTTTAACCGTATTCCTGTTGAGATAGGTGAAAATGAGCAAGTACCTAATGAACTGGTTTGTATGGTCAACGATGCCTTTATGGGAATTGAGCAAATCCCCGTTGAGGTAGAGGGCAAAATATACTATGGCTGTTGCCAGGCATGTGTCACCAAATTGCAAAGCAATCAAGGCAATGTCAGGTACATTATAGATTCGTATTCTAAAGCCCAGGTGGATAAATCAGAGGCTTTTATTGTCCTTAAACCTGATGGGAAGGGGGCTGTACTATATTTTAAGTCAGAAGAAAATTTCAATACCTTTAGATTAGGCAACCTCGACTTACAATAAACTAATAGAAAACTATGGAGTATTTACTACCAGAATGGGCTCCAAATATACACCCTATGATCATCCATTTTCCCATTGTACTGTGGTTTGTGGCGGTCTTAGCAGATCTCGTTTCATTATTTCTGCCAAAAAGCTGGCTAAGAAATATGACGATCACTTTGTATGTATTGGGTGCCATTGGTGCATTTGCCGCTTATCTCAGTGGCAGTCAGGCAATGGACATAGTTTCCGTACCTATGCAAGCAGAAGTTACGGGTGGCAACCATTCTGACTGGGGCTATTATACCTTGTACTTCTTTACTGCCTATGCAGTTATTCGACTGGTCCTATTTTGGAAACAATGGGACAAGAAAAAATGGTTGGCTATTGTACTTTTCATACTCGGTGCTGTTGGCATGGGTATGGTGGCGCAAACAGCTGATTTGGGAGGCAAGTTGGTTTATAAGTACGGAGTAGGAACACAAAAATGAATTTGAAACAGATTAAAAATTTAAAATTATGAAAACTTTAAAAGGAACAATTTATGCCGGCATTTTGATGGCGGCAATAGTTAGTATAACAGCCTGCTCACAAGGCAAAAAAAGTGAAAAGGCCGAGTCTGATGAGCACGAGAATTCAGAAATGATGGAAGAAGGCCATGATGAAGGAGAGGCTCATGAACACAACGAGGGTGAAAATCATCAAGGTGGGCATGACGAAATGGCTATGGAAACTGGCGATAACAAAACCTGGAAACCCAATGGGAATGGTGTCGATCTGCTCAAATCAAACTTCCATTTTATTACAGGAAGTGCAGAAAACATAAAGCCCGAAGTGAAAGAAGCCGATGGAAGTCAGGTGCTTGAACTAACTGCAGATGGTACACCAACAGCATTTGTTTTTCACAATCAATACGGGAATGTGGGCATGATCGCCACTCTTAAAAAGCTGGATTTTAATGGAAACATTAAAGTGATCCACCATGCGAAAGACCTTTCCAATTACGAGTTTGTATCTATCAATGGGACCAATATGAAATTGGGAAGAGTGGTAAATGGCACAGAAAAGGTATTCGATGAAAGCCAGTTTGAGGCTGGTGTAGGTGAATGGATGCCGTTGAAAGTTACAGCCGCAGGTACACATTATAAAGGCTATATAGGTGACAAGAATATTACCCACGGACATGGTGATGAAATGGATAATGGCTTTGTAGGAATCATGTTGGAGGGCACAGGCAAAATCCAGATCAAGTCGATAGAAACGGCTGTACTGGAAGATGAGTAATAATTTATAACTAAGAACAAATGGTAATGACAACTTTTAAAAGATCAGTAAAAATGAAAAAAATGATAAGTAAAACAACAATTTTAGTGCTTGCATTAGCCACAATAAGCTTTGGAGCAGTCTCTCAGCATGATCATAGTAGCCATGATGACAAAAAGGAAATGGGCCAAAAAATGGAACCTATGTTCAAAGACAAAGATTTGGGCATAGCTTACGGTCATTATATCCATCTGAAAGAAGCCCTGGTCGCTTCACAGATGAATGAGGCAAAAAAAGCTGCAACCAAACTGGAAGTATCTTTAGAAGAAGTAGACAAGAGCCAGAAAGCTAAGGCGGAGGCGGCAAATGTAGTTTCAGCTGCTACTTTGGATGGTCAGCGCAAAGCTTTCGCTTCATTGAGTAATGAAATGGCCACTTTAGTGAAAAGTGGTGAACTTTCTATGGGTGAAGTGTATCTGGAGTATTGCCCGATGGCAAATGAAAATAGTGGTGCTTACTGGCTGTCAAGCCAAAAGGAAATCAAAAACCCATACTTTGGTGATAAGATGTTGAAGTGTGGCAGCGTAAAAGAGACAATCAATTAAAACACAAATCCTGTGGGAAAGTTTGCAGTTACTTCATCAAATCGGATGATGATCACTGTATTCCCACAGGTACCATAAATCATTTTAATTATGGACAGACAATCAATAATTATCCTTTCAATATTTGGGGCTGTAGTTATTGCAGGCCTCTATTGGGCTTTTTCGGATACATTCAGTAAAATACCGATTGATATCAGTGAAGAGGAACAAATCCCTAACGAATTGGTGTGTATGGTAAACGATGCGTTCATGGGAATAGAACAAATACCGGTTGAAGCGGATGGCAAAACCTATTATGGATGCTGCCAAATGTGCGTAAGCAAAATAAAAGAGAATACTGACAATGTGCGGTACGCTACAGACCCTTACTCAGGAGAGAAAGTAAATAAAGCGGATGCATTTATAGTTTTCAAACCCGGTCAGAAGGCAGCGGTATTCTATTTTGCTTCCGAGGGAAACTATAATGCCTATTTGGATAAGCAATAATTATGCTTTCCACATATCGGCATTATTGTTATATTTATATACAGATTTCAGCTATATGCTTCATTTTGTAAGAAATAAAAGCTTCGTTATCGCGGTATTGGTACTTTTCGCAAGTACAAGTATTGGTGTAGTGCATATCGCCTGCGGTATGGGAAGTTGTTTCTGTATTAAGGAAGTAAGTTGCCCTCCTAAAGCCGATGCGCAAGAGAATGAACATCACGGTGAATCGCATTCAGCCGAACGGCATACCAACGAACACGAGGGTCATCACAAGACCAACAAAAATGATTCAGAGGATAATGGCTGTTGTCCTTCCCAAAAATGTTGTGATACAATATCTCAAATTTACCTGAAGAGAAAAGCTGTTAAAATTAGCGCATCCGATGTTGGTCAAAGCGAGGTAAAATTATTTGTAAGGAATGAGTCAATCATCTCCTATGCGACCTACTTAGTAAACACCAATAGCTGGATAAAGTGGGCACGATTTAAGTCTCCTCCTCTAAAGAATATTGACATCAGAATCTTTATTCAGTCTTTTCTCAATTAGACTTCATTTCACACTTCTACATTGTTTGAGGTAGGGTACACCCTTATCTCAATTTCTTCATTTGTGATTTTAAATCAAGTGGTATTGTGTACCGGTATGTGATTGGCATACGGGTAGCATATGTGCCTTTAATCGATTGGTTAATGCGAAAAAACAGGAATTATTATCTACGTAAAACACACCGTTATCTGGGGGTAGTTATTGGTATTCAGTTTTTATTCTGGACAATTAGCGGATTATACTTTAGCTGGACTGACATTGACGAGATCCATGGCGATCATTTTTTAGAAGAACCTCTCCATCAGACTACATTGGGCTTGGCAGGAATGGATCAAATTGACTCGACCTTGGTTGTCAGTACGTTGGTGTTGAAATTTATCAATGGTGATCCCTACTATTGGGTTAACAATAGTACGCTCATTGACGCTAAAACAGGAAGTGTAAAACATGAAATATCAAAAGAAGAAGCCATAGCCATCGCGGAGGCGCATGTTGCTGATCCATATAAAATCAAGGACATACAATATATTACAGAAGTTGACGATCATCATGAATACAGAGGAAGGCCACTGCCTGCCTGGGCTATTGGATATGAAGGTTCGCAAACATTGACCGCTTATGTATCCGCAAAAGACGGCAGCTTTCAACGTGTGCGACATAGAGATTGGCGTTGGTTTGACTTTTTATGGATGACGCACACCATGGATTACGAGAGTCGTGACGATTTTAATAACTGGCTTCTCAGGTCGTTTTCCGCTTTTGGATTATTGACCGTCCTTTCAGGATTTGTGTTGTTTTACATTTCTTCGCCTACCGTGCGAAAAATCAAAAAATTTCCCAGTAATAAACCTAAAACCTCAGTAAAATGACCACTACGCTACATATAAAAAATATGGTTTGTCCCAGATGTATACTGGTTGTTGAAAATGAACTCAAAGCAATGGGAGCAGAAGTGCAAGGGGTAAAATTGGGATATGCCAAGGTGAAACTGCCTGCCAGTCTTACGCTTGAAGAAATCGATACCCAAATAAAAGAATTTGGGTTTGAGCTTATTTATGAGCCCGAAAACATAATGACTGAGCAGATAAAGATTGCTGTTCTGGAGTACATGAAGCACGTGCAGTTAAAAGGGAAAGAGGCCAAAAAACTTTCGAATTTCATTTCTTCAAAAATAGGCAAGAATTATAATTACATTAGCAAAATCTTTTCCAAACAAACAGGCCATACACTGGAAAAATACTACATACTCTTGCGTGTTGAAAAGGTGAAGGAATTGCTCGATTATGATCAGATTAATGTGAGTGAAATAGCACTACAGTTAGGCTACAGCAGTGTACACTATTTGTCTAACCAATTCAAGAACGTCACTGGCTTTTCAATATCAGATTATAAAAAGAAATCGGGGACAGATAGGACTTTTCTTGATGGTCTGTAGTTTAGACTTTGTAATTTGGTATGAATTTTATACATATTAAACACAATATTATACATAAAATTTATTTTTAGATTGCCCATATAAACCTTTCAAACGTTAAAAAGTCACGTAATCTTAGAACAACAGCTAAATCATTACGCAAAAAACTAGACTTATGCAAATAAAAAATAGATTAACTACAATTATTTTATTTATTCTAACTGGTTTTACTGCTTCAGCGCAAATAGATACCACTGTCTACAACCTTACCATAAGACAGGAAACAGTTAACAAAGCAGGTAAAGAAGTTATGGGTATGACTGTAAATGGAGGCATTCCAGGACCCACAATCAGGTTTAAGGAAGGAGACTATGCTGTAATTTATGTGAAAAATGAAATGGAGAAAGAAACCTCTGTTCACTGGCATGGTTTATTACTACCTAATTTTTATGATGGAGTGCCTTATCTCACGACCCCGCCGATTAAACCGGGAGAAACACAGAAATATGAATTTCCTCTGATACAATCTGGCACCTATTGGTATCACTCGCACACCATGTTGCAAGAGCAAAGTGGTGTGTATGGTTCCATCATTATTGACCCAAAAGAAGAAACGCTAGACTATGACAAGGAACTAGTCATGGTGCTCTCTGACTGGACTAACCAAAAACCGATGAATGTTCTCAAAAACCTTAAAAGAGGTAATGAATGGTACAATATTAAAAAAGGTACTGCTACACCTCTTAATCAGGTGATTGCCCGTGGAGGCTTTGGTGCACAGCTCAACTTTTGGAGGCAGCGAATGGAAAGTGCAGATATTGCAGATATCTACTATCACGCTTTTTTGAACAATGGAGAACAAACACAGGAATATCCTCAATTTCAAGCTGGTGATAAGGTACGCTTGCGCATAATTAATGGTTCGGCTTCTTCACAATTCTGGATGACTTTCGGAGGTGAAGACCCACTGTTAGTAGCGGCTGATGGCTTGAACGTAGTACCTTTAAAACATAATAAAACATTTATTGCTATTGCTGAAACCTATGATTTTATTGTTACTATTCCTGAAAAGGGCAAAATTGAATTCAGAGCTATGGCACAAGATGGATCAGGTTACTCCACGGCTTACCTAGGTAAAGGGGATATTCTTGCTGCTCCAGTAGTTGACAGACCTGATAAGATAGGTATGATGAAGCAAATGGCGAAGATGGATATGCGAATGGGTGCACCGGCCATGAAATACAAGCCGGGCAAGGAAGAACCTTACGAAATGATGAACAACTGGGGTATGCAGATGGATGGTGAAATGGATATGAAAGACATGGGTCATGCTAATATGAAGCATAGCATGAACAAAGATCAGGGTGTGAAAAAGGAAGAGAGTATGGAAGATATGGATCACTCCAAAATGGATCATAGGAAAGATTCTGATATGAAGATGAAAAGCATGGACAAGAAAAAGTCTAAGCCTGATAGTCAAATGGAGCCTATGAGTATGTTTTCAGAATACAATTATGACTACCTTAAATCTCCTGAGAAAACGAATTTTTCAGATGAACTACCTGTGAAAGAAGTACTGTTAAACTTAACAGGTAATATGTGGCGATACATTTGGAGTATGAACGGCGTGCCCTTATCTGAAGCTGATCAAATAAAAATTGAGAAGGGGGAGGTTGTAAGAATCACGCTTAATAACCTTACAATGATGCACCACCCCATGCACCTTCACGGACATTTCTTTAGGGTGATCAATGAGAATGGGGAGTATTCACCTTTAAAGCATACGGTAAATGTGCCACCCATGCAAAAAGTGATCATAGAGTTTGATGCCAATGAATATGGTGATTGGTTTTTTCACTGCCATGTGCTGTATCATATGATGGGCGGCATGGCTCGAGTGTATAGTTACGATACAGCTCGCGACCCCAGAATGGCCGAGTTTCCAGTCTCTAAACTGGTAAAAGAAACAAATCACTTTTACTCTTGGGGCATGGCTGATGTCGGTTCACACATGACAGAGCTCAACTTGGTTTCATCCAACACGAGAAACCAATTTAATTTAGGGGCTGAAGTCGGATATAATGAGAATATGGAAGCTGAGTTTACATATGAACGTTATTTATACGATTACTTCAGAGTGTTCGCTGGAGTAAATGTGGAAAATGAAATCGAGAATAGCTTGGATCAGTTATCTGCAACAGCTATCGCAGGGATTCGCTTTTTCACACCCTATATGTTCAATTTAGATCTAAGAGTTGATAATAAGTTAAGGCCTGAAATTAGGCTAAGCAGGGAGATTATGATTTTACCCAAAACGGCCATTTTTGGTAATTATGAGTACCAAGCTGATTTCGGATGGGTAAATACCTTGACAAGAGAAGGAACGAATGAGCCAATTAACTATAAAGGTGAAACCACTTGGTCTGCAGGGGTTGAATATTTTTTAAGCAGGAATTTTTCTCTAATGGCTAGCTACGACAACCGCTTTGGCGCTGGTGGAGGGCTTTCAATTAGATTTTAAATAGAATAGAATTTTTATAACCTAAACTTTAAAAAAGATGAAAAACAAAAATAGTAACGGTAGCAATTACGGTAAATTTTTTGCAATGATTGCAACCTCAATGGTGGCAATGTTCTTTCTGATGTATACCCATTCATACCAGATTATTGATCATTTCTGGTTTAGTGAAACAAGGTTTTTTATGACGCTGATTATGGCTGGGGCTATGGTCATTATAATGCTCCTCTTCATGCTGAATATGTATAAAAAGCGTAATGTAAACATAGCAATCATCGTGTTGGGAATAGTGCTTATTGCGGGTGGTATTGGCTTGGTGAGAAGTCAGGTCACCGTCACGGGTGTTGACTATATGGAAGGAATGATTCCACATCATTCAATTGCTATTCTGACAAGTGAGCGTGCTCAAATAAAGGATGTAAGGGTAAGGAAACTCGCTGACGAAATTATTAAAGCACAGCGCAGAGAAATTATGGAGATGGAATGGTTGATAAAAGATATTAAAGAAAATGGCATGGTAACAACCGAGAAAGAGCAGCAAAATAGGCCTTTACCAAAGTTTGAAGGTTCGCTTGAAGAAGAAACACGAAATATGACTGAATAGTAGGCTGATCAACTTAGTCGATTTTCTAAAGCAGCAGCGATGTATTATGTGACAATTGTTACAGGCTTTCATAAAAAAATTCATTACATATAGAAATAAGCAAAAACTCATACACATGAAATGAGCTTAAAATCAGAATCCTGATTATATCAACCTAAGGATGAATGTTTTTGATGTGAATTCCATGTGACCGTTAAAAATAAACTGATACATATGAAATACTATCACGAGAAAACATTAAAAGGTATAAGCTTCGATGAAGCGGTACAAAAAGTAACAGAAGCGCTGAAAATTGAGGGCTTTGGCATCCTTACTGAAATTGATATACAGGAAACGCTAAAGAAGAAGCTTGATGAAGATTTTCGCCCTTACAAGATTCTAGGTGCATGCAATCCACCTTTTGCGCACAAAGCATTATTGGCCGAGGATAAAATAGGTGCTATGTTACCTTGTAATGTCATAGTACAGCAAATAGAGGGAGGTGTTGAGGTTGCTGCTGTAGACCCTGTAGCATCCATGCTGGCGGTAGATAACAATGACTTAGCTGAAATAGCCGAACAAATTAGATCAAAGCTTAAATCAGTAGTTGAAAACCTTTGAGGTATAATAATTTACACTTAAAAATACTCAAGTTATGATGATAGGATGGATAGTTGGCGTAATACTCATTGTAGTTTTAATTGTGGCGTTGGGCAGGGGCGGTATCTTCCAAAAGAACAGCGGAAAAACTGCTGACAGTCACCATGATGATTCAGCAATGAAGACACTCAAAAACCGCTATGCCAGAGGAGATATTGACAAAGCGGAGTTTGAAGAAAAAAAAGCAGAACTGAAAAAGACCAAATAGAAAGTGGGAAAATATAAGAAGAACAGCCTATCACTCACAGGAGCTATCTCTTTAGGTACCGGGGTGATGATTGGAGCAGCTATTTTTGCCTTGCTGGGGCAGGTGGCCGAACTCTCAGGTGCATTGTTTCCTTTCATTTTTTTGCTAGGTGCTGTTATATCAGGATTTAGTGCTTATGCCTATATAAAAATGTCAAATGCTTATCCATCTGCTGGCGGCATTGCCATGTATCTGAAAAAGGCCTATGGCAGAGGATTAATTACAGCTTTTGCCGCACTTTTAATGGCCTTTGCAATGATTATTAACCAAAGCCTGGTAGCTCGTACATTTGGTTCTTACACCCTACAATTATTCGATATGGGCGAGAACAGCCTGTGGATTCCGGGCCTAGGAGTAGCCTTATTGATACTTGTTTTTATCATCAATATATCGGGGAATAAAGTAGTGGACAAGGTTTCCTTTATCATGGCAATTGTTAAAATTGGAGGGATCATCATTTTTGCTATTGGAGGCCTGTGGGTGGCTGGTTTTTCATTTTCAGAGGCTGTACCTACAGCCATACCAGATAACTATTCCGCAATGAGTTACTTAGGAGCACTCGCCTTGGCTATTCTTGCCTTTGCGGGATTTACCACTATTACTAATAGCGGAGGGGAGATAGAAAAGCCTCATAAAAACGTAGGAAGGGCAATATGGATATCACTGATTATCTGTACGATTGTTTATTTATTGGTTGCATTCGCAGTATCAGTCAATCTCTCTGTTCCTAAGATTATTGAAGCTAAAGATTACTCTTTGGCAGAAGCCTCCAAACCTGCATTTGGAAAGTACGGCTTGTGGTTTACCGTAGGCATTGCCATCATTGCTACTGTATCCAGTGTGTTGGCTAATATTTTCGCCATTTCCAGAATGACGGCCATGCTTACCGAAATGAAGCTTATACCTCATAAACATTTTGGGATGCCGGGCAATATACAAAAGCACATGTTGGTATATACTGTAGTAATAGCCATTGTACTTACCATATTTTTTGATTTAAGCCGAATTGCTTCTTTAGGAGCAATTTTTTACTTAATCATGGACGTGATAGTACAGTGGGGTGTTTTTAAACATTTACGGAAAGAAATCAAGGCAAACGGAGCAATACTTTTATCCACTATTGTGCTGGATATTGTGGTGCTTGGAGCCTTTTTATGGATTAAAGGGAGCACCGATTTACTCTTAATTGCCGTAGCGGCAATTTCACTATTACTTATTTTCTTTGGAGAAAAGTGGTTTTTAAAGACAAGGACAAAATAATGAATAATCTAAGTTTTAGTATTTTCGTTGTGCCAGTGATTACCTTAACGCTAGTCATTACTTTATATATCCATTTTTTCAGGAAGGTAGCAGATAAGCGAAATTATCAGTACTTCATAGCTACTGCAGCTATTGTAGCCTTTTTATTAAACTTTGTATGGGAAGTAGCACAGGGATTTCTTTATAAAGGATATAAATATGATTTGGAACACATTTCATTTTGTGCTTTGGCTTCTGTAGCTGATGTGCTGATGGTGTTTGTTCTACTCTTTTTATTTGGCCTTATATACAAAAACGTTTATTGGATTAAACACTTAAAATTTACCAGGACTTTCATATTAATACTCGTCGGTTTTATGGGTGCTGTTTCGGCGGAGATGTGGCATACCTGGCGAGGTGATTGGTCGTATGCTGACGCCATGCCAATGCTTCCATTTGTAGAAGTAGGCCTTTCGCCAGTCTTGCAGTTTTCTATTTTACCATTGATTATATTTGTAATAACCAGAAGATCATTAAAACCATGACTTGTAGCGGTCGTAAAACGAATAATACCAGAGGGCGAAAAAATTTATCAATATGAAAATGGATTATGAATTGCAATCAAAGAAAAAAGAGGTGTGTGGGGAAATTGGGTATGGAATTATGTGGCTCTTCGTGGCGCTGTTAATAGTAAGTATAACTTATAGTAAAGGTTTTGAAGGCATATTTCACTACATCGTCGCTATACCAGCTAGCATAGCTTCTATTTACAAATTTTACAAAGGAGTTACTCAACACAATAAAATGGGAAAATAACTAATTAATATTTACTATTAAGGTTTAATAAAGCGTTAAATGCACTTTTCACTATTTATAGTTTCTATTTTTTTGCTATTCACAGTAGGGTATGACTTTTTTTTCACTGTCATCTCCATCAATGGGGCAGGTGCGATTTCCTCCAGATTATCTGCCTTGATTTCAACGCTATTTTTAAAAATGAATTATGCCTTAAAAACAAGAAGAGTTCTTAAGTATTCCGGGATGTCCGTTATACTATCACTTATAATTTGGTGGATTGGAGGCTTATGGTTAGGGTTTTATATTTTAATACTGTCCGATGATCTATCTGTAGTTACTAGCTCCAACGAACTTGCAGCTGATTTATCCGAAAAGTTTTACTATAGTGGATACGTGCTTTCAACTATGGGAAATGGCGATTTCAAACCTGGTACGTCACTTTGGCAAATTGTAATTGGTATTTTTTCATTTTCAGGATTTATTTTTATAACTACTGCCATGACCTATCTTATATCAGTTTCATCAGCGGTTATTCACAAGAGGTCACTCGCACTTTTTATAACCGACATGATGTTACTTGACGAATACGAGAATAAAGTTAAGTATTTGTACGAAAATGAATCCACACTTAGGAATATGATCAACCGTCATATTCAGAACCATTTGGCATATCCTATTTTACATTATTTTTTCAGCATGGATAAAAAAGCCTCCTTTTCTTTTGGTCTATGGGAATTAAATGGTTTGCTAATCTCCATTCAAGATAACTCTGAATCCCTGCCCCATAAACTAAAACCTCTGGTTCAGGCTGTTGATAGCTATTTGGACAAAATGAGTGCGGCCTTTATTCCACGACTTCAAAGAGAAAATGAGACTGAAGGAGTTAATTCAGATGATCTTCGCAAAGAACAGTTACGCCATTTATTGATTAGTGATGGTTGGAATGTCAAAGAAATCGATATAAAATAAAAAGTTAAGTTGCATTTCTCTAAAATGTGCGATTTAAGAAAACGCAGTCAACACAATTCCTTAAAACCGTTATTTGAATTGCAAAAAGGTGACTGTGGATCTGGACGATTTTCCTAATCTTCACCCTCTACTTGTGCATTTTCCGATTGTATTGTTATTGGTTGGAGCCTTTTTATCCCTTTCCAATGTGATCTTTCTTAAGAAGGAAATAGACTGGGTAATAACAGGACTCGTCTTCGCTGGAGCTTGAGGAGCCTATCTTTCTGGCCGCACTTTTCACCCTCACACCATTGACTTAACAGAACACGCTAATTTTATTGTTAGAGCAGCATGATAAATGGGCCGACTGGACAATTTATTTAAGCATTGCCGGATTTATGGGGCAAGATATTAGCCAGTTTATTTTCAAACAAAAACGGTGGGCAGTAGCCGTTGTTGCCGTGCTACTCATCGCATCGGCTTATACTGTGTCCCGCACGGGTCATTATGGGGCTCAGCTTGTTCATATTGAGGCTATAGGCTCAAAATGGAAGTTTCTAGACTCAGGCGAAGGACATGCTCACTAAGTAAATTGATTAAAACATGATTTCTATCATGTTTTAATCAAATATTTGTCATTAGGTTTACTTTTAATTTTATCGTACTTTACGTAAAATAATTATCAAACCAAATGGTAATGATAAGAGAACTGCATCAAATGAAACAATACATAGTAATCCTGCTTTTAACAGGGTTTATGAGTGTATTCGTGTGCGATGCGCTTTGCGATTTGGGCTTGATCTCCTGGGGGAATTACCCTGCCGTTGTTAAAGAAGCGGATTATCATCCAAAAAAAGCTCATGACCATGATCATCACGATGCCACTACAAATCATCATGATGATGATAACCATAGCCTTGATGGAGACAAGGAGGAAGAATGCTGTGATGAAGTAGTAAATAACCTCTATGCCTCATTAATCAAATATGAGCTAAAGCAAACACCAGTTGAAACTCCCATCTTTAATGTGCTGTATCAGGTGTATGTAGTAAATTTTAAAACGGAAATATTCGATCAACAATTACTTCCATTTTTATATACTAATCTTCCACCGCCTATAAGTGGTTTACATATTCGTATTTCTATTCAATCCTTCCTTAATTAGAATTCATCTGTTAGGCTGACCATAGTCCGTTTGCTTCATTCTACGCATGCAAATCTGTTAGTCTTATTTTCTTAATCAATTTTCTATTGATCACATTTTCCTGTAGCCGGTCTAGGTTGCCTTTAAAGGTATTATCCTTTTGAGCCAATAAGGAGCTAGCCTCTGACTCCCTCTACCAGAAAAGTAAAACCCAAACAGATGAAAGTTATAAATCTAAATATCAAAAATATGGTATGCCCCAGATGTATTCTGGTGGTAAAAAACACATTGACAGAGCTTGGTGCGAATGTTTTAACAATTAGGTTAGGTTATGTTTCAATACAAATACCCCAAAGTGTCTCCAAAGACATCATAGAATCCCAGTTGAATACTTATGGCTTTGAGTTGCTTGAAGACAAAGAAGAAGTCTTGATGGAGCAGATAAGGCTAGGCATTCAACATTATTTGGAGCAGTTGGAAAGCACCTCCAAAGAAGTAATGCTTTCCGACTTCCTTGCCCATGAACTCGGAAAAAATTACAACTTTTTAAGTAAGCTATTTTCAAGGAACAAAGGAATAACAATTGAAGCCCACTATATCAACAAAAGAGTAGACCGGGTAAAAGAACTCATTAAATACGATGAGCTTAATCTAAGTGAGATTGCGATCAAGCTCGGCTACAGTTCTGTGCATTACTTGTCGAGCCAATTCAAGCGGGTTACCGGCCTTTCTGTATCTGACTATAAAGAAGTGATGAATAAGGAGAACCAATACTATAAGAACTTATCTGAAG
>CAWDNW010000002.1:0-448881 GCA_963803685.1 uncultured Cytophagales bacterium
CATTAGACGACCTCAGGGAAAAAGGCTTCACGTATAATTTCAATAGAAAGAATGATTGTTTTGAATGTAAGGATCTCTGTGCCAGTTTTCAAATTGAGGACTTGGAGGTTTCAGAGTTCTATCGCTTTGATGAAAAAGAAGATACAGCAAGTAAGTCAGTTATCTATGGTATAGAAACAAAGGATGGTTTAAAAGGACTACTTATTGACAACAGTAATCTCCAAAACAACGCATTGTACAAGAGACTTTCTGACAAGTTGAAAGAAGAATCTAGTAAAAAAATCGATTGATGGAGATTACCCCTATTCTTACAATGGAATGACTACCTCCTATTTCAGAAAACTCCGGAACAAAAGATCTAAGCGGCTTGAGAAACCGCGACTTATGTAACTTATTGCCAATAATGTGTAACAGCGTTGATAATCATAACTGTATCTTTAATAATAAGCATATGGCTCCCGGTACGGAAAGCGACTTTCAGCTATTTCAAAATTGAATTGTCACAAAAATATAACATAATCAGTTCAGGATCAAGGAATTAAAATCAACCATGAACCGGATACAGGAAGAGATTAGGATTAATTACTTAAATAAGATCGTAGCTATAGAACAAAAGAATAACAACCTGAAAAACAAGTTGGCTGAATGAAAATAAAGTAGATATGTAAACGAGTGTTATTAAAAATTTAACCCCCGGAACAGATGAAAACATTAAATCTGAATATTAAAAATATGGTATCTCCAAGATGCATACTAGTCGTACAAAAAGAACTAGAAGAACTTGGAGCAATTATTTCAACAATACGGCGTGGGTATGTTACAGCACAGATACCTGAGAGCCTAACCAAAGGTATAATCGCTTCCAGGTTGAATCCTTTTGGGTTTGAATTACTTGAGAATAGAGAGAAAATCCTCATGGAACAAATTAAGCTTGAAATCCACCAATACTTGGAAAAACTAGAAGTGTCCTCAAAGGAGATTATGTTGTCTGATTTTCTGGCTCACGAGATCGGTAAAAATTACAATTTTCTTAGCAAGCTCTTTTCAAAAAGTGAGGGCATGACGATTGAGGCCTATTACATAAATAAACGGGTGGATCGGGTAAAGGAACTGATAAAATATGACGAGATGAACTTAAGTGAGATTGCTGTTAAACTTCGATATAGCTCGGTTCATTACTTATCCAGTCAATTTAGGCGCGTTACCGGTATTTCGGCTTCTGGTTACAAAGAAGAGTTGAGGAATGAGAACCGATACTACAAGACCTTATCTAAAGCATTGGGCGATTTAAGAGAAAAAGGCTACAGCTATAATTTCAACAATAAGGAAGATTGCCTGGAATGTAAGGATCTGTGCGCCTGTTTTCAAATTGAGGATCTGAATATTTCAGAGTTGTATCGGTTTGATGAAAAAGATGATACAGCAGGTAAGTCTGTTATTTATGGTATACAGACAAAAGATGGTTTAAAAGGGCTACTCATTGATAATAGCAATCTTCAAAACAAGGCATTATTCAGGAGTTTTGACAAGCTGAGTGAAAATACCAGCACAAAAAAGATGATTACTCTATTAACAAAATATCATACATCAAAGACAAGCTTTTAAGAATAGAGAGTATTAAAATGTGCTATTTTTGGATAAGTGCAAATCATAAAGGGTTTGACACTTTACCATTGTTTACTCAATTGACCTGATAGCCATACAGTAAATTCTTACTTAACTAATTGAAAAGATGAAATCAAAGCATTTTTTCAGTCAAATCAAATAAATAGAAAAGGAAAGCCCTTTACTAGTACATTTAAATTATTACAAGATGTCCATTCAAACAGTTAATCCAAACACCAATAAGACGGTAAAGTCGTTCGAAGAAATGACAGAGAAGTCCGTTGACACCAAGGTGGCCAAAGCGCAGGTGGCGTTTATGAGTTGGAAAGAAACCAGCTACCAACACCGAGCCGATCTGCTACATAAAGTAGCCATGCTTATGCGAGTCAAGAAATCAGAATTGGCCAAAACCATCACCTTAGAGATGGGCAAACTACTCGCTCAGGCAGAAGGAGAAATTGACTTGAGTGCCGATATCTTTGACTATTATGCAAATAATGGAGAAGCATTTCTTGCCGATAAAGTCCTTAATCCGGAATATGGGGAGGCAATCATTCGCAATAGTCCTATTGGCGCATTATTAGGCGTAATGCCCTGGAATTTCCCTTTCTATCAGGTAGCTCGCTTTGCAGCGCCTAATATTATGGTAGGCAATACCATTTTACTGAAGCATGCCTCTATTGTGCCACAATGTGCGGCTGCCATTGAAGATCTCTTCCACGAAGCTGATGCTCCTGAAGGATTATACACCAATCTATTTATCTCCGGTAAACGTGCCTCAGCATTGGTTGCTGATAAAAGAATAAAAGGCGTTTCCTTAACAGGAAGTGAAGAGGCCGGTGCAAGTGTAGCTTCCGAAGCTGGAAAACATTTGAAGAAGGTGGTGCTGGAGCTAGGCGGTAATGATGTGTTCATTATACTGGAAGATGCCGATATGGATAAAACGGTAGACTGGGCAGTTGTTGGAAGGATGAATAACAATGGGCAGTGTTGTGTTGCCTCCAAGCGGTTTATTGCAGTGGAAGCCATAGCCGATACATTTATTCAAAAGTTTAAGGAGAAGTTATTAAAAATGAAAGTGGGTGATCCGATGGATCCTGCAACAGAACTAGGACCAATGAGTAGTGAAGAAGCCGCAGTTCATTTAACCGATCAGGTGAAACGTTCTGTTGATGAAGGAGCAAAAGTGCTACTGGGCGGTAAACGTGCAGATCGTGAAGGTGCCTTTATGGAACCTACCATACTCACAGGTTTGAAGCCTGGCATTGCTGCCTATCACGAAGAATTATTTGGCCCGGTGGCATCTTTCTATGTGGTAAAAGACGAGCAGGCCGCTATTGATCTGGCCAATGATTCCGATTTTGGTTTGGGTGGATCAGTGTTTACACAAGACATCGAGCGTGGTAAAAGAGTGGCGGATCAGATTGACACCGGTATGGTATTTATCAACCACCCTACATGGACACAAGCCGATCTTCCTTTTGGTGGAACAAAACGTTCAGGCTTTGGCCGTGAACTATCAGAGTTGGGAATTCAGGAGTTTGTTAATAAGAAGCTTATTCGAGTAAGCGACTTGAATGATCCATTTTAAGGAGTAAGCTTCATTCTGCCAATAATAATACTTTGTAATTAAAACTTCATCAATGAAAAAAATACTTGTACCATGTGATTTTTCTGATTCGGCAATTCAAGCTTTCGAATTTGCAGTTAAGATAGTGCATAAAAGTAAGGGGGAAATCATTTTATTTCATGCACTAGATGTCCCCGGCTTGCATGATACGATGCAGATTTCAGAAAGCTATTTTGGGGAGAATTATTTAAAAGACCTAAAGGTGAAGGCCGAAAAGAGTCTTGAGGAAATGAAAAGCAAATGGGTGAAGGAGGCAGTAAGGGTTCGCTCGTTGGTAGAACATGGTCCCACCACTACAACCATTCTACATATTGCAGAGGAATACAAAGCAGACTTGATAGTAATGGGTACCCAAGGGGCCTCTGGGTTTAAAGAATTCCTTATAGGTTCAAATACTGAAAAGATTGTTCGCTTATCTCCATTGCCTGTATTGGCCGTGAGGAAGTCACACAAGTTGTCAGTTATTAAAAACATTGTATTTCCCACTACACTTGATCCTGATCAAAATAGATTATTGACACATTTAAAAGAATTACAAAATTTCTTTTCAGCGAAGCTTCATTTTTTACAGGTGAATACTCCTCATAATATGAAAAGGACAGCCGATGAAAAAGTTATGATGGAAGATTATGTCAGAAAATTTGGTTTTGAGAACTATACCCTGAATACACGAAATCATTTTTACGAGCAAGAGGCAATTATGAATTTTACTACTGAAATTAAGGCAGACATGATTGCTATGGGTACACATAGCCGCAAAGGTTTAGCTCATTTGTTTTCAGGGAGTGTTGCCGAAGATGTTGTCAATCTTATGGATTGTCCGGTATGGACATATTCTATACCTAAAACTTAATTTGCTATTAAGGATGCCTAAAGAAAACATTCAATAATGGACGGGAAAGTTATTTTTGAAGTTTCAGGATATCAAAAATGTAAAATAGTATCGAAACATCTTGGGACATTTTCAGTCAAAGGACGAAAATGGAAAGGCCTTTGGATTTATTGAAAATGAGATACGCTAAATGCGAAATCAGTAAAAAAACAATCATAAACAAATGAAAAGACTCGAAAATAAAATAGTATTTATAACCGGTGGTAATTCTGGAATTGGAAAAGCCTCCGGACTAGCAGCCGCAAGGGAAGGCGCCACAGTAGTTGTGGCAGACCTTCCGGGAAGCGATCATGAACAGACCCTAAAAGAAATAAGCGCA
Source organism: uncultured Cytophagales bacterium (assembly GCA_963803685.1). Classification (GTDB taxonomy): domain Bacteria; phylum Bacteroidota; class Bacteroidia; order Cytophagales; family Cyclobacteriaceae; genus Marivirga. The sequence goes on from CAWDNW010000002.1 coordinate 4,447, forward strand.
TTGGGCGCCAAATGCTTTTTGTACCCGTGGATGTGTCGGATGTTAATACTGTAAAAAAGGCTATCAATTTAACGGTTGAAAAATTTGGAAGGCTTGACATCGCTTTTAATAACGCAGGTATTGGCAGCACTTATTCAGGAATTCACGATATGCCGGAAGATATTTGGGATAAAATAATCAGTGTGAACCTCACAGGGCAATTCTATTGTGTAAAATATGAACTGCAGCAATTCCTTAAACAAGGAGGAGGAGTAATTGTCAATATGTCTTCTTTAGGTGGCCTAAAAGCAGAACCTGGATTGGTACCCTATACTGCTGCAAAACATGGTGTTCTTGGCATTACAAAAAATATAGCCATTCAATATGGGGCTCAAAACATTCGTGCAAATGCCCTTTGTCCTTACTACGTTGAAACACCCTTGCTCAGTGCAGCCCCTGAAGAAATACGCAAACAATGGGTAGCCGCTACGCCCATGAAACGCCTGTGCACTCCAGCAGAAGTGGCGAAAGCATTCATCTATCTAGCATCTGACGATTCGAGTTATTGCAACGGCACTCAATTGGTATTAGATGGAGGGGTATTGGCATAAAGTAGCGCTAGAAAATCAGAAAAACACGCTGAAAAGCGATTCAGTAATAAAGGCTAAAAAAGTAATAATGAAATCAGTAAAATCTAAAATCAAAAAGCATGAAAAAGAGATATGAATTACAAGGAATGAGTTGTGGCGGTTGTGTGAGCAATGTAAAACGGGCATTGTTGCAAGTGCCTGATGTCACAGAAGCAGAAGTACATCTGAAACCTCAAGGAGCAATTATTACCATGAATAAACCGATTGCTGTTGACGAATTGCAAACCCACCTTAAAAAAGTAGGGCCTTATACAATAAAAGAAGTTGTTTCAAACTCATCAGTGTAAAGATAGTACTCTAATGAAAAAGACAGCTGAATGTCTGCAAAATATCATACAACAAAGACAAGATATCAAAAATACAGTGCGGGACAATATGCTAAATTTGAGTAAGTGCGAGTCTGTAGTGGCTTGATACTGGAATTTTAAAAGTTAGTAAAATTTAAAAATAGATACTATGCATTGGTTTGAAGGACATTATGGCGGCATGCACATCATCTGGTGGGTGATTTGGGTGATTTTTATGATTTGGATTTTTGCCACGCCTTGGGATATCCCCGGACAAAAGACGAAAAAGGAAACTCCATTGGATCTTTTGAAAAAGAGATATGCAAATGGAGAAATTAGTAAGGAGGAGTTTGAGGATATCAAAAACACATTACAAAAATGAAAGAAATAAAAGCTTTCGTCAGGCCGGACAGATTATCAGCTATTGTAAATCATTTGCGTGAAGAAGGAATTTGTTGCTTAACTATTTTTGAAGGTGAGGGTACTGGTCACTACACCGATGAACATAATGACTTCCCCTCTCTGAGACATACATTTTCTCATTCTAAAATTGAAAAGCTAGAAATAGTAGTACCTGACATGAAGGTGGAAAAAATACTGGAGATCATTCATGAATATGGGAAAACGGCTCATTCCGGAGATGGCATTATTTACATCACCGAGGTGATGAATTTGTTAAAGGTTAAAACCTTAGCACCTGACATAGAAAACCAAGACTCATGAAGAATATTTTAGTACCTACAGACTTTTCCGAAACAGCCATGCGGGCTGCGGATATTGCCATTTCCATGGCAGAGCAATCTCATGCAGAGATTCATTTTTTGCACTTGTTGATCACACCAGTACCGTGGGTGAAACTAGATAAGGAAAAAGAAGAAAGATTTCCTGAAACATTAAAGGAAATAGGGCATGCCAAAAACGAGCTTAATAAATTAGTAAAAAAAGCAGAAACAAAGGGCCTGAAGGCACAACAGTTTCTGGTATTTGATGTTGGAAGAGAAGAAATACTGAAGCATATTCCACATCATAACCATGATTTTGTAGTAATGGGTTCACATGGTGCATCGGGTGCAAAAGAAATGTTTATCGGATCCAATGCGCAAAAGGTCCTCAGAGATGCTACTGTACCCGTGTTGATCATCAAAGAAAAGTCTAAGTGGCCCGTTAAAAATGTGGTTTTTGCATCCAATTTTGAAGAAGATGTCAAAGAACCCTTCAAAACGGTGGTGAAGTTCGCTGATCTCAACGAATCCAATATGCATCTTCTTTATGTCAATGTCCCATTTTCATTTGAGGAGACGGACAGGAGCCTTGAGAAAATGCATGCTTTTCACGAAACCTGTCCTCGAGGAGGAACCTGCACCACCAACATCTACAATTCGCTAAATGAAGAACGCGGTATTTTAAAGTTTTCAGAATCTGTAAATGCTGATCTTATTGCACTAAGTACCCATGGAAGGTCAGGCTTCTTTAACCTGATGGGTAAGAGCATTACTGAAAGCCTGGCAAATCATGCTGAAACACCTATACTAAGCATAAATCTTAAACAATAACGATATGAAAAACACATTGAAAACAGTAATCGCGTTCACTTTAGCAATAGCAACTTTATCTGCTTGTCAACAACAGGAGGATGTAAGTACAATGTTGAAAAATGAGGACAGCCGCAAAGAAATATACAATACCATCATTGCTGATCATGAATACTCCCAAGAATTGATGGCTAAAATGATGGAAGATGACCACACGCAGATGATGAAAGGTAATGGTGACATGATGAATATAATGATGTCTGACAATGCAGATATGAAGGCCATGATGAAGCAAAAGCCCGAAATGATGCGTGGTATGATGAGCAATATGATGAATATGGCTGACTCAGATTCATCCATGTGCTCCCAAATGATGACCATGATGAAAGATAGACCCAATATGATGGGACAGATGATGGAGATGATGCACAAAGAAGGCATGATGGACAAGGAAACTTTGATGAAAAACAAAGAAAAGATTGGAGTAGAGAAACACACTTTCCACCATTAAAAACCTGCAACAATGAAAAATCACATGCTATGGATGTTAATAGGATGTCTGGGGATATTCCTTTTACTATTCCTGCTACCCGTTTTTGGGTTCAACGGATCCAATTCACTTTTTATATTCATCATCATATTTTTCGTAGCTCATCTCTTTATGATGGGTAGGCATGGAGGACATGGAGGACATACTGGGCACAACAATAGAGAAGAAAAACAATCAAAAAACGAAAAGGATCATGCAACACATCAACATTAAGAAATTCGCATTATCATGGGGAGTAGCAGGTGTGGTATTCTACTTGGGCTGCATTATACTCATGTCCACCGTAGGCCGTGAAGGCACCATTCTGTTTTTTAACAGTTTGCTACACGGGCTAGACACAACTTCGCTGATCAGAATGGACGTCCCTTGGACAGAAGCATTGATCGGACTGGTGGAAATGTTTATACTCGGGTGGCTGTTTGGGGCTTTGGTAGCTTCGGTTTACAATATATCTTTTAATAAAAAGTACCGATGATTGAGTTAGTTTGATAGTGCATGAAAAGTCAAGAAATATAATTATAAAATGAAAAACAAAACCGAAGTAGTAATTGTGACAGGAAGCAGTGGAATGATAGGCTCGACCTTGATTCATAAGCTGGCTGAAAAATACCACGTAGTTGGATTTGACCAAGATGGCTATCCTTTTCCGCCTATAGAAGCTGAATGTGTATGTGTGGATCTTACGAGCGATGATCGAATGGATTTTGCTTTCAAAAGAGTTCGCTATGCCTATGGCAACAAAATAGCTGCGGTAGTGCACCTTGCCGCCTATTATGATTTTTTAGGGGAACCCTCCGATCTGTACGATAAAGTGACCGTCAAAGGCACAGAACGACTCTTAAAATTCCTACAGGATTTTGAAGTGGAGCAATTCATTTTCTCAAGTAGCATGCTGGTTTACAAACCTTCCTCTCCGGGGGTGCTCATTACAGAAGATTCACCATTGGAACCTAAATGGGATTATCCAAAATCGAAAGTAACGACCGAAAAAGTAATGCATGAAAAACGAGGCGAAATTCCTGTAGTGATGATGCGCATAGCAGGCGTATACAGCGAAGATGGTAGTTCAATACCTATCACCAATCAAGTTCAGCGTATTTACGAAAAACAAATTGCAGCACGACTCTATCCGGCCAATACAGCCCATGGCAGCACCTATGTACACAGAGATGATGTCATCGATGCAATAGCTTTGGCCGTAGACCAAAGGAAAGAACTCCCGTCAGAAACAATTATCAATATTGGAGATGAAGAAACTTTATCGTACAAGGAGTTGCAAGACATCATCAGTACAGAAATCCATGGTGAAAAAATGCCCATCATCGCTATTCCAAAGTGGTTTGCCAAAATGGGGGCATTTATGCAGAACTTATTTGGGAAAGCTTTTATTAAACCTTGGATGATCGATCTTGCTAATGATCATTTTGAAATGGACAGTTCCAGAGCTAAAATGATTCTGGGTTGGAAGCCTAAACACGGTTTACGAGAGACATTGCCCAAGATGATTGAAAACTTAAAGGCTAATCCCAAGAAATTTTATCAGGTGAATAAATTGAATTAATAGAATCGTTGCACGGATTTAGCTATGCACTAATCGTAAATGTTTATGAAAGCCAAACGGATTGTACTCGGGTTACTCGCTCTAATTCTTCTGTTTATTGTAGCATTTTTTGCTGTGCAATATTATCATTATTCAAAAAATAAAAGCCCTTACCGCACATTGTTAACTCCTCGTCTTGAGATGGCAGTTATTGAAATAACGTATTTAAGTTCAGATAAAATCAACTTGCATGCAAAATTGCATATCCACAATCCATTGTCTTTTGATCTTACGGCCGATAGTCTTCAATACAAACTATTTATCGGTGAAACGGAGGTGATAAAAAGCACATATAAAAAATCACTCACCATAAGAAAATGGAACAGCACTTGGATTGACTTGCCAATAACTATTAATAACAATAAACTGCTATCTACACTCAGCAGAGCGGATAAACAGGAAAAAGATAGTGTGGTTTACCGAATTGAAGCTACTGTTCATTTACACAACCCTTTCAAAAAGGAATATAATATAGATGCAGAGAAACTGCTTCCCCTGTTATATATTTCCACGGCACGGATAATGGAATTATCTCACGATTCACTTAACCTACAGGGTGTTACCCTGTTTTTAAAGGTGATGATAGGAAACAGGAATAACTTTCCTCTCCAGTTTAAAAATTTGAAATATAAGTTTTCGCTCGGTGGCCATCCCTGGATTACCGGAGCAGAATTGGGAGAAATTGATATTAAACAACAGCACAGTACGGAAGTACTACTACCTCTGCGCATTTCGTTTTCCCACATTTTTAAAAGCATAGGTCCGCTTATCAGAAAAGGAGGAAAAGTCGAATATAAATTAAGTATGGATTTGAATTTAGTGTCGGATAACAATGCTATAAAAAATAGTCAAGTGACAGTGAATGATACGGGTACGCTAAAAGAATTAATTAAGCTTGCAAAAGACGAGAAGAACAAAGAAAAGGAGCAACAGTAAAATAAACTATACTTGGAAAGGATTATCGTCTACGGAAGGAAGTATAAATGTAATAGGGTTATGGAAAACATGAAAGATGAAATGCACAGTCACGATCCTAAGAAGGGTGACAAAAAACAAGGCACACAATACACTTGCTCCATGCATCCTGAAATTATCAGTGATAAACCGGGCAAATGCCCTAGGTGCGGGATGAAGCTTGTACCCAAAGGGGAAGAACAAGCTCACAACATGGAAGGGATGGGTTCACGTGGTGTTACCAGGCCGATGATGGATATGGAAAAGCATGACAGCATGCAAGGGCATGAACACATGGACATGGGCGCCATGAAAATGAGCGAAGGTGACCGCATGAAAATGCTGAAGGATCACCATAAACAAACGCTTTGGGTCTACTGGGTCATTGTATTGCTAGGTTTTTGGATGATCGCTTCGCCACTCACTTTTGATTATGGAAAGAATGTGGTATCACCGGCAGGGGGAAGACCTGTCTGGTTGTCGCTTAGTGATCGTATTATCGCCATGAATTGGAGCGATATCATTAGTGGGTTATTACTTGTTATTTTTGGCTGGCGATCCTTAAAGCCTAACCGTCCTTATAGTGTTTGGATCATATGTTTTATTGGAATATGGATTAGTATGGCTCCGTTCATTTTTTGGGCACCAACAGCCCTAGCTTATTATAACAGCACTATGGTTGGGGCCTTAATTATTGCCTTATCCATCCTCATACCCGGCATGCCCAATATGATCCTATTTATGAAAATGGGGGGCAATGTACCCACAGGTTGGAGTTATAATCCCTCCAGCTGGCCGCAGCGCTCACTTATGATTGGGCTGGCATTTATCGGGTGGCTGGCCTCTCGCTATTTGGGCGCATTTCAATTAGGCTATATTGATACTGTCTGGGATCCATTTTTTGGTGAAGGCACGTTAAACGTTTTGAACTCCGATATGTCTCATAGTTTCCCCATTTCAGATGCAGCCTTGGGCACACTCGCTTATACTTTGGAATTTCTGATGGGATATATGGGCGGCACTTCCCGATGGCGTACAATGCCATGGATGGTCACCTTTTTTGGTATTTTGGTCATTCCACTAGGTTTTGTGAGTATATTCTTAGTGGTTTCCCAGCCACTTACCGTAGGTGCCTGGTGTGCTCTTTGCTTGTTTTCTGCTATTATTATGCTTCCTATGATTCCCTTACAGATCGATGAGGTTATTGCTATGTGGCAACACATGGTACAGCGAAAACAAAAAGGGGATTCGCTATGGAAAGTATTTTGGAAAGGAGGCGATGCCCTTTCAACTGAAAACGACCAACGGTCTCCTGAATTGGCAACATTTGTTGATAGCCCATGGAAGGTTTTCAAATCATCAATATGGGGAATGACTGCCCCATGGCAATTAACTATTTCTGTAATCATTGGGCTGTGGCTGATGTTGTCTCCTTCGATTTTCCAAATGGGGATAGAAACTTCCGCTGCTAATTTGAATCACTTGGGAGGAGCACTGGTGATCGTTTTTGCGGTAGTGGCTATGGCTGAAGTACTTAGAAGTTTTCGTTATTTCAATGTATTGTTAGGCTTGGCACTGGCAGTGATGCCCTGGATGATTGAGGACAGTATAATGATGCTTACAATAAGCAGTAGTCTAGCTGGTGTTATTATAACGGCACTTTCCTTTACCAAAGGGAAAATCAAAGAAAAGTATGGGCTTTGGGATAAATATGTGGTGTAAATAAAAAAAATTATTTATGAATACTGCAAGGATATTTACTAGCACCAACTAAGGGTTAAATCAGGTTCTAGCATGATTATACAAGCCTCAGGCTTGTACCACAAAAAGGTCTATGACCAAGTAGAAAATGAATTCAACGTTTGCAATATAGCAGGAATCGGTTTTATTGTCACTGTTTGTCACAGAGTTAGCCTTCCAAAATAAGGAGTATATCTTCATCACAAAGCTGACCATTTTATTTGCTTCAGTGCTGGCCGGAGTGATAGGTGTAATTATTCTTCGACAATCTGGGAAAGCAGCTATTGTCTAAAAACAACAGTTGATTAACTGAAGATACATGATGACTTATAAAATAAATACAGGCAATTTCTTAAAACAACTGATGAAACGGATGCGCTCCGCACTTGTGTTGGTCGCGACTGTAGCACTTGTGTACGTGTATCTTATGCAGTTTGTGGAACATGATCTTGCCTGGGTACCCTATCTGGTGGTTTTATTCGCACTGATTAAAACCGTATACTTTACATTTTTCACTTTCAGGCAAGTCAATAAATCCATCAAACAATGCCATTCTTTTGGGCAATTACTTTGGATTTTTGGCTTACTGGTAGTCTTGATCATATTCTCCTATGCAGCTGACTTTAGTTGCATAGCTGCTGCCAATGAAGCCTCTTTTCAAGGCCTGAAAACATCAGGAAGTCTCGGTTACCTCAACGTTTTGTTTGAGTTCTTCTACTTCAGTGTGGTCACTTTTGCGGCCATCGGTTATGGTGACATAGTACCGTTGACAACACCTGCAAAGCTATTGGTTATCATGGAGATCGGACAAAGTTTTGTGCTGGTCGTATTCGGACTTTCCAATGTAAATAATATTCGTACTTCAATTAAAAACCAATGATATCATGAAAAGAGCTTAAACTTATAGTCCTTATTATACCATACAAGGAGGAATAAGCTTATGGGGAATTCCATGTGACAGTAAACCGTAAACTAATAGACATGAAAAAGAAAATAGCACTTATAGGATATGGCGTAATCGGCAAAAGAGTGGCTGATGCCATCGCGCTACAAGATGACATGGAATTAATCGGAGTTTGTGATGTAATCAGTGATTGGCGGATACAAACTGCGGTTAAGAAAGGGTACTCTGTTTATGCCGCTACCGATGCTGCGAAAGATAGCATGGAGCAGGCAGGAGTTTTATTGGCTGGTAGCATGGAAATCCTTTTGGATATGGCTGATCTGGTCGTGGATTGCACACCAAAGAAGATTGCCGCTAAAAACGTGGAGATGTATAAAGCGCGCAAAATCAAATTCATTCTACAAGGAGGTGAAAAACATGAAACCACAGGCCATTCCTTTAGCGCGGAGAATAATTATGCTTCTGCTCTAAACCGAGACAGTACACGGGTCGTTTCCTGTAATACAACTTCCATATTGCGCACACTCACCGCACTTAAGAAAGCAAATCTGTTGCTGAGTGCTAGGGGAACTTTGCTCCGCAGGGCTACAGATCCCTGGGAAAGTCACCTCGGTGGTATTATGAATACACTTGTGCCGGAAAAAGATATACCCAGCCACCAGGGGCCTGATGCACAAAGTGTAGACCCTGAGTTAGATGTGGTAACCATGGCGGTAAAAGTACCGGAAACACTCAGCCACCTACACTATTGGAACGTACGGCTTACTGGAAAAGTAGATAAAAAAGCAGTAATAGAAGCGCTTCAAACGTCAACCCGTATCACTTTTATAAACTACAGTGATGGCTTGGTTTCGAACAACACCATCAAAGAAAGATACCTTGATATGGGGCGACCCTGGGGAGATATGTATGAAGTAGCTCTCTGGCAGGATATGCTAAAAGTAGAAGGTGATGAACTCTATTACGCTTATGTAGTCGATAACCAGGCTATTGTGATACCGGAAACAGTAGATGCCATCAGGGCATTGACAGGAATGGAAGAAAGCGCTGAGAAGTCCATAAGAAAAACGAACGAAAGTCTGGGCATTAATAATGGAGGGCTGATATGAAATATAGAATGATAATAGTACTATTTCCCTTTCTAGCGGTAGCTTCTGTTACCAATGCTCAAAAAAGTGAAATCACCCTGTCGGGCATAATCTCATGTGATAATAGCTTAAAGGACCCACTGAGTGCTGTACATGTATTTAACAAAAACACCAAAAAAGGAACATTGACGGACAAGAATGGTGAGTTCAGTATAAGCATGAGAAAGCAGGATACCATTATTTTTTCAACGGTTGAGCATGTGGAGAAAATGTATACTGTCGAAAAAGGAGAATCATTTGATAACAAACGCATTGAAATCACCTTGGAAGAAGATACTATATGGCTGGATGCTGTTACGGTAATGGGATTCAAAAGACTTGAAGATTTCAAACAGGAAATACTTCAAATGAAATTGCCCGATGATGATGTTTCCCTAGCACTACCGACAGTAGATAAATATGCCAGACAAAATTATACCGGTGATGGACAATATGAAATTAGAGGGCCTTTAACCTATTTACTGAAGAAAATTCATCGATACGGCAAAAGGACAAAGTCAACGATAACGCCAGAATAAGGAATGTTCGATACAGAAATAAAGACCCTTAAATCCCTCAATAGCTACCTGAAAAAACTGGTAGAAGGCAAGCTCTGGTTAAAAGTTCTCATTGCCCTTTTTTTAGGAGTAGGTTTTGGCTTATTGCTAAGCCCGCAAAACGGCTGGGTAAGTAAAGCCACAGCCGATGTTTTAGGGAACTGGCTGGCCCTGCCCGGAATGCTCTTTCTTAAGCTGGTGCAGATGATCATGATTCCGTTAATCGTGGCTTCTATCATTACCGGTATAGCCAGCAACGACAAGGATAACCTGAAAAAGCTGGGTGGCAGTGTTTTACTTTATTTTGTGGCTACCACCATTATCTCTGTTAGTATAGGTACAGTTCTGGCAACACTCTTTAAACCGGGAAGATACTTGCACCAACAGGCTGCTGCCGAACATGAAGCATTACTGGCCACGGGCGAAGAGAGTGCTGAATTATCATTTGGGGTCAATGATATGCCGGGCATAATTACCGATCTGCTGCCCGAAAACCCATTAGCCTCTATGGTAAGTGGGGAAATGCTGAGCATTGTCATCTTTACCGTTATCATCGGTGTGGCTGTTTTGACACTGTCCGATGATTTGCTGAGGCCCGTAAAGTTATTACTGGGTGCCATACAGGAAATTTGCATTACTGTGGTGAAATGGGCGATGATTTTAGTACCAGTTGCGGTTTTTGGCCTGATGGCTCAGCTCACTTCCAGTGTAGGTTTAAGTTCTCTTGCCGGACTTGGTTACTATGTACTAATAGTTTTAGCTGGCCTACTGATTTTGGTCGGTATTTATCTTTTGATGGTAAGCCTGTTGGCAAAGAGAAATCCACTGAAGTTTTTAGCAAAGATCAGAGATGCCCAGCTTCTAGCCTTTTCCACCACCAGTTCAGCTGCAGTGATGCCTCTCTCATTGCAAACTGCTGATGAAGAATTGAAAGTTGATAATGCAATCAGCAATTTTATTATCCCCATTGGCGCAACTGTTAACATGGATGGCACAGCCCTTTATCAGACCATAACTACGCTGTTTATCGCTCAGGCCTACGGATTGGAAATGGGTCTGATGAACCTAATCGTAGTAATAGTAACTATTGTAGCCGCCTCCATAGGCACCCCGGCCATTCCTGGTGGTGGAGTAGTAATCCTAGCTTCTGTGTTGGGCAGTGCAGGCATTCCGGCAGAAGGAATCATCATCATTATCGGTGTAGAAAGGCTATTAGGTATGTTCCGTACAGCCGTAAATGTAACGGGTGATTTAACAGCCTGTGTGGTTTTTGATCGTTGGTATGGAAAAGAGCGAACAATAGAGATGAATTCTACAAAAAAATCTTCAAATAAATTGATTTAATCTGATCGCAAATTATAACAGTGGATTTGAAGATCCAAACACCATGACAAAAGCTGAATTAGCACACGAAAGTAGGAGATTAATGAACCAATAAAATGAAAAATATAATTGCACCAACCAAAAAGGCCATACTGATATTATTATTATTTGTCATAGGATTGGTGATATCAGTAGTTATTTATCAATCTTTGAAAGTAGTCCTATCTTCAAGATACCATCCTGACAAAATGAGTTTAAATTATGAAATTTCTGGATACGGGAATAAGAATCTTTTTCTTATACATGGATTGACCGGATCTGGAAACTATTGGAAAAGAGGACTGTCACCAATATCAGCCAAATACAAATTTTTTATGGTGGATCTACTTGGCTTTGGAGATTCCCCTAAACCCTCAAGCAACTATAGTCTTGATATTCAGATCGAAGCACTTGAAAAAATTATTTTAAAGGAAAGAATTAATGATGGTAAAACCATTTTAGTGGGGCATTCTCTAGGCGGAATTATCAGCCTAGCACTTTTAGCCAAACATCCAGATTGGTTTGAAGGGGCGGCTGTTATTGGGCTGCCGATTTTTACCAATAAAGCTCAATTTAAGAAAAAAATGGAGAGTAATTCCCGATTTGATCAACTGGCAGTAAGTAGCATTGGGAAATTTATTTGTATGTTTCATCCACTCTATATGATTAAGTGGTTGAAGCCCAAAAATATGCCTGATGATGTATTTTTGGATGCTAAAAAACACACATGGCAGAGTTATTATTATTCATTGAATGAGATCATTCTGAAAACAGATTTATACAGTGTTACTAAAAATATAAAAAATAAAAAGATACTCTTTATTCAGGGAAAACTGGATAAAACTGCCCCGTCAGACAATGTAGAAACATTCGCTAAATCATTCACCAATAAGAGGTTTATTTCAGTGGTTGAAGGGGACCATCAACTTTTTTTGAAAGACCCCGAAAAATCATGGAGTTTTATAAGTGATTTTTTCAAGGAATAGCAATGAATGGACGAAAAGACAGAAAGTAAAGATTGTGAAAAAGCTGAAACCAACGATTATAATCTTATTCAATTTTAAGAGGAATACTGAATCATTGATGTCGTGTAATTCCCGAAAAGGCAACTTATGTACTCTTAATCAAGGCAGCACTTAAAAAGATTGCTCATACCACATTGTACAATCTTAACTGTTTTGAAAATGAGCAACCTCAGAAAATATGATTGGTCATTACATACCATTTGTTAATCATAATTTCATACATAGAAAGTGAGATATCATAAATATCTCAAAGTGTAAAATTCTAACTTTAACATTCGCATTCGATTGTTAAATTAGATTAAATGTCAGAGAAGACTTTTTTTATAACCAAAGCTTCCGGTGAAAAAGCCCCATTTTCACCAACCAAACTTAGACAATCCCTTCTAAGGGCTGGGGCTGGTCCTGACGTTATTGATCGAATTGCAAGTAGTATTGAAGCGCAGCTCGTTGATGGCATTTCGACGAAGAAAATCTACAGACAGGCATTCCCCATGCTACGAAAGCACTCGAAACCGGTTGCTGGCAGATATAAAATCAAGCAGGCGATTCTGGAACTAGGACCTTCTGGCTATCCCTTTGAAAAGTTTGTAGGTGAAATTTTAAAACATCAGGGATACAGTACTAAAGTCGGAGTAATCATTCAGGGTCAATGCGTCTCTCATGAAATAGATGTGGAGGCTGAGAAAGATAATCAGCACTTCATGGTGGAGTGCAAATTTCATAACCGCCAGGGTTATAAGTGCGATGTTAAAATCCCGCTCTATATCAAATCTCGCTTTGAGGATGTGAAAAAGGAATGGGAAAAGCGCAAAGATCACGAGTCAAAATTTCACGAAGGCTGGGTGGTGACCAATACCCGGTTTACCGAAGATGCCATCCAATATGGTAAATGTTCAGGTTTGAAATTGATAGGCTGGGATTATCCGCAGCAAGGGAGCATTCGTGAACGCATAAATTTGACAGGGCTGCACCCTGTTACATGCCTCGCCAGCCTTACAAAAGCTGAGAAACAGAAACTGATTGATAAGATGATCGTGCTTTGTAAGGAGCTATGTGATAAACCCGAAGTACTTGAAGAAATGGGGATTTCCCTTACCCGAACTAAAAGGATAATCAACGAAGGCAAAGAAATTTGTTTAACCGGAATCTCTCACGATATCTGATTTAATTATGACTAATCTTTCTAATATTTCAACGATAGAACTTAAGGCATTAATGAACGACCATGCGTAGTGCCTTCCTCATCATTATAACTTGCTTTCAACTTGTGCCAGGAATACTACATGGCCAGGGAAAGGAAATGTTGATTGAGCAAATAGCGGGTAAAAAAATAGTCCGCAAAAACTTTGACAAAAATGGAGATATACAAGGTAAACAGATATTCATAATTGGAGAATTAAAGCAGAAAGGAGATACATATAAGTTAGATGTAGTTACTGAGTTGTATGATGAAGATGGCCAACTTGATGAAAAATATACTACTACCTATCAGTGTAATCCTGATGAGTTTGATGTGCTGTTGAATGTATTTCCGTTTGCTGACCCTGAAGATGAAAAGGTAAAAGTGGATGTAACTTCAGAAGATTTTAATCAATTGTATAATTTACAAAATGGAGGTGAATTAAAAGATATTCATTTGAAAATGACAATAGAGTCCGGGGTGTTAGGCTTTTTTGGTTCCAAAAGTCTGGTCACCTTAAAAAACAGGAAAAAGAAAGTTGTGAATCAATCCGTGAAGATTAATAGTAAGGTTGTTATTGATGCATATATGATGGGATTTAAAATTAAGACCATCAATTATTCGGTTGAAGAATACTTGACTGAAAAATTTGTATTGCAACGTCAGAAATTCACAGAGGACGATGGGGCCTATTTCACTATGGAATATGGCGACAAGTATTAATGTCTAAATTGGTTCAATGAAAGGTATGAATAATTACAAAAAGAATAGCTTAAGTTTAACCGGAGCAGTGGCACTTGGTACCGGAGTAATGATAGGTGCTGGTATTTTTGCCTTGCTTGGTCAGGTGGCGGATCTTTCAGGAGATTTGTTTCCCCTGGCTTTTTTGGTAGGTGCCATTATCTCTGGCTTTAGTGCTTATACCTACATAAAATTATCCAATACTTATCCATCAGCCGGGGGCATTGCCATGTACCTGAAAAAAGCGTATGGGCCAGGTACTATCACTGCCGCAGGATCTCTTTTAATGGCTTTTTCAATGGTGATTGGTGAAAGCTTAGTGGCACGCACATTTGGATCCTATACCTTACAGCTTTTTGATGTACAAGAAAATAGTATTTGGATACCTATTTTGGGGGTTTTATTATTAGTAGTTGCTTTTTTAGTAAATATTTCTGGCAATAAGGTGATTGGACGGTCTTCCCTGATGATGGCAGTTATCAAAATAGGAGGCTTAGCCATCTTCGCTATTGGAGGCCTGTGGGCAGCAGGTTTTTCATTTAGTGAAGCCCTACCTTCCTCCATTTCTGGTGATTATACGTTAACAAGTTACATAGGAGCTTTGGCGTTCACCATTCTGGCTTTTAAGGGCTTTACTACTATCACAAACAGTGGTGGTGAAATCGTGAACCCTAATAAAAACGTGGGGCGTGCCATTATGATTTCACTCTTTATTTGCACTCTGGTGTATTTACTTGTGGCTTTGGCAGTTTCAGCTAATTTGTCAATCCCAGAGATTATTGCTGCAAAAGATTTTTCACTAGCAGAAGCTTCTAAACCTGCATTTGGAAAGTATGGTTTGTGGTTTACCGTAGGTATCGCCATAGTAGCTACTATTTCAGGGGTGATTGCCAGTATATTTGCCGTTTCAAGGATGACCGCTATGCTTACGGAAATAAATCTAATCCCACATAAACATTTTGGAATGCCCGGTGGGTTGCAAAAGCACCTGTTAGTTTATACTGTAATAATTGCCATTTTGCTCACGGCATTTTTCGACCTGTCTCGTATTGCTTCCCTTGGAGCTATTTTTTACTTAACCATGGATATAATACTCCAGTGGGGCGTTTTAAAAAATCTTAGAAAAGAAGTAAATGTCAACGTAGCAATTGTCATGATCGCCATTCTACTTGATTTGATTGTTTTGAGTGCATTTCTCTGGATAAAGGCCTCCAGTGATCCTTTGGTAATAGTGGTTTCCATCGTACTAATGTTTTTAGTATTTGTTGGAGAAAGGTGGTTTTTACAATGGGAAACAAATGAGAAGGACTAAAAATTTTAAAAATCATGACCAAAGCAAATAGCAATACATCTTACGACACACTGAGCGAAGCTACTAACGCCTTGAGAAAAGAAGGTTATACAGAAGACTTCAATCTAAAGCCTGAATGTTTGGAATGCCTCACTTCCAAACTACAATTACATCCGGAAGATTTTGAAGTGGATGCTTTTTATCGGTTCGAAGGCATGAGTAACCCTGATGACAATAGCATTGTGTTTGCCATAAGCGGTAAGAATGGTATGAAGGGTGTATTGGTTGATGCTTATGGGTTATATACAGTAGTAGCCTAAATGAAGCAATGGTTCAAAGACTTAAAATGACCGATAGATGATTGAGCTAGATCACATATCCACCCTTCCACCTGAGCATGCTGATAAAGCGGAAACTAAAAAAACACTGAAAAAACTTCAAAAAGAGCTTTTTCAGTTGCAGAATAAATTCTACGCTGATGGCAGGTACAGCATGCTTATCGTCTTACAAGGTCTTGATACTTCAGGTAAAGACGGTACAATCCGTCTTGCCTTTAGCGGTATGAACCCGCAAGGAGTGCAGGTTAAATCTTTTAAGAAACCTACCGCAGATGAAGTCAAGCATGATTTCTTATGGCGTGTATATCCCCACTTTCCAGAAAAAGGAATGATCAAGGTCTTTAATCGCTCATACTATGAAGACATTTTGGTGCCTACCGTCAATAAAAGCCTGTCAGTTGAAGTATTGGAGCACCGTATCAATTTGATCAACGAACTGGAACATCACCTGCTGGCCAATAATACATTGATATTAAAATTTTACCTGCATATATCTGCTGATGAGCAGATAGAGCGTATTGAAGAACGTAAAACGAAACCACACAAACGCTGGAAGTACGCGAAGGAAGATGAACTGATACCCAAACAATGGGATGATTTTAGGAAAGTATACCATACAGTACTTAATGACTGTGATCACTTGCCCTGGCATATCATCCCTGCAGACAAGCGCTGGTTTCGTAATTATACAGCTGCCAAAATTTTAGCCGAACAGCTTGAAAAACTTAATTTAGAGTACCCCGACAAATAAAATATAGACGTTATGGAAAATCATAAAGAGCATAATCACAAACACCATAAGCACGAAGAAAGTAAAAAGCATGAAAATCATTCCGGACATGAAGGTCATGACCATGTTGGTCATTCTGACCACAATCCCGGACATGGTGATATGGGACACGATCATCACAAAATGATGATAGAAGATTTCAAAAAGCGGTTTTGGATATCCCTGGTACTTACCATTCCAATACTTACTTTTTCTCCGATGATCCAGAGATTTTTAGGTTACGATTGGCTGTTGCCGGGCAATGCTTATATTCTGTTCGGACTCTCTACCATAGTTTATTTTTACGGAGGCTGGCCTTTTCTAAAAGGATTGAAGGATGAGTTGAAAGAAGGTGCCCCGGGCATGATGACTTTAATATCCATGGCCATTAGTGTTGCGTATTTTTATAGTTCTGCAACAGTTTTCGGCCTTGAAGGGGAGGATTTTTTCTGGGAGCTCGCCACTTTAATTGATATCATGCTACTCGGTCACTGGCTGGAAATGAAATCCGTGCTTGGCGCTTCAAAAGCCCTGCAGTTACTAGTCAGTATGATGCCATCAGAAGCACATAGAGTGAAAGGTGATAGTATTGAAGAGGTAAAATTAGAAGACCTGCAAAAAGATGATATAATCCTGATCAAACCGGGAGAAAAAGTGCCTGCCGATGGAATTATTGTAGAAGGCGAAAGCTACCTGAACGAGTCCATGCTGACGGGCGAATCCAAACCTGTTAAAAAAGGATTGGAAAACAAAGTGATTGGTGGCTCACTCAATGGAAACGGTTCACTGAAAGTAAAAGTAGAACATACAGGCAAAGACAGCTACCTCAATAAAGTGATCACACTGGTGCAGGAAGCACAAAAGTCCAAGTCCAAAATGCAGAACCTTTCAGACCGTGCTGCTAAGTGGCTTACCTATATTGCCTTGGCAATAGGATTCGGAACATTGGCCACTTGGTTGTTCTTAGGATTTCCTTTTGTATATGCCTTGGAGAGGATGGTTACCGTCATGGTTATTGCCTGTCCTCATGCGCTCGGTTTGGCCATCCCATTGGTGGTTGCCATATCCACAGCAGTTTCTGCACAAAATGGTTTGCTGATCAGGAACAGAACAGCTTTTGAAGAATCCCGAAAGATTTCCACTTTACTCTTTGATAAAACAGGGACATTGACCAAAGGTGATTTTGGAGTCACACGAGTTGAATCAGTTGATAAGCAATACTCTTCGGATGAAGTCTTACGACTGGCGAGTGCGTTAGAACAAAGTTCCGAACATCCTATTGCGGTCGGTATTGTGAAAAAGGTAAAAGAAGGTAAAACGGCCATTCCTCAACCAGAAAATTTCAATGCCATCACTGGCAAAGGTGTGGAAGCAAAAGTGGAAGGAAAAAACATAAAAGTGGTTAGTCCAGGATACTTACGAGATGAAAAAATAACTATTCCTGAAGATGCTTACAGTGATGCCGCAGAAACGGTAGTATTCGTTTTAATCGATGGATCATTGGCAGGCTATATTGCACTGGCAGACGAAATAAGGGCAGAATCTGCTGAAGCCATCGAAGTATTTAAGAAGAACAACATTAAAGTGTTAATGGCAACAGGCGATAATGAAAAGACAGCCAAAGCAGTAAGTGATAAATTAGGATTGGATGGCTACTATTCTGAAGTGCTTCCTCATCAGAAAGTGGAAATCGTAAAAGAACTCCAAGGCAAAGGTGAGTTTGTGGCCATGACTGGTGACGGGGTTAATGATGCCCCAGCCTTGGCACAAGCCAACGTAGGTATTGCAGTAGGGTCAGGGACAGATGTAGCAGCCGAAACGGCAGATATTATTCTGGTCAATAGCAACCCACAGGATATTGCCAATCTGATTTTATTTGGCAAAGCCACTTACAGTAAGATGATCCAAAACCTGATATGGGCTACTGGCTACAATGTAATTGCCATTCCTCTCGCAGCAGGGGTGCTTTACTCATCCGGTTTTGTATTAGGGCCTGCAGTAGGTGCGGTATTTATGAGTTTGAGTACGATCATTGTAGCGATCAATGCCCAACTTTTGAAGAAAAAAATAGGTAAAAAATAATGGGAGACAGGGAAATCCTTGGCAGGATAATAATTGTCCTGCTCAGTATTTTTGTAGTAATGAGTGGGTATGGCGTACTGCTGCCCGTTTTGCCCTACTATACGGAACGACTTGCTCTAAAGTCCGGAGTGGTGTCTGACGAAAATATCAACTATCACATAGGCATCCTTACCAGTATCTACCCATTTTTTCAACTGTTATTTGCTGTAGTTTGGGGTAAGCTATCCGACCGTTTCGGTCGTAAGGCGTTGATCATAATGGGCTTATTCGGCTTTGCCTTGATGCAGATTATGACGGGTCTGGCTAATTCATTGTTTATGCTCTATCTGGCCCGGATTCTAGGAGGAATATTTTCATCTGCTGTAATACCCGTAAGCAATGCTTACCTGAGTGACCTTACAAGTAGTAAGCAAAGAAGAAAAATACTAGCCTGGTCAGGAGTGGCTGTCAGCGCGGGTGTCATTGCAGGGCCAATGATCGGTGGATATCTGGCTCAAACTGACCTTCATTTCAATACGGCAATGGGACACTTCCTTTTGAACAGGTTCAGTGTACCTTTTTTGGCCATCGCTTTGTTAGGAATAGTCGCTTTGGTAGTCGTTATGCTGTGGCTCAAAAAACCAAAGAAACAGTACACAAATAACCAGCAAGGGAAACTCAAAATAACGGGGATGTTGGCTAATCCTGTCTTTTTAAAGCTCTTGCTACTATCGTTGGTGATACAATTGGCCGTCACCCTATTTGAAACTGTTTTTTCCGTGTACGCCAAAGATATTCTTGTCTTTGATGCCACACGGGTAGGCCTTGGGTTTATGCTTTGTGGTTTGATCATGGCCGTTTTACAACCCTTCTTTGCCAGTTTTGATGAAAATATACTACCCATGAAATTGCAACTGATTATAGGGTTTTTATTGGCTGCCTTATCGATGGGGTTGTTCACATTTATTAAAGCTGACTACTATGTATTCTCAATGATCATAATTTTTGCGACAGGCGGTGCAATGGTAACACCAAACCTCATAGCCTCGATCTCGTTCATTGATGAAAATAATACAGGGACTTATTTATCCACCCAAACCTCTACCAATAGCATCGGTCAGGTGCTGGGGCCATTGTTGGGTATGTGGATTTATTCTTTTGGTAACTCATGGCCATTTTTGATTATCGGGATAACCCTGCTGTTGGTGACTATTTTGATTATGCCGGGACTAAAACTCAATAAATCTTAGCTTACCATTAAATATAACAGAGATGAAAGAAATAACGGAATACTTAGGAGATCAGGCAGAATATCTGCTACAACATACTTGTAAAACCATTGATAAAACAAGGCTTACCATACCCAGCCCTAATTATATGGATCAGGTTTTTCTGAACACCAACAGAAGCCCGCAGGTCCTCAATGCACTATCACGGTTATATAATAGTGGACACCTTGCAGGCACAGGCTATTTGTCAATTCTTCCCGTTGATCAGGGCATTGAACATTCAGCTGGAAGTGCATTTGGCCCCAACCCTGATTACTTCGATCCTGAAAACATTATACAACTTGCCCTGGAAGCCGGCTGTAATGGTGTTGCTTCTACTTTTGGTGCATTAGGGCTTACCGCGAGAAAGTATGCTCATAAGATTCCCTACATCGTTAAGATTAACCACAATGAGCTACTCACTTATCCAAACACGCACG
This sequence comes from uncultured Cytophagales bacterium, assembly GCA_963803685.1. Taxonomy (GTDB): domain Bacteria; phylum Bacteroidota; class Bacteroidia; order Cytophagales; family Cyclobacteriaceae; genus Marivirga. The sequence goes on from CAWDNW010000002.1 coordinate 24,802, forward strand.
ACCAGATCTTATTTGGGACTGTAAAAGATGCCTGGAACATGGGTGCATGCGCTATCGGAGCCACTGTCTACTTCGGGTCAGCCGAATCAAACCGGCAAATCAGTGAGATTTCAGAGGCCTTTGCCTATGCTCATGAATTAGGGATGGCAACCATCCTATGGTGCTATATGCGTAATGAAGCCTTCAAAACAAAAGATAAAGACTACCATGCTGCAGCTGATCTTACAGGTCAGGCCAATCACTTGGGAGTGACCATGCAGGCAGACATCATCAAACAAAAACTGCCTGATACAAATGGCGGTTTCAAGGCTTTGGATTTTGGTAAGACTTCTGAAGAAATGTATGAGAAGTACACTTCTGATCATCCCATTGATCTCTGCAGGTACCAGGTAGCCAACTGCTACATGGGCAAGATAGGCCTGATCAACTCGGGAGGGGCATCATCCGGTGATTCGGACTATGCTGAAGCCGTAAAAACAGCTGTAATTAATAAACGAGCCGGGGGAATGGGCCTTATCTCGGGTAGAAAAGCATTCCAAAGACCCAGAAAGGAAGGTATTGAACTGCTTAATCTGATCCAGCAGGTTTACCTTGATAAAGAAATTACTATTGCTTAACTATTTATAACTAAACCAGTAACTATGATGAAAAAATTACTTACCACCACTATTTTGGCTTTATCAGGACTAATGTTTTCCTGCAATGATTCAGTCAAACCCCAAAATACAGCCAACGAAGTGCTGGACTTATTTGTCAATTCAGTAAATGATAAAAATTTGGAGCCGTTGAATGCAGTTTTCTCTCCAAAAGCAAAAATATACGAACAGGGATCGGTTGATGATTCCTGGGAGCACTACCGTGATGGCCATTTGGGAAAAGAAATAGAAGAAATGCAGAATATGACCTTCGATATCGAAATAGCTGAATCCTTGGTTAACAAAGAAATGGCGCTATTGCGAGGCAATTATTTGATTAAGGGCGAAATGCAAGGTCAACAGATCAATTCTGAAGGATTGGTAACCCTTTCCATGCAAGTAGAAGGTGATATGTGGAAAATTGTTCACTTACAGTTTTCCAGAGGCTGTAAGCAGGCCGCAACTGATCATTCGGCCCATGGAGCAGGAAATGATGAGCAGCCTAAGCCTAAAAGTCCAAAGACCTCTGCCATGGGCAATGTGGGAGATGCACACATTCATATTGATTACTCTTCACCAAGTATGAGAGGCAGAACGATATGGGGAGGCTTGATTGAGTATGATAAAGTGTGGGCGACAGGTGCTCACAGGGCAACAACTATCAACTTTTCAAAAGATGTAGAAATCAATAACATCAAAGTGCCTGCCGGCAAATACGGTTTTTTCACTATTCCTGGCAAGAAGGAATGGACGTTAATCATCAATAAAAACTGGGACCAGCACATGAGTGATGATTACGATCAGAAACAAGATGTTGTAAGAATAGTAGTAAAACCAGAAGTTTTGGCTGAAAATCAAGAAGCCCTAACGTATTCAGTGACAGAAATCAACGATACTAAGGCTAGTGTGGCTATTGCCTGGGAAAAACTAAAGGTTTCTTTTGAAGTGAAAACATTGTAATATTAAAGCTCAGGATCAACTCCATTTTGGTAGGTTGATCCTGTTTTTTTATGAAGGAACCCTATAATCCTACAAGTAAAAGTTTTATAATTTGGATATCCCTGATAGCTTTTGTGCTAAAACTTTATCTGGGAAAACCTTCACGCAGGCTTGTATGGGGATTATGACTACTTTATGAAAAGCATCTATTTTCTCGGATGCACCATTGGGGATGTGGTACTTACATTTATCATGTATGGCCTTGTGGCTGTGGTACTTAAAGATAGGTATTGGATTCGGAGTTTCAATTTCAGATCATTTGTTATAGTACTTCTAATGGCTGGTTTGGTTGCTTTCGTAGCAGAATGGGTGGCCATTGAACTTAATTTCTGGAGTTACAATGATAAGATGCCTATCATACCAGTTTTGAAGGTAGGGCTTTCACCTTTTTTGGCGATTGTGGTAAATCCAATACTGAGTTTTATTATCACACACAAAATTATTTCTACCAGAGATACCCGATAAACAAAATTGAGAGTGGCTGCATTTAAATGTAGTCTCATAATTTCATACATCAAACACCGGATTTTATAAATCATATCGCTTAAAATAGTGTTTATTTATTCAAGTGCCATTACAGTATTTAGATGATAGAGAGCAGAAAATTACACGTGAAAAATATGGTTTGCCCGCGCTGTATAACAGCGGTTAAGCAACTCATGGACGAATTGGAGATACCCTTTCAAAATGTGGAATTGGGTGAGATTGAACTCAAAGAAGGATTAGATGATGAAGAAAAAAGCAGGTTAAATGAAGCGCTGGAGACAGTAGGTTTTTCGCTTATAGATAATCGCAAAAGCAGACTGATCGAGCAGATGAAAAATTTGATTGTTCAAAAGATCCATCATTCTCAGGATGTTTTAGATATAAAGTGGGCAGAATACATTGCTGATCAACTCAATTATGACTACAAATATCTCGGTATGCTTTTTTCATCGGTAGAGGGCATTACCCTTGAGCAATATATCATTCGTCAGAAAGTAGAGCGTATAAAAGAAATGATAATCTATGATGAGTTTACGCTCAGTCAGATGGCTTTTCAGCTGGGATATAGCAGTGTAGCACACCTCAGCAGTCAGTTCAAGAAAATTACAGGCATGCCACCCACTCAGTTTAAGAATACGATAGGAATAAAGAGAAAAACACTGGATAACATCTGAAAACTGAAGGTTCTATAAAACGTTTAGCAAATCCTATAATACAAATCCTCATAGCACTTTCGACATTTGTATTGTCCATTTTTTGTGACGGACATTAATGATTTACCATGGAAGATATAGATATTCTCGAGCCTAAAAACAAGCAGTCTGATAAGCAAGAAGAAATCATAAGAGATTCTTTTCCTGTAACAGGCATGACCTGTGCAGCCTGCGCATCTAGCGTGGAGTCCATCCTTAGCCATACAGACGGTGTAAACAAGGCTACCGTGAACTTTGCCAGTAGCACTGTATTGGTGGAATACAACAAATTAGTCACGCACGATGATCTACAAAAAGCCCTACAGTCTGTAGGCTATGACATCATAGTAGATGTAGAGGATCCTTCCGCAGTGCAGCAGGAACTTCAGGAAAAGCACTATCAGGAAGTGAAAAAACGTACCATTTGGTCAGCTATTTTAACCCTTCCAGTCTTCATTTTGGGCATGTTCTATATGGATTGGGTGCCGGGCCGATGGATATCCCTGGCTTTTACCATTCCAGTTTTATTCTGGTTTGGTCGAAGTTTTTTCGTCAATGCTTATAAGCAAGCTAAACATGGGAAGGCCAATATGGACACATTGGTTGCGCTCAGTACTGGTATTGCTTTTGTATTCAGTTTGTTCAACACATTGTTTCCTGAGTTTTGGCATGCCAGAGGTATTCAACCCCATGTCTACTACGAAGCAGCCACTGTGATCATCACCTTTATTTCGTTGGGTAAGGTTTTAGAGGAAAAAGCGAAATCCAATACTTCTTCTGCCATCAAAAAACTGATGGGCTTGCAACCCAAGACCTTGAAAGTGATTATGGATGGTGAAGAAGTGGAGATGCCTATAGCCGCTGTGCAAAAAGGTTATACCATCGTGGTTCGTCCGGGGGAGAAAATTCCTGTAGATGGCGAAGTGACCGAGGGAAATTCCTTTGTAGATGAAAGCATGATCACCGGTGAACCTATTCCGGTAGAGAAAAGCAAGGGTGAAAAAGTTTTTGCCGGTACGGTGAATCAAAGAGGCAGTTTTCGCTTCACGGCTGAAAAAGTGGCTGGAGAGAGCTTACTCGCCCAAATCATCAAAATGGTGCAGGAGGCACAAGGTAGTAAGGCTCCTGTACAAAAGCTGGTAGATAAGATAGCAGGAATATTTGTACCAGTGGTCATGGCTATCTCCATTGTCACGTTTATCACCTGGATGTTGGTAGGCGGAGATGATGCCTTTACCCATGCCTTGCTTACTTCGGTGGCTGTGCTGGTGATTGCATGCCCCTGTGCATTAGGACTGGCTACCCCAACCGCCATTATGGTAGGGGTTGGAAAAGGAGCTGAGAATAATATCCTGATCAAAGATGCCGAAAGCCTTGAATTAGGCTATAAGGTGAATGTAGTGGTGTTGGATAAAACAGGTACCATCACAGAAGGTAAGCCTGTGGTGACCGATATTTTATGGGAAGAGAAAAATCTCTCAGAAAAGCTCAAGCCGATATTGCTGGCGATGGAGTCGTTATCCGAACACCCGCTGGCAGAGGCCGTGGTTCAAAAGCTCAAGGAAGAAGATATTAAATCAGCTGCGATCTCTCAGTTTAATAGCATTACCGGACGGGGAGTTGAGGCAATGGATGCAGATAACACGATGTTCTATATCGGAAACCAAAAATTGCTGGCTGAACATAATATTAAGGTCAGTAATGAGCTTGATAAAAAAGCAAAAGCCCTTCGGGAAGAAGCCAAAACGGTTATCTTTTTTGCCAATCAAGATCAGGCTTTGGCTGTGCTGGCAATTGCCGATAAAATCAAGGAAACATCTAAGAAGGCCATTGAAACCCTTCAAGAAAGAAGCATTGACGTGTATATGCTCACCGGTGATAATCAGCAAACCGCTCAGGCAGTTGCTGATCAGGTAGGACTCAAGCATTTCAAAGCAGAAGTGTTGCCCTCCGACAAGGCAGATTTTGTAAAAGAGATGCAAGCCAAAGGCAAAATTGTGGCGATGGTCGGAGATGGCATCAACGACTCACACGCACTTGCACAAGCTGATGTAAGTATTGCTATGGGTCATGGGTCTGATATCGCAATGGATGTGGCTAAAATAACCTTGATTACCTCTGATCTTCAGTCCATACCAAAAGCACTGAACCTTTCTAAAAAGACTGTTATGGGTATCCGTCAGAACTTGTTTTGGGCATTTATCTACAACATTATTGGCATCCCGATTGCAGCCGGACTATTGTATCCCATCAACGGATTTTTGTTAGACCCAATGATTGCCGGGATGGCCATGGCCTTCAGCTCAGTATCAGTAGTAGCCAATAGCTTACGCCTAAAAACAAGTAAAATTTAAGAATCAAATTTTCAAACTTTAAATAGACTAATCATGAATACTTTAAAATTTAAAACCAATATCAATTGTGGCGGATGCCTTTCAAAAGTGACTCCCTTTTTGAACGATGAAAAGAATATAGAAAATTGGAATGTCAACCTTGAAAGTGATGACCGCATACTTACTGTAGAAACTTCTGATCTGACGGAAGAAGAAGTAAAGAAAACGGTACAGAAAGCGGGTTTTAAGGCTGAGACCTTATAGCACAAGGACTTCTGTTATCCATTGGATTTCAGAAGTCTAGCTTTTTCTAGTAGTCCAATCCAACTTTGCAATACCCTTGCATTGAATTAATCCGTATATTTGCAAGAGTGAAGTTCGCATCTTACATATTAAGTTTTTATTTCCTTGCCCTCTCCGGAATGGCTTGTGCGGATACCGTGCCTCAGAGGGACAGTTCAGAAAACATCACCGTAGTTAATACTGCTGATAACAATCATGACCATGACCACAATCAGGGTTGGGACGGTTGTTCCCCACTTTGCGTGTGCCATTGCTGCCACGTGCATTTCTTATCTACTTCGGGAATAGCCTTTACCCATCCCGAAAAATTACCTGCCATTTACACTGCTTATTTTCAGGATTTCAGAAGCATTGAAATCTCTGGATTTCTCAAGCCTCCAATGTCATAATTTCCCGCGTTTAGTAGGATCCGTATGTCTGACCGATAAAGTCTTTTATTAAGATGCAAGGTTTTTAATCATCCTGATGGCTTGCTAAACATCCCTTCACGTGCCTTTTTTCATAGGTATCCCTTTATTCATGTTCAATCTTATTCAGAAAGTTGAAAAAATTGAATAAAAACAAAACGAAAAAAAGGAAAAAGAGAAGAAAGAAAACCACCGTCAAACAGATTCTAAAGGTTTTTTTTGTGTTGATATGCGTGATCCTTTTGGTAGCGATTGTGGCACGGTTCCATCACTTCTTCTCTGTCCATTTCAAATAATTAATAAGTCATATGATCAATAAAATCATTTCTTTTTCAATAAAGAATAAATTCATTGTGGGGCTGCTAACGCTAGCGCTCATAGGGGTTGGAACATACTCCATGTACACGATCAATCTGGGTTCCGTCCCCGATATCACCAATAATCAGGTCCAGGTAATGACCGTTTCCCAAAACCTGGCTACTGAAGATATTGAGCAGTTTGTTACTTATCCAGTTGAGCTGGCTATGGGTAATTTACCAGGGGTTACAGAAATACGGTCTGTTTCGCGCTTCGGATTATCCGTAGTGACCATCGTTTTTGACGATGAAATGGGTATTTATAAGCCCCGGCAGTTGGTACAGGAGAAATTAAACGAAGTACGTGAAAAGATTCCTGAAAAGTTTGGTAATCCCTCTATGGGACCAATTACAACAGGCTTAGGAGAAATTTATCAATACACCTTAAATCCAAAACCTGGTTATGATTCGATTTATTCAATTACTGATCTAAGAACTATTCAAGATTGGATAGTAAGACGCCAAATGACATTGGTGGAAGGTGTAGTAGATGTCAATGCCTTTGGGGGTAAAATCAAACAATATGAGATTGCCATTAACCCTGAAAAATTAAATGCTATCAATGTATCTATTTCAGAGGTATTTACAGCACTTCAACGCAACAATGTAAATACTGGTGGTGCCTACATTGAAAAGAATCATATGGCTAATTTTATTCGGGGAGAAGGTTTAGTTCGCTCCCTTGATGATATTAGAAATATTGTAGTTAGAAATGAAACAGGAACTCCAATAACCATAGGAGACCTAGCGGAGAAAGTGCACTTTGGCAGCCAAGTACGATATGGTGCTTTCACACAAGATGGTCGCGAAGCAGTGGGTGGTATGGTACTTATGCTGAAAGGAGCCAATCCGAATGCGGTTATTCAAAATGTTAAAGACCGAATGGTGGAAGTTCAAAAATCCTTACCAGAAGGACTTGAAATTAAGCCCTTTTTGGATCGTAGTATGTTAATAGAACGTACAACTGACACTGTGAAAACCAACCTGATTGAAGGAGCACTGATCGTGATTTTTGCCTTAGTGCTATTACTCGGAAGTGTCAGAGGGGGTATTATTACCGCCACAACTATTCCACTTTCCCTTCTATTTGCTTTTATTTTAATGAAGCAATTTGGGGTATGGGCCAACCTGATGAGTCTGGGAGCAATTGATTTTGGAATTATCATAGATGGTGCGGTGATTATTATTGAAGGAACTGTCTATGAAATACAAAAAAGGGTACGTTCCGGTAAAGTGAAATTCAATCAAGGTCTTATGGACGAAGTGGCTTATGATGCCGGAAGCACCATGATGAGTTCTGCATTTTTTGGTCAAATAATTATTCTGATTGTTTTCGCACCCATCTTATTCCTCACAGGAGTAGAAGGAAAAATGTTCCAGCCAATGGCATATACCTTCGGTTTTGCCATGATTGGAGCCATTGTACTATGCCTGACCTATGTACCGATGATGTCTGCACTGCTTATGAAACCAATTCAAAATAGGAAGAACTGGTTTGGGAAGTTTGAGCGAGGTTTGGAAAAAGTAAGTGATAAAATTATTGGAGCTATTCACAATGCTTACCTGCCACTTTTGAGGGGTGCTTTACGCTTCAAAGTTGTAGTAATTATAGTAGCGATCGCATTTTTAGGCTTAGCAGGATATACTTTTTCTCGAATGGGAGGAGAATTTGTGCCACAGTTGGATGAGGGTGATATTGCTATGCAGGCATTGCTTCGACCAGGAAGTGCTCTGAGTGAGTCCATCGAAGTTTCCGAAAAAATAGAGAATATTTTGTTGGAAAATTTCCCTGAGGTGAAAACAGTAGTTGCCCGAATTGGAGTGGCAGATATCCCAACTGACCCTATGCCGATGGATATAGCCGATATGTTTATCATCCTGGAAAAAGACAAGGATAAATGGACTTCAGTAGAAAGCAAAGAAGAATTAATCAAAGAAATGAAAGAACTGCTTGAACGAGAGCTAACAGGAGTAAACCTTGTTTTCAGTCAACCAGTAGAATTACGTTTTAATGAGTTGCTTACTGGAGTCCGGGAAGATGTAGCTGTTAAATTATATGGCGAAGATTTGGAAGTCCTTAACCAAAAGAAAGAGAAAATGGTTGAATTGATCCAAACTATACCAGGCGTAGGAGATGTAAACCCGGAAGCTACTGCTGGTCTTCCGCAAATGACAGTGCGCTATAACCGTGATAAGATTGCGCAATATGGGTTGGACATTGAGAAGTTAAATGATTATGTCAGTTCAGCCTTCGCGGGTGGAGTAGCAGGCGTGATTTTCGAAGGTGAAAAGCGCTTTGATATGGTCATCAGATTTGATGAAGCACACCGCCAAAGTATTGATGATCTGCGTACATTGTACATTGATTTGCCCGATGGTACACAAGTACCCATAAAGGAGGTGGCCGAAATTAGCTACGTACCAGGGCCTATGCAAATATCAAGGGACAATACTTTCAGAAGAACCTATGTGGGTGTGAATGCCAGAGGTCGTGATGTGGAATCCGTAGTAAACGATATACTGAAAAAACTGGATGCAGAACTTGGTTTAGCTCCTGGATATTATATAACCTATGGTGGAGAATTTGAGAATCTACAAAGGGCAAAAAGCCGTTTAACCATCGTGGTACCTATAGCACTATTCCTAATATTTGTTTTACTCTACTTTGCACTTCAATCATTTTCACAATCCATTATGATTTATATGGCTATTCCACTAGCTGCAATTGGTGGGATATTCGCACTTTGGATACGGGATATGCCTTTTAGTATCTCTGCGGGGGTTGGATTTATAGTGCTCTTTGGTGTAGCTGTGTTGAACGGATTGGTATTAATTAATCGTTTTAATTCTTTAAAATCTGAAGGAGTAACTAGTATTAAAGACCGTCTCATGATAGGCACAAAAGAACGAATAAGACCAATAATGCTGACAGCTACTACTGATATATTTGGCTTCTTACCCATGGCTTTTTCTGCTGGTGCAGGTGCAGAGGTACAGCGACCTTTAGCTACGGTGGTAATTGGAGGTATGGTTACGGCAACCTTATTAACGCTTGTGGTTTTGCCCATTCTATACACTCTTGTAGAAAGTAGAAGTGATAAAAGAAAAGGCTTGAGAGCACCCAGTGCTAATTTGATATTAGTACTTGTAGTTTGTGGGGGATTATTTGGTTTATCAAACCCAGCCCAAGCAGAACAGATTCAGCAAGATTCACTTCCTCAAATTACTTTAGCTCAGGCTAAGAAAAAGGCAATTGAAAATTATCCTAAAATTCAATCAGCCAGGCTGGAAATTGAAAGCCAACAAGCCCTAAAGAAAACAGCCTGGGATTTTGGCAATACTCAGGTGTTTACCGGAAAAGAAGAAGTGGGCAATGGTTCGGAGGGTGTGTACACCCAATTCGGCATTCAGCAACAGCAGATTGATATTTTCGGGATAGCACCCCGTTTGAAATTACAAAAAGAACGGGTTGCATTGGCCGAGAAGGCACTTGACCTGTCCGTGATAGAACTGGAAAGGGAAGTAAGCCAAGCTTGGGCAATGGTGTATGCCACCAAAAACAACTACCATGTTTATGAGCAGTTGGATTCGGTTTTTACCGATATTGAGAGAGCCGCACGAATTCGTTTGGAAACTGAAGCTACTTCCAAGCTAGAATACCTCGCTACCTCCAATCAGGCCAATCAGGTACAGATACAAAAAGAGCAGGCTTATCGGGATTATCTGAGTGCCCTACAACGGCTTAATTTATGGTTTGCAAATGATACCCTATTTACGGTACCGGACGTTCCAGCTTCTCAATTGGATGAACCTCTCAATTATGTGGCTGATTCTTTGATGAACCACCCATTGCTGAATGTATCAAAACAGCGATTGAATGTAGCGGACGCCACCATAAAAGAGAGACGTTCGCAGTTTTTCCCTCAATTGCAGGGGCAGTATGGCCGGCAGCAGATAGCCGGACAATCAGGATTTTATCAGTACCAGATCGGTATTCGGATTCCCTTGTTTTTCGGTCCTGAACTTGGTAGAACACAGTCGGCCAAAATCCAGCGGGATATAGCCGGACAAAACCTGCGACAAAACCAGTTGGAATTGAATGCGGCCTATCAGGGAATGAAAGAACAGTACTTGAAATGGCTTAATTCATGGAACTACTACCGGGATAAAGCACTACCACTGGCACAGGAGCAAAAAGATGGGGCTATTTTTGCGTACAAGGAAGGTGCTATTGATTATGTGACCTTTCTACAAAACATTAGAGATGCCATTCGCATAGAGGTAGATTCCTGGAATGCCTTTGGCAATTATCTGGACAGTCGCTACCAACTGGAGTACTACTTAAAAACAACAAACTAATGATGGAATTGAAAGTCAATAATAAAGTCAGACAAATAATAGAAGAAATGAAAAATCAAATTATATATATAGTAGCACTAGTACTTATGGTGTCGGTTTTTACGGGTTGCGGTAGCAAGTCGGCTGATAACTCAGCTGAAGCTTCTCACGAAGAACGCAGTGAGGGCGAGGCTGGACACGAAGGTGAAAAAGGAAATAATGAAGAAGGGATGGCCGAACTTCACCTTTCGGATCTAAAATTTGAAAGTCTGGGCATCAAAATTGACACGCTACCCACTCGTGCGCTTTCAGAAGTTGTAGAAGCCAATGGTCAATTAGAGGTACCGCCTCAGCATGAGGCTACCGTTACAGCTATACTGGGAGCCAATGTTACTTCAATCAAAGTGATAGAAGGAGACCAGGTGAGCAAAGGGCAGGTATTGGCCTATCTCTCCCACCCTAATTTGACAAAAATCCAGACAGATTATGTAAGGGCTTACAGCCAACTACAATTTTTGGAAAAAGAAAATCAGCGTCAGAAAAGGTTGTACGAAGAAGAAGTAGGTTCTGGCAAAACCTACCAGCAAATACAGTCAGATTATCAAGCCATGAGTGCGGAAGTAAAAGGCTATGAAGCCCAATTGAAGCAGCTAAGTCTGAATGTGAAAAAAGTACAGGGTGGTGATATTTATCAGTATGTACCAGTGGTTAGCCCAATTGATGGATACATTGAAAAAGTAGAGGTTCAGATTGGGCAATATGTTGATCCTCAAACCGAGATGTTTATGATTGTCAATACCGACCATATTCATGCGGATTTGATGGTATTTGAAAAGGACGTACATAAAGTCAAGAAAGGACAAAAGATGTCCTTTACAGTGGAGTCAGTACCGGGAAGTACACTTAGTGCGAAAATTTATTCAGTTGGTAAGCAGTTCGAGCAAAACCCGAAAGCAGTACATGTGCATGCAGAAATAGAGCAAAAAGAAGATTTTCTGATCCCGGGGATGTACATTAATGGTAGAATAAGAACAGGAGACAATCTGGTTAAAGCCTTACCGGAAGAAGCTATTATAGAAGAGGAAGGTCTGCCTTACATCTTTCTAGCGGAAGCACATGAAGCAGATGGAAAAACCGAGTGGAAATTTAAACCAATAGAAGTACGTACCGGTATTAATAATAATGGGTGGGTAGAAATTAAACTGTTAGAGCCTCTGCCAGATGGAGCTATGGTGGCATGGAACAACGCTTACTATCTGATTGCTGAAATGAAAAAGGGCTCAACCGAGCATGGACATTAATAAAAAAAATGATAATTAAAGAATTAGAAGAAAACCTAAAAGCACATCATATCAAACCCACCGCCATGCGGCTGCTTGTATTGGAGTACCTATTGGTTCGTGAGTCAGCTGTTAGCCTTACCGATTTGTATAAAGACTTTGAGAAATCGGACCGGACTACCATTTATAGAACCTTAAAGATTTTTGAAGATAATGGCATGGTGCATAGCATTGATGATGGTACCGGAGTGCCCAAATATGCTCTTTGCTCAGATGCCTGTGATGCAGGTGAGCATAATGATGCACACATTCATTTTCATTGCGAAAAATGTGGAAAGACCTACTGTCTTCCTAAGTTCAGGATACCAGGCTTTGAGCTACCTAAAAAATTTAGTAAGAGCGAGGTAAACCTTGTGGTAAAAGGAAAGTGCGCTGATTGTGCGAATTGAAAAATGCAATTCCTATGCATTAGTAATTGACATAACTTCATGAGGGCATTATTTAAAATAGAATTGAAAAACTAGAATGATGAAGAAAATACAAAGAAAAATATCTCCTTTTGTAGGAATGTTCCGAACGAAAAGAGTCTTATTATTAACTACACAAGTAATACATCTCTAAAATAAAACATGGAAATTATCTTTAAATCATTTGGAATATTCGTCTTGGCTGGTCTTTGCGAAATAGGCGGGGGTTATATGGTTTGGCTAACGCTACGTGAGGGCAAACCATGGTGGATTGGAGTATTAGGTGGCCTCATCCTGATTGGCTATGGTGTGGTGGCCACCTGGCAGCCAGCCAGTTTCGGACGGGTATATGCGGCTTATGGCGGTATTTTTATCATCATGGCCATCCTATGGGGCTGGAAAGTAGATGGGGTCGTGCCGGATAAATATGATCTGATCGGTGGAGCTATTGCCCTGCTCGGGATGCTCATCATCATGTATGCACCAAGGTCATCATAATTTTTAACCTAAAAACACATTAGCAATGAAAAAACTACAAATAAAAATACCGCTTCTCCTGCCCGAAGTACCGGATGAGAAGGATCAATGTGTGGAAAAACTCTTTAAGCAGCTTCAAGACCAGGAAGGTCTTGAAAAAGTGCATGTGTCTGATGAAACAGATAATGGCATCCCGCAGCTCTGTTTTCATTACGACCCGGAGTTGATCTCCATAGATCGTATCCAGTCGCTAGCGGAGCAAACCGGTGCAGAAATCACGCAAAAATTTGGGCATAAACTCATAGAAGTAGAAGGCATACGCCATACCCGCCATGCCCGGCAGATTGAGCAGAATCTTAAGGGCATAGATGGGATTCTGGAAGCCTCCGTATCGGCATCGGGTATGGTGCGGGTAGAGTTTGATACCACCAAAATAGATGAAGCAGAAATACTCAAATCCTTGCGAAAAGAAGGTCTGGACATTCCTGATACGCAGGTAAGTGCAGAACGATTTCTTGAGGAAGCCAATAAACCTGAACAAGAGGAAACCGAAGAAAAAGACCATGACCATAAGGAAGGCGAAGAACATGAACATTCGCATGGAGGGATTTTTGGAAAAAATACGGAGCTAATCTTTTCCATTATCTGTGGAGTATTGTTGGGCACTGGGTTCGGACTTTCTTTTATTGAAACATTCTCTTCTTGGGTGAGCCTATCACTTTACATCGCAGCGTATTTCTTTGGTGGGTTTTTTACTGCCAAAGAAGCAGTTCAAACAGTAGCGAAAGGTGGGTTTGAGATTGACTTTCTGATGCTAGTAGCAGCAATCGGTGCAGCTATTCTTGGGGAATGGGCGGAAGGTGCTTTGCTATTGTTCCTATTTAGTTTGGGGCATGCTCTGGAGCATTATGCCATGAACAAAGCCCGTAAATCCATTGCTGCTTTGGCAGAGCTGGCTCCTAAAACGGCCTTGCTCAAGAGAAATGGAAAAACAGAAGAAGTAGGTATAGAAGAACTGAGCATTGGAGATATCATCGTGGTGAAGCCCAATAGTAAAATCTCAGCCGATGGGGTGGTAGTCAGCGGATCAAGTAGTGTTAATCAGGCTCCTATCACCGGGGAAAGTGTGCCGGTGGACAAAGTGCCGGTGGAAAACCCCGAGAAAGACTGGTCGCAGGAAAAAGACATCAAAGACGAGAATCGTGCTTTTTCCGGTACGATCAATGGCAACAATACTCTGGAAATCAAAGTGATTAAGGTAGCAAAGGATTCTACACTCTCCCGCCTGGTGAAACTGGTCAATGAAGCCCAGACCCAGAAATCACCTACGCAACGCCTCACCGACAAATTTGAGAAGTATTTTGTGCCTGCTGTATTGGTACTGGTGGTGTTGCTTAATTTCGCTTTTCTGGTCATTGATGAACCCTTTAGTGAAAGCTTCTACCGAGCGATGGCCGTATTGGTGGCAGCCAGCCCTTGTGCTTTGGCCATAGCCACCCCAAGTGCAGTGCTGAGCGGAGTTGCCCGGGCAGCCAAAAGTGGTGTGCTTATCAAAGGTGGTCGTCCGCTGGAAGACTTAGGAGTACTCACCGCTTTGGCATTTGACAAAACGGGAACGCTCACTGAGGGCAAGCCAAAGCTTACCCAAGTGGTAGCCCTCGGAGATATTAATGAAGAAGAATTATTAAAAATTGCCGTTGCTGTAGAAGCCTTAAGCGACCATCCATTGGCAAAAGCCGTGGTTCGTGATGGGAAAGAGCGATTGGATGGTGTTGACATACCAGAGGCGAAAGACCTAGAAGCTGTGCTTGGGAAAGGGATCAAAGCCACCTTAGGGGATGACAAAGTGTACATCGGTAATCTGGATTTGTTTGAATCCCAGGATAATAATAAGCCAGAGAAGGAAACAGAAGAAAAAGTAAAGTCCCTGGAATCAGATGGCAATACTACCATGCTGATCCGTCAGAATGATGACTACATTGGCATCATTGCCCTGATGGATACGCCCAGAAAGGAAGCAAAAAACACGCTAGAACAATTAAAAAAACTGGGTATCAAGCGAATGATCATGCTCACCGGTGATAACCAACAAGTAGCCGATGCGGTAGCCAAAGAAATTGGGCTGACAGACGCATGGGGCAGTTTATTGCCAGAAGAAAAAGTGGATGCCATAAAAAAATTGAAAGAACAAGAATCTAAAGTAGCCATGGTAGGTGATGGTGTAAATGATGCCCCGGCCATGGCGAACAGCACGGTAGGCATTGCCATGGGTGCTGCCGGAAGCGATGTAGCATTAGAAACAGCCGACATTGCCTTGATGGCCGATAAGCTGGAAACCTTGCCTTTTGCAATAGGTTTAAGTAGAAAGGCCAAAGGAATTATCAAGCAAAACCTCTGGGTTAGTTTGGGAATAGTGGCATTATTAATACCATTAACCATTTCCGGGCTGGCCAACATCGGTGTAGCAGTACTGATCCATGAAGGATCCACGTTAGTGGTGGTGTTTAATGCGCTGCGATTGTTGGCTTATCGTAAATAGCAGTAGATGAAAAGTGATCTTTTAAAAGCAAAAAAATCCTTTCAAAGACATGAATAGAAAAATGAACGGGACTGAAATACCGGAATTTGGAAAAAACAACCTTTGGTTTATATAGACTGGTAAAATAAATTCCAAATTTCTTCCAAATTGATCTCTTAATTTGAACTGATGAAAATACTGATTATTGAAGACGAACAAGAGCTTGCTCAAGACATTGTAAAATACCTTAGCACGGAGCAATACATGTGTGAACGTACTTCTGATCATCAAGCGGCATTAGAAAAGATTCATGGATATGAATACGATTGCATATTATTGGATTTGATGCTTCCAGGAGGGGACGGTTTAAGTATTTTGGAAGAATTAAAGAGATTGAACAAGCAAGATGGGGTAATCATTATATCTGCTAAAAACTCAATTGAAGATAAAGTAAAGGGCTTGAAACTTGGAGCAGATGACTACCTCGCAAAGCCTTTTCACCAGGCAGAGTTGGCCGCAAGAATAGAATCATTGATCAGGCGAAAGCAATTTGATAGTAATAATGTGATTATTCAAAATGAATTAACAATAGACATCAATGCAAAAGCCGTAAGCGTTCATGACCAAGCTCTTAGTCTGACTAAAAAGGAATACGAACTACTCCTATTTTTCATTGGCAATAAAAACAGAGTCTTGTCAAAAGGGGCTTTGGCAGAGCATCTTTCAGGTGATTTAGCAGATATGTTCGACAGCCATGATTTCGTGTATGCTCATGTAAAAAACCTCAAGAGAAAATTGAAAGAGAAAGATTATGGCGACTACATCAAAACCATTTACGGTACAGGATATAAATGGGAACAATGACAAGACTACTTAACAAACCGCTGAAGGCGTTTGCTTTATATGCATTGGTTATTCTAACAATTAGTATCCCAATTTATGTATTGGTTATTGACTATATCTGGACGAGTGAATTAGATGAAAATAATTGGCTCACCTTAGAACACACCAAGCAGAGACTTCAATCCAAACAATTTACACAAGCAGAAATCGAAAGCATTAATCATATCTGGGGAGAGCTACAGCCCGGAGTTTCGATTGTTAAAGCTACTACCGAGGTTGTTTTTCAGGATAGCGTTTATGAAGCCGTTAGACCTAACATATTTGACTTAGATGATGGGGAAGATCGGTTTCGTGGTTTAAGATCATTAGTGGAAATAAATGGAGAGCCCTATGTTTTGACAATTGAAACCAATGTAGAAGAATCTGATGAAACATTTGCTGCGGTGGCTGCTATTACGTTTGTCTTCTTCATCATTCTAATTATAGGCTTTATCCTATTGAATCGAAAAATTGCCGCAAAGACTTGGCAACCTTTCTATCAAACACTGAGTTCTCTTAAATCTTTTGAGCTTTCTATAGATAAGTCCATACAACTTCCTGAATCAGATATTCAAGAATTTCAGGAATTGAATCAGTCATTGGATCAGTTAATATCTAATAGTGTAGGTACTTTTCAGCGGCAGAAATCTTTCACAGAAAATGCTTCGCACGAGCTTCAAACTCCAATTGCGCTGCTCAAATCTAAAGTGGATTTATTAATTCAGCAAAAAGGTATATCTCCTGAAATCTCGGAAATACTAAACAGTATTGAAGCTCCATTATCCCGCCTATCCCGGATCAACAAAAATCTGCTTGTGTTGGCCAAAGTAGAAAACCATCAATACAGTGACATGGAGCAAATAGATCTAAAAGGTTATTTGGAAAGTGCTATTAGCCTTTTTGAAGACTATTTAGATGAAAAGCAACTGCGACTTTCCAATAATGTAACAAAATCCATTGTGGTTAATGCCAATGCATTCCTGATTGAAACGCTGATTCACAACCTACTTTCAAATGCTATCCGACACACTCCAAAAGGCGGCCAAATTAAAGTCTCATATCAACAAGGCTCATTTCAAGTAAGGAATAGTGGCAAAGAGAGTTTAGATAAATCGAGATTGTTTGAACGATTCTCCACTACAACCAAAGACAAAGTAAGTAGTGGTTTAGGGCTTGCCATTATTCAGGAGATTGCAAAAAAGTATGGATGGAAAGTCACCTACAATTTTGAGGGTAACTTCCATGTTTTTTCAGTAACCATCTCATAATTCTAAATTTCTTCTAAATCGTGTCTGATATTTGTCCTATACAAACTTTTAAAATCGTTCAGACATGAAAAATTTAACACTAATCGCAGTACTTGCAGTGGCTTTTACCATGCAATCATGTTCACAAAAATCGGACAGTAAAAACACACCCGAAAAGGTACTTACATCTTTCAAGACAAAATTTCCCGATGCTAAAAAAGTAGAATGGGAAATGGAAAACGACTCAGAATGGGAAGCTGAGTTCAAATGGAACGGGAAAGAGTATTCTGCCAATTTCAGTATTGAAGGACAATGGATTGAAACCGAATATCAAATCAAGGACTCTGAGATTCCTTCAAGTATTAGAGCCATCCTTGATCAAAATTTCTCTGATTATGAAATCGAAGATCCAGAGATTGCGGAGACACCAACTGGTACATCCTATGAAATGGAGATTGAAGAAGGAGAAGAAGAATATGAAGTAACAATTGACACAAAAGGAAATCTAACCAAGAAAAAAGAGAGTGAAGAAAAAGATGAGAATGACGAAGATTAATCAGTTTACCCTTATTTGCCTATTGCTCTGCCCTGTTTTGGTATTTGCACAAAAATCATCTGTAAATGTTTCTGGCACCATAAAAGACAAGGTCTCCAGTGAGGCCTTGCCATTTGTCAATATTCTTTTGAAAAAATCTACTGATTCATCTTTTGTATCAGGGACTATTTCAAATGACAATGGTCTGTTTACCATTTCGGATGCTAATCCGGGTGACTACCTATTGGAAGTAACCTATATCGGTTACAGAAAATACAGCTCACTTTTATTCATCGGCTCAAATTCTGAGTTTATCGACTTAGGTGCAATCCTCTTGGAAGAAGATGTTCAGCAATTGAATGAAGTAGTCGTAACGGCTCAACAAGATGCTGTAAAAGGCACAATGGACAAAAAAACATTTAGTGTAGATGACAATGTGAGTCAAAGTGGGGGTAGTGTGTTACAAGCAATGAACAATCTTCCTGGTGTTACCACCCAAGACGGGCAGGTGCAACTCAGGGGAAATAATCAGGTGGTAGTTTTAATAGATGGTAAACAGACGGCCATCACTGGTTTTGGCAATCAAAATGGCTTGGACAACATCCCCGCATCAGCTATTGAGAAAATTGAGATCATCAACAATCCATCCGCAAAGTATGATGCCAACGGAAATGCCGGTATCATCAACATTGTATTGAAGAAGGAAGAGCAAAAAGGACTTAACGGAAAAGTGGGTTTGTCAACCGGTCTTGGTACGTTGTGGGTGCGGAAAGAAAATCTGCCTGGCATACGTCCGCAGTATCAGGTCACACCTAAGATTAATCCGTCTCTTTCCCTGAATTATAGGAAAAAGAAGATCAATCTGTTTATCCAAGCGGACAACCTATACACTGAAACGCTCAACAAAAATGAATTTGTAACAAGAACCTATGATGATGGTACTGTCATCAACCAACAATTGAAACGAAATAGAAACACTAATTTCTTCACTTCAAAGGCAGGTGTTGACTGGTTTATGAATGATCGCAATACACTGACCGTTTCAGGTTTTTTCAGTCAGGAATCTATCAAAGATTATGGAGACCAGCCTTTTTTCAGTGGAAATGATGGTGAAAACCTCAGGCTTTGGCAGTTTTTGGAAGATGAACTATTGACTGCTGCAATGGCCTCGGTAGCATACGAACATAAATTTCAACAACCTGGCCATAAATTGAATGTTGGCTTCAATTACACATTCGACAGAGAAGACGAAAAGTATTTCTTCACGAATACCAGACCGACATACACCACCGATGAATCTTTCTTCCTTATCGCTGATCAAAAGGTAGCAGATTTCACGTTGGATTACACCAGACCTATGAAACATGGTTTATTGGAAACTGGGTTGAAATTTCGAAGAAGAACTATCCCAACTGATATGCAATTCAATCCTTCGGCTTCAAACTCCGTTCTTGATACAGGTGCTGATGGTCTGGCAACCTATAAGGAAACCATTCCGGCTGTGTATGGAAACTATACCTATGAAGTAAAAAAGCTGGAAGCAGAAATTGGATTGCGAGTAGAATATGTGGATTTACAATATGATGTTGATCCAAACCATAATACATATCAGAGTAATGGTTATGAGTACTTTCAACCTTTTCCAAATGCTCGGTTGACTTACAAAATAAATGATCGCAACAAGTTATCCGCATTCTACAATCGCAGGGTTGATCGACCTGATGAAGTAGACATTCGTATTTTTCCAAAGTACGATGATGCGGAAATCATTAAAGTCGGGAATCCTGCTTTACGGCCTCAATTCACCAATAGTTTCGAACTTGGTTTCAAGAATGGCTGGAACACAGGCTATTTCTATGGAGCCCTATATCATAAAATTTCAGAAGGTACAATTACACGAGTAGCTACAACTGTTGACAACACCAACTTGATTTACAACATTTCTCAGAATGCAGGAAATAGTTACAACACAGGGGTTGAATTGGTGGTAAGTCAGGAGCTTTCTGAAAAAATCAATATGAACTTGAACTTGAATGGGTACTATAATCAGATTGATGCATTTACAGTGTTAAATCAATATCCGGTAGAAAATACTTTCACTGCAGATCAACAAGAAATATATTCTGGAAACATAAAATTGAACACCAATTTCAAATTTGGAAAAAACACAGAAGCTCAATTGACGGCCATTTATCTTGCTCCTGACATTATCCCACAGGGCACAATTAATTCACGGTTCTCCCTTGATTTTGGCATTAAAAAAGCCATTCAAAATGGTAAAGGAGAATTGTTCATAAACGCTGCTGACCTATTTAACACAATGGTCATTAAGAAAGAGATTAACGGAAATAATTTCTCATACACCAGTACAGACTACTACGAAACTCAAGTAATTCGACTAGGATATAGCTACAAATTTTAAAAGATACTTAAATGATTTTAGATAAAGTAGAGGCTTACTGCCTGAAAATACTACAGGATATTCCTTTGGATAAAATGTCGAAAACCCCTAGGTCATTGCATGCCTAGATACTTTGTGATACAGATTTATTTCACTTAGGTTGCTGGGATTATTTCTATTGGTAGATACTTTTGAGGCGAGAGCTGGAATTGTTGGTTGGCGAAACCTATTCTGACAAAGAATGGCATAGGCTTAACAAGGAATTTCTAGCTTCACAACATTTTCATTCTGATTATGGAAAGAAAGTATTCAATGCTGTTAAAAAAGAAAATGCATTGAGGGTTTATAGGTTATTGCTGGCTTACAACTAGCGTATATCTTTCTGGATCAAGAGTGACTATATATTATTTAAATTTAAAACTAGCTGAGCCTTATTTAAAGCTCAGTCAGTTCTAATATTGAAGCTATTTATCAACTTCTCTTTGCCACCAACTGATAAACACAAGGTATCACCACCAAATTCAAAATCGTAGCGGAGAGTAATCCACCCAAGATCACCACAGCCATCGGGCTTTGAATTTCACTGCCTGGCTCACCGCCTTTTAGGGCTAATGGGATTAAAGCAAGCCCTGTTGTAAAGGCCGTCATCAAAATAGGGTTGAGCCTGTCTAAAGCACCTTCTTTGATCAACAAAACAATTTTCATATCTTAGCGTTTCACGCTTTAAAACCCTAAAAAAATTAAGTGCCAAAACTAGGTTTCAAAATATTACTTCCACTTGTTGCTCTTGCATATTGCATTGCCTTTTTCGAGATAGAAATAGGTGGTGTACAGCAGACATGGGGTGATGAGTTTGATACTTACGTTACGGCATCTCATTCAAGTAATATTGGCACATCGCAGGATTTCTCTATTAATCCTGATCTTAGTTTTACTCCTTTACATTCATTTCATACTTTCATTACTCCTCAACTCCAAGATGTTTCAAGTGCCATTGAAATCAATGAAATAATTCCATCTCCGCCTTTACGGCTCTTTATTAGAAATTGCACCTGGCTGATTTAAGCCCAAACACTCACTTCTTTTTTCAATTAATGTCGGTTATAGCCTTTAGGCTCTTTGCATCCGTGCATTCCAGTGTTTTGTTCAATTTCTAAAAGTATTCATTCATGATAAATAATATCATTGCTTTTTCCGTAAGGAATAAGCTAATCATCGGACTGTTTACGGCCATTATTATAGGGTGGGGTTCGTATTCATTAACCAATATTCCAATTGATGCCGTTCCTGACATCACAAATAATCAGGTTCAAATTATTACTACCTCCGAAAGCCTTGCCGCTCAGGAAGTCGAGCAATACATTACCTACCCTGTAGAACTGGCCATGAATAACCTTCCCGGTGTTCAGGAAATTCGTTCTATTTCACGCTTTGGCTTGTCCATAGTTACAGTGGTATTTGATGAAAGTATGGGGACATTTTTACCTCGTCAATTGGTGAGCGAAAAACTCAAAGAAGCCGAACAAAACATCGGTGCGGAATATGGTATTCCTCAAATGGGGCCTATTACTTCGGGATTGGGAGAAATATACCAATACACCGTTGAAGCTTTGCCTGGGTATGAATCACAATATGATGCCACAGAATTAAGGACGATACAAGATTGGACAATCAAAAGGCAGCTGTCAGGTACGAGAGGAATTGTTGAAATTAACAGTTGGGGTGGTTACCTAAAACAGTATGAAGTGGCCATTAACCCCAATAAGCTCAATGCATTCGATTTAACGCTGAGTGAAGTATTTACTGCCCTTCAGATGAATAATCAAAATACAGGCGGCAGCTACATAGAAAAGGGTGCAAACCTTTATTTTATTAGGGGAAAAGGTCTTGTAAGTTCACTTGAAGAAATCAACAGTATTGTGGTCACTAAGCGGAACAATATTCCTGTGACCATAGCCGATATAGGTCAAGCGGGTATTGGATATGCCCCCCGTTTCGGAGCAGCAACTAAAGACGGCAAAGGTGAGACAGTGATTGGCATAGTATTGATGTTGAAGGATGCAAACACCTTTAATGTTATAGATG
This sequence comes from uncultured Cytophagales bacterium, assembly GCA_963803685.1. Lineage (GTDB taxonomy): Bacteria > Bacteroidota > Bacteroidia > Cytophagales > Cyclobacteriaceae > Marivirga. The sequence goes on from CAWDNW010000002.1 coordinate 47,243, forward strand.
ATGTCAAAGTAAGAATTGCTGAAATTCAAAAGACTCTTCCTGAAGGTGTTGTCATCAAGCCCTTTGTCGACCGCACTAAACTAATCAACAAAACAACCAGTACTGTCAAGGAAAATCTTATGCTGGGAGGTCTCATTGTGATCTTTGCCTTGGTATTCTTACTTGGAAATTTTAGGTCAGGATTGATAGTTGCCTCGGTAATACCTTTATCCATGCTTTTTGCATTGGGAATGATGAACGTTTTTGGCGTATCTGCCAACCTCATGAGCCTTGGTGCACTTGACTTTGGAATTATAGTAGATGGCGCAGTAATCATAGTAGAGTTTATGGCTGTACAATTGGTGTTAAAAAACGACAAGCTATCAAATCTCACCAATTCTGATAAACGCAATAAAATCAATGACATAGCTATTGATTCATCTCAAAGGATGATGAACTCTGCCATTTTTGGTCAAATCATCATTCTTATTGTGTTTCTGCCCATATTATCGCTACAGGGTGTTGAAGGAAAAATGTTTGTTCCAATGGCTCTAACTTTTGGGTTTGCCATAATTGGAGCCATGGTACTCTGCCTTACTTATGTACCAATGGTATCTGCATGGTTGCTTTACAGTAAGCCTAAAAAGAAAATCAGTTGGGGTGAGAAATTTATGAAGTGGCTTGAAAGGCTATATACACCCATTCTTATTAAAGCCCTTGAATTAAGAATTTGGATACTTTCTTCTGCCGTCATCTTGCTGATAGCTACTGTCTTCATTTTTCTAAATATGGGCGGAGAATTTATTCCCAAACTGGAAGAAGGTGATTTTGCACTTGAAACCAGAATGAGTCCAGGAACTTCTTTGCAAGAAATGGTAAAGAACATGACCAAACTGGAGAAGATATTATTGGATAATTTTCCTGAAGTAGAATCGGTCGTTACTAAAATCGGAGCAGCGGAAGTACCAACCGACCCTATGCCTATTGAGGGAGCTGATATAATGGTAAAACTTAAAGAAAAAAGTGAATGGGTTTCTGCATCTACCACAGAAGAATTAGCCGCCAAAATGGAAGAAGCCATTGCCACCCTACCGGGAATTTCCGTTGAATTTTCTCAACCAATTGAAATGCGGTTTAATGAATTGTTAACAGGTGTTAAGTCCGATTTAGCCATTAAAATTTATGGAGAAGATTTAACAATACTACAAAACTTAGGCAACAAGGCGGCAGAACTTGTTCAACCTATATCAGGTGCAGCAGATGTTCGAACAGAACAGATAGCAGGTTTACCACAAATAAACATTGAATATAAACGTGATAGATTGGCTCAGTATGATTTAACAATTGCCGATCTCAATCTTGCTATCAATACAGCATTCTCTGGTGCTATTACAGGTCAATTCTTTGAAGGCGAAAAACGTTTTGACATGGTCGTTCGTTTACAAAAGCCTTTCAGACAAGATATTAATTCCATCAAGCAATTATATATTCCTTTGCCCAATGGGTCTAAAATCCCATTAGAGGAAGTAGCATCTATTCAATTGAAGGATGCTCCAGGGCTTATATCAAGAGATGATACGCACCGTAGGATAGTTATTGGTGTCAATGTGAGGAATAGAGACATTCAGTCTCTTGTCGTTGATATAAAAAAGGAGCTAAATAGTAAACTCAATCTTCCATCAGGATACTATATAACCTATGGCGGACAGTTTGAAAACTTACTGAGAGCAACAAAAAGATTGTCTGTTGTAATACCTATTGCATTGGTGCTCATTTTCTTCATTCTGTATATCAGTCTCAAATCTGTAAAACAAACAATTCTTATCTATACTGCTATTCCATTTGCTGCGGTCGGTGGAGTATTTGCTTTATGGATAAGGGATATGCCATTTAGCATTTCAGCGGGTGTAGGTTTCATTGCTTTGTTTGGGGTAGCTGTCCTCAATGGCTTGGTCTTAATCAGTAGTTTGAATGAATTAAAAGAACAAGGTGTAACCGATATTCGGGAACGACTGATACAAGCAACTACCTCTCGTTTAAGACCTATATTTCTAACAGCATCCACTGACATTCTTGGGTTTCTGCCTATGGCAGTTTCATCGTCCGCTGGTGCAGAGGTGCAAAGACCACTGGCTACCGTGGTAATTGGAGGCATATTAACTGCCACGCTGTTGACCTTAATTGTTCTTCCTATTCTTTACACTTTAATGGAGCGACCTCCGAAAATCAAAAAAGTAATTCCTATGGCAGGTGTACTTGTTTTAATTTGTCTAAGTCCATTAACTACTAAAGCTCAGTCTAATCAAAAGTCAATTCCTATTTCACTTGAAGTTGCCATTGATACCGCACTGGCAAACAACCCAGGGCTTCAAGCGGAGCATTACAGGGTTCTGGCAGAACAAAAATTAAAAGGCACATCATTCGACTTGCCAAAAACTAATGTCGATTTTTTATACGGAGAAACCAATAGTTTTTATAAAGACAATGGATTCACAATTGGCCAAAGCTTCGCTTTCCCAACTTATTATGTTCAGCGTTCTAAGCTGTTGCAAGAGCATGTTGAAAGTCAGGAAATCAAAAAACAGATTACAAGAAATGCACTCATTAATGAGGTAAAATCCGTTTTCTACTACCTCATGTATTTGCAGGAAACACATGAAATACTGATTCAACAAGATTCCATTTACAAGGAGTTGGTGAAGGCTACCAAGCTTCGATTTCAAACAGGAGAAGCAAATTTATTAGAAAACACTACCGCTGTTTCAAAATCTCAGGAAACCGAAAATCAGCTACTGCAGAATGAATCGGAGATTAAGGCATGGCAAAACAGATTGCAAATACTTTTAAATACATCACAAAATGTAGATGCAAATTCCAACATCCCATTTGCCTACTCCCAACAGTTTGTTATGGACAAAAGCGGTTTATCTAATAACCCATCACTCCAACTTAGTAAACAGGCAATAGACATAGAGGAGCAAAAAGTGAAAGTAGCCAAAGCCCAAACATTACCAGACTTTAATATTGGGTATATAAATCAATCGCTTCAAGGTTATTATGATATTAATGGAGTTAACGAATTTGCGGGTACGAGTACCCGATTTCAAAGTGTTCAGGTAGGGATTGCAATTCCAATTTGGTTTAAACCGCATACCTCACAAATTCAATCTGCAAAATTGCATGCTCAGGCTGCTGAGCTAGATTATCAGCAATTACAAAATCAGTTGAATGCTGACTTCATCACTAGCTATCAGGCATATCAAAAATTACTGAGATCCAATGAATATTATACCAACACAGGATTGCCTCAAGCTGAACTGATCTTAACTCAATCTATTCTTGGATTCAAAGAAGGGGAAGTTACCTACCTGGAATATATTAATGGATTGACACAATCTATGGATATACAATTCGGGTATTTGGACAATTTGAATCAGCTCAATCAGGCCATCATTTCTATAGAATATTTATTGGGCAACAATTAATCAATCTTTAAAAGGAACATCATGAAAAATCTCATTTATATATCAATAGTATTAGTCACAATCATACTGGCATCATGTAATAGTGGAAACAAAAAAGAGGATGCTGGCACGAATGATTCAACCGTACAAGAGCTGAACACAAACCAAGTGGAACTCACGCTTGACCAAATAAAAAATGCTGAAATAGAAATTGGACAACTGACACAAGATACGCTTGCAGAAATTGTAAATGCAAATGGATTGATTCAGCTTCCACCAAATGATCGAGCTTCAATTAATGCTTTATACGAAAGTTTTATTGACAAAATCTATCACATAGAAGGTGAGAAAGTAAACCAAGGTGACGTTCTGGTGTCTCTCAAGCATCCTAATTTTATTCAGCTTCAACAGGAGTATCTTCAAGCCCAAAGTCAATATAATTTTCTACTGAAAGAACTTGACAGACAACAATTGCTGAGTGATTCTAATGTGACTGCTATGAAAAAATTACAACAAGCAGAATCTGATTTACAAAGTATGGAAGCCTTGAAAAATTCATTGAGTGAAAAACTTAAACTAATAGGCATAAACCCGGAGAATGTGGTGCAAGGAAACATTCAATCAACCGTATATCTGCGTTCTCCGATATCAGGGGTAGTAACTAAAGTGACCGGATTCAAAGGTCAGTCTATTTTGCCTCAGCAGTCAATTATGGAAGTAATCAATAACAAAGGTGCTTATTTAGAATTGAATGTTTTTGAAAAGAATCTTGGGAAGATTAAAGCAAATCAAATGATTTCTTTTAAAGTCTCATCAATTGATAACAGCCCTACATATTCAGCTAAAATTTTCTCAGTGGGTAGTTCATTGGATTTAACCTCACGTACCATCAAAGTAATTGCTCATTTTGATGCAAATCCTGTTTTAATCCCAGGGCTTTATATTGAGGCAGATATATACGCACAACCAATTGCTGTTTCAACGCTTCCCGAAGAAGCTATTATTTTCGATCAAGACGATTCGTTTATTTTCATTCAATCTCCTCCCATAAAAGATTCCACTACTTCAAATGAAGTTGTCTTCACAAAGGTGAAAATCAAGACGGGAAAGAGCAATCAAGGCAAAATTCAAATCATGAATGAAGCTTCAATAGATTTCAACTCCAAAATTGTAATCAAAGGAGCTAATTACTTGAAGTCAGAAATGAATAAAGGTGAGGGTGATGATGACTAAATATTTCAATATCAGAATATTCAAATGCTAAGAAAAATCAGGGACTGGGCTAAAAAATTGAAGCGTCAATTGGTTATTATTTATCTTGTCAGCAAAGATGAGCGGACTCCGTGGTATACTAAATGGTTAATTCTTTTAACGCTTGCTTATGCATTAAGTCCAATAGACCTAATCCCTGATTTCATCCCCGTGATTGGTTTTTTGGATGATTTGATATTGCTACCGATTGGTATTTATTTAGCAATTTCACTAACTCCTAAATCCGTTTATGAAGATGCCCGCATAAATGCTTCTACCTATCATTGGTCACCGAGAAAGAATTGGTTTGGATTTACTTTGATAATTATCACTTGGATAGTCTTTGCAATATTAATAGTGTATAAATTCATTTCTAATTCTTGAAAGTACCCACCACACAGCCAAATCAGGTAGATAAAAAAAGCAACTATTCGGGATTTCCGAATAGTTGCTTTTTGTGCTTGATGATTTCATTTCTACTTGCGGGCTATCACCAACTGATAAACACAAGGTATCACCACCAAATTCAAAATCGTAGCGGAGAGTAATCCACCCAGGATCACCACAGCCATCGGACTTTGAATTTCGCTACCAGGCTCATTACCTTTTAAGGCAAGTGGTATCAAAGCAAAACCTGTGGTAAAAGCAGTCATCAAAATAGGGTTAAGCCTGTCCAAAGCGCCTGTTTTGAGTAATTCCAAGCCCATCATACCTTCTTTTCGTAAATCTTCGTAGCGAGATACAAGCAGAATGCCATTTCTTGTAGCAATACCAAACAAACTGATAAACCCAATAGTGGCTGCAATACTGATACCGCCTGAAGTGAAATAAACAATAAGAATACCGCCAATCAAGGCCAGCGGCAGATTAATGAGTACCACAAAGGCCAGCTTCATATCTTTAAACTCAAAATAGAGTAATAGAAATATGATCAAAATAGCAACGATGGCCGAAAGCAGCAATAATTGAGAGGCTTTGGCCTCACTTTCAAATTGTCCGCCATATTCCACCCGATAACCTTCCGGTATATCAATGTTATTTTTGATGGTTTCCTGAATCTCATTCACCGCACCCCGCAAGTCACGCCCGTCTACATTAGCAGCCACTACGATTTTTCGCTGCACATCTTCCCTGCTTATCGTATTCGGACTGCTCACCGAAGATACAATAGCCAATTGTTCTATCGTGGTTTGACCACCATTAGGCAAGCTCACCAGAGCAGTTTTAATACGTTCTATCTTATTTCTGAAATCATCCTGATAGCGCACTACCAGATCAAAATACTTCTGCCCTTCATAAATTTCACCTGCTTCCTCTCCAGCAAAAGTAATGTCCACCTGTTCCATAAAATCACCAACCGTCATACCAAAGGCAGAAAGCATCTGACGCTTCGGTATGATACGAATCTGAGGCACTTCAATCTGCTGGGCAACAGCCACATCAGCCAGGCCTGCAATGGGTTTGATAGCTTGCTCCACGCTTTTGCCCACTTCATACAGTCGTTGCAGATCGGGGCCAAATATTTTGATGGCAATGTTGGCCCGTGTTCCCGATAGCATATGATCAATCCGGTGAGCGATAGGCTGACCCAGGGTGATGTTTACACCCGGCACAATGCTAAGTTTTGTACGTACCTCTTCAAAAAACTCTTCCTTGGTTTTGTCGCTAAGAGTAAACGGTACATCAATTTCAGCAGCATTTACTCCCTGGGCATGTTCGTCTAGCTCTGCACGTCCCGTCCTGCGGGTCACCACATCAACTTCATGCATTTCTAGCAGCTGTTGTTCAACTAGCTTGCCCACCTTATTGCTTTCTTCCAGCGACATGCCGGGTGGGCCTACCACACTGATGACAAGTGAGCCTTCATTAAACTCAGGTAAAAAGCTTCTTCCTAATTGGGTAAAAAGGCCAATACTTAGCAGGAAGGCCACAGCAGTAACACCAATAATCGTTTTAGGATAACGCATGGCTCCACCAAGTACGCGATCATAACGTTTTTGCAGCCAGCGTTCCACTTTGGTGCCTTCTGCACTTTTACTCAATAACTTTTCACCTTTCAATAAATAGGAGCATAATACAGGTGTTACCGTAACGGCTACTACCAAAGAGGTGAGCACGGAAGTGACAAATGCTATACCCAGAGGTTGTAATAATCGGCCTTCCATACCACTCAAAAAGAATAAGGGTACAAACGATACAATAATAATCAGCGTAGCGATAATAATAGAACTCCTGATTTCTATGGAAGCATCTTTTACTACCGTCAGAACAGGCTGGCGTTCTTCTTTTGGCTTCCTCACATTCTCTCGTAATCTCTTGTACACATTTTCCACGTCAATAATGGCATCATCCACCAGCGCACCAATGGCAATGGCCATTCCGCCCAGGCTCATGGTATTAATGGTATATCCCAGCAGCTTGAGAACAATGATTGAAACCAATAAAGATATAGGGATAGCCAGCAGCGAAATCAATGTAGTTCTCCAGTTCATCAGGAAAATAAACAACACGATCACAACAAAAAACGCACCTTCCAGCAACGTTTGATTCAGATTACTGATGGAAGCCTCTATAAAATCGGATTGCCGGAAAATCTGGTTTTTGATCTCAACACCTTCCGGAAGAGTCTGTCCTAATTCAGCAATAGCATCATCTAATCGGCCAGTCAAGTCTAGTGTGTTCACATCCGGTTGTTTGGATATGGTCAGGATCACGGCAGGAGAAGCATTCAATGAACCGTCACCGATTTTATCGGCCGCACCAATTTGGACAGAGGCCACATCTTTAATCTTAATGCTTTGCCCATTAACCTGTTTTACCACGGCCTCTTCCAATTCCTCAACAGCGTAGGCCCGTCCACTACCTTTTATAATGTATTGGTTGCCATGCTGATTGAAAAAACCTCCCGGGGCATTCACATTGGCTTCTTTTACTTTTTCGACCAACTCGCTCAGGCTTACATCATAGTATTTAAGCTTTTCCGGATGGGCAAAAACCTGGTATTGTTTATAATCGCCTCCGATAACGATTACATTGGCAATTCCTCCAATCGCTTTTAAACGTGGCCTGATTGTCCAATCAGAAAGCGTTCGTAATTCCATGGGCGATAAGCTATCTGAGGTTACGCCCAGAAGCATTATCTCTCCCATGATGGATGAAATAGGTGCCATAGTCGGTGCCCCTATTCCACTGGGTAAATTTTCACGTACCATTGGTATCCGTTCGCTCACAATTTGCCGGGCGCGATAAATATCGGTTCCCCAGTCAAATTCTACCCAAACAATAGAAATACCTGCGGCTGAGGATGAACGGATCCTTCTTACGTTAGGGGAGCCATTCATGGCAGTTTCTAACTGATAAGTTACCAGTTTCTCTACTTCTTCTGACTCCAAACCATGTGCCTCAGTCAAAATGGTGACTGTTGGTGCTGTTAGATCAGGGAAGACATCCACATTCATCGTTCGTGCCATGTAAAGGCCTGCCACACTTAGCACCACAGCACCCAATAAAACCAGCAGTCTGTTTTGGAGTGATATTGATAATATTTTATTTAACATATCATTTCCTTTTTAATGTTCATGGCCATGAGCTGGCGTAGTTCCTGACATAGAGGCCATTTTAACCTGATACGCTCCTTGGGTTACCACCACTTCACCTAGCTCCAATCCTTTTTTTATGGCTACCTCGCTTCCATTGCGTCGACCAATGGTCACATTACGCCTTTCAAAGCTTTCACCAGACAGTTGCACAATGACCGAATAGTTGCCATAATCTTCCAATAAAGCAGTCGCAGGAATAACCATCGATTTGGAGGGTGTGCCTACAGCTAATTGTACCTCAGTAAAGCCCCCTTCCGGCATTTCAACTCCTTCGTTGATTTGAGCAAAAACAGAAAGTAATGGCTTGTCTGATGCTACTTCCTTCCCAACAGAGATAATTTTCCCTCCTGTTTGATTCAGACTTGACCAAGCACCTGTTTTGGGCTGATACCACAAATCGTGGATTGTGCTCAAATCAGCCGAATGAGACGAGCTCACTTGCGCTTCAAGCAAGCTACTTTTATGACTTGTAATAGTAATCAACGTAGTACCTTGTTCTACAAATCCACCATTAGCAACAGCAATCGATTTTATATAACCATTAAAAGGAACAATCACTTTTTTACCACCGGAAGAGTATCCGGTACTAAGGGTTTCATAATTAGCCTTTGCCACCTTGTATTTCTGCTCCACCTGTTCAAATGCTGCTTTGGCCACAATTTTAGAGGCGTACAGCTCTTTCTTTCGGTCGTATTCAGCTTTCGCTTGTTCGAATTCAGCCTTTGCCTTTTGGATCTCTGCACTTAAATTATTGGAAGTGAGTCCCTCACTACTAATAGTCATCAACACTTGTCCTTTACGCACCTGCCTTCCTTCTATAATGTTTTTTTGTTTAAAAGCTACCCTTCCATTAGTGGTTGATACCAATGATTGATAATCGGAAGGGGCAACCTTCCAAACGCCTGATGTAGGAATGATTTGGTAGATTTCTTTTTCAAGTACCGGAGCAGTTTGAAATGCTATCTTCCATGCCTGTTCTTTCAGAAATGTAATGGCATTGCCATTCTCTTCAGCACCTTCCAACGCCTTGATAGCAGCCTCTGCAGTGGCATAAACTTGAATATCATTGATCACTATCCTATCCGAGTATTGCTGTGTTTTTAGTTCAAAAACCAATTGGTAAACACCAGCCTCTTTGGGTTGCAACGACGGCATGAAAATTCCTGCTCTGGCAGGCTCTTCTACTTGATGCCTGATTCCTTTCCCGTCTTTGACTAAACTAGCAGTAACACTACCCTCCTGAATTGCTTGATGCTTATCCATTAGGGTAAAATGTGCTGCAAACCGACTGGTTTTACCTACCACAAAAGCAGGAAATTCTACAAATAATTCTGTCTTGTCTGTCCATACCGTATAATCTACAGTTGGTATTTCACTACCATCAGTGAGGTGACCACCTGCTTCATCATGTGCATGGCCATGGTCTTCAGCAGACTGACAAGACGCCATCACAAGGGCAACTAAAATAATTAAATATCGCATTTTCTTTATCTTTTTTATGATTAATGATTGTGGTGTGAACTACCGTCTTCATGGCTGTGAGTTGTAGAATCTGTCACTACTTCAACAGAATCTTCATTAACAGTAAATTCTTCTTGCTGCTGGTGATCATCATGATCGTGTGCATCCGCTTCTGTACCGTGTTCATGTCCATGCTCATTTGCTGTTTTTTTACTTGTGCAGCCTACTGCGAAAAGAATAACTAATGCGATTACTATATTTGAAATTTTCATTTTAATTTGATTTTAAATTTTTACAATTGATATTTTAAAAGTGCTGTCTGAGACAGGTAAAGTTGGTATTGCATGTCAAGCATGGCATCAAATGCCTGTCTATAAAACTGCAATTCCATATAATATTCCAGAAATGATATTTCACCCAATTGATAAGCCTGTAATAATAGCTTATCACTATTCAAGCCTGTAAGAGTAGATTGATACTCTTGAAACTTAGTGAGCATAATTTGATAATCGTTGTACTGCTTCTCAAAAGATGTACTTGCTTGCATAGTCATTGACGAGGTAAATGATTCTTGATAATCCACCTGTGACTGAGCAGCCTTCACCTTATTTCTATTGCTCCACAACGGAATACTAATTCCTGCATACACACCAGAAAACCGTTCGCCAGATACGCCCTGGCTGTTAAAGCCAGCAGTAAGGTTAGGTAAGGCTTTATTCTTTGCAAGCTTCAAGGACTGAAATGCAATGGATTCTTGTTGCTTCAGTTGTATAAGTTCTGGATCATTGTCGAGCTTATCCTTCCATAAGCTGTCTTTTACAGCTAACATCAGTGGAGATCGATATTCTTCTAATGAGAATATTACCTCATTACCTCCATTCAGGGTAGCCAATAACAGTGATAGGTTTTTCTTGTCACTTTCTATCTGTTGCACTTTAAACTGCTCCTGCATCCAAGCCACCTTGGCTTTATTTATTTCTAAAATGCCAATTTGCTCTTTTTTGTACAGCTCATTTGCCTGTTCATAAACCTGCTTGGCTTGCGCTACACGAAAACTTTCGATTTCAAGCTGTTTATTCAGATAAATCAGGTTCAGACAGTAGCTTTTAGCTTGTGCCAATATTTCCTGCCTTTTAGATTGATACTCCAAATCGAACTGTATCGATTGATTATCAATCAGGCTTCCCCTAGCGCCATACACGGTAGGGAATTCGATAGTCTGGCTTATCTGAAATTCAGTATAATTACCCGTACTATGTTCTCCAAAAGGGAGTAAGTATGCGCCAAATTGTGGGTCGGGCAAATTATTAGTGGATTTAAGTTCAAGGCGCTGGCTTTCCATATAGGAGACCATCGTCTTTAGCGCTTTATTGTTTTGTTCTACTTCTTGCAAGACGCTTTCTATTTCTGACGTTTGAGCAAGAAGCCCAACGGAAATGAAGCACCCGCAGAATGCGAACACTATATGTTTTAGCATGTAAAATGATTTTTAGGATTAATCAATAAAAATTAGCGAATAGAGATTCGCTTACTTATGGAATCAATATCCATAAGATATGATTACCCTAAAGTAGGTGGTCCTCTCAGAGGATTGGAACATAGACAAACATTAGAGGAATAGTGTTGTTGAAAATCGCTGTATTTATTTGATTCCTCACTTCTCTCGCCAAAATCAATTTGATATATTTCCGTTGACTGAAAATAGTTAGTTACAAGTACAAGTAAGTTGAACTCCCGGAAATCAACAGCAGGAGCAGTAGTATATTGATGTGTATGCGAAGCATGTAGATGTCCTTCAAAAAGAAAATCAAGTAAATTAGTTTTTTCACTTTCTTCCGATTGACCATCACTCTTATGTTCATGTCCTTGATCATGATCATGGTGATCGTGATCATGGTGATCGTGATGTAGATCACTTGAAGTAATTGTAATTCTATTTGAGGTGTGCTCATGATGAATATGTGGAAAAACATTATGTGTCATCATTGTTAGCATGATGAGCAACATAGCAATTGCTTTTATTTGTTTCCCTTTATTCATTATATGGTGAAATTACGAATTTTATTTCCCACATCATATTCACAAGCGGGGAAATGCCAAACCTTGCCCTAAATCACTCGCTCAGATGCATGCTTACAACCAGCAACAATTTATTTCATGGTAATAGACAAATTCCGGAATAAAGCATTACCAGGAATTTAATATTGTTAAATACTTTTTACCTGTAAATAATAAGTTTTGAGAATTAAACTAAGATGGAAGCAATTATTTCCATCAAAAACTTAAGGAATGACGTTTCTCAGTTGACATTGATTTTTATGGATTATCCAAACTTTATTAACAAATAAGTCCAATTTTTATGAACATGTCCCAGAAATATGATTACTTGATAATTGAGCAAAAAAAACGTCAATGTGGCTTTCCTTAATGCCGCAAGAAAATTTCCTCAAAATTTTCCGGCATGATAGCCTCAGTGCCCTGTGTTTAGCGTTTTTTTTTGCGAAGGGCAGGGATTTGCCGGAACGGAAATAGGCCGCTTTTGCGCGGCTTAACTAAGCTTCGGTAACATCAAGTTAAGTCTGGGTAAAATGGGCCTTGAGCAGGTCAGGCTCTTAAAAGTCGGCTTGTGCAGCTATTAGGCAAGCAAACGATCTTTTATGTGCCTGAAGGGAGAAATTGGCAAGGGAAATACGGATACCTTTCTCAATAGGAATGCTGACGCACATTAATCTTAAAAAGTGGTTCTTCAATCAATTATTGCCACCCACTTTTTTGGATTTGGGAGACAAAATGACCTTAGATCCATGAACCATCGATCAGGGATAGCAGTGGAAATCCTTTTGCCCTATTATCCATGGGCAAAAGATTGCAACAAATAGCCCGGCTGATCGCCTAAAAAATCAATGGTATCACTCCCACCTGGTGCTATTCCAGGAGCTTTATTTTGCCCTGTTTTCATTAAAAATAAGCCCGTTCCAAAGTAGATTTCCACAATTCGTAGTAAGAAAGCTTATTTTTATTGGGCTTAATTCGCTTAATAGTGGGTCTTTTTTTTATTAACTGCATGTGTTTCCAATATTTAAACTCCGATTTGATTGTAGCATATGTTTTCCCGTCAACATTGGTGATGATGTTTTTAGCATTTACCTCAAACTGGAATTTACGCCTATTCATAAAATGATCTATTTGACAGTCAAGAATATCGCCATAGACTGTTGCAGGGAATAATGTATAAAAGCCTCTTGCTGTAGGAAGCAAAGAAGTATAATAATGAATATGTTCTTCATTGGGAGTCGCACCGGTTACGAATACTGCATACTGATCTATTTGAAGTATTTTAGCATTGATATTTAAATAGATTAAAGCATTAGTATAAGTATCACTAAAAAGTATATTTCTGCACTGCAGCGCACTTGATCCTACAATGAAGGCAGATCCTTTGGTGCTAGGTGTGCAGTGCGCTAAACCCAGCAATTCTGTGGATACTATGTTCTTCTCTAAATCATAGGTATAAAAAGACACCTGGCCATGCCGGTTTTCTGACCAGTTGTCTTTAAATAAATCCAGAATATGGGGCGCTATACTTAGCAAATCAAGAACGTTCAAAAGGATTATCTTTTTAGCCCGGAATATTTTCGTTCCTCCTCTATCTGCTTTAGTTCCTGATCAGTCTTCGGATTTAACTCAGCTTCACTCATGTCTTGAGTGTTAAGCCCTTTAACCGAATCTTTGCTTATTTGAGGCCCATCTGTTTTGATGCTATTTTCGGCTTCCATCACATTACTCAAATCATTTTTAGCATCTTTATCATTGGGATTTTCCGCAATCCTTCTTTCAATTTGCTTACGGGCTTCTATGATCGCGCTTTTAAATCCTGCGGTTTGCATGTATTCGGCCTGGCTCATGGCAGCTTTCTTGTCGGTAGATTGATCTTTGTCTTTGTTTTTAGGCAAAATAGCTTTAATCCCGGAAATCAAAAGATAAGATAACCCGCCGTCACCGACTACAGAGAGTACTAATAGTGACCTGTTAGACCTAATTCCCTTGCTATCAGTTTGATCAATTTGTAGCTTGGTGCCATCATTGAGCTCAATTTCATCTCCTTCTCGCAGCCTTCTTTTCTGCTCCGGGGTGAGCTGCTGATCATTGACTTTTTCAGGAATTTGTATAGCATTGGGATTGTAGCTTAATATCTGCCGTGTCTGCTTATCGTACTGATAGATTCGTTTTTCCTCAATTCCATCTTTGTTAACCAATGTTTTAGGCAAGCTTTTGAGGGTACCGTTTTCAAGTTCTCTTTGCTCTTTGGCGCTAAGCTGGCCGTTCCTGAGCGCTTGTTTAAAGACAGGATCTACCTGCAAAGTAGGCTTGTTGTTGGCATCTTTCACTATGGATAAGCGAGCCAGCATAGATTTGATTTCTATCTGCTCGTTTTTGAGATCTTTAAGCTCTATCACATCAGTTCTACCTCCATTTTTGAGTGTTTTAAGCTGATCCTCAGGGATGGTGCATTTTCCATCTTTGTAGAGTCCGAAGGCTTTCATTTGTTCCAAGGGCAATCGTTTTAAGGTTTCCATATTATTATTTGTTGAGTTAAATGTTGAGAAAAATATTTTATAGGATCTATTGTATTCCCATCCTTTTTTATGGTAAGATGCAGGTGATCACCGGTAGATCTTCCGGTGGTGCCACTGATTGCAAGGATATCGTTGGGATAAATAGTTACTCCTTCCGTAATAAGAATGGCTGAAAGATGTCCATAGGTGGCTGTATATTCCGTTCCTGTAACTTCTATGAAATTTCCAAGTATTGAAGTGTAACCTATTTTAGTAACCTTACCGTAAAATATTGACTGAATAGTGTCCTTGTCCGTGTCGATATCTATTCCCTGATGAAACTGTTTAAGGTGGGTAATAGGATGTATCCTATAGCCATATTTTGAGGTGATGGTAAAGGTTTTTGTCGGCAGAACTACCCTATTTTTATATTCTTCCAGTAGGCTATTAGTATAAGACCATTTTTTTAAGTATGTAGATTGCTCCTTATAATTCTGCTTTTTAGCACTAAAAGCTGCCTGGGCTATATAATAATTGTTAAGGCTAATTATCGTTGAAGGCTGAATGACTGGAACATTAATTTGGCCAAAGCTATTACTGAAGCCCATCCCAATTAATAAAATGCTTGCTATCGTTTTAATCTTTATCATAAGCTGCTTTTAACTGGTAAGCACTATATAGCTGTCCACAATATGGGTGACTTCTGCTCTTATTTTCATGAAATTATCCCGGACAATTTTTTCCTGATTGCCTTTCATATCGTAGTATTTTGGTAGTTTCTGGTAATGCTCTTCCTCTTGTTTCAAAGAACTACCATCTAAAGTGATTTTACAGTGAATGTTAGAGGACTTATATTTACCATTATAGTCAGGTGCTTCTTTTGCTATTAATCCCACCATTTCTCCGGTATTTAATGCAGCTATCTTTCCTGCAGGGATCAATGGATCATTTTTCTCATTCATGGAAACAGAAGTCCGGGTCCTGTCAATTGAAACGCTCTCAGATAGCTGCTTTCTTTTCCCAAAAAGCCTTTCCAACCAATCCAAAGTTTCTTTATTTCTAACAGATCCGGACAACACATTTCCGATAACAGCCGTAATGGTGGTGGCTGTATCTTTTCCCTGCAGCTGCCTGAGTTGTGGTATTTCCTGTAGTCCCAACAGGACAGCCACCTTGTATTTCCTGGCAGTTGAAATCAGGTTTTCAATTTTATGAATGTACAAGGTAGGCGCTTCATCGGCTATGATGGCTGTAGGCAGGTTGCCTTCAGTATTCACTAAGCGGGTCAATCTATTGACTACGGTGGCATAGCAGGTTGAATTAATATTTTGCGTCGCTGAGCTATTGGCAAGCACAAGTACACAGGGACTCTCAGGATTAGAGACTTTCAAATCAAAATCATCCGCTGAAAATACCCAGGCTGTTTCAGGGGTATTAAGCCTTGAGATAAATATTTTCAAGGTACCAATTTGACCTTCCAACTGGTCATAAGCCTTTTTTTCTAAGGCACTTTGAAAAGGACTCAGTAATGATTCCAATTCAGGCAGATCCCCCAGGCATGTAAAAATTTCCTGGTAAGTTTTATTTAAAAAAGCCAATAGATGGGCAAAGGTAGAATATTTGCCATCATGTGTCCTGGAAATAAAATAGATACAGGACGAAAGAAAGTTTACGGCAGATTGGGTGAAAAACTTATCAGATCCTCCGGAGCTTTCAGATTTTTGCAGGGATTGAACAATTGCCTCAGCGGTTTCCGAGGCATCGGCCACCGTTTTAAAATATTCCCTTTTCATTGGATTAATCCTTCTGGAATGTTCTATATCATCTAGATTGATGACATGGAATTTAAAGTTTTTATTTTTTCCCTTTTGTTTAGCCAACAGGTAATGATAATAGGCAATTTGACCAAGGTTTGGAAATGCAAAATCATAAAGGCACATCGTATAGCCCTTTTGGATCATTTGCCTGATAAAAGGATTTACGACTCCATAGGATTTTCCTGATCCGGGTGTTCCAATTAACAGGGTTCCTCTAAAGGGATTAACAATATTAATCCATCCCTGCTGCACTTTTCTTTTGTAATAAAATTTCATGGGTATATTCACAGAGTTGTCATTATATTCGAGTTCCCTGTCTTGGAGGAAGGACTCCCCTTCCATGTTCCATTCATCTTTACCCAAACCGCTTTTAATGAATTTAGAAATATTGTCCAGGCTTATATGCATGAGGATCACCCCGATTACTGAAGCAAATATATAGGCCAGCTCAGATCGGCTGGTATAGGAGAGAAATAGGGTATGAAACTCCGTATTATATAAATAGATGGACCCAAAAAAGAGCAATAACCCGAAAGTCAGCGGAAAAATAATGGTCTTTTTAGGGTCTAAGTCTAGTGCTTTTTTGGATTTGGTACCTATTGCCGTGAGGCAGAGCAGGGTAAGAATTGTCAGCTTGCTGAATAGCAAATTCTGATAAATTGGCAACTTGTACAACTTGGAAATCAAAGTTCCCGCATGTTCATTGATCACTTCATTGGCCAATAGCTCGTAGGCATAGGCAAAAAGAAATATTTCAAGACCTACAAGCAAGTACACTGTAAATTGAAATGTTCCATGCAGTTTAATAAGTTCTCTTTTCTCTTCCATGGGTTTTAATTTAGGGGTATCCTCAACCCTGCTGAAAATATAAACCTGAACCTTTCAGTATCCGGAGCCCAAAGCCAGATGCTGTTCCGATTGGACAATGTGAGCTCCATTCTATTGGGCAAAGTCTGAGAGACTTCAAAGCCAATAAATAGAGCCGCGGTAAATTGCCGGTCATTGGCTCCTATTCCTGCACCGGTATTCAACCGGGTCATTGTATTGCGTTTTTTGAATAGGATGTGCTTGAAATTGACACCAAAAAGAAGTGTTTCATAAGGTTTTTTGGAATGGGTAGTATCTATTCTCAGAAACTCTCCCTCTGTTCCCTGACTAAAAATGGAATCAGTTCTTTGTGTGGTATTGGGTCGGTGGTAGAAACTTCCAAATACTTCCCATAGATTATAATATTGGGTGCTTATCTCGTAAGATATTTCGCCCATATAAATTTGCCTCAAGTCATATCCTACTTTAGCACTGGCGTACTTGCTGCCTATTTGCGCCTGAGTGGTAAAACAGGCAAATGATAGTATGATGAATAATAAGGCTTTCATAATGTGTCTGCAGCTAATAGATCTGAATAGTCAAGATTAATTTTAAGCGTTCTACCTGAGATTTGATCTTCAGACAATTCCACTGTCAGCACCTTATTATTGGGATAAGTGAATTTCTTAAACACATAAATATTTCTGAATTTCCTTTTAAAATGCTGTGGTTCATATAATTGATAAGTAGGTTCAACCTCTACTGCTTGCACGTTGGTAGCTTTTACGATCTTCTTATCTTCTATTTTAAATCGAATCTGGTCTATATCATATTTGATATTGGTTTTATTAGTGAATGTGATATCCATAAAAATGTAATTGTCCACTGTAAAAACATTGTTAATTGCTCCTGAAAGGCCGTACTGAGTGCTATAAACCGCATGCATCCTTTGCTTCTGCTGAAGAGCTGTTAAAGCAAATTCTTTAAGCGCTGCTTCTGATAAATCCCCGGGAGCTGTAGCAATAGGTAGGGTGTGTTCCGGTTGAATAACAATTCGGGTGACTGTATTTTCAGCCCTTGGAGTATAGCATATTTCATATTGTGCCATAAAAGATTTAGCAACAATAGTGACTATACCAATAGACTGAAATGGGTTGTTTGGTGCTCTTTCCATTCTTATTCTCACCAGATTAGGCATTGGGAAATCGCCCTGCAGTTGCTCAGTGGAAAGATCGGTATATTCGATGTTCTCCAGAGAAATAAAATGCAGCGTAGCCTTTTCATTGATGTAAATCTTCGGCAGATCTTTCTGCGTGGTGCCGGTTATTGTTTGGGCCTGCGAGTGAATGCTGATCAGCGATAGTATGATGATGATGAATTTTCTCATGGGTTTAGTTTTTATAAGGTTTCTAAAATTAGATGATGCTAAATCTTGTCATTGGCTTCTGATTTTCAAGTAGCTAATTGATGCTCTAGTAATTGCCTACAAGGCCCTATTTAATTGATTTTGAGTTTTCGTTAAGTTGCTTTTGATCCACCAGGTAAAGGAATGTGCCATACTTGACATTGACTTTGTTTTTCCTAATGGTTTTAGAGACTGCCTGTGAGGTATTTTGTGTCATGCTGGTCAAGAGTTGGCCTAAAATATTGCTGTTATCTGTACCTTGTGCGCCCTGCCCTAATGTCTGAGTTCCCTGGCCCCCCAGATTCTTGGAGAATTCCCTAAATTCGCTATCCGGGACATAAATCCCTTCTATTCCATCATTATCATACACTGTCAGATCGATGGGGTATATCTGGTTAGCAATCATGACAGAGCTTATGGTTAAGGCAACTCTTTGAGATTCATAGCCTTGTATTGTGGCAAATAGGTAGCTGTTCTTTTTGAGTAAAGCTGTTCCAATGAAGATATCATCTAGTAGCCTTATTCGTATCCTGTTGCCTAATTTTCCTTTTTTGATGTCCTGGTCAATAATGGCTTTAATAAAAGTTTCTTCATTGTCCCTTCTGATAGTATTAAAAGTCGGCATCATATTGCCCGCCTTGGTCACATGGACAGGATCTTGCTTTTGCTGATCGATCACTTGCTGTTGAGCCAACAATTGCTGTTGCCTTTGGTATTCCGGATCTGATGCCTTGGTCATAGAATCAATCATTGACATTTGGGCTTTAAATAATTCCATGGGGTCTTCATAATTATTTCGAGCGCCGGTATTTGAAACGCCTTGATGATTGGCATTTTGTTGAATGGTCTTCACCGCCTTTTCAAAGTCATCTTGAGCGTAATTTGCGCTTGTAGCCTGGCTCCTTTTAGCCGGTTTTTGCATTTGATCAAAAACCTGTTGCAAACTATCTAGGGTCTTTTTATCCTCATATAGGTTAGTTGTTTCAGGGAGCTTGCTTTCTTCCAGCTGTTGCAGGCCTTTTATGGCCGTATAGCCATCATTGGCATTTTTATAAATCTTTTGAGTAGCCTTAAATTTATTATCTAGTGTGGATTGATTGACGGCCTCTGAAACATTGCCTATTTCCGATTGCATTTGTTTGCTATCCACAAGATTGCTTGTTTTCTCATTGCCCTCAGCAATAGATTTATAGCCATAAAACAATAGGAAGGTGAAAGGTAAAATCAATAGTGGCAGCACATATTTGGGTTGTTTAAAATCTATTTTCATCATCGTAGTTATTTAGTATTTCTAATTCTTTTATGGCCGTTTCAACCAGTATGCTGTCTTGTGGGCTAATGGATTCTTTTTTGATAATACCCTCGATGACCAGCGTCCAGTACTCGATTTCCTCTTGTCTGAGTTGAATCTCCTGCAGCTCACCAAAATTCCGGTTAATATCTTGTAAGCTTTGTTGTGTCTGCATTTTTGGAATGCCCGCTTTTGGCTGTCTTTGGTTAATTATGACCGCTATGACAGATGAGGCAATGATCAATATGATCATCAGTGCAAGTATCATTTTCGGATGTGCTTCCAGAAATTCCTTCATTTTGCCATTGGTTTTTTGATATACAGGACCTAATTCATTTTTAAGCGCTTGCCAAACAGTAGCCTCTCTGTGTCTGGATTTTATCTTCCACATCATAGCGTTCGTTTTTCAATAATTTCCAGGTCTTTGTTTTCAAGCGTTTTCCAGTTCGTTAAAAGTACCCCATGGCTGTTATTTTCACTTCGAGGAATGTCTTTTACAAAACCTGTTGTAATCAAACTTCGGATAGTTACCCTGCTTCTCCTCTCTATGGTTTGTCTTCCGTAGTAGGTAAATTGTTGCTTGTCCATCACAACAGAATCGGTTTGAATAGACAGTACTGAGCTTGATGAAAGGATGGTATTAAAATAGCCCTTCTCTTTGAGGTTGTTATATTGGTTTAAGCCTGTCTCGTCAATCAAATACATGGCTTTTTTCATTTGATATTCGATGTGTTGATCATCAGGGGTGATGGAAAAAAACAAGCTATGAAATAGATCCACTGCTGCTTTGTATTCCACCGGCCGGTTGATTGCCATATCTGTTTGCGTGGCCTGTATGGGTGTATTGCCTGCCAGTATATAAATGCTTTTTCTGGCATTATTGATTTGCGTATTGGCTGTATAAAAGGCTATACATACAATGATGATGGCTGTTATCATGCTTCCTATTGAAACCATGGTGGACAGTCTTATTTTATCTTCTATATTCTTGATTATCATAGCTGTTTTTTTATTTCATTGCCCCTTTTGTAATGATCACTTTCCCTGCACTTGCCATACTTCCACCCGCTTTTCCACCCTGCGAGGCAGCTGAGCTGACACCGGATGTTGAGATAATCCATGTTGAAATAGAGGGGACTGTTAAAATGCCGATCGCCCCAACAAAAAAAGTCACCAGGACTATTCCGAAACTTAAATAGCCATTGGTGGTCAGCCATGCCATTTTTTCAAGCGTGTCCACTGTGGGTGAAGTAGTTAATAACTCCGCATACCTATCTATTTCCGCTGTCATCGCATATTGCACCAGTAGGGAAATGATGTAGAGAATTAAATAAGCGATTCCGGAATACAGATTAACACTTATAAACCTTGCAATCCATGTAGAAAGTGCATCTCTGTACGCTGGCAAAATGCTCATAGCCACCGCAAAGGGCCCCAGCACTACCAGTACCGATGAATAGATAATCTGGAAAATAAAAATGACATAAGTGGCTATTCGAAAAATCCATAGCGCTATTAAATCTAATATCTGAGTGATCAGCAGAGAAAAGCTTGTTTGCATCCTTATGCGCATTTTTAATAAAGGCTTTAGGATTTGATCTGAGAAAAAGCCCTTGGTACCATCAATCGCCTGGTCTATCAAACTTTTGTCTGCTTCTTCCGCTTTGGCTGCAGCAAGTTCTGTCTCCGCATTATAGTCTATCATCTTATCTGCTAGTTGTATGATATAAGATCCTCTGATAAGCCTGAGGCTATTGGTTTCTATCCGTGTTTCATTGTAAAGGGCTTTGGTCTTTTTTGCTACTATTTCTGTTGGAAAAGCAATTATCTGACAAAAAACCGTCCACCAAATGGTGATCATCACCAGGGCAAATGGCCTTAAAAGAGGCATAATCTCAATTTTCTTATCCCCCACCATCATTTCATAAGATTTGATAGAGAAAAAGATGAGCATAAAGATTGCGGCTAATGCCTGGGCTTCAAAAACAAAGGGGATTTGATGTTGATAGGCATAATCCTTCATTTGCTCGAACCACTCAAAGATCCCTTCATCCAATAAATCCTCTCCTTGTGTAAATTGGACAATTTTCTGATGATTGGGATCCGGCACAGGTGCTTGTGAATAAGCAGTCTCGGTAATTAAGTAAATGACCATAAAAATGTAAAAGGCTTTCATTCTTTTAAGGTTTTAGTGTTTTTCATAATCTCATCCAATATTTCTTTGTAGCCTCTAGTCGGATTGAAAATGGCTTTTTCAGCCTTCATCTCATTGGTTCTTTTGCTGATATCGAGAATCGTTATAGCTACCCTTTTTTTATATTCCCAATTGTTATAAAGCTTTTGCATATCAAGCATTATTCTGTGATACATCAGCATCCTCTGCCCTCTTTCCATATCTGCGCTTTTCGCCACTTCATATGATTCCTGTAGGGCCTGGTATTTGAGATTGAACCAATCTACAGAACCTGTTTTGGCCATGTAGTCAAATTCTTCAAGGTTTAAATCAGTAAAGGCACCACCTTTGTCATTTGCTGTTAAAGCTTCCAGTTCACCTTTGTAGTAGAGTAGGTATAATGGATCGCCTGCAGACAGGTCGCCTGAAATACGCACTATTTCTTTGAGGGCTGTATTTCTTATTGCTTCCTGTTCCTTCTCGTACTGTTTGGTGGCAGTGTGCATTAATATGGCATAACCCATCCTTTTTGTCTGTGGGCCGGTCGCTGAAAGTGGCCTTCTATCTGTTTTATGATAATCTTGATGGAACCCCCAAGTTGCCCACCAAAGAGGATTGGTTGGAATGCCAAAAATTCTTCCGGCATCAGGGGTAAAGCTATCCCAAGCGGTCATCACCATCCTTCGTTGTTGATTGATCACATGGCCATCATTGATAGGTACTTGTCCTTGTAGATGAAGGGAAATAAATGCGAGTAATATGACGAAGCTCTTTTTCATTATTTGAGTGCTTTAGTTTTCCCTAAAATTCCATTGACTAATGCAATGTCCTGATTGACAAATCCCTGATAGGGATTGAAGCTCTGGAAAATACCTTCCCTTGCTGCCCTTTCCAAGGTTTGCCTGACTACCATCAGGCTAGCCGTGATAATGGTGAGTTCGTCACTGATATCTTTAATGAATTCATCTCTTTTGTTGGTATTCATTAAAAGCGCATTGCTTTCTTTCAGGATAGTGCCCGATACATCTAAAGCCAAAGCAAAACTTCTGTCCTTTACTGATTTTATGTATTTCTCTGCAAAGAGCAAATAGGCCGGATTTTCTTGCGCTATATCTTGTATCTGGCCAGATATGATCACTATTCTTTCTACTTGCCCAGTGATGTTTTTAACCCGAATGGCGCTTTTCAGGCCATTATTGACATTCGTTAAAGAATTCATGATCATTTGATTGACTAGCACAAGGCTCGATGTATTAATGCCTATTTTATCGGTGAGCTCCTTGATTTTCTCTTGTTCTTTGGTGTATAGCATTTGTGCTACATTCCTTGTTGTTCCATTGAGAACTACTTGCTTGAGATGGTTTTTATCAATCACCACGGTTACTACTACTTGCGCGGAAATGGAATGTCCAAAAGCCACGATAAAGGATATGATTGCCAGTATTTTCATTAGTCGAGTGCTTTTCGTTTTGCCATGATACCTTCTACTATTGTCCCATCATCAATGAAATCAAATGGCTCATTTCCATACTGCAGCTGAACATACCTTCTCATGGCCTCGGCTGCGGCATAAGACATTCCATTGATTTGTTTTAACTGATCTAAGGCATGATCGAAAAGCAATTTTCTTTCTGTTTCTTTCATTTGATTGAGATCACCAATTGTAAGGCTCAGGCCGACCATGTATTTGATTAATTTGCTTGAGGCCTCCACAAAAAGAGCTTCTGTTTTGAGTGCCAGGGGTATTAGAAAGGGATAGTCATTACAATATTGGACAATCCTCGACTGATTATCTATGATTGCCTGCACCAATGGTGTGGCAGACACCCCTAGATTAAGTGCATCAAGGGCTATATTTAGTTTTGAAAAACGATCCTGTAATTCATTGTATCTTTCTTTCAGTGTCTTGCTTTTACTATTATTAGCTTGCTCATAGCCTGCATTCAGCATTTGCTGATCCTTGGCTTCCTTTTGAGGTCCAAATTCTTTTTCCGACTGACCGACCAGTATGTGAAATAAATCGATATTTATTTGGCTCAATACGGGTTGACTAAGTGAATAACATAGTATGAGTATGATTAAGTTTTTCATTATTTTAGTACTTTAGCTTTACCGGTAATTTGAGTGGCAATGGCTTTGTCTTTATTAATAAAGCCTTGATAGGGATTAATAGATTGTAAAAAACCTAATCTTTTGGCCCTCTCCATGGAGCTTTGCATTAAATAAGTGTAGGTTTTTAGAATGACCAGTTCCTGGTAAATATGTCTGAGCATGGCAGTTCTCTCACCGGCATCCATGAGAGATGTTTCCCCATCTTTGAGCACAAAAGTGGCGACCTCTAAACCAAGGGCCACTGCCCTATCCTTGAATTGTTTGGCATATTTTTCTGCAAATAGTGCAAGCTTTGGATCCTCTTTTGCCAAGTCCAGAATATCTTCCACATCATCGATGATGGCTGCTCCCATAGGCACAGTGGCTTTCACCTGTGTTAAGTTTTTCAAGGCCGAGCTTACCTCCGTCAGGCCTTTATAGATTTTATCCTGGATATTATTCACTACAGTAAGGTTGGCCGTGATGGCCAGCTGTCCTTTCTCAATCAGGCTTAATTCCTTATTGGTTTCTTTTAAGCCATTTCGTATAGTTACCCCATTAGTAATGGTAGCTGCTGTTAAGGCAGGGTCAGTGTAAATGACTTGTGAAACTCCATAGCTGGTGATGCTGAGAATTAAAATCGATAGTATCAATGTCTTTTTCATTATGCTGTTATTTTCATTTCTTTATCCGGATGTCCCTGCTCATTGATTTTGGTAAAAAATGCATACATGGGCAGGCCGGAGCCCTTCATGTCTTCCACAAAAGCATCCAGTGCCTTTTCAAATCCACCGAAATGCTTCGTATATATTTCTATAGCCCTTTTCTCAGGCTTTTCAGTGGTATAGGTAAGGTATTGATAAAGAGATACCTCCACACCGTACACTTCTCCTGTAGATCCTCGCCTGATGTAGACCTCTTTAAATCTGCCTCTCCCTTCTGTGTTGTCTAGCTGGTTGATGGTAAAGATTTTTCTTCTTTCCTGCTCACTAATAGACAGCAGGGAGGCTATTTGATTATAATTATCTTTGAATTTGCTCTGGTCGAGTAAAATGATCGTATCTGAGTTGTTGATAATAGAGTCTTTTACAACCGAGTTCCCTATGATATCGCCCAACTCTTGCGTTACTACAATGGCTTCGCCCCAGAATTTTCTGACAGTTTTGTATAAATAAAGGATATAGCCTGCCATGATCGGTGAGGCAATGGCTTTCCAGGCTTCTTCAATAATCAAGGCTTTTCTGCAATCAGATCGGAAACGCATTTTTTGAATAAATACATCCATTATAATCAGGGTGACTATTGGAAATAACACCTTATGCTCTTTGATCGAATCAATCTCAAATACGATGAAAGGAACATCAAAGAGAGAATCATCCACGTCCTCATTCAGTAAAGAGGAAAAAGCCCCGCCCTTGTAAAATTTCTTCAGCACAAATCGGAATTCATCTATTTCGAAAGGGATATTTTCTTCTTTCTTGATGATGGGTATTCTCTCAATGGCATATTCATAAAATGTATTGAAGGATAAGCTCTCTATTGTGCTTTCTCCGGAAAAATACTCCGCGTAGTAGCTCGAGATGGCAGAGGCCATCACATCGGATTCCACCTGGGATACTTTACCCTCAGCAGTCTTCCATAGCAGGGTAATGAGAGTCAACAGGTAGTCTTTCTTTTCAATATTATATTCCTCTTGAGTAATGGCAAAAGGATTAGTGGTGATGGGTTTTTCTTCTGTATAGGTAATGTATTTTCCTCCGTAATAATCACAAAGTCCGGAGTAACTATGACCGGTATCCACTATGACCACATCCATCTTCCATTTCGGATTGTGGCTTGAATTATGCATGCAGTATTGTTCCACTAATGCATTCATGAAAAATGATTTGCCCGAACCGGAGGGACCAAGGACAAACTTATTTCTGTTATTGATTCTGTTGTTCTGCATGGGCAGATCCGCTAGGTCAATTTTTATCGGAATGCCCTGCCTATCTGTAAACCTTGTTTGAAATTGGCTAATTTCATCAGTAGCCAGGGCTTCCTTAAAAAAAAAGCAAAGCGCCGCATCAGAGGTAGTTAAAAAATAGTCATAGTCCTTTAACTCTTCTGTGTTACATGGAAGCAGGGTCCGAAAGAGTTCTAATTGATTGTAGGCATTTTTGGAAGGAATAATTCCTTGTTGAAACAAAGAAGATTCCACGAAATTAGCTGTCTGTTGAATATCCTTTTTATCGGCACATACAGCAATATTATAATGGGTGTTAACCAGCAGTTGGTTATTGCGGTTGATATCCTCCAGCAGTCTGTCGATGTCTTCTACGCACATGGTATTAGCCGGATCCGGTATGCCTGAATGCCTTTTCCTTTTTAACTCCAGTTTTCTTTGCGTCATGTTCTGTGGAATAATATCTATCACCTGATTGTAGATAATGGTGTGATAGTTATCTATGGCTAATAAAAAGGCCATATTATCTACCGGAAAGCCTTTTAAAGCCTCCTTATCTTTCCTTTCCATGTAATTGCTCACCTTTTCCGGAAGATCTATAATGTCGGTATTAATTAAGCTGATAGAGCGGACAGCTTTGTCACCCATTTCCACTTGAGTGTCAGCAGCCAATACATTATTCAGAACTAAGTTGGGGCTTGCAAAATCCATTGAAAGCACCTTTCTGACGTAGGCATCAATTTCCTTTTTAGGAAGCACACGGGCTTCAATATGTGCCTTATTGAACAGATCAGTAATCTTATCTATTGTCTGGGAAAAAGTTTTGGTCAGCTTATCACTGTAGGTGTATTTTCCTGCTTTGGCTTTTTTGGTAATGATCAGAGTGGTATAGAGGTAAGTGTGAATTCTTCCTTCAAAATGTTCGTCATATTTCACCTGCAAATATTCCGTTGAGTCTTTGGAGTGAAAAGCCTGTTTTGAAAAAACATCCTGCTTTTGGATCACATAACCTTCACCTACTATTTTAATGATATTGATATAGAGCGCATGGAAGTTATTGTAAGCTTCCGGATCTGCAGCGTATTGTAAAACCGGGTTATGCAGTTTGATAAGCACACCAAAATCACCCTTTAAATTATAAAGAATGTCAGTCCCATCGTATCGGTCTATACCGATATAGGGCATTTTAAATTCGTTCTTTTTTGTTTTTCTCATTGTGTGTTTCCCTTTTCAAATCACATTTGATACTGAAAATTCCTTTCTGATTGCTTTTATTATGAAGCCCTTTTTTTTGTTGTATGCTGGTATAAAACAGTCCACCCACAATCACCCCGAGCATCATCACTGCACCAAAAAGTATATTGACCAAGGCTCCTACAACACCTCCTGTTACTAATCCCAGCACTAAGCAGGCAACTCCCCAGGCGATGAATTTGCCTTGAAATCCACGATATATAAGGGGTTTTTGAAGCCCCTTATAAATCATAAATTCTCTGGCCATTAGAGTCCGAAGAATGCTTTCACCACTACAGCAGTCAAAACCAGGAACAGACATGAGCCGCCCCATCCCATGATTTCTTTGTTGATGTCCTGATCACCGGAGTTCCATTTAATGTAAACCCTCACCCCACCGATGATACCTACTACTGCCCCTATGATAAGGCAAAGGTTAGCTACCGGATCAACATAGGTGGTTAATTCAGCCTCAGCTGCACCGATTCCCACTGTTCCTTGTGAGAATACCTTTGTCATTGTTGCGACAAGCACGAAGGCTAGCGCTGTTACTTTTTGCATTGGTTTTTTGCACATAATTTTTAAGTTTGATAGTTTGAAATTGATTTATATAATCCATTCTTAAGAATTCATTTTAAAGGAATAAGGCTTTAATAAATATGTTAGCCACCAGTAAAAACAAGCAGGCTGAAAACCACCCTATGACTTGTAGGTCTATTCTGTGCTTACCCATTTGCCAATTATGGTAGACCCGCAAGCCTCCTACTATTCCAAATAAGGCTCCCAGCACTAATGACAAATTGAGCATGGCATTTGCGGTAAACCCTATCTCAGTGGTTGCCTGATTGATTTCAGTTAAGCCCGGTTGTGCCGGTAAACTGAAATTAATTCCTACTATAAAATAGAGTGTTGCTAAAGTCTTTCTATAAAATAAATACATAGCTACATGATTAATTTTCTTTTCATTTCAATGCTGTTGGCTTGAGCCATCTGCAACAAATCATTTAGATTTTGTGCACCACCTGCTACTTGGGCCTGGTAGTATTGAGTAAATTCAAAAGAGTCTTGTCGCTTATCTGTTACCGCTTCAATAGTATCCGCGCTACTTTCACTTCGTTTAATTGTTCTTTCGGCCGTTGCATTGCTGTTGGGAACATGCTCAACCATTGTTGTTTCTTCCAGCTCAGAGAACTGTAGTTCCTCAGCGCCTTGATCAGCTGAAGCAAATTTCCGTTGTGTTTTTAGCACATCAATTAAGATGATGGCAGCATAATAAATACTGTATGCTATTACCAGGCACGTGATAAAATGGGTCCAACTCATAGGTCTATACTTTTAATGGATTGTTTAATTTCAGCAATTAATTCAGGGTGTTGGAGAAAGTAATCATCTACAATGTAGTTGACCAAAACTGTGACATCCACAGCATAAAATACCTGCAATAGTTTAAGGACATTCTCGCTTTTGTCTTCAAACCGAATCAGCCTCTTCTTCTCCCCTTCAATGGTTTTATCTTTCAGCTGGTCAAATAATTTGATGATACTTGTACCGGACGCTTTGCTACTTTTTTTAGCCTGATGTTTTTTGGAATGAAGATCATCGGCTCCTTGTTGTGGCTCCATGAAGGACACCCTCATCTTGTTCTCTGATTTGAGGCTACTATTGGATTCGACGCTTTTGTTTTTAGTAGCCATATCCAATTCTTGTGGATTAGCTGCCTTCTGTTCACCAACAGCAATAGCAGTAGGGTCCGGCTCCTGCCCTCTTGCCTTTTTCATTAAACTTTTTAAGTACGAAGCATTTTCCATTTGCCTAGTTATCTATAATAAATTTCTGGTATAAATACTTGAAAGTTGGTTCCACCACACCTATAAGTTCATGTGGCATAGAGGCTGTATTCAGCCTTGTAAAGGCTATTCTATCCTTTATTGGCGGCAATACTTCCCCAAACTCAGCGAGCGCTGCATTAACCGATTCCAATGTTCCATATTTTACCACACCCTTAATTTTATTAGGGACCATGGCTATTTGCGCCCTGGTATTGAGTTGCTTGATCACAAAAGCAAATTCATAGGTTGAGGTGACCGTGATTTCGTCATAGATAAAAGGGCAAATGATTAAATCACTTTCCTGAAGGATGGGTATCAACCTGTCGTCATCTAACTTACCCGGTAAGTCAATGATTATAATCTGTTTTTTATCTTCCTTGCTCCGGATCTGTAGTTTGTGAAAATCATCCATTTCCATGGCTTCCACTGGGTACGGTTGGTCGTCAGTGGAATCCGCAGTGGAAGTAAACTTGGCCAATATGGACCTTTGATAATCCATATCGGAAACAAAGATATTTTCCTTCATGATCATTGTGAGGTAATTAGCGAACAGGATTGCTAAGGTTGTTTTACCTACTCCTCCTTTTTGGTTTGCAAATGCTATTATCATTTATCTTGTGTTTTTTCGGTTTCCATTGCCTTTTTTTCTTCTCCTTCTCCCATTGATTTTCTCATCATCTGCATCACTTTCAATAGCAATGGTAAAATGATTGAGAAACTCCGCGAGAATTGGGGCTTCGGTTCTTTGCTTTTCAAGCTGTGTAGGCTCCAGTCTATTCCCTGTACTTTCTTCTGACAGCAGTTGATGTATTTCCGACTTACTTAGAATATTCTGCAAATCAATTTCTTTTCCTCCCTTAAAAACTTTATCATCCCCATGTAATGAAATGGAATAATATTTTAAGCCTCTGGCTACTGAGTCAAATTCTCGTAAAGAAGATAAGAGCTCAAGACGTAGCTGTTTTTGCTCTTCAGGGCTGAAAGCTTTTCTAAAAGCCTGGCCTGCATGTTGCTGCTTATAAAATTGAGACAGCTTCATGATTTCACTACCTTTGTACACTGATTTATGGGAATGATCTATGATGGTATATCCATAAGGATCCCTGGATTCAGAAGCATGGAATACCAATTCAATCCCAAATTTGGCCTGCATGAATTTGGAGAATTCACTTTCATATCCGGTCAATTTCTGTCTGGCTGAAATAGTATTATCATACTTTGCTTTAGGGAGAGTTTGATAGATTGCTGAATACTTGGAAAAAATTTGTTTCAACTGTCCTACCCTTCTAGCGTCTGAAACATGACGGGCGATTTGCTCTTTAATTAATTGTAGACTTACCTGGCCTCGCTTTCTTCCCTGATTATGAAGTAAGAGATGTTCATTTGTTTCCTGCAGGCTAAATCCATCCAACTCTAATAATAATTTAGCTTGCGCCACGGTGCTGTACTTATAACTGCTTAGTTTTTCTAAAGAGTTATTCACCTGTTCTTTGGGATCATATTTTATGATTGTCTGTATGTGATTTAGCGCATTCAACTTCTCCCAGCTATCATTCACTTTTTTTCCATTAGGTTGAATGCGTGAAGAGACAATGTGGACATGGTTATTATCCGTGTCATTGTGAAAAACTATGATGGAGGGATTATTTCCATAGCCCATCTTTTCCAGCCACAAGTTGGCATACTCAGTGAGTTCGTTCTTATCATATTCCCTTCCTTTACATGACAACACAGCGTGAAATTGCTTATCCTTCACTTGCGTATTTCTATTAGAATATATTTGGAAATAAGATTTCATTTCTGATGGCTTAATCATTTCTCTGTCATTCAGATGACCTAAATTATTAGTATGCATGAGCTCCCCTTTGTAAGATTCCATCTTATTGGTGCTGTAGCTTATGGCATTGAAGCTACTGGTGGAGCCGAGTATTTTCACGTTTATCTTCATTGCAATAGTTTGTAAATCTTTCTCATCTGCTTGTAAAGCTGTTCCCTTTGCTCCAGGTGCAAATTCAGCAGCGTATTAAATTCAGTTATCGTTATGTCGTTCAGCTTTTCAGTTCTTCCATTAAGATGTTTGGCTACCTGGTTGATATTGGTGTGCACTTTGTATTGGGCAGTCATTATTTTATTGACCGTATCAAAAACCGAAGTGGTATCCACAATTTTACAGCTGCTATCGCGGAGTTTTTTTCTAATCAATTCACTTTTAGTGATTCCCAGTTGAGACGAAACCCTATGAAGTGCTTCATCTTCATGTCGGAGGAGACGAACTCCAACAAATTTCTTCGTTTCATTTTTTTTGATTGATAATGTCATACTTTGATAGATTTTATTATTTTTTATTACATTTTATCATTTTTTATTACATCACTAAAAGTGCGAGCTGCGAGCATTTTTATCCCTCTTCTTTCCCCAAGAAAGAAGAGGCAAGGAAGGTGTTTTGTTGAAGAAATCCGGCAAGGATTTGTTTAACAAACACACATCCTGCAGTTCACTACAGACGCTAAATAGTGAGTAACAAATAGAAACAAAAACAGATAAATAATATTTCATATACTTGACTGTCAGTTATTTATAAAATCTAAAGTAAAAATATATATTTTATAATCAAATGTATTTATAGTATTTTTTTTTAATAAAAATATATCATATATGCCAATTGCATATATCAGTATATAACATGATTCACATATATTAATCAGTAGATATATTCAGAATATATATAGATATAAATATTCATTAATAGAGTATACCTTACATATACAATAGTGATGATTGATGTATAAAAATAGATTGGATAGATTTTATATACTTATACAAATAGCTATAGCTGAAGTATATTTTGCGGTGTTATATTTAGATATATAGATATTTCTATAGCTGAGATAAAGTATATGAGAATATATGATTACAAATATATAGGTGAGGGTTAAACCGAATAATTTTAACACATGTGGTGCATTTATATATCTATATAAGATATTGAAAGTCATTTATATTTAGAATCTTACATAGGTCTATGTACAAGCGTCTTAAGAGCTCAGCGGCCATTGACAGAATTAGATTTGTGAAATTCCTTAATCGACTTCTGATATTGGGGGAGGGAACAAAGGATCTAAGTAGTTTTACGATAGAATTGTAAACAAAAGGAAGAGCAAGAAATTGGCATTAATAGCCTTAATGAATTAGTTTTTTAAGCAGGCATTTGGGATAGTAAAGTCGGGAGTCCCCTATGATCCAAATTTCAGGAGTGTAAAACCAATAATGACCTAAATTCTTCTTAAATAGGTAGGTTTATCATACTTAGGATAATCGTAAGTTTTTTCATTGGAGGATAAATGTTTAACAACGGACCCCTGTATGATGTCGTAGTATCACGCAGGTGCTATGCGCTCTACACGTTTTTACAGCCGTTGCACTGCTTTTGGTCTGAGTGAGTATGACATGCACTGTCTGGCGTTATACATGATATTGATTTCATTTGTAAATAGTTCTCACTACTTTGGATTAACCATTCTAATTTCGCCAAGAAAACCATTTAATTTTTCTTCCCATTTGAGCGTGGGAGTTCTATGTGTCGCAAAAATCCTGACGCAACTTAACATTCTTCAGTTTATTCCAAATATTAACCTCAAAATCGTGAGGTGAAAATCTAAAAACAATAAATGTTTTTTTATTTCGCTCGCAATAAAAATATTCAGCAGTAACATTTAATGTCATACTCGTTTTTGTAACCAGCGCATCAAATGTTTTAAGTTTACCGACAAACTCATTGACATTGTTGTAGTTTTCCTTTTTGAAAAACAAAGCCACTGAATTTTGATAATTCATTAATCCATTAAAATACATTTCAATGTTGTTTTCCAAAGTATTTGCAGTTAACTCCATTGAGCTATTTATGCTCCAAACAAAAACATAAGACCAAAAATCAGTACTGTCTTTATAAGCCCAAAACTCTGGAAATCGAGCATCTTCAAAACCCTCGAATTTAATTTCAGGAGCAAAAGGAATTGGAAAATGAAAAATTTCTTGATTCCAGGTGCTATCGGTTTCCAACAAATTGAAATTACTGTTTTCTTGACCAAATAGCACCATTGACTGCAAGATGAACACAATAACTAAAATTCTATTTTTCATTTTTATTAATCATTTTTAAGGTATGTTCCTTCACAGCATCTATCCTGTTTAAATAATCTTCCACACTTTGTGTAACATAAATATCAGGTAATATTCCAGTTTCGTCAGGAAGAGAGGTTGCCATTGATTCGTGTGTATTATCTGCAACAGTGTATGTCAATTTAGTATTTGATAGTCTAAATGTTTTTCCTCCGGCAGAGCAAAATTGATTAGATCCCAATTCTTCTCCGATAATTGTTCCGAGTTTAAGCTCCTTTACAATGGACATAAAATGTCCAGTTGTAGAATTACCTACCCCATCTATTAAAAAATAAAGTTCCCCATCATAACCGTTTTCATATGGGCTAACAGATTCTTCTCCTTCTATTTTTTCCTTTTTGCCATCAAACTGAACATTTGAATAATAGATAAATGGCTTATCAACCAAATACCTTAACAAATGAATACTGGCCGATTGAGACCCACCTCCATTGTGCCTAACATCAATAATAAGGTTGTTACAATTTTTGGAATTGATTTCCAGAAAGCAACTGTCAATGAAAGCCTTAAAATACTCGTAGCTATTTCTGAATTTATAATAATTGAATGAACCAATTGTTAACAAGGCAGTATTGTCATTTTGTACAAATTCCAAACATAAATTTTTCTCGCAGTTCTGAATTGAGGGGTCTTTATGTAGGATTCTTTTTTCCTGAGCTTTGTTCAACACTATTGGAGTTGCATTTCCTTTTAGGGTAATAGTATAAGAATCAGGGAAATTTAGCGCATATGGAATTAAGCAAGTTGACCACACATTGAACAAGTGCCTTTTAGTGGTTTCAATGTATCCTTGTGAGGGTAAATGCTTATATATCATATCTATTACATCAATAACCGCTACTCCATTTATACTTGTAATTTCGGCCTTCATTTTTACTTTACTTCTATTGTTCATCGGATCAATGACAAATAAGTGGTCGTTTATCCAGCGAGTTTGCAGAGGGAAACTCAATCCTACAGGCAACATCTCCAATTCCTGATAGAAGCCACTCACCGACGTGTGTGAACAATTAACGCTAGCAATTATTTCATCACAATGCCATATGAATTGTGCGAAAGTTGTTGCTGTTGTGATTAGATTTTTCTTTTCTTCAATAATTTTCCAAAATTCTTTTTCAGAAATAAATTTGAAAACATTTGGATGAGTATCGGTTATTTTTTTTGCTAGCTGATCTAAATCCAATCGATAGTCTTCTACCTGGTACACTTTTGAAAACTTATCAGCTAGATTTTCAGGTTTTTTTTTCGGGTCAAGTATATACGCTATTTGATCCTCGGCATTGAAGTTGTCGGGGTTTAGTTCAAGTGACTTTTTGTAATTGATCAAAGCCTGATCTTTATCTCCCAGTTTAAGACAACTTTCACCATAACTGTCATAAGCATTTGATGAATTTGGAAATTCTGAAACTATCAATTTAAAGATTAAAAAGGCATCCTGGTCATCATTATTCCAAAGCAATTGGTAGCCATAAAAATTAAATGCATCTTCATTTTCAAAGTCGTAGGCGATAGGACTTTCCTTTTTTAGTTTATAAAACAGTTCAATCCTTTCATTCATTGGCAGATGTTCATTCTCTTTAAACACTTGAACGACTGACAGTTTTTCGCTTTGAGTAGAAAACGCGTCTGAATCTGCGGCAGCAATTTGCCTTGTAGTATTTGTATTACATGCTATTAGAGTGATTAAAGTTAAAATGACACTTGCAAATTGGATGTTAATTTTCATGTTGTTTGTTTATTTTATGCTAGTCATTCAAATGTACCATAGTGATTCTGTCCTTATCTAGATTTCAAAATTTTCTAGCATTAAATATTGGTTATAGGAGAAAATTTATCAATGACTTCCAACCTCCTACTTATCCTTAACGGTCAAACACCATACAGTATCTCAATTAGCATTTATAGGAATTAGAATATGCTTTCATGATGCTTCAATTACTTCCCTATAATTACAAAATGCTGCCATAAAGCTATTGTTTGACAAACTTTCCTTTAATTAAACCGCTATCTGTTTTTATCAGTAGGAAATAAATATCTGGAGTTAAATCCGATACATCCACTGATTTGTTGGAAGAGTTTATTGTTTTCATCAACCTCCCCATTTTATCAACGATTGTTATGGTTTCTATTCTATTATCAAAATCAAGTCTTAGGGTCGAAGAAACTGGGTTAGGATAGATTAACAAATCCTGAACATTCGATCGTTGATTGACCCCTAAAGCAATCTGATTTGAAATAGTGATAATCGCATCGCCAGCTACGCCAGAGCCATCATTGGCCGTTGCGGTAACAGTAACTGTGCCATTTGAAATAGCTGTCAATAATCCGTTAGCACCAATACTGGCCTCTCCTGTTCCATTTACTACACTCCAGCTATAGCTCTTATCATTTGCATAAGCAGGTAATACCGCGGCTTCCATTTGTAAAGTTCCTCCATTGGTACTAATGCTAGTCGTAACACCCTGCCCTTGGACGGTAATGGAAGTGACTAAGAAATTATACTCTAGCTTCCAAAGTTCATAACCATGGGTTGGATCGTATGCGGTAAATAAAAGATCGCTACCAAAAACGGTCAATTCATAAGGATAAGAGCCATCCGCAGGGTCAATGTCCAACATTGTAGCAGTTGTTCCATCATACCTCCAAAGCTCCTCATCATTTATTCCATCATTCCCATTGAGATAGAGATATGGACCTAAGGCTGTCAATTCATAAGGGTCTCCATTACCTGTTAGATCAAAATCTACAGCTAATGAGGTATTTACTCCGTCATGTTTCCAAAGGTCCATTCCATTGACAGGATCGTATGCCAGAAAATACAAATCTGAACCGACAACCGTTAGCTGCTCTGGACCAGAATTTCCTATTGGATTGATGTCATAAACTAATGTTGCAGTGGCTCCATCAAATTTCCAAAGTTCTCTACCGTTAGTTCCATCATTGGCTCTAAAGTAAAGTGCCGAATTAAATACAATAAGTTCTGAAGGGTATGAACCAAAGGCTGGATTAATATCCTGAACGAACGTAAGCGTTGTTCCATCATACTTCCAAAGATCATATCCAGACGTTCCATCACTCGCACTGAAATAAAGGTCGCCTCCAAATACTGTTAAGTATTCAGGGTTAGAATTCCCTGATGGGTTGATATCAATGACAGAAGCGGTGGTTCCATCAAATTTCCAAAGCTCATAACCACTCGTACCATCAGTGGCACTAAAATAAAGGTTGGAACCGCTTACAACTAAGTTTTTAGGAATGGACCCCCCTGCAGGATTAATATCAATCAAAGTAGCGGTAGCTCCATCGTACCTCCAAAGTTCCCTTCCATTTGTACCGTCATTAGCAGAAAAATAGAGGTCAGAACCAAATACTGTGAAGTCGAACTCATCATCACCGGCACCTCCGTTTGGGTTAATATCTTGAACAAGCACAGCGGAAGTGCCATCATACTTCCATACTTCCTTACCATTGACTCCATCGTTTGCCGTGAAGATAATGTCTGAGCCAAATTCAATGAATTCTTCGGGATATGAGTCTCCTGGACCAGGATTGATGTCCTCAATCATAGTAAGAGTGGTTCCGTCATACATCCAAAACTCTCTTCCATTTGTTCCATCATCAGCTCTGAAATAAAGATTCGATCCTATTGCCGTTAGGCTCCAAAGGTCAGAGCCATTAACACCAGAATTAATGTCACTAACTAATGTCTGACCAATTACATCAGTAATTATTAGGTTGAGTAGTGTTAATAGCATAATAGATTTAGTCATTTTGATTATACCACTTTGTAATATTTTTCTCATGTTGTTTTGACCTTTAAATGAAGGAAACAAATATAAAAGTTAACCTTTCATTTTTCACATTCATCGAGGGGACAAAACAGGGGACATGAATATAAACAGCTCTATATCAGTGCCTTTTAAATCATGAGTGAATCTTATAGAGTGTTGAGGTAATCGGTCAAGGTGACGGAATCCTTTAGATTTAACTTCCTTCTGGCTCTACTTCTCAACTTCTTCACACTGTCTGGAGCAATATTCAAAACCGTGGCTATTTCCTTTTGCGAATAACCTATTTGTATCAAGGTTAAAAGTCGAATTTCTGATTTAGTCAGATTAGGTTGATGGGCTAAAAGCTTTTCATGAAATTCTGGTTTTAATTCCTTAAACTTTATTTTGAACTCATTCCATTCAATTTCTGTAGACAATGAGTTTTCCAACAACTTGAAAATGCCTATCAGATCCATTTTTTCAATGTTTGTTTTAGCTGATAAAATCTTGACCTTCTCTTCTAGTACCTCTGATGTAGTTTGTAACTGTTTTCTATTTTCAAGAAGCTCGTTTTCGAATTGCTCTTTTTGCTTGAGTTTCTTCTTGATTAATACAGTCATTAAATAAGTGAAACCAATGAGTTCAATGATGGCACCTATTTTGACATAGGTAAATGAATTACCCGGTAGAAGTTGAAAATGAACATCAACGAGACCAACAGTGGTCAATAGTATAAAACAGCCTAAAGGGATGAGATAGTATTTTAATTCCAAGGGTCGGGTTCTTGCTGAAAAAAATATAATTCCAATTATTAATAGCAACCAAAGAAAGGAGAGAACATTTTCGAAGTAGTGTAAATGCTGAATGGAAGAACTATAGAAAGTGAATTGGTAGAGTAAAGTTCCTCCCAAAACAACAAATAAAACTAGCTTAATAAAGCTATAATATCTAGGAGCTACAATTTCAATTTCTAAAAACTTAGAAGAGTAAATAATTAATGAGAGCGCCCACAATTTGACTGAGACAAATATAACATGATCAATGATGAGCTGTTTTACTCTAAGGTTAAACAAATAACCTTCTATTCCCAGATATACTAGTAATGTAGAAAGAATGTAAAAAATGTAATAGAGATAAATTTTTTGTCTATAAATATTCCATTGATACATATTTATAAGTAGAAGACAAATGATGATTCCATAAAAAACGATGCTCCACATGGTGCTCTCATTTATAAAATCAAAGTAGCTTTCAATAGAGATTATTTTGGGGGTGGCATCCTTTGTTCTGCCATCACTACTTGATGTGATGAGATAAGTTGCGTGTTCATTTGCGGCTAAATCTATTTTGAGATTTGGGTTGGGATTGTTAAAAGTTCTGTGGTCTTTTATTAAACTGTCTTTTATTGGATTAACTAATTTCAACGAATTGTCTAGCGTGTCAAGTATATAAAAAATATAGTTTCTATTGAACCTATCATTACTAATAAACATGTACGATCTGTTCTCTTTTTCATTATTCTTTATTTCTAATTTTATCCACAAATTACCTCTAAAGAAGCCTAGGTTTAAATTATCAAAAGATTCGAATTTCACACTGTCAAAGTCGTTAATGCTACGCTCAACGTCTTGAGCAGCTTCAAATGAATACGCTGCTTTTATGGATTCATCAAATGAACAAGAGGGAAAAAGTAGAGTTACTAAGAGAATAAAAAGGAGATGTATGTGTCTTATCTTTTTCAAATTGATGTTTAAATCAGTGTTCCAGCGCTTTTTCCATGAGCCTGCCTACAGGTTTCAAAATCTCCTTCAAATGTTCCCGAAAGAATAAATTCGGTTTGAAAGATAATACTTAAATATTTGCCGTTCAAGGAGCAAATTTGCTTCGCCTGTTAAACATTTAAAAAGCCTACTTTACAAATATTCAATCGCCATCTATTATTAATTCCAATATCAGGAACTTAATCATTACTGCTTTTAAATAACAGCAATTAATTAAGTCTATGAATATAGCGAAATAGATACTATCACAATTCAGAGTTCGATGAATGATTTAAGCGAATTTTTTAGGGTCTAATCCACAAAATACCACCTTATATTCATAAATTTTACTCACTTTTGTTTATATTTACTATATCAAAGAAAATGTCTTTGATACCTATTAACTTTGAAGTACCGACACAAATTTTATTAAATAGAAGTAAATAAGTGGTGAACAAATAGGTGAACAGTAAAATATAAAATGACATAACTTATTGATTAATAAGGGATAACAAGCTGAAGTTTTAATCCTGCCACCCCGACATAAGCCAGTAGAGCAATCTGCTGGCTTTTTTTATGCTGTTTTTTTCCCAGGCAAAAGGCTTTTTGGCAGGATGAGAAAAAAGGTTCGAAACCGGACAACAGCCGGTTCACGAGGGCAAGTGCGGCATGCCTTGGCGCGAATGAGCTAAATTGGAGCGCAGCGGAAATTCGCGAGGGATTTCGTGCGGCATGACTTGTGGGTATAAGCAATCCTGCCACCCCGACAATTTGGGTAGCAATACTCAGTAAAACCCTCTTATTTTCTTTAAGAAGGTTTTTTTATTTTATTTAAACTCAATTTACATCAAATAAAATAATTTCCCGGTGTACAATCAGGTGCACACTTTGAATCTTCTGGTGAACACTTTTATTTGTATGTTTACTGTTGTAATTATCTGCTAAATATATTATTAGTTGCTTTTGTGTCAGTGCTCAAATTGACCGATAGGTAATTTTTAACCTAAATTAAACTGATAAATTCTAAAATCGAACTTAGGGTACTACTAACCTGTTCTTATCTCATTAGAATTCAAATCGTAGGTACATCTTAATCTTTTTGTATCAATTTCTTTATACCTCCTAGTTTTGCGAAGTAGATCTTTCCCCTTAATAGAAGAGATTCATGATACATTTTTGAAGTACTCTAACTGCTTATTAGACAGCATTTGAAAATTCTGACAGATTAAAATGAGGTTGAAATTATTTTAAAAAAATTTGCACAGTTCACATTCAAGAAAAAATCTATAGTATTTCTCCATAACCTAAAATTCTAACAACACGTTAATTCGGTAAAGGAAATAAGTCCTTTATTCAAGAATTAAGGTAAGTTGAAGTACGCTGATTATGTGCACTTTACATTTTTAATTTTAACATTGCGGAACCAAATTTTTTTAAATATGAAAAAAATAAAACTTTACCAGTTAGTCCTTTTTCTCTTCCTCTCATTCACTTTAAGTAGCTGCGATGTAATTGGCGGCATTTTTGAAGCAGGTGTGTGGGTAGGAATTATTATTGTAGTACTTATAATAGCCCTCGTTATTTGGCTTATAAAAAAGATTATTAGTTAAGGCTGATTAGAACCCCATGCAAAATACAATTTAGGCATTGCTTACAGACAGTTTCAAATAAGTCCGTACTTTTGATCAGTGTAGTTAATTCTCTTTT
Source organism: uncultured Cytophagales bacterium (assembly GCA_963803685.1). Classification (GTDB taxonomy): domain Bacteria; phylum Bacteroidota; class Bacteroidia; order Cytophagales; family Cyclobacteriaceae; genus Marivirga. The sequence goes on from CAWDNW010000002.1 coordinate 87,560, forward strand.
ATTTGATGAACTACATTAATTAAATTGGTTAGGAGGATACTTACTATTGTCATTATTCAATTTTGACTAAACTAACCTTCTTAAAATAGTTTATAGTTTGAAGAAGACTAAGTATACTGAAGGAAAAATTTTCAACTCATTGGTAAGTTTGGCCATACCAATTATTATGGCCAATATCTTGCAAACTGCCTATCAATTGATAGACACCTTCTGGTTGGGACGTTTAGGCGCCAATGCAGTTGCAGCTGTAAGTTTGAGCTTCCCCGTTTTATTCCTCATTTTATCTTTAGGCGCAGGCTTAACACTCGCAGGTACTGTTATTGTAGGGAACCATAAAGGGGCTGGTGATCAGAAGATGGTGAACTATAGTTCTTCGCAGACAATAGTCGTGATTTTTGTGATTTCTCTCCTGCTTTCTGCTATTGGCTATTTTGCTGCTTCACCCTTAATGAAACTTATCGGTGCCGGTCCCGAAATATTTAAGGAATCTGTTGATTACTTCCAAGTTTCATCGTTCGGATTTATGTTTCTTTTCATGTTCTTTGTATTTCAATCATTAATGCGAGGGATTGGAAATGTGATGCTTCCCATGTTTATCGTGCTGGGCACAGTATTACTCAATCTGGTACTTGATCCATTGTTCATTTTTGGTTATGGGGATATTCCCGGTTACGGTGTTTCGGGTGCAGCTATTGCTAGTGTAATTACACAAGGTTTATCTGCCCTCATAGGTGTTGTTATTTTGTTCAGAGGTAGAATGGGCATCAAAATAAACTGGCATCAAATGACACCCGACTTTCCTTGGATCAGGAAAATGTTTTTTCTGGGTATTCCAGCCAGCTTAGAGCAATCTTCGCGGTCTGCTGCTATGACTATTATGGTGATGTTGGTTACAAGCTTCGGAAGTGCAGCAGTTGCTGCATACGGTATTGGTGCAAGGATTCTTAGTCTGGTAATTGTGCCAGCTTTAGGTTTTGCTATTGCCACTACCTCCTTAGTTAGCCAGAACATTGGTGCCGGACAAATAAAAAGAGCTGAGAAAATAGGAAATCTTAGCAACAACATTGCTTTTTTTGGTCTTACAAGTATTGGGTTACTACTATTTACTTTAGCAGAGCCCATTACGCGCTTCTTTGTGCCAGGTGATGAGAGAGTAATTCAAGATGGGGCATTATTTATTAAAATAATGGCACCAAGCTTTGGTCTGCTAGGAGTTCAACAGGTGCTAAATGGTGTATTTAACGGGGCTGGATTCACGAAAGCATCCCTCCTTATTTCTGTCTTTGGTTTATGGGTAATTAGATTTCCGACAGCTTTTATGCTTTCTGAGAAACTAAATCTAGGAGCAGAAGGTATTTGGTGGGCATTTCCAATATCTAATTTAATTGCAGCAATTGTCGCTTTTACGTATTACAAAATGGGCTATTGGAAGGTAAGAACTATAAGAAACAGGCATAGAAACTAACTTTGATGGTTTAAATTTTAACATTCACTAGAACCTTTCAATTCTGATAGTAAAGAATATACTGAGAGAAAGAAAAACCATCAACATTCCTGAACTATCATAAAAAAACCTCACCCTTTCAGGTGAGGCAAAACTCAAATTACACCATTATTAGTTTGAATTAATCTTAATCAATAATTGTAAACGTTCCCGTCATTCCACCATGAAACTGACAATTGTAGAACAAAGTAGCGGGCGCATCAAGTGGCACTGTAAAAGTGATAGTACCTGACTGCGCACCATTATTGGTTACTCCAGTGTTGAAAGCATTATTACTTCCTGCTCCTTGCACTGATTTAATAAAAAAAGGATGCCCACTTGCATTGACGGTAAAGGCATACGTTTCCCCTTTAGTTAGTGTAATACCAGGATTTGAAGCATTTGATAATCCATTTCCTGTAAATAAATAAGCACTTGCTCCACTATTTACAACATCATATCTTGCAGCAGGTACTGCAACATCTACAAAATCAAAAACGATTGGGCTATCAAATCCATTGGCCCCATCAAACTCATATTCACCTACCACTCCATTGTCATTATGTAACATTACCCATAATCTTTCTCCATCAGCAACTTCTTCACCTTCGGCAAAGGTAATCTCGACACTGTTTGAGGTTCCTGCTTGTAAGGCTACCGGTACAGAGATAATACCTGGAGCAACAAAACCTTCTCCAGTTCCATCATCTCTATGCACAACTACCCATGAAGGCTGACCAACGGTAATGCTTTCTACTGATATTGTGCTGTTTTCTGAGATGGCTTGATTGGTAGCTGTAAAAGATCCAGTAGGAGCTAATACTGTTATCGCTTCTGTAATAATTGGTCCATCAAACCCATTGGCACCATCAAATTCATATTCACCGATAATACCATTTTCAGTGTGTAGCATTACATAAATCTTATCGTCAGCATTAACAGTTTCGGTTAACTCAATTTCAACGTTATCATTTGAGCCAGGCATCAGCTGCACAGGAATAGAAATTATTTCCGGTACCTGCGGCCCATCATTATTTGCATTACTAGCATGAACAACAACCCAAGCAGCAGCATTTACAGTTAAATTAGAGGCTGTAATAGTGTTTCCCTGTACAATTTGATCCATAGCAATAATTGAACCTGTGGGTGCTATAGTTTCGAACTCAACTACAACCACATCCTCACCAAAAACTTCAGGAGCATCTCCATTTTCAGGAAAACCATATTCACCATCTGCAGGACTGTCAATATGCAGCATAGGAAATAACATTTCTCCACCAGCAAAAGTAGCTGACCCTAAATCAACTGCCACATCAGTGTTCACACCGGCACTTACAAAAGTTTGACCTATTACCGCACCTGGGTTACCTTCACCATCATTTTCATGGATTACAATCCATCCATCAATAGCAGCTTTTACTTCTGACATTACCACCATATTTTCACTCACCACCTGATCTTCTACCATCACAGAAGCAGAAGAAATAACAATGTCTGTCATAACTATATCTTCATTTTCATCAAGTATTGGTGGGTCAAATCCATTCATCCCATCAAACTCATATTCACCTGCAATGCCATCATCTGTATGTAGCATCACCCATACCTTATCACCATCATTTAAATCTGTCAAATCATTTAAAGCAACTTCTAAATTGCTTTGAGATCCGGCTTCTACCAATAATGGTTCTGAAATAATAGCTGGAACTACTGGCCCACCTTCAGCAGTACTGGCATGTACTACAATCCAACCATTCTGATTAAAGTTAACATTCGCTATTCTTATTTTATTTTGCGAAATTGTTTGATCCGTAACAGTCAGCATTCCTGAAGGACTATTATCTATAGTTAAAGTGAGCGGCTTTACCACCACATCCCCATTACTATCCACAATGGGAGCATCAAACCCATTTGATCCATCAAACTCATATTCACCAGACATACCATCATCAGTATGTAGCATAACCCATACTCTGTCTCCATTCGATAGTTGGTCAGGGTTAGAAAGAGTAATTTTTACATCATCATTACTTCCAGCATTTAATAAAACAGGTTCAGAAATAATTTCCGGGACCTGGGGTCCATCTCCAGCTGCATTAGTGGCATGTACTACTACCCAACCACTTTGATTTAATGTGACATTGTCTACATTAATCATTTCTCCTACCAGCACTTGATCTGAAACCATCAAACTCCCCGTAGGAGTCTCAGGCTGCATATCAATCTCGTCATCTTCATTACAAGCAGAGAACAATAAAGTTCCAGCTATTAAAGCCATAAAGACTTTACTCAAATAATTGTTAAACTTTTTTAGTCTCATTTTTTATCGTTTTTATGTGTTAAAAATTAATGTTTGTCGACATTTTTAGATACGCAATGAAAATAAATCCAGATTTTTGAGGTTTTAAAGAATCTGAATGCAGTAACTTTTTCAACTATCTAAAAAGACAAAAACAAGAGACTATCATGTGTTAAAATGTAATAAGGCTGAATAATATATTTGGAACGATATAAAGTTCAAATATGAAATTATTTAAGATTCAATGAAAATTGATCTTTCCGATCTGGAATTATTAATTTCAGAAGGTAGTAATATGTGATAGATCTTAATGAATTATTGCAAAACTGTCCAAAATCCGAACAAGAGGGAGGTGGAGCAAAAAAGTATTTAGCAAACAATTAATCTATAATGAAACAATAAAATGACATACACTTTGAATGTTTTGTAGATATTAATTCACAACTAATTCTATTGGGTTGTATCCAAAATCCACTACACCGATTAGACCGTAAACTGTCTCCCCTGCAGGAATGGTTTTGTTGATTAGATTATATTGTTGCAGTTCCATTTCCAGATTACTATTGGCAGTACCTGCTATAATCATATTACCAGCAGTTATTCCAGGACCTACTACATAACCTATTGGAGTGGAAGAACTCTCAGTATTAACTTATAAAAGAAAAAGCCTCAATTACTTGAGGCTTTTAACTTTTAATGTTGAAAAAAAAATTACTGATCAATTTTATTTGACATTCTCTTTCTTTCGTTCTCATCAAGGTATATTTTCCTCATCCTCATACTTTTAGGAGTTACTTCAAGGTACTCATCCTTTTGAATGTATTCAAGTGCTTCCTCTAATGAAAATTTTCTGGGCGGAGCTAATTTGCTGTTATCATCTGTTCCAGACGCACGCATGTTAGTCAGTTTTTTTCCCTTAACCACATTTACCACAAGATCGTTATCTCTGGAATGCTCCCCAATTACCTGACCTACATATAAATCGTCTCCAGGGCTAATGAAAAACACACCTCTATCTGTTAATTTATCCATTGAGTAAGCGGTAGAAGAGCCAGCCTCCATAGATATCATAGAACCGTTAATTCTACCTTGAATAGGACCTTTGTAAGGTTCATAGCCTTTAAATCTATGAGTCATAATACCTTCACCAGCCGTAGCCGTTAATACGTTATTTCTTAAACCTATTAAGCCTCTGGCCGGAATGTCAAATTCCAAATGCTGTATATCACCTTTTGGCTCCATAACCAGTAACTCTCCTTTACGCATAGTTACTAATTCAATCGCTTTACCGGAAACTGATTCAGGTACGTCAATAACCAAATGCTCAATAGGCTCATTTCTCGTACCATCAATTTCTTTATACAATACCTGAGGTTGTCCTACTTGTATTTCGTAGCCTTCTCTTCTCATAGTCTCAATTAAAACTGACAAGTGAAGTATACCTCTACCAAACACAAGGAATTTATCTTCTGAACCCGCTGGCTCAACTCTTAGGGCCAGGTTTTTCTCAGTTTCCTTTAATAATCTATCTCTTAAGTGACGTGAGGTTACAAATTTACCTTCCTTACCGAAGAAAGGTGAGTTGTTGATAGTAAAAAGCATACTCATGGTAGGCTCATCTATAGCTATTCTTGGTAATGGCTGCGGATTTTCAAAATCGGTAATAGTATCTCCAATGTCAAACCCTTCAATTCCCACTAAAGCACAAATTTCTCCTGAGTGCACTTCTTCCACTTTTTTCTTGCCAAGTCCTTCAAAGATTTGAATTTCCTTTATTTTGGTTCTTTTAACAGATCCGTCTTTTTTACACAAACCAACAGTTTGTCCTTCTTTTAAAGTACCCTGGTATAGCCTACCAATAGCAATACGTCCCACAAAAGCAGAATAATCTAAAGAAACAATTTGAAGTTGTGGAATCCCTTCTTTTGAAGGAGCCGCTGGAATTGTTTTAATTATTTCATCTAACAAAGGAAAAATATCCTCATTAGGCTTAGTCCAGTCATGGTTCATCCAACCATTTTTACTGGAGCCATACATTGTTACAAAATCTAATTGCTCTTCTGTGGCGTCTAAATTAAACATTAGATCAAAAACCTGCTCTTGCACAACATCTGGCCTGCAATTCTCTTTATCTACTTTATTGACTACCACTATTGGTTTTAAGCCTAAAGCAAGCGCTTTACCTAACACAAATCGGGTTTGAGGCATAGCTCCTTCAAATGCATCTACTAACAAGAGCACTCCATCAGCCATTTTTAATACACGCTCTACCTCACCTCCGAAATCGGAGTGACCAGGAGTATCAATAATATTAATTTTGACATCCTTATAAGTAACAGAAACGTTTTTACTCAAAATAGTAATTCCACGTTCACGCTCAAGGTCGTTGTTGTCAAGTATTAATTCATCTGTTTCTTGTCCTACTCGAAAAATCTGACATGCATGAATGATTTTATCTACTAAGGTTGTTTTGCCGTGGTCAACATGGGCAATGATGGCCACATTTCTAATTTCTGTCATTAATTTGATATAAAATAAAATAATTGATAATCAAATAGTTGCGAAATAAAAATTATTACGCAACCTATCAGGATGCAAAGGTATGAAAATACTTTTTTGCTTTTCTACTTTATCCCAAAATAAATTGATTAATAATGAACCGAAACATTCTGAACAAGAAGATTTTTAGGAATATTTTACCCACATAAAAAAATGAACGCCTCTTTAATAAAGAGCATTACTTAAGTATAGATAGAAGCTTATTTTACAACTTCTTCCTCTCCTACTTTATCTGCTTTCTTATCTTTCCTTTTATTTTCATCTAATAGGTAGTCTTTTATTTTTGACCTGATTTCCTGGTTAGAAAGATTGTGGTAGATTGTGCCATTCCTGGCAACAGATATTTGCCCTGTTTCCTCCGATACAATTAAAATAATGGTATCTGTTGTTTCTGACATGCCAATAGCAGCTCTATGCCTTAGCCCGAATTGAGCCGGCACATCTTTTTCAGTAACAGGAAGCACACATCTGGCAGCAATAATGCGCCCTTTATGGATAATTACAGCACCATCATGCAATGGGCTGGTTTTGTTGAAAATAGAAATTAAAAGCCTTTTGGAAACCAAAGCATCTATCCTATCACCGGATTCTGCATAGAACTTAAGTTCCGAACCTTTTGACAACACCACGAGTGCTCCAATATTTGTACCCCCTAATGACTTAGCAGCTTCAATTAAAGCCGTAATATCTACATCTCCGGAAGCTTGTCTCTTTTTCCATGGTAAATTAGATAAAAAGCCATTTTCCCTATTAAATGACGTAGTTTTTCCAAGCAGCAATAAGAATTTTCTGATTTCTTGTTGAAAGAGAATGATGGCAGCAATAACTCCTACACCCATAAACTGCCCCAATATGGCAGATAATAATTCCATTTCTGCGGCTCTAACCACGAGGTAAATAAGGTAAAGTGATAGAAACCCTACGAAAATTCTAACAGCCACACTCCCCCGCATCAGGTTATACACCTGGAATAGTAAAAAACTAACTAATCCAATATCAAGTATATCTACCAGACTAACTTCTAAAAAACCAACGGTAAAAGCTGTTATCAATTTTGTAGTTTATTAAATAATTTCACTGTTTCTACTGCCTCTTGTACATCGTGCACCCTCAAAATATTTGCCCCATTCATTAAAGCTACCATGTTTAAAGCAGTAGTTCCATTTAATGAATCAGACACATTCACATCTAAAGTTTTAAAAATCATTGATTTACGAGACAAACCTATCATTATCGGACAATCCAAACAGTCAAAATAGGCTAAATTTTTAAGGATTTCATAATTTTGATCAATGCTTTTTGCAAAACCCAATCCCGGATCTACAATAATATCATTTACTGATAAATCCCTGAGTCTGTAAATTTTCCTGGAAAGTTCCAGCGTAATATCATTTATCAGGTGTTCATACTTTGTCATTTTCTGCATGGTGGAGGGTGTTCCACGCATATGCATCAGTATATAGGGCACCTTTAGTTGAGCAACGGTATCAAACATTTCAATATCCAAATCCCCACCTGACACATCATTGATAATACTTGCTCCTGCTTCAATTGCCTGCTTTGCTATTGTACTCCTGAAAGTGTCTACTGACACAACAATTTGAGGAAATTCCTTAACAGCAGCTTCAATTAAGGGCAAAACTCTCTGTTTTTCGGTTTCTGCATCAACTGTGACAGCATTGGGCTTTGTAGAGTGGCCGCCAACATCAATAATATCGGCACCTGCACTAAGCATCTCACTAATTTGATTTAAAGCTGCTGGAAGGGTAGCATTTTTTCCGCCATCATAGAATGAATCGGGTGTGCTATTTATAATACCCATCACCTTAGGTTGCGCCAAATTCATTAAGGTTCCCCTAATATTGAGTGTTTTTTTATGATAAAATGCTGTATCTTTCGCTTCCAAATATTATTTTTCTAACCGATTAAAAATTTCTACTGTTGATCACTCAAACTGAAAGCGAATATAAGCAAGTTATTGCGGTGTGTAAAGATGTTTTTGAAAAGAAAACAAAAGACTATGGCACAGCCTGGAGAATTCTACGACTTCCCTCTATAACGGACCAACTATTTATAAAAGCGCAGAGAATCAGATCGGTGCAAGAGAAAGGGGTTCAGAAAATTGAAGAAGATATTAAAAATGAATTCATTGGTATTATCAATTACTCAGTTATTGCTATTATTCAGGAATCATTGGATCCAAAGTCAGGATTAGAAATTCCTTATGAAGAGTTAGAACCTCTTTATGATCAAACTGTTGATGGAACACTTCATTTACTAATAGATAAAAATCATGACTATGGAGAGGCCTGGCGAGACATGCGCATTAGTTCAATAACTGACATTATTTTAATGAAATTGTATAGAGTAAAACAAATTGAAGATAATGCTGGCAAAACTTTAATTTCAGAACCTGTTAAAGCCAATTATCAGGATATGATCAATTATGCCGTTTTTTGTTTGATTAAACTAGAAGAAAAGAAGAAATGAAAATTCTATTAGACATAGTTCGATACCTCGTAGGTGGATTATTTATTTTTAGCGGGATAATTAAGGTGAATGACCCTGTAGGAACTGCAATAAAGCTGGAGGAATATTTTACTGTCTTTGCGGGAGACATTGCTCCGTTCTTCTCCGTTTTTGAGCCTTTTTCTTTATATATAGGAATCCTTTTGAATGTAGTCGAAGTAGTTTTAGGCGTAGCTCTTATAATAAGATGGAGAGTGAGATTAACGCTAAATTTATTGGCTATTATTATTGTGTTTTTCACTTTCCTAACTTTTTATTCAGCATACTTTAACAAAGTAACCGACTGCGGTTGTTTTGGTGATGCCATAAAGTTAACCCCATGGGAATCTTTCATCAAGGATGTTGTTTTAGTGGTATTAATAGCGTTTCTGTTTGCCTTTAGAGATAAAATAAAGGAGACTACTTTTGGGGCCAAACATATTGTGATTATTTGCACCACTGCTATTTCTGTTTTTCTTTGTATATACGCAGTGCAACACCTACCGTTTTTGGACTTTAGAGCTTATAAGGAAGGTGTAAATATTAAAGAAGCGATGCAAGCCAAAGAAAACCCAAAGTTTCAATACACTTTTGAAAAAAATGGTGAACAAATAAAATCATATCAGTATTTAAGTGAAAAAGACGGTTACAAACTAGTCTCTCATGAGGTTACTAATGTAGAAGCCTCTACTCCTAAAATAACTGATTTTGCTGTTTGGAATGAATCTGGTGATAAAACTCAGCAGATTTTTGAAGGTAAAAAATTATTGATAATAGCATATGATATAGATGAAGCTGATATAGAAGGATTAATAGATGCAAATAACTTACTATTGAGGTTACAGCCTGATATTAAGCCAATTATACTAACTTCCTCCTCAGCTGAAAGTGTATTAGCTGTGAAAGCACAACGAGGGATCAATGCAGATTTTTATTATGGTGATGCTACTGTATTGAAAACTATCATCAGGTCAAATCCGGGATTGGTTTTAATGAGTGATGCTTTAATTTTAGGGAAATGGCACTTCAATGATGTACCTGACCCCTCCGATTTATCACAACTGTTAAACTAATGCCTTATTTTTTATTAGGTATGCCCGGTTCAGGGAAGAGTTATTGGGGGAAAATATGGGCCACAGAGACTGGGTTAGATTTTTTCGATCTAGACCATTACATTGTAAAGAAAGAGCAATTGACTATCCCTCAAATTTTTGAAGTTAAAGGAGAAAAATCTTTTCGCAATTTGGAGTCTCATTACCTAAAAGAATTGACCAAGAGAAATCAGAAATGCATTATCGCCTGCGGTGGAGGCACACCATGCTTTAATAATAACATGGACTTCATTAATCAAAATGGAATAAGTATATTCTTGAATACCGATATAGAAAATATATCCTACAATCTACTTCGACAAAAAGAAGTAGCGAAAAGACCTTTATTCAAAACATTACAAACTAAGAGTGACGTTAAAAACTATCTTGAAGACTTATTAAACAATAGAATTAGCTATTACAAAAAAGCCCGGTATGAAATCATACCAGGCTTCAAAAATGATACTTTAAAGATATTAAAAAACTTACCAGAGGCTTAAAATGCCTTCCCTATTGATACTCTAAAGGAAGAAATTCTTGAATTTGACTCTACAATGCCAGCCCCTTGATAAGGTGAAATCGCTGGATTGTTAAAACTATCCATACTGTAAGTTAAATCAGCTGAAAAACCATTTTTCAGAATACCAACACCGCCACTAATTACGTTCCTGTTTTGCGTAAATCCACCATTGTCAAAAGGATTATCAAAGTAGGCATAGCCACCTCTCACTCTAAAGACCCCTAACCTGCCTTCAGCCCCTAACCGGAGGTTAACAGCATTAGTAAGCTCACTGCTAATGTCCGGAGCATTGCCTTCAAAAGCGCCACTATTGCTATTGTATCTTGCAGAGGAGTAATCGATCATTTCAACATCTGCAGTAACAAAACCATATTTGTTAAGAAAAAAAGTACCTCCTACACTGACCTTTTGAGGGATTACAAAACTATAATTGGGTACTTCATTCAGAATCTCAGCTCGCTCGGTTCCGTCAAAAAATACTGCATCTAATGTTATATTCTGTATCTCATTCATAGTAATAAAAGTTGGAGAAGTATATGAAACGCCTATATTAACTGCGTTAATAGGTTTGTAGATAGCTCCGACTGTAACACCTGCCCCTACTCCAGAAATTTCTCTACGATCCTCTAATTCTAAATAATTGAGTATGTCATTGTCGGGCGTTTCTCGAAAAGTCCTGGATTCAGTGAAATTTAAGAAATTAATATTTAACCCAGCACCTAAAAATAATTTATCGTTATAGTTTGCTCCATAAGAAAGATCAAGAGTAGTAGTTCCTCCAGTTCTTACAATATTTTCTCTTTGTGCCGCAGAAGTTGTGGAATAGTTGTCTACACCATCAACAGTTCCAGAATAGTCGTACCTATCGGCCAAAAACATGTCATTATCCAGAGGGTAAGCATCAATCAAAAAGGTTTCCCAAGCTAACTGCATATAGGCATCCCCTGAAGCAAAATCACCTATTGCATTGGTACTATTAAACTCCTGAAGAAAACCATCGTCTCCATAGAAAGGCGCTACAGCAAACTGAACAAAATCATAAGGTGAAGTAAATTCCCCTTGATTAGCTTGTCCATTATAATTAATAGAGTTATAAAAAGAAGTTTTCTGATTCCATCCAATGCCAAAGGTTCCTGAAACCCAATTAGAACCTGCATATTCCTCAAATCTCTTATGAAATACCATACCTGCATTGGGAACTTGAACATTAGCACCAATTGAGGTATTGTTACTACCTTCATAAGTGGCATTATGATTACCCACTCTTAATACTGGTGAAAAACTGTAAGCTGATTTATTATAAAAACCCAAACCTGCCGGATTTCCCGAGATACTGGAAATATCGCCTCCTAAAGAGGTGTTAGCTCCCCCTAATCCTATAAACCTTGCAGAACCAGAGTTGGTGGATTGGCTAAAATTTACTGCATCAATGGCATAATTACTATATAACTGTTGCGCTGATAATTGAAAGCCAATTATGCAAAGCGATGCCGTAAAAATGATTTTGATCACTTTCATATCTATCAAATTTTAATGAAAAAAAAGGTTAAAAAAAAGCGTTTTAAAAAAATCTAAAATGCTTTTATGGATGTGATTTTCAAATCTAGTTCTTAATTACCTCTTCCTCTTGAACCTCCGCTGCTTCTGGATGAACTACCAGAAGACCTGCTACTTGAGGAGGATGACGATCTTCCTACCGATCCGCTACTTCTACTGCTAGAGCTAGAAGACCTTCCTACACTTGAACTACTTCTACTTGAAGATCCTGATGATCTACCATAAGATGAACTAGAACCTCTGGATGATGTTCCGTAACTAGAGCGTGAATTTGAATTTCTGGAACTCGTACCATAACTACCAGAATTTCTGGTGCTGGTGTTTCCACTGGATCTCGAATACGTTCCCCTGTTATTTGTAGTCCTTGAACTATTATAATACTGACTGGAATTTCTGGTAGTTGCTGTTCTATTAACAGTTCCTGAGGTTCTAGCAGACCTACTACTATTGATGGTTGAGCTTCTATTATAGTCAGATCTTGTTGCAGTACTTCTTACAGATCTTGTATTGTTATATGCAGCAGTTCTAGCAGCATAATCCGTTCTACTTTGTCTGGTATTAGAAGCAATTGCTGAACTTCTTGTGCTTCTGGCATTTGTATTTACAGCAGTTCTAGATGCAGTTCCTCTTGTATTTGAAGCGGTTCTGCTTGTTACAGCATTTCTTGAGTTTTCAGCACCAATATTTCTGCTTCTATTATAAGCAGTTCTTTCTGACACATTTGTTCTATTGCTTCTACTATTGGATGCTACTGTATTACTTCTGGAAATCCTGGGACTGGTGCTAACCACTCTGTTTCTTCTATTGAAGTGATTGTCACCACCATAATAACCTCCATTATAGCCACCATAATATAAACCATCATAGAAACCATTTCTATAACCATGATTATAGCCCCATGCGTAATTATTTCCCCAACCGAAGCCTCTTCTCATTCCAAAACCACCATAACCCCAGTATGGATCAAAAAACGGATCATAAAATCCACCACCATAAAATGAATTAAAACCGAACCCGATTGATATGCCTCTTCTCATTCCAAATCCTCCATAATAGGGATCATAAAAACCACCCATTCCGTACGGATTCATCATGTAAGGATTCATCATATATGGATTCATGGCATATGAATTCATCATTCCCATGCCAGCCATTCCGTAGTAATTATTAACTTGAGCACCATTTCCAGCATTTTGTCCTCTCCTTGCTGCATTCTCATCATAATACCAGCCTTCTTGCTGAGTTGTGGTATCATAAGCCGCTAAGTCTGGAGTTTCATTCAATGCTGAATTAGTCTCTTTTTGATCTTTTCGAAACGAATCAAAGGAATCATTCTCAGATTCGAACTGATTATAAGCATAGCCTGAATTCCTCATTTCTTGAGCTTTTTTCTCCTCCTCGGCCTGTAGCTTCTTATTTAATACTTCACGATCTGAAGATGTAAAATATAAATCGTCCGACTCTACCTGATCATTAGATTGAGCATTTCCAAGATAGGGGCTAAGTCCTATACTTATAATAAATAATATAAAGCTTAAGGTTTTCATGGCTACTTAATTTTTAGTTTCTAATTTTACAACGAATTTATGAGAAAATTGATTTCATTGATCATTATTTTCTCAAAACATTCTGATAGATAAAGATACAAATATCATACCAAAAACAAGATAATGAGCAAAGGTTTACCTAAAAGAAGCGAAGATTATGCACAGTGGTACAATGAATTAGTAAAAAAAGCTGATTTAGCCGAAAATTCTGATGTACGAGGTTGCATGGTAATAAAACCCTATGGATACTCTATTTGGGAGAAAATGCAGAGGCAATTAGATGATATGTTTAAAGAAACAGGCCATCAGAATGCTTATTTTCCGCTATTTATACCTAAATCTTATTTGAGCAAAGAAGCGGACCATGTTGAAGGTTTCGCTAAAGAATGTGCCGTAGTAACCCACTATCGCTTAAAAAATGATGAAAATGGTAAAGGAGTGGTTGTTGATCCAGATGCCAAACTCGAGGAAGAACTTATAGTAAGACCAACATCAGAAACCATTATCTGGAATACATATAAAACCTGGATTCAATCCTACAGGGATTTACCTCTCCTGGTAAACCAATGGGCTAATGTGGTAAGATGGGAAATGAGGACTCGACTATTTTTGAGAACTACAGAATTTTTATGGCAGGAAGGTCATACAGCTCATGCTACAAAAAATGAGGCAATCATTGAAACAGAGCAAATGATTAACATTTATGCGCAATTCGCTGAAGAATATATGGCACTTCCTGTTGTGATGGGTATCAAGTCGGCCAACGAACGCTTTGCAGGAGCCATAGAAACTTATTGCATAGAAGGTTTAATGCAGGACGGCAAAGCATTGCAAGCAGGAACTTCACATTTTTTGGGACAAAATTTTGCCAAAGCATTTGATGTGAAATTTGCCACTAAAGAAGGAGGGCTGGATCATGTCTGGGGCACCTCATGGGGAGTAAGTACCAGATTAATTGGCGCTTTAATAATGGCTCATTCAGATGATGAAGGATTGGTTCTTCCACCTAATTTAGCACCTATACAGGTAGTAATAGTGCCAATTTATAAAACAGAAGAAGATAGTGCTAAAATATCCGAGTTGGCTATAAAACTGAAAGCCACCTTAAAAAAGAAACATATTTCGGTAAAATATGACGATAGAGACACTCATAAACCTGGATTTAAATTTGCAGAATGGGAGTTAAAAGGAGTTCCACTGAGAATGGCAATTGGTCCAAGAGACCTTGAAAACGGCACTGTTGAACTGGCTAGAAGAGATACTAAGGAAAAGACAACCGTGAAAATTGAAGGAATAGAGCAAACTATCGAAGACACCCTGCAGACCATACAAAAGGATATTTATACCAAGGCATTTAAATTCAGGACGGAAAACACAAGAGAGGTAAACAGTTTTGAAGAATTTAAAGAGGTCTTAGATAATCAGGGTGGCTTTGTATCTGCCCATTGGGATGGTACAGCCGAAACAGAAGAAAGGATTAAAGCTGAAACAAAAGCGACCATTCGTTGTATTCCTTTGGATGCAAAAGAAGAGCCAGGGAATTGTGTATATTCAGGAAAAAATTCAAATAAAAGAGTGCTTTTTGCAAAAGCTTATTAATTTTTAAGTATTTTTAAAATTCAAATTATTAATATGATTGGAATTTCTTTCCTGATCCTTGCTGGCTTATTGCTAATAATTGCAGAAGTTATTTTTGTACCAGGAACCACACTGGTCGGAATAATTGGCTTAGTTCTCACGATATCTGGTATTTTCATGGTATTTAATGATTACGGCAATACTGCAGGCTATTGGACCATTGCTGGGACTGGTTTTGTAACAGTTGTTTCAATCATTTATAGTTTCAAATCTAAGTCGTGGGATAGGTTTTCACTTAAATCTGTAATTAGCAGCAAAGTAAATGATCAAGATATTTTCACTTTCCAGGTTGGTGAAAGAGGAAAAACGATTTCAGATTTAAAGCCAATTGGAAAAGCAGAAATTTTTGGTAAAATATACGAAGTGAGAAGTAAAGGGGAATGGGTAGGTGCTGGTGTACCTATCCAAATTATTAAAATAAATAATAAACAAATATTTGTAGAACCAATTAACTAATATGGAAGGATCATTGATTTTTATAATAATTGGAGGCATTGTCTTATTCTTTGTCTTTATGTATTTTGTACCTGTTAATCTTTGGATAACAGCCATTTTCTCTGGTGTGAGGGTCGGTCTTTTCGAGTTGGTTTTTATGCGCATTAGAAAGGTGCCACCACGTATTATAGTAGAATCTATGATTACGGCAACGAAAGCAGGTTTGGAGGTGACTACCAATGAATTAGAAACCCATTATTTGGCAGGTGGTAATGTACCAACTGTAATTAAAGCACTTATTTCCGCAGATAAAGCTAATATCACGTTAGGTTTTAAGCAGGCTACAGCCATCGATTTAGCAGGTAGAGATGTGTTTGAGGCGGTGCAAATATCTGTAAATCCAAAAGTGATAACCACTCCGAAAGTAGCCGCAGTAGCAGCAGATGGAATTCAGTTAATTGCTATAGCAAGAGTTACAGTACGCGCAAATATTCAACAGTTAGTGGGTGGTGCAGGTGAAGATACCATTTTAGCCAGGGTTGGTGAAGGTATTGTAACATCCATTGGGTCTGCAGCTTCTCACAAGAATGTATTGGAAAATCCAGATAAAATATCAAAACTGGTTCTACAAAGAGGGCTAGATGCCGGTACAGCCTTTGAAATTCTATCAATTGATATCGCTGATGTAGATGTAGGAGCCAATATTGGTGCGAAGCTTCAAACAGATCAGGCATCAGCAGATTTGAAAGTGGCTGAAGCAAAAGCTGAGGAGAGAAGAGCAATGGCGGTTGCAGAAGAACAAGAAATGAAAGCAAAAGCACAGGAAGCTCGTGCTAAAGTGATTGAGGCTGAAGCCCAGGTACCGCAGGCAATTGCTGAGTCATTTAGAAATGGTAATTTAGGAATAATGGATTATTATAGAATGAAAAACATTCAGGCAGATACTGATATGAGAGAATCTATTTCAGGATCAGATAAAGGAAGTTCTAGCAAAAAATCAGACAGCAAAAAGAAAGACGACTAATCTGGACCTTTACATAAAATGAGATTTAAGCCCGTTTCAGATGAAATGGGCTTTTTTGTTTCCTCATTATTCACTCTTTATTGACAGTTCATTGCTTTCTCTTTAAAAATCAATTAAGGTTTTCAGTATAAAATATTTAATTTTGATTTAGAAATAGTGTTATGATTAAGAAAGCTACCTATTATTTACTTGATGTATTTACCGATCAGCCCTTTGGTGGAAATCCATTGGCTGTATTTCCTGATGCTAGAGAGTTAAGCACTGAACAAATGCAATTATTGACAAAAGAACTGAATTTGTCAGAATCTGTATTTCTTCTTGCTTCTGAGAATGATGATGCAGATATGAAAATGAGGATTTTTACGCCTGGAAAAGAATTACCTACCGCAGGTCACCCTACTATCGGCACTAGCTTTTTACTCCTTAATGAAGGTTTAATAGCGCCTAGAAATACTAATGCATTAATCCTGGATCAAAACATTGGACAAATCAGAGTTAATTTTAAAAAAGAGGGAAAAATATACAATAACCTGATGATGCATCAGCCTCTGCCTTCATTTGAAGAAACCTTTAATGACAAAAGTCTAATTGCCTCATTGCTTTCCATCCAAGCAGATGAGATTGAAGAAGACTATCCTTGCAGAATTGTTAACTGTGGTAACCCATTTTTAATCGTTCCCGTGAAAACTCTGAAAGCTATGGCTCACCTCAAGTTAAACCACGAACTATATTACCGGATTTTAGAGGAAGTGGAAATTATAGGCGTACTGTCATTTACTTTAGACACATCTTCGAAAGATATTTTAACGCATAGCCGAATGTTTGCGCCTCAGATAGGTGTGCCTGAAGATCCGGCCACAGGTAGTGCGCATGGACCTTTAGCTGCTTACCTTTTTAATTATCAAATGGCTGATGTGACTCAATTAGTAACGGGGGAACAAGGTGTTGAAATGGGTAGGAAATCTTATATTAAGATGAAAATTGAGACTGAGGAGGCTAAAATTTCTTCTGTATTAGTAGGAGGAGAATCAGTAGTGATCGGTAAAGGTGAAATAAGAATAAAATGAATAATAAATCAATATTATTCGTGATTCCTTACCCTTACAATGAAGCTCCAAGCCAAAGGTTTAGATTTGAACAATATTTTGAAATACTTGCTAAAAATAATTATACCTACTCAATTGCTCCGTTTTTATCTACTAAAGCATGGAATATCTTATACCTGAAAGGAAATGTTTTATTAAAAGCAGGACAAATCCTCATCTCACTATTAAGGCGAATGGGCTTAATGCTGAATTTATCAAACTATGAGTTTATCTTTATTCATAGAGAAGCTGCACCATTTGGCCCACCCATATTTGAATGGGTGGCAAAATTTATATGGCGTAAGAAAATCATTTATGACTTTGATGATGCCATCTGGTTAGAGGATCCGAATGAAAATAGTAAAATAAAGAAAATCATTAAGTGGAAAAAAAAGGTAAAAAGCATTTGTAACTGGAGTTATAAAATAAGTTGCGGTAACAAGTATTTGGCAAACTATGCATCACAATTCAATAGTGCTGTGATTATTAACCCCACTACTATTGATACAATTCACGTGCATAATTTAGGCAATCTTTCAAATAAGAATCCGTTCAGGGATAAAATTACCATAGGTTGGACAGGCACACAATCTACTGTTCAATATCTTCAGCATATACTACCAGCTCTTAAAAATTTAGAGCAAAAGTTCGATTTCCGGTTTCTGGTTATTGCTAATGTACCACCTGATTTTAAATTGAAAAGTTTGCTATACATTCCATGGAATAAAGAAACTGAAATTAATGATCTTAACAGGATTGATATAGGTATTATGCCCCTTACAGATGATGTTTGGAGCAAAGGGAAATGTGGTTTTAAGGCTTTACAGTACATGGCATTAGCAAAACCTGTAGTAGCTTCTCCTGTAGGCGTAAACAGCGAAATTATAGAGGATGGTGAGTCAGGTTTTCTTGCTAATTCCACGGCTGAATGGGAAAATCATTTAACTGCCCTCTTGAATTCTTCGGATTTAAGGAGCAAAATGGGAGCAAAAGGATTGCAAAAAATACAAAAATATTACACTGTAAGCAGCAATGAGTACAATTTCTTATCTTTGTTTCAGTAAATCATTATAAAATTTCTGAAATACTTCAAATTTAAATAAAATTTTATGAAAAGAATTTTTACAAAAATCGTCTTACTGTCATTCGCTTGTTCTTCACTCATAGTTCCTTTAAATGCTCAGGACTTTGAAGAATTGATAAAGTCTGGAACTGAGGATGCTAACACATATTTATCTAAGTACATGAATCCTTTCGCAGGATCTTTGGGGAACGGACTTGCTAGTGGGTGGTATAACACTGCAAAACCACATAAAACCCTTGGTTTTGATATTACAGGCTCTATTGGATTAGCCGTTATTCCTGATGCCTCCAAAATTTTTACTTTTAATGAAAGTGAATACAATAATTTATCACTTACTCCGGCAGGATCAGGCGATCAACTTCCTACGTTTATTGGAGGTGAATATACTGGAGGCGGTCAACTACAGGTAGATGGCAGTCGCGAGCTAGCTCCGGGTGTTTCTTTTAGTGGGGATCAACAATTTGCAGTTCCTGATGGCCTTGATCTGGACTTTCCAGGACCTCTTGCTGTTCCTGTTCCTAATTTTCAACTTGGCGTAGGTATAATTAAGAACACAGATATTATTATTAGGTATACACCTGAATTAAATTTTGATGGAGTTAGTTTTAAGCAATTTGGTTTAGGAATTAAGCACGATGTAAAACAGTGGATTCCTGGTATGAAATTGCTTCCCTTTGATCTTTCTGCTTTAATAGCTTATAGTAACATTAACGCAACCTATCAAATTGATGAAGATAATGATCAATTTGCAGAATTCAAGGCTTCTACCACTACTTTTCAGGTTTTAGTCTCTAAAAAGTTACTATTTTTTACACCTTATGCCGGAGTAGGGATTAATGCTATTAATTCAACTTTCGATGTAAAAGGTGATTATACCTTTTCCGATAACGGATTAGGAGGATCAGGCGAAACAGTTACTGTGACCGATCCAGTTTCTTTAAATTTTGAAGGAAACGGTGGTGCCAGACTAACTGTAGGTGCAAGGTTTAAAATTTTATGGGTTGTAGCTGCACATATAGATTATACTTTCCAGACTTATAATACCTTAAATGTCGGTTTTGGAATAAATATTCGATAATTTTTTTTTGCTACAAACATTAAAATTCTGATGCTATTTTCTAGGTTTGCATCATTAATTACATAAATGAAAATTTTAAACTTTAAATCAGACAAAAATGAGAATCAAACTATTAATTATTTTGGGGATTATAGTGAGCCAGGTTGCATACTCGCAGATCGGCGCTGGAAATTTGATGGTGGGCGGTGCACTAGAAATTAGCACGAATGATAATCAAAATTCTTTTACCTTATCTCCCACAGGATATTATTTCGTCTCCGATCAATTTGCAATTGGTGGCAGTATTGGCTTTAACACCAATCGAAATAATCCAGGTGAAGATGATTATACAAGAAACAATTCAGTGGGTATCATGCCATCTGCCAGATATTTCTGGAGTTTAAGTGAACAATTTTATGTATACGGACAAGGTTCTGTTGGCCTGACTTTTGGAAGTGGCAAAACTTATGTGGGCAGTACCAGTACAGATACTTACAATAGTACCGACCTAAGCATTGGAATTGGAACAGGTTTAATGTATGTCATTTCTTCAAAAGTAGGAATAGATTTAGGTTTAAATCTTGTACGCTTTGGAAGCCAATCAGTTACTACGCCTGTATTTGGCGGAGGGGACCAAACAAACTCAAGTAGTTCTTTCAGAATGGGATTGGATACATTCTCTCCATCTTTAGGGCTATATTACATATTTTAATTAGCAGGATCGGGGCAGGTAATACAATTAAGAAGCTAAGCCGTAATAGGCAAGTAAATTTTAGCTTTAGTCCAGTATCTGTCCCGACTCTCAATATTCATCGTCCCTCCTATTTTCTTAAGAAACTCTCTGGAATTATATAAACCCATCCCATTACCAGTAGATAGTACAGTTCCTCTATAGAACATATTAAATATCTTAGGCATCACATTCTGATCAATACCAATTCCATTATCTGTGATTTCTATGAGGTGAAAATCTTCAGTTTGTGATACAGTAACCGTAATTTCAAGGTTATTTTTACGAATATCCCTATACTGATAACTATTTTTAAGCACTCCTTTAAGAACCATCGCAATTCTATTTAAATCACTAACCAAAGTATAATTGAAATCAAAGTTTAACTTTTTTACAGCAGTTGTTTCATAGATATTATCCATAAAAAGTAAAATTTCAGTAATAGTTTTGTGTAAATGTATTTCCTGAAATTTAACATGAGTATGTATATTAGTAGCTACATTGCTGATATCGTGCACAAAGGAATTTAATAACCTTAAATTCAATCTTAGGTGATGTTTTAATTCATTTACGGTTTTAACATCAGATATATCAATAACTTTTAACAAACCCTCCAGCGAAGCCACAGGACCTCTAATATTATGAGACACACTATAAAGAAATTTATCTAACTCATGGTTAATTTGGTTGAGTTCCAGGTTTCTTTCTGTAATCTCCTCCGAAAAGCTCTGGTATTCTGTATTATCTTCTAAAATAAATACATAACCATCTGGAAACTCTTCATCTGAAAGAATCTTTTTGCCAGTACATTTAATATGAAATTCCCTGGCAAGCTTGGTATTATTTATAGTGAAATCAAAATTAATTATTTCTTTACCAATTTTATTTTTGTTAAACTGATTCCAGAAACCAGCTAGGTTCTTTACGTAGATAAAATCTATAAAATTATGATTAAGTAGTTTATTCTTGCCAAAAAAATGATCACAACTATTATTAAACCACAAAATTTTAAAATTTTTATCTGTGATTACAATTCCTAACGGAGCAAGTTCAGCAATATGCTTGAACCTGGAAGCACTAAAAGCAGATTCTACCTTCTGGTCAACATCTGGATGGTACTGAACGCTCTCAGCACTGTCCTGAGGGATATTATTTAATGCTCTCTGTGTTTCAACCAATTGAATCAATACCACTTCATTATCTAATTCAGAAGTTAAAAATTTCATCATAGAACCATCAATCTCTACAAGAAAATTCTTTTTCTTTAGGCTTTGTGAATAATCTTTTGACCAAACTCGTATAAAACCTTCATACTTGAATTCATTCTCTTTAAAAGCATTATTATAAGCCAGCACATCCCTGGATCCCACCTTTGTTAAGAACATAGGCAAGGTACTACTCTCGAAAAAAGTATGCATTTGATCACTCAGATAACTCATTATATGACTTACGGTTTCCATTTACTTTAGATTGAATAACCAGCTTACGATCGCTTCCTGCTAAAAAAGAGAGTAACATATTTTCAGCTGATATATTTAACACAAAATTATTAGAATTGGAATCAGGCAACAAACTGCATTAATCTATAACATTACAATTCAATGAAATACTTTACAACTCCTCAAAAATTGCACAGATTGGATATTGATATTAAATAGTCGGGTATTTAAGTGAATCACGTATTGATTTTTTAAACTAAAACACTAAATACCACTGCTTTAATCCGTTAAAATCTTGAAAGCATCGAATAATGTTACATGTGGTGATTTCTTTTGACCCTCTATAAAATCACAGATCTACACAAATTTTATATAAGATTTAGATTTCATTGCAACAAATGGCCTGTATCTTTGTACTTAATAGAATAATAGTAGATCATTAAAAAGTAGGTTAGTTGAAAAATATGAAAGCTTCATTTTTTTTGATCACCAATAATTTGTAAATAAACATATTATGTACAGCTCATTAAAAATTAAATTACAGGAAGATTTAAAAACATTAGCCTCTGAAGGCTTATATAAGAAAGAGCGCATTATTACTACGCCTCAGAGTGCTGAAATTAAAACTACTACTGGAAAAGAGGTGTTAAATTTTTGTTCTAATAATTATTTAGGTCTATCATCTCATCCTAAAGTGCTTGAGGCAGCTAAAGATACATTGGACACTCATGGTTTTGGCATGTCATCTGTCAGGTTTATTTGTGGAACCCAAGATATTCACAAAGAACTTGAGAATAAAATATCATCATTCTTAGGTATGGAAGATACCATCTTATATGCTGCTGCTTTTGACGCTAACGGTGGTGTTTTCGAACCTATACTCGGGCCTGAGGATGCAATAATTTCTGATTCCTTAAACCATGCGTCAATCATAGATGGTGTCAGGCTTTGCAAGGCTCAGCGCTTCAGGTACCAAAATAATGATATGGCAGATTTAGAAGATCAGCTGAAAGCTGCTAAAGATGCTAAAAGTAAGATAATAGTTACAGATGGTGTTTTCTCCATGGATGGTTATGTTGCTCAATTAGATAAAATATGTGACTTAGCTGATAAATATGATGCATTAGTAATGGTTGATGATTGCCATGCGACAGGATTTATTGGTAAAACCGGCAGAGGCACGCACGAGCTCAATGATGTGATGGGAAGAGTAGATATTATTACCGGAACTTTAGGAAAGGCTTTGGGTGGCGCTATGGGAGGTTTTACCAGTGGTAGAAAAGAAATAATAGAAATGTTAAGGCAAAAATCAAGACCTTATTTATTTTCTAATTCTTTAGCACCCGCTATTGTTGGTGCATCTATTGCTGTTTTCGACCTGTTAAGTAGCAGCACTGAATTAAGAGATAAGTTGGAATCAAATATTAAATATTTCAAAAAAGAGATAAAAGCGTCAGGTTTTGATATCAAAGATGGAGACTCAGCCATTGTTCCTATTATGGTTTACGATGCTGCCCTGTCACAGAAATTTGCAGACAGGTTATTAGAGGAGGGGATCTACGTGATCGGATTTTTCTACCCCGTTGTTCCAAAAGGACAGGCAAGGATAAGAGTGCAATTATCTGCTGGCCATGAAAAGGCTCACCTTGATACAGCTATTGCTGCTTTTACCAAAGTGGGCAAAGAATTAAATATTATCTAATAAGAACATCAATAACTTCAGTGTCTCTTGCATAAGTAATAAGCAAGAGACACTGACTTAACCGCAAGGTTTAGCGCTTATCTCCTGATGACCTCTATTCTCACGACATTTCCATGCCTTGCTGACTTGAGAAACTTGCCATATACTGCCTCCTAACTTTAATTCTACCCTATAATATTCATCTGCGAGAGAATCATCTAGTAATCCCTTTTTCTCAATAATTACTACTGCATGGGTAATTAGTTCATTTCCACTAAGACTTTTTGCTACGAGATTCACCTCAGGACTTATCATTTGTTGCCCTGCAACCCTTAGAGCAATACTTATTGGACTATAAACCCACGGCATTCTCATAGATAAAGCTTTCTCTATTGATTGATTATAATCATCTATAGGTAAAACTGATCCTCTGTCTAACAAATCTTGCTCATAATTCCAAAGAGGGTTTAAATCGTTCTGGTTTTCTGTAACTTTATTATCTTTACAGCCACTTAAAATCATAATAAGTAGTAAGAATGAAACAGTGATTGTTTTTTTAATCATTAATAAAATACTTTAAGTTGTAAAGATTTGGTTTTACTATTTAAAGTAAATTTTGCTTCCTCGTATTTAGGTGCACTAAAGGTATTTACAGCGTCATTGCTGGTTCCATAACCTTCTTTGGGCGCGCCTACAAAATTAGTATCCATTTCTTCATTATCGTTTTCATCATGCAGAAAAATTACAGCATATTCACCATAGGGCACATTTTCAAATGTCACTATATGGGTTTTGTTAGTTGCTTTAACTTTTTTATTCATGATTGCTTTTTCTGCATTATCTGGAAAATATTCTTTAGAATTAAATAGAGATACCAGCAGATGACCTTTCGAATTTCTTAATTCACTTACTTCCATCTTGATCGTTCCTTTTTCTTCTAAATTTTGATCGTTTTCCTGCATCCCAAAAAGTAAAAGTTGAAATGTTAGTAATAGTGTGTATAACATAGTTGTGTATTTTCTTTGTAAATATAACTCCCTTTTACAGGCAAAGTTATATTCTGATCTCTGTTATTAAACATTTATTATACTTTTATAATCAGAGTCGGCTTAAAAAAGGTGAAAGACACATATTTACTGATCTTTTTGACATCCCTAAAAGTGTAATTTTACCAATTTTTCGATAAATAGCAGTAATGGATAGCCTTCCAATTAATTTCTTATATGATTTATATTCAATCTATAATAATAATTGTTAGTTTTGCCAGCATTCACATTCTTTAAAATATTATATTCATTCTTATATGCAAGAAGTAAATAGTTTCCTCGAACTTATTGATGGTTATATTGGTAGTGCAGATTGGTTTCCTTTAGCCTTATTGGGGACAGGTCTATTTTTTACAATCTATCTTAAATTTCCTCAGATAAGATTCTTCAGGCATGCATTAAGAATTGTTTCAGGGAAATTTGACAGAAAAGATTTACCGGGAGATACCTCCCACTTTCAAGCATTATCAACTGCTTTATCAGGCACGGTCGGAACAGGTAATATTGCAGGGGTCGCATTTGCCATTCACTTGGGAGGTCCGGCAGCTTTGTTTTGGATGTTAGTAACTGCTGTTTTGGGTATGTGTACTAAATTTGTTGAAGTAGCTTTATCTCACAAATACAGATCAAAATTAGATGATGGCAGTATGGCAGGCGGGCCTATGTATTATATGCGTAATGCTAATTTCACTTTAAATGGCAAAAAAGTAAATTTGAAGTGGTTAGCAGCAATTTTTGCTTTTGCCACAGTCTTGTCTTCATTTGGCACAGGTAGTTTACCTCAAATTAATAGTATTTCAAGTACCTTGTTAGCTACATTTGGGATAGACCAAGTCTTAACAGGTGCAGTATTAGCGGTATTGCTTGGGTTAGTAATTATTGGTGGAATAAAACGAATTGCCGCTGTTACATCTAAATTAGTACCAGGGATGGCAATTGTATATTTCATTGGTGCTTTTGCAGTAATACTCTATAATTATGAGAATATTATTCCCTCAATTGCTGCGATTTTCGGTGATATTTTCACAGGATCCGCTGCCACAGGTGGATTCATTGGTGCAAACTTAGCTTTTGCATTTAATAGAGGTGTGAATAGAGGATTATTTTCAAATGAGGCCGGACAAGGTTCTGCTCCAATAGCGCACGCTTCAGCTAAAGCAAATGAGCCCTTATCAGAGGGTATGGTAGCTATTTTAGAGCCTTTTATTGATACAATAATTATTTGTACAGTGACTGGACTTGTATTATTGTCTTCTGGGGTTTGGAATGAAAAGCATCTTAATCAGTTTGAATACACTGAAATCGAAATACTGACCAAACAATATACAGAAGATGACCCAGAAGATGTACAGAAGATTTACGATCATTTAAATGATAATGAAACACTTCCAAGCTTTACTGGTGAAATAAAAGTACAAGATGGAAAAATCACTAACAATGACGCTTTTACCTTTATTCATGCAAGAAGCTTTGCAGATGATATTGTAGTGTATAAAGATGAAGGTTTACTTTCTGATGAGTTGTTTACCGGCTCTATTAACATTGTAGAAGGAAAAATTAGGGATGAACAAAAGCTTAAATTAATTGGAGAATCTTTGGTGCATAGCTCTCCGTTGACAGCTCTAGCTTTTAACCGAGGATTTTTTGGAGACTGGGGACAGTATATTGTCGCCATAGGATTACTGCTTTTCGCCTTCAGCACTGCCATTAGTTGGTCTTATTATGGAGATCGAGCGATGACTTACCTGTTTGGTACCAAGTCAGTAGTATATTTCAGAATTGTATATGTGGTTGCATTTTTCTTTGCTTCCTTTCAAGATACCACAATAATATGGACTTTATCAGCTATAACCATTGCTTTGATGACGATACCCAACTTAATTGGAATAATATGGCTAAGAAGAGATATGAAAAAAACTATTCGGGAATATGGAGATTTCTTTGAAGAGAACTTCCCTGGTGAAAAGCATCCTAAATTTAAGTAACTCTTGAACAATGTAAATAGTTTATAAACAAACAAGGCACGGATATTGATTTCCGTGCCTTATTTGTTAACCTATTAAGACTAACAAACATCCTCGATTAATGCATTTTTCATCTTAAAATACCTTGTAAAAAGAGGTGTTTCCCACAGTAATGATATGATCCGCTTTTGATATCCATTGCTGTAATTTCTTATTTGGATTGTCGAAAGCCGAAATCTCACCTTCGTAAACAACCTTATCATCCTCTCCTAAAATTTTCACCTTAGTTGTGCCATCGCAAGAAAGAATACCTTCATTAATCAGGTCTCGTTCAAATTTCACCAAATCAGATTCTTCTAGTAATTCTCTCATATACTTCGCTTCTTTTATTGCCTCCTTAGAAAGAATCTCAGTGGAGTCATTGGCTAAGCTTTGAGCTGCGGATAATACAACAATACCTGCAATTACAATACTGTTTTTGAATGAGTTTTTTAAAGTTTTCATGTTCTTAAATTTTAAAATTATAGTTTTTTTATATTTGTTATAGCTAAGACGCTGCCAAATATTCGATAGTTGCAGATAGGCCCTTAAACGATTTAAACGCACTTTCTTCATTCTATCATTTCTCAATGTGTACATAATCGTACACTAAACATCCCGGTTTCGGACTATGTATTAAGCAAATTTTTTCAAGACTGATTGTATGGAGCGAAGGTAGGATGTACCGAAAAGGTTGAGATGAACCAAAAGAGGGTAGAGGTTATATAATTTTGCTCTTTCTTCAAAATTGGGTTCAAGGGGATAATGGTCATTATAAGAGTCATAAAAATATTGGTCAAAACCTCCAAACAGGTAGGTAAAGGCAATATCTGTTTCTCTGAAACTATATTGAATAGATGGATCAATTAAAAAGGGCTTTCCTTCACTACTTATTAGGTAATTTCCACTCCACAGATCACCGTGTACAAGTGAAGGCTTGGCAATAGGAATTAAATCAGGCAAATTCTTATATAGCTTCTCAAATGACAGTAAGTCTTTTGACTCCAAAAGATTATGTTTATTGGCTAAATCCACTTGTTTTTGTAGCCGTTCATCTATTAAAAACGAAGTGTAATTCTCATGTTGAGTGTTTGATTGTTTTAGGCTACCAATATAATTACTACTACTCCAGCCATAGAATTCACCATGGTTCTTATGTAACATCGCAAGTTTTTCACCAAAAACTTCCCATGAAGAAATAGCAGGCCTACCCTGCTCAATATATGGAAGTACTAAAATTTCATATTTTTCTACTTCAGCATACATAATAATATCGGGGGTAGCGATAGTTTCCGTTTCTGCTATGGCATGTAACCCTTGTACTTCATTCTCAATAATTGCAGGAAATTGTAGGGAATCATTGTATTTCAGAAAAAAGGTTTCGGTATAAACCTTATACTTATAACAATAATTGATGCTTCCACCACCCACGCTTTGAATATCAAAAATGGAGCTACCATGAAAATTTTGCAGATGCTCATAAATAATTGATGGAATCATAGTTGAATTTTATAAAATATTATGGAAGATTCAAACTAAGACTAAGTTTTACTTTGGGAATGCAGCCATTTCTTCTATTTTTGCACAAACTTAAAAATGAGTATTAATGAGCGTTTTAGTAAATAAAGATTCCAAAGTTATAGTTCAAGGGTTTACCGGTTCAGAAGGTACTTTCCATGCTGAACAGATGATTGAGTATGGTACTAACCTGGTTGGTGGTGTTACACCCGGAAAAGGTGGCCAAACTCACTTGGGAAAACCAGTATTTAACACTGTAGTAGAGGCAGTTCAGGAAGCCGGAGCTAATGTTTCTATCATTTTTGTTCCACCCGCTTTTGCAGCTGATGCTATTATGGAAGCAGCTGATGCTGGTATAAAAGTAATTATCACTATTACTGAAGGAATTCCTGTAAAAGACATGATGCAGGCTAAAACTTATATTCAAAATAAAGACTTGGTTCTTATTGGCCCAAATTGCCCTGGAGTTATTACTCCTGGAGAAGCAAAAGTTGGAATTATGCCAGGTTTTGTATTTAAAAAAGGTAGAATTGGCATTGTTTCTAAATCAGGAACTTTGACTTATGAGGCCGCTGATCAAATTGTGAAAGCTGGATTTGGAATTTCTACTGCTATTGGTATAGGTGGAGATCCAATTATCGGAACCCCTACTAAAGAAGCAGTTAAAATGTTAATGGAAGATGATGAAACTGACGCAATCGTAATGATAGGTGAAATTGGTGGAAACTATGAGGCAGAGGCGGCCAGATGGATCAAAGAAAATGGAAATAAAAAGCCTGTAGTAGGTTTTATAGCAGGTAAAACTGCTCCTTCTGGCAGAAGAATGGGACATGCTGGAGCAATTATTGGCGGAAAAGATGACACAGCTGAAGCTAAAATGAAAATAATGGATGAGTGTGGTATCTTTGTAGTTCAATCTCCGGCTGACATAGGGGAAACAATGAAAAAAGCACTTTCTTAATAAAAGAAATAATATTTAATTTAAAAGGTCAGAGATAATCTGACCTTTTTTTTTTGCTCATAACCAAATGATAATCAGTCAATAATGACTATAACCCCATTTAAATTAAATTTTCTCCCCTATAGGTGGTTACTTTTTTCAAGCGAACAGTATATACCTATACAAACACAAATTTTATTCATACACCTGTTTAACACTAAAAGTCTTCTTCTAAAAAGGAAGACTTTTTTTGTGTCTCTACTTTTTTTCTTTTCTCAATTTAATAAGCACGAATAATCGGTCTAAAATACTAAATACTATTTTTTTTAAAATAATTGACAACTAGGGGTTACTTTTCTTAGTTGAATAGTATATACCTATACAAACACAAATTTTATTCATACACCTGTTTAACACTAAAAAGTCTTCTTCTAAAAAGGAAGACTTTTTTTTATGTCTGTACTTTTTTATGCCTTTCTGCTTTTTATCTTTACAGTATGGAATTTATAAAACTTAATAATAGATATAAGAAGCACATAGCTTTAGTTGGACTCAATAGACCAAAAGAACTCAACGCCCTAAATTTGCAATTAATGGCAGAGTTAAGAGACACTTTGAAAGCTTTAGATGAAGATGATGAAGTGAGGGTAATTGTGCTTACTGGTAATGAAAAAGCATTTGCTGCAGGTGCCGATATTAAACAGATGGCTGGCAAAACGGCTATAGATATGTTAAATGTAGATCAGTTTAGCACCTGGGATCAAATTAAGAAAACCAAAAAGCCCTTAATAGCTGCGGTATCAGGATTTGCTTTAGGTGGCGGTTGCGAGTTGGCATTAACATGCGATATGATTGTAGCTTCGGAATCTGCCAAATTTGGTCAGCCTGAAATAAAGATTGGAGTAATGCCTGGTGCTGGCGGTACGCAAAGGCTCACCAAAGCAATAGGCAAAGCCAAAGCCATGGAATTGGTGCTTACAGGTAAGTTTATTAGTGCAGAAGAGGCGGAAAAGTATGGCTTAGTGAACAAAGTGGTGCCAACAGAAATGTATTTAGAAGCCACTATGGAATTAGCAGAAGAAATAGCGCAAATGTCCCCGGTTGCGGCTAGGTTAGCTAAGGAATCCGTAAACAGGTCTTTTGAAACACATTTAGATGAAGGCTTGCATTTTGAAAGGAAAAATTTCTATCTAACCTTTGCTTCTGAGGATCAAAAAGAAGGGATGAATGCTTTCATAGAAAAACGTAAACCTGATTTCAAAGGGAAATAAAAAAGAGCGACAAATCTGATTTTAAAATCAGATTTGTCGCTTTTTTTGACAAAATTGTTCTTCTGAATATTGATTAACTCACGCTGGGAATTTGTTGAAATTCGACAGCCCTTTCTTTCCCTTTAAACGATGCTCGTGGTTTTAAATTCAATACCTGAAATAATTCAGCATCTTCATTTACTTCTGGATTGGGAGTAGTTAACAACTTGTCCCCGGCAAAAATAGAATTGGCACCAGCCATAAAACATAAAGCCTGCTCCTCCTGACTCATTCTTACCCTCCCTGCTGAAAGACGCACCATCGCTTTTGGCATTGTAATGCGT
This sequence comes from uncultured Cytophagales bacterium, assembly GCA_963803685.1. Lineage (GTDB taxonomy): Bacteria > Bacteroidota > Bacteroidia > Cytophagales > Cyclobacteriaceae > Marivirga. The sequence goes on from CAWDNW010000002.1 coordinate 118,398, forward strand.
GCTGTAGCTATCATTCGTATCATTTCCCAAACTGATACTTTGGGCTGCTTCTCTAAGGGAGTACCTTCTACTGGAACTAAAGCATTAACAGGAACAGATTCCGGATGCTCTTCCATAGTAGCTAAAGTATGTAACATACCTACTCTGTCCTTATGCTGCTCACCAAGACCAATGATGCCTCCTGAGCAAACGGAAATTTTGGCTTTACGCACCGCTCCGATGGTATCAATCCTATCTCCGTAGGTTCTTGTACTAATGATATCATCATAATGCTCTTCTGAAGTATCCAGGTTATGATTATAGGCATAAAGACCGGCCTCTTTCAGTTTTTCAGCCTGAGATTCGGTAAGCATTCCTAAAGTACAGCACACTTCCATATCCAATTCATTAATGCCTTTTACCATTTCCAACACTCTGTCGAAATCTCTATTATCCCTCACCTCTCTCCAAGCTGCCCCCATACAAAAACGGGTACTTCCGTTTTCTTTAGCTGTTCTAGCACTTTCTAAAACCTGCTCTGTTGGTAACAATTTATGCACCTTCACATCTGTATGATATCTGGCTGCCTGAGGGCAATATGCGCAATCTTCAGGGCAACCACCGGTTTTAACACTTAGCAAAGTGCAAACCTGTACTTCCTGTGGATCATTGTACTCCCTATGTACAGTGGCCGCATTGTAAATAAGTTCTAAAATCGGTTGATTATATATATTTTCAATTTCTTCCTTCGTCCAGTTGTTTCTGATTTCGGTCATAAGTTTTTTATTGTAGTATATTATTGTAAAAAAACAGTCAAATTATTTGATTTCCAAATCATATGGCATTCTTGTTTGCAATCCTTTGTTCTCCATAATATATTTTAAATCTTTGACATATGGGCTTGCCTCTCCGAACATAAATTTGTTTGAAATCACTTTTGCCGAAGAGCCTAAGTCTTCCATTAATTGCTCAAAAAATGGCTTTACCTGAGGGTAATAAACTTCCATATATTTCCCTTCTTCCAGACCGGCTGATTGAGCAGCAATTGCAACTGCATCATCAAAACTCCCTAAAACATCAACTAAACCTTTATCCTTAGCTTCTATTCCAGACCAAACTCTTCCGGAAGCTACTTCTAGTAAAGCATCGATTGACATGTTTCTACCTTCAGCAGCTTTGGAGGTGAAATCTTCATAGCCTTGTTCTACCATATTTTGTATGATCTGCTTTTCATTTTCATTTAAGCTTCTTGTTACCGTATATAAGTCCGAATACTCACCTGTGCTCACCCTGTCAAATGTAATTCCTAATTTAGAATCTAAAAATCCAGATAAATCCGGTATGATAGAAAATATACCAATAGAGCCCGTTATAGTATTAGGTTGCGCTACAATTGTATCGCAAGCCATCGCCATATAGTAACCTCCGGAGGCTGCAACAGTTGACATTGAAGCGATTACAGGCTTAACCTGCTTAGCTAATTTCACTTCTCTCCACATAACATCTGAAGCCAATGCACTTCCGCCAGGACTATTAATTCTTATCACAATTGCCTTTATTTTATCATCTAGTCTGGCTCTTCTAATTTCTTTGGCAAACTTATCAGATCCAATTGATTCTACATCCCCCTCACCTGATACGATGTTGCCCTCAGCTACAATTACAGCAATTCTATCGGCTTGATAAGATTCTGCTACAAACGACTTCTTATATTTAGAGAGGCCCACAGTCGGAATGTCAGCTTCTTCAGATAAACCAGCCTTTTCACGCATAATTGCTAAAACCTCATCATAATAGGCTAATCTTGTCACTAAACCGTACTCTAGCGCATCCTTAGGTGTCCGCACCAAAAATTCTGATGAAATTCTTGTTAATTCTTCGATAGGAATATTTCGTGAGTCGGCAACGTTTACGAGTAAATGACCATATACTGAATTAAGTAATTCGCTCATTTGCTTTTTACTAGGTTCACTCATGTCTTTTCTAAGAAATGGCTCCACAGCACTTTTAAAATTTCCAACTCTGAAAATTTGAGGTTCAATATTCAACTTTTCAAATGTCCCTTTGAAAAAAGTTACTTCTGAACTTAGACCATTAAATTCCAACATCCCGGCAGGGTTTAATATCACTTCATCGGCAATTGAAGCCACGTAATACCCTCCTTCTGAATACATTTCTGCATAAGCAATTACAGGTTTACCGGATTCTTTAAATCTAGAAAGTGCATTCCTTACTTCTTCCAACTGTGCATAGCCAGCAGCTACAAAGGAGGCATCTACATACACCCCTCTAATTTTATCATCATTGGCAGCATTTTCTAATGACTGCAATATATCTTTTAAACTAACAGGCGCTAATTCTCCACCGAAGGCCTGCCCCAACTCAGCGAATGGATTGTCCTGAGTCATTTCCACTATAGGTCTATTAAGATCTAGATGCAGAAAGGAATTATCACTTACTGCCACCTCCTCACCAGTAGCTGAAATTCCTATTATAAAGAATAATAAAACTAGATTGAAAATGATTATGGCCAGAAGCGTTGCAAAAAAGATTTTAAAAAAGCTTTTCATAATAAATTGATTACTTTAAAGTAGTTCTTAATGGTGTAAATTTGTATTTCAACTGAAATAAAGTACAAATTAGAGACAAATGAGTTATTAAAAAAGAATAATTCTATTTTTGGCAAATGAAACTTATGGATGGGATTTTTTTATTACTCGGCACCAATTTAGGTGATAAAGAGAAAAACCTAACGAACGCAATTAATTTATTGGAGACTCATAAAATTGCAGTGGTAAATAAATCTAGTTTATATGAAACAGCAGCATGGGGCAAAACTGATCAGGCCACTTTTATTAATCAGGTGATTCAAGTACAAAGTGCCTTACAACCAGAGGAACTATTAGAAACGATTTTATCGATTGAAAATAAATTAGGCAGAATCAGAAAAGAGATCTGGGGTGAAAGGTTAATCGATATTGATATACTCTATTTTAATCAATTAATCATCAAAACAGTTGACTTGGAAATACCACATCCGGGAATAACTTTAAGACGATTTACCTTAATTCCATTGGTTGAAATTGCAAGTAAATTTGTTCACCCTATAAAAAATAAAAACCAAAAAGCGCTGCTACTTACATGTGAAGATAAACTGGAAGTTCGCAAGCTTCATTGAGAGTCCAATCGCTTCTACTTCATACAACCTGTGACTTATTTATTGCTATACAAACGTTTGTTTAGAACGGAGTAGGCATTTATGGTAAATAATTATTATATTGTGTAATAAATTTTAACGGTTATGAAAAGATTCACGTGCATTTTTAGCTTGATTGTTATACTATTATTATGGGGATGCAGTGGAAATTCAAAATCAACAAAAGAGAATGAGATAGAAAGCAAGGCTGTTCAGACAGCCGAGGAAGCCAAAAAAGATTCTGAAGCAGCAAGAAAATCTGCCGAGGCCATAGAAGAGGAAATAAATCAAATATTAGACTAAGCCCCCAGAAAAATGAAAAGGTATACAAAAGTAATTTGGGTAATGATTTTAAGTCTGTCATTGGAATTCTTACCTGCTTTAAACTCAACTGCGCAACAAGGGTCAAATAGTAATGAAAAATTAACCTCTCCTCGAGCTGAATCCAGTGCAGCACAAACAGAAAGAGAAAAATTGAATGCGGAGATTGAGAAAACTATTGAGAACGAAAAATTTATGGAAATGGAGCATGCCGAGCTGCATGACAATGACATGGTTACTAGAGATGATCAGTTTCCGAAAGAAAAAAACTTTATAACAGTCGGATCGGGCCAAATTAAAACTGAAGAGACCAAAAGGAAATTGCAGGTTGCAAATACAAACATGAGACACGCAGAAGCGGCATTAATTAGAGCAGAAGAAAGCATTGCTGAAGCAAAAGAAACATTATTAATAGCGAAAAAAAATAGTACGCTTACGGAAGAAGAAATCAAGTTAAAACAAAAGAATATAGAGAAGGCTGAAGAAGTGTTAAATGAGGCCCGCGAAAAATTCAAGAATGACTTAATAAATATCAATAGTAAATTTCAACAAGTTAATAACCATCAATAATATAATATTTTGAATGTATAAAATCTATAAACGAAAAAAGGTGCTAAAGAGCACCATTTTTCATTATTATATTTCATTTTGACTGTTTAAATGGCTTTCTTGATCTTCTCTGCCATTTGCTCAAGCGCCTTTTGGCCAGGGTCTAATTTTGGTTTATTAAAATTTATGTCATCCATTTTGTTCATTGGAACAAGATGAATATGTACATGAGGTACTTCTAAGCCAATTACAGCTACTCCAATTCTTTTACAATCAACTACCTTTTTTAATCCTGTTGCCACTTCTTTAGCAAACAACTGCAATCCTGCATAAACTTCATCCTCCAGATCAAAAATATAATCAACTTCCTTTTTAGGCACTACCAATACATGACCTTCCACCAAGGGATTTATATCTAAAAAAGCGATGTAATTCGCATTTTCAGCTACTATATGTCCAGGTAGCTCTCTATTGATTATTTTAGTGAAAAGACTAGCCATAACGTTAATTTTATAAACTTATATCTAAAATTTCGAATTCCATTTTACCCACTGGGGCTTCCACTTCTGCTACATCTCCTACTTTTTTACCCATGATACCTTTTCCAATCGGTGATTTTATAGAAACTCGACCGGCTTTTAAGTCAGCCTCTTCCTCAGAGACCATAGTATAGGTAACCTCCATACCATTTTTCTTATTTTTAATTTTTACTTTAGTAAGCAAGCCCACTTTGGAGGTGTCTACATCCGATTCTTTAATAACTCTTGCATTACCTAAAATATTTTCCAGCTTTGCAATTTTCATTTCAAGCAGCCCTTGTGCATCTTTAGCTGCATCATACTCTGCATTCTCACTTAAATCGCCTTTATCGCGAGCTTCGGCTATATCTGCTGATGCCTGCGCCCGTCCTTTGGTTCTTAGCTCATGAAGTTCATCCTTCATCTTCTGCAAACCTTCTTCTGTGTAATATGATACCTTACTCATCTTGAAAAAATATATGATTTATACAAATAAAAAACGGCACAGTTTTTCATGGGCCGTTTCGATTTTTATTATTATTTGTACAAATATACTACATTTTCAGATTGAAAACAAGAAAATAGCGCTTGTCTATTTCCCAATTAGTTCTGGATAATTCTCTTGAATTTCCTTCAAAATATCATCATCCAGGTCAGCCAAGTACAAGGTTTTAACTTTTTTTAATTGATCTAATGTCAACCCTTCTGCTCCTTTCAAGTTGGCTTTGTATAAACTGGCATCATCAAAATTTGCCCCTGTAACATGGCAATTACTCAAGTCTGCCTCCATTAGATATGCATTTTGAAAATTAGCTTTAATAAGGAAAGCATTATTGAAATCTGCCTTAATCAGAAAAGCATCTTTAAAATTGGCTCCATTGGCATAAGCACCTTCAAAACTACTTTGATTCAATTTGGCATTTTCAAAGTTGGTTTGATTAGCACGGGTATCTTTAAAATTACAATCAATTGCGTTGCAATGACTAAAATTAGCGGAGTTAACATTGGAACCTTCCAAATTAAGGTGATTCATGTTAGTTTTGGTAAGGTAGCAATCAACTAAATTAATGATGCTAATTTTATGTCTGTTAAGCCGCTTAATATTACCAACTGTTCTAAAAGCTGCCTCCTCCGACTCCCATTGTCTGAAATCATCAATTTCATCCTGGTACATCCTAATTCGCAATCTCTTCTCTCCTGTTTCTCTTAACCAAAATATTAAGATACCGATAATGGCTAAATCGAAAAGCATACCATGCGCCTCGGCTAGAACTTCTTTGAAAAAATCTTTGAAATTTTCTAAATAGTAGGGAGCACTTAAACCTAATACAATAAGTGCCAAAATAAAAAGTACAATAAATGAAGTAAGAATAGGTTTCTCCAGAATATCCTTAATTTTTTCCTCTATCTTTAAAAATAAGTATTTCATTTAACCGAACTATGGTATTTATTATACTCTGCAATACTAATACTAAGTTAGTTGTATTTCACTATCCGTGTAATTTATTCATCAAAAATCACTAATTTCTTCCTTAAGTTTTTTAATTTTCGAGGCAAGCACTTCATTTATTTTATAATAGGATTCATTGGTCCAACCAGCTACATGTGGGGTTAGCACCACATTAGAAAGTTTTGAAAGTTCATTGAACACAGCCAGATCAGCTGCATTAAGCATGCCTATTTTCTCATTTTCCAATACATCTAAAGCTGCACCTTTCAATGTTTTGTTTTTAATTAAATCAAGTAAATCCTTGAGCACCACCACCTCTCCCCTTGCAGAGTTTAATATATAATCCAACTGCTTAAATTGATTTAAAAATTGCTGGTTAATTAAACCTCGATTCTGCGTATTTAATGGGATGTGTACACTCAAAATTTGGGCTTTCTCTTTAAGCTCGTCCAAAAAAACCTCCTTAGCATACTTGTTTGAAAAGCCGGATTTTCCATTATCGTGAGCGAGAACCTCTACTTCAAAGCCACTTAACCTCTGGGCAAAAGCCTGACCCATATATCCATACCCCAGCAACCCTACAGTTTTACCTTTTAGCTCTACCCCTCTATTGCCTTCTCTGTTCCAAATTCCGGATCGCACCTCTCGATCTGCAATATGAATTTTATTAAAAAGAGTTAATAATATGCCAATACAATGTTCGGCCAAAGCATCTCTATTCCCTTCAGGAGCATTAATCAGAGTGATTTTTTTTGCATCCATTATTTGCATGTCAACATTATCGATGCCTGCCCCTGCCCTGGCTACAAATTTTAATTGGGTTCCTTTGTTAAGTAATTCCTCATCTACATGGGTTTTACTTCTCACAATTAAACCATGATAATTTGAAATGTTTTCTAGCACCTCCTGTCTCTTAATTTCAGGTCTATAATCGAAGCTCACGCCTATTTTTTCCAACATTGCATGAATACTATCATGCATTTCATCGATAATTAATATTTTCATATGTATTAACTATAGTATAAAAGATGAGCCACGGAAAAATAGACTAATAAACCTAGCAAATCATTAGCTGTGGTTATAAATGGACCTGCTGCCATTGCTGGGTTTATACCTAACTTATCGAGCACTAAAGGTGTAACTGTGCCCATGAATGAAGCGAGTAAAACTACATTAAATAAAGCAATAGAGACTACAATAGCTAACCTTATCTCCTGTCCTAAAATTAAATTTAAACCAATAACGATTCCTGCAATTACAATTCCATTAATAATTGCTACCAATAATACTTTTGCAATTCTTTTGGCTAGTGAATCGTCAAAAACGGATTTGTTAGCTAAACTTTGTAATACAATAGATGAAGACTGAATTCCAACATTACCGCCCGTAGCAGTAATTAAAGGAATAAAGAAAGCCATTGCAGGGACTAAAAGAATATCCTCTTCAAATACTCCGATAAATTGGGCCCCTAATATACCACCAAACATTCCAATGATAAGCCATGGCAATCTGGCCCTGGTTTGCATCCAAACACTATCATCTTCTTCTACATCCTCAGAAATACCAGCCATCATCTGTCTTTCTTCTTCAGCTAATTCAGTAATTACATCCACTATATCGTCAATGGTGATTCTACCCATTAATTTTCCCTGCACGTTTATTACAGGTACGGCTTCCAAATCGTACTTACGCATAATTTCTGCTACATCCACTTCATCCATGTAGGTTTCGACAGCAATTACTTCCTCTTCATATAGTTCCTTTATCTGGACATCATCATCAGCTAGTATTATTCTTTTAAGAGAAATTCTACCTAATAAAATATTTTGGTCATCCACTACATATACAGAATAAATTTTTTCTACATTTTCTGCTTGTCTCCTGATTTCATCAATACATTGCCTTACTGTCCAATTTTCATTGGCTTTAATAAGCTCTTTGGCCATCAAGCCACCTGCAACATCCTCTTCGTAGCGTAAAAGATCTAATATATTTTTCGCCTTCTCTTTATTTTCAAGTAAAGCGATAACTTCTTCTCTGTCTTTTAACGGAAGTTCATTAATAATATCCACAGCATCATCTGAGTCAAGCTCATTTAACATGCGTGATATTTCCTTATTCTTAAAGTTCTTTAAAAATTTTGCCCGGATGTCCTCATCAAGATCATTGATCACCTCCGCACTTACCTCATCTTCCAGCACGTCCAACACATACTTAGACTCATCCGTACTAAATTCCAATAAAATAGTAGAAATATCAGCCGGATTAATACCCTCCAACGTGTTCTTAATAAACACATCATCCAATTCTTTTATTGCCTGTTGGAGTTTTTCTAAATACTCTTTTGAAAGTTCAAATTGTTCAACTTGTTCTAAATTCTCCACCTGCTATAAAATTAGTTAGTTCTACAAAATCTGAAACGCTTAATTCTTCTGCCCTCTTATTTAAAATCTCCATGGATTTCACTTCATCAGTTAATTCAAAGGTTTTTAAAGCATTTCGTAGTGTTTTTCTTCTATTATTAAATCCTTGTTTCACTACTCTGATGAATAACTTTTCGTCACAATTTAATGTTTCCGTATCATTTCTCTTTATTCGCAATACACCAGAAGTTACTTTAGGTGGCGGATTAAAAACATGCGGTGGCACATCAAATAAATATTCTACATCGTAATAAGCCTGCAAAAGCACACTTAATATCCCATACGTTTTATTTCCAGGCCCGGAGGCAATTCTTTCTGCAACTTCCTTTTGTAACATCCCGACCACCTCTGGAATAAGATCCTTGTGCTTGAGTACCTTAAAATAAATCTGAGAAGAAATATTATATGGGAAATTTCCGATAATTGCAAATTTCTCAGGGACGTACTGAGTAAGATCTGTGTGGAGAAAATCTGCGAGTAACATTTTATCCTGATGATCAGGATATTTCTCCTTCAAAAAGGATACGGATTCGAAATCCACATCTAAAAAAACAGTTTCATATTTTTTTTCTGATAGTATAAAATCTGTAAGTATACCAGTACCTGGTCCAATTTCAATTAAATGGGAATACCCCTTATAACCCGTTAAACTTTTTACTATTTGACGGGCAATTTCTTTATCTTTCAAAAAATGTTGACCCAGGTGTTTTTTAGCGCGTACAGACTTCATTTTTCAAAGCAGATAAAAAAAAACTAAATTGCACAGGAATTCAATGTAAAATTTTCGGCAATTGGTTAAAAATTTAATTTGAATAATAAGTGTCTTTATGTTTAAACGAAAATAATACTTAGGGAGATTATCTTAAACAATAAGATTTAGTAATATAAAGAAAACAGTAGTATTAACATTATCTATGGAAGAAATTAATAAACCTGTAATAGCTATTACTATTGGGGATGTAAACAGCATTTCCCCGGAAGTAATTATTAAGGCATTAGAAGATAACCGAATTATAAAAATGATGACACCTGTGGTTTACGGTTCAGGTAAAATTTTATCGTACTATAGGAAAGCGCTTAACATAAAGGATTTTAATTATTTTCAATTGAAAAAAGTTGAAGAGTTGAGCGATAAGAAGTTAAATGTACTTAATCTATGGGAGGAAACTATCAACATTACTATGGGTGAATCAACTCCAGAGGGTGGGAAGTATGCCTTTTTAAGCATTAAGCATGCTGTTGAAGATGCACTTGCTGGCAAAATTGATGCAATAGTAACAGCTCCTATAAACAAACATAATATACAGTCTGAAGATTTTAAATTTGCTGGACATACAGAATATTTGACCCAGACTGCCGGCTTAGATGAAAGTCTCATGCTATTGGTAGACGGAGGGTTAAGAGTAGGTGTAGTAACAGGTCATATCCCCATTAAAGAGGTTGCTGAAAAGCTGACAAAAGAGAAAATCAATAAAAAATTAACCATTCTGGAAAAATCTCTAAAAATGGATTTTGGAATCTCTAAACCCAAGATCGCAGTTTTAGGATTAAATCCTCACGCTGGCGATAATGGGGTAATTGGTATGGAAGAGGAGGAAATGATTAAGCCTTTGATTGAAGAATGGAAAAATAAAGGCAAATTAGTATACGGACCTTTTCCTTCAGATGGCTTTTTTGGGAATGGGGAGTATAAGAAATTTGACGCAATCCTTGCTATGTACCATGACCAGGGTTTAATACCCTTCAAAACAATCGCTTTCAGTAGTGGAGTTAATTTTACTGCTGGCTTACCCTACGTTCGAACGTCACCTGATCATGGGACAGCTTTTAATTTGGTGGGAAAAGATTTGGCAGATGAAACTTCTATGCGGCAGGCTTTGTTTCTAGCAGTAGAAATCTTGAAAAACAGAAAAGAATATTCATGATGCATTTAGCAAAATAAAATAAATTATTTATCTTTGCGCTCTTAATTTGGTAGGGATGGAAAAGTTGACAGAATTTGATATTCAAATCTACAAGCTTAGTAACAAGCTGCATGAGTATGAATATAGTATAAATGATGCTTTTTTCGCCAAATTTGAAGGAGAAATTGTCGAAAGCGGCAAATTTTCGGTTAAGATTGCTCTTGATAAAAGAGAGAATTTAATTGAAACCAACATTTTTTTTGATGGATACCTGAACCTTGTATGTGACAGAAGTTTAAAAGATTTCAGACAACCCACATTTTTGGAAAGGAAAGTTTTATTCAAATATGGTGATGAAGAAGCTGAGTTAGAAGAGGATGTTTTTGTAATAACCAAAAATACCCAAACAATAAATTTAGCTCATTTCATATATGAAACTATTGCTCTTGAGGTACCTTTAAAAAAAATCCATCCTGATGAGCAGGTGGATGATGAAGATACGAACGAGTATATTTACATAGATGATACACTGGATTCTGAAGAAGATGACAGTGAGGTAGTAGACCCAAGATGGGAAGCTTTAAAAAATTTAAAAAAAGATAATTAAGAATTATAAATAAAAATAAAAATGGCGCATCCTAAAAGAAAAATCTCGAAAAGTAGAAGAGATAAAAGAAGAACACATAAAAAAGGAACAGCTAAATTATTAGCAATTTGCCCAACTACAGGCGAAGCTCATTTACCACACAGAGCTCATTGGCACGAAGGTAAATTATATTACAAGGGAAATGTAGTAATGGAAAAAGAAGTTTTAGTTTAAACTTCCATCAAGATTTTATAAGAGCTTTGCTTAACGGCAAGGCTTTTTTTTTCTATAATACTGAATTACATAATGGTGTTTTACTAATAGATAAGTATCAGTAATGTAATTTTTAATATTTCAGGATATTATTAAAGAATAGTATTCTGTGAAGTCTTAATTTAACTATTCTATCTTAAAGTAAGGGTTTTCCGCATCTCATGTTTGCATTTCTCGGCATTTAGTCGGGCTTCATATCTTTATTCTATATATTAGCACTTGAGAAGCTAGAAAAGCATAATAAACAAATATGAATAAAATAACAGCTGCTATTACAGGCGTACAAGGATGGGTCCCGGAATACGTGCTCACCAATAAAGAGCTAGAAACGATGGTGGATACCAACGATGAGTGGATTACCTCCAGAACTGGCATAAAAGAAAGACGTATTCTCAAAGGAGAAAATCAGGGCACATCAGTTATAGGCACTGCAGCGGTAAAGGGTTTGCTTGAAAAAACCGGTACAGATGCCAAAGATATTGACTTGATAATTTGTGCTACCACCACGCCGGATATGTTGTTTCCTGCCACTGCTAATGTAATCTCAAACAATATTGGAGCAACAAATGCCTTCAGTTATGATTTGCAAGCTGCTTGCTCAGGCTTTCTATTTGCTTTAGCTACTGGATCACAATTTATTGAAACCGGCAAATACAAAAAAGTGATTGTGGTCGGTGCCGATAAAATGTCATCTATCATTGATTACACTGACAGACAAACCTGTATAATTTTTGGAGATGGTGGCGGTGCTGTTCTTTTGGAGCCTAATACAGAAGGGTATGGTATTAAAGATTCCATTTTGCATACGGATGGCTCCGGTGAACAATTTTTACATATGAAAGCAGGTGGTAGTCGTAAGCCTGCCACACCTGAAACCCTACTGGCAAAGGAGCATTCTGTGTATCAGGAAGGCAGCCAGGTGTTCAAATTTGCCGTAACCAATATGGCAGAAGTAGCTGCAGATGTAATGGAAAAAAACAACCTAAAAGGTGAAGATGTAGCTTGGTTAGTACCTCATCAGGCCAATAAAAGAATTATTGATGCAACGGCTAATAGAATGAATGTACAGTCTGATAAGGTCATGCTTAATATACATAAATATGGTAATACCACCAGTGGCACTATCCCCCTCTGTCTGTGGGAGTATGAAAACCAATTAAAAAAAGGAGACAATATCATATTGGCAGCTTTTGGTGGTGGATTTACCTGGGGCTCCATTTATATAAAATGGGCATATGATTCAAAATAATTCATTTAATTTTATTTTATAAATATAAAAATGGCAACAACTGCTGACTTTAGAAACGGACTTTGTATTGAATACAACCACGATTTGTTCGTAATTACAGAGTTTCAACATGTTAAACCTGGAAAAGGACCTGCTTTTGTAAGAACTAAACTAAAAAGTTTATCAACTGGCAAAGTGCTAGACAATACATTTACAGCAGGACATAAAGTAACGACTGCAAGAATTGAAAGAAGACCTCAGCAATTCTTATATAAAGATGATTTAGGACTACATTTTATGGATAGCAATACGTTTGAGCAAATTTCCATTCCTGAGGAAATGATCGATAATGTGGATCTTTTCAAAGAAGGACAGGAAGTTGAGATTCTATTTCATGCAGAAACAGAAAAAGCATTAAGTTGCGAACTACCTCCATTTGTTGAGATGAAAGTAACATATACTGAGCCGGGAATTAAAGGAGACACAGCTACCAATGCTACTAAGCCAGCCACTGTAGAAACAGGCGCTGAAATTAAAGTACCTCTATTTATAGAGCAAGATGAATTAATTAAGGTTGATACCAGAACCCGTTCATACGCGGAACGTGTAAAAAAATAAAACATTGAATCTAATTCAATATGTTCATAAACCAATTATTTAACTAAACCTATGGCAATGAAAGCAAAAGAAATTCAAGACTTAATCGATTTTATTTCTAAATCCGGATTGGATGAGGTAAACATAGAAACTGAAGAATTTAAAATTAAAGTAAAAAAGAATTCAGAAGTAAAAACACAATTTGTTCAGGCAGCAGCAACTACACAACCACAACAATCAGCACCTGTTCAACAGCAACCTGTAACTTCACAAAACAACAGCTCAACCGAGCAAAGTAAAACACCAGAAGTTAGTACAGGTGGAGATGACTCGAAATATGTTACTATTAAGTCGCCAATGATTGGTACTTTTTACAGAACGCCTAACCCTGAATCTCCAAACTTTGTGAATGTAGGCGATTCTATAAAAGCGGGTGATACTGTCTGTATTGTAGAAGCTATGAAACTTTTTAACGAAATTGAATCTGACATCACAGGTAAAATAGTTAAGGTTTTAGTAGATAACGCAAGCCCTGTTGAATATGATCAGCCTCTATTTTTAGTGGATCCTTCATGAGAATGAAGTTTCATTACCTACTTATTCAAACGTTTTCACTTTAAAATAAGAGTTGTGTTTAAGAAAATATTAATTGCTAACAGAGGAGAAATTGCTCTAAGGGTTATCAGAACCTGCAAAGAGATGGGCATTAAAACAGTGGCTGTATATTCAACAGCCGATAAAGATAGTTTACACGTGCGCTTTGCTGACGAAGCAGTCTGCATTGGTCCACCACAAAGTAAATTTTCTTATCTAAATATTCCTAATATCATTTCTGCGGCCGAAATCACCAATGCAGACGCTATACACCCTGGATATGGCTTTTTATCTGAAAATGCTGAATTTTCAAAGATTTGCGGTGAATATGGCATTAAATTTATTGGTGCCGATCCCGAAATGATTAACCAAATGGGTGATAAAGCTACTGCTAAAGCTACAATGCAAAAAGCAGGTGTTCCAACCATTCCGGGATCTGACGGATTATTAGATTCTATTGAACAAGGCTTACTAATTGCCAAAGAAATGGGCTATCCTGTTATTCTTAAAGCTACAGCCGGTGGTGGTGGTAAAGGGATGAGAATTGTTAAAGATGATGACGGGTTTAAAAAAGCCTGGGATGATGCCAAGCAGGAAGCTTCTGCTTCTTTTGGCAATGATGGTTTGTACCTTGAGAAATTTATTGAGGAACCTCGCCATATTGAAATCCAGATCATTGGAGATAAAAATGGTAAAGCTTGCCATTTATCTGAGAGAGACTGCTCCATTCAAAGAAGACATCAGAAACTGGTTGAAGAAACTCCTTCCCCCATTATTACTGATGAATTAAGAGATAAAATGGGAAAGGCCGCCATTGCCGGTGCTGAAGCCATTGGATATGAAGGTGCAGGAACAATTGAATTTTTGGTTGACAAGCATCAGAACTTTTACTTCATGGAAATGAATACTCGTATTCAGGTAGAGCATCCTATTACTGAAGAAGTGACTGACTTTGATTTGATTAAAGAACAGATTAAAGTGGCAGCGGGTCAAACTATTTCAGGAAAGAACTACTTCCCTCATCTATTTGCCATGGAATGCAGAATCAATGCTGAGGATCCTAGCAATGGTTTCAGGCCAAGTCCAGGCAAAATTACTAATCTCAATTTACCAGGTGGGCATGGTGTAAGGGTAGATAGCCATGTATATGCTGGTTATACTATTCCTCCGTTTTACGACTCCATGATTGCTAAATTAATCGTTTCAGGACAGTCAAGAGAAGAGGTATTGGTGAGAATGAAACGAGCATTGGAAGAATTTGTAATTGAAGGTATAAAAACTACTATTCCATTTCATATTAAATTAATGGAAGATAAAAAATTCAAATCAGGAAACTTTACTACTAAGTTTTTGGAAGATTTTGATTTTTCAACATTATAAATTACAATTAGTAAGGACTAAGGTCCAAAAATCAGTAAAACCATGTTTACCTCGTTTGTAAACATGGTTTTTTGCATTATAGAGTCTGTTTTATTTAATCCTGATTTACTATCTTGCGGCAGATGCGAAAATTGATCAGAACAGGACTTCTTCTTCAATCTATATTTCTTTTTAACTATGCGCTGGCTCAAGAAAACTCGGCCACTGATAACTTAGAAAATGAAACAAGTATTGAATCCACTTCTGAACCAAAATTCATTGGATTAGGGGTAGGAATGGCCTTTCCAAGAACTGATCTCGCTCCTAGTTACAAAAAGCCAGGCACTAATTTTTCCGCAGTTTTTCAGTTCAACCAGGATAAAAGGTTTAATATTAGCTTTTGGCTAAATATTGGGAAGGTTCAATCGGAAGATCGGGCTGTCGCTTTTTTAGATCAAAGTGAATTTCAAATAAATAGCTTCGCAAGTACAAATTACCAAAGCGTTCATGCTGAGCCCTCATTTCATATTTTTAAAAAAGAAAAATGGGGAGTATTTATATCCCAGGGTTTTGGTTTTCTTAGGTTTCAAGTTTATGATCAGGATAATCAAAATTTAGCTAATATTCCCAATTCACGAGGCCCGGGGGAATCTGCTGCCAACTTCTCAGTTATTCTACCTACTAGTTTGGGAGGATACTACTTTTTACAAAACAATTTTGGATTGCATTTTAAAATGGGAATTATGAATACGTTAACAGATTACCTGGATAATATTTCCTCCTTCGGCAATCCGGAAAACAATGACAATATTGCTAATATTCAACTATCTGTACTTAGAAAATTCTAGTTAAAGATGACTTTCAGTTAGCTGCCTGAAAATCACCTGCCCCATCCAGATGGGTTTTCTCTCCATGATTTTAGAGTGCTCTGTTCTTCGGGTTTTATTTTATTCTTAACCAAGGCTTCTTCCAGCAAAAACTGGTAATTGCTCAGGCAAGTTAAAGAGATATTAGCTTCCTCAAAATTCTTTACCGCCACATCAAAACCATAAGTAAAAATAGCTACCATACCTAAAACGGTCCCTCCTGCTTGCCTGATATCATTTGCAGCTTTTATTGAACTACCACCAGTGCTAACTAAATCCTCAACTAACACCACCTGCTGACCTTTTTCCAATTTCCCTTCAATCATATTTTCCATACCATGACCTTTAGGCTTCGAGCGCACATATATAAAAGGTAGCTCTAATAAGTCTGCAACTAAAGCCCCTTGTGGTATACCGGCCGTGGCAACACCAGCGATGGCCTCCACTTTAGGATACTGATCTAAAATAACATCCTTCAAATGTTTTTTGATAATGGTACGCACTTCAGAATATGATAAAGATAATCGATTATCACAGTATATGGGTGATTTCCAACCTGAGGCCCAGGTAAAAGGCTTCTGAGGTTGAATTTTGATGGCTCCTATGCGTAATAATTCTGAAGCCACTTGTTGTGCTACCTTAGGTTTAGCGATCTCTATCATTCTAATTAAAATGTCATGTTATATTTACACAAAACTAATTCAATTATTGGTTTTTATGGAATGAACAGGAAGGGAGTTTTAACTGAGACATCAAAATTTCATCGAGTGGACATATCTTATTAAAATTTACTCCGTTGCTGTAAGTACATAAAAAGTACAAAATACATGGCAAATTATAATATAAAAATCACTGATGTTAAATCGAAGGATGAAATTGAAGGGTACTGGACCATTAAAGACTTCAAGCAACTTTTAGAGAAATTTGAGTTCCCTGATGTTGATTCTGTAAAGGAAGAAAACCTGAGGGAATATTTATATTTGGCTATTGGTGATATTGATCCTGCAGAATCGGCAGCCACTTTGCTGGACTATAAACTAAGTAATGAGTTAAATGAGGGACAGATTGAGCAAATATCCAATGATATGTTGGTGTACAGAATTTCAGAAGAATATCCTGAAATTAACCTGCACGCTCCCCTATTTCATATTAATCAATTACTGTATAAAGCCTACAACGGCACTTTCCTTAATACATTGGCCACTGAAATTTATTGCGAAATAGCGACTGATTCTGATGAAATAAATTTTACTAGTAAACAATTGATTTTACAATTAATGACCGAGAATCTGAAAGAATCTAACGTTATCAAAAGGCTGTTTAGCGAATCGCTAGAGGCAGATGTAACTTTTAAGGAAGCAGAACATATCATTTGGCATATTGAGAAAAGAGAAGGTAATTCTATTAAAATAATCACCTCAGATTATTGGATTAATCCAGCTGATATTCTCCATACAGAATACAATGTAAAAATGGAACTTCAAGAAGATTAAAAAAATAATCAACTAATTAATTAGTTTTACCTAATACTTTAGTTATATTAGATTTTAATAATATTTAACCATGGATGAGCATGATTGAGAAACACCAATTGTGCGCAAATATCAACGGGCGAATTCTATGTGACATACTTAGACAAATATACATACATGAAAACTACTATAACTTTAATCTTATTTTTTACGGCATTACTTTCAAACGATCTTGATGCACAAGCTAAGAACTACCCTAAAATTTATAATTTCAGTAATAAAGAATCCTTTGAAAGGTTTCTGCAAAGAGACTTAGATAGCCAACATACTAATCTCCTAAATCTTGATCTTGCAAAAGAAGACTATGACATTGTAAGCAAAAAGTGGATGACAATACACCAGGACATCGGCCAATATCTTAAAAAATCAGGATTTAATTGGAATACTGAAGACAGTACGGTTTCTATTGTACATAAAATTTAATTTCATAAAAACGGTAAAGTTAAAGCTCACTTTTTCAATGTATAATATAGATGAGGATATAAAAGAAAAATTTGCTAAAAATCTACAATCATTCGCTGTAGATTATTCTCTTAAACTAGAAAAGGATTTTCTCTACTCGCAGTGTGGTAAAACCCGTTATTATACTAAATCAGAATAAATATTTAAAATGAGGTCTTAGCATTTTCAAAAAATTACTATGTAATTTTCGCCAGCAAGTTTGAGTAATGTGAATTATTCTTTTATTTGTAGTAAGATTGAAAATGAATTTATGAAAATATTTATAAATGATGTGCCTGTTTACATTGTTCCGATGGAAAATAAGCTAGACAGAGAGCATTATGACATGATTATTGATGCCACAAAAGAAGAAGTAAATTTTGACGTGCTAATTGATGACGTATTAATAAGAAAGGCTACAGTTTCCTTAATTCATGACTTTTATAAATTCTTGCGGACCGATCAAAATAAAAAGTTAGACTCCCTCACTTTTAAGGTTTACGATTACGATGAGGTGGTACGTGCCTTTAAAAAAGAATTTAAGATTGTAAAAGCAGCAGGGGGAATAGTGGTCAAATCCGATAAAATCCTATTTATTTATAGGCTAAAAAAATGGGATTTGCCGAAAGGAAAGCTGGAGAAAAAAGAAAAAGTGGGAGACGCGGCCATTCGAGAGGTTGAAGAAGAGTGCAATATCAAGGTAGCATTGGGTGACAAAATCTGTAAAACATGGCATACTTATACCCGAAACGGCAAAAACCACTTAAAGAAAACCAGTTGGTACCAGATGGAGGCTCTCAATGATTCTAAAATGAAACCACAAACAGATGAAGGCATTGAAAAGGTTATATGGGTGAACAAGAAAGAAATGCGCACTGTATTAATTAATACCTATCGATCCGTCCGTTATGTCATGAAGAAATTTCATGAGCACCAGGAAGGTCTGGTAGCTAAAAAATAGGAGATTATGAACTTACACCCTCATGCATTTTGATACCTATTTATATATAATCAACTAATCTTCCTGGAGATGCTCCATTTTTCTAAGCGCTCATCTTTTAGCTGTTCATCAAGCACTTCGAAGCGAGAAGATTGACTAATGAATTCCGGTAGCATATTTTTCATTTGCATAATCATGCCTAATTCATTCTCATCCAGCAATAGATCACTTAGTTTTTCTAAAGCAAGCTTCACCTCCTTTAAATTCATTCTATCAGTTTTGGAGATCATGATTTTTTCATGATGTGTAGGTAAAGTTGTATCCTTATTACTCAATAATTCTTCGTAGAGCTTCTCTCCTTCTCTTAAGCCGGAGAATTTAATTTCAATGTCTGTATCTACCTCAAAACCGGAAAGCCTAATCATCTTTTTAGCTAAATCCACAATTTTCATGGATTTACCCATATCAAACACAAAAATTTCTCCGCCAAAGCCCATTACACCAGCCTCAATCACTAACTGACAAGCCTCCGGAATAGTCATAAAGTATCTAGTAACGTCAGGATGAGTTACAGTTACCGGGCCTCCCTTTTCTATCTGGGCTTTAAATAATGGAATTACTGAGCCATTGGAACCTAATACATTCCCAAACCTGGTGGTTATAAAGCGAGTAACATTCTTCTCCTCTGTATTTTGAAAATCGTTTAGTGACTGCACATATATCTCGGAGATTCTTTTAGAGGCTCCCATCACATTAGTTGGGTTTACAGCCTTGTCAGTAGATACCATCACAAATTTATCTACTTTATGCTCAACTGATAAATCTGCTAAATTCTTTGTGCCGAAAATGTTACAAGAAACTGCCTCAAAAGGATTGGTTTCCATAAGCGGCACATGCTTATACGCAGCTGCATGGTACACTATTTCAGGCATATAAGATATGAATACACTATTTAACCTTCTTTTATTCGAAATATCAAGTACTATAGGCTGTATTTCCACACCATCACTTTCAGGCATATTTTGCAACTCAATGTCAACTGCATACAAGAAAGATTCGGCCTGATCTACTAAAATAAGTTTTTTCGGCTTTTGCTTTAAAATTTGCTTCGAAATTTCTGATCCTATTGAACCTGCAGCACCTGTAATTAGAACCACTCTTCCAGCTATACTCTCTTTCACTTTAGGATTATTCAACTGAATAGAAGCTCTCCCAAGCAAATCTTCAATTTTCAACTCCTTTATTTGGTTCATGCTCAATTCCCCATTGATCCACTTATCTGGAGCAGGCACTGTGCGCACCTTAACATGGGCTTTTAAGCATTCATCCACCAACTCATTTTTTCGTTCTACAGAAATATTAGCAATGGCGATTATCACTTCATGTACCCTGTATTTTTTAACTGTATCCGGCAGATTATATCCAGCATCGAAAATAGGGGTACCATTAATAACTTTACCAACTTTCTTCAAATCATCGTCTAGAAAGCCAATTACCCGCATCCTGGCGTTAGGGTCAAAGTCTATCACTTGCTTAGTAATTATTCCATACTGACCTGCTCCAAAAATCATTACATTTTTTCGGTGTCTTACAGCTTCCCTATAATAAGAGAAAAGATTTTTAACCATCACCCTGTAAGAAAAAAGTAGGATTACGGCAATAGTTAAACTGATAATTAAAACTGAGATGGGAATAATCACACTCCCTTTGTAGAAATAATTGGTATAACTAACTACACCACTTAGAATAGTACCTAATACCGTAGTGTAGGTAATTCTGAGCCCATCTTGTAGAGAAGTATATCTAATTATACCAGCATAACTTTGCGTTAAAAAAATAGCTATTAAATGGCAAATTGTAAATAGAATTAGTCCTTCTGTAAACTTGAAAGCGAAGACATCTGCTACGTCAAAATTGAAACGCAACAAGTAGGCTAAAATGATAGCTACCAGTAAAAAGCCCAAGTCAATCAGCAAAATGATCCAACGAGGTAAAAAACTGATATCATTAATTTTTTTCATCATATATATTACAAATATAAACTAAATTATAAAAAATGATACAATTTTATTAAATAAGATGTTTTTTCATTTTTTCAACAATTAAATTCTTCTGATCCATAGTTAATGACGAGCCTGAAGGCAAGCAAAGACCATGTTTAAAAAGATTTTCTGATACCCCATTTAAATAACTATCACACCTACCAAATACGGGCTGGAAATGCATAGGTTTCCAAAGAGGTCTTGCTTCAATATTATCTTCTTCTAATTTTTGTCTCATTTCCTCTGGGCTGAGTTTATGCTGGTCGTTAAACAAAATACATGTTAGCCATCTGTTGGAAAAAGCATTTGAACGCTCTTCAAGAAAACTTACGCCTGTTTCAGCTAATTCGGATTTATAAAACTCAAAATTATCTCTTCGTTTACTAATCCAATCGGGCAACACCTCCATCTGGCCTCTACCAATTCCCGCGGAAATATTACTCATTCTGTAATTGAAGCCTATTTCCGAATGCTGATAGTATGGAGCAGGGTCCCTTGCCTGTGTGGCCAGGTATCGTGCTTTATCTATCCACTGTTTATTATTTGAAACTAAAGCACCTCCCCCAGAGGTAGTTATGATCTTATTACCATTAAATGAAAATACGCCAAAATCACCAAAACTTCCGGCTTGCTTTCCATCTATAGATGCACCTAAAGCTTCTGCAGCGTCTTCTATAAGTGGTATATCATATTTGCTGCAAATATTAACTACTTCTTCAATTTTACCAGGCATGCCATACAAGTGGACAAAAATGATCGCTTTTGGTTTTTTTCCTTTTGCTATGTAATCTTTAATTGCCTGTTCCAATAGTTCAGGATCCATGTTCCAGGTATCCTGTTCACTATCTATGAGCACAGGGATAGCACCCTGGTAGGCAATGGGATTAATTGTTGCTGAAAAAGTAAAGCTGGATGCTAACACTACGTCATCTTTCCTTACTCCTAAAAGTATTAGGGCCAGGTGAATAGCCGCGGTACCGGAACTTAATGCAGCTACATATGGAACTTTAGAAAAAGTTGCAATATCCTCTTCCATTCCATTAACATTTGGACCTAAAGGAGCAATCCAATTTTCAGCAAACGCATGCTCAATAAACTTTATTTCTTTGCCACCCATGTGTGGGGCAGATAAGTATATTCTATCTTTCATTTAAATATCTCCTAATTGTGGCCTTAATATTATTTCCTCAACAACTGTTCTTTCCGACATGACAAAGGCAGACCATACGGCTTCTGCCACATCTTCAGACTTCATAAAACGACTTTCAGGCAAATCCACTCCCTCCCAACTGGCTGTAAGAGTAGCTCCCGGTAAAACAGCCGTTACTTTTATCCCAACTTCTTTCATCTCCTCCCTCAAACATTTAGTAAATCCTTGCATGGCGTATTTTGTAATACTGTATGACCCGCCACTGGAATAGGCAGTAATACCTGCTATACTACTCATAGAAAAAATATGTCCTTTATTTCTCACCTTCATTGCCGGTATTAACTTTCTGGTTAGATGATATGCTGAAAACAAGTTTGTATTCATCATCAATTCCAAATTTCCTTCAGGCTCATCCTGGATGCTTCCAGGCATAAAAACTCCTGTATTATTTATCAATACATCAATATTTTTGGTCACGCTTAATACATAATCGGAAAATGCGATTACATCAGATTTCAGAGATAAATCACTCGCCTTAACATGCAATTTTGGACCTGATTCAACCTCTAGTTCCGCTTTCAATTTTTTCAGATCTTCTATATTTCGTGAACAGGTAATTACCTCATAACCTTCTGATATAAAGCGCTCCACCAAAGCTTTTCCAATACCCTTCGTTCCACCCGTTACTATACAAAAACCTTTCATTTCCTAAATAATTTTAACTCCTGATTTGTAAATTTAATTTTGATTGATAATTCAGATGCGAAACTAATCATAAATTTTGGTGTTGAACAGATTTATATGTTTTGAATTTGTTACGGATATCTCCTTATTAATGATATTTAACTTTTCAGAATTTGTAAATTAGATCGACTTTTAATCACTTGAATTAGATTTCAAGGCTCATTCAAATCTTCTTTAGTTTTATTTAAAAAGGAAATTCCGCTTCAGTCTGGAATTAATTTGAGAATGTTTCAAACAGCGTATAGTATCCATCATCAGAAATTTTCGTTACTTTGGCATAAACTGTATATTAAAAACATGACACGCCTTCTGACCAAAATTCTTAAGCCAAAAACAACCTGTTTAATGTCCTTAAAAGCAATAATAGCAACTGATCGTAAGTGCCTGGTTTGGGAAGGCATCTTCAAGAACAATATATACGCATGAAATCTATAGGAGCATATTTTATTTTTTTAGGAAATTTATTTGTGAGGAGAGAAACCTTTTCTTCTTATATTAAGCTAATTATCAGCGAGTGTAATATTATAGGATGGAATTCTTTAGTCATAGTGGCTATAACTTCCACTTTTATGGGAGCTGTTACCACAGTTCAAACTGCATATAACCTGGTAAGTCCGTTAATTCAAAATTATGTAGTTGCACAGGTGACACGGGAGATGGTTATTTTAGAACTTGCCCCTACTATTACCGCCATTGTTATTGCAGGTAAAGTAGGTTCCAGTATTGCCAGTGGGTTAGGGACTATGCGTATCACTGAACAAATTGATGCATTAGAGGTAATGGGCATAAATTCTATCTCCTATTTAGTACTGCCAAAAATAATTGCTGCCATATTAATGTATCCTTTGTTGGTAATAATAGCTGGTTTTCTCTCCTTATATGGCGGATATTTGGCTGGTACATTAACTGGTATCATAACGGAATCGGAATATATTTATGGTATCAGGATCAGTTTCAATTCCTATACAGTATATTTTGCTTTAATTAAAGCAGTAGTCTTTGCCTTTTTAATTTCATCTATTTCGGCTTTTCAAGGATTCTATACCACGGGAGGCGCCCTGGAAGTAGGTGTTTCCAGTACCAGTGCTGTTACAAAAAGCTGTATAGCAGTTTTACTTGCAGATTATATATTGGCAGAACTTTTATTAAACTAAGTAATGATAGAAATTAAAAATATATCTAAAACTTTTAATGATACTCAGGTACTTTATGATATTTCTGGTAGTTTCAAAAGAGGAATCACCAACCTAATTATAGGAGCCAGTGGTACAGGAAAAAGCGTTTTATTGAAATGTATAGTAGGTTTAATTACTCCTGAGACAGGAGAAGTGTTATACGATGGAAGAAAATTTCTCGAGGCAGATAAGGAAGAGAAATCTCAGATGAGGAGAGAAATTGGAATGCTTTTTCAAGGTGGTGCATTGTTTGATTCGAAATCTATTGAAGAAAATGTCATGTTCCCACTCGATTTGCTCACTGATATGAGTAAAAGTGAAAAGACAGATCGTGTAAATAATGTGCTTGGAAGGGTGGGTTTAGAAAACGTTAATAAAAAAATGCCTTCAGAAGTAAGTGGTGGTATGAAGAAAAGAGTAGGAATTGCCAGGGCTATTGTAAACGATATTAATTACCTTTTCTGTGATGAGCCCAATTCAGGCCTTGACCCTAAAACCTCCCTATTAATTGATGAGCTTATTCAGGAAATCACTCATGAGCTAAATGTAACAACAATCGTGGTGACGCACGACATGAATTCAGTTATGGGAATTGGAGAGCACATTATGTATTTATCTAAAGGATATAAAGTGTGGGAAGGTAATTCAGATAACATTCTTCATTCTGGACAAGAGGATCTGGAGGACTTTATTTTTGCAAGTAAGTTTATGAAAAAATTGAAAAAAACACTTTAATCAGAAGAGAGCAGATAGTTGTACAGAGCCGTTGTGTATCATACGGGTTTCTGCAGACTTTCTGCCTCCGTATTGGATACTAAGATTTAAATCTCCAATTATTTTTTGCCGTACTGACAGATTCCATATTAAGTTTTTTCCAGCTCTCAGACCCTCAAACATTTCATACGCAAGAGGAGTAAAATTATTTTCCAAAGCAGAATTCACTTTTACAAAACCAAATTTACCTTCAAATATCCCTCCGTTTTCTCTGATAAATTTATTAGAAACAGAAACCTGATCAACCAGAACCTGTCCACCGATGCCCTCCGTTGGACTTATTTTGGTCACCGATTCATAACTTAAAACAGTTCGCCAATTTTTAACCCCTTGCCACTGCAATTGTGGATTAATAGTTTGAGAATTATAAGTGAAATCGCGTTCAGCTACTACCTCAGAATATGAATTATGAGAAGAAATTCGATAGTTGGTCATAATATTCCAGTTATCCCAAATATTCCACAAACCGTTCGCATGGTAAGTTTGCATTTGGTTACCTTCAAAACCGTTCATTAATAATTGCTTTCTACTTGACTGTGAATGACCAAAATCCAATGAAGCGCGTCCACCTCTATTATAGTACAAATTAGCTTTTAGAAATTGCTTACCAGAAAGTACTTCTTCGGACTGATCGTTTCTCAAGAAAGGAGATATTCTTTCAGTCCAGGAATCATACAGATTTTTAGACTCTAAATTAGCTTGAAATTGTGTAGATAATTTTCCTACATACTTAAGTAAACCACTTGACTTCCTCCATGAATTGGGCATTTTCAATTGTAGCTGATACCTTGCTGTGTTAATGAAAGCTGTTTGATAATCATCACCCATAGTCAATATCTTTATGAAATTTCTATCACCATACTCCGTTTCATCTTCGAAGAACTCATTCAACTCCTGTATTTCATTTTGATTTAAATCTGACCATGAGTGGGTTCCCATACTACGGGGCACTTCCTGGAAGAAATAATTTCGCTCCAAAACCCTGCCTGTTCCAGTTTGGTAGAATAAGCTTTGGGTTATATTGCCATTCCAGAACGAACCGCGCCACTGGATAGCACCTTGATAGAAGTCTTCTGCTACTGAAGTTTCATGAGCTGCTGTAATGCTTCTTTTTAAAAGATTAAGTTGAATATGCCCATTTGCATTGTAGTTGATAGCACTGGACAATTGCGTGGTCTGGGAGCGTTCAAATTCCTGAAATTCATACTCAAATACCTGATAATCTGTTCGGAAATCGTGTGAAACTGTAAAATTCCAAAGCGAAGTATCTTGTTTTGAAATATAGATTTGATGATTATTAAAATTCATGAAACTATTGATTAAAGAATCACCAGCATGCCTGGAATGTCGTTCCAGCTGGAAACTGTAACCAGGAGTTAAAAGCCAATTATTATAGGCAACTTCAGACAAGTTTTTAATCCATTCAGTGTGGTTTAACCCGCCTTGACTTTGCATGAAAAACATCTGGCTATTCACCTCCCAATTTCCTTTATATTGGTAGTTTAGTTTTTGCTGATGACCTTGTCCAGAAGTTTCTTTTTGTCTCACAAAGGTTTGATATTGTAAACTTTGCTTATCATTGTACATTTTGGTTCCAAACCCTATTAGATGTTCTTCTCCTGCCTGATAATTACTCGTTTGCTCTATCCCCCAATCTCGGTTAAATTCCATTGACCTGAATACCTGAACAGGAATAAAGGCAGAGTCAAGAAACTCGTAACTAAAATTATATTGCAACTTCAGGTTCTTACCAAAAGTTAGCTGTTTAGCACTACTTTTATAACCAAGAAAGAATGCCTTACCACTATTTTTTGAACCTTCCGGATTAAATCTATTATCAATTTTTTCCGAAGCCGCAAAATCAAAAGAAATGATATCTTTATTATTTAGTTGATAGTCTGCACCAATAGTCATTACTCTTTGCTTCTTAGGCAATGCCACTTGTTTTAAAGGTGCGTAATTACCTTGTGGAATACCATCTACAGGTGCTATCCACTCGTAAATTATAGAATTTTCCAGACTATTAGCCACTTTATAATTCCCCTTATTATTACCTACTGATGAAAAATAAACCTGATAAAAAGCACTGTCTGGATCCCTGGAATAGTAAAATTTACTGTATTGTTGACCTCCAACAATAGTATCGCTTTTCGCGTACAAAATCTTATCATTTCGAAAACCAACACTATCCACTGCAGGAATATGACCAACAGTAGCAGATGCGTTCAGTTCAGATAATTCATTCATATCAGCTTGAGAAAGATCATACAATGCCCTATTAGGCTGGTCAGCTTCCTGAAACATGCCTGCTCTTAAAGTTAAGCGATCAGTTCTTTGTTCGTGTTTAATAATATTGACATTTCGAGCATATTGCTGATCAGAATATTCAAACTCTATTTGAATTCTACTAAATTTATTGATATAAACTGTAGCATTGAAAGTAATTTCCGCAGCATTATAGTCTATGACATAATCATACTCAATCCCCCTGGTGAGAAGAACGCCATCGAGGTATATTTTTTCAGTACCGGCCAATAAAAAAATGAAAGGCTCATTTTGCGGACCTTTAATACGATAAGGCCCTAAAACACCCTCTATAGGTTCAATCAATTGTACTCCTGTTTTACTTCGGGAAAAAGAGCCTACCACCTCAGTATTAGAAACTGCAGAATCCAAAGCTAATTTAGAAGTTGATACACCAATCCCCTGCACTTGCCTATTGTAACGCAAAAATTTTGAAGACGGAATTGACTGCACCAACAAGTCACCACCTTGTAAACTCCAGTTATCATGCATCAATTTAACATTCACTCTATCAAAATCCTGAAGTCTTTGTGTATTTCCTTCTGGTTCAAAAGGCATTTGCTGATCTGTTAATCTGGCCTCTAACTTTAAATCTTCAGATATATTTCCGGATATACTCAAATCCATTACTGAATGCATAAAGACTGACTGCTGCTGACCTGCAGAAACGTTTCTTAAGAATGCTCCTTCTATGTTCAAACCTGTTAGACCTAGCAATTCTTCGGTTGACTTATTATAAGAGTATAATTCAGGCTGATTTTTAAAAAGAACCGTGCTATCGTATAACTCTTCTGAAATTGCAGCTTCTACCAATTCAGAATATTTCTTTAAATAACTAAAGCACACACGATAATAGATACTACTTTCAGCGCTAAGAATACTTAAAAAGCCAGAAACCTTATCATACCTAAAATTTAAGGCCTGACCCTCTAAATTACTTACTGTAACAGTTGAAGGGATAATTAGAATCGAATCGGGCAAAATAGTATCCTTCTGCTCAGTATTCAAGCATAAAACTTGTGCTCTGCCATGCATAAAAACGCAACAGAAGCATAAAGTAAACAATATCTTAAAATAATTCTTAGTCAAATTACATCATATACTTCAATTCTATATAAAAAGTAGTACCCGCATTTATATTACTTTCAAACCAAATTTTACCTCCTGCATGTTCTATGCCTCTCTTAGCAATGGCTAACCCAATACCTGAACCTGTAGATTTAGTGGTGAAATTAGGTAGAAACACCTTTTGATGATTTTCCGCGGGAATCCCCATTCCATTGTCTTTAATGGAAACCAAAACCTTTTCAGCTTCCCGATTTAACTCAATTTCAACAGTAGAAAGTTCATTATCATTCTGACTTTGAAAAGCATTAATAATCATATTATTAAAAATACGTTCTATAATCTTTTTGTCAACCCATGCAAAAACTGGCTCCTCTGGCATTTGCAATACGATATGGTTATTCTGTAATTGAAATAAAGAAACTACCTTACCCAACACTTCTGAAATGCATACTCTTTCATTATCAGGAATTGGCATCTTTGCAAAAGAGGAAAAAGATGTAGCAATATCACTAAGGTTATCTACCTGCGAAAGAATAGCTTTAATTTTGGAAACAGCTTCCGGCATTTGATGATCACTTTGCTCAATGCGCATCTGCAAATGTTGCAGAGAAAGCTTCATAGGGGTTAAAGGGTTTTTAATTTCATGAGCAACTTGTTGTGCCATTTCTCTCCAAGCAGACTCTTTTTCAGTTTTACTTAATGCCATTCTACTTTTTTCAAGTTTCAATAGCATGTCATTGTATTCAGTAATCAGCAAACCTATTTCGTCATCTACCTTCCAGGCTATTGGCTCATTGGTGGCGGACAGATTCACCTGCGCTAGTTTCTCTTTCAGTAAATTAAGGGGATTAGTTAGGACTTTTGTGGCAGCATAGGCTAAAAACATAAATATGATAAAACTAGCTACAAAAATATTAAAAACATTTGTTAATAAATCAGTTAGGAGTTCATCATATTCCTTATTTGATTTGAAAAAAGGACTGGCTAAAATAGCCAATAATTCTCCGGAGTCATAAGATCTAATTCCGATATAGGCAGACTGATAATTCAATTCACCTATATGGTTCTCTAATGTAATTACTTTCTTACCGCCATATTTTATTCCTGCGAAGGCCACGGGGTTAATATACTCTGACAATAATTGTTTCTCAAAAATCTGAGGTTGACTTGTTATAATTAATTTACCATTGAGCCCATAGATATTCATATCGCTATTTACAATTTTAGTGATTGTAACCAGTTCATTATTAAAATCTTCTCTACTTATAAGTGCTTTATTGTATTCCATTACAATATCCGTCAGTTGTTCTGCAACTCTTGAGGTTCTCTCCTGGTAGGAATTAACTATATCTGATAGAAAAGTAGAATTCACAAAACTTACTGTACTTATACTTACAGAAATAAGAGGAACCAAGAAAGCTAAGGAAAAATACAATTGGATTTTAGCCCCCAAACCTACCGAATCGGCTTGCCAATAGGCTCGTAGGAAGTAGAAAAATGAAAAAGTAAAAATTATAGTGAAACAAAGAATAAAGAAAAAGGAAAAATTCGAAAAAAATGTGAAAAGCTCTCTATCAGGTCTGCTGAACACTAGCAATTCATTACCTTCTCCTAAAATGGTTATTTTACTATTTTCCGCCTCTCTCTGATGAGAAAAATTAGACTTTAGATCACTTCTATTCCTATCCAACACATTAGGAAAACTTAGGTTTCCTACACTATAAAATAAGGTGTCGTTCTTATAAAGTGCATAATCATAAGGAATCTCATTTACATTTTGGGCAAATCTTTTGTCTACCAAGAGCTCTGGAAATACATTATCAGGTCTAATTTTTTTTAGTTTCAACTCAACTACAATCGAGGCTAAAATATAATTACTGATTTTAATCTCATGTTTATATATGTATTTATTCTGTATTTGAGCTCCTTCAGATGTCCCCACCAGGTACAAATTAATACCTGCTCTCTTATTATTGGTACTTAATTGTTCGGTTGGAAATGATGCAGAGTAAGAGGCCTGTCCGGATGGGTATAGAGATTGGCCACTCGCATCATAAATGCTAACTGATTTTTCATACTTATCAAAATAATCATCTCTTAAATGAAATTTCAAAATCTTATCTGCTACTTTTTTATAAGGAGTAATAGGTAATAGAAATTGCTGTCTGATAAATTGATCCTGTTTGATACTGGCATCAATTTTTGTGAGTGAATATTCAGCAAGGACATCATTATCGTTCATAATCCTATTGCCGATACTATTTATTTCATTTGTTTCAATCACTTCTTCCATATGGTTGATGGACCATGAAGAAACAAGTGAAATTGCAGTAACTATAAGGAACAAATATATGAAGCTGAGAAAACTAATTTTTAATAGACTGTGAGCTAAATGCCAATAATAAACGATGAAATTTAGCACTAAAACAACCAAGGATACCCATAAGAATGGCGCTTGGATCATTATACAGAATCCTACAAAAACTACTAAGCTGATTAACTGATCGCGGAAGAATATATGTATATGAACGATATGGTTAGAATTCCATTGATGAATCCACCGCATTACATGAAAGATTATAATTGCGTAAATAATCCCTCCAACAAATGTTAGTATTTTAAAAATATTGAAATCAACACTATTGGTTATATCAAGTCCCCAGTTTGAATGCCTATATATAAGCTCTATAAAGCCATAAATAAGTAAAGCAATACCAAATGTACTAAACTGCAGAAAGCAGGATCTGAAAAAATTGTAAGTAAGAAATCCCTTTGCTGATAATATTTTCAAATAATTAATTACAAAATAAATGATGATTAATAAAAAGACTGTATTTAAAAACAATATGCCGAAGGAAGGATTGAGGCCAGAAGAAGCGAAAAACTTAGGGTCAAAAAGTGAGAGCTCCGCAGAATAAAATGGTATTCTTAAAACATCCAATAATACCCGAATGACGATAATGCCGGGAATAAAAATAATTACTGGCAAATAATTTGGTTTTACCTGCCACCTTAAACTGAACCCATAAAACCAGATAATAAAAAATGCTAAAGTTAAAATTTCAATTGCTATAATTAAGAGATGAAGCCACTCATTATGATTCTTAAAACTAGATTTCAAATTAATGTAAAAAAGCTCACTATCATCAGTTGAAAACATAGGGTAGCCGTCCGATATTTTATTTTTTCTGATGGAGATATCAGATGCTTGGAAAATTTTATCATTGTAATTTGATTGAACGTAATCATTATTTATATCGTAATTTTGATGGAGAGGCATCACAAAAACTAACGTGACATTGGATTCATCTGATTTTCTGATCCAATATAAAAATTCACCTGATTTTCTGCTTACAAATTGCCACCCTGGGTTTAATATAGGACTGAAAGCAGGTATGATATGGTCATCTGACCAAAAAACTAACTGATTATTCTTAAATATATAGAAAGGATATGATGTTGCTATTTTATTTAAATCAGTGAAAACAAGTTCCTTATTATCAGACAGGTAATTCAGAATGGCCGCATCATCTCTTTCAACTGCTATCAGTTGTTTCTCTAATAAACTTTGCGTAGAACTAATAAATTCATCCTGATTTGATTCAAGTGAAATATAAATTAGCCTAAGAATAATTACGCATGTTCCTAAAAAAACACTAAGCCATCCATATAAATTTTTACTCACGAATCTACCATTATATGATCAAGTGCCAATATAGCAATAATAGCGCTCAGGAATAAAACCTCACTTATCTAAAAACATGCAAAGTAAGGAAAAGCAGGATTTTGTAGTTTAAGAATAGATAAAAAAGACGATAACTATTTAATTTTTAGATAACAGTTCCTCAATATTTATTTTTCTCTTTCTCTTTTTGCTTTGCCTATACCACAAAAAAGCGATGATTATTACCACTAGGTATGGAGCTGCAAACAGGTACATTATACCGAAGTTAAGACCAGGTGCCAAACCAATTTCCCCATTATTTACATTATTCTCTACGGTGGCTCTACACATAGCGCACTGAGCTAGAACATCAGGGGCAGTTAAAAACAACAAAAATATAAAAGAAAAAAATGCCTTTTTCATCTGGATATTTAATATACGTATTTAACTAATATTACTTAGCTCAAGTTCCATTAATGCATATAATAAGGACTAATCATAAGGTAAACGATTACGCCAGTAATCGACACAAATAACCAAATAGGATAAGTGTACTTTACCACCTTTTTATGCTTTTCAATTTTATTATTTAAAGCGTAATAAAAAGCAAAAAGAACAAATGGAACTACCACAGCAGCTAAGACAATATGAGGTAGCAAAATTGAGATGTAAAAGCCTCTCCAAAACATAAGGCTAGAAGTCTTTTCCGCTTCGTCTAACATTCCATTTCCACTGAGATCCCCATATACAGTAGAATCAGCTGTAGCATGATATATTACATAGGAAACTAGAAATAAACTACCTAATACAAAAGCAGTTGACATCATTAATCGATGGCTCCTTATTTTCTTCTGCTTGATAAATATCAACCCTAAAATTAATACCACGGAAGTTATGGAATTGAGTGCCGCATTAAGATGTGGTAAAACGTAAACCCAGTCACCTGCGCCTTCAATTTTACTTGGCGCGAAAATCAACACAGCAACTAAAACAGGAACTACAATGGAGAGAATCCAAATAACTCCTGTATAAGACTTCTTATTTTCCAACTGTAGGTTCATTACTTATTTTGTTTAGTCATCAAAATTCTTATTTCTAGTATCAATCTGTCTACATCTTTTGTTTCCAATCCATCATAATAACCTCTGATTCGTCCTTCCTGATCCATTAAAAGTAAGGTAGTATGTTCATCCAAAACCACTTCAGCAGGGTGTTCTCCCTCCCATTCTTTGCTTGGAAGCATCATATAACAATCTGTAAGCTTATTGTAGAAGTAGTTACTTACATTATAATTAGTTAATGCATTGCTTTGCATTAAATACCCGCCTAATTCTGTTTGCTGATCATTATATATAGCATGTAGCTTAATATTGTCTTCATCAGCAAAGGTGGATATTAATCGATTTAATTCGTTCTCTAATTGTTGATTATCTTCCCTTATATTGGGAAAGTGGAGAATATTGATATTTCCAGCTAAAATCTCTTCTAAAGAATATGGCTTATTTTCGCTGCACTGAAGGGTTTCAGTAATATTTTCAAGCGCTTTGAAATCATTACAAAACTCATTTTCATTCTCGAAAAATATCGGTAAATCAAACTCATTGCTCCCATAAAATGTGAGAAATAAATAAAGTATAACCGGAAAAGTTAAGGTGAAAACAAGTATTAAAATTTTTGATGATTTCATTGGATATAAAAAAATCAGGTCAATTACTTAACCTGATTTCAAAATTTAAATGAATAGAAATTTAAGTTCTAACATTGAAAATAGCATTACCTTCTAACATAAGGGCAATAATTAGCCAAACTATTAGAATTATAGGGCCCACTATGGACCACATTAACGTCTTTTGCTCATGCTTTAGGTGCATAAATTCAGCAACAATATAAAACGCTTTTACTACTGTAAGACCCAAAAATATTGCAACTAGCAACATTCCTCTTTCCAAAGTAAATGCGAATATGAATTCAATGATTGTAACAATTGCCAGAATTGCGGCAACCTTCCAGATCTTTTTGGTTTTTTCTTTATCTTCAGGAATTACCTGAATATTATTAGTTTCTTCGGTAGACATAATTCAAATATTTAAATCAAGTAAAAAAGTGTAAATACAAATACCCATACTAAATCAACAAAGTGCCAGTACAGTCCGGTTTTTTCAACCATTTCATAATGTCCTCTTTTATCATAAGTTCCAACTACTGCATTAAAGAAAATGATAAAATTGATCACTACTCCACTGAAAACATGGAAACCATGGAAACCTGTAATAAAGAAGAACAGGGAAGCAAACAAAGGCGGTCCATATTGATTTTGAGTTAGGTTAGCACCAAAAATCGTTTCTCCGGCAGCATTTACCGTTCCATCCGCAGTGCCATGTATAAAGTGACTCCACTCCCATGCCTGACAACCTAAGAATACCAAACCTCCAATGATAGTCCAAAGCATCCATTTAATCACACCTTGTCTATCCATTCTGTGGCCAGCTTCAACTGCAAGCACCATCGTCACACTACTCAAAATTAGAATAAATGTCATAATTCCCACAAAAATCAGAGGAGCATGTACTCCATGTAAAAATGGGACAGCCTCAAATACCATTTCTGGGATTGGCCAGTATTCTGTACTAAATTCAAAATTAGCAACTGAACCGTCAAATGCAGGATGGGCATATCTGATCAATCCATAGGTAATAAGTAATGCGGAAAAACTGAATGCATCAGATAAGAGAAAAAACCACATCATTAGTTTTCCATAACTTGCATTCATTGGAGCGTTTCCTCCGCTCCACCGACTCTGAGCCGTTTCAATCGTTGCAGTAGTTGCCATAAAGTTTACTGTTCAAATAAGATTAATGATTTAACAACAAAAATATATATAAATATACCCAAAGTCCATCTAAAAAGTGCCAATATGTTGTGCACATTTCCATTTTCACCATGTTCTTGGAATGAACCTTGTATTTAAAAGCCGAAAATAACATAATTAATATGAAAATCACACCTGTTATCAGGTGAAATGCATGCAATCCAGAAATAACATATAAAAATGATCCTGCAGGATTACCTACAAAATACACTTCAATATCAACCAATGCCCCCCAGGAAAGGTACTGACCTACTAAAAACGCTACAGCAAGAGCAGCAGTCAATACCATAAAAATTTTAACAGTTTTAAAGTTATCCTTCTTTGCAGCTAAATAAGCTACATGCATTGTTATGCTACTTGACACAAGTATAATTGTATTAATTAAAAATATATCAGGTAGATCATAAACCAGCCAGTCTCCTTCTGCCTGCCTTACTATGTAAGCACTAGTCATAGCAGCGAACATCATTACTATAGAAACAATAAACAACCACATTGCAAACTTAAGGGGATGCATTGAAAGGGTTTTCAAGCTAGGTTTATATTTCTTTTGTTCAATATCTACAGTGCTATTCATCTTTATAATTTATCTAATAAATAAGCTATTTGTACTATCGGAAGGTATAAAAACGATCCAAACATTATTTTCAAAGCGGCCTCTTTGGTGCACTCTTTCATAAGATAAAAAGTTTGACTCAAAAATAGCACTCCACAAATAGTGGCTACCAAACCAGAGTTAATTCCTGTTATTCCAAACTGAGTAGGAAGTAAACCTAAAGGAATTAAAAACAAGGTGTAAATCATTATTTGAATAGCAGTATTTAAATCTTTTTTACCACCCGATGGCAACAGCTTAAAACCTGCTTTTTTGTAATCTTCATCAGCCACCCAAGCTATTGCCCAGAAATGCGGGAATTGCCAGATAAATTGAATCCCGAAAATAATCCATGCCTCTACACTGAAGCCATTAGTAGCCGCAACCCAACCCAATAAAGGAGGCAGAGCACCTGGAATAGCCCCTACAAACACTGCAATAGGACCTACTCTTTTTAAGGGGGTATAGACAAAACTATATAGAATTAAGGAAATAACTGATAAAATAACAGTAAGTATATTTGTATAAATGAATAGTAATGAAAAACCAGCCAATCCAGTAACAGCTGCAAAAATTGATGCTTCCCTTCGGTTTATTAATCCTGTAGGGAGTGGTCTATTTTTTGTCCTATCCATCTTTTTATCAAATTCAACCTCAATAATCTGATTGATGGTAACTGCAGACCCGGAGACTAAGAATCCCCCTAGCGCAAGAAAGGTCAACACTGCATAATTTATAGACCCTCCTGAAAATCCCAAAACATAGCCAAATGCTGAGGAGAAAGCAACAAGAAAGCTTAATCGGGGCTTTAATAAAGCAAAATACCCCTTGATTTGAGACATTATTAAGGACGTTATACCTAAACTTTGTGATTCAGGATATTGCATAAGTCGGTTTATTTATTTTTTTCTTAACTGATGATACTTGTAGTAACAAATAAAATTGCCATCCAAAGATTAAGCTTCCTAATACTAAATGAATAGGTTGGACCCAAAATGGAACGGCAAAATATGCCATAACTACACCAGATAAAATCTCTACCAAAATAAAAGTCAATAAAATCTTTGTATGAAAAACCAAGTTTTTTTGATTTGGGTTCGCTTTAAATAATACATAAAACAAATAAAAGTGAACTAAGGCTATTGCTATAGAAAAGGATCTATGAATATAGAATTCAATACCCAATCCGCTAATCCAACTTTCCCTATTTGCACTTCCAAGCTCTTCTGCTACCCTATCTAAAGCTTCCCTTACCTGAGTTCCAAAAACTATTTGAACAAGCATCAAAAACATTGCTACTCCTAACAATTTTTGTAATGCACTTTTCTTAGTTAACATAGCATTTACTCTTTGATGATTTGCATAATAGAATAAAGCAGTAAGCACAGCAACAATCACCAGAGCTAGAACCATATGTACAGTAATTAACCACTGCAGTAAATTTGTGGATACAACCACTGAACCAATCCAACCCTGAATAAGGACCAGTATCAAACTAGAAAAAGCTATAAAAAACACTTTTTTATCTGATCTAAAGTATTTGAATGAACCTAGCACGCATAAAATAATTAGAAAACCAACCAGAGCCCCCAACAACCGATTTATATATTCAGTCCAGGTTTTATACTTATTAAATTCTGCTTCTACTTTAATAGATTCATCTGCAAGAATAGCTTCCCCCACCGATGCATAACCGAAGAAATCAAGGTACTTAACAAATTTTACATTTTTTTCATGCCTGTAATCAGCATAAAACTCCTGATAATCTGTAGGTAGTTCACTAACTTCTGTTGGTGGAATCCAGGAACCAAAACATTTAGGCCAATCGGGACAGCCCATTCCAGAACCAGTGCTTCTAACTATGCCACCCGCCAGAATCAATAAATAAACAGCTACTAAGGTAAATGTTGTCAATTTACGATAGTAGCTGTTTATTAAAGGCTTTTTATCAAGATTGTGATTTAACATGTGGTGTTTCTTCCAGCTTTTCTTGCTTCGCTAATTCTTTTTCATGAGACAAATTAGACTCAGGAGTTAAGGAAAGAGGAACATTTTGCGGAATGAAATCTTCAGCAGCGCCAGGCTTACTATAATCATAAGACCATCTGTACACTTTAGGAATTTCACCAGGCCAGTTACCATGGCCAGGTTCAACAGGCGTAGTCCACTCCAATGTATTAGATCTCCATGGGTTTTGAGGCGCTCTTTTGCCCCTATACATACTGTAGAAAAAGTTAAATAAGAAAATGAACTGAGCTGCAACCGTTACGAAAGCAGCAATACTTACAAACATATTTAAATCAGTGTATGAGCTGAAAGCGTCAAAAGTTGTCCATGAATAGTATCTACGAGGGAAACCTGCTATGCCAATATAGTGCATCGGGAAAAATATCATATAAACACCGATAAAAGTCATCCAGAAATGTATATGACCTAACTTATCATCCATCATTCTTCCAAACATTTTAGGGAACCAGTGATATATCCCTGCCAATAAGCCAAATATAGATAAACTACCCATTACTAAGTGAAAATGAGCTACCACAAAATAGGTATCATGTAATTGAATATCAATAACTGCGTTACCTAAAAAGATCCCAGTCAACCCCCCTGAAATAAAGAAAGAAACGAGTCCTATAGAAAATAAAGTGGCAGGGGTAAATATAATATTACCTTTCCACAAGGTGGTTAAGTAGTTAAATACTTTAACAGCAGATGGAACGGCTATAATTAGAGTAAGGAACATAAATACTGAACCTAAGAAAGGATTCAGACCTGATACAAACATATGGTGCGCCCATACTACAAAAGATAGTACAGTAATACCTAACATCGAACCAATCATGGCTTTATAACCAAAAATAGGCTTTCTTGAGTTTGTAGCTATAATTTCGGATGTAATACCTAATGCTGGTAATAATACAATATATACCTCAGGGTGCCCTAAAAACCAGAACAAATGCTGGTATAGTATTGGACTACCGCCCATATTTGGTAGCGCTTCACCACCGATATAGATATCTGATAAATAGAATGAAGTACCAAAACTTCTGTCAAACACTAATAACAATGCTGCCGCAAACAAAACCGGAAATGATAACAAACCAATTACAGCGGTTAAAAAGAATGCCCAGATTGTAAGAGGCAATCTTGTAAATGACATCCCTTCAGTTCTTAAATTGATTACTGTAGATATATAATTTATACCTCCTAAAAGAATAGAAACTATAAAGAACACCATTGCTACAAGCCATAGGGTCATACCCAATTGTGAACCTTGAATAGCTTGAGGCAATGCACTCAATGGCGGGTAAACAACCCAGCCACCGGCTGCAGGCCCTGACTCGATAAAGATAGATGAAAGCATAACAATACTGGAAATAAAGAAAAACCAGTAAGAAAGCATGTTCATAAAACCAGAAGCCATATCTCTGGCACCAATTTGTAACGGAATTAGGTAGTTACTGAATGTACCACTCAAACCAGCAGTAAGTACGAAAAATACCATGATAGTACCGTGCATGGTTACCAGGGCTAAATAAAATTCCGGATCTATCTTTCCTGTCTCAGTTAACCATCCGCCTAATAATGGTCTTAAAAATTCAAGGTTAGCTTCAGGAAAACCTAACTGAATTCGGAATAATACAGACATTAATACTCCGATGATTCCCCACAAAATACCAGAAAGCAAATACTGCTTAGCGATCATTTTGTGATCAGTAGAAAAAATGTATTTTGAAATAAAGCTTTGTTGGTGGTCATGGTGCTCATCGTGATGAACATCCTGACTTATATTCACTTCTGTCGTTGTTGACATAACTTTATAATTTAATTTTTATTTTCTAACTCGTTTTTACCTAATCCTGTTTTAACTAAAGCCAATTCCTTGAGTTCTTCAGGCACTTTTGATAATAATGTAGGGTCACCTTGAAGCAGCGTTTCTTGTTCTGAATACCATTTTCTGTAATCTTCCGGTTCCATCACCACCAGTTTCTTAGCCATAGAAAAATGACCTCTTCCGCAGATTTCAGTACAGGCAATCTCATAATCAAATTCAGGATCATTGAGTTCATCCCGCATCTCCTCTGTTGTTTTTGTGGCAGTAAAAGTAAAAGAAGTTGGCATACCAGGAACTGCATCCATTTTCAACCTAAAATGTGGGGCGAACACACTATGTAATACATCTCTTGCCCTGATATTAAAAGTCACTGGCTCTCCCTTTGGAATCACCATTTCACGATATTTAAAATCATCATACGCAGCTTTATCACTAAAATCTACTCCAAATTCATTAGAAGCATCAATTTGTCTGTAATCTGTATTACCTAATTGTCCATCAGCACCTGGATATCTTACAGCCCATGCAAACTGATAACCCATAATTTCAATATTATTAGTACTTTCTGGAGCTGGTGCTGTTACATCAGTCCAAATTCTCCAACCTGTAAATACTAATACAGCCAAAACAATTGCAGGGACAAAAGTCCAGGCAACTTCTAACTTATTGTTATCAGGATAATACAGTGCCTTCTGACCTTCTTTGTATTGATATTTCCATGAAAAGTAAAACAATAAAATTTGAGTAAGAATAAACACCACACCAGTTACGGCCATGGTTGTCCAAAACATAGTTTCATACTCTACACCATGTTCAGATGCTACAGGAAGATTATAGTTTTCAAATTCTTTAAAAGAATACCAAAAGAACAAGAACCCCATCCCTACTAGAAAAATCATGCACATAGCACCATTTATCTTATTAGAGCTTGTCTCTAATTTTCCTGTGTTATCTTTTGCAACACTTATTAAAGATGATATTCTAAATATTAAGAATAAGATCGCTAAAAGAAGTACTACACCTAATACAATAGCTAAATTGAACATAAATTATTTATTAACTTTTAATTAAATTAAAATACGTGATGATGTTTAGATTCTTCCAACATCGGGTGGTTTTTAGCAACCAACGGATATTTCGAAAGGCTTATCAAAGCAACAAATAAGAAAGCGGCACCAAATATTAACGCCATCCCCACCTCTAAAAGACCAAAACCTCCATTTTCCTTCATCACAGCGGGTGTCACCATTAAATAAATATCAAACCAATGACCAATCAAAACAACAATTGTAACGATCTT
Organism: uncultured Cytophagales bacterium; assembly: GCA_963803685.1. Lineage (GTDB taxonomy): Bacteria > Bacteroidota > Bacteroidia > Cytophagales > Cyclobacteriaceae > Marivirga. The sequence goes on from CAWDNW010000002.1 coordinate 158,677, forward strand.
TAAAAATACGGTATGCCTCTTAGAATCTCTCGGCATGAAAACCAAGAACGGAAAGAAAAAGTTTAAAATAAGATTAACAAAAAACACTGTACTGTAATGATCACTCGAAAGCCTTTCAATAAAGTATACTGTTTCCTCTGGAATGTTGGAATAATAGATTAACATAAATTGAGAAAACCAGATATAAGTCCAGAAAATAGAGAATGCAAATACAAACTTACCTAAATCATGTAGAACTCCTGTGTTAACAATTTTTAAATATCCGTTCTCTTTCAAAAGCACAGTTATCAATGTAATTGCTGCTAAAGCAGTCACCCACCAGCTGGCAAAAACATACCATCCAAACATAGTTGAGAACCAATGAGTATCAATAGATAAAATCCAGTCCCATGCAGAAGTAGAAGAAGTAACTGCAAAGAATACAATAAAGCCGGCTGAAATACCTCTTAGTTTATAATAATAACTCTGGCCACCGTTTAAATCCTCTTCCAAAGATTTACTACGAATCCAACGGAACATAATGAACCAAACTACAAAGTATACAACTAGTCTACCAATAAAGAAAGGTGTGTTGAGGTAAGCTTCCTTACCCGCAATAATCGAATCATAACGCGGATCGTTTATATCATATAAGTAATCGTGGGTCCAATGAAAAATGTCATGTCCACCAAACAAAAATATCACTAAAGTTAAAACCCCAGCTATTGGCAACCAGTTACCAAAAGACATTGGTATTCTTATTAATGAGGCTGACCAGCCTGCTTGTGCAACGTATTGTATTGCTACGAAAAATACTCCTAATAAAGCAATTCCAAGGAAATACATGTTATTAATCCACAGGTTAGCATATATTCTCTTTAACCAACTTGGGTGCTCATCGCCATGTGCAGCTTCAGCGTGTTCTGAATCGCCAAAATGATCCTGATCGATATCTTCAGTAGGATGTGCATCTTCAAGCTCATCTGCTACCACTGGGGCATCGTGCATAGTGCTACCATGATCACCGTTAGTTTCATGATGATCTGTATTACTTGCGGCAAAAATACCAAGTCCTAATAAAACTACACCTACAATCGCAAGAATAGATAGGATTTTTTTTGCTTTCGCTGTAAATTGAAATTGTTCTTCAGCCATGATATAAGATCTTATAAACTATTTATTCTGATTCTATTTTTTGTAATGTTTGCACATAACGTACAATTTTCCAACGGTCTTCCTGCTGCACTTGCGAACCATGAGCGCCCATTCTTCTTATACCGTGAGTAATCACGTGAAAGATATGGCCTTCTGAAAGCTGTGAAGTTGCTCCAGCACTATAAGAAGGAACACCTTGAAATACCTGGCCAACTTTAGCCGTTTCATCCATAGATCCGCCTCCGTTCGCTCCATGGCAATGCGTACAATACTTCGTGTACAATGCTTGTCCCTCTGCTACAATCGCATCAGTATCTGGAAGTGGATTAGTTATAATTCTCGCTGCTAATGCCACACTATCTTTTGGTAACCTGTAAGGCAACATACCATTTTTAGCTCTTGGGACAGTATTGTTTGCAGGAATCCTCATTGTCATGCCAAAAGGATTATTTGGATTAGAGTTATAATACTCTCCATACTCATCTTCATCAGAACCTAACCACTCCCCTGCTTCTTTATCAGTAATCTGAATTAATGGTTCGTAGGATACTGCATGGTACATATTGGGCGCATATTCAGTTCCTGGGTTATCCACTCCAGGTTGACAAGATATCATTATCAGAGCAACAGCCGGAATTAGAAATGTTTTATAGTTATTGAATTTTAACATTTTGCTTGATTCAATTAAAAGGTTTTCTCACTTACTTCTGAAGCACCGGAATTTTTCAATAAAGAACTTAATTCCTCAGTGCTTTTACTGTTCTTTGATAATTCAATAGCCATAACGTGCTTATCGTCAGTACTTCTGATATCAAAAGTTACCGGCTTACCATAGGGTTTTAGGTTACTGATTATAAAGAAAGTTGCTACCATTCCTAAAGCAGCTAACAGAACAGTTACTTCAAATGCTACTGGAATAAAAGAAGGTATAGCAATATGATCTTTACCACCAATAATCATTGGCCAATCGATACCCATCATGTAGATCATCATCAAAAACGCTAAACCGGTACCAGTAAGGCCAAACATAAATGCAGCAATTGAAAGTCTGGATCTTTTATAGCCTAGCTCATCATCTAAACCATGAACAGGATAAGGAGTATAGCACTCATAAATTTTTACGTTACTTCCGCGGATACTTTTGACTGCACTTAAAAGAATACTTTCATCATCAAAAATTCCTACGATAAATTTTTTACCGCTTTCCATCATTATTTCTTATTTACAATTTCACCTGAACTTGATTTTAATACTGCTTTCACTTCTGCCATGTTTATCACAGGGAAGAATTTTGCGAAAGAGAAAAACAAGGTAAAAAACAACCCAAAACTAAATAAATAGATACCCATGTCGTAAATAGTAGGGCTAAACATTGCCCAACTTGACGGAAGGTAATCTCTATGTAAAGAGGTTACAATAATTACAAAACGTTCAAACCACATTCCGATATTCACGATTATTGATAATATGAATGTAGCCACAATACTGGTTCTAATTTTCTTAAACCAAAACAATTGTGGAGAGATCACATTACAGGTCATCATAGCCCAGTACGCCCACCAGTAAGGTCCGGTAGCTCTGTTTAAAAAAGCATATTGCTCATATTGAACTCCTGAATACCAAGCCATAAACAGCTCCGTAATATAAGCGACACCCACTATAGACCCAGTAATCATAATAATTATATTCATTAACTCGATATGGTTAATGGTGATATAATCTTCAAGTTTATACACTTTTCTGGTTACAATCATTAAGGTAAGCACCATCGCAAAACCAGAGAAAATAGCTCCCGCTACAAAGTACGGAGGAAAAATAGTGGTGTGCCAACCAGGAATAACTGAAGTTGCAAAGTCCATAGATACAATAGTGTGTACAGAAAGTACAAGAGGAGTAGCTAAACCTGCTAACACTAACGAAACAGTTTCATATCGCTGCCATGTTTTAGCAGCACCATCCCAGCCAAAGCTTAGTCCACCATAGATTAATCTGGATATCTTGTTTGTTGCTCTGTCTCTAATAGTTGCAAAATCAGGGATTAAGCCAATATACCAGAACACAAGAGATACAGTAAAGTAAGTACTAATAGCAAAGAAATCCCAAAGTAAGGGAGAATGAAAGTTAACCCATAACGATCCCCAGGTATTTGGTATAGGAACGAACCAGTAAAAACTCAACCAAGGTCTACCTGTGTGTATTAAAGGAAATAATAAGGCACAAATAACTGCAAAAATTGTCATAGCCTCTGCTGCTCTATTAATGGAAGTTCTCCATTTCTGACGGAACAACAATAATACAGCAGAAATTAACGTACCTGCGTGACCGATACCTACCCACCATACAAAGTTGGTGATATCCCAGGCCCAACCTACAGTTTTATTTAATCCCCACATACCAATACCCTCCCAAAGGGTAACGGCAAGGGCATAACCTCCTATAAATAATGCTCCTAAAGAAACTGCCATAGCAGCCATCCATTTAGGATTAGGCTTTGCTTCCACATGCCTACTTATATCATGAGAAATGTCATGATAGGTCTTATTTCCTGTTACCAGTACCTCTCTTACAGGTGAAGTGACATCCATATTGCTATTTTATTTAATTAAGCTTCGTTATTTACTTTATCTTTATTCCTGATCTTGGTCATGTACCAAACGTTTGGTGCAACTCTAAGCTCCTCCAATACATGGTAAGCTCTTTCGTTGTTCACCTCTTTAATTGGTTCATCGTCATGCTGCTTTAATTTCAGGTATTGAGAAATAGAAGAATCAGGATTATTCAAATCACCAAAGATGATAGCGTCAGAAGGACAAGCGCTTGCGCAAGCCGTGTTTGCATCTTTATCTTCCATCTTTCTTCTTTCCTTTTTGGCTTGTAATTTACCAGCCTGAATTCTTTGAACACACATAGAGCATTTCTCCATTACACCTCGAGAACGAACTGTTACATCAGGATTCAATACCATTTTACCTAAGGTGTTGTTCATCGATAAGTTTTTATCGAACTGTGTATTATCATGGTATTTAAACCAGTTGAAACGTCTCACCTTATACGGACAGTTGTTTGCACAATATCTTGTACCTACACATCTGTTATAAGTCATCTGATTTAAGCCTTCTGAACTATGAGTGGTTGCTGCAACCGGACATACTGTCTCACAAGGTGCATTATTACAGTGCTGACACATCATAGGTTGGAAAGTAACCTCAGGATTCTCAGCAGCTTCTTCTAAAGCATTTGTATCATCAGGAGCAGCATCAGAGCTATAGTAGCGGTCAATACGCATCCACTGCATATCTCTTCTCATCACCACTTCTGCCTTTCCAACCACTGGAATATTATTTTCTGACTGACAAGCAATTGTACAGGCCGCACATCCAGTACATGAATTCAAGTCAATCGCTAAACCCCAATGGTGGTTGTTATATTTATGACCATTCCAAAGTGTTAATTTAGAAGGGGCAACTTTTCCTTTACTAGTTTCAATATGCGGTTGAAAATCTCGCGTCCAATCTTTATTCTGATACTCAGAAAGTAAAGCCTCCTGAATCACAGTTTCACGTCCCATAAACGTTTGATGGGTCTGTGTCTGAGCTAATTGATATGAGCCGACTGTGCCTTCTAAAGTAACTCCACCGGTTACAGCCAAAGATTGAGTGCCGTTTACCATGGTGATAAAAGGATAGGCGTTAATTCCAATATCATTACCCACTTTACCAGCCATCTTTCTTCCATAACCCAAGGCTATACCGATAGTGTTATCTGCCTGACCAGGCTGAACTAAAGCAGGAATTTCAACAGCAGTTCCGTTTATGTTTAGGTTAATTAGTGAAGTTTTGCCTTCAAAGATTTTAATCTCTAAATCATTAGCCATTTTTTGGGAAATAGTAGCATAATTATCCCAGGTTGCTTTTGAAATAGGATCAGGCAACTCTTGCAACCAAGGGTTATTAGCATGATAACCGGTTCCTATAGATACCTTTTGATAAAGCTGTATTTCTATACCTTCATTCGCAGCTTTGTAATTTCTATTGATCCTGCTCACTGCAGAAGAGAAATCTACTTCAATAGCAGTAGTTTCCTGTGCTTCTCCGGAGGCTGAAGAGAACACACCATTATATAAAGTCTTATCCCAGAAAATGTCAAATGTTGGCTCCTGTCCACTAAAGTAATTAGACTCCCAATTACTCCTTAAGTAATCAAAGTAATTAGATGAGCTGCCACTCCATACTAAAAATGAATCTTGCGCCTGTCTTGTTTTAAATAAAGGCGAAATAGTAGGTTGGGCAAGGCTAAGTTCTCCTGCTTTTGGTTCAGCATCATTCCATGCTTCAAGGAAATGATGATCAGGTGCCACATATTTTACTAAGCTTGTAGTTTCATCTTTTCTGTCAGATGTTGAAATAGTTAAACCAATTTTTGCAATTGCTTTTTCTAACGAAGCACCCATTCCAAAATCGTAAGCTGGATTAGCATTATAGAAAATAACAGCATCAATATTGCCTGCATTGGCATCAGTTATAAACTGACTAAAATTCTGCTCACTACCCTTTTTATAGTTGGTTGGCTTATTGAGTAGAATAGTTTTTCCGTAGTTGGCTAACATGTTATTGATAGCATTTACCAACATCTGCACATCAGCATCGTTGGAGCCTGAAACCACTATAGATTTACCTCTTGTAGCAACTAAATCTTTTGCTGCTTTAGCTATATTTGGAATTTGTATTTTTGAAGAGCCAACGCCAGCATTTCCAGTAGATTTAGCTACTTCATTATATAAAGCTGCTACTGCCAAACCTTCCTGAGAAGGCTTAATTGTTGATCTGTAGTCAGCATTTGCACCAGTTAATGATAAATTAGTCTCGAACTGATAATGACGAGACATTTTTCTGCTATCACTGGAAACTTTCCTTGTTTTACTGTACTGCTTGGTAAATTCAATAGGAGAAATCCAGGTACCTAAAAAATCTGCTCCAAAACTTACAATTGTACTTGCTTTACTGAAATCGTAAGAAGGTACTGCTTTTACACCAAACATGGCCTTATTAGCAGCGATCATCCCTTGAGATGAAACTGAATCGTACATGATGTGTTCAGTATTTCCAAACCTCTCAGCAAATTCGTTCACTAATTTTAAAGTGCTAGGGCTATTTACTGTATTGGAAATAATTCTGATTCTACCACCTTTCGCGCTTATTGCATTTAATTGATCTGTAACTTCTTTATCTAAAGTAGACCAATCCGTTTTTTCACCACCTTTTAAAGGACCTATCAATCTTTCCTGATCATATAGAGATAATACTGAGGCTTCAACCTGAGCATTTACTCCACCTTGAGTAATTTTAGATTGCTTATTCCCTTCAATCTTAATAGGTCTACCCTCTCTTGTTTTAACAACAATACTTGCATAATCACCACCTACAGAATAAGTAGAAGCGTAGTAGTTAGGGATGCCAGGATCAACATCAACAGGTTTATTCAGATAAGGAATTGCCCTTCTGACAGGTGCTTCACAAGCTGCCAGTGAAGCAGCTGCTACACCAAAGCCCATCATTTTTAAGAAATCCCTTCTTGATGTACCACCATTTCCACTTTCTTTTTCAGAATTGATTGGCAGATACTCAGGAAACTCCTTTTCAGCATTCTTAACAAATGACGGATCATTTGTTAGTTGTTCTGTTCCTTTCCAATATGTTTTTTGATGATTACTCATATCTATGATTAAAAAAATCGATTTTTAAATATTAATTAATAATGACATTTAGCACATTCCAAACCACCTATGTCCACTACTTTCAGTTCACCGCCATCATGCGCCTTCACTAAGTCATTATAATAGTCGTTACCTTTTGAATTCACTTCTGTTTCTCTGTGACAGTTGATACACCATCCCATTGTTAAAGTACTCCATTGCTGTACCACTGCCATCTCTTCAATTGGACCGTGACAAGTTTGACATTCAATTTCAGCAACATTTACGTGCTGAGAGTGATTAAAATAAGCTAAATCCGGTAAGTTATGAACCCTAACCCACTCTATAGGCTTAATATTATCACCATATTCACCTGTTTCTACATCATAATCAATTGCCTCATAAATTTTAGCAATTTCTTTAGAGTCGGTTTTAATAGCCGTATGACAATTCATACAAATATTGGCAGATGGTATATTCGCACTCTTACTAATCATCACCCCAGTATGGCAATACTGACATTCAATTTCATATTGTCCTGCATGAAGTTCGTGTGAGAAAGCAATTGGTTGCGTAGGTTGGTACCCCTGCTGCACACCTACTGTGTAAAGACCATCAATCACCGTTTTAGCAACAATAGCAGTAAATAAGAATATTACAAAAAACAGAAAACCATTGCTTCTAACAAGTTTACCAATTTCAAATTTCTGATTTACATAATCTTTATCAGCTTGATCAACATTTTCCTTCTGGTTGATAAATTTGGTAAGAACAGTTACTATTAATATTAATACTACTAAAATCAGTACTAAAATTACCACAAAACCAACAATGATAAGTGTAAGATATTCCGAAGGGATTCCTCCTCCACCACCAGTTGGAGCTGTCCCGTCACCAACCTCAACAGTAGGTGCTGCAGCTGAAGGTGGATTCTCAGTTTCTTGTTTAATATATCCTAATATACTTTTTATTTCGTCTTCTGAGAAATAATCAAAATTAGGCATTACTGCCTTTCCAAACTCATTGTAAAGGTTTACAGCATACTCATCGCCACTTTGAATAACTTTTTGAGAATTTTGAATAAAGTTCACTAACCATGGAATCTCTCTTCTTTCGTACACATTCTTCAGCGCAGGTCCCACCATTTTATTCTGCACGTTGTGGCAAACAGCACAGTTGTTTTTAAATAACTTTTGGCCCTCTGCAATTACAGCCTCGTCTGTCGGCAACTGATCTGCCTGGGCATTTGCATAATGTGTAGTTCCCAAGGATAAACTACCCACTATAATAGAGACTACGAAAGTTAAGCGAGTGAAATACTTTTTTAAGGACATATTTATTTGTTCATTTAGCATATAAGAATACTAATGTTTAAGACACTTGTTTATGACGGTACAAATCTACCACCCGAAGTTTTTATTTCAAATACATTTTAGATACTATTTTCATGCTATATTACCTCAAATCCCAATTTATGCGTTAAAATTCTGTTTAATAGCACTTTAATCACCTTTACAAATATACTGTAAGTAGCAATTTAGAATAATTATAAATAAATTATATTTAACAAAATAAGGAATTTAATTCATAATCGATCCCAATTTCATTTAAACCGCTATTTTGAAAACAGTTCTCCTTCTCTCTTTATTTCAGTCAAGATCAGAGGTATCTATAAAACCCAATTTATAAATTTGAAATACAATATACTAATTCCTTTACTATCAATAATTTATAAAAATTAACTAAAATCAATCAGTTTTGCACCAACTGGACATTGTAATAAACAATTAAAATATTACATAAGATTAGAAAACCTTTATTAATATAATTCGTCATATTTTGCCGGATTTGATTCATGCATAATGGCGTAAACTTTTTCAATAATATCTTCAACATTTGGTTTGGAAAAGTAATCCCCATCTGAACCATAAGCAGGTCTATGTGCTTTTGCTGAAATAGTAATCGGTTGTGCATCTAAGTATCTGAAGGCATTTTGCTCTTCTACTACTTTCTGCATCATAAAAGCCGAAGCACCACCTGGCACATCCTCGTCTGCAAAAATAACTCTATTAGTTTTCTTAATTGATTCCACAATTTGATGGTCTAAATCAAAAGGAAGTAATGTTTGCACATCAATAATTTCACATGAAATACCAAGTTGCTGTAGTTGTTCTGCAGCATCCATAACCACCCTGCACATAGAACCATATGTGACAATGCTGATATCAGATCCTTCTCTAATTACCTCGGGCTGACCTAAAGGAACTGTAAATTCACCTATATTTTTAGGCATCGACTCTTTTAATCTATATCCGTTCAGGCACTCTATAATTAAAGCCGGATCATCTGATTGCAACATTGTATTGTAAAATCCTGCAGCCTGCGTCATGTTTCTTGGTACCAATACATGAATTCCTCTAATGCTGTGTAAAATCATACCCATAGGTGATCCGGAATGCCAAACACCTTCGAGCCTATGCCCCCGGGTCCGAATTATTAATGGTGCTTTCTGGCCACCTTTTGTTCTATATTGTAAGGATGCTAAATCATCGGAAAGAATCTGAATTCCATAGAGAAGGTAATCCAAATACTGAATTTCAGCAATTGGTCTTAAGCCTCTTAAAGCGGCTCCGATTCCCTGTCCCAGAATGGTACACTCCCTGATACCAGTGTCCATTACTCGTACATCACCAAACTTTTCCTGTAAACCAGCAAATGCTTGGTTGACATCGCCAATTTTACCAACATCCTCTCCAAAGGCAATTATTTTTGGATCTCTTGTCAGTGCTGCTTCAAAACAAGCTTGAAGCACCTCCCGACCATCTACCTTTTTGGCATCAGAGTCATATTCAGCTTTGATAACCTCTACTACCAAGGGGGAATTTTGTGATTGAGAATATAAATGGGAGCTGAATCGTTCCTCATTTTGCTCATCTATTGCATTTAACCAATTAATCAATTTAGTTTTAGGGTCACTTTTCTGACCCACTACTAATCTCAGCGCCTTTTTAACAGCCTTGATTGCATCTAGTCGTAATGGATTCATTACTGATTTTAAATCCTGAATAATAGGTTTAATATCTTCCTTAGATTCGGCTAATTGTGTGAGTAAATGCAAAGCTTCCTTCTGCTCATTCTTAATATCAACAATAAAGGCCTTCCATGCAGCTTCTTTTGCTTCTTTAGCAAATTTTCTGGCTTCTTCCTCAATGGAGTCCAAATCTTTCTCAGTAGCAAATTCTTTATCCAGAATGTAAGATTTGAACTTTAACAAGCAGTCATGATCTGCTTCCCAGCTCAACCTTTCTTTAGATTTGTATCGTTCATGTGATCCACTAGTGGAATGACCTTGAGGCTGAGTTAGCTCCGTTACATGGACCATGGTTGGAACATGCTTTTCTCTGGAAACTTTAGCAGCTTTTTGATAGGTATCTATCAGGGCTTCATAATCCCAACCTTTAACGGTATACATTTCATAACCCTTCTTATCTTTGCTTCTTTGAAAACCTGCTAATACTTCAGAAATACTACCCTTAGTGGTGTGAAATTCCTGGGGAACTGATATGCCATAGTGATCATCCCAAATGGATACCAACATAGGCACCTGTAAAACTCCTCCAGCATTAATAGTTTCATAAAACATCCCTTCACTGGTGGAAGCATTTCCAATTGTTCCAAAAGCGACTTCATTACCATTAATTGAGTATTTATGAAATTCCTTCTTATTGAGGCCCTTATTCTCTCTAAATAGTTTAGAGGCAAAGGCAAGGCCTAGCAAACGTGGCATTTGAGCTGCTGTAGGCGAAACATCAGATGAGCTGTTTTTAGATTGCGTTAAATCAGTGTATTGGCCTGCTTCATCCAACATTCTGGTAGCAAAATGACCATTCATTAATCTACCTGCTGAAGCCGGGTCAGCTACAACATCAGTATGTGCATATAGTTGCGCAAAGTATTGTTGAATGGTTAATTCACCTATGGCAAACATAAAGGTTTGATCTCTGTAATAACCTGATCTAAAATCACCGTTTTTAAAAGCTTTAGCCATTGCTATCTGGGCCAATTCCTTTCCATCACCAAAAATACCAAATTTGGCTTTACCCATAAAGACTTCTTTTCTGCCCATCAAACTAGCCTGTCTGCTTTCGCAAGCAACCTGATAATCTGCTAGAATTTCCTGTTTATCAATCTTTAATTTTGTACTATTTGATTTAATAGAATTTGCCATTTGGAACGCCTTTTATTGAAAAAATACAAACTTACTTCAAAAGTAAGTGCAACAAAAATAACCAAAATCCTCTGTGTTTCAAACCCTGAAAACAAACTAAGATGAGAATATAAAAAAATTGAACTTGTGGAAATTATTGATTGCAATCTAACATTTTGTCAATACAATATTTTACCAAATTTTAAATAGCCTATTTGTGTCAGAATAAAATATTAAATTGATTAGAAAAACTTCATTTTCAATTAGTTAAAAAAAACACTTCATTCCATTTTTATTGTAGTTACTTAATTATATTTGCCTTTAATTAGAAAATAAAAAATTGTACAATTATGATCATTGGTGTACCTAAAGAAATTAAAAATAATGAAAACCGGGTAGCATTAACTCCGGCGGGCACAAAGGAATTTATAAAGGCAGGGCATGCGGTATTTATCCAGAGCACAGCCGGTGAAGGCAGTGGTTTTACAGATGAAGAATATATAGAATCGGGTGCACAGTTGCTTCCTGATATTCAAAGCACTTATGCCAATGCTGAAATGATAATGAAGGTGAAAGAGCCGATTGAAGCTGAATATGGTTTAATTAGAGAAAACCAATTGCTTTTCACTTATTTTCACTTTGCTTCATATGAACCATTAACGCATGCAATGATCAAAAGCAAAGCCATTTGTTTAGCATATGAAACGGTTGAAAAACCGGACAGAAGTTTACCTTTATTGGTACCAATGTCTGAAGTAGCTGGTAGAATGTCCATTCAGGAAGGTGCCAAGTACCTGGAAAAACCTTTGAAAGGCAGAGGGATTTTATTAGGTGGAGTACCAGGAGTAAGACCTGCAAAAGTATTAATTTTAGGTGGTGGTATAGTAGGGACTAATGCAGCTAAAATGGCAGCAGGTATGGGCGCTGATGTTACTATCATGGATGTGAATTTACCCAGACTAAGGTATTTGGATGATGTTATGCCAGCCAACGTGAACACTTTTATGTCTAATGAATATAATATCAGGGAAATGATTAAGGTTTCTGATCTTATTGTAGGTGCAGTATTAATTCCTGGTGCAAAAGCACCCCATTTAATTACGAGAGACATGTTAAAGGAAATGAGACCTGGTACCGTGTTGGTAGATGTCGCTGTCGATCAGGGTGGTTGCATTGAAACCTGTAAGCCTACTACCCATCAGGATCCTACATACATTATTGATGATATTGTACACTACTGTGTAGCAAACATGCCGGGAGCTGTTCCTTATACTTCTACACTGGCATTAACTAATGCAACTTTGCCTTACGCTATGCAATTAGCCAATAAAGGATGGGTTAAAGCGTGTCAGGACAGTAGAGAATTATCATTAGGACTAAATATTATAAAAGGGGATGTAGTTTATGATGCGGTAGCACAGGCATTCAATCTACCACATGTTCCTTTTGAAAAATACCTTGGTGAAAACTAATTTAAACCATTGAAGAGCATTGTAAGGTAGAGCGTAAATGCTCTACCTTTTTTTTTGATCCCTAGTGAGCAAGTGTGTAGTAAAAGCAAATCAATTTCAATGAATAATTGCTTCCTTCAATGATTCAACCTATTTTTATGGAACAAATTTGCTTTTCGATAGTAACTAGAAAGTTAGAAATTCATAATAAATTTTAATATTAACTTAAATTAAAAAACATGTTTGAAAATTTAAATCCGGAACTATTAGATGATATCTATACCCATGGGATTGAAATAGGTTTTGCTATTCTCAAAGTTTTAATAATATTTATTGTTGGTAAGATAGTCATCAATTATTCCATGAAAGGGATTCATAAAGCCTTTGTAAAATGGGATATTGAACCCTCATTAGATCATTTCCTATCTAACTTAATAAAATTTATACTTTATGTAGCATTAATTTTAATCATTGCTCAAAATCTTAATTTTCAGATAGCTGCGTTGTTAGGTGTACTTGGTGCAGCAGGTTTGGCCATTGGACTTGCTTTGCAGGGAAGTTTATCAAATTTTGCAGGTGGGATTTTAATTTTGATCTTTAAACCTTTCAAGGTTAATTCAATTATTGATGCACAAGGCCATTTAGGTGTTGTAGAAAAAATAGATATTTTACACACTCATGTAAGGACTTTTGATAATAAGGTGGTGGTTATGCCGAATGGTTCACTGGCCAATTCTAATATTACCAATTTGAATGAAAAAGAAACTCGTAGAATTGATATGGCTATAGGAGTTGCCTATGGCTCGGATATAGCCAAAGTGAGAAAAACCATCTTAGATACTTTACAAAAAGATGACAGGATTTTGGAAGATCCTGCTCCTGTAGTTAGGTTTTCAGCTTTTGGAGATAGCTCTCTGGATCTAAGTGTGCGGTGTTGGGCCGCTACGGACAATCAATGGCCTGTTTATTGGGAAAATATGGAGGCTTTAAATGATGCCTTTAATGCCAATGAAATTGAAATACCTTTTCCACAGAGAGATATTCACATGAGAACTAAATGACAAATGACTAATCCTAAAAAAGCCTTATAGCAATTGCTTTAAGGCTTTTTTTATGTTTTGTAAAACTAATTTTTAAAGTTTTTTATTTGAACCTGTACCCTACTTGCACACCAACGCGAAAATTGACATTAGTACCTGAAGACAAATCATCATTCATCTCTCCATTCTTAAAGAAATATTTGTCGGGTTCAGGACTTGCAGGCATATCAGACTTTTCAAAAATATGATGAACGCCTACGCTACCAAATAAGGTTATGCTTAAATGGTCAAAATCGTATATCTTACCAATTTTTAAATTTAATTTGGGTACAAACCTATTAATTTCTGAATTGAAATACCTATAATACAAACAGTCTCCAAATTCCTCATTGCACTGGTAGCCTACAATTCGTTCCGAATCATAACTCATCATGAAAAAGCCTGGCTCCAGATCAAAAAAGGTCCTTGAATTGTTTAAATACTCATTTTCTCTTTTCAAATAGAAACGGTACTGAAGATAAACTTTAATACCGTTTACATTTTGAAACCAATCAGCCTCCTCTTCCAAATTATAAGTATTGAATCCATACAAATCAAAAATGTAACCCAATTCGATCCCAATTGCTCTATTAGGGGATATTTCTTTAATCAAACCGAAATCTACAGAATTATAATTTTCAAAGAAGCTGGTGCCTGATACCTGGAGCATTAAATTAGAAGAAAAGGTATCTTCAGTTGCTTTTAGATCTTCCTGAACCTGGGATAAAGCAGGGAAAGCAAGCATGATATTGACAATCAGCAGAAACCTAATCTTCATCAGCAGGGAGGCTTAATATTTTACTGATCATTTTCAGTTCGTAGGGATTAGAATAATCGTATTGATAAATTCCCTCTTTACCAGTGATAATTAACTCCTTTCTTCCATAGTTAGCTATTACATCATAACTTGGAATGCTGTCAAGGTTGGCTATTAATTGCGGATTCCATTTCTCTTTAATATTGAAGACTTTAAAACCATAATCACCTTCACAAATAAATAATATAGTATCACTCACAGCAAGTCCATGCGGGTTATCCATAGTTATGGTTTTCCTGAGCTTTGGATTTTGCAAATTCTCCACATCAATAACCTCTAACCTATCAAAACCACTTTGACATGTTGTGCCACTTCTTAGAGTAACATAAGCTGTATTTCCAGAAACTACTACAGGATCGCAGGCAAAAGAATGCTCAAAGTTTGATAAAAATACAGGAACGGGGCTGTTTTCTACAGAATAAATAAACATTCCCCATTGTGTGCCTATAAAAAGGTAATTTTCATAAGGGAAAATGGTTTCTACCCCTGAGCCAACCTCCGTAGTTCCTATTACTAAGGGATTATCAGGGTTGCTGATATCAAAGGTTTTCAAAGTGTTCTCATCTACTACGTACAAGTATCCCTTTAAGAAGGTGAAGCGCGCCAAAGAGCCCCCTTTCCCCTCTCCGGACGTTCCAAAGTCACCGTCTGATTCGCAACCAGACAGAAAAAAAGCTAACGCAAGCATGCCTAATAATAGTAGCAGCAGGCCCTTCATGTGTTTCATGGAATTCATTTGTAATGTCATCTTTCTTTCATTATTACTTGTAACATTCCGGTTTATTTAAAGTAGCAGGCTCCCACCCAACCACCAACCCCTTGGCAGGGTCAGGGCATTCGAAATAAACCCCATTTTCTTCAGGGTATTGAGAAGCAAAAGGAAATACATTTTTAACACGGGAAACTAACTTCACATTTTGAGGATTGCTCACATCTATTGCCAATAAATCACTGGCCTGATTAGCATACAGAATGTTATCCCTGATGGCTAAATCAGTGCTGCCTGCTATTTGAATAAACCCAATATTTAGTGGATTTTCAGAATCCCTGTTATCAAAAATATGGAGACCTTTCAATTCATCCACCACCAACAAAAATTCATTGATTACATATATTTTCCCTGGATTTTCAATATTCCTGGAAGGAAGGCTTTTGACTTCCACTTCACTTTCTGTGGCATAGATGGGTCTTACTCCTTCTACTACATCAACATCAAAATCCGGAACGTTTTCCCATTGATTGCAGGAAGAAAGCAAGAGAAAACAAAAAGACGTTAAAATACAAACGGATATACGAATATTTTTCATTTTATAATAAGTATTGATATTGCATATGTTTCCCACTATTTACTTACATATGACACTGAATCATTCTGTTTGGTTGCAATACAATATTATAATTTTCATTTATTTTTATATTTATTCCTGTCTATATTTTCAAACTTTCAGACTACATTAAAACAAAAAAGCAGCTTTATTTCAAAGAATAAAGCTGCTTACAAAAAATATTTGATTAGTGCTGGGATGAAGATTAGTAATCGCTCCACTCCAACTTACCATGCGAAACTCCCATTAAGTTAGAGAGTTTGTACAATAAGCGCGCACCTACATTTCCATTCCAGTCTGTGTTTTCCGCAGGTGCAACTTCATTCAAATCGAAACCAATAATTTTCTTGCCATTCTTCACCAACTTAGTTAGTAAATAAACAGCTTCTGAATAGCTGAGTCCACCAGGAACCGGTGTTCCTGTATTAGGACATAATTCTGGTCTCAACCCATCAATATCAAAAGTAACATAAACATTGGTGGGTAATTCTTTAATGATCCTTTCTACTATAATATTCCATGATTCGCCTTCAAACATGCCATTTTTGATGTCTTCATCGTAAAAAACCACCACCTTATCATTTGATTTTTTGACTAACTGCATCTCTTCTTCACAAAAATCTCGGATGCCTACCTGTACTACGTTTTCTACCTGTGGTACTTTAAGTGCATTGTAAGTGATTGATGCATGAGAATATTCGAAATTTTCATAGGATTTACGCAAGTCCATATGAGCATCAATCTGTAAAATACCAAATGAATCATATTTTTCACCCATTGCCTGAATAGCGCCCAAAGGGGTACTATGATCTCCACCTACTATACCTACTAATTTACCAGCATTTAAGCGCTCCGAAGTGGTTTTTTTAACCCATTCCACCATTTCTGCACAGGAATTATTAATTTCCTTTAGCAATCCTACGGCTTCAGAAGACTCCTCCTGACCATTTTCTAACATCTGTAAATATTCAACCGCCTTGGCCCTGTATTCATCACTTTGAGACTGAAGTTCTTTGCTAATAGGCAGCATATGTACTCCTAACTTCCACGCCTCTTCAATGTCTTTTTGCAATAAATCTACCTGAACTGAAGCATCTAAAATATGTTGTGGACCTTCCGCAGTGCCTGCTGCATAAGATACTGTCACTTCCCAAGGCACAGGTATAAGAATTAAATCGGCTGTTTTTTCATTAAAGGGTAGTCCAAAAATACTACCACTAACTCCCAAGCTATTAGGATCAAAATTTTCTATTGCTTGTTTTTTACTATCTGTCATAAATTAATAAATATCTTCCGGACTTATATATTCAATAAAGTCACAATTTTTTTCTGAGATTTCAGACCAGGATGTAAATGGTATTTTTATATGTACAATACCGCCTGTTCCTACATGGCCGATATCAGCCCCTGTAACATATTCTGCAATATAGGTAATTCCTGGGTTATGCCCCACTAAAATGGCTGATCGTAATTCAGCGGGAATTTCGCTCAAAACACGTAATAAAATGCGCGCAGAGGCCTCATAAATATCAGTAGAAGACTCGATATGGTCAGCATCAACGCCTAATTGCTCATTTATACGGTCAACTGTTTCAGTAGTTCTCACGGAGGCACTGTGAAGAATAATATCTGGTAAGAACTCCTTTCCTTTTAAATAAAGCCCAATTTTTGAAGCATCCTGATAACCCTTAGAAGTAAGTTGTCGTTCTACATCTTTTATATTGGCGGATTGAGGTTCAGCCTGTCCATGTCGGATCAAATATAGATCTTTAACCATTTGCTCGTTTACCTGTTTAAAGTAAAATTAGGATTAATCCTGATACTATTTAAAAAAATGAGTAAAAACCTAAATTCTTTTTTTCTAAAATAATTTGTAGATATTTGAATCTCTTTAAGAATTAATAAAAATAATTATGTCGAAAAATTTAGTCATTGTAGAGTCCCCCGCAAAAGCAAAAACGATTGAAGGATATCTTGGAAAAGATTTTAAGGTGCTTTCTAGTTATGGTCACGTAAGAGATTTGCAAAAAGGAAATAATGCTATCGACATAAAAAATGGGTTTGCTCCTACCTATGAAATTTCAAAGGATAAAAAAGATCTGGTGAAATTGCTTACTAAGGAATCGAAACTGGCAGAAATGATTTACCTCGCAACGGATGATGACCGTGAGGGAGAAGCTATTTCATGGCATTTGAAGGAAGCTTTAAAGCTAGATGAAAGCAGAATAAAAAGGATCGTATTCAGAGAGATTACGAAATCTGCGATCCAAAAGGCAATAGATACCCCAAGAGGGATTGATAATGACCTCGTAAACGCGCAGCAGGCACGTAGAATTTTAGACAGATTAGTGGGTTTTGAATTATCGCCCATACTTTGGAAAAAGATCAAAACAGGTCTTTCTGCAGGGCGTGTACAGTCGGTAGCCGTAAGAATTGTGGTAGAAAGAGAGCGTGAAATTGATAAATTTGATCCTAAATCTTTCTTTAAAATACAGGCCATTTTTGAGGTAGAAGGTGGTAAAACTTTAAAAGCTGAATTACCTGGAAGATTTTCTACCGAACAGGAAGCAAGAGAATTTTTAGAAAAATGTGTGGATGCTGACTTTACTATTGGTAAACTAGAGAAAAAACCAGCTAAAAAAACACCGGCAGCGCCTTTCACCACCTCCACTTTGCAGCAGGAGGCCAGTAGAAAATTAGGATTCTCTGTATCTCAAACAATGTCTTTGGCTCAAAGATTATATGAAGCCGGTAAAATATCTTATATGAGAACCGACTCACTCAATCTTTCAGATGACGCGGTAAAAGGAGCAGTAGCAGAAATAAGCTCTGAGTTTGGAGATGATTTTGTACAAACCAGGACATTTAAGACAAAATCTGCTGGAGCTCAGGAGGCTCACGAAGCCATTAGACCCACCAATTTTGGTACAAAAGAAGCAGGGTCAGATTACAACGAAAAAAGACTTTACGAATTGATCTGGAAAAGAGCTATTGCCTCTCAAATGGCTGATGCTCAAATAGAAAAAACCAATGTCAGTATAGATATTTCCACAACTAATGAAACCTTAAGCGCAAGTGGAGAGGTAATCAAATTTGAAGGCTTTTTAAAGGTTTATATTGAATCAGTGGACGAGGATGATGAGCAGGAAACTGAAGCAAAAGGTATTTTGCCTCCATTGCAAATCGGCCAAGCCCTGGATTTACAAAGAATGAATAGCAGAGAAGGCTTTACGCGTGCTCCTGCGAGATATAATGAAGCCACTTTGGTAAAAAAGCTTGAGGAACTAGGGATTGGTAGACCATCAACCTATGCTCCTACCATCTCCACTGTTCAAAAAAGAGGTTATGTTATAAAAGAATTTAGAGAAGGTAAAGACAGAAAGTATGTGGAACTGGTTTTAGAGAATAAAAAAATTGAAAAAACCGACAACACAGAAGTTACCGGAACTGAGAAAAACAAGCTATTTCCAAGTAATTTAGCAATGGTTGTAAATGACTTCCTTGTGGAACATTTTCCTAACGTAACAGATTACAATTTCACGGCTAACGTAGAAAAAGAGTTCGATGAGATAGCCAAAGGCTTAAAAGAGTGGAATAAAATGATTGATACTTTTTATGGTGAGTTCCATAAGAAGGTGGATGATGCTGAAAGTATTGAAAGAAAAGATGTTAATACTGGCCGAGAGCTTGGAATTGATCCTAAAACAGGTAAAACAGTCATTGTGAGACTGGGCAAATTCGGTCCTTTAGTGCAATTAGGTCAAACTCCTGAAGAAGGTGATGATGAAGCAGAAAAGCCAAAGTTTGCCAGTCTGAGAAAGGGACAATTTATTGAAAGTATTAAGTTGGAGGATGCACTAGAGCTCTTTAAATTACCAAGGGATATCGCAGACTATGAAGACAAGAAGATGGTAGCAGCCATTGGTAGGTTTGGTCCTTATATTCGCCATGATAGTAAATTCTATTCCATCCCTAAAGAAGACGATCCTTTAGAAATTAATGAGGCCCGTGCCATCGAAATTATTGAAGCTAAAAGAAAAGCTGATCGGGAGAAGTTTATTAAAGGTTTTGATGAAGATCCGGAGATGCAAATCTTAAACGGACGTTGGGGACCATATATTAAAGCAGGTAAAAAGAATGTAAAAATTCCTAAAGATAAGGAGCCTGAGGATTTAACTTATGCGGAATGCGTAGAGTTGGCGGAAAAAACTCCAGAAAAAGGAAGAAGAGGCGGTGGTGCAAAAGGTGGAGCCAAAGCAGCTGCCAAAAGTGATAAAAAGCCTGCAGCAAAGAAACCGGCTGCTAAGAAGAAGCCATCAGCTAAGAAGAAATAATATTAGAATATTTTCTTGATACAAGAATTTTAACCCAAGGTTAATATTTGGGAGAGCAACGGTTATTTTTTTAAATCTTCTTTGCGAAAACTTTGCGCTTTTGCGTCTCTGCGAGACTAAAAATCTCGCTTAAGCGAGTAAATAAAAAAAGCCTAATACTACCAGCTAATTGTGGCAAAGCCAAAATAAATACTCTCGCTAAGGCGCTAAGCCGCAAAGAAAAGCTAAAGCTTTGAACTGCTAAATTAACTGGGTTAATCATTAAAAACCAAACTAACTAAACCTGTTTTATCCATTTTAACATCTCCTGCTTCGTCAAGGTGGCGGATAGCTTCAATCACTTTTTCTTCTGAATATTGCTTGATTGTAGCAGCTAACGCTCGGTAATTCAAGGGGTTCTTTTTAAGATTTTCTATAATTTGTTGATGAAGCTCAAGAGTTTTAGGATCGGACTTCTTCTTTGCAATGCAGATATCACACACTCCGCAGGTATCCTCCTTTTGTTCACCAAAATACTGGAGCAATGATAAGGTTCTACAAAATTGCTCATTTTCTGCGTAAGTCTGTACCGATTTTAACTTATCGAATTTCAGTTTTTTCCTGTCTTTTAACCTCTTTTCATTTAAGGGTAATTTATTGGCATCGAACCTTTGTTCCAGGAAGGTAAGCTGTGGCTGTTCAGATTGAGGCGTGTAGTCCAATACTCCCTCTTTATCGAGGTAACTCAATTGCGTAAAAACCTGTTTAGCATTTAGTTCCGCAATTTTGCCAATTTGATGCTCATTGATAAAAACTACTTGCTGATATAGCTCCCCTCCATAAATCCTTAGCAAAGACTTCAGAATTTTTTCAAATTTCTCATTGGAGATTTCATAAGCATACAATTCCTTATAATCCAGGTTAAAATGCAATCCTGAAGGCCTGTAAAAATGCTCGTTCAATTGAATAAATCCCTCCTGTTCTAATATTTTTAAGCCATGAAAAGCTTCGTAGGCTTCCAATTTTGTCTGCTCACAAAAGGCTTTTATATCAAATGGATAGCTTTGCATCTCTCCAGAGCCTATGGCAATTTTATAGAAATTGGCTAGTGACTGATACAACCTTCTCAAATAAGCAGTTTCCGGATGAGCCATGTGTAGTTTTTTCTCCAGCTCTACATAATCCTGCGAATGATAAAGTGCCACTGCAAAGGCTTTTTTTTCATCTCTCCCTGCCCTGCCAGCTTCCTGGTAGTAGGCCTCCAGGTTATCTGGCATCTCCCAATGGATGACAGAACGCACGTCAGATTTATCAATTCCCATACCGAAGGCATTGGTTGAAACGATTATTCGGACTTGCCCTTTTATCCATGCGTCTTGCTTGCCACTGCGCTCCGTTTGCGGTAAACCTGCATGGTAGAAATCTGCGCTGAATCCTGCTTTCTGTAGAATTTGAGCCAGATCCATTGTGGTTCGCCTGTTACGGGCATACACCACTGCACTTCCAGGAACTTTGCTTAGGATTTCAGTGAGCTTCGCTTCTTTATTTTCTACCTTTCTTACGGAATAGGATAAGTTCGCTCTTGCAAAACTCTTTTGAAAAACCTGCGCATTTTTAAAGTTGAGCTTTTCCTGGATGTCAATTTTCACTGCTTCGGTAGCCGTAGCAGTTAAGGCAATGCAGGTAATTTCAGGATATATTTCCCTAAATTCGGAAATTTCAAGGTAGGGAGGTCTGAAATCATATCCCCATTGAGAAATACAATGCGCTTCATCAATAGCCAATAAAGAAATATCCATCTTTTTAGCTCTTTCTACAAAAAGCTCAGTTTTCAGTCTCTCAGGACTGATATACAGGAATTTATAGGCTCCGTTTGCAGCGTTATCCAACAGGATATCTATTTCTCTATGCGTCATTCCAGAATAAATAGCAGCAGCAGGAATTTGGCGCTTTTTTAACTGTTCAACCTGATCTTTCATAAGGGCTATGAGTGGTGAAATGACCAAGCATAATCCTTCCTTCATCAATGCTGGCACCTGGAAACAAATAGATTTACCTCCTCCTGTGGGAAGCAAGGCCAGGGTATCGTTTCCCTCTAAGACAGATTGGATAATATCTTCCTGCATACTGCGGAAGGCAGCATAACCCCAATACTTCTTTAATACTTCACTGGCTAAAGGGTTTTGCATGGATTGAGAAACTATGAATTAAAGTTTCAGATTTTCAATATCTATGATACTCGTATAAAACTAAATTTAATTTAAGAATTTGCTTTTACCTTTTATTTAAGACGGCTTTATAAATTTTAACTTAGAAACAAAACCTAGTTTCATTCTTTATCTTTTGTCTTGATACAAAAGATACAAAAAATCCAAGACAAAAAGATGCTTCAACGCTACAATTCAGCGCGCTCCCCGCCTTTTTGTCGTCCAGCCCGCCCTTATCGAGCAAGACTTGTCACGGTTAATTGAAATAATAATGTTATTTAAAAACTTTATCAAAATTGAAATTCGCTTCTTAATTAGAGTATTTAGCTGGCTATTTTGGATATATAATCTTCTGTATACAATTTTACGAAATTAAGCTTAAACTTAATCCTTTATTTTTCTAGTTTATTTTCTTCAAACTATTTTGTATGCTTTGCTGGTTTTCTTTACAACTTATGCCCTCAGTTTCAAAAAATCGTCTACCTTATTCTTTCTGAATAAATTTTATTGTATCAAATTGCTTTTCTTTAGTATTTGACTAATAAATAAAGATACTCCTTTTTCTTTTAAAGAGGATGGCCGATGTCAGCTTATCCAGCTCAATTCCCGACGAATTATTAGTTATTAGATCTTAATTTTGAGCTTACCTATATGCCGCAATTAGAAATTTAGAAACGTAATCTAATATAAAGCCCTTACCTTAAAGCTGCATTAAATAATAAAACTACTATCCTACCAACCCGGGGTTTCCTTATTCAAAAATGCTGCTATTCCCTTTTTACAATCTTCCGAAGCCCTTGCTTTTGCATTTTGCTCTGCGGCATATTGCAAACCCTCTTCCAGGCTTTTCTCTTGAACTTCCGCAATCATCTGCTTGGTAAAGGCCATCGACTGACCGGAATTTTGTGTAATGAGTTGTTGCGCAAAATTTTCTACATGATGTTCCAATTCTGAAGCAGGAATAACCGCATTTACAAGGCCAAAACTCTTTGCCTCTTCAGCAGTGTAAAGTTGCCCGGATAGTAACAATTCTTTTGCTTTCCCCTCTCCTATTTTTCTCAATAAAAATACCTTTACAATAGCCGGAATAAACCCGATTTTGACCTCCGTGTAGCCAAATTTAGCCTCCGGAACTGTGTAAGAGAAATCACAGACACTGGCTAAACCACAACCCCCAGCCAATGCATGCCCTTGAATTTGAGCAATTACCACCTTAGGATAGGTATAAATTGCATAAAAAAGTTCTTTCAGATGATTAGAATCTTCTAGATTTTCCTCATAGGTATTATTTTGCAAGCCTTGTATGTAAGCCAAATCTGCTCCGGCACAAAAAGCTTTCCCTTCTGCCCTCAGAATAATTACTTTTGCTTGTTCATTATTTTCCAGTTCAGCAAAGGCCTTTTTAATCTCCCCTACAAACTCATAGCTTAGTGCATTTCTTTTTTCCGGTCTGTTTAGTGTGATAAAACCAATTCTATCTTTTACTTCTACTTTGGTGTATTGCATTCTTATAAATTTAATTCAAAAGCTCCTTCTTCATTTACATCGTAAAAGTCGATATTTTCAGCTTCAAAGTAAACTTTTAAGTTTTGAATATTATAATATGAGTTATTAGAAGCTAGAATGATCAATTTAGGTTTGAAAATTTTAAAAATTTGATTCGGATTCCGTACAGCATTTTTACTTAATATGAGGTAATCGATAGGAATTGGAGATTTCATTGACAAATTAGGCTGTAACTCATTGTTCCAATTCACTATTCTTTTTGATTGCCAAACGACTATCTCGAAAGCCAATTCATTTTCAAATGGCAGAGATTGGTGTTCAGGTTTTGCAGACTCAAAATCTATAATTCCTGACTGCAGAACACTTGGATAGATATGAAACTTTAGCTTGTTTTGGTCTTCATATAAGTCCTCAGAAATATTTAAGAATTGCTGAAAACCGACTTTCAATGCCATTGATTCGGATTTACCGGTGCTATACACAGTAAATTTCTTATTTTCAAAGTTTTCATACTGTCTCACGATGATCGAGATGGAAAACAGTAAGGTTAAAGCACAGGCCGTTTTCAAATACCCCAACTTTTTCTCTGTAATTAATAGTGCAAAGCAACCAATAATGATATAGATGAACCATGCCTCAGGAGTAGTGATATAAATCCCATCAATTAAACTATGAGGAAAAACATCAAGTCCGAAAACCAAATAATTGACAAATTGTATAAAATAATCGATGGCTAAACCAACTACATTAGCCAAAACAGGAATAGCAGAAGCCACCAGCAATAATAATGTTCCGTTCAGAATGATGAATGCAGCGGGTATTACTACTAAATTAGATAGAAAAAAGTAGGTGGGGAACTGGTGAAAGTATAAGATTCCCAAAGGTGCTGTAGCCAATTGAGCAGCAATGGAAACAGCCGTAATTGCCCAAATTTTATCAAAAAATGGGTGCTTAAATTGAAGTATCCTGTAGATCTTTGGTTGAAAAAATACAATTCCTACCACTGCCAGGTACGATAATTGAAAACCCACTGAGAATAGCAAAAATGGATTTATACAGAGTAAAACGAAAGATGAAGCCGCAACAGTATTATAAATATTGGTTCTGCGTTTCATAGCCTGGGCTATAATGATAAAGCTAAACATAGTGGCTGCCCGTAATACCGATGGAGATAAGCCTGTTACAAACGCATAAAACCACAAAATAAAAAGACTAACCACCGTAAAAGCTATTCTTCCATTTCGCTGCTTTCTCCACTTTTTAAATACTGCTGCTACTATTAAAAAGATAATACCAACATGCAAACCACTAACTGCCAAAACATGCATAGCACCAGCTGCAGCATAGGCATTTCGCAAATCATTATCAAGCTCATCTTTAATGCCTAAAGTCAGAGCTTTTGAAATAGCTAATGACCTGGGATCCTCAATATATTTATCTAACTGAGCTGCCAGAAACTGACTTGTATGAATAGAGGAAGCGATGATCACGTTTCCCTGATCTCTCTCTAATAATTTAAAATTGTGTTGAGGAACATACTGTTGATGATATATTTGATCATAGCCTAAAAACTGTTTGTAATTGAATTCACCGGGATTCTTAGGCTCTGACAACTCACCCAGACCACCTTTGACAAGAATTATATCTCCATACTTTAAGTTCTTAGATAGGCTGTCCTTTTGCAAATAAAGAATGGCTTTTCCACTGGAATTAACCCACTGCTCCTCAGTTTTTAAAGCCATCACTTCCACTTTAAAACCGTAGGTCTTTTCAGTTTCTCTGCCTGCATTTACCAATCGAGCCTTAAAAGCCTGAGTATCCCCTTGCGAAAGATTAAAGATATGCTCCTTCTCATATTTTTGGGCTTGTTGATAAGTATTGAGATACCCGAAGCTGAAACAAATTGCAAAAGCTGCTAAACCGAAAACGGTAGCAAGAAGGCCTTTAAACTTTACCCTCCGCTTGAACTGTAAAATGAGATAAGTTGAAGCTAATATGAAAAAGGTAAAGAATATGAAAGCCTGGTATTGTGGTAAATAAACCGCAGCGATAATTCCGAGGCCCATAAAGAGGGCAAAACGAATAAAAGCGTATCTGTTCCATGCTTGCTGCATGCTAACAATGATAGTGAATACTTATGTAAGTATGAAATTTGAACCAATGTATTTAGTGCTGGTTTGCTTTGAGCTCTTTACAAACCTTACAACAGGTTATGCTCATCAGAAAAGGTCTTTTATATAAGAAGGATTTGAATGAGAATCCTCATTCTGATCAAAAGGCTCAATCGTTTTAGGATTTTTAATTGTATCAAATTATGAATTAGTCAAAAAAAAACCATGAACGCAAATGCGTCCATGGTTTATAAGAGACTAATTGTATGTATCCAAACTACTCTTAATGCTCATGATCATGACCCTGATCTCCTTCAATAGAGAAGCCATTTTTCATCATTCCTTCAATGGCATGATCCAATTCTATAGTATGCACATGATGTAAATCTTCAATTTCCAGCACTTTTATTTGCGTTCTGTT
This sequence comes from uncultured Cytophagales bacterium, assembly GCA_963803685.1. GTDB lineage: Bacteria > Bacteroidota > Bacteroidia > Cytophagales > Cyclobacteriaceae > Marivirga. The sequence continues at coordinate 184,940 of CAWDNW010000002.1, forward strand.
AGGCGCTAAAATATAAAGGAATTTATCAGAGGTAACTAAAACCGGGCTTGGTTCGTCCATTTTTCTTAATTGTTCAATTTCTGATAAAGCATTTCTGTGATTGTGCGCTTCAGGAATATCGGCCGCCTCTACTACTCTGTTCGCAACTTCATCACCATCATGCGCATCAAATACTCTTATTCTATTATCAGCGGTGTGAATAAGGTAATATTCACCGTCAAAGCTGAACATATCACTTACAACATCTGCTCCGGCATAAATCTGAGACATACTTTTGGCCACAGGGTTTATCATAAATACTCCTACATTTGTTGCTCTTCCGAAAAATAAATCAGAATGGTCATGTCCTTTTACATTACCTACCCAATTTCCTGAGGTATCATTTAAATTTTCAGGATTTGCAATCAAATCAATATTATCTTCATCATCTACCAAAATAACTCCACTAGTAGCTCCAAAGACTCCATATTTACCATTTACAGCATCACCGTGAATCTTTGCTACTTCTACGCCTCCGTTATCATCAATTACAGTACCATTGCTTTCCACAAATTTGACCAATTGCGGCACACCGCCCGGTTCATCTGTGTTTTTGAAGGTGATGGCAAATTTACCATTTTGTAAACGGAAGCCTGCACCATGATGAGCAACTGTAGAAGGAAATGAGATTACATTAGGCTGATAAGCTGGTAGCTCTAACTGTGCTTCATTAATATGAGTAATTGAGCCATCACCATCGTTGAAAATAACTGCATGTCCACCAGAACTTGCATAATGAGTAGGTAATGGAGCATCAACGGTAATATCTAACCATTTGGCCGCATATTCATGGCCGTGGTCATCATGCTTCTCTATGCCTGAATCAAAAAACCTCACTTTACCTTCCTCCCTTTCAATAAAAGTTGTATATCTACCTGAATTACTAGTATGGTAGTATGCACCTTCAGTTAATTCTCCCTCTACAGAAGAGTGAATTTCACCCGTGTTTGGCTGCATTATATCAATTTCATCGTGGTGCATTAAGGATAAACGCACCCAGTCACTTTCCATGTCTGCGAAATCAACTTCCTCTTCCACATCGTTCACAGCATCATCTTCATTACAAGCCACTGCAAATACCATGAGTAGCGCTATAGCCCAAAATTTTAAAATTTGATTTTTCATTGTTTAATTGTTAGTTTTTAATTGAATTATTGAATAGTTTGAACTGAAATATTACCGTTGGCATCTTCTGCCCAAATGGTTACAACCTCCCCTTCATTTAGCTGCAAAACATTGGCTTCATTATTTAAAAGTTCACCTAGGTTTAAATTTTGAGCATTGAGAAGTTGAATACCTGAATTAGCCCTAAATTGATGTGGCCAGTTAGAATTTCCCCATATCCACTCCTCTTGCACTTCACCATCCTGAGAAGGATTCTCTTCGTTTAGCTGTGAAATATGAACCCATAAAAATACAATATCCGAGGATGCTGCATGATCCATATTTCTGACAATGGTAGCATCCAAATTCCCTGTTGCTTTATCAAAACTATTTATGGTAATAAGGGGTGCGTATTGCCTTTGTATGAAAAGTGTGGTATGGTAAGTAGTATTATCAGCGTAGGAGGTTTCGTTGCCTTCCAAATCTGTAGCCTTTATAGAAAAGTGATAAGGGCCAGCTAAAATGAGACCATTTTGCATAATTTCACTATTTCTATCGTCGAGGTAAATTTTAGGATCCATCTTTACTGTTTTCTCAAACACTGCCTGTTGTCCTAAGACTTCCTCATCAATCACTTTGTAATAATTGAATAAAACGAAATCGGAATTTCTAATAAAGCGCCCGTGTGAGTGTCCGTCAAAACCACTGTGCGATTCAATTAAAATCTGTGAAATTCCGGACGGATCTTCGACTTTAAAACTTAATGGAATTTCAGAATTGTCAGCAGGTATCTTGCTCAATTGCATAGGTACTACAGCATTTTCTCCATCTATAGGTGAAATGGAGGGAGCTTCAAAATCAGCTGTATCTTCGTCAGCATTACTAAGGCAGGCACTGAAAAGTATAATAGAGAAGAAAAAGATTAAAAGCTTACTCATTGCTTTTTAATTAATGCAACATGATTGCAAATGTAAATCATGAATATCTTTAACGCAACTATATTGCGTTATTTTTCCAGTGAAAGCGGAATATTTATACTTAATATAAAATTTCTACCTTGCTCCGGTACATTAACCAGCCTGTAACGACTAATATGGTTAAAATAGGTGGTGTTTAAGAGGTTATTTACGCTGACTTTTAAACGGATTTTCTGGTTTTTGAGCAGCAAGTCTGTTCCCAATCCGGCATGGATCAATAAAGCAGCAGGTGTTGTTCTTTCATTTCGATCTATCCTATTTTGAGCCAAAATCTGCTTAACACCGGTAAAGAAGTGGGTATCTTCTAGACCTTTCACTTTATTGTTGGATAGGGTGTATTCCAGGTTCAATTGGAAGGAAGGAGGTGGTGTAAGTGGGAGAGGCAATTTTGAGTTTATATTGAGGTTTTCCACCCACTCTATGCCTAAATCGGTTGCGAAATTTTGTGTGAGTTGGTATTTCGCATTCAACTCTCCCCCCATAAATATGGCATCATCCTGTCTGTATTCCCACATTGTACCTCCAGCAGGTAAAAATGTAAAACGGCCAGTTGGCGACAAATAAATGTAATTATTGTAGTATCCATAGAACCCTGCCAACTCAATAAAAAGCTTTTTGGATTCATGCATGAAGCTCAAATCAAGCTGATATCCTTGCTCTATAGTCATGTCAGGATCACCTATTTCATGCCTGAAATTTCCATGATGGATCCCATTGCTTGCCAATTCAATTACTGAAGGAAATCGAAAGCTATTTCCTATATTTAATTTAAAATTGTTGTTAGGATTTAAAATAAAATTTAAGCCCAGGCCTCCACTAAAGTTTTCGAAATTCCTTTCAAAAGACGGGGTTCTTTCCATCAATTCTCCCGTGGGCTCCAAAGTACCTCTGTCATACTGAGGTTGCAGATGTTGCTGAATAGAATGATTACCCTGATCATACCTAATGCCAGCATTTAAAACAAATTGCGAATTTATATCCCACACGTGGTACGCAAAGGCTCCTAATTGACTTGATGTGTAAGCTGGTAGTAAAAACTCGAATCCACCGTAGGTATTTTCAGACCATTGCAGCTGAGTTCCTATTAAAGTTTGATGATTGGGAGCAAGGTTTAATTCATATTTCACATTTGCTGTGTAGGTGTTTAAAGAAAGATCAAGTGCCAGGCTACTTCCTATGAGCGCGGAAACGCCATGTGCTTCAGGAAAAGAAAACTCCTTTCTGCTATTTCTTTGTACTCCTAAGTCAATTTCCAACTTGTTGGCACCCACATTAATAATGGTTTGATTTACAAGCATTAAATGCTGATTCTCTTGCCTCGGCAACTCAATATCTCGAAAATCTCCCTGATGTCTTAAACTATAGCTTCTGGGAATTCCTATGGCTCCTGTGAATATTCCTGCTGTTTGATTGAAAGAAGTAAAATGCATTTTAGTTCTGAAATTATCTTTTACAAATCCTGTCATGAAACTATAATGCAATTCCTCACCTGCAGTATTTTTTAGCCTATTTTCATAAATTGGTAAATTAAATCCTGCATAGGTAAATTCATCAGCAGGGACACCGTAATCCCCATAATCCTGATGTGTGACTCTTGCAGCATAAACCCATTGATTCTGCCTGCCAGAGATACGGGCAGATTGTGAAAAAGCATGATTATTAGATTGGTAGGAAGATACAAGATCCAATTTGAGGCTATTGGACTCAGGTATTGGTTCGGGTTTAATATTGATCACTCCTCCCAGGGCGTCCGGTCCATACAATAAAGAAGCTGGTCCTTTAATGATTTCTACTCTATCAACATCGAAAGGATCAACCTCCAGTCCATGATCGGCTCCCCACTGCTGTCCCTCCTGTTTAATTCCTCGGTTATTCACCAAAATCCTGTTAAAACTCATCCCTCGCACCATTGGCTTGCCAATTCCTACCCCAACATTCATGGAATTGATACCGGGTAGTGAAGCAATGGCTCCTGAAAAAGTACCCGTATTATTTCTTTCCAGAAATTCCTTATCTGCAATAGCTACCGACTGGCTTCTGTCAATTTGCTTCATAATTAGAGAATTCTGCTGGACAGAAACCTCCTTCAAGGCTATGATATCAGGCTGCAATGTCACTTGTATGGATGTAGCTGAGTCATTAGTATCTAAATGAAACACCTGATTTACATAGGAAATATGAGATAAAATAAGGCGAAGATGGGTATTTGCAGGCAACTTCATTTGAAACTTCCCCTCCTCATTGCTGATACTTGACTGCTTATAACCTTCTGCGCGGATAAGAACACCTTCAATCGTGCCTTTGCTTTCAGCATCCAGAGCAATGCCATTCACCTCTACAAAGGATTGACTTAAAGCCGATTGTATAATCAAAAAGAAAAAAAAGAGTTTTACAAATAGTAAGTATCGCAACATAGTTGCAAATAAACAGCAATAAATGCTTATTTAAAAAGGTTTATCAGCAAAAATTTTGTGCTCAGAAAACAAATTCCGCTTTACATCCACAATAAATCTGCAATAATTCACAGAAATCTAACCATCGTTCTCCACATTTCTTGGCACTTGCGTGGTGACCACTAACACACCTAATGCAGCCATAGCTGCGCCTACTATAAATGGCACTACATAACCGAACCTTATCGCGTAACCAGAAACAAATGATCCTAAGGAAATTCCTAAACCAAAGGCCATTGTCACCACTGAAAGTTGGGAGCCTGTCTGACCGCTCTCTGCTAAATCCCCTGCAAGAGCCAAGGAGGGTGCAAATACCATCGCAGCACTGATCCCTTGCAATGCTCGTGCAACCATTAACTGCCAGGATTCAACAACTAATCCCTCCAAAATCAATACCGGGATAAGGCTAATTAAGCCTATCACAATAAATATTCTTCTGCCGTATCGATCGCTTAGTTTCCCCATAATTGGTTGCGTAATAGCCAGGGCTCCTATTAAAGCACTGAACTCGAGGGAAAATTTAAAGGCCCCCTGAGATAGCCTTTCATTTACTTCAGCCTCAATGGGAGCCAGAAGGGAAAAGCCAAAACTCATTGCAAGTGTCGCAATTGCCAAGGCAAAAATAGGATCAAGCATTCTTCCATCCGATTCTGACTTAATACGGATTTTCATCTTTCTCTTGCTGGGTTGAGTATCTTCTGGATCTGAAACCAGGAAAGCTACAAGCAATGCGCTTACAAGAGCAGCCATAGCTGCAATACAGAAAGAAGCGACAAAGCCATCAATTTCACCAATATAAAGTAAGTTATAAGGCCCGCATTCCACAAGAAAACCGCTGGCAAGAGGCCCCAATCCGAACCCAATTAAGCGAAAGGTATTGTAGACACCCATATTATTGCCTCTCGTTTTATTCTGGCTCAACTCACTCACCATCGCTAAGCTCGCTGTTATTGTAAATGCTGCAGCTAGTCCCTGAAAAACTCGGATAATCATTAACAGTGTATAACTATGAGCAAAAGAGTAGGAAAAGTTGGCGATTGTAAATAGTACTAATCCCAATAGGACAAAGAGCTTTCGTTTCCCTAACATGTCTGACAGTCTGCCTGCAAAGGGTTGAGAAAAGCTAGTGACGAGACCAAAAACTCCTAATATAATGCCGGTTATAAGAGATTCAGTAAACCCAAAAAAATCTCCATTTATACTTTCACTGGCTATATATAAGGGTAATACTACAATCAAAAAGGAATTCCCCATGGCATCAGCCATTCTGGCAATTCCTAAGATTACTACCCTTTTATCCGTACCAAATATTTGATCAATTTTGCTATCTCCCAATCCTTCTTTTCCTGTTTTGTAATATTTATGTAACTTAGTTAAGAGTTCATATAAACCTCCACCATGCATCCTTCCCTGCATGGAAGGAAAATGGTCTTAACTAAACGACATTTTACTATACTTGATTATTTCCATTATCGCTATTACAACATAAAACTACTAACCTGCCAGGACATTGATGGTTTCAAATTAGCGCGTGCTTAAAAACAGTGAAACTTAGAAAAATCTTGTATATGTAAACATAAGTAATGATTATTTGGTTATAGTTTTTCAGCATGTGCAAGCTGTTTTAGTATAATACTTCAAAAGCTTTGCATTAAAAAATCAAAATTTGATTTTTTAATGCGTTAGGCTCAGGCACCTCAACTACTTCCCGGGCTTCAGTTCGAAGTATAGGCATACATCTTCACTTTGCCCGATTGTATTTAAGGCACCTGAGACTTTTTAAGCAAGCCCAAATTATTAAGATTCAACATGTTTAGAATACATTGACCTGCAGAAAAATGAAACATCAAAGCATTATAAGGGTTTATAATTAGGTTAGTCTTCAGATTTATCATCCCAAAGGAAAAAATGAAAGAAAACGCACCTAATTGTACATCTCAACCTACTGTTGATATAAAACGGCTTAAACTATTTTCTTTCAATCTGCTGGGACTTCTGATTATACAATTTTGTTGGGGTTGTGCCACTAAAACAGTACAAACCGATCTTCCTTTTGAGACTTCCGGGCAATTTTCTGATACCGGAACCTTGGAAATGCCAGAAGAATGGTGGTTGAGTTTCGATGATCAACAACTCAATGAGGTTGTAAATTTTGCGCTGGACTCCAACCTGACTTTACGCGCTGCACTTAAAAGATACGAAGCCGCACAAGCTTTGGTAGATCGTGAATCATCGAGTCTGTTTCCTGAGATAAGTGGTTTCATTCAAAGTGCCTTTAGCAGGCCGGAGCCGGATTTTGTGGGTGGGGAAAATGTGCAATTTGGATTAAGGGCAAGCTATGAGGTGGACGTTTGGGGTAGACTCAGAGCACTTGTTGATGCTGAGATATACAGAGCTGATGCTATTTTATATGACATGAAAGCTGCTTCAATTTTGCTATCGGCTGATGTAGCAACAATTTACTACCGATTAGAAGCTTCTACCGTGCAGCAGCAGATTTTACAGCAACAAATTGAAACGAACCAGATGATTTTGAAACTGATTCGTGCTCGCTTTGGTAGTGGTCAGATTAAAGCGGTAGATATACTCAGACAAGAGCAATTGGTAGAATCTACCAGCCAGCAAAAATCAATGGTAGAAATGCGTATAGGTTTGCTAAAAAATCAGCTTGCCATTTTTTTGGGTAGTGCTCCTCAAAACCTTCAACAACCAATATTGGATTCCTTACCTGATTTGCCTCCCTTACCAAAAACAGGAATACCAGCAGAATTAATTACCAGAAGACCTGATGTGCAGGCTTCTTTCAGTACCTTAAAAGCAGCTGACAGAGAACTGGCTGCTGCCATCAGCAATCAATATCCTCGTTTAACCTTAAATACAAACCTATCCTTTCGATCCAATAATTTTGAGAACCTTTTTGATAACTATGCCTACTCGTTGGCCGGTAATTTACTCGCCCCAATTTTTTATGGTGGGCGCTTAAGTGCAGAAGTAGATAGAACAGAAGCAGTAAAAGATCAATTATTTTACGAGTATAGTCAAACAGTATTGGTGGCATTCCGGGAAGTGGAAGATGCGCTGGTGCAGGAGAACAACCAGGTAGATGTAATAGATGCGTTAGAACAACAGGTAAACCTGGCAGATAAGGTAAGCAGGCAATTGCGAATGGAATATTTTAATGGGCTAAGCGATTACCTTGCAGTGCTAACGGCCCTTAACCAGGAGCAACAACTGCGCAGGGACTTGATCACTGCTAAGCTCAATCTCCTCGAATTTAGAATTGCTCTCTACCGCGCATTGGCAGGAGGTTTTGAGTTGAGCGCAGAAATTGAAGAGGAACCTGTAAATTAAAGCATATGGCCAGGAAATCAGGCCTGAAATGAAACGAAATAGCATGAGTAAGAAGAAAACCATTATTATTTCTATAGTTATTATAGCAGCTGCAGTAGCTGTTACGCTCCTCATTTTTATGACGGAACCAAGTGCCTCCAAAACAGGCGCCAGTAAAGAAACTGCAATGCTGGTAGAAATTGTCACAGCGGAACGCGGCTCATTTTCACCGGTGTTTGAGGCTACTGGAAATGTGCAGCCTGCTGAAGTTGTTATGCTGAGCCCAAGGGTGAGTGGAGAAATAACACGCAGAGCCGATCAATTTACACCAGGGGCCACAGTACAGAAAGGAGAAATGTTACTCCAGATTGATCCTGCCGACTACCGAAACTCCCTCCAGTTAAGAGAAAGTGAATTGATGCAGGCGCAATCTGATTTAAATATTGAACAAGGTCGACAAGATATTGCACGCCAGGATTATAAACTCATTGGCGATACAGTTGCCGGGATGGATGAAAGCCTTGTACTGCGAGAACCACAATTAAATGCTGTTAAAGCAAGGTATAAAGCAGCAGAAGCCTCAGTAAACCAGGCACGTCTGAATTTACAACGTACTACCATCAGAGCACCTTTTAATGGACAAATTATCAGTAGAAACATGAATCAGGGATCGCAGGTAGCAGTAGGCGATAACCTTGGCAGAATTGTTTCCACTGACGAATACTGGGTAGTGGTAAGCTTGCCCGTTTCGAAACTTCCATGGTTAAAGTTTGCCGCCAACGAGGATTCAAACGGATCAAATGTGAAAATTCTGGATAATAAAGCATGGAAAAAAGGAAGCTTTAGATTGGGTAATTTGCGTGAATTGATAGGTGCACTCGAAAACCAAACGCGGATGGCAAGGCTCATTGTATCAATACAAGATCCGTTGGCGCTTCAGGAGGAAAATACAGGAAAGCCCGCTCTGCTCATTAATGCTTTTGTGGAAGTAAATATTGAAGCAGAAGAAATTAAAGATGTTGTACGACTTAAACGAGATTACGTCCGAAAAAATGAAACCGTATGGGTGATGAACAATAATAAGCTCAACATTAAAGAGGTAGAGATTATTTTGCAGGATGCCCGGTACGCATATATCTCCTCAGGTTTGAACGACCAGGATACTATAGTTACGTCAAGTTTGGCCACGGTGGCCAATGGTGTGCAACTTCGATTAAAGCAGGAGCAAGAAAATGGTAAAAAAGACAGTACAAATTCTTCAACCACTGAATAATACAGGAAAAAGAAAAATAACTGAATGAGTCAACACGAAAATAATGAAATTGACGAAGTAAAGAAAAGCAAGGGGCCAATTGCCTATATGGCTAAAAACCCCATTATTGCCAATTTATTAATGATCCTATTCATTGTTGGTGGTGGGTATACTATGTACAGCGTGCAAAAAGAAGTGTATCCACAATTTCAGTTGGACATAGTAGAAATCTTTGTGGTTTACCCGGGTGCAGCACCGGCAGAAGTAGAGCAGGGAATACTACTCCCCGTGGAAGAATCCGTCCGTGGCATTCAGGGTATAAAAGAGGTGGTTTCCACGGCTGAAGAAGGATCCGGAACGGTGAGTATTGAATTGGTGGCAGGTGCAGACCGCATCAATGCCTTCCAGGAAATTGACCAGGCGGTAGCAAGAATTCGGACTTTCCCGGATGAAATTGAAGAACCAGAGGTTCGACTGCAATCCCGGCAGCGTTCGGTTATTGAGATTGGTTTATATGGAGATGAGGACATCTGGACCTTGCGCGTATTGGCTGAACAACTTCGCAATCAACTCCTTAACAATGAATCCATTACACAGGTAGAAATTGGCAATGTACCCGATTTTGTTACTCATGTTGAAATCCCACGATACAAACTAAGAGAATACAACCTCACCCTGGGAGATGTGGCCAATATTATCCAACAAAGCAGCGAAGATGTGCCTGCCGGAGCAGTTGAAACTAACACCGGGGAGATTTTACTTCGGATGAAAGAGCGGAAGCAGTGGGCTGACGAATACGCCCAAATCAGGATAGTGACGGGAGAATCCGGGGCGGTGGTCACCCTGGGCGACATAGCAGAGATCACTGATGGCTTTGAAGAAATCGGCTTTCATGGCCAGTTTAATCAGCAAAACTCGGTGGATCTCACTATTTATCGGATTGGTAATCAATCTCCGCTGGAAATAGCGGAAGCTGTAAAAAATACAATGAGCAGCTACGAATCCTCACTGCCTCCCAGCGTTAAATGGAGAATTGACAGCAACACCGCAGAAGATTACAAAGAAAGGCTCTCACTGCTTACCGAAAACGGGGTTATTGCTATTTTTATCGTCCTTTTCATCCTTACATTGTTCCTCGAATACAAACTTGCCTTTTGGGTGATGCTGGGTATGGCCATTTCTTTTATCGGAGGAATTTTATTTTTGCCGCTGGTAGATATCAGTATTAATATGATCTCGATGTTTGGTTTCCTGGTGGTCTTGGGTATCGTGGTAGATGATGCAGTGGTGGTGGGCGAAAACATTCACGAATACAGGCAGCAGGGCATGTCGCCTCTTAAAGCTGCCATAAAAGGCACACGGGATATCGCCAAGCCTGTAGTATTTAGTATTCTTACCAATATTATTGCCTTTGTCCCTCTACTTTTTATTCCTGGTAGCACGGGTAAATTCTGGTGGCCGCTTCCGGCAGTTGTAATTATTGTGTTGGCCATTTCATTATTTGAAGCGCTGTTTATTCTCCCAAGCCACCTTGGCCATAGTAAAAAGAGGAAAAAGAAGAAATCACGCTTTCTAGAAAAATTTGAAAATCTGCAGCAAAAAGTAGCTAAAGCTTTTGAGCGATTTGTCAACAATTACTATAATCCATTCCTAAAACGCTGCTTAGACTTCCGTTACATCACCCTCAGTATTGCCATTGCGCTATTATTGATGGTGGGCGGCTACGGACTCAGCGATCATATGGGGATTGTTTTAATGCCGGAAGTGGCAGCCGATGAAATTGAGGCAGGCGTGAGACTACCGGTAAGTACCACTCCGGAACAGGCAGCTAAAATCGCTCAGCAAATCACTGAATCCAGTTTTGAAATGTTTGACAAGCACAACCTCTATGAAGTGGCAGATGGCATTAAAACCAATGTGCGGAACCAGAATTTTATAGATATTGAGATTGTAATGAAGGCACCCGATGAAAGGGACATGACCGCCAACGAAGTGATAGAACTATGGCGCGATGAAATGGGCGATATTGAAGGGGTAGACCAGATTTCTTTTGAGGCAGAACGTGGGCCTGGTGGCTATCAGCAAGACATTAGTGTGGATCTTTCGCATGAGGATATTAATGTACTGGAAGAAGCCAGCGCAGTTTTTCTGGAGCGGGTGCAGAATTATGAAAACACACGTGATGTCAACGACAATTACGATAAAGGAAAAACGCAGCTGGATTTTCACCTGCTTCCTGAAGGAAGGCTATTGGGTCTGACCTCCAACGATGTAGGACAGCAAGTAAGAAACGCATTTTTTGGAGCACTCGCCATGCGGCAATTACGTGGAAATAATGAAGTGGAAATCAGGGTGAAGTTACCGTTGGATGAAAGACGCGATTTTTATAACCTGGAAGATTTTGTGGTGCGCACGCCCGATAGCACTGAAGTGCCATTGTATGATGTCGTCACGGTGGAGCAACGGGAAGCTTTCACTTCTATTAATCGTAGAAATGGTCGTAGAGTGGTAACTGTAGGCATGGATGCTGAACCCGCCAGTGCTGTCACGCAAATTTTAGCTTCCTTGAATAAGACAGAACTCCCAAGATTAAAGGCAGATTACCCCGGCATCAGCTGGAGCTTCGAAGGCGGCCAATCTGATATGCGGGAATCTACCGCTAGTCTAACTGGTGGTTTTGCGCTGGCTTTACTGCTGATTTATGCTTTGCTAGCAATAGCCTTCAGCAATTATCTGCAACCGATTATAGTGCTTTCAGCTATTCCATTTGGTGTGGTGGGTGCTGTTATTGGTCACATCCTACTTGGCTACGATCTTTCGCTGGTAAGCCTGATGGGAATTATTGCCCTTTCTGGGGTGGTGGTAAACGATTCACTGATAATGATTGATTACGCCAACAAAAAGCGCAAAGACCAGTCGGTATTTGACGCAGTGCATGAAGCCGGAACGCGGAGGTTCCGCCCTATCATCATCACTACATTGACCACCTTCGGAGGCCTTGCTCCTATCATTTTGGAAACCAGCAACCAGGCTAACAACCTGATTCCCATGGCTATTTCATTAGGTTTCGGGATTGTTTTCGCCACCGCCATTATTCTGGTGATCGTTCCGTGTTTGTATATGATTTTGGAGGATTTGGTTGGCAAGGCCAAGGAGGTTGTTTAGGTTAAATTATCTAACAGTATTTTTAACCCAATCCTTATCAGGTGCGTCATTCCAGAATTTTACGAGGCACGAGGAAAATGTCAGGAATCTTTAGAATGATGCGAAGCATTGTTATCAATGAAGAGATTAAAGATATTTAAACCTGCGGTTTAAATTAAAAGATTCCCACCTGCGCGGGAATGACGTGCTAATTGAGATTATGAAATAAATTGAATTGATATTTACTACTTCATTTCAGCTACCTCATCATATAAATCCTTGAACAAAGGATTTTTCTCACGGATCAAATTAATTTTCCATTGCCGGTTCCACTTCTTCAACACCTTCTCCCTGGTAATCGCTTCTTCAATGGACTCAAAAAGTTCATAATAAATTAGATCAGTGCAATGATATTTCTTAGTAAACCCTGAGCCCTCCTCAAATTTATGCTGGTAGCTTCTCTCAGCTAGGTTGGAGGTTACACCTATATACAAGGTGCTTCTCGTTACATTACTAACTATATAAACGTATCCTCCTTTCGCTCTCATAGGTATTTAAAGATAGGCACTTCAAATAATATTTAAAAATATAAATATCTTAATTTCAAAATTATTAATTCATTAGATAGCGTCATTCCCGAAGGTTTCGAAGAGCAACGGAGAAAGCTGTCGGGAATCTGTAAAACGATGCGAAGCATTGTTATCTAAGCAGGATTATTAGAGATATCTAAACCTGCGGTTTAAATGATCAGATTCCCGCCTGGGCGGGAATGACGTGCTAATTTAACTTTGTGAAAAAGGTAGACATAAGGCTTTTTAAGGACTACCTCACCCCGCATAATTCAACCAGAAAACGGTACTTAAATAAACCCAAAAGCCTATAAAAACAACATGAACAACCGTTTCAAAACGTTTGCCTTTCCACAACTCCATGGAATAGCCAAAGAACTGAATAAAAAGCCTAAGCAACCAAAAAATTGCAAACCCCAGAGAAATAGTTTTACCCAATGGTGTTTCGATCAATTCATTTGTTGATGTGACACAGAGCAAACCCATGAGGAAAACAACCAAAGCAACAAAAAATGTATGCACTGTCATCATTTGCCGATTGATTAAGCTCAAGGTTTTCAGCTCTACTTTCCAGTTGAAGTACCTGGGAAAAATGACGTGAACGAAAGCCAATACCATTAACAAAATCCCAATAAATTTAAAATGAATATGCATGCTCAATAATTAGCGACTACATTTAAAAACCGACATAAAAGGGGTGAACTTAGTCTCTTCAATCGCAGAGAAACCAGCTTCCTGAAATGCTTTCTTCCAGGTATTTCGTGAGAAAAAGTGCGTAAAACCTATGGAAAAGGCAAAAAAGTTAGAAGCATCACGCAAATGCTCTACTGTAATAAGTTTCCCTTCAGGCTTGCAGATTCTATGGCATTCCTTTAAAAATGCTAGCTTTTCCGAATGAGAGCGGATCTCATGCACCGCAGAAAGCAGGAAAACCAAATCAGCCGACTGATCCGGTAAAGGTATTTTATCAGATGCTATTTGAGCTGTACCGGGATAGACCTTGCTCACTTTTCTTGCTCTCACTATGGCAGGTTCGGTGTGCTTTTTCGCATTATAAAAATCAAAAACTCTTAACGCTGCTTCAGGAAATTTACTTTCCAGGATAAAGCTTGTTTCATCAAAACCTGCATTGATATTCACTATTTGTGTTGGTTTTGTGCCAGACAATTGTAGCATTTTCAGCCAGTTAAAATCATAATACCCGGAGAAGTCATACACGTAAGCAGAAACGATTAAAGGCATCACAAGTCCGTACAAGAAAGCCGTTGTGATGATCCAAAACCATAAAACCGGCACATTGAAAACCATTAAGCCGGCTATAATGATAGCCAAAGTGATTAAACCCAATACGTAGAAATGCCTGTTAAAGCTTAAGATATTGAGCACTCCCTGAAATTTCCTTCTTTTTAACTCCATCGCTCCACTTTTCCTTTTTTCCAGTAGTAGGGAATATTACTCACCACAAATGCATTGGCCAACTGTATATTTTTAAAACCTTTGCTCTTCACAAATCCTACGGATGCTTTTTCCACCTGGAGCGGCTGTGGTTGCCAATTCTGCCTCACTCCTTCTATGATTAACACTTCTTTCTTTGCCTCATTTACTGTAAAGGTAAAAGGCAAAGGACCTGCAAAGCGCCTGGCTTCTTTCCAATTGCTGAAAGGTGAGTTTTGGGGTAAAACAATATCATCAGCGCCTGAATTAACCGTAACATTCAAAGCAGATTTGTGTGATTGAACAGTCAGTTGTTCTCCCTCCTTTCTAAAACGAATATCTGTGGTAGTATAATTGTAATGAGTGAAAATATTACCGAAAAACGACATTTTACTTTTATTGGTCTCGGACTTTAAAATATATAATCCGCGCAAGCTCTTGCCCCTTTTGTCGGTATAGCGCACAAAAACCCGGTAACCGATTAAAAAGAAATCATTACCCATCGCTTTGGAAAATCCTTTCGGCCGTAAAGCTTTGGTACTGACCATGGCCAGGGCTATAAAAGCCCATTTGTCATCAAAAGTATCCAACTCCAGGCAGTCGGGAATAAGGCTCTGCACCTCCTCTTTGGCAATAGCATAAGTGAGCACGATGGAGCTCTCAAAATAGGTTTCTACTGCAAAAGGGTGATTTTTAAGCCAATTCACTATGTTTTTTGAGGATTTAGTCTCTGCTTCAGTATAAATTCATTGTAATATACTATCAGAATAAATAATAACGCAAACAAAGCATTAAATCTTCCCCAAAGCAGCAGGTGTGGCACGAGTATAAACTCCAGCATATTCATGGTGGCTACTACAATTATTTGGGTGATGGCACTCCATTTGGGTTTGAAGCGCGACAAAATCCAGAGAGCCATTATTATTTCTGAGATGCCAATTAAAATGGTGAGCGGCCTTGCATATTCTTCTCCTAAAATGCTGGCTACTATCTCCTGATGCCTTGGCACCAAATTAAGCACCTTGCAAATAAGCCCGTTCACCAACCAGACTGTGGCGATGAGGAGGGTGAGGGTTTTGTGGAGGGGGGCTATTGGTCTCATTATTCAATTGCTATGTTAGCTTCATCTGGCTTATATTTATGTATAAGTGATTTAAACAATTCTAAAACTCGTGGAGGATATTGTCTACCTTTCCATTTGCGGTTAATGATACTGTAGAACGGAGGAATGAATCTTTTGTCTTTATGATTAATTTTTAGGAGCTCCCAAATCTCTTTAGGATTTTTATTAAGAGAGTCTTCTAATCTTTCTAAATCATTTATATGAAGTACTGTCAATGGGTTTACTCTAACTTTTTTGATATTAAAATTTCTTAAAAGCTCTTGAAATCTAATGTTGAAAGTGTCTGGCATTAATGGTGTCTGAAATGCTTTGTCATTAACAATAATGCAAGGGTAAACTTCATAAGTATGGCCTTTAGGAAATTTAGCATCAAGTTTCTGAACATATTTATCCATATTTGTCAAAGAATCAATAACTTGATTCACTCCAAAATTTTCAAAGAATTTGTTCCTATCGTTTTTGTAAAGAGATTCAACACTTCCTCCAAATTTCTCTTTGTCGTAAATACTGCCTGATTTTACTTGACCAAGCAATATTTTACTGCTGTAGCGAAAATATACATCAGCTATTTCAATTTGCCCCTTTGCAGTATTAATTTTTAAATGATCAAACATCAAAAGTTTTGAATATTTGCAATTCTCAAAACTCTTTGTTAAAACTTGAGAAAGGTATTTTTCAAAGAAATAACCGAATTCACTACGATAAAGATTGATTGTATATTTTGGTTTGCCTTTGCCGTCTTTTAAATGTTTAACTCTATCAAACCAAAAGTCATTTAAAAATTGAGAGTATGCTTTTTCAATTAGGAATGAGTTGTCACCTATCAAGTATTTAAGATTACCAACTTTTATAAAAGGTGATTTTCTAATGCTTATTAGTTTATAAGTTTCTTTGTTAGCAATGCGTTTGCTTAGTTTATCAAAAAGACTTTGGTGACCATCTGGAATAAGGTAAAAGAAATTTAATTCTGGGTTCTCACGATTGTTAGCTATATACATATTCATCAGTTGAAAGATAAAATGATGAGGCTCAATTCCGTAAGTTTCCTTAAAATAGCTTTCTACTTCATTGGAAAGTCCTGACTTATTCAGGAAATAATCGATTAACCAATAGCCACGGTAAGGGGTAAATAGTTGGTCAGTTTCTATTGATAGCTCATTCAGTGGAAGTAATTTAGGATTAAGAGATTCAAAACTTGATCTATTATCATCCTTCTCATTTTTAATTTGGGTTATTTCGTAGTTGACGGCTAATAAATATTGAACTATTGATTCCCAAACTTCAACTCTTGCCATAACAAAATTGTCATTATTCTGCATTACCTCAGAATTGATGATTTCTTCAATAGCAAACAAACAAGCCTGTCTGTTGAATATATTTGGATAATCCTTTTTACTTTTAGTGTATTTTTCTGCAACACTTGAATATTTTGTAAAAAGTTCCGGAGTCTTCGTAAAATATTTTAACTCTTTGACTTGAGTTTCAAAGCTGTTGTCTATATGAAATTTGTCTTTCGGTTTGAGCCGATAATTTAAAGCCACAATTTCATATAGTATACTTTCCTTCGAAATATGCTTGATTAACGAAATTCTATCTTTTGGAGGTTCTACCCCAAAGTAAATTTTATAATCAAGCATTATTTGCACCTTTGGAGCTGCTTTCGTCATTATTTGATTTTTAATATTGTTGGATGAAAAGCCAAGCCATTAGTGGTGAGTAGAAAGCATTAACCTTTTCATTAGCTCATAGTTACACCTTATAGTAAATTTATTAAGCCTAGATCACATTGTAGATGCGACCTAAGTTTCATAATTGATAAACCTCATCCATAGCATTTTTTAGGTGCTTTTTCTTTTTTTCTTCGGGAATCTTCTTCCTGTACTTGTATAGTCCAACCTTTCCAACTCATCAAAATCCACTTCAATTGGAGTGAATACTTTATTAATATAGAGTGAACAATCATAAAGCAAATCATACATGCCTAAGTTTTCTTTTCCATAATCATCCAGATCTTTAAATTTGACAACTACAGTTAGTTGATTACGGTGATCCAATGCAGATTCTTGTATCTGACAATACTCGTATTTGAATTTGTAGAATGTAACACTAATAATTCCATATCTCAGAAGCACCATTGTCCTACTCAACACTTCATTTTCGATGCTGATATCTGTATTAAGGCAAGGAACTTCTAATAAAGTAGTTTTGCTATTATCTTGAAACGCTACGCTTGTTATTTCAAGGTCTCTTTTTCTACATTCAATGAAAAACAAGGAAGTGAGAACATCTAATTTCTGCTTGAGAGAAAAAGACGGATTCTGGGTTATTTTGATAAGTGAGCTTTCAACGTTATCATGAAATTTTTGACGCTGTTGCTTTGTCATGATTTCGTCAATAAATTTTGTGGATAAAGATTCTGTGGTAAGAATTATATTACTTGAATCGAAACCAAAAATTTCTACTGCACAATCGACACCATGAATGAAGTTCATCAAGTCATGAATTCTTTCCTTTAGATCATAGTAAGTCCATTTTACATAGTTAATTTCTGGAGATGTAACTCTTTTGATATTCCTAAAAATCACTGCGTCTTCCTCATAAATTATTCCTTCCGATCCAGCATGAGATATGGCATTTCTAACAATAGAGTTGTATCCATTTAATAAGTCGTTGTTAGGAATTTTTGATATTACAAATTCATATTTGTTGAATTCAGATTGTGACAAATTAGTCTGCTGGATGCTAACAAACTTTCCTTTTATGAATTGAAGGCTTGCAGCCATTAGATTAATATAAGGATCAAATAAATCCGAAATGATATCTCTATACATTTTTACTAGATCAAGATCTTTACACTCATCCATGACCTTCTCCAGTTGGTCATAAATTCTTGATTTATGCAATTCAGTCTTTGCTCGGATAATATTAAAATCCAGAAATACACTTTCAATAAAGTTGATGGGGTTTACATCATGGCCATCATGTAAAAGTTTAAGAATTGGGAGAGTGAATTTCTGAAAGTCATCATCGGAATTGAAAAGAGTTTTAATCCTTTGCTCTATTTGATCAACTGATTTAATATCCTTTTCAGAGAGATTGACCTTATGTTTTAGAAGTGATTTTATCTCCATAAAGTTATTGCACTTAACAAATCGATACCAACAAAAGCCAATCACAATTTAAAATAGTATTAACTTTTATAACAGTACCGAACTTACAATACCTGAACATAAACTATTACCATATCTAATCCTAATATTTCATCGAATCGCACCGCAAAATACCTACATGTAGGTAGTTGTTTTTGCAATAAATATTTGGCAGAGTTTAGATTTTAATCTTTGATGGATGCCAATTTCCGCTTTCAGATTTTTTCCAAAAACGCCAATGTTTTTGAGAAAATTCGAAAGGTGCATGCATCTTCATTTCAGCTACATACGATTGAAATTCCTCATTCTCTGGATCTGAAAACGGAAAGGCAAGCCAAATTGCCAATGTGGATGTATGAGAAAGAGTAAGTCTTGCGGAGTTATTAGGAATTCTAAAGTCAATAGTTGGTAACCGATGCTGGCCAGGAAGCAATTTCTTAGTTTGTAAGTCAATCAGCTTAAATTGCCAATTCATGCGTATGTCCAAAGGGCCAAATTGGTGTTTTGGTAATTCCTCCAGCTTCTCCAAATATTTGATTGCCGCATCTTTTCTTCGATACGCTATATTCCAATGCCATAGCCTTTGCTTCCCTTCTGGAAATTTCCATACCTCTTTTCTCGGTAGCCAACCAAATTTCTTTCTCGCCTCCCAATGAAGTTCAGATGAATTGTATTCATTATTCTCAGCTTTATATTGTTCAAGCGTAATCAAGTTCGGAAAAGAGTTATCACCAAACTTTTGCAGAAATTCCTTAGTTTTCTGGTAAGCTTCAAAGGGTTTCAGTTTACCAAGCCCATGTCCGCCTCCTGAACTTACTGGTAATCCATTATAAGATATAAAATTGTCCATTAGATGTCTTAAAATCCTAATGTTAAACTTAAACTATTTACAGTTTTGAACATAATTTTCACCCCCTCATATGTTAATGTTTCTTTGAATAGCACAGAAAAACACTTATAAGTAGGTAGTACTTTTTACATAAAATTGAGGGAAAAGTGTGATAATGGTAGTTTATTCTTGTAGCTGAGAGTTGAATAAGAACCCCACCTAATTAGGTATAAACTCCCAAAAATCCTCATTAGGAATCTTTTCAACATTGCGAAGCTTTGTAATCAAACAAAATCCTTTAAAGCCTTCAGAAACCTTTGCTCCTTCAGCCTTTCATGCGCCTGTATTCTTTTTACCTTTGTCTTGCACTAAGCAGGTAGCTCAAAAAGTCCCCATAAACAAAGCATCAATGAAGATTATCAACGCCCATCAGAATAACCTTAAAAACATTGATCTCACTATTCCCGAAGATCAGCTGATTGTGGTGACGGGTTTGTCGGGTTCCGGCAAATCTTCCCTCGCTATGGGCGTTATTGCTAATGAAGGCTACCGCTATTTTTTGGAGAGTTTACCTGCTTATAACCAACAAAATGGACAGCTAATTCCGACTGCAGAGGTGGATGATATTCAGGATTTACCGCCAGTCATTAAGGTAGAGCAATCAAAACGATTTCAATCTATCAATACCACTTTTGGGACGCTTTCTGAGCTCACAGCCATATTTAGAATTTTGTTTGCCCGCTATTCAGCAAAGGAAACCATGAGCAAGTCGCTCTTTTCTTTCAACCACCCCAAAGGCGCTTGTGAAGTGTGCCGCGGCTTAGGGGAAGCAGAGTACATCGATCTTGATAAATTAATAGGAGATGAAAATAAAACGCTACGGGAAGGTGCCATCACTACTACCCTGCCTAATGGCTATATCGTTTATTCTCAGATTACGGTGGAGGAACTGAATAAGGTATGTGCTGCACATGGCTTTAGTGTGGACATTCCCTGGAAGGCGCTGAATGCTGAACAGCAGAATGTGGTGTTAAATGGAAGTGACAGACTGCAGGTATTTTATGGCAAGCATGGCTTGGAATCCCGATTGAGATGGGAAGGCATTAAGGCAAAGCCCAGAGAAGAAGGCTACTACAAAGGCATGCTACCCATTATGCAGGATATTCTAAGAAGGGACAGGAACCCCAACATCCTGAAATTTGCCAGTTCAAAAGTTTGCCCAAGCTGTAAAGGTGCCAGAATCAAAGCAGCGCATCTCCATTTCCACTGGCAGGGGCTTAATTTTCATAGCTGGATGGAGCTTTCTCTTCAGGAATTATATGAAAATCTGAATTCGCTCAATCTTTCAGCTGGCGAAAAAGTATTGGTAGATAAAATCACTATTCAACTATATGATCTGATCCGACTGGGCATGGAAGAGTACCGGTTAAGCACGCCCAGCACAGAAATTTCTTCAGGAGATGCACAAAGGACTAAACTCATCAACCAGGTGAATAGTAATCTGCAGGGCATTTTATATGTTTTTGATGAACCGAGTATTGGTCTGTCAGCAGACTACCAACAATATTTATTGCATATATTGAATCGGCTGATCAAGAGAGGCAATACCGTGATGGTAGTGGAGCACGATTTAGATTTTATCCGGTCGGCCAATTGGATAGTGGAGCTGGGGCCTGCAGCTGGAGTGCATGGAGGGGAAGTCGTTTTCAACGGCTCCACTCATGACTTTCTGAAGGCAAAGGATATTGATAGTCCCACACTGGCAGCGCTAAAATTGGGGAATACTGTTAAGGTAAAAACACCTCAAAAAGTAGCAGCCTCCGATTTTACACCTGGCGCGCAGGAACTGTCTGTCATCAGTAGAAAGACTCCACAATTGCTTTCCAACATTTCTGCCTTTTGCAAAAAGAATGACTTAAACCTCCTGACTGTGACCGATCAGCCGATCGGCAAAACACCTCGGAGCAATCCCGCCACTTATACTGGTTTGGCAGATAAAATACGAGATTTGCTGTCTCAAACCACCGAGGCCAAAGCGTTGAAATTAGCTAAAGGAGCCTTTTCCTTTAATAATAAAATCGGCAGATGCGAGGCTTGTGAAGGAGCGGGAGTGATTACCCTTTCTATGAGTGCGCTGGGGAGCATCAATCAAATCTGTCCCACCTGTAATGGAAAGCGATTTAAGTCGGAAGTGCTTCATGTTCATTGGAATGAAAAAAACATTGCAGATCTATATAATCTCAGCATAGAGGCTGCTTTTGATTTCTTCTCCGGGGAAAAGAAAATCACCGAAACTCTTTTTTTAATGTTGCAGTTGGGGCTGGGCTATATCAAGCTAGGTCAGCCATCAAATACCTTATCGGGTGGAGAAGCACAGCGCATAAAACTCACCAAACATTTCGCCAAAAATTCTATCCAGACTTTACTGTTGCTGGAGGAACCAAGCATCGGATTACACCATCAAAACGTGAGGCAATTGCTCAGTGCGCTTCATGAACTTAAGCAGCAAACAGCAGGAATTCTCTGCTTCGAAAATCATGCGCTTTTTCAAAATGGATGTGATACCTTAGTGCATAATGCATTAGAGGTGCAAGCAATCGAAGTTAAAGAGGAATCCCCACAGCAAAGAGAAAAGATAATTATCCAAGGAGCGCGAACACATTCCTTAAAAGACTTAAACCTGGAGCTTCCGAAGCTTCAATTAACCGTGGTGACCGGTATTTCGGGATCCGGCAAATCCTCGCTGGTGATCGACACCCTCCACGGATATGGTTTACAGGAAATGACCAAGCAGTTTTCTAACTACCAGCAATCCAGAGTGGGCGTGAATTTCCAGTTTGAAGTCAATCACATTGAAGGCCTCACCCCTACCATTTGCATCACCAGGAAACAAAAGAATTATTCCATCAGGACTGACATAGCCAAGCAAACGGGAATAGATAAGATTTTGCGATTTGCTTTTTCGCGAAAAGCGCAATATCAGGGAGAGGATTTATCAGCAAGTCATTTCTCGAATAATCACGAGCTGGGAAAATGTGCCGTTTGCGAGGGAATTGGACAAGAATTATTACCCGACCTCCACAAATTGGTGCTGGATGACAATAAAAGCATAACCGATGGCCTCTTTTTGCATAATAAAGCGATCGGTTATTATGGTGATCCGGCCGGACAGCATGTGGCCATCTTAAAAAAGGTAGGAGATGAACATGGCTTCAGCTTAGAAACACCTTTCAAGGAATTAAGTGAAGAGCAGAAGGAAGTCATATTCGGTGGAACAGGCAAGAAAGTGTGGAAAGCCACATGGGAATACAAAACGAAAACCCGAACCGGAACCAAGGATTTAAGCATGCCATGGCTGGGACTTTTTAAGTATTTACAAGATGAATATTTTCTCACCAGAAAGAATAAAAACATCAGTCAGCTCACCTCTCTCTTTTCTTTTAGTGAATGTAGTCACTGTGCCGGCAGCGGATTGAAACCGGAAAGATTGGCCTTCACCATCGGAGGAAAATCCATTCACGCCATAAAATCCATGGATTTTATGGCGCTGGGTGACTGGCTGAAAACTGATGAAACAAAAGAAGCTGTGGACATTAAGTTACTGGCAAAAATTGCCCCTCATTTAATCAACATCATTGATCGGGCAAAGCAATTGCATATTGACCATCTGCAACTCACTAGAAAATCTCCTACGCTCTCAGGTGGAGAAAATCAGAGAATAGAGCTGATCAAACAGCTGAATAGTCCGCTAAAAGGGGTTACTTATTTGCTGGATGAACCTTCTGCAGGCTTGTCCAATGACAATATTCCTGACCTGATTCAAATTCTCAAGGAACTTATAAAAAAAGGAAATACCGTTATTGTGATTGAGCATAACAAATCCATCATTCATGCCGCAGATCATATTATACAAATCGGTCCGAAAGCTGGGAATTTGGGTGGCTATATAACTTACCAGGGAAAAGTCGAAGGACTGCTGAAGCAGGACGATTGTCACTCTTTCTTAAAAGCACCCACCGAAGCGGTGCAACTCATAGATGGAAAGCAACATATTACTATCAAAAGAATTGCTAAACATACCTTGGTGCGTGATTCATTGAAGGTACCGATTGGTGGCATCACAGCTCTGACAGGAAAATCAGGAGTAGGAAAAACGACACTGGTAAAAGAGATTATCATTCCAAGCATCAAATCAGGCCAGGCCGTGAACTGTAAAAGCATTGATTATCATAAAAGCAATGAGGGTGCACGGTACTTTGAACCGAAAAAGTTGAACAGCCAAGCTGCCACTTTATTGGTTTCCTATTTGGATTTGCTGAAAGACATCACAAAAATTTTTGCTTCCGAAGCAGATAGAAAACCTACTCACTTTTCCTATAAAACCAAGAGCAGCACATGCCCAAACTGCAAAGGAAAAGGATATGTAGAAACCAGCCTGGACATAGCCGCCAATGCCATAGAAAGATGTGAAGATTGCGATGGAAAGCGTTATCAAAAACATGTTCTACAATATGGTGTGCAAGAAAAGAACATTGCGGATGTACTGGCTTTCACTATTGCAGAGCTACAACTTTGGTTTGCAGATTATAAAGTATCGCATTCTACATTGAAGCTCCTCAAAAGCCTGGAAGAAATAGGTTTGTCGCATTTAAATTTAGAGCAGACCGTGCAATCACTTTCTTCCGGAGAAAAACAACGATTATTGCTCCTGACCTGGCTGCAAGATGCCCCAAAAAATGAACTTTTTGTGTTGGATGAACCCAGCATCGGCCTGCACTATGCAGATATTGACCTGCTTTATGTCATCTTAAAAAAACTCAGCACCAACAATGATATTTTAGTCATTGAACATAACCCTTATTTGCTGGAGCTTATAGAAGTAGGAATTGTCTTGAATTAATTAAATCCTCTTCATCAAGGGAAAATCGCAGGTCGAGTCGATTGCAAGTTGAAGTTTACTTTATTCAATCAGCAATTATTTTTCTCACTTCAAATCAAATTCCCAAAAATCAGGATTGTATTCGACAAGGTCACCTGATAACCTGGAGCTTGCTCCTGTGCCAACAAATGCTCTGCCCTTTATTGAAAAGGAAATTGCATTCACCAACCCCTCCCCTCCATAATTATCTTTTTTGATCCACCCATTACCAGATTCTTGATACTCCCATATATCTTTGAATGTTTTGTCATCTAAATCATTTGCTCCTAAACCAACATAAATTTTGTTATTATAGGTGAAAGAAATAGCTTTGCTTCTCTGCCCGGTAGGAAAGTTAAAGGAAAAATCCCATGTGTCGCTTGTCGGATCGTAACTCCAAAAGTCGCTAATATTTTTATTGTCATGCCTGCCCAAACCCAGAAAACCTTTACCTTTAATGGTATAAGAAATTGCTTCAAATCTACCAGTACCAGGAAAAGAGCTTATTTCTGTCCATTGCTTTGAATCTGGAGAGTATTTAAAAAAAATCTTATGCCAAGTCGAACCAACGAAAGCCTCCCCATTTATTGTAAATGTAATCATGCCAAAATCGGATCCCGGGTATTGCGTTTCAAGAGTCCATTCATCTTTTTTAGAATTATAAATGTAAAAGGACTTATCAAACCACGAATAAACAAATAAAATATTGTTTAATACAAATCCGGTGTTTCTGTCGTAAACCGGAAAAGGGAGATCGTTCTTTTTAATCCAGTAATCATTTGTAGGATCAAATTCGTAAAGTACTCTTTGTGAGTTATCATGAAACTTAGTATTAAAATCCAATCCTCCGATCAAGTATCCTTTCTGATCAGTTGAAAGGGCTAGTGCACTGGTTTTTGGGTTACCTGGAAAATCATCTTTTTTTAACCATGCATAGAATACCTTAAACGTCCTATTTGAAATAGCGTAATTCTCTAAATGAGTTACTGAAATAGGAATATCTGTGTTTTCTGGAATATGCGGGCTTGTAACGTATATAATCTGGTTCTTAATAGAATCAATGGTCGCTGTAATTTCACCAAACTTGACTTCAATATTTTCAATATCATCGGAAATATTGTCAACCTTA
The DNA here is from genome assembly GCA_963803685.1 of uncultured Cytophagales bacterium. GTDB lineage: Bacteria > Bacteroidota > Bacteroidia > Cytophagales > Cyclobacteriaceae > Marivirga. The sequence goes on from CAWDNW010000002.1 coordinate 210,390, forward strand.
ATATGCACTGATTGTCCGGCATACCCCTCTAAGGGTGCAAATTCCAGTATTTTCAAAGGCAAGGTCCCTTGACTTACAAAAGTTTCAATAGTACTATAAACCTCATATTTTTCAGTCTTGATATATGCCCTTACATTGTAAGTCGTATCCGTTTCCAGCCCATTGGTGGTTTTAAGTGTAAAGTGATTTTCGATCAAATCGTTTTCGATCGATATCTTATGATCATCATTGGAAGGTTCTGATTCCTCACCTTTGCTCCAAACAAAGCCATATTCCAATATTTTTTCTGAGGGTAACTTTTGGAGTGTTGCGGTAAAAGTTACCCCCTCATCTTTATGGACAAGAATTTTTTCCATCAAGATAAACGGAAACCCTTTAGGAGATATCTCGGCCTCATCAGTACAAGTAGTGAAGACAAATAAAATTGCTGGTATCAATATAAAAAGGCGTTTCATTTAAAATCTTTCAAAAGTGTCAAAAAGAAAAACTAACTATTAGCTGAATTTGATCGATTCCTACACTGTGCTCAGCACTAAAAAATCGACTATACTGTATTTCGGAGGAGATATAACACCTATAATTTAATTGATATTGAACTCCGGTACCTAAAAAGAACCCTACCATACTTCTATTTATAACTTTCAAATCTTCTATTTTTTTTATGATGATAGTGTTCTCTTTTCTTTCAGACACGAAGAAATCATTGCTGGTTTTTATATTGTGCATAAAATTTCCTCCTAGATTAAAGAAAGGCATCCACCTAAATTTTGGTATAGTATACCTGAGCATTATAGGGACATCTACCGATGATAGATTAACAACAATGTCGGTCTCAATGCTATCTTTTTGTTTATTCCCAGAAAGAGAACTATTTTGATAATTTAAGCCAACTTTTAAAGTTAAATTGCTCATTTCAATTGGTGTTTCAATATATACTCCTAGACCGAAAGTTTTATTTCTCTCGAAGGACAGACCACTTAAATATTTGTTTTTAATATCATCCGGAACATTTAGAGAGGGTTGGTTTAAAATTGCAGAAAGGCCAATTTTCGTGTGAGGAACTGGTCTATTTAAGTTTTTATTCAAATTTTCAAGCAACTTAATCAAATACTTCTTTTTAAATTTTAATAACTTCACGTTCCCCGATATTTGAGGGTAACCGTTGAAAATTGTATTCAATTGAATCCTATATTTCTTATTTTCTTCCACTAATTCGGTAAAAAATTCATTCTCCTTTTCGATAAAGAATCTTGGGTATTTACCCTCGGTGTACTGATACAGTTTATGTTTTCCGTTGAACAACAACTCTAGGAAGACCATTTGATTTTTACCCCACAGTTCGATTTCTTTTGATACAAAAACCGTCCCATCTGTCATACCATATTCTTTAATATCTTCAGCTGTAAACTTAAAGACCCTGTCGGTTGTTGAAACTCTAATTATTCTTTTGCCATTTTCAAAACCACCATTAAGTATGGAAACTCCTGAGAAAACAGAACTATCAGTAGCAAAATAACTATCTTGTGCATAAACAGATTTTGTGGAAATGTAAAGGCAGACTAATATTAAGGCGGATCGGTACGGTTTCATTCCATAAAAGAATTTAAGTAAATAATTGTTAGGGGGAGAGTTGAATACTTTTTTCTTCTGAAGTTCAATCTAATATTAACATTTTATCATCATTAACATAAAAAAAGAGCTTACCGCTCACAGAAAATAAAAGATCAATGTTATCTCTAGATGAAAAATTCTCTGGAAATTCTACTAAAACACTTTTATCACCTGTTATAAAATCATAATTGTAAATGTAATTCTCATCAAATAAATAATTTCCTAAATCTGGATTTCTAGAAGGTTTTTCTGATGGGACTGTAAAATTACTATTTATTAATTCCCAGGAATCATTTGTTATATTGTACATGTGAACTTCATAATTCGTAGCAGAGCTTGTCCTGTTTTCGATTGCGATGAAAAATTTATCATCTACTTTTCGGGAAAAAAGGACATCGTAGTCGGAGCTAGAAAACTCCTGTAAATGTGTAGTATCTGAATCGGTCACTCTAATCATCTTACTGGCTGACAATAAATGTAAATTAAAGTTATGCTCATACTCAGCATGAATAGTAGACCCGTAATTACCGATTATTGGAACATCCTCCCACCCTGTTATAGTTATTGGACTAGACTTAAATTTAGTTCTCCTAATTTTACCAGCACTTGTTTGAATATATAATTCACCATTAAACGCAAATGAATTTTTTATATATAGCTGTGGATCATTTGAGTTAGTCCACTCTGGATAAGCGACAGTAAGAAATTTTCTATCGAGCAGGTTTGCGAACCTAGTGGATATTCCATAGATTGATCTTAAACCTTGATCGCTATAACCACCAACTATGACACCATAACCAGATGACTGATTTAATAGACTATTATGTTCCTGAGAATATAAACCTTGTAATACCTCGTAATTCCAGTAGGTCTTGTGATCATACAAAATAGGGTTTTCACTTTCTGTGTACAGGCCAAACGATTTGATTTTTATTTTACTAATTAATTTTTGCGAAATCTTATCGTTTTGTAAAATCGCGTTATTTATTCTGAATTGAATTTCATTGTCAGAAGAAGAAATTATTTCAATTTTAGAATTATCAAGTTCAAATTTAGTTTCACTATTGTAAATCAAACCGCCGTCATTTGCAAATTCTACTATAGGGCTATTTCCAAAATTTATACCTTTAACTGTAATGACATCATCTAAACTATTTAATTCATATGGAGAAAAATCTGTTATAAGAGGTGCCTTTAAAACCAAATTTGTATCAATTTTGATGGATTCATTTAATACTATCTCTATGATTATTTGATTCAAGCTATTTCTTTTTTTTAGGATCTCGGGACGATTCGGAATGGTGAATCTAATTTCAGAAGTAGTGGAACTTTTAATTTCAAGATCTTCATCCATCAATCGTAATTTATGAATAGCAGGATTGAAATTTATACCTTTAATAACCACTTCCTCATCAATTTCCACAATCTGCTTATTTATTGATGAAATTTTTGGTATTTTAAACAGAAGCGTGGTGTCTTCAATAAAGGTTCTGTTAGCTTCGATAGTGATAGTAGCTTCTTTTTCTGCCATGGTCTCAACATAATAGTTGGCTTCTAAAGGCATCCTAAACTTTAAAACTTTTAAATCCGTTGCTACTTCAGAGTCAATCCCCCAACCATTAATAAATACTCTAGTGTCGGTTGGATGTAAATTATCTACTGCTAGCGAAACTTCTTCTCCTAAACCAATTGAATCTGCACTTATAGTACGAATTTTCAAAGGTCTTAAGATTAACGGTTGGCTCCATATTAGGTCAAACCCTGCTATTTTCAAGCTCAATTGCGAGCTAGTCGAATTTAAACTTGTTGGTATCATAAAATTGATTAATGTATCATTGGCAGATTTAACCTCTATGTTTTTGTCGTTTAAATATAAGTCAAATAGGCTTGTTTCGCTATATCCATTTTGCAAACCTAGCTTTACTTCCTCTGCCCAATTTACCGTGTCTTTATCTAAGTATTTAAGAATAGGTCTTCTATAATTAAATTCAATAGAGTCAGTCATACCAGCAATAGTTACCCAGATCTTTGAATCTTCTTTTAATTTTTGGGGCACCACCACCGAAATCTCATTGCTACTATTGCTGATTACGTCATTCCGAGTAGGACTCAAAATTTTATCTCTTTCGAAATTTACTTTTACATGCTCTGGCTTTTGGCCTATGAAGATTCCTTCTATTTTAATGGTGTCATAAGTTCTCGCAGATTTGGGAAATAATTCAGTGAGTTGTGGCGGAAGAATATGAAAAGTCTCTTCAGCTTCCATTGTATTATTTTTGACGGATACAGATATTGTATTATCAGATTTATAAATTTGGTCTGGAACAATCACATTTAATGATGTATCAGTTGCTGATACTATCTGAGATAAATTCTCTGCAAAGAAAACCTTATTCTCAACATAACTGAAATTTTTGCCTTTAATCAAAATAGTATCGCCTAATGACCCATCTTGAGGATAAAAGCCTTGAATCACTGGCGCTTGACTACCCAAACTTACAAAATCCGTGGTCTGCCCATAAACCAAGAATTCTTCTGTTTTAACAAAAGCTCGCACATAATATTTTTTACCTTCAGCTAAAGTGGTAATTATCTGTTTTGAAAATGTATTTGATTGTATATCTCCTTCTATCACCACACGATCAGAAGTCTCAATTCCAGGATCGGGACTTGCTCCCCACACGAACCCATAATTTAAAATCTCAAAATCACCCCTAAAAACAAACTCTGTATTGAATACCGCTCCTTCTGGAGTAATATCAGTTACATTTGATGTTTTTAGTCTCGGATACTCTCTTCTTGTCACTTCCTCTTCTGCACAGTTGATTAGCGATACTAATAGTAAAAGAGATAATATATTAATTATACAAGATTTCATTTTTTAAATAAAATAAGGTTAATAGAGATTCGATTGTTGTTGGAGGAAAAGCCATCTGTGGCATTCAGTGAATACATTTGAAAATAGCGAAGAGCAATACTACTTTTAAATTTAGAATAAGATTTAAGAACTCCAGCTCCTCCAAAAAAACCCAATTGCTTTTTGTTTACTTCAAAAGCTGTCCTTTCAGGAAAAGTGTTTACCACATTTCCTGTTATTTGTTCACTTAGCAGCTTTGTTGACGAATTAAGATGGTAATCATAATTCATGCCTGCTTGAAAATAAAAACCATAATTATCCCTTAAATAAGTGTACTTTATAGAAAGTGGAACCGACAGCGTAGTGAGTTCAATATAGGTGTCATGAAATTCATCAATGGATTCATTTATTGTCACCAGAGAGGAATAACTGGAAGTCATTACATAAACCTCGCTCTGAAAACTCAGTCTTTCAGCTAATCTAGGAGAAGAAATACTAAGAAGCAGTCCGATTGTAGGATCTAGGGAATTATATGATTTATCTAGATATCTAAAAGTTCCAGACTCACTTGTGTTTTTTATGACAGATCGAACTAAACCGATCGATATCCCTAAATCAATCTTCGTCCAAGGTTTGCTGGTCTTAAATTCAGTAAAATCTGCCTGCTTACAATCATTATACCTTACAATTAATTTGGTTAGGGGTTTTTCATCTAATTTTATCGCTGCGGTAAGTCTATTGGAATTTGTTAAACAATCGCTAATGAGATAAGTTAGGACTCCTCGCCAACCGCTCTTCTCTTTATATCCAATCTTTCCATCAACTTCTATCTCTTCCAAATCAGACTTTAGCTCAAAAGTTGCTGTGTCCTTTTTTAATAAATACTTTTCCCTGAATTTATAGAGACTGATATCTCCCTTTACCAAGACTTCTACGAAAGCATTTTGAACAATTTGGGAAGAAAAGAATTGATCATCGTGAAACCCAAATCCTATAATTTCTGGCGGGAGGTATTCTCTGGTATTTGCTTCTTTTCTGAATATGCATGACTCGTAGTTCCTTAAATTGGATCGATAAGCGACCAATCCTTGGACTGTGTCCTGAATATTCGTAACAATGAACCCTTTTCTAAAGTCGTTTTGTGCTGAAGCAAAAGAAATAGCTATAGTTGCTAAAAAAATTGTTAATTTTATTTTCTTTTTAAAAGTCCAAGGATTTCTCATTTTCTATTTTGGAAAATTTTTATAATCACTTTAAAAATGCTATTTGTAAGATACTGTTGCTTTATAGATTAAATCTCTTATACAGGTTCTTTAGAAATTAAACTGTCTAAATGTATACTATTTATATTTAAATTCCAATTGATATATTATCTAAGATTTATATAGGCTATTAGTAGAAACCTACTAAATATATCATCTACCAAGTTCAAGCAAAAATCAATTACAAAAGGCAAGCTAATTTATATAAAAATAATTCAAAAATTGAATTAGTGATGGAACCCACAATCAGAATTAAATTCTTAAAAATAGACTTTAAGGACCAAATATTGCGGATTTACTGGCTTTTACTTTTGAAGAGCTACAACTTTGGTTTGCAGATTATAAAGTATCGAACTCTAACCTGAAGCTCCTCAAAAGCCTTGAGGAAATAGGTTTGTCGCATTTAAATTTAGAGCAAACCGTGCAATCACTTTCTTCGGGAGAAAAGCAACGATTATTGCTCCTGACCTGGCTGCAAGATGCACCAAAAAATGAACTTTTTGTGTTGGATGAACCCAGCATCGGCCTGCACTATGCAGATATTGACCTGCTTTATGTCATCTTAAAAAAACTCAGCACCAACAATGATATTTTAGTCATTGAACATAACCCTTACTTGCTGGAAAAGATTGGGGTGGGCTTGGTTTTGGGGTGATGACGAAGGACACCCACATAATATAAAAACATGCATTAAACTGATAGATAGGCTACTCATGGAATATGAAATTGAACTCAAAAACTAGCTATACTGACCTAAATAAGTGTTTCTTAAACTTTAAAACTAAGTATAAAACCTTAAAAAAGAGAAATTTCTCTAAATATTGAGGTTTCAATTACATTTTAAGGTATTTTAAACAAAATTTTATTCTTCATCTTTTTGCTTGATCAAAAAGATGCAAAAAATCAAGACAAAAAGATGTCAGCCAGAGGCTGACCAGCCTTTGGCTGGCTTCCACGCTACAATTCAACGCGATCCCCGCCTTTTTGTCGACCAGCCCGCTCGGTTTTAACAAATATTATTTGGTTATCGAACAGTGCAGTATTTGTCATGAGCACCCTAGATAATACTAAAGTAAAGTGTTAAAAGGTCTTGAATTTGTGAACCATCACAATTTCAGTTCCCCTATATTAGTATCTATTTTTTCTCAATTCGAAAGTACGAAGGTGGAAAAGTTCCTATTTCTAAAATGTAGATTCCGGAAGATAATTTAGATAGATCAATTTTGGCTTTGACCATATTTACAAATTCGTCCTGCAACAATTTACCACTTAGATCTCTTACCTTTATTCTTATTTTCTTCTCATGTCCCTTTTGTTCGAAATTAATGTTGGCATATTTGATTACTGGATTTGGGTGAACAGAAACAGAATTTCCCTGATCAGATTTATTTGCAGTAATGCAGTCGTTAAAAGTAGCCTCCCATATAACTGTACTATCGCATCCACTTTCATTCGAAAATGTAGAAGTGTAACTACCGTTTTCAAAAAATGACTGTCCGCCAAACATAATGGTATCTCCATCGCAAAAAACGGTATCTATTACCTCCTGAATTGACGGAAGATTGAGAGAAAAATTGATTGTGTCTGACCACTGTGATTTATTGTATTCATTAACACCTCGATACGAAATTTGAAAATCACTATTGACAAGATCATAAATGGAATAGTTTGCATTATCTATTTTTTCAACAATTGCTTCTGGATGGGCAATTAAATTTAGTTCGAAAGAGGAAGTACTGTCATTAAGAATTGCATTAATTATTACAGAATCTCTACAATTGATAGGTTGAAGAATATTTAAATTTAAAGTTTCCGATGGCATAATTATAGATGAATCTGGTAAACAACTTTCAAAAAGCACCTCCCAAGTCACTATACTATCACATGAATTTTCATTTGGAAAAGAAAAAGAATAACTACCACTTTCAAAAATCGATTGTCCGCCAAACATAATGGTATCTCCTTCACAAAATAGGGTGTCTATGCTTGTTTCTACAGGTGGAAAATTTAGAACGAATGTAATAGTATCAGACCAGCCAGCATCATAATATTTGTTGATACCCCTATAGGAGATTTGCAAATCATTTTTACCGAGATCATAAATTGAATAATTTGCATCATCTGTTTTTTCAACTTTAGCTTCAGGATTGCCTATAAGCTTTAGTTCATAAGCAGAAGTATTATCATTAAGTATCGTGCCTACAGTTACAGAATCTGTACAAATTAAAGGTTGCTGAATGTTTAAATCTAATGTTTCAGACGGTAGCATTTTGGAAGGATCTATAACAACTATTCCATCATAGTTTCCAAACCATAAATGCCCGCTTGAAGGATCTGTTTCAATTGCTCTATTGGATTTAATAATTAAATCACCATCCTCCTCCAGAGCAATAAAAGTGCTATCTTGTTTCTTGAAAAAGTAATTCCCCAGCCACATATCATCATTTCCATCTATTTCCAGATCCAGAAAATTGCCTTGCTGTTGATGAAAAAAGAACTCGTCATTTTTCCTTGTTAAAAGGCCCCCGGAGCAGCCAAACCAGGAAGTGCCATCTTCGTCAATGTCGACACAATTCACATACCTTGCTTCGAAATCAGTCTCCGCTTCAAAATTAGTAATGGCTTCTGGTGTTATGTTTGAAATACCTACCGTAGTGACTACCCATACACTATCATCCTGAATTTTGATATCCTTCACGAAATTACTGGCTAATCCATTTTCTACTTTGTATTGACTAAATACGTTATCTTGATATTTATACACCCCCTGTCCCCAAGTGCCGAAAAATAAAACGGAATCTCTAGCATCTATTTTGTATACATAACCTATGTCAAAACTTTCAACAATATTTAATACCTTAATCACACTGTCAAATTCAGTTTTTAATAACTTGTTAGAAGCACTTATCCATAAAAAGCCGTCATGTGAAATGAAGATATCGTTAATTATCAAATTTTGTAGTTCTTGTTGATCAAACTGATACCATTGATCATTCATATGCAAAGACAATCCTCTATATGTGCCTATCCATACTTCATTATCTCTAAAAGCAAAGCATTGAATTCTATCGTATTTTAAGCTTTTTTGCGCAACCATATTCCATCCTCCATTATGATAAAATATACCATCAGAAGAGGCAAGCCATTTTTTCCCATGTCTATCAATAGTAATTTTTTCTGTAAAAACAGAAAGGATAGTATCTTTCACCTGTTGATAAGGAACTGGATCTATATCTGGATAAAATGGATAATCGTTTGACACCAAATCATCAACATGTATTTTAAATAAACCATTATCATTCGTTCCAAACCATAGAGTGTCAGATGCATCTGTGGTTACCGACAATATGCTTTGATCATCCACTACTTGATCTAATTTGCCATCTTGATAGATATGTAGACCGCCCCAGGCAGCAATGATGAGGGCGTTATTGTGTTTTAAAAGTTGTTTTACGTCAAACGGATCGTTGAAGAAGAAATCACTCGCAATATTAGTGAAGCTTTCATTTTCAAAAAAACCAATTCCAAAGTGATACCCTAGCCATAGTCTATTTTGTTCAAATAATAAGGCGGTTACTCTATTATCACTTAACCCATGACTACTCTGTGTGTAATTTGACCATGATTCACCATCAAATCGATATAAACCATCACCCCATGTCCCTATCCATAAAACACCCATATCACTTACAGCTATGGATTCTACTTTGGCATCGCTGGGGAAATCGACTTGTAAAATCTGATCATTTTTGAGTGAAAAAAGAGTACCATCTCCACCTAGCCATATAATCGAATCATTTTGCTTATGAACTACATTTATGGCGGGGATAGTAAATTTATTTTCTATACTAAAAGCACTTTTATTAATTTCATTTTTATTATGGATTTTGTAATATCCTCCTTTTGTAAAAGTGATAATAGTATCATTGCCTAATTCGACAAAATCTATAACATGATTTTCGTTTTTATACTCAACTCTAAAATCTCTTTGAGCGAAACCATACTGCTGAAGAGTGATTAAATATACCAGAAGAATGGTAAGCTTTTTTAATAAAGTAGAAATCATTTTAATTAAATGTATGGTATATAATCAGTTAATCAGTTAATCAGTAATTAAATAACAAATTAAGTATAGTGTTGAATGACTGCATCTTAATAATTTTGGGAGTGGAAAAAGCTAACACTAACAAATATGGTAAATTTAGCCTTTCAAATAATTCTATTTCACTCATCCTTAAAGTAAAGTTAATACTTTTCCTGTGTGTTTCATATATAAAAATGCTGTAAGACAATTCTAATATCTTTTTAGCACTTGATGTTTAGAAACTATTTGTAATAGAATTTATGCTTTAGCCAGTTTTGCTAAAATGGTAAAATTCAGTCCTCACAATGACATTTTAGTCATTGAGCACAACCCTTATTTATTGGAGAAGATTGGGGTGGGCTTGGTTTTGAAGTGATTGAATTATCTCGCTTCATCTAGTCTTTTTGATTACTCTGGTAAAACGTTGCTTCAAATAGTTTTAGAAAACTCTTTAAATGAGTGCCGCTGAACATTGGGGTCGGTCTATTATCATTTCTTCATAACTCGTTTTTACATGCTAAAGAAGCATTAATAAAAGCTACAAAAGCACTTACTATATTATTTTTGAAAAAGTCCTTTACTGTAGTGAATTTAAATCCACTTGTAATTTTTGATGCATCTTTCTGCCTTCTTTTAGAATTATCTCTACTATTTCTTCTATGTCTTTTCTTGAAGTCCTAAAATTAACAATACAACTTCTTAGACAGTATTTTTCATTCACAATGGCATTAGACAAAAATACTTGCCCCCCTCTTTGTAACTCATTCAATAAAGCCTCATTTAATTGATTTAGATAATTCTCGGATTTACTATTATTAAACGAACTTTTCAAGGGCACATATCTCAAATTAGTAATACTCAGATTTTGTGTAACTGCTTCCAGTTCTGGATGAGATTTGCATAAACTAAATAGTAATTCAGACAGTTCAATATCTTTACCAATCATTTCAATATATCCTTTTCTTCCAACCTGTTGCAATGCCAGCCAAATTTTGAGTGCTCTAAAACCACGAGAGTTTTGTAGTCCATATTCATAATAATTATGAGTGGGGGTATCAAAACTTCCATTGAAATTATAATACTCCGGATGCGAGCTAAATGTGTCTATTAAAGTTTGCGGATTTTTTATTAAAACACATCCCGCTTCTATGGGGCTATACAGCCATTTATGCGGGTCGAGGGCAATAGAATCGGCCCCTTTAATCCCTTCAAATAAACTCTTGAGACTAGGAATTATAGCAGCAGGAATACCATATGCGCCATCTACATGAAACCATATGCCATACTTTTTGCATATAGCAGCAATACCCTTAAGGTTATCGACAGCCCCAGTGCTTACATCTCCTGCATTTCCGACAATCATTAGTGGCTTACAACCTTTTTCTATATCTTCTTTGATCTTTTTTTCTAAAATGGTAATGTCCATTTTATGTGAGCTATCTGTCGGGATCCATTGCAGTGAATTAGTTCCTAAACCAAATAATATTGCAGCTTTTTCTACCCAGGTATGTGTGCTTTTAGAGCAGTATACCATGAGCCTCTTACTTGCATTAGAAATCCCATCCTCTTTTACATTTTTGGGAGCTTTAGCGGTTCTGGCAGCTAAAAACGCTGTGAAATTTGCCATATTACCTCCACTTACCAATAGTCCTCCGTATTCAGAGGAGACTCCAATAAATTCAGCCAGCCACTTTATAGTTTGTTTCTCAATTTCTGTTGCTATCGGGCTGAGTATCTGTGCTCCGAGGTTAGGATTAATAGTGGCAGCAAGTAAGTCTGATAATATACCAATGGGAGCGGCAGAGGAAGTAATATAACCCATGAATTTAGGATGCCCATTTAGTAAAGAATGGTTCATTAGCAAATCTGAGGTCTTCAATAATAATTCAGCTGGCGGCACTTCATTTTCTGGTAATGATCCAGTGCCCAGCAAACTTTGCAACTCAATGGGAGTTTCTCCAGCAGTGACCAGTTGGGAATTTATCGTATCAAGGAAATTCGCAATTCTATCAATCAACTGATGTCCAATCTTTTGAAATTCCTCTTTATTAATATCTATTGGCGCTTTTCGATCATTTTCCATATGTGTTATTATTCATTGACTATGGGTACCTTATGTCAAAAGTCCCCTGCTTATAATTTGCTGTCCTTATTACCTAAAAGTTTTCTTGTCATTTCCCATCATTACACTGCTATTCATCTGATCCTATTAATGATTGGTGTAAAGATAGAAATCCATTGTCTTCTGAAGTGAGATACAACAGTAACTCACGCAATAATTAATCCTAGTATTAATCATATCAGACTTTTATTGTAACATGATCACGCACTAGTATAATTAAATGTCTCAAAATATTGTAGCATCAGCAAATACAGTCAATGGCGATCCTTCCAGCTCTCCCTGTCCACTTAATTTTACTGAAGAAATCTTTAATTCTTGTCTTCCTGCAACACGCGAAAGCCTCCATCTTGCTTCGGCTTTTCCTGCAATATCAGTAGATACAAGGTCATTGGTTAAAAGCTCACCTTCCTCCAGCTCAAAATTAACTGTTGCTTCCGGGAAAGGCTCCCCATACTGATCCAGCACCTGAACAATAATTGGCCTATCCAATACTGCACCTATCCTATCAGATTGGTTCTGTCCACTAACTAATACCAGCGTGGTGGGCACAGGCGGTTTGGCGGTAGCAGTTGCCTCTACAATAATAGTAGTCCCTTGAACAAAGCTACTGTCAAATTTACTCAAAGCAGTAATTTCCAGAAATTGCTCACCTACGCTGCTCCCTAAGATCCACCCTACTACTGCCTCTCCCGCTGTGTTAGTAACTATTAATGTGTCTGTCAAAGTGCCTTCAGCCACTGAAAAGTAGACTAATCCTCCATCCAATGGTTCATCATTTTGGTCTTTTAGTAACACTTTAATCACTTCTGGCAATTGCGCCTCAATTTCTGCAGTTTGGTTATCACCTTCTACCAATTCTAAACTATTAGCAATTGGAACTTCGGGTTCCACTGCGTTTTCTTTACAGCTTCCCGGCACTATACATAGTAACACTCCTGCCATGAGCAACTGCCTGGCTTTGAATAATTGTGACCTGTTCTTTCGTTTCATACACTTGATTTTAAATTCAGATTCAAGGTATGAGTAGGGCCTTCAAAAGGCTATCACTATTTCATCATTTTCTAGTTGTATTATTGCAAGCATAATGTCTAGCTTTTTGAACAAAAAATAAAGCTCTAGAAAAAATACTGCACCCGCCCTGACATTTCAATTATTGAACACAATCCTTATTTGCTGAAAAATATTAGAGCATGGCTGGTTTTGTAGAAGACTTAGAACTAAGCATATGTTAAGCCGACACTAAACTTTCCAACTATCACTTAGCATATATTAAGAATTTTTAATTTCTTTACATGTATAATTCCCCTATTGATAGATGATACAAGTTTTTACTTTCGCTTTCTGGATTGTAGCTATTATAGCGTCTTATATTGGAATAAAGTATTCTCAAAGCCGAAATAAAAAGCTGTTCTTCAAAAATGGCGCCTATAAAGCTTTTATAGCTTCATTACTAATTCTCATTGCTGGCGGTGTGTTATTTTACTTTATTTTACCTGAACAAGCAATAGATCTTGATTTTTTAAAACTGCATTCTGAGGATACTTTGAATGAATTATCTCAAGCTACCGGCTTTAGAAAATATTGGTTACAGGTGGTGTCAATATTTACCGAACTTCATTTTCTGGGACTTATTTCAGCTTTTCTTATCACTCTCATATGGTTGTTTTATCTTCGTCAGTTAGATTTTTACAATAGAGAAAAAGTGGGATTTACTCTTTTAGCTTTTTTACTGGGTGCTTTTATTACATTTTTCACCTTTCCTCTTTCGGATTTTGTAACAGATACTTTTTCTATAGAGTTTAGCACCAGCACCTTCTACAATTTATTTGTTTATAGTTTTTTGGGAATTGGAGTGGTAGAAGAGTTGATTAAATTAATGCCAGTATTGATTATATTAAAACTTACGAAAGAGATTGATGAACCTATAGACATGATTTATTACGCGTCAATTTCTGCGCTGGGTTTCGCTTTCATTGAAAACCTGTTGTATTTTCGTAACATTTCAGGTTCCATTGTAATTGGTAGAGCCCTTACCTCGTCCGTAGGACATATGATTGACGCTTAGATTGTTATCTATGGAATTATCCTATACAAATTCAGGAAAGACGGTTTTATTGTTGTGATCTATTACTTCGTTCTAGGGTCTTTTGCTCATGCACTGTATGATTATTTTCTTTTTGAAGATCTAATTCTGTTTTTCTTTGCCTCCTTCGCCTTTTTTATTCAAGCCTGGGCAATAATGATCAATAATGCAATCAATAATTCGAAGTATTTCAGTTATTCCGTTCACTATCAGCATGATATTGTCAAATTTCGAATAGCAGTGCTACTTACCTTGCTTTTGCTTTCTTCATTTGTACTAAATGGCTTTTTAGTAGGCAGAGAAGAGGCTCTCAATGCTTTTTTTGGTTCTGTGATTTGGTGTAGTTTATTAATAATCTTCTATGCAGGCTATGCAAGTAGTTTTGATTTGTTCCAGGGTTATTGGAGACCTATAAAATTCAACTTCCAATCTCCCAATAATGAAGCGATGCCAGGTTTCAGAGGAGTGAGTATCATCACCCCAATCTTTACTGAAAACACAATTATTCCATTGAACCATGTGGGTAAAAAAATAAAATTGCATGCCCCAAGATTTAATCATGATCTGAATGAAATTTTCCATGTAGGAGAAGGTGAAATTAAGGCAAGGGTGCAACTTTCTTCAGATAAGGGTAATGACCCTGATTGGTTCGTTGTCAAATTAGATACTCTTTTGGATACGAATTCCGAATACCAAAATTCAAGAATCCTGATAAAACTGGAAAGTAAATATAGTTCTTTGGTGCACGATATACACATCAGATGCTTTTTAAAACTGATCCCAAAAGAGGTTAACCCGTACAAGGAAGGACGGGCTTCTGAGTACTACAGTTTTGGATCTATTATGATAAATGGAGAGGATTATCAATACAGTATTTAGTAAAAACTAAAACACACTAATGTAGTGTAGCACAGCAATATCTTCGGACGAAAAACACATCTCAGACTAGTCATCTAAACTAACGATTTATAGCATTGAACTTTTTATAATAGCCAAAAGTAGGCTTCCTGCGGGCCAGGGGATCCCTGATAAATAATAATCCTCCGGCTTATTGATTTTCAGGGATGACGGTTATTTGTTGTTGGAAGTTAGAGGATAAAAGGAAATAAATCAGACAAAACAAAAATTACAGAAAAGCTTAAATCTTCAATCTAGCTCGTCATTCCCAACCGAAGCTGGCAGTCAAAGATTTGCACGAGGAACGAGGAAAATATTTGGAATCTCCCTGCCTGAGCACTATGACAGCGTGATTCTGCTTTTGAATTGGAAGCTTGTCCATTTTCAAAGGCTGTCAAAAAAACTTTCTGCGTGGGCCAGGGGATCCCTGATAAATAACAATCCTACGGCTTATTGATTTTCAGGAATGACGGTTCATTGTTGTTGGCAGTTGCAGGATAAAAGGAAATAAATCATACAAAACAAAAATTACAGAAAAGCTTAAATCTTTAATCTAGCACGTCATTCCAAAATTTCACAAGGCACGAGAGAAATATTTGGAATCTCCCTGATCGCGGCATTTAGTCAGTTTTATCAGCCCTTAAACAGAAATGTTTCTGTACTGTCATTAAAAACAGTTCCGGATTCCAAGCGAACCTCCACTGAAAATTTCGCCTGATCGTAAAGGGTATCCGGTTCGATACAGGTCAATTGAAAGTAATCACGAGGTTCATATTTCGATTGTTCTTTAAGGTAATCATTCACAAACGTGATATCTGAGGGGTCGCTGAAGGGAAATGCAAAAATTGCAGTCACATCGACTGCAGGAAGTGTATCAGCTGGATCAATCATCAAAATTTTAATCTCCTTGATGAGGTCCTCATAAACACGGGGAGGTCCGCAATCAATTGCATTTGCAGCACTGAATGCAAAAAAGTTCTTCATTTTCAGCGTTTGCTGTGTTACTCGGCCGGACTCTAAGGAAATAAACAATCGAAAATATTTCTTTGATACACTATCTTCAATCAGTGCAATTCGCTCCTCCACTGAATCAAAAACCCTGCCGTCTACCCGCAATTCTGTATACTCCATGTACACAGTAGGTTTAGGTCTGTTGCAGTCGTAATCGCAAGAAAACATCATCTGCAATGAGAAGCTTATAAGTAGTATCGAAATAGCTTTTCTGATCATTTTTTTTACTTTCTACAGGGACTCCTTTTAATAAGGGATGGTTGTAAGAGTATGGCTGCTCAACAACAATGATCTTCATTTAATAAACTTTATAATCTTTCTTTTGCCTTTCCCAATGAAAACTCGGGACAGGTACGCAAAAGATACAATTCCACTGGCTATCAGAACAAGACAATCCGCCAGCTGGCGGATCACACTACAATTCAGCACGTCCCTCGCCTTCCTGCCTTTTCCGTAAGGTAGGTTTGTCCTTCCGTCCCGCTCTGTCTCCAACTCCCTCGTCAATCCAAAATTTCACGAGGAACAAGAGAAATATTTGGAATCTCCCTGCCCTGAGCACTATGACAGTGTGAATATCCTTTTGAATTGGAAGCTTGTCCATTTTCAAAGGCTGTCAAAAAAACTTTCTGCGTGGGCCAGGGGATCCCTGATAAATAATAATCCTACGGCTTATTGATTTTCAGGAATGACGATTACTTGTTGTTGGCATTAGCAGGGCAAAGGTTTATGCCAGTGCTGAAGGTTAACCAAGTCTCGTTTGTCCCACCGCATTTCTTTTTTGTAGAGGTTGTTTTATACATTTATATAGTTTACAACTCTAATTGGATTTTTGGTTTGAATGATTTTTTCATCCGCACTGCAAATGCTTGAATTAATTCATCCTCGCTAAAAAACGAGGACGAATTATATCCATTATAGTTGCTACAAAAGAAACAAGCCTTAATTTCCGTCACATCCTGGCTTTGCATCATCATCAGATGCTAAGCGAATATTACTCAATCCAATATCAACACCTTCTCCGGCTGTAATCATGAAAGCAGCGCTTATATTAGTCATATCCACACCGAGATTATCAAAGCAGCTTAAGCTTATTCGATATTCTTTCCAATCTCCGCTAGCAATGCTAATATCAAGGGTTGCATCACAAGAGCCTTCTGCATCACACATTCCGATTTGTACAACTGCCTGTCCTTTTGTAAATGATTTTGCTGAGAAAGCAATTTCCATCGCACCATTTGACTGTCGCGACATGTCAGTTGGTGAAGCAGTTTTAATTCGCATTTGGTCTCGTTCCGATTGAGTCCACTTGATTCTCAAGGCATCTTCCTGTGCCAAATGGTCTGTTTTACTAATGATCAAACCGCCTACAGAGGTAGGGAAACTAGCAACTTGTTTAAGCAATTCACCCGATCTCAACCATAATCCCCAAGGTGCGACAGCAGCGCCTTTAGCGAAAAACTCACCAGTGGAGCTCACTGCACTATTTTCTAAACCGGAGTTGTCCGGAAGTTGATCAACCGCTTCGGAATCAGCATAACTAAGTCCGTAGCCTAATTTAAACAATGGTTCAGCCTCTTCTGATACCACGGCACTTGCAGGCCAGGCGAAAGATAGACGGCCGGTAAAATCAAAGGCCGGATCTCTTTGAAATAACAGATCTGAAATACCACCGCCTTCACTTCCTGGCAACCAAGCAGCAATAAAAGCATCTGATTGGTTTATTTCAGGATTGGCCCACAGTGGGCGACCCGATAGAAAAACAGATACAACTGGAATGTCTTTGCTTTGAAATTCAGCCAATTTGTTAACGTCAAAACCATTTGGAGTAAAGTCAAGATTTTCTCTATCGCCTTGAAATTCTGCGTAGGGATCTTCTCCATAGATGGCTATTACAACATCAGCAGCCTCATTTGTATTTCCATCAGCTGAAAAAATTACTTTCCCTCCGGCTGAACTAACAGCTTCTTCAATACCTTCTAAAATCGATTCACCATTAGGAAACTCATCATTGGTATGACCTGTGCCTTGCCACGATAAAGTCCACCCGCCTGCTGCCTTGGAAATGCTTGCTGCACCATCACCGATTACCAAAATAGTTTTTGTAGGGTCAATCGGTAAGATGCCATCATTATTTTTAAGTAAAACCATTGACTCTCTTACTGCCTGGCGTGCAATAGCCCTGTTTTCAGGTAGTCCTAAGAGACTTTCATCTCCTGCATTTTTGCGTGTGCTAGGGGCGCCTTTGGTAAATATGCCTGAGGCAATTTTCACTCTCAAAATTCTGCGTACTGCATCATCTAAGCGAGACATAGGAATTGTTCCTTCCTGAACATGCTTTAATGTACTTTCATATACCCCTTTCCAACTATCAGGAGCCATATACATATCCAAGCCCGCATTCAGAGCTAGTGCGCAATCTGTATTGGTACAACCGGGCACCTGACCATGACCATTCCAGTCGCCCACTACGAAACCATTAAAGCCCAATTGACCTTTTAACACATCCGTTAACAATTCTTTGTCGCCATGGAGTTTTCTGCCCTGCCAGCTCGAGAAAGAAGCCATAACAGTTTGCACACCTGCAGGTATTGCACTGTAATAACCAGCAGCGTGGACGTCACGCAACTCTTTTTCAGTGATTTGGGCATCACCCTGATCAACGCCTTTTTCAGTAGCACCGTCAGCCAGGAAGTGCTTAGCGCTCGATATCACACGTCCTTCTCCCATAAAATCTTCCTTGCCCACATGTCCTTGCAATCCATAGACAATCCGATCTGCATAGGATTTTACAATCTCAGGGTCTTCAGAGAATCCTTCGTAACTTCTTCCCCAACGCAGGTCTTGTGGTACCGCTAAAGTGGGAGCAAAAGTCCAATCATGACCGGAAACTGTAAGCTCATGAGCGGTTACTGCTGCAATCTGCTCAATTAAATCGGGATTATTCATAGCGCCAAGCCCTACATTATGAGGAAAAACTATAGCCCCACTGAGGTTAGCATGACCATGTACAGCATCTATTCCCCATATATAAGGTATGGCAATTTCTACACCTTGTGTGTCAATAGATGCATAATAGAATTCATCAGCCAATGCTAACCACTGTTTTGTGTCGGCATAGGGTAATGGCCCCGGTGCTGAATTACCACCACTTAAAACTGAACCCAAACGGTACTGCTTCACCTCCTCAGGGGTGACAGATGCATTGTCGGCCTGAATGACCTGACCTACTTTTTGTTCCAGGGTCAGTTTTGGTAGAATTGAATCTATTTGTGCTTCAATTGCCGGATCTAAAGGTATTGGCTTGATATTTGGCCAATCTTGCGGGTTCACCAAATTTTCAGATTGAGCCTCAGAGGTACTGCTCTGCTCTTGAGAGCAGCCTGAAATCAGGAGGGCAAAAAGAGGTAAAAGAAATACAGATAAAAATAATGATCTGGTCACAAAAATTTTACTATTCATTTTAAGTTTGGTTTATTAGGAAGTAGGCACCCTTTCGGATTGCAAATTTAGCGGAAAGTTAAGTTATTTTTTAGGTTCTACTGTGAATTTATTGGAGAATTACATTCTGATAAGATAAATAGTGTGTCAATAATTCTCTGTCCATTGTTGCTTATGGCACTGCATCATACCGATAATTCGGTACAGGTTGAAAGAATCTTTCCCTTCTTTTTGCTACTATATAATTAGCTCTGTTGGCTAGATGCTAAGCCTACTTTTTTGAACTCACCCCTGATTCGTCTTCGACAAATCTGTCCCCTCTCTTCCGAGAATAGAGGGGAGAAATCTCGTATAAATTCAGTTTTTATTTAACAATTTTAAAGGCACTTCTAACATATATTCAGAGTGGGTGCAGATGATTTTCCCTTCTCTTCAAAAAAGAGAAGGGTGGCGCACCGAAGGTGTGACGGGATAGCCTGCCAGCCTTTGGCTGGAGTTCAAAAAGTTGAAGTCGGCAATCGTTGACCAGCTTCAAGTTATCTCCCTTAAGTTTCAGTTCCAAAAACTGCTACTACTTGATCAAGAAGAAGCAATGCCATAGGCATCCCGATGGGGAAAATCAAGGCTGCCTGCCGCAGGAAGAACTGTATTCATTTCATCTGATGTCAATGATATTTTTAGTCAGATGCCCTGAAAGGATCCCTACGGGAGAATCTCGCTAAATTGATAATACTAAAAAATAGTAAACCATAGGTGCTCGATTTCTTAACGGCATTTTGGATTTCTAATTGGGAAACAAAAAAACTTCGTTATTTCAAAAGACATTTAAGGCTCTCTGACATTCAGCCAAGGGCTGACCAGCCGCTGACTGGAATCCCTAAAATGAATAAGGCCGATCCTAATAATGACAATCCAAATTTAATTGTTGTACCATTTTTCAATGTTTCAATAACGTTATCAGTCCTTTTGTAATGGCGTTATCGCCTGCTGAATAATTGATTTCAAAAAAACGGGACTTTTAGTGTGGTGCAGCTAACAATCGCACGGTTAGCTCACAAGTGTGGCTTTCACCCTTTCTTTGTCTAATGAAGCTTTGGAATCTTAGTGATTTTTTAGAAGTCCAGACCAATATGCTATGCCCAGAGTATAAATTTTAAATGCATTGCTTAAGTATCTTATTATCCTTAGCTTCGTATCATATTTTACATGGGGTGCCAACTGAAGGGCTGAGATTATACCCAAATAACCTGATCTAGGTAATGCTAGCGTAGGAATCGTGAACACCATTCGAACTTCATCTTCCCCTGCATACATAGATCGTAAATTCTTAGATCGATGACTCAAATTTCAAAAAAGGAAAAATTCGATGTCGCTACTGGTGAATTGCGCAATTGGCAAGGAAGACAGGAGTGGTTTTTTAACAGGGACGATACCGACCACTATGAGGCATATTACGAAGGCCCTTATAAGCGTCAGGAAGTTTGGCAAAAAAAGACGCTGGAAGGACTAATAAAGAAAGATAGCCGCGTTGAAAGCTTATTGGAATATGGCTGTGGCACTACCCGTTTCACAAGGTGGTGGCATGAAATAGGGATTGAGGCTACAGGTGGGGATATTTCTCCTTTTATGCTGGCGCAGGGTGTTCACCTTTTCGATGGCGACCTGGTTTTAGCTGATTCCCATCATATGCCATTCAAAAACCACACTTTTGATGCGCTGGCCTTCATCACCACTTTCGAATATTATAAAAAACCGATAGAAGTAATCCGTGAAGCCGCACGAGTAGGTAAATATGGAATCATTTTCGGAATGATGAACCGCAATACGCCCAAATTGGTGCGAAGAAGAGTGCAGCAGTTGTTTGGTCAGAACAATTATTACGTAACGGCTAACTTTTATACGCCTGCTTCTTTAAAAGAGCTCATTGCTGAGGCACTCCCCGACAGGGACTATACAATTAAGTGGAATGCGACTGGCTTACCCAAGTGGTTTCCAAGGCAGCAGTGGAAGCTGCCTTATGGCGATTTTTTTGGTTTGTATGTACAATTTCATGATGTATAATGGCTGCTTTTGATGAACAATTTGGAAAAGTAGATGCCCAGGTATTTAAAGAGGATTTACTGAATAAATGTGGTGCGCCCAGAGCGGAAGTGATTTGTGGACCGAGATTTGGCGTTGATACCGCCATTATTGATCTGGGAAATGGAAAAGCGCTGGCCACTTCCAGCGATCCGCTATCGCTGATTCCCTCCCTGGGCATGGAAATTTCTGCACACTTATCTGTGCACTTATTAGCCAATGATATGTCAACTACGGGTTTTGCTCCTCAGTATGCTCAGTTTGTGCTCAATCTGCCGGTCAGCTTGTCGCGGGAGGATTTTAATTTGTATTGGGGTTATATAGATGCACTATGCAAGAAACTGGGCATAAGTATTACGGGTGGGCATACAGGCCAGATTCCAGGGCAGGAATCAACCATTTCCGGAGGAGGCACTATGTTCTTACAGGCTCCAAAGGACAAAATATTGAGCAGTAATAATGCGGAGATCGGGGATAGCATCATCATGACAAAGCATGCTGCTTTATCCTCTTCTTCACTTTTAGCCAATGCTTTTCCTAAAACGGTTAGTAAAAAGTGCGGGACGGAAATTCAGAAAATTGCCGCCAACAACTTTTGGGATCTATCTGTATTGAAAGAAGCATTAGCGGCATCCAGCATCCTGGAGCCCAACCAAGAATTGCATGCGATGCATGATGTAACGGAAGGCGGAATTTTAGGCGCATTGGATGAAATGGCTGATGCTTCCGGCTGTGGTTTTACAGTGGAATTAGATAAAATTAAGCTCAACGAGGAAGTGAAGCAGATTACAGCGCTGTTTGAGATCGACCCCTTCATCTCCATTGGTGCAGGTTCTATGCTGATGGCGGTAAATCCGGGACATGAAGACAGCTTGATCCGAGGACTTGCTGAAGAAGGAGTTGAAGCTTGTAAAATTGGGGTTTTCACGGAAGGTTCTGCCAAGCAGCTCGTAGAAAAGAATGGTGAACAGAGATCTTTTGTTTTTGATGGAGTGGATCCTTATTGGGCTGCATTTTTTAAAGCGTTTCAGGCAGGATGGCAATGAAAAAATTAGCAGGACTTTATTTGGTGATTGACCCCAATCAAGAGCAGGAAAGCTTAATGAATAAACTTCAAGCAGCCTTGAAAGGGGGTGTTGACATTGTACAGATTTGGGACCATTGGCCAAAAGATCAGTCCAGGGAAGCAAAATTGGAATTTATTAAGCGGGCAAAAGAAATGACAAAGGATTTTCAGGTGCCGTTGCTCATGAATCAGGATTGGAGGCTGGCGCTGGAAACAGGATTAGATGGAGTACATTTTGACCGACTGCCGGACGATTTTCAAAATATTCAAGCCAAATTAAAAGGGAAATATATTGGCCTTACGGTTACGAATAATATGGAGGCAGTGCAATTGGCTGAGCAAAATAGCTTGTCTTATATCAGTTTTTGCTCGGTATTTCCATCTCCTTCAGTGCAAAGCTGTGATATTGTGCAGCCCGATAGCATCAGGAAAGCAAAGGAAATCAGTACTATGCCCATTTTTCTTTCAGGAGGCATCAACCAGGAAAATTTTGGGCAATTGAAGGAGCTCCCTTTCAATGGCATTGCGGTTATTTCAGGGATCTTAAATGAGGCCGATCCGGAAGCGGCTGCCAAAAAATATAAAGCAAAACTACAGGATTAAGAATATAGGGGTTCAGATTTAAAAAATTATGCAAAGCAGACTATTAAAGAAAATGTGTTGCTCTTTTGATAAGGGTGATTTGAATATCAGTATTTTCAAACAGGAGGAGAACGAAATTATTGAAGGACTTTTGACTTGCTCAGATTGTCAGCGTTATTTCCCTATTATTTATGGTATTCCGATTATGACGCCTGATGAATACAGACAAAAATCATTAGAGGCACCGGTAATGAAGAAGTGGGGATTGGAATTGCCTGCTGGGGATCAAAGCTTTCGCTTGGATGGACCTACCCATGCTCGAGCTTTGGAGATGGGGGATAATGGATGAAGAGTGGTGTAGGTTAAATGAACTGTTTTATTTCGAGATAGTGGCAAAGACATTTTCGGCAAACGTGCACCAGCGGGATTTTTATATATTTTTAGGGTGATTTTTTTGATAACTTTTTTATGTAATCTATCCTTTGTAAATGACCAAGTCTAGATTCTATACTAAGTGTTGTGTCCTCCGCTCTTTTGAAGGTATGAGGTAATGGACTAATTCCGTTATTTTTAGCTAATACTCCTGTAACTATTGGATTATAAGTACAATAGTGTGTTTTTGAAAAGTTGATTTTTAGGCCTCTAGACCTAAGTTGTTGAAGTATGTCTTGAGTTTTGTCTTTGAAATCAACCTGGCTTGAAAACGTCAAATCGTCCACATAAACAGAAATCTTTAGGCCATCATTTTTATAGATTTCGATAAGATCATCTATGCTATGCAAAACTACTAATGAGGCAATAAAGGAAGAGGTGGGACATCCTTGCGGGACTTCTCCATTTTTAGTGCAAAGTCGTGTTATAACTTTTGCGACATCAGGATAAAATCCTAATTGGCGAAGGCTTGCTTGAACAGATGTAGATTTGATTGAAGGATAAAAATCTTTTAAATCGGTGAGGAAGAAATATTTGTTGCCTTGATGATGCCTCGCGTTCATAACTGCATCTTTCTTTTTTACTCCTCCAAAAAAATATTCGGGTAATGGAAATTGATAGAGCACTTGATTTAGAAGACGAGATTGGACAAATTTCAACTTCTTTGAAGGGGCGTTTATCGGCCTTGTTAAAGTTTTACCGTTTTCAACTCTTGGATTCCCCCGATGATCTTTTTTAGGCTCATTCCAGTTATGATAAAGTTTTGATTCATCTTGATCTAAAACTGAACATAGTTCCAATAGTGTACTTTTTGGTATTTTTAAAGTAAATGCTAAGTCTTTAATACGCTTCTTCAAAAATCAAGCTTTTTCAAGAAATAAATTATTTATTAAGCCCTTTATTGATGGCTCAAGCATTTGAAATGCCTCTCTTTTATTTTCATTGATATCGCTAATGTCTATTGAATAAAACACCAAAACTGGCATTGGTATCTCAAGAATATTGGCGATCCTCTTTAGAATAGTAAATGTAGGTTCTTTATTCCCCTTTTCGATCAAAGATAAATATGATTGAGAAAGATCGCATAAGTCTGCAAATTGATTCTGTTTAAAACCTCTTTGTTGTCTTAAGTCTTTAATTGCGTTTCCAATATGCATAACATTAATATTAAATGAAAAAATAAGAAGTGCGGAATTAGAATAAGCCAGAGATATCATCAATCCCGAAGAATTTAAGAAATCTTAGGAGCAAGGAAAGTAAATCTAAAATTTGATGCTGACTTGTGTCCTCATCATCTTTAGATGAAATCTCCTCAAGCTCTACGAGAATTTCTTCAAGTAAAGCTCTATCCTCTTCCGAGAACTTGTACCCGTTCTTTGTTAGTAATAATTTAACTCCATTTTGGAGTTTCTTAAATTGATCTTTATTTGTCATCCCGTTTAAAATTTAAGGATTAGAAAAAACATGTTTTAATTAACATGGAGCAACATTTATTGCCTGCTTTTTTCAACTTCGTGAACCCATGTTGGATACAGTTCAAACACTTCTTATCATCCTGCTTAACTATAAATTAATACTATTTAAACATGCTTTGTATTGGTTTTCAGTCTATTGACTTAAGTCTGGACTAGGGTCTGGACTTGGTCTAGAGATTTGATCCCGTTACAATTACCCTTATAAAAGGGTGGAGACAAAATGTCTCTTCAATAATCTCGATTATAAGATTCTTGGGTTCACTTAATAAAGATTTCAAAGAACTACATTGCAAATATAATAAAAATATTGCTCACAGCAATATTTTATATGAAAATAGTTGAAAAATATTTCTAACAACGATATTTCAGCTATAGACTCAGCATGTGTTTGACCTGAAAAATTGATTTGGGACACTTTTTTAACATATGAATTTTAGAAACTGAAGATGTGATCAATTCCACCTAACGTCCAGATATGGCATGTGCCTCTGAACTATTTTAATATCTACAATCTAACAGATTTGCACGTCAGTTTCAAATAACTACTTAGAGGCATATGCTATATCGTTTGTTAGAGCCTTTTTACTCTGCTTCTTTTTTAAGAAGAATGTATACCCGATTCAATACCATTAAAAGCGTTAAACCAAATAACATTAGCAATGCACAATTAAGCCAAAGCAAAAAGATTAAAATCTGATCACAATAGAGTGTAAATGTAAAGTCCACCGAATATGCTAAAAGAGTCATTACAATAAAGATGGAGAGTAAAATATTGAAAGAAATATTGCTATGAATTTCTTTAACAAATACTTTCTTTAGTTCATTATTTTCTGTTACTGCGTCTGTTTTAATCTTGTCAATTTGACTGTATATAATAGCTAGTAGGTTAAACAGAAAACCACCAAAAATAGAAATGGCCGCTATTAAATTGTTGACATGTTTTGAAAGGTCAAAGCGTAGGAAGCATGCAATAAATCCTATTGATATTGGGACAGCTAAGAATGTTATTATATCCGCAAGGGACATTATTTTCTTGTTTGACCCCAACTTTCGTAATGTCCGGAAATGGTCAAGTACAATTTTTAGTATGTTAATTCTGGACAACATCGGCTGGTCGAATATCAATTATGTCTCTGATTAATTCTTCTGCTTGTACTACAAACGACTCAGTCGTGGGAACATTATCAATTATTTCTAGAAGATGTGTTACATCAACATCTGGTTGAATTTTATGTCTTTGAGCTACGTAAAAGCTCTTTTTCTTTCCGTTTAGTTCTAGTTCAAACTCTATTTCATCAAACTCATCATCAATTCCTTCTATCTCAATTCGTTCTCTATTTGGATTGGAAAATGCTCTATGGACGAAGTTTTTGAATGTTTGAGGTAATCCTGAGGGTGACATTATGGAGGTTTTGAAGGTACCTGGAATTTGATTTAGGTTACCGCCATTTTCATAATACTGCTCGATTGAAGAAGGAATTCTTCTTTTTATTAATTCAACTTTGCTGAGTTTTCCTTCATCAATCATTCGGGTGTAGACTCTTCCATGTAGAACGTTACTTAATACGGATTTATATCCGCTATAGCCTTGTTCTCGGATGTATCTATTTAATGCCTTATCCAAAAGTCCTTTTATTCCATATTTAGCTTTTCGTTGCAGAACTAGTGCTGCGGAATCCCTTGATGGAGGAATTGATATGTAGAAAAACAATTTCCTATAGGCCGCATGGCCTGTTTGAACATCAAGCAATTCATCTTGTGTAGCGGTATCAACTATTGTGTATTCGTCACCACTGATTCCAGATGAAAAGTAGCCGTGAATTATTCTTGTGGTTCTATTTACTGCTGGAGGTTCAGCTAGTGTTAAATGCTTAGTATTTCTAGCGGTGGCAGATTCATCTTCTGACCTAATGTTTTCAAATATGTGTGTGAGAAAATCGTGGAATAAGTCAAAAAAGTCATCAGACCCGTTGAATTGACCCATTAATTGGTCATTCTTATTGTTATCTCTGATTTTCAAAAGATATGTTGAAAGTAATATTCTGTCCATAGGTTCATTGGCTCTAACATAAATACATCATCATTGCTTATATATATTAAAAACAATATTGCGCATAGTCCTTATAAATGAGGTATATCAGCAATGCGTTTCTTTATATCCTCAATTCCCAAAAAGCTTAATGGTTTCGGTCAATGATGATCTGTAAATATAGAACAACAGTTCTCAAATTCATCATGAAAATTGAATTATTCATCGAAAAAAAGAGAATTTATTAATCAATTAGAAATGAGGAATTGAGCTTTCGTTTTTCATTAAAGGTTCTACTGTTTTTTTAATTTAAAATCATATTGAGAATATCTAAAAAATATAACTTACCACCAATGTGCTAGCTATTTACACTTCTCTCACTGAAACTTACCGATAATTCGGTACAGGCTCTAAGGCTCTTTCTTTTCTTTTTTCTAATATATAACAAGATTTGATTTCTTAACGGTACTATTATTCTTTCAAAAACACCCCTATAATCCCCTCAAGGGTAACACCCCTATAATCCCCTCAAGGGGATAGCCGCACAGATTTAGATCATCAGATAACCTTTAACTTTAGCACTACTTTCTGCTGTAGCAAAAGTCTTGTTATCTCTTTTGAGATTTAGGTGTCGGCCAAAGGCTGACCAGCCTCTGGCTGGCAAGACTGCCAAGACTTTCCCGATGAAAATTCGGGACAGGGATAAAAAGAAACGGCTGAAAAGGATCATTCCCATCAGCCATTCCTTTTATTTATTTATTATATGTTTTGAACTGGTCTGCCGCATCTCCTCTAAAATACAATGAGATCACGGATAATTTTCTTTTTTTTAAAATGTAAAAAGAAAATTTCCGAGATGACGTTCTAATGTGCTTTTAAAGCAAATCAAAAAAATCGAACTCAAGTTTCTACTTACTCTACAATCACCTTTTTGGTCATTACATTGTCATTAGCAGTCATAATTACCAGATATAAACCGCTTTTCAACTGATCTATCTTCACATCGTTCTCCACTTGGGCATTAAATACAATTTTGCCGTTTACATTCACAATTTTCACCACTGACGGATCAGAAACACTCACCGTAAATCCAGATTTGGCCGGGTTAGGATAAACGCTTCCTACAAAAAATCCATCCGTTTTCATGTCCAGAGCAGCATTTTGATTGAAATTAGCTTGTGCATTGCTTCCTACAATTCCGTAGGAGAAAATCTCCCAACCACCTATGGAGCTTCTATTGCACATCATCGGAGAAACACCATCTTCGGAAGAAACATACTGGCCATTGGTACCTCTAAGCGCAATATTTCCATTTCCGGCATCTACCCAATCGAAAGCTTCCCAGCCTCCAATTGAACTTCTATTACACATCATCGCTGAAGCACCATTTTCGGAGGAGACATACAATCCGTTGGTACCTCGCAGACCAATTTTTCCTCCTCCGGCATCAACAACAGTGAATTGTTCCCAACCACCTACTGAGCTTCTGTTACACATCATGCCTGAGCCACCGTTTTCTGAAGATACATACTGACCATTGGTTCCCCGAAGCCAAATAGTTTGACCTATGGGTGCACCAGATCCGGAGCCGGAAGATGCATTAGGATCCGTATTGCTATTTCCGTTATATTTTACTGCGTTATAAAAACCAGAATGGTAAGTAATAAGTGGACTTCCGTTGCCAATACTGTATTGAGCAAAGCCAATCATATCATTATAAGCATTTGCCGGAGGCGTACCGCCATCTCTAATAAAATCTCTCACGTTGTTATACCCTGCATCGGGATTAATAGTCCACAGGGTCCTGTCATGGTACATTTTCTTGAATGACCATGGAAAATACGCTACATTATTATTGCTGCTCCAGTCGGTAAGCTGGCGGATAATAGTATTAGTATCCTCACCGTATTCGCCCAGCATCAGTGGGACATTTAATTTATCAGTAAGCGCTTTTCTGCCGTTCATATCGTTGATGCTGGCAGCATTTCCGAAGGTATAATGGTGAGTCTGGTAAACCAGGTTATTGTCCCAACGATAGTTTACGCCCGAATTTGACTGCACCTGAGGGTCAGTCCAGTCAAGCTTTTGCATATCAGATCCCCACCAGCTGCCTTCGGCTACAATGATATGGTTATTATCTACCTCGCGGATGGCATTTCTCATGGTAATCATGGAAGGCAATAGCTCATATTCTCTACCATCCTGGGGAACAGGCTCATTTATCAGGTCGTAACCCCACACCACAGGCTCATTTTTATAGCGGTTGGCAATGTGGCGCCATACCTGGGCGGCAATATTTACATTATTACCATCCCAAAAAGTAACACTCCCTCTTGGCTGACTTGAATTTGAATTTACATTATCACTATGGTCACCGGGATTCTGGTAACCAGGGGCAGCGTGCATATCCAATAATACATACATCCCATTATCCCGACAGTAATTAATTACTCTGTCAAAATATTGAAATCCCCGGTCTGTTAATCCGGAACCATTCCAAAACAGGTTGTAATGAAAAGGTACTCGAACAGAATTAAAGCCCATATTACTAAGCTCAGCAATCGATTGCAGGTTAACATAATTTAAACGCCATTGGTGCTCGAATTCCATAGCCTGCTGCAAATTTCCTCCAAAAGCATCTTTTACGCTATTAAAGAATTGGGTGTGGGTGCGGTATTGGAAATCACCCATCATCAGGTAACCCTCCCAAAGCAGCCAGTTGCCCAGGTTGATACCTACCATCTGGAAAGGCTGCCCATTTGGTCCTACAATTTGGGTTCCCTGGGTATGAATATACTGGCCATGAGCCGGTGTTTGAATATAAAAAGTAGAAAATAACAGCATCATCAGGAATAAAGATGCGTTTTTCTTAATCGTTCTATTAAAATGTTCCATATACGTTTTAATTAAATGGTTAAAAATTATTTTTGCTCTCAACTAATTTTTTGAGCTAAATACTGATTAGATTTGGGGTAACATTAATATTTGAAAACTGCCTCCTTTCCGTTTTAGATATTTTGTGTTTTTAAGCCCTCAGCTTCTAAACCCCATCGCTTCAGGCTTGATTGTCAAATCTTTGGGCATTATAATTATGTTTATGAATGAAACATATTTTTCCAGTACACTTTGTATACTTCTTACTATAATCCAATACACTTTTATTACACCTTAATACTTAATGGGCTGTATCTCAAATATTTAAATTTTTATGAATTCCGCTGCAATCGTTTGTAAGCATTGGCTATATTGGCCATTTCCGGTCTGACTGTCGTCTGACCTAAGTAGGATCTTAGGTCAGTACCGCCAGGTCAGACCGGTTTAAATTGTGTTTTTGGCGACAGCTTTGGCGACACTATTTTTGTCAGAGAAAGCCGGTAGAGTCTGAAATAGCGAAAAGAATCATTTCAACTTGAGATGGAAAATTTACAATCGATGTCGGCACGTTGAAAACGTCAGACATCTTAGCATAGCACTCAGCCAACATAATTCCTTAGCCAGCTTACATGCTATAATTACAAGTCTGACCACAATGAGGTGCCGACTTGGAGCCTGCTTTAAATCTGATATTATCAAGTTCTATCATTCGCTATTTTAACCATTTCCGGTCTGACTATCGTCTGACCTAAGCAGGATCTTAGGTCAGTACCGCCAGGTCAGACCGGTTTTAATATGAAAACGCTTGCTTTTCCTGCCTCTCTATGTCCCGCAGTGAATAGCGGTTTAATTCACCTACAATCGATGTCGGCACGTTGAAAACGTCAGACATCTTAGCATAGCACTCAGCCAACATAATTCCTTAGCCAGCTTACATGCTATAATTACAAGTCTGACCACAATGAGGTGCCGACTTGGAGCCTGCTTTAAATCTGATATTATCAAGTTCTATCATTCGCTGTATTGGCCATTTCCAGTCTGACTGTCGTCTGACCTAAGCAGGATCTTAGGTCAGCACCGCCAGGTCAGACCGGTTTAAATTGAGTTTTTGGCAGTAACTTTGACTACACTATATAATTAGCTTATATCATTACCAAAAGAGCCCCAACGTGGGCGACATCTTGGTAACCCTGGGATTAAATAGTAAGATGTCTGCCTGATTTTGGCGATATTTTTGAGCTACGCGAGGCGTGGGAATCAAAAATGATGACAAAATCTATATCGAAATTAATTGAGCATATCTTATAAGATAGTTATCTCCCTTGAAATTCAGTTCGAACAACTGCGAAAACTGGATACTGTGCAGTATTTATCATGAGTTCGAGCTCAAAATTGGTAAGAAAAATAAAAACCATAGCTATTTTGATTCATCATGGGTACAAAATTGATGTTTTCTTGCTTCTTGACAGGATTGAAGTTTTTAAAAGGTTCCAAATAATACACCAACTCAGTGGCCAAAATACCTATGCCCGCACCAACCAGCACATCAGAAATCCAATGTTTATCGTTTACCATTCTAAAAACCCCAGTTGTAGTTGCAAATAAATAACCGCTGTAGGCCAGCATCGGTGCACTGTCTCTGAATTCATGCATTAAAACACTGGCATTAACAAAGGAAGTGGAAGTATGTCCTGAAGGAAAAGAATCATTAGTAGAGACCTCGGGACGTGATTTTGAAACGATTCCTTTCAAGCTGAAAGTTACTGCAGCTGATATTGCATTGGAAATTACAAGGTATTTCGTTTGATCAAACCAATGATTTTTAGCTTCCACATGCAGGGCATCCGCTAAATACATTTCAACAACAGGAACAACTATCAGGTAGTCATCGATTTTAAAGTCAAAATTGTCACCCGTTTGAGCCCGGATATCATTACGTAAATCCTTTTCGAAAGGGCTATTATTAGCCACAATACCCGCACTTACCAAAGTTAAAGGCAAGATGGCGCTTTTTAAAAAACTGTTTTTGGTTTGCAGGGAATCCGCCTCTTTTAAGTCCTGGGCACCAAGTTGAAGGGTATTAAGAGAAAAAATAAGTAGGAAAAAATACCTCATTTCAGTTTTTGTGTATGGTCTTTATGTTTTATCAAGGAATTTATCTGTGTTATGGCTAATTGATTTAGCTGTCTTGACATTTCGGGTTGCTCCATTCCTTGATTGATTTTTCAGGTTCTACTTCGCTTTTAATGGGAAATTACATTTAGAATCTACAAAAAAATAATTTATCAAGAATCTTCTACCTATTTTCAGTTCTATAACAGATACTTTTAAGACTCTTTCTTTTGACTACTATGTACTAAACGTCCGCAGGTGTCTAAAGACGCTAAAAAAGTTTCGAAGAGTAGCGATGACGTTCTTATTTACCGTCATTGCGAGGGCGGAACAACCGAAGCAATCTTATTTTAGAAAGGCAAGTCGTTCTAAGTAAGATTTTACTTTAGCTTTGAAAGATTGCTTCACTGCGTTCGCAATGACGTTTCAATTGAAGAGATTACTTCCTCTTAGAAATACTTCAATACTACGACTCTCAAGCCTAATCCTTAAACTGCGGCTTCCTTTTTTCTATGCTGGCTTTGAAAGCTTCGCTCAAATCATCAGACAATAGCATAGCGCTGTTCCAGGTGGCCATATAGTCAAGCGAATCAGCTACTGAATGGTCTCTGCTGTATTTCAACACTTCTTTGGTGCCACGAATCGATAACGGAGATTTAGCCGCAATGCTCAAGGCAATTTTCTGCACTTCTTCCATCAATTCATCTCTTGAAGGATAGCAATAATTCACTAAACCAATTTCTTTAGCTTCTTTCCCTTCTACTTTCCGACTCGTATAGGCCATTTCCGCCGCCATTCCGGGAGAAATGAGTTTGGGTAGCCTCTGCAGGGTGCCCAAATCAGCCACCATTCCCAGGTCAATCTCTTTGATCATAAAATAGGCATCATCATTGCAATAACGCATATCGCAAGCAGCCACTATATCTACACCGCCACCAATGCATCCACCATGTATGGCTGCCAATACTGGCTTCTTGCATTTCTCAATGGAATTAACTGCTTTCTGGAGCGTTAATACTAAGCTTCTTATTGCCTCACTCCTTCTTCCTGCACACTCAATTTGTTGGTATTGACTTACTGACATTAGCAATTCTAAATCGATGCCCGCACAAAAGTTCTTTCCTTCTCCGGAAAGCACCACTGCTCTTACTTCAGCGGTTTCAGAAAGCTTCTCGAAAATCTCTTTCATTTCCGTCCAGGCTGCCATATGAAGCGCATTGGATTTCTCTGGTCTGTTGAAGGTTACTGATGCTACTTTATTTGCGATCTTTAGTTTAAAATGTTTGTATGTTGTTTCCATAATAGTATATCCGAATAATATTTTTTGGACTAGGAACGGGGTTTAGAATAGATTGAAAAGTAAGATAGGAAATTTAGTTGAAATGATGAAGTTTATATTGTTGCCGTGGGATGCTTTAAGGTTGCATTACAAGAAAAAAGTAGTTTTGGAGGCTAGCGTTCGTACAATCCTTTTACTACTTTATAACGAGCTATGTTGGGTACTTGCCAAGGTGCCTTCTTTATAACTCAGCTAGCCAAAGGGCTGCAGGCTCCTGATTTGTCTTCGACAAACCTTCCCCTCTCCCCGCTTATCCCGGCCAAATGGGAAAGGATAGAGAGGAGAAGTCTCGTGTAGATCAACAAATTCTTTTAAAATTTTAATTGGTGCTAGGCTCAATAATTTACAAAGAAGGCTGAAAATGTTCCCTTCTCTTTTTTGAAGAGAAGGGTGGTCCGCCAGCCGGCGGATCGGAATGAGTCGAAAAAGTTGAAGTCGGAAAATGCTGCCAGTCGTCAAGCTACCATTGTTACATTTCTATCCCTTTCTTTTTGCTACTATATAACTAGCTCAGTTCGATAGGTGCTTTGCCGCCTTTGCAAAACTCACCCAGCCAAAGGGCTGGCAGGCTCCTTGATTCGTCTTCGACAAATCTTTCCCCTCTCTTCCGATAAAAGAGGGGAGAAATCACCTATAAATAACGTTTTAATTCAATTTAAAATGACTGAAACCAATCTTCCTTTCTCTTCAGAAAAAGAGAAGGGTGGTCCGCCAGCCGGCGGATCGGGATGAGTCGAAAAAGTAGAAGTCGGCAAATGCTGCCAGTCGTCAAGCTACCATTGTTACATTTCTATCCCTTTCTTTTTGCTACTATATAACAAGATATGATTTCCTTAGCTGATGCCATGATGAAATTTATCCAATAACACCCCTGTAGTCCCCTCGAGGGGACAGCCTCATAGATTTAAGCCAGCAGAAAACCATCAGCTTTCCCACTATTTTCAACTGTAGCAGAAGTCTTGTTATCTCCCTTGATTTTCAGTTGTAAGACTGCAGTGCATTGATGCTAAAGAAACAATTCCGATGGCTATTGGAACAAAGCAATCCCCCAGCTGGCGGACCACGCTTCAATTCAGCGCTGTCCCTTCATTCTCCTCCCTTACACCTTCTCTACTTCTCGAATAGAGTTGAGAAGTTTAGCCTGCATTAAGATTTACTATGAATTAATTTAGGCAGTAGCTTACAAATCTGTTCCCATAGCTTTTGGTCTGATTCCGAATATTAAAAGATAACCTATCATCCAAAATTCACCAATAGAAGCCGGTATAGTTAAGTAATCCATCCAAAAGGCAGAAATACCTGCGTAGTTGAGTACTGTGCTTAGTATATAACCAATTCCGCCAATCATTAATATCCTCCCCAACCAAATTGGCATTCTTTGTGAACTGCTGATAATGTAGCCTAACGGAATAAGCCAAAGACCAAAGAACAAACCTCCCACGGCCCAGGAATTTGCAATTAGTTGCGACAATAGCTCAATTAGTATAACTTTATCTTCCACAGTGTGATCAGAAGAAGCAATTGCAATTGCCGAACCCATGCTTATAGCGCTAAGCATTATAATGATTGCATTCACAGTTCCCCATATACCCGTTGCTAAAGCAGCTGATTTATTTATCTTTCTGAAAAGCTTATAGAACCAGATCGCTGTAAGTGCTTGTGAAATAACAATTACGAATTCCAATATTAGGCGGATCCGAGCAGTAGACTCTTCCTCCACTATATTAGTTAATGTTACTTTCGGATCTGGATTGTAGACCTGAGAATGGAACACCAGAAAACCTAGAACACCTGAAATGGCCAGTAGTAAATACCAAATACCTGCAAGTCTCGCTGTGCTTTTTAACTCATTGCTATTATTATTCATGTCATTAAATTGAGAAGATGGATAAATTTTAGGAACATTTAATGAACATAGAACCCCAATATTTTCTAAGCTAGCCTATGCATCATAAGCAGAAGATGCATCTTATCTCATTTTCGTTGCAGCGCTCTACAAAAGTTTGTCGTTATTTTTTCTCTTGTTGATCGCACTTCATTTCATCGAGCATTAAGGCTTCCTGAATAATTCCATAAACCTCAAATACAGCATAATTTCGATTTGCTCATCTTCCAGTTGATTTATAAATTCTTCAACATTTAATGTTTTGCTGATATTGACAAACGATGCCTATGAATAAAAATAATTTATCATGCACCTCATGCGGTAGCAAATTCATAAAAAATCATCTAAAATAGTAAATTCTCTTTTATTGAGGCTTTGGCAGGAATCTCAATATTGTAAAACCGAGTTTTATTCTTTTTCTTTTGCCTTGATGCAAAAGAAACAAAAGATCAAGACAAAAAGATGTCAGCCAAGGGCTGACCAGCCTTTGGCTGGCTTCCACGCTTCAAATCAGCGCGCTCCCCGCCTTTTTGTCCTCCTGCCCGCTCTCTTCGAGCTGGCCTTTCACTAATTGATAAAATATTAGATTTTTCAATAGAAGCAACACCGAAAGATCCTAGCTAAATTTTATCTTTGAAAAAATAGAATCTATTTATCCCTTTTTCACCTATAAAAAATAAGCGCAGAAAAATTGACTGCGCTCATTTTAAATAATATCTCTAAATCATTTAGATTAAAAAGCATCAACTACCAAACTGCAACTCTGTCCTGTTCTGCTATATACATGCTATCTCCGGGCTGCACATTAAAGGCTGAATAAAAGGCCGGGATGTTCATTAAAGGACCATTTACTCGCCACATCGGTGGTGAATGCGAATTGGTCTTGATCCATAAGCGCAGATATTCCTCTTTCATTTTTACCCTCCAGATTCTGGCCAGCGACATAAAAAAGCGTTGATCAGGCGTAAAACCATCAATTTTGGTAGTATCCTGACCTTGTTCGGTCATTTTGAAGGCATCATAGGCTACTGCCAAACCACTTAAGTCGGCAGTATTTTCCCCCACTGTCATTGCTCCATTGATAGGTAATGTGTCTAACACTTTAAAAGAGCTGTAGAGGTCAACCACTGCCTGCGTTCTCTCATTAAATTTTTTATAATCGACTTCCGTCCACCAGTTTTTCACATTGCCTTCTTTGTCAAATTGCGCACCCTGGTCGTCAAATGAATGAGTTAGCTCGTGGCCAATTACCATCCCGATGCCGCCATAATTTAGTGCATCATCAGCTTCATAATCGAAGTAAGGAGGCTGTAAAATTCCCGCAGGAAAAACGATTTCATTAGCGGAAGGATTGTAGTAGGCTGTCACAGTTGACGGTGTGGTATACCACTCTTTCTTATCTACTGGCTGACCTAATTTCGCTAAATTATAGTCATATTCAGCTGTGGAAGCAGATAGTATATTTGCTAAATGATCTGTAGGATCTATTTCCACATTACTGTAATCTCTCCATTCATCGGGGTAGCCAATTTTCTTAGTGATGGCGAATAACTTTTCTTTTGCTTTTACTTTTGTACTGTCTGTCATCCATTCCAACTGATCTATTCGGTTGGCATAAGCCTTTTGTGCATTATCCAACAGATCCAGCATGCGTTTTTTAGCTGCCTCAGGAAAGTATTTTTTCACATATAACTGGCCTAGCGCTTCTCCCAACATATTGTCCACAGCACTTGCCATTTTCTCGCCTCTTGTTCTTTGAACAGATTGGCCAGATATTACTTTAGTATATGCGAATTCAGCATCTACGAAATCTTTGCTGAGATCATTTGCGTAATTCCTCAAGCTACTCGATGTAAGATATAACTTCCAATCTGAAATGGGAATACTAATCAATAAGTCATCCAGTTTTTCAAAATAGCCTGGTTGACCCACGTCTATAGAGTCAGTTTCAGCTCCCATTTCTTGCAGCAATTGGGTCCAGCCGATGTTAGGTTGCTTTTCATTTAAATTTTCTATAGCAAATTTATTGTAATTGGCTTTGACATCTCGTAACTCCACTCGCGTTCTATGTGATTCAGCTATTTGCTTTTCAATACCGTAAACAGTCTTAGCATTTTTTACAGCTTGATCTTTTGGGGTTCCACTTAATTCAAAAAGAGTTGTCAAATATTCTTTGTATGCTTTTTGAATTCCTGCTGTAGAACTGTTGTCATCAAAATAGTAATCTCTGTTGGGCAAGCCTAGTCCGGTTTGGTAGGCATGTGCTATATTGATTTTACTATTTTTATCATCGGGTCCTACATAAAATCCAATGATAGAATTGTTTTGCTGCTTTGCCTGCGATGCTACAAAGCTCATTAAAGAAGGAACATCAGTAACAGCTCCAACTTCTGAAAGTATGGGCTGAATGGGCTGATAACCTTTTTTATTGATCATAGCAGTATCCATTCCAGCAGCGTAAAAATCACCGACTTTTTGTTCAATACTTCCAGTCTCATTGTCCAGTTTCGATACGCTATCAAGTAAGTTTTGAAGACGTAATCTTTGAGGATAATTCATAAATCGGTAGGCGCCTACTCCGGCTTGAGTTTCAGGAATTGAGACAGAATCATACCAGATCCCATTTACATATTGAAAGAAATTATCGCCAGGGCTCCTGCTGGAGTCTATTCCCTCAATGGCTACATACTTTATTTTGCTCTTAGATTCCGGTTTTTCATTTGAGCAACTCATTATGAAGAGTGCTACAGTGAGAATGAGTAAGAATGATTTCATAGTAGTGATTAATTCAGTTGGCTTTATAAGCTTTCAAGATAAGCATTTTATATGATATTGATTAATATAGGATCATTCAAAGCTTTACCACCACCTTTCCTGTATGCTTTCCTTCTCCGAAGTATTGAATTAATCGCGGTATTTCTTCCAGTGTGTAAGGACCATCAATAGTAGGTTTTATTTTCCCTTCTGTATACAACTGGTTGATCTGAGTAAGGCCTTTATTAGGCTGCAATGCTAAGAGGTGGAATTTCTTGTTAGAGAATAACGAAATCAGCCCTTTCGTGACTGCCAAATGCATAAGTTTCCCAATTGTTCCTCCAACAGTTATGTATTTTCCTTTTGGCTTCAATGCCTTCAGATAAGTCCAGGTTGGCTGGAAAGTCTTTGCATCCAGGATCAAATCATACCGCTCTTTCCTCTTTGTGAAATTCTCCTTCTTATAATCAATGATATGATCGTACCCTAAATCTTTCATATTCTGAAGCTTTTCGCCTGTATCCACACCACTAACTTCTGCCCCATACAATTTCGCAAGTTGCAAGGCAAAAGTGCCAACTCCTCCACCTGCTCCATTAATTAATATCTTCTGTCCTTCGTGAATTTCTCCTTTGTCCACTAAACCCTGGTAAGCTAATAATGCTGCGTGAGGGATTGCAGCTGCTTCTTCAAAACTCATAGCTTCCGGCTTTAATACCAATGCTTTTTGATTGATTGCCACATATTCAGCAAAGCTCCCGAAACCAAACTCCGACAAATCGCCATAAACAGCATCTCCTACTTTGAACTGCGACACGTCATCGCCAATAGCCTCCACTATACCTGACAGTTCCATGCCAGGGATTAAGTGTTTAGGTTTTCGGATCCCGAATAATAATCTGTACAAATAGGGTTTCCCCCTCACCATGCTCCAATCGTAATCATTAATAGCAGTTGCGTAAATTTTTACTAATACCTGATCATTTGCCGGAACCGGGATTGGCACCTCCATTATTTTAAGTTGTTCAGGGGATCCATAGTGAGGACAAAGAATGGCTTTCATGTTGTATTGGTTTTCGAGTTATAGAACAACCCATTTAGAAATAAATTAATAGAACTGCCCATTAAAAGTTTTACAGGAGTACTTAATCATTAAATAATATCTATTTTTCCAAGTAAGCCCTATCAATAAGAACTGGATGAATATAACAATTTTAGTTTTAAAAGTATCATAATGTGCCTGTGGAAAAGTGCTACACAAACCCCGAATTCTGAAGAAGCAGATACCCTATGCATTCCAATTTCTACAATTACAAAAACCTGCTACTTTACCAAATTTCTATTTTGAATTAAGCAGCTCACGCATGACAATAAAAATCCAGGGAATTAAGAGCAGTTTTTTACGAACATTTTAATTTTAATTCAGTTTATAATTTTGGAGTACATTTCTCATTCAACACCATTTGTAAATTCCCAACCTTTTTTTTTAGAACATCTAAACATTTCATCACATACTTTAAAATGGCAATTATAATTTTTATAGTCGTACTATGGTACGGAGGACTTTTCTTTCAGACTTTCTTTCTTCACAGATATGCTGCACATCAAACTTTTACCATGTCCAGGCCAATGGAAAAACTTACCTATATTTTAACATGGATTTTCCAAGGCAGTAGTTATTTAAGCGCATACGGGTACGGAATTATGCATAGAATCCATCATGCGTATACCGATACTGAAAAAGACCCACATTCCCCAAAATACGATAAAACGCTTTTTGCTATGATGTGGAAAACTAAAAAGATTTATCAGGATATTAATAAAGGTAAAATTAAAGTGGAAGAAAAATTCACAGTAAATATTCCTCAATGGAAAAGTTTTGATCTTTTTGCTAGTTCTATGTTTTCAAGACTCTTGTGGGGAGCATTATATATTACTTTCTTTTTCTTTTTTGCTACTGCTCTATGGCAATGGTTACTACTTCCTCTGGTGTTTTTAATGGCTCCAATTCATGGAGCAATCATAAATTGGTTCGCACATATTTATGGCTACATTAATTTCCAAATGAAGGATACTTCGAGAAATTTTCTTCCTTTTGATTTTTTGATGATGGGCGAGGCCTATCATAACAACCATCACAAAAGAAGTGGTAATCCAAATTTCGGAGGCGTAAGATGGCACGAGATTGACATAACCTATTTCATAATGAGGATATTAAACAGGTTAGGAATCATTCAAATGAAAAAGGTACGCAGTTGATTTGTTATCAACAAGTAAAATTTACCTACACTTACTTAGTGTAAAAAAGATTAATCTATAGACAAGAAGTCTATAATTCTTTTTCGAAAACATTTACTTAAAAGCTTTTTTTGGAACAAAAAATCTCAAATAAAGAAATCCTGCTAAGGCAACGGCTGCTCCTGTAAAAAATACCGATCTAAAATTTGCACTATCATTACTATAAACCCAACCTGATATAAAAGCCCCTAAGCCTACTCCTATTTCTAAAAAGATATATACAGTGGCCAATGCTTTACCTCTAAACCTATCATCAGACAAATCTATAGCCCATGCAAAGACTGTAGGCGAATTCATTCCTACTGCCAGGCCGAAAACAATTCCCGCACCTACTAAAGTCCATAAAGAATTGGAGTAAGCAATAAGTACCATCGCAATGGAAAGTAAAAAAGAAGAAATAGAAAGAACTTTCACCCTACCGATTTTATCTGATATTTTACCTGCAATTATTCTTACAAACAAAGATGCCATCACAAATACTGCAAAAAACAAACCTTTATTGCTAATATTCAGAAAGTCACTGTAGTCAGGCATGATTGTAAGCACCAAGCCAAAAGAAAACACACTTAAGGCCATAAAAATGGCTGGTGGAAGCACGTTCATGTCAATTATTTCATTCTTTTTCAACTTCAGTAACGAAAAATGAAAAGGGACTTTTTCTCTTAAGGTCTCATTCATTCCTGCTACTATAACGATGCTCAAGATTGCTAAGGCTGATGATGTATAGAAAACCACATCTACCGAGTAAATACTTCCTAAATGTCCGCCAACTGCATTCCCTGTGGCAGTGCCCACGCTAATAGCTACACCAATAATTCCCATTGCCTCTCCTCTTCTATGCACGGGCACTATATCAGCAACGTAGGCCGCATTTCCTGTTGGTGTGAATCCAGTAGAAAATCCATGAACCAACCGCAGTACCATAAAAGCTAAAACGGAAGTAATAAAAGGATAGACCAAACCTGTAATAAAACAGATTACCGCTCCGAAGATCATTACAGGTAGGCGGCCAATTTTATCAGCTAGCTTACCACTAAATGGTCTTGAAATACCTGCAGTGATAGTAAATAAACCTATTATCAATCCTTTGTATTCTGCACCACCCAAACTTGTAAGGTAGTCGGGAAGCTCTGGGATAATCATGTTAAAGCTCGCAAAAAACAGAAAAGCACTTAGACTAAGTAGCAGAAATGATTTATTAAAAAGTTTAACTTTAGTCATTAAATAGCTCAGTGGATTTTAGTAAAATATGAATGCTGTTTTGCCAACGCACTGTTTAACTATTTCTTTATAGTATTGATAGATTTTCATCCTCTCCTCTTTGAATCAACAAATGGAGCTTTAGAATAGCTGCCATGCTTAAAGAATCCGTAATTTCACCACTCATTACCATTTCAACAGCTTTTTTAAAAGGTATTTTTTTGATCTGTAGATCTTCTGTTTCTTCAAATTGAGTGGCACCAGGAGTTAATTCTGTAGCAAGGTACACATACCCAACTTCATCAGAAACAGAATTACTGGTATGGATTTGCAAAAGTTCCTGCCATTTTTCTGCTGTTAAACCAGTTTCTTCTTTTAATTCTCTTTTGGCACAAGTTAATTTCTCTTCCCCTTCGGGACAGCCTCCTTCAGGGATCTCCCAACTATATTTTTCTAAGGGATATCTATATTGACCTACCAACCAGGTGTTACCATGCTCATCTATTGGAATAATGCCTACTGCAATATTTTTGAAATGTACTTTTCCATAAATACCATTTCCACCCGAAGGATTAATCACCTGATCCTCCTCTACCTTAATCCATGGGTTTTCGTATTTTATTGCAGTTGCAAGGGTCTTCCAGGGATTTTTGAGAGATTTAGGATCTGACATTAATAATTCAGTTAATTTACAAAAATTAAGAAATGTAAAATTATAAATTATTATGTATGAAAAGCTACGGAAGCTTAATTAATACACTCCACTTCCGATCATTACTAGAGTGCAGGCATATTCCGACTCTATTCCTTTTTCATTCAGTTGACTTACAAACTCAGGGTTTTCTGTGCCAGGGTTGAAAATGATTCTTTTAGGATTTAACCCAATAAGATAATCATAATACTCTGGTTGATGTTGCGGGCCGATGTACATTGTAATGGTGTCTACATCTGAAATTTGAGGTTCTTCCCTTATGTTAAGTATTTTCTCTCCCAGCACCTCGCCTTTTTTAATGCCAACGGGTACAATGTCATGTCCTGCCCTGGTCAACCTTTCAGCTGCCAAATAAGCGTAGCGTGAGGGGTTAGTTGTAGCTCCAATGATTACAGTTTTTTTACTCATAATTTTAACGTAGAATCTAAAAAATGGGATTTTACCGGATACAATACAGCTCAGTGGCTCTTTCAGCACACCTTTCACCGTCCATGGCAGCTGAAACTATTCCACCAGCGTATCCAGCACCTTCCCCACAGGGAAAAAGTCGTTTCGTATTTACATGTTCCAACGTTATTTTATCTCTAGGGATACGAACGGGTGACGAAGTTCTGCTTTCCACCCCTACAATTTGTGCCTCATTGGTTAAATAGCCTTTCATTTTCGAACCGAAAGCCACAAACGCATCTTTTAATCTTTTACTGATATCATCTGGGAAAACCTGCGTCATATCTACAGATTTAAGTCCGGGTTGATACGAAGTAGGATTTAACTCATCACTTATCTTACTTTTAGTGAAATCCACCAATTTTTGAGCAGGAGCCGTTTGAGATTTACCTGCTATTTCCCAGGCTTTTCGCTCTATCGATTTCTGTAATTCAAGCCCTTTTAATGGCCCATATTGCGCAAAAGGTTCCATATCATCTAATTCTATTGCAACTACTATTCCTGAATTAGCATATTTCGAATCTCTTCTGGAGGGACTCATTCCATTTACCACCACCTCTCCTTCACTTGTTGCAGATGGAACAATGAATCCACCCGGGCACATACAGAATGAAAAAACACCTCTTTTATTACCATCATAATGAGTCTGATGAACCAAAGCATAAGAGGATGCCGGCAGATAATCTCCCCTATCCTCACATTTGTATTGGATTTTGTCTATAATCTGCTGTGGGTGCTCCACCCTCACACCTAGCGCAAAAGGTTTTGCTTCAATAAATATGTGTTTTTTATGCAGTAACTCAAAAATATCCCTGGCCGAATGCCCTGTTGATAAAATAAAAGCATCTGCTTCAAATAGAATGCCTTCTTTCGTTTTCACGCTCTTCAGTTGCTCTTTCTCAAGCACAAAATCCACTACTTTCGTTTCAAAATGCACTTCACCACCTTTTTCAATGATCGTGTCTCGCATGGACTGGATAATTTTAGGCAATTTATTGGTTCCGATATGCGGATGGGCATCTACCATGATATCTTCCGAAGCTCCATGTGCTACCAATATTTCCAATACTCTGTAAATATCACCACGCTTTTTTGATCTGGTATAGAGCTTCCCGTCTGAATAGGTACCTGCTCCTCCTTCCCCAAAACAATAATTACTTTCACTATTTACAATGTGCTTTTTATTGATGTCTGCCAAATCCCTTCTGCGAGAACGTACATCCTTCCCTCTCTCTAACACAATGGGTTTAACTCCAAGTTCAATTAAACGCAGAGCAGCAAACAAGCCCGCAGGCCCTGCTCCAATGATTACTATTTTCTTTTTACTTTCAACTTGCGTTAAGCTATTAATGTTGTAACTTATTCTGGAAGGAATAGGCTCTTGTTCAAAAATCTCAATCTGCAACCTTACTTTTACAGGTTTAGAACGTGCATCTACTGATCGCTTGAAAATTCTAAAGGTGTTTTCCTCTATGTTTAATAATTTGGAAATATACTGTTCAACATTTTCTTCATCAAAAGCCTGCTCAGGGGTTAAAACTATTTCTTTTGTATACATAATCTGAATGGAGGAGTATTTAAGGATTGAGAGTAGAGACCTTTTTTAAACGAAATACATACCCAAAAGAGAGCCCAATAATAGGTCGAACTTTAAATTTTTCCGATTTCTTTTCTGCAAAAATATTGGGTTGGTCACCAGTGTTTCGTTCGTCACCTAAAAAGTAATAATTAAAATTAATTCCCGCATTAATATCAAAAGTAAAACCACTATCGTTTAAATTCTGCAATATTCTGCTTCCCACTAGAACTCCATATCTGATTCCACGTGAGTCAATTCTGGCTCTTGTTTCACCGGTATTGTTGTTGTTTTGATATAATTTAAAATGATTTATGTGTGTGTAGGATACTGAATGACCAAAATAAGGCATTCCAAATCTGGAGTCTTTATGGTAGAAGCGTTGCCTGAAGCTTATCCCAAAACCTTCAAAAAAATCATCCCCTACTCTTAAATTTAAGGAGTTAGCAAAAAATGGATTTCGAAATGTATGCAGTAATAGCTCATAGCCAAGCCGCTGTTGAATGTTATATTCAATTCCTATCTGCAAATCTCCCAAAATCATATTAAATGGATTTATTTGAAAAATCAGGGTTGGAAAATC
Organism: uncultured Cytophagales bacterium; assembly: GCA_963803685.1. GTDB lineage: Bacteria > Bacteroidota > Bacteroidia > Cytophagales > Cyclobacteriaceae > Marivirga. The sequence continues at coordinate 255,198 of CAWDNW010000002.1, forward strand.
ATTATTTTTCGGTTGAAAATAGGAAGCTCCTCTGGACTTGAACCTATATTCTGGCTTGTTATATTTCGGTCCATCTTTGCTATTGGTATTGACATTAGCTTGCCGCAATAAAGGTTCGTACTCTTCATATATCGGTTTATAATATCCTGCTAAATCTCCAGAATTATCAAAAAGTTGCCAGGTTCCTACTTTCACACCATCTTTTATGTCACCTTGCATCTTGAGCGTTCCATCTTTGTAGTAGCCCGTATACTCTCCTTTCCCAGCATCAAAAATACTTTCCCCTTCTACTTCACCAGTTTCGTAATAATATACCCATGAACCATCATTTTTCCCATTCTTCACCTCGCCTTTGAGCTTAAGCTTTCCGCTTTCATAAAATTCTTTATAAATTCCACTACCTGCCTCGTATACACCTTCACCCTTAGATACTCCATCTTCATAATACAACTTCCAAAAACCTTCCTTTTTCCCTGTTCTTTCGGCCCCTTCTGCCATTACTCTGCCATTTGGATAATAATAAATCCATTTGCCATGACTCAGATTATCCAAAAAATCTCCTTCGCTAGAAACCACCCCATCTTTGTAAAAATAGGTCCATCTTCCTGTTTTTGCACCATCTTCGTAATTTCCTCTGGATTTTAATTCACCCGTTTCATAGTAACTTTTCCATAAGCTATCACTCTTTTCATTCTTTACGAAACCTTCCAACTTCAAAGTACCATCAGGATAAAACTCTTTATAAACTCCATCACCTTTATCGTATATGGCTTGTCCTTTTAAACTGCCATCTTCATAATAGTATGACCACAGCCCATCTTTCAAATCGTTAAGGTAACCTCCTTCACTTTTTATTACACCGGTTTCAAAATAATATACCCAATTATCTTCTCGAAATCCATCATAAATCTCGCCTTCCATACTTAATTTTCCATTTTCATAGAAATAAGTCCATTTACCAAAATTGGAGTTTTCTTTAAGTTGCCCTTTCATCTTCAGGCTTCCATTTTCATAATAATATTGCCATAAGCCATAGGTTTCATCATCAATATACTGCCCTTTACTTTTTAATTGGCCAGAAATATAATATGATTCATACTCACCATATAAAACAGATGGCTGCAAATCTTTGACAAAGTAGCGCTCCTGAATATGTTCCTTGTCATCATCATAATATTTTCTTACCTCTTTTCCTTGTGAGAAAAGATTTAAGGAAAATAGAAAACATATTATGACTAAACCACTCCTCATTTTACTTTTGAATCAACTCCTGAAATTTGCTCCATCACCCAACCTTTTCCCCATTGTTCTTTCTCTTCTTTTGACCATAAGTCTGGAAAGAAAATTCTCTTCTGAAAACGAGGCGGCAAATATTCCTGCCAATTTGTACCGCCGGTTGCGGCAATATCTGAATCTTTATTGTGTAGATAACGGACTGCTGATTTATAATGAACTAATGGCCAAAATACATTCACCTGCAAATCAAAATTACGTAAAGATTCAATTAACTCTTTATTACTACGATCCTGCTCTTTCAATCCTTGGAATTTCTTATAAATATTGTTGTGTTGAAAACGACTAATCCAATCGATAAATTCATTTTTATAACGCTTTTCAAATTGTTCTAAGGTTAATGTCTTTTCACCTGTTGCTAATTCCGTTGCGCCCTGTTTCCAATAAACATGATGATATTGCATTTCTAAATTTTCACTCTCCATTTTAGCACGTATGTCTTTCTGAACCAGATTAATTAAATCTGTTGAAGCAAATTCAATAAGTCTGTATTGAGCAGATTGAAAACCACTTGCCGGTAATAAAGCCATTCTAAAGCGTTGAAACTGCTCTTTCTCCATTCCAAGCACCATTACATCGAAAGATTTGGTTAGTACCTCAAAATACCGCACCAACCTATTTACTCGCTTTGTAAAAAACGTAACATCTAAATGTTCATGCCAACCGGTATCTTCACCATCAGAATTAATCTTTTTCCCATTTCCTGAGATTTGCTCTATTTCGTGCAAACAGAGTTTAAAGTATAGTTCTGTAATCTGATGATACATAATAAAAATCACCTCATCAGGAAAATCTGTTTTGGGCTTTTGCAAGGTGAGCAAAGTATCTACATTGATGTAATCCCAATATTTTGGAAAATTTGAAATAAGTAAGCCATCGAGATAGGATGACAAATCCTGACCCATCGACTGATATTTGAGATTTAACTTTTCAATATTTTCCTGGATTTGATCTTTGTTCACTTTAAAAAAACTTTATGGTTAATCCTTGTTTATATATATAACTCATGGATTACAGAAAATCCTGTTAAATTTGTATTTATTAAGAGTAACGCAAAATTACAAAAATATAAACTATATCATATATGAATATTGCTACTAAAGATCGTTTTGAATCTCCCGATTTTTATGCCCTGGATGAGTTATTAAGTGAAGAACACAAATTAATCCGACAGTCCGTACGTGATTTCGTTAAAAAAGAAATAAGTCCAAACATTGAAGATTGGGCACAAAAGGCACATTTCCCTTATGAAATAGTAAAGAAGTTTGGTAATGTGGGAGCTTTCGGACCAACTATTCCTGAAGAGTATGGTGGAGGCGGACTTGACTATATTTCATACGGTCTGATAATGCAGGAAATTGAAAGAGGTGATTCAGGCATGCGCTCTACAGCCTCAGTGCAAGGGTCGTTAGTGATGTATCCCATATATAAATTTGGGAATGAGGCACAAAGAAAGAAGTATTTACCCAAATTAGCTTCCGGAGAATGGCTGGGCTCCTTCGGATTAACCGAACCAGATCATGGCTCTAACCCAGGTGGAATGACGACCAACTTTGTGGACAAAGGCGATCACTACTTACTAAACGGAGCTAAAATGTGGATTTCCAACTCTCCAAAGTGTGATGTAGCTGTTGTTTGGGCTAAAAGTGAAGAAGGTAGAATCCATGGATTAGTAGTTGAACGTGGCATGGAGGGTTTCTCAACACCTGAAACGCATGGTAAATGGTCTTTGAGGGCAAGCACCACAGGGGAATTAGTTTTTGACAATGTAAAAGTACCTAAGGAAAATCTATTAGAAGGAAAATCAGGCTTGGGTGCTCCTATGAAGTGTTTGGATTCCGCGCGGTTTGGTATTGCCTGGGGCGCTATTGGTGCTGCTATGGATTGCTACGATTCAGCAAAAAGATATTCTCAGGAGAGGATTCAATTCGGTAAACCTATCGGCTCTTTTCAGCTTATACAAAAGAAATTAGCAGAAATGTTAACTGAAATAACCAAATCGCAGCTATTGAACTACAGGTTAGCCCAGCTTTTTGATAAAGGAGAAGCAACCACAGCACAAATCTCATTAGCAAAGAGAAATGCGGTGGAAATAGCCTTAAATATAGCTAGAGAAGCAAGGCAGATTCACGGGGGCATGGGCATTACTGGTGAGTACCCAATGATGCGACATATGGCTAATTTGGAATCTGTTATCACTTATGAAGGAACACACGATATTCATTTACTTATATTAGGTAAAGAAATTACTGGTATTCCTGCATTCGAATAAAAGCCAAAGAACTGACTATTTAAATTGTGTTATTTAGTCAGTTCCCGTTCTTTCTGTAATTCTCAGCTTAGAACAAAATAGCACCAAAAACTTTTCTAAACAGAGAAAAATAAAGAAAAAACCAACTTTAAATAAAATTTTCCGATTAAATAAGTGCAACTCTAGTTAAAATACTATTGAAGTAGAACTTTATAAGGAATAAAAACTCAACTAATTTTTTTAAAAAAATACTATGGATAAATCAGCTAAAAAAGAGCAAACCAAGCAGAAGTTAGACCAAATCTTAGGAGATTTCGAAAAATTAAAAGCAGATGCTAGAATTGCTCAAACGGAAAGAAAATCGGAGATAGAAGATAATATTAGAAAGCTGGAAGAAAAAGAATTGGAGCTAAGAAAGAAATATCAGGAACTAGAATCCTTTGGTGATACCGCTCTGGATGAAATAATGAATTCCATCTTTTATTCTGCAGAGGCATTCTCTGATGATGTGAAAAGTACAAAAGAAAAACTATAAGAATTTAAGCCACCTTTTAATTTTATTAGAAGGTGAACTTCTTCATATTCCCATTTACGATATTGCGCTTTTTAAAATCCCTTTAGATTAAATTCACATTGGATAGTGAAAGTCAAGTTAAACATTTAACTCATCTGTTTCAAAATTTCCATAAATTCTTTATTCCAGATAGAATTTTAAACTGAATTTAAATAAATTGTAACTTATTTTCAGTAAACCTAACAAATGGAATTTATCACAAATTATTTAGGAGACTCTCCCACAGTAAAGTTGTTTGCAGTAACTGTGATTGCTTTGCTGGTTGGCGTTTCTATACGTGTTCTCTTCTTCAAAATTCTATTGCTATTTAGCGGGAGAGGAAGCAAAATTTTGGTAGAAAAATTAAATAAGCGTTTCCGTGGCAGCATATTTCTATTCATTCCTGCCATCATTCTTATTAATTATTTGCCTCAAGTTAACCTCAGCGACTATTGGACATTTACCCTTCATACGTTCTTGGAAATAACTATAATAGCATCTATAACCATCATTTTTTTAAGGTTTATCTATTTTATCCAAGATGTATTATTTCTTAAATTCAATTTGGATAAAGAAGATAATATTAGGGAAAGGCAGGTTGTTACGCAAATTACTTTTATTAGGAAAATTATTTTTTTAGTAATTATTCTATTAGCAGTCAGCCTAATTTTGCTCCAGTTCGAAGCATTTAAAAAGTATGGAGCAACCTTATTGACTTCAGCTGGGGTGGCAGGTATCATCATCGGTTTTGCTGCACAAAAAACCATTGGAAATTTACTAGCTGGATTTCAAATAGCTTTTACTCAACCTATTAAAATTGATGATGCTGTAGTGGTTGAGGGTGAATGGGGCTGGATAGAAGAGATAAATATAACTTATGTGGTTATAAAAATCTGGGACATGAGAAGGCTGGTTGTCCCCATCACTTACTTTACAGAAAAACCATTTCAAAATTGGACAAGGAATTCAGCTGACATTATGGGATCAGTTTTTCTTTATACTGATTATTCAGTTCCAATTGAGGATTTACGTAAAGCTTTCAATGGTTTTTTAGAAGAAACACCATTATGGGATGGAAAAGCAAAAGTGTTACAAGTAGTGGAATCAACAGAAAAATCGATGCAATTACGGTTACTTATGACTGCTAAAAATTCACCCACAGCATGGGATCTAAGATGTTTTATTCGAGAAAAAATGATAGTATATATACAGGAAAATTATCCGGAAGCACTACCCAAAACCAGGGTAAATTTAATAAAATAACAGATTCTACTGCAATTACAGATATTATTGAAATACATAAATTTTTAAATACACAGCCAAGTACGAATCAATATATTAAGAAAAGTGTCTTTTTTTTTTACATGATAGAAAAATAGGGTTGGGCATAATTTCTTTCATTCTCTTATGCGTTACTGGTCATACTTTTAATCCGCTATGCCTTGCGGTATAGCTTTCGGAAATTGAGAATAAGTAAAAATAGTGAGAATTAAAAGCCACATTGGCAGTTACGGTTTACTTTGTATTAATTATTAAATGCCTAAGGTTCATATTACCGATCGTTTCCCATGCCTTTGCTTTCATTAATGAGAATTTTTGTTCCAAACATATTTAAATAATTACCCAGCTTTAAAATGAGAGGTCCCACTTTTTAATACCATCGCATTTGATAAAGATAACATTCATAGATGGCATTATCTTCATTGATAGTAAAGCCCTTTCTGCCATTTATTTCAGCAATTTTGTATAATTCTTCTGCTTCTTCTTTTTTACCTAATTCATTAAGACATTTGGATTTATAAACCTGCACATCAGAAAAGTTAGGGTAAAACGCCAGTGCCCGGTCGAACATTTCAATGGCTCCAGTATAATTTCTTTGCTCATATCTGCTTATTCCATAGTAGAATAAATCCAAATGATGGAGCCAGTCTGCACCTTTTTCTCTAAGCTGAAAGTCATAATCTTCTTCAAATATTGCTTCAGCTTTTGCAAATTCATTTAGCTGCAGAAATGACAAAGCAATATAAAAATTATAGCTATGATCCATTGCAAAGCTATTTCCGTATTCCATTTTACAAATTTCAAAATCCTTAATTGCAGCCTTGTAAGTTTTAGCAAAAATACACTTAGTAAATGCCCTGTACTCCAGGTAGCTCCTGGGGTTATATTTCACTGCCTGATCAATAAACTCCATCCCGACTTCATATTTACCTTGTTTAAATAATGGCATAGCCTTCTGCTGCCATAAATATGAAATACTGCTATCTTTCTCCAATCCCTTGTCTATTGTCTCCAGGCATTCTCTGGAATTTAATTCATGCTGCCATGCACCATGTTCAAGTGTTCTTTCATAATTTCCTTCTGCTTTTCTGTATGAACCTGAAAATCTCATTCTTTTAAGTAATTTTAGTTAATAATTTGGAGTTGGTAAGATACTGTTTTCACAACAATGCACCTCTCAACTGGAGCATTTTTCAACTATCCTGATGCCGCTTTTTGGCAATGTGCAAATTTCAGAGAAATAACATCGATGAGTTTCACCTCTCTAAGTGATGCCAGTAGAAGCCACCTGATTTTAAAACGTCTGGGATTTTTCCGGTCTGATTATCGTCTGACCTAAGTAGCATCCCAGGTCAGTACCGCAAGTCAAACCTGTATATCAAATGTAAAATATTGCATCTCCTACACCCTGGAATCGTCAAAAACTTTCACCATCTAAAAGCAAAAAACCACTTGCAAATCAAATATTTACAAGTGGTTCATACTATTTTTTAATCTTATAGATGAGAACAGTCTAAACTGCCACTTCTTCGGCAATTTTCCTTCTCTCCCAATTTCTATGCTGAGCAATGGCATTTTTAAATTTATCTCCTGATCCGTTGATAATTATTGCCTTATCATCTTTAAAAGGTTTAACTACAGTTTTATCAATCAGCTCTTCACCTTCGTTATCTGCAGCAATGGCTTTACAATGTTTAAAAGTTTCATTCAAAAATTTCATAAACTTAGCCGTCTTAATCAGCATTTCTACTGATTTCTTTCCTCCAGGTACATACACAGCATCAAAAAGTACGCTTTCCGTTGTATTGATCGCTGCATCCACAGGATGATCATGACCCTTATCACATTTAACATTACCACCGTGAGGAGCCACCAACATTAACATAGCGCCTTCTTTTTCAAGAGAATTAACTACCTTCTCATAATCTTTACTGCTGAACCCATCTGCCACTAGAAGAGCTATCTTACGGGTTGCAATGCTGTCAAATTTGGTGTTAGCCTGGCTTAAAGCAGGTGATTTATCCAGGTAATTTTTCTTTTTACCTGGCTGATGTTTCTCCACCTCCGCATCAGCCCCTATAGCCTGATTAATTGGTTCCTCAATATTTTGAGGCACTTTCATCCCCAAACCGTCTGCTACTTTATTGGCTAAGTCCTCATCGATCTGGTTGATTACCCAGAGCATTCTGGCCTTTACATCTTCGATTTCACATTTTCCTAATTCAAAAGTGTAGGCTGCTGCCACATGGTCTTGTTCCCACTCCGCCAAACTGCGATAAAACAATGCGGGTTGCGAAAAATGATCGTTGAAACTCTCACTGCGAGTCCTCACTTTTTTGGCATCGATCCTTTCTTCATAGGAGTCAAATGCACCTTCAGCTATTTTATTTAAATGGGGACAACCGCCTCCTATCGAATTAGGAAAATAGGCAGTTTTTCCTTTCGGAATCTCCATCTGCATGTGCCCATCTCGCTGATTATTATGGGTTTCTGCCACAGGTCTATTGATAGGAATTTGATCAAAGTTAATTGAACCTAGCCTGGAGAGTTGTGTGTCCCGATAAGAAAAAAGTCGTCCTTGCAATAAGGGATCATTGGTGAAATCCAAACCTGGCACAATATGGCCCGGTAAAAAGGCTACCTGTTCAGTTTCCGCAAAAAAGTTATCAGGATTTCTATTAAGTGTCATCTTACCCACTTTTTGAACCGGTACCATTTCTTCAGGTATAAGTTTGGTCGGATCCAGAAGATCAAAATCAAATTTATGTTCATCTGCTTCAGGAATAAGCTGTAGGCCAAGCTCCCACTCAGGATATTGGCCGTTGTCAATGGCATCCCATAAATCCCTTCTATGGAAATCCGGATCTGCACCATTAATCTTAAGTGCTTCATCCCATGTAACTGAGTGAACTCCCAGGATAGGTTTCCAATGAAATTTCACAAAATGAGCTTCACCTTTATCATTGATCATTCGAAAGCTGTGAATTCCAAACCCCTCCATCATTCTGTAACTACGAGGAATTGCCCTATCACTCATTACCCATATTTGATTGTGCATAGTTTCGGTTGCATGGGATACGAAATCGTAAAAGGTATCGTGCGCTGAAGCAGCCTGCGGAATTTCCCTATGCGGTTCCGGTTTAACTGAGTGAATTAGATCTGGAAATTTCATAGCATCCTGAATAAAGAAGATAGGCATGTTATTGCCTACCAGATCCCAGTTGCCTTCATCGGTGTAAAATTTCACAGCAAAGCCGCGAACGTCTCTGGCCAAGTCAGGAGAGCCTTTAGAACCTGCTACAGTAGAGAACCTAACGAACACCGGGGTTTTCCTAGTCGTATCATTGAAAATGCCAGCTTTAGTATACTCAGGAATGGCATTATACAATTCAAAAACACCATGTGCTGCGCTTCCCCTGGCATGCACAATACGTTCTGGAATTCGCTCATGGTCAAAACTGGATATTTTCTCCCTTAAAAGAAAATCTTCTAATAATGTGGATCCCCTTTCCCCACTTTTAAGGGAGTTATTCGTATCATTTACCTTCACACCGTGTTTAGTTGTGAGGGGCTTTCCTTCATAATCTTTTTTGTGCTGAGTTAGTTGTTCTTGTTTTTTGGAAGGTTTTTCATCGGAGGATTTGTTTCCGGATGGCTTCTTTTTAGGCTGATCCATAGTTTAAAAAATTAAAGAGTTAAAAAAATTAAAGTACTCTTTGCTAGAATCGTAAATACCTTTATAAGGTTGTGGAACAGTAGATTTTCTTCCATGCTTTACTTTCCAACTTTAGTAACAGAAACTGTGTCTATTGACTACTTCCTAACCTTTAATTATTGATTTATGAAAAAAACTGTATTTCTCGCTTTCTTAATTGTAACGAGTATTTTTGCCTGTGGACCAGAGGATATCAATCCTGATGCAATTTGCACTAATCTCGCCACAGTTGAAGATTTTACCGGACTGGATGGTTGTGGTTTTCTTTTTAAATTAGATAATGGAGACTACCTTCAACCCATCATTTCAAACATTGGATGGTGTGGAACTCCCCCTTTGCCAGAGAGTTATTATGAAAATCCTTTAGCAAACTTTGAGCTAAAAGCAGGCCAGCGCGTGCGTTTAGGCTATGAAGCAATAGAAGATTACGGAACAATCTGCATAAATGGAAAAGCTGCAAACATTACCTGTTTGGAGCTAATAAGTGAGGCTCCCAGAGAGTAGTAGAATTAGACCTTCTTTTACCAAAATTGAATTTGCCGTAACGAAATATACTTTCCTCTGCGAACTGCTTATCTAATAATTAGCAGAAAATAACTATTTAGTAGATTTTCAGCAAAATAAAAGCGCTTCAGTACTTTCTGAAACGCTTTCTCTTTTTAAGATAAAGTTGAACCTACTTCAATCCGGCCCTTTCCAACAAAGCCTCTATTTTAGGCTCTCTTCCTCTAAACTTTTTGTATAGTTCCATCGGGTGTTCACTTCCTCCTTTGGAAAGGATATTGTCTTTGAAAGATTTCGCCACTTCTTTATTGAAAATTCCTTTTTCCTTAAATAGTGAGAACGCATCAGCATCCAGTACTTCTGCCCACTTGTACGAATAGTAACCTGAGGCATAACCTCCGGAAAATATATGCCCAAACTGGGTACTCATCATAGCCCCCTCCACTTTAGGGAATAAATCAGTGGAAGACATGGCTTTAGCTTCGAAAGCTGCTATATCTTCAATGTTCTGAGCTTCTCCTCTTTCTAAACTAAAATACGCCATATCAAGCATTGCCAAACTCACCTGCCTCACTGTGGCATATGCCTCATGATAAGTACTGCTTGCTTTTATTTTCTCCACGTATTCTAGCGGAATTTTTTCTCCGGTCTCGTAGTGAGAAGCAAATAAATCGAGACAGTCTTTTTCGTAACACCAGTTTTCAAAAATCTGTGAAGGTAATTCAACAAAATCCCAATAGACATTAGCACCGGACAGGCTACTGTAGCGGCTACTACCTAGCATTGCATGCAAAGCATGACCAAATTCATGAAAAAAAGTGGTTACTTCATTAAAAGTGAGTAAACTTGGATTGCCGGGCGATGATGGTGTAAAGTTACATACATTACAAACCAGAGGCCTGATGTTTTCCCCGTTCTCCTGGTACTGATCACGAAAACCTGTCATCCATGCACCTCCTCTTTTCCCTTCTCTTGGATGAAAATCAGCATAGAAAATTGCTATATGCTCGCCTTCTAAATTTGTTACCTCATAGGTTGTTACCTCTTCGTGATAAACCGGAATATTATTGACTTCTTTAAAACGAATCTCATACAATTTTTCAGCTGTTTGAAACACGCCATCCAACACTTTTTCCAGCTTAAAATATGGTCTTAACAATTCATCATCAATAGCAAATTTTTTCATTTTCAGCTTTTCAGAATAGTAAGCCCAGTCCCAACGCTGTAAATGAATATCATCACCTAATTCTTTCATGTAGGCTTCGATTTCTGCAAACTCTTCTTTAGCTTTTGGCAGAGATCGCTTCAGGAGATCATTTAAAAACTCTTGCACTTTATCTGTACTTTCTGCCATCCTTTCTTCCAGCACATAATCGGCATAGCTCTTGTATCCGAGCAGAGTAGCTTTTTCACTTCTGAGATTTGTAATATCTTTTATAATATCTTTATTATCCCTTTTATCACCTTTATTGGCTTTTGACATATAAGCCTTGTAGAGCTCTTCTCTTAATGACCTATTATCTGCCTTCTCCATAAAGGGTAAAAAGCTGGGAGCTTGCAGTGTAAAAACCCATTTCCCTTCTTTGCCTTTACTTTTTGCAGTGATAGCTGCCTGCCTCCTGGTAGACTCTGGCAATCCACTTAAATCTTCTTCATTGCTAATCACCAATTCGTACTCATTGGTTTCAGCTAATACATTTTCTCCAAAAGCAAGGCTAAGCTGCGAGAGCTTTTTCGTAATTTCTTTAAAACGACTCTTTTCTTCTGTATTGAGATCTGCACCGTTTCTTATAAATGCTTTATAAGTTTTATTCAGCAGCATTTCTTGCTCTTTGTCCAGATTTAGTTGCTCCTTTTGCTCATAAACCACTTTTACTCGCTCAAATAATTGAGAATTTTGATAAATGTCATTCCCAAATTCAGAAAGTACAGGCGAAGCTTCTCTGGTTATGGCCTGAATTTTCTCATTGGTTTCTGCGCTATTGAGGTTGAATAAAATGGGTGTTATAGCACTCAATTTTTTACCTGAAAACTCAAGAGCTTCTAAAGTATTTTTAAAGCTTGGCGACTCATTTTGAGAGCTAATATTTTCAATTCCCTGCCTTGCCTCATTAATAGCCTCTTCAATAGCAGGCATAAAATGTTCTGGTTGTATTTGTTCGAAAGGAGGTGTTCGAAAGGGAGTATTAAAGCTTTTAGTTAATGGGTTACTCATAATAATTTGTGATTGTATTTTTGTTCAAGAGGGGGTACCATGTAGGAAATTCCGATATTGTTGGTTTTTAATGTAGTAGTAGGGACACAATGCATTGTATCCCTACTACTACATTAAAAACAATAAAAAAAACCTACCCTTCCAATTCCATTTGATAATGCATAATATTACACTCCTCAAATTGCTCACCTACTTTCTTAAAACCGAAGCCTTCATAAAGTCCAACAGCTTTTAACTGAGCATGCAGGTACAATTTTTGGCCTTTGGTTTCCGGGTGCAAATGAATATTCTCTAAGACGGCATTCACCAGTGCTTTCCCAGCACCTTTGCCTCTGGCACTTTCCAGTACAGCAAAGCGCTCCAGCTTAATCCCATTTTTGGTGAATCTCCATCGTGCAGTACCACAGGGTGCTCCATCATTTTCCTTCGCTATAAAATGGATAGATTCATCTTCAAACTCGTCATACTCTTCTTCGGGCGATACTTTTTGCTCAATCACAAAAACCTGCTCCCTAATGGCGAATATTTGCTTGCGTTCTTCCGCTGTTTCTACTGTTTTAACTGTAATCATTCCTGCTTTTCGTTTAGCGCATCGTTTTTATCATACGCTTCAATAATTTGCTTTACTAATTTATGACGCACCACATCTTCACCACTTAAATAAACCATTCCAATTCCTTTAATATCTTTTAGGATTTTTGTAGCCTCAATCAATCCTGACTTTTGCCGCTTAGGTAAATCTACCTGGCTCATATCACCAGTGATAATTGCTTTAGAATTGGGCCCCATCCGAGTTAAGAACATTTTAATCTGCATGGGAGTGGTATTTTGCGCCTCATCCAAAAGGATAAAGGCATTATGTAAGGTTCTACCTCTCATATAAGCTAGAGGTGCTATTTCTATGACTCTATTTTCCTGATAATATTTCAATTTTTCTGATGGAACCATATCGTCCAGCGCATCATAAATAGGCCTTAAATAAGGATCTATTTTTTCCTTTAAATCTCCAGGCAAAAACCCTAAATTTTCCCCTGCTTCTACCGCTGGCCTGGTAATAATAATTTTCTTTACTTCCTTATTTTTCAATGCGCGTACAGCCATAGCAACAGAAATATAAGTTTTACCTGTTCCTGCAGGCCCGATAGCAAAAACCAGGTCGTTTTTCTGCACTGTTTTCACTAATTTAATCTGGTTAGGTGTTTTGGCTTTAATAGCAAAACCCCGTGTTCCAAAAACCAAAGTCTCCTCAGCATCTAATTCTAACTTCTTTTTAGATTCTGAATGCTCTTCGTTGAGATAAGATTTCACACTATCTTCAGTAACCTTTCCGTATTTATGGTAATGATCCACCAAAGACTGTACGATTTGATTGATTCGGATAATTTCAGGAGAGCTCCCTTGAATTCTTATTTCGTTACCGCGAGATATAATTTTAGACTTCGGAAAAGCAGATGACAATTCAACTATATTACGATTTTCTACACCTAAAAAATCAACAAGAGAAACGTTTTCTAAGGTAATAACTTTTTCTACCAAATGTATTTTTTGTTTAAGGTTTTAAAATGAGTTAGTACTAAAATTTATGTAGTTTTGTTTTAAACAAATTTAATAATAATTCTACTGTTTTTATGCCTTTGATTACTTTTCTATCAGATTTTGGATGGCACGACCACTACGTGGCAGCCGTAAAGGCTAAAATTTTAGCTCAAAATCCTGACTCACAAATCATTGACATTACTCATAACATCAAAAAGTTTGATATCATTCACGCCTCCCATGTTTTAAAATCAGTGTACAAAGATTTCCCTGCAGGCACCATTCATATTACTGCGGTAAACCTTAGGGCTCAGGCCAAAGAGGCCATGCTTGCCATTTCGCTGAATGATCAAATCATATTGGGTGGTAATAACGGGATGCTCAGCTTGTTGGATGAAAAACTTCCTCAAAAAATTATCCAAATTGAAGAAAATACTCCTTATAGTAATTTTCCGGCAAAGGATGTGTTAGCTGAATCTGCTCTTCAGTTGCTTGAAAAAAATGATATTGATGCACTAGGCAAACCTTTAGAGGAGCAGGATTTTATGCGCTACATACCTCAGCGTGTGAAAGCTACCAGGGAAATTATTCAAGGGCATGTGGTCCATGTGGATGATTACGGCAACTTAATTACCAACATCCTTAAGAAGGATTTCGATATTTTGAGCAAGGAAAAAAGTGTGCAAGTGAAATTCAGAAACTATGCGCTTTCTAAGGTTTTGAAGTATTTTCACGAAACCAATGGTGGAGAAGCTTTTGCGCTTTTTAATGACCAACAAGTACTTGAAATCGGAATTAAAGAAGGCAATGCTTCGGAGTTATTAGGGTTGGAATACGGAAGCATGATTAGTATTCATTTCTCTGACTATTAAGATTTCTTACGCTGCAGATTTATATTAAAAAGATTGTTTTTCTATGTAATTTTTTAAACCCAGTATTAGAGTAAAGTTACTGAGAAGATACCTACCTCAGTCTTACAAAATTTGCTGCACCCCTCGCTTTTGTTAATATATGACTAATTGGACAGTTCCCACATTATGAAGTCATTACTTAACCTTTACATCTTTAACAGGATTACTATCGTTTTAATAAATTGATTATATTTGGTGAAGTGATCACACACCGGTCTAAAGGTCTTCACTGGTGTAATTACAAAATTATAATAGTTGGATATGAAGCACTTAACATTAAACATACCTGAAAGCGTACAACTTGATGAAAACGATACAAAAAGATTTTTAGCTGCTAAAATGTATGAAATAGGGAAACTATCTTTAGAACAAGCCGCTGAATTAGCTGGATTAACTAAAAACCACCTTTTCTGAAATATTGTCTGATTACGGTGTATCATTAGTTAATTACCCCCCGTCAGAAATAGCAAGAGATGTCTCGCAGTTCTAATGTTATTATTTCCGATACCAGCTGTTTGATTATTCTAAAGAAAATAGGAGAGTTAGAGTTATTAAATAAAATTGCCACAAATGTTTATATAACACCTATCATCTATCATGAGTTTAATGATACTATTCCTAGCTGGATAAAAGTATCAGCTCCCAACAACCAACAGTATCAAAAAATTAAATGGACCTTGATGACGGTGAAGCTAGTGCAATAGCATTATCCTTGGAAATGAATGATGCTTTGTTAATCATTGACGAACTTAAAGGTCGTAAAATTGCTAACTAACTACACTTAAGATATTCTGGCACATTCGATTTAATTTTAAGAGCTGAAGATGTAACTCATGATAAATACGTCACTGTTTCACAACCAAATAATATTTGCTAATAGCGAGCGGGCAGGTCGACAAAAAGGCGGGGAGAGTGATGATTTGCAGCGTTGAAGCATCTTTTTGTCTTGATTTTTTGTATCTTTTGCATCAATGCAAAAGATAAAGAATAAAATTTGGTTATAAAAATTTAGAACTTTAGTAGAAACCTCACTATCTAGTAAAATTTCTCATTATTGAGGTTTTTCACTTATATTTTAAACTTAAGAAACATGCTGTGAAGCCGTCATATTTTTGTTTTTCATGAGTAGCCTAAATAAATCGGAATAATCGATAGTGAGAAGCCAATTCTTACTAAAATGAAAGCCACTAATTTTAGATTTAGTGAAAAACTATTTAAAGCTGTTATTGAATTAGCAGGTGAATAAACTCGGGTAAATTGCAAAAACGACTAATTGGTACTACTTACCGTCAATCCAATCCGCCACATCGTTCAATAGTTCCTTACTGCCTATATCATTATGAATTTCATGCCTGCTACCCTCGTAGAGCTGAAACCTTATTAATTCATTTTTACTTGCTAACTCTTCACTCGCTTTAGGATCGGTTATTTTATCAATACTCCCATGCGCCATAAACACCGGGTGATGAATTTTTTCTGCTTTAGCTAACACATTCTCACCACCTTTTTGAATTACTTTGAATAACCTGGCCGAAATAGAATCATGAATTAGTCGATCGGCTTTATATTTTTCTACTTCATTTTCAATGGTTGAAATCTCTTCCTGATCTAAGCCACTATTTTGAGTAAAAGCCGGAAAGATATCAGACATTATATTTCCTGCTACTACTTTCCATTTTGGCGGCTGAAAAGCCAACCTCAACCACGGTGAAGTGATAATAGCAGCGTTTATTTCATTTGAATCATCTTTTATTAAATAATTCAACAAAATGTTTGCTCCCATGCTGTGTCCATAGAGATATAGCTTTGCCTCAATGTAGTTTCTTCTGATTTTTCGAATAAAGTATTCAACATCTAAAATAAGTTGCTCCATAGATGGCCCATGTCCTCTTTTCCCTTCTGAGTTTCCATGCCCCCGCAAATTTAGAATGGCACTACTATATCCTTTCTCCGCAAAGAATTCACTTACATGCTTGTACCTCCCCCCGTGTTCCCCGTGGCCATGCACAATCAAAATAATGTGCTCAGGCTCTTCAGAAAGCATATATTTATGCACCTCTAAGGTAAGGTTATCTGAAGTTTTATAAGAGGACAAGGTAGCTAATTGCATAAAGAGAAGTAGTTTACGTTGAAAAAAGAAAGTTTAAAATTCCAGAAAAATATTTAGTTATCACAAATTACTGTAATAATAAATATAAAACTGCGGCTATAACAGCACCAACTACAGGCCCCACTATTGGCACCCAGCTATATGACCAGTCGCTACTTCCTTTTCCTTTAATAGGCAATAATTGATGCACCAAACGCGGGCCCAAATCTCTGGCAGGGTTTATTGCATAACCAGTAGTCCCTCCTAATCCCAACCCAATCACCCACACCAAAATAGCAACAGGCAAGGCACCCAAGGAACCCAGACCAATGGGGGTGTTGGTTTCATCCATTAAGGCAGGAGGAGTTGAATATAAAATAACAATAATCAACACGAAGGTTCCTACCACCTCAGATGTAAAGTTAGACGCATAATTCCTGATAGCAGGGGCAGTTGCAAATGGAGCAAAAATCAAAGCCGGATCCTGTGTTTTAGCAAAATGATCCTTGTAAACAATGTAAGCAACTAAAGCCCCCATTGCGGCTCCTAATATTTGAGCTGGAATATAAATCCACAACAGTTTCCAGGCAAAATCTCCGGTTATTGCTAAAGCAAGGCTCACGGCTGGATTAATATGAGCTCCACTATATGGACCAGCTACTACCACCCCAATAAAAACTCCAAAAGCCCAGGCCGTAGTAATGACCATCCATCCACTCTGGCTACCTTTTGTTCCAGGAAGCACTACATTAGCTACTACACCGGAACCCATTAAAATGAGTAAAAAAGTCCCTAAAAATTCTGCTACAAAGTAATTCATTGATCTTAAGATTCCAGCCAATCCTGACTACGACTGACTGCTTTATGCCAAAAATGCAAATTTTTATTCACTTCTGCCTCATCACCTTCCGGCTCGTAAGAGTGATCTACCTCCCAAAGTGATTTTAGGGCTTCTTCATCGGGCCAATACCCAATAGCCAATCCTGCTAAAAAAGCAGCTCCTAAAGCTGTGGTTTCTGTGATTTTTGGTCTTTTAATTGTACACCTTAACAAATCAGACTGAAATTGCATTAAAAAGTTATTTTCAGAGGCGCCTCCGTCCACGCGCATTTCCGTAGTTTTTTCTCCAGAATCCTTCTCCATTGCTTTCAAAACATCATTCACTTGAAATGCGATGGCCTCTAGTGCTGCTCTGGCCATATGTGCTTTACCTGTGCCTCTGGTCAATCCAAAAAATGCTCCTCTTGCATCCTGATTCCAATAGGGAGCACCCAATCCAGTTAAAGCCGGCACAAAATATACACCATCATTATCCTCAATTGAAAGCGCTAGTTTTTCAGACTCACTGGCATGTTTGAATAGTTCTAATCCATCACGGAGCCATTGTATGGCCGCGCCACCAATAAACACACTCCCTTCCAGGGCATATTGAACGTCATCTCCAATTTGCCAGGCAATAGTGGTTAATAATTTATTTTGTGATTTTACGGGTTTATTTCCCGTGTTCATCACCAGAAAGCATCCTGTGCCGTAGGTGGTTTTGGCCATTCCCTTCTGGGTACATAACTGACCAAATAATGCTGCTTGCTGGTCACCTGCTATGCCGGATATAGGAATTTTATGAGAGAAAATATCTCCTGCTGTGGTACAGTACTGCTCGCTACTGCTTTTCACCTCCGGTAAAATGGATTCAGGTATATCAAATAATTCCAATAATTCCGGATCCCACTTTTTAGTATGAATATTGAAAAGCATTGTTCGGCTTGCATTGGTAATGTCAGTAATGTGCGTTTTTCCACTGGTAAGTTTCCAAACCAGCCAACTATCTACAGTACCAAAGCAAAGCTCCCCCTTTTTTGCCTTATCTCGGGCCCCATCTACATTATCCAAGAGCCACTTTACTTTTGTCCCTGAAAAATATGCATCAATGATGAGTCCGGTTTTCTCGTTAATTTTTTCAGGCAAGCCATCCTTTTTCTTTAACTCATTACAGTAAGCGGCTGTCCTCCTATCCTGCCACACAATAGCTTTATGGATGGGCTCGCCAGTTTTTCTGTCCCATATAATAGTGGTTTCTCTCTGATTTGTAATACCAATAGTGGCAATTTGGGACGCTACTATATTTGCTTTAGTAACAGCTTCTGTGGCCACAGATGCCTGGGAACTCCATATTTCTTTGGCATCATGCTCAACCCATCCCGATTTTGGAAAAAATTGCTTAAATTCCTTTTGGGCTACTGCTATGATTTCAGCTTTTTGATTAAAAATAATAGCCCTTGAACTTGTGGTACCCTGATCCAGGGCTAATATATACTGTGGCTTATCCATATTGGTCGCTTTTTTAATGAAATTATGGTTTTATAAAATACCTTAAGGCTAATTTATTAAAACTAATCAGCTCTTTATCAATCCATTTTTGATCCTCTCTCAATTCATCTGCCATTATTTTAACAACTAAAGGAGCCATTTCAATGGCAGCTTTTGCATCTAAAAACAATATCCTTATCCTTCTTGCTAAGACATCCTCCACCTTCATGGCCATTTCATTTCTCACCGCCCATACCACCTCTGCCTTGGTGTAAGGATAACTTTCATGAAGCTTTTCACTCAATTCTGGATTTTCATCCTGTAAGATATTAATTTTCTCGATATCGGAACCGTAAATAGCTAAGTGTTGATTGCTTTTGACTGTAGAATAGCCATGAATTTTCTGATCTGCAGATTTACTTTCCGACAATTTTTCATTAGTTATTTGAGAGAAATGTTCAACGGTATCCTCTCCCATTTTACGAAAAGTAGTCCATTTGCCACCCGTTAAAGTCACCAGATTACTATCCGACACAATCACTTTATGACTTCTGGAAATCTCTTTGGTTTTTTCACCTTCATCCTTAGGAGCTGCTAATGGCCTCAAACCTGCGTAAACAGATAAAACATCTGCCCGGGTAGGAGCTTTAGTTAAATAAGTAGAAGCCGTATTTAATACAAACTCAATTTCCTGTTCAAGTGCTGCAGGCTCTAATTTCGGCTTTTTACGCAGAGTATCTGTGGTGCCCACTACTACTTTTCCCTGCCATGGAACTGCAAATAGAACCCTACCATCACTAGTTTCAGGAATCATTAAAGCATCCTTTTCTGACATGAAAGAGCTTTCTAAAACTAAGTGAATACCCTGGCTAGGCTGAATCATTTTACGGGCCTCAGGGTTATCCATTTTTAAAATTTTGTCAGCAAATACTCCAGTTGCATTCACCACCATTTTGGCTTTCAAGTCGAATGATTTCTCAGACAGTTGGTCTGTTACATGTATACCTTCTACTTTACCTGAGTCACCCTTCAAAAGCTGATTTACCTTCATATAATTTAGCATCACCCCACCCATGTCATTGCATGTCTGCGCAATATTTAAAGCTAATCTGGCATCATCAAACTGACCATCCTGGTACACTACACCACCCTTTAAGTTTTCAGTTTTTAATGTAGGCAGACGAGATATAATTTCATTTTTAGAAATAAATTTAGTGGTTCCTAACCGTAGTTTGCCCGCCATAATATCATACAGTTTTAGCCCAACCGTATACTTAATCTTATCGAAAAACGAATAAATGGGAATAATAAATGATTGATTATGAGCTAAATGAGGCGCATTCCTTAATAATCTACCTCTTTCTTTCAAAGCCTCCAGAACCAACAACACATCTCCCTGCGCCAAGTAACGAACACCTCCATGGACCAGCTTGGTACTTCTACTGCTAGTGCCTTTTGCGAAATCTGCTTTATCCAACAAAATGACTGACAGACCTCTTGATAAGGCATCTAAAGCTACCCCTAAACCAGAGGACCCGCCACCAATTACAGCAATATCCCATTGAATAGTTTGATCAAGCACTTTCTTTATATTATCTTTTCTATTCATTTTGTTTCGTTTCGTGTAAATATATAAAATTAAGAAAGAATAGGAAAGGTAATTTAAATTAATTTTCCATTAATTTGTTTCTTTTTACTTTCTTTTATTTCTTTTTCCTTTCAATTCATTAATTTTGATTCTGATGACAATAGCGGAAAGACATAAATACATTTTAGAGCAGTTAGGTAAGGCAGGGTTTGTCAGCGTGGCGGATTTAAGTGAAAGCCTGGAAGTAACAAAAGTAACCATTAGAAAAGATTTGAAACTGCTGGAGGATAAAGGCTTACTTTTTCGTACTCATGGAAGTGCGACTCTGGTTTCTCCATATGTTAATGACAAGCCGGTAGATGAGAAGGAACTATTTCATGTAGAAGAAAAAAAACTAATCGCTAAAGCAGCAGCCAGCCTTCTTAAAGATCAGGATGCAATAATTATTGGATCAGGCACTACGGTGGGTGCATTTGCCCATGCTATTCCAAAAAATTCAAGGTTAACAGTGTTGACCTCCGCTATGAATGTTACAATGGCTTTGATGGATTCCAGAGATATTGAAATAGTTCAGCTCGGTGGAGTCGTACGTAAAAGCAGTTCTTCCGTAGTAGGTCATTATGCCGAGGAAATGATGCAAAGTTTTGCATGCAGCAAACTATTTCTAAGTGTAGACGGAATCAGTCTGGAGCATGGCTTTACAACATCTCATATGATGGAAGCTCACCTTAATGCCAAAATGATTAAATCAGTTCAGAAAACTATTGTTTTGGCAGATTCAAGTAAGTTCGGAAAAAAAGGGTTTGGAAAAATTTGCGATTTGGAAGATGTGGATCAAATCATTACTAACAAAAATCTTCCTGAAAAATTTTTACACGCCTTGGAAGAAAAAGGGCTGGAGATTACTTTAGTATAACTCAGATTTTATTCCTTGAAACCTTATAGCTTTTGAATTAATCCTATATTTGCAGATAATATCGTTTGATAATGTTAAGCATCTTTCTGCTTTACGGCAGTATAATATTGCATCAGCCCACATTAGGCTGATCTACTTAACTTTGAAAACAACATTGTATTGGTAATAAATTCATCATTTTTAGCAAATATTGCCTTGAAAAAAATCTTAATAATTAGCCTAATTCTTCTATTAGTCGCAGCCTCGGGTTTCGGAGTGTATTATTTCTGGAGTAAGCAAAAGCCTCTAGATGTTTGGACACTTGTTCCTGAAGATGCTTTAATGGTTTACGAAAACGACAACCTTATTAAAAGCTGGAATGCTGTTCAGGAAAACCCGGTCTGGAAAGATTTACTACAGCTGGAATCTTTCCTGACTATCAAAGAAAACTTTGAGAGCCTTGATAGCTTGACTGGAAAAAATGGAGCACTTGATGAATTATTCAGAAATAATCCAGTACTCATCTCCATGCATGTTACCTCTAAGGATGATTTCGATTTTGTTTTCTATCAGACCATGAGTAAATCTTCACAAATTCAGATGGTAGAGGAGATTGAAGAAAACCTAAAGGAATTTAAACCTAGCCAAAGAACTTACGAAAAGCATACCATTAATGAGTTAAAAGACAACACGAACAAAGTGGTTTTTAGCTATATTATTTTAAAGAATAAGTTTGTAGGTAGTTTCTCTGCTATTTTAATAGAAGATGTAATTAGAAACTTGAGTAAGGATGATGGAAATTATAAGAGTAAAAATGAAGAAAGTTTTAAAATCGCAAAATTTCAAGATGATGCCGGAAACCTCTTTATCAATTTTAATCGATTAAACTGGCTTTTCAAGATTTTTAGTGGTGAAGCCAGTAAAAGCATTCTTCAGATCCTACAGAATTTCTCTGGCTCTACGTTTTTAGATTTTGTTTTTGATGAGCATCAAATATATTTTAACGGATACACATTTCTCAGTGATTCCAATACATATCTTAATATTTATAAAAATCAGCAAGGCGGAGATATAACCCTGGAAAATTTACTTCCTGCCAGAACCGCACTATTGGTGCATGAACGTTTTGATAATCCGGAAAAATGGTATAATGCTACATCAAGATTTTGGGACGAGAAAATTAGTGATTACACTAAGAAACAAAGAGAAATAGCGGAGAAATACCCTTCTGACATCAGGACCTTCCACCGCTTTATGAGTGGTGAAAATGCACTGGCTTTGCTTAATAACAATTCAAGTAAGGACGAATCGGATAAACTAGTCTTCATTAAAATGAAAGACCAAAATGAAGGATTAAATAAATTTAACAAGCTCGCTGAGGAAGCTGCCAGATACAAAGGAGACTCTTTGTACTATGAATTTTATGCCGATAAAGAAATTAGAGAACTGGTAATTAACGAATTTCCGTATTGGCTACTTGGCCCTAACTACAGTGGATTTGAGAATACCTTCTATACTGTTTTCAACGACTTTATTGTTTTAAGTAATAATATTCAGTCTATAAAAACAATGGTTTTGGATATTGAGACTGAAAGCACCTGGGGAAAATCCATTAAGCAAAATCAATTTTTAGAAACCACCCTTCAGGAATCAAACCTGAGTGTTATAGTAAATAACGTGCAGGCCTGGCCTATGCTGGTATCTGGTTTAAACGAAAAATGGTCTACATTTTTCAAGGATTATGAATATCCCCTGAAAAACCTTGAATTAATCGCCATGCAATTTAGTAATGAGGAGGATAAATTTTATACCAATATTGAACTGAATCATTACGAGCATGAAATAGCTTCCGAATTAGAGTATTTTAATGTATTGCAGTCTGTAAGACTTTCAATGCCAATAATCAGCAAGCCATTTGTTGTGAAAAATCATGATACTGGACTTTTTGAAACAATTGTTCAGGATTCTTCCAATACTATTCACTTAATTGGTACAAATGGTAGCATTTTATGGTCTGAACCACTGGAAAAACCTGTAATAAGTGAAATTTTTCAGGTCGATTTTTACAAGAATAATAAGTTACAATATGTATTTGCTACAGAAGATAAGATATTTCTTCTTGATAGAAATGGTATCGCTATTGAAAATTATCCTTTGGAACTCACCTCTGAAGACAATCTGAAACACTTTAATGTGATAGATTATGACAAAAGCAAAAATTACAGATTCATCACCTCCACAGAAACTGGAGATCTTTATTTAACCGATAAATATGGAAAGCTACTTGGGGATTGGTCACCGATGAAGTTAGGTGATAAAATTGCTTCTATTCCAGAACACATCAGAATTAGAAGTAAAGATTTTATGGTAGCATTGCAAGAAAATGGCACCATAAATGTGATGAGTCGCAATGGAGAAATGAAGCCTAACTTCCCTATCAAAATAGAAGACAGGTTATCAGACAACTTGTTTTTTGAAGTTGGTAATAGTTTCGAGAAAAGCTATTTAGTTACTCTTACAAACGGAGGAGAGTTAGTTAAATTAAGTTTCGCAGGTAAGGTAGAATCAAAAACACAATTGTACAAGCCTACCAAAGAAACCATTTTCAAAATAATACCCGATGCAACAGGCAGGACTTTTTTACTAGCTCGACAAGATTTAAACAGGGTGAGTATGCTTAATAGCAATGGTGAGCTTCTATTTGATAAAGATTATCTCAGTCGTGAAGAAATGGACATTCAATATTATCAGTTTGCTGCTGAAAAAGAACTTATTGCTATTACAGATAAAGTTCAGGAATTCACATATATATACACAAAAGATGGTACTTTAATCAACAGCCAACCTATTGAAAGTAATAATCAAGTAGCAATGATTTATTACGGAAAAGACAATTCTATTCATATTTATAAGTGTCATAATAACACTTTTAGTATCCTTAAATTCAATTTTTAAAATGCGCTTTATATTCATCGTTTTTTCAACTTTAATATTCACTTTTTCAGGCTATTCCCAAGAGAGTGTTAATACTGATACCGAAGAAAAAGAAGAGTTAACATATAGTTTGCAGTCACCAAGAGCTACAGTGCAAACATTTTTAAATTACTTACAGGAAGATAATTTCCACCCGGACATTGCCGCAAAAACCTTAAATCCGCAAACGGTTGATGGTGAAGAAGCTGAAAAACTGGTAGTAAAATTAAAGCAGGTTTTAGACGGTTCTGGTACATTAGTATACTATGATGAAATTCCTGACAATAATAATTATGTGGATTCAGCAGCTAACAAATCAAGGTTTTTGCTGGCCAAAAATGAATTCCCGGATATTTACCTCGAAAAATTTGAGGGCAAATGGTATTTCAGTCCAAGAACTATTGATAGAATTCCTGATTTACATGAAACGGTATATCCGTTTGGTACTGACAAGCTTATGGACATCTTGCCAAAATTAGGAAATCAGAAATTCCTAGGCCTACATGCATGGCAGCATATTAGTCTGTTGTTACTCATCATTATTTGTGTAATCATCCACAAAATTTTCACGCTCATTTTTGATTACATCATTTTTAAGGTGCTCAATAAAAAGGGGTATGAACGAGTGGCCCACAATTACATACTACCTGTGGCGCGCCCTTTTAGTTTAGCTATTATTGTGGGCATGCTCATAATTTTCGTGCCTGTTTTACAACTGCCCATTACCGTAAATCACTATCTGGTAATGTTTTTAAAAGCTTCAGTACCGCTTTTTGGCACTATCATGGTCTACAAATTTGTGGATATTTTAGGCGAGTATATGATGAAGGTGGCGGTTAAAACTGAAAGTACTATGGATGACCAAATAGTACCGATCCTCAAAAGAGTCATTAAAATTTTTGTGATGATTGTGGGCTTCCTACTCATCCTTAGTCAACTTCATTTTGATATAACCGCCCTTTTGGCTGGTATATCCATTGGTGGACTCGCTTTTGCCCTGGCTGCACAAGATACAATAAAGAACTTCTTTGGTTCACTAATGATTTTATTTGATAAGCCTTTTCAAATTGGCGATTGGATTACCGCTGGAGACATTGACGGCACTGTGGAAGAAGTAGGCTTTAGGTCAACCAGAGTAAGGACTTTTAGAAATTCTTTAATTACAGTACCAAACGGAAAATTAGCTGATATGTCTGTCGATAACCATGGGTTAAGACAATATAGAAGATTTAGCACAAATATCACTGTAACATACGACACCCCGGTCCATTTAATTGAAGCATTTACAGACGGCCTAAAGAAAATAGTAGAAGAACATCCCAAAACCAGAAAAGACTTCTATAATATATACTTTAATAATATGTCAGCCTATTCTCTGGATATTATGTTTTATATTTTCTTTGAAGTACCAACATGGGGAGAAGAGTTAGAACATAAAGAAGAGATACTAATCAGTATTATGAAGCTGGCAAAAAGTCTGGGAATTCAATTTGCCTTTCCTACGCAGACTTTACACATGGAAAACTTCCCAGGCCAGCCATCGTTATCTCCTCAATATGATGACAAAGAAGCAGTTTTAAAGAAGCTTTCCTCAAATTTTCAAACGAAAGGTCAATCATAAGTTAATTTCTATTTTAAGCAATATTTTATGAGCGAATCAAAAAAATATCGTTTTGGCACAAAAGCTATCCATGCGGGTATAGACCCAGACCCTGCAACTGGAGCCATAATGACTCCTATTTATCAGACTACAACTTATGTCCAAACAGCTCCAGGTCAACATAAAGGATACGAATATAGCAGATCACAAAACCCTACGAGACACGCACTTGAGAAAAGCATAGCTGCACTAGAAAATGCTGAATTTGGCTTATGCTTTGCTTCGGGTTTGGCAGCAATTGATGCTATAATTAAAACCTTAAGACCTGGAGATGAAGTAATTAGCACCAACGACTTATATGGAGGTTCTTACAGACTGTTTACAAAAATATTCCAGGAGTTTGGAATTAAATTTCATTTTATTAGCCTGGATAAAATTGACACTATCGAGCAACACATTACTGATAAAACAAAATTGATTTGGGTTGAAACGCCAACCAACCCAATGATGAATATAATTGATATTGAAGGAGCTGCAGTAATCGCTAAAAAATATAATGTACTATTGGCTGTTGACAACACTTTTTCAACCCCTTACCTTCAAAATCCGCTTGATTTGGGTGCGGATGTGGTAATGCACAGTGTCACTAAATACATTGCAGGTCATTCTGATGTAGTGATGGGCGCGCTCGCCACTAATAATAAAACAATCGCTGAAAAATTGTACTTCATTCAAAATGCAAGTGGTGCAGTGCCTGGACCTCAGGATTGCTTTTTGGTGCTGAGAGGTATTAAAACACTGCATTTAAGAATGCAAAGGCACTGCGAAAATGGAGCAACTGTGGCAAACTATTTAAAGTCTCACCCAAAAATTGAGAAAGTCTTCTGGCCAGGTTTTAAAGACCATAAAAACCATGACATAGCAAGTAAGCAAATGCATGATTTCGGTGGAATGATTTCTTTCTCATTAAAAGAAAATACTGAAGAGGCAGCTGTAAACGTGCTCAAAAAATTTCAACTATTCACTTTAGCTGAATCCTTAGGAGGAGTAGAATCTTTAAGTGGGCATCCTGCGAGTATGACACATGCCAGCATTCCGAAAGCAGACAGAGATAAAGTGGGATTATCAGACTCTTTAATCAGGTTAAGTGTAGGTGTTGAAGATATTGAGGATTTGATTACCGACCTTAAACAAGCTTTAGCCTAAATATATATGTTTGAACGCTACAAGAGCAAAAGAAAATATGAGCCAATTTTACCAGGTCCGCGAGAATGGCCAGTGGTACAGATTAGCAAGAACAGAAAGGAATTCATACAAGAGGTGAGTAATGAAGCTTTTGATAGAATTAAAAATATTACAAGAAATAAGACTGCCCTAATTGAAGAACTTGAAACTACACTTTTTAAAGAAAAGGCCAGAATCAGGGAAAACCCATGGAAAGTGGATCCTGACGATGACAATGCTTTTTGGAGTGGGGTCAAGAATAAATTACTCAACCTCTCGCAAAAAAAGTTAAAGGAAGGCGAAGAAGTTGATACGATTCTTAAAGAAATAATTCACAGATACGCCTCCGAAATAGCAGGAAATTTCAATACAAGTCATTATAGGTTTGCCAGAGGTGTAGCAACTTTCGGCTTTAACAGACTCTTAAATGCTGCCAGAATTAAAAAATTTGGGTCTTTCTGGAGTGATCAGTTAACCATGGACGATAAAATCCAAATAAATGGTGAAGTTGAAAAATTAAGAGCAATGGCCAAGAAAGGTACCATTGTGCTAGTACCAACACATTCCAGTAATTTAGATTCCATTCTAATTGGTTGGGTAATTTATACTTTGGGTTTACCGCCAGTAATCTATGGCGCAGGGTTAAATCTGTTTAACATTGCCATCATATCCTATTTCATGAATAGTCTTGGCGCATATAAGGTGGACAGGCGTAAAAAGAATATGATCTACCTGGAGACTTTAAAAACTTACTCTGCACTGGCTCTTCAGAAAGGATGCCAAAGTTTGTTTTTTCCTGGAGGTACCCGTTCCAGAAGTGGCATGTTGGAAAAAGACTTGAAACTGGGTCTATTGGGAACTGCTATTGAAGCACAAAGAATCAATTTTCAGGAAAAAGGAGCTAAAGCCGAAAAAATGTTCATAGTACCTGTGAGTTTGAACTACCATTTTGTATTGGAGGCACCCAGCTTAATTCATCAATATCTTGAGAAACAAGGTCAGGAAAGGTATTACGTGGAAAATGATGAGTTTTCTTCCTCCTATAAAATTATCACTTTCCTCTTCAAGTTTTTCACGAAAGGCTCTAACATTTCAGTGAGTATAGGACAGCCGATGGATGTGTTGGGAAATGAGGTTGATAAAAATGGAGATAGTATTGACAAGAATAATAGAGTAATTGAAACAAAAGACTACTTCACATACCAAAATGAAATCACCATTGATAAACAAAGGGAAGCAGAATATACCCGAATGTTGTCTGAAAAAATAGTAGAGCAATACAGAAAAATTGCCAGAGTGTTTTCAAGTAATTTTATCTCATTCGCTGCTTTCGAAATACTAAGAAAAAGAAATAAAAAACTCGATTTATTCTCTTTATTGAGACTGCCTGAGGAAGATCTGATTATTCCTTACGCAGAATTAAAGTCAGCATGTGAAAAGCTGAAAGAAAAAGTATTTAAGCGTGTTGACGAAGATTGTATGTCAGTGGCGGATCATATGCACGAATCTATAGACAGCATTATCGCACATGGTTTATTGAATGTGGGAATGTACCATTCCAAAAGACCCTTGATAAAACTCAGAGATGGCAGCATAACAACGATGGATATGAATTTATTGTATTTTTATAGAAACAGATTAGATGGGTATGGCCTCGAAAAATACGTTTAAAAAACCAATTGGGGTAGTAGGAGCGGGTAGTTTTGGCCTGTCAGTAGCTAATTTACTGGCCGAAAATAGCAATGTCTTATTATATGCCAGAAATCCGGAGGTGGTAGAGGCTATAAACACCAAAAAAAGTTGGGACAAATACCAAATGTATGAAAATGTATATGCTATTAATGATATTCAACAGCTAGCTGAAAAATGTGAAGTGATATTCCCCGTGGTTCCATCGGCCAATTTCAGGGAAATGATCAAAACCCTATCTCCCTTTTTACATCCTTACCATATTCTCATCCACGCTACCAAGGGATTAGATTTGAATTTGCCGGAAGGAAAAACTTTAGCTGATATGGAAATGCTTGAAAGGCACCATATTAAAACCATGAGTGAAGTTATTTTAGATGAAAGCGTAGTTGTTAGAGTGGGTTGCCTTGCCGGACCAAACCTCGCCTTCGAAATTGCTCAGGGCTTGCCAGCTGCAACTGTAATTGCGAGTCATTTTAATGAAGTTATCCAGATTGGTCAACAATTACTCCGTAGCGACAGATTTCAAGTATATGGTAATCCTGATCTGACAGGTATCGAGTTATGTGGAGTACTAAAAAATATTATTGCTATTGCTTCTGGTGCACTAAGCGGGTTGGAATTAGGTGAAAATGCCCGGTCACTTTTGATCAGTCGTGGTATGGTTGAAATGATATACCTTGGCAGAGCAATGGGTGGCAAAACAGAGTCATTTATTGGCCTTGCCGGCATTGGTGATCTTGTAGCAACGTCCCACTCCACGTTGAGTAGAAACTTTACTGTTGGGAATAGATTAGCAAAAGGTGAAAATTTAGGGAAAATCCTTACTGATATGAAGGAAGTAGCAGAGGGAGTCAATACCATTCGAATTTCCAAAAAAATTGCTGAAAGTTTCAAAATTAGAGCCCCTATCACTGAAATTCTTTACAGGGTTTTATTTGAAGGCCTTACCATGGAGGAAGCAGTTCAGTATTTAATGAAATATCCATTGAATGTGGATGTAGACTTTATGTAAGCTTTGGACTTAAATGCATATAAACTGGCTGGATTATCACAAAGTAATAGTTCGTCTTTTCGTTAATCCTCTAAAGAGCGCAACCATCAAGCTAGCAAAATAAATTTAAGTAATTACGTGCTGATAATTAGATACAAATTATTCAAATTTCAGCTCATGTGCACCTTATTCGCTTTAAGAGTGAGATTTCTAGCACTTAGGCACGAGTTAAACCTTAGAGTGAAACAGCTACTTAAAGTCATTTGGTGTCATCATGTGAAAAACATTATCACCAGGTGAATTAATAAAATCATTACTGCAGCATCCTTTCAAATTCGATAATATTCATTTTAAATAAGCTAACTTTACAAGCTTTAATCCTTTTGCAGTTCTTGAGTAGCATGTACCAAAAGCATTACAAATTTACATTCAATTTCTCATTAAAAATTTTATCTTTGTGGTTCGCTAAAAAAACCGAGACATCCGGGTTTCGAATTTTTGTCTTAAAGTAATTTTCGGCAAGGAAAAGTAAAAAGATGTGTTTAAATCAAATTTAGGGTTAAAAAACAAATACATAGCATGGGCAAAGTTATAGCAATTGCTAATCAAAAAGGAGGAGTAGGTAAAACTACTTCCGCCATTAATTTGGCTGCCAGTTTAGCTGCATTAGAGTATAAAACATTAATTGTGGATGCCGATCCTCAAGCCAATTCTACCTCAGGTATCGGTTTTAACCCAAAAGAAATTGAGAATAGTATCTACGAGTGCATGGTAGATGAGGTAGACGCTCAGGATATCATCATAGAAACAGATTTAGATTATTTACATATTTTACCTTCACACATTAATTTAGTAGGTGCTGAAGTGGAAATGGTGAGTATTAAAGACAGGGAAAACCGGATGAGGGATGCCCTGAAAAAAGTAAGAAAAAAATACGATTTTATCATAATAGACTGTTCACCATCGTTAGGTCTCATCACTATTAACGCATTAACAGCTGCTGACTCTGTTATAATTCCGGTGCAATGTGAATATTTTGCATTGGAAGGCTTAGGCAAGCTTTTGAACACAATCAAAATTATACAAACAAGGTTAAACCCTAATTTAGAAATTGAAGGTATTTTATTAACTATGTATGATGTTAGATTGAATCTGTCGAACCAGGTTGTGGATGAAGTGAAGCAGCATTTTAGCAAGATGGTATTCAATACTTTAATACCAAGAAATATTAAGTTAAGTGAGTCACCAAGTTTTGGCTTACCCGCCATTGTGCACGATGCTGAAAGTAAAGGAGCGATCAGCTACTTAAACCTGGCTAAAGAAATAATTAATAAAAACGGATTAGGAAAATAAAGAATGGCAAAGAAACCCAGAAAGGCATTAGGAAGAGGCTTAGGCGCTCTTTTACAGGATTCAGAAACATCTAGCAAAGAATCTAGTATTGAAAAAAGTTTTTCGGATGTTGACCCGGTGTCTAACATTAGTGAAATTCCAATTAACCAGATTGAGGTCAATCCATTTCAGCCCAGAAGCCATTTTGATAAAGAAGCATTAGAGGAATTAGCTGAATCAATAAAAGTTCAAGGCATTATCCAACCAATTACCGTAAGGAAATTGAGTGAAGATAGTTATCAACTCATCTCAGGGGAAAGAAGAACGCAGGCTTCAAAACTGGCCGGTCTCACTAAAATACCTGCTTATGTGCGTTTGGCCAACGATCAGCAGATGCTGGAGATGGCATTGATTGAAAACATTCAAAGAGAAAATTTGAATGCCATGGAAATTGCTATTAGTTATCAAAGGCTACTAACCGAATGCGATTTAAAGCAGGAGCAATTAGGGGATAGAGTTGGTAAAAACAGAACCACTGTAAATAATTATTTACGCTTATTAAAGTTGCCGCCAGATATTCAACTGGCACTTAAAGAGAAAAAAATAAGTATGGGCCATGCGAGGGCTATCATTAATATTGAAGATGTTGATAAACAATTAGCAGTTTTCAAAAAAACGGTAAATGATGACCTTTCAGTAAGAAAAGTTGAAGCACTAGTACGGGACATTGTAACAGGAAAGTCAGAAGAGAACGATAAGCCTGCTAAAAAAGAGATGCCTTATGAAGCGAAAAATGTGCAAACCAAGCTTTCATCTCACTTTGGCACAAAAGTTGGTTTAAAAATTGACGGACATAACAAGGGAGAAATTAAAATTCCCTTTTTATCAAAAGATGATCTGAACAGGATTTTGGATTTGCTAGATGTAGAACTTTAGTATGCGTTACCTTCTTATTTTTTCAATTTTTTTTATCGCTTTTCAAAGTCAAGTTTCTGCTCAGGAACAGGAAGCTGATACACTTGTTGTTGTGGAAGAATCTACTGTGGATTTTGATTCAGTTTTAACTGTTACAAGCTTTAGCGACATAAAGACCTTTGAGATGCAAGATAGCACCCACTCCCCTCGCAGGGCTGCCTTATATTCAGCAGTTATTCCGGGTTTAGGGCAATTTTACAATGAGAAATACTGGAAAATCCCTCTAATTTATGCAATGGGAGCCTTCGCTGCCTATCAAGTAAAGCGCAATCATCAAAATTTCCTGTATTATAGAAATGCCTTTTTCAGTTTAAGAGATTTAGATCCTACCAACGACCAGGATGCTGCAGCTTTAATTGCCAGAGGACAAAATGTGGAAAGCATTGAAAGAAGAGTGGAGCGTTTTCGAAGAGATAAGACTTATTGGATAATCCTTTCTGGTTTATTTTATGTATTAAATATTGTAGATGCAACGGTAGACGCGCATTTAAGAGAATTTAATATTAATCCGGATTTAAGCTTAAATATTGAGCCTACTATCAACCGGACGCAATTCAATAATTTTCAAGCTGGTTTAACTTTCAATTTCAGATTAAAATAAAGTATTATCTTTATTTTTTTTTAAGTACAAATAAGAAGAATCAAAAGAATATTTAACAAGTAATGAAAATAATATTAATTGGTCATGGCAAAATGGGTAAGGCAATTGAAGCTTATGCTATTGAGCGTGGACATAGCCTCTTAGCCATAATTGATGTAAATGATTCAATAACTCCGATTTTAACAGAGCAAGCAGATGTGGCTATTGAATTCACTCACCCTGATTCGGCCTTCGAAAATATTAAGTTCTGTTTAGAGCATAATTTACCGATACTTTCAGGAACTACAGGTTGGCTCAATAAAATGCCCAAAATTGAGAAGCTCTGCGAGGAAAACAATGGTACTTTCCTTTATGCCTCCAACTTTAGCATTGGTGTGAATTTATTTTTCAAGTTGAATAAGTTTTTAGCACAAATAATGAGTGGGCAGAAAGCCTACCAGGCTTCAATGGTGGAAGTGCACCATACCCATAAGAAAGATGCTCCCAGTGGTACGGCCATTACTTTAGCAGAGGGCATTATTGCGGAAAATTCATCCTTAAAAAACTGGAAAAACGAGAACACTTCTCAACCGGAAGAATTAAGTATTATTTCTGAACGCATTGGAGAAATTCCTGGCACACATAAAATCACCTACAAATCTGAAGTAGATCAAATTAGCATTGAGCATGAAGCCTACAGCAGAGATGGTTTCGTACAGGGAGCTGTTTTGGTGGCAGAATGGTTGCCTTCACAAAAAGGAATTGTAAAAATTGACGATTTCTTAAAATTATAATTTATATGAAAATTCCATTTTTCAATAGAGAAAAGAAAAAGCCTGCAAAACCCAAATCCAAAGTTAGAGAGTGGGTAGATGCCATTGTTTTTGCAGTAATTGCTGCCACTTTAATCAGATGGGCTACTTTGGAGGCATTTGTGATACCTACACCATCTATGGAAGGAACGCTTTTGGTGGGCGATTACTTGTTTGTAAGTAAATTACATTACGGATCAAGAACACCTATAACTCCATTGCAGTTACCTTTAACGCATAGAAGGTTTTATGGCACTGAGAATGTGCCTGCTTACCTCGATTGGATACAATTGCCACAGTTCAGGTTACCTGGTTTCAGTGAAGTAAAAAGAAATGATGCAGTAGTTTTCAACTACCCTGCTGAATTACAATACCCACTGGATTTAAGAGAATACTATATTAAAAGATGCGTGGGCATACCAGGTGATAAAATAGAGGTGAAAGACGCAATTTTATATGTGAACAATGAAAAAGCATTTGTTCCTGAAGATATTGAATTTAGTTATTTAATAAAAACTAAGGACGTCATCAGAGAACGAGTATTTGAAGAATACGAGATTTGGGACATCAATTATATAGCAGGACATGGATACTACGTGCATGCTTCACCCAATCAGATTGAAAAAATGAAAAAATTATCATTTATTGATGAAATAAGTTTTTCACCTAATCAATATAATGATCTAAAACCTTTTAACGCCTCGGATGTTGAATCAAATACTTTCCCGAAAACTCCTGAAACATCGTGGAATAGAGATTTTTACGGCCCGGTTGTAGTACCAGCAGAAGGCAAGACCATACAAATAAACCATGACAATTTAATTATGTATGGAGATGTATTTAGATACTACGAACACCTTGAAGATGTGAAAATCCAAAATGATGAACTGTTTATAGACGGGCAAAAAGTAACGGAGTATACTTTTAAGCAAGACTACTACTTTATGATGGGAGACAACAGACATAACTCCTCTGACAGTCGATATTGGGGCTTTGTACCATACGACCATGTGGTAGGTAAAGCCATGTTTATTTGGATGAGTATGGATCCTGCCAAGCCGTTATTTAGTTTTGATAAAATTAGGTGGAACAGGTTATTTACTGGAATAAATTAAATAGAATTTAGATTGACTTTCTAACATTATAATTTGAAGGCGGTTACTATTAACCGCCTTTTTTAATTTCTTAACAGCATGACTTTCAAAAGCAAATTTAAAATTTTAAAAACTTTCCCTAAATTATTCGTTTCTTATATCTACGAAGACTTATCTATCAAAATAAAATCGATAACTACCATACTTTAATTCTAGATGGCAACAAAAACAGACCCTTCCAACCAACAAAACGAAACCATAGTTATAAAGGAAAATGCGGAATTGCTTAAGTTCATCGTAGCACATTTCCCACATAAAAAAAGACCGCTACTCAAATCCATATTAAGTAATGGACAAATTAAGGTGAATGGGCAGCAGAATACCCAATTCAATCACCCTATTCAAAATGGTGATGAAATCACCATTAATTGGAGCAAACCCAGCAAAAAAGTTAAATTAAGCCATTTAAACATTATTTTTGAGGATGAATTCCTAATAGTTATTGAAAAAGAAGAGGGACTATTATCAGTGGCTTCTTTAAAAGAAAAGAAAAAAACAGCCATCCAAATTTTAAAAGAGCACCTTGAAAAAGTGGATCCAAAGGCAAAGGTACATGTGGTTCATCGCTTAGAGCGAGAAGTCTCTGGGATCCTCATTTTTGCTAAAAACTCCGAGGTACAGAAAAAGCTTCAGGACTCATGGGAAAGTTACGTAACAGACAGGAAGTACATTGGTGTTGTAGAAGGGAAAGTGAAGAACGAATCAGGTACCTTAAAAAACTATCTGATGGCAAATAAAAACAACCAGGTATTTGTTGTAGATAGCCCATTGGGAGCCACTGAAACTATTACTCATTATAAGGTGATTAAGCAAACAAATGCTTACTCATTGATGGAATTTACTTTAGAATCTGGCTTTAAAAATCAGATTAGGGTACAAATGCAGCACCTGGGGCATTCCATCACCGGAGATAAAAAATATCAATCCCGGAAAAATCCTCTAGGAAGAGTAGCATTGCATGCAAATATGGTAGAAATGAAACATCCCATCACAGGTAAAAAGTTGAAATTCGAGTTAGTACCTCCTTCCAGTTTTAGGAATTTAGTAGCTAAAAGCTAAAGAAAGCACATTAATATTTAAACGAATTGAGAAAATTGGAAAATAAAACATTATTAACCAGCGGAGAACATGCAACAGCGTTTAAGGATTTCATTGAAAATTCATATCCAGAGCTAAACTGTATCTATGCAAAAAATAGAGAGGAAGTAGCCAAATTACTTCCTCAGTCTCAGTTTGCAGCCGGTTTTAATTTTCTCAAAAATCATGATATTTCTCATTTAGAGTGGATCCATTCTTTCAGTGCCGGTGTAGATTCGTATATGGATCTGCTAATACCTGAAAATTGCTTGCTCTCTAAAACTACGGGGAAAATGGGGAACAGGATGGGAGAATACTGCCTTGCCTATGTACTGGAAGATTTGAAGCAAATCGAATTAATGCATCATAATCAATCTTTAAAGGCATGGATTCAATTGAAACAAAGCCGATTGTACCACCAGAATATCTATATTATTGGGACAGGATACGTTGGGAGCGAAATTGCAAAAATATTTAAACCTTTGGCAAATTCAGTACAGGGTATAAACACCAGCGGTGATTTGAAAGAAAATTTTGACCACAGCATCGCCTGGGATGATATTACTGACGGCACAATAGAAGATAGTAGTATCATCATTAATACTCTACCTGCTACAAAGGGCACTAATAATTTAGTTCAGAAGGATTTTTTCAGGAAACTGAGTAATTGCATGTTCATTAATGTTGGCAGAGGGGCTACTGTAAATGAAAATGATTTACAAGCAGCACTAGCTAAAAAACAGCTAAGAAAAGCCATTTTAGATGTTATGTCAATAGAACCACTGCCAGTTAATTCCTCAATGTGGCATAACCAAAAAATTATTATTACTCCTCATATTTCTGGGGTTACCAGCATTACTGATATCATTGACAGCTTCAATTTCGCCTATGAAAGTTATAATGCTGGCAAAACCAGCCATTTATTCGTAGATGTGGGACGAGGTTACTGAGAATTAATCATAAAAAAAAGCTTTAGCACACACTAAAGCCTTCTCTCTAAATGATTTATTTTAAATTAGTTATCGACATTTAATTTAATCTTAGTATTCACTTTCTTTGCAGGCGCAGGATCTTGATTCATTTGAGAAGGATCAATATCAATCTTATCTCCTTGAACCTTATTACTATTTTCATAATATTTCATTGCATCCGGCATCCATTTATTAAGGTTGTTTATTCGGGTTTCTCCACTTGGGTGTGTAGATAAAAATTCGGGTGGAGCTCCTCCCCCGGATTTTGCTTGCATTCTTTTCCAAAACTCAGGAGCCTCTTTAGGATTATAACCAGCCATTGCCATAAATGTAAGCCCTAGCTCATCTGCTTCTGACTCATGTAATCTACTGAATGGCAAAACTCCCAAAACAGTACTCCCACCAGTGTAAGCAGCCAAAGCTAAAGCTTGAGTTTGTTCAGGTTGATCCTGTAAGGCAATAGACAAGCCTACTCCACCCAATTGTTGCACTAAAGCCTGGCTCATACGTTCACCACCATGGCTTGCAATAGCATGAGCCACCTCATGTCCCATTACCACTGCTACACCCGTCTCATTTTCACAGACTGGTAAAATACCTGTATAGAATGCCACTTTACCTCCTGGCATGCACCATGCATTCACCATATTCTCTTCAATTAAATTAAATTCCCACTTAAAATCTTCTGTTATCTCAGATAAATTATTATCAGCCAAATACTTTTCTACAGCTGTTTTAATTCTATTCCCCACTGTTTTAATCATTTGAACTTGCTGTTGATTATTAGAAAGTTTACTTTCGTTAATCACCTCATTGTAAGAAGTAAAGCTAGAGGACATTAATTGGCTATCAGGAACTAATGACAGTTGTCTTCTATTGGTTAATGGTACTTTTGCACATGCAACCATTAACATTGTTAAGACTAGTGTGTATATAATTTTTTTCATGACTCAAATTTTAATTAAATGTACAATTGTTTTGGTACATACGGATAAGCAGTCATTAAGATATTTATTTTTAAATAAAAGACCATTCCATTTTTAAACCTAAAAGAAACTATATTTTTGCAATTAAGACTTTCAAGAAATGAAAATACTCGCCATAGGTAGAAATTACGCTGATCATATTAAAGAGCTTTCCAACGAACGCTCTGATGAACCCGTAATATTTACAAAGCCAGACACTGCTATTTTAAAGAATAACGAGCCTTTCTATTATCCGGATATCAGTAAAGATATTCATTTTGAAGTTGAAATTATTCTTAGAATATGCAAAGAAGGCAAATATATTGCTGAGGAGCATGCTCATAAGTATTTCGACAAAATAGGGTTGGGAATTGATTTTACCGCAAGAGATTTACAAAATAAAGCAAAAGAAAAAGGGTTGCCCTGGGCTATATCGAAAGGATTTAATGGCTCAGCTCCTATTTCAGATTGGCATCCCAAACAAGATTTTTATGATTTAAAGAATCTTAATTTTTCATTGCAGGTTAATAATGAAGTAAAACAAGAAGGGAACACAAGTATGATGTTATTCTCTTTTGACTATATCATATCTTATTTGTCCAAATTTTTTACTTTAAAAACAGGAGACGTTATATTTACAGGTACACCTGCAGGAGTAGGACCTATTGCTATTGGCGATAGATTAGAAGGATTTGTGGAACAGCAAAAATTATTGGATTTTGAAATTAAATAAAAGCGCATTACTAATCATATTAGTTATATTCAGTTTGCAGCAAGCAATTGCTCAGGACAATGAAACATACCTCTTTCCAATCAATCCTGGCACCAAAAACTATTTGGCGGGAACAATGGGGGAGTTACGTTCCTCTCATTTTCATGCTGGTATAGATATAAAAACAGGTGGACAGGAAGGACTAAATGTACTGGCTACCAAGAGAGGTTATATTACCCGGATTAATGTAAGTGCCACAGGTTATGGTAATGCATTATATATGCTACACCCTGATGGTAATACCTCAGTATATGCACATCTACGTGATTTTGATGGAGCCATTGCCAAATATGTAAAAGAAGCGCAATACAATCAAAAATCATTTGAAATTCAATTATTTCCAGACCCCTATCAATTTGCCTACAAGCAAGGTGAGGTAATTGCAAAATCAGGCAACACGGGAGGATCTACTGGGCCACACTTACATTTCGAAATTCGTGATGAGCAGCAAAGAGTATTAAATCCACTTCAGTATGGTTTCACTGAAATTAAGGATAATATTGCTCCTATAGCTCAAAAAATGGCTGTCAGACCCATCACCAAAGAGTCGAGAGTGCAACATCAGTTTGACAGAAAAGACTATTACCTCATAAGAAACGGTATCAACTACAGCGTAAGAGATGCAATAAGTGCTTTCGGGAAAATTGGAATAGAACTGTTGGGTCACGATAAATTAGATGGTGCCGCCAACCAAAATGGAATTAGTAAAATTGAAGTGTTGGTGAATGATGAAGTTTATCATACTCAAATTATTGATGTGATGAGTTTCAGTCTTATGCGTCATATATTGGTACATTATCCATACGATGTGAAGTACAACATTGGTAATAGTTACCATAAACTATATGTAGACAATGGCAATCAGCTAAATTTTTATGAAAGTAAGGTAAAGGATGGATATCTATATGTAGAAGATGGAAAGTTGTATGATATCATCATTAAAATGTATGATCCATACGGCAATAAAAGCGAACTATCGTTTCAAATAAAAGGAGAAGCTCCACAGTTAGTCGTAGAGAAGAATCTCGATTTTGAATTGGATAGAATTAACTACCAGGTCAATAAGAATATTATGAAAGTTTTTGTAGAGAATAATTGTGCGGACGATGAAACGAATGAATTAAATTTAAATTTACAGGATAGCATAGCTACTATCAGGCCTGATTACTTTCTTAAAGACGCAGCAGTTTATCTTTGGGATCTAAAAAATGGTATTCCGAGATCACTCTTGTCTTGCGATAAAGGCATGAATATTTCGGTCAAAGAAATGGTGACTCCAAATACTAATCAGTCTGTAAAAGCTGAGAATTTCGACATCTCTTTCTCAAGTTATAGCCTTTTTGACACCCTGTTTCTAAGGCCCTCTTATGAAGTAAAGACGCAGGACTCGCTTGAAATATTCTCAATTCAACCAGCAAGCACCCCTTTAAAAGGCAACATTACCATGTCATTAAATCCTCGATTTACAAGATATGATAAAGAAAAAACGCATGTGTACCAAACGGACGATGCTGGAAATTTCTCATTTAGTGGAGGTGATTGGACTAATAATTCTATCACTTTTAGCACAAGAAACATGGGGGAATACACGCTTTTAACTGATAGCATTCCTCCCAGAGTATCACCAAGAAACGGTAGAAAATCTTTTATTATCAGTGATAATTTATCTGGAATAGCTTCATTTAAAGGTATTTTTAACAATCAATGGATTTTAATGAAGTATGAACCTAAATTAAGACTCATTTGGATTGAGTGGCCTGATGATATTACCAGTAAAACAGGTAACTTTGAACTAATTGTAAAAGATAATGCCGGCAACGAAACTATTTATAATACAAAATTTTAAAAGAAGGAACAGTTACCGTTCTTAAATAATAGAATCAGGTGATGTTTAAAAAATCACACTTCATTGGCTTAGTAAAAGATAAAACTCCCGCCCGATGTTCGGGAATTGTAATAACAACTTAAAACTATAATACTTATGAAATTAAAAAAAGGTGATAAAGCACCAGATTTTAAAGCAAAAGATCAGGATGGAAACGACATATCTTTAAGTGATTATAAAGGTAAGAAAGTAGTTATTTATTTTTATCCAAAAGATAACACTCCTGGCTGCACAGCGCAGGCATGTAATTTAAGGGATAATTACGAAGCACTTCAATCGGCTGGTTATGTTGTTTTAGGAGTAAGCCAGGATACTGAAAAATCACATCAAAAATTCATAGAGAAACAAAATTTACCTTTCCCATTAATTGCAGATACAGATCATACTGTACATAATTTATATGGAACCTGGGCAGAAAAACAGATGTATGGAAAGACCTATATGGGTACCGTAAGAACAACCTTTATCATTGATGAAGAGGGTAAAATTGTTGATGTTATTGAAAAAGTAAAAACGAAAGAACATACAGCACAAATTTTAAATTAAGTCTAATACTGAATAATTACACCTTCAGAGTCACAATCAACTGATCATAAAATCAAACAAATAATGTCAAGTCAAGCAAATATTCAGGAGCTGGAAAAAGTAGCTTCACAAGTAAGAAGAGATATAGTAAGAATGGTTCATGATGTACAATCGGGTCATCCTGGAGGCTCTTTGGGCTGCACAGATTTTTTCGTAGCACTATATTTTCATGTTTTGAAACACGATAAGAGCTTTAATATGGATGGCCATGGTGAGGATCTTTTCTTCCTTTCAAACGGGCATATTTCACCGGTTTGGTACAGTGTGTTAGCCCGTAGCGGTTATTTTGATGTAGCAGAGCTGAACACCTTCCGAAAGATTAATTCCAGAGTACAGGGCCATCCTGCAACAGAAGAAGATTTACCCGGTATTAGAATTGCATCAGGTTCTTTAGGTCAGGGCTTATCGGTTTCAATTGGAGCAGCACAGGCTAAAAAAATAAATAGGGATGACTCTCTGGTTTTTACATTAATGGGAGATGGTGAATTACAGGAAGGTCAGGTTTGGGAGGCCGCCATGTATGCTGCACACCATAAAGTGGATAATCTTATTGCAACCGTTGATTTTAATGGACAGCAAATTGATGGCTCAACGGAACAGGTAATGAGTTTGAGAGATTTAAAAGCTAAATGGCAAGCTTTTGGTTGGGATGTAATTGAAAGTAATGGAAACGATATGTCAGAAATTGTTAAGGCTTTGGAACATGCTAAAAGTTTAACTGGCAAAGGAAACCCGATCATCAATATTATGAAAACAGATATGGGAGCCGGAGTAGACTTTATGATGGGTTCTCACAAATGGCATGGGGTTGCTCCTAACGATGAGCAGTTAGAAAACGCTTTGGGTCAATTGAAAGAAACTTTGGGCGACTATTGAAAATAATACATTTAACTTCTACATAAAGAAATAACTGCCATTTCAATGGTGGTTATTTCTATTTTGCAAATCATGCTATTTTGAGACTTGAAAATTACAGGATACACTATATTATTCCTATTCTTTAACTTTATTGCCTGTATTTCTTACGGACAAAAAGTGGAACAGAGCATTCCTGAAAAAACAAGAGTACTATTTCTTTTTGATGCTTCCGGAAGTATGCTGGCACCCTGGGAAAACACTTTAAGAATTAATGCAGCTAAAGAAATTCTTTCAGAATTGGTAGATTCATTGAGAGTAAATGATAAAGTGGAAATAGCTTTGAGAGCGTACGGACATCAATCGCCAGCCAAAGAACAAAACTGTAAAGACACTAAATTGGAAATTGGGTTTTCCAAAAACAACCATGATCAAATAATCAACCGCTTAAAATATATTTACCCTAAAGGAACCACCCCTATTTCTTACTCACTGCTGCAATCAGCAAATGATTTCCCTGCTGATAAGAGCTACAGAAATATTATAATTATTATCACAGACGGCATTGAATCATGCGATGGCGACCCTTGCGCTGTTTCTTTAGAGCTTCAAAAGAAGGATATTTTCTTAAAGCCCTTTGTAATTGGCCTGGGAATGGAGGATAGGTTTGCAAAGGAATTTGATTGTATGGGTCGATACTTTAATGCTAAAAACATTAACGCATTTAGAAATGTGCTAAATGAAATCTTAGCGCAATCATTAAATAAAACTACTGCCAGTGTGGAATTATTGGATCAAAATGGAAATCCTAATGAAACAAACGTGAATGTTTCTTTCCTCAATGATTTTACAGGGGCTTCTGAATTTGATTTTATTCATTACCGCGACAGAAATGGACAACCTGATACGGTTGAGGTGGATCCTGTTCTAACTTATAATATAAAAGTAAACACTATACCTCCCGTGCTAAAAAACAATGTTTTCTTAAGAGGAGGCACCCATAATGTTATAAAAATTAAAAGCCCACAGGGAAAGCTAAATATTAACCAGAAAAATAGTTTTGAGTATGAAAAACCAGTAGTTGCTCTTGTGCGGCAAGCAGGCCGACCGGAAATTTTACATACGCAATTAATAAAGAGTGAAGAACAATACCTGATCGGGAGCTACGATTTAGAGGTTTTGACACTTCCTCGCATTTTTATCAGGCAGGTAAATATTAAGCAAGGACAGATGCAGAATATAGATATTCCTGCCCCTGGTAGAGTTAATTTAGTATTCAGTAGCAAAGGCATAGGGAGTTTATATAAAATTGATGAAGAAGGAGTACAGGAATGGATCAAAAATATTGATTCTTCAGGTGGTCAGATCAGCTTTGGAATACAACCAGGAAACTATAAATATGTATTTAG
This sequence comes from uncultured Cytophagales bacterium, assembly GCA_963803685.1. Taxonomy (GTDB): domain Bacteria; phylum Bacteroidota; class Bacteroidia; order Cytophagales; family Cyclobacteriaceae; genus Marivirga. Next base: position 298,188 of record CAWDNW010000002.1, read on the forward strand.
ATCGGACAGGGCACAAGGCAGTAAATACACGCAAATTAAAGAATTTACAATAAAATCAGGGACAACCGCAAATATTAGAATTTATTAAACTTAGCATAATGGCAGAAACTAAATTTACTTACACAGAAAAAAAAGATACGCGTTCAGGTTTTGGTGACGGACTCTTAGAAGCAGCTCAGAAAAATGATCAGATTGTTGGCTTATGTGCCGATTTAATTGGTTCATTAAAGATGGGAGCTTTTCAAAAAGAATTTCCAGAAAGATTTTTTCAAACTGGAATTGCTGAAGCCAACATGATGGGTTTAGCTGCAGGGCTTACCATAGGTGGAAAAATACCTTATACCGGAACTTTCGCTAACTTTTCCACAGGTAGAGTTTATGACCAAATTAGACAATCAATTGCCTATTCTGACAAGAACGTGAAAATCTGTGCATCTCATGCAGGTTTGACTTTAGGAGAGGATGGGGCAACTCACCAAATATTGGAAGATTTAGGCATGATGCGTATGTTACCTAATATGACTGTTATAAATCCTTGTGATTATAACCAAACTAAAGCCGCTACTATGGCCATTGCCGACCATCATGGGCCGGTTTATTTAAGGTTTGGAAGACCTGTTGTACCTATTTTTACCGATCCTAAGCAGAAATTTGAAATCGGTAAGGCTTTACACCTGATTGAGGGCTCTGATGTCACCATATTTGCAACAGGACATTTAGTTTGGGAAGCCATTGAAGCTGAGGCCATTTTAAGAGAAAAAGGTATCAGTGTGGAAGTAATTAATATTCACACAATTAAGCCTTTAGATGAAGCAGCCATTTTAAAATCTGCCGCTAAAACAGGTTGCGTGGTAACTGCTGAAGAACATCAAAGAAATGGTGGGCTGGGTGATGCTGTTGCACAGGTTTTAGGTCAAAATCAGCCAACTCCACAGGAATATGTGGCTGTTAATGACCAGTTTGGGGAAAGTGGCAAACCTGCCGAACTTATGGTAAAGTACGGCTTGGATGCAGATCATATTGTGAAAGCAGTAGAAAAGGTAATCAAGAGAAAGAGTAAATAATCTCTAGTAAGTCAGGGAGGGGTTTTTCATCAGTTGAAAGACAACTCTCTCTACTTCCTCCTAAATCCATATGTTGCTGACTACTGAAAGATTACTAATAAAAGAGATCACCGCAGCTGATGCAGCATTCTATTTGAAGTTGCTGAATAGTCCTGGTTTCATTCAAAATATAGGAGATAGAAATATAGATTCAATAGCTGCAGCTGAAAGTTATATTGTAAATAATGTGCTCTTTAGTTATAACTTAAATGGCTTTGGTCTCTATAAAATGATCAAGAAGCACACCGATGAATTTATAGGGACTTGTGGCTTTGTAAAAAGAGATTATCTAGATAAACCTGATTTTGGCTATTCCATTCTTCCTGAGTTTGAAAGAAAAGGATACACACTGGAAGCAGCAAAAGCAATTCTTGTTTATGGATGTAATAAATGGAATTTACGTACGGTGCTAGCAATTACTAGGCCCAACAACATAGCTTCATGCAGGCTATTAGAGAAACTTAGTTTCACAGCGGTCAGTAACACCATTGATCCAGTAAATAATGAGGCATTGATAGTTTATGAATATAAGCATATAAGAAAATGATTATCAGAATAGTTAGAATGACTTTTCAGGAAAATAAAGTTAAAGACTTTTTGGTTTTGTTCAAAGAATACAAGGAAGCCATCAGAAATCAGCCGGGCTGTACCTATTTAGAACTGTGGAAAGATATTCATCAGCTTAATAGTTATTCCACTTTCAGTCACTGGGAATCAGAAGAAGATTTAAACAATTATAGACACTCTGAAACTTTTGGGAAAGTTTGGCCAGCTACTAAAGCTTTATTTAGTGAGAAACCTATAGCATATTCACATAAACAGGTTGTGAAGTTACCATAAGTAACTATTTATTCAGTTAGCACCTCTATTTCACCTCCTTCACTGAATAATTTATGACTTAATAAATAGCCATCAATTTCTTTATTATTCACTTTTACAGTCTTGAGTTTACGTCCTTTTGCAGGATTAGTAATCAGCAGCTCTTTTCCAGCCTCTATCTCCCATTTAACCTCGTCAAAAAGAGGTACCGATAATAGATAGTCATCATCAGCCGGAGAGAATGGATATAATCCTAAGGCACTAAAAACATACCAAGATGACATTTCACCTGCATCATCCATGCCAGGAAGGGCCAAACCGTACTCCCCTACTCCATAGTAATTGTTCAATACGCTGTCAATAATCTGCTGAGATTTCTCGGGTTTATTAATGAAATGATAGGAGAATGGGGCTTCGTGATCAGGTTGGTTGCCCACGCAGTACTGACCTATAAAACTGGAAACATTTCTGGCTATGTGGTTAGGATTCCAGGGTGTGGTAAATAATGAATCAAGCTTTTTCTCAAATTCATCCGCTCCACCATACAAGGTTATCAAGTGTTGCATATTATGAGGAACGAAAAAGGAAAGTTGCCATGCATTTGCCTCCCTGTACATGTATTCATAGTAAGGATACTGAGGGTTAAAGTTTTTAACCCACTCGCCATCTTCTAATTTACCCTTCATAAACTTAGACTGTGGGTCGAAAACATTTCTGTAGTTTTCAGATCGGCTCATCAGCTTTTCATAGTTCTCTGAATCATCCAGGATTTGTGCTATTTGAGCAAGGGAGTAATCATCATAGGCATATTCTAAAGTTTTAGAAACACCTGCTTTGGCTTTTGTTTCCACGTGAGGAGATTCAATTTCAGGGGTTGCAATATATCCTTTATTAATATACTCAGCAATATGGGGTCTGGTGCCTCCTTCTATAGTGGCATTCCGAAGTAGCAACTGATAAACCTCATTCAAATTAAAATTCTTAATGCCTCTCTTATATGCCCCAGCTATAAATGGAACGGCATGGTCTCCATGAAAAAATGTAGGAATAAAGCCTGTTTTTTCACCTACGTCCTGCAGGGATCGGATAACATCATTAGTGACTTCAGGAGCCAACAAAGTTAGTAAAACCAGTTTATTTCGATAGGTATCCCATAATGATGGTTTGGTGTAATAGTTGAAATCAGCTTTCACAACCTCTCCCTTCACATCTTTAAATTCGCCATTTGAGTCACTTCTGAGAGCGGGCCATAAAAAGGCTCGATATAAAGAGGAATATAACATTTCTGTTTGTTTTTCTGTACCGCCTTTCACCTTGACTTTGGATAGTAAAGTTTCCCACCTTATTTCCGCTGTTTTCTTTACTTCCTCAAAAGACTGAGCACCTATTTCTTCCTTTAAGTTCTGTTTGGCATTTTCAACACTTACAAAAGATAATCCTATTTTCATTTCTACCACTTCATTAGTACCATTTTGGAGATGTAATAATGCATGTCCATCACGATCTCCCTGCTTTTGAATCTCCAATTCATCGATATTTTCGTTCAGAATGGCATAAAAGTGAATTATTTGGTCCCCATTTCGCTGAAATCCCTTAACAATATGATCTCCTTCCTTTTCAATCTGCCAGTCAGATACAGAGTTGTTAGCCTTTCCCAGATCAAATAAAATTTGTCTGTTTTCTGCCTGAGCGTACTTGTACTGATGGTATCCAGCTCTTAAAGAAGAAGTAAGCTTAACATCCACTTTATAATCATCAAGAAACACCTCATAAAAGCCGGGGTGGGCATTTTCCTTTTGATGGGAAAAACTGGAACCAAAATTTCCACTCACCTCTCCAGAAACAGGCAGTACCGGAATATTACAATAATTCCAATGTCCTTTATTGGTATGAGTAAATCCTACAAGTATGCTATCCTCATATTGGTAACCAGCACCAGTTCCATATTTTGTAATCGGACTTAACTGCACCATTGCATTGGGTAAAGAAGTGCCTGGATAAGTAAGACCAGCCCAAACGCGCCAACCTTCTGGAGGAGTATAACCAATAAACTCAGGATCGGTTAAAGGTGCTGTACCTATGAAAGGATTGACATATTGAATAAGTCTGGTTTCTTGTCCTGGTTCATTAGATTGATTATCGTCTGATTTCACTCCTGTGCAGCACGGCAGAGTGAACAGGACAAGTAAAATGACAGTAGTCTTAATAGAATTCATATTGTAGCAGATTTTTATATTAGCAGGATTAGGCTTTATTACGTATTACTGTTTACAGCCTTTTAACTAAACATTGAGTGCATTAATTTCACTAGCAAATTGACTTGATCTTTTTCTTTTGCTGTACTGCGCATAAAATAGAATATAAGAATAGCAAAAGATGACTAGTACAAAAGCAACAAGAAAACTAAATTCATCCGTTAGAAATCCGAACGCAGGTGGAATAATAGCACCTCCCACAATCATTGTACATAATATTCCGGATCCTTGCGGTTTGTCATCTCCCAGACCATCAAGTGCCAGACTAAAAATGGTAGGAAACATAATAGAATTAAAAAGTCCGACACCAATTAAAGTCCACATGGCTACCAAACCAATGGAAGCACCGGAAAGTAATATCAGGCAGATGGCTCCTAAGGCGAATATGGTTAAAACTTTAGCTGGGTTTAAAATGGTGGTTAAGTAAGACCCAATAAACCTGCCAATCATCGCTCCCATCCAATAAAAAGTAACAAAAACGCCAACTACAGCCATATCTTCAGAAATGCTTATATCCTTGCTGAGAATCCAGGCTGCAATAGTGTTCATAAATGGTGTATCCCTTACAATATGTGCCAGGTCCAGGCTTAAAAAATAATTCACCATATAACTACCTAAGCTCACTTCCGCTCCCACGTAGCAGAAGATGGCTATTGCACCCAAGATTAGATTATTATTTTTCAATACCTTTCTATAATCATTGGAAGCGGCTGTATCTCCAATCTTTGGCAGTTTTACAAAAACAAAAACTAATGCTATTACGGCAATAAAAACCGCAATAGCTATAAACGGGGTTTGCACAGCAGAAGCTTCGGCAACGTAATAGGATTGCCTGTCCAGCTCACTCATTGCCCCAATCTCTGAAGAATTCATTACTTTGTCCTGTAGGATAAACAAGGCTCCAAGTGCAGGTGCAATAGAAGTCCCTAATGAATTAAATGCCTGTGACAAATTAAGCCGACTTGAAGCAGTTTTTGCAGGACCTAAAATGGTAACATAAGGATTTGCTGCTACCTGTAAGATGGTAATACCCGCTGCCAGGGTAAAATACCCGAACATAAATATTCCAAACACACGGTAAGAAGCAGCCGGATAAAATAACAAACAGCCGGCAGCCATAGTAATTAAGCCAAGGATAATTCCTTTCTTATACCCTATTCTAGAAAGGATATACCCGGCCGGAATCGAAAGTAAAAAATATGCTCCGAAGAAAGCAAACTGCACCATCCCTGCCTGGAAATAAGTCAAAGTAAACACTTCTTTTAACCTGGGAATCAGTGAATCTACCAATACTGTGATAAAGCCCCATAGAAAGAATAAAACAGTTAAAAAAATAAAAGCGGTACGGTAAGATTTTTTTTGATTCATAAATTTTGTGTGGAGAAAATGAAAGATTTAAATGACAAAGTTCAGGTTTTATTGCGCTTCATAAAGATTTATATTAGGCTTTTCAGTCATGTAAAAAATCAGTTCTCCACCTTTCATAATATCATGATGCTTAATAAATGGAGTCTTCAAAATTTCTCCATTAAGCGTCACTTTATCAACAAATACATTGGTGTCTGATTGGTTCTCTGCAGTTACCTTAAAAACTTTTCCTCCACCTATTTTGATGCTGGCATTATGGATAGCCGGACTACCTAAAGCATACTCGGGAGCACCTGGGGAAACAGGATAGAATCCTAAAGTGCTGAAAATGTACCATGCACTCATCTGTCCAAAGTCATCATTTCCTCCCAAGCCATCGGCCCCATTTTGATACTGATCTTTCAACACCATTCTGATTTTGTCTTGTGATTTCCAGGGCGCATCCGTCCAGTTATAGAGGTAAGCTACATGGTGAGAAGGCTCATTACCATGTACATAATTTCCGATAATTCCTTCTCTGGAGATATCTTCTGTGTGTTCAAAATATTTATCAGGAAGATCCATGGAAAATAGTGAATCCAAATGCTGAGCGAACTGTGCTTTGCCCCCCATCATTTCGATCATGTTGGCAGGATCATGAGGTACATATAAGCTATAATTCCAGGCATTTCCCTCAATAAATCCTTGGCCATGGGTATTTAAAGGATCAAATTCCTTTTTAAAGCTTCCATCGTATAATTTAGGTCGCATAAATCCAGATTTCGCATCAAACACATTTTTATAATTCTGCGCTCTTTTGCTGAATTCCTGGTAAATATCTTCTTTTCCTAACTTTTTAGCTACCTGAGCAATTGCCCAGTCATCATAAGCATACTCAAGTGTTTTTGATACCGAGGCGCCACTTCTGTCTTCAGGTACATAACCCATTTTCATATAATATTCGAGACCATCAAAATAAGCGGTTCGAGCAGTTTGCACCATGGCATCCAAGGCACGCTCTTCATCAAAATCAGCATTTCCCTTTATGATGGCATCAGCTATTACTGAAACGCTGTGGTAGCCAATCATGCACCAGTTTTCATTGGCATAATGTGACCAAACGGGCAACATAGAATGAACACTCTGATCGTAATGAGCCATCATGGACTTGATCATATCGGCATTTCTTTCCGGTTGCAATACGTTAAAAAGCGGGTGTAAGGCTCTGTAAGTATCCCATAATGAGAAACTTGTATAGTTAGCAAACCCATCAGCCTGATGAATATTCATATCCAGACCACGATATTTGCCATCTATATCCATATATTCGGTGGGCCCCAGGAAAGCATGATACATTGCTGTATAGAAGTTTGTTTTTTCTTCTTCACTTTCTGAAGCTATGTCAATCTTGTTAAGTTCGCTATTCCATTCTGCTCTCGCTTCTTGCTTGACTCTTTCAAAATCCCAATCAGGAATTTCTTCTTTCATGTTGTTTACAGCTCCTTCGGTACTCACTGGGGAGATTGCTAGTTTAATATTCAATTTCTCATCGGATTCCAACTCAAAATCGAAGTACATCCGGATTTTTTCTCCTGCTATTTCCGGGAAATTCTCTTCCTGATTAAATCTTCCCCAGAAGCCATTGTAGGGCTGCTTGTCGTATCTTTTTCTGCCATATTTAGCAATCGGTTTATTAAATGCCATAGCAAAATACACTTTTCTTGTTCTGGCCCAGCCGTTAGTTTGTCTGTACCCTGTCACTAAAGTATCATTTTCAACACGCACAAAAGTCCACACATTTTTATCATCATAATTATATATACCCGACATCAGATCAAAAATAACATGCGCCTTTTCGCCTTTCGGGAAAGTATATTGATGCATCCCAACCCTTGTAGTCGCTGTTAGCTCGGCTTTGATATTATAATCTTGCAACAAAACACTGTAATAACCTGGTTCGGCCTTTTCATTATCATGAGAAAAGCGCGATCTATATCCTGCCTCCGGATTTTCAGCAGTTCCGGGATTGAGCTTGAGCTCTCCTGTAGTGGGCATAACAAGAAAATCACCTAAATCAGAATGACCCGTTCCGCTGAAATGCGTATGGCTAAAACCGACAATTGTTTCATCATCATACTGATAACCTGCACAATACTTATACACATCAGGATTATAACGACCATTGACAGCATAAGGAATCGTATCCGTATCAGGGCTTAATTGCACACTACCAAACGGAACAGTTGCTCCCGGATAGGTATGTCCCATTTTTGCAGTTCCTATCATAGGATCAACGTATTGTGCAAAATCCTTTAGCTCAGTATTTCCTGACGGGAAGTTCTTCTCATTTGCCTTTACAGTAGTATTTTCACAGGAAGAAAATAGGCTTCCTGCCAAGATAAAGCTTACCGCAATTGCGAGTTGTTGACTTCTTTTAAAAAGTGGGTTACTTTTCACTGAATGGGTACACATCATATTATTCATTTGATAAAGAGTAAGGGAAATCTTGCTTGCTGGTTCCTCTGGTTTTATTTGGTGTATCAGACATTTCGAAATCGATGGTCATACCTTTCATCAATTCCTTATGACTTAACCAGTTTTTGGAATAAGCTTTCCCATTAACAGTCATGTTCTTTATATATTTATTATCTGCACTATTGGCAGGAGCATTTATTTCTACTGTCTTACCATTTTCAAGCTGAATAGTCATTTTCTTGAAAAGAGGTGCTCCTAAAACATATTGATCAGTAGCTGGGGCTACCGGATAAAATCCCATTGCTGAGAAAACATACCATGCCGATGTTTGTCCATTATCTTCATCACCACAATAACCATCAGGAGTGGGTTGGTACATTCTGTTCATGGTTTCTCTTACCCATTTCTGTGCTTTCCATGGCTCTCCTGCATAATTATATAAATAAATCATGTGTTGAATAGGCTGATTTCCATGAGCGTACTGCCCCATATTGGCAATCTGCATTTCCCTGATTTCATGAATTACTCCACGGTAATAGCTTTCATCGAAAACAGGTGGTAAAGAAAACACTTTATCTAATTGCGCAACAAATTCCTTATTTCCACCCATTAAATCAATGAGCCCTTGAATATCATGAAAAACAGACCATGAATAATGCCAACTGTTTCCTTCAGTGAAGGCATCTCCCCATTTAAAAGGATTGAATGGCGCCATAAATTCACCATTTTCATTTTTCCCTCTCATTAATTTTGTCTCAGGATCATACAGCTTTTTGTAATTCATACTGCGTTTTCTATAAAGATCAATTTCCTTCTTTGGCTTTTTTAAAGCTTTTGCCAGCTGATAAATAGCAAAATCATCATACGCGTATTCCAAAGTTCTGGCAGCATTTTCATTAATACCCACATCATAAGGAACATAGCCCAACTCTTTATAGTATTCTACTCCAGCACGACCCACTGCTTTTAAAGGACCAGCATTGTTGGCACCATGAAGCAAGGCTTCATATAAATTCTCAATATCATACTTATAGGCATCGCCACTTTTCAGATAAGCTTCTGCTACAACAGAAGCAGAATTATTACCCACCATCACATTTCGCAAGCCGGGACTGGCCCACTCCGGCAACCAGCCGCTTTCATCATAGGCGTTGGATAAACCTTCCTGCATTTGGGCATTAAGTGTAGGGTACATCAAATTAAGGAATGGGAACAATGAACGAAACGTGTCCCAAAAACCTGTATCGGTAAACATATATCCAGGCCTTACTTCACCGTTGTAAGGGCTATAATGCACTACATTTCCGTTTTCATCATATTCAAAGAACTTTCTCGGGAACAATAGCGAGCGGTAAAGGCAAGAGTAAAAGGTTTTTAATTGGTCAGAAGTGCCTCCTTCAACTTTAATGCGACTTAATTCTTTGTTCCAAATCGCTTTCCCTTTTTGTTTCAGCTGGTCAAAATCATCAGAACCAATTTCCTTTAAGTTGCGCTCAGCCTGTTCATAGCTTATAAATGAAGAAGCCACTTTTGCATTTACTACTTCTCCTTTACTGGTTTTAAAGCCAATTACTGCACCTGCATGATTAGAAGTTGATTCCAGTGATTGGGTTAGGGTGCTATCACTGAAAGTGTGTAAATACTCGAATTCTTTATCGAACACTACTACAAAGTAATTTTTAAAATTTTTAGGTACACCTCCACTATTTCGTGTGGTATAGCCTATTATTTTGTTTTCTTCAGGTATAATTTTCACGTAAGAGCCTCTATCGAAAGCATCTACCACTACGTAAGCACTATCAGTATCAGGAAAAGTAAACCGAAAGCGAGCGGCTCTTTCCGTAGGAGTTATTTCAGTAGTAACATCATATTCTGCGAGGTAAACGCTGTAATAATAAGGTGCAACTGTCTCTGCTTTGTGCGAAAACCAGCTCTGTCTTTCATCCTCTCTAAACTTTAATTTTCCGGTAACCGGCATCAATGAAAACTGGCCGTAATCGTTCATCCATGGTGAAGGTTGGTGGGTTTGTTTAAAACCTCTGATTTTATTGGCATCGTAGGTATATGCCCATCCATTTCCCATATTGCCAGTTTGGGGAGTCCAGAAATTCATTCCCCAAGGCATAGCAATTGCAGGATATACATTTCCATTAGATAAACTATAATGAGAATCGGTTCCCATTAAGGGGCTGGCATAGTCTACAGGACTCTCTACATTTTCAATCAGTTCAGTTTGTGCAGGAAGATATTGTATAAATAGCGTCAGCAAGAGAACAATTACAGGTATTCTTTTCATGTACATTTCAGTTAATAGGTCAGGAATATGTCTTATTTTAATGGGTTTTTATTAACACCTTCATTGGTGATCTTAACAGGTTTAATAAAACCATTTTCATCAAATTGCATTTCATCTATGCATGTCACCCTGGAATTTCTATCGGTTTGATCCAAAGGTCTTCTATGGTAAACAATATAATATTTTTCTTCTCCAGGCACTTTAATCACGGAATGATGCCCTGCTCCTGTGGCAATCTCCGCATCTTGCTGTAGAATTTTGCCCACACGTTTAAATGGTCCCATGGGAGAATCAGCAATAGCATAAGCTACACTGTAGTCGGGGCCTGTCCAGCCACCTTCAGACCACATAAAATAATATTTTCCATCCTTTTTAAACATAAAAGGACCCTCCACATAATTTTCGGGCGTTACTTCTTTAAATGTTTCTCCGTCTTCAAAAGGTATAAAACCTGTGAAGTCTTTGTTGAGCTTTGCAATATTACAATGCCTCCATCCTCCATAGATTAGGTAATATTGACCGTCAGAATCTTTGAAAGCAAATTGATCGATGGGCTGAGCACCATTGTGAAATTGGCTAATTAACGGCTTACCCAAATGATCTTTATAAGGTCCTCCAGGTTGTGAAGCAACAGCAACGCCAATTCCTCCTACTTCTTCATTACTTTGGATATCGTTTGCACCAAAGAAGAGAAAATACTGATCATCTTTTTCAATAATAGATGGTGCCCACATCGCTTTATGCGCCCATTTCACATCGGACGTATCAATAATTTTTTCATGCTTAGTCCAGTTAACTAAATCTGGCGAAGAAAAAGCATCCAAAAATACCTGCTTTTCATATGGAGCAGAGTAGGTAGGATAAATCCAATATTGATCTTCAAATATAATCCCTTCAGGATCCGCATACCAACCTTCAAAAACAGGGTTGTTATGACCATCTCTCTTTTGCTGAGCCTCGGCTGCAATAGCTACAAAGAAGGCACAGAATATCAGGATATATCTTGCTCGAACATGCCTTTTATATGTTTTGAAAGTAGAAATCATCATTCTCATACATCATCTTTTATTATAATACACATAATTAAAACGTTTTAGCAAAAAAACAAAGTTTAATTTTGTTTTTATTCCCTGAAGATAAGATTTTTTATTTAAGTGGAACTTAATTCGTTTTACTGAATAAAAAAAGCAGAGGGAAATCCCTCTGCTCAAAAAATAAACCCAAAAAAAACTTAATTAATATCCGTCATTTTGCTTCAGATTAGGATTTGATTGAATCTGCCTTAATGGTATAGGATAAATCGTTAAATTTTTATCTCCACTTGGCTCATGATCCCACCAGGATTCAGTGGTAAACTTACCAAACCTGATCAAATCGGTTCTTCGTTTCCCTTCAAAAATAAACTCCCGACCGCGTTCTGCAAGCAGCTCATCTAATGTTAAGGTTGCAGCAGTATACATTTCAGCAGGCCAGTCCTCCTCACTAAAATATCTGCTTCTACTTTCATTTATTAGAGCAAGCGGTTCGCCTGCTGCTGACCCACCATTTAAACGCATAATTGCTTCGGCTTTATTGAAATACATTTCTGTGAGTCGATAGATAACGTAATCATTCTCCAGATAAAACGGATCGTCCTGTGTGCCCGATCTGTATTTATAGAAGCGAGCACCACTGTTCTCTTCTCCATCTGTCATGCTTCCCACTCCTGTTTGACCCTCAGAATTTCTCCTTATATTATTGACGTACACGAATGGCTGTCCGTTATACTCCTCAGAACCCAAAATAGGTTGCTCGGTACCAAATCTGTATTGCGGGCCAAATAGAAACCATTCTTCTTTTCGAATATCATTTGCTTGATACGCATCAAAAGCAGAAGGAATTACTACAAAAGCATTATTTCCGGCAAAATTTACATTTAGCGCAGGAGCCATATTAGAGAAACCCATATAAAATGAGGCCCAGCTATAACCAAAACCATTTTGCCTGCTAAATGGAAATTGAAATATATTTTCAGGAGAAAATTCATTCTGATTACCAAATGGACCAAGCGGATCCTGATCCAGCATTATAGCACCAGTTAATGAGCCACCTTCACCATTAATGATTTTATCTGAGTAGGTAATGCAGTCCTGCCATCTTTGTTCTCCACTCCAAATTTCCGCATTGAGGTATAGTTCTGAAAGCATCGCATAACCGACAGCTCTCGAAACGCGACCTAATAATGCCTGAGAAAGCGGCTGCAATTTTTCAACATTGTCCAGCAATTCCTGTTCTATAAATGCAAAAACTTCTGCTCTGTCTGAGGTGGGTGGAGCTTGCGGAACACCTACTCTTGTTACTATTGGAACATTCCCCCACATGTCCATTATTTTCATATAATGGTAGGCTCTAAGCACCTTTGATTCAGCAATTAAAGATTGCAAACGCTCCTCAGAAATATTTGCAGACGCAGGATCAAGATTTTCTATATCTTCAATAGCTGCATTGATAAAACCTACTCCTGTCCACATTAAGCGCCAGGCACCCGCCAGTCGGTTTTCCTGATCGGTCCAGGTATGATAATGTTGCCTGATGTGGTCCCCTCCATCGTATCCATGGCGACCCTTCTGCGGCCAGGCTGTTTGATCTGCAGACAGTTCATTATGATAATAGTAACCACTTTGCCCTGTAAATGCCAGCCATGCCTGCATATGAGTAAATGGACGAAGAGTAGCCTGGATTATCTCTAACTCATTGTTATAAAAGTTCGATTCTTCTAATTCTGAATAAGGTGTTTCGTCCAGATTCATACATCCATAAAAGCCGAAAGCCAGTACGAGACAAAATAGTCGTTTAATATAAATTTTAGTTCTCATTGTTTTTATTTTAAAATTTTACATTAATTCCAGCAGTAAGAGTTGTGGTGCGTGGATAGAAATTCCTATCATCAAGTCCTGGGTACAAACCTGTGTCAGAAACTTCCGGATCCCGTCCTGAATAACCTGTTATTGTCGCCAAATTTCTTGCATTTACATATAAGCGCAGTGCATTAATGACTTTTCCTTTCAAATCAAAGTTATACCCTAGTGTCAAGTTGTCTAACTTTATAAAATCACCTCTCTCCAGATAGTAATCGGAATATTGTGGAGCTTCCGAAATATGACTGTATTTACCTGTTGCAGAGGCTAATATGTTACCACCTATATTAGGATTTCCGTAAAATAAATCGACTGTATTTAAAATATCGAAGTCAAATTTCCCTCTAAAAAATACTGTCAGATCGAAGTTTTTGTATCGGAAAGTATTGGTAAGTGAAGCATTGTATTTTGGCATACCATTTCCAATAATGTCTGAATCTTCTGTGACCATTTCATCTGCGCGCGCTTCAGAGCCATCTGCTTTATAAAAAAGCCACTCTCCATCATCTGTAAATCCTGCAAAACGCTTACCATAAAAGTTGCCAATAGGTCCACCCTCTGTGTTTCTGATTGCATTACCCAAATTACCAGGGTTACCTATGTTTCCTCCAAACAACTCAGAGACTATATAAACATCATTTGAAAGTGTAGTGATCTCATTTTGCTGGTAATTTGCTGCTACATCAATTGTCCAGCTAAAATCTCCACTGTTGATAGCACGGAAGTTTAAGCCAAGTTCCACGCCATTATTTGTAATAGTACCAACATTTGTGTAAACGCTGCCTTGAACATATGGCGGTTGCGAAACGCTGTAACTCAACAAAAGATCCTCCGTTTTTCTGTTATAAACATCTAAAGATCCTGACAATCGATTACCCATTAAGCCAAAATCAATACCAATATTCCACTCTTTTTTACGCTCCCATCTTAAATCAGGGTTAGGATTTTTGTTGGCTCCATAAGTTTGATAATAAGTTGGAATAAATTCGCCATCCCCATTAGGAGTAGCAGGGAAAATAGGATACATACCACCAGTACCTAAAGTTACAAGCGACTGGTAATTTGGAATACCCTGATTACCTGTAATACCATAATCAGCTCTTAATTTAAGTGTTGTAAAAAAACTTACATTTTCCATAAAATCTTCATCAGAAATCATCCATCCTGCTGATACAGCCGGAAAATTACCCCATTTATTGTTTGCACCAAACTTGGAAGAACCTTCTCTTCTGATAGAAGCCTGCAAGAAATAACGATCCATGAATGAATAATTTATCCTGGCAAAAAGTGCAATCAGAGTATTATCTTCTTTAAAACTGTATAAAGTGGGTCTGGGTAGATCTGTGTCTGTAATGGCATTCCCTGAACCAATGTTCCAGTCCTCAAAAGCATCAGTGGTAAAGCCGCTATTGCTCATATTAAAATCTTCCAATGTGGAATATTGATAACTATACCCTCCTAAAAGATTGAAATTATGATTAGAAATTTCCCTTTCATAAGTAATGGTGGGCTCGAAAGTTTGAGTGTATTGCAACCTGTTTGATTTGTAGGCATATCCTGTACCTCTGTAGCTACTTCCCTGATTATATTGAGCCCAGTCTTCTGTAGATCTGTACTGCCTATCGTTCCAGGTATTTCTCTGATAAGAGCCAAAAGCTGCAATAATTAAACCATCTACTATCTCATAACTTATTTTGGCGTCACCTGAGAAAGTTTCCTGCTGTCTTTCGTTTAGCCTATTTTCATATTCTGAAAAAGGATTATAACCATTCTGGGGCTGGTAAAAGCCAAATTCTCCTTCATTATATAAGTCTGTACCCTCTGATACTGAATAAGGTGCATAAATAGGAGCCGTAGGGTTCCAGTCAGTTACTATACCAAACTGTCCACCACCCTGCAAATTTGCATTGTTAAAATTGGTTGCTATACTTGATTGTATAGTCAGCTTATCATTAAACCCTTTTTGGTTAAAACTTGCCCTCACCCCAAATTCTTCTCTACCATTTTCTAATGCAATACCTTCTAAATCTCTATAGTATAATGAAACGCGAAAATTTGTTTTTTCCGTGCCGCCAGTAGCCACAAAATTATGATATTGACTTAAATTCGATTCATTCACCAATTCATTAAAAATATCTGTTGAATGACCAAAATCATTTGCTGATATTACTCCGTCAGCAATTGCTCCTCTGAATTGTGAAGCTGATAAAAAATCTGGCTTTGCATTTACATAATCTCTGGATAAATAAGTGGAGTAGTTAAAAGTTGTTACCCCTGCCTTACCTTTTTTAGTTGTGATCAGTATTACACCATTATTTCCTCTGGTACCATAGATTGCTGATGCAGCACCACTTTTCAGCACATCAAATGACTCGATATCATTCTGCTGTACGAGGTCCAGGTTACCTCCGGGAATTCCATCAATAACAATTAAGGGTTCTGTATTACCGGTTATAGATGTAACCCCTCTTAATTGAATGGAAGTGCCCCCGTTTGGATTATTCCCACCCGGTCTGGTTATTGACAATCCGGGAACTTTACCTTGAATAAGGGAAAGTGCGTTGGTAACAACTCCCTGGTTAAAATCTTCTTCTTTTACCTTAGATACCGAAGTTGTGACAGAACGTTTAGTCTGAGTACCGTACCCCACAACCACCACTTCATTTAATGACTCAAGATCATCCTCCATTTGCACATCAATGGAGGTTGAGCCACCTGCTATCCTTTCTGTAGTAGCCATACCAACAAATGAAAATACTAAAACTACTTCATCAGAAGTAACTTCAATCACGTATTTACCATCAATATCAGTATGCGTCCCATTATTGGTGCCTTTTTCTAAAACAGTTACTCCCGGAAGCGGTAACCCCTCTGTATCTGTAACTGTACCTGTAATTGTTGCCCTAAACAAATCAGGTGAGTATGCTAATGCATTACCTGCCTGGATTATAAAAAAGATCAGACAAATAACAATTGAATGTCTACCTCCAATCCCACGCTTTTTCTTCTGGAAAAGCGGCATTCTAGTGAATAATTGTGTTTTCATAAGGTTTAAAATGTTTAATAGTTCGTTTAATATCAACTAAATTACTAAATCGATTTAGTAAAACAAAACATTTACTATATTATATACTAAATCGTTTTACTAATTTTTTTTAATATGAACTTTAAACCATACTTATTCCTTAGAAGTGAGCTAAATCAAGTATTTTAAGTAAGAATAGAATTTAATCTACAGGGAGGTTATTCTTAACGTTATTCCAGAATTTTTCATCAAATAAAAAAGAAGAGCCAATAATATTGGCGCTCTCGGTATTATCAATCACATTCACTGGAACCTCATAGTCCGATATTTTCCAGTTACGGAGTAGATTGGGCAAAAAGAGGTGGTGCGCTTTTGCTATACTTCCGCCAAGCTGAACTAAATCTGCTTCGAAGCTAGTGAGAAACGGAAGCAAAAACTCACTAAGGTTCTGAGAAAATTCCTGAAATATTTGATTAGTTATTTTGTTATGAAGTTCTGTAATTTCTTTAACACCTTTCACATTGGCTCCTGTTAATTCTTTAAATCGTGAAATGAACCAGCGAGTGGAAAAATAGTCATCAGCTATACCATTAAGGAAAGGCTTATCCCAGAGCCTTCCGTCAGCTGCTATATTTTCTGCAGAAAAAACGGGAACGTTATCTTTCAAAAATGCCGCACCAAAACCCGTTCCCAAAGTGATGGCAACTATTTTACTATGTTTTGCATTAAGTGAGCCTCCAACCGCAAAAGAGGAAGCGTCATTCAAAAATCTCATCTCTAAATTATCTGATACAATAAACTTAGACAGTTCGGATGCTATAGGCACATTATATAATGCCTCATACTTATCATTTCTTTCAAACATAGCTATCCCGCCTTTGTAATTGAAAGGACCAGGCATAGCAAAGCTTAAACCATTCACCTCATTTATATCAACTTCCGATAAGGTTTCATTAATAACTCTAGACCATGCTACCAATATTGACTCTTTATTAGCTTTATTATTTACAAATCCATGGAAATAGCTTCCTTTTATTATAGCATTGTTTTCCATATCGATGGCGGCACTTGAAATGTGGCTTCCACCGATGTCCACTCCCACTGTTATTGGCATTTATTAAACTCTTTATTGCAATTAATTTATTTCCAGGCTTATCTAAATGAATTCATATTGGAAGGTGAATCCCCCCTCAACAATCCATTGCAGATTTGATAAGGAACAAAACTACAAATTAATTTGCTAAAACGATTTATTACACGATTAATAAATTATGATCATCGATAGTAAAGACCTTTTTCATTTTTTTGGCTGAGATGAATCTCTCACTCTCAGTTTCGTTTGTAATATAACCTGTTCTAGTTCGTGGTCTCCTTTCTTTTTAAGCAGCTTCAGCATAATTGACATCAAGGTTCTACAGATTTCATTTAGAGGCTGGGAGACCGCTGAAATAGAAGGTGAGAAAATTTCATAAAGAGTATTGTCATCAAATGTGATAATACCTAATTGATTAAGTAAGGAAGGAAAATTCTCTTTTATAACAGCAAGTCCGTCCTGAGTTAAATAATTGGTAGCAAAAAAAACTGCATCTATCTCAGGGTTTGAAAGTATAAACTTCTTAATCTTTGTTTTCCTGTCTTCAGGCTTTTCATTATATGGGATTTTAAGCACAAATTGTTCTAATTTTCTGCCTGATATCGCTTTCTGGTACCCTTTAAGCCTGGAAAGCATTTGAGTTTGTTCTACATCAGTTGTAACAAAGGCAATGTTTCTGTATTTATTCTCAATCAGATGCGATGTAGCATTGTAAGTCGCTTCTTCATTATCAATTACCACATAATGGGTAGGTAGATCTTCAAAATACCTGTCGAAAAGTATAACTGGGATGTCCTCCTCCAATAAATTTTGAATTGTTCTTCTTACACCTGAAGAGGGAATAATAATATATCCGTCTACTTGTCTATCCTTAAAAAGCGTAATTAATTCCTCCGATTTTTTATCTTCATTATCATTACTGCAAAACAGAACTTTATAGCCTTTTTCGTAGGCTATATCTTCGATTATACGCGCCAGTTTTGCGAAAAAATAGTTGGAAATATCTTCCACCATAAATACTAGAATTTTCGACTGCCCGGTACGTAAGCTTTGAGCCAACTGATTCGGCTTATAGTTTATCTCTTTAATATAAGCAAGTACTTTATTAATTACCTCTTCGGATATTCTTTTCTCCTTGGCTTTTCCATTGATAATGAAAGAAACTGTAGTAACCGATACATTTAATGCTGATGCGATATCTTTAATAGAATAGCGTTGTTTTTTCATTTAATATGAAGAAAATGTAATTTGTGTAGAATAGATTAATTTTCTGTTTATGGAACAAAACTGAAATTATTGTACAAGCTCATATAACACTCTTTATAAGAAGCCTGAAGTTAAAGAAGTAAATATAATAAAATAAATTCAACACTATTCCAAAGTGATTATGCTGAAGTTCACAAACTATTCCTCAATTTTAATATAAGGAAAATCATTATTAAAAAGCGCCAGCAATTGTGACACGACTATTGCTAATTAAGTTCTGCTGTGATGCAGGCAGATTCTTACTCAATTAGTATTGATATTTCATTTAAAGAGACACGTAATTATTTTTTTTCATTGTTGAATATCTTGGAGTAATTATATATTTTTAAATTTTTAATCTCATGCAAGAAAAGTTATATGGATAAATCTTCCGAAGATCAACCAAATTGGTCTTTTCTCTCCGGAGGAGGTGAAATGGGTGAATTAACGAGAGCGTACAATTGGGATAGGTCTGACCTGGGAAATCCCGATCAATGGCCTCAAAGTTTGAAATTGACACTTTCAATGATATTATCCTCAAGGTTCCCTATGTTCTTATGGTGGGGGGACGATTTAATTCAATTTTATAATGATGCTTACAGACCCAGTTTAGGTGAAAATGGGAAACATCCGAAGGCGCTGGGTCAAAAAGCGAAAGAATGTTGGCCTGAAATCTGGGACATAATTTATCCTTTAATTCACCAGGTTAAAACCACGGGAGAAGCTACCTGGAGCGAAGATCAGCTGATACCCATTTTCAGAAATGGGAAAATGGAAGACGTGTACTGGACTTTTGGCTACAGCCCTATTTTCTCAAAAGAGATGAAAGTAGAAGGTGTTTTGGTTGTTTGCACTGAAACCACCTCTAAGGTAAAGGCCAAACAAGCTGTGGAAGAAAGTGAAAAACGCTTTAGGCTTTTAGCAGAAAGTGCAGATGTTCTTATTGCTACCAGTAATGAAGAAGGCAAGCCTGACTATTTCAATAAGGCTTGGATTGAATTTACAGGTAGAACCATGCAGGACCTGATTGAAAATGGTTGGAGGAATTTACTTCATCCTGAGGATTACGATCGGTTTGATAGAGAATATAGAGAAGCTTATGAAAGCAAAGAAATGCTGGAAATAGAACTTCGCTTATTGAACAAAAACAATGAATACAGATGGCTTTTAGCTAAAATTACTCCTCGATTTAGTAAGGAGGGGGAGTTTAAAGGGTATGTAAGTACCTGCCTGGATATTACTGATAGAAAAAAAGTTGCGCAGGAACTTTTAGAAAGTGAGCGGGGGTTAAGTAGCATTGTTGAAAATGCACCTTTCCCTATTGGCGTGTATGTTGGTCGCAAAATGCAGATTATCCTGGCCAATAAATCAATTATGGATGTGTGGGGCAAGGGCTACAACATTATTGGTAAAACATATTTTGAAACGCTACCTGAACTGAAAAACCAGGAAGTATACCAGAAATTGAGGAGCGTATATGAAACAGGCATACCCTTTCATGGTAAAAATCAGAAAATTTATTTGCATGTAGATGGCAAACTTAAAGAACACTACTTTAACTACAGCTTCACACCTCTTTACAATTCTAAGGGAAACATTTACGGAGTAATGAATACTGCTGCAGATGTGACTGATATCAATTTTGCCGCACAAAAGGTATTGGAAAGTGAAAAACAGCTTAGAAACACTATTTTAAAAGCTCCTGTAGCTATCTGTATTCTAGATGGCCCAAATTATGTGGTGGAATTAGCGAACGATAAAATGTATGAGATTTGGGGAGTAGATGCTGTGGATGTACTCAATAAGCCTGTATTTGAAGGCCTCCCCGAAGCTAAAAACCAGGGATTGGAAGAGAAACTTTATAACGTATTTACCACTGGCATAACCTTTTCTGCAGAAAATGTACCTGTAAATCTTCCAAGGAAAGGAACAATTGAAACTGTATACATTGATTTTGTCTACCAGGCACATGCAACTGTAGATGGGCAAGTCACCAGCATCATGGCAATAGCAACTGATGTAACTCCGCAGGTAAAAATGCGTCAGAAAATTGAAGAGGTGGTAAGTATTCGTACCAAAGAACTCGCAGAGGCCAATAGCAGTTTACAGAAATCTAATTCAGAATTGGCCCAGTTTGCGCATATTGCCTCTCATGATTTGCAGGAGCCCCTCCGTAAAATAACTATTTTTACGGAAATGCTTGAAAGTAAAACGGGCCATTTGATGGAAAATGAGTCGATAAACTATCTGAAGAAAATCAGAACCTCCTCAGGCAGAATGCTAAGCATGATTAAAGATATTCTCACATATTCTGAGTTATTGGATCAGATAGATGCGTTTAAACCTACCGATTTAAATGAAGTATTGCATAAAATCTTAACAGATTATGAATTGCTTGTCGATCAAAAAGCAGCGGAAATAAAGTATGACAAGTTACCAGTCATTAATGCAATACCAATGCAAATGACACAATTGTTTGGGAATTTGATAGGTAACGCGCTAAAGTTTAGTGCTAAAAACAGGAATCTCATTTTATTAATAACTGCGACTAAGGTCAATTTAAAGGAAGAGAAAAATCTCAGTTTAGATACCAGCAAAACTTATATAAAACTATCATTTCAGGATAATGGAATTGGATTTCCTGAGGAGTTTAAGCATCAAATCTTCAATATATTCAACAGGCTGCATAATAAAGCAGATTATGCCGGCACAGGCATTGGTTTGGCAATATGCAAAAGAATAGTTGAAAATCATTATGGACTTATTAATGCCGAAGGTAGCTCCGAAAATGGTGCGAAATTTAATGTAATTCTTCCTTTATAAAGATTATTTACCAATAAAGCATTTAAGCACTTTCGTGGGTTAAATACCTCGAGGGTATGTTTTGTAAAAATTAACTAAATTTTTGTACTGCCTGTTTACATCCAGGCTTACAAACCACTTTAATCACTCTATTATAAGTATGAATTTTCAACTAACTTATTACATTACTTACCGTTGTACATAAGAAACGGGTAGATAATTTATCATTAGCAAATTTTATCCCCTTTTTGAAAAAGTGAAAATAGTAGGCATTTTGACCAAAAACCTTTTATAAGGTCGGTATATTTTTTTATATCCTTTAAATCAGGAATTTTTTTAAACAATTATTATGCATTCACATTCATTCCGACTTTTTGTAATAGGGGCCTCCGCCGGGGGTCAGTCCGCAGTTAAAACTGCTTTAAGCAATATTCCATCCAATATAAATGCAGCTTTTTTAGTGGTTATACATTCATCATCCACTTCCACCTCCTATTTTAAGGATCAGCTTGCTAAAAAAATAGGACTCAAAGTAGTAGATGCTGAAAATAATTTGAAAATTCAGGCTGGAACGGTTTACCTTTCAGTAGCTGACCAGCACATGATAGTAAAAGACGGCATGTTGGGTTTAAGTTATGGTCCGAGAGAGAATTTGTGCAGACCCTCTATCGACACTTTGTTCCGATCAGCTGCTGTAAACTATAAAAATCAATGTGTGGGTATCTTACTTTCCGGAAGACTAAATGATGGAAGTGTCGGATTAGAATCGATCAAAGTTTGTGGAGGGCTTGCTGTCATACAAAATCCTGAAACAGCAGAATTTAACGGCATGCCACTTTTTGCACAGCAGTTTGTGGCTATTGACTATACGCTGGAATTGGAAGAAATGTCTGAAGTAATAGAGGAAATTATGCATGATGATATCCCTGAACCAAAGGAAGTTCCTGATTATTTGATTAAGGAAAATGCTATAGCAGCTAAGGTCAGAAGTAATATAGAGGAAAATAATGAATTAGGTACAACAGTACCAGTTTCGTGTCCTGAATGTAATGGTCCACTTTGGAAGATGACTCAACTCAACACTGTACGGTTTAGATGTCATTTAGGCCATAGTTACACAGAAGATGCCTTACTTGAAACTAAAAACAGTGGATACGAGGAAGCCATGTGGATAGCCTTACGAATTTTAGAAGAAAAAAGAATGCTTTTATTAAGGATAATTGCAAATTATAAGGACAGAAAAATGGATAAACTGGTACTTTCGTACGAAAGCAAACTTGACGAGGTATTAGGGCATATAAAACAACTAAGAAGCGCAATGCAAATTGAGAAGCAATGACGGAAAAGAAAGAGGTAGACTTTATAGTAGGAATAGGATTAAGTACAGGAGGGGAAGATGCTTTAGTAAAGTTCATAAAGTCCTTTAAGGGCGTTGAGGAAGATTTCTGTGTGGTAATAGTAATGCAAACCAGCTCACATGATAAGCAGAAAATTCTATCGCTATTAAAAACCAGTAGCAAATGGCCTTTGCTAACTACTGAAAATAATTCGCCATTGCAAAACAGGCATATTTATTTAGCACCTTCGGATTCTACTGTCCACTTTAAAAACGGTTTTTTACAAACTGAATATAATTCCATAGAATTGCCAATCGATTCATTTTTTTCATCTTTGGCAGAAGAGAAAAAAGGAAAAGCTATAGGTATTATTCTTTCTGGCCCTGGTAATGATGGCTCCGTGGGAGTTGAGGAAATTAAGAAGAATAAGGGTTTTACAATAGCACAACTACCAAATACTGCCGAAGATAATTCTATGCCAGCAGCTGCTATTCAAACCAATAACATTGATGTAGTTCTACCTGCTGAGCAAATGTATCAGGAAATCATACATTATGTTAATAATTATAAAATTATTATTGGTAGTAGTCTGCCCACAAAAGGCATAGACGCTATTTTTGAATTGCTGGAAAAGAGGTCTGGGACTGACTTTTCACAATATAAACCGACAACGATTTTACGGAGGATAGATCACAGAATTAAAAAATTAGAACTAAATACATTATCTGAATATTGTGCAGTGTTGAAAGAAACACCACAAGAACTTGATAATTTATTTGAAACAGTACTTATTGGTGTTACAGAGTTTTTCAGGGATTCTACTGCATTTCAAACCTTAAGGCAAAATTTGGAGAAATTACTCAGCAATAAAACGCCGGAAGACCCTGTTCGTATCTGGTGTGTAGGTTGTGCTTCAGGGGAAGAACCTTATTCTGTTGCAATAATGCTGCGTGAAATATTAGGAAGTAAAATAAGCAATTACCATATTCAAATATTTGCTTCTGATATAGATGAAAGAGTACTGAATATTGCTAGAAAAGGGGTTTATGCCCAACCTGCTCTAGAAAACCTGGAACCAAAGCTTATAGCAAAATATTTCGATAAAAGAGGGCTAGATCATTTTGAGGTTAAGAAGGCAGTAAAGAATGACATATTGTTTTCCAAGCATGATATCACTAACGATCCTCCTTTTGTAAAATTGGACACGATTATTTGCCGAAATTTATTAATCTATTTTAACAGTAACCTCCAAAAACAGACTTTCCAGATTTTTCATTTTGCGCTCAGAAAAAATGGATTGTTATTTTTAGGGAAATCTGAAAGTGTAAGTGTAGCATCTGAATTATTTACCAAAGCAGATGACTTTAAAATCTTCAGAAAAGCGGATACCAGCCAAAATTACCGTCTAAAATTTTCACAGTTTCGGAATAAAAATGAAGTACTTCACTCAGACATTCACAAGCAAGAAAACATTAATTTGTCTTTGGTAGATGTAGCTAAAGAGACATTATATTATAAATATGAACACCCTTTTGTAATTATAAACGAGCAGGGTGAAATAAAGGAAGTAAATGGTAGCCTTAGGCTTTACCTTGAAATAAGCCAGGGAGCCATGAATGCCAACTTGCATAAAATGGTAAACCCAGAACTAGCCACAACCATTAGAATATTATTGACCCAGGTTAAAAAATCCAATGTTCCGCATAGCAGTCAGATGATTAAGTTCAATTTGTATGAGGTGGATCACTTCGTAAAGATCAAAATTATTCCGCTTGTTTATGCTATAAATGAAGCTCAGTTTTACATCATAATCTTTGAAAAAATTGACAAAAGTGAGAATTACCTACTTAAACAGGGTACTTTTGAAAATGCTTCCGGTCAGCACGTTCAGGAACTTGAAGAAGAATTATCGACACTAAGAGAGCATTTGCAAATATTTACGGAAGAGCTTGAAGCATCCAATGAAGAACTACAAATTATTAATGAAGAACTACAATCAACCAATGAAGAGCTAAAATCTACAAATGAGGAATTAGAAACATCCAATGAAGAGTTAGAGTCATCAAACGAAGAACTTAACTCTACTAACCGTGAGTTATCTCTGAATGTTGATGCGTTAAAACAGAAGGAATCAGACTTAAAAAAAGCGAAAAAAAGTAGTGAAAAAAATGAGATAATATATAGAACTATCTCAGAAAATATACCAAACGGCTCTATAGGGATTTTGAATGAAGACCTGGAAATTGAATATTTGGGTGGGAAAGAATTACAGCTTTATACTTCAACAGCAGAAACGCTAAAAGGCAAACCATTCAGTTCAATATTGAAATTATCTGAGAATGAGGGTCAAAACCTGACTTCGGTAATCTCTAAAACAATAGATGGCACAAGTGCAAACACCGAATTTTACTTTAAAAACAGCTACTATAATTTCAGCTCTGTAAATATAAAGCTACCAACAGATTCCGGCAGGAAAGTGCTTTTTCTTATTCAAAACATTACTCAGGCAAAGAAAGATAATTTAAAGGTGATGATGGCTATTGAAGCCGCCAACCTCATTATTTACGAATATAACTTCAAAACAAAATCATTCCACCTCAATGAGGCTTTCCTTCAGTTTTTTGAATTGGAAGAATCAGAACTTGGTGATAACAATGCAGTTCTTAACAAATTTCATCCTGAAGACTTGGCCCATAGAAATAAAAAGATTGAGGAATCTTTGCAAACAGGTTGGTTATCTTATGAGGCCAGGGTTCTTTTAAAAGCTGGAACACGCTACATAAGAGTCTTTGGTCGGGTTTTCTTTGATGATCAAAATAATCCTGAACTTGAGGTGTCCACCTTAATTGATGTTACAAAAGACAAAATGTTGTTGCAGCAAGTGAATGAAAGCAAGGAGCGATTTAAATTAATTGCAGACAGCGCTCCTGTTATGATCTGGATGAGCAATGAAGATAAATCAGGAACTTACTATAATAAGCTATGGCGAGATTTTATTGGTAACTCAGAAGGAAATGAGCCTCGCTTGAGTAGGCTGGAAATGCTTCATCCTGATGATTTAAAAGGATTTAAAACTATTTTTGAAAATAGCTACGCTGAGAGAGTACCCTACGTACTTGAATACCGATTAAAACGGGGAGATGGAAAGTTTAGATGGGTGAGAGACCATGCTGTACCAATTATTGATAGCAATGATCAATTTGAAGGATTTGTAGGGTCAGCTATTGATATCACTGAGCAAAAAAAATTCACTCAGGAATTGGAGAGACAAGTCTATGACAGAACCGTTGAATTGCAAAAGTCGAATGATGAGTTAATTCATTTAAATATTTCGTTGGAAGAGTATGCACATGTAGCAAGCCATGATTTGCAGGAGCCACTCAGAAAGATTAGTACTTTTATTTCTATCCTTAAAACAAACACTGAAGATCCGGCATCTGTTGAAAAATATATTGATAAAATAAATCTTTTAGCTAATCAAATGCGGGATTTAATTAGGAATATTCTTGATTACAGTCGCCTCTCCGAATCAACCCTGGCCATGGTAGATGTTAATTTGGATGAACAAGTAAAAGACATTGAAGACGAACTAGAATTAATGATTAATGAAAAGGGTGCCAAAATCAAGTATAATAAGCTGGGCTCATTAAAGGCAAATGAAGTCCACATCCGTCAGCTTTTAACAAACCTGATTAAGAATGCACTCAAGTATAATAACAATAAGCCCAGGATTGAAATAAACGCCGGTAAAGTTAAAAAAGCTGAAATACCGGGCTACTTTTCTCCAACTGTCGATTTGTATAGGAAAGTAACAATTAGTGATAATGGGATAGGTATTGATCCGCAACATAAGGATATCATCTTTAAACCATTTAAAAGATTGCATTCAAAAACTGAATATGGTGGAACTGGGATTGGTCTATCAATTTGCCGTAGGATTATTGAAATTCATCAGGGTTTCATTGATCTAGAAAGTGAAAAAGGCCAGGGCAGCACTTTTATAATATATATGCCTATCCAGGAAAATTAAATCCAAATTACTTTTGCAGCATGGCTCAATTTCTTTAAAAAGGGGTACTACCATTAATTTAATGGTAATTCGGATTGTAATTAGAAGGACCGGCCTTATTCATTTTAGGGATTTCGAATTTATAATTGGATCAGGAACAAAATGTTTGACCGTAGGAAGTTTTTTTGTTTCCCAATTAGAAATCCAAAATGCCGTTAAGAAATGAATACAGCCTTGATTTTTTGCTTCTTTTTGATTAAGTAAAAAGAAGGGAAAGATTCTTTTACTAGTGCAGTGACATAAGCAAGAATGAACCAAGAGTTATTGATACACTATTTATCTTAAAAGAATGTAATTCTCCACTAAATTCACAGTATAACCTAAAAAGGGAAACGGAAGAGTTTTACAGGTTGGGAAAGCTTAATTCCAAAACCGATTGTAGTATAAAATTGATATTGCCTCGTATTCCATAAGTTTTGCATGGCAATTTCCGGGCTGATTGTACACTTTTCGCCCAAATTAAGCATAAATCCAATAGTTAAACCTCTTGTTAAGTAATGGTAGCGAGAGGGTTCCTGGTAGAAGTTTTCTTCTCGCACCCATGTATAAGCAAGCATAGGGCTAGAATAAATTGATATATTTTGTGAAAAGTCATAACTCAAATAAAAAGGAATTTCAGTCCTGATATAGCCTAAAGAAGAAACGAATAAAAACTGGTCCAGGCCTACAAAAGCATTTGCACCTATTGAGAAGGCTCCTTTGGTATGTTTGTCACCTAATAGCTGATGCTTAAAGAAACCACCCATTTTTGTGATTCCTAAGTAAGCACCAACATCTGAATATTCACCTACTCCATATTGGTAAGTGTAATTGGGAAACATTATACCTCCGCTTCTGTAAGTTACTTCTTCACCTGAAAAGTTCGGTACACCATTTAACCCTGATATTATGGTCTTCTTAAATCCTGCCTTTCCTAAAGTTTTAGCCGTTTGATGAGTATGCACTGTAAAACAGCCAGAAAGGCCCAGTATTATGCCACAGTAAACAAGTGTGAATCGTGCTGTGGAATAAATCTTTCGCATATAATTTTATCACAAGCTAAACCCTAAACCAATGGTGGAATAAAATTGATATTTATGGAATTCCCACTCTTTTTGTGCTCCAACTTCCCCACTTAAAGTTATTCTCCGCAAAGTAAACATGCAGCCAATGGTTGCTCCCCCTGCCAGGTACTGAGAAAAAGATTTTTCATTGGTGGACGAAGAGCTCTCCCTTTCCCAATGATAGGCAACCAATGGGCTGCTATATAATGCAAACTTAGGTGTGATCTCATAGCTTAGATACAGAGGTATTTCAGATCTTGCAAAACTCAGCACAGATGACAATAAATATACATCTGATCCAGCAAAGGCATTAGCACCAATTGATATGGCTCCTTTTGACTGCTGATCACCTACAAATTGATGCTTGAAAAAAGCTCCCAGCTTGCTAACGCCTAAAAATGCACCAGCATCAGTGTATTCTGCAATCCCATACCGAAGAGTATAAACAGGGAACATTAAAAGACCATTTCCATCATTAAAAGGCTCTCTCGTAAAACTCGGAACACCACTCAAACCACCAACTACTGTTCCTTTACTTGCACCTTTTCCTAAAGTTTTAGCCGTTTGATGAGTATGCACTGTAAAACAGCCGCTTAAACCAGCAAATACAACTGGAAGAATGCCCGCGTGAAGTAAAAATCGTATTGAGTGCTTCATCTAAGTACTTTAGTATTATGTACTTAAATATATAGATAATTTATGAGGTATTATTACATCATTCTAAAAATTCAACCGTTAAATACAACTATTCCAGCTCAATAGCCAATTCTTCCCATTGCTCTGTCAATTGCTCAAGTTCTTTGTTCACTTTATCGAAAGACTGATTTACCTCCATTAGCTGATCTGGGTTTCCATACACAGATGGTTTAGCTAATTGCTCCTCTATTTCTTTCCTGGCATTCTCCAGGTCATCTATTTTTTTCTCCAGGTTGGTCAATTCCTTTTGTTTGGCTTTAAAAGCTTCATCGTCAGGATTTCTTTTAGGCTTTTCCTTTTTCTCAACCTTCTTATGGGTTTCTTTAACAACTTCAGAGGTTTTTTGCGATTCCCTTTTGTCATACCAATGCTGGAACTCCTCATAAGAACCTGGGTATTCCTTTATTTGATAGTCTTCGATAAACCAAATTTTGTTAGCCACTCGAGAAATAAAGTGCCTGTTGTGAGAAACCGTAATAAAAGAACCTTCATAATGATTCAATGCCTGGATGAGGATATTTTCAGATTGCATATCCAGGTGGTTTGTTGGTTCATCTAATAATAAAAAATTGGCATTGGAAATCATGGTTTTACATAAAGCCACCCGTGATTTCTCTCCACCGGAAAGCACTTTTATTTTTTTAAACACTTCCGAATCCCTAAAAAGAAAGCTACCCAGTAAGTTTCTAAGTTCCAATTCTGGCCTGTCACTACCAGCCTGCTTTAGCTCATCAAGAATTTCATTATTTATATTTAATGATTCCAACTGGTGCTGGGCAAAAAACCCAAATTCTACATTATATCCTTCTTCCCTTTTTCCTTCATTTTTTTCTGTGCCTGCAATTATTCTTAACAGCGTTGATTTACCTTTTCCATTAGCACCAATCAATGCTATTTTATCTCCTCTCTCTATTAATGCATCAGTGTTTTCCAGTATTTTTATATCACCATATGACTTTGAAACATCATCCAACTTCACAATTTGCCTACCAGATTTATTATTGATCTTGAAGCTGAAATTTATGACAGCATTATTATCAACCACCGCATCAACCTTATCCATTCGATCCAGAGATTTAACCCGAGACTGCACTTGCTTGGCTTTAGTAGCTTTTGATCTAAAACGTTCTATAAATTTTTCAGTTTGTTTAATTTTCTGCTGCTGATTTTCAAATGCGTTTTGTTGCAATTCAGTACGGAGTGCTTTTTCTTCTTCGTAAAATGAATAGTTGCCAGCATATAAATTCAGTTGCTGCTGATCCACTTCTACAATGGTATCTACAGTTTTATCAATAAATTCTCTATCGTGAGATACAATTATATAAGCACCTTCATAACTTTTTAAATAGTTTTCAATCCATTGAATGGAAGGTAAATCCAAGTGGTTGGTAGGTTCATCCATCATTAACAAAGACGGCTTTTCCAGCAATAATTTAGCTAACATAACCCTCATTCTCCATCCACCTGAAAAAGTCTTCAAAGGCCTGTGCAAATCTTCTGTTCTGAAACCAATTCCCTCTAAAATTTCTTCTGCCTTCGCCTGTAAGCTATAGCCTTCCAACATTTCATATTGCTCCTGCGCTTTAGTTAACTTGTCAACTAAATCATCAGAGTAATTTTCCTCCATCTGCTTTAAAATCTTCTCTATTTTATCTTGAAGTTTAAGGGCTTCTTTAAAAGCAGTCATGGCCACATGCAAAATACTTTCGTCAGATTGGAATGAAAGCAAATCCTGGTTCAAAAAGCCTAAGGTGCATTCTTTGCTCATTTGAATTTCACCCTGATCAGGAGTTACGTCACCATTAATCATTTTAAGGAGAGTGGATTTCCCCTGGCCATTTAGTCCAATTAAACCAATTTTATCTTTTGGTTTAATGTGCAGAGATGCATTTTCGTAGAGTGGCCTATCGCCTATGTAGTAACTTAAATTATTTATTGATAACATACTGCAAAATTAAGTCGCTTTTCAACGGAATAAAATGATTTACAGGAAATAGTTCAATTATTTTGAGAAATGGAAAAGCTTCTTAAACATGCAGGCAATGAAGTTTAAATCAGATAGTAAAACACTTAAACTTTATCGGTCCAAAAAGGAGGAAAATACATCTTTCAATTTGTCTTGAGAGGCTAGTATCAAATCTGCTACTTCCCTTAGCACGCCCTCCCCTCCTTTCGCTTTTGTGGTAAAATTTGTATTTGACTTTAAATATTCCACTGAATCAGCAGGAGAAATGCTTAAACCTGACTTTTTAAGATAAACAACGTCCAACAGGTCAAATCCTATAAAGCATATTTGCTCAAGTGACACCTCAAATTCCTCGCACAATTCCTCAAGCAATTGATGATTTGTAGCGCCAATAACTATATAATCATCATAAGATAATTCTTTTGCTTTCCGCTTCAGCACTTCAGATGAATGATGAGCGATGGCCACCAAAATAATTCCATTCTCCCTTAGTGGTTTCAC
Source organism: uncultured Cytophagales bacterium (assembly GCA_963803685.1). Lineage (GTDB taxonomy): Bacteria > Bacteroidota > Bacteroidia > Cytophagales > Cyclobacteriaceae > Marivirga. The sequence goes on from CAWDNW010000002.1 coordinate 329,157, forward strand.
AATGATGTCATCTAAGAGGTTAAAGGTATAGGAAGTGCTTTTAGCATTTACATGAACTGATGAAGAGGAAAGAACACCTTCCATGGCCACAACAATCATCTTGATATTTTGTGATTTAAATACAATTTCTTCTGGGAATTTTTTTATAATCTCCTCCATAATATTTTAAAGATAGAGAAAACCTAATATTTTTTGAACTACATTATCATACAAATCCAATTTTTTATACATTAGGAACTCATTTCAAGAACTGCAACTTATGAAATTTATAAAATTCTTGTTTCCATTTATCATTACAGTGGCCTTAATTATAGGTTTAAATGAAAAATGGGGTCAGGTGCCACCTTTGGGAAAGTTTTTAAATCCTTATGGTGGTTTTTGGGCAAATGCAGTTAATAAATCCATTCCTTTTAAAGAAGAAGTTAATATCAATGAGCTTTCAGATGAAGTGAAGGTCTTTTACGATACATTGCTGATTCCACATATATATGCCAACAATGACAAAGACCTTTACCTCACGCAAGGATATGTAACAGCTCTTAATAGATTATGGCAAATGGAGTTTCAGACTCATGCCTCTGCAGGAAGAATTTCTGAAATTATTGGTGAAGACGGACTTATCTTTGATAGGTATCAACGTAGAAACGGATTACTTTATGGAGCCGAGAAAGGCTTAAAAATAATGGAAGAGGATCCTGTGGTTGGTCCTTTAATTAATGCTTACACGGAAGGTGTAAATTCCTACATAAAAAGCTTAACCTATGCTAACTTGCCTTTAGAATACAAATTACTGGACTATGAGCCTGAGCCGTGGACCAACCTCAAATCGGCACTACTTTTAAAATATATGGCAAATGATTTAGCAGGGAGTGATTTGGATATAGAAAACACCCAATTGCTAAAAATGCTCGGTAAAGAAAGATTCAACTTTTTATTTCCCGACAGGTATGCCAACATGGATCCTGTGATTCCGAGAGCCAAAAAATGGAAATTTAAACCACTAGAGGTAACTAGACCAGATTCGGTTGAATTTCCATTGACATTTCCTGAAGAAGAAGGACCGCAGCCTAACCCTGACAACGGCAGCAATAATTGGGTAGTATCCGGTAAAAAAACCAGTTCAGGAAAACCAATTCTTGCCAATGACCCACACTTAGGACTAAACCTGCCTTCTATCTGGTATGTGATGCACCTGAACGCACCCGGAATTAACACTTATGGTGGTACGCTACCAGGAGCATTAGGAGTTATTATTGGGTTTAATGATAGTATTGCCTGGGGAGAAACTAATGCCACCCGCGATGTCCGTGACTGGTACCATATTCAATTTAAAAATGAAGACAGATCAGAATACAGTTACGAAGGAAAATGGCTAAAAACACAAAAAAAGATTCAATCCTTTAAGATAAGAGGATCTGAAGAATTTGTAGATACTATATATTATACACACCATGGCCCCATTGTATATGATGAAAATTATCTTTCAGAAAATGCCAAAGCCAATTACGCCTTAAGATGGACTGCACACGACCCCTCCAATGAACAGCTCACCTTTCACCTGCTGAACCGTGCTAAAAATTACAGTGATTATGAAAAAGCATTAAGTTATTACGATTGCCCGGCTCAAAATTTTGCTTTTGCTAGTGTGCAAGGTGATATAGCCATTTGGGTTAATGGCAAATTCCCCCTAAGGTGGGAGGAACAAGGTAAGTTTATTATGGACGGCTCCCGAGCTGATATGGACTGGAAAGGTTTTATTCCTCATGAACATAATGCTTTCATGAAAAACCCTGAACAAGGATTCTTAAGTTCAGCTAATCAAATTCCTGTAGACAGCACTTATCCTTATTACCACTACGATAAGGGTTATGAACATTACAGAAACAGAAGAATAAATAGCCAGCTGTCAACTTTAAAAAATATTACTGTAAATGATATGAAGCGCCTTCAAACAGACAATTACAGTCTGTTTGCAGCTGAAATTCTTCCAGCTATGTTAGATAGTCTTGAGCTTTCCAGTTTAAATGATGTTCAAAAAGAAGCATTCAATACACTAACTAACTGGAATTTTATCAGTGATAAAGATGCAGTTGCTCCGGCATACTTTGAAATTTGGTGGAATGAAGTTTACCGCAATTTATGGGATGAGTTTTACACCAGTGAAACTTATCTCAGAAAACCTGAATTACCGGTGACCATTGAGATACTAAAAAACAAACCCACGGATCCATATATCAATAATCAAACAACTGATCAAAAAGAAACAGTTACTGATTTGTATAGAGCAGGCTTTATAAAGGCAGTTGATTCGGTAGAAAACTGGAAAGCACAAAAAGCACTTGATTTAAATTGGAGCAATTTTAAAAACACTACTATCCAGCATTTGGCAAGATTGCCTGCTTTGAGTACTGAAAGAGTACCTATTGGTGGGAACAGGCACATTATTAACGCTACATCGGGAAGACATGGTGCCTCATGGCGGATGATTGTTTCTATGGAGCAACCGATTAAGGCATTTGGAGTTTATCCCGGAGGTCAGTCAGGAAACCCGGGAAGTTATTACTACGATAATATGATTTCTACATGGAGTAAGGGAGAATATTACGAATTAGATTACAGTCCTACCCCGAACGAATTAAAAAACATCATCTTTACTCAAAAATTAATCCCAGGCGATAAATGAAATTTGTATTAAGAACAGTAATAATTGCTATAGCAGCTCATTTTGCATTATTATATTTCCCATGGTGGAGTATTGCTGTTTGTGGATTTTTTGCAGGAGCGTTACTTTCCGGTTCTAATTTCAGTTCGTTTTTCAGCGGCTTTTTAGGAGTGGGATTACTTTGGATGATTCAAGCTTTCATCAGTAACAATGATGGCGGCCCACTTGCAGATAAAATAGCCATTCTTTTTACTTTACCCAATGGAATTTACATGGTAATGGTAACCACTTTAGTAGGGGCACTCGTAGGCGGATTCAGTACGGTTACTGGCCTACGATTTCGCAGATTATTTAAGAAAGAAAAGCCCAGAAGAGATTTATATAGATAAACTCAATTCCGGGCTTTATTTTAATTTAAAGTGAATTTAAAGAACTTTCACTCCCGTAGCTACAAAATTGTAACTTTGGATAGGTTCAGTAATTGCTAAAACTTCCTCTTCAGGTTTACCTTCATCTTCCGCATAATGCCTTAAAGTGGCTACATCAGTTTCTGTGTACTTCACCTGACCTGTAAAAATAACTTCTTTGCCAGCAATATCTTTCGGGACAAAAAAACCATAGTCTTTAAAAGTCACTCTCATTGATTCGCCCTCACCTATATCTATAGTCATCCAGCAACCTTTTGCTTTACAAACTTCGTTTACCGTACCTTTTAAGGTAGTCACCATTGAATCCTGCGGAGCAAGTCCAGTTAAGACAACCCCCGGTGTTTTTGCATTTTCAATAGTGAAGGGCTCCCCAAACATAGTTGAATCAGCAACAATTTCCTGCTCAACATCAGCTACGGACTCTTCATTTTTAGCCTTCTTTCCATCAGTGCAAGCCAAAATGGACAAGGCCATTAGCATTGCGATAATATTCAATTTATTCATAAGTTATTTTTTCTGATTAATAAATACGAAGATATTTATTTATTCGTTAAAATAAAATCAATGTGGCATGCAACTATTTTAAGTTTGGCATAATCATTGTGTTGTAAATTAATATATTTCAAAATATGAAAATGAGCTTGACGAAAAGAAAACAAAAAGGGCTTATTCTGCTAATTGGCATAATAGTTGGGATTTTCATATTTATAGGAGGATTTAAAGCAAGTAAAAATATTAGTGAGAGCAGTAAAGTAAAAGTGAAATCTGAGATAAAAACAGTTTTTACTCCTGTTCTAAACCACTTTTTTAGTTAGTTTATAGTTTAGTGATTAGTTGGTTAATGGAAAAAGGGTGTCGAAAGACACCTTTTTTTTTTGAAAAGATTTTATATTTTATTCCATCCGATCTTAAAAGCCTTATTTTTGCAAATTCATTATCATAAAAAGTATAATAATTAGCAAAATGGCAGATTATCAATTCAGAGCTACAGAAAAAAAATGGCAAGCCTATTGGGAAGAAAATAAGATCTTTCATGCAAAGGATCAATTTGACAAACCCAAGTATTATACTTTAGATATGTTTCCCTATCCTTCAGGCGCAGGCTTACATGTAGGTCATCCTTTAGGTTACATTGCTTCAGATATAGTTGCACGCTTTAAAAAGCAGCAAGGATTTAATGTGTTGCACCCGATGGGTTTTGATTCCTTTGGATTACCTGCCGAGCAATACGCTATACAAACAGGACAACATCCTGCTATTACAACTGCAGAAAATATAGGCCGATATATTGAGCAGCTTAAAAATATAGGCTTTGCTTATGATTGGGATAGAGAAGTAAGAACCAGTGATCCAAAATTTTACCAATGGACGCAATGGATCTTCATGCAGTTGTTTGATAGCTGGTATGACCTCCAGGAAGACAAAGCCAGGCCTATTTCGGTATTAATAGAGCATTTTGAGAAAACAGGCAACCAAATAGTAAAAGCTGTATGTGATGATGACACACCTGCATTTAAAGCCAACGACTGGCTACATTACTCAGAAGAGGAGCAACAAAAATTACTTTTAAAGTACCGCCTGGCATTTTTATCAGAAGCCGTGGTTAATTGGTGTCCGGCTATGGGCACAGTGCTTTCAAACGATGAAGTAAAAGATGGCTTTAGTGAAAGAGGTGGCTTTCCAGTGGAGAGAAAAAAGATGATGCAGTGGAGTATGCGAATTACTGCATACGCCAACCGACTTTTGGAAGGCTTACATAAAATAGATTGGCCCGAACCTGTAAAAGAAATGCAGCGTAACTGGATTGGAAAATCGGTAGGTGCTGAACTGAGTTTTGATTTGGATGGGGCAGAAAATGCTAACCGTCAAATTAAAGTATTCACCACCCGGATTGATACCATTTATGGAGTAACTTTTATGGTGTTAGCCCCTGAGCACGAACTAGTAGTACAAATAACCACGCAAGAACAACAATCAGCGGTTGACGAGTATGTTAAAGTAGCGAAAAACAGATCGGAGCGCGAAAGAATGACTGAGGTAAAACGCGTTTCGGGTGTTTTTACCGGTGCTTATGTCATTCATCCTTTTAGTGGAGAGAAAATCCAGGTGTGGATTGGTGATTATGTATTAGCAGGTTATGGCACCGGTGCAGTGATGGCTGTTCCCTCAGATGATGAGCGTGATTTGGCTTTTGCTGAACATTTCAATTTACCAGTGAGAGAAGTAGTAGAAGACGGAAAAATCATCAATTCTGAATTCCTGACTGGTTTACCTATAAAAGAGGCTATTGCTAAAGCGGTTAGATATATAGAAGAAAAAGGTATAGGGAAAGGAAAAATCAATTTCAGAATGCGAGATGCTATATTTAGCAGACAGCGTTATTGGGGCGAACCTGTTCCCGTGTACTTTAAAAATGAAGTGCCCTATTTGCTAAATGAAGACCAATTACCTCTTGAACTGCCAGAAGTAGATAAGTATTTACCAACAGAAGATGGAGAACCGCCTTTAGCCCGGGCTAAAAACTGGAAAACAGCAGAGGGTTTTGAATTAGAAAAAAGCACTATGCCGGGCTGGGCTGGATCAAGCTGGTACATGTTCCGCTACATGGATCCTCATAATTCAAATGAGTTTGTAGCACCTGAAAAGCAAAGCTACTGGAAAAATGTAGATTTATATATTGGTGGTTCTGAACATGCTACCGGCCATTTGTTGTATTCCCGATTCTGGACTAAATTCTTGTCCGATTTAGGTTACATCACCGTGGATGAACCATTTCAGAAGATGATCAATCAGGGAATGATTCAAGGTAGAAGTAATTTTGTATACAGGGTGGAAGGAAAAAATACATACGTATCAAAAAATCTGGCAGAGCAATATAAAACGCAAGCCTTACATGTAGATGTGAATATCGTTTATAACGATGAGTTAGATATAGAGAAATTCAGAAGCTGGAGATCAGAAAATGCTGAAGCAGAATTTATCTTAGAGGATGGCAAATACATTTGCGGTGCAGAGATAGAGAAAATGTCAAAATCAAAGCACAATGTGGTTAATCCTGACGATGTGATTGAGCAATATGGTGCTGACACCCTGCGCTTATACGAGATGTTCTTAGGACCTCTGGAGCAGTTTAAGCCCTGGAACACCAATGGAATCGATGGCACTTCTAAGTTCTTAAAGAAGTTATGGCGACTATTTCACAATGGAAAAGGTGATTTTGAAGTTTCTGAAGCAGAACCTGGTAAAAGAGAATTGAAAGCTTTACATCTGGCCATCCAAAAAGTGGAGTACGACATTGAGCATTTCTCCTTCAATACCTCGGTGAGTACATTTATGATTTGTGTAAACACATTGACAGATCTTAAATGCAACAATAAAGTGGTTTTATCAGATTTAGTACGAGTTATTGCCCCTTATGCACCCCATATTTGTGAAGAGCTTTGGGAGCTCCTGGGAAATAAAGAAAGCGTTTCGGAAGCAGGTTGGCCAGTGTTTAATCCTGATTTCATTAAGGAAGATGATTTCACCTATCCAGTTTCAGTGAATGGAAAGCACCGGGATAATATGAGTTTTCCTGTAAATGCTCCTAAAGAGGAAATAGAAAAAGCTGTACTAGAAAATCCGGTTATTCAGAAATGGCTGGAAGGGAAATCCATTAAGAAAATGATAATCGTCCCTAATAAAATTGTAAATATTGTAGTGTAGGTAAATTATGGAATTTGGGAAAATAGGTTTTAAAAAGTTTATTTTCCCAAATCTACCATTGCTCTTTGCACCTTAGAAAAAATTGAATCAATGAAAAGTAGTTTAGTAGTACATGAATATTATAAGCGGGTATTTGAGGATTATACTGTATTAGTGCAGGTAAACCCACATGATTTTACAGGCTTGGAGCTTATCATCCATCCTGACAAAAAAATAGAAAAAACTAAAATGACTTTTGATGAAGACATTAAAGAAGATTTAGAAATTGATGGATTCAAAAAGTCTAATGCAATTGAATTTAATATGTATTTAAAAGGACTAGCTTAAATTAGAAGTTAAGAACCAAGCCAATCTGATTAGGCCCTACAGAAATGTGGCTTAAAAAATCTGCTATTTCATTGACCTTTCTCACGTGAACTGTATGCAATATTACGTCAAACAGAAAAAGAAAAGCCCCTTGCATAATCACTGATTTACCATACCCTTTTAGTCTTTCGGACTTGTTAGTGGTGTTTTTAGCTCTTTCGATTAAATAAAAACCTCCAGCTATGTAGGCCAAATCCAATCCCGCATTAAAAAGTAAAGTCTTCTGAAAAAAGATTTGATCCGATATTAAAGCTGCACCATCAGCAGGTATTTCCGATTTACTACTGAAATAATATCCAGCACCTGCTATCCCTAAGTTCACTACATTCCAAATTAAATTCATCTCATGAAAATACGCGGTTTCACCAGAGAGCTGATTTCTCCCTATACCTCCTGCCACCATATTTCCTAGGGCCCATGTGCCGAGAATGGCCATTCCTGTTTTACGAATCTTTATATCCTGTTCATAGGCAGATTTAATATCCAGGCCTTGAGCTGATATTTCAGTACTCGTACATATCAGAAGTGTCGCTAATAAGAAGTATTTGATTTTCATAACAATCAGTAGTGCTCCAGAGCAAAATAAAATAAACGAAACGAAAATAATATAAGCGCTATCCCTACAATTTTGTTCATCCAATTAATCCGTTTCGGTGTAATCCAGGCTCTTAATTTATGCGCTAGTACAACTTTAGAAATATCTGTAAATAGTAATGTGCTGATCAAAGCTATAAAGAATGCAAGCATTTCAGACCCATCATATTTGTAATTAACGGTAACCATAGTCATAACCCCAAGCCAGTACAACAAAACAAAAGGATTGATACCATTTAAAACAAATCCCTTAATAAACTGTCTGGCAAAACCTTTTTTTATGGTCTTTACCTGTTCCTCTTCCTTTTGTACTTTTTTAAGCAAACTTAAAATGCCTGTTACTAAAATTATTGCACCGCCAACGGCACCTAATAAAATAGATACTGTATCATTATTTCGAAATAACCTGACACTATAATACATTAAGAAAATATAGGATATATCGGCAATGGTAATGCCTAATGCCATATAAACTCCCGGTTTAAGTCCTTTTACAATACTATTTTGGATGAGCGCAAAGAATACAGGACCAAACATTACCGCTAACAGCAACCCAAATAAAATTCCGTTGATTACTACTGAAAACATTGATTAGTTTAAATTCTTCTCTTCCAGATAATTCAACCAACTACGCAACTTATCACCTTTTAGAACCCTCGGGAATTTATTCTGCCCTCCTACTTTACCTATTTCTTCCATGTATTCTATAAAAACACGTGTTGGCAATATTTTAACCTGAATATCTTTAAGTGCTGCAATTCTTTCTACTGCATAATCATCATTTAATTCCTTCAATCTGGCATCTAGTTTTTGCTTTAATTCAATAGTATTAGCAGTATCATCAGTACCAATATACCAATGGTGTGCAAATAGCGATTCATGCGAAACGCCAGCTACAGTAAACTCTTTCATAGTAAAGCCCATATCTAATGACACGTCTACGAGTGCTTTATTCATATTATCTACTGAAAGATGTTCCCCACATAAACTTAAAAAGTGTTTAGTTCTGCCCGTGATAATAATTTCGCTGTCTTGTTTAGAAACAAATTGGATGGTGTCCCCTATCAGGTAGCGCCAGGCACCGGAAAAGGTTGAAATTAACAGCGCATAATCAATCCCCTCCTCCACCTCATCAATCATATAGGTAGTAACGTCTGGCTTTAAGTTGCCATCCTCGTCAAAATTTGTATCATTGAAAGGAACAAACTCATAAAAAATACCATTATTTAAAACCAGGCGCATAGAATTAACTCCTTGATTTGCCTGAAACGCAATAAAACCTTCTGAAGCCAGGTAGGTATTAATGTAATTAATCTTTCGCCCTAAAAGCTTTTCAAAACTGGATTGATAGGGTTCAAAGGCCACTCCACCATGAACATAAATTTCGAAATTTGGCCATATTTCATGAATATGCTGAACATCATAGTGCTTAATAATTTTCTCCAGCAAAATCTGAATCCAAGCCGGTACGCCCGCTATGATGGTAATATTCCAATCTTTAGCTTTTAAGGTCATTTGTTCCAGCTTTTCTTCCCAGTCTTTTTTGCGTGAAATTGCTTTTCCTGGCTTGTAGAAACGCTGAAACCAATAGGGTATTCGGGAAGTAGTAATACCACTTAAATCACCTTCGGCATAATTACCGTTATCATTTAAATCTGTGCTCCCTCCTACCATTAAGGTTCCTCCTTCAAAAACTTTGGAAGGCAAACCTTCATACCGAGATAGGGATAGAATTTGTCTGACACTTGTTTTTTGAATAGCATTTACCATTTGCAGTGACACCGGAATATGTTTGGAAGCCGACCCTGAAGTACCTGAACTCAAAGCGAAATACTTTATTTTTCCCGGCCACGTAACATCCTGTTCACCTTCTAAAAGTTTATGCCACCAATCTTCGTACATTTTATCATAGGTATGAATTGGAATATTTTCCTTTAAAGTTTGGTAAAATTCCTTTGAATCGGTGCTTTTTAATTTTGATAAAAGCAGCTGAAAATCATAAGCCTTTCCAAATTGTGTATTTCGGGCGGCTATTATCATCTTCCTTAATTCAGTCTTTTGGAGATCGAAAGGAGAAGTGAAATCCTGATCCAAACTCTCTCTAATTCGTATACCTCTTTTAATAAGATTGCCTAATAATGCCATATTAAGATTGAAATATTTAAAAGGTTAAATTATGTAATTTTAATAGGTTTTTAAACCTTTACATGACAATTTAATTATTAAAAATGTAAATGGTATCTCAGTAAATAAGCTTTAGATTTGCTTATTAGTACTCAGGATTGAGATAATTTTAAGTGAATTCTTTCAAGCCAGTGCACACCATTTATTAATTAATTTTGGAAAAATAAGAAAAATATCTGCAATGAGTATAGCATCTAACCTTAATGATATAAAAAAAAGTATTGGCGACTGTAAATTGGTTGCTGTTAGTAAAACAAAACCTAATGAAGATTTAATGGAGGCGTATGAGGCTGGGCAGCGTGCTTTAGGCGAAAACAAAGTGCAGGAAATGAGTGAAAAGGCAGAAACCCTGCCTAAAGATATAGAATGGCATATGATTGGTCATTTGCAAAGGAATAAAGTGAAATATATAGTACCCTATGTGCATTTAATCCACTCAGTAGATAGTTTTCGGTTACTCAAAGAAATAGATAAACAAGCTAAAAAAATTGATAGGAAGGTAGCAGTATTACTGCAAATGCATATTGCTGAGGAGGAAAACAAATTTGGTCTGGATGAAAAAGAATTAACTGAATTGATTGATTCTGAGGAATTTAAAAAGATGGATCATATAGAAGTAAAAGGTTTAATGGGAATGGCTACTTTTACTGACGATAAAGAAAAAATTAGAAGGGAATTTCGCTCCCTCAAGAATATTTTTAATAAAATAGCTTCAAATTATAATAACGATAAGTTGCAGCTGAAGGAATTATCTATGGGAATGAGCGGTGATTATAAAATTGCTATGGAAGAAGGGAGCACCATGTTAAGAATTGGTAGTTCAATATTTGGAGAAAAAAATTACAATTAATATGCAAAAGTTTTTTATAATAATAGGAGCTGTTTCTGGCGCAATAAGTGTTGCCTTAGGCGCATTTGGAGCTCACGCGCTTAAAGATGCATTAGCCACAAGTGGTAGAACCGAAACATTTGAGACCGCAGTTAAATACCAGATGTATCACAGTTTGGCACTTATTTTATTAGGAATTTTATTGGCTCAATTCGATCACAAATTTCTGCAGTTTAGTGGATATGCCTACATGATTGGAATTTTCATATTCTCTGGAAGCCTTTACTTACTGTGCGCAACTGGTATTACAAAATTAGGAGCCGTAACGCCTATCGGTGGAGTATTTTTAATTGCAGCATGGATTCTATTGGCTTTAGGCGTGGCAAAAAGCATTTAAATTAAAGTGCATTTGCTAAACTATTTAAAGGAATTTCGTTAATCTCACTATACAAGTTTTACCACTCCTGTTTTTTGACGAAACTATTTTTTTAAATGAAGAGAAGTATAAAATGCCAAAATTGCGGTACCTGGAATGATGTAGAAGATAATGGCACTAAAAAATGTACGAATTGCGGTGAAGTACTGGTAGACCACAAAAAAGACCGCGAGAAAAAATTAAGTGACTACCGAGACGAGCAAATGGAGAAATGGATGTTTACGATCCATGACAAAGACAGTAAATTTGTGCGGGGAGCCAAGAAAGTCGGAAATGCAGGTTATTACGTATTTATTTCCATTCTAGCCTTTTTCGCATGGTTGCTTGCCATTTTGCCAGCATGAAACCACCCCATTTTAGTACCTTAAAAAAACCACTTGTTTGGGTAAGCATTACCATTTTTCTTATTAATCAGGTCATTGAAAGAGTATTGAACATACATATTCCGTATGTTCACGCCTATTTAGATGATCTACTGGTTATGCCAATCATTTTAGGATTAATCACCCAGTTTTTTCAATGGATTCATCCTGCTAAGCAGTATTACCACCTTTCCAAAACCCATATAATTATTGCTGTACTTTTCTTCAGTGTAGTTTTTGAGATGATTTACCCTGTGATTTACCCACAAAATTACACGGCAGATCCTATTGATGTGATTTGTTACGGTTTAGGAGGATTTTGTTTTTATTGGTTGGTATCTAGGAGAGTTAAGAAAGCGTGGGTACTTTTCTGTAGAAAACAGGACAGTTGAATTTAGTCAAATACAACTGATAAAGTAAAAAGTGAATAAATCTATAAGGTATTTGTAAGTAATTTTTATATCTACTTGAAACACAGAAGTAATCTATACTTTTTGCTAAATCTAAATTAAAATCCGATGGAATAGCAAAAGGTTGTATACAAAAAAAGCCGACTTGATGTCGGCTTTTCAATATTTTAGAAATATTTAATAACTACTTACTTTCCTTTGGAAGGATGTTAGTCACAATTTTAACTGTATTATTAGCTCCTGCATTAGAAACTACAGTAATAACCTTTGTCACTTTACCCATTTTACCGGCACTATTAAATTTAACAGTAAGATCAGCTGTTGCACCAGGAGCTATAGGTTCTCTTGGCCAAGATGGCGCTGTACATCCACAGGTAGTTTTAACATTTGATAAGATCAAAGGCTCATTACCCGTGTTTTCAAATTTAAAAACATGCTCTACTACGTCACCTTGCGTAATATCACCAAAATCATGGCTTGATTCTGCAAAGGTTATTGCTGCTCCGTCTTGCTTCTCTGCCGTTTGAGCAAATGCAAAGCTTGCTACAAAAAATGCTGCTAATACAAATACTAATTTCTTCATTTTTCTATTGTTTTGTTGAACTTGAACGCAAATATACAAAAATTGGTTCGATATGCCTGATTTAGAAAAATTGATTATTAAAATTAACTAAAAATAATTCGTCAGTAGCCCTGGTAACAGCTGTGTACAGCCAGCGAATGTAATCCTTGTCAACCATTTCATCGGTAAGGTAACCCTGATCTACAAAAACAGCTTTCCATTGTCCTCCTTGAGATTTATGACAAGTGAGAGCATAAGCGAACTTAACCTGTAGTGCATTTAAATAAGGATCTTTTTTCATCGCTTCTTTCCTTTCCGTCTTAGTTGGTAGATCCATGTAATCTTCTGCTACCTGATTATATAAATTTCGGTACTCTTCTGAACTTAAAGAAGGAGTGGTAGAATGCAGCGTATCCATCATTATTTTAACCTGCAGATTTGGTAGATCTTCATAATCGGTCATTCTTATTTCCAAATCAGCAAACCTAAGCCCATACATTTCCTCGAAGTTGATTACTTTCACCACCTCCATAAAATCACCATTGGCCAAAAATCCGCCTGGTGTATCTTCCGATTGGTACACATAATTATTTCTTACAATCATCAATACATCAGCTACCTCCAGCTCTGAATCCATAAAATGAATCTGTCTGCGAATATATTCATTATACTGCACTGCCATTTTATTGGATCTACAAATAATAGTAGTGTTTTCTACTCCATATTTATCATAAGCATAGCGCAGACCATCTTCCAGCCTTTCGCCTGTCATTCTGAAAATATCCTTAAAGGATTTAGTGGTAAACTTTATTTTAATATCTTTTTTTGGCAACTCAGCTCTTAGTACTGTGGCATTATGCAAAATCCCGGACCCTTCGGCCTGTCGCATTACCTCTGTTAAAACTGTTTCAATCACCTCACTTTTAAAAGTGCTTTTCAAATACCTGGCATCCAGACCTGGGCTATTAACTTTTCCTACAGGTGGTAATTGTGCATCATCACCTATTAAAAGCATTCTATTGCCATCGTTTTGAAAAACATAGTTTACCAGATCGTTGAGCAGGCTGGAGTTACCATACCCTACATCATCTGAAAGCATACTGGCCTCATCAATAATAAATAGTGTTTTCTGATGGTAATTTTTTTGTAATGAAAATGTAGATTCTCCACTTCCCGGCTCCGCCACTTGCTTATAAATTTTTTTATGGATAGTGAGTGCAATTCTTTTGGCATAGTTGCTCATTACTTTAGCTGCCCTACCTGTAGGAGCAATTAATACATATTTATAATTAAATAATGGAAGAAATTGCACCAATGCACTCACAATAGTAGTTTTACCAGTTCCTGCATAACCTTTCAGTAACATCATTGGCTTATCTTCATCTTTAAAGTTGAAGAATACATCCAACGATTTAAAAAACTGAATTTGACCTGGGGTTGGCTCAAAAGGAAATTTGGAACGGATAATATCTGAAGCCTTAGGCATTCATTTTATGGTTTATTTCTTGTGGAGTAATCACCGCCATGGTGGTGGTAGCTTTAGCTATTAAATCCCTTTTATCGCCTTGAACAGCCCATACTTCTGCTTCACAGAAATTTAATTTTCTTCCTCTTTTAATTACATAACCTATTGCATGCAATTTCTCTCCCATGCCAGCCTTAAAATAAGATACTTTAATCTCTGCTGTAACAACGTGGCAATCGGCTGGCACAGTTGTATAAGCCGCGAAACCTGCTACTATATCCGCTAAAGTAGCAGTAACTCCACCATGTACCAAACCTTTTTGTTGCTTATGAATTTGCTGAATATCCAGCCATCCTTCAGTTCTTCCTTCCTCAATAACAGATAGATCAAACCCAATATGTTTCATAAACTCTTGCCTCTGTAAAAATAGGGTTACTCGTTTTTTAAAATCCTCTTGCATTAAATTTTCGCTCATTTTATGTATCTTTCCAATTATTAAACACAAATATAAGGATATTGATGAGCGAGTATGCAAAGGAAAGCATCAATCACCAGTTTGGCGGTAAAGTTCGTATAAGGGTTGGAGGCATTTTAATTGAAAATGATAAAGTTTTACTGTTAAAGCATCAGGGGGTAGGTCCTGATCAGTATTTATGGTCACCTCCGGGGGGTGGAATGGAATTTGGCCAGGATGCTGAAGAGAACTTGGTAAGAGAGTTTAAAGAGGAAACCTTTCTCGATGTGCAAGTGAATAAGTTTTTATTTGTAAACGAATTTAAAGACGATAAAATACATGCCATCGAACTTTTTTTTCAGGTTACTAAAACAGCCGGAGAATTAAGTTTAGGTAGAGATCCAGAAATGAAGGAGAATCAAATATTATCTGAAATTAAGTTTTTTGATTACAATGATTTAAAAAAAGTACAAAAAAATAGACTTCATAACATGTTTCACGCAATAAATAAACCTCAAGAAGTTTTTAATCTAACAGGATATTTTAAATTTGTGATTAATTCCCTAAAATAGCATTTAAATTTAAAAATTAATAAGACAAAACATTAGGATAAGATGAGCAAAACAAAGATTTTTTCGATACTCCTTTTTTTAGTAGCTGTTGTTATTGGCTACTTTTTTGTAAGAAGTGTAGCAGATGACATTCAAAAAGAAAAGAGAATAGCAAAAGAAGAGGCACGCGTAATAGAAAAATTAAAATTAATCAGGTCAGGTCTTGTATCTTATCAAAGAGTAAATGGCCAATATACCAGTGATTGGGATAAATTAATTAGCTTTATTGACTCCGGTAAGTTTTATGTAACGGAGCGATCAGAAAGAATAATTCCTCGTGATTATGGTGGGGATAGTGTTGTAATTGAAATTGATACATTGGGAACGGTTCCGGTTTATGATTCTTTGTATGGCAATTTACCTAATTTTAAATTGGCCAATTTACCTTACAAACCAGGCACCCAAACCAAGTTTGATATATTTGCTGATAAAGTTATTAAAGGTTCAGTTAGAGTAGACGTATTTGAGGTAAAAGACCCAAGCCCAATTAATCCTAAGAGACAAAAGGATAATAATGAAAAGGCATTAAGTGTAGGTTCAAGAACAGATGTAACAACCGCAGGTAACTGGGAATAAGATTTTGGCTACAATAAAAGACACATCCTTCAGGCAAATCAAGAAAATAAAAGACGACAAATTTTCTATTGAAAATATTGAGCACTATTGCTTAATACTTCAAATAGGCAGTCGTGATTTACAAGTATGCATTATTGATAGTAAATCCAATAGAACCCTAATATTAGAGGATTATATTATAGATGCTACTGAAACTTCTGAAGACAAAGTGGCTTTATTACAATCATTATTTGATCACCATCATTTATTGATGGTGGGATTTTGGAAAGAGGTAGTGTTGTGTTTTAAAACAGATAAATTCACAACAGTACCTCTTCCCTACTTTGCTAAAGAAAACGCCCGTTCATTATTAAAAATGAATTGCGAAGTAGATGAAGATGATTCTGTGGGTTACTATAAAGTTAATAGTAATGATTCAGTAAATATATTTACTTACGATAAGCAAATTTTGCAGTGGTTCAGGTCGATCTATATTAACAGCAAAATTAAAGTGACCCATCAGAGCGGCATGCTCATTAATAGTGTGCTTAAAAACACACATTCTATTAAGAATATCCTGACTTCAGTGTACATTGACAGGTTTTATCTTCATGTTGCTGTTTCAGAAAATGAGAAATTATTGTTTTTTAATTCTTTTCATATCACAAAGTTTGATGAATACATTAAGTATATAAATTTTGTATTACATGAATTTAATTTAAGTAAAACGGACTCAAATCTATTTGTGTGGGGTTATATAAAAGAGTCCTCAAATCATTATGCCTCATTAAAGAAACATTTTCCTGCTATTCAGCCAGGGAACAGAACCAGTATCTTAAATTTTGGCTTTAAGTTTGACGAAATTCCCGAGCATCAATACTTTGATGTGTTCGGCAACTACTTTAACCTCTAGATATGAAAAAGCGCATAGCTTTATTTCCAGGTTCTTTTGATCCTTTCACAAGAGGTCATCATGATATTGTAATGCGAGGATTAAAATTATTTGATGAAATTATAATCGCTATTGGCTATAATTCGCAAAAACATAATCGGTATTTTGGAATCGACTTTATGGTAGAAAAGTTGAACGAAACATTTCAGGATGAGCCCCGGGTATCGGTTGTGGTTTACAATAAACTAACTTCACAGTTGGCTAAAGAATTAGGAGCCGGCTTTCTGCTAAGAGGATTGCGAAACACCACTGATTTTGAGTACGAAAATAGCATTGCCCAAGTAAATAAGTATCTCAATGCTGATTTGGATTCAGTTTTTCTCATTACTTCTGAAAAATATGCAGCCATCAGCTCTACTATTATTAGAGAAGTACATAAATTTAAAGGCAACGTAGATGAGTTTTTGCCTTATAAGATATAAGTTATTTCATTTAGCAAAAAACTATTTACTCACTTCTCATTATCTTTTGATTTTATTTCCATGGCTTGGCTTCAAGCACGTGGGTGGAAATTTTTAAGGGTTTGACTTAAAAATTCTCTATCTAAATGAGTATAAATTTCCGTGGTGGTGATACTCTCATGGCCCAACATTTCCTGCACAGCTCTTAAATCAGCACCGCCCTCTATCAAATGCGTAGCAAATGAATGTCTGAAAGTATGCGGACTTACCTTTTTGTTAATTCCAGCCATTAAAACCATCTTTTTGACCATTGTAAAAACTGAAATTCTACTTAAACCAGCTCCAAACCTGTTCAAAAACATGATATCCCGGCTCTCGGGTTTAGCATTTTGATGCACCCTCACCATAGTTTGATAGATACTCATATATTTTAAAGCATCTTTTCCAATAGGTACCAACCTTTCCTTACTGCCCTTTCCTATTACGCGCAAAAACCCAATATCTTTATACACATTTGAAATTTTTAAATTCACCAGCTCCGAAACCCGCAGCCCTGAACTATATAAAACCTCTAACATGGCTCTATCTCGCTGACCATTTGGTTCAGATAAGTTTATAGCCTGAAATACTTTTTCTATTTCTGCATAATCTAATACATCAGGAAGCTTTCTGCCTAATTTAGGAGCCTCAATTAACTCCGTAGGGCTGGAGTCTATCAAATCTTCGAACAATAGGTATTTATAAAATGCTTTTAAACCTGATACCACCCTGGCCTGAGAGTGCACTGTCATACCCAAATCGCTAACGTACTCAAGAAAATTTTGCAGATCTACAGCATTAACTTCCAAAGGAGTGATTTTCCGATTGCAGATGTCAAGAAACTGTTTTAGCTTTAGCACATCATGAACGTAGGCGCTTACTGTATTCTCAGCAAGCGAACGTTCTAATTTTAAATAATTTTCAAATTCAGTTAAAAAGGTTGTCCAGGCCATCAACGAAAATATAAGATAAAATGCGAATCATCATCATTAATGGACCAAATTTAAACTTATTAGGAAAAAGAGAGCCAGAAGTGTATGGTGCCTCCTCTTTTGAGGACTACTTCGAAGAGTTAAAAACTATCAATAAAAATATGGAATTGGTCTATTTCCAGTCGAATATTGAAGGAGAATTGGTAGGTAAAATTCAGGAGGCTGATGGAGAATTTGATGGTATTCTGCTTAATGCAGCGGCATATACACATACTTCAGTGGCAATTCATGATGCAATTGGAGCCATTAACACACCTGTTATAGAAGTACATATCTCCAATATTTATAAAAGGGAAGAATTCAGGCATAAAAGCCTAATTTCTTCAAAATGTGTAGGACTGATAGCTGGGTTAGGATTAAAAGGTTATCAGTTGGGAATTGATTATTTTGAATCTAGCAATAGAATAAAGATTGCTCATGATGAAATATTAATGCACATCGATCCCATCGAAATAAATTTCTGAAATAGCTGTGTCGGCATATTTTGCACCTTGATAAACTTCAAGTATCTCAAACTTTAGGGTCCATGGTTTTTTCAATTTTAGAGCTTCATAGTCATCCCTTTTACTATAGCCTAACGTATCCACCCTAAAATACTGATCAGCTCTTACATCCAATAAATCTAAATCTGCTATAGCTTGATTGTTATAATAGACCCTTAATTTTTTAACTCTGGAATTATCTGTAAAAGATTCTTGACTTTTAACATATCCATTAACTACTATAATTTCAGTAATTCTCGGACTCTCAGGTTTAAAAAAATAGGTTAAATATTCTCCGATACCATTTCCGTTTACTCCTTCTACCCAAGCATTTTTATAACTAAAATCGTGCGCATTTAATGCCTCGTAATTATTAGATCCTTGATTTCCAAGACTACTTGAACCTTTCACGTCATATGGACCTCCTCCACAATACCAACTACATCCTCCGCCTACAATATCCCATACGTCATCTTTTATTTCATTACAGTATTTTAGAATCTGCATTTCGGATTGAGTAGCCTGATTCCAATTTCTATTTTCAGAATTCATTTTTTTTGTAAACTTTCTCACAAGCAGTAAAGGCTTCTGGAGAATTAAACTTTTCAATAAAATCTACGCTGAAATCTAGGGTAATTCCAGTTTCATATGGCTTTAAAAGTGGAATATTCTGACTGAAAAGGCTTGTATTAAGAGAAAAAATACAAATACATACACTTAACTTAATTTTAGATATCATGTTTTTAAAAAAGGGATTGCCTGGTTACTTTAAATTACTTATGATTTTTAAATCTTACTTACAGTACTGGCTAATATAAAACTGAACACTTTTATCCCCCATATTTTTAGCCTTATTCCAATCTTCGCAGGCGCCTTCATCATCTTCTAGTTGATACTTCACATTACCTCTCAGCTTAAAGTAATTTGGCTGGGAATTATCTAATTCAATCGCCTTATCTAAATCTTTAACAGCCGTCATATAATTTTCTAATACTGATTTCACATTGCCTCTGTAATAATAGGCATCCGCATCTGAGCCATCTAACTGAATAATTTTATCGTAATCCTGTAATGCACCTTCCCAATCTTCTAGTTCTTCCTTTAGAACAGCCCTGTTATTATAAGCTGCAGTATTTTGAGGATCAAGCGTGATGGCTTTGGAATAATCATCTAAAGCTGCTCTAGGGTTATTTAAATAAATTTGACTTTGTGCCCTGTAAGAATAGATAGCCGGGTTAGTTGGCTCATTTTCACTTGCCTGATTGAAATCTGAAAGTGCTGCACCATAATCTTCCAGCTCTAAATAAGCCCTCCCTCTTTTAAAATACGAGTCCGACTGAGCTGCTCCACCCTGTATAGCTTTTTCAAAGTAAGAGATTACTCCCGGCCAATCATTGCTGACGTAATATGACTCTGCTTTGAGCAAGAATAAAGCTGCATCTGCTTCCCCTAGCCTTTCCAGTTCGCTCACATCAGCAATAACCCCTTCGTAATTTTCGGTTTCATAAAACGCATAGGCCCTGTTTGCAAAGGCCCTGCCATAATCTGCATCAATTTCAATTGCTTTACTGTAATCGGCAATAGCATTAGTCAAGCTACCTGTGTTTTGCTTAGCTTTACCTCTATTGTTGTAATACACAGCTTCATTAATACCTCCATCAATAGCTGTATTATAATCAGCAATCGCACCCTTATAATCTTCTAATCTAAATTTAGTGTTACCTCGGATAGCATAAGCTTCGTATAATTTAGAATTGCTTGCAATTGCTTTATTTAAATCTGTTAAGGCATTTTCCCAATTCTTGGTTTCATAATTAGCTACTCCTCGCATAAAGTAAAGAGCTGCATCGGTTGCACCTAATTCCTCTGCTTTTTTCAGGTCAGAAATTACGGATTCAAATTCCTTTCTGTCAAAGAACATTTTACCTCTATTTAAATAGGTGATAGCATGCTGATCTCCTTTAGCTACTGCCTGACTTAAATCTTCAAAAGCTAAATTTGTCTCTCCTAAATTATAATAGGAATTCCCCCTGCCGTAAAATAAATCTGCAGTCTGATTCCCTCTTTGATAAGCCAGGTTCATCGTTTCTACTGTTTTTGGATTGTTATCTGAATTGAAATAGCTTAAACCGAGATTTACATAAGTGCTTTCATCGGTTACATTTGCTAAAACAACTTTTTCATAATCAACAATGGCATTTTTATAGTCATTGATGGCAAAAAAAGCATTGGCTCTATTCAATAAAGCCTGTCCGTAGTCCGATTTTACAGCTAAAGAAGCATTATAATCTGTAATAGCTTCTTTAAATTGATTCATATTAGCTTTGGCTTTTCCTCTGTTATTATAAATAACCTCGTCCTTTTTACCCAGATTGATAGCCTTATCATAGTTTACAATTGCATCAGCAAACTGATCTTGTCGGAATAAAGTATTTCCATAATTATAGTAAGTTTCCGGATTTTCAGTACCCGTTACAGTTGCTTGCTTTAAATATTCAGCTGCCTCTTCATACTTCTTTCCTTCATAGAAAGCATTGCCTAAATTTTCAATGACGTTGGGAGCAGTTACTCCTGCCTGCACTGCTTTATTTAAATTAATAGCTGCTTCCTGATAATTTTTTAATGCAAAATAGGAGTTACCCATATTGGCATACAATTCATTCTCTTTAACACCTCCACTTTCCGCTTTTTGGTATGCGGTGATGGCGGCTTTATAATCTTCCTTGGTATAATGAATGTTTCCTTTGTACCAATAAAGCTCAGGATTATTCACCCCACCTTTAATTGCTTCCTCCATGTTTTGCAAGGCCTTATCTAAGCTTTCTGTTTTGTAATAGGATAAGCCTAACATTTCTGACAAATCTACATTTTTAGGGGTTGCTTTTTCCAAATCAGAAATAGCAGCAGCATAATTCTTTTGCTGATAATAGGCGGATCCTCTGTTTAATAATGCTTGCGCATATGTTGCATCTTTTGTAAGGGAAAGGCTATAATCCTTAATTGCTTCTGAAATATTTCCCTGATTAAATTTGGCTTTTCCCCTGTTGTTATAAATGATTGCTTCATCTGCTCCTAATTGAATAGCTTTATTATAAGCTGAAATTGCCTGACCAAACTGCTCATTTTTAAAGAATAAGTTACCCTGGTAATAATAAATCTTTTGTTCCTGAGAATTCAAAGTAGTTGCCTTAGTTAAATCTGTTATGGCTGGTTCTGCCATTTTAGTTTCGTAGTAAGAGATACCTCTCATTTCGTACAAGCTGAGAGACTTTGTGCCCAGCTCTTCTGCTTTTTGTAGAAATTCTGCCGCTGCTTTAAAATTATTTTGATAATAATGTGCTGCACCCATTCCAAATATAACTGCTTCATTATTTATTCCACCCTGCACTGCAGCACCTAATGCTTTAAGCGCTTCTCCATAATTTTCGGTTTGCAAATAGGCTAACCCTAGTTTCTCGTAGTTTGCTGGCTGATTTTCCCCTAATCGTATAGCTTCTTTAAAATTTTCTATTGCAGCCTGATAATCCTGCTTTCCAAAACTAGCTTTCCCTAAGCCTTGGAACAATTTGCCACTTTTCTCACCTAGCGCTTTTGCTTCTGAGAAAGCTTTAGTAGCTACATCCCACTGGTTATCTTCCACTGCTAATAGCCCCTGATATACTAATAATTTCGGGGATCTTGCTCCTGCTGATACCGCCTTATTAACAGCTTGCTTGGCTTTTTCGATCTGACCCAAATCATATACTGCAATAGCGTAGTTAGAAAGGAGTTCTGAATCCTTTGCTCCGTTTTCAAATGCTTTTTCATAGTAGGGAACAGCTATTTCTTTCTTGCCTAAAGCTAAATTAGCTTCCGCGGCATAGCTAAACAATGAACTATCTTTAATTCCAAATGAAATGGCCCTATCCAAGTTTGTAGCTGACTCCTGAAAACTATTACTCTTAAATTGCGCTTCACCCAACATTTGATACACTGAACCATCATTTGCTCCAAGAGTAATTGCTTGCTTGAAATCTGCCACTGCCTTACTGTAATCATTTGTCAGCAAATAGGATTTCCCTCTTAACATATAAATGTTAGCATCATTATAACCAGCCTGAATTGCTTTAGTGAAAAATTCAACAGCTTGCTTATTCTCTTCAATTGTCATATAAGCAGTTGCTAAATCATAAAATAATTGTTTGTCTGTAGCACCCAAATCAATTGCTTTCCTATAATCAGTTATAGATTTTTCCCAGTTTTTAAGCTGAAAATAAGCGGCTCCTCTGTTCTCAAGCGCTTTATCATAATCGGATTTTAGGTTCAAAGCCTCTGTGTAATCAGCAATTGCCTGATCAAACTTTTTAGTAAAGAATTTTGCTTTTCCCCTGTTATTAAAAAGCACCTCGTTTTTATAGTCTTGGTTGTCGGCTTTGTCATAGGCTTTGATAGCCTCATCATATTTTTCTTGTTTAAATAAGGCGTTCCCTAAATAGAATGCTACCTGATTATCCTCTACCTTTAATGCAACAGCCTTTTCAAGGTCAGTTATAGCAGCGTCAAGTTGATCCAGCTCATATTCAGTAATACCTTTATAGGCATACCACTTAGCTTCATTTCTCTTGTCCGAGGCACCCTGAGAAAAATCATTCAAGGCATTTGCAAAATCCTTTTTATGGTAAAAAGCAAAGGCACGTGTTGAATGAGCATACGCATCAGATTTAATTTGAAGTGCTTTACCTAAATTTTGTATTGCTTTATCATAGTTTTCAGCCTCAAAAGCTGCATAACCTGCAAGTCTCCATGCTAATTCTTCTTTAGGATTACTTTGAGCGAATGTCTCAAAAGCACTTAAAGCTTTATTATAATCCTTGATTACGTAAAAATTTAAAGCTGATAAAACATCATTTCCTGATTTCAAATTCTTAGCGAAATTAGCAATGCCACTTGTCGTGTTCTTCAGAGTAGAAATCGTGGTGGCATCTACTAAAAAAGATCCATTAACACCTTCCACTCCAGGAACCGCAATCCCTGCCAATTCATTGTTTATCACAAAAGCTGCACCTAAAGCATTTTTGACTAAGTTATCCGGGCTAATGTATACTTGCCCATAGTCTTGCACCATTGTAGACTGAGTAATACTAGTGTTATTCTCTTCTAACTTCTGAATTCCAATCGCATAAATTATTTTACCCGACTCACCTTGTTTAGCTTTAGTAGAGCGTATTTTAAGGGGCTGGAATTTGGTAGTTAAGTTATTATCTACAGAAAATTTTACCAGGCCTGTGATTAAATCTTGTGCATTTATAGTAGAAATGTTATGTACTGTACTGTCTTGAGTAAATACTTTGGCAGATGAGGCTCCGATAAAAATGCTTTGATGAGTTACTCCAGAACCCTGCTGATCTGTGATTATAGCTGTCCCTGACTTCACTGGATTGCCTGCTCCATCGTAAGTCTGAAGAAAATAGAGGCTGCTTTCTACCTGAGCGCTTACCTGAAAAACAAGGGAGAGAGAAAAGAAGATAAATGTTAGTATATAAAGTCTACGCATAAATCAAAGATTTAGATAATAGTAGGAAAATTATTCATTTTTTGGCGCTTATGGAAGTAAAAGCTATGCATTATTGTAAGTTTTCATTTAATCCGAGCCCAATAATATGTAACTTCCCTCCTAAATTTTGATAAAATATACTAGATGAAAACACAATATCTATTCTCAAGCTTTGTATTAATCATTTTTTTACTATTCGGATGTGAAAAACCAAAAAAAGAAAATGAAGAAAATAACAGTGTAAAAAACGAACGAATTGACTCTTCCATTAATGAGAATGGACCTATAACCATAGTAATACATGGGGGTGCAGGAACCATAAAGAAGGAGAATATGACAGATGAACAGGATGCAGAGTATCGTGCAAAGTTGCAAGAAGCCCTAAAAGCTGGTTATTCAAAATTAGAAAAGGGTGAACCTGCGATGAATGCAGTAATTGCCGCTATCCAAATTATGGAAGAGTCTCCTCTGTTTAATGCAGGAGTTGGTTCCGTATTTACTAATGAAGGAAAGAACGAGATGGATGCAGCCGTGATGGAAGGAAAAACGAGAAATGCCGGAGCTGTTGCCGGCATTACAAGAGTGAAAAGTCCCATTTCTGCTGCTTTAGCGGTTATGGAGAACAGCCCACATGTAATGATGGCCGGTGCTGGAGCAGAACAATTTGCAGAAGAACAGGGACTTGAGATTGTAGAACCTTCTTATTTTTTTAATCAGAGACGATACGATGGACTGCAAAGATTAAAAGAAAGAGAAGCCAAAGAAGGAGCTGCTGCTGCCATGGCAAAATTTCCTGACAGCAAGTATGGAACTGTGGGTTGTGTAGCACTGGATAAGGATGGAAACATAGCTGCTGGCACCTCCACCGGAGGAATGACCAATAAAAAATACGGGAGAATTGGAGATGTGCCAATTATTGGAGGCGGCACTTATGCTGATAATTTGACCTGTGGAGTATCTGCCACCGGACACGGGGAATACTTTATCAGAGGTGTGGTGGCTTATGATATTGCTGCTAAAATGAAATATACCGGAAAATCTTTAGAAGAAGCTGCCAATGAAGTGGTAATGGACGAATTGGTTGAATTCGGTGGTTCGGGAGGCATAATTGCTTTAGATCAGAAAGGCAATGTAACCATGCCTTTCAACTCTGAAGGAATGTTCAGAGGATATATGAACGAAAAGGGAACTCCGAAAGTCTTTATTTATAAGAACGAATAAAATTTAATATCCTCACCTAGTTCATGCTAAGTGAGGATATTAATGGCTAGCTAAAATTGGAAAGTGAGTTTCACAATGCTAATTAAGTGGGTTAAATAATTTATAGAACTTTTACTAAGCTAAAATAATTTAAATCCCTACCATTACATCAGGAAGGTCAAAGTATTTTTTTAAATGAAAAATTACAACTTTTTCAATACCACATCTGCAAAGTACTTTAGCTCATCATAGAAATACCGATCCACTGACAGACCAGCAAAACCAGCCAATTCATCGATCATTTCCTCATCAAATTTCTGCGAAAACTCCACATGCATAGGTTCCCAGGCTTTGAATACGAAGGATTGACCAATAGCTTTGCAATTTACTGTCTGCTCTAGCTTTGATACAATAAAGCTCTTAGTAGTTCCAGTTTGTGGATCGTAATAAGGGTAATGCATAAATTGATCTAAGTCAAAATCAGACTCTAATTCCCTATTTAACCTGGTCAATAAATTCATATTGAAGGCGGTCGTTATTCCTTCTTCATCATTATACGCCTGCAAGATCATATTTGGGTTTTTCTTCAAATCAAAACCAATCATTAATTGATCTTCAGGGCGCAGGGAGTCTGCTATTTTCTTCACGAATTGATGTGCCTCCTTCAGGGCGAAATTGCCAATATTTGCACCCATAAAAAGTACTATCATTGGATTTTTCCTGTCGGCATTCAATGTATCCAAGGCAGAAAAATATTCTTTATTGATAGGCTCAATTGATAAATCCGGCACCGATTTACTCATTCTATTTGTGAGCTGTTGCAGAACAGATGCGGAAATATCTACCGGTTTATAAGTGAAGTTCGCTTTTTGTTCTGTAAAATGTTTTAAGAGCACTTCTGTTTTCATTCCATCTCCGGCACCAAATTCTATTAAATTAAACCCTGACGAGCCTCCTTTAAAGGTTTTTAAAATCTCAGATTTATGATTCTGGAAAATTTGAAATTCACTGTCTGTTAAGTAATACTCAGGCATAGCCATAATTTGCTGGAATAGCCTATCGCCTTCTTTGTCATAAAAAAGCCAACTGGGCAAGCTTTTATGTTTTTTGCTTAAGCCTTCCGAAACTGCATCAGCCACTGCTGTATTGATAGTTTTTATTGAGTCGTTCATAAATCTTTTGCTAACCTGATACCATTAAATTGCCACTGCAAGTGGGGATGAAAAAAATTTCGATATGTTTTTCGCTCGTGGTTTGCAGGAGTGGCCAATGACGAACCTCTTAATACCATTTGGTTTACCATGAACTTGCCATTATATTCTCCTATGGCACCAGGCGGTTTTTTATAACCAGGGTAAGGTAGATAGGCAGAACCTGTAAACTCCCATCTTTGACCCCATTTCAATTGATCTGCGGCCACTTCCCATTCAAATTCCGTTGGCAAACGCATTCCCTTCCATTCAGCAAAAGCATACGCTTCATAAAAACTGATATGCATTAATGGCGCATCTTCTATTATTTCTTTGAATCCTGATAACGTGTAATGATGCCATTTCCCATCTTCTTTATGCCAGTAGAGCGGTGCATTTATCCCAGTTTCTTCCAGCCATGATCGAGCATCACTGTGCCAGAATTGATGGTCTTCATATCCACCACTTTCAATAAACTCCTCATACTCTGCATTAGTTACTAACTTATTGCTGATCTGTGCTCCTTCTAAATGTACTTCATGGCGCTCTCTTTCATTGTCAAATGCAAAATCGGACCCCTCATAACCAATCTTATAATTTCCTTTTTGAATGGCAATAAATTCTTGCTTTCGCTTTTCAGGCTCATACTCTACGAAATTTTCGTCATAAAATGGGAAAAGCGGGTTATGACCCAAAATATACTTTATATCATAAATTAATAACTCCTGATGTTGTTGTTCATGGTTTAAGCCAATTTCCAGTACACCATGCAGGGTTTCATTTAAACCGGATGAAAGAAAATCTTCCATTGCCTGATCAACATATTGTCGGTATTTATAAATCTCTTCAACAGTTGGCCTGGTCATGTTGCCTCTGTTAGGTCTTAGCATCCGCTCACCTGCACTCACGTAATAACTATTGAATAAAAATGCAAACTGTGGATCAAACACCTTATAAGATTTCACATGCTCAACCAATAAAAATGTTTCAAAAAACCATGTGGTATGGGCAAGATGCCATTTGGGAGGGCTAACGTCTGCTATGGGTTGAGCAACAAAATCTTCCGTTGCCAGTGTTTTGCAGATATCGATTGAATGTTTTCTAACCTCTTTGAATCTTTTTAATGGGTCACTCATATAATGATGAAACTAAGATTTAACTTAAAAAATAAAGTGAGATTTTGAATGTTCATTATTAGTCAAAATCCTGCTTTTACAAAAAATTAAAATATTATAATTAAATCGTTAAATCCCTAAAATTGTTTTCTTTTTTACAAGAATGTAAAATAATCTCACTCACTTTTTACAATTCATTTAGTATTTGGATTGAATGTGGAACGAAACATGAATGTAGTACCTCTTTCTTTCTAACAAACAATCCAGAAATTTGCCGAATTATTCTACTTTTTTCTGTCTTCTTTTCCACCTTTCCATTGCATATTTCTGCATATCTACCACCTGATCTTTCTCGTCTACAATTTCAAAACCCAATAACGTTTCAATGATGTCCTCGAGCGTAACAATTCCATCAACTCCGCCATATTCATCTACTACGAGGGCGATATGTTCCTTTCTGTTTATCAGTTCATCCCATGCTATAAATAAGGTGGTAGTATAAGGTACTGTAACAATTTCACGCTTAATATCTTTTAATTCAAGATCAAACTGATCTTCTGCCAGCTTTTCAAAAACCTCATTCCTAAATATATACCCGGTAACATCATCCTTATTCTCTCTGTAGATAGGTATTCTGGAAAATTGCTTAAATTCTTCTAAATTAAAAAAATCCTGTAGCTTCATTTTTTGGTTGGCACTAACCATGACCACCCGTGGTGTCATAATTTCAGAAACTTTTATTTTCTTCAGCTTAATGAGATTTTGTATGATCCTATTCTCTTTATCTCCAAATATTCCTTCTTTGGTACCTATATCCGCGAGGGCAGAAATTTCATCCCTACTTGTAGTAAGTTCAGGCTCTTTACGTATCAATAATTTAGTAATAATTGCCGACAACAAAACCAGGGGATATGTGATAATAATCAAGACCTTTAGCGTATTTGCTGTAAATGCAACCAATGCTTTACTGTTGTTTGCTCCCAAAGTTTTGGGAATAATTTCAGTAACCACTAAAATGAGTAAAGTAAGAATAGCTGACACCAATCCAAAATATGCTTCTCCGAAAACAATAGTGGCTTGAGCTCCTACACCTGCCGCACCCACAGTATGAGCCACAGTGTTTAAGGACAGTATTGCAGAAAGTGGCTTATCAATATTTTCTTTTTGCTTAATGAGCAATTTGGCAGATTTGTTTCCTTCTCCTGCTTTTGAAATTAAATGGGATACCGGAACAGATAAAAGAGATGCTTCTAATATAGAACACAAAAAGGATGTTACTAAAGCAATAGCTAAATACAGAAGTAATAAAAACATGAAGTATAATTAGTCAAATATATTATTTAACGAAAAAATCTGGATTTGTTCAGTACTTTCCCTATTTAATAACCGCTATTCAAAAAAAGTTTCCACCTCTCCTGTGTTCCTCGGTGAAACTTTAAGTATACGTTTTAGCCATTTAAATTCACTTTTATACAGATTTATGGTGTCCCAGAGAGCTGAGATTCCCAGAAAATTATTCATTTATGCTCATTGATTGCTTCATACTTTTTCCATTGATGAAAAAGTATGCAAAAAATCTAGGTAAAATGATGCTTCTGCCCGCAAATTCCTGCGCTGGCCCGCCATTTTACCCGCCAGCCCGCCTTTTCGCGGAGGCGAAATTGGAGGAAATACTACTGAATCAAATGCTTAACCAAATTAAATAGATCAGCTTTGTAAATAAAACTTTAACTCGTTTCTGAGAACTTTAAGTTATTCAACTGAAATTGCTATGACTATGTATGATTTGGGTGTCCCAGCGAGGAAAACAGGAAACATGAAGTATATTTAGTCAAATAACTTATTTAACGAAAAAATATGAATTTGTTCAGTACTTCGTTTAATAAATAACTAATATCCAGATGAAGTCACCAGCTCTGTTTGGCTTTCTAAAATTTGAATTCTTTAGGATTTCATTATTTCTGGAATTCAATATTCTGATTCAAATATATTTCCTGGTTATCGCCTCTCACTTGCGCAATTACGTCTATAGCTCCTTCTTTAGTTAAACTTATTTTTAATATCCCATAATTTAACTGAGCAATGAGCTCCCCCACTCTATGTTGATTGTATTCAACAGGGGGATTATCTCCCCGCCATGTATGCGTTAATCCACTTGAAGTAACGTCCACAATAGGGTAGTCCAATCCTTTCCACTTTTGCTCAGAAATTTCTGCAATGTGCCTGTCACCACTAAGTAAAAGTACCCGCTCAGGCTGCTTTTCAGCAAGTAAATTAAACAGTTTTTCCCTTTCGTTCGGGAAGTTAGCCCACTTCTCATAAGGGTGATCTTCGGCAACAAATTGTATACCTGAAGCGATGAGAAACAAATTGACACTACTGTCACTTAATTCTTCCGACAACCAAGTCCATTGCTCTTTACCTAAAACAGTACCACTTTTGTTAGGAACATAAGCTTTATCTTTTCTATCAAGATCATCTCTATGGTATCGGGCGTCCAACAAAAGAATTTTAATTTTCTTACCATTCCATTCCACTAAACTGGAAGAGTAGGTGCCCTTCCGTGTTCTCAGTGGACTTTCGGCAGGGACATCAAAAAAATCGAGGAGTAATTGCTGGCTTTCTTCCTTTTTGGAAAATTCTTTCCCTGCATCATTTTTCCCGTAATCATGATCATCCCAAACCCCAATGATATCTGTTTGCTTTTGCAGTTTAACGTAATCAGCTTGTTGCTTCTGAATAGTATATTTTTTTTCCAACAGCTCCATATCATCAGTATCGCCATAAATATTATCTCCTAAAAACAAAAACAGCTCAGGACTATGCTTTGAAATATCATCCCAAAGCGGTTGCGCTTTATCCTGCCGGTTGCAAGATCCAAAAGCAATTATCAATGATTCTTTTTCAGGAACATTAAATGTAAAATCCTGGCTGTTTGCATTGTAATTAAATGTTAATAGAGTTAACAATAGAAGTAGCGCTAATCTTTTCATGGAGTCGTTAAATTGAATCTCTAAAGTAGTAGAAATTGATCAGTGACGCGTTAAGAAAATATTAAGAATTTATAAAGGAAGAAATTTTACTATTTCAGTTGAGCAATATACTGAAATACAGACTGGATTCTTTCAGAAGGATACAATTGTAAAGCCTGACTCATTTTTTGTTTGGCTAATTCATATTCTTTTAAATTAATGGCGTATATCGCTTGATTGTAATATTGAAGGCCTACCAATTGCTTCGAATTAATCTCTTTATAAATGGTATTGATATGAGATTCTTCTCCACTTAACAATTCCCCTTGTCCTTGAATTTGTTTATTAGGAACTATCTTTTTTCCAGGCCTGAAATTGGCAATAAATTCCAGTACTTTGTCTTCATACTTAATAAAGCCATTTATAGGATCGGTAGATTCATAAATGTAATCCCTATTTTCTATCCTAATAACTAAAAATACGTGAAAATCTGTTTCTATTATGCTATGGGGAATGTCAAAGTGCTTAAGAATGTAAGAATATGCCAGGCTGGCACTCACACAGTCATAATTTCCAAATTCAAGCAACTCATCAAAATTTGAGTGCTTCCGATAATTTTTAAGTAGTACCTGATGGGTTTTATAAAAGAGGTAATCTATAAAGTAAGCCTGGGGTAAATCTGATTTTTTTTCCAATTTATGGACCAACTTATTCCATTTCTCATTATTGATTAGCTTAGAGGGCTCAACTTCAACAATATCACTTTCAGTTTTCTGGTCTATAGGAATGGAATCCCCAGCGATAGCGGAAACCCCTAAAAAGAAGCTTATAGCTACTAAAGTTAATGCTGCCAGGCTCTTTGGGGGGCTATATGTAAGACGTTCGCAATTCAATTGACTTATATTATCTCAATGTTAACATTGTTAACTATATAATAGTTTAAAGTTAACAATTTATTAACATTAATAATATAGAGATAATATTTTTTTATAACTGAAGCTAAAAAATATCCGTAAAAAGTAGCTGCTTATTGAATTTATGCACTCATGAAAAAAGAAAAATATGCTCAAAAATTGATTTTGACGGCTTCAATGCATGTTTCTTCTGTTTAAAATTTAAATGAAAAACCTCAATAAAGAGAAATTTTACTGGATAATGAGGTTTCAGCTCAAGCTCTAAATTTTTGTAACCAAATTTTACTCTTTATCTTTTGCCTTGATGCAAAAGATGCAAAAAATCCAGACAAAAAGATGTCAGCCAAGGGCTGACCAGCCTTTGGCTGGCTTCAACGCTGCAAATCAGCGCGCTCCCCGCTCCCGAAAGCTTTCGGGATCGACCCGCCCGCTCACTATGAGCAAATATTATTTGGTTTTGCAAAAGTGAAGTATCTATCATGAGTTCCGGAATTTTATGGCTTTTTATGTAGTCGTAGAGATTCACTTTTCGATTTCTTTGGTATGTAAGTTTAGATTTTATAGTAAATAAAGCCTCAATATTATAGTTCATCTATATGCTTCAGGTAATACGCAGCTTGTTCAAGCAGTGCAGTTTTTTCCTGGTTGGTTTTTTTATCCCAGGTGCGGTACATCATAGCCACTCGTTGGTTTCCTTGCAATTTATCTTTATTCGCATCGTAGAAATTCCAGTACAAACTATTAAAAGGACATGCTCTTTCTCCAGTCTTTTTCTTGTGATCGTAATAACATTTGCTACAATAGTTACTCATTTTTTGCACGTAATTGGCACTGGAAATATACGGCTTGGTACCTACTATTCCTCCGTCAGCGAATTGGCTCATTCCCCTGGTATTGGTAATTTCCACCCATTCTATGGCATCGATATAAATTCCTAAATACCATTGATCAACCTCATAAGGATCAGTCATATTAAGCAATGCGAAATTTCCCGTTATCATCAATCTTTGTATATGATGCGCATAAGCCTCGCTTAAGGACTGTTTAATAGCCTTGCTCATGCAGGTCATCTTTGTTTCACCCGTCCAGTAAAATTCAGGTAGCTTCCTGGAGTGCTCAAAATAATTGAGTTGTGCATAATCTGGCATTTTAGCCCAATAAATGCCGCGCATAAACTCCCTCCAGCCTATAATCTGTCTCACAAAGCCCTCCACCTGAGCTATTTTTATATTAGCTTCATCTTCCTGCCAATAATGCATTACTTTTTCAACCACCTCTTTTGGAGTAACCATTTTAGCATTTAAAGCAAACGATATTCGTGAATGAAATAAAAATTTCTCATTGGTATGCATAGCATCCTGGTAAGTACCAAAATACGGAAGCAGGTTTTTGGCAAAGTACCTAACTAATTGCAAAGCCTGAGATCTGTCAATTGGCCAATTAAATTGTTCTTTCGATATAGTACCAAAATATTTGCAGCCAGAGTTTTCTATATCTTGCACCACCTCACTCACCTCCTGCTGGTATGAATACGCACCAGGAACAGGTACTTCACCTTTGTATTTATTCCTGTTTTCGTGATCGAAATTCCATTTATCTCCAAGAGGCTCGGATCCCTCCATTAATATATCATGCTTTTTACGCATCATCCTGTAGAAACTTTCCATAATAAGCTGCTTTTTTCCCTTAAAGAATTTTGCTACATCCATTCTTTCGGTTAAAAAATGTTCTGTGTCAGCATGATTCGTTTTAATTGATAGCTTATTACATATATTCTTAAGCTGCTTATCTAACCTGTATTCGTCAGGTAAAAGGTATTCAAATTGATCAAATTCATTCTTTATCAAGATTTCATTTAAATTTTCCTCCAATAGCTGCTTATTCTCTTTATCGTTAATTTTTATATACAGCACCGGAAATCCTTTATCTTCTAAAAAAGTTTTAAAAGCTCTCATTGATGCAAAAAATGCAGTAATTTTTTGAATATGATGCACTACATAATCCGTTTCCTGCCTCATTTCCATCATCAGGTAAGTAATGTTTTTATCTGGCTTTGTAAACCATGAATGTTGCTGATTTAGCTGATCACCTAGTATAAGTCTTAAAGTATTTGGCATTTCACTTTTATTTATCAGGTAAAACTGCTCATATTTAAATATGTTATAGAATTTGATTTTAGAAAACCGAGAGTATTGGTTAACTTACAAATGTTATCAACGTAGAGGATATAATTAATAACTAATAGGCTTTAATAGCACAAACTGTAGATATGAGAAAATTTTTGATAATTATTGGTAGCATTCTGGCATTTTTGGTACTTGCCATTATTCTGGTTCCTATCATTTTTAAAGATAGAATAATAGAAGCTGTGCAAACCGAGGTGAATAACTCAGTAAATGCAAATGTTACAATTAACCCTGACAAATTCAGAGTTTCACTGCTTCCTGATTTCCCCAATTTAACTGTGGGCATAGAAGACCTGTCAGTTACAGGCGTAAATACTTTTGAAGGAGATACTTTATTCGCTGCCAAAGATTTTTCAATAGAGGTAGATATTATGGCCATTATTAAAAGTGAGCCACTTCGCATAAAAGGAATTATATTAGATCAGCCAACTATTAACATACTTGTTTTGGAAGATGGAAGTGCCAATTACGACATCACCAAAGCTTCCGAAGAAGAAACCGATACGGCTACTACTGAATCAGAATTTGAGATTGGTATTGATCATTGGCAAATTAAAAATGGTAATATCAAATATTATGACCAGTCGGCAGATATGGCCCTCTCTTTATTAGGTGTTAATCACACAGGTAAAGGAGACTTTACTGTCAGCGTTTTTGATATGGTGACTACTACTGAAGCGGAAGATTTCTCCTTTGCATATGGCGGTGATGTGTACGTTGCCCATAAAACCTTAAAAGCAGATATGATTTTGGGGATGGACTTAGACGCCATGAAATTTACTTTTAAAGAGACAAAAGCCACATTAAATGAATTCACACTGAATTTTAACGGTTATTTTGCCATGCCTACTGAAGATTATGAAATGGATATTAACTTTTTGGCTGAGGATAATCAATTTAAGTCAATTCTATCTTTAGTACCTGGTATGTATGCAGATGGTTTTGAAAACCTTGATACCAATGGTGAATTTGACTTTAGCGGGTTTGTTAAAGGAATCTACAACGAAACGCAAATACCAGCTTTTTCTGTGAATTTAGCTGTGAGAGATGCCTATGTAAAATCACCGGATGTGCCGCTTCCTGTGCAGAACATTAACCTTGAAATGTTGGCTAAAAGTGAGTCAGGCGATCTGAAAGATGGATTTTTAGAAATAAAGAATTTTGGTTTAACAATTGATAAAGACAGATTTACAGCCAACGCAACTGTAAATAACTTTGACTCGCCTAGCTGGAACTTAAATGCACAAGGAGCGCTAAACCTAGATGTGATTTCTAAAATAGAACCCACAACCGATTTTACCATTGGCGGTATCATTAGAGCCAATATTAATTCGCAGGGAAGATATGCAGATGTAGAAACGGAAAATTACCAGGCACTCAATACATCCGGAACACTGGATTTAAACAACTTCATTTATAAATCTGCTGATATGCCAGATTTTAAAATAAGCAAGGCAAATTTTTCCTTCAATCCTGAATTTGTTGAAATGTCGGGAATGACTGGTAATTTCGGTACAAGTGATTTTGAGGTAGATGGACGGCTAAGCAATTATATAGCCTATGCCATTGACCAAAATGCCAAATTGGTAGGTAGTCTTAACTTAAACTCGCAGTTGCTTAATATCAACGAGATGATGAGCGAAGAGACCGAGACTGAGAGCCCTGAGGATACTACAGCCATGGAGTTAGTGATCATTCCTAAAAACATTGATTTTACATTTGAAGCCACCGTACAAACTATTATCTATGATAATTTCAACCTGAACAATGCACGCGGACTCATTACTGTAGCAGACGGTATTTTATCTTTAGACCCAATGGAGTTTGACATGTTGGGCGGTAATATTAATATGGCAGGCAATTACAATACCCAGGATGAGGATGAACCTAAATTTAATTTTACATTGGGCATTTCTCAGCTAAGCATACCCGAAACTTTTAAAAGTGTAGTAACAGTTCAAAAATTTGTACCTGTGGCTGAAAAAATGACCGGAAAATTCAGTACAGATTTTAGTGTAAATGGGTTAATGACAAATGAAATGATGCCTGACTTGGCCACATTGGCTGGCTCCGGATTGGTTAAAATTACACAAGCTGCTATTGTAGATTCTAAAATAATCAGTGGTGTAACCTCTTTATCGAAATTAGACAAAACAAATACCGTTAATCTGAAAGATTTGCTTTTGAAGGCAGAAATTAAAGAAGGTCGATTAAGCGTACAGCCTTTTGACATCAATTTTGGAAATTACAAAGCTACAATTGACGGCTACACTGCTTTCACAGGAGACATAGGGTATAATTTAAAAATGAATGTGCCTACAGGAAGTATTGGTACAGCGGCTAATCAAGCCATTTCCGGGTTGCTTGGCACCAAAACTGATTTAATAGGGAGTTCCGTAAATTTAAATTTCCTTATTGGCGGTACTTATGACAACCCTGATATAAAGTTAGGAAAAGCAACCAATGAAGGAGGACAAACAGTAGCAGGATCAGTAAAATCCGCTATTGCTGATAAGGTTAAAGAGGAAAAAGATAAAATTAAGGAGCAGGTTAACACCGCTATAGATGTGGCTAAAGATTCTGCCAGAAATGAAGCCGAAAGGTTGAGATTGAAAGCCGAGGAAGAAGCAAGGAAAAGAGCCGAAGAGGAAAAAGAAAAGTTAAAGAAAAAAGCCAAGGATAAGCTTAAAGATATTTTTGGTAATTAATATTAAGGGGGAATATATGGGCATAATTGCACCGTAGGTGTGGTTGTGTCCATTGTTTTTGTTCAACAGCCGAACTCCTGGCGAAAAAAAATTCTACTTACTCAACTTTTTAGATTACAGTCGTTATTAGACATAAACAGAAAATTTCTGAATTGAATTTATTCTCTAACAAGTAACTTAACTTGTGTTTTTATCATAAATGCCAGTCCTCATTTAACATGATTAAAATTCTATTTTTCATAGAGGGCAAGCAAAATAAAATAAGTAATTTTACAATTATCTGATGAAGTATTTTCTTACTTCTCAAAGGTTTTACTAACAAATAATTTATAAGATATGCCTAAAGGAATTTACCAAGTACCATTTGCAGAAAACGAACCCGTAAAAAGCTATGCCCCGGGTACTCCGGAGCGAGAAGAATTGAAGAAAGCTTTGAAAGAGGCCAGATCTAAACAAGTAGATGTACCTATGTATATTGGTGCAGATGAGGTGAAAACCGGAAACACAAAACCATTAAATCCACCTCACGATCATCAACACGTGTTAGGACATTTCCACGAAGGAGATGCAAGCCATGTGGAGCAGGCCATTAAAGCCGCTTTGGCAGCCAAGGAACAATGGGCCAGTCTTTCATGGGAGCACAGAGCATCTGTATTTTTAAAAGCAGCTGATCTGATATCCGGTCCTTACCGACAAAAGATCAACGCGGCCACCATGTTGGGGCAATCAAAAAATGCTTACCAGGCTGAAATTGATTCAGCATGTGAACTGATTGACTTTTTAAAGTTCAATGTGCAGTTCATGACAGAAATTTATAGTGAACAGCCCGAATCATCTCCAGGTGTGTGGAACAGATCAGAATACAGACCTTTGGAAGGTTTCGTATTTGCTTTAACTCCATTCAATTTTACAGCTATTGCAGGTAATTTACCTTCCAGTGCTGCTATGATGGGAAACACCGTAGTTTGGAAACCTGCTTACACCCAAATATATGCAGCACAGGTAATTATGGAGGTTTTTAAAGCCGCTGGCTTGCCGGACGGAGTGATTAACCTGATTTACGTGGACGGACCTACCACAGGTGACGTTATTTTTAAGCATCCTGATTTTGCAGGTATACATTTTACAGGTAGCACAGGTGTTTTTCAAAATATTTGGAAAACTATTGGTGAAAACATCACTCGCTACAAGTCCTACCCAAGAATTGTAGGTGAAACAGGCGGAAAAGACTTCATCATCGCCCACCCTACTACTGATGCCAAAGAATTAGCAACAGCTATTACCCGAGGTGCTTTCGAATTCCAGGGACAAAAGTGCTCAGCAGCTTCCAGGGTTTATGTTCCTAATAATATTTGGGAAGAAGTGAAGCAATATGTTATTGAAGATGTGAAAGATATTCAAATGGGGCCAACTGAGGATTTTGAAAACTTCTTTAATGCTGTAATAGACAAGAAATCTTTCGATAAAATTGCAGGCTATATTGATCGTGCCAAAGCAAGTGATACTGCTGAAGTAATTGCCGGAGGTGAGTATGACGACTCCAAAGGATACTTTATTCAGCCAACCGTAATCGAGACCAAAGATCCACAGTATGAATCTATGAGGGAAGAAATTTTTGGCCCTGTCGTAACTATTTATGTTTATCAGCAAGAGAATTTTGAAGACACTTTAACTTTAGTTGATGAGACCTCCCCTTATGCACTTACAGGATCTATTTTGAGTAAAGATCGCTATGCTATTGAGTTAGCAACAAAAAAACTTTCTAACGCAGCAGGGAATTTTTATATTAATGATAAACCTACAGGAGCAGTAGTAGGTCAGCAGCCATTTGGTGGTGCACGAGGTTCTGGTACCAACGATAAAGCTGGTTCTAAACTTAATTTATTAAGGTGGGTATCGGCACGAACTATTAAAGAAACTTTTGTAACACCTACTGATTATAAATATCCTTTTATGGGTAAGGAATAACAGGTTGGTAGGACACACATTAAAAATTAAAAGCTTCTGAAAATAATTTCAGAAGCTTTTTTTATTGGTTATTTTATTTACTCCCCAAGAGCACCAATTCATTCACATGAATTTCGGTGGTATACTTTTTTTCACCTTGTTTGTCTTCATAGGAATTATAAACCAATTTACCAGAAATAGCCACTTCAGAGCCTTTATCAGTATATTTTTCAGCAATTTCTGCTATTTTTCCCCATGCTGTGAGCCTGTGCCACTGCGTTTCTTCTACCTTCTCCCCTTTTTGGTTTTTGTAGCTTTCATTGGTAGCCAGGCTAATATTGGCTAATTTTTTACCGTTTTCGAAAGTTTTCATTTCAGGCTTAGCACCTAAGCGACCGATTAATTGCACATTGTTTTTTAAATTGTACATGGTTTTAATTTTTAGTAAAACATTTATTTATTTCAGTTAGCGCATTTCCAGCGGCAACATCACAAAGGTGCAGGAGGAGATAAAAATCAGCCGGTTGATAAACGTTTACAGTCTTTTGTAATCGTTTGTAAATGTTTGTAAGCGTTTGAAATTGGCTACTATCACTTATGAAGGAAAATCAATTCATGTAAGGCTGCCATTGTACTAAAATGAAGCGCTCAATTCCCTTAGCATCTTTTTTAGCCAGGAAACCAAATTCATAACAAAAGAGGTAAACATCTTTATTAGAATTCTTCCAGTAGTGGGTAAAATATTTTGGATCGAAACCTTCTGCCAACAACTTATCTCTACGAATAGTGGCTTTACCTGCTTTATTAAAGCTTTTGAGAATTTTTCTGTTGATCTTAAGCTGCCTATCTACTTGCTTAAAAAGGCTATTTTCATTTTCCTTATTCTGCTCGTAATGATAATTAGATTTACAATAGGGCGAGCAAAACTTCTTATCAGACCTGCCAGTAATTTTTTCTTTGCAGTTAGGGCATTTCTTCATAAGCGTAGATTTTAACGTTTATTATACGTTTATTATACGTTTAAATCTACGCTAATTTTTTGATTCTGGTTACGAACTACCGAGTTTAACCAACAATCATCTACTACTACAATAATGAAGGAAATAAAAAAAATGATCAGTTTAAGGCATATTGAGATAAATGGCGAGCGGATGATAGGTCTGAAATTTTATCCTGATAAGGTTATACAAGCTTTAGTAAAGAGTCTACCTCACCCTAAATGGCATAGCAAAGGTCAAATGGCTTACATTAAAAATAATAAAACAAATTACGAAGCTATTCTCAGCACCTTTAAGGGAGTTGCCTGGATTGATATGCGCTATTTCAGTAAAAAGGGATGGATAGGTTGTGATGATCCTAGTTTAGTTATTGATGGATATAGGAAGAGAGAATTAGCTAAAGGCTATAAAGCATGTCCCGATGCCTATTTAAATGAGCTTGAAATTAGAAAATACTCGGTTAATACTGTGAGAACTTATATTTACTGTTTTGAACAGTTCATTAATTTTCATATTAAAAAACCAATAAATGATTTAGGAGAAACTGAAATAAGCACCTTTATAAAATCATTAATGAGACAAGGAAAAAGTGATTCCAGTGTCAATCAGCATATTAATGCTATTAAATTCTATTATGAGGTAGTCCACAAGATGCCCAATAGGTATTATGATTTTCCCAGGCCTACAAAGACAGAGAAGTTACCCGAAGTGCTAAGCAAGGAAGATATATTAGTTATGATCAACAAAACCTATAACCTGAAGCACCAGTGTATTATTAGCCTGTTATACTCTGCAGGTTTGAGAAGAAGTGAACTAATTGGGCTAAAAATTACTGATATTGATAGTGCCAGAATGGCTATAAAAGTGCGCGGAGGAAAAGGTAATAAAGATCGCCTGAGTCTGTTGAGTGAGCGCCTGTTAAAACAGCTTCGAATATATTATAAAGCTTATTCCCCAAAGGTTTATCTATTTGAGGGGTTCACAGGAGAGGCATATAGCGGTAGCAGCATTGCAAAAGTGGTAACTCAGGCTGCCAAGAGGGCAGGCATTCGAAAAAGAGTCACTCCTCATACTTTAAGACATTCTTTTGCTACTCACCTATTAGAAGGAGGCACAGATTTACGCTATATACAAGCTTTATTGGGGCATAATAGCAGTAATACTACAGAAATTTACACGCATGTTGCAACAAATGCTTTCATAAATATAAATAATCCATTAGATTGCTAGAAATATAATAGGTATATCAACACCTTGGTGTTGATGTTCGCTTGTTAACATCAATTGCTATTAATACAATGAGTAGACTAATTACATTCATACTGGCACTTTCTTTAATTATTCAATTTTCTTGCGCAAAGGAGGAAGATAAACAACAAAGTGGAAAAATGCCTCTGCGTTTTATAAATATCAGCAGACAAGGAGGGCCTATCGACACTATCTATAGTAGGCTGGATTCAAGTTCATTTGGAGACTCTATTTACAATCTGAGCTATACTGAAATTGATTATGAAGGAGATACTTTGCGACAAGTTTATGAACTCCCAATATCAAATTCACCAAAGACTTTTCAGCATTTAAAAGATACTTCTGAATATCGTCTGCAATACAAAGGATTACGATATATAAAATACGACAGGCAATATACTGTATATAAATATTTATTGGATGATCCCCATGGCGAAGATGAGGAAATGAACTACTATTTTGTACCAGAATACGGCATAGTATTAATACGCTCAAGAGCATGGGGTGGCTATGGAAGACTGGTTAGTAATTCTGAGGAGCAAGACTTTGATAAAATTTTTTATTTGACGGAAAAAATTGTTGGAGGGTTCCATGACTTCTATATGCCAGATAACAATTAAAAAGATGCTAACATTCTGTCATAAATCATGGCTGTTAGTAGGTTATTGTTGCTTCAGCTCTTTGTAGATAGGCCGGCAATCCGCAGAATTGCCTTATTAGTGAAAAATTAATTTAATAAGCCAATCCTTCGGATTGCCTCGGTAGTTAACTGAAATTTTTATACTTTTAATCAGCCACGAATTTATACAGTGGCGTTGTGCTTAATTTGAGGAAATACGTGTTTTTAACAAAAAAATCTTAAAAGAAATAGATTCTTAATACGACACAGGATTTCTATCTATGTACATTTGTGGTATGTTTTATAGGAGAAAAATTATTTTAGCTTTAATTGATTTATTGGGTGGAGAATTAGAAAAGATTAGATTTCAAAAATTGCTTTTCCTCTATTCTATGAAAAAGAAAAATCCTGAGTATGATTTTGTGCCTTATAAGTTTGGTTGTTACTCTTATTCTGCAAAGGCAGATATGAATACGATGGTAAGAAAAGGACAACTTTCTGAAAATGAAAGTTCTTATAAAAAGTTGGATCAAGTGCTTTATTTTACAAAACTTAAGAAAGAAGATCAAAGTACCTTAAGACAAGTCATAAACGACTATGGTTCTATGAGCACTAATAGACTTGTACAACATACTTATTTAAACTTTCCATTTTACGCTGTTAACAGCACTATTTCGAAAGAAGTCTTACCAGGAAAACTTCATGAAAGAGTAGATAAAGCTCAGCCTAAATCCAATATAATAGGACTATTTACACTTGGTTATGAGGGTATTTCATTAGAAAAATATTTACAAAAGCTAATAGTGAACGATGTCAAATTATTAATTGATGTCAGGAAAAACCCTTTAAGTATGAAGTTTGGTTTTAGTAAAACACTTCTTACAAAATACTGCAACAGTTTAGGCATTGAATATTTACATATTCCAAATGTTGGGATTAATTCTGACAAAAGAAGAGAGCTTAACACTCAGAAAGATTATGATATTTTATTCAAAGACTATACAGAAACTACTTTAAAAGAGACATTAACTGAACAAGAAGAGATTATAGATTTACTTATTAAATATAACAGAGTAGCTTTAACATGTTTCGAAGCAGAACCTTGTCAATGTCATAGAACACATTTAGCTAAATCAATTAATAACCTGCCTAACTTTAATTATACGGTAAAACATCTTTAGAAAATGGCTCTAACTAAAATTCTAATCGCAGTTAAAACCTATCCGACTATATCAGGCAAGTATGATGAGTTGGTTTGCACAGCAGGTTTTCGAGAAGATGGCAGTTGGATAAGGATTTATCCTGTACCATTTCGCAAGAGGGATTACAAAGAGCAATACAAAAAGTATGATTGGATTGAGTTAGATTTGGTAAAAAATACCAGCGATTTTAGACCTGACAGTTATAGACCAAAAACTTTAGATACTAAAATTGAAGTGTTAGGTCATATAGATACTGCAAGAAATTGGGAAGAGCGGAAAAAGTTTTGCTTAGAAAAAATTCATTACAATTTAGCAGAACTAATTGCCGAAGCAAAGGATAAAAGTAAATGTACTTCATTAGCGGTTTTTAAACCAACCAAAGTTTTAGATTTCTATGCAGAACCTGTGGACCGCGAATGGAGTCAAAAAAAATTAGATGCGCTTTCCCAATATAACTTATTTGAAACTAACAAAAAAGGAGAGTTTCAAGTTGTTAAAAAACTTCCTTATAAATTTAAATTCCGTTTTACAGACGACCAAGGAAAAGAGAGTAATATGATGATTGAAGATTGGGAAACAGGTCAGTTGTTTTGGAGATGTCTTGCAAAACATGAGGGAAACGAATTCAAAGCGGTTGAAGATGTACGAAAAAAATACTTCAATGACTTTGCACAAACTAAAGACCTTCACTTTTACTTAGGCACAACTCAAAGAAACCACTATGTTTCACATAACCCTTTTATGATTATCGGAACTTTCCATCCCAAAAAAGTTAGCCAGCTAAATTTATTCTAATCAAATACAGTTCTCTGATTGAATATTTCAATAAAAATAGACTTAGAACAACACAATTATAAAGCTTGTTGATTAAGCCAATTCAGTCAAAACAGATTTTGAACACACAAAATCGCAAGCTTCAGCTACTCCAATTGGCACTTAGTTTCTGTGTAAATGGACTGAGTTTTTTGACTCGAGTATTTTCTTGTGAGTACCTGACTGTGAGAACAATAACTAAGCACAACATGGTATAAAATTAATTAGGCGTCAGTAGGTTACGACATATCTTCGCTTTTTGAAACTCCGCAAAATCTGTTTGCAGATTTCGTAATGTTTGATAATTTACAAAACTGCAAAGCAGTTTTTGCTAATTAGTAAATTGCAAACATTATCTTTACCTATCGCCTAACTAATCTTATACGGGCGTTGGCTACAATTCCTCATATAGCAAAGCCATTTACTTCGCAAGATAACTAGGAAGCTCGAAAATGAAAGAACGAAATATTTATTTCAATACTTTAATAACATACAGATAAGAATTCTACATGAAGCATATCTTGATTATTATATTATTAACTTCATCGAATTTTGTAGTTCTAAGCCAAGAATTGGAATCAATAGAAATACGGGTTGAACACGCCAATGAACCACCTACTAAAAGTGGACAACAACAGGTTTTTCAAATATCCTTTAGGGGAGATGAGCTAAATAACCTTAAAGCCAATTCATACACAAAAAAATACAAAAGAAAGAAAAAGGTAAAACTTAAAAAAACAGAAACTATAAATGCAGATGAACTCAAAAAGTTTATGGGTTTGTATTCAGCCTCAAAATCTAATTTCTTATTAAGTGAATTGGGCATTGACATCCAAGAACTTAATAAATCGAATTCAGCATTTAAACCTAACTTTCAAATAAAAGAAAAAACAATCGAGACGGATTCTTTTCAGATATGTAAAGATTGGCAATTTAAAAGAACTCTTTCCACAGGTGGCTTTTCAATAAACATCAACCTTAGATTTAAGAATAATTCCTCAGAAATTATAATTTTTCATTCTGATGACCTTGGTGCTTATAAATTTGACTTGCAGTCTTATTTGTTAATACAACCATTACTTGAAAACAAAATACCAGCAGAATTTAGAATCCAAGAATTTTTTAATAAAGAATACCTAATTATGACGTTGAATTATTATTTTAAGGTCATTGAATGTGAAGGGTACTACTATGATGAATTTATTAAACAGAATCCTCAAAGAACTGAAAGAGAAAATAGAATGATGGTAGATTGGGACTTTGAAAAATACTTAAGTAAAAGAAATAAAA
The DNA here is from genome assembly GCA_963803685.1 of uncultured Cytophagales bacterium. Lineage (GTDB taxonomy): Bacteria > Bacteroidota > Bacteroidia > Cytophagales > Cyclobacteriaceae > Marivirga. Next base: position 373,581 of record CAWDNW010000002.1, read on the forward strand.
AGTAAAAGACAATTACCTCTACACCAATTTATTAATATGACTTTTGGAAAATTTATAGGATACGGCATACTCGTATTCTTAATAGGAGAATTTGGAGCAATTTGGATAGACATTCTTGCACCGTTAAAAGCCATAGGGTTGCTATTGACTTCATTTGGTATTTATTTATGGTTTAAGACTAGAGACATGGCTGAAGAATTTGGATATGAGAACGATGGTGTTCTTACTTATTTTTGGAACAAAATTGTGCTGAAATTTTGGACATTCATCTTTTTATTATGGATGCTATTTTCAACACTGTTTTGGATAATTGGCGGGACATTTAAATAAATAAAAAGTAGCCAACACTAAATATAGGTCATTGGGCAAATAGTGCTAAAGCTGAAAATGATTACATTTAAGAAAATATGTCAAGAATTGGTAACTTGGAGCCTTAAAATGCCCAACGCCCTATATTCTTAACGTTACCACACATAGAGCAGAATCATACATGCCACTAATTACACTTGAAACAGTCATTGAAGCTCCTATCGAGCGTTGCTTTGACCTTTCAAGAAGCATAGACTTACATAAAATCTCAACAGACCACACCAACGAAGAAGCAATTGCTGGCACAACTAGCGGACTAATTGGACTTGATGACTTTGTAACTTGGAGGGCTAAGCATTTAGGTATCAATCAAAAGTTAACTACCCGAATTACCGAATTCAACTCACCGACATTTTTTGTAGACGAAATGACCAAAGGAGCTTTTAAAAGCTTCAGACATGAGCATCATTTTCACTCCCAAAACGGACGGACAATTATGACCGACAAGTTTGATTTCACCTCACCGCTCGGACCACTTGGTATCATTGCAAACGGATTATTCTTGACAGCATATATGACCGACTTATTAGTAAAAAGAAACAGCATCATCAAACAATTTGCTGAATCAGACAGGTGGAAAGACGTATTATAATAAACGTGTGGTAACATGATATAAAACCCATTTGCTCAGCACCTTGTAGGTAAGTTTCTGCTAAATATCCCGTAATTTATGCTTGCTTTTCATAGCTGGCAACCAAAGATATTGCTTTGGTCAAGTATGGTGCTTAATTATTCTAAGCTTTTGCAATTAATGAAGTGTGTCAGTTTGCGGAGAAAGCATAAATTACTACTTTCAGTATTTCTTAGGCCAGTATAACAAACGGGTTTTATACGGTCGTTACCAGCAATTGATCAAACTAGATGTTAATCAATATTGAAGAAATAAAAGATGAAGAAGTCACTTCAAAGACGGCCGATTTTGAAAAAAAAGGAGGAGGACTGCTTTTTCCAATATTTAGGATAGAAGAAAATTATGAAGGCAAAATACCTGAAGATAAATATGAACGTCATTTGGTAGTTGCAAGGCAGACGATAGAAATAGTCAATTTTGAAAGTAATTATCACTTGAATAGAGCCTGTTCAAAAGGTAATAGAACATCACTACCTATACTGCGGACTGACTATGATGAATTAGACCAGAGTGGTATAGAAATTGGGCTTGAAGAATTTCTTGGACCTTTTTATGATTTAGATTTAAGAAAACCTTTTGTAAGGGGATTACTCGATAACAATACTATCAACTCCTATTTCTATTTCGATCAAGAAGAAACCGTTGATAATAAATTTGAAATCAATCAGAGAGTTAAGAGATATGAATCGAAATTCCCAAATAGAAACGGGAACTTTGTTAATGCTTTTATGGATTCTCCATATTCAATACAAACAGGAAAACGGTTAAAGAGAAAGGAGAATATTTAATTGACTTCCTGAATTACTTCTTCTCCGATATTGAAGGACTTGAAATAATGAAATGGAGCACAGATTGTTCAGAATTCTTTAATGCAGGTAAAGAATGGTGGGTAGCTTATTTTGGACTGTTTACAAGCCAAATAAGGACTGGTACATTGGCATATGTGGTTCTGAAACTAATTAAAAAAAGCTGGTAACAATGAACTGTGCTGAAATCCAACCTTTTTAAGTAAATTTTTCTTTTGGACAGCCTGCTTTTTGTGAAGGCAGATCCAAAAGAAAAAATTAGGCTATTATTGGTCTTACGCTCCTAAAATTCACATCATAAGGCACTCCGGCTTTTAAAAAAGGAAGCTGCAATAAAATCAGAAAACTTTGAGCGCAATACAGTTGCAGAAATAATACAGCCACTTTCTGAAAAAATAAAATCAGAAGGTAATTATGAACTTGTTACTCTAAATCAAATGTCAAAGGACTATTTGCTAATCTGTAGGCTTCCCCTAATTAGAACTGCTTATATGTCAAAAGTTAACGCTTTACCTCTGTTGGCGGTACCGCAAACAGAGGTAAATTCTGAAAATTCCAGTGGTACCATTTTTCCTAAGGCATCATGTGGCCTTTTCGTATTATAGTCTTCCATCCAAACCTGGGTTTGATCTCTGACTTGGTTAAGGTTCTCAAAAATATATTTATCCAATACACCTCTTCTATAACTTCCATTAAAACGCTCAATATAGGCGTTTTGTGTTGGTTTTCCAGGTTGGATGTACTGAAATTCAATCCCGTGCATCTGGCTCCATTCTGAGGCCAAGTTGGCTATAAATTCGGGCCCGTTGTCCATCCTTATCTTATCAGGCTTTCCTCTGCGGTTGATCAAATGATTTAATATCCATATCACCCGACTGCTAGGCAATAAAAAATAAACCTCTAAATGAAGGGCTTCCCTATTATAATCATCAATGATGGTAAAAGCTCTAAATCGTCTTTTGTTATCCAGTACATCGGTTACAAAATCCATACTCCATGTCTGATTAAGGTTCTCTGGCACTTCTAATAGTTCTTTTACCCTTACAAAACGCGTCTTTACTTTACGTCTCAAGCTTAACTTCATACTCTTATAAACCCTGTAAACCCTTTTGTGATTCCGTGGTTTTCCTTCTTTACGCAAACGATCATAAGCGGACCAAAAACCTTCCTCGCTGTGCTCTTCAGCCTTCTCTCGCAAGGCTTCCTCTATCTCACTATCATCTTGAGGTTGTGGCTTAAAATAGAAAACACTCTTGCTCAAGTTGAGTACACGGCATGCCCTCCTGATGCCGTAATGAACTAATTCTTTTATTATCTCGCGTTTACGGCAGGGCTTTATAGCTTTTTTTCAATGATCTCTTTTGCAAGCTCATGATCAAGGGAAAGGCTGGCATACATTTGTTTAAGCCTGCTGTTTTCCTCTTCTAAATCTTTCAGCCGTTTAAGTTCCTTACCATTCATTCCAGCATAACGCTCTCGCCATTTATAGAAAGCTGCCGTACTTACTCCGTCTTCACGACTGATCTCTTGAGCCGTTTTACCGTTATCGAATTCTTTTAAAATCCGTGCTATTTGTTGTGGTGAAAATTTGCTCTTCTTCATAACTACTGTTTAAAATTAATAAATATTTTTATACTTTTAAACAGTTCGGTTTTTGGGGAAGCTTACATGCTGACTTCCCCCAATGTTCCAGACATCAGGAGATCTACCCAGGAAAGGGCATATTCCTTCCTCCGATTCCTGATACATGCACACAGAAGAGTTTGCTGGACAAGGGCGTTGCAATCCGCTAGCTAGCGGATGCTTACCCACTCAACCGTGCCTCTGTATGTACTTCCTGTTCGTCAGCACCGGATTTTGTAGTCCCGCTTTCTTCACACTGCATTCCTCACGCAAAACCAGCTTGTGCTTACGCCAATGCTTCAGCGACACGCGTGCGGCTTACTAACAGGCTTCAGCAACTTGCCTCCAAGGGACTTGCACCCTCTGGAATAATTTGGTATCTTCGATACCAGATGTCCATACTAGGCACACACATTTTGTAAGAAATCATAGCCGCACAAGGCCACTTCCCAATTCAAAGCTACTATTCTTACATTGGCGATATGCCAATATAGGACGAGACACCTTCAACAAAATGGGACAACGAAAAACACTGACAACAAGGAAGCAGGTTCTGGATTTAATAAAATCGGAGTGAAAACTGCATGATGATAAACATTTTCTTGGTACCTGAGTATAGTATGTAAACTCACTTTTAAACAATGGATTTATTCGATAGTCTCCCTGACTCTTCAGCAAACCTTCTCCCCTACGATGGCATTGTCAACTATTATGGTTTAATAACAAAACCACAGGAATCTCAGAAATTTTATCATAAGCTCGTTGAAAATATCGTTTGGAAAAATGATGAAGCGGTAATGTTTGGCAAACATATTATCACCAAAAGAAAAGTGGCCTGGTATGGAGATGAAAGTTTTGAATATACCTATTCTAATAAAACTAAAAAAGCATTAAATTGGACAAAGGAGCTAATAATTCTGAAAAAATTAGTAGAAAAGCATTCCAGTGAATCTTATAATTCCTGCTTACTCAATTTATACCATGACGGCAGTGAAGGTATGGCTTGGCACAGCGATGGAGAAAAAGACCTGAAACGAAACGGAGCTATTGCATCCATGAGTTTTGGTGCAGAACGAAAGTTTGCCTTTAAACATAAAAATAGCAAAGAAACTGTCTCACTAATACTTGAAAATGGCAGTTTATTAGTGATGAAAGGAGAAACACAAAGCCATTGGTTGCATCGTCTACCCCCTACTAAAAAAGTGAAAACTCCACGAATTAACCTCACTTTTAGGACTATAGTTAAATGAGGATCAATCAATCAGTAAAAAACCTACTTTTATCTGAAATTGAAAACCTATTTTTAAAATTAAAATTTGCTTTTGAGTAGTCCTACATATTAAAGTTGTGTTGGATATTTGAATCATATAAATTGTAGCATCTTCTTTATACCTATAAAATTTTCATGTTAAGTAAATCATTGCAATGATTTAAATTACTTCTAATGAATAATTTCCTTTATGGAATAAAACAACTTTTTCAACTCATGTCGGTTTTTAATTAAAATTACAATTACGTAATATTACAGTATGTTTACAGGAATTATTGAAACTCTGGGGGAAGTACAATCCGCTATTAAGGAAGGAGGCAATCTTATATTGACTATAAAAAGCGAGATTTCCAAAGAATTAAAGATCGATCAGAGCGTTTCTCACAATGGTGTTTGCTTAACAGTTACTGAATTGCATCCTGATGCTCATACCGTTGTGGCAATAGACGAAACTTTACAAAAATCAAATATAGCCCAGATAAAATCAGGGGACTTTGTGAATCTGGAAAGATGCATGCAAATGAACGGCAGATTAGACGGCCACATTGTACAAGGCCATGTTGATTCTAAGGCGAAGTGTTTGGGAATTTCAGAAGCAGATGGGAGTTGGCTATTCGATTTTGAATATGACAGTGAGCTGAACGTTTTAGTAGAAAAAGGTTCCATTTGTATCAATGGTGTTAGTCTCACTTGCTTTAATGTAACGGATAGTTCCTTTAGAGTAGCTGTCATTCCATACACTTTTTTTCACACAAACTTCAAAAAAATCAAAAAATATGATGAAGTGAACTTAGAATTCGATATAATTGGGAAATATGTACATAAACTTGTAAATAGAAATTAATAACTTAACTGATTATGGCTTCAGAATTAAATTGCATGGTGGTGGATGACGATCCAATTTTCAGACAATACATCAGCAAACAAATAAAAGAAACTTCAGGGTTAAAGCTCATCATAGAAGCAGATAGCGCCACCAAAGCAATTGACTTATTGGAGGAGCATGACATAGATATTATTTTCCTGGACGTGCAAATGCCTGAGATGTCAGGTATAGAACTGGTAGCCAGGCTAAATAATGGATACGAAGTGATATTGGTAACTGCCAACGATAGCTATGCGGTAGATGCATTTGACCAGAAAGTAACGGACTACCTGGTTAAGCCTTTTGAGTACGATAGGTTTAGTCAGGCTATCAATAAAGCAAAAATTAACATTGAGGCTTTCCGCAAAAAGAAAGATTTAATTGAACACATCTTTATCAAGAGCGATGGTAAAATTATTCACCTCAAATTGACTGATATCCTTTTTGTAGAAGCACTTGCAGACTATGTAGTAATTAACACCGAGGCCAAAAAATATATAGTACACCATACTATGAAAGGTGTAGAGAAAAAACTGCCAGATTACAGATTTGTCAGAGTTCACCGTTCTTTCATTGTGAATCTCGAGAAAATTGATTTTATAGAAGACTTAAGCGTACATATTAAAGTAAAAGCTATACCTATAGGAGCATCTTACAAAGATATGCTATACAAAACCATGAATTTTCTCTAAGTCATTAGGGAAAATTCTTTTGTATAAATAATATACAATCAATGCTGATAGTAAACCCAAAATTGCTCCCATAATAATATCTCCTGGATAGTGTACACCTGCATAGATTCTTGAATAGGATACTAAAACTGCCCATAGGATCATTAATCTTCCATAAATATTTCTATAAAGAAACCACATAAAAATACCCAGTGCAAATGTATTGGAGGCATGGCTGGAGGCAAAACCATACTGCCCACCACAATGTTTGAGGGTATGTACAAATTCCATAATTCCTGGCTGATGGCATGGCCTTAACCTCTCAAAGAAGGGCTTGAAAAATCCTGAAGCTGATTGGTCTGCTAAGGTTATGAGCAAAGCAAAAGCCAGTAACATATATATGCTTCTCCATTTCAGTTTTCTGATTATAAAGAAAAGTATAACAGCGTAAAGGGGAAACCAGATGATTTTTCCTGTGATAGCTAGCATAATTGGATCCAGCCAATCAGCATGAAAGCTATTGAGCCATAGAAATAATTGCTGGTCCCATTCTATGAGTTGTTCTAGCATAGGGCAAATTTAGCTTAAAATATATAATCAGGAAGGTTTCACTCAATTATATAGGCAAATAAAATAAGATCTAAAATTATGCAATGTATCGAGAATTTTACGAATAAATCTTTATTTAGAGTTGAGATAAAAATTTAAATTTGCATCAAATGAATTGTAAGGAATTCATAAAAAAAGCCTCTTGCAGAGGCCTTAGATAATTTGATGGATATTACTTATATAAATTAATCCTTTCTCTCAAATTGAAACATCCAATCATACAAACTTTGATCAAAAGGATCATAGTTTGAATCTGTTAAAACAGTACCCATTCTGGAATATGTCCTATCCCAAACGTTATGCCCCGCTTGATTAAAAATAGTTATTTTAGCTTGATGAACTGGAGATGGACTTTGGTCATTATACTTATTTCGGAACGTAAGAGAGGTATTCATATTCGTCACATCCTGATCTCCAACAAATATCCAAATTGGAGTATTGACTGAGTTTACAAAACCCTTATTAGCTCCATAAGCTGCCACTGGCGCAGCAGCAGCAATATAGCTAAGCGAATCTCCTACATTAGTCAAATAATCATAAACACCATTCCCACCATGGCTCATACCAGTTAGGTATATTCTCTTTTTATTTATGCGATAATTATCTATCAAATATTCTATAAACCTTTTCAAATTACTGGCCTCTCCAGCACCCCAATTATTGGCATTCCCAGTATTTCCATGATATTGAGGAGAAACCACAATCATAGGATACTTTGTACTCCATTCTCCCTTTTCAATCATTTTGGGAGGACCGTTTCGTAAAACCTTTTCCAAAACTTCTGGATCACTAGTACCATCCCCTCTTTCTGATTTACCGTGTAGAAAGATCATCATGGGATAATTTGCATTGACTTCTTCGTAGCCGCCCGGAAGGTATATGTAGTAACCAAAAGCAGCATCTGTTGAGCCCAGTAGTTGAGCTGTATGTTTTCCGCCTGTATCTACTGGTAAGCTTGTCAAAGTGTCGCTTAAAGTATCAATTGTCGGGATATCATCTTTGCAGCTAAAAATAAGCGAGCTAAGTAAAGCAAATAGGAATAAAAATTTAGTTTTTATCAAGTGATTCATATCTCTTTATGTTATAGTGAAACTTCCTTTAACAAGACCTAAAACTATGAAAAGATATTTTTAGAAAAATTAGAAAAGAGACCTCTTTATTACATCGGTAAGTCATTACTACTAATCGCACAATTCTATCTATCTACATATATTATTAATAGACAAGAAGATTTTAAACTACTCTAAGCTAATCCAATCCACTCCCTTTTTCAATAGATCATTCGTTTCTTTTTCAAAATCTAATTCAGCTTGATAATCATACTCCCATCGGGCTACAGGAGGCATACTCATCAAAATAGATTCTGTTCTACCACCGGTTTGCAAGCCAAATTTAGTACCTCTATCCCATACTAAATTGAATTCTACATAGCGGCCTCTTCGTAGATGCTGCCACTGTATATGGCTGTCATTAAACTCCTTATGCCTGTTAACACGCATTAGTTGGGTGTAAGTAGGCGCAAAAATCTGGCCTACACTTTTTACAAACTCGAATATATCTACCTTGCTCTTAACTTCCGTTTGAGATAATCTATCAAAAAAAATGCCCCCTACTCCTCTCGTTTCACTTCTATGTGGGAGGTAAAAGTAATCATCTGCCCACTTCTTAAATTCTGGATAGTAGGTTTTATCATGCGAATCGCAAACATCTTTTAACTGCTTATGAAAATAGGCAGCTTGATCTTTTACAATCACATGTGGAGTGAGGTCAATTCCTCCTCCAAACCAATAAACACCATTACTTAATTCAAAGTAACGTACGTTCATATGAATAATTGGTACCATCGGGCTCTTCGGGTGCATTACAATAGACACTCCAGTGGCAAAAAATTTTAAGGCTTCTTCATTGTTTTTGTCAACTTCCAGCGTTTTTAATAACTCCATCGGTGCATTACCTTCCACTGCAGAAAAATTTACACCTGCTTTCTCCAAAATATTACCATTGAGCATCAGATTTGATTTTCCACCTCCGCCTGCCTTATGCTGCCAAATATCTGATTTAAAGTAGCCTTTTCCATCTTCCTGCTCTACTGCTTTACAAATAGAAGCCTGCAATTCTTCAAACCATTTGCTGATATTTTCTTTAGTAATTGCCATTGATGTAATCAAATTTTACGCTCGTCAAATATGTAAATAATTACCTTATCCTTAACCCAAAAATAACTAATTTTGGGGTGCAACGAAGGTAGAAAAAAAAGAAGAATGAGCACGAAAACCAGCAATAAAAGTCAGGAAAAATTAAGCGAAGATATTTTATTAAAGGCCTATCAATTAATGCTAACGGCCAAAAGAATGGCAGAAATATATGACGAGAACAAAGCAATATGTTCCAAATATGTGCATAGTACTTCCAGAGGACATGAAGCCATTCAGTTAGCTGTGGCTTTACAATTAAAACCAATAGACTATGCTGCATTGTATTACAGGGATGAATCTTTCCTACTGGGTCTGGGCCTTTCTCCCTATGAGCTAATGCTTCAATTAATGGCTAAAAAGGACGACCCCTTCTCCGGTGGCCGAACCTATTACAATCATCCGTCTTTAAAAAGAGACGGATTCCCAACTATTCCTCATCAAAGTTCTGCCACAGGTATGCAGGCAATTCCAGCAACAGGCATGGCTCATGGCTTAAAATTTAAAGAGGCTCATGGTTTGGGTAATGAGGGGGAAAAACCTGTAGTTATTTGCTCACTTGGAGATGGTTCTGTAACTGAGGGTGAAGTGTCAGAAGCCTTTCAGATGGCTGTTTTAAAAGATTTACCTATCATTTATCTGATTCAGGATAACGATTGGGGCATATCAGCCACTGGTAATGAAATGCGTGCTATGGATGCCTACGATTTTGCTGCCGGTTTTAAAGGTTTAAAGAGAATACGTGCCAATGGAACTGATTTCGTGGATTCTTACCATAAAATGGAAGAGGCTATTGCGCATGTACGCAAAAGAAAAGGTCCTGTTTTGCTTCATGCTAATTGTCCTCTGCTGGGACATCATACCTCAGGGGTAAGAAGGGAATGGTACAGAACAGCAGATGATCTGGAATTACACACCATGGGTGACCCAATTCCCAAATACCACCAGTATTTGCTTGATATCGGCATTTCGGAAGAGCAATTAAAGAATCTTGAAATGGAGGCTAATAAAAATGCGCAGGAAGCTTATGAGCAGGCAATATTAGCTGAAGATCCTGATCCAGCTGATGTGGAAAATCACGAATTTGCTCCCACTTTTGTGACGGAGGAAAGAGGGCAGAGAAAACCGAAAGGAGCCGAAAAAGTAGTAATGGTAGATGCTGCACTTCACGCTGTGGATGATATTATGCAAGAATTTCCCGAAGCTTTATTTTACGGTCAGGATGTTGGAGGCACTTTAGGAGGAGTATTTAGGGAAGCTGCTAATCTGGCTAAAAAGTATGGTGACGGACGGGTTTTTAATACTCCCATCCAGGAAGCATATATTGTGGGAAGTACAGCAGGTATGTCGGCCGTGGGTGCTAAACCAATTGTTGAAATTCAATTTGCTGATTATATCTGGCCAGGCATGAATCAGTTGGTAGAAGAATTATCCAAATCATGTTACCTCTCCAACGGACAATTTCCTATTCAGTCCTTAATCAGAGTACCTATTGGCGCTTATGGCGGAGGTGGACCATACCATTCGGGAAGTATAGAATCCACATTACTAACCATTAGAGGCATTAAAGTAGTATATCCATCTAATGCTGCGGATATGAAAGGTTTAATGAAAGCAGCGTTTCTTGATCCAAACCCGGTAGTTTTTCTGGAACATAAAGGTTTATACTGGTCTAAAGTACCAGGAACAGATGAAGCCAAAACCTGGGAGCCTGATACCAATTACGTTGTTCCCTTGGGAAAAGCCAGAATAGCGCAGGAGGCTAATGAGGAAAAAATAGGATCCGGAGAATCAATGGTGGTAATTACCTATGGAATGGGTGTTTACTGGGCTAAGGCTGCAGCTAAAAAATTTAAAGGACAGATAGAAGTAATTGATCTAAGAACGCTTAATCCACTAGATTGGGAAACAGTAAAAGCAAGTGTTGAGATACATGGAAAAGCATTGGTTCTTACAGAAGAACCCTTGATGAATTCATTTGCTGAATCATTGGCAGGAAGGCTAAACCAACATTGCTTTCAAAAATTAGATGCGCCAGTTAAAGCTTATGGCGCACTTAATTTGCCTGCTATTGGCTTAAATGTGGTATGGGAAAAAGCGATGCTGCCTGATTCAGAAAAAGTAGCTCAACAAATTGAAGAAATACTCAATTACTAAGCTTCAAGATGAAACATCTGCTATTTTCCTATGGAACCTTACAGTTAGAAAAAGTACAGCTATCATCTTTCGGAAGGATTTTAAACGGTTTTCCTGACCAATTGAAAGCTTATACAGTAGAACAGCTTGTAATTACCGATGCTATGGTTTTACAAAGAAGTGGGAAAAGCTCCCATCCTATTGCTGTGCCTTCCTTAAAAGTGAATGATTTTATTGCAGGGACTGTATTTGAAATTACTGATGCAGAACTAAGGCAAAGTGATGCCTATGAAGTTCTTGATTATAAAAGAGTAGAAGAAACTCTAGCTTCGGGTAAAAAAGCCTGGGTATATGTGAGAAAATAATTGTTTCAAATAAAAAAGCACCGGAAGTGAATTTCCGGTGCTTTGGGTTCAATTCAGCGATTAAAGCCACGTTATTTTGTATTCATCAAATTCATCTCCTTTAGCCACCTCTTTAACATATTCCACTTTAGGTGAAACTACCTTCCCAACGCGAATTAACTCGTCTAATAATCCAAATTGCAGGGTACTGTTAAATGTCTGCGTTCTTCGCATCATTATATGCTTAGGTTTATCCTCCAAAATTTCCCAGCCTCTTTTTTCAGGGTCTTTAATCATGACCGAAGCTACTTTGGCTAGTCCATTCATTACCTGAGAGGGCGTAGCAGTACTTGAAATAAAGCCATTAGCAAGCATACCCTGGTAGGCTGTGGCACCAATTTTCCTACCTAAACGCCTGGTGTTTGCTTGTCCAATTTGCTGTTCTATCCAGTCGCACATTTGATTATAAACATGCATAGGTACAAATTTCATTGCATTACTTAAATCATATCCTTCAGCAATTTTCTTAAGCTCTTTCTGAAAAGACTCTTTTCCTTCATATAGATCAATTACATCTTTTACAAACGCTGATGATAAGGTTACTCCTTCCGTTGAATTATTCATATTTTCTTTATTACCAATTTAATACAAATCACCTAAAGTTTAAGGAGGGAAAACAGCTATATTAATATTTAACCTTACCTATGTGATTTTTTTGTTTTATAACAGAATTAGTGAATTCATTAGCAATATCATTTTAACCTATCCTATCAATTCTGATATTTCACGTTATTTATAAATCAAAAAAAATCCTGAACAGCTCTAGCTGATCAGGACTCGTTCACTTGAAACTATTAAATTCTAAATTTTATTTAACTCCGCCTTCACAAACTGCATGAGAGTTTTAATATTTTGAGTGCTGAAATCAAATTGGATGTTTGCAGCCTCGTAAATTTCAGGGATAGACCGGGTATAACCCAATTTAAGGGCATTCATATAAGAAGCTAAGGCTGCTTTAGGATCCTTCTTGTAATTTCTCCAAACTGCAATGGCTCCCAGCTGTGCCATACCATACTCGATATAGTAAAATGGCACCTCAAAAAGGTGCAGCTGTTTTTGCCACATTTTATTTTTATTTAATTCCAAATCGTTCCAATTTGTAATGGAATCTGAAAAGTCCTCGAAAATCTGATTCCATTTTTCTGTTCTCTCCTCCACAGTATGTTCAGGATTTTCATAGATCCAATGTTGAAATTTGTCAATTGTAGCCACCCAGGGTAAAGTCTCTATAATTTGTTCCAGATGCTCTTTTTTAGCACGTTTTAAATCATCCTCATTTTTGAAGAATATGTCCCAATGATCCAGGGTAATTAATTCCATGCTCATAGAGGCCAACTCAGCTACTTCAGATGGTGTGTTTTTAAAATCAGTAAGTTCCAAATCATTCATTAGAAAGGAATGAACAGCATGCCCCCCTTCATGCAAAAGTGTAACCATGTCCCGCAGGGTAGAGGTGGCATTCATAAAGATAAATGGCACTCCCGTTTCAGATAGGGGATAATTATATCCACCTGGAGATTTACCTTTTCTCGATTCTAAATCTAAATGCCCCATTTCATCCATTGTCTTAAGACATTTGCCTAAAAATGGATCTAGCTTAGAAAAGCATTGTATAGTTTTATGAGTTAAATCTTTTGCTCCCTCAAATGGAGTTAAAGCTTCCTTCCCGGAAATATCAACTGCTTTATCCCATGGTCGAAGGGCCTCTATGTGCAAAGTATCCTTTCTAATTTGCGCAATATCATCTAAAAGTGGTACCACCTCTGTTTTCACCGACTGCTGAAAATCAAAACAATCTTTAGGTTCGTAATCAAACCTACCCATTGCAGCGAACATATAATCTCTAAAATTTTTGAAGCCTGCATTTTGGGCTACTTCTGTTCTGAGCTTAATCAATTGATTAAATAAATTATCTAATTTATCTTTATCCGTCAGTCTCCGGTCTGCTATTTTGTGATAGATCTCTTTTCTCAACTCTCTGTCCGTTGACTGTAATTTAACTGCAGCTTGCTGTAAGGTGAGCTCCTGACCCTGGTAATCAACCATCATTGCGCCAGAAATGCTGCCAAACTTTTGAGACAGACTGGATATTTCAGTTTCCAAAGGGATATTTTCTTCTCTAAAAATTTTAACATCCTTCTCCATTTCTCGGATCATAATGCCAAAACCTCTCTCCTCTTTTAAAGAACTAATATATGGGGAAGCCAATGCCTTTTTATTTAGCTTATCGGAATAAGGGGCAATGTGCGGTTGAATTTCTCTCACAAAATACTCATATGCGTCTGATAATGTCTGATCAGAAGTATCGCAAGTCATTTTAATATAACGCCAGGCCATATCTTCCGAAACCACTGCTTCCAGTTCACTCATCTGGTGAAACCACTTTTTCAATTCCGTTTCTGATGTAATGTTGGTATTAAGCAGTTCTTCGAAAAATGGTTTAAGGCCTTCCCAATCAGAAACTTTAAAATCTTGAGGTAAAAATATTCTTTTATTCTTAGTAAACTCCATATTGTATTTTCAATTATTCATAAAAAAAGAGGTGCGAGCACCTCTTCCTATTTACTATTTCTATTTGCTAAGGTTTAGCCTATTTGAATTTTCACATCAGCTGATGTAGGATGACCTACGCAGTTTAACACATAACCTTCTTCTTTTTCAGCATCAGACAAACCTTCATCTTCATCCATATGTACGCTACCAGATAGCAATTTACCTCTGCATGCAGTACATAAGCCACTTTGGCAGGAGAAAGGTAAATCAATATCCAAGTCAAGAGCAGTTTCTAAAATAGTTTTATCTTTAGGAACTTCAAATTTATGTTCTTCTCCGTCAAATAGGATGGTGACCTCGTAATCCTGTTGCTGGCTTTCTCCCTTGGCAGCTTTATCGATGGTACCCTGAACAAAACTTTCTTTGAAAATATTGGATTTATTAATGCCAAATGAATCCAGATAGGATTCTACATTTTTCATCATGCCTTCTGGACCACACATCAAATATTGGGTATTGTCTAATCCCCAGTCAGGAATTCTGTCTAATATTTTTCTTAGCATTTCCTCATTTAGAAGTCCTGATTCACCTTGCCAATTCAAAGGTGCATCATCCAAAATATGAATAACATGCATCCTTCCTTCATAAGTATCTTCCAATGCATCAAAGGCCTTCTTAAAAATGATGGACTCTAAATTTCTGTTGGCATAAACTAAGGAAATTATGCTCTCTGGTTCAGCATGTAACACAGACTTAGAAATACCCATCATTGGTGTAATTCCACTGCCTCCTGCAAACATGATCAAATGTCTTTTCTTTTCAGCCTTTACCTCCGTAGTAAAATTACCCATTGGCTCCAACACCTTCATTACATCTCCTGCTTTTAAAGTGTCATTTAAGTGGTTGGACATTTTACCATTTTCAACCCTTTTTACTGTTACTGCAGGATATTCATCCACCAACGGGGAGGTACATAAAGAATACGCTCTTCTAACACTTTCTCCTTCAATGTCAGTAATAAGCGTAAGAAACTGCCCTGGAGTATAATTAAACGCCCATTCCGGTTGTTCAAAAACTATAACAATAGCATCCTTTGCCTCATTTATAACTTCTTTTACCGTTAATGATTTGTACCTGTCGCTTTTTATTGAAGCCTTTTCTTCTGATTTATCTTTCTTTTTGAAAAAATTAAATGCCATAATCTATACTTTCTTATTATTGAGTTTAACTATATCTAATTTGAAAAGTTATGACAAAAATAAGAAGCTTTACTCAAAATTGCCTACCTTCTTCAATAATTGCTGTAATAAATAGATTATTATTTAAAATGTAAAGCTTAGTCCTACCTAAAATCTAATTGGGGATTAAACTTTATACCGCACTTACAGGTTATAAAAACGAAATAAATATTTAGAATATGGCAAGAGCAAATTTTAAATTAATCAATGCAATAAGAGAGGCAGCTAGTAAAATTGAAACTGGATCAGACTACCAATGGGGCCACATGGGTGGCTGCAATTGTGGTCATTTAGCGCAAGAGCTTACTCCTTTCACCAAAAGGGAAATTCATGAATATGCTATGCGAAGATCCGGTGACTGGACTGATCAGGTTCAGGATTTTTGCAGCACCAGCCAAATGCCAATGGATGAAGTAATTGCCACAATGATGGAGTCTGGTTTGGAAAGAAAAGATATGGTAGAGTTGGAAAGACTTAAAAACCATGAGGTAAGATTATTCATGGGAGAAAAAGGAAAAACTTTATCGCACAATATTAAACAGGATGTTGTAGATTATATGAAAGCCTGGGCTGTAATGCTGGAATTGCAATTAATTGATGATATTCAGCTGCCTAAGCAATTAATGAGGCATTCAGTGAAAAAAGACCATGCAATCGCTTAATTATTGTTAACTTATTCAAAAAAAAGGGTCGTAATTACAAAAATTACGACCCTTTTATGTCATTGTCTGGATACTTACCTTTTTATAGTATTCAAATCAACAATTTGCACTTCTACCCTCCTGTTTTCTTCAGGGTTTTTAGAATCTGATTGTGTTGCCCCATAACCTTTTGCAATAATTCTTCTTCTCACTATACCTTTATAATTGAAGAAATTCACTACTTCTATTGCTCTCTCATTAGATAATTTTCTATTCAGTGCAGGATCTCCTTCTGCAGAGGCATATCCTGATATTTGTATTCCCAATTGATCATTTTGCTTTAAGAACCCATATATTTTTTGTAGTTCGGTTTCATACTTATCAGCGTATGAAGCTTTGCCTACATCAAAATACACCTTATAAATAGGTTCCAATAAGGATTTATCATAATTGGAAGCTACTGCTTTTGTTTTTTCTTCCTTTTGCTTCTTAGCTTCCTCAGTAACATACATAGTTGGCAAAGAGTAAATTGTTTCTCCCTCTACAACCCGGCTTTTCAAAGTGGTTGTATCACTTTCATCATAGTAGTAAGTTCGTGTTGCTACTTCCATTTCGTCAGATAATGCATTAAAGTCAACATCATCTATAGGATTAACTGTATACATTAATTCCATTAAATAATTAAATGCTGCAGTGTCCTCTGAGGCGATTACTGCATCCATCATATCATAAACATCAAGACTGTCATTTTCAATAAGCATCGCTTCATTGGCTTGTCTTGGAGAATAAACCCCCTCTTGATGGGTATCGAAGAAAGCATTATTAATAGATACTTCCTGACCTACAACCACATCAAACTGCTTAATCAGATTTAAATTTATTTTCTGATACAATTCATAAAAATAGGTTTGATTAGGCACATTAATATTTAAAGTATATGGCAAATAACCATCTGATTCTATAATTAAATCATAATTTTTACCTGGAGGTAAAATTATAAGATAATTACCCGTTTTTGGGTCTGGATCGTATACATAGTCAACTTTTGTGTTATTTTCATTATCTACAAGTTTTATTTTTGTAGGCACAGGCTTATTATCGTCACCCGCTGTAATTTTACCTTTTAACATAGTAAGTGGAATATTAGCATATTGCTCAGGCATATCAAAGGTGTATATATCCTGTCCACCATATCCACCTTGCCTGTCACTTGAAAAGAATCCTCTGCTACCATCAGCAGTTAAAGTAAAATAATTATCATCTACTGTGGTATTGATAGGGTACCCCATATTTTCCGGAGATCCCCATTTTCCTTTTGATTTTACAGCTTTAAAAATATCTCTACCTCCCATTGAAGCATCTCCATTGGAGGTAAAGTAAAGTGTTTTCATATCAGGATGAATAAAAGGAGCATCCTCATCATATTTGGTATTAATTTCTGGGCCCAGGTTTGTGATATTACCCCAACTTCCGCTTGCTAATTTTTCGGCTATGTATATGTCCATTCCTCCGAAACCTCCAGGTCTGTTACTAGCAAAATAAATTTTCTTTCCATCAGGAGTGATAGAGGCGGTGCTTTCCAGACTATTGGAGTTTAGTCCCTGAATAGGGGCTGGCTGGCTCCATTTGTCTCCGTTTTTATTCATTAAATAAATATTCCCTTTATTCCCAGAACCTATAAATACAAGCATCTGCTGCCCATCTGGAGAAATTCCAGCAGTACCTACATTGTCGTTGGTGTTAATTTCAATTTTATTTGGCTTACCCCAGTTACCATCATTTCTAAAGGTAATATAGATTTCTTCAATAGCTCTTCCTGTCCTTTCATTAGGTCTTAAAGATGTAAAAGCCATTACTCCCTGATCAGCTGAGACCACCGGATTATATTCTGTGAATTCCGTATTTAGTGGAGGGGCCATTCTAATAATGTTTATATCTTTCTTCTCCCCTATCATACGCATTGCATTTCCTGCTTTCCGCTTCTCCAGGCTTACCTCATCCAATAACTTAGTATCAGTTTTATTGATTGTTCTCAAATACTGATCATAGTATTTCATAGCTTTTTCAAGCTCTAAATTTTTATGAAAAGCTTTAGCAGCATAGTAATATGCGTCTTTTGGTAAGCTTTCAGGAAAACCAGCTTTCTCTATCACTGCTATGCTTTTCATAGCCTTTAGCTGATCTGCTGTATTTACCTGCTCCATGTAACTTACTGCCAGCATGTAATGAACTCCAGGACTAGTGGCTCCTGCTTCTATGGCCTTTTCCAATGATTCAATGGCACCGGTGTAATTCTTTATTTTAAATAAATTTTCTCCTCTATAAACAAGATCATCAACTTTTGCATTTTGACTTATGGCAAAGAAAGAAAGAAACAATAATAATGAAACAAGAAATGTACTTCTCATAATTTTATAAAATTTTATAAACACCTAAACACAATTTTCAGGCTCCGGCTAACTGCTTTACAAACAATATATAAATAAATTATTTAATTCGCACCCGGAATTTTCATATGCAAACATAAAGATATGGCAATTAAATAAAAAAAAGGAAAATATTATTTGCTTCTTTCGATTGCTTGCAGTCTTTGCAGTAGCGGTGGATGTGAGTAATGCATAAAAACATACAATTTATGAGGGTTGATATTACTCAAACTGTCAGCAGAGAGCTTTTTAAGTGCTTTTTGCAAAGCAATACCGCTGTAAGTATTGGCGGCAAATTTATCTGCCTCAAATTCATGTTTTCGACTAATATAATTAGAAAACATGCCTGTTATCATACTAATTGGTGTATAAATGATGCCAAAAGCTATTAAATTGACAGCGAAACTCAATCTCTCTGCACCCAGCGCATAGCTTAAGTCAGCACTAAATATCATGAGAGACATAATCCATAGCATAAAACCTATTTGTATAACACTACTAAATAAACCTGAGATGGTATGTTTCTTTTTATAATGACCTACTTCATGAGCTAAAATTGCCACCAGTTCTTCATTGGAATGATTTTCAATTAAGGTATCATAGAGCACAATTTTCTTTCTTTTTCCAAAACCTGAGAAAAATGCGTTGGCTTTCATTGACCTTTTAGAGCCATCTATTACATAGATATTATCGATGGGGAAATTAACGCCCGCTCCATAAGCCATAATCTGCTCCCTTAATGTGCCATCTTGCAATGGAGTAAGTTTATTGAAGATCGGTAGAATTAAGCTAGTATAAAAGAAATTGGCGCCAACAATAAAAAATGACATAACCATCCAAAAAATCCACCAAAAGTCTGGACCTAAATACCCTATCAAAAAAATCAGCACACTAACTAAAATACCCCCAATTAACGCCGTAAGCAAATATCCTTTGAATTTATCTTGCCAAAAAATAGCTGGTGTAGATTTATTAAAACCATACTTTTCCTCAATTTTAAATGTGGCATACCATTGAAATGGAGTATTAAAAATGTCATTGATTATGAATATAATTCCGAAAAAGGCTAGAGTCTGGGCGACTAAGCTATCGAAATGTGATCTTACAAAATCATCTAAATCTCCAAACCAACCCAGGAATAAAATTAATAGAATAATAAGAAGACTAAAAACACCACTGAATAGCCCGAAGTAAATATTTTCTTTTTGATAATTGAGAGACTTTTGATATTCCTGTTCATTAAATACGCCTTTTAAATCCTCAGGAATTGAAGCTTTCTTGCTTTTTAGATTTAAATAATCCACATAAGTTGTGAGTACGTATTCTATGATCACAATCCACAGTACAATGGAAAATATTTGATCAGGAGTAAATTGCATTCAATCTAAAATTTTGGACAAGGTATTCTTAATTTATCAGCAGGTGGCCTTCTTGGATCGGTAAGTGATAATACGTAAGAGATAGAGATTTCGTGCGCACCACCGCTTCTTATTCCCAAATCTGAAATGGTATAATCAAAGCTATAACCTACAGAAACTCGTTCATAAGCATAGCCCAATAATAGGACGATTGATTCTGAGCCTGTAAAATTGTTAGGAGCATTAAAAGGGATGCCCCGATACCATAAACCAACAACCATAGGTTCCAGCGTACTATAAATTCCTAAGTCCAGCTGATTAAAACCTCCTTGCATTTTGTACTGAGCTGTGGGAGTTATACTTCTCTCATCACCATCTTTCGTGTATCCTCTTCTGCCGTTATTAAGGCCAATTGGAAATTTATAACCTGCATGGAAAGAGTGTTTCATAGGCAAAGGGCTTTCTTCTCCTAAAATTGATTGATTGGGTTGATTTAAGTGAAACACTGAATACCCGAACCAAAACTTATCCGAATATAAAACACCACCAAATGAAACGTCAAAAAATGTTTTACTTTCTCCTGTTGCCGGCTCTCCCGTGGGATTTACAAAAGTTTGTGACTCCGGATCCCATTGGTCACCAAATGTTAACCTGTCAAAATTTAAATTTCTGTTGTAAACCGCCAATTGCGTACCTGGCCTGAATGTAAGTTTATCGGTTAAGCGTAGTTGGTATGCGTATTGAGCACCCACTGAGGTGGATCTTAAACCTACAACACCCTCCTGATCCCTCGTTACAATCAAACCAACCCCACTTCTTATTCTGTCAAAGAAATGATCGAAGTATGCAGAATAGGTGGTAAAATTAGCATCAATACTAGGCCACTGGTTTCGATAATTTAATCCAAATCGGCTCATTTGGGTATTACCCGCAAATGCAGGATTTAAATATAAAGGTGCCGCATAAAACTGAGAAAATTGCGGATCCTGAGCTTTTAAATCTGTGTGGATTCCTAACCCAATACAAATTAAGCTCACTTTACATAAGACTGAAATTCTTCTTTTTAAACTTTTACGCACAACACAAATATGATTCAAAATTGTCGAAAGATATAAAATTACTAACAAAGCATGATATTATAAATCAATAAATCATACTTTTAGATTAAAGTTTAGAAATGAGTTTCATTTATAAACGAGTTTCCGCATTTATTTATTAATTTCGGTATTGCGAATAAACGATTTAAATATGATAATAATATATTTTTAACTGATTAAAAAATTTATCGACTCTGTTTTACGTTTAATCATTACCTCATTCTTATAGTTCATTTTATGAAGAATAATATCCTTAAATATTTCACCCTTTTGCTTTGTATTTCAAGCTTTCAAGTAACAGCCCAGGATTTTTCCGAATCTTTTTGGTATTTTGGAAACACTAGTCAGGCGATACAATTTGAGCGAAATCAAAACAGAAGGGCTTTATCAATTACAAATCAGGCAACACCTTTTGGTAGCAATGGTTCAGCTGTGGCCGCCAATGCAGTGGATGGACAGCTTTTATTTTACACAGATGGAAACATAATATACAATAAAAATCATGCTGTAATGCAGGGTGGAGCAGCAATTGGTGGCGATAACTCTTTAAGACATCCAGTGGCAATTGCTCCTTCCAACGACACTAACGACAATACTTATTACATCTATTTTATAACTCCCGGAAGAACATTGTCATATGTAGTGGTAGATATGAATGCCGGTGAATTTGGTGAAGTAACTGCTTCAGCGATTGGAACAGGTTTTACAAACCTATCTCAAATGGTGAAGAGTTATAAAATTGGCGACTTGTTCTACGTTTTATTTCAAAATACAGTAACCAACAATCTACAAATTGCTGAGATACAAAATGATGGATCTTTGGTATCCTCTGCTAACCATAATTTTTCAGTAGCTTATGCCACACATAATCTATCAGTTAAAAATACTGAAAGTGACACTTTGGAATTGGCAATTAGCTCTCAAAATGTAGCGGGCAGTCCTAAAAATATTATTCTGTTAGATTTAGATGTTTCAGACCCTCTTAATTTAACCTTCCAAAACGAAAGAGTATTACCTAATACAGGGGCTGTAAACCAGCTAATTACTGATGTAGAATGGTCTGCAGGAGGAAGAAATTTATACTATAGCAGAAATAACCTGACCACCGCCGAAGGGCGTATTTTTCAATTTAATCCGGATAGTACCACTAATACTTCCATTCTAAATAGAACTATTAACAATGCAGATGCACTCCAAAATGGCCCTGATGGTGAGCTATACTTCCTTTATAATAACGGAGCCAATGAGTTTGTCAGTAGAATTTTAAGAGCTGACTCTATACCTGATTCGGTTAGGGTTGAATGGAACCTATTTAATACTGCCTCTTTTGGCAATGCCCGAAACTTTCCGAATATAGCGCCTCCTGCCGTTATTGATGCTAACGTTGCATTTGATTGGTATGAAACTCAACTAAATGCTACTGTTTGCCAAAATAATCCAGTATCTTTTTTTGCAGGCTACGATGATTTGGCAGACATAACTGAAATAAGTTGGGACTTTGGCAATGGCTTAACTTCAAATGCCATTAGTCCAAATGTAATCTTTGAAGATCCCGGCTCCTTTAATGTGATAGTGACAATTAATGCAGGTGGAAACATTTTTATAGATTCCTCCACAGTTACTGTTAATCAATTTGAAGGCGAAGTGCAATTGCAGGATACTACAGTTTGTGAATTACCACTCATGAACTATGGCCCTACATTAAGTGATGGTTCCGAACCGGACGATATTACCTGGATTAACCCTGATCCTGAAAAATTTACTATTAACGCAGATGGAACCGCTACTTTCCTTGAATCTGGCACTTATTCCGCAGCTGTAACCTCTCAAGGTTGTACTGTTACCGCTAGCTTTGTTTTAACATTGTTTGAAGAAGAAAAACAAGCAGCCAATTTCTGGTATTTCGGAGATGGTGCCGGGATTGATTTTAGTGGAGATGGAGGGCCTGTTGCTGTAACAGATGGAGCCATAGAGGCAGAAGAAGGCTGTACCACCGTATCTGATGATAATGGAGACCTGTTGTTTTATACAAACGGAGATATTATCTGGGATTCAGAACATAATGTGATGGCCAATGGTACAGACTTAGGAGGAAGTCCCGATGCTTCTCAAGGAGTTATTGCAGTAGCTCATGGCGCAGACCCTTCCTTGTATTATATATTTACCAGTGAAGATATTGGTAGTAGCACCAATACATTCTCTTATGCATTATTAGATATGAAGTTAAATAATGGATTAGGGGATATAGTGCTGAAAAATAGAAAAATATATTCCAGAACTACAGAAAAAATAGCTGCAGAAGGCAATGCCAACACCAACGTGCTAACACATGAAATAGGTAGTAACTCTTACAGGGTATATCCGGTTAATGACCAGGGAATAAATGCCGCAGAGTACATTTCTCAAGGAAGCAATTACCTGGCCAACTCCACAGCTATTGGCTATTTAAAATATGCTGCGGGTGGAGATAAAATTGCACAAGCCTATAATTCTGGTGGGGCTTTTATAGATTTCCTCAGAAGAGACAGTTTAGATCAAGAGTTTGAAGTTGGTCTACTTGATGTGAATTTTGGTGGTGAAGTGTATGGAATTGAGTTTTCCCCCAGCACCAATTTGCTTTATGCCACCTTAAGAGATGGCGCCAGTTCGAAATTGCTGCAAATTCCTGTGGATGATGACTACACAATAGAACAAATTGAGAATCCGGACAGTGTTACCGTTGCTGATTTGGACTTTGAAGCAGGAGCCATTCAAACGGGGCCTAATGGTCAAATTTACATTGCTGCCAATAACAGCGGAGATGTTTACACCCTGGGTGGCCCTGACCAGCGTTTTTTACCAGAAAACGGAGCTAATTTAGCAAGTGCACTTCAACCTTTCAATTTAGCTGGAAGAACAAGTAGATTTGGTTTACCTAATTTTGTACAAAACTTGAGTACTCCTGACCAGGAACCTTCCATAAATGTTATTGCCAATTGTACATCAGAGCCAATCATTTTAGAGGGAAGTGGAAAAACTAACTTTGATGTGTTTAGCTGGACAATAACCAGCATAGACTCTGCAACCACAGTGTACTCCTCAAGCCAGCAAAGTGACACTGTAGATGTTGAAATAGCTCCTGGTCGTTACGAAGTAGCCTTGAGAATTACGAATGAGTGCGGCTATGATGAGTTGTTAATAGAGAACATTGAAATATTTGCCAGTCCTGATTTGAGCAACGTGGTAAGCCCACGAACCATTTGTGGTAGCTCCTTAATTTTAGGTGATGATATTATTGATGAGCCTGGCCATACCTACTTATGGAGTACGGGTGAAACTACTCAAACTATTGAGGTTTCAGAATCAAACTTCTATTCCGTAGTGGTAACAAGTGAGGCCGGTTGTACTGCGAGCATAGAAATTTTCGTAGCACCGCCTTATTTAGCAGATATTGGAGGAGACCAATCGGTTTGCCAGGATGAAACACTCCGACTAGATGCCGGAGTAAATGCCAACAATTACCGATGGTTTGTTGATGATGTGCAGCAAATGGCAAGTACTGGGCAGAACTTTAATGTTGACACCTCCACTCCAGGAGTATTTACAATAAGGGTAGAAGTTCCAGACCCATTAGATACTGCATGTTTTGCTGTTGATGAAGCTGAAATAACCGTTAATGAAACGCCTGGAATTGTGGTCCTAAATGTAACAGAGCCTACTTGCGGTGATGTTAATGGCGCCATAGAAATTGATACCAATGGTGGATCAGGTGATTATACCGTTTCATGGAATGGGCCTACGCCAGTTCCTAACAATGAATTAAATCCTCAAAATCTAGCTGCAGGATCATATAACGTAACTATTACTGATAATTTAACAGGTTGTACTGATGTAGAAACAATAGCCTTAAGCAATGATCAGTTTGATGTTGTGGCTACTCAGGTAGTTCCTTTTAATTGTAACTTAAATAGTGTGGACGTTGTTATTTCCGGCACCGCAACCCCGAATTTTAATTGGGTAATTCTTGATCAAACAGGTGCTAACATTACTTCTGATGCAGGAGTAGCTTCAACAACTTTTACAATCAATAGTTTAGAAGAAGGAGACTACAGCATAGAAGTAACAGACGCAAATGGCTGCTTAGCTGTAGATGCGTTTACAATCGAATTACCTGATTCTGTGAATTTCAATCCTGATGACAATGTTTTTGGTTGCGGTGCTTCTTACGACTTAGAAGCTTATCTGCAGGCACTCAACCCTAATGCTACTTTTAACTATAGTCCGGTTTTAGCTGACCCAAATACTGTGTCAGCAGGTACTTATATTGTTACCGCAAATGAAACAGGCTTTTGCCCTTCCACTGCTGAAATTACAGTAGAGTTGAGCCCCGATGCGGATTTGGATGGTATTGAGACCGAAATTAACTGTGATGGTGGAAATATCTTAACCGCTACACTCAGCAGTGGAAACCCTGCTGATTTTACATTTAGTTGGAACAATGGTGCGCAAGGCCGAACCATTACTGTAAACCAGCCTGGTACCTATCGTGTCACGGCCTACCCTATTGGCAATGTTAGTTGTGCTGATACAGCCTCAATCACTCTTGACAATATTTATGAACCACTTCAAGCTACACTTAATTCACAAACCAACTGTGAGGATGGTTCTATTTTAGCTGTTGCAAATATCAGCGGTGCCAGTGGAAATTACCTGGTAGAATTAACTAACAGTGATGGTGCGGTTCTACCTACTTTGGATGCGCAGCAGAATACATTTGAATGGAACATTGTAGAGTCTGGCAATTACAGATTAACAGTAACTAATCAAGGCCCGGGAGGATGTGACCCAATAATTATCAACAGGTCATTAAATGTGCAGGAAATATTTGCTCCTACCATCGATCCCACATATTTTATATGTTCAACAGGTTTGGAATCGGAAAGGTCAGTTATATTAGATCCGGGATCTTTTGGATCTTACTTATGGACATTGCCAAACGGTACTACCTCCACCACCAGAACTATTACAGCCAATACCCCAGGGGTGTACGAAGTGCAATTGACCGGAGCCGGTTGTGATTATACTGTTACAACTCGAGTATTGGAAGATTGTAAACCTAAGGTGTTTGCACCCAATGCCATAAGGCCCAACGGAGGTATTTCCGCCAACAGAACTTTCAGCGTTTTTGCCAACCAGTATGTAGGGGATTTCCAAATTATCATCTTCAACAGATGGGGAACGATTATCTACCAGGCGCAGGATAAGGAGTTCCAGTGGGATGCTACAGATCTTTCGGGTAACCAGGTTCCACAAGGCTTATACGCATACATCATTAGCTTCAGCAGCACTGAAGAAAATGATGACAGGCGATATGAACAAAGAGGTGGTGTAAATGTACTCAGGTAAAAATTGAGATTGAGGGAGTTGTTAACTCAACTACTTCAATCTTTTATCATTTTGTAACGACTCATATAAATATATGCCCAAAAACATTCATTGGCTCTTTCTTTTAATATTAGGAATTGCCTCTTGTGCTAAAAAAAATGACTCCTCTCTTACTAAAGAAGTAAAGGACTCAGATATTGAAGGAGGGCAAATCATTGAAAATGATAGTATAGTATTTGTCTTAGGGAGACATTTGGAGGAACTTGTCAACTCAAAGGAGGCGGAATCTGTTGATGATGAGCTAATAGAGAATTTACATTCTTATCAGCAATCAAAAGATACCATCAAAACTTTTAAAATAAACGGTTCTAAATTTAAAAAGTATCTGTCCAGTGATGGAGATGCAAGTTTAATTTATGCTGAAATTACAAGTAAAATTGCAGTTGAGTCTGATTTAATAACAATAGGAGATAGAAAGACCGAAATAGCAGACAGATTATCACTCAACTTAGTGAATGATACTATTACCATAAGTAACGAAGATCATACTTATCTCTTTGTATTATATTTCAGTAAGAATAAATTATCAAACATTATATTTGAAGCCTATACTGACTAAAGCTCACCATTCGATTATACATAAAAAAAAGACGCAGTCCCCTATTACTGCGTCTTCTCAAATGTTTTTCTGAATATGAAAGATGATTAATCGTCAATAGTTACCTGACTCCAATTCTGACCTTTTCTAATTCTGTTTAATTGGGTATGCGTAATTCCGAATTGCCTGGCTATTTGGCTGTACCTGGTTTTTTCGTTTTTAAGCATCTTTTTAATTACCCTAACGTCTGCTTCAGTTAGTTTATACCCTGTCACACGCTTCTTAATAACCCTGGGATTTTTATTATTATGATCCGCTAACTCTCTCTCAGAAACCCATTTTAAGTTACTTATATGATTATTAGACTTATCATAATCCAGATGTGTTACATAATGCTGTGCATCATGCTCCTTAGGAATAAAAGTTTCAGCTACCACTCTGTGAACGTAATAACTCTGTGTAATGCGCTTATCAAAGCGAACCATAATGGCTTGATAACCATTTACGTTTGAACCTTTGATAATTTTTCCTGTTTCACGAGTAGAATAACTTTTCACTCTGCCATAATTTGAAACCTCATATTTGGCATGTGGCAAGTCCACATTAAATTCTATCTCCTTCCATTTTTCCAATTTAGGATCCATGCTCTCTATAGTTTAGTTTATGATTATAGTTAAAGGTAACCAAATATAATAAAAAAAATCCCATGATTCTTAGATTATTCATAGTTATATTTTTTTTTCCATAAACTTTGCAACCTTTTCTTGAATTCAAGCTCCCTGGCATTGTTTTGGGGGTCATAAATTTTTTGAGTACCTACTCCGTCAGGCATAAATTGTTGCTCTACAAAGTTTCCGGGATAGTCATGTGAGTACTTATAACCTTTGCCATAACCCGAATCTCTCATCAGTTTCGTTGGTGCATTTCTAAGATGCAGGGGCACAGGCAAATCACCGGTTTCTTTCACTAACTGATTAGCTGTTTTAATGGCTTTATATGAAGCATTACTTTTGGGGGAGCAAGCTAAATAGACTGCGCATTGAGATAAAATTATTTCTGATTCCGGATAGCCAATCATTGTGACTGCCTGAAAGGTATTGGTGGCAATTACCAGTGCGGTAGGATTTGCAAGACCAATATCTTCCGATGCCGCAATTAGCAGCCTACGGGCAATAAACTTGACATCCTCCCCTCCGGCAATCATGCGAGACAACCAATAAACTGCTGCATTTGGATCGCTACCCCTAATAGATTTGATAAAAGCTGAGATGATATCATAATGTTGCTCCCCTCCTTTATCATACATAGCCATTCGCTGTTGGGCTATATCCCAAACTTCATCGTTGGTAATACGTATTTGATCTTTTGCATCATGTGCATCAATAACCAGTTCAAACAAATTCAAGAGTTTCCTGGCATCACCACCTGATAAATTAAGTAACGCCTCATACTCCTTTATCACTATTGATAACTTCTTAAGCTTTTCATCTTTCTCAATTGAAGTATGTAGCAAGCCTTTAAGCTCCTCAATCTCCAAGGCCTTCAAGGTATATACCTGGCAGCGAGAAAGTAAAGCCGAATTCACTTCAAAAGACGGGTTTTCAGTGGTAGCACCAATTAAGGTTATTACACCTTTTTCAACTGCTCCAAGCAAGGCATCCTGTTGAGATTTATTAAAACGATGAATCTCATCAATAAATAATATAATTCTCCCTGTTCTTGATGCTCTTTGTATCACTTCTCTTACATCTTTTACTCCCGCACTAATAGCACTTAAGGTTTGAAATGGTGCTTTCACTGTGTTAGCAATAATGTTAGCAATTGTTGTTTTACCAACTCCCGGCGGTCCCCAAAATATCATGGAAGGCACTTTACCCTGGGCAATACTCAAGCGTAAAACGCCTTTCTCTCCTATCAAATGTTGCTGCCCTACTAATTCGTTAAGTGCCGAAGGACGCATTCTCTCTGCCAATGGCTGATCTTCTCCAAACATACCTGTATTAAGCTTAAATTTTAAAATGCAATATGAAGATATTCTGTTACTTTTGCCCCATGAAGAAAGCCTGGCAACTGCATAGTATATTAACTATTGTAGCCTTAATTTATGGTGCAAATTATATTATTGCTAAAGGAGTAATGCCTCATTACATGACTCCTAATGCTTTTATTTTATTAAGAGCATCTACAGCTACCCTACTTTTCTGGATTTTTCATTTCTTCACTTCCAATGAAAAAGTCCAACATCCAAAAGACTACTGGTTATTTTTAAAATGTGCAGTATTTGGTGTTACTGCCAACCAGTTAATTTTCTTTAACGGACTTAATCTAGGCAGCCCCGTAAATGCCAGTATCATAATGACGGCTAATCCGGTGATAGTGTTGCTGATTTCCTTCTGGCTTCTTAACGAACAAATTACACTAAAGAAAATAATTGGTATTTTATTAGGCGCTACAGGAGTAATATTACTCATTTTAAACAAAGAAATAAGTGTTGATAACGACTCCTTACTCGGAGATATTTTTATCTTTTTAAACGCCACCTTCTACGGAATCTACCTGGTAATGGTAAAACCACTAATGCAGCGGTATGAGCCAATCACTGTAGTAAAATGGGTTTTCTTATTTGGAACTATAATGATTATACCTTTTGGTTTAGTGCCATTAGCCAACACAGATTTTACTGTTTTTCCTCCTCAAATTTGGTGGAGCATTGCCTATGTAGTTTTTGGGACTACATTTTTAGCCTACCTCCTCAATGCTATCGCACTAAAGCAAGTGAGCTCTACTTTGGTGGGGTATTATATTTATTTACAACCGGTTTGTGCAACTGCCATCACTCTGGCATTAGGTCTTGAAAGCTTTCAATGGATAAAAGCTTTATTTGCTTTTATGATATTTATTGGCGTATTTTTAGTGAGTCAGAAACCTAAAAAGCAATGAAAAAATATACAACTGAGTTAAAATGGGCTTTAATTTTTACCATAATCACCTTTTTATGGCTTCTTTTTGAAAAGTTGATGGGTTGGCATGATGAAAACATTGCTGATCATGCTACTTTCACTAACCTGTATGCAATTCCCGCTACCTTGGTGTATGTGTTTGCATTGAGAGACAAAAGAAAAAGCGATTTAATGGGAAAAATGACCTGGAAGCAGGGTTTCAAAACCGGGATGATCATAAGTGTCATCATCGCGATTCTTACTCCTCTTAGCACCTGGATTACACATACATTTATTACTCCCAATTACTTTGAAAATCTGAGTTCCTACGTTGTAAGCACTGGGCAAGTGACATCTATTGAAGCAGAGGCCTATTTTAGTATGAGTAATTATATTTTACAAGGTGTAATAGTTGCTTTGTTATATGGGGCGGTGACCTCTGCCATTGTTGCATTGTTTTTACGGAAGAAGTGATTATGGAGCGTGAGGCACGCTCCATGGCAGTAAGGTAAATGATCCTACATTCTCAGCCAATAGCGACTGAAAAACAAGTTGGCGATATTTAAATCTCCTCTATCAACAATAATCTACTATCTTCTTTAAAAGTGACTGTTTGATTTTCTACCGTAGCCTCTTCACCTGTATAAAAATTTCGAAGTATAGCGCCATCTGCAAAAACACCCTTCACCTGTATAGATGATTTGTTATTCTCCATTGCTACTATCACCTGATCTGTATAATCACCTTCAGCAAAACTCCTGGAGAAAACATACGGTTTTTCTGCAATCAATTGATGCTTTCCAGCTCCTACAGCAGGGTGATTTTTCCTGAACTGACCTAATTTTTGCCAATGTCTGTGAATTTCCTGAATACTATACCCATTTCTTTGAGCATTAGCCTCTAATTCATCCCAATTCATAAAGGATCGCAATTTTGCATCACCAGTAGCTTCAGCGTTTAGTAGTCTGCCGGTTTCATCTCCATAGTAAATTTGAGCTGCCCCCGGCGCAAGCATTAAATAACTGGCTGTATTAAAGACATTTTTCCTTTCAGGATCATAGGGTTGGCCATCATCGTGAGAAGAAAGATAATTGAGAATTGACTTTTCCTTTAGCTCCCCGGTATTCAGTATTTGTGCATAATGTGTGTAAACATCATTCAATGGTTTTTGATTGAGTTCCCATTTTAATGAAAAGTTTATCATACTTTTAAAACCATTTGCAAAGAAGTTAACAGCTGTATCCCTATCGTATGTATAATTTAAACCATCATGGATGGAGTAATTGTAGATCTCTCCTACCATATAAAAAGGTAAATCATCCATCTTTTCTTCCTCATTTTCCTTCTTCCAATCTTCCAATGCTTTTAAAGCTTCTGCATATAATTCCGCCCAAATTCCTGCCTCCGTATGTTTCACCGTATCCACCCTGAATCCATCTATTCCATAGGCTTTTACATAGTCGATCAGCCACTTAATAATATAATATTTAGGTGCTCTCGGGTAGCCTGTTCTTGTAAAGAATGCGTCTAACTCCTTTAATTCTGTTTCTAAGCGACCTTCATTTTCCCATTTTTCTAACAAATACTGTGGCAATTCAACTTCTTCTTCACTTTCCGTCAATATATCCGGCAAATTTTCCACCAAGGTACATTTCACAGTTGTTTCCCAGCTTTGGTAGGTACACTGCTGGCCAGTCCGCACCCAATCCTCAGGCCATTGACTGTCCTGCTCTGTTACAGGACCAGTATGGTTCATTACCACATCCAGTAGAACACGGATACCTTTGTCGTGGGCTTTTTTAACCAGTTCAGCCAAATCCGTCTGGGTTCCAAAATTAGGGTCTAATGCAGTCCAATCACGTGTCCAATAGCCATGGAAGCCGTATGATTTGCCAGTCCCCTCATCTACTGATCCATGAATCTGCTCCACAAGCGGGTTGACCCAAATGGCATTTACTCCTAAATCAGTGAAATAACCTTCATCTATTTTTTGAGTGATCCCCTTAATATCTCCACCCATAAAACTTCTTAGTGGAGCTCCGTCTGGCTGTCTTCCGAAATTAATATCGTTGGTGCTATCAGCATTATTAAATCTGTCGGCCAGCAGAAAATAAACTGTAGCATTTTCCCAGAAAAACGGGGCTTCTGAGTTTCGAGCAGCTTGTTCATTGGAATTCTCACACCCAGGTAACAAGGTTAAAATGATAGCTAAATAAAAGAGAGATTTAATAAAATTCATTTTTTTTCAGTTTACAAATAGTACTGTAAAAGTAGGAAAACAAATAGCAATTCATAAAATATGATCAATTTCTAACTGGTTAATTTAGAAATTTCAACAGATTTAAATCTTATACCAGCAAGCCACTAACCTGGCACCCCTTTAATGACTGGAAAAAATAGAAATCCAAGCATTTTTTCCTTAATTTTGCGAGCTTAAATCGATCACCTAAATCAAAAAAATAGCATGTCGCTGTCAACAAAATACGACCCTACATCAATTGAAGACAAATGGTACAAGTACTGGATGGATAATAAATATTTTGCATCCAAACCTGATAAAAATAAAGAACCTTATACCATTGTTATCCCTCCACCAAATGTGACAGGGCAATTGCATATGGGTCATATGTTGAATAATACCATCCAGGATGTATTGATCAGAAGGGCCCGAATGCAGGGAAAAGAAGCTTGCTGGGTGCCTGGAACCGATCATGCGTCTATTGCAACAGAAGCGAAAGTAGTTAATTTGCTAAAAGAGAAAGGCATTAAAAAAGGGGATATCTCCAGAGAGGAATTTATGGAACATGCCTGGGAGTGGAAGGAGAAATATGGTGGCATCATATTGCAGCAGTTGAAGAAATTAGGTGCATCATGTGATTGGGATCGTGAAAGATTTACCATGGAAGAGGACTTATCTGCAGCTGTTATAGAAGTTTTTAACGATTTGCACGAGAAAGGCTACATCTACCGAGGTATCAGAATGGTAAACTGGGATCCGGAAGGTAAAACCGCCTTGGCTGATGACGAGGTAATCTTTAAAGAAGTAAATTCTAAGCTTTACTATATAAAATATCTCATAGAAGAATCAGATGATTACCTGGTAATAGCCACTACACGGCCTGAAACTATTATGGCAGATGCAGCAATTTGTATTAACCCAAATGACGACAGGTTCAAGCATCTTAAAGGTAAAAAGGCTATCATACCTTTAGTAAACCGCAGTATCCCCATCATTGAGGATGATTATGTAGATTTGGAATTTGGTACAGGTTGCCTGAAAGTAACGCCTGCACACGATATAAATGACTACGAAATTGGCATCCGTCATAATTTGCCTTCCATTGATATTATTAACGATAACGGCACCTTAAACGATAAAGCTCAGATTTTAGTAGGAGAAGATAGATTCGTAGCGCGCAAGAAAATTGCTAAATTATTGAAGGAGGCCGAACAGCTGGAAAAAGAAGAAGATTATACCAGCAATGTAGGTCATTCAGAAAGAACCAATGCCGTGATTGAGCCAAAGCTTTCTATGCAGTGGTTTGTAAAAATGGAGGATTTGGTTAAGCCAGCTTACGAAAACGTGATGAATGACACCATCCAACTAATTCCACCTAAATTTAAAAACACCTATAAACATTGGATGGAAAATGTACGCGATTGGTGTATTTCCAGGCAACTGTGGTGGGGACAGAGAATTCCTGCCTATTATCTTTCTAACGGAGAATATGTGGTGGGAAAAACCCCTGAAGAGGCGCTTGAAAAAGCCAAAATCAAGCTTAAGGACAATACCGTCTCCCTTGCAGATTTACGTCAAGATGAGGATGTGTTGGATACATGGTTTAGCTCATGGTTGTGGCCTATGTCGGTTTTTAACGGCTTTAAAGACCCTGAAAATGAAGATTTTAATTACTACTACCCCACCAACGATTTGGTAACGGGTCCAGATATCTTATTTTTCTGGGTAGCCAGAATGATTATTGCAGGTTATGAGTTTAAAGGAAAAAAGCCTTTTAACAATGTATATTTAACAGGTATTGTAAGAGATAAACAAGGTAGAAAAATGTCTAAGCAATTGGGGAATTCACCTGATCCATTAGATTTAATAAAAGCACATGGAGCTGATGGCGTAAGGTCTGGCTTGCTACTTTCTTCCGCTGCAGGTAACGATTTATTGTTCGATGTAAAATTATGTGAGCAAGGATGGAATTTTGGTAATAAATTATGGAATGCTTTCCGGTTGATCAAAGGTTGGGAAGTAAAAGAAGTTGACATTCCGGAAGTTTCTATAAAGGCCAACGCCTGGTTTGAGGCCCGATTTCATGAAGCTCTCCTGGAAATAGAAGACCATTTCAGTAAATTCAGAATTTCAGATGCTTTAATGACGGTTTATAAGCTCATCTGGGACGATTTCTGCTCGCAATATCTGGAACTTATAAAACCTCCATATGGAGAAGCAATTGACCGGAAAAGCTATGAAGCCAGCATTGTATTTTTAGAAGATCTGCTAAAGGTTTTACATCCTTTCATGCCCTTCCTCACTGAGGAAATCTGGCATCAAATTAAGGAAAGAAATAATGAAGAGGCGCTGATCATAACCAGTTACCCAGAGCATAAAAGCTTTGATGAAAAACTGGTAAAAGATGCAGAAGTAGCTTTTGAATTGATTACTCAGATAAGAAACATAAGAGCTTCAAAAGGGATTTCACCTAAAGAAGGTCTTAAACTTTATATTAAAACAGATAATGAGGCTATTTATCAGGAATATATCTCATTTATTAATAAAATGGCTAATCTGGACGAATTGGCCTTTACAAATGATAAAATTGAGAACGCCATCAGCTTTTTTATAAAATCAGATGAATGCTACGTGCCTATGGAAGGCTCAATTGATGTAGATAAAGAAAAAGAAGAACTTCAAAAAGAGCTTGATTACACCAAAGGTTTTTTAAAAAGTGTAGAGAAAAAATTAAGCAATGAGAAGTTTGTGAACAGCGCCCCAGAAAAGGTGGTACAAATAGAAAAGCAGAAGCAGGCAGATGCAGAGTCGAAAATCAAGACTTTAGAAGCAAGTTTGAAGAGTTTATCTTAAAAAATTTAGATATAGTATTAAAAATTGAAACCTAGCCCCATTTGGAGTGAAATCTTAGTAGCCCAGAGCGACAGCTCTGGGTTAACAGGTACAACGTTCGCTCGATTTGGGCGATATTTTTGTGCCGTAGGTAAACAAAAAAGATGACAAAATCTTTTTAATCAATCCTTTCAAGTGCTGTCCTGTGAGCCACAGGCCATGGAAAAAAAAAGCAAAAGCAGACAGATGCAGAGTAGAAAATCAAGACTTTAAAAGCTAGTTTGAAGAGTTTGTCTTAAAAAAAGATAGTTAGCGCATTGAAAAATTGAATAAGAGCCCCAGAGCGGGCGAAATCTTGGTAGCCCAGAGCGACAGCTCTGGGTTAACAGGTACAATGTTCGCTCGATTTTGGCGACATTTTTGTGCCGTAGGAAAACAAAAATGATGACAAAATCTTGGCAAAACAATTCTTTCACGTAATGTCCTGTGAGCCACAGGCCATGGGAAAGGTGTAGGTACAACCTTCTACATCAATTGTTTACAGTTAATTATATGTAAGGGTTAAAACACCTAAGATCAATTTAGATAATGATTTCATATGCCTTAACTTTTCCATATTATATAGAAAACGGTCTTCAGTATTTTAAAATCTTCTACAAATCAGCTTTGCAAAAACTGATCTCATACCTCCTCCTTGAAAACGATGAGGAGACATTCTATAAAAATTTCATAATTTATTTTAAAATAATTTAAAAAAACCTTCAACTTAAACTAAATCAATCTCAAATGATGTAATTTATAGATTCAAACTCCACCGTGCATTTGATTTAATTTATCATTACTTTTGCACTTTAATTGCATTTTTTATGGCAGAGCACCTTAGCGAAGAAGAAACCCAGCTTACTGAAGCACAAATAGATGAATGTATTGCCCTTTTAGAAAGGTTAAATGCAAATACCGATCAGATTTTTGAAATCTCAAGAGAAAAAAGAGCTGCATTAATTATGGCTGCGGGGTTACTTTCAAGGCCTAGTAGAGAAGAATTTGCCAGAAGAAAAAAAGATGCTAAAAAAGCAGCCAAGCGAAAAATAAAAGAAAAGGATAAACACGCACGAAAAGAAACCGGCATCAGAAGCGCTAGAGAAGCCTCAATTTTCATAGCACCTTCAATGCTAGCACTTACTGGCAA
Source organism: uncultured Cytophagales bacterium (assembly GCA_963803685.1). GTDB lineage: Bacteria > Bacteroidota > Bacteroidia > Cytophagales > Cyclobacteriaceae > Marivirga. The sequence continues at coordinate 409,571 of CAWDNW010000002.1, forward strand.
AGAAGCGAAAGAAACAAAAATTTTAGAGTCGCCAAGAAACTGCTATGTGTGCAAAAAGATGTATAATACCTTGCATCATTTCTATGATGCTATGTGTCCTGAGTGCGGTGATTTCAATTATGCAAAACGCTACCAGACGGCAGATTTAAGAGGCCAGGTAGCTTTGGTGACAGGTTCACGTCTTAAAATTGGATATCACATCACTTTAATGATGCTGAAAGCCGGTGCCACGGTGATTGCCACTACACGTTTTCCGGTGGACTCCGCACTCAGATTCGCTAAGGAGCCTGATTTTTATGAATGGGGTCATCGATTAAAAATTCATGGTTTGGATTTGAGACATATACCCAGCGTGGAAATATTCTGTAATTTTATTGAGCAGCAATACGATAGATTAGACATCTTAATTAATAATGCCGCACAAACGGTGCGCAGACCTAGCGGCTTCTATAAACATATGATGCCTAACGAGGAGAAAGACTTTGGTCAACTGCCGGTTTATGCGCAAGAATTACTGAGCGATCATAAAAACTGTATTGCAGAATTAAAATCCTTGAGCGATGGCTACTATGACGGACAGAATAAAAATTTACCGGTTACATGGCATGGTAAGCAATTGGGAATTGGTTTAACTTCTTCTGCTAAGCTTTCACAAATACCCTATAGCATTGATAATTCTATCAGTGCGGAAGAAGTATTCCCTGAAGGCAGACTAGATGCAGATTTGCAGCAGGTGGACTTAAGAAAAACCAATAGCTGGCGACTTAAATTAGGTGAAATTCATACCACTGAAATGCTGGAAGTGCAGTTGGTTAATTCAGTGGCTCCTTTTGTGCTGGTTAACAGATTGGTTAATTTGATGAAGAAAGAAAATACAGGTATGAAACATGTTATTAATGTTTCTGCTATGGAAGGTAAGTTTCATCGGTGGCACAAGGAAGACAGACATCCGCACACGAACATGGCTAAGGCAGCGCTAAACATGATGACTCATACCTCTGCAAAAGAGTTTGCCACACATGGCATCTATATGAATGCAGTTGATACAGGATGGGTAACAGATGAAGATCCGGCCGAATTAGCACGAAAGAAGGAAGAAGTACACGATTTTCAGCCTCCTTTGGATATTGTAGATGGCGCAGCCAGAGTAATGGATCCATTATTTGATGGGATCAATACAGGCAAACACTGGTGCGGAAAATTCCTAAAAGACTATATGCCAATAGATTGGTAGAATTCGATTAAAGTTGAAATCAATCTAATTACTCAAAAAACTTACATCACAATGAAATTAGATCACATCTCATGTTAATGTATAATTAATTAAAGTATTTTTATGTCTTTATTGCCATTAAAAATTGTCTTTTACTTTAATTAATACAAAACCTTCAAACAATGAAATTAAACTTTTTAAAATTCGCTTTATTCAGCTTTCTAGCTGTCAGTATGTTAGCATGTAGCAAAGATGATGAAGCTGCTCCTGAAGATCAAGAGCCAGTTGCTGCTTTTGCCTTTGATGCTCAAAATCCACCAGTTCAAGTACCAACAGCCCTGCAATCTTCTACTAACGAGAATGCAATGGCTATCAATAGCGTATTAGCACAGGCTAATATTATTAGTTCTTATGGAGCTTATTTTGATGTTCCTGAAGGTGCTGAATTTAGCACTACTCCTATTTCTACTACCAATAGCAGAGTAGCAAGTGCCACAGGTGTAAGAGTTTACACATGGACTTATAATGATGGACAAAATTCTTTCACAACAGCTTATCAATTAAGTGAAGACTCTAATGATTACATATTTGAGATTTTCTACAATTTTGGAGATGGCTTTTTCAAATTGTTAGAAGGTAGAGAAAGTAAAGATGCATTGAGGAAAGGATCATTAAAATGGTTCGATTTTTCTGGGAGTGATACATTTTTGACATATAATTGGGAAGAGTTTGAAAATGGAGATTTCGAATTTAACTTTATCACTTTCTCTTTTAAGTATGAGATTTTGGTCAATGCAGATGGTTCAGGAGAAATAAACAGTTTCTATGATGACGTGATAGATGCAAAATATACCTGGAATGCAGGAGGAACAGCAGGTACTTACATTAGCTATGATGAAGATGGCAACATTACTGGCACTTTCGATTGGTCTGCATAATTTCTATAAGACATTAACTAACTTTAAAGAGGCCCGGCGTTTTGTCTGGCCTCTTTTTATTGATAAGGTACTACCATTAATTTAATGGTAATTCGGATTGTAATTAGAAGGACCGGCCTTATTCATCTTAGGGATTCCAGCCAAAGGCTGGTCAGCCTTTGGCTTGATTGTCAGAGGGTCTTAATTGTCTTTTGAAAGGAGGAAGTTTTTTTGTTTCTCAATTAGAAATCCAAAATGCCGTTAAGAAATCGAGCACCCATTGTTTACTTTTTTTTTAGTATTACCAATTTAGCGAGATTCCATCTGACTAAAAATAATATTGACATCAGATGAAATGAATACAGCCTTGATTTTTTGCTTCTTTTTGATTAAGCAAAAAGAAGGGAAAGATTCTTTTACTAATGCAGTGACATAAACAAGAATGGACAGAGAGTTATTGATACACTCTTTATCTTATCAGAATTTAATTCTCCACTAAATTCACAGTAGAACCTTTGATAAGAAATCAAATTATCTTCAAGGATGAATAGGCTACATTTATGTCCCTTATTCGAGTTTGTAAAACGAATTTATAGAATTGGCTGTTGTAAAGCCTTGATAAATAGAGGTTGTTAGAAATAAGTGTAATAAAGGGAGTTAACATTAATCCAACTTAAACCTCACTGTAATTTTCCGAGTAGAGGATACATTTTCATTACCTTTTTTAGCGGGTTGCCATTTCGGACCTTCTTCAACTAACCTGATGGCTTCTTCATCACAGCCGTCTCCTAAACTTTTCAAAACCTCCACATCATCAATTACACCATTGGCATTAATATTTAATTTTAACCTAACTTTGCCTTCTGTCCCAGCTTCTTGTGCTTCTTCAGGGTATTGCAAGTTTTCCTGCAGGTAATCGCGATAAGCAGTGAAACCTATGACTGGTCTTGGCCCGGAGTAAGTGACATCTTCCTCTACCTTTTCAGTTCCGTATCCAATTACAACCACCTCACTTAACTGCGTAACATCTGAATTTAAATAAATCTCAATATCATTTAATTCCTTTACAAGGTGTTCTTGTTTTTCCATACCGATAAAGCTGATAACAAGGATATCGTCCAAGCCTGCAGCAATTTGAAAATTACCTTCTAAGTCGGTAGTGGTTCCAATTGCAGTTCCTTTTATCATCACACTTACACCAGGCAGCGGCTCCCCTGTTTCTGCATCCTGAACCTCACCCGAAGCCAATATTGGCTTAGAAGACACGTTTTGTTTCTTACTGCGAGATGTTCCATTAATATTTACAGAAGGAGTTGCTTCACTTGCAACCAATGATGACTTTTCTACTATCCTGTCTTGAAACTTAGAGTTATCCACCTGAACCCCTGCTACTTTCCCCTGTAATTGATTAACAATATCATCATTCATTTCCAGTTCCTTTACATCGCTTATTTCTGAGATCAGCAAGTCTTCATCAGGTGTAATGGGCTGCTGAGAAGCGATTGGAGACGCTTCCTGCATGAAGTCAACCGCATCCTCTAGGTCCTCCTCTTTGCTATCTTTTGTTTTATTTGGCATTACTTCGCTAACTAGTTTTTCGACCTTTTCAGCCACTGGATCAGACGAAGTAGCAGTTGGTGGATTAATTGCGTTCTTATCTATTTCGTTTGGCAATGCATCTTCAGCTTCAATAGCAATAGGAGCAAATGATTTATCTTGCTGGAAAAAATTGATGGTAAAAACAGTAGAAATAATTAGTAACAGTAACACGGCAGCATAGGGAAGTACTTCTCGCCACAATGGGATGATTACTTTCTTCTTTTCGGAATTAATTCGATCCTCTAACCTATCATTTAAATGCGATAAGTCGTCAAAGGCCTTTGGGTTTTCCAAATAACCTTCCATTGCTTCAGCTTCAAAGGGATGATCAAGAAGGTACTTTTCTACCTGATACTGCTCAGCAGAACTCAATCTGCCATCAGCATAAGCTTGCATTTTTTCCAGGCTTAATTCCGCAATGGGCTCAATATGGTTTTTATTTTTCGCCACTTTGTTCCATACACTGTTTTAAATTTCTCTTTGCATTTTGAATATAACTTTTCACTTTTTTCAATTCATAGGAAGTGCTCAAAGTGATTTCCTGATAGCTTTTTTTATCCAGATAAAACATCTCTACACATTGCTTTTGCTCGAATTTTAATTGAGTTATGCAAAACCTTAACCTCTCCAAATTTTCTTCCTCCAAATAGTAATCTTCTTCAGGATGCATTGACTGACCATTTTCCATAAAACTAAGGTCAGAATGATCGTAATTATCAGTTTTCTGCTGTTTTTGCTTCCTTAACTCCATCAGGCAGTGGTTTTTGGAGAGGACATAGAGCCAACTTTTAAAATTCTCCACTTCAAATGTAGAAAGCTTAACGACTAGCTCCTCAAAAATTGACATTACTGCATCCTGGGCTAAATCTCTATCTTTTAAATACTTTAAACAAACACCATAAACCAAATGCATATAAGGTTGATAAAGTTGCCCGAGCAGGCCAATATCTTGTGACTGACGAAACTTGTCAATCAATTGTTTTTCCTCATGTATGTTATTTTTTTCAGCCACTCAATGCTTCTATACAAGTTGCTAAGATAGTTTTTTAAGCTTTAATAAAATAGAGAAAGGTGGAATAGGCATTTTTTAAAAATAAAGAAGTAAGACTTTTGCAAATTACGTCCATGAGTTTAAAATTAGGGTTTATATTTTCAAAGATTTTTCAAGCAGGCAGAGTGCTTTACATCATGGGGGTTCCAAATAAATTTTTCCGTTACACTCAAAATTTTTTGGAATGACGAGATTTTCTTTTACTTTTTTATGGCAGTATTTAAGACTTAAGGTAAATGCAATTTTAAGAAAAGCTGACTTCCTTTCCTAAGGAAGAGAGGCCCTTACAGCCTTTACTTAAAAAATTTAAAATAATTTTATGGAATTGATAAGTCGTCTGCATCCTACCTACAAAATGTTTCACATAAAATTATTTATCATGAAAAAATTAATAAATGTATCAATTATTGTCCTGGTTATTATTGTTAGCACCTTATCGCTAGCAGCGCAAACTATCAGTATTAGCGGGAGGGTTACCGATGCTGATAGCGGAGCAGATTTGCCAGGAGTGAATGTATTACTAAAAGGAAGTTCAATAGGTGTAATCACTGATTTAAACGGAGAGTATAGTATTAACGTCCCATCGCTGAAAGGTGTGCTCGTATTCAGCTTTATTGGTATGAAGAAAAAGGAAGTAGATATCAAGGGGCAGAATGTAATTAATGTGCAATTGCAGGCTGACGTTTCACAATTATCAGAAGTTGTAGTGACAGGAAAGGCTTCAGGAGTTAAGATCTTTTCCAGAAGTAAGAAAGCAGAATATGAAATGGCAGATATGAGCCAGGGATATATGCCTTACCCATCTGAATCTCCCTACCAGCCAGCTAATACAGAGGAGTATGAGGGAGTTGATGAAAACACTTTTCAGGAAGCGAGTCAAAATCCGCTTTCCACTTTCTCCATTGATGTAGATGCTGCTTCTTATGCCAACATGAGAAGGTTTATCAATAATGGTCAGAACCCGCCTAAAGATGCTGTACGAATTGAAGAAATGATCAATTATTTTGATTACGAATATGATCAACCAAGCGGTAAAGATCCGTTTTCTATTACGACAGAAGTATCACAAGCACCATGGAATGAAAAACATCAACTAGTGCATATTGGCCTACAAGGAAAAGTTATACCTACTGAAAATTTACCAGCCTCTAACCTCGTTTTTTTATTAGACGTGTCAGGCTCAATGTTTAATCAGAACAAGCTGCCATTGTTAAAATCCGGGCTGAAGATGTTGGTGGACCAATTAAGAGATGAGGATAAAGTTTCAATTGTTGTTTATGCCGGAGCAGCAGGTTGCGTTTTACCTGCCACTTCCGGAAAAGATAAAAATAAAATAATAGAAGCTCTTCAGAAATTGGAAGCTGGTGGATCTACAGCAGGTGGTGCAGGTATAGAATTAGCTTATAAGATTGCGAAAGAAAATTTCATCAGAGAAGGCAATAATCGAATCATCCTGGCAACTGATGGAGACTTTAATGTGGGAGCAAGCTCTAATGAGGCTATGGAAGATCTGATTGAATCTAAAAGAAAAGAAGGGGTATTCTTAACAGTATTAGGTTTTGGAATGGGTAATTATAAGGATTCCAAAATGGAGATTTTAGCGGATAAAGGTAACGGCAATTATGCTTATATCGATAATATCCTTGAAGCTAAAAAAGTACTCGTAAATGAATTTGGAGGCACTTTATTTACCATCGCTAAGGATGTTAAGATTCAAGTAGAATTCAATCCTGCTAATGTAACCGCCTACCGATTAATTGGCTATGAGAACAGAAAGCTTGCGAATGAAGATTTCAATAACGATAAAAAAGATGCAGGAGAATTAGGCTCAGGTCATACTGTAACCGCATTATATGAAATCATTCCAAAAGGAGTAGATAGTTATTTTAAACCGATCGATGATCTAAAATATCAGAAAAATCAACCTAAAACTTCACAGGTAAATTATGGCGATGAATTGCTAACTGTAAAATTTAGATACAAAGCACCTGATGGAGATATCAGCCAATTGATTGCTAAAACAGTAGAAAACAAAACTACAGCCTTTAATAAAACGACTGATAACTTTCGCTGGTCAGCTGCTGTGGCTACATACGGCATGCTGTTGACGGGCTCAGATTATATTGAAAAAGGAGACTACAAACTTGTAAGCGAATTAGCAAGAGGTGCCAAAGGCAAGGATGAAAATGGTTATAGAATAGAGTTTATTAAGCTGGTAGAATCAAGCAATTTATTAGCTAAAAATTAATCTAGACAAAAGTGTGTAAATCAAAAAAAGATCAAGAGTATGCTATACTTTTGATCTTTTTTTGATTTTAATACATGCACTAAAAACCTGCCACTACAGCGCCTAAAATTCCAAATAAAAACATTAGTGCATATAAAGATAAAGTCACAATAGTAAGGATTCCCATAAATTTAAATAAGGATTTGTGATTGCTGAATGCCTCAGTCAACTCCTCTTCATTATTCATACTTAATGCCATCTTTAACTTATTAGAAAACCTGTACAAATAAAGGCTTGGAAAGAAATACAAAATCGCAATTAGAATATAAATAAATCCAAATAGAAAAGAAAAACCACCAGATAACATTCCAGGCATAGTATCCATAGGTAAGTGCTGCAAGGCAGAAAAAGAAAAACTAAATATTAAGCCAAATAATACAAGGAGACCGGAGCCAATAAAGCCTGCTATTGCCAAAAAATTGCCCCATTTGGCTGTTTCTCTTAAGTAAATTCTAGAAGGATCTGAAATAGTTAAAGCTGGGTTTTGTGAATTTAAATCAGTTTCGGTATAAGTTGTCATAATGAATAGTAGTTTATGAATTGGTTTTACAAAAAATTAAGAAGATAAACTTATTAAATTCAAGCCAAAAAGCAAGGTCATAATTGTTTTATTCAGTTTTTTTAAGGTATCGAAAAATAGTTTTTCTCAGTTCTGAAGCACTTGGATCAGGAGCATTATCCTGTATAAGATTGCCTTCTTTATCAAACAGGAGGTACCTTGGAATAGCATCCAATTTAATCTCCTCGAGATATAAGGAACTATACCTATTTTTGACTAAATAGTTATTCACATTGATTTTATGCTTTTGTGAAGCTTGTTTCCATTTTTTTTCGTCTTCATCAATTGAGAAATAAAGGAATTTAATGTCATGATCTGCCAAACTATCTCTTAACAGATGAGAATTTGGCATAAGCTCAATGCAGGGTTTGCACCAACTTGCCCAAAAATCGATATATAGTATTTTTCCTCTGCTATTGGATTTCAATTTTTCCAGGGTGATTATTTCACCATCCATATCTTTTAATTCAAGATCCTCAGATGTAGCATCAAGGCCGAAGTCCTTTTTGATTTTGCTCAATAAAGCTGGTTCAGGATCAAATGCTTCGAACTTTTTCACATAATTCTCGCGGTCATTTATTGTAAAGTTTTCCGCAATTTTCTCCATGTTTTTATAAAGAAAATGTTCCTTTTTTGCCCTTGTTAAAATAGTATCAGTAAGTATGAAATCGAAGTTCAACCTGTAATCTTTCAGGAAGCTATTCTTACCTTTTAGGATTGGCACCTTATCTTTATATTTATGATCTAAATATGCCTCAACAAAATCTACAAAAGAATAGTAGCTAAGGAGAGAATCTGCTGATTCATATACAATTTTGTCGTAGTCCACATTATCACCACGCATTAACTCAATACTTTGTGGCTCAGGTAGATTCTCATTACTTATGTCATATTTGAGATTAAAAGCCAATGAATTAAAAAAATTATTAACAGTTCTGTGTTTATAATTTTGTGAGTTTATTAGTTTATACTTTTTTAATGAGTCAAGAATGATTAATTCACTTTCCATGCCCATGGAAAAGTCAATCTTTGCCTGATTTTTAACCCTTTCTGATTCCTCCCTAAGATCCTGGCTTCGGTCCATAAAAGGCAAAGGAAATGCCGTCTTGAAATCGGGTGTAATTTGAGTAGAGTACAGCATTTCATTCAAACGAGTATCATAATTTATATCAAATTCTGAAGCTTTACTATTTAATAAATGAGCCTTAGGTATAGAATCACTATAATTAATGAGCAAAGTATCGCCAGCTTTTAGATAATATTTAACCAAATGAAGAGTATTATACCGGTGACTCACTTCAATAAAAGAACTTTGCATTTTTATTTTAAAGGTATCAGACTTTTCATTGCCGATCTCAAATTTACTGATACTATCCGGTAAGGTGTTAAACTCCAGGTAAGTAATTGCAGGCATTGATATACCATTGCTGAAACTGATTTTAGATTTTACTTTGGGATTTTCAGTGATAACTACTGCTATTTTAGAAGTAGTTTCCTCTTTTTGAAAGACCTTCTCCTTTTTCTCATTGCATGAACAAAAAAATATTAAGGCGGATAGGTAAATTAAGTATCTTTTCAATTTCAAGAATTTAGAGAGTCAAAAAAAGCAGAAAGCTTTTACACCTTCAAATCTGTAACTAATGTAGTGAATATAGTACGAGTAACCCTCATTCGCATCAATAAATATGTATCCTTACGCTTCTTATATAGTAATTGAGCAAATGCGTAATTTACTCCTTGAATTCGCCTCTACTTGTGTAGTTTATTACTCAGAAAGAAACTCAATCAGTGGGTCAATAAATTGATCAAACGCCTCAATATGTGGCAGGTGGCCAACATTGGGTATTTCCACCAGTTTGCTATTCTCTATTTTCTGTTGGATTTGTTCTCCCAACTGATCATACAAGCCCATGGTGGCCCTCACTTTAGGAGACACTAATGGTTTGCCGAGTGCGGTGCGATCACGAGTGCCGATTATGAGCAAGGTGGGGCATTCAATATGCTTAAACTCGTATACCACAGGTTGAGTAAAAATCATGTCATAGGTAAGTGCTGCGTTCCAGGCAATTTTCTCATAGTCCTCATTTAGCGTCCATCCTGCCAAGATATTCACCCATTCATTGTAAGCCGGCTTCCAATCGCCATCATAATAATTCTCCTTCTGGTATTTTTTAATGCTCTCGTAGTCTTTCTCTAATTCCTTCTGATACCACCAATTAATATCTTTGTAAGGCACTTTTAGTTTCCAGTCTTCCAGCCCAATAGGGTTTTCCAATATCAATTTCTCAGTAATATCAGGATACATGAGCGTAAACCTGGTAGCCAGCATTCCACCCATAGAATGACCTAAAACAGCTGTCTTTTCAATATTGAGCTTCTCCAGTAAGTTTTTGGTATTTTGAGCCAACTGCTGAAAAGTGTACTGATAGTAATCCGGTTTGGAAGACTTGCCAAAGCCAATTTGATCCGGCACTATCACTCTGAAACCCTCTTTTGTAAGTGCATCAATAGTGGTTTCCCAATAAGCGCCATTAAAGTTCTTACCATGGAAAAGTAGCACGTTTTGTCCATTATAATTGTCAGGCTTTACATCCATATAAGCCATTTCCAGTGTTTGCTGCTGGGTTTCCAGGCTCAACATTTCCACCGGGTAAGGATATTCATAATCTTCTAAACGGAGACCTAACTTTTGCACATTCTGTGCCTGTAAAATGTTAGCGGCTAACAAAAAAATGAGTAGTGAAAAGAACTTCTGCATGATGAAAAAATTGGTGGTTTGATAAATTGAAAAACGGGAGTGGTGGATTGGGGTTGTTGGCTGGGTGTGTATATGGAATGTTCCTATTCTAGATTTCCTACCGACCTATTATGCACAATTATCGAATAAGTAAAAAGGAATACTGAAAAATTGATATAAAGGATTAAAGAAAGGATTAAAGTTGGAACAGACAAATCGAGGAACGGAGGAATGTCGAATGGAGACAAAAGCAAATCAGAAAGTGGGTGGGTGAAAAAGTGTAGCACAAAAATGGTTCGGTGATATCAATCGGTGATATCAAAGCATATTCTCCTATTTCAGGAGTGTAACAAGGACAAATTATCAATCATAGTACCATTTTTATGTATAGCGCTTTAAGGTGTGAAAATTTGCTTTTTTTTTTCAGAATGAGGAACATTTCGAATACTCGTAGATTATCCGATATATCAAGCATATTTCTTGATGTCTCGATGCCATTAAGAAATAGATATTGAATTATTTATAGATATCATGGTTAAAAAAGAAACAGAATGTACCATTTAAAAAATTTGTATAAAGGGCATGAAGTTTGATCGTGGTTTTTACAGAACGGTAAGGAATATGTTTTAAACTTTAGTTTCTTACTAAAAAATTGTAGATTACCTATGCTAAGTTAATCATTTAAGAATTAAACAAACAATTTACATATGACCTATGAAGACAATTATCTACATGATACTGCTATTGATTCTATTTGGATGCGAAGAAAACGTTGAAAATATTTATCGGTATTCAAAAATAGTCACTCAGTCAAAAGAATATCCTGTATATCTTGATATGAGTGAAATAGGTAAGATACAGGTTAAATTAAATTCACCCATAGAAACCCCGTTCAAAATTCTCTCGAATGACGATTTTTACTTTGTGGGCGATATGCTAAAAGGAGTACATATTTATGAAAAAAGTGCTGGGGGAGCGATATACTTAGGTTTTATTGAATGCAAGTACATCAAAGACTTTGAGCTTGCTGATAATCAACTGTTTTGTAATAATCTGTTTGACCTGGTGGTTATTGATGTAACTAATCCATTGGAAAGCAATATTGTGCACAGGCAAAAAAATTATTTCAACAGATTCACAAGCTATAAGGAAAACTGGAATATTCCTTATGATGAAGAAAAGGGTCTTATTGTAAGCAAAGAAACATATGAACTTACAGGTAGAGTGACTGAGGAACAGCCCAATCTTGATTTCAGTGAGTATGATAAGCTTTACGGTAATTTGCAAACTAAGGAATTACCTAAAACCTTATTGGACGATGAACCAGAATATGATAAACCTTATATTGGAATGATCAACTTAGGTACACATGAAATATATAGCTACGGAAGTTATAACAGTTGGGCAATTTGCAGTTACGAGGCGGGAATTTTCAGAAGTAGAGAGGAAGATTTATGGACATACAAGGTAAACTACCGTCCACCATACTATTATAGTAATGCATTTCCAACAAGTATGTTTTTCGAGGATGGAATAATTTATAATACAGGGAAAAACGATTACTCTTCAAGCGGTTATATTGATTGTATAATATATCACGAAACTTATCCTATTACCTATAATCTATATTTTCCAACCTTTAAGCCTTTGGATATTAGTTATGTACCAAATATTGATGCATTTTTCGTTCTAAGTGGCACAACTATTTTTGGGGCTTTTATAACAGGCAATGGAATACCCACATTTTCATATACTACCAAAGAATACCCAATTGAAACAAATGCTGTAGAAATAATCACGGTAGGTGATAGTCTAATGACCTTAGGAAATGAACTTAGTGTTTATTCTGCATCTGAAGATGAGATAAGTCTTATAAAGGAGTATCCAGAAATATTTGGAGCATGTTGGAAAAAAGAAGAAAATCGATTAGTAATAGCTAATATAAAAGGTCTATTTATCTACGATATCACAAATTTAGAAAATATTCAACTTATCCCATAAATCATTTTTTTATGAAAAAATTAACTCTATTCATTTCCATGTTATTCATTACCATGAGTAGTTTTGCTCAGTTTAATAGCGATAATTATGAAAGCGTGAATAATACCTCTTTCGATGAAAGAAAGGATAAAGGATATTATGGTATCATGCAGGTCAGCATGCTATTGGGCAACATTCCCACTTTTATGTCCGTTCCTAATTACCAGTTTGGTGGTTATAGTTATCGTTATACTGGTACCAAAATGTCATTAGCTCCCTCCTTTACCATGACAAGTGGATATATGTTCAATAATCATTGGACAGCAGGAGCGGGTGTAGGTTTTGAGATAGTCGACCACAACCTTTTTCCACTTTTTGCTGAAGTTCGATATACATTGTGGGATTCAAAAATTTCCCCATTTTTCACTATAAAGAGTGGTTATTCATTTGGAAATTTCAAAGCGAAAAATCATGATGAATTATACTTAAACTGGTCACCATATTACTTTAATGATGTAAGTCTTCGTCACTATGGTGGAGTATTATTTAATCCTGAAATAGGCGTAAAGGTACCACTAAGTGAAAATAGCGACTTAATGTTTACCGCAGCTTATCGACATCAAAAAACAAAATCCGTTGTAAGAAAGGATTATGATCTCAATCAATTTGATGAATGGGAACACAAAGAAAACATCAACAGAATATCGTTTGGCATTGCAATTATGTTCCGATAAATAAAGGTTTTACGATAGTGTCTAGGCTACTATAGATCATTTGATTGAAATCTTCAAAAAAGTGTGTAAGAACAATGCTCATTCACATGTATCAAGTGAGAATCAATCAAACCTGAAAGCCATATTTGACACCAAATTTTGTAGAAAAGTATGTGAAAGTGATGAGCAAGACAGGAGGAAACGATAACTATAATAAATAGCCCTTTATAAGCTTGAGAGATTGGATAGACCTCATACTAAAACTCTTTTTTTTATTTAACAATAAAAAAACCTCAACATTTCTGCTGAGGTTCATGTATGTTTAGGTAAATACAGACCTTGCTTGTAAGCAATTTGCCATCATAAATTTTTTAAGCCTTTCATTTCTTCTTTGCTGCCTTCCTTAATACTAATGGCTACTCCTCCACTAGAGGCTAATTTCTGCTTTAGCACACTCTTAGAATTTACAAGCACTTTCCTAATAGTATAATCCTGTGGGTTTTTATCATAGCTTGCATCTTTTCCATCTGCATAAATGGTAGCGATGTATTTTTTACCTTTCGGCAGGTAGCTGAATGGGATGGTCGCAGTCCGCTCATTTTCATCTGTAATACCGCCCACGTACCATTCATCTTTGCCTTTGGCTTTACGCGCAATGGTGAGGTAATCGCCCGGCTCCGCTTCCTGCACATAGGTTTCGTCCCAATCCAAAGCCACATCTTTGATGAACTGGAAAGCATCAGGGAAACGCTCATAGCTTTCGGGTAAATCCGCAGCCATCTGTAAGGGGCTATACATGGTCACATAATAGGCCAATTGTTTTACCAATGTGGTATTTACCCTATTGGTATTACCCATTTTGAAATAAGAAAGATCGGTCTGAAAAATGCCCGGTGTGTAATCCATTGGGCCACCCATTAACCTGGTAAACGGCAAAATAGTGCCATGTTCAGGATTTAAACCTGCCATTGCTTCAAATTCTGTTCCTCGGGCAGATTCTTGTGCTATCCAGTTCGGATAAGTACGATGCAGACCTGTGGGGCGCACTGCTTCATGGCTGTTGATCATGATTTTGTAGTCGGCAGCCCGTTTAGCCACATGGATGTAGTGGTTTACAAGCGTTTGACCGTCATGGTGCTCACCACGAGGAATAATATCACCCACGTAACCTGTTTTAACAGCATTGTAGCCATGCTCATTCATAAATTCAAATGCTCTATCCAGTCTGCGTTCATAGTTAGTAGAAGAAGCAGAAGTTTCATGATGCATGATGAGCTCCACTCCTTTTTTGGCAGCGTACTCATTAAGCATTTCAACATCAAAATCCGGGTAAGGCGTAACAAAGTCAAATACATTTTCTTTCCAGTTACCAATCCAATCTTCCCAGCCAACATTCCAGCCTTCCACCAAAACACCATCGAAACCATGTTTTGAAGCAAAATCGATATATCTTTTTACATTTTCATTAGTAGCTCCATGTCGTCCGCTCGGTGTTAACTCATTAAAATCCTGCCCCAGCTTTACGTTAGTTTCTGTGCCATAAGCCCAGGTACTTTTCCCCATAAAATATTCCCACCAAACACCGATGTATTTCATTGGTTTAATCCATGAAACATCTTCATATTCAGTCGGTTCGTTCAGGTTCAAAATCATTTTGGAAGCAATTATATCTGTTGCTTTATCGCTTACCACAATTGTACGCCACGGAGAATGTGCATTCGTTTGAAGATATCCTTTGTTGCCGACTGCATCAGGCACCAGGTGTGCACTTAATTTATGTTGAGGTGCATCCACATTTAATTGCATAGCTGCATAATTCTCCAAAGCTGCTTCATGAATATTAATGTACAATCCGTCAGCCGATTTCATCATTAAAGGTGTTTGTACCGATGGATTTTTAATAGGCTGTTGAGCAGTTATTACAATTGTCGCTTCTTCCTGTAAAGCAGGTATTTCCGAAATTTTGGAAGTCATATAAGGATATTCATTAGTATCGTAATCCCCCGGAATCCAAAAAACCTTATGATCTCCTACCAAATTAAAGGCTGTAAGTTCCTCCTTGATTACAAAATACTTCAACTCCTGCTGCTTAGGAAATTCATATCGAAAACCCAAACCATCATTAAATAAGCGGAAACGGATTTGAATATGCCGCCCGTTTTGAGCTTTTTGCGCTAAAGTAACAAGCAGCTCAGTGTAGTGATTTCGGATAGTTTTTTGTTCCCCCCAAACCGGATTCCAGGAATCATCTACAGTGTTTTCAACCGCATCAGTAACAGTAAAACCTTTCATCATTGAAGCGTTGTTCACCAATTCAAAACCTAATGCGCTGGGTTCTATTACTGGTTTATTCTTAAAACTTAACTGATAAGTTGGAGTTCCATCGGCATCTAATTCAAATTGAAGAACGAAATTTCGATCCGGAGACTTAATTGTTTGCGCATTGAGCTGCAAAGCCACAATACAAAGCAATAAGGAGGGTAAAAATGATTTTTTAAATAGCCTAAGAAAATTTAAGCCTTTTGATTTTTTTTGCATGATTCTGTTAAATTTATTTTTAATGGTTTAAAGCCAAAGCTATTATTTAGGGTATAGTAGCATTGGGCGATGGTTTGAACAAATATTTTCTTTTATATTAAATGCGCGTTATTTGTTTTTAAGCACCATGTAACTAAAAGGTGCTAAGGAAATCTTATTCTTTAGTTTCAAATTAGTGTTGTCAAATACATTCTGCCAGCTACTGCCTTTCCATGTTGATGGCACAGTGTACTCGATCTCTTCGCCTCTTAAATTGGAAATTACCAGTACTTGTTCTCCCTGGTACTCTCTTGTAAAAACTGCCACGTCATCATTGCTATATAATTTCACGTTTCCTCTTCTAATAGCATCACTGGTATTGTAAAAAGCAATCAGGTCTTTGTACTCTTCAAGAATAGCGGCATCAGCATTTGCCCAGTCGATTGGGGTGCTTGTGAAGAATTCCAACCTTTCCGGATAGGCAATTTCCTGTCCATTATAAATCATGGGAACACTTTTCATAAAAGCTGCCGCCACAAATGTTGCCATCGCACCTCTTTTTCCTTCAAAAAGTTCCAACGGAGTACCTTCATAGGCACTTACATCATGATTGGAAACATAACGAACAACTCTTTGAGAGGGCCTGATAACATTTGAATAATCATAAGTATTGACGCTATCAATAATAGCAACAGGTCTTCCTTCTTTAAATACCTGATCTTTTAGCTGATAAAAAATGTTAAATCCAAATACGTAATCAAAGCCAGCTTGAAAGTGATCTTCACGGTCGCCTTCTGCCAATAAAAGCAATTGGTGTGAATCTATAGATCGAAGTTCCTCCACTGTGTTTTTCCAAAAACTGAATGGCACCCAATTGGCAGCATCAAATCGGAAACCGTCAATATTGGCATTATAAATCCAGTACTTCAATGCATCTGTCATGGCTGCTCGCATTTCCGAATTGTCATAATCCAGCTGGGCCACATCCTGCCAGTTGGTGTTGGGAGGAATGATGATATTACCATTCTCATCCTGTTGGTACCAATCCCTGTGTTCGGTTATCCAGCTATTGTCCCAGGAAGTATGATTAGCCACCCAATCTAACATCACGGCAATCCCTCTTTTATGAGCCTCTTCCACGAACCTACGCAAATCTTCCAGAGTTCCAAATTCAGGATTAACCGCTTTATAATCTTTTACGGCATAAGGAGAACCATCTCCTCCGGCTGATCTCAGCTCACCTACAGGGTATATGGGCATTAGGTAGATGACATTTACTCCTAGTTCATCAATTTCATCAAGCCTTTCCTCCACGCCCTCGAAGTTACTGCTTTGACTAAATGATCTGATATTTACCTGGTAAATTACCACATCCTGCGGATCCGGCACTTCCGTAAATGGTGTTCCATATTGGGTGTACGAAACTTCTGATGCTAGATTCTCCTGAGCTAAAACGGGCAATGCGCATAGCGAGAAAACAAGGCACAGAAGAGCTATGCCCCTTTTTTCAACATTATTCATATTAATCTGGTTACTATTATTTAAAAATTGAGTTCTTGAAACAATAAAGTAGTGCCCCTATATTTTCGCTCTGGGACACCACTTTAATATTTCAGAATCAGAACATACTTTCAAGCTCTTCTTAATTCTTTAAAATGATATAAGAATGTGCAGCCATTGAAACTGTAGTGTTTAGCGAAACTGCAGAATTTGTGATAGCATCCTCCCACTCGGTATTGGCAAGTGGGGCAGGCAACTCAAAATCTACAGCTGTCTCTCTAATATTTACCAGCACTAACACTTCTTCAGAACCAGAGATCCGTTTAAAAGCTACTACATCCTGTGAAGGAAAAGTTTCCAGTTCCCCTCCTTTAACAGCTGCACTGCTGTTTCTAAATGCCATTAATTGTTGGTATTCAGTCAATATTTGAGGATTCAATGACCAGTCAATTGGTGTAACTGTACCCTCGAAAAAGCCTATTTGATTAGGGTAGCCTATTTCCTGTCCGTTATAGATTAATGGAACGCCACCCATATAAGAGGTAACTACAAAAGCTGCAATTGCACCATCTTGTCCATTAAATATATTTTGAGGCGTATCTTCCCATGCATTATCATCATGATTGGTGATCCATCTCAGAATATGAGATCCATCAGGAACATTGTTATAATCCACGTTATTAGCTGTAATTATACTAGTTGCAGATAAGTTGTCATTAAAAAGCTCTTCCAATCTACTGTAAAAGTACCAACCGAAAATCAAGTCGAACCCTGCTGTAAACATTTCTTTCTCAGCAGCTTCGGCAAACATAATAATATCACGATCAGGAATTGCTCTTAATTCATCAATGGCCTCATTCCAAAAAGTGGTAGGTACACCGGCAGCGTAATCAACCCTGAAGCCATCAACATTGGCTTCCAAAACCCAGTATTTCATTGATTTAATCATTTCAGCACGCATATCTGCGTTAGAGTAATTTAAATCAGCTACATCTGTCCAGTCGAATTCCTGCGGGCTAATGATATTGCCTTCACTATCCTGAGTATACCATTCAGGATTTTCTTCAATCCAGGGATGGTCCCAGGCTGTGTGATTTCCGACCCAGTCTAAAATAACAGCCATATCACGCTCATGTGCCTCTTCCACTAGTGCGCGGAGGCTATTCAGCGTACCAAATTCAGGCTTTACTTGCATATAATCTCTAATAGCATAAGGAGAGCCTACACCATTCAGAATTCCTGTAGGGTAAATTGGCATTAGCCAAACTACGTTAATCCCAAGGTCCTGAAGGTGATCCAGCTTTGAAGTTACTCCCTGCAGATCTCCATTTGCACTAAAAGCACGCAAGTTCACCTCATACATAGCTATATCGGATGTAGCGGGCACATTGTCAAACGGTGTTCCATACTGAGAAAACTCACCATCAACAGGTTCAGGATCAATTGTAGGAAACTCTTTTTCATCATTCTCACAACCTGCCCCTATTATCAGGACACAACACATCAGCACAAGCATCACTAACCTGGAAGAAATCCTTAGTTTGTTACGGCTTTGCCAATATTTCCACGTTTCTATCTTTAACATCACTTTCAATTTTATTTTAGTATTCAATAAGCTTGCAGAATCATCTACCCTGCTTTAAAAAGATGAGAGAAAGCCTTTTAAAAGATAGGCCTCCTCTGAAAATGATGATTATTCGTTTAACTGCAAGCTGTAGGTATAATTACCTGATTCCGTCAAATTTATGGTTAAAGTATAATTACCAGCTTCAGAAATGCCTACTCTTTCACCTTCTACATATGGCATAAGCGGATGATTTTCATATCGTAACAAACCATTTCCATCCACTCCCATATCAATCACCCATTCGTCATTAGCCCTGATTTTAAATTGGTCAGGTACTAAATCATCTGTGATAGACCAGGTAATTGTTTCCGGATCGAAAGTCATTGGAGTAGAAGCATCCCATCCATTTGGGGTAGCATCTCCAATAATTCCCCATGTTTCTATTTCTATTAATAGGTAAGTCATATCGTTTAAATTAACAGCCAAATGGTAATAGCCGGCAGAAGGTGCTACTAAATTACCACCCGCTTCGTTGTGTTCTATTATGGTTCCATCTCCGCCATCTCCATAAGAAAGTGGCGCCCAATCCTGCTGACCATACAATTTAAATTCATTGGTGCCGCCTTCAGGAATATAAATATAGCCTTCGTAAATACCTTCTTCCCTGGAAGAAACAATTTTTGGTGCAGTACTTATATCCCATCCCTGGAAATCACCGGCTACCCAAAGAGCAGGATAATCTGGTTCTGGTTCAGGCTCCGGCTCTTCTGCAAACCATGGTGTAATCATTAAATTAATTGGATCAGAAGTAAGCCTCTTGTCACTGTTCGCCAGTTGAGAAGTCACCCTTAATTCTAAGGTGGCCCTCTCATTTGGTGTAATTCCCAACTCATTCAAAAGCACGGTGTTGAATTCACCGACAGTCATTGAGAATGAATTACTTTCAGATGAACCCAGCATTACCGCACCTTCAAAGTCTCTGGTTACAGAATCTATTTCCAGTGTATAGTTAATAGTGGTATTCACACCGTATCGCACAGGCTCCCAAACGAAAGTAATTAGCTCGTTAACATCCTGTTCTTCAATTACTTTTGCGTAATTATTGCCAGGACTAATCATACTTGGAGGCGGAACATCCTCATCAATAATTGCTCTAACTTCATCCTTTTCGCATGAAAAAAGGGCAATCGTAGAAAATAGTGTAAAAAATATAAATATGTTTTTCATAATAATTCTAATTAATATCCTGGATTTTGTTCAAGATTGGTGTTCACAACCAAATCAGAAAAAGGTATTGGGAAAATGGTGAATTTAGTTGCTGTTGGAGCTCCGTTCATTACATTACCTTTCCAATCCCAATTATAACTACCTGTGGTGAACAAGTTGAAACGAATTAAGTCGGTTCGTCTTTGCGCTTCCCAGTAAAGCTCTCTACCTCTTTCGTTTATAAGGAAATCAAGTGTGAGTTCATTGGCATTTATATTTCCGGAATTATCTCCGTATGCTCTTTCCCGAAGGCTATTTACATAAGTCAGTGCAGTTCCTTCATCGCCACCAGTTCCACCTCTTTCCACGGCTTCTGCATACATGAGGTAAACATCAGCTAATCTGAAAAGTGGGAAATCAGTATCCACGAAAGTAGCATGATTACCCGGATTACCATCTGAAGTCAGATTGGTAAATTTACGAGACAGATAACCTTGCGCAAAATCTGTTGGCTCCACTATTGGAAGTGTCTGGCCTTCGGTAATAAATAGTGCTCTGTTATCGGTTGCTCCGGTAGGATCATCGAAAGACCTTTCTACAAAAGATGGTGTTACTCTGTTGCCAAACCAACCACCTGTGATACCAAAAGCTGCTTCTGGTGCTGCTCCAGATGCTGCATGAATAATGTAAGTAGTTCCACCATAATTTCTGCCGAAGCTACCATCTTCCACAATTCGGAATATGATCTCATTACTTATTTCATCATTATCAGCCATAAACAGCTCATCATATTCATCATGCAGAGAATAACCTGCATTAATAATTTGCTTGCAGTAGGTAAGACATTCAGTGTATTTCTCATTTCCACTACCCAGATACACCTCTGCATTGAGGTACATTTTAGCTAACAACATCCAAGAGGCTGCCTGATCTGCCCTGCCATACTCATTAGTTCTTGGTTCCGCCAATGAAGGAATGGTTTCCAACAGCTCATTTTCTATATAGGTAAATAGTTCTGCTCTGCTGATCTGTTCAGGCAAAAATGCACCTATACGGTCATTTTCAGTTACAAAGGGAACATTACCATACAAATCCATAGCGAAATAATAATGCAGGGCACGTAAAAATCTGGCTTCTGCCAGGTACAATTGAACTTCCTCCTGAAGGTCACTATCCAAATCGTTTATTCTAAGACCTACTTCCCTGATGTACTCATTGCAATAGGCAATATTTACGAATATTCTCTGATACAGTAGCTGTACATAAAGGTTCTGATCTGACCAGATATGACCGTGAAACTCAACTAAACCAGGATCTCCCCAGGCATTAATCGCTTCATCAGTAGTTACTTCCTGAGCACTCCAATAGGTTCTCATAAAAGAAGTAGTACCTTCATCACCTGCTCCTATATCCGGTTGGCCTGCCTCTCCCATTTGTCCTGTAAGTGTTAAGCTGCCATACAATTTGGCCAAAAACTGCTTATAAGCTGCGTCATTGTCAAATACAGAAGCAGAGGTGGTTACGTCTACATCCAATGGCTCTGTATCCAGATCATCCACACAGGACACCATAAAGATGCCTATGAATGTGTATAGAAAAATTATTATTAACTTTTTCATTTTTATATTTTTTTGAAATTAAAATCCTACGTTAAGGCCTACAAGATATACTCTTGAGCGAGGAAAGATATTGTTATCCAACCCGTTGCTCACTTCAGGATCAAGTCCTTTGTACTTGGTTATGACAAAGGCATTTTGCATACCTGCACTTAATTGTAGGTCAAGCTTATTACTGAATAGTTTATCAAACTGATAAGCCAGATTGATATTATCCATTCTGAAGAAAGAGGCATTTTCAATATAGAAATCAGAAAAAACAGTATTTAATCCTGTTGTAAATTGTGTTTCATCTGCTAAAACAGATGAGTTTCTTAGTGCGCTCACACCAAATAGCCCTCTGTAAGTACTAGAGGAAGCAACGTTATTGTATACATAATTCCCTAAATTGGCACGACCTGAAAACGACAGTTGCCATTTATTGTAATTGAATTGAGAATTAATACCCATCATCACTATAGGAGCCGGCTGCTTATAAGAATATAAGTCACTGGTATTGATTACGCCATCATTGTTAAGATCTTCGTAAGCGCTCTCCAGCGGATTCCCATCCTCATCATAAATTTGTTTGTACACAAAGAATGTATTTACCGGATAACCTACACGATGAGCCTGAATGGTACCTGAAGTGGTTCCACCTATTCCTCCTACTGGTACAAAATAGTCAGGATCGTTATTGAGGTTCAGTTTAGTGATCTCATTCTTGTTGTAAGAAATGTTATATCCTAAGTTCCAGCTAAAATTAGTGGTTTCAACTACTGCCGCATTAAGATTTAATTCAATACCGTAGTTCTCCATTGTACCAATATTGGTCAATCCTGCTGCATAGAAATTTGTTCCTGCTGCCAGCGTTACAGTACTTAATAAATCTTCTGTTTCACGATAGTAATAATCCAAAGAACCGCTTAATCGACCCTTCAGGAAACCGAAATCCAATCCTATGTTAGCAGTGGTAGTTTCCTCCCACTTAAGATTAGCTTCATAGCCATCCGGACGGAGTGTATTATAGAAAGTTTCTCCAAACCTGTAGCGGGCAGTTTCATTACTGATAGAATAAGTCGCCAGATAAGGGTAATTTCCCTGTTGCAAGTTTTGCTGACCAGTAATTCCATACCCAAGCCTAAGTTTTAAGTTGGATATTGTTTTTGAGTTCTTAAGAAAAGCTTCTTCACTAATATCCCAGGCAAAAGCTCCTGCTGGAAACAATCCCCATCGGAAATCCTCACCGAAGCGAGAAGTACCATCCTGTCTTACACTAAAAGTTAAGAGGTATTTATCCTTAATAGAATAATTCGCTCTACCGAAGAAAGCAACAAGGTTATATTCAGTAGCAAATAAGTTAGCAGGCCGACCCACTACCATATTCTGATCCAGCAGAGAATCTGCACTTTGTCTGTAAAAATGAGACCATGAGTAACCACCCGTCACATCAAGCTGATCTTCATCATTTCTTAATTTCTTGCTGTAATTCAGGTAAAAATCAAGTAGCTGGTTTTTACTTTCGTTTTCATAAGGGCTAATTCTGCCGCCATCAACAGTAGGAATATAGACCCAGCTAGTGTTTTTCGCAGCATCATTACTTCCTTTTGCTATGGTATAATCGTAGGCCAGATTTAAATTGGCTCTTAAGTCGGGCATAAATGGGAGTCTGTAATCCAACTGTATGTTTCCAATACTTCTTTTTACATTAGATGTATTATTTGTAAGATCCAGTTGAGCTACAGGATTTGCTGTAGCCAAATTATTGGCATCTCCATCAATTCCCCCGGTAGTCCAGGTAGTGTAGCCATACCAACGCGTATTGCCATTGTAAACAGGCTGGGTAGGGTCATAATATACTGCATTGGCAATTGCACCTTGCTCAGCAAAATTATTATTGTTATCCATACCCTTCACATTGATATTTACTCTTAAATGATCATTCAGGAAGGAAGGATCAAGGCTGATACCTACTGTGGTTCGTTCGAAATTGTAGGTTTTAAGTACACCATCAGTATTATTGTAGCCAAGGGAAACCCGATAAGGCATATCTTTTACCGTTCCTGAAACACTTAGGTTATGGTCCTGGCCAAAGGCATCCTGATAAATTTCGCTTTGCCAGTCGGTATTTGCCTCACCCAGTAAAGAGGTAACTGCTTCATTACCCGCATACACTTCATTCACAAGCGCTCTGTACTCATCTCCAGTATATACATCAATTTTATCAGGAGTTGTATAAAGAGAAGTAACTACGTTATAGTTTACGCTAAAGTCTTCCTTTCCTCCTTTGGTAGTAATCAATATTACTCCGTTAGAGCCTCTGGATCCATAAATAGACGTGGCAGAAGCATCTTTCAAAATAGTAAAGGATTCTATATCATTCGGATTCAGCATTGCCAAAATATTAGAGGAACCACCGATTCTGTCATTTTCTATAGGCACACCATCAATCACAATGAGTGGATCATTGCTGGCATTTAGAGAAGCACCTCCTCTAATTCTTATAGTTGAATTGTTTCCGGGCGCACCGTTATCTGAAATAATAGAAACACCGGCCGCTTTTCCCTGAATTAGTTCCTGTGCAGAGTTGATCGCTCCTTTATTAAAGCTTTCATCATCCACAACCGTTACAGCACCTGTAACATCGGACTTTTTAACACTACCATAACCTATTACCACCAACTCAGATAATGTTTGCAGATCCGGCAATAACTGAACATCAATAACTGATTGTCCATTTATCAAACGTTCCTCTGTAACGTACCCTACATAAGAGATGACTAAAGTACCTTCGTCATAAGTTGCCGGAATACTAAAACGATAATTTCCATCAATGTCAGAAGTAGTACCTATACTTGGCACCTCTTTTAAACGTACTGTAGCACCGGGTAATCCTTGTCCGTCTTCGCCTGCCACAGTTCCAGCTACAGTGAAATTATCTTGCGCTTTGGCAGATTGTGAAAAACACAAAATAAGCAGAGTTAAAGCAAAGGATAGGTAGTCCATCTTTTGAATTAATTTCCCCACCAAGGAAAAACTAAAGCTGAACAGCTTTGGCTTTAGTAATTGTGGTAATTCTTTTTTCATAATGAATTGAATAAAATGTTAAAATTTGTTTGAGTAAACGAGTCAGAAAATGGCTATACTTCTTTCATCTCCAACTTGAAAATGTTTAAAGCACTGTAATCATTTTCGGCAGTTACGCTAAGACATTTATTGCCTACGCCCTGATTGCAATCGTTTGCTAAAACTAGATTTATAGTGAGGGAAATTCAAGGCCGCATCATTTGAAAGTAAACAAAAAGAGGACAATAAAATACACAACTATTTGATTACCATACTTTTGAGTAAACATTGCTTCTCTAAATAAGTAACTAAAAAGTAAACGCTATGGTAGAGAAATCGCAGTGAAAGGGCGCAAAGTAGAATGTACAATTGTTTGTTATGTGACGAGAATAGAAGTTTGCTAATAAATCCGCAAGTGTTGAAGCAAAACTAGAACATTTCTGTCTGTCCCGATCTTTCGCTTTTTCAAGATCATGAAATTCCTTGAAAGACCCATCAGAATTTGCGACAGGTGTATAACTGCAATGTTTTTAAAAGGCCTTTATTTCCATTATCCTTCTTTCAAACTCTTCATTGGAAAGTACAGATTTATTCTTCACTTTCGTTTTGTAATTGTATATCGTTCTGATAGAATATTCCAGCATACTGGCTATCTGCTCATGATCGTGAATCCCGATTCTTATCAAGGCAAAAATTCTTAATTCGATATCCAGCGATCCGTCATCTTTAGCAGTAAACCAATCCTCTTCGTTAAAAAAAGTGTTAAAAGAAGAGATAAAGTTGGGGAAAAGCTTAATGAAAATTTTATCAAAGTTAAGATAAAGTGCTTCTCTCTCTTTGTCGATATCTATTCTATCAATCTCGTTACTAAGTTGATTATTTTTTTTAGCTCTTTTCATATCTTTCTTGATATGATCCAACTTCTCGATATATTCATTATACATATTAAAAGAGTAGCCAATGTATTCTTCCTTAATCTTATTCACCTCCAGTAGTTTATCGTTAGTTTTCTGCAGCATGCTATTTGATTCATTCAATTTACTGTTTGTTAATTGAATTACTTCATTGGTCTCGTTGAGCTTAATATTGACCTCTTTAAGGTTAATGTTGGCTTTAGTAACTTTCTTTTTAGCTAACCTGAGCTGTTTTAACTGTTTAAAAATAATAAATGCGAAGGCTATTACCATAACTGACAAAAAGGAAACGGCAATAGCATAAACAATTAGACGGGCTCTCTGCTTTTCGACTCTGGCCATCTGCGCTCCTTCTATTATGGGAAGTATTGCCGAGGCTTGTATCTTACGCTGCCTTGCGCCATAGAAATCCGCATCTTCCAGCGCTTTATTAATAAACCCATAGGCTCTTTCGACATCACCATTCCTATAGAGTATATCAGCAAGGTTTATTAATGCAATGGCCTCAGTAGTGGAAGATTTGATATCGGCAATGGCTGCATGAATTATCCAATCAATGGCTTTGTCGGATTCACCATTTTCGAGATAAACTCCAGCTAAAGTTGAAGCTACAATTGCAAAACTATGCGAAGTAGGTCTGAATCTGTTTAAAATTAGCAAAAAATCATTTTCTGCATCCTCAAAATTGCGAAGTTTCAAATTCTTCATTCCTCTTAAGTAAAAATATTGCTGGCTATCTTTATCACTTAAAGAAATAGCTGAATCTGCATATAAATTTCCCTTTTCCAGATACAGGGATGCATAATAGTTATCCATATTATAATTTGCCAGATCATAATAAGCCCGTGATTTTAGGTCATAATAATCAACCAACAAATTATCTGGTAAGCCCTTGATGTCAATCGTTTCGAGCTGCTCAAAAGCCTCCTTATACATTCCTGAGGACAGCAAAGTAAAGCACTTCTGCATTTTAGCATAGCTAATTTTGCTTGAGTCGTTGAGCTTTTCGGCTACTTTCTGCAGTTTTAAAGAGTAAGCAAAGGCAGAATCGTATTTAAAAGAGCGATATTCCTCATATAGTTTTTTATAATAAGCAAATGTATCAAGTAATGAAACTTTTCTTGAACTGTTCAACTCATTTCTAAGTTTCGCAATCCTGGCATTTTTCTCTTGTCGATAAATGTCTGAGTTTTCAACTGTCTTGCTGAGTTCAATAAGCAAACTATCGGTTTTACCAATACTAAAAGCTGTCGATGTACAAGATAAAATCAAAAAGCACAATACCCACAGACTATTCCTTAGCTTCATACTTTAGCAATTTGAATCAAAATATAATCATTTTCCTATTACAGGAATCAATGATATATCATTTTTTTGAAATTTCAATCAGATTTGAATTACCAGGGTCGACATATTACTGGAAATGTAAATAAAAAAAACCAGCATTTCTACTGAGGTTTCTGATTGTGGGACCACCTGGGTTTTTCCCATTTCTATCGGTACAGGGACCCCTTGCCCTAAAGCCCCGATAGCTATTGGGGTAGCAGTCAAGTGCTCTTGCATTTCAATAATAGTTTCTCAGTGATTTCAGGATATTGTTTTAAATTTTGGATTAAGGTTTTTGATTTCATCCTTTTGATGTGTAACTCTATTTTTCTGGCTTGAGATAATCTTCACATTTTATGGAATAGAATAACTTCCAATCATCAGCTTTTTGAGTGAAGTTTGATTTACTGTACTTCTTTTCAATATGATTTTTTAAGCGCTCATCAACAGACATAGTAGTAAAACCAGTGTAAAACCGACTTAATTTTTCAGAAAATAGTATATAGGCGAAAGCTTGCATTTAATAAAAAAAACCTCAGCATTTCTACTGAGGTTTCTACTTGTGGGCCCACCTGGGCTCGAACCAGGGACCCCTTGATTATGAGTAACTAGACTTACGGTTTTTATTGAGTTATAAAAATTCATAACTATTTGATAATCAAAAATAAATGACTTTATTGAGTCTATTAGAGTTCAAGTTAGACCGCAACAAACCATAAAAAACGGGCAAAAAACGGGCAAATAAATCTTTGATCAACAGGCTTTACTGCTTATATTAGATTGAAGTTAAGTAAATCAAATATGGCAACTTGCACTCTTTTCCATGACACACGAAATAAAAATACTGAGTACTTCCCAATTGTCTTGAGAGTTTCTCATAAGGGTAGTCGTAAGGATATTCCCACAGTATACAAGATATCAAAAAGTGACTGGAACGATAATAAGAAGATCATAAAAGGAACCTATCCTAATTCATCCAGAGCTAATGCTAAACTCAAAACCAAAATTGCGATAGGCACTGAGGTAATTTCAGAATATGAATCTGTATTAAAAGATATGACTGCAATTCAGTTAGCCTCTGTGATAAAAAAGCATCTGGATGAAACGGAAAAAGAAAAACTCCCATCACTAGAGGCTTTACCGTCAGCGTCAAATAAAACAACACTCAAGAATTACAGTGAAAAGGTTATCCGAAGATATGAAAAAGCAAAGAGGTTTGGGATGGCCAACTCATTCCGGGATTCCGTGCAGGTTATTCTAAAGTATCATGGCAATAACAATTTGCTAATTACTGAAATTGATGAAATCTTTTTAGAAGATTTAGAAGCTGATTACGTAGGCAAGGGCAATAAGGTAAATGGTTTGGGCGTACGCTTGAGGGGTATAAGGAGGATATTCAATCTAGCAATTAAGGATAAGGAGACTGAAGTTACAGCGAATGACTACCCCTTTGGCCGAGGGGGATATTCGATCAAAAGAGAAAAATCACAAAAGCGAGCAGTAAAACTGGATGTTATTCAGGAAATTCGTGATCTCCGTCTTGAAGAAGGATCCGCCTCATGGCACCATAGAAATTACTTCATGTTCATGTTCAACATGAGGGGGATGAATTTTATTGACATGGCTTTTTTGCGAAATGATTCAATTAAAGATGGCCGTATCCGATACAAGCGTAGAAAGACAAAACGCGGAAACAGTGTGAAGGAATTTGATATCAAGATAACTGAGGATGCCCAAACTATTATTGATTACTATGCCAAGAGAAAAACAAAAAGTGATTTAGTTTTTCCAATTATGGAAGATGTGATAGATTCCAGTAATGAGCAAAGAATATATGCACTTTATCAAAACCGGTTAAGAAACCACAACCGCAGGTTAAACACCATAGGGAAAGCAATTGGCTTAGACACCAAGTTGACAACCTATGTTGCCCGTCATACATTCGCAACAGCAGGATTACACAAAGGGGTGTCAAAAGCTCAGATTGGTGACATGTTAGGACATACCAGTTATTATACCACTGAGGCATACTTTGATGATTTTGATAAAGAAGTATTGGATGATGCAGCTGATCAAATTCTTGGGTGATCTCTCCCTCATTGTCAATCAAACCCCTCACTGAAAAATTCTTCTAATGTTACCCCGAGGGCGTTAACTACCCTCACGAGACTGCTAAATCTTAAATCCTCACCCTTTTCATATCTCCAGTATTGTGATCTTGAAATGCCGTGTTCTATGGCAAAGGTCTCATAATTCATATGCCCCTTTTCTGTCCTTAACTGTTTTATTCTTTTGGCCAGTTTGGTTATGCGTTCTTTTTTAGAATGATCATTCTGTTCTTTCATCCCGTAAAAAAGGCACTAAATACATTAAAAAGTTACTCCTAAAAGAGTACATCTAATTAGGTGTATAAAGACTATTTATTTATCTTAGATCGAGCAGTCGTACCATTATAACTTTCAGCACATGGTTTTAAAAGAAGAAAAACAATTGAAAACATTCCTTGCGAGAGCAACTCATGATATACTAAGTCCGATACACACGATTCAAGGATTGGCAAAATTGATATTAAAGGAGCATGAATTAGACAAAAGAAATGAGTATAGTAAAATGCTCCTAAATACTGCAGACCAGTTATCTCACACAGTAAAAAATCTTATCAAAGAATACTATAGTTCTAGAATAATAACAGAAAAGATCAATTTCTCAAAGATGGCGAAGAAAATTTTACAACAACTTCAGCCTACGGATGACATAAAAATTGAAATAAATGATCATGTCAGAAACTCATTTTTCGGTCATTATAATAAATTAACCTCTATTCTTCAGAACCTGATAGAAAACAGTATCAAATACAGAAGTAACCAAAACAGTAGAGTAAATATTCAATTTGATGAGCTTGATAATGGAATTTTAATAACTGTGGCTGATAATGGAGTTGGAATACCAATAGCAGCGCAGAATAATATTTTTCAAGAGGGTTTCAGGGTCAATTATGATAACGATGGTCATGGTCTGGGTCTTTATTTAGTTAAGAGCTTAGTAGATGAGCTTGGAGGGAAAATAGAATTCGAAAGCTCATCAGATGAAACCATCTTTTATGTTAAACTCCCAAGTGCAAATTCATGAAAATCTCACATGGGTTTGATTTTCAACTGTTCTACTCGAAAATTCTGGGCTTTATATCTTACCTTAAGCAAAGGGTTTTCAAGTCTAAGATTATGTACGAAAAGCTTCACCTTTATTTAGATACTTTTTTGAAATTAGATAGGGAAGCTTTTGACGAGATCGAGAGAAAATTTACTAAAAAAAAGTTTGCAAAAGGAAGCTATTTAGCTACAGAAGGTGAAGTTATCACAGAAGTACATTTTGTGATTAAAGGCTGCTGTCGATTTTTTCATAAAAAAGAAGGCAGGTCAGTTACACACTGGTTTTCGTTTGAAAATTCTTTTACCACCTCGCTACGTAGTTTTTCCACTCAGACACCTTGCAAGGAATATATTCAAGCAATTGAGGATTGCACAGTCCTTAGCCTGAAACACCGGGACCTAATGAATCTGTTTGATAAATATCATCAGTGGGAACGGCTCGGAAGACTAGTTATGGAGGATTTTAGTAGATTGATGCTAGATAGACTTACCTCCCTCCAAACCCTTACAGCAAAACAGCGCTACATGATGCTTCTACAAAGTGAGCCCAGAATTATACAAAGAATACCATTAAACCAGATTTCATCTTATTTGGGAATTTCTGGTGAGACCCTTAGTAGGGTTCGATCCGAAATACGTCTTCTCTAATTTATTGATATATGTCAAAAAATTGCTGGTCACCAATTCCATCTGCAACGGTATTATAAATAAACCATTAAATTATAGGCTTCTTAAGAAACCAAAAGCACGTTTATTTATGTGATTCAACTCAATCCTAAAACCTGTAAGTCTATGGAAAATATTGCAATTTTTTACCGGATGCTCAATGATGACCTTTCTCCCCTAGTTAATCCACCGGCTACAGAACAATGTATCAACTTCTTAAAAGAACGATATCCTGAATATAGACGTCAGCTTAAACTAAGATTGAGTAAAACAGACAGCAGCTTCAGGCTTAATGAGCATAAGGAATACAGTTTTAATACTCTTGAGCCATTATCCGCAATTACGGACACAAAGGTTGAAGAGGATTTAAAGATCCTTGATTTTGTCTCTGAAGAGCTAAAAATTGATCATAACAAAGTGATTGATCATGTTATGACAAAGGAAGACCACAAAATCTATGTGGAATTATTGATAAGAGATGATTATCAGGAATTATCAGCACAGTGTGCGAAATTCTACTACTATCAAGTGATGCTTGACGAGGCCTTTTCAGACATTACCAGAAAGCTCCATGAAAAAGTTTTTAAATTGAAAGATGAAGAACAAATCCGTCTTCATATCAGGAAATACCAAACCCTGATCACTGGGTATATGAAGATCATCCTATATGACTTTATACCCGGAGAGGAAAGGAACTCCCTTTTTCAAATTTCAGACAATTATACTACGAATGATATTTTCAAGGTAATCTTTCAAACCCTGGAGGACATATTGATTTACCTTGAAAAGTCCTTTGGTAATTATATTGATACTTATCTACCAGTACCTTACCAAAGCCGTTTGATGGTAGCAATGAAACATGCTGAGAAATTGGCAGAAATACTTAGCCACTTAGAGTGGGCCAGATTGGATTCCCAACTTTATGAGATAGTAACTCTACCATTTGATCAGTTGGGTATTTTGGAGCCTTTGGCTTTTAGCTACCACAGCCACACCTATCATGAAGATTATCTACTGGCATTTTACCGGACAACTCAGGAGGATGAGCCACTTAATGATAAGAAAGTGTTCCTGACCCTTTGGCAGATGAATTTTAATGCATTGAAATTCTTTAATTACCTGACGTATCAAATCCATAAAGAAATAAAAGAAAAGAAAACCCCTACAGAGAAAATTGAACTGCTGTATTACTATCAGAAGCTATGTAACCAATTACCTGTGAAAACCCAGTTGAGCTACAACCCAAATTTACTTCCTCTAAAAGACCAAATGTCTATTTGGCTACAAGAAGAGATCAATTTTCAGAAAAGAAAGTTAAAGTACGCCACTTCACTTTCCGGCTTGCAAGCTATTGATGATAAAACCCTGGTAAAGATGTCGGTGCCTCAGCTTTCTTTATTTGTAAGGGCATTTTTTGAAACTGGTTTGGTGACTGGTAACCGTCAGGAATTATTGGATTTTGTTTGCCGACATTACCGAACTGATCAACAAGAAAATATATCGGTAGGCAGCCTAAAAGGTAAATACTATAAGATTGATACCGGAACAAAACGTTCTGTAGGCCGGATGATGAAAAAGATGCTGGCACATATTGAAGGGGCAGGAAAGAACTACTAAAAATCATCCCTTTCCCTAAGCAACTCAATACAGCCGTGTTCTTCCAGCAGACTGAGCAAACTTTGTAAACACCGATACCCAAACCCTTTTGTTTTCAAAAGATCAGGGGCATTGAATTCCAGCAGTTCCTTGAGGTTTTTAAACTCCATTTGCCGCATAAAAGCAGACAACTCCTCAATAATTGGCAGCTCATCTACCGGAATATACAAAATTAGGGGGTCCCCAGGGGGTGACTTTTTCATGATACAAATCAGTCTTTATATGCGTTAAACGAATATAGCACCTCATTTGTGAAGTATCAACGAAAATTTTTGTATTAATCCCTTCAAGTAACTGCCTGATTAACAGATTCTTTACCTGCCCGCCAGTGGTACCTCAGACCGGTGAAGGACTGTTTTTGCATTGAAATAACCCGTCTCTTTACAGTCAGAAAAGCAATTGATGGCTGAAGGAAATCACATAGAACAAAATCAACAAGATACTCAACTTTCTTCACGGTGGGTGTTAGCTGAAAATGTGATAAAATGTTTACCAAAGCAGGTAGATCAGTCAAAGCTCTTTGGGTTTTTCCGGGATGGCCATCAATACTTTTCACGGAGAGAGCTCCTTTCTGTAATTGAGCAACATTTAACTGAAAAGTGATGGAAATAATCGTATTTGAAAAAGAGGCTTATCAGCAAATGCATAAAGACCTGATAAGCATGGTCAAACAAGCCATTAGGGAAGCCAAAGAAGAAGCCCTGGCCAATGCCGACCCTGCCAACGATTGGCTTTCCACTGAGGAAGCCAAGAAGTTGCTTGGCATCCGCAGCAAAACCAAGCTACAGGAGCTCAGGGACATTGAAGCGATCCGATTTACCAAACATGGCCGGATCATCCGCTACTCCAAGAAAAGCATCCTGGAATACCTTGACCGTAATGTCCCGAGCTACTGATTGTAAACATCCTGTAAACAACGTAAACATGGCTTCATTACAAGAACAGATTGATTTTATACAGAAAGAGCATGACTGGTGTAAACTGGTTTACAACTTTCTGCTGAAAGAATTTGGGGAAAAGAACATCTCAATTCTGGACGAAGAAGTTTCAGAGAGAATCCATTTCACCAAGGCTATTATTTTCTCTTTAAAAGAACTCCAAACTTTTAAAACGTCAGCGCATGGAAACGCAAAGTGATAAAAAGATACATTTCGGTTTTGGAGAGGTTTTTCTAAACACCAAGTCTTTCATTGACCGGTATAACATCCGACAAACTCAACTTACCCAAAAACTCAATGCCAACCAGCGGGCTACTGCAGAGCTGGTTGTCCGGCTTTATCTCAAGCAACTCAATAAAGCCTCACAGCTTGACAATCTTGACCCTGATAACCTTCCTGGTTTCAACACCTATAATGAGAGCCTGGCCAAATGCAA
Organism: uncultured Cytophagales bacterium; assembly: GCA_963803685.1. Classification (GTDB taxonomy): domain Bacteria; phylum Bacteroidota; class Bacteroidia; order Cytophagales; family Cyclobacteriaceae; genus Marivirga. The sequence continues at coordinate 443,163 of CAWDNW010000002.1, forward strand.
AGGCTGTACGAAACGCACTATCATCAATCATAAAGAACGCCTGAAACAATCCGGTTTCATTACCCGGGAAGAACATAGGGGCAAAGGAGGCGTGGAAATCTGGCTCAATCCGGTTGTCCTGGGCTTGGCAAAGTTATCCATCAACTATGGGGATAATGTGGTGAAAATCGGGGATGTGGCCTCTCTTTTTTATGAAAAAGCGAAAAATTTTCACCCTTTAGTTCATGAACAACAAGAACAATTAAATAATAATAGCAAGGTGGATAAGTCAGGAACTCAAATAAGTGGCCGCCATGGATATGGAGTTCCCTACGGTCACGAGAGTGGCAAAGCCACAGGAACAGGACATGAACAAGACAAGAACACGGAGGAAAATGCTAACCCTTCCTCAAAACAGCAATTAAAAGCTCCTGAAAGGCATTGTAAAGCCGAAAAACAGGAACAAGTTGCCGGGGCGGGGCGCATTTTCTTACTTTCACTCATCCGCCAGTTTTGGGATTATGCCCGAAAAGTGCTGTATGCTGATTTAATTATTTCCGAACCTGAAGAGCGGGAAATCCTCAACCTGATCTGGGAGTCAGTTTACGGCAAGCTCCAATGGAACGCCACTGAAAAAGAATGGCTCAAGTACCAGGATACAGCCTTTAACAGAATAAACATGGTGGCTCGTTGGATGTCCAGAAGTCCAGACCATTGGATACCCAAGCCCCATATCTACTTCCATCCCAACAACGAGCGGAACGGCTTCAAAAAGACCTGGCAATGGTATTTGAAGCAGGAAACGCTTAAAATTGAAATCAGAAACCAGCTGCTGCTCCAGCAGGTCAAAGCGGAATGGCAGCAGCATGAACAGAACAAAGGTCGCTTCCGGGAAAAGACCCGTTTACAACTCTTCCGGATTCAGCAGAAAAGGCTGGCCGGATACCGGGATGAATCCCTGAATCAAGCGTATCAGCAGTGTTTACAACGCTGTTTACAGCTAAAAAACTTAAAACGTAAACAACCTGCCTATGTTGAGTGAAAAAATGCAGCGCGAGGCACTGACCAAATGCATTGTCTGGTTCTATGATGGCAATGTCCGTACTTTTTATTCCCTGGACAAAACCCATAAACGAGCAAAACCTAACCAAGCTCTAGGCATACGCAGACTGGAAAAGATGCTGATGGAAACTTTCAAAGGACAGTGGGAAACCGCGATCATTTATGAGAACAAATCCCATGGCAATGAGGTGGCGAGATTTAAAAGAGGTGCGAGAATTTAGTCAAAAAATGGCACGACTGGACCAACTCTTGATGAGGTGTGAGAAACCTAGAAAAAATGGAAGAAAACAGAAAAATAGGAGTATTTGAGCGATTTGAGGCTTTTCTCTACTCCAGAAAGTTCATCTTTATCGTAGTGATCGCAGGTACAATCCCCATGATCATGCACTCTCACCAGTTATTTTACAATGTGTCGCCATTTGAAGGCAATAAACTCTGGAAGAATTTTTATGCGCTCTTCTATGCCATTAGCTTTGACCTGACCATTCTGGTATTTACCATCCATGTGATCAAGCGGAAACCTGCCCTTTATGCCCTTTTCGTATTTATCATGAATCTGCTGTATTACAATCCATTCTCCTTTCTTGATCCCTCATTGATAACCGCTTTTACCAAAGTATTCCTGGCCGGTGTATTAGCGTTTACCGGCTACAGTTATGCAGAGTTGTTTGTTGGAAAAGTGGCAGAAAACCAGCGTTTTACAATTAAAAGACCTGTTTACAAACCTGTAAAAAATGGTGTAAACGACCAAAGTAATCAAAGCTTCCTGTGTAAAGAATGTGGAAAGCGCTTTCATTCTGTAAAGGCTCTTAATGGACATATGAAGGTGCATTAAATCTAATTTTTCCGAAACTTACTTTATTTAAGCATTTACTTAAACTTTATTTTTTTACCTTCGTTATTTAAGTAGTTGCTTAAAGAATAAGAAGTATGAGTAAATCGTGTATCAGAGTTTTTGCAGATGTTGAAAACATCAAACAGTGCAAAGAAGAAATTAACAGAGTCGCACCATCAATAACTACGGCAGCTAAGGCATTGAGACTGTCGGGCAATGAAGTCCGATTAAAAATTCTGTACCTGCTTAACAAAGAAACCAGACTTTGTCCCTGTGACCTGAGCGACATTTTGGAAATGACCGTACCTGCCATTTCCCAACATTTGAAGAAATTGAGAGAAGGTGGGCTTGTAACAAGTGAGAAGGTGGGGCAAACCGTGTTCTACTTTTTGGTAGAAGGTAGTATCCAGATCATAAGACATGTATTAGAGAGCTTGTTTATTGACAATAAGAAAGAACCAATATCATGAGTAGTTCAAACCAATCAAATACCTCATCAAAAAACATTGGAGCCGGATTGTTAGTGGCATTCACTTCTTCACTATGCTGTGTCACCCCTGTTTTTGCGACACTCGCAGGCATAGGAGGCATTGCATCGTCCTTTTCATGGATGGAGCCATTCAGGCCTTATTTAATAGGTCTTACAGTTTTGGTGTTAGGGTTTGCCTGGTACCAGAAATTAAAGCCAAGGACACAGGAAGAAATTGAATGCGCTTGCGAGGACGATGAACAGCCCACTTTTTGGCAGTCTAAGAAGTTTCTTGGAATCGTTACCGTCTTTGCTGTATTGATGCTTGCTTTTCCGACTTATTCCGGCATCTTTTTCTCTGACAATAGCAATACATCCAATGTTATCGTGGTAAGTGAAAATGATATTCTGAATGCTGAGCTTAGTATCAAAGGCATGACCTGCACCGGTTGTGAGCATAGCGTGAATGCAGCACTTAATAATAGCGAAGGCGTTCTCGAAGCTTCTTCTTCCTACGAAAACGGTATTGCATTGGTAAAGTTTGATCAATCAAAAGTATCTGTTGAGCAATTGGCAACTGCGGTGGAGGAAGCCACTGGCTATAAAGTCACTGGCAAGAAAATTATAAAAGAAGAAACCTTAAATCAATAGAAAAATGAAACCCATAATTTTCAGCCTAGCATTCATCTTCTTGCTTGCAGGACATGGAATGGCACAATCTGCTGATCCTCAAAAAACAGTCAAAACTATTCAGAAAAGTGAGACAGTTAAGCTCAAAGTCACCGGGCTCACCTGTGCCGGTTGTGCCAGTCATCTCTACAAGGTTTTGAAAGAAACAAAAGGGGTGGTTGACAACTCAGTGCAATATCCCGGAGATATAGCTGTAGTGGATTATGACCCCAAACAAACCCAACCTGAACAGCTTATTGCAGCAATTGAAGAAAAAACAACCTATAAAGCAGAAGTACTAAAACCTAAAATCGATTAATAATGGAAAAAGAGATCGTATTACAATCCACCATTACCTGTCCAAACTGTGGACATCAAAAAGAAGAAATCATGCCTACGGATGCATGCCAATACTTTTACGAATGTGAAAACTGCCAAGAAGTATTAAAGCCAAAACAAGGTGATTGCTGCGTGTATTGCAGCTATGGAACAAATGCCTGTCCTCCCATTCAGGAAGGTGGTAAAAACAATTGCTGCTGATGAAAAAATACGATGTAATTGTAATCGGATCAGGCATGGGAGGAATGACCATTGCCAATAAATGTGCTAAAAAAGGACTAAAGACTGCCGTTACAGATTCCAGACCGTATGGTGGAACGTGCGCACTACGCGGTTGTGATCCTAAGAAAATATTAGTCGGAGCTGCTGAAATTATAGACCGGGCCAATAAAATGAAGGGAATCGGTATTCAAGGAGATATCTCCATCAATTGGCAGGATTTGATGGCTTACAAAAATGAGTTCGTTTCCAAAATGCCTAAAAATGTGGAGAAAGGCTATGAAAAGTCAGGTGTAGAAATGTATCATGGAACAGCCAGCTTTGAATCTGAAAACACGGTGCGCATCGGAGACGACCTACTGGAAGCTGATAAAATAGTGATAGCTACAGGTGCCCGACCTGTTGTTCTTGATATTCCAGGGGGTAATTTACCAATTGACAGCACAGATTTTCTAAATCTGGGAAAACTCCCTGAGCACATCACCTTTATTGGAGGCGGATATATAGCGATGGAGTTTGCCCACCTGGCTGTCAGGGCCGGAAGTAAAGTGACCATATTCCACCGAGGCAAAATGCCTTTAGAAAGCTTTGAGTCTGATATCGTGAAGCACTTGGTCAAAGCTACTGAGGAATTGGGGATTGAACTTCACCTTGAGTGGGATGTGGTTGCAGTTGAAAAAAAGGATAGTGGCTATACCGTAAAGGCAGAATCAAAAGGGGGTGAAAAAACTATTCAAACGAATTTGGTGGTGAATGCAGCAGGTAGAGTACCGGAGTTGGATGGCATGAACCTGGAAAAGGCAAACATTTCCTACGGCAAGAAAGGGATTGACGTAAATGAATACCTACAAAGTTTAACCAATGAACGGGTATATGCAGCAGGTGATGCGGCTGATAGCAAAGGTCTCAATCTCACACCTGTTGCAGTTATGGAAGGCCATGCAGTGGCAACCAATATTATACGGGGTAACTCCAAAAAGCCTGACTACACGGAAATGCCCAGTTCAGTCTTTACCTTGCCCACACTTGCCGCGGTTGGCATGACGGAAGCACAGGCAAAGAAGGCAGGTTTAGAATATCAGGTAAAAGCCGGCTCTGCATCAAGTTGGTACAATGCCAAACGGATCAATGAATCAACTTATGCTTATAAAATCATTTCCGATAAAGAAGGGTACATTTTAGGAGCCCACATCATTGGCCCTCATGCTGAAGAAATGATCAACCTTTTTGCTATGACAATTAAGGCAAAGCTTAAGGTCTCGGACATCAGGGACATGGTCTATTCCTATCCGTCTATGGGATCGGATATCGGATCAATGGTTTAGAATTATATAACACTTTCAGAAAATTCTATAACAGCGGTATAGTCTCATAAGTGTATATTTGCTCCATTACCGTAAAAGAGTTATTTTTAAACTATTGCGAAGAGAATTGCGTTAATCAGCAACAAGTGAAAAAAACCATTTCCATATTTCTCCTTTTCATAATGCTAGCCAGTAGCAGTGGGGTAACTATGGCTGCACACCTCTGCGGTGGGTATGTAGCCGAAATGGCAATTACTTTCGGTCATACTGATCTGGATTGTGGCATGGACCAAGTGGAAATGGACTGTACCAATGAAAACAGCCATGCCGGACATCAATTTCAAAGAAAAGGCTGTTGCGAAAATCAATATGCATCTATAGAGTCTGATGATGCCACTACAACTAAAATTGTACTGGAGTCCATCCAACTAGATTTTATTGTAGCGTTTGCTTATGCCTATTTTGGTATAGACTCTTTTGCTGTTGACACAAATACACAATATTTAAGCTATTCCCCTCCTAAGCTGAGGCAGGACATTCCCGTCTTGCATCAAGTATTCCTTATATAAGATCGCATAATATGAATTTCTAAACCCTGCTTTTCAGCTGGGTAATTAGGCTATTTGCCTTTTTGAACAAGTTCATTTTGTTCCACACGGGTTCCATCCCAATCATTCTTATTATGCTGAATCGAATAATAAAGTACTTCTTAGAGAACAAGCTGGTCACGGTTCTCATCCTCATTGGCTTCATCGCCTGGGGCATTGTGACCGCCCCCTTCGGATGGCAAGTCGGGGCTTTGCCCTCTGATCCTGTCCCTGTTGACGCCATTCCAGATATTGG
>CAWDNW010000003.1:0-13002 GCA_963803685.1 uncultured Cytophagales bacterium
TGAGGTTGATTGGGTGAGAAGGGAAACATTATATCTTCCTTCCTACTTTCATGATATATATACTTGATTCTAATAAACTTTCCTTGCTGATTGTATGCTATTGTTTTTATCTGTTCCACGTTGAATCCTATCCAACTTTCCAACTCAATTCAAATCTACCTTCAACTTCTTAGATATTTCATCTTCATAGACCACCAGCATTATTTTCACATTTACCTTTTTACCATTAATTTTTCCTGGAGCCCATTTTTTAAGTGATTTAGCAAATTCCAGCACTTCTTTTTCATCTTGATTGATCGCTGATAGATAAGCTTTATACTGAGAAATATATCTATCATATACTCTTTCTACATGAGGTTTTGCATTAGGATCAATAAGATTTGCTTCCACTAATTTACCCTTATCGCTAATTTTAAGTTCTATAACGATAAATTTTTGGCCATTATCTATTGACTTTTCAACCTTTATTAATTTTTTATCAAGGCTTTTATTCAATGGTTTAGTTTCTACCTCCCCATAATTAAAATATATATCATTGTAATTATAGCTTGAATCATTAAGCCAATTCACTTCTTTTTCCCACTGCTCTGAGCCGAAAGCTACTCTACGCATGCAGTAACCTGCTTTATACAGACCATTCTTATCTTTTTGTAAATAAAGTATATACTTTACTCCTTTCATTGCTTCCCAACTACAGGATGAAAGATCTTTTTTCTGTTTGTTTAACAGATTTTCTGGCCCATCAATTTTTATCGTTGAATCACTATAGTTGCCTTTATAGATATCTATTATTTTAAAAGTAGCAAGTACATCAACACTTTCTGTATCTTCAAAACCAATTAATGTTCCTTTCAAAATCAAATCTGCCCCAAATTTACTTTGAATGAAATCAGGTTGATCACAATCACAAGCCTTAGCATACGTAATCAAATTGAGGCTTACAGCAAGTACCAATAAAACTTTTTTAATTACAGTCATTTGTTTCCATTTGGCCAGTTTGTAAATAAAAATTTCTTTCCAGTAATTTTTCAGGTGTATTATAAAAATCGCTATACGTATCTGTTTCCTGCAAACCACTATAAGCTAGATGCGTATAAAAGGAATTCCAATCCCAGTCTGAATTTTGATTACAGTAACTAATAAATCCTGCAGAACTCAGAAATGGATTAAGTTCACTCAAAGCATTTGCCATTAAGTCGACATAATTTTGCGCCATGATTTCATGTTGCAAATAATCATTGTCTTGTAAAAAAGCCCAAATTAATGCTAAACTATTAGTGGATCCTGCAAACATTTCATATTCATGGAGGTAACCAGCCTCATCGAGTAACCTAAACAATTCTGCATGGATCATTTCATGAATAAGTGTGCGTGCAATACTAAGCATAGAGCGATCTAATCTTTGACTGTTTAACCTAATTGTTACATTATATAGCTCATTTCCTAAATAAGTTGGGGTTGCATTTCCATTTACGTCCTCATCATAAACATCATCTAAATTTGCAATTCTAAAACAGATTTTTGCTTTCGGACTTTCACCAAGAAACCCTGAAAGCAAACCATAAGCAATGTCGCTGTGTTTTAGTGAGTTCCAAATGCTTAATACGCAATCATTCTCTTCAAATGTTCCATCATCAAAGCATATTTCCTCCTCCCATAATTCAGCAAGGCTTAAACACTCCCCACCTTTAGGTTTCACGCTTCCATCAGCGCAAAGCTCTATGATCGGGTTGTCTACCGGGTCATCGTTCATTTCTGATATTTATTATCAGCTTTTGTTACTAACATTCACTGCTCAAGTCCTTTTTCTTTAGCTCTTTTCCTATAAAATCTTCTGTCACTCATTCTACCAAATAATTTTCTATACAAAACAAAGCGCCACCTGGACAAAAAAGAGGAAAAGCCGAGGCCGATTTTACTCCATCCCTTCCGGTAGATTCGAAACGGTTGGGCTTTAATAAATTTCTCGTGGCCTCTCTCAATTTCGCCTATATTATTGAGCTGACTAAAGAAATATTGAATATATCTTGCCTCTTTTAACTTAATCCAACCTAGGGCATAGGACTTAAAAGTGTAACTTGTAGGAGAGCAGGATTCTATGATACCAATTGATCCATCATTTCCCTCTGGCCAGTTTTCAATTAAACTTTCAGATGGAATCTGATTGATATTAAAATCTGAAATCATGTATTCTATAAAGCTTAATGTCCTTTCACTTAGTGACATTTTTTCATAATGCACTTTACCTTGAAAGTATTTATTGAAAGCGTCTGCTTTTTTGTATTGATACACAAAGTATATCACCTCTCCTTCGAGATGATCTCCCTCATTCCAAAGTCTTATTACTTTGTAATCGTCCCAAAACCTTATTTCATTACTCTTTTTACAGTTACCGATTGTTGGTATTTCGAGATCATTGCAAAATCTAGCGATATAACGTGGAAACCAAAAGGTTGTATCGCTCTCACGGGTTAGTTCTCGGTTTTGAGCGTGAAGAACCACCGGAAGTAATAACAGCAGCAAACTAACGATTGACTTAAATATTTTCTTGTTATTCACAGTTAGTTGGTTCAGGGTTAGTCTTACAATTTTGGGATTCAGCGCCAATTTTTCCACTTGCATCAAACTGATATATTCCATTTCCACTTAAAATATAGAAATTGTCAATAGCAACAAAGTCACTTTGGGTGAAATCTTTATCATCAGGACTCGGTTGAACAGGATCATTACTATATGGATGAGTATGGTAGTGACCTGCAATTTGGCGATCATGCCTTGTGCCATTCGCATCATAGTATCCAACGAACATTTGTTCACCTTCACTGTAAATGTAGTACGTTATATCACCAACCACATATTGGGAATGTGTATATGATTTATCATACAAGTTTGCTCCATTAGGAAGAATCATCATTTCACCATCAGATGTAAAGAAACCGGCAACTTCTTTATGAGTTTTGGATTGCATTATAAGCATCTGACGAATCCCATTACACCTTCCTTCAATAAACAGAGGATCATTAATGACTTCACTTGTACATTGCCCACATAAATCCCTAAAATGGTCATCAGGGCAATCGCTGCAGTCTCCGGCTGGACAAGGAACGCACTCTTTATTAATATTTTTAACAAATCCAGGATCACACTTTTTAACACAATCGCCATTCTCGTCTTTCACCATGTCCGGCCCGCAATCTAGAGGACACTCACCACCTTTAGGTTTCACGCTTCCATCAGCGCAAATCTCTATTGTTGGGTTGTCTTCAAGGTCCGGATCATTCGGAGCGGTTGGTCCTCCTCCGCCTCCTGGTGGAGTACCGCCAGGGCCAGGGCCAGGCTGCGGCCCTCCACCACCTCCATCTGTACACACTCGTGTACTCCCTGCATAATTGCAGTTGGTAAAAGTCTTGGTTCCCCCATTCTCAAAATCAGGGACTGTTACATCTATGCAATCATAATTGTGGATTATGGTACATTTGGCTTTCGTCATTCTTAAGCTTGTTTCTTCCTCATTTAACACAACCGACTGTATCCCTTCTTCAGTATACCTGTAACCCCTTTTGAAATTTCCCTGCCAGTCTTCCACTAATACTTCTCCTGTAAACTCATCGAAGCCACTGTTATGGCTTAAAAAAGTTGTGTCAGGAATGTAAGTACTACTTCTAACTGAAAAGCATTAGCTGCATCCCTGTACATGGTTATGTAGCTCATTTGGTTCAGCGCTATGGAATAATCTCCTTTTGGAGTATAATAGTCTTTCTCGTAAGTAATAGGAATGAATATAGCTTCGCCTGTCGTAATCTCTCTAATATAAGCCTGCCCCCAGTTTAAGGACTTAAGCAAATCTCTTCTGAATAGGCCTTTTCCAGCATTTCTTTGAGAAGAACTGCCCACAACCTCTTTATCAATCTCCTGCTCAAAATATTGGCGGGCTTCTGAAATATCTTTTTCCTGGGTTACGGCTTCTTCCTCTTCTATACCATCCTGCCGGCAGGAGGCCATGAAGAGCACAAACAGGAAACAATAAAGGGGTATTCTTTTCATCATTAAATAAGTTAAAGTTTAATAAAGTTTTAGTCAAAATAATTTTAAACTTTTCAAATACCTGAAATAAATTGTGATAATATCCCTTAATGGGAGAATAAGCAATTAATTTCACTTTGTAGGTTTGCCAAAAAACATGAACCGAAATTCAGATTTTTTGATCGGTGCTACTTCCATTTAAAAAGTTTTCATCCGAGTTGATAGATGAAATACTTAATAAAATTTAATAAAAACAAAAAATATTACCATTAATTTTGAATAAACCCAAAAACTCTGCCACCTTCCTGCTCAAAAGAATAAAAACACACCTTCATCCTGTCAGTTGAATTATAATGCTTAATTTTGCACCCTGAATTAAAAAAACAGAATACTTATGAGCACAGCCGTACGTGTACGTTTTGCACCCAGCCCTACAGGTGCTTTACATATTGGTGGTTTAAGAACTGCCCTTTACAATTATTTATACGCTAAAAAATTAGGAGGAACTTTCATTCTAAGAATTGAAGATACTGACCAAACCCGCTACGTAGATACTGCTGAGGACTATATCAAAGAATCATTAGAGTGGATTGGAATAACTCCTGATGAGAGCCCATGGAATGATAAAGGTAATGTTGGTCCTTACCGACAAAGCGAGCGCAAAGCCATGTATAAAGAGTATGCTCAAAAATTAGTAGATGAAGGCAATGCTTACTACGCTTTTGATACTTCAGAAGAAATAGAAGCCATGCGCGAACGCTTAAAAGCAGCAAGGGTAGCCACTCCGCAGTATAATGCTATTACCCGCATGCAAATGAGCAATTCCTTAACATTGTCTCCTGAGGAAGTAAAGCAAAAAATGGATGCCGGTGAGCCCTATGTTATTCGTTTGAAGGTTCCTCGAAAAGACGAGATTCGTCTAAACGATATGGTACGAGGTTGGGTAATGGTGCATTCCTCTCAAATGGATGATAAAGTCCTGATGAAATCGGATGGTATGCCTACTTATCATTTAGCAAACGTAGTAGATGATCATTTAATGGGGATCACGCATGTAATCCGTGGAGAAGAATGGTTACCTTCAGCTCCCTTGCATGTGTTGCTATACCAGTTTTTCGGCTGGGAAGATACCATGCCTCAATTTGCGCATTTGCCTTTGTTGTTAAAACCAGATGGAAACGGTAAATTAAGTAAGCGAGATGCAGATAAGCATGGCTTCCCTATTTTCCCACTTCAATGGAAAGATCCCGCTTCCGGTGAAGATATAGCAGGTTTCCGTGAAGATGGTTACTTACCTGATGCTTTAATTAACTTCTTGGCCTTTTTAGGTTGGAATCCAGGTGACGAAAGAGAGATCTTTAGCTTGAGCGAATTAGTAGCGGCTTTTTCCATTGAAAGAATAGGGAAATCGGGCACTAAGTTTGACATCAACAAAGCAAATTGGTTTAACCAGCAATATCTTAAAAGTAAGGATAATGCCGAATTAGCAAAGCATCTATTGAAAGGCTTAGAATCTAATAACATTGAAGTTAGCCAGGAAAAAGCCGAAAAAGTGGTGAATGCATTGAAAGAAAGAGTCACTTTTCGACATGAGTTTTATTCAGAGGGATTGTTTTTCTTCCAAAAACCTGCTGAATATGATGAGCAGGTAATTAATAAAAAATGGACTGCAGAGGCGGTAAAAGTATTAGAACTTTACGCTGTCGCCCTTGAAAAAGAATCAGTGATTGATGCTGACAAAGCAAAAACAATTCTGATGAATGTTTTAGAGCAGGAAGGCATAGGGATGGGCAAAGTGATGCAGGCGCTTCGGGTTTCTATCACTGGAAAAGGTGGCGGCCCTGATTTAATGGAAATAATTGAAATACTTGGAAAGGATGAAATAACAGAACGCATCCGTTTAGCGTTAAGTAAGCTAGAAACCCAGGTAAAATAATTATGAGCAGAAAGAAGAAAAGTGATAAAGATAAAAAAAATCAGTCCCCCTCGGTAAATCCGGAATTAAAAGGGTTTGATGTGAAAATTGACACCTTCGGTGAAATAAAAACAAGCTTTGATATAGATAGAATTAATGAGTTTTTGAATAAAGAAGTAGAAGATAAAAAGCTGAAGGATCGCGAAGACCTGGATTTTATTAAGGAGAAGAAGAAAAAATATAATGATGAAGAAGAATAATAATGCCCTGGCTGAAGTCGGGGCATTATGTTTTTTTAATTAATTAGTGTGTCAAGCAAGGACTAATTTCCCTCCACTTCTTCTTGTGGTATATAAATTGATATTTCCTGTTTGCCCCAATTGCGGGCTTCTTCTTCGTTGAGTCCCATGTAAATATCAATTTTGTTGGTCCAGCGTTTGTTCATTTTGTCCTTCACAAGAAAAGTACCATCAAAGCCTTCAATCATTACTTCAGTATTGTGAGTTAAACCACTATCTATTAAATCACGGGAAACAGCGATGGCATTCATGCCCGGTTTAAGGGTATCACCCCAAGCCGCAATACCCACATTTCCTTTCTTCGTTTGTGCTTCTGTTGAGTTATATGCTGTGGCCACAACATTCAGGGTGTCATAATTAGCTACGTTATTATTTCTCTCCTCACCATCACAAGAAAACATAAGCATCGCTGCCAGTAAAATGCTATAGTGTGCAATTTTTTTATAAAATCTTTTCATCACAAATCATTTAATTAACATTGTTTACCTAGAGTAATCCGCCCGAGAGGATTTTGTTCAATAAGAGAAACTATTTTAGTATACGAAATTAAATGCCCTGATGGTTTTAGGACACTCACTCCTGTTAATAATGAATTCAATTAAAAATTATACCTTTCTGTATCTTTTTTGTAATACCTGCATTATATGGCAAATGAAACATTAAGCTTTTGGAAGAACTATTGTCTTATACTGAAAAACTAATTCTGTTAGAAGCAGAAAGGGAGCAAATTGAAAAGGCCCAACAGAATCCAAGATTTTTCGAGCCACTCTATAATAAGTACTATTCCAAAATTTTTAGGTTTCTCTATAAAAGACTAGGAAATAAAGAAGATGCTGCAGATATAACTTCTCAGGTATTTTTTAAAGCGCTATTAAACATTAACAAATATAGGAATAAAGGTTTGCCATTCTCCTCCTGGCTTTACAGAATAGCTGTTAATGAATCTAATCTCTTGTTCCGAAAGCAAAAAAAACAACAGCATATTGTGTTGGATGAGATTAATTTAAATGCCTTATCCGAAGAAATAGATCTTTTGGAAGACAATCAGGCAATAAAACACCTAAAAACTATTCTTCAAAGCCTCAAAAGAGCAGATATTAATCTAATAGAATTACGCTTTTTTGAAGGCCTCTCCTTCAAGGAAGTGGGTGAAATATTAAAAATCACAGAGAATAATGCGAAAGTAAAATGCTATAGAATTCTCGATAAGCTACGCATAAAACTAGAAGGAAAATGAAATACACGATCATAAAAAATATAGCCCCTCTATCCGAAGAGGAAATTAACAGCTCAAAAGATTTTCAATCAGTTATTAAGAGAAGAAATCAGCATTTAAGCAGAGCCCGATATCGAAGCCAGCTTTACATGAAGGTATTCCTGTCAATAGTGATTCTTTCATCATTAAGTCTTGCGGTATATTTTGCTCAACAGATTTCCACTGGTAAAGATGTTGAAAAATCTAAATTTACGGCCCCTGTTAATAATCCCGCGACCGATGTGAAAAGTTTAATTCCAGAAGTTCTAGAGAAAACTATAGCTGAAGATACTGATGCCAAACAAACCAATCAAACTACGAGAAAAAAGAAGATTACTGCGACAGACAGTAATAATACTTCATCATTAAAAGAACAGAAAGAAGACCCAAAGCTTCAAGAGAAAAACGCTAATAAATTAGTTTACGCCTACGAAGAGGCTTATCCAATTGAAGGCATTGATTTCCTTTACAATTACCTTAATCAGGCAATTGAATATCCCGAAAATGTCTCTCTTAAAGATTCTATTGAGGGCACATCTATTGTGCATTTTACTATTAGCAAAGAGGGCCTACCTACGGATATATCTGTGAGCAACACACTTGGCAAAGAATTCGACTTGGAGTGTATCCGGTTAATCAGAAATATGCCTGCCTGGAAACCTGCAAAATCAAACGGTAAGCCAGTAGATTCAAAAATGAGTGTGCCTGTAAGTTTTAGTATTCAGCAGTAAGCTATTCAGATTTAATTTCACATTATAAAAACATTTACCATGAAAAAAGTATGTACTCTATCTGTTTTTTACTTATTACTTCCCTTAATTACAGTGGCACAGCAGTTTACTCTTAAGGATTCTGTCAATTTTGCTAGTGTTTATGGTGTTGTTTCTACTCATTGGATAGACATAGATAATGATTCCATTCAGGAAGTTGTTTTTCAAGGACAGGATCCCTCTGGTACATACCATCTTCTTATTTATGATTTTTTAAATCAAACAACCGACACAATTAGCGTTCCATCTCTCTCAAGTACGCCTATTGAAATCGAAGACATAGATAATAACAATCAACTGGATATAATAGCCGTTACAAAAACTTCTGATGGGAAGGATAGGCTTGAAATATACTTCCAGGATTCAACGCATTTTGACGTGACATTTCAGCTAGAAATGGGTGAAATCCACTCATTCTATATTAAAGATTGGAATAATGATGGTTTCAAAGATATCTTAATAGAACACCAGACGAGTGACTCTTTAGCCTTGGATGTGCTTTTCAATTCCTCAAATGGTTTTTCTGAAAGCTTAAATAATTTATTAACTTATTATTACCCCAAGCTAACAAGCTTTTTCGATGCTAATGCAGATGGTAGCCTGGATTTGATTTCGCTCCCTGAAGAAGACAATGATACTTCTTCGGCAAGACTCTACTATAACATAAATGAACAACCCGTTCTATCAGACTCAACTTTTCCATCAGGCTTGTATAATAATATTGCGCTTGCTGATTTCAACTCCGATGGGCAATTTGATGTTTTTTCAAGCACAGAATTAGAGGGTAATATTAAAAACACTATTTCCTATCAGGGAGATTCCATTCTTAAAACAATTGATTTTCCTGCTTTACCTGAAAGTGTGAATATGAGCTTCCCTGCAGATCTTAATTCTGACGGTTTAGCAGATGTTTTTGTAAGTACAGACTCTGTTGATCATACTAAAACCTATATTTTACAAAATCACGGTCAAGGGAATTTTACTGTTGATACGCTACAGCTTTCTTTTCACACTTCTTCCATCAATTTTGCTGACCACGATTTAGATGGCGACCTCGATCTGATTAGCTTCAATCTCGATAGCGGTTTAGTCATTCAGTACTATGAAAATACAACCTCAGATGAAAATTATGGTCCTTCATCTCCGGGATTTCATACCGTAATTCAAAAAGGATCTGAGCAGGTTATTGTCTGGGATGAGTCGATTGATGATCACACCTCTTCAGAAAGCATTACTTATGACGTATTCCTCGGAAATAATACCTTTAACTCCAGCTTTTTGGCTCCAAACTATGATTTGGAAAGCTCTCAAAGGTTAAAATTTGTTCGAGGAAATATCTCTTTTAAAAACGATCTAATTATCAAATTAGCAGAAGGAGCTTATAATTATGGAATACAAGCTATAGATAATTCATTAAGTGCAATTCCCAACTCTGTAGATTCACTATGCAATGGTAGAAACATAGCTTGTGGTGAATTCATTGCCTGCTCAACAATAACACAAACTTCGGAAATGATTTGCAAAGAGATGCCAACCTTCTTTGGAACAAGCGGTATAGAGGCCTACTGGTATTCTGAAAACCAGGGTTATCTTGGTCAAACAGACTTACTGAGCTACTCATCAGAACAACCGGATACGCTTTATGCCACAGCAGTAAGTCCGGAAAGTTGTAATGATCATTTAGCTATTGCTATTAGTATTCTTAGTTCTGCTGACTTTATCTTTGAGGACATCATAGTATGCCAGCCAGAAGAGATAGAAGTCACCACTCCATTTCCATTAGACAGCGTAGAATGGTTCTCCAAAACTAATGGTTTTTTTGGTGACAACCCTTCTCAAACTATTACTATCTCAGAAAATGACAGCATCAGCGTCAGGGGCTACATAAATGGTTGCGAGCTAAGTTCAGGATTTCAAGTATTAATCGATACAACTTCTGTTACAACTGGAGAAACTAAAGTTTATGAAATACTTCAAGGGTCTTCATTAAATCTTTCTGCTTCCGGGGCCTTAACTTATTCCTGGTCTCCCACAATCGGTCTGGATAATCCTTCAATAGCAAATCCTGATGCTACTCCTTTAACAAATACTACTTATTACGTTACCGGAATAAGTGAGTATGGTTGTTCTTCAATCGACTCCGTACAGGTAATCGTTAAAAATGAAGCCTTCATTCCCAGCCTATTTACGCCAAACAATGATGGAAACAATGATAGGCTTTTAATTTACGGATTAAATTCAATTGATGTGCAAGAATTCCAATTTGTGGTATATAACAGGTCAGGAAATAAGGTTTTCGAAACAAGCGATATCAATTTTATGAATAACTCAGGCTGGACAGGAGAAACTAACTCTTCTCCCCTTTCAACTGGAATTTACTACTGGCAGGTGCGAGGGACTTATGTCAACGGAGACCCTCTACTACTTAATAATGAGCAAAAAGGAAAAGTATTTTTAACCAGATAAGCAATGAGAGGATTGAAGTACTTAATAGTAATCCTATTTCTGATTAATTTATCTGCTAAAGCACAGTATTTTCAATATTCTTTAAATGGATTTACTGCTGATAGAGTAAATCCGGCTTTGGTGGCTGCTGATGATTTTGCCCAGTTAGATTTTATCTTTCGAAATCAAAGAACATCGCAAGAGATCAACCTCATTTCAACTTATGCTTCGGCAAAGTACCCGATCATGAACCCGAAAAGGCGCTGGTCCGGAATAGGCATTTCTTTTCTTAACGACCAGACGGGATCTGCAGAATTGTTTAGTTTCAATCAGGCAAGTATAGATTATGCTATTAACCTGCCTCTAAACAGGGTCTCCAATTTATCTGTGGGGTTCAGAGGTTCTTTCCAAACAAAAAGCTTGAGCCTTTCCGGGCTTACAACAGGAAGCCAATTCGTGGAATATCGAGGTTTTGACAGGGGGATTCCTAGTGGCGAACAGACAAGTGGCCTTAATACTAATTATTTTACGATAAGCACAGGTATATTCTGGCAGGCATTCAATCGACTGGGAGAGAGATCCGCCTATGTAGGTATTTCTCTCTATGATTTTAATAAACCAGACATTTCCTTTGTTGAGGATGATAGTGAAAAACAATTAATTACCACCGTGCTAACTGGTGGCGTTATGTTGTATGAGAATTATAAATGGAAAATATCCCCTGAAGCACTGATAACTCATTCCGGGGGTACTACTAACTTAATGGTTGGCCCAGTATTTAACTACAAATTAGAAGGTACAAATAATCCTCAGATTAATTTGATCACTCGATATACAAACAGCAATAACTTAATTGCAGGAATGGTGTATGAAACTGATAACTTACGCCTTGGAGCTAGCTATGACCTATCTTTCTTTAAAAATAATGTGAGCAATACGGGTGCCTTCGAAGTAGGATTAACCTTGAGGAACCTAAGGCAACTGCCCTCTTTAAAGCGCAAAAGTAAAAAAAGCAGAAAAGAGAAAGAAAAGCCTGAAGCTTCCGCCAGGCCAAATCGGCAAATAAAACAAAGACTAGACACGACTGAGACTAAAAATCAGCCAGTTGCTAAGGAAGAACCCAAAGTGAAAGAAGATCAAAAAATCACAAAACCACCTGAAACCACAGCTTCTTCAGGTAAAATACAGCGAGAACCACATGCATTAGAAAATGTAGAAGTCAGCTTTAGCTTTCAATTTAACCGAAGTACATTAAGCATTGAAAACGAGGAATATCTGTCTCAATTGGTGGAGCTTTTAGCTTCAGAACCCAGGTTTACTGTTCAGCTAACAGGCCACACTGACAATGTGGGGACTAGTGAGTATAATCTATCACTTTCCAAACAAAGGGCAGAAACAGTGAAACAGTTTCTGATAGAAAACGCGGTCAATAAAAATCAAATCGAGGTAGAAGCTAAGGGGGAGGAACAGCCGATTGCTAACAACAAAACTGAAGATGGCCGTGCCAAAAACAGGCGCGTGGAATTAAAGCTTCTCTACAAATAATTACTATTCACTTATTAAAGTTGATCCGCGGAAGCAACATTGGTACTTTATCTTTATACTCCACATATTCATTACCAAATTGGGAGGTCAGACGCTTTTCCTCAAACCTAAGGCCTATCACTAAATATATGAACAGGCAAATGGCATGTAAAAGATTGGTGTAGCTTGGGCTGAAAATTACGAAGCCAATTAAAAATAAAATCGTAGCGGTGTATAATGGATGCCTTATGCGCGCATAAATACCTGTTTTTATTAAATTATGCTCTTTTTCTTCCTTCCAACCAATAAAGCTGGAAAAACTCACCTCTTTGAAAGCCATTTTTGTTAGAAAAAAACCAAAGGTGGCTACTATTAACCCGACAACCTGGCTGCTTTTTCCATGTGGCATAAAGTACTCGGACGAGATAAAGCCTCCTCCCAAAAGGACAATAAGGAATAAGGTTATGGCTATAGCATTGTAAATCCTTCGATAAGTCAAAGGACTTATTCCTGACTGATAAACTTTTTCTTTTATCCTATTGGAAGCCATAAACGAATGTATAATTCCAAACAAAATCCACGCAAACACAATTAGAAGATAACCGTAAATTTGAGACATAAAATTTGATTTGTAAAGTCAGTTGAACCCATTCACGAGAAGAAAAAGGAATGGTTGGAATATATTTGTCACCTAAAAATAAGTCATTAAAAAAAGCACCCCAAATATTTGAGATGCTCTTTTACAAATTACTTGTAGCGCTATCCTTTAAC
>CAWDNW010000004.1:0-37593 GCA_963803685.1 uncultured Cytophagales bacterium
TAAGATAGGGGTTAACATGCAGGGATTAGACTTTAGTAAAGTGGAAAATTTACTGCAGTGATTTTTTACTGAGACATTTTTTTTAACAGGCCTTTGATTAACTGCTGTATGATAAGGAGTACATTATAATTAATCTGCTATATTTAGTGCTGCAGTTTATCGGAAATCAAGTCTTACAATTCAATTTTCAAAATATTTTGAATTTTAGAGAGTTGGTATATTTGATCTTCTGTAAAAAGTATTAATCAATAACATGATAGAACTTTATATTTTATTGACTCTAATTCTTGTTTTGTTAGTAATGCTGGGATTACGTAAGAAATGGAAAGCACTATTATGGAGCACTGCATTTATTTTAATAATAGGAATTACAGGCTGTATTTTATTTGTGTATATTTTTTCAGAAGCATTTGGCGCAAAATGCGAAGATAATCGAGTGTGGAAGATTGAAAACTACAGAATTATTGAGAAGCAATGCATCGGATTTGCAGGGCCTTATTATAATCGCGTATCTCTGTATGAAAACAATAAAAGAATTGAGGGTCATTCCTATATGAATGATTCTAGTTGTATAATAAAATTCAAACCTGATTTAACAGATACTCTCATATTTGATATTTGTGACATGACATTGGAACAAAATAAACATCTCACAACTGTGATTTTTTGAATGGACTTGCGAATAATGGGTAAACAAGCTCACTAAAATATCGCAAAATGAAGATTCTTATAATTTATCCTTTTCAAGCTTCCCTTCGTCTGGCAGGTGCTACATTTACAGGATCTTTACCTGGAGAAATTCAGATAATTGACGAAGCTTCGCACAGTGGCGCAAGATATAGCGCACAATCTTTTATTTTTGTTAAAGATGGGTTTTCAACATTGTAATGGACAAGCAAGCGCAACAGCAATTTTTTAAAGTCATCATTGAACAACACAAAGGTATTTTGTTCAAGGTGGCACGTGCGTACTGTCCAGACGAAGAGGACCGACAAGACCTCATTCAGGAGATGATGATTCAGATTTGGCAGTCTGTACACAAATACAACGATCAGTATAAAATGTCAACCTGGTTGTACCGTATTTCGCTGAATGTCGCTATCTCATTTTATCGTAAAAGTGCAACAAGAGGCAAAAAGTATACTGAGCTGACCGAGCAATTGATAGAAACTCCGGTTGAAGACAAATCGGAAAATGAATTGCAACTGAAATTATTGGAACAATTTATCAACGACCTAAAAGAGGTAGATAAAGCCTTGATGATACTGTACCTGGAGGACAAGAGCCATACTGAAATTGCTGAAATATTAGGAATTTCGGTAAGCAATGTAGGTACCAAAACAGGACGAATTAAAGAGAAATTAAAGACACGATTTTCACAATTTAAATTTTATTGAAATGAACGAGCTGGAATTAAAAAAACTTTGGCAAGGCACTAATGAAAAATTGGAAAGAAGCATGGCCATCAATAAAAAAAATACTGATGAAATAACCCGAATGAAAGTTCACAGCATGGTAGGTTCAATGAAACCCATTAAAATTTTCACCCTTCTGATGGGTATGTTATGGGTTGGGATCGGGGTAATTGCTTTGAGTTCAATTTATTTTCACTCATATATGGAAGCAAATAAGTTTTTTCTGTTTTCAGCTTCTGTTCAGGTAGGTTTAACAGCTATGTCATTATTTGTTTATCTCTATCAGCTCATCCTGATTTACAAAGTGGATATATCAGACTCGATTATAAAAACACAAGAAAAATTGGCAAGCCTGAAAATATCATCGTTGTGGGTAACCCGAATTCTCTTTCTTCAACTTCCCGTTTGGACAACCTTTTGGTGGAATGAAACGATGCTGGAAGATTGGAGTATTTTTCAATGGGCGATAATATTGCTTTTTACCATTTCATTTACTTTTATTGCTCTTTGGCTATTCTTTAACATAAAATACGAGAACAGAAATAAGCAATGGTTTCAATTCATCTTTAATGGAAAGGAATGGACCCCTTTAATGAAATCTATGGAACTGTTAGGCCAGGTGGAAAACTATAAAAATTAAGGTACTACCATTAATTTAATGGTAATTCGGGTTGTCATTAGTAGGATCGGCCTTGTTCATTTTAAGGATTTTGCATTTCTCATTGGATCAGAAACAATATGTTTGACCGCAGGAAGGATAAAAAGTGCCGCAGGAAGGGTGCAAATTGATGCAGGAAGCCCCCAAACCCATGCAGGAAGGGTGCCAAGTCTCGCAGGAAGGGGTAAAAGCCTGGAGGGAAGCCCCCAAAGTGCCAAGGGAAGGCCAAAAGGTGCCGAGGGAAGTATGCAAAGTCCGGAGAGAAGCCTAAAAAGTGTAGAGGGAAGGGTAAGACATGGGAGGGGAAGAATAATATTTGGTTTATAGCTTTAATTCCTCAGTACTGAAGAATGCCAAACTAACACAATACTTGAATCAGTGAGCCTTCACAGTTTAAATTACCATTTCACAACACTAGATGATAATACATGAAAACAATGTTGTAATATTATGGCTGCGTTCAGCATTACTAATTTTTCAGCAGCAAAGCGGAACTAACAACATAAAATATCGAGCACTTAATACAACATATAGCCAAATTTATTCCCGTTTCAAATGAACTGAAAAGCCGAATTGCATCAATTGGCAAAATTGAGCTTTGTTCGAAAGGTCATTTTCTGCACAAACCTGGCAGGACTTGCCAGCATACCTACTTCATCAACAAAGGACTTATTAGGGTTTTTTATGTGAAGGGTGACAAGGAAATTACAGATAGTTTTTCAGCAGAAAACGAGTGGATCACTTCAATCTATAGCTTTCTTCAAAATATTCCTGATTACTTTTACATTCAAACTCTGGAGGAGTCTGAATTAGTAAGCATTTCCTTGAATGATTTGGAAGAGTGCTTTAAAGATTTCCCTGAAATGGAAAGATTTGGTAGAATGCTGATTTCCAAATATTTTTTAGAGCAGTCAGAACGCATCATCTCTCTTCAATTTAATTCTGCACAGGAACGTTACCAATTTTTTGAACGCACTTCAAAGAACAAATTGCAGCGGGTACCCCTCCATATGTTGGCCTCCCATTTAGGCATGACACAAGAGACCTTAAGCAGAGTGAGGTCCTCTAAAAGTGCTTTTTGATTTAGATCAATTTTTAGGATTATCTAAAAGACTACTTTTGTTTCGAAATACTTAATATTAAATCAATGAACAATAAAAATTTTGCAGTTGCTGGTCTTTTAGCACCCATTTTACTTTGGACTACTTATTTTATAATGGCAAGCCAAAGGCCCGAATACAGTTTTTTGTATAAAGCAATTAGTGAGCTCGGGTCACTTGATGCACCCAATAAGTGGATGTGGAATATCTTTGGTTATATCATTCCCGGACTTTTGATTTCCTTTTATTCCATAGGATTATACAAATCAGTTGCAACTGAAAAATCCAGCAAACTACCGCTGATGGGGATATTTTTAAGTGGATTTTTTATGACCATTTCAGGTATTTTTCCAGCCGATATGGATAATCGGTCATCAGCTACAACACTTTTACACATGGTCGGTAGTTACGGAAGTTACGTGTTTTTTCTGTTAGGTGCCTTTTCTTATCCTAAATTGATGAAGCGAAAAGAATACTGGAAAAACAGCAGTTTACCATTACTGATTTTTGTCTGGCTCACTATTGTTTGTGGCTCCTGGTATTTGATATTCCCGAATATTCCTTCCGTAGGACAGCGAATTGTCTTTTTCTTCTACTTTGCGTGGATTACCTACACTGCCATCAAATTATATAAAGCCCCCGAGGAAAGCCTAGTTGCCAAGGGTTACTAAAATCCACGAGAGAAACCCGGAAATTGCTGCAGGAAGCCATCAAATTGATGCAGGAGAGGTGCCAAGTCATGCAGGAAGGATAAAAAGTGTCGCAGGAAGGGGGTAAAAGCCTGGAGGGAAGCACCCAAAGTGCCGAGGGAAGGCCAAAAGGTGCTGCGGGAAGCTTGCAAAGGCTGGAGGGAAGCCTAAAAAGTGTGGAGGGAAGGCTCAGAACCATGGAGGGATGCATAAAATTACCGAGGGACGAAAGAAAATTCTGAGGGAGGGATGAAAAACAAGAGGGAAGGAATATTATTTGGTTTAAGATTGTCCGTAGCTCTTCTTTTTTTGTTTTCAACTCTAAAAATGCACTTACTTTTCGATTAACAGATGTATTTTAAGGATGTAAACTATAATTAAAACCCTATATTTACTCAACTAGTTCATAAGCAACCAAAACCTGAAAATATTCAATTTTCTTCTTTTGGTTAATGTGGATAGGATGTCACACATAGTGATATAACTATTGCTATATCTGGTATTGTAGGGAAATGACAATTATAATATTATTTCTTATTTGTAGTAGCCATCATAAAGATACCGAAAATGAAATTAGAAACAGTTAAAATCAAAAATTTTAGAGGATACCAAACGGAAACAGTTATTCCTATTTCAAACCTTACAGCATTTATTGGAAAGAATGACGCAGGAAAATCTTCAATTCTGGAAGCTCTCGAAATTTTCTTTAATAACTCCTTAGTCAACTGTGAAAAGGACGATTTAAATATAACTGCTGATAATAATAAGATTGAAATAAGTTGTGTTTTTACGGATTTTCCAGACGAATTAATAATTGATGCAGCAAATCCTACCTCACTTGAAACTGAACATTTACTTAACGCGGAAAACAGACTTGAAATAAAAAAAGAATTTCCAGCAACCGCTGCAAAACCAAAGGAGAAGATTTATATAATTTGTAACCACCCAAGCGTAGCGAATTGTAATGATTTGTTAACTCTCAAAAAAGCTGAACTTAAGCAAAGAGCTACTGCTTTAGGAATTCCTACGGCAAATTATAATGGAAATATTAATTCTTCAATTCGTTTAGCAATAAGAGATTCATTTGACAATCTTGAACTGCAAGAAACTCAATTATTGATTGACAAAGAAGACACTAAAAAAGTCTATGATACTTTAAAATCATATTTACCTCTTTACGCACTTTTTCAATCAGATAGACAAAGTAAGGATGATGATAAAGAAGTAACAGACCCTATGAAACTTGCAATTCAACAAGCATTATCTGAATTGACAGCCGAACTTGACCATATCAAAGAGCAAGTTAGAATTAAAGCAATTGATACCGCAAACAGAACTTTAGCCAAGCTAAAAGAAATGTCACCTGATTTGGCAAAGGAACTTATTCCTGAATTTAAAACCGAACCTAAATTTGACTCGCAATTCAAATTGACTATAAAATCAGAAGAGGATATTCCAATTAACAAAAGAGGTAGTGGGATAAGAAGATTAATTCTATTAAACTTTTTCAGAGCAGAAGCCGAAAGGCTGAGAGCACAAAATCAAGGTAACCAAATAATCTTTGCTTTTGAAGAACCTGAAACTTCTCAACATCCAGACCATCAAGAAATGCTAATACAAGCATTTATGGAATTATCAAACACAGGTAATTCTCAAATTATTTTAACTACACATACACCTGCACTTGGAGGCCTACTTCCTTTAGAAAGTTTACGTTTCATAGAAAAATCAGGCAACGACAGGACAGTAGAATTAGGAACCTCAGATGTATTTGAAAAAATTGCAGAAACATTAGGCGTTCTAGCTGACCCAATTTCTAAAAATGCAAATGCCATTTTACTTTTGGAAGGTAAAAGTGACGTGACTTTTGTAAATCACACGGCAACTCAATTGAAAAATGGAGGTCATATTGACCATACTTTCGAAGAAAAGAGAATTGCTCTCGTTCCTATTGGTGGCTGTGGTAATTTAAAGCATTGGACTACTCTTCGATTAATTGACCAATTTGCAATTCCGTATTGCGTTATGCTTGATTCAGATTTAGGAACAAATGAAGAACAACAAAACAGAGACAACATTCAAGAATTACGGGATAATGGCATAAAGGCATACTTAACTCTAAAACGAGAACCTGAAAATTATATTCATCTTGATGTTTTGAATTTACCAGAGGAAAGCACTTTAAGTTTTACTGATACTTGTGACGCTAAAGTTTTGATAGCAGCTGAAAAAATTTCAAGGAAACAAAATGTTCTTGAAAACTATTGGACACTTATGACAACTGAACATATTAGGGAGGTTGAAAAATATGACGATAATGGAACAGACAGGTTTGAGTTTACAGAAATGTTTACTGACTTTTTAAGTATCATAGAATAAGAATTGTTGCAAGGGGATACACATCCTAAGGGGGAAAAATTTTTTGTTTGATTCCAATTGACATATAGTTAAAGAGAAGGTAAATATTAATTAGTATACATTAAAATTAAGTGATGAATAATACAATTTAATATGGCAGATTACGATTTCCAATCCTTGTTATCTCCCTTAGATTTTGAGCATTTGGTTCGAGATTTACTTTCAAAGGACTTAGGACTTGAATTAACAGCATTCGCTGAAGGTAAAGATTCTGGAATTGATTTACGTTATTCAAAAAGTCAAAAAGATAACATTATTGTTCAGTGCAAAAGAGTTAAAAGTATTTCCAAGAAACAAATTGATGAAGAAGCAAAAAAAATACATCAACTAAGCCCTGAAAAATATTATTTCATTATCTCCTGTGAAGTCAGTGTGGATAAATTCAATTACATTAAAAAAGCTTTTAAAAACTGGATGAATGGAGATGATAGCTTTATCTATACAAGATCAAAGCTAAATGCTCTTTTAGATACTTACAAAGACGTTCATCAGAAGAATTACAAATTGTGGTTAAATAGTTCAACAATTTTTAACTCGCTAATTAACCAACCCCTATTTGAACGTGCAAAATCTTTAATTAAAGATCTTAAGAGAGACTACAAATATTATGTCCGTAATGAAAGTCTTCATAAAGCCATTGACATGTTGAATAAACACCAGTTTATTTTAATTAGTGGAATCCCTGGAATTGGCAAAACAACCTTGGCCAAATTAATCTTATGGGAATATTTGCAAAAAGGATTTGAGTTAATAGAAATACGTAAAATAATTGAAGGCGAACAAATATTAGTTGAAGATTCCGATAATAATCAAGTTTTTTATTTTGATGATTTTTTGGGAGAAAATTTTTTAAAATTTGATGTTATCGAAGGTCGTTCAACTGACCTTATTGAATTCATTAAAAGAATAAGAAATAGCAAGAATAAAATTCTTGTTATGACTACCAGAGAATATATTTTAAATCAAGCAAAAGAGACCTATGAGAAACTAGATTCGGATGATTTAGAAATTGCAAAATATACACTTGATTTATCGACTTATAGTAAAAGAATAAAGTCTCTCATATTGTATAATCATTTATATTACTCTCAAACACCCATTGAATACATTGGAGAAATTTTAAAAAATAAGACTTATAAAAAAATAATAAATCATCAAAATTATAGCCCTCGAATAATTGAACAATTGACGATAAAGTTAAATAACGTTCAATTAAATGATTATGCTAGTTCTTTTATAGAGAATTTAGATTTTCCACTCGGAATTTGGGACAAAGCGTTTAATTCACAAATTTCAGAAGGATCGAAAATCACATTGTATATAATTCTTTCTATATCTAATCCGATTCTATTATCTGAATTAAAAAAAGTAATGGATTTCTCATTTAATCATGGAGTGAAACACAGAGGTATAAATTTCAAACCTTTTGATTATAAAAATTATCTTAAAGAACTGGAAAACAGTTTTATAAAAACAGATTTAACTGATAAAAAAAATCATTATGTAGATTTCTTAAATCCTTCTATCAAAGATTTCCTTTTGTCAATAGTGAGATCTGATATTGAAATTATAAAATTTTTGTTGGACTCATGCTTTTACTTCAATCAATTTGTATACACTGTAAGATACCTTGCTAAAGATTTTCTTGAAAACGATGAAATTATTTTAAAAATAGATAATCTAATAATTGAGAAATTTTATTCGTTTTCTAATCCAACTGATATCAATCAATCAAATAAAGAAAGGGATTCTCTAGTTCATATTCTTGAAATTGTTAGTGGTCTAAAATTCTACTTAAAGAAAAGCAAGAACGAAGAAGTATTTAGCCTTTTTAAAACAGCTTTTCAAGAAATTGAAGTTAAAGGGTTGTTTTACTCCAATGAAAAAAGGTACATTCAATTCTATAAAGAGTATCAAAAGAAACTTGATATTGAATTTGATTCACTAATAAATAAAGTAGCTTCAAATATATCCTGGTATGAAAGTGTAGAAAACTTTATGGAATTAAAGTCCATAAATGAAAATCCCTTTAAAGAATTTGTTAATGAACATAAAGAAGAACTTAATTTAAAAATTCAAGAATCAATACAAAAAGAAATCGAATTCAGGGATGATGCAGATGATTTAATTGAATTTAAAAAAAATTTAAACTACAAATTTGATCTGTCAATGTTTTCAATTTCTATCACAGAGTTTGATAGCTATTTTGAAAACAGATTAGGCGAAATTGAAGAGGAAGAGAAAAACAAAAATGAGGAAGAATTAGATATTGAAATAGCTGGTGTCGAAGAATCAGACAATGACAGTTTCGATGAGAATGAGATATTCAAAATTGAATTATTTAAAAAATAAAAGTGCGTATCACAGCCTCTATTTCCCACCCTCACCCATCCCAAAACCTAAATTCCAATTCAGGTCGGCAGACTACTACTTTCGTTCGGTGCGTTACCTTGCCTATTATTCCGCTTCCCTATAGTTTTATGCTATTAAAAATAAGCTAAACAAAATCAGGAACTTATGAGGATTTTAGTGATCGTTTTACTACTTGTTATTACCATTCTGCCCTTTATCAAAAGGAAAGTGTTGCTGCGTTTTCGGGCTAATTATATCTTACTTTTTCTGGCAAATGTTTCCTGCCTATATTAGGTTACAACTCTCTGCATAGGTACTACCGCTACAACAGTTTATTTGCCGTAGCATATACAATAGCTTCGTGGATATTAGCGACTTCTAATTTTTCAAATAGTTTTTTTCTGTGAAATTTGACGGTATCCGGAGAAATAAAAATCTTTTCCGAGATTTCATTGATGGCATAGCCTCTGATGGCATATTGCAGTATTTCCTTTTCTCTGGTAGAAAGCTCAATCTTCGGCAATTTTTTCCAGCAATCGCTTGCTAAATCATAAGTTATACGCTGAGAATCATCTTTTTTAGTAATCACTATATTTCCTGATTGCTGCGCGGTCGCTAAAGAGACGATACAAATAGCTTTCCAGATTTTCCCTCTTTCCGTCAAGTATAAAGGTGTCAGCTTTTGATGAATTAAAATACGTTTCCCTTCATCAGTTCTGAGATGAAAATCATAGCCTATTGTATATTCCTTTCGCTCTTCAACAGGGATTTGCTCATAAAAATCAAAGCCAACGGTATTAATCTTAAGTAGCAATTTCAGATCCTCTTCCGGTACATATTTAAAATAAAAGTCATAGCCCATTTCCTGCACCTCGGCAGGAGAAAGACCACATAAAAACAAAGGATTGTCAGAAACATATTCAAACCCCTTTATTTCGTAATCAATCACATAAACGCTCTGGTAGGTGGTTCTGGCAAAGGCTGCGATGGCGGCAAGATAATCTGCGGTTTGCGCTACATCCTTATCGCTTAGCCGTTGAACGCTATTTTGAAAGGTAAAAAAGGAATTTGTATCTGCCATAACCCATAAAGGCTTTGTAACAAATATAAGTTTTTTTTGAAAAACTACTCCCCAGGGTAGTGTTTACTTTAAAAATAATAGTAAAGAAGCGATGCGGTATCTTAAAACTACCCCTGGGTGTAGCTGAAAAAGGATGGTATACCCATAGTTTTGCTTTCAGTCAAATGATTTACTTACTCAAAATGGTTAAATCATCCTTTTTCAAACTTAAAACTAACCAATCATGATCCTAAAAATTTTAACAGCAGCTCTCTTGTTTATGACAGGATTTTATTATCCATCAACAGCGAACATCAGTAAATATGATAGCTCCGAAGCTTCAACAGTAACCACTTCCACGATTTCTGAGCTCCAATCTATTACCGATCTAACTGCGGCACAGTGGCAGGAAGACCTGCGATTTTTGCAAAAAACTATACACCAGGAATATGCTTTTCTTTTTGTAAAAACTACTAAGGAGGCATTTGATAAGAAAGTAGAAGCATTATATAAAGATATTCCCAATCTGCAAGCCCACGAGATTGTGGTGCGGATGACAAGTATTATTGCATCTTTTAAATATGGACATACAGGTCTTTCTCTGTACCAAAAATCGATTAACTTTCACTCCTTACCTTATAATTTATATGAATTTAAGGATGAGATCTACATACAGGGTCTTCAGAAAAAGGATGAAAAGGCCTTGGGAGCCAAAGTTGTTAAAATTAATGGAATGCCTATAGCTGAAGCCCTTGAGAAGATAAAATCTGTGGTAAATGCAGAAAATACGCAGT
The DNA here is from genome assembly GCA_963803685.1 of uncultured Cytophagales bacterium. Lineage (GTDB taxonomy): Bacteria > Bacteroidota > Bacteroidia > Cytophagales > Cyclobacteriaceae > Marivirga. Next base: position 10,487 of record CAWDNW010000004.1, read on the forward strand.
ATTTTAAAGCCTATGGCATTAATTATCTTGGTTGTCCTGAAGTATTGCATGCTCAGAGAATTACTAGCACTTTACAGCAGGAAGTCGTACTAACGCTAGAAAAAGAGGGAAAACAATTTACGCATTCGTTTACAGTTATGGCAGATGGTGAAAGTGTACCTACGCATCGTGGGTATGTTCACCAAAGTGAGAATTGGCTTGATGCCAGGGATCAATCTGCAACTCCGCTGTATTTAAAAGACCTGGACAAAGTATATTATTCTACCTATCTGGAAAAGGAGAAGGCCATGTATATACGTCATAGTAGAATCGCTGATGAGGCGGAAGAGAGTACTAAGGATTTTTATACCAGGGTGCTTAAGGAAGTAGAAGAGAAGGAAGCAGATAAATTGATTATAGACCTACGCCTAAATGGTGGCGGTAACAACTACCTTAATAAAGATGTAATTAAGCGTATCATCCAGACGGAGCGAATCAATGCAACAGGAAAACTATTTGTAATTATCGGAAAACGAACGTTTTCTGCCTGTCAGAATTTGGTTAATGAATTGGACAATTATACCAATGTCATCTTTGTGGGGGAGCCTACTGCAGAGAATATCAATTTCTGGGGAGATAATAGACCAGAAAAATTACCTAACACAGGCATCACCGTTTCCCTGTCTTACCTATGGTGGCAGGATAAACCCGCCCTGGAGAATGCAGAGTGGATTGCACCTAGTGTTCCTGTCACGATGAGTTTTGAGGAATATATAAACAATGAGGATCCTGTTCTGCAAGCGGCTTTGAACTTTGATATTCCTGATTTTAGACCAAAACCTTTAGATTATATCGTAAGCTTATATTTATCCGGTCAAACTGAAAAAATGGGAGCAGAGCTTAGTAAAATGATGCAGGATCCTAATTATGCTTTTTACGACTTTGAAGCCGGGCTAATTGGCCTAGGTAACCTACTATTGCAAAGTCAGCGTGAACCACAAATTCAGGCAGCTATACAGGTTTTTACTATGATAACGCAAGTGTTTCCAGACTCTGCCAAAGCCTTTAATTACTTAGGAGAATCCTATACTGCCGCTGGTGATATTCCTGGAGCTAAAGAAGCCTTTAAAAAAGCAATAGAGATAGATAATCAGGGTTCTGATGGTCAATCGGCAAAAGTCAAGCTAACTCAATTGATGAAATAGTTTATTTTATTAACATCAATATCTAGTTTACTAATCGAAACTGATGTCCCCAAAAAAACTAGAAAGTTAGTTAGCATCAACTTTGGTTTAAGTTTTTAATGCGCATTTGTTTGAATTCTCATTCTGCTACAGAAGCACTTATATCCTTGTTTCCGCCATGCATGCATGGCGGCAGCTTAGGTCTAATTCTTCCCAGTAAACAGCAACAGTTTCTTCAAAATTAACCTCATTCCCTCAAATATTCCCGTCCCAAAACCTCAATTCCAATTCAGGTCGGTAGACTACTAGTTTCGGTCGGTACGTTGCCTTGCCTTTTATTCCGCTTCCCTCTAATTTTATCATATCAAAAATAACCTAAACAAATTCAGAAACTTATGAGGATTTTAGAGATCATTTTACTACTTATTATTACCATTCTACCCTTTATTAAAAGAAAAGTGCTTTTGCGTTTTCGTGCTCATTATATTTTAATTTTTCTGGCTGCACTGTTGGTATTGCATTTAATTTTTGAAGGGGCACGCTGGCAAATGTTTCCTGCTTATGTTTTGCTGCTTATCCTTGCATGGAGAATAAAATCGGTGGATGCTGCACAACCAGTCCGCTTAAACTTTTGGAGGGGCAGCGGCTATTTTGTTTTCTTGTTGGTCGCCATTATAGCCTGGGTGCTTCCGCTGGCTTTACCCGTTTTTACCTTGCCGGAACCTCGTGGAAATTACCAGGTAGGCACACAAACCATTCATGTTAAAACCGAAAGACCAGAGGAGATTACAGAAGACCCCACAGACAAGCGGGAATTTCTGTGCAAAATCTGGTATCCCAGCGAGGCTGATGTGTCAGGTTTAGAGGGTGAAAGCTACTTAGATCAAGCCGGAAGGGAAGGTTTTGCCACCAAATACGGCTTACCGGCCAATGCACTCAACTACCTGGATTATGTGGATACTTATGTGTACCCGGAGCTTCCGGTGGCAGCGGGCAAGTTTCCGGTACTGCTTTTTTCACATGGCTACGGCTCCAAAGCCACGGGCTACTATGCATTACTGACCGAAATCGCCAGTCAGGGCTATATCATCCTCAACATGAACCATACTTATGAAAGCTTAGGAGCTACTTTTCCCGATGGAAGCAAGAGGTACTTTGATTACCAGTTTCAACAGGAAAGGATGGCCTGGGACGCAGAGTTGATGGATCCCATGATAAAAGCCTTTGATGACGGGGTGGAATTCGAGAAAAGACATCAAATCGTGCTCCCTGCCATTAGAAATTATCAGGAAAAAAATATTCAAATACGCTGGGCCGAAGATATGGAGCATGTGTTGGAATTGCTAGAGCAGTGGAATGCTGAAGGATTGTTGAAGAACAAGCTTGATTTAGATAAAATTGGTATTTTCGGACATTCAGTAGGAGGGGGCACTGCCGGCAGAGTGGCCATGCAGGACAACAGAATAAAGGCAGCGGCTAATTTGGACGGCATCCAATGGGGTGAAAAGGTAGATACGGTGTATCACTTGCCTTACCTTTTTGTTTCAGCGGATTGGCCGGCCGAGCACCATGATATTAATTCCCATGTGTACCTCAAAAAGAGCAGCGACTATTTTTACCAGTCGAAGTTGCTCAATTCAGGCCATCCCAACTTTATGGATATTCCGTTTATGGTGACCATTAATGCGGCTACAGGATCAGGGGATATTGAACCTGAGATAGGTACGGAAATAACCAGTCAACTGCTGACTACCTTTTTCGACCGACACTTGCGATCCTCTGCCGATGCGGATATGGAAGGGATAGCCAATCAATATGATTTGCTGGAGTTGGAGGTTTTTCAGGGGGATTCGGTGAGATAAATCGTGCTTAAAAAGATGTGTTTAGTACAGTAAATAAAAGGCCGTTTTCCCTTTACGTTTGTCCTCGCCGGACAGGCTTTACTTTTTTGCTTGACAAAAAAAGTAAACAAAAAAGTCAAGGCTGGATTCATTTTTTAACGCTATTTTCTACAATAAATTGGGAAATGAAAGAAACTCCCTGCGGTCAGACACTTTCATTTCTAATCCAATTTATTGTGGAAAATATCTAAAATGAATTAGGCCGGGGGCTTTCTAATGACAAACCTCTTTGCCTTTAAGAAGATTGATCCACTGCAGTTGAAATGACGTCTTATTTGATATTCGACTTTCAATTGAGGACACAAAAAGAAAAACGTATTTAAGAACGTCATTGCGAGCCCTCCCATTTTTAAGAACAAAACGAACAAATTTTGATGACGTCATTATATACCATCATTGCGAATCCTCTTTGGGTGAAGCAATCTTATGATTAATATGACAAGCCGTTCTGAGGAATTTACTTCGGATTTAAGAGATTGCTTCGTTCCTTGCAATGACGTTTCAATTGAATACACGTGAATAATTATCTGATTATAAACAATCCATTCCATGGTTCGAGTCTCCAGAACTACTAAAGATCCAATCAAAGATCCTTCCAGAAAAGATTTGTGAGACAAGAACCTTGGCTTAGAAAGAAACCAGCTAGAGGCTGAGCAACCTTTGGCTGGATTCTTTCAAATGATTCAGGCCGGTCCTTCTAAATTCAATATTCGTAAAACTGTTTTTCCGCCTAAATTAGAATAGTATAGTTATAAATTTTGAAGGAACGAGACCCTCTCCTTGGGGGAGGGCTGGGAGGGGTTCTCAATTCGAAAATTTATACCCACTCACCCTAATTTCCCCTTTCCTCTCCTCAAAACCCAAGCCGTCCGCAGGCGGACGTTTGCGTGCTTTTATGAACGGATGATAATGGCTAATAGTGCCTTTAAATGCCTTTAAAAGCTGTTTATCTATACTTGGCACAGAGTTGGTAAAAGTGAATTGGAATTATTATTACTTTACATGGATAAGAAAATTGTACAAAAAAGGTGGACGAGCAAAAAGTTGCTCATGATTGGGGCAGGCGTGCTTATTTTAAGCCTTATTGTTTACCAATTGTTGTTTGCAGATACCCGCTCTACCTTAAATGTGAATAAAGACAGGTTAAGTATTGCTTCTGTGAAGATGGGCGAGTTCAAAGATTTTATTCCGGTAACAGGAAATGTGGAGCCGGGCGAAACCTTCTACTTAGATGCCATTGAAGGAGGAATTATTGCGGAAATAGTACGGGAGTCTGGTGCCATTGTGAAAAAAGGCGATACCATCTTAAGCTTAACCAATTCCAATTTGCAGTTGGAGGTAATGCAGCGCGAAACCCAATTATACGAACAAATCAATAATTTAAGGCAAACCCGATTACTCCTCGATCAAAATGATTTGAGTCAGCAGGCGCAGTTGGCAGAAATTGACTACCAACTCAACTTATTAAAGCCACAATACATCCGTTTTAAAGGGCTTTTCGAGCAGAAACTGATTTCCGAAAGGGAATTTGAGGAGGTACGCGAGAATTATGACTATAACGTAAAACGTAAGCAATTGACTTACAGAAGCTACAAAAACGATTCTGTAGCCAGGGTTTTTCAATTAAAGCAGTTGCGCAACTCTGAACAAAGAATGCAGCGCAGTCTGGATGCTGTAGGAAATATTTTGAATAACCTCACTCTTCGGGCAACAAGGGATGGTCAGTTAGCCACACCACAATTAGAGGTTGGTCAGTCGGTTGTTTCAGGTCAGCGATTAGGCCAGATAGATATCATGAATAATTACAAAATCAGGGTAGGAATTGATGAGCTGTATTTGCCACGAGTAGATGTGGGTCAAAAAGGCAGCTTTACATTTGCGGGAGGAGATTACCAGCTGATGATCAATAAAATTTACCCAACGATTACAGGAGGAAGGTTTGAGGTGGATATGATCTTTGAAGGAGACAGTCCGGAAGGCATCAGAAGAGGGCAAACCGTGAGAATTAAACTCGAATTGGGAGCGACAGAAGAGACCTTACTTTTACCGGTGGGAGGATTTTATAAGGATACCGGTGGCAATTGGGCCTATGTGATCAATCCATCTAACCCGGATGAAGCAATAAAGCAACCCATTAGATTAGGAAGAAAAAATATAGACTACTACGAAGTGATAGAAGGTTTGGCAGAAGGAGAGCAAGTGATTGTTTCGGGATATGAGAATTATGGGGATAAGGAAAAGCTGGAGTTGAAGTAGGAGGAGGGTTGTAGGTTGTAAGTTTTAAGTAAAGAGAAGTGAGTAAAAAGATTTGAGATTTGGGTGGTGGTTCTTAGGTCAGTACCGCAGGTCAGACCGGAATGCCAAAGAGGAAAGTAGAGAGTATTGAGAGGTGATGGGTAAAAAAGGGGGTAGTTTTAGGTCGCTTTGTTAAAGAACACCCCCTTACCCCCCTCAAGGGGGGAGCTGCCCTGATTGAACTTTGTACTTAAATAGTTAGCATCGCTTTAATAAATATTTGTAGAGTGAGAAAATGGTGAAAAAAGTTTATTGTTTTCTGCTTATTTAAATCGAAGGGACTATCCCCTTGAGGTTTGAAGTAATGCTATTAAGTTAAGACCACTTTTCCTTCTCTCTTTGGGGAAGGATGTAAGGATGGGGTCTAAAAGAAAGCTTAACTTAATAGCATTGAGGGGATCATAGGGGTGTTACACTCGATAAAATAATAGAGGTCAGAACCTCAATGAATAGCGGAATTAATTGCAATTGTAAATTTTCCGCATCATGTGTAACAAATCGTCCGCCCGAAACGGACGAAAGCGGGCGGCCCGACAAAAAGGCGGGCAGAGCGTGGAGTTGTAGGGTGGGAGCATCTTTTTGTCTTGATTTTTTCTATCTTTTGTATCAAGACAAAAGATTAAAAGAAAGGATAGAAAATCAAAATTATTTTTAAAGAGAAAATGTGATTTGACAACCTAAGAACTTGTCAGCAAGAAAAATTGAAAAGTAAAGAACATAAAAAACTAACAAAATATGGATCATGTAATTAAAACGGTTGATTTAACGAAGCTTTACACCACAGAAGAGGTGGAAACCACGGCATTAAATAACATTAACATCGAAATCAAAAGAGGTGAATTTGTTGCCATCATGGGACCTTCTGGATGCGGTAAATCAACGCTGCTTAATATTTTAGGCCTTCTGGATAATCCCAATTCAGGCGAGTACCATTTTGTGGATCATGAAGTTGCCAAATATTCAGAACGCCAGAGAGCGCAATTAAGAAAAGGCTCCATTGGCTTCGTTTTTCAGAGCTTTAACCTCATTGATGAGTTGACGGTATTTGAAAACGTAGAGCTGCCCTTACTTTACATGAAAGTGCCTTCTTCAGAGAGAAAGGCCAAAGTAGAAGAAGTGTTAACACGCATGAATATTATGCACAGAAGAAATCACTTCCCTCAGCAGCTTTCCGGTGGACAGCAACAAAGGGTAGCCATAAGCCGAGCAATTGTGGCAAAACCAGCAGTGATATTGGCGGATGAGCCTACCGGTAATTTGGATTCTGCTAATGGCGAGGAAGTGATGAAATTGCTGGAGCAATTGAATAATGAGGGTACTACCATTGTAATGGTAACGCACTCTCCGCATGATTCCAACTATGCTCACAGAGTAATCAATTTATTTGATGGACAGGTAGTTACAGAGAATATAAGAGAGCAGTTTCATGTGTGATATTAACTGAACTTGTACAATATCAGAAAATAGCGATAATCCTTGAAGGTTTCTTCTGATTTAAATCGGAGAGATTATCCCCTTGAGGGGATTATAGGGGTGTTTCTTGCAGAATCTACAGAGGTGTTGCCAGGGTGGATTAAAATTATTTAGTCTGTGATAAAAATAAGTTTTTAAATAAAAAAAATACTTCAAAATTTAAAATTACGGCCATGCTCAAAAACTATATTAAAATCGCCCTCAGAAGTCTTTCCAGAAACAAAGGTTTCACCTTCCTCAATATTGCCGGTCTGGTGGTAGGCATGGCAGGTGCTATGCTGATTGGTTTGTGGATCATGCGTGAAGTGAGTGTGGACAGATTCCATGAGAACGGAGAGCAGCTTTATCAGGCTTGGAATAGGGATACTGTTGATGGTGAAATTTGGTGCTGGACTTCAACGCCTAAACCAATGGGACCTGTTTTGGCAACTAATTATCCTGAAATTATTAATGTTACCCGCTATAACTATTTTGGAAAAACGATTTTTGCTAACGAAGAAATAAAAATCAATCAGGAAGCTGTATTTGTCGATTCAACCTTCCTCGACATGTTCACTTTTCCGCTTTTGCAAGGTGATAAGCATGATGCGCTTTTAAGCCCTAATTCTATTGTCATCACTAAAGGAATGGCTGAAAATCTGTTTGGAGATGAAGATGCGATGGGTAAAGTTATTCGCTTCGAAAATCGGGTAGACCTGAAAGTAACCGGGGTAATGGAAAATTTGCCTCCCACTACTGATTTTGAATTTCAAGCACTACTTCCATGGTCGCTATGTGTACAAATGGGTTTTTCGGACGATAATTGGGGCAATAACTCTATTTCTACCTTCGCACAGGTAGAAAAAGGAGTTGATTTAGCAGCTTTAAATAAGAAGGTTGAAACAATCTCGAAAGAGCATGTTACTGAAGGCACCACAGAAGTGTTTCTCTATCCGGTGGAGGCAGGGTACCTGTATAATGAATTTAAGAATGGAGTTGCGGTAGGAGGGAATATTGATAGGGTGAGGATGTTTGCGCTCATAGCTATTCTCATATTACTTATTGCCTGTATCAATTTTATGAACTTAAGCACGGCCAGGAGCGAGAAACGGGCTAAGGAAGTAGGTATCAGAAAAATATCAGGCGCTAGAAAAGGTAGTCTGGTTGGTCAGTTTTTAATAGAATCCCTTTGCCTTTCCTTTCTTAGTGGTATTATAGCTATATTGTTTGTACAGCTATTGCTACCAGCCTTTAACACCATTATTGGGGTAGAGTTGTCCATTCCTTTTAATCAACCTAACTTTTGGCTTCTCTTTTTATCGTTTATTATGGTTACTGGTGTGCTTGCTGGTAGTTATCCAGCCTTCTTCTTATCATCTTTTCAGCCAGTAAAAGTACTAAAGGGTACGTATAGGAAGTCTAACTCTTTACTAGCTCCTAGAAAAATTTTGGTTATAGTTCAGTTCACTTTCGCCATTATTCTTATAGCCTCAACCATCATTATAAAGCAGCAAATAGATTATGTACAACAACGTGCAAAAGGATACGATGATGCTCAACTGATTTATCATTCTCTAAATGAAGAGATTGAAAAAGGTTTTATTTCATTCAGAAATGACTTGTTGCAAAGTGGTACTGTCACTGGTGCAACCAAATCCATGTCGCCTATAACACAAAGTTGGAGTAATTCGTGGGGTATTGGCTGGAAGGGAAAGGATGAAACTTCCAAGCAACTTGTTTACAGATTTGCTGCTGATATTAAACCTGTAGAGACATTTGGCCTTACCCTTGTGGCGGGACGTGATATTGATGTTACCCAATATGCTACCGATTCATTAGCCATACTATTAAATGAGGAAGCAGTAAGAACGATGGGCTTTGAGGATCCAATTGGTCAGTTAATTTCTGATGGGGATGAACCTTTTCATGTGGTTGGTGTGGTAGAAGATTTCATTATAGGGTCGCCTTACAGTAGAACTAAGCCTGTGGTTATTGAAAGCTCCAAAAGCTGGTTCAGTACTTTTCATGTCAAGTTGAAGGAAGGTAATGCTATGTTAGAGAACTTGGCATCAGTGGAGGCAATTTTTAATAAACACTTTCCTAATATCCCTTTTGAGTATGAATTTATTGACGAGTCATTTGCTAAAAATTTTGCTAATCAGCAAAGGATTGCAACGCTTACCACTATTTTTTCAACATTAGCTATCATCATTTCCTGTCTCGGTTTATTTGGACTATCAGCTTATGCTGCTGAACAAAGAAGCAAGGAAATCGGGGTGAGAAAGGTGCTTGGTGCATCTGTAACTCGCATTTTAGTGTTGCTCTCAAGCGACTTTGTAAAATTAGTAGGTATTGCTATTGCCATTGCTATTCCTGTTTCATGGTACCTTATGAAGGAATGGCTCTTGATCTTTGATTATCGCATTTCTATCTCAGCCACTGTGTTTATTATCACAGCCATTATAGCCTTGACCATTGCTATTTTAACAGTGATTAGTCAAACCTATAAAACCGCTAATATCAATCCTGTAAACTCCCTTAAGAACGAATAAGCTTATTTTTAAACAGAACAATCCATGCTCAAAAACTACTTTAAAATCGCCTTTAGAAATCTGTGGAAGAATAAAACCTATTCTACCATCAACATATTGGGCTTAACGCTTGGTATTACCTGCAGCAGCTTGCTTTTTATGCTGGTGATAGATGAGCTTTCTTTTGATACTATGTACGAGAAGAAAGACAGACTATATCGTCTGGTTGAAATCAATTCATCTCCGGAGGAAACAAGGCAATTTGGAATTGTTCCCGGCCCTACCGGCAAGGCTTTAGGAGAAGAATATGAAGATGTGGAGGACTACACAAGGCTATATAAGTTTGGCGGACAAGTAGTTTTTCAACACAATGAAGAAGCGTACCAGGAAAGAGATTACTATTTTGCAGAGCCTAATTTCTTCGAACTTTTTAATCTGGAGTGGATTGCTGGAGACCCTGCGACCGCTTTGCAGAAACCTTTTGCGGTAGTGATTGATGAGGATTGGGCCATGCGTTTGTTTGGTTCCACAGATGTGCTTGGGAAAACTTTAGACTCTGGTGGCGATACAGATTTCCTGGTGACGGGTGTGATCAAAAAATTACCTCAAAACTCTCATATTCAATATAAAATACTGGTAGGAATACCCACTGACATGGAGTTCTACCAACAAATATCTACTAGCTGGGACAATTACGGAGCCTACACATATCTGCTGCTGAAAGAAAATGCAAAGCCTGAATCTATTCATCAAAAGATGGAGGGATTTGTAGCCAATCATTTTAAAAACCCTCAGCAACACGACTTTTATTTACAAGCATTACCTGATATTCATTTTAACTCAGCTGCCATAGAGTATAGCAGCGATACAAATAGAGGTGAAATCACTTACGTGTATATCTACATAGCAATAGGCTGTTTCATGCTTCTAATTGCTTGTATTAATTATATGAATTTAGCCACAGCCAAAGCACTTGACAGAGGTAAAGAAATAGGGATCCGTAAAGTATCCGGTGCTTATCAATATCAGTTAATCTCCCAGTTTCTTTCTGAATCCACTTTATTTGCTTTTATCGCATTCTTGCTTTCCTTTTTTCTGGTCGATTTGCTTCTGCCTACTTTCAACGGACTCACAGAAAAGCAATTCGAGTTTAATATGGCTAGTTTCGGGAGTATTTTTATACTCATATCCAGTATCACTATTATTGTAGGCCTGCTTTCTGGTAGCTATCCGGCGGTTTTGATGTCGCGCTTGAAGCCAGCCAGTATTTTAAAGGGAGCCATGCAAACTGGTAAAGGTAGTATTTTGCTTAGAAAAGTGTTGGTTAGTACGCAATTTACTTTATCGGTGATAATGATTATAGCCACTTTAATCGCTTATCGCCAACTGGAATACATCCAGGATGTGCCTTTAGGCTTCGAAAATGAGCAAATGCTGATTGTTGATATTAATAGTGGTGATGTGCGGGAACGTTTTGAAACTATAAAAACGGAGTTTGCTAATTCACCCTATGTGGAAGGTGTGGCTGTATCTTCACGGGTTCCCGGCGAGTGGAAGTCCATTGCTGAGGTATATACTAAAAACTTCGGAAGTGCCGATTCAATCAAAATGAATTTTATTGGTTTTGATGCAGATATGATCAACCTCTATAAAATGCAATTGGTGGAGGGAGAAAATTTTTCAGGTAATAATGCTGTAGACTCTTTGCACATCATTATTAATGAAACCGCTGTTAAAGCCTTGAACCTGAAAGACCCCATCGGTAAATTTCTATCGTTGAGCGATGACGGAACTGAGCAGCAATTGCAGATTGCCGGAGTAGTAAAAGATTTCAATTTTCAATCACTTCATAATAAGGTAGGTCCTATGATTTTAGGTTATCGATCAAATGTGTTTCAAAGTATCGATTATTTTTCGCTCAAATTTGATGCGGAGCATACCGAAGAGGTTTTGGCTCATGCGGAATCTGTTCACCAAATGTTTGATGCCCACTCTTCCATGGAGTACCATTTTCTGGATGAGCAGTGGGCCGCTTTTTATAAAGAAGATAGAAGGGTCAGCAATGTGTTCACCATTGGTGGAGGTGTAACCATCTTCATTGCATGTTTAGGTTTATTTGGCCTGGCCTCTTTTATTATTCAGCAGCGCACCAAAGAAATTGGCATCCGAAAAGTGCTGGGTGCAGAAGCAACAAGCATTATTGCATTACTTTCTAAAGATTTCTTAAAGCTAATATTACTGGCCACTTTAATTGCAGTACCCATTTCATGGTTTGCGATGGATAAGTGGTTGCAGGATTTTGCCTATAGAGTAGATTTGAGCTGGTGGATATTTGCTTTGGCAGGTATTGCCGTAATGGCCATCGCCTTTTTTACCATCAGTTTCCAATCCGTGAAAGTGGCACTGATGAATCCGGTAGATTCCTTAAAGAGAGAATAAAACTCATTAATCATATAAACCATGATCAAAAATTATTTCAAAATCGCCCTCAGAAACTTATTAAAATATAAGTTGTATTCTACCATTAACCTGATTGGTTTATCATTGGGATTAGGCATCAGTATGCTGATTTTTCTCTTTGTGCAGCATGAAAATTCTTTCGATGATTTTCATCTTAATAAAGATAGAATTGCACGTGGCCTATGGGAATCAGGAGAAGAAGGAAATGTAAGCACTTCTGCAAGTACACCTATGGCTTTCCCTACCAGCATAAAAGGTAAATTTGAAGGTGTTGAAAAGGCTACTCATTATGTAAATACAGGGGCTTTAATGAAAGTAGAAGGAGAGCAAAGTATCGATCAGCCACTCCATGTGGTGAGTGCTGATTTCCTTGATATTTTCTCTTTTGAAATACTTAAAGGGGAAAGAAATCCATTCTTAAATGAAAATGAGGCTAATCAGGTAATTATTACGGAAGATGTGGCAGAAGTTTATTTTGGCAACTCAGATGTAATTGGCAAAACGTTACTGATCCAGTTGGGAGCCACTTACGAGCCTTTTACCATTAAATCAGTGCTGGCTAATTTACCCTCTAATTCTAGTCTGGACTTTGAAGTACTATTGCCGGAAAATACTTTAAAAACCATCATTTCGGCCGATTATAGAGAAAGATGGCATAATACATATGGTGGCAGCTTTGTATTACTGGCGGAAGGAACTCCTATTCCTACAGTGGAAGCAGGGTTTATTGAGTTAGTAAATGAGACGGTTAAGCAAGATGCAGAAGAAGACACCTATAATTTGCTTTTACAACCGCTGGAAGAAATCCATTTAGACAGTGAGATTCAAACTGACACAGTAGTTACTACCAACCCACAATTGCTATGGATTCTTTCGGGAATTGCTGTGCTTATCCTATTAATTGCTTGTATCAACTTCACCACATTATCCATTGGAAGATCTGCCACCAGAGCGAAAGAAGTAGGAGTAAGGAAAACTATGGGCGCTGCCTATAAGCAGCTTTTCGGTCAATTTATGACTGAATCTGTTTTGATGACAATCGCTGCAGCTTTAGTAGGGATTATTTTGGCAAATTTGCTATTACCTGTCTTCAATAATCTGTTTGAAAAAACACTGGAAATAGTTTTCAGTCCGGTGCAGGTAGGTATCATTTTTTGTTTGCTCATTTTTATCACTTTTATTGCAGGAGCTTATCCGGCATTGTTTCTTTCACAATTAAAGCCCATTGCAGTGTTGAAGAGCAACTTAAACCTCAATTTTGGTAAGCAGGGCCTACGAAAATTCCTGTTGGGTTTCCAGTTGTTTTTATCACTCTTTTTGCTGGCCTGTACTTTCATTATGTACAAACAAATGAAAGACATTAATGAATACAGTCTTGGTTTTACCAAGGATAATATCTTAATGGTGGAAGTCCCGGCCATACCTGATCAGAGTTTCACTACCACCATTCAAAAGAGCTTTCAGAAAGCACACCGTTTTCAACAGGTAATCATGCAAAATGCTCAAATTGAAAGTGCGGCCATTGCCAACGCTACTTATGGCAATGATACCTGGTGGCAAGGTGGTTTTCCTGATAAATCAGGACAAATGAAATACTTTAAGTTCAGTTTTGTTGGTGCCGGATATGCCGATTTACTCAATCTAGAATTTGTAGAAGGTAGGAATTTCTCAGCCGAAATCCCTTCTGATAGCAGTGCGGTAATCATTAACGAAGCTTTTGCCAGACTGATGAAGATGGAGAATCCGTTGCAAGAACAGATTTATTCATCCAATAAAGAAGGGTTCAAAGATAACAGAATCATTGGAGTGATGAAGGATTTCCACCATGCCTCACTCTATGATAAAATTGAGCCAGTGATGATTGCATTGGATCCATTAGCTATTTTCTCTGGAATCAGCTCATTAAGTATTTCAGGTGGTACAAACCCTACAGTTTATATAAAACCGGCTACTGATGATTTTCAGGCAGTACTATCCACTTTAAAAACTGAGTGGAAGAATTTATACCCTGCAGAGCCTTTTAAATTTTCTTTTCTGGACGAAGTTGTACAAAAGCAATATGTAGCAGATCAGCGATTAGGTAAAATGGTAGGGTTGGCTTCCATCGTAGCTATTTTAATTGCAGCTATGGGTTTGTTTGCATTGGCCTCATTGGCTATTTCCGGCCGAATGAAAGAGATAGGAATTCGCAAAGTAATGGGTGCTTCAGCTTATAATATCTCTTTAATGTTTAATAAAGAGTTTCTGAAAATCACATCTTTTGGAATTGTACTAGCCATGCCTTTCAGTTACTGGCTGATGACGAAGTGGCTAGATCAGTTTGAGATTAAGTCAAGTCCAGGAGCTGGAGTTTTTATTGCCACTATTTTACTTGGGGTAGTTTTCACTGTGTTGGTGGTCTCTTTCCAAACGGTAAGAGCGGGCTTAATGAATCCTGTGAGGAGTTTGAAAGAGGAGTAGGGGAAAATAGGGGTTGGTCATTAGTCATTGGGACATAGGAAAGAACTAATAACCAATAAACCAATGACCAACAACTAATAAACCAACAACTAATAAACCAATGACTAATAAACCAATGACTAATTAACTAACATAAACATGCTTACGAGCTACTTCAAAACCATCTTAAGAAATATTAAAAGATATAAGGGTTATACCTTTATTAATATTTTTGGTCTTAGCATTGGTTTGGCCTCTGCCATCTTTATCTTTTTATGGGTTGCTGACGAGATATCATACGATAAATTCCACACAGATTCGGAAAATATTTACAAAGTGCTGATTAATCAAAGATACCCTGATGGAAGGATGGAAACTTATGGAGCCACCCCGGCTTTATTGAAAGAGTCTTTAGAGGCAGAAATTCCTGAAGTGAGGGCCATAACGCAGCTAAGTATGGAAACCAAATCTTTGTTTGAGCAAGAAAATAAGAGTTTTTATGCGAATGGGGTATATGCAGATGCTGGACTATTTTCAATTTTTAGTTTTCCCCTTTTAGAAGGAGATGATAATGATCCTATTCCGGGAGTGAGTTCAGTGGCCATATCAGAAACACTTGCCTCGAAATTATTTGGCACGAAAGAAGCCTTTGGGAAATCCATTGTGGTGAATCAAACACAGCAATTAAAAGTTACGGCCATATTTGAGGATGTTCCCAGTAACTCAAGTCTCCAATTTGACTATGTAATGCCTTTCGCGCTTTTTGTAAAGGAAAATCCCTGGACACAGCATTGGAGGAGCGGAGGTAGTCGCACTTTCTTAAGCCTGAAATCAGAGGCTTCATTACAACAGGCAAATACTAAAATTGAAGGTTTAATAAAGGAGAATTGCACAGACTGCTCTACTGAGCCTTTCTTGTTTCCTTATACAAAATCAAGACTTTATAGCTCATTTGAAAATGGACAAAGTGCAGGGGGCAGGATAGAGCAAATATTCCTCTTCAGTTTTATAGCATTCATTATTTTACTGATGGCATGCATCAATTTTATGAATCTAGCTACAGCGCGATCAGCCACCAGAAGTAAAGAAGTAGGGGTGAGGAAGTTAGTAGGAGCCGGACGTTCGGCATTAATCACCCAATTCATGGCTGAAGCAATTATGTTATCATTTATTGCTTTAGTTTTAGCTTTACTTTTAGTGTGGCAGTTACTACCATTTTTTAATAGTATTACTGACAAATCCTTATTGATTGATTTCACTGATTTTACATTTATTGTTGGTGTTTGTCTGATCACTTTAGTTTGCGGACTCGCAGCGGGTAGTTATCCAGCCATTTTTCTATCATCTTTCAAACCATTGCTGGCCTTAAGGGGAAATGTTCACAATGCGCTTTCAGGTATCGGTTTACGCAAAACATTGGTAATTATTCAATTTGTTGTATCTATTGTTTTAATAGTTGGAAGCATTATTATTTATGAGCAAATAGCCTTTATCAGTAATAAAAACCTTGGCTTCGAAAAGGATAACATTGTAGTGATTGAAAGTAATGAGGAGCTTACCAGGAATAATAGCACCTTCAAAAATGAAATCCTCCAATCTTCCACAGTTAAGAATGTAGCTTTTGCAGGAAGTAATATTTTTTCTGTCCCCATAACCACTACAGAAATAGTATGGCCAGGTATGCCAGATAATTCATCCCTTAAATTCAAGCTGTTCAGATGTGATGCCGGCTTTATTCCAACTCTTAACATTAACTTATTGGAAGGGAGAAATTTTGTAGACTCTATCCAGGATCGATCAAATTACATCATCAATAAAAAGGCTATGGAAGTAATGGGCCTAAAGCCGGAAAATGTCATAGGGACAGAGATTGAAGTATGGAATGGGCCGGGCAGGATCGTTGGACTGACAGATGATTTTCATAATGATCATTTAAGTGAAGGTATAGAGCCACTTATTTTCATGTTTACCGAGCAAATTGGTCAGCATTTTTTGGTGAAAGTGGAAAATGAAAAACTAATGAAAGAAGCGCTAGGTGAGATTGAACAAATATTTAAAAATGTAAGCCCTCAGCATCCGTTTGAATATTCTTTTCTTGATGCAGCTTATGCCCGTGAGTATCAATCTGAAGCTGTTATTGGGAAATTATCCTTGAGTTTTACAATAGTAGCTGTGCTTATTTCCTGTCTAGGCTTATTTGGGCTAGCTTCTTTTACAGCAGAACGGAGAATAAAAGAACTAGGCATTCGAAAAGTGTTGGGAGCTTCTGTAGGTCAACTCATTCTCATGCTGTGTAGCGATTTTATCAAACTGGTTGTGATCGGATTGTTAATTGGAACTCCATTAGCCTGGTACCTGGGAAATAATTTTCTATCAGGTTATGCCTTCCACACAAGTATTAATCTGTGGTCATTTGTAATAGCATCAACAGCCATATTAGTTATTGCTTTATTATCCGTAGCCTATCAGGCAGCAAAAGCGTCTGTTGCAAACCCGGTAAACTCACTTAAAAATGAATAAAATCTAACTCCATACTGTCATGTTCAAAAACTATATAAAAATCGCCTGGAGGAACCTAAGAAAGCACAAGCTTTACTCCATCATTAATATTGTAGGCCTGTCCGTTGGGGTGGCTTGCTCTTTAATGATTGCATTATATGTAATGCATGAATTGAGTTATGATCAATTTCATGAAAAGGCAGATAATATTTACAGACTCAACAGGGATATTAAGGTAGGAGAAAACTTTTATCACTTTGCATTCACTCCCGCACCGGTTGCTTCTTTTATGAAAGAGCAAATTCCTGAAGTAAAAAAAGCAGTAAGGTTAAGAAATGTCGGTTCTTTCCTGGTCAAACGACCTGAAATGAGCCAAAGCTTTAAGGAAACAAGGCTGATTTGTGCAGACTCAGGTTTTTTTGACCTCTTTAGTTTTCAATTAGTAGAGGGAAACCCTTCTCAACAACTTAAGGCTCCTAATAGCATTGTTCTGAGCCAGAAAATGGCCGGTAAGTATTTTAAAAATGAAAGTCCGCTTAATAAATCCTTGATTTTGGATGGTGAAGAGACCTATAAAGTCACAGGAGTATTTGAGAATATGCCGGAAAATTCGCATATCCAGTTCGATTTTCTGATTTCTATGTCCACTATACAAGATCAGGCAAGCAACAACAGCTGGACCAGCAATAATTTCTATACTTATTACGAACTGCGAGATGATGCCAATGTACAAAATGTTTTAGGTAAGATTAATCAAAAATCTGATGCCGAATTAGCAATTGTTCTTAATACGATGATGAATGGAAAAACGCTTGAGGAGTTTAAAGCTGAGGGAGGCACCATGGATTTCTTCATGCAGCCTTTAAATGATGTTTACCTGCAATCTGATTTTAATGTTGATATAGGTAGAATGGGCAATCAAAATTATGTCATTCTGTTCGGTTTAATCGCTGTTTTTATCATTATTTTGGCCAGTATCAATTTCATGAATCTTTCCACTGCACGCTCTGCCAACAGAGGAAAAGAAGTAGGAGTAAGAAAAGTATTAGGTTCTTATCGTTCTAATTTAGTAGGGCAGTTCCTTACAGAGTCCATACTACTAAGTGTTTTCTCCTTTCTTGTAGGGCTATTTTTAGTGATGCTGCTATTGCCTTATTTCAATGAGCTTACAGATAAACAACTGGTTTTACCTCTGGCAAGCCCTGCTTTTATAGGCTTAATGTTAGTTTCTTCTATAGCGGTAGGCGTGTTGGCCGGATTATACCCATCTTTTTATTTAAGTGCTTTTAACCCTGTAGAAACCTTAAAAGGAAAGCTCTCCACAGGTTCGGGAAATAGTACTGTCAGAAGTGGACTGGTAGTTTTTCAATTCTTCATCAGCATACTTCTAATTATTGGAACAGTCGCTATCCACAAGCAACTGCAATTCATTCAGAATAGAAATATTGGCTTCGAAAAAGATCAGGTCATTCTTTTGAATGATCCCTACATGTTAGGAGATAAAACCAAAGCATTTAAAGAGGAAATTAAAATGCTTCCCAATGTAGTTTCAGCAAGTTATAGCGGATTTATACCGGTAAGTGGATATAACAGAAGTGATAATACCTATTGGCCTGTTGGCCAGGATGCCTCTGATAATAATTTAGTCGGCATTCAAATGTGGAGAGTAGATCCGGATTATGTGACTACTATGGGGATGAAAGTAATTGATGGGAGGGACTTTAATGAAGAAATAGCTTCTGACTCTTCCGGTGTTATTTTAAATGAAAGAGCTTTTGAAATGTTTGGCTTCAAAAAAGGTGAAGATAATGCTATTCAAACCAATGCATTTGATGAATCTAACAACCTGATAGAGGGGGGATTTGAACAGCATAAGGTGCTGGGCGTGGTGGAAGATTTCAATTTCGAATCCATGAAAGAAAATATTGGCCCTGTGGCTTTATTTATAGGCAGAAGTACTTCCTCGCTGGTCATTAAACTGCAATCAGATGAAATTGCTTCTTCACTTGATAATATTGAAGCCAAGTGGAATGAATTTGATTCCAGCCTGCCATTTAGCTACACTTTTCTAGATGAAGAATTCGCCAACATGTATAAAGCAGAACTTAAGCTGGCTCAAGTGTTCTCAATTTTTGCAGGACTCGCCATTTTTATTGGTTGTTTAGGTCTGTTTGCTTTGGCTTCCTTTATGGCAGAGCAACGCGCCAAGGAAATTGGTATCCGAAAAGTGTTGGGAGCTTCTGTCAATGGAATTGTGCTTTTGCTTTCAAAGCAATTTTCCCGATTGGTTGTTTTTGCTTTTCTATTGGCAGTGCCTTTAGCCTGGTGGGGTATTTCGACATGGCTGGAAGGTTACAACTACCGAATAAATATTAGCTGGGAATTATTTGCGATAGCGGGTATTTCAGCTTTTGCAATAGCTTGGTTAACAGTTGCCTATCACTCTATAAGAGCGGCTATAAGTAATCCTGTAAATTCTTTGAAGAACGAGTAATACCATAAGAGAATTCTATAAAATGAATAACTAAAATCAAAGCTTATGTTTAGAAATATCATCACTATATCGTTTAGAAACTTACTAAAGAATAAGAGTCATACAGCTATAAACCTGATAGGCTTAAGTATAGGTATTACTGCTACTTTGGTTATATTTCTCATTTTGAAATTTGATTTCAGCTTTGATAAGTACCATAATGATGCTGATCATATTTATAGATTGGTAAAGGAAGAGGTAACGCATGGAGATAAGGATTTTGATATAGGTATTCCATATCCCCTTAGAAAGACTTTTAAAGAGCGCTTTCCTGAGGTTGAAAAATTCACCATGGTAGATATGAGCAATGGGAGTTTGATTTCAACTGAAAAAAATGGTCAAAAAATAAAATATGGTTTGGATGACGCTAGTGTAGCATTTGTCACCGCTGAATATTTTGATATTTTTGAATACCAATTTTTAGAAGGCACCTCTCAATCATTATTTAATACAGCAAATGCGGCCGTGCTTACAAAATCTAAAGCTGAAAGCCTATTTGGAAGCCATCAACAAGCTATTGGTAAAAGTATCATATTAAGTAACAATTATGAGGTATTAGTTTCAGCTGTAGTGGCAGATCCTCCTGCTAATACTGATTTACCATTTCAAATAATACTTAATCAGGAGTTAGGTGGTGCCGATAGAATTCGCGATTCATGGGGAGCATCCTCCAGTTCTGTGCAGGCATTTATAAAAGTAAATGCAAATGTTGATATGGTTGATTTCAACTTACAAATAGCTGATTTTATACAAGAAAATAGACAAGCAGATGATGCTACTAAAATTCGACTACTGGCACAACCTCTTGCTGAAATGCATACAGATATTCGTTATGGAACTTTCACAGGTAGGTTGGCAACGGATAGAGAATCTATTACGCTTGCACTTGTTGGAATATTACTATTATTGGCTGCTTGTATAAATTTTGTAAATCTCAACACTGCTTTAGCCAGCAAAAGAGCAAAAGAGATAGGTATAAGAAAAGTTTTAGGCGGGGGAAGGCTTCAATTAATGAAACAGTTCATGATGGAGACAGCCATTATCACGCTAATCGCCATTTTTATGGCAATCGGTTTGTCCGAAATAGCCACTAAGCATATCGAACCTTTTATCGGTTATGATATTCCCGAGCTTTCTTATGATCTAGGCTTAATCGCAGCTTTATTCGGCCTATTCGTTCTTGTTACCCTTCTGTCAGGACTTTATCCTGCCTTTATACTATCTGGTTATAAACCAATACAGGCATTGAAAAGTAAATTACATGAAGTGGATAAATCTCGCTTTTCCGTGAGAAAATCTCTAGTAGTTTCGCAGCTTATTATCTCTCAGGTAATGATAGTGGCCGTACTTGTGGTGACCAGGCAAATGGATTTTTTCCTGGAGCAGCCGATGGGTATCAATTCAGAGAATATCATTGAAATACCAATTCATGAGGCAGATCGAACCAACTTTGAAAACCTAAGTAATAGAATTTCAGCAATTGATGGGGTTACTCTTGTTTCTTTTTCAAATACAGGGGCAGCTTCAAGCTCCACCTGGGGCGGTAAAATTTATTATGTTAAAGATGGTGTGGAAGAAATTGCCAGTAATGCTGTAGAGGTCAAAAATATTGATGAGCAATACTTAGATATTTATGATATAGAATTGATAGCAGGAAGAAATATTAGAGAGGATTCTATAAGAGAATATTTGCTTAACGAGGAAACAGTTAAAGCATTGGGGGTGAAAAACTATGAAGATATCCTCGGTGCCACTGTACAGGTTTGGGGAAGAGATGGGAAAGTGGTAGGTATTATCAAAGATTTTTTTACAACTTCCTTGCATCAGGAGAAACCACCTATTGCTCTGTGGTACGACAAAGAAAACTTTACACAAGCAGCTGTCAAAATAGATAACAGCATGGCCGATATTATACTACCTACCATTCAAAATGAGTGGGAGCTTAGCTATCCTGACTATTTGTTCACTTATAGCTATTTGGACGATACAATCAATCAGTTTTATATTAATGAAGCAAGGATGAAGCGCACTTTCAGCCTCTTTACGGGCATAGCCTTATTTATAGGCGCTATCGGTTTGTTGGGACTACTTTCATACATTGTAAAAAGCAGAACGAAAGAAATAGGTGTAAGAAAGGTGTTAGGGGCCAGTATTTCTGAAATTATGCAATTACTCACTGTCGATTTTGTGAAGTTGGTGGTGGTAGCCTTTCTTATAGCTATTCCAATTTCCTGGTACTTTATGAGCCAGTGGCTTCAGGATTTCAGTAATAGAATTTCTATTAATATAGGAGTGTTTGCCATCGCCTTTTTTGCCTCAGTGCTTATTACGCTAATAATTATTGCTTATAAATCATTTCAGGCATCAATCATTAATCCTGTTAAAGTATTGAAAGATGAATAAATCATTTGGGAGAAACAAGTATAGAATCACGAATTGGTAAATCGTAAATCTTAGCTTATCAATCTAAAATTAGAATCATGCTTAAAAACTATATAAAAATCTTCTTTCGACAGCTTTTTAAAAATAAAGCCTATTCTTTTATCAATATTGGCGGCTTATCAATAGGAATAGCTGCTACGTTATTGATCATGTTGTATGTGAAGTTTGAGCAAAGTTATGATGCTGATTTGACACATACTGATCGGTTGTATAGACTAAATCTGACATCTTCCGCTGAAGGCAAACTCATAGAACGAAGTACTCGAACTTCTCCCGCCATGGGTCAAATGGCAGTTGATGAAGTCCCGGCAGTGGAAGCTTTTAGCAGGGTACCCATTATGGGAGAGGTAATTGCAGGACAAGGAGAAGATTTTATTCGTGAAGACCAAATCTTCCTTACGGATAGCAACTATTTTGATTTTTTCGATTTAGAAATTAAACAGGGAAGTATTGCACCCATGAGTCAGCCATTAAAAGCCATGCTTTCTGAAACTACAGCTGAAAAAATATATGGCAATTCAGATCCAACCGGGCAGGTCTTGGAGATCAATAGCACCAATTTTGACGGAACTGTAGAATTTGAAGTGGTGGGAGTATTTGAATCCCTCCCTGAAAACAGGCATTTGCAGCCACAAATCTTGGTTTCCTATGCTACCCTACATCATTTCATTGGGAAGCAAGTCGATCAGTCATTCGATTGGCTGAATATTTACACCTATTTAAAAGTTAATGACAATGCCAATATTGAAGATACTCAGAATCGAATCAATGCTGCCTTGCAAGCGAGGCATGGCGAGGCGCTTAAATCTGCAGGAACCGACTGGGACCTTGATTTGCAGTCAGTGGATCAAATCCATACTACTACGCAATATGTAGGAGAATATAATACGGGGATAGATGGAGCTAAACTAAAATACTTTATCTGGATTGGAGCATTTGTGCTATTGATGGTGTACCTCAATAGTGTAAATATAACCAATGCCCGTGCATTGAACCGAGCACGGGAAATAGGCGTGAGAAAAGTGACCGGCGGCAATAAGAGTCAGCTTTTTTTGCAATTCATGCTGGAATCGCTGCTCATTAACTTAATAGCAGTAACAATAGCTGCGGCAATTATTTTGCTTAGCGGTAATCTCCTCGTGGAAGCTCTTACCTTAAATTTGCCAGCTTCTGTTTTTGAGTTAAATCAACTTTATCAACCATTAATAATTCTATGGTTGGCAGGCACGGTGTTATCAGGAATTTATCCGGCTACAGTGCTCACTTCTTTTTCACCCTCTGCAGTGCTAAAGGGAACCCTTACTTTTAAATTGAAAAATACTTTTGCCAGGCCATTGCTAGTGGTTCAGTTGGTCTTCTGCCTAATTATTCTTTCTGGCGTACTCACTATTTATTATCAGTTTGATTATATGAAAAACCAAAAATTAGGCCTTTCTCTGCAAGATAAGATTGTAGTCCGTTCTCCCAAGCTTTTTATTGAGGGAAGTGGGAATTACTACGAGAAAATGAGTAATGAACTGACCAAAATCCCGGCAGTTAAGACGGTGGCTTCTGCCAGAGAAATACCCGGAAATGAAGTGTACTGGCGTACCGATAATGTGCATCAGGAGGGAAAGGCTAAAAATGGAAGTATGTATGATATTTTGCATGTGGGGAAGAACTATTTCGATGTTTTTGACATACAACTTCTTTCAGGTAGATATTTCAATACTGATTTGGAAAGAGGTGAAGAGGCTATACTCAACGAGAAATCTTTGGCTGCTTTAGGATTTGATAAAGCAGAAGATGCGATAGGAGTGATGCTGGAAAGTAATGGGGAGACTATTCCCATTGTAGGCGTGGTAGGAAATTACCGTCAGCAGGGGGTAAACAATCAAATGAACGCAATGGTATTACATTATTCTCCGGGCGATCTATTTTACTATATTCTGGATATCAAACAAGGTGAGGCAGAGACAGTACTCCCTGCAATAGCAGTTGCTTTTAATAAGCTGTTTCCAACATCTCCTTTTGATTATTATTTCCTGGATGAACATTTTGATAAGCAGTACAAAAGCGAGCTCCAATTTGTAAAATTATTTAGTTTGGCTGCTATAATGGCTATTTTGATAGCTGTGATGGGTATTGTAGGCGTAACAACCCAGCTGATTATTCAGCGCAATAAAGAAATCAGTATTCGTAAAATTATGGGTGCTTCTTTTACGGATGTGCTGGCCTTGGTTTCGAAAGAGTACCTCATTTGGTTAAGCATCTGCTTTGCGATAGGAATACCATTATCTTACTACCTTTTTTCTAGTTGGCTTGATAACTTCCTTGTTAGGGTAGACCTGGGCTGGTGGTTTTTTGCCATTCCTGTTTTATTAATAACCATCATATTTATTGGTTCCACTTTGTATCAAACACTAAAAGCCGCATGGGTTAATCCTGCGGATACTTTAAAAAATGAGTAAATTTTAATCTTAAACTTTATGCTACTAAACTACCTTAAAATCGCCCTGCGCAACATCAAGCGCCACAGCCTGCGCTCTTTTATTCATGTGATAGGCTTATCTATTGGTATTGCGGCTTGTTTCGTAATCTATAACCTGGTCTCCTATGAATATAGTTTTGACACATTTCATCAGGATGGAGAAAAAATCAACCGCGTCACTACTGTAACAAGTAGCGGAGTGCAGGATTATCCCAACCCTGGCTCACCTATCCCATTAGCTGAAGCAGTCCGTAATGAAATGAAATCCGCAGAAAATGTTACTCAACTATATACCCCTTACAGGTGGTTGGTAGAGTCTGCTGATAGAGAGGTTAACTATGGCGTAACGAATAAAGCAGTATTTACTGATCCTCAATATTTTGAATTTTTCAACTATAAATGGTTAGCTGGTAATCCTGCCTCTTTGGAAGATGCTTATTCAGTAGTACTCACAAAAAGTACTGCTGAAAAATATTTTGGCAATGCCTCTCTGAATGAAATAATTGGCAAAGAGTTAATTTATACGGACACTATTAGAGCAACTGTAACTGGGGTAGTGGCTGATCTGAAAGAGCAAACAGATTTAATCTTTACTGATTTTCTCTCCTATGCCACTTTGTTGAGTAATCCTCACATCCGAAAAAGTAGAAATGTAGACGCTTGGGGTACCGTCAATTCCTCTGCCCAGCTTTTTGTAAAGGTGAATCCTGAAAAAACTGCATTGGCGAAAGAAGAATTATTGGCTTTTACAGATAAATACATAGAGAAAGATGGCGACTGGACAACCCATTTTGATTTGGAACCTTTGAGCCAATTACATTTTACAAGTAATTTTTCTAATCATACGGCAGACAAATCCACCTTAAATGGTTTAATAGCCATTGCATTTTTTATCCTGATAATCGCATGTATTAATTTTATTAATTTAGAGACGGCACAGTCAAAATTAAGAGCTAAAGAAGTAGCTGTAAGAAAAACACTAGGTAGCTCGCGGAAGCAGCTGGTAAGTCAGTTTCTGGCTGAGACCTATCTACTAATCATCACTTCAATTATTTTAGCTGTCTTGTTAAGCGAACTGGGTATTATCTATTTTGAAGAGGTTTTACCTGAAAATTTTATTTTTAGCTATTTTTCTTTTCAGAATTTACTTTTTCTCTTTGGTTTATCAATACTGGTACTCCTGTTTTCAGGTTTTTATCCCGCTTCTATTTTATCAGGCTTTTCACCCATTAAGGCCTTAAGAACTAAACAGTTTACAGGTAGGAGGTTTAATTTTCAATACTTTCTAAGAAAGAACCTCATTGTATTTCAGTTTGCTTCCTCTATAGCTTTTATCGTAGTTATTTTAGGTATTAATGCCCAAATTAACTTCCTAATGGAAAAGGAAGTAGGTTTCAATAAAGAGGCTGTTTTGCATATAAACACACCCTTTAAAGATTCACTTTCCAAAACTGAGTTATTAAAAACTAAGTTGGAGACCATAGCAGGAGTAAAGAATGTTGCTTTGAGTAGTGATATGCTTATCTCTAATTCTCTCTGGACTACTTCGGTAGATTACGAAGTTGACGGACAATTGGAAGAAATTAATATCCAGTCAAAAATAGGAGATACTTCTTATTTAGCACTTTACGAGGTGCCGCTGCTAGCCGGAAGAAACTTTTCTACAGACGAAACTGAAATTGGGTAATGAAGCTGCTTTGGAAAATTTTGGAATTAGTACTCCTCAGGAAGCCTTGGGCGAACGGTGGTTTACGACAGCAAAACTTATCTATAGTGGGTGTTATTCCTGATATTCATACGCAATCCATGTATGCTGCCATTCGGCCGATGATGATGGTTTCGATAAACGAAATTTGTATACTGTGAATGTGAAGCTCGCTTCTATGGTGGATATTGAACAAACACTTGAAAAGATGAAAGAGGCTTATCGAGGGGTTTATCCAAATGAAACCTATGAATTTCAGTTTTTGGATGAAACTGTAGAGAATTTTTACAGAAGTGAAGTGAGGCTTAGGAAGGTCCTGTTTTTCTCCACTGCCATTGCAATTTTAATCAGCTGTTTAGGGTTATTTGGGTTGGCATCATTCACCATTGCACAGCGCACCAAGGAAATCAGTATTCGAAAGGTTTTGGGCGCTTCTCTTAGCAGTATTTTAGTATTAATTTCTAAAGAGTATGCTTTACTGATAGGAATTTCGTTTGTGATTGCCATTTATCCCGCTTGGTATTTTATGTCGGAATGGCTCAATAGTTTTCAGTTTAGAATGGACACTCCAGTGAGTATCTATCTGCTAGCAGGAGGAATAGCTTTTCTGCTGAGTATTGGAATAGTTGCCTTACACTCATTAAAAGCAGCGAACAGTAATTCTGCAAATGTGCTGAAGGATGAGTGATTTTGCTAAAAGAGCTTTTCTGAAGTTATCAACTTTGGAAAAGTTTTTCTTTTCAAAAGTGAATGATGAATTCTTTTTTACTTATGTTAGGTTTAGATTTGAAACTAATGGTAGATCACTTCATTACAATATGCTAAATTATTTTCAATATAGATTTTGTCATCATTTTTGATTTTCACGCGATGCGTGGTTCAAAAATGCAGCCCACTCTGGGGCTTATGCAGGAGTTTTAATATGTTAGTTTGATTGTTGCAAAAATATAAAGAATAAAAAATTGTTTTAAGCAATATTAAATTCAACGGGTCTGTGATTTTTTATCTTTATCCTCAATCATTCTGTTCTTGAAATACAATTTAGAAAAGTTTGTTCATTGGCAGTCACCGACCGCCATCGAACAATACCTCATCAATTGCGAACATCAGATGAGCGGAATCTAAACCAAATTTGTCCTGAAGGGTCTTTTAATACTATGGCACCCCAATTGAATATGTATTGATGAATTAATTTTAATTTAAATAAGCTCATCATG
>CAWDNW010000005.1:0-36930 GCA_963803685.1 uncultured Cytophagales bacterium
ATTCTAATGGACAAGCAAGCGCAACAGCAATTTTTTAAAGTCATCATTGAACAACACAAAGGTATTTTGTTCAAGGTGGCACGTGCGTACTGTCCAGACGAAGAGGACCGGCAAGACCTCATTCAGGAGATGATGATTCAGATTTGGCAGTCTGTACACAAATACAATGACCAGTATAAAATGTCAACCTGGTTGTACCGTATTTCACTGAATGTCGCTATCTCATTTTACCGTAAAAGTGCAACAAGAGGCAAAAAGTATACTGAGCTGACCGAGCAATTGATAGAAACTCGGGTTGAAGACAAATCGGAAAATGAATTGCAACTGAAATTATTGGAACAATTTATCAACGACCTAAAAGAGGTAGAATAAAGCCTTGATGATACTGTACCTGGAGGACACGAGCCATACTGAAATTGCTGAAATATTAGGAATTTCGGTAAGCAATGTAGGTACCAAAATCAGGACGAATTAAAGAGAATTTAAAGACACGATTTTCAAAATTTAAATTTTATTGAAATGACCGAGTTGGAATTAAAAAAACTTTGGCAAGGCACTAATGAAAAATTGGAAAGAAGCATGGCCATCAATAAAAAAAATACTGATGAAATAACCCGAATGAAAGTTCACAGCATGGTAGGTTCAATGAAACCCATTAAAATTTTCACCCTTCTGATGGGTATGTTATGGGTTGGGGATCGGGGTAATTGCTTTGAGTTCAATTTATTTTCACTCATATATGGAAGCAAATAAGTTTTTTCTGTTTTCAGCTTCTGTTCAGGTAGGTTTAACAGCTATGTCATTATTTGTTTATGTATCAGCTCATCCTGATTTACAAAGTGGATATATCAGACTCGATTATAAAAACACAAGAAAAATTGGCAAGCCTGAAAATATCATCGTTGTGGGTAACCCGAATTCTCTTTCTTCAACTTCCCGTTTGGACAACCTTTTGGTGGAATGAAACGATGCTGGAAGATTGGAGTATTTTTCAATGGGCGATAATATTGCTTTTTACAATTTCATTTACTTTTATTGCTCTTTGGCTATTCTTTAACATAAAATACGAGAACAGAAATAAGCAATGGTTTCAATTCATCTTTAATGGAAAGGAATGGACCCCTTTAATGAAATCTATGGAACTGTTAGGCCAGGTGGAAAACTATAAAAATTAAGGTACTACCATTAATTTAATGGTAATTCGGGTTGTCATTAGTAGGATCGGCCTTGTTCATTTTAAGGATTTTGCATTTCTCATTGGATCAGAAACAATATGTTTGACCGCAGGAAGGATTAAAAGTGCCGCAGGAAGGGTAATTGATGCAGGAAGCCCCCAAACCCATGCAGGAAGGTCCAAATGTTATGCAGGAAGGGTGCCAAGTCTCGCAGGAAGGGGTAAAGCCTGGAGGGAAGCCCCCAAAGTGCCAAGGGAAGGCCGAAAGGTGCCGAGGAAGCATGCAAAGTCCGGAGAGGAGCCTAAAAAGTGTAGAGGGAAGGGTAAGACATGGGAGGGGAAGAGATAATATTTGGTTTATAGCTTTAATTCCTCAGTACTGAAGAATGCCAAACTAACACAATACTTGAATCAGTGAGCCTTCACAGTTTAAATTACCATTTCACAACACTAGATGATAATACATGAAAACAATGTTGTAATATTATGGCTGCGTTCAGCATTACTAATTTTTCAGCAGCAAAGCGGAACTAGCAACATAATATATCGAGCACTTAATACATCATATAGCCAAATTTATTCCCGTTTCAAATGAACTGAAAAGCCGAATTGCATCAATTGGCAAAATTGAGCTTTGTTCGAAAGGTCATTTTCTGCACAAACCTGGCAGGACTTGCCAGCATACCTACTTCATCAACAAAGGACTTATTAGGGTTTTTTATGTGAAGGGTGACAAGCAAATTACAGATAGTTTTTCAGCAGAAAACGAGTGGATCACTTCAATCTATAGCTTTCTTCAAAATATTCCTGATTATTTTTACATTCAAACTCTGGAGGAGTCTGAATTAGTAAGCATTTCCTTGAATGATTTGGAAGAGTGCTTTAAAGATTTCCCTGAAATGGAAAGATTTGGTAGAATGCTGATTTCCAAATATTTTTTAGAGCAGTCAGAACGCATCATCTCTCTTCAATTTAATTCTGCACAGGAACGTTACCAATTTTTTGAATGCACTTCAAAGAACAAATTGCAGCGTGTACCCCTCCATATGTTGGCCTCCCATTTAGGCATGACACAAGAGACCTTAAGCAGAGTGAGGTCCTCTAAGAATGCTTTTTGATTTAGATCAATTTTTAAGATGATCTAAAAGACTACTTTTGTTTCGAAATACTTAATATTGAATTAATGAACAATAAACATTTTGCAGTTGCTGGTCTTTTAGCACCCATTTTACTTTGGACTACTTATTTTATAATGGCAAGCCAAAGGCCCGAATACAGTTTTTTGTATAAAGCAATTAGTGAGCTCGGGTCAGTTGATGCACCCAATAAGTGGATGTGGAATATCTTTGGTTATATCATTCCCGGACTTTTGATTTCCTTTTATTCCATAGGATTATACAAATCAGTTGCAACTGAAAAATCCAGCAAACTACCGCTGCTGGGGATATTTTTAAGTGGATTTTTTATGACCATTTCAGGTATTTTTCCAGCCGATATGGATAATCGGTCATCTGCTACAACACTTTTACACATGGTAGGTAGCTATGGAAGTTACGTGTTTTTTCTGTTAGGTGCCTTTTCTTATCCTAAATTGATGAAGAGAAAAGAATACTGGAAAAACAGCAGTTTACCATTACTGATTTTTGTCTGGCTCACTATTGTTTGCTGGCTCCTGGTATTTGATATTCCCGAATATTCCTTCCGTAGGACAGCGAATTGTCTTTTTCTTCTACTTTGCGTGGATTACCTACACTGCCATCAAATTATATAAAGCCCCCGAGGAAAGCCTAGTTGCCAAGGGTTACTAAATCCACGAGAGAAACCCGGAAATTGCTGCAGGGAGCCCCAAAAGTTATGCAGGAAGGATGCCAACTCACGTAAGAAGGGTGCCAAGTCTCGCAGGAAGGGTAATAAGTCATTCGGAAGAGTGCAAAGTGGTTCAGGAAGCCCAAAAGTCACTCAGGAAGAGGGTTAAACCACTCAGGAAAACCCAATAATAGCTCAGGAAACCCCAATAATGGTTCAGGAAGCCCCAATATTCACTCAGGACAGCAGAACCCACTCAGGAAGGGTCAATAATGACTCAGGAAGCAATAATATTTGGTCAGGAAGGGTGGAGGATGCTCAGGAAAGAATATTGTTTGGATTGTTTCTTGGACGAGGGAGTGCAACCAAAGTCTAGAAATTTTCAATATTTCATTTTTTGGAGGAAGTAATAATTGAGTTTGTAATACAATTCCTTTTAAGTACTAATTCTGATAAATCCAGAGCGTTCTTAATAATGGTATTAAAATCTGAATATAGTGTAAATTTTAGGAACATGTTCTGTCAATGTATTTTAGCAAGAATTTATCAAGTTTGGTGAAAAAACAAAATATATCTCAAACTAAATCATTTTAATATAAAGCTTTACATTATTTTATCAAAACCTTATACCTTAGCAAAGCCCTTTCCCCACCCTCAACCCCTCCAAAACCTAAATTCCAATTCAGGTCGGCAGACTACCGCTTTCGGTCGGTGCGTTGCCTTGCCTTTTATTCCGCTTCCCTATAGTTTTAGGGGATTAAAAATAAGCTAAACTAAATCAGGAACTTATGAGGATTTTAGAGATTATTTTACTACTTATTATTACCATTCTGCCCTTTGTCAAAAGAAAAGTGCTTTTGTGTTTTAGGGCTAATTATATCTTACTTTTTCTGGCAAATGTTTCCTGCCTATATTAGGTTACAACTATCTGCATAGGTACTACCGCTACAACAGTTTATTAGCCGTAGCATATACAATAGCTTCGTGGATATTAGCGACTTCTAATTTTTCAAATAGTTTTTTTCTGTGAAATTTGACGGTATCCGGAGAGATAAAAAATCTTTTCCGAGATTTCATTGATGGCATAGCCTCTGATGGCATATTGCAGTATTTCCTTTTCTCTGGTAGAAAGCTCAATCTTCGGCAATTTTCTCCAGCAATCGGTTGCTAAATCATAAGTTATACGCTGAGAATCATCTTTTTTAGTAATCACTATATTTCCGGATTGCTGCGCTGTTGCTAAAGAGACGATACAAATAGCTTTCCAGATTTTTCCTCTTTCCGTTAAGTATAAAGGTGTCAGCTTTTGATGAATTAAAATACGTTTCCCTTCATCAGTTCTGAGATGAAAATCATAGCCTATTGTGTATTCCTTTCGCTCCTCAACAGGGATTTGCTCATAAAAATCAAAGCCAACGGTATTAATTTTAAGTAGCAATTTCAGATCCTCTTCCGGTACATATTTAAAATAAAAGTCATAGCCCATTTCCTGCACCTCGGCAGGAGAAAGGCCGCATAAAAACAGAGGATTGTCAGAAACATATTCAAACCCCTTTGTTTCGTAATCAATTACATAAACGCTCTGGTAGGTGGTTCTTGCAAAGGCTGCGATGGCGGAAAGATAATCTGCGGTTTGCGCTACATCCTTATCGCTTAGCCGTTGAACGCTATTTTGAAAGGTAAAAAAGGAATTTGTATCTGCCATAACCCATAAAGGCTTTGTAACAAATATAAGTTTTTTTTGAAAAACTACTCCCCAGGGTAGTGTTTACTTTAAAAATAATAGTAAAGAAGCGATGCGGTATCATAAAACTACTCCTGGGTGTAGCTGATAAAGGATGGTATTCCCATAGTTTTGCTTTCAGTCAAATGATTTACTTACTCAAAATGGTTAAGTCATCCTTTATCAAACTTAAAATAAACCAATCATGATACCAAAAATTTTAATTGCAACGCTTTTGTTTTTGACAGGGCTTTATCATCCATCAACAGCGAACATCAGTAAATATGATAGCTCGGAAGCGTCAACAGTAACCACTTCCACGAATATTGAGTCCCAATCTATCAACGATCTAAGTGTGGCACAGTGGCAGGAAGACCTGCGGTTTTTGCAAAAAACTATACACCAGGAATATGCTTTTCTTTTTGTAAAAACTACTAAGGAGGCATTTGATAAGAAAGTAGAAGCATTATATAAAGATATTCCCAATCTGCAAGCCCACGAGATTGTGGTGCGGATGACAAGTATTATTGCATCTTTTAAATATGGACATACAGGGCTTTATCTGTATCAAAAACCGATGAACTTTCACTCCTTACCTTATAATTTATATGAATTTAAGGATGAGATCTACATACAGGGTCTTCAGAAAAAGGATGAAAAGGCCTTGGGAGCCAAAGTTGTTAAAATTAATGGAATGCCTATAGCTGAAGCCCTTGAGAAGATAAAATCTGTGGTAAATGCAGAAAATACGCAGTATTTTAAAGCCTATGGCATTAATTATCTTGGTTGTCCTGAAGTATTGCATGCTCAGAGAATTACTAGCACTTTACAACAGGAAGTCGTACTAACGCTAGAAAAAGAGGGAAAACAATTTACGCATTCGTTTACAGTTATGGCAGATGGTGAAAGTGTACCTACGCATCGTGGGTATGTTCACCAAAGTGAGAATTGGCTTGATGCCAGGGATCAATCTGCAACTCCGCTGTATTTAAAAGACCTGGACAAAGTATATTATTCTACCTATCTGGAAAAGGAGAAGGCCATGTATATACGTCATAGTAGAATCGCTGATGAGGCGGAAGAGAGCACTAATGATTTTTACACCAGGGTGCTTAAGGAAGTAGAAGAGAAGGAAGCAGATAAATTGATTATAGACCTACGCCTAAATGGTGGCGGTAACAACTACCTTAATAAAGATGTAATTAAGCGTATCATCCAGACGGAGCGAATCAATGCAACAGGAAAACTATTTGTAATTATCGGAAAACGAACGTTTTCTGCCTGTCAGAATTTGGTTAATGAATTGGACAATTATACCAATGTCATCTTTGTGGGGGAGCCTACTGCAGAGAATATCAATTTCTGGGGAGATAATAGACCAGAAAAATTACCTAACACAGGCATCACCGTTTCCCTGTCTTACCTATGGTGGCAGGATAAACCCGCCCTGGAGAATGCAGAGTGGATAGCACCAAGTGTTCCTGTAAGGATCAGTTTTGAGGAATATATAAACAACGAGGACCCTGTACTGCAAGCGGCTTTGAACTTTGATATTCCTGGGTTTAGACCAAAACCTTTAGGTTATATCGTAAGCTTATATGTATCCGGTCAAACCGAAAAAATGGGAGCAGAGCTTAGTAAAATGATGCAGGATCCTAATTATGCTTTTTACGACTTTGAAGCCGGGCTAATTGGCCTAGGTAACCTACTATTGCAAAGTCAGCGTGAACCACAAATTCAGGCAGCTATACAGGTTTTTATGATGATAACGCAAGTGTTTCCAGACTCTGCCAAAGCCTTTAATTACTTAGGAGAATCCTATACTGCCGCTGGTGATATTCCTGGAGCTAAAGAAGCCTTTAAAAAAGCAATAGAGATAGATAATCAGGGTTCTGATGGTCAATCGGCAAAAGTCAAGCTAACTCAAATGATGAAATAGTTTATTTTATCACTATCGAAATCAAGATTACTAATCCAAACTGATTTCTCAAAAAACTGGACTGTAACTTAAGATTGTTAAAAATTTCTCGTCCTAAAATAAGTTGAAACAATTGCGACTTATTTTAGGGCGCGACCATTAGGTTGCTAGAACTGCTATCTGCTTTTGAGTAACTCGAAGAGATGAGGTTTTAATATCAAGGCTTTAAAGTGCATACTTTGAGCTAAAGGAGTAATCAGATCATGTATTTTAAGGCTTAGTCATATGAATTTTAATATTTTCACTAAATACAGTAGCTGTTAAATGCTATCTCCAATCAAATTCAAAAATACCCAATTCACTCTTCCCAACCTCTCTGACTTCTCCCAAAAAACTTTAGTGTCTGTATGCTCACATTTGTGTGCCAATATTATTAACAACAGTACGAATATGCTTTGACAACAACCCTTTCCATACCCCTCCAAAAACTTAAATTCCAATTGTAGTCGGCAGACTACTGCTTTCGGTCGGTGCATTGCCTTGCCTTTTATTCGGCTTCCCTCTAGTTTTATGGTATTAAAATTAAGCTAAACAAAATCAGGAACTTATGAGGATTTTAGAGATCATTTACTACTTGTTATTACCATTCTGCCCTTTATCAAACGAAAAGTGGTTATGCGTTTTCCGGCTAATTATATTTTACTTTTTCTGGCTGCATTGTTGGTTCTGCACCTACTTTTTGAAGGCGCACGCTGGCAAATGTTTCCGGCTTATGTTTTGCTTCTTATCCTTGCATGGAGAATAAAATCGGTGGATGCTGCACAACCAGTCCGCTTAAACTTTTGGAGGGGCAGCGGCTATTTTGTTTTCTTGTTGGTCGCCATTATAGCCTGGGTGCTTCCGCTGGCTTTACCCGTTTTTACCTTGCCGGAACCTCGTGGAAATTACCAGGTAGGCACACAAACCATTCATGTTAAAACCGAAAGGCCTGAAGAGATCACGGAAGACCCCAACGACAAGCGGGAATTTCTGTGCAAAATCTGGTACCCCAGCGATGCTGATGTATCGGATTTAGACGGTGAAAGTTATTTGGACCCCGCCGGCAGGGAAGGTTTTGCCACTAAATATGGCTTGCCAGCCAATGCTCTCAACTACCTGGATTATGTGGATACTTATGTCTACCCGGAGCTTCCGGTGGCAGCGGGCAAGTTTCCGGTACTGCTTTTTTTCACATGGCTACGGCTCCAAAGCCACGGGATACTATGCATTACTGTCCGAAATCGCCAGTCAGGGCTATATCATCATCAACATGAACCATACCTATGAAAGCTTAGGTGCTACTTTTCCGGATGGAAGCAAGAGGTACTTTGATTACAAGTTTCAGCAGGAAAGGATGGCCTGGGACGCAGAGTTGATGGATCCCATGATAAAAGCCTTTGATGGGGGGATGGAATTTGAGAAAAGACATCCCATTGTGCTTCCTGCCATTAGAAATTATCAGGAAAAAAATATTCAGATACGCTGGGCCGACGATATGGTCCATGTTCTGGACTTATTAGATCAGTGGAATGCTGAAGGATTGTTGAAGAACAAGCTTGATTTAGATAAAATTGGGATTTTCGGACATTCAGTAGGAGGGGGCACTGCCGGCAGAGTGGCCATGCAGGACAAAAGAATAAAGGCAGCGGCTAATTTGGACGGCATCCAGTGGGGGAGAAAAAATTGATACGGTGTATCATTTACCTTACCTCTTTATTTCTGCAGATTGGCCTGCCGAGGCACCATGATATTAATTCCCATGTGTACCTCAAAAAGAGCAGCGACTATTTTTATGAAGCGAAGTTGCTCAATTCAGGCCATCCTAATTTTATGGATATTCCTTTTATGGTGACCATCACTGCGGTCAATCAGTCAGGGGAAATTGATCCTGCGTTAGGAGCGGAAATAACTACTCAACTACTCACTGCTTTTTTCGATCGGCATTTACGATCTTCTGCCGGTGCGGATATGGAAGGTATAGCTGAGCAGTATGATTTGCTGGAGTTGGAGGTTTTTAAGGGGGATTCGGTGAGGTAGCTAATTTTTATGTTAAAAAAAAATTGGTATCGGGCACGCCATTTCTTCGTCATTGCGAGGAAGGCACGACCGAAGCAATCTTATGATTAAAATGACAAGCCGTTCTGAGGAATTTGCTTTGGTTTTGAGAGATTGCTTCGTTCCTTGTAATGACGTTTCAATTGAATACACGGGAATAATTATCTGATTACAATCAATCCATTCCATGGTTCGAGTCTCCAGAACTACTAAAGATCCAATCAAAGATCCTTCCAGAAAAGCTGCGTGAGACACGCACCTGGGCTTAGAAAGAAATCAGCCAGAGGCTGACCAGCCTCTGGCTGGAATCCCTAAAATGAATAAGGGCGTTGGTGTTCTAATTACAAATCTCTTAACACCTGGATTTCCATTAAAATTAGAATAGTTAAGCTATAAGTTAAGAGAGAACGAGCCCCCTCTCCTTGGGGGAGGGCTGGGGAGGGGTCACAAAACGCTGTATAAAGACCTACGTATTGCATCAAGGAAAACAAAAATGATAACAAAATATTTTGCTTAGGGATACACAAAGGCATTTTTTAAATAAATTTAAGCTTCAAACTAGATTTAGGCGCTGAAATAACTTTCAAGCTATTAACTTCCTTTTTCGATCTGCATTTACGATCCTCTGCCGATGTCGATATGGAAGGTATAGCAGATCAGTATGATTTGTTGGAGTTGGAGGTGTTTAAGGGGGCTTCGGTGAGGTAGCTAATTTTTATATTAAAAAAACAAAATTTGGTATCGGGCACGCCATTTCTTCGTCATTGCGAGGAAGGCACGACTGAAGCAATCTTATGATTAGTATGACAAGCCGTTCTGAGGATTTTACTTCGGATTTAAGAGATTGCTTCGTTACGTTCGCAATGACGTTTCAATTGAGTATACGGGAATGATTATCTGCTTGTATACTAATCCGTTTGCCATGGTTCGTGTCTCCGATCCACTAAAGATCCAATCAAAGTTCTACTTCCAGAAAAGCTGCGTCAGACACGCACCTTGGCTTAGAAAGAAATCAGCCAGAGGCTGATCAACCTTTGGCTGGAATTCTTTCAAATGATTCAGGCCGTGGGTCCTTCTAATTCAAATCTCTTAACACCTGTTTTTCCGCCTAAATTAGAATAGTATAGTTATAAATTTTGAAGGAACGAGACCCTCTCCTTGGGGGAGGGCTGGGAGGGGTTCTCAATTCGAAAATTTATACCCACTCACCCTAATTTCCCCTTTCCTCTCCTCAAAACCCATCCGTCCGCCTGCGGACGTTTGCGTGCTTTTATGAACGGAGTGAAATGCCCAATAATGCCTTTAAATATTAATTGAAGCCCATTTACTTTACTTGGCATAGTGTTGGTAAATGTGAATCCGAATAATTACAATAAGTAAATGGATAAGAAAATTGTACAAAAGAGGTGGACAACCAAGAAGCTACTGATGATAGGTGCCGGGGTGTTGGTATTAAGCTTAATAGTATATCAATTGCTTTTTGCTGATACACGCTCTACCTTAAATGTGAATAAAGACAGGTTAAGTATTGCTTCTGTGAAGATGGGCGAGTTCAAAGATTTTATTCCGGTAACAGGCAATGTGGAACCGGGCGAAACCTTTTACTTAGATGCCATAGAAGGAGGAATTATTGCGGAAATAGTGCGGGAGTCCGGGGCCATTGTGAAAAAAGGCGATACCATCTTGAGCTTAACCAATTCCAATCTGCAACTGGAAGTGATGCAGCGTGAAACGCAATTATACGAGCAAATCAATAATTTAAGACAAACCCGATTACTCCTCGATCAAAATGATTTGAGTCAGCAGGCGCAGTTGGCAGAAATTGACTACCAACTCAACTTATTAAAGCCACAATATATCCGTTTTAAAGGGCTTTTCGAGCAGAAACTGATTTCCGAACGGGAATTTGAGGAGGTACGCGAGAATTATGACTATAACGTAAAACGTAAGCAATTGACTTACAGAAGCTACAAAAACGATTCTGTAGCCAGGGTTTTTCAATTAAAGCAGTTGCGCAACTCTGAACAAAGAATGCAGCGCAGTCTGGATGCTGTAGGAAATATTTTGAATAACCTTACTTTCGAAGGCGACCAGGGATGGTCAGTTAGCCACACCACAATTAGAGGTTGGTCAGTCGGTTGTTTCAGGTCAGCGATTAGGCCAGATAGATATCATGAATAATTACAAAATCAGGGTAGGAATTGATGAGCTGTATTTGCCACGAGTAGATGTGGGTCAAAAAGGCAGCTTTACATTTGCGGGAGGAGATTACCAGCTGATGATCAATAAAATTTACCCAACGATTACAGGAGGAAGGTTTGAGGTGGATATGATCTTTGAAGGAGACAGTCCGGAAGGCATCAGAAGAGGGCAAACCGTGAGAATTAAACTCGAATTGGGAGCGACAGAAGAGACCTTACTTTTACCGGTGGGAGGATTTTATAAGGATACCGGTGGCAATTGGGCCTATGTGATCAATCCATCTAACCCGGATGAAGCAATAAAGCAACCCATTAGATTAGGAAGAAAAAATATAGACTACTACGAAGTGATAGAAGGTTTGGCAGAAGGAGAGCAAGTGATTGTTTCGGGATATGAGAATTATGGGGATAAGGAAAAGCTGGAGTTGAAGTAGGAGGAGGGTTGTAGGTTGTAAGTTTTAAGTAAAGAGAAGTGAGTAAAAAGATTTGAGATTTGGGTGGTGGTTCTTAGGTCAGTACCGCAGGTCAGACCGGAATGCCAAAGAGGAAAGTAGAGAGTATTGAGAGGTGATGGGTAAATAAGGGGGTAGTTTTAGGTCGCTTTGTTAAAGAACACCCCCTTACCCCCCTCAAGGGGGGAGCTGCCCTGATTGAACTTTGTACTTAAATAGTTAGCATCGCTTTAATAAATATTTGTAGAGTGAGAAAATGGTGAAAAAAGTTTATTGTTTTCTGCTTATTTAAATCGAAGGGACTATCCCCTTGAGGTTTGAAGCAATGCTATTAAGTTAAGACCACTTTTCCTTCTCTCTTTGGGGAAGGATGTAAGGATGGGGTCTAAAAGAAAGCTTAACTTAATAGCATTGAGGGGATCATAGGGGTGTTACACTCGATAAAATAATAGAGGTCAGAACCTCAATGAATAGCGGAATTAATTGCAATTGTAAATTTTCCGCATCATGTGTAACAAATCGTCCGCCCGAAACGGACGAAAGCGGGCGGCCCGACAAAAAGGCGGGCAGAGCGTGGAGTTGTAGGGTGGGAGCATCTTTTTGTCTTGATTTTTTCTATCTTTTGTATCAAGACAAAAGATTAAAAGAAAGGATAGAAAATCAAAATTATTTTTAAAGAGAAAATGTGATTTGACAACCTAAGAACTTGTCAGCAAGAAAAATTGAAAAGTAAAGAACATAAAAAACTAACAAAATATGGATCATGTAATTAAAACGGTTGATTTAACGAAGCTTTACACCACAGAAGAGGTGGAAACCACGGCATTAAATAACATTAACATCGAAATCAAAAGAGGTGAATTTGTTGCCATCATGGGACCTTCTGGATGCGGTAAATCAACGCTGCTTAATATTTTAGGCCTTCTGGATAATCCCAATTCAGGCGAGTACCATTTTGTGGATCATGAAGTTGCCAAATATTCAGAACGCCAGAGAGCGCAATTAAGAAAAGGCTCCATTGGCTTCGTTTTTCAGAGCTTTAACCTCATTGATGAGTTGACGGTATTTGAAAACGTAGAGCTGCCCTTACTTTACATGAAAGTGCCTTCTTCAGAGAGAAAGGCCAAAGTAGAAGAAGTGTTAACACGCATGAATATTATGCACAGAAGAAATCACTTCCCTCAGCAGCTTTCCGGTGGACAGCAGCAAAGAGTGGCAATTAGCCGGGCAATTGTAGCTAAGCCTGCAGTGATCCTTGCCGATGAGCCAACAGGTAATTTGGATTCTGCCAATGGTGAAGAAGTAATGAAATTGTTGGAACAATTGAATAATGAAGGCACAACCATTGTAATGGTAACGCACTCACCGCATGATTCCAACTATGCTCACAGAGTAATCAATTTATTTGACGGACAGGTAGTTACAGAGAATATAAGAGAGCAGTTTCATGTGTAAAACTAAATAGTAGGGGTAAAAATCAACTTTAAAATTACGGTCATGTTAAAGAACTACATTCTTGTTGCCTTCCGCAATATCCTCAGAAGTAAAACCATTTCTTTTATAAATATCTTTGGTCTGGCAGTAAGCATGACTGTTTGCCTGCTACTCATCCTGATTGTTGCCGATCAGTATTCCTACGATAATTACCACCCGGATAAAGATAAAATCTACAGGGTAATTACCGATCGTGAAATGAAAAATGACGATGTCTGGAATACAGCAACCGCTCCTTTTCCATTAGCTGCCACCTTAAAAGAGCAGCAAGGCGTGCAGCAATTGGCTTTGGTAAAAAAGAATTTTGCAGGCACAGCCAAATGGGAGCAGGCGGAGATTCCTTTTCGTGGCCTTTTTGCCAATAATGAAGTATTGAACATCTTTAATTTTCCAGTGAAAAGTGGAGACACTTTTGATGCACTCACACTTCCGAATGCAGTGGTTTTAAGTAATGAATTAGCCTCAAAAATATTTGGTGATAAAGACCCGATAGGACAAACTATTGAGGTAGAGGAAGTCGGAGAATATGTGGTAACAGCTGTTTTGGCTGAATTCCCTGGTAAAACACATTTCGATTTTGATATATTGGCCTCGGTGAACGGTCTGCCTTTATTGGAAAAGGAGGGAAAGCTATCAGCTCCTTTAACCGATTGGAACAATATCTACGATAATTACATCTACATTAAAACCACTGAAGGTTTTAAAGAAGACGATTTAGCAACTTTTTTAAGCCAGTCTGCCACCGCTAATTATGATGCAGCAGGCGATTATAGCTATAAATTTAAATTACAACCACTTTCAGAGATTACCATGGGGCCTTTGATGAGCAATACGATGGGCTTCGGATTGCCTGCCATAGTGATGTATGTATTGTTGGGACTTGCAGTGGTGGTGATGCTTTCTTCCTGCTTCAATTATGCTAATTTAACTACAGCAAGGGCTATGAATCGTGCCAAGGAAATAGGCGTCAGGAAAGTGATTGGTGCCGGTAAAAAGCACATCATCGGTCAATTTCTGGTGGAGGCAGTTCTTATTGCGCTGTTTGCTTTTGCCATTGCAGCACTTTTGGTAGAATACCTTCATCCTGCCCTGAACACAATGTTTACTTCTTTAGGAGCCCCGATCCGATTTGATAAAACCAATAATCTGTACCTGATTTATGTTGGTTTTGCCGCTTTAACCGGTATAATTGCCGGAATTGTACCCGCCATTTTCTTCTCTTCCACCAATGCTTTGGTAGCGCTGAAAAAATCTATCAACCTTGAAAACCTGGGCAGGAAGATTGGTATTGCAAAGGTGAGTATCCGTAAGATTTTAGTGGTTACGCAATTTGCGTTCTCCATTTTCTTTGTGGTCACTATCATCACCATCTACCAACAAATGAATATGGTGCTGACTGCTGATCACGGATTTAAAACTGAAAATATCCTCAATGTTCGGTTGGAGGGCATGTCCTACGAAACCATTAAAAATGAATTTAGCTCCATAGCCAATGTGCAAGCGATATCAGCTACTACTTACATGCCGGCTTTAGGCACTGAAAATGGCTTTGAAATCAGCTTACCGAATGAAGAAGAGCCTGCTTACTTTAGTTATTTTGGGGTAGATAATAATTACCTGCAATCAATGGACATTGTTTTGGTAGCAGGCAGAAATTTCCCAGAGGTGATGCCGGAAGAGGAGCGATACATTTTGCTAAACGAGCAAGCCATTAAGCGCATGGGGTATGAAAGTCCTGAAATGGCCTTAGGAGAACTGATTACATTGTCCGAAAGTGATAAACAATTAGAAATTATTGGGGTGGTAGAAGACTATCACTATTTAAGAATGGA
Organism: uncultured Cytophagales bacterium; assembly: GCA_963803685.1. Lineage (GTDB taxonomy): Bacteria > Bacteroidota > Bacteroidia > Cytophagales > Cyclobacteriaceae > Marivirga. The sequence goes on from CAWDNW010000005.1 coordinate 14,695, forward strand.
TGACGAAATTGGTCCGCTTGGCCTGCGCTATATGCCTTCTTCAGTGAGCAGTATGATTGTGACTATCAATGATCAGCAGGAGAAACAAACTTTGGCACAATTGGAAGCAGGCTGGAAGAAACACACCAACCGGCCATTCAATTACAGCTATTTTGAAGATGACATGAAAGAAAGTTATGGCTATTATGCTGCTCTGCTGGCTATTTTGAGTTATGTAACCCTCATTGTGGTGTCTCTGGCATGCTTAGGACTTTTAGGGATGGTGATCTTTCACATTCAGAATAAAACCAAGGAGATCGGGATCAGAAAAACCTTAGGAGCGCAGGCAATGGATATCACTTTCACGGTGGCTAAAAGCTTCCTGATTTTGATAGGAGTCTCTTACCTGATTGCAGGTCCCCTGGCATACTTTGTAAATAATATGTGGCTACAAACCAATGCTTATCGGGTAGATTTTGGTTTCGGCACCATTGCTTTAGGCTTTTTGATGGTGCTAGCTGTAGTAGCGCTTACCATTGGCAGCCAGGTGTATAAAGCCTTAAAAATCAATCCTGTGGAATCATTGAGAAGCGAGTAATTTAATTGTTAGACTTATGCTAAAAAACTACCTTAAAATGGCTTGGAGATCCCTCCATAAAAACAGATTGCAGACAGGAATTAATCTGCTTGGCCTAAGTATTGGAACAGTTTGCTGTCTCTGTATTTTACTTTATGTTTTTGCTCAATTGGGTTATGATGAGCATCATCAAGATGCTGAATTGATATACAGATTAAGAACAGATAGTAGAAGTACGCTCAATAATAGTAGGGATGTGCACTTTGCAACAGCTGGCCCTCCTTATGCTTATGCCTTAAAAAATGATTTCCCTGAAATTACTGAAGCTACGAGAATAGTTTACCTCGGTGCAGATTCAGGTGAGCTTCTTAGGGTGGCGGATGAAAGAGAAGGTTTCTTTGAACCACATGGATATTTAGCAGACTCCACTATATTTAATGTACTCACTTTTAAATTCCTTGAAGGAACAGCAAAGAATGCTCTAAACGATCCTAACACTATTGTACTTTCTTCTTCACTAGCAAATAAATTATATGGAGATCAATCTGCTTTGAACCGAACCATCATTAGAGGGAATGGAGAAAGTGAATTAGGATTAAAAGTAACAGGTGTTTTTGATGACAGCTATGGAAAATCACATTTAGCTCCTAATTACATCATCACTATGAATACTCCTGGGTTAGGAGAATTTGTTAGGAACACCAATGACTTTGCGACACAGAATTTCATCTATACCTATCTGAAGCTTGCACCAAATACGAGCGCTGGCAATCTGGAGGGAAAATTCCCTGATTTTCTTGAAAGACATGCATCGGATGACCTTGCTGCTAACGGCAGGGAGAAGGAACTTTTTTTACAACCTATACAAGACATACATCTATATTCTGAAGGTATTGATATGCAAATAGGCACAACTAGCAGCATGACTTATTTAAAGTATTTGATGCTTTTAGCATTATTTATTCAATCGGTTGCTTGTATCAATTTTATTAATTTAAGTACTGCAAGAGCAAATAAACGTGCGAAAGAAATAGGCATTAGGAAAACTATCGGAGCTGACAGGAAGAACCTGGTGATGCAATTTATGGGCGAATCACTGCTTCTATCCCTTGTTGCTTGTATGATTAGCATTCCTATCACAATTATTATTTTGCCTGTAATTAATGAAATAACACAAAGCCAGCTTACGGTTTTAAATCTTTTTGATTGGCCTATTTTTATTTCATTATTTGGAATTGGCATTTTAACAGGATTAATAGCAGGGTTTTATCCAGCGCTTGTACTTTCTACTGTGAAACCAGTTAGCATATTAAAAGGATCACTTAACACGGTTTCTGGCAATGTGTCATTACGGAAGGTATTGGTGGTATTTCAATTTGTAATTTCCATAAGCCTTATTGTATCAGTTATTGTAACAACGCAGCAGGTAAGATTTTCACAACAAAAGGAATTAGGTTTTGATGGGAATAACCTTCTGGCTTTAAGGTTAGGTTCAGACGAGGCAAAGAATAATCAAAATGGATTAAGAAACAGCCTGAAAGAAATTAAAGGTGTGGTTTCTACTGCTGCTAGTAATACATATCCTTCGCAACCCAGAGAGGCTGATATGGGGCTTCACTTGCCCTCCCAGAGTTCGAGTAATATTACTACAGTGGTATACAACGGTATTAGCCCTGAATATTTTGAAACTGTAGGGACTCAACTTCTTAAAGGAAGAAGATTAAGTGAGACCGACACCACACAAATTATTGTAAACCTAGCTACAATAGAAGCTTTCGGTATAGACTTGGAGGAAGCTGTTGGTTCAAAATTAATTTATGCGTCAGATGTTCAACCTCAGGAATTGGAGATAGTGGGTGTAACTGAAAATTATCACTTTGCCAGTTTGAAAGAAGCCATTCGTCCAACTTTACATTATTTGGAATCCAGAACAGACTGGCTTGTAGTGAAAGCTCAAACCCACGATTATCAGGATTTACTTTTAGAGATTGAAACTAAGTGGAAGGCACTTAACCAAAGCACTCCTTTTGTTTACAAATTCATTGATAATGAAGCGGAGAAGCTCTTTGAAGAAGAAAAGCGAGTAGCAAAAATCAGCTCTATTTTCACTGGACTAGCTATTCTTTTAAGTTCTATGGGACTTTTTGGTTTGATATCATTTATTGCAGAACAACGAAAAAAAGAAATAGGAATAAGGAAAATACTGGGAGCCGGGGTTGGCATGCTCCTTAGGCTTCTTGTTGCCGATTTTATCATCCTTATTATAGTTGCACTGATTATTGCCACGCCTTTATCCTACTATTTTATGAATAGTTGGCTAATGGATTTTCAATACAGAATAAGCATTCATGGGTGGGTTTTTCTTGCTGGTGGAGGAATTGCCTTAGCCATTACATTAATAACTGTGAGCCTTGAAGCTTTTAAGTCGGCAATGGCAAATCCGATCAAAAGTTTGAACGCTGAGTAAATGAACTTCTAAAAACTGAACGACCATGTTAAAAAACTACTTTAAAATCGCCTTTAGAAACCTTTGGAAGAATAAAACTTATTCTACCATCAATATATTGGGCCTCACTCTTGGCATTACCTGCAGCAGCTTGCTTTTTATGTTGGTGATAGATGAGCTTTCTTTTGATACTATGTACGAGAAGAAAGACAGACTATATCGTCTGGTTGAAATCAATTCATCTCCGGAGGAAACAAGGCAATTTGGAATTGTTCCCGGCCCTACCGGCAAGGCTTTAGGAGAAGAATATGAAGATGTGGAGGACTACACAAGGCTATATAAGTTTGGCGGACAAGTAGTTTTTCAACACAATGAAGAAGCGTACCAGGAAAGAGATTACTATTTTGCAGAGCCTAATTTCTTCGAACTTTTTAATCTGGAGTGGATTGCTGGAGACCCTGCGACCGCTTTGCAGAAACCTTTTGCGGTAGTGATTGATGAGGAGTGGGCGATGCGTTTATTTGGTTCTACAGATGTTATAGGGAAAACATTAGACTCAGGAGATGAAACAGATTTTCTTGTAACCGGTGTGATTAAAAAATTACCTCAGAACTCTCATATTCAATACAAAATTTTAGTAGGCTTACCTACCGATTGGGATTATTATAAACAAATTTCTACCAGCTGGGACAATTATGGCGCTTATACTTATCTGCTGTTGAAAGAAAATGCTAACCCTGAAAATGTTCATGCCAATATGGGAGGTTTTGTAGCAAATCATTTCAAAAACCCACAGGAGCATGATTTCTATTTGCAAGCCTTGCCGGATATCCATTTTAATTCAGCTTCCATAGAGTATGCCAGTGATACTAACAGAGGGGAAATCACCTATGTGTACATTTATATGGCTATTGGCATTTTTATGCTTTTCATCGCCTGCATTAATTATATGAATCTGGCCACAGCCAAAGCACTTGACAGAGGTAAAGAAATAGGGATCCGTAAAGTATCCGGTGCTTATCAATATCAGTTAATCTCCCAGTTTCTTTCTGAATCCACTTTATTTGCTTTCATCGCATTCTTTCTGTCATTTTTCCTTGTTGATTTGCTGCTGCCTACTTTTAACCATTTTACCGATAAGCAATTTGTTTTCAACCTCGATACATTCGGTACTATTTTCCTGCTCATTTTTAGTATTACGATCCTTGTAGGGCTGCTTTCAGGAAGCTATCCCGCCATCCTGATGTCGCGCCTAAAGCCAACTTATATATTAAAAGGTGCCATGCAAACTGGTAAAGGAAGTATTTTGCTTCGGAAAGTGTTGGTTAGTACGCAATTTACTTTATCGGTGATAATGATTATAGCCACTTTAATCGCTTACCGCCAACTTGCATACATCCAGAATGTGCCACTTGGCTTCGAAAATGAGCAGATGCTGATTGTAGATATTAATAGTGGCGATGTAAGGGAACGATTCGAAACCATCAAAACGGAGTTTGCCAATTCACCCTACGTGGAAGGAGTGGCTGTATCTTCACGGGTTCCCGGCGAGTGGAAGTCCATTGCAGAGGTATATACTAAAAACTTCGGAAGTGCCGATTCAATCAAAATGAATTATATCGGTTTTGATGCAGATATGATCAACCTCTATAAAATGGAATTGGTAGAGGGAGAAAATTTTTCAGGTAATAACGCTGTAGACTCTTTGCACATCATTATTAATGAAACCGCTGTTAAAGCCTTGAACCTGAAAGACCCCATCGGTAAATTTCTATCGTTGAGCGATGATGGAACTGAGCAGCAATTGCAGATTGCCGGAGTAGTAAAAGATTTCAATTTTCAATCTCTCCATAATAAGGTAGGTCCTATGATTTTAGGGTTTCGATCTAATGTGTTTCAAACTATCGATTACTTCTCACTCAAATTTGATTCTGAGCATACCGAAGAGGTGTTGGCTCATGCGGAATCTGTTCACCAGATGTTTGATACCCACTCTTCGATGGAGTACCATTTTCTGGATGAGCAGTGGGCAGCTTTTTATAAAGAAGATAGAAGGGTCAGCAATGTGTTTACCATTGGTGGAGGTGTAACCATCTTCATTGCATGTTTAGGTTTATTTGGCCTGGCCTCTTTTATTATTCAGCAGCGCACAAAGGAAATTGGCATCCGAAAAGTGCTGGGTGCAGAAGCAACAAGCATTATTGCATTACTTTCTAAAGATTTCTTAAAGCTAATATTACTGGCCACTTTAATTGCAGTACCCATTTCATGGTTTGCGATGGATAAGTGGTTGCAGGATTTTGCCTATAGAGTAGATTTGAGCTGGTGGATATTTGCTTTGGCAGGTATTGCCGTAATGGCCATCGCCTTTTTTACCATCAGTTTCCAATCCGTGAAAGTGGCACTGATGAATCCGGTAGATTCCTTAAAGAGAGAATAAAACTCATTAATCATATAAACCATGATCAAAAATTATTTCAAAATCGCCCTCAGAAACTTATTAAAATATAAGTTGTATTCCACCATTAACCTGATTGGTTTATCAGTGGGTTTAGGAATTAGTATTTTAATTTTCCTATTTATTCAGCACGAAAATTCTTTTGATGATTTTCATGACAAAAAAGATAGAATTGCACGTGTGTTATGGGAATCTGGAGAGGAAGGCAATGTTGAGGTTAGTTCAGGTACTCCTATGGCTGCCCCGACAACCTTAAAGGCCAAATTTGAAGGAGTAGAAAAGGTGACGCATTATGTAAATACAGGCGCTTTGGCTAAAGTGCAAGGAGAACAAAGTATAGATCAACCGCTTCATGTAGTAAGTGCCGATTTCCTGGATATGTTTTCATTTGAAGTTTTAAAAGGAGAGCAAAATCCCTTTTTAAATGAAAATGATGCTGCGCAGGTAATGATTACTGAGGCCGTAGCAGAAAAGTATTTTGGAACTGCAGATGTTGTAAGTAAAGTATTGCTCATTCAATTAGGGTCTGACTACGAGTCATTTACAATAAAATCTGTATTAAACAACCCACCTTCCAATTCCAGCCTGGACTTCGAAGTTTTACTGCCGGAAAGCGCTTTAAAAACCATTATAGGTGACGATTATCAGGATAGATGGCATAATAGTTATGGTGGAAGTTTTGTGTTAATGGCGGAAGGAAGTAATATTTCCAATCTGCAAGCAGGTTTTGCATCTTTGATTAACGAAACTGTAGAGCGGGATGCGGAAGAGGAAACCTACAATTTACTTTTGCAGCCACTAGGAGAAATCCATCTGGACAGCGAAACTCAGTCTGATACAATAGTCTCAACCAATCCTAAACTTTTATGGATCTTGTCTGGAATAGCTGTACTCATACTCTTAATTGCTTGTATCAACTTCACCACTTTGTCTATAGGTAGATCTGCCACCAGAGCCAAAGAAGTAGGCGTACGAAAAACAATGGGTGCGGCTTACCAACAACTTTTTGGGCAGTTTATGACGGAATCTGTGCTGATGACAATTGCTGCCGCTTTAGTAGGGATTACACTGGCTTACACACTACTTCCGATTTTTAACAATTTATTTGAAAAAACACTGGAAATTGTTTTTAGTCCTGCACAGATAGGTATTATTCTGGTTTTGTTATTTTTTATTACTTTTATTGCTGGTGCATACCCGGCTTTATTTCTCTCACAGTTGAAGCCTATTGCAGTTTTAAAGAGTAGTTTGAACCTGAATTTTGGTAAGCAGGGGCTACGAAAGTTCCTGCTAGGTTTCCAATTATTTCTATCACTTTTACTGCTTGCCTGTACGCTCATTATGTACAAGCAAATGAAAGATATAAACCAATATAATTTAGGCTTTACCAAAGATAATATCCTGATGGTGGAAGTGCCTGCCATACCTGACCAAAGCATCATTGACGTTATTTACAAAAGCTTTCAAAAAGCTGACCGTTTCAAAAATGTAATTCAGCAAAATGCTCAAATTGAAAGCGCAGCTATTGCCAATGCCACTTATGGGAACGATACCTGGTGGCAAGGCGGATTTCCTGATAAAACAGGAAAGATGAAATACTTCAAATTCAGTTTTGTTGGGGCGGAGTACGCAGACTTACTAAATCTTGAGTTTGTAGAGGGAAGAAATTTTTCAGCCGAGATTCCATCCGATAGCAGTGCTGTAATTATAAATGAAGCATTTGCCAAACTCATGAAAATGGAAAACCCGCTGCAGGAGCAAATTTACTCTGCCAAGAATGAAGGGTTTACGGATAATAGGATTATTGGCGTGTTGAAAGATTTTCACCATGCTTCGCTATATGATCAGATAGAACCTGTCATGATTGCTTTAGACCCTCTTGCAATTTTCTCCGGAATCAATTCTTTAAGTATTTCAGGTGGTACAAATCCAACTGTTTATATTAAGTCAGCTACTGATGACTTCCCTGCCTTGATATCCACTTTGAAAACAGAGTGGAGCAGTTTATATCCTGAAGAACCATTTAATTTTTCATTTTTAGATGAAGTAGTACAAAAGCAGTATGTGGCAGACCAGCGTTTGGGCAAAATGGTAGGTTTGGCATCTATAATAGCTATTTTAATTGCTGCGATGGGCTTATTCGCGCTCGCATCATTGGCTATTACGGGTAGAATGAAGGAGATCGGCATCCGAAAAGTGATGGGTGCTTCTGCCTACAACATCTCGGTAATGTTCAACAAAGAATTTTTGAAAATCACCTCTATTGGGATTGTATTAGCCATGCCTTTCAGCTATTGGCTGATGACCAAATGGTTAGATCAGTTTGAAGTGAAATCCTCACCAGGAGTGGGTGTTTTCATTGCTACCATTGTGCTGGGAATTGTTTTTACAGTGCTTGTGGTCTCTTTTCAAACGATAAGAGCTGGATTATTGAATCCGGTGAGGAGCTTGAAAGAGGAGTGAAAGGAAAAAGAAATTGGTTATTGGTCATTGGGAAAGAGAAATTAACTAATGACCAATAACTAGTGATGATTAAACCAATGACTAATTAACTAATTTAAACATGTTTATCAGCTACTTCAAAACCATTTTAAGAAATATTAGAAGATATAGAGCCTATACCTTCATCAATATTTTTGGTCTGAGCATTGGGCTGGCCTCTGCAATATTTATATTTCTTTGGGTTGCTGATGAAGTATCATTTGATAAATTCCATACTGATTCGGGTAATATTTACAAAGTGCTGATTAACCAGAGTTACCCTGACGGAAGGATTGAAACTTATGGAGCCACCCCGGCTTTATTGAAAGAGTCTTTAGAGGCAGAAATTCCTGAAGTGAAGGCCATAACGCAGCTAAGTATGGAAACCAAATCTTTGTTTGAGCAAGAAAATAAGAGTTTTTATGCGAATGGGGTATATGCAGATGCTGGACTATTTTCAATTTTTAGTTTTCCCCTTTTAGAAGGAGATGATAATGATCCTATTCCGGGAGTGAGTTCAGTGGCCATATCAGAAACACTTGCCTCGAAATTATTTGGCACGAAAGAAGCCTTTGGGAAATCCATTGTGGTGAATCAAACACACCAATTAAAAGTTACGGCCATATTTGAGGATGTTCCCAGTAACTCAAGTCTCCAATTTGACTATGTAATGCCTTTCGCGCTTTTTGTAAAGGAAAATCCCTGGACACAGCATTGGAGGAGCGGAGGTGGTCGCACTTTCTTAAGCCTGAAATCAGAGGCTTCATTACAACAGGCAAATACTAAAATTGAAGGTTTAATAAAGGAGAATTGCACAGACTGCTCTACTGAGCCTTTCTTGTTTCCTTATACAAAATCAAGACTTTATAGCTCATTTGAAAATGGACAAAGTGCAGGGGGCAGGATAGAGCAAATATTCCTCTTCAGTTTTATAGCATTCATTATTTTACTGATGGCATGCATCAATTTTATGAATCTAGCTACAGCGCGATCAGCCACCAGAAGTAAAGAAGTAGGGGTGAGGAAGTTAGTAGGAGCCGGACGTTCGGCATTAATCACCCAATTCATGGCTGAAGCAATTATGTTATCATTTATTGCTTTAGTTTTAGCTTTACTTTTAGTGTGGCAGTTACTACCATTTTTTAATAGTATTACTGACAAATCCTTATTGATTGATTTCACTGATTTTACATTTATTGTTGGTGTTTGTCTGATCACTTTAGTTTGCGGACTCGCAGCGGGTAGTTATCCAGCCATTTTTCTATCATCTTTCAAACCATTGCTGGCCTTAAGGGGAAATGTTCACAATGCGCTTTCAGGTATCGGTTTACGCAAAACATTGGTAATTATTCAATTTGTTGTATCTATTGTTTTAATAGTTGGAAGCATTATTATTTATGAGCAAATAGCCTTTATCAGTAATAAAAACCTTGGCTTCGAAAAGGATAACATTGTAGTGATTGAAAGTAATGAGGAGCTTACCAGGAATAATAGCACCTTCAAAAATGAAATCCTCCAATCTTCCACAGTTAAGAATGTAGCTTTTGCAGGAAGTAATATTTTTTCTGTCCCCATAACCACTACAGAAATAGTATGGCCAGGTATGCCAGATAATTCATCCCTTAAATTCAAGCTGTTCAGATGTGATGCCGGCTTTATTCCAACTCTTAACATTAACTTATTGGAAGGGAGAAATTTTGTAGACTCTATCCAGGATCGATCAAATTACATCATCAATAAAACGGCTATGGAAGTAATGGGCCAAAGCCGGAAAATGTCATAGGGACAGAGATTGAAGTATGGAATGGGCCGGGCAGGATCGTTGGACTGACAGATGATTTTCATAATGATCATTTAAGTGAAGGTATAGAGCCACTTATTTTCATGTTTACCGAGCAAATTGGTCAGCATTTTTTGGTGAAAGTAGATCATGAAAAACCAATGAAAGAAGCACTAGGAGAGATTGAAAAAGTGTATAAGAAAGCTAGTCCTGATCATCCCTTTGAATTCTCTTTTCTTGATGATGCTTATGCCCGTGAGTATCAATCTGAAGCTGTTATTGGGAAATTATCCTTGAGTTTTACAATAGTGGCAGTGCTTATTTCCTGTCTAGGCTTATTTGGGCTAGCTTCTTTTACAGCAGAACGGAGAATAAAAGAACTAGGCATTCGAAAAGTGTTGGGAGCTTCTGTAGGTCAACTCATTCTCATGCTGTGTAGCGATTTTATCAAACTGGTTGTGATCGGATTGTTAATTGGAACTCCATTAGCCTGGTACCTGGGAAATAATTTTCTATCAGGTTATGCCTTCCACACAAGTATTAATCTGTGGTCATTTGTAATAGCATCAACAGCCATATTAGTTATTGCTTTATTATCCGTAGCCTATCAGGCAGCAAAAGCGTCTGTTGCAAACCCGGTAAACTCACTTAAAAATGAATAAAATCTAACTCCATACTGTCATGTTCAAAAACTATATAAAAATCGCCTGGAGGAACCTAAGAAAGCACAAGCTTTACTCCATCATTAATATTGTAGGCCTGTCCGTTGGGGTGGCTTGCTCTTTAATGATTGCATTATATGTAATGCATGAATTGAGTTATGATCAATTTCATGAAAAGGCAGATAATATTTACAGACTCAACAGGGATATTAAGGTAGGAGAAAACTTTTATCACTTTGCATTCACTCCCGCACCGGTTGCTTCTTTTATGAAAGAGCAAATTCCTGAAGTAAAAAAAGCAGTAAGGTTAAGAAATGTCGGTTCTTTCCTGGTCAAACGACCTGAAATGAGCCAAAGCTTTAAGGAAACAAGGCTGATTTGTGCAGACTCAGGTTTTTTTGACCTCTTTAGTTTTCAATTAGTAGAGGGAAACCCTTCTCAACAACTTAAGGCTCCTAATAGCATTGTTCTGAGCCAGAAAATGGCCGGTAAGTATTTTAAAAATGAAAGTCCGCTTAATAAATCCTTGATTTTGGATGGTGAAGAGACCTATAAAGTGACAGGAGTATTTGAGAATATGCCGGAAAATTCGCATATCCAGTTCGATTTTCTGATTTCTATGTCCACTATACAAGATCAGGCAAGCAACAACAGCTGGACCAGCAATAATTTCTATACTTATTACGAACTGCGAGATGATGCCAATGTACAAAATGTTTTAGGTAAGATTAATCAAAAATCTGATGCCGAATTAGCAATTGTTCTTAATACGATGATGAATGGAAAAACGCTTGAGGAGTTTAAAGCTGAGGGAGGCACCATGGATTTCTTCATGCAGCCTTTAAATGATGTTTACCTGCAATCTGATTTTAATGTTGATATAGGTAGAATGGGCAATCAAAATTATGTCATTCTTTTCGGTTTAATCGCTGTTTTTATCATTGTTTTGGCGAGTATCAATTTCATGAACCTTTCTACAGCACGTTCTGCCAATAGAGGGAAAGAGGTGGGAGTGCGGAAAGTATTAGGTTCTTATCGTTCCAATTTAGTGGGTCAGTTCCTAACAGAATCCATTTTATTGAGCATTTTCTCCTTTCTTGTGGGGCTTTTTTTAGTGGTGCTACTATTGCCACTTTTTAATGAGTTAACAGATAAACAACTGGTTTTACCTCTGGCAAGCCCTGCTTTTATAGGCTTAATGTTAGTTTCTTCTATAGCGGTAGGCGTGTTGGCAGGATTATACCCATCTTTTTATTTAAGTGCTTTTAACCCTGTAGAAACCTTAAAAGGAAAGCTCTCCACAGGTTCGGGAAATAGTACTGTCAGAAGTGGACTGGTAGTTTTTCAATTCTTCATCAGCATACTTCTAATTATTGGAACAGTCGCTATCCACAAGCAACTGCAATTCATTCAGAATAGAAATATTGGCTTCGAAAAAGATCAGGTCATTCTTTTGAATGATCCCTACATGTTAGGAGATAAAACCAAAGCATTTAAAGAGGAAATTAAAATGCTTCCCAATGTAGTTTCAGCAAGTTATAGCGGATTTATACCGGTAAGTGGATATAACAGAAGTGATAATACCTATTGGCCTGTTGGCCAGGATGCCTCTGATAATAATTTAGTCGGCATTCAAATGTGGAGAGTAGATCCGGATTATGTGACTACTATGGGGATGAAAGTAATTGATGGGAGGGACTTTAATGAAGAAATAGCTTCTGACTCTTCCGGTGTTATTTTAAATGAAAGAGCTTTTGAAATGTTTGGCTTCAAAAAAGGTGAAGATAATGCTATTCAAACCAATGCATTTGATGAATCTAACAACCTGATAGAGGGGGGATTTGAACAGCATAAGGTGCTGGGCGTGGTGGAAGATTTCAATTTCGAATCCATGAAAGAAAATATTGGCCCTGTGGCTTTATTTATAGGCAGAAGTACTTCCTCGCTGGTCATAAAACTACAATCAGATGAAATGGCTTCGACACTTGCTAATATTGAAGCCAAGTGGAATGAATTTGATTCCAGCCTGCCGTTTAGCTATACTTTTCTAGATGAAGAATTTGCCAATATGTATAAAGCAGAGCTTAAGCTGGCTCAAGTATTCTCAATATTCGCCGGACTGGCCATCTTTATTGGTTGCTTAGGTCTGTTTGCTTTGGCTTCCTTTATGGCAGAGCAACGCGCCAAGGAAATTGGTATCCGAAAAGTGTTGGGAGCTTCTGTCAATGGAATTGTGCTTTTGCTTTCAAAGCAATTTTCCCGATTGGTTGTTTTTGCTTTTCTATTGGCAGTGCCTTTAGCCTGGTGGGGTATTTCGACATGGCTGGAAGGTTACAACTACCGAATAAATATTAGCTGGGAATTATTTGCGATAGCGGGTATTTCAGCTTTTGCAATAGCTTGGTTAACAGTTGCCTATCACTCTATAAGAGCGGCTATAAGTAATCCTGTAAATTCTTTGAAGAACGAGTAATACCATAAGAGAATTCTATAAAATGAATAACTAAAATCAAAGCTTATGTTTAGAAATATCATCACTATATCGTTTAGAAACTTACTAAAGAATAAGAGTCATACAGCTATAAACCTGATAGGCTTAAGTATAGGTATTACTGCTACTTTGGTTATATTTCTCATTTTGAAATTTGATTTCAGCTTTGATAAGTACCATAATGATGCTGATCATATTTATAGATTGGTAAAGGAAGAGGTAACACATGGAGATAAGGATTTTGATATAGGTATTCCATACCCCCTTAGAAAGACTTTTAAAGAGCGCTTTCCTGAGGTTGAAAAATTCACCATGGTAGATATGAGCAATGGGAGTCTGATTTCAACTGAAAAAAATGGTCAAAAAATAAAATATGGTTTGGATGACGCTAGTGTAGCATTTGTCACCGCTGAATATTTTGATATTTTTGAATACCAATTTTTAGAAGGCACCTCTCAATCATTATTTAATACAGCAAATGCGGCCGTGCTTACAAAATCTAAAGCTGAAAGCCTATTTGGAAGCCATCAACAAGCTATTGGTAAAAGTATCATATTAAGTAACAATTATGAGGTATTAGTTTCAGCTGTAGTGGCAGATCCTCCTGCTAATACTGATTTACCATTTCAAATAATACTTAATCAGGAGTTAGGTGGTGCCGATAGAATTCGCGATTCATGGGGAGCATCGTCCAGTTCTGTGCAGGCATTTATAAAAGTAAATGCAAATGTTGATATGGTTGATTTCAACTTACAAATAGCTGATTTTATACAAGAAAATAGACAAGCAGATGATGCTACTAAAATTCGACTACTGGCACAACCTCTTGCTGAAATGCATACAGATATTCGTTATGGAACTTTCACAGGTAGGTTGGCAACGGATAGAGAATCCATTACGCTTGCACTTGTTGGAATATTACTATTATTGGCTGCTTGTATAAATTTTGTAAATCTCAACACTGCTTTAGCCAGCAAAAGAGCAAAAGAGATAGGTATAAGAAAAGTTTTAGGCGGGGGAAGGCTTCAATTAATGAAACAGTTCATGATGGAGACAGCCATTATCACGCTAATCGCCATTTTTATGGCAATCGGTTTGTCCGAAATAGCCACTAAGCATATCGAACCTTTTATCGGTTATGATATTCCCGAGCTTTCTTATGATCTAGGCTTAATCGCAGCTTTATTCGGCCTATTCGTTCTTGTTACCCTTCTGTCAGGACTTTATCCTGCCTTTATACTATCTGGTTATAAACCAATACAGGCATTGAAAAGTAAATTACATGAAGTGGATAAATCTCGCTTTTCCGTGAGAAAATCTCTAGTAGTTTCGCAGCTTATTATCTCTCAGGTAATGATAGTGGCCGTACTTGTGGTGACCAGGCAAATGGATTTTTTCCTGGAGCAGCCGATGGGTATCAATTCAGAGAATATCATTGAAATACCAATTCATGAGGCAGATCGAACCAACTTTGAAAACCTAAGTAATAGAATTTCAGCAATTGATGGGGTTAATCGTGTTTCCTTTTCAAATACAGGTGCAGCTTCAAGCTCCACCTGGGGAGGTAAAATTTATTATGTTAAAGATGGTGTGGAAGTGATTGCCAGTAATGCTGTAGAGGTCAAAAATATTGATGAGCAGTACTTAGATATTTATGATATAGAATTGATAGCAGGAAGAAATATTAGAGAGGATTCTATAAGAGAATATTTGCTTAACGAGGAAACAGTTAAAGCATTGGGGGTGAAAAACTATGAAGATATCCTCGGTGCCACTGTACAGGTTTGGGGAAGAGATGGGAAAGTGGTAGGTATTATCAAAGATTTTTTTACAACTTCCTTGCATCAGGAGAAGCCACCTATTGCTCTGTGGTACGACAAAGGAAACTTCACACAAGCAGCTGTCAAAATAGATAACAGCATGGCCGATATTATACTACCGACCATTCAAAAAGAATGGGAGCTTAGCTATCCTGACTATTTATTCACTTATAGCTACTTGGACGATACAATCAATCAGTTTTACATTAATGAAGCAAGGATGAAGCGTACTTTCAGTCTCTTTACAGGCATAGCCTTATTTATAGGCGCTATCGGTTTGTTAGGGCTACTTTCATACATTGTACAAAGCAGAACGAAAGAAATAGGTGTAAGAAAGGTGTTAGGGGCCAGTATTTCTGAAATTATGCAATTACTCACTGTCGATTTTGTGAAGTTGGTGGTGGTAGCCTTTCTTATAGCTATTCCAATTTCCTGGTACTTTATGAGCCAGTGGCTTCAGGATTTCAGTAATAGAATTTCTATTAATATAGGAGTGTTTGCCATCGCCTTTTTTGCCTCAGTGCTTATTACGCTAATAATTATTGCTTATAAATCATTTCAGGCATCAATCATTAATCCTGTTAAAGTATTGAAAGATGAGTAACCTTAAAACATAACCATTATGCTACTAAACTACCTTAAAATCGCCCTGCGCAATATCAAGAGACACAGTCTGCGCTCTTTTATTCATGTCATTGGCTTATCTATAGGCATAGCAGCCTGTTTTGTTATTTACAACCTTGTGTCCTATGAATATAGTTTTGACACATTTCATCAGGATGGAGAAAAAATCAACCGCGTCACTACTGTAACAAGTAGCGGAGTGGAGGATTATCCCAACCCTGGCTCACCTATTCCATTAGCTGATGCAGTCCGTAATGAAATGAAATCCGCAGAAAATGTCACTCAACTATATACCGCTTACAGGTGGTTGGTTGAGTCTGCTGACAAGGAGGACAATTACGGAATAACCAATAAAGCTGTGTTTACCGATCCTCAATATTTTGAGTTTTTCAATTATGAATGGTTGGCTGGAAATCCGACATCTCTGGAGGATGCTTATTCGGTAGTACTCACACAAAGCACTGCTGAGAAATATTTTGGTGAAGCTTCTCTTAATAGTATAATGGGAAAGGAATTGATTTACACGGATTCCATTAGGGTGACTGTAACGGGAGTGGTGGCTGATCTGAAGCAACAAACAGATTTAAATTTTACTGATTTTCTGTCTTATTCCACACTACTCAACAATCCCCACATCAGAAAGAGCAGAAATGTAGATGCCTGGGGTACCGTAAACTCATCTGCACAGCTTTTTGTCAAAGTAGATCCTGAAAAAAATGCTGAGGCAAAAGAGGAATTATTGGCCATTACAAATAAGTATATTGAAGCAGACGGTGACTGGACCACTGCTTTTGATCTGGAGCCATTGAGTCAATTACATTTCACAAGTAATTTTTCTAATCATACGGCAGACAAATCCACCTTAAATGGTTTAATAGCCATTGCATTTTTTATCCTGATAATCGCATGTATTAATTTTATTAATTTAGAGACGGCACAGTCAAAATTAAGAGCTAAAGAAGTAGCTGTAAGAAAAACACTAGGTAGCTCGCGGAAGCAGCTGGTAAGTCAGTTTCTGGCTGAGACCTATCTACTAATCATCACTTCAATTATTTTAGCTGTCTTGTTAAGCGAACTGGGTATTATCTATTTTGAAGAGGTTTTACCTGAAAATTTTATTTTTAGCTATTTTTCTTTTCAGAATTTACTTTTTCTCTTTGGTTTATCAATACTGGTACTCCTGTTTTCAGGTTTTTATCCCGCTTCTATTTTATCAGGCTTTTCACCCATTAAGGCCTTAAGAACTAAACAGTTTACAGGTAGGAGGTTTAATTTTCAATACTTTCTAAGAAAGAACCTCATTGTATTTCAGTTTGCTTCCTCTATAGCTTTTATCGTAGTTATTTTAGGTATTAATGCCCAAATTAACTTCCTAATGGAAAAGGAAGTAGGTTTCAATAAAGAGGCTGTTTTGCATATAAACACACCCTTTAAAGATTCACTTTCCAAAACTGAGTTATTAAAAACTAAGTTGGAGACCATAGCAGGAGTAAAGAATGTTGCTTTGAGTAGTGATATGCTTATCTCTAATTCTCTCTGGACTACTTCGGTAGATTACGAAGTTGACGGACAATTGGAAGAAATTAATATCCAGTCAAAAATAGGAGATACTTCTTATTTAGCACTTTACGAGGTGCCGCTGCTAGCCGGAAGAAACTTTTCTACAGACGAAACTGAAATTGTGGTGAATGAAGCTGCTTTGGAAAATTTTGGAATTAGTACTCCTCAGGAAGCCTTGGGGCAAACAGTGATTTACGACAGCACAAACCTATCTATAGTGGGTGTTATTCCTGATATTCATACGCAATCCATGTATGCTGCCATTCGGCCGATGATGATGGGTTTCGATAAACGAAATTTGTATACTGTGAATGTGAAGCTCGCTTCTATGGTGGATATTGAACAAACACTTGAAAAGATGAAAGAGGCTTATCGAGGGGTTTATCCAAATGAAACCTATGAATTTCAGTTTTTGGATGAAACTGTAGAGAATTTTTACAGAAGTGAAGTGAGGCTTAGGAAGGTCCTGTTTTTCTCCACTGCCATTGCAATTTTAATCAGCTGTTTAGGGTTATTTGGGTTGGCATCATTCACCATTGCACAGCGCACCAAGGAAATCAGTATTCGAAAGGTTTTGGGCGCTTCTCTTAGCAGTATTTTAGTATTAATTTCTAAAGAGTATGCTTTACTGATAGGAATTTCGTTTGTGATTGCCATTTATCCCGCTTGGTATTTTATGTCGGAATGGCTCAATAGTTTTCAGTTTAGAATGGACACTCCAGTGAGTATCTATCTGCTAGCAGGAGGAATAGCTTTTATATTAAGTATTGGAATAGTGGCTTTACATTCTCTGAAAGTAGCCAATAGTAACCCTGCAGAAGTGCTGAAGGATGAGTAACCCTGTAAACTTTAATAGTTAATGAACTGATAATTAACCAAAAAAAACCAAATATGCTTCTCTATTTCATCAAACTTGCCTTCAGAAATTTTAAGAAAAATCGCGTTTTTTCTTTTATCAATGTTATGGGTCTTGGAATTGCTTTAGCTTCCTGCATTTTAATATTTGATTTTGTTAGTAAGGAATGGAGCTTTGATAAATTCCACCCTGAATATGAAAGTATCTATAGGGTTAAGCAAACAATAAAACGACCTGATCTGCCTGTTGTGGAGAGTGCTACTACTTTTTCGGCAGTAGCAGCAGAACTCAGCTCCTCTTACCCATCCATTCAAACCATTACAAGAATTCATAAACCTTCAGGTGATGCTGTGCTTCAGTATGATGATTTATTATTTAGAGAAGAAGGGATTTTGGGAGTTGATTCCAGTTTTTTTAACATGTTTCATTTCAAATTTAAATATGGAGATGCAAAAACTGCTTTTACGTACAACAATGCTGTCGTAATTACTGAAAAAGTGGCCCTAAAGTATTTTGGCGATGCTAATCCCTTAGGTAAGCCGATTGACATTGAAGGGGCTTATGGTTTCTATAGACAGAATGGTTATGAAAGCCGTATTACGCATATAGTGGGTGGTGTATTGGAAGAACTGCCTGGCAATACTCATTTAGATTTTAATATCCTGATCTCTTTAAGTCTTTACAATAACCTTGAACAGCAATTGTCGAATTGGGGAGATAACCTGTACACCTATGTAAAATTGAAAAATCCTTCGGAAGTTGCCTCTGTTTCAGAAGGACTTGACGAAATTATTAAAAAATACCGCCCTGCTGATGATATTCAGCTTGAACTGCAACAAATGCAAGAGATCCATTTACAATCGAATTTAGCTAATGAAATTGCAGCAAATGGAAGCGAAAGGTTGGTTTTGATTTTAAGTATTGTAGCCATCATTATTTTAATTATAGCCTGTACAAACTACATCAACTTTTCTATTGCCCGATCCATCGATCGGTATAAAGAAGTGGGAATTAGGAAAATCTATTGGGCTAACTCCCGACAATTGTTTTTCCAGTTGCTCACAGAAACATTCATCATTAATATTTTCTCTATACTTGCTGCCTGCATTTTGCTCATTATGGCTGAGCCCTTCATCAATAACCTAATTCAGTTTGACCTATTGGTAAAGCTGTATACACTGGATTTTTGGGTAGCTTTGTTCACTATTTTGATAGTAGCTACGCTCATTTCCGGACTTTATCCGGCTTTTCATATTTCGAAGTTCAATCCAAAAGATACGCTTCACAACAATGTTAAGCAGCGTGAACCTAAGCTGAGAAGAGTGCTGGTTACTTTCCAGTTCGCAAGTTCCATTGTTGCCATCGGCTGTACCATCGTGCTTTATAATCAGATGGATTTTATGCAAAAGAAAGATTTAGGTATTGACATCGCTAATACACTTGTTATTAATGGGCCCGATATCAATATTGAAAACGATTCAGTTTATAATTCCAGCTTTACCAGCTTTAAAGTGGAGGCACTTAAACTGCCATTTGTAGATAAAATTTCATCGTCCAACTTCATACCAGGAAAAGAAATAGCTGGAAGAGCCAGTGGTTATGTGCGTAAAATAGGCGACAGTGAGGAAAATGCAGCTACTTTTGCTTTTTCTCAAATTGATATTGACTTTCTCTCAAATTTCGATATCAAAGTGCTGGCCGGCAGGGCATTTGATGAAGCATTTACTTCCGATTTACAGTTTCGTCAATCAATCATTATTAATGAGAAAGCATCTGATTTACTGGGCTTCGCAACGCCTGATGAAGCAATAGGGGAGAAAATAAATTATAGGGTAAATTCGCAACCCACAATTATAGGGGTGGTGGAGAATTTTCATCAATATTCAATGGACATGCCTTTTCAGCCAATCTTATTAGAAGCCAATGAAAAACCTAAAAATTATTTTTACCTTAAGTTTTCAGATGATGCTCATCTTAGCCAAATCCAATATTTGCAATCACAATGGGAAAAAACCTTTGCAGGCAATTCTTTTAACTATTTTTATTTAGATCAGTATTACAACCGGCAATACCAAAGAGATAATCAGTTTATGAAAGCCTTTAGTTTGTTTTCGGTACTCTCCATTATAGTGGCTACCATGGGGTTCTTCGGCCTGATATATTATTTAGCGGTTAGCAAAATACAGGAAATCGGCATTAGAAAAATCCTGGGTGCGGAAAGATTAGATGTAAGTGTGCTCCTCAGTAAGGGTTTTTTCATCTACATAGCTATTGCCTCTGTTATTTCTTTGCCTTTTATCTACTACATTTCTTCAGAATGGCTTTTAAATTATGCCTTCAAAATAGATTTGGCCTGGTGGATGTTTGTGCTGCCGATCGTTATTTTAGTTCTCATTGCAGGTTTGGTTGTAAGCATACAAACCATCAGAACGTATAATATAAACCCTTCAACTACGCTGAAGGAGCAGTAGCATAATTTTATTTAACAACTTTTCCGAAGATTTAAAATTTGATTGCTACACCCCCCTTCGCCCCACTCAAGGGGGGAGTCGAACGGAATTAAATTCGATATTTTAATTGGAAAAATTTATTCCATTGAAAAAAGGTAATTAGTAGGGATGAATTTTACTGTTTTCTGCTGAGATAAATCGGTGAGAGCTATCCCCTTGGGGATTTCAGCCAAAAGCTGGTCAGCCTCTGGCTGGATAGGGGTGTTATTTGCAGAATTATGGTTGTTATTAAACTTGATTGAAAACTACTATGAGGAAATAAGCGATTTTATCTTCTTAATTTTAGTCACTGCTATGACCTAAAATAAGTAATGGCTTATTTAACCACGTGAACATTATCAAATTAAATAGCCGTTCAATTAAGAATTATTTTTAGAATGCTTAAGTTTGTTTAGAAGATTCTATTAATTCAACTTTAGTCTTTTACTGAATTCACAATGCACAAAATTAATCCTGATCCGACCTTTGAAAAGCTTTCCAAACACTTGTTTTGGGATGTGGATCGCTCCAAGCTCAGTTTTGACCAAAATGCTAAACTGGTGGTGCAGAGAGTTTTGGAATACGGCTTGTTAGAGGATTGGATCATCATAAGAGATTTTTATGGAGTAGAAAAGATTGCTGAAATAGCGATGACCTTCAGAACATTAGAACCTTCCGCACTTTCATTTATAGCCACCATGGCCAATAAGGATTTATCAAACTTTAGATGCTACAACTTAAGACCGTTGATAGGAAAACACTGGATTTAATTATTCAATTAATGAAAATTCCTGAGCTGAAGGATTTTAGATTGGTTGGAGGAACTGCGCTTGCATTACAATTTGGGCATAGAAAATCTATAGATATTGATTTATTTGGTAAAACCTTATTTGCTGATTTAGATTTACCTTCCATATTTACTTCCTTTTCAACAGTAATAAATACTTTAGACACGAAGCATATTAAAACTTTCATTATTAATGATGTTAAAGTTGATATGGTAAGTTATCCTTACAATTGGTTGGAAATTGATATTAAGGAAAAAGGTATTAGAATGGCAAGTCCGAAGGATATTGCTGCAATGAAAATTAATGCTATCAATAACCGGGGGTCAAAGAAGGATTTTTTTGACTTGAATCAGCTATTACAAAAATTCACCTTAAAATCAATCATAGATTTTTATCTTGAGAAATATCCAAATGGATCTCAATTTATGGCATTAAAAAGTATAACTTATTTTGAGGATGCGGAAGAGGAAGATGATCCTGAAATTCTCAATCAAACCACCTGGGCTGATGTTAAAGCCCAAATCCTCAGCGCCCACCATAATTTTATGCGGAGTTTGTAATATTAGGCATCCCTTATGGCAATGAGGAAGTATGAGAGCAGCTTTTTTCCGATTGGGATAGCCTGACTTCCATAGGGCGGCCTATTGCGCAAAGCTGTTTTAGAAAGGGATGCCACATGTAAATTAAACGGCTTCAGTTGGCATTAAAGGGCAGTGCATGTAGTTTTTGTCATTCTTTTTGTTTCCCTGCTGTAAGGGATCAAAAAATGCCACCAAAGTCAGGCAGTCATGTTAAATCTTAAATGCCATTGATATCTGATGAGAATAATCGGTGAAAACAGTCACCAATGCTTGCGAATTTTTTGAAGTTCATCATCAAAACTAACTCAGCCAATTCCGAGAAACTCGGAAAAGCGGGTAGGGAGGAAAGTTTAGCGGGCCAGCGAGGGACTTGTAGGATGAGAACATTAAACTTTCTTGAATTTTTGTTTCTTTTTGTTCAAGCAAAAAGATAATAAGAAGAACTATTTTTTTGAAACAGTCAAATAATAGTAACTATGGAACTAGTTCTTAAAGTGTGAAAAAATATTTTTAGCATCTAAATTAATCGCCCGCCATC
The DNA here is from genome assembly GCA_963803685.1 of uncultured Cytophagales bacterium. Classification (GTDB taxonomy): domain Bacteria; phylum Bacteroidota; class Bacteroidia; order Cytophagales; family Cyclobacteriaceae; genus Marivirga. The sequence continues at coordinate 36,825 of CAWDNW010000005.1, forward strand.
GGACAATCCCCAAACAATTGCGAACATTCAGTTAACAGAGAACTTTCTTTCTGCCCTCTCAGGGCTGTTTTAAACGGTGGCACTCCAATTGACTAAGTATACAAGA